>NZ_CP151955.1:0-4800000 GCF_038593025.1 Paenibacillus sp. FSL L8-0436 | reverse complement strand
GTCGAACTGTTTAAGAATCCCAAGCATCCCTACACACGAGGTCTGCTGAAGTCAAAGCCTGTGATGGGCCAACGTCAAGAGGAGTTGTATTCAATCCCGGGGCAGGTGCCTAATCCGCTTACGCTGACTCCGTCTTGTTATTTCCATGACCGCTGTGAGCACTGCATGCCGGTCTGCCGCAGCCGCCAGCCGCAGCTCCAGGAGACGGGCAGCGGGCAAAAAGTATCCTGCTGGCTGTATGAGGAGGCGGAAGTCCATGTCTGAGGCACTGCTTGAAGTTAATCATTTGAAGAAGTATTTTCCGGTCACGCAAGGTCTGCTGAGCCGTACGGTCGGACATGTTAAAGCTGTGGATGATATCAGCATCCGGCTTCAGCCGGGCGAGACCTTCGGGCTTGTCGGGGAATCCGGCAGCGGCAAAAGCACGGTAGGCCGGACCATTCTGCGGCTGACCGAAAAAACAGCCGGAGAGGTTAAGTTTAAGGGTGTGGACATTCACAGCCTTTCACCCGCCGAGATGCGCCAGCTGCGGCCCCGGATGCAGCTGATTTTTCAGGACCCCTACAGCGCACTTAATCCTAGAGTCCGGGTTGGTGACGCCATCGGCGAAGCTCTGCTGGATCACGGACTATGCTCCAAAGCGGAGGTACGGGGGCAGGTGCTGGATGCGCTTGAAGCCTGCGGCTTGTCCTCCTATCATATCGACCGCTTCCCGCATGAGTTCTCCGGCGGCCAGCGCCAGCGGATCGGAATTGCGCGGGCGCTGATTCTGAATCCTGACCTCATCATAGCCGATGAGCCGGTCTCGGCACTGGATGTGTCCATTCAGGCCCAGATCATCAATTTGTTCAGCAAGCTGCAGCAGAGTAAGGGACTGGCCTATTTGTTTATTTCCCACGATCTCAGCGTAGTGGAGCATTTATGCTCCCGGATCGGTGTGATGTATCTGGGCTCCATGGTGGAGACAGCGGCTAGGGACGAATTGTTCCGCCATCCGCTGCATCCGTATACCAAGGCGCTGCTTTCGGCGGTTCCCGTTCCGATTCCGAAGCTGAAGCGGGAGCGGATCGTGCTGCAAGGCGATATTCCGAGCCCGGCAAACCCACCTTCCGGCTGCAAATTCCATACCCGCTGTCCGTTTGCCGTGGAGGTCTGCAAGTCGCAGATTCCGGTGTTCCGCGATGCTGGCGGAGGCCATTATGTGGCGTGTCATTTGGCATAACTTCTTATAAAATGTATTATAATTGAATATTTACCGGTTTTGACTTGGTGTAATGGCAGTGCTATACTGTTTCCACAGCAGGTAAATATGGTTAATAATAGACTGATTAGACCTATACATCTAATTGGTCTTGTTTTTTAATACTTAAGTCAGTTGTTCGCAGTAACTCATTGCAGCCCAAGCTGACAAAACTAAGCATATGCTTTCGAAGCCAGTTTTGTTCGTAGTAATTCATTGCAGCCCAAGCTGACAAAACTTATGGGAGGAAATATCATGAATACCACAGTACGTTTGACTGAAAGATCCGGCTCGACCTCTTCACAGCGGAGCAAAGGCTTTGTACCGGTTGTCGTCTACGGTGCAGGTTCAGATAGCCAATCCTTTACAGCGGATGCGAAGACATTGAACGAAATTCTCGGCAAGAACCCGCGGGCGATTCTTAAGGTGGAACTGCCGGATTCCGGCTCCAAGAATGTGGTGATCCAGGAAGTGCAGCGTCAGCCGCTTTCACGCAAGCTGCTGCATGTGGACCTGCATCAGATTGATATGAAGGCTGAGCTGGACACCAAGGTTGCTTTCCACTTCACCGGTGATCCTGTCGGCGTCAAGAGCGGCGGCAGTCAGCAGGTGGAGCTCTATGAGCTGGATATCCGTACCTTGCCGGACAAGCTGACTGCGTCTTTTGAAGTAGATATCAGCGGCCTTGATATTGGCGATCAATTGCTGGTCTCCGATCTGCCGAAGCATGAAGGCTGGGAAGTATTGACACCAGAGGATACACTGATCGTACGAATTTCGCCTCCTGTCGCTGCTGAAGAGCCGACGGATACGGATACTGCCGAACCGGCAGCAGCCGTGGCTTCCGAAGGCAAGACGGAAGAATAACCTACTTAGCGGACTTGAAGATTTAGTTTAAATAGGAGCAGACATTTCCTTGACAAGGAGCTGTCTGCTCTTTTTTGCGTGACAATGATTTGGCTGATGTGACTTGTTAAGGAGCTGGGAAATTTGTTGTTTCATAATTTACAACGTAACAGTGTTATGTTACGATCGTTTCAAGGAGTGATCAAGATGGAAGAAGATTTGATCTCCAAGAAGGATCTGCTGGAGCTGACCGGCATTTCTTACGGGCAGTTGTACCGCTGGAAACGGAAACAGCTGATTCCCGAGGAGTGGTTTATCCGCAAATCTACGTTTACCGGGCAGGAAACCTTTTTTCCGAAAGACAGAATTCTGGGTCGGATCCATAATATTATCCACATGAAGGATGATCTTTCATTGGATGAGCTGGCAGGCAGGTTAGGTGATACTTCAACCCTCTACAAGCTGTCGTTGACGGCGAAGCAATTGTTAGAACGTAACATTGTTTCGAACTTGACTTTGGACAGATTCGGCGGGTTGGACGGAGGCGGAGTTCAGGAATATGCCTTTGAGCAGATTGTACATCTATTTGCCGTTGACCTCTTGCTTAGCAAAGGCGAGGTGAATCTGGATGAAGCCGACAGGCTGTTCTATACACTGACGGTGAATACGCAGAGGTTCGGGGGGAAAAGCTGGGAGCTGTTTTTTGTCCGCAAAATGGGCGTCAGCATGTTCCTGCTCGCTGCATCTCCAGCCGATCTGGTTTTTGATGAGGGCGTAAGGCTTGTTAGCAGACTCGCTTTCACGGATTTGCTGGAACAGCTGAAGGGCAAAGTGAATTAAGGGAGGAATAGTTAATGCTTACTGATAAACAACTGCCGGATTTGCAGATGGCCGGAGTGAGCGGCGCCGCAGGCGGGACCTATAACAACGTTAATTTGGACGGAGTAAGCCGGGTCGACGGGCCGGTTCTAGCGCGGAATTTCAAGGGCAACGGGGTTATACAGATGAACGGGGATCTTTCAGCAGAAGAAATGGACGTGAATGGAAAGCTCAAAATCAACGGCAGCCTGGAGTCCGCGAGAATGCAGCTAGACGGAATGGTCACAATAGACGGTCCCCTACGCGGCGAGAACTGTATCCTGAACGGGATGATCCGTGTAACAGGAAGCTGCGAGCTGGAGCGTTTTGAGGGTGAGGGTAGTTTTACAGTAATCGGCTTACTTAGTGCGGGATATATAGATTTCACTCTTGAGGGGCAAAGCAAGGCGGATGAGATCGGTGTAGAGAGCCTGATTGTCCGGCAGAGGGATTCACATCTTGTGAGCAAACTGCTGGGCGGGTTGATTCCCCGGTTTAGAACAGAGCTGCTTGCCAAGGTCATTGAAGGCGACTATCTTGAACTGGAAAATACGACAGCGGATATTGTGCGGGGCGACAAGGTCATAATCGGAATAGGCTGCAGGATCGGGCGGTTGGAATACCGCTCGGAACTGAAAGTGCATCCTGGTTCAAGTGTGGGAAAGGTGGAGAAGTATGGGGAGTAATGCTGCTGAGCGCAATAATCTGAAAATTCTTGGAACTTCATCGTCTATGGGCGGATGTTTTCTTGATGTGAAGGTGACCGGTGAAGGCAAGTTTGCCGGAGATGTGGATTGCCTGAGCTTTTCTTTGACCGGGAACAGCGGGATTTCTGGCAGTCTGCGGACGGAGAAATTGAAGCTCACCGGTGAAATTGAAGTCAAAGAGCGGCTTACGGCAGGAGCCCTGCACGGACAGGGGGAGATAAAGTGTGGCAGCTTAAGCGCTGAACGGTTCAAGTTGAGCGGCGATCTGGAGGTGTCCGGAGATTGCGAAGCGGAGAAGCTGCAAATGACCGGTGCGCTTAGAGTAGGCAGGCTGCTGAATGCAGACATTCTGGAGCTTGTGCTGTTTGGACCCAGCCGATCGTCAGAAGTCGGGGGAGGCAGTATTACCATCAAGCGCAGCAAGGCTGGGGTTCTGCTGAAACAGGTTCAGTCGAAGGGGATTCTGTTCACTGCACGGGTGATTGAAGGAGACCAGGTGGACATTCAAAATACCCGCGCAGAAGTGGTGCGGGGGGAAAACGTCATCATTGGTGCAGACTGTGAAATCGGAATCGTGGAATACCGCGGCAAGCTGGAAATTCACAAGAGTGCCACCGTGAAGCAGCAGGTGAAGGTTACGAAGTAAGCCGCCGGGAGACCTGGAAGCGAAGGACGGTCTTCAGCTTCTCCGGCGCTGTTCTGCGGGCATCTGAAATATAGATTTCCCTGTGGGTGTGGGTAACCCGCTGCAAGTCATGTTCGGAACAATATTGTTCCATCCGCGCGAAGCTCTGCGGCTCCTCATCGTAAGAGCCCAGATGAAGCATTTGCACACTTAGGCCGTCTTCGGAGCTTCCGAAGGCGGCTTTATGCAGCAGTGGATGCGGTTTGGTTGTCTTAAGCTTCTCCAGGATGTCACACGCAAGATCGGCTGTTACAAAATCAGGCTGCCGGATCATCAAGGTATAGAGCAGGTCGTCTTTGTCTAGGACAGCTTTCTTGCGGCCCTCAGGGTTCAGATCCCAACTACCTTCCAGCGGGAAAACGGTATAATCGTAGTAGCTCTCAGGTGCTGCTCCTTTTCTGGGCAGCATCTTTACCGCGTAAGCCAGGAGAGTACAGCACACCTACAGCATCGGCAAAGGCCTCACTGTTCGGATTGCCCTCTCCCTGCAGCATAAAGTAAGGAAATGCAGGTACTGTAAGAATTGCCGGTTCAACGGCGGGCAGATACAGGGCCTTGTCCTGCTTTTTCCATTCGTATTTCATAGAAATCACCTCATCAATAGATTGTGTTAATCTAAGAATATCATGTGTAACTTGACATAAGAGTGTCATCTTCGACCGGAGTAGATTAGGAAAGTGGAAGCATGTAGAATAAAGAGAAGTGTAATATACTGGCATGAATTAGGAGGAGCTTCAATGATTGGACAAGCTGAATTGGTATTGGACGCGAAAGCACTGCTTGGGGAAGGCGCCCACTGGGACGGACAGGAAAGTAAACTTCATTGGGTTGATATCGAGGGCAGACAGCTGAGAATTTATGAACCTATGGGACAAGGCGAGGAGATCTATTCCTTCGATAGCATGGTCAGTGCGGCAGTGCCGGCCGCAGATGGCGGCTGGATACTTGCGCTGCAGGACGGAATCTACAGCTTCAAGCAGAACGGGCAGCCGCAGCTTATCGCTGCAGTGGAGCCTGAGCTGCCCCGAAACCGGCTGAACGATGCCAAATGCGACAGTGCAGGCCGGCTATGGTTCGGCACCATGAGTATGGATTCAACACCGGGGGCGGGCAATTTGTATGTCATGGAGCCTCATGGAGAGGTGCGCCATGTCTTGCCGGACATCGGCATCTCAAATGGACTGGCCTGGGATGACAGCCGCAGCTTGATGTATTACATTGATACGCCGACCCGGGGTGTGGATGTTATGGATTATGATCTGCAGAGCGGGACAGTCAGCAGACGCAGGACAGTTTTTACTTTGCCGGAAGGTGCAGGCGGACCTGATGGGATGACGATTGACCGTGAGGGCATGCTCTGGGTGGCCCAGTGGGGCGGGAGCTGTGTCTCGCGCTGGAATCCGCACACCGGGAAGCAGATCGGCAAGGTTGAGGTGCCGGCCAAGAATGTAACCTCCTGCACTTTCGGCGGTGAGGCGCTGGACGAGCTGTACATCACTACAGCGAGAAGCGGAATGAGCGAAGAAGAATTGCAGCACTGGCCGCTGGCTGGAGGACTGTTTAAGTTCAAAGCCGGGGTGAAGGGAGTGGCGGCCAATGTTTTTGCAGGCGGAGTTCGGTAGTAGGGGCTTCCTGTTGTTTTAATAAAATAAAGTGTTAGACTGACCCCAACAAAAGAAACAACGGCAGCCATGAACGAAATATCGTTCTAGACTGCCGTTGCTCTAGTGAACTAATTTGTCCCCTTAATTGAATAGTTTATACTTCTGGTATTGAATTTATAGCTAGATTTCATTTAAGACCTTGATGATTTTCTCCTTAGTTTGAGGTAACAGTGTTTCAGCACCATGTGGATGTAACGGTTCACTCCAGGTAAAACCATCGCCTTCGTATCTTGGAATGAGGTGCATGTGGTAATGCGTCAAATCGTTGAATTTCCCGCCATCTTGGCAAATTCTAATGCCATCTGGTTTAAATAAGCGTTTTAAGACAGTTGAAAGTATTTTGGAAGTATCCATGATGCTATAAGCAGTCGCTTCATCGATTTCTTCAACATCCAAGTAGTGTTTTTTGGGAAGGATTAGAATGTGACCTTCATTAAACGGAGCAATATCAAGCACACAAGTAATAAATTCGTTCTCATAAATAATATTCAGATTAGGTTCAACTCCATTTGCAATCCTACATCCTAAGCATTCCATATACGAATCACCCCGTTTATTAGTTTTGCTTGCTCCATCCCTCTTAGCTTACATTTACCACAGGGTGAAATCCTGCGACGCACGTGAGCCGTTACTCATCGGCCCCTATGTTAACTGATGCTCCCTGTTGTCTTGTTTGACCGTCAATGTCCAAGGTTTTGGTGATGAAACTGTAAGCTTTACCCGCATCGATTGCGGCGGAAGCAGCTCTAAGGTGAAAATCATGGGAGGTTTGATCCACAAAACCAGGATCGGCAAAAATAGAATGGCTATCATTTCCGGTATGGGTCTTATAGGTGGAGAAACCGATATACTCCTGGTTTTTCCAAATCCAACTTGCTGTCGATACGTCTCCGGAAGCGTAATAAAGATTGTAGTCCACTACATTTCCCGAGTTTTTCTTCTGTTCATTATAGATGAAGACATTTGATGAATTCGCAAAGATGATATTATTGGTGATCATATTATTTTTGGTATCGTACTGTAGCAAAATTTCACCACTGCCATCATTTAGTGAATTATTGTGATATAGGGTATTGTTGATGATCTTGCAATTTACTGTTGAACCTCGTTCCATATCGTATCCGCCCAGCGCTATTCCCGTATACCGGTTACTGTAGACTATGTTGCTCCGCACGGTAACCTCGCTTGTGGATTTCCCTCCATGTTCACTGGCAATTTCAATGCCAATATCGTTGTTGTAACTGTAATTTCGTTCAATAACGCTGTCTTTTCCCCCATCGATGTAAATACCGCCAGCCGCGTTGCTATGGTTAGGAAGTGATGTACCGTATGAAGGGTTAAAGTTGGATGTGATGTTATATACTCTATTGCCACTGACTAATCCGTTTCTCACTTGATCGTAGGACGGATGCGGCGCCGTTCCTTCGAAGCCGATGAGATCGATACCGATATTGTCATTATCATGAATGAGATTGTTCGTCACGGCAAAAGTATCGACATTTCCGTTGATAACAAGGGACTCGCTTGAACCCAGTACCAGCTTATAAAGCTCATTACCTTCTATCGTTACATGATGAATGGAGGAGGGAGCATCTGTGCCATACACAGCGATACCGTGAGCATCCCGGCCAAGCAGGTCACTGCCGGCTGGTGTTGCGGTATTTTTGATATCATGTACTTTGTTATTCAGTATCTTAATATAGCTGCCAGAACCGTGGACAAATATACCTATTGGCAATTGCTCTATTTTTGCTGTGCTGAAATTACGGATTTCAAACCCCTTTATCGTGATATAGCTGGCATTTTCAATCTCAATCAGGCCTTGTTGTCCTGTGACAGAAAGTCCGCTGCCATCAAGGATTGCTCTTTCCTGCGGGAAATTAGCGAACGTGATCGAACCCTCCCGGGCTGAGCCTGAACGGCTTATTTTAAGCTTTTGCTTATAGACGCCCCCTCTTACATACACCGTGCTGCCCGGTTTTGAGGAGCTGCTGCATGCTGGAGCGTTCTCCAGGGAGATTTTTTGGTGCCCGCTTTGTCATCGTTGCCTTTGGAGTCTACAAAATAAGTAGGAACAGCTGCGGAAGTAGAAGTGGCACGTAATTGCAACAGCATAATCATTACGGTTGCAACTGCCAAACTCAGAATGATTAATTTACGCATTGTTTGCATTGAGCTGGATCTGCCCTCCCTGAATGTTTTCTTGTAATTATACTACAGTCATCCGGAAGCGGCTCTTATTCGCCATCTAGTAAATATTTATAAATTGGTCTCGATTTTCTTTCCCGATGTGGCTTCGAAAAAGAGACGTGTGTTATCCTTTATCCGTCGAAAGAATTAAACACTTGAATCAAGAAAGGGGGAGAATCATGTGAAACAAGAGATCATAGCTAATCTCACAAACGAATTTAAAAATAATCAAAAGGTATTAACTGCAATCGGAGATGAAACCAGGCAAGCCATTCTCATGACCCTGATTCAAGGACAACAATATCCTGGCATGCGGGTGGGTGAAATTAAGGAGAGAACCCATCTTTCCCGTCCGGCTGTTTCCCATCACTTAAGAATATTGAAGGATGCACAAATTATAAGTGTTCGTAAAGAAGGGGCGTGGACGACGGATCTCGGTTATAACGCAACGAAAAAGGCCTTTGAACATACCTGCAAAAAACTTAAAGTAGAGTATCTCGATATGTACCTGATTCATTTTGCAAGTCCTCATTACGTTGAGGCATGGAAAGCGATGGAGGAATTATACTCCGAAGGGAGAATCAAAGTTATCGGCGTTGCGAATTTTGAGATACAACATCTTGAACATCTTATGGCACATTCCAGAATTCCACCGATGATTAACCAAATCGAGACCCATCCGGAATTTCCACAAAACGAATTGCATGATTATCTTGTGCAGCATCGAATTTCGCATGAAGCCTGGGGGCCATTGGGGCAAGGTAACAAAGCACTGCTGGACCGCAAGGAGTTAGCGGAAATTGCTCGTCATCACAAAAAGTCGGCGGCGCAAGTTATTTTGCGTTGGCATCTGCAGCGGGGGATTATTGTAATCCCCAAATCTTCAAACCCCAAAAGGATAAAAGAAAACAGCGAAATATTCGACTTTGAATTAACCGCAGAAGAGATGGAGAAGGTCAACCGATTAAATACGGGTAAAAGGTACTCAGTAAACCCGACCGGATACATAGTGAATCCGTTTTATGTTAAGTTGATGAAGCTATTTATTAGATGAATTCCAAAACAGACGAGCAATTCATTTATCTTTTGTAAAAAAGGCTGGCTCTGTTCAAATCAAGTTCGGTGGAGGTAAGGTGAATAATGCTCTCTTCCGCTGCCGACAGAACGGCGACGAAACATACCGGCAAAAGCCATGCTGCTTGATCCAAGTGAAGGATGAGCGGAGTTGCAAACAGCAAAAAACCGGCGAGTTTGTTTCCCCAGGTATGCAGGATGGCAAAAGAATGATATTTATACGCCGCAATGGCCAGGTTGGCCATGCGAATGAGCACGGTGGCAGCGATCCATGGCAGATATTCTAAGATTTCATCCCCATTCTTGAAAATGATCGACACCATAACTACAGCAAAAAAGCCGAGGTCGGCAATGGAGTCCAGCTTCGCGCCCAAGGTACTTTCACTTTTGGTCTTACGGGCTATATACCCGTCCAACAAATCACTAAGCCCGCAAGCCAGGTAGACTACCGTAAAGAGCAGGGCATTGCCGTAAGCAAAAAACAAGGCAGGCAAGAGCACGATCCGGCTGATTGAGAGGATATTTGCGGTATTTTTTAACAACGGCATAACCTCCTATGAAGATTGAACTTGGAAATTTAAAAAGGGTGGAAGTGACGGAGGGGAAGTTTGGATACTTACGGAGCGTTAGCGTCCGCCTTTGTCTGTGGATTTCAACCGCGAACAGCGGAATAAAATCAAGAAATCTGCAGACAACAGCGGCCGGAAGTCCAAACATTCTCCGCAGTTACGACAATAACCCAAAATCGAAAGATCTTAAGTTCAAACTGTATATGAAGGATGTGTCCCCTTCATTTGATTGATGCGATAATCATCCCAGTTACCGTCTTCATGTGCAATTCATAATTTCACAATAGAACTAGAAACAGGCCACCGGTTCCCGGCGGTCTGTTTCTGTTGGCATCCCCCTGTGAAAATGGTCCAATCCCCTGCGAAAATGGTCCGAAACTGTGCTACAGCTCTCACGGAATGGCGATCTGTCCTCTCTCCCGGCGTTGTGCTTAGGTCTGGTAGGATGAAAGCGTAAACAAAATCTGGATATAGGAGATTCCGATATGGGGGTACCTTCCGAAGAGCTGCTTCGCGGAGTGGAGCCGGTCCGTCCATCCCGCAGGAAGCTGCAGAACAAACACAAGCTGTTTCTCATGGCGCTTCCGTTTCTTGTTGTGACCTTTATTTTCTACTATTTGCCGATCAGCGGATGGATCTACGCGTTTTATGATTTCATCCCCGGCATTCCGCTGTCGGACACACCGTATGTCGGGCTGAAATGGTTCCGGACTATGGTTTCGAATCCGACGCAGACCGCCGAAGTGCTGCGCGTGCTGAAGAACACGGTGGCGATGAGCTCCCTGGGGCTGATTACCTCTGTTTTTCCGGTCATTTTTGCGATACTGCTCACCGAGATTAAGTCGGGCTGGTACCGCAAGTTCGTACAGACATTGACCACGATTCCGAATTTCATCAGCTGGATTCTCGTCTATGCGCTGGCGTTCTCGCTGTTTTCCGTGGATAGCGGGGTAGTGAGCGGCATACTCGTGCAATTGGGCATAGTCGATGAGGGATACAATTTTCTTGCTTCCAGCTCGAATATCTGGGTCACGATGATTGCATGGTACTGGTGGAAATCGCTCGGGTGGGGGGCGATCTTGTATCTGGCGGCGATTGCCGGCATTGACCAGGAGCTGTATGAAGCGGCAGAGGTGGACGGAGCCAGCCGGTTCCGCAAAATCTGGCATATTACCGTGCCCGGTCTTATCCCTACCTTCTTTGTACTGCTGTTGCTTTCGATCGGGAACTTTGTGAATAACGGGATGGAACAGTATTTTGCCTTCCAGAATGCAATGAACAAGGATGCCATCGAAGTGCTGGACCTGTATGTGTACAATATCGCCTTTGCCAACAACTTCCCGTTCGCCACGGCGGTCAGCATGCTGAAATCGGTCGTCAGCGTCATTCTGCTGTTCGCGGCCAATACGCTGTCGAGAGTGGTGCGCGACGAATCTATCATTTAAGGGGGTGACTCCACTTGCGAAAAAAGCTAAAGCCCGGCGATGCCCTGTTCCAGGGAATTAACTATCTGCTCTTTGGATTGTTCACCCTGAGCTGCATTTATCCGTTCTATTATCTGTTCATCAACACGATCAGCTCCAATGATCTCAGTGCAGCAGGCTATATCAAATATTATCCGCGTGAGATCCATTTCGACAACTACTTCAAGGTGCTGCGGATCAGCGGGCTCAGCCATGCGGCGCTGGTGTCGGTCTACCGTACAGTAGTCGGCACAATGCTGACCGTGGGAGCTTCGGCTTTCCTGGGGTATCTGTTCACCAAAAAGGAGATGTGGGGCCGGCAAATCTGGTACCGCAGCGTCGTGGTTACGATGTATTTCAGCGCCGGGCTAATTCCCTGGTACATTACGATGCACAACCTGCATCTGACCAACAATTATCTGGCTTATATTCTGCCGACAATCATTACGCCCTTCAATATTATTCTGGTCAAAACCTTTGTGGAGGCGATCCCGCCTTCACTGGAGGAATCCGCGAGCATGGATGGAGCAGGTTATCTGCGGGTGTTCTGGAGTATTATTGTGCCGCTGACGACGCCGATTTTGGCTACGATTACGATATTTTCAGCGGTAAGCCAGTGGAATTCCTTCATTGATACCGCATTTCTGATGACGGATACGAAATATTACACTCTGCAGTTTCTGCTCTGGCGTTACTTAAATGAGTCCAGTTCGCTGGCAGCGCTGATACGAAATTCACCGGATATGGCGGCCAGCGTCCAGAACATGCAGACACCGACCTCAGTCCGGATGACAGTAACGATGATTGTGGTACTGCCAATTCTGATTGTGTATCCGTTTTTCCAGCGTTTTTTTGTCAAAGGCATTATGATCGGCGCAGTCAAGGGCTGAGTGTATGCTTACTAAACGAGTTTTGTTCGATGCAGATTCAAGAGGAGCAGATTCTCACAAAACTTTTAGGGGGTAACAAGCTATGAAGTTCAGAAGGTTATCGCTGCTTCTGCTGAGCGCCATCATGGTGTTCGTTCTGGCAGCCTGCGGCGGCGGAAACGGGAATTCAGGCAATGGGGGCAAAGCGGAGAGTACAGATAAACCGGTCACTGAGGCTACGAACGGGGCAAAAGAAACCGCAGCACCGGATGACGGCGCACTTGATCATTCCAAACCGCTGAAGCTGACGGTATTCTCAACAACCGCCAACTATGCGGGGCCGCAGACAGGCTGGTTCGCTAAGGTCATCAAGGATAAATTCAACATCGAGCTGGATATCGTCGCCTCCAACCTGACCGGCGGGGACACCAAAATCTCGGCGATGATGGCTTCCGGCGATCTTGGAGATATCATCGTCTTCGGGGATGATAAAAACCACTATCCCAATGCGATCAAAGGAAAGCTGCTGCTGGACTGGACGCAGGATGGGCTGCTTGATAAATACGGCACCGATATCATGAAGCAATTCCCGAAAGCTGTGGAGAAGGCTAAAGTTGCCTTTGGCGGGGGCAGCGCAGTCTATGGCATCGGAAACAGTGTTGCTACCAATCCTTCCGGCCCTTCCGAAGGCAAGGATATGACTTGGGGACCGGATTTACGCTGGGATCTGTACCAGCAAATCGGGGCACCGGAGATTAAAACCATTGAGGATTACCTGCCGGTCCTGAAAAAGATGCAGGAGCTTGAGCCGAAGAATGAGCAAGGCAAAAAAACCTATGCCTTCTCGCTCTGGTCCGACTGGGACGGCAACTACAAAATGACGCTGGCAAAGCAATTCGCCAACATGCTGGGCTATGATGAAATCCCCGATACTGCAGTCTACGTTAAAGCCGATGAAGAGAAATATTATGATTTCCTCTCCGAGGACAGCTGGTACATGAAGTCGCTCAAGCTGTATTACGAGGCCAACCAAATGGGGCTGCTTGATCCTGACTCCCTGACCCAGAAATTTGATGATGTGGTGGCGAAATACAAGGATGGCCGTATGCTGTTCTCCTGGTTCCCGTGGCTGGGTGCCGCCAACTACAATACCGCGGAAAGAACGGCGGAAGGTAAAGGTTTTGCACTGGTACCGTTCAAGGATGAACTGATGTATTCAACAGGCTTCAATGTGTACGGCGGCAACGGTATTATCTCCATCGGAGCAAAAGCCAAGGAGCCTGCGCGGATTATGGAGTTCCTCAATTGGATGTATACGCCGGAAGGCGCGATGCTCTCGGCAGGCAGCGGAACAGCTGTACCTAATGGTCCTAAGGGCTTGACCTGGGATATTAACAGCAGTGGCCAGCCAGTAGTCACCGATTTCGGTTGGAAGGCTTACACTGACCAGCAGAACACCCAAGTACCTGAAGAATTCGGCGGCGGTGACTATTATTACGGGTCAAATCAGATGAATTTCTCGTTTGTTGTTCCGGCGATGGAGAATCCTGAGACAAGCGAGCCGTATGACCACAATCTGTGGAAGACAACACTGGAACGCAATCCATCGAAGCTTGACAGTGACTGGAGAGCAAAGATGGGCGTACTGACCGCTAAGGAATACTTTGAGAAAAATAATCTGCTTGCCGTTGCGCCGCAGGGCTTCACCGGCAAAGAGCCGCTGATCATGGATAAAACGCTGGAGCAGAAAAATAAACAGATCGGTACAGTCATTCAGCAGATTTCCTGGAAAATGGTTTTTGCCAAAAATCAGGCTGAATTTGACAAGCTGAACAAGGAAATGCATGACAAGGTCAACGGTCTCGGCTATGCCGACGTTATTGAATTTTCGGTCAAAAAAGCGGAGGAGCTATTCGAGGCCCGCAAAAGTGTAAAGTAAGCAGGGACAGAGCATAAAGATAAGGCAGGGCGGCGCGGTGAGCTGTTCTGCCTTATTATTTTCAGTTCAGGTTAAATCTGGTATTCTAATTCTATTATATAAAACGCTTACAAAAAGAAGAGAGGATACGGAAAATGAGCAGAACGAAGCCAGGGAGCCATACGCCGGCAGTCAAATCTTTGCGGACTACCTTGGTGATTTATTTGCTGATCGGTACGCTGCTGCCGCTCCTGATCGTCGGAATTGTATCCTACACTTCGATTTTTTCGATTCTTTCGGGGAAAATCGGCAGCGGGATCAGCGCAAGCCTGCGCCAGGAGGCGCTCAGCCTGGAGAATGCCATCGACAATCTTGATTTTGCCTCCAAGCAGTTTGCGCTTGACGGCCAGATTGTGGAGGAAATGTCTTCTTTTCTGCTGGAGAAGCAGATTTACCGCAAATCGCAGATTATGAGTTCGATCAACCAGAAGATTAATCTGGTCAACTTCACCAATCCTTACATAGGGTTAACTGCCTATATCATGCCTGGCAGCGATGATCCGGTGCTGTTTACCAACATGAGCGCGCGGAGGAACTTTGATATCAGCACGCTGCCTTCTTTTATGCGCTATAACGGAGCTGATTATTACGGGCCGCATGGCACGATGTATGCTGTAGGCGATAACGTGGTTTTTTCCGAGCAGCGGATTGTCAGGGTGAGCGGCCAGCATCAGCTGTATATCTATCTGGAGACGAACTACAGTCTGCTGCGCAAAATTTTTAAGCAGGAAGCCTATGGAATGAAGGTAAACCATCTGCTGGTCAACCAGAGCGGCACTTTTACCCATGTCATCGACGGCAAGCTGCCCGGAAAGATCGTCAAAGCGGCAGGGAAATCTTCGGGGCTTCCGCATGAGGAGCTGGACGGCTACCATCTGTTCCGATACGAGAGTCCGCAGGGCTGGAAGCTGGTGGCTGTTGTGAAGAAATCGGTATTTAACAGCGAAATTTACTCCTGGTTCTACAAAATGATTCTGCTCGCCCTCTCCACACTGCTTTTTGCCGGAGTTCTGGCCTGGTTGATCTGGAAGCGGATTTATGGCCCTCTGCGCAAAGTCAACGTGGAAATTATCCGTATGGCCGAAAATGTTACCGCGCCTGTTGCCTTCACGAATGTGGAGGAGTTCGACTTTGTACTTAGCAACTTTCAGCAGATGAAGGATCAGGTTAATGATCTGCTGCTGGCCGTAGCCCGCAATGAGAAGCAGAAAAGCCAGTTCGAGATTGAGAAGCTGCTCAGCCAGATCAACCCGCATTTCCTGCACAATACGCTGAACACGGTGCAGTGGCTCGCCCGGCTGAACGGGCAGAAGGAAATTGACAAGCTGGTCACGCTGCTGGTGAAGGTGCTGCATTACAATCTCGGCAAACAGAGCATTATTGTTACGATCGGTGAAGAAATCGAAGCTATCCGCAATTATATGGAGCTTCAGCGCATCCGTTACGATTATGAATTTGAGTTCAATGTGCAAGCGGAGGAAGATGTGCTGTCCGCTGCGGTACCGCGTTTTCTGCTTCAGCCGCTGGTCGAAAATTCGATTTATCACGGGCTCAGCGATAACGGGAAGGTCGAGGTTATAATTACCGCACATGATGTAGATGAAATTCTGTTGTGTGTGAAGGATAACGGAACGGGAATGGACTCTGACAAGATTGAAGAGCTGCTCTCGGATGACGGTGCCAGAAAGCGGGGGCTCGGCATCGGCTTCTCCTACGTCATGCGGATGCTGAGGATGTATTACGGAGAGCAGATGACGCTGCAAATTGCCAGCAACCCGGGGGAAGGCACATGTGTATCCATTATCATACCTAAGAAAAGCAAGGAGGACTTCGATGATTAAGGCTGTTGTGGTCGATGACGAGCGGCTTGTGCGCAAAGGCTTCATCTCGCTGATTGACTGGTCGTCCTTTGGAGTTGTGATTGTCGGCGAGGCCGGGGACGGCAACGCCGCGCTGGCCCTGCTCCGCGAGCAGGAGACCGATCTGCTGTTTGTCGATCTCACCATGCCGGGGATGTCCGGGTTCGATCTCATCCGGCAGGTGCGGCAGCGGTTCCCAGCCATCCGCTGTGTAGTGCTGACCTGCCATCATGAATTTGATTATGTGCAGGAGGCGCTGCGCCTGGGTGCGGTTGATTACATTGTGAAGACACTGCTGGAGGTGGAGAATGCGGATGAGACGATCCGCCGTTTGGTTGAACGGATCAAATGGGAGGACAGCACCCGGGAGTCGCTTAGCCGCGGAGAGGGCAGGATTATCGCTGCGGACAAGGCGCTGCTCTACATCCCGCTGGACCCCCGGGCCAGCGAGGAAGAGCTGTTTCAGCTCTCGGTGGTGAAGAACTATCCGCTGATCACTTTTCAGGACATGTGGATCACGCCGCTGCACCAGCGGTATGCGGAGGAAGATGGCAGTCGTGAGCTCAAGCAAATGCTTGGGGGCCGCTGGCAGACGGCGCTGGTGAGCGGACTGCGGGATCAAAGCCTGCAGGAAGTGGAGAAGATCCTTGGGCTGTCAGCGCAACATGCGTTGTTCTATTCCGGCGGAGCCGAGGAACCGGCCAGACTGAACTATGCCGAGCTTAAAGTAATGGCATCAGAAGCAACGATCTTCAGAGATGAGGAAGATGTTCTACAAGGAGCACTGAATCTCAGATGGACGATAGACCGGGGCGGATGGGAGACTTTTATGGCCGGAGTAGTGATACAAAAGCCTTCACCGCAGCGGGTTTCCGACTTTGGGTATGCACTGCTCGGGAATTGGGGGGCTCTGCTGCTGAAGCCCGAGGAGACGGCGCAGCTGCAAGCGGCGGCAGGGAATAACCTGAACTGGTGCCAATGGAAACACTGGCTACGGCAGTTCTCCGATCATGCGCAGCGGCGGATGATTGAGCTGGGCCTGAGCAAAGAGGTGATGCTCTGCCTCATCCGGGCTGTCCGTTATATGCGAAGCCATGCCGGGGACAAAATCAATCAAAGCGATGTTGCAGCCGCTGTCAATATGAGCCGCGGCTATTTCAGCCAATGCTTCGCCCGCTTTGCCGGGGAGAGCTTTGGGGAGAGTCTGCGGGAGATGCGGCTGAATCTGGCCAAATCGCTGCTGCTGGAAAGTAATGAACCCATTTGCGAGATTGCCTGCAAATCAGGCTTTGAGGATGACCGTTATTTCAGCAGGCTGTTCCGGGATCGGGTCGGTAAGCTGCCGAGTGAATACCGTGCGGAGGGGATGAGGACTTGACGAAGAGGCTTACTGTTTACATCTCCGCCTTGCTGCTGCTTTGTCTGCCGGCATGCCAAGGCAGCAGGGGGCCGTCGGATTCCGCAGGAAGCGAACCGGGCGGCGGTGCCGCCGAAACTGCTGCTTATGGCAGATATGAAGACCCGGTCGTAATGCGCGTAGGGTTCAAAGTGCCTGATTCCCGGCTGAACACCGGCGACAGCAATGACAATAACCCGATTTCCCGGTATCTGGAGAGCCTCACGAACATCAGGGTTATCCACTCCTGGGAGGCGAAAGGCGAGGAGCCGTTTAATCAAAAAGTGCAGCTGGCCATCGACAGCAATGATTTGCCCGATGCCGTGGTGGTGGACAGGGATCAATTAAAAAAATTGATCGACAGCGATATGATTGCGGATCTGACCGGAACATACGAGCAATATGGCTCAGAGCTGATCAAGGATATGTATGATTCGACCAAAGGCGAGGCGCTTGGCGATGCCTCCCGGGGCGGCAAGCTGTACGGGCTGCCGAATGTGGCGATCAATGCGGATTCCCTGTCTCTGCTCTGGATCCGTCAGGATTGGCTCGACAAGCTGGAGCTTCCGGCTCCGCGGACCTTTGAGGATATTGAAGCCATTGCGAAGGCGTTTGTTGAAAGGGACCCTGATGGCAATGGTAAACGGGATACGCTGGGGCTTAGCGCCTACAAAAATATCGTGTACGGAACCAAGCCGCATGTGAATGGCCTGGACTCCGTGTTCAGCGCCTTTCACGCTTTTCCTACCAACTGGATCAGAACGGGCAGCGGCGAGATTGTTTACGGGTCAGTTGCACCGGAAACCAAAGAAGCGTTAGCCAAGCTGGCCGACTGGTACAAACGCGGCCTAATCGACCCTGAATTTGCGCTGTATAAAGAAACGCAGGAGCCGATTATCTCCGGCAATGCGGGGATGTTCTTCGGCCCGTGGTGGATGCCCTACTATCCGCTGTCAGAGGCAGTGGCGCTTGATACAAAGGCGGAATGGCGGGCCTATGCCGCGCCGCTGGACAGCGCAGGCAAATTCGCCGCGCATATGGCGCCGGTAACTGACCGCTATCTGGTCGTCCGCAAAGGGTATGAGCATCCCGAAGCCGTTATGAAGTTGCTCAACGTCTTCACCCGGCTGGAGAGAAGACGGGACCCCAACACGGAGGAAGTCAAGAAACTGGATGACTTCTCGGCGCAGACCGGCATTCAGCCGCGTGCATATTACCCGTTTGATCTGCTGATTGATTATTCCGGCGCTATTGAGAAGCATTATGCGGACATTCAGCAGGCGCTGCACGGCAAGATCGACCCGAATCTGCTAGACCCGGATACCAGGGTCATCTATGAGCGGTGGCTCGCCGAGGAGGAGCAGCCGAAGAAGAATTTGGAGGGCTGGAAAGCAGCCAATTCTTACAAATACGGGGCAGCCGTATTGTCCACGACGGCTATTGAAGGCGTGCGCAGCGTTTTTTATGGCAGCACAACCCATATGCAGAGTGTATGGCCGGCGCTGCAGAAGCTGGAGAGCGAGACCTTCCTGAACATTATCGTCGGTGATACGCCGGTGAGCAGCTTTGATACTTTTGTGGCGGAATGGAAAAGGCAGGGCGGGGATCAGATCACCCAAGAAGTCAACGTGATCGTGAAAAGCAGAGAGGCGGAGCAAATGGGCGATACGGCGGAATAGCGAGCTTTGGCGGTCGGGGTCATGGAAAGGACGGTTGGGGGGAGTGGATAGGGAGTAAAGGATGGAGTAAGGCGATGTTCTGGTGTTGACTGAGAGTTAAAGTGACGTAAACGTAAAGGATGACGTATGTAAGGAGATTACGGGTGGAGTGCAATTAGACATTTGGTTTCGAGTGAGTGGACTTAGCAGCTCTAGTGTTGTATAAACAAGCTTTCGGACCCCAGCGTCCTTATTTAAGATAGATCGTGTGTTTTTTTGGACTTTCGGACTCCAGTGACGTTATATGCTGATCTTGATGCGGATCATGGCTATAATCGATGGAATAGCTGCACCTGAGTCCGCTTGTGGATTAATCATCTTGTTTTTCCACAATAGCTGCATCTGAGTCCGTAAGGATAGAAAACATTGTAGAAAGTAGGCAACTATGAGTACAGTGCTACTTCCAGGTTGATTAGCAGCTATGAGTACAGTGCTACGTTCCAGGTTGATTAGCAGCTATGAGTACAGTGCTACGTTAGTGCTACGTTCCAGGTTGATCAGCCGCTGTCAGTACTCTCATCAGCTTGTAATTGCTCGTATTCTGGTGAAAAATGCTTCCGCTGCCCGTAGCACCCGAACAGACAGAAGGCCGGAGTTCCCATCAGGGAAATCCGGCCTTCTGTGTTGTCCAAACCATTTCGTCTAACCCAAAAGAATATTCCCCCGCTTCTCCTTACGGAGCGGCGGGTATATCGCCGGAAACAACGGCTCCGGCACGGCCGCTCGTTGACAGGTAGCTAAGCCAAGCACCGGCCAAGGCCAGTACTGCAAGGAGAGCGGCAAGCCAGGGAATGGAGGATAGGCCGAATGAATTGATGGTGACCCCGCCGAGATAAGCACCTGCCGCATTCCCCAGATTAAGAGCGGAATGGCTTGAGGTTGTGGCCAGCAGCGGCGCTTTATGGGCCAGGTTCATGATCCGCAGCTGGATGCCGGGCATAATGCCGAACGCCGCGATTCCCCAAAGAAAGATATTAATAATGGTAAGCACCGGATTGTGCAGCGTCAGCGTGAACATAGAGATAATCAGTGCGAGCACACCGAAGTTAACCATCAGTGACGGCATGAGTTTCCAGTCAGCCAGCTTGCCGCCGGCAATATTTCCGATGGTGACGCCAACTCCGAACAGCACGAGAATCCAGGTGACATGATGTTCGGCAAAGCCGGTAATGTTCTCCAGCATTGGCGTGATGTAAGTGAAGAGCGAGAACAGGCTGCCGCAGCCCAGCGCTCCGGTGAGCAGAATCAGCAGCACCTTCGGATTCACCAGACCGCGCACCTGTTCGCGGAGATTGGCAGTCTGCTCCTGGACAATCACGGGAATAAACCGGATAATACCGAACAATGAGACGATGCCCAGCACGGTAATAGCCCCGAAGGAGGCCCGCCAGCCGAGCTGCTGGCCGATAAAGGTGCCGAACGGCACTCCGATAATATTAGCGACGGTCAAGCCCGCAAGCACGACTGATACGGCCCCGGCCCGTTTCTCCGGCCTTACCAATCTGGCGGCAATGATTGTGCCTACCCCCAGGAAGGTCCCGTGCGCGAAGGCGGTAAGAATGCGGGCGATAATCAGCAACGTGTAGGTAGGCGCAATCACCGACACAGCGTTGCCGAATATAAAAATGCACATCAGAATGACGAGCAGCTGCTTCTGCGGCAACCGGTGCGTAAAGATAGTCAGAATAGGTGCGCCGATGGCTACACCAAGCGCATAGCTGGTAATAAGCTGTCCGGCTTGCGGTATGGTTACCCCGAGGTCATGCGCAACATTGGGCAGAAGCCCCATGATGATAAACTCGGTCATGCCAATCGCAAATGCGCCAAGGGTAAGACAGAGAAGTGACAGCGGAAACCGTTCTTTTGGCTGCGATGGCGATGTGTGGCCCTTGGCCGGATTTATCTTCATAAAGCTTGTCCGTCCCCGGGCAGTGGCGGCTCATCCCAGTCTTTGCATACGTCCACCCAGTCCGTACTTGTAGAGTACAGGGCTAATTCATCACAGGTCAGCTCAATCGCAGAATTGGTGCTGCCACAGGCCGGAAACAGCGTATCGAAGCGCTGCATGGAAATATCCAGATAAACTTTAAGCTCCCGGGCGAGGCCGAATGGACAAACCCCTCCGATCTCATGACCCGTCTGCTCCAGAACTTCATCGGGACTGAGCATTCTCGCCTTGAAACCGAAGACTTCTCTGAATTTCTTGTTGTCGACCTTGGCATCTCCTGCAGCAACGACTAGAATGGCATCGTCATTTACCCCGCGGAAGGACAAGGTTTTGGCTATACGGGCAGGAATTACCCCAATCGTCGCCGCCGCCATTTCTACGGTAGCGCTGGAAGTGGCGAACTCCAGTACATCCTGCTCTTTGTTAAAGGTACGGAAATGTTCTTTTACACTTACAATCGACATGAGCCTTGCTTCCTTTCTGAAAGTTCATTATTTTTTCATATTGGTTTACATTTTAACTTGTTTTTTATGAATGGGCAAAACATTCCTAATCTAGCATCCAAGCATTTTTGGCTCAAGGGCATTAAATAATACAAAAACAGGATAGAGGTGAGGACAGATGAGGTTTGAGGAGATCAAGGGGGCTTATGATTGCATTGTATGCCTAGGAAGTTCTTGCGAACCGGCGGCGCATTTGCGCAGAAGGGGTTTGAGGACTTTTTCATCGCCTCTTGACTGGGTTGTTTCGTTATCCCATACAGATGTGAACCTGCTGCTCAGCCGACGATTCCCGGAATACATGGAGCTGCCGGATGAGGTGCCGGACGAAGGGGACGATGTCTTTGTGGAGAATGAAGTTGTGATGCCGGTCCGATCGTATTTGATAAAAGATTACTATTATTATGTGATTTCCGTTCATGATTTTCCTATTCTTGAGGAGCAGGAGTGGGGCTCCGTGTATCCGGGCTTTAAGGATAAAATCGACATGCGCAGCCAGCGCTTGCTGGATCAGCTGATTGTCAGCCGGAAGGCGTTGTTCATCCGCTGGGGAAGTACTTATGAAGAGTCACAGCAGCTTCAAAAAACGCTGGGCTCGTTAACTTTGGGAACCTTCCATATTCTGATCGTAAACGGAGTGGACGGACTGGAGTCTGTGATCGATAACGAATGGGGACTACCCGGCATCAGTTCACTGAGCATTCCGAACCGGGCCGGGGATAATGAGACTTGGGACTGCATTCTGGAGGGCATTAGTCTGAAATAGAGGCTGGCGTGGGCGAGATAATGAGTTCTGAGGACAGGGCAGCGTGGCGACTGCTTCCTCATTTAGCAGTTGATCGGACAAGCCCAGTCCTTTGCCCTGGACCATCCAATCCTCCCCCTCCCCGAATCACAACTCTCCGGAATTTATGCTGATCTTTTGGAGCAGAGTAACCAATAGATCTGCTTCCTCCTCCGTTAAATTGGCCGAAAGCTTGCGGTTAAGTTCATCCATTATAGCTTGAAATACCGGTGCGAACTCAAGTGACTTAGCGGTCGGATACAGGAGCGAAGAGCGGCGGTCTTTCGGATCGGTTCTCCGTTCGATATAACCCAAATGCTCAAGATGTTTGACGGACCGGGCGGTTGTTGCTTTATCGAACTTCATCTCATTTGTCATTTGATCCTGGGTAATTCCAGGATGGCCAAGGATCAGCTTAAGAAAGCTGTGCTGCCCGCCGCCGCCGATCCCATAAGGAGCCAACTCCCGGGCTAAATATTTCTGGTTTTGACGCTGAAGGTTGGAAATCAACTTGCCAATCGGTTCTTTTTTCAAAAATGACACCTCTTTAGGTTTAATGCTGTTGCAACCCTTTATCTGCTCAAAATATTACAACAAAGTCGTTGCGTGCGCAACTAGTTTACGGTACACTGGGGAATGCCAGATAGTTGCGCATGCAACTATCTCTAAAAACTGATTCAAGAGGGTGTTAGTTATGAGTTCCATTGCCGCAACCTATCAGGATGATGCCGCCATCCAGAAGAAACGCTGGATTATCCTGATCGTCTTAAATCTT
Organism: Paenibacillus sp. FSL L8-0436; assembly: GCF_038593025.1. Taxonomy (NCBI): domain Bacteria; kingdom Bacillati; phylum Bacillota; class Bacilli; order Caryophanales; family Paenibacillaceae; genus Paenibacillus; species Paenibacillus sp. FSL L8-0436. The sequence continues at coordinate 4,776,877 of NZ_CP151955.1, read as the reverse complement.
TTTACCTTTATGTCAACGCTCGACGGAAGTATTGTCAATATTGCTTTGCCCGTGCTGGTGAAGCAGCTGAACCTGCCGGTAGCTCAGGTCGAATGGGTAACGACAGGGTATCTGATGGCTATTTGCGCAGTCATCCTGCTCTTCGGGAAGCTTGGAGATATGCTCGGCAAGATCCGGATTTTCAAAATCGGCACGATCGTCTTTATCGTCGGCTCGCTGCTCTGCGGGCTGAGCACAAGTCTGCCTTTCCTTATAATATCGCGTGTGATTCAGGCGATCGGGGCCTCCATGACCATGGCGAACAGCCAGGGGATTGTGACGGATATTTTCCCGGCTACAGAGCGGGGCAAAGCGCTGGGGCTTATCGGCACCTTCGTATCGCTGGGGAGTATCGCCGGACCGAGTCTGGGCGGGATTATTGTTTCAACACTGGGCTGGGAATATATTTTCTGGGTAAACCTTCCGATTGGCCTGATTGCCGTTGTGCTTGGATGGAAGGTTCTGCCTAAGGATCTGGTACGGGTAAAATCGAAAATCGACATTCCCGGAAGCATGCTGTTCGCGGTGTTTATCCTAACGCTGTTTGCCGGACTGCTGCTCGGGCAGCAGCTTTGCTATGGGGATGCCCGCATCCTCACGGCGCTGATCATCGCAGTTGCTGCATTTATTGCTTTTATTACCGTAGAATTGCGCCGCACGGAGCCGCTGCTGCAGCTTTCGCTGTTCAAGAACCCCTTATTCTCACTCAGCATTTTGTGTGCATTTCTTGTGTTCGTGGCTAACTTTTGCTTCAACATCATTGCCCCGTTCTATGCGCAGAACATGCTGAATCTGTCGCCTTTTTATGCCGGATTTCTGCTTATGCTGTTTCCGATCTGCATGGTGGTGGTTTCGCCGGTCAGCGGAGCCTTGTCCGATAAGATCGGTTCCGAGCTCCTGACCTTTGCCGGACTAATCGTGATGGTTATCGCCCAGTTTGGGCTGGCCCGGCTGCATGACGGAAGCTCTGTGCTATTGGTCGGATTGTGGATCGCGATGCTCGGTGTCGGCAGCGGCTTGTTCCAATCGCCCAACAATTCACTCATCATGTCCAAGGTGCCGCGGACACAGCTCGGTTCCGCAGGCAGCGTCAACTCGCTGGTCCGCAATGTGGGCATGGTTGTCGGGATCACCATCGCCACCTCCATCCTGTTTAATGTGATGAGCAGCAAGGCAGGGCATCGGGTAACCGATCTGGTTCCGGGCCGTCCGGATATTTTTCTCTCGGGGATGCATGTTGTATTTATGACTTCCTCGGCAATTTGCCTGGTCTCGGCACTGCTTACCGGCTGGCGGCTGATCACGGCAAGAAGAGACAAGCGAGCAGCAGCATAACTTGAACAAATATATTGAAATAGTTGTCACAAAATAATCCGCCCGGTTGTCTACAGTATTGTAAACACATTGAGGAGGAGATTATGATGAGTTTGAGATTCAATTACAGAGCAGTGAACGCGCCCGCTTTCCGGGCAATGATGTCGCTGGAGCAGCATACCGCAGGCCGGGGCAGCGATAAGCTCCTGACTGAACTGGTCAAAATACGGGTATCCCAGCTGAACGGCTGCGCCTTCTGCCTGGATATGCACGCCAAGGATTTGCTGAAGCTGGGGGATTATCAGGATAAACTGCTGCTGGTTACGGTATGGCGCGAGGCGCCGATCTTTACGGATAAAGAGAGAGCTTTGCTTGAGCTTGCCGAAGCTGTCACAAATATCAGTGAAGCCGGCGTGCCCCACGATGTATATGAGAAGGTCCGGGAGCATTTCAGCGAAGAAGAATTTGTTGATTGGATTATGGCGATCAATACGATCAATTGCTGGAACCGGTTAGCCATTTCTACAGGAATGTATCCGGGAGCTAGCCTCTAAATCGCTGAGGATAAATTCAGGAGTAGGAGGAGTGCCATTGAAACCACAAAGCAACGAGGCCGGCACAAGGTTAACTGCATCTCAAGCACCGGGGATGGAGGAGCTGTTTCTCAGTTACAAGGCTTACGCCTTCTCCATCGCTTACCGGATGCTCGGAACAGCGGTTGATGCGGAGGATGCGGTGCAGGATTGCTTCGCCGAGCTGCAGCGGCGTGACCGGACCGGCATTCACAATATGAAGGCCTATGTGGCAAAAGGCATTACCAACCGCTGCCTGAATATGCTGAACTCGGCGCGCAGCCGTAGAGAGACTTACATCGGCGAGTGGCTGCCTGAGCCGGTAAGCGAACCTTATGACGGACCTGAGGCAGCAGCGGAACGTAAGGATACGCTGTCGTATGCGTTTCTGGTGCTGCTTGAGCGGCTGTCGCCCACTGAACGGGCGGTATTTGTACTGCGCGAGGCCTTTCAGTACGATTATGGGGATATCGCAGAGATGCTGGGCAAAGCGGAAGCCAATTGCCGGCAAATCTTTAGCCGGGCCAAGCGCACACTTCAGGCCGAACCTTCTGCAACCATGGCCGAGCCCGGGACGGGAACGGCGAGATCTGGCCTGCTGCGGCGCTTTACCGAGGCTTTTACCGCTTATGATGTCAGTGCGATGCTGGAACTGCTGTCCGATCATCCCGTGCTTGTTGCCGATGGCGGCGGCCAGGATGTCCATACGATCCTTAGGCCGATGGTTGGCCGCAAGGGAGTGCTGGCACTGCTGACTTCGCGCCGGGTGCTGAACCGGCTGCGGGAATCGGAGCCGTCTGTAGAAACGGTTAACGGTGAAGATCAACTGGTATTCAGGCAGGATGGCGAGGTTAAAGCCGTGCTATGTCTGGTGCTGGACCGGGCAGGGGAGCAGATTCAGAGCTTCTATCTGGTTGTAGGACCGGAAAAGCTGGGTCATGTCTTCTAAGGCGCGGGCTGTTCTATCACCCGGTTGGTTTACAAAAAGAGCGCCGCCCACCTAATAAGGTGAGGCGGCGCTTTTGTGCACATATTAGTTCTTGAAGCTGTGGATTGGAGCGGGAATACGTCCGCCCCGGTTCACGAACCCTGCGCAGTTAAAAGGATTCACGGCCATCACCGGGGCGTAGCCGAGCAGACCGCCAAATTCGACCATCTCGCCGACTTCCTTGCCGATAACCGGGATGAGGCGTACGGCGGTTGTCTTGTTATTGACCATGCCGATTGCGGCTTCATCAGCGATAATGCCGGAGAGGGTTTCTTTGCTGGTGCTGCCCGGAATGGCAATCATGTCGAGGCCGACGGAGCAGACGCAGGTCATCGCTTCAAGCTTCTCCAGCGTCAGCGCACCGCGCTGAACAGCCTGGATCATGCCATGGTCTTCACTGACCGGGATAAACGCGCCGCTAAGTCCGCCGACATAAGAGGAGGCCATGACGCCGCCTTTTTTGACGTTGTCGTTCAGGATGGCGAGTGCAGCCGTGGTGCCGGGTGCTCCGGCTTCCTCGAGGCCCATGACCTGGAAAATCTCGGCGATGGAGTCACCGACCAAAGGGGTGGGTGCCAGCGACAGATCAATGATGCCGAACGGCACATCCAGCCGTTTGGAGGCTTCCTGTGCAACAAGCTGTCCTACACGGGTCACCTTGAAGGCGGTTCGTTTGATCGTCTCGCACAGCGTTTCAAAGTCCTGGCCCTTTACTTCTTCCAGCGCGCGCTTGATTACACCAGGGCCGCTGACCCCAACGTTAATCACGCATTCCCGCTCGCCCACGCCGTGAAATGCTCCGGCCATGAAGGGGTTGTCCTCAACGGCGTTGCAGAAGACAACCAGCTTGGCGCAGCCGATGGAATCACGGTCCTTGGTGCGTTCCGCTGTCTGGAGGATGATGTCGCCCATCAGCTTCACGGCATCCATATTGATCCCGCTGCGCGAGGAGCCTACATTCACAGAGGAACAGACTCTTTCCGTCACAGCCAGCGCTTCAGGGATGCTGTCGATCAGAATCCGGTCGCCTTTGGTGCAGCCTTTCTGCACAAGCGCCGAGAAGCCGCCGATAAAGTTGACGCCCACCTCTTTGGCCGCCTTGTCCAGAATTTCGGCAACCGGCACATACGTATCCGTATGCACGGAACCGGCTGCAATGGAGATCGGGGTGACGGAGATCCGTTTATTGACAATCGGTACGCCGAATTGCCGTTCCAGATCCTCACCGGTCTTCACCAGCTTTTCGGCGGACCGGGTGATTTTGTCGTATACATTCTGGTTAAACACCCGCAAATCTGTATGGGCACAGTCCATCAGGCTGATCCCCATCGTAATGGTGCGGACATCCAGATTCATTTCGCGGATCATTTTATTCGTTTCCTGCACTTCCACAAGTGAAATCATCCCTATCTCTTCCTTTCGCTGCTAGCTAGATTCGGTGCATAATATTGAAAATGTCCTCGTGCTGGAGCTTGATTTCAACGCCGATTTCTTCGCCCACCTGCTGCAGGTCCTCCACAATCTCTTCAAAGGACTTGCTTGGTGCGGAAATATCCACAATCATCATCATGTTGAAATAGTCCTGCACAATCGTCTGCGAAATGTCGAGAATGTTCAGATTGTGGCCTGCAAGGTAGGTACAGACTTTGGCGATAATCCCTACTTTGTCTTTTCCCAGTACTGTTATAATCCCCTTCAATGAAAAAGCCTCCTATTTATCTATTCTCTGTTCATCCGCCGCATTAACGGAATGAACCGTTGCAATTATTATTGCAAATGATGTTGCAGTCATCAACCAAAGGTTTTTTGTCAGTCTGATCAGAAATTTGATCTTATGCCCTAATTTCATTAGAATACAGTTGACAGTGTTAAAAATATATGATCAACTGATAGATTGACATGATCGTCTGAAGGAGTAACTATGACAACGAGAAAATACAAAGAGCTGGTTGAGCAGCGTACCAGGCAAACCCTGCAAAAGTGGTCGGAACAGCCAGACGTCGAGGAAAAGGAAATCTACCGCTTTTTGCATAATTTGAAGGGCACGGCCGGAACGGTAGGCCTTCACCTGGTGGAGGAGTATGCCGGCAGCACATTGCTTTATTTCTCGGATGAATCTTATAAAAATTGGACAGAGGCCGAGTGGGGGGATTATTTGTATCCTTTGCTGGGGCTTTTTGATAAGCAATTGATGAATGGAGCAATACCTGTCCCGGGGTTGCAAGCGGCAATGTTGCCTGACGGCAAGAAGCAATATGAAATTCTGCTCATTGATGATGATGTAGAGCTGGTAGCCTTTTTAAGGGAATCGCTGGAGAAGCAGTCCTATTTTGTGAGTATTGCATTATCCGCCGAACGGGGACTCAAAATTTTTTATGAAAGCAAGCCGGACATGATCCTGCTGGATATCCTGCTGCCCGATCAGAGCGGGATTGATGTCCTGAAACAAATCATCGGCAAGGCGAAGAAAGAGCGTATTCCGATTATTATCGTCAGCGGTGAACATTCCAAGGATGTGCAGATGTATGCCTATTCGCTGGGTGTGATGGATTATATCCCGAAGCCTGTAGATATTGATTTGTTCCTGGTACTCATTAAGAACCGCTTTGAGCTGAAGCTTGAATGGCAAAAATCCATAATCGTGGATGAGCTGACCGGGGCATTTAACCGCAAATATTTTAATCAAACGATGAAGCAGCTGATCTCCGATTTCAGGCGGACCGAGCGGACGTTTTCGCTTGCGCTTATGGATCTGGATTACTTTAAACATGTGAATGACAGCTACGGCCATCTGGTCGGAGATGAGGTACTCCAGACTTTTTCCGAGCTGGTGCTGAAATCCATCCGGGTGGAGGATACATTCTGCCGCTATGGCGGTGAAGAGTTTGCCCTGTTCATGCCCAATACCGATGCCGCATCGGCCATGCTTGTCATCGAACGGATTCAGCAGCAGTTTTCCTTGAAAGAGTTTTGGGCCAAAAATGAACGATTTAATGTTTCCTTCTCCGCCGGGATCACAGAGGTAACGGAATCTCATCTCAATGCCGATAAACTTATTGACGAAGCGGATCAGGCGCTGTATGCCAGCAAACATGCCGGCAGAAACCAGACCACATTGTATGACGAGCATTTGCCGGCAGGCAAGCTGGAGTCGGTTCTGAATGTCATCATCGTCGACGATGATCCGCTGATCCGCAGAATAGTGACCCATCAGTTCCAAGCATGGGAGCCGGAGAGCATTGCCAAAGTGAAAGTAAGCAGCTATTCTAACGGCCCGCAGTTTCTCCAGTCGGATTGGTATGCTTCCGAGGAGAAATTTATCATCCTGCTTGATGGCATTATGCCGGAGCTGGATGGGCTGGAGGTGCTTGAGCGGATCCGCGGCAGTTATCCGGAAGTGAATATTCTCGTGATCATGCTGACCGGGCGGAACGACCAGCGGGATATCATACATGCCCTGCAAATGGGCGCAGATGATTATGTTATTAAGCCGTTTCACTTGCCGGAGCTGCTCATAAGAATTGAACGGCTGGCCCACAGATTTTTGTTCTGAAACATTTAGCGCTGAAACGCTGATAATGGTTTAGGGTACATTGAAAGGTGAGAGAGAAAGATGCAAAAAGTACTTGTAGTAGATGATGAAGATGTTCTGCGCATGCTGATTGAAGATACACTGGAGGAACTTGAAGATGTGGAGATCCGTACCGCTGAAAATGGGGTTGAGGCGCTTGCCAAGCTATCGGATGATCTCTACGATCTGGTGATATTGGACTATATGATGCCGGAAATGACCGGCATAGAAGTTTTGTCTGAATTGGACGAGGACATGAAGAACTCCACGCCGATAATGATGCTGACCGCCAAGGCGCAGGAAATAGACCGGAGCAGAGCCAGGGAGGCGGGCGCGCGTTATTTCATGCCTAAGCCGTTTAGTCCGACAGAGCTCCTGCAGATCGTGGAGGGTATTCTTGGTGAAAAGAAAAAAATTCGTTAATTTGAGCATCAAAGATAAATATTTCCGCATTATTTCAGGCTTATTTGTTCTCATCGCACTGACTGGCCTGCTCTTGTTCTTCTATATAACTTCTCAGCAGAACAAGTTGAGCCATGACCGGGAAGTGCTGCAGAACAAGGCGGAGACGATCGATGAACTGGCAACGACGCTGAATGATGTTTTTTTTCGGGTCAGAGGCTACACGGCGCTGAAAAATGATAATGAGCTGAAGCTCGCTTATGAAGCGCTGCAGAAGCTGGGGGAAGTCCTTAATACGTATTCCCTGCTGAAGCTGTCCCCGGAAGAATCGCAGTTCAAGGACCAATTGACGGCATACAGTCAAAATTATCAAAAAGTTACGCTGCCTAAGGCGATCGCTCTGGTCGAGCAAGATAATTATGTTGCGCTGCGGGCGTTGGCACAGGATGGCAACACCCAGGCGGTAAACGAATTTCTTTCATACACGAAGCAATACAAAGCGCGCTCAGATGCACAATTGAACGAAATGGCTGCCGACTCCATTAAGCAAGCTAATAGGTTTACCATTGCAGCATTCGTATTAAGCAGCTTCCTGCTGCTTCTGTTCACCCTGATGATCTGGAGGATTCTGAAGGTTCTTATTGATCCGATCGTGAAGCTGGAAGAGGCAACTATTTCGCTTGCGGAAGGCCGGTCTGTATTGCTAAGCAAGCTTCAGAGGCAGGATGAAATCGGCCGGCTCTATGAAGCATTCCTGAATATGGCGAGAAGCATACAGGACAAGGAAGAAGAGCTGACGATGCAGAACGAAGAACTGCATGCGCAGCAGAATGAGCTTCAGGATCAGCAGTTTAAGCTGGAACGGTCTTTAAGCGAGATCGAGAGCATGATGAAGGCGTTGGATCAGTCCTCTGCAGTCGCCATTCTTTCGAACAAAGGCGTATTCACCTATGCTAATGAAAATCTGAGCGAGTATACGGGGTATAAGAACCCGGAGATCATCGGTTACACCTTCAGGCTGTTCGAGCTTTATAATATTTCAGGTGATCAGGCGCAGCAAATTCTCCGCAAGCTGACCACGGGCGGGGTATGGAGCGACGAGATTCAGATTCGGGCCAAGGACGGTTCGGTGATCTGGCTGCATTTGACGGCGATGCCTTATCTGAATGATGAAGGCCATGTCTACCAGTACATTCTCATCGCCAACAATATTTCTTCCATGAAAAGTGTGCAGCAGGAGCTGGCGGATACCCTGAAAAAGACGGAACAAACCAAGATTCTGCTGGAGCGGAGCAATCAGCTCAACCATGACATTACCTATACTCTGGACAAGCAGGAGTTCGCCGAAAAGTTTATCCGGTTTATGAATGAGCAATATGCGTTCGACTCGAGCTTTTTCCTGATGGTCAAAGACAAAATTGCCGTCGTTAAAGGCGTACCTCTGGAGAATGTGGAACGTTATCTTGATAGTGATAATAATGATATGCTGTTCCGCATGCAAACGGAGAAATCCTATATTACAAAACGTCCGGCATCCTTACGGGAGCAGGGCATTTCTCCGGAAGGCATATATTCCTATGATTACTACACAACGGTTGTCAATGCTGATGATGAGGTGCTGGCTGTATTCTGCGGTACCCGGATCGGACATTCCTTTGGCGAAGAAGAAACCGACGAGATTCAAGGCATGATGAACCGGGTGGCGCTGGCCATTGAGCGGCTGTTCATGTATGAAGAAATCGAAGATGGCCGGATGCTGAACAGGGACATTGTCAATAACGTCAATGAAGGAATTCAGTTTGTCCAAATGGACGGAACGATGCTGCAGATGAATAAAGCCCTTGGCCAGCTGTTCGGGTACGATGAATGGACTGAAGGGGAAGTAGTCCTTAAGGAAGACTGGACAGAACATTTCATCCACAGGGCCAATGAGCAGGACGATCTGCGGCTGTTCTACCAAACGGCGATGTCCGAAACATTCTTTGACTCTAGCACGATCAAATATTCCATAGGCACGGAAGCGATGAAACATGTGGAGGTATATGCTATTCCGGTATTCCGCCGCGAGATCCGCTTCGGGACGTTGTTTGTGCACCGGAACATTACCCGGGAATATGAGCTGGATCTGATGAAATCCGAACTGGTCAGCACGGTCAGCCATGAGCTGCGGACACCGTTATCCAGTGTGCTCGGCTTCACAGAGCTGCTGTTATCCAGAACAATGAAGCCGGAGAAGCAGCTGAAATATCTGGAGACCATTCATAGGGAGGCGCACCGGCTGACTGATCTGATCAATGATTTTCTGGATCTGCAGCGGATGGAATCAGGCACCCAGCAGTACAATGCCGAGCCTGTCAATCTGAGCTCGCTTGTCCTCGGCGTCATTGACCAGTACAAACTGAGTGGCACCCACCATATTCTGCTGGAGGATGCAGCGCGGAATGCAGAGGTGGAAGTGGATAAGGACAAGATTGTCCAGGTACTGACCAACCTGCTTAGCAATGCGATTAAGTTCTCACCGAACAGCAATGAGATCAAAGTACTGCTGCATAATGAACCCGAGCGGATTATTGTGGAGATCCAGGATCACGGGCTGGGGATTCCTAAGAATCAGATCGGCCATTTGTTCCAAAAATTCAGACGGGTAGACAACAGCGCATCCAAACGGATCGGCGGAACAGGTCTAGGCCTGGCCATCTGCAAGGAAATCATTGAGAAGCAGAAGGGTGCGATCGGCATTGATTCGGTGGAAGGTGAAGGCACCACTGTATGGTTCAGTCTTCCGGTTCTGAATCATAGCGGCAGCCGGCATGAAGATGAGCCTTATAAATGGAATTCGGAGAAGGAAACGAAGCCGAACGTAATGATTGTAGAGGATGATTACAGTCTTTCCCTGCTGCTGTCGGAGGAACTGAAGGGCAAAGGCTTCCGGGTGACACATCATTACCATCCGCAGCAGGCGTTTGATCAGGCACTGAAGACACCTTTTGTGGCGATTGTCGTGGATCTGATGCTGGGTGATGAACTGGATGGCTGGGACCTGATCCGCATGCTGAAGGATGATGAACGGACAGCGAACGTTCCGATAGTTATTTCCTCGGCGCTGGACAAAACAGATAAAAGTCTGATGAACAATGTCCAGAAGTATTTGACCAAACCTTATCCCCCTGGTGATCTGTCGGTTACCCTGCAGGAAATCATAGCGATTGAACAGGGAACTGGAGAAGTGCTGTTTCCGGACAGCGGTCATGATGGGGAATAGGAGAATTATTTTGGAGCAGCACTTATCGAAATGATTATTTATAAAAGAATTATTAGAACAGGCCATGCACAAACGGTCTGTTTTTTTCTTGAAAAAGGCTTGCCTTATAGTGGACTCTAAGGCTTATAGTGGGAGAGAATGCGGACAACCCTACAGGATGAAAGGGAGGAATTGCGATGAAGTACAGTTATTTGGGGAAATCGGGTTTAAAGGTCAGCCAGTTATGTCTCGGCACGATGAATTTTGGTCCGGAAACCGAGGAGAAGGACGCCTTCAGGATCATGGATGCCGCATTGGATGCGGGCATTAACTTTTTTGATACTGCGAATGTCTATGGCGGCCAGGAACGGCGCGGCTGGACCGAAGAGATTATCGGACGCTGGTTTCAGCAGGGGGGCGGACGGCGCGAGAAGGTGGTGCTGGCGACCAAGGTTTACAATGACATGCTTGATGAGCAGGACGGTCCCAATTCAGGTTCGGGCTTATCCGCTTATAAGATCAGACGACATTTCGAGGGCTCGCTGAAACGTCTGCAGACCGATCATATTGAGCTGTATCAAATGCATCATATCGACCGCAATGTTTCCTGGGATGAGTTATGGGGTGCTTTTGAAATCCTGGTCTCCCAGGGCAAGGCGGATTATATCGGTTCCAGCAACTTTGCCGGCTGGCATATTGCACATGCTCAGGCGCAGGCGAAAGCGCGCCACTTCCTGGGCCTTGTCTCCGAGCAGCATCTGTACAATCTGCTCGAACGGACGCCGGAGCTTGAGGTGCTGCCGGCATCGCAGGAACTGGGCCTTGGCGTCATCCCGTGGAGTCCGCTTGCGGGCGGTCTCCTCGGCCGCAACGCGCTGGCCAAGACCGGCGTGCGCAGCGCCCGCTCCGCCAAGCTGGAGCAGCACCGCAGCCAGCTGGAGCAGTTCTCTGCCCTCTGCAAGGAGCTTGGCGAGCATGAGGACCAGGTAGCTTTGGCGTGGGTGCTGGCGAATCCAGCCGTGACTGCGCCCATCATCGGACCGAGAACTATCGAACAGTTCGAGGATTCGCTGCGCGTGACTGAAATCGTTCTGGATGAAGTCACGCTGAAGAAGCTGGATGAAATATTCCCGGGACCGGGACGTCCGGCTCCGGAGGCCTACGCCTGGTAAACCATTCAGTAAGATTCTGATAGAGTGGGGATATGTCCGAACACCGGGCATATCCTCTTTTTGGCCTCTTTAGTGGGAAACCGAGGAGAGCACGGCAAACTCGCCTTCTTCAGTGATTTCAGCATAAGCTACAGCCTGCGGGCCTGAATATCCCAGTTTACGCAGCTCGCCGTCCAACCAGGCCTCGTCATGGCCAAGTTCGCTTAGCGTACGCCGCTGAATGATCCCGTCCTCAATAATACTCTGGGGCAGCGTGGTTTCCTGTATGGCAACAGCCAGGTCCTCGCGGGTGGCTGCCTCGAATTGCGGCTTTTTCATAATGCTCAAAGAACCATTCGTCTCATAGATGGCATAAGCGACCTCACTGACAGAGAAAGTATCCTTAGCCCGAAGCATCATCCGCAGCTGGTCGAAGTCAAGGCTGTTCTTGCGCAGCTTGACCAGATCGATCTCTCCGTCACGGATCAGTATTTCCGGTTCGCCCTCAAGCGGTTTACGGAGCGCGCGGATTCGCTGGGTAACCTTCTCGAACATTAGGGATAATACGGTCCAAACAGCCAGTGTAAAGATCAGCATCAGCACGGAATTTTCTGGTGTATATATGGTGTTCCCGACCAAATCACCCAGAATCACTGCAGAGATAAAGTCAAAAGGTGTCAAAGCGGAGATCTCCTTCTTGCCCAGCAATCTCGTCATTGCCCATAACCCGATAAAACCCGCGATCAGCTTGATGAATATCGCTACGTATTCCATTTGGCACCCACCCTCAAATAAACGATTTATAATCTAAGAGTGTTTAACCATTACGCTTTCGAATGTAACATTTCTCCTTATCTGTACTCCCAAAGGTGAATCCGGGTGGTGCTCTGTGTTAAGCTGTCTTTATGAACCGTTAATTGAGTGATTCTAACAGACGTGAAAGGGGCACAGAGATGCTTTTTTACCTGATTTCAATATTGGTGGTACTGGCGGACCAGGGTGCTAAATGGATGGTGCGGTTAAACATGCAGCTGGGGGAGACCATTCCGTTCTGGAACCCTTACGTGCAATTTACTTATTATGAGAACAGTGGTGCGGCCTTCAGTTCTTTTCAGGGTTTTGGGAAGTATTTTTCGATTGTTGCGGCAGTATTTGTAGTCGCGATTTTTTATTACCGGCGGAAAGGAGTGCTGCGAGGGCCCTTGCTTGAAGCCGCCAGCGGATTTTTGGTGGGCGGTGCCATCGGCAATGCAATAGACCGCGTAATTTTTCATCAGGTTACGGATTTTCTTGTATTCGGGGAAGGCGGCGGCATCATGAATTTGGCCGATCTGGCAATCAATGCCGGCGGCATCCTGATCGTGATCCATCTGATTATCGATCAGGTGAAGAGCAGCACGGCCAAGAGAAGACGGGTGAAAGGCAGCGGCACCGGACAGGCGTGACTGTTCTTACCCCCGGTTTTAAGTATAGGGTTGTCCTATTAGTCATTATTATGACTATGGACAACCCTATTTCTTTGGGATTTACTTATCATTTGCTGCAATACATCGAACCTTTATTCCAGCGGACCGGCGTTCGATTCAAGTTCCCCGATGGCCCATTCGCAGAAGGCTACAGAAGATTCCATATCCATAACCCGCTTGCGCAGCAGCAAATACCGCCCGAAAGTCGTTGCCTTAAGCTCGCGGGTTTCTTCGCGCTCCTGACACAAGGCTTCATTAGCTTTAATCATGAGGTTATACCGGTCCAGCTCACTCCTGCAGAATTCCGCACGCCTTACCAGCAGCGCCTTTGCCTCCTCCGGCCTTGCGAGCCACAGGCTGTACAGCTTGAAATGCAGTTCGTCCCGCAACACGGGAGGATCAGCCGGCGTTTCAATCCACTCCCGCAATTGTTCAAGTCCTGCTTCTGTGATCGTATATATTTTTTTATCCGGCTTATCTGACTGCTCGATCCGCTCGTAGGAAATGTATCCCTTCTGCTCCATACTCACCAGCAGAGGATAAATCTGACTATGGCCCGCCCGCCATAGCGGCTTAATGCTTTGCGATAACTCGTATCCGGACAGCGAGTTGGCAGTCAGCAGGGTAAGGAGTCCGTAAGACAGAGTATTCATTACTATGAGTTCCTCCAATCCAAATTAATCCGTTTTCATTAGGAGTATTACTACTATGTCATCATTGACATATTGTAGATTCGATTATAACATTATTTAAGTTAACTCACATATGTAAAAGTAGACATATAAATAATGATGAGGAGGAACTGCCATGGGAGAGAACCAGGAACGACGAGGCAAAGTTCCTTTTTGGCCGATTATGATTGCCATATTCTTCGGGAACTTTGTCTCTGTCTTAAGCACCACAACGATTAACATTGCTGTTCCCCTACTAATGAATCATTTCCATACCGGCTTGCACACGATGCAGTGGATGGTTACCGGCTTTATGCTGGCAACAGGTGTAACGGCACCTTTGGCCGGTTATCTTGGCGGCAGATTCAGTTATAAGAGACTTTATTTGTTTGCTTTATCGGGCTTTACACTGTTCTCCCTGTTATGCGCCGTATCGGGTAACCCGCTGATGCTGATCATTTTCCGGATGCTTCAAGGCTCATGCAGCGGACTGATTATGGCCTGCACGATGACGATTATCTTTCAGGTCATTCCGATTGAGCGCCGGCCCTTCGCCGTCAGCCTGTGGTCGCTGTCCGCAATGGTTGCGCCGGCCATCGGGCCGACCTTCAGCGGCTGGCTGCTGCAGTATGCCAGCTGGCACTGGCTGTTCCTGATTAATATCCCGGTGGGACTTGTGGCTATTATATTAACCCAACTGTTGATCCCTTACTACCGGATGAATGTACCGAAGTCATTCGATGTACCCGGGCTGATTACGGTGGTGACGGGCAGCCTTGCGCTTCTGACTGCTTTTAGCCAAGGCAGCAGCTGGGGCTGGGGTTCCTGGAGAACTCTATTGTTAATCGCTGCCGGAATCGTTCTGCTCCTCTTGTTTGTCCTGCATGAATTGCGGACGGAAGTGCCGCTGCTGAATCTGCGCGTATTTCAGAACCGGCGGTTCACGGCTATGCTGTGCATCTATAGTCTGGTAACGGTGGCGATGTATGCCGGCACTTACTTAACACCGCTTTTCCTGCAGACTGTGCAAGGCGCCACGACGCTCAAAACAGGACTGATTCTGCTGCCTTCATCCATCCTGCTGGCATTGTTAAGCCCGGTTGTGGGTAAGCTGTATCCCAAGTTCGGTCCGGTGAAGCTGATTTCCGCAGGAATTACTTTTATCTTTGCCGGTTTGTTTATGCTGAGCAGGCTGCATGTGGATATTTCGCACAACTTTATTTTGTGGGCGATGGTCGTGCGCAATCTGGGGATCGGTCTGGCCAATGTACCAAGCAGCACGGCATCCATGGAGGAGATTCCGGTGGAATGGTCAGGTCATGCAACTTCGATCAACAACTGGGTGCGCAATGTATTAAGCTCATTGGCCATCGCCGTATTCACTTCACTCTTGTCGAGCAGATCTGTGATCCACTCCAAAGAGCTCGTTGAGTCCGGTGCAGCGAGTTCCGATTCGATTACCCTGCTCTCATTTACAATGGGAGTAAATGATGTATTTGTCGTCGCTGCCATCATCGTGCTGTTTGGTTTTCCGCTCATGCTTCTGCTGCGCCGCAAAGGAGGAACAACGCCTCTCCAAATGCAGACCCATGTCCGTAAGATCGCGAATGAGTAATCAAAAGCTGAATATTAATTATCATTTTATCTAATGCAAGTTATCATTAATTGTAATGAAGCTGCTTAAATCGGGGTCATTTACTCTGATTTAAGCAGCTTTTACGCGTTTTATAGACAATATTACTAATAAAACCAAATTTTATGATAAAGAGAGTTCGTTGATCGTTTCATCTAATTATGATAGCCTGATCACATGAGGTTAAGAGGGAACTAGATTTCATGTTAAGGAGAGGTCGATATTGGTGCAACTACAAGTTACGAACAGTCCATTTAACGAGAACCAGGTTGAGCTTCTGAACCGCCTTCTGCCGACATTGACAGAGACGCAGCAGATCTGGCTCGGCGGATATTTGTCCGCGTTGTCCTTGCAGGGAAATGCGGCAGCGGTTTCCACTGGCACGCCGCTGCAAGCAGAGGGGATTGCGGCAGCCGTCTCCCCGGCGGCACAGCCGCAAATCTCCCGCGAAGTGACGGTACTGTTCGGTTCTCAGACCGGCAACTGCCAGCGTCTGGCGTCCAGTCTGTCCCGCAAGCTGGAGGAGCAGGGCTTCCAGGTTACCGTGTCGGCAATGAACGGCTTCAAGCCGAATGGTCTGAAGAAGGTCGAGAATCTGCTGCTGCTGGTCAGCACGCACGGCGAAGGCGAACCGCCGGATAATGCCCGGGCCTTCCATGAATTTATCTATAGCAAGAGAGCGCCCCAACTGGATCATCTGCGTTATTCCGTACTGGCGCTCGGCGACACCTCCTATGAGTTCTTTTGCCAGACCGGCAAGGATTTCGATCAGCGTCTCGAAGAGCTGGGCGGACGGCGTCTGAGCCCGCGCGTTGATTGTGATCTCGATTACGATGAGCCAGTAGCGGAATGGTTCCAGCAGGTCATCAGCTCACTGGGCGGTCCGCAGAATGCCCCGGCAATTGCCGGGGAAGCGGTACAGGCAGCTGAACATGCGGAGTCGCCGGATTCAGCCTACTCACGCAACCATCCTTTCCTTGCTGAAGTGCTGGAGAATCTTAATCTGAACGGACGCGGCTCTGACCGCGAGACCCGCCATCTGGAGCTGTCGCTTGCCGGCTCCAATCTGAGCTTCGAGCCGGGCGACTCGCTGGGAGTGTACCCTGAGAATCATCCTCAGCTGGTGGCGGATATTATTGCCGCTATGGGCTGGAATAGCGATGAATCTGTTCCCCTTAATAAGAAGGGGGAGGAAGGCACTCTGCGTGAAGCGTTGCTGCGTCATTATGAAATTACAGTCCTGACGAAGCCGCTACTGGAACAGGCGGCACAATTGACCGCATCGGCAGGGCTTCATGCGCTGCTTGCTCCGGATCATCAGCAGGAGCTGAAGTCATATATCCAGGGACGTGATCTGCTGGATCTGCTCCAGGATTTCGCACCATGGGAAGTGCCTGCACGCAGCTTTGTAACCATTCTGCGCAAGCTGCCCGCTAGACTGTATTCGATCGCTAGCAGCTATAATGCGAACCCCGATGAGGTTCATTTCACGGTTCGCGCGGTGCGGTACGAGTCACATGGCCGTGACCGTTACGGCGTCTGCTCGGTCCATTGCGCTGAACGGGTACAGCCGGGCGATACCCTCCCGATCTATATTCAGAACAACCCGAATTTCAAACTTCCGGCCAGTTCCGAGGTTCCTGTGATTATGATCGGGCCGGGTACGGGGGTAGCGCCATTCCGTTCCTTCCTGGAAGAGCGGGAAGAGCAGGGCGCAAGCGGCAGAACTTGGCTGTTCTACGGCGACCGGCATTTCGTGACCGATTTCCTCTATCAGACGGATTGGCAGAGAATGCTTAAGGACGGCGTGCTGA
This sequence comes from Paenibacillus sp. FSL L8-0436, assembly GCF_038593025.1. Classification (NCBI taxonomy): domain Bacteria; kingdom Bacillati; phylum Bacillota; class Bacilli; order Caryophanales; family Paenibacillaceae; genus Paenibacillus; species Paenibacillus sp. FSL L8-0436. Next base: position 4,760,015 of record NZ_CP151955.1, on the reverse strand, counting down.
ACAAGCTGGATGTTGCGTTCTCCCGGGATACAGAAGAGAAAGTATATGTACAGCACCGCATTTTGGAACAGAGCCGTGAGCTGTATGCCTGGCTGCAGGAAGGTGCACATGTGTATGTATGCGGTGACGAGAAGCATATGGCTCATGATGTTCATTCCGCACTGGTCACTGTGATCCAGCGGGAGAGCGGCTTAAGCCCGGAAGAGGCAGCAGCTTACCTGGAACACATGCAGCAGGAACAGCGTTATCAGCGCGATGTGTATTAAGGGAGGAGAGGTTTAGCTATGGCGAATAATGAATCAGCGGTGAAGCCGATTGGCGGCCCGCCTAGTGATGTTGAACATATAAAAATCGAGAGCAACTACCTGCGGGGTGCACTTGTGGAGACACTGCGCAACCCGGTAACCGGAGGACTGCCAGAGGATGACAACCGGCTGCTCAAATTTCATGGCAGCTACATGCAGGATGACCGGGATTTGCGCAGTGAGCGTGAGCGCTCCAAGCTGGAGCCGGCCTATCAGTTCATGCTGCGTGTGGTGGCTCCGGGCGGAGTCGCTACTGCGGCACAGTGGCTGGTCATGGATGAGCTTGCCCATAAATACGGCAACGGCACACTCCGTTTGACGACACGACAAGCGTTTCAAATGCACGGTGTGCTGAAATGGAACCTGAAAAAGACGATCAAGACCATTAACGATACGCTGATGACCACACTCGCAGCCTGCGGGGATGTCAATCGCAACGTGATGAGCGCCCCGAATCCGTATCAGTCCGAAACGCATGCTGAAGTGTATGAATGGGCCCGGAAGATCAGCGATCATCTATCCCCGCGTACTCCGGCATACCATGAAATCTGGCTGGACGGCGAGAAGGTTGTGGACAGCAAGGAAGGCGTAGAAGTGGAACCGATCTACGGTCCGGTCTATCTGCCGCGCAAATTCAAAATCGGTCTGGCAGTGCCGCCCTCCAATGACGTCGATGTCTTCTCCCAGGATCTTGGCTTCATCGCGGTACTGGAGGAAGGCAAGCTGACAGGATTTAATGTTTCGGTTGGCGGCGGGATGGGCATGACGCACGGCGATACGAACACCTATCCCCAGCTTGGGCGGGTGATCGGCTTCTGCCGGCCGGAGCAGATGATTGATGTGGCGGAGAAGACGGTCACGATTCAGCGTGACTATGGTAACCGCTCCGTCCGCAAAAATGCCCGTTTCAAATATACCATCGACCGCCATGGCCTGGATTGGTTTACGGGCGAGCTGCATCATCGGCTGGGCTGGCAGCTGGAGACTGCCCGTGCGTTCCATTTCGACCATAACGGCGACCGTTACGGCTGGGTGAAGGGCATCAACGGTAAATGGAATTTGACGTTGTATATCCAAAGCGGGCGGATTCAGGACCAGGAAGGGTATCCGCTGATGACCGGACTGCGGGAGATCGCTAAGATACACACCGGGGATTTCCGTCTGACGCCGAATCAGAATCTGATTATCGGCAATGTGAGCAGTTCGAAGAAACGCAAGGTGGACGAACTTGCCCGGCAATACGGTTTGACCGACGGAGCGCAGCACACCGCTCTGCGGCGCAGCGCTATGTCCTGTGTAGCTTTGCCAACCTGTGGTCTTGCCATGGCCGAAGCGGAACGTTATCTTCCCCTCCTGCTCGATAAGCTGGAGCTGATCATTGATGAAGCGGGCCTCCGCAACGAAGAGATTGTCATCCGTATGACCGGCTGCCCGAATGGCTGTGCCAGACCGGCACTGGGGGAAATCGCCTTTATCGGCAAAGCTCCGGGCAGATATAATATGTATCTGGGTGCGGGCTTTACCGGAGACAGGCTGAACAAATTGTACAAGGAAAATATCGACGAGAATGAAATTCTTGAAACGCTGGGGCCTATTCTTCACCGCTTTGCTAAAGAACGCGCGGCGGGCGAACATTTCGGAGATTTTGTTATCCGCAGCGGCTATGTGAAGGCCGTCACCTCGGGGCTTAATTTCCATGACTGACTAACAAAGGAACCTGTTCTCCAATGCAACACGGAGGATGGGTTCCCTTGTTTTGTGGGGGAATGAGGGTTGAAGAATTTCCACCTCGATTCGCGGTTAATTTCATAAGATAAGAATGAATTTGGATTTTCGGCGGTTTTCTTACATAATATAAAGAGTACCCATAACATATCCAAGAGCCATTATAGTGAGTAATGCGTTCTGTACAGAAGAGGCGAATGTGATGATCATCATGAAATCGATGGAAGAGATCGAAAAAATGCGTGCAGCCGGCAAGATTCTTGCTGAATGCCACCGGCAAATCGCCGGAATGCTGAAACCCGGAATTACGACCTGGGAAATTGACCAGTTTGCTGAGAAGTTCATTCTTTCCCAAGGGGCAACACCTGAGCAAAAAGGGTATCATGGATATCCTTACGCAACCTGCGCATCCGTGAACGATGTAATCTGCCATGGTTTTCCCAAACATGAGCCGCTTAAAGACGGTGACATTGTAACGATTGATATGGTCGTGAACCTGAATGGCTGGCTGGCCGACTCTGCGTGGTCCTACGGGATAGGCAACATCAGCGATCAGGCAGCGAAGCTGCTGGAAACGACCAAAGAGTCACTGTTCAAGGGCATAGAGCAGGCAGTTGCAGGCAACCGGATCGGCGATGTCGCCCATGCCATTCAGGTGTATGCCGAGTCGAACGGGTTCTCAGTCGTCCGTGATTTTATCGGGCACGGCATCGGCTCCGAAATGCATGAAGCCCCGGAGGTGCCTCACTACGGACCTGCAGGCAAAGGACCGCGTCTCAAGGAAGGCATGGTGTTCACCATTGAGCCGATGCTCAATACCGGAAGCTACCGGACAAAGGTAGATGCGGACGGGTGGACAGCCCGGACGATTGACGGTGGCTTGTCGGCGCAATACGAGCACACCCTGGCGATAACTCCGCAGGGAACGATTATTTTAACGGAGCTGTAATCTTAAGTATTTGAATCGTAGTTTGGTTGGAAGGACTGCCGGTAAGCCCGGTCAGCCGCTCATGCATGTCATGGCGCTGACCGGGTTTATTTTTTTGGTTATTTGTCTTAATGTGTCGGAATTCACGGTTTTATGGGGAGGGAATGAATATAATGGTAACTCAAGGCTGAAGGGGAATAGAGGATCAGAAATGGCAACAGACAAACATTGCAAGAATCAGCATGGTGCACCCAGCCCTGAGCAGTGTATGGAGCATTATGGCTGTATTTATGAGAATAACCATTTAATTACCTTGATGGTTGACCCGGCTGACGGAAGTATCGTTGATGCGAACAGGGCAGCCTGCGATTTCTATGGCTACCGCCTCCGTGATTTCAGAAAACTTCATATCTCGGATTTGAATGCAGAGGGTGAGGCTGGGGATCGGGACTTCGTGGATAAGGCGATGCCCGGCGGAGAATATCTGGGAAACCAGGTGTTTATGGACAGGCATCAGTTGGCCGGAGGCCAGATGATAGTGGTGGAGATTCATACGGGGATCATGACAATGTTAGGAAAGACATGTGTCTACACCGTTATTCATGACGTCAGCGAGCGGGTCCGCTCCGAACAAAGACTCCGGGAAAGCGAAGAACGTTACAGGGATCTGGTTGATCTCTGTCCTGAAGCCATTCTGGTTTACTGCGGGGGAACGATTCTGTTTGCAAATCAGCAAACCGAGAAGATGTTCGGCAGGAAGAAGAAGGAACTGATTGGTAAGGGCATCGATGATTTTTTTTACGAGGAGCCGCTTAGCAGCACGGAGCATAAAAAACTAAAAACCAAAGGTTCCATGAAGGACCGGTTTCGGATCGAGCAGCGTTTTATCCGGCATGACAAACAAATTTTTGATCTGGAGATCTCGGGCGTGCCGATTGTATATGAAGAAGAAGTAGCTCTGCAATTGGTATTAAGGGATATTACGGAGAACAAAAAGGAACTTGAACGGGCGGTCAAGCTTCAAGAGCACCGTCATGCCGTTGCTTTTCCTCTGGAGAATATGGCAGTGCTGGACAAGATCTACATTCCTGCTACAACACTCAGCGGCGACTTCTTCATCTTTCACAAAATTGATGATGAACAGGTCATCGGAATCATCGGTGACGTCACCGGCAAAGGCATTTCGGCCGCATTAAGCATCTCCGCGCTGCGTGTGCTGTTCCTGGACAGTCTGCTCACTTCAAAAGAGCCGGTTCAGGTTCTGAAGGATTTGAATCTGAAAGCGGGACAGTATCTGGGAGAGGATTATATTGCCGGCTGCTGCTTTCATCTCGATTTCGGCGCCAGTGTGCTTAAGGCAGCAGGGGCCGGAATCAACGAATTCATCTATGTGCCGAAAGCGCAGGCCGGCCAGCAAATAACAGTCAAAGGAGCTCCGCTGGGCATGTTCAGCGACAGTGAATTTGAGCAGCAGGCTGTTGCATTTGGATCGGGTGACCGTTTCTGCTTCTATAGCGACGGTATGGAGCTTTTGTTTGAAGAAGCAGAGTTAGGCCGTGAATACGAATATTTGCACGATAAGGTTGCGGGCGTTTGTCTGCAGGACGACTGCACCTGGCTGAGCCTGAATATCCAGTGAGACAAGGGGTGAATTATGAACGCTGTACATAAGGAAGTGCTGCTTCACGGACTGGAGCACACACAGGGAATTATTGACGGAATTATCGAAGAGCTTGATTTGGAAGCCTATGCTTTTGATATCCGTCTGATTCTGGTTGAGGCTATTACGAATGCATATTATCACGGGAATCTCTGCGATTGCACGAAGCCGATCTATATCCGGTATTTGCTTAGAGATGAGCTGCTTAAGCTTCAGGTCGAAGACTCTGGAGAAGGCGGCCGGGATCTCGTTATTCCGCAGGATATCAGTAGTGACGAGCTGCTGGATGACGGAGGAAGAGGGCTGTACTTGATCAGCTGCTTCTCGGATAGTGTGGAGATGATCCGAAATACGATGTACATCAGCAAGAATGTATGTCCTAGTTGACAGGTTCTCTTCTGAGGACTGTTTTCTGTGAATGGAAAAGGGGAGAATTCGGTGAAGTTAAGTTTAAAGGTTAGAATCAGCATTTTATTGTTCCTCATTATTAGCGTGCCGTTGTTTGTTTCCGGTATCATCTCTTACAAACTGGCGGCAAATGCACTGCAAACGACAATTGAAGAGGAATTAAGAACAACAACAAGTTCAGCCGCCAAGTCTGTTGAGAGCGAGCTTGAAGCGGTAGGCAATTATCTTGAAATCGCCAGCAAAAATAGCACACTGGCCGATTTCGCCGCAAGTCCAGCCTCGGAGGGAGAAAGAAAGACGTCTTTCAGTTATCTTTCCGGTATCCAGCAAGACAACGCCAAGCTGCTTGAATCGCTGATCGTTGCGGATGTGAACGGCAAGGCGCTGCTTTCCAGCAGTTCTGAAGCTCCGGAGCTGGATGTGCAGGACCGGGAGTATTTTCAGCAGGCGCTTCAAGGGAAAGAGGCGATAAGTGATGTCCTCACCTCCAGGGAAACTAATCAGCATATCGTCGCGATTGCCCATCCGCTGCGTCAAAATAATGTTATTAAGGGTGTACTGATCGGGACAATCGTCTTTGACAGCATTTCCGCGCCTGTAGCCGAAGTGAAAGTTGGCGAGAGCGGATACGGGTATATGATCGACCGTACAGGCCTTGTGGTTTATCATCCTGATAAAGGCAAGATTCTCACAGAAAATCTGGACGGCAACAGCAATAAGGAATTAAATGCGCTTGTACAGATTATGAAAAGCGGTAAAGCTTCCCATGGCTTTTATACCTATGAAGGCGTTTATAAGTATGTGTCCTTTCAGCCTGTAGGAAACTGGGTTGTGGCGACCACTGCGAATTACGGCGAATACATGGCATCTGCAACAGAGATCCGAAATACGACACTGATCGTTGTTATTGCCTTCATTCTGGTAGCTCTGCTTGCAGGGTATTTCTTCACCACCCGGAATATCATCAGTCCAATCAAGAAGCTGGAGAAAGCCATGGCTCAGGCTGGTGATGGTGATTTGACAGTACATACGGCCATCACATCAGGGGATGAGCTGCAGTCGCTAAGCGATTCCTTTAATGCAATGATTGACAAGCAGGAAGCCATTATTGAGAAAGTAAGGGCGGGCTCGGAGGTTCTAACCTCCATGTCGGAAGAAATGGCGGCTTCTTCAGAGGAAATCAGTGCGTCGATTGAAGAAATCAGCTCCAGCACTCAGGAAATTGCCGCAGGTGCGGAGAATAACAACCGTTCCGTAGTGAATGCCTCACAGGTTCTGGTGCAGCTTTCCAGTCTGGTGCAGCTGGCTCAGAGCAAGGCGGCAGCGACTTCCCTGAATGCGGACAGCACCAACCGGGCAGCACAGGATGGCAGAATCAAGGTCATTAATACGGTTGAGGCGATGGATACGATCAACAGCAGCACCAAGGAGACAGAAGAGCAGCTGCAGACTGTGAGCAAGTTGTCCGGCAAGGTTTCCACTATTATCGGAACCATTAATGCCATCGCCAAGCAGACCAATTTATTGGCGCTGAATGCCGCCATCGAAGCTGCAAAAGCGGGAGAACACGGGCGCGGCTTCAACGTGGTGGCCGGAGAGGTACGGAAGCTGTCGGATGAAACGCACAGGCAGGCAAACGAAATCTCATCGCTGGTACATGATATGGTCTCCCGGATTGCGCAAGCTGTGAACTCGATGCGGGGTGCCTCGGAAGCCGTGGAGGGCGGAGTGAGGATCGTTAATGAAACCGATCATGCATTTATCCATATCATTGAATCGGTGGAGATGATTAACGATAGTGTGCGGGAAATCCTGGAGATTACCAAAGACGAGGTTGCCACCTCGGATCAGATCATCAAGCTCATTGACTCTATGGGCACGATCTCGGAATTGGCGGCAATGAACAGCGAAAGTGTATCCAGCGCAACCGAGGAACAAGCGGCGACAGTCAACAATTTCGTCTCTTCTGCCCAGGAGGTCAGCGCCATGGCCAATGAGCTGGAATTCCTCGTTGAGAAATTTATAATTAGGGGGAAATGACATGAGCGAGATTATTATTGAAATGCCGGAGATGTTTTCCGTAGAAGAAGCAAGCAAGTTTAGAGAAGATATCCGCAGTTATATCAGCACGGGGTATTCAAGTTTTCTGCTTGATTTCGGCGGCTGCCGGTTTATCGACAGCACCGGGCTTGGGGTGATTGTCAGCTCTTATAAGAAATGCGTGGAGAATGGCGGCACGATCAGACTGCAATCCTTGAATTCAAATGTGTTGAAGATCTTTGAACTAACAAGGCTGACCAATGTGTTTGAGATATTATAAGCAAAAATACCACCAAGGCCTCCCACCGCTTTCTGCGGGGGAGGCCTTGGTGGTATTCGCGAATTAATCAGTTATATTCCGGGTGTAATATTCAATGATATCCTTGCGGCGGATAATACCGAGGAAGACTCCGGCGCCATCGACGACAGGCACAAAGTTCTGGTCTGCGGCGAGTGTAAGCATATCCTCCATCTGGGCGTGAATTTCCACGCTTTCATTATGCACATGTCTCTGGATCTCGCTTACGGTAACCTCACGCATATTCTCAAAGCCGAGGTCTGCTGTGTTCTTCAGCTTCCATAGCAAGTCGCCCTCTGATAAGGTGCCAACATATTTGCCTTCATCGTCAATGATGGGTATCGCAGAATAATAATGCTGTTCCAGCTGCTCCATAGCTTCCAGCATGGATATGGAGGAAGCAATAAATGCGACCTGATCTTTGGGCAGCAAAAAAGAGGAAATTTCCATAGGTTCGACTCCTTTACAGTGGAATAAATGCGTAGCGGTAGTTTAATTAAACCATAGTTTAGTATGTAAACGCATTAATAAAAAAGATTTTTAACTTCCCTCGAAGCTGTAACAACCGTCTCCGCTTGTTTTTTTATTTCAAGAAATGTGATTTCTTGCCCACAAAAAAAGAATAGAGAACCCTGCGAATAACGAGCGGGATTCTATATTCTCTGTTTTAGATATCAACATGCATTATTCTTACTTGCCGACTTCGCCATTCTCGTGGCTAATCTGCCATTCGATGCCGAATTTATCTTTCAGGCTGCCAGGATTTGAGCTGCTCTTCATCGCGGGATACGAGTGCGAGGCTGATATTGTTCCCCACCGTAAAAGGCATGCCCGGAAACACATCAGAGAACATTACATTGCTGCCGTCAATGTTCAATCTGGAGTGCATGACCAAGGATTTGGCTTCTTCAGGAAGCGGATACTCGGGGTTTGGCGGCGAATCTCCAAAGGTCATGATCTGTGGAGCTTCTGTACCAAACACCGCAGCATAATACTCTACAGCTTCACGGCAGTTCCCATTGAAATTCAAATACACATCAACAGACACATGCTTCACTCCTCTAATGTTAAATTAAGCCAAGCGCATATTTCCATATTGTATCATGGCCTTGTCCATAGAAAAATATTCTTTCGGGTCTGGAGTTGACTATCAGAATGAAATGTTCCCGCTGTCCGGCTGCTGTGCTCCGTTCAGGATTCCGTCAACCCATAAATAACAGCGTTGCAATTGTTCCTCTGAAATAAGGTCGGAGCGGTGCTCGAACATGATTTTCACGTCACTGTTCTCCTCACGGATAATCCGCAAATAATCCTCGATTGGTGCCCAGCCGTCTTGCGGGCTTAATTCTGGAAGAACCGGATTGTGGCTGTTGTGCACGCTGTCATTCACCTGAACATTGGAGAGGTGGATCAGACCTGCATAGCGGGTAAACTTTCTTAGGATGGCTCTGGCATCAAAATACGGGTCAAGCTTGTCCTGCAGAAATAACCTCGCAGTATCCAGGCAGAGCTTAATCCGGGGGTACCGGATCAATAATTGCTCGAAAAAATCGTTGTCGTAAACATATCTGTTTAATGCATCAAATTCCAATACGGGGACAAATTGATACTGAAGGCTCTGTGCGTTCAGCCATTCAAAGAGTTGCTCGCTGCGCATTATCAGCTCTTCCAGCGTGATTTCAGATTCATAGATAAACTCCCGGGAATCTCCAAACCGCCATCCTGTCCAATTCACACGTTCGTCCAGAATTACAGGTTTCGGATAATGAAAAAGAATATATTCCGGCTGAAGGGCTGTCAGAACATCCAGCTCTTCCCGGACATGCTGGTAGGCATCCTCACGCACCTGCCCGTCTGTGGAGAGGAAGAGGGGATCGCGTAGCCTGGTGGCGTCAGCCCGGAACGGAAAATGTACGCCAACCTGAAATCCTTTGCTGCGGGATTCTTCGATTAAATACTGTATATCTTCTGCGGTGGTGAATGAACAAGCCTCTATTCCATAGAATCCGTTTCTAAAGTCTTTATGGAATTTCTCGTAATCAAACCCTCCATATTGTCCAATCATAAACTGCTTCAGTCTAACCGCCTCGCTTTTAAGTCATTTTTTGGTATTAGCTTCGCTGGACAACTTCCAATTTCCTGCCTGGGCCGTAGTATTTCGGATAGACAATTAACCGGCCCGTTCAATATACTAGGGGAAAGAAATGGTTTCAAAAGGTTTTAGCAAAGGAGAATAGAAGTGACTAACAAGCGGATTGCCGGCCATCGGCTCTTGAACCAGCACATCAGCAGTCCCGCGTTCCAGCAGCCGGAACAGGTCGTAAGGGCACTAGGTGCGCTGCAGGCACAGGACTATATGCAGGCGGTCTGGGCTATCGGCTTGCGCACAGCATCGGCGGGATTGGCCGATGTGGAGCGGGCCATCACGGAACGGAAAATTCTTCTGACCTGGTCACTTCGCGGGACCATTCATTGTGTACCGCCTGAAGATGTGAAGTGGATGCTTCAGCTATGCGCTCCACGGCTGCTGCGGGCGACAAAACGCAGGCTGGAACAATTGGAGCTGGACGACAAGACTTTGGAGCGCTGCAGAAGGATCCTCTATCATGCCTTAAAAGGAGGGCGGTGTGTTACGCGCCCTGATCTGCTTCGGCTGCTGGAGGAAGAGGGGATCAGCACTGCCAGCCAACGGGGCTACCATATCCTGTGGCACTGCGCGTATAACGCTTTAATTTGTTTTGGGCCTCTGCACGGCAAGCAGCAGACCTTTGTCCTGCTGGATGAATGGGTGACCGGGTCCAGGGAGCTGTCCTTCGATGAATCACTTGCTGAGCTTGCCCTGCGGTATTTTACGACCCATGGGCCTGCAACCGTACATGATTTCGCCTGGTGGACAGGTATGACAGTGACGGATGCCAGAGCAGGACTGGACGCGGTGAGCAACGAGCTTATAAGCGAAGTTATAGAATCCGGTGAGTACTGGATGCCGAATACACCTGGTGACGGAACAGAGACCGGTAAATCTTCCGGTGTCTATCTGCTTCCGGGTTTCGATGAGTATATTCTGGGCTACAAGGACCGCAGTGCGGTCCTTGAGCCGGAGACTGCTCCGCTAATTGTTCCCGGCAACAACGGTGTATTTATGCCGACGATTGTATGGGATGGACAGGTCATCGGGATATGGAAACGCACCCTCAAGAAAAAAGGTGCCGAGCTGATGTTATCCCCCTTTAGATCCTTGGACCGCGTCCTCAAAGAACAGTTGGAACAGGCTGCCGGACGTTATGCTGCTTTTCTGGGACTCCCGCTCACCAAGCTTGATATGAAAGAAATATAAGCCGAAAACCGCTGGATTGCCCGTAAGGCCAACGTTGTAAATCATTTTGGACACTGCTCTTATTATATGAATGTGCTCTATAAATCATGGAGTATGCCGCCGAAGGCGGATGTTTCCCTGAGGGTTCCTCTGGCCAAGATTGGCCGGCGGGACCTTTTTTAAAATATAAGAATTTATATGCTTCACGCTATAAATTATCCTTCTATTTCTCGCTGAAACGCATACCGTCCTTTTGAGGACGGCGAAGCCGTTTCCACTTGTGAAAAAAGCTGAAAAGTATAACTAAAAGGTGAAAGAACCGATCATGCTAGCAGGAATAAATTGGAGGACTATCGAATAGATAGCGAGTGTGTGCCAGCAAAATTCGACTTTTGAAATCCGTGCATAAGAGGGGTTAGAGACAATGAAATCAGGGCGGAAAACATTTTTTTTGGTTATTACGTTTGGGTTGATTTTTCTTCTGCCTTTACTGGGCAGTTTGGCTCAGTGGAAGGGGCTGCCCGCAGGTTATGGTGAGTTTCCCGCCCAAAAGGTGGAGAACGATCCGGGGTTCAGCCTGATTTATTTCTCCCTGGCCTGTATTGTGGCTTTACTTATTACCCTGGTGCTGTTGTTTCCCCGCTGGTTTGGGTTCAAGAAGACTCAGCGGATACCTGAGCCGCAGGCTCCAGCAACCGGATTTCCCGTCTGGTTCTGGTGGAGTCTGCCGGTGCTTGCACTCAGCTGGTTTCTGATGTGGGCACGGCTCAAGCTGCCGTTTTCGTTGGAATCCTACACGTTTGTTCCATTGTGGTGGTCATTTATTTTGATTTTGGACGGATTGGTTTATAAAAGAACTAACGGAGTTTCGATTATTTCCCGCAAGCCTCAACTGATGCAGCTGCTGGCTGTGGTGTCCTGCTTCAGCTGGTTCGCTTTTGAATATCTTAATTTTTTTGTGATCGAAAACTGGTATTATCCCAATAAAGAGGTCTTCTCGAACTTTGGTAATGTGTTCTGGTTTTCTTTGTCCTATACTACCGTTCTTCCGGCAATTGTTGAATGGTACATGCTGCTCAAGACTTTCAGGACGCTTAGGGAGCGCTACAAAAACGGGCCGAAATTTACAGTCTCCAGAACTTTTCTGATTATTTATTATGTCCTTGGACTGATATTGGCCTTTGGTATGGGGTATTACCCCTATTTGCTGTTCTGGGTGCTTTGGGTGGCTCTTGTCCCGATGCTGTCTGCCGCTATGGCGCTTGCCGGCTTCTGGACCCCATTTACATCCATCAAGAACGGAGATTGGTCCAAGGTTATTCTGATAGCACTGGCCACTTTGTGCAACGGATTCTTCTGGGAGTTCTGGAACTTTGGCAGTGAGTGGTTCCACGATTCAATGCCCTTAAATCCGAATTATTGGAAATATTCTGTGCCTTATCTGGATAAGTTCCATATTTTTTCCGAAATGCCGATTTTGGGCTACTACGGGTATCTATTTTTTGGCCTGAACTGTTGGATTATGTGGCTGATCGCCGCCTATGTGTTTAAATTTGATGCCGATTTTGAAGTAACGGGAGACAAGAGCTAAAGGTGGAGTGGGCATGATTGCATTTGAAAACTATCAGCTTCTGGAAACTATTTCCGACAACGTTATCAAATCGGTCTACAGGTGCAAAGATGCTGCATCAGGTATTACGGTCATTCTGAAAGTGCTGAAGTCGGAGTTTGCCGGTCCGGAAGCTGTGATGCGGTTCAAACAGGAATTCAGGCTGCTTCAAGAGCTGTGTGAAACGGCTTCGGGGGTTATTCGGCCTTACAAGCTGGTAGAGCAGAACGGGTGCTACATCATGGTGCTGGAGGATGCCGGTGGACGGTCGCTTAAGAGGATTATGGCTGAGGATTCACCGGATCAGCACACGCTTTTGCAGCTGGCGATTCAGGTTATTGATATTCTGGGAGCGATACATGAACAGAATGTAATCCATAAGGACATCAAACCCTCGAATATCATTTGGAACAGGGAACGGAATCTCGTGCAGATCATTGATTTCGATCTTGCGGTGAAGCTGACCAAGGAGAGGCCGGAGTTTCAGAACAGCGGTGTACTCGAAGGGAGCCTGCACTATATTTCCCCGGAACAGACGGGAAGAATGAGCCGGAATATTGATTACCGGAGTGATTATTATTCGTTTGGTGTTGTGCTCTACGAGATGATGACCGGCATAAAGCCGCATGACTCGGAGGAAATGCTGGAGCAGATCTATTCCATTATCGCCAAGGAAGCCGTTCCCCCCTATAAAGCAACCGGCGGCAAGGTCTCACCTGTCCTGTCCGCTATCATCATGAAACTCATGGAGAAATCCGCTGAAGATAGATACCGCAGTGCCTACGGAATTAAAGCGGATCTGAAAAAATGTCTCGCAGGAAACGAGGCGTTTGTGATCGGCAGCGAGGATCGGCTGAATCTATTCCGCATCCCGCAAAAGCTGTACGGCAGGGAAGCGGAAGTAGCCTGTCTTTCCGATGCATTCCGGCGTTGTGTCCGGGGCAACCCGCAGATTATGTTCGTAACGGGAGACGCCGGAGTGGGCAAAACTGCGCTGGTTCACGAGCTGCATCAATACATTAGCCAGGAGAAGGGCCTTTTCGCCGAAGGCAAGTTCGACCAGTACAACAGGCATATCCCTTATAGTGCATTGATTCAGGCGTTCCGAAAGTTGATCAGCCAGCTGCTGGACAGCCCGGATGAGGATTACAAACAATATATCGGAGGCGCTCTGACCAAAGCGCTGGACGGAAATGGCATCCTGATTGCCGGCTTGATCCCGGAGCTCAGCCTGTTCATCGGCGATCAGCCGGAGATGGAGCCCCCGCCGCTTAATCCTGCAGAGGAGACCAACCGGTTTTTCCTCACATTTGCCAAGTTCATCGAAGGAATAACAAAGAACGAGAGACCGCTGGTCCTGTTCCTGGATGACCTGCAATGGGCGGACTTCTCGAGTCTTCAGCTTGTGGAGAGGTTGGTGCTGGATAACCAGCTACGGAAAGTTTTTGTTGTCTGTTCTTACAGGCACGACGAAATACCTGCTGGTCATCCGCTGTTTACCTCTAAGATGAAAATGGAGAAAAGCAGGGAAGTTGATGAAATTAAGCTGGGAGCTTTGTCCTTGAGTCATGTGCAAAGTCTGATTGCCGATACACTCTATACGGGTACAGACAACGTCAGACAGCTTGCAGAGGTTATTTATAAGCGTACCAAGGGCAACGCTTTTTTTATCAGCGAAATTCTGAAGGATCTTAATAAAACCGGGTACCTGCATTTTGATGAGCGGCAAGGTGAGTGGAGCTGGCGGCTTCAGCAAATTGTAAACCTCCCGATCAATGACAATATCGTCGAATTTCTAATGATGAAGCTGATCACCTTGCCGGAAGATCTGCGCAGAATTTTGATGCTTGGTGCTGCCATTGGCAATGTGTTTGATTATGGCATGCTGACATTGATTGCGGAAGAGCCGCGGGAAGTCCTTGCCGGCTGTATCGCTGCGGCGGTGGAAGGAGAGTTCATTCACCCTGCCGACTACCGTTATGGCCTATTCTCAGGTCTGCTCGCCGATGCGGGGGAAGATCTGCTGCAATTGGCCGACATCCCGTTCAGATTCTCCCATGACCGGATTCAGCAGGCGTTCTACCAGATGCTGGACGAGGACAAGAGCAAAGCGCTGCATCTGAAGATCGGGCGGCTAATGCTGGATAAGCTGACGCGTGAGGAAGCGGAGGATAAAATCGTCGATATCGCCGCACATCTGAACAAAGGGCTGGAGCTGATTGGCGCTAAGCAGGAAATCAGCAGGGTAATTCTGCTTAATCTGAAGGCAGCCCGCAAAGCAAAAGCCGGGTTTGGCTATGAATCGGCTTATGTGCTGCTGGAAACGGCAAAAAAGCTGCTGCCGGAGGATGCCTGGACCGAAAATCGGCCTCAGACGGCGGAAATCTATGAGCTCTATGCGGAATGCGGATACCTCACCCATCATACTGAAGCGGCAGACAGAGCCTGTTCAATTCTAATCCAGCATACGGAAGACAGAATGGCCCTTGCGCAAATTTACGAGATGCAGGCTAATCACTATATGTATCTGGGCTTGATGAAGGAATCAATTCAAGCGGGCAGACAAGGCCTGGCTGTACTGGGAATGAACATACCGGAGAAGGTTGGCATGGGCTCTGTGCTTAAGGAGCTTGTGAAGATCAAGACTGCACTTCGCGGGAGACCGGCCGAGGATATTTTTGCGGCGGCTGAGATGAAGGAGCCGGAAATGAAGCTGATCATGAGACTGCTGATTAACTTCATTCCACCAGCCTTTATTTCCGGGGAGACCTCACTTTTTGGCTTAGTTGTACTGAAGAAGGTTGGGCTCACGCTGACTTACGGCAATGCTCCGGAATCGGCACTTGCTTTTGTCGGGTATGCCATGCTGTTATCCGGATTTGGGGACAGCAAGGGAGCTTTTGACTATGGAAGACTGGGCATACGAATGAATGACAAGTTCAATGACCAGCAGTGGAAAGGCGCGGCATATGTACTATATACCCTGTTCTCTCACGCCTGGACGGAGCCTTGGGACACGCTGCAGGACTGGTTCACCACATCCATAGAAGCCAGCCTGCGGACAGGGGATTTATTGTATCTGGCTCACTCCTCCTTCTACGTAAATCTCTGGAATCCGTCAATGGATATTGCCGCGAACCTGCAGGAAAGCAGCCGGACCCTTGCGATGATCGAGAATACGAAGTATAAGGAGTCCCTTGCGACAGCGCAGCTGGCCCGGCAGTATCTTCTGAATCTGGCCGGTGAGCTTGCGGACAACCATTCTTTTGACGGGGATGGGTTCAGTGAAAAAGTCTATTTGCGGGAGCTAACGGAGGCCAATTATTTTTCCGGAATCGCCATCTATTATATTTATAAAATGAAGCTATTGTTCACCTACGAGAGCTACCGGGAGGCCATGGAGTATATAGATAAAGCCTACCCGATTATCAGCACACTTGCCGGCTCGGCTTTTATGGAGGAGTTCGCCCTCTACACGTTCCTTAACCTGGCTTACAGTTACAAGGATCTGAATTTTCTGGATAAAAAGAAAGCCCGGAGCAGAATGCGCAAGGAGTTCCGCCGGGTCCGCAAGTGGGCCAGGCATGCACCGCATACCTTCCGCCAGCATGAATTTCTGATGAAGGCCGAATGGGCACGGATCTCCCGGCAGGACGAGAAAGCGGGGCATTACTACGACCTGGCGATTGAGACCAGTGAACAGGGCAGCTTCGTGAGATATAAGGCGCTGACCAATGAGCTGGCGGCCCGTTTTTACTACAACAAGGGTTTCAAAGAGTTCGCGGCCTATCTGCTCAGACAATCGGAATATTATTATTCCGTCTGGGGGGCGAAGGAGAAGATCAGGTTTATTAACGAACGCTACCCGGATATCGTCAAAAAAATCAACACCAAGGAATTTATGCACGGGCGCACGGTCTCGGATTATACCGAAAGCATTGATCTGAATTCGATGATCTTGGCCTCTCAGGCCATTTCTAAGGAAATTGAGCTGAATAATCTGCTGGAAGCGCTCATGCAGATTGTCATCAAAAATGCCGGGGCCCAGCGGGGTTTTATCCTGATGACCTCCAAGACCAGTCTGCTGGTGGAAGGGGAGTATCAGCCGGAGGAAGATAAAATCACGGTAGCCGTGCAGGATCAGAAGAGGTATGACAATCTGCCGGATTCGATAGTAAGGCTGGTGGAGGAGAGCAGGGAAACAGTCATTTACAATGATGCCTATTCCGAGACCCCGTTCGTAAATGATCCTTATATCGTCAAGCACCGTCCCAAATCGCTCGTCTGCATGCCGCTGATCAACCAGAACAAGACCATCGCGATTATTTACCTGGAGAATAACCTGGTGACAGGCCTATTTACGAAGGAACGGATGAAGATTATCAATCTTCTGTCCAGAGAAATGGTCTTCTCGCTGGAGAATGCCAGCCTTTACTCCGAATTGGAGCGCTCCGAAGAGAAATACCGTGAGCTGGTGGGCAATCTGCAGGACGGAATCTTTATTACGCAGGACAAAAAATGCAAATACGCAAATGAAGCGCTGGCACAAATGCTGGGCTACCACACGGAGGAGATGCTGGAGCAGCATTTTGAGAACTTCGTGAGTCCAGCCGAACGGGAAAAGGTACTGCATTATTACTCCAGACGGGTTGAGGGCAAGCAGGCGCCATTTGAGTATGAGACCAAATTGATGCATAAGGACAAAAGTCGTGAAATTATTGTCATTCATAAGGCGACTCTTATTACCTATATGAACAAACCGGCTGTTCAAGGCACCGTAAAGGATATTACCGAGCGCAAAAAGGCGGAGGAGGAGCTGAGACGGCATAAGGATCATTTGGAGGAACTGGTTGTGGAGCGGACTAAGGAGCTGGAGCTGAACAACGAGGAACTAAACAAATATATCCAGCTGATCGAAGAGATATCGATAACCGACGAGTTGACAGGTCTATATAACCGGAGGTATTTCAACAAATTATTTCTCGATGAAGTGGAGAATGCGGCAAAGGATAAAAATTATCTGACTTATCTGATGCTGGATATTGATTATTTCAAAAAATTCAATGATACGTATGGTCATTATGAAGGAGACAGCGTACTCCGGCAGGTAGGAAGTCTGCTGCAGCAATTGGCTGAACGTGCCGACGGCTTCGCATTCCGGCTGGGCGGTGAGGAATTTGGCATCGTGGTGCCCGGATTCACTCCGTGGCAATCCCGCGAGTATGCTGAAAACATCAGAAGAAGCATCGCCGATCTGCGGATCGAACATTCGCTGAGTCCAGAGCACGGAATCATAACGGTATCCATAGGTGTTGCCGCAGTTCGCGTCGATAACCTTCGTGAAGAGGATATTTACAAGCTCGGCGACGATGCGCTGTATCAATCCAAAGCAGCGGGCAGAAACTGTGTGACGCTGTTTGAATAGCCAATTCTCTTTCAGAACCTCCAGAGCCGTAAGGTTGTGGAGGTTCTGCTGTCTGCTCTGAACCCGCAAAAAAACTAGCCTAACATCTCTATCTATTCTGCGGTGAGGCTGCTTTCCCATGCTTCCGTTAGCGCTTAAGTTCAAGTATTATTGTGGTAGTGACACTGCTGAATCTGCTTGGGGCTGCATGGCACAAAACTATAACTAAACTACAGGAGCATCTTAATATGTCAAAATACGTCGAAATTGGTTATCCAATTTATGAAGGAATGCCTGTTTTTCCAGGACTGCCAGAAGTGAAATTAGAGCCTAAAGAGCGCTTGGACAAAGGGGATGACTGGAACGGAAGTGTGTTAAGTATTTATCTTCATGCCGGTACCCATGTCGATGCCCCGTGGCATCACATGAATAACGGTAAGGGAATAGATGCTATTCCTATTGAAGATTTCATTTACCGAAAGCCGCTGTTAATTGATTGTCCGCTTGGCCCGAACGGCTTTATCACCGTTGAGAAACTCGAGGAATATGAAGAACTGAATAAAGCGGATCTTCTGATTTTCAACACGAGTCATTGGAAACACCGGGATACTGATTTCGGGAAATACGCCAATAATTTCCCCGCTGTCTCTCCTGAAGCCGCTGAATACATCCGGACGAAGTTGCCAAACTGCAAAGCGGTGGCTATTGATACCTTGAGCATTGAGAATATGAGTGAAGCCAAAAGAAACGGTTATTTTGTCCACCATGCTTTCTTAGATCATGAAAAGTATAAAGAGAAGACAATACTCATTTATGAAGACATTAATCCAGCGCCCTTGGTTGGCAAAAAGCTAATTTCTGCCTTTACAGCTCCGCTTCGTATTAAAAACCACGATGCATCTATTGTTAACATCATCGTTGAAATTGAAGAATAAAGCCTGACAAGGAATGTGCGGACGATCCGTCCAGGGAAGAAATCGCGGCATACATAGAGAAGATGAGCGTAAAGGCGCTCGGATATGAAGAAGAATAAGTGATTTGCGTTGTTTGTCTTTTGTAACTACAACAAACCGCCCGTGGACAATCCACGGGCGGTTTGTTGTTTAACTCTTAGTACTCATTGAACATTGTGGCAATTTCATTGTACTGTACAGTTTGCGTCAGTGCCAGCGACAGCAGAATTCTCGCTTTCTGCGGCACCAGGCTATTGCAGGGAATCGAATTGGCGGAAAGGTCAATGTAAGAGTCCTTCAGCGTAATTCCACTGGAGATCCGCGAGCAGCGGACGACCGGAATGTTGTTGTTCTTAAGTTCCCCGACTTTATCAATCCATGGTTTGCTGTATATTCCTCCGCCCGCTCCCGCAATTACAATTCCTTTGGAGATTGTAGCCAGGTAATCGAGAATGCCCGGATCGGCATCGACGTGGAAATAAGCGACAGACACTTCAGGCAATCCACTCAGAGCCGATACGTCGAACTGTGCTGCAGTGGTATGCCTTTTAAGGGATCTGGTGTAGAAGAAAGCCTGACTGTCGCGCATGTAGCCCAGGCAGCCGAAATCCCGCTCGTCAAAGGCGTTGGCTTTAAAGGTATTCACCTTCTGCACATCTCTGCCGCTGTAAATCCCCTCTGCAAAAACAACCATAACTCCTTGACCGGAAGCGTCCGGATTCGCTGCCAACGCTACCGATTGGAACAGGTTCAGTGGGCCATCTGCGCTGATCGCAGTTGCAGGCCGCATTGATCCGGTAATAATCACCGGCTTGTCGGTTTTGATAACCAGATTCAGGAAATAAGAGGTTTCATCAAGAGTGTCGGTTCCGTGCGTAATGACGAATCCGTGAATATCCTCACGGAGGGCAAGGGTGTTGATCAATGTAGCCAACGTCAGCCAGTGGTCGCTGGTAATGTCGGCACTGCAAAGGTTGCTGACCTGTACTCCGGCGCAATTTGCGATCCGCTCCAGATGGGGAACACTATCCAGCAGGTCTTGTATCGGCAGGGCGCCGGGTTCGTAATTCAATGTTTTGTGGGCTTCTCCACTTCCGGCAATGGTGCCGCCGGTAGCCAGAATGACCACATTTTTAAGCACGGAATTATAGTAAGGGGAAGCGTCAAAATTCACTTCAGGGATTGGAATAATCATCTCTTCGT
This sequence comes from Paenibacillus sp. FSL L8-0436, assembly GCF_038593025.1. Taxonomy (NCBI): domain Bacteria; kingdom Bacillati; phylum Bacillota; class Bacilli; order Caryophanales; family Paenibacillaceae; genus Paenibacillus; species Paenibacillus sp. FSL L8-0436. Next base: position 4,740,166 of record NZ_CP151955.1, on the reverse strand, counting down.
TTCCTTTCAGGTCAATCTATTATGTGAGAAAGCTAATGTGATGCCATTAACAAGTCAATAGAATTGTATCAAACCTTTCCTATAATAAATAGCCATGTGCAGTATTTAATGATGAAAATATGTGCTGGAACGTGATGTGAGGATATTCAAGAAACAAAGGAGAATTTTCTATTCCGGGTGGATAGCTCAAATGATAACATCAGGATGAAAGAACAGCAGCAGCCAAATATAGGGAGGGGTTTTTTAGAATGAAAAAGTCTTTGAGAGCGATACCATTATTGCTTGTAGCGGTGATGCTTGCAGTGCTGGTATCTGCTTGCGGTAACGGTGCAGGCGGTAAGGTGGATGTAGGCATCGTGCTGCCGACTAAGGATGAGCCGAGATGGGTGCAGGATGAGCAAAGATTTAAGGATGCGCTGAAAGACACCAAATATACCTCGGAGATCCTGTTCAGCCAAGGTTCTTCTGCTAAAGAAAAAGAAAACGTAGAAGCCTTGATTGCCAAAGACATTAAAGTCCTGATTATTTGTCCGCAAGACGGTGATGCCGCCGCTGCAGCCGCTGAGGCCGCTCAAAAAGCAGGCATCAAGGTTATCGCCTATGACCGCCTGATTAACAACACGGATGCCGTTAACTACTATGTAACTTTTGACAGCATCGCAGTAGGTAAAGCACAAGCCCAATACCTGGTGGATCATGCCAAAGGCAAAGGCCAGCCATTGTATTTGTACGCGGGTGCAGCTTCGGATAACAACGCATTTCTGTTCTTCGAAGGCGCTTGGTCTGTGCTTCAGCCGAAGATTTCTGACGGCACATTCACCATCGCCAACTCCAGTGAAGCTGTTGCTCTGAAGGATAAAGCAGAGCTGACCCGTGAGGAACGCAGTAAAATCATCAGCCAGGTGACCACAAACTGGGATGCCAACGAAGCTAAGAACAAAGCGCAAACTCACTTGACCGCTGCAAGCGCAGATCAAAAGGGCGATGTGGCCATCCTTGCTCCAAATGACGGCACAGCCCGTTCCATTGCTGACGTATTCGCTTCGGATTCCGCAGTGACCAGCTTCATCATTTCCGGCCAGGATGCTGAGAAGGCTTCCATCCAATACGTCATTGACGGCAAACAATCCATGACTGTGTTCAAGGATGTCCGCAACCTTGTTAAAGATGCAATCAACATGGGGGTTTCCATTCTTGACGGCAAGACGCCTGAAACAACCGGCTCCTACGATAACGGCAAGATTGAAGTACAAGCGAAGCAAACCGATGTTCAAGTCGTTGACAAGGACAATGTCAAAGCAGCACTCATTGATTCCAAATATTACGAAGCAAGCGAGTTCACGGGACTGTAAACGCACCTGAACATAGTTTAGACGGAATAGTGATAGATACATCTATCACTATTCCTCTATTCTAAGACTTGTTTTGTGAAGGAGCACAAGCTAATTATGAATCCATATATTTTAGAAATGAACAATATTTCCAAGGAATTCACCGGCGTAAAGGCACTCTCGAATGTCAATTTCAAAGTTAGCAAAGGCGAGATTCACTGTCTGGTCGGCGAGAACGGTGCCGGCAAGTCCACACTCATGAAGGTGCTTAGCGGGGTGTATCCGCATGGAACATATTCAGGAGATATTGTCTATGAAGGCAACGTGCAGAGCTTTGGCAGAATTAGCGACAGTGTCAGAACCGGGATCGCAATCATTTATCAGGAGTTAGCCCTGTTTCCGGATCTGACCGTATATGAGAATATTTTTGCCGGGAACGAAGTGAAGAAAGGCGCAATTGTTGATTGGAATCAGACGATTGTCAAAGCGAAGGAAATGCTGAAGAAAGTGAATCTTAACGTCAATCCTGAAGTGCTGATTAAGGATTTGGGTGTCGGCAAGCAGCAGCTGGTCGAAATTGCCAAGGCGCTCAGCAAGGATGTGAAGCTGCTTATTCTCGATGAACCAACAGCTGCGCTTAATGAAGATGATAGTGAGAACTTGCTGGAACTGCTGAGAGAACTGAAGAAACAAGGAATTACCAGCATCATGATCTCCCATAAATTGAAGGAAGTTATTGCCATAGCGGATCATGTCACCGTGCTTCGCGATGGACGGACGATATGCACGCTTGATGCTGCCAAGAATGAAATATCAGAAAGTGTAATTATCAAGAACATGGTCGGCCGTGATATCGATGATATCTACCCTAAACGGAATACTGAGCATTTCGGAAATGATGTGCTGGAGGTCAAGAACTGGACGGCATTTGACCCCAAGCTGGGCCGGGATGTGGTCAAGGATGTGAACATCCACGTGAAAAAGGGCGAGATCGTCGGCATCGCCGGTCTGATGGGCTCAGGCCGGACGGAATTGGCACAAAGCATCTTCGGCAATCCGAAATCCTATAAAATACATGGCGACTTATATATGCACGGCGCCAAAAAAGTATTTAAGAACACCAAAGACGCAATCAATGCGGGAATCGCCTATGTGACGGAAGACCGGAAAGGCGACGGCTTATTTTTGATTCAGGATATCAAGCAAAATATTTCAGTCTCCAATCTTGAGGCCATTTCTTCGCAGGGAATGATCAACACCAATGAAGAAGTGAAGATTTCGAACGAATACAAAAAATCGATGAATATCAAAGCTCCGTCTGTTGAACAGCTGGTCGGTAATTTAAGCGGCGGTAACCAGCAGAAAGTTTCCCTTGGCAAATGGCTGTTTGTTGGACCGACCCTGCTCATTCTGGATGAACCTACACGCGGCATTGACGTCGGAGCGAAATTCGAAATTTATACGATTATGAACAAGCTGATCAGCGAGGGCATGAGCATCATCATGATTTCCTCAGAGTTGCCTGAAGTGCTTGGAATGAGTGACCGCGTGTATGTCATGGCCGAGGGCAAAATCAAAGGCGAGCTGTCCGCAAAGGACGCAGATCAAGAAAAAATAATGAAACTTGCTACGCAATAGGAGGAAGACCCGTGAAATTATTTAACGAAGCGAAATCATTGATCAAGGTTAATATCCGGGATTATGGGATGTACATTGCTTTATTCGTCATTATGCTGACTTTTTCAATCATGACGGATGGACTGTTTATGTCTTCGCGGAATATAAGTAACTTGATTGATGCCACTGGCTACATTGCTGTTCTGGCTGTCGGAATGACACTGGTCATTGTGATCCGGCATATCGATTTATCCGTCGGTTTTGCAGCCGGGTTCCTGGGGGCAATTGCCGCCATCTTCTTAACGCAGGCAGGAGTTCCGGTCTATTTCACCATTCCGCTTATTTTGATCATGGGGATTATTGTAGGGCTCTTTAACGGTTTCCTGGTTGCACAGATGGGTATTCCTTCTTTTGTGGCTTCTCTGGCAGCGATGCTGATTTTCAGAGGTGCGCTGCTCCGGGTCACGGAGAAGACAGGAACCATCATCGTGAAGGATGAACATTTCAACGCGATCGGCAATGGTTTTATCCCGGCCATCGCCAAGATTGGCAATTTGAATCTGCTGTCGCTGATTATCGGCGCACTCATTATCGTCCTGTTCATTTATTTTGAATTCTCCAAACGGAACAATAAGCTCAAATACAACTTCGAAGTATTGTCAAACGGCATGTTTACCGTCAAGCTGGTCTTCGTGTCCGCGATCATTGCTTACATCACTTGGATTCTCGCAGGTTACAACGGCTTCTCATGGACAGTAGTCATCGTGATGATCGTCGTTGTCATCTATCACATTCTGACGACCTCCACTGTAATCGGGCGTCATATCTACGCAGTCGGAAGCAACCCGGAAGCCGCGAATTTAAGCGGGATCAGCGTTAAGAAAATTACGTACATTGTATTTTGCTCCATGGGACTCTTGTCTGCATTGTCGGGGATACTGTTCACCTCCCGCCTGCAGTCGGCGACTACCACAGCAGGAACGCTGTTTGAACTGGATGCCATTGCGGCTGCTTATGTTGGCGGCGTATCCGCTGCCGGCGGGGTAGGTAAGGTTACCGGTTCCATTATCGGTGCGGTCGTTATGGCTTCACTTTCCAGCGGCATGAACCTGCTAGGCGTTGGTATTTCCTATCAGTACATGATCCGTGGCGGCGTGCTGGCCGCAGCTGTAATCTTTGATGTAATGACACGCAAGCAAAGAGCATAGTTCAAGACAGAACTCACTGGTAAAAAAATCGGCGGAGTGCTAAGAGGCACTCCGCCGATTTTTTTACTAATAAATGATTACTCCAAGCTTCCCATAATATAGTATAATGTCTGATAAATCTGTGATCGCTCACTGAAGAAAGGCATGAGAGATTCGCACCATTATAAGGTAGATATAGAGGAGGTAAAGCATACGAATCCTTATTTTACATTGCAGCAGGTGTCGGAAGGTGTCTGGGCCGCTATCGTTATTCCCGGAAGTGGAGCTTTGGGGAACGCGTCGATCATAGATATGGGTGATGTAACAGTAGTTGTAGACACCTTCAGTCTTCCGCAGGCAGCCGAGTTCCTGCGTTCTGAGGCAGAGCTGCTTACGGGTAAGCCAGTGAAATACATAGTCAATACCCATTATCATGGAGATCATCATTATGGTAATCAGGTATTTGCCGGCAGTACCATTATCTCCACAGCGCTTACCCGGGAGGTGCTGATTCAAGGCGGGGCTCCAGATCTGAATACTTGGCAGAGCGGCCTGCGAAATCAAATCGAAATGCTGGAACAAGGGAAAAAGGCTGCGGCAGATCCCCGGCTCCGCGACGCACTCGGTTATGAAATTGCCGACAAGGCTGCGCTGCTGGCGGCAACGCCTATGATCCATAGAGTGACAGCATCCGTTACTTTCTCGCGGCAACTGATCATTCACGGCTCGGCCCGTTCGATTACTCTGCTCACCTATGGCGGCGGGCATACGGAAAGCGATGCGATGGTGTATATCGAAGACGCCAAGGTGCTGATTGCCGGTGATCTTATCTTAAGCCACTCCCACCCGGCGATGTTGAGCGGCTTTCCGGTTGCCTGGATTGAGATTCTGGAACGGATTGATCGCGAGATTGATGTCAATCTGGTTATTCCCGGGCATGGCGGGGTCACCGGCAGAGAAAGCATTGCAGAGATGATAAGTTACCTTACTGATATCCAGGCTTATGCGGAAAAAGCTGCCCAGAGTAGAGAATCCGCAGATCGCTGGCTGGAGAAGGGGATACCGGCACCGTATGATCATTGGATGATGTCCCATGTATATGAATGGAATTTCCGCTGGCTTTTCAATCGACTACTTATAGAAGGGAGAGGATAACATGATACAACTAGAAAGCAAGGATTATTTCAAAGGCTTGCCGCTGCTCGATCATGTGAATATTAACACAATGTTTAAGGGGACACATTGTAGTGTCTCTTTTTGTTGAACGCATTTTGAATACTCGGCCGTAGCGATTGACCGGATGCTGGAAGAGCGGTTATTGATGCTTTCAGCACATTGTCCAAGCCCGAAGCAGGATAGAGTCCATGGATACCCGGGCGTGTATCCTTTATAATCTCCAATAATGAGAATGGTTATCATTAGGAGGAAGTGTAATGAGTAAAGAACTTGAACGGAGTTATCCGCACCGTGGTTGTGAGGAGCATGTCCTCTACGCAGGTGAGCAGAATCTGGAGTACCGGATTCTTGTCTCCCATCCTTCCGGGGAAGCGCCGCCGGAGGGCTACCCGGTCATCTACACACTTGACGGGAATGCCGTATTTCATACGCTGGCAGAGTCCGCGCGCTTGCAGACACGCAAGCCGCATGGCTATGATCCTGTTGTGATTGTAGCCATCGGCTATCCCTCCAGCGAACCCTTTGACATGACCCGCCGTTGCTATGATTTCACGATGCCTGCAAAATTAGAATCACTGCCGAAACGGCCAGACGGCAGTGAATGGCCTGAACATGGAGGCGCGGACAGCTTCCTCGATTTGCTGGAGAACGAGATCATGCCGTTGATCTCCGGACTGTTTCCTGTGGATAGCCAGCGCCAGTCACTGTTCGGACATTCGTTGGGCGGTCTGCTCGTCCTGCATGCCCTGTTCACACGGCCGCAACTGTTCACCCATTTCGCTGCCGGTAGCCCTTCGGTCTGGTGGGGCGGTTATTCCCTGCTAGTTGAGCAGGAGCGGTTCTCCGCCATCTATCCTGGGCTGAAACTACAGCGTAAACTGCTGATCACCATTGGCGCAGAAGAGCTGGATCATATGGTCGAGGATGCCGAGAAGCTGCCGGTTCTGCTCGCCCCGCTTGCTGCGGAAGGCTTGCAGGTCAGCCTGGCCAAATTCCCGCAAGAGGGCCATGTTACGGTCCTGCCCGCAGCGCTCAGCCGTCTGCTGAGATTCGCTCTGGAATCACAAGAAGAGGCCCAATAAGTGCAAAGTCTGAATAGATCCAAACTATACCTATCTCTTGTGGATCACCCGTCCCTATAATAGAGAATACGTATAGATTTGGAGGCGGATTAGAATGACGTTGCGACCTGATATCCAGGCGATAGTTGATACACTTCAGGACCTGGGAGTGATTGAACAGAACAGTCAAGTCAACGGGGAAATGAAAGGAACGACCGAAGGTCTCGTATACATTCTGACCGTCAATAAGGAAAAAAAATATGTGCTGAAGGTGGACAGGCCGCAGAGCATTTCCTGCGCCGAACTGCTGCTGGCAACGTATCCCGGGAGTTCACTGCTGCCAAAACTTCTGTATACCGATCCGCACGGTAACTACATTCTGTATACCTATACAGCGGGTACAACTCATTATAAACGAGGTGCCAAGATAGATTGGCTGACAGGCATAGTAACCGGTCTTCTGAACCATTATGAAACCTCATCTGCGCCACAATGGGGCCGCCTGGAAATGCCGCGGGATTCATGGGCTGAGTTCAATAGAATCAGTTTAGAAGAGGCACGCTCCAATGTGGGGGATATATTGCCTGCTGAGGATTATGATAAAGTACAAGCCTTGTCCGGCTGAATCTCCGGCGCGGAGGACAAGTATCTTCTGCATGGCGATACAGGTGTTCATAATTTTATATTTCAGGATCACAGCCTGGTGGGCGTCATAGACCCTTCGCCGATGGTTGGACCACTCATCTATGACTTCACTTATGCATTCTGTTCCTCCCCGGATGACTTGAATAAGGTCACCTTGTTTAAGGCGTTTGACCAGCTCAAGCAGGAGGCAATAGGACATTCCAGATTGATAGAAGAGGCAGTCTTCCAGCTGTATTGCCGGATTGGCATCTGCGCCAGAGTCCATCCGCATGACTTGAAGGACTATTTGACCGCTTGGGAGCACTGGAGAACACATCTGGTGTAACAACAAATCCTATTAAAATATGGTAAACTTATCTCATTAACCATAGGGGTGAGAGATGAATGTCCGATGATCATGATGAGCTTATGGAACAGAGGCGCAAGCGGCTGAAACTCATTCAATTCAGTAAAGAGGATCAAACGCTTATCGAGTCAGAGAAACCTAAGGAAACCTTCGCCGATGTAGGCGGTCTGGAAGAAGTGAAGAAGAAGATCCGGATGAACTTCATTCTGCCGCTGAAGCAGCCGGAGCTGTTCAAAGCTTACGGCAAAGAAGCGGGCGGCAGCCTGCTGCTGTTCGGGCCTCCGGGCTGCGGCAAAACCTTTCTGGCACGGGCGGTAGCCGGTGAGATTGAAGCGAATTTTATGCATATCGAGCTGCAGGCCATCCTGGCGATGTATGTGGGCCAAAGTGAGAACAACCTGCATAATATTTTTGAGAAAGCCAGAGAGAACAAGCCGTGCGTCATCTTCATCGACGAATTGGATGCGATGGGCGGCAGCCGCCATCAGATGCGCCAGCATCATGACCGGATGCTGGTGAATCAGCTGCTGCTGGAGCTGGATGGTCTGCAAGCCGAGAATGAGAATGTGTTTGTCATCGGCGCCACCAATACACCCTGGTATCTCGATTCCGCACTGCGGCGTCCGGGCCGCTTCAACCACCTGGTGTTTGTCCCGCCGCCGGAGGAGTCCGAACGTGAGACTATTCTGGGCCTGAAGATGGCCGGAAAACCTGCTCACGCCTTGAATCTGCCCAAGATTGCAGCAGATACAAAGTTCTTCTCGGGTGCCGATCTGGAGCAGGTGGTGAGCGATGCCATAGAATCTGCGATGGAGCGCACCTTTGAGACCGGAGAGATCCAGCCGATTACAAATGATGATCTGAAGAAAGCAGCGAAGTCCCGGAAGGCCACGACACTGGAATGGTTCTCAACCGCGAAGAATTATGCGACCTTCAGCGATGTCAACCGGGACTACCAGATCGTATTGGACTATGCCAAGAAACACGGAATTAAATAGCGGGATGAGTGACGGAGGCGCTGACAGTGGAGAATCAATTTAAGCAAAATACCCTTCAAGCGGTACATCAGCTCATCGAGTGGAAACGTTACAAGGAAGCTCTGACAGAAGCAGAGCAGGCGCTGCGGGAAGAGCCGGAGGATCCGGATGTTTTTGCACTGATTGCCCATATTTATAATCTCATGGATAATTATGAAAAGGCGCTGTATTGGGCGAACGAGGCACTGATCCGGGAACCGGAGCAGACGTTGGCCTGGTATGTGCGCGTCAGTGTCTACTACGAAACGGACAACGAGAAAGCGCTGAATGAGAATCTGCAGGAAGCGATGCGGATTGATCCTTATGAAGCTCATTACTTTTTTCTGAAGGCTAATCTTCTAAACAAGAAGCAGAAATACAAAGAGTCGAGGGGGCTTTTGCGGCTTGCATTGGAACTAAGACCGGAGAGTCCGCTATATTTGGCTACATTAAGCTATACAGAGGCACTGCTGGGCAATATGAAAGAGTCGGCCGAACTTGACCGTCAAGCGGTTCAATACGGAGCCGAAATGCCATATGTGATGTTATATTTGGGATGGGCGGCGGGCGACCGCGGGGATTACAAGCTTAAAGAAACATACATGAAAAATGCGGTACGCCTAAGCCCTGACGATAAGCAGATTCAGCGCGAATTTCTAGAGGCGCTCCAGCAGCAGCACAAGCTGCTACGGATTTTTTTATGGCCTACCCGGCTGGTGCGCAGAATGAAGCGTTGGCAGATTATTATAGCCTGGTTCATCATATGGATTTTGTTCAGGCCGTTCGTGCTGCTGTTTATCGTATTGTATGTACTGACGCATTGGGTGACCAAAGCCATTGTACATGTGCAAGTGTTTGGCTGGAGACGAAGGGGCATGTGATCGTCCTGAGCCGGAATGTAAAAAGACACCAACGTTTCGTTGGTGTCTTTTTACATGTACCGTGCTGAATCCTCCTGACCTCAGATCCGTTTGGCATCCACGAAGCAATGCATGTGCAGCGGAGACAACAGCTTCAACCCTTCCCCCATTTCGAAATCTTTATCTCGGGCCAACTGCCGGCCTTTCTCTGCAAAGTAGAGCCGGTATAGGGCCAGTAATTCATCACTGAACTGGCTGCGGTGCTGGGCCATTGCAGCAAATTTCTGCTCGAAAGTTCCGGTGATGTCAATGACCGTGTTCGGCTCTGACGAGAAATAGAACCCGATGGCCTGCGGCTGCCACGGTTTGGTTGAGGTGCCTTTGGGATAACGGGCAAGTCCTGCCAGGAGAAAAGCCTGTGCCGTTGCCTTGCCAACAACGATATGATCGTGATGCGCTTCATAGGCCAGCCACGGATCGGGGCAGAAGAGGGCGTCGGGTTGTACGGTTCGAATGATTTCGGCAATTTCCCCGGCCAATGAAGGCACATGATCCAGTGTGCCATCACCATGCTGCAGCTGATGAAACTCCGTAGCGCCCAGCATTCTCCCCGCTGCCTCCAGCTCAACTCGTCGGATCTTGGCAATCTCTTCATGCGACAGCTGCTCATCTTCTGCTCCCAGGTCACCATTCGTTACGGTCAGGTAGTGGATTTCGCAGCCTTTTTCCGCGAAGCTGGCAATAATGCCGCCCATTCCAACTTCATTGTCGTCCGGATGGGGTTGTACACATAATATTTTGCGGCATCCCGTGAGTTCGGGAGGGGCCATAAGAGTATGCAGTGCAGATGAATCCATATTCATTCACTCCTTATTCATAATGTACGAGCTTCAGACGATTATAAGGCTCGGGAAATTTCCAAATCGGACAATATACGATCTCTTTGCTTGTCGCTAATATTATAGAACAGGATAGGGATAATGGCAGCGACAAAACAAAACGCCGGCAGGATAAACATCACAAAGCTGAGCCCATGCTGGAGAACCGGGGTTACCGGCTGGTTCTCAACATAGTTCAAGAATCCAAGGCTTGTACCGATGATGATTCTGGAGACAGCTCCGCTGAATTTAGTGATGAATGTATTCGTTGAAAAAACAATACCCTCCCCCCGGAAGCCCAGCTTCCATTCGGAATAGTCAATCGTATCCAGCAGCATGGAGGTGCTCACAATGATGGTCATCCCTGAAAAAAAGAAGCTGATCCCGAAGAAGACAAGTGCAAACATCCTATTCTCGTCCCCAAACAGATAGGGAATCACACAGGATAAGCTGCCCAGAAGGCAAGAGGCGATAAACACCTTTTTCTTGGAAAACAACCTCAGCAATTTCGGAGTGGCTACCATTCCCAGCATCATCCCCACAACAAGACTGATCCCCACCTGAGTGACATACACCGCATCCCCCCAGACATAAATCACATAATACAATTGAATGCTCTGCCTGATGCCGTTAATCAAATTGATAATCAGCAGGGAGGCGAGCAGGGCCAGCAAAGGCTTATTTTTGTAAATCGTCTGCAGATTTGTCTTGAAGGAAATCTTACCGGGCGAAGGGGTTACTCTTTCTTTGGAGGTTAATCCAGTGAGAAAAATAGAGACCGCCGCAATAGCGGCTACGAGGATTGCGGAATAGAGGTAAGCATCCGTGTTTCTTTCGCCGCCGAAAGCGAGCAGCAGCTGGATGCCACCAATGGTAACGGCTACGGCTCCGAGGGTACCGCCAATTTTCCCTAAGGTAACTACCAGCGTCCGTTCATCGGGGTCTTTGGAGATTACAGAGGATAATGCCCAGAGCGGCGTATCACATACGGTATACAACATACCCCATAACAGATAGGAAATGGAGGCGATTACTATCGTCAGCGTAGGGGAACCTCCGAAATCCCAGAAACACAGGACCGTAGCAGCCGCGATAAGGAACGGGGCGAACAGCAGATAGGGCCTGAATTTCCCCCATTTTGTGCGGGTCTTGTCTGTAATCATCCCCATCACCGGATCAAGACAGGCATCGACTATGCTGGCTACCACCAGAATTAGACTGGCCGTTGTAGCAGGTATGCCCAATAAATCGGTGTAAAAGAACAAAATGTACATCGACATAAAGCTGTATAGAATATTCTGGCCCAGCAATCCCCCGGAGAAAAAAATCTTTTCTTTGGCGGGTACTTTATTTCCCATGCGACCTCCCTCATTTCCGCTGAAGTTAAAGATGATTGTAGTGCATAACTGGTTGGATATGTATATTGTAATAATGTTTGCGCAAATAACGATTCCGGATATTTCGTAATTGAAGCAAAGCGCATGGATTTTTAATTTTTTTTTTGGTAATGCAAAAATAAACTATTCAGAAATCGACGAAATTTGTCGAAATATATCTAAGCTGTCCGGAAGGACACAAAGATCGCATCCAGGGGGAGTACTCATGAAGTGGTTCAGTAACATGAAAACAGCAAAGAAAATCATCTCAGCTTTTCTGCTAGTCGCTGTGATTTTGACAGGATTCGGTATCTATTCGATATCGACGTTACGGGAGATGAACAAAAACACAAATGAAATGTACAACAACAATTTGATTTCCGTAAGGGATTTATCCGCAGCACAGATCACTTATATGAATATGCGTTTATATCTGCGGAATATGAGCACAGAAAAAGGAGCGGAAGCTATAGCCAAGCTCAAGACCGACATTGCTGCAGCCCGTGAGGAGATCGACCAGAAGATAGATACTTTCCGTCCGTTGGCATCAACTGCGAAGGAGCAGGAACTGCTGCGGACATTCGATACGGAATACCCGTCCTATCTAAAGCTCTACGAGCAGGGCATGTCCATCGCAGAGAAGGAGGGTCTGATGGCATTTAACGAGTTTAACCAGACCATCCTGCACCTGCAATCCGAAAAGGTTAGGGTGACATTGACGGACCTGATCAATTTAAATGCAAGTCTGGCAGATGAAACCAACCATCATTCGCAACAAACCTATAAGACCTCACTGGTTGTTACTATAGCCGTGGTAGTCGCTTCGGTCATTATCAGCATCCTTATTGGAACTTTCATTGCACGCTCGATCTCTAGACCTCTACGGCAGATGCTTAGTCTCGCTTCCGCGGTGGCTGACGGAGATTTGACGCAACAAGCAGAGATTTCCTCCAAGGATGAAGTGGGTCAATTGGCGTCTGCACTCAACCGGATGGTGACCAACTTAAAGGAATTAATCAATGGTATCGTGATGAATTCGCAAAGTGTTGCCGCTTCCTCCGAGGAGATTTCAGCAAGCACACAGGAAATTTCCAGCACCAGCACCAGCCAGTCGGCTGCGGCAGCCAACATCACTGAACTCTTCAGAGAACTGTCGCTTGCCATTAACTCTGTGGCTGTAAGTGCAGAAGAAGCAGCAGAGCTCTCTAATGATACGGTCAGAACTGCCCGTGAAGGCGGATATGTGGTCGAGACATCCCTTCAGGGAATGCAGGCTGTGAATCACAAGATGACTCAGCTGGAGGATGACTCCAGCAAGATTGGCGATATTATTGAGGTCATTGACGATATCGCCGAGCAAACGAACCTGCTTGCGCTGAACGCAGCCATTGAAGCAGCCCGTGCCGGAGAACAGGGCCGCGGCTTTGCCGTTGTAGCCGATGAGGTCCGCAAGCTGGCGGAACGAAGCAGCGAGGCGACCAAGGAAATTACGAAGATTATTAAAGCGATGCAGGAAAATACGAAGCAAAGTGTCCGGGCCGTGTCCGAAAGTGTGGAACAATCTTCGATGACCAGCCAGGCTTTTGAGCAAATTATCGCGATGGTGAATAACTCCGCGCTTAAAGTGAATGAAATTGCTGCGGCTTGCGAAGAAGAGTCTGCACAGGCTGCAGAGGTTATGAGTTCGGTAGAAGCAATCTCGGCTTCGAGTGAGGAGTCCGCCGCTGCTTCTGAAGAAACTGCAGCTACCTGCCAGTCTTTGGCTCAGCTCTCTGAAGAATTGGCGATTTCCGCTGCCGCATTCAAAACCCACTAATTTTACAGACTGAAGGTGACAACATGTCCACGCTGCAGAAGGAACAATATATTGAACTCGCCGTGGGTGCCGAGACCTGTGCGATCCGTATCGAAGAGATTCATGAAATCATTAAGATGCTGAGCATTACGGATATACCGTTCACCAGGAATGAAGTTAAGGGCGTGGTGAACCTCCGGGGCAAAGTAGTCTGTGTCATGAGCCTGCGCAATCTGCTTGGTATGTCGGATGAGCCCTATACAAGAGAAACCCGGATTATCGTAGTCCGTTGCCGGGATGAATTCGTAGGTTTGATCGTAGATAAAGTGAACAAAGTGACTACCTACGGAGAAATTCATCCGCCTACTGGAGGGCATAGCCGAAGTAGAGAAGGTGTTTTTCATGGCATTGGACAACAGGGAGACCAGCTTATTGGGATCTTGAAGCTCGAGGAAATATTGGGCGGATAGAAAGGAGAATATAAATAATGATGGAGCTGTCTGCCTACCGAGATATTTTCATAGAAGAGCTGAACGACCAGTTGGAGCGGATGGACCAGTCCCTGTTGACCCTTGAACAATCTCCTTCGTCCGAGCTGATCCAAGTTCTGTTCCGGGCCGCACATACGATCAAGGGCTCTTCTTCAACGATGGCCTTCCGGGAAATGAGTGATTTGACCCATGAAGTGGAGTATGCGCTGGAATGGGTACGTGAGAAAAAACCGGAAATCACCGCAATTCTGATTGATACACTCTTTAGCGCACTGGATGCCATGAAGAAGCTGCGCAGCCAATATATCAGCGGGGAAGCTTATGATGACTGCAGTTCTGTGGTTTCGGAGATTAAAGCGCTGATTAACAAACCTGCAGAGCAAGAGCCGGTCCGCCCGCCTGTGTTAAGTGCCGCTGAAAGTCTTAAAGTAGAGGAAGCCACTGCTGCCGGGGAACAGATACTGATGATCGGCGTTTCGCTGAAAGAGGATTGCCAGATGAAGGCAGCACGCCATTTCATCCTGTTGCAGCGGATCGAAGATGTCTGCGGATCGGTTATTGCTGCTTCACTTTCACCCGGTGAAGTTGTAGATAAAGATGAAGACAGCCGTTACGGCAGATTCGCTGTAGTGGTTGCAACATCGAAAGAGCCGCAGCTGATCCAGTCACAGCTGGAGGGGGATTCAGATGTGCAAACTCTGGCGATTACTTCATTCGAATCGGGAGAAACTGCTGGCGGAGAGATAGCTACTACAGAAGTGCCGGCAAATATGCCACAGTCCGGGCCTTCGGCTGAAGAACGGGTCAAAGGTAATCAACCGACGGTCCGGGTCAGTGTGGAACGGCTCGATCATCTGATGAATCTGGTCGGTGAATTGCTGATAGACCAGACCTCATTAGCGGATCTGAAAACGACCGGCATCCGCAATGACCCTGCTAAAGCGCTGCAGAGCATCAGTGGCGTATCCGATCATATGGGCAGTGTCATCAAGGAATTGCAGGAAGGCGTGATGAAGACACGCATGCTGCCTATAGACCAGCTCTTCAGCCGGTTCCCGCGTATGGTCAGAGATCTGGCGCAAAAGCTCGGCAAGGATATAGAGCTGGTGGTACAGGGCGGCGAGACTGAGCTGGACCGGATGATTATCGAGGAACTGAGCGATCCATTGATCCACTTAATCCGCAATAGTGCAGACCACGGAATCGAAAGCCACGAAGTGCGTGCGTCAAAAGGCAAACCGGCGAAGGGACGCATTACCCTGTCCTCCTTCCATGAAGAGAATAATGTAGTGATTTCCCTGGCAGACGACGGTCAGGGCATTGATGCCGGGAATATCAAGGCTTCCGCGCTTCGCAAAGGCATCATTTCAGAGGATCAGGCTGCACATTTGACGCCGCTTCAAGCGCTTCATCTCATTTTCGAGCCTGGATTCTCGACAGCTTCCGAGGTGAGTGATGTATCCGGGCGTGGGGTGGGAATGGATATTGTCCGCAGCCAAATCGGAAGATTGAATGGAATCATTGATATTGATACAGAGACGGGTAAAGGGTCGACATTCACGATCAGGCTTCCGCTCACCTTGGCGATCATCAAGGGGTTGCTGGTCAAGGTGTCAGGCCGGGTATTGATTCTCCCCATGTACAACATTGCTGAAATTGTTCGTATTCACCCGGAAGAGATTCAGACGATCCAAGGGGAGCAGGCGATTATCAACCATGGACGGATTGTGCCGTTCTCCTGGCTGCGGGACAAGCTGCATTATCCGCGTGTTGAGCGCAGTTCCAAAACGATCTCGATTGTCATTGTCAGATCAGTCGACAAAATTTCTGCCTTTGCGGTGGATGAAATCTTGGGCAATCAGGAAGTGGTCATCAAAACGCTCGGAACCATGCTCGGGACCTTGAACCATCTATCCGGGGCGACCATTCTGGGGAACGGACGGGTGGCTATCATCTTGGATGCTTCCTATCTCGTAAGCCATTAAATTATGATGTGAGAGTGCTTCATCAGCCGGGAGAATGGCTGATGGAGCACTCTTTTTCAATAGAGCGCTGTATAGAACTTTACAGGATGGAGAAAAATATGGAAGAAGACTTAAGGGAAAGGAGTGGTGATGTGGATATTACACTGGGATCTGATGAAGTAATCAACCGGATCAAGCAGCTTCAATCCAACGGAACAATCAACAAAAAGCAGGTAAAACAGCAGGATCCGGAGCTGATGCGGAGCGCATTGTATTATTTTCCAAGCTGGGAGCATGCCCTGAAAAACGCAGAGCTGGTATAGAAAAATACGACAAAAAGCCGAAGATGCGACACCTGCGCACCTTCGGCTCTTTACCTTTGTGAGGTAATCCACTTCTCATTTATTCCGTTGAACCCTCTATTTTTGGTAATAATTTTTGTTGTTCGATTGCTTTTTGATTTAACTGCAGTTCATCTCTGAAGGCATTGATTTTCAACTGCAGTTTGTGCAGGATTTCCAACTGCATCTCGTTAACCCGGTCTTCAATGCAAAAAGCGGAGCAGGAGAGAAAACCATCGGCATAAGACTTTGTTTCATCGGTAACGGTATTAAGCTTCTCTTTATAGATTCTCTTTACAGGTCCAAGCTCGGGTTTGATCTCGTAATAACGGTTGGTCTCAAGCAGCAATCGCCAAGGGCTCACCTTAAAATCAAATTCATCCTTTTCTATCTCTGCAGATACTTTAACTATTTTAATCTGATTGTTCATGATGATAGTGATCCTCCTGCAAACCCATATTTTTAATGGGGATAAATTCTCGATGATGGACTAAGAGATTATATCATGCAAAAGGATCATTTCCTACTGAAATTTATTAAAAGAATAGTTCATTGGAACTATGTGTAAATATCTTTTGCAGGAGGATGTCATGAAAAAGTTAATTGTTGTCAACGGCCCCAATGGTTTCGGGAAATCAGCCGTATGCAGAAGTCTGAAAGGGGTGCTAAATCATTCCATATGTCTGGACGGCGATTGGTGCTGGATGATGAATCCCTGGATCGTAAACGATGAAAACAGAGCCATGGTGGAGAATAACATTACATATCAGCTAAGAAACTTCTTGACGAACTCTACATTTGAACATGTCATTTTCAGTTGGGTACTTCATCGCGAAGAGATCTTGCAAGGTCTTCTGAAACGGCTAGATGATCTGGAATTTGATACACAAACGATTACCTTGATCTCTTCGGAGACTGCACTAAGGCAGCGAATGGAGCAAGACCATAGACCGGAAGAGCAAATTCTTAGCAGTATCGAACGATTATGCTTATACTGGAACATGAGGACTACTAAAATAGATACAAGCAGCCACGGTGTGGACGAAGTTGTTGAACAAATGAAATTAATCATCAGTCAATAAGGAGGGCTTTATGCATATGCATAATCTTCAAGCCGTTTTCATAGACCGTGACGGGACGATGGGGGGAACCGGACATTTTATTCATCCCCGCGATTTTGAACTGTTCCCGTTCGCATTAGCCAAGCCAGTGAGGCGGAATTTAGCAGCCAGTTTGTGTCCTTCGGGATGGACGCCTCCTACATTTGTCCTCATTCCTCCGGTAGTGATTGTGAATGACAGAAACCCAAACCAGGGCTGCTTCTTAGAGCAGCCGAGGAACGTGGTTTGGATTTGAGACAATGTGCGGTTATTGGTGATGTTGGAACAACGGATATGCTGGCCGGAGCCGCAGTGGGCGCAATCAAAGTGCTTGTTCCTTTTATAAAAGATTGATTCTGTTCTGAAAAAAGCTGTCGTTGATCATATACGTCCATGTCGCTGAGGGAACTCTCAAAGCCTCCAAGTGGAAATCTATCTTCAGTGAGCAAAAGTCCGTTGTCAGAAAAAGTTCCACAACAGCGGTTTCGATCCTCTCTTCCAGTGTTGCAAAGGCATTTATGATCAGCCGGTGATACTCATGCAGCGGATTTTTGTGGCTCAGGCTTTCCAGATGAATGCCTTCCTTCACAGAAGAAACGTAAGCCAGATAATCAGCCCAGCCGTTATCAATTTGAACCAGTGTGATGAATCTTTCGGCTTCCTCAACCCTTTTTTCCCCGAACCTGCGGCATAATTGTTCGTAAATTGCAGGTACTCTTGTCATTAAGATGGTTGGCCTCAATAACTCACCAAGCAGGGCCTCCCGTTTCGTGAAAAGAATACGCCGCTGCTGTTCGATCAAATCGGCATATTTATTTAAGGTTTTTCTGATTTCAATATGCTGGCCATCCATGACTAGCTGAATATGGTTGATCAGGTTGCAGATTCTGGAACCTTTAAGCGGAGAATCCTGCTGCATATCCTGATATTCCTTCGGAAGCGCCTCTCTTAAGCCAAACCTTGCGAGCAAATCATCCTCCAAGCTAATCATATAGCGGGAGGAGCCGGGATCTCCCTGCCGGCCTGCACGGCCACGCAATTGTTGGTCTACACGTACACATTCATGCAGATTTGTACCGATGACATACAACCCGCCTAGTTTTTTTACTGCCCAGTATTCTTCCGCATCGCCTCCGCCTAGAATAATATCGACACCCCGGCCTGCCATATGGGTTGAAACGGTCACCGCATTCAGCCGGCCTGCTCCGGCGATAAGCTCCGCTTCCCATTGATCATTTTGCGCGTTCAGGAGGTTGCATGGAATGCCAGCATTCTGTAAGTCGGCTGCCATTTGACAGGATGCCTGCACACTAGCTGTACCAATTAGGATGGGCTGCTTCGTCTTATGAATGGCAGCAATTTCACTAAGAATAGCCTGACGCTGGGCTTCACGGTGCGTGAATATAACATGAGGATAATCAATTCTTCTGCAGGGCTGATGCGGTGGAATCACCATCACATCCAGGGCATAATAGGCTCTAAACTCATCCGCCGAGGATAACGCCGTTGCTGTCATCCCGCAGAGCTGGGCATAGAGGCTTAAAAAATGCTGCAGCGTCATGGTTCCAAGAATTTTGCCGCCGGACTGAATGCTCAGCCCTTCTTTGGCTTCCACTGCTGTCTGCAGACCGTCTGGCCAATGCCGGTTCTCGGCAATTCGCCCGGTGAATTCATCAATAAGCAGCACGGCACCGTCTCTTACAATATAATCGACATCTTTCTTTAATAAAACTTCTGCATGCAGCGCACAGTGAAGCTCTGCGAGCGTATCCGAGTTACGGGACTCATATAAATTTCCGCATTTCAGCATGACCTCAGCCTTAAGCGCTCCGGCTTCCGTCAGGTGTACATTCCGCCCATGCTCGTCCGTATCATAATCCGGCCCCTGAATGAGCTGCTTCACGATCAACGGCATTTCACGGTTACCTGCACATTTCTTGTCTGTTTCTCCCGCGATGACAAGCGGAATCCGGGCTTCATCAATGAGTATGGAATCCGCCTCGTCAACCAGTACGCAGTGAAGGGGGCGCTGGACTTTGTGGGCCGGAGTATACACCAGTGAATCCTTTAAGTAATCAAAGCAAGCCTGCTTCGCCGACAAATAAGTGATATCGGCAGCATATGCTGCTTTTCTTTCCTCGACATCCTGCCCCTCTGCAACATAACCGACGGAGAGACCCAGCCCCCTGTAGACAGGGCCCATCCATTCGGCATCCCGCCGAGCCAGATAATCGTTAAAGGTAAAAATATGAGCGCCTTTCCCTTGAAGCGCCTGTAAGTAAGCGGGGAGGACGGCAGCCAGCGTTTTCCCTTCCCCGGTCTGCATTTCCACCAGATAACCATCACACAGGGCTAATCCGGCTGCGAGCTGTACGTCAAAGAGACGGATTTGCATGAATCGCCACACAGCTTCAGCTACAAGTGCTGCCCCTTGGATCATTAAATCCTCAAGCGGTACACCACTTTGGGCTTTCAGCTTCATTTCCCCGGCGTAACGCCTGATTTGGATGTCGCTCCAGTTCTCCATTGGAAGCTGGCGGATGCGTTTGATTTTTTCATAATAAGGCTTGAGCTTACGCTCCTGGAATTTCGCCTCTATGCGGCTATACAGATTGTTGCCCATAGCAAATAATCCTCCTTTAATAGTAATAACGGCGGGCGTTATCTATTAGAAAGCAGGATGTGGCTAGGCTCCTTGAAGGTTTGGAACCGGATAAGAACTCGTTTACTTGCTATACATACCAGATCATAACCCTGTACGAGATGATTGGAGAGCAGCAGGATCATTTCAAAGTGTAATATTGTTTTTAGAGAGATGAAACCGCAGAATAAGTGGTTGTCGAAGAGAACGGTAAACAGCGGTGTCCGGTCGAGGCTCAGTATGTTAAGGATGACTTTATAGCAAACCAAATAGAAGTTAAGCAGCAAACGTCCGCATCCCTCCAACATAAATATCCCGCCTCCTCATCCGCAGCTGCAACTTTTTGGAAAACCAAGAGTCTTATAATTATCTGTGAATTAGAAAATAAAGTAAAGTAAAGAAAGGATATGGATAGGTAATGAGAAAAATATGGCTGTTTACTCCAATATTACTTTTGCTGTTTCTGTTCCCGGCAATAACGTCAGCGGCTACCCATGCTTCGTTCATTTATTTCGTGGCGAATGGCGGCAAGGGTACTGTTCCGGCACTGGTTAAGAGCGGCACTGCGTTTGTCCCGGCAAGTCTGCTGGAAGAGGCGGGTCTGCGGGTTGCCTGGGATAAGGCAGATCTACGGGCCAAATACGTTGGATGGGAAAAAACAGTGGTTGTCACGGTTGGCAGCAAGAATGCTGTGCTTGATGGGAAAATAGTTCAATTAGGAGGAGCACCGTTCCGGTATAAAGAGCAATTATATCTTCCTGCCCGTTTCGTGGTGCAGGCGCTGGAGGGGCAGACAGTAAGCTGGGATGCGGCTCATGCTCTCTACACCGCCAAAGGGCTTGGCACCTTCGCGAGTATCAACGCAACATTTGAAGGTATCACGTATTCTGTTGTTAAAGAGTCCGGTACGCTGTATGCCGCCAAGGGACCGGGAAAACCGCAGCTGATTGCTAAGCTCGGCTCCAAGCTGTACGACATGGTCGAATTCAAGTTCCAGAAGACACCTGGCGGCTTAATCCACTTGACACTCTCGGATATTTACGGTGAACCTCATATCAACAATACATGGTACACCCTGGTGATAAAGAACGGAGTGGTGATCCGGCAGGCGAGTGTCGGCTATTATAAACGGTTCGGGAATAATGTTGTCATGTATGGCAATAATCTGGTGCTTACAGATGGCAAGATCCTCCGGGTGATTGAGGACGGGACAGGGAAGGTGAAGGAGACCCTGGATCTGGCGAAGCTTGGGGGTGAAGACGATAATTATCTGGTCGAAGGAATTGATGATGATTTCCTGTTGATCCGTCCGAATCAGAAGGGGATTCTAATGTTTATTGACCGCAAGACAGGCGGAAAGACGTTGTTGTACAAAGAGGTGTTGAATCAGGAACAGCAGCAATATGCGGAAACGAACGACGTGCCTTACTACGGAGACGAATTGAAGTTTATCAAACGTGAAGGTAATACTTTGCAGTTTAAGCTGGGCAGAGAAGATCAAATATACAACTATCGAATGAATGAACATTAAGGAGTGGCAGATTTGAACAAAAGCTTTTTTGCGGTCATTTTACTGTCTTCACTGCTATTTGCGAACGGTTGCACTACCTCAAAGCATGTAGAAACAGGGTATGCGGAGTCCGCTATCCATGACGACTTTCCAATTCCAGAGGCTGCAAAACAAGGGGAAATAACGACAAACTCCGCCAACCCCAATATAAAAATAGGCGCCAGCTACGAGTTGGATAATATCGGGGGAGAGCAGGGACTGTACCCGCCCGAAAGTTATTTTCAGAAATTAGATGATGCGGGATGGGCAGAACTGGAAGACCGCCGAATGGGACATGTACAGTTTTTTGAGAAAGAAGATACAGTGATGGCTATTGAAATTCATGAGGATACCTTTGAACTGTATGAAATGAAGCCGGGAGCCTCCTTCTGATCCGATTCATTATAGAAAGGCAAGGTGTAAGTATGGAGAGCTCCGCAGACTATTTATATCATTATTATGAGAAGTCCAGAGGTCCATTTGCCAATTTATCCGATTTGAGCGAAGCGCAGGCAGACCAAGTTCTGGAATCAATCCGCAAACAAAACGATGTGATGGCTTCCCGCCGAGATCAGGGGTATTTAGTGCGCAGACGTGAGTTAGAGGGATTAGCCAGAGAACTGTTCATCTCAAAAGGCGGGAAGCCTGTAAGAAAAGCCCCGCATTATATGGTAGTTGGCCCATGCGACTGGCTTAGTGACTGGTATAAGGAAAGTGCTTTTGTACAAATACCTATTTCACAGTTTAAACTGGACACCCTCTCATTCTCCTGGATCATATGGGCCGGAGAGATATATTGAAGTGCAGGTCTGGGATGATGGACTACTGGGGAGAACAGTTGAAGCTTAAAAAAAGGAATCGTAGCGGAAATATGTAGATAAATATGGCGTAAGTCACAGAAATGGATTACAATAAATCCATTATTGCCCTTTGCATGGCGATGAACACTAGATTGTATAACAGAGGAGACGAGTAATGGTAAAAAACACTGCAAAAGGGCATCCGATTTTATTTTCACTCATGCTGGGGGTTCTGCTGATAGTATTGATCTCAGTCGCATCCGCAGCCGGAACCATCATGGAACTGGACGATACGGGGCTGAATATTGCCCAAGCTGTAGCATTTTTGGTCATGGCTGTTATTGTAATGCTGTATATGACAAAAGGAGAGCACACATTAGCCCAATTCGGCTTCAGAAGCACTGGCGTGTCCAAGGCAAAAGAAGCTCTCTATTATGTACCGCTGCTGATTATCGCACTTGTACAACCTATTATGAGCGGCATCAACTTTGAGCTTTCTGCGGTCGACATTCTGGTTATTGTAATTTTCACCATGCTGGTGGGCTTTACGGAAGAAACCGTTTTCCGGGGAATCATCAGGGATAAACTGAAATTCAAGGGGCCGGTGTTTTACATCGTGTTCTCCTCCGTCTTTTTTGGCGTCCTACATATGGCTAATGCATTAAACGGCAGTAATATAATACATATTCTTTTGCAGGTCATTAATGCACTGCTGCTCGGTTTCATATTTGCACTGCTTATTGAAACTACAAATCACATTATTCCATTGATCGTGTTTCATTTTGCCTATGATGCGCTTGCGATGATCAGCAATGAGAATCTGGACCAGGAAGTTCTGCTGGTTTCCATCTTGAATATCTTGTATCTGATCTATGGAATCTATCTGGTTTACAACCTGGTGCGCAGAAACAAGGTCAACCATCCAGTCGGCCAAACGGTCGGGAACCACAGGTAGGTCAGGCTGCATACGAAGGGGCTGTCCCATAAGTAGATATTCCTAACACATAAGAAGGATATACTCTCGAACAGCTTTGGCGATATTTTTTGTTTTAAAAGGATTGCAGAAACTTTTTCTGCTCAAACAGCGGAGAGGACGGACTGATTGTGGAAAAGCGTTAGCGTTCGCCTTTGTCCCCGGATTTTCACCGCTAAGGAGAATCAATAAAAATCTGGGGACAACAGCGATTGGAACAACGGTCCGTTCGCGGAGCGTCCACATCAAGTCTTACGTCGATCCTGCAAAAAACTAGGGGTGTTCCAGCAGCCATTTCATGGCTTTGGAAACACCCCTTTTTGACGTTAAGAGCCAGCGGATTCTAGACGCTGGCTTCGGCAGACGCACCGATCCTGCGGAAATCCGAGGGAGAGAACCCGGTCTCTTTTTTGAAGATGCGGTTGAAGGAACGGTAGTTCTCGAACCCGATTGCTTCGGCGATTTCAAAGGTTTTCTGATCGGAGGTCAAGAGCAGCAGCTTGGCCCTTTCTATCCGCAATCGGGTCAAATACTGGATAAAACTCTCGCCTACGGTTTTCTTGAACATACTGCTGAAATAAGGGACGCTGTAATTGATCGAGGCGGCCAGCTCTTCAAGCTTATAGGGATAAGCCAAATCCTCGTGCATCCGCCGGATAATTCTCGACATCGAGGCATCGAGCTTCGTGCCCTCACCCTGCAGCAGCTGCAGCTTGCGGAAGGAACTGCAGATGGCGTCATGAACAGAATGGAAGGTCTGGCATTCCTCCAGCTTCTTCCGGCAGGATGCTTCCAGGTCGGCTGCCCCCTCCGCGTCGACAATAAACTGGCTGAGCTCCAAAAAAACTCTCAGGTATAGGGATTTAATCTGCTCGGGTTCCCAGTGTTGCTCTGCAGCCTGGTGGTAAAAGGCACTGCGCTGCTGGTCCAGCGCAGATAAGCTCAAGTGAGACTCCAGCAGAGCAGTCTTCAGCACCTTGATCCAAAAGCGGCTGTTAGGCTCCGGGATGCGCTGGAATTTCAGAGATTGCTGCCACTCTTTACCGGTTAAGGTCTGATTGGCTTGGTAGAAGAAGGGATATGCAGCGGAAGCCAGCTTTTTGAGCGTGCCGGCATCACTGCCCGTCCCTGCTTCGAAGACATATTCCAGTGCTATGGCTCCTATCTTCAAATTAGAGGCAAAGCTCTCCAGGATCTGCTCCATCAGCCCGGATGCTTCCAGCCGGCGCTCGTCCGTATAGATTGCAAAGAAACGCCCTTGGTCCAGCGTGACTACTTTGCCCACGCCTTGGTTGTCCAGCAGTTCTTTCAGAACGTTGACACCGGCGAACTGCCAGAGCTTAAGTTCTTCAAGCTGGTCCATGGAGAAACGCAGGGAGCTTCTGTCCAGCTCCAGCACAAAGGCTCTAAATCGGCCCCGGCCAACCGGAATACCGGCCTGCTCAAGGCTCTGCAGCCAGCTCGATTCGTTGGCGGGATTGCGGAGCATCTCCAGAAACAAACCCTGCTCGATCTCAATTTCACTTGAGCGGACCCTCTGCTCCAGCAGCATTTGTTTTTCCCGAGTCTCTTCAAGCGAAACAGCCTTGCGGGTCAGCTCCTCCAGAGTGCGTGTCAGCAGCTCCGGATCGGAGAGACAATCATCCTTGATCAGGTAGGAATCCGCCTTCAGATGAATGGCCTGCTGGGCATAATGGAAATCCTGATGGCAGGTCAGTATAACAATCTGCGGCCGGGGCAGGCCGCTGCTCTCAATTTCCCGCAGCATATCGAGTCCGTTCATCCCCGGCATCGTGATGTCTGTAACTATCAGCTGAGGTTTATTTTGCAGAAATAGTTCCAGGCCTTCCTGGCCGTCTTCTGCCTCCCCGCTAAAGGTAAACAGGTCGCTTCGCTGCTCGATCATGTGCCGGAAGACCGTTCTGGCCGGGTATTCATCTTCAACAAGGATGACTTTGTAGTTATTCATGCTGTTCCTCCTTTACTCTTACCGAGTCCTGTTCAAGTATGAAAGTGATCGCCATGCCTTCCCCGGGTTTGCTGGCAAGCATAATCTGGGTGTCCCGGCCGAACATCAGCCGCATTCTCATCCAGACATTCTGCAGCCCGATATTGTCGCTGATTTCTTCACGTGGAAGATGAAGCTTCAGCTTCTCCAGCTCTTGAGCCTCCATCCCGATGCCGTCATCCCTGATCTCGATCATGATTGCGGATGATTCGGGAATAGAGAACACTTTAATAGTAATATGGCCTTCGCTTACCTTAGCGGGAAGAATACCGTGAAAGACAGAGTTTTCGATCAGCGGCTGCAGGCTCAGCTTAGGAATCTGCAGCCGCTGCAGCGGTTCTTCAATCTCCAGCGCAAGTAAGATCCGGCATTTATAACGCATATTGAGCAGGCCTACGTAATCCTCAAGATAGTCAAGCTCCTGCTGCAGCATAACGGTCTGCTCGTAATTCTCCATCGAATAGCGGAGCAGTGCGACCAAACGGCCCATCAGCGAATTTATCCCGTCATAGTCCTTCATGATCGCGAACATCCGGATGGTGTTCAGTGTGTTATACATGAAGTGGGGGTTAATCTGAGATTGCAGCGCCCGTATTTCCAGTCTGCGCTTCAAATCCTCCGAATCATGCAAATCCGCCAGCAGATCCTGAATGCGGACAGCCATCGTATTCAGCATCCGGCCGAGATCGCCGATTTCATTGTTGGCAAAATGCGTGACCCGGGCATCGAAACGCCCTTTCTTGATGGCGTCGACCTGTCGCCGTACGGCTTGCAAGGGACGGTATAGATGATAACCGAAGCCGACAACAGAAAGTGCACCAAGCCCAACGAGCAGGATCAGGAAATACATCACGGTTCTGCGGATAATCACCGTACTCTCCCCGAGCTGCTTGGATGGAATCTCCGAAATGACAATCCATTTATCATAAGTTGACGTCTGTTTGACGGAAATAATCGAAGAGTCCATACGGAACTGACCTGGCTGCTGGAGATTCTTCCAATGGCTTAATATGCTGTGGATGCGTTCTTCCTCTGCATTTCCACCCAGCTTGCTGGTAGTAGCGATGGATTTGCCGTCATCGGTTACCAGGGCAATAGAGCCTGTGGAGCCTAGCTGGATATTCTGGATCTGGCGCAGATATTCGCCATTTTTCATCGAAATCAGCAGAATGCCTTGCAAATTCTCGTATTGGTAAAACGGGATACGGGAGATATAATAAGTCGAACTATTCAATATATCGAGCTCAGGCAATGAATGCTTGTCCAAGAAAAGCCCCGGCTTACCGGACTCCAGATAATACTCAATCAGAGGTTTGTAAGGTGATGCTGCCATCGGCGAAGGGGCTTCGGTGGAAGACAGAATCTCTCCGGTCACAGCGGAATACACCTGCAGGCCCTCAACATTGCCGATAATCGCCGAAGCGGTGCTGAGTACGGAGATCAGATCTTTTTTACGGACAACCTCTTCAAAATATTGATCGGAAGGCGAGACCAGTGCTCCTTGAATCGAGGGCATCCGTGAATACTGTTCGCTGAGCTCCCGGAATCTGGACATGGTCAGCTCAATCCGGTCCACAACTTGATTTACGAGCTGGGCATTCAGCCGGTTCACCTGCTCCTCAACCGTCCTGCTGGAGACGCTTACAGAAATATACGACAATACAATCAGCGGAATGATGGAGATGGCAAGCATGACCAGAATCATTTTGATATAGAAGCTTCGTGTCAAAAATGAAAAAAAGGGTGATAACATGTCTTCACTTCCGTCTCCTGGGATGTCTAAATAAATTATAGTACGAGGCTGCGGTGAAGGATACCCTGATTTGCGCAAATCTGAAAAACGGATACACTTTGGCTCGAAATCGGCATGTTCACATGTAAGCGGATTCTCTATAATCCAAATTGTAAGCAGCGACTCACTGGATTACATCAAACAAAACGGGGGATGACAATGAAATTCAAACACAAGCTTGTACCTGTTCTGGCATCTACAGTATTAATGGCTTCCGCACTGGCCGGCTGCGGCGGCAATAACAATGTGGCAGAGAATAACGGGGGAGAGGCTTCGGGGCAGCCGGCAGGAACAGCACAGACTGCGGGCAGCACCAAGGCGGCGAAGATCAAGGCGATGACGATTCTGTTCGGCAATCCGCCGGTCACGGATAATAATAAAGCGCTTGAGGATCTGGAAAAACGCGGAAATGTCGATCTGGATGTCACCTTTGTTCCTTCCGAAGCGTACGCGGATAAACTGTCCGTTGCAGTATCTGCGGGGGATTCTTACGACCTGCTGTTAATGGACGGCGGGAAGGATGACAAATTCAGCAATCTGGTCAAGATGGGGGCCTTCCATGATTTGACGCCTTATCTGGAAAAGACCGAGAATATCAATCTGATTGACGAAGCGGTCTGGAAGAATGTAAGAGTAGACGGCAAGGTATACGGCGTTCCGCGTCCCCGTGGCCTATACGGCGGAGGCGAGGCCAGCATGCTGATCCGCAAGGACTGGCTGGACAAATACAACCTTGAAGTTCCGAAAACTTTAGATGAGCTGACAAACGCAATGAAAGTGTTCAAGGAAAAAGATCCGGCAGGCGGCGGAAAAACGATTCCGTTCTCGATCTTTGGTGTAGATGGCATCAACGCCCCGGGACCTTTTGCCGGAGTCTTGCCGATCCAGTTCGCACTTGGTATTCCGTTCACCTGGAAGGTGGACAACGGCACCCCGGTCCGGGATTTCCAGACTCCTGAATACAAGACTTATCTGGAGTGGCTGAAGGAGTCCTGGAGCCAGGGACTAATCGACAAAGATGCTCCGGTGCTCAAAAATCAGCAGCAGGCACGCGGTAAATTTCTCGCTGGCGTAGCCGGTGTGTTCGCGGGTAACGTAAGTGATCTCGGGGAAGCCAATCTGTCCAAGCTGAAACAGGTGGACCCGAACGCGGAAATTGCCATTATAGACGTGCTTGAAGGTCCTGCCGGAGATAAAGGTGTTGCTGTAATGACCGGATATTACGGACTATGGGCGATTCCAAGCTCCGTTCCGGAAGATAAAATTCAGCAGATTGTGGATTTCCTTGATTTTACTGCTTCTGAAGAAAACGTAGCCTTCTACAAAGGTGGGGTAACCGGTGTTCATTCTAACGGTTTGAAGGACGGGATTGTTACCCAGACGGAAGAGCAGCTGAAGCAGGCGGATCTGGACAAGCCGAATAGTTTTATATTGGAAAACCGGATAGATCCATATGTGTATGCTACGTCCAAAGAAGCGGACATTCTCGCCGTACAGAAGGCATCGCTGGATACCATCAGTAAGTTTGGCATCGAAAATCCGTTCCTGGCTTACAATTCCGAAACCGCAAGCAAAAATCCGGACAGCTACAAGAAAATGAATGCTGTCATGACGAAATATGTGCTGGGTGAAGGCACCTGGGATGATGTGCAGAAGGAAATTGACGCTTGGACCAAGGGAACAGGTGCGCAAATCACCAAGGACCTGATGGATCAATATAACGCCGATAAAAAATAGTTGAAAATACAAATAGACATGAACGGGACTGCACCTCAAGGTCCCGTTCATGAATAATGGATGGGAGGGCAAAAAATGCAGAGATCGCTGCGTGGTTCAAGGTTTAAGCAGCTGTGGCCCTTTTACGTGCTGGCTGCACCGGGAATACTTTATTTTCTGACGTTTCATTATGTGCCAATGTCGGGACTAGTACTGGCCTTTAAGGACTACAGTCCATTCAAAGGAATCATGGACAGTCCTTGGGTAGGGCTGGCTAATTTCAGACAATTTTTCGGAACTCCGAATTTTTATATTCTGCTCAAAAACACACTGGTTATCAGCTTGCTAAATATTGTGATTTATTTTCCTTTTACGATACTGCTCGCTATTATGCTGAACGAACTGCGGATGCAGCTGTTCAAACGGGTATCGCAAACCATTGTATATCTACCCCACTTTTTGTCCTGGGTGGTTATTTACGGAATTACCATCTCGTTTTTCGGGCCATCCGGAGTGATCAATCACTATCTGGAACAGTGGTTCAATACCGATGCGATGTTTCTTACCAGCAATGAATGGTTCAGGCCGCTCGTCATCTTCCAGTCTATTTGGAAAGATGCAGGCTGGGGAACTATCATTTTCCTGGCGGCTTTAGCGGGAATTAATCCTGAATTATATGAGGCGGCCAAGGTCGACGGCGCGAACCGTTTTCAGAACATTTGGAATATTACGCTGCCGGGGATCAAAAGTACGATTGTCGTGCTGTTGCTGCTGCGGCTCGGCTCCTCGCTGGATTCAAACTTTATGCAGATATTCCTGAT
This sequence comes from Paenibacillus sp. FSL L8-0436, assembly GCF_038593025.1. NCBI lineage: Bacteria > Bacillati > Bacillota > Bacilli > Caryophanales > Paenibacillaceae > Paenibacillus > Paenibacillus sp. FSL L8-0436. Next base: position 4,710,682 of record NZ_CP151955.1, on the reverse strand, counting down.
GTCCAACGGGCTTAACCTGGATGTCTCCAATGTATTCGACCTGTTTGTCTACCATGTCGGACTGGAGCAGTTCAATTACAGCTATGCGATCACGGTAGGCATGTTCAAATCAATTGTCAGTCTGATTCTGGTGGTGGGGGCCAATTACGCGGCCAGGCTGCTGGGTGAAGAAGGCATTTTCTAGACGGGAGTGGAGACAAGATGAAAGCACGGATAACCTGGTTTGACGGAATTATTGCAGCGATCATTATTCTGATCAGTCTTACAGTCATTTTGCCTTTTCTGTACATCATTGCGGTGTCCTTCAGTCCGCCAGCAGATTCGATGGCCGGCAATTTCTTTCTCTGGCCGAAGCACTGGACGCTTGATGCCTATAAATACCTGCTGAATGCCGATACCTTTCTGACCTCAATCAAAAATTCGGTCATTATCACAGTGATCGGCACCTGCCTAAGCCTGGTTGTCTCGATCATGCTGGCCTATACGTTGTCCAAAAAAGGAATACCGGGGCGGCGTCTGATTCTGCTGCTGATCTTCTTCACGATGATTTTCCATGGCGGCATGATCCCGAACTATCTGGTGGTCAAGAATCTCGGTCTGATCGACAGCTATGCGGCTGTCATCCTTCCGGCGGTATCCAGCGCCTACAACGTGATGGTGATCCGCTCGTTCTTCCAGAGCCTGCCGCCAAGTCTGGATGAAGCGGCAAGAATCGACGGGGCGGGAGAATTCCGCATCCTGTTCTCGGTAGTAATACCGCTCTCGAAGCCGATCATTGCCACGTTTGCACTGTTCTTTATGGTTCAGTACTGGAATGAGTTTTTCTCGGCAGTCATTTATCTGAACGATACGACACGCTGGCCGATCCAGCCGCTGCTGCGGCAGATGGTGGCGATCAGCGCCTCGAATATATCCGCCGAAGCGGCACTAGATGCACAGCTTGCCGCAAATTTGGGGCCGAATGTACAAAATGCGGCGATCCTGCTGGCAATGCTGCCTATTGTTATCGTATATCCGTTCCTGCAGAAATATTTTGCCAAGGGAGCCATGCTCGGCTCGGTCAAAGAATAAAGCGTGATTCGCCGCTTTGTTAAGAAGGGGAGAGCTATGAAGCACAAAGGGTACAAGGAATTACGCAAAAATCCCGAATATACGAAACCGCTGCCGGCAGATGTAGAGTTTATCGGCACCTTGCTGAATCTGGAGCTGCCCGACATGGAGGCTGTCCGCTGTTATATGGAACAGGGAATTTTAAATTCCTGGGGCATCCCCAGCCGCAGATCCGGATCAGCAGAATGCCGGTTACGCTGGAGGGCCGGGAGTTGTCTGCGCTGGAAGCTACGGCGCTGCGGATATCGGGGGACAATTGGAGTGATGAGCTTTGCCTGTATCACAACTCCGTAGATGTGGAATCTTATCTGGACCACACCGGGAATATTGTTTCCCAGGAGCTTCTGCCAGGCAAATCCGTGCTGGCCGGACTTGAATTCGCCGGGGGCAGACATTCGGATGATGTGGTCGTGAATCATAGCGTCCGGCAGAACTAAACAGGCAGACATAATAGTTTCAGGAAGACTCTGGCAAACGCCGGAGTCTTTTTGTCTTTATTTGGGTAATACATACAGTTACATAAACAACAGAAGGCGATGCTTCCAGAACTGAACATGTTCGAAGCAGAAGCACTCTATTAACCTTTAAAGGACTGGGGGAGACTTCATGGATAAAGAAGCCAAAAAAATATTGTTAAGTACCTTCTGGACATCCGGCGGCTGGAAGAGCAGTCCGTCTCCTTACAGTGGAGCGGATTTTGAATATGCCAAAGAGAAGGGCCTTATGTTCGATCCGGTGAACATCACACATGATGCGGTGATTAAGAGGTTATGTGAGCTGCACCAGAAGATCATCAGCAAAGAGTGGGCGGCCACAGCATTCTTGCACAGCTTGTCAACCCGAAAGGTCCATCTGCGGAGCGCGTTGTCGAGCTGGGCGTTAACCTCGGAGCTGGCTGTGCACACCTATGGGGAGCTTCTTGCACAACCGCCCATGTTCAGTACTTGCGGTCACTGCAATAACGCACAGCTGATCTCAGACAAGGCCTATGTGAATCAGGACTGGAATGTGCTGAATTTTGAACGGATCAAATGGGGAGGAGTCCGCCTGAACTGGCTTCTCTATTGTTGGCTTGACCTGGAGATGCTTGCCCTGGAGGAGAACCTGCATGTCAGCCGGGAGGATCTGGACATCCTCACCGCAATGACGGATGCAGTTATGGACTGCGGCGCGAAGGATGCCGCCCGGCAGCTGGAGAAACGCTGGAAGGATGTTTTCCCTTCCAGTAAACAGGAACGCGATGTCATGATGGAGGTTTGGGGATACGCCGGCATCCTGCCGCCATCGAACGAGCCGCGCCCGGGACGGGGCGGCAACGGCGATTTTATCTCGGTAGCCAATTGGCGGGGTGAAGATGGCTATTCCCAGGAGGCGCTTAAGTATTATTTTGGTGCGTTTTTGTAAGGGTAGGACGTTCAGAACGAATTGTCTTATAACCAAATTCCGGAGTCTGAAAGTTAAAGCTTGATCACGGGGCAAGCAGTGCAGGTGCGATGATTTCACGGAACACATCAACAGGAGGTTTCTTTTTCCTCCGCTGATCTTCGGTCAGAACCACAACCGTCGAAAGCTCCGGCATAATATAAACAAACTGTCCCCCATACCCGCGGGCATAGAAGTATGCCTGGGAAACTGCAGATGACGCCTGAGCAGCCGAGGTGTAGACATCAGTCCACCAATGCCAGCCATATCCGCCGCGGTAGGGGGCTTCCACATGAAGTGCGGTTTCCGTAGAGCGGTTGACCCGTTCAGGGGAAATGAGCTTTGTGTTCTCCCACACGCCCTCCTGCAAATAGAGCTGTCCCAGCTTCAGCAGGTCGGAAGGCCGCAGCTTCAGCCCGAACCCGCCCGTATGAACGCCTTGAGGATCAACCTCCCACTCATAATCTTTAATGCCCAAAGGGCCAAACAAATAATGCTCGGCAAACTTGGCGGTGGACATACCAGCCGCTTGCCTCAGGATGGCAGACAACAGCTGGGAAACGCCGGAGTTGTATACCATTCGGGCTCCGGGTGTGTCCGACATCGGCTGTTCCAGCACAAACCGGACCCAATCCGGAGAACGGGTCATCCGGGGGAATGAGTTCTGCCCGCCAAATTCAGTCCAGTTGAAACCGGCAGACATCGTGAGCAGATGCTCCAGGGTGATTTCTGTTTTACGATGATCCGGGTCAAGGCTAAGCTGCGGATAAAATAACGTCAGCGGCGCATCCGCCTGCGGCAGCAGCCCCTTGTCCATGGCGATGGAGATCAGTGCGGAGAGCACACTTTTGGTGCAGGAGTTGATTTTGGCCAGTTCAGTGGCTGTATTAGGCGTTCTATAGTGTTCAAGTACAAGTCTGTTGTCCCGGCTGATCAGACAGCTTCGCAAATCGAGCGTTGTTAGCGCTGCGGAAATTGAAGATAGATTCATTGGGTTTATCCTTTCATTATCATATCGGGAGAGTTCATGGGTGAAACCCGGCATTTGCACGATAGTTTGCCTTTCAACCAATAATATTAACATACAAATGGAGAATTTTATGATTCAATTCAACTGGGGCTGCTGAGGAAGGAATGGCTGTCCCATCCAGTATTCAAGTGAAATCAGGAACAGCTCACAATATAACAGAATGGTTGAGGGGGGAGAACAATGTCAATCTATTTGGTCAGACACGGTAAAGATGATGAGGGATTCCGCGGTGGATGGAGCCAGCGTGGGCTTATTGCAGAAGGAATTGAACAGTCGCAGAAGCTGGGGCAGTATCTTAAAGCGCACAACAATCTTTACAACATTCAGCGGGTGGTTAGCAGTGATTTAAGCCGTGCGGTTGAAACCGCAACCGAGATTGCCAGTGAACTCCGCTTACCACTCGAAACCAGCAGCAACTGGAGAGAAATGAACAATGGCCTCATCGCCGGGATGGCTCATGAACTTGTGGAGGAGCAGTATCCGGGTCTCTATTTCTCGACTTTGCGGATGGATGAGGAATTCCCGGGCGGGGAGAGTCCGATTGATTTTTTCACCCGTATACAGGCAACCTTTAAAAAGTTATGCGAGGAGCAGCTCCTCAACAAGGGGGAGGAGAACATTTTAATTGTAACCCATGGCGGAGTTATTAATATTATTTATCATATTTTAAATGGGGTTGAGTGGTCGAATAAAAGCAAAGCTTACCCTAGTACATATACCAGTCTCCATCACATCCAATATGATGCCGGAAAATGGGAGATTACAATGGAAACGCTGAGTGTCTAATCAAAGGATGTAAATATCACATGAACACAAAAACTCCTGCAGCTAAGTATGCGGGAGTTTCTTTGCGTGCGATTGTTTTCTTAATCCAGTGATTGACAATAGAGGGGGGGGCACACTATAATCGTTATAGACCGACGGTCGGTCGATGAAATGGGGGATTACAATAATGCGGATTTCCAAGGAACCTGAAGAACGCAGAAACGAAATTTTAGATACGGCAGAGCTGCTTTTTTTCACCCAGGGGTATAGCAGAACTACAATCAACGATATTTTGCAGAGGATCGGAATCGCCAAGGGAACCTTCTATTATTACTTCAAATCGAAGGAGGAGGTCATGGATGCGGTGGTCATGCGGTTCATTGATGCCGGGGTTGCAGCTGCAAAAGAGATTGCCTCCGATCACAGGTTTTCTGTTCACGAGAAGCTGCTGAGGATCATTATGGCACAGAAGCCGGACTCGGAAGGGAAGGAGCAGCTGATTGAGCAGTTCCATCAGGCGGAGAATGCCCAGCTTCATCAAAAGAGCTTGACGGAAACCATTCTCCGGCTGACACCTGTATTGACAGGAGTCATTGAGCAGGGCATCGAGGAGCAGTTATTCCATACCGCTTTTCCCAGGGAAACGGTTGAGTTTCTGCTGGTGGCTTCGCAGTTTCTGCTGGATGAAGGCATCTTCCAGTGGCAGCCGGAGGAAATTCTCCGCAAGATCGAGGCTTTTATTCATATTATGGAAACCTCTTTGGGTGCCAAGCAGGGCAGCTTCGCCTATGTCACACAAATGTTCGGGCAGCCGCCCGTAGCTGATGGAAAGGATGAGAGGGCGGGGATAAAGGATGGGGCAACAGAACAATAAATCCTTCAGCAAGTTTCTGGTGTTATGGACAGGAGAATGGATATCCAGTATGGGCAGTGGGCTGACCGCTTTTGCGCTGGGTGTTTATGTCTACCAGATGACAGGGACTGCAGCCAGTGTAGCGCTGGTAACGTTCTGCGCTTTTCTGCCTTCCATTCTGCTCAGTCCAATCGGCGGCGTGCTGGCTGACCGCTTTGACCGGCGGCTGATGATGATCACGGGTGATCTATGCTCCGCATTTGGACTTGTCTTCCTACTGTTTATCATGCTGCTGGGCGATCCGCCCGTTTGGCAAATCTGTCTCGGAGTGGCCTTCAGCTCCATATTCGTATCTTTGCTTGAACCAGCTTACAAGGCGACCATTACCGATTTATTGACCGAGGAGCAGTTTGCCAAGGCCAGCGGGCTGGTGCAGCTTGCAGCCTCCTCCAAATATCTACTCTCTCCGCTGATTGCCGGGGTGTTGCTTGGCTACATGGATATAAAGGCTGTGCTGATTATAGATATCTCTACTTTTGTGGTGACCGTGCTTGCGGTGCTGGCTGTGAAAAAGAACCTGCAGGCTGAGCTTCCAGCGAAAACACAGCAGTCCTTTGCAAGAGACCTGAAGGAGGGTTGGGATACGCTCGTTTCCGTGAAAGGTGTTCTACAGCTTACGGTCATTTTATCGCTGGTTACATTCTATATGGGTTTTCTCCAGACCTTGTTTACACCGCTCTTACTGCCGTTTACAGATACGCAAACCCTGGGCACAGTGGAATCCGTTAGTGCAGTTGGCATGCTGATCGGCAGTCTGTTCATCGGGATGTTCAGCATTAAGGGCCAATATGCCAAGGTGCTGGCTGTAAGTCTGGGATTCGCCGGAGGTTTCTTTGCACTGGTCGGTCTGACTACAAATCTATATTTTATCGCTGCAGCCGGATTGTTGTTCTTCGCGGCACTACCCTTCATTAACACCTGTGCTGACGTGCTGATCCGAAAAAATATCGCCGCCGAAGCACAAGGCCGCGCTTGGGGGATCATCGGCATTCTTTCACAGCTCGGGTATGTGGCCGCTTATGCTGTTGCCGGAGTGCTGGCAGATCATGTCTTTAATCCGCTGCTGCGCAGCGGGGGAAGTCTTGCTTCCTCAGTGGGCAAGGTGCTGGGTACAGGAGAAGGCCGGGGTATCGGACTCCTGTTCATCGTCTGCGGTTTACTGATAGTAATTGTGGCGGTGATTGTTCCAAGAATCAAATCTATTCGGGCTCTTGAACAACAACATTCATGAGTTTCTATATCGGAGAAGGAGGCAAGACTGCCAGATGCTGCTGCAAATCGTAAAAAGAGATGTTCTACGCAATAAAATCATTACCGGCGGATTGTTCGTTTTTATTATGCTGTCTTCGCTGCTGGTTGCTTCTGCCTCGCACATCATTATGGAACTGACCGGCTCGCTGAATCAGCTCCTGGCAGCATCCAAGGCTCCCCATTTTGTGCAAATGCATTCCGGGACCCTAGATGATTCCGCCCTTAAACGTTTTGTTTCGGAAAATCCGCTTGTACAGGATCAGCAGATGGTGGAGATGCTTACGGTCGACGGCTCAAATGTGTACTTGGGCAATCCGGAAAAGTCGGAAGCCGCCAGCGTCATGGATATCGGTTTTGTGAAGCAGAATCAGAATTTCGATCTGCTGCTGAATCTGGATAATCAGGTGATCACGGTTTCACGCGGCGAAATTGCCGTTCCTATCTACTATAAGGGACAGAAGCAGCTGAATATCGGGGATAAGGTCAATGTTACCTCCGGGTCCTTTACCAGAGAGTTCGTGATCGTTGATTTTGTCCGGGATGTTCAAATGAATCCGGCGATTGTCAGCTCCAAACGTTTTGTCGTAAATGAGGCGGATTACACAGCGCTGCGGAGGAACGTTGGCGAAGTAGAATATCTGATTGAATTTCAGCTCAAGGATAGCAGCAAGCTTACTGAGTTCCGTAACAGCTATCAATCTGCCGGGCTGCCGGATAAAGGACCGACCATTGATTACCCTTTATTTAAGACGCTAAATGCTCTAACCGACGGAATTATAGCCCTTGTCATTATACTGGTGAGCCTCCTGCTTATGGTGATTGCTATCCTGTGCCTCAGATTTACGATGATCGCCTCCATGGAGGAGGATTACAGGGAGATCGGAGTCATGAAAGCAATCGGGCTGCCGCGGCAGGATATCAGAAGAATCTATATGGCCAAATACATCATACTGGCCGCTTTGGCTTCATGCTGCGGCTATGGATTGTCACTTTTTACTGCACGGTTGTTTACAGCCAACATTAGCCTGTACCTGGGCGCGGCTCCGAAGGGGCTGCTTCAGTATATTGTTCCTTTTCTCGCTGTCAGTCTGAGCTTCGGGATTGTTGTGCTCTTTTGCAGGCTGATCCTTAGAAGGTTCAACCGGATCACAGCTATTGAAGCCTTGCGGTCAGGTACTGCCGGGGTGGGGAGAACACATACGTCATCGTTTACACTCAGCAACCGTAAATGGCTGCCTGTGAATGGTTTTCTAGGGTTAAAAGATGTGTACGGCCGCTTCAGTATATTCGGAGTGTTGCTGCTGGTTGTGGTGATCTGTCTGTTTATGATCATCATGCCGGTGAATTTGTTGAATACGCTGCGCTCCCCGCACTTTATATCCTATATGGGCGTAGGACAGAGCACCATCCGGATTGATCTTCAGCAGTCAGGCGATACCGCCCGGAGGTTTGAACAAATGCTCACAACACTTAAGAAGGATCCTGACATCCAAAAACTTTCGCCGCTCATTACCTCCCGCTTTAAGGTACTGGGAAGTGATGACGTCTGGGAGAATATCAATGTGGAAACAGGAGATTTCTCCATCTTTCCTTTGTCATACATAGAAGGGGGCGCCCCGGAAGGCGGAAGTGCAATCGCCCTGTCTGATCTGAACGCTAAGGAGCTGAATAAACGGGTCGGGGATAGTCTTCTTCTCAAGGCTGGAGGGAAAGAACGGCAGCTGACTGTAAGCGGAATCTATCAGGATATCACCAATGGAGGGCGGACGGCCAAAGCGCAGCTGCCCTATGATCCAAAGACTGTAATGTGGTATGTGGTAGCGGTGGATGTACAGCCTGAAATTCCGGTCGCCGGGAAAATAGAACAGCTGGCCGAGGCATTCTATCCGGCTAAAATCACTTATCTGGACAGCTATTTAGCTCAGACCCTGGGGAATACAGTTAAGCAGCTGCGGATGGTCACTATACTCGCGATCGCCATTTCCATCTCGATAGCGGTACTGATTACGTCCTTGTTTCTAAAAATGCTGCTGGCGAAGGATTCCACACAAATTACAATCTTGCGAAGCATCGGGTTCACGGTCGCTGATATCCGCCGGCAATATCTGGCCAGAACGCTGCTGATCGCCGGTCTTGGCTGCCTGCTTGGGATCTTGACGGCCGGAACGATCGGTCAAAATCTGGTGCATGTTCTCGGATCATTCCTGGGTGCTTCCCGAATTCAGCTTGAGGTTGATCCGGTGCTGGCCTATCTGATTCTTCCGGTTAGCCTCATTCTGGCCGTGGCGGTTACTACTATAGGAAGTACAGGATCTATTCACAAGTCCGGGTTCACGAATAAGATAGCCGATTGAGGGGGCGACAACTGGATGCATATATTAGAAACTAAGGGATTAAGCAAAACTTATTCAAACGGGCAAGGAACGCAGCAGCCTGTATTAAAAGAGATCAACCTGCAGATTCCACAGGGGGAGTTCACAGCAGTGATGGGACCTTCAGGCTCCGGCAAATCAACATTGTTGTATACATTAAGCGGCATGGATACAATGACTGCGGGCAGTGTCCTTTTTAAGGGGCAGGAGATCAGCGCCCTTTCCGAAACCGAACTGGCGGCGCTGCGCCTGCATAGTATGGGCTTCATTTTTCAGCAGATGCATCTGTTGAAAAACCTGAATATCCGCGACAATATCATCCTGTCCGCTTACCGGGCCAAAAAGACCAGCCGCAGAGCCATCAATGCAAGAGCTGCCGATCTTATGAAAAGGACAGGCATTTCCGCATTGGCTGACCGGGGAATAACAGAGGTGTCCGGCGGACAATCACAGAGAGTGGCGATCTGCAGGGCGCTGATCAATCAGCCGGATATTCTGTTTGGCGATGAGCCTACAGGAGCACTGAACTCCAAGGCTGCCGGTGAGATCATGGAAATCCTGGGGGAGATTAACCGTTCGGGAACAACAATTCTTCTGGTTACCCATGATGCCAAGGTCGCTGCGGGTGCAGAGCGGGTGCTCTACATGCTGGATGGCCGAATGGCTTCAGAACACTGGCTGGGCAAATATCATAAAGAAAAAGGTGATCTTAAGCAGAGGGAAGAGAAGCTGTCTTTATGGCTGCGGACCCTGGAGTTCTGAGCGACAGGTTAAGGAATGAAATTTGCATCACCCTCTCAGCCGGGATTCATTGTGCAACTCCGGCGAAAGGGTGATGCTATTTACTTAGATCAAATGTCATAGGATATCCACAGAATTTTATAAAATTTTCCAGTATAATGTAAGCGATATCATTATGGAATCGGCCTGCATCTCCAGGATCATCCGTGCCATATGACAGCAGTCCGATTACTCTGTTTAAGGGAGTCGATTTAATGCTGATCTTTAAGAGGATTTCGTTTAACAACTGGTTATTTACTGTTTTGGCTCTGCAGTATGCTCTAATGCATCTTTTCAAGCTCCACATTCCGGATTCGGTTAAGTTGTCTGAGATCATTATTTTTATCGTTTACACCGTTTCGCAGATTACATTGTTTATCTACCGGGGCAGACGGGCAGCCGTTGGAGCTGTTTCCGGAATGATCCCGCTTTTTTTTGCGGTGCTTTGGACTGTCGCCTTCTTTTCTCATTTTCAAAGCGAAAATTATGTGGCAGAACTTACGGTGATTAACTCGGTAGGGATGTTCACCGCCTTTTTTATTTTGCTGTTTGAATACATATTTCTGATCAGGGATTAATATTTTGGCTCCAGCTCACCAGCCGTCTTGGAATCTCAAGGCGGTTTTTGCGTATTTACGCACAATAGTCCAAAATTCAAAGGAATTCTTAGGTCTGGGCGGTTCATTGCAAGAGATCAGGATTTTCCAGGTATTGCGACAGAATACATAATATTATGAAGGTTTAATTTTTAGGCGTAATACGTTAAGATATAGACATCACCAAATGGTAACCACAAAGAACAGCAGCAAGCGGTTACAGGTGATGGACTCATTCCTAAATTTAGAAATGAATGTAGGAAAGGAGAGGCCCCGATGTACTACCGTTAGCGATGCATGCCGGAATCGGCTGCTGCTGGAGAAGGTGTAAGTGACGACATCTTTTCGCAGACCGTGGGTATGCGGGAATCCAGAGGTAACCATGAACAAGGAACAGCTATTCAAGCAGGATTCATCTTGCGGAAGAAGGAGCGTGATTCCATTGAAAAAGGTTAGCGATGCGTACTAAACACGATGGCTCACAGTAGGGAAAACGTCCGTGAAAACGTTTTTCGTGACATCGAGTACGCGGGAACTCATCCCATATGCAGGACATGGAGCAACACTCCGAAAGGGAGCGCACGGGGACTACCGAAATATGAATAACAATCACCATGTCAGGGATATGGATTGTTGCTGGAGGAAATGATTGAATTGAAGAACGGATTGAACACATAAATCCCCGTTTACCTTAGGCTGAAGGTAAGCGGGGATTTATGCGTTCCTACGGCAAATCGGGGAAGGCTGTCATGTCTTGTCGAAATATGAAAAAGACACAGAAATGTGAAAATATTCACGTGACTATTATAAAATTTTAATATATAATAAAATTATAAAAAGAATTTAGGGGGATTTGAGATGAAACTATTTAAAAGTTTGCTAGTAGCAGGGGTATCGGTTGCATTGTTGTCGGGTTGTGGTGCGAATAATGAAAAGGCGGCGAATGAAGCAGCAACTGCTTCTCCAGCGGCAAATGAGGCAGCAACTGCTTCTCCAGCAGCAGCTCAGACAGATGCTACATCGGCAGCTTCCATCGTTAATGAAGCGGCTGCATTTACTAAGGCTGTAAGTGCAGAAGGAACCTGGATTGTTGCTATTCTGAATGATGTGACTGTTGATCAAGACGTTGTTGTAGCCGGAGAGTTCCATGATAAAGGTGTTGCTGAGAACGCAATTTACCGCAAGCTTGCTCTTTATGCACAGGATGCGGATCACAAAGTTACTGCAAATTACACACTTACCGCACCTAAGGTTACCGTACAAAGTGAAAACTTCAGAGTGCAAGGCGGAACCATCAAAGGTGATGTATATGTAGAAGCAAAAGGTTTTAACCTGCACGAAACCTCTACAATTGATGGTAATCTCTACTTTGCCAGCGAAGATGTGAAAGCATCCGCAGCAGTGGATGGTAAAGTAACTGGAGCAACAGAAGTTAAGTAAATTCTTTTACTGCAATCATACTTTTTCGAAAAACCTGCAGACAGTGCCACGATGGCACAACGTCTGCAGGTTTTTTTATAATATAGAATTTATATGCTTCACACTATAAATTATCCTTCTATTTCTCACTGAAACGGATACCGTCCTTTTGAGGACGGCGAAGCCGTTTCCACTTGTGACAATCCAGTCAATTCTGATAAACCCTATATGGTACAATATGGATGGGCTGCATCCTTATACATAGGAGGTTTAGTGTGAAAAAAAGAACGATTGTATTAATTCTGCTACTAATAATCATTTTAGGTTTAGTGGGCTATAGAAGATATTTCTATCAATTTAAGGATCTTGGGAAAGCCACCCTATTTAGTGGTCCCATGGAGTCACCCGAAGGTGAGTATAATGCACGCGCGTATTATATCCCATATGGTGGCGCTGGGCGTGAAGAAAATCATATATTCCAGCGAGCACAAAGACAAATTTTCAATGGACTGGCAAGCTTCGGATATCCTCTCGATCACAAATGAAAGTCCAGAATATAAAGAATATCGGAATATTGAACTGAAGGTGGATACCGAGATCTATGAGGAGTCAGGATCTGCTTGCCGAAGCCTCCTGCTTAAGGACCAATATGAAACCTGCTATCAAGACGTGAAGGAGTAGACCCGTTATGTTGAAGAAGATAGGATTAACCCTTCTGCTCACTCCTTTGGTTATTATAGTGTTATTCGTTTCCCTGTTCCTGATCATTCCATTGGTTAACAATGTGAATTTGTCCAAGTTCGAGAAACAATTCAGCAAACATCAGCTCCCGCCTGAAACCACGATTGTAGAAAGGGAGTCTATACTTGGCAAACTGAATGGAAACGGCAACGGGTTGGACTTTTTGGCTGCAATTCTAGTGGATTCTTCATTATCTGTTGACGAGCTGACATGCTATTACACCAAGGAAACCTTCAAAAATGCCAAGCGGAGCGGAGAATACCCGGTCATCACTGAAGTCTTGCCTGTTACAGGAGCTTCTGTGGATTCGGTACATTTGGAACACGGCTCTTTGACCTTTGATGCATTAAAAGACATCGCAGATTACTCCGGTTATTACTTTATCATTTTGTATGATGGAGGATATGATGCCTCGTTTGATCTTCGGGGACATTAATTTACATAAATGGGGAGGTTGAATAAGTAGTGCTTGTGTCCAAAAAAATAATGATCGTTTTGATCTTGTCAGTAGTCACGCTTGGCGGATGCTCCAGCTCACCCCCTACAGCGTCAGAAAAGCAGGATACCTCCGCAGCCGTTCCAACGGTTCAACAGTCCTATGATTTGTCTACACTCCATATGGACTTGCCGGCAAACTGGGGATTGGATACGTCCGATCCGAAGGTTTATGTAATTAAAGATGAGCAAGGTGAGGTCAGGGGCGAAGTATCGGCCAGTGAATTTGTGGAGAACTTTGATTTCAAGAAAATGGTAATGCCCAATCACAGCTCGCTGATTTCTGAGGAGGAGCTTGATATTCCCATGGGAACAAGCAGATTATTTACTTTGGATGCCGACAACGGCTCTGCAGCGTCCGGGCTTACAGGGACTCATGATACCTATTATGCGGTGGTCCCGTATAAAGAAGAAATTATATATATATTGAATTTTTCCAACAATGATAAAGCTGCGGAAACCAAACAGGAATTTATCGGGATCTTGACAAGCCTCCGAATAAAGGACACCAGGATCAAGAGTATCAGGCTGGAATGTGGTGATTTATGCAAAGAAGGGGCAGACAAGTCAGGACCATTTACTGAAAAAAATTACACCGATGAAGATGAACTTGAAGTCTTTGCAAATGCCTTGAACAAGGCAGTGAAAATGAATGGTGAACTGAATTATGTTACATATTTTCTAATGCATATTTCTTACCTTGACGGCACGCAAAAAAAGTATGTACTAAACATTTCGAATAGCGAACAAGAGGGGATAACGGGTCTGCTGATAGATACTGAAGACAGTGGACAGGGCTATGAGATCCCAGAGAGAATTCATAATGAGTTAAGGGCACTGATTTATTAGTTATTCAACTTTCGCACTATAGATATCAGGGTACAGACTCCCACATACGGCCAATCATGGCAGGAATAGAAGATATACAGAAAAACCCGGGCAATTATCGCTTCATGTGCGAGAAATTGTTCGGGTTTTTGAGTGAACATCAGCAGCAAAATACAATACATAAACTCAGTTTAAAAAATATGTGCGTTTTGCACACATTTATGTTATGGTATTTATGTGCAAAACGCACATAAATGAATTGAAGGGAAGAATGCAAATGATTAAAGCCGCAATTGTTAAGCAAGCGGGAATCCCTCCTGTATTAGGTCAATTTCCTGCCCCCGTTGAATCCGCTGATAAAGTTATTGTTAACGTTTCGGCCGCTGCTTTAAGTAAACTTAGTAAGTTCCGTTCATTAGGCATGCATTATTCATCAGATACAAACTTCCCAATTGTAGCTGGTGCAGATGGTGTTGGCATATTGGCAGATGGATCTCGTGTTTACTTTGCGCTCCCTGCCGCACCTTATGGAAGTTTAGCTGAACAAACCCTTGTAGAAAAAAATATGATTATACATTTACCCAAAGAGATTGATGAAGTAACCGCCGCTGCAATCACAAACCCGGCGATGTCTTCGTGGGCTGCTTTGGTCTATCGGGCGCAATTCCAATCTGGTCAAACGGTTCTGATTAACGGTGCGACTAGTGAATCCGGTAGTTTGGCCATTCAAATTGCTAAATATTTAGGCGCAAAAAAAATTATTGCAACCGGACGAAACCACTCAAAGCTACAGTCCTTAGGAGCAGATGAATTCGTTGCATTTGACATGAATACTGACAACGGTAAACAAGCTTTTGAGAAAGCCCTGGAGCCAGCTTTTGCGGATGGTATAGATGTTGTACTAGATTATCTCTGGGGTGACAGTGCCTTCGCCATTCTCTCTGCTGCAGCAAAAGCTGGTGTGAGCCGCCCAACGCGATTTGTTAGTATAGGAACTGCGTCCGGGCAAGAATACATCAACATGCCCTCTTCATTACTTCGTGCATCTACGATCGAACTGGTCGGCAGTGGCGGCAGAAGTGTTTCACAATTGAATATGCTGTCATCTGCACAAAGTGTTTTGGATCTTGCTTCAAAAAGAAAGATCCACATCGCTACAACAACATTTCCTTTAGAAGATATCGAAATAGCTTGGAATGCACCATTGACACCTCGTCCCGTTATAATGATAAAATAAGGAACATGGAAGATAAACTTTTTAGTACACTGATTGAATTGACTACAATGCTTAATCAGTCAGACCGCCATAAGAAAATGATTGCCCATGCTGGCGTTAACATGGAAGCAGCAGCTTTTCGTGTTTTCATCGGCATTGGGCGTCTTCAGTCAACTAGTGTCGGCGATTTGGCTGCCATGATGGGCAAAAATTACTCTAGTGTTAGCCGTCAAATTGATAAATTGGAAATAGCCGGATTGGTTCATACTTATCCGGCAAGGAATGATTCTAGAATTCGTGTTTCTGAATTAACAAATCACGGAAAGGAGATTTATTCTCAAATTAACTCCACTCGAAATGGCATCTTACAAGAAGCCTTGACGGACTGGACCGTAGACGAAAAGCAGCGTTTATTGGACGACTTAAGACGCTTAATTGATTCCTTAAATAAATTCAACTAATCAATGTTCAGACACTTTCTTATTGGCATGGTTGTTCGCGCTTCCATGATACCAAACAAGCAAGGTGTTTTTTTTGTCAAGCAAAAAAAGGGCATAGTGAATCAATCACTTTGCACCTTTTAGAATAGGCTAACCTTATTGTGATGGGGGAAGTGCGTATTGCTGCTGAATGGCGGTATCCCTGCTGCGTGTAAGTGTTTTACCCCATTTAATAGACGGGATTTCTATAAAATGATATGACAATGCAGCGATGGAAATACTGACCGCGGCTGTTAGCAAGAGGATGAAGCCAATAGGGATGATTCCGTACAATAATTTAATGGAAGCTACCAGGATGATGAAATGATATAAATACAGGCTGTACGAGATCCGCCCCAGATAGCTGACGACTTTATTTCTCAGGATTGTTGAGAATCTCCCGCTGGATAAGGCAATGATTATTAATGAGCCGCATCCGAGCATGTTGATATAGGAAACCAAGCCTGTGATTAAGGGGTTGCTCCCTGGTGCATGCAGCGAATACAACGCATAGGCAAAGGTGAAAAGAATGATTTTCGGGAGAGAGCCGGTTCTTTTATAATGTTTGATGAAAAAAGCTCTGTGTTTCGCCAGCAATGCGCCGACCACAAACAGCAGCATATAGCCAACCGTATCTCCGTATCCGCCTAAATAAAACCCGATGATACCGGCCAATAGGTAAGCTGTGACGTTTTTTTGCCATGAGTATCTGATCACTCCATACATCATCAAGGGGAACAGAATGGATATGCGCATTTCATGAACCAGCGACCATATTACATTGTTAAATGCATTTACATTAAAGCTGCCGATCAGGAAAAGATGCCCCAAGAGTAATTTGGCTGAGATTGGTGTAGTCCAGCTCATGGAATTATACCACTCACTCAGTTCAGGAATGGAGCCCCTTTGGATTACTATGCTGAGAAGCACCGCTAAACATATGGTAACATAGAAAGGGATGCAGATTCTGAGGAATCTCTTGAGCAAGTAGGGCAAGTACCGGATTGTACCGCCTTTAAGAAAGGGTAAAGCCAGAACAAATCCGCTCAGTACGAAGAATAGTTTGACCGCTTCCGGACCGCCGATAAACAGAGCCCTTGTAAACGGCAAATATTTGAGCACGAAGAGAGTCAGGTTATCCTGCGGCGAACTGGGCGAGTAAATCATGGGGAAGACAATCATCAGGTGTGTAATAAGCACCAGAACAGAAGCGATGCCTCTGAGCGAATCTAATTCAACAAAATGACCATTAGTTTTGACTTTATGGTTATTCATCAGCATCCCTCCTTTATTTATCTGTATTTTAGCACAAATGGAGAACTTTTATATATATAATTATTCATAATGAATAATAAATCAGGATATGAAAAAGTTTTGGTAAATGCTGTAACATTGAAGTGCGCAAGCCCGTCAGTAGTAACAGAGGTGAATTAAAATGATGAAATGGATAAAAAGTGGCGGGCCGATTTCAATGCTCCTTATATTGCTGCTGCTCACAGCGGGTTGCGGGACGACGAATAAGGCAAATGTGGAGCCAATAGCCGGGACTGCTGCACCTGAAACAGTGCCGGAGCAGACGTCAGAACCCTGCTATGCCGAGATTGAATGGGTGGATTTCTTGATGATCAATGATATCAGGTATTCTCATAATTATGATGCAACCAAGCCGGTACCTGCGGATCAACTGGGAGATAAGGTAGGGGAAGTGTCTTTTAAGGTGAGTGATAATGCCTGTACCGATCATGTCGTCAAAAACGGGGATGCCGCATTCCTTCCTGTGGGTACAGTGATTTATGCGCTGGAAGGCTACAGATCCGATTTTCGGGTGGTAGCGGATAACAAAATTTATGAAGTAGAAGAGAATTCAAAGGCAGTCACTATCGGAGACCTGCTGGATATTGCAGGGAAAGTGGACAAAGTTAGTCTGGACGGTGGTATGGATAGCAGTCAGATTGGTGATTTCACTAAAGAGGCCTCCGAAGAATTTATTCGTGAACTGCTGCCTCTGAAGAATGTTGGTTTTGATGCAGTCTATAAGCAAACTAAACACGAGTCCGGCGTATTTCTTCGGGTGCATCTGCAAGACGGCACCTCTTTCCGGATGGTATATTATCCTAAGGGGAATGCCTTCGCGGCAGGCGCGTTCGGAACAGACTGTTTACAGGAGTTAATCATAACCCAAAGGCAGCAAATTAAGGCGGCTGCGGGAATGTAAACTTCATTATATTTTTGCTGAGGGTGTGAATATAAATGCTTCCATTAGTCAGGCTGGTTACAATAAAAGATGCGGATGTTTTGTCCAGGCTAAATTATGAGTTTAATGGCGGGGATAAGCGTCCGGAGGCGGAAATTATCGAAAGTTTGAACACGGGGAACGAGTTAGTTGCCGTTGCGGAATTATGGGACGAAGTCGTCGGCTTTGCCTGTGCCCAGAGTTCACAATCCTTCTGCTACGCAGCAAGTCATGGTGAAATTACGGAAATGTATGTTCAGGAATCAGCCCGGAGGAAAGGCGTGGCGGCAGCACTGCTTGCCTTTCTGGAAGCTCAGCTCCGCTTGCGCGGTGTGGGCACTGTGAAGATTTTGACAGGAAGAACGAATGATCCGGCGATTGCCACGTACGCAAGTTGCGGTTATGTTAAGTATGATGAAGCTGTTTTAGAAAAAAGATTATAGTATGAAGGGGGAACGAACAAACATGAGAGAACCTAAACTGCAGGCTGTATTTATTGATCGGGATGGAACCTTGGGCGGAAGTGACGAAGTGCAGTATCCGGGGGCTTTCGAATTGTTTCCGTTTACACCCGGAGCTTTAAACACGCTGAAATCCATAGGGCTTAAACTGTATGGTTTTACGAATCAACCCGGAATCTCGAGAGGGGAGGCAACGGAGGAAGCTTTTAGAATAGAAATGCTGGAGTTTGGATTTGACGGTGTATACATTTGTCCGCATCAGCATAATGAAGGCTGTCATTGCCGTAAGCCTAATCCTGGAATGCTGATTAGAGCAGCGCAAGAAAACAATCTGGATCTAAGCAAATGTGCAGTGATTGGAGACCGTTGGACGGATATGGTGGCGGCAGACCGTGCCGGATGTATGAAAGTGTTAGTCATGACTGGTGCAGGAAACGCGGCATTAAATGAGTATAGAAATAAATGGCTGGATACCGTGCCGGGTTATATTGCCGGAGACTTTGCTGATGCAGTTACTTACATAGAGCAGTACGTGCGTGGTGTGGAAGAACCAATGATCTAAATCTCTAAGGACCCGTCATTAACAGTGCACGAACTGTCGGGTGACTGTGCTCCATTATTGCTATTCTGGATGTGAGGAGAGGAGGAGCGAAGATGAACCTGCTGGAGAACATGAATCATGCATTGGCTTATCTCGAAGAACATCTGACTGGGGAGATTGATTACCGGGAAGCGGCAAAACGCGCATTGTGCTCAGAATATCATTTCAAGCGGATGTTCTCTTTTCTCGCCGGCCTCCCGCTTTCGGAATATGTACGGCGTAGACGGCTGACACTCGCGGCCTTCGATCTGCAGAGCAGCCAGCTCAAAATTATCGACATTGCGCTGAATTATGGATACAGTTCACCGGACGCCTTCACCAAGGCATTCCAGCAGTTTCACGGTGTTCTGCCCTCAGAAGCAAGAACCGCAGGACCTTCACTGAAGTCCTTTCCTCGAATGACTTTTCAGCTCATTATCAGAGGAGGAAATGAAATGAATTACCGGATTGAGGAGAAGGAAGCATTCCATATCGTCGGGATCAAGAAGAGAGTCCCTATTATTTTTGAGGGGGTGAATCCGGAGATTTCCGCAATGTGGCAAAGCCTGGATCTGCCAACCCTCTCCAAGCTCAAAGAGCTTTCGAATGTCGCACCCCTGGGATTGATAAGCGCATCCACAAACTTTTCCGAGGGGCGGATGGAAGAAAAGGGGGAACTGGATCATTATATCGGAGTGGCTACCACGCTGGGATGTCCCGAGACCTTCACGCTGCTGGAGGTTCCGGCCATGTCTTGGGCGGTATTCGAGTCCATCGGACCTTTTCCGGCTACCCTGCAAAATATTTGGGGACGGATCTATTCCGAGTGGTTCCCTTCTTCCAACTATGAGCAGACCGAAGGGCCGGAAATCTTATGGAATGAGAGCAAAGATGTAACGTCCCCGACTTACAAAAGCGAAATTTGGATTCCGGTTGCGAAAAGGGTGTAGAAGCGGTACAACTTAAGGGAGCAAACTTGTTCAAGGAAAATTAGGAGAAAACAAATACACCGTCAGATTGCTGACGGTGTATTTGTTTGTTCTGGCTCAACCGGCAATACGGGTGACCGGTTCTCTCACATGTACACTCCCCTCAAAGCCGCTTCACCGGAAATCCGTATTCCTTCGCTCGCCAAGCGGTGAACAGTGCAAGCAGCAATAGAATAAACAATGCCCAGGGGAATGAGGCGACACCCAGCGTTTCGATTAGAATCCCGCCCAGCACACCACCGCTGCCGATAGCCAGATTCCATGCCGTCACCAGCATGGACTGGGCTACATCGGCACTCTCCCCAGCAGCTTCGGCAATTGCTGTCTGCAGCATTGTTGCAGCACCTCCGAACGTTAATCCCCATGCAGCAACCACAGGATAGATTACGACGGGATGGTTGCTAATGCCAAGTGCAACGGCGGCCAAAGTAAATGCTGCGAGGCTGATCAGAACCAATGGACGCAATTTACGGTCGATCAGAATACCGGTAATCGCAATGCCTGCCAGTGAAGTAATACCGAAAATAAGCAGCACCAGGTCAATACGCCGGGTAAGTCCGGCCTGCGCAAGAAATGGCGCAATATAGGTATAAAGGATGTTATGGGCCAGTACCCAAGCTAGAACAACGGCCAGGACCGGCCGTACTCCGGGAATAACAAAGACCTTATAAAGCGGCAGCTGCTTATCGGCACTTGTGCCCGGGTAGTCCGGCAGCTTCCAAAGCACCCAGAAGACCAGCAGCAGCGCGAGCAGTGACATGATTCCAAACACAGCACGCCAGCCGACAAAGGCGCCAAGAAATGTTCCGGCAGGGACACCGATGGCCAGGGCCAGAGGCGTGCCGACCATCGCCACCGCCATGGCCCGCCCCTTAAGCGATTCCGGCACCATGCGGCGGGCATAACCTGCGATCATTCCCCACAGGACACCGGCAGATATGCCGGCAAAAAAACGGGCAGCCAGCGTCAATATATAATTAGAAGAAAAGGCAGTGATGGTGTTGAATATGAGAAACCCAATAATGCATAGCAGCAGAAGGGGCCTCCGCCGCCATCCGCGTGTTGCGGCGGTTAAGGGAATGGCGGCCAACAATGAACCGAGGGCGTATAAAGTGACAAGCTGACCGGCTAGAGCTTCAGAGACACCAAGCCCATCACCAATTTGCAGCAGCAAGCCGGCTGGAACCGTTTCGGTGAGAATACAGATAAACCCTGTCATCGCGAGGGCGAGCAAGCCAGCCCATGGGAGCCGCTCAGAAGTGCCGGAGTCATTCTGTGCGGAAGAAGTTGTTTTTTGGCTCATTTGAGTAGCACCTCTTTGCATTTTTTTATTTTATGTTTAGATTTTACGGCCAGCCGAGTCTCGACTCCTTCATTCACAGAGAGCCTTGACCGGTACGTACCGGCCAAGGCTCCCCTGTACTCATTCTTTATGATCTGATGCTGGCATAAATCGCTTCACAAAGGTCAACCGTAAACTGGCCGGACATGCCTTCCAGTAAGGTATTGGTAAATGCCACAACGCTTAGCCGCTGCTTAGGATCGACGAACCATGAATGGCCATAAGTGCCGCCCATCCGCCATGTTCCCGGTGATTCAGGAGTGTTTGCGGCGGCAGGGTCTTTCAGCATTGTAATGCCAAGACCGAATCCCCGTCCTGGCCAAAAGGGCATAGGCAGGTCACCGATCTGATTGGTAGTCATTTCGTGAACCAGAGATTCCGGCAGCAAAGGGGCTCCGCCCTGGCGCAATGTTTCCAGCAGGTGCAAAAAGTCCCCGGCACTGCCAACCATACCAGCTCCACCTGAGGGATAGGCGGCGGCATCAAGTGCCCGGCCTGGAGCAAGCAGGAAGCCTGCTGTACCGTCCACAAAGGCAATCTTGTCGGGATCAAGTAATGGCCGCGGCTCCGGGTAGTCGTTGGCATAGGGGGTGGCCAGCCGTTCTGGATCAGCTGCAATGAACCCGGTGTCACTCATGCCGAGCGGTTTGGTTACCAGTGAATCTATGGCTTCGCTAAGTGTTGTTTCTGTGACCTTGGCTATGACTGCACCCAGCACATCCGTTGCTATGGAATATCTCCACTCTGTGCCTGGCGTGTAGAGAAGCGGCACAGAGGCGAGGCGGCGCATATTCTCTTCCAGTGTGATTCCGGACTGATCCATGCCGTCCGAAATCCCTGCCCGCTGATAGGAACTATTCTCTTCCTGGAAGAACCGGTAAGACAGACCGGCTGTATGCGTCATTAGATGGCGGACCGTCAATTGCGCAAGTTCGCCGTTCTGCAAGCGTGGGCGGAACTCCGGAAGCCAACGGTCAACACGGTCGTCCAACTGCAGGCGCCCTTGTGCAACCAGTATTAAGGCAGCCGTGGAAACAATAGGTTTGGTGACCGAGGCGAGCCGGAATAAAGCATCTTCTCTCATAAGCCGGTTCAGACCGCGGTCAGCATAACCGGCAGCGCGGCTGTAAACCATTGTCCCGTTTATTGCTACTTTAATGACGGCACCGACCAACCTCTTGTCGGCAAGCGTCCGATCCATCACTTCATCGATGTGGCCCGACAAACATTGCGGATCAATTGGGCTTGAATATAATGTACACATGGGCTTCATCCTCTCGGAATAGTTAAAGTCTTGGACACTTTACTATTGTAGGCTTATTATATAAAATAAGTTACCTTGGTTACATAACGTAACAAAGGTAACTCGGCTGTAAAACGATTAAATTATATTTGTTTTATCCAATTGACCTGAATTTTAAAGGAGCTGACTATAATGGATCATGTAGATAAGCAAATCCTGTTCCACCTGCAGAGCCAAGCGAGAATTTCTATGACAGAACTGGGGAAAAACGTCGGCTTATCACAGCCTGCAGTTACAGAGAGGGTTAAACGCATGGAAGAGAAGGGGATCATCAGTGAATATCGCACCATCATATCCCCTGAAAAGATTGGCAAGCAGGCTGCCGCCTATATATTGTTTCATTCTAGAGATTGTAACGCATTCCTTGATTTCTGCCGGGCGGCTCCCGATGTCGTCGAATGTTACCGGATAAGCGGGGAGCACAACTATTTATTGAAAGTGATTAGCGATTCTACGCGAGCGCTTGAAGAGTTCGGGAATCAATGTGATAAATACGGGACCTACACGATTCTAATCGTGATGTCATCCCCTATCGATCATAAATTCCTCATCCCTTCACTGGGAGAAACACCAATAAATATGCTGAGTTAATCAGCCCCCGCCTGATGTTCATGAACACAAATGCCCACTTGGATATTTAGCCGTGGGCATTATGTACAGTCTATCAGGCGGAGCTGATCCGTTTTATCCAGAAAGGGAGCTTTTCAACCCCGATCGGGATGTTTTGAAAATATTAAGATTTAGAATATATTGCTAAGCAGGCAGTATAGCTGCATGTGTTTCTTCAAATAGGGAGGCTTCTGCCTCTGCTGATTTAAATTGGAGGTTATATAACTGTGCATAAAGCCCGTTTTGAGTGAGCAAAACATCATGTGTACCTTCCTCGGCAATAACCCCCTGATCCAGTACAACAATTCTGGATGCGTTCCGTACGGTTGAAAGCCTGTGCGCAATTACCAGTGTTGTCCTGTTGTTCATCAAGTGATCCAACGCTTCCTGAACCAACCGCTCAGATTCGTTATCCAGAGCAGAAGTGGCTTCGTCCAGCAGAAGCAGCGGTGCATCACGAAGAAAGGCCCGGGCTATAGCGATTCGCTGCCGTTGTCCGCCGGAAAGACTCGAGCCGTGTTCACCGATGACCGTATCGTATCCGCCCGGAAGCTTCGCGATAAACTCCGCTGCGCCCGCAAGCCGGGCGGCTTCGTGAATTTCTTGTTCACTGGCTGAATTAGAGCTGAAGGCTATATTGTCTCTAATCGTACCAGAGAACAAATAAGGGGATTGTGGTACATAAGTAACCTGTGCCCGGGCTTCTTCCAGCTGCTCCTGAACCGGTCTTCCATAAACCGAGATGTTGCCTGCATCGGGTTCATACAATCCACAGCATAAGCGGGCAAGCGTTGTTTTGCCGGAACCGCTTGGGCCTACAACAGCGACCGTTTCTCCATGTTGAATTTGCAGGTTGAATCCTTCAAACAGCGGCGGTTCCGTTTCTAGTCGGCCGGAATAACTATAGCTGACCTCTTGTAGGCATAATGCAGCCGACTTCTCCGAAGCAGGGGGAGGAGGGGGTGAAGCCGGGGAAGAATGTGGTGCTCCTTCCTCATCTGCATCCAGTACAGCGAATACGCGGTCAGCTGCTCCTAACGCTTCTTGAACACCACCCCAGGTCTGGGACATGTGGACAAAAGGCCACTGTACCCGTCCCATCAGAATGATGAAGGCGAGTACTTCACCGGCTGTTGTTTCGCCTCTTACGGCAGAGACTGCGATCAGCGCAGCGCAGGCCACCATTACGATATTGTTGATAAAGGCAGAGGACTGCCAGAGCAGCGTGTTCAGCAGTGCTCTTTGGCGCTGCAGCCGGTTCAACTGCTCACGTCCGGCTGCATACCGGTTCAAGAGATTGTCCTCCAGTGAAAAGGCCCGGACCACTTTCATTCCTTGCAGCGTTTCCTGCAGAATACCCCGCAGCTCTGCTTCCTTCTGATGGATCTCCGTGAACAGTTTGCGGAGTCTGCGGTCAAAGAAGCGTCCGGAAAGAAACACAACCGGTCCCGAACCGAGCGCCAGCAGCGCGATCCAGACATCCATTTTCGCCAGGTACAGAAAAGAAACGAGGCATAAAAGCAGATTATAGCCCAAATCATATACGATGCCGTTAATCATGCCAATGGCCGCACCTGCATCCCGGTTATTGCGCGAGACCAAATCTCCTGAATGCATGGACTGGACTTCACGGAACGGAAGCCGGTGGGTCTTGTCGAACAGCTTGGCGCGAATCGCCCAAGCCATTTGGCTCTCTGTAATAAAGCGGAAGTAATGCTGCAGCATAAGGCAGATAATAATAATAAAACAGACGATGGCGCAAATAACGGTAATGCGGGTAAGGGAATGCATATTTGAGCTGTTGATGGTATCAATAAACACCTGCTGGATGGCTGCAAAGCCGATGTCCAAGACCAGCCTTGCCGAGAGTAGTAATACAGCCGCCATTAACCCGACACGGTAGGGGGTTGAGAAGGTCATCAACCTGCGCAGTACATATCCAAGCTTGAGTTTTGCGGACGCTTTTGCATTCATTCCAGACCCTCCCTGACCTCAAGCAAATCGTGATTCTGCTTCATCGAAGTCTCAACCATTTTGAAGTACTTGCCTTCTAGTGCCATTAACTCCTGATGTGTGCCTGTTTCTGCTACAGATCCTGCTTCCATGAAATAAATCTGATCGGCGTCTCGGATAGTGGATAATCTATGGGCAATAACGACTGTTGTCCGGTCATGCATGAGTTCCCTGAGGGCTTGCTGGATCAGCTCCTCATTGTGGCTGTCCAGTGCGGCAGTAGGTTCATCGAGCAGCAGAAGTTTGGGCTCGCGGACAAACGCCCGGGCAATGGAGAGACGCTGCCGTTCACCGCCCGATAATGTTAACCCCCGTTCCCCAATAGTAGTCTCATATTGTAAGGACGTTCTCATAATAACTTCATGGATGCCGGCTCTTTGGGCTGCTTGGATGACCTCTTCCGTTGTGGCACCGGATTTTCCCCAGGCTATATTCTCATGGAAAGTGCCGGAGAACAGATAAGGCTCCTGGGACACGT
Organism: Paenibacillus sp. FSL L8-0436; assembly: GCF_038593025.1. Classification (NCBI taxonomy): domain Bacteria; kingdom Bacillati; phylum Bacillota; class Bacilli; order Caryophanales; family Paenibacillaceae; genus Paenibacillus; species Paenibacillus sp. FSL L8-0436. The sequence goes on along the minus strand of NZ_CP151955.1, from coordinate 4,685,257 downwards.
AGGCAATCCGCTCACGCCAGTGCCGGAGCGGGATTCTGCTTAAGGGGTGAGGGCCACAGCGGATAACCCCTTCGTCCGGTTCATAGGCTGCGAGCAGCAAATGTAGCAGGGTGCTTTTTCCGCTGCCGCTGGGGCCTGCTAATGCAGTCACCTTGCCGGGTTGTATGGTAAGCTGCACATTGTTTAATACTGGAACGGCATCATAGCGGAAACTTACGTTGTTAAAAGAGATATCGGATCGGCTGATCATTTCCGGATCGGGCTCTTCAGTTATCTCAATCCGGGAATTTAAAGCTGCAGCTTCGTAATTTGCCTCTTCCTCCGGTAAATCCAGCACTTCAAACATCCGTTTGCCTTGCGCTAAAGACATCTGCAATTCCGTCCACAGGTTGGCCAGCTTCGAGACCGGATTTGAAATCTGCTCAAAACAGATCAGAAAGGCCGCCACGGCTCCCACATCCAGACGCCCCCCGATGACCAGATATCCGCCAAAAGAGAGGACGTAGAGCAGTCCCCCAAGGATAACGACCAGTGGCATATTATAGCCAACAGCTTCTAAACGGGTGAGCGGTATATGAATCGTAAAATATTGTTTTACCCGGGCGGCAAATTGTTGGTGCAGCCTGGGGGCAAGAGAGAAGGCACGCACGACTTCGGCACCCTGGACTGTATCCTGAATAAACATTTGCTGCGCGGTTTCGATCTTCTGTCTTTGCTCATGCATGGAGCGCAGCCGGGAAGTGAAGGGAAGCATAACGAGTGGAACCAGGGAGCAAATGATGATTGTTCCCAAGGTTAACGCAAATTGAAGAGATAACAGATATGTGAGAAGGAAAGCAATCTGCAGCAGATTGCTGAACAGGTCAATGGTTTTCTGGTTGATTCCATGCTGGGCCGCAGAGGCGGAATCATTAATCCGGCTGATCAGATCTGCAGAATGATAACGATCCAGCTCTTTCATTTGCACGTTCAGCAGTCTGCCCAGAAGGGAGACCTGAAGCCGGGAGGTCGACTTGACCTCAAGTACACCTGACAAATAGCTTTTTAGAAAGTTGGCTGCGGCATCGACGAACATAATGACAACGGCAAATAGGGTGGCGGAAGTCAGGCCCGGCATATTGTGATTTGTAGCCGAATTAATAATTCGCCGCAAAGCTTCGGCTACACCAACCGTTGTAAGAGAGATGACTGCTGCCAGGGCGCATAATAGAATGTACCAGCCTAAATAAGGCCTGCCAAGTTTAAATAAACGGAAAGTTGTGCTGGAAACAGCAGCGGATTCCTTGTTGCCTGCTGCTGCATGGCTTGATTCACTCACGAGGGACACTCCCCTTATTCTCAAATTTTCCTGTACTCCTGTTAAGCTAATCTAATCTTCATCCAGCATGACTTTTGCGGTTAAGGCCAGCAATTCCCGTAATCTATCTATGCGCAGATGGTAATATAAGCGGTGATCCTCTCTTTTAATTTCCAGAAGGTCCAGAAAGAATAAGAAGTTGGAATGGTAATTCACAGCTGCCGGTGTAATGCCAAGAGCCGCAGCGATTTCCTGCCCGTAATGCGGGCGTTTTTTTAGCAGCAGCAGGAAGTCGAGGCGTCTTTTATCCGAGAATGCTTTTAAGAAAAGTTCTGTCTTCTCCCGGTCAGCAGCAGGTCCGTATACACGGTCGTTGAGTACACCAAATATCACCCATCCGACCCTTCCAGCCTCCGTCCAGAAATTAAGGAAATGATTGCCCACCTGCGAAAAGAAGCTGATATGAAAAGTCGTCGGTACATCATACAACGCAGGCTCATTTTTGTTAATATCCCTAATGAAGCGGACGGGATCGGCCAGGAAAAGCGCTTCGTAATGTAGAGTGGCTTGTTCAGATTCCATTTGTAACCGCTCTTTCCAATAGGTAAAGACATCCTTGTAGAATTGACGGAGCAGCTGCATATACCGCAGTTTCGTTTCTTCCGGGAAAGCAAGACATTCAAGCAGCGGTCCTTGCGCTCCGGCAACCTCAGGCTGGGGTTTCGTTCTTGCCACAAGTTCAGACATCAAATGAACATCCTTCTTGACTTCCTCCCAGTCATTGCCTTCCAGCAGATCCTCCAATTTATCGGAATACACGCCATACACCATTTCGGCTACCACTTGTTCTGCCGGTCTCTGCTCCAGCCGTTCAATCCATGCTTCTGCAGTCTGTGGATCAGGATAAGTGCAGATGGATTCGTAGAAAGCAAAATCGAGTGCCTTGTGGAAAAAGTTATAGTTGAAAAAAAACTGAAGCTCCCGGTAGGAATGAGGTGACAAACGGACCCGTGCGTCCTCAAAGTAGGCTGCTACGAGTGGGTCCATCTCAATCTTTAAATCCTCTGCCATGGAGGTCAGTTCTCCCTCACAAGCGATCATTCCCATGGACACTATCAATTCGATGGACTCATTGTAAGCAAAATTGATATTATTCAGTAACATATCCTTCATCGCAATTTCCATACGGTCCTCCAATTTCAAGTTTTAATAATTTAAATGTTATAGATAGTTGAATAATATTTAATAATTACTTAATGTTAAAATAACCCATAGTCAATATTTTGTAAAGAGTAAATTTATGATGGAGCTCCAAGCCATAAAACGGCAAAAAAAAGATGCCATAGGCATCTGGATGATCCGTAATTGTATTATTGTAATTGTGTCATGTACTCATATGCAGTAATCCCGAACATACTTTTGAAATGCCTGTTCAGATGTGTCAGATCCACAAATCCGTATTCCGCTACGGCCGTATAGATATCTTTGCTGGCCTCAATGGACCGTTTGGCATGTTCCACCTTGCAATTCAGAAAAAACTGATAAGGCGAGATCCCTGTATGGGCCTTAAACTCGCGGATCAGCTGGTATTTGGACATCCCAAACTCTGTACAAAGATCATCCAGTTTGAGCACATTGCCGATGCTGCCGTACATCATTTCCTTCGCCTGTTTCACTAGCCGGTTATTCTTCCGCTGCTCTGCATCCATCGCAGTTTTGGATAACATGCCGATTAAATGGATCAACTGCTCCGTACACAGCGTTTCGTCGTTACCGTCCAGAATGGCCCGGCTGAGGGCGCAGATGTTTCGTGCCAGGCTGACGTCGTAGACGATAGGGGACTGGAAACGCAGCTCTTTCTTCCCCAGGATCTCGGCTACCAGCTCAGGCTTGATATAGAGCATGACATAATCAATGCCTTCCTTATCGTACGACCTGCCGTCATGATATTGCTCGCGGTTAAACAGCATGACGCCATTCCTGTGCGAGGACTGGAAGCTGTCGCTCAAATTATATTGCTGAATGCCGCGCAGGGTTACGCCGACAGCATACTCCTCGTGGCAATGTTTTTTATAGGTGAAATCGGCGAAACTTGCCGCCAGAGCAAGGACATCTGCAGATTTTTTATACGTAAATTGCTCCATACTCTCACCCCCAACACTCTCTAGATGATTCCCGACGCCATAATTGCAGAGTATACCAGAAACAGCGCCATTAGAACATTGACTATTTTTTGATGCTGCTGGAGAAATTTTTTGAAGACTGTACCACAGATGACCCAGGTCATAAACGCCAGAAACCCGATAACCGTAATGATAGCTACAAACTGAAATGAGGCTAAAGAGGAGGAATAGTAAGGCATCACATAGCTGGGAATCACCGTTAAAGTAAATACGATAACCTTTGGATTCACAAACTGCATAAATAGGCCTGACAAAAAATTGGTGCTGTGGGACGGTGTTGCCTCCCCTGTTTTCATCTTGTAGATTTGATAGGCAAGATAGAGCATATAGATACTGCCGATGATCTGCATAATACCCACAATATTGGGGACCACTCCGGCTAGCACATGGTTCAGCACAGCAGAAGCAGCAAGCAGCAGGCCAAAGGCAATCGTGGCTCCGTATACATATTTCATGGTCTTTCTTGCCCCGAAATGCTGCACAGAAGATAAGATCACAATATTGGTGGGCCCGGGTGTGATGGTGATAACAACGCAATAGATGATAAAAGCTGTAATATTCATGAGGACCTCCTAAAGTCTATTCCCATGAATAATACAGGTGATCTTAGCATGCATATAGTATATTATTGCAGAAATCGCCGAACAGGTGAAACAAGCAGGTGGCACCATCCACAGCTGATTTACGTTCAAATGAGCATACGGACAGACTCAATCCGCACTTTTTACAACGATCCGCTTCCGGGGGATCGTTTTTGCTTTGCGCTCTGAAATATAGGAGCCGGCGAGGGTGAGCAAGGTTCCCGCCACAGTGACCCAAGTGATATTTTCATGCAGGAACAGGGCAGAGGCGGCAACTGTAACTACAGGCACAATATAGATGTACACGCTTGTTTTTACCGCTCCAAGGATTCCGACCACCCGGTTCCAGGTGACAAAACAGAGTGCCGAGGCTCCCAGACCCAAGAAAAGAAGGTTGGATACATTGGAAAGGCTGAGTAATCTGTCCAGGCCAAGACGGAAATCAAACAGTAAAGCGCAGGCAGCATAAACAGCAGCCCATAAAAAAACACTCTGCGGGTAGCCCCGATCGTATGATGCTGCAATGCGCTTATTTTCCGCATCAGTACGGAATAGATTGCCCATAAGGCAGGGGCCAGGAAGGCCAGCAGATCTCCAATGGGATTCAGCTGCAGGATGAAACTTCCGTTCAGCCCGATTAACACAATCCCGGCCAGCGCAATCAGAAACCCGGTCATAAACTGCGCATTCAGCTTCTCTTCCTCCAGGAAGAAGTGAGCGGCAAGCGCCGTGAAGAAGGGCGCAATCGAAACAATCACGCCAACATTGGATGCGAGCGTATAGACAAGGGCGATATTTTCCACTAGAAAATATAACGTTACCCCACAGAGTCCAGCCGCGATAAACAGCAGCTCTTCTTTGAGTGATTTCGTCCGTAGCGGACGCGAATAAATAAGACACAATGCGACGTAACCGATGATAAAGCGGAAGAACAGAATTTCAATGGGCGTAAAGTCAACTAACAGTATTTTAGTAGAGATAAAAGTTGTACCCCAGATCAGAATGGTAAGCAACGCGAGCAGATGTCCGGTAGTGGCCTTGCGCTCCTCCATCATGGTGTAATCTCCGGAGAGGGCTTTGATTCTGTCTGCCGGGCCGTAAATATGCGCATATATTGCTTAGGCGTTAGACCGATCAGCTTTTTGAAGAAATTGGTGAAATGGCTCTGATCACTAAATCCGGTCAGGAGCGCCACTTCAATGGGCAGCATCCCTTGTTCCAACAGGCGTTTGGCATGGTTAATCCGAATCGTTTCCAGGTAGCAATAGGGCGATATTCCTTTTTGTTTCGTAAATAGACGCAGCAGGTGATATTTGCTTAAGCCGGTCAAGGCCGTTAACTGATTCAGCGTAATGCTCTCCATATAATGTGACTCAATGTACTGGCAAATGTTTTTGATTTCCGTGGTAAGCTCCCGGGTGGGGCTAGGGAGTTCTGCGTCGGAGTATTCTCTCAGGAGCTGCTCCAGCAGAAACAGGAATAGTTCTTCTTTTTGGAAATCGGACTGTTCCTCCAGCAGCATCCGGTGCAGCTCATGCAGGGACAAGGCCAGCTCACTCTGGTAAAGAACAGTTGGTGTGAACCTGGGCAGATCGCCCGCCCCCGTAATTTCTAGCACATACTGGCGCATAATCTCCGGCTCTATATTGATACAGCGATAGTCAAGCGTTCTGCCGTCCAGCTGTTCACAGGCATGGGGATCCTGCGGATTAAAGATAATCACATCTCCGCTATTAAGAATATACTCTTCATGATTGCATACCAGATATCGCTTGCCCTGTTCAATGAATCCAATGACATAGTAGTCATGGAAATGGTTGGGGAACTTCTGCATGATTCCTTCAAACCGATACGCTTCAAGATTTAAGTCCGTATCATAGACTACCGTACGTACTTCACGAGTCACTGTCTGCACCTTCTTTTCTGGTTCTATGTAGCTATTATAATATGAACAACAGAACATTTCTTGAATGATGTTGCTGGAGCAGAGTTACTGAACGTCCTTACAGAAAAAGCTAATTGTGGTATGATTTCCGGGAAGAAGCGAAAAAGGGAGTTTGCCAATAGGGGGTATAATCATTGTCCAGAACAAGATATGGAGCTTGTATCATCACGCTGATGTTAGGCTTGCAGCTGGGGTGCAGCGCAGACATAGAAGGAAATGGGAATCATAGAGTAGCGGAAACTAAGACTGAAACTAAAACCGTAGAAATAGATCGTAATAAACAGAGTGCAAGTATTCCGTTTACACAACATCTCTACTCCAAGCATTCGCCTGATTTCACTTGGGAGTGGAGTAATACCGAAAATTTACCAAAGGAAGTAACGGACCGGTATAAAGAGTACGAAAATTCAGCACCCGGCGGATATCTAGTGAAGGAAACCCCCACAGAGTATTTCATTTGCGTGAGCATCGGGGAAATGGAGTCGGTAACAAAGGGATTTGAGGTAAAATCGCTAACACTTCCCGCTGAACATGCCGCAGCTGAAAAACCGATTTTAAAAATTAAGGCAGTGCCTGTGAGTGATCAGAATCCATCGGACAACGAGTTGCCGGGGAAAATAGTTGCCAGATCGCTTATAAGTGTCGCCAAGGAAGATTTGCCGGAAGGTATCCGTCTACATTCAATGATTATGAGTCTGGAAGAATGAATGGAATACCAATAATTAAGTGAAGGCATTCCCTTCTCATTTCTGTGATCGCTGGTCCGGTTGCAGGGGAATTCCTATCTATAGCGTCAAATAAAGGAAGTGTGATAACACAGCGGATTGCATTGAAAGGAGTAGAGTATTAGGGGCAATAACAACTTAAGAATAACGTAAGAATTACATAAGAAAAAAGAAAATTCTGATCACTACTATAGTAATTAGGGAAAAGAACAGCTAAGTAAGGAAGGTGTATCATTTGGGAATCAAAATACGGAAAACTACGGTTCAAAACCTCTGGATGATGTGGGAAAAGGCATTTTCGGTGCTTACATATTTTCGGGGAGCGAGTACATCGCGTTTTGGCATATGCTCGGTGATGCTAAAAAAGCATCGGGGCGAGGCCATTGTATGCCAGGATTCAACAGTCATCCACAAGGGAGAGTGGGTAGGGGAGCTTCACCTGGACAATGAAAAAATTCTAAAGCTTATTAAGTCCGAAGGCTCGGATCGGGCTGCACTGCAAACGGCCCGGATGCTGCGTAAATCAATGAAGCAAATTAATGAAGCCTTTGAATCGCAGTCGGAGTACCAGCAGGTGAAAGCGTTAATGGGTATCACGCTGCTCCATCGCGGTTTGACACATGGTCTGGGCTTTGAGCAGCAGCAGATGAAATCGGGATTTTTTACGAGAATTACAACAGTCTACCTCCGCCTGCTGCTGTCAGCTATGCATCCGGAAGGAAGAAAAAGAATTGACCGGCGCACTGATCAGCTTGTACCCATGCTTCTGGTTCACTCGCGGGGATCGCTGAAGAAGCGTTTCTCACCCGAACAGCGTCTGTCCGGATAAGCTGCCAATAAAGGGGGTGGGGAAGCATGTTTAACTATTTAATAGGAGGAATACTCTGTATTGCCGCTTTTTATATGTTCATTCCAAGCTTAATCTCGCGGATGACAGGATGGGGGGTCTTCCGCAAAGGTAAAGGAAAGGGGGAGGTGGCCTTCACTTTTGATGATGGGCCACATCCGGAATATACACCGAAATTACTGGATTTATTGAAACGGCATCAGGTTAAGGCAACCTTTTTCGTACTGGGATCGCAAGCGGAACGGTATCCCGAGCTTGTTCGCAGAATTGACCGTGAGGGCCATCAGATTGGCATACATAATTATTGTCATACTTCCAACTGGCTAATGCTGCCTAAAACGATTCGCAGTGAACATCTGGATCGTTCCGCAGATATTATAGAAGGTATTGTTGGCACCAGACCCGACCACTATCGTCCGCCCTGGGGCTTAATGAATATGTTTGATTACTTCCGTTACAAAGAGTACCGGATTGCGTTATGGTCAATCACGGCAGGTGACTGGAGCAGCCGGGTCTGTCAGACCCGGCTCCAGTCAAAGCTGCTTGACCAAATTACTGGCGGCTCCGTTGTGTTGCTGCATGACAGCGGCGAGACAGTGGGGGCAGACGCACAGGCACCTCATTTTATGCTGGAGGCTTTAGACGAGGTGCTGCCGCAATTGAAGACAAGACACCTTAGATTCGTACGATTGGATGAAATGGCATAATACTCATAATGGACCCTCTGCGTTGTGTGCGCCAGAGGGTTTTTCCTGTAAAGGGAATTAAGTAATATTGACCTGGCATAACGAAATAGTTAATGATAATGTAGATGGACACTACAAAAAGATGAATCTGTCCAAAGATTCAAAGCGGGGTGGCTTTATTTGTTTAAAATTATGCTAATCGAAGACGATGTTACGTTATTCAATGAGATCAAGGACCGGTTGTCCCAGTGGTCCTATGAGGTCTATGGCATTACGGATTTTGGCAAGGTGCTGCAGGAGTTCACGGTGGTCAAACCGGAGCTGGTCGTGATCGATATTCAACTGCCGCAGTTTGACGGGTTCCATTGGTGCCGGCTGCTGCGTGCACATTCCAATGTGCCGATTATCTTTCTGTCCTCACGCGATCATCCGAGCGATATGGTGATGTCTATGCAGCTGGGAGCCGATGATTTTATTCAGAAGCCGTTTCATTTCGAGGTGCTGATCGCCAAAATCCAAGCCACATTGCGCCGGGTGTACAACTATAGCACTGAGCGGACGGAGCTGAAGACATGGCGCGGAGCGACGATTGAATATGTGAAGAACACAGTAACCAACAGTCTTGGCGCTGCTCTGCTTACTAAGAATGAGACGTTTATCCTGAAGATCCTGGTAGGGCGCAAAGATCAGATTGTAAACCGCGAAGACCTGATCAAGGATCTGTGGGACAATGAGCATTTTGTGAGCGACAATACGCTGACCGTGAATGTGAACCGGCTGCGCAAAAAGCTGGAACCGCTGGGGTTGGACACTTACATTGAAACCCGGGTGGGACAAGGGTATATGGCAACTGAAGAGGCGGCGTTATGATCTGGAAATACCTTAAGGAGAAACGGAGCTGGCTTCTCCTGCTCGTCGTGCTGCAGCTGCTCCTTCTGTTAGTAGTCTATCTCGATGCATCTATTCCGTTAATGCCGATGCTGTACATAATACTGCTGAATGTGCTGGTCTGTACCGCATTTGTGTTTCTCCGATATCCCAAGGAAACCCGGTTCTACAGAAACATGGAAGCCTGGGATCAAACTTATGATCTTGGTGTTCTGGGGGAAGCCGAGAGCCCGTTCGAAAAGGTAGTGCAGGAAGCCGTGATCACCCAAACGGAACGTTACCGGCAGGAAACCTCGGTAAATTTTCAGCTGCTGGAATCGGAGAAGGATGATCTGCTGTCGTGGATTCATGAGGTCAAAACTCCGCTAACGGCGATGCAGCTGATGATTGAACGTCTTCCGGACGAGACGCTGCAGAAGCAGTTAATGTACGAATGGCTGCGGATCCATCATCTGCTCGACCAGCAGCTTCACCAGAAACGGATTCCTTTTATGCGCAATGACCTGTTTATCGAAAAGGTCAAACTGGAGCCGGTTCTGAACAAGGAGATTCGGGCGCTGAAATCCTGGTGTATTCCCAAAGGCATCGGATTCGACGTATTCCTTACGGCCGAAGAAGTGCTGACCGATGGCAAGTGGCTAGGCTTTATGCTCAGGCAGCTGCTGACGAATGCCGTGAAATACAGTGAAGCTTCCGATATCCTCATCCTGAGCACGGAAAAAGACGGTCATGTTGTGCTTACCGTTGAGGATTTCGGACGGGGAATTGACCCAAAGGATCTGCCGCGGATATTTGATAAAGGCTTCACCTCGACGAGCGGGCGTCAGGAAGGGGCCGCTACCGGGATGGGACTGTATTTGACTAGGCAAGTGGCGGAGCCGCTAGGGATCAATATTCAGGTGAATTCTATACTTGGGCAAGGAACAGTATTTACATTGATTTTTCCGCAGGAGAATGAGTTCGTAAAGATTGAAGGTATGTGACGGCGGTCCGTGATGAAACATCTGAGCAAAAAAAGCGTCAATATAAATATACTGGATAAAAATTGAAGGTAGGAGTTGTTTATATGCGCTATTTTGCCATGTTTGCGGTTGCCGCCATATTGCTCGCGGGATGCCAGAACGGGGAAGCGACGGTGGATAACGTTAATGCTTCCGTAGTGAATACCAATAAAAGTGCAGAAGAACCTTTTCTCTATATAGAACAGCTGGAAAGTATCAGCAGCAATCAACGACTGGTGCAAGTGAAATCCAATAACGACATAGACAAGCTTTCACTGGAGCTGGCGCTGAAGAACAGCCTAAATACAAGCGATCCACATACGGAGTTCAGCTATACACTGGAATGGGAATCGCCCCGGTTTGTGCAAATTCGTCTTCGCATGCTTGAGGAGAGTCCTTTTTCCTGCCTGTTTAATCTGGATGAAGCCCAAACAGCAGACGGAAGAACGTATAAAAATCAGGATCAGCCGTACCGCAATAAGGTCGTGGTGCAATATTCAGCCAATCAGGGCAGTATCACGCTGAAGAACTTTCAATCGGGTACGAACAAGGTACTTCCGGCTTGGGATACAAGCTGGATCAAAAATATCAACGACAGCGGTAAGAACGGTCCGTCCTTCCTGTTTTACGGGAAAGAGGAACATCATTTATATGATGCATTAAGAGACAAGGTGATGAATATCCCTTCAGTTCCAGCTAAGGAAGGTTTGTACGGCAATGACTATGGATATCATGAAATGTATTCCGACCGCTTCTACCCTGAATATACTTACATGGTTCTGGGAAACAAAAGATTATACAAAATTGATTTGACCGATTTCTCCCGCGAGCAGTTGTATAGCTTTGACAAGCCGGTATACGGGATGTCCTCCTCACCGGATGGCAGCAAAATTGCCGTATTATTTGCTCATGATGACTATGTGGGTACCGGGGCGGATCTGCTGGTTCTGGATAAGAAGGGGAATAAGCTCTTTTCGAAGGAAAATGCGGCCTCAATGTCACATAGCGATGGCTTCTTGTTTGTTTATCCACTGACGTGGCAGGACAATTCGGTTCTTATTCTCCCGGCAGACAGTGAAGAGAGTAATCCGCTCGGCAGGATATCTTTAGACATCCGGAGCAGCAAGTCCTCGATCGTCCAGGATGAGCGGCTAACGGATCAGGTGATGAAGGATGTTTTTGCACATGAAGGACAGCAGGACTATTATGCTATCTCGAAGATCCGTTGGTCGCCAGATGGCAAGCTCGCGGCATACACCTCCAATACCGGCGCTATTTGGGTATACAATCGTATTGACCGGACATTTGAATTTGTGGCTGCGGGCACGCTGCTCGGATGGATGCCGGATGGAACGCTGGCTTGGGCGGATACGGCAAGTCCAGCCTATACATTCTGAGAATGGCAGGGCCTTTTCAGGGGTTATAGGGCATGTGACAACAATGTCACATGCCTCTTCACTTTGTTCGGCGAATCGCAGGAAAAAGAAAAACATCCCGCTTATGATAGAACTATAGAAAAGGAGTGGGTGGAACATGATCATTATGCAGGCTAATAAAATTTACAAAACCTACGGAAAAAAATTCAATAAACAAGAGGTCTTGAAAGGCATTGACCTTCAAGTAAATAAAGGCGAGTTTGTCGGCATTATGGGGGCGTCCGGTTCAGGGAAGACGACACTGCTGAACGTGCTGTCCTCCATTGACCGCGTAAGCCAGGGAACGATCGAAATCGAAGGCAAGGAATTTACGGACATGAAGGAAAAACAGCTGGCTGAATTCCGCAAGCATCATCTCGGATTTATTTTTCAGGAATATAACCTGCTGGATACGCTGACGGTCAAAGAAAATGTGCTGCTGCCGCTGTCCATCACAGGTATTTCCAAGAAGGATGCCCATCAGAAGTTCGAACAGGTAGCGGGCGAACTGGGAATCTATGAGTTGAAGGATAAGTACCCCTCGGAAATATCCGGCGGGCAGAAGCAGCGGACATCGGCGGCGAGGGCGTTTGTGCATGACCCGAGCATCATTTTTGCAGATGAGCCTACAGGGGCGCTGGATTCCAAGTCGGCTTCCGATCTGCTGAACAAGCTTTCTGACATGAACAGCAAACGCCAGGCGACCATCGTCATGGTTACGCATGATCCTGTGGCGGCCAGCTATTGCAGCCGGGTGGTGTTTATCCGTGACGGGCAAATTTATACGCAGCTGAACAAAGGTGATGAGTCCCGGCAGTCCTTCTTCAACGATATTATCAAGACTCAGGGCGTATTGGGCGGTGTTCAGCAATGAGCCTGAATTATATCGTTCTGCGCAATCTGAAAAAAAATATTAAAAATTATTATCTTTACGTCTTTGCCTTGATCTTCGGTGTGGCGTTGTATTTTTCTTTTGTGACCCTTAAATATGATCCGGCCATGGACGAAATCAAAGGTTCGGTAAAGGGTGGGGCAGCTATCGGCACCTCTTCTGTACTGCTAGTGGTCATTGTTGCGATTTTCCTGCTCTATGCCAATACGATTTTCATTAAACGGCGCAGCCGGGAGATCGGCTTGTTCCAGTTGATAGGACTGACCAAGGGTAAAATCTTCAAACTGCTCAGTGCGGAAAACCTGATTCTGTATTTTGGTTCCATGATTATCGGAATAGGTGCGGGATTTGTGATGTCACGGCTAGTATTGATGATTTTGTTCAAAATCCTTGAAGTGGATGAACTGGCCAAGCTGCGTTTCTCCACGCAGGCGCTGCTGCAGACCGTAATCGTTTTTGCCGCAATATACCTGCTGATTATGATCATGAACTACGTGTTCATTAAAGGGCAGAGCATCCTTTCCCTGTTCAGGGTCACTTCCACGACTCAGGAGCGGATTAAAAAAATGTCGCTGTGGGAGATTATCATGGGTTTGCTAGGCATTGGATTTGTTGCAGGGGGGTATTATCTGTCGACCCAGCTTTTCGGCGGAAAGTTCAATGCCATGAACGAATTAATGATCATCATGATCTTGGTTCTCGGCTTAGTCATTATCGGCACCTACCTCTTCTATAAAGGTTCGGTCAGCTTTGTATTCAACGCGATCCGCAAGAGTAAAAAGGGTTACCTGTCCATCAACGAGGTATTGTCGCTCTCATCGATCATGTTCCGGATGAAATCGAACGCGCTGCTCTTGACGATCATCACGACGGTTTCTGCACTGGCCATCGGGTTGTTGTCTTTAAGCTATATCTCCTATTATTCGGCGGAAGCGACAGCCAAAGTAAATTCCCCGCATGATATTGGCTTTGCCCGGACCGAGGCGAAGGAGAAGTTTATTCAAGCGCTCAATAAGGAGCAGATCAAGTACAAGGAAATTGATATTTATCCGGTTGGGGTGGATGTAGATGCCACTCAAATTATGGACGTGTCACCGTCCACAGCCTCCGAGGACCGCATCCTATCCACCTCTGTTGTCAGTGACGTCAGCATCGAAGGTGTAGAATTGGAACCCGGTGAGACCCGTCTCATGGGCTACAGCAATGCTTTGGAAAAATTAATAACACTGAAAGAGACCGGAGAGGTTGGCTTCCTGACTTCAAGCGGGACGATTAAGCTGCAGCTGAGCGGTGTATCCAAAAAGCCTATCCTGCCTGTCTATTATGCCTCCGGCGCCGGAATATTCGTGGTGGATGAGTCCGTTTATCAGGAACTGGTTAAAGTGCTCGACCCCAAACTGCAAAAAAAGAAAGAAGTAGCGAATTATTATGGGATTGAAATCACCGACCGGTCGAAATTGGACACCGCGAATCAAATTTACGAGAACCAGGCTCCGCAGGAGCCAAGCTTTTCCCAGCATGAGTTCGAAATGGACTGGCGTAGTATTATGGGGATGATTATGTTCATCGTCGGGTTTCTGGGCCTGACCTTCCTCATTACCTCAGGCTGTATCCTTTACTTCAAGCAGATGGATGAAGGCGAGGAGGAAAAAGACGGTTATACCATCCTGCGCAAACTGGGTTTTACCCAGAGCGACCTTCTGCACGGCATCCAATTCAAGCAGTTGTTCAATTTCGGCATTCCGCTGGTCATCGGCCTGAGCCATAGCTACTTTGCTGTCAAATCAGGCTGGTTCTTCTTCGGTACTGAAATGCTTACACCGATGATCCTGGTCATGCTGTTCTATACAGTACTGTATTCGGTCTTCGGCTTCCTGTCGGTGCTCTTTTACAAGAGAGTGATCCGTGAATCGTTATAGGAATTACAGCAGTCTGCCTTTCCGGCAGGCTGTTTTTTTGTATGAAGCAAGTAATCGAAACTTCCCAAATAACGGAAGCGTATGTATATATAAAGCTATATTTAAATGGAGGATAACTGCTATGCCAAATGAGGCGAAAAGGTTCTTTAAGTTGTTTGCCAAGAATATTAAGGAATCAACAGGTCCCGGTTATTATCAGGCCAATGGAATTTATGTCACTTGTGTTCATTGCCAATATGATAAATTCGAGCATGGATACGCGCAGCTGAATACAGCTTTCTTAAGTTTTTTGAACCTTGATTTTGCCAACCGCTCCGCGAACACCTTAACTTGTCACCGTTGTGGTTATATTCATTGGTTTAACAAGGATATTAAAAGAATGAGGTGAAGGTATGGACCCGGTAGAGGTATACAAAGGCAGACGTCCTGCGGAGCTGATGATGACTATATCGCTATGTGTGTCGATAGGAATTGCGATCTTTTCAATGATCTATTTATCGGAAGAAGGGAGCTTTTTACTTTATTTCGCGTATGTTTGGAGCATCTTCTGTCTTACCATCATAGGGGTTTTGCTGCAACGGCTTTTCACAGCCAGGCAGATTATGAATATCGAGCTGAAACCTGGTGCAATTATCTTGAAAAATTTGACCATCGAAGCCGAGAAAACCAAAGCTGTGTATATTAAGGGGTATTTCAAGCCTGTGGTCGGAATTAAACCGAATGGAAATGTTTTTGTACCGTATAAGTCCTGTTTCTCCTTTGCCGAAAAAGAAGACCAGGGGATGAAAGCGCTGAAGGCATGGGCAGAACAGCACCAGATTGAAGTATTCCATAAAAGCTTTAAGAGATGGCTATAAGCTTGACTACAAGGTACATAAGAGCCTACAAAGGCACTAACCCGCGTTAGTGCTTTTTGCGATGAATAGTTGCAGACAGAAGCTGTAAATATAGCCTGAAGTCGTCTTAGCATAGTGCTGGACGATTTCAGGCTTATTATTTCTTCCTCCAGCAGCTCCTACCCGTGCAGCTCATCGTCCACTGAAGTAGTTCCGTGGCATAACTCCGGGAACGATCCCGCAATAACAATGGAATCCTCGTAGCCAAGGTTGCCGGAATGGGATACAAGAATCGGATATTCCTGAGCATTCCTTTCCATGCGCATATCCCAAATGTAATGATTGCCGCTTCCGTCCATCGCAAAGGGC
Organism: Paenibacillus sp. FSL L8-0436; assembly: GCF_038593025.1. Classification (NCBI taxonomy): domain Bacteria; kingdom Bacillati; phylum Bacillota; class Bacilli; order Caryophanales; family Paenibacillaceae; genus Paenibacillus; species Paenibacillus sp. FSL L8-0436. Next base: position 4,669,673 of record NZ_CP151955.1, on the reverse strand, counting down.
ACCGCTCCCGGCATATACTCCGGGAACTCATAGGCCAGAAGCATGGGTCTTAATTCAGCCGCGCTAAAAAACTGAAAGTAGCGTTCCCCGTTCACAAACTCCCCGCCATTGGAATAACACAGAAAGTCCAGATAACTTGCAGGCAGCGTTTTGTGCGGGATGGACCATAAGCCGGGGTCAAACGGAGCGTACTGCGCATGCAGCGGATGGGCAACCGGGAAGGGATTGCGCTGCCGGCTGATGATTTCGTTGATTTCCGGCTCCGTCAGCGGTTTGTGCCAGCTCTGCATAAATTGCTCCAGCTCTGCTTCCGTTAGGCCCGGCTGCTTCTGATAACTGATTCCGAATACGTTGTCCCATTCCATGAACGATTCCCCCTTGTCCGGTCTACCGGATGATGTCACAATACGTTAAGATTAATAGAGTAGTAGAGCCAATGCAAATTACGTTTCCAGAGAAGGAACTGGAATTGGCCATAATTGTAGCTGGAGGTAACCTAAGTGGATGAATCAAACATCAAAGTACTCGTAATAGAAGATGATGCCGATATCAATCGCCTGCTGTGCCGCATGCTTACGGGCGAAGGACTTACTGCCGTCTCAGCATTTTCGGGAAGTGAAGCGTCGCTTCGGCTGTCGCTTGAAGCCTACCAGCTGGTGCTGATGGACTTGATGCTGCCGGGAATGCCTGGAGAAACGTTGATTCCGCAAATCCGGGAACAATCCACGGTTCCGATCATTGTCATTTCTGCAAAAAGTACACTGGAGGACAAGGTGGGGCTGCTTCGTTTAGGTGCGGATGATTATATTACCAAGCCCTTTGATCAGGAAGAAGTTATGGCTAGAGTGGAGGCACAGCTTCGACGTCTACAATACGTGCATGCGGTGAATCCTGGCGAAGAAATTATCCGTGTACGTGAACTGATCATGGACAAGCAGCGGCGTGAAGTCACCTTGAACAGCGAATTACTGACTTTAACCAAATACGAATTCGAAATTCTGGCACTGCTTCTGTCCAAGCCTGATAAGATTTTCTCGAAAAGTGAGATCTACCGGAATATTTGGCAAGGGACGTATCTTGGAGACGACAACACCATTAATGTACATATCAGCAACCTGCGGGCCAAAATCGCCGCGGTTACCGAAGAGGAATATATCCGCACGGTTTGGGGTATCGGGTTCAAAATAGTGTAGCCATACCTTCTTTAAGGTTTCTTAAGGTTTTGCTTAAAGCTTATTAAGGGTGATCTGGATACAATTGAATTATCAAATCGCAAGGGAGTCATTACGATGATGCATTGTATACTGGAGATTGAGGGGCTAAGTAAAACCTACCGGGAATCACACGCACTCCAGAATATCCACCTGAACATTGCTGCAGGTGATATTTGCGCAGTAATTGGTAAAAATGGCGCTGGTAAAACTACCTTATTCAAATGTATTACCGAACAGGTCTTTCCGACGGCTGGCAAAATCACTTTGTATGGAAAAAGTGAAGCTGCCGAGGTTAGGCAGGAACGCCGGAAAATAGGTGCGCTCATTGAGGAGCCCGCATTTTTTCCGGACTTTACGGCCAGGCAGAACCTGGAATATTACCGCCAGCAGCGGGGCATCGCAGGCAAAGACTCTATCAATCAAGCCCTTAAGGAAGTAAAGCTTCTTACTACCGGCAAGAAGAAATTTAAGGCGTTTTCCCTCGGAATGAAGCAGCGGCTGGGACTGGCGCTTGCCCTGATGACTCATCCGACATTCCTGCTTCTGGATGAACCGACTAACGGTTTGGATCTGGAAGGGAAGGTGGAGATCCGTCAGCTTATTCAGACCTTGAATGAGGAAAAAAAGGTGACGATCTTAATCTCAAGTCATGTGTTATCTGAATTACAGAGCGTGGCTACCCGGTATGTTTTCATGGATCAGGGACAGATTGTTGAGCAGCTGACGGCAGAGGAACTGCTGAACAAAACCAGAAAAACCGTCGAGCTGGTTGTAAATGACAGCGGCAAAGCCGCCACGATTCTGGAAAAACACTTCCCGGACATCCCTTATCGAATCCTGCCGGATCATCATATTCAGCTGTTCGGCGGTATGGACAAGACCGATCAAATTAACCGGGTACTCTATAGTCAGGGTATCGGTGTATTTTCGATAAATGTCACGGGAGGAGACCTGGAAGAATACTACCTGAGTCTGCTGGGAGGTGAGCGTAATGCTTAATCTGATGAAAAGCGAGCAGTATCGTTTCGTCCGGACCCGAAGCTATTATTTATCTGGCTTGCTCTATATCCTGCTAATGGTTGGCGCGGCTGTCACCTTGTATGCCTTTCAGCAGTCAGAGCCTAATTTCCCCTACGGGAATGAACGATTCTTCTACCGCAATGTCCTAAGCATGATGCCGGTTGTGTTCGTATTGCTTTTCATTTTTCCGCTGATCGTTATGGGCGACAATAAGAATGTGCTTAAGAATACGGTAGCTTATGGCTACAGCAGGCAAACCATCTATACAGCCAAACTGCTGATTACAATGGCCGGGTTCTTCTTATTCGCTCTTGTACTGGTGGGAGTGTCCCTGCTTCTGGGAACTACCCTGATGGTTCGCAATGTTGATCATGCACTCACGGAATATATGAGGATGCTGCTTAACATGTTGCCCCTCATGATTGCAGGAATCACAACCTACTACTGTCTTGCTGCCGTTATGAAGAAAAATGCACAGCTGCTCATTGCCTACCTGCTCATCTATTTCCTGCCACATTATATTCTGGGTTACCTCCAAGGCAGATTTACATGGGCAGCGTGGCTGCATAGTCATGGACCAGCTTATTATTTACTTAATGCCTATGAAGATATGAGCTATGCAGCCTGGGAACCGTGGGCAGTAGGGGCGGTCTATACGCTGGTCTTTTATATGCTAGGGCTATATCTGTTCAAGAAAGAAGAGTTCTGACTATAGGTCCAGGAGGGGATAAGGAACATGCATCTAGCTCTCGTCATAACGGCTGCCTTAACGGCTGCTTTGTTTCTTATTCCCTATATACTGCAGCGGCGGAGCATTATGCAAGTACGAAAACAACTGGCAGAAGTAGACCATCCTCCCACGCAGCACCTGAACGTGAAGCTGCCTTTGCCGGGACGTGAAATGGAGCAGCTGGTGGTTGCCATTAACCGGCAGCTCGATCAGCGCAGGAAAGAACAAGTGATCCATCAATCGAGAGAACTTGCAATCAAGCAGGAAATCGCCAACATTTCTCACGATTTGCGGACACCTCTTACTTCAATGCAAGGCTACGCCAATCTGCTGAAGGACCCGGCAATCCCAATAGCGGAGCGGCAGGAGTACCTGGACATTATTTTGCATAAAATGACGTTAATGAACAACATCGTGGAGTCGTTCTATGAATTGTCCAGTCTGGAGTCCGGAGACTATCCTATGGATATGCAGCCCCTCTATCTGTACAGCTTGTTGAGCGAAGTAATTCTCGCGTTCCATACGGACCTTGTGCAGAAGAACATTGAAGTTCAGCTGAACTTGGATGAAGCGGTGCGGACGATCTGGCTGGATGAGAAAGCCATGATCCGAATTTTCTCCAATGTGCTGCAGAACGTGCTTAGGTATGCCAAAAACCGGCTTGCGATTTCTTTATTTACAGAGGATCACAAAGTAATGATTATTTTCGCGAATGACACCGATCATATCCACGAACAGGATCTTCCCAAGCTGTTCGAGCGAACCTATACCAGTGATCACTCCAGAGCAAGCGGCCAATTGGGCCTCGGCTTATCCATCGTGAAACAACTGGTAGAGAAGCAAGGGGGGAGCCTTGGCGCCGCACTTGCGGATGGGGAGTTTCAATTGGTTCTTACGTTTGGAGAATGACAGAAAGGGAGCCGCACCTAGTGCGGCTCCCTTTCTGTCATAAACTAAACTATAACTCTGTTAGATAAGCGTGACCAACAGTTCGGTGATTTTGCCGTTATTCACCTTGAATTCATGTTTATTGATTGACAGCATTAAAATACTCCTGTACCTCGATCGGCATCGTAATATGTTGACTCATTATGGTTTGCCTTGATTTTAAATAGGGAACGCTAATCGTCATATTCTTCCATTTCAATGTATAATAAACTTATATATAGCATACTTTAGCAGCTCAGGGGAGGACAAAATGAACAAACGGATTGCAATTCTATGGGTCACTATCATTTTCATGTTTGTTATAGCTGGTTGTAATTCCAACAAAAGTTCAGTCAGCCGGGAATGGAGCACATCCAATCCAACTGCGGAAGACGTTCTGTCTGACAATTCCAATGCGAACATCTTTATGTTCTCGGACATCATTTATAACACTGGGATTCCATGGGTGGATGAATTAGAACTTCATAAAGATCAGTATGTAACGGAAATTATTGAACAGTCCGGAGATGGCAAGGAATTTAAGAATGGCACGGCCAACCAATTATCCATTGGGACAAAGATCTACAGCGTCAAGGAACGGAGCGATATATACATCGCGGAAACTGAAGACGGAGATTTGAGATTTTATGGGTTAGTGGAAGGGTGAAGAGAGAAAGGAACGGCCCATACTAAAGAGTGGTCAGGAGGAAGCAACAATGCGAAGGAAGACAGTAACCATATGGAGTGGCGTCATTTTTTTAATCGTTATCGGTATAGGTGTGGGTTATAAAATGTATGACAACGATACCGCAACCTATGATATGTGGAGCGGCAGGTGGGGAATAACGATCCCCAAGCCAGCTGAGCTAGTAGTTGTATTTGAAAGTGAACCGAGTTTTCATGGGGATGGAGAAGGATACTATGTTCTGAATTATAACGAAGAACAACTGGCAAAGGTTCAAGACCAGGCACTCTGGCAGCCAATAACTGAAGAATCAAGGCATTCCCTGGAAGAAGAAGTATCGCGGTTCACACAATCTATTATACCGGTGTCCCGGAAAGAGATTGCTAAATACGGTAAACTTTATAAGAACTACCCGACGGAGTATGACACAGGTGATTATTATTATTACACAAAGAAAGAGGACGGCAGTTACTGCATCGTCATCCTTAACGTGGATAAGCAACGGTTGTACTTGATGGAATGGATACAATAAGGCGCCAATTCCTGGAGCGGCCTGAATTAGTTTGGTACTTTCACTTCAATGAGCGGGCAAAAACCGGGATTCGCCTGACATAATTGTTCGGTAAACTCCGGCTGAAGCTTGGAGAGGGCTATGAAATAACTTCCGATAATATGATTAAGACCAACAGCACCATTCTGGAAAGACTGCGGATTTAGGGTCTGGACATGACTGTAATAGTACCTTTTTTCCCGCTTAGGCAGCTTGTAGATAGAGGGTGGAGTGTAGGTCACGACGTCAAAAGGATTGGCAATGCGGTAGCTGTTCGGAACATACCTTGTACTTACTTTTGCAAAGGATGGATCGCCTACACGAGGGGACCCATAAGTGAATAGATAAGGTGAGCGGTAATCCGTATTGGCACTCAGATCGACTGCACACATTGTCGCAAGTGCTGCACCGAGGCTGTGGCCTGTAATGTATAATGTCTTACCGGGTTCGATCTTGGACAGTGCTGAGAGAATTCCTTCACGGGCCGAAGAATAGATGTCTGTGAAGCCGCGATGGGTAAGGCAATCTTCCTTTATATATTTGAATTTTCTCTGTGAGGCGATGATGTCCGAGATCCAATTGGTTGTCGAGCTGGTTCCCCGAAAAGCAATAATTATCTCCTGTGGAGATTCCATAATAAACCCGAAGTTTTCCCATACATGGCCCAAGGATTTCGCCTTGATTACATGATTGACCGAATAATTCGCCGGCACGGCGAACGAACCATCCGTATTCGAAAATTGCGCATAGGTCTGTCCGCAGACAGCAGCCAGAAAAATCGCCCATTGCTCATAACCCTTATTGCTGCCCATCTGCATCCCGCCCTTCTTTCTTATTTAGGCTACCCGACAAACCTGGACAGCTCCCGGTTGAATTTTTCGCGTTCGTCATAGAACAATCCGTGGCCGCTATTCTCGAATGGCACAAGCACAGAATTCTTTATCCCTTGATGCTGCACCACAGCCAAAGGGTAGTAACAAACTTGATCATGGATGCCATGAAGAATCAAAGTAGGGACCTGTATTTTTGGGAGATCCTGAAATAATACTTCGGCGAGCCAGGCGTTGGAGACGGCTATAGTGGACCAGCTTGCTGCCTGCAGTCCTAATTGGAAGAACCAGTCCGAGAACGGTTGCGATACTTTTTGATAGAAGAATTGTTCTCCGAAGTCACGCAGCATCTTGGGCCGATCCTGATAGGTCGCTTGAATGATCTGATCTATAGCTTCTTTTGTGGTGCCATAAGGAAAACCGGGCCGCTGAATCAGGCTGGGAGCAGCTGAGGCGAAAAGCGCAAGTTTGGACACCCCATACCCGTTGTGGCGGGCCATGTAACGTATAGTTACAGCTCCTCCGGTGGAGTGTCCCGCGAGTGTAATGTCCCGAAGCCCTAAAGCCCCGATAACACACCGGATATCATCCGCTAACCGATTGTAGTCGTATCCGCTCAGAGGCTTATCCGAATTCCCGAATCCCCGCATATCCATTCCGATACAGCGATATCCCATGGGCACCAGACGATTGTACTGATATTCGAACATCTTGTGGTTCGCAGGCCAGCCATGGATGAACAATATCGTTTTCCTGCCTAGCGGGTTGATATCATTTACATATACATTCACCTGCGGTTCTACTCTAATCCAATGTTCCATTAGGCTTCCCTCATTCATCCGTTAATTTGTCTTTTCAAGACATATTATTCAGCTGATTGGGTTAAGTGCCTACAAAAAAAACCACCGTTTAATAACGGTGGGGTTGAATGAGCTATGTAGGGCTGTCCTTGCCGTGAGGGCTGTGCCTGCTATTCTACTTCGGCAACTTCTCTATCAGGTAATTGCGTCACATAACTGTCTGACAGCCGGAGGAGCTCCAGGGCACGATTGAACTCATCTTCTGTGGATTGAAGCGGTTTAGCGCCATCTCCGGATAAAGTATAATGTTGACCATCTTCAAAGCCGCTGCCGGATAAGAAAAGCTCTTCGTTATTCACGAAAGATCCGGTAGGTAAATAATAGCGTTGCGGCAGCAGGTTATAGGCGGATTCATTTAACAGATCCTGTCCAAAATGAATATGGTTATCTAGGGTTACCCCTAATAAATTGGATACCGTAGGTAAAATGTCAACCTGTCCGCCTAATTGATCCTTTACGGTTGGAGTCGTAATCCCCTTAGAAGCTATGATTAACGGAATATTAATCAAATCGCGTTCCGTATATTCATGGTTCAGAATTTCCTCAAGTAAGACTTTATCCTCATCCTTAAGTGAGAAAATAGGAAGTCCCCGATGATCACCATATAATGCGATTAAGCTGTTATCCCATACGCCGTTCTGCTTTAGTTCGTCGATAAACTGTCCAAGCGCGTAATCCGCGTAATTCTGAGCACGAATATAATCGCCAACGAGCGTTCCTTCGAATCGTTCCGGCAATGTCATTTTGTATTTGCTTTCAGGAATCGAGAACGGATTATGAGAGGACATGGAGATTACATGTGAATAGAAAGGTTGAGCACTTTGGTCCATTCGGGCCAGCTCTTGCGATGTCTTCTTGTAAAGAACTTCATCGGACGCCCCGTAGAAGACGGTGTCATCTTCACCGAAGTAAGATTTGTCATAAAAGCGGTCGAATCCTAATGCCTCATAAAGCTCCCCGCGGTTCCAAAAGTCAACTTCATTCGTATGGAAGGTTGCCGTATCATAACCCTGCGCCTGCAGCAGCTTAGGTAAGCTTGGAAGCTCTTTGGGAGCATATATATCAGTAGCTGGACCATTCGGTGGCACATAAAAGGAAGTGTTCACGATAAATTCAGCATCGGAAGTGTTGCCTTGTCCAACCTGCTGGTAGAAACGGGGGAAATAGAAATTCCCGGCGGCAAGCTTGTTCAGATTCGGAGTGATTTCCTGCCCGTCAATCGACAAGTTAATCAGGAAGTTCTGAAAAGACTCCATTTGAATAATAATCAGGTTCTTTCCTTTGGCGGCTCCGAACAAGAGCGGATTGGATTGAGCCTCAATGCCTTTAGTTTGATCAATGACGGATTGATTAATTTTGGAGAGCTCAATAAGCTCTTCTTCACGCTCCGCAAGCAGGGCGTAGGCTTCATAGTTGAGAATTCCCATTTGCTCAGCCTGGATGGTTTCATTCATACTGGCCTGGTTCGGAAAAATATTCATTACACAGATCGCGAAAGAAACACAGAACAAGGCAGCCACCACTTTGCGGTTACTTCGGCGTGACATGGCTTTTTTCCACGCGACTGCTTTCTTTCGGCTAAACATAACAAAAGTAATGATAATGATATCCAGAAAAATAAGCATATATTGAGGGTGCATGACCGAAAAAATACTTTTCTTCACGGCTCCCACCTGTTTCGCCTGGCCGATGACCTGAGAGGTAGCAATAATACCAAAATGATTATGATATACAATCAAAGAGAAGAACAAAACGGTAATGAGCAAATTCACAAACATGTAGATGGCTATTTTACGTTTCGTAGCGAACCATTCGATCAAGCAGAAGATCAATAGCACAAAAGGAATTTCTTTGAACCATGTAGTCCAGGTTGGCCCGTCTTCGAACAAGTAATACCAAGCAAAATAGCTTTTGGCAAGCATGATCAGTGAGAAAAATAATATGGATCTTTTACTGAGTGTACGTGGTTTCTTCAACCGCATCGGTTATGCGCATCCTTTTCTTTTTAATTAGTCCATTCTATTACATGGAAGCGCTCAAAATCAACTAGATTGGAAGAAGGATTTAAGAGAAATGCAACCTTATTATGTAAAATTCATGTCAATTACTGGATTTGACTAATCACAGTATAATTCTCCTAACAAGCTAAGGCGGTCTATATGAGGGCTGAAGTGTTAAAAGTTGAAGCCATGCTATTTCGTGAACATCAGATAAACTGCTACTATAATCAATGATCCTCCCATTACCAGGTTAAACACTTTGATCCCGTTCTTCACTTTGGTGAGAAATTGCAGTTTTGAGCCCAGAAGGGCCCAGGCGGAAAGCGAAAGATAGCAAATCAGGAAATAGATACATACAAAGACAAGCAGGGAAGAATAGGATTCATTTAACCCAAAGGCCGAAACACCGGAAAGGCAAGCGATCCAAGCCTTGGGATTAAGCCACTGCATGAGCAAGCCATGACGGTAATGAGGGAGCCTCTCCTCCTTGAATTCGATCTCTGGACGGGATACCATTATTTTGTAGCCAATATAACTCATGTACCCTGTGCCCGCGTATCTTAGCAACTGATAGAATACCGGAGCTTGGGCTACGAGATTGGATATTCCAAGTCCAACGGCGATTAGCAAGAGCGTAAAGCCGACAGTTGCGCCGGACACCAACGGGATAGAGCGCTTGAATCCGTAATTGACTCCTGTAGACAGAATTGTCATGTTCACCGGACCTGGAGAAATCGACATGGTTAATGAAAAAAAGCACATGGCAATGAATAGAGACATAATTGCACACTCCTTGTCAGTCATTCTAGAGTTACTATAGTTGATCCGTATCACGCCGTCCAATTGTATGTTCGGATGAAGTCGATCGGAAAACCGGATGGTTTATTTAACCGCAATTAAAGGGGGGAGAGCCGTGGAACTGTACCAATTAAAGACCTTTGTCGAGATCGCCCGGACAGGCAATTTAACTGAAGCGGCAGCACAGCTCAACACGAGCCAACCGGCAACAAGCGCGCAGCTGAAAGCTCTGGAGAATGAGCTGGGTTTTGCACTTTTTTACCGAACCTCCAGAGGGATGGTCCTTACGGAAAAAGGTTCACAGCTACTGCCGGAAGCGCAGGAAATACTCGTATCCATTGACGATTTTCACTATAAAGCAAGTGATTTGCTGACAAATTCAACGGAACCCATTCGGATTGGATTGAATACAGACGGGCAGGTTCTTCAAATCAAACCATTGATTGAGTTCATCTCGGAGAGTTTGCCGCAAGTAGAGCTGCATTTTATGGACAGCAAAAGTGAAGATTTCTTAAAGGATGTGACCAGCTCCCGGATAAGCGCGGGTTTTTACTATGGAACTGCCGGACATCCGTCTGTACATTCGATCAAACTGTATTCCTTCAGGATGGTTGTTGTCTATCCTAACAGCTGGGCTATGCCTGAAGGGGAGTTAACGTTGGAGTATTTTGCTCAGAAGCCATGGATCTGGACGACACAGGGTTGTCCCTTCTATAAACAATCCATTGATTATTTCCTGCAGCAGAATCTGCTTCCGCTCAAAATCATGTATGTCGATGACGAATCGCTGATCGGGGATTTGGTCGGGCGGGAGACCGGCTGCTCGCTGCTGGCGGAGCCGATTGCAATGCGTTTTGCCGAGGACAATAAGCTGCAGATCTGGAACGGCATTGATCTTGAGATTGATCTGTATTTTGGGTATCCGAAAGATAAACGGAGTGATTCTGTGCTTCACGAAATAGGCTTGATCGTAGAGCGAATGTGGCACACGGCGGAGTCTGAGTATTAAGGAGATTTGAAAAGGAGGTAGTCCTATGCCTTGCGTGGCGGAATTCGGTATTATAGATGATTTTGAGAAAGATAAGGATTATGCTGTCTGCTATGAACCTATGAAATATCATTGTGTGGCAATTGATGATGATATCCTGAATGATTGGTGGAGCGACCTGACTTTAATTAGAACCTACTTCCACTCCTATAACAGACCGGATTTTGCGCTTGCGAGGTGGGGAGTTACGTTAATTCCGCCTGAATCATTAGAAGCTTTCTATAGCATTGTTGCAAAAGATAGAAGATCAGCCGCATCAATGGAACTAACGGATTTAATGACATTATTAAGGAAGGCGATTGCTGCACAGAAATATGTTATACATTACGGGGTATGAAGATAATTTGCTGTGAACATACGATTCTAATTAGACTCTTCCCGGGAAGGGTCTTTTTTACGCAGATTACTGAATAGAGCGGATCATAATAAAGCATGTCTCAATAAGCTGGATGAACATTACTACTTAGGTTGGCTGGCAAACGTAACAGAAACGGGGGGAGAGCCTTTAAAGATTGAACGGAGGCCCCCTCTCTCCACAGTGGCCACGTCACTCTTTTCTCATGAACTGGGGGCTAAGTAGTAACTTGAATTCACTCAATACAGCAGCTTTGGAATTCTTCCAAAACCTTGGACTTGTCTCCATGAATCTTTTCCAGGTGATCCTCTCCCCAATAGCATAAATGGTCTAGCGCGGGTTTTAATCCCCACCCGTAGTGCGTTAACTCATACTCCACTTTAGGGGGGATCTCCTTATAAACCTTTCGTGTAACGATCTTATCCTTTTCCAGGCCTCTGAGCTGAGTGGTCAGCATTTTTTGAGTAATGCCGGGTATTAACCGACGAAGCTCAGACGTTCGTTTCCGTCCTGTCATCAAATGGTAGATAATTAAAGGCTTCCATTTTCCTCCCATTACTTCTAAAGCCGCTTCCACTCCAACTAGATACTTCTTTTGAGCGCTATTTTTCATCTGTTCAGTCATCTCTTAATCCTCCGTTAAAAAGGCTAGGTTTGCTGAGAACAAGCAATCACTTCAATCCGTTACTCAGGTCAGTTTCTGGGGAATCCACCTAGGGTACTTCCATGTTCCTATGGCACTTGTATCTTCCTATAGAACTTAAAAGTGCGTACTTCCAGATCATTTTCCTACTGTTTATAATAGCATCAGCCATTGATCATGGCTAGAAGTCAGCTATAGAGAAAGGTAGTGAAGATACAAGTATGAAAGTATTAATCGTTGTTTCACACCCGAGAAAAGATTCCTTGACCTTTCAGGTGGCTGGTCGTTTCGTACAAGGTCTTGCCGAGGCTGGCCACGACTACGAGATATTGGATTTGCACGGGATTGGTTTTGACCCTATTTTAAAAGGAGCAGATGAACCCGATTGGTTAGTTGCGGAACAGTCCTTTTCCCCTGAAGTAGAAATGGAAATAAGACGGATGAAGGAGCATGATGCTTTGGTATTTATTTTTCCACTTTGGTGGTGGCATTTGCCGGCTATGCTAAAGGGGTATATTGACCGTGTATGGAACAATGGGTTTGCGTACGGTTCGAACCACCTTCATCATCAGCATGTCTTGTGGATTGGTTTGGCTGGCGTTTCGAAAGAACAGATGAAAAAGCGTAACTATGATGAAACGATTACTCATCTGCTGAATGTAGGAATTGCAGATTATTGCGGTGTTTCCAATTCCAAGGTTGAATTCTTATATGAGACCATGGCTTCAAATCCCGGTCATTTCGAAATGCTGCTGAACCAAGCTTACCGCTTAGGTTTGAATTATGCCAAGGATCATTAAGCTGGAGGGCGGTTTGCTGCTGCTGTTATAGCTGCGTTTTCCGAGCAACTTTGCGCGCGAATTCCCGTCCAATTCAGGACCATTCTATTAACCTCAGAGGGGAAAGAGGTAGTTAAGCCGAATAATATATCAAGCGAAAAAGTACACAAAGAATTAACAGCGCTGAGATAGTTGAGATCGGACAAACTGCATTCATTCACTAGGAGGTAGAGTATGGGACATCGGGCCAATCTCATGATTATTCGGGAAGGTAATTACTCTTTGTACTACAGCCATTGGTGCGCAATTACTCTTCCAAGTGATTTGTTCTGGGGACCGGAAGCGGCTGAGGCTTTTATTGAACAGCAGGAACCAGCAGAGGGTTGGCTGGACAATGCATGGGCGGAAGGCTGTGCATGTGTGGATTTGGATCACCGGCATTTATTGTGGTACGGCGGAGAGGACGAGCATTATGAGATTCCGCTGCGCCGGCATCTATTGAAGATGATGCAGCCCTTATGGCCGGGATGGACCATTGAATGGGCTTCTTCCGGGATATTGGACATGGCAGCTTATGTGGGTTATCCGGTGGAAGAACTCATCAGTGAAGTGAGTAGGACCATTACTCCATTATCGCTGGTGCCTGAACCCAGGGACGGCTGGGTTCGAACGGTGGCAAGCGTAGTTTATCTTGATGGGGAACTGCGGCTATACCCGGTACAATCGGAGCTGGAAGATTATCTATTGCAGGGGCCTTCGCTGGTAGAATTGCTTAATAAACCGGAAGGCAGCACAGAATTGGACTTAAACGAATGGCCGAAAGAGACACCGGATCAAGGCTTCCACCTGGATTTGCTGGCACGGACGATAGATATCTGGTATGCCCCGGATGTGGGGACTCTGTTGCAGCAGATTCGCACAGCTTGGCCGGGATGGACCGTGACCGATCAAAGAGATCAGTATGAGTCGCAGATCCGGCTGACAGAAGGGAAGCTGTGCTTTAAGATGGAGAATCCGCAAGAGTTGACGGAGCGGTTAACCTCTCAATTGCTGGGAAGTCACTCCAGTCCTGTAGATACCATTAAAGAGATTGCCCGTATAAAGGCAGAAGCTGGAGAAGAGATAGAGGTGAACCCGCATGCTCTGGTGGATGAGCCTCAGGACATTCCGCTAGATACGCGTGAGCAGCTGCTGCGGTATGCCGTTGCGAACATGGCTGGGTGATGTTGTGGATTTGAACCCAGACCTATCGCCCAGACCGTATTCCACAGGGGCGCTAAGTATGAGGGTGCTTGCTTCGTGCAAGTGCCTTTATTTGGTACTTGTAAATCAAATCGGGATATGCTAATCTGTAAATGTAAAACATGTAACCGGTTACACACATGAGGGAGTGAGAGCAGTCCATGATTACAATTAAGGATGTCGCCAAAATTGCCGGCGTTTCGGTGGCCACAGTTTCACGGGTAATCAATGAATCAGGTTATGTCAACATCGATACCCGCAAAAAGGTAGAGGCGGCGATCCGGCAAAGCAATTATTCCCCCAATGAAGTGGCCCGGTCTTTATACAAACGCAAATCCAAGTTAATCGGTTTACTGCTGCCGGATATTACCAACCCTTTTTTTCCACAGTTGGCACGCGGCATCGAAGATTACATGCAAGAGAATGGGTACCGGATTATTTTTGGCAATAGTGACGAGAATGAGGAGAAGGAACTGGATTATATCCGCACTTTTGTACAGAATAATGTCGTAGGCGTGATATCTTCAACGAATTTTCCCGACAGCGGGGCTTATCTGGAAATGAATATTCCGGTTGTTTTTCTGGACCGTACTTCCAATGACAGTCCCTCCGTTTACGCGGATGGCCGGAAGGGCGGACGTCTCGCCGCACAGGAAATTGTCGCTAGAGGCAGTAGCCGGATTACCATTATCCAAGGACCGGCCCATGTCAAGCCGGCACAGGACCGGTTTCAGGGCGCGGCCGAAGCGCTTGAAGAAATGGGGATCAGCTACAATGTGATCCGGACATCATCCTTTTCCTATACCGAAGCAGAACAATGGGCGACCGAACTGTTTGAGCAGTTTTTGGATACGGACGGCGTGATCGCCAGTAATGATATTGTGGCCACAGCGGTTCTTCATGAAGCCCATCGGCTGGGCAAAACCGTGCCGGAGGACGTTCAGATTATCGGCTTTGACGATATTCCGCTCAGCAGTCTGATGTCGCCATCTTTATCAACTATCCGCCAGCCTGCACGTGACATGGGCAGCGAGGCCGCCCGGTTATTGATTCAGCTCATTGAGCAGGATCAGGTGGAAGATAAGATCATTCAGTTGCCGGTCAGCTTCATTGAGCGGGAAACTACCCGAAGCAGAATGGAAACCAGTAAGAAAGGGTGAAAGATATGGCTAAAATTTGTGTAATTGGAAGCTGTTCCATGGACTTGGTGGTAACCGCTTCCAAACGGCCTCAAGTTGGTGAAACGGTTCTAGGAGACCGCTTCACCACCGTTCCGGGAGGCAAAGGTGCGAACCAAGCGGTTGCCGCCGCACGGCTGGGTGCTGAGGTAACGATGATCGGCTGTATCGGGGACGATTTTTACGGCAAAGCGATCATGGACAATTTTAAAAGAAATGGCGTTATTACCACTAATGTGGAACCGGTTACACATACAGAGAGCGGAACAGCCCACATCGTTTTAGCTGAGGGGGACAACAGCATTATCGTGGTCAAAGGCGCCAATGATCACGTCACACCTGCTCTGGTCGAACGGGCACTGGATGCCATCCGAAGCGCCGATATGGTCCTGGTGCAGCAGGAAATTCCGGAGGAAACGGTATCGTATGTTAGCAGCCTCTGCCAGAGAATCAATGTACCCTTGCTGCTCAATCCAGCGCCTGCCCGTCTGCTTAGTGAAGCGGTGATCGAAAAGGCTGCTTATCTGACGCCGAATGAACACGAATGCTCCATTTTATTCAGCGGGATGGATAAAGCAGAAGCTTTACGGAAGTTTCCGGGCAAGCTATTCATAACGGAGGGCAGTAGCGGCGTGCGGTATTACGATGGAGAGCGCGAGGTGCTGGTACCCACTTATCAAGTGGAGGCTATAGATACAACTGGAGCGGGAGATACGTTCAACGCCGCATTTGCCGTGGCTCTGGCCGAAGGCAGCTCCATCCCGGACAGCGTGAAGTTCGCGAATCGTGCAGCGTCTTTATCCGTAACAAAATTCGGCGCTCAAGGCGGCATGCCCATGAGAGCTGAAGTCGAGGAGAGTCTTTAATTATGAAGAAACATGGAATATTGAACAGTCATATTTCCAAAATACTGGCCGACCTGGGCCATACCGACATGATTGTCATTGCAGATATCGGATTGCCGGTTCCGGCGGGCGTTCTCAAGATTGACCTGGCGCTTAAACTGGGCGTCCCCGGCTTTCAAGAGGTCGTCGATGTCATTGCGGAGGATATGGTGATCGAAAAGGTGATTGTGGCCGAGGAACTGGCCGTGAATAATCATGCAACCTCGCAATATGTGAATGATAAATTCAGGGGAACGCCGATAGAGGCGCTTACCCATGAGCAATTCAAGCAGTTGACCCAGAAGGCCAAGGTGATTGTTCGCACGGGTGAAGCGAAGCCTTACGCGAACTGCATCCTGCAAGCCGGCGTCTATTTTTGATATGGAGGAGGTTCGAGGGATATGCGCATTGCAATGAAAGACATTTATAAGTCCTTTGGCACCAACCCGGTTCTTGCGGGGGTAGATTTTGAGCTGCTGGATGGGGAGATTCATGCCCTGATGGGGGAGAATGGCGCCGGCAAATCCACACTGATGAACATTCTGATTGGTCTTCATCAGCGGGATCAGGGAACGATTCACATTGATGGGCGGGAAACCTATTTTGCCAACCCCAGAGAAGCAGAGCGAAGCGGGATCGCCTTTATCCACCAGGAGCTGAATGTATGGCCGGATATGACGGTTCTGGAGAACCTGTTTATCGGGAAGGAAAAAATCTCTTCACTTGGGCTATTGAATATGAAAGAAATGAAAGCGTTAGCAAACGAGCAGTTCCGCAAGCTCTCCGTGACGATTCCACTGAACCAGGAGGCTGGAGAATGTTCCGTCGGGGAGAAACAGATGATCGAGATTGCCAAGGCGCTCATGACCCATGCCAAGGTTATCGTGATGGACGAACCCACCGCTGCACTGACCGAGCGGGAAATTCAGAAATTATTCGAAGTCATTGCCTCCCTCAAAAAAGAAGGTGTCTCCATCGTCTATATTTCGCACCGGATGGAGGAGATCTTTACGATATGCGACCGGATCACCGTCATGCGGGATGGGAAAACCATAGATACCCAAGCCATTCCGGACACTGATTTTGACGATGTGGTTCGGAAAATGGTCGGGCGTCAATTAACGGACCGTTTCCCTCAGCGCGTCTTCCAGCCCGGAGAAGTGGTGCTTGAAGTGAAGAATGCTAGCAAAACGGGAAAATTTAAAGACGTTAACTTCTCGGTGCGGGCCGGTGAAATTATTGGATTCTCCGGATTGATGGGATCGGGCCGGACGGAAATCATGAGAGCGTTGTTCGGACTGGATACTCTGGACAGCGGTGAGGTGAAGATTCGGGGAAAGCAAGTGGCAATCCGCAATCCCCATGATGCGATGCAAGCGGGTATCGGCTTCGTTACGGAGGACCGGAAGGATGAGGGCCTGATTCTTGATTTTTCCATTCGGGACAATATGGCAATGACGAATTTATCCAGCTTCGCCCCCAAGGGTGTAATCATAGACAAGAAGGAAAAAGATTTCGCGGACCTGCTCATTCAGCGTCTTCAGATCAAGACAGAGTCCTCATCTACGCTGGCGCGTCAGCTCTCAGGAGGCAATCAGCAGAAAGTGGTCATCGCCAAATGGATTGGTATCGGCCTCAGCGTGCTGATTCTGGATGAACCCACACGCGGCGTCGATGTGGGAGCGAAGCGCGAAATCTATCAGCTCATGAATGAGTTAACTGAACGCGGCGTTGCGATCCTTATGGTCTCCTCTGAACTGCCAGAGATTCTGGGGATGAGTGACCGCATAATAGTGGTCCATGAAGGGAAGATCGGCGGAGAACTCTCTCGGCAGGAAGCTACGCAGGAAAGCATTATGACATTAGCCACAGGGGGGCAATAGAGATGACAACAATTACGGATGGCAAAGAAAAGAAGAGTTTGCGGGTGGGGCAGATTACACAGAAGTTGGGTCCGCTGTTGGGGTTATTTATTCTTGTTCTCATCGTGTCCATGCTGAACCCGAGCTTTCTGGAGCCGCTTAATATTCTGAATTTGCTGCGGCAAGTCGCGATCAACGCGCTGATCGCCTTTGGCATGACCTTTGTCATTTTGACAGGCGGAATTGACTTATCGGTGGGTTCCGTTCTCGCGCTCTCCAGTGCCTTCATGGCCAACTTGCTGTTGGCGGGCTGGAATCCGATACTGGCGATTATCGGCGGCTGTGTGTTGGGTGGAGTGATCGGGATGGTCAACGGCTTAATGATTACCAAGGGTAAAATGGCACCGTTCATCGCTACCTTGGCGACTATGACGATCTTCCGGGGATTAACGCTAGTCTATACGGATGGCAACCCGATTACGGGCCTTGGAGACAGCATGACGTTCCAATTGTTTGGCCGCGGGTACTTCTTGGGCATTCCCGTTCCCGCTGTGACGATGATTATCGTGTTCGCTCTGTTGTGGGTCGTACTGCACAAAACGCCGTTCGGCCGCAAAACCTACGCCATCGGCGGCAATGAGAAAGCTTCAATAATTTCCGGGATTAAGGTAGACCGCATCAAAATTATGATTTATTCACTGGTAGGTATGCTGTCGGCATTGGCCGGGGCCATTCTGACTTCCCGGTTGAATTCGGCCCAGCCAACGGCGGGAACTTCCTATGAGCTGGATGCTATCGCGGCCGTTGTACTGGGAGGCACCAGCTTGACCGGGGGCCGCGGACGTATTGTGGGTACCTTAATCGGTGCGCTCATTATTGGAATTCTGAATAACGGGCTGAATCTGCTGGGCGTTTCTTCTTTCTACCAAATGGTGGTCAAAGGGATTGTCATTGCGATAGCCGTACTGATTGACCGCAAGAAAGCCGCATAAAAGGGGGATCATATTATGAAAAAAATCACTTTAGTCCTGACGTCCATACTGCTGCTGCTAATGACCGGCTGCTCCCTGGAGCCACCGGAATGGGCCAAGCCCAATAATGAAGGCAACGGTCTAAATTTGAAAATCGGCTTATCTCTCTCAACCCTGAACAATCCCTTCTTCGTGGCCCTCAAAGACGGCGTAACGGCGGAGGCGAATAAGCAAGGGGTGGAGATCCTGGTTATCGACGCGCAGAATGACTCCGCCAAGCAGAACAATGATGTGGAGGATCTGATACAAAAAGGGGTAGACGCGTTGCTGATCAACCCTGTGGATTCATCGGCAATCTCGACGGCGGTCCAGTCGGCGAACAGTCTGGATATCCCCGTCATTACACTGGACCGCTCGGCGGATAAAGGAGATGTCAAAGCGCTGGTCGCTTCGGACAACATCAAAGGCGGTTCCATGGCGGCTGAATATATCGTCCAGAAGCTGGGTAAAGGCGCGAAGGTCATCGAGCTGGAAGGATCGCCGGGAGCATCAGCCACCCGTGAACGGGGTAAGGGATTCCATGAAATCGCGGATACCCAGCTTGAGGTTCTTGCAAAGCAAACCGCCGATTTCGACCGCACCAAAGGATTGACGGTCATGGAGAACCTGATCGAAGGAAATCCGGGCGTGCAGGCAGTCTTCGCACACAATGACGAGATGGCTCTAGGGGCGATTGAAGCGATCCAGAGCTCGGGTAAAAACATCCCCGTAATCGGGTTCGACGGCAACAAAGATGCGCTTGATTCCATCGAGGCGGGCAAACTGACCGGAACCATCGCCCAGCAGCCCGAATTAATCGGCCAGTTGGCCGTTCAAGCTGCAAAGGATGTGCTGGACGGGCAAACCGTGAAGCCGATGATTCCCGCACCGCTGAAGCTGATCGTGAAAGAGTAATAGAAGACAAGGCATATTCTGCTTCAACCCATACAAAGCCCGCGTGATTCAGGAATTCCTGCATCACCGGGCTTTTTTTAGCCCTATATTATTCCATTGAAACAATATGCATATCAATCCAGTCATTTGAATTAGAACTCAATATACTTTTTGCTGCCTCATCAAAAGTCAAATCAGCATCATTCGTGTAAACAACCCATTTACTCGACTTTTCAGCATTTGGCATTGTGCCACTTAACTCAAGACTATATGTATATTCTTTTCCATTTGCATCTACATATTTAGTGGGACTATTTTTTGCACAAGCTGACAAAGAGATAAGTAAAATTGCGAGAATCAATACAACTGAAATGTTTTTTTTTATATTCATTACCTCCGTAATAGCATTTATTTGGTTAATTATACCATAATCACAAAGGCAGCCCTGAAATTTGTACTTCAGGAGGAATGTTGAATGGAATGGACCCTAGAAGATGTGGAAGAGCCGAGCCGATTATACTCGGAATCCTTCTTTATTCCCCCGGAACAAGAGAGAAAGGCGCAGGACAAGGGAAGGAAGGTCAGGCTGCATTTTAGATTGACAAATCCGGTAGAAGGCGACCCGCGGGCAGAGCGGATGTGGGTAGAGATCACCGGCTATGATCTGGCAGCCCAGCAATATACGGGTGTGTTGATCAATGCTCCGACGAGTCTGAAGACACTTCAAGCGGGTGATGTCGTGGAATTTATTTCTCGCGGAAACGGATCTCGTCTTTGGTTAATTACGACATCTGTTTCTTTTTGGTAGCATAACTTAGTGATTATACCGCTAAAATGCATTGTGCAATGGTCAGATGAAGTACTATACAGCTGAGAACTTTTATTCTCGGCTTTTTCATCTGCAATTCATAGGAGGAAAATCATGAGCAGTGTATTGGAAAGTCTGTTCTATGGAAACATCCGACCTGACGAATGTATACACCCAACAAGTCCTGAATACCGTGATTTGAACCGGAAAATTACTGCATCAATAGAAGCCTATCAAAAGAAACTCACGATGGAAGAATTCGATGCTTTGGAGGAATTAATAGATTTGCTGGGTCAAACTACATCCATTTATGCTGCTTCGTCATACACGCAAGGTTTCCGGCTGGGTGTCTTGATGATGCTTGAGGTGTTGGGTGGTGAGGATAGATCGAATTCTTCGTAAAAGAACAATTGAAACTGGCTCATGGAGGATAGGCGATGTTATAATAAACCTAATTTTTCAGGAGGTGCTCCTTGTGACCCATTCCATACGTTTACGGTAATTGGAGGTGCAAGACTGGTGAACTCGCCCATTTTTTGAGACAAGGGAATGAGTTTATTTGTTATGCGCCTGTTTCAGTCTGCCTATGCTAATGGAATGAGTTTATTTGAGTTTTCAATCAAAGGAGATGACCTTATGCAAAAACAATGGAAAAAAACATTCGCGCTTATTTTTAGCGGACAGATATTCTCTATACTCACGAGTTCGATGGTTCAATTCGCAGTGATCTGGCATTTGACGGAATCGACAGGTTCAGCCGCAGTTTTGATGATTGCCGGATTGGCTGCATTCTTGCCGCAAGCTGTCCTGGGTCCCTTCGTAGGGGTCTGGCTGGACCGCTGGAACCGTAAATTAACGATGATTATTGCGGATAGCGCAATTGCGCTCTTCAGTCTGATCTTAGGGTTCTATTTCATGTTGGGGGAGCCGGGACTCGGCTTCGTCTATATCATTCTGAGCTTGCGTTCGGCGGCTTCGGCCTTTCATGCCCCGGCGTTCCAGGCGGCCGTTCCGTTGATTGCACCGGAAGAGGAGCTGACAAGAGTCGCGGGTTGGCAGCAGATGGTCTTCTCTTTCTCGAATGTAATGGGTCCAGCGCTTGGGATAGCAGTATATTCGGCGACTTCGCTTGGGGCGGTATTGCTCCTGGATGTGGCCGGGGCGCTGATTGCGAATCTAATGCTGTTCCTGGTGAAGATTCATCAGCCCAAAGCGCAGATAACAGTTTCACCCTCCTTTATCCATGAATTCCGGCTGGGCTGGAGCGCACTCATTCAAGCAAAACCTATTGTGTTGATTACAGGGGCTACAGCAGTGTTCAGTATCGCGTTTATGCCGCTGGCGACTTTATTTCCTTATATGACGTTGTCTCATTTTGGCCGTGGGGGCTATAGTGCCAGCTTGGTGGAAGCGGTGTTCAGCATCGGGATGATTTTGGGAGGATTGCTTCTGTCGGTGTTCTCATCCAAATGGAGTGATATTAGCTATATGAGCCTGGGTCTGCTGGTCATCGGCCTGACCTGTGTAATCAGCGGCTTGATTGGTCCGGATGCTTTTGTGATCTTTGCGGTTCTCTCGTTCTTCATGGGCAGTGCCGCACCCTTCTTCAATGGCCCCTTCATGGCGATGATTCAGCGTTCATTCGAGCCGGAGATGCTGGGACGCGTCATTTCACTCGTGACCAGTATTATGATGCTGTCTTCACCGATTGGACTTCTGGTGGCAGGACCCGTGGTGGATGAATACGGCGTGCAGCTATGGTTCCTCGGTTCAGGAATAGTTGTGATGCTGACTGCTCTGTTTATCTTCATTCAGTTTCGGCGGCTGGCGTCCCGGCAGCGCACAGAGACGATATAGGTGGTGAATTTGTATGGAAAAGCGGATAAGAGGAATCACGTTTGAAATTCCAAATGAGTATGGAAAGTGGCTATACCATATTCTAAGGCCACTGGATTGCACGAAATATAACTGGCTTATTGGACCTGGCGAAGAATATAAATCCGTAGATCACGAGTTAGTTTCCTTGTTTCCACCTGGCCAGGATAGAGTTGACGGTGAGGTGCTGATGGGATTCATTGATACTGAGGAAGCGCAATATATCATTCATCTTGATCTGAAGGCCTATTCTTCAGTTGTGGCTTCGCAACTAAAAACCTATGAAGATTATTTGGCAAGCGATTGTGAACTTGTCCTGCTTATTGTTGACTGTATATATACGACTATTTATTGTAAAGATTCAGAAACCTTGGACAAATTAGCGGCTAATGCAGAGGCACTCCATGTCCGTTCTTTAAACTACATTACCGACGCGAACGATCATAGAACAGGCTTGGGTGTATGGTAAGTACAACGATGGAACAATTGCAGAAAAATGGTGGGGAGAGGGTACCTTGTTCTTGCGCAGTCTTGAAATTCTGAGGAAACATGAAATGGACCATAGCCGTTATCCGTTTTCCATTACAGCTTTAAAGAACCTCATCACCATCGAATTCAAATCAAACGTTGCCTTCTTTGTGGGAGAGAACGGATCGGGCAAATCAACCCTTCTGGAGGCCATGGCCTATCAATGCGGGTTTAATACAGCAGGAGGCAGCAAGAACAACCTCTACGAGGTGGATGCTTCCCACTCTGCTCTGGGAGAACATATTCGCTTATCATGGCTGCCCAAAGTTACGAACGGCTTTTTTCTCAGGGCAGAGACCTTTTATCACTTTGCCTCTCATCTGGATACTATGCCTCAGAGCTTGCAGTATTATGGCGGGCGTTCGTTGCACGAGCAATCCCATGGTGAGGCGTTTCTGGCACTCTTTAATCATCGTTTCGGCAAAAAGGCGATCTATTTACTCGACGAACCGGAGGCGGCTCTTTCGCCAGCACGGCAATTGGCCTTACTCCGTATTATTAAGGATCTGGAACATGAAGCCCAGTTCATCATAGCTACACATTCGCCGATTCTTCTCGGTTATCCGGATGCCCAGATTCTGAATTTCGATGAAGATCCGGTTGGGGAAATTCGTTATGAAGATACGATGCATTACATGATCACAAGACGGTTTCTCGAAAATAGAAAGAGTGTGCTGCGTGAGCTGTTCAGCGATTCGGATGAAAATGACTAGGATTGCAACTTCCTTGAAAAAAAGTGATTATGGGCCGGTCCGAGAGGATCGGCTTTTTTGGTTTATCCATCCCGAGGCCGAGATTTAAATCATCTCACAGACCGTTAAGATCCTAGCAGGTGCGGGATTATAATAAAGCAGCACCGAGGAAATACATAGCAGGTTTATATTCAGTTTAAATAAGGGGCTTACCATCCTTATATATTCAGTTGTTTAGGAGGAATTACAAATGAATCAATCAACGAAAACGACACCACACCACGGCGATTGGGCCATTGAAGCGCAGGGGCTTGTCAAAGTCTTTGGAGACAACCGGGCGGTGGACGGTGTGGATCTGAAAGTGGGAACCGGTTCGATCTACGGTGTGCTGGGTCCGAATGGAGCGGGGAAGACCACAGCCATCCGAATGCTGGCGACCTTACTAAGACCGGATGCAGGTTCGGCGCGGATCTTCGGACATGATGTGGTAAAGGAACCGCAGATTGTGCGTCAGCTGATCGGGGTGACCGGCCAGTACGCTTCAGTCGATGAGTCGCTCAGTGCGACAGAGAATTTGGTTATATTCTCCCGCTTGCTCGGACTGGGACGTGCCGAGGCACGTCATAAGGCAGCAGAGTTGCTGGAGGAATTCGGACTCACCGAAGCGGCGAAACGTCCGCTCAAAAATTTCTCCGGCGGTATGCGCCGGAGGCTGGATTTGGCCGCAAGTCTGATTGCGCAGCCACCGCTCATTTTCCTGGATGAACCCACGACCGGTTTGGACCCGCGTACGCGCAACCAAATGTGGGATACGATCCGGCGGCTGGTGAAGTCGGGTTCAACCGTATTGCTAACCACGCAATACCTTGAAGAGGCTGATCAACTGGCCGACCGGATCGCGGTTATCGATCATGGCCGTGTGGTTGCCGAGGGTACCGTAGATGAACTGAAATCCTCTGTCGGAAGCTCGTCGCTGCATTTAAAGGTACAGAATCCGCAAGATCTCACGAATGCCCGCCGGCTTGTGCAACAGGTGCTTCAGGTACCGTCCAGTCTTTCGGCGGAAGTGGCGAAAATCACTGCACCTATGGGCAACGCCGACCGGGTTACCGATCTGTTGATCGCGCTGCGCGAAGCAGGTATCCCGCTAGCCGAATTAAGTGTGCAGAAACCAACGCTGGATGAGGTATTTCTGACGCTCACGGGCCATGGTGTACAGGAGGACGCGGTTCAGGCGTCCGGCAAATCGAATAAAGTGGAGGAACAACAGTATGAGTACAATCATTAAACCGGGTGCCGAACGAAAGCTGAAAAATCATTCGAGCTTTAGCCAATCGGTGCGCAATTCACTCACAATGGCCTATCGGGGGTTGCTGAAAATCAAGCGTACACCCGAGCAGTTGTTTGATGTCACGTTTCAGCCTATCATTTTCACGCTGATGTTCACTTATATCTTTGGCGGTGCGATCTCTGGAGATGTGCATAATTATTTGCCGGTCATCATCCCCGGTATTCTCGTACAGACCGTTATTACGACTTCCATCGTTACAGGCGTTCAGCTCAGGGAGGATATGGAAAAGGGAGTGTTTGACCGGTTCAAGTCACTGCCGATCTCGCGGATTGCCCCGCTCGCAGGAGCTTTGCTTGCCGACACTGTCCGGTACACCATAGCGACTGTGCTTACTTTTGTCATGGGATATCTTCTGGGCTTTCGTCCCGAAGGCGGGATCGGGCATGTAGCAATTGCAGCGCTCCTCGTGATCGGATGTTCCTGGGCGATTAGCTGGATTTTCGCCTTCTTCGGCGTAATAGCACGCACGGCTTCCAGTGTGCAGGGGATATCCATGATTGTGCTGTTCCCGCTCACCTTTCTTTCCAATGCTTTTGTGCCGGTCAATACCATGCCGGACTGGCTCCAGTGGTTCGTGAATATTAACCCGATTTCTCATCTGGTAACAGCCGTCCGGGAGCTGGTCAACTCGGGGACGATGGGCACAGATCTTGTCTTCTCCCTCGTCGGAGCGGCTGTAATCGTAGCGATCTTCGCTCCCATCACCGTGCGTGCATATATGCGTCGTACGTAACCTTTAAATAGAAAAAGAACTAATAATTAGGCATGAGTTGCCCGATACGGAATGGTTTCGTAACTTTCGTACCGGGCACGGCTTATAAGGCATGACGATAATATTCCTGCAATTCCTCTACGCTGAACAAATGCTTCTGCAGCCCATGATAATAGTTCCCTTTCTCTGCCGTAAAACACAGCATGCAATAATCCGGATCAGTTGGCCCAAGCGGATAATATTGTTCGTCGCCTTCTTTCCAGAAGTTCTGCTTCGTTTCATCATCAAGAAATACCTTCATATGCCCTGTAAGCATCAATCCGTGAAAGTCCTCGGCGTCGAGAAAATAAATGCAAGATTTGGAGTTGTGCATCCATTGGCTGGTGCGGATTGCAGACGTGTTTGTCGAGAACCAGAAGGCCTTTAGGCCTTCATGTTTGATCTTGAACATGTTTTTGGCGTTTGGAAATCCGTCACTGTCAATTGAACATGCAATGGCATCACGGCTATTTTCAATTAATTTGAGGATAGCGTCTTTAGTTTGCTGCTCCATTTCGGGTTCCTCCAATTCATTATTTCAAATTATCAACAATTCTGCTCAGCATTTTCTCGAATGCAGTAACCTCCGATTCTGTGAATCCCTGATAGAACAAAGTATTCATTTGTTCAGATACGAGATCGTAAGCCTCACGGTATGCTTTGGCCTGTTCAGTAATCGTTATGAAAGTTTGCCTGCGGTTATGGGTGTCTGGAATTCGTACAATAAGCCCCCCTTCTTCCATTCTGTCAAGCATGCTGGTCAAAGAAGTATTTGCAAGCGAGGTAAGCCGGCCAATCTCGGAAATCGTAAGCCTCTCGTGTTCCCACAGCACATACAAAATCCTTCCTTGTGCGCCGTTAAACGCATCCACACCGCTTTCTTTTAACATTTTTTCAAAAACTCTGCCCTGGAGCTGTTTGATCTGAGAGATCAAGAAACCACCTGATGTTTTCGTGTGGACCACCTTCCTCCTGTACAGGATATTCCTATATAGGAATGTTATCTGCGCTTTTTATCACACTTGATCTTCATATTTTTCCATTTGATAATATGATAGAATACGTTTCACTTGGAGGGATACATATTATGAATCTTCACATTGCTATTTGTGACGACCAGAGGACAGAGGCCTCAAGATTGGAAGAATTGCTAATGAAGCTGCTGATGAACCTGCAGGGGATAACTGGCACCATTGAGATTTTTGAATCAGGTGAATCCTTGCTTACGGCCATGAGCTCTACTGCTTACGATATTGTTTATCTGGATATGGAGATGCCCGGGTATAACGGCATAGAAGTCGCAGAGAAGATCCGGCTAGAAGATGCAGGCGTGTTAATCATCTATGTCACCAGTCACACCAGTTATATGAGAAGAAGCTTTGAGGTTCATCCGTTCCGTTATTTGCTGAAACCCATTGATGAACATGAACTGCAGGCCGCGACAGTCAAGGCCGTCCAGCAATGCATGCAAAGAAGCAATGTGCTGTCATTCTCAATCCATCATATGGACTATAATTTAAAAGTAGATGACATTATGTATATCACGGTAGAACGGGGAAAAAAATTGGTCCTGTGTACTGAAAACGCTACTTATTCATATTACGGCAAATTGGGGGAGTTGGAGGGACGGCTCTGGCCGCATGATTTTTGTCGCGTACATACGGGATACCTTGTGAATTGGCTGTATGTCCGTTCTTTAAGTAAAGAGCTTATTCAATTGAAGAACGGAGTGGAACTTCCTGTCAGCCGCAGTAGAAGCTCTGATTCTTTACGCTCGTACCATGCCTTTATAGAAAAGAGGCTTCTTAGATAGATGTCCTTCATTCAGGAGAATAGTCCCTACTTTTTGCTCGGTGTGTTTATGCTCATCCTTATTTATGCTCCGCAGGGGTTTGCATTCTATATTTTTCTAAAAAAATTTCTAATCCTGAACAGGAGCAAGAAGTCATTCGTAGGCTGCCTTATTCTCGTTTATATGGTTAAATCACTTACCGCAGTCAGCTTGCCGCCGGTTGTTTCGGTTGTCCTTCACCTCCTAGTATATAGTTTGATTACGACCGTTTATTTTCGCGGCAGTGTGCTGCAAAAGCTGTTCTTCAGCAGTTTCTATACAGTATTTACAGTTGTTATTGAAATGCTGGTGTGGTACGGGGTTCAGTATATCCCGCTCGATCCCGAGCGAATGGATAACGCCAATTTCTTATGGCTGTCTTTCAGTTTCATCGTTGTTATTTTGCTAAGCATCATGTTATGTCTGCTATTGTTGCGGTTATTCCAAGTTGACAACACAACGTTACTGTCGAATCAGGATTGGGCTGTGCTGAATCTGGTTTCGGCCGGCTCTTTGCTCATTATTATTGTGAATATAAGGGGGAATGGGTTCAAGCCTTCCAATATCCCGCTTGAATTTGTGATCATCCTGTTAGGTATTCTTGTCATTAACATTGCTGTAATGTTTATGTACCATAAGTTAATGAAACGGATGCAGGTAGAATTCCATAATCATGTGCTGGAGCAGCAAGTGACGGAATACACAGGTAAACTAAAAGAGAATCAAGAAGCAAAGCGCTTGCGGCATGATCTGAATCATGTTCTGCTCCTCATTCATTCTCTGCTGGAAGCAGGAGCTGTACAAGAAGCCAGCGCTTATGTTGCGGAGGTTGCTTTGAAGCATAGGCCGGGAGAAAAATCTATCTCTTCTGGAAACATAGCTATTGATGCGATCTATAACGAGAAGATCGCTATAGCCGAACTGAATAAGGTTGCAATGCAACCTCATTTTCGCATTCCTCAGGACTTGTCGCTTGCAGGCAAAGAGGGGAATATTGCGATAATCCTTGGCAATTCCCTCGACAATGCGATTGAAGGAGTTCAGAGATTACCCCAGCCAGGGCCGTATTCAATTGAGCTGGAAGTGATTTATAATGACGAATTATTGGTGATTTCCCTGAAGAATCCCGCATCTCTGCTCACGGAGGACGGACACGGTTCCTTTTTATCCAGCAAGCGGAACTTAGGCAGCAAAGGGTTCGGAATCGAAAGTATTGAGTATGCCGTTCAGCAGCTTCAAGGAAGTGTCAGTTTTAGATATGAGGATCAGCAGTTCATGATGCTGGCGGTATTGCCAGTGCCCGGGTAGCTATCAGATGCCAATTACTCCATCAACCGGGCAAGTTACGGTCTCCTCCCGTCTCAGAGAAGCAGTCCATGATAAAGTGAGGCTGTTCTTTATTTTAAGGAGGTTATTCCGTTGACATTGTCATTGCTCATCAGTGCAGTCCTTCAGCTTATCTTGTTTACCTCTATTCCCTATGTATACTGGTTCTTTACAAGCAGAAAGACATCTTCGTTTGTAAAGTGGATTGGCTGGAAGAAACCTCAAGTGGTTTCCAGAAGGCAGTTCATCCTGTGCTTCATCCTTACAGTGACTATATTCACCAGCTTGGGAATGCTTACTACAATCTATATGCTGGATAAGGATACTTTGGCCAGCTCGCAGTTTTACGGTACAGGTCTTAAGGGTCTGATTCCGGCGTTGATCTATTCATGGATGCAGACGAGTTTGTCCGAAGAGATTCTGTTCCGCGGATTCATTGGCAAACGGCTAAGCTCGAAGTTCGGATTTGCAATTGGGAACAGTGCCCAGGCTCTATTGTTTGGCGCCGTACATGCTGTTATGTTATACAGTAGTGCCGGATTATTTCATTCTGTAGTTGTAATGATTCTTGCAGGCTTTGTGGGCTGGAGCATCGGACTGTTGGACGAGAAGTTATCTGCCGGCTCGATTATACCAGGTTGGGTCCTGCATGGGCTGACTAACCTGATCTCCTCTATTGTTATGATGTATCAATGGATGTAGAGAAGTTTACAGATCTCCTGTGGGTTAAAACCATAAATTGGAGGGAATTTGATGCACAAAAATGAAGCATTGCAGACATATCCATGCTCCGGGATCGAACATTTGAAGGTTCATGGCAGAACAACAGGCTGCCTGGACCCGGTAACCTTGTTCTGGACAGGAAGTGCGGTTGAATTCAACGTAAAGGCTTCGGAGCTCTGGATTGAAGTGGAGTCCGGATATGACCAGTACGAGCCTTGGATTAGTATACTCATCAACTCTGTACCTGTAAGCAGACAAATGTTAACCGCGGGAAGGTACTGGGTCTGTGTTTTCAGAGGGATGAATGAGGATACTGTGAAGAATGTCCGGGTTGTAAAAGATGTGCAGGCTATGAGCGGAGATCCGGGCTGCTACATGCAAATCCACGCCGTGAAGACGGATGGGGAATTTGTGCCTGTTGAAGCTAGGCCCTATAAATTTGAGTTTATTGGCGACAGCATTACTTCCGGAGAAGGCGTCATCGGAGCCAAAAGTGAAGAAGACTGGATCCCGATGTGGTTCAGCGCAATACATAATTATACGGCAATGACGGCTGACGCTTTGAACGCAGAATATCGGGTTATTTCGCAAAGCGGATGGGGCGTGCTTACTAGCTGGGATAATAATCCGCATGCCAATCTTCCTGAAACCTACGAGCAGGTATGCGGGCTGCTTGCCGGTGCGAAAAATGCAGCGTTAGGAGCTTTTTCAGCAAATGATTTTGATTCTTGGCAGCCGGATGTGGTGGTGGTTAATCTCGGAACCAATGATGACGGTGCTTTTCATTCTCCGGGATGGCACGATGAAGATAGCGGGAAGATTCATAATCAACGGCTAAATGAGGACGGGACTTATAATGAAGCGGATTTGGCGGCATTCGAGTTGGCTGTTGAGAAGTTTCTTCTGAAGCTCAGAACTAATAATAAAACTGCGCACATCATCTGGGCCTATGGAATGCTGGGCATCCCGATGATGCCGGCGATTCATCGTGGTGTAGACCGTTATGCCAAGAGAACAGGCGACAAGAAGGTTTCTGTATTTCAACTTCCGAATATGACGAATGAAACTATAGGTGCAAGAAGCCATCCGGGAGTATTGGCCCATAAGCAAGCGGCACAAGAGCTGACCGGTTACATCCAAGGAATTTTAGCGACATATAAATTGAACTTAAATACTTGAGATAAGGAAAAGGGGCAATGGAGGGGGATTTGGAACTGGAGGAGCGGTATTCAGGAGGTGCTGGATGAAGGAAAGATTTTGTAAAGCGTTGGAAAGTAATGATTTGGCTGAGATGAGAAAAATACCAAAAGGGGATTTGCACAACCATCTTCCAAGAGGCGGTAATAAGAAGTATATCGAAGAATGGGCCGGGGTGAAAATACCTGATTGTCCGAAGTTTAAAGATCTGGGCGAAATGAATCAATGGAATGCGCAATACATAAAACCATTATTTCAGGGAAGATTAGGGTATGAAAAACGTCTCGAAGCCGCATTTATGCAGGCAAAGTTGGATGGTGTACAGCTGCTTCATATGAGCGTTTCAATAGGAGAAGAGGCTGTTTATGATCAATCCATTGAGGATTTGGTTAAAGCATTAAAAAGGATTCATCAGAGTGTTGCTCGGGATGTTACTTTTGTACCGGAAATTGCATTCTTATCCTATACTCCTATTGATGAGATAAATGAAAAGTTAGATCAATATTTCGCTCAGAATTATTTCCAATCGTTGGATATGTTTGGCGATGAATTTGCTGTTCCTTCCTTCAAAAAAGTATACAGAAAAGCGAAAGAAAAAGGATTGCTGCTAAAAGCGCATGTAGGCGAATTTGGATCAGCTGAATTAGTCAAAGAGGCTGTAGAAGAACTTGAGCTCGATCAAGTTCAACACGGCATAGCTGCCGCCGGCTCGCAAAGCATTATGAATTGGTTATGTGATCATAAAATTGAAGAATAAATTTCGGATAAAGGAGATATTATGACGGAGAAAATAGATGCAGGATGGAATTTCGACAACAGTTATGTTTCTCTTCCCGAATCGCTGTATACAAGGCTCAAACCGGATTCTGTACGACTGCCGAAGCTGGTGATTTTCAATGAACCCTTGGCAGCATCTCTTGGGTTGAAGGGTCCGGCACTGCGTAGCGATGATGGTGCTGCAGTGCTCGCAGGCAACGAAATTCCTGAAGGTGCTGATTCACTTGCCCAAGCTTATGCAGGGCATCAATTCGGACACTTTAACAGGTTAGGTGACGGCAGGGCTGTGCTTCTTGGTGAACAGATTACGCCAGAAGGCGAGAGATTTGATATTCAGCTTAAGGGTGCAGGTAGAACGCCATACTCCCGCGGAGGCGATGGACGGGCAGCGCTCGGGCCAATGCTTCGCGAATATATTATCAGTGAAGCCATGCATGCGCTTGGTATTCCTACCACCCGCAGCTTGGCGGTAGTCACTACAGGGGAGCCGATATTCCGCGAGACCGAGCAGCCGGGTGCTATATTGACTCGTGTAGCTGCCAGTCATCTGCGTGTCGGTACTTTTCAATATGTCTCCGCATGGGGCACTGACAAGGATCTTCAGGCTCTGGCAGATTACACGCTGCACAGACATTATCCGGGAGCTGACTCTGATCCGAACCGTTATCTTGTGCTGCTTCGGGAAGTGATCAAACGTCAGGCCGAGCTGATTGCTAAGTGGCAGCTGGTCGGGTTTATTCATGGAGTGATGAATACCGACAACATGGCGCTAAGTGGAGAAACCATTGACTACGGTCCTTGTGCCTTCATGGATGTCTATGATCCTGCGACAGTATTCAGCTCGATAGATCTTCAAGGCCGGTATGCCTATGGCAATCAGCCGGGGATTGCTGCGTGGAATCTCGCAAGATTTGCGGAAACGCTGCTGCCGCTGCTGCATGAAGACAAGGGCGAGGCGATCAGCCTTGCCGAGGATGCGATTGCAGATTTTCAAGAGATATTCCTCAGCCATTGGCTCGCAGGAATGAGGGCGAAGCTTGGAATCTTTAACGAAGAACCGCAGGATGAATCCCTTATCGAAGGCTTGCTGGAAATGATGCAACAGTATCGTGCCGACTATACCCATACTTTCCGGGCCTTAACTTTAAATAAGCCGGAAGAAACGGTTTTGCATGGAACACCTGAATTTACCGGGTGGGTTGAACTTTGGCAGGCGAGACTGGGCAGGCAGGAGGAATCGCAAGACGCTTCGCAGCAGCTAATGCGCGCCAGCAATCCAGCGGTAATTCCACGCAACCACCGAGTAGAAGAAGCGCTCGAAGCAGCAGTGAGAGAAGAGGACTTTAGTGTGCTGGAGCGGCTTCTTGGTGTGCTTGCGAACCCATACGCCTACTCTTCAGATCAGGATGACTACAATTCACTGCCAGAGGAATCCACCCGACCCTATAGGACTTTCTGCGGCACCTGACTAATAAAGTCTTAAAGGTTCACCCTTAAGTGGATACACTATTTTTCTCGGGAGGTAGATATTATGAAAAACAATGCCAGTGAAAAAAACAATATGGGGATAACGTCAACTAATCATATCCGTTAACGTTCCCCGCCATCTGAAAGGGGAAAATCAATTTGAATCAGGTATTATTAATTATCGATGCGCAGCAAGAGTTAATTGATGGAAATGAACAGGAAAGTGCGGTAGTTAACAAAGCACAGCTTATCCGAAATATTAATAAAGTGATTGAACGAGCCCAAGAAGCAGGTGTCGAAGTTGTGTTTGTAAGGGACCTCGATGTAGCGGAGGGAAAAGGTGCAGGCTTTCAAGTGCACCATGAAATCAATAAGTCTGCGGATGCCAAAGTCTTTGATAAGCTGGCAACCAATTCTTTTCACGGGACAGGACTTCTTCAATACCTGAAAGATCAGCAGATTGGGCATGTGGTCATTATGGGTTGCAAAACTCAGCACTGTATCGATACTGCAGTCCGGACTGCTACGGTCAGTAATATGGATGTCACCTTGGTTGGGGATGGACATTCTACAACGGACACTGATGTTTTAAGTGCAGAACAGATCATCAGGCATCACAATAAAACGTTACATGGGCACTACAATGTCGAGCACTTTTCTATGGTCAGAGATTCCGAGGAAGATTTGTTTCGTCCCACACATGACTCTTATAGATCATAATTTGCAGACGGCACTTAAATGTGCCGATTTGTGCTGACTTTTCACAAGAAAATAAAAGGTGTCTTTACTACTTTATCTTGAAAGGTTGATACATGTGTTCATGAAACGAAAGATAATGATGCTTTGTCTTCTGATAACAACTTGTTCATCGATCCCTGTAGCAAATGCAGCATCCACTCCATCTGCACCGGTTAAATCACCATTATTGTTGAAAATTAATCAGTTCTATGTGGCATACACCGCTCCCCTCGCACCATATGTTGATAACAAAAATCGCCTAATGGTTCCATTGCGCAGCATATCTGATTTATTGGCTGCTGACGTGAATTATGATGCTAAGACAAAAAACGCTATGATCACAAGAAAGAACTATCTAAAGGAAGAAGAGAAGAACTATACTATAAAAATGACAGTTGGGTCAAAAGAGATTGAAATAAATAATGTGAAATCCGAGATGGATACCGTACCAGCTTTAATCAAAGAAAGTATGTTCATTCCATTGAGCGTAGTCACTAAAGCACTCCATATTGAGACTACCTGGGAACATAATAAAGGACTTGTAAGTTTAAATCTCGATCCGGCCTACTTGCCTTCGGGAGTAGTAAGTGATGAGGGACATCTCGGGAAATCCGATACGAAGGTTAGGCCTATAAACTCCACTATTCAAACGACAATCAACAAAGCCGGAATACCCATCATTAATGTAAATGTGACGGCCCTCAACGAGGGGGAATCGTCATTAGGCAAAGGAAACTATTTGCGTTTTTATGTTCAAGATTCGAATTTCGGTTCTTTTGATGTATACAATAAGGATCAAATCAAACCTGGCAACACATTCTCCGTTCAAACAACAAATACAATTCTTGCAGATTCACTAAGATATATTCTAGTTGATGCTTTTGCAGATTAATTTGTAGGATTTATGATGCTGCAAATACTGATAGGATGAATGGGAATAAGCCCTTGCCATTAATGGCAGGGGCTTTAATATTAGGGCTGTATCCATTCGCCAAATAACTGCTGCGCCTTGTCCCAATCCACCCCAAGGCCTCCGTACCATCCCGCCCACGGCATTTCCATGTCGGACCGGCCTCTTGTATTGTTCAACTGCAGTTCTCCGTTTACAATGTCTTCCCTATTGCTCCAACGATCAGCTTGAAGCTCCAACACCTGATTGGGCAGGATGCCGACCGTTGCCAGTGATTGCAGGATACCCCGGCGCACACCTGCCGTTCCTTTAACCAGCTTCATGGAGGTTAGGCGTTTCTCATATTTACCTGGAGTCTCATCTTCCGGCGCCTCAGCGAGACTGCGGAGCAGCCGATTAAAAACGGCAATATCCTCGCTACTCGGGATTATAGGCTCATTCTTTATGATTTGCGCAAACTCGGTTATGTCCACATAGGCGCCGATTGGACTATTTCCATATACATTCCCTAAGTGAATGGCATATCTAATATAGGATGCGTTTGTCCAGCCTTCATCGTTGTGGCTGAACCCGCACACTTTACAAAAGCGGAAACGTTCTGCTTCTTCATAACGATGCGGGCGGGTGTGAAGCATTTGGTGATAACTGGTCAAAGGGGAGATTCCCCGTGGGAAGCTGCCTCCTACACCTGTGACAAAAGCGGCGGCAATCACCTTCCACGAAAGGTTTGCATTCGCCTGCATCGAGGTCAGGCTGTGAATCACAGAATCATGTGTGATGTGCCCGATATCATTAGCCTGCCAATGGTGCTGTTCCAGCAGTTCACGATCGGCAGGTGACAGGGTATCCAACAGGTAGAGGCTTACTTCCCTCTCTCTGTCGTAATCGTAATTAGGGTACTTGTACAGCTTATTTAGTGCTTTAAGCAGTTTATGGTTCATATGAGCTCACCTCCCTAACAGTTTGTTTATAGTTATACCAAATAAAACGGGTTCATTTCAAATAAAAGGAAGGGAGGAGGTTCATAGAACTTTTTTCTAAAGCAACGAACCACGTAATTGCACTAGGCATATGATGTATTAGTTTATTAGGAAGGGAGTGTTAACCATGAGTTTTCAAACTGCAGGATATCAGCAAAAAGTTTTGTATCAAGCAGACAGCCAATCTGTTCAAAACTTAAAAAACATTAGAAGCCACCTACAGCATATATGCAAACAACATGGTAATCAAATTGTCAGAATTGAAACCCTGGACGGCCAAGTTTACGTCGGGAGAATTGTGCATTGTGACAGAGGCTTACTGTATTTCGCAGTTCCAAAGCAAGGAGGGCAGCGTGCTTTTTTCGGAAGTCCTTCTTACATTAGTGATGAGATGATTCTAACTCTTGTCCTGTACGAGCTGCTTGTCATTACTTTATTGTACACATAACATAAATGGGAAAAGAGCCTCCATTACGTAGGCTCTTGTTTTTTTAATATAATTTTAGAACGTTCTGAGAACAATTACCAACAGAATGTAAAGCACCAAGATGACAGTAGTAGAAGTATACCCTCCGAATCCTGCACAACCACTCATTATTGTTCCTCCTTTGCGATAACTTACACCCCATAATATGTATCTGTCCCTATCTCTGTAACGACTAATGCCTAATTTGTTTTTTTTTCTTGATCATCTTCGTCGCTCTTTTTTAAATCTATATCCAGCAATTTTTACAAATATCGTGTTATTTTTGCGATTTCAAGCCTTATACTTCCTTTATGAGTCACCTCTCCCTGTCCCAACTCACAGATCCTATACATAAAAGCATTCAGTTCATTCAGGAGGTCCAGTTTATGAGTACATATTCGAAGGAAGAAAAAAGCTGGATGTGGTACGACTGGGGTCATTCCGCCTACTCCATCATCATCTCGACGGCTGTCTTCCCGCTCTTCTACAAAGCAGCAGCTCAGGATGCTGGCATTAGTGCCGCGGATTCTACGGCCTACCTGGGATATGCTGTTGCAGTTTCGACGTGTATCCTTGCTCTGCTAGGCCCGATCCTGGGCACAATTGCCGATTATCAAGGGTTCAAAAAAACGTTTTTCGCCTGCTTCAGCTTGCTCGGCATAGTAACTACCGCGCTGCTCACGTTTATTCCGAACGACAGTTGGGAGCTGCTGCTCATCTGCTATATGTTCATCGCGATCGGGTCGGCGGGCTCCAATGTGTTTTACGATGCCTTCCTAGTAGACGTCACCGACAACGAACGGATGAATAAGGTGTCTGCCCGCGGATTTGCGATCGGGTATATAGGCAGCACGATTCCTTTTATCATCAGCATCGCGATCATTCTTCTTGCTGAGCAAGAAATTCTGCCGATCTCCGTCACGGTGGCGAGCCAAATCGCTTTCTTCATTACGGCCCTCTGGTGGGGCATCTTCACCTTACCCATGCTCCGCAATGTACACCAGAAGCATTACTTGAACCGCGAGCCGCGAATTATCGCGAACAGCTTCAAGCGTCTCTACGAGACCTTAAAGCAAATCAAGCAGCATCGCGCGATTTTCCTTTTCTTGCTCGCTTATTTTTTCTATATCGACGGCGTCGGGACAATCATTACGATGTCAACTGCTTATGGAACTGATCTCGGCATCAAATCGACTGATTTGCTTATTATATTGTTCGTCACGCAAGTCGTCGCTGCTCCATTTGCGATGTTGTACGGGCGTCTGGCGGATCGGTTCTCGGGCAAAACCATGTTATATGTCGGTATCTGCGTCTACATCATCGTATGTATCTACGCGTATTTCATGAAGTCGGTGTTCGACTTCTGGGTGCTTGCGATGCTGGTCGCCACCTCGCAAGGCGGCATTCAGGCGTTGAGCCGGGCTTACTTCGCACGGATGGTGCCGAAGGAGAACGCTAACCGGTTTTTCGGGTTTTATAATATTTTCGACAAGTTCGCATCGATTCTGGGGCCTCTTCTAATCGGAGTCACCGCGCAGCTCACCGGCCACACGAACATGGGGGTCTTCAGCCTTGTCGTCCTGTTCATCGCAGGTATTGTCATTCTCATGCTAGTGCCGGAGCCGGGAATGGGAATAGGTTAAGAGAGAACGATACTCCAATAAAACAGCGGCAGTCCGGACATAATTTCGTCGTCCATGGCTGCCGCTATTTCCTATAATAGGGTCAGACTGTGCTATGTACTCTTTAAGTATAAGAGTTTTAGCCCTCGTAATGGTCTTCCAATTAATAGTATAATGAGAACTTATAGGGCTATTATTGCTCTGCTAAAGAAGATTACATATCCATATTTGAAACATAAGGAGATGAGCTCATGACAGCAATTATCCCTACGGAACAAATCCGCATTATTGAATACGATCCTTCTTACGCTGGGGCGGTCGCGGAGATGTGGAACCGCAGTAACGAAAGCTGGGGCGGCGGCACCAACCACAGAACAGAAGACAGTGTGCGCAGGGAGATGGAGGTTTCAGCCAATCTTCATGTATTTCTCGCTGTCGATGGCAAAGAGGTGGTCGGATTCTGCAGTTTTGCACATTACCGCCAAGATGAAGGGGCTTTGTACGTACCGTTATTAAATGTGCGACCTGATTATCACGGTTACAAGGTAGGCCGTAATCTGATTTTGAACGCCGTCCGCAAGACCGTCGAAGCAGGGTGGCCTCGTCTCGATCTGTTTACCTGGGCAGGCAACACCAAGGCTGTGCCGATGTATAAGAAATGCGGATTCTTCTGGGAAAAAAATGAAGATTACGTCCATCTGATGAACTTCATTCCAACCGTTCTGCAGACGGAAGCGCTTGCTCCCTATTTCGAGGAGCTGGATTGGTACGCAGACAGCACCCGCGAACTTCCCATTCAGCCGGATGGCCGGCGGGAGCGTGGTTTTGATTTCTTTGATTACACTTGGCAAAAGGGAGAACTCTCCTTGCGGGCAGAATTCGAGAAGTCCGGTCGCGGGCTGACCGCTCTTGTTACACCTGACTATAAAATCTCCACTGAAATCGACGATCATGATCTTGTGTTTGGTTCCGCTTACAAGATTCGTTATGTGATCAAGAATCGTTCTGCTTCCGAGCTGGCGATTGAGATCAAGGGCCAGAACGACAAGAACATCCGGTTTGACCTCTCCGCTGCACATACGCTCGCTGCGGGAGAAACGGTCATTGTAGAGGGTGATTTCGAGCTTGGTCCGGTTCGGGAGGAGCAGAATGACAAGAAGACCCATCCGGTTGTGACGAGCCAATGGATCATCGGTGGCAAGCGGGCTGAGTTCCGTATTGGTGTAGCTCCGAAATTTCCGGTCAAGATGAAGATTGTATTGCCAACCCGGGAGCTGTATCCGGGCCTTCCGGCCGAGCTGTATCTGAACGTGGAGAATAACTTCGCCTCGGAAGCGGAGTTCGCTTTTGACTTGCCGGAGGAGGAGTTCCTGCAGTGGGGTGAACGTGCAGTACGCTTCACGGTTCCGGCTAAGAGCAAAGCCTCTATCCCGGTACCCTTCACCCTGTTGTCCTACGGGCTTTACTCACAAGATATTAAAGTGACGGCCGTTCCAATTGGGCAAAAGGCGTTCTCCTTCACAAGTAAACTATCCGTTCTAATGAAGGGAACGCAGGGCCGCTTCGGCGGGCAGGAGGGTGATCAGTGGGTCGCCGTGAACGGAGCCTTCTCGCTCCATATGAACAAGTCCGACAATGGAATGTGGATTGAATATCCCGGCTCCAGCCATAACTTCTGGTGGACCTTTCCGAAGCTAGGCAAGCCGTTCGCAGAAGAATTCTCTAAGAAGCAGGCCGTCAGCGTGAAGATTTACCCGGAAGGGGAGAGCCAGGTTCTCGAAGCGCTCTACGCGTCGGATGAATTCCCGGGTATGGAGATAACAACAGTGGCTAAGCTATTCGCAAACGGAATCGCTGAGTTTCATCATGAGATCTGCAACACCAGCAGCAAAGCACTGGATGAGAATATGTATGTACTGACGAATTTCGGCTTTTTTGGCAAGCGGCTCATCCTGCCGTATCAGGGACATTACGTGGACATGGGCGATGCGTACGCCGGTGATCCGGGTCTTTGGGACAGCGACCAGGTCACGGAGAACTGGATGTTCTGCAAGGAAGAGAACGTCACCTGCGGAATTTGCTGGGACCCTTCGCTGAAGCTGCTTCGCCCGGAATACACGCTTGGGCTTGAGCATAACCTTGGGCAGATTTCCGCAGGAGAGGTCGTGCGGACAAAGGCAACTGTGTTTGCACTAAACACCTTTCCCAAGTGGCCGGAATTCCGCGCCTTCGCCAGAAAGCAGAAGAATTCGGTCATCCCGGTGCTGGACGATCATCTGGAACTCACACTCGGCGGCGGAAATCCGTTTGCGGCGGGTGCGCTTCAGGCTGAACTACTCGAACGAAAGATGACCCCGCTTGCAGGAAGCCTCGAGCTGTATATGCAAAACGATCGCGGAGCGGAGCAGAGAGCGGCTGGTATCGAATTGCAAAGGGAGCAGGATTTACACTCTGCGGGCTTTGAACTCTCTCCTGAGGAAATGGGATCACCGGGACACAGCAACTCCGGCCAGAAGGTCCGGGTCGTCTATCGCGGAGAGGATCGCATTCAGGAGCGGTCGGGTCTCTGGTTCCCTCAGACGGAAACAACAGTTGTTTGCGAGATCGAAGAAGGTCCGGCGGGTCCCATTTATACGGTGAGTAACGGAGTACTCTCGATAGCTGCTGCCCCTCAGTTTGGAAGCGTGGTGCATTCCTTGAAGCACCAAGGGGAAGAATGGCTGGACAGCTCCTACCCGGAAGCCATTCCGCGTTCCTGGTGGAATCCCTGGTACGGTGGTCTCGGCGTAGGAATTTCCGGAATGGGTGGATTCAGCCGGCAGCAGGAGCCGAGAACCGCAGCGTGGGTGAAGCGGAAGGATGTTCATGGCAATGTCTGGAAAGGCCTGCGATTAACCACTTCTATCGAAAAGCAGGAGGCAAACCGGGGGATCATAATCAACCAGCATTACCTTATGCTGCCCGGCGTTCCGGTGCTCTGTATGCTGCATTCGGTAACCAACGGAAGTGGAGTGGTTCTGCCACAGTATTCGTTATCTGAGGAGAGTTACTTCAAGCCTTCACCTGTTTTTGCTGAAGGATGGATGGAATTCCCCGGGGAAGACAAATTCCTTCTTGGGAAAGTGGAAGCTCAGCTGGATTCCAAGGGGATCTTGCGGGTCGGTGCGGTTTCACGTAAGGATATGCTGCATGTTGTGAATCATTATCCCAACCAGAGGGCTTCAGTGTATGTGAACAATAAGGTGTTCACTCATGATGTGGATCATCATCTTCCACTTCTAAACGGAGAAACCGCTTGGACACAGCCAACCTTCTTGATCATGGGGGAGATCCCTCTGAATCCAGAGGATGTACAGGGACTTCTGAAGCTGGCCTTTGCCAGTCCCACTGACGAAAAGGAGAGCTTAAATGCCGATCATTGATATACACATTCATCTGTCTGACATCGACAGCTTTCATCAAACAGCGGCGGATCTGTCCAAGGTCGATTACACAGCCGCTGGCCTCAAGGCGGAATTTGACAAGAACGGTGTCGTTCTCGGCATTGGTATGGGGGTCACGGAAC
Organism: Paenibacillus sp. FSL L8-0436; assembly: GCF_038593025.1. Taxonomy (NCBI): domain Bacteria; kingdom Bacillati; phylum Bacillota; class Bacilli; order Caryophanales; family Paenibacillaceae; genus Paenibacillus; species Paenibacillus sp. FSL L8-0436. The sequence goes on along the minus strand of NZ_CP151955.1, from coordinate 4,628,557 downwards.
AGACGAAGGGTGCCTTTCCTGACTCTACTTCACCCAATCCGATGGGGCTTGATTTGGAAGCCAATGTTCCGCCGTTCTTAATGGAATGCGTTGGCATCAACCCGAACATGCTTGCAGGGGGCCATGTCCAAGAGGAGCTTGACCGAATCGAAGCACGGCTGCAAGCTCCCGAGGTAGCGGGAATTAAGCTCTACGCCGGGTACTACCATCATTACGTCTATGACAAAATCTATACACCCGTCTATGAGCTGGCTGCCAAATACGCCTTGCCTGTGGTCATTCATACCGGCGATACGTATTCGATGAATGGATTGCTTAAGTATTCGCATCCTCTTACCGTGGATGAATTAGCCTACCAGCAGCGGGGCGTGAACTTTATGATCTGCCATCTGGGCGATCCCTGGGTGATGGACGCTGCCGAAGTGGTGGCTAAGAATCCGAACGTCTATGCCGATTTGTCCGGCCTTGTCGTCGGCGACCGGCCCCATTTTGAACGATTTATGAATGAACCCTTGTTCATGGACCATTTCCGCCGGGCACTGGTGTACTCCGACCATTACGAGAAAATGTTGTTCGGTACCGATTGGCCGCTTGCCCCAATTGACCTGTATGCGGAATTCGTCCGCCGGCTTGTGCCTGAGCAACATCACGAGAAGGTATTTTACGAGAATGCCTTTGGGCTGTTTCCGCGCATCCAGCAGCGGATTGCGGCGCTCTGATACTTCCGGGGACAGCCCGGCCAGAGTGTAATGAAGCATAATTGAACAAGCCATCCCCGTAGATCGTATGAAGGGGATGGCTTGTTTTTGGTTAAGAGAAATATGCGAATTTTATAAAACCGTATGGAGTTGTGGCGCGTTAGCCTTTATAATATGACGAGTATAAAGAATAAAGGAAAAGGTGTTAAATACATGAGCATATTAAACGTAGAAAAGCTGAGTCACGGATTTGGCGACCGGGCGATCTTTACCGATGTATCCTTCCGCCTGCTGAAGGGCGAACATATCGGTCTGATCGGTGCCAACGGTGAAGGTAAATCCACCTTCATGAACATCATCACAGACAAGCTTCAACCGGACGAAGGTAAAGTTGAATGGGCTAAACGAGTGCGGACCGGATATCTGGACCAGCACGCGGTGCTTACCAAGGGACAATCGATCCGTGATGTTTTGCGCGGAGCGTTCCAGTATCTGTTCGATATGGAACAAGAGATGAACGACATGTACGGCAAAATGGGTGAGGTGTCCCCGGAGGAGCTGGAGCAGCTGCTCGAGGATGTTGGAACCATTCAGGACACATTGACGAGCCAGGATTTCTATATGATCGACGCCAAAATCGACGAAACCGCCCGTGGACTTGGACTTACGGACATCGGCTTGGATAAGGACGTCCATGACCTTAGCGGGGGGCAGCGGACTAAGGTGCTGCTGGCTAAACTGCTGCTGGAGAAGCCGGACATTCTGCTGCTTGACGAGCCTACGAACTATCTTGACGAGCAGCACATCGTGTGGCTGAAGCGGTATTTGCAGGAATACGAAAATGCCTTCATTCTGATCTCACATGACATTCCGTTCCTGAACAGTGTCATCAACCTAATTTACCATATGGAGAATCAGGCACTGACCCGTTATGTGGGGGATTATGACTATTTCCAACAGGTGTACGAGGCGAAAAAATCGCAGCTTGAATCTGCGTTCAAACGTCAGCAGCAGGAAATCGCAGATCTGAAGGACTTTGTTGCGCGGAACAAGGCCAGCGTGGCTACGCGGAATATGGCGATGTCCCGGCAGAAGAAGCTGGACAAGATGGAGGTTATCGAGCTCGCGAGGGAAAAACCGAAGCCGCAGTTCAACTTTAAGGACGCGCGCACTTCCGGCAAGCTGATTTTCGAAACGAATGAACTCGTGATTGGTTACGATTCTCCGCTGTCCAGACCGCTGAACCTGCGCATGGAGCGGGGACAAAAAATAGCGCTCGTCGGTGCGAACGGGATCGGGAAGACGACGCTGCTGCGCAGCATTCTCGGCCAGATTCCGGCGATCTCCGGTTCGGTCAAGCTCGGTGACCTGCTGGAAATCGGCTATTTCGAGCAGGAAATGAAGGATGCGAACTACAACACCTGTATTGAAGAAATTTGGACCGAGTTCCCGTCCTATACGCAGTTTGAAATTCGGGCGGCTCTTGCTAAATGCGGTCTGACGACCAAGCATATCGAGAGCAAAATCGCGGTCCTAAGCGGCGGCGAGAAAGCCAAAGTCCGTTTGTGCAAGCTGATCAACCGTGAGACAAATCTGCTCGTACTGGACGAACCAACCAACCACCTTGACGTGGATGCGAAGGACGAGCTACAGCGCGCGCTCAAGGCGTACAAGGGCAGTATTTTGCTGATCTCCCATGAGCCCGAGTTTTACCGCGATATCGTGACAGAAACCTGGAACTGCGAATCGTGGACGACAAAAGTGTTTTAAACAGCCGGCAACAGAGCTGGTCTGTTGTCGCAGGTTTGAGTGAACGTAAAGGGCGTCGCGCTTAAGTGACGAAAAGATAAAAGCTTAGCTTCTGCAGCATAGTGCTGCAGAAGCTTTTTTGGCTTTTGCTTATAACAATAATAATATATTTAAAATCACTAATTATTTATTGAAAAACGATAAATTATATGCTAAAGTCATATTAAATTTAAACATAAGTGAGGGGCTTTTTATGAAACGAGGAACAACACTCTTTTTAAAGGCAGCAGTTATTCTGATTGGAATCCCGGTTCTGGCTTTGTGTATATTTCTGGTACCTGAGATCGCAAATTTTGCAGCAGAATTGTATCCGGAGATGACGTACATCCAATTTCTCGTTTATCTCGATCTATATGCATCGGCGATTCCTTTTTACATTGCTCTGTATCAAGCTTTTAAACTTCTGGGCTATATTGACAAGAACAAAGCTTTCTCAGAATTATCAGTACGAGTATTAAAAAATATAAAATACTGTGCGATTACAATCAGCAGCGTGTATGTGTTAGGCATGCCACTCTTTTATCTCATAGCGGAGAAGGATGATGCCCCCGGAATCATAGTCATCGGATTGATTATTATCTTTGCCTCCATGGTGATTGCCGTTTTTGCTGCTGTTCTCCAAAGGCTTTTAACAGAGGCAATTGAACTAAAATCTGAAAATGATTTGACAGTCTGAGGTGAAAACTATGGCGATTATAATCAATATTGATGTGATGTTGGCTAAGCGGAAAATGAGCGTAACCGAACTTACGGAGAGGGTTGGAATCACGATGGCTAACCTGTCTATATTAAAAAATGGAAAGGCAAAAGCAATTCGCTTCTCCACTTTAGAGGCGATTTGTAAGGCTTTAGAATGTCAGCCTGGCGATATCTTAGAATACAAAAGTGACGAAGATACTAATTGACCTGAAATGTCTAAAAATAGTTCAAAGAAGCTTCTGCTGATGTTTTGGCGGGAGCTTTTTTGGTTGTCTTTAAGTTTGTGTAAACGGTTAGTAGATAGGATTCCTGTCAAATAGTTGCAGAGAAGTTGAGGAATAGAACGTCTAACTAAATGAAGAACGATGCTGTACGGAGTATGAAATAATACGAACATGAAGAGGAGAGGCAATGAAGAACTTATTTAGGAGAAAAGGCTTAGCACTAGCAAGTGTAATCTTGCTTATCGTAATCATTACTGCCGCAGTTGACAGGGGCGCGTTTGGAACGTTGTTTACGGTAGGGAAATATGATACTGAGGAGCATATGGTAGAGACCCTTATGGCCAAAACAGCGACTCCAGGAGTAGCCATAGTCTCATCCAAGCAGGGCAATACAGATTATAAAGTATATGGATACGCAGATGTTGACCTAGACAAGAAGGTCACTGAAGAATCGTTGTTTGAATTGGGATCAACGACCAAGGCGTTTACAGCTCTGGCTATTATTCTGTTGAAAGATCAGGGGAAGTTGGCTTATTCGGATTCTGTCTCAGAGTATCTTCCCCGTTTTGTCCCAACCTTTCAAGGAGAGCACGTGAATATTACAATTGATCAGCTGTTAGCTCATACAAGTGGGATTCCGTCTTGGAGTATAAGGTTAATTCCTGAAGGAACAACTGAGAATCTGCTTGACAAAACCATAAATAAGATTTCAGATATTTCATTGGATACATACCCGGGGGCAGAATATCAGTATGCAACTGTAAATTATGATATTCTGGCGATGATTATTGAGAAAGTTACAGGTACAAGCTATCAGAATTATGTAACTCAGAATATACTGGTTCCGCTAAAAATGACGGACAGTTATTTTTCAACAGGTCAGGAACAGAAACCGGATCAGCTTACCAGAGGATACCGGGTGTTTTTCGGCAAAAGCTTCCAATATGATGCCCCCAGATATTATGGGAATATTGCTGCTGGATATTTGGTGACGAATATAAAGGATTTGGAGCATTGGATGAATGCCCAATTAGGAACGGGTGATTAGTCACAGTGGAAGTAATCCTAATTATTCCTCACATTTTATTATGGATATAGGGAAACTTGAGGCCGTATTAGTATTAACTAATTTGAATTCAACTGCACCTTCGCTGATTGCACATAACCTGCATGAGAATATGAATGGTAATTCAATGAATAAATTTACATACGATGACAGTTATATATTGCTTGATTTGATCTTTTCGTTTCTGGCCTTACTAGCGGCTAATAGTTTATGTCTTAAGGTGATTAAATTAGCTGGAGGAAGCAAGCAAAATAAAAATGTTGAAAAGACAAGGAACAAAAGGATTATACTTGTTATTATCCTAAGAGCGATGTTGCTGGTATTGGTTATATTCTGGCCTTATCTGTTAAACAATAATTACTACATGATAAGCGTGTGGATGTCGTATTCCCTATTCCTATGGTTGGGCCTTGTTTCACTTAGCTGCATGTTATCGATTATATTGAATTTGAAAAAAATAGGAGTCCTTAGGAGCAATTTGTCCTAACTCAACCTGAACCGGTCTCCCATTTGCTAACAAGTAGCTTTACCCGTTCTGCTTTCCTGGTTCTGTGCTCCACGATAATGTGAAGTATCACCCAGCAAATCGACGTGTGGTATACCATCTATTACTTGTACTTTACATAATGCAGTGGAGAAAATATCCGGCATTTCCCCGATTTCCCACAGTGATTTATTGAGAAAATGAGCCATAATGACTTTTAAGGTCATTCGGTGTGTAACGATGAGCAGCTTCTGTCCCTGGTTATCTTTAAGGATGCACTCAACAGCGGGAATCACTCTTTGTTCTAGCTGTTCATACGTCTCGCCTAAGCTGACAGGAACATATAGATCAGGACTGGTGAAAAATCGAGCATATTGCAAGGGATAATTTTGCTCTATTTGCTCGGTTTTCATTCCTTCCCATATCCCCATATTGATTTCCATCAGCTCATCCAACTGTTGAATAGGCAGCGTTCGATTTCCCCTCAAAATTTGTGCGGTATGCAATGCTCTTAGACTGCTACTTGAATAGATCGCGCCTAAGTTCTCTCCCTCTAAACGCTCCTTCAACCATTCAGCTTGCTGCTTTCCCAGGGTAGTAAGAGCTGAATTCTGATGCCCTTGCATTCTTTTCTGCAAATTCCATTCTGTCTGCCCATGGCGGGTTAAATATAATACGGTTTCTGTCATGTTCGAAGCCTCCCTTATTTATAGTTGTAAGTATAAAATAAGAGAATATAAATAAATATTATATAATAATTAATATTCATAATGTATATTTATAGTTGTGAATTCCTGTTTGCACAAATTCAGTGTTCCATTCATATTGTTAGGAAGGTATCCAGATGAACTTTCATGTATTAAGATTGTTTTATTACGTAGCGATAACAGGTAGTGTAACCAAAGCCTCGGAGCGATTGCATATCAGCCAACCTGCGATATCCGCACAGATTCGTAAGTTTGAACGGGAGAATAACATTACGTTATTAGAAGTGAGAGGGAAGAGGATGGCGCTCACACCACTTGGACACAGGCTGATCCTGCCACTTGAGAAACTGTTTGCTATGGGTGAACAAATAGAGCAAATGATTGAAGATTATCACAAATTTCCGGTGGGGAATATCCGTATCGCAGGCAATTACCTTGCCACAAGCCTGCTCATTCCCAGATGGGCCTCCTTATTTAAACAACGGTTTCGCGACCTTGGGATTCAGATTTCGACCGCCAATTCTTACGAAACTATGGAAAAATTAATTAACTTTGAAGCGGACGTGGCTATTTATAGTGATATGGAGTTCCCTTCCCATAATACGGGAAACTTTGAGTACCGCGAATTGTACAAGGATGAGTACGTATTTGTGGTTTCTTCCGGGCATCCTTTTGCCAAGCAGCAGGTCTGCCTTGAAGACATGGTATCTGAGGCGTTTATTATGAGAGAGGAAGGCAGTGCGGCCAGAGAGAGACTGCTTCGGCTGTGCGAAGACAGAAAAGTAGGGCAACCCAAGATCGAACTGCAATTTAATGGTGTGAACGAGACGATTCTGGCCGTGATAGCCGGTTATGGAATTACCTTTGTCTCTTCCTTGTTGGCACAGCCTTATCTTGATCAGGGGACGTTAGCCAAGGTTGAAACAGGAGACACCGTGACCAAGCATTCCATATGGATGGCCAGCAGACCCAAGGCAGAGCAGGAAAGTTATGTTCAGTCGTTCGTTGCATTGGTCATGGAACAAATAGAGAAGTAGTTGTTTGAACAGAGATAAAAAAACTCAAGCCGTTAACGAATTCATAAAATCTATTTGATCTAAGCGTAATAAGAGAAGACCGTTCCTAATAAGGAGCGGTCTATTGGTAGTGGTCTATGGGAAATCTAACTCTTGAATGCGGGTTGGTTCACTAATTGCACCAGCTCAAGCAGCAGTTCTTCTTCCGAGTGAATGATTTCAAGCATTTTCTTATGGATTTTGCCGCGTTGTGCCGGTTTGTTACCCGAACACATCACCTTTATTATAAATTGATTCACCATATTCCACATCTCCCCGGCAATCCGGTAGCCCTCGGCAATTCGGATAAGCTCAGGCACTTCTTGATCAGCGGAAATAGCACTTAGGAAAAGGCTGTACCTTATCCGTGTGATCGGAAGGGTGTTGGCAGCCAGCAAGAAATAGGCACTATATTCCTCGGGATTCTCTGCGATTATTCCAGTCTCGAGGTAGGCATCAGCATAGGCGCTTAGATGCTCCGTAACCTGGAGCGGCTGGACTTCATGCTCTTGATTCAGCAGCGTATGCTCAAGGGCAAGGTGCCATTGCCCAAGGGGGCGCGATGGCTCGCACAGGCTGAACTCTGCGAAGAAATGGCAGGCGGACTCCCATTCATCCAAATCTACTGCTTCCAGGGGGCGGCCGTAGTAGCCATCCGTTAAATAAATCTTCCGGCTTGAACGATCGACGCCTACAGCCAGACAGGCATGTGAAGTATGCAGCCTACGGTAGGCCAGACACCAGGGGCAGCTATAGGAATCGAATCCTACCAGAACAGGCATGCCGCCGGCGAGCCGCTTCTCCAGCATTTCAAGCAGAAAAGACTTGTCCATCGCCGGCTCTTCCCGGTTGACATATGTGAAATTTATCCCATGATAAGCCGCCAGATACTCCTTGCTGATTCGCGGAGTAGATACCAGGTCGATGATGGACTGTTCTGAAGACTGTTGTTGCTTGAAGGAGAACTGCCAGGCATTGCCGTACATGTACTTGCTGTCTTTACCCTGCCATTCAGCCACTGATTGGATACAGTCATCGATACAGCTGCGAAGCGTAGGGTAGGGAGTGCTTTTAACGGGCAGGATGTTCAGCATAACTTTTCATCTCCTTGCCAGTTGAGAAATGACTGTGCCCCCAATTGCGGTAATTCCCCGGTGTCATCCCGCTGTATTCGCGGAACAAACGGTAGAAGTATTTCATATCTCCAATCCCGACCTCAAGCGCAATCTTCTGAATGCCAAAGTCTGTGAACATCAGCAGTGCACAGCTGTATTTCATACGTATTTCCTGAAACACCTGGATATAGGATTTGCCGGTCTTCAGCTTGAACAGTCTTTGAAACTGGCGCGAGCTCATGGAAATATAGCGGCTGATCTCCTTCAATGAAATTCTCTGCTTAAAATTGCTGACCATATATAGAATTACATCATGCAGCGGATCATCAGCCTGCTGTAAACGGTCTGAGAAGGGAACTCCCGCACAAGGCTCGACAATCCTTAGAAGTTCAAATAATAAGGGATACAGCCTCAAGGGATCTGCCGACGGGCAGTTGTTATGTAAGTCCTCCATGCGGCGGAACAAGGCCTCCAGTTCCCTTCCCTGCCCGTGGTATCCGAACCAGGATTTCTGCTCTTCCAGCAACCGTAACCGGCGTTGCTGTTCTTCTTCGAACGGCCCGGTGAAGAGCGCCGGCAAAGCGGCAGGAAGCTTGAACACCTCCGGACTCAGCATACAGTTCAGGATCCGCAGCGGCTGTGTTCCGCTCAGATCCCGGGGCTGGAACACATGGGATACCTCAGGCGGGATGACAAACAGATCGCCCTTCGCAATCTGTATTTTGTCCCCGGCGATAAGCTGAATGCCCTCTCCCTCAAGCACATATGCGATCTCCATGAAATCATGCTGGTGGAGAACAGATGTGAGCGATTCTTCAGTCAGCAACACTTGAACCGGTGAATTTGTGTCAAATAGATATTCCCCAGCAACTACCGGAAAAACCTCCATAGACGGACCTCCGTTTCAGCTAGAAGTAGAAGAATAAGTAAGATTAGTAGTCTGGAATCCATCTAGTATAACTGAATATTTTGGCGCATTCAACCATATATTAACAGTTTTAAATTTGGTATATTCTTTTCATTCCATCTAAGTAAGCACAGAGAAAGGAGTATACACATGCAGCAAAAAGTTATTGAAATCATAGCGGAAATCAAGGAGGATCCTGCATTATTGCAAACGCTTGACGGCAGCTCCGATTTGACGATTGACGCTGCTCTGGATTCACTACAGATTATTAATTTTATTCTTAGGATCGAAGATGAGTTCAATATCGAAGTTGATTTCGATACCTTTGATCTGGAGCATTTGAAATCGGTAGACCGTTTCACTGGTTATGTTGCCGGACTTACCGGACAATGAAGACTACGGTGCATTGCGGCAGCTTTGAGTCGGAACGGTACTGGCGGGAGAAAGACCTCGCCGCGTTGCCCTCCATTCCCGACCTGAGCGGGATGTCCATTGTGCAGGCTATGGATGAAATGCTGTTTGTATTCTGCGGCAGCGGCGACGTTCTGCTGACCCGTTACGGCATGAACAAAGCGCAGGTCGATTATTTGCATTTCCTCGGCTACGCATTCACTACCAATGTGTATCCGATGACATTGCAAGAGGAAGGTGCTGCGCAGGAGAGTCTGAATATATTTGAGCTGCTGGACAGACAGGACCCGGAAGGCCCCTTAGCCAGGATGATACCCGGGGGAGCGTCGCTTTCCCCTTTTGCCGTGCTTCCCGGAACGCAGAATGCCCTAAGGCGCTACCGCCTTCAGCCCGAACTGCCGGATGAGCAGACGGTACGCAGCGTAAACACCAAATCCTACTCGATTGCGATGCGGGACCGATTGTCGTTGCCGAACGTAGGGTTAGCAGTTGACAGCGTCCAGGAATTGCTGAATACCGGGCTGCAACTGCTGGACAAGGGCCCATTCCTGATCAAAGATGAGTATGGTGTTTCCGGCAAAGGAAACCAGCTGGTAGATTCCGGGCGGACCCTGCGCAGAATTGCCGGGTATCTGGAATCCGGCAGGAATAAGGAGAAGCGAATCCGTTTTGTACTGGAGCGGCTGCTCGACCGCGAAATGGACTTCTCCTGCCAATTTCACATTGATCAAGCAGGTGCAATCTCTATTGTGTCTGTGCAGCAACTGGTGAACAACGGGTTTGCCTTCGGAGAATCACAGTCTCCCGGCAAAACGCTGCTGGATAGGCTGGAGCAGGAGAATTATTGTGAAATCATGCACAGTATAGGGAGAAATCTCTACGAGGATGGCTATTATGGCGATGTCTGTGTGGATTCGATGCTGCTGCGCGACGGCACAATTGCGCCTCTGGTCGAGATTAACGCACGGAAATCGATGAGTCTGATCAAGCACGGCGTAGACCGGTATCTGAACCGGGAAGACATCCATACGGTTCTGATTCAGGTCCCGCTTGTTTCTATGGGGCAAGCCTCTTATGAAGTGCTGCTGCAGCATTTGGAGCAAGCGAATATTCTGTTCGGCGCGGAAAACGGGGAAGGCGTGATTCCTTTAACTTCAGGAACGCTTCATCCGCCGGGCAAGGAGCACTCCGCAGGCACCAAAGGCAAGCTGTATGCGGCACTCGCTTACCGCGATACTGCGCATAAGAAGGAGCTGTCGGTCAAGCTGGACGAGGCGCTGCAAAGCAGCGGATATACTATTTTGCGGAAATGAAGGGAAGCAGCAAATGAAGGATACAGTGACAATACTATGTTCTAGCTTTGGGCTGGGCTTTTATGTCCCTGGCCTGCTGATTGAACGGGCGCTGAAGGTTTTGGGAATCAAGGCGGAGGTGGAGGTCTTCGAAACCTTAATGTTTGAGGATAAGAAGAAGACGACAGATAACAGCCGCAAAGCTTACCGGGAGAATTTTTCCGTGGCGCTGACTTCGCAAAAAATACCGGGGGATATCCGCAACAGCCTTGACCCCACTGTGGTTAAAGCTCTATTTGAACGTTGGCGCGGGGAAGGAAGGCAGCATTTCATTACACTCTCCGGACACTGGGTTCATGTACTGGATATGTACCGGGAAACGGCGGCTTATGAAGTCTTGGCCGATTTGCTCTATATCGATGCAGACCTCTCTCCTTCCTGGAAGAACCTCCGCAGACTGAACCCCGGGTATGCGCAGGGCTACCATGAAGTGAACATGTATGACCTTGTGAATCGGAAGCTGCTGTGCAGAATTGACACGGGTATCGAGCCGCTGCCCGTTCCGGCAAGGAATGGCCGATTGGTTGTGCATGGCGGAGGTTGGGGAATCGGAACATTCCGCGAGAAATTTGCTGAGCTGGAGGCAGCGGGCTACCTGCTTGATATAGCTGCTTACAGCAATGAGGAGATCGGCGAAGAAATCCACGGAAGACATTACTATATGAATGATCCGCAGTGGAGGACATGGCTCCGTGACAGCAGCGGACACTACAGCTTCCCTCCCTTTGCTAAGGTGAGAGGCAGCGGGGAGAACCGGTTCCCGCCTTGCCAGAATTATCAAGAAGGCATGTATGGTGTTATCCGCCAGGCCTCCGCAGTCATCAGTAAGCCGGGTGGTGGTGCCTTGGTCGATTCATTGTCTTCCGGGACTCCGCTCGTGCTGTTGGACCCGTTCGGTCCCCACGAGCAAATCAACAGTGATCTCTGGGTCGGGCTTGGCTTCGGTATCCGTTATGAGGAGTGGAAGCAGGCTGGCTTTGACCGTGAACTGCTGCGGAGGTTATCGGAGAACATCCTAACTTCCAGAGAACAGTACCCTGATTATGCCAAAAGCTATGCAGAACGTCTGTATGCAGCAGAAGGGAGAAACTAATGCAACCAAGCAGCAAAGTAGCGCTGGACGCCAAGTCCTTTGAAGCGCTGAAACGCACCATCAAAAATGTAGTCGTTCCTCATAGAGAGCGGAAGCTTGATCCCGGCTTCAAGACGGTGATGCCGGAAATTATGTCGCTCAAGCTGACCAACCGTTGTAATCTTCGTTGCAAGCATTGCTATCAGTGGAATGAATCCGGCTATCACCATGATATGGACAAGGCCGAACAGAATCTCGACATGAGGCTGGACATGATCCGCGAACTGCTGGAGGAGACCGATGAAGCTCAGTCCAGGCTGTATTTGTGGGGTGGAGAGCCGTTGTTTCACCGTGATACACAGCAAATTCTGGAGCTGCTCAAGGCGCATCCCAGAGATACGACGATTTGCACCAATGCCTTTCTTCTCTCTAAGTATGAAGAGGAGTTGTGTGCGATCTCGGACAATCTGGAACTGCTGATCCCGATTGAGGGCTTCGAGGAAGAACATGATCTGCTGCGGGGAAAAGGCTCTTTTCAAAAAGTGGTCGAGGCTGTGGACCGGCTGCTTGCCTTGCGGGAGCAAGGGAAGTTCAGAGGCAGAATATCGGTGCATAATGTGATCAATGACAATATGATCGGCAAACTGTACGAAATGGTGGAATTCTTTGAGCAAAAGGGTGTCGATCTGGTGCTGCTCTGCTTCCCCTGGTATATATCCAGTGAGACCAGTCTGGAAATGGACCGGTTCTATGACAAGCGCTTTCAATGGCTTGCCGAGCTGAGCCCGGACCACCGCAGCAGCTGGCATGCCTTCAAGTATCATATCAAACCTGACAATGTGGTCAGGCTGACAGAAGACCTGAAACGGATCAATGCCCACACCTGGAAAAATACCCGCATCCGTTACCAGCCGGGACTGGACTTCGATGAGATTGAGGATTTCGTGGCCGGCAAGCCGATGGCATCCCGCAGCACCTCTAAATGTCTGGCGCTTAGCACCCGGGTCGATATTGCCCCGAATGGCGATGTGAGCGCCTGTAAGTTCTTTTCCGAGTTGTCTATCGGCAATGTAAACGAACAAACGCTAACGGATATTTGGAACTCCGAGCGTTATGACCGGCTGCGGCGGATTCTGGATGAAGGGTTGTCCCCGGCCTGCTCCAAGTGCAATGTGCTGTACCTGAATACCTATTCGGCACTGACACATGTATGAGGACTGAAGGCGGGACTCACTCTTACAAGCTCGGCATTCTCGGTGCTTCGAATATCGTCAGGCCTGCCCTGCTGGAACCGGCTCGTTATGTTGATGAAATTACCGTATCCGCTATTGCCAACCGCACCCCGGAGAAGGCCGCGGAACTGGCTCATGCATACAACATCCCCCAAGTTGCAGGCAGTCTTGAGGCGTTGCTGGAAATGAAGGAGCTGGATGCGGTATATATAGCTCTCAGCAACGACCTGCATGCAGAGTGGGCCCTCAAGGCACTGGCGGCTGGCAAGCATGTGCTGGTCGAGAAGCCAATTGCCTTGACTCCCGCAGAGGCGGAACAATTGAGGACGGCTTCGGCACAGCCTGCAGCCCCCAAGCTAGTCGAAGGCCTGATGATGGCCCATCATCCTTGGCAGCAGGCGCTCAAATCCATCATTGATTCCGGCCAATATGGCCAGCTGCGCAGTCTGAAGACCCGTATAACCATTCCTGCCAAGGACCAACATTCCGGGAATTACCGCAGCATCAAATCAAAAGGCGGCGGTGCCTTTGCCGACCTGGGCTGTTACTGGCTACAGTTCGTGGAGAACATAGTGGGGCTTCAACATGTGCAAATCTCCGGGCAGTCGAAATTTGACGGCCCGGACGGCTGCGACTGGACCTTTCAGGCATCGCTTAAGTATGACAGCGGGCTGGATGCGGAATGTCTGATCTCCTTTGAACTGCCTTACCGCGCCTCGCATACCCTTTGTTTTGATCAGACGGTGCTGACGGTACCCGATTTCTTACGGCCGCTCAAAGGATTCTATCCTATGAAAATACGCCATGATCTGCCGGATGACCGCAGCACAGTTCAAGATTTTGAACCAATGAATTATTACGTGAACCAGCTTCGAGCTTTCGCTGAAATAATGGACGGAACCCGTGAAGCTGGACTGAAGCGTTCCTTGGAACGGGTAACTCTTCAAGCGCGAATGATGGCTGTGGCCCAACAGGCCTGGAGCTATAGGTAAATAAGAAAACAGTCTGCATCCGGTGGCCAGAACTGCTGGTGCAGGGATCAGACTGTTTTTTGTGTGCGGATTAACGGTCTGACAAGGGAGGCGGCTGGTCTATCCAGTTGCGCTCATTGTTCTTTACATAGATCCCCAGTGCCTGGTCAGAGGAAAGCCCGGGGTTGTGGAAAGAGAGCATCATCGCTGCAAACCGTGTGCTTTTATTGACATTCGGATTAAGCAGAAGCTCTGTAGCCCGCTGTTTGAAATCCTCCGGTTTGTGCGGCGCGGTCTCGACCGTATCGAGCAAGGCCTTGTGGCTGGGGAAGAGCATACGGTTATAGGCCAGGATCATCCGCCCGCTGTAAAATACCAGATTGCTTACCGTATGCGCCATTAGATAGGCATCGTTATTTTTGGCGGCTTCCTTGGCGAAATAAAAAGCATACAGGTGAATCTGCGCGCTGAAGTCCCGCAAATTGCACTCGCGGTTCCCTTCGGGATAAATGGGGATTCGAGCTACAAGACGCTCCAGTTCAGGTATTCTTGAGAAAAGCACTTGTGAACCGGTAAACGCATACCGTGTCGCCTCGTTACCACGCTCAGCGGCCAGCTCCAGAAAGCGGAGATTAATCACCTTCACATCCACGTACCCGCCTTCATAGGTGCTGGCCTCCCGGTCCACATAAGACAGGTAGTTGTTTCTTGCATGCGCTTCGTAGGATTCATCAGTTACCACCAGATGGACATCCACATCGGAAGTTTCCTTCGCCCGGTCCCGGGCAACCGACCCAGAGGTGAGGACCGCCAGACAAGAAGTGTCAACTTTCAGCTTGTTCACGAAATTCTCCATTGTCTGTCTATGGTGTTCCAACATCAGGTTCATCCTCTCTATATTGTTTTTGCTCTATTAAGCGTAACGATTACCGCGCTTAGCGGCTATGGTCAATGAAGACATCTATTCATCCGCAGCATGTAATAAAATCGCTTGCCTTGGAGTTAACTCCAAGGAGTAAACTACATTTGAAGGAAATAATATCTATGGGGGGAACAATCAAATGGAATATGTGAAACTCGGAAATACTGGTTTGGATGTCTCCCGGCTATGTCTGGGTTGTATGAGCTTTGGTGAAGCAGAACGATGGGTCCATCCATGGGTCCTTGATGAAGAGCGGAGTCGTCCCATTATTAAACAAGCTTTGGAGAATGGGATCAATTTTTTTGATACAGCGAATGTATATTCAGACGGAACAAGCGAGGAAATCGTTGGACGGGCTTTAAAGGACTATGCTAATCGAGATGAAATTGTCCTGGCGACGAAAGTTTATTTCCGAATGCATCAAGGTCCAAACGGTGCCGGACTCTCCCGAAAGGCGATCATGAGTGAAATAGACAAGAGTCTTAAGAGACTGGGAACAGATTATGTGGATCTGTACCAGATTCACCGCTGGGATTTCAATACTCCCATTGAAGAAACGATGGAAGCCTTGCATGATGTTGTTAAGGCCGGAAAGGCAAGATATATTGGTGCTTCTGCCATGTACGCTTGGCAGTTTCTAAAGGCATTACATGTAGCTGAGAAGAATGAATGGACTAAGTTTGTATCCATGCAGAATCATTTCAACCTCGTATACCGTGAAGAGGAGAGAGAGATGCTGCCGCTTTGTAAGGAAGAAAAAATCGCTGTGATTCCATATAGCCCACTTGCATCAGGGCGATTGATGCGTGATTGGTTGGAAACCACACATCGCTCCGAAACCGACCAAGTCCAGAAATCTAAATATGATGCGACTGCAAATACGGACCGATTGATTGTAGAAAAAGTTGCAGCAATCGCAGAGCAACGTGGTGTTCCCCGCGCTCAAATTGCACTTGCCTGGGTGTTGCAGAAAGAACCGGTAACAGCCCCGATTATCGGTGCCACGAAAATGTCTCACCTTGAAGATGCCGTAGCCGCTCTTTCCATTACGTTAACAGCTGAAGAAATTGCGTCGCTGGAAGAGCCATATGTTCCTCATCCGATAGTGGGTCCTATTTCGATGTAATGATAATATTGCAAGCTATGAACAGACAAAGACACTAACCTGCGTTAGTGTCTTTTGGTCTCTTTTACTGATTGGAGATTCTTAGCCCCTATTTAATTTCCCTTAAATAATCTTCTAGCTTTTGTACTTCAGTATAGGAGAGCTTTAATGAATATCCATCGTTAAAATCCAAAATAAATAAATGCTCAAATGCGTTGTTTGGCAAAGCATATTCGGTTGAATTCATTGATTTTCTTGTCTGAGGAAAGGCATTAGGAAATATCAATGCAGACAAAACCGATCTATCGATAGTCATTTCATCGTTAAATTGTGTAATGATTTCAACCCTAAAAGGATCCTCTTCTGTAAAATAAGAAGTTATTTTGGTCTCATTTTTACGCAGCTTTTTATATTGATCTATATATCTTAACAATCTGTCTCTGTAATCATAATCAATGAGGACAAGCTTTGTTTCATTACGAATAGAGAACTCTGATGACTCAAACGAATCACCAAGGAACGAAAAATCATAGTAGTTGCTATGCAATGATTTTAAAACATTTTCTCAGTATCCGGGGAATTCGCAATTTCGACATTTTGACGTGATGTTATAAACTCATATCGATTTTGAACTCTTGAATTAAACTCTTCATTACGAATACCCTTCATTTCATTACTATTAATATTCAAATTAGCGCCGTAATGTACGGGTAGGTGTATGCGGCTGTCCTTTTGCGATTCCACCTGATTCTTTGCATAATCTGGATTCAAATATTGTGTATACAGCTGATAGAATGAACTGTAAGTATGTGTTATTAGCTTGTCAATTTGATCTGGCGAGAGAGGAAAATCTAAAGATTCTAGGATACGACTTTCCTTAATATCAATTAAGTGATAATCAAGCTCTTTATCTTCAGCGAAAGGGGAACCAACCTCATAGATCAGAAATTCCCCCTCCGAGAACCCGTACTGCAGAACAAAATATAAGGTATCTTCGTTATAAAGAAATACGCTCATTGGCTCATCATGTTGTAAATTACTAAGATATGAATCTTCGGGAACTCTAAGCCTATATTCATATGGAAACCCTTCAATTTCCATAGCTAATATATTTTCGCTGGTTTTGTTATTGAAAAAAGGATTAACATCGATTAACTGGTATCTAACACTCTTATCATGAAAAAATGAAGATAGATACTCTTTTACATCAACGGGCTCCGAATACAAAAAATGAGGATCAGAGATAAAGCCGCCGTATAAAGGAAAGATACCGGACCACTCAAAATTCCGCAAGTTATATTTATCTCGCTTGATTTCCACGTTGTTCCCATCATATTCTTTAGAAGATATTTGATTGAACCCGAAAATTTCTTTTTCATAAGTTCGTAAGATTAAAAACGAGAACACAACAAAAGAAACTAAAGCAATTATTATGTAAAATCTTTTCACTTTCATCGCTCCTACATAGTTGTTTCTATTTTATACAATATACTAAATGTATGAGATAGACATTGACTTTACTATACAGTTTTTTTGTTGAAATCTATATTGTGGATATAATAGGAAGGAGTATTATGGCTTGTTAAATCCCGTGCGGAAGTGGAAGTCAAACCTGTAAAGAATGTGGCAAGCATTCCTCACCCTGACTGGTCAATTAACCTTAAGCATGACTCGACTTTAACTGGATCTAAGCAAGCAGCTCATGTGGATTGTCACATGGGTTTTTTTGTTGCGGCTGTGCTCTTTTTGATGAAGTAACGATCGGTGGATTTAAAGTTAATGAAAGATATATGACAGCTTTTTATTCACCCATAATACCCACTTGACTAGGGGGAATAATAGGTTTATAGTATGAAAAAAGCTTGAAAAACATAGACGTGTTTTAAAATAATCTTCTATATAATCTATTAAATTAATAATTGTATACAATTATACAAATATATTTAAAGCCACTCACAAATTATCGATGAGGAGCAATATAGGTATGGTGATACGATCACGAAGGTTGTCAAAGGATAATACCTACTATGCATTAAAACAAAAAATTATTGATAGTGAGTTAGAGCCGAATCAAGCGGTAAATGAAGAAAATTTGGCGGCGTTGCTCGGGGTCAGCCGGACTCCTTTAAGAGAGGCCATTCAGAGATTGGAGAATGAGGATTTTCTCGTTCGTCAGCCGAATGGAAGGCTGCGGGTAGCCTCCGTAACTATCAAAGAGGTCGAAGAGGTATTTCTGATTCGCAGCATGCTTGAAGGCTATATTGCAAGAAGTGCAGCTAAGCATGCTACAGATAAAGATATTCTACATTTAACGACGATGATGGAGCGAATCAAACATTCCTTCCAGCTAGGGGACAAACAGGATTTTGTATCCTATGGCTTTGAGTTCCATGATTATTTATCTGAAATCAGTGAACTTAGAACCTTTGAGAAAGTTCTGAATCAATTAAGAGATCATTCGCTTCGCTACTGTCGCTATGTCTCCATGCATGGAGATTGGAACACACAAGCGGATGAAGAACATAATTATATTCTGCAAATGATCGCTGACAAAAATGAAGATGGTGCAGAAAAAGCAATGCGGGATCATATTCTAAGCAGCTTATCTACTGCGCTTGCGCGAATCAAAGGGATGGAAGAAACGAGATAGACCATATCGGTCCATAACGAAAGGGGATTACTTCACCTATGAAGCCACTGCATAAGATTGATCAAGCTTTAGCTAGTCAGTTGATAGAGGTTCGAAGAAATCTGCATCGAGAACCAGAGCTGGCATATGAAGAGTTCAGAACAACAGAGAAACTGCGGGAATGGCTGACAACTGCCAATATACATATTTTAGACCTCCCTTTAGAGACTGGACTTATCGCAGAGATTGGACAAGGTGACGGGCCTGTTGTGGCCATTCGCTGTGATATTGATGCACTCCCGATAGAAGAACAAACGGAATTACCTTTTGCCTCGGAGATTCCAGGAAAAATGCATGCATGTGGACATGACTTTCACACCGCTACCATTTTAGGCGCTGCTTTGTTGCTGAAAGAGCGTGAAAGTGAATTGCCGGGAAGAGTTAGAGTCTTGTTCCAGCCGGCAGAAGAAACAGGACACGGGGCGGAAGGTGTCTTAGCATCAGGAGGCCTCAAGAATGTAGCTGCTATATTCGGTTTACATAACTCACCTGACTTGCCTACAGGATTTTTTGGAACGAGATCGGGAGCTTTAACGGCAGGTGTTGACCGGTTTGAAATCACTGTAAAAGGCGTTGGCGCTCATGCTGCTACTCCGGAAAAAGGTGTGGATTCAATTGTGACCGCTGCGCAAATGGTTACAATGCTGCAAACCGTCGTAAGCCGCCAAAATAATACTTTAGAGCCGGTTGTGTTAAGTGTTACCAGAATTAACGGAGGTTTCACGTGGAATGTGTTGCCGGAAAAAGTTGAATTAGAAGGTACGGTACGTACTTACAATGAAGAGATCCGCCGCCAGATTCCTATACAAATGACCCGAATTATCGAAGGGATTGCTGCAGGAGCCGGGGCTGAGGCGCAATTACATTGGTATCCAGGCCCGCCAGCAACTATCAATCATGGGGACTGGGCTGACTTCACCAAAGAAGTCGCCTTAGAAGCCGGATATGATGTGCATGATATCCCGCCGCAAATGGGGGGAGAAGATTTCTCATACTATTTACAGCAGATACCGGGTGCTTTTGTAAATATCGGAACAGGACCGGCTTATGCTTTGCATCACCCCCGATTCGATGTGGATGAGGCAGCTATACTGCCTGCCGCTAAATATTTTGCTTCATTGGCAGAGCAAGCACTTCAGAAGCTGCAAGAAAAGGCTTAATCCAAAATCTTAAATCTACAATATGATTGAGGGGAATGAACATGATTGAATTAAAGAATGTGTACAAAACATTCACTCGCAAAGATATTACGATTGATGCTCTGCAAGGGATCAATTTAAAGGTTGAAAAAGGTGATATATTCGGGGTAATCGGCTATAGTGGTGCGGGGAAAAGCACATTAATCCGTTTAGTCAATTATTTGGAAAGACCCACAAAAGGTCAGGTTCTTGTAGCCGGGCGTGATTTGGGAACATACAACGATAAAGAGCTGCGGGCGGCCAAGAAAAATATCGGCATGATTTTTCAACATTTTAACCTGTTAGAATCTAAAAAAGTATTTGATAATGTCGCGATTCCTCTCGTTCTGCTGAAAAAGAATAAAGATGAAATCCGCAAGCGGGTACAGGAGCTGCTTGAGTTTGTCGGATTAAGTGACAAGGCTGGAAGCTACCCGAGTGAATTATCAGGTGGACAGAAGCAGCGGGTCGGGATTGCCAGAGCGCTTGCCTCGAATCCGTCTATCCTGCTGTGTGACGAAGCGACTTCTGCCTTAGATCCACAGACAACACGATCTATTTTACAGCTTCTGAAAAAAATCAATGCGGAATACAACATTACGGTGATGATCATTACGCATGAAATGTCTGTCATTCAAGAGATTTGCAACAAGGTGGCTGTGATGGAAGAGGGGCGGATCATCGAGCAAGGAAGCGTACTGGATGTATTCGGTCAACCCAAACATGAGACCACGCAAAATTTTGTGAAGACCGTTATTCAAAACAGCATGACGTCCAGCGTTCAAAAATCAATAAAAGCAGAACATGGAAGTCTGCTCTATAAACTTAATTTTGTTGGTGAAAATGCATCTGAGCCCGTTCTGTATGAGATGATTCGTTCTTCCGAGATAAAGGTCAATATTTTATTTGCGAATATGACAGAGATTCAAGAAACGACACTCGGAACAGTGATCATTCAATTAAATGGAGAGCAATCAGAGATTAACAATGCCTTAGCTTTCCTGAAAAGAAGCGGAGTCGGTGTAGAGGAGGTAGAATCTTATGTTTTCGACCACAGTAACAAGTGAACAATTTATGCAGGCCATAATAGAAACGATTCAAATGGTAGGGTTTTCCTTGTTTCTTGGTTCCCTGCTCGGGATTCCAATCGGGATATTGCTAGTGATTACTCGTCCAGGCGGTGTTTTGGAGAACAAAGCCCTTTACGCCATCATAAATCCGATGATTAACATCATTCGCTCTCTACCTTTTATTATTTTGCTGGTTGCGATTGTTCCGTTTACACGGGCCATTGTGCATACTTCGATTGGGACAAGCGCAGCGATCGTACCGCTGATTATCTATATCGCGCCTTATATAGGACGTTTGGTAGAGAACTCGCTGCTTGAAGTGAACCCGGGAATTCTGGAAGCCGCAGAGGCGATGGGGGCTACTCCCTTTCAAGTCATCTGGTACTTTTTGTTGCCGGAAGCGGTCGGATCCTTAATCCTGTCATTGACAACAGCAACGATCGGATTGATAGGTGCAACTGCAATGGCCGGAACAGTAGGCGGCGGCGGAGTCGGCAACTTGGCTATAGTCTATGGATACCAGCGATTTGACACCGTAGTCGTGGTTGCCACCGTTCTTATTCTCATCATTTTGGTGCAAGGCATTCAATCTTTAGGTAATAAGCTGGCAAGAAAAATTCGCCGCTATTAGTTATTACAGAGACATGGAGGGATTGGCAGATGAGTGAATGGAGTAAGCAAGATCGGTTTAAAGCAATATTGTCCGGAGAACGGGCGGATCGTCACATTGTCAGCGGATGGCGTCATTTTATTGACAAGGAACAAAATGCAGAAGATTTAGCAGCAACAACGATTTCTTTCACGAAAAAGTATGATTGGGACTGGGTCAAAATTAATCCTAGAGCAACTTATTTAGCTGAAGCTTGGGGTAATCAGTATGACTTTACGGATTATCAGACCGTGTTTCCAAGACAGAAGACGACGGCTATTCCTACAGCCGATAATCTGTGGGATCTCGAAGTGAAAAAGGCAACCCAGACTGCATCTCTGCTGGAGCATTTAGAGGCGGTCAGAAAAATTCGTCAAGGGTTACCGGATACCCCGCTAATCCAAACCGTATTTTCGCCATTAACGGTGTTGCTGTTTATCGTAGGGCGTTCTGCATATGTAACAAAAACAGTGTTTGGCATTGAGCAGCCTGTTACTTTGGATTCGTTGTTTAAGGAGCATAGAGCGGCAGCACACCATGCGTTGCATGCTATTTCATTAACCTTGGCCGATTATGTGCAAGAGCTGCAGCAAGCGGGTTCAGATGGTTTGTTCTATGCGGTGACAGGTACAGCACATCCGGGATTATTTGATGAAGCGATGTTCGATGAGCTGTCCAGACCCTATGATTCTATTGTGTTGGAAGCCGCAAGTTATGGAAAAAACATCCTTCATACCTGTGGAGCGCATGCAAAGCCGGAGAAATTCAATGATTATCGTATTGATGGGATCAGCTGGGATACTATAGCCGAAGGCAATCCAGGTTTAGAAGCGAATCTTAAAGCTACTAAAGTAGGCGGCGTTGATCATGGATTGTTTGCAGTAAACAATATAGATCAAATTCAAAAGCAGGCGAAGGAAGCTTTGACGTTAATGAAAAACGAGCCTTTTATTCTCTCGCCAAATTGTGCGATCCCGCTAAATGTAACAGATGAGGCGCTAGAACAACTAAAAAACTCAGTATTTGAATAGGAGATGAAGGTAATGAAAAAGTTAATGTTAGTGATGTTGATAGGTGTTCTGGCGGTGTTAACGGCCTGCGGCAATAAGGAAGCAGAAAGTTCTGGAGATAAGAAGAAGCTTACCGTTGGATTCGGTGTCGGAACCTATGAGGAACAATTCCGTCAATCGATTCTGCCGATCCTGGAGAAACAAGGCTATACCGTTGATATTAAAACCTTCTCGCAAAACATGCAGGTTAATCCAGCGATGAAGGAAGGCTCCATTGACGCGAGCATATTCCAAAGCACAGCTTACATGGAAGCCATTAATAAAGAAATTAATGCAGACATGACAGGAATTGCTTATGTGCCAGGCGCTCCACAAGGTCTTTATTCTGTAAATCATACTACTCTTGACGATGTTAAAGATGGTACAACGGTGGCGGTTCCCAATGATCCGGTTAACCAGGAGCGTGCACTTCGTATTCTGGAGGAATTGGGCTGGATTAAAATTAAAGAAGGAGCAGGTGTAGCGGACTTCAACATTAACAGCATGGAGCCGGATAAGTATAATATTGATATTAAAATTTTGGACCCGGCGCAAATTCTGGTTTCCCTTCAAGATGTGGATTATGGTGTTGTGAACGGTAATTATATTGCGAATTCACCCGACAGAAAGATTACGGATGCACTCAAGATTGAAAACACGCCAATGCAACACAGAATCATCGTATCGGTTAACAAAAAGGATGAAAATTCGCAGTGGGCCAAGGACTTGAAGGCTGCCTATGAATCCAAAGAGTTTGAAGAATATATCCTTGGAATCGAGAAATATGATGGATTCATTTTGCCTGAAGCATGGAAAAATAATTAAGTAAGGAGTGAACGAACGTGACCAAGCAAAAGATTCATTTTATTGGCGGAGGACAGATGGCGGAAGCGATCATCCGCGCAAGTATTTCCAATGATACCCTGTCTGCAGAACAAATCAGTGTATCCGATATTAATGAAGCCCGTCTTCAGTTGTTGAATACAAAATACAGCGTAAATACAGATAGTTCGCAGGAGCATGGCCTGTCTACAGCGGAGTTGATTGTAGTTGCGGTTCGTCCACAGGATGATTTGACTGCACTCGGACAAATTGTGCAACAATTCGCTTCACCTACTGCCGCAGTCGTATCGATTGTGGCGGGGGTAACGATTGCGAAGTTAGGACAATATTTTGGAGCTGAACGCCCGATCATTCGGGTCATTCCCAATACGTTGACCGATACGGGTTACGGCTATAGTGGTGTAGCTTTAAATGCCTACGCCACTCGTGATCAAGTTGAGAAGTTCCTGCTCGGGTTCGGCAAAGTACAATATCTGGAGGAGTCATATATAGATATCTTCACTGGGTTCGGTGTAGCTGGACCTAACTATATCTATTATTTCATTGAATCTCTTGCGGATGCGGGTGTCCTCGCCGGACTGCCACGGGAGCAAGCTTGGAAAGTAGCGCTGGAGAATGTTATGGGAGCGGTTGTGATGCTGCAGCAGACAGGTCTGCATCCAAGACAACTGCTTGATATTAATAATTCGCCTGGCGGTGTTGGCATTCACGGCTTGTACGAGCTGAACAACAGTGATTTCGCGGCCGGACTGCAAAGAAGTGTTCTGGCAGCCGTAAAGCGCACTACTGAGCTGGGAGTGAAGGAATAATGGCAACCCTGAAATGGGATCATTTAGTACACTATGTCAATGACCTGGATAAACCGGTTGAAATCTTCGGCGATCATGGTTTGATTGCTTTCAAGGGAGGTTCTCATAAGGATTGGGGAACCTACAATGCTTTAAGTTACTTTGGGCTAACCTATCTTGAGTTTCTTGGCATTGAGAATCTGGAATTAGCGAAGGCAACCGAGCACAATGTTGTAGTGAGGGATGCGGTTAACCTTCTCCCAGAGCAGGAAGTCTTAAGCAGAGTTGTGATCCGGACGAATGATATTGAAGAAATCGCTGCCTCCTTGAAGGCAGCCGGTTTATCGTTATCTCCTATAATCGATGGTAAACGTCTGGATAACAAAGGCAGATTAATAGAGTGGCGGATGATGACCATTGATGGAGACTTTCAAGGACTGGTCTATCCGTTTATCATTCAATGGAACGGGACGGATGAAGAGCGATTGGAACGGTTAACGGCATCCGGAGTCATTCAATCCCATCCTGCGGGACATGCGGAAATCGTGAGGGCGGTATTCCGTGTCTCAGATCCTGCAGCCGCCGCTGAACATTGGGGAGCGTTATTTGGACTGCCAATTGCACAGTCAGAAGTTAATAACTTCACCCTTGAAATTGGAGATAAGTCTTTTGCTTTCGTGCAAGGGGATGAGAATCAATTCAAACAGGTCCTTTTTGAAACGGATTCCACCGGCTTAAAAGGGAAGACAATTCAAGTTGGTGCTGGTGAGTATGTGTTTGTTTAAAAAATAACTGCATCAACTGATTTCCTTGGTTTGAAAATGGGTTGTTATCGCATAGCGCGGTAACAACCCTATTTGCGTAAATCCAAATTTTGCGTTGTGTCACCTTTGGTTAGCTCTTTTGTAGTGAGAATGCGGGTAACCTGCCGACTCTCTCTGCATTAAGGTTCTGCTCTGAATCACTTCTGGCTGTGCTGGGCCAAATTGTCGGGGAGGTTGTTGAGGCGTTCGCGTTCTCCTTGAAAATAGATAGGCACCGGCAGTGCCAGACCATAATAGCGCACCAGATCATCCACCTGCTCATAGGTGAAATAGCTGCTGCCTACGACGCAGTGTTATAGCATCGACACCATTCTGCAGCAGCTCACTTAAAAAACATCAGGACTCTTATAAAGATGATTTGACAGCACACCCAGCATACCGCTTAAATTTGCTTAAAAATGACAGGATTCACGCATATATATCACCGGAATACAAGGTTAAACTGTCGAAAAATGATGTAATTTTTATTATTGGGTCATTTTGCATCAGATGTTAAAATATATCTTATTCAGAAAGAGGAGGAAGTAATATTTATGAAATGGGTTTGGGGAGTAATAACAGCGGCAGTATCAGTAATTGTGCAATTGCTTATCTTGAGTCTCTTAGGTTTTAACTTTTTTAGCTTTTCTGTGTTATTCATTATTCCGGTAGGGGGGATTATTCTCGGAGGTATAGCCACCTTCGGATATTTTTCTAAAACTGTGAGACAAGGATTAAAGCCGAATAAAAACAACTACTTCATATCGCTTATTTTCATATTACTTTCATTTAGCGGGTTTATGTATGGAGAATATCAGATGGCATATGTCTCATCATCGAATGTAATTAACTATAAGTTTGAGGGGGAGCATATAAGTAATTTTGTGTTTGGAGAATCAGATGAACCTATAACTCTATTGAACTATTATGATTATAAATTTAATAATAGCAGTTTAAGCATATTTTCAAGAGGACATGTGAGCAATGCAATAGATATTGAACCCAATAAGTGGGTAAACATCAGCAAATTCCTCATACAATGTGTTGGTTTATTAATAGGTGGCCTAAGTGCCGGATTGCTGGTGACAAGTGGTAAGACACATTGTTCTTCGTGTAACAAAGCGTATTTACAGGAACATAAACTTTTGGACGTAAATGATGAAATGATAGAGCCGGTATTAAATGAAATCAATCAATACATACAAAATAACAACGGTGAAGGATTAACAAAGTATATCACTGAACAAAAGACGCTTTGTGAGGATGGAGCTTCAGATACTAATGTTAAATATGGATTTAAGTTTGGTCATTGTCCCAATTGTCAACAGGGTTACCTGATAAAGAGTTGTTATACGCTAGATAAACATGGGAATTTTGAAGAGAAAGAAGATAAAAAGGCAGTAATTCCTATCAGCCAAGAGATAGTAACTAGTGTACAAAATGCAGAAATAGCATCATAAATGAAAGTTTGAGAGAAGTGGAGAAACCTGCCACTTCTTTTTCACGTGCTTCCTTAGATGCGGCTGACAAAAGAAAAAGCGCTCGAGGTATGTTTTTCCATACTTTGAGCGCTTATTTAGGCTGTTACTGCGGGATGAGCTGGGTGATCTGGTTCAATAGCTCGTTGACTTGATTTATAGTCTCGGGAATACCTGTCGATTCGAAGGCGGCTTTTCCTTCTTCCAGGTTGGTTATGGCCTGATCCAGCCCTTGCTGCAGTGTTTCATTGTATCCGACAATAGATTGATGCAGGTCTGCCGCATATTCCGGAACCTGAAGCCCGGCATATTCGACGATCTGTTCCTTGAGGGCAACCAGCCTATCCTTTAATTCATCCCTGGCCTGCGGGTCTGTGGCAGCATCCGTGGCCCAGGTGCCCATCTCTTGTCCGAACTCCGTCAAAGTTTGCATATAAGAAGCTGTATCGGCGGTGAAATTGACGCTGTCTCCTATCTTTTCTGCAATCCCGCAACCCGGTACAACCAGCAAAATGAGTAGCAGCAGACTTAAGCCATATTTCTTCATTTGCTTCACTCCTTTAGAGTATCTTATGTGCCAAGTTTACTGTAGTTCATACGGTCAGAAGGGCATCAGGTTGCATGAAAGTGATATGCGGGTACGGTTATGTCAAGGTATTTCAAAGACGGATTTTTTTCAAATTCTGTTTTAGAACTTCTGTAGGGACGATTTTTGTCTGTTTATAGCCAATACTACTTGTTCATATTCAGTTCATATTGTCGTCATGGGGAGTACATCTCTATCGTATATGCTAGCTTAACGGTTCGATAAGGCAGCCCAACACAGAAATAACGACTGGAGAAGATGCAAGTGAAAATACGTGAGGTGAAGAAAATGGACTTGGATACAAAAACAACAGGCAAAAAACCAGCTAGTAAGATGAAAAAATTACTTAGGATTTTACTTAAGGTATTAGCAGTATTAGTTATAGCAATCGTCGTTTTTCTAGCCATTGTTTTTGTCGTTGATAAGATCAGCAGTAAATCAGAGGAAGGGAAAATAAAATCCTATGGTCAGTTTGTAACAGTAGATGGGAAAAATATGAATGTCTTAATTCAAGGACAAGGTGAAGAAACAGTCGTGCTACTACCAGGTTTGGGAACAGGAACACCAGCACTGGATTTTAAGCCGCTAGTAGAAGAGTTATCACCATTTTACAAAGTCGTAGTGATTGAGCCTTTTGGTTATGGATTAAGTGATGGAACCGAAAAAGAACGAAGCATAGGAAATATTGTAAGTGAAATTCATGAAGCTTTACAGCGTCTTAAAATTGACCGATATATTCTAATGGGTCACTCCATTTCAGGCATTTACGGACTAGATTATGTGAACAAATATGAACACGAAGTGAGTGCATTTGTCGGGATCGATAGCAGTGCTCCAAAGCAATACGGTGATAAGGTTGTTGAATCTCCAATATCATCTACAACAATTTCACTACTCAAAAAATCAGGTTTAGCCAGATTGATAATGAAACTAAGTGCTGACCCATATGCTACAATACCAGTTGATGATGAAACAAAAGAACAAATGAGAATTATTTCTTTCAAAAACTTCAGAAATCCTACCATTGTGAATGAAATAGAAAGTAGGGTTCCTAATTTTAAAGCGGCTGAAAATTTAACATTCCCAAAAAATCTTCCAGTTATATTCTTTTTACAACCGGATAGTGCAGCAATTGCAGGATGGTCAACACTACATGAAGAGCAAATAAAAGATTCTGTACATGGAAAAGTGATGACCTTCGAAGGAACACATTATTTACACCATACCAAATCAAAAGAAATCGTTGAAAACTTTAGGGCGTTTATGGAAGAAGTAAAAAAAGACAAGTAGATGATTTTTAAAATGAAAGTTTGTTTGTAATTATTTGATGTAACAACATGCGCTCATTCGCATTATCTAAACACGGTCCTCGTATTATCCATGCTACGGCATCATCGCAAGCTTCCTTGCATGTCATGTCGTAGCATTTTTTTGATAGTTCATATTCAGTTCTTATTGCCGTCATAGGGAGTAATGGATAAATAACCATCTCCTTAATGCTTTTGTCCATACTTCCAGGGTTTAAGTGCTCCCAAAAGGTTGTGGGGTTCTGGGGGAACTCGTTATTTATATGGACTTGTATTTTAGAATTTTCATATGGACTATTAAAAGAGATTTTTTCCCATTTTTGCGGGGATGCTGCCCCAAAACACACCTGTACGCTAATCTCCGTCGTGTCAAAAACCATTGAATGCAAGGTTCCTAAACAATCTTCATAAAATGGGCAACATACGCCCTTTGGCACTTTTTCCTCTAGGATTGTCTTTATTGATTCTACAGAAATAGATCCTTTCTTTTTTGAAAAAAAATCTTTTATAGTGTTGTATCGAATAACAGAATGCCTTCTGCGGTTATTATCATAAGGCAACATTTCGTTGCTCTCATAATGATTTGTTGCGACAAGGAAATCTTCACTGTTTCTAAAAGATATTTTTCTATCATCGCCGAAACAGGCAGTTTCAGCTATTGTGACATTTCCGTAAGTATCAGCAATCAGCAGGTTTACATTGCTTCGTATAGGTATATTCTTCAAAAGATATATGGCATCCTCAACAGAGGAGCAATTATCCAATAAAGACCTCAGCACAAACGGGAACCAAAGTCCTTCACCAAAAGGGCGTTGTCCAAATTCACAAGATGACATGCTTACTGTTAAGCCATGCTCATTTATTCCGTCAAATCTCCCAAACAATAGCAGTGAAAAACCCATATGTGCAGGTTTTCCGTCTGCCCTTGTTACACACAAACACATCTCATCTTCAGTCGAAAATTCATAACTTCTGCCAATTAAAGTGTGCCCATCAGATGTAATACTTGACAAAGCTGCGAATTGACTGCATGCTCCAGCTTCTATTACATCATCCGCAAATACAGCCAATTTCCCCAGTGGGATTTTTAAGCTGTCTGAAAGTCCAAGGATTTCCTCGTTTACTCCGGGACAAAATTCATCTAAAAGGGTTTGTTTCTTTCTTAATAAAAAACTATCCATACAATCACCTTGTATATTGATACTCATAAGCTCCGGGTTCTTTCTGACTGTATGAGCCAGCTTAGTGCCAATCTCGTAATGGCTGCCCTCTGAGACGAATTTTGAAAAGCTAACGAACTGGTTTGACATGTTGAGCGCCTTCTTTCAGACTATTTTTCAAATATTTTATAAGCGGTGGCTTATACTCACCCCTCTGCATATTATGATATTGTTTTTCTTTCATACTGTCCTGTCATTACCTGCGCATAGTTGACAGATCGAAGAGGGTCGCAGGCAGAAGTGCAAACTTCGAAAAATAAGTTATATTCTACCATTTAGTAGTATAATAAAAACATGCATCAAGCAGGCGTTTAAACACGATCTAGCATGAAAACTACTTAATAATCTCTAATTGAGGGTGAATTCATTGAAGCGAATAGCAGTAGATATGGACGAGGTAATTGCAGATTTTCATGCAAAGCACTTACACTTATACAACACCAGTTACAATGAATCTTTAACTATTAAGGACTTGCAAGGCACAAGGTTATGGAGGATACGTCCTGAACTTTCGAAAGAAATATTGGATTTTGTGGATGATCCAGGTTTTTTTCGGGACTTGAAAGTAATGGAGGGAAGTCAGAAAGTAATCAGAGAATTGAGTAAATATTACGAGATTTATATCACAACAGCAGCAATGGAACATCCATCTTCATTTCAAGCTAAATTTGAATGGTTAAGTGATAACTTTCCTTTCATTCCACAAATGAATTATGTGTTTTGTGGTGATAAAAGCATTATTAATGCTGAGTATCTTATAGATGATAGTTCAAGGCATTTTCAAAGATTTCAAGGACAAGGAATATTATTTACTGCTCCACACAATGTCAACGAATCAGGTTATGTGCGAGTTAACAACTGGTATGAAGTTGGGGACTATTTTTTAAGTAATAAAAAACAAAAAACACAAGACTCATAAAGGAATTTTGAGAGTATGCTTGAAGGGGGCATACACTTCAGACAACATCGCATTCACGCAGCGTGCCAGCAAGCTGCCTAATGGGAGTTTTTATTATTTGAAGATAAGCAATTACTACCATTCAAATATTTCCACATAGTATAAGAATACGACATAATATAAGTATCATTACATAAAACGAAATCAGTCTTTTGCAAGGTTTTTTCGTAGCTTATCAATAGAAGGTGTTTCCATCTTACTCTTCATGATCAGCACATCAAATTCATTTTGAAGGCAGACCATCTCGGATTTTGCCACGGCCGTATGCTTTGCCATGACTGTTTCGGCAAACTTTGTGCCCATAATAATTTTAAAAATTGGGGCAATCAAAAAAACGGGAAGTTTGAAATAATGGAGTTTTGATGGTTTGATATTTATACCCAATTGCTTACATGCATTTTGTGGGGGGGTATGGCACTATTTTTGATAAGGCTTTCAAAGAAAAAATTCTCCTTTGATATTATGAAGTTAAACGAAGCACCAGACTCCAAGGGATGGTTACTTGCGGTTGTGATTTCTGTTATAGCAATTACAGTTACCACTATTGTATGGGGTGGTTTTAAGCCAGTTCAAGAATACAATGGTATCGTTAAATTCATTTTTCAAAATATCTATTACTTGTTTGAAGCTGCCTTGATTCTGCTAACGATTGCTTTTGGACAAAAAATCGGTGAAACGCTCATAAAAAGAGGCAGTCTGCCTTATGGAGGGATTTTTCTTGCTCTCACATGGGGACTCATACACATTTTGCTCCAAGGAAGTCTAACAGGTGTTTATGCTTTCTTCATGTCCATTCTATATGGCATTGTATACATATTGTTAAAAAAGAATATCCGATATTCATATATGATGATGGTAATTATATTTATTTTATAAGCAATTACAGCATACGGAATCACATAAGACTATGCATTAAAATTGAGGCGCGTATTCAAACTGTTACTTGGATTGTGTAGGATACTAGGTGAAAGAAGAGAAGTCAGCAAATAAATTATCGCTGGCCATATGAAATTAGAGAGTGAAATTAAATTTGATTTCATTTAATAATGCGTTGAAGAAATATATATCGAGTAAGTTAGAAGAAAATGGTTTTTATATTGACAAAAAAAGAGAACGTTCATCATTGGTTTTTAGCAAAAGTTTCAATGAAAATGTTAAGCAATTTATTAGTTTTCAAAAAAGTAATCACATGGATCAAGCCTTTAAAGTTGAGTTGAGTACATCATTAAAAAGAGTTGATACAAAACAAATTGGTGATTTTGTAGGAAGAACAGATGATTGGTGGTTGTATTATGATGAATCTTCCTTGGTGGTAACCCATATCATATGGAGTTACCTTTTTTCTATTCTTGCGCTCTCCCCCGCTTTTTGGATAAACTAACCCAGACTGATACTTACCCAACTCCAACACGAAACGAGATGATGCCTCATGACTATTTAAAAAGTACCCAATAAATTAGCCAAGGAAAAGTTCCCATATCTGCTCCAACATGCCTACAATCCAGCGTGCTAGTTCTCTTGATTAGAAGAAGCTTTTGAAGTCGTCATGCGTGACAACAAACCCGTCTTCCTTACTATTGGGTAGCTAGGTTGTTGATTCACACGTACCTGTCATTGGTGGCAGTCAAGTTACTGCAACCAACGAAAAGCATTGATTTCACTAGGTAATTTTAATGATTATTGTGTTAAACTACTGATTACCAAAAAAGTTATCAATTTGCCAATAGTATACAATGTACAGCTCAATAAAACAACCGAAAACATGAGGTTAACCTTCACAAAATACCGCCCAAGAGGACAAATGGGCGGTATTTCTGTTTGTGGCAGCTTACTTTAGGCCATTTTGGCCCGAAGTTGCAGGGTTTGGGGAAGGCACTCCCCAACAAGCAGTTTTTGAATTTTCCCGCAAGAGAAAATCTCAAAAACGTGCAACCGTGACCACGGTTGCACTGCTTGCCGTTTAGCAGTTTAGTGGAAACCTTGGAAATAACAACATCAGATAGCATGTTTTCCTTGAATAATTCCAATATTGGTATTATAATCACAAATGGAAACAATGGAGGTGTATTATGCGCAAAGACATAT
Organism: Paenibacillus sp. FSL L8-0436; assembly: GCF_038593025.1. Taxonomy (NCBI): domain Bacteria; kingdom Bacillati; phylum Bacillota; class Bacilli; order Caryophanales; family Paenibacillaceae; genus Paenibacillus; species Paenibacillus sp. FSL L8-0436. The sequence continues at coordinate 4,596,025 of NZ_CP151955.1, read as the reverse complement.
ACGATATTATGCTCAACCCAACGCGAATGAGAATTGTACAGGCCTTCGCTTCTGGCAATAGCATGACAGCAAATGAAGTATGTGAAGTAATTAGTGATGTGCCGCGAACCACGCTTTATCGGCATATAAATATTCTTATTGAAGCCAGTATTTTGACAGTTATTGAAGAAAAGAAAATTCGTGGCAGTGTTGAGCGTACACTCGCGCTTAAGATAGACGAATTGAATAAGCCGAGCAATGCGGAAAATATTCCTCAACAGGCATTAAGATTTCTAATGGGAATTTACTCAAAGTTTGAAAAGTATTTTGCCAAAGATACTTTTGTACCCGGCAACAATAAGATATTTTTCAATAATACTGTTATGATGATGACCGACCGAGAGTTTGACAAGTTCTTATCTGAATTGCAAAAAGTATTTGTGAAATACCATTATGAGGCTGCTGACAAACGAAAGCCGAGAGATATAACAATTATTTCTGCACCGCCGGAGGCAAGCGAAAATGAAAAATGAAAAAGTGAAGATAAATAAGAAACGAGGGAAAAGGATGTTGACTATACTTGCAATTATTTTTGGTAGTATCGTATTGCTGAATCTTTTCAGTTTATTTATTAATCAGGTTTTCTTTTCCAATGAGCTTGATAATCTTGCTCCCTATGGCGAATTAGTTGAAGTAAATGGAAAAAATATGCATGTTTACTCGATGGGGGACGGAGAGGAAACCATTGTGCTGTTGTCGGGCTTCACTGTTCCATTACCAAGCGCAGACTTTGGCCCGTTAATGCGTGAATTATCAAAGAGCTATACGGTAGTGTGTATAGAGTATTTTGGCGTTGGGTTCAGTGATGAAATAGTTACGCCCCGAACGAATGAGAACTACACCGAAGAAATACGCGAAGCATTATCTGTGGCTGGATTTTCAGCACCATATATATTAATGCCGCATTCCGGCTCTGGTATTTACAGCGAATACTACGCATCCAAATACCCGGAAGAAGTGAGCGCAATCATTATGCTGGATACTACGTCGTCAGCTGAAACAAGCATAAATGTACCCAAGTTTGTTTATAGCTTGGGTAAGGTACAACAAGCCATTGGTCTTGCCCGCCCGTTCAATTCTATTGTAGTATCGTCCACACTTGGGATAAAGAAAGAAAATGGATATATGCAAACGGAAGTTGATGATTACACGAAATTTATGAACCACTATTACAATGACACAATCGCAGACCAGTTATTACGGCTCAACGAAAACATTGAAGAAGTGATGAGTATGAATTTTCCCCAGGATATACCCATACTAAAACTTATAGCTTCCGAAACTGCACAAGGAAAACAGACAGGCGATAAATACCAAAATGCGCACATGGACAGATTGGGTGCAAATGCCGAATGGAGAGTCATTGAGGGAAACCATTTTCTTTACCACGGTCATATAGAGGATATTTGTATTGCAACGACCACTTTTTGCAAAATAGGGGTAATTAGAAAACGAACGCCGAAATACGGCATACAGTTCTCCCTCAAAATCTTTACATTTCACTCAGAAACGAATAACAAAATGCGTCATTAAGCATAAGCTTAAGTGGCGCATTTTTGATTCTGAAAAATGTTGTAGGTTGAACCATCGAGATGCGGTGATATCATATGGATGGAAGTTTAAGAAAGTGGTGAAGTCAATGGTAAAATAGCAAAATGATTCTCTAAATACTCAAAGCATATTATATGACAGAATTATATATTTTCCAAATGGGAATTTTAAGGAAGCAAATTATAATAAAGTATATGGTATAGATACAGATAGATATATTTGTGCTCATGAATATATTAATAATAATATTTATAGCTTTGGAATAAATGAAGCTTTGAAGTTTTAAGTAAAACTAGTCGGGAAGATACTCTGTGTTCAATAGTATATGAACCATTAAAAAATGAAATTTATATTAGTTATAAAAAAGATTTAAGCAAAAAATGGAAGATTTCTATTATCGAAAAAACAATCCAATCATTGGATGGATTTTTAAGCAATAATAAAATCCAAATTACAAATAGAGAAATATTTGTGAAGGATCTTATTAGCTTATATAAGGGGTCTGTCAATAATTTTGTGTAAACTCTTTTAAGCATAGATTCCCCCGAGGGGGAAGTCGCGAATCTAACGCAAGTGTTGACCGACCCGATCAGGAAAGAAGACGGACAACTGGAGCAGCATTTGCCCCCAGTTTTGTACACGTCCCGTCCATTTCCGAGTGACGTCAACGGTAGCTAAATAGAGCATCTTCAGCAATGCCTCATCCGTAGGAAAGATGCTTTTTCCTTTCGTTACTTTGCGTAGCTGGCGGTGGTAACTCTCGATCATATTGGTGGTGTAGATGAGTTTGCGGATCTCAGGCGGGTACTTGAAAAAGGTAGCGAGTTCGTCCCAATTTGTCCGCCAGGAACGGATAATAAGAGGATATTTAGCGCCCCAGACTTCCTGAAAACGGTCGAGTTCAAGCAAGGCGCCTTCCTCAGTAGCGGCCTTGTATATAGGCTTTAAGTCGGCGGTCACCTTCTTAATGTCCTTGTACGACACGTACCGTGTGGAACTGCGGATCTGGTGAATAATACACTTCTGGATTTCAGTTTGGGGGTAGCAGGCTGCAATCGCTTGAGAGAACCCGGACAGGTTGTCCACGCAGATAATGAGAATGTCCCCCACCCCGCGATTTTTCAGCTCATTGAGCACGCTCAGCCAGAACTTGGAGGACTCGTTCTCCCCGATCCACATGCCCAGCACATCTTTGTTTCCGTCCAAATCAATGCCAATGACCATGTAGGCGGCCTTGTTGATAATGGCCCCGTCTTGTTTGACTTTAAAGTGGATGGCGTCCAGATAGACGACCGCATAGACGCCCTGCAGAGGCCGGTTCTGCCATTCTTTAATGAGAGGAACAATCTTGTTCGTGACATTGGAAATGAGCGTAGGAGAGACTTCAATGCCATACATCTGTCCTAGATGATCCTGGATTTCTCTTGTACTGACGCCTTTGGCATACAGGGCAATGATTTGTTCTTCGATGCCCGTTACGTTCGACTGATGCTTCTTGACGACAAGTGGCTCAAACTCACCCAGACGGTCCCTAGGGATAGCGATTTCCTGTTCACCGTACTCACTGACGACCGTTTTTCGGCTCTTTCCATTGCGACTATTTGGAGTGAGTTTCGCCTTTACTTCATGCTTTCCGTAGCCTAAGTGAGTATCCATTTCGGCTTCCAGCATCTCCTGAATCGTCTCAGCGAATAGCTCTTTTAGAGCATTTTGCGCATCCTGTGCGCTTACCAAATTGTTTTCCTTAATAAATTCCCGTAACTGCTGTTTTGTCCAAAGTCCCATGTGTTCTCCCCAACCTTTCTCTTACTTCCATTTTAATGGGTTTGAGAGTTTACACAATATATTTTACAGACTCTATATAAGTGAAAAACCGTCTCACCGGGCGTACGTCGTAAAAGGGAAAGGCTCTGCCGGTCCGGTTCGTCAGCTTCATGAAAAACTTTAATGAGTAATCCTCTATTGACTTGGGAAGAGCAAAATCAACTATACAAGACGATAATTGAGTATATAGACTATAAGTATGTAGAAAATAGTTTGACGATTGAGATTAAGTTCAAATAAAAATTAGTGGCTATGTGGCTTACATAGTCACTTTTTGTTTGGGTATAATAAGGCTATATCTTTATTTAAGGAGGTGATGCCCTATGACAACTAGCAAGATACCCAATAGATTAATACATGAAAAAAGTCCTTATCTACTCCAACACGCTTATAATCCCGTTGACTGGTGGCCTTGGTGTGAACAAGCATTTACGAAAGCAAAAGCAGAAGATAAGCCTATTTTCTTATCTATTGGGTATTCCTAACGTTGGTTATAGAAATCTTGTTGTCATTGGTGCCACGTAATGGAACGCGAATCCTTCGAAGACGAAGAAGTCGCCCAGCTTCTTAACAATAATTTTGTCGCCATCAAAGTTGACCGCGAGGAGCGGCCGGATATTGATGCGCTGTATATGTCGGTGTGTCAGGCGCTGACCGGGAGCGGGGGTTGGCCGCTGACGGTGCTGCTGACGCCGGAAAAGAAGCCGTTTTATGCGGGGACGTATTTTCCGAAGCGGCAGATGTTCGGGCGTATTGGGCTGATGGATGTGCTGGAGCAAATTCACCGCAAATGGGAGCAGGACGGTGAAGCGCTGGACAAGCTTGGAGATGAGCTGCTGGCGGACCTTCAGTCGCTGGACCGGAAGAACTCGCAAAGTATCAGCGAAGGCAGCGTAGGAGCAATTCCCGGCGAAGAACTGCTGCATGAAGCTTATGAACTGTACCGCCGCCAATTCGATGAGGAATACGGCGGGTTCGGCAATGCGCCGAAGTTTCCTTCGCCGCATAATTTGTCTTTCTTGCTGGCGTACAGTCAGAACTATGATCAGCCGGAAGCGCTACGGATGGTAGAGAAGACGCTGGATGCCATGTACCGGGGCGGGATGTACGACCATGTGGGATTCGGGTTCTCCCGTTATTCTACAGACCGGGAATGGCTGGTGCCGCATTTCGAGAAAATGCTCTACGACAATGCGCTGCTGGCCATTGCCTATCTCGAGGCTTACCAGATCACGAAGAAGCCGCTGTATGCGGAGATTGCTGAGCAGATCTTCACGTATGTGCTGCGTGATATGACCTCGCCTGAAGGGGCCTTCTACTCAGCGGAGGATGCGGATTCGGAAGGCGTGGAAGGGAAGTTCTATGTCTTCACCCGTGAGCAGATCGAGGAAGCGCTGGGGCTTGAGGATATGCATTCCTATTGCCATGTGTACGGGATTACACCGGAGGGGAATTTCGAAGGTGCCAATATTCCGAATCTGCTGCAGGGCTTGCCGGATCAGATGGCTGAGCGGATGGGGATGAATCCGCTTGGACTGCGGACCCGCACGGACGAATGGCGCGAGAAGCTGTTCGCGTACCGGGAGCAGCGTATTCATCCGTCCAAGGATGACAAGGTCCTCACCTCCTGGAACGGGCTGATGATCACGGCGCTGGCGAAGGGAGCGAAGGCGCTGCAGAAGCAGGAGTATGCCAAAGCCGCGGCTGCGGCGGCGGATTTCATCTGGGAGAAGCTGCGGCGTGAAGATGGCAGGCTGCTGGCCCGCTACCGTGACGGGGAGTCGGCAATCTCTGCCTACGTGGATGATTATGCTTTTATGCTCTGGGGGCTGACCGAGCTGTATGAAGCTACGGGCCAAGCTCTCTACCTGGAGCGTGCATTAACGCTCAAGGACGGACTGCTGGAGCTGTTCATTGACGAGGCAGGCGGCGGGTTCTTCTTCACTGGTCATGATGGTGAAGAACTGCCAATCCGCTCCAAGGAATTGTATGACGGAGCAATCCCATCCGGGAATTCCGTGGCGGCGAAGCTGCTGTGGAAGCTGTCAGTGATCTCGCAGGATGTGGAGCTAAAGGCAATCGCTGAGCGGACCGCAGCGGTGCTGTCCTCCGCTGCATCGGAGTACCCGCCGGGTTATGCAATGTATTTGCAGGCCCATCTGGCGATGGCTTCCGGCGGCAGGGAATGGGTGCTCTCCGGCAAGCGGGAGGACCCGGTGCTGCACGGCATGCTCGCCCAGGTGCAGCAGGCTTACTTGCCGGATGCTGCACTGATTGTCAACTGGGAAGGCAGCGGAGAGGATATGCTGCGGAAGCTGCTGCCGCATCTGGCGGACAAGCCGACGGTGGGTGGCCAGGCGACGGCGTATGAATGCCGGAACTTTGCTTGCCGCCAGCCGGTTAATAACCCTGAGGCGGTCAAGGAACTGCTGGCGGCACGGCAATAGGCAGAATGAAATTGCAATAAACCCGTTATGTAAATCAAGAGGAGCGCAGGATGAACTGCGCTCCTCTTTTTGTCGTGTAACGGCTTGGCCTACTCCATGCAGCACCAAAGATTATTTTCGCGCTGGCAGCGGCTGGACTGAACCTCTACCCCAACTGCCGAACTCTTAATGCGGATTTATTGGGTCCCTCTAAACGCTTGACAATCTATATGCGGTATCTTGAAAAAACCGAAGCAGGGGCACCAGATAGACCAAGGTTAATTCCACTGTTTATATCAATGTCTATTTCAATGTCATTCTAAGAGGAGCACTTCACACCTCTGACTATGTTTTTTGCAAATTTAGACTTTTTAGTGTGGCGATACCAGCGTGATGGCGTGACTGTGTTGCTAACGAGAATAATGTGACTTGTGTTACTAACGAGGCTAGTCTGACTAACCTAACTGGTGTATCGGCCCTCAGTTCCGGCTCAACTGGCTCAGCTCCGGGGAAGCTTACTGCCGTACCGGGCCCGCAGCAGCTGAAGCTTATCCAGCTTGCGCAGACTGTGCTCCTTGCTCAATAGCCCCACGCCGAGGATCAGATTCTCGATAATGTAGGTCGGGCCAACCATGGAGTGAAACTCCCATACTTCGCCGCGTCCCGCGTACAGCACGATATCGGCATCATAGGAACGGGGGAAGACCAGTCTGTCGGTAATCAGGATGACCACATACCCCGCTTCGCGCGCGTAATCGAGAATCACCTCCGTTTCCGGCAAAAGCTGGACGAATCCGAACACCAGCACAACATCCTTTTTCCCGGCATGCATCAACGTTTCCAGCAGCTCGTGACCGCTCGGGGCCATCCGTTTGATCGTAATTCCAAAGCGGGCCATACGGTAAGCCATCAGTTCAGCGAGGCCCGCACAGGGTCCGGGACTGTAAACATAGATTTGCCTGGCCGCAGACAGGGCTTCTACCGCACGCTGCAGCAGCGCGTCATTCAAATACCGGCTGGTCTCCTCCAGATGATGCGAGCTGATCTCCAGCAGCTTTTGCGGGAGGGAGCCGCTTACGGTCCGCTGCATCACATCGCGCATTTTCTCGGACGGAGTGGATTCAAAGCGGAAACGGAGGCGGTTTTTGAAGTCCTTGGCATGCTTGAACCCGGCGGCTTTCCAGAAACGGGAGACCGAAGCGATGCTTAAGCCCAGCTCGTTGGCGATCTCCTGCTCGGTCATGTAGAGGACGCGCTGCTCATTTTTGGGGATGAAATCGGCAAGGATCCTTTGATTCGGTGAAAAGGGGCGGCGGTTCCAGTCTTTGTACATAGCGGTAAGGCCTCCTGATTAGAAGATTCTGCTTCCACTATACGGCGCCAGTGTGTTGTAAATATTTTTACACCGTTAAAAAAACTGAAAAAAACATTACATTGCATTAACAATCGGGAAAAGCTGTGCTGACACGCACTTTCTATACTTAAGGTAATTTCCTGGAGGGGGCCGATTTGTTTATGAGTACGTTAAAAAACCGTTATACGCTGACCCAATCGCAAAAAATGATGATTTTTGTGCTGTCCATGTCCTTGTACGGTTTGTCCAACATGTTCACGGAGCTGATTCCAAGCCTGCAGCTTGGGCCGATTGAGCTGTCTGTCGAGTATTTCGCCTTCATCCCGCTCACACTTTGTATGTTGTTTCATCCGCTGTATGCCGCCGTGGGTGCTGCTGTCGGAGAAATAATCTTCGGCGAGCTGATGCTCGGCCAATTCGGCGGGCTGGGAGAGCTGGAGAAATTCATTACCTTCTCACTGGCGATGTATACGGCAGGCCGCATGGTCTCCGATCCCAAGAACCGCAGGCAGGTTGGGGTGGCGGCGATCAGCGGGGTGGCCATCCACCAGTTCTTCAGCTCGGTCATCGACATCGTCAAGGTATGGGTCGGGGTAGAGGAGCTGGAAGCCGTTAAAGGACTGGCCGAAAGTATTGTAATCATCGAGGGTGTGGGTTTTCTGAATGATGTGCTGTTCTCCGGCATCCTGTTTGCGCTGCTGCCGACGTTATACCTGGTGCCGCGTTTATACGGAAAAATCGAACCCTTGCTTGGAATGAAACCCCGCGAACGGAACATGAAATACGCCAGCGGTGCCTGGCTGTCACCGAAGCTCGTCATTGGCGGAATCATCCTGTCACTACTGGCGCTTGGTGCGGAGCTGCTGTCTGAATCCGGCTGGAGCATCGGTGAGTTCGAGCTGCCTGGGGCCGAATCTCATGAGGGAAGTCTGATCTGGCTGAGCATGCTGGCCGCTGCGGTTGTTGCTGCAGCTGTGATTATTGTGCTTATGCGCCGCGCTGCCCGCAGGCGGCAGGGGGGAGGCCAATTTGATGCGTAAACCGGTACTTGAACTGAAGGAAGTAACGTTTACGTATCCGGGTGCCGAGCAGCCGGTGCTGCGGGAGGTATCGCTCAAGCTTCAGGAAGGTGACTTTATTGCGGTGATGGGCAGCAACGGTTCGGGGAAATCCACGCTCTGCAAATGCTTCAACGGCCTGATCCCGCATTATTACACTGGTGATTTTGAAGGTGAGGTTTTGCTGCGCGGAGAATCTGCAACCGGGAAAAGCGTAAGCCAGCTCTCCAGACATATGGGCTATGTCTACCAGGATTTTGAGAATCAGCTGGTCCGTCCGACCGTGCTGGATGATGTATGCTTCACCCCGCTGAATTACGGCCTGCCCGATTACCGGGAGCGGGGAGAACGGGCACTTGCGCTGACCGGACTCAGCGGTATGGGCAGCGAATTTATCTGGCAGCTCAGCGGCGGGCAGAAGCATTTGCTTGCGCTGGCCGGAGCGCTGGCGATGGACCCGGATATTCTCGTCATTGACGAGCCAGTCGCCCAGCTTGATCCGCAGCATGCCCGCCAAATCTACGACATTCTGCGCCGCCTGAATGAACAGCACGGCAAAACCATCGTCGTTATCGAGCATCATGCTGAGTTCATTGCGGAATACTGCCATTCGGTTGTGCTGATGGACGGCGGCAGGCTGCGCTGGCATAAGCCGGTGCGCGAAGCGTTGTCTTCGGTGGAGGAACTGCTGGCGCTGGGCATCTATCCGCCCGATGTGACCCGGGCAGCCTGGATGCTGCAGCCCGGACCCCGGAGCGGAACGCTATATCCGCTGAACACGGGGGAGAGCGGCGGCTGCTTCATGCGCCGCCGCGGCATCGAATGGTCCGCCATTGCCGCAGAGCAGCTTCCCGTACCCGTTGAGCGGAAGACGGAGGCCATTGTCAAGATGGATAAGGTCCTGCTCTCCTACCGGACCATCCACAAAACGGTGCATCCTGTGCTGAAAGGAATTAACCTGGAGCTGCACTCCGGGGAATCGGTTGCACTGATCGGCAACAACGGCGCAGGGAAGTCTTCGCTGATGAAGCTGATTGCCGGCATCACCACACCAACCGGAGGAACCGTTCATGTCAAGGGAATGAAGGTGAACGGCTTGCCGCCGGAGCGCCTCTCCGGTATTGCCTCCTACGTGTTCCAGAACCCGGAGGATATGTTCATCGACGACTCCGTGCGTGGAGAGATCGCCTATTACTTGAAGGCAAGGCGGCTCGCGGATACGGATGAAATAGTAGAAGCGATGATGGAGGCCTTCCGTCTGCATGAGCTGGCCGAGCGTGACGCCCGCCTGCTCAGCGGCGGGCAGCAGCGCCGGGTTTCGCTGGCGATTGGCGCGGCTGTCCGTCCGGCAGTGATGCTGCTGGATGAACCTACCGCCAACCTGGATATTTCAACGAAGCAGGAGATGGTAGAGGTGCTGGAGACGCTGCGCAGTCACGTGGAGACTGTGGTCATTGCCACCCATGACATGGCGCTGGTAGCGGAATGGGCCAGCCGGGTGATCGTGATGAACGACGGGATGATTATTGCCGACGGCAGCAAGGATGAAATATTCTCCGACGGCGCGTTGCTGCGCCGCGCCGGGCTGGCTGAAACCCAGCTCATGGAGCTGAGCCGGATGCTGGGGCTGCCCCGCATCTGCTGCAGCTTCGAAGAATTTACCAGGAATGTGGAATGGAGAAAGGAGGCGGTTACGCATGGTGGAAGCAGTCAAACGGGCACTTAACCGGATTTCAGTCGAGCAGATCAAGCTGGAGCTGCTTGGCAATGCTTACAACAGCAGCAGTACTTTCCTCGGCAGGCTGGACCCGCGCACGCTGCTGATCTGGTATGTATTCTTCGCGATTGCGCCCTGGTTTGTGTACAACCGGACGATATTGCTCGGTATGTTTGTGCTCATGGTCATCACGACGATCCTGTCCAGGGTGAGTCCCTATATCATATTTATTCTCTGCCTGGGGTTGATCAGCCAGATCGGCTGGATGTTCCTGGTGTCACTGTTCTTCGGGGGCGGGGCAGAATCGCTGCTGCCCATGTTGACGCTGACGCTCAAGCTCTCCGTCATTTCACTGGCGAGCATTACCGTCTTCTCCAGTCTGGACCCGGAGCGGCTCAGTGATGGACTGTCCTCGCTAGGGGTACCGGATGCTTTTGCCTTCAGCTTGTCCTACGGTTACCGGATTCTGCCCACACTGCTGGAAGAGTTTCACCAGATCCTGCTCTCGTTCAGATTGAGAGGCCAAAGGCCGCTGAAGCATGGAATCCTGTACTGGCGCACTGCCGCTTATTATTTGCGGATTATCGTGCTGGTCTTCTATCCATTGATGCTGAATACAGCCAAACGTTCCCGGACAACCGTCGAAGCGCTGGAGACCAGAGGGTATACTTATGCAGTGAAGAATCCGCAGGTGCGAAAGATGAAGCTGTCATATCTGGCTATGAAACGAACCGACTGGGCTTTTATTGCAGGCTCTGCCGTGTATATAGGTTTGCTGTTTCTCGCGGGTTCTGCCTATCCAAATTTGCTCTATTAAACTCACCCTCAAGCACAAAGGAGAGAAATCCATTTATGAATATAGATCTGCACACCCATGGCAAGCTGTCCAAGAAATCAACCTTCTCCCCGGATTACTTCCGGGGGATGGTCAGTGAGGCTATAGCGAACGGCCTGGATGCCATCGCCCTGACTGAACATTTCAACACTTCCAATTTCTTCGCGATGTATGAGACGCTGGACCGTATGTATCCTTACAATGGCCATTATTACGAGGCGGACGGCTTGAGAATTTTCCCGGGAATGGAAGTGGATATTGCCGAGACCGGCCATATTCTGCTGATCGGTCTGAAGGAGCATATTCTGGATGTCCGTTTCAGTCTTGAGGATTACACCAAAGAGGGGCATTTCATACCGTTCCGTCAGCTGCTGGATCTGGCTGATTCCCGGGACTTGTGGAAAATCGGAGGCCACCCGTTCCGGAGCTCCACTCCGCTGCATCATCTGGACCCGGAGCAGCTGGCCCGGCTGGATGCTTTTGATTTCAATGCCAAGGATATTTACATGCAGGGAGCAGAGGCGTACCGCGCATTAATTACTCCTTTTGCTGCCAACCTGGGTGTACCGGTCATTGCCGGAAGCGACAGCCATCAATGCCTGCAATATGGCAGCGTGGTGAATAAGCTGGAATACGCCTGCTCCACGATGAAGGAATTGAGGGAAGCAGTGCGTAAGGGCCATTATTCCATAGAGGTTTCACCCTGCCTGCACACCAAAGTGAAAGCCTCGGTCATGATGAAAAAACTGCTGAAGCAAATGTCGGGCGAAGCCCCGTCCAGAGATGAGGCTGAGGAATACTCGGCTTAGCATGTAAAGATCTGAAGCCCTGTACGATCCCGCCGGGACTACAGAATCAAGCTTAGGATGCATTTGTCATCTTAAGCTTGTTGGCACGATCAAAGGTTGCCGCCATCTTGCAGCTTGCCTAAGAGTGACTTAATTTCTTCCACATCCTTGCCGACATAGACCAGGCGTTACCGCTCCTACAGTTCCAAACTTTTCCTCCATTCCTTTTCCCCTATGTTATTCTTTAGTTCAACCTTTATAGGAATAATGAATGAGACAGGACGATCCCTAAATAGACTGCTTTCTGTCGCTCTTGGCGGCGGCAAAGCAGTCTTGTTTGCTTTTTTATAGCTTGTTAACAATCCATTCATAATACTTTGATAATCTCTATAAGTGTTAGGGCGGATGATCATCCAATCCCAATAAATGATGATACGGAGGATAAATGATGTTTACAATGATGAAAAAAAGGCTGATCGCTGGTCTGGCCGTCTTGGCTGTTCTAGGTGCCGGGTTAGGGGAAACCCTGATATTTTCCGGGAAACTCGCCTCGGCCGAAACGGCTCAAGCCAAGCCAGAGGTGCATCAGATTGAAGCGCCAGGGGATCTTGATGACACTGCGGGTCTGACTACCTTCGTTGATGGAATCATGGAAGAAGATATGAACAGGCTGCAGATTCCGGGAGCGGTCATCTCCATTCTGAAGGACGGCAAGATTATCCTGGCGAAGGGGTACGGCAGCTCCAACCTGGAAAAAGCTGCACCGGTTGATCCCGCAACCAGCATGTTCCGGATCGCTTCAACCACTAAGCTGTTCACCTGGACGGCGGTGATGCAATTGATGGAGCAGGGCAAGATTGATCTGGATACCGATATTAATACCTACCTGAAATCAGTGAAGATACCTGCTACCTATCCTGAGCCTATCACAATGCGTCATTTGATGACACATACAGCCGGGTTCGAAGAAGGTGGCGTCGGCTATCAAATCACCACGGACCCTGCCAAACTGCCGGGGTCGATCTCCGAAACGCTCGACAAGCATATGCCTGCACGGGTAAGACCGCCAGGTGAGATCAGTTCCTATTCCAACTATGGCGCCACACTTGCGGGCCTGATTGTGGAGGAAGTAAGCGGCATTCCTTACGATGATTACATTAAAAAGTACATTTTCGATCCGCTGGATATGAAATATGCAACCGTAGTGGAGCCTTTGCCGGAGCAGTTTAAGCCTTACGAAGTTCTGGGTTACACAAGTAAGAACGGCAGTTTTGTTCCCGGTACACCTACATTCGAAGGTGGTTTTCGTCCCGCCGGCTCAGGTACAGTATCGGCAGAAGACATGGCTCACTTCATGATCGCCCATCTGCAGAACGGGAAGTATGGGGACAAGGAGATTCTGAGAGCGGATACGGCTAAATTAATGCATTCAACGGCATTTCAATTCGACAAACGTATGCCGGGAGTGGATCTTGGATTCGCCGAGAAACGGTATAACGGCCTGCGTGTTATTGCCCATGGCGGTGCGGACCCGATGTTCAACACGGAATTGTATCTTGTACCTGCTAAGAATGTTGGCATCTTCGTCTCCTACAATGGCGGTCAGGGCAGTGAGTCCGCAGAAGGTCTGGTTCGAGCATTTTTTAACAAATATTATCCTGCTCCTGTAACTCAGCAGCCTGTGATTTCCGCTTCTACGGAATCTCTAGAAAAGTATGCGGGCTCCTATCAATTTACACGCCGCAATTTTAGCGACATTGATAAATTTTTCAGTTTTTTCTCCCAGATTAATGTGACCGTCTCAGACAATAAACTTTCCTTGGGAAGTGGCAGTGAGCAACAATTATATGTCCCTGTGGACACTAATCTGTTCCAGCATGAGGGAGGCACGGAACAAATCGGATTTCGCACCGACGACTCCGGGAAAGTCACACATATGCTCTTGGAAGCTATTCCAGATATGCCGCTGGAACGCACACCGCTCATAGATAAGAACAAGTTCTGGTTTGTCCTGCTCGGCGTCTCGAGCCTGATTTTCCTCACTGCTCTGCTGGGACTACTGTTCTCCAGACGGAAGCTCAAGGTGATGACGAATCCTGAAAAATGGGCGATTCGACTCTCCGCAGCGACGGCGGGTTGGGGACTAATAAGCTTTTTCACAACATTTGCAGTGCTTATGTCGTTGGACACGCTGGAGAGACTCAGCAGCGTCAGTACCTCATTTTATCTCGTTTTAGCCATGCCTGTGATATTCGTTGGAATGACTCTGGCTTTGCTTGTCTCGGATGTGCTGGCTTGGAAGAACAAGTACTGGACGGCTTTCATGCGCGTGCATTACACTCTTGTCGCACTTTCGGCTGTGGCACTGTGCCTGTTCTTCTACCATTGGAATCTGCTGGGCTGGCAGTTCGGCTAAGGCCATTTCTTGCCAGGAACAAATCATATATAATGTAAGCCTAAGAGAGGAGGATGATCGTGGCTACTATACTTATCGCGGATGATGATGCGAACATCCGAAAGCTGATGTCTTTGTACTTGCGAAAAGAAGGCTTTGAAATCAAAGAGGCCAGCGATGGCGTCAAAGCGCTGTCCATCGTGGAGAACTCGCGGGTGGATCTCGTTATTCTCGATATTATGATGCCAGGATTGGACGGTTGGGATCTGTGCAGAGAAATCAGGCGCTGGGATGCCAACCTCGGCCTCCTGATGGTAACAGCCAAAGCAGAGTCGGCACACAAGGTGAAGGGATTCCGGCTGGGAACGGATGATTACCTGACCAAGCCGTTTGATCCCATTGAGCTGGTGATGCGGGTAAAAGCGCTGCTTAAACGCTCGCTGGTCATTTCTTCCCAGACTGTGCAGGTGGGCAATGTTGAGCTCAATCGCCGTACCTTTCAGGTTACCCGTGGAGATGAGCCGGTCATTATTCCTTTGAAGGAGTTCGAGCTTCTGTTTCTGCTGGCCAGCCACCCCGGACAAATCTTCACCAGGGAGCAGCTGATTATGCAGATCTGGGGTTTGAACTATGAAGGGGATGGCCGGACCGTCGATGTCCATATCAGCCGGCTGAGGGAGAAATTCACCGGCAACGACGAGCGATTTCAAATCGAAACGGCCCGCGGCCTGGGCTACCGGCTGATTCCTGAGCCATGATCAAGACCTTGTACGTGCGTGTCATTCTCACGTTTCTCGGCATCATTATTTTTAGCCTAATATGCTCTTTTCTCATTGGTCTATATGTCTTTCAGAAGCAAATAAGCTATGAGGGTCAGAACGAAATGATCGCAGTGGGCAAGGAAATCATTCATCGCTATGATGACGCCAAACCTAAGGATACGGATGAGTTCCTGAACAGCATGGTTAAGGTATCCGCACACCCGATCCACTTGTACAATCCTTCCGGAGAACATACCTTCTATGGGCTTAAAAATAATCCGGCTGTCATCATCACCCCCGAAGCTGTCAAACAAGTGCTGCATGGAAAGTTCTATCGTTCCAGCGCTGATGATAAGGATACATTCATTGGAATGCCGTTTCTGCTAAAAGGGGAGTGGCATGCGATCTTCCTGCAGTATTCCGCCGAGAACGAAAATATCGTTAACCGGATGATGCTCTTCGTGCTTCTACTCGTGCTACTGCTCGGCAGTATATGCATTCTCATTGCCGCCAGGTATCTGGTGGAGCCAATCAAAGCACTGACAAATGCGACGAAGAGGCTGGCAAAGGGTGATTTCGAAGTAGAGTTAAAAGTGAACCGCGTGGACGAAATAGGGGATCTGACGCAAAGCTATGTGGAGATGGCCGGGGAGCTCAAGCAGTTGGAGCAGATGAGGCAGGACTTTGTATCCAATGTCTCTCACGAAATTCAGACACCGCTGACGTCTATTTCCGGGTTTGCCAAGGCTTTGCGAAGCGATGATCTGGTAATGGAGGAAGAACGCAGCGAATACCTTGATATCATTATTGCGGAGAGTGAACGTCTGTCCAGACTCAGCGATAATCTGCTGAAGCTTGCTTCCCTGGACTCCGAGCACCATCCTTTCGAAGCAGGCTCCTTTAATCTTGACGAGCAGATTCGAACCGTCGTTGTGACCTGCGAACCGCAGTGGTCGGCCAAAGGCATCGTCATTGATCTTGAGCTGCCGGTGGCTGTCAAGATCAAGGGAGATGAAGATCAGCTTAAGCAAGCCTGGATGAATCTGCTTAGCAACAGCATCAAGTTTACACCGCAGGGCGGGAACATCCGTATCGGGATAGACGTAGATGCAACAGAAATATCCGTTATCATTAGCGATAACGGGATCGGTATTTCCCCGGAAGAGTTCAGCGCGGTATTCCAAAGGTTCTATAAAGTCGACAAGTCACGGAACGGGAACAATAACGGCAACGGCCTCGGACTGGCGATTGTGAAGAAAATTGTCTCTCTGCATCAGGGGAGTATCGAGGTGGACGGTGCAGTAGGAGGGGGCACGACGATTATCGTCAGACTGCCTTTCTCTCCATCTGCTACGGCCAGCCGGAAGGGCCATAAGCCCTCTGATGATGATCTGGTGGAAGGGAATTAAGCTGACTTCTGTGGAGTGCATTGCCCCTTAAGTACTCATGAAGCACACTTAAGTGGTTTTGTGATGGTGGGAATGCCGCACGCCCAACATGATGAAATCTTTGAACTGGCGATCGTTAGCCTTGTCTTCTTCTGTGACTTCTCCGCCGCGTTGATGGGCAATAATAACGGCTTTTTGCAAATACATGAAATACAGGTGGGTGGACTTCAGCAGAATGTCCATCCACCTTGTTTTTTCCCCGGGAGCTACCGGTACGGTGTCCAATTGCACTAGGCGCGTGTACCACCCCTGCATCGCTTGCTTGAAATCAGGCAGTTCAGCGGGATTCTTGGACAGAGTGCTATAGTAGACGCCAAAAATGGCATCGTAATAGATCAACGAATCCTGATGCTCCCTAAGCGCCAAATACTTGTCCAGAATAATCTCCAGGGATTCTTCGGGCTGCTCGAAACTAAAGTCAAACAGCAGTTGCCCGAACATCCGCTCCAGATTCTCAACATAGATCTGGGCGGCTAATTCTTCCTTGTCCTTATAATGATGATACAAAGTACGCCGGGAGACGCCGGCTTCTTCTGCAATCTGAGCCATATCGGTGCGCTCAATGCCTTGCGCACAGAATAGGTTCAGCGCAGTATCCTTAATCATCTCCCGCGTCATTTGCATCTGCTTTTCACGCAGCTTCATGTATCTTCTCTCCTGCCTCTTGCCATTTTTCCTTGTGCTAAATGTCTTTAAATCTTAATTGTGCCGAGCTTACTCTTACTTCTCAAGGAACTTGCTGCCCACCGAATAGGGCTTCTGATGGTTAACCGCATCCCCCAGCCATTTCAGCAGTGTAACTCCATCCTGTTCTGCTTGAAAAAAAGTTTCTCGCGTTGCAAATGTGTGCGGGGTTGTGCCCTTCTCAGCATCCAGTCCATAGTCAGTCAGATAATAATAATAATTCGGTAACGCGGCGTCCAAAGAACGCACGGATGCACGCATTTGCTGTGACCATTCGTTGATCTTCTTCTGGTCCTGTGGCCCTTTATAATCGTTGATGTTGTTCTGAAAGTGAATTAGGATCTCGTCAAATAACGAGTAGGATTGTAATAGTATGGCATTGGGCGGCAGGAGATGTCCGTTGGCTTTAAAGGCTGCCCCGATGATATCCGCTTCGGCGGGATAACCAAATGTCTTGGTAAAGTCAGCGTGCCATTCCTGATCCACAACCTTCGGCCATTTGTCCGATTTCAGGAAGGAACTGTCGGAATATTGATAAATCTCGGAGTCCTTATAATGACTGGCAATCTCCTCCGCCCAGAAGGCGGAGCCGAACCCGCCGGCACTTTCGCCTGCGATGAGCAGCTTGTCGGGCTTATCCACATTAGCATAAATCCAGTCGAGGCTGCTCTGCACGTTATTGCTGCCGTTATAGCGCATAGTGAAGGGGGTGCCGTCTTCCTTCTTATATTCCGCATTGTGCTTGCCGATATGGAAGTCCCCGGTCGAATAAGGCAGATATACAACATTCCAGCCGTTGAAGGGGTTGTCAGGGTTATCCGTGTCCATCATGCCTCTCAGCAAGGAGAGCATATAGAACGGGATGTTGGGAAAATAATTGCCTGTATCCCCGCCTTTAATGAAATTCATAATCTTGATCGGATGCTCGGCGCTTTTGGCATCCCAACTGGCCCCGCCTCCGGAAAAGAAGATGATCCAGTTATTGTTCTCCCCTTTTTTATTCCACAGAAAATACTCTGAACCATCACTGGAGATGACATTTCCGTCCAGCTTGACTTTATTCCACTTGTAAGGCTTCACTTCTGCCAGTTCGGAGGTTGTGGTCGCCGGTCTCTTGATTACAAAAGCGCTGATCGCAAGAACGGCAATCAAAATAAGACTCAACAATCCAATTCCTGTGAACATCGTGATTTTCCCTATTCTTCTCATATCCATCTCCCCCTTAATGGGAGTATACGTCAAGTCAACTCGTTGCACAAGGTGTATACTTTAATGGTGATGAATAGTGTTGGTTGTCTCTATAAGGCTTGACGACTAAGCCACTACAAATTGAATTGCTCACTCTGAGATCTTAGGATGCGTTTGTCATCTTAAGCTTGTCGGCACGTTCAAAGGTTGAGTACTGCGCTTTTTGGACAAATATAATATTACAGCAATTACTGACCAATATCCTGCAATGGCAGCGGCAGAAAGCTCAACGCCGAAATTCCCTCCAGTCAGCAAGGTGGAATCCGAGGTTAATCTGTAAGAGAGAATAACATGCTCAACAGGTTTTGTGCCAATATGTAAAATATCACCAATCATAACCATGTTCCATACAGCATGCACGATCGCGCTGCTCCAAATGGAGCCGCTTCGGTACACGATTAAGGAGAACATAATGCCGACACTGGTCCCCCCGACGAAGAGCAGAAGCAAATCAGCGGCATTGAGGCCTGCGCCTATCGCATGGATCAAACCGAAGATGACAGACGGCACCCAGATTGCTACCGTCTTTCCCCACTGCAGTTCAAGCGATTTCATAAGGATTCCCCTGAAGATCATTTCTTCAACGATACCTGCACTCAGCCCAGTACCGACAATTGCTGTTACTATAATGAGGGCAGTCTCTCCTCCATCCATGTTGCCGGGAATAAATTCACCGGGCAAGCATAACAGGATTGCCGATACAGCAACAGGCAGTGTAACGGCACACAGCAGCCATCTTGCAGCAGCACGCGGTCTATGTATGCGGCATTCCTGTAAAGACAGCTTCAACATCCGTTCACTTAACAGCTTAACTCCCAGATAGGCAAGCGCAATATACAGCAAGTAATATAGAACAATGGATACCGTGTGCGGAAAGGGTAGCAAGTAGATCAGACTTGCAATCACTTGGGCAAGGACCAGAACCAGGATTCCTCCAACTACAGCCAGTAAGGCTTTGCCTCTAGAGAGGCCGGCCCTCATGCTTTTTTCACTCATAATCAGTCTCCTTCTTGAATTTTGTCCCTTGATAGTATATCTTCATACTAATTCCCGTAACAACGGACCTTAGTCTAGTTTTTTATCGAACAGGAATTCGCCTGCCTGACAGAGAAATACATAGAAACGTTCTGCACATTCGGTTGACCGGGAAGGAGATGACATCTTATGCGGAGTGAAAAGTCAGTGATCGGACAGCTGGTGCAGTACAGGGCGATGAACGCAGCTCCTGTCGTTGTGATGATGTGTGGTGTGGCAGGGTCGGGCAAAACAACCTTTGCTCAAAAGCTGGAGAAAAAGGGATTCGTCCGTCTCTCAATAGATGAAGACATTTGGGCTTCTCACGGACGTTATGGAGTGGATTACCCTGAAGAGAATTATGAGCATTATAAAGAACAATCCGAGATGAAGCTGCGCGGGGAGCTGGTCCGCCTGATCCAGGCAAAGCAGCATGTCGTCATCGATTTCAGCTTTTGGCAGCGTCAAAGACGGAACGATTACAAGCAGCTGATTGAACAGCATGGCGGCGTATGGGAACTGATTCATTTGAAGGTTGAGCCTGAGGAATTACGGCAGAGGCTGCTAATCCGCAGTGAACGATTTGATGCCAATGCGGCGTTTCCAATCACAGAGGACACGCTCACACGGTTTTTAAACGGTTTTGAGACCCCTTCTGGGGAAGGGGAAACAGTGGTCGAGGCATAGATCATTCTCTCATTCCCAAATGCAAAGTTTATAAAATATACCCAGTCCAACACTGAATTTCCGTGTTCTGACTGGGTATTTGCTTGTTGTAATCGTATAGGTTAAGACTTAGCTTGCTATTCTTTCTTTTCTTTAGGCGTTACCCTAGCCGGACGAACAACCCAATTGCTGCGGTTCATCGGTTTTACTGTATCAATCCGCGGATTCGGAATCTCAGGAGCGCTCTCGGCTGGGGTTGCCGATTCTGCGGATTCTTTGTCCGTTACATTATTCTTCGCCAGTCCGCCTCCGTTATGCTTGCCTTTGTTCCACACTCTGTTCTTGCCCATGGTTACACTCCATTTCTATACGCTGATTTGTTTACCATATCACAACATCGAAAGGTAAGAAAGTACACTTGTGACTGCTATTTCAGTTACAGGGAGTCTTCATACAGCAAAAATAGTCCGGAAAGTGAGTGAATGTACTCCTAAGCATAAAACAAATGTTTTGACAAGTTATAAAATGTACTGTTGATTCGTGTAGATGGTGACTATAATAATATAGAATTGAAAGGAGAGCACCCTGATGCCCATCAAGATAATTACGGATAGCGGTTCCGACATCCCCCTTGAGTACGTTGACCAATATGATATTACTGTAGTCCAGCTGCCGGTTCATTTCGGACATGAGCTGATGCCGGAAGATACGGACACGAAGGCTTTTTATGCTAAAATGCGTGAATCGAAGGAACTGCCGACCACAGCAAGTCCCAGTCCGCAAGTCTTCCTGGATAAGTTCAAAGAAGTGGAAGCAGGCACTGACATTATGGTCGTCTGCATGTCCTCCAATATTAGCAGCACCTATCAGGCCGCGATGATCGCCAAGGAAATGTATGAAGAAGAAGGATTTCCGAATGCGATTGAAGTTATAGATACGAAGAGATTTTCCGGTGGACTCTCCCTGATTGTCGCCTTCGCGGCGAAATGGTCGGTGACCTGTTCAAGCCTTGCGGAATTGAAAGAAATGATTCTTCTCAAATCCCGGGAAGTGGAAGCATTCTTCACGCTGGATACGTTGGAAAATGTAATCAAGGGCGGACGGCTGAACCGTTTGTCGGGCGCGGTGGCTTCGGTGCTGAACATCAAGCTGCTGCTCAAAATCAGTGAGGAAGGTACAGTTGAGGTGGTGGAGAAAACCCGCGGGCTGCCCAAGGCACTCAACCATCTGCTGGCTAAGCTTGAGGAGAAGCAGCATGATTATGAGAAGGCGGTTATTGCCATTGTGCACAGCAACTGCGAGAAGCTGGCCCTGGAGATTAAAGAACGCATTCTCGAAAAGCACCCCTTTAAAGAGGTCGTATTCTCCAGCATGGGACCGGTTATGGGCACCTATGCCGGCGAAGGCGGAATCGGAGTGGCTTTCTAAAGGGATATAACCCTAAAAAAGATAAACAAGCCGTACATGGGAACTAGCCCCGCGTGCGGCTATTTTGTTTTCCGGGAGACTTGTCTGGGGCGGCATTCTATACGGTATGGGAGGGGAAGACACCTTACTATAGGCATCAGCATAGACTGAAGCAAAACCAGTTACGGAGGTCAACCAACATGTCGACATATAATTCCAGCCAGCAAGCGATGGTTATCTATCAAGCCGATCCTGCTGTAGTCCAGCACCTGCACGGAGTCCGTGAATCTCTGCACCACTCCTGCAAGCCCTACTTAAACCACAAAGTAAAAGTACAGACGATTGACGGACTCATGCATGAGGGAACTATTGCGGGGATGGACAATAAAAATCTGTACCTGTCAGTTACCGCTACCACACAATCTGTACGCGGATACTATAATCCCTACTACAAACCATTCCCGCCGGGTCCGGGCTACTATCCATATCCCGCGCCGATTAACAATAATGTGATCTTGCCGCTTGTGCTGTTCGAGCTGCTCGCCATCTCTTTGATCTAATCCCGGGCCTATCACGAATAGAAGACATGATCTGGATCATCGGCAGCTCTTCCGTATGTTCTGGTCATGTCTTTTGCCGTTTGTATCTGTATAAGATAAATCCGGGCTTCCGAAGACTTGCTATTCGATGTAGAATCAAAGGTGGATTACGGGAATTTTTTCAGGAGGTAGAAAATGATTACATACCCTTTATTGAACGACGGGGCAGCGATCGGTGTGACGGCTTCTTCATATGGCGTAAGTCCACTAGACCGTAAGCTGTTCGAGCAAGCCTGTGAGCGGATGAAAGAAAAAGGATACCGGGTGCATTGCGGCGAGACGGTATTTAAACAGAATAAAGCCAAATCAGCTTCAGGCAAAACACGTGCCGAGGAATTTAACTCCATGATGCAGGATGACGCCATCGATCTTATCATTCCGCCATGGGGCGGGGAATTATTGATTGAAATGCTGGAATATATAGATTTCAGCCTGGTGCAGGAGAAATGGATATTGGGTTTTTCCGATATCAGTTTGCTGCTGCTTGCCATTACGCTGCAGACGGGTCTGGCAACAGCGCACGGTCCAAGCCTGGCAGATCTGAGAGGGAAGCAAACCGATAACACTACAGCCATGTGGCAAAAGGTAATGTCCACGACCCGTGGGGGTTCGATTATGCAGAAATCATCGGCAAAGTATCAGCAGGAGGGGGGAGTGGACGTCAATTCCCCCTTTATCTTTCATTTGGATGAGCCGACGGTTTGGAAATCGGTGACTGCTGGTGAAGTATCACTGTCCGGGCGTTTGCTTGGCGGATGCATAGATGTGATCCGGCATATTATCGGGACACCTTTCGGAAATGTGCAGTATTTTCAGCAGAATATGATTCACAACGAACCAATCCTGTGGTATTTGGAGAATTGTGAATTGAACACGGTGGATTTGCGCCGGTCTTTGGTGCAGATGAAACTGGCTGGCTGGTTCGAGCATTGCTCTGGTATTATGTTCGGGAGAAGCGGTGCCAATCGTCCGGTGGACAGCTATACGGTGGAGGATTGTTACAAAGAGTTATCCGGGGAGCTTCAATTGCCGGTAATCTATGATGTTGACTTCGGCCATGTACCGCCGCAGCTCACTTTAATCAACGGGGCGTATGCGGAGGTGAAGGTGCAGAACGGTGCGGGGACAATTACCCAGTACTTTAAAGATTAGCAGAAAATGATTAAGGGACAGCCCGGCGGCTGCCCCTTTTTTGTTCAGACTGCTGAATCCACTTCGCCGCTATTCTCAAAGCTGATGTTGTCAATCATGACAGAGATTTTCCCTGAAGGGACTTCAAGCTCATACTCATGATTGCGCTGGGCCATCAGCAGCTGCATACCCAGTGGCGACAGCCAGGAAATCTTCCCTTCGGCCGGGTCGGTGTATGCAGGGAACACAATGGTATAGGTGTCTATATAACCATCCGCCAAATAGCGCAGGTCCAGCCGGCTTCCAATCAATACATTCGAGCATAGTTTCTCTTCACTATAGTCTGAGAGGAGTTGCTCTAGAACAGTGCAGTAGCTGTTAATCAGTTCCTCCGCCTGTTTTCTCTGAGGATGTTTGCCAGGGTAATAATGATTGAGAAATCCATTTCTCTCTTCATCAAAATATAACAGCTGCTTTACCAGTTGAGTCCGGGAGGTTTGCAGTAGAAGACTATGGTTCATAGTAGATTTCACCCCCTCTAAGAAAAACATCCCCTGCTGTCATCTTGTAATTCGTAATCATGTCCAGCCTCCTTCAAAATTTGGTGTACCGCTCTTAAAAAAGGGTGTGCAAATAGAGATCTCCTTAAATGAGACCTTCACAACAGTATATCAGCTTCTCAGCGGAGAACCAAACGATTGTTACACAGGGCTGCCATGGATTTTTCATAATTATGGAGTGAAAACATTTGACCCTTCTCCCATTGGATGTTAAGCTTGACTGATATTAAGGCATTTCGCAGTTTACTGCGAAGTGCCTTGCTGTATATTTAGAGGTTTCTTACATTAAATGTTACCAGAGGAGTGATGCGCCATGAGCACTTCATTGTTTTCTTATATAGAATTCGAATTAATAAATAATTACATCTATTAAAGGAGAATATTATGATTCAAGTTAAAGAGTTTGTAGATGCGGATAATTCCTATGCTGAAAATAAGGCAAATGAATTTCTGATGGGATTGCAGGAAGAACAAGTGGTGAAGGTGTGCTACGGTTCCGTAGTCAAATCTTCGCGGGACGGGGCGGAGCATCAACGGAGCACCATTCTGATTGTGTATAAGACGAATGAAAAGCTATAACTGGAGTTTATTTTTTACGTGGTTGTCCGCCCTCTCCACGTTATGTATAGTGATCATCTTACTTTATCATGCGTTCAGCATTTAGCCGTTCACATTAATGGAATAAAGGGACAGCCCGGAGGCTGTCCCTTTATTTGTTGCAATGTAGTAATAGAATCAAGTGCTGACAATTGCCGTTATTTCTTCATCCAGCTCCAGTCTGAGATCCTCGCGGTAAGCCCGGATGCCATACTCACTGTGCATATAGCGGAGGATCGCTTCAGTTATATTGGATTCTACCAGGTATTGGCTTCGGCCTTGAATCCACACCTCTGCGCTGTACCCGGTATCTTCCTCCCAACTGAGCTCTACCTGAACATCTTCCACACGGACTGCCTTGCGTTCAGCCATATGCAGGCAGAGGGCGTTAATAATTTCATCCATGCTTAGAACAGTTGTTGGCATTAGTAACGGCCATCTCTTTCCTCAAGCCTGCGTCTTTCTTTTCTGCGGCGGAAGAAGGACATGATCAGTACCACTACAAGATAGACGGCAAGCATATTAATCATTAGGCCAAGGAAATTCCCGAAAGCGCCCATTCCGCCGAACATGCCCCCGAAGAGGAAGCCGGCGATTCCGCCGATCATCAGGCCTTTCATCAAGCTGCCTCCGCTGAAGAATCCGCGTTTTGCAGTGCCGGCTGTTGTTCCTTTGGTGCTATCGCTTTGTTTCACATTATTGGTTGTAGATTTCTTTGGAGTGGTGGTGAATCCGCGGGCTCCGGATTTAAAGCCGCCTCCACGTCGTGCATCCGCAAAGTCAGGAGCGGTTACGGCAAAAAACAGGGTAAAGGCCATTACAATCATCATTACGCGTTTCATGGGTTTCATTGAGTACAAGTACCCTCCTAAAGGTTGTCTTGGATTTGTAGTGTCTGTCCGGTAATACGTAGTATGCCCTAGGTGGTTTCAATTTTAAATATAATAATTTAGAGATTAAATGCCGGAATACAAATTATGGCCAAAAAAAAGTGCGTGGATCCAGGATCCACGCAAACAGCAGTTTCAGAGAGTTGCCTTGTTCTCCACATACCCGTCCGAGACAAGCTCAAGCGCTCCGGTTGCCGGATCGATGATCATGCCGTGCACAGGCACGTTTGGGGGGAGTAAGGGGTGGCGCTTGATCAGCTCCACAGTCTGAATTACCCCTTCCTCCACATTGTCAAACCCGCGCAGCCACTTGGTTAATTTAATCCCTGAGTTCTCCAGGGTCGAAAGGACCTGTTCGGAAACGCCGCGCTCTTTGATCGAGTTGATCATCTTGTCTGCATTCAGCGAAGCCATGCCGCATTCGTAATGGCCGACCACAATAACTTCGTCCGCATCCAGCTCGTATAACGCGACCATTACGCTCCGCATTACGCTGCCGAAGGGCTGGGAAATGATCGCACCGGCATTTTTAATGATTTTGACATCACCGTTTTTGAAATTCATCGCTTTGGGCAGCAGCTCTACGAGCCGGGTGTCCATGCAAGTGATGATCAGCATTTTTTTATCAGGGAAGCGGCTGGTCAGATAGGCTTCGTATTCTTTTTTCTCGACAAACTGTTTGTTGAACTCCAGGATATTTGTAATTTGAGTCATGACCATGCTTCCTCCTAAAAGTTTTGTGAGCATAGCTTCCTAGGTTTACTTCGTACAAAACTTGCCTCGGAAGCATACACTGTGTTTTGTGAGCATAGCTTCCTAGGTTTAGGAATATATGCTTAAGGGTTAACGGGGAGTTACTTCGCAAGCAATTCCAGCCCTGACTGGGGTACTTCGGTATTGCGCAAATCTCTTACAAGAATATTCTTGCCATAAATCTGTGAATGACTGTCCAGCTTGAACGAAGAGAACCGCTCCTCGGCATCAAGCCGCATTTGCTCTTCATAAAAGATCTCCTGCTGGCGGCTGATGATAAAAGGCAACTCGTCTGCATCAATGGAAACATCGCCGGATTGTGCTTCATTAACGATCAGCAGAACATTGATTCCGTCGCAGCCGCAACCCTCCGTATCATAAAAGAGTTTAAAAAGCCCCGGCTGATCCCCAAGCCTTTCCTTCAGCTTCCTCTCGGCCAGAGGTGTAATCTGAATCTTCATGTTCTGTTCACACTCCTATCGGCTTAATGATAAAGTATTTCAAATTAGAGATGTAAGGCTCTGAAGTTGATTATACTTATTTAAAAAAGTATCATCAAGAGGAGATGCTAAAACAGAGAAAGCAGGTGCTCGGATATGGAACAGACGGTTAAAGAAGAGTGGGAGAAATTTGAAGAGCTATTGTTAAAAATCAGCGGGTATTCTGAAACAATCGGACTTTTGCATTGGGATCTGCGTACAGGTGCACCTCGTAAAGGGGTGGAGATCCGTTCGGGTACGATTGGTATGCTTAGCGGAGAACTGTTCAGACTCCAGACTTCGCCGGAGATGGGAGAGTTCACTGAATTTTTCAGCCGCCCGGCTGTCAGCAGCCAGCTAAGCGACAACCAGAACAAAATCGTGAAAGATTGCCGCAAGGAGTTCGAGCGCAGCAAGAGCATTCCATCCAAGAGATTTGAAGAATATTCTGTTCTGTCGGCTCATTCACAAACCGTGTGGGAAGAAGCCAAGGAAAGCAATAATTTCACCTCCTTTGAGCCGTTCTTAAGTCAGATTGTTGCCTTTAAGCAGGAGTTCATTGATTACTGGGGTGTCAAAGGCACCCGATACGATACGCTGCTGGATATGTACGAACCAGATCTGACCACCGAAAAAGTCGATGAAATCTTCGATCGTCTGCGCAGCCGTCTTGTTCCGCTTGTGGAAGCCATCAATGCTTCGCCTAACAAGCCGGACACGAAATTCCTGAGTGAAATCTATGCCAAAGAGCAACAGGAGAAATTCGGCCTCTTTGTTCTGGGGCAGATGGGCTATGACTTTGAAGCAGGCCGGCTGGATGAAAGTGTACATCCTTTCGCAACCGGGCTGAATCCGGGGGATGTGCGCATCACTACCAACTATCTGCTGGACAACGTTACTAGTGCTATTTTTAGCTCGCTCCATGAGGGCGGACATGCTCTGTATGAGCAAAACATCAGCAAGGATCTGGTCGGCACACCGCTGGCTCAAGGGGCATCTATGGGCATCCATGAATCCCAGTCGAGACTGTGGGAGAATATGATCGGCCGCAGCCGGGCCTTCTGGCAGCGTTATTACGGCGATCTGCAGCAGCATTTCCCTGAACAGCTGACAAATGTGGAAGTAGAAGATTTCTACCGTGCGATCAATAGTGTGGCGAATTCCTTCATCCGCATCGAAGCCGATGAGCTGACTTATAACCTGCACATTATCGTCCGTTATGAAATCGAGAAGCTGATCTTTAATGAAGGTCTGGAAGTGAAGGATCTGCCAAAAGTATGGAATGCCAAATATCAGGAATACCTCGGCATTACACCGCCGACCGATGCGCTTGGCGTACTGCAGGATGTCCATTGGTCCGGCGGTGACTTTGGTTATTTTGCCTCATACTCCCTTGGTAATATGTATGCTGCGCAAATTTTGAACACTCTGCGTAAAGAGCTGCCGGAATTTGACGCTCTGATCGCCGAAGGCAATCTGCTGCCGATTAAGGAATGGCTTACAGACAAGATCTACCGGTACGGTTCGGCGCTGACGCCTTCACAAATTATCGAACAGGTGACCGGCGAACCGCTGAACCCGGATTATCTGGCTGATTATCTCGAGGCGAAATATACGGAGCTTTACAAGCTGTAAAACCCAAATGAGGCTATAGGCTGGAATGAGTTCCGGGAAAACGATATAATAGAAGGAAACCGCTAACGGAAGGATTTTATTATGGCAAACACGCATACTTACAGCCGCAGGGAAGAGGTAGCCAATGCAATTACTCATGGTATAGGTGCGGTACTGAGTGTAGCTGCACTTGTTCTGCTTGTTGTTTTTGCCAGTCTGAAGGGGACGGCTTGGCATGTAGTCAGCTTTTCCATTTATGGAACGACGATGCTGCTTCTTTATCTGAATTCCACACTGGTTCATAGTCTCAGGGAGGGCAAAGCGAAGGATCTGTTCGAATTCTTTGACCACTCCTCGATTTATCTGTTTATTGCCGGTACCTATACACCATTTTTGCTGGTAGCCATTCGTGGCACGCTTGGATGGAGCCTGTTCGGCATTATCTGGGGAGTGGCATTTTTCGGAGTATTGTTCAAGGCCTACTTCGTCAAAAGGTTTCTGTTCATGTCCACTGTCTTCTACATTGCGATGGGCTGGCTGATTGTGATCGCCTGGAATCCTTTATCGGCTGTAGTGGCCGGAGGGGGCATGACACTGCTGATGGCAGGTGGAATATTGTACACGCTGGGGACCATCTTTTATGTATGGAGAGGTTTCCCGTACCACCACGCCATCTGGCATGTGTTTGTACTGGCGGGAAGTGTGACCCACTTTTTTGCGGTGCTGATTTACCTGCTTCCCATCCGTTAATTCAGAGCATTTCGGGACAGAAATTAGGGTTTGGGCACAAAGAATAAGATGACAAGCAAAAAGGCTTGACATCTTTCTTTGTTTTCGGTATCATAAGGGACGTTGTGAAGCTGTAAAGTGTTTTTCCTTGACGAAGGGAGTGCCCTTAATGAGTCAGGAGAATAGGCTCGAGAAAACTAACCGGATTAACTTGTTATTTGCTTTCTATGAACGCCTGCTTACTGACAAGCAGCAAACGTTTCTTAAATATTATTTCCACGATGATTTCTCACTCGGAGAGATCGCCGCGGAATTTGAAATTAGCCGCCAAGCCGTTTATGAACATATTAAACGTGCGGAGCAAGTGCTGGAGAATTATGAAGAGAAGCTTGGGCTTCTTGCCAAACATGAAGACCGCAACCGATATTTAGAAGAACTGCGCAGACTGCCGGACAATGGGATGCTGCCTGAGCAATATAAACAGCGGTTCACGGATATCCTGGATCGTTTGCAGAGGTTAGAGTAGCATGAAGGGAGACAGCCGCATATGGCGTTTGAAGGTTTAACCGGAAGATTGCAGAATGTGTTCAGCAAGCTGCGCGGCAAAGGAAAAGTAACTGAAGATGACGTCAACGAAGCGATGCGTGAAGTGCGGCTGGCGCTTCTGGAAGCCGATGTTAACTTCAAAGTAGTCAAGGACTTCGTGTCCAAGGTGAAGGAGAAGTCGATCGGCAAGGAAGTGATGGACAGCTTTACTCCCGGCATGGTCATCATTGATATCGTTAACAAGGAATTAACCGACCTGATGGGTGGAAGCCAAGCGAAGCTGGCCAAGTCCAATAAGCCGCCGACAGTCATAATGATGGCGGGTCTGCAAGGGGCCGGTAAGACGACCACTTCAGGCAAGCTGGCTAAGCTGCTGCAGAAGGGTAATCACCGTCCTTTGCTTGTAGCGGGCGATATTTACCGTCCGGCTGCAATCAAGCAGCTGCAGGTGCTAGGCGAACAAATTAAGGTTCCAGTATTCTCCCTGGGAGATCAGACGAGCCCGGTGGAGATTGCCAGACAAGCGGTCCAGCATGCGAAGGACAACGGGCTGGATTATGTGATCATCGATACTGCTGGCCGCCTGCATATTGATGAAGAGCTGATGGAAGAGCTGAAGCAGATCCATAACGTCGTGAATCCTGACGAGGTGCTGCTTGTAGTAGATGCCATGACAGGTCAGGATGCTGTAAATGTAGCTGACAGCTTCAACAAGCAGCTTGAGCTTACCGGCGTAGTGCTGACGAAGCTCGACGGCGACAGCCGCGGTGGTGCAGCATTGTCCGTCAAAGCCGTAACCGGCACTCCGATCAAATTCGCCGCACTGGGCGAGAAGATCGATGCACTGGAGCCGTTCCACCCGGAACGGATGGCTTCCCGGATTCTCGGCATGGGCGACATGCTCTCCTTGATCGAGAAGGCTCAGGCCAACATTGATACCGAAAAAGCGAAGGAAATGGAACGTAAGATGCGTAATGCGGAATTTACGTTCGACGATTTCCTGGAGCAGATGGATCAGGTCAAGAAGCTTGGCCCGATCGACCAGATTCTCGACATGCTGCCTGGCATGAATAAAGCCAAAGGCATGAAGGACCTGAAGGTCGACGACAAGCAGATGGGCCGCGTCGAAGCAATTGTTCATTCGATGACCAAAGCTGAGAAAGCCCAGCCTGAGATCATCAATCATAACCGCCGCAAGCGCATCGCCGCAGGCAGTGGAACCAACGTAGCCGAGGTTAACCGTCTCATCAAGCAGTTCGATGAAATGCGCAAAATGATGAAGCAGTTCTCCGGTATGATGGGCGGCGGCGGTGGTAAGGGCGGTAAGAAAAACGCCATGAAGCAGCTTAAGAGCCTTGGCGGCGGCAAGGGTATGAAGTTCCCTTTCCGTTAATGTTAATAGTCTTTAAGGTTTAATCTTTAATTTTTAAGCTTTAAGCTTTACCCTTAGATCAGACATTGTACAACATCAGATGATCGAGAAGGTTTGATCTTTTGATCTTAATCTTTTGATCTTAATCTCTTGATCTTAATCTTTTGATCTAAAGAGTTTGTAAAACCAGTTCCCAGGTACCGCCCGTTGTTAAGCGGGTCCCGCTAGGGACGAAAAGCGATCCTGCCCGAACTATCCCAGGTCCCGCCAGTCTGAATGCCCACGCCAATTGCACTTAGCCGGGTGTCCAGAGGGCAGAGCCCTTGGGGCCCTCCCTTGGCTAAGGGAGGGTTTGGGAGGGATCGGAAAAAGGTTTCCGGCAAACTCTTCCCAATCTTTCGATATTCTTTTAAGGAGGTGAATTTCGTGGCAGTACGTATTCGTTTGAAAAGAATGGGTGCACATAAAGCGCCTTTCTATCGTGTAGTGGTTTCCGATTCCCGGTCCCCTCGTGACGGTCGTTTCATCGAGGAAATCGGTTATTATAATCCGATTGAACAACCGGCAGTAGTTAAGATCGATGAGGAAAAAGCTCTTAAATGGCTTCAAACAGGTGCACAAGCATCTGATACCGTCCGCAACTTGCTTTCCAAAGCAGGCGTGATGAAGAAGTTCCATGAGCTGAAGCAACAGAAATAATGACTGATTGCGAGGGTCCTCTATGGAAGAATTAGTTGGTGTTATTGCTAAGGCTTTAGTGGATCATCCAGAAGATGTGATCGTGCGGACTGTGGAGAAGGATCACCTGATTGTATATGAACTCTCCGTACATCCTGATGATGTGGGGAAGGTCATTGGCAAACAGGGACGGATCGCCAAAGCGCTTCGCACAGTAGTCACATCTGCAGCAGTCAAGAGCGATAAACGCGTTACCGTGGATATTTTATCTTAATGGATGCGTTCAATGAGGGGCTAGGGATAGTATATCCCGGCTCCTTTTTGTTCAAATATAGCAGTATAGATTAATGTACAAAGAACCAAAATAGGCGTTGCCGTGCCATTTATGTACGAGTCCTATTGCAGCAGTAACGCTGATAATATTTGAAGGAGAGGATTATATGACGGAAGAGTTAACCGTAGGCAGGCTGGTCAATACCCACGGCATTCGCGGGGAGGTCAAGATTTTGTCGCATACCGATTTTCCGGATGTCCGCTTTGCGCCGGGCAAAAAGCTACTGCTTATCCCCGCTGATGGAAGTCCGAAATTCGAGGTGATCGTGGAATCCGCCAAAGAGCATAAAGGGATGTTCATTGCCAAACTGAAGGGCTATACCAACATCAATCAGGTCGAGAAATATAAAGGCAGCCTGCTTAAGGTTCCTAGTGATGATCTCGTCGAGCTTCCGGAAAATGAATATTACTTCCACCACATCGTCGGCTGCGAAGTATACACTGATGAGGATGGAAGCCAGCCACTGGGCACGATTACAGACATCCTGCAGCCTGGAGCCAACGACGTCTGGGTTGTGAAACCGGCCAAAGGACAGGATATTCTTATTCCGGTCATCAATGATGTAGTGCTTGACGTGGATATTGCAGCCCGGAAAATCACCGTTCACCTGATGGAAGGACTATTGCCATGATGAGAATTGATGTGCTGACGCTCTTCCCGGAAATGTGTGAGGGTGTATTTGGCACAAGCATTCTTGGCAAAGCACGTGAAAAAGGCATCGTCTCCCTAAACGCAGTCAATTTCCGTGATTTCTCAGGCAACAAGCATAACAGTGTGGATGACACGCCCTATGGCGGAGGCGGGGGGATGGTGCTGAAGCCTGACCCAATCTTTGCTGCCGTGGAACATGTGCTGGGCATCTCTCAGGACGGACAGCAAGCTGAGGAGATCACCGCGGGGAGTTTTCCCGAAAGCGGCGATGTAAACGGAGATGAGCACCAGCATGGTACTGGTGCAATAGCGGAACGTACGTCTGTTTCTCCTGTGAAACCGCGTATTATCCTTATGTGCCCCCAGGGAAAACAATATAACCAGCACATCGCCGAGGAATTGGCCCAGGAGCAGCATCTGATCTTTATCTGTGGCCATTATGAAGGTTATGATGAACGGATCAGAGAGCATCTCGTAACAGATGAGCTGTCCATTGGGGATTACGTGCTGACCGGTGGTGAGCTGCCCGCCCTGACGGTCATCGATTCGGTAGTGCGGCTGCAGCCCGGGGCCCTCGGAAATGAAACCTCAGCGATAACAGATTCGTTCAGCACCGGCCTGCTGGAGTATCCGCATTATACGCGTCCGGCTGAGTTTCGGGGATGGAAGGTGCCGGATATACTGCTGAGCGGTCACCATGCCAATATCGAAATATGGCGGCGTGAGCAGGCTCTGGAACGAACCCTGGAGCGGAGACCGGATCTTCTGGATACCGCCGAATTAACGGTGAAGGATAAGAAGACACTGGAGCGTTTACGCCAGCAGCAGAACAAGCCTGAACAAAATAATTAAGGGCACAAGGCATATCACACGTCTTTTTAACGTATATTACGTTGAGGAGGCGTTTTTTGTTATGTAGTGAATAATTTAACAGACACATAAGCTTCACAAAAAAAATAAGAGCAAATGTGCGTAGTTATCCTTTTTTTAGGGTAATAGTTAGAGGTGCCGCAATAAGATATGCAACTTAGATGCAATTAGCTTAACAATTGAAAGGAATGAACTGAAAGTGACTACGAATACGCGTGAAGAGTTTAAACCGGACGTGGACACTGTCCACAAGGAAGCGGAGCCGCTCCGCACAGTAAGCGATATTATCGATTTTTATACGAATCGTAAATCGTAACCCTCTTTCTTGAGTAGAGAACAGACCCTGGCAACAGGTCCAATAGGAGAAGTGCTATAGTAATAGCAGCAGTAACCCAAAAAACCATTAGAACAGACGGATCAATGACCGCTGCTTTAATGGTTTTTTACATGAAAAAGACCGTCCGAAGACGGTCTCTCTACCCGAGGCGCTGTTTTGTTACCTTGATCCGTATCCCGCGCCACCAAAGCCAGTTGTTCAGCCGTTGGTCCGGGTAAGGGATACGTTCAGCATGTCATGCTTGATGTGAACGCACCTCCTTTCCTTGTGCCAAGAGTATAGCATAACGTAATTTAAAAATCTATAAAATTTTAAGAATATATTAAAAAACTATTTTCACAGAAGAAAGCATTGTTTTGATGAGAACTCGGAGATCTGCGCTTGTTTTCGTTTTAAAACGTCAATAGCCGCCGCATAAGGTCCGCAGCTTCCTCTGCAACCTCGGCATCCGGGATCGCTAAGTCACTGATGCCAGCCTGGCATTGATAACGAATCCGCAGCGTGCCATCTACGTGCTGCTTTTCTATAATGCTAATTCCGCTCTGACGTGCCTGCGCCTTTATCATGAGCTCTTCTTGCGTTAATCTTTCCCGGGCCTGTGTCAGCCACGCGACGTACGGGTCAAGTGTGTGCATCGAGAGGAATATCTGGGAGTCCCGTTCGAATGCGGCTTTCACCATCGGAAGGATCGTGTAAGGACGGATGAAGTTGCAGACTTCTGCGGTGATAGATGCGGGTGAGTTGCGTGTTGCGGACATTACAGTGCCTCCGTTCGATTACGAATGTATGTTCGCATTATATCGCATGTGAACAAGTTTGTACAGGTGCGCGTTATTTTATTGCATAGGTGCACGGCCATACGCTATAATAAACGCGAGATTGGTAAAAGCTGTGACGACCGTATGGGCAATCGTTGGCAGAACGTGATAATGGCGCGGAAGTTACGGAGTAGCCGTCGGGGTATAGCGCAGCCTGGTAGCGCGCACCCTTGGGGTGGGTGAGGTCGCAGGTTCAAATCCTGTTACTCCGATACGACACTAAAAAAACCGCTTCATACGGAATCAAGATTCCGTATGAAGCGGTTTTTTGTCCAAATATAAGAATTTATATGCTTCACGTT
This sequence comes from Paenibacillus sp. FSL L8-0436, assembly GCF_038593025.1. Lineage (NCBI taxonomy): Bacteria > Bacillati > Bacillota > Bacilli > Caryophanales > Paenibacillaceae > Paenibacillus > Paenibacillus sp. FSL L8-0436. The sequence goes on along the minus strand of NZ_CP151955.1, from coordinate 4,561,550 downwards.
ATAAACTATCCTTCTATTTCTTACTGAAACGGATACCGTCCTTTTGAGGACGGCAAAGCCGTTTCCACTTGGTTATCGTCGTTCTAGTACTTCACTGTCACTGCGGGTAAGCTTTATGATCCCAGTAACCAATGCATATAATGCAACAACCGTGAGCACGATAATGGCCCAGACGTAGTTTCTTACTGTGTAAGTAAGTGATGCAAAGATTAGGAACAAGGCGATGCGCAGTATTCCCTCGTTAATGAAATTTCTCCCTGCTGTACTCATGATTCCTGCCTCCTTAAGTTCGGATTAGTACATATACAAGCCCGTAAGCGCTTTACTGTTTGTAATCTTATTATAAACCTTTTTCAACGAAAAAGACACACATTGTTCACAAGTTATTTATTTCACATATATTTCACAATGGTAACTTAGCCGTTACCGGCTAATCCCTCCAGTCATAGAATAAATCACTACTGTAAAGGAGGAGTTACGGGTGGAAGCATATTATAATTGTCTGCAATGTAAAAACAAAAGGGTACGGATTTTGACAACCGATGGAAAACAGCATGAAGGTATCATCGTGGATGTGGATCGTAACAATGTCTATCTGAAAACGAAGGGCAACGGAAAAATGAAAACCTCGGCATTTTACCCAGGCAATTATTACGGCGGTTTTTACGGGTACGGCAGTGAAATTTTAACTTTAAGCTTGTTTACACTGCTGGCAATCGCGCTGATCTAAAGGCAAAAAAGTGGGCCTCCCTAATCTGGGAAGCCCACTTTTTGCATATATACGTAAATTTAGATATTCGGTTCGGTATCTTTCATTTTAGTGCTGTATGGAGATGGAGCCGATTTCCGTGGATAGGGACAATAGCGGTCCACCCCCGTTTAAATCAAGTTTGCCGGAACCTGTACCGGAAATATGTCCAAGCTCGCTGGAGGCCTCCACGGTGCATTTGAGACTGCTGTCCAAAGAGGCGGATATTTTACCTATGTCACTTTTAGCTTTGAGACTGCTGCTGTTTTTCATCTCATTGATACTTAGCTCGATGCTTCCGGTATCTGTCTCTACCTTGGACTTGCCGGTGACTTCAACATCCCGGAGTGTGATGGCTCCAACATCGCTCGAAATGTCAAAGGTTCCCTGCAACTGGTTCAGCTCAATAGAACCTACATCATTATTGATTTCAAATCTGTCGACACTGGCTGGAAGCTCAATCAGGTAGTTGATGCTGAAATCTGAATAGCCGTATTTTTTGTGCGCCCAGGACCATAAATCCTTTTTGGGACTGTCCTTGGCGTAGGTGGATACTTTAAGCTCGTCACCGCTAATTTTTACAGATACTTCAGCATTATCAAACAACTCTGGAGCATATTTGCTGGAGGCATGATGGGCTACGATAGTAGCGGTTACGTTGACGGTATTTCCTGTAGTGGAGATGACCTCAACCTCACCCACTGCATTGTCGAGGGTAAGTGTAGAGGAGGACCCTGGTTTCGAGGTGGCAACAAGTTCTTTGCTGACACTGTCGGCTGTGATCTGTTCTGCCACGACGGACGCAGTATTCTGAACAGCTTGATGCACATTTTCCATGGCTTCTCCGATATCCTGCCCTAAATCTGTTGCTGCTTCACTGATTTCCTGCCCGAGTTCACTAGAGAATTCTTCAAACTCCCCATTACTGTCAGCAACTTCCTGTTGGGAGTTGCCGGATAAACGCTGTTCAAGTTGATTATCGGCAGCTTCCTTGCCAGGCAGTTCTCTGCAGCCGGCTAATAGTACAATGGAGAAAACAGCCAGTGCTGCAATCTTTGCTGGTTTATAATTTTTTTTCAAATGGAGCCCCTCCTAAAAGTCTGTATATTGCTTATGTATAATCGTTATTATATATTATGGTAAATAATTGAATAACAGGCTGGAGACCGGTTGCTGTGCTGGACTAAAGTCCAGTACCTATGGGCGCGACTACAAATCAATAAACGATTGTGTTAAAATTAGCTGTAGATGATAGGTTCAGTAAAGCTGAAACGGCGGGTTGGAAATCCGAGCAATGGAAGTGTAGAAGTGTAACGGAGCCTGGCAGCAGAAAATAGACCGACTCTCAGGCACCACGAAGGGCGGTCTATTACTATTTTGACTGTGAAAAGTCAAGGGAGCGGATGAGCCTGATGCGATATGCAGCAATCCTGATCGTATTGTTATTTGTTGTGGTTGTTTACTGGCTGTTTAACAGACGGCATAAGAGGGCCGGAAGTCCAAAGACTGCAACGGCCAGCAATGTGATCTCGATGGACAGACACCGGAAAGCTAAGCAGAGTTCCACGGATCAGCTCTGTTCCTCATGCAAGAAGAGAAACGGCAAACTTATCTTTTATGCCCAGGATAATGGAAGCGTAGTCGGACTATGCAAGGATTGCAAAGCCAAAGCCCAAAAGAAGGATATGCTGCCGCTCTAAAAATATAGTTGTATTAGCCTACTCTTTATGTTATTATTATTTCTGTTGTGTGGAATACGGTGGTCCTCTGCGGATAATGAGGGAGAGCGATGGTCTCTCCGGAAGAGGCATGAACACCTGTACGGAAGGAGGAAGTCCTAAATGAATATCCTACAAGCAATTACGCAAGAACAAATCCGCAAAGATATCCCGAGTTTTCGCCCGGGTGACACTTTGAAGGTACACGTAAAAGTTATCGAAGGAACTCGTGAACGGATCCAGTTGTTCGAAGGCGTTGTAATCAAACGTCGCGGCGGTGGAATTGGTGAGACTTTTACGGTTCGTAAAATTTCTTACGGTGTTGGTGTGGAAAGAACTTTCCCAATCAACTCGCCTAAACTCGAGAAAATCGAAGTGGCTCGCCGTGGTAAAGTTCGTCGTGCGAAGCTCTACTATCTTCGTGAACTGCGCGGTAAAGCTGCAAGAATTAAAGAAATCCGTCGCTAGAATAGTGACAAAGGAAAGGGGCTTGAGTTCAAGCCCCTTTCGTTTATTCTTGCTGCTATATCCGGTTCTTCTCGACCCCAATAATGGACATTAAAATAGTTGCCTTAGGATCAGCTTCTCCGAAAAGGCCTCCTGAAGGAGTAATCGTGGAGGAGTTTTTGGCAGGAGTTTTTTTGTGTTGTATAGTGAATATAGGATGAAGAGAGGACGGTGAATTATGCAGCAGGATTTGCAGCAGGGACAAGGGGAGATTGTGGAGTCCGGCGGACAGAACCCTAAGAAACAGAAGAATGAAGTATTGGAATGGATTAAAGCGATAGCCATTGCATTGGTTCTGGTAATTCTTATACGGTGGCTTTTATTTAAGCCGTTTATTGTGGATGGACCTTCCATGAAGCCTAATTTCCATACCGGTGAACGGGTAATTGTAAATGAAATCTTGTATGACATCCGCTCTCCGCAGCGTGGCGAGGTGATTGTGTTTCATGTGCCTTCAGAGGGCAGGGACTTCATCAAGCGCGTAATTGGAGTGGCTGGAGATACGGTGAAAGTCGAAGGGGATGTCGTTACAGTTAACGGTGAACCTGTGAACGAAACTTATATTCAAGGCGCGATTGATGAAGCGCATAATAATAATGCTTTGTACAATAATAAAAATTTCCCTAACGAAGATTTTACTGACGGCACAGTGCCCGAAGGACATGTATTCGTAATGGGGGATAACCGCTCAGACAGTACAGACAGCCGGATGATCGGTTATGTGCCGCTTGGCGATATTGTAGGCCGTGCAGATCTGATTTTTTGGCCGGTCAAAGACATTTCAGTAATTAACCATTAAGCTGACAGAAGTCAAAGGAGGTGACGGCAATGGCCATTCAATGGTTTCCGGGTCATATGACGAAGGCTAGACGGCAAATTGAGGATAAGCTGAAGCTGATAGATGTTGCAATAGAACTGCTTGATTCCCGTCTGCCGCTTTCCAGCCGCAATCCGATGATTGACGATATTTTACGGGACAAGCCGAGATTGATTATTCTGAATAAAGCAGATTTGGCTGATCCAGAAGCGACCCGTAAATGGTTGTCGTACTTCAAAGCCCAGGGGCATGTCGCCCATCCTGTAGATGCGTCTACCGGAACAGGTGTGAAGGAAATTCCTGAACAGGTTAAGCTGCTGCTGAAGGAGAAAATTGATCGGCAAATTGCCAAGGGGATGAATCCGCGGGCGATGCGCGCACTAATTGTGGGGATTCCCAATGTGGGCAAATCGACGCTCATTAACCGGATGGCAGGCAAGAGCATCGCTGCAACCGGTGACCGCCCAGGGGTCACAAAGGGCCAGCAATGGATCAAAACGGGCGGAAATCTGGAGCTTCTGGATACCCCGGGTATTCTGTGGCCAAAGTTCGAGGATCAGGATGTAGGCTACCGCCTTGCGGTAACCGGAGCTATTAAAGAGGAGATTCTGAACGTCGAGGATATCGCCTTTTATGCTGTCAAATATCTGGTCAAGGATTATGGTTCCCGGTTTAAGGAACGCTTCGGGATTGATAAGCTTCCTGAGGATCTGGAGAACCCCGATGAGATCGTTGCCGTTCTGGAAGCGATAGGGCGTAAACGTGGCTGCCTCATCAGTGGCGGACGTGTGGATCTGGAGAAGGCGTCACGGACGTTACTCCATGAACTGCGGGCAGGAAAGCTTGGAACCTTTACCCTGGAGACGCCTTAAGCACAGTAAAATAATGATTGGGTTATAAGCCATCCACTTTTTGGGGTGGCTCTTTTTGTTGTCTTTGTTTCTGGAGCATGATAGAAACGGGTCCTATGCAGAATTTTAGTTATTAACTTAAAGAGGGATGCCTCCTGAAGGCTTCATATGATAAGCTAAACAGCAGTAGGACTGAATATAAGTGAAACTGGCGGTGGATAAACAGTGAGTACTATAGATATGTTGTTATACGAAAAAGAAGGCTGGGAGCAGTCATTCTGCCGGATTGCCGGGGTAGATGAGGTGGGCAGAGGCTGTCTGTTCGGGGATGTTGTCGCCGCAGCGGTGATATTGCCAGAAGGCCTTATTATAGAGGGTGTTGACGATTCAAAGAAGCTGAGCGCCAAGAAGAGGGATGTTTTGTTTGAGCTCATTATGGAGCAAGCGCTGGCGGTTAGTGTTGGCCACGTTGACTCTGCGGTGATTGATGAAATTAACATTAAACAGGCTTCGCGGCTGGCGATGAAGAAGGCGGTAGAGGGCTTGAGTCATACGCCGGATTACATGTTAATTGATGCAGAAAAAGTGGATCTGCCGCTTCCTCAGCGTTCAATTATTAAAGGAGATGCCAATAGTCAATCTATAGCTGCGGCATCCATTGTGGCGAAGGTGACCCGTGACCGGCTCTGTGAAGGCTTATGGGAGGAATTATACCCGGACTATGGGATTAAAATACATAAAGGCTACGCGACCAAGCTTCACCGCGAGCAAATTGTGGCCCTGGGGCCAACGCCTATGCACCGGCGGAGCTTCATCAGCCGGATATTGGCGGAGCAGCAGACGTTATTTTAAAAAAAGAACTCAAATGTCGATATACTAAGAAGACATTAAACGAAGGGAGGAGAAAACGGCATGAATATCGGATCTTTGATTCGAGGATTGCTCGGAGACAGTAAACCGGGAGAAGCCAAGTCTTTGGAACTGAAGGAAGGCCAGGTCGTTCGTGGTGTAGTCCTCAGTGTGTCGGAATCCGGCAAAGAAGCGGTCGTACAGATCCAAGGCACGCCTGTCCGTGCGGAGCTGGAAACTCCGCTGCAGCCTGGACAAACCTTAAATCTGCAGGTTGCCCCTCCGGGTGAGGGCGGGCTGCCCGTATTGAAGCCGGTCTCCCTTGGCGAATCAGCTCTTGCATCATCTCAGAGCATGGGGGAGGCACTGGAATCACTTGGGCTGTCAGATTCCAAGGCAGGACGGGAGATTATTCAGGCCATGCAATCAGGAGGCCTGCCCCTGACCAAAGAGACGGCGGCGAAGCTCGATGCGGTGATGAACGCCAAGCCGCAGGGCGTGCCTACTTCGGAGTGGCTGGAAGCGGCAGTGATCTCGGTGAAACGGGGACTGCCTGTGACAGCAGAGAGCGTGAAGGGGCTGCAGCAGGCTGTGTTTGGTCCGAAGCTGCATGAATTGCTGACCAAGCTTGAAACGGAGCTTACGCTCTGGGCACAGAAGGAAAGTGATGGGGAGGGTGGAAAGGCCATAGGTGGTTCGGAGAAGCTTACGGCTCCCTCCGGATCTGCTGCCCCTTCTTCTACCGGCAATACTGGTACTGGTCTTGCTGTGGCAGGCGAAGAGCTTGATGTCGATCCGGCAGCGGCTAAAGCTGCCCTAGCGGCTTCTGCTATGCCGGACGAAGCTGCTGACGGGGCCAAACCAGCTGTGCAGTCTACGGCAGCGCAGGCTGGCGCAGGGAAGGGTGAACAGGCTGCGGCAGCGATGGCCGCGAACACACCCGAAGCCGAAGGTACTAATCCTGATGCCGCAGCCAAGAACGCGGCAGGTACTGCTGCGGCTGTGCCGGCGGACAACGAATCTGCCGACGCGGGTGTTTTCCCTAAGGCAGCAAATGCGGCTTCAGGGAGTCCGGCTGAAGGAACTGACGCGCAGAATCCTGCGGCGCGTCTGAAAGAGAGTGGAGCAGAGCCTGTAGCGGTACGAATCGGTGCAGGATCTGCCGGATCAGAGGCGGAGCCTGCGGCGAATGCGGCAAAGCCGGGGACCGCAGCTCAGCCGGAGCGTGCGCAAGCTGCCGCAGGCAATGCCGGTGCACCAGCAGCGCAGCAGTCCGGCACGGCGCTGCTAACGAAGCTGCAGGGCGTGCTCAGCGAGCTGCGCGGCACACTGCCGCAGCTCGCCGCTTCGCCGCCCGCTAACGTTGCGGGCGGAAGCCCTGCGCCAACGGCAGCTTCTATGCCGGCGGCAGCACCAACGCCAGGGGCAGCACCAACGCCAGCGGCGGCACCAACACCGGCGCCAGCGTCTACGCCAGCACCAGCGCCATTAGCTGCGCCAACGGCGGCAGTGCCAGCGCCTGCGGCTGCGCCGCCGCAGGGCAATGCAGCCCCGCTGACGCAGGCGGGGCAAACCCAGGCCCCCGCGGCGTCAGCGCCGCGCGGGGAGAACCCGGCTGCTGCGTCAGCGCCGCAGCCGGGGCCCGCTGTCACCCAGGACACGGAGTCCTGGGTGGGGCGGGTGCTGAAGCTGCTCGGCGCGGAGCACGAGCAGCAGGCGGTGCGCGGCAGCTTCGCAGCCGCCGCAGAGGCGCGGCCTGTGCCAGCGGCTGCGGGAACGCGTGAGGCAGCGCTGCCGCTGGCGGCGCTGCAGGGCGGTGCGGCGGGTGAAGATGCCGCCGACACGCTGAAGGGCGTGCTGCTGCAGGTGATGAGCAGCGATGCGCCGCCTGCGGTGAAGGAAGCCGCAGGCCAGCTTGTGCAGCAGCTGACGGGACAGCAGCTGCTGCTCAACACGGACCGTACGGCACCGTTCGCACAGGTGACGCTGTTTCTGCCGCTGAGGGGCGAGGATGGACAGGAAACGGCTTCTGTCCATATTCAGTCGCGGCGTGGCCGCAAGGGTGAGCTGGATGCAGCGAACTGCCGGCTTTGGTTCGATTTGGACATGAAGCAGCTGGGACAGACGCTGGTTGATGTTCAAGTGGTCGACCGGATCGTAAGCCTCAAGGTGCATAATAATGATCCTTGGGTGCTTGAACTGCTGGAGGATCGGCGGGAGGATGTCCAATCCGCAGTGGAGTCAATAGGCTACCAGCTTTTAAGCTTGCGCACAGAGCCCTTGCCGGAGCCCGGCTCGCTTGCGGCATCCGGTATGAAGACTGTGTCCAAGCTGGCAGACTATGTTCCTGACTCCTACAAAGGAGTCGATTACCGGATATGAGTGAGCCAAATGAAGTTTCACAGAACCTTAAGAAGGCTGTTGCACTGAAATATACTCCAGGCCAAAGCGAAGCCCCGGTAGTTGTGGCCAAAGGGCAAGGTGCTGTGGCGGATATGATTTTGCAGCGGGCCAAGGAGAACGGGGTTGCTGTTCAGGAGGATGCAGCATTGGTGGAGGTCCTGTCGAAGTTGGACCTCGATCAGCAGATTCCTCCTGAGCTGTATCATTTGGTGGCGGAGATTCTAAGCTATATCTACCAGAGTGACCGTTCTGCAGGAGAGCGGAGGCTCAAGTGAGCGGGCGGTATAGCCGCAAACAAAAAGGCACAGCAGCTGAACAAGCTGCTGTAATGTATTTGACTTCCCAAGGTTACGATATTATAAAATGCAATTGGCGCTGCCGCAGCGGCGAGATTGACATCATTACTGAGCTTGAAGGCAGGCTGATCTTCGTGGAAGTACGGAGCCGCAGCGGAAACCCTCAGCAGGGGACACCCGAGGAATCTGTGAACACCCGCAAAATACGGCAGGTGCGCAATACGGCAGAGGTCTATTTGCATGCCACAGGTCAGGAAGAACGGCAGGTCTCCTTTGATGTGATTTCAGTCTTACTGAATGACGATACGAGTATCGCTGCTCTTAGGCATATTCGCGAGGCATTTTAAGTGGTTTTTTGTCGATTTAATGTCCATATTAGAGCTTATGTCTTGACATTACTTCCGTGTCATGGGTCATTTCTTAAGGGAAATGGGTAAACATTATTGTAACTTTTAATGCTGCCATGAGGAGGGTTGTCCGCATGAGGAATCAACCATTTGATATACAAGTAAGTTTTACATGCCAAGAATGTGAACAGAAGATCGCTGTAGATTTAGGCGGAGAGCCTTTATCCGTTGTCTGCTGCAGCCAATGCAACAAAACCTTCACCGTTATGCGGCCAGCCATTGCCGAAGAGATATTGATTGATTGGGAGAATGAGGCGCTTATCCAAAAGATCCGGGCCGAAAAGAGCCAAAGCGACAGCAGCAGCCTGTTGTCACTGGTTATTAAAGTGATAGAGCTGCTAACCTGGCGGGATAAGGGCAATGGACAGGTGGAGGCAATCAGGGAAATGCGTAAATGGCTTATTGATCATGAAGAAGTTCCGCCACTCGCCGAATTGATTCAGCTGGATGCCAACCAGCGTTCCAACAAACGGGAATGGCGTAAATAAAAATAAGTTCAGCGTAATTGAGAAATCAGAATGTACAGAGTTTCCGTGAAAGTTGGGTGTGCACAAATGTCTAAAGTATTTTTTACCTCAGACCACCATTTTGGGCATAAGCTGATTATTGATTTTGAATCACGTCCCTTCAGTGGTGTGGAGGAGATGAACCGGACGATGATCGAGAACTGGAATTCCGTGGTGGGCGAAGGGGATACGGTATTTCACCTTGGGGATTTTTCATTTATGAACCTGGAAGCGACGGCGGGGATAGCATCTTCACTGAACGGCTACAAGATTCTGATTCTCGGCAATCATGACCGCGGACGAAGCCGCAAATGGTGGCTGGAGGCGGGCTTCGACGAGGTTAGTGAATACCCGATGATCTACAAGGATTTCTTCTTTCTTTCACATGAACCGATGTATATGAACAAACATATGCCTTACGTGAATGTGCATGGTCATATTCATGGGCAGAAATATGAAGGAAACAATCATTTTAATATTTGTGTGGAGCATTGGGGCTACAAACCGCTCTCTTTTGAGCAAATTAGGGATGCTGTGGTGGTAAGTGAAGAGGGTTAATTCATTACCCTTTTAAATGCCCTTTCACATTTGTGCAAATAAGCTGGAGCGGTGATCTCCCGTTCAGCTATTGCGCATGGCTGCAGATCATTTGTATACTGGTTATAATATAATCTCGGAAAATGAGGAAGCACCCTTTTTCTTGAAACGACAACGCTCAATGTTGGGCGTATTTCAGGAGAAGAGGTGTTTTTTTATGTATGGAAAAATGCACAGCGCCTGCCTGTATGGGATTGAGGGTGTGATGATCGGTGTTGAAATTGATCTGGCCAACGGTTTACCACAGACGAATATCATTGGATTGCCTGATTCTGCTATTCGTGAAGCTGTGGAAAGAGTGCGTGCGGCGGTTAAAAATTGCGGTTATCGTTACCCTCAGCAGCGTGTTACGGTCAATTTAGCCCCGGCTGATCTGCGTAAGGAAGGTTCGGCATTCGATCTGGCTATTGCCCTGGGCATTCTGACGACAAGCGGCCAACTGGTTATGCCTGAGGCAGAAAAGCTGCTGCTGATCGGCGAACTGGCGCTCGACGGCAGCCTGCGCCCTGTAACAGGTGTGCTGCCGATGGTAGAAGCAGCGCGGCGCGCCGGATTTCGTGCTGTCTTGGTGCCAATGGGCAACGCTGCAGAGGCCGCTTTAATCAGCGGGATCACAGTGTATGCGATAGAGCATTTGCGGCAGCTGCCGCAGCCTGAACAGGAATCGGTAATGAACCTGGCGGACATCGCAAAGAGAAGCGGGGTAGAGCAGCAAATAGTAAGTGTGAATACAATGGGTGTTGATGAATCGGGCGGCTCAGTCGAAACTAAATCTTGTATGCCAGTAGGATGGGCTGCTGCTGAAGCTGTAGCTGTGACAAAGGAAACTGTCCTGCAAAATCCGCTGCCGTTTCCGGTTTCTGTCAGCAGCGGTCTTGCGAACAGTGAGCGTCCTCCGGTCATGGCGCTTACGCTGGATCATTTGAAATATATACCGGCAGTGATGTATGAACGATCTGTCTTAACTGAAGACAACGGTATGCTGGAGGATTACAGTGATGTTCTAGGGCAAAATCATGTGAAGCGGGCTTTAACCATTGCGGCGGCGGGGATGCACAATATTATCCTGATGGGGCCACCGGGAACGGGGAAAACGATGCTCATCAAACGTCTTCCTAGTATTCTACCGCCGCTGAATGACAGTGAATCCCTGGAGGTGACCAAAATTTTCAGCGCGGCGGGCAAGCTTAAGGATGCCCACAGCGGGTTGCTGCGGGGTCGCCCGTTCCGTTCGCCCCATCATACCATCTCTGCGGCAGGGCTTATTGGCGGTGGAGGGATTCCCAAGCCGGGTGAGGTCAGCTTAGCCCATCGAGGTATTCTCTTTCTGGATGAGCTGCCGGAATTCTCGCGCAATGTACTAGAGGTTCTGAGGCAGCCCTTGGAGGACAGGGTAGTGACGATCAGCCGTGCCCGCGCTGCATTTACCTTTCCCGCCCAATTTTTGCTGGCCTGCTCTATGAATCCTTGCCCGTGTGTAGAACACCTCTGGATTTATTAAATGAATAACGAACATTCACAATCGCTTTTTTACGTCCTCCCTCTAATGGCTCAATCGTCTCCACGATAATCTCTTCAACAAGTGTTTTCACTATTTCACGTTTCGTTTCAAAAGTAATATCATTTTCTATTTTCGCTCTTAATTCGGATAGTAGCTCTTCAGCAGAATCAAATTGGTAAGCCAGGTCCTGCTCCGCGTCCATTAAGTTATCAAGTTCTTTTACGCGACGTTCTAATGCTTCCGTTTCTAGTAAAATATCTTGTAGCTGTTTTTCAACGTCGATTGCTTTGATCATTTTCTGACGATAAAGTGAAAGGATGCTTTGTCTTTCAGGTTCTTTTTCCTGTATTCTTTTTAGGATCATTGATTTTTCCTCGATATACTTAGCCTTGAAAGTTTTTCTTGTATCCATTCCTGTTTCAAGTTCCTTTAAAGCTTCCCCTGGATTCTTAATAAAACGAAGGCATTCTTGCCAAGTTAAGTCCTCAATCCATTCTGCAGGAATGTTCTTAGAATAACATTTCCCCTGAAGAGGACCCTTATATGCGGTCTTTCCACCGCACATATAATAAGCTTTTTGTTTCCTTTTAGGTCCATTAAAGGCGCCACCATAATATGTTAATCCGCAGCATCCGCACTTAATAATCCCGCGTAATAAATAGAATCTGGTCTGATTTCGGAAAGCTTCAATTTGATTATCTTTTAAAGTTTGTTGAGCTCGGTCCCAAGTTTCTACAGATACAATTGAAGCCACCTCACGTACAATTAGTTCTCTTTCTCTAGTTGCCCGTCTTCCATATTCATGAATGCCTTTGTAAGTTGGATTAACAATCATATTTCGGATTCGTCCGGGACTCCATACACCAGCTGTATTTTCTTTGCGCTTACCTTTCTGTACCTTCCGACCATGCACAACGTATGAAGGCGGGATTCGCAGTGAATTAAAATAATCGGCAACTTTAACTGTCGACATTTTTTCATTAGCTACCAGATGGTACAGCAGTCTGATAATACTTGCTTCAGACAAATCAAGTTTGCCAGGTAGAGGTTCTTCATTAACTTCAAGAAATCTATCTTCATTGACTCGGTACCCAAAGGGTATAATTCCACCAAGCCATTTCCCTAATCGAGCATGCCGATTCGCTCCATGCCATAATGTGTCGAGAAGAGTGTCACGGTCAAACTCAGCTTGCCCGGCTAAAACAGTTATTATGAATCGTCCCATTGGGTCGCCAGTATCAAAAGGTTCAGTCATACTTTTGATTTTTACACCATGCTCTTCGAGCTGGTAAATGGCATCAAGTGTGACGCGTGCCTTTCGACCAAGACGCTTCATGTTGTAGATTAGCACGGTTTTGAAACGTCCTGACTTAGCATCCTGCAGCAGCTGTTTTCCGTCCCCACGCTGATCCAGGCCAATTGTGCCGGTAACTCCATCATCTTTGTACCAGCCCACGATATTCAATTTATGTAACTCACAATATTTCTGAGCAAATTCTATTTGATTTTCAATGGTTTCTCGTTCCTGCTGATCATCTGAAGATACACGGGCATAAACAACAACATCTTTCTCATGCAATGCATTTGTAAAATTAAGCATATATATTTCCTCCCATTAAAAATTTAAAGCGTCATCGACAGCTTCCATTGGTAAAATCAATCGGGTTACCGTTTGACCATGACGCCAGGCAACACGGGATAAATTTATCGTCACATACCCTCTTTGATTTGGTGGGAGTGAAAGATCACCCGGCAGGACAGTAGCATCATGTCTGGATCGATGGAAGGACGAATTATGAAGTTTATAGTTTCGCTCCACATTGAGAAGTAATAGCTCATTCCAGTTGAAACCCTGACGCTGCTCGATTACCAGAGCCTCAGGGCGGGAGAGATCGTCTGAACCATACAACGAATGAATACGAGGCTGCTGAAGGTAATCGAGGCCTGTAACAGGGGATTCGAGAATGGTTGCTTCTAGACTAGGCGGAGTAACGTTGGTGTATGTAAAGGTTGACAAGAATTTTGACTCGGTTATTCGATCTTCAACTTGTTTGAGGCGCAACTTAGCAAAATCCAGATAGATTTGGAATTCACTGACCAGTAAGCTAATCACTTCACTTCTGTTCGCTGGCAGTTGCAGCTGTTCAATCATAAAGAACGGGATCATTGCATATAGTGCGAACCGGTTCGCATCATTTTCCTGAGCTTCGCGGAACAGTTCGGGCATCACCCGCTGATCTCCGGAGTGCCGGATGACATGACAAAGTTCGTGAAAAAAGATTTTTCGCTGCTCTATGTAGTCATCGCGCCTGTCAATAAAAATGATTTTATCCTCATTCTCACTAAATGGGCTGTTGTCGTAATAAACGATATCTACACCGAAAATCATAGCGATCCTGTCTATATCAAGATCTAGTGGTATAAGAACGCCATTTGCCCGGTACTGTTCCTCGATCCATTGTTCCAGAGGAGTTTTGAAGTAGTTGGAAAAATTCATATAAATACCTCCATTTTGCGCACGTATGTTCTGTTTTTATATAAAAAGAAAAGCCATTGCTGGCTGAGTTAAATTTTTAATTGTTTTTGAACGCTTATTGTGGGCTCTTCTATTTGAATTGCACTCGTATCATCGTTTACTATGCCAATGCAAACGATAAGAAAGAAGAGAAGCGAAATTAATATATATTTTAATGCTTTAGCTTTTTCTTTGGTGAAAATAGAGACGATAGTCATATATAGAGTTAATAGACACCCAAATATGCATAGTATCACCGCAATTAACTTAATGTCCTCCCAAAAATACATGACAACAAAGCCAAGAAACAGAAAGGATATTATTGTCTTAATCTCTCTCTTGAATGCAATACCAATAAGCAAAAAAATTATAAGTATGAACAATCTGGTACCTCTTTCTGATTCCCCATCGGCTGGAGGAGTTGCTTATAATTTCCTATTTGATTGCTCTGACGCACGCTTTTTCATCTCTCGGTAACGTAAAAGGGCTGCTTCCATTTCGTCGATTTCGTCTGCTGTATATTTGTCAGGGCCACCGTAAAATGACATGCTTGTTTCTGGCTTTTTCCTAACAAGTGATCGTCCACTCAAATAATCAGTGTCGCAATCGAAAATATCGGCTATTTTATTTAGTGTATCAATCGGCGGGAGCTTTGTACCATTCTCATAAGCAGTATAAGTGGATCGGGCTATCCCTATAAGGTCAGCAACATATTCTTGAGTCCACTTTGAATCTTTTGCTTTAAAGGATTCTCTTTCTCCTCTGATTCTCTTTCCGACAATAAGCATATTTTTGGCACCAACTTTAGAAAGGATAAGAATATTATAATGTTACTGTGAGAAACAATAAAGAGATGTTCCAATAAGAAACATTTACTGTTGACATGTTTCTTTTAGTAACATATAATCGAGTCATAAAGTTACTTAAAGGAACATTGGAGGTGTGATAATTGAGGTATTGGTTGAAGAAATTACGTGAACTTGCAGATAAAACGCAGGAACAGGTTGCGGATGAGGCTGGGATTTCTCGAAGTTATTATACAAATATTGAGGCTGGCATTAAAACTCCAGCTGTATCCGCTGCAAAAGCTATTGCAAAATCATTAAATTTCCCATGGGAAAATTTTTTTAAAGATGAATGTTACTTTAAAGAACATTCTACAGAGGAGGTGATCTAACTGGAAATTCAGGACATTCGTGAAGTTAAGGAAACAAGGAAACCTGATGAAGTTAACCGGCTGATTGAACAGGGTTGGGTTCTTGATTACCGGGAACACGGCCAAGGCTACTCCCGGTATGTGCTTATCAAAATCAAATAAGGGGGGACTGGTGTGGAGAATCCAAAAGGTATCGAATACACAGCTACCTATGAGCCGGACATGAGCAAAATGGTCAAAGCGTTACAGATCGTTAAGGAGTCACCGCTTCCGAATCGCCAAGAGGAAGTGCAAGATGAGCGGGATACCGCATGAGAGAAACCCGCCGAGCTGTACCGGCAACGGCGGGTGGGGGATACGGCAAGGGGATTTGCTTAAGTACATCATACATCAGGCCTCTGTCCGATAGCATCCCACTAAATTGGACAAATGAGGTGAAACTGGGTTGGCAATTGGACAATTTCCTGAGGCGCTCAGAGAAGTCATGCAGCGCAAAGGAGACACTTTAGCAAATGCTGGACGAGCTGCTCACGTTGATGGCTCGCAGATAGGGAAAATCGTAAAAGGGACCCGCAAAGCTTCACGGCCGGTCATGAAAGCCGCAGTTGAGCATTACGATGATGGACAACTTTTCTTGGCTGCGGCGGCGGAAGTGACCGGGGGTGCTTTTACTCCCTGGCTGGACAACGTAGACCTACATAGAGCAAGCGTGCTGTTCAAGTCACTAGAAGAGATTCAGGAAGTGCGGGACGCTTCGAGTATCGCCCCGATCAGTAAGACGAATGCACAAATCAATGAGACTGAGCGTCAGCAGATAAAGCGGCTGCTCATGGAAACGGTGGAGGCAATCACGGCGCTCACTCACTTGGCCGCAGCCATCTGCAAAGAATATTCATTCAGTTGGCTCGCGACCTGGAAAGAGCACCGTGCCGAATTGAAATCTAAAAAATACTTGAAATGAGGGAGTGCTTTGGATAGAGAGCAGTTGGTTGCTGAGGCAAGGGAAGCAGGACAGCATGCAGCTCATAACCTGCAGATGATTCGGAAGAATCCGAACATTATGCTGCCGGGAAAGATCGAAAATGCGGAGGATCATCTTAATAACATGATCCGATTTGCGGAAATGGAAATGAAAAATGACCGCCTGGCAGGGCAGTCACTTGGTTTGAAATCTCGGTTAGAGAATCTCTTGATGTCCATTTTAACCTCGAAGCGTGAAAAGCGCAAGGAGGGGGCAGCGTGACGGATCAGCAGATTAGAAGCTTCGGCCAGGCCCTGGCTGAACGTTATAAACAGGTGAATGATGAAAAGGCTGCCGCAGAAAGACTGTTCCGCGAATCACTTTATTCTCTATTATCAACCCGCTTTGAGGTTCTGGAGCTGGAGCGGAAACGGGATATTGCCCAAGCTACTTATGAAACATGGGACGAGGTCACCACTAATCTCCCCTCTGAGATTCAAACGGCTTTTTCAGAACATTATCAAAAAATAAATTCTCCGGAGGCTTAAATATATGAAATCTACTGGAATTGTACGCAAAATCGACGAGCTTGGACGGATTGTTATCCCGATTGAACTGCGCAGAACTATGAATCTGGAAATTAAAGACCCTGTGGAGATTTTTGTTGACGACGACAAGATCATCTTCCGCAAGTATGCGCCAGGCTGCGCGATCACTGGTAGCCAGGAAGATTTAGTTCCGTTTGAAGGGAAGCTATACAGCCGGGCGATTATTCAGCAAATGGCATCAGCAGCAGGGATTAAATAGGACAAGCAAGGGCTTCGGCCCCTGTCTTGGAGTATCGGAGCTTAGAAGTAATCTTCCTCCCTCCGGTATTCCAAGATGCGGCTGACGCATCCAAGGTGGTGGCAGAACGAGTATGCAGCGCCTTAAACTGCAAAGCGAAATAGGAGTGAAAACCTCCGGCGCTTATAGGAGTTTGTGCGGCATGATCGTACAGAAAAATGCCCACTTAGCTTTCCGGTGAAGTTCGTCCGAAGCATGGCGACTATAAACCAAGATGCAAACCGATGCCGGGTTCAAGTCCCGGCCCACCTTGATTCTACATAGGAAGGAGGAACACGCGAAATGAGTTTAAAAAAGCGGATTGACGACGCAGTTCAGAAACTGAAAGATTTTCAGAATGCAGTGGGCGATGCAAGCCATACGACAGGTGATATCTTGGTAAGCATTTCAGACTTCATCGATGATGATCTAGATGATCTGACAGACGAACTCCACGAAATTGCAGATGAAGTCGGGGAAGTCGAAAACAAGGTAGAAAAGCTCGAAGAGCAGCTTGAGGAAAAGACAGCATAAATAAAGACAGCCCCTCGCACGGGCTGCCTGTTCCTTGACAAAAGAATATATTCTCGCCCCCATTTTAGCAGGTGGGGGCGCATTACACAAGAGGGAGTGTTTGGAATGTCAACTGCCTTTTCTGCTGACATCAGTGGTCAGCGCATCGAGGTTGGAATTAAACCTCCTACTAATTACTCTCCGTCGGTGCTTACTATCCGGCAACAATCCGGAACATTCCAACTGCATGCCGATCCTGATCAGCTTGCAGAAGTGGAGTATGCTATCCGCTCTTATCTGGATAGCATCAAATACCCGCAGCCGGTTACTCCGGCAGCTAAGGAGGGAATCGCTTGAAACGTATCGTTCTGGAGCGCTTGACGCTCCGTAATTTCAAAGGAATCAAGGAATTTGATGTTCCGGCCAATGGCCGGGATATTGACATTTTTGGAGATAACGCCACAGGCAAGACCACGATATTCGACGGTTTCCTATGGCTCCTGTTCGGTAAGGACAGCGAGAATCGCACAGAACAGAAATTCGAGATTAAAGAGCTGAATTTGGTCGGTATGGTTCAGCAGCACAAACTGGAGCACGAAATTGAAGGCTCGCTCCTGGTGGATGGCACCCGGCGGATATTCCGGAGGGTGTACGCCGAGAAGTGGACGAAGAAACGTGGCGCGCCAGTTGAGAGCTTTGAGGGTCACACCACCACTTATTACGTTGATGGCGTTCCACTCAGCATGCGGGAGTTCCAGACTGAGGCTGACACCATCATCAAGGAAGATTTGTTCAGGTTGCTAACCAGCCCTTCATATTTCAATGGAGTGTTGAAGAAGGAGGATCGACGCAAGGTGCTGCTGGAGGTTTCCGGCGATCTTACGGATGATGAGGTCATTCATAGCAACAAGGAGCTGGCCGAGCTTCCTACGATCTTAGCTGGCCGTGAAATGGAAGCACATAAAAAGGTTATCACCGCCCGAAGCGCCGCCATTAATAAGGAGATCAAGGAGCTGCCGGTTCGCATAAGCGAGGTTCAGCGACAGATGCCGGATGTGGCGGAACTGGACGAAGAACTTTTAAAGGAAGATGTTGCGCTCTTGCGTGGCCGAATCGAGTCCCGGGAGGCAGAGGTATCCCGAATTCTTTCAGGCGGTGAGGTTGCTGTAAAGGAGAAGCGCCTGCGCGAAGTCGAGGCAGAGCAGATCGATATTAAATCTCGGCTGCAATCATCGGTGCTGAATAAGGTGGCTGAGAAGCGGAGTGCTGTCAACTTGAAGCATTCGAAGCTCGACCAGCACCGCAGAAACATCGAAGATAAGCAGCAGCGGATTAAGCAGAATGAACGTTTGGCTGCTGGGCGTCGTCAGGAAGCCGACCGGCTTCGAGCAGATTTTGCTGCTCTGAAAGAAGAGGTCTTCGAACATCATCATGATGCGAACTGCCCGACTTGCGGCCAAAATCTTCCGGAGGAGCAGATCAAGGCGGCGCATGAAAAGGCGGAGGCTGATTACAACCTTCGCCTGGCGGACCGAAAGGCCCGCATCAATGCAGAGGGGAAAGCTGCTGTTGCCGAAGCTGAGAAGTTTGAGCAGGAAGCCAAGCGGCTCCAGATAGACATTGACGAGCTGAATAACACCTTAGCCGCTCTGCAGGCGGACATCAGCTCATTGGAAACTGAACTGGCTGAGCTGCGGGCGGGCGTAAAAGACCCAGCAGCAGATCCGGAGTATGCCGGCAAGATTGCCGAAGCAACCCGGCTTCAGCAGGAAATCGTAACTTTACGGAACTCTAGTCAATCAGCGGCTGCAGGTGTTCGGGAAGAAATCGGCAAGCTACGGATTGAAGTGGAGGATATGGAACGTGATCTGGCCAGGTTCGACGGTGTTAAGCGTGGGCAGCAACGTATCACCGAGTTGGAGCAGCAGGAAAGTAGCCTGGCCGCCGAATATGAGCGGCTGCAGCACGAACTTTTCCTTTGCGAAGAGTTCACCCGCACCAAGGTCAATCTGCTTGATGCCAAGATCAACAGTAAATTCAAATTGGCAAGGTTCCGACTCTTCGAAGAGCAGGTCAACGGCGGGCTGAAAGAGGTCTGCGACACGCTCTACAAGGGCGTTCCGTATGAAGGTGGCTTGAACAACGCCGCTCGAATCAATGTCGGTCTGGACATCATTAACACACTTAGCCAGCATTACGGAGTTTCGGCTCCGGTCATCATCGACAATGCCGAGGCGGTTACCAAACTCATTAATACGGATGCCCAAGTGATCCGACTGGTAGTCAGCGAGAAAGACAAGAAGCTGCGCATTGAGACGGTAGCTGTGCAGGAGGCGATCTGATTGCTCTTATGGATGGGGGATGAGATAGAGTATCGAACTCCTGATGGGAGGACTCTTACCGCTAAAGTCGCTGGTGTAAGTGGAAGTCGTATATATCTCCAAAATGGTAGCGTCACTTATGAAAGTTATGTGATCAGAGTAATAGAAAAGAAATAAGGAGGCGATTTGATTGAGCACAAAGCCGTTTGAAACAGGCCTTGCAAAGATAACAAACACATTTGCACCTATGATTGAGAGCCAACTTATGAGCAATGGCGTCAATATGGACCAATATTCCAAGCAGTGCGTTATTAACGCTATTTCGGCCATTAACACGGTATTGGATAGCAAAGCCATCGATTGGAATAACCCTGATCTTGATAAGAATAATGTAACTCAAATTCTAATGAACGTGGCTTCATTGAAGCTCAATGCTTCAGCAAGCCCACGCGAAGTCTACTTCCAGCTCCGAAACATAAAAGTCACCACTCCTGATAAGAAGGATATTTGGAAGAAGCAAATAGAAATGGGGATCGAAGGGGATGGCAATGATGCCATCCTTGCCAATTTCGGCCGCAATGTTGAGAAGGTCTATCCTTATTGGCTTGTGAGGGAAGATGATCACTTTGAATATCCTAAATTCCGCGGTGTGAATTACGAAGCGCCAGTGTGGGCGCCAACCGGAAAGGGGGAGGTTGTTCGTATTGTTTACCCCATTCTCCATACGGATAAGACGCTGCACTTCTACATTTCAGAACGTGACGATGTGGTCAAAAACCTCATTGCCCACATGAATAACAGCATGATGAATATGACTTTTGGAGTCTGTGCTGATCGATTCAAAGCGACTCCTGATCAAAAAAAGACGATTGCGGCGAAGAAAGCTGAAATTCTCAAGCGTGCTAAAGATCTTGGTCTTGGTGCCTTGGATGATCCAGACCTACAGCAGTACATCAGCCCAGCTTGGAGCGAATACCAAAGTCGTGAATCCATGCTGATCCGCAAGATGCGTAATAACTTGGTCAAAAAGATTCCGAAGGACTTTGGCAGTGCGTTTGTTGAGATGCTGCATAACGAGGTTTCTGATCCGGATTTTGCTGCGGTCCATCGTGAGATTGCAGAGAAGGCCAATAGTGAACCTATTGATATTCCGAATTCAACCCCACCCGCTGCCCCAGCAGTCGAGCCTGTTTCAACGCCTGCCGCAGAGCCACAGCCAAAGGAATCAACTCCTACGGATGAACAAAACGCGGGTGCTGACGAAGCGGGAAACACACCAGGTGCTGAAGATGACTTTTCCGGCGATGTTCCGCCTATGGAACAAGAGTTGGATTTCTAATGATCGACATTACCTGTCTCGGCTCCAGCAGCGCCGGTAATGCCTACAGAATTTCGGATGGCCACACCGCGCTTCTGCTGGAAGCCGGCTTTCCTTATAAGTCGATTCAGCGGGCGCTTAACTTCAAGATGTCGGACATTGCAGGCTGTCTCATTACCCATGAGCATGGCGATCACAGCCGTGCTGCTGCGGACATCATGCGTGCCAGCATTCCGGTGTACACAAGTCAAGGCACAGCGGGTGCCCTTAAGCTTTCGGGGCATCGTCTGCGGCCTGTGGCTGCACTAAAAAGCTTCAGCGTCGGATCATGGACGATTATGCCATTTGGCGTCGAACACGACGCAGCGGAGCCGCTGGGCTTCCTGCTGGCTAACCAGGACGGGGATAAGCTGGTCTTTCTGACCGACAGCTACTATTGCCGGTACAAGTTTCAAGGACTCACCCACATCATGATTGAGTGCAATTATTCCATAGATATCGTAAACCGCCGCGTAATGGCTGGTGAATTACATCCTGCTCAAAAAAAACGGCTACTGCGCTCACATTTTTCACTGGAGCACGTAAAGGAATTTCTGAAAGCCAATGATACCCGGAATGTTGAGGAGATATGGCTGCTGCATTTATCTGACGGCAATAGTGACGCTGAGCTGTTCAAACGCGAAATTCAGGAGCTGACTGGTGCTGCAGTTCAGGTGGCCGACCGATGAACGGTCCACTCGGAGAGCGTATTTGGAAAAGCATGATAGGTGAGCGGTTGTGGGCCTTACGTCCAGTGGATGAAGAGGCATTCAAGCGAGAGGTACGAGATTATTACGCTCGAGGCAATCCTGGCTTTCGGGTGATCAAAGCAGCCTATCCCTATATTTACATTCAAGACGATAGGGGGCCTGAACGATGAACGCGATGCAGCAACTTGATCTATTTGCGCTTATTGATTCACCGAAACCAAAGGCTCCAGAACTCAATGGAATGTACTACGAACGGGCCACTGGATTGTTCGTCTCATTTGTACGAGGGCGACGTCATTACGAAGTCTCTTGGGTACAATGCCTGGGAGATAAGAGTTGGAAGGAAAAAACAAAGAGGGAGCGTGCCATATGAGCGCATTAACCAAGGAGCAGGCCAAGAAGGAAGCGGACGAGCTTTTGGATTACTTCATGAATAAATTGGAACAGGCTTCTGAAAAGGGAGAAGAGCACATTGCTCAGATGCTGGATGCTGCGACCTTTACGCTCGGTTCATGCATAGCGATTGCAGTCGGTCATTCTGCCGGAATTGGCCCGGCCATGAGCCAGGCTATCGAAACTCTTACAGATGGTATCCAAGCCGGCATGGTGGCTGTGGGGATGGATGGGACGTTCATAAAAATTAAACGATAGATAGAAGTTTTGGGGGATGATTGAATGCCCGAAGGCAGTTACCCGTTTCCGACATACTCAGGGCTTTTGCAGCCACAACATTACAAACAAATAGGCAGCGCGATATGGCTTTTCCTGTGGTGTATAAGCTCCACGACTGCGGAGAAGGAGAGAGAGGGAACTGTCTGGGGCATCGTCCTCGGGAACAAGCCTATCCGGATTAATGAGCTTGAAGAGACCTTTGAGGTCAGCAATCGCACTATCCGTTCTTGGATCAAAACACTCGAAGATTATGGTTACATCCGAGTGACAAGAGCACCATATGGGCTCATTTTCAGTGTTAAGAACTCTAAAAAGTATCAAAACAGATCGGCAGAAAACTTCCACTCTGATATTGGAGATCGGCAGAATGTTGCCACTCTGGACGATAGTGATAGGCAGAATATTGCCGATCACGCGGCAGAAAACTGCCGATCTAATAAAGATATTATAAAGACTTTGATTGATAGATGGATTGATGGCTTGGAAGAAGATGATCAAAAAGAGTTGAGTTCAAGGTCCGGGGTTCTTTCCACCGCTGTGAGTGCCGTCTCCACAGGCAAAATAGACTTTGATAAACCGACAGTCGAACAGCGTGTCCTTCAAATCGAGAAGTATTACATGCAGCGCAACGGGCTACTCAGTCCCGTTCCTACCGATTGGGAACATGTTCGTGAGATTGCGAACGAGGCCATGCCGCTGGATCTCGTATACTTTTTCATCGATCTGGCAATTGCCCGGAAGAAAGCTAAACGGAGGAGACCTTCGGACAAGATCCGGACGTTCTCGTATTGCAAAACCGTGATTTATGGCTGCTGGGATGAATTGTCCTCATTTCTTGAGCGGTACCTAACTCCCCCTGCTTCCTCACAGCAGGGAAAAGTCGCCCTGGGAGCCTCAAGAGAGCGTCGGAAAAGCCAACGACAACAAGAAATCGACGAACTTGAACAGTTCATCGAGGAGGAGAAAAAGCGTGGAAGTGGTTGAGATTGCTCAGCTTTACCGTGAAATCAAGAAACATTATCCATTCTTTGATGCGTCTGTCGAAAAGGTGAAGGCAGATTATAAATACCTCAAGGATTTTCCCGCAGAAGCAGCCCAGGAGAATATTGACCGCTACATTCTGACGGAAACAGCAGAGCCCAAGATTGCAAACATCCGCGGCCGACTTGGGGAACAGCTGGAACGGGAACGGATGCGCCAACAGACTGCGGAGCTATTTACAGTGATGGACCAGGCCCGTACAGCTGCTGTCCCGCCGCCGGCGGGCTTGAAGGAGCGATTATATGCAAGACTCGGCTTTCGACGCTGAGATGCCGCACAGCTCGGAGGCGGAAGCTTCTGTCTTAGGGGCGGTGCTTATCGATGCGACCGGCGAGGCAATAGATTCAGTCATGGAATTAACGGCGGAGCTCTTCTACAATCCGCAACACCGATATGTGTTCGAAGCTTTGGAACAACTTGGAGAGGATGGCTCACCGATTGATTTAGTCACTCTGACTACCACCCTACAGGCCAATGGGCAGCTTGAGGCAGCGGGTGGAGTGAGCTACTTGTCTAAGATGGCCCATAGCGTACCTACAGCAGCCAATATTGACTATTACATCGGGACCTTGAAGGAAAAGTTTACGCTGCGGGAAGCCACTCGTTCAGCAAGGGAGCAACTCCGCATGATCACAGAGAGCGGCGATGCTGCTCAGGTGGTTACAGCGATGCAAGTAGCAGCTGCAAAGCTATCGGATCAGGCGGCACCGAAGCGGGAATTCAAACGTGTCCGAGATGTGGCCATTGAGGTCTACGAGGATATGGAGCAGCGGGCTATGACGAAGACGGATAGTGGCGTAACCGGTCTTTCTTCGGGCTTTGCTGACCTGGACCGATTAACCTCCGGATTTCAGCGGAGTGACCTGATCATAGTCGCAGCGCGGCCTTCCGTAGGAAAGACGGCGTTTGCCTTAAATATCGCCCAAAACGTAGCGGTGAGCTCAAAAGAGACGGTGGCCATCTTCAGTCTTGAGATGTCGGCTCCGCAGCTGGTGCAGCGTATGATCTGCGCCGAGGCAAACCTGGATGCCAATCATATGCGGACAGCTGATTTTGAAGAGGACGACTGGACGAAAGGTGCTGACGCGATCGGGCGGCTGGGAGAGAGTAATATCCTGATCGACGATTCGCCAACACTGACAGTCTTCGAGATCCGGAATAAATGCCGCCGTCTGAAGAAGCAAGAAGGACTTGGGCTGATCGTGATTGACTACCTGCAGCTAATCTCAGGAGCGGGCAAACGGAATGAGAACCGGCAGCAGGAAGTATCTGAGATCTCCCGTACCCTAAAGCAAATTGCCCGGGAACTGGACGTGCCGGTCATAGCTTTGTCTCAGCTTAGCCGTGGCGTAGAGCAGCGCCAGGATAAACGGCCGATGCTGAGTGATTTACGGGAGTCCGGTTCCATCGAGCAGGACGCGGACATTGTTGCCTTTCTATACCGGGATGATTATTACGACAAAGAAAGCGAAAAGAAGAACATCATCGAGATTATTATTGCCAAGCAGCGGAATGGCCCACTCGGAACAGCCGAACTGGTCTTCCTGAAGCAGTTTAATAAATTTGCTAATTACGAGCGTGCTCAATCAGACCAACCGCAGCCGCCTGCAGGGGCTGTGAAGGACATGAACAAGCGTAAATGGGCGTAGGGAGGTAAACATGGGAGAGCAGGAAAGGTTTTACGGTTATTGTTACCCAGAGCCGGATGGATGGCATACTCCGGCAGTAACGCTGAATAGTCCGGAAGAGGTTTTTCGTTATACGCAGCTCCATGGTAAGACAGGGATGTTTCGCGAGGTGAGGGTCACGGATGGCGGCGATTTTACTGTCGTGCAGATGATTGACGGCCTGTACACATGGCCTGAAGAGTGGAAGCAGCTGAATAAGGGGGAAACGGGCAATGAAGCAGGGAAAACGGCCGACCAGGAAACAGAAAATCATGTTGGCAGGTCTTGATCGGGTAGACCCGAAAAGCTGGCTGATAGAGCGTGACACACCTGAAGAACTGGTTTTGGTTAGTCGTAAGACGGGCAAGCCCAAGACGATCAAAAAAGGTGTGTAATGAGCAGGCGTAATTATTGGCACGTTTATAACTGGCTGCGCCGGCATTATATCGCCACGGGTGCAGTAGCGGAGCGCATGGATCTCCTGGAAGAGTTCGCGGAGCTGGAGTCCGGAGAGATTGACGAAGGCATTGCAGAATTTGAGCTTGCGATCGGCAAGCGGAAACGGGAGGTGGTACCGGATGGTAAAGAGCACACATAAGCCCATTGATCCATTCTTCCAGCAGCGACATTCCTTTTCTATTTGGGACGGCGGCCGGCTGGCGGGGACAGTGTTTGTACTCGATCATGGAATGCTTCCGCGTAAGCGGAGAAGGGGGCATCGAAAGAATGATAGAGTTTACGGTTCTCGGAGAGCCAGTCGCACAAGGTAGGCCCAAGTTTAGTACCGCAGGTGGCTTCACTCGAGCATATGATCCGGCCAAGTCCCGGGACTATAAAGACTATGTTCGGTTGGCAGCGCGAGAGTTTGCACCGGCCGCCCTCCTGGAGGGTGCTTTGGGAGTCGCGGTGATAGCTTACCGTTCGACTCCGAAGAGTTTTAGCAAGAAAAAGGCTGCAGCCGCTGAGCGCGGCGAGATCCTGCCAACAACCAAGCCAGATGCGGATAACTACTTAAAAGGGGTGAAGGATGCTCTGAAGGGCATCATCTGGAAGGACGACAGTCAAGTCGTGGACGCATTTGTTAAGAAACGGTACAGTTCAAAGCCGCGGATTGAAGTCAAAATTAAGCAACTCCAATAAACCCAGAGGGGACGGGATCAGTATGATTAAGGATTATGCGAAATTTAGCGCAACGGTAGCAAAGGGGATCAAGGTCGGAGATACGGAGGTTGAAATTAAACTGCTGCTTCCGCTGAAGGTTATGCAGGAGAATTTCCTATTCCTCAGCAGCAATCAAGGGGAGAAGATCAATGTCTTCATGGGCGATCCGCAGGCTGCTTTTGATTTTGAAGAAGATGACGGGGATATTTATCGGGAGATGACCGGTCGTCGTGTGACTACCGATGCTTCCGGCGTTGTTGTAGATGTTGAGAAGCGGGAAGATGGCGATCCCAACCAGGTCACGTTGTTTGAACAGGAGGGCGGAGGCAGCTCAGTTGAAGAGGGTTCAGAAGCAGACGGAGCTGCTGATACTGAGCACACAGAAGATTCGTCGGATGGGCAGCAAGAAGGGACAGAGCCTGGTACCGTTTATCTGGAGGGCGGTTCCAACGATAGTCTGGAGCCGGAATGGCTGAACGGTGAGGGTGGCGAAGACGGCGGCGAAGCTGATGAGGACGGCGCTCCATCCGGAGACAACTCCGGTGAGGAAGATCAGGGCGAAACTCCAGTTTCCGAAGGAGATGGAAATCCGGAAGAAGTGAGTAAGGAAGCGCTGGAAGCCTTCATCCTGACCAACCGCCCCGTTTATGATGACATCGAGATTGACGGGACGCCGATTCTGTTTCCCGAGTTGCTGCAAGAGCGCTTGGATCTGAAGAAAACTTGGAAGGAAATTGCCCAGGAGAAAGAGGTTAGCCCATCCGTGTTATCAGCTAAGTGGGGCGCCTACAAGAAGCGGGTTGAGAGAAAAATGAAGGGTGGCGGAGGAGCAGCGTAAGCTGCTTCTTCTCTTACAAAGGAGGGGTTGGCGATGCGAACGGGCTTGAACAATCTAACTAGGGAGCATTACGAGACCCTGCTCAGCATTCACGCCGAAGTCGTGTTGGAGGCTGCCATTGAGAAGCGGCTGCGACGGTTAATTGATCAGGCACTTGATAAGGGGGATGAGGCGGCATTTCGCCTCTATGCGGCCGAACTGGTCGGGAAGAAGGTGGCGGGCAATCAATAATATTGACGTGATCCCGCCGATTACCCGGTGTCGTTACTGTAATGCCGATGTCATTTGTGTGTCCACGCTTGAATTTTACGGTAGAGACTACGGCGCCCACGTTTACAAATGCACCGGCTGCGAGGCATATGTGGGTACGCACAAGGGTACTCAAATACCGCTTGGAACTCTGGCCACTAAGGAGCTAAGGAACCTGCGCAAGCAGGCCCATGCGGTTTTCGACCCCGTGTGGAAAGATGGCCACATGCTGCGGTATTCCGCATATCGGCGATTAAGCGAATTTATGGGAACTAGCCGTAAGGATACCCATATTGCAATGTTCAACGAAGATCAATGTCGGCGACTTATCACCGGATTCCGAAAATTTGTTTTTGGCAAGTGATCATTAGGGGGCTGAATTGAAAGGGGGCTTATCTGTTGGGGGCTTTGGCGATACAAGAAGCGGCGCTGCCAAGTAAGGACAAAGAAGCCTATATTCAGTCGGGGCTTCCTTGGGTTCACACATTAGCACGTAAGTATAGTCCAAATAGGGATTGCCTGGAGGATCTGATTAGTGAAGGTACGATCGCACTCCTGGAGTCCTACGAACGATTTGACCCACATCGGGGTGTTCTGTTTTCTACATTTGCATATCAGTCTATCAGAGGACGAATGTTTGATTATCTTCGAGAACAATCCGGCAACATTCGTCCACCCGATAAGGCGTTTCGAGTAGGGCATCGAATACTGAAAGGTGAATTGCAACATCTTTCTGAAGCTGAAATTGCTGAGGTGTTAGAAATCAGCGTAGTACAGGCGAGATTTGGCCTTCAAGCGATGCGGACCTTCCGGCAAAAGTCGATGGACCAGCTGCTTTCGGAGGGGACATTTACATTTCACGATATTCACGGTGTTGAAGATGATTTTTCTTTGTTTTGGCTCCGTGAGTTTATCAACACCTTGCAGGATGAGGAAAAACAAATTTTCATCGATCTCATGAACCACGGTCAAAAAGTTATGGCAAGGAAGCATGGTCTTCATCTTATGGTGGCTCATGAAAAAGTCAGAGAGATAAAATTTAAATTTAAATCGTTCTTGGGAATAGAAGAAAGCGAGGGGAGCTTTATGAATACGACTACTGCTTCAAGTCCAGTGAAAACTAGGAGAATCAATACAGAAGAGGCCAAACAACATGGTGTCAGGACTGTATTGGACAGTGTGGAATGGTTCACGGATACTGCTTCACCGATTACACCTACCATTGGTATCACTTCAACCGGTCTTAATTTAAACCCGGCAGCTGCAAAACTACTTGATGTCGTACTTAAGCAATTTATTCAGGTTGGTTACAATGCTGAACTCAAGCGCCTGGTCATTCGTAAGGCGGATACCGGCATCAAATTGTCCAAGGGTTACGGAGAAATGAATGGAGCTGCCGCAGCTAACAGCAAGCGCCTAAGCGATTGGTTGAAGGGAAAGCTTATTGAACGGAAAAGATATGCCTTGGAATATGACGATACGGCTGCTGTGCATTACATCCAAGTGGAAGTTGCTGAGGAGGAATAAAAATTGGGACGAGCTAAAAATTGGACACAGGAAGAACTTGAGTACCTTCAAGACCGCTGGGGAACAAGTAGCTTGAAATCTATATCCCTTCGGCTTGGCCGTAGCATAGAAGCGATTAAGCTGAAGGCGGGACGGATGGGGCTGAAGGATTCGCGTATGAGTTTTGACGGCATTACCGTGAATCAGTTGTCCCTGGCACTTGATAAATCCTATAACCAAATTGTTAGGTACTGGATTCCACAGTATGGTTTCCCGGCAAGACGGAAGATATTTGCCAGTAGCGCTCGTGTATTGGTTATAGGATACGAGGATTTCTGGAAATGGGCGGAGCAGCACAAAGAAATGATTAACTTGGCCAAAATGGAGCCGAATCTTCTTGGAGCTGAGCCGGCTTGGGCCAAGGTCAAGCGGAGAGCGGACAAGATGCGGTCTCAGAAGACATACCAGGGTGTGCACTGGACACCAGATGAAGACCAACGGTTAGTGCAAGTTCTCCGAACCAGGGGAATGACCTATCCGGAAGTCGCCAAGTTGTTTGATCGTTCCGAGGCTGCTGTGAAACGCCGGTTGCATGACCTTGGTGTTAAAATGCGCCCGGTTCGACTTGAAAACCATATTAAATATACAGCGGATGAAGTACAGACGTTGCTGCGAATGGCCCAGGAGGGGTACAGCTTTGAAACGATTGCCCAGGAGCTTGGTAAGAGCGCCCTGGGCGTTCGCGGAAAGCTTGAGCGGATGGGGTTTGAATTTAAACGCCGCAAACTACTGGAGGTCATGAAATGACTGAGCTCAGCAGTGTAGAGAATGCTCGAATTGAAGAGTGCCTGCAGGAGGGTCGGATTACCGAACATCAGGCGGAAATCGTGCGTGCCTATCTTCTAAGCGAAGACCTGAATGCAACGGCCAAGGCAACCGGAACCAGCTATACGTCAACAGCCTCGACCTTAAGCCGGCTGAAGAGTATTGGAGTGTTGGAGAAGAAAGGCAGCCGTTTCCCGTATAAGCTTCGTGAGAATGTTACGGAGACGGTAGTTTCAGAGAAACATGAAGTCAACCGGCTTTCCATCCAGTCAGATATCCGGATCTCAGATTTCGAGCGTAATTGGATGATTGAGCATTATCCAAAACTGAAGCATAAACGGGGAGCTGCTGCGGCAGCTCTTGGATGTGATCGGTGGCGAGTGTGCCAACTGGCCATTGCATTGAAGCTGGATCAAAAGAATGCTTCATCAGGATAAGGGAGGTCTGGCCATGAAGGAATTTGCGGTTTACAAAGGGGAAGAAATGCTGGCGATGGGTACAGCCGCTGAATGTGCAAAGGTTATGGGAGTGAATCCGGAGTATATTCGTTGGCTGACAACGCCCACCGCTAAACGTAGGCTGGCCAAGCGGAAAAATCCTGACAAATGTGTTGTCGGAGATGTGATCTCTTGAGTGGAGAAAAGCTTGAGGATTGGCAGCAGGAAGTTGACCTGAGCAGGGAGATTCTATTCTCTCCGCCAGGCAACTGGACGCACGATCTTGTAGGAGAGCCGGTCCGCTTTGTGAAGCGGGCCGTTAACCCTGCAGGAATTGAAAGAGTGTATTTTCGTGCAAAGGAATACTCGGGATCATGGACGGTAGCGGAGTGGGAACGTCACGCGAGACCGCGAGATCCAGAACCGGAGCAAATGACATTATTTTAGGGGCAGCATAGCCCCTATAGGGAGGACGAAAACGTGAGCAATCTTAAATTGATTATGAGCCAAGGAAATAAGACCGCGGAATTGGAGATTGAGCATTCAGATGAGAAGCAGCGAAATGATGCTGTAATGGGGCTTCTCCGCTTCTTCGGGGACAAGGGGCCGCAAGTAGTAAGAGTTGGAGGTATAGAGACTGATCTTATCTCTTCTCTGGTCACAGCAGAGGCACATTATCCAGTGCATTGGGAGCCGGAAGAGGTACCTACCGCCACACAGGCAATCAAGCCTGCTTCTTCGCCGCCGTTGAGTGAAAGAGAGGTAACTGCAACCCCTGAGCCGTACAAGCCCGAGAAACCGCCTTTCATTCATTCAGAACGTACGCTGCAAATGCCAATCGGTGAAATTATGGGCAAAGCAGCTACTGATGCCGTGACCACATTACCGGATCATTACAAGACAGGCATCAAATATAAGGAAGGTGTCCCTCACTACAAGTTGCGCTATTGGTGCCAAAACCCAAAATGCAGGGACAAAGCGAATGATTATATTCCAGCAGATCAGATGATTGTGAACTGCCGGCAATGTGGAATGGCCCTCACAGTGACCCCAGCAGCTCCCAAGGGAGATCGGGACGGCTATGGGAACTTTTTCATCGCAAATAAACCAGCAAACGAGGCAGAGGGTTAACCGCCCTCTCCCCTAAAAAGGAGCTGATAGGCGTGATAAAACTTACAGAAGTACTTCTGAACGGAAGTGGAGACGTTGCAAGCGAAAGCCCGGTATACATTCCGGCAGATGTAGTGTTCAGAACATACAAAGTATATACCGATGTCACGATTCCCGGAGCAGGACATGCGCTGGTTAAGGAGAGCCCTGAAGAGATTGCCAACATGATCCTTGACTACAAACTGGCTATGGAAAGATACAAGGCATCCAGCGTAGCGGCCTATTTGCACCATTCTCAGGAAGGGGAGAATCCTTATACTCCTCCACTTGACCAAGAACTGATATTCGGAGGATTGGCAGGATTAGAGAGATTTAGAAGACCCATTCCGAGGGAGGCATAACCAGCATGAGCAGAGAGGTAGAGTTTCGAGGCAAAGATGTTGAGGGCAAATGGCATTACGGGCTGCTGGCGGTGCTGCCGGAAAACATCCGGATGCTACAGAAAGGGCATTACATTTCTAATGCGGCCGGCTTGCCATTCGCTTATCAGGTACGACCTGAGACGGTTGGTCAATACACTGGTCTGAAGGATTGCAAAGCACGCAAGATTTACGAAAGGGATATCGTCCGTCATGCAGTGGGTTGGGTTGGCAAGGTGCATTACATCGAAGGCACATTTGAGATCGAGGCCACGCATCAAAGCTGGCCTGCCAATTACGCAAGATGCGGGAAAATTGAAGTGATTGGCAATCTTGATGACAACCCGGAACTGCTCAGGGGGTAAGCTCATTGTAAGAATGGAGGAACAGAGCCGTGATAACCAAGCCATTAACAAAACGCCAGGCAGAAACATTTGAACTTATAAAAGGCTTCATTGATCAAAAAGGTTATGCACCATCTGTTATGGAGGTTGCGGATCTCCTGAAGTTGAAGTCTCGCTCCACAGCGCATTCACTGGTTAAGCAATTAGTGAACAAGGGTTATCTTGAGAAGACAGATTTTGAGGTCCGGACACTACGGGTTGTAGGGCTGGAGGATAGTAATGCATTTAAGCCATATGAAGCCTTGCGTCAAGAAAACGTGCGGCTGCTGCAGGAAAATGCGGAGCTGCGGAAAAAGCTTGCAGGCTTTGAAAAACGATAATATGTAAAGACCCCCATATCCTTGGCCGGGGCGGGGGTCCTTCAGTTAAGCCATCCTCTTGACATTATAGCATAAAGGGGAGTAGGGGGATGGCGATGTCATACAAGCAAGGGGAATTGTTCGCAGAAGCTTCAGAGGATGAGATTGCAGAAACCGAGTTCTACCTCGAGCGATACAGGGATATGATTCTGTTTATAGAGGACTTTAACGGGTTCCAAGCAGAAATGGCGCAGGTTGCTGTTGATGGAGAGTCTGCTCGCAGGCTGAGTGCGGACGAACTGTATGCAGACAAGACAGCAAACGCCGTCATCTTGACCGAAAAACAGAAATGGATGTATGAGCGGTACCGCGTTTATACATTCATGATCTTCCGGGCATACAATCTGATCCGGCACCAAGGAATAAAGAAGGTGATCAAAGCTCTATTCATTGACGGGCATAACCGAAGTAACACGATTCTCTTCACGTATGTGTCTGGGAGCACCGTAGACCGGTACATTGAAAAAGGAATTAAAATGATCGCCAACTCCCTGAACCAGATGGGATTCTTCGAAGAAATTTTGAAGAGAAACTGACGACAATGTGGGGACAAGGTGAATACAAAACGGGGGATTTTGAAGACCACTTGAGGATTTTTCCGTGCTATATTGGTAGTGTGGAAATCAGGCGAGAGTGACACGCACGGCTGCAGCGATGCAGCATTAACCGGGGCGTACCTCCTCTCGCTTTTTCTATTTCGAATAATGATCTAGGATCATACCGCCGATCAATCCAAGGGGAATGATAATCGCTATTCGGATCAATGCTTTTTTTAAAGCTTCTCTCAATGTATGGCCTCCTCACATTCATTTTTTACAGTATAATCCATCGGGAGGCATGTGGATATGAAAGAGTTAGAGATTTTAAGGATTCGAGAGTCCGCACACCAGGAATAGCCGGAAATCGGTTCTGGTCCTTTTGACTCTCATTTCATGTGGTCAGTAAAATGGTCTTATCCTCCTTTGTTACAAAGTCCGTAAAGATTTTAAGCAAAGAGCGCAGCACATTTGCTGCGGATGCAGAGCGGACGCCATTCTTTAAAGCGTTTGAATTATTCTTTAATCGTCATTTTATCGCGTAAAAGCGTACATAAAACAGCCGGAGTCGCTCATTATTGGGCGGCTTTTTTATTATGCAGAAAGGGTGATCTCAGTGGAGACAGCAGCAGAACTTCGTGATCTGGAAATGACCTGTGAGGAAGTAGCCGAGACGCTGGCCGGCCCGTATAGGCTTAATAAAAAGGAACAGCGCTTGCTTGCTTATCTGCTGGATGATAGCAAAAGCAAGAATATCGGTGATATCTGCAGAGCGCTTAAGACCACAGCCTGGACCCTGCTCAGTAAGACAAAGCCCGAATTGGAGCGGAAAATTGATGCTGTTGGCACCGGAGCGTGGAAACGTGACCTGGAAGCTGCGCTTCAATCCAGCTCAGTATCTAAGCGCGAAGTAAGCGAATGGCTCTATTTGTATTCAAGAAAGGATAACAACCATGAGGAAAAAACAGAATAGCATCCGTCCTCCACTGAAGGAACCCCCAAAGCAGCCGATGAAGTGTGCAGGTTGTATATGGGGCCGATGGGAAGGAACAGCACAGTTTTGTAGTAGGACAGTTTGCCAGAGGAAAAAAAGTCGAACTACTGATAAATATTATTATGAAGCGGCTACAGTACCTCTTTCAAATAGCGTATCTGAATTCATATCAGGAATAGCTAGGAGAATGGAATATCCAGAGTGATACTGTTCCAGAATGAAACGCCAGAAGGGAAAACCTTCCTGAACGTCGAAATGTGATGTCGAGGGAGGTGGCGTTATGATACAAGTTAGGTGTTTTTCATCAATTGACGAATCTGTAGTAGAGAGAGGAATCAATGCTGTTTTTTCAGGGTTAAAGCGAGAGAAACTCATTGATATTAAGTACAGCATTTCTACATGTCCTGATTCTGATACTGATTCTCTTACTGGGTTTATCACAACGTATTCGGCTTTAGTAATCTACGAAGAATAACGAGGCACCTTCGGGTGCTTTTTTTATGCCCATAAATGACCTTCTGTGAGCCGTTTTCAGGCCATGAATACAGGAACGTGCGTTTGTGTGGTGAGGCGCGGAAAAGAGCAGGGCGGGCCGATTCTGTTGGACTGTGTCGAAATCTGCGTTAGCCCCAAGATGAAAAACCAACTCAACTTAAAGGAGGGTCCATATGGACATCAGAATTATACCGATCGAGCAGCTTAATGCAGCCGTCTATAACCCCCGTGAAGACCTTCAGCCAGGAGATCCGGAATACGAGAAGCTTCGCCGCAGCCTGGATGAGTTCGGATATGTGGACCCGATTGTCTGGAACGAGCAAACCGGCAACATGGTGGGCGGCCATCAGCGTTACAAGGTGCTGGTAAATGAGCAGAACTGCACCGCGCTGGCCGTATCGGTAGTCAACCTGGACCCGGAGCGGGAGAGGCTGCTTAATCTGGCGCTTAACAAGGTGTCTGGCCGCTGGGATGATGAAGCCTTGACACAACTGCTTAGTGAGCTGCAGGAGGGCGGGGCCGATCTGGCGCTGTCTGGCTTTGATCTAAGCGAACTAAGTGATTTTGATATTGATGTTGGGGATTTGGAATCTTTAACAGAACCTGAGCGCATCCCGTTAATTGATCGCTTTATTGTACCGCCTTTTAGTGTGCTTGATACTCGTCAAGGTTACTGGCAGGAGCGCAAGCGACAGTGGTTACAGATGGGTATACAAAGCGAAGAAGGGCGCGGCGACTCTCTCTTATATAACATGTCTGGGCAATCTGAATTCATGCGTGCTGCTATGGAAGCTGTAGGGGGCGGGACAAGCATCTTTGACCCCGTTTTATGCGAGATCATGTACCGCTGGTTCTGTCCGGAGGGCGGAAAGGTTCTTGATCCGTTCTCGGGCGGTTCCGTACGTGGCATAGTGGCCGAATATCTAGGCTACTCTTACACTGGCGTAGACTTGCGACAAGAGCAGGTTACAGAAAACAATAAGCAGGCCCAACTCCTTTATGAAAAAGGGGTTATTGATCGTTCCCCGGAATGGATACAAGGGGATTCAAGGCAGATCGGTAACCTGGCAGCTCACATAGAAGCTGACTTCGTTTTCAGTTGCCCGCCTTACGCCGATCTGGAGGTTTACAGTGATGACCCTGCTGACATATCCAATATGGATTATGCCGACTTCCTGAAGGCTTACCGGGTGATCATTAGCGCAGCAGTTGGCCGATTGAAGGACAATCGCTTTGCCTGCTTTGTTGTAGGGGATGTACGTGATCAGCGCGGCGTCTATCGTAACTTTGTGTCGGACACCATACATGCTTTTCAGGACGCAGGCCTTGTTTATTACAACGAGGCCATTTTGATTAATGTGGTGGGCAGTGTAGCGCTCCGAGTAGGTAAGCAATTTAGTTCCGGGCGGAAGCTTGGAAAATGCCATCAGAACGTACTGGTATTTTTCAAGGGCAATCCGCAGCATATTAAGCGGGAACTGGGGCCACTTGAAATAGATATGACGGCTTTTACAGAAATCTCTTAATCTCTCTCGATTGTCGTGGCCACATCGGTTATCATCTCGATAACAACGATACAAGGGAGAGAGTGAGCATGAGTCCAGAAATTGCAGCCCTGAAAGGACGAGCCGAATCGTATAAGTTGTTGTACAAAACCAACCAAGTCGGCCGTGATGAAGCTCTGAGCAACATACAGCCTTATATTGATGCGGTGAACACCAAGGCTACGGCACTTGCTAAGAAATTCAATGTTCGTCCTAAACTTATTACCGTTACCGGCTTTTTGCGGTAATAAAAAGGGAGACGCACTAACGTCCCCCTCATTCACCCAGGGTATCCCCCGGCTGAGACAGCGGCGCGCCACGCGTGGCATTTCCAGACATCCGCTGTCTCGCATTCCATCATAACGGATAGCGGAGGGGTACGTAAATGGGAACACAAGATGAAATTTTATTGCAGCATGAGCTCGAAGTCATGGCCGGTATCCTGGAAAGCAAGGCTCAGTACCGCAAAATTGTTAAAGCCGGCATAGCCAAGTGGGTCAAGGACTTTCAGGCTGGTCAAATTGAGATTAAGACGGTGGAAGACCTGAAGAAGCTGATTGAAATAGATATTGAGCTGCAGAAAGATGAAATTTAGGAAGTTGCAGACGTGTCTTTATCGCGCACTTCGATTCCTTTTAACTTCCCTTCAGGCAACCGAGAAAAGAGTGAAGTGATTCTCTTTTTACGCGAGATGCGTTCTTCAATAATAAAGTTGATTAGTTCAAATAATTGCAGAGCGGTTTCTTGATCATCCTGAAGGTCAAGTTCGCCAGGGTGTACTGATTCATTACCAATAACACGAACTATATCTAGGGCTTGCTGAACTTCTTCGGGCAGCCCCTTTTTCACCAGATTCCCAATGTCTTTGTTAATGTCTTTTCCTGGTTCTCC
Source organism: Paenibacillus sp. FSL L8-0436 (assembly GCF_038593025.1). Lineage (NCBI taxonomy): Bacteria > Bacillati > Bacillota > Bacilli > Caryophanales > Paenibacillaceae > Paenibacillus > Paenibacillus sp. FSL L8-0436. The sequence continues at coordinate 4,524,844 of NZ_CP151955.1, read as the reverse complement.
AAGTTCAATCATTAATTTTTGTAAGACTAATCTAAGAAGTGCAGCAGCACCTCTAGGTGATTGATTAATAATGCTTCGAGCTTCTTCGTAATCTGCAATTAGAGGCTCAGGCATATCAGAGTGTGGTAAGGGTGCAATAGTGGATTTAGGGGTAATCATAATTCCTCTGTACCAAAAAGCAGCTTGTGTACAATGCCCACAAATACTGATTCGAAAATTTGGAAGAAAGTTTTTTGTACCGAGCGCTGGGTGGTAAACAGCATTTCTCCATGTTTGTGCAGATTTTACATTGCAATATGGACAATGGAAAGAATCTTTTTCGAACACGGGTGGGAAATATTCAGATTGCATATTTTGAGAACTCCTTTCCTTAGAATAATATTCTTGTTCGACATTTTTCAGCGGAATCCTTTATAAGAGGATCTGCACCTGGGGGGTGGTGACATGTAGCATGGCCAGAGAACGCAGTCCCGAGCGGGACAAGGCAAAACAGATGTGGTTAGAGAGCAGCGGGACGATGAAGCTTAAAGACATCGCCGCTGCTCTTTTTGTTGGCGAAAATAAGGTTCGAAAATGGAAGTCAGTTGACCGTTGGGCAGAGGAACTCAATGGGAACGTTCCACTTGATTCCAAAGGGAACGCTCCACATCGTGGCGCTCCCAAAGGGAACAAAAACGCTGCTGGTAATCGCGGCGGCGCTCCCCCAGGGAATCAGAACGCCAAAGGAAACAGCGGCGGTGCTGGTGGGCCGCCTGGCAACAAGAAGGCAGTCACTACCGGTGAGCATGAAACCATCTGGCTGGATACCCTGACCGAAACCGAGCAGCAGTTATTAGACCAGATAAATACGGACTCTCTCGTTCAGGCTGACGAATCAATTACCATGTATTCATTGCGTGAGCGTCGTATGATGCTTCGTATCAAAGAGCTAATGGATGGCCTCTCTGAAACAGAGCGTAGTGTATGGTACGAAATGAAAGCCATCAAGGAAGTTGCTGAGATCCACGACGAGAAGACCGGTATCACGAAGAAGATCCCGCATAGCCGTAACGAAATGATGGAATCGAAGATTGAGGAGAAAGGCTTCCGCAAGCTAGACGACATTGTAAAACTGGAAGAAGCGCTGACCCGCATCCAGGATAAGAAGATCCGGGCCATTGAATTGAAGAACCGACTGACCGATGAAGAGAAGCAGATCCGCATCGAGACGATGCAATATGAGCTGCAAATGCTGCGCGGTGGTGGAGGTAAGGAAGACTTCGAGGATGATGGCTTTATCGATGCGCTGAAAGGCATGGCAGCGGGAGTGTGGGGCGATGATGACGAAGCTTAAACTCAAGCCGCCGGCGTTCAAGTGGTCCCCTTTTTCGAATAAGCAGCTAAAGGTGCTGACCTGGTGGACGCCGGAAAGTCCACATCATGATAAAGACGCTATCATCTGTGATGGTTCGGTCCGTGCTGGCAAGACAGTCTGTATGTCCTTCTCCTATATTGCCTGGGCGATGGACACCTTCCGAGGCGAGCAGTTTGGTATGTCCGGTAAGACCATTGGCGCGCTACGGCGTAACGTAGTCGGGCCGCTGAAGCGCATGCTGGCCAGCCGCGGGTATCATGTTCACGACAATCGATCTGAAAATGTCCTGACCGTAACCCGGGGGCTGGTTAGCAACCGGTTTTTCTTGTTTGGTGGCCGAGATGAGAGCTCGCAGGATTTGATTGCCGGGATCACGCTGGCAGGCATGTTTTTCGATGAGGTTGCCTTGATGCCGAAGTCTTTCGTTGATCAAGCGACAGCTCGTTGTTCAGTAGATGGAGCCAAACTCTGGTTCAATTGCAACCCTGCTGGGCCGTATCACTGGTTCAAGGTGGAGTGGTTGGACCAGATCCAGAAGAAGCACGCTTTGCATCTACACTTCACGATGGAGGACAACCTATCTCTCTCCGAGCGGGTGCGTGAGCGGTACCGGCGTATGTATAGCGGAATATTCTATCAGCGATACATTTTGGGTCTGTGGGTTATGGCCGAGGGAGTTATCTTCTCCAAGTTCAATGATGCGGTTCATAAGAAGCCCCGAGACTGGTTCCCATCCAAGTTTGATCGCAAATTCATTTGTATCGACTATGGAGCCAATAATCCGACGGCATTCCTAAAATATGGGGTCCGCGGGAACGTCTATTATGAGCTGGATGAGTACTATCATAACATCAGGCATAAGGGTGAGAAAACAAATGGCGAATATGCTGATGAACTAGAAGCCTTTATTGACGGCGATGAATATTCAATCTTCATCGACCCGTCAGCAAAGGCTTTTATTATTGAATTGAAGAAACGTGGCATCAATAACATCCGGGCCGCCGTGAATACGGTGCTGGATGGCATTCAAACCGTGTCTAACCGGTTCCAGCGCGATGAATTGTATATCTGTGCTGATAACACCAATTCCCTTCAGGAGTTGGTTTCTTACGTTTGGGATGAAAAAGCCGCCAAGCGTGGCGAGGACAAGCCCATTAAGCAAAACGACCATACCTGTGACGCACGCCGGTATGGCATTCATACTGATTATCTGCTGCAGGAAGTGAAGCAGCGCAAAAAGGAGAGAGAGGAGCGACATGATCATGGCGTTGGGTGGGTGTAATCATGACTAGTGAGGCGCAATGGTTTCAAATATCAAAAGCAGAGGACCGACATATTCCCTCCAGCGCGCAGCTGCCGGATAGTTTTGAAAACCTCTACGATCAGCACGGGCTGCTGCCTTTCCCTCCTGGCAACGACCCTGCCTCCTGCAAGCTGCTGGTCAAGAACAGCAACATCATCCCACAGTGCATTGAGGCATATAAACGGAACATTTCCGGCTATGGGATTGCGCTGGAGTATCTGCCGGGTGAAAACGACGAAACGGCAAAAGAGGAATGGGATCGTGCAGAAAAGTTTCTTGAAACCTGTAATCTGGAGGATACGCCAGACGAGATTGTAAGCTCTCTGATTGAAGATATCGAGAGTACTGGAAATGCGGATGTTGAAGTTGCTTGGCCAACTGGCAGCGAGTTTCCGACGTTATACCGTATTAATCCAAAATTTGTCCGTTGTACTCGGGAAACCAATAAGGCAACGATCAGACGTAAGCGACTGATCCGCTCATCGAAGAAAGTCGAGGAATTCTCTCAGGACATTTACGCGCGAAGGTATGCCATGAAGCGTGGGAACTCGGTGGTATGGTTCCGACCGTTTGGAACCGACGGTGAAGGGAATCAGATCATACCACTTAGGCTGGGGAATGACGGCCCGTATGGAGAGCCGCGCTGGTTCGGTAATGCCCCAGGGGTGGTTGGCAGCCGAGAAGCAGAGGAATTGAACGTCTCCTATTTCAGCAATGGTCGTATGCTTTCCATGCTGCTGACCGTGACCAATGGCCGGCTGACCAAGCAATCCATGGAGCTGCTGAAGACTGTAAAAGGTTCGCAGTCCCAGGGCGGCATACTCTACTTGGAAGCCATTGGGGAAGAGACCGGCGGACCGCTGGATGAAAAGGTTGAGAAGGTGGCTATCAAGCTGGACAAGCTGAACGATCTGCTGCAGCAGGATGCCTTATTTCTTGAATACGGTAAGGACAAGAAAGCAGACATTCTTTCCTCGTTCCGTTTGCCACCGATACTTGTAGGCCAAAGCTCTGATTACAACCGAGCAACGGCGCAGGCGGCGCTGCAATTTGCTGAAGAGCAGGTGTTTGATCCTTACCGCAAATGGATTATGGACGAAATCTTTAACAAGCGTCTGTTTCCAGCCATGGGGATATTCCGCGTGCGTGCGACTCTGCGGGGGCCGCGCATCATCGATCCAGAGAACCGCAAGGCGCTACTGGACTTTATCGCTGACCGTGGCATTATGCTGGTTCGGGATCTGATCCCGATTGCCGAGGAAGTGCTGGATACCACGATTGATGAGTCCAAGTACAGCACCGAATACCTGGATACGCCTATCGCACAGCTTGTGAACAGCCAGCCGGCTATAACTGTGCCTGAACCTGACTCCGATGCGAATAATCTGCAAGAGCAGGTATCCGCCATTGCCAAGCGACTCCTGCGGCAGAGCCATGAGGAGGCAACCAGTCATGTGTAAGGAATGCTGGGAGCAGATCGCCAAAGCAGACGATACCGAGTTCCTGGATAGCCTGGAACTGACCCATGCGGAGCGGGCAGTGCTGGAGGAGCTGTACAAACAGGGAGAGAGCCGGATAGTTGAAATCCTTGAGCTGCAAGGGAAGGCGCTGCATGATGCGATCTTGGAGCTTAGTGAGGAACTGCTGATTGATATTGGAGAGATCGGGAAGGTTTTGGTATCGGTTCAGAGTGGAGAACTATTCACGGTCCAGTTCGAGCAGGCGGTATATGACGCTTTCACTCCGCTGTACCATTTGGCTGGTGAATCGGAGCTGACGGTGCTTAACACCGACAAGACCTGGTCCACCAAGAACAAGGCAGCATCCCGTTTTGCGAAGAACCTGCAGAAGCTTGTTCCAGACATGAATGGGACCAGCAAGGACGTCATGACCCGGGCCTTTCAGAAAGCCATCAAGGAGGGCAAGACGCCTTCCGAGCGGGCGCTGCTGGTACGGGGAATTAGCGAAGCTGCTGCTTCAGGCGAAGCCGGCCCATTTACTATGGAGCGGGCTATTAAGGTTTCTCGCACGCTGAGCACGGCCGCAGCCAATGGTGGAAAGCTGGAGGGCTGGAAGGAATCTGAGGTGGTTGCCGGTAAGAAGTGGAGGTCTTCCAAGGGGGACCGTACCCGGAAGACACACCGGAAAGCAAATGGCCAGGTGCAGCCGCTGGACAAGCCCTTTGAAGTCGGTAAGAGCAAGCTGATGTTTCCGGGTGATCCATCCGGACGGGCAGAGGAGATTATTCAGTGTCGTTGCACGATGCAATCTGTAATGGATTGATATTTTATGAAAGGGGGTGAGAACAGAACATGAGTTATAAACTGAAAGACGCTAAGATCACGCACATCTCTCTTGTGGACAAAGGGGCTAACGGTGTACCGTTTGCTATCATCAAAGCTGCCGGGAAGAATGCCATCCAGAAACAGGTACAGATCGCAAAGGTCGATGTTGCCAAGCGGGTTGTAATCGGTGTGGTATATCAGCCGGATGTGTTAGATGCCCATGAAGATGAGATGGATGCTGAGGAAATCGAGAAGGCTGCGCATCTCTTTATGGAGAAGCAGCACACCTATAACATCGACAAGCAGCATGATCTGGAGGCTGACAAGGGGTATGTTGTTGAATCTTATATTGCACCGTGTGACATGGAAATTGGTGAACAGGTGATTGTCAAAGGTTCCTGGGTTGCTGGTGTGAAGGTGACGGACGACGACACATGGGAAGATATTCAAAAGGGCGAGATTACCGGCTTTTCCATGTGGGGTGTCGGTAAGCGGGAAGAGATCGAGGAGGAAGAGGAGGTATCCAAGGGGCTCTTGAGTAGAATCGCTAAAGCGCTGGGCCTGATTGAAAAAGGCGCGGTCGCTGACAAATATCATAAGAACCGGAAGAACCGAGAATTTTGGGCGGCGCAGGATGCTCTCAACTCGGTTCTTTTTAATTGGGACAGCTGGCAGAGTGGACTGGAAACTGATCCGGAGACCATCCGGGAGGCCCTGCAGGACTTTGTTGATATTGCTGAGGAAGTGCTGACCAAGGAGGACATCGTGAAAGCCATCGGGACGCCGCCAGAGCAAATCGCCAAGGCCGGCAAGAAGATTTCCGCTGGTAACCTTAAACATGTGGAGGATGCCATTGCCGCACTGACTGAACTAAAAAATAAAACGGCTCCCGTAGAGGAAGAGTCCGAGGAGGAAGACAATTTGAAAGCTGAAGATATTGCCAAGGCGGTTACGGCTGCCGTTGCGCCGATAGCGAAACAGGTGGAAGGCCTAACCGCTGAAATTGCGGAGCTTAAGAAGGCCGAGGGTGGCGAGGAAGAACAATCTGCTGGCGGAGAAAAAGACGCGGCCACGCCGGAGCAAGCTTCTTTGACAGAAGCCATTGCCAAGGCCCTTACCCCGTTGACAGAGCAAATGCAGGCGCTGGCATCAGACGTGCAGTTGGTGAAGAATAGCCGTGGCGCTTCCGTGCAGGGAGACGAGCAAGATGAAATCAGCAAGAATGCTGGCGGAGTAAGCTTCGCTGGATTCTTGTAATTAAACCAAGGAGGCATGCAATATATGAAGACCAACGGAACTATTGCCAAAACCAGTATTCAAAAGTCTACGATTGTTACACCGATGGACAATACAGCCTTAAACTATGAGCAGGTGGATGCGTTCACGGAAATGGCGTATGAGGCCAATGGGTTCTTGAAAGGGATTCGCCATGAGAACCGGATCAGTGCCAAGGGAACCATCGACAAGATCGGTGTGCGTGGCCGGAACCTGCGTAGCAAGAAGGAAAACGTAATGGCCAGCAACACAACAGCACCAACCTTCCCTCAGATCCCTTATGCGGTGGAGCCGGTTGTTTTGCCGTTTGAAATCACGGAGGAATTTATCCGTCAAACGCAGCGGGTACGTGGTCAGAACGCTGAGGACATCATTATGCGCGCTATGGCGAACAACTACGGAGAGAACATGCAGGATATCGCCTTTAATGGTGATGTGGCCACACCAAACACTGACCCTGATTATGATTTTTTGAAAATCAATGACGGTTGGCTGAAACTTGCCAGAATGACTGGTCACTTTTTGGATTGGGCGACACTTTCTGCCGCCGAGAAGAAGGGTGTTTTGTTTGAGCTGGAGCGTGCAATCCCCACTCGTTACCGCGCCGGCGGTGTATTCAAATACTTCATGCATCCGAATACGTTTAGCCAACGGTTGCAAAAACTGGCAGAGCAGGACACCAGCGCATCCATCCAGCTGCAAATCACTGGAGGTGTTAAGAAAATTAATGCCTACGATGTGGAAGAGGTTTGGAGCATGCCAGAAGGAGCTCTGCTCTTCACGTACCAACCGAATTTTGCCATGGTGAACACCTATGACATGCAGATTCGCAAAACGACCGAGGGCAAGGAAGCCATCTATGCAGACAAACGATTCTACGCCACTCATTCCGACTTTGACGCCATCTTTGAGGAGCCGCAAGCCCTGGCCTACGTGGAAGGAGTGGAATTTTAATGCCATACGTAACCTACAGGGGCAAAAACGCCTCCCTCCGGCTGCATAGTATCCGATTTGAGCCGGCTAAGCCAGTCCTGGTTGAAAACGAGACTGCGCTGAAGCATTTGCGGGAGCATCCGGATTTTGAAGTTAATGAGGAGAAGATTATCCCGCTGGAGGACTTGTCGGTGGTGCAGCTGAAGGACAAGGCGAAGAAAGCCGGAATTGAAGGTTTTTCAGACTTGAAGAAGCCAGAGCTAATCGCAGCCCTGAAGGCGCTGGAGAGCGGTGAACCGCCTCATGCTGACAACGACACTCCTTAAAAGCCGCAGCCGTGTCAGCGCCGTGCAGGAAGCCACTGACGCACAGCTTGATCAGTACATTGACGATGCTCAGACCCGTATTGAGCTGTATTTGCCTGTTCTTTTCCCGGAGATTGTCGACAAACAGCTTATGCTGGCCTGGGTGAAGCTGGCGGAATCGCTGGCCTTGCAAGACAGTGAGGAATACCTGGCTTCCGTTGCCCGTGGATATTCTGCGGAAAGTGACGGTGCTTGGACGTATACCCGACAGGCTGTTGCAGGGAAGACCACGGGCAATGCCGATGTGGACTCTATTCTTTTTCTCTGGGTCAAAAAACAGCAGTCCGGGCCGGATGATGGCAACATCCGGGCTTATTTGCTATGAATCACCGCATGAACACCCCGCTGGCGGTGTATCGGGTCGGCCGTCAGCAGGATCCGGATAACTTGTTTAGCGACCGTAAATCCGCGAAAGTCACAGATTTGAAATGTTTTGTCGTTAAGACGCAGACTGATGCCAAGGCGGATTCTACACCCGTCATATACATTGTCAAAAAGACAATAGGGGTTCCGAAGACAGCGGACGTCCGAATCAGTGACGAAGTGTTACTGTTCGGACGTAAGTATCTGGTGATTGACTCTAACCCGCGTCGTTACTGGCGTGAGTTATTAGTGACTTGCGAGGTGAAGGGTAGTGAACATGCATGACTTTGATGGATTGGCAAAGAAGTTTAAACGGCTTAGTGATGAGGGGATTAATCAAATCCTTCGAAACATCGCTGAGGCTGTTGGCGAGACGCTGCTGAACCTTGTTGTTGATGAGATTGATAAACAAGAGCTCATTGATACTGGCCTGATGTGGAACTCTTTTTCCCGCGGCGAGGACGCGAATGTATGGGAGTGGGATGTGGACCGCAATGCTATTTCTATTGAAGTGGGATCCAACCTTCCTTATGCGCGACATCTCAATGACGGATACACTATTCACAAAGCTCACTTTGTGCCGGGATTTTGGAGAGCGAACGGGCAGTTTGTATACGATCCAAACTCTCGAACGGGCTTTATGGCAAAGCCCAGGGAATTTGTAGGCCGGCGTTACTTTGATATTGCCGTGGAGGAACTGGAAGGCGGCATGAACGCCCTGATCATTAAGCGGCTGGAGAAAGAGCTGGAGAGGATGTTGTCATGATGGATGTGGGATTACAAGCCTGGGCAGAACTCGTGAAGCAGGTCTACCCGGATCTTCCGATTCTGCGGAATCGCTCTCGCTGGTTGGCAGGGCAGTTTGATCGTCCGAGCGTGTTCATTGAGACGGACCTTGTCTCCGATAAGGCACATACGCCGAGGGCAGACCGGATCATTGAGGATGTGGGTCTGGTCTTTCACTACGACAGCGACCGTAGCGGGACTGAGGAAGCGGGAGAACCGATCCCCTTTGACTTATCCCCCTTCTTTCTGTACCTTCGTCAGCAGCGGTTCTGCGTGGCTTCACAGCGATTCGGCATTATGATGGTGATCGAGGCTCCGCGCACGCGGCCACTGAATGACCGGCTAGAAGTCACTTTCAGGTATTCATACCTGCTACATGTTCCGAAGCTGCTAGTGAACCGTGACGGTAGCCCGGTCGCCAAGATTAATGATTTTTATTCTGATTACGAAGGAGAGGAGCACCAGGCATGAGTAGCAACAAGCGATTACAGCGTCCGCAGCCGTCCAGTCTACCGGTAACAGCAGAGGACCTGAATAAGCGGAGCAAACAGGAATGGATTGAGAGCGCAGTGGTCTTGAAGCGGGAACGCTTTGAGATTGCTGGCGCTCTTTTTGATTGCTTGGATGATGCACTGTTGTCGCAGCAGGAAGTTATTCAAAAAGTAGACGCCTATTTGGGTCTGACAACAAAGGAGGAAACAGTGAATGTCGATACAACGGAGTAGAGCCGGGTCGTATGTGGAGCTACAAGCGATCGCGAAGTCGCGTGTCTTATCAGTATCCGGACGCGTGCTGGTGCCATATCAGGCCGAATGGGGCCTGCCGAACAAAGCTGTGGATATGACGGATCAGTCGGAGCGCATCAAGGAAACAGGGCTGCAAGTGGATGAGCTGGAACTGGCGGCTGAGAGCGGAGCAACCGTAATCGGGTACCGGGTAACAAACGGGAGTGAAAAGGCGGCCGCTGCCGCCGTGGAGGACAGCTACACCATCGAGGCCCGTTACCCAGGAACACGGGGTAATGATTTTGAATATATGGTTCGCGCTGCCTTGGTGGATGCGTCCAAAAAAGAAATCGTCATCCGGGACACAAAGGGGATTTACGACACCGAGACATTCCTTGTGGCTGATAAGGTCGGTGCCGCTGAGGCGCTCCAGAAATCGAATATGGTCCGCTTCAAGGATACTGGGGCTGTGACACTGGCCGATGTAGCCTATACCAAGCTGGCTGGCGGAACCACCGGTACCGCAGCAATTACGGCAGCAAACTGGAGCAGCATCTTTAATCGTATTGACGGTCTGGTGTTTGATGTTGTGTATCTGCCTTCCCCTGACGCTGCTGTGCAGGCAGCGGCCAAGCAATGGCTGCTGGATCGCCGGAATAAAGCGCGCAAGCTGGCGCAGTTGGTTGTTGCGGGTGCAGAAGCATCGGATAGCGATATTGAGGCTCACAATGCGCGCAGTCGTGCAGCAAATGCCCGATTTATCATAAATTGCTCCTTAGCCGGTGAGCACACCAACGGCAAAACCTATACGTCCTTGCAATGGGCGGCTTGGGTGGCGGGGTTGGCAGCTGGCACGCCTGCTAATAAATCTTTCACGGGCGTAAAGGTGCCGATGACACAGGCAAAGGTGGACTGGAGCCATAGTGAGGTTCTGAAAGGTCTCTCCGAAGGAACACTTATGGCCACACGAGATGGTTACGACTATATCATTGAGTCGGCTGTCAACACATTGACCACGCTGGGAGCCGGCGAACGAGAGGACTTCGGAAAAATCCGAGTGTCTATGACGATTGATCAGGTCCTCAACGACATTTACGCTGCTGGCAAGAAGAACAAGGCTAAGCTGGATAATGATCCAGAAGGCCGCGGCTTGTTTATCGCGGCCGTGGTGGGATACCTTAAAATCCGTGCTGAACAAAAGGCGATTGGCTCAGAATTTACATTTACAGAGCATCCGACAAAGAAAAGCGACATGGATTATGCTTACTTTTCCCTGTCGGCCAAACCCCTGGATGCGATTGAAATCTTTAATATTGATTGGGAGGTGGCGTAATCCATGGAACGCGAACTAATTGGTCGTAACCTCTCCGTCCAGGATGATAACGGAGATCCGATTCAGACGATCAAGGAAATTGAGGTCATCCTGAAGCCGGAGACTCTGGATATTATTCGGGCGCGGAAGATGAGCAAAACAAAGCAGATTGTCGGGTTTGAAATCACCGTGAAGCTGGTCATGTCCAAGCTGGAATCCAGGCTGCGGTACCGACTGCTGGAGGACTTCAAAGCGGGCAAGACAATGTATCTTGACCGGATTACCGGATCGTTGGAAGATCGTCAGACAGGTAATACAGAACGCGTGATGATCTCCGGTATCCACATCCACGATGAGATGGACATTCTGGTGGCCAAGATCGACGAGAATAACGGTATTGATATTACACTGTCTGGCACAGCGAATGATTTTGACTTTATCGAGCAGTTCCCGGATTACATGGTTTAAAGGACGGGCAACCGTCCTTTTCTTCATCTATAAACAAAATTTAAAATATGCGGAGGTTTAAACAATGAGTGACAAATTGCAGAAATACTTGGCCAAAGGTAAAGAGGGCCTTAAAGACGACACCATCACAGTACCAGCAGACGGAGAGGAATGGTCTATCCGCCGGCTGACCACAATCGAGGTGCGTCGGTCTTACGAGCTGTCTTTTGAAGACAACGGTGATCCGAAAGAGTCCTATAACGAGATCGACGTTATGATCGTTAAGGCTACCGAGCACGAATTTGACTGGAACAACAAAGATTTGCTGTTGGCCTATAACTGCATCAGCAAGTATGAGCTGCCGCCACGCATTCTGGACAATCCTGCCGATTATTCAGAACTCAGCAAGGCTGTACGCAATTTCCAAGAAACGAAGGAAGCTCTGCTGAAAGAAGCAAAAAACTCATCAAGCAAGACGGAGAAGCAAGCTGGGTAGCGTCCTTTTGGATAAACCAGAAGCGGCTGCCGACTGAGATCTTGCCTTATGAGGTGGATAAGCAGCGGCAGTATTTTTTCTGTCTTGCTGCTGGCATGGTCGCCGAAGAAGAAGCCAAGCGCCTGGCCAACAAGAACTAGGCGGGATGGAGGTGAAAGATTATAGCTGCTACAACAAAGGTTACGGTCCCGTTCGAGGCGAAGGACCTTATTTCCGGTGCTGTCCGGAATATGCGGAATGCACTTCGTGGAGCAACCGATGATTTACTTGATTTCCGGAGAGCCGCTGGGCAGATGGGAGAAAACCTGGTATCTGATCTTCGGAGATCCCGGAGCGCAGCGGATGATTTAAGTAGTCGCATTGGTGGTGCAGCAGACGAGACGCGTCGACTAGGACGATCCAGTGTTGATGATATCTTCCGGCGTGCTCGTTCTGGCGCGGATGAATTGCGCCGCTCTGCATCTCGCGCAGACTCAGAAATTCGCGGATTGAGTGATTCTCGGGTGCATATACAAGCGCAAGATGGAGTCAGTCCGGTTATAGACGGGATTTCCTCAAAATTAACAACTTTAGCAGCAACAGCTGGAGCGATTCTCATTGGCGGCGGGATCAAAGATGCATTATTCGATAATGTCATGGATTACTACTCCGAAGCTTCCCGCAGCGCGGCCTTATTACCTACGACTGCGCGTGATAAAGGTCTTCAGACTGTGAAAGATCTAAATGCTCAGGGTATTATTCCTTCGCAAACGGAAGGGGCCAGACAATTAGCTGATCTGGCTCCACTGGTCCGGGATAAATCGCAAGCCAGCGACTTTCTGAGCGCTTCGTCAAAGATACAATATATCCGGCCAGATGCTGGCTCGGAGGAAATTAACCGTGCCCTATCACAGTCGGCTGATACGTTCAGCGAAACTTATGCCTCCGTAGCCGACAGCATGATGTATGCCTATAAAGAAGTAGGAGATCGGCAGCAGGATCTCTTCGATACATTCTGGGAGTATTCAGGATATTTTAAGAACACTGGCGCAAACTCGGGGCAGATGGCCAACTTCTTGACCCAGAGTGTGAAGGAAGGAGCCTTCAATTTTGACAAGCCAGCGGACTTCATTAAGGAGACCTTTGGTGTCAAAGCGCTCGATTCGGGCGATATGGAGAAGTATTTCACTCTGCGCGGAGCTGGTAAGAACGACGCAGCGAAGCAAGCGGCGGCATTCACTGGTGATATCAATTCCGGCGATGAGCAGCGTGCAAAGGGCGCTTTGATGGCCCTGGTTGCTGACCTGGCCAGTCAAACACAGAGTCAATTGAAAGCTTCACTGGTTTCGCTTGGCTCGGCTACTGCAGAGGATAATGGGCTTGCTGTTCTCAAAACCTTCCAAGTACCGTTTCAGCCGGCACCGTCTGGGATTGCAGGAACAACGGAAAGGATGGTTCAAGCTCAACAGGCCGCTAATCCGATGCAGGATATTATTCAAACTCGTGCGCAGATCGATCAGCAAATGCAGGAACTGGGTGCGAATTTATCAACGGCTGTACTTCCGGTGCTTCAAGAATTTAATACCCTTCTCACAGAAAATAAAGATAATATTCAAGAACTTGGTTCAAAAATTGTTGGCATGGTCAGCAAAATGACAAGCTTTTACAATGACAATTTCAACACAATTAACAATGGGTTGTTACTTATTGGAGGTAGCATCGCTGCTTTTAAAGTAGCAAAACTCGGAAAAGGGTTAAAAGAAAAAACGGTTGCTGGAGCTAGTAAAGTCCGGAGTTGGTTAAGTTGGGGAAATGCAGGTGTTCCGCCTACTTCTGCTCCATCCGAAGAAGTAGGCGGCCCTACAAGTCGCCGCTTCACGCTTAATCGAGGGCGTAGAGGTAGTGGCAGCAACGGAGGAATTGGCGGGCTGAGCTCCTTATCATCCATGACTGTAAATGCAAGTGTGGTCTATCTCAACGAGGCTGGAGGGCTTGGTGGGCAAAATCGCGGTGGGAGAAATAACAGAGGTGGTCAGAGACGGGGGCGACGCGGTCGATCTGGAAGCGGTGGAGCAAATGCCCGAAACACACAGCGTGGCCGTAACTCGAATGGGTCTCTCTCTGCACGTCGTAGGACGAGCACACCGGACATTCCTGACATCGATACTCCAGATGTGGGGCAACGGCGCACAGGCCGTGTAACCTACCGAAACACCAATAGGCTTCCGACACGTTCACCGATACCCGATGTGATACCGGATGCACCGGGCGGAAGAGGAATCAGAGGATTATTTAAAGGTGGAAAGAAGGCTCTTAAAGCTGCCGGTATTTTAGGAACTGTGGCTGGGGTTGGTCTTACTGGATATGATCTCTACCAAGCTTCAAAGGAAGACGGTTTAAGGGCAGGCATATCCTCGACTGGCGGTTCCATGGTAGGTGGTACGGCTGGAGGGATAGTCGGGGGAATAGTTGGCTCTATCGCGGGTCCGCTTGGAACCGCATTTGGAGCAACAGCGGGCGGATGGGTTGGCGATAAATTGGGCTCCCTAGCCGATTCAAGCGGGGTTACAAAGTCCGTTGTTGATGGAGTGGTTTCGGCTGCTGGCGGCATTAAGGATGCGGCATTGTCTATAGGTGGATGGCTCGGCATCACCAAGCAGAAGGAAGAGAAAAAGCCAGAGGTTAAACCTCCGCCTGAATCCAAGGTCACCTTTGGGAACTTAACGCCCGAGCGTGAAAAGCAGCTGCAGGAGACATTCAATGTCTTCCGCGCGAATGTGGCCAAGGATGGATTAAAGACTGCATTGACCAGCGCCGTTAACGAGAGCGGTGTGAAAGGTACTGTCGATAAGATTAAGAATACATTTGTTGGCGCGTGGAAAAGCACGGAATCAGGCAAAGCTCAGCAAAATGTGCAAGCCGTTGGAGCAGCTGCACAGAAAACATCTGGACAGACTCAGCAGCTGGGTGTAAGCACAAAGACCAGCACAGACGGTATTGTCCAAGGAGCCAGCGCTGCAGGCATTGGCCTGCTCGGAATTGGAGCGTCAGTGAAGACGGCAGCAGACGAGACAAAGCAGCATCTGCAATCGATTCAAACGGTTACGAGCCAGAGTCAAAGCTGGGGCAGTGGGATTATTACAGGCATATCTCAGGGCATGCAGAGTAAGTTTCCGGAACTGAAGTCGACAGCGATCGGCGCGATGGGCATCTTGTCTACTCTAACTGGAGCGGGAGCAGCAACATCTTTTGCCGCCCCTTCATCATCAAGGTCCAGCGGCGGTGCCACTTATGCGAACGGAGATATTATTACTCGGCCTCATATCGGGTTAGTCGGTGAGGCGGGACCGGAAGCTATCATTCCGCTCTCTGGCGGTCGCCGCAAGCGTGGTGTGGAATTGTGGGAACGGGCAGGGCAAATGCTCGGTGTCCGCGCTTATGCCAATGGTGGCATTGTCGGAGCGCAACAGCTCCGGACTACAGGGTTACAGGCTAAAGCCTACATCGATGATAACAACGACAGAATAGGTTACGGAGCCGGCTATGCTGAAGGGATCCATGGATCCCTTCAAATGGTGAAAAAGCAAGGCCTGAAGCGTTACACAAAGGCTATGAGCAAAGCCAGCAGCCTCACAGATGCGTATAAAATCCGGGCAACTGGTCATCAATTGCGTAGGCAAGCCGCCAAGATGAAGACTTTTGCCAAGGGGACGAAACTTCTGGGTAAAGTGGTGCGACCAGTTGGTTATGCTATGGACGGTTGGGATATCCTCTTTGCTGGCAAAGGTAAACGAGGACGGCAGGCTGCCAAAGTCGCCGGTGGAATTGGAGGAGGGATCGCCGGCGGAGCTGCAACGGGAGCACTGTTAGGCACTTTCTTGATGCCTGGTGTCGGCACGGCTGTTGGTGGCGCGATCGGCGGTCTGTTGGGGACGATCGGTGGTGAGAAGCTGGCAACCAAACTGTTTGATGGAATTTCCGGTTTCTTCGGCCGCAGAAAGAAGCGGAAAAAGAAGAAATATGCGTTTGGGGGCTTAATCAGTGACCCTCATCTCGGTCTGGTCGGCGAAGCAGGTCCAGAAATGATTATTCCACTGTCTGCAGGGAAGCGAGGCCGCGGGCTTGATCTGTGGAAACAAGCAGGTGAACTGCTGGGTGCCCGTCCTTATGCAAACGGTGGTGCAGTAGGAATGAGGTCCTCTTCCAGTATTCCAGTGGCCAAGACGCTTGCACAAGCCCCTGCATCGATGCGCGACGTCGTAATTGAGAATATCAACATCGACTTTGGCGAACTGGCCAAAGGAATAACGAACTTTGCTGATTTTGCGAAAATGCTTAACAGCCCGCAGGGGCGGGCATTATTCCGTAAAATCTTTGGTGAGGAACTTTATAAAGCTTTGGAAAGCGGGGGATGATCGATGCTGACGATGATTCGTGATAAGAATCGGTTCACCTTCCCGATTACACCAGCAGAGATACAGATTACATCTAGTAATGAAGTTGAAACGTTTGTTGTAATCACTGGGCAAGAAAAGACAGGGAAGAGACTCACTTCGAAACTGAAGCGGGTCTCTTTTTCCGTTATCTTCCCGCGTGCTTGGAAAGAGATTTGGGAAACTGGAAAAGAGACGGTGAAATATCAGTCACCAGAGCAGGCATGGAAGCTTATGGAGCAATGGAAAGCGAAGCCGGTGATTATTAACTTCGAATCACTGTTCAGCCAGACCATGTGGTTTGAGAGTTTCGAGGCTACTTATAAAGATGGCCAGGCTAATTTGCATATCAACTTCAATCTTGTAGAGTACAACCCAGTTAAAATCGTAACTTATTCAAACACAAAGCAGCTCCTGAAGCCTGGCGTGATCATCACCAAATCATCTAAGAGCCGCTCAAACACCACTGGGAAGAAGACTGCGAAGAATAAAAAAAAGAAAAGCGATAAGCAGAAGAAGGCTGAGAAGAAAGCGGCAGCTGACAATGCTAAAGGCAATTTCGATTATTTGGCTCAAAAGGAACGGATCTTGGATAAGACCTCCAGCGTAAAGGGAGGGAAATAACTTGGACAATATCGCCGTTTTATATGGCAAGGAGAACAGTCGATTTTTGCTGACTGATGCAATCACAGAGTTGTCTTGGTCTTCTTCGCGGGATGAGATCGCACGCAGCATGACTGTCCGCTTGCGAAATGCATCTGACTTGAAAGCCGCAGGGACTTTGATGTGCTTTTCTCAGCAAATAAAGGGAGCTGCATTGCTACACGGTAAAAATCAGTTTTTTCATGGTCCGATTCTCAAATTTGAGCAAAATGAATTTACAGATGAATGGGAAATCGACGCCCGAGAAATTGGTTGGTATCTCGCGAAGAATAAAGGCGCTCGTCCTTATCTAAAGGGGGAAGCCGGCTCGGAACTTCAGCGTTATATTAAGTCAACTGGTGTTGACTTCCGGTGTCCGAAGTTGGGATTTAATCTGGACGAACGGTACGGAACGATGGCTCATTCTGAAATTATTCTGGACGTGTTGCAAAAAGCATATGAGCGGAGCGGCTACCGATACCATGTAGACGTCTTTCGGACGGATCAAAGTTTCTACCTGCAGGTGGTTCGAGAGGGGAAGAACACTCTTGTTCCCGTCTTTATCCCGGAGCAAATGGAGGCAAGCACCGCCGGCTATAGCATTGAGGAGACTTACACGGTTGTGACCGTGCAAAAGTACAAGGATGACAAACTCTCATCCTCCGTCACTAAGACGGCAGCCGGTGCGGTGAAGGCCATAGGCCGAATGGAAGAGATCTTTGAGGCGGAAGAGGATGAGGATCCGGCCACAATTGCCACACAACGCCTGAAGGCTCTGTCGCAGGCCAAGCAGATTAAGAAGATCACCGTTAAACATGAAGATCACTCGTTGTCTCGCCTGCGCGCTGGGTGGATGGTGCTGATCAAGACGGACCACACCTCGAAATGGATAGTGGAGAGTGCGGAATCCAGCTTTAAAAACGGTATGTATACCGTAAAGCTTGAACTGGAAAGGAGAGAATAACATTGCTTAATGACGCGCTTAAGCTGATGCGGGAGAAGATGATCGGTCATATTGATGCCCGGGACACCGAGAGGGCAACGCTTTTGAGCTGGCCGGGGAGCCCGGCGATTCAAGTTGACGGTGATCAGGAGCCTTACCCCGCGGACAAGTTGGTCTTTGCAGAGTATCTGCAGGAGCGGCGCATCGATGCAGTGTTTGAGGTCAAACAGCCGTCTGCTTCGATGCTTACAGGTGTCCTGGTTCTCCCCAGCCCCCTGCAAGCGGGTGACCGACTCATTGTCTCCCGATTAACTGGACAGCGTTATTACGTACACGGAAAGGATGTGGGCGGCAATGGTGGATGATAGTTTGTTTCCTGATTTGGACCTTGCGGACCTTGGCGAGGTCGAACTCACGGAATCGGTCGTCTCGGCCAACAAATGGACTTACATGATTGATTACCGTAATCGGCGCGCAGTGCTTGATGATGCTGGATATCCTAAAAAGACCAGTACCTATGAAGAGTATCTGGTACAGACAGCCTTGAAGATTTTGAACACCGAGCGTTTCCGCTATGTATTGTATGGGGATGAGGTCGGTGTTGAAAGGTCCGAGTGGTCCGGTTGGGAGGACGTAGAGATCAAGCGTGATATTGAAGAAGCGTTAATGGCTCATGCTGAGATCCAGCGGGCGGAAGTGAGGTCAATGGAACGAGCTGGTCATGAGATGCACCTAAGCATTTCTTTAATAGGCGTTGCTGGCAACGCTGAACTGGAGGAGGTTATTGGCGTATGACTATTAAATTAACAGACTTGCCGGCGCTCCCAAGCATGGCGATCCTGGAGGAAACCCCAGAGGACATATATCGGCGCTGGGTTAATCGAGCGATAGCCTTGGCTCAGGAGCGCGGCTTACCACCGCCGCCCACGGATGAAGGTGAATTTTTTTATGACCTGTGGCACCCACTGGCTATCGAGATTGCGGAACAGCAGGTGCTATGGACATATGGTTTCCTGCAAGGCTTCCCAATCTGGGCGGATTCCGAGTATTTGGATGGTCATGGCTGGGCTGCTGGGCTTACTCGAAAAGACGGTGAGAGTGACGACACTTTCCGGATACGAATGCTGGAGCGGGCGGCCACTGAAATCGGCAGCGGACGTCGGAAAGATTATGAAACTTGGGCATTGGAAATGGCCGGGGTCGGTGGAGCCATTGCCCGGGAGAAGGAGCGGCATGAGAACTCCATTGATCTCTATCTTACGGACCTGGAGGGGCAGCCAATCACCGAAGCATTTGCAGACACCGTCAAGTCGTGGATGTGGGAAGAACGGCGGATCGCTGGCCATGACTTGGGGGTGCATCCGGCACCAGTCTTTACCGTTCGACTGGAAGCACATATGCTTCTCTCTGGTGGTGCTGATCTGGCTGCGCTGGCCGCAACCATTCAACAACGTGTGCTGGATTATGCCAATGGCCGTGCGAGACTCATTTACAATTATGTAGCTGCGCTGCTGCTGATCCCTGGCGTTGAGGATTACGATAGTTTGCAGCTTAATGGGGGTACTGAGGACGTTGACCTTCCACCTTCATCGGTATTGCGCGTGGAGGTGGTTCTGTCATGATACCTCTGAGATATCGAGAAATGCTGCCGCCATATTGGTACGAAATCGATATGGCAGACCGGCATTTCTCAGTTTTTGAGAAGGAAATGGATGATCGACTGAAGACGATCGACGACCTGGGCAATCAGTTTATTCTCCGTAGATCGACCTGGGCGTTGTGGATCTGGGATTGGGTATACTTCCGGAAGACCCAATCAGGGAGCGACGATGAGCGCCGGGAGGCGATCCGGCGAAAGCGCTGGGGGCATCGAGCGTTTCGGCTGCCAGTATTACGGGATATAGGCAACCAGCATGGGAAGCTATTAAGCGTTTCTGAGGATTTTTTGGCCCAGGAGATACAATTTGAATTTTCGCTTTCTCAGCCTGTCAATATGGCTGGATTACAGGTGGACTTTGAATATATCCGGCCGATTCATATTCGACGTGCGGTTTTCAGTTCACTAGTTCCATCGCAAGTCATTAAAATAAATGGTATTGGCTACTCGCACGGAGTAGACTTTCCGATTTGCGGGTTTGAGATGCCGCTTGGGGGAGGGTGAGGTTTTTGGCAGAGGTTATCAAGCCGCTGCTGCTGGATAAACTGGTCAGTGATTTAAGTGGCCATATTGCAGGAGCACTCGTAAATATTGATGGGCAACAAGTCGTCTATCCGATATACAACACAATTGTTTCCGGACTGTCAGTACGCAAATACATTTATATAACAGAGACACAAGCAGTGGGGAAGCAGCTTTTAGGAGCAGCTCTACTGGATGTGGACGGCAACATACTGGCAGATCAACCCCTTACCGTTACCAAAAACGATAAGGGGTTTTTAATTGCTTTTGAATTTGTATTGAGATTGGAGGCGAGTGCCGGTGACGTATAGTAAACAGCAATGGAAGGACGAGATCCCAGACCTGACAAAACCAATCAAGGATGCTTCCGGGAAGCAGAAGACAGACCTGCAGACTGGCCGCCCGCTTTATGAATTGGTTCAGGAAGGAACGAGGATCACTTCGGCACGTCTAAACCATATTGAGGATGGAGTCGAAGGTGCTCATACTCAGATGGCGGAGCTGTCTGAAGATCTTGAAACACATACGAGTGATGTTGTGAGGCATCTTACCGCAGCGGAGAGGGCTGCTTGGAATGATAAGGAAACACCGGCAGCAGCACAGCAAAAGGCGGATACCTCTCTCGCTGCAGCCAAGTCCTACGCCGATACCCAACTGCTCACAAAGGCAGATAAGAGTACCACTTACAGTAAGGAGGAGACGAATCAACGTATTCAGGATTTAGTCGGTGCTGCACCGGATGCGCTGGATACGCTGAAGGAAATTGGAGATGCGTTAAATAACGATCCGAATTTTGCAGCCACCATGACTACGCAGCTTTCCAGTAAAGTGGATAAGATATCCGGAAAGCAACTTACGACCGAAGATTATACCACAGCTGAAAAGGCGAAGCTTGCCGGGATTACAGTGGGAGCTGGTGGCGCAGGATCAGCAACGGACACAGTCATCGGCAACCGGACGATAAATGACAGCACCGCACCAATCGGCGAAACTGGCACACTGACCACTTTGCTGAGTTGGCTGGCTAATATGATCAAGGCAATCACGGGTAAATCATCCTGGAGGACTGCACCGGCTACAACATTAGAGGCAGCTAAAGCTCACGCAGATGATGCCACCCGCCACATCATAACGACCGAGCGTAACACCTGGAATGCCAAGGAGACCACGGCAGGCGCTCAGGCAAAGGCTGATGCAGCTAAAGACGCTGCTATTACTGCGGCAGCAGCCGATGCTACAGCTAAAGCTAATGCTGCAAGGGATGCGGCAAAGGCTGCTTCAATCTCTAAAGGAGA
The DNA here is from genome assembly GCF_038593025.1 of Paenibacillus sp. FSL L8-0436. Taxonomy (NCBI): domain Bacteria; kingdom Bacillati; phylum Bacillota; class Bacilli; order Caryophanales; family Paenibacillaceae; genus Paenibacillus; species Paenibacillus sp. FSL L8-0436. The sequence continues at coordinate 4,503,729 of NZ_CP151955.1, read as the reverse complement.
AAAGGGCGCTGCTGGTGGTGTGGCGGATCTTGATGCATCTGGAAAAGTTCCCAGAGAAAGAACCTATAGTTCATTAGGCGGCAAGGGAGGCGCGACAAACCTAAATACGGCTTTTGTCGCTGGAATTTGGATAATATCACCCGACGCAACGGGTAGCCCGGAGCCGAGCGGTTACGGACTTTTGGAGAATATCGTCAGTGAGGGAGACGTTCACGATGGCTCCACCAATTGGATTTTTCAAATAGTGCGTATGACTGGCGGGGCAGTATATTCGCGCATAAAAATAAATCAGGGGGTCTGGAGTGCGTGGAATCTTGAGGGTGGCGTGGGCGTATTCAAAACCAAGGGGATTGTAGGCACTGACTATAACGAATATATCCATCCGGGTACTTACCAGATTTACGGAAACATACCAGCTAACGCTCCGCCACTAACAGCACCGTGGGGTATCCTTAACGTCTATATGGGAAGTAACGGTTACATTGTGCAGGAAGCTACACAAACAACATCGCCTCTCAAGTTCTACAGAGCCAGAACGGAAACGGAATGGGGTCCGTGGAATAAAGTCATAACCGATTCAGATACCACGTATTTTGCCAAGACAGGAAAATACGTTACTTTTGGCGGAGCAATGACGGGCGTAACGACTGCTGAGTTTATAACTATGCTTACGAATATGGGTGCACATTCTCCTGAGGGAGGGTATTGGGTAGGTCGAGGCGATTGGTCTTATGGTACTAATGTTCATATTACAGATTCCGGCTTTGGTAACATACACCTTGCTGGGGCGGTAGTGGAAGTTATAGGCTCCCTTAATGGTGACGCTTTTACAATCCGCATAACAACACCTACGACGAGTGGTATAGATCCTACTACGAGAAACAGTGAGTTCATTTATGTTAATAACGGCCCACAGTATGAACCTGGTTGGAGAAGAAGTTGGAATAGCTCCAACATGCCTAAATACACCGCTGATTCAAACGCCAATACACTCGTTGTGCGAAATGCGGACGGTAATTTTGCAGTAGGAAATGCCATTTACTTTGGAGACAATGACGGTATTGTATACGACGATTCTTCTAATGCGATGTATGCCCGCCTTGACGGTAACAATTATGGGTTGTACCACCAAGGAAACGACTCGAATCTTATGGTAACCAGAGATTTACCTAGTACAAACTTAGATGATGCTGTGATCCCGGGGACCTACTTTTTGGGTGCGAATAACATATATATAAATGGCTCAGGATTAGACTACGGTTTGATGAAGGTATATCGAAACCCAGTAGGGTATGTTGTACAAGAGGTTACTGGAGTAGGTATGGTTGGTCAGAGATACAGAACTCGCGCAGAAACTGGATGGTGGAATGCTTGGATGATGGTTCCCGTTGCTGATGCATCTAGCGGGAAATATGGGAACATAGGAAATAAGCGCTGGAATATCACTGACGTGCAGGTTGGACCTTCTGGAGATGCCACAAGGACCATTGCGGAATGGACTCCTACGGTGAAAGCTAACTACAGTGTGAAAGTCTACATGAAAGTACAACAGGCATGCAGTGTAATAGTGCAAATCGAAAGTGCGGAAGGCGTGGACATGTTGCTGCCTTATCAATATATACCTGCGGACACGTATCGTTTCCCTATTTCATTCTTTGTCGCAGCACCGGGGATTCCTATAAAGGTTGTCGTTGGCGCCAGTGCATCAAATGCCGTTTACGTATCCGCAGCTATAGAGGAGGAATAAGAGTATGCGATTAATAACGCCGGGGAACACCCCCCCGGATAGAGTTGTAGCTGGAAGCAGGTACAATTCAGGAATCAACTGGAATGTGCTAGGTACAATGCCACTCAAGACAGTCGCGAATGGAGACGGGACAAGCACCAATCATCACCTAGCTAAAAACGTAGCATCAACTCCAGGAACACTGTGGTTAAGGCCAGTAATTCCAACAGACCCACCTGTAGCATTTGAGGGGGACCTATGGATACAGGCAAATGAACCAAATTTCAATCCCGCATACTGGAGGTCGGACGTAAATATGTTCGGCCTACAGGGGACGATGCCAGTTCGTGGAGCTGGAGGTACTGTAACGCCTGGACCAACGGCACAAACAAAGTCAGCGGGCTACTGGTCCTCTGACATTACCATTGCTGGCGTTACCGTTCCGGCTAACAAGGTGCTAGTGGGTACGACCATCGCCGGAACCACTGGGACAATGCCAAACAAAAGCGCCGAGAACATTCACATGCCCGCGAGCAATGTAACCGTGTGGGCTGGCGACAGGGTGTTTTTACAGCCGCCTCTAGGTTACTACGATGGGAGTACATGGGTAACGTATGCCGCTACCCAGATGATTGCCTCCAATATCCGCAGCGGGGTAAATTTGTTCGGATTGACAGGTACTTTGGTAGAGGGTCCACGTACAGCCACCGGAACATATGTACAAGATAATCAACCAACACATACTGTAACAGGACTTGGTTTTACTCCTTCTTCGATACAGTTAGCTTTTAGTAATGGTAATGATCATACCCGTGTAGGCTACTCATATGGACAGTGGTATGCTTGTATAACAAACGCAAATCAAACCGTGCCGATGTCTTCAACTTTTAGTCAAAGTTCAGTTTTTGCTGGGGGCTTTACCTGTGAGGTACCGTTTTCTGCCGGATTTACAGTCACATGGCGGGCAACAGAATAAAAATAAGGGGATATAAATATGAAAATTGGAACTAAAATTTATTACGAAAAAGCAACAGGAAATGTAATTCTTAACACTGGTGAAAGAGCAGGTGCTGTTGTTGAGACAACCCGCGAGCAAGATTTTGCATCTTATAAGGTCCTGAGTGAGCGCGTAGAGGAAACAGTTGGATTGATAGAATTAGAGTATGGTCAATATGCTACCGAGTTTTTAGAATCAAGAGGAAGAATTCGCGTGAATCCAGAAACGGAGAAGCTGGAGTTTAACTATGGTCCTATTGACCCGGAGGAACCTACGGAACCAGTCTACCAAAAGCCACTCACGGAGCGGATAGCCCTCGCAGAAACGGAGACTGCGGGAATGGCCTTAGAACTTGCTCAGACTCAGGCACGATTGGATCAGGCTGAAAAAGATTCAGCCTCCCTACTCCTGAGCCTCGTGGAAGGAGGTGTTATCTAATATGGATTGGTACGCACTGATTAAGCGGCATTTTGAAGCTGGCCGTTATACCGTTGAGCAGGTCCAAGTATTTGTGGCTGCTAAAAAGATTACAGAAGATCAAGCTAAAGAGATTAAAACGAGCGCCGCATAGTAGGCGTTTTTATTTTGCCCTCGGAGTTGATCCGGGGGCTGTTTACATTAGAGACAGAGGGGAGCGGGGGAATGGGAAGCACTGACATAACAAACATTGAAAGGCTGCTGCCGCTGGCGGACAAGTACGGCCTGGCCTATATCGTAGCGCTAATTTTACTGATTATCGTGATTACATTGGTTCGGTCCATCGTAAAAGGTAATCTAGTGCCACGCGAGCTGCTGGACCGCGCCGAAGAGGACCGGGACCGGCTGCAGGCGATTCTGGACAAAGAGCGAGCCGACTTTATGGCTCCAACGCTGGAAGTGCTGCAGAGGCTGAAAATTGATCATGCTGCAGTCAGCGGCAATGATGAGGATAGGGGAGGATAACGTGTTGAGTAATTGGATCAAACGAATATTCCCCCGGTACCGCGACAAAGAGAGAGAGCTACATCGAGCATCGGGCCGGGTTTCGGTCTCTATACGCCGATACAAGGACGCATCCAAAGAGATTCAGGATGAAATTGCGAATAACGGATTTGCTGAATTTTTAATTTATGATCGGGGTGTTAATCATGGGGGGCATTGATATCTTGTTGTTAATTGCATATGGGATTTCATTTATTTGTGCGCTGCTGCTTATAGCCGCGCTTTTTTTATACTTCCGGAAGAGATTTCGTGCCCGGGTGGTCAGCCTGTTTATGCTTGCGGCATTCTTCTTCCTGGGAGCTTATACGGTTAAAATGGCCGTAGCTTTTTGGATTCGCTTCAGCAAGGTAACAGCAGGGGATGCCGTATACGCTGCTCTCAAGTCTCAGGCATGGGCGACAGCGCAAGTAGGCACAACTTTGGGGCTGCTGATTCTGACTGTTCTCATGTACACCAAAAGGCAAGATCTCTTTGTTGTGTTCCCGGCCATCAAGAACAAGGAGGAGAATGGACAATGAAAATCATTCAAAAGGGCAACAAGGCAACCAACAGCAGCAGCCGAGATGGTCATGTGCCAATTGCGATTGTGGACCATATCAGCGGCGGCACAATGAGCAGTATGGATGCCTGGTTTACGTCCACCGGCAATGTCCAGAGCAGCGCACATTTTGGGGTGTCAAAGTCCGGAGAGATCCATCAATACGTGTCCATTGAGCGCAAAGCCTGGGCAAATGGATTATCCATTGCAAATATCTCAAAGGCAACGGCAGCCATCATTAAGGAGCACCCTAAGACCAATCCGAATAACTACACGGTCAGCATAGAACACGAGGGCACAGACGGTGCGCTGACAGAGGCACAGTTTGTGGCTACGGTTTGGCTGCACAAATATATCAGCGACGAAGTGAAACGGATCTACGGCAAGCCTATAGCGCTGGACGAACGGCATGTGATCGGACATTTTCAGGTTGATCCAAAGCGTAAACCATATTGCCCCGGACCTAAATTCCCATGGAGCCGGTTATATAATGCATTAATAACCAAGGAGGCGGACGAAGTGAAGAAAGATGTAGTCGTGAGTGTACTTGTGAACGGCAAGAAGGTGGCAGACGGCGTAGCTGATGAAGGTGTTACTTATACACCAGCACGGGCCGTAGCAGAGGCTTTAGGGGCTAAGGTGGACTATGACGCTAAAACCAAAACAATGACAATCACCAGTAAGGGGGATAAATAATGAAAAGCAAATGGCGTAACTATGGATTGTGGGTATCTTTGACGGCAGCCGTGCTACTGGGCGTGCAGACCGTTGGTGTAATCTTCGGCGTGGAGTTTGCCCCGGAGAAGTATGACGAGGTTACTGCGGCGGTGAATGCCGTGCTGGGTGTGCTGGTAGTGCTGGGGATCGTGAGCAATCCGGAAGCAGGCAAGGGTTACACGGATAAAAAGTAAAATCACAAGCGTTTGGGATTATGATAAGCCCTGCAGGCCGTAATGGTCTGTAGGGCTTTTTTGTTTGCATTTAAAAAATATCAGGGTAATCTATCCAGGTTCCATTTACTAATTCCCGCAGCCTGGTCCATTCTAGTTTACCCTTATCGTCATAGGCTGTCTGTCGCTGCCATACCCTTCCGTGATGGTCCGTCGTCCATTGCTGATCCATGTAACCGGGTACGGCGGTAATATATGCAGGCAGGTTGGTTACGTTCAGTGTACAGCGGTACATTCCGGGCTTAAGTTCGTTTAAATCTCCCGTAATCGGTAATTCTCTCATAACTCCTCCAAGGTTAAAGCCCTCCGGCTGTAATCTATGCGGCAGGTCATCTTCAGCTTTGGAGACGGTCAGCACCGCCTAAATACGCCCTTATTGATATGCTCAGCATAATATAAATCTTTGCAATTAGTAAAGCCCACTGGCTTCGGATAATGGGCTTTTTGTCGTTTACAGAATGTCTCAATCCGTGGTAATGTGTTCTTACACGAATCGGAAGCACCGAGCATGCAGTCCGATAGCATCGGCAAAACACCCCGTCAACCTTCACTGGCTGGCGGGGTGTTTTTTTGTTCCTGTACTTCAACGCCGGCGGGATTTAATCAATGCTGCGATTGAGATAACCAGTGCAGCAGCAATGACAACCCAAGTGATTACACTCAACATATTTTATCCCTCCTTGATCTTCTTCAATGCTGACTTAGCTTCTACCAATAAATCTTTGCAGTCCTCTGCAACGTCTTCGCCTTCCCAGTCAGCTACATTCCGTTCCAAGTTAAAAACTCTTTGCTCCAGCGCCAGTTGTATTGCAAGCTTTTCTTTAGGTGTGAATCTCATATTCATTCTCCGTTCCTATAGAGGGGCCGTAGCCCCGTGTTAATAGATGTGATTACAACGGTCGCACTTTACGTAATCTACTGTCGCCTCTTCAACTTGAATGAAATTACATTGCGGGCATTCGAAGTATTTGTAGTTTAATTTGTCAGCTTCCTCTTGCGCTTCAGCTTTATTGCCAACATAATCGCCGGACCATTCTTTGGTTACCGTATCCCACACTGAGTAAGTGCGTGGGCGGCTGCTGTCCCCCATGTAACTATAAGGACTTACTACATATCGCGTTTTTTCCATCCCTTATCCCTCCCGCGTATGCCCGCCGGCACATTTATAGTGTTGGCATTCCAATTGCCATTTTGTTATGATTGGGTGGAGAGCAGGGGGTGTGACCCCTACCCTCCGGGAACCTATTTACGTTTGCGTGGGACGCGGCGTTTTTTGGTTCCTTTCTTTTTGTCCTTTAGCAGCAGGTAAGCGGTGTAACACTGGATGGCTGCTGTCAGGAGTTGTACCCAATCTTTCATATCTTCTCTCCTTTCTGGAAGTGATTTGTATCAACTTCCTGATATAAATATACCACTTCATAATACAAAAGTCAATATAAAATATTAGCATGTTGATACTTTGAATTAACTAGTGTATATTGATTGCAAGGAGGCTTGTACATGATCAAAAATAATTTGAGTGAAATAATGGGACGACATCGTCTAAAAGTAAGGGATGTTGTCCGTGGAACGGGGTTGGCGATCAACACCGTGTCCGGGCTATATCATGACACATCCAAGCGTGTTGATTTGGACACGCTGGACAAGCTGTGTACGTTTCTTGGAGTAAGTGTAGGGGATATATTGGAACATGTAGCAGAGCCGCCAAAGGAGGAACAATAATGATTGAAAATTGGGAAGAACACCATTATCAAGCGATTTTAAAAATGGCAGCATCAGACGATCCTAAAGATTTGGTTAGTGCGGCGAACAATTACGTAGCAAATTTCACGGCGCACTTTATGCTTGTCCGCCGTAACCTTACGTTGGAAGACTTGGAACCAGTAGTAAGGGCGTATGATCGGATTTTTGATGGGTATTGGAGTAAACAAGCAGAGCCGCCGCAGGGATAACCTGGACGGCTCTTTTGCTGTTCAGGAAAGTTTTCCTTGCCAAGGGTATAGAGTTCATATACATAATGTTCCAAATGAAATATATTGAAATTATTTAGTTTGAAATCGAAAGGTTGTGTGTGGGATGGATAACGGTTATTTTGTGGGTTGGGGGACGCTGGCTCTAATTAATGCAGGACTGGCGCAAGGGAAAAACAGGAGTGGACTAAATTGGTTTTTACTTTCTTTGCTTTGTGGTCCACTGGCTACATTTTTCCTTGTGATTTCGGATAAGGTCCGATTAGATTAGAACCAAGACATATTCAAGGTAATATGTTTGGAGGGCGAAATGAGCACAACATACAAAGTTCTGAAGAACGATATAGACTTCCTGACTGCTGCCCTTGCGCAATCTAAGGTATCTGTCTGGTACCGGGAAGATCCAGACCCAATCGGTCACCTGATAGATTACGGGGGGATCGAGGAGGGACACACACCGGAGTCGATCAGGGTAGCCGGCAGTTGGTTCATGCGTGAACGATTTGAATTTAGAGCATACATAAAATAACCCGCCGGGCTAAGCCTGACGGGTTATTCTTTGTTTACATCTGCTCACTACTCACTTCCATTTTATCTCGTCAAATTCCCAAGGGAAATATCTGTTGATTGATTTAGCCGTTTCCTCCCAAGTGTCTTTAGAACATTTGTCCAAAATTTTTTGGATTTCAGATTTTATTAATGAGATGTCAAAAGATTTGATAAGAAGTAAACCACGAATAGGAACTACAATTTCGCCAATAAAAAAATCTCTGAGTCCATTAGCATTTGCTACCGTAGCATAGAATTGATCAGTACCATGCACTTCTTCTGATCCAACATCTAGAACAACTGATACGCAAAAATCTTTGTTTTCTTCAGGCGTTTCATAAAAGTGAGCTTCTTTGAGAATCGGACGAATCATAACAATCTCCATTCATATCTTGTTTAGGAGTGATTTTAATCCATATTAGATACATTAACATGATAATTCGATGTTTGATGAAAACCATTGTACCCTGTCTGAGAAAACTTTTCAAAATTCGCTTGGTATGCGATTAAGTATTTTGCACCAGTTCTTACTCTTCTTAAACCATCTTTACTGTAGTACCAAAAACCTCCCGATTCCAACTTCACTGTTGAGCCAGGCCCAACAAAAATCTGTGCTGCTTCATGGACGGTAGACGAAGGAACGGTATCATTCAGGTATCCAAAATTACCTGTATTTGCTAAAGCTAGTTGGGCTAAATCATACGGTGATATATTAGAAATTCCTGCAGGACTAATAATTCGTGAACTATTATCCAATATAATACTGGAATTACTAGGAGCAGCAGAGGCAAAGGTGCTAAATGAGCTGAATAATAAAGTAAAACCAAACAACAAAGATGTAATTTTCTTGACATTTCTTTTCAAAATAATCACTCCTACTAAAGTTTTTCGATAAAGTTAAATGTACAAACTTAATCGATATGACAATTTTACACAAAGGATAGTGAAAAGTAAGGGGAAAATTGTAGAAAAAGGAAGAAAAATAAAAATGATACATAAGTATTATTAAATATGAAAAAATAGGAAATAACACCCATTATTGATTGGAAAATAGTAGAAATGATTAATTTATTGCCTATCCTTCTTAACGAAGATATAATACAAACAAATGTTCTTATTTTGGAGGTGTGGACGATGCTTGATGATACACCGCGCAAACTGTTATTGATCTTAACGCACTATCAGCGTCACTTTGGGACGTTGCCGGGATTGCCGGAGTTGGAAAGGTTGAGCGGGAGAACCCCTGTGCCAATCAAAGAAGGACTTGCGGTTTTGGCTAAGGAAAACTATATCCAGTGGCAGCCGGACATGCCGCCAGAAAGGGCAGTGATCATAGAAGGGTGGGAGCGGGACAACCCATCACATGACGCGCCACAAGTAGGCGTACAGCGGTCAGGGCGAGGAAATGAGCAGGGCAATACGGATTATTGGCAGTATTATTAGGAGGTGGGCAGACATCATGAAGAAACTTGAGAGTATATTTGACTGCAGCCGTATGATGACACCAGAGCACAAGCTACGGATCATTAGCGATGAGCGGGAGCAACAATGGAGAGATCGGAAAAAGCCTGTGCTGGATGCCCAGGAGTTGGAGTTGATTGATCAGGTTCTCGCTTACTCAAAACGATATGGGGAGCAAATCACTGTAACGATGTTTGATCCGGTGCAGGACATTAAAGTCAGAGGAGTAGTGCTGGCTGTAGATCGGCAGTTGAGACAGATCAAGTTGCAAATGGAGTATGATTATAGTTGGATCAAGATAGATGGTGTAATACAGGTGATTACATAAAAAAAATGCCCCGGCGTGAGTTCCCGGGGCATTAATATTATTCTTCAAATAATTCGTCCATTAAATTATCTATTTCATTCTTCCGTGCAGTCGTTTCCTCTTTATCGATTGTGACCGCACCATCTTCAAAAATTAAGGTGTCCCCAGCTTTAACCTCTTCTGGCAACTCAGACTTTAGTATGTCTTCAGTCTTTCCGTCAAACTCAATAACAGCACATTCACCCTCGAAGCGATCGACTATGCCCTTTCTCATTTGGATGCCCCCTTGGTTGTCGTAAAGGTGATTTTGCTTCCATCACTAATTGCAGTAATGGTTCCTTTCTGATCCGTCCGCAGCACAGAAGCATTCGCATTTTTTAATCTGGCCAGAATGCCGGAATCCGGATGGCCGTAATTGTTTTTACCTACACTAATTACTGCGTACTGTGGTTTGACGGCGTCAAGGAACGCTTTGCTGGTTGAACTATTCGAACCGTGATGGCCGACTTTTAATACATCAGCTTTTAAATTCAAACCATCCGCAAGCATATCATTTTCAGAAGCCTTCTCAGCGTCACCGGTGAATAGGAAGGACTTATTTTTATAAGTAACCTTTAAGACGGCGCTCCAATCGTTAAGATTATCCCCGTAAGAATTAATAGGTGCCAGGAACTTCGCCTCAACACCAGTTAAGGGAATAGAAACTCCTTTAGTCACTGCTTTGATAGTACGACCTTCATTTTTAACTGCTGTCAGAAAATCCTTATATGTCTCAGTAGTGTGTGAAACCTTAGGCGCATATACAGACTTCACATCCACAGCCTTTAGCACGTCGTCCAGCCCACCAATATGATCCGCATCGGGATGTGTAGCGACCATGGCATCAAGTGTTTTTACCCCAAGCGCGTTGAGGTACTTCACTACATTTTTACCCTGGTTATTGTTGCCCCCATCAATAAGTATGTATTGATTTTTTGTAGTACGGATTAGAGTAGAGTCACCTTGTCCCACATCAAAAAAATAAACCTGCAGCGTGCCGGCATTTTGTTTTTTAGGTAATGCAAGCGCTGGCGCCGGTTGGACAGTTGGTTTTGCTGTTGGTTTTGGCTTCGCTGTAGGTTTTGCAGTGGCGGCCGGAGTTGACTTGGACTTTCCACCATTGTGATAATGATATTCTCCGTCCTGTAGTCCCCACTTGGCACAATTCGTTCTACAATAATGTCCGCCGTCTGAATCAGTTCTTCCGGGATGCGCATTGGCGATAACAGGAAGCAAAATCAGTAAAACCGACAAAATCATTGATAAAGCAATTCTTTTCTTCATAAAATCCCCCCAGAGTAGTTCTGGGAGTAGTCTATCAGAATAAGGGAATATTTACTACAAAAAAAGCGAAACGTTGCTGGCAGTTATTCTCGCGGGGTTTCGCTTTCTATATTGCTATGGTCTTTTTCTTTTTGTCCACAGACTGTTATTTCAAGCCATTAACTTTGTAATATCGAAAGGTATTGATTTATTTCCTTCATCTTAATGCAAGACGGTTTATGTCGATCATTTTCCCAGTTTGTTATAGTTTTCGCATCTACGCAAAAACAGACCGCAAGCCCCCTAATTGTCATGCCGTTATAAACACGAGCCTTTCTGATCCGTTCACCCAAAGTTCGCTCAGGTAAGTTTTCAAAGCAACCCAAGTATGAGATAGGGAGATCCAAAAGTGCTGATAGCTTTTTTAAGGTAGGGAGAGAAGGGGCGTGAATATTTCTTTCTATATAAGAGTGTGCTGTGGGGGATATTCCAATCTCCTTGGCCACTTCGGCAATTAGTAAATCTTTGTTAATTCTACCTTGTCGTATTCTACTGCCGGCTTTAGTTGGTATCACGTTATCTATTTGAGTCAATAGCATAGGTTTCCGTTGCAATATAGAAATTCCAGAGGTGTTATCTTCACGGATGCCATTGCGGGTATTTGGGAAGCGGAGGGTTGCAGCAGAGATGCACCTGCAGTCCTGCGAGGATTGCACAATACCGCTCTAAGATTTCCGGACCGCTGCTGGACCGGATTGATATGCAGGTGGATGTTCCCCGTCCGAAGGATTGGGGCGGTGAGGGGCCTTCATTATCTTCGGCAGAGATGCGCGCAGAGGTTCTGAAAGCCCAGGCTATTCAGACAGAGCGATATAAGGCTCTGCCAATATCCTGGAACAGTGAACTATCCGGTGCGGCACTGCGCCGGTATGCCGGTTTGGGCAGGGAAGGCACATTGATGCTGCATACCATTCTGGAAAGTCTCGGCTTAAGCATGCGGGCCCATGACCGGATTATTAAGCTGGCCCGGACGATTGCCGATTTGGAAGGATCCGTAAACATTGTCTCTGCACATCTGGCGGAGGCGGTGCAGTACCGCAATCTGGACAGGCAGATCATGACAGAGGACTAGCGATTTATAGTATATAGTCTATTACGAATGATGATATATATTAACGGCAAACAAGCCGCCCTTAGCCAATGGACGGCTTGTTCTGTTCTCATTCCGAGAATGATTGGAAAAACGCAGATTCTTTACAGGACGTTTATTTCCACTTCAATGTTGCCGCGGGTAGCGCGGGAGTATGGGCAGGCACCGTGGGCGGCTTCTACAAGCTGGGCTGCAGTTTCATGGTCAACGCCTTTAACCAGAACATCAAGCTTCACAGCGATGCCGAAACCCCCGTCTTCAACTTTGCCGAAGCTTACAGTAGCGGTAACTTCGCTGCCTTCAATTTTCACTTTGCCCATCCGGGCCACCATGTTCAAAGCGCTGTCAAAACAAGCGGAATATCCGGCAGCGAACAGCTGCTCAGGATTTGTGCCTTCGCCGCCGGCGCCGCCCATTTCGCGGGGAGTGCTGATCGTAAGCGCCAGCTTAGGGTTCTCCGACTCAATAGTTCCGTTTCTTCCGCCTACTGCTTTAACTGTAGTTTCATACATTTTTTGTTGAATAGTCATCATTATTATCCGCTCCCGTTCATTTGATGATATATTGTACACGACTTAATTTAACACAATTAAAATAATAGTCAATCTATTTTTCGCTATTAACATGATATTACTGATGAATTGTGATAAAATAATGTCATAAAGGCAGGTGAAGAAGAAATGCAAAAGACAACGACAACTCCTGAGCTAATGCTTGATAATCAACTTTGTTTTACCATCTATGCTTGCTCGCGCGAATTTACGAAGCTGTACCAGCCTCACCTGGACAAGATTGGTTTAACGTACTCCCAGTATCTTGTGATGATCGTGCTTTGGGAAAGACAGCAGTGTACGGTTAAAGAGCTGGGCGAAGCCCTCTTTTTGGACTCCGGCACCTTAACGCCGCTATTGAAACGGCTGCAGGCAGCAGGTTTGATTCTGCGTGAGCGTTCCTTGCAGGATGAGCGGAAGGTTCTGATTTCCCTGACAGAAAAGGGCTGGGCACTGCAGGGTGAAGCGGCATGCATTCCGGGGAAAATGGCGGAAGGAACGATGCTGTCGGCAGATGAATTTGTTGCTCTGCTGGGCCAGTTTAAAGACCTTCTGGCTCGTGTACACGAAGCTAATATTAATGCCTCTAAATAGCTCTTGAAAGCTGTGTCAATATAATCGTTCGCATTCCGGCATGAAATCAAGCGAAAATGTGTGTGCAAATAGTGAAAGTTTTTGAGGAAAGCGCTTTTAAAACATGTTACAATATTCTGGGTTTCCTTTTCTGACATATAGCTAAATATAGATGAAAATCTGTATTTCAAAGCTTGTGTCACTGGCAGAAGCCACGCCGTTTCTATTAGATGTGGTTAGGTTTTCTGCTTGTGCCGGAATATGTAGCAATAAACCGGTCTGGACCCGGCTTTGGACAATCAAAACGGAAAGCGGAATGGCTGCAGGCTGCCTGTTTAAGCCACCGCAACACTTTAGGAGGCTTCCGGTATGAATATCCACGAGTATCAGGGAAAAGAAGTACTTAAGAAGTACGGCGTAGCCGTACCGAACGGAAAAGTAGCTTATACAGTGGAGGAAGCAGTAGAAGCTGCAGTATCGCTGGGTACACCGGTAGTGGTGGTAAAAGCGCAGATTCATGCAGGCGGACGCGGAAAAGCCGGCGGTGTGAAGGTAGCGAAGTCGCTTGACGAAGTCCGGTCTTATGCCGGAGAGATTCTTGGCAAGACACTGGTGACCCATCAAACCGGTCCTGAAGGCAAGGTTGTAAAGCGGCTGCTGATTGAAGAAGGCTGCCAGATTGTGAAAGAATATTACATTGGAATCGTTGTGGACCGTGGCTCCGGCCGGGTGGTCATGATGGCTTCTGAAGAAGGCGGCACGGAAATTGAGGAGGTAGCGGCCACTCATCCGGAAAAGATTTTCAAGGAAATCATTGATCCTGCAGTAGGCTTGCAGACTTTCCAGGCCCGCAAACTGGCGTACAGCATTGCTATTCCGACAGAACTGGTGAATAAGGCTGTCAAGTTCATGCAAGCGCTATATTTGGCTTTTGTGGATAAGGATTGCTCCATTGCGGAGATTAATCCGCTGGTCGTTACAGCTGACGGGAATGTAATGGCTCTGGATGCCAAGCTTAATTTTGACTCTAACGCATTGTTTCGGCATAAGGATATTCTGGAGCTGCGGGACCTTGATGAAGAGGACGAGAAGGAAATTGAAGCCTCGAAATACGATCTCAGCTATATTGCCCTTGACGGCAACATCGGCTGTATGGTCAACGGTGCGGGACTTGCGATGGCTACAATGGATATCATTAAATATTACGGCGGCGAACCGGCCAACTTCCTGGATGTAGGGGGCGGTGCGACGACTGAGAAGGTTACCGAAGCTTTTAAAATCATTTTGTCCGATGATAAAGTGAACGGGATTTTCGTCAATATATTCGGTGGAATTATGCGCTGCGATGTTATCGCCACGGGTGTCGTGGAAGCGGCCCGGCAACTTGGTCTGACCAAACCGCTCGTAGTGCGTCTTGAGGGAACCAATGTGGCACTGGGCAAGCAGATTCTTGCCGGTTCCGGACTGAATATCGTTGCTGCCGACTCCATGGCGGACGGTGCCCGCAAAATTGTTGCTCTTGTGTAATCGCGGCTGGGCCTTTGAGCGCCAGTGCTCGTATTCGACAAACTAAGTAGGGATGTGACCTAAAACATGAGCATTCTTGTAGATAAAAATACGAAAGTCATCACGCAGGGCATAACAGGATCAACGGGCTTGTTCCATACCAAGGGAGCGCTGGATTACGGTACGCAAATGGTGGGCGGGGTTACACCGGGCAAAGGCGGCACGACGGTGAACATCACGCTGGAGAACGGCAGTGAGGTCAGCCTTCCTGTATTTGATACGGTGATAGCAGCCAAGGCAGCGACCGGGGCAACTGCGAGTGTAATTTATGTGCCACCGGCGTTTGCTGCCGATTCCATTATGGAAGCAGTGGATGCAGGGCTGGAACTGGTTATTTGCATTACAGAAGGCATCCCGGTACTGGATATGGTGAAAGTATCGCGTTATATGGAAGGTCGTTCTACGGTTCTGATTGGTCCGAACTGTCCGGGTGTTATTACACCGGGAGAGTGTAAAATCGGCATTATGCCGGGCTACATCCATACTCCGGGGTACGTAGGGGTTGTCTCACGCAGCGGAACTCTGACCTATGAGGCGGTGCATCAGCTAACTGAGCGCGGCATCGGCCAGTCTTCGGCAGTAGGGATAGGCGGAGATCCGGTTAAGGGATCGGAGTTTATTGATATTCTCAAGCTTTTTAATGAGGATCCGGGAACCAAGGCGGTCATTATGATCGGAGAAATCGGCGGTACGGCGGAGGAAGAAGCTGCTGTATGGATTAAGGAAAATATGACCAAACCGGTAGTTGGTTTCATCGGTGGGGTTACTGCACCTCCAGGCAAACGAATGGGCCATGCAGGTGCGATTATTTCCGGAGGAAAAGGGACGGCAAGCGAAAAAATTGCCGTGCTGGAATCCTGCGGTATTAAGGTGGCTCCTACTCCGGCAGAAATGGGCTCAACACTTGTAAGTGTGCTGGAAGAGCGCGGCATTCTGAGCGCTTTTACCGGAAGCTAAGTTTCTACTATTATATTTATCAGCATACGTATGTTCTTTAGCAGGGCATCGTGTATAATATGTTCAAAGGTAAGCAACCTTTTGTTCCTGTTCATGGGGATAAAAGGTTGCTTTTTTTGCGTACAAATCTGCTGCCGTATAGACGTTTAAGGAACTGTAACTTGCATTTCTGACACAGGTATCACAAAATAGGGAAGGCTGACCTTCCTCAAGAGGGAGAATTTACATATGGATTCGCGATATTTGTTGTTTGGATTAAATGAAGTGGAAGGCATCGGCTGGAAGAGTATCGACAAAATTCGTCGAGCGGGTATGTTAACGGATTTGGCTTTTACCTGTAGTGCCGGTGATTGGGAACGTGTCGGAATCAGCGGGAAAATGTCGCAGCGCCTCGAAGCGGTATATACTTCCGAGTGGATTCACCATCGTCACATTCTAATGAAAGAAAGCGGAGTGGAAATGGTAACTTTGCTCGACGACGAGTATCCCGGGCTTCTGAAAGAGACGCCGCAGCCCCCATGGGTGCTCTACTATCGTGGCAGCCTCACCCTGGCCTCCCGCCCGGCGATTGCCATGGTTGGTACCCGTGTGCCTACGGCATATGGCCGTAAGGTAGGGGAGACGCTCTCAGAGCAGCTGAGCGGGGCAGGCCTTACTGTGGTCAGCGGACTGGCCCGGGGGATCGACAGTGTATGCCATGAAGCGGCCCTTCGTGGATGCGGGAGTACGATTGCGGTGGTCGCGACAGGACTGGATAAGGTCTATCCCTCAGAGAACCGGGAACTGGAACATCAAATCGCACAGGATGGACTTGTAATCAGCGAATATCCAATTGGCACTAAAAGCCACCCAGGCTTGTTTCCACAGCGCAACCGGGTTATTGCCGGCCTTGCCCTTGGGACGGTGGTCGTAGAGGCGGACAGCCGCAGTGGCTCGCTAATTACTGCCGATGCCGCCCTGGAGGCCGGTAGAGATGTTTTTGCCGTGCCGGGTCCAGTGACTTCACCCAAAAGCAGGGGTGCGAACGACCTGATCAAACAAGGGGCAAAATTAGTGACATGTGCTCACGACATCGTGGAAGAATACATATTCTATCTGCCTGTAAAGTCGGTGGAACAGAGAGAGAATGAGCTCTTTAACCTTGAAAACGGGGACAAGTCGGCAGAAAAGAAATTGACAAGTGAGGAGTCTCACCTATACCATATACTGCATCAAGGCCCATTTACGTTGGATGAGCTGTTGGGTAGAACGAGATGGGATTTTGGACATTTGCATTCAGTTCTGTTATCTTTAATCATAAAAAAAGCGGTAACACAATTACCGGGTGCAATTTATAAGGTAATTTAATATAGAAGAGATTGTGTTAAGCGTACGCTTTCGGATTCAGATATGCCCGAAGCAGTTCCAGGAAGCTTATGCTTACAAAACTTTTAGGAGGAACAACCTATGGCGGATGCATTAGTTATCGTCGAATCGCCTGCAAAAGCGAAGACCATCGGCAAATATTTAGGCAGTAAATATATCGTAAAGGCCTCAATGGGACATATCAGAGATTTGCCAAAGAGCCAGATTGGCGTGGAAGTAGAGAATGATTTCAGTCCCAAATATATCACGATCCGCGGAAAGGGTTCCATATTGAAGGAACTCAAAGACGCCAGCAAAAAAGTGAAAAAAGTCTATCTGGCGGCTGACCCGGACCGTGAAGGTGAAGCCATTGCCTGGCATCTGGCGCATGCGCTGGATTTGGATAATACCGAGGAGTGCCGTGTTGTTTTTAATGAAATCACCAAACAAGCAGTCAAGGATGCTTTTAAGACACCCCGCAAAATCAACATGGATCTTGTGAACGCACAGCAGGCCCGGCGGATTCTTGACCGCCTTGTCGGTTACAAGATTAGCCCACTATTATGGAAGAAAGTCAAAAAAGGCCTGTCGGCCGGACGCGTTCAATCGGTTGCAGTCAAGATCATTATGGACCGGGAGAATGAAATTTCCGCTTTCGTCCCTACTGAATATTGGAGCATCACCGCAAAGCTTGGCATTCGTGACTCCAGTTTTGAAGCGAAGTTTCATAAGCTGAACGGAGTGAAAAAAGAGCTGGGCCAGGAAAGCGATGTTCAGGAAGTTCTGGAAGCTATCAAGGACGCCGCTTTCAAAGTAAATGAAGTGAAAGAGAAGGAGAGGCAGCGCCACCCTTCTGCACCGTTTACGACAAGTTCACTGCAGCAGGAAGCTGCACGTAAACTGGGCTTTCGTGCGGCCAAGACGATGTCCGTGGCACAGCAGCTCTATGAAGGTGTGGAACTGGGCAAAGAAGGCACCGTCGGTTTAATTACCTACATGCGTACTGACTCCACCCGGCTGTCCACAACGGCACAAGATGAAGCCAAGGAACTGATTGGGGCAAAATACGGTGAGAAGTTTGTGCCGGAGTCGCCTCGCCAGTATTCCAAAAAAGCCGCAGGTTCGCAGGACGCGCATGAAGCGATCCGCCCTACTTCAGCATTCCGCGAGCCGGAGACCGTAAAAGAATATATGAGCCGCGATCAATTCCGCTTGTATAAGCTGATCTGGGAGCGTTTTGTATCCAGTCAAATGGCTTCTGCGCTCTTGGATACGCTCTCCGTGGATATCGCCGCAGGCGATGCTGTCTTCAGAGCCGTAGGCTCAAAGGTTTCTTTCCCGGGCTTTATGAAGGTTTATGTAGAAGGAAATGATGATGGAACAACAGATGAAGAGAAGTTTCTGCCTCCGCTCAAAGCCGGAGATGATCTGACTAAACAGGACATTGAACCCAAACAGCATTTCACTCAGCCTCCACCGCGTTATACAGAAGCACGTCTTGTTAAGACGCTGGAAGAGTTGGGTATTGGGCGTCCAAGTACCTATGCACCAACGCTGGAAACGATCCAGAAGCGTGGTTATGTGGCTATTGAAGAGAAGAAATTTATGCCCACTGAACTTGGTGAGCTGATTATAGAGCAGATGGAGGAGTTTTTCCCCGAAATTCTCGATGTGGAATTTACAGCACATATGGAGGGGGATCTTGACCATGTAGAAGAAGGCGCGGAGGATTGGGTGAAGGTGCTTGCCGAATTTTACGAGTCTTTCGAGAAACGGCTAATCTTCGCGGAAGAAGAAATGAAAGAGATCGAGATTGAAGATGAGGTCTCCGACGAGCTCTGCGAGAAATGCGGCAAGCCGATGGTTTACAAGCTGGGGCGTTTCGGGAAATTTCTGGCATGTTCAGGATTTCCGGATTGCCGCAATACCAAGCCGATCGTGAAGGATATCGGAGTAAACTGCCCGAAATGTCATGAAGGCAAGGTTGTTGAGCGGCGCAGCAAAAAGGGACGCGTCTTCTACGGCTGCGATCAGTATCCAGGCTGTGATTTTGTTTCCTGGGATAGACCTTCCATTAAACCATGCCCTGTATGCAACTCCTGGATGGTTGAGAAGCGCAACAAACAAGGAACCAAGCTGCAATGCACCTCGTGCGATCATACAGAGGCTGTATTGGACAACGAAGAATTAGCAGAATAATAGTCGCTACAGGAGGAAAGGAAATTGACAGAAACAGCTAAAGTAACAGTAATAGGCGCCGGTCTTGCCGGCAGTGAGGCCGCATGGCAGATCGCTTCGAGCGGAGTGCCGGTCAGACTATATGAAATGAGACCTGTTGTAAAGACGCCTGCGCATCACACGGATCAGTTCGCTGAACTGGTATGCAGCAACTCCCTGCGTGCAAATGGTCTTGGTAATGCCGTTGGTGTATTAAAGGAAGAAATGCGGCGGTTGAATTCGCTGGTCCTGGGTGCTGCAGACCGTCATGCGGTTCCTGCCGGCGGTGCGCTTGCCGTAGACCGGGACGGATTTTCGGGTGAAATTACTTCGACGCTGCACAATCATCCTTTGGTGGAAGTCATAAATGAAGAACTTACGCATATACCGGAGGAAGGGATTGTCGTTATCGCGACCGGTCCGCTGACTTCTCCGGCTTTATCTGCTGAGATTAAAGCGCTGCTCGGTGAAGAATATTTCTACTTCTATGACGCTGCAGCGCCGATTGTGGAGAAAGACACCATCGACATGAGCAAGGTGTATTTGGCCTCCCGTTATGACAAAGGGGAAGCAGCCTATCTTAACTGTCCGATGACGGAAGAGGAATTTGATGTTTTTTATGATGCGCTGATCTCGGCCGAGACCGCAGCACTTAAAGATTTTGAGAAAGAGATTTATTTTGAAGGCTGTATGCCGATTGAAATCATGATGAAGCGCGGCAAGCAAACGGCGTTGTTCGGCCCAATGAAGCCGGTAGGACTCATGAATCCCCACACTGGAAAATTGCCTCATGCAGTAGTGCAGCTGCGTCAGGATAATGCTGCAGGTACACTGTACAACCTGGTTGGATTCCAGACCCATCTTAAGTGGGGGGAACAGAAACGCGTTTTCTCGCTGATCCCGGGTCTTGAGAATGCGGAATATGTCCGTTATGGCGTAATGCACCGCAATACTTTTATTAATTCTCCCAAACTGCTGCATCCGACTTATCAGATGAAAGGCAAGGAAAGATTATTTTTTGCCGGACAGATGACGGGTGTCGAAGGTTATGTGGAATCAGCTGCTTCCGGAATGATCGCCGGAATTAACGCGGCCAGAGCTGCGCTTGGCGAGGAGGGCTTGATCTTCCCGGAGGACAGTGTGCTGGGCAGCATGCCTGCTTACATCACTTCCGCGGATCCAGAACATTTCCAGCCAATGAATGCCAACTTCGGCCTGCTTCCTAAGCTTGAGAAGAAAATCCGCAGCAAGAAGGAAAAAAATGAATTTCTGGCTCACCGCGCACTAGACAGTATTGCCGATTTCGCAGCCCGCACAGGACTTCCCTACACAGAACCGGAGATCACTGAACCAAGCCCGTCATAAACTAGGGTGTGTTAAGCCGTTCTTTTGCAAGTGGCATCCCACAAAACTTTTAGGAGGTTGCAAAATCATGTTACCCAGCTTTCATGCGACTACAATTTGTGCGGTTAGACATAATGGCCATGCGGCAATAGCCGGCGATGGTCAGGTTACTTTTGGAGAAAGTGTCATCATGAAGACGACGGCTAAAAAAGTCCGCCGCCTGTACAGAGGACAAGTAATCGCTGGCTTTGCGGGTTCCGTGGCCGATGCGATTACTTTATTCGAGAAGTTTGAAGGCAAGCTGGAGGAGCATCACGGCAATCTGCAGCGGGCAGCAGTGGAGCTGGCCAAGGATTGGCGCCAGGACCGCATCCTGCGCAAGCTGGAAGCCTTAATGATTGTGATGGATAAAGAGGGAATGCTGCTGATCTCCGGCAACGGTGAAATCATTGAACCGGATGATGATGTGTTGGCCATTGGCTCCGGAGGCAACTTTGCACTGGCGTCAGGACGTGCGCTGAAACGCCATGCTCCGAATTTAGAAGCTGCCGAAATCGCCAGGGAAGCACTGCAAATCGCTTCCGAGATTTGTGTATATACCAATTCCAATATTATTGTTGAACAATTATAGGCACGGTGCCGCAGAAAGAGGGAGGAAGTCATAATGGGTAATCAATCGCTTACACCGCGTCAAATCGTAGCAGAGCTCGATAAATATATCGTTGGCCAGAAGCAGGCAAAAAAATCGGTGGCAGTTGCACTGCGTAACCGTTACCGACGCAGTTTGCTTGCTGAAGAGCTGCGGGATGAAGTTGTTCCAAAAAACATTCTGATGATCGGTCCTACTGGGGTAGGGAAGACTGAGATCGCCCGCCGGCTTGCCAAGCTTGTAAATGCCCCGTTCATCAAAGTAGAGGCTACCAAGTTTACCGAGGTTGGTTATGTGGGGCGCGATGTGGAATCCATGGTCCGTGATTTGGTGGAGACCTCCATCCGTATGGTTAAGCTTGAGCGGACAGAGAAGGTGAAAGACCGGGCTGAAGAATTGGCGAATGAGCGGATCGTCTCGATTCTTGTTCCGTCTACTTCCAAGAACAAGTCACAGCGCAATCCCTTCGAAATGATTTTCGGCGGCAATAACGCAAGCTCCGAAGATACAAAGGAAGAGCCCGAGGATGGTTCGCTCAGCGAACGCCGGCGAGGTGTCAAATTCAAACTGCTGGCAGGGCAGCTGGAAGACGACATCATTGAAATCGACGTGGAGGATACCGCCCCTACGATGCTGGACATGTTTGCCGGACAAGGCAATGACCAGATGGGAATGAACATGCAGGAAATGTTCGGCAGTCTACTGCCCAAGCGGACCAAAAAACGCAAGCTTCCGATCAAGGAAGCACGCAAAGTGCTGATTCAGGATGAAGCGGCCAAGCTGATTGACATGGACGACGTTATTCAGGAATCCGTGTCCCGTGCCGAGCAGTCAGGTATTATTTTTATCGATGAAATCGATAAGGTTGCCAGCCAGGGCAAAGGTTCTGGACCCGATGTTTCCCGTGAAGGGGTGCAGCGTGATATATTGCCTATCGTCGAAGGATCTACGGTGATGACTAAATACGGACCTGTGAAGACGGATTATGTTCTGTTTATGGCAGCGGGAGCCTTTCATATTGCGAAGCCTTCCGATCTTATCCCTGAGCTTCAGGGGCGATTCCCGATCCGTGTGGAGCTGAGCAGTCTAACACTGGAGGATTTCGTCTCCATATTGACTGAACCGGAGAATGCGCTGACGAAACAATATGTTAATTTGCTCAAGACAGAAAACATTGAAATTGAGTTCCAGCCGGAAGCGATCCAGGAAATTGCCAAAATTGCAGCCTCTGTGAACCAGAACATGGAAAATATAGGTGCGCGTCGTTTGCATACCATTCTCGAGAAACTGCTGGAAGACCTATCTTTTGAAGCTCCTGAATTGACTCTCGAAACAATGGTAATCACTCCGGAATATGTTCGTGAAAAACTGTCAGAAATCGCACAAGACCGCGATTTAAGCCAGTATATCCTCTAATCCGACAGCCTCCAAAATTACTTCAAATTAGGTATATGGAAGTAGTGACATGACAAAAGTCGGTGGAAATCAACCTTTTTATGTCACTATATGCTAAATAAAGTTAAATATTGGAACGAAAAAGGTAAATAATTGAAAAACCATGCTTTAAGCCCTCTCTTTTCAGAAAAGATAGGGCTTATTTCTTATTGTAATAATATACAATTTCTAAGAGAATCAATGTATATGAGATTGAGATTTTAAATCTTCATCGACAGATTTCGACCTGCATCACATAAAAAAGTTAAAAATTTAGCTTTATTTGTCGAAAGTAGCAGGATTTCGGAAGAAGTTGTGGAATTCTTTTCATTATGATAGCTTTGGAAGGGGGGGATTTGCATGGGTTTGCTAAACAATGTCAGTTTTCAAAGACTACAGGCAGGCATTGATGCCGCCAATAAACGACAAAGTGTTTTGGCCAACAATGTGGCAAATAACGACACACCGAATTTCAAACGCTCCGATGTTTCTTTTGAAAGTTTGCTTAGGCAACAGGAAAATGGACTGAAGTCAACGCTTAACGCGAAGATATCGGATTCCCGCCATTTCCAATTCGGATCGGCTACAGCCGTTCCGTCTGCAGTAGTCACTACAGACCACACCACCTCGATGAACAACAATGATAATAATGTGGATATGGAGCGCGAGATGGCGTTAAGCGCCGAGAATCAGCTTCGGTACAACTCTTATGTACATCTGATAAACAGTGATATCACTAAAATGCGCACAGCAGTTGAGGGGAGGTAACAAATAGTGAATTTTGGTAGCAGTTTTGGAATAAGCGCTTCAGCTTTAACCGCTCAGCGGCTGCGGATGGATGTAATATCCTCCAACATTGCCAATGCTGAAACAACCAGAGCCTCTGTAGTGGACGGCAAAGCCGTACCTTACCGGAGAAAGCTGGTGGTGCTGGAGACAGCCGAGAACAAAAGTTTTTCCAACATATTGAATGCTAAGATGAATGGTGAAAGCGAAGGGGTTAAGGTACAGTCGATTATTGACGATGCCTCACCTATGAAGCCGGTATACAACCCCAGCCATCCTGATGCGGATGCCGAAGGTTATGTGTATATGCCTAACGTAGATGTCACGAAGGAAATGGTGGATATGCTGTCTTCCTACCGTTCCTATGAAGCTAATGTTACGATGCTGAACGCGTCCAAGGCTATGGTAAGCAAAGCGCTTGAAATTGGACGGTAATTTTGAAATGACATCTTAGGAGGAAAACAGTTGATACAGAATTTAACTATCGGAACCCAAGCTGTTCAACCGCTTGCTATGAAGCCAGTAGCTGCTGAGTCAGAAGCGGTTAGCGGTTCCAAACAAAGCTTTGGTTCTTATCTGCAGGATGCACTTAATCAAGTGGCAGAGCAAGAGCAATATTCCAAGGATATGAATAATAAATTCGTATTGGGAGAAGTCAACATTGATGAGGCTTTGATTTCTTCCCAGCAGGCATTGCTGAGTTTGCAGCTGACTACACAAGTCCGGAACAAAGTGATCGAAGCCTATCAGGAAATTATGAGAACTCAAATCTAAATAATCCTTAGCTTAGTTTCGGATGGGGTGACACTGTGAATGAACGATTGGCCCAGTACCGGGAGAAAATCACTCAGTATTGGAACAGATTTAGCGCTAAACAGAAGATTTTATTTTTTTCTACATTGTTTATCATTATTTTAATAATCGTAGTTTTGACCATGAGGCTTTCGAAAACGGAATATGAAGTGGCATTTCGAGATCTGGACAGCACAGACTCCGCTGGAGTCATGACTTACCTGGATACAAAAGGAATTTCATACCGTTTAAGTCCGGATGGACACAGCATATCCGTACCAAGCACAGAAGCCGCTCGCATTAAAGTGGATATTGGCTCGCAGGGAATCGTGCAGGGAGGTTCCATCGGGTATAAAGTGTTTGACGAATCTTCGTCGATGATCGGTACGACGGACAGTGAGTTTGATGTTAAATACAACAATGCTCTAAATGGTGAAGTGGAACAGCTGATGAGACGGATGCAGGGAATCAAGGATGCTAAGGTGCTGATTAATTTGCCCAAAGAGACGGTCTTTGCCGCTCAAGAGGGTCAGGAGCAGGCTTCGGCTTCCGTTGTACTTTCCTTTGATCCAGGATTTAGACCATCACAAGACAATATTGACGGTTATTTCAACCTTGTAAAGACTGCTGTGCCGAATTTGCCGATTGACAACATCACGATTGCAAATAACGAGATCGAGTTGATGCCGACAGCTAAAGGCGGACAGGCAGGGGTTACCAACCAGGTTGAAGAAAACTTTGCTCTTCAAAAGAAATTTGAAGAAGAAGTTAAGAAAAATGTGAAACAGTTCCTAACTACGCTCACAGGACCGGATAAAGTTGATGTCCTTGTCTTCTCTAAGTTGAATTTTGACAAAGAGAACCGGAAAGAAGACCTTGTTACTCCGGTAGATACAGAGAATATGAAAGGGATTGAAATCAGTTCGCAGATTATCAGCAATTCCTATTCGGGGCAAGGAAATACTACCGGAGGCGTTGCGGGTACGGGCTCAGAAGATGTCTCAGGTTATCCATCTGGAACTAATACAGGCGCTTCTACATCTGAAGAATCATCAGAGACCCGAAACTACGAAGTGAACCGGATCACCAAGGATATTATCGCTAGCCCGTATACTGTAAAAGATTTAACCATAAATGTTGCGGTTGAACCACCTACAGGACAAAATATTTTAGATGATACTACTTCAGCAGCAATTAAGAATATTCTGACCAATATTGTAAGAGCTACTCTAGCAGATTCAGGAGTCACTTATACAGACGCAGATTTGACCAAAAAAGTTTCGGTATACTCGCAACAATTTGGAGATACAGCTGCTGATACAGGGTCGGGCGGACTTGCTACGTGGATGATTTGGGCCATTGCTGCGGCAGCATTGCTGGTCGGCGCAGGCGGGGGATACTTCATTTACCGCAGCCGCAAGAAGACAGAAGAAGAAGAAGTGGAAGAAGACATTCCGCTGCAGGTTCCTACCGAGTTTCCTTCTATTAACTTTGAGAGCGTGACGAATGAAAGTCAGGTTCGCAAGCAGTTGGAAAGTCTGGCGAAGAAAAAGCCGGATGAATTCGTAAACTTGTTGCGTACATGGCTTGCAGACGAACAGAGGTGAACTAATGGCAAAAGCTAGCCAGCAGGGTCTCAGCGGCCGTCAAAAAGCGGCGATCCTGCTTATCACACTAGGCCCTGAGGTATCGGCACAAATATTCAAACATCTAAGAGACGAGGAAATTGAGCAACTGACTCTGGAGATAGCCAATGTCCGTAAGGTGGATAGCGGCGAGAAAGAGTCAATCATGTCCGAGTTTCACCAAATATGCCTCGCTCAGGAATATATCTCTCAAGGCGGTATTAACTACGCCAAGGAGATTCTGGAGAAAGCGCTTGGTTCAACCAAGGCTATGGAGGTCATTAACCGCCTGACGGCAACACTGCAAGTCAGACCCTTTGATTTTGCACGCAAAGCTGATCCGCATCAAATATTAAACTTTATCCAGAATGAAAATGTACAAACTATTGCCCTTGTATTATCTTATCTGCAGTTTGAGCAGGCAGCTTCCATTCTTTCTTCGTTGCCACAAGAGAAGCAGGCTGAAGTTGCGAGAAGAATCGCGATTATGGATAGTACTTCACCAGAGGTCGTCACGCAAATCGAACGCGTGCTGGAGCAGAAGCTTTCTGCAACAGTAACGCAGGATTATACAAATGCAGGCGGTATCGAATCTATCGTACAGATCCTGAACGGTGTTGACCGGGGGACGGAACGTACGATTCTGGATTCCCTGGAAATACAGGATCCGGAGCTGGCCGAAGAGATCAAAAAACGGATGTTCGTGTTCGAGGATATTGTCAATGTCGACAACCGTTCCATCCAGCGCATTATCAAAGATATCGAGAATGCGGATTTGCAGCTTGCACTCAAAGTGGCCAGTGAAGAAGTGCGCGATGTTATTTTCCGCAACATGTCCAAACGGATGGCCGAAAGCTTCCGCGAGGAAATGGAATATATGGGTCCGGTGCGGTTGCGTGATGTTGAGGAAGCACAGACCCGCATTGTAGGCACGATCCGCAGACTCGAAGAGTCAGGTGAAATTATCATCGCCCGTGGTGGAGGAGATGACATCATTGTCTAAGCTGATTAAACATTCTCAATATGTTCCCGTAGATGTGCTTAAGCGGCTGGAACAAGCCAGGCAGCATGCAGGGCTTGTTGTAGAGCCGGCTCACGAAGAAACAGCATCAGGAGAGGTTCAATATCAGGACCCGGCCCGTGAAGAGGCAGAGCAAGCACGCAAGCAAATGCTGAAGGACGCCCAGGAGTTCGCTGAAGGACAGGTCCGGAACGCATCGCAGGAAGCTGAGAATATTGTGGAATCGGCACGGAATGAAGCTGAGGAATGGTGGCGGCAGCGTAGGGAGCAGGATGAGCATCTTATAGAAGCTATCAAGGCGGAGGCGTTTCAGCAAGGGTATCAGGAAGGCGTCACACAGGCTGAACAGGATATGGTGCAGAAGCTTGCGGAGATGATGGAGGAAGCACGTAATGTTCTTCAAGAGGCATACCGCGGGAGAGACGTCATTATTCAGGAAGCTGAACCTTTCCTGGTGGAGCTTAGCTGCAGTATCGCCGAGAAAATTGTGGACAAGCAGCTGACGGTTGAACCGCAGTTCGCACTGGATCTGATCCGCAAGAATCTGGCCCGCAAACGTGAGCAGGGACTTATCTCCCTCTGCGTTTCACCTGCGCAGTTCGCTTTCGTCAATGCGGCCAGGGAAGAATTGGCGCTGGCGGTGGATTCGCAGGCCGAACTGCAAATCCTGCCTGATTCCACAGTTAAGGATCTTGGGTGTGTGATCCGCTCTTCCTTCGGCAGCATTGATGCACGAATCGACACTCAGCTTGCAGAAATCAAGAAAGAGCTGGTTCGAATTGCATTGGACACCGAGGAGCACAGAAATGGGGAAGGCGATGCTTGACAGTGGGCGATATAAAGAACAGCTGCGTAATTTCGATCCTGTAAGAATTAACGGGAAGGTTACCCAGGTGATCGGGCTAATGGTTGAGTCAGAAGGGCCGGATGCCAGCATCGGTGATGTCTGCTACATCTATCCTTCAAAAGGCAATAAGCCGCTGCAGGCTGAGGTTGTAGGCTTCCGCGATAATAAAGTGCTGCTGATGCCTCTTGGAGAATTGCAGGCGATAGGCCCCGGCTGTGATGTTGTAGGTACAGGCAAACCGCTGAGCGTTCAGGTTGGTTCCGAACTGCTTGGCAAGGTGCTGGATGGATTGGGCCAGCCGCTTGACGGCTCACTGATTCCAGCCCGGATGCCGCATAGCTCAACCTTCAATATTCCGTCCAATCCGCTGAACCGTCCCCGGGTGCATGAGCCCATCAGTATTGGCGTCCGGGCGATCGACGGTCTGCTTACGATCGGCAAAGGACAGCGGGTAGGGATTTTTGCAGGGTCCGGCGTCGGTAAGAGTACTCTAATGGGCATGATCGCCCGCAATACTTCGGCGGACGTGAATGTGATTGCCCTTATAGGTGAGCGGGGCAGGGAAGTGCTGGATTTCATTGAACGTGATTTAGGGCCTGAAGGTCTGCAGCGCTCAGTAGTTATTGTTGCTACATCCGACCAGCCGGCACTCATACGGATCAAAGGTGCGCTGATTGCCACAACGATTGCTGAATATTTCCGCGACCGTGGACTGAATGTGATGCTGATGATGGATTCGGTAACACGTTACGCCATGGCACAGCGCGAAGTAGGGCTGGCGGTAGGCGAACCTCCTGCAATGAGAGGTTACACTCCTTCCGTATTTGCTAGTCTGCCCAAGCTGCTGGAACGGGCGGGAACAGGGCCAACAGGTTCCATTACCGCTTTTTACACAGTGCTGGTGGATGGTGACGATATGAATGAACCCATTGCCGATGCTGTGCGGGGTATACTCGACGGACATATTGTGCTCAACCGGAATATCGCCAATAAAGGTCACTTTCCTGCAATTGATGTACTGGCCAGCATCAGTCGTGTAATGAAGGATATTGCTCCCGAGGAGCAAATTGACGCGGCCGAAAATGTAAAACGACTTATGGCGGTATATAAGGATTCAGAGGACTTGATCAATATCGGTGCCTATCAGAGAGGCTCGAATGCCCAGATTGATGAGTCGATGCATTATATCGACAGCATCTGGGATTTCACGAAACAGAAAGTTAACGAAAAAGTGACGCTGGCCGAGGTTCAACAATCATTAATTTCACAGTTCTCGAGGAGTTGATCAGCAGTGAGGTTCCATTATACTTTTCAAAAAGTTGTGGACTTGAAAGGCAACGAAAAAACACAGGCAGAGTGGATGCTTTCAAGTGCGCTCGGAGAATTGCAAGCCCAGGAAAAAAGTCTTGATGAATTAATCTCTCAGCGCAGCACACTGATGCTGTCCCTGCAAAGTGCAGCCGAACAAAAGACACCGATGGCCAAGATAAGAGAGATGCAGGATTACATGGATTATCTGGATACCTGTATCGCCCGCAAGCATTTGGATATCCGCCGGGCTCATGTAGAGGTGCAGCATAAGCAGGATCATCTTAGCACTAAGGTCCTTGACGAGAAGGTCTGGCTGAAAGCCAAAGACAAGGCTCAAACTATATTTCAGCAGAATATGATTTTACGGGAACAAAACGAACTGGATGAGATGGCTACCGTCCGCTTCGCGATGAAATCCCTCTAACCCGGGAGGTTTCCGCTAGTGGCTAACAATGATATGGAATTTGAAAACGAAGAGTCAGCAGGTAAATTCGAGCGGTTTTTGTTCTTAATGATTCCGATCATATTCACTCTCGTACTGCTTGGTGTGTTGTTGACTCTATTTAATATGGATATCCGCAACAACGTGCTGGCAATCGGAAACAAGATCCCTTTTATCGAAAAGGTGATTCCTGATCCTCCCGCCGAACCGGGGAGCGAGACTGCCGCTGATCCTGAAGCGCAAAGCGAAGAGCAGGAGGCAAGTTCGGAAACAACGATCAAAAAACTTAAGGCCCAGGTTGCTGAGCAGGCCAAACAGCTGCAGCAGGTGAGCGAAGAAAAAACGACTCAGGAAACACAGGTTCAGGCGCTCCAAAAGCAGATTGACGGTATGAAGGAAGAAGCTGCAGCTGCGGAGGTTGCTCCTGAGGAGACGGAAGATCCGTATGAAGTGAAGGTTGCTGAATTAGCCAAGCTGTATGCGGGAATGAAAGCCTCCAAGGCAGCTCCGATTATGGAGAATTTAACTACCGAAGAAATGGTTCAAGTTTTTAGCGCCATGAGTAAAGCCAGCAAAACAGCGATTCTGGAAAAAATGGATCCTAAAAAGGCTGCAGATGTCTCGATTAAGCTAAAAGAAACGACGGATTCTACCGATATGGCTATTGCAGCCCTTCAATCGAGGTTGAAGCAGAACGAGGCTAGTGTGGCCACAACAACTTCAAGCGCTAATCTCAATAAGGACAAGCTCAGCCAGACATTCACGTCCATGCCTGCGACAGAAGCGGCAACCCTGCTTGGTTCCATGTACAGTATTAGCCCTGATAAGGTGATTACGATATTGAATACGGTGAGCGACAGTGTAAGATCCTCGATCTTAGGCGAGATGACGAAGAAAAACAGCGCCCAAACTGCCAAAATTGTAAATCGGCTGATGGGTGGTAAATAACACCTGAAAGGAGGTGAAAAATAATGAGTTTAGTCGTTCCATCACTTTCTGGCGGTAACCTGACAACATCGGCAGGAACTTCTTCTGCTGCAACCGGAGCAGCCTCAGCCCTTGGTGGAGCAGTTGTCGCAAACGGAACAACAACGGCAATGCCGTTTGCTCAGACTCTAGTACAGAGTATGACTGGAGGAACTGCAAAGGAAACCGAGACGCCTTTACTGGGCAATCTGGCTTCATTGCTGCAGGGTCTGCTGAATAGCGTAAGCTCGACGGGGGAAGAAGCTGGTCAATCGCGGGGCGGTAAGGATGCAGAAAGTTCCGAGAGCTCTAAGCAGCTGGAAGGGCTTTTGCAGGATATTGAGAAGCTGGATGACAACATCAGCGCTGACCCTACTTTGCTCGCTGCCCTGCAAGGCTGGCTGATTCAGGTATCGGCACTGCTGTCCGGCAGTAACAACCCTGCTGAGACTGGTGCAGCCAACATGGACATCGACCCTGCATCGGGCTTATCTCCGCTTGCCCAGAATTCAGACACTGTGCGTTTTGTTGTTCAGGATGACCTTACTAGTCTAGTGAATCTGATTCAGCAGTCCTCCGTTACCGGGAATGAAAAAAATGCGGCCGAGGGTATTGAGCTGTTGAACGAGTTCACGGTCATTATGGCCCAAGTTGCCGTTCCAGAAAATAAACTTAAGTCAAAGCCAGTTGTCCATGCGGAGACATCAGCCGTAGAAAATAACGTTATTGCTAAAGAGTTAACTCGGGCAGAAACTACTATACCGGACAATAAGGCAAAAACGGTAGAGGCAACAAACCTTAGCAATACTCCTGCTGTGACTTTGAAACAACAGGCCATGACTGAGAATAACAGGCCTGTATATCATTTTGAAGCTAAGGCACCTGTACAAACTGTCGGCAATGCTGCCGCCACAACTGCGGCTAACGTTGAGAGCGCAGATCCGCTTACGCCTGTAACAAATACAGGTGCTGCTTCGGCAGAGGTGATCACAACACCAGCCTCCAAGACTGGAGCGGAGGTTAAACCGGCCGGAATCATAGAAGAAGCTTTGCCCGAGATCAATGGAACTGCAGATGAGAACAATGTTGTGACTGCAGGACAATTGTCGCTTAGAGGCGGTATTACAGCGCCGTTGAAGGCAACGACAGTCCAAGTGCCCGTTCATCAATTTGCTCAAGAAATGGACAAAATGATCACGGGGAAACTTGAAATTCTAAAAAAAGGCGGGGTAGCTGAAGCTACAATTACGCTTTTTCCGGAAAATTTGGGACAAGTAGATGTTAAGATTACGATGCAAAACGGCAATTTGATTGCCCAGTTCTTGACTGAGCATTCCGGAGCCAAAGATATGCTTGAGCAGCAGATGAGTCAATTGCGCAGCGCATTGCAGTCTCAAGGACTTCAGGTCGAGAAATTGGAAGTTTCGCAGAATTCAGCGCTTCTTTCCCAGTTCAACGGGCAGCAGGGACGTCAATCGGCTTCCGGAGGGCAACAGCAGGATGGTCGCTCCAAGGAACGTCGTGAGGAAATTGCTGATGCGGTACTTGCCGCAGAGCTTAATGGGGAATGGAAGGATTGGGTAGCAAACGGCCAGGAGGATATCCGTAACGAAGGCGGAGGCTTCTCAGCCAAAGCTTAATATTTTGAAAAAAGTGAGGTGAAATGAAATGGAATCAACGACTCCGATAACTACCAAAGATCAATGGAATTATGTAGTTCCTGACAGCAGCAAGAAAACAACAGGCAGCTCCGTCCTGGGCAAGGATCAGTTCTTAAAAATCCTCATGACTCAATTGCAGAATCAGGATCCCACGCAGCCTATGGAGGATAAAGAATTTATCGCCCAGATGGCTCAATTCTCATCGGTAGAGCAACTTATGAATATTTCGACCCAAATGACGGCTATGAGTCAGTCGCTTGGTTCGGTCTCCGGATTGATCGGCAAGGATATCACCTGGACTGATACGGAAACCAAACTTCCAAAGACAGGCAATGTGGAATCCATCGTTGTCAATAAGGGTGTGCAATATGCAGTTGTAGGCACTGAGCGAATTGCTTTAACCGACATTACACAAATCCAGAATGCAGCATCTAAAGTGGAAACTGTGAGCGACAAGACTCAAGACGACGCTGGGGAGAGCGGGGGGACAATATGAGCGACAGGTTGACTATAGGACAACTGTATCCCTCAAGTGTACATCCGCAGGCTCTACAGCGACAGCAGGCAGCAAAGAATACGGTCAAAACAGAAGCTTCATTTGAAAGTGTGCTTCAGCGGAATTTACTGAAATTCAGCAATCATGCCGCGAAACGACTGGAGCAACGGGGGATTGAACTTGGAACCCGTCAATTGGATGAGATCTCTTCGGCAGTGGATAAAGCTGCAGCCAAGGGCAGCAAAGAATCCTTGATATTAATGAAGGATATGGCTCTAATCGTCAGTGTGCCTAATCGTACTGTAGTCACGGCTATGGATGGAAGCTCTATGAAGGACAATGTGTTCACACAAATTGATAGTGCAGTTATTATCTCGTAAACCGGCCGGTCCTATCGGGAGAGCCGGAGTAGACGCCGACCGACTGACGCGTCTACAGCTCAATTATGAATTACATTATAAATTATGGGTCAGTTGACTCTATAATCCGGGAGGATATTAATCATGTTAAGATCTATGTATTCAGGCGTTTCAGGTATGCGCGGATTTCAAACCAAGCTGGATGTCATCGGCAACAACATCGCCAATGTGAACACACTCGGTTTCAAATCGGGCCGCGTAATGTTCAAGGACATCATGAGCCAAACCGTATCAGGCGTTACTGCTCCGGTTGAAGGCGGTCAGGGCGGGGTCAATGCGCAGCAGATTGGCCTTGGAGTAAGCATCGGTTCCGTAGACACCATGCATCTGGCGGGCAGTGCCATGACTACCAACAACCCTACCGACCTGCGGATTGACGGAGACGGCTTCTTCGTGGTTAGACTTTCGGATGATCAGGAGACTCCTTTTCTGACCCGTGCCGGTGATTTCCATATGGATGCAGCCCGCAACCTGATCACTTCCGATGGACTGCATGTTCTGAATTCTGATAGCGAGGCTATTCAACTTGCTCCTGAGGTAACGGCATTTTCAATCTCCAGCGACGGCACCATCGTACAGACGATGGCTGACGGAACAACTGAGCCGGGCGTTAGAATCGGTATGGCTAAAGTAAGCAATCCGCAAGGTTTGGAGAAAATCGGCGGCAATCTGTACCGCATGACACTTAATGCGAATGCCGACGGTGAGCTAGTGATAACGACTCCGAATGATGCGGAAGCAGGTACAGGGAAAATCGTCTCCGGTCAGCTGGAAATGTCCAATGTTGATCTGACGGGTGAGTTTACTGAAATGATCGTAACCCAGCGCGGCTTTCAGGCGAACTCACGGATTATTACAACGTCTGATGAAGTCCTTCAGGAAGTCGTTAACCTCAAGCGTTAATTTTTAAACCATAATCATAAACTTGCTGTATTGTGAAGTCATGGGGGAGGAACTCCTCCCCCTATTTTTGTTAGGAGGCCTGTTATGATTTCGGTAACAAGATTGAATGGAACACCAATGTTTTTAAATGCTTTGCTGGTAGAAATGGTAGAGGAAGGCCCGGATACTTACATTACACTGGTAACCGGAAAAAGACTGATTGTGCTTGAAAAAGCCGACGAGGTCATACGTAAGATCCGAGATTATAACAGGGACATAGGCACATATGCTGCCACCATTAAAGTCCAGTCTATGGAGGAGCTCTCATGAAAAAGATGATGCCGTGGCTCATTACAATTTTACTTGCGGTAACACTCATCGTAGTAGCTGCATTTTTACTAATGGATAAGATCTTCCCAAGCGATGCGAATGATGTGAAAGCAGCAGTTCAAAATGTGGAAACCAACAGAATGAGTGCTGATCAAATCGTCGAACTGACGGCGCAAATCACCGATATCAAAACTAATCTTGCCGATCCCGATTACATCCTTTCAGTAGACATCGCGTTCCAATTGGATACAGCGAAGTCCAAGGAAGAATTCGAAAAGATAAAAGCTATTAAGATCACGCCGCTAATTATTAAGGCGATTGCCGATACCAAACCAGAGGATCTGAATGGTGCTAGCGGCAAAGATCAAATCAGCAGCAAGCTGGTGAATATAATCAACAAGAATTTGACTGAAGGGTCTATAACCCAGATCGAATTCACTAAATTCATTATGGCTTCTATTTAGCTGCTGGCGGGTTTAATTGTTTGATGGGGGGTGATTGAATTGGTTGATGTACTATCACAAAATGAAATTGATGCTCTGCTTGCCGCACTTTCATCCGGTGAAATGGATGCCGACGAACTTAAAAAAGAAGAAACCCAGAAAAAAATCCGCTCTTACGATTTCAAACGGGCCGTGCGCTTCTCGAAAGATCATATCCGCAGTCTTACGCGGATTCATGATAACTTTGCCCGCTATCTTACGACGTACTTTTCGGCCCAATTGCGTACCTTTGTGCAGATCAGTGTCGTACAAGTAGAGCAGCTCCCTTATGATGAGTTCATCCGTTCCATTCCAAAAATGACGATTCTGAATATTTTCGAAGCGGAACCGCTGGAGGGACGAATGGTCATGGAGGTGCATCCGAATATTGCCTTTGCCATGCTCGATAGGCTGCTGGGCGGTTTTGGAACAGCACCAAGCAAGATTAATGCACTGACCGAAATTGAAACAACCATCATGGAGAGAATTTTCAGCAGATGTTTTGAAAGTCTACAGGAAGCCTGGAAGACGGTTCTGGATATTAATCCACGGATGGAAGCTCTGGAGACGAACCCGCAATTCATGCAGATTGTATCACCGAATGAAACGATTGCGCTGATCTCGTTAAGCACCAAAATAGGCGACACTACCGGGATGATCAATCTATGTATCCCTCATGTCGTACTGGAGCCGATTATGACTAGGCTGTCCGTGCACCAATGGTTTGTTTCTGAGAAGAAGGTGCGGGACGAGGTTGAACTTGAATCTATCCGTTCGAGAGTTCACAGGGCGCAGCTGCCTATAGTTGCAGAGCTGGGTGAATCCAGGTTATCCATAGCTGAATTTCTCGGGCTTAGCGTCGGCGACGTAATCTCTCTCAATAAGACCGTGGATTCCGGGCTGTCGATCAAAGTAGGGGACAAGCTGAAATTCATTGGAAGTCCAGGGATGATTAAAGAGCGTGTAGCTGTGCAAATAGACGAGATTGTCAGTGAAGGAGCTGAAGAGTTTGACGAGTAAAGACTATTTATCCCAAGAAGAGATCGATGCTCTTCTCAGACAGTCCGCGGAAGGCTCAATGGAACCACAGGAAAAGACAGTTGATGATTACCTGACACCATTTGAGCAGGATGCGCTGGGGGAAATCGGCAATATTACTTTTGGCAGTGCAGCGACTGCACTTTCCACTTTGCTGGGTAAGAAGGTAGATATTACGACTCCGCAAGTGTCCATCATTACCCGCGGACAGTTTGAGGAAGCTTTTCCTAAACCTCATGTTGCCGTACATGTACAGTACGTGGATGGTTTTCAAGGCATTAACTCATTGGTAATCAAAATCAGGGATGCGCAAGTCATTGCCGACTTAATGCTTGGCGGTGAAGGAGAACCGAAGGATGAAGAGCTGAATGAAATTCATATCAGCGCCGTGCAGGAAGCAATGAACCAGATGATGGGCTCGTCTGCTACCTCCATGTCAACGATCTTCAACCGGTTCGTCAACATCTCGCCTCCGGGAATTGATATCCTGAATATGTCAAGCGGAGAAGGGGTAGGCAGTCTTCCGGATGATGAAACCTTGATTCAAATTTCCTTCCGTCTGAAAATCGGGGATCTTATCGATTCCACGATTATGCAGCTTTTGCCGGTTCAGTTCGCCAAGGATATGGTCAGCATGCTGCTCGGTGATGTCAGTCAGGCGGATCAGGAGGCGGCTGTGTCGACAGCAGATAAGTCTGCTGCACCAGCGCCTGCACCCGCACCTGCCCAGGCTCCTGCAGCGCCTCCAGTGCAGCAGACACCGCCTGGACCTGGTGAAGTTCCGCCGCAATATCCGCCGCAGGGAATGCCGCCATATCCAGGAATGCCTGAAGGAGGCTATTATTATCCACCGGCAGGAATGCCCGCTTATGGAATGCCGGGCGTGCCGTCATATGGAGTACCGCCGCAGGGAGTGCCTTACGGACAGGTTCCACCGCAGACGCCGCCTCTTGGACGCAATGTAAATGTACAGCCTGTTCAATTCGCTAATCTTAGCGCAGGAGCCTTTGGCAATATTGATGAAAATAATTTAAATTTATTGATGGACATACCACTGAGAGTGACCGTAGAATTAGGAAGGACCCAGAAGCAGATCAAAGATATTCTGGAAATGTCGCAAGGTTCGATTATCGAGCTGGACAAGCTGGCTGGTGAGCCTGTTGACATTCTGGTGAACAACAAACTCATTGCCAAGGGTGAAGTCGTAGTTATCGACGAAAACTTCGGAGTTCGCGTTACGGATATCGTCAGCCAGTGGGACCGAATTCAAAAATTACAATAAGCATACTTAGGGAGGATTTTTTAAAAATGGCTAACCGAATTCTAATCGTGGACGATGCAGCATTTATGAGAATGATGATCCGGGATATTTTGTCAAAGAACGGATTTGAGGTAGTGGGTGAAGCCCAGGACGGTTCGCAGGCTATTGAGAAGTTTAAAGAACTGCGTCCGGATCTGATCACGATGGATATTACCATGCCTGAAATGGACGGAATTGCCGCTCTTAAAGAAATTAAAAAAGTAGATGCCAATGCCAAGGTCATCATGTGTTCAGCCATGGGTCAGCAGGCTATGGTCATTGACGCGATTCAAGCGGGTGCCAAGGACTTTATCGTTAAACCGTTCCAGGCAGACCGTGTTATTGAAGCGATCAACAAAACGCTGGGCGTGTAGGAATCAGACATGCCGGCTAACAGCGAACCGCTGGGAAACAGTAATCCTCTGCTGAATTTGCTCAACGTTATTTTTGTCCTTGCGGTAATCGTCATTCTTATAGTGCTGCTGATCCGTTTTCTTGGCCGCCGCAATCAGACGTTAATGAGCGGGCGCTCCATCCGAACGCTGGGTGCGCTCGGACTGGGCCCCAATAAGTCTGTGCAGATTATTGAAATCGGCGGCAGCCTTTACATGATCGGGGTCGGTGAGAATATATCCATGCTGGATAAAATCACGGACCCCGCGGAAGTGGCACTTATCATTTCTACGTTTGAAGAAGAGTCGTCAGGACAGAACAACTTTCTGGTGCCGCTCATTTCCAAAATCAAAGCCAAGGTACGCGGTGAGGTTCCATCTCAGGAAATCGAACTTAGTGAAACATCCTCTTTTTATGAGACCCTGCAATCCAAGCTTGCACTTGCACCTGAGCGCAACGAAAAGATGGAAGAGCTTCTCCGGGATGATGCACTTAAAGATGAGTCGAGGGATTTATGAAAAAAAAGCTGATTCTTTCATTTCTTCTGCTCGGTATGTTCAGTGTTTTGCTTTTGCATCCGATACACGCTGAACCTATACCGAACATTAATATTCAAGTAGGCGACAGTAACGGCTCAAGCAGCGGGGGGACCAGTTCCATCTCTATTCTGCTACTTGTAACGGTTCTGAGTGTAGCCCCGGCTTTTCTTGTTCTAATGACCAGCTTCACACGGATCGTCATCGTATTGGGTTTCGTCAGAACCTCACTCGGTACACAGCAGATGCCTCCGAACCAAGTGCTTGTAGGATTGGCGCTTTTTCTTACTCTCTTCATAATGTCGCCTACACTTGCACAGGTGAATGAAACGGCGCTGCAGCCGTACATGAAAGGTACCTTAACTCAGTCCGAAGCGCTTAATAAAGCAGCCGAACCGATGAAGGAATTCATGTTCAAACAGACGAACACCAAAGATCTGCTTTTGTTTATGAATTACACGGGCAATAATGCCACGGTCAAACCCGCCACATACAATGATATTCCGTTGACAGTGATGGTGCCGGCTTTTGCCATTGGTGAAATGAAAAAGGCGTTTACGATGGGCTTCATGATTTTTATACCTTTTCTGATCATTGATATTGTAGTTTCGAGTACACTGATGGCCATGGGGATGATGATGTTGCCTCCGGTCATGATTTCATTACCGTTCAAAATAATGCTCTTCGTACTGGTAGACGGCTGGTACTTAGTTGTAAAATCACTGCTGATGAGTTTTAACACCTGACGTATAAGAGGAGGCATAAGGGATGAATACGGAGTTTATTATCGGTCTAGCCGGCCAAGCCGTATATTTGGTGCTGGAAACAAGCGCTCCCATGCTGATTCTTGGTCTGGTGGTAGGACTGATAGTCAGTGTTTTCCAAGCTACAACCCAGATTCAGGAGCAGACGCTTGCGTTCGTTCCCAAAATCGTCGCCGTACTGCTTGCATTACTGCTGTTCGGCCCTTGGATCATTACGAAGCTGGTAGACTTCACCAGTCAAATTTTGGGCAGTCTCTACATGTATATCGGTTAAGACTATGGATATGGAGACCCTTCTGCAAAGTTTTCCCGTCTTTCTGTTGATTTTTTGTCGAATTTCCGCCTTTTTTGTTGTAATACCAGTGTTTTCTTCTCAGAGTCTGCCGGCAACTTTCAAAATCGGATTGTCCTTTTTGGTCGCCTTAGTTGTCTTCAGCTCAAGGGGGACCGGCATTGTTGTTCCGCAGGACCTCACCTACATTCTGCTAGTGGCCAGGGAAGCGTTGATAGGTTTGCTGCTCGGGTTTATCGGCTATCTGATGTTTATGACGATTCAGACGGCCGGATCCTTCATTGATATTCAAATCGGATTTGGGATTGCCAACGTCATTGACCCAATGACTGGAGCATCAGCCCCAATCATAGGTAACTTTAAGTACATGATCGCCCTGCTGCTGTTTCTGAGCATGAATGGACATCATTACTTGCTGAATGCGATCGTATACAGCTATAACTGGGTACCCCTAGACAACGATTTGTTTGTCAAAATGATCAATGGCAGCCTTTCAGAATTTCTGGTCCGCTCTTTTGCCCAATCTTTTATGCTGGCCTTTCAAATGTCGGCACCTTTGGTTACCGCGCTGTTTCTTACGGATATCGGTTTAGCCTTTCTGGCAAGAACCGCTCCGCAATATAATGTATTCGTCATCGGGGTACCGCTCAAAATTATTATAGGTCTCGCGCTGCTTCTTATTCTGATGCCGAGTCTGGCTGCGTTGTTCCAGAATCTCTTCGACATTATGTTTGAGTCCATGCAAAATTTGCTGGGGCTTATGGGGAAGAGTCCTTAGGTGACTGTAAGGAGAGAGTGTAATGCCGAAGCCGAAACGATATAAACTGGATCTTCAGCATTTTGGGGGGGACAAGACAGAGAAAGCCACCCCGAAAAAACGTCAGGATGCCCGTAAAAAGGGCCAGGTAGCCAAAAGTGCCGAACTTTCCGGTGCGGTTGTATTGTTTTCGGCGCTGCTTAGTCTGACGATGTTCGGAAGTTTCATGAAAGAACGTTTTATGAGTTTGTATTTGGATGTTTTTCAGAATCGTATGATGATGGAAGTAACAGCGGAAAATGTGTCCAAGATGTTCAACGAGTATGGTCTGCAGATACTGATTCTGCTGGCTCCGCTGCTCGGGATTACCTTCTTACTCGCACTAGTCGTAAATTTTGCACAGGTTGGCTTTATGGCCTCAGGTGAGGGGATTACGCCTAAGTTCAGCAAGATTAATCCAATCAAGGGGTTCAAAAATATATTCTCTATGCGTTCGTTTGTGGAATTCCTGAAATCGGTCTTTAAACTGGTGCTGATTGCCTATCT
The DNA here is from genome assembly GCF_038593025.1 of Paenibacillus sp. FSL L8-0436. Lineage (NCBI taxonomy): Bacteria > Bacillati > Bacillota > Bacilli > Caryophanales > Paenibacillaceae > Paenibacillus > Paenibacillus sp. FSL L8-0436. Next base: position 4,463,477 of record NZ_CP151955.1, on the reverse strand, counting down.
GGTTTACAGCACGCTTTGGGGAGAAAAAGAGAGTTTTGCCGCTCTTTCACATGTGAATGCGGAGGGTGTATACCGTTTCACTGCAAAGATGACCATGAATCTTGGCATCAAAATAGCAGCTGTATTGTTTATTATGGCAGTTCTCGATTATATGTACCAGAAGTACGAACATGAAAAAAGTCTGAAAATGTCCAAGCAGGACATTAAAGATGAATACAAAAAGATGGAGGGCGATCCCTTAATTAAAGGAAAGATCAGGGAGCGCCAACGCCGAATGGCAATGCAGCGGATGATGCAGGAAGTGCCAAAGGCGGATGTGATCATTACGAATCCTACGCACTTTGCCGTTGCCCTTAAATATGACGGTTCCAAAATGGAGGCTCCGCAGATTATAGCCAAAGGCCAGGATTATGTGGCGCTCCGCATTCGAGAGCTGGCTAAGGAGCATGGTGTTGTGACTATGGAGAACAAGCCGCTGGCACGGGCATTATTCCAAAGAGCAGAAATTGGCGATGTCGTTCCTGCCGATCTGTTCCAGGCGGTTGCCGAAGTGCTGGCCTATGTATACAAGCTTAAAGGTAAGAGGAGATAAGCCGGGGGAGGTAAAGGACATTGAAAGCTAAAGATCTAACAGTTCTACTGGGCGTTATCGGTATTGTGCTTATGATGATTCTGCCCATCCCGGTCTGGCTTCTGGATGTACTGCTGATTGTCAATATTTCGATAGCACTAACCATTATTTTGGTCGCAATGAATACAAAGGATCCGCTGCAATTTTCGATTTTCCCTTCTTTGCTGTTGATCACAACGTTATTCCGTCTCGCACTCAACATTTCTACTACTAAGCTGATTCTTAAGGATGGTCATGCGGGTGAAGTTGTTGCCACGTTCGGCAGCTGGATTGCCGGGGGACAAATCGCTATCGGATTCATCGTCTTTCTAATTCTGGTTGTTGTGCAGTTCATTGTTATTACCAAAGGTTCGGAACGTGTTGCTGAAGTAGGCGCCCGGTTTACATTGGACGCGATGCCCGGTAAACAAATGAGTATTGATGCTGATTTGAATGCAGGGATGATTAATGAACAGCAGGCACGGGAACGCCGCCGGAACGTTGAACGCGAAGCTGACTTCTTCGGAGCAATGGATGGTGCGAGTAAATTCGTCAAAGGTGACGCAATTGCCAGTATCATCATCTTGCTGATCAACCTGATCGGCGGTTTCGTCATCGGGATGACTATTCATGGACTGTCGTTTCAGGATGCACTTTCGACATATTCCGTACTGACAATTGGTGATGGACTGGTCAGCCAAATTCCTGCTTTGCTCATTTCAACCGCTTCCGGTTTGATCGTTACACGGGCGGCGTCAGAAGGAAACCTGGCAGAGGATTTGACAGGTCAATTATTGTACTATCCGAAGCTCTTGTATATCGTTGCGGCGACAATCGCCTTCCTTGGATTCTTCACTCCGATTACAGTAATGTCTACCTTGCCCCTGGCAGCACTCATGGGATATGCGGCTTACAGCATGGGCCAGAAGGCAAACCAAAAACAAATTGCCGAGGAACAACTGGTCGAGGAGAAGCAGATTGAAGAAGTGCGGAGTCCGGAGAGCGTCATAAACTTGCTAACAGTGGATCCCATTGAATTTGAGTTCGGTTACGGACTTATTCCTCTGGCCGATACAGGTCAGGGCGGAGATTTACTCGACAGAATTATCATGATTAGACGGCAATGTGCTCTAGAAATGGGACTTGTGGTGCCTGTTATTCGTATTCGCGACAATATTCAGCTAAAACCGAATGAATATGTCATAAAAATTAAAGGGAATAATGTCGGCGGTGGTGAATTATTACTTAATCACTATCTTGCCATGAGTCCCGGTTATGATGATGAATCTATAAACGGTATTGAAACTGTTGAACCCTCTTTTGGACTTCCGGCACTTTGGATTGACGAATCGGTGAAAGAACGGGCGGAATTATCCGGCTACACCGTAGTTGATCCGCCTTCCGTGGTTGCTACGCATTTGACGGAGCTGATCAAACGTCATGGGCATGAGCTGCTAGGACGTCAGGAAACCAAACAGCTGGTCGACAATCTCCGGGAGAATTACCCCGTGCTGGTTGATGAACTTATTCCTTCGGTACTGGCAATTGGTGATGTTCAGAAGGTGCTCGGCAAGCTGCTGCGTGAAAAGATTTCGATCCGCGATCTGGTGACGATCTTCGAAACGCTGGCAGACTATGGTACTTACACCAAAGATCCTGATATCCTGACCGAGTATGTCCGCCAGTCGTTGTCGAGACAGATTACACAGCAATTTTCTCAAGTGGGAGAGACGCTGCGCGTAATTACTGTCGGACCTAACTTGGAGAAGAAAATTTCCGAAAGTGTGCAGCAAACGGAACAGGGCAGCTATCTGGCACTGGATCCGGTTTCGACACAAACCGTGTACCAGCGGCTTACGGAACAGATCAACCGTTTGCTTCAGTCCGGGCAGCAGCCTATCGTATTGACTTCACCGACCATTCGTATGTATTTGCGGCAGGTTATTGAACGGACGATGCAGGATATTCCGGTGTTGTCCTACAGCGAACTGGAACCTAATATCGAAATTCAAAGCGTTGGAGTGGTGAACTTATGAGAGTGAAGCGTTATGTGGTCGATACGATGCCTGACGCCATGCATTCCATCCGCAGCGAGCTAGGAAGCGATGCCGTCATCCTAAGCACCAAGGAAGTTAAAGTCGGCGGATTTATGGGCATGTTTAAAAAGAAAAAAATTGAAGTTGTAGCCGCAGTGGAAGAGGTGCGGAAGCCGGCTGTACCTGAAAAGGCCCCTGTACAATCGCTGAATGTTCCGCGTAGTGCAGTGCCACAGGCCTATCAGAAAGCTGCTACAGCATCATCGCCGTCAGCATCGCTCACGAAGGAGCCTGCGGCTGGCCGGAGCTTTGCTGAAATTGCCGCTGCCATATCGGAAGCCTCCGGGATTGCTGAGGCGGGAGGGAATGTAGCTGTTCTGCCTTCAACTGCAACCGCAGCCGTAACTGCTGTTGAGGAACAGAAAGAGGAATTGGATAGAGAGCTTGCCTATGCAATGCAGGCCTCTGCTCCGAAGGAACAGCCTGGTTCGGTCACGGCACTTTCTGAGAACTTTGGTGCTGAACCCAATCCGCCCGCAGTCCCGGTAGCGGAAAGTGATGTCCTTCGCGAAATCAGGGACATGAAGCACTGGATGGAACGTATCGCCCGCTACTCTTCAAGCGGAGTGGAATTGCCCGAGCAGCTGGAACAGCTTAAAATCCGTTTACTGGACCAGGAGACTGACCCGGTGCTGGTGGAGGAATGGATCAGCAATGTGTTTACCCGCTGGAATGATGAGGGGCGTACCGGAGCTCCTGATCAATTCGGTGAAATGCTGAAAGCTCAGGTGGATGGATTTTTGTCAGGCCGTATTGCAAACGGAATTGCGGCGGATACGCGGATTGTTTACATTGCCGGGCCCACCGGAGTGGGCAAAACAACAACAATCGCCAAGCTGGCGGCAGAGCAGCTGTTTAAACAAGGCAGGAAGGTTGGCCTCATTACCTCCGACACTTACCGGATTTCCGCGGTGGAGCAGCTGCGCACGTATGCATCGATACTGAATATTCCGCTGGAGGTTGTTCAGTCCCCGGGAGATTTGCAAAGAGCGATGTTCCGCCTGGAGAGCTGTGACCTCGTTTTGATGGATACGGCAGGACGGAATTACCGTAATGAGATGCTCGTCGCTGAACTTCAGAGCCTGCTGGCCAAGGAACTTAAGAGTGAAACTTTCCTTGTACTCAGCCTGACCTCAAAAAGCCGCGATATGAAGACGATCGCCGAGCATTTCGGCCGTTATCAGCTTGACAAGGTTATCTTCACAAAGCTGGACGAGACAGGAAGCTATGGTCCGTTATTTAATGTTCTGAATGATTTCCCTCTTATGCTGTCTTATATAACGAATGGCCAGAATGTGCCAGATGACCTGCTAATGGCTACCAAAGAGCAGCTATCAGGGATGTTGCTGGGAACAGGAGGGGCGTAATGGATCAGGCGCAGTCCTTGAGACAGCTGGTGTCCAACAAGGACACCATACTCGTCCCCAAAGACGGGGTATCCGCCAGAATTATCACCGTATGCAGTGGAAAAGGCGGTGTCGGAAAGTCGAATTTCACGCTGAACTTTGCATTAGCGCTGAAGGCAATGGGCCGTAAGGTGCTATTGTTCGACGCCGATATCGGAATGGCCAATATAGACGTGCTAATGGGTGTCTCTTCTAAATACAATTTGTACCATCTGCTGAAAAGAGAGGCGGATATCGGACAAATTATTCAGACGGGCCCAGGCGGTCTACAATTCATTGCAGGCGGATCGGGTATGGATGAGCTGTTTTCTCTCTCGGAATCAGATTTGAATTACTTTACAACACAGATTGCGCAAATTGCTGATACTATGGATTTTATCCTGTTCGATACGGGGGCAGGACTTTCCAAAGAAACGCTCAAATTTATAAGCTCGGCGGATGATTGCCTTGTGGTAACAACCCCTGAGCCTACAGCTATAACTGATGCATATGCATTGATGAAGGTAGTGCACAATTCCTTTCCCGAAACTTCTTTTAGACTGATTGTGAACCAAGCAGGAGACGAGAGGGAAGCGAAAGCAACCAGCGACAAAATCCGCATGGCGGCAAGCCGCTTTTTACAATTAGATATTCCGTTTCTCGGGTATATGAGTAGTGATGCACATGTTGTTCAGGCAGTTAAGAAACAAGTTCCATTCTCAGTAGCTTTTCCGAACAGTGCAGCAGCCAAAGATGTACAGCGGCTTGCCCAAAACTATTTGGCCGCGGATTCAGCGGAACCAAGCAAGGTAGAGGGCATAAAGGGATTTATCAACAGGTGGTTGAAGCGTAAATAATAATTGTTCTGAATTAGAGGAGCAGAGGTGGAAATGATATGAAGCCATATAAAGTTTTGGTTGTTGATGATTCTGCATTTATGCGCAAGATCATTTCCGATTTAATTGAAAATGACGCGAACTTCCAGGTCACCGCTACGGCTTCAAACGGCCGTGAAGCTATTGAGAAAGTGAATCAGCTTTCTCCGGATCTGGTAACGATGGATGTGGAGATGCCGGAAATGAACGGCCTGGAGGCGCTGAAAATAATAATGGCCCAGCGTCCGCTGCCGGTGATCATGCTCTCAGGAATCAATGAGCAGGGCATGAAGGAAACGATTATGGCGCTGGAGTCAGGAGCATTTGATTTCATACGTAAGCCATCCATTTCCAACTCCCAGGATATTATTGCTGTAGGAGAATCTCTCCGGGAGCAAATGAAAGAAGCGATGATGGCCCGTGAGCAGCGTGAAGCTCGAGCATCCGCCTCCAAGAGTGAGGACAAGCCGCCAGCTGCGGTTACTCCAAAACCTCTGGCGGATCCTCCTGTACGCAAGCAGGAACTTCCCAAGAAAGCTAAAACCGCGGAAGTTCCCGGGACATCAGCGCGAGACAAGCTGAAGCCGGAGGCAAAGACTGCGCCCCCTAAGGAAACGGGTAAGAATTTGCTTGATAAGCAGCCAGGGAATAGTGGGTCCCCGCGAAATTCTGTCAAGCCTACTGCAGCTCCGGTAACCCCGGCATCATCTGAAAAAGCAAAAAACCGCTCCAAAGCGAACTCTACTCCACTTACATCTGATGTACGTCCACAACTGGATGGTGTTCTCGGTACGTTCGCCGAACCTCCTGCAGCTTCGGCTGACCGGAAGTCCGGCAGTACTAAAGGGCTGCGCAAGCTTGTTGCTGTAGGCTGCTCTACAGGCGGGCCACGTGCGCTCAAGGCGTTTTTGGAGAACATCCCGGCTGAATTTCCGGCACCGATAGTCATTGTCCAGCATATGCCGCCTAATTTCACCAAATCATTGGCCCAGCGGCTTAATACCTTCAGCCCGCTTGAGGTTGCAGAAGCGGAGCATGGCATGATCCTTCGCCAGGGAGCGGCTTATATCGCTCCCGGTGGTTATCATCTGAAGGTTGTTCCAGCAGCAGGCGGACAATATGCGATTGAGCTTACGAGTGAGGATGCCCGTAATGGGCATCGTCCATCCGTGGACATGATGTTCGAATCACTATTGCCGCTTACCACGCTGGAACGCCATGCGGTGATTATGACGGGTATGGGCAGCGATGGTGCCAGAATGATGAAGTCCCTATATGATTCGGGTGTAACCTCAACCTTCGCTGAAAGTGAAGAAACCTGCGTTGTATATGGAATGCCGCGATCTGCGGTGGAATTGAATTGCGTTAAACATATCCTGCCTTTGCATGAAATTGCTCCAAGGCTGGTGCAAGCCGTTAAATAATGGAAAAGCGAACTTGAAGGGGAGGTGCTCGTTAGTGGACATGAACCAATATTTATCCATGTTTATTGATGAGTCAAATGATCATCTGCAGTCATTGAACGAAAGTATGATGGGGTTGGAAGCAAATCCTGATGATCTGAGTATTGTACAGGTAATATTCCGCTCTGCGCACACCTTAAAAGGTATGGCGGCTACGATGGGTTTTGAGGATTTGGCTTCTCTTACCCACCAGATGGAAAATGTTCTGGATTTAGTGCGCAATAACAAGCTGCGGATGCAGGATTTCATTTTTGACACACTGTTCAAAAGTCTGGATGCCCTGGAGTCAATGGTTGAGGATATTACGGCTGGGGGCGAAGGTAAGGCGGATGTCTCGGCAATTGTGACATCTCTTCAGGCCATTGTTCGAGGTGAAGTTCCTACTGCAGCCGGTGCCGCTGCCGAGGTTACAGCTGCAGCTCAAAAGACTGGAGACGCTCCGGTGTTTTTAGATGAATTCCAATACTCGGTTCTGCAGCAGTCGCTGCAGGAAGGCCATCAGGTGCTTTATGTGGACGTAGCGATCCGTCAGGATTGTCAGCTTAAAGCGGTGCGGGCATATATGGTTTTCGATCTTCTGGAACGTTCAGGAGAGGTGGTCAAATCCTTCCCTTCGGTTCAGGATATAGAGCAGGAAAAATTCGATTACGGCTTTTCCCTCTATTACATAACCCAAAAGGACGCAAGTGAAATTCAATCCATGATCCTAAACTTATCGGAAATTGATAAGGTTACGGCTTTAGCCCTTGATCAAGAGACACTGGAACAGATGGTGCAGGATATGGCTGCTGCTACTGTGGAAGCACCGGTTCAAGAGGCGGCTGCTCCCGCAGCGGCACCGGCTGCAGCACCGGTCAGAGAAGAAGCAATCAAAGCGGCAGCTGCCAAAACAGTTGCAGCGCCTTCCCGGACGATCCGCGTAGATATCGAACGACTGGATGTGCTGATGAACCTGTTTAGTGAGCTGCTGATCGACCGTGTCCGTCTGGAACAGCTGGCTACAGAAGTGCAGAATAGTGACCTTACTGAGACTGTTGAACATATGGGACGGGTCAGCGGCGATTTGCAGAACATTGTCATGAAGCTGCGCATGGTACCGGTCGACACTGTATTTAACCGTTTCCCCCGCATGGTTCGTGACCTTGCCAAATCTCTGGACAAAAAAATCGATCTGATCGTTACTGGTGCTGAAACAGAGCTTGACCGTACTGTTATTGATGAGATCGGTGATCCGCTGGTGCATTTGCTCCGTAATGCTGTTGACCATGGGGTTGAAGGTGTACAGGAGCGTATTGCTGCCGGCAAACCGGAGACGGGTACGATAAATCTGCGAGCTTTCCATAGCGGCAATCACGTCTTTATCGAAATTGAGGAGGACGGAGCCGGAATAAATCCGCAGAAAATCCTGAAATCTGCTGTTAAGAAGGGAATTCTTACTCAGGATCAGGCTGCTGGCTATTCGGATGATGAAGCCATTCAACTTTTGTTCTCACCGGGCTTCAGTACCGCAGAGGTTATCTCTGACGTATCGGGGCGCGGAGTCGGACTCGATGTCGTGAAATCCAAGATTACTTCTCTTGGCGGCAACGTGGTTGTTTATTCCACCTTCGGCAAAGGAACTAACTTTTCAGTACAGCTTCCGCTGACCTTATCGATTATCGCGGCCATGCTGGTGCGGCTGGGTTCCGAGAAATATGCCATCCCGCTTTCTTCCATCGTGGAGACTGGGATTGTGAAGAAAACTCAGATCCGCACGATTCATAGCAACAAAATGATTGAATTCCGTAACGGTCATATCCCTCTGCTTTCACTGAGCAAATTCTTCTCGGTGCCTGATTTTGATGAAAGTACTGAAGAGGAAACGGAAATAGTAGTAGTCCGCAAAGGGGAACGCCTCGTAGCCCTGGCCGTTCAGGATTTTATTGGGCAGAACGAAATCGTCATCAAGAATCTTGGCAAGTATCTGCCTGAGGTTCAAGGCATCTCTGGGGCGACCATACTTGGTGACGGTCAGGTCGCACTTATTATTGATCCGAATGCTTTTATTAAATAATCAGGATAGAACAGGGAGGTTCATTCCATGGCTGAAGATATCAAAGTAATCGTGTTTAAACTAGGCTCTGAAGAGTACGGCATTGAAGTGGAGAAAGTCCAAACTATTGAACGCATGATGCCAATTACCCGTGTGCCGAAGACCTACTCCTTTATTAAGGGAGTTATCAATTTGCGCGGAGTGGTTATTCCGGTAATTGATTTGCGGGGCCGTTTCGGAATTGAGGAAGCTGATCATACTGACCAGACCCGTATCATTATCGTCAATGTAAATGCAATGGAAGTTGGCTTTATTGTGGACTCGGCCAATGATGTTATTGACTTGAACCGCGATTCCATCGATACACCACCGGAGGTTGTGGGGGGCATCAGAGCGAAGTATCTGGACGGAGTGGCCAAAATTGGAGAAGAACGTTTGCTGATCATGCTCAATTTGAACGAGGTGCTGAACAAGGGCGAAATCGTGCAATTGGAAAGCCTAGAGGGCTAACATATGGAGCTTTTCAAAAACTTCAAGGATTTTAAAATGGATGTCCTTAAGGAAGTGGGCAACATTGGAGCTGGTAACGCCGCCACCGCGTTATCTCAGCTTCTTGGCAAGCCGATCGACATGGCTGTTCCGAAAGTGCAGCTGCTGAGCTTTGAAGAAATCACTGAAAAGGTCGGAGGAGCAGAAGAACTGGTATATGCGGTTTTCCTGCGGGTCGAGGGTGAAGCACCGGGCAATCTCTTTTTCATTCTTACTCCGGAAGCGGCTATAAGCCTGCTTAACCGGGTTGCCGGTATTGAGATTTCTCCCGAGCAGGAGCTGGGCGAAATGGAGCTTTCGGCTTTGAATGAAATTGGTAACATTCTTGCCGGGTCTTACCTTTCTTCCCTTGCCGACTTCACCTCGCTTTCCATGTACCCTACAGTGCCTGCACTGGCCATGGACATGGCCGGGGCCATTCTGGGCTACGGTCTGCTGCAGTTCGGTCAGATGGGCGATGATGCTTTGCTGATCGACACGACTTTCCTGGAAGGCAAGGACGAAATTGAAGGACAGTTCTTTCTTATTCCCGATCCAGAATCATTCCCGAAGATCTTTAAATCATTAGGAGTACCGTTTGATAATGATTGAAGAACAAAGCATTATTAAAGTAGGTATGGCAGATCTTAACGTAGGAAGCCAAGACAGCCTTGTGCGTACAACAGGTCTTGGTTCCTGCGTGGGGCTTACATTGTTTGATCCTGGGAAGAAGCTGGCGGGGATGGCGCATGTGATGCTGCCTTCGTCGGATATCGCACGTGAGGGACAAATGAACATTGCCAAATTTGCAGATACCGCAGTGCCGGAGCTTCTGAACCGCTTGCTTGAACTTGGAGCAATGCGCAGCCGGATCGTGGCCAAGATGGCCGGAGGCTCTCAAATGTTTGCCTTTGCCGGGGGGAATGACACCATGAGGATCGGGCCTCGTAATGTGGAATCCTGTAAGCTTGCTTTGGAGGCGCTAAAGATCCCTTTGATTGCCGAGGACACGGGCGGCAATTTTGGCCGCACCATTGAAATTTCCTGCAGTACCGGTATACTCTATATCCGCAGCGTGCAAAAAGGCACTAGGGAAATATAACCATGAGCAGAAAAATAATAGTGAGCATCATCGCCGGAGCGATAGGATTTTTGTTTACCTTTTTTGTGAACTATGGGCATAATTTACTTGGAACAAGTTTAATTCGGGCCAGTTTTGGATTTATTATTTGGTTTGTGCTTGCATTCCTCTTAAGTTGGGTATTGGGTTTTATTGCTGGACAGTCTGTAGAGCCAGATGATGCTGACACAAACTTAGAGGGCAATGAGGCGCTGGGTGGCAATTTCGATGTCATTACTCCGGATGAGGATGAAGAATTAATAAACCTGCTGAAACCGAAGCCGGCCGAAGAAAGCGGAAGCAGTGAAGGTTTTACACCGCTGCAGCCGCCTAAACTGGTCTCTATGAAAGATCCTGAAGAATTGGCCAAGGCCGTTCGTCACCTGAAAGAAGAATAAGCGTGTGCTATTGCGGAAGTGGCTCACCTGTTCCGTGTTATGCCCGCTGACTAAACTTTGGGAAGGGTGAAAGCCGTTGAACGAGCATAAAGCTTCTCAATCGGAAACTGACGGGCTCTGGGAACAGTGGAAAGAGCAAGGTAATCCCGAAGCCAAAAAAAAGCTGATTGAGAATTACCTCCATATTGTAGATTACGTGTCCAGCCGCTTGGCAGTCGGATTACCCAAAAATGTATCTAAAGATGATTTGGCCAGCAACGGTGTCATGGGTTTGATTGATGCCATCGAGAAATTCGACTATAAGCGGGGACTCCAGTTTCAGACTTATGCTTCCTGGCGTGTGCGTGGAGCGATTCTTGATTCATTGCGCCAGAGCGACTGGGTTCCCAGGTCCGTGAGGGAGAAAGCCAAAAAAATCGAAGATGCTTACCAGCAGCTGGAGCAGAAATACCTAAGATCAGTCAGTGATGAGGAAATGAGCGAATATCTGAATGTTTCGGAGACGGAATTTCAGAATATGCTGCAGGACGTAGCAGTAATGTCGCTCTGCTCACTAGAGGATCCTATTCGCGAGGAAGAATCAGAGACACGCTTGTCCATCCTGGTGGATGATAAAGCCAAAAATCCGGATCGCAAAGTAAATGAGTTTTATTTGCGCGATACGCTCACTAAAGGCATCGAGAAACTAACGGTGAAAGAAAGGACCGTTGTGTCCCTTTTATATTATGAAGATTTATCATTAAGCGAGATCGCCGAGGTGATGTCACTGTCGCCTTCACGGATTTCGCAGCTTCATTCAAAAGCTATTTTGCGGCTGAGAGGAACACTTGAGAAAAATCGCGATCTTCTCATGCAAAACGATTAACCGGGCGACGGTGACAAGGGGGAGCAAAATTGATCGGTAATTATGCTTTGAACCAGTACGTGAGTATCACGTTTTCGGAGGATAAAGGGATTGCGTACCTCCAATTTTCCAAGAAGGATGAAAACTTCTCCTGTTCGAGTGAAGATCTCGAAAACTTCCTAAACAGTCACAATATTCGTTACGGTATTCAGCGGGATATTGTACAGCGAATCAGCAGTAATCCAGAAGAGTATTTCTTCAACAGGGTGCCAATTGCGATTGGTGATCCCGCGGAGAATGGTACGGATGGGCGGGTGGTCCTTGCTATTGATATGGAGGAGGACCGCAAACCGCTCGAAAAAGCTGATGGCAAGGTCGATTATAAGGACCTGGTCCGGCTGCACAATGTTAAGAAAGGCCAATTGATTGCCAGAAAAATTCCGCCGATGCCCGGCAAAAGCGGCAATACGGTTACCGGCGAGGAAATTCCGTATCGAGCGGGAAAAGATGCCCACTTTAAAGTCGGCAAAAATGTTCTAATCGATCAAGATGAAACTTCGATGTATGCCGCGATGGACGGACTCGTTACTCTGACGGAGAAGGGCAAGGTCAATGTTTTCCCGGTTTATGAAGTCAACGGTGATGTTGATTACAGTACAGGAAATATTGATTTTGTAGGGACAGTTGTTATTCGCGGCAATGTCTTGACCGGGTTTACGGTTAAATCTGCCGGAGATATCCGTGTGGTTGGCGGAGTGGAAGGTGCTGAACTGATCTCCGGGGGATCGATCGAGATTGCCGGCGGAATTATCGGGTATAACAAGGGACTCGTCAGTGCAGGTAAAAATGTAAAAGTATCGTTCATCCAGGATGGAAATGTCGTCGCCGGAGAGGATGTTATCGTTTCCCAAAGTATTATGCACTCTAATATCCGGGCAGGCCGGGATGTGCTTTGCAATGGTTCAAAGGGACTTATAGTAGGGGGAGTTGTACAAGCCGGTGAAAGAGTTGTAGCAAGAACCATCGGAAATACGATGTCTACGGCGACGGCCATTGAGGTTGGCGTTGTACCAGAACTCCGAAATGAGATTAACGATCTGCGCCTGGAGCTGCGGCAGCTGCTTGAAAATGAGGATAAAACCAACAAAGCGCTGTACCTGCTGAATCAATTGGCGAACAATGGTCAGCTTGCTCCTGATAAGGTGGCTTTGCGCGTCAAACTGAACGCCACCAAGCAATCGCATATGCGTGAAGAGAAACGCATTAAAGAGCGTGTACTTGAAATTGAAAGAATGCTCGAGGATACAGTTAGAGCCAGGGTGGAAGTAGTTAAGACCATCTACGGAGGTTCCAAAATCGTAATTGGCAGATATACACGTTTTGTCAAGGATCCTACGGAACGGGTTGTATTTATTTATAGTGAAGGCGATATCACTTTGGCGCCGTACGTTTAATCAGGCGGGCAGCGACAGGCGGCCGGCCATCCTTGATGTCTAAATACAGCAGGCTTCGGAAGGATTTGCGAATCTTGGGACGGCCCGTCCGTTTCTACTTATGAGAAGAGGGTTGCTATGAGTCTGAAACCGGTGGAATTGCAGATTGCCCTGCCCCGGACAACTGACGCGGGCAAAGTCCAGCATGGGCTGCAGCATCGTCCTGCTGTAGATCAGCAGCAGCTCGCAGGACAGAATGTCAAGCAGAGCTCGGAGCTGGCCCATCGCAGCACTGAGGTTGACGAATCTGCGGAATCTGCGCTGCGCAATGATGATAGCCAGGGAAATCATGCGGGAAGTCAGTCCTCTTCCCATCAACAAGAGAAACAGCAGACGTCTCACGACGCTGAACATCCCTATAAGGGCCGACGGATCGATCTCAGTCTCTGAGAGGATATAATTTGATATATAAAAGGGGATAGGGCACTTGCAACCATGGGTATATATCGTGCTGGTAGGCGCTGTCGCTATCGTTTATGCCCTGAGACTGCCGGCGCGTGCAAAAGAAGACTCAGCCGATAAGCAGAGTCTAAAGGAAACAGAAGCGGCGCTTGAACTATATATGGCGGACATCGAGCGGGAAAATGATAAAATGCTGCAGCTTGTCAGCAGCATCAAACAGCAATCCCAGAACAACAGAACAGCAATGCAGGAGGAGATCGATTCACTTCGGGAGCAAGTTGCCGATCTGCAAAAGAACTTAATGCTGCTTGAAACGCGTCTGACGGCTGAAGAAAAGGGCCTGCTGCAGCTAACAGCTTCATTTGCCAAGGAATCTTCAGCCAGCCGCGCTTCAGAAGCTGTGAGACCGCCTTCAACAGAGCACGCTGCAGAACAGCCTGAGCCGAAACCAAAGCCGGTCAACTCGATCAAATTGCGTTATCCGCGATTGTTCGAGCTGCATGAGCAAGGAAAGTCTATTGACGCTATCGCTAAGACAGCAGGACTTCAGCGTGGAGAGGTTCAACTGATTCTGCAGCTGGCCAAGCAGGAGGAAACGGCATGATCAAGAATCGTTCCTTCATGTTCGGGCTAGGTACAGGCCTGATTGCAGGAGCATTGCTGCTGCAAGTGATGATCACCGGGGGAGCCGCCCCCTTGTCCAAGGAGAAGCTAATTAAGGAAGCTGCGAAGCTGAACCTTACCGTAACCGATCCGAGTGCAACACCTACTGCCACTAGTAATACAGGCGAGACAGGAGAGGGAACAGAAGGATCAGGGAAAGAGGGGACAGCTGCGGTTGTTCCGTCAGCAACTGAACCCGCCGCTCCAGCTTCGGCTGCTACTACGCCGCAAGCAGCGGTGGAGCCAAGCGCTGCCGCTGCTCCTTCTGAGCCGGTTACCCCGTCAAAGCCTGCAAGCGAGAAGAAACCATCCAGTGCCCCGGTTGCGCCAGCCACTCCGGAGGTTGCCGTAAACGGCTCGATATCTGTTACAATTCCTACCGGCAGCACACTTACGGAAACTGCCGATTTGCTGGTCAAAGCAGGTGTAATTACGGATAAGAATAAGTTTCTTAAGACGGCAGTAAGCCGTAAAGCCAATACGAAAATTCAATATGGACGGTACAGCTTTACTAAAGGTGAGAGCAATAATGTTATCATTGACAAGCTGATTACAGTGAAATAATCTATCTGAGAACTTTGAAATTCACAAAACTTTTCATGAATCGTTGCATACATTATTTTATTATGGTATAGTAATTGACGGTGTTAAAACACACGCCGGTTGATTTCGACAAGTGGTGCTTTCTTCTGAAGGAAGTCTTGTAGAAAAATGACACGCGGCGGAGGAGACACACAATAAACCAAAATTAGGAGGTGTGTGAAGATGGCAGTAATTTCCATGAAGCAGCTTCTCGAAGCTGGGGTACACTTCGGTCATCAGACTCGTCGTTGGAATCCAAAGATGGATCGTTATATCTTCACTGAAAGAAACGGAATTTACATTATTGACCTGCAAAAAACGGTTAAAAAGGTAGAAGAAGCTTACAACTTTGTAAAAAGCGTCGCTGGTGACAACGGCACAATCCTATTCGTAGGAACAAAGAAACAAGCTCAAGATTCCGTAAAAGAAGAAGCTGAACGTTCGGGTATGTTCTTCATTAACCAACGTTGGCTGGGTGGTACCCTGACTAACTTCCAAACTATTCAGAAGCGTATTGATCGCCTGAAGAAACTGGAAGCTTGGGAAGAAGACGGTACCTTCGCAGTTCTGCCTAAGAAAGAAGTAATCCTTCTCCGCAAAGAGAAAGATCGTCTCGAAAAATTCCTGGGCGGTATCAAGAACATGAAAGGTCTGCCAAGCGCGCTGTTCATCATTGACCCGCGTAAAGAGCGCATCGCTGTTGCGGAAGCTCGCAAATTGGGTATTCCTATCGTGGCTATCGTTGATACTAACTGTGATCCGGACGAAATCGACTATGTTATCCCGGGCAACGACGACGCAATCCGCGCCGTGAAATTGCTTACTGGTAAAATGGCTGATGCCGTTGTCGAAGCTCACCAGGGCGAAGATACAACTACTGCTTAAATAGTAGCCGGAATCAAACAAGAACTTAAATGAAAAGGGTGGTTGGCAGGTGGATAACCTCTCACTGCCCTTTTTTTAGGATAATGGACCAAAATGGTATAAAACGACAATTATCTGGAGGGAATAACAATGGCAGTAGATGCAAAAGCAGTAAAGGAACTTCGTGAAAGAACAGGCGCAGGGATGCTGGATTGCAAAAAAGCGCTTGAAGAAGCAAACAATGATATCACAAAAGCCGCTGAATTGCTTCGCGAAAAAGGTCTTTCCGCAGCAGCTAACAAAGCTGGACGTATTGCTACTGAAGGTACTGTAGAATCTTACATCCACGCTGGCGGACGTATTGGCGTACTTGTAGAAATCAACTGCGAAACTGACTTCGTAGGTAAAACGGATTCCTTCAAAGAATTTGCACGCGATATCGCAATGCAAATTGCTGCAGCTAACCCGCTGTATGTTCGTCGTGAAGAAGTTCCGGCAGAAGCTGTAGAGAAAGAAAAAGAAATTCTGAAGGCACAAGCGCTTAATGAAGGCAAGCCTGAGAAAATCGTTGAAAAAATGGTTGAAGGCCGTATCAGCAAGTTCTACGAAGAATATTGTTTGCTTGAGCAACCCTTCGTTAAAGATCCGGACAAAACCATTTCCCAGCTGCTGAACGAAAAAATCAGCACCATTGGCGAAAACATCTCCATCCGTCGTTTTGTTCGTTTTGAACTGGGCGAAGGTCTGGAAAAGAAAGTCGACAACTTTGTTGAAGAAGTAATGGCGCAAGTTAATCAATAAGAAGCAAGACTGATTACAACTTCATTGAACTGAATAATGCAAGCATCAAATGAACGGAACACAGGCACAATCGTGTTCCGTCTTTTGTAAGAAAGTGAGGGTATACATTTGGAACAGCCGGTATTTAAAAGAGTAGTCCTTAAGGTAAGCGGTGAGTCACTATCAGGACAAAACGGATATGGCATTGATGCCGAGACGATTATTTCCATCGCAGAGCAGGTCAAGGAAGTTGTTGAGCTTGGAGTTCAAGTCGCTATTGTTTGCGGCGGAGGCAATATCTGGCGCGGAATCGCAGGAAGCGCAAGCGGTATAGACCGTGCAACAGCCGACTACATGGGGATGCTGGCAACAGTGATGAACTCACTTGCACTGCAGGATGCATTGGAGCAAATCGATGTTCCTACCCGGGTACAGACCTCCATTTCGATGCAGCAGATTGCTGAACCGTACATCCGCCGCCGCGCCATTCGCCATTTGGAGAAAGGCCGCGTGGTAATCTTTGCCGCAGGAACGGGCAACCCCTTCTTCTCGACGGATACGACGGCAGCCCTCAGAGCAGCTGAGATTGAAGCAGAAGTTATCCTGATGGCGAAGAATAAAGTGGACGGTGTCTACTCAGCAGATCCTTTCAAAGACAGTACTGCCGAGAAATACGAGCAGCTGACCTACATGGACGTGCTGAACAAAAATCTTGGCGTCATGGATTCCACTGCATCCTCTCTGTGCATGGATAATAATATACCGCTCATTGTGTTTGCTATTACAGAGCAAGGCAATATCAAACGTGTCGTTCTCGGTGAGAAGAT
This sequence comes from Paenibacillus sp. FSL L8-0436, assembly GCF_038593025.1. Lineage (NCBI taxonomy): Bacteria > Bacillati > Bacillota > Bacilli > Caryophanales > Paenibacillaceae > Paenibacillus > Paenibacillus sp. FSL L8-0436. The sequence continues at coordinate 4,446,515 of NZ_CP151955.1, read as the reverse complement.
CGGGACGATTGTTAAGGGGAGTGTAGATTAATGCCACAAGCGGTCAAGAAAAATGCCGAAGAGCGTATGGAAAAAGCGATTTTATCGCTGAAACGTGATTTGGCCTCATTGCGGGCGGGACGCGCTTCGACAGCGCTGCTGGATCGCATTCAAGTTGAATATTATGGTGCACCTACCCCTGTCAACCAGCTGGCCAACATCAGCACACCGGATTCACGGACGCTGCTGATTCAGCCTTGGGACAGATCATCACTTTCCGACATTGAACGGGCAATTATGAAGTCCGATCTGGGACTTACACCGGCTAATGACGGTACAATCATCCGTTTGTCCATTCCTGCGTTAACCGAGGAACGCCGCACTGAGCTTGTGAAGTTCACCAAAAAGTTTGGTGAAGAAGCAAAGGTAGCCATCCGCAACATCCGCCGCGATGCCAACGATGATATCAAGAAAATGGAGAAGAACGGCATCTCGGAAGATGAATCACACGGACACCAAGAAGATATTCAGAAATCAACGGATAAGTTCATAGCTGAAGTTGATAAGGTGCTCTTGTCCAAAGAAAAAGAGATTATGGAAGTATAATGACAATCAAGAGACTTCAGGGCCCCTCCGTTTATGGTGGGGTTTGTCTCTTTCTGATAAGAGCTTGGAGGAAACGGAAATGATCAAACGGATTCAAGCATGGCTGAGCCGTAAAGACAGGCAGGAGCCACAGCCAGTCGAGATTTCACCGGACAACATTCCCCGGCATGTGGCTGTAATTATGGACGGCAATGGACGCTGGGCTAAACGGCGTGGTTTGCCACGCATTGTCGGGCATCAGAATGGGATGAAAGCTGTAAAACGTGCAACAATTGCCGCCAATGACCTGGGCGTTGAGTTTTTGACCATGTACGCTTTTTCTACAGAGAACTGGAAACGTCCTAAGGATGAAGTTGACTTCCTGATGCGTTTGCCTGTGGAGTTCCTGGCCCTTGAACTGGACGAGCTGATTGAGAAAAACGTACAAGTGCGCGTGATGGGTGATACCGATGCTTTGCCTACACATACCCGGAAGGCGATGGAAGAAGCCGTTGCCCGGACACAAGGGAATACTGGACTTATATTAAATTTTGCCCTGAATTACGGAGGACGTAAAGAAATCGAAGATTGCATGCGCGGATTGGGTCAGGATATCCAAGCAGGCCTGCTATCCCCGGAGGAGATTACATCGGAGCTGATCGACAGCCGACTCTTATCAGGCGGACTGCCGGATCCGGATCTGCTGATCCGGACCAGTGGAGAGATGCGGCTCAGCAACTTTATGCTCTGGCAGGTCGCTTACAGTGAGCTCTGGTTTACAGATGTATTCTGGCCGGAGTTTGATAAAACGCATTTGCTGCAGGCTGTGGCGGAGTACCAGAGACGCACACGCCGTTATGGTGGACTGAAGTAGCCTGATGGGAGATGGGAATCTTTGAAGCAGCGATTGATCACCGGAATTGTTGCCGGAGCAGTGTTTTTGGGATTGTGTTTTTTGGGCGGCTGGGCTTATCAGCTTTTGCTTGCCGGTATGGCGCTCATCGGGTTTTATGAATTTGTTAAAATGACAGGTGTCCGGGTGTTTGGTGGTACTGCAATACTTGGTTATGCTGCTGTAGCCTGCTACATGATTCCTTGGAGCCTGCTCGGAGTGAATCCATGGCTGTCCTGGGAACAAGGCATATGGCTTCTTCTGCTGCTGTTCCTGCTGGTGACGGTGTTCAGTAAGAATAAGCAGGATATTAAGATTATTTCACTCCTGTTCACAGGGATTGTATACATAGGAATGGGCTTTTCCTATATGGCTGTGGCCCGAGCTGCAGGCGACGGTCATGGGCTCTTCTGGACCTTCCTTTTGTTGTGCTGCATTTGGGGCAGTGATGCAGGTGCTTATTTTGTAGGGAGAAGCTTTGGGAGAAATAAGCTCTGGCCCTCAATCAGTCCCAATAAAACGGTAGAAGGAGCCCTTGGCGGGGTACTGATCTCTATCGTAATCTCCATTGTTTTCGCAATATTTGTTCCTGATCTGCTGACTTACGGACGCGCGCTGCTTATCGGTTTGTCCTGCGCTGTGCTCGGTCAGCTTGGAGATCTTGTACAATCTGCCTATAAACGGGTGTACGGTATTAAGGATTCAGGCTCGCTGCTGCCAGGTCATGGAGGAATTCTTGACCGCTGCGACAGCTGGATTATCGTATTTCCTTTCGTACATATCGTAATGCTTATGCCTTACTATTAAACGACGGGAAAGAAGGTTCACATATGAAGAAAATAAGTGTTCTCGGATCTACCGGCTCGATCGGCACTCAAACACTGGATGTAGTTGCAATGCATCCGGACTCTTTTGATGTTGATGGTTTGGCTGCAGGGAGCAATACCGCCCTGCTTTTGGAGCAGGTCCGCCGTTTTCAGCCTCGCCGAGTATCAGTGTCCACGAAAGAACTCGCTGAGCAGATCAGACCGGAGCTGCCTTCCGGTATTGAGCTTTTTTACGGAAGTGAAGGATTGATAGAAATTGCTGCAGGTGGGGACGCTGATACAGTCGTCACGGCAGTGGTGGGCAGCGTGGGCTTGCAGTCAACGCTTGCCGCGATCGAAGCCGGACGGCATATTGGGCTAGCCAATAAGGAAACGCTTGTCACGGCAGGGCATTTGGTTACCGAGCTTGCCAACCGTAAAGGTGTTAAGATGCTGCCCATCGACAGTGAACACTCTGCAATTTTTCAATGTCTAAACGGTGAGAACCGCGAGGATGTTTCCAGTATTACCATCACCGCCTCAGGCGGGTCCTTCCGTGATTACACCCGTGAGCAGCTGAAGAAGGTTTCCGTAGAGGATGCGCTTCGCCACCCCAACTGGAGTATGGGAGCCAAAATAACAATTGATTCGGCAACCATGGTTAACAAAGGACTTGAGGTCATTGAAGCGCATTGGCTGTTTGGTCTGCCCTATGAGCAGATAAATGTCCTGCTGCATCCGGAGAGTATCATTCACTCCTATGTAGAATTCCGGGACAGCAGTATTGTCGCCCAGCTCGGAAATCCGGATATGCGGGTCCCGATCCAATATGCGCTGACCTATCCGGAACGTTGGGAATCGCCTGCCGCGCGGCTGTCTCTTGCCGCAATAGGACGCCTGACTTTCCGGGAAATGGATTTTGTACGGTTTCCAGCCTTGAAGCTGGCGATTGAATGCGGGAAAGCGGGGGGGACGGCAACCACAGCCTTCAACGCGGCTAATGAAATTGCAGTTGCCCGTTTTCTCCGGCATGAGATTCCCTTCCTGCGTATTGAAGAGATTATTGAAGAAGTGCTCCAGCGCCTGGTGAATGTCAAACAGCCGGATTTACAGCAGATTCAGCATTGCGATGAGATGACCCGGGAGCTTGCAGCTAAACTTTAAATAAGTCACTTTATGTACTTGGAAAATGGAAATATTTTCTTTGCCCTGAAAAATTGGGTGAGACAGTTGATTCTCTTGTGCAAGGCCTTGGAATAATGATAAATTAAGAGGACATACTTCGGTCTTACACCTTAAGGGGGAATGTAACGCATGGAAATGGTAAGAGTCGTCTTTTTAACGGTGTTCATGTTCTTTGTTTTGGTGACCGTGCATGAATGGGGGCATTATTACTTTGCCAAACGCGCGGGTATCCTTGTAAGAGAATTTGCTATCGGTTTCGGTCCGAAACTGTTTTCTTATAAACGCAATGAAACCCAGTTCACGCTTCGCCTGCTGCCTTTTGGCGGTTATGCACGGATGGCCGGTGAAGATCCCGAAATTATTGAGATCGGTCCAGGGCAGACGATTGCCGTAAGACTGGGACAGGATAACAAAGTTAAGAGCATCTTTCTAGACGCGCTCGATACCCGCAGAAATGTAATCCGTGGGGAAGCGCAATATACCGACCTTGAGAACGAGCTGAAGATCCGCCTTGATGTCGATGGAGATGTCACCACTTATGATGTTCATCCACAGGCAATGATGATCAAACGGGGACAGCAGACACAGATTGCGCCCAAAGACCGTCAATTCGGCAGTAAAACTGTAGGTCAGCGTGCTTTGGCCATCGTTGCCGGGCCGGTGATGAACTTTCTGCTTGCTTTTGTATTGTTTGCGTTACATCTGCAGATGGCCGGTATCGTTATTGACAATCCAACCTTTGTGAAGATTGGAGATCTTAGCGAAGGTATGCCGGCTCAGAAAGCCGGAGTGCAAAAAGGTGACATTGTCGTCTCTATTAATGGAGAACAGATTGGCGGAGACTACCAAAAGATGATTTCATTAACTTCCGCTTCCAAAGGTAAAGAGATGCAGTGGACGCTGCAGCGCGGCGATGAAACCTTTAATGTGGCCATGATTCCCCGCAGTATGGAGGGCGAAGAAGGCGGCAAAGTGGGGATCACTCCTGAGTTGCCTACACGGCAGCCCGGTTTTGGCGAGACCATTACTAAATCAGGAACAGCCATGGTGGATTGGACCAAAACGATTTTTGTTAGTTTTAAAACACTGATTAATAATTTTAATATGAATGATATTTCAGGTCCGGTCGGAACAGCGAAGATAACGGGTCAAATCGCTCAGCAAGGCATTCAATATCTGACCTATTGGGCAGCTATTCTGAGTCTGTATCTCGGTATTTTTAACCTGCTGCCGATCCCTGCACTTGACGGAAGCCGTCTTGTCTTCCTGGGTGTAGAAGCACTTCGCGGCAAACCGGTAGATCCAAGCCGTGAAGGGATGGTCCATTTTGTCGGATTTGCCCTGCTGTTTCTGGTCATGATCGCCGTTACCTATAATGATATCCTGCGGTTAATCACCGGTTGATTTTTTCTTGAATGAATTAGAGCTTTGGCAGTCCCCGCAAAGGACTTGAACGATGTTGTGAAACCAAAGCCACACTTTGCAGGGCATTAGGAGGAGTTCCATCATATGGCAAAAGATAAGCAGTTTGTTACGGAAATCACCCCACAGAGCGAGGATTTCTCGCGCTGGTATATCGATGTAATCAAGAAAGCGGACCTGATGGATTACTCTCCGGTTCGCGGCTGTATTGTTTTCAAACCGGAGGGATACGAGATTTGGGAGCATATTCAGGAGGAAATGAACCGCCGCCTTAAGGCAACGGGCCACCGTAATGCTTATTTCCCGGTCTTTATTCCGGAAAGCTTCTTCCAGAAGGAGAAGGATCATATCGAGGGCTTTAACCCTGAGCTGCCTTGGGTTACGGAAGCTGGCGGTGATGTGCTGGAGGAACGTCTGGCGGTTCGCCCGACCTCCGAAACCATGTTCGGGCATATGTATTCCAAATGGATTCAATCCTACCGCGATCTTCCGGTATTGATCAACCAATGGGCCAACGTAGTCCGCTGGGAGAAGCGTACGCTGCCGTTTATCCGTACTACAGAGTTCCTGTGGCAGGAAGGCCATACGGCGCATGAGAATGAAACTGAGGCCCGTGAGGAAACGATGCGGATGCTTGAGAATTACCGTGATTTTGTCGAGACCTATTTGGCAATTCCGGTAATCACTGGACAGAAGACACCTTCCGAGCGTTTTGCCGGGGCGGTTGACACGTATTCTATAGAAGCCATGATGAAGGATGGACGAGCTGTACAGGCGGCAACCTCTCATTATTTGGGAACCAAGTTTGCTACAGCTTTTGATATTCAATATTTAAGCCGTGATAATGTACTGGAATATGTTCATACAACCTCATGGGGATCCACAACACGCTTAATCGGCTCGCTTATTATGGTGCACGGGGATGACCGTGGTTTGGCTTTGCCGCCTAAGGTCGCTCCAACACAGGTAATCATGATTCCAATCGGACCTCCTAAGACCCGTGAAGCTGTCATTGGCCGGACGGACGAGCTGTTCAAGGATCTGAAAGACGCAGGCATCCGTGTGCGTGTAGACGACCGTGCTGACGTTACTCCAGGCTGGAAATTCAATGAATACGAAATGCGTGGAGTGCCAGTCCGTCTTGAATTAGGTCCTCGTGATATGGAAAACGGGGTTTGTGTTCTGGTTTCGCGTATTACAGGCGAGAAGAAAATCATTCAGCAGGAGAAACTTGTCGCAGAGGTTAATGCCCTGCTGGAGCAAGTACACAATGAAATGTTTGAACGTGCGTTGAAATTCCGTGAGGACCACTTCTATTCGGTGGATACGTTAGCAGAAATGAAGGATTCGATGGAAGAACAGCGTGGTTTTGCTTTGGCAGGCTGGTGCGGTTCCGAAGAATGCGAGTCTAAAGTCAAGGAAGAAACAGGTGCAGGCAGCCGTAATATTCCGTTTGAGCCTGCGGTGAAGAAGGATACCTGTATTTGCTGCGGCAAGCCCGCTGCGCATACGGTTGTTTTTGCCAAGGCGTATTAATTCTTTGCTCAATACTATATAATTCTTCAGTATCTGAATGTAGCTTCTGGGAGAGGAGTCGGCGGGCCGAAAGAACCCAATGCTTTCACCTCCCGGGAGCTTTTTAAAATAGTGGACTCAAGGCTTCCTAATGTTTTCTTTGGTTTTGGAAATTAGGTTTTTTCAAATTGCGGGGAGATTTTATTATCTGTGTAAAAGTTAGGTGGGGGAAGCATGGAACAGAACGTGGAAAGAAGAAAAAGATTCGAGCTGTTGATGAAGCAGGGAGAGATTCCGCCTGCACTCATTGATCCCTACTTTTTGGACGGGCATATCGAACGTGTGGAAATCAGCCGCGGTAACCGGGACTGGCACATCGTTATTGCCAAAGATACTCTTGTTCCGGCACAGACCTACCGGACATTTTGTTTGAGAATGCGTGAGAAGCTGCAGCATATCGCCAAAGTCAGCTTCTTGTTTCTATATGATGAAAAAGTAAGCAGAGCAGAGCTTGTACAGGAATACTGGGGCTTGTTTCTGGAATGGGCGCAGCGCGAGATCCCATCGGTCAACGGTTGGCTGACCCGCTCCACTCAAGAGCTTCAAGACAGGACACTTCTGCTCAGCCTAAATGATTCGATGTCTTTAGAGCTGGCCCGTAAAAAGGGAATCGAAGGCGCCATTATTAAATTTTACGATAAATATTTTGGCCTGTCCCTGAAAGTTAAGCTGCAGATTGCCGAGAATGAAAACAGCAAAGCGGATGCTTATGAAGAGTTCCAGCAGAAGCTTCAGCAGGAGCAGCGTGAGCTCGTTGAAATGATGATGATGGCCAGCGAGCCGGATGAACCCGTTGATGAGGGAGATCCGAATGAAGTCATTAAGCTTCAGGTCGGTTATGAAATCAAGGAGCAGGCTGTGCCTATTCTGGAAATTCAGGATGAAGAGAAGAAAATCACGATTCAGGGTACGATCTTCGGACTGGACAGCAAGGAGCTGCGCAACGGCAATACCCTGTTCACCTTCTGCATCACAGACTTTACTGATTCTCTGCAAATGAAGATGTTTGCGAAGACCAAAGAAGATCTGAAGGTTATGGGCCAACTGGCCAACGGCAAATGGGTTAGAGCACGCGGCAAGGTTGAATATGACCGCTTTATGCAGATTCCGGAGCTGGTAATGATTCCATCGGATCTGAACGAAGTATCGGCACCACCGGCACGTAAGGATAATGCGAAGCAGAAGCGGGTAGAGTTTCATTTGCACACGACTATGAGCACGATGGACGCAGTGGCGCCAATTGACGCGTATGTCAAGACCGCAGCGAAGTGGGGGCACCCGGCAATTGCCGTCTCTGACCACGGGGTTGTGCAGAGCTTTCCGGACGCTAATCATGCTGCACATAAGCATAAGATCAAAATGATCTACGGCGTCGAGGCCAATGTGGTGAATGACTCGGTAAATATTGTGGAGAACGCACAGCCGCTGGACCTGAAGACCGCCACCTATGTCGTATTCGATATTGAAACCACCGGTTTGTCAATCACCCGGAATAATATTACCGAACTTGCTGCGATTAAAATGACCGGCGGCCAGGAGATCGACCGCTACTCAACGTTCGTGAATCCGCATGAGAAAATTCCGTACCATATTCAACAGCTGACCAATATTACTGATGAGATGGTTAAGGACGCTCCCGATTTGGAGCCGGTGCTGAAGAAATTCGTCGAGTTCATAGGCGACAGTATTCTGGTTGCCCATAATGCCAGATTTGATATGGGCTTCATTCAGGCTTCACTGGTGAAACTGGGTCTGCCTGTGCTGCCCAATCCTTCCTTGGATACGTTGGAGCTGGCACGTTTGTTGTATCCCAGCATGAAGAACCACCGGTTGAATACACTCGCCGACAAATATAAGGTTCTGCTGGAAAGCCATCACCGTGCGGTGGATGATACCATCGCCCTGGGAGGCATTCTGAACGGTCTGCTGGCTGATGCCGAGAAGATGAAGGGGATGACCCGGCTTGACCGGCTGAATGATTATGTAGGCAATGATCTGTCGAACACCCGGCCGTTTCACTGCGGCATTTATGCGCTCAATCCGACTGGCAAGAAGAACCTTTACAAGCTGATATCCATGTCGCATACGGAGTATTACAAGCGCGTTCCCTGCATTCCTAAGTCCAAGCTCGAAGAGCACAGGGACGGTCTGCTGGTCATTTCCGGCTGCGAACGGGGAGAGTTCTTTGAGGCTGTGCTCAATAAGTCTACTGAAGAAGCGATGGAGGTTGCCCAGTTCTACGATATTCTGGAGATTCAGCCGCTGACGATGTACATGCATTTGGTGGACAAGGGATTCGTGGCCAGCGCAGAGGATTTGCGGGGCGTAGTGCGTAAGGTTTGTGAAATCGGCGAACAGCTGAACAAGCCTGTTATTGCAACAGGCAATGTGCATTACTTGGAGCCGCGGGACAAGCTGTTCCGCGATATTACGATCCACGGGATTACAGGATTTAGCCCGCTCAAAGACCAGCGCAAGCCGGATGCCCATTTCCGCACCACGGAAGAAATGCTGGCCGAATTCGAATTCCTGGGCGCGGAAAAAGCGATGGAAGTTGTCGTCACCAATACGGTGGAGCTGGCTGACCGCTTTGAGGAATATGACCTGTTCCCGGACCAGCTGTTTACGCCGATTATCGATGGCGCTGATGACGAAATCCGCAACACCTGCTATGAGACGGCAAAATCAATCTATGGTGAGGAATTGCCTGAGGTTGTCGTTGCCCGGCTGGAAAAAGAGCTGGCGCCGATTATTAAATTTGGTTTTTCTGCCAACTATCTGATTTCTGAGCGTCTTGTGAAAAAGTCGAACAAGGATGGCTACCTCGTAGGTTCCCGTGGTTCGGTAGGTTCGTCAGTAGTTGCCACCTTCCTCGGAATCTCCGAGGTAAATCCGCTGCCAGCTCATTATATATGTGTAAATCCGGATTGCCGGCATAGTGAATGGTTCCTCGACGGCAGCGTGCCAAGCGGCTTTGACCTGCCGGACAAGGTCTGTCCGGACTGTGGCGGTAAGCTCAAGGGTGAAGGCCAGGATATCCCCTTTGAAACATTTCTGGGCTTTAAGGGCGATAAGGTTCCCGATATCGACCTTAACTTTTCGGGTGAATATCAGCCGAACGCCCATAACTTTACCAAAACAATGTTTGGTCCGGACAACGTATTCCGTGCCGGCACCATCGGTACGGTGGCGGAGAAAACTGCTTTTGGATTCACGAAGAAATATGAGGAACATCATCAGAAGCGCTGGCGGGGAGCGGAAGTGGGACGTCTGGCCGCAGGCTGCACCGGGGTCAAGCGAAGCACTGGCCAGCATCCCGGCGGTATTGTCGTTTTGCCGGATTATATGGAGATAGAGGATATTACTCCGGTGCAATTCCCGGCAGATGATGTCAATGCGGAATGGAAGACCACCCACTTTGACTATCACGCCTTTGATGCCAACCTGCTAAAGCTCGATATTCTGGGCCACGATGATCCGACAATGATGCGGATGCTGCAGGATTTAACAGGAGTGGACCCTACAACCATCCCGATGAACGATCCGAAGGTCATGAGCATGTTCAACTCTACTGATGCACTTGGAGTAAGGCCTGACCAGATCCGGACCCCTGTGGCTACCTACGGAGTTCCGGAAATGGGGACGAAATTTGTCCGCCAGATGCTGGTGGAGTCGAAGCCTTCCAGCTTTGCCGACTTGCTGCAAATCTCCGGGCTGTCGCATGGTACGGGAGTTTGGCTCGGCAATGCCCAGGAACTGATCAAGAACAACACCTGCAACATCAAGACAGTTATCGGCTGCCGCGATGATATTATGCTGTTTCTGATTTACAAGGCTGGAATGGATGCGGGACTGGCCTTCAAAATTACCGAGAGCGTACGTAAAGGGAAAGGGCTGTCTGCTGAATGGATCGAGGAAATGAAAAAGTGCAAGGTTCCTCAGTGGTACATTGATTCCTGCCTGAAAATCCAGTACATGTTCCCGAAGGCGCATGCCGCCGCCTATGTTATTTCCGCGGTCCGTACCGCCTACTTCAAGCTGTATCATCCTATTGAATATTATGCGACATACTTCACGGTGCGGGCCGCTGATTTTGATATTGAACTTTGCTGCCAGGGTTACGAAGCCATCGCCCGCCAGATTGTAGATATTGAACAGAAGGGCTTCCAGGCGCTTCCAAAGGAAAAAGCGATGCTGCCGATTCTTGAAATGGCGCTTGAGATGACAGCCCGTGGTTTTACTTTCAAAAATATTGATTTGTACCGTTCCGATGCCAATAAATTTACCGTTGACGGCAAAAGCCTCATTCCACCGTTCTCTGCACTCGCGGGAATCGGTGAGAATGCCGCCTATAACATTGCCGCCGCCAAGGATGCCGGAGAGTTCCTCTCCATCGAGGATTTCCAGCAGAAGTCCAAGGCGAGTAAGACGGTAATTGAGCTGCTGACCGGGATGGGCTGCTTCCGCGGCTTGCCGGAAAGCAATCAGCTATCCCTGTTTTAAACTACAAATTGGATGCCTGAAAAGTGGCAGTCAAGGGCTAGCACTTGTCAGTGCTGTTGCACTATGGTATAATTTTTTTGGTAATAATGAGATAAGTCCGTTGTGTAAAGAGTGGGGAAACCCACTCTTTATCTTTGGTATATAGCAAAAGACAAGTTCGTGGAGGTTAATTTCTTTTGAGCACACCCAAATCCAAAATTAAACAAACGGTAGAGCAGATGCTCGGGTCCTATCTCGAGGACAATGGTTTCGAACTGGTGGACGTTGAATACGTGAAGGAAGGCTCCAACTGGTTTTTGCGCATATTCGTAGATAAAGAAGGCGGCATAGATATTGACGACTGCGGTGCCATCAGCGAATATTTCAGCTCGAAGCTGGACGAGAATGATCCTATACCCGAGGCTTATTTCCTTGAGGTTTCCTCGCCGGGTGCTGAGCGCCCGCTTAAGAAAGCGGCGGATGTTGCCAAAGCGGTAGGCAAGGACGTGTATGTGACAGTTTATGAGCCGATTCAGGGACTCAAAGAATTCGAAGGTCGTTTGCTCTCATTCGAGAACGAGGAACTGCTCATCTCCGCGGGCAAAAAAGAACATGTAGTACCGTATGCCAAAGTCGCCAGCGCGAGATTGGCCATTATTTTTTAACGTCTTGAAAGGGGGACCGGATTTTCATGAGTATGGATTTTATCGAAGCTATGAATGAACTGGAGAGGGAGAAAGGCATCAGCAAGGATGTGCTGTTTGAAGCCATCGAAGCTGCGCTGATCTCCAGCTATAAACGCAATTTTAATGCGGCGCAAAACGTGCGTGTGGACATGAACCGCAACACAGGCGTAATCAAGGTATTTGCCCGCAAGCTGATTGTTGAAGAGGTTCTGGATACCCGGACCGAAATCTCACTGCCGGCTGCACGGGAAATCAACCCGCACTTCCAGCTTGAGGATATCGCTGAGCTTGAAGTAACGCCACGCGATTTCGGCCGTATTGCTGCCCAGACTGCCAAGCAGGTAGTCACCCAGCGTATTCGTGAAGCGGAGCGCGGACTTATCTATAACGCTTTTATCGACAAGGAAGATGATATCGTTACCGGGCTTGTACAGCGCCAGGATATGCGCAACATCTATGTTGACCTTGGCAAAATCGAAGCGGTTCTGCCGCTCAGCGAGCTGATGCCTGGAGAAAAGTTCAAGCAAAGCGAGCGCATCAAGGCTTATATCACCAAGGTGGAGAATACGACCAAAGGGCCGCAGATTATGTTGTCCCGCAGTCATCCCGGATTGTTGAAGCGTCTATTCGAGCTGGAGGTTCCGGAAATTTTTGACGGCGTGGTTGAAATTCGTTCTGTGGCCCGCGAAGCAGGCTTCCGTTCGAAAATTGCTGTCTTCTCGCGCAATCCCGAAGTGGACCCGGTTGGCTCCTGCGTAGGTCCAAGAGGCACACGCGTGCAGACCATCGTCACAGAGCTGCGCGGCGAGAAAATTGACATTGTCCGTTATTCTGAGGCTGTACAGGAATATGTGGCCAACGCGCTCAGCCCGTCCAAAGTGCTTGAAGTTCAAGTCTTTGAAGCGGAAAAAATGGCCCGTGTCATCGTGCCTGATTATCAATTGTCGCTGGCGATCGGCATCAAGGGGCAGAATGCCCGTCTTGCTGCTAAATTGACCGGCTGGAAAATTGATATCAAGAGCGAGACCCAGGCAGAGCAGGAATACGGCAGACCTAGAACGGTAAGCGATGAAATGCATCAGGATTCCGTCTCCATTGATTAATTAACCTGCTCACTAGAGGGGAGGCGTTTATGATGAAGCAAAGAAAGGTGCCGCTGCGCAAGTGCGTTGCCAGCCAGGAGATGATGCCCAAAAAAGAGCTGATTCGCGTGGTTAGAACGCCCGAGGGCGAAGTGCTGATCGACCTGACAGGCAAAAAGTCAGGCCGGGGCGCTTATATCTGCGGCAAGCTTGAATGCTTTAAACTGGCACAAAAGAATAAAGCACTTGACCGTGCGTTAAAATGTCAAGTGAGTCCTGAAATCTATGCCCAGCTTGCCCGGGATTTTGCATCCGTGGAGGAGCAATTTTTGGCAGCAAAGGATAGTGAGGACGATGAGTAAGGCACTTTCTTATTTAGGGCTTGCGATGAGAGCAGGCAAGATTGTCACCGGCGATGAGGCCGTGCTTAAAGCGGTACGGTCTTCAGAGGCGAAGCTGGTCGTTCTGGCAGGTGACGCTTCAGATAATACCCAAAAAAAGTTCCGTGATAAATGCGGAACCTACGATATTCCACTAGTAATCGCATTTCACCGGGATGAACTCGGTGCAAGTATTGGTAAAGACCAGCGCGTTGTGCTGGCCGTTACGGATAAAGGATTCGCGGAAATGATCTCTAAGCAACTCGGAGATACTGTCGGAGGTGGAGTTATTGACTAAAGAAGACAATAAAGATAAACTGCGCGTGTATGAATACGCGAAGTCTCTGAACATGAGCAGTAAAGAAATTATTACAATTCTGAAGCGTTTGGATGTCCCTGTGAATAATCATATGAGTGTCATGGAGAATGGCTCTGTGACCAAAGTAGAACAGTTCTTCAAGGATATTAAGTCAAACGCTGCAGCCAAGCGGGATCCCGGCACCAGCAGCCGTCCGGTAACTACCGGCTCGGTAACAGCCGAACCTCAAAGTGCTCAGAATGCCAACAAAAATCAACCGGAAAAGCAGGTAGGTATGAACAGTAACCAAAACAACAACCAATCGACGACGTCCCCAAGGCCCCAAAGCGGACAAGATTCCCGCAGAACAACAACAGGCTCCACTCAAAATTCCCGCCCTCAGGGCAGCTCCACTGGCAGCCGTCCGCAAGGCAGCTCCACTAGCAGCAGCCGCCCGCAAGGCAGCTCTACTGGCGGCAGCCGCCCGCAAGGCAGCTCCACTAGCAGCAGCCGCCCGCAAGGCAGCTCTACTGGCAGCAGCCGCCCGCAAGGCAGCTCTACTGGCGGCAGCCGCCCGCAAGGCAGCTCTACTGGCGGCAACCGTCCGCAAGGCAGCTCGACCGGCGGCAGCCGCCCGCAAGGCAGCTCTACTGGCGGCAACCGTCCGCAAGCTCAAGGCGGTGCACCACGCACTGGCGAGAACCGTCCGCAAGCTCAAGGCGGCGGCACCGGCGGAGACTTCTCCCGCGGCGGTGGCGGTGACAGAGGCGCTAAGAGAAACACTACAGGCGGCAGACCGAACAACAACAGCGGCCAAAAGCGCTTTGAAGACGGCAAAGGCGGCAACTACCGCGGCCGTGGCGGCAAGAACAACCGTGGCAGAAACCAGTCAATGGAACGCCGCGAGAAGATTGACAACACACCGAAGAAAATTATCGTACGCGGCAGCATGACCGTTGGTGAAACTGCCAAGCTGCTTCATAAGGATGCTTCTGAAGTGATCAAGAAGCTGATCTCGATGGGTGTTATGGCAACCATCAACCAGGAACTTGATATTGACACCATTCTGCTGCTGGCCGGTGAGTTCGGCGTAGAAGTTGAAGTGAAGATTCCAGTGGATGAAGACAGCTTCGAGACCGTTGAAGAGAACGACTCCGAAGAGGATCTTCAGGCTCGTCCTCCGGTAGTAACGATCATGGGTCACGTTGACCATGGTAAAACAACACTGCTAGATGCCATTCGTTCCACGAACGTAACTGGCGGCGAAGCTGGCGGAATTACTCAGCATATCGGTGCTTATCAAGTTGAAATCAACCACAAGAAAATCACATTCCTGGATACACCGGGTCACGAAGCGTTCACCGCGATGCGTGCTCGTGGTGCCCAAGTAACAGATATGACGATTATCGTAGTTGCTGCCGATGACGGTGTAATGCCTCAGACGGTGGAAGCCATCAACCATGCGAAAGCCGCAGGTCTTCCGATTATCGTTGCAGTCAACAAAATCGACAAGCCGGGTGCAGACCCTGATAAGGTGAAGCAAGAGCTTACAAGCTATGAGCTGGTTCCGGAAGAGTGGGGCGGAGATACCATCTTCGTTAACCTGTCCGCCAAACAGCGCATCAACCTGGAAGAATTGCTGGAAATGATTCTGCTCGTTGCTGAAGTGAATGAGTACAAGGCTAACCCGGACAAACGGGCACGCGGTACTGTAATCGAAGCTGAGCTTGACAAGAACCGTGGACCGGTTGCCCGTATTCTCGTGCAGAACGGTACGCTGAAAGTCGGGGACGCTTTTGTAGCAGGTAACTGCTTCGGACGCGTACGCGCCATGGTTAATGACAAAGGACGCAAGATCAAGGAAGCAGGTCCTTCCACACCAGTGGAAATTACCGGTTTGACTGAGGTGCCTCAGGCAGGCGATCCGTTTATGGCCTTTGAAGATGAGCGTAAAGCCCGTGCTATCGCGGACAGACGTTCTACAACCCAGCGCCAGTCCGAGCTGAACACGAATACCCGTGTAACCTTGGATGACCTGTTCAAGCACATCAAGGATGGCGAGATCAAAGACCTGAACGTAATCATTAAAGCGGACGTGCAGGGATCGGTTGAAGCGCTGAAAGGCTCTTTGGCCAAGATCGAAGTCGAAGGTGTACGCGTGAAGATCATTCACAGCGGTGCAGGTGCCATTACGGAATCTGATATTACACTCGCTGCTGCATCCAATGCTATTGTTATCGGCTTCAATGTTCGTCCGGATGCCCAGACGAAAGCGGCTGCCGAGCAAGAAAAAGTGGATGTTCGTCTGCACAACATCATCTACAACGTAATTGAGGAAATTGAAAGTGCGATGAAAGGGATGCTTGATCCGATCTATAAAGAGAACGTTATCGGTCATGCAGAAGTGCGCAACGTCTTCAAAATCAGCAAAGTGGGTACCATTGCAGGTTGTATGGTTACTTCCGGTAAAATTGCCCGCAATGCCGAAATGCGCTTGATCCGCAGCGGTATCGTTGTCTTCCAAGGCAAGATCGACACCTTAAAACGTTTCAAAGATGATGCCAAAGAAGTGGCGCAGGGTTATGAATGCGGCATAACTTTGGAACGCTATAATGACGTCCAAGAGGGCGACATTATCGAAGCGTTCATTATGGAAACGGTAGAGCGCTAAGCGAAGAGGTGAATATAGATGTCTAAAATCAGAGCGGGACGGGTTGGCGAACAGATCAAGAAAGAGCTGAGCCAGCTTATCCAAAGCGGACTGAAGGACCCGCGCATCGGGTTCGTAACAGTAACCGGGGTAGATGTAACGAACGATCTCTCGCAGGCCAAGGTATACCTGAGCGTGTTCGGAGACGAAGAGCAGAAGAGTGATTCGCTAAAAGCGATTGAGAAAGCCAATGGCTTTCTCCGCTCCGAGCTTGGCAAGGCGATCCGCCTGCGCCACACGCCTGAGCTGATCTTCAAGATGGACGAATCCGTTGCTTACGGAAGTCATATTGAGAAGCTGCTCGGCGAGATCGGCAAGAACGAAGAAAGTTAGGAAACATAAAGGAGACGGCGAATGCAGAGCTATGAACAAAGTCTCCAGCAGACCCGTAAGTTTCTGCTGGAACACGACGATTATCTTGTAGTGTCGCATGTTCAGCCGGACGGAGATGCAGTCAGCTCCACCCTCGCGGTGGGCTGGCTTCTCTCATGTCTGGGCAAAAAATATACTATGCTGAATGAAGGCCCGATTCCCAAACGGATGGAATACTTATGGCATGCCGATGAGATTGTCAATCTGGCGGACGGTGAATTGCCCCGGACGTACAGTAACGTCATTTGCGTCGATTGTGCAGATTTTCAGCGTGTGGGGCTGACCCAGCGCTTTTTTGCTCAGGATGCCCTTATCGCAAACATTGACCATCATCCCACCAATAACGGTTACGGATTCGTTACGCTGATTAAGCCGGACGCTGCTGCGACTGCGGAAATTTTGTTCGACCTGCTGAAGACGTTTGAGGTGGAATGGGATATAGATATTGCTACAGCAATTTATACAGGATTACTGACCGATACCGGCGGCTTCCGCTACACCAATACCTCGCCTAAAGTGATGGCGGCTGTCTCTGAGCTGCTGGCACTGGGAGTTAACGGCCCCGAGCTGGCGGAGACGTTGCTGGAGGAAATGACATTAGCTCAGGTGAAGGTGCTGAACCGGGCACTGAACACTTTGCAATTAACTCCGCAGGGCGATGTTGCCTGGGTTTATGTAACACCACAGGATATGCTCGAATGTAATGCCGCCAATGAGGATCTTGAAGGCATTGTTAATTATCCGCGTAATATCCGCGGTGTGGAGGTCGGCATGCTGTTCAAGGTCATCGATGAGACTGCTGTGAAGGTCAGCCTGCGTTCGGCCGGCAAGGTCGATGTCGCGGCGTTGGCTCAAGTCTTCGGAGGCGGCGGACATACCCGCGCAGCAGGTGCCCGGGTTGAGGGTACGCTGGAGCAGGCAATACCACGGGTGCTGGAGGAGGTCAGACGTCTTTTATGAGTGAGCTTACAGGTGTTTTGGCGGTTTTTAAGCCGGCAGGGTACACTTCACATGATGTTGTAGCCAAAGCCCGGCGGATTCTTGGCATGAAGCGCATCGGACACACCGGAACTCTGGATCCTCAAGTGACAGGCGTATTGCCGCTTTGTCTTGGAAGGGCAACCCGGGTTGTGGAGTATATCCAGGAGCTGCCTAAGGAATATGTGGCCACACTGAGACTAGGTATGGCAAGCGATACCGAAGACTTAACCGGAACCATCACGGAAACTGTAAATGAAGTGAAAGTTACCGGGGAAGAAGTTCTGGCGGTACTGAACTCCTTTAAAGGAGTAATCTCTCAGGTTCCCCCGATGTACTCAGCGGTGAAAGTGGAAGGTAAACGCCTCTATGAGCTGGCTAGAGAAGGCAAGACTGTAGAGCGCAAGAGCCGTGAAGTGGAGATTTACGAAATTGAGATGACGGATATGGTGTACAGCGGCAATTATCCCGATATTACCTTCCGTGTGCTGTGTTCCAAGGGTACATACATCCGTACGCTTTGCGTAGATATCGGCCGGGCGCTTGGAGTGCCCGGTGTGATGGTCAAGCTGGAACGGACGATGTCCGCAGGGATATCTGCCAGTCACTGTCTAACTCTTGAGCAAATTGCCGAGCATAAAGAAGCAGGCACACTCGATGAACATCTCATTGCGGCGGACGAAGCGATTTCTCATCTGTCCCGACATTCGGTAATGGATGAGAAGAGGAAGGCAGCCCTGCAGGGGCAGCGCCTTTCAACACGTTACGTAGCACCTGAAGTAAAGCAGGCCGGACATTTCCGGTTGTATGATCTACAGGGAGAGTTCCTGGGCATTTATGAATTGGATGACACAGGAGCTATAGCCCCTGTAAAGGTATTCGCACAAGCATAATATTAATTTTATTAGTGAATTGTAGGTGAGAACCAGCGTGAGAACCGTAACCTTAAGTTATCCAATGCCAGCGGAGACCGCAGCGCAGTGGGCGCAGCCGCAAGTGACTGCCCTGGGCCAGTTTGACGGACTGCACCGCGGACATGCCAGCGTCATTACTTCCGCTGTAGCTCTGGCCCGTAAACAAGGCGTACCGGCAGCAGTCATGACCTTTCATCCTCATCCCAAGGATGTAATGGGCAAAGGTGACTATGATGGATATTTGACCCCGGCGAAGGACAAGCAGGAATTGCTTGCCGGCATGGGGGTCGATATTTTGTATATAATTGAATTTAATGAGCAGCTATCCCGGGTTAGCCCGCAGGATTTTGTCTCTGTAATGCTGCTGCCGCTGCATATTGTAACTGCAGTTATCGGCTTCGATTTCCGCTTTGGCTACATGGGCGAAGGGGATGCCGATATGCTCCGAGAGCTGGGGAACGGTGTGATGAATGTGGAGACAGTGCCTCCTTTTCTGCTTGAAGGAGAGAAGGTAAGCAGCTCCGGCATTCGGAAGAGCCTTCAGAACGGAGATCTAACCCTGGCCAACGCATGGTTTGGGCGCTGCTATCATCTGCGCGGAGTTGTAGGGCACGGGGAGAAGAGAGGCCGAACGATTGGTTTTCCGACTGCAAATCTTCAGCTCGAAGACCGTTATGTCATCCCGGCTAAAGGGGTGTATGCAGTGCGGGTCTTTTATAAGGAAGACGTACTGTACGGCGTAATGAATGTCGGCGTGAAGCCTACGTTCCATGAGGGGATGATTGCCCCGAGCTTTGAGGTGCATCTGTTTGATTTTGCAGGAGACATCTATGAAGAGGAACTTAAGGTAGAACTGGTCTCCTTTATCCGGCCTGAGCGTAAGTTTGAGTCGATTGATGCCCTGATTTCACAGATTGCTGCAGATGCCGAAACGGCCAAAGAGCTGCTGGGCTATCATTCTTAATCTGCACGGGACAAGCCGTTTACTTTTCTTTCCGATAATGCTATACTGATTAACGTTGCTGGAAAAACAGCATCATAACCATAGCTTGGTTGCTCGTTCTCACCGACGGTGACGAGGCTACTGGCGATTATAATGAAGGAGGTGAACAGGATGGCATTGACTCAAGAACGTAAACACCAATTGATCGACGAGCACAAAACTCATGAATCCGATACTGGATCCCCTGAGGTGCAAGTTGCTATCCTTACGGAGAACATCGTTAATTTGACTGACCACTTGCGTACGCACAAGAAGGATCATCATTCCCGTCGCGGATTGCTGAAGATGGTTGGACAACGTCGTAAACTGCTGGCGTATTTGAAGAACAAAGACATCAGACGTTACAGCGCCCTGATCGAAAAACTGGGATTGCGTCGTTAATTTTCCATAAGATTACCCTTAAAGCAGCCTGGTTGTATACCGTATGTCCTTCTCGGAGCGACAGCGGGACAGCCGGGTTGCTTTTTGAAAATTTAGAGAAAACTTTTACAATTAGGCTAGCTTAACTTATTCGCAAAAACGGCTATTTTACCTCTTATGGAGGACAAGCCGTTTTTGCTTGTATAAAACATAGAGAACCGGCCCTTGACCCCAAAGTGATCAAGACATCCGTTTCACCAATGACAATCATTGAACCTGCGATAATGTACAGCGGGTCTACTACCATTCAAGGAGGGATTTTATGGAACAACGTGTAGAAATGCAGCTTGGCGGAAGACGCCTTGTGCTGGAAACAGGCCGTCTGGCCAAACAAGCGAACGCAGCCGTAATGGTTCGTTACGGAGATACTGCTGTATTGTGTACGGTTACAGCGTCAAGCGAACCTAAAGATCTGGATTTTTTCCCGCTTACGGTTAACTATGAAGAAAGATTATACGCAGTGGGTAAAATCCCGGGTGGATTTATTAAACGCGAAGGCAGACCGAGTGAGAAGGCTATTTTGTCCAGCCGTCTGACTGACCGTCCGATTCGTCCGCTGTTTCCGGAAGGATTCCGCAATGACGTGCAAGTACTGAATATGGTTATGAGCGTGGATCAGGATTGTGCGCCGGATATTGCTGCTATGATCGGTACTTCCGCAGCACTCAGTATTTCCGATGTTCCTTTCAATGGTCCTATCGGCGGTGTGGCTGTCGGCCGCATTGACGGTCAATTCATCATTAATCCTGACGTTGCACAGCAGGCGGCAAGTGACATCTACGTGGTGGTAGCGGGAACTAAAGACGCCATCATGATGGTGGAAGCGGAAGCCAATGAAGTGCCGGAAGATGTAATGCTGGAAGCCATCATGTTCGGTCATGATGAAGTCCGCAAGATCGTAGCAACAATTGAGCAGCTGGTAGCAGTTGCAGGCAAAGAGAAGATGGCTGTGAAGCTGCATGCGGTAAACGCTGATGTCAACACAGCGGTTCGCGCTTATGCGGAAAGCCGTCTCGTAGATGCCGTGAAAATTGCCGAGAAGCATGCCCGTCAGGATGCCATCGACTTGGTCAACAATGAAACGGTGGAGTATTTCGTAGAGAAATACATAGAGACACCTGAACTTCTTAAAGATGTGAAGGAAGTCCTGCATGATATCGTGAAGGATGAAGTCAGACGTTTGATTACACATGATAAGGTTCGCCCGGATGGCCGCAAGCTGGATGAAATTCGTCCGATTGAATGCGATACTTCTCTGCTTCCGCGTACGCACGGATCCGGACTGTTCACCCGTGGACAGACACAAATTCTTAGCGTATGTACACTGGGTGCACTGGGTGATGTACAGATTCTTGACGGTATTGATCCGGCAGAAACCAAACGGTTCATGCATCACTACAATTTCCCTCCGTTCAGCGTAGGGGAGGCACGTCCGCTTAGAGCACCGGGACGTCGCGAGATTGGCCACGGAGCCCTTGGAGAACGCGCGTTGTCCAAAGTCATTCCTAGTGAAACCGAATTCCCGTACACCATCCGTTTGGTATCTGAAGCGATTGAATCCAACGGATCTACTTCCCAGGCAAGTATCTGCGCGAGCATTCTGGCAATGATGGATGCGGGTGTGCCGATCAAAGCCCCTGTAGCGGGAGTAGCGATGGGTCTGATTAAAGATGGAGAGCATGTCTCGATCTTAACGGACATTCAAGGAATGGAAGATCATCTTGGCGATATGGACTTCAAGGTAGCAGGTACGGCTGAAGGTGTAACGGCGATCCAGATGGATATCAAAATCGACGGCATCGACCGTAAAATCCTGCAGGATGCTTTGCAGCAGGCTAAAGAAGGACGTATGTTCATCTTGGGCAAAATGATGGAGGCTATCTCCGAGCCTAGACCAAGCTTGTCCAAATACGCTCCTAAGATCATTATCATCAATATCAATCCGGACAAGATCCGTGATGTTATCGGTGCAGGTGGTAAGATTATCAATAAAATCATTGAAGAAACCGGCGTGAAGATCGACATCGAACAGGATGGCCGTGTCTTTATCGGATCTTCGGACGAAGAAATGATTCAGAAAGCCCGCGGCATTATCGAAGGCATTGTGCGTGAAGTGCAGGTCGGCGAAATTTATGTGGGTACCGTTAGACGCATTGAGAAGTTCGGCGCATTTGTTGAACTGATTCCGGGTAAAGACGGATTGGTGCATATTTCCCAGCTCTCCACTGATCGCGTAGCCAAGGTGGAAGATGTAGTTGCCATCGGCGACACCATCACTGTAAAAGTTACCGAAATTGACCAGCAGGGCCGTGTGAATCTATCGCGCAAAGCGGTATTGACTTCGGAAAGCGGAGCAAAGGCGTAAGCCGGCCTCACCCTTTTGGCAAAAGCGTCAATTGTATAATTGAGAAGAGACAGAAGCGTATGCATTCTGGCTCTTTTTTAAAAATATAGGAATTTATATGCTTCACGCTATAAATTATCCTTATATTTCTCACTGAAACGGATACCTTCCCTTTAAGGACAGCTAAGCCGTTTCCACTTGATATAACGATGTATCTGGATTATCTTTGCAGCCCGGGCCCCACTTTGTGGGGTTATTTTAATTTGCTTCAAGTGCAGGCTGTATGCATATTCTTCTCCAAACTTACATAGGCTGGGACAAAGCGTCCTAGCACCCTGTGCGGGACGAGCGTGAGACGTTTCTGCCGGGGAGGAAAGGCGTCATGAAGACGGAAAAAGCAGCGCTTGTGCTTGCTTGTATTGCTGTGGTAATCGGTCTTGGCAGTACATACGGACCGGTGAAGGAAATGCTGGCTGAGCTTAAGCCGCAGGATGGGCTGGCTGTGTGGAGTAACATTCCGAAAGAGCGTGGTCAGGAGCTGCGTTCTTTGATTGAGAGCAAAGCGGCTAAGCTGAATGCCGCACCGGTGGATGCTGCCGTGGACCGGGTGTGGAAGGCAATTCCGGGTTATAATGGCCTTGAGGTTGATGTAGAGGCCACGTACCGTAATACACTGCTGCAGGGGCCGGGAGAGGGCCTGAAATGGGTGTACCGGCAAATCCCGCCGAAGGTGTCACTGAATGATCTGGGTGCTCACCCGATTTACCGGGGCAATCCCGCCAAGCCGATGGTCTCGCTGATGATCAATGTAGCATGGGGCAATCAATTCATTATACCGATGCTTAACATTTTGGATGAGGAAAAGGTGAAGGTGACCTTTTTTCTGGATGGAAGCTGGCTTAGCCATAACCGGGAGCTTGCGGCCGAAATGCTGAAGCGAGGGCATGAGATGGAGAATCATGCGTATACCCATCCCAATATGAGCACTTTAAGCCGGGACCGGGCGACCGCCGAGATTGAGAAAACAAAGAGTCTGCTGAAAGAAAGTCTTGGAGTAACCAATATCTGGTTTGCGCCTCCGTCTGGTGATTTTGATCAGGAAACAGTGGATATCGCCGCCTCACTGGGGCTGAAAACGGTGCTGTGGACACTGGATACCGTTGATTGGCGCAACCCTTCTCCAGAATCCGTTGTCGCCAAAATCAGCAGCCAGTCCGAGCCGGGCACATTGATATTGATGCATCCGACAGCTTCCTCCTCCAAAGCGCTGAGAGGCATGATCCGGGGGATTAAGGCTGAAGGTCTTCAGCTGGGTACGGTCAGTGAAACATTGTCAGCGGAGCGGCTGGCCCCTTCAGAAGTTGAGTGAGCGGTTAATTTCTGGTAGGATAAGAGTCGCGCGTAACAAATACAAAGATAGATACAGGGCTATGCCAGGAGGACGTAGAAGTGGAAAAAATAGTATTATCGAACGGCCTGCGGGTGGTTACGGAGAAAATTCCTACCGGACGCTCCGTTTCCTTTGGAATCTGGGTCAAGAACGGCTCCCGCAATGAGAACCCGCTGAATAACGGGATTTCCCATTTTATCGAGCATATGCTTTTTAAAGGCACCGACCGGTTCAGTGCCAAGGATATTGCCGAGCAGTTTGATGCGATTGGCGGCAACGTCAACGCATTTACCTCGAAGGAATATACATGTTATTATGCAAAAGTATTGGATGAGCATCTGCCCATCGCCGTGGATGTGCTGTCCGATATGTTCTTCCGCTCGCGGATTGATGCCGAAGAGCTGGCCAAGGAGAAAAATGTCATCCTGGAGGAAATCGCCATGTGCGAGGATACGCCGGATGATCTGGTACATGATCTGATGTGCGCCGCGGCGTACGGCGAGCATCCGCTGGCTTATTCCATTCTGGGCTTGAAGGAACGGCTGGCGGACATGACGGCCGATGATCTCCACGCGTATATGAAACAGCAGTATACCATTGAGAATACGGTGATCAGCGTAGCAGGCAATATCAATGACGGGCTGGTTGAACTGTTGGAGGCCCATTTCGGATCATTCGATAACCATGGTGAATCCGCGCCTTTGACAGCTCCTGATTTCCATGGCGAACTGCTGTTTCACCGCAAAAAGACGGAGCAAAACCATATTTGCCTCTCCCTCCCGGGTGTAGAAAGCGGCGGACCGCTGCAATATGCCATGGTGCTGCTGAATAATGCCATCGGCGGCGGAATGAGCTCCCGAATGTTCCAAGAGATTCGCGAAAAACGCGGGTTAGCCTATTCCGTCTACTCCTATCACAGCTCCCAGGCAGACAGCGGCCTGTTCACCGTCTATGCCGGCACTGCGCCGAAGCAGACCAAAGAGGTGACGGAGCTGATCAAGGAAATGATGCATGATCTTGCCGTTAACGGTCTGAGCGAAGATGAACTGAGAAAAGGCAAGGAGCAGCTCAAGGGAAGCCTGATCCTCAGCCTGGAGAGCACCAGCAGCCGGATGAACCGGATCGGCAAAAATGAGCTGATGCTTGGAAGGCATGATACACTTGACGATATGATCGCCAAAATCGGACTTGTCACCATGGATGATATCAATCGATTACTGGACCACATGTTTGCTGAGCCCCTCGCATTAGCGATGGTCGGCTCCTCTGATAAAGCTATTGCCAATGTTAGGAGAGATGATCTTGTCTTATTACGTTCAAATTAACAAACTGTCCGGCAACGAGGATGTGCTGCTGCCCCGCAAAATGTCGGAGCAGGCTTCCGGCTATGACCTGTATGCGTCTGTGGACGGTGAGGTTGTGCTTGCTCCGGGTGAGCGCGCCCTGATCCCTACGGGAATCTCACTGGCGATGCCGGACGGGCTGGAGGCGCAGATCCGTCCGCGCAGCGGCCTTGCTCTAAAGCACGGCATTACCTGCCTGAATACCCCGGGGACGATTGATGCAGATTACCGTGGTGAAATCAAAGTTTTACTGATTAACCTGGGTCAGGAGCCGTTTGCCATCGCACGCAATGAGCGGATTGCCCAAATGGTGTTCCAGGCCGTGCCGTCCGTGAACATGGTGGAAGTGGACGAGCTGTCCGAGACACAACGCGGCGCCGGAGGCTTTGGCCATACGGGCAAATAGCAGGCGGAAATTTTGTTT
Source organism: Paenibacillus sp. FSL L8-0436 (assembly GCF_038593025.1). Lineage (NCBI taxonomy): Bacteria > Bacillati > Bacillota > Bacilli > Caryophanales > Paenibacillaceae > Paenibacillus > Paenibacillus sp. FSL L8-0436. The sequence goes on along the minus strand of NZ_CP151955.1, from coordinate 4,421,245 downwards.
TACTCATACCTGGAGCTTGCGGATGTAGCCTGTAAAGGCCTTCTCCGCAGGCTTTTTTTGTTGAATTGACCTTAAATTGAGTTAATCCATTTATCAGTTTCTCCTGTATTTCTTCTCTGCTCTTCACCCATGGGCGGTCCCCGGCATAAGATGCTTTATAGTCGATAGTGTATGTGGAAAGGAGCGTCATCCCTATGCTTACTGGCATCAGGATCGTGTTCCTGGGCGGGGACGCGAGACAGATTGAAGTGATTCGGAAATGTGTGGAAATGGATGCGACGGTAAGTGCTGCCGGATTCGATAAGTGGGAATCCCCTAGCCCGGGGGTGAACCTGGAAGAGCTGTCGGCAGAGCTCTTAGGCAATGCGGATGTGCTGGTACTGCCAACCGTTGGTTGTGATGATGAAGGGATTATCAATGCGCTGTTCTCCTCTCACCGTCTGCAGCTGCTGGATGAGCACATCGCTGCGATGCCGTCCCGATCCACGGTGTATACCGGTATGGCCAAAAGCTACTTGCGCAGTTTGTGCGCCAGACATTCACTAAAGCTGGTGGAACTGCTGAACCGGGACGATGTGGCGATATACAACTCCATCCCTACAGCAGAAGGCGCGCTGGTTATGGCCATTCAGAATACCGATTTTACTATTCATGGTTCTACATCGATGGTACTCGGAATGGGAAGAACCGGGTTTACGATGGCGCGGGCACTTCAAGGGCTCGGCTCCAGCGTAAAGGTGGGGGTAAGAAGACAGGAGCATTATGCGCGGGCGGAAGAGATGGGCTGGAAGCCTTTTATGACAGGTGAGCTGCTGCTTCATGTGCCGGATGTTGATCTAATCTTCAATACCATCCCAAGCATGATTATTACCGCGCAGGTGTTATCCCGCCTTCAGAGGCACTGCGTAATTATTGATTTGGCCTCCGCCCCGGGCGGATGTGATTTCCGCTATGCGGAGAAGCGCGGGATTAAAGCGATGCTGGCTCCGGGATTACCCGGGATCGTTGCCCCCAAGAGCGCCGGAATTATTATGGGTAGTGCGCTGGTACAGTCGATATCTGACGAGACTTCAATCAGGGGGGACGAATAAATGGATTGGCATGGTAAAACAGTAGGTTATGCAATTACCGGTTCACATTGCACTTTTGCCGAAGTGATGCCGCAGATTCAGCGCTTTATGGACGACGGTGCAAATGTGGTGCCGATTGTTTCCGCATCGGTGCTGAACACGGATACCCGCTTCGGCACATCGGAAAATTGGTTAAAACAGTTGAAAGATATAACAGGGAATGATATCATTTCTACAATTGTTGAAGCGGAACCGCTGGGTCCTTCCAAGCTGCTGGACGTTCTGACGATCGCCCCTTGCACGGGGAATACGACGAGCAAATTGGCGAACGCCATGACAGACAGCCCCGTACTGATGGCAGCAAAGTCCCAGATGCGTAACGGTCGGCCGCTAGTGCTGGCCATCTCCACGAATGACGGCCTTGGCCTGAATGCGGCGAATATTGCAAAGCTTTTGGTAGCCAAACATATTTATTTTGTGCCGTTCGGCCAGGATAATCCTGTAGGCAAGCCCAACTCGCTTGTAGCGCGTATGGATCTCATACCCGAGGCCTGCTACGCAGCTTTGCAGGGCAATCAGCTGCAGCCGATGATTATCGAACGGTTTCATTCAGCATAATTAGCATGTTTCGGTATAGTAATCATGCTCGAACATAGGCTTCACTTTTGCCGCCCTCATTCTGAGGGCGGTTCAGCTCTTTTTTAGCATTCCAAAGGTTGGACCTGGCTGCGCCTATTGTCATTACTTGATTTGGGCAGGTCCCGTGCAATTAGAAAGGAGCGTCATCCTTATGTTTACTGGCCTCAGGATCGTGTTCCTGGGCGGGGACGCAAGACAGCTGGAGGTCATTCGTAAATGCGTAGAGATGGATGCGACGGTAAGCGCCGCCGGGTTTGATAAGTGGGAAACTCCAAGTCCGGAAGTGAACATGAGTCAGCTTTCGGCCGGGCTGCTCAGCAGCGCGGATGTGCTGGTGCTGCCTACGGTGGGGTGTGACGAGGAAGGAAATATTAATGCCGTATTTTCCTCGGATCGCCTACAGCTGCTTGACGAACATATCGCGGCGTTGCCGCCGAACTGCACAGTGTATGCCGGTGTAGCCAAAAGTTATTTACGCAACCTGTGCGCCAGACATTCGATTAAGCTCGTGGAACTGCTGAACCGGGACGATGTGGCGATTTACAACTCCATCCCAACAGCAGAGGGTGCACTGGTTATGGCTATCCAGAATACCGATTTTACAATTCACGGCTCCTCTTCGATGGTGCTCGGCATGGGCATTACGCACGTGCGGAAGAGATGGGCTGGAAGCCATTTATGACCGGAGAACTGCTGCTGCATGTACCGGAGGCTGATCTCATCTTTAATACCGTACCGGGCATGATTATAACCGCGCAGGTACTTTCACGTCTTCAGAAGCACTGTGTAATTATCGATCTGGCCTCCGCCCCGGGCGGATGCGATTTCCGCTATGCAGAGAAGCATGGAATCAAGGCGTTGCTGGCTCCAGGTCTGCCTGGAATGGTTGCCCCAAAAAGCGCAGGGATGATTATGGCTAATGCGTTGGTGCAGTCGATATCGGACGAGACATTGCGCACAGCGGACAATAAATGAATGGGCTTATAAATGAGTAGGTTATATTATTACTTTCAATCCGCTTCAATCTGCTAAGAGGAAGGTTTGACCAATATTCAGCATTTCAAAGTAAAGTTCTTGCGCACATGAGCCGTTCCTTGGATAGAAACAGTTCTTCAGTGCATATAACGCATGCTTGCTTAGAGAAGTAATGGAGGAATTATAAATGGGTATTTTGGTGCAAAAGTTCGGCGGAACCTCATTGTCCACACCGGCAGCGAGGGAGCATGTCATCCGCCACGTCAAACGGGAGATGGCCAGCGGCTTTGATCTCGTTATTGTCGTCTCCGCTATGGGACGCAAAGGGGAGCCTTACGCAACCGATACGCTGCTCGACTGGGCAGTGCAGAACGGGAATTCCCTGCCGGACCGGGAGAAAGATCTCTTGATGTGCTGCGGAGAAATAATCTCCGCCACTACACTGTGTGGTCTGCTGGAGCAGGAGGGCATCCGCTCTACGGTGCTCACAGGTGCACAGGCTGGCTTCCTTACCGACAACAACTACGGCAACGCAAGAATTCTTGATGTGCAGACCGAACGCATTCTACGGGAATTGCGAGAGCATAAAGTAGTTATAGTAACCGGGTTTCAGGGTCAGACCGAAGCCGGTGATTTTACAACCCTTGGACGCGGGGGAAGCGATACCTCGGCAACTGCGCTTGGTGCAGCGCTCCGTGCGGATATGGTCGATATTTACACCGATGTGGACGGGATTCTTACAGCCGATCCGCGGATTGTCGAAGATGCGAAGCAACTGACCTATGTCAGCTATACAGAAATCTGCAACATGGCCTATCAAGGGGCTAAAGTTATACATCCCCGTGCGGTGGAAATTGCCATGCAGGCCCAGATTCCTGTACGTGTGCGCTCAACGTTCTCGGAAGCCGAAGGTACACTTGTCACCCATCCTGAAGGGTTCAGCGATGTTTCACACGGGGTAGTGGACCGTTATGTTACGGGGATTGCTTATGTCAGCAACATTACACAGATCTCTGTGGAGTGTCCGGACGGCAACGGTACCGGAGTACAGCTGCAAATCTTCAAAAGCATGGCCGACAATGAAATCAGTGTGGACTTTATCAATGTAACGCCTTCGGAGGCGCTGTACACTGTGAACGATGACAAATCGGAGCAGGCTATCGCTGCGCTGCAAGAGTTGGGGCTTCGTCCCAAGAGCTTGTCCGGCTGCGCCAAGGTCTCGGTAATCGGCGGAGGCATTAACGGCGTGCCGGGGATTATGGCGCGCATTGTTGAGGCGTTAACCTCGCAGAACATTCAGATTCTACAGTCTGCCGATTCCAATACAACAATCTGGGTACTGGTGAAGAAGGAAGATATGGTGCAGTCGCTGCGCGCACTGCATGCCAAGTTTGAATTGCACCGCTGACAAGGAGGAATTCAAAGTGGATTTCGGAAGATTAATAACCGCGATGGTAACCCCTTTTGACGGGGATGGAGAAATCAACTGGGAAGCAACTTCACGCCTTGTTGACTATTTGATTGAGGAACAGAAATCCGAAGCGCTGGTAGTCTGTGGTACCACCGGAGAATCGCCCACACTTAGCGAGGAGGAGAAGCTCCGGCTTTTTTCCTACGTTCTGGAGAAAGCGGACGGACGCTGTAAAATCATTGCCGGAACGGGCAGCAACAGCACGAAGAATTCCATACATCTTACGAGGGAAGCGGAGAAAATCGGAGTAGATGGTGTTCTTCTCGTCGTTCCTTATTACAATAAGCCAAACCAGGAGGGGCTGTACCGGCATTTCTCGGCGATCGCTGCGGAAACAACCTTGCCCTGTATTCTTTACAATGTTCCCAGCCGTACCAGCGTAAGCATGAGTGTGGCGACGACATTAAGACTTGCTGAAATCCCCAATATTGTGGCGACCAAGGAATGTGCCTCAGTCGATCAGATTACGCTGATCGCTTCGGCTTGTGCAGATGATTTCCACGTATACTCAGGGGATGATTCTGCGGGACTGGCAACACTTGCCGTCGGCGGTCACGGCATTATTAGCGTAGCCAGCCATGTAGTGGGAGTTGAGATGTCGGAAATGATCGAAGCTTTTATCTCCGGCAATGTGCACCGGGCCGGCGCGCTTCACCGCCAACTGTTCCCTGTGTTCAAAGGGTTGTTTGAATGCCCGCAGCCGCTGCCGAACCCTTCGGCTGTTAAGTATGCACTGGAACTGCGGGGTATTCCTGTCGGATCCGTGCGTCTACCACTGGTGGGACCGAGCGATGATGAAGCCGAGTTCATCAAAGCGCTGCTGAATTAGAAGGTCAAATCACTTGAATAAGCATTGCAGCAAGAAGCCGGCTTCCCGCGTGGGAAAGCCGGCTTCTTGTTTTTTGTATTAAAACTGTAAGCTGGCGGTTAAATCTCATACAGGGAAATGCTGTGAAATAAGCGGAAATGTTAAGGACTGCAACATAGTTTCTGCTTGTCTTTTCCTCAAATAATGCAGGTTCTTTAAGGAAAGAATAGGCTTACGAAGCCGATGACTTGTCTTTTGCCAAAAAAATCATGTATAATGTTCTTAAGTGACTGGGTGCGGCAAAAATTAAATATGCGGTAATCTTCCGTCAATGTAATTTTACATTGTGTGACAGGATAGGTCCTTGTATAAGTCTGTGCAATTGCTGCCAGATTTACGCGCGAGGGGCGCGGCGGTGAAGTTTGACGGTGTTTGTCCGCTTCAAGAAGGTGCTCACTGCCCGAATTCGGGGGTTTTTCGCTTTGCGTAATTATGCAGACTTACGGAATTTCTTGTTCATCGTGGAAACTATCGGCAATTTGAAGAATGTGTTCAGCGCCGCTGAAATAATGAAGCTTATTGTTTACAAATAAAAAGTATGACGTCCAACATCATAGGAGGGTTAGATTCATTTGTCCAAAAAAAACAACAACGATAAATTGCTGATATTCGCATTGGGCGGAGTCGGAGAAATCGGGAAAAACATGTATGTCGTTCAATACGGAAACGACATTGTAGTCGTGGATGCCGGTCTGAAGTTCCCGGAGGAAGATATGCTCGGTATTGATATTGTAATACCTGACATTTCGTACCTGACAGAAAACCGCGACAAGGTAAGAGGTATTGTGCTTACCCACGGACACGAGGATCACATCGGCGGATTGTCTTATGTGCTTAAGAACCTGAATGTTCCGGTTTATGGAACAAGACTTACCCTTGGACTTGTGGAGAACAAGCTTAAGGAAGCTAATCTGCTCGGAGAAACGAAACGGATTCTAATTAACGAAGATTCGGAAATCGAACTGGGAACTTCATTGAAAGCAACCTTCTTCAGAACCAATCACAGTATTCCTGACTCCGTCGGAGTATGCATCGAAACACCGGAAGGCAATGTTGTCCATACAGGTGACTTCAAATTTGACCACACCCCAGTCAATGGTCAATTTGCCAATCTCCACCGTATGGCTGAAATTGGCCAGAAAGGCGTACTTGCGCTTATGTCTGACAGTACGAACGCAGAGAAGCCAGGCTTCACGCCTTCGGAGAAGAATGTCGGCATCGTACTGGAAGATATCTTCCGCAAGGCTGAACAGCGTGTTGTTGTGGCAACCTTTGCCTCCAACGTGCACCGTATTCAGCAGGTGGTTAACGCCGCTGAATCCACTGGACGCAAGATTACAGTTATTGGCCGCAGTATGGTGAATGTGGTATCCATCGCTTCCGAGCTGGGTTATCTGCATGTGCCGGACGGCATGCTGATTGAACCGGAGGAAATGAATAGAATGGCCGGCAACCGTGTAGTTGTGTTGTGCACAGGCAGCCAGGGCGAACCGATGTCAGCTCTTACACGCATGGCGCGCTCCAGCCACCGCAAAGTGGATATTCTGCCGGGCGACACCGTTATCATTGCGGCAACGCCGGTACCGGGTAACGAGAAATATGTAGGCCGTACGATTGATGAATTGTTCCGTCTTGGCGCTAACGTGATTTACAGCGGTTCCAATTCCGGCGTTCACGTCTCCGGTCACGGCAGCCAGGAAGAGCTGAAGCTGATGCTCAACCTGATGAAGCCTAAATACTTTATTCCTATCCATGGTGAATTCCGGATGCAGCGCAAACATGCGCTTCTGGCAGAATCTGTCGGAGTGGAACCAAGCAACATTTTCATTACCGAAATCGGCGAAATTGTTGAAATTCAGGGCGGATCAGCCCGCAAAGCCGGCAAAGTTACTGCAGGCAACGTGCTGATTGACGGTCTTGGCGTTGGCGATGTCGGCAATATTGTACTGCGCGACCGCAAGCTGCTGTCTCAGGATGGTATCCTTGTTGTCGTTGTGACACTAAGCAAGCAGAACGGAGCAATCGTATCCGGACCGGATATTATCTCCCGCGGCTTTGTCTACGTGCGCGAGTCCGAAGGACTTCTGGATGAAGCGAACCGGATTGTCTCCAGTACACTGCAGCGCCTGATGAGCGAGAAGGTCAATGAATGGGCTTCCCTCAAAACAAGCGTCAAAGATTCACTCGGCCGTTTCCTCTATGAGCAAACACGCCGCAGACCGATGATTCTCCCGATCATTATGGAAGTGTAAGAAGCAACTAGCTTCTCATAATATAAATATGCAGGGCCAAAGGCCCCTTCTCCCCGGAAATATTGGACGGTTTCTTGGGGAGGAGGGGTCTTTGTGTTGTGCAGTATTATCCCCAGTGTCTATGCAAAATCTGAATGGCAGGTCCGGCTCCGATGCCGATGTGCCCAAATAATTTAATTTATTGGCAGGGACAACATTTAGGCCCTTCAATCGTTATATAGCCAAGGAGGTGCAAGATGGGCCCGAAACTGAAGGAGCAGCAGCTTCAATCCAAAATGGCAGAGATCCGCAAGTATTTAATCCGCTTGGGCGCTGGCACCGCCGATGCGGAGGATATCGTACAGGACACTGTGTACAAGGCACTGCTGTATCTTGACGGGATTGACGAACATAAGATCAGCGCGTGGCTCTACAAGGTGGCAATTAACAGCTACTATGATTTATGCCGAAGGCAAACACGGTTCCAGTATTCCGAGGAAATCGATCTTGAGGCACCTGCAAATGAGCTGCCCGAATCAATGCTGCTGCAGCAGGAGCAAAAAGTGCTTATCGAAAAGGTTCTTGGAAAGCTGAATCCGGCGAACCGCCAGCTGATATTGCTGAAATATGAGATGGAATTCTCCTATAAACAAATCGCGGCGCTTCTTGGCATAACGGAAGGGACGGTAAAGGCTTCACTATACCGCGCCAGACAGCAGTTTCAACAAATTTACGGAGGTGAGGCTGAATGACTGCTCCATGGGAAGAACAAGAGGATCAGAATCTGGTACATACACTGAAACAAGCCAAACGCAAAAGCCTGTTCCGCAGCATTGTCATTTCGCTGATTGTTAGTATTCTTACGCTGACCGCTATTTTCTTCGGTGCTGCGCAGCTGGTGGAGCGGAGGTCGACTGAATCCCGCCATAGCGAATGGATGTATATGAGGATTAGCAGTCCCAATGAATTTTCGTCCGGTTTTAGAGACAACCGTGGATTTCTGTCAGGTGTCATGGAAGTGAATACGTACAAAATCATTGAAGGTGTACCTGTTCCGTGGAATGAAAAATGGTTCAATTACAACGAGTGGTGGTTTCCGTTCGCTACCGGTGCATATGGAGGTACAACCCATCTTAGTGGGACTGACCCGCAGATGAAAGTGGAGGGCTATAAATACAACAGGCAGTACAATCCCTACAACGGACAGAGGGAGATGGCTTATTATATTCCGCAAGTGGAGTATGGCAAAATCCTGAACGACCTTCATTTGCTCACGAAGATGGAGCCTGATGAACTGATGGAGATGGCTTTATCCTTTGATAAGCCTTATTCCTTTGATGAAGTGAAGAAGATGCTGCCTGAAGGAGCGAGACCTGTATGGTATTGGGTCGATACGTATGATGAAACCTCATGGTTCAATTTGGAACCCCATGAAGACGGGAACGGCGGGATGATAGACCCCGAGCCCATGGCATCTTCCTCTGGTGTATATGGTTTTGGGATCGGGCCTAACCAGGATGAGGCATCACCGGATGATTTTCTTGAGCACATTAAGAGCGGGCTTAAACTAAAGGACAATTACCACAGTGAATACAAGCGGATCCAACAATACCTAAAAAAAGATAAAAATGAACCTGAAGCCGGAGATGTCCGCATTCTGGGTGTCGTGGTCACCGGCTCCGCAGCCGGTCTGAAAAACCTGAATGGGCAGCCCTATATCCGCGGTGCCGTGCTGGGAGCCGTTGCGGATAACTATTAAGATAGGAGGGGCAGGCTGATTTTTCATAGAAGTTCATTGCATAAGGGAGTCCCCTCGAATGTCATACTATTGAAAGATAGTACGGCTGCAGCAGATTAGGGCTGTAAGCGGAAAGGGTGAACTGCACACAATGGACTTTACAGCAGGTACTGATACTGGCAAGAATGAAGAGATCCTTCCGGGAGAAATAAAGCCCGTAACGAGTGAACCAATCCCACCGGGTACTGTGGGGGTTCTGAAGGAGCTGGGGCAGACGGTAGTTCCAACGGGAGAACCCGATATTTTCTGTATAACAATTATTGGGCAGATCGAGGGGCATTTCGTACTGCCTCCGCACAACAAAACGACTAAATATGAACATATTATTCCGCAGCTGGTGGCTGCCGAACAGAACAAGAATATAAAAGGGCTGCTGATTATTCTGAATACGGTCGGCGGTGATGTGGAGGCAGGGCTGGCGATTGCAGAAATGATCGCGTCCTTGTCGAAACCAACAGTGACCGTAGTTATTGGCGGGGGCCACAGCATCGGAGTTCCGATTGCCGTGTCTTCCAGCTATTCCATTATTGCGGAGAGCGCAACTATGACGATTCATCCAATCCGCATGAACGGCCTTGTTATCGGTGTGCCCCAGACCTTTGAATACATGGAGCGCATGCAGGAGAGGATGGTCAGATTTGTCACTTCCCATTCACGTATTTCAGAACAGCAATTTAAAGATTTAATGTTTAAGACAGGGGAGCTTAACCGTGATATCGGCACAGCTGTAGGCGGCTATGATGCCGTCAAATATGGTCTGATGGATGAGGTTGGAGGCATCGGCGCGGCGCTGACGCACCTGAATGGTCTAATTGCCAAGGATAATCCCCAAAGCACAGATGTATTGCTGCCGGGGGGGCTGACACAATGACCTTCTATACGGTACTTCCGATGGAACAAGTTTTTGAAGGGGCGATCCACTTTTCACAGCCCTTGCGGGAGGTCAGCATTCAGGGAATGCTGATGCAGGTTGAACCGCTGGAGGGGGGACAAGCACGGATTGTAAGGCTGCTTCAATGCCCGCTGGACAAATATTTGGACCCGGCATTCGCTCCGGGAGCCGTCGTATTTTACGATAGATGACAACTACCCCCGGAATCCTTAAGGGAAATGCGAACAGAGAACATAAAGATGCATTTTCTGACAAAACAGAACATAGGTACGCCACGCCATTATATGGTATAATGTTGTTCCGGGGGTGGCTGTTGTGGCTAAACGAAAAAAGAAGAAGAAAAAAGCGCTGCTCGGCAGTGTTCTAAAATATGAAATTTACGGCATTATGCTGATAACGATTTCCGTCATTGCATTGTCCGGCGAGGCTGCGGTTGGACGTTCTCTTTCGAGTATGGCAGGTTATTTATTGGGCCGTTTTTATTTTGTGCTGCCGTTGACCGGTATTTTTTACGGGCTGATGGTGATGATTCACAGAAGATGGCCTTCTACTTGGAATAGCCGCCATTCCGGCGTGCTGCTGCTTGTGCTGTCCTTGTGTCTGATGAGTTCGATCTCAGCGATGGAGCAGAAGCTCGGTCCATTATCGATGCTGCATCCTGGCAATGTTATGGCGCAAATACATAATGATCTTTCCGGTGCGCTTTCGCCCGGTTCCAGCAACAGCAGCGTATATATGCTTGGCAAAGATATTAGCGGAGGCTATATCGGTGCGCTGGAGTTTGCAGCCCTGCTGTGGCTTTTCGGCACGCTTGGTGCCAAGCTGCTAATGATTGTAATGATGGCCATCAGCTTCATGCTGGTCACGAACCTGTCTTATGTAGAACTGTTCTCGCTGCTGCGGGTACGTGCTGGGAAACTGCTGGAAGGGATTCGCCTGAAAGCGGCCAACCGTCCAGCTGCAGTTCCCGTTGCGGCCCGTTCCACCAGAACAGGCAGAACACCAGCACCACAGCCTGTACAAGAGCTGGATGAGGACGAAGAGGATGAGGACGAGCAGGCTTTGCCAAGACGAAGTCAGCCGCTGTTCTTCCGGCGGATTGGGGGTTGGCTGAGCGGGACTCCACGTACAGAAGGGCAAGGCGAAGAAGAACGGGAGGAAGATCTCTCGGCAGATCTGCTTAACAGCTCACCCAATAGCCCGATTATTAGCGGACTGGATGCTGGGAGGGGGCGTGCTTCCCAGGATAATCTGGAGGATGATTTCGCTGGAGAAGATTTGGAGCCCGTTACACCGATTATCCGCGATTTCTTCGAGCATATCCGTTCAGAAGGACTGAATGAAGAAGACCGTGAAGACTGGAGCGAATTCTCTCCTGCAGCGCGGAGCGGGAACAGCTTGAGAGGCTCTTCTGTGTTAGAAGGAGTTCCGGCAGATACTCCAGCTATTGATGGAGATGCGCCGGAAGATCCTGTGGTTGTGGAGCTGGACGGGCTGCTGGGTGCTGGCGAAGATGGAGTCCCTGTGCCTGCTGCCCCGCTTCCTCCTCCGCCCAAACCGTATAAGCTCCCTTCCTTCCGGCTTCTGGCCAAGCCTAACAATGGAGGGAAGGCGGGAGACCAGAACGATTACATGCAGACTGCCCGCAAGCTGGAAGCTACACTGGAGAGCTTTGGTGTCCGGGCGAAGGTACTTGAGGTGGTAAGAGGCCCGGCCGTAACCCGTTACGAAATTCAGCCGGATATCGGGGTGAAGGTAAGCCGGATCGTCAATCTTACGGATGATATCGCGCTTGCGCTTGCAGCGAAGGATATCCGTATGGAGGCGCCAATACCGGGTAAATCAGCAATTGGGATCGAGGTGCCTAACTCTGAGGTATCCGTCGTAACCATGCGGGAGGTTATGGAAACACAGGTGTTCCAAGATGCCGAGTCCCGGTTGTCGATCGCTTTCGGCCGCGATATTTCCGGCCAGACGATTGTCGGCAATTTAGCCAAGATGCCCCATCTGCTCGTAGCCGGTGCTACCGGATCGGGTAAATCCGTCTGTATCAACGGTATCATTACAAGTATCCTTTATAAAGCGAAACCAAATGAGGTCAAATTTCTGATGGTTGACCCGAAGATGGTTGAATTGAATGTATATAACGGGATTCCCCATCTGCTTGCCCCGGTAGTTACAGATCCTAAGCGGGCTAGCCTGGCGCTGAAGAAGATTGTCGTGGAAATGGAAAAGAGATATGAGCTCTTCTCCAAATCGGGCACACGCAATGTGGAAGGCTACAATACACTGATGAAGGATAATCCTGCTGCAGTTCTGCCTTATATTGTTGTTATTGTGGACGAGCTTGCCGACCTCATGATGGTTGCGGCAAATGATGTTGAGGATGCGATTTGCCGGCTGGCGCAGATGGCACGGGCGGCGGGCATTCATTTGATTATTGCCACCCAGCGTCCATCGGTGGATGTTATAACTGGACTTATTAAGGCAAATATTCCTTCCCGTATCGCATTCGGCGTGTCGTCAAATGTGGATTCCCGGACGATCCTGGACATGCCGGGGGCCGAGAAGCTGCTTGGACGCGGGGATATGCTTTTCCTGCCGATGGGCGCATCTAAACCAATCCGTGTGCAGGGGGCATTCATGAGCGATCAGGAAGTGGAGACCATCGTGCAGTATGTCAGCAGCCAAGGGGAGGCCAATTATGACGAGACCCTGGTGCCTGAAGTAGATGACATGGTGACAGAGGACCAGGAGCCGCAGGACGAGCTCTATGAGCAGGCGGTACAGATTGTACTGGAAGCGAAGCAGGCCTCTGTATCGCTGCTCCAGCGGCGGATGCGCGTAGGTTACACCCGTGCTGCGCGGCTGATAGATGCCATGGAAGCCAGAGCGGTTATCGGGCCGTACGAAGGCAGCAAGCCGCGGGAAGTGCTTATGTCACTGGAGCAATATCAACATAACAAAATAAGCTCATAATATAGCCAAAAGAGCTGATCCCTTTACCCGGGATCAGCTCTTTTTTGCATGTGATATTTAGTGTACTTTTGGCGCTGCAAGGAGACGTTCAACGATGTAATCGAGCTGTGCATTAAATCTTTTGATTATAGGTGATAATCATTCTCATTTGCAATGGAATACAGTCCTTCTCCGGGTTGCAATGCATAGGATCACCTGTCAGTCGTCATAATAACTTTAGCCATCAATGTTGAACTTACAAGAGAAAGGTAGAGCGAACCCAATGAAAAAACATAAGCAATGGATTTTTGCCGGATTAACCCTTGCACTGGCCACCTTGCCGCTTGCAGGTCTATTCTTTGAGGATCAGAATGCGGTCAACGCCAGTCCGTATCATGCTTCGTCTGATCTGTCGGAAACCGCTGATCCCGATGGTGAGGCATTGCCTGCTTTTGGAACAACACCGCTTAAGGTCGGCTCTTCCGGACAAGATGTTTACGAGCTGCAGGGAAGATTGAAGCATCTTGGTTATTACGTGGGCAAAATTGACAGCCAATTTGGGTCTAAAACGAAAAATGCAGTAACCTGGTTCCAGTGGAAATTCGGCATAGAATCTGACGGTATCGTCGGTGCCAAAACAAAGTTGAAACTGTACAATGCCACCAAGGCCTGGAAGCCCACAGAGCCTTCAACCAGCACAGCAAATAAAAGTACCGGAAACAAAAGTAAAACTGCCGATTCCGGCAAGTCGAATATAGCGGAACTGTCCTCAGGGAATACAATGGGCCTGTCCGAAAATGATTTAAAAATCATGGCCAATGCCGTTTACGGGGAATCGCGGGGTGAGCCGTTTGAAGGACAGGTTGCCGTTGCTGCGGTTATTCTGAACCGCGTGAAGTCCCCAAGCTTTCCGAATACACCTTCCGGCGTTATTTTTCAGCCAGGGGCATTTACGGCCGTAGCTGACGGGCAGATCTACCTAGAACCCAATGAGCAGGCACGCAAAGCTGTTCAACAGGCGCTTAATGGCTGGGACCCTTCCGGCGGCTGCCTTTATTATTTTAATCCGAAGACGGCTACTTCCAAATGGATCTGGACCCGTCCGCAGGTGAAGACAATCGGGGAGCATATTTTCTGCATGTAGCAGCGGACTTGCATTTGCCGCAATTTAACCCCCTGTATAAAACCGACCCAGAGCAACCGGTAAGCTTTCTTCCGGTTGCTTCCTTACTTTGGAATGGTTTAGAATGGATAATACTTCATAAACTTGTTGTAGAGCATCTATCCACGCCGTAAAGGAGTTTTAGACTTGACAAATAATGGATTTCAACATGGCAACGCCGCAGGCATGCGCATTCATGTATTGCCGACCAAGGCGTTCAAGACCTTCGCCATTTCACTTTATGCAGGGGTTCCGCTGGACGAAAGTACGGTCACTTCAACAGCGCTGGTTCCTTTTGTGCTTCGCAGAGGTACAGCTAACTATCCGGAAACAACCCAGTTCCGTGAACGTCTGGAGGAACTTTATGGTGCCGGATTTGGTTTTGATATCTACAAAAGAGGCGATTATCAGATTGTCCAGTTCCGGATGGATACGATCAACGACTCCTTTGTGCAGAGCAAAGAGAGCCTTCTCGGGGAGTCTTTTGCTTTCCTAGGAGAAGTACTGACCCGGCCTTTGCTGGAAGACGGAAGCTTCCGTGCATCCTATGTCGCAACAGAACGTGAGACGGTACGCAAAAAGCTGGAAGCGATTGTTAACGATAAGATCCGCTATGCGGCTGAACGCTGTATTGAAGAAATGTGCCGTCAGGAGCCTTACCGTCTGCATCCCCTTGGCCAAAGAGCCGACCTTGACAGCATTACTCGAGAAAACCTGTATGAATCCTACAATTCCTGGTTGAACGGAGCGATCCTCGATCTTTACGTTGTTGGTGACACTACACCTGAGGAAGTTGAAAAGCTGGTCGTTCGCCATTTTGGCCGTGGCCACAAGGAGACCGCAGCGTACTCCTCCAATTTTACACCGGTAGCCGTTACAGAGGTCCGGACTGTGGAAGAGAAGCTGGATGTCAATCAGGGCAAGCTTAACATGGGGCTCCGCACTTCCATAACTTACAAGGATGACAAATACGCCTCCGCGCTGATGTATAACGGGATATTAGGCGGTTATCCTCACTCGAAGCTGTTCGTAAACGTTCGTGAGAAGGAGAGCCTTGCTTATTATGCTTCCTCCCGCTATGACGGGCATAAAGGCATTGGAACCATTCAATCAGGGATCGAAACCCAAAATTACGGCAAGGCCGTCGATATTATCCGCAAACAGCTGGAGGAATTGAAGGCCGGCAATATCAGTGACCTGGAGATGAACCAGACCAAGGCCATGATCCGCAATCTGCTTTCCGAAATTCAAGATTCGGCGTTTGAACTGATCTCGTTTGATTTCAACCGCCAGTTGTCCGGAAAAGACCGTTCCGCACTGGAGCTGCTGGCTCAAGTCGATGGCACCGGAGTGGAAGATGTGAAGGCGGCTGCCGACACGTTCCAGCTGGATACGATTTATTTCCTGACAGGGAAGGAGGAATAGCGGTGAAACAGATCCATTACGAAAGACTTCAAGAAACACTGTATCACGAGGTTATGGATAACGGTCTGCAGGTCTATGTGCTGCCTAAGCCGGCTTTCCAGAAAACCTATGCCACCTTTGCCACTAAATATGGCTCTGTGGACAATCACTTCAAAGTTGCCGGCGGTGAGGAAACCACTGTCCCTGACGGGATTGCCCACTTCCTGGAGCATAAAATGTTCGAAGAGCCGGAAGGCGACATTTTTGCCACCTTTGCATCTAACGGTGCGTCGGCGAACGCTTTCACGAGCTTTGACCAGACAGTGTATCTTTTTTCGGCCACAGAAAATATTGAGACCAATCTCAGCACCCTCGTTGATTTTGTACAGCGGCCTTATTTCACCGACGAGAATGTCGAAAAGGAAAAAGGTATTATCGGCCAGGAAATCAATATGTACGCGGATAACCCGGATTGGCGCGTCTATTTCGGTTTGATTGAGGCCATGTATGCCAAACATCCGGTACATATCGATATCGCCGGAACGATCGAATCCATTGCCACCATTACCAAAGAAACACTGTACACCTGCTACAATTCCTTTTATCATCCCAGCAATATGCTGCTGTTTGTAGTCGGCGGCGTAGAACCGGAGAAGGTATTCGAGCTGATTCGCAGCAACCAGGCCGGCAAATCATACGAGAAGCAGGGTGAAATCTCGCGTATTTTTGAAGAGGAGCCCGTTCACGTTGCAGAGAAACACAAGGAAAGCCGTCTTGCCGTATCTATGCCGAAATGTCTCTTTGGCTTTAAAGAGAAGGTAGAAGGTCTCACCGGTGAAGCGGCAGTCCGCCGTGATCTCACCACTAAGCTAATGCTGGATCTGCTGCTGGGCAGCAGTACGACGCTGTACCAGAAGCTCTATGACGAGGAACTGATCTCCGACAGCTTCGGACATGAATTTAACAGCTCACCGCAGTACGCGTTCTCGGCGATTGGCGGCGATACGAAGGACCCGGATCTGCTCATCAGCAGGCTGAAGGAAGAAATCAGTGTTATTCTAAAGACCGGCTTCGCCGAGAAGGATTTCGAGCGGGCGCGCAAAAAGAAAATCGGCGGCTATCTGCGCATGCTGAACTCGCCGGAGAGCATTGCTCACGAATTCACACGCTACCAGTTCAGAGGCGGCGATTTATTTGAAGTGCTGCCGCTTTATGAATCCATTACGCTGGATGAGGTCAATGCCCGCCTGCGTGATCATGTGGACTGGGAACAACTCGCTGTATCGCTTGTGGTGAGTCCTTAATGGCGTTATCGGGAGAGGGCAGCAAGCCAATAGGAGAAATGACCGTGCTTGTCACTGGAGGCAGCGGAGGAATTGGCGGGGCCATTGCCGAACGTTTTGCTTCTGTGGGGATGAACATTGTTATTCATTATATGAACTCGCACGAAGCGGCGAATGATGTGGCCCGGCGCTGTATGGCGCTGGGGTCCAAGGTGTTGACGGTGACCGCTGACATGAAGGACCGCAGCCAGCTTGTCCGCATGGCAGAAAAGCTGGAAAGCAGCGGAATGCAGCCGGATATTCTGGTTAATAACGCCGGAAAAGCACATTATGGCATGCTGGCCGATGTGACGGAGGAAGAGTGGGACGATATTATGGCGGTGAATCTGAAAGGCACTTTTTTGTGCAGCCAGATTTTTATGCCTTATATGGTCAGCCAGCGGTATGGGCGGATTATTAATGTCTCCTCCGTTTGGGGCATCTCAGGCGCTTCCTGCGAGGTTGCCTACTCCGCCAGCAAGGGCGGGGTGAATGCCTTCACTAAGGCATTATCCAAAGAGCTGGCACCCTCAGGAGTCACGGTGAATGCCGTGGCTCCCGGTGCTGTCCATACGGCCATGCTGGCCAATCTGCAGGAGGATGAGATGCGGATGCTTGAGGAAGAGATTCCTGCGGGACGACTGGCTTCCCCTCATGAAATCGCCTCGCTTGTTTATTTTCTTGCCTTGCCTGAATCCGGGTACATTACCGGCCAGGTGATCAGTCCGAACGGCGGATGGATCACCTGATGAATCCGGTTACTGGCGTGGAGGCTTGGAGAAATGCTCCAGCATAAGAACGTACCGTCTGAGACATATTATAACTGTTGCTTTTAAATCTCACGTAAGGCGGCTGTCACCTGAACAAGGCGGGCGGACCGTAAACATGAAGGAGGATTTAAGATGTCAACAGAAACCGTAGTGAAAAACTTTGATACCTGGAAAAGCTTTTTGGGTGAACGGGTCATTCAGGCTGAAAAAATGGGGATGAGCGAAGAAACCATTTCCAAGCTGGCTTTCGAAATCGGGGAATTCCTTGATAAAAAAGTCGATCCGGGAAACTATTCCAACCGGGCAATCAAAGAGCTGTGGGATGTCGGTACGGACGATGAGAAGCATACCATTGCTTCCCTCATGGTCAAGCTGGCGAAGAAAAACGCATAGGCATGCGGAACAAGCTCCCCTCGCGGGAGCTTTTCTGCAATTATTACAGTAGTGTCCTTGCCTTTCAATTTCATTTTATATATCATTAACATGACCCGTGTTTCAGAACGCTTGCCGAAGCAGGTTTTTTTAATGTATGGCAAAGTGCAGGGAAAAGGAATCTATGAGGTGTAACAAGTGGAATATAAACAATGGTATATGGAGTACAAGATACATAAGAACAGACCTGGTCTGCTTGGAGATATCGCTTCTATGCTCGGAATGCTTGAAGTCAACATCCTGACCATCAACGGTGTGGAAGGCAAGACGCGCGGAATGCTCCTGGAAACAAACGATGATGAGAAAATTATGCTGATGGGTGAAATGCTCAAAAAAGTAGATAACATTACGGTTACGGCGCTGCGTTCTCCACGGCTTGTGGATAAGCTGGCTGTCCGGCATGGACGATATATTGACCGCGATTCGGATGACCGCAAGACGTTCCGTTTTACGCGGGATGAGCTGGGACTGCTTGTGGATTTCCTCGGTGAACTGTTTAAAAGGGATGGGAATCAGGTTATAGGACTACGGGGAATGCCCCGCGTCGGCAAGACGGAGTCTATTATCGCCGGCAGTGTCTGCGCCATGAAGCGCTGGACATTTGTTTCCTCGACGCTTTTGCGGCAAACGGTCCGCAGCCAGCTGGCTGAGGATGAGATGAACCCTCATAATGTCTTTATTATTGACGGGATTGTAAGCACGATCCGCTCCAATGAGAAGCATTACAATCTGCTTCAGAATGTGATGAGCATGCCCAGCACAAAAGTAATTGAACATCCGGATATTTTTGTGCGGGAATCCGAGTATACCTTTGATGATTTTGATATCATTATTGAGCTGCGCAATATGCCGAACGAAGAGATATTGTACGAGTCGTTTACGACAAGCTACAGTGATGATCTTTAGAATATAAAACAAAGCGGATGCTTTCGAAGCGGGTTTTGTACGAAGCTCTTCAAGAAAGCAAATGCTGACAAAACTTTTAGGAGGTGATGGCATGTCGGAACTGGGCCGGCATTTGAAGGAGGCTCGTCTGCAAAAAGGGATGAGTCTTGACGATGTCCAGGAAGTAACAAAGATTCGAAAAAAATATTTAGAAGCCATCGAGGCGGGTGACTATAAAGTGCTTCCCGGGAGCTTCTATGTTCGGGCGTTTATCAAAACCTACGCTGAGGCAGTGGGTGTGAACCCGGACGAGCTCATGGAGGAGCATGGCAATGTCCCGGCTGCCCCTGTAGAAACAACAACGATGGAGACCGTGATTCAGAAGCGCAGCCGCAGACCTGAAACGGAACGGAATGCGAAGTGGCTTCCGACAGTCCTCATGTGGACCTTCCCCATATTGATTATTGTAGTAATTTATTTGTACGCTTCTTCGAATATGAACAAAGCTGATCCTGAAAATGCTGCTCCCGAGAATTTGACCAACGAACAAAAGGATCCTTCTAAGAATCAGCCTTCCCCGACAGCGGTCGGGGGCGGAGTGGTGTCTCCTTCGGAATCAGCAGGCAGCCCTGAAGCGACTGCAACGGCTACTGTGGCTCCGACGGCTACACCGGTTCCTTCACCAAGCGCTCAGGCGGTTACGGTCACACAGGACCGTAAATCGGGCAAAACGACGATTTACAAAGTTACTGCTCCTTCCGGAAGCGCTGTGCAGGTTGAGATTGCGGCAACCGGTGTAAGCTGGCTTGAAGTTTACAAGGGTGAGAATTCCAAAGGTGAGAAGCTCAGCTTTGGCAACACTGCGGCCGGCGAGAATAAGAGCTTTACACTCGGCAGTGAAGGGATCTATATTAAATCCGGTTACTCACCGGCTACAAATATTACTGTTAACGGACAAGTGATCACTGACGGCAAAACCTCCTCCCGCATTCTGCTTGAACTGGATGAGGGCACTTCAGCCGACAGTGAACCTGGAAACACAGATGAGCCGCAGGACAGCGCTACTAGCCAGAATAGCAATTCAGGTCAATAAAGGTATCCACGTATAGACTTTGGCTTTTTGGAGAATCTAAGAGTGATTTACAGTTCTTACGCCAAAGTGAGGTGTATACTCTCATGACCGTTAGCTGGATTGTAACAGGGCTGGGCATTATCGTCAGTCTCCTCGGTTATTACTTGACACCGAGCGCCTGGGGCTATGGAATTCTTGGCTTCGGACTGGCACATATTGTGCTGGGGATCCTGGATATGTTTCGGGCTCCCGCTCGTAGCAGATAAAGCCGCTGTATGAACGTCTCCCGGCTGCTGTTATTGCCGGGGGGCGTGTTTTTAGCCTTTGTTTATCAAAGGCCTGCACTTGGCTCCACATCTGTGGGGCTGTTTTGCATGCGGGGGTGCGGGTGTCTTATTCTTGCCATAATTAGACTTAAGAAGCCCTTTCTCATATAATAGGAGCAGAATAATTGTTAGCAAAGGACGTGGATTCATGAGTTCGGAAAGTTCATTTGACATTGTATCCAAAATGGATATGCAGGAATTGACCAATGCTGTTCACCAGACCGAGAAGGAGATTGATAACCGGTTTGACTTCAAGAACAGCAAAAGCAGCCTGAAGCTGGAAAAGGATGCACTTATAATCGCCTCAGAGGACGAGTATAAGCTGGGCGCAGTCATTGATATTTTGCAATCCAAGATGGTCAAACGTGGGATTACCCTCAAGAATCTGGATTTCGGAAAAGTCGAACCGGCTTCCCTTGGGACAGTGCGCCAGCGTCTTGGCCTCAAGCAGGGAATCGATCAGGAAAACGCCAAGAAAATCAATATTCTGATCCGGGATTCCAAGCTGAAGGTGAAGAGTCAGATTCAGGGAGATCAAATCCGCGTTACTGGCAAAAGCCGCGATGATTTGCAGCAAATTATTCAGATTTTGCGCAAAGCCGATTTGCCGCTGGATTTGCAGTTTAACAATTTAAAGTAAGCTTTTGTGCCCCGCAGTGCTTACGCACCATTTTTGCGGGGTGCTTTCTGTTTTTTTGACACGTACATATGGCTATAATATACTTGCTTAAGCAGTTTTGAAGAAAATAGTGGAATTTCGGATTCGTAACGATCAGGGGAGGAACTTCAGTGAATTTGCCCAACCGCATCACGCTAGCCCGCATTTGCCTTATCCCGATTATGATGTTTTTTTTGCTGGTGGATTTCAGATTTTATCCTGAGCCTTTACATTGGGGCTCGTTCCAGCTTTCAATTAATCATCTGATCGCGGCTGTAATCTTTCTGCTCGCGGCCAGCACGGACGGTATAGACGGCTATATAGCCCGGAAATATAACATGGTCACTAACCTCGGCAAGCTGCTCGACCCGCTGGCGGATAAGCTGCTGGTTTCTGCGGTGCTGATTTCTCTGGTTGAGCTGGGAAGATGCGATTCATGGATCGCCATTGTGATTATCAGCCGTGAGTTCGCCGTAACCGGGCTGCGCCAGGTAGCGCTGCTCGAAGGCAAAGTGGTTGCCGCCAGCAAATGGGGCAAGATAAAGACAGTCGTGCAGATTGTCGCCATTTCACTTCTGCTGCTCAACAACTTTCCCTTCCAGTTCGTCAGTATTCCTCTTGATGATATTGCCATTTGGGCTGCTGCGCTCATCACTATTTACTCGGGGATTGATTATTTCGTGAAGAACAAGGATTTGCTGCAGCTTCATGATGCTTAGAACTTAATAACGCATCCACTCTATAACCAGGAGGAGAAAGCCAGCTATGAAAGCGGAAATTATTGCCGTCGGAACGGAGCTTTTACTTGGACAAATCGTGAACAGCAATGCCCAGTTCTTATCTGTAGAGCTGGCCGCGATGGGAATTGATGTTTATTTTCAAACTGTGGTCGGAGATAACAGCGGCCGTATTCAGGAAGCGATAGAGATTGCAAAGAGCCGTGCGAATGTCATTTTGTTCACTGGTGGAATCGGTCCGACCGAAGATGACCTGACCAAAGACGCACTGGCGTTAACGCTGGGCCGTTCGCTTCATATCGACCAGCTTGCGATGGATCATGTACAGCGTTTTTTTGATGACCGAAAGATTGTGATGACAGAGAACAACCGTAAGCAGGCACTTATTATTGAAGGAACTACGCCGCTTTCCAATGAAATCGGCCTTGCTGTCGGCATCGCGTTTGCCCATGAAGAGAAGTATTATATCGTGCTTCCAGGCCCGCCGCGCGAGATGAAGCCGATGTTTACGGACAAGGCTAAGCCATGGCTGCTGCAGCACGCGCTGACAGACGAAATGCCGATTTACTCCAAAATGCTCAAATTTGCCGGCATCGGCGAGTCGCTGCTGGAGGACAAATTGATCGATCTGATCCGGAGTCAGACTGATCCAACTATCGCTCCTTATGCCAAGGAAGGGGAAGTGACGGTCCGTATCTCTACCAAAGCGACTTCTGAACACAGTGCCATGGAGAAGCTGGACGTGCTGGAGAAGACAATCAAGGATATTCTGCCGGAGCATATGTATGCCAATATAGATGTGCCGCTGGAACAGCTTATTGTCGATTGGATGGCAGATGCCGGACTGACCTTAAGCGCCGCAGAGAGCTGTACAGGCGGTTTGCTGATGGAGAGCATCACGAATATTCCGGGCAGCGCATCCATGTTCAATGGAGGTATAGTTTGCTATTCCAATGAGCTGAAGAAGAAGCTGCTGAATGTGCCTGCTGCTCTTCTCGAGGGTCCTGATGCTGCCGGAGCGGTCAGCCGCGAAGTCGCTGAGGTGCTGGCGGAACAGGTAAGAATGATAGGGGACAGTGATTTCGGGTTATCGGTTACAGGCGTTGCCGGTCCCGGCTATTCCGAACGCAAGCCGGTAGGGCTTGTCTATGTCGGCTTAGCGGAACGGGGGCAAAAGACTGAGGTGTATGAGCTCAATCTCAAAGGGACGCGCGAGAACATCCGGCTGCGTTCAGTCAAAGCGCTATTATACCGTCTCTGGCGCAGGCTGGAGGAGCGCAAGGTGGCTACTCCGCTGGATGGATCAGCCTTGCAATAACCTGCTAAGAGGGTATATAATTGTATATACGGAAGAACCGTAGCACTGAGAACTCTCTGCTGCGGTTTTTTGTTTTATGCGGCGCCGCGGACTACAGCGGAGCTCCTGCGAGCATAGGCCGTTGATTTCCGGTGACTGAAGGATTTGTATTGAATTCAACATCCGGAAGGAGGCTTACAATAAAAGGGAGTATTCTCCCGGAAGACAAAAAAAACGAATGTATGTTCGAAAAAAAGCTTGGCAAGACCTCCAAAACACGTTATTATATTACTATAAACAGTGAAGGAAGTGGTCTGATTGTCAGATCGTCGTGCAGCGCTTGATATGGCGCTTCGTCAAATAGAAAAACAATTCGGTAAAGGTTCGATCATGAAACTGGGAGAATCCTCGCATATGAAAGTCGAAGTCGTACCTAGCGGCTCCTTGGCACTTGATATTGCATTAGGTATTGGCGGACTTCCTAAAGGACGCATTATTGAAGTATACGGACCGGAATCTTCCGGTAAGACGACTGTTGCTCTACATGCGATTGCAGAAGTGCAGAAGCTTGGTGGACAAGCTGCTTTCATCGATGCAGAGCATGCGCTTGACCCTAAGTATGCTAATGCTCTCGGCGTAAACATTGATGAGCTGCTGCTCTCCCAGCCGGATACAGGCGAACAGGCACTGGAAATCGCCGAAGCGCTCGTCCGCAGTGGCGCAGTAGACATTATTGTCGTGGACTCCGTAGCGGCATTGGTACCGAAAGCGGAAATTGAAGGCGATATGGGAGATTCGCACGTTGGTTTGCAGGCACGTCTGATGTCTCAAGCTTTACGTAAACTGTCTGGAGCGATCAACAAGTCTAATACGATTGCCATCTTCATTAACCAGCTGCGTGAGAAAATCGGCGTTATGTTCGGTAACCCGGAAACAACTCCAGGCGGCCGGGCATTGAAATTCTACTCTTCCGTTCGGCTTGATGTGCGCCGCGTAGAGAGCATCAAGATGGGAAATGATGTTGTCGGTAACCGTACGAAGATCAAAGTCGTGAAGAACAAGGTTGCACCTCCGTTCAAGCAGGCTGACGTTGATATCATGTACGGTGAGGGTATCTCTAGAGAGGGAAGCCTTGTTGATATCGGTACGGAAATGGATATCGTGAACAAGAGCGGTGCCTGGTATTCCTACGAGGGTGAACGTTTGGGCCAAGGTCGTGAGAATTCCAAGCAGTTCCTGAAAGAGCATCAGGACATTGCTCTGGTAATTGAGAATAAGATTCGTGAAGCCAGCAATTTGTCGACGATTGTAGCGGCTCCGAGTGAAACCGAGATTGCTGCAGAGCAAGAGGAAGAAGAAAACTTGCTGCTCGAAATCGAATAAATTGAAGTGAATATTATATAAGGTAATAGGCGCCCTGTGAATGATCTTAACAGGGCGCTTTTTCATAAGATCAGAAGAATATAAGAATCAATAGCTATGAGGTGACAGACAGCCATGGTAATACAATTGAACCCTGAACCGGAAGAACAGGAAGAACAACCGCTGGACAATTTCCCTGAAGGTGAGCTGCTTGTCATCACACGGGTAGAGCGGCAAAAGAAGTCCGATCACCGTTACATTATTCATTTCGGCGCATATAACATGACTGTTCATGAAGATGTCATGATTAAATATCGGATGATTACCGGCAGTTCGTTCATGAAGGAAGATCTGGTGGAAATTGTTGTTGCGGATGAACGGCAGCGTGCTTATGTAGAGGGACTGCGGTATTTGGAACGCAAGCCTCGGACGTCTCAGGAAATGGCCCGTCGTTTACGCGAGAAAGAAATCGGAGAGACTATTATCGCCGAGGTGCTGCTGCGGTTGCAGCAGGAGCGTTTCCTTGATGATCCCTTGTATGCCAAGCAGTGGGCGGAACAACGCATTGCAAATCAGCGTAAGGGCAAGCTATGGATCCGTCAGGAGCTGCGGGAGAAAGGAAT
Organism: Paenibacillus sp. FSL L8-0436; assembly: GCF_038593025.1. Classification (NCBI taxonomy): domain Bacteria; kingdom Bacillati; phylum Bacillota; class Bacilli; order Caryophanales; family Paenibacillaceae; genus Paenibacillus; species Paenibacillus sp. FSL L8-0436. Next base: position 4,396,293 of record NZ_CP151955.1, on the reverse strand, counting down.
CGACAAGTCGCTGATCTCGGAAGCGCTGGAGAATATCCCTCCGGAACAGGAACTGGAGAGTGCTCTGCAGACAGGGCGCAAGAAATGGAATCTGATTCGCGGAGACGTTAATGACAAGCGCAGAAAGACCGGAGCCTTCCTCATGAGGCGCGGATATTCCGGTGAAATGGTACGGCAGGTACTGAATGTTTTACGCCAGGAAGAGGATTTTGAGGGTGAAGAAGAGGAGATTTACTTCCCTGACTGATTCTCTTGACTTAAATGCGGTTATCGACTCTCTTGACAAGGTCTTTTTATAAATAATAAAATATAACATGAATCGGCATAAACTAAGAATCCTTTTTCCTTCCCAAAAAGCAGACTCTTATGAACCGGTTCGCGTACAACTCATATGAAATGTAATCGCCGGATAAGGCGGGCAGTGTGCATGTGCAGCATGTGCAGTATGGCAATCGGTGTATTACCGGTTTTTTGTATGGTGATGAACGGATAGTTTAACAACTGCACAATTCCCAAGGCATTTCCCTTGGAGGAACCAACGAGGAGGTGAACAGATGGTAACTGCAATCTGGGTCATAATCGTTCTCGTTGTAGCTGCATTATTCTTTGGATTCGGTTATTTTATTCGTAAATCCCTTGCAGAAGCTAAGATTTCAAGCGCAGAGAAAGAAGCCGTAGTCATCGTGGAGAACGCGAAGAAAGAGGCGGAGGCGCTGAAGAAGGAAACGGTACTCGAAGCTAAGGACGAAGTCCACAGAATCCGTACTGAAGCTGAGAAAGAAACTCGTGAACGTCGGAATGAAATCCAACGGCAAGAGAGACGTTTGCTGCAAAAGGAAGAATCACTGGATAAAAAAATGGAATCGCTTGAACGAAAAGAAGAACAAGTAGCTAACAAAGAGAAACGAATTGACGAAACACAACAGCAAATTGATGTAATTTACAAGAACCAGGTCACTGAACTGGAACGTATTTCCAATTTGAGCATCGATGATGCCAGAAGTATCATTCTTAGCAATGTAGAACAGGAAGTTCGCCACGAGACCGCACAGATGATTAAGGAAATTGAACAGCAGGCCAAAGAGGAAGCGGACAAGAAAGCCCGCGAAATCATTACACTGGCTATTCAGCGCTGCGCAGCTGATCATGTGGCGGAAACAACCGTGTCAGTAGTTACATTGCCGAATGAAGAAATGAAGGGCCGGATTATCGGCCGTGAAGGCCGCAACATCCGTGCACTGGAAACTCTTACTGGTATTGATCTCATTATTGATGATACGCCGGAAGCTGTTATTTTGTCGGGCTTTGATCCGATTCGCCGCGAAGTGGCCCGTACGGCACTTGAGAAGCTGGTCGCTGATGGACGTATCCATCCGGCACGGATTGAAGAGATGGTGGAGAAATCCCGCAAAGAAGTGGATGAGCGGATTCGCGAATACGGGGAACAGGCTACCTTCGAGGTTGGCGTTCACGGATTGCATCCGGATCTGATCAAAATTCTGGGCCGTCTGAAATTCCGTACGAGCTACGGTCAAAATGTACTCAAGCACTCCATGGAGGTTGCTTATTTGACTGGACTTATGGCCGGTGAGCTTGGGGAAGACATCGTGCTTGCTAAACGTGCCGGTCTGCTGCATGATATCGGCAAAGCGCTGGATCATGAAGTGGAAGGTTCGCACGTCGAGATTGGCGTCGAACTGGCGAAGAAATACAAGGAGCATCCGGTTGTTATCAATAGTATCGCGTCCCATCACGGTGACTGCGAAGCTACTTCGGTTATTGCCATGCTGGTTGGAGCTGCTGACGCCTTGTCGGCTGCACGCCCTGGCGCACGCCGTGAGACACTGGAAACGTATATCAAACGTCTGGAAAAGCTGGAGGAAATCTCCGAAAGCTTCGACGGCGTCGAGAAGTCCTACGCCATTCAAGCAGGCCGTGAGGTTCGTGTGATGGTGCAGCCTGAGAAGATCGACGATGCGGAAGCATTCCGTCTGGCCCGCGACATTACGAAGATGATCGAGAGTGAACTGGATTATCCGGGTCATATCAAGGTTACCGTAATCCGCGAGACACGGGCTGTTGAATACGCTAAATAAGCAAGGAAATCGGCCCCCCTGCGGGGCCTTTTTTCTTTCATACAGAATATATGCTTTCGAAGCCGGATGTGTACGAAGAACATTCTGTACGGGTTAACCCACTAAACTTTTAGGAGGAGAACGACATTAAAGTTTTATTTATAGGTGATATTGTAGGCAACACCGGCAGAAAAGCGCTGCGTGAAATGCTGCCTTCGCTGAAGAATAAATACCAGCCGCATATAATCATTGCGAACGGAGAAAATGCCGCAGCGGGAAGAGGTATTACTTCCGCTATTGCCAATGAATTTTTCAACTGGGGCGTTCATGGCATTACAATGGGCAATCATACATGGGATAACAAGGACATCTTCGAATTTATCGACGACGAGGCCCGGATCATCCGTCCGGCTAATTTCCCTGCAGGAACACCTGGCAGAGGATATACGATTATTAAAGGCAATGGCAAAGAGCTGGCGATTGTCAATTTGCAAGGACGGACCTTTTTGCCGGCGATTGATGATCCGTTTCGGGTGGGCGAAGAGATTGTGGACGAGCTGCGCCGGAATCACAAGTGTATTCTGGTGGATTTCCACGCCGAGGCTACTTCCGAGAAGATCGCTATGGGCTATTTTATGGACGGGCATGCTTCCATTGTTGTAGGAACCCATACACATGTGCAGAGCAATGACGATGTTATCCTGCCGGGAGGCACTGCTTATCTGACGGATGCCGGCATGGTTGGTTCAAGAGAAGGGATTTTGGGTATGGAAAAGGATGCGGTCCTCTATAAGTTCACCACCCAGCTTCCGGCCAGATTTGTAGTTGACGAAGGTAAATGGCAATTGCACGGTTTATTCGCAGAGATTGACGAGGCTACGGGCAAGGCAACACGTCTGGAGAAGATTCGGCTGCGTGAAGATGAATGGGTAATGAGTTAATGAGGGCACCAAGGAATTAGGCTTTTCGGGAATAATCGCTGATTTGGGGTAAAGTGTGATATTTTTTATATCGAAAAAGAGTAACTTTTGTATCATTTTCTCCGGAGTAGTCCGCAAAAAGAAGGAATTATTTCTTCTCTCGCGAATAACATCTACAGTAGTGGAAGAACACCATCATTTTCCCAGGGGAGGTACTTACTATGGATGTATTAAAAGTATCAGCTAAATCCAATCCGAATTCCGTTGCCGGCGCACTAGCGGGTGTTCTTCGTGAACGTGGATCGGCCGAGCTACAAGCTATTGGAGCAGGAGCACTGAACCAAGCAGTCAAAGCAGTTGCCATCGCCCGGGGATTTGTCGCGCCAAGCGGTGTCGACTTGATCTGCATTCCAGCCTTTACTGACATAGTGATTGATGGAGAGGATCGGACGGCGATTAAACTCATTGTAGAGCCTAGATAATTAATGAATGTTAGAACTTACGGGATGAGCCTGTTTACCTATGTAAACAGGTTTTTTGCTGTTCAGGTGAAGAGCGGGTCATCCTCTGCATAAACTATAATCAGGAGCGCTGGATGCGATGTGGCGCGGAAACTGGATGACAAGTAAGAAAGTGAGGCCGATCTCATGGGAAGAGCGGAGCAACTACGGGTGGCGGATTTCCATTGTGATGTTCTGAGCAAACTGCAGGCTTCCCCCCATCTTAATTTCGACAAGGACAGCCGGCTTGATGTAACTGCAGAACGGCTTGCAGCGGGTGGCGTCGGCCTGCAAGTTTTTGCGATTTATCTGTCTACGGTTAGGGGAAGACCTAGTTTTGAAAGTGTGCTGGGACAAATTGAACTATTCCAGGGCAAAGTACTAGGCTCAGGAGGCCTTCAGTGGCTGCGCTGGAAGGAGGAAGCAGTGGAACTGGTTAGAGTGCCCCCCAGATGGGGGCTGCTGTCTCTGGAAGGCGTAGACGGTCTGGAGGGGAAGCTATTCTATGCTCAGTTGTGCTTCGATCTCGGGGTGCGCTTCCTTGGAGTCACCTGGAATTATGCGAACTGGGCTGCAGATGGTGTACTCGAACAGCGGAATGGAGGATTTACCGAAAAAGGCCGGGAGCTGATCGAGTGGTGTAACAGCAGCGGCATGCTGCTGGATGTGTCTCATTTGGCCCCAGCAGGCTTCTGGGAGTTGGCGGAGCGGAGCAAGCGCCCGTTTATTGCCTCCCACTCCAACGTGGCAGCTGTGTGCGGCCATCCTCGCAATCTGAGTGATGAACAGATCAGAGCGTTGATTGCCATGGACGGCCGGATGGGACTTACCTTTGTTCCTTGGTTTGTTAAAAATGGAGGAGATGCCAAAGCGGATGATCTTCTAAAGCATATCGATCACGTCTGCAGCTTGGGCGGCACAAGGCAGCTGATGTTTGGTTCCGATTTTGACGGGATCGATGCCTGGGTAGAGGGACTCGAGCATCCTGGAAAATACGCCGAGTTTGCTGAGCTGCTGCTCCGCTACTATCCGGAGGATCAAGTGAAGGGGTGGCTGTACGAAAATGCTTGGAGTTTTTTAAGCCTACATTTGCCGTCAAAACTAAACGACCATAAAATACCATAAAATAACAGATCATGACAAAATCGTGACAATCCAGCTTCGAAATCTCAAAATGTCGAAAAAAGGACTTTCATTGTGCAGAGGGTCTTTTTATTTTTGGGTAATAAGAGGTATAATATTCAGTGGCTTGTACAGATACTAGAGAAAATACAAGGAGTGACTTTACAATGAGCAAGACTGTACCCGTAGGTGTGTCGGCTAGACATATTCACCTTACGCAAGAGCATGTGGAAGCGTTGTTTGGCGCAGGTTATCAACTGACTGAGTTCAAACCGCTCTCCCAAACCGGACAATTCGCAGCTAACGAGCAAGTAGCAGTGATCGGCACCAAAGGTAAATTCGACAAAGTAAGAATTCTAGGACCTGTCCGTCCGGCATCACAGCTGGAGATTTCCCGCACAGATTCTTTCAGCCTCGGCGTGAAAGCACCTGTCCGTGAATCCGGACATATCGAAGGTACACCGGGCATTACCCTTAAGGGACCAGCCGGTGAAGTAGAACTGGAGACTGGCGTAATTATTGCTGCACGTCACATTCACTTCCACACTTCTCAAGCAGAAGCTTGGGGCATCGCCGACAAGCAGCTTCTAAAAGTACGTTTGGGCGGCGAACGCGGCCTGGTACTGGAAAATGTTCTTGCCCGCGTATCGGACAATTTTGCGCTTGATATGCATATCGACACCGACGAAGCCAATGCTGCAGGTGCCAACAACGGCGACACAGCTGAAATTGTAGATTAGTATTTATTTATAGCAGGTCAAGACGCGGAGGAGCGATCCTCCGCTTTTTTATGTTCTGTTATTTTATGCGTTTAGGATGATACTTGGAGTTGAGGGTAGTGGGTAAGTGAGATGAGGAAGTGGTTATTTTGTTATAACTACAGTGTTTACGATGGTTCCTACGGAGTGCGTTCTTCGAGCAAAGTCTGGCTGAGTTTGGCGGCGGCGCGGTTTTTATACCATTCATTGCTATAGTGCTTCTTGCAATAGCCCTTTGCATAATGTCTCGCTGAACAGTTGGGGAATGTGCATAATGATGGATTTGCTGTTCTTTTTTTACCCATAATTCAAAGCGCTCCTTTGCGTCATTTGTGATTTGCATGATTACTGTACACCAGCAATCTAAACCAAATCTGAACAACGCTGCTTTGCTGATGGAACAAGAGGCGTGAAAGGAATGGACGGTGGTTACACTAGGACTAACATAAAAATTTCTGCTGATGTTTCTCTTATTGTTCAATTTGTGTTATCATTATGTGTTATGACTTTGATGAGCGCTATGTGGAGACGCTGCAAACAAGGTACAGCAGTTACCTGATTGATAATATATGTATTTAAAATTAAGGAGACAACATGACTTTTAATGATCTGAATTTGATCCCAGCGATCCTCAAGGCGTTAAGCCAAGAAAATTATACATCACCCACCCCCATTCAGGAGGAGTCCATTCCCGCGGCTTTGGCCGGCAGAGATGTTCTCGGCTGCGCACAGACCGGAACAGGCAAAACAGCCGCTTTTTCCTTGCCGATTATTCAGCTGCTAAGCCAGCAGCCTTCTGCAACCGGCGGCAGACGCCGGATTCGTTCGCTGATTCTCACACCGACTAGAGAGCTTGCACTGCAAATCTCGGAAAATATCCAGGCCTACAGCAAATTCACCAGTATCCGTTCAACAGCTATTGTTGGCGGTGTATCGCAAAAAGCTCAGGAGCGGGCATTAAGCCAGGGCGCGGATATCCTGATTGCCACGCCAGGGCGGCTCATCGACCTGATTACCCAGAAGCATGTTGATCTGCAGTATGTGCAGATTCTTGTACTGGATGAAGCGGACCGCATGCTGGACATGGGCTTCATTCATGATGTGAAGCGGATTATCGCCAAAATGCCAAGCAAAAAACAAACATTATTTTTCTCGGCTACGATGCCGACAGAAATTTCGAATTTGATCAAAACTCTGCTGGTGAATCCGGTGAAAATCGAGATTACGCCAGTTTCCTCCACCGTGGACAGAATCGAGCAGTCGATCTATCTGCTGGAGAACGGCAACAAGCAGAATCAATTAAACCGCCTTCTTCAGGACAAATCGATTGTCTCGGCACTGGTCTTTACCCGCACCAAACGTGGTGCTGACCGGGTTACCCGTGATTTGACGCGGATTAATATTACTGCTCAAGCGATTCACGGCAACAAATCCCAGAATGACCGGCAAAATGCGCTGCGTAACTTCAAAAGCGGAGCTACCCGCGTGCTTGTTGCTACAGACATTGCCGCCCGGGGAATTGATATTGACGAGCTGTCGCATGTCATCAACTTCAACCTGCCGAATATTCCGGAAACTTATGTCCACCGTATCGGCCGTACAGGCCGTGCCGGTATGAGCGGAATCGCCATTTCTCTTTGTGAGGCCGAAGAGATCCCGTACCTCAAGGATATTCAGAAGCTGATCGGCAAGACGATACCTGAAGTTAAGGACCATGCGTATCCGATGTCTAAGAGCGCACAGGCTCTGCTGAATGAACGCCCGGCAAAAGCTCCGGCGAAGCCGGCAGCCAAGGCGAAGACCAATCCGGCGCGCAAGCCAAAGTCGGAATGGTTCACACAGGGCAACCGTTCAGGCAGCACTTCCGGCGGAAGCAAGAACAGCGGCCAGGGCAGCAGACTGAACGGGGAATCGGCTCATCAAGCAGGAGCGGGTGCAAGACCCGGGAGCGCTTCGGCCGGTGGAGCTGGTTCTAGCGGCAGAGCAAGCGGAGGAAACGGCAGCGGAGCAAGTGCTAGCAGCCGCCCAGGCGGCTATAGCGGCAGACCTGGCGAACGGGCTGGTACCGGACAGAACAGCAGACCTGCCGGCAGCCAAGGCGGCAGACCCGGTAACAACCACAGCAGCCGCCCAGGCGGCAGACCTGCAGCCAAAGCGGGCAGATCGCAATAAACGGATGCTTATAGATTAGACTGCAGCCTTCCCTGAGCGGGAGGCTGTTTTTTGTGCGTTATGAGTTCTGTTTTCCGAAGCTGTAGGCTAAACTGCAGTAAGAGAGGTGAGGTATGTGATAGATGAATTTGTCTGGGGAATTTTCGTCGTTGATAATTATCAATTACTTCGAATGCCGATAAATTATAGCTTCGCATACTATCATAAAAAGAGTGGTAAATTGGTTGGTATGGACGGGATCCACCATGAACATTTTCATTTTAAAGATGGTTCTAAGTGAAGCTGAGTAAATTTGTTGTTAAGCTTGCGAGTCTCGTCAGTTACATAAAAAAGCGGTAGTCTAGGGCTTTATTTCAGCCATGACTTCCGCTTTTTATTGGTATCGAAGAGTAAAGGCAGCTAGCTATCCGGTTCAGAAGCTTCACGAGACAGCAAATAAAGGTGAAACTATCCATCCTGAAGAATATGGATAGCGTACAATCTAAGAGAGGAGTATGACTTTGATTAGTGGAGAAAACCAAGCAATCATTGATACTTATGTTGAGGCCTACAATGCGTTTGATGTCGAGGGCATGGTTAGACTTTTAGATGCTGAGACTTTGTTTAAAGATTTTTCCAATGGTGAAATCACGACAGAGACCAGGGGAATTCAAGAGTTTAAAGAACTGGCAGAAAAGTCTTTACAGGTTTTCTCTAATCGTCGTCAGACCATTACCCATTACAGCGCTGTAGATGACAGAGTAGAAATACAAATTGATTATGAAGCAATACTGGCTGTTGATTTACCTAATGGATTAAAGACTGGAGATACACTTCAACTAAAAGGGAAGTCGGCATTTGAAATTAAAAATGGAAAAATAGCATTGATTGAAGATTATGGTTAAAGCATTATAAAACAGTTATTTGTGAATGGCGGCATTCGCCTTGCGATTTGTTCAATACCATTGATGGCGGATAACACAAACGGTCATTATTCCTTTATAGAAGAGCGTAAAGGGCAAGCCTTCGAGATTAACTTCGAATGTGATTCACCGGAGGCTGTCCATACGATGTATGAGGAGCTTATTTCAAAAGGGGCTACAGGGATCACTGCACCGAAGTCGATGTCTTGGGGGCATACCACGGGTTTCTTCGCAGATCCGGAAGGCAACATTCATTCTATTTTTGCGGTTAACCCGGTTGCAGCGGAAAGTTAATAATACCTAGACTACGCTGAAAATGGTAGACATAACAACAACCGCCTTGGATAGTCTGTGACTGTACCGTAGTGGTTGTTGTTATGCGTAAATATCCGGTTATGGATTCAGGTGTTATCCGGCCAGATAAGCCCCTAGTTCCTCACGAAGCTCAGAGCTGATCGAGGTCATCGGCAAGCGGAGCGTATCAGAGGAAATCTCTCCGTAGGCGCTAAGCAGCCATTTGATCGGAGCCGGATTGGACTCCTTGAAGAGCAGCTTCATCAGCGGCAGCAGCTGGTCGAACGCTGCTGTAGCTTCAGCAGTCTGCCCGGCTTTGAACTGCTCGTAGATACCGAGGAACTTCGCGGTATGCACGTTGGCCGAGGCCAGCATGCCCCCGGCGGCTCCGCAGCCCAGCATATGCAGGAACTGCAGGTCGTCGCCGCACAGCACCGGCTTCGATCCCAGCCGGGACAGCTCGGAGACTAGCAGCGGAGAGCCGGAGCAGTCTTTTAAACCTACTACGTTATTCATCTCAAGGATGGTGCGTGCTGTATCGACCGACATACCGACTCCGGCGCGGCCCGGGATATCATAGGCGATGACCGGAATGCCCACCTCGGCGGCTTTGCGGAAGTGCTCAATAATGCCTTGCTGGGAAGGGCGGCTGTAATAAGGGACGACCACGAGCACAGCATCAGCACCTGAATTGGCAGCCAGCTCAGTGCGGGCTATAGTGGAGGCCGTATCGTTAGTGCCTGTGCCGACCACCAGCGGGACCGGGCTCGATTTCAATAATTCCCGTGATGCATCCACGAGAGTCTGTAATTCCTGTATGTTGACTGTCGGCGATTCTCCAGTGGTTCCATTGACGACCAGACCATGAATATTGTTCTTGATGATGTTGTTCACATAACGCTGATATGATTCCAGATCAATCTCGCCAGCTGCATTGAACGGGGTTACCACGGGAACATAGATTCCATAAATCTGTTCTTCTGTTAACATGAATATCGTCCTCCAAAATGTTGAAATCCTTTTATCTTACTGTAGCATGGAATATTCCATCGGCGTTAGCTATAATAAATGATGTGGGTTATCAATAATATTGATGTTAGGGTGAGGATATGGATTTAACATATATGCGGACCTTCCGCGAAGTCGCGAAACGGCAGAGCTTTACCCGCGCGGCTGAAGAGCTGGGCTACGCGCAGTCCAGTGTGACGATGCAGATTCAGAAGATAGAGAAGGAATACGGGGTTCCACTCATAGAGCGGCATGGACGTGCGCTGCGCCTGACTCCACCTGGAGAAGAGCTGTTGAAGCTGTTCGTGGAGATTCTGGATTTGTATGACCGTTCCAAGGAGACGATCGCTCAACAAATCGGCGGGACGCTGACGATCGGGACCATTGATTCCTTGGCTGCGTTTTATTTGCCGCCGTTCCTGCAGCAGTTGCGCACGACTTTTCCGGGACTGAACATTCATCTGCAGACCGAGCAGGAAGCCAATCTGGTGGCGAAGATCCGGGACGGTGAAGTGGACATCGGCTTAATGCTGGACCGGAATGCCACCGACTCCGTGCTTGAGCGGACGATCATCAGAGATGAGCCGCTGGTGCTTGTTGCACCTGCAACCCATCCTCTGGCCCAACTTGCGGACGTGACACTGCAGGATCTGAACAATTGTGAGCTGATCGTTTCCGAGGAGAGCTGCATTTACCGCAGCCTGTTCGAGAATCTGCTGCGGGAGCATGGGATTGTGTTCCGCATCGGCTTTGAGCTGTCGAATCTGGAGGCGATCAAGCGTTGCGTGCGCAACGGGCTGGGCATTGCCTTGCTGCCAAGAATCGTCGCCGAGGAGGAGATCGAGCGGGGGAACCTGTCGGAGCTGTCTTTTGCCCATCCGGAAATTCATTTCGATCTGCAGCTGCTGCTGCATCCCAAGAAGTGGAAATCACTGCCGCTGCAATCGCTGATTCAGATGCTGCTGGCAGATGCAAAGGCGAAGACGGTAGCGCTGTGAAATGCTCGGATGAACGACAGTTAAGTGGATTTTTAATGGGCTATATAGATTGAACTTGAGAATTACATTTAGGGAAAAGTGGCGGAGGGGAATTTTGGAACTGGAGGAGCGACAGCGTCCGCCTTTAGGTTTGGATTTCTACTGCGATTCGTGGTTAATTCAAGAAATCCAAACCTAACAGCGGCCGGAAGTCCAAACATTCTCTGGAGTCACGGCCAATCCCAAAATAAAAGAATTATAAGTTCAATCTAAATAGTATGCAGCAAGATATTGACATCAAAAACGAGAATATGGTATATAAAAGGAAGTGTTAGCACTCATTCGAGTGGAGTGCTAATTTCCAGAGAGCAAACAGAAGAGTTATTTTTGAAAGGAGATTATTTTATTCATGGCCAAAAAAGAGTTTAAAGCCGAATCGAAGAGACTACTAGAGATGATGATTAACTCCATTTATACACAGCGGGAAATTTTCCTGCGGGAGCTGATCTCCAACGCAAGCGATGCCATTGATAAAATCTATTACAAAGCGCTGGCAGACGATGCGCTGGTGTTCAATAAAGAGGATTATTTCATTAAAGTCACTGCCGACAAGGACAGCCGCACGTTGACCATCTCTGATACAGGGATCGGGATGACGCAGGAAGAATTGGAGAACAATCTGGGGATTATCGCGAACAGCGGCTCTTTTGCATTCAAAAAGGACAATGAGTCGAAGGACGGTCACAATATTATCGGCCAGTTCGGTGTCGGGTTCTACTCTGCATTTATGGTAGCGGACGATGTTACTGTAATCAGCAAGGCGCTGGGCAGCGACCAGGCGTACAAATGGGAGTCCCAGGGCGCGGATGGATATACGATCGAACCGTTCGAGAAGGATGCTGTCGGCACCGAGATTATTTTGAAGATTAAAGAGAACAGTGAAGAAGACAACTACGATGAGTTCCTGGAAGAATATCGCCTGAAATCCATCATCAAGAAATATTCTGACTTTATCCGTTTCCCGATCAAGATGGATATTACCGGCAGTAAGCCTAAGGAAGGCAGCGAAGGCGAGTTCGAGGAAACCAAAGAAGAGCAGACTGTAAACAGCATGGTGCCGATCTGGCGCAAGAACAAAAACGAGCTGACTACAGAGGACTATGACAACTTCTATGCCGAAAAACGCTACGGCTTCGATAAACCGCTGAAGCATATCCATATCAGTGCCGATGGTGCTGTAGTCTATAATGCGATCCTGTTCATTCCGGAAAATACACCGTTTGATTATTACACCAAGGAGTATGAAAAAGGTCTTGAACTGTACTCCAACGGCGTGCTGATTATGAACAAATGCGGGGATCTGCTGCCGGATTACTTCAGCTTTGTCAAAGGGATGGTCGATTCCGAGGATCTGTCGCTCAATATCTCCAGAGAGCTGCTGCAGCATGACCGCCAGCTGACCCTGATTGCCAAGAACATCAAGAGCAAGATTAAGAGCCAGCTCCTGAGCCTGCTGAAGGATGAAAGAGAGAAATACGAGACATTCTACAAGTCTTTTGGCAGACAGCTTAAATTCGGAGTCTACAATGACTATGGCATGGAAAAAGAAACCCTCCAGGACCTGCTGATGTTCCACTCCTCCAAGGAGAAGAAGCTGGTTACGCTGGCTGAATACGTGGAAAGAATGCCGGAAGACCAGAAATATATCTATTATGCTTCCGGGGAATCGGTTGAGCGGATCGAGAAGCTGCCGCAGACTGAAATGGTGTTGGACAAGGGCTATGAAATGCTCTATTTCACTGATGATATCGATGAGTTCGCGATCAAGATGATCATGAGCTATAAGGAAAAAGAATTCAAAAATGTATCCAGCGGTGATCTTGGGATTGAAGCAGATGCAGCTGACAAACCTTCGGAAGAAGAGGAAAACGAGAACAAAGGGCTGTTCGACGCGATGCAGGGTATTTTGTCCGGCAAAGTGAAGGCAGTCAAAGCCTCCAAACGGCTGAAAAGTCATCCGGTCTGCCTGTCCACGGAAGGCGAGCTGACCATCGAGATGGAAAAAATCCTCAAAGCGATGCCGAACGGACAAGAGGTACAGGCGGATAAGGTACTGGAAATCAATATTAACCACGACGTCTTCAAGTCCTTGAAGGCTGCTGCCGAAGGGGATCAGGAGAAGCTGGGCCTTTACACGAACCTGCTCTACAATCAGGCGCTGCTGATCGAGGGCTTGCAGGTTAATGATCCTGTACAGTTCACCAACGATATTTGCAAAATCATGGTATAGAATGGCGGCATTTGCCGAACTGGAGCATCACTGAAGGCTTCGCCCAACGGCTGCCCGGAGAGAGGACGTCTCATCGTAAAGATGAGGCTTCCTTTTTTTGTGGAGGCCTGTTTCAAGAGAGCTACAATTTAAGGCGAAATCGGGTACAATAAGCTTATGTAATTTATAGGACAAATGGAGGAACAGACTTTGACATTGACTGTTGGTGTGATCCGTGAAATCAACCGGTATCCGGTCAAATCGTTTGCGGGAGAGCGGCTGGAAGCGATTCGTTACGGCCCGTAATATACCGAATATGCTTACTTATCAAGCGCGTTACCGGGATGGGGCGGTCGCTGTCACTGCAGCGGACGGGCGGACCTTTCGCTGGGACGAGCAGCTGCTTGAGGAGATTCAAAGCCAGACAAAAATCCCGGTGAGCATGTCCGGCCTGAAGCAACAGCACCCGGAGAATCCGCATCTGCTGTCGGTGGATGGGGCCAGTATTCTGCTTGTTACCGATGGCAGTCTGAGAAAACTGGAGGCGCTCTGGGGACGCGAGGTCGACCAGCGCCGGTTCCGCGGGAATTTCGTGATAACATTAAGCGATGAGGCGCTGTTTGAGGGAGACTGGACCGGGCGGAGGCTGCGGATTGGCGGGGTAGAGCTGCAGGTGAATGAGCTGTGCGAGCGATGCGTCATGACGACGATGGACCCGGATACTGCAGAGAAAGCCCCCTCGCTTCTGAAAATCGTCAACAAAGAGCTGGGGCTTCATTTCGGCGTGTATGCTTGCGTTATCCAAACCGGGCGTGTCTGCGTCGGAGATGAGATTCATCTGGCTGATAGGCCGGCAAGCCAATAAGCTTAAGCGAAATGCCAGCGCTGTTCCGGGTAATGCCGGTTCAGCGCTTCTTCATTTTGTGTATCCATACCGATGCCTACTCCGCTCTGAAGCATTCAATGAATTTCTCGGCAAGTGACGACAAATATTTGTCCTTCATCCATACGGCAGCGACCCGGGTGCGGAGCGATTCACCGCGGATTTCCTTATAACGCAGATTGTCGTTTCTCATGAGGCCGAAGGCGGATTTCGGAAGAATGCCGATGCCGAGACCGGCATTGGCCCACAGCAGCGTGGTGCGGGCATCGTCGTTCATGCAGAACACATCCGGATTGAATCCGTGCTCCAGGCAGGTTTCACGGATCAGCTGCTCGAAGCGGCGGTAAATAATCAGCGGCCTGTCCTTGAGTTCCCCGATATCAATGGAGGACTCTCCGTCCGTCCAGTCATAACCCTGAGTCATCACGGCAATCATAGGTTCAGCCCCGGCATATACACATTCGAGACTTGCGCTGTTAAAGGGCGTGCGAACAATGCCGACCTCGATGATTCCTTTGCTGAGCAGATCAATCACCTTATAGGTGTTGCCTTCGTGAATTTCGAATTTGACGCCGGAATAGATTTTGTGAAAATCAAAGAGCCGATCCTGCAGCAGAGTTGCCGCGGAGGAGGATACCGTCCCAATGGAGAGTGTTCCCCGCAGCCCGCTTGCAAAATCACTAATCTCACGCGTGGTGGCATCGGCCAGCTCCAGAATCTGCTGTGCCCGGCCCCGCAGAATTACTCCGGCATCGGTCAGCTGTATGCTGCGCGGTCCGCGCTCCACTAACTTTACACCAAGCTCCTCCTCCAGCAGCTTCAGCTGCTGACTGAGCGGGGGCTGGGCCATTTGCAGCTTCCGTGCAGCGGAAGTAATCTGTCCTTCCTCGGCAATCGCCAAGAAGTATTTGAGCTGTCGGATATCCATTTGTTAAACCTCCGGATTTGGCATATGAATTAAGTATGGCATTGATACGAAACCAATATTATTAATATGTAAGCAGTTATGACATAATCATAACGGGTCTTAACGCTATTTCATAGTGATTACATACTACATATGTTAGGTGAGGGTTACTGTGTTCAAAATTGCTGTTTTTCTTAAACCGTACAGAAAAGAAGTTATACTCGGGCCGATCTTTAAGCTGCTGGAGGCGATCCTGGAGCTGCTGCTGCCGACCATCGTTGCGCTGATCGTGAACAACGGAATCGGCGGGCAGGATAGTGCCTATGTGTACCGGATGGGCGGGCTTATGCTGCTGATGTCGCTCCTCGGTTTCGGCTGCTCGATGGTTTGCCAATATTATGCCGCCCGGGCATCACAGGGATTTGGCACTTCGCTGCGCAACAAGATGTTCAAGCATATTTCTTTGTTGTCCTATGCCGAGCTGGATACCTTCGGTACACCGTCGCTAATCAACCGGATCACGAGTGATGTGAATCAGCTGCAGCTGGCTGTGGCCATGCTGATCCGTCTCGTAGTCCGTGCGCCGTTTATCTGCATCGGGGCCATTATTATGTCGATGATTCTCGATTTCCGGCTGTCGCTGATTCTGCTCGCGGCGACACCTGTTTTTGGCGTTATCCTGTACTTTATCATTACCCGCAGCTCGCCGCTCTACCGCAAATATCAGCAGAAGCTGGATCATTTGGCGCTGGTACTCAGCGAGAATCTATCCGGTATCCGCGTCATCCGCGCCTTTGCCGAAGCACTGCGGGAGAAGCAGCGCTTCAATGAAGCTTCGGATGATTTGACGGCAACGGCGATCCGGGTTGGACGCATCTCTGCCTGGCTTGGTCCGATGACTACTCTGGTGGTGAACGCAGCGATTATTGCCATTCTGTGGGCTGGCGGCATACACATTGATGCCGGCCGATTATCACAGGGTGAAATCATTGCGTTCATCAACTATGTAACCCAGATTCTGCTGGCGCTGATTGTTGTATCGAATCTGGTAATTCTCTTTACCAAGGCTGCGTCCTCTGCGAATCGTGTGAATGAAGTGCTGGCGGCTGAAACCTCAATCTCGGATGAAGGGAATAGCGCCCTGCCAGTGATGGAAGCGGCAGCTCCTGCTATTTCTTTCGAGCATGTCTCCTTCGGGTACAACAAGACCGGAGAGCTTGCACTGCAGGATATCTCAGTGGTGATCAACCGCGGTGAAACCGTGGGGCTTATCGGCAGCACCGGCTCCGGCAAGTCCACCTTCGTGAATCTCATTCCGCGTTTCTATGATGCGGTGGAGGGGGAAGTCAGAGTAGGCGGCGTCAACGTCAAAGAATACCGGCTGGATCAGCTGCGGAGCCTGATCGGCATTGTACCGCAGAAGGCGCTCCTGTTCACCGGGACGATTGCCGATAACCTCCGCTGGGGCAAGCAGAATGCAACGAAAGAGGAAATGATGCAGGCAGCCGTTGTAGCCCAGGCCGATGAATTCATCCGCAAGCTGCCGGAAGGGCTGGATACACCGGTCGCGCGTGGAGGATTGAACTTATCCGGCGGACAAAAGCAACGTCTTACCATTGCCCGCGCCGTCGTGGGTACCCCTCCGATTCTTATCCTTGATGATTCTTCCAGTGCGCTCGACTTTGCGACCGACGCGGCACTACGCAGGGCACTGAAGGAGAGCAGCAGGGATATGACCGTGCTGCTGGTATCCCAGCGGGTCAGCACGGTGCGGCAGGCGGATCAGATTATCGTATTTGACGAAGGACGGATTGTTGGGAAAGGCAGTCATCAGGAACTGCTGGAGAGCTGCGGTGTTTATCAGGAAATCTGCCAGTCCCAGCTTTCCAGCGAGGAGGCGGGACAATGAGGGGCAATAATACCTGGAAGAGATTGTTTGGCTATACAAGTCATTTTAGAGGTATGACCATAACCGCGGTAATCTGCGCTATCATCAGCGTGATTGCCAGCCTAATCGGGCCGCTGCTGATCGGCCGGGCTGTCGATCATATGGTGGGTCCGGGCGATGTTGATTTCACCGGAATCCTCCGGCTGCTGCTGATCCTGGCTGCGGTATATATTGTGGGCAGCTTTTTTGGCTGGCTGCTGACGTATTACACCAATCGGATAGCTTACAAGACGGTCTACGACATGCGCCGTGAGTTGTTTGACAAGCTGAATGTACTGCCGCTGAAATTCCATGACAATCATCCGCAGGGCGACAGCATCAGCCGTTTTGTCAATGATATGGACGCCGTTTCGGACGGGCTGCTGCAGGGTTTCTCCACGCTGCTGACCGGTATTGTGACCATTGCCGGTGCGATCGGGCTGATGCTGTACATTAGTCCGGTGATGACGGTAGTCGTGCTGCTGTCGGCTCCGGCAACCTTTTTTGTCGCCCGGTTCATCACTACGCGTTCCCAGAAGCTGTTCCGTGAGCAGGCGAAGATCCTCGGTGGATTAAACGGATATGTGGAAGAAATTATCGGCGGGCAAAAGGTGGTGCAGGCATACCACTACGAGGACCGTTCCTTCGCCCGTTTCTCGGACCGTAATAATGAGCTGTACCAGACAGGCGTCAAATCCCAGTTTTACGGTTCATTGGCTAATCCGACAACACGGCTGGTCAATAATATTACCTTCTCGGTCATTGCGATGATCGGCAGCGCGCTTGTAATTGGTGGGCATTTTTCGGTCGGGGATTTGTCCAGTTTCCTGATTTATTCGAACCTGTTCGCAAAGCCGTTTAATGAGATTACCGGTGTCATCACCCAGCTGCAGTCGGCGACGGCTTCGGCACAGCGGATTTTTGCCATTCTCGATCTTCCTGCGGAAACGCCGGATGCTGCAGGGGCTCACGTCATGGACACCAGCCAGGGCACAATTACCTTTGATAAAGTAAGTTTTTCATATGATCCCGGGCGTCCGCTAATCAAGAATTTCAGCCTGGAAGTGAAGCCGGGTACCCGTGTAGCCATTGTAGGACAGACTGGGGCAGGGAAGACGACGCTGGTCAACCTGCTCATGCGTTTCTATGACGTAGACAGCGGGACAATCAAAATTGACGGAATAGACATAAATAAGATCACCAGGGACAGTCTGCGGCGTAATTTCGGAATGGTGCTGCAGGATACATGGCTGTTCGGAGGCTCCATCCGCGATAATATTGCTTATGGCAAACCGGATGCGACAGAGGAAGAGGTCATAGCAGCAGCCAAAGCAGCGAATGCGCACAGCTTCATCAAACGGCTGCCGGAAGGGTACGCTACGAAGATCAGCGGTTCTGGAGACAATCTGTCCCAGGGCCAGAAACAACTGCTCACCATCGCCCGCGTTATGCTCGTGGATCCGCCGATGCTCATCTTGGACGAAGCAACCAGCAGCATTGATACATTGACGGAGATTCGGATTCAGAAGGCTTTTCTCGCCATGATCTCAGGGCGCACCAGCTTCGTTATTGCCCACCGGCTGTCCACGATCCGCGAGTCCGATCTCATTCTCTATATGAAGGACGGAGACATCGTCGAGAGCGGCACACATGAGGGACTCCTGGAAAGCGGGGGACACTATGCCCGGTTGTACAACAGCCAGTTTGCGATGGTATAGCAGGCTTAAGATTGCAGGTTATGTAGGAAGCATGCCACTTTGGCAGAGCTTCACGCTCTTTCATTGACCCCATCTATTCAAACAGCGGCAGTTCATGGACGGTAAAGAAGCGTCCTGGACTGCCGCTGTTTTATTGAGAGAGAGTTCTTCGTTAGTTCAAGCTGCTTCAATCATATAATATCAGCCCTTCGAAATAATCCGTGAAATCATATATATCCCCTGCCTGAAACCAACCGGTTAATCCTGTGGAGAGCTCAAATTTAATATAACCCCGGTTGTCTTCTCCTAAGAAACTCACTTGATCTCCAGGGTTGATTTGAAGATATCCTTCATCTGAGTTTCTTAGTTTTTGCAATTTTAGTTCTTTTTTGGCGGTTAACACAGTAGGGGGAGACATAGAGTAGAAATCTTGTTCTTCTTCACGAAGCTGATGCTCTGCATCTAACCGGAATACGAGTTCACGATACCATGTCTGCAGCTCCTTCGCTCGATCAATCCCTTTAACAGTGCCAAGCCCGTCAATCATAGAAGAATGTGCGGCGAAATCGGGAACGGTACCAACGGATCTGATTTTTTGACCGTCATAGTAATAAAAATAAGTCTCTCTAAAAAAATCATACTGACTATCAAATTGAAAAGCGATTTCAAAGTAAGGATCATTAATATTAAGATCGACAATTTCAAAATAAGGAAACATGTCTTCACCGTCAAATTGAAGAGATGTTCCATTTACTTTTAGCGTCCAGGTTGTATCGCCTTTCGTTGTAGGGATCTTTAGCTCAACATTATCACTAATTCCATCTCCATTAAGGTCAATAACCATATGTTGCTGTTTAAAGGTATTGGAACCCTCGTAATTTTTGACACGATCATCATCCATATGTACTGGGATTAACTGATAGGCTGCGTACTTTGCTTCATAGGTATGTAATAATTCGATATTTTTCTTTTCTATGTCCGTGAAAGCATCCTTATAGTGTTGGTTCTTTTTGTACCATTTCTTTGAAGCAAAGTAGTCAGCTAAATCCTTTCGTTTGAATATATAACCATGCCGGCCATAAATCTCATTACGCGCCAATTCCATGATATGACTATCCATATTACTAATGTTGTCGGCACTCAGCAATACCTTGTTACTGTCATTTATGATGTATTCCCTGACCGGATTTGCCGGGCTTACAGCCTTATTGCTATTTTCTTCCTTTGTTAAGTTCACTGGTTCCTTTGTGGAACAGCTTGACAAGAGAATCAGAACTCCAAAAATGAGACCCATTCTTCTGAGATTGTGGTAAAACAAATTGCATCCCCCTTAGTTGACTTCTACATCCTAAAATTTGGATTTAGAAAATATACCACAAAAAAGGGGGCAGCTCCAACGAGTTTTTTTATATTATCTTGTCTGTTATTTTAAAAATAGAGCCCAGTTCCTGGGGCAAAAGCACTTATTGCTTCTGCCGGTTCGCTGCTTGACTCTGGCTTCGCTGCAGCGACTCCCTCATTACACCCGGCGTGCAGCCGTAAGTCTTGCGGAATACCCGGATGAAATAGTTTGTTTCCATCCCGAGATTCAAAGCGATATCCTGCACAGGGATGCCGGGACTTTCAGTCATCATTTGAAGCCCCCGCTCCACTCTCAGGTTCTGGAGGTATTTATGCGGGGTTACGCCATACTCCTGCAAGAACAGTCGCTGGAAATGCTGCACGGAATAGCCGACGGCGGCAGCCAGATTAGCGACCAGCAACGGTTCGGTGAAATGCTCATTGATTAGTCTCACCGCTTTTTGCAGTGCCTCGTTGCGGACATGCTCATTTTCCAGGCGGCTGGCTGTACCGGCAGAAGGCTCGCCCCGGCGCATCATAAGGATCAGCCGGTAGAGGCTGACGGACAGTTCCTGCGTGGCCTGTTCCTCCTGGCGGCCGCCATTCCCTCCATTTACGGTCTGCCAGATTCCGCCGATGGCTTCCCAGCATTCCTCGAAACGCACAAGATGATAGGCGGAGGGCGGCAACAAGCCGAGGCTGTGAAGCATTGGCCCTGTCTGGCTGCCGTAGATGCCGGTAAAAGCTACATGCCACGGCTCATGAGACAGCGGGTAATATTCATGTCCGCGGTCAGGCGGGAAAACGAAAGCCATTCCGGGTGCCAGCACCGTTTCGGTTCCGTCCGTGAGATCGCGGAATATCCCCTTTCCGCTGCGGATCAGGAAGAGCTGATGGACAGGGAATCCAGCCGGGCGGACATGATGGTATTGAATGTGTCTGCCGACAGAATAAGGGTACAGAGGAAAGTCCTCCAGGTTACGCGGCATTTCAACCAAAGAAAAAGGCAGCAAACTGTTCACCTCATATTCATTTTGTGCTATGTAATCGCGAGTATAATCCTACTGTGAATCTGCGGTTATCCTATATTATAAATAGTATAAATGTTTGTCCGTGAAAAAGACAGAGACACAGAACGACTTGAATCAGAGAAAAGTCTCACTCTGACACGGATCTAAAATGAGAGGATGGATATACGATGATGAGCAAAAAACTCCCTGCGGTCAGCAGCAAGGCTCCCGTGATGTTGCATGGGGCCGACTATAATCCCGAGCAATGGCTGAGATATCCTGAAGTTCTCCGCGAGGACATCCGCCTGATGAAGCTGGCGGGCTGTAATGCGATGTCTGTCGGAATTTTTTCCTGGGTATCGCTGGAGCCTGAAGAGGGCGTATTTACATTCGATTGGCTGGATCATGTGCTGAACACTTTTGCTGAGAACGGTATATATGCTTTCCTGGCTACTCCAAGCGGAGCGCGGCCAGCCTGGATGTCCGGGAAGTACCCTGAGGTGCTGCGGGTGGAACGAAACCGTGTGCGCAATCTGCATGGATTCAGGCACAACCATTGCTACACTTCCCCGGTCTACCGGGAAAAAACGGCAACGCTGAATGCCAAGCTGGCTGAACGGTATGCCCACCATCCGGCAGTCATCGGCTGGCATATTTCGAATGAATTCGGCGGCGAATGCCATTGCGATTTGTGCCAGAACGCCTTTCGGGAATGGCTGAAGGCCAAATATAAGGGCAGTCTCGACGAACTGAATCATGCCTGGTGGGCCGCTTTTTGGAGCCATACCTACACTTCGTGGGAGCAGATTGATTCACCGGCACCGCATGGGGAGACACAGGTCCATGGCCTGAACCTGGACTGGCGGCGGTTTGTCAGTGAGCGGACGATTGATTTCTGCCGGCATGAAATTGCAGCCGTACGAGATTTTAACCCGGATCTGCCCGTGACCACCAACATGCATATGATCGACGGCATTGATTACCGTGAGCTGGCCAAAATTCTGGATGTCGTCTCCTGGGATGCATACCCGGAATGGCATTACACCGAGGACAATGATGATGTCCGGCTGGCGGCCTGGACAGCTCTGAACCATGATATGTTCCGCAGCTTCAAGCAAAAGCCGTTCCTGCTGATGGAGAGTACGCCTTCGCTCACGAACTGGCAGTCAGTCAGCAAGCTGAAACGGCCGGGCATGCATAAGCTGTCATCCCTGCAGGCGGTCGCTCATGGCTCTGATTCTGTGCAGTACTTCCAGTGGCGCAAGAGCCGCGGCTCCAGCGAGAAGTTCCACGGTGCTGTGCTCGACCACAGCGGCCATGCAGAAACCCGTGTGTTCAGGGATGTCGCCGAGGTTGGCAAAACACTTGCGGGATTAACCGAAGTAGTGGGCACCGTCACACCGGCGGAGACGGCGATCCTGTTCGATTGGGATAACCGCTGGGCAATCAAGGATGCCCAAGGGATCCGCAATTCCGGACTGAAATACGAAGAGACCGTGCTGCAGCATTACCGTGCCCTTTGGGAGCTGGGCATCCCAGTTGACGTGATTGGTTCAGGAGATGACCTCACACGCTACAAGCTGGTCATCGCTCCGATGCTATACCTGATCAGTGAAGAGAATGGTCAAAGAATCGAGAAATATGTGGAGCAGGGAGGAACCTTCCTGGCAACCTACTGGTCTGGAGTGGTAGGCGAAACAGATTTGTGTCACCTCGGCGGGTTCCCGGGGCCGCTGCGCAGAACGCTCGGCATTTGGGCTGAAGAAACGGAAGGCTTGCACAGCCGGGATGTGAACGGTCTTGTATTGCAGGCAGGCAACGCCTTGAAGCTCTCGGGTGATTACGATGCGCATGAAATTGCCGAGCTGATCCATCTGGAGGGGGCAGAGGCGCTAGGCCATTACCGCAGCGATTTCTACGCCGGGCAGCCTGCATTGACACTGAACAAGCTCGGAGCAGGCAGAGCGTACCATTTGGCTACCCGC
Organism: Paenibacillus sp. FSL L8-0436; assembly: GCF_038593025.1. Lineage (NCBI taxonomy): Bacteria > Bacillati > Bacillota > Bacilli > Caryophanales > Paenibacillaceae > Paenibacillus > Paenibacillus sp. FSL L8-0436. The sequence continues at coordinate 4,373,546 of NZ_CP151955.1, read as the reverse complement.
GTCAAAGACGCAGCGTTTTACGTAGAACTGTATGCTGCAATTAGCGCCAAGGCGGGAATTGGCCGCGTGCTGGAAAGTGAACTGCCAGCAGGTGTAACGGCGCAGCTCCGTACAGACGGTGAACAAGACTATATTTTCCTGCAGAACTTTAGCGGTACTGAAGCGTCAGTGACACTGGATGGTCTGGTTTATACAGATCTGGAATCAGGCGAGCCAGCCCCGGAAGTTGTTGCACTTCCTGTGAACGGGCTAGTAATGCTGAAACGGAAAGTAGCACAGAAATAGATAGAATTACAAAAGGCAGGACCCGGTCATCAGGGTCCTGCCTTTTCATTGTGGAGACGGAAGCAGCCTGCGGGTGCAGGATAGAATCTTGCTATATGCATAAGGGAATGGTTAAAATAGGTAATGATTGAAGAATGCTAATCAGCCAAAGGCTGCCTCAATGCCCTCAATGATGCGCCGATAATAGTTGATCTCATGCGGCACAAAGTGGCTCCTGTCCACAGTCTGGCTGATTGGAATCCGCTTACCGCTGCTTTCCACCCTAAATCCTTGGATTTGCAGTGTAGCGCTGTCTCCCAGCCACAAACTTCGAAAGCCGGCGAAATCGGCTGTAACAATTCCCGCAACCTCTTCCTGTTGCAGCTTAAAGTCGCTTAAAGGGGAGGCGTTCGTGTATAAAAAGACATGCGCCCGCTCTCTGTCGAGAAAGCCCTCTTTGTCCATGCTGTAAGGGATGATCCCAAGGGGGATCAGCTGCTCAAAAGCAACGCAGATTCCAAGCTCCTCCTGCACCTCACGGACGCCATCCTCCGGAACCTCATCAGATAATAAATGCCCGGCGGCCGTGATATCCAGCAGACCGGCATAATCTTTCTTGAGTTCGCTGCGCAGCTGAAGATAAATATGGAGCATATCCTGTTCTTTGCTGACGAACCAGCAGTGGAAGGTTTCGTGCCAGAGTCCCAACCGGTGAACTTCATCACGGGGTGCGGTCCCGGTAATATTGCCATTGTCATCAAAAGTGTTCAGTAGTTCGTCATTCATGCGAAGGCTCCTTTATTAATGTTTACATCTGGTGATGCCGATCCTACTTCGTCGGCTAAATATATCATAGCATTTGCCGCACAGGCAACGGCTTGTTCACATAGAATCCGATATGAATGAGCTAGAATATCCCATCATCCCAAGGAGGAATGTTTATGAATAGCCTGTTACATTCAAGGCTAGGCAAATTGTTTCTGGTAGCATCAATAGTTTTTTTTGGTTATTTTTTTGGGAATAAGCAGGAGACCGTGCATGCAGACTCGCCCATAACCTCGACGGCTATTTATGAGGCTTATCTTGATCTAGATATGGTTACTGAGGCCTTGAATAACGGATTAGGCGTGAAAGTTAACGGTTTTTTATCATCGGCAACCACACCACTGGATCAAAAAGCGGCAGTAATCAATGCGCTGTATTCAGTTCAAGGATGGGAGGATAGAGATCTGACAGAGGAGTATTCACAATCTGTTTATGGAAAGAAATCAGATTCGCTGGATAAAGCGAAGTTGACACCGCAGGAGATTTTTGTTCTTGGCTATATGAAAGTACTCGATCATTATTTTGATCCTGATTTGTATTGGATCACTGAGGCCAAGAAGGCGTCACCGGACAGTATGACGGTAGCCCTGATCCATGCGCTTGCCGTGTCTCAAGAGAACTTAATGTGCAGCTGGAAGAATACGGAGGCGGTCCTTGCCGATAAAAGTCTGAAACAGGACATTCGACCAGAAGCCATCGACATTATTATTGAGTATATGGAGCTGTACAAGGACGACCTTTGTCAGAGCGGTGGCCAGCAGCAGGCAGCAATCAATTCCTTGGTAGATGATATTAAGAGAGACGCCATCGTTCTGTCTATCGGCCAGAGTAACGTGCTTGCCAAAGGAAAGCAGACAATAATAGATGAAACGAATTCAAAGATCACCCCATATCTGCACAAAGAGACAACAATGGTTCCACTGCGTTTTATATCAGATCAGTTCGGTGCCGCAGCACATTTTGATTCCAAGAAGCATGAGGTCACGATTCAATTCAGAAATCAGAAGCTCTTAATCAATGAAGCGGATTCCACCATTTCAGTCAATGGCCATTCCTCAGCAAAAAACACAACGATCGAGACAAAAAACGGACGGACGTTTGTCCCCCTGAGAGTGATAATGGATGTATTTAGCAAGAAAACGTATTATCATAGAGGTTTGGTAATAATCTCGGATAAACTTGTGCTTAATCCGCTTAATGCACAGGATAATCAAGCGGCAGAGAAAATCAAAGTTGAACTGGCAGCTATCGGCAGTAAAATAAAATAATGAAAAGCCGGACTTGTGGAGTGGATGATAGTTATTCGCTGGTGGATTTATTAAATGAGAAAAGGGGAATGTAATGAGTTTAGTGACGATGAAGCGGGAATCCTTTTATAGCTTAGGTGATGAAAAACTTGGGAGTGCGTGTATGGAGCCGACTTTTATGCAGATACGCGGTAAATCGCCGGCGGTTAAGGCGGAGGTGATCTCGCAGCTGACAGGGGGACAACAGGCGCTCTGCATGTTCCGGGTTATGTATGGTCACAGTTATAAATCGGCGGCCGAGTATTATGCCTGGATCTCCTACATGCTGAGTATACCGGGGTATTGGGACCGGATGATGGAGGGGGTGCGGTTTTTTGACGAGTCGGGAATGGTAGCGCTGCTGGAGGAAACCAGGGGGCAGCTTGAAGCGAGAAACAGCAGGTTAAAGGTCAACTGGGGAGATGCAACGCTTATGGATTTGGAGCGGGATGACGAACTGATGCAAATGATAAAATCCCTGTTTGACCGATTTGAGCAGGTGGCCCCGATGACCCACTCCATTATTGTGAAATATATTCGTTCCCATCCCGAGGAGTTTGTGTTATTGGCGGATTAATCCGCTCAGCTAGGATGCTGTCCAGTCACCCGGTTATGCTTAGTTGCAGCTGACGACACAAGATGCATTTTTAACAGACGGTTCTTTTAGTTGAACGTTTATTTTGGGTTGATTCATAGTATAATGCTAGGATCTACAACAGGAAAAGAGGGAACGAATGCCTACTATACTGGTTGCTGACGACGATGCGAACATTCGCGAACTTGTTTGCTTGTTTCTGCGCAACGACGGTTTTGAAACAGTTGAAGCCGTGGACGGCAAAGAAGCACTGAACGTCTACGCCTCAACGCATGTTGATCTTGTCGTGCTCGATATAATGATGCCTATTATGGATGGATGGACGTTATGCAAGGAGCTCAGAAGAGCCAATCCTGACCTTCCTTTACTTATGTTGACTGCTAGAGGTGAAACCTGGGAGAAAGTGAAAGGGTTCGAACTTGGGACGGACGATTATTTGACGAAACCATTTGATCCGTTAGAGTTGACAGCTCGTGTCAGGGCATTGCTGAAACGATACCGGATTGGCTCTACGCAACCGATCCAGTTCGGCAACGTCATCCTTGACCGGCAAACCTATAAGGTGATGAGAGGGACGGAGTCGCTCACGTTGCCGCTCAAGGAATTCGAGCTGTTGTATAAGCTTGCAGGAACACCGGGGCAAGTGTATACACGTGAGCAGCTGATTGATCAAATTTGGGGGATCGATTACGCTGGAGATGACCGAACGGTCGACGTACATATTAAACGGCTGCGCGAACGGTTCGCGACTACACCACATTTTCGTATCGAGACGGTGCGCGGACTTGGCTACCGGCTTGAGGTTAACGAATGATCAGATCCTTATATACACGTATCGTCCTGACATTTCTAGTCTCCGTCATCGGGGGCACAGTCCTTGCCCTGTATGTGGCCGTTTGGGTATATAAAGATAAACTGAACGAAAACATGCAAATGCCTTTACTTCACTTTGGCCAGGATGTCGCCCGGCTTTACGAAACCCTTCCATTGTCTGAAGCGGACGAGTTCGTAAGTGGAATGTATCAGCTCAAATCTTATTATATTCGAATTTACGAAGAAACGGGTAAGTTCAAGTCTTATGGATCGCTTAACGGAGACAAACCTGTCACTGTGAGTATGGAACAACTGAAAAAAGTAATAGATGGAGAGATAGTTCAAGTAAATCCCAGTGGTTATGCTACTGTTCTCTTAGGATTGCCATTGAGAACTGAAACGGGTACGAAAGCGATGTTTTTAGAATCAATCGGCCCCCCTTCTGCCGCTTTCACCCGAAAGTGGATTTTGAATTTTATAACTTATTCGTTGATCGCAGGTAGCCTATTGATTCTGGTTGCTGCCAGGTTCCTAGTCAGTCCGATCAAAAAGCTGACCATAGCGACTAGGCGTATCGCTGATGGAGATTTCAGTGTGAAGCTGAATATTAAGCAAAAAGATGAGCTAGGTACTCTGGCTCGCAGCTTTGAAGAAATGACGCACGACCTGCAGCAGCTGGAGCAGCTGCGCAGGGAATTCGTATCGAATGTGTCGCACGAAATCCAGTCACCGCTCACCTCGATATCCGGTTATGCTATGGCGCTCAAACAAGAAAACATCGAGGTTCATAAGCGGATACGTTATCTCGACATTATCATCAATGAAGCGAATCGGATGTCCAAGATGAGCGCTAGCCTGCTAAAGCTGAGTTTGCTTGAATCGCAGTCACAGCAATTGACTCTGTCAACGCTCAGTCTGGATGAACAGATTAGGCGGGTCATTGTCGCGATTCAGCCGCAATGGTCGGCTCGCAACATCACCTTCGAGCTCGAATTGAAGGCAGTTATGCTAACGGGAGATCATGACCAGCTAAATCAGGTATGGACCAATATTCTCGGCAATAGCATTAAATTTTCCAAGGATGGCGGCGTTATTACCGTCAGCATTACACAGGATAACAAAAACGTGACAGTCACAATATCCGACACTGGCATTGGTATTTCCCCCGAGGACCAGAAGCGTATATTTGAGCGGTTTTTTATGGCTGATCGTTCCCACAGCCGTAAGTATGAGGGCAGCGGTATGGGGCTTGCCATCGTTAAACAGATCGTATCGCTTCATCAAGGTGACATCCGGTTAGAAAGCGAACCTGGCAGGGGAACAACATTCATTGTGACCTTGCCAATCGTAACGCCGGCAGTGTAATAAGATTCATACTGCATCAATTCCCGCGCTCCGGTAGCCTGTGCAAGCTTGCTTGCCTGTGCTGCCGGGGTGTTTTTTCGTACGTGCTTAGATTGATGATTCAGCTTGAAATTAACGCACAATTATTTATAAAGAAACTTTACCTGCCATAGAGGGAGTCTGCTTGTTATAATCTTGTTGAATGTTGAAGCAGCATTTAGAAAGTTGAGGTAAACAACACTATGGAAGAAAGAATATTGCAATTTCTAAATAATACATATCCTATTAATTTTTATGATGTTAAAGCCGTAACAAATGAAATGTACCGCTGCCAATCTCAAAAAGGTGTTTTTTTTGTTCGAATAACGAATTATAAGTCCTATCAAGAACAATTAGATGAAGTGAATTGGACGAATTATCTTTTTAACCAAGGTATAGGGGTTCCCCGGGTTATAGCCACTATTAATAATTCATTCATTGGGAAAATAATGTTAGAGGAAGAGAAGCGGGTCGTTGTATTTCAGGCTGCATCAGGAATTCATCTGCCACGTTCAAAATGGAACAAAACGGTATTTAAAGATCTTGGACAACAAATAGGCAGAATGCATCGAGTCAGTAAAGGATATATGAATTCTGAGACTACTGCACATATCAATCATTGGTATGCGTGTAAAGAATACGATTTTCTTAAATACATTCCTGCAGAAGAGAAAACCATACGGGAAATTGCACACGATGTAGTAAATAGAATTAAGGAACTGCCGCAGGAGTTTTCAAATTATGGCTTAATACACGGAGACCTGTGGCTGGAAAATATCCTTGTAGACAGTGACTCCAAGCTAACGATGATTGATTTTCAAGATTGCGAAAAACATTTTTATGTATACGATTTAGCCGTTCCTATCTATTCTGCACTGGAGTTCTCCTTCTCAGGGGGAGAGAACCTCAGAGATTATCAAAGATCCATTACCAGGGCGTTAGTAGATGGATATAAAGAGGAGAATGAGCTCTCTTCCGAGATGCTTACAAAACTACCGCTATTCATGAAATTAAAAGAATTGTTTGAATATAATTTAATGCATATGTATTGGAATGCTAAAGAGCTAAGCGAGGAACAAGTCCGAATCTTGAACTTATATAGAAGCCGGATGGAGTATAGCCATTCTTGAACTAACAGTGAATAGGGCAGAATGAAGTTATCAGATAACGATTGTCAAAAAAAGCAGCAGCCTGGGATTTTATTTTCTCGTCCCTGACTGCTGCTGTTTCTATTATTGGGTTAGTAAAATACTTATCTGGCCAGCCATCCGCCATCTACAGCCAGGATATGACCGTTCAGGTAGTCGGAAGCAGCGGAAGCCAGGAATACGGCAGGTCCCTTAACATCTTCTGCAGTTCCCCAGCGTCCGGCAGGAATGCGGTCCAGAATCGAGTCGGAACGGCTTTGATCCGCGCGGATTGGAGCTGTGTTTTCTGTAGCCATGTAGCCTGGTGCGATCGCGTTGATGTTCAGACCTGAACCGGCCCATTCGTTGGCGAATGCTTTGGTCAGACCGGCAACCGCATGTTTGCTTGCAGTATAACCCGGAACATTGATCCCGCCCTGGTAGGAAAGCATGGAGCAGATGTTGATAATTTTACCGGACCCTCTTTCCAGGAAGTGGCGGCCGGCAATTTGCGACAGCAGGAATACAGTATTCTGGTTCAGGTTGATGACATCGAACCAGTCTTTTTCGCTATGGTCTTTGGCCGGAGTACGGCGGATCATGCCTGCACAGTTGACCAGAATGTCAACGTGACCGGTCAATTCTAGCGCTTTGTCGAACATGCCCTGCAGGGTAGTGTGGTCACTCAGGTCAGCTTCGATGCCGATAGCTTTCACACCGAAAGCTTTGGCGGCTTCAACGGTTTCCGCACTTGTGTTCAGGGAGGCAGAAACAACGTCTGCGCCAGCTTCCGCAAAAGCAAGGGCAATACCTTGTCCAAGACCTTGGGCAGCGCCCGTTACGATGGCTGTTTTACCAGCCAGACTGAATAATGATGACATATTAATATTCTCTCCTTTGAGTGGGGATTATGGAATTTGTACTTAAGTTTATTAAAAAAGTGCAATTTATTATCCGCATTCAATATTGACGCCCGCACTGCGGAACTGTTCCACCGTTTCGGGTGCAAGGCCGCTGTCCGTAAGCAGCACATCCACTTCCTGCAGTGAAGCGAAGGTGCGCAAAGCGGTATGCCCGAATTTATGATGATCGCAGGCGGCGAATACTTTGCGGGCCGTGGAGACCAAGGCCTGTTTGAAATCTATTAAATCACCGGTGTAAATAGACAGCCCATGCTCGATATGCACGGCTGTAGCCGACAGAAATGCTTTTTGTATATTTAGCTTTTGCACGTATGAGACAGCTTCGGGACCTGCGAGCATGTTGCGGACGCGGTAGCCTCCGGGAACGACCAGACGTATGTTGTCTTTGGGAACCAGTTCGCTGATGATGTACACATCGTTGGTGACGACCGTCAGAGGCATATTGTCCAGCCGCCGGGCAATTTCAAGCGTGGTGCTCCCGCCGTCCAGCGCAATGATGTCATCCTCTTCGATATGGGCAAGCGCACGCAGCGCAATCTCCGTTTTCTCGACGGAATATTTATCCAGCGGGTTCTTGGAAGGCAGAATGCCGAACTGATCACTTTGGGCCAGTACAGCACCGCCGTGCACACGCACGATCAATCCCTGTTCCTCCAGCTTGCTTAAGTCCTCGCGGATTGTTTTTCCCGTCACCTGGAGCTTGTCGCTCAATTCGTTTACCGTTACGTCCTTCTGGTTCAGCATAACTTCCATAATCATCTCGTGTCGCCGTATCGGGTTCATCCGCCTGCCTCATCTTTCCGTAGTTGATTTCTTTCTATTGTAATTCTTTCATACCTACGGGGTCCATATCATCATAACGTTTGTTGTCACCGGCCATGCTCCAGATGAAGGTATAGTTATGCGTGCCTACACCGCTGTGGATTGACCAGCTTGGGGAAATGACGGCCTGTTCATTGTGCATCACGATATGGCGGGTTTCGGTAGGTTCACCCATCAGGTGGAACACGATAGAGTCGTCCGGAAGATCGAAATAGAAGTAGGCTTCCATCCGGCGCGGATGAGTATGCGAAGGCATTGTATTCCACATGCTGCCCGGTTTGAGCTGTGTCATACCCATGACCAGTTGTGCGCTTTGTACGCCATTGGTATGAATGAAGCGGTGAATCGTACGCTCGTTGGAGTTCTCCAGACCCCCCATTGCTCCGGATTCGGATTCGGCGAGTGTAGTTTTGGTTGTAGGATAGGACTGGTGAGCCGGAGCGGAGTTCAGGTAGAATTTCGCCGGTTTGGCGCTGTCTGCGCTTTTGAACACCACATCTTTGGAACCTTGCCCGACATACAGGCATTCTTTGAAATCTATTTCATATTCTGTTCCGTCTACAACAACTGAACCTTTGCCGCCGACATTGATGATACCCAGTTCACGGCGTTCCAGAAAGTAAGTGACTCCCAGTTCCTTCAGATCTGTGGTAAGCACAACATCTTCGGTTACAGGATTGGCACCGCCGACGATCATGCGGTCTTCATGGGTAAGCACAAGCTTCAGTTCATTCGGAGCAAAAATAACGGGAATGTGGAACTCTTTGCGCAGGCGCTCAGTATCAAACTGCTTAACTTCGTTGGGATGTGAGGCGAAACGTCTTTCCATTGGATATTCAATCTCCTTCAAAAACGTATTTTCGTTCGTATAGGTACAATTTAATCCATTTACGTTCATTTGGCAAGTGATAATCTTTTTTAGTGCGTTTATTTTAGTTTATTTACCGCTTTTAGAGATTGCCATATGAACCGAAAGCGTGCACAATAGACTAAATACAAGGTCCAGGGAGAGTGAAGGGGATGTTGTTGAAGTCGTGATTCCTGAGAGTGAAGCAGAGAGCGATAAATAGAAACTTAAAATATGGAGGGTGAAACCGGTAATGGTGAATGTCAATCATAGTCAGAGTCCTTATAAAATTCGTCAGGATGAAATTATATATAATGTAGCGCGGGAAGCGGAGAGCCGTCCGCTGCTGGAGAGCGGTCTTTGGTTCCACGATGATGTACGCAATAATTTTTATTATGCCTCTTACCTGTTCGCAGCTGCCGCAGACCCGTCTCGCGGGCTGCCCTTTGACCGTGTAGTGGCGAAGCAGAAGGCGGAAGCCGTGCTGCTGGAAACCGTTCTGCTGCAGAACAGACAGCCCGGGACTGCGCTATACGGACACTGGCCGCTTGGCCTGAACCCGCTGCCGCGGGAGGCCTCGCCGCATGAGCTTCCGGTGGAAATAATGGGCAGCCTGATGGCTTGGTTCTGCAAGCATTATTCCAGCGAGTTCAGTGCAGGACTCCGAATTGCTTTTCATACGGCCATCGGCCATATCTACCGCAGCGGATTTTACCGCAAACCGGTGGTGACATTTGGGCATCATGAAGCTAAATATACCGCAGCAAAGCTGATCTTCGGCAAGCTGTTTGATGATGAGGAATTACGCGAGGACGGACTGCTTAGCCTGCAGAATACACTGGTCTATATCCGCGGGAATGGCATGCCGGAGTATGGCAGCCTGCCGTGGTTCTGGCATTGGGTGCAGGCATTTACCTGTGCCTGGGAGCTGGAAGAGGACCCTAAGATCAAAGACATGCTGGCAGAAATGCTGGATTATCTGTGGAAGGAACGGGGGCATTTCTACCTTCAGGGCGCCTGGGTAGGCGCACATTCCCGGGGCTGGCCGCATGATGTTCCGGCGGACGGCAATGTGCTGCATGATTATGTGCAGTTTGGAGACTTCAAATTGCCTGCGGAGATGCCGCGAACCGAATATGCCGGATTACTATTCTATGAAGCACCGGAGCAGGTACGGTCCGCTGCTTTGGACCGTAGCGTGCCTGTTGAAGTCAAGAAGCTGACCCGGAAGGTTATGCCAAGTGACCCGGATCCTCAGCCGCTGCTGCATTCATACGCTTATATCACGGAGTATTATGCGGCTGGAGGTATGTGGGAGCGGGTAGAGGAATTTGACAACGAACAGCTGCGGTGGGCCTTCTCACTGCCAATTGGCGTACAGGAAGGGAGCAACCGGCTGTATTTCTTCCATCCCGGTCAAGGCTATCGGGAAGGCGATCCCCGCCATCAGAGTCCGCATATGGAGGTGCTGTTTCACAAGAGTACGGTCCTTTCCTTGTATCCCGTTCCGGAAGGAGATAAAGACTCCATCGTAGGGTGTTTGCCCAAAGGGGAGTGGATCAAGTCGCAGCAGGCGCTGTTCGGGAAGGCAGGCAAAGTCTACTTTGCTGTCTACTTGTCCCAGCGCTTCGAGTTGAAAGAACGGCAGGACTATCTGGAGGTTACGGCTACAGGAATGCCGGGAGGAGTTGTAGTGGAGGCTGTTCCGGTGAAAGAGGCAGCAGAGCTGGGATTTGGCGACTTGCCTGCTTTTGCAACGGCTATGACGAATAAAGCGCCGGAGTTCAGCACCGGAGATGACCTGTCGGTCCAATATCAGACTTTAAGCGGCGATCAGCTACAGCTCACCCTTGGGGTGGGGGCGGGCCCTCAAGCCGGTCTGGGCGGCAGCCGGATTTCACTGGAAGACTATGTTGTTTAATAAGATTCTATCCTAAATACGGGTTAAATGAACGGGCAACCTTGCGGTTGTCCGTTTGCGTGTACGCTGCACCATAAACTGAAGAAGAGTTTTGTGATTTGCATAAATAACCAAATGGTTTAAAGTTTTCACAGGAGGGGATGAAATGGAAAGACTTATGATGTAAACCCAGTAAGAACTACTCACAGATCCACTAAGAAAAAGACGAGTATGGTGCTCGGATTGATAATCATTCTGATCCTACTGGCAGTCTCAAATCCGACTAGAGCTGATTTTGTGGATTATGCAATGAATCGGCCAGATGAGATATTTAAAGTTGGGGAGTCAGGAGCAATTACGAACCTGATCGCAAAATCATTGCTAGATTCACTGACGGTAAGAGAAAATTTTATCTTGTTCTCCGTCTACAGCGTTCCTGATGTAAAAGACAATACTCATTTTATTGGCGACATCCAAGAAAAAAAGAAATATCTGGGTTTTTTTAAAAATTATATTTATTGAACTTTAGGCTTCACTTCTTCCTGCGGATCAGAAAATAGCTCATTTCCGGATTGCATGCTAAAAGAAAAGTTGCTTCAGTGAGTTAATCGGTTTATTATCTGGATATGGAAAAATAAGGGGTGAATCAATGAAATTACTAGACGGACTCTAGCTTCCCTGAAGGAGGTTAGAGCTGATTTGAGTAGAAGCATTAAGAAAACACCCGTAAGTAAAGACCAGGCAAGTCGTTGGATAAAACGACAGGCAAGTAAGGCCGTACGAAGATACTCTCAAGACATTCCATTCGGAAAATTTTATCGAAAAATTTATTGTTCTTGGGATATTAGTGATTGGCGATTTTACACACCTTATAAGCAAGCTGTTAACGAATGGGAAACCACTCATAGAACTTGGCGCAGACAGGTGAGTTTTCAAGAAATGACATTAAATTGGGCTAAGAGCTATAAAAGAAAATAACAAAAGGAGTTGTTGGCAGGGAAGCGCCAGCGACTCCTTTTCTTAGAGCGCGAACTGGAGCTGATGAATTGCGCCGATCAGCTTCCCAGGTCGATTCTGTGATTCGTGACGCAAATCACGATTACCTTGTTCAGACCTGCAGGAAATGTTAAGCTACGTAGAGTAGTTGTTAGAATAGCTCCTTATGCAAAACAGCTGAAGTTCAGTTGGAGGAACATAATCACTACGCTCTTTTCACCGCTTAAGAGTAATTGCTATAATTAACTCGATAACATCCATGAGCGAGTAAAAATGACATTTATTTTATATGGAATAACACATGGAAACAGTCTTAAATTAACGGAGGAATAGTGTGGCAAAAGCGAAGGTGGCCAAACGGCCGACAAGAGATGAATTTGTGCTGGAAGAAATCGGCAATCAACTGACGGAAGCGATGCAAGAGGCCTCTGAAGTGCTATTGACGGTTTGGGGCAAGGAAGATCAGGTCCGGGGGCAGATTGTCGGCATGGACCCGCGTACGGGCAAGGTGCATCTCAGCTGTAAGGAAGAGCTGGTCAAGGTGCCTTTTATGGATATAATGGCAATGGATTATCCAAGAGATTAAAGCATGCGAAGATAGATTTCCAGAACTGGCACTCCGGCTACAGCCGGAAGAGCAGGAAAGCCGTGCTTAAGCCGTCTTGGCAACAGAGAACAGAGCATTCGGGGAGAGCCCCGGTGCTCTTTTTTTCGGATATATAGAATCTGCCTACAAAAAAGAGCATCCCAAAGGATGCTCGATAAACTATTTCACAGGATACCTGCTACTGCACTAGCTTCAGCATAATCCGGTTACAGCACACTGCGCAAAAGCCGAATGGCGATGGCATTTAAACGCAATGCTTCTCTGATAGCTACCCTCGCTGCCAAAAGTTCCCGTCTGGCCCGGCTGGGATTAGGCACTCTGCGTAAATTCTCATTAATTTCTTCCAGCTGTTCGCGCAGAATGGCTCTTTGCGCACGCAGTGCAGCAATGGCCCTGCGAATTTTTGCACGTTCCGTCATAGTTAACACCTCTTTCCGGTTGGATAGTATAAGAGATGCAATGACTATCATTTCTGTTTGTGTGAATGGGTAGTTTTATAACTTTTTGATGAAAATATCTTCCTTGCCCAGCGGCACAATTCGTTGTTCGCAGGGATGCCCGTAACTGAAGCCCGGGTGTAAGCTTGAAGAGATGTAGAGGAGGTATTAAGCATTATGAATAATATCGAAAATACTGCGCATGTCTGGACTCCGGCTTCACTGGGTGGAGGCGGGTATATCACGGGGCTTATTCAGCACCCGGCTATAAGCGGGATTGTGTATGCCCGCTGCGATGTGGCGGGTGTCTTCCACAGCTCCGATGGCGGGGAGACTTGGGAAACGCTGAATGGCGGGCTGACGAAGGCGTATCACCATCAGGTGCAGAGCTTTGCGATCAGTCCGTATCACCCGGAGGTGCTGTTTCGCTGCTCCGGGGAGGTCAGGAGCCGGAAGTTCTACGGATCGGTCCATAAATCTGCTGATGGCGGGCACAGCTGGCGGGAAGTCTGCACGGGTATGGGATTCTATGGAAATGGTCCCACCAGGATGTACGGTGAGGTGATCGCGGCAGACCCTCATCACCCGGACATAATCGCCGCCGGAGGGTATACCGGCGGCTTCTGGATCAGCCGGGATGAAGGCGAGACCTGGAGACGCACGGGGCTTCCAGAGGAACGGTTTGGCTGCGTTGCGTTTCACCCGTCTGTTCCCGGTGTCTTGTATGCCGGAACAATAAGCGATGACGATTTGAACATGGATTATGTTGAAATTGGCGAAGGCGGCGTATTGGGGCTGCTTCAGGATCAGCCCCGGGGCAGGTCAGGCAAGCTGTATGTCAGCTCTGATCTGGGAGAATCCTGGGAGCTGCTGCAGGAAGGGCCCAGCTTTGCCGAGCTGTCATTCGACAACCTTGATGACCAGCATCTGCTGGCGGCTACGATCTGGGGCGGAATCCGGAGCAGCACCGATGGCGGCAGGACTTGGGCTTCCACGGAAGAAGGTCTGCTGCCCGGCAGACAGAGATACGGGACTGTTGTGCAGGACTGCCATCGGACGGAAAGATGGTACACGGCCCCGGATCTGCGGCCGCATATGAAGGAGTGTCCGCCGATACCACTGTATGTTTCCTGTGACGGGGGTGGACATTGGCAACTGCTCCATCCTCATTCCGATGAAGACCTCAGCGGCTTTCCGGCGTATATGGATCATTTCAGCGGAGGATCCCGGGCAGCGGCAACAGGCTGGGCGATCTCCAAAATCATCGTTGACCGCTTCAGCAAGGGCCGCCTCTATCTATGCAACTGGTATGGAGTTGCAATTAGCGAGGATGGGGGGAAGAGCTGGCGGGCGAATCATTTCCGGGGGCTGGAAACGACCTGCATGGAAGCGGTGATCGCTGACACTGTGCAGCCGGGGAAGTTCTGCGTCACGATGGCAGACCATCCGCCCAAGATCACGGAGGATGGCGGGCAGACCTTCCGCAATTTACCGAGTCTGGATGGCTACTCAGGCAGTACTGCTGCCGTCATGTCCGGAACAGACTCCAAGCATTATCTGTACGGTCTTGTCGGGCATGGGCGAACAGCCTGCATTGCACGGAGCCGTGACGGAGGCGACAGCGCGGCAGCCGTACTTTCCCTTGGTCCGGGTCTGTTCGTCCAGGCATTGCGGGAAGATAGGGGCAACCCAGGGACTTTCTATGCTTTTGTGGACGGTGAGATGGCCTTAGGAGCTGGAATCTACCGCTCCAGAGATGGTGGAGAATCCTGGGGACGGACGTCCTTCCGTCCTCCGGCGCATCTAGCAACTTTGCCGCATCAGAAGAAGTGGATTGAAGCCGAGCTGCTGCCGGTAGTTGTCTATCAGGTCAAAAATGCCTGTGGAGCCAATCAACTGCTGGACACGGATTACCATCAGGCTGGACATCTTATGCTCGGGGAATGGACGGAGGGAATCTGGAGCTCGGAGGATAGCGGGGACACTTGGCAATTCATCGGTGCGGGACTTCCTTTCCAGTACAGCAGCCCGTCCTCAGTATTAAATGCAGTGGCGTTTTCACCCGCTCATGCAGGCACCCTGTATGCGGGATTTATCTCGGAAGGGTTATGGCGCAGCGAAGATAACGGGCAAAGCTGGAGCAAGCTGTTCCCGGCCGGGGAGGGAGAAAGGTTCAATGTGTCGGCGCTTGCTGTGGGTAAGGGGAACTCCGGCAAGGACCTGCTGATTCTGGCGTGTGAGCCGATGGTTCGTACCGGAACGGAGGCCCGGGTCGTCTGCAGCCGGGATGGAGGTTTGTCCTGGGAGGAGTGGGAGAATTTATCTCTTGGCGCCCCCCGCTGGAAGGGAATTGCTGTCGATTGCGCAGGCGGACAGGTGCTCGCCGTCTCCTGCGGCAACGGAGCTTTTCGTACATCGGCAGTTACGGACAGGGATAAACAGCAGCGTAGGTGACCTTTTCAAATTAGTCGTTGCTAAAACAAACTTTTCGTTGCAAATGATTCTTGTTCAGTTAAATGGTAACGCTTACATTGAAGGGGCCGGACGATGCCAATATCGAATATAAACCGGCTTTTTCAAATGGAGGCCTGAACAAAGTGGTTGCACAAACGGGCAAAAAATGGTTCCATGGTTGGCTGGCCGTCGCTCTGTTTATTGCATCAATCGCTGTGTTTCCTGCTCCATCGCGTGCGGCAGGAGAGAATCTGCTCGGTAATCCGGGTTTTGAGTCAGGTGATGTCGGGTGGGAGAAGTGGGGTAGCCCTGTAGTGACTGCCAGTGAAAAGCATGGAGGGGATAAAAGTCTTCAGGTGAAACGGAATACCGGGGGAGCCTCGGCGTCTGTGGCGGTGCAGCAAGGCAAAACCTATCGTGTCGGTTTATGGGTCAAATTCGCCGGAACAGGAGTGACCCATGCTGTAATTGATATGGATTCATTCGGCACGCAGCAGGGCAAACAAAGTCTTCAGTTCTCGGGTTCGACGAGCTGGGAATACCGTCAGCTGCTGTATACCCCCGCTCCCGGGGATCAGCATGTCCGTCTATCGTTCTGGAACAGCACCAGCAAGGATTACTATATTGACGATGCAGTCATTCGTGAAAATGTGGATATCGAACGGCCGTCAACGCCCGGTGTCTGGCAGGCTGAGCATGAGCCGGAAGCGTTGAAGCTGACTTGGGCGGGATCGACGGATGATATGGGCGTAGCATCCTACCAGCTGTCGTACAAAAAAACAGACGCGCCGGACTGGAACACAGTGACCGTACCCCATCAGGAGACAGTCACAATGCACACCTATACGCTAAGTCAGCTGGATCCATTTTCAGTGTACGCTATTATGCTGCGCTCCAAGGATGCGGCAGGCAACACTTCAGATGCGGTGATGGGACTGGAAGCAACTCCGGGGACGAACCTTGTCTCTAATAGCGGTTTTGAGAGCGGAAGTACAGAACCTTGGGAAACCACGGGGACCGTGCAGACGGTAACTTATGACACGTACTCAGGAGGGTATGCGCTAAAGCTCCTGAACCAATCAGGAATTAAGACCGCTGAGATGGCCGCCGAAGGCGATGCCTCTTATCTGGTTTCGTACTGGAGCAGATCTACAGCTGAGGCGGCAGTCCCGCCTGCTACGGTAAGTCTTGCCGTCTATCAGGACAACGACATAATTACGCACCCGCTGCCAGCGGAGGCGTCTTTAGGCTGGAAACGGCAGGAGCAGCAGGTACTCACCGGCGCAGCAGCCCAGTCCATGCGCTTTGCAGTGAGTAACACTACTGGTGCGGAGCTGTTCCTTGATCAGGTTGTTATCGGCAAACTTCCGCAGCTTCCGCTGGAGCTTGCACCCGGGGCACCCGCGGGATTCTCAGTGACCGGTAAGGATGGTGTATCCGCCAATCTGGAATGGGAAGCTTCTTCGGGTCCTTTTGGCGTAAAGTCTTACAAGATTTCGTATAAAAAAGCAGCCGATACCGAGTGGCAAAATGTAATGGTGCCGTATGTTCCCGGTCAAGCACTGTATGCATACAAACTGGAGGGCTTGTCGCCGGAAGGTTTGTATGACATCGAGGTGAAGGCGGTCAGCGAAGGCACTGCAGTGTCAGCTGCGAGTGCGCTCCAGGTGACCACAGAAAAGATGTATCCGGTGAATCCGAATGCTTCGGAAGAGGCGGTGGAGCTGCTGGACCGGCTGTATGCCACGGTGGGCAATGCCGTTTATACAGGGCAGCATAATTATTACGAACAACCCAGCCTGTGGTATGACACGGCAGCAGAGCTGACCGGTTATTACCCGGCATTGTGGGGTTCGGATTTCGCCTATTACACCGGCGGGGACTTCAGCGCATTGCGCCAGGCGATGATCGACGAGGCCATTGTGAAAAGCGAATCGGGAGCTATGGTGACGCTGACCTATCATGAGCCTAGGCCGATGGATACGCCGACGGCTGGCTGGGAAAGTGTCACGGGCGATGTTACGGTTGCCCAGATGACGGATATCGTAACTCCCGGTACAGCCTTGTATGACCAGTGGGCGGCACAAATGGACGAAGTAGCCTGTTATCTGCAGCAGCTAAGGGATGAAGGGATCCCGGTGCTGTGGCGGCCTTATCACGAGATGAACGCTGAATTCTTCTGGTGGGGGGCGCGTCCTGAGCTGTTCCGGCAGCTGTGGCACAATATGTACGACCGTTTCACCAATCTGCATGGGCTGGACAATTTAATCTGGGTGTGGAGCCCGAATGCGGAAAGCTCCTGGGCCTATGATTCCGCCCCTTATTATCCCGGACATGATGAGGTGGATGTGCTGGCGATGGATATTTACAACAACGATTACCGTGATACGTATTACAACAAGCTGGTGCAGCTGAGCGGCGGCAGACCCATTGCGATCGGGGAGAACGGGGAGCTGCCGGATATGGAGATGCTTCAGGAGAAACAGCCGCAGTACGTATATTTCATGACCTGGTCCGGATATTTGACCGATAAAAATTCACTCAGCGGCATTCAATCACTTTACAGCCATCCCCGCGCATTAAACAACGGTGAAACCGGTAACGGTCCGTTTGTTCCTCCGCCGGTGGACAGCTATGTGATTGATGATTTCGAGGAGTACGGCGGTTCGAACAGCAGTCTGCGTGCGAAATGGCAGCGCAACGTCTCAGGCAACGCAGCGACGGTAACACTCGACACCTACCATACGAACAGCGGCACCTACAGCCTGAAGCTGGATTATACGATCGGGAATCCCGGTTACGCGGGGGTCTACCGCAGCATGGGCAAGGAATGGCCGGGGATGGAAGCGATATCCTTCTGGCTGTTGCCGGATGGCTCGAACCGTCAGCTGGCTGTCCAGTTCCATGAGACGAACGGTGAAGTCTGGGAAGCCAGCTTCAAGATCCAGGGTACTGCACCGGTGCTGGTCACTCTTCCATTTACCGGTTTTGCCAAACCGGGGTGGGCCACCAGCGGCAACGGTGTGATTGATCTGGGCTCTATCAAGGAATTTGCTTTCTATGTGGCCCAGGGCAGCGGAACCCAAGGCAGTGGTACGTTGTACATTGACAACGTGAAGGCCATCAAGCTGCCGGAGGAAGAGGAATAGATGATCGGGCCGCATACAAGCTGCTGATTGTCATCATTGCCAGACCACATTTTTCGTTGACCACGGTACTGGTACGTCCTTCCTGTGCGACATAAGATTAAGGTGTAAAGCAAAGACACAGGAAGGATGACAAATGTGGAAATCGAACCAAGGGCCTTACCTTACAAGAAAGGGAATGCTGTTTCTTCCTGGTCCAGATGGGTCAGGCAGTGGGATCTTCAGCTGATGGTTGTACCGGCAATGATCTTTATCTTCGTATTCAGCTATCTGCCGATGTATGGGGTGCTGATGGCCTTTCAGGATTATCAGCTGTTCGGCGGTTTTTTTCAAAGTCCTTGGGTCGGGTTGAAGCACTTTGAAGCCTTCTTCAATTCGCCCGACTTCTGGACGGTGATGCGCAACACGATTGTCATCAGCCTGCTGAAGCTATGCTTCGGATTCCCGGCACCCATCCTGCTGGCGCTGATGCTGAATGAGGTGCGGAGGATGGCGTTCAAGCGGATCATTCAGACTGTCAGCTATTTGCCGCATTTTCTCTCTTGGGTCATAGTCGGCGGGTTCGTAGGCTCGATGCTTTCGACGGATAATGGAAGCGTAAACATGCTGCTGATGAGCCTGGATCTTACCTCAGAGCCGATCAGCTTTCTGTCAGTGCCGGAATACTTCTGGGGCATACTCGTTGGAACGGGGGTGTGGAAAGAAATCGGTTTTGCGGCGATTGTCTATCTGGCAGCCATTGCCGGCATTGACCCGCATTTGTATGAATCCGCTTCCATTGACGGGGCGGGCCGCTTTAAGCAGATTGGGCTGATCACGCTGCCCTGCATCCGGCCGGTTATTATCATCTTTATGATTCTGGCAGTGGGCAACATTCTGAATGCCGGTTTTGAGGACATTCTGATTCTGGCTACCAATCCGATCCTGCGGGACGTCTCGGATGTCATCGACACCTATGTCTACCGCATGGGGATTCTGAACAGCCGTTTCTCTTATGCGGCGGCAGCAGGCTTGTTCAAAGCGGTTGTCAGCGTCAGCTTGCTGGCTATCGCCAACAAAGCGGCCAGAAAAATGGGCTCAAGCCTATGGTAAGCAAAGGGACGGCGAATGGGCTTTTGGAAACTTGGTCTAGTGTCGGTACAGTCTATCGGAAAGCGGGGAACAGGTTATGATGAAGCTGTCGCGGGGAGATAAAGTGCTGCAAGTGATCATCTATTTCCTGCTGATCCTGCTGGGTTTCGTCACCCTGTATCCCTTCTGGAATTCACTGGTGATCTCCTTCAATACGGGCGCGGATACGGCGTTTGGCGGCATTACGTTCTGGCCCCGCAGCCCGACGCTCGACAATTATGAAGTGGTATTCCATGACAGCCGGATCAGTCAGGCGTTCCTGGTCTCCGTTCTGCGGACAATAGTCGGGACGATTCTGTCGGTGCTGTTCACAGCCATTCTGGCTTACGGGTTATCCAGGCAGGAGCTGATGGGCCGGAAATTTTTCATGGTGTTCTGCGTCATTACAATGTATTTCAGCGGCGGACTGATTCCAACTTACTTGCTGCTGCGCGAGTTTGGTATGATGGACACCTTCTGGGTGCTGGTGATTCCCGGATTAATCAGCGTATATAACATGATTATTTTCCGGACGTTTTTTCTGGGGCTGCCCGCAGGTCTGGCCGAGTCGGCACGGATTGACGGCTGCAATCACATCGGTGTGCTGACCTGGATTATTTTACCGATTTCCGGACCTGTTGTGGCGACCTTGTCACTGTTTACGGCGGTATGGCACTGGAATGACTGGTTCTCCGCCAGTATTTATATCAATAATCCGAATCTCATTCCGATCCAGACCCTGCTGAAGCAAATTTTGAATTCCAATATCGTGACGGATCAGCTGCAGTCCATCGGTGCCAATGCGGCGGCTCAGGACCGGCTGGCGCTGATGAAATCGGTCACATCCAAATCACTGATTATGGCCACAACCATGGTGGCAACCTTGCCGATTATTATGGTCTATCCGTTCCTGCAGAAATATTTTGTCAAAGGTGTGCTGATCGGTTCATTAAAGGAATAGGCGGCTTCATATGAAGTGAATGGTTTGCTTATGATTCAGAGTTTGCGTGCGTATAGTAAGCATTAGAGAGGGGTTACTCATTTGAAGCGTAACAAGAGCTTGCCGGTAATGATGGCTGTGTTGTGTTCGGTGCTGCTGATGTCGGGTTGTGGCGGAGGGAACAATGCAACTGTTCAAAGCACCGCTGAACCGACAAAAGAACCTGTAGCTGCGGAAACTGCCAAAGCTACTGATACAACGCCTGCCGCAGCGGTAGGAAGCATCGTAAAGCCGGTCACTTTCAGTTATTACAGCAATTACGATTGGGACACTACAGAGCCGTGGGGCAAGGATTCCACAACCGCCTGGATTAGAGATACCCTTAAGGTAAATATGACACCCATCCAGTCCAGCGGTGCCGCAGAAACCAAGTTCAGCACGATGATTGCCTCGGGCAGTCTGCCGGATGTTATTATGATGGACCGTGGTGCCAATGTGGAGCGTTTACGGCAGGCAGGAATGCTTGTGGCGCTGGATGAATACCTTGATCAATATCCGAATCTGAAAAATAATGCCGGTGAAGCGACGCTGGGCATGCTCCGCTCCGACGACGGCAAGCTATACCAGTTCCCGAACTGGTATACCTCAAGTCCTAATGGCAATGGCGGGTGGATTATTAACCGGAAGATTTATAAAGAGCTGGGTTCCCCGAAGCTGGAAACCTATGATGACCTGTATGCCTACCTGAAGCAGGTCAAGGAGAAATACAGTGATGTGATCCCGCTGGAGATTGGGGCTAAGGGCCGGGGCATTGATACGATGTATGGCGGCTTTGCCGAGAATAAGCCTTATCTGTCCAAAGCGAATCCGGTGGGAAATGCGCTGGAGTCAATTTTTGAGGATCCGATATTCACCGAGAACATGCTGTACGCCAGCAAGCTGTTCCGTGAGAAGCTGATCACCCAGGATGCATTCACACAAACGGGCAATCAAGTGACAGAGAAGCTTGTGACGGGCCGGGTTGCTGTATTCGTGGAAGGTGATGTGGTCAATCCGGGCCGGGATGCGAATAACGCGCTGCGGACCCTTGATCCGGAGTCCGGGTACGACATCATCTGGCCGATTCATAAGGCAGGGCTTGACGCGAAGAAGATCACTCCGAACAATTACAGCTCGCTCGGCTGGAATGTGCTTGTGATTACGAAGAAAGCGAAGGACCCGGAAGCGATCTTCTCCTATTTGGACTGGGCAACGGGTGAAGAGGGACAGCGTATCCTGAATTTTGGACGCCAGGGCCTGTACTGGGATGAATCGGATGCTGATGGGGTGCCGATTCAGAATGAGGCCGGGCTGAACACCCCACAGGCTGATAAAGACAAGGAAAGAATCGGCCGTTTCAATTGGGTGGGCAACACCACATTCATCGATCAGACCAAGGCTTTGATGGATGCGCAGCTGCCGGAAGAGAAACAAAATTGGACGACATTGGCCCAGAAAAAAGTCACATGGAATACTTCGAAGAACTTTACGGAGTTTGCGAATCTGGACCCGCTGCCGGATTCCGAAGAGGGAACGATTGCGACGGCTGTCAACGATATCTATCAGGAGGTTTTTGCTAAAGCGCTGTATGCCAAAAGCGATGACGAAGTGCGCTCCCTCTTAAGCAAAGCCAATGAGGACGCTAAACGTGCCGGCTACGGTAAGCTGCTTAAATTCCAGACGGAAAGATGGCAAAACAACCTCAGCAAGATGAAATAAATAACGCTAGAGTCTGATGTACCTGTGGGGTATACTGTAACCAAGTATACCCTTTTTGCTAAAAAATGTAAGGTTAGATAAGGAACTGCGGGCAGAGTATGTTAAGCTCATCTATACAGATTTGAAGGATGGGATGATATGTACAAGGTGCTGCTGGTTGACGATGAACTGCTGGATTTGGAAGGATTGCAGCGCTTCATGAACTGGGAGAGCCTGGGCATGGACGTTTGCGCAGCCGCAAGCAGCGGCTTTGAAGCACTGGAGGTGCTGAGGTCACAAACCGTGGATATTATCGTCACTGATATCAGAATGCCGATCATGTCGGGGATGGAGCTGGCCCGCAGAGCACTTGCCCTGGAGCTTAACCCAAAGCCGAAGATCATTTTTGTTAGCGGCTATGAGGATTTTCAGTATGCCAAGCAGGCGATTTCGATGAGTGCTTCCGGCTATGTCCTGAAGCCTGTAGATGATGCAGATATGCGCAGGACGCTTGAAGAGGTGCGGGGCATTCTGGACCGGGAACAGGCGCAATCCCATTTGCAGCGCTGCTTCTCAGATTCGGAGCCCCTGTTGAAGCGGGAGCTGTTCATGCAGCTGCTGGATGACGGCATGCCGGATGCAGACAAGATGCTGCCCTTACTGCAGCAGGTTGGGATTACCTGGCATCGGACCGTGCTGTACACCGCGCTGCTTGAACCGGATGATTTATCCTGGAAACTAAACGGCTTTGGGGAAGAAGCCAAGGCGGAGATGGAGAAAAGGCTGGAGACAGCGGTCGAGCAATTTTGTGCTCAGGAACGGATTCAGTTCTGCCGGCTGGACCGGTTCCGGTATGCCCTCATCGTGGAAGAACGGGTGGACAGCAGCCGGCTGCAGGGACTGATTGCTATGGCGGTCAGCGGGACACCACTTACAGTGACTATTGGGGTTGGTCCGCCTGTGACAAGTCTTACCGAGCTGCATCTCTCCTTCCGGCGGGCCAAAGAGGCGCTGGGACTGAAGCTGTTTCTGGGCAAGGGCAAGCTGATTCTCCATACCGATGCCAAAGGTCCGATCTCGGCCACGGCGAAGGATCTGGATGATATTCTGCAGTCTTTATTTCTGGCGGTATCTTCTTACCGTCTGGTCGCTGTCGACGATTGCAATGAGGAACTGTTCGTATGGGTCGGCAAAATGGAAACCAAGCTGGAAATCTACCAGCTGTTTCTGCACATTGTCTCCAAACTGGATGCTTTTTTGCATACAATTAACGAGGACTTTTATATTCTGCTGGGGCTGGACAGAAAACATCTCAGCATTTTATATCAATTTGAGACAACCCAGGATATGAAATCCTGGCTCCGCCGCCGGATGTTCGAGCTCTCTGAACGGCTTCAGCGGAAACGGCAGGGCAAGAAATACAAGCTTATCGAAGAAATTAAAGCCTACATTGAGGTGGAGCTGGAAAATAACGTCATGCTGCGGGATGCAGCGATCCACTTCTCGTTCTCTCCCAATCACCTGGGTCAAATCTTCTACGATGAGACAGGCATTTATTTCTCCGATTATGTCTCCATAAGGCGGCTGGAACGCGTCAAGCTGCTGCTCGGTGATCCGAAGCTGAAGGTCTATGAAGCTGCACACCAGGTCGGTTATAAGAATCTGTCCCATTTCAGCAAGCAGTTCAAGGATTATTATGGCGTCAGTCCGGGCGATTACCGGAGGCATCTATAACATGCGCCGTATGCTGAATGTGCCTTTTGGATATAAGCTGATTGTACCTTATGTACTCTGTCTGCTGTTTGCCGTCCTTACCGTCGGCATGTTCGCCTATGCGCATTCCGTGAACTCCCTTAGAGAGAAGACACGGGAAAATATACAAGGCACGCTGCAGCAGATACGGGACAATATTCGTTACCGCACGGATGATGTTGAACGGATTTCCAAAATGCTGTATTACAATTACAGTCTGCAGAGCGCTCTGCGCCGCTACGAGCAGGGATGGGACAGCTATGAGACGATGACGAAGACACTGATGCCAGCGCTTGAAAATCTTCTGAATTACACAGCCAGCAATATCGGCTTGTCCCTTTACCTCCAGAACGATACCCTTCCGGAATTATACTACACAGATATTGATCAGAATCCGCTGCTTTCGATTAAACGTTATGAGATTTATCATCTGAAACGGATACAGGAGACAGACTGGTACCGTGGATTGGAGTTCTCCGGTAGCATGGCGGATCAAAGACTCTGGCGCCAGATTCTGCGCGATGAGCGCTATGGCAATATCTCGCTGCTGCAGCGGCTGGACGATGTCCAACGGGGGCAGAACATCGGGCTGGTTCGCGTGACCGTCCAACTAAGCGACCTGCTGGACTCGGTGGATTACCACAAGATTGGAGAGCACACGACTCTTGAGGTGCTGGACGGCAGCGGAAACGTGGTGCTGGAATCAGCCCCGGAAGCGGAGGGATTGAAGGGTTCACGGACCGGAAACCGGCTGCTGCTGAGTGAACCGCTGGACAGCCTGGGCTGGGAGCTGCGGGCCTACATTCCGAACAGCCTGTTCGACGAAAGTGCGAATAACGTGCGGAGGCTGACATTGATCGTCTGCCTGATCAGCGCCTTTGTGCTGGCTTTCCTGGGTATTGGTGTTTCCAGTTATTTTTCGCGGCGAATCCAAAAAATTGTAGGTTCACTGAATGCTTTTCGCGATGGCGACTTCCAGAAAAGAATCCATTATAAAGGCAACGATGAACTGGCACAGATTGCTGCAGCATTTAACCGGATGGGCAGCAATATCGAAGAGCTGATCCACAAAAATTATGTTGCCGGTCTCCAGAAAAAAGAAGCGGAGCTGGAATCGCTCCAGGCGCAGATCAATCCCCATTTTCTATATAATACCCTGTCCTCGATCAACCGTCTGGCACAATTCGGAGATATTCAGAAGCTGCATATTCTCGTTCAGGAATTGGCGAAATTCTACCGGCTCTCCTTGAACCGCGGGGACATTCTCACTACGGTCGGCAAGGAAATTGAACATGCCAAAGCCTATATTGCCATTCAGTGCATCAAATACGGCAACCGGCTGTCCGTCTATTACGATATTGATCCTGCGGCGCTGGATTATATGACCGTCAAGCTGATTTTGCAGCCGATGCTTGAGAATGCGCTAGAGCATGCCTGGTTCGGAAGTACGATCGGAATCCGGCTTGTCGTGGAGAAGCGGGAAACGGACATTGTATTCAAAATTATTGATAATGGTGTGGGCATGAACGCAGACACCATAGAGCAGATTCTGGCACCGGAAGGACCCCGGATCGGCTACGGCATCCGCAATGTCGATTCCCGGATTAAGCTGCATGGAGGGAAAGGGTATGGCGTAGCCATCGCCAGCCGATCTGGAATCGGCACCTGTATACAGATCACCATTCCCTGCCGGATGTAGCCTCCTGATGGCTTCATCCGCTATGAAGGAGTTCGGTTCCGGCGGCAGGGGTTATCACGATTCGTGCCATTCTGGCGGAATGACGAGCAAGTGAACCAGTACAGTCCATAGGGATAGAAGCGTATTACTGCTGATCGAATCAATGCGGTAGAATGAGCATTGATGCTGCTGATCCAGTCGATGTGGTGGAATGAGCGTGGTTGCCTTGATCCAGCTGGAGTGGTGGAATGAGCGTGGTTGCCTTGATCCAACCGATGTAGTGGAAAGAGTGTAGAAGCCGCTGGCCCAGCCCTTTGTAGCTGGACAGCGGTTTTTTGTTATACGGAGGCGGTTAGGAGGAAGTTATGCGATGAGCGGTTGTATAACATCAAACTACTGACTTATAATACATTTATGCATTGAGTTATGATGTCTATGGTTTGTATATCTGTACAATAGAAAGCTTTCGAAGTGCCCGTAGTGGCCTTCAGGCACAGACTTTATCGCTTCAAAACATACTGCTCGGGTATCGCTACCGATCTTTTTTAACGGGAAAAGTTACCGCTAGGTAAAACCGAACAATCTGAATTGAGTGACTAGCGGGAATTTTGCCTGCTAATAATTCTTATAACAACGGAATTAAAATATTCATCAATATTAGCGGTACGGATTCCCGCTACATTGTTCAGAAGAAGGATATATACATAATTAGCGGGAGGTATTCCCGCTACAAATGTTTAAGCAGTTTTGATTGGGTGGTGGATGATTTTTACAGGTTGGACCTTATCTGGTTTGGTGTTTTTGACAATTGGTGTTGTTAATGTTCGAAGTCATTGATGAAGTTGATGAAGTTGATGAAGTTGATGAAGTTAATAGGTTGATGAAGTTGATGAAGTAAATGTACATGATATAATAAATAGAAGCAATTACGCTGCAAAAACTCGGTAGCTATGACGGGCTGCCGGAAAGGTTGATGAAGGATGCAAATAACCAAAACGAATGCCATGCGGATGCTGGATGCCAAGGGAATTGGCTATGAAATACATACCTATGATAATGAGGACGGGGCCATCCACGGAACTGCGGTAGCGGAGAAGATTGGCAGACCGCCGGAAACCGTCTTTAAGACGCTGGTCTCGCATAGCGGAGCAAACCTGTATGTGTTTGTCATTCCGGTTGCCGAAGAGCTCGATCTGAAAAAAGCCGCGAGATCTGCGGGTGAGAAGAAGATTGAAATGCTCCCGCTGAAGGATCTGCTGAAATGGACCGGTTATGTCCGGGGCGGCTGTTCGCCGGTCGGGATGAAAAAGCTGTATCCGACCTATATCGAGCAAAGTGCGGAGGAACTGGAGAGCATAGCGGTTAGTGGCGGCAAGATCGGCATGCAGATTGAGCTTGCACCGGATGAACTCGCAGGAATGGTCAATGCGAAGTATGGCGATTTGATTAAATAGAATGAAGCAGAAAAAGCAGCGGCCCGGGGAAGCTTGGGCCGCTGCTTTTTTGTGTCTGCTCTTAAAAATGCGCTGCCAGTATCCCCAAGTATTCCTTCAGCGCGATTCCGGTGTTCTCCGCTGAGCCGGGGGAAGGGGAGAACTTGCCGAGATAGAAGGAAGATTCCCGGCTGGCAATGTAATCAGTGGGAAAGGCCAGCGGAGACAGCCCGGCATGTTCAAACTCCAGCATGGCACGTGCCATATGAAAGCCTGAGGTTACAAGCACGGGACGGCTAAAGCCGTGAGCCTTCATCAGCGCAGCCGTATTTACAGCATTTTGCTCTGTGTTCAGCGACTGGTTCTCCGCCAGTACATCAGCCTCGGGAATTCCTAACCCGATTAACTGGCGTTTGGCGATGTCAGCTTCATTCCCGCTATCGGCATAGACCTGTCCGCCGGAGAATAGAATCGGCAGACCGGTCTCGCGGTACAGCCGCGCTGCGGACAGCAGCCGGTTCGCCGCCGGTCCCAGCAGGTTGCCTTCACCGTCAAGATCCCGGTTACCAGAGGAAGCGCCGCCGCCCAGCACCACAATAACATCGCCGTCAACGGTGTTTGGCTGGTCATATTTCCGCTCCAGACTGCCGATTAACGGATCGGCAACCAGGCTGGTCATGGACAGATAGAGCAGCAGCGTGATGCCCAGCAGCACCAGGGCGGGGCGGCGGTTTTTTCGCCATAACCACACGGCTACCGCGGCGAACAACAGTACAAACAGACCCGGCGGCAGAATGAAGCTGTAGACGAATTTAATAATATAGATCAGCAGGATCAACCTCCGTTCCCTTTATATGTATACTCTATAGCCGTATTGTACCACGTAAGCTCTCCTTATAGATGCTTAAGCCATGGCTACAGCAATAGAGAGAGCAGACAAGCCGCTGGCGGCAGCCGTTCCGAAGAAAAAGAAGAAGTGGCAGTCCTACGCGTTCATGTTTATTTTGCCATCATTTTTGATTTATACATTGTTCGTTATTGTTCCTACTGTAGGAAGTATATATTTAAGCTTCACCTCATGGGATGGCATCAGCGAAGATGTGAGGTACATCGGGTTCGCTAACTTTGTGGAAATCTGGAATAGCCCCCGCGTTCACAACGCGCTGAAGAATACTTTGCTTATGACGGTCAGCCTGGTAGTGCTGGAGAATATCGCCGCTATTGCCTTGGCTATTCTTGTAGATAAAGTGCGCTGGTTCCGCAATCTGTTCAGAAGTATTTTTTATTTCCCTACTCTGCTCAGCGGGATTGTAATGGGGTTTGTCTGGGCCATGATTTTGAACTACAACTTTGGTGTGTTTAATCAGATTCTGGATAGTGTCGGGCTGGGAAGCTGGATGGTAGACTGGCTCGGGAACCCGAAGTATGCGATGATTTCGATCATTTTGTCCACGGTGTGGAAAGGTGCGGGGTATTACATGATCATCTATCTGGCGGGGCTGCAAGGCATTCCTGCTGAGCTGAATGAAGCGGCGAGCATTGACGGTGCAAACGGCTGGCAGCAATTCCGCCACATTACCTTCCCGCTGTTAGCCGGATCGATGACCGTATGTATGGTGCTTTCCATGATCAGTGCGCTGAAGATTTTTGACCAGATTGCAGTAATGACCGATGGAGGCCCCGGCTTTGATACCGAGACATTGACCTATATTATTTATAAAGTCGGCTTTGGCGAACTAAGGCAGGGCTTTGGTACGGCGCTGGCAATGGTGCTGTTCCTGATCATAATGATTATTACGGTCATCCAGGTTAAATTCCTCCGGAAACGTGAGGTGCAGATGTAATATGACGATTCATACGAAAAAAAGACTCTGGGAGATTTCCCTGTTTATTGTAACGCTGCTGCTGGCGATCATTTTCTTTTTCCCGATCTTCTTTAACCTGATGTCCGCCTTTAAAAGCAACGCCGAAATTATGAGGGACGCCATCGCGTTCCCTAAGGGATTATATCTGGACAGCTTTAAATACCTGCTCACAGAAACCGAATTTCCCCGGGCGATCCTGAACAGTCTGATTCTAACACTGGTTTCGATTGTAGCTCAGGTCTTGATCATTCCTATGGCAGGTTACGCCATCGAACGCAGAAATGTCCGCTGGACCAAATTTATGTTCCTGTATTTCCTGGCCGGGATGATGATTCCGTTTCAGGCTTACATGATCCCTTTGTTCAAAGAGCTGAGAATGTTCGGGTTGTATGGAAGTCTTGCAGGTCCGATTCTGGTCTATGTTGCCGGGGCTGTCGGCTTTGGCTGCCTGCTCTACACCAGCTTTGTCAAAGGCATTCCGCAGGAAATTGAGGAAGCGGCAGAGATTGACGGCTGCTCCCGTTACGGAATCTTCTGGGAAATTGTCTTCCCGCTTATGGGGCCGGTTACGGCAAGCATGGTTGTGCTTAACGGTCTGGGGATCTGGAATGACTTCCTGCTGCCGATGCTCGTGCTTCCTTCAGGCGAAGCCAAAACGATGGTCGTGGAAATCTACCGCTATATCGGTGAATTTTCCTCCCGCTGGGATATGATTTTTGCCGGAACAGCGATGTCCGTTGTGCCTGTGCTGATTGTCTTTGTATCGCTGCAAAAGTATTTTGTTAAAGGCATCGCCGCAGGCGCTACCAAAGGTTAAGCATAAATATATTGTTGAGGCTGCCCCTAGATCACAGGGGACGGCCTTGCTGCATTTTTATTTACGCTGCCGGGTTTAACGTTTCACTTTCAACCCCTGATGTTTAGCTTAATTTATCGTTTGACAGCTCAGGATCAGCTGTAAGCCTGCGGTAGCCCATTGGAGGCAGACCGGTCCAGCGCTTAAATTGTTTGCTGAAATGGGAGACGTCACGGTAACCGAGCCGATGGGCAATCGCTTCGACGGACAGGCTGTTGTCAAGCAGCAGCAGCTTGGCATGGCGGATAATCAGATCGGAGAGATATTGTCTCGGAGACATCCCGTAGATCTGACGGAAGGCCCGGTTGCAGTGATTCGGGCTATAACCCAGCTGCCCTGCAATGCCTTCAATACCGTCGCCACGGCTGCCTGTAGCTTCTGCTGTGAAGACGGATTCCTGCAGCAGGCCTTCGATGGCATTCGCCAGGGCAACGGTATTCTCCGTGACTCCCGGGAGTGCGCTTCCAGAAACAACAGGCATTTCGGCCAAGACCCAGCCGCTGAGTGCGGTGAATAGCTGCAATGAGGCGTTCAGTATCATTAACCGGTTCAACTGCGAATCGCTGGCTTCGGAGAGAATCACCCTGCTGATGATAATGTCCAGTGCGGAACGGATAGACCGCAGCTCCGGGCTGCTCCCGCTGAGACTGACCGTATCCATCGTCATTAGGGAACGCCGCAGAATCAGATCATCAATATCAAAATGCAGGCAGAAATAAGTCATTTCATTGCCGGAATCCGCGCCGAGGCTGGAATGCTGCACGCCGGGGCGGATGAATAGAATATCTCCGCTTTCCTGAACGTAAGCGCGGCCGCCGACCGTCATTTGCTGCCTGCCCTGCAGAACTACATTGATTTCAAACATTGGGTGGGTATGTACTGGATACTGCCACTGTGTATTTACTTTGCGCCAGTGGGCGGCAAAAATATGAAAAGCTGCCTGGATGTCCGGTGACATCCGGCCGTCCAGGGAATGCTGAATGCCGGGATCATTTGACTTCATTGCCATCCTCATTTTCGAATAGAATATGGGTTTATTATAGCATAGCTTGCTCCAGGCGATTGATTTGCCCAAATAATAGGCGGCTTTGGCCCTGTCGCACCCAGGGCGGCATAGATAACATAGAGATAGAGCCCGGCCGCCGCCGGGAATCAGCCTGGAGGGAGTGTTTTTACGATATGCCGCAGAATCAGTTTTTCAACGCCCATCATTCACCAATCGGCTCTTTTGCCAGTTTTACATTAGGATTTAAGGGGGCTGGAGGCGGCTTTGATCTGGAAGCCGGGAAGCCGCCCAGACAGAATATATTTATCGGACTGCAGCGGAAGGATGGAAGCGGCTTTGATACGCTGCCGTTTCACGAGCATGACGGGGAGGATGAGAGCAAGCGCTACGATATCGAGAATCCTGATCCTAAACCGTCTAAGCCGCGGATCCTTTTTCCGTTTGCGGACGGGGAAATTGTCCGGGATTTCAAGCTGACTACAGACAGCTGGCAGGCCGGTGATTTGACCTTCCGCATTTATTCGCCGGTGCGGTCCGTGCCAGACCCGGAGACGGCTTCGGAAGAAGAGTTGAAGGGGATTTTGCTGCCGGCACTGCTGGTGGAATTTGAAGTGGATAACACTGCCGGTGAAGTTGAGCGGCGTGCATTCTTTGGCTTCCAGGGCAACGATCCCTATAGTGCGATGAGAAGACTGGATGACTGCTCCGCAGAGCTTGCCGGTGTCGGGCAAGGAAGATTTGTGGCGATTGCCGCAGAGCAGGGAACGGCAAGGTCGGCCATGCATTTCAAATTGGAGGATATTCTGCTGTCGGAGCTGGAGGAGAACTGGACCTTTGGCCTTGGCCGGGTAGGGGCACTTGTTATGGATGTTCCGCCTGGCGTCCGGAAAACCTACCGTTTCGCTGTCAGCTTCCACCGGTCAGGTTACGTTACCTCCGGTATGGATGCTTCTTATTATTACAACCGCTATTTCAGCAATGTGGAGTCCGTGGCGGAATATGCGTTGTCGCATTT
Source organism: Paenibacillus sp. FSL L8-0436 (assembly GCF_038593025.1). Classification (NCBI taxonomy): domain Bacteria; kingdom Bacillati; phylum Bacillota; class Bacilli; order Caryophanales; family Paenibacillaceae; genus Paenibacillus; species Paenibacillus sp. FSL L8-0436. The sequence continues at coordinate 4,341,729 of NZ_CP151955.1, read as the reverse complement.
TGATGAATTGAAGCAGCAGGCGCTGCAGGCGAACAGCCTGCTGGAAAACACAGGCCTTAGTAGGGATCAGACCTTTATGCTGGCTCACGCTATCCGCAGCTATTATGGATCGACGCAGCTGCTGGACTACAAGGGCAAGCCGTTCTGGATCGTAAATGAGGGCGAATACCGGATGATGAACACCTTCGACCTTACCGTTGATCAGCTGTTCTATGAACTGAAGATTAATCCATGGACGGTGCGCAACGAGCTGGATATGTTCGTGGACAGATTCAGCTACATCGATACGGTCCGCTTCCCTGGCGACCAAACGGAGTACCCTGGAGGCCTCAGCTTTACCCATGATATGGGGGTGGCAAATGCTGTATCACGTCCCGGTTATTCCGCCTATGAGATGTACGGTATTGACGGCTGTTTCTCGCATATGACCCATGAACAGCTGGTCAACTGGGTTCTTACGTCGGCCGTCTATCTGGAGCATACAGGCGATCTTTCCTGGATGGAGCGGAATCTGAACGTGCTGGAGAGCTGCCTGCAAAGTATGCTGAACCGCGATCATCCGGACCCGGAGCAGAGAAACGGAGTGATGGGCCTCGACAGCTCGCGCACAATGGGCGGTGCCGAAATTACCACCTATGACAGCCTGGATGTTTCGCTTGGCCAGGCCCGCAACAACATCTATCTTGCCGGGAAGTGCTGGGCGGCTTATCTGGCCATGGAGAAGATTTTCCGGGAGAATGGAAATACGGAACTGTCAGAAACAGCCGGAGCTCAAGCGGAACGCTGTGCGGCGACGATTGTTGCCAGCGTGACAGAAGAGGGTTATATCCCGGCAGTGATTGGGGAAGGGAATGATTCGAAGATCATCCCGGCTATTGAAGGTCTGGTTTTCCCGTATTTTACAGGCTGCAAGGAAGCACTGGAACGCGGAGGCCGGTTCGGCGCTTATATCGCGGCATTGGAGCGGCATCTGGAGGCGGTTCTTGTGCAGGGTGTCTGCCTGTTCGAGAACGGCGGCTGGAAAATCTCTTCTACCAGCAATAACAGCTGGCTGAGCAAAGTGTATCTCTGCCAATTTATCGCCAGACAAATTCTTGGGGTGGAATGGAATGAAGCCGGCCGGGAAGCGGACCGGGCGCATGTGGAATGGCTCACGCATCCGCAGCTTTCCATCTGGAGCTGGAGCGACCAGATTATCTCCGGGGAAATTACCGGCAGCAAATATTATCCTCGCGGGGTAACAGCTATCCTGTGGCTGGATGAACAATAAGTAGAGTGCTTCTGCAACAAGCGGGTACCTGATATAGAGAAACACCAGAATAAGCGGTTCCTCCGGTTAGCTCATGACCGGGGGACCGCTTTTTAGTCATTTTGAGATACGGAAATCCTGTAAGAGAAATTAAATTTCTAAAAACTACTGCAGTACTCTTGAAATATGCAGACTATCGTAGTAGTATGAACTTACAAACTATTGCAATAGTCTGAGAGGAGATGATCCATATTCAAATTAAACTTTTTGACTCTGAGCTCAAGGTCATGGATGTCTTATGGAAGGAAGGGACTATAACCGCCAAGCAGCTTGCTGAAGTCCTGAGTGAGCAGGTGGGCTGGAACAAGAACACCACCTACACTGTGATCAAGAAATGTATCGACAAGGGTGCCATAGAACGGCTTGAACCTAATTTTCTCTGCCGGGCTATTCTCTCTAAAGAGCAGGTACAGGAACAAGAAACGGCTGAATTGATAAACAAGGTCTTTGACGGTTCCACCGAAATGCTGTTTGCTTCTCTTTTGAACACGAAGAATCTATCCGCTAAGGAGATCGCAAGACTCAAGCAGCTCGTGGAGCAATTGAAATGAGCTGGTTGATGGATATTTTTCAAATGAGCCTGACCGCGGCTGTACTCATTATTGCGATCGTGATTGTTCGTGCGTTAACCTTGCATAAGCTGCCGAAGAAAACGTTTCTCGTACTTTGGGGCGTGGTGCTCTGCCGTTTGCTTATTCCGTTCTCGATTCCGTCTCCCTTCAGCTTCTACACAGGTTTAGAGAAGCTGGAACGGGTGTTTAGGACAACAACCTCAACTCCGCCTCCTGCGGAAGCAGCAAGAATCTTACATAATGTGAATTTTACAGGGACAGCGGAGTCAATTGGAAATGTCGCGTTATCGGCACCAGCACCAGCATCCATTTCACTCCCCGCGGTCATTGGGCTGCTGGGAATGTGTGCCTTTGCCCTGTTTTTTATCGTGACCTATATTAAATGCCGCAGGGAATTTCAAACCTCACTGCCGGTCAAGAATGATTTCGCCGCTCGATGGCTGCAGGAACATCCCCTGCGCCGGCAGGTACAAATCAGGCAATCGGATCAAATCAAAGCGCCGTTGACGTATGGCATTCTCCAGCCTGTAATACTCATGCCCAAAGATATGGATTGGACTGATGAAACGAGGCTGCGGTATATATTCACCCATGAATTTGTGCATATCCGGCGGTTTGATGCATTGACCAAGCTGGTGTTGACATTTGCACTGTGCCTGCACTGGTTCAATCCATTGGTCTGGGTGATGTATATCCTGGTCAATCGTGATATTGAACTCTCCTGCGATGAAACCGTTGTGCGGACATTCGGAGAACCCATAAAAGCGGCGTATGCCATGACGCTGATTGGGATGGAGGAGAAGAAAAGCAAGGCGACTCCGTTATTCAACAGCTTCAGTAAAAATTCAATTGAAGAGAGGATCATTGCGATTATGAAAATGAAAAAAACAACTGTTTTTGGATCTGCAGCGGGATTGCTGCTGATTGCGGGTACAGTCACTGCTTTTGCAACCAGTGCTGCGAAGCCGGTTTCCGGCAGTGATTTTGATGAGAATTCGCTGGCGGTTTATAAACCCTACGGTCTGGTCTATGATGCCAAAAGCCACGAGTTAATGTATCAAAATGAAGAAGTCCGTGATTTCTTTGATGAACAGGCGGGAGTCGGCCAGTCCATGATGGATGGAACTGTAGATGTATATGCAGTCTATAAGAATGGCAAACTGGCTGGAATCGAAAAGCGGAGCCCGGAAGAGTTCAACAAGACAACAGCCGAGAAGAAAGCATTGAAGAAGGAGTTCGCTGAGAAAAGAAAGGAACTCGGTATTGCGGACAATGAAGACTTCGCTCTGTCAGGTGCAACGGACCAGTCGTCTGGTACTTCTTATTCCTATAGCGATGAAACTGGCGCAGTTCAAATCAGCAACGATGACGGGAAAACGTGGACGAGTGAAGAAGCATATGAAGAAGCAAATCCGAAGCCAAAGGTTGTATGGTGGACCTATGAAGAATATAAAGCATGGCTTGCGGAAGAAAAGAAATCGCTGCAATCCATCATTGGCGGAAAAGGCTGGAATCCGACCGACGGCTGGTATGAATGGACACCTGAGAGGGTTAATAAGGCCATAGCCATGTATGAGGGGATATTGGAGGATATTAAGAAGGGTGTGAAGGTTTCAAAATCGGTGGATGGAAAAGATGACGTGATATTGTCGTATGACCCTGGAGAAATAGAGGTATCTACAGCTCACGAAATGACAATTTCCGATGACAACGGGAATACATCTGACATCGGTCCTTATGACACCAAAGAAGAATTGCTGGCTGCAATAAAGCTTTATTGCGAGAGACAGGTGAAAGCTGGAAAGTTAACTCCAACGGAAGCAGAAAAACTGATCAGCGAAGCTACTGCACAGCATAAATAAACTGTACGTATCAATAGAAAACGCCTTGTCCTCTTAGGGAGAGCAAGGCGTTTTCTATGGTCACATGCTTCATTCTCAAGCTTAGAAAATGCGATGTTTCCATCCGTTCAATTTCGAGACAGCTTCCACATAGTAGTAGTCTCCGTAAATCAGTGACACGTCGATGAAGGAGGTTCCGCTGCCCGTCCCGTGCAGCAGAATGGCTTCATGCTCCGGCTGGTCCCAGGTGGCGTAGTTCTCTGTCAGCGAGCGCAAGATCCGTTCTGCAGCATTAGCGTAAAGGCTCTTCTCGCCGGGCGGAACAACTTCAGCGAGTTCCAGTAATCCGGAGGCAGCGATGGATGCAGCCGAGCTGTCTCTGAACATCCGCTTGTCATCCTCCAGACGGAAATCCCAATATGGCACGTGATCCTCAGGCGATGCCGCGATGAAATAATGGGCAATCCGCTTGGCCGTATCCAGAAAACGCTCATCCCCGCTGTGGCGGTAAGTGTTGATGAAGCCATAAAGTCCCCAGGCTGCCCCGCGGCTCCAGCAGGATTCGGCGGAATAGCCCTGTCCGCCAAAGTTCTCGATGTATTCTCCGGTCTCTGCGTCGAAGGAGAGAATATGTTTGGTCGATCCGTCTTCATTGACGCCATATTTCATCGCCGTTTCGGCATGGCTCACAGCCATATGCTTGTATCGCGGATCGCCGCTGACCTTGCTCGCCCAGAACAGCAGAGAGATATTCAGCATGCAGTCGATAATCACCCAGCCGTATTTATCCTCATTCCACGCACGGATGAATTTGCCCACCGGATTGTAGCGTGCAGCGAGGAAATTGGCGGCTTCAAGTCCTCTGCGCAGCCCATCCTCATCTCCGGTCAAAGTATTCTTAATTACGGCTGTCGGCAGAAATTGAAAACCTACATCATGATGCAACTCAACGGTCGGTTTAACAAACCATTCCTCGAGTGTGCCGTCCCAATGCCAGGCGGCCTCCTTGTACAGGTCCTTTCCGGTCATATCATGCATAATCCACAGGAGGCCCGGCCAAAAGCCCGTCGTCCACCAGTCTGAGCCGATATCGTCAAATTTGCCGTCTGCTCCGGCGAAATGCGGGCATTTGCCGCCGATTTGCTCCACCATGCGTGTTACCTTTGTATCGAGTCTGTCCATGATTTCCTGCCAATACGTTTTACTCATCGCGAATCCTCCAATGTTTAGATGTGCCCCCAGTATATCGCTATCCGTATTATCAAAGTTGCGATTTGATATTCAAAAATATCGAAATATTGTCATGATAATAACGGAATAAAGATCATTCGAGAATTCCACAACTACTGCTAACGCGACAAAATATAAACATTTCCTTATAACGTTGCCAAACTTTTGTGCGGCCCCTGAACTTTATAATATGAATAGGAAAATTACAGGGGGGACTCAGGTCAATGAACCAAGTGCAAATTTATAACGCTCCCAATAACATACCGCTCAGGGAGGATTTCAGGGTTAAGGTTCGTCCGGTTGGAGGGGAATGGCAGCCGCTTTTGATTTACGAGGTCAAAGTGGACATGCATCAGGTCCGCCCGGCATCGCTCGCTTTTTTTGATCTGCAGGGTGTGGCTGAAGTGGAAATTACATGCCTCTATACAGAAATTACTCATGTGAACATTGCTCCGGCAGCAAGAAATATCAAATTTGAGCAGGATGGCCGCAAACACTCTATTTTGCACCAGGCACTCATTACATCGAAGAAACGGCATTTCCGGTGCCCTCAGGAACGACCGTATATCTTGCCGGAGGGTCAGTCCTAGTAGGTTCACTGGTGTGTGAAGGTGTAGAGGATGTAACCATCCGCGGGCGGGGTGTCATTTATTTGGCGGATTTCCACCGGTTTTCGGCTTTTCGCGGCGTGCGAATCGTCTTCTCGCAACGGGTGAATGTGGAAGGGATTACAGTCATTGATCCGCCGCATTACAGTGTGTTTATCGGGCAGTCTGCTAAGATTTCGATCAACAACCTGAAGTCATTCAGCACACGGGGCTGGAGCGACGGAATCGACATCATGGCGAGCAGCGATATTGACATCCGTGATGTCTTCATGCGGAATTCAGACAACTGCATCGCCATTTATGGCTCCAGATGGGATTTCTATGGAGACAGCCGGAACATTAGCGTACGGGACTCCATTCTATGGGCCGATGTGGCTCATCCGCTGATGATTGGCACCCATGGAGATCACCAGCACGATGGGGATTTGATCGAGAACATTGTATTCGGGAATATCGATATTCTGGAGCATCATGAACCTCAGGAGAATTATTGGGGAGCACTGGCGATTAATGCCGGGGACCGCAATATGGTGCGGAATATCCTGTATAGCGATATCAGGGTGGAGCGGATAGAGCAGGGTCAGCTGCTGGATCTGCGTGTGGTGATGAACAAGGATTATAATCCGGAACCGGGCTCGGGCATCGAAAATATTACGTTCCGCAATGTCCGTTATGACGGAGCTGACATCCAACCTTCCCGTATTTATGGATACGATGGAAAACGGGGCGTAGACGGTGTATCTTTTATCAATTTGCAGATCAATGGCGAAGTGATAGGAGAGGCGCACACAGACAGAATACTGATCAATGAATATGCGCGCAATATAGTTTTTGTAAGTGAAGATCCCCGTTAATTACTCTTCCGGTATTTTAGGGGAGTAGTGCCGAGGACTCTTTTGAACAGCTGGTTGAAATAGGAGGCATTCGGGAAACCCACCGTGATACCGATCTGCTCCACAGGCATATCTGTTGTGCTGAGCAGGCGGCAGGCTTGCTTGATCCGCCGGGCGGTCAGATAGTCGACCAGGCGGCTTCCCGTTTCCTGGTGGAAAATCCGCGAGACATAAGACTTCGATAAATGGGTCTCCGCTGAGAGCTGCTCGAGGTTCACCTCTTCCTGGTAATGCTCCTCGATCCAGTTCATGATCTGCTCGGAATAGCGGAGATTCCGCCGTTCCTCCGGTTGGATCAACATGTTGCCGCCGGTTCCCAGGCAGCTCAGTAATTGCGTAAGCAGCATTGTAATATCCTCCGAGTCCCCCACCGGGGAATGGGTCCGGCATTGATCATACTGGTTATAAATCCATTGTATGGCCTCATTCTGACTGCCGAGATCAAACCCGCAATAGGTGTTCTTACCCTGCCATAAGGCAGAGAAAAGCGCTTTGCGCTTGGGGAAGTTCTTCAGCAGATTCTCGGCGGTATGCGGATCGACATAGAAAATGCTGCGCACGAACGGGCATTCCGCAGAGACCTCCGAATAAATCCGGTGCAGCTGATAAGGCTGGAAAAAAAACAGCATGCCGGAGCGGATATCATACATTTGCTGATTGACGACAACATTGCCCTGACCGCTGTGGATATACATGATCTCGCAGCACTGGTGCCAGTGGTAGTAGCCCTTGTAATAGTCATCAGTGTATAGCTGATAGTCCCAGATGAGCGACTTGTGGTCCGTGAAAATAACAGGTTCGAACAGCTGCTTCATAGTTCCTCCAACATGACAAAATACAAACATTTTATAATAACTCATTATAACTTTCAACCGCTGCAAGCGCTACAATATTAACTGTAAATCCAAAATTTAAATAGACAATCCCCTGGACCAGCAGAGTAAAAAGGCGTATTTTGACTTTTTTGAATATAAGGCACTGGAAGGATAATGGCGCAGGTAATAAGAGGAAATGGGCACGGCAATCAGCGGCCGGCTTTTAAGAAGCTAGTTTTGCCACCCGATCATGATTACCGGATTGAAATTATCGATACCTGGAATATGACCATCACTGCTGTGCAGGAGTTAGTAAGAGGAGACTACCGCATCGAGCTGCCCGATAAGCAGTATATTGCCTTGCGGATCACCGCAGTGAATTAGCTTAAGGACTTCCATTGCTTGCGGTAAGCAAGGTGAGTGCAATCTTCGCACTTTTTTGGATTCTGTACATGGATAGTTACCAAAGAAGCCTGCATGCGCATTTGTGCCTGCAGGCTTCTTTGATATAGCGACAACATAAATGATTCCGTTATCATTTAATGCCGACTTGATCTATAATAGTCATCGGTTTTTGCTTATTTCTTCGATGAATCCTTTAACTGCCGGATCTCTTCCTGCCGCTGTTCGTACCGCTTGAGAATATTCGGTATTGCCTCCTCACGTGCCTTTAGAAGTCGTTCCTCTGCCAGAAGATCAAGCTGTTCTTTCTGCTCCGGGCTTACCTTGTACACATTCGCCGTGATGACCCCGGTTGTTTCAAACTTTGACACGAACTTCCACCTCCATATTTTGGCTTTCGTTAGTGTCCTTATTGTAGCATAGGCATCCCTCGTCAACGACTCCTGTAGCAGTGATATACATACATTTGCTAGCCTGAAGCGGATCACAGTGTTTCATTTCATATTTTTTATTTTGCTGAAGTTTATAATCAACATAAATATAAAACGATTTATTTTAATATAAAATTCTAATTGACTAATTGCCGATTGTACCGTTAAAATAAAACCGTTCAAGCCGAATTATGAACTTTTAGTTTTCGTTTATCTAAAATAAACTAAACCTTACGGCAGAACATTTTTTTAATGACTACATGAAAGCGTTTTATTTGCAGCTGATAAAAGGGGAGGTGCAGCATACCAGCAAGAAGTCCGCTAATTACCTGATATTGTAATCGCAAGGCCAGGCATGACTATTTTTTAGAATCGGAGGATCTCACATTTGAACAAGATGACTGGCAAGCTAACGTCTTCGTTTCTTGCGCTGCTGCTGCTTGTACCTTCGCCGATTATGGCGGCTTCCGGGACTGTGAAAGATAACAACAAGGCGGGGCAGCTTACCACCAAAATCTTAGTGCCTGACTATACAGGCCACTGGGCACAGGATGATTTTCAGACATGGGTAGATAATGGTCTGCTCACGGGTTATGGGAACGGTGTTTATAAACCGGAGCAGAATATCACCCGCGCAGAGTGGGTTTCACTTGTAGGCAGAGTCTTTAATCTGCAGACTCTGAGCGAGAGCAGGTTTAGTGATGTTGCGGAAGGAAGCGTTTATTATAACGATGTTATGAAAGCGGTATCAGCCGGTTTTGTGTCGGGTTACAGCGACGGCACCTTCCGTCCCGCCCAAACGGTCAGCCGCCAGGAAGCGGCCGTGATGCTGTACCGGTTGTTCCAGCTTGATGCTTCAACCGCTGCTGCCGCGCCGAAGGATGCCGCGGAGCTGCCGGAGTGGAGCAGGGAAGCTGTACTTACTTTGCTGGGAGACGGTTTCCTCAGCGGGTACGAGGATGGCAGCATTAAGGGGAAACGAGCGGTAACGAGAGCTGAAGCACTGCGGTTAATCAGTAAAGTGTCCGGGCAAATCATCCTCAAGAGCGGAACCTACAGCGATTTGACTGCCCGGAACGTTATTGTCAGCACCGCTGGAGTGGAGCTCAAGAACGCCAGCATCGCGGGCAACTTGTATCTTACCGAAGGAATTGCTGAAGGGGGCATTACCCTCGACAACGTAAAGGTTGCAGGCAAAATAGTTGTCACTGGCGGCGGTGAAAACAGCGTTGTCATGAACAATTCAACGGCTTCTAGGCTGGTGGTGAACAAAAAGAACGGGAAGCTGCGCGTCATAGCCAAAGGCAGCAGCGCTGTAACGGACGTCATTGTTCAGTCCGGCGTCAAGCTTGAGGAAGATGCAGCTGTAACCGGGACGGGCTTCAGTAAAATTACAGTGGAACAGACATTGTCCAAAAATTCGGTGGTACAGCTTAGCGGCAGCTTCGACTCGGTAGTCGTGAATGCACTGGGTGAGCCGACATTGGTATTAAACAGAGGCAGTATCACGGACATGACGCTTAACCGTAAGACGGGACTGCGTGTGGAAGCGGGCACGGAGATCAAAAATCTGAAGGTCGGCGTGAAGGAGCAGATTACTGTCCAAGGCAGCGGTAAAGTGATTTTTGACCCGGTCTACAGCTCTCTGATCAAGCTGGAAACACCAGCGGCAACGGCTACTGCTACAGCGACTGCGGGCAGCGGGGGAGGGACCCCGATATCACCGACAGCTACACCAAGTCCGATGCCAAGTGCGACACCAAGTGCGACACCAAGTGCGACACCAAGTGTGACACCAACGCCGTCACCAACGGCTACACCGGTGGTTTCGCCGGAAGCGACCGCGCCGGTGTTCAGCAATGTATCCGTCCATGATCCCTCAGTTGTGAAGGACGGCGATACGTATTATGTCTTCGGTTCGCATATCGAGGCGGCTGAGTCGCAAGATTTGATGAATTGGAGCACGTTCACCAACGGCTATAAAACGCCGGAGAATGCACTCTACGGTGATCTTTCCGCGAATCTGTCGGAATCCTTCGCCTGGGCCGGGGAGAACGATTCCGACAGCAAAGGCGGTTTCTCCGTTTGGGCACCGGATGTTTTCTGGAATGAGGACTATGTTAACGAGGATGGAACCAAGGGCACTTATATGATGTATTATTCCACTTCCTCCACCTATATTCGTTCAGCCATTGGCTACGCCGTTTCGCAAAAGATTAAAGGACCTTACACCTACGGGGGAACCGTGCTGTATTCCGGCTTCACGGCAGGCGAAGCTTATGATGCGAACAGTGATGTCAACAAAAAATGGACGAATACCAACATTCAGGCGTTGATTGATGATGGAACACTGGAGGCAATGAATCCGGCCTGGTTTAATACCGATGGTACGTATAACAATAAAATGTATACAAACGCAATTGACCCTACGCTGTTCTATGACAAGGACGGCAAGCTGTGGATGACCTACGGATCATGGTCGGGCGGGATTTTCGTGCTGGAGGTTGATCCTGCAACCGGCGGGCCCAAGTATCCCGGAGAAGACGGGACGACAGCGGACGGCAGAATCATCGACCGCTATTTTGGAACCAAAATCTCGGGAGGTAATTATAAATCCGGTGAAGGCCCGTATGTAATGTACGACAAAAATACGGACTACTACTATTTATATGTAACCTATGGCGGTCTTGCGGCAGATGGCGGCTACAGTATGCGGCAGTTCCGTTCGAGCAGCCCAAGCGGTCCTTACAAGGATGCAGCAGGGCAGGATGCCGTGCTCACTACGGATGGTGACCACTCGGCATACGGCAACAAGCTGCTGGGCAACTTCCTGTTCACGAACGTGAACGGCGATCCGGAGTTCCCGGTCTATGGCTATGTCTCATCCGGCCATAATTCGGTATATTACGATGAAGACAGCGGGAAGACGTTCAACTTCTTCCATACCCGGTTCCCTTACCGGGGCGAAGCTCATGAGCTTCGCGTACACCAGATGTTCATGAACGAGGACGGCTGGCCGGTGGTCGCGCCGCACCGTTACTCCGGCGAAACTATCGGCAAAGTAGCGGCGGAAGACATCGCCGGTGCCTACCAGTTCATCAACCATGGCAAGGATATCAGCGCTAAAATCAAATCAAGCGCCGATATTGAACTCCTGGCAGACGGAACCATTACAGGACCGGTGACCGGGACCTGGAAACTGAAAGGCGATTATTATGCCGATCTGCTCATCAACGAGACACAGAACGGCACTGCCGTTGAACGGCTGTACAAAGGTGTCTTCGTCAAGCTGTGGGATTCCACGCGCCAAGATCATGTCATGACCTTCACTGCCATGTCGGATCAAGGTATTGCCGTCTGGGGCAGTGCGCTGGAAACACTGAGCGATGAGCAACTGGTGGCCAATGCTACAAGCGGCCTGACACTTGGCAACACAAGTAAAGTGTACAGGGATCTAACCCTGCCGAGCGAAGGTGTACGCGGTATTGCGATAACTTGGTCTTCGTCCAATGAAGCCGTTGTTGGAAATGACGGGAAGGTAACACGGCCGGAGGTTGGCAGCGGTGACACGTCTGTGGAACTGACGGCTACGATTCGGCTTGGCAATGCGAGCGCTACCAAAACCTTCACAGTAGGTGTTGTAGCACTTAGCGGCAGTCAACTGGAGGACGGTTTAGTTGGCGCCTATGACTTTGAGGGCAATCTCGAGGAAAGCGGCGGACGGCTTGAAGCGGGGACGGAAACGGGGAACCGGGTGAACAACACCGGCGGTACGGTCACTTATGTAAGCGGTGAAGACGGACAGGCAGCACAATTGGATGGCAGCTCCGGCATCCGTTTGCCAAACGGCCTGATTTCCGGAAGCTCCTATACCGTGGGCATGTGGCTGAACCCGGATGAATTGACCGCCTTTACGACTGCGTTCTTCGGAGCAAAGTCCGATACGAACTGGATCAGCCTGCTTCCTTACGGCAACGGTGTCACAACAACCCGCTTGTGGTTTGGCAGTGAGGCCTGGATGGATGCGGATACGGGCCTGCAGATTAAGGCAGGTGAATGGTCTCACGTGGCCTTTACCTACGATGCCGGCACAGTCAAAATGTATGTGAATGGCGTACTGAAATCAACGAAAAGCGGATTTACCAACGTATTTACAGATGATTCCGGCGTGTTTGCCCTCGGCGTCAACTATTGGGATATTCCGTACAAAGGCCTGGTTGACAAGTTCCGGGTCTATGAAAAAGCATTGTCTCCGGAAGCCGTGGGCTGGCTGGTGAATGGTGAGCCGGAAACGGATACGAAGGTGACCTCGATATCCTTCGGTACAGCAGTCCAACAAGTAGCTGCAGGCAACAGTTATACCCCGGTGGTCAGCATACTGCCTGCCAATGCCGGTAACCAGCAGCTGGAGTGGAGCTCAAGCACTCCCGAGGTCGCAGTTGTCGATGCTGTGACAGGTGTAGTAACGGCTCTGAAGGTCGGGGATGCAAGTATTACTGCAAAGGCGACAGATGGCAGCGCGGTTACTTCCAGCTATCAAGTGAAGGTTACAGATGGGAAAATAGCTTATTATGCGTTTGACGGAAGTTTACAGGATTCGCTGCAGCTGTCTGCGGCGGGCAAGGTAACCGGTGACAAAGTGGACAGTGCAACGGTCGGCAGTATTACCTATGGGACAGGTGTTGCCGGACAGGCGGCTGTCTTCGATGGTACTTCCGGTATCCGGCTGCCTGACGGGCTTTTGAACAGCAGCACCTACTCTGTCTCCATGTGGTTAAATCCTGCGCAGCTGACGGATTTCACGACCACCTTTTTCGGTGCAAGCACCATGGACAGCTGGATCAGCCTGGTCCTGCAAAATGCCGGCGGCCAGACGCTGCTATGGTCAGGAACGGCCTGGTATGATGCTTTGACCGGTCTGCTAATCCCGCTGAATGAGTGGACACATGTCGCTTTTACAGTACGTGAAGGTGAAGTCAAAGTGTACATCAACGGATCGGAGAAATTCTCCGGCACGGGCTTCCCGGATGTGTTTACCAATAAGAATGCCGTATTCACTCTGGGCATTAATTACTGGAATCCACCGTTAAAAGGGTTGATCGACGAACTGAAGGTCTATAACAATACGCTTTCGGCGGAAGACGTGCTGGCAGAGTACAATCTGAACAGTAATTAACAATTAACAGACATTTGCAAACAATAGTAACCCGAAAAGAGGGAGAACCGGAAGCCGTTAAGGCTTGGGTACTCCCTCTTTTTTACGGTAAGGGGCTGGAGTTATAACCATTTCATCGCCCATACCTCCACATGGCAGAGTGCTGCTCCAAGCTCCTGCCCTTTTTCCGTTAACGAATATTCCGTTTTTACGGGGCGGTCAGGGATGACCACACGATTTAGCAACCCGCACTCTTCAAGCTCCTTCAAGCGTTCATTCAGCATTCGTTTGCTTAAATCAGGGATGATGGCATGCAGCTCACTGAAGCGCTTGGGTCCTTCCATTAAAACGTGGATGATAAGATTAACCCATTTCTTCCCGATGATATGATAGGCATGTTCCACCTTGGCGAGCAACGGTTTGAAATCCTGCTTCATTGCCTTTCCCACCCCTCACAGTTATTATTAATATCCTCCTTACTATAGCATAGTGAAGAGTTCGTGAAAATAAGTACTTTTCGTAAATGTCAGAATGAGGTTGACGAATACTTTTTGCAGTCGTATGATGGGTGTTATAAAAGTTTGCGAGTAATAATAAGTAACCTCATAAACATTTGACAACAACGGGAGGAATGAAAGTGGAATCATCAACCTTTGTACTTTTTGGCGCCACAGGAGATTTAGCAAAACGTAAAATATACCCTGCATTATATAACTTGTTCGCAGATGGCAAGCTTTCCGGTCCTCTCTCGGTCATTGGTCTCGGCAGAAGAGAGCTCAGTAACGAAACCTTCCAGGCGCAAGTGCTGGATTCGCTGCGCACCTTTTCCCGGCGGAAGGTAGAAGAATCGGCGGAGCTGCAGGATTTCCTGCTGGCTTTTGAATATAGCGTGCTGGACGTTGGACGTCCGGAGGATTATAAGAAATTGCTGGCGCATGTGCAGCGCCGTGAGGAACTGCTGAACATTCCGGAGAACCGGATGTTTTATTTGTCTGTAGGTCCTGAATTTTTCGGGCCGATTGCCGGCAACATTAACACAAGCGGACTAGGTGACACCAAAGGCTGGAAACGCCTGATCATCGAGAAACCGTTCGGCAGAGATTTGAAATCGGCGCGGGAGCTGAATGACAGCCTGAATGCAGCTTTTACAGAAGAGGAAATCTTCCGGATCGACCACTTCCTGGGCAAACCGATGGTCCAGAATCTCGAAGTGCTGAAATATTCGAATCCGGTGCTGAGAGCGTTATGGCAGAACCGCTATATCGCTAATGTTCAGATTACAGCCGCTGAGACGGTTGGGGTAGAGGAACGGGCAGGTTATTATGACAAAGCCGGTGCTCTGCGCGATATGTTTCAGAACCATATGCTGCAGCTGTTGATGATGATGGCGATGCAGCTTCCCAAGGGCAGTACGCCGGAAGATGTCCGCAGCAAGAAGCGGCATGTGATCCGCTCGGTGCGCCCCTTGCTGAAAGAAGACGTGGCCCGGCATGTGGTCCGTGGACAATATGCCGCCGGTGAAATCCGGGGCAGGGAGGTAGCCGGCTATACTTCCGAGCCGGGAATTGAAGCTTCTTCGCAGAATGAGACTTATATCGCGGCCCGCCTTTGGATTGATGATCCATTATGGAGTGAGGTGCCATTTTATATCCGTACCGGTAAACGGATGAAAGAGAAATCAACAAGAATCGTTATAGAGTTCAAAGAACCGTTTAATGATTTGCATAACAAAAACAGAGGGAAGCTGGATCTTGATCCTAACCTGCTGGTGATCGAAATCGGTCCCGGCGAAGGTATCTCCCTGCAGCTGAACACCAAAAATCCGCGCCAGCACGGGCAGCTGGAGCCGGTCAGCATTAAGCATGAATCCGGTAATCCGGATCTGCCGGAAGCTTACGAGAACCTGATTTACGATGCTTTGCTTGGAGATGCTACTTTCTTTGCCCATTGGGAGGAAGTCGAGCTGTCCTGGCAGTGGGTGCAGCCGATTATTGAAGCCACTGAGGAAGGCACTCTGCCGCTTCATTCGTATGCTGCGGGTTCCTACGGACCGGATGCGGCCGATGAGCTGCTTGGAGAGGACCACTGGTGGTTGGATGATGAGCTCCCTGCGGAGCAGCATGAGCCGAATGGTGTTCATGAGACCGATCCTGTGGCCATCCGGCCGGGTGCTTGATTAAGCCCTTTGTAACTACTTGCCCACTTGGTTTTATAAGATCCAATTAATAATTTTCGGAGGGATATCTAATGAAAGTAGGATTAGTCGGTTTAGGAAAAATGGGCTTCAATCTGGGCCAGAACCTGCTGGAGCATGATCATGAAGTTGTAGCGTTTGATGTGAATGCCGCTGCGGTGGAGGAGATGGGTTCTAAAGGTGCGGCTATGGCAAAGAGTCTCGCCGAGCTTGTTAATCAGCTGGAAACCCCGCGGGTTGCCTGGATTATGGTGCCGCATCAGTTTGTCGATTCTGTTATTGCTGAGCTTACACCGCTGCTGTCTAAAGGCGATATCATTATTGAGGCCGGAAATTCACACTACAAGGAATCGATCCGCCGCCATGAGGCGTTGAGCAAGGAGGGGATCTATTTCCTGGATGCGGGAACCTCCGGAGGAATGGAAGGCGCCCGCAATGGCGCTTGTTATATGATTGGCGGAGACGAGGAAGCCTGGGCAGTGGTCGAACCGCTGTTCCGTGATACGTCTGTGGAGAACGGGTATTTGTACGCCGGAAAGTCCGGCAGCGGCCACTTCCTGAAGATGGTGCACAACGGGATTGAATACGGCATGATGGCTGCGATCGGCGAAGGTTTTGAGGTGCTGGAGAAAAGCGGTTATGACTTCAACTTTGAAGAAGTAGCCCGCGTGTGGAACAACGGTTCCGTCATCCGCTCATGGCTGATGGAGCTGATAGAACGCGCCTTCTCCAAAGACGCCAAGCTGGACGAGATCAAAGGGATTATGCACTCCTCGGGTGAGGGCAAATGGACACTGGAAACGGCATTTGACCTGCAGGCTGCGACACCGGTCATCGCCATGGCGCTGCTGATGCGCTACCGGTCGCTTGAAACCGATACGTTCACCGGCAAGGTGGTCGCCGCACTGCGCAACGAATTCGGCGGCCATGCAGTGGAGAGCAAATAAGAAGTTCTGGAAACACATAGGATAACAATAGGCAGCAAGACTTAATACCATCGTGGTATTGGGACTTGCTGCTTTTTTTGTAATGCCAAACAGGTTAAACCCGCCAGAGAAATAGCATGAGCCGGACAATTTCCAGAGAAGAAGGGTCGATCTCTCGGCAATATTCCTGTACTATATAAGAAATGCTCCGACAACAAGAGGAAATGGTGATATCGAACATGGTTAATTTATTGGATGTTTTGAAAAAGGAAGTAGTTCCGGCGGAGGGATGTACGGAGCCGATCGCCGTCGCTTATGCAGTCTCCTTAGCAGCGGAGCTGGTTCAGGAAGAAATCACGTCGATTCAGCTGTTTCTTAGCGGAAATATTATTAAAAATGCTATGGGTGTAGGCATTCCGGGTACCGGACAAAACGGTCTGCCCATTGCAGCTGCCTTGGGGGCGGTGATTCACCGTTCCCATAAGAAGCTCGAGATATTGTCAGGGCTGTCCCAGGCAGAGCTTAGTAAAGCCAACGAGATCATTGACCGGAAGCTGCTTGAAGTGGAGCTGAAAAACACGCCCGAGAAACTGTATATTGAGGCGCGGGTACACAGTGAGAGCCACACAGCTACAGCGATTATTGCCAAAGAGCATACACATGTGATCTTTCTGGCCAAGGATGGGATCGCACTTGATCTGCCAAAAGACAAGGCGGATTGTGAGAGATCCGAGGAATTGGACCCTGAGGTTTATGCGGTTTCACTGGACGGAATTTTTGAGTTCGTCAGGACTGTCGATTTCTCCAGCCTTCAGTTTCTTTTGGAAGGTGCGGTAATGAACAAGGCCATCTCCGATGAGGGATTGCGGGGAGATTACGGGCTGCAGGTGGGTAAAAAAATGTTGCAGCAATCGGCGGTCAATCTGTTTGGCAATGATGTGGCCAACAAGGTCATCGCTGCTACAGCTGCAGCCTCCGATGCGCGGATGGACGGCAGTGCAATGCCGGTGATGACAACGGCAGGCAGCGGGAATCAGGGCATAGCGTGTACGCTGCCGGTGATTGAGCTCGCCCGGCTCATGAACAAAGATGAGGAGACGCTGGCGCGGGCACTGGCCCTCAGCAACCTGATCACCGTCCATGTCAAACATTATATCGGGCGTCTGTCCCCGCTATGCGGATCAGGCATCGCAGGCGGAGTAGGGGCCAACAGCGGGATCATCTATCTGATGGGCGGGAGCCTGGAGCAGATTAAGCACGGGATACAGAATACGATAGCCTCTTTGTCGGGGATGATCTGCGATGGTGCGAAATCCACCTGCGCGCTGAAAATCTCCACGGCTACTAATGCAGCAATTCAGGCAGCTACACTGGCCATGAACAATATTTCGCCCACCGATAGGGATGGGGTGATTTTTGAAGAGGTGGAAGATACGATCCGCAACATGGAGAGGCTGGTCCAGGAAGGCCTTGCCGCAACGGATACGACAATTCTTAACATCATGCTGTCTAAGGGAGAGGTAATGTAATCAGGCAGATCAGATAGTGAAGCGAGGCTGCTGTCTGACGTTATGGATGCTGCGAATGGCGTGGCTGATGTGACTGATGTGAAAGGCGTCCGTGACTGACGTGGATTGATGCGACTGATGCGATTGATGCAACACATGCAACACATGCAACACATGCGACTGTTGTCTAAGCTCAAACGATACAGCATTCTGCGTTACCAAACCGGCTAACGGACCGTAAAGCCGCTATTCTATAATAATAGGCCGTAATGTCTTTCTTACGGACCGTATAGCCGTTATTCCCGGAAAAAACGGCGAAATGGCGCTGGGAATGAAAAATAACATCTCTGGAGTCCGCTTTGTGACCGGAAACAGGGTATTTTCCGAAATAACGTCACTGGAGTCCGATGCACATTGTATAGAACCGGCATGCACATATAGGTGGACTGGTCAGTTCTGCAAGTATATGAGCCAGATATCTGTCTGCTTAACAAACATTGAATCCCGTTCAGCAAATACTATGGAATTATCTCTGAACTATCCCAATAAGAGCAGCCTTTCTCATCCTTAAAGGAGGGAAGTGCCGCTCTTATTTTTTATAACACTCCTATTGCAGCCTTGTTATTGCCCCAGTAATATCCTCGTATTGCCCTGGTTTGTCCTTTCGTTGCTTTCATACGTCGTTTCCTGTTGCCACAACTATCTTCTGGGCGGCCAGGCCCTTCCGCAGAGGTCAGTACAGCACCTCAACATTCTCCTTTGCGAGCCGCTTGAGCCAGGCTTCTGACGGTTTGCGGTCCGTGATCAGCACGTCGATTCGGTTAAGCTGGACCAGTTGTGTAAAGGCGGTCTTGTCGAATTTGGTATGGTCGGCGAGCAGCACAACCTTTTCGGCCTGGCGCAGCATGTATTTCTTAAGCTCGCACTCCGGTTCGTTGGAATCGGTGATACCGCGTTCCATATCAACACCCTTGCAGCTGATTACGGCAGTATCTACGTTGTACCGCTGGATCGTGTCATGGGCGACAGGACCCACAAGAGAGAGTGAACGGTGGCGCAAAGATCCGCCGGAGGAAATAATATTCATACCGGAGCTGGCGAACTCATGCAAAATATTGATGGAATTCGTAATGACCGTCAGATTGTTTTTGTTGCCCAGCAGTTTGAGGAATTCAAAGGACGTTGAGCTGGGATCGACCATCAACGTGTCACCGTCATTAATAAGTTCAAGCGCCTTAAGCGCGATGTTGCGTTTGATATCAGTATTTATGGCACCCCGGGTGACAAACGGCAGATCCTCATTGGTAT
This sequence comes from Paenibacillus sp. FSL L8-0436, assembly GCF_038593025.1. Taxonomy (NCBI): domain Bacteria; kingdom Bacillati; phylum Bacillota; class Bacilli; order Caryophanales; family Paenibacillaceae; genus Paenibacillus; species Paenibacillus sp. FSL L8-0436. The sequence goes on along the minus strand of NZ_CP151955.1, from coordinate 4,322,537 downwards.
GCCTGTTCAGCATAGCCCCCCCGTATGTACGGCTTAAAATGCCGTCCTTTTCCAGCTTCTCCAGATCCCTGCGGATCGTTTCTTCCGTTACTTCAAACATGCGGCTTAAATCAGAGACCAGAACTCTTTTATCCTGATGCACTAAATCTATTATTTTTTTGCGTCTTTCAGCTGCGAGCATCATAATCACCTTTCCGGAGTTATATAGATTGAACTTGTGATTTTCTATTTTGGGGTTGGCCGTGACTCCAGAGAGTGTTTGGACTTCCAGCCGCTGTTAGGTTTGGATTTCCTGAAATAAACTGCGCGGTAGAAATCCAAACCTTGCCTATGCTTTCGAAGCGAGCTTTCCTGCGGAAAGCTTTCAGGCGGACGCTATCGCTCCTACAGTTCCAAAATTCTCCTCCGCCACTTTTCCCTAAGTGTATTTTCTCAAGTTCAATCTATATAGAACTATTTAATAAATATAGACCTAACGATCTGTGTTTTGCAATAAACTAAGGAGAAACAACATTAATTCTATTATAACCTTCGCGAAACAAACAATAAACAAATAAAAACAACATAATTATTATTTTAAATGTTGACAACAAAGATTCAAGACGATACGATGAGGATATCATTATTCCTTTGAAAGCGCATGCCTCTTAGAGGAGCGCCAGAGCCGGTCCGCTGCGAATCTTCAGAGACCAGCCTGAAGTGCCACAGCCGAATGAAACCAAGCTTGCAGAGGAAAGAGTGTTAACTTGTAAACGCTGTATATAAATTGCCTGGGAGGCTGGTCAATCAATGAGTACTCATGTTTATTATGTTCCTTCTATCAACATTATGGGAAAAGGCTGTCTGAAGGAAATCGGGCCGTACATTCAAGAGCTGAATTTGCAGAAAGCGCTTGTGGTCACCGATAAGTTTCTGGTCAAGAGCGGAATCGCCGGTAAGCTGCTGGCTGTTTTGGATGAAGCGGGAATTAATTATGTCGTATATGATGAAGTCAAACCTAACCCGACCTGTAAAAATGTCCACGACGGCGTTGATTTTCTGAAGCAGCATGAATGCGACTATCTGGTGTCCATCGGCGGTGGTTCGCCGCAGGATACAGCCAAAGCCATCGGCATCGTTGCTACCAATGGCGGACATATCGCAGAGTACGAAGGTGTACACAAGTCACAGCATAAATCGCTGCCTATTATTGCGGTGAACACTACCGCCGGAACTTCAAGCGAAGTGACGATCAACTATGTCATTACGGATGAGGAACGCAAGGTGAAGATGGTTATGGTGGATAAGAACAGCATTGCCACCATCTCGGTAAATGACCCTGAGCTGATGGTCGACAAGCCGGCCGCGCTTACTGCGGCAACAGGAATGGATGCCCTGACTCATGCTATTGAAGCATTAGTGACGCCAGGAGCTTATCCGGTCACCGATGCAACGGCATTAGCTGCGGTGGAGCTTATATTTGCCAATCTGGCCCGCACGGTGAAAGACGGCCATGATATTGAAGCGCGTGAGCAGATGGTTTACGCAATTTTTCTTGGAGGCTTGGCTTTCAACAATGCCGGACTCGGATATGTGCATGCCATGGCGCATCAGCTTGGTGGAGTATATGATTTGCCGCATGGGGTGTGCAATGCGATGCTGCTGCCATATGTAGAAGAAGAAAACGCCAAATATGTACCGGAGAAATTCAGAAGTATCGCCAAAGCGATCGGCCTGCAGGTGAACGGCAAAAGCGACAAGGAATGCGCCGATTTCGTAATCGAATCAATTAAAGCGCTGTCCAAGGAAGTCGGCATACCGGCCAAATTATCCGAGCTGGGTGTAGATGAGGTTGATCTTGACCTGCTCGCTGAAAATGCGATGAAGGATGCCTGTGCACCAGGAAATCCATTCATTCCTGCCAAAGAAGAAGTCATTGCCCTATTCCGCAAAATCCTCTAGAACATCTTTTAATAAGGAGATTCCCTATGAACAATCATATCGCCGTCGATATCGGCGCCTCCAGCGGGCGGCTAGTGCTCGGAACCATCGTGGACGGGAGTCTCACCCTGGAGGAGATCCACCGTTTCAGCAATGGATTCACCGAGCGCGACGATTCCTGCTTCTGGGATGTGGATTACTTACTGGAGCAGATCCTTATCGGGCTGCAAAAAGCAAAAACAGGGGGTGTGACGAAATGCACCCTCGGGATTGATACTTGGGCGGTAGATTACGTCCTGCTGGATGCTGAGGGAAACCGAATCAATGAGGTATATGCTTACCGGGACCGCAGAACGGATGGGGTCATGGAAGAGGTGGCGAAGCTCATTTCTCCGGAAGCTGTTTATGCCAAGACGGGGATTCAGCAGTTAACATTTAATACATTATACCAGCTGTATGTCCATGACCGTGAGGAGCTGGCTAAGGCGGATCAGATTTTGCTGGTGCCCGATTATCTCTACTATAGATTGTGCGGCCGGAAGATCAACGAGGTTACCAATGCTTCGACCACTCAGCTGCTCAATCTCGCAAGCCGTGATTTCGATCCTGAGCTGCTTGCATTGCTTCAGCTTGAGCGAGAGCAGTTCGCCGGGCTGACAGAGCCCGGTGAAGATCTAGGCAGCATCAGTGATTCACTGATGCAGCAGTATGATCTGCCGGAATGCCGGCTCATTTGCGTGGCAACCCATGATACGGCTTCCGCCGTCCTCGGCATCCCGGCGCAAAGCGGGCGATCTTCAGCATATATCAGCAGCGGCACCTGGTCGCTGCTTGGCGCTCAACTGGATCAGCCGATTAATAACCGGAGTGCAAGGGAAGCTAACTATACCAATGAATGGGGTGCTTATGGCACCTACCGGTTCCTCAAAAACATTATGGGACTGTGGCTGATCCAGGAGGTGCGCAGGCTGGACGGCAGCCGCTACAGCTTTGCTGAGCTGGCTGAACAGGCCGCTGCCGCTGAAGGGTTCCGCAGCCTGATTGGCTGCAATGATCCGCGTTTTTTGAATCCGGATAACATGATAGAAGAAATCCGCCTATTCTGTGCCGAGAGCGGCCAGCCTGTTCCGCAGTCGCCGGGTGAACTGGCACGCTGCATCTTTGACAGTCTGGCGTTATCCTATCACAGCTATCTGGAAGAACTCGAAGCGCTTACTGGCACAGCCATCGAAGTGCTGCAAATCGTCGGCGGTGGAGCGAACAACGAGCTGCTGTGCCAGCTGACCGCAGACGTAATCGGCAAGGAGGTCCTTGCAGGACCCACTGAAGCCACCGCACTGGGAAATATTGCGGTGCAGCTGATTCAGTCGGGCAAGGTCGCGGACATCCACGAGGCCAGAACACTGATCGGGCAATCGTTTGAGATCAAATCCTATCTACCCCGGCCTATGCCGCAGCTTGGCGAGCTGCTGGTCCGCTGGGAGGAGCTGAATGCAGCGGAAACGGCTACAAGTGAAGGCGCATAAGCTCCGCTTTGGAAGCGGGTTTTGCCCGAAGTAAACCGATGGAGCAGATGCTCACAAAACTTTTAGGAGGATGCGCCATGGATCAGAGCATCATGAACAGCTATAACGAAGCCAAGAAACTGTACGCCGCTCATGGCATTAATGTGGATGAAGTACTGGAGAAGCTGGCACAGATCAAGATTTCACTGCACTGCTGGCAGGGAGATGACGTTAGAGGTTTTCTGTTTAAGGATAAGGAGCTTAGCGGCGGGATTGCCGTAACCGGAAGTTATCCCGGCCGCGCCGGCACACCAGAGGAACTGCGTCAGGATTTGGAGAAGGCCTTATCGCTGATTCCGGGCAAGCACAAGGTCAACCTGCATGCAATTTATGCTGATACAGACGAAAAGGTGGATCTGGACGAACTGGAACCGCGCCACTTTGCATCGTGGGTAGACTGGGCCAAGGAGCAGGGGCTTGGACTTGATTTTAATCCGACCTGCTTCTCCCATCCGAATGCGGCAGACGGGTTCACTTTGAGCCATGCAGACGAAGCCATCCGCAGCTTCTGGATTAAACATTGCAAGGCTTCCCGGCGGATCGCCGAACATTTCGGGCGTGAGCTGGGACAACCCTGCGTCACCAACTTCTGGGTGCCTGACGGTTATAAGGATACCCCGGTGGACCGGCTGGCGCCGCGGATACGGCTGAAAGAATCGCTGGATGAAGTGTTCAGCGAAGAGATTGATCCACAGTATAATATTGATGCCGTGGAGAGCAAGCTGTTCGGCATCGGCTCGGAGAGCTATGTGGTCGGATCGCATGAATTTTATATGGGCTACGGGCTGACCCGGGGCAAAGCGATTTGCCTCGATGCCGGTCACTTCCATCCGACTGAAGTGATTTCCAATAAGCTGTCCTCCATTCTGATGTTCAGCGAGCAGCTGCTGCTGCATGTCAGCAGACCGGTCCGCTGGGACAGTGACCATGTGGTGACCATGGATGATGAACTGCTGGAGATTGCCCGGGAGCTGGTCCGCGGAGATTTACTGCCGCGCACGAATATCGGTCTGGATTTCTTCGACGGCAGTATCAATCATATTGCGGCATGGGTTATCGGCACACGCAACACGATCAAAGCCTTGCTGCGTGCGATGCTGGAACCAGTAGCGGAGCTGAAGGCTGTTGAACTGGCCGGTGATTACACTTCCCGGCTCGCACTTGTCGAAGAATTTAAGTCCTATCCATTTGGCGCGGTTTGGGATTATTACTGCGCTTCGCAGAATACACCGGTCCGTGAACAATGGCTGGCTGAGGTCAAGAGCTACGAGCAGGAAGTGCTGGCGGCAAGATAGGCAACGGCTAACCAAGACGTGACTACATTAAGCAGTGTATATAAAGGAGAGAAGACATATGAGTACATCCGTAATGAAGTCCAAAGGATACATTGCCGGCATCGAGGCGCCATTTATTCAGGAAATGTCGGAGATTACCCATCACATGTGGTCGCTCGGCTGGGATGAGTTGAACGGCGGTAACGTTAGCTATTTGCTGGAAGAGGATGAGGTTGCTAAATACATTAACGTACGGGAGCCGCTGCGGACGATTAACCTGACCTTCCCGGTCGCTGAGCTGGCTGGCAAATATTTCATCGTCACCGGCTCCGGCAAATATTTCCGGAATGTGATCAAAGACCCGGAAGCCAATCTCGGTGTGCTGCGTGTCACGGACAGCGGCGAGAGTGTAGAAGTGCTCTGGGGTCTGCGCAACAACGCCGTGCCGACGAGCGAGCTGGCTTCCCATTTCATGAGCCATATAGAGCGCCTGAAGGTGGACCCCAACCACCGGATCGTACTGCATACCCATGCTACCAATGTCATTGCCATGACCTTCACGCATGATCTGGATGAGCTGAAATTCACCAAAACCTTATGGGAAATGTGCACCGAATGTCTGGTGGTTTTCCCGGACGGCGTGGGTGTTATTCCTTGGATCGTTCCCGGCAGCAGTGAAATCGGCCGCGCCACAGCCGATAAAATGAAGGAATACCGGGTAGTTATCTGGCCGCAGCATGGCATTTTTGTGACCGGCGGCACGATGGATGCTACCTTTGGTCTGGTGGAAACGATTGAGAAAGCGGCGATTGTCTATAACCTGATCGGTGGCAGAGAAATCAAACAGAAAATTACCGACCGCCAGCTGGCGGATCTGGCGGCGGCTTTCCATGTTACACCCAAAGCCGGCATCCTGGAGTTATAAAATACACTTCATAGCGAAGGACAACCGGACATGGGCAGATTATCTGCCTTTGTCCGGTTTTTTGCGCAGCAGCGGCTGTCCTGAAGATCTGCTGCCAGGATTTGCATTTGCCTTCAACTAGCGTCATAATATCCTTACTTAAAGTAATTATATTATTAAATGGAGGTAGTATATGAATACCGATAAATTGTTTACACCTTTTCAGGTTGGAACGCTTTCACTTCAAAACCGGATCGTAATGGCGCCAATGACCCGGGCATATTCACCGAACGGGGTAGCAACCGAAGCGGTTGCCGAGTATTACCGTAAACGGACAGAGGGTGGTGTAGGCCTGATTGTAACCGAAGGCACAGCGATCAACCATCCATCAGCCGTCAGCCATCCGAACATTCCGAATATTCACGGAGAGGCTGCTTTGGCCGGCTGGACTAAGGTTGTGGAAGAAGTTCACGCCGCCGGCGGCAAAATCATTCCGCAGCTCTGGCATGTCGGCATGGCCCGCAACATTGGCGAGCTGCCGAATGCCGAAGCGCTGCCGATTGGTCCATCCGGGCTGAATTTGGCCGGCCAGCAGATTACAGAGCCGATGACGCAGCAGGAGATCGACGGTATCATCGCTGCTTTTGCCCAGGCGGCCGTAGACGCCAAGCGGATCGGTTTTGACGGCATTGAGCTGCATGGGGCACATGGTTATCTGATCGACCAGTTCTTCTGGGAGAAGACCAATCAGCGCACCGATCAATATGGCGGTGATCTTGAAGCGCGGACTACCTTTGCTGTCGAGGTTATTGATGCCTGCCGCCGTGCGGTTGGACCGGATTTCCCGATTGTGCTGCGCTTCTCGCAATGGAAGAGCGGAGATTACTCTGCCAAGCTTGCCCAAACACCGGAAGAGCTGTCCCGTTTCCTGACACCGCTCAGCAATGCCGGAGTCGATATCTTCCACTGCTCCACACGCCGCTTCTGGCTGCCGGAGTTCGAAGGCTCCGAGCTGAATCTGGCCGGCTGGACGAAGAAAATCACCGGCAAACCAACCATCACGGTAGGTTCTGTAGGTCTCAACAGCGAGTTCACCAGTGCGGTGAAGGAGGAAAATGAGGAAGATAACATCGAACGCCTGCTGGAAAAGCTGGAACAAGCGGAATTTGATCTGGTAGCGGTCGGCAGAGCGCTGATCAGTGATCCGCAGTGGCCGGCCAAAGTGCAAAGCGGCAGAATGAATGAGATCATCCCGTTTACGTCCGAGTCCACAAAGACACTGAACTGAACGGCAGCCGGCTAACTTTAGGAGGAAGGCAATTATGAGCAGAGAGGGCTTCAACCGCATGGGAGAGTTTTGGACGGAGCATCCAAAACGCGCAGGTGGGAGAAGTCCTCTTTGTGTTTTCTTTTTATTAATTATCAGGAAAAGGGTGGGGAACGATGAATAAGCGAATAGCAATTACCGGTTTTGGTGTGAAGGTTCCTAACGGAGAGAACAACAACGATTTGTTGGATCATCTGATCAGCGGCGAGTATGATTTCACGGCAAGAAATGATATTACACCGAATCAGGAGCCTTTATGGGTTGGTGAAATTCTTGGGGATTTGGGGACGCTGGAGGATAAGCAGTACCGGGTTCTGCCGAGAATCTCCAAGCTGGCCATTAGTACAAGCGCCGAAGCACTAGCGATGGCTGGACTAGATCTGACGGACCCTGGCAATAAGACGGGGGTATTCTTTGGGACCACCATGGGCGGTACAACTCCGCTGGAGGAAATGGTCCATTACGCATCTGCCGGCAAGTTCAGAGAAATGCCCGTTTACTGCTGCGGGTTGGTGCATTATCACAGTCTGGCTTCCTCCATCTCCAGCTTTTTTCATCTGACAGGAATCTCGAAGACGGTAACGACCGGCTGCACTGCCGGACTTGAAGCGCTGGAGGACGCCATGCTGTATCTGCAAAGTGGAAAGATAAACACGGCGATTGTAGGTGCAGCGGATAGCAGCAACAATAAAGTGACGGTGTACGGGTTCGGGAAGATAAGAGCGCTGCCATTCAATCAAGACATCAGGAATTCCGGATCGCCCTTCAACAAAAAAAGCAAAGGCTTCATACTGTCGGAGGGGGCTGCCAGCCTGATTCTGGAAACCGAAGAACATGCGCTTAGCCGCAATGCAACTATTTATGGGTATATAGATGCCGTGTCTACGAATAATGACGCTGAATCGGTGAATGGCCAGGACAAAACCGGAAGGAATATGAAGCAGGCGGTAAATGATGTGCTGGGCAACAGAAGACCTGACTATTTTAACAGCCAGGCCTTGGGTTACGACGCGAATGATAGAATCGAGGATATAGTCTCCAGGGATATCTTTCAGCATGAAGTACCGCTGACCTCGATCAAAGGGCTGATCGGCCATCCGTTCAGCGTTAGCGGCCTGGCACAGATTATTGCCTCCTTGCTCGGCTTTCAGCATCATTTTATTCCCGGAACCATCCGGACAGATCAACATGGCTATGAGCATCTTCCATTAATCACAAAGACTCTCCCGAAAGCCACATCCGAAGTACTGATTACAAGCCATGGATACGGAGGCAACAATGCCTGTGTCTATTTAACGAAGCAATGATGATTTAACAATTTACATACTTTTGGTCTGCTGCAGTTGTTCCGCCTTGAGCCGCCATTTCTTCGCTTCATGCTTTTGATGATTTTGTTCATACAGGTTAGCAATTTGTTCGTAGGCATCGAACTCTTCCGCATTAAATAAAAGTACATATTTTAAAAACGCTATAGCCGCAGTGAACTTGCCTTGAGACGCGAGATAATCTGATTGCTGCTGGGCAAGTGTAACCAGTTGAATCTCCATTTTGACTCTCAGGTGCAGGTTCCATTCCTGGTTTAGATTTCTGAATAGGTCAGGCTGGATCTGCGCAAAAACAGAATGAATCAGTGGTTCCTTCAGTTCAGGATTAGTTTCCTTATTAGCCCGGTTAATCTCCGCCAGCAGAGTCAGCACATCGGAGTCCACAGCAGTCTGCAGGGAAATTTGCTGTTTATCGCTGTAGATCAGCTTCGTGACCTCATTGTTCAGCAGCTGCTTCAGATGGGTAAGGCATACCCGAAGCTGACCTCTGGCTTTGACAAGGTCCATATCCCGCCATAATTCTTCACAGAGCCGGTCTCTGGTGACAACGGGATTCAGCAGCAAATAAATCAGCAAATCCTTGGCGCTTCTCCTTCCCCAGCCACTAATAATCGGAATATCATCTACGGCAACCGTAAATCTGTTGAGTAAATTGATCTTCAATTGTATGGATGGGGCGTTACCGGCCGGATTATTGTTAACCATGTCCAGAAATTCGGAATGCAAATTCAACAGCAAAGGGTCCAAAGGAGCCCTGTTTATCCACTTACTCTTCAGAAAGACTTCAATTTGTTTAAAGGTTTCCTCCGGCTGGTCATAAAAAACCATGTTGGATGCATTGTATAAGGTCATAAACCGGCAATTCGGATTGGCGTATGCAATCAGGCTGGACAGATAGGGAGGATACATCGGGTCCTGTTCCCCAGTCAACATTAATGTCGGATGAGTATGCTGTTTGAACAGATCCATAATCTCGTTATGTGCATAAGCAAAGAAATCCAGCAGTTCCAGATAAACGTCAAAGGTGACTTTGGCAAAAGCACTGTACAGCGCTTCCGTTTCAGCGCTATGGCGCGGATAAAGGGTCGCGTTAGGAATCACGTGGTCTGCAAGCGCCAGCATGGATTGATAAGTCATCAGCTTTTTGCGGTAGTCCTTATATTTATTGGCTGTCCCCGACGAATTGAACAAGGGAAGCGACAAAAGAACAGTGCTTCTTACTCGATCCGGATACGCTTTGGCAAAATACAGGGCGATAATGCTCCCTGCCCCATGGGCGATGATATGGAAGGTTTGAATCTGGAGATCATCCAGCAGCATTCGCAAATTTTCGACAAATAATGCGGCCAGTTTATCAAGGGTAGTCTTGGAGCTTCCGCTTAATCCATGACCCCGGAGATCATATCTTACAATATGGTAGTTGTCAGTCATATATGGAACCATAAAGTCCCAGCTTCTCAGATCAAATCCCAGACCATGGATAAGTACCAAGGTTTCTGTGCGGTCACTGGTGTTTTTTGCCGTGTTGTATTCATAGTGGATATCGATGTCATCCCTTGAAATATAAGCCATTACTGTACCCCTCTACGTTGCGTTATATAATGATTATATCTGAAAAATATATAATATTTTATCGTAATATGTGGTTTTTTGTAGAAATGTGTAACGTATGTGTAGCGGTGCTTTGCTAAACTTGGAATAAGCAATACTTTTCAGGGGAGATGATGTGCAGCTATGAAGATGTTTTACTGTATTTGCGTCAAGGATTCCAAGTTCGATTTGGTCTATTTACGGATGTATATCCGCAGATAATAAATGTACGAAATAATTATTATAGACGAACCTTCTTACTTATTAAAGTAGGAGGGTTTATTAGTATGTAGAATTCTAATTGTATCAGGGGATTTAATTTATTCTACCAGATTGCCTTTTAAAATTGTTAAACTTGGATTGCATTTTATCCTTATGCTATAATTTTTTATTAGCAAGAATAAAATTCTAGAGTTTATTTTACAAAGCTTCAATATAAAGGACGTGGAATAATGACAATGGGGAATAACTCACCGGACTTAAAATTCGGCAAGGGTGGTTCGAAAGATTACTCGAAGTATTTTGATTTTTCTGATGCCAAAGTCATCAGTGAAGAAGAAGGCAAAACTACGTATAGAATCAAAGGACGTACCGTACAGATCAATTCCAACCCGGACTACAAAGAGGGCAAGCGCAGGGGCAAGCAGGAAATAGAAGTTATCAACTTTGAAGATACCGATACAAATCAGGCCATGGAGCAGTTCCGGGAGATAAACCGCCACAAACAGCATTATTATTTCATCGCCACCTACGGCTGCCAGATGAACGAGCATGATACGGAAACGATGAAAGGTATGCTGGAGCAAATGGGTTATCTCGCTGCCGAAGACCGCAATGAGGCTGATATTATTCTGCTGAATACTTGTGCGATCCGCGAGAATGCCGAAGATAAGGTGTTCGGGGAGCTGGGCCATCTCAAGACGCTGAAGCTCGAGAAGCCGGGTCTGCTGCTTGGGGTCTGTGGCTGCATGTCACAGGAGGAAGGCGTGGTTAACCGCATCATGTCCAAATACGGCTTCGTTGACATGATCTTTGGCACGCACAATATCCACCGGCTGCCGCAGCTTGTTAAGGAAGCGGTTTATAGCAAGGAGCTTGTAGTGGAAGTCTGGTCCAAGGAAGGCGACATCATCGAGAACCTGCCGAAGAAACGGGAGGGGATGCGTGCCTGGGTGAATATCATGTACGGCTGTGATAAGTTCTGTACCTACTGCATCGTACCGTTTACGCGGGGCAAGGAGCGCAGCCGCCGTCCGGAGGATGTCATCGCCGAGGTTCGGGACTTGGCCCGTCAGGGCTTTAAGGAAGTAACTCTGCTGGGGCAGAATGTGAATGCATACGGCAAGGATTTTACGGATTTGGATTATACATTCGGGGACCTCATGGACGATATGCGCAAGATCGACATTCCGCGCATCCGCTTCATGACTTCGCATCCCCGCGATTTTGACGATAGATTGATTGAAGTACTGGGAAAAGGCGGAAATCTCGCAGAGCATATTCACCTGCCGGTACAGTCCGGAAGTACTGCTGTTCTGAAGAAAATGAGCCGTAAATACACACGCGAGGCTTACCTGGAGCTTGTCCGCAAGATTAAGGCCAGTGTGCCTGCTGCCGTGCTGACGACGGATATCATCGTGGGATTCCCCGGTGAAACCGAGGACCAATTCGAAGAAACACTGTCGCTGGTGCGTGAAGTAGGATATGATATGGCTTATACCTTCATTTATTCACCGCGCGAGGGTACGCCTGCGGCCGCGATGGAGGATAATGTACCCGCCGAGGTGAAGAGCGAGCGCCTGCAGCGGCTGAATGACCTCATTAAAGAGCAGAGCCGGATCAGCAATGACCGGATGCTGGGCGAACTGGTCGAGGTGCTGGTGGAAGGGGAGAGCAAGAATAACGCTCAAGTGCTTTCAGGCCGTTCCAGCGCCAACAAACTGGTGCATTTTGAAGGTTCGAAGGATCTCATCGGCAGTTTGGTGCAAGTCAGAATTACCGATACGAAAACATGGTACATTAAAGGGGATTGCGTGGCGGAAGCCGCGGCTGTCCTCTAATTATAGAGGAATGGAGCGATGTCAGTGAGCCAGGAAGAACCGCGTTTGAACGAATACGGCATGCCGACCTACAATACCCGCGATCTGATCGTGCGCGAGGATATTATGGGCAAAGCCAAGGAGCTCGCTTCACTCATTTCGACAAGTGAAGAGGTGCAGCATTTCCAGCAGGCCGAGCAAAAGATTCTGAATCATGAACGGGTGCAGGGACTGATCGCCACGATCAAGAAGAAGCAGAAGGAGATTGTGGCCTTTGAGAGCTTCAAGAATAAAGAGATGGTGGCCAAGATTGAGCGTGAAATTGAAGTGCTGCAGGATGAAATTGACGGCATACCGGTCGTGAACGAATTTCAGCAGAGCCAGAGCGATATTAACTATCTGCTGCAGCTCGTTATTTCTGTAATCCGAGACACCGTATCGGAAAAAATCAATGTGGAAGCCGGCACTGAAGCGCCTCCGTCCACATGCGGTGATTAAATAAATTTCGGGGGGCGGATGCAGATCCGTCCCTTTTTTCAGGTAGGACATCATAATTAATTGATTTTAGAAGTTCAGGTTTGGTACATTAAAAGATACGAACAGTTAAATTAAAGCTGCAGCAAAGGATGATCTAGAGTGAGCGAGAACGCGGAACAAAACTATAACGCCAAAAAGTACCGTACACCGGACGGAGTTCCGGCCGATATTGTCATGTTTACCCTGACCAAACGGGAACGGAAGACGGTCACGAAGACGCTTCCGCTGCGCGAACTGAAAGTCATGCTGATCCGTCGGAAGAAATGGCCTTGCGAGGGCATGTGGGCCTTGCCGGGTGGCTTCTGCCAGGAAGATGAATCTATATATGATGCAGCCACACGTGAACTGAAGGAAGAAACCGGTGTGGACGGCGGACATTTGGAATACCTTGGTGTCTACAGTACACCGGGCCGGGATCCGCGCGGCTGGATTATCAGCCACGCCTTTTTCGCACTTGTGGAGGAGTGGATGCTGGAGCAGAGACAAGCCTCCGATGACGCGGGTGAGGTAGGGCTGTTTACGCTGCAGGAAGCGCTTGAAGAGCTGGAGCTGGCTTTTGACCACCGTGATATTATTAACGACGCCTATCTGCGGATTCAGCAGCAAATGCTGCAGACGACGATAGCCAGACAGTTTTTACCGCGGCATTTTACGCTGAGCGAGTTATATCAGGTCATTCAGACCGTAGTGCCGGAATTTAAAGAACCGAACTTTATCCGCAAAATTACGTCAACCCGCAGCCGGCAGGGTATATTAAAAGAAGTGAGCGATGAAGCAGGCAATCCGCTCAGCTCCAACCAATACTCCCAGCGCCCTGCCCAGCTCTATATGTTTACGGACCACGAGCCATTATTATCAATTTATACTTAAAGCAGATTAAGGAGGTCACTAGATGAAGGCATTGATCGTGATCGATTTCACCAATGATTTTATTGACGGCAGCCTGCCTGTTGGACAGCCCGGCATAGACATTGCGTCCAGAGTGAACCAGTTGACAGAGCAATTTGTGAAGAGTGGCGATTTCGTGGTGATGGCGGTAGATTTACATGAAGCCAATGATCCTTATCATCCGGAGAGCAAACTGTTTCCAGAGCATAATCTGCGCGGCAGCCGGGGGCGTGAGCTGTATGGGGAGCTGCATAACATATATGAAGCGAACCAGAAAGATATCTATTGGATGGACAAAACCCGTTACAGCGCCTTTAGCGGCACGGATTTGGAGCTGAAACTGCGTGAACGCGGGATTGCCGAACTTCATCTGATAGGGGTATGTACAGATATTTGTGTGCTGCATACTGCAGTGGATGCATATAACAAAGGTTTTGAAATCATCATACACGAAGACGCTGTGGCGAGCTTTAATGCCGATGGGCACGTCTGGGCGCTGGGCCATTTCCGGGGCAGCCTTGGAGCAAAAGTAGTTACCGCAAAATAGAGAGAACTATAGCACCTGCAGATGCAGCAGTGAAGATACTAGGAGATGAGGATTTGAGGAGAGAGCTTGCTCTACATACGGACAAATATCAGATTAATATGATGTACGCCCACTGGGTGAATGGAAGCCATAAACGTAAGGCTGTATTCGAAGCCTATTTCCGCAAGCTTCCCTTCGGGAACGGCTTCGCTGTGTTCGCGGGCCTGGAGCGAATCGCTCAGTACATCAGTGAATTGCGTTTCACTGAGGAAGACATCCGTTACTTGTCTGAGCAGGAGGAGAATTATGCACCTGCTTTTCTGGAGGAGCTGCTGCAGTTTCATTTCCAGGGCAGCATTCATTCCATGAAGGAAGGAGCGCTTGTCTTTCCCGATGAGCCGCTGATCCGTGTGGAAGGTACGATCATGGAGGCTCAGCTTGTGGAGACAGCCATCCTGAACTTCATGAACTATCAGACGCTGATCGCCACCAAAGCTTCCCGTATCAAGCAGGTGGCGCCGGATGATATTCTGCTGGAGTTTGGCACGCGGCGTGCTCAGGAAGCCGACGCAGCGGTGTGGGGAGCACGTGCAGCTTATATCGGCGGCTTCCATGCCACCTCCAATATGCTGGCCGGCAAAATGTTCGGCATACCCACGAAGGGCACACATGCCCATTCCTGGGTGCAGAGCTTCCCCAGCGAACAGGAGGCGTTTGATGCTTATGCCAAGGTGCTGCCGGATGGTGTTACGCTGCTGGTGGATACATTTGACACGCTGCGCAGCGGTGTGCCGCATGCGATTAACACCGCGAAGAAGCTGGAGGCAGAGGGTAAACGTATGAACGGCATCCGGCTCGACAGCGGAGACTTGGCCTATTTGTCACGCCAGGCACGCAAGATGCTCGATGAAGCCGGACTGCAGTATGTCAAGATCGTCGCTTCCAATGATCTCGATGAGAACACGATCATGAACTTGAAGTCACAGGGAGCTGCCATAGATACCTGGGGTGTGGGAACACAGCTGATTACGGCATCCGATCAGCCTTCCCTCGGCGGAGTGTACAAGCTGGTGGAGATTGAGTCCCCTTCCGGTGAAATGGTACCGACGATCAAAATCTCCTCCAACCCCGAAAAAGTATCTACGCCAGGCAAGAAGGAAGTGTTCCGGATTGTCGGCACCAATGGCAAGGCGCTGGCTGATTATATCAGCTTCCCTGAAGAAACTGGCCCGCGCAGCGGTGCCCGGCTGAAACTGTTTAATCCGCTGCATCCGTATATGAAGAAGCATGTGGACCGTTACGAAGCGCTGCCGATGCTGGAGCCAATCTACGTCAATGGTTTCCAGGTTTATAAATTACCGGAGCTGGATGAGATCCGCCGCTACCATCAGGAGCAGCTCGACCTGTTCTGGCCTGAATATCTGCGCAAACTCAATCCTGAAGTGTACCGCGTGAATCTCAGCGAGCAGGTGTGGGACCGCAAGCAGCAGCTGATCGCTGAGCATATGCAGCAGGATATCGAGTAGAAGAGGCTTTTTAAATAGAATGTGATGGACGGGCTGTCCCCTGCAGGCAACTGCGATGGGGGCAGCTTTTTGATTTCAGTATGCAAGACACGATACTGATTGACAGAAAATAACAGGGATTATATATTAAAGATGTTCTTACTTTCATGACGAATTCAGGAAACTGAATTATCTATTTTGTCATGAAAGTTAAAACGATTTAACTTTCATTGCTGCTGTCGGAAAGTTTCATTGATCCATTTGAGAGGGGGGAGCTCTGGTTTCGCCGGTTTATTTTCGCAATTGATTCTTATTCTACTATTGAGGAGTGAATCATTTATGAAAAGACGAGGCAAGCATAAACTTGGCTGGAATAGCTTCTTGTTACTCTGTCTGGCGCTACTTATCCTGCCGGCTGGTTCCGCATTTGCTGCTGTAAACAAACCTTTCCCTCAGCATACGACTTATACGAGCGGTACAATCAAGCCTAACCATGTCACACAGACAAGTATGGACAACTCGGTAAAAACAAAATGGAATGCCTGGAAAGCGGCTTATCTGAAACCGGCAGGCACAGGAAAATATTACGTAAAATATAATTCGGCTGGCGAAACCGTTTCCGAAGCCCATGGCTACGGTATGCTGTTCACGGTACTTATGGGTGGTTATGACAGCAACGCACAGACTTATTTTGACGGACTGTATAATTATTACACCGAACATCCCAGCTCTCTTAATCCTTACCTGATGTCGTGGAAGCAGAACAGCAGCTTTGAGAATATCGAGGGGGAAGATTCTGCTACGGACGGTGATATGGATATCGCCTACTCGCTCCTGCTCGCAGACAAACAGTGGGGCAGCGGCGGCACAGTTAACTATCTGCAGGCAGCCAATCATATTATTAATGCAATTATGGACGATGAAATCAATCAGACGCAGTGGACCATCCGTCTCGGCGATTGGGCGAACAGCGGCTCTTACAATACCGCTACCCGGCCATCGGACTTTATGCTGAGTCATTTAAAGACATTTCAAGCAGCAACCGGAGATACCCGCTGGAAAAATGTTGCAGATAAAACCTATACGATCATCAACAGCCTGTATACAGGCTATAGCTCTACCACCGGTTTGCTGCCCGACTTCGTGGTCTACTCTGGAGGGGTATACAAACCGGCGCCAGCCAACTTCCTTGAGGATGCCAACGACGGGCACTATAACTATAATTCCTGTCGTACCCCATGGCGGATTACAACTGATTACCTGATCTCGGGAGACAACCGAGCCTTGTCCCAGCTTAACCAGCTCAACAGCTGGATCAAGACTAAAGTCAGCAATACGCCGGGCAATATTAAGGATGGCTACAAGCTAAGTGGGACTACCTTCGGAAGCTACAACAGCGGTGCTTTTTATGCTCCGTTCGGTGTAAGTGCCATGACCTCTTCGGCTAACCAGAGCTGGCTGAATTCACTTTGGAGCCATACGGCAGGCAGCGCAGCGGAAGATTACTACGAAGACAGCATCAAGCTGTTCTCGATGATTGTGATGTCGGGTAACTGGTGGACTTACTAAACCTTTGAGGATTAGAGCAATCCTGGCCCATCACCGGATGGGCTTTTGTAATTTTCAGACCCGTTTTTCGCTGGGAAGAGTATGCTACCTGTGATTTTTATCATGTTTAATGTGATAAATTTAACATCTTAATTTTTAATTTTATTGCTAAATTAAGGGTGACCTTGTATCCACAAAAACCTTGGGAAACACGGATTTTTCACACAATTTTCATATATTGTTGCTTGTATGGCAGATTACCTTCTATTAAAGTAACGCCACCCTGTCGCGTATAAAGAAATCAACTAAAATCCATAAATAAATGTGATTCCCAAAGCGTGGAAAATGCAAGATATGTCACTTCGCGACTTGCAAATTCAAGTTACAATCGTTGAAAAAGTCAAAAGGATGTTATTCTACTTGACACTAAGGAAGGGGTTATGTCGGTGGTACAATTACCAAAATTGAACGATCTCGGTTTCTTTGAGATTCGTCTGGAGTCCATTGGAGGGCTGGGAGCGAATCTGGCCGGTAAGATGCTCGCGGAAGCGGGCGTGGTGGGCGCAGGTCTGAACGGCGTCAGTTTTTCGTCTTACGGCTCGGAGAAGAAGGGGTCAGCAGTAAAGGCCCATATCCGTTTCTGTGATTTGGACACACATATCCGCGATACTTCGCCGGTTGAGCGTCCACACGTCGTTGGGGTTTTCCATGAAGCACTGGCCAAAACCGTCAATGTGACCAGCGGCATTTATGAGCACAGTACCGTTCTTGTGAATTCGGCCAAGACGCCGGAGGAGCTGAAAGAGCTGCTCAAGATGAAGGCAGGCACGATCGCGGTGATCGATGCGACAAGCATTGCCCTGAAAGAAAAGAACCGGGTCAATATGGCGATGCTGGGTGCGTTGTTCCGGCTTTGTCCTTTCCTGGATACCGAAACCATGAAGGGCGTAATTGAGAAATCTCTTGGCAAAAAATATCCGCAAGCAGTACAATCGGCGATTACCACCTTTGAACGGGGCTTCAATGAAGTGAAGTTTATGGATTTTGAGCTGCCGGAGGGCGACAGCATGCCGGAATATGTACGTTCCGACATTTCAGCGCTGGGCTATGAGACCCAGCCGATGGGCGGTACCATCATTAACCCGGGCAGCAGCTTCCTCAAGAATCTGAGTATTTCCCGTTCCGGAATGATTCCTGCATATGAGAATGAATCCTGCATCCACTGTGCACAGTGCGATACCGTTTGCCCCGATCAGTGTTTTGTCTGGGAAGAACGGCTCGACCGTAAAGGCCGCTCGCAAATGTTCCTGCTGGGCATTGACTATCAATATTGCAAGGGCTGCCTGAAATGTGTAGGCGCCTGTCCGACCTCTGCGCTGTCCATTCTGCGTGAGAAGGAAGGTTATGCGGACAGTCATACGGTGCACCATCAATTCGATCTTATACCGCAGTCTTAATCTTCTGAAGAAAGGTGGAATGAACAGTGGCTATTGATTATGAAAAAGAAGTAGGTTCCGCCAAGGTGGAACAGAAATTCCTGTATGAATCAGGAAATGAAATGGCGGCATATGCCGCACATCAGATTAATTACCATGTCATGGGTTATTTCCCGATCTCCCCGTCGACGGAGGTTGCCCAGTTCCTTGATACGATGAAAGCAAGCGGACAGCATGATATTATGCTGGTTCCTTCGGACGGCGAGCACAGCTCGGCAGGGATTTGTTATGGTGCTTCTACAGCAGGCGGACGTGTATTCAACGCGACCAGTGCTCAAGGCTATATGTTCATGCTGGAGCAATTGCCTGTACAAGCCGGTACGCGGATGCCTATGGTCATGAACCTGGTCTGCCGCTCCATTTCCGGTCCGCTGAATATTCATGGCGACCATTCGGATTTGTATTTTGCCCTGAACACCGGCTGGCCGATCCTGATGTGCCGTGATCCGCAGTCCGTCTACGACATGAACCTGATGGCACTGAAGCTGGCAGAGCATGCCAAGGTCCGTCTTCCGGTTATGGTTGCTTCTGACGGTTATTTCACCTCCCACCAGAAACGCCGTGTGCAGGCTTTCGCCCACCGCGAGGATGTTCAGAAGTTCGTAGGCGAACAGCCGCCAACCGGTTTTACCGATACGTTGGACCGCAACAATCCGGTTACGGTAGGCCCTTATATGAATGAACCGGATTATATCAACAACCGTTACCAGCAATCGGTAGCGATGTACAATGCCGGTGAAGTGTTCGAGGAAATCGCCCAGGAATTTGCTGAGCTGACCGGACGCCATTACCCTATGATTGAGGAATACCGGATGGAGGATGCCGACGTAGCGGTATTCCTGATGAACTCCGCTTCCGAAATTATCAAGGACGTGGTAGATCAGCTTCGCCTGCAAGGCATCAAAGCCGGTGCGATCTCGCCGAATATGATTCGTCCTTTCCCGCAGAAGCAAATTGCCGAAGCGTTGAAGAATGTTAAAGCGATCACTGTCGGGGACCGCGCTGACTCTGTTGGCGGACACGGCGGCAATATGGTCAACGAAATTAAGGCGGCCCTGTTCACTTACGGCAACACCACTACCAAGGTAATCAGCCGCATTTATGGGCTGGGCGGTAAGGATTTCTTTGCTGAAGATGGACATCATTTCTTCCAGCTCGCCATGGACGCTGTGGTCGCGGATCGCGTAGAAGTGCCGTTCGATTATTATGGACATAATCCTGGTGAAGCGGAAAAAGCTCCGAAACGTTTGCTGAAACCGATGAATTTCGAGTCGCTCAAGACCGGCCTGATTACGGTGAAGCAGGATGAAGTGACCGGCAAGCTGAGTGTGAAGGTGCCTCCGGTCCGTAGCCTGATGAAGAAGCCTAGACGGTTGTCACCGGGTCATGGTGCTTGTCCGGGCTGCGGTATTTTCTCGGGCCTGGAGCTGTTCTTCAAAGGGATTGAAGGAGATATCGTAGCGCTCTACCACACGGGCTGCGCAATGGTAACCACAACAGGTTATCCGTACTCCTCCCACAAATCGACGTTTATCCATAACCTCTTCCAGAACGGTGCAGCTACGCTGTCCGGTGTCGTGGAAATGTTCTGGGAACGCAAACGCCGCGGCGAGCTGGATGGACTGGGCCTGCAAGAGGACTTTACCTTTGTCATGGTTACCGGCGATGGCGGGATGGATATCGGTATGGGACCGGCCATCGGTGCAGCGCTGCGCGGCCACAAGATGATCATCGTGGAGTACGATAACGAAGGTTATATGAATACAGGCGCACAGCAATCGTATTCTACACCGCTCGGACACCGTACTTCGACATCCAGCATCGGGAAAACCCAGCAGGGCAAAGTAACACAGCATAAAGACACTGCGCAAATTATGGCGGCTACGAACATTCCTTATGTGTTCACCGGTTGTGAGGCTTACCCGCAGGATCTGCTGAAGAAAGCAGCCAAAGCACAATGGTATGCTCAGAATGAAGGTCTGGTCTATGGCAAGATTCTGATTGCCTGCCCGCTGAACTGGATGTCCGAAGACAAGGATGGAACCGACATCGTATCCCTGGCTGTCGAGTCTTGTTTCTTCCCGCTCTACGAAGTAGAGCAAGGAGCGACGAACATTACGTATAATCCGGAAGACAAGAATAAACGGGTGGAGGTCTCCGCATGGCTGAAGACGATGGGCAAAACCCGCCATCTGCTGAAGCCTGAGAACGAGCCTGCGCTGCGCAGCTTCGAGAACGAAGTACAACGCCGCTGGAACCGTCTGAAAGCGAAACATGAGCATCCAGATTTGTAAAAGATCGAGTCAACCTGTAAGCCGTTATATATATTATTTTTCACTATATAAAAGAAATTTAAGCACAAAGCCCGGCGGATTCTTCTGCCGGGTTTATTTGCACAGAATCTAACTTACAGCATTTATAAGCTTCATCCAACCGCAATGTTAGGTTATATTGTTGTTATGGTAATTTGTGCCTAGCAAATTAATGGCTGATGTGAAAGCGGAAAGTGGAGGTGCCTAAATGGTAAAGACGAACAACTGGCAGGATGGGATATGGACCAATGAACCGAAGAGCTATACAGTACAGGGCGATCAATTGATTGTCGAAGCAGTAGAGGGCAGCGATTATTGGCAAAAAACGATGTATGAATTTCAGCATGACAACGGGCATGCACTGCTGGCTCCATGGAAGGAGGGAGAAGCTGTTGAGATCAGCTTTTCATTGCAGGACATCACGGAACTATACGATCAGGCGGGAATTATGCTGTGGCATAGCCCTACAGTCTGGATTAAAGCAGGCATAGAGATGAATGATGGCGTGCCTCATGCCGGTGCAGTTGTAACTGACGGATACTCCGACTGGTCGTTGTCTCCCGTGGCAGAATGGGCCGGAGAGACCGTAACTTTCCGCGCTTCGCGCATGAAGGATGCAGTCATCATCAGAGCCAGAACGCAGTCGCATCCCTGGCGGACCCTGCGGGTCGCCCGTTTTCCTTATGAGTCCGGTGTACAAGCGGGACCCTTCGTCTGTGCTCCTACAAGAGCGGGATTAAAGGTTGTCTTCACACGCTGGATAACCACGGATCCCGATAAGGATGTACATACGGATCCCCCGCTGCTCTAATCCTGCTGCATATTTTTTGAACTCCCAGCCATCCTATAGTTAACAGGATCTAACAATACTTGGCTTAGGAGGTTTCGGATATGAAGCGCTATATTGCGGGATGGCTTGCTGCTGTTTGGACTGTAGGGAGTATGCTGACAGGCTCTAACCAGCCTTCACAACAGGATGCAGTTCAATCATTCACCATCCGGGCAGAGCTAAGAGGCAATATTCCGGATGTATATGGAGCGGTCGCACCAGGAGAAACGTCTGTGACAGAATCAGAAACGGGCAACAAAGCCGGAATTCCAATTGTGTACACCTCGATGAATAAAGAAAGGGGCAAATATTCTAAAAAGGTAAAAGCGTTCTTTAACGGACTTTGGGGACATATGGGTGCCCATTGAATCTGTGATGAAATGCAATAAACCTCAAACTGAGGAAGATCCCGCAACGCATAGAAACAGGCCAGCCCGATTCCCGGCTGGCCTGTTTTTATCTGTATTTCTTGTGGTTAAGGTGAGCTAAATCCTTATCCACGTGTAATGCTGCGATAGTATCAAAATAAAGTCCAGTTGCCTTTCATTCTGGCATGTCTTTCTGCCCGGTGCAGCGTGTAGCGGGTGCAGCCGATCAGCGCGAGGCTGCCGATAATCAGGATGACGAGCGACCACCACCAGCCTGTGCCGATGTCGTTATATAGTGCCCCGCGCACCAGAATCAAGCTGTAGGTGACCGGGAACAGTGCAGATAAGCCTGTAGCCCAGGCCGGAAAGACCGCAGGCGGTATGCGCACGCCCCCGAACAGCTGCATCGGTGCCTGGAAGATATAGTACAGAAACGAAGATTCCCTGGAGAACAAGGATACCGCGCAGAGTAAGGCTCCCCAGACTATGGCCGCTGCCAGCGTTACCAGAAGGACCATCAGCAGCGCGAGCCAGTTTACAGAGGACATATCCGCTACAAAGATGAAGGTGAGCAGTGAAAAGGAGGCGAACATCCAGATGCCGTGAAGCAGAGAATACAGAGAACGCCCGTACAGAAAACCCATCTTCGAGGACGGGGTCAGGAAGACGGTCTCCACCGTTCCGCCTTTGCGCTCCAATTCGAACAGCCATGCCGACTCTACCGCTGTCCAGAACAGCTGAAAGACCAGATAACCGCTCAGTAAAAAAAGGGGGATTCTGCCGTCAGGGATAACCTGCGAGAGCATGGAGCCCTCTCCGCTGCGATAAGGCTTCATCGAATAATAGGAAGTCAAAAAGGCGAGCGCCGGCCAAAACAGCAGGGAGAAAAACACAGTCCGGCCCTTCGTACGGTTCTGGTGCTGCTTGCGCAGCTCGGCTGCAACCGTCAACCATAAACCGCCGGGCCTCATGACACCCGTCCTTCCGAGAGCAAAATGATCGCATCCTCCAGATTGGGCTTGTCGCAGGAAAAACCGGTGATCACCAGACCGTTTGCTGCGGTCCAGGGCAGCAGCTCCGTAATCAGCCTGTCGGCGGAAGGGGTCTGCACGGAGATGCGGTAGAAGGCATCGCTCCCAAATGAGGATTCATCGCTTCGGCAGCTGCCCGCAAGCTCTGCCGGATGGCCCAGCTGGCCCAGATGCTCCAGCAGCTGCGGGCGCATGGCTTCATCCCAACCGATGACATCGAGATGGGCGGTCTGCGATCCGGCAACCTGCCGGACAATCGCCTCCGGCTTGTCGCACAGGAGCAGCTCGCCGCGATTCAGTACATACACCCGGTCACAGAGCTCTTCAACCTCCTGCAAATAATGGCTGGTCAGGAGGATGCCTTTGCCTTGCTCTTTGGCAAGCTGCCGCACAGTGCCCCGCAGCTGCCTGGCAATAGGCGCATCCAGCCCGAGTGTCGGCTCATCGAGAAATAAATATTGCGGGTCATTGATTAGACCGCGGGCAATCTGCAGGCGCTGCTTCATTCCTTTGGAATATTGCTCCACAGGCTGGTCTGCGGCTTCAGTCAGGCCGACTTCAGCAAGCAGTCGATCACATTCCACACGAATTTTGGAAGCACTGAGACCGTATAATTTGCCGAAATATTGCAGGTTTTCTCTTCCTGTGAGTCTCCAGTAGAGCATCCGTTCTCCACCGGCAATCATGTTGACCTTCTGCTGCACGTCACGCCGGTTTCCGGCCAAAGAGACGCCGTCAATCTGAATATCCCCTGAGGTGGGATCAAGCAGGGTGGATAACATACGGATGGTTGTCGTTTTGCCAGCACCATTCAGGCCCAGCAATCCGACAATTTCCCCTTTATCAATGTTCAACGACAGGTTTTTAACGGCAGTCACTCTCTTTAGCTCGGAGCGGAATAAGCCGGTTCTGTTCCTCGTTTCGTACGTTTTGGTAACCTCATTCATTTGAATCATTTGCTATTCACTCCTTCATTGGCTAAAATCGCTCAAACATTCCACGCTCCACGCGCCGGTTGCACCATAAGCCTACTGCGATGTAAAGGAGCGACAGCAGCAGGACCAGGGGAACATCACGCAGTCCAACTTCCTCCCCGGTGAGCAGACTGCTGCGCAGAAGCTCAAGTGCAGAGGTCAGCGGAAAAATCTCGGCTGCCTGCTGCAGATAACCGGGCAAATATTGCCGCGGGAACTGAAATCCGCAGAGCAGCGTAGTTACCGCGAAAAAAGTGTTTTGTACGATGTATGTATCTCTTGTGTACAGCATGATGCTTCCCAGCACCAGAGCTATCGCATAGCAGGACAGCAAGAAAAGCAGTCCGCTGGTCAATACCGACAGCAGATGAGGGGTGGGGAGCCGAAGGCCTGCCAGATATCCGAACAACAGGATCGTGACCAGTTCAAAACCGCTGCGGTACAGCTGCTGGGCGGCGTTGCCCAGAAAATATCCGTTCCGTCTGGAGGGGGAGAGCAGCAGCGCTTCCAGTGTTCCTTCCCGCCATTCTGTCATCAGCGCACGGGAGACATTCATGATCATGCTGGTGGAGAAAATGCTTAGTGCCCCTCCGATGATTACATAGGCCAGGTAGTTGCTGCTGCCTGCAAAAACAGAGAATTGCGCATCCAGTTCGCCCCGGATCAAATAGTAATACGAGAAATAAGAAATTAGGACAAGATAGCCTCCTTCAATAATATGACCGAAGGTAAAAGTCCAGGGGTAAGCTCTCAAATTGGATCTCTGGTTCCTGACTGCGGTTGCGATTGCGGTTTGCCACACAAAGAAACAACTCCTTTTTCAGTAATCGGCGTTATTGTTCGAAAAACTGCCTTTGCAAGTTGATCAGACTGTCAAAGGCTTCCTTGTTGCAGAAGTAGAACAAGTAATTGCCTTTCCGCTCGGAACCCGCCAGTCCGGCCTCAACCAGTTGCTTCAACTGCTTCGATACAGCCGCTTCTGAGATGCCGAGAAGCGGGGCCAGTTGTTTCGTGCAATGCGGAGCCTGCCACAGCAGCTTTAGAATTCGCAGGCGGCTTCCATCACCGAGCGCCTTCAACTGGCGCAGCAGATCCTCCGGAGGTGCTTCGCTGTAAGGCAGGCCGGGGATATCCACGGCCAGCGGAAGGGTCAGTGTATCCTCACTCCAGTCCATTAGCAGATGCGGGTGGATGAAGGTTGAAGGCAATACATACACCTGCTGCAGACGATCATAGGGGAAATAGTAGGTGACTGCCTTCTGGGCGGTAAAGGTTCCGCTCCCGGCATGCAGGCGCGGGTGAAGCGAATTCAGTGCCTTTTCGGCCGAGCGGACTACATCTGCCTGAAATTGTGCGGCGGCTGTGCCGATCCACGGGGCGATGTAATCCCATTCCTTGCGGAAATACTCCCTCTCGTAGGTTTCCAGCACAGCAAGCAGCAGGTGGCGGACGTCTTTCAGATTCTTCAGCAGATACAGCCCGGCTTCATCCGGCTGTTCTCCGTGAGGGTTTGCTAACTTACCCTGCTGCCATTCAAGAATCGTTCCAAGCGAGACCTTGCTGTTCAGCAAAAGGTGCATAAATTCTGCATCGGGCAGACTCTTGAGCAGTGCGATGCCTTCTGAGCATGTCAAGGAGGAGCCGGGACGTACTGGTGTCATCAGGGACAGCCATCCGTCCGATATCCGCCCGATAGTCTGAATCTCCCCGCACAACGAGTGCGGCATTTGCGCTGTAAGTTCCCTGGCCCAATGCAGCCGTTTCGGATGATGCTGAGGCTGATGCAGCACATGCAGACTGCATAGCAGTTCATGATACGGACTGATGACGGTTTTGATCTTGCGTTGCAAGGTTAAGAGTGAGCTCATCTCGTTCCTTTCCGATTAACCATCTGGTTAATCAAAAACCACTTTCGCGTAAAGTGTTCAATAGTATAAATTTCACAGCCCCGGTTGTCAACGGATTTTTCCACAGCCAAAAAAGGCGAAAGAACACCGCGTGAATACCGTGCACGCATTTGATCTTTCGCCTTTGAGGGCAGCATTATTATGATTTGGAAGATCTGTTATCGCTTCTTGCCGCGCTTGGAGCCGGAGATAGTGCACATCTCATCTCTGACAGAGTAAGTGTAAATATGGGCACTCCATTACTCTGTCCTATATTCCAGTTACGGCTGTTTATATATTTCACGCATGACATGTCGCAGCTCGGGAATAATCAGCCGTTCCATGGCCAGCTTAATTGCACCGGTGGAACCGGGCATGGAGAAGATAGCCTTGTTGCCGATCGTCCCGGCTATAGCCCGGCTGAGGATCGCAGCGGAGCCGATATCTTCCGTGAAGCTCAGCAGCCGGAAAATCTCCCCGAAGCCCGGCAGCGACTTGTCAAGCAGGGAAGCAACGGCTTCGTAGGTGGTATCCCGCGGTGAAATCCCTGTCCCCCCGGTCAGCAGTACAGCTTCGATGCCGGAGTGCACAGAGCTTTTGTAGACCAGCTCGCGGATATCTTCGTAATCGTCCTTGACGATGTCGCGGCCTGTGACTACAAATCCAGCCTCTTTAAGCATAGATTCTATCAGGGCGCCTCCGGTGTCGGTCTCCAAGGTACGCGTGTCCGAGACCGTAATAATATGGCAGGCCACCGTTTGGGGCGCTTCACGCCGGTGTTCCTCTACAGATGACATGCAGACCAACTCCTTCATCATTCATTATGGCTGCCAGCTGCCCAACGAGACGGCATGGGCTCAGCCTAATCCTTCTTTACCCCATATTAGGGGAAGGATTAGTCAAAGACAAGCTGCGGCCTTGACAGAAGTCGAAATCCCCCGCTCGACTTCGGCCTCCTTGCGTGCATATGGGTACTTGTAGTACACTCGCTACCATAACGGAATTTTGTTGGGAGAGATGAAACTTGGAACAGGCATTGCCAGTTTACATATTGTCAGGATTTCTGGGGAGCGGCAAGACGACTCTGCTGCAAAGGCTGCTGGATCACTGGAAGACACAGGGACTCAGACCGGCAGTTATCATGAACGAGCTTGGCGAGGTGAACCTCGACGGGCTGCTGGTCGAACAATCCGTACCGATGGCAGAAATGCTGGGTGGCTGCATCTGCTGCACAAGCCGCGGTGATCTCAGTACGGAACTGACTACGCTGGTGAAGAAAGAATCACCCGATGTTGTTATCATTGAAGCGACAGGTGCGGCGAACCCGCTGGAAATCGTAGATGCCGTTACCGAAACCTCGCTGTATCAGCTCGTGGAGCTTAAAGGGCTGATTACCGTTGTGGATACCGCACATTTGCTGGAGCTGTACCGGTCCCAGCAGGGCGCTACCTACAGGCTGATGCAGGAGCAGATCCGCTGCGCATCCGTGCTGATACTGAACAAAACCGACCGCGTAACCACAGAGGAAGCGGAAGAGATATCCGCTGTGCTGCGCAAATGGAACGCCTACGCCCAGATCATGCCTGCGGTGCGCTGTGAATTGGATCCGGAAGTGCTGCTTGGCAGCGTCGGCGGAGTTCATGCGGAGGCCCGTCCAGAGGAGGATGCAGAGGATGAAGCAGCCGGTCCGGCGGTCGGCGGTTTGAGTACGGAGAATGGGGGAGAATCCCATCATACCCATGACCATGTAATGGCATATACCCATTATTTTAAACGTGCGGTGAACAGTGAGGAGTTCGAGCAGTTCGTTAAGGAGCTTCCACGGGATGTTTACCGGGCTAAGGGGATCGTAACTTTTAATGACACTGCGAGCCGTTTTCTGTTCCAATATGCCTACAGGGAAGCCGATTTCATGAAAATAACTCCTCAGGGCGAAGTCCCTGATGTTGCTGTATTTATCGGTGAGCACTTCTCATCAAGCGAGCTGCGCAGCAGGCTGCTTCAGCTGGAGAAACGTACATTAATCCGGCCGGGTACAGTGAAGAGGAGCCTTTAATCAAGCTTCCTTTGACAGGGGAATTGGTTCGTTCCTTTTCTTGCAGGTTAATAGATAGGCATACCCTATAATAATTGCAGGAGGTTTTAGGCTATGACCCGAATTCAATATCAGGAGTGCATTGACGCTTGTATAAAATGTATGAACGCCTGTAACTACAGCTATGTCTCAAGCCTGAAAGAATATGATCTAGCATCACTTCGGGAGAGCATCCGGCTTGACCGGGAATGCGCGGATATTTGTTCTTTCGCCGTTCAGGCAATGACCCGCCAAAGTCCATTTGTAGCGGAAATCCTTCGCTTATGTGCTGAAATCTGCGAACGTTGTGCCGGCGAGAGCAGCAGACATGAGCATACTCATTGCCAGGAATGCATCGATTCCTGCCGCAATGCGGCATTAGCTTGCCGTCTAATCAGTGATGTCGTTGAGGTATACGCATAAATTTAAAATTGCTGTTTTGCAGCAAACTATACAAGACCAGACCAACGCAGTAATTATACTGAGGGTTCTGGTTTTTTTGTATAGAATGGATCCTCAATCTGTTCTTTCTCAAAGGAATTCAGTGCAGTCCCGGCGAATTATAGAGTGGAAGAACCAGTTGTCCATTAGATGCGCTAAGCAAGCTTGGCTTCTGGCTAAGGGGGAAGACAGCCGAATGGCGTTTCGAAGTATTAGTGAACACCGATTGACGGACCGCAGCGGCCCTTTGATTGAACTTACCCGGGCTACCAAGGTTTATGGAGGACGCCCGGTTTTACGTGAAGTCTCACTTATGGTGGAAAGTGGAACGGCTCTGGCTTTGATCGGACGTAACGGTTCCGGCAAAAGTACGCTGCTCTCCATTTTAGCTGGACTTACCCAGCTATCTTCCGGGACAATCCAACGCAGCAAGGGGACGATTTCGATTGGTTATGCACCCGAGGCTTTCCCGGGTCTTAAATTTTCTGCTGAACAGTACTTACGCAGTATGGGCCGGATCGGCGGGATCCCGGAGGCAGGACTGAAAGAGCGCATAACAGCGCTGCTGGAGGCTTTTCATCTGGAGCAGTTCCGGACGTATCCCATGACCAGCTTTTCTAAAGGAATGCTGCAAAAGGTGAATCTGATTCAAAGTCTGCTTCCAAAGCCGGAATTGCTGCTGCTTGACGAGCCTATGTCCGGCCTGGATCTTCCGGCACAGCATACGCTGATTGAACTTCTTCAAGAGTTGAAGCAAGGCGGTACAGCGATGGTATTCTCCGTTCATGAGCCGCTTTGTGTGGAAACCCTTGCCGATGGCGTACATGTGCTTCAAGCAGGCCAAACAGTCATGAAGCTATCAGAAACAGCGAGTCTGCATGATAAGCCTTCCACATACATAATGTGCACAGCTATTGCTCCTCAACAAAAATCGGCTTTGGCGGAGATGCCGTGGTTGATCTCTATAGTAGCGGTTCGGGATGAGTACGGGATGGAATGTTCCGGTTTAACTGTGGAAAGGGAATGGACAGATCAATGTCTCAGGGTTGTGCTTGATGCGGGAGGATCGGTGATTTCTGTAGAACGGCGCCGCGGCTTATCAGGGCTTATGCAATGGATGGACCCGAAGACTGTCCAGGAGGAACAACCTTTATGAGATCGCTAATCGCGTATTTTCTCCGCAGTTATACCTTTTCCCAGCGGTATTTCGCTCCCGTTGCCGGAACTCTGATCGCTGTGCTGATTCTCTACTCCTATAAGCCTAACCCGGTGATGAACAGCTATGCGGCGTCGGCAGTGATGTTGTTCGTCGGTTGTGCCTGGCTGGGACTGAGCTTTCTGAATCATGAGCAGGCGGTGCAGCGGCAGGTAGCTGTGGTTCATCTGCGAAGTGCGGTTAAGCACAGCATCGGGGCAATGCTGACAATGGGTGTGCTTACTCTGCTGCTCAGCTTCGTGATTGTGCTCTATCCTATATTTACGGGGAATTTTAGCGATCCTGTGGGAGGGTACCGTTTATTTCTTGCTTTAGCCGGACATGCGCTGCTCGGGTTCCTGGGAATTGCAATCTCGCTCTATTTGCAGTCCTCCTGGGTTTCCAAAAACAGCTATGCTGCGGGATCAATGCTGATCATCATCACGCTGTCTATAGGGGGTACCAAACTGCAGGAGCTTGTCCCGGGTCCTGTCATGCCTATCCTGCTGCCGCCGGTGTCACCGGTTATGGATGCTTTGATGAACGCGGATGATTTGCCTGCTTCATCACTGCTGGGTTCCTTCGCCCACGCGCTGGCCTACATTTCCGTGCTGACCGGCTTTTATTTGTACCGCACCAGACGAATGGATGTTAACAAAAACCTGTGAGAAACAGACTTGGCGTGAAGCCATTAGAATTCATTTTCTGAAAAAATGAAGAGAGAGA
This sequence comes from Paenibacillus sp. FSL L8-0436, assembly GCF_038593025.1. Lineage (NCBI taxonomy): Bacteria > Bacillati > Bacillota > Bacilli > Caryophanales > Paenibacillaceae > Paenibacillus > Paenibacillus sp. FSL L8-0436. The sequence continues at coordinate 4,292,257 of NZ_CP151955.1, read as the reverse complement.
AACGGGAGGAAAGATGAAGGATACACAAATACCGGAGAGTGAACAATCCAAAGAGCTATTTGCTTATTTCGGGCTGGCAGTCTATTATTGTCAGGCTCTGGAGCAGCAGTTGACCAATCTGCTGCTGCTTACGAAGCTGTCTCAGGGGAAGACACCTACTGAAGCGGATCTCGCAGATCTGTATCAGCGCAAACTCAGCAATTCACTCGGCCAGCTCATCAAAGAAATCCAGCATCATTTTCCATTCTCGGAAGAGGAGACGGTGCAGCTGCAAGCAGTCTGGAAGCAGCGCAATCATATCGTCCATGACTATTTCAAGGAGCGTATTCAGGAGACCTTCACTCCGGCCGGCAGGGCCCACATGATCCGTGAGCTGAAGCGTTTCAAGAACAAGGCCAGAAGATTGGAAATCAAGCTGCAGGGCTACTGCACGGAGATGTACACGAAATTGGGACTTGAAGAGGAGGATTTAATGTGAACGAAGTTTATAAGCAAATTCCACTATACAGATACCTTAGTTTCTGTAATGAAAGTGATCTCGAGCGTACTGTGCTGGATTGCGGAGCAGGTGGAGACAGTCCTCCACTTGGCTTATTCGCCCAGTATGGGTATGTGGCCAGCGGCATAGATTGTAATCCTGAGCAAATAGATATAGCTCAGACCTGGGCTGCAGAGAAGGGATATGAACTGGGTATACAGCAAGGGGATATGCGGCAGCTTGCCTTTGAAGATGAGTCATTCAGCTTCGTTTACTCCTATAATTCTATCTTTCATATGAGGAAATTGGAGGTCGCCCAATCCATAGAAGAGATGAAGAGAGTGCTGAAGCCTGGCGGGATCATGTTTGTTAACTTTTTGACGGTGAATGATTTCCGCTGCGGTGAAGGAGGCGATCTTGGACAGAACCAATACGAGCAGTTTGACGATGATTTGCCGGTGATCCACTCTTACTATACCGCTACAGAACCGGATGAATTGTTCAGCGGGATGAAGTTGCTGTATAAGGAAGACAGGGTGCTGGAGCGAATATATGACGGTCAACTGATCACCCAGGGTTTTGTAGATTATATCGTGCAGAAACCGCTTCGCTAACATGCATACATAGAAGGGCAAAGAGACTCTCCCAGATAGCAGAAATGCTGTCCATAGGAGAGTTCTTTTGTGTTTAATCAGGAGCTGTGCTACAGAATTGCTGTCTCCAGTGCTTCAAGTCCACATGCCTTGACTACCTCCGGGGCAAATTGGATAGCGGATGCTCCTGTGCAGCGTGCTAGGGAGGACAAAGCCTGCCGCAGTGCGGGAACCATCTCTGCAGTAAGCATCTCTTCAGGCTCCCACCACCAGCGGGTAATGGTAAGGATGCCGCTTTTTCTGTTCATGACCGGCTCAAACCGGCCGATAAAACGGTCACCGTACAGGAGCGGAAGCACGTAGTAACCATATTCCCGTTCCACCACAGGTTTGTATACCTCCCAGCGGTAATGAAATCCGAACAGCTGCCGGATCAATTCTCTGTCCCACAACAGATTGTCCAAGGGAGCCAGAGCAGTGGCGAAGCTTCCCGGAGAAAATCTGCTTCCGGGATCTTCTGCCTCTTCCCCCAGCTGCAGCACAGCTTCAAGCTCGGGCGCATCCATTGTCCGCATGTAAAGCGGCAGCTTAATACCCTCCACCTGCACCTCGCGCAGGCTGTCATTCTGCAGCAGACGCTGCACTGCCGCGGTCCGCTCTTTGCTCTTCAGACCGGATATGCCAAGCCATCCGTCACCTGATTTATTCCACTGGAGTCCGATGCTTCCAATGCGCCGCAGCACGTACCAGTCATGGTATTGTTCAGTCGTGGGATTGGGATCGGCTGCTGCAATAACCTGCTCCGGCAGCAGTCGTGACGTGAAATCGTAGTAGCGGCGGGTGTGCACACGGTGATGAATAGACACTTCACCCCGGAAGTACATGGTTTCCAGAGCTGCCCGTGACAATCTGGCAGGGGCCCAGGCCCAGTTAATCTTTTCTTTGCCTTCCAGGTCCAGAGAAGAGAGGGGGCCGCGCTGACTCAGCGCATCACGGACTTGCAGCACCGTTGCTTCCAAAGGTTCATTTCCCTGGTGATGCCCGGAGGCTGCTTCCCTCAGCCGCTGGAAGCAGGGCCAGTCCTCCGTGCAATAGATCGACATGTTCTTGTCCCAGCCGTCGATCAGCAGCCTGTCCTGGTACAGAAGCTCATTGGCTTGAGCGGGAATAAAGCCGGGAATCCGTGCCTGAAGCACAAGCTCATGATTATGCCCGGCAATATTCAGCGGATCATATTGAATACAGCCTACATGGCGAACGAATTCATAAATACCTGTCTTGCCGCCAGGAAGACCACCGGCGATCAGCCCCTGATGCTGCAGCAAAAAAAGTCTGGCCTGCTTCTTGCTTATGTTGTAGGTAATCATTATCGATCACTCCGATCATATGTATTAGTTTCCATTATATAGAACAAACGTTCTGTACACAAATACAATTTAGCAGGACTAAGGGAAGTATAGTGATAGACTGGAGAGTATCATTAAGTTAATATGACAATTGGTGGTAAAGGGAATTTTTCGTGTGAAGACTGGTGGTGTTTAAAATGATTCATTTCATAATGATAATTCAAATCGTAAGCTTCTTTTTTATTTATCAATCCGTTTCCCGCTATCACTTTAGTGTCAAAGAAATAACAATCTGGCTAATGATATTCATAAGCATTGGAGTTGTTTCTACATATTTTATCGGTGTATGGGGGGCCGTTGCCCTATTTTCCTGTTTTGTGGGCATGTCTTATTATAAAAATCAAAAAACGTTTACCTCTTTAGGTGTGTTATACGGGGCGTATGCCTTGGTCATGAATTCATTTTTAGGTTATCTCGCAGCAGATCCGATTACAAACTTACAGGAAGTATTACTATTAAGTAAATTAAAAAGAGACAGGCTCCTCAATACATGAGGAACTGTCTCTTTTTGGGAAGAAGCAGTCGAATCACTAGCCCTGCTTGAACGAAGGCTGCAGGACTGCGGCAGAGGCAGAAGAAGATGCGGAAGCCGAGCCGGACGCAGCTCCGTTTTCCGCACCGGCACCGAGTTGAAGCTGGTACATGCGGAAGTAGCGACCACCCAGCGCCATGAGCTCATCATGGCTGCCGCGCTCAACGATTTCACCGTGATGCAGGACAAGAATCTGATCCGCACTGCGGATCGTGGATAAGCGGTGAGCGATGATGAAGGTGGTGCGGCCTTTCTTCAGCACCTCCAGCGCTTCCTGAATGATGCTCTCTGTCTCCGTATCGATGTTGGAGGTCGCTTCATCCAGGATAAGAATGGCCGGATCAAAGGACAACGCCCGGGCAAATGAAATCAGCTGACGCTGGCCGGCCGAAAGCGTGCTGCCTTTCTCCACCACCGGTTCGTCGAAGCCCTTGGGCAGATGAGACAGCAGCTTATCCGCACCGACTTCCCGCAGTGCCCGTTCCACCCGCTCCCGTGTGATTCGCTCGTCTCCGAGACTGACATTGGAAGCGATGGTCCCTGTGAACAAGTAAGGATCCTGAAGCACAATACCCATATGGCTCCGCAGCCACTGCTTCGGCAGATCTTTAACTTCTTGACCATCAATGGTAATGCTTCCGCGCTGTGGATCATAGAAGCGGAACAGGAGATTGATGATCGAGCTTTTACCGGAGCCGGTATGTCCCACCAGAGCGACAGTTTCACCAGAGCGGGCCTCAAAGGAAATGTCGCGCAGGACGAAGTCTTTTTTGTAAGCAAAGGAAACGTCTTTAAACACCACATCTCCCTTGTAACGCGGCATGGAACCATCGGTCACCGGTTCGCCGGGTTCATCCATTAGTGTAAATACGCGACCGGCAGAAACCATCGAGGAATCCAGATTGGCCAGTTGGTTGACCATCCCGGTAATCGGCTGGAACATCCGTCCGAGCACGTCGACGAAGGCGTACAGCACACCCAGCGACACAAAGGTAGAGCCATCCAGGCTGCCGAATCCAAAGTACCATAATACCAGTACAAAGGAGAGGCTGCGCAGCGAGTTCACCAGGTTGTGGGAAGTGAAGGCATTCAGGTTAAGCATTTTATTCTGGTATTTCAGATAATCATCGTTCAGGCGCTCGAATTCTTCACTGCTCTGCTTCTGGCGGCGGAAAATGCGGATGATCGACATTCCTTGAATCGATTCATTGATGATGGCGTTGATCTCACTAAGCCGCGAGCGGATGATGGTATTGTATTTGGTGGCAACTTTGCGGTAGAGCACAATCCAGAGAATCACAATCGGGACAATGAACAGACTGACCAGTCCGAGGTGAATATCAAGCAGGAACAGGGCGACATAAACGCCGATGATATTGATAATCCCTGTGCTGAAGTTGGATAATACGGCGATGAACAGATCCTTGACCGCTTCCGTGTCGTTCGTAACCCGGGAGACGACCTTACCCGCCGGCAGATTGTCGAAGAAATAAACCGGCAGCCGCTGGATATGGGCGTACACATCGGTCCGCAGCTTGCGGATGACCTGATTGGCTGACGATTGCAGCCAGTAGGTTTTACCGAATTCCGCTATGATCGAGATGACCAGGAACATCGCGTACAGTCCTACCAGTTTATAAATGCCGGGGAATTCAGGTTTGTAAAAAGCGAATAATTCATTTGCCGAGAGCTTCTCGGCTGGATAGACACTCAGAGTGTCTCCGTATTGGATATGCATCTCTCCGTCACGGAAGGTCCGCTCGCCTTCCGGCTGCGCTACGGCTTCATTGATAAAGTAGAAGCTTTTTCCAACCTGTAGCAGGCGGATTTCCTGGCCTTTGGCTTCGCCATCGGCAAACCGGTCACCGCGTTTGTAGAAGGAATTATTATATTCAGCGGCATCCTTGGAAGAGTCCGTCTGGAAGTAGGGCTTCTCTATGGCCAGCAGATGATTGTCGATCATGCTCTTGGCGATAAAAGGCCCTGCCAGCTCGGCTGCCACTCCGATAGTAAGCAGCAGTAGTGCTGCGATAAATGTTTTTTTGGCAGTTAATGCGTACTGCAGCAGGCGTTTGCCCGTACTTTGTGTCAACGGTGACACCTCCTAAACGTTTTTAGGGAGCTTCAAAAAGCCTATGCTCATCATTTATTCATTCGTTAAATTGTTCTCCACCTGCTGGCGGTCGAACTGCTCACGATACCAGCCGTTCATGTTCAGCAGCTCCTGATGGGTACCCCGCTCTGCTATATGTCCGTTATCCAGCACAACGATCAGATCGGCATGCTCAATAGCAGAGAGACGGTGAGTGGAGATCAGCGTGGTTTTGCCGGCACGCTCCGAGCGGATGTTCTCGATAATTTTGGCTTCTGTACGTGCGTCAACGGCAGAAAGCGCATCATCCAGGATCAGAATATCGGGATTTGCGATAAAGGCTCTGGAGATCGAAACGCGTTGTTTCTGGCCTCCGGAAAGAGAGACACCGCGTTCACCCACTAGGGTATCCAAGCCGTCAGACAAGGTGCCGAGGTCATTCTGAAAAGCCGCTGCCGTGATGGCTTCCATAATCCGTTCGTCGCTGGCGTTATTGTAGCCGAACTGGATGTTCTCACGAACCGATTTGGAGAACAGAATTTGCTCCTGCGGCACATAACCCATCCAGCCGTGCAGGCGGTCGAGGGCAATTTGCCCAATCGGCACACCGGAGATCAGGATGTCGCCTTTACCGGACGGATATTCATGAAGCAGCTGTTTCAGCAAGGTTGATTTGCCGCTGCCTGTGCGTCCAACTACCCCGAGCGTCTGTCCCTGGGAGAGGGAGAAGCTGACGCCGCTTAGATTGTCGATGGTCGAAGTGGGGTAACGGAACGTTACATCCTTTAGCTCAATACGGGTCGGGTGTTCAACCGGAACCGGATGAGCAATATCCTCAACATCAGGACGGGAATTCAGCGTCTCATCGATCCGTTCAAGGGATGCTCCGCCGCGCTGCATAATATTGATCAGCTCACCGATCGCGAACATCGGCCACACGATCATCCCCAGATACATATTGAAGGAAACCAAATCTCCAAGTGTAATTTGATTGCGGAATACAAGATAAATGCCGTAGGTAAGCGCGATAATATAGCTTAGTCCCACACAAAAGCGGATCGTTGGTTCAAAAAAGGCATCAACGCGGGCTACCGCCATATTTTTGCGGTATACATCCTCCGTAATGTCGGAGAATCGTTTCTCGTCCATACGTTCCTGTACGTAGGCCCGGATCACGCGAATACCGGATACGGATTCCAGTACCTGGTCATTCATATCTCCGAAGGCATCCTGTGCCAGACTGTACCGGTCATGAATGGCCTTGCCATAGTAAATCATGGCGATGGCGATCAGCGGAAGCGGCAGCACTGCCGCGAGTGTCAGCTTCCAGCTGACCAGAAAGCCCATGGCCAGCAGCACAACGGTAAGGTAAACCGTTGAATCCACCAGAGTCAGCATCCCGAAGCCTACGGTTGCCGATACGGCCCGGATATCATTGGTTGCCCGGGCCATGAGGTCACCGGTACGGTTGCGCTCGAAGAAGGAGGGCGTCATCGTCATAAGATGATTCATAAAGCGGGAGCGGAGCAGACGCTCCACAAGGTTGGAACCCCCGAACAGCTTATGCATCCATATGTAGGTGATCCAATAAATAATTAGAAGCATGAGGACGATCAGGCCAATATACTTCATGAGGGAACCGGAGGTTATCGAGCCGCGTACGATCTCGTCAATGGCATTGCCGAGCAGACGAGGAGGCAGCAGTTCAAGCACACCAACTACAATTAATAAAATCAGGCCTACGGTGTAGCGCCTTTTCTCCCGGCGGAAGAACCAACCGAGATTTCGGAGAACGGAGAACAAGGGAAATCCCTTCCTTTCGTATTAAATTGATTGCCGGCTGTTGGAATGGTGCAAATAGTGGTTCAGCTCTTAACAGCATACAAAAAGGCATATCATCCGAAAACGGATGATATGCCTGTGATATACAGCAGTTATCATGTCCACGGTGCTAAGACAGCACAGAGACATGGAAGAGACTTGCATAACCTGAAATCAAGATGTACGCGTTACATACATGATTCTTCAGGTGCTTTCCACTACTTGGGCTGCTTTGGTATTCAGTTGTGTACAGTTGCCGACAATAGTATAAAAATCAACTTTAACAAGGTTAAACACCGCGCTCACCCTTTCCTTAGTTTTGGTAATAACTTGAAGACGCTTCGTTATGTTCAGAGTTTATCATCCGCCGTTAAGAATTGTCAAATGTAATTTTGAACAAATTTCGAAATAGCAGTATGATAAAATACGTTGCGATAATTTGGAATGTGGACTTTTTTTCAGTATGATAAGAAGAAACGGGAGGAGCTAAAAGACATGAAGATGGTAATCAGCCCAGAAGCCGCCGCCTGGTTTAAGCGGGAATTAGATCTGCAGACAGGGGCGCATATCCGGTTATTTCCCCGTTACAGTTCAGGAGGAGGACTGCATCCCGGGTTTTCACTGGGGATCGCCACCGAACTGCCGGGACGTCCTGCTGTGCAGACTGAGCAGGGAGGCCTGATTTTTTATATGGAAGAGCAGGACTTGTGGTATATGGAGGGATACAGCCTATCCATTGTCTATGTGGAGGCTGAGGATGATATCGACTACCAGTATGAGTTACTGCCGGTGGCCGGTGGAGTGGAGCAGTAATTCTGCCCAGTGCAGACTGGGTATTATAGCACAGGTTACTATCTGAAAAAGCCCTTGCCAAAAGGCCGGGGCTTTTTCAGATAGAGGATTTACGGATACAAGAATCTATAAGGTTGGGCCTATAAATCCTAAAACGTCATTAGTGCGAGCTGCGGAAGGTCTCTTCCTCCATAGCGAAATCAAAGTCATCAATGTCATACACCTGGACGGGGACTCCGCCTTCGATGATGCGCTGAATAAGCTCGAACTGGTCGGTCAGAATCGGTACTTTCTCACGCTGGGAAGAGAGCAGCAGCTCGGTTTCGATCGGATCAAACAGCTCTCCGTATGTAGCATTATCAATGCTGTTGATGATGGTGATCTGTGCCTGCCCTCCGAGCAGAATGCCGGAGCTCTTGGCCCATGGAACAGCCAGACAGCGGTTGATCTTCTTGGAATTGAGCGGTTCCTCGAAATAGGCGATCAGTTCACGGATCTTCAATTTAACGTGCTGATCATCATCCGCCCGGTTCATTAACGGCTCGTCACTGTCCCGCAGTTCATACAATTCCATGATGGTTGTATAGGGCACTATATATTCTACAGGGCTTTGCGGGATGAGAAGCTGGCCATAAATTGCCATCATGACCGCTTCTGTCACAAATTGTCTAGACATCGTTATCCTCCTGAAGTTCAGGTACTGCAATCGTACTTATGGACTTAAAAATATAAAAACACTGTGGAGCGCAAATGTCAACAGTACCCAGTCAACAAGGTGAATAGAAAGGGCGTAACCATCTGTGAAACAATGGAAATCTTATTTTGTTTTTGTCCGGCCTTATATGAAATGGATTGTGCTGACGCTGATTATCGGCATGATCAAATTTAGCATTCCGCTAACACTGCCGCTGATTCTGAAATATGTGGTGGATGATCTTCTGAGCAACTCCGTACTGACTGTCGCGGAACGTGTCTCGAAACTGATGTATGTCCTCGGAGGCGCATTATTCCTGTTTGTCATTGTCAGAGGTCCCGTTGAGTATTTCCGGCAGTATTTTGCCCAGCTGATCACAAGCAAAGTGCTGTTCGACATGCGCAACAAGCTGTACAGCCACTTGCAGCGCCTGTCACTGCGTTACTATCAGAATACCAAGGTAGGCGAGGCCATATCCAGATTCATCAATGATGTGGAGCAGTCAAAGAATCTCGTGGAAGTCGGGATGATGAACGTCTGGCTGGATATGTTCACGCTCGTCTTTGCACTAGGTTTCATGTTCTACCTCAATCCGGTGCTGGCGCTCGTATCCATAGCCATCCTGCCGCTGTATGGCATTGCCGTGAACACACTTTATAAGCGGCTCAAGCTGCTGACCAAGGACCGTTCCCAGGCGCTTGCAGCGATTCAAGGTTATTTGCATGAGCGGATTCAGGGCATTGCGATTATCCGCAGCTTTACGATGGAGCGGGTCGACCAGAAGCAATTTGAGGCTATCAACGGCAAGTTTCTGGAAAAGGCGATGGCCCAAACGCGCTGGAACGCCGTTACTTTTGCTATTATCAATACCTTAACGGACATCGCCCCGCTGCTTGTGATCGGTTATGGGGGATATCAGGTGATACACGGCAATCTGACGCTGGGCACCTTTGTTGCCTTCTTCGGTTACCTGGACCGGATGTATGCCCCGCTGCGGCGGCTAATCAATTCCTCTACCGTGTTGACTCAGGCCTCCGCATCGCTGGAGCGGGTTATGGAGCTATTGGACGAACCTTACGATATCATCGATCAGCCTGGAGCAAAGCCGCTGAACAATCCGACAGGAGATATAGAGTTCGATCAGGTATGGTTCAAATATGGCGATGAGAACGAATATGTGCTGAAGGATATTAATCTGCGGATAAATCCCGGACAGACGGTGGCCTTTGTTGGGATGAGCGGCGGGGGGAAGTCCTCCCTAATCAGTCTGATCCCGCGGTTCTATGATATCAGTGAAGGCAATCTGCGAATGGACGGGCATGATATCCGGGGGCTGACACAGGAGAGTCTGCGGCGGACTGTCGGCATGGTACTGCAGGATAATTTCCTGTTCAGCGGTTCGGTGCGCGAGAATATTCTCTTCGGCAATCCGGCAGCTGGTGAGGCGGAAATTGTCTCCGCAGCACAGGCGGCTAACGCGCATGATTTCATCATGCAGCTTCCTGATGGCTATGATACTGAGGTAGGAGAGCGGGGGGTGAAGCTGTCGGGAGGCCAGAAACAGCGCGTGGCGATTGCGCGGGTATTTCTCAAGGACCCAAAGGTGCTTATTCTTGACGAGGCTACCTCGGCACTGGACCTGGAATCGGAGCATCTGATCCAGCAGGCGCTCCAGTCGCTTTCATCCGAGCGTACAACGCTGATTGTCGCCCACAGACTGTCCACGATTACCCATGCAGACCAGATTGTTGTGCTGGAGAATGGAGAGATCACCGAGCGTGGGACCCACGAAGGGCTTATGGCGCTTGACGGAAGTTACGCCCGGCTGTTCAATGTGCAGCGGCTGGATGCATGAATAGAGTTCACTGCTATGCGGTTCCTTCGGGAACCGCTTTTTCTTTGCATTTAAGTATAAGTTACAGTATACTGTAACCATAACAGTTGAGTGTAACTAATGTCGGAAGTTTAAATCATTTTTGCGAAGTGGAGGATGGTTGGATGAATACCTATACCGGCAAACAGCTTGCCGATCTTCTTCAGAGAGAAGAGCCGGATATGAATCTAAGAACGATACGGTACTATACGCAAATCGGGCTTCTGCCACCGCTGGAATTATCCGGCAACAAACGGGTCTATACGAACCGGCATCTGGAATATTTGCGGGCGATCCTCACCTTGTCCAAAAGCGGGGAGAGTCTGGCAGATATTCAAGAGAAGCTTGCGGGATTGCCAGCGGAGGAAGTGGCTAAGATTGGCGATCGTCTGCGTTTCTACCAAACGGAGCATATTTTCCGCAATGAGACCCTAGTCATTAATGAAGATGTGATGCTTACGGTTAGTCCGCGCATATCTGCAGAACTAAAGTCCGAGCTGGTTGAAACGGTGAACCGGCTGCTGAAGGGAGGCAACACCCCATGACTGGAGCGGCAATCACGATCGAGGTGCGTCTTGCAAAGTCTGTGCTGGAGAATGAAGAGGGAATGAATCACCTCTGGGTCCATTTGGAGCCACTTGGCGGGGGGAAGCAAGCGGTACTTGAACTGCAGCTTCCATCAGGGATCCATTGGGACGGGAAAGCAAAGGGCTATCCACAGGATACCAGTGGCAGAGTCATTATTGAGCAGCCCGAAATACCAAATGACCTTTTATTAGGGATCTATACAATCCAGCCTATGGATTGCGGCTTAGTCAGCTTGAGCATTCATGTGTCATTCACAGATCACAGTGGCATGGAGAACTGTAAAACAGTGCTCGTGCCGCTTCGCATTGTTGATGCAGAAAGTGTGGATGAGGAAACGGTAGAAATAGACGAGGAGGTCGTCAGAAGAGTCAAAGAACAGGCCCTAACTGAGCCAACGAGCACTCATCCGGACGGCAGCGACAGCGGAATGGTCGATTGCTCACTTCCCAAGCTCATTCGTTATGACCCCCATTACCGCTCAGAACTCGAGGAGAAATACCGGGTTGAGGGAACGGGTTTATAAGCTTCATCGGCATCGCGACATACCAAATAGGCAGGCCACTCCGCTCACAGTGAGCAGAGTGGCCTGCCTGTCTCCATCTTTAAACCATTATCCACGTCCAATCAGCAGGGAGAGGATACCTGCCGCGATCAGCGGACCTACGGGTACGCCTTTGAAGAAAGCGACACCGATAACCGTGCCGATCAGCAGGCCGGCAACGATCGTAGGCTGGCTGCCCATAAGCACTGCTCCACGCCCACCCAAATAGGCAACAAGGATACCGATCCCAATGGCAAGCAGCGATTTCCAGTGGTAAAAGGAATGCCAGATCATTTGCAGCGATATTTTACCGCTCGCCAGCGGAGTCATCACGCCGATGGTAAGGATGATGATCCCGACAGTCAGGCCATACTTTTCGAGCCACGGAAAAGCCTGCTGCAGTCCAAGCACCCTCAGCAGCAGCAGCACAACCATTGCGATCGTTACCGGCGTATTGCTGCTGATAATGCCGAGGGCTGCGAGGCCCAGCAGGAGGAGCGAGGTGATATCCATCGTAACGAAACACTCCTTATCCTAAGTAAGCCGTTTTGAAATGATGTGATCTGCAATCAGCTTCCCGTGGCCCCGTCCGGTTTCGATGAATACCTCATTGGCATTGCGTCCGGAGGCGATAACACCGGCTACATAAAGTCCCGGGATGTTAGTTTCCATCGTGGACGGGTTATAGGCAGGTTTATCCTGTTCGTCGTCCATTATTGCCCCTGCGGAAGACAGAAGTGTTCTGCTGGGGCGGAAGCCGGTTAAGGCGAGTACAAAATCATTGTCGAGTTCAAGCGTCTCACCGTTTGATTTGGTAACAATGACTGAACCGGGTGTAATTTCGGTTACCCGTGATTCCAGATGGAGCGTTATCTTTTCTTTAGCTACCATGCTTTCAAAGATAGGCCGTACCCACGGTTTGATGTTCTGCGAAATGCTGGCTCCCCGGTAGACCATATCTACGGAAGCTCCCACCCGCATTAACTCAAGTGCCGCATCCACAGCAGAATTGCTGCCGCCGATGACAGTAACCTTCATCCCCATATAGGGATGGGCTTCACCGAAATAGTGCGTGACCTTAGGGAGCTCCTCCCCGGGGATGCCGATCATATTGGGCTGGTCGAAGTAACCGGTGGAGATAACCACATTTGAGGCTGTATGGGTTAGCTGTTCCCCCCGTTTAGTGATCGTATGTACAGCGAAACTTCCGTCCTCCAGACGTTCGACTGAGAGCGCTTCTTCGTAAGCGGCAATATCGAGTCCATGCTGCTCGGCGGCGCGGCGGTAATAGACGAGTGCTTCATGGCGGTAAGGCTTGTCATTGGGTGAGGTAAAAGGCACATCGCCAATCTCCAATAAAGAGGTTGTGCTGAAGAACTGCATGCTGGTCGGATACAGATAAATGGAGTGGACAATAAAGTTTTTTTCAATAATCAGGCTGGACAGCCCTTGGCGCTGGCATTCCATTGCGGCCGAAAGCCCGCACGGACCTGCCCCGATAATAATGACGTCTTTCATATGGATGGTAACCTCCTGGTGTATACTTTCTTTTCTCTAAATCGTACCTTAAATTTAATGTTTTTGCTATCTGTGCAGCATATTCAGCTAATCGTTATTGCTCTGGAGATTGGATTATAGTATAATTAGATATATATCTAAACATAGTTTAATCGTAAAAATTGCTTGCAAATGTTATAGGAGAGTGACCCCGATGCAGCTGGAGAAAATTGTGAATTACCATAAAGCTTTATCCGACCCGACACGCCTGCGCATGCTGCTGCTGCTGTCCAAGGGGGAGGTGCACGGACAGGCGCTGGCGGAGAAACTTAATTTATCACAGCCTACCGTAACACATCATGCCGCCAAGCTCCGTGAGGCCGCAATGATCAAGGAGCGCAGAGACAAGAATACGGTTTACTTTTCGCTGAACCCCGAGTTTATCAAGGCTGGCTCAGAGGCATCGCTTAAATTTATTTTTGCCAAGGGGGCAGAAGATATGGACGAGTTATCTACAGAAAAGAGTCTGAAGGACTCAGTGCTGCGCAACTTTTTTGCCAAAGACGGCCGGCTGCGCCAGATTCCCGCACAATACAAGAAGAAGCTGATCGCACTGCAATATATGGTTGAGAAGCTTGAACCCGGTGTGGTGTATACGGAAAAAGAAATCAACGAGTTTATCAAACCATTCCATGAGGATTATGCCACGATCCGCCGGGAGTTCATCATGCACCAGTTTATGTACCGGGAAAATGACAAATACGAGCTTAACCCGCCGGAGATGTGGACTCACTGGGAAAATGTCAAATAATGATCTAATATATGGGGATTTTTTGTGACAATTGAAGGTTCGACTGATTAAATGTCCGAATAACGAATAAACTGGAATTGTAAGCGTTATCTGACATATACTTCGAAAGGAGACTTTCAGTATGATATTCAAACGCGCGAAAAAAAATACACCTCCCGTTCATCTCACTGTTACTTTGCCGCAGATCAAGCAAGCTGTTAGGCAATTTGAAGAAGATATGCCTGCTCCGATCAACCGTACCGCACTGATTCTGGAGGATAAGAGCATTGACCTTATCCGGCTCAAGAGATATTTGGGCGGAGTGCCTCATCAGAAGTTTTACATGTCGCGGGAAACGTTCGAAATTTTTGAGGAAGCTGACAAGATGGTGCCTTATTATATTGATATGGTTCAGTCGGCTGTGGATAATTATATCAACGACACCGGCAAGCTGCCGCTGCTTGAGGATACCTGGCTGCCGGAGGTTCATTACCGCCTGCTGCACACTGAACGTTATCTGAAAGAAACACCGCCATTTCCCCTGTACATCACGGAGGAAGAGATGATGCTGACCCATCGGCCGGAGCATTTTGAATGAATGAACGATTTACACTTAACACGAGGAAGACTGTTCAGTTGAGGGGCACTGAGGCGCCTGTCAGCAGAACGGTCTTTTCTTTGTTCATGCTGGCATAGTACAATGAATTTCTGGTAACACGTTCCGGAAGAATTCATAGATTAGGAGAATTATTGCATGAACAAAGTACAAGCACTTCTGTTTGATCTGGATAACACGCTCATGGACCGTGATTCAACCTTCCGCAGTTTCAGCGAACAATTTGTAAGTGATTTCCTCGGGCATTTGCAGCCGGAAGAAGCACGGCGGGTAGTTGAGGATATTATTGTGCGGGATGCCGACGGGTACCGGGACAAGGACGGTTTTTTTGCCGAGCTCAGCGAGGTGCTGCCATGGGAGAAGGCTGTGTCGGCTGCGGACATCCGGGCCTATTATGATGAGACCTACACCGGGCACGGAGCGCTTATGAAGTACGCCGAAGATATTTTGAACTACTGCCGGGAGCAGGGGTATATTCTTGGTCTGGTTACGAACGGCAAGAAACAGATCCAATATGGCAAAATCGATCTTCTTGGACTGCGCGGCTTCTTTAAGACGATAGTCATTTCCGGCGAAGCCGGAATCAGCAAGCCGGATCCGGCTATTTACCGTCTTGCACTGGAGCGTCTGGGCACAACAGCGGAACAGACGCTGTTCATCGGCGATCATCCAGTGAACGATATCTGGGGTGCAGGCAAGGCAGGTATGGAAACAATCTGGCTGAAGCGTAATCATGAATGGGATGACAAGCTGGATGTGCATCCATGGAAAACCATCCATGAGCTTGATGAGTTGAAGGGAATTCTTTAGCTTTGCTGTTGACAATATGCTGCCGGCAAGTTTATTATTACAGCATATTAGTTCGGAAGGAGACGATGTTATATGACAGTTTATATTGCAATTGCGCGATTGGTAACAACTGTTGTGGATACGTGTCTTCCGGGAACAGCAGCTGCAGTGTAAGTAACACGCAGCTTTGCGGGTAAGCTCTACGATGCCTTTTAGAGCCGCCGGGAACCGTATGTGTTCCGGCGGCTTTTTTGCGTGGATCGGTAAGTACGGATACGGTTATTGTATTCGTGCATACCGGATTCACGCTCAAAATGTGCTGGTTCTCCTCTTCGGAGGAGGAATAGCATGCTCTGATCTTGACTTCACAGAAATTGTCCCTTGCCATAGTGCAGGGGAGAGTTTCTGTGAAGTCCGCCGCCGGAATGAGGATTCCGGCGGCTTTTTGTGTTCCCGTAATACACGTTAGTCAGAAGAAACGAAGTGATTTATTTCCGCCGCCGGCTTCTTTCGAAGCCGGGCCGGGAGTGTACGAACTAAACAATCAGGAGGATTTAGATGACAATAGTACAATATGGCTGGAATGAAACCTGGATGAACAAGTGGAACGAACTGCATCAAAGTCTGGAAAACAAAACATTTGTACCCGGCAGAATTGTTGGCGATTTCGGCAGCAAGTACAGGGTTATGACGGAAACGGGAGAAACCTGGGGTGAGCTGGCAGGCAGGCTCAGACATACCTTAACCGATTCCGGGGATTATCCGGCAATCGGTGACTGGGTGTCGCTGGCGATGATGGATGGTGGAGAACATGCCGTTATTCATGGCGTGCTGCCCCGGCAAAGTGTGATTTCGCGGAAGGTGGCGGGAAATACAAATGAGGAACAGATTGTGGCCTCCAACGTAGACACTTTATTCCTTGTCAGTGCGTTAAATGATGATTTTAATGTCCGGCGGATGGAAAGATATCTGATCATGGCCTGGAACAGCGGGGCAAACCCGGTGATCCTGCTGACCAAAGCGGATTTGTGTGATGATGCAGAGAGCAAAATTGCAGAGATGGAGCGGGCAGCACCCGGAGTGGCCGTGTACGCAGTCAGCGCCTTGCTCGGAGACGGGCGGGATAAACTGCTGCCCTATATTGGCAGCGGTCAGACAGTGGCCCTGACCGGCTCCTCGGGCTGCGGGAAGTCAACGCTGGTTAACTGGCTTAGCGGAGCAACCCTGCAGCTCACCCAGGATGTCAGGGAAGGGGACAGCCGGGGGCGGCACACAACCACTCACCGGGAACTGTTCATCCTCCCGGACGGCGGTATCATTGTCGATACCCCGGGAATGCGCGAGCTGCAGCTGTGGGAGGATGAAGGCGGACTTGATCTCGCATTCGGGGATATCAGCAGTCTGGCAGCAGATTGCCGTTTTAGCGATTGCAGACATGAACGCGAAGAGGGCTGCGCAGTTCTTGCGGCAGTATCAAACGGTGCGCTGGAAGAGAAACGGCTGCTGAATTACCGCAAAACCCAGAAGGAGCTGCTATACCAGAGCAGCAAAGAGGTGAAGCAGAAGCGGAAAACAGCAGCCGCTGCGACCAAGGCAGCGCCTTCCCGTTCCAGAAATTCCGGCTGGCGCCGGGAGCTGGAGGAATATTGAGGAACAGTATAATTAAGCAACAGTAACCTGAACAAGAGGGTCCCTTGAAGCCTTAGAATGGCTGTAAGGAGACCCTCTTGTAACGCAAAGGCGCAGCTCCAGAGAAGCTGCGCCCTTGCTATATATAAATAAAAGTCCGGCTAATTGCAATGCATATACCTAATTAAAGTGCGGATGTCTATCTTTAGAACCGGACCTTTAATACTGGTGTGTTCTTAGAACGATGCAGCAGCAGTCTTGGCCAGTTGCAAACCGCTCGCGATGATTTCTGCGGATTGTGCAGGGTTCTGGTTGTGGCCTTCAATAATCACTTGAGTAGTATCTTTGAAGCCCCAGAAGTTCAGGTTGCCCATGATGAAGTTAACAGCCATTTCAGCGCTTGCTGCCGGTCCTTCGGAATAGATGCCGCCTCTGGCATTGAGTACAGCAGCTTTTTTGTCAGTCAGCAAGCCAACTGGACCTTCAGCAGTGTATTTGAATGTGGTGCCTGCCTGGTTCAGGTAGTCGATGTAAGTATGAAGTACAGCCGGAACAGTCATGTTCCAGAGCGGGAAAGCAAATACTACTTTGTCAGCGGCAAGGAACTGATTCAGGTATTTCTTAACCAGTGCAGCGCCGGCAGCTTCTTCAGGAGTAGCTTCGTAGCCTTGAGCAGCTTTATAAACACCGGTAATCAGTGTGTTGTCATAATATGGAAGTTGCTCTGCGAACAAATCCAGTTCAGTGATTTCGTCTTGCGGGTGGGACTCCTTGTAGCTTGCCAGGAATTCGTTGTAAAGCTGAACGCTTACGGATTGATCTGCAGGGCGGTTATTGGCTTTGATGAAAAGTACATTAGACATTATGATTTCTCCTTAGATATATATTTAATACTTACTATCAATAATATAGCATTTAATATTTAGTTTGTAAATAACAGTCGAAACAAATTTTTATTTGCTCGACAGCAAAGGCCTTTTCTTTGCAGGGCTACTACATCTCTTAATGGACGAATTGTTTTTTTGGCAGAACATCAATATGTAGTGAAACCGCTTTGACTCAGCTTTTTTTTCATTTTTGGGCAAAGTTTAAGGAATACAGGACCCGGTTATATAGGTGTTACAAGGATTAAAGGAAATGATTTCCTCACCTCAGGTTGGCAATACAACTTATTGAAGAA
The DNA here is from genome assembly GCF_038593025.1 of Paenibacillus sp. FSL L8-0436. Classification (NCBI taxonomy): domain Bacteria; kingdom Bacillati; phylum Bacillota; class Bacilli; order Caryophanales; family Paenibacillaceae; genus Paenibacillus; species Paenibacillus sp. FSL L8-0436. The sequence goes on along the minus strand of NZ_CP151955.1, from coordinate 4,274,346 downwards.
GGAGCGATTGACATGTCCATCGACCGTTTTATCATTAAAAAACTGGACAACTGTCACGAAGAGCAGACTCGTCGCAACTTAGTGAAGTTGTTCAAATTGCGGATTCAGAAGGCAGAAAAGGAAGAGAACAGAAATCACCGGATTAGTTGAAGATATGCCGCTGAAGTACAGATACCCGGCCAACATATAGAGCGAGCAGAGCACATCCCATGTTAATGAAGGGGTGTGCTTTTTTTCTGTACAAAAAAACAACCCCTCTAATTAATAGAGGGATAGCGCCAATGAATCATTTTCACTATAACTGTGCAATATAGCTTCAGAGCCTTTAATTTCGATACTAATCAGAGAATTTAAGCATTTCTGCAGAGCACTTTTGCCCTTCTGGATTTTTAGCTCCAGTGTGCTGTTCAGCAACCGGATAACCTTCTGGGTGGGCTGTTTGTTTTCTGTAGTGAAGTACACAGGTACAAGCTTGTTCTGAAATGTGATGAGCATTCTCATTTTGAAATCACCTCGCTACAAGTATTTCATGATATAGATCATACCCCTCGTTTCTTAATTTTACCTTAAAATTAGCTTATGATAACATAAAGATTACAAGTTTTATAGTTTGGGACTTTTTTTATTGCAGTGTGATTCCAATGTTAGCGGGATCCGGGAAGGATATATCAATGTGAATAAAAAGGATAAGGTATATTTAGCTAATTTTCTGTTCCCAGATAAGCCAGCGGGGAAGGAAATTTCGGATCTGATGCAAATGGCAGCATCCGCGGACCGAATATGCCGGTTAAAATACTGTGAAGGTGATCAAGTGCAGGATATCTGCCTGCAGGTACATAAGGATATAACATTGATCGCAGGCATTGAGCCCTCAGATTCCTTCGTCTATAGACTGAGCGATCCACAGAAGGTGCAGCGCGCTTGTTATTATCTGTTTAATTGCTTTGAGCCTGAAGAGTTTAGCGTAGAGGATGTACCGTGTCTGCATCTGTCCAGACGGAGATATGAGGAGCTAAAGGAAAGCGCCGCAACCTACAGCTTGTGTTTTTTGGCAGAATGTCTGACAGCGGAAACAGGGGATTTGCTGCAATCCGCACAGCTTGCGAAGGTCATGAAGAACAAAACGGCTGAAGGAGAGCTTAAGCTGTGTTCACGCAGTAAAGAGGAGTGTAAGCTTCAGCATGCCTTTTTTATTGAAGATACTTCCAGCGGCTGGCTGCTGCGTATGAGCTGCGAAGCCGCGGAGGACTGGATGGTTGCCATTCCGGTTACGAAAGCGCAGATATGCTCTGCTCTCTATGAGTGGGTACAGCAAACATCTCCAGTGTTTACTCCAGAATGATTGTGGAATAAGCAGGCAGTGTAAGCATGCTGCCCGCCAGACCCGCTTCTCCCCGGAGCGTCTTGAGTATAGAAGAATAAGTAACGGTGTTCGTGCCGGGATGTAGCGGAATGTTCTGTGTCCCGTCAGTTAAATTGTGAACCACCAATACCTGCTTTCCGGCAGTGATCCGTTCGAAGGCCATAATGCCACTGTTTCCGGAAGAATATTCGCGAATTCCACCGTCTCTCAGTGCAGGTACTTCATTGCGCAAGAAAATAAGCTGACGGTAATGCTCCAGCAGAGAACCTCTGTTCTGCAGCTGACTCTCCACATCAGCACCGGAATTAGCGGCGTTATTCTTCGCCTGCTCCCAAGTGGTCTGGCCATCTCCTTGACCATCGGCAGTCCATTTCATTGGCTCACGGAGGCCTTCATCGGGCTTCACTCCAAGCATTCCTATCTCTTCCCCATAATAAATAAACGTAAATAGCTTCATTAGTATGTTGATGTGATAAGCGCTTTATTGATATCTTAGTCGAATGCATGATTTTGGTAAAACGTTTGCACAAACGAAAAATTAACGAATTAAGCGATTTATGAAGATTTATAGTGATATATCATTGATTATTGTTTGTATTCTTCTGATATCTCGTGTTTATGCGGAAAATCGTACTTTCATTAAAATAATTTCATACAAGGAACCAAAATATTCGCCAGTTCTTTCACTTTGAAGTTCTATAATGAAGCGCAAACGATACTACACATACTCTTTAACCTTTTCGTAGGCATTCGCATATGCTGCAAGCAAGGGCAAAAGACCCGGGAAGAAAGGAGAATGAAGAATGAAAAACAAGAAAAAGCTGTCGCTGTCGCTCATGATTCTCGCCTTGTGTTTTTCAGTGCTCGCCGGCTGCGGCGGAGACTCGGCTGCGGTAAAAGTGAAGATCGGCGAAGTCACCCGATCCGTCTTTTATGCGCCCGAATATGTGGCATTATCCCAGAACTTCTTCAAGGAAGAAGGGCTGGATGTTGAGCTTCAGACCATACCCGGCGGTGACAAAACAATGACTGCACTGCTCTCAGGAGCCATTGACGTGGCGCTTGTTGGTCCAGAAACTTCAATTTACGTCTATCAGCAGGGAGCGGATGATCCCGTTATCACTTTTGCCCAGCTGACCCAGCGGGACGGTACATTCCTGTTCGCCCGCAAACCGGATGCGGACTTTAACTGGGATAAAGTAAAGGGGTCGACCTTCCTCGGACAAAGAAAAGGGGGAATGCCGCAAATGGCGGGTGCCTTTACTTTGTTTAACAAAGGGATTGATGCCGAAAAGGATCTCACGCTGATTCAAAATATCGACTTCGCCAATATTGCCGGTGCCTTCGCCTCCGGGACAGGTGATTATGTACAGCTGTTTGAGCCGCAGGCTTCCATTTTTGAGAGTGAAGACCGGGGCCAGGTGGTGGCATCCTTTGGGGTGGAGAGCGGTTATCTTCCTTATACGGCTTTTATGTCCAAGGGGAGTTATATCAAAAAAAATACTGATACTATGCAAAAATTTACCAATGCAATCCAGCGTGCACAGCTATGGGTGAAAGAGCATAGTCCGGAAGAGATTGCCGATGCGGTACTTCCGTATTTTGATAAAACGGAGCGTGAGATTGTGATCTCCGCGATCAAGCGCTATAAAGAGCAGGACACCTATGCCGTGGATCCGGTCGTGGACAACGAAGAGTGGAACAATCTGCTGGATGTGATGGATAATGCCGGAGAGCTGAAAGAGCGGGTTCCGGCGGAGAAAATTGTGAACAACAGCTTTGCGGAAAAAGCGAAAGACAACGTCAAGTAGGCGTTGTCTTCGTCAAATTGATTAAGGGTTAGGAGGGGCTGATATGCTGCCAGTAGTGCAATTGGAGGAAGTGACGCATGCCTATCTGGGTGACCGCGAGGCTTCTCTGGCCATTGAGGACCTCAGCCTCAGTGTTGAACAAGGGGAGTTCGTCAGTCTCGTCGGGCCTAGCGGCTGCGGCAAGACGACACTGCTGTCGATCATTGCCGGGCTGCTCAGTCCATCCCGCGGCAAAGTGTTCGTTAACGGACATAGTCTCAAGGGACCCTCCCCGGAGGTAGGGTATATGCTCCAGCAAGATTACCTTTTTCCATGGCGGACGATCCTGGACAACGCGCTACTTGGACTGGAGCTCACCGGAAATCTGAACGAAAACACACGTCAAAAGACGCTGGAGCTGCTGAAGGATATGGGGCTGGAGGGCAAGGAGCAAGCCTATCCGTCACAGCTGTCCGGCGGCATGCGCCAGCGTGTGGCACTGGTACGGACACTGGCCACCGACCCGGGGCTGCTGTTGCTGGATGAGCCGTTCTCTGCGCTTGATTATCAGATCAAGCTGCAGCTCGAGGATCTGGTATCGGAGACACTGCGCCGCCGCGGAACCACGGCGGTTCTGGTTACCCATGATCTGTCAGAGGCAATCGCCGTCAGCAGCAGGGTGATTCTGCTGCAGCGGAACCCGGGAAGAATACGTAAAATATTTACCGTTCCGGAGGAAATCCGCAATACACCCCCGCTGTATGCGAGGGACTTGCCCGGTTTCGCGGAGCTTTTTCATGGAGTCTGGAAGGAAATGGAGTTGGCTGGGAGGGAAGACGTGTGAAATCAAGTCAGCAAAGCGAAATAACCGCTTCCCGCGCACAATGGCTGGAGCAGAAGCATAGCGATTACAGGAAGAAAAAACGACGCTGGCAGAGCAGAGTCATGGCCGTGCGGGGCAGTCTGCTGCTGCTGTTTTTTCTGCTATGGGAAGCAGGAGCCCGGCTGGGTTGGATTGACGAACTGCTGTTCAGCTATCCGACGAAGGTCTTTCGTCAGATCTGGGAAGACATGATCAGCGGAAGCCTCTGGCCGCATTTGGGGATTACCGTAGGGGAGACCGTGGTTGGCTTTGTACTCGGAACGCTGCTTGGAACATTGCTGGCAGTGATCATCTGGTGGTCGCCTTTTTTATCAGCGGTGCTTGACCCGTACATGGTCGTGTTTAACAGTATGCCTAAGGTTGCGCTGGGGCCTATCTTTATCGTGATGTTCGGTGCCGGATTTACCGCAATCGTGATCACTACTTTATCCATCACTGTTCTCATTACGACACTTGTTGTGTATAACAGCTTTTGCAGCGTAGACCCGAATCTCGTGAAGGTGGTCAGGTCGTTTGGGGCGACCAGAGTACAGGAGTTCTTTAAGGTTATCCTGCCGGCATCCTTTCCTACGGTTGTTTCAACCTTGAAGGTAAACGTTGGCATGTCCTGGGTGGGTGTAATTGTCGGTGAATTTTTAGTCGCAAGGTCGGGGCTTGGATATCTGATCATATATGGTTTTCAGGTGTTCAATTTCACTCTTGTCATGTCCAGTCTGCTGATTATTGCAGCGGTGGCTACGGCGATGTACCAGATGGTCGTCTATGTGGAGAAGCTGTTGTTGTCGAGGCGGTGAGAAACATGTCATATTGTGTCTCCCCGGAAAATCTTGTACCATGTTTATATCTTTACCTGAACGATGAAACGCCAAGGAGAGGTATTTACATGGGATTTCGAATTATCAAAACAGCGGCGGCAACGCTGCTGTCCATTCTGCTGGCAGCAGCTATAGGTATACCCAACGCGCAAAGCGCGGGCCTGCTTGCGATCCTCGGAGTGGAAACTACGCGTAAAAGGAGTCTCCGAACGATAATGGCGCGTTTCTCAGCCTCGCTTGTGGGACTCTTTTTAGGCTGTATTCTGTTTTTCACCCTGGGCTTTCATTATTGGGTACTTGGCTTGTATGTGCTGTTCGGTTTTCCGCTGATCGTTAAATCGGGCTTTAAGGAGGGCATCGTTACCAGCTCGGTAATCGTGTTCCGCGTGTTCGGACAAGCTGAGCTGTCACTTCATGTTCTGCTGCAGCAGATTGAGCTGCTGGTAGTGGGTCTGGGATCGGCGGGTCTGGTCAATCTGATCTATATGCCGCAGACTGGCGGGGTAATTGCGGGTATCCGCAAGGAGGTCGACAAGTACTTTTCGATCATATTTGTACAAATGGCAAGGACGCTGCGGGACCCGGGTTATGTATGGGACGGTAAGGAGCTTATCGGCGCGAACGAGGCCGTGCAGCGGGGACTTACGGCTGCGTCCAGGGAAATGGAAAATCATGTGATTCATCCCGATGAGGCCTGGAATATTTATTTCTATATGCGAAAGGAGCAACTGGAGTCGATCCAGAATATGATGCAATTGCTCTCCCAGGTGTACCGTCAGCTGCCGCATGGAGATATGGTTGCCGAATTGTTCGATCAGCTTTCTAATGATGTACTGGCAGAGGAATACACCGGACGGACGGAGCGGCTGCTGGATGCGCTTGAGCAGGAGTTCGAGCGGATGGAGCTGCCGGAAACCCGTGAAGAGTTCGAGGTCCGTTCTGCGATTCTGCAGCTCTGCCGGGAGCTGGCACTTTATCTGAAAATTGCCAAACGCCATAAGGTTCCGGTTGAAGCCAAACCGTTGAAACGACCGGCCGCTTTCCGTGGCCCCTCGTAATCTATAATATGTAAATGTCAGTGAGGTATTAACATTGCTGCGTAAAATAACGATAAGATATGTAAGAACTAAAAGTGAGCTGGTAATTGTCCCGTCGTTCAGTTTTTGTTCAGGCAACAGGATTAATGTGTTATTCATTAGAAGATGGGGCAGTGAAAGTTCCAATTACTGCAGACGGTTCGCATAGGTGAATTTCTGCGCAGGTAGGTGAGGACTATTGAACAACAGCAATGAACAATATATCGGTAAACAGCTTGTTGAGAATCTCTTCAACCATAATGGCGTGTTTGTTCTGCCCGCACTGACTTTGTTAAGCAGTGATCATATCCGTCTGATCAGTCAGCACAAGATCTTTCTCGAGCCGCATGATGTGGTTCAAGTGGACAGTGCAGCTTTCTATCAGATTGCGGTTGACGAGTGTACGTCTGCGATGGAGAGTATCTTTGAGCAACTACGTTTTAACAAGAGCAAACGGCTGCCCATGATTGAGCTGCGCAATGAAGTCATTCCCTTTATCCAGCGGGTTAGTGAGAAAAACGATTTTTACGGAATATTGGCTGCGTTGCAGTCCAAGGATGATTATACATACAGACATAATGTTGCAGTCGGAATTTTGTCTACACTTCTGGGGAAGTGGCTCAAGCTGAAACCGGAAGAACTAAGTATGCTGACCATTGCCGCAACGCTTCATGATATCGGGAAAATTATGATACCTGCTGAAATTCTGTCCAAGCCCGGACCCCTGAATGAAGAAGAGCTTGCGATGATGAAAAAGCATACCACTATCGGATACGAGATGATCAGGGATACGGTCGGAACCAATCATATGCAGGCACTCGTTGCGCTGCAGCATCATGAACGCATGGATGGCAGCGGATACCCTTTTGGTGTTCTGGGCCACCGGATTACTGATTTCAGTAAAATAGTTGCTGTGGTGGATATTTTCCATGCGATGACTTCTGACCGCTACTACCGGAAGGCCTCGCCTTTATATGAGGTTTTGAGGCAGATGGAGGATAATGTCTACGGCAAGCTTGACCCTTATATTTGCAGTGTCTTTATCAATAAGCTGATGCAGTCAATGATAGGCAATGAAGTAGTGCTCTCGGATGGGCGGATAGGCAAAATCATCATGATTCTCGCGCATGATCCGCTGCGGCCATTGGTTAATATTGATGAGGATTTCATTGATCTCAGCAGGCACCGAGATTTGGGGATTATGCGGGTAATACCGTTATAACACCTCGTATGAAGACACCCGCAGGCGGTTGCTGCGGGTGTCTTTGCCTTTCTGGTAAGAAGAATAACGGGCTGTAATAGCAGGAGTGGAGTTACGACTTGACGGAAGGTCTACGGTTGCCTGTGGGCTGTCCGTTTTTTGCTATGTACTCATAACCAGGGGATTATTGCAATAAAATGAACTATGAATCTTATAACGGGGCGCATGGAGGGCTTACCCAAATTTATTTCTACTCTAACAATCAACAAATGCCCAGAACGTGCATACACTTGATAGTGAATGATTGTATGGAGGAGGTTTAAAGATGTCATTAAGTCATAAACGTCAAACAAGGGAGATCATTACGAAGGCAATTTGCGGCAAAGGTCGTAAGTTCTCTACCGCAACTCATACCGTGACTCCGCCACATCATCCGACAAGTATTCTGGGGGCTTGGATTATTAACCACCAGTACGAAGCGGTTGCCGCCGGAAACGGAATCGAAGTAATCGGTACTTACGATGTGAACATCTGGTATTCGTACGACAAAAACAAGCAGACCGAGGTAGCCAAGGAAACGGTCTCCTACGTGGAGCTCATTCCGCTGTCGTATCTGGATCCGAGACACCGTGCTTCCACGGTAGAGGTCTCTGCGGAGGCAACGCAGGAACCAAATTGTGTGGAAGCCGGTGTCTCTCCGGGCGGCGGCAGTGTGACGCTTCGCGTAGAGCGGGAATTCGAAGCGGAACTGGTGGCTGAGACCAAGGTTCGCGTGTTTGTCACTGATCAAACGGATGATCCGGAAGACAAGGATTACGATTTCGACGGTGAAAGCTTTGATTTCGATGATCTGGATCCTGACGCCCTGGATGATGAGCTGTAAGGAAGGAATGCGCCGCCGCCAACTGAATATCGGGTGGGTTATAATCCATTATATGTAGTGAGGGCGGCGGCGAGAGGGCGAATGCCCTCCTTTTTATTTTTTATTTATTTTTCAGCATCAAGAACTGGAAGATCTAAAGTTAGGGGAACGAACCACTAGGGAGGAGCCAGCGTGAATGAAGGGTTAAAGGAGTACCTGCAGCTAACTCCGGAGCAACAAGAGCTCCGGCTGCGGCGCTGTGGACTGGAGGCTGCTCTGTCTGCCGGCGGGAATCGCTTGGAGAGGGATGCAGGGCAAGCCGGAAGAATAGCTGTTGCAAATGGCCATACATATAAGAAGGGTCCTGATATGGACAGACACAAACAGCAATACTTGGTTAAGGTATTCAATCTGGCAGTGCTTGAGATCACACCACTGGGTACCGGCCGGGCCATGAGTGCTGCAGCGGGGAATTCCCGCCCAGCTACCTCAATCGGTGGAGATAGTGTGTCCGGGGGTACCGGTGTTAGCTTGCTAGATGAGGGTGAAATTGATAACCATGGAGATCATGGAGACCCTGGAAATCCCGGAGATTACGGAATACTCGGTGAACAGGCGCATTACAGTCCCGGCCCGGAGCGGCGCGGAACTGCCGGACTGGTGAGGGGAATTGCTGTTAGAGCTTTATACAGTCTGGGGCTGGACAGCGGTGAAGTCCGGCTAAAGGCTATGGGCGGAAGGCGATACCTTGTGGAACAAATCCTCCCGCTCGCAGAACCTGCCGGCAAGCCGCTGCCGGAGCCTTACTGTACAGCGTCGCTGGCGCTGGCCCGCGAGCTGGCCCGGGAGCTGCCTGGCCGTCCAGGCATGCTGATGGGCATGGACCCGGAGTTTCTTCTGCTCCGGGAAACCTCCGGCCGCGTCGTGCCCGCGTCGCGGTTCCTGCCCGTAGACGGCGTCGCGGGCTGCGACGCCGGACCTCCGGGAACGCGCGGCATGTTCCCGGTCGCTGAGCTGCGCCCTGCGCCGCGCGGGGAACCGCGCGCACTGCTGGCGCAGCTGATGTCCGCCGCAGCCACGGCGGACCGGATGGTATCCGACCGCTCGCTCCGCTGGCGGGCGGGAGGCATGCCGCTGCGGGGCTGGGCCCTCGGCGGCCACCTGCACTTCAGCGGCGTCCGGCTGACGGCGCCGCTGCTGCGCGCGCTCGACAACTATCTGGCGTTGCCGCTGCTGCTGCTGGAGGACGCCCGGGCTGCAGCGCGGCGTCCGCGTTACGGGGTGCTCGGCGATTTCCGTATTCAGCCGCATGGCGGCTTTGAATACCGGACCTTGCCGAGCTTCCTGGTGTCCCCGGTCATCGCCAAAGGCGCGGTCTTCCTGGCTCACCTGATCGTGAGCCGCTATGAAGACCTGACGCAGCGCCCGCTGGACCGGGAAGAGCTGCATGCCGCCTATTACAGCGGCAGCAAAGATCCGCTGCGCGCCGCCTGGGCTCCATTGCAGGCCCAGCTTCGCGCACTGGACGGCTACGCGCGCGCCGCCCCTTACGTAGAACCGCTGTTCCGCTGCATCTCCGCGGAACAGACCTGGGATGAATCGCGGGATATCCGTCCGCTGTGGACCGGGAAAGAGTCCATGAGGAATCAGCGGTAGTCGGTTGGGAATTCTGTCGCCCTGAGGCTTATATACCTGCGCCTGTAAGTTGATTTTCTTTATGTAAATAAGTCATGGACCATTTGTCGATATCGCGGAAGCCGAGCTTTTTGTAGATTAAGCCTGCTTGAGGATTGTTATAGAAAAGGCATAGCGATTTTCCCTCGGCCAGAATATCGGCACAAAGCTGTGCGACTACCCGTGAAGCTAATTTTTGTCCTCTGTATTCCGGATGGGTGGCTACGGCGACTATCATCGCTGACCGCGAATTTTCCGCCGCGGTTGACGCGGTTGCAATTACTTCCCCGTTCTGTTCCACGAAGTAGGTGCGGCCGGTTCCGCTTTCCAGCGTTTTATGCAGGGTTTTACGCGCGTCCTCCGGACTGCTGGTGAACTCTGAAATAACATCCGTCAATGTACAAATGGCATCCACATCCTGTGTCGTGGCTTTTTGGATGGGCACAGGAGCGGATGCCGCTGTACGGATTTCCTCATTCATCTCTGTCAGCTCGGCGAAAAGCATCTCTTTTTCCTGCCGGATATTCAACCATTTACTGAGTGTCCGCACGACCTCTAAAGAGCCTGAGATCATTTCGGCGTTTTTGTTTCTGCGCAGCAGTTCCGCAAAACCCTCCGCATCAAAAGGCCCCTCTGAATATGGCAAATAACTTCCGTAGAAACGCAGTATCACCGCCTTTAACGGCCCGTCTACGGAGTCGCTTTCTCCCCAAAGCTCCATGAAATCCTGCTCGAACCCGAAATTTTCCACGTCTCCGATAATGTATAAATTGATAGCCGGATTTTTGCCTACCAGTTCCATCAAATCCTCCCGGTCGGCTTCATTCAGTTTGCGTATCAAGCTTGTACCTCCTTCAGTTTCAGTAATGTATAATAATTCCTTTATAATTTTACAGCAAATTATTGAAAAAGCACATCATATGGTCATGTTGATCTTCAATGGCTATAATTAACAATATCTGTAATGCATCCGATGCAGGCAGCGTTCCAGCTCTGGTGTTCTCTTAGTGTTCGCTTATTGTGACTTCCCGGGGTGACTTTGCCTTGCAGGTTTCTGTTATAATAGAGAACACAGAAGATAGGTATGGAGGTCAATGATGGCAAAATATACGCCGATGATAGAACAGTATTTAAAGGTAAAGGAAGGGGCAAAGGACGCTTTCCTTTTTTTCCGGCTGGGCGATTTTTATGAAATGTTCTTCGAGGATGCGGTTCTGGCTTCGAAAGAGCTTGAGATTACTTTAACCGGCCGTGAGGGTGGGGGCGAAGAGCGCATTCCGATGTGCGGAGTGCCATACCATGCCGCGGAAGGTTACATACAGCGTTTGATCGAAAAGGGCTACAAGGTTGCGATTTGCGAGCAGCTGGATGATCCCGCTGTAACAAAGGGCATGGTGCGCCGGGATATTGTCCGCGTAGTCACACCGGGTACAGTAATGGACGGCAAAATTATTACGGACAAAAGCAACAACTACCTCGTTTGCGTGACCGAGCAGGACGGGATGATGGCTCTGGCTGCCTGCGATTTGACTACGGGTGAGCTGTATGTCACTTCCGTTCTTTCAGGTTCGGAATGGCTGCGTGATGAGATCGGCATTTATGAGCCAGCCGAGATTATCGGAGATGCTAACCTGCTCGAGAGTTTACGCAGTGAGGCCTCACTGCTGGCGAAGCCGGTCGTGTACACTCCTTGGGAGAAACGCGAAGAGGAATTGGCCCGCCGCCAGTTCGGCGAAGCGGCCTGGGTGCGTCTGGAGAGTGAGCGGGGCAAATGTCTGGCGATGCTGATTTCCTATTTGAGTGAAACCCAGCGGCGTTCCCTGGGACAGCTAAGCCAGATTTCACCGTATGAGCCTGGCAACTATATGATTCTGGATCCGTTCACACGCCGCAATCTGGAACTCACTGAAACGGTGCGCGAGCGCTCCAAAAAAGGTTCGCTGCTCTGGTTGCTGGACCGCACCGAAACCTCGATGGGCGGGCGTCTCCTGCGCCGCAGAATCGACAAGCCGCTCCTGCAGCGGGCCCCGATTGAGCGTCGTCTGGAGGCTGTGGATTATCTCTATAATCAGTTTATTGTCCGTGAGGATTTGCGCGGGGCGCTGAAAGAAATCTATGATCTGGAGCGGCTCGTCGGGCGCATCGCCTTCGGCAGTGCCAACGGACGCGACATGAATGCCCTGAAGCAGTCACTGGCGCAAATACCGGCCCTGAAAGATATGTGTCTGACATCGGGTTCAGAGACCCTGAGAGAGATCGGTTCCACCATGGATGAATGTGCAGAGCTGCGTGAGGATATCGAGCGGGCAATTACCGAGGATGCGCCGGTATCTGTGCGGGACGGGGGAATTATCCGGACAGGCTATCATGAGCGCCTGGACGAGCTGCGGGAAGCGAGCAGCAGCGGCAAACGCTGGATCGCCGAGCTGGAGGCGAAGGAGCGCCAGGTTACAGGCATCAAGTCGCTGAAGATCGGCTACAACAAAATTTTCGGCTATTATATAGAAATTACCCGCTCCAATCTTGCTTCCTTGCCGGAAGGAAGATATGAACGCAAGCAGACTTTGGCGAATGCAGAGCGTTATGTTACCCCTGAGCTGAAAGAGAAAGAAGCACTGATTCTCGAAGCCCAGGACAAAATGACCGATCTCGAATACAGCCTGTTTACCGAGCTGCGGGACCGTATCGGGTCACAAATCCCCCGGCTGCAGGCCTTGGCAGAGAAGGTTGCAGAAATAGATGTGTATCAATGTCTTGCTGCGGTCAGCGCCGAGCACCGGTTTGTAAAACCCAAGCTATCCGACGGTTATGACCTGCGTCTTACAGGTGGACGGCATCCGGTAGTAGAAGCGGTGCTGAAAGATTCTGCATTTATAGCAAACGGCAGTACACTGAGCAAGAATGAAGGCAATATATTGCTCATCACCGGCCCTAACATGGCTGGCAAAAGCACCTACATGCGCCAGGTGGCACTGATCTGCATTCTAGCCCAAATCGGCTGCTTCGTTCCGGCAGAAAGCGCGGAGGTTCCGCTGATAGACCGGATCTTTACACGGATTGGAGCGGCGGATGACCTGATTGGCGGACAGAGCACCTTTATGGTGGAGATGGCTGATATTCAGGTCATGACTGAGAAAGCAACATCGCGCAGCCTTATTATTATTGACGAGCTGGGCCGGGGCACCTCGACAAGCGAGGGCATGGCGATTGCCCAGGCGGTAATTGAATACGTGCATGATACCATTGCCTGCAAAGCACTGGTCTCGACGCATTTTCATGAGCTGGCCCATTTGGAGCAGAGCCTGCAAGGGCTGAAGAATTATTCTATGGCCGTGCAAGAGAGTGGAGACAAAGTGAACTTCCTGCGCAAGCTTGTGCCGGGAGCTGCCGACAGCAGCTATGGCATCTATTGCGCCCGGCTGGCCGGATTGCCGGAAGGTATTATTGACCGGGCATACGGTCTGCTCCAGAGCATTGAGCAGTCTGCGCCTCCGGGCTCGCCTGCGCTGCAATACGGGACTGCTTATGAGAGCCGTCACGGTGTGAAGGAACAGGCAAGCGGACTATCTGCAAGCCGAACGCAAGACACGGATGTATTGCCATCAGGAGATGATGCTGCCTACATGCATGCGGGCAATGCAGCCGCCGTGAGCACATCAGGCGGATCAGCTTACACCGAAGCTGCCGTCTCGCTGGCCTCCCTGCCGGATGCAGCAGACGCTGAAGTCGTACAACTGTCGATCTTTGGGGAAGAAGAGCCGCGCAGGAACCGTAAAGGTGGAGCGGCTTCCGCACCTGCACCTGTTAAAGAAAATCCGCTACTGAAAGAGCTGGTTGCCGCTGTTCAGGGTGCAGATCTGATGAATATGACCCCTCTGCAGGCAATGGGCCTGCTGAATGAGCTTAAGCAAAAAGCCAAGGAGCTGTAATTTAGGGTATTTCCAAGAAAGCGTAATTCTAGCGAAGAACAAACATCACTATTGGCGAGGTGAATACAAAATGGCTAAAATTCATGTACTGGACGAGCATATTGCCAACCAGATTGCAGCGGGTGAGGTTGTGGAGCGGCCGGCTTCCGTTGTAAAGGAGCTGGTGGAGAACGCGATTGATGCCGGCAGCACCCGAATTGAGGTTTCTGTTGAAGAGGGCGGACTGCAGAGCATCCGCGTCAAAGACAACGGCTCAGGTATTGAGCCTGAGGACTGCGAGACCGCCTTCTACCGGCATGCGACCAGCAAGATTGCAAATGGACGTGATCTGTTCCTGATCACGAGCCTTGGCTTCCGCGGCGAGGCTCTGCCCAGTATCGCCGCTGTCTCGAAGGTATCCCTTCTGACTGCCAGCAGTGATGATGGTAAAGGCAGACTGATTGATATCGAAGGCGGGAAGCTAATCCGCAATGAGGATACACCTTCCGGTAAGGGAAGCGATCTTGCAGTAAGGGAATTATTTTTCAACACACCGGCAAGGCTGAAATATATGAAGAGCATCCAAACCGAGCTGGGGCATATTTCGGATGCGATGTACCGGATGGCTTTGGCTCATCCGTCCATCTCCTTTACGTTGCATCACAATGGCAATCAGCTACTGCATACACTTGGCAACGGCGATCTGTTGCAGGTGATTGCTGCCGTTTACGGTACATCAGCGGCCAAGGCGATGCTGCCGATCTCAGCAGAAGATCCGGATTACCGGATTACCGGCTTTGTCAGCAGGCCGGAGTGGACCCGCTCCAACCGCAATGCAGTCACCACGATTGTAGGCGGAAGATACATCCGCAGCAACGGGCTGAATGCGGCTATTATGCGGGCTTATCACACGCTGCTGCCGATTAACCGCTATCCGCTGCTCGTATTGCAGCTGGACATGCATCCATCACTCGTCGACGTCAATGTACACCCGGCGAAATTGGAGGTGCGTTTCAGTAAGGAGATCGAACTGTACGCATTTGTTGAGCAGGAGATCCGCAAGGTTCTGCTGGGCCAGAGTCTGATTCCGCGGCCGGGCAAAGAGATAATAGGCGCCAAGGGCAGCAGTTCCTTTATCCAGGAGCAGTTTGCCTTTCCGAAAGGTGCCATACCTCAGCCAGCCGATGGTTTGCCAGGCATGGCCCGCAATGATCAAGACGGTCCAGACCCGCGGACCGCTGGTCCGCAAAGTGATATGCCCTCCGGTGTTGCTCCGCAGAGTGATCTGCAGCAAGCGGGTTCATTGGATGCTAATCGTCCCGCAGAGAGACCGGGTGCTTGGAACAGCGGAGTCAGCAGTGCTTCTCCCTTCGGCAACGGGGCTGCAGCAGGAGAACGCTACTCCGGCAACGCACAGCAGCGGACGGGAGAGCCTCAGAGCGCAATGCCGGTGGCCCGGGAGTCTGCTGCGGCATACAGCGGCAGTACTTCTTCATTGCCGCGTGAAGGGGCTGGCGGCAGCTACCGCCAGCCTGCCGGGGCAATGCCGCCCCGGGGAGGGATGCCTTCAGCAGAGGAGCTGTACGCTCCAACCGGCAGTGAAGATCCTGCGCTCCCTCAGTTCCCTGAGCTGAACTATATCGGCCAGCATCACGGGACATATCTTATTGCCCAGAATGACAGCGGGCTTTATCTGATTGACCAGCATGCGGCACATGAACGGATTAATTATGAATATTATTATGAGAAATTCGGTCGTCCCGAGGATGCTTCGCAGGAGCTTCTCCTGCCGATCACCTTGGAATTCACCCCTTCGGAGAGCCGCCAGCTTAGTGAAAGGCTGCATTGGTTCGAACAGGCAGGTGTATTTCTTGAGCATTTCGGAGGGCAGACTTTTCTGGTCCGTTCCTTGCCGTACTGGTTCCCTGAGGGAGATGAGAAGGCGGTCATTGAGGAAATGGCGGAATGGGTGCTGAGCGAACGTTACATCGACCTGGCCAAACTGCGTGAGAAATCCTCCATTCTCTGCTCCTGCAAGGCGTCCATCAAGGCCAACCAGAAGCTTACAGAGCAGGAGGTAGAGGCTCTGCTGTCCAGGCTGGCAGCTTGCCGCCAGCCATATACATGTCCGCATGGACGGCCGATCGTGGTTTCTTTTTCTTCCTATGACCTGGAGAAGCTGTTCAAACGTGTCATGTAAGTGCAGCTGCACTGCATATGAGGTAAGCCAGCTCACTTACAGCTCTTGATCTGCAATCTGTTCATTTCTATTTTTAGCGCTCTAATGCGTACCAGATCGGAGGCATCATGATTATAACAACGGGTTTTGACCCGATACCGGAAATTGTGCTGCGGGCTCAGCAGCTTGCCGAGCGCACAGGTGCACCTTATGTGCTTAGGACTAGGTTCTCCATGCCAAAGCTGGCGGAACGTTACGGGGACGAGGAGATTCTGGTAGTTCTGCAGGAGGCGGTACGGCTGATCTCGCCGGGTCTGCCACCGATGGAGTTTCATCCCAGTATGGGCTTTGTCCGGGCGAAACGCATTCTGAAGGGCGAATCTGATCCCATGCTGGAAGCTGCCGGAATGCTGCCGGGAGACAGCGTGCTGGATTGCACGGCGGGTCTTGGCAGCGATTCTCTGCTGTTTGCCGTCCATGGCGGAGAAGATTCTGTGGTGACTGCGCTGGAAAGCTCCTTGCCGCTGTATGCGCTGCTGCTTGAAGGCATGAGCCAGTACATTTCCGGCCAGCAGAAAGTAAACGAAGCGTTGCGCCGCATCCAGGTTGTGCACAGCGAACATCTGGGGTACCTGCGGGAACAGCCGGACAATAGTGTCGATATCGTTTACTTCGACCCGATGTTCCGGGTTCCCTTGACGGATTCTGCGGCAATATCCCCCTTGCGCCGTTTCGCTAACACAGCAGCCTTGACCGGGGAGAGTGTCGCTGAGGCAGTCAGAGTAGCACGCAAGGCTGTCCTGCTCAAAGAGAAGGCCTTAAGCGGCGAATTCTCACGGCTGGGCTTTACCGAACAGCTGCGCAGCAGCTCCAAAACATCGTACGGGGTGATACACATTGACAACTGAGACTAAACATAAGGTTCTGGTACTGCTGGGGCCGACCGCAGTCGGCAAAACAAGGCTTAGCCTGGAGCTCGCGGAGACGTACGGTGCAGAGATCATCTCCGGTGATTCCATGCAGGTCTACCGCGGAATGGATATCGGCACAGCCAAGATCACACCAGCGGAGATGAAGGGGATTCCGCATCATTTAATTGATATCCATGATCCGCAAGATGCCTATTCTGCCGCTGAATTTCAGGTGCAGGGCGTCCGGCTGATCGAGGAGATCAGCACCAGGGGGAAGCTTCCATTTATTGTGGGAGGAACGGGACTGTATATTGAATCCCTGTGTTACGGTTTCCGTTTCTCTGAGGCCGTGGCGGATGAGGCGTTCCGCAGCGAGCAGGACGCCTTTGCCGAGGAGCATGGAGCAGAAGCCCTGCACGCCAGACTGGCGGCTGTAGACCCTGCCAGCGCTTCCAGATTGCATCCGAATGACCGCCGCAGAATCATCCGTGCGCTGGAAATTCATCACCAGACAAAGGTTACGCTTTCGTCGTCCCATGAGGCTCAGAAGAAGGAGTCTCCATATGAGTTATGCCTCATAGGTTTGACAATGGACCGGAAAATACTATATAAACGTATTGAAGACCGAATCGATCAGATGCTGGCGGAAGGTCTCGTCGCCGAGGTGAAAGGACTGCTGGATCACGGCTACAGCAGAACTCTTGTGTCCATGCAGGGATTGGGCTACAAGGAAATTGCCGCTTATCTCGCGGGAGAAACGACGCTGGACGAGGCTGTGACACTGCTGAAACGCGATACCCGCCGATTCGCCAAACGACAATTGTCATGGTTTCGCCACATGAAGGAAATCCAGTGGATCGACGATTTCAACGAGCAAAACTTTTCAGAGAATTTTGCAAAAATACGTGCTATAATAGCAGGAAAGTTTCTCTCAGGTCTTGAATATACTTCTGAACAATCTAATTGAACCATTGGGGGTACGTCATATGAACAAGTCCATTAACATCCAAGATACGTTCTTGAACCAGCTGCGTAAAGAGAATATCCCTGCCACAGTATATTTGACCAACGGCTTTCAAATCCGGGGAATCATCAAAGCATTTGACAATTTCACAATTGTCATCGACAGTGACGGACGCCAGCAAATGGTGTACAAGCATGCCATTTCCACCTTTACGCCACAGCGCAGCGTATCGCTGATGCAGGACAGTGGAAGCGAAGAATAACATTTTTTACAACCTTGTAGTGAAACCTTTTTGTTTATAAAGCGTTTGAATAGAGAGTGCGAGAGAGCAACCTGTGAAGGTTGTTCTTTTCATTCGTGTATACAATTTCAAGATGTTTCCGAAAGGGAGTCAGGAGGCAGCATGTCTAGAGACGATTTTTCCAGGACGAACCGCAATAGAGACAGGGGCACCACCCCTGCGAGTCCCAAAGGGAAGCCTAAGAAAAAGAAGAAGTTTCTAACCAAGAAACGCGTACTGTGGAGTTTATTTTTTGCAACGGCGCTGGCGATTTTTTGTGCGCTTGGCGGCTACCTGTTTATTATGCTGAACGGCCAGAAACTGCTGAATGAGAACCAGGACAAATTAACAGTGAACCCGCCGACACAGATTTTTGACCGCAATGCGAATTTGATCGGCGAACTGTCACTCGAAAAGAGTGATCCGGTAGAGTATGAAGATATTCCTAAACAGTTGATCGAGGCTTTTGTTGCTACAGAAGATAAACGTTTTTTTGAACACAAAGGTGTGGATTTATGGTCGATCGGCCGCGCGGCCGTCAAAGATATCGCAGCACGCAGCATGGTTGAAGGCGGCAGTACGATCACCCAGCAGCTTGCGAAGAATATCTTCCTGACACGCGATAAGACGTTTTTCCGCAAAGCGACTGAGGTTTCCATTGCTGTAGCACTTGAGAATGAGAGAACCAAAAATGAGATTATTACGTTGTACCTAAACCGGATTAACTTTGGGGGAACAGTCTACGGTATCAAGGCAGCATCTATACGATATTTTGGCAAAAGTAATCTTGACGAACTCAAGCTGTGGCAAATCGCCACTTTGGCTGCCATGCCGAAAGGGCCGTCACGTTACAATCCGCTGCGTAATCCAGAGCTATCCAAGGAACGCCGCGGCGTAGTGCTCCAGCTGATGTATGAACAGGGGAAAATTACTGAACAGGAGCGGGATGAAGCCGCTGCGGTCAACTACAACTATAAGCCGCCCGAAAGCAAACAGCGTTATCAGGCCTTTATTGATTATGCTATAGACGAGGCGGAAGACAAGTTTGGATTAACCGAAGATGATCTCAACATCGGCGGATACAAAATTTATACAACGATGGATAAAAACGCCCAGCAGACGGTAGAAGAAGCTTTTGCCGATAGCGACAATTTCGAAAAAAGTGTGGATGAGGAACTGGTGCAGGGTTCGATGACCATCATCAACCAGGAGAATGGCAGCATCGTTGCGCTGATGGGCGGACGGAATTATGAGAAGAAGGGCTACAGCCGTGTTAACGGCAGCCGGCGTTCTCCGGGCTCCTCCTTCAAACCATTGGTTTCTTACGCTCCTGCTCTGGAGTCGGGGAAATTCTCAAGCTCCTCAATGCTCAGCAATGAAAAGCAGTGCTTCGGCAAATACTGTCCGAGAAATCTACATGGCTACTCATCAACGATCAGCATGAGTCAGGCGATAACAAAGTCGGAGAACATCCCGGCGGTCTGGCTGTTGAATGAGATTGGTGTGGATACCGGCTTCCAGTTTGCGAAGAAGCTGGGGATCAACCTCAGCGATGAAGACAAGAACCTGTCACTCGCCCTCGGCGGGATGAGCAAAGGAACCAATACGCTGGAAATGGCTCAGGCTTACAGTGCTTTTGCCAGCGGCGGTGAACTGCGTGAGGCGTATTCGATTAAATCGATTGCCAATAGCGACGGGGATACGGTCTATAAGGCCAACACAAAGCCTGAGCGGGTGATGAGTGAGGATACAGCTTACCAAATGACCCAAATGATGCAGGAAGTTGTACAGGACGGTACAGGTAAAAAAGCGAAAATCAACCGTCCGGTTGCCGGCAAGACCGGTACTACCCAGAGCGGGTACGACGGGATCAAATCCAACCGTGACGTGTGGTTTGTCGGTTATACACCGGAATGGACCGCAGCAGTGTGGATGGGATATGACAAGCCGAGCAAGACACATCTGCTCAAGAACAGCAGTCCGCTTGCAGCGGCGTTCTGGGGTAAAGTTATGGAGAAGGCTCTGGAGGGGATTCCGGAAAAATCTTTCCCTAAACCGGAAGGTGCGAGTGCGCCTGAACCAACGGCTACTCCGGAAACGGTACAGCCTGTCACGGGTCTATCCGCTGAATATGATCCTTCAACATTGACTGTGAACCTTGGCTGGGAAGCGGCTCAGGTTGCAGGAGTGGAATACCGGATTTACCGCCGGGAAACCTCGGAGACGGAGTTCACTTCACTTCTCAGCACAAAGTCTCTCACAATGGGTGATATTAGCGCCATGCCTGGGCTGACTTACGAATATTATGTAACAGCTTATTATCCCGAACTGGATGTGGAGAGCGAGCCATCGGGCACCGTTACCGTAATGGTTCAGGATGAACTGCAGACACCAGAACCGGAAGCAACGCCTGATCCGAATCTTCCGACAGATGATCAAGGCAACGGACAGGGTAACGGAAACGGCGAAGGCAACGGCAATCCCGGTGGAAACAATGGGAACGGCAACGGCAACGGGAATGGAAATGGAAATGGTAATTGGAACGGCAATGGCAATGGCAATGGAGGAGGCAACGGCAATGGGGGTGGAGTTGTAACCCCGCCGGAAGCAACGGCTACTCCGCTTCCACCAACCCCGCTGCCAACTATTACACCTGTTGAAACCTCCGGTTCAGGAAATGCTGGTACGGATAACAGTACTGAGGCGGGAACAGTTCCGGAGAACGGATTTTCAAATGAGGGCCAATCTCCTCAATAACAATGGAGATTGTCTTTGATCCAAAGGACTATCCTTTACCCATCCAAGATGGGAAAGGATAGTCCTTTTTTTTGAATGGACCTTTAAATATTTGCTTTAATCCAGAAGCTGTAACCTTTGATTACGTTGCCGGCAGTTCTGTTTTTTTACGGGATGTTTTGAGTGTGTCTCTTAAATGTGTTAAGCTGAAGACACCATTTCTTGAGAGGGTAATTCATATGAAACGTAAATTCGGAGACCGGGCCAACTGGCGCCGGATTACGCGCCGACATTTCGCCTGCCGCTATGTGGAAACCCGGGAATTCAGCGGTTATATCACTCTTTATACGATTTACGGGCTGAAGGAACCACTGTGGAAGAGCTATGGAAGGCATACATACCGCATAGCGGACAAAGGATATTCTTGGCTGCAATATTTTCCCAAGGATAGCCACTATATTGTGACGGCTATGTTCGACGAACGACAGAATATCGTACAATGGTACATTGACACCTGCAAAGTTCAAGGCGTCACGGATCAAGGCGTTCCATGGTTTGATGATTTGTACCTGGACGTTGTGGTGCTTTGGAACGGAGAGGTGTTTTTGCTGGATGAGGATGAACTTGAGGAAGCGCTGGAAAGGGAAGACATTACGGACAGCGACTATAATCTGGCCTGGGCAACAGCCAAGAGCATTCTACGCAGTATTGACGCGCACGCCTTTCCTTATTTCTCTCTCTCACTGAAGCATCGTGCCGAATTGTTCCATCACGGAGAATTCAGGAGGAAATAAAAAATGGAATGGTACGTTTACCAAAGAGGTTCATCCCCAATACGCAAAGTGTCCAGAAAACGCCGCTCCCGGCGTAAGCGCAACTTGTTTATTGCAGGTATAACGATTGTGGCAGCAGGCCTCCTATGGTGTGCGGTTGTGTTTAATAACATTAACAGTGCGGCTACAACATCACCTATGGCGAAAGCGGATGCAGGGATTATTCTCGGCATGTCCATGTGGGGGGATAAGCCAAGCCCCGGCCTGAAGGAACGGCTGGATTACGGGCTAAAGCTCTACCGGGAGGGAATGTTCAGCACCTTTATTGTTTCGGGGGGGCTGGACGATCCGGACTACAAATTTACCGAAGGTCAAGGGATGCGGAATTATCTGGTGGAGCAAGGGGTGCCGGAAGAAGATATCCTTATGGAGAACAAATCTACCAGCACGTACGAGAATCTGCTGTTCAGCCAGGAAATTATGAAGCGTGAGGGGATGACGTCTTCCGTTATTATTACGCATACTTTCCATGGACGGCGGGCGCAGGAAATTGCCAGAGAATTGGGCTATGCTGCACCTGAGCTGGGGCTTACCGAGTCAAAGGTAATGTCGATGGCCAAGTATAAATCCCGTGAAATCCTGGCCTACACCAAATGGAAGCTGCAGCAGTTATTTCTGTAAATCATTTGCCAAGTATAAAAATCCTGAAACTGCTAATAAGACCTCATGTACCGGAATAGACTTACTTAGAGCAGTCAGCCCTGGATAATGAGGTGAATAAGGTGAACGGACGCGTAGCGGCAGCAAGCGGGCGGGAGGAAGGCAGACCGTCAAGGCAAATCAATATTGTGCTGCGGAATCAAGATCCCCCTCCGATGAGCAGTGCGGTGAGCGACAGCAGCAGTGGAGCCGCGCTCCCCAAAAATCACGGCCATAGCGGACTGTTCCAGGAGTTAAGCCGGGAACTTGATGGTCTTGTTGGCTTGGATAATATCAAGGAGCTTGTATTTGAGATATATGCGCTTCTGCAGATCGCCCAGATGCGTAGCGAGGCTGGGCTTGCCAGTGGCGGCCAGGCTTACCATATGGTCTTCAAGGGCAATCCCGGAACCGGTAAAACGACGGTAGCGAGGATTGTCGCCAAGCTGTTCCAGCGGATGGGTGTATTAAGCAAAGGGCATCTGATCGAGGTAGAGCGAGCGGATCTCGTCGGCGAATATATTGGGCATACCGCCCAGAAGACACGTGACCTGGTGAAAAAGGCGCTCGGGGGCATCCTATTTATTGATGAAGCCTACAGTCTTGCACGCGGAGGCGATAAGGATTTTGGAAAGGAAGCCATCGATACGCTGGTAAAATCCATGGAGGATCACCGCAGCCAGTTTGTGCTGATCCTGGCCGGATACTCCGGTGAAATCGATTATTTTCTGATGAGTAATCCGGGGCTGCCTTCAAGGTTTCCTATTCAGGTTGAGTTTCCCGACTACACGATTGATCAGCTGCTGCAGATTGCCGAACTTATGGCCAAAGAGCGCGATTATATTTTGATGCCGCAGGCGATACTCAAGTTAAAGCAGCATTTGCTGGTGGAGAAGACGGAGAGCCTTCATGCCTTTAGTAATGCGCGCTTTGTGCGCAATTCGATTGAGAAAGCCGTGCGTGCACAAGCAGTACGCTTGCTGAACCAGTACGAGAGCAACAGCCCCGGCAAGCAGGAGCTGATGACACTGCGGACTGAAGATTTTAAGCTGTAAAACAAAATATGATTAACGGATGATATACCTCAGTGGGGTATGGAGATAAGGAGCATTGAATGCATGACGACAACACATGATACACAAACAGATATCCAGGACCGGGCAATATTAGTCAGTTTGGTGACGGACAAAATTAAGCGCACCGGCATTGACCCGGAGCTTTCCCTGCAAGAATTGGTGCAGCTAGCGGAGACAGCCGGTGTCGAAGTGCTGGACGTGCTGCGCCAGAACAAGGAAACTCCTGATTCCAAATGGTTCATCGGCAAGGGGAAGGTAGAAGAGCTGCGGATGGCTGCAGATGGTTTCGGTGCAAATACGGCAATCTTTGACCAGGAGCTGTCCGGAGCGCAGGTGCGCAATCTGGAGGAAGCTCTGGATCTGAAAATTATCGACCGCACCCAGCTGATCCTGGATATCTTTGCCGGACGGGCGAAGACGCGGGAAGGTATTATTCAGGTAGAGCTGGCACAGCTCTCCTATCTGCTGCCGCGCCTCTCCGGGCAGGGCAAGAACCTATCCAGACTCGGCGGCGGTATCGGCACAAGAGGACCAGGGGAAAGCAAGCTGGAGACGGACCGCCGGCATATCCGCAACCGGATTGATGAGCTGAAGCGCCAGCTCGACGAAGTGGTGAAGACCCGTGAGCTGCATCGAGAACGCCGCCGCAAGAGCGGTGCCGTACAGGTGGCCCTTGTCGGATATACAAATGCAGGCAAATCGACGCTGTTGAAGCAGCTCACGGATGCAGATGTATATATTGAGAATCAGCTGTTTGCCACACTTGACCCGACTTCACGTGTACTGCAGCTTCCGTCAGGCAAAGAGGTTGTGTTAACAGATACGGTTGGATTCATTCAGAATCTGCCGCATGATCTGGTGGCGTCCTTCCGTGCCACTCTGGAGGAAGTGAATGAAGCGAATCTGGTGCTGCATGTAGTCGACGCTTCTTCTCCAATGCGTGAGGAACAAATGGAGGTTGTCCAAGCCATTCTCACGGATCTGGGTGCTGCCGGGAAGCCGCAAATTACATTGTTCAACAAAAGCGATATCTGTCAGCCGGAACAGCTGGAGATGCTTCCTGCAGGTCCGGGATATTTAAAGATCAGTGCTTTTAACCCTGAAGATCTAACCCTGATCCGGGAGATCATTGAAGATTCGCTGGCAGGGGATACTCTAACCTTCCGGATTCCAGGTGACCGTGGCGACCTGTCTTCATTGCTCTACCGTGTAGGCGAGGTGTTGGAGCAGCAGTACGACGAGAATGATGTGCTCTACAATGTCCGCTTAAACAAAGAGGATTATGAGAAATGGGGCTACAAGTTAGCGGAGTTCGTAGTGCAGGAATAAACCATCATTTTGAGCAAGTCTCAAAATAAATTAAGGAATGCATTGAGTGTCCCCACAAAGCATGGATATCTCCTTCGGTCTTCGAAGCCGACTCCTACTGTGTGGGGTTAATTCTTGATGTTAAGTAAATGTAATGTAAGGGGAGAACGAGGGGAAATGGCTGTTTTTGCAGAGGATATTTTACATGCGGCGGAGGCTGCAGAACTTGAAATTGAAAGTGCGGTAAAAAAGCTGGACCGGATAGTGGATCACAATCAGTGGAAGGTTATTGAGGCGTTCCAGCGGCAGCAGGTGAGCGATTTTCACTTTGCCGGTTCTACCGGCTATGCCTATAATGACCGGGGCCGTGAAGTGCTGGATCTTGTGTATGCTGAGGTATTCGGTGCGGAGGCGGCGCTGGTTCGGCCTCATTTTGCTTCTGGTACGCATACCATCTCTACGGCGCTTTTTGGCGTACTGCGTCCAGGAGACGAATTGCTGTACATCACAGGACGCCCATACGATACGTTGCATAAAGTAGTTGGCAAGCCCGGTGACGGGACAGGCTCTTTGGCCGATTTTGGTATAGGCTACCGTGAGACCGCTTTAACTGCCGAAGGGAAAGTGGATTGGGACGAAGTAGCGCTCGCTATAAATGACCAAACAAAAGTTATCGGAATCCAAAGATCCCGGGGCTATGATTGGCGTTCTTCCTTTACGGTCGCTGAAATCGGCGATATGGTAACAAAAGTGAAAACGTTGAAACCGGATGTCATCGTATTCGTAGACAACTGTTATGGAGAATTTACGGAAGAGCTTGAGCCTCCCCAGGTGGGAGCCGACCTCGTCGCAGGTTCACTTATCAAGAATCCGGGTGGGGGTATCGCTGAGACAGGCGGATATATTTGCGGACGCAGCGATCTTGTTGAGCTGGCGGCCTACAGGCTCACAGCACCGGGGATAGGCGGAGAAGTAGGCGCGATGCTGGGAACAACACGCGGACTCTACCAAGGGCTCTTTATGGCTCCACACACAGTGGGGCAAGCGCTCAAAGGGAGTATCTTTGCAGCTGCTGTCTTTCAGCGCTGCGGGTTTACGACCAAACCAGCCTGGGATGAACCGCGTACGGACCTGATCCAGGCGGTTGCTTTTGACGGGCCGGAGCATCTGATTGCCTTTGTGCAGGGGATTCAACGTGCTGCAGCCGTTGACAGCCATGTCGTGCCTGAGCCTTGGGATATGCCCGGTTATGAACATCCTGTCATTATGGCGGCAGGAACGTTCATTCAGGGTGGCAGCTTGGAGTTATCTGCGGATGCGCCGATCCGGGCGCCCTATATTGGCTATATGCAAGGCGGATTAACCTATTCTCATGTGAAGTACGGTGTGTTGATGGCACTGCAAAGTATGCGGGATAGAAATCTTCTGTAAGAAAAACTCACACACCATTGACACGCGAAACCAGGAAATGTACAATGAGATGAGAAAAAGATCATTGGAAGGTTGGATGAGTCATGGGTGATGAAATCCGCAGAAATATGGCACTATTTCCTATAGGTATTGTAATGAAGCTAACCGATTTATCTGCCAGACAAATTCGTTATTATGAGCAGCACAGTCTGATTGTGCCCGCTCGTACCTCCGGCAATCAGCGTTTGTTCTCATTCAATGATGTGGAACGCCTGTTGGAAATCAAAGCATTAATCGAGAAGGGTGTTAACATTGCCGGCATCAAGCAGGTGATGAACCCAGTCACGAAGGAATCCGAAGAAGCTACGGTTATTACCCCTGATACAGAGGTTAGACGTAGAGAGTTGTCCGATTCACAGCTTCATCGTTTGCTGAAGCAGGAACTGGTTTCCGGTAAAAGACCGGGACAAGTCTCTCTTATTCAAGGCGAACTTTCCCGGTTTTTTAATAAATAACATAAAGAGACATGAAAGGGAGAGGGTATAGTGAGCTTTTCTAAAGAGGATATTACGCGCATCGCCAAGGAAGAAAACGTCCGTTTTATTCGCCTGCAATTTACCGACTTGCTCGGAACGATCAAAAATGTAGAGATTCCTGTTAGCCAGCTCGAAAAGGCGCTCGACAATAAAATGATGTTCGATGGTTCCTCCATTGAAGGTTATGTACGGATTGAAGAATCCGACATGTATCTCTATCCTGACCTCAGCACATGGGTAATCTTCCCTTGGGTGACGGACAGCCGGGTTGCCCGTCTGATTTGTGATGTGTACATGCCTGACGGAACACCGTTTGCCGGAGACCCGCGTGGTATTCTGAAGCGTTGTCTGGAAGAAGCTGAAGAAATGGGTTATACCGCGATGAACGTTGGTCCTGAACCTGAGTTTTTCCTCTTCAAAACTGATGAGAGAGGGAACCCGACTACGGAATTGAATGACCAAGGCGGATATTTCGATTTGGCACCGATGGATCTTGGAGAGAACTGCCGCCGCGAAATCGTTTTGACTCTTGAAGAGATGGGCTTTGAAATTGAAGCTTCCCACCATGAAGTTGCTTCCGGCCAGCATGAAATTGACTTCAAATATGCTGATGCCATCAAAGCTGCTGACCAAATTCAAACCTTTAAGCTTGTCGTGAAGACGGTAGCCCGCCAGCACGGCCTGCATGCTACTTTTATGCCTAAACCACTTTTTGGTATGAACGGATCCGGTATGCACGCTCACCAATCCCTGTTCAAAGGCAAAGAGAATGTGTTCTACGATGAGAGCGACACACTTGGCCTGAGCAAGACAGCCCGTTACTACATGGCAGGTATTCTGAAGCATGCCCGTGCGTTTGCTGCAATCACGAACCCGACAGTGAACTCTTACAAACGTCTGGTTCCCGGTTATGAAGCCCCTTGCTACGTAGCATGGTCCGCCAGCAACCGCAGCCCGATGATCCGTATCCCTGCTTCCAGAGGGCTGAGCACTCGCATCGAGGTCCGCAATCCGGATCCGGCAGCTAACCCTTACCTTGCACTTGCTGTAATGTTGAAGGCAGGTCTTGACGGCATCAAACGCCAACTGGATCTTCCGGCTCCTATCGACCGTAACATCTATGTGATGTCCGAAGAAGAGCGGATTGAAGAAGGCATCCCTAGCTTGCCATCCGATCTGAAGGAAGCGCTGAACGAAATGATCCGCAGCCATGTCATCACCGAAGCCCTCGGCGAACATGCGCTGGCTCACTTCTATGAGCTGAAAGAAATCGAGTGGGATATCTACCGTACCCAGGTTCACGAGTGGGAAAGAGATCAGTACATGACTCTTTACTAGAATACAGCAGCCCTTGGCGCGTAAGCGTTGGGGGCTTTTTTTTGTGGGAAGAAGGGCGATTTCTCTTGGAGAGGATGGGTTACCACAAAATTACCACAAATATTTATTTTCGAGGATATTTTGAAGCTGTGAATCAAACCGTATTATCCCAACCGGATTCACTATGTTTAGACCTACTTGTCCCAAAATAGTTGGATCAGTCGGAGTGCTTCGTAATAAATATTACCATTTCCATTTTGCGAAGATCGTGCGTCAAGTGTACGAACCATATAACATACCTCCAATTGTTTTTTGAGATATGCTATGCAGTTACTCAAACGAATTCGTCCGCATGATGACAAACATTTTATAGATTAATAGGGGCTGTCATAGCGCAAGGGAAGGGGTGAACTCACTTATCTTTAGGAGTCTTAGGTCTTCCCGATTGAGACAAGGCAACACCAAAAACAATTCCTAATCCGATACCTAATGCGATGTTATGGAAAGCAAATCCAAAAGCAACAGCAAAACAGATTCCTACTCCCAAGCCGTAAGACTTTTTATTTTTATTCATATGTCACACTCCAAATTCAATTATTTACCAATTATACGCGGCTTATCTATTTTAGTTTCGAAAGGGCATAGCCCCTTTAAGGAGAGAACACGACATGCCAAAACAACCAAAGATGAAGAAGTCCGGACTGAAGCCGGGCGATCAGGTAATCATGCACAGCTGTTACGAGGCGCGCAAAGAAAAATGCTATTGAATTCTTTTCCTTATCCTTATTAATTTTACGGCTAACAAAAAATACCAGTACAGCGGATGTTATTGACAGCACAGTTCTTACCCATTCATTTCTTACATAAGCACGATGATAAGTTGTATGAGCAAAGTGAAAGTTTCCACCAAGAAGAAGATTCAGGAGAAAGTCAAACAGTTAACTATACCGTCGGTTGTACCGGGTAACACTTATTACATGCTTGTGTAGCCTGATGGAGTGTATGACAGGGAAGAAAGGGACACGGAAGAAGAGGTTTGGTATGAAGCACCGGACTATTGTAATAACCCCTGCCGCCCCAAAAGTTATAGAGGTAAATTCAGACGGATATGTCCGGTGTCGGATTTGCTCACCGCCAGCCATAGAGAGAGGGTAGAGGCGGCATTTATCACGCTTAGTAGTGTTAAAGAGTAGATCAGTGTCGCAGCAGACTCATAAGACGCAAACAAATGCTATTCGTTTTTCTTCTGTTTCAATTTCTCAATATAAATCCAAACATAGTAAGTAATCCAAAATGCAATCGCAAGCATGGCTAATAATGCATAAGACTTTGTATCGTTTGGAAGAGTGTAAGCCAAGATGATCCCTAGAATAAGGAACGGTGGAAAAAGGGTGAAATACTTCTTTTTATGCAATATGACTATCTCCTTTTTATTAATTGAGCATTTTGCATTAATCTAAGCCCTTGTTGCACAAAGAGATTTTGAGCATAAAAAAGGACTTCACCCCAACTTGGAGAAGTTTTTTGGTGACCAAACCAAAACAAAACACTCAAGAGGAGGAAGCCCCCTTTGTATATTCTCCAAGAATGTCTGTTTTCCTTTGAGGAGCTTCAAAAAATCGAATCCAAAGAACGACTGCCTATCTTTTTCAGCGCACTCGACCTGCGACCTTACGCGAGGGAATTGAGAAATCGCTCACCCCGAGGAGCGGATGGGCACTGTCGTCAAGGCATTCTTCGCGCGTTACTCGCGGCTCCCTTAGAGAACATCGATACGTTTAGCGGCCTAGAGCGCAGACTGGAGTTTGACCTTCGTTTCCGTTACCAATGTGGGCTTCGGTTGGATCGTCCTGCCCCTTCCATTTCTACGGTAAGCCGAGTCTTCGCCGGATTGACTCACAAAGGCCTTGCCCAGCGGTTGTTTGAGGATCTTGTGGCTCAGTGTCAAGAGGCTGGAATCATCGGTGGCACTCATGTCGCCATCGACAGCGCAGCCATTCACGCCTACGAGAAAAAAGAACCCAGCGAAAAAGCGAACTCACCGGCAATGCCAACTGGGGGGCAAAGTTGACACCTTTGGCAACAAGGTCAAGTGGTTTGGCTATAAATTGCATCTGGCCGTCGATGCCAAGAGTGAACTTCCCATGGCGCTCAAGGTGACCCCTGCCCATGTGAACGACGGAGACGAAGGGCCTGCGCTTATGGCGCTTATCGCTGCGAAATCCAAAACAAAATTCTTCATGCTGGATGCGGGCTATGACCAAATGAAAAACTACGAGGCAGCCCGGAGCGTCAAGGCACAAGCCATTATTCCGCTGAATCCCCGAAATGAAAAGGAGCCGCCAGCAGGGATCACACGAAAAGGCAGGCCCTGTTGTTCGATGGGTTTTCCCATGACGTATTGGGGACACGAAAAGGTACATTTGAAATTCCGTTGTCCGCATGCGACAGGTCAAGTGGATTGTCCTTTAGGCATGGCCGCTTGTTCGTCCTCCAATTATGGAATGGTGGTCAAAACCAACAGTCAGACGGATCTCCGGCGCTATGCGTTACCGCATCGGGAAAGCCGAAGCTGGAAGGAGCTTTACAATAAACGAACCAGTGTGGAACGTTGCAACTCTCGAATGAAGACCTATTTGACCGCAAACCAGCTCCATGTCTGGGGGATTCAAAAGTGACAACCCACCAATATTTGAATGCGATTGTGTTACTTGCCTCTGCACTCGCTATCGCGAAGCAACGAATTCACAACACCGCTTAAAACTTCAGCTTCACCGAAATTCTGCCCGTCTGCCTATTTATAGCTCAGCTCTCACAAAACTGGAATTGCGCTGTGATCTGAACATGACTCTGAAACGAAGCATGAATTATGCAAAATGCTCAATTAGTTATTGATACGTTATCACTGCTAAAAAATTATGGGAATGGCGGACTTTAAATAAATTATTATTATGTTTCGACGTACCAAGACAAATTTCAGTAGACCCATAGTCTATACTGAGAAGAGGATAATATTAATGGAAATAACACGCGCACGTTTTAAGGGTTTAAAATTTCTCAGGCTTTTCAATTCTAATTGAGGCTACTTCTCCGCACTTTTTACAAAATGTATATATAACCGGGGAGCCAAAAGAAAAAGATTTACCGATTGGCATTACTCTAGCATCCACAGCATTCACTTCACCTTTAGCAAAGGTAGTACTTCCACAAGTTTTACAAGTTAAGTTTTCTTGATTCATAATAACCATCCTCTAAAATATTTAACAATTAATACGAATTGTACCAAAGACAGGTTTCATTATTAAAAGTGCTATGTGACTTTCGGAAGACATAACGCAATAAACACAAATACGAAAGACGTAGTGAAAACGGCTTCTGAAAATGGTTCTATTAGATGATGCACAGTTCGAAGATACATGACATAAGGGGATAGAGGAGGTTACAGCCCTCCTCTCCCACAGGTTAAGACGAAGTGGACGCATATTGCGAAGTAACAAAATGACTACGGAGGAACATGTAAGGACATGGGAGAGTGTAAAAGAAAGAACGACCAATAGAGGTCGCTCAAGGATGTTGCATATGGTGCATCGCAAGAAAATACTTTTCAACTTCATTCAGGTGTTTTCGGTATTCACCTCCATAGTAGAGATGCAATGAATGATCGATATACTCATATTTATCAGCAAGCATCTTGTAAGTTGAGGCTAGTTTCAAATGATGTTTCCATGCCATTTCGTTATTTATTTGATTCAAAACATTCACTCCTTAAATTTTAGGCTCTAACCCATCATATGCAGTTACCTAAAAGTAGGAGTGGGCTTTTAAAATGAACTTTTTTTGTCGTATGGAAATTGTCGGCAAGAAAAGCGCATTTAAGGATGCTACTGAATTCTTGGAAAAATGCAAAGGTGAATTCGATTGGAAGTTTGAAGATATCGACTTTGAAATCACAGTGGAAGACGTTCATGACGGAGCATACTGCCGGTACTATCCGCGTATGCTAGAAACGTGTGCTTCCCATGACGCTTTAGGGTGTCCACTGTGCGGTAATGTAATGTGAATTTGGCTGTACTTAACTTATAAGGGGGCAGAGACACATGGATAAAAGACAACCATCAGTATTTATCGAACCAGCAACATTGGAGGACTACTTGGAGTTTTGCCAGCAGAAAAAAGAAGACGGCGAGAGATTCGTAACACTTCCTGTTCATCAGATCAGTTCACTTATCACGGCATACTTAAATCTATTGCGTAAACAAGGCAAGTAATTTAGGGGGCAGACCCCAAAGGGAGAGGATACACGATGGCAAACCTTGAAGGAATGGGATTTAAGTTTTCTGTATTCAAAAACGATGACGTTGAACAGTTAACACATGGAGAAAAGGTTGCTCTTGGTCACATTGCAGAATCAATCGAAGATAACCGCCGGGCTGTGGGAAAGAATCCGCGAAATACGTATTTGGTCATCAACACAGACGAGCCATATGCAGACGAAGTAATTGCCATTCTCAAGCGTAATGGACATGACAAAGCGAAACTGACATTAACACAGGCTGAAGCGATTGATAGCGTATGGGCTGCCCAACACTGGACACCACAGGAGTTTATTGCGCAGCACGCAGCTAACCCGAACCGATGGGTAGCACCCTGTGATGTTCTGAATGGTATGGAACTTGATATGTTAATCCGGGCATTTTATATCGGGTATGAAGTGGAACAAACGGTAGAGGAAAAACTAAGAGAGCAATACCGAAACTGGTCAGAAGATGATGGATTTGATCATGCTGCAAAATGTGTGATGGAAGTAACTCTGTACATTATCGGAATGAAGGTGAAAGGAATAAACGGTTTATTAGCGTCCGTAGGCCATCGAGTCAGACCGAATAAGCACAGGCGGAGCCGGTGGCCGGATAGGTTTATCTGGTTCCCCATAAAGAAAGGAACAACCCACAACATTTAATTAGGGAGGAAACAGACAATGCCTAAACTGATAGACAGCGAAAAAGTAGTTGAATGGATGCTGCAAAGCAGAGATGCTGAAGGGTTTTGGAATAAGTTAGCGCTGACTCCGCAAGACTCGATGGAACATTTACGTAACGCAATCAATTCCGGCACCTTTAACCCCACACTAGTACAGCCAGACACTGGGGAGGTAATCAAAGATGAGTAAATCAGACGCTATTATATTGGCGATACAAAGTTTTGCTCTGGGAGTACTAGTTTGCCAATTTATATATATGTGGCCCACCAAGAAAAAAGGAGGTAATAACCGATGATACCACTCCTTAAGCCTATAACCGGATGGCCCAGCGCAGGGGGGGCGGTTAGTGTTAGCTATTAATTACTAAAGATATACCATAATAATATATAAGTTATTCCGAAGAAAAGGATTACACCCAGTATTGAGATGGAAAGAAGAATAAGGATAACTTTATTTCCGTTCATAAAATTCACCTCTTAAATAAAATACCTCTCCCAATTTTTAGTGTAGGGGAGAGGCCGAGAAAGAAAGGAAAGGGCAAACCACCCTCACATCACGATATTAAATGATTGCGGCACTGCTATCAACTGAAATATTGAAAATGGAGGTCATAACTAATGGGGACTAAACCGGGAGATATCTATACAGCCCAGATCATGACAATCAAAATCAAGAAAGGCATACCCACACAAGGAGGTGAAGAAGAATGCTAAACTGCTGTTAGAGTTAAAAGTGGACACTCGTTATGTGAACAGGAATAATGAGATTAACGAGGAGGTGTCCACATGAGTGGACACGAAAAAGCTACAATGATGAATTTAAAAAACAGACGGTAAAGTACATCCATTGGACGACCGGATGACCACAGATCTGGTAATGAGCGCTCTAGAAGACGCCTACAAGGCCAAACGCCCAAAGAAAGGTCTCATTCACCATTCGGATCGAGTCTCACAGTATGCCTCAGCCGACTACCGTAAGCGTTTGGTGAAATACCGCATGAAGGCCAGCATGAGCCGCAAAGGCAACTGCTACGACAATGCTTGTATTGAATCTTTTCACAGCCTATTGAAAAAAGAGTTTGTGTACTATACCCGATTCAAAACGAAGAAACAAGCCTATGATGGCATCTACCAGTACATTGAATTTTTTATAACCGCAAGCGAATCCATGGTGCTCTGGGCTACGTATCGCGGGTTCAGTTTGCAGCTAGATTCAAACGAAAAGCAGCCTAATTTCATTTTTTAGTGTCCACTATCTTGACGGAGGTCCAAATTGCGAAGCTGGCTTTTGGTAGACGTTAGAAAAGATCGGAGTACCGTTCGCAGTATGGTAAAGGTAGCATTAGGGACGACAGTTGAACTTGAAGAAGCGGATAACGTTAGCCGGGCATACGCATTTAGTGTCACCCGGACCAAGCTAACATTTTCAGGGGAAACACTTGTTGTCTGTAATCCGATATCTCCAAAAGTGTAGGAAAAAGAAGATGAACTTAGCCCTAACGCTGGTGTATCAGATGTGCTATCTTGGGCAATTCGCATATCTGAAAATTGAATACTCATATATTTCACCTATCCTCTCATTTGGCTAATACAGTTTATGAGAGTGAATGTATTAAGATAAAAAAATAATAAGAGAAATTAGCTATTTATTCAGTTGTCCGAAGCCGTTCCACAATACTTTTCCTGCCGCTCAGAGAATAGCTGGTGAGTGGAATACAGATTCCAAGTAATAATAGAATAGGCAGTACAGCGAGCAAGGGCCAGATAATGAATTTATAACTCATAAACCACATTAAATGACTGAAGGGTTTTGCAATTAAGAGTGAGAATAGACTTCCTAATAAGATGGAGCATACACTAGTACCAAGCACATAGTATAGCCCTTCATAGATAAGCATTGTTTTCAATTGTTTATTGGTCATACCAACGCTTTGCAGTATGGCGAATTCCTGGCGTCGGGTCAAAATACTAGTTAATATCGCATTAGCAAAATTCAGCACACCAATTAAACCAATAATTAAGCTAAGTGTTCCGCCAATCACGACTACTGTATTTTGCATACCTGTGAATTCATTCATTACAATAGATTTGGATCTGTAATGCATCGTCAGTTCAGTAGTTTCAGTGTACTTCTTCAAAAAGCTTTCCATCGTGTCCTCGTGACCGCTGGATACATTAAAGGCGTAACTCATCACAGCAGGCTGATGCACAAGTGATTTATAGATATCTGCTGGCAGGTAGAAGCCAGCGAAGAATGCGCCACTTGTACCGGAATTCGTGCTACTAACACTTACATGACCAAGAACGGTGAATTCATGACTGGTATATTCTTGAGCCTGGGGATTATTGATTGAACCCATATAGTTATGAAGGGTTACCTTATCACCCACTTGATATTTAGAGTATTCCATCTGAGGCCTGTTATTATCATCCGCCGGCACCCCTTCCAGAATGTACTTTCCTGAAGCGAGCTTGTTAAAATCCAGCTCGCCATCAACCAACTGCAGCCGGTGAAGAGGTAATTCTTCCAATCCAAAAGCCACTATAGGTAAGTTGCCGCGAGCATCTGCTTCATACCCCTCACTATTGTCCTTATGCTCGATAGTAAGTACATCACTGCCACTATACAAGCGGCCGCCTTCTTCAAAACCTGGTTGTGCCTGTACGGCTTGAATGTAACTTTCTGTCGTCGCGTTATCAGAACCGGTGAAGTGTTCTTGAAAATAGTCAGCATGACCAATAAGAAAGTCAGTATCATTAAATTTTGACAAGTATTTGTCCATGTCCATACTCTGAGATAACGTAAATGCAGTATTCAGGAGGATTAGACTTAAAGAAAGGCTGATCACTACCAGAGCTGTCCGCTTCTTATTGCGCCCTAGGTTGGCACGAGCCATGAGAGGCATTTTAGCGCCATTGGTTGACTTCCTCAGGTGGGTGCTGGCCGTTCTCTTAGCGCTTCCATCTGTGTATCTTACAGCCTCGACAGGAGAAACATTCGCGGCAATTCTGCCTGGCTTTAACGTACTGATGATGACGGTAATAACTGCGAACAGAGCGGAACCGATAAAAATCCATGGGCTCGGGGATACAGATATCTCAGCATTTGCGTGCATTGATCTTTCCGTAAGTAAAGGTACAAGTGATTTCCCGACAACAAAACCTATGAGTAAGCCGATAGGGACCCCGAGCACGGAGAGGAATAATGCCTGTCTGCGAATGATCCGGCGGATTTGCCTACTGCTTGTTCCGATAGTCTTTAGAAGTCCGTAGAAGCGGATATCGCGCATGACTGATATCTGGAATATGTTATAGATAATTAAGTAGCCGGTCAACATTATTAATAGGAGAGCGGCAGTTAGTCCGAGTATGGTTCCCGTGTCCATACCGAAATTAGTGGAGAGATATGACCAGTTAACATTACCGTTTAGATAGTTAGGCGCATTTTTGTCTAGGGAATAACCGCTTTCCGTTATCACTTTATCCAGTTTTCCCCGGAGGTCAAAGCTGTTATCGAATTTGACAAGAGCAGAGATGACTCCGGTTTGATCTAAGTTCTGTTTATATGTGCTGCGCAATTCTTCGGCATTGGCATCTACATAAGCTCTGGAAGCAAAGATCTGCCCCGCGTTAAATGCGGGGTCGCTTAACCACCAGCCTGACAGCACAAAGTCTTGCTGAACCTCTTTGCCATGTATCTCAAGCTTTAGGGTTAATGGTGTTCCCACATTCAGGGGAATGCCTAGTAACTCCGCAGTCTTGGAGTCCATGATGACTTCATTTTCTGCTACCGGTTTATGCCCGCCTTCAAGTTCAATAAATCCGTATTTCAGACCAATATCGTCATGATACCAAAACTCCGTATGACGCTTTAACAATTCCTCATTTGTTACTTTTTCACTTAGTAAGCGTTCATAAGCCAGCTCCTTAATAAGAGGGTGGTCCTTGATATGATTAAATTCCTCCTCGTTTAGATACTTGAGTGCGGCATGACCTTCTCCACCGGCCTGCCGCATCGTTGCCCGCTGCAGACTTTCCGCCGTGCCGAGTCCCATAGTGACCAGGGTGGTGAATAACAACGAAGTTAAGGCAATAGCGATAATCGCTATGATATTGCGGGTTTTATTCGCCTTCAAAATATTAGTCGATAGATTACGGATTGTTTTATTACTATTGACTTTGATCATCTGTCGCCACCACTAACCATTTTACCGTCTTCAATGCGGATAATACGGTCGGCCATTTGGGCAATTTCCTCGTTGTGGGTGATCATTACGATCGTTTGGCCGAACTGCTTACTGGAAACCTTTATAAGTCCCATAACATCAAGACTAGTTTTGCTGTCCAGGTTGCCGGTTGGTTCGTCGGCCAAAATAATAGCCGGTTTCGACGCCAGCGCTCTGGCAATGGCTACCCGTTGCTGCTGTCCCCCGGAGAGATTACTTGGCAGATTGTATAATTTGTTTTCAAGCCCCAATATATTCACAATTTTAGACAAATAGGCTTGGTCAGGCTGTTTTCCGTCCAGTTCAATAGGCAACACAATATTCTCGGATACGTTCAGGACCGGCACCAAATTATAATTCTGGAATACAAAGCCCATCTTCCGTCTGCGGAAAATGGTCAACTCCTCATCTTTCAACAAGGTAATATTTTTGCCATCGACCGTGACTTCTCCGCTGGTTGGCCGGTCCAGTCCTCCAAGCATATGCAGCAGGGTAGACTTGCCGCTTCCGGATGTACCTATAATCGCGACAAACTCCCCGTTTTCCACCTTTAGGTTCACCCCGTCTAAAGCATGAACCGCAGTATCTCCGCTGCCATAAATTTTTTTTAGATCCTTGGTTTCTAATACTTGCAAGTTGTTCTCCTCCTACACCCAAAAATGTATGTACTTAGTTATCTCAGTACATACAATAGCTTACTAATCTTTCTACATTCTTTCTGAAATCTAACAGTGTTGAAAGAATTATTGATCCATAGGAAGAAAAATGGAGAAAGTAGATCCTTTTTCCGGATGCGAAGATACCTTGATATAACCTCCTTCAGCCGCGATGATTTCCCTTGCCAAAAAGAGGCCAATGCCCACACCTTCTTGCGTGTTAACAGCAGGAGAGCGATAAAAACGCATGAATATTTTACCCTGCTCCTCTTCCGCAATGCCTATACCATTATCGGTAATATTAATTCGGCAAAATAATTCAAAAACATTTACACTAATGGCAATGCTTCCGTTGGTTTTTGTATACTTCACAGCATTATCCAAGATATTGTAGACAGCTTCAACCGTCCATTTTAGATCAAACCAAGCCAGCGCTGCTGTACATTTTCTAACAACCGTGATTTCTTTACCGTTTGCCTTTGGCATAATTTGCTCCAACGCAGTATCCACCAGCACTTGGACGGAGCCTTGTCTTGGAATTAGCTTGATAATCCCCGTTTCCAGCCGCGATGTATTCATCAAGGCGTGAATCAGGAAATGAAGCTTCTCGGCTTGTGTGGACAGGGCCTTTACACAAGTTGAACCATCTTGAGGTAATTCGTATTCACTGAGAATTTGAGAATATAGCAAGATGTTCGAGATAGGTGTTTTCGTTTGATGCGCAATATCGGATATGAGTTCACTTATTTTATTCTTTTCAGCAAGTAAATTTTTAGAAGATACTGAACAAAGAGCTAGAAAATGGGCGAGCTTTGCTTCTAACGCAGATATAACGGATTCGTCAAAAACCTTCTCTGAAAAGTTGCCGTCAATCGCAGTATCAATCATGTTCTCAAATGTCTTTATAGTTTTGTCGATGTTTTTGCGGTATAGCATAATTACAGCAGCAGCTGCTATAAGTGCAGTAACAGCAATTCCAATACATATATAGTTCAAGATTGTCATTTTATAGCCCATGTATAACCGATCCCATAGACGGTTTTGATATAACAAGGAGCGGAGGGGTTCTCCTCGAGTTTATCACGCAGCCTTTTTATCGTCACAGACAGGGCATTTTCACCTACATATTCAGCTCCATCTGTCCAGATGCTATCCACCAGACGATCGCGGGAAACGGTAATCCCCCGATTGTCAATCAAGATACGTAGTAGCTTTTGCTCGGTTTTGCTAAGCTCGACCGGATTACCATTGTTCAAAAATTTCATCTTATCAAATGAAAAGTAGAAATCGTCAACTTGAATGGTGTCGGGGTGCGGGTGTCTGGTTTTTTTTAGTTGAACTCCTACTCTGGCCCTTAATACCATAAGACTAAAAGGCTTAGTGATATAATCATCGGCACCCAGTTCAAAGCCAGTGACAATATCCGTTTCCAGATCATGAACAGTTAGAACGATGACTGGCATCGTTGTTGTTTGGCATATGTAAGTTAAAAGATCCAGCCCGCTTCCATCCGGCAAATTAACATCTAGAATTACTAAATCAAAGGCAGTAGTTTTTAATTGTTCTTTTGCAGAGGTAATGTCATGCTTTTGTAGGATGGTTATATGTGGCCCTTTGAGTGCAATGACAATACCATCGCTCAAGGCGATATCATCCTCGACTATTAATATGTTAATCATTATTTTTACTCCGATCCTGTCAGTTTACTTCGCGCGATAACTAAAAAAACGTTTAGCCGGATGTTATTAATCTACGCATTAACATCTCCCAAGAAAAGTATAAAGCAGATCTGGTAGGAGTTGATGAAATGGCAGAAAGATAGGGTAGGATTGAGGGCCTTAATTGGTGTCTGGTAACTAATGTTGTGATAATAATATAACACTTGAAGAATTGTTTGTAGAAACAGCAGCACTGGGTATGCAAAACAATCAATTGATCATGGAGAAAATAGTTCACCATCCTTTGACGAACAATACCCCGTCAGTGATTATAATGACGGGGTATTGATGTCTATGGTTTAAGTTTTTCCCATACAGGTGCTGAAAGTAAATATTGATTTTATGGAGCAAATGAAACATTTTGCACAATATATCGAATTACGAAGAATGCAATAATGAGCAGGGAGGCGAATCCAAGTAAAAAGGAAACGATAGCTTTATCTGAACGCGTGAGTTTACTCATTGCGATCACTCCTAGTTAATATTTAGTAGATTATACAATTAATCGGTGTACATCACAAACTCCTTGTTAATTTACTTGGACGAACTGCTCAACGAATTGTTGACGGTCTCTTTTGTTGAAGTGTGGCTTGCTAACTTTCTCTCCCCATATCTCATTAGAAGCCAGTGTACTGAAGTCCACGTTATAAAATCGCTCGATTTCTCCTTGCGTGAGAGCTACGGAATAGATTTTCCCATCGTATGGAATCACCATGTCAATCGAAGCAGCTCCGGGGAATTGCGCGAATAATCGGCTTGTTTCTTCCATAAGCAGTTTGTTTATTTGGTCGCCTGCAGAAAAGTAATCGATGTAATCTTCTTTAGTAATGCCGGAGGTTGGGTTCGCTTCTTTATATGCCTGGTAGGTCTCAAAAAAAGTAACCGTTATATTGTCTGTCCCGACGTTTACATCTTTTATAAAAGTTTTACCTGTAAGGTTGGCGGTATAAGCCAGCACCTCATCAGCAGATAAAGGTACTTGATCAGCAGACGTTGCTTGAGTGGGGTTGACAGTTCGTTCGGCTGAGGGTGAAGGGGGTGGGGCAGTTGTAGGTTCTGCTGTAGCCTTAGACGTTGGTTCTGTTGCTGGAGATAGACTTGATTCAGTGGTTGGCTTGGCAGTAACCATCGGTGTTGCTAGCGCCGTAATCGAAGCAGTAGGATCATCTGACTTGTCTTCGTTCCCGGTGGTAACCAACCCTATGATGCCGGCGGCTATTAAGACCACCCAGAACCACCAGATTTTATAGAATGGTTTGTTCTTTTTCATCTTTTTCCTCCCGCCTGTAAGGGTGAATTCCTGTATAACTCTAGGATAGCCCATTCATTCACCTTACATAAGTATGGATTAGACACATGCGCGTAACCAAACTTAAAGAGAACGGCCAATAGCGGAACGAATAGCTGATCTTCAAACTATATGGTATTTATTACCCATTTTGTGGGCATTGCAAGCGTATGGTGTATGTTCTTTATTTTATTTTCTGCTTGCGGAAAAGCCAGGTTATTTATACTTATATTGGTTTGACAAAAAAACCGTCCCGACGGTACAGTTGAAATTGGGGTGATAAGGTGACTATACATAACAACAGCTCCAAGAAAAAAATGATTTTGCAAGCGGCCTCCTCCATTGTTCGTGATCAAGGGGTGGAACACTTAACTCTGGAAGCTGTGGCCAAAGCGCCAGGCGTGAGCAAAGGCGGTTTACTGTATCACTTTCCTAACAAGGAACAACTGGTTTCCGGCATGGTGGATGAGCTGACCCGAAACTTTACGAAAGATGTTCAGAGCCATGTAGAGCAGGACAAGCAACAAGCTGGTAAATAGAGCAGGGCATACATGAATCTACTTTTTATGGTTTTGGAGAAGGCAGTGACATGAACTCGGTGCTGGCAGCAGCTTTATTTACGAATCCGAGCTTATTGACAAACATGCAGGAGAAATATGCTGAATGGCAACATAATTTTGAAAATGACGGTGTGGATCCACTGCGGGCAACCATTGCCCGACTGGCGACCGACGGACTCTGGTTTGCGGAAAAGTTTGGACTGGCACCGCCAGATCTGGAGTTAAAAGAACGCATTTACAAAGAATTGATGGACGGAG
The DNA here is from genome assembly GCF_038593025.1 of Paenibacillus sp. FSL L8-0436. Lineage (NCBI taxonomy): Bacteria > Bacillati > Bacillota > Bacilli > Caryophanales > Paenibacillaceae > Paenibacillus > Paenibacillus sp. FSL L8-0436. Next base: position 4,232,899 of record NZ_CP151955.1, on the reverse strand, counting down.
TAAAGGAGGAGAAGTAAGTGCCGTATCTGTTTTTGGCGATATCCATTGCCAGCGAACTTGTAGGAACTTCGATGCTCAAAGCATCGCAAGGATTCACCAAAATAATCCCGGTAATCGTAATGCTGATTAGTTTCATTTGTTCGTTCTTCTTTTTGTCGTTGTCCCTGAAGACTATTCCATTAAATACGGCCTATGCAATTTGGTCTGGAATCGGAGCGGTAGCTACAGTTCTGATCTCGGTACTGATCTGGAAAGAAAAAATAAATACAGGCAGTGTAATAGGAATAACCTTAATCGTCATTGGTGTGATTGTGCTGAATTTGCTGGGTCCCGGACATGGTTCTTCTGATGAAGCTGCCGAAACACAACAAACCAGCCTTTCCGATAGAGCCTAAGCCGAAGCTGTTGAAATAAAGATCATATACAATTTGTTCCAAACAACATTATAATGACGAAATAACAGTACCCTGCCAGAACGGTGGGGTATTTTCATATTCAAAAATACAGGGGAGTGAGTGAAAGTTGTCTGTGCATCGGGGAAATTTATTCTTTAATGGAATTGGCGTGTTTAGCGTATTGATGTGGCTCATATCGGTTGTAGCTTGTATTTACGCATTCGTACTATTGGTTAAACTTGCCCGGAGAGGAATAATAGCTTTGGATTTGTACATATATGCTAAAAATCGTGAAATACGCGACCGATATGAATCAGTAGACAGGAAAGACCCATATTAAGCACAATGAAAAACACCCTTGATCATTTCTTGGTGATCCTTAGGGTGTTTTTGCTTTTTGTCTGACCACCATACTGTTACTCCCTTATTGTAACCCGTGTTCCAATAGGCACGATTGCTGCAAGGGCCAGCACATCCTCATTGTACATGCGGATACAGCCATGGGAGACCATATGACCGATGGAGGAAGGGTCATTCGTTCCATGAATGCCGTAATGTGGTTTGGATAGACCCATCCAGAATGCACCAAAGGGTCCGCCAGGCTTAGGCTGTTTGTTAATGATAGTGTATTCTCCCACCGGTGAAACGGTAAGCATGGTGCCAATACCGACAGGGAACCCTCGGGTAACGATGTTATTGTCAAGCAAATAAAGCATGCGCTGCGACAGATCAACAATAATCCGATAATTAGGCATAGGTTCAGCACTCCTTTGATATCAGAATATGTGCGGAGTGCTGTTGCTGTTCGAAGGAAATGTTTGAAAAGGGGAAAGGGCTGCTTCACTTGAAAAAGCGAAGCAGCCCTTAAATATGAACAATAATATTAATGGATATCGCGGAAGAGACCGATAACTCGTCCCAAAATCGTAACGCGGTTAAGACGGAGGGGTTCATAAGCCGGATTCTCCGGCTGTAGACGAATGTGGTCACGTTCTTTGTAGAATGTCTTGACTGTAGCTTCGTCTTCTTCAGTCATGGCAACGACGATATCGCCATTGTCAGCAGTCTGCTGCTGGCGGACGATTACGTAGTCACCATTCATAATACCTGCTTCCACCATGCTGTCACCGAGAACGGAGAGCATAAATACCTTGTTGTCCCCCACATAGTGGGAAGGTAGTGGGAAGTAATCTTCGATATTCTCCGTTGCGGTAATCGGCACCCCGGCGGTGACCTTACCTACGACAGGAATACGGGTAACCGTCTGTACGAATTGATGTACATTCTCGGAATCTTCCTGGCCGAGCAGCTCAATTGCACGCGGTTTCGTAGGGTCGCGGCGGATAAGGCCTTTCTTCTCAAGCCGGTCCAGATGGCCGTGCACTGTGGAGCTTGAGGCCAAGCCTACAGCTTCACCGATTTCCCGGACGGACGGAGGATAACCCTTGCTACGGACTTCGTTACGTATAAATTCCAGGATCGCCAGTTGACGACTCGAAATCTTTGACATCGGAATCAACCCCATATAGTATGTTTGGGAAAATTATAACATAGAACTTCCGTTCGTACAAACATAAGTTCTAACAATCTGAGATTAATAGTGGAAATAGTAGCTTTTTACCATATTAGTATCTAATAACGGCTTGAAAATGGCGGGAAAAGGCAAAGCCGGTGCTGGAAACTGGCACATTTAAGGATACGAAAAAAAAGCGAACAATTGTTCTAAAAAATCTATTGATCAAAACACATGTTCGTGTTATATTATTTTCGAAAGTAAGAACAAGTGTTTGGAGGACGATGACAATGTTAAAATACAGTACATACCGCAGCATCTACGAAGAGGCCGGTGAAGTTGAATCTACTAGAGGACAATCTGCTTCTAATCATATGAATGAAATGAAACAATCCGCCGCCGCTTTATTTGCAGCGATCTTAGGATTATACCGTAAAGAATATCTGGTGAAGCTTGTGCTGGTCTTTATGCTTGTTGTATCCGGATTTACAGTTGTTGGTAATGTTTTTGCGAGTTCAGCATCATTAGTGAAGCAGGAGAAACGGGTAGTAGTTGAACGCGGAGACACGCTCTGGAGTATCGCCCTTAAGAACAAACCAGCGGGTATGAAGACGGTCGTATATATAGAAGGAATTAAAAAAACAAGCGGTTTGAAGAACGGGAACATTCAGGCCGGAGATATACTGACATTGCCTGTGTATTAACTTCATCATAAGCAGTATAGACTGACGTAAAGAGCTTTCAGGGGGTAGACCTTGACAAGCTCTTTTTCTCATGGCAAAGTTAGAATGAATTTATAGGGGAGGGGAAAGCATTGAATATTGACGAATTGGTCGCACGCATCAATGAACTGGCACGCAAACAGAAGAATGGCGGCCTGAGTGAAGAGGAATTGGCTGAACGGGCCAAGCTCCGCGAGATTTATCTGGGCAACATCCGCAGCAACTTCCGGGCTCAGCTCGACACCATTGAAATCGTGGATAATGATGAGCATGAACAAGGCAACAAGGGACTCAAACATTAGTCCAGTGTGTCTTTTTCATAGATATTACAGGATGACTAGGGGGAACTGACATGGCCCGTTCTTGGGAAAGAATGGTTCAACGCAACACACAGCAGGTCAACAAGCAAAGAAAGAAGCAGGGCAAGGATTCCATTTATGCTTCTTCGTCAAAATCAGCTGCGAAAAACAGTGATATCTTTAAGGGCCGCAACATTGCGTTTCCAGTTGTTCTAATGCTGCTTGGAATTATGTTCTGGGTGGTAGGCTCGATCGACGAGGCCAGAGGCAGCGGCATCCTTGCCAATTGGCTGGGCGTCGTTCTTTACTTTGCGCTGGCGGCACTTCTATTCTTCCGGCGTCCGTATCTGAAGGTTGAGCGCAACAGAGTGTCTACGATTAAGTATAACCGTGAACGCTGGCTGCAGGCGGGAGATATTGAGAAGATCACTTTGTCCCGTGGAGTGGTTGTGCTTAAATATAAGGGCAAGCGCAAACAGTGGATTTTCTCCAAGCTGATTAACCGGTATAACACTGAGGCCATGGGTGTACGCCTGGAGGAGTTCGGCAAAGCCAATAACATCGAAGTAGTACACGAGTAGGAAGATATAACAGCATAGGGAGAGGGAGAAATCTAATGCCAATTACCGCCGTACTATTTGATCTTGACGATACATTGCTCTGGGATGAACGGAGTGTTGAAGAAGCCTTCCGCAATGCATGTGAAGCTGCAGGTGACTCCATTGATCCTAAAGAGCTTGAAGTTGCCGTTCGCAGGGAAGCCAGGAATCTTTATGAGACTTATGAGACGTTCCCTTTCACAAAAATGATCGGGATTAATCCTTATGAAGCACTTTGGTCCAATTTCTCAGCTGGAGAACAACCGGAGTTCCGTAAGCTCCAACAGTTGGCTCCTGTATACCGTAAAGAATCGTGGCGGCGTGGTCTGGCCTCCCTCGGTGTCGAAGATGAGGTGCTTGCCGAAACGCTGGCAGACAGGTTTGCTGCCGAGCGCCGTAGCCTGCCTTACATGTATGAAGAGACGTTACAGGTGCTTGATGCGCTCCGCGGTAAGGTGAAGCTGCTGCTGCTCACAAATGGTTGCCCGTCACTGCAGCAGGAGAAGCTCGACGGAGTGCCTGAGCTTATCCCCTATTTTGATCATTTAGTCATCTCAGGCAGTTTTGGCAAAGGAAAGCCGGACAAGGATATCTTCCTGCATGCTCTTTCGCTGCTGGATGTAACCCCTGAACAAGGGATCATGGTCGGCGACAAACTCACGACGGATATTAAGGGCGGCTTGGCCGCTGGCCTGACTACTGTCTGGATCAACCGTACTGGCAAATTACCAAATCCTGAGATTCAGCCGGATTATAGAATCGGCCATCTCTCTGAGCTCCTCCCCCTGGTACAATCGCTATAGTGTAACCTTTGTAAAGCCGGTATCCCCTAATGGGATGCTGGCTTTTTTGCGCTCAAAGCAAGAGGTTGGTCAATTATTATAGGGAGAGAATCCATCTGTATATGACTAACTTCACGAAAAAGGCGTGAAAGTTTAAGCAATCTTCTAAAATTGCGAATATGTTGTGTATAATAGAAAAAGAATGCAAACACAAGCTGGAAATATCATTATAAATTCTACCTTGGTCGGGAGGACTCCGGATGATGAAACCCAAGAAGCTGATTGCTCTTTTTACGATTGTGGCGATGTCAATGATTGTAAGCTGTTCAGGTAATAATGGAGAATCAAGCCATATGCATGACGGATCAGAGCACTCTATGGAACCGATTCACGTCGAGCTGAGCTGGAATCCGGTGGACGTGGCGGTAAATCAAAAGGTAGTTTTCGAAGCTGTGGTTACCCAGGGCAGTGAAGCTGTGGATGATGCGAAGGCGGTGCTTTTTGAGATTGTGAATAAGAATAATGAAGAAGACAAGCAGGAGCTTGAAGGCAAGCTCTCCGGCAACGGTACATATAAAGCTGAGGGGATCCTGGTAAAGGAAGGCAAATATGATGTGACTTCGCATGTAACAGCTAGAACACAGCACTCTATGCCGACTAAAGAACTTACAGTGCAGCCATAATGAAATAAAGATAGAGGCTGGCTATAAAGAAAAACTATTATGCAGAGTGGAAAGGAAGGCTTTTCGATTCCGCTTTATTCTGCTAAACTTACTCTAATGTTTTACTGGGGGGATATGAAGTGGCTAAATACACACTTGCTGAAAGCTTGCAGCAGCGGATACTGATTTTAGACGGAGCAATGGGCACGATGATTCAACAGGTGCCACTTACCGGTGAGGATTTTGGCGGGGATGAGCTGGATGGCTGTAATGAGATGCTTGTGCTCACCCGTCCGGAGGTTATACAGACTATTCATGAACAATATCTTGAAGCAGGCGCAGATCTGATCGAGACGAATACCTTCGGCGCAACTTCGGTTGTGCTTGCCGAATACGATATCCCTCAGCGGGCCCGGGAGATTAACCTGGAAGCTGCGAGGCTGGCCAGAAATGCTGTTGAAAAGATTGAGACGCCCGATCACCCGCGTTACGTAATCGGGGCGATGGGTCCGACAACAAAAACGCTTTCGGTCACCGGAGGCGTAACATTCCAGGAGCTGGTGGATAGCTACGAGGAGCAGGCTACAGCGCTGATTGACGGCAAAGTGGATGCCCTGCTGCTGGAAACTTCCCAGGATACTTTGAATGTGAAAGCCGGAAGCATCGGCATCCGCAACGCCTTTGAGAAGGCAGGTATCACTTTGCCCGTCATGATCTCGGGTACTATCGAACCGATGGGCACGACGCTCGCTGGACAGAATATTGAGGCGTTCTATATCTCGCTGGAGCATCTGAAGCCGATCTCCATCGGGCTGAACTGTGCAACCGGACCCGAGTTTATGCGCGATCATATCCGGTCGCTCTCGGCCATCTCTTCGGCAGCAGTTAGCTGCTATCCCAATGCCGGGTTACCGGATGAGAACGGGAACTATCATGAGTCACCGGATTCGCTTGCCCGCAAGCTGGCAGGTTTTGCCGAGAAGGGCTGGCTGAATATTGCCGGCGGGTGCTGCGGAACGACACCGGATCATATCCGGGCGATGGCTGAGACACTGGCAGCTTATCCGCCGCGCCAGCTGGAGGGAAGTCATCCGCCGGCATTGTCAGGCATTGAACCTGTTTATGTTGAGAGTGACAACCGTCCTTATATGGTAGGTGAGCGTACGAATGTACTCGGCTCACGGAAATTCAAGCGGCTGATCGTGGAAGGGAAATACGAGGAAGCCTCGGAGATTGCCCGGGCACAGGTCAAGAGTGGAGCTCAGGTCATTGACGTCTGCGTACAGGATCCGGACCGCGATGAGATCGAGGACATCAAGCTGTTTCTGGAACTGGTAGTCAAAAAGGTGAAGGTTCCATTGATGATCGATACAACCGATCCCAAGGTTATTGATCTGGCGCTGCAATATTGCCAGGGTAAAGCGATTATTAACTCCATTAACCTTGAAGATGGTGAAGAAAAATTCGAACTGGTTACACCACTGATTCATAAATACGGGGCTGCGATTGTCGTAGGCACGATTGATGAATCCGGGCAGGCCATTAAAGCGGAAGACAAGCTGGAGGTTGCCAAACGCTCCTATGATCTGCTGGTGAACAAATATGGGCTGGCGGCTGAGGACCTGATATTTGATACACTCGTGTTCCCTGTTGGTACAGGGGATGAGCAGTATATCGGCTCTGCTAAGGAGACCATCGACGGTATCCGCATGATCAAGGAAGCCCTGCCTTCCGTGCATACGATACTGGGGATCAGTAATGTTTCTTTTGGATTGCCGGAAGCGGGCCGCGAGGTGCTGAACTCAGTCTTCCTGTATGAATGCACGAAGGCCGGACTGGACTATGCCATCGTGAATACGGAGAAGGTAGAGCGTTATGCTTCCATCCCGGAAGAAGAGCGCCATCTGGCTGAGCAGCTGATTTACAATACGAATGATGAGACTCTGTCTGCCTTCGTTGCTGCGTTCCGTGAGAAAAAGGTTGAGAAGAAAGAGAAGATCTCCAATCTTTCGCTGGAAGAACGGCTCGCTTCCTATGTGGTTGAAGGAACGAAGGAAGGGCTGATACCTGACCTTAACGAAGCGCTGACCAAAAGTGGTCCATTGGAAATCATCAACGGGCCGCTTATGGCTGGAATGTCCGAGGTGGGCCGGTTATTTAACAACAATGAGCTGATTGTTGCTGAAGTGCTGCAAAGCGCTGAAGTAATGAAGGCTTCTGTCGGCCATCTGGAGCAGTTTATGCAGAAGGACGAGACATCGGTGAAAGGCAAGATTATGCTGGCCACCGTCAAAGGAGATGTCCATGATATCGGTAAGAACCTTGTGGAGATCATTCTCTCCAACAATGGTTACCAGATCGTTAATCTGGGTATAAAAGTACCACCTGAAAATATCATTGAAGCTTTCCGCCGTGAGAAGGCCGATGCGATCGGCCTGTCCGGCCTGCTCGTCAAGTCGGCGCAGCAGATGGTCCTGACTGCCCAGGATTTGCGCTCAGCAGGTATTGATGTGCCGATCATGGTAGGCGGTGCCGCGTTGACCCGTAAATTCACTAAAAATCGTATCCGGCCTGAATATGACGGCCTGGTACTGTACGCTAAAGATGCGATGGATGGTCTGGATATCGCTAACCGGCTGATGAATCCGCTGGAGCGGGCCAAGATCGAAGAAGAGGTCCGCCTTGAAGCGGAGGCGGCAGTTGCGGTGGCACCGCAGCAGGAGCTTCCGGTCCTGACCCGGGCCGTCCGGTCCAAGATTTCAGCAGATGCACCTGTATTTACTCCACCGGACGTAGAGCGCCATGTGCTGCGGGGCTATCCGCTTGGTCATATCATTCCATATGTGAATATGCAGATGCTGCTGGGCCATCACCTGGGATTACGCGGTTCGGTGGAAGCACAGCTTGCCGCCGGGGATGCCCGCACCGTGGAATTGAAGGAGACAGTGGATGACATCCTGCATCACGCGATGCTGGAGGGCACCATTAAGCCTCATGCCATGTATCAATTTTTCCCGGCACAGTCCCAGGGTAACGATATACTGATCTATAACCCGCAGAACACTGCAGAGGTTCTGCATACCTTTACTTTCCCGCGGCAGAATGTCGAGCCGTTTCTCTGTCTTGCCGACTTCCTGAAGCCAGTGGAGAGCGGAATTATGGATTATGTCGGGTTCCTGGTCGTTACCGCCGGTCACGGTGTCCGTGAATTATCGACCGAACTGAAAGACAAGGGGGATTACCTCCGTTCCCATGCTTTGCAGGCAGTGGCGCTTGAGGTTGCTGAAGGGCTTGCTGAGCGTGTTCATCACATGATGCGGGATACCTGGGGCTTCCCGGACCCTGCAGATATGACGATGAAGCAAAGACATGGTGCGCGGTATCAAGGGATCCGCGTTTCCTTCGGATATCCGGCCTGCCCGGATCTGGAGGATCAAGGGCCGCTGTTCAAGCTGCTTATGCCGGAGGATATCGGTGTCCATCTTACTGAAGGCTTCATGATGGAGCCGGAGGCGTCGGTATCAGCGATGGTCTTCGCCCATCCGGAAGCGCAGTATTTCAACGTAGAGAAGCTGTAAGCTTCCCAATCCCCATGGACTGGTCTGAAGGTGGAAATCCTTCTAAGCGGAACCTCCCGTAATCGGGAGGTTTTTTGCTGGGAACGAAGCTGGAGCGGAAGAAATGCCGAGAAAGATGATTTCATTTCGTAAAAGAGGTAGAATGCATTTCATAGGTGTAAGGAAGATGTTTTTGTCTTTACAGAAAAAAGAGAGGAGGATTATTATGGAGGTTTATTTTCTGGGCACTAATGCAGGTGTGCCGACCCTACAGCGCAATGTTACCTCAATTGCCCTAAGGCTGCTTGAGGAACGGCGCAGTTTCTGGATGTTTGACTGTGGAGAAGCCACTCAGCACCAGGTCTTGCGTTCTCCACTGCGGCTGGGTAAGCTGGAGAAGCTGTTTATTACCCATCTGCACGGTGATCACCTGTTTGGCTTGCCGGGTCTGCTGTCGAGCCGCGGATATCAGGGTGGAACCGCTCCGCTAACTGTATATGGTCCACCGGGCCTGAAGGCTTTTCTGGACATTTCATTATCCGTCAGCCAGTCCCGTATTCCATATAAGCTTGATATTGTAGAGCATACCGGAGGTCTCGTGTTTGAAGACGACAGCTTTAAGGTGGAGGCTGGCCTGCTGGAGCACCGGATTGACAGCTATGGTTACAGGGTAACAGAGAAAGACAGTCCGGGAAGTCTCAATACAGAACTGCTTCGAAGCTATGGGCTGAAGCCGGGGCCGCTTTATGGCAAGCTGAAGAAAGGTGAGGATGTCGTTACCGATGAAGGGACGCTCATTCGCGCTGCAGATGTGGTCAACGAGCCTAAAAAAGGACGCATCGTGACTATTTTGGGCGACACACGGCCTTGTAAGGGAAGTCTGCCGCTGGCACAGGGTGCTGATCTTATCGTCCATGAGGCAACCTTCGCCCATGACCTGGCGGATATGGCCTATCAATATCATCATAGCACTGCCCGGCAGGCGGCTATGCTTGCCCATGAAGCGGAAGGACGGGAACTGTTACTGACACACTTCAGCTCACGTTATATCTCGCAGGAAGAGCTTGCTCCACTGCTGGAAGAGGCGCAGGCGATCTTCCCGAATACATTGCTTGCAGAAGAGTTCTGCACCTTTCCGGTGTATCGGCGAAACTCCCTGAAGCCAGCGGGAAATGGCCCGGGGAATTAAATTATTTTCCGGGAAAGCGCAGGAAATGACACTGTACTGCCATAAAAAGACCAACAGGACAGCGGTTCGCTATCGTTCGACGATGTATGTTAAATTTTAAAGATTAGACTCGTTAAAACAGCACGAAGCAGTAGAGAAAATGCCGAACAGTTGCGGGTTTGTATGCTGTTGCTGCGGTTCATTTAATGTTAATTAATTGAGTGATCTATTAATTACATTAATTAATATTCAGGGGATGGAGGGAGCGGTATGAAAGATATCGGAGGTTTGCTGATTGATCTTGACGGGACATTATTTCACGGAGGCGTGATGATTCCCGGCGCCGACAGACTGATAGCAGGACTGCGCTCAGCGGGAATCCCCTTTCTGTTTGTAACAAACAATTCGTCACGGACAGCGGCGGCTGTCGCCGCACATCTGAACGGGATGGGCATTGAAGCCAAGGCGGAAGAGGTCTGCACTTCCTCAATGGCTGCAGCCCGTTATGTTGCCGAGGAATCACCGAAGGCAAGGGTGGCGATACTTGGGGAAGAGGGATTGATTGAAGCCTGTACAGCTGCAGGATTGTTAATTGTGACGGAGAAACCGGAGTATGTGGTGCAAGGGATTTACCGTTCTTTTACATATGATTCACTGGCGCAGGCTTCCCGCTGGATTCAGGAAGGTGCGAAATTTGTGCTGACGAACCCGGATTTGATGCTGCCTTCCGATGATGGGGTCATGCCGGGGGCGGGATCACTGGGGGCGGCGATTGAAGCCGCAAGCGGTGTCTCCCCTGTTGTCATCGGCAAACCGGAATCGCACCTGGTGACCTATGCAACTGCACTGCTGGGAATTAAACCGGAGACGGCTGTAGTCGTCGGGGATAATATGCGGACTGACATTTCAGCCGGGGTAAAAGCCGGCTGCCGGACGATATTGGTGCTTACCGGCCTGACTACAGCGGACAATTTCGAACATTATCAACAGATAACAGACGTAACACCAAATGAAATTTATGCTGATTTAGCTGAACTTATGGTAAGGCTCGGTGTATAATGTCAATGTTGTGATTGCTTTACCAACCTAGAAGGGACGATGTGAATATGCCGGAACTGCCGGAAATGGAGAATTACCGAAAGCTGCTAAGCCAGCATCTTATAAATGTTCCAATTACGGGTGTAACTGTGAATAGGGAAAAAACAATAAATATGGACACTGAAGCCTTTGTCAACGCACTGGTAGGTGCGCGCATTGTGTTTGTAGAACGCCGTGCCAAGCATATTCTGTTCCACCTTCACGATGGCCGCAGGCTGCTGCTGCATTTAATGCTCGGCGGATTGCTTTACTATGGAACCGAGGAAGAACGTCCGGATCGCAGTACACAGGTGGAATTGGCCTTCGGTGAGCACATTCTGTACTTTATGGGTTTGCGGCTCGGATACCTTCATCTGTTGTCGGTTAAGGAAAGCGAAGCGGCAATGGGCAAGCTGGGCCCTGAGCTTCTGGACCGCAGAATGACCGCGGAGCGTTTCGCAGGGCTGCTGAAGGGACGCCGCGGCGCACTTAAGAGCCTGCTCGTGAACCAGCAGGTTATGGCCGGCATCGGCAACTGCTACGCCGATGAAATTGCTTTTGAGGCAAGGCTGCTGCCCTTGGTATTGGTTCAGAATCTATCGCCCGAGGCGATTACACGCTTGTATGACAGTATCCGCAAGGTACTGACGGAGGCAACGGAAATCGGCGGTTATATGGAGATGCCGTTTATGGCCGGCGATACAGTTACCGGCTCTTACAATGACCAGTGCAAGGTATATGACCGGGAGGGCGAACCATGCCTGCGCGGCGGGGGAACGATAATTAAGACGGAGCAATCCGGGCGTAAAGTGTTCTATTGCCCGGATTGCCAGCATGAAGAATAGCCCCAAAATTGGGGCTCATGTCAGCATTCGCGGCGGATACGGGCGTGCGGCCCGGTTCGCCTGGGAGAGCGGTGCGGCGTGTTTTCAATATTTTCCGAAGAATCCGCGCAGTCTGAAGCTGAAGCCGGTGGACAGGAGGGATGCCGAGGACTGCGCTGCCTTCTGCAGGGAGAAGGGAATCGTGTCTATCGCGCATACTCCTTACCCGACGAATATGGCGGCCGGAACCAATGGTGCGGCTTCCCGGGAGATCATGGTGGCATCGCTGCTGAATGATCTGGAAATCGCGGAGGCCTGCGGTTCGCTGGGGATAGTCGTGCATTTCGGACATTTTGCCGGAATAGAGCCGTTACAAGGCTATCAAAATATTATACAATGTATGAATGACACGCTGGTCGCCTGGAATGGCCGGACCAAACTGCTGATTGAGAATCAGGCCGGGAATCATGGCAATGAAGGCATGACGCTGGAAGAGCTGGTTAAGGTACGTGAGCTTAGCCGCTTTCCGGAGAAGATCGGATTTTGTTTTGATACCTGTCATGCTTTTGCATCGGGGATCTGGAATCCGCAGCATACGGAGGAACTGCTGGAACGGGGGGCTGCGCTGAATTACTGGCCGCATCTCGTTGCCGTACATCTGAATGATTCCCTTTATCCCTATGGGCTGCGCCGGGACAGGCACGCGCCGATCGGACAAGGCCATATTGGTGCAGAGAATCTGCGGAAGCTGCTGACCTCAGAGCCGTTTCGTCATCAGGCAGTTGCCTTGGAAACCGAAAAGGGGCCGGACGGCACCCACCGCCAGGAGATTGCTGCCGTGCTGGACTGGTATGAAGCGGAGGACAGACCGTGATAAATATTTATATGGATGATCTAAGAAAGCTGCCTACCGGCTTCACGCTGGCCCGGACAACGGAAGAATGTCTGCTGCTCTTGCGTGAATGCGAGGTCGGTATCCTGTCACTGGATTATGATATGGGGCCGGAAGATTACAACGGGGCTGAAGTGGCCAGACGAATCGTGCTGGAAGGCTTGCATCCCCGGGAGATCTATCTGCATACCTCAAGTGCTGCTGGCCGCAAAGAGATGTATGAGTTGTTGTATGCTGCAAGACCTGAGGGAAGCGTACTGCATTATGGCCCGGTCACAGCTGAAAAGCTAATGGAAATTGCTGCAGGAGCGGGATGCATATGACTGAAATTACTGAAATGAATCAATCCGAGCTGCTGGGCTTGCTGGAGCAGAGGCGCGAACCGCTTGCTGTTTTTCTGTATACCCCGCTATGCGGGACCTGTAAGGCTGCCCGGCGGATGCTGGAGGTAGCGGCTCATCTGCTGCCCCGGGATTTGCTAATGGCTGGCGGGAATGTGAACATGCTTCCGGAGCTTGTGAACCTCTACCGTATTTCAAGTGTCCCTGCACTGCTGGTGGTCCCGGCGGACCGCTGCTCCGAACCGGAGATTCATTATGCAATGGGTTCTGTAGAACAAGTGCTGGAATACATAAGGAGAGTGACCTCATAAATGATATCTTTACAACATCTTACCCTTAGACGGGAGCAAAGCCAGATTCTTGATGATGTGTCGCTGGAAATGAAGCAAGGCGAAAACTGGGTTATTCTTGGAAGGAACGGTTCCGGCAAAACAACGATTCTGGAGATGATGACTGGTTATTTGTTTCCAAGCAGCGGATCCGTTGAGGTTCTGGGCTATAAATACGGCCAGTGCGATCTGCGTGAAGTGCGCAAGGAAATCGGCTATATCGGCCCGTCGCTGATGGAAAAGCTGTCGCTTACCGACCCCGTGTGGGAAGTGGTAGCTACCGGTGCTTATGCTTATCTGCGATTTTATCAGGCGATTCCACAATCTGTTCAGGATCAGGCGAAAAGGCTGCTTGAAGAGATGAATCTTGGAGAAATGGCCTATCATCCGTTTGGCACCTTGTCTCAAGGAGAACGCAAAAAGGCGATGCTGGCCCGCTGCCTGATGGCCGAACCGAAGCTGCTGATTATGGATGAGCCCTGTGCTGGCCTTGATCTATACGAGCGGGAAAAAATGCTCGCCGAGATCGACAAGCTGAAGCAGCGTGATGTATCTGTAGTTTACGTTACACATCATGTGGAAGAGATTGTGCCGCTCTTTACCCATGTGGCGCTGATCCGTGACGGGAAGCTGGCAGGCTCCGGCCCCAAAGAAGAAGTATTAACCAAAGAAATGATCTTGGCTACTTTTGATATTCCCGTAGAAGTTGAATGGGATAGCGGTCGTCCCTGGATTAAAATCAGACCTGGAGGCAAATGATTTGAACGATAGTATACAAGAGAACGGTGAGCAGACAGCTGCTCCGGAAGAAAAGACCCTTTCACGTTATATCTGCACCGCCAATCACGGCTTTGCACCATATGCCCAGGAAGAACTCCGCCGCCTGTTCGGCGCGGTGAAGAGTACGCTGCTGCTGCCGGGTGAGATCTTCTTGGCGACACTGGAAGCGGAGCCGGAAGAGGTATCCAGCCAGCTGGCGCAGAATCTGCCGATCTTTCTGCGGCATATTCAACCCGTGCAGTTCCAGGATCAGGGCAACCCGTCTGCCCTGGAACGGCTCGTAGCCTATCTGAGCCGGCGCAAAGAATTGGAAGGCGAGAAGGTTTCGCTGCATGTGCGCAAAGGCGGAAGCTCCTTCTGGCAGGACAGCCCCGGCGAGCTTCGGGAATGGCTGCAGGAGCAGCTCGTGAGTCTGGGTGCGGAATTCACCGTACAGGAACCGGCGTGGGTTATATCTGTTTATGCAGACGGAGAGGCGCTGTATGCCGGAGTGTCCCGGCCTGAGGACAACCTGTCCAGCTGGAACGGAGGAATGATCCGTTTCCGCAAAGAAGATGGGCAAATTTCGCGTGCGAAGTTTAAGCTGATGGAAGCGGAGAAGGAATTTGCCATTCCGTTCTCCAGCTTTCGCAATGCGGTCGATATTGGCGCTTCTCCGGGCGGCTGGACATCATTCCTGCTGGAGCGCGGCCTCAAGGTGACGGCTGTTGACCCGGCACTGATGCATGAATCGCTGCGCAATCAGCCAGGACTGAAGATTCTGCGCAAAAATGCGGGTGAAGTGAAATTCCGCGAGAATGAGTTTGATCTGCTGGTCTGCGATATGAGCTGGAGCCCCAAGCTGATGGCGAAGCTGGTTACGGGGCTGCTGCACAGTCTCACGCCGGGTGGAACGGCGGTTGTTACAGTGAAGCTAATGCATAAGAAGCCACTGGCGATGATTAAGGAAATCATCAGTATGTTTGAGGGTGAACGGATGCAGATTCAGCGGGCGAAGCAGCTGTTTCATAACCGTGACGAGATTACACTGTATATGATCAAGTATTAAGTGAATCTTTGTTTAGGTAACAGCATTAGTTCATTCTATAAATAATTTAGTTTTTAGAGGGAAAGCATCCCGTTATCTACGCTTCCGGCGAATCGCCGGGTTAAGCTTGTATAACGGTGGCTCTCCCTCTTTTTTTGTTTGTATCAGGCTAGGGACAAGGAGGAAATGAGGATGAATTACGAATCGAAGCTTGCTGTGGGGCAGGTTCTTGGAGACAGATACCAAATCACTGCTTTAATCGGTACGGGGGGAATGAGTTATGTATATCTGGCGGAGGATATACGGCTGGCGGGCAAACGCTGGGCCGTGAAGGAAAGCATGTGCTTTGAAGGCGAAGGGAATTACGGATCCGTTCTGGCGGAAGCAGATATGCTTATCTCGCTGAACCACAAGCTATTCCCGAGAGTGGCCGACTTCTACCCTCCGGATGAAGAAGGATATTGTTATCTGGTTATGGATTATATCGAAGGTGTGACCCTTAGCCAGTATATGGCCGGGCATCCTGTACCGATACAGACTGAACGTCTGATCAGCTATGTCAAACAGCTGCTGGAGATATTGTGTTATTTACACGGGCATCAGCCGCCGATTATTTACCGTGATTTGAAGCCCTCCAATATTATGCTGACCGGAACGAATTCGCTGATGCTGATTGATTTTGGTATTGCACGCAGCTACAGAAGCGGTGCAGGTGAAGATACCGAGAAGCTGGGGACCGTCGGCTTCGCCGCCCCGGAACAATACGGCAGCGGACAGAGCGGGCCTTTCTCAGACCTCTATGGTTTGGGAGCGCTAATGTTGTATATGGCTTCTGCCGGTCAATACAGCCGCTGGCAACCGGGCATGGAGGCCAAGCTGCGCCGGGTAATTCCGGATAAACTGATTCCTGTCATCAGACGTTTGCTGCGCCATCATCCCGAAGAAAGATATCAAAGCGCCGAGGAGGTGCTGCTTGCGCTGGAGCCGATTGAAGCGGCGGCGGAGAATTACACATTCCGGGAGATGCGGATTTCCGGCCCGGAGACGAAATGGAAAGCGATCATTGTGACGCTGCTCGGGACAGCTTCGGGCCTCGGCACGACACATACTTCTCTGGCAGTGGCCAGCAGCCTTTCCAGGAGGGGGATGACGGCCTGGGTGGATTTCAGCCCGGATTCATCCGTTTATGATCGTATCCGCAGCCTGTTTGATTTTCCGGTGGCCGGGGGATTCCCCACTAGTAAAGTCCTTCCTCTGGAATGGAAAGAGCTGCATTTCTGGCAGCGTCCAGAACATGGGAATATGACAGAAATACTGGAGATGGGATATCAGTTTGTAGTACTCGACCTTGGAACAGGCGGTTATGAGGCAGCGTTTGAGGCGTTCACGGCCAGCGATGTTCCGATGCTGATTACATCGGGAGCCGAATGGAGACTGGAAGATACTCTTCACTGGCTGCGCCGCAGCGGGCTTGCACCACAGCCGAAGTGGCGGATTTGTCTGCCGTTTGCTGGGAAATCTGCAGCGCTGTTGCTGGAATCTGCGCTCGGTATTGGGAGGGTATACGGTTTGCCGCTCCAGCAGGATCCTTTTCAACGGAAAGGGAAGCTGCTGGAGGTTCTGGATGAACTGCTAAGTGAAAGCGTGAAGAAGAAGAATTCTGAAAAACGCTATGGTTTCTTTCAGAAAAGAAAATGAATGATTGGAATTATATTGCAATAGATCTTTCCTTCAGTTAAATTCCTATTTCAGGCTGGCGCTTACTTGTGCTAAAATGGTCGTTGTATGTATTGACAGAATACTGCTTATTTTTAAATATAGATAGGAGCTTACGGAGAATTTATGAGTTTACTTACAGTAGAAGACGTTTCCCACAACTTCGGAGACCGGCAGCTCTTCAAGAATGTGAATTTCCGGCTGCTCGACGGAGAGCGTGTTGGACTGGTGGGGGCGAATGGCGTCGGCAAATCGACGCTGATGAATATTTTGACCGGAACTTTGCTGAAGGATAGCGGGAGAGTGGAATGGACTCCCAAGGTGCGTTATGGCTATCTGGATCAACATACTAATCTTACGCCGGGTAAAACCGTGCGCGATGTGCTGAAGGATGCTTTCCTGCCGCTGCTTGAGCTGGAAAATGATATGATGGCGATTACCGAGAAAATGGGCGATGCCTCTCCGGAAGAGCTGGAACTGCTGCTGGAACAGATGGGGGAAATCCAGGAACAGCTGGATATCGGAGATTTCTATTTGATTGATGTGAAGGTTGAGGAAATGGGCAACGGGCTGGGATTGACGGCGATTGGCCTGGATCGTGATGTCGCTTCGCTCAGCGGAGGACAGCGGACTAAGGTGCTGCTGGCCAAGCTGCTGCTGGAGAAACCGAATGTGCTGCTGCTCGATGAGCCTACCAACTATCTGGACGTGGAGCATATTGACTGGCTTACCAACTACCTGAAGCAGTATCCGTATGCCTTTTTGCTGATTTCCCATGATACAGAATTTATGAACAAGGTTGTTAATGTTGTGTACCATCTTGAATTTGCCAAGCTGACCCGCTATACGGCCAACTATGAGCAATTCCTTGATATGGCTGACATGAACAAAAACCAGCATATTGATGCTTATGAGAAGCAGCAGGAGTTCATTAAGAAGCAAGAGGATTTCATTCAGCGAAACAAGGCGCGCGCTTCCACCTCGGGTCGGGCGAAGAGCCGTGAGAAGCAGCTCGACCGTCTGGAACGGATTGAACGTCCAGAAGAAGCGGCCAAGCCGACGTTTTCGTTCAAGGAAAGCCGGGCCAGCGGCAAGACTGTATTCGAAGGCATCGACTTCGAGATTGGCTACGACCGTCCGCTGCTGCCAAAGCTGAATATGACGATTGAACGCGGGGATAAGATTGCAATTGTCGGCTGCAACGGTGTAGGTAAATCCACGCTGCTGAAGACGATTCTCGGCGTGCTTCCCGCTTACAGCGGAAAAACGTACTTGGGCGATTTCCTCAGTTCCGCCTACTTCCAGCAGGAGGTTAAGGCTGCTAACATTACACCGATTGATGATGTCTGGAATGAATTTTCCAGTCTCAATCAGCATGAAGTGCGCGCCCATCTGGCCCGTTGCGGATTGAAAAATGAGCATATTACCCGTCCGCTGAGCATGTTGAGCGGTGGGGAACAGGCGAAGGTGCGTATATGTAAGCTGATGATGCGCGAAAGCAATTGGATTTTATTCGACGAGCCTACAAATCACCTTGATATCGTCGCCAAAGCAGAGCTGAAGCGTGCCCTGCAGGAATACAAAGGTACCATTCTGCTCGTATCTCATGAACCTGATTTCTACGAAGATTGGGTGACAAAGACTTGGGATGTTGAGCAGTGGTCGGCGCAATCTGTATAGTTGAATTTCAAAGTCCGGGGAAGAGCAATGTTATTGGTGCTGTTCCCCGGCTTTTAAATATGGGGGGCTGTTTCCGGGATGAGCCATAATGAACATGAAAAAGAGTCTGCTGTCCATTCTTCAGGCCGGGATGGACGATATTCACGCCAGGTACGCTTTACACCTTTCGGGATAGAGGGGCAGCAGGGCCTGGCACGTTCCAGCGTACTTATTGTTGGAGCTGGAGCGCTTGGCACGGGGATTGCCGAGACACTGGCGCGCTGCGGAGTGGGACGCCTGATTCTTGCCGACCGTG
The DNA here is from genome assembly GCF_038593025.1 of Paenibacillus sp. FSL L8-0436. Classification (NCBI taxonomy): domain Bacteria; kingdom Bacillati; phylum Bacillota; class Bacilli; order Caryophanales; family Paenibacillaceae; genus Paenibacillus; species Paenibacillus sp. FSL L8-0436. The sequence continues at coordinate 4,214,241 of NZ_CP151955.1, read as the reverse complement.
ATTATGTGGAGTGGAGCAATCTGCAGCGCCAGCAACTGTACACTGAGGAGGACGCTATCGGGCGTATGCCCAAAGCGGAAGCGGCCAAATCCAGACTGGAGAACATCAATTCTGAAATAAAGGTTGAAGCGCATGTGCTGGATGTACGTGCCGAAGAACTGGAAAGCCTGCTTCACGGCGTGGACCTCATCATGGATGGCACTGATAACTTTGATACCCGGCTAATTATAAATGATATGGCGATGAAGTACGGCATTCCCTGGATCTATGGGGGCTGCGTAGGCAGCTATGGTATTACCTATACGATTCTGCCTGGAGAAACACCATGTCTGAACTGCCTGCTGGGGACTATACCTCTGGGTGGGGATACCTGTGATACAGCGGGGATTCTGCCGCAGGCAGTGCAGCTCGTTACTGCTAACGCTACAGCAGAGGCGCTGAAGCTGCTCGGAGGACGGAAGGAACAGCTTCGCAACAAGCTGCTGACCTTTGATGTGTGGCGCAATGAACATCAGGAGATCGGTGTCAAAGCTGCCAAGAAGAGTGATTGTCCGTCCTGCGGCAGCCAGCCGGTTTATCCTTATCTGACAGCGGCGAATACGGAACGGAGCGATGTGCTTTGTGGCCGGGACACCGTGCAGATCCGTCCGGCGCGGCGGCAGAAGCTGAATCTGCAGGAAACGGCAGACCGGCTGTCCAGACTGGGGGCCGGCAAGGTAGAGAGCAATCCTTATCTTGTCTCCTATACGGATGGGCCTTACCGCATGGTCATTTTTACTGATGGACGAGCTTTGATTCATGGAACCAGTGATATTGCAGCAGCCCGCAGCTTTTATCACCGGTATTTCGGATAATGAAGGAGAGAGGATAGCATGAACAATGGAACGATCCGTCACATGGCAATCTTTACGTTAAAACATCCGGTGAATTCTGAAGAAACGGCGGCATTTCTGAGAGCCGGAGAGGATATTCTCAGCGCTATTCCGGTGGTGCGCAATTTTGAGGTGCTGCGCCAGGTGAGTGCCAAATGTGAATATGACTTTGGCTTCTCGATGGAGTTCGATAATCAGGAGGCTTACGAGGCCTATAATAATCATCCCAGTCATCAGGCTTTTGTGCGTGAACGCTGGGACACTGAGGTGGCGGGCTTTCAGGAGATTGATTTCGTGAAATAATTGTTAATAGAAGTCAGCAAAGAGACCATTTCTGAGGAATGGTCTCTTTGCTTTGCGGGAAATCTAATGAATATCTGCGGCCGTACGGCCGCTATCGAACGATGAGTGAGGCGGGGATGTCCATGAATGAGGTAGTCGTATGGTTTGCGCCCGGGGCAGTCCTTGGCAGTAAAGAATCTGCGGAAGACAGAACCAGGAGAGAAGAGGAGCATCAATTCATTGAGCTCACTCTGCATGAGCTTGGACTGCAAACAGCATTAAGCGAAGATCTTGAGGATCTTCGCTTAATGCTGTCCAGAGTGGAGCCCGTACTGCTCTTAACGGAGCTGTACGATGCCCGAGGATGGGAGGGATGGGAAATTGTTGCGGATCTTAGAGAACGGGGCGTGTTTCTGCCAGTAGTAGTCATATCCGGCGGCAATTCGGAAGGAGAGGTAGTTGCGGCTTTTGAGGCGGGCGGCAATGAATACTTGAAGAAGCCGTTTCATGCAGGCGAGTTCAAATGCAGGGTAATGAATCTGTTATGGCTCACCGGACACCGGAGGGGCCATGAGACACGGCTTAAGGTCGATGGACTGGTGCTGGACCCCAGCCGCAGGCTGGTTAGCCGGGACGGAAATTCCCTTACACTGACCCCCAAAGAATTTGATCTGCTGTATTACCTTGCCGTGCATTTGGGGGAAATTTGTCCCCGCGGCGAGATTCTAAAGCATGTCTGGGGATACCATTTTCAAGCGGATACGAATGTAGTAGATGTCTACATCCGGCATATCCGGTTGAAAGTGGACAAGGGCCATCGCAATAAGCTGATTCATACCGTACGTGGAACCGGATATGTAATGCGCGCACCGGAAGGGGTAGAGACGGACTGACTTCCGGTGCAGGGTAAGCGCTGAAAACTATTTATAGAAAACTACAGTACACGACGGGCTTTAAGGTAGGTTCTTTTCCAGTTTCCGGAGTTCAAATCCGAAATCGTTACACCCGGTGAGCCATAAGTGTGAAGAATCTTGCCATTTCCTGCATATACGGCTACGTGAGTTACGTTTCTGCCGTTAGCTCTGCTGCCACTGGAGAAAAATACCAGATCACCTGGACGAAGGTTAGCTTTAGAAACAGAGGTTCCGACTTTCGATTGCGCTACAGATGTGCGCGGCAGATTGACGCCATATTTGGCGAAAATGTATTTGGTAAAGGAAGAGCAGTCAAAATATCTGGTAGTAGAAGTGGATGCGCCGAACTGATAACGGGTACCCAGATAGTTTTTGCCGAAATTAACAACCTTTTGTCCAGTAGAGGACGACGTCACGGATGCAGCAGCAACGGGTGCTGTGCCGGCTCCTGTAACCATCAGTGTACTCAGGCCAATTGTGGTGCACATTCCTACGACGATTGCTTGCTTAAACCATTGTTGCTTTTTCATGTTGTAATACCTCCCAGGTTTGTATCTATCTTTCATTCGTCTTTCTCTGTTTTGTAGTATAGCAGGTTATACATGCCCTAAAATATGGAACAGAGGCTTCAAAACCAAGCTGGATATGGGTTGTAAGCGTTTTATTAAAATCGCATTAAAAGTTACAAAATATTAATATTTGACAGTTATTTCGATACAAAAAAAGCCGGAAACCCCTTTGTGACAAGGGTAATCCCAGCTTTTTCATTTTGAAACAAAGGTTACAACGGTGTCTCCGAATTCATATGTAAATCAATCTTTACTCTGAATAATCAGTAGCAGACCGCTCTCAATAGTAACTGTTCCGCACTCCTCTATCAGACGGTTGCTTACGGCAAGAGACTGGCCAAGCTTAAGCGTGGCATCGGTAAGCGGGTATTGGAAACCTTGAAGTGTAATCCCTGTAACTTCAGGAGTCAGAGGGAGTAAAGAGACATAAGTATACCCGCGCTCATGCACCAGCGCCTGCGAACCGGTCAGGGTGATATAATTATGAGTATCCATCACAGAGCAGCTTACCTGCCGCTGCAGTGCTCTTGTCATCATCTGGATCCCGGCCAGAGTATGGTCCATCCGCGTGCCGGTCACACCGATCAGCAGAATCGACTCGGGCTGGGTGTTGAGTGCAAGTTCAAGCGCCATCTCGCTGTCGGTCAAGTCCTTGTCCACAGGGTCGCAGGTGATGGTTTTTTTGCTTCCTGCCTCAATCTGCTGCAGTGCTTCTGGGGAGACAGAGTCGAAATCGCCAACGGCAATGTCGGGTGTATACCCATGGGATATTAGAAACAAGGCGCCACGGTCAGCACCGATAATAAAATCTTCTTCATCTAATAGTAGTAAAAACTCCTCTGACAGCTCGCCGCCGGCAAAAATAACAACACGTTTGGATGGCAATACAATCCCCTCCTTTAAATCTGCTACATAGTTTGTCATCCTGACCAAGTATAATGCAGATTGAAAAGTTGTACAATTGATGCGGACAACGCTAAAATGAATAGAGTACGTTTCGTTTATGAAATGTGCAGATTAAATAACTGAGGAAACAATTGCAGGAGGTGAGAGAAATCGTAAGTGTATTATTTGTTTGTCTGGGCAATATTTGCCGCTCGCCTATGGCAGAAGCGGTGCTCCGCCATAAAATTGGTGAACGCAAGCTATCCGATAGAATCTCGGTGGATTCTGCCGGTACTGGTGACTGGCATATCGGCAAAGCACCACATGAAGGAACCCGCCGTATTCTCGATCAGTGGGGAATCAGCTATGAGAATATGACAGCCCGCCTGGTTAGCAGCGGTGATTTTGAAAAGTTTCAATATATAGTGTGCATGGACAAATCAAATGGGGAGAATGTCCGCAAGCTTCCCGGGGGGAAGGACGCGGAGCTGCTGTTCTTCATGGATTTGCTGCCGGATGAAGAGCTGCGCGAGGTACCAGACCCTTATTTCACCGGTAACTTCGAGCAGGTCTATGATCTGATCAGTGCCGGCTGCGATGTACTGCTGGAGCGGATTATTGCGGAGAAGCTCTAGACAGGGCGCCACATTCCAGAATATCGGTTGCCGTCCTTGCAAAAAAAGGACGGGCACCGTAATGCCCGTCCTGATTTGAAAGCGTAAACAGTTAGGGAACATACATACGTTCGTAGTATGTTCACTGTTTTGCCCATTTCACCTGTTTCATGAGTTGAAGAAATAGAGTAATGATTCTGGGAGCTCTTTTTGCCAGAATCCCCAGAGATGACGCCCGTCTTTTTCGCGGTAGGATACTGTAGCGCCCCGCGATTCCAGCAAAGCCTTGGTATCCCTGTTCATCTGCACGAAATCGTAAACTCCGGTATCCGTCTGGTATTCAGTTTCTTGCAGTCCTACTACCATATTAATAGTAAGCCAGGAGAGGTCCTCTTCCTGCGCAATGATTTCACGTGACTCCGGATAATATGCACCGGAAAGACTAAGGACACGGGTGAAAAGCCCGGGATATGCCAGTGCCAAATGCAGAGAAACACTGCCGCCCAAGGAGTCTCCGGCGATGATCCGCTCATCAGGGATGCGGCGAACCGGATAATTATGTTCAATGAAGGGAATAATCTCTTCGGCAAAGCAAGACAGGTATTGCTTGAACCTGCTGCCAAAGGGGGCATACTCCTGTGTCCGCACGGGGACATTTACTTCCACGCCAACAATAATGAAAGGTTCCACATCTTCTTCCACAATCAGCTGCCCGGCAAGAGTAGCGATGCGGCCGAAGTTGAAGAACTCCTCGCCATCCTGGCAGTACACTACCGGATAACTGAGGACTTCGTTATAACCGGGGGGGAGATAAATGCGCAGCCTGCGTTCTTCCTGGAGAAATTCACTCCATAATGTTTGCTTAACAATTGTACGTTTCAGAAAAACAGGTTCGCTCATAGCTGAATCGTCACCTTTCTTGTCGAATTTTGCATTAAACGTAGCAGTGCGTTAAAATTACCCAAGCGGTAAATGTGGCATTAATCATTTACTTGCTTAAAAAACTCTGATCTGTTATAGGATATTCATCAACCTGTTATACATACAAAATTTATGGAAACATAAATTTTATGCGTATTTCTTTGACGAAACAGATAAAACAGGTGTATAATAATTCTATAACAGAGGCCACAGATATTCAAATGGTATTCAAATTTTTTTATTGAGGTGAAAATGATGACTAGAGTTCCTTATGAAGTGTATACAGAGGACGTAGAGGCCCTTTCGGTACTTTCCCCGGATGGAGAAGTTATCAACAAGGATAAGATGCCTACACTTACCGATGATCAACTGAAAGAAATCATGTATCGTATGGTATTTACCCGTACTTGGGATGACCGTGCGGTCAACTTGGGTCGTCAAGGCCGCCTGGGATTCTACGCGCCGGTATCCGGACAAGAAGCAACCATGGTGGGCAGTGAATACGCCCTGCAGAAAGAAGATTTCGTATGCCCTGGCTACCGTGACATTCCGCAGTTGGTATGGCATGGACTTCCATTATACCAGGCTTTCCTATATTCCCGCGGCCATCAACATGGCGGTGAGATTCCTGAAGGTGTAAATGTTCTTATGCCTCAGATTATCATCGGTGCACAAATTCTGCACGCTACCGGAATTGCAATGGGCTTCAAATTGAAGAAGCAACAAAACGTTGCTATTACTTACACGGGTGACGGCGGTTCTTCCGAAGGCGACTTCTATGAAGGTCTTAACTTTGCCGGACGCTTCAAATTGCCGGTAATCTTCTTTGTTCAAAATAACGGCTATGCGATTACGACTCCGTTCGCGAAGCAAACGGCTGCCAAATCCATTGCACATAAAGCAGTAGCAGCTGGTATTCCCGGTATTAAGATCGACGGCATGGACGTCTTTGCAGTAATCTCCGCGGTGCAGGAAGCTGCAGAACGCGCACGCAAAGGCGAAGGAGCTACGCTGATTGAAGCTGTGACTTACCGTTTCCGTCCGCATTCCCTTTCCGATGACGCCAGCAAATACCGTTCCAAAGAAGAAGAAGGACAATGGAACGAGAAGGATCCGATTGCCCGTCTTGCCAAGTATTTGGAGAAGAAAGGCCTCTGGACCGAAGAAGATACGCTGCGCGTAAGAGAAGAAGCGAAAGCGACTGTTAACGAGCAGATTAAAAAAGCAGAGCAAACCGAAAAAATGACCGTTCCTGGCTTGATCGACAGCATGTTCGAGGTAACTCCGAAACATCTGGAAGAACAAAAAGCCGATTTTGAATAAGGGGGATATCAGGCAATGGCACAAATGAATATGAAAGAAGCAATTCGTGACGCAATGCGCGTTGAACTGAACCGTGACCCTAACGTTCTTATCTTCGGTGAGGATGTAGGGAATGTAGGGGGCGTCTTCCGTGTAACGGAAGGGCTGCAAAAAGAATTTGGCGAAGATCGTATTTTTGATACTCCGCTTGCTGAATCTGCCATCGGCGGTCTGGCTTTTGGTCTGGGTGTGCAAGGATTCCGTCCGATCGCTGAAATCCAGTTTGTTGGTTTCATCTTTGAAGCACTCGATCAAATCGTCGTTCAGGCTGCACGCCTGCGCTGGCGTTCCGGGGGCAGATTCAATGCTCCTGTAGTATTCCGTACTCCATTTGGCGGCGGCGTAAAAGCGGCTGAACTGCATACCGATTCACTCGAAGGCCTGATCGCTCAAAGCCCGGGGATCAAAGTGGTTATTCCTTCCAATCCGTACGATGCAAAGGGACTTCTGATTGCCTCGATCCGTGACAATGACCCGGTATTCTTCATGGAGCACTTGAACCTGTACCATGCATTCCGTGCAGAAGTGCCTGAAGGTGAATATACCGTCGAGCTGGGCAAAGCAAATGTTGTCCGCGAAGGTTCGGATGTTACAATTATCTCTTACGGTCTAATGGTACATACTGCTACCAAAGCGGCCGATCAGCTGGAAAAGGAAGGCATCAAGGCTGAAATTATCGATCTGCGTACGGTTAGCCCGATTGATATTGATACCATCGTTGCTTCTGTGAAGAAGACAAACCGTGCGATCGTTGTGCAAGAAGCGCAAAAGAGCTCCGGTGTGGCTGCAGAGGTAATCGCACAAATCAATGAAAAAGCTATTCTTCATCTGGAAGCGCCAGTTCTTCGTGTTGCCGGTCCGGACACCATTTATCCGTTCGCGCAAATCGAGGATAGTTGGATTCCTACACCAGCACGCGTAGTTGCAGCTGTTAAGAAAGTTATGGAATTCTAAGAAGAAACGTCCTTGCCGTCCTTGTAAAAGGGCGGCACCCGTTTCTGATTTGCTTTTGAGGTATTCACAAACTAAGCGGATGTTTTCGAAGCGAGTTTCTGAGAAGTTGGTTGAAGAAGCATCGGCTATATAACTATTAGGAGGTTATCAAGGTGGCAAAATTTGAGTACCGGTTCCCTGAGCTGGGCGAAGGTCTGCATGAAGGCGAAATTATCAAAATGCATATCAAAGCCGGCGATAAAGTAACCGATGACGATATCGTAATGGAAGTACAGAATGACAAGGCGGTTGTAGAAGTTCCTTGTCCGGTCAACGGTACAGTGCTTGAAGTCTTCACCAAAGACGGTCAAGTCTGCCGCGTAGGTGAAGTAGTGGCAATTATTGATGCAGAAGGCGATGTTCCTGAGCAGGAGGGCGGCCATGCGGAAGCACAGGCTACTCAAGAAGCAGATGCAGCCAAAGGCGGAGCTGACACTAAGTCTTCTCCGGCAACCAGCAGCCCTGCAACTGGCGGCGCTGTAAACTTTGAATACCGGTTCCCTGAACTGGGCGAAGGTCTGCATGAAGGCGAAATTATCAAAATGCATATCAAAGTCGGCGATAAAGTAACCGATGACGATATCGTAATGGAAGTACAGAATGACAAAGCTGTAGTAGAAGTGCCTTGCCCGGTTAACGGCACAGTGCTTGAAGTACGTGTGAAGGACGGACAGGTATGCCGTGTGGGCGAAGTTGTAGCGATCATTGCTGCTGAAGGCGAAGTTCCACAGCAGGAAGGCGGCCACGCTGAAGCTCCGGCTGCTCAAGAAACTGCAACGGCAGCAGCTGCACCAGCAGCGGTTCCTGCTCCAAACCGCGATGTACTTGCTACGCCAAGTGTGCGCAAGTTTGCCCGTGAGCAGAGTGTTGACATCTCTAAGGTGAACGGCTCCGGCAAGAACGGCAAGATCACTCATGAAGATGTTGAAGCCTTCCTGAAAGGCGGCTCCGCTGCACCGGCAGCAGTTGCACCGGCTGCTGCACCAGCAGCATCGGAAGCACCAAAAGCCAAGGCCAAAGAAGCTGCACCAGCAGCATCCGGCAATGTAAGCCTTGAAGAAGAACGTGTACCATTCAAGGGTATCCGTAAAGCGATCTCCAATGCGATGGTTAAATCCGCATACACTGCGCCTCACGTTACCATCATGGACGAAGTGGATGTTACCGAGCTGGTAGCTTTCCGTGCCCGCATGAAACCAGTTGCTGAGAAGAAAGGCGTGAAGGTGACTTATCTTCCGTTTATCGTCAAAGCACTCGTGGCCGCTTCCCGTCAATTCCCGGCGCTTAACGCCATGATTGATGAAGAGTCCAATGAAATTGTCTACAAGAAATACTACAACATCGGTATCGCTACAGATACAGACAACGGTTTGATCGTTCCGGTTATCAAGGATGCTGACCGTAAGAGCATCTGGATGATTGCCAGCAGCATTACCGATCTGGCTGTGCGCGGACGCGACGGTAAGTTGGCAGCTAACGAAATGAGAGGCAGCACAATCTCCATCAGCAACATCGGTTCCGCTGGCGGTATGTTCTTTACACCGATCATCAACTTCCCTGAAGTGGCGATCCTCGGTACTGGACGTATCACTGAGAAACCAGTTGTGAAGAACGGCGAAATCGTAGCCGCTCCTGTTATGGCGCTGTCCCTGAGCTTTGACCACCGCATCATTGACGGTGCAACAGCACAAAACTTCATGAATTATATTAAGACCCTGCTCGCAAATCCTGATATGTTAGTTATGGAGGTGTAATTAATGGTAGTCGGAGACGCTTCAATCGAAATCGACACATTGGTAATTGGTGCAGGTCCCGGCGGGTATGTGGCGGCAATTCGTGCCGCCCAGCTCGGCCAGAAAGTTCTGATTGTGGATAAATCGGAACTCGGCGGTGTATGTTTGAACCGCGGATGTATTCCTTCCAAGGCTCTGATCTCTGCAGCCCATCAATTCGAAGCTGCACAGCACGGTGAAGTTTTCGGTGTCACTGCCGAGAACGTCAAAGTGGACTGGGCAAAAACACAGGAATTCAAAAACGGCGTTGTCAAAAGAATGACAACTGGCGTAACCGGTTTGATGAAGGGCAACAAAATTGAAGTATTCAGCGGTGAAGCTATGTTCATCAATACAAACGAAGCCCGTTTGTTCAATGAACATGAATCTCCCCGCTACAAATTCAACAACTGTATCATTGCTACAGGTTCCCGTCCGATCGAACTGAAGCCTTTCCCATTTGGCGGACGTATTCTGTCTTCGACCGAAGCGCTTGATCTTCCGGAAATTCCGAAGAGCATGATCGTTATCGGCGGCGGCTACATCGGAGCCGAGCTTGGCCAAATGTACTCCAAATTTGGCACTAAAGTAACCATCATTGAAGGTCTGGATACAGTTCTGCCTGGCTTTGACAAGGATATGACCCGTCTGGTTGCCAAGAACATGGCGAAGACTGGGATTGAGATTGTTACTAATGCCAAAGCGGAAAGTGCTGTACAGAACGACAAGGAAGTAACCGTGAAATACTCCGTGGGCGGCGAGTCCAAGGAAATTACTGCGGATTACCTGCTTGTAACTGTAGGACGTCGTCCAAATACGGATGGCGAGCTGGGATTGGATCTGATCGGTATGGAACTTGACGAACGCGGCTTGATCAAAGTTGACCACCAGGGCCGTACCAACATTCCTAACATCTATGCAATCGGCGATATTGTTCCAGGCCTTGCTCTGGCACACAAAGCTTCTTACGAAGGCAAAATCGCTGCTGAAGCGATCTCCGGACACAAATCCGTTGTTGACTACAAAGTCATCCCGGCTGTTGTGTTCACCGATCCAGAATGCTCCAGTGTGGGTCTGACCGAGAAAGAAGCGAAGGACAAGGGCTACAAAGTAAAAGCCGGCAAATTCCCGTTCGCAGGTAATGGCCGTGCAGTTTCCTTGAATGCTCCGGATGGCTTCATCAAGATTGTGGCAAACAGCGAGAACAACCTCGTATTGGGCGCACAAATTGTGGGTATCGAAGCTTCCAACCTGATTGCTGAACTGGGTCTGGCGATTGAAATGGGCGCTACGCTCGAAGACATCGCATTGACAATCCACGCGCATCCAACCCTTGGCGAAATCGTCATGGAAGCGGCTGAGCTTGTGGAAGGCCACCCAATTCACGTAATTAAATAATAAATTATAGACTGCTTCGGCAGACAACAATAAGAGGATGTCCGCCGAGCCATGCAAATGGCTTGGTAGACATCTTCTTTTTTTAACACATTACATATTAGTTTTTCAGATGGCAGCCGAAACTACTTGTGGTAAGATCAAGAGAGAAACGGGCCTATACAGCTGTCCTTTCATCGTAAGCGGGTATAAAAGGAGGAGAGGGACATTACAGACAGAACTTGTGTTATCGCCATAGCAGCCGTCTCAGGCGGCGGCAAAACGACTGCCGTCAGAAACTTGCAGGAGCGGCTGGTGAACTCGGCTGCTTTGTTTTTTGATGACTATGATTTCCCTTGGCCTGATGAGTTTGACCGGTGGATGGAACGGGGGGCTGACTATAACGAGTGGAAGCTTGAACCCCTGGTGGCTGACCTGAAAGGGCTGCTTGCCGGAGCGGACCGGCCGGAGTATATTTTACTCGATTATCCTTTCGCCTATGTACATAACGAACTAAGCCGGTTTATTGATTATGCTATATTTATCGACACTCCGCTTGATGTGGCTATGGCCAGAAGATTCATCCGAGAGTATAAAGATTCCGCAAGCAGCGATGTGACCCGGGAAATGGAAGGGTATTTGCGTGGAGGCCGGGAGGCATACTTGGCAATGCTTCATACCGTTCTTCCCTCATCCGACTATGTGGCAGACGGTACGCTGCCTGTAAATGACCTTACAGACCTGCTGCTGGAGCAAATCAAGCACAAAGGGAGTGAAGACAATGAAGCCAGCAAAACTGCAAGCCGGTGATGAAATCCGGATTATTTCACCTTCCATGAGCTTAGGGGTTATAGCGGAAGAGCAAATCGTGGCAGCAACAAAGAAATTGGAGGCTTTTGGGTTTACCGTTTCTTTTTCCAAGCATGCTTATGAAAGAGATGGCTTCGATTCGTCTTCGGTGGACTCCAGACTTGAGGATCTCCACAGCGCGTTCAGCGATCCTAAGGTAAAAGGGATATTGACGACGCTTGGTGGTTTCAATTGCAACCAGCTGCTGCGGGGACTGGATTTCGGCTTGATTGCAGCGAATCCCAAACGGTTATGCGGGTATTCCGACATTACGGTACTGCAGAATGCCATTTATGCCAAAACAGGATTGATCACCTACTCCGGCCCTCATTTCTCTACACTGTCCATGCGTCATGGGAATGAATATACTTCCGATTATTTTGTCAAAATGATGATGGAAGATGGAGAAGTGGATATATTTCCTTCGGAGCAGTGGAGCGATGATGCCTGGTTCTTGGATCAGGAAAATCGTGTATTTGAAGCAAACGCCGGGCCTTATGCCATTCACGAAGGTTACGCAGAAGGCACTATAATTGGTGGTAATCTATGCACACTGAATCTGCTGCAGGGGACAGAGTTTATGCCCAGCCTGAGGGACGCGATTCTTTTTGTGGAAGATGACTATGAATCCCGCCCGGGGAACTTTGACCGCGACCTGCAGTCGCTGCTTCATCAGCCCGGCTTCGCACAAGTAAAGGCTCTGGTCATCGGGAGATTTCAGCGTGCTTCACAGATGACCCCGGAAATATTACGCTCGATCATTAAGAGTAAAAAAGAGCTGAACCACCTCCCGGTAATCGCCGATGTCAATTTTGGGCATGTCTCGCCGATCTTTACCTTCCCTGTTGGCGGACGTGCTGTGGTGAAGGCCTCTGAGCAAAAAACTGAGCTGCGGATCTCAGAGTAGCCGGTATATGGCCATCACTGGCATTCGAACAATATTCGCGAAAAAAATTTCCTGTTCTTTGCTAAGTTACAAGGGCGGGCAGGTCATGGTAAACTAGGATAAGAAAAAAAGAGGAGAGGAGCGCTGACTGTTGCGTAAATATTTGGATTTACTTCAGGATATATTGGATCATGGCACGGAAAAAAGCGACCGGACAGGTACCGGTACGATATCCGTATTTGGGCGCCAGCTCCGCTTTGATCTGCAAGAGGGTTTTCCGCTGGTGACAACAAAGCGCATTCACTTGAAATCGGTAGTTTATGAACTGCTGTGGTTTCTTAGAGGAGAGACGAATACTTCCTATCTGAAGGAGCACGGTGTTTCGATCTGGGACGAATGGGCAGATGAGAACGGGGAGCTGGGACCCGTATACGGTTCCCAATGGCGGGCCTGGGAGAGCGCCGACGGCCGGATTATTGATCAGATTTCGAATGTGATCGAGTCGATCAAACATAATCCCGATTCCCGCCGTCATATCGTCAGTGCCTGGAATGTGGGCGAGATTGAGCAGATGAAGCTGCCGCCTTGCCATTTTGTGTTCCAATTCTATGTTGCGGACGGCAAGTTGTCCTGCATGCTGACGATGCGTTCAGTGGACACTTTCCTGGGATTGCCTTTTAACATTGCCAGCTACGCCCTGCTCACACATATGGTTGCCCAGCAGACCGGCCTTGAGGTTGGTGATTTCATCTGGTCCGGAGGCGATGTGCACATTTATACAAACCATCTGGAGCAGGTCGCCAAGCAGTTGTCCAGAGAGCCTTATGCGCTGCCTACACTGAAGATTCTCACAAAGCCGGACAGTATTTTTGATTATACCTTTGAAGATTTTGAATTTACAGATTATGTTCATCATCCGGGAATTAAAGCACCAGTGGCGATATAGTCTTTGTTGGAAACATTTCTGATGATTCCTTGAAAAGGGGGCTGAAATATGAGTATCAGCATGATATGGGCAATGGGTGCTAACGGTGTAATCGGCAAGGACAATGATATGCCCTGGCATTTGCCGCGTGATTTTGCCTTTTTCAAATCCGAAACTTTTGGTAAACGAATGCTAATGGGCCGTAAGACGTGGGAGTCGCTCGGGGGCAAACCCCTCAAGGACAGAACGAGTATTATTATTACCCGGGACCGCAGCTATACTCCGGAGGGAGCAAAGGTCGTGCACACCGTGGAGGAAGCGCTGGCTGAAGGCGGCAAGGGTGATGAACTGATGATTATTGGCGGTGCGGAGATCTACCGGATGTTCCTGCCGTATGCTGATAAGCTGATTGTGACCCGGATTGAACATGAGTTTGAAGGCGATACGAAATTTCCTGAGGTAGAGTGGAGTGAATGGACAGAGATTTCCAACACCCCAGGAATTCGCGATGAGAAAAATCCGTATGATTACCGATTCTATGTTTATGAACGTACGGTTTGAAGAAAAAGCGTTTTCTCTGACACAACATGTGAAATAGTACAAATAATCAGCAGATTAATCCATTACAGTGCGAAAGTATAGAATGCTACTATAATTAAAATTAGAAATGCTAAACTTAAAAGTAGTATAGAATGTGCAGGTACTTCATTGCGCTGAAACGACATGAGTCTGCCGCAATATGTTACAATGTACTATACATCAACACGAAGAGAACGGATGGGGGAAACGTAAATATGTCTACACCTACTGGATTTATGGAGTATAAGCGCCAGCTCCCAGGAGACCGGGATCCTGAACAGCGCGTGAAAGACTGGGAAGAATTCCACCATCATTTAACCGAGGACGAGCTTCGGACACAAGGCGCCCGTTGTATGGATTGCGGAACCCCTTATTGTCATACAGGTATTGATATGGCCGGCGGAACTTCAGGATGCCCTGTCCACAATCTCATTCCCGAATGGAATAATCTGGTGTACCGGGGACTGTGGAAGGAAGCACTTGAACGCTTGCATAAGACGAACAATTTCCCTGAATTTACGGGCAGCATCTGTCCGGCACCTTGCGAAGGCTCCTGTACCGTCGGTCTAATCGGCCAGCCGGTTACGATCAAGACGATAGAGCTTGCCATCATCGATAAGGGCTTTGAGGAAGGCTGGGTTGTGCCTTGTCCGCCGGAGAAGCGTACCGGCAAGACAGTAGCCATCGTCGGCTCCGGACCCGCTGGTCTGGCTGCAGCGGCCCAGCTTAACAAGGCAGGACATACTGTAACTGTATTTGAACGCAGTGACCGCGTAGGCGGCCTGTTGACATATGGAATTCCGACCATGAAGCTGGACAAACGTGTCGTGCAGCGCCGTGTTGACTTACTGGCTGCCGAAGGCGTGAACTTCGTAGTGAATACAGAGATCGGCAAAGATATTCCGACACAGCAGCTGGTCGATGAATTTGATGCGGTTGTCCTCTGCGGCGGTGCGACCAAGGCGCGCCGTTTCAACGTCCCGGGAGCTGAGCTTAAGGGCGTCATGTATGCGATGGATTATTTGAACGGCACGATTAAGAGCTACTTGAACTCCAATCTGCAGGATGGCAACTTTGTCTCTGCTGCAGGCAAGGATGTTATTGTGCTTGGCGGCGGTGACACCGGTTCTGACTGTGTGGCAACTTCGCTCCGCCATGGCTGCAACAGCATTACCCAGTTTGGTACGCATGACAAAGCTCCGCTTGAGCGTGATCCGATTGCCAATCCTTGGCCGCAGTTTCCGAATGTGTATACGCTTGACTATGCACAGCAGGAAGCCAAGGCAATCTTTGGCGATGATCCGCGTGAATTCTCCATCATGACTACGAAATTCGTAGGTGATGAAGAAGGCAACCTCAAGGAACTTCATACCGTACAAATCCGCCGGATGGTGGATGAGTCCGGACGTAAGATTTATCAGCCAGTTCCTGGTACGGAGGCTGTATATCCGGCTCAGCTTGCCCTGATTGCGATTGGGTTCGACGGACCGGAGCAGGAGATGATCGAGGAGTTGAACCTTGAGACAGACCGCCGCAGCAATGTGAAGGCTCGTTACGGCAAGTTCAACACGAACGTGGATAAAGTATTTGCCGCCGGTGATATGCGCCGTGGGCAAAGTCTTGTGGTCTGGGCGATCAATGAAGGACGCGAAGCTGCACGTGAAGTCGATAAATATCTGATGGGATCGACAGTTCTCGTCTAATCTATATTGAATATCTGAACATGAAACCTTAAAAGCCGTCTTTCACAGTATAAGCTGTGGAAGACGGCTTCTTAATATTAGAGCTGATTTAGCTGACAGTTGAAGATTAGGCGGCTGCCTAATCTTCAAGCTTGAAGTGTTCGACTTTTTGCTGCAAATCTCCGGCCATTTTGGACAACTCACCCGATGAAGAGGTGATCTCTTCCATCGAGGCAAGCTGCTGCTGGGTAGCAGCTGTTACATTCTGGAAGGCATCGGAAGCGGAACGCGAGATGTTCGAGATCTCCTGGACAGATGCTGCGACTTCTTCTGCACCTGCTGACATTTGTTCAGTGATCGCAGAGATGTCATGAATCTGTCCATTGATCTTGGCTGTGGAATGTTCAATGCTTGCGAAGGCTTCTTTGGCTTCTTCCGTTACTTGCATACCAAGCTCGACATCTTCCGACACTCTATTCTGGATGGTTTCATAGGTCTGATCGATCAGTTCAGTCATCTGAACAATAGTGTCTTGGATATTGCCGGCAGTCATTTTAGATTGATCAGCCAACTTGCGCACCTCGGCGGCAACTACTGCAAATCCTTTGCCATGTTCCCCGGCGCGTGCGGCTTCGATTCCTGCATTCAATGAGAGCAGATTAGTCTGTACGGCGATAGTGGAAATGGCGCTGCTCATTTCCGAGACCTCGCTGTTTAGGCCATTTAATTGTCCAATAAGCTGAGCCGACAGTTGCGTAGATTCCCGGATGGCGTTCATCTGCTTGCTGACCTGCTCGATCTTGCGGCTCCCGACGAGCACATCTGCTCCTGTATCGGTCGAGGAATCAACGATGGATGAGGCGGCTCCGGCTATTTTTTGAATGCCGGAGGACATTTCTTCCATCGCCCGCGACGTCTCCATCATCGCAGCGGTTTGAGTTTCGGCACCATTTGAAGACTCCTCTGCCAGCCCGGCTACATAGGCTGTTGCTTTGGAGTTCTCCTCGGTAGTCGCTGTCAGCTGCTGGCTCGAAGCAGCCAAGAGTCCGGACGTATCCGAGATGTCAATCACGATATTCCGTAAGGAATCGACCATGAGATTGTAGTTCTCAGCTAATTGGCCAATCTCATCTGTACGGTCAATCACAATTCGTTCATTCAGATAGCCCTCGCTTACACGGCGTGCCGAGTTATTGAGGTTGGCGATTGGCCGGGAGATTGCCCGGACAATAAAGTACATCAATACCAATGCAACAATCAGGGCTGCTCCGAGAACCATTAAGCCGGTATAGAGTATAGGCAGGGAGGCATCTGAGAATTCTTGTGTGGTTAAGACACCGACAATCGTGAAACCGGTGGTTGGATCAGTGGTATAATAGCCCCGCATATCAAGACCCGAATCCGGATTGGTATAGGACAGCGCTCCGCCCTCATTTGAAAGCAGCTTCACCACATAGTCGTCGATCTCTTCTCCTGCTGTTTTGACAGGATGGGACACGAATTTATGATTGCGGTCAACGACATAAAAGTAGCCTTTATCTCCCAGCTTAACCTGGTTGATTCGTTCGCTCATCGCTTTAAGGCTAAGGCTGGTGGTGACTGCTCCTTTGCCGTCTTTTAGCGTTTCAGAGATGAACAGGTTGTAGTTGCCTGTAGTGGCGGAAACGAAGGGATCCACGATGGTAACTTTGCCGGCATTTTGCATGGCCGCCTTGTACCATTCTCTGGTACGCGGATCGTAATCCTGTTGCTTGCCGGGATCCGGTGCCTTCATCCAGGAGCCTTTTTCATTACCCACCGTAAGGATCTCCAGCTCTGGATGTTCTTTCATGAACAATTCAATGAGTTCACGGGCTTCCGGTGTTTGAGCATCAATGTCGGCGGAAGTGAGCTGCTGGCTGAGCTGTTGAACATTTTTGATAGCTGCATTTACGGTTTCGTTAATTGTACTTTTCAGCAAATCCACACTGGCATGTGTCGATTCCTGCATCTTCAACTCCAATTGTTGGCTTGCACTGGAGTAGGAGAAGTAACTCACGAGGAGGACTGGGATAACCAGCATAATCGTGAAGATCAACATCATCTTCCTCTGAAGTGAACGGGATGTGAGTTTGTGGATGATTTTTCTAATATTTGTGTACATTGTTATGGCTCCCCCTTGGTTGCATAGAAGCAGATTTAGTTGTAAGCAACTGCTCCTTGTGAAATGTTATAATGATATATTCGGTTTATTGACACAATAATTTCATATGTATATATTTGAATATGAAAGAAATAACATACATCCTGATATGATTTTACATTGTAAAGGATTAATTGCACTGAAATTGGAGAGAGTGGAAACTGATGGATCTCTCAGCGGGCTTGACGAATTTTGCATTATCCTTTAAATTGAATACCATATTAATAGCGTAATAGCGTTGATCAAGGATCTACGTTTCTGGAATCGCTTGGATCAGAGAGAGGACTCACCGGCTGAAAGGTCCTTCATGAAGCGAGAGAAGTGTACCCTGCCTTGAAAGCTGCTGCACTTTGGAAAGACATTAAGGTGCTGCCGGCCCCGGCCGTTATCCGGACTTGAGGACTGCCAGGCACAGCTTGGCGGTTGAAATAGGGTGGTATCACGACGCATTCGTCCCTGACGGATGTGTCTTTTTGCGTTTTCTTAAGAAGACTTGAGAAATTGTGCTAAACAAACCAGAGAGGGCTGAACCTTATGCGTCAAAGTCAATTACTTGCCACAACCCTTCGCGAAGCTCCGGCTGAGGCCGAGACCGCAAACCACCAGCTGCTGCTACGTGCAGGATACATCCGCCAGCTGGCGGCCGGAATCTATACCTATTTGCCTCTTGGCCGCCGTGTGCTGCGCAAGATTGAACAGATTGTCCACGAGGAAATGGATGCCGCGGGTGCACAGGAGATCCTGATGCCCGCGATGCAGCCTGCTGAGCTGTGGAAAGAGTCGGAGCGATATGAGGTCTACGGCAAGGAGCTGATCAAGCTTCAAGATCGTCATGACCGGGAGTTTGTACTGGGTCCAACCCATGAGGAAGTAATAACTTCACTGGTACGGGGCGAGATCAATTCCTACCGGAGGCTGCCGCTGACTGTGTTCCAGATTCAGACCAAGTTTCGTGATGAACGCCGGCCGCGTTCCGGGCTGCTGCGGGGCAGGGAGTTCCTGATGAAGGATGCCTATTCGTTCGATACCAGCTGGGACGGGCTGGATGAATCTTATGTGCGAATGTATAACGCCTATCAAAGGATTTTTGAACGCTGCGGTCTGCTGTACCGGGCCGTGCATGCCGATTCCGGGGCCATAGGCGGTGAAGGCGGGAGCCACGAGTTTATGGCGCTTTCCGAAATCGGAGAGGATACCATTGGCGTCTGCTCTGTCTGCGATTATGCTGCAAATCTGGAATTGGCTGAAGTTCGGTCTCCTGAGAGAGAGCAAGAAGTACGCATGATAAGAGGGGACCAACCTGCTGCCGAGAAGTTCCATACGCCAGACACCCGGACGATTGAACAACTCGAGCAGGAATTGCACATCCAGCCTGAGGAAATCATCAAGACGCTGATATATGAAGCCGGCGGTCAATTTTATGCCGTACTGGTTCGCGGTGATCATGAGGTCAACGAACATAAGGTGGCCAAAATGATCGGGGCTAGCAACATCTCCCTGGCAGATTATCAAGCTGTGCAGCTTGCCGCCGGAGTAGAAAGTGGTTATGTCGGTCCAGTCGGTCTTTCGCTGACCGTGCTGGTTGATTCGGCAGTTGCGGCCATGGAGTCGGGTATAGCGGGTGCCGGAGAGAAAGATTACCATCTGCGCGGAGTCGTACCTGGACGGGATTTCAGCCTCCAGCATGTGGGTGATCTGCGAAATGCCGTGGAGGGAGAGACTTGTCCGAATTGCGGGAAAGGGGTACTGCACTTTCATCAGGGAATTGAAATCGGCCATGTTTTCAAGCTGGGTACCAAGTACAGTGAGAAGCTGGGAGCCACGTATTTGAACGATTCAGGCAAAAGCGCCCCGATGATTATGGGCTGCTACGGGATTGGCATCTCGCGGTTGCTGGCTGCTGTAGCCGAGCAAAACCATGATGAACAGGGTCTTATCTGGCCCCAAGCGCTCGCGCCTTACAATGTTCATATTCTGCTGATGTCAGCCAAGGACAAAGAGCAGACAGCGGTGGCTGAACGACTGTATGCGCAGCTTACCTCTCTAGGGATTGACACGCTTTATGATGACAGGGATGAACGTGCCGGGGTGAAATTTAAGGATTCCGGCCTGATCGGTATTCCGGTTGCGATTGTTGTAGGCAAGGATGCTGCAGCGCAGAAAGTTGAATATATGGACCGCAAAGCCAGCATTAAGGAAGTACTGGATATTGCTGAAGCGGTTATGCGGATTGCCGGGACTTTGAAATGAAGTGAAGGTTTAATAGCAGCTTGCGGCGTTTTTGATTATGTATTTGAATCTCCTGCCAACCTTAAGATTGGCAGGAGAAGATTGTTTAGCCGGAGAAATTGCCTGCAGCGGCAATTCCGCTGAAGTTTCTCGCCTGAACGTTATTAAATGGATCTGTGGCAGCTGCATTGGTGAAGATTTCAACCGTATACTGAATTTGCCCGGTTGCCACAATGGCAGCAGGGGGGACATCTACAGCAGAGAAACCAAAAGCTTCATTTTCCCTGCTGATCGCCACCCCGAATGTAGTGGTAAAAATAATGGTTCCATTTCTGCGAACTCTAAGGGTATTCGTATTGAACAAGGGATTGTTTTCCGTCTTTACATATCCAGCCAGCAGCACGCGGACGTTGCTCTGATTCTCTGGCAGTACCCCTGCGGTCTGAATCCCGATATCTCCGAATACCAAAGGGGTAGCCGCTAATGGAATCACAACTGGAGTTGCATCGGAAGCGGCCTGGTTCGATAACCGTAAATCTACAAATTGAATGGTCATAGGATATTCACCTCCTTAAAATTAATATATGAAAAAACCGTCGTGCTGCTTGGACTAACTAACGGATATATATGAAATTATTAAATAAACGAAACCTACTCCACTCATGATAGTTTTTGCCTCGATTAGCATTGTGATATGAGTATGGCGGAAAATAAAATATGAGGTGTTATGTGCCTCTTGATAGTGTTTATATCTTTCCAACTGTTTGATTTTGAGCTTTTTCAATACATCTATATTGAATTCATCTAAAACGAGGAAAGTATATAGTTTTATAAACGTGGCATTCGAAAGTCTCAAAATCAATGTCAGGCCACACTCCAAAGCGGAAAACTCTCCAGAACGAGATCCGCTAAACAACAAATAATCAAAGGGTTCTAAATCATCGTCGATGCCAAACTGCTCTAACCCATTTGAAAATTCATCAAGTTCATTTCGTTCAAGGTATTTGCGATCGGAGTCAGAAAGAGTGTAGGCTTCTGGATGGAACGAAAACCGGTAGAACCTGGGCGAGGAACAAGACGCCGAAGGAGCTGACCCTATGGAAGAAGTGAGTAAAGAAAGAGATCGCGGAAGAGAATGATTACAGCCCTAAAGTATTGTCAGCTAGGTGGGGCGCCTATAAGAAGCGTGTTGAGAGAAAAATGAAAGGGGGCGGAGGAGCAGCGTAAGCTACTCTTCTTCCTTTAAGATGATAATCACATGGAAAAATCAAATTATAGCTGATGTTCAGAAGCTACTTCCGCAGATCAAACAGATTACTAAAACCATCGAGAGTGCCGAAGAAGAATCGGACGTGTATGACAATACCGACCCGGAGGAAATGTGCCTAGTCAGATCGGTGACAAGTTGGATGACGTCTGGCGTATCATAAGACAGGTGACTGCGCCGGTTATAGAGGAGGGTACTCTTCGGAAAAACTCCGCTGGATAACCAGGAGGGCGGAAAGCGCGGGGGGGGGGGGGGGGGACTTCAAAGTTCCTGCAGGCTGGGAGAGAGAGGATCTCACGGCACCATTCACCGCAAAGGCCGGAGCAAGGGCAATTCCTTCGCCCGTGATGTAAAAGAATCTCCACCGCCCGGTCAGCCGCAGCAGTACCGCCCAGATCGGGAAGATATCGAGTACAGCGGAATGAGGAATAAACGTAGCGTTTGGACAGTGGCCACTCAGCCATTTCCAGATGGACACTTTGCCGCATTCCCGGAAAACAATTGGGTATGTACCATTATCGAAATCGGCCCGCAGAATGTGGAAATCGTGTAGCGGCGGACAACAATCAAATAGCAACAGTTATTTTAAGGGATCAGCAAGCCCCTAACTAAAAATTATAGGCAAAAAGAATATGAGAAAAACAATAAGTACGATAACACTGCTTATTCTACTCATCATGAGATATGCGTCACTGGGTTCGGAGTCACCCTTTATCATCCATCCATAACGTATGTACCAGCCCATTGCCGGAAAGAAAATATTCAGTATCGCAAGCAACATGAAAAGAATAGCGAAGACCACCATTTCTACCAACTCCTTTATCAATTTTACGCAGACTGAGCGAATGAGGTTGCACATTTAGGGGCTGTCTAGTCCCAGGGAGGAAACAGACATGAAGCACATCGTCTGCTATAGCGGTGGCGAGACATCAGGTATTGTAGCAGTCGAGGTTGCAGCCAGATACGGACCGGAGAACGTGATCCTGATTAACCATTCTGAAGGCTTAGGAAGGTGAGGCAAAGCCATGACACAGGTAAAGGAAAGGACTTCTTCTTCAGAAAACAAGCCATAGCGTGCAGTCCGAAAGCACCGGTAAAAGCCCTGTCAGCCGTAATGGTCTGCAGGGCTTTTTTTCATTTTTTAATTCTTCGTATATTTATATCCACGTTTTTTTCCGTTTCAATTTGCACCGCTAATTTTGATTTTGAGCATCAAAAGAGTTCGCATTTGTTATCTGAGTAAACCCAAATCTAGTTCTATAACTTAAATTACGCCGTCTCCTCCAATAGCAGTTGCTGTGAATGCTATGGGTCCAAATAGATTTATAGGCAAGTTACTATCATTTTGAATTACCAATTCATAGTTGTGGATTCCAAGGTAAGGACCATCAACCCACAGAACATTTAATTGAATATCAGTAGTTGTAGTAAAACGGAAAAAGGATCTATAAATATCAACTCCAGCACGCCGAATTATAACGAAAAATTGACTATTAGCAAGTGCAGTAAGACTAAAACTACCATTTAACTCGACTCTACTGGAGAAAGAGGCAGGGTTAGCCGGACTAATATTTACTTGCGCTGTGGCTAGACCCGCTCCAGCTCCAGGAATCCCTGCAACTGTTGTAGCAATAGTGAGCGGGTTTAACGGGATTTTTGCCTGTGAACCATAACTTATAATTGTCGCCATCTATCATCACTCCATTTCAAGGTTATACGTTATTATATTGTGAATCCGCAATGATAGATTGGACTTATTTCCTGATGATTAAATACATTTAAGTTATACTTTTCTTGATCATATAAACCTAGATAACTAGCGGAGCAATAAAAAACACGTTTACCAAAAGATGCTGATATGACGAATCTGACGCGACTTATTGCGGCCATCTCGGAAAGATTTGAATTTAGAGCATACATAAAATAACTCGCTAGGCACGTGAAGTGTACCCCTTAGATAGACATTGGAATAAACCTCTTGAAAAAGCCTACACGTTAAAGAAGGACACACCTGTCGCAGAATTATGGAGAAGTTTAACATTCCCGATCGACATCGGTTGAAAGTATGGATGCAGAAGTACCGGGAACTTGGCGAGTTTGGACGGATAGATGGGCGGGGAACGCGTAAGGAATCTGTGAATCAGGATAGGCAGATCCAAAGGCTGAAGCGGGAGAACGAGATGCTAAAAAAGTGCTTGGAAATCTGGATGCAGGAGATGAAACAGATCGGTATGTAACGATTGAGAGAGCTGCAAATGAATGTCCATTTCGTCATTTTTGCAAAGTATTTGGGGTCTCAAGAAGAGGATACTACTCTTTGTTTTTGCTGCAGGATCATGGAGTTTGGATGAATCATAAGAAGGTCCTTTCTGCGGTGAATGACTTGTTTTAACAATGAAATTGTAGCCTACCACATGAGTCAGAGAAATGACAATCCATTGGTTCGACAGACCTTTGGGAAAGCCTTTCACAAGACAAAAGACGTGACCGGACTGATCGTTCACAGCGACCAGGGATTCCAATACACATCTCATGCATACCACGACATGCTGCCAAAGGTTGACGCCCAAATCAGCATGTCTCGCCGAGGAAATTGTTATGACAATGCCTCCATGGAGAGCTTCTTCACACATCTCAAAACGGAAGGGCTCTACTCTAGTGATATCCGGAATTTGGACGAGGCACAAAGACGAATTGAAGCCTATATTCAATTTTACAACCAACATCGACCGCAACGAAGACTAAATAAGCTGCCTCCGGTAGAGTACCGGAAGCAGCTTATAGTATAGGGTCTTTTTTCAGTGTCTATAAAACAGGGGCTTGCCCACTTTGCCTAACGGGCTTGTTTTGTTTATTTTGCTGCTGTGTACTCACTTACTTCATAGGTAAGTATTTTGTCAAAGACAACATAATCTTTACGCTTTTTAAAGGGACCTTTATTGTTGCTATGTTTATCAATTGCATACATTCCAGGGCCTCTGCCTGCATCACGGGCATCATACCAAGTCAAAAAAGCGTTAACTTCGTTCATAGGAAGATCATATTGTTTTTCTATTCCATTCAATAATGTAATTGTAAGTAGTGCCTGGTCACCAGTTGGTTGTTCTGGAGTTGGTGTAGGGGTTGGTTGAGGTGTGGGATCTTTCCCAAAACCATAGACGTTAAATTCAGAAACAGTCACTTTAAAGTCAACTTCCTTAGAATCAGTTCCTTTAGCATAAAGTATTACTTTTTTAACACCAGTTACTTCACCTTTACCCAGAGCAGCTTTAATTCGATTGCCACTCACTAATGTTGTTGATGTTATGGAAACATTTTTGGAATCGTAATAAATAGCCAGTAACTCACCTGTACCTTCTGATATGAATTTTGCAATGGCGCCATTAATCGTTACTTCCTCTGGAAAAACGTATACTAGCTGCTGCCATTTCTCCATAGGAGCAGTTGTATTCTCATTATTATCCGTTAGCTGAGTAATGTACTCCGTCAGTTGTGGGTATATACTCAGCTTTTTTTCATCGAGTAAACCTCCAGAATAATTATACATTGACGTTGCAGTGAGGTTCGTTGTTACTTGGGGTGTAGGTGTTGGCACGGTGGGCATATTAGCCGGAATATCAGTAACTATGATGGAACCACTTGCTAGCGCACTCTGCACGGGCAAGGATGCAAAAACTAATAATAAAATTAACATTAGCTTAAACTTTTTCAATTGGAACACTCCTTATATGTAGTATAGATAGACACTTTACAAAACTTAACAAGGATTGTCTAAACAATTATGTCTATATTTGCAATAAAGTGAGCGGAGATAATTAATTACTTTTTTATTCCATTCGAAGAATATCTTACTTATTGTATAAGGAACATATGTTTGGTTATAATACAAACAAATGTTCTTATTTTATCGGAGGCGATCAATCATGAAAATGAGTATCGGCCAAACCATCGAAATCATATACCTGGACAAATTGGGAGAGATCACTCAGAGGCGAATTGAAATATTGGACATACGAAATGGGTGTATTCGGGCTACTTGCTTATTAGTCCGTGCGCCACGAGTCTTTCTGCTCTCTAATATCCTCGCGTGGCATCCAGTACGGGAGCAGCGATATGCCTAAGGACCGAATCATTTTACTTTCAGATTGCCAAGCGTTTTACGCAAGCGTCGAAAAGGCTGCCCACCCTGAATACAAAGATAAGCCTGTCGCAGTCGGAGATCCAACCAGGATGAATGGCATTGTATTAGCAGCATGCCCCATCGCCAAAGCCTATGGTGTAACCACCGCGTCACGCGGGTGAAGCAATGACTAAATGCCGGGATCTCGTGGTCATCCGGCCACGGATGAGTACGTATATAAAGGTCTCTCTGCTGATTTCAGAAATCTATCATAATTATACCGACCTTGTTGAAGCTTTCAGTATCGACGAGCAATTTTTGGATGTGACAGGCTCATTGAGCTTTTTTGGAGGAGATTTGCAGGAGGTAATTCACTCCATTCAGCAGCATGTCATGTTATCAACTGGTGTTTGGATCAGAGTGGGGATCGGACCGACAAAAATACTTGCTAAGATGGCAAACAACTTTGCCAAGAAGAAGGACGGCGGAATTTTCAGGCTTGATTACGACAATTTAGATAAAGAGCTCTGGCCGTTGCCAGTGCATGAAATGTTTATGGTGGCTGGTCGAATGAGCAAAAATTTTTACCGCATGGGTATTACCACAATTGGAGATATCGCCCGTATGGAGTTGGGGGAGTTTAAGCGGAGAATGCGCACGACCATGGGCAAGCAAAGCGATATTCAGGCGGAGTATTACTGGCAGACTGCCCGTGGCATAGATCCCAGCCCGGTAGTTACCGGCATACGCCATCAAATCAAATCAGTAGGGCACGGTAAGGCTCTACGCTGGAAATTGTATACCCGGCTACCTGAAATCGAGGTTGTTTTGCTAGAATTGGTGATTGAGGTTTGCCAACGAGCGCGGAAATACCGGTATATGGGAGCAACGGTGTCTATAGCGGTATCAGAAACCGATGGTGATAAATCAAACTCATACAGCCGACAAATGACACTGCCGGAGCCATCGTCTTTAACTCATGAGGTAGCTGCAGCGGCCTATCGCTTATTCGTTGATAATTGGACCGGTATGCCTTTAAGTCGTTTAGCTATATTTATATCGCATTTGACCGATGACAGTGTCATGCAGCTTACCTTATTTGATGACCGTATCCGCACATACAACAGAGAACGGGCAATTGATCAAATCAAAACCCGGTACGGTAGCCGAGCGCTCATACGTGCTTCCTCGTTGCTCGAATCTGGAGTTGCCCTGGAACGGGCCGAACAGATTGGAGGACATTATAAATGAGTAAATTAAACGGGAATGAGAGATGGAAAACCAAAATGTTAATGACCGAACATGTGGAGCAGTATGAGCAGAAGCAAGATGATGAGGTAAGAAAAATGATAACCGCCGATGAACGGACAATGGTTCGTGACCTCATATTGCTCCCTTACATGGATACTATGGTTAGCAAAAGCCTGAAGGAGATCGAACATTCAGGTAACATTCTTAAACGTGCCTATTTAATGGCCGGGCAAGCCATTCAGCGCAGGATTATCCAGGATACCTATCAGTTACAAAAAGAACTGAAGCAGCGGAATATCAGGATGATGGCGGATGAACAGGAGGAATTTTTGGTATTTTATAAAATCTTTTGCCGGGGGTACCAGGAACGCTTTGGACTAACCCGTGATGTTATGCGTACAGAGATAAGCTTAAGGTTGACCAAGTATACCGCCGACCTTGGGGCAGTATTAAAAGACCTGCAAAAATAAAACGAAACCCCGTCAGTGATACTGGCGGGGGATTTTTGATTCACAACCGGTTCCATCACCGTCAACTGGAGTTGCTCTTTATATTTAATGATAAAAAGCCTGGTAGAATCCATGAGCACCTGTATTTGTTGCTCAATTTATACTGATTAATAGCAGGTAATACGTTAAACATAATGGTATAATAGACTACTGGACGTATTTTGGAACAATGAAGGTTAAGGAGCGATACTTTTTGAAGACACTTATTATTGCGGAGAAACCGGATATGGGGCGGAATATCGCCGCCGCAATAGAACCAAAGGCCAAAAATTACCGTTCCTATCTGGAAGGGGAGCAGTACATCATCACATGGGCGATTGGACATCTTATCGGGTTGGCCGAGCCTGAAGCCTATGACGACAAATATAAAAAATGGAATATCAATGATTTGCCGATCATCCCCGAGCAGTTCAAGCTAGTACCCAATGCGCGTACCATTGACCAACTGAAAGTTATTGGAGAACTGGCCAAACGCAGCAACCTATTGGTCAATTCCTGCGACGCGGGGCGGGAGGGACAGCATATTTTTTCGCTGATACAGCGGCATCTGAAGCTGAATCAGCCGGTGAAACGGCTGTGGATTTCCGATTTGACTCCGGAGACGATCCGTAAAGGGTTCCAGGAGCTGCGGGACGGTTCAGAGTACGAAAACCTGACCAAAGCCGCCAGAGCACGCAGTGAAGCGGATTGGCTGATTGGCATGAACGGCTCGCGGGCGTTTACGACCAAACATAATGTGCTGCTGTCCGTCGGGCGGGTGCAGACTCCAGTACTTGCGCTGATCTATGACCGCCAGAAGACGATAGAAGCTTTTTCATCGCTTAAGTTTTTTGAAGTGGAGGGACATTTCGCTCAGAACGAGATGACCTACAAAGGGATGTGGCAAGGGGAACGCCTGACGGATGGAGCCAAAGCTGAAGCGTTGGCCGCTAAGGTCAAGGGCAAGCCGGGCAGGATAGCTTCTTATGAGGTCAAAGAGACGAAAGAGTATCCGAATAAGTTATATGATTTGACGCTGCTGCAGCGCGAGGCGAACGGTAAGCATGCTTTTTCCGCCAAAAAAACGCTCGATATTGCTCAGGCATTATATGAAAAGCATAAGGTGATCTCCTATCCCCGGACCAACTCCAACTACGTGACCGAGCAGAACATCCCGGAGATGCACAAGACGCTTTCCGCCCTGCAAGGAACATCGTACGACGAATGGGTCAAAGGCGCCAACCGGAATCTGGTCCATAAAGGCAATAAGTTTATCTGCAATCCCTCGAAGGTTGAAGATCACCATGCCATTCTGCCGACTAACCGCAAAGCATCGGGACTTAGCACGGATGAGGCCAAGCTGTACGACTTAATTGTGCGCCGCTTCCTCTCGCAATTTTATCCGGCTGCTGAATATAAGGTTCATACCGTACTTACCGAGGTGGAGAACGAAAATTTCAAAACTACGGTCAAGGAGCTGCTGTCCCTGGGCTGGAAAGTGATTTACGGCGATCAGAAGAAGGACAAGGCTAAGCCGTCCAAGGGCAAAGGCAAGGAAGAGGAAGAGGAAGAAGAAATTGAAGTGAATGAACCGTTCTCAGTGGTTCCTGCCGATGAGGTGATCTGCAGTGATGCGATCGTCAAAGAGAAGGACACCCAGCCGCCCAAGCACTACACAGAGGGTACGCTGCTGAAAGCAATGGAAAGTGCGGGCAAGCAGATCGAGGATGAGGAGTTGCGCGACGCGATGAAGGACTCCGGCCTTGGCACACCGGCTACCCGCGCGGCGACGATTGAACGGCTTAAGAACGTGGGATATGTGGAAATGCAGGGCAAAAAAATCGCCATCACGCAAAAGGGCAGGACTGCCATTGAGCTTATTCGCGGTGCAGGCGTCGAACTGCTGACGTCCCCGGAAATGACCGGCCAGTGGGAGCGGCGGTTGAATGAAATCGCCAGAGGCACGGCGGCGGACGGGCAGTTTATGGAGAACGTCAAACGCTTCGCCTCGATGATTGTGGACAAAGTCCGGGTACAGTCCCGGGCAGCCAAAACCTCCTTTGAAGGGGAGACGCCATCCTTGAAAGCGGGAGCCAAAGGACGAAGCGGCGCCGGTGCGGCACGTAAGCCGACAGGTAAACCGGCTGAGGCGAAGCCCCGCAAAGCGGCTGGCGAGTCAGGGGCGGAAGCTGCCGGAAAAGCAGCTGCGGCCAAAGGGGATGACGGACCAAAAATCATCGGGAAGTGTCCGCGGCCCGGCTGCGGTGGAACGATTTTTATGGGCCGCAAAGGGTATGGCTGTTCCCATTACAAGGAAGGCTGTAAATTTGTCATCTGGAAGGAAAATCACGGCCGCACGCTTAGTGATGCCCAGGTCAAGGCGCTGATTGAGAAAGGCAAAACAGGCAAGCTGAAGCTTGCCGGCGAGGACGGCTCGCCGCAAGAGGGCAAACTGGTACTCTCGGATGTGAGTACAGGTCAACTGACTGTAGAATAAAGCGCAAAGTTTAAATCTTACGAGCAATCAAAGAGGATGCACTCTGGCCTAATGATTTCCGGCCGGAGCACATCCTCTTTTTAAATACATTACATTCTTATTTGACCAGTTCGGCTTCGATGGCAGCGGCCAGTGTTTCATATGAAGAGTTCGGCAGGAGAACGCCATTCACCATGAATTTAGGTGTGCCATTCACTCCATAAGAGCCGGCAATCTTAAAGTCTTCCTTCACATCATACATGTAGGTGTGATTCTGGACATCCTGCTCAAATTGGGCATAGTCCAGGCCATCGATATTGTCCTTCACGAAGTCTAGGATGAACTTTTGGGTGATCCAGATCTTGCTTTCGTCACCCTGATTCTCATATAACTTATGAAGATACTCCCAGAATTTCTCGTTACTCTGCTTATAGATGGCTTCGCCGGCACTTGCGCCAAGATAAGAATCCCGGTCAATAAATGCAAAGTTCATGAAATAAAATTGCACTTTGCCACTGTCTACATAATCTTTAATGAACGTATCCAGATAAGTTTCCGTCCATTTCTTGCAGGCAGGGCATTTGAAATCAGCGAATTCAATAACCTTGACCTTGGCATCTTCGCTTCCGAGATGCGGCTGCTTCTCATACTTCAGCCCGTCAACCACGATGGTGCCTTTTACATCCGTATAGTTGGGCAGATTGTCGAAAACTATGGCCTCATCGTCTTTGTTGCTCGTCGTGATATAGACAAGCACACCAAGGAGGATCACCACAACTACAGCCAGCAGCATGGGGAGTAAGCGTCTGCTGTCCGGAGTGTTCTTAGGGTTCGTCTTCTTGTTCATTCCTACCTCCTGCAATGAGATGAAAATCTTCTCAAACAGTATAATCACACTGCCAGGAGGTTGCCTATGTCATTTGTAACAAGGACTTGTCTTTTTGTCACCCGTGATTTTGCCGCAGAGACGCTGTCCGGATAACCGGGGTTACTTCGTGAATGGAAGAAATGGTTACTACAGATTGCTGCATTTCACGTTGAAGCTCAATCAGGTTATAGAGCCATTCGTTCTGCTGCTTCAGGTAAATGCTGTTGATGCCTGCGGTCACGGCAGGGAGTACATCGGTGCGCAGAGAGTTGCCGATCATCCAGGTGCGCTGGCGCTCGAACGGGTAACTGCTCAGAATATTTTCCAGTGATTCTACATTTTTGTGCTGGCGGATAAAGATCCGGTCGTTGAAATATACATCCAGCTTCATCTGCTCAATCTTGCGCTGTTGAATCGTATCGTCGCCGCCGGTGTACAGATATAAATCATGACCGTCCTGTTTCAATGAATCAAGCGTCTCGACCATGCCCGGATAAGCTTCGATTTCCTGATCGTAGACACTGAGTCCAAGCTTCATCAGCTGCTGCTCCTGATAGGGATCGGTTGACCGGTTGAATTTGGCGCAAAAATAGTGGTAGGTTGCAATGAGGGACTTGGGGAAATTTTCACTGGCCAGTCCGCTGGTGCTTACCGTCTCTACATCAATCTCGGCCTGTTTGGTGCGGACTTCACTCGTAGTAGGACCAATGCCGCTGAACCAGTCGGACATGAGTTCGAAATACTGCCCCAGAATGAGGTCGAAATATTTGTTGCAGTGCACCAGGGTGTCGTCCAAATCGAAAATTACTTGCTGTGTTGAATATTTCATAACGCTCACTCCTAAAAGTTTTGTTAGCTGATACTTATGGGCAGGGCTTCGTACAAAACTCGCTTCGTAAGCATTCGCTTGTCTCTGTCTCTGTTTGGTACTGTTATTATAAACGAATATAGGATTCCAGGAACATCTGAAGATCCGATGCGCCGTCCGCGCGGATGCTGAAACGTTCATTGCCTTCTCCTTCACTGCCCAGATGGACGCGCAGGAGACCGGCGACCCGCAGGATAAGCAAATGATGCATAAGCATTTCACTGGACTGGCTCAAATCGGACTGCATGTCCCATATGGTCTTGGGCTCATTAGCCACATAGCGCAGCAGTCTTAGACGCGTCGGGTCCGACAGCGCTTTGGTCAGGCGCAGCAGTACGGTAGGCGGCTCGTCTTCGTCTTCAGAAGGCACATCTACAGGGTACTGAATGATCATTAAGGTATTATAGAAGCAATACGTATTAATCGGCCGGTTGTGTACCGTAGGCAGCAGCACAATAGTCTGCAAATCCGGGATGTCTCCGACTACCACTCCGCCTGAGGCGTATTCAATCAGCGCTCCAGGGTCCATTTTGCTCTCCAGCAGCTTCTTCTCTGAGGCGTCCTCAATCAGCAGCGGCAGAATCTTCTGCTCCACATGGCGGAAGTACTGATCATACCAAAGGCGAAGAAGCGGAGCATAGCTGTCCCTGATCCGTTTACATTCTTCAATCGTAAAATCGGGGAACAGGGGAGACAATCGCCCGAAGCGCTCCTCCAGTGAGGAGGACTCCAGTTCGTCCAGGAACTGCAGCACTTTGGAGCCGGGCCCGCGGTTGTAAGCCCAGGCATATAGCACATCATAGTCAGTAAAAGGCCATTCGGCAGCCTGCTTCAGAGCGGATACCTGCTGCGGCGGTATGCGGCCGTCGAGATCACGGACCCAGTCGGGACCTATGTCCAGATTGGAGATCCATTTACCGGTAACATATATCATGAAACTGTCCAGCAGTTCATATACAGGCGAGACATCAATTTTCAGTTCATAGCTCATGAAGCATACACCCCCAGGGAAATCCGTCACTTCTATATATTATCTCTTGTTTTGAAGAGGGTTGTCCACTATAATGTTCGGTGTTTGCCGTTTCACATCCGTTTGCTTAACTAATGTATTACATAGGCCTGAGCTTCCGAAGCCAGCTTTGTTCAAAGCGACTCAGGAAGCAAATGCTCACAAAACTAAGCGTATGCTTTCGAAGCTAGTTTTGTTCGAAGCGACTCAGGAAGTAAATGCTCACAAAACTTTTGATGGGAAAATAACGCGGACAGACGAAGTGACTTTTACGGGTTCTTGTCCAAACGAATCGCTCCCTTGCGAGGTGACCGCTAAAAAAGGCAATAGGATGCCCGGGAGGCTTAAAAAGCTCCTTTTAAAAAGGGCTATAGGGAGGGCCCCGGCTTCTGAACGGTGTACCCGAGTCGTTGCAGTTGGCGGATTAAACGATCTTCGGAAGAAATCGCATTTCGCCCAAGTAAATAGTCGGTACCAAGCTCCCGGTAAGGATCATTCGTTCTCAAGATGTGATAGGCGATGACGAGTAATTTATGAGCGAGGGCAACAATGGCTTTGGGTTTACCCCGCCTGCGGGCGAGGGCCCAGAACTTTGCCCCTAAAAACGTTCGGGTTTTACTGGCGGCCCAAGCGGCTTCGACGAGTGCGCTGCGAAGTGCGGAGTTGCCTTTGAGGGTAGCCGAACTTTTTTTTTACCGGCGCTTTCGTTACTGCCTGGACTGAGTCCGGCCCAGGAAGCAAGATGGGCAGCGGACGGGAACACAGACATATCGATCCCGAGTTCTGCGACGAGAATCTTGGCGGTATGGGGACCGAGACCGGGAACGCTCTGAAGGAGCTGAAGCTTCGGGAGATGAGGAGCAAAGGCGATGTCCATCTCAGCCTCCAGTTCAGCAATAGAGGATTCCAGAAAGGCCAGATGCTTCAAGGAATGGGAAATCATTTGGCGGTGGTGCTTGGTAACGCGCCCGTTCAAGGCGGCGGTCAACTCCGGAAGTTTGGCGCGAAGCTTGCCTTTAGCCAAGTCGGCGATCACGTCAGGTTCGAGGACCTCGCCATTGACAATGGCTTGAAGCATAAGGCGACCCGAAACACCAAAGAGGTCGGAGACAAAACTGGAGAGTTTGATATTAGCATCCTCAAGTACCTTGTGAATGCGATTGCGTTCGGAAGCCTCGTGGCCTTTGAGTTTTTTGCGGTAACGGGTCAAATCACGGAGGTTGCGGATCTCTTGAGGCGGCACAAAGCTGCTGCGAATGAGATCGCAGCGATGAAGCTGGGCCAGCCACTCCGCATCCTTGACGTCGGTCTTGCGTCCCTTGATATTCTTGACATGAGCCGCATTGGCGACGGTCAAGGAACAGGAATCTTGAAGGACATTGAAGACGGGTTTCCAAAAGACCCCGGTACTTTCCATCGCGACGTCGGTGCAGCCTTCGTGCTCCAGCCAATCGGCGAGGGAGAGAAGACCGGAGAGGACGGTAGGGAATTCGCGAATCTGTTTGGTGGGTTTGGTGTCTAAAGGTCCTTTGAGAAGACAGGCGACAATCGTGGCTTGATGAACATCCAGGCCGGCACAGCATTGACGAATAGCATCCAAAACAAAACATCCTTTCTTGGCAGGGCTACGGGCCGTCCGATCCAGTGAAATTTGATGGAGGTGCTCGGGGCAACAATACATTGTACTCGAAGACGGCCGTATTTCAATTTAGGAGTCGAGGTCGTACACACAATAAGTTTACCGACTTCACCTGTCCTGCTTAGTATCTGGTATGTACAGGATGCTTGTCGGTTAAACCTCAAGCCTATTTTCATAACACATTGTGCCCGCAAGGGCATTAAAATTTAGGAGGATTCATCCGTGTCAGACCGGCTCACCGCAACAAGCAAACTGAACAACAAATGGAACTATATGATTCTGATTACCGTTATTATCGCTGCCGGGCTCAGCCAAGGGCTGCTGCTTCCGGTGCTCTCCATTCTGCTGGAGCAAAAAGGGGTTTCTTCCTCGCTCAACGGCCTTAATGCCGCTGCTTTATATGTAGGCTCTTTTGCGATGACGCTGGCAGCCGAGCGGGTTCTTGGCGCCATCGGCTTCAAGAAGCTGATCGCTGCCGGGCTCAGCCTTGTGCTGGTGGCACTGCTCTTGTTCCCGCTGCTGCCGGGTATCAAGGTCTGGTTTGTCTTGCGCCTGTTTGTGGGCATTGGAGACTCGGCCATTAACTATGCCGCGCAGCTATGGGTGCTGCTCATGACACCTGCGGAGCACCGGGGGCGCAATCTCTCGCTGTATGGAATGTCCTACGGACTCGGATTTAGTCTCGGCCCGATTGGGATCAGCCTGCTGCGATATGGCCAGGCCGCACCGTTTTTGATTATTGCTGCGCTTTTTATACTGGTGCTGCTGCTGGTCCTTATCAAGCTTCCGGATTCTCACCCGGATAAAGTGGAGCATGGGGAGGGACAAGCGCGGCGTTTCGGGCGAAGCTACAGCCTCGCTTGGTATGCCCTGATTCCTGCACTTCTTTACGGCTATATGGAAGCTAGTCTGAACAGTAATTTCCCTGTGTACGGACTGCGCATTGGCTACAGCACGGATCAGATTGCTGCGCTGCTGCCATTCGCCGGTATTGGCGGTCTGCTGTTTCAACTGCCGCTGGGGATATGGAGCGACCGATACGGCCGAAAGAAGATTCTGATCTTTTCCGGTGTGAGTGGCGGTCTGGCCTTTACCTTGCTGCCGCTGTCCGGTGATCATTTCCTGCTGACGCTGGTTGTGCTGATGGTGGCAGGCGGTCTTGTAGGTTCTTTCTTCTCGCTGGGTCTAAGTTACGCTGCAGATATTCTTCCGCGCAATTTGCTGCCCGCAGCAAATGTGGTTTCCTCCTTTCATTTTAGTATCGGCAGTATTGTGGGACCGGGCATCGGCGGACTGCTGCTAGAATTTGGCTGGGGAGGCGGTGTTTTTGTCTTGCTGGGCGCTTTTTATATATTGTTCGGTTTGACAGGGTTATTATTCTCGCCACGCCAGATGAATTGAGGTAAGATAAGAACGGATGCTCGCATGGAAATCGATCACGCTTTCAGAGTACACTATAGAGTAGAGTCAAAGACAGGGAGAGGCTGAACTATGATCACAGTTGAACATTTAGCCAAAGCAGCCGGGGAAGAAAAAATGCCTGTTCTGCAGGACATTGGCTTTCAATTAGAACCAGGTGAGCTTGTTGTACTGCTGGGAGCCAGCGGGAGCGGTAAGTCAACGCTGCTGCGCTGCCTTGCGCTGAAAGAGAAATGGGACAGAGGGAACTTCAGGGTGGATGGAGTCAATATTCTCGGAAATGTCTTTACCGGCAAACGGAAGATCCGCCGGGAGTGGGCTTATCTGGAACAAAATGCAGAGCTCAATCCGAACCGGACTGCGCTTAAGAACGTGCTGATAGGCCAGTCCTCACAAACACCGCTCTGGCGGATGGTGACAGGAATGGTCCGTTCAGACGACTACATGGGCGCGATGGACGAGCTGGATTTATTGGGTCTGCTGGATAAGGCCAAGATGAAGACAAGCCAGCTAAGCGGCGGAGAACGCCAGCGGGTGGCGATTGCCCGGGCACTGGTTCACGGGGCCAAGGTGATTCTGGCGGATGAACCGGTTACCGGTCTTGATCCGCGTACAGCGGAGGGAGTACTGGAAACCCTGCGCAAGCTCTGCAAAGAGACAGGGCTGACGGTAGTGACGGTGTTGCCCCTAGAGCTGGCGGAACGTTATGCTACACGGCTGTGGGTGCTTGAAGACGGACGGATCAAACATGATGTAAAGGGCCGCCGTCTGACATCACAAGAACGCCTGCATCTGTAATCATTACACCACGAAACAAGGAAAGAGTGATGAAGTTGAATAATCGAGTTCTGAGACGTCTGGCGGCGGTATCTCTTTCTCTGTCCATACTGTCGGGCTGCACCTTCATCAGCGATCCTGTTTTGCGGATGAAGGCGCCGGAGCTGTCTGCCGACAAGGCTTCGCTGATGACGGCGATCACGTCCCACATGCCAGCCGGAGCTTCGCTGATCCGTCCGGTGAGTGACGATGACAGCTCTATTTTCACTGAGGATTTGGACAAGGACGGAACGATAGAGACGCTCGTCTTCTATTCGACGAAGAACGAGGCCGTACTGATTCACGGCATGATCCTGGAGAAGCGGGACGATGTCTGGGAGAAGAAGCTGGTATTTGACGGTGGCGGAACGGAATTGGATTCCGTTGATTTAAGGGATGTAACCGGTGATGGCAAGCTGAATATCATTGCCGGTTATTCACGAGGTGTAGAGAAAGGGATGGTGGTCTACTCCTATTCCGGAGGAGAGCTGGAGGAAGTGCTCTCCCAGCCCTACACGAAATATATGGTCGATGATCTCAATGAGGATGGGATTGAAGACATCACGGTTGTATATTTTAAACGCAATGAGTTTGCCACAATTACTACCTATCAGTACAACGACGGCTTTAAGGTTTTGGATGAGCTTGACGATCTGGACCCTTATTTCAGTAATTATTACAATATTGTCTCAGGTAAAGTGGCAGAGCATAAAGAAGGTATAGTTCTGGATTCGGCGGTGGATTCACGCTCAGCATACACGACAGTGGTAGTGATGGAGAATAATAAGCTGCGTGTGGTGATCCCCGGAGATGCCCGGACCTTTAAGGACAGAAAGATTGTCAGCGAGGATATCGACGGCGACGGCGTTATCGAAATCGGATTGCTGGAGCCGCCGAAGGGCTGGGAATATTTTGATCCTGAGACGATCCCCTATTTCAATTCTTATTACAAATGGGACGGCAAAAATGGCTTAACCTTTTCCGCGCTGCAATACCGTGATCCGGCGGACCGCTTCAGGATTGATCTTTTACCGGAATGGCATGAGAATGTTACA
The DNA here is from genome assembly GCF_038593025.1 of Paenibacillus sp. FSL L8-0436. Lineage (NCBI taxonomy): Bacteria > Bacillati > Bacillota > Bacilli > Caryophanales > Paenibacillaceae > Paenibacillus > Paenibacillus sp. FSL L8-0436. Next base: position 4,177,075 of record NZ_CP151955.1, on the reverse strand, counting down.
GTGGATACCAAGTCGGTCCAGGACAAATCGCTTAAGTTTATTTTGTCGAATACCGGTGAGACGGTAGCAGAAATCTCATTCTTTTCTCCGGCGGAATGGGAGCGCGTAAAGAGTAGCGGATGGAAAATATTAGGATTTGATCTTGATAAGTTTATCGGCTACCGGGGAGAAGTTGAGCAGAACACAAGCGGGGGCGACAACAATAAAATCACCTCGCCTATAGAAAGGAAGGGAATTGATGAGTAAGGTATTAATCCTGGAGGATGAAGAATCCATCCGCAGTTTTATAGTTATTAATCTCAAGCGTAACGGATTTGAGGTGCTGGAAGCCGCGGACGGCAATGAAGCACTGCACAAGCTGACTACGGTTCCTGATATTGATATTGCACTCCTGGACGTAATGGTTCCCGGCATCGACGGATTTGAGGTGTGCAGACGTATCCGGGAAACGAATGAACGGCTCGGGATTATCTTTCTTACGGCAAAAGTCCAGGAGCAGGATAAGGTTTACGCCCTTTCAGTCGGTGCGGATGACCATGTCAGCAAACCATTCAGTCCTACGGAGCTGATCGCCCGTATACAATCGCTGCTGCGCCGTGTCAATGTTCACCGGGAGCAGTCTGCAAAGGTCTCATTTCATTCGGGGCCGTTTACGCTCGATCTGATTTCCAAACAGTTTAAGCGCAGCGGGGAAGGCATCGAACTGACGCCAACCGAGTTTTCATTGGTACAATTTTTCCTGGAAAAAGAAAACACGCCGCTCAGCCGCGACTCGCTCTTGGATCATGTCTGGGGCAAGGAGTACATGGGTGATCCGAAAATTGTTGATGTAAATATCCGCCGGCTGCGCCAAAAGATTGAGAATAATCCCTCAGAACCCGAATACCTACAGACCGTATGGGGACACGGCTATAAATGGAAGGGTCAAGGACAATGATCAAGAAGGGGATGCGCAGACAGATTGTACTGCACTATATTCTTGTAGTCTTCGTGGCGCTCCTCCTCGTTGAGGTTATTTTTCTGCTGGCCATCCGGACGTATTATTACGATAGTGTTTATAATAAAATTACGACCCAGATCGGAATCTCGGAAAACTTCTACAAATTTACATTTTCCAACGAGAGTTCGCCCGTTCATTTTCCGAAGCTGCTTGAATACTTCGATATGGATAATACGGAATTGGAAATACTGACCCTTAACGGTGATATCCTTACCGGCTCTACGCCATTTCAGCCTGACCGTACGATTACGACCAGCGATGTTTCAGAAGCGGTTGGCGGAGGTATCGGACGCTGGGTAGGCAGACAGGCAGGGACGAATGAGAGCGTAATGGCGGTATCCAAAATGCTGCACATTAACGGCCGCGATTCTTTTATTGTAAGATACCTTACGTCCATGGAGAGAATCAACTCAGATTTGCTGAATCTTACCCTGGTATCCATCGGTATCGGTGGAGCGGTAATGGCTATTGTTATGCTCTTTAGCTTCGGTCTCGCCAATTCCATCGTGAAGCCGCTCAATAATATTACGGCAGTATCGGCGCAGATGGCCAAAGGGAGATTTACGACCCGGATCAAAGGTGACTACAAATATGAGATTGGTGATCTGGCAACCACACTCAACTATATGGCAGATGAAATTATCCGCAGCAATCAGATTAAGGACGATTTCATTTCCTCGATTTCCCATGAGTTGCGGACGCCGCTGACCAGCATCAAGGGCTGGAGCGAAACACTGATTTCAGGTGGCTACGATCCGGAGGAAACCAAGCTGGGCATGGGGATTATATCCAAGGAAAGCGACCGGCTGATCGGACTGGTGGAGGAAATCCTCGACTTCTCCAAGCTGCAGCAGAATGAGATGAAGCTATCCATTGCTCTTATCGATATCAAAGTGGTGCTTCAGGAGACGATACTGAATGTATGGGCCAAAGCGGAGAAGAAACGTATACATCTGCTGCTGGAATGTGAAGGGACGATCTATATCAAGGGAGACGCCAACCGGCTGAAACAGGTATTCCTGAATTTGGTGGACAACGCCGTGAAGTTCTCCCCTGAAGATTCCAGCATTGTCCTGTCCACCCACCGTCTCTCCAAGGAGGAGATGGCTGTCATTGTCAGGGACAGCGGAATTGGCATCAGCGAAGCCCACCTCTCCAGAGTCCGCGATCGTTTCTTCCAGGTCGACGCGCTGAACGGAGGAACCGGACTGGGGCTTGCCATTTCCCAGCAAATTGTGGAGCTTCATCACGGAAAGCTGGAATTGGATAGTGAGCTGGGCAAAGGAACGCAGGTTACTGTTATTTTGCCGCTGACCGAGGAACAGCCTCCGGTTGCAGCAGAGGGTGAAAACGGACCCGAATTACTGTAACAGCTCTTTATGAGTGTATAGCGACAGGAAGTAAATATTGCAAGAAAAAAGCAGCAGCTCCGGTTATCAGAGACTGCTGCTTTTTCTTGTATAGGTTGGAGACTGACGGGATGTTGATAACTTATGAAGGAAGTCCTTCAGCCCGCAGACGTCCGGTTTTTTCGTACACTTCCTGTAGTAGGCGGGAAGGCTGAGTACGAATGACAGGTTTGGCGGCCACAATCTCATTAGGACCGACAACGACAATGTTGTCCACACTGCCCTTAATTACAGCGCCGTCTTTGATAACAGCTCCTTCACCGATTATTGCATTTTCAATCACTACGCTCCGGCCGATACGTGCACCCGGCATAATAACGCTTTGTTTAATCATGGTCATTTTGCCGATCTCCACGCCGCCGAATACTACAGAGCGCTGCAGGCTGCCTTCCAGCAGGCAAGTTTCATTTACGAGGCAATCTGCTGTTTTGATCTGCAACTGCGTACGTGGTTTAACTGCAGCGGGTTTGGTCCGGCGGGCCCGGCTATACATTGGCCACTTCGAGTTGTCGAGCTTGAAGCCGTTATCGGCTTGCAGAAGATCCATATGGGCTTCCCAGAGGCTGCCTACTGTACCTACATCTCTCCAGTAGCCTTCAAAACGGAAGGCAAACAATTCATCATTGGCCTCCAGCATCGTCGGGATCACATCTTTGCCGAAGTCATGGCTGGAAGCCTGATTTGCGGCATCACGGAGAAGATGTTCTTTCAGGTATTTCCACTCAAATAGATAAATCCCCATCGATGCGAGGTTGCTTTTAGGGACTTTTGGTTTTTCGGCAAATTCAGAAATTTGCAGCTCCTCATTCACGTTCATTACACCAAAGCGGCTTGCTTCATCCCAAGGCACTTCCATTACCGAGATGGTGGCTTTGGCGGATTTGTTGATATGGTAATCCAGCATTTTTCGATAGTCCATATGGTAAATATGATCTGCCGAGAGGATCAGTACATGCTCAGGATTTTGACTGTCAATAAACTCAATGTTCTTATAAATGGCATCGGCTGTTCCAGAATAACTCTCACGGCCTTCAACTCCCGAAGGAAGCAGTCTGACACCCTGATCAGTTGTGCTGTGAAGCCCCCAGGGCTCCCCTTCACCAATATGTTGATGCAAGGAATTAGCTTCGTACTGCGTCAGTACGCCTACAGTGTCGATATTGGAATTCACACAGTTGCTGAGGGGAAAGTCAATGATTCTATACTGTCCTCCGAAAGGGACTGCAGGCTTTGCCATTGTGCTGGTCAGGGGGGCCAATCTGCGGCCTTCACCACCCGCCAGGAGCATGGCGATACATTCTTTTTTACTCATTTGTTATCCCTCCCATTTTTTTGTCAATGCTTGTAATATAAACTCCCCACAAGCGCTTGAAACGACATAGGTGAAATATATTGCGTTACCGCAAGAAAAATTACATGCATATTTTCTTTAATCTGTGAAAGCTTATTTTGCTTGTAAAATCATTTTCAAACGCCCAACATTCGGGTAATGTTATAGGTGCATCCTATATAATAAGGTGGTGATGATTTGCCTGACATACAAGAAGCAGAAAACCTCCCGTCATTTGAAGATATTTACCTGTTCCATGAGGGCACGAATTATCGCAGCTATACGATGCTGGGCGCGCACATTGCCGCTGAAGAAGGAATGACCGGCGTACGCTTTACCGTGTGGGCTCCTCATGCGACATATGTAGGACTGGCTGGTAATCATAACGGCTGGGATGGAACGCAGGACGTGGACTCGTTATATAAGATACCCGATTCAGGATTTTGGAGTCGTTTTTTTCCGGGAATAGAGCCGGGAACTTTTTACAAATACAGGATCGTCGCAGCGAATGGCGACAGCTTCCTTAAAGCTGATCCCTATGCTTTCAAGGCTGAAGTGCGTCCGGCGACGGCATCAGTGGTGGCGGATCTTAGCGGCTACAGCTGGGGAGACGCTGCCTGGCGGCGGCGGACGAAGGCCCCGTACAACGGGCCAATGAACATTTACGAAATGCATTTCGGGACTTGGCGTCAGAAGGAAGACGGAGAATTCTACACGTATCGGGAGATGAGCGATCTGCTGATCCCTTATCTGCAGGAGATGAGTTATACCCATGTGGAGTTTATGCCGCTGGCTGAACATCCTTATGATTTATCCTGGGGTTATCAGGGAACCGGATATTTTGCCGCAACGAGCCGTTATGGAGAGCCGCATGAGCTGATGTATTTAATTGATCAGCTGCATCAGGCAGGCATTGGGGTCATTCTTGACTGGGTTCCGGCCCATTTTGCGAAGGATGCACATGGCCTGAGAATGTTTGACGGTTCACCGCTGTATGAGTATGCGGATCCTATGCTGGCAGAGAAGCCGGGCTGGGGTACGCTTTCCTTTGATTTCAGCAAGCCGGAAATTTCCTCCTTTCTGATTTCTAATGCCTTGTTCTGGTTCGAGCAGTATCATATAGATGGCATGAGAGTTGATGCGGTTACAAGCATGCTGCGGCTCGATTTTGAGAAGCAAGGCCATCAGTTCAGACGCAATCAAAACGGCGGTCTTGAGAATCTTGAAGCCATCCGTTTTATACAGCAGCTGAATAAAGCAATCTTTCAGTATTATCCGAAAGCATTGATGATGGCGGAGGAATCCAGCGCCTGGCCTGGCGTTACGTCTCCAGCTCACCAAGGTGGACTCGGGTTCAACTACAAATGGAATATGGGCTGGATGAATGACACACTGGGCTACATAGAACATGATTTTGGGGCACGGCCCTATCATCATAATTTGTTGACCTTCCCAATTTGTTATGCCTATGCCGAGAATTACACGCTGCCGCTCTCTCATGATGAAGTGGTGCACGGCAAGAAATCGCTGCTGGACAAGATGCCAGGCTCTTATGAACAGAAATTTGCCGGTCTCCGGTTGCTGCTGGGCTACCAGATTACCCATCCCGGCAAAAAGCTGCTGTTCATGGGTGGAGAATTCGGACAATTTATCGAGTGGAAGGATCAGGAGCAGCTCGATTGGCTGCTGCTGGATTATGAAAGCCACCGCGGAATGCTGGCCTACACCGCTGCGCTAAACAAGCTGTATTTGGCGGAAAAAGCATTGTGGGAGCTTGATCATGATATGGAAGGCTATCAGTGGATTGATGCCGATGATAATGGCCAAAGTATTGTGTCCTATATCCGCAGAGGTAAGAGACCCGTTGATACCTTGCTTGTAATTATCAATTTTCAGCCGGTGGAACGGCATCAGTACCGGATTGGCGTACCCCGCCCGGGAACTTATGAAGAGATATTCAGCTCTGAGGACATTCGGTTTGGCGGCTCGGGTGCCAGCAATGAGCCCATGAAGAGCAGCAAGAAAGAATGGCATAACCAGCTGAACAGCATAGAGCTGACCATTCCGGCACTTGGATTTCTGGTGCTCAAGAAATCCGGCCGCAAGGTGGTCAAACAAGCTTGAAATAGTGGAATTCGTACATTTAAGGGGGAATCTGAATGAAAGTTTTATTTGCTGCAGCCGAAGCCCATCCTTTTGTTAAGACAGGTGGTTTGGCTGATGTCATTGGAGCTCTGCCCAAGGCGCTAAAGGGCGCAGGAGTGGATGTACGGGTGATTTTGCCAAAATACCGGGGAATTCCGGAGAAGTTCACTTCGCAAATGGAACATGTTGCCGTAGTGGATGTTCCTGTCGGCTGGCGCAATCAATATTGCGGCATCGAACAGATTATTTACGATGGTATTCCGGTCTATTTTATCGACAATGAATATTATTTTGGCCGTGACGGCATTTATGGATATCTGGATGATGGTGAACGGTTTGCGTTCTTTAACCGGGCGGTTCTGGAATGCCTGCCGGCCATTAATTTTCAGCCGGATGTGCTGCATTGCCATGATTGGCATGCTGCAGTCATTCCGATGCTGCTTCAGGGCCATTACCGGCATGATCCGTTCTACAGCGAGATGCGCACTGTCTTTACCATTCACAATCTGCTATACCAAGGCGTGTTTCCTTATTCCGTGCTGGGTGAGCTGCTTGGCCTGGATGACAGCTACTTCAACGGTGTAGAGTATTACGGCAACGTGAACTATATGAAGGGCGGGATCGTCCATAGTGATCATGTGACTACGGTCAGTCCGACTTATGCGGAAGAAATCCGTACGGCCTATTATGGATATGGTCTGGATGGCTTGCTCTCTTCCCGGGCAGACAGTCTCAGCGGTATTGTCAACGGCATTGATACCAAGAGCTACAATCCCAACAGCGATCCGCAAATCTTTACACGTTACCGTTCAAATCTGGCGAAGAAGGCTGAGAATAAGCTAGGCCTGCAGCAGGAGTTAGGGTTGCCCGTAGCCCCGTATATTCCGATGGTCGCAATGGTTACGCGGCTGGTTGATTCCAAGGGTCTTGATCTCCTGACACGCGTGCTGGATGAGCTGCTGTATTACGATGATATTCAATTTGTACTGCTTGGCACAGGGGACGAATCCTATGAACGCTGGTTCCGTGAAGCGGCATGGCGGTACCCGACCAAGCTGTCTTCGCAGATTCTGTTCAATGACGCTTTGTCGCGCAAAATATATGCGGCCAGCGATCTGTTCCTGATGCCATCAAAGTTCGAGCCTTGCGGAATCAGCCAACTGCTGGCGCTGCGTTATGGAAGTATTCCTGTAGTCCGTGAGACAGGCGGGCTTAATGATACCGTTCACGCCTATAACGAGGAAACAGGCGAGGGCAACGGCTTCACATTTAAGGATTACAACGCGCATGACATGATGCATACACTGCGCCGGGCGGTATCGTTCTACCGCAAGCCGGAACACTGGAAAAAAGTCACGAAAAACGCTTTTGCCGGTGACTACAGCTGGAATGTTTCCGCGCAGCAGTATATCGACATCTACAACAAAATTACACAATAAATAAAGTACAAAGAGGCATTCCTACAGGTCGTTAAGACTTTAGGAGTGTCTTTTTTGTTTTTTATAAGAATATTCGAGAGGATACAGCATAAAAAAACCAGTCAGACAGTTTATCGTGTTTGACTGGTTTTAATAGGCACACAATCTGGTTGCCTTCAGCTTAAATTACGGCACAGAATCCGGTAACCATAAGGATCAAGCGAGATATGCATAATCCCCTCTTTCGGGGCAACCGGTTCGCCGGTAAGCGCATCCTGCCAGTCATCGGTTTCCATCGGATGTCTAAGCGTGCGGGTCTCCGCGGAATTGTTCATCCAGACCGTGAAATGAATGATCTCATCCGCACGTTCATACACGATGCAGGGGTCATTTTCACAGGCTACCAGAATGCGGAATCTGCCTTCTCGAAGGGCTTTGTGCTCTTTGCGCAGGAAGATCATCATCCGGTAAAAATCATACAGCTCGCGGTCCTGCTTCTTTTCATCCCACTCCATGCATTTACGGCAGCCGGGATCTTCTGAGCCGGTCAGGCCGATCTCATCCCCGTAATAAATGCAGGGTGTCCCCATAAAGGTGAAGAGGAAAACAACCGCCAGCTTGAGGCGCCGTTTATCTTCTCCGACCACCGTCAGCAAACGGGGAGTGTCATGGCTGCCGAGCAAATTGAAGACCACCTCGTTTGTCTGCTGCGGATATCTCATTAACAAAGCGCCGATCCGCTGTCCGAAGGTGATGCCATCCATACCGCCATTAAAGAATTCCAGCACCGTACCTGAGAATGGGTAGTTCATCACCGAGTCGAACTGATCGCCCAGCAGCCACGTAAGGGAGTCACTCCACACCTCACCAACGATATAGGCCTCCGGGTTGGCGGATTTCACCACCTTGCGGAATTCGCGCCAGAAATGATGATCCACCTCATTGGCAACGTCCAGCCGCCACCCGTCTACTTTGATCTCCTTGATCCAATATTCGGCGACTTCCAGCAGGTAGGCTCTGACCTCGTAGTTTGCTGTGTTGAATTTGGGCATATTGCCAAAAAAGCCGAAAGTGTCATACGTAGGAATACCGTCGACTATCTCAGCCGGGAAGGAGTTGATATGGAACCAATCTTTATAAACCGAATATTCACCCTTCTCCAGCACGTCCTGAAAAGGCGGGAATTTGTCGCTGCAATGATTGAAGACGGCGTCCAGCATCACCCGTATTCCTCTTCGGTGGCATTCCTCGACTACATGTTTCAGCAGCTCATTATCTCCGAAATGGGGGTCGACTTTTTTATAATCCACGATGTCATATTTATGGTTAGAAGGCGAGAGGAACAGCGGAGTGAAATATACAGCATTGATACCCAGTTCATGCAGATCATCAAGATGATCCAGCACTCCCTGTAAGTCTCCGCCAAAAAAATTATCCAGCTTCGGAGTTCCACCCCAGGCTTCGGTTCCTTCCGGGTCATTGGCGGGATCGCCATTGGCGAAACGTTCGGTCATAATTTGATAAAACACCGCATCCTTGGCCCAGTTGGGAACCTTGAACAGATCAATTTGATGTATATAGGGAAACTCGTAGAAGTGGTTAGGCGGCTGAGGGCATTCCGAACGGATGCCGTTATCAAGCAAATATACATTTTCCTGTCCTTTGCTGACGCGAAAAGTATAGCTGAGCCGTTTATATTTAGGCCGGACCGCAGCCTCCCAATAATCGAATCTGTCGTCAGAGGCGGCTTTTTCCATCATGATTTCATAAAAGGTATGATCCCAATCATATTTATCACCTGTAAGGGCTGCTACACAGTCCACATCGTCACGTTTGGTGCGAACACGCAGATGTATAGTTTTTGTATCGTAGGCATAAGCCCACTTGTCACGGGGAACATGGTACATCGCTTCCAGCAGCATGGCCTGCACCTCCTAAATGTTTGTGAGCATTCTCATCATTGAAACACTTCGAACAAACTGACATCGAAAGCATCCTTTTCACACAGTTTGCATGTTATTACCACTCCAGAGGTCGTTGTGAACCACTTCCGTTTATTCCAGGAAGCAGCTGGAGATAGTAAATAGTATATACTTCAAGTCAGGGCATGTGCAAAATGAGGGAATGTAGTGCAAGCTTACACCATATTTTTCTATCCTTGATTTAACGGGCATTGTCACAAATTTGTCTTTGCATATTCATGCGGAGTGATTTATAATAAATCGGTCAAAGGCACAACTTAGAGTACCAAAACAGGATAGGGGAGATATACAGATGAAAACATGGGGTAAACTTTCTTTAGGCATGCTGCTGGCGGTAGGACTTATGACCGGCTGTGGTACCAATAACAATGATGATAATAAAACTGCGGCATCGAATGGCAACGCAGGCAGCGAAACTGCAGCCAAAACACTGACGCTGGGAACCAGCGCAGAATTTCCGCCCTACGAATTCCATAAAATGATAGATGGCAAGGATACGATCGTAGGTTTTGACATCGAGATTGCCAAGGACATCGCTGCTGATATGGGTGCTGAGCTGGTCATCAGGGATCTTCCTTTTGATTCCCTGCTGAACGAGCTATCGAGCGGAAGAGTGGATATTGTTATCTCGGGACTGAGCTATACACCAAAACGTGCAGAAGCAGTCGGCCTCTCTGATGTTTACTTTAAAGCAGAGCAAGCGGTTGTCGTTCGTGAAGCTGATAAAGATAAATTTGCTACTATGGATGCTTTGAAGAATACCAAGATTGGCATTCAGACAGGTTCGATTCAGGAAGATATCGCCAAAGAAATTGAAGGGGCGAAGCTGACCTCGCTGACCAAAATGACTGAGATTGTTATGCAGCTGCAATCTAACCGTGTAGATGCTTCTATTATGGAAGGGCCTGTTGCCGAATCGTTCGTGAAGAATGTGAAGGGCCTAGTCATTACTGACGCCAAACCAGTGGTAGAGGATGACGGATACGTTATCGGAGTGAAGAAAGGCAATACAGAATTGCTGGATCAAGTGAATACAACCTTGAAGCGTTTGACGGCAGACGGCAAAATCGAAGAGTACGTATCGGCTGCAAGCGACCTTTCCATAAGCAAATAAAGGAAGCTCAGATTCCGGCACTTTCAGAAATAATGACAGTTATGCAGAGTACAGTTACACTATTCAGAAAATGGCGGTGATCCGCTGTTTTCTATTTTTTTGAAATCCTACAAGAAGACAGGAGGTTAGGCCTGCAATGAATCTATTCGATATGGCATATGAATACCGCAATCTTTTTTTCTCCGGCTTAAAATACACCTTACTGCTGGCATTGATTGGGGTACTCTGCGGCTTTGTCCTGGGAATTATAGTTTCTCTGCTGCGCATGTCCAAGTGGAGTGTACTGCGGTTTATCGCTACTGCGTGGGTTGAATTTCTGCGCGGTACGCCAATGCTGGTACAGCTCTTTCTCATCCATTACGGCTTAGTAGAATTAGGTCTGGAATTTTCGGCGATTCAGTCCGGTGCGATTACACTTACGATTAACAGTTCGGCTTATCTGGCCGAGATCTTCCGTGCCGGTATTCAAGGCGTGGACCGCGGCCAAATGGAAGCAGCCCGTTCTCTCGGGATGAAACAAGGGATGACCATGCGCTACATTGTGCTTCCCCAGGCACTGAAGAATGTGCTGCCGGCTATTGGCAATGAGTTCATTACGATCATTAAGGAGTCGTCCATTGTGTCGATGATCGGGGTGGCGGATCTTCTTTTCCAGGCCAGAAATATTACAGCCATTACTTATGAGGGGCTTACACCGCTGATCATCATCTCCATTATGTATTTCATCCTTACATTCACTTTATCTAAGCTGCTTGGCATTCTCGAAAGGAGGCTGAATACGGATGATCGCCGTTAACAACCTGCAAAAACATTTTGGCAAGCTGGAAATCCTAAAGGGCATTGACCTCGAAATCCAAAAAGGTGAAGTTGTGGTGGTCATCGGACCCAGCGGCTCCGGCAAAAGCACCTTTTTGCGCTGTCTGAATCTGCTGGAGCAGCCCACTGGGGGAGAAATCACCTTTGAAGGCGAGTCCATCACAGCGAAGAAACATGATATTAATGTGACCCGTGAAAAAATGGGCATGGTGTTCCAGCAGTTCAACCTGTTCCCGCACAAATCGGTGCTGCAGAATATCATGCTGGCTCCGCTCAAAGTAAAAAAGCAGCAGCCGGCGGAAGCTGAAAAAATTGCGATGGAGCTGCTGCGGACGGTTGGGCTTGAAGATAAACGCGATGCTTACCCGGCTCAGCTCTCCGGCGGGCAGAAACAACGGATCGCCATCGCCCGTGCACTGGCCATGCAGCCGCATGTGATGCTCTTCGATGAGCCGACATCGGCGCTTGACCCTGAGATGGTCGGCGAGGTGCTGGAAGTGATGAAGAAGCTGGCCGAAGATGGGATGACGATGGTTATTGTCACTCATGAAATGGGCTTTGCCCGTGAAGTGGGCGACCGGATTCTTTTTATGGACGGCGGCTATATCGTAGAACAGGGGACACCCGCGGAAGTCTTCGGCCATCCAAAACATGACCGGACCCGCGATTTCCTCAGCAAAGTCTTATAGAAACGAACAAAACGGCCCCTGGAAAAAACTCCGGCGGCCGTTTTGCTTTTGGTTAAGATCTAAATGGGTGATATAGTATATAGATATGCTCGATCAACTTGAAGGGGGTACATACAGATGAGCGATGATCTCTGCCGGATAGGCATCATTGATATTGGTTCCAACTCCATTCGTCTTGTGATTTATGATACAACGCGGCAAGGAGGTTACAAAATCATCAAGGAGTGCAAATACTCTGCCCGGTTAAGTGAGAAGATTACAAAAGAGGGCAGGCTCGAGCGGAAAGATATGGACACCATTATTCCTGTCTTGCGCCAGTTTAAGGAGATTTGCAGCGCCTTTGAGGTGGATAGGATCCGTGCAGGAGCGACAGCGGCCATTCGCAACGCCGCAAATTCTTCCGAGATCATTACATATCTTTCAGAGGCTTCCTTGATTCCAATTGAGGTGATCAGCGGCTACCAGGAAGCTTACTTTGGATTTCTTGGCGTCATTAATGCCTTTGATGTGCAGGACGGATTCGTGATTGATATTGGCGGCGGCAGTACGGAGGTTACCCTGTTCCGCGGACGGCGCTATCAGCACAGCATCTCCTTTCCCTTCGGTGCGGTTAACACCAACCTCATGTTCAGCCACCAAGGCAACTGGAACAGCGAACAAGTGAAGAAGCTCCAAGCTTATGTGACCGGCAGGCTGGTCGAGCATGAGTGGCTGGGTACCAGTGCTGGTCTGCCGTTATACGGCCTCGGGGGAACGCTCCGTTCATTAGGCAAGCTGGACCAGAAGATGAGGGAGTATTCCTTGCCGAATTCTCATGGTTATGTACTCTCCAGTGAAACGATAGACCGGTTTATGGAGATACTGCCTGATACGCCTTATGAGAAACGGAAAGATATGGAAGGGTTGTCCAAGAGCCGGGCGGACATCATTGTGTCGGGGCTGGTCATTTTCCATACGGTTTACAACTATATCCGAGCCAGTCAGGCACTCATCAGCGGGGAAGGTTTGCGGGAAGGCATGCTGCATGACCTCTTAAATCCTGAGCAGCCGGTGTGTGACAGTGCGCTGGAGTTCAGTCTGGATACGATAATCCGCTTCGATATCCGCACTTCTAAAGGGCATCTGGAACATATCTGCAAGCTTGCAATGAGTCTGTTTGGCGCATTGGGGAATGAAGGTGACCGCGAAGAGCAGAAGATGCTGATCTATGTCTCCATCATGCTGCACCGTACAGGGTCGAATATTAATTACTACCAGTCGAAACGGCATACACGCTACTGGCTGATGAATTCACCGATTCGGGGTCTTACCCACCGGCAATTGATTCTCAGTGCGCTTATTGCTTCCTACAGCACAAAAAGCCGGAAGCAGAAATTGTCCCAGACACATAAGGACATTTTACTGGCTTCCGACGAGGAGTGGATTCATAAGCTGGGTACGCTCGTACAGCTGAGCATTGCTCTGGACAGCACCGAGATCGGTGTAATCCGCGGATTGAATGCTGAGCTGCACGGCAATACTCTTCATCTGGAGCTTGAAGGTGTAGGTGAGGTGCATATCGGACAGGAAGACATTGAGAACGCCCTAAAAGCTTTTAAGAATGCTTGGTCGGTGAAGGTAAAGCTCGGCTCCCTTTCCAATGACTGACCTCCATAGCGGCTAATTGGCTCCGGAACGGAGCCTTTTTGTCGTCCGGCCGTTCGTAATATCCATTCGGCTGAAGGAAGCTGGCTTTCACGTTATCCTTCAGCGACAGATCAAGGATCTTGACGATCTGCTTGCGGATGCGGCTGTCTAACACCGGACACATCAGTTCAATCCGCCGGGTCAGATTGCGTGTCATCCAGTCGGCGCTGGATAAATACACTTCCGGCTTGCCGCCATTCTCGAAATAATAGATGCGTGAATGCTCAAGAAAACGGTCAACGATGCTGCGGACCGTGATCCGCTCACTGAGGCCTTCAATGCCCGGGCGCAGGCAGCAGACGCCGCGTACAATCAAATCGATGGCAACACCGGCCTGGGCTGCACTGTACAGGCTGTCGATGACCTCCTGATTGGATAAAGAGTTCATCTTGGCTATAATCCGTGCCGGTCTGCCGGCTGCCGCGTGCTCGGCTTCGCGGAGAATCAGCTTTTGCAGCGACAGGCTCATGTTGGTCGGAGCCACGATGAAGGCATTCCAGTCATAATTGGCGGAATAACCGGTCATTTGGTTGAACAGCTCTGAGGCATCCAGCCCAATTTCATTATTGGCAGTGAACAGGCTGAGGTCGGTGTAGGCTTTGGCTGTGCTGTCATTGTAGTTCCCGGTACCGACATGTACATAGCGGCGCAGCTCGTTCCCTTCCTGACGGACGATCAGCGTCACTTTAGCATGCGTTTTGAGCCCGACCAGGCCATAGACGACATGGCAGCCGGATTGTTCCAGCTTGCGTGCCCAGGCAATGTTCCGCTCTTCGTCAAAGCGGGCCTTCAGCTCTACTACCACGGTAACCTGTTTGCCCGATTCTGCGGCATTGGCAAGGGCGGTAATCAGCGGTGAGTTGCCGCTGACCCGGTACAGGGTCATCTTGATGGCCATGACATGCTCATCCTCGGAGGCCTGAATAATAAAGTCGCTCATCGCATCAAAGGATTCGTATGGATGGTACACAAGCACATCGCGCTCGCTCAGCACTTCGAAGAAATCTTCATTCTCCTCAAATTCCGCCGGGTATTGTGGCACTATCGGAGCATCAAACAGGTAACTGAAGCCCTTCAGGCTACCAGCGAATCCCCGCAGGAACCCGAGGTCAAGGGGCCCTTCAATTTCAAAGACAAAATCCTCAAGCTCGAATTCGGCCTGCAGCTGTTCAAGGGCATAAGGATGAATCCCTTTTTGCACCTCAAGCCGGGCGGGAACACCCCGGCGGCGTTTGCGCAGCTCCTTTTCAATCTCCTCGAGCAAATCCTCTGCGCCTTCCTCATCAATCGTCAGATCAGAGTTGCGGGTTAGGCGGAACTCGCTGACTGCTACCGGCTCATAGCCGCTGAATAACGTTTGAATATGATGGCGGATAACATCCTCTATAAAGACGAACTGCCGTTTTTTGCTGTTGGAACGGTGAGGGAGCGGAATACACCGCGGCAAGTTGGAAGGGATCTGCAGGATGGCGAAATAGGGATCCTCTTCCTGGCTGTTCTTACGGGTAAGCACCACGGCCAGATAGATGAACTGGCTGTGCACAAGCGGAAACGGACGGCTCTGGTCAACGGCCATCGGAGTCAGAACAGGGAAAATAATGTCGCGGTAATACTGTTCAATTGACAATTCCTGAGCATGGGTCAGATCCTCATAGTTAACAAAGACAATGCCTTCTTTATGCAAATGCCGGGAGATATCGCGGAAGGTGCGGTATTGGTCGGCAATAATTTTGGTGACCCGCTTGATCAGACGTTTATACAATCCGGAGGGGGTATAGCCGGTAAAATCTTTTTTCGTATAGCCGGCTCTAATCTGATCCTGAATTCCGGCTACACGCACACTGATGAACTCATCCAGATTGCTGGATACGATCGCAAGGAATTTGGCCCGTTCCATCAGCGGATTATCCAGATCCTGCGCTTCAAGCAGTACACGGCGGTTAAATTCGATCCAGCTTAAGTCCCGGTTGAGGTAAGCAGTAGCTGGACTACTATGGTTGTTTTTTTTCTCTTCTGTGTTCATAGACCCTCCAAGTGTGCATCAATGTCTTAATAACTTTATCGTATTCTACCATTCTACTATTTGCCGAAGGGGGAATTGTTAAATCTGTGTAAAATTTTCGCGGATAATATCCGAATATCTTAAAAAATCTCTTATTACATTGGGAATATATGATTAATATGTAATAGTATTCCTTTCGTTGCGTGGAGAAAAAGCAAATTCTATCAAAATGGTAACAATTTCTTAGGCATTAGTTACAAAATTGTGATATATTCAATACTGTTAGTTTACAAACTACTGCACTGGATATGCCGGCAAAGAAAAAGGTACATACGTCCAGAGTTATCTTGGTGCGAGATATTCCTCACGGGAACCCTCTTGCACCCACTAATGAAGGAGGCAAATATGAAGATCAGATTCAGAGCCATTACAGCCCTTGCTGCTGCCGTTGGCATCAGTACACTGCTGCATGCAGTTCCCGCCAAGGCGGACAGCGTACATATTGCAGGAGAAACTACCACCTATTATACACTATCGAACTACTACGGTATCGGTGTCGAAGAACTCATGAACGCCAACAAGTCGGTTGCGAGCGTGAATATTTATCCGGGGCTTAAGCTCACCATTCCACGTGAGAATAAACTTATTGCCGCTGCAGACACCTCGTCCCCAGCTTCTGTCATTTCAACCAGTCTGAACGTGGAGAAGGAATCCAATACAGTTCAAGCCTGGGGGAAAGAATTCAACTATGCCAAAGTTATTCAGGCCAAGGCTACAGCTTATTCCTCAGCAGCCAGTGAGAACGGCAAATGGGGGGCGGTCGATTATTTCGGCGATGCGCTTAAGCTGGGCACGATTGCTGTAGATCCGAATGTGATTCCGCTCGGTACAAAGGTGCTGGTGACCGGGCATTCGCATCCCGGGCTGCCGAAGCAGGCATTTCTGGCTACGGCCACGGATATGGGAAGTGCGATCAAAGGCAACCGTATAGATATCTTTATTCCCGGAAGCCAAAGCTTCGTATCGGATTTTGGATTTCAGAACGTGAATTTGTACATTATTGATTAGCCTGCTTTAATAGCTCCTTTCCGCTATTAAGCTACACTCAAAAGGAAACGAAGAATGCCGCAGACCGTGGCAGCTCGTTTCCTTTTTTAATTTCAAAAAAAAGACACCAGTTCTAGAAGGAAGGCGAGGCTTTTGCTATATCAGTTGAAATAAGAACAACCTAGAGGCTAAAGCAACTTAAGTAGTTATTTATTTTTATCAACCTGAAGCATTTGGGGGACGGTTACAAAAGTATAGCCCCGCTTGCGCAAGACATTGATAACTTCCGGGAGCGCCTGGATCGTCCCCCGAAGATTACTTCCCTGGCCGCCGCCGCCATGCTGCAGCACAATTGCGCCCTTGCCGGCATGAGACAGAATGTTGTTTCTTACCTGCGATTTGGACAACCCCCGCCAGTCCAAAGAATCAACATTCCAATTGATCAGCTTGTAGCCGTGACTTTTTGCCCATTTGAGCTGTTGCTCATTGACATCCCCATACGGCGGACGAATTAATCGTGGCTTGTACCCGGCAAGGGCAGCAATAATATTTTCGGTACGCACAATTTGAGTCCGGAATTCATTTACACTAAGCTTCCCGAATTCCGGATGATTATAAGAGTGGTTGCCGACAACATGGCCTTCCCTGATCATCCGCTTTACCAGTGCAGGATGTTTCTCCGCCCGGCTTCCGACGACAAAAAAGGTCGCTTTCACATGATATTTACGGAGAACATCCAGCAGCTGCGGAGTGAACCGCGGATCAGGAACATCATCAAACGTCAGGGCGATCATCCTGTTCCGGGGCCCCTGGGTCTTGATCGTCTCCGGATATTTGCGCATCAGCTGGCTTAGAGACAGAGTTTTGCTGCGTTTTTGCCGCCGGGCAGCCGCTGCGGAAGAAGAAGAACCGGGTGCAATAGCCTCTACTTCATCTTCGGCAGCATTTTGTGGCTGAGGGGTTCCGTTCTCTTCCGGTTGCTGCAGCAGGGGAGGAGAGGCTGAAACAAGCTCTGCAGAGGTCACGGGGCTAAGCAGAACCATTGTAATTGCTAAGAGAATGAGCAGTTTCCGCCCTTTTAACAGCTTATCCATTCATCCACACCTCCTATGTAACTTCGCTCACTGCGGTTTCTCCCTTGTTATCCCCAAGCGAAGGCTAATTTATGCCGGACTTCCATGCTCACAGGTTGAGATTTATTGCCGTGAATTTTACGTGTATACTAATGAAATGGGAGATTCGCTTCCACTATAAATCGGATAACCGGAAAGGTTGGAATCGGAAATGACTGATTTATTCAAGCCCTATGAATTGAAGGCCTTGGTTTTAAAGAATCGGATAGTTATGCCCCCGATGTGCCAGTATGCGGTGAGCAAACAGGACGGAATACCGGATGATTGGCATTTCGTGCATTATGTCAGCCGCGCCGTTGGCGGAACCGGCTTTATTATTGTAGAGATGAGCGGTGTGCATCCGGACGGGAGAATCACTAACCACGACACCGGGATCTGGAGCGATGAACAGATAGCGGCCTACCGCAAGATTACGGATGGGGTCCATGCTTACGGCGCCAAAATTGCTATTCAGTTAGGTCATGCAGGCCGCAAGGCGCTGGATGCGGAGCCGCCGGTTGCTCCGTCGGCAATTCCGTTCGATGAGAAGTCCAAAATACCTCAGCCCCTCTCCAAAGAAGAGATCGCAGAGCTTGTCTTGGCTTACCGTGAGGGCGCACGCAGGGCAGTGGAAGCCGGTTTTGACACGGTAGAGATCCATGGTGCCCATGGATACCTGATTCATCAGTTCCATTCGCCGCTCACCAACATCAGAGAGGATGAGTACGGAGCTGATTTGGCACTGTTCGGCAAACAAGTGGTCCAAGCAGTCAGAGAAGTATTGCCCGCAGAGATGCCGCTGCTGATGAGAGTATCGGCCAAAGAATATGTCGAAGGCGGCTATGATGAAGCTTATGCTCTGGACATTTGCCGACGGTATAAAGACGCTGGCGTAGATATGTTCCATGTATCTTCTGGCGGAGAAGGACCGGTCGGCTCTAATGGCGGACCTAACGCAGGTCCGGCGTATCAGGTGGATCTCGCTGAATATATCAGAAGCGGCCTGCAGATTCCGGTTATAGCGGTAGGACGTCTTGAGAACTACGCAGAAGCCCAGTCCATTGTTGCCGAAGAGAAGGCGGAACTAGTGGCTATTGGCCGGGCAATGCTCAGTGACCCTTACTGGGCGCTGCATGCTGAGGAAGCGCTTGGCGGGGTAGACAAAGCGAATGTGCCGAAACCCTATGAGCGCGGGGTATGGCACAGAAAATAGCACTCTACCAATGTGAAATATGTCACAGATTTTATACTCCTTCTAGGGCATGGTTAATAAGATTGAATTTGAAGGAGCTTGATAACGTGGCGACAGTTATAACTAACGAGCGGCTGGCTGATGGAGTGTACCACCTTCGGGTTGAAGGGAATTACGGCGGTGAAATGGGTCAATTCTACATGTTGCGGGCATGGGGAGCCTATCCGCTGTTGTCCAGACCGCTTAGCATACATCAAGTAAACGATGACGGTGTCGAATTTCTCTATCATGTGGTCGGGGAAGGAACTGAAATCTTTGCCGGTCTGACACCCGGAGATAACATTGATCTTGAAGGGCCGTTTGGCAATGGCTTTCCCGAAGTTGAGGGGAAGGTTGCTCTGGTAGGCGGGGGGATTGGCATTGCTCCGCTTTATTACTGTGCGCAGAAGCTTCCGGGCAGCGACATTTATTTGGGATTCAGCCGGGAAGCCTTCCGTACGGAAGCATTTCGTCCCTTGGCGGCGGAGCTGACGGTCAATGTCGGCGGACTGATTCTCGACAGTGTTGATTTTACCAGTTATGATCATATTTTTGTCTGTGGACCGCATCCCATGCTGAAAGCAGCGCAATTAAAAGGCTTCGCAGCCGAGACAGCAGGCAAAAAACCGGGTGTGTATCTTTCACTGGAGAACCGGATGGCCTGCGGGATAGGCGCATGTCTCGTATGCAGTGTGTCCTGCCGAGACGGGCAGCGCAAGGCATGTGCGGACGGTCCGGTCTTTTTGGCGGAGGAGGTGCTCTTCCATGATTAATTTAACTGCAAATATAGCAGGCGTAAATTTTAAGAATCCGATCGTCATGGCTTCCGGCACTTTCGGTTTCGGCCGTGAGTATGGCAAGCTTTACGATGTGTCCATGCTGGGAGGAATCTCCGGCAAAGGTCTTACTCTTAACGCCAAGGCCGGAAACCCCGGTGTTCGCGTCTATGAGACGGCTTCCGGCATGCTGAACAGTGTCGGTCTGGAGAACCCTGGAGTGGAAGGGTTTCTGGCCAAGGAACTTCCATATTGGGAGACACTGGACACTGCACGGATCGTGAATCTTGGCGGCAATACATTGCATGATTATGTGCTCGGCGCCGAGCTGATCCAGCGGGATGCCGAAGCCCGGAGTCTAGCCGGCACAACTGCGGTGGACATGATAGAGCTTAATATTTCCTGCCCCAATGTAAAAGAAGGAGGTATCGCTTTCGGTGTCAAGACTCCTGCTGCACAGGAGGTCGTGCGTGCGGTCAGAGCAGCAACAAAACTTCCGCTCGCCGTGAAGCTGTCACCGAACGCCGAGGATATCGCCGAAATGGCTGAGATGTGCCAGGAAGAGGGGGCAGATGCGGTTTCGCTGATTAACACGATCTCAGGGATGAAGATCGATGTCCGCCGCCGCCGCAGCGTGTTCAATAATCTGTATGCCGGACTGTCCGGTCCGGCGATCAAGCCGGTGGCGCTGCGTATGGTGCATCAAGTAGCGAAACGGGTGTCCATTCCGGTAATCGGTATGGGCGGAATTACCTCGGCAACGGATATTATAGAATTTATTATGGCCGGAGCAACGGTTATCCAGGTTGGAACCTATAATTTCATGAACCTGCGGGCAGGAAGCACGCTTGTGGAGGAGCTGCAGCAGTTCATGCTAGCTGAGAACATTTCTTCCCTGGACGAGATCCGCGGTATTGTTTGAGCTCTCCCAAGTTTTGCACGTACTGTTTTTCCGCTGACCTGAGATATCTTCGTGCTTCAAGGTTAATATAATGGGAAGGGGGAGATCGGGTTGGTTGCTTATGAGTTCCATCCAGAGGACATTGAACTGTCTGCAATAGCTGTAGGCCGTGATTTACTGCTGCTCATTACCGGAGGGGTCCGCCACATCGGTGCGGCAAGCACCGCATATGTTGACGGTGATAACATCAGCGTATCCACCTCTGCCGTCCCCCATCACAAAGAGCATACAATCAGTGAAGTCATCGCGCTCAAGGTATCAGCTGCACTGGGCAAGACGGTCACGGTGGTTATGGGCATTCATTATGAGGATTTGAGCAAAGAGGACATCACAAAAGTTGTAGAAATCGTAAACAGCAAGGTAGATCAATATTTAACGCAATAAATTTGAAACGATTCTCGACACTCTGCGTAAAAGATACCAAATGAGCAATTAACTTTTATTTTGGAGGAATGAACCGATGTCTATATTTAAAAGATTGCGTGATTTGACCATGTCCAATGTGAATGCGATTATTGACAAGGCGGAAGACCCGGTCAAAATGACGGACCAATATATCCGTGACATGACCGAAGATTTGGAGGATGCTGAGAAAGCGGTAGCTGCCCAGATCGCCATCGAGAAGAAATTCAAACAGCTGTATGAAGAGCAGGAAGCACTTGTAGCCAAGCGCAACCAGCAGGCGCATACGGCAGCCCAAGCCGGCAATGCCGATCTGGCCCGCCGCGCGCTGGAAGAGAAGAAATCCGCTGAAGTCAAGCTGGTGGAGTACAAAACAAGCTTCGAGCAGAATAAAGCTTCAGCCGACAACCTGCGTGCCAAGCTGGATGAAATGCGCAAGCAGCTCACACAGATGAAGAACAAACGTGAGACTTTGGTAGCCCGCTTCAATGCCGCCAAGGCGCAAACAGAAATTAATAAGGCCATGAGCGGTTTCAGCTCTGACTCGGCTTCCGCCGGATTGAAGCGCATGGAAGAAAAGATGCTGCAAGCTGAAGCTCAGGCAGAAGCCAGCAATGAGATGAGCTCGGGGAACAAATCGCTTGACGATGAATTCGAGAAGCTGGGCAAGGACCAAGCTGTAGAAGATGAGCTGGCTGCGCTGATGAAGCAATACGACAAACAATAGGATATGGACTTACCGGTCCTAAAGCCGGTGTTCACAGGCGAAGGGGAGACGGAACTAGCAGTTTCTCCTTCGCCTTCTCTATGTGGTCGGATAGAGCAGCAATCTGAATAAGCGGGGGCTAAAGCAATGGATTTCCAAACACTGGTGTCCATGGTTGTATGGACGGTGAGCGGCGCAGTGCTTCTATGTGTACTGATGTTCGTGGATTCGCTGTTTACCCGTTATAATGATTTGGAGGAACTGAAGGCAGGCAATATGGCGGTCACAACGTGTTTCGTACTGAAACTGCTGGCACAAGCCTACATATTATCGGCTTCCATTTCCACTTCAAAGGGTCTGGTAGATGCGCTTATTGTCTCCATAGTTTCCTTTGTTCTTTTGTTTTTCCTTGAAAAGACAGTCCGCCTGCTATTGAGCCGCTGGGGTAAGCTTAATCTTGATTATGGCACCCAGCTGGGCAAAATCGGTTATGGATTATTGGCTGGCTCGCTGCATGTAACGGGGGCATTAATTATTGCGGCTTATATACGAGGTTAAATATAACAGGAGGAATGATGGAGTTTGAGTATATGGAAACGTATTGGTAATCTTTTTTCCAAAACAGAAGCACCGTCTGCACCAAAAAGTATGCTGAATCTCTCCCCGGGAGATATTTGCGAAGTGTCACTGGTTACTTATGAAGTAACGGGACGGACGAAAACCAGCGGCCGCAATGCGGTTGTCTTAACACTCCGCGACGGAAGCAAAATCTCCTATCTATATATTGAGGAGCGTGAACAGCTGCAGTACAGTCTGTATCAACCGATTGACGGGCGGCTGGATGATCCTGCCGAGGTACCTTCTACGCTGGAGCTGGATGGTTACATGTTCCACCTGGAGGAAGAATACGAAGGGTTCGCAGCGGTAACAGGACAGACGCCGTATGTCAATGGCGGAGAGCAGCATGTCTGGCAGTACCAGTCCGATGATTACCGGCTGCTGCGGGTGGAATGGCAGAACGGGCGGTTTATGCTCTATGAGGGCGAGAAAGTAATTCCGGGAGATGTCAAAGTGATCCGGGCTTCGTAATTCAACATCTGTATTTTGTATCCCACATGGGGATTAGAGGATACCTTCGCTTCAATAGCGGGTATCCTTTTTGCTTCGTCTCGCAAAGCTAAGCGGAACGTACCGTGAGCAGACACTCATATCCAAATATCACTTTCCCGGGTCTCATGTTAAAATAGTTCTGTACCGGAGCAGCAAACAGTAGGCACATGATGCCACATGAGACAGAGGACGGAGGGTTCTTATGAATAGCAGACAGGATAAGCCGGATCATAAATTTCATCGAAAAGCACTCCAGGTTAAAGAAGCGCAAGCCCGGGTGATCGAATATGCAAAATTGCTGGAGGGTGAGGAAGTACCGCTGAATCAGAGCTGCGGGCGTTTCTTGGCCGAGCCGGTGATTGCGCCGCATCCTTTTCCGGCATTTAACCGCTCAGGGATGGACGGGTATGCGCTGATTGCCGGGGATATCAAGGATTGCGGGCAGGACCGCGTAGTCTGGCTGGAAGTCGTGGATGATATTCCATGCGGAGCTGTACCTGCGGTAAATATAACGACCGGAACAGCCGCGCGAATTATGACAGGGGCGCAGGTGCCCGAAGGTGCGGATACGGTTGTGATGCTGGAGATTACGGAGACCCGGGAAGCCGATGGCAAAAGTTTTGTCGGACTCCGCAAGCCGCAACAGGCCGGCCGCAATATTACCCTGCAGGGTTTTGAACTGAAGGAAGGAGCGCTTGTACTTCGATCAGGAGGGAAGATTGCTGCGGGTGAGATCGCTGCGCTGGCAGCGCTTGGAGTACATACCGTCAAAGTACTGAGACGGCCTAAGATCGGGATTTTCGCTACGGGTACTGAGCTTTTGGAGGTAGATGAGCCACTTCAACCCGGCAAAATCCGCAATAGCAACTCACCGATGCTGGAAGCGCTGGTGCGGGAGACCGGGGGTGAGCCTGTCATGCTGGGTGCGATCATAGATGACTTGGAGCTGGCCCGGAGCAAAGTGCAAATGGCTCTGGATAGCTATGACATGGTGATCACTACGGGCGGGGTATCTGTGGGGGATTTCGATATTATGGGTGATCTGGTCCGGGAGAACAGCGGCGACATGCTCTTTAATAAAGTTACGATGCGCCCGGGCAGCGTCACAACAGCCGCTGTTCGCGGAGGCAAGCTGCTGCTGGCACTCTCCGGCAATCCCGGAGCCTGCTTCGTAGGTTTTCATCTGTTTGCACGGCCGGTCATTTCTCTGATGCAGGGGGCTACGCTGCCCTTTTTGCCGGAATGGACGGCTGTGCTTGGCGCAGATTATTCGAAGGTGAACAATTATACACGTTATGTGCGCGCAAGGCTGGAATTCCGTGATGGCTGCTTGTATGCCTATCCGGCAGCAATCGACGAATCATCGGTCATGGTAACGATCAAGGACAGCGATTGTCTGATTGTCGTCCCGCCGGAAGAACGCGGTTTAAGCGCTGGCGCCAAAGTAAGGGTGCTGAAGCTGCCGGGAGAACTTCAGGGCTGAATGGACTCTCGCAGCCATGCGGGAGCGTGCGGAACTAGAGATCAGGGGTGAAGCAGGAACGTGATGAAGCGGAGCAAGAAAAGAAGTGAAACAGGCCAGGACTTTGCGCGGCTGAACATTGGCAACTCAAGGCTAGGACGAGGCAGGAATGGAAAGGGCAAGAACAGCCATACCTGCAGCAGAAATGCAGGCAGGACAAGCCGGGTTCCCGCGGGAAGTCTTCGAACGGGTGAGGAATCGAATGGCGGAGGCAGCAAGAGTCCGCCTGCCGTATGCCAGATTGTCGGCTATAAAAACAGCGGCAAAACTACGCTGATCTGTGACTTGATTCCGCTGCTGCAGCGGCACGGCTGCACTGTGGCGGTGATTAAACATGATGCCCATGACTATGAAATGGATCATCCGGGGACAGATACCTGGCAGCAACGGCAGGCCGGAGCATCCGCAATTGCCATCACCAGCAGCAGAAAGACATCGGTGATCGAAGAACGCAGCAGCAGTTTGGCAGAGCTGGTTTCAGCTTTTTCCAGCTATGATTATGTGCTCGTTGAGGGCTTCAAACATGAAGCTTATCCTAAACTAGTACTGGTTCATAAGGAAGAAGACCTGAGCCTGTTGAACAATGTCCAGAATAAGGTCGCTGCCGCATTTTGGGAGGAAATGAAGGATAACGTGCGGATTGAGCCGGGAATCCGGCAATTCAGCATCAACGACAGTGCGGCAATCGCTGAATTTTTGTGGCAGCAACGAACTTATTTTCAAAATTTCAACATATGAAAAATTCACAATAGAAAACCCAAAAAATTCTGTCCGCGCTTCATTGAACCGTCTCTTCAAAATCAGGTCGTAAGGAGCAGCAGCCCCAGTCCTCCATGGTAACGGAAGACTGGGGCTGCTATTGTTGAAGATCCTATGTCCAGTGATCAGGACGGGCAAGCGCTGGAGGCAGCTTGGTTAAGGTATTGCCCTTGGCTGCATTAAGCTGTGCCTGTGTAAGAAACAGGCTGCCGGTCAGATCCGCTCCGCTTAGGTTAGTATCCCGGAAATCTGCGCCAATGAGGTCAGCAGCCTGCAGATTTGCTCCACTGAGATCAGCAGCGATGAGATAGGCCCCTCGCAGGCTTACACACCGCAGATCCGCACCCTTCAGTTTGCCGCCGATCAGATCCGCGCCGCGGCCATATTTTGCTTGTTGTTTGGGAACCGACTTCAGCTCCCGGCGGGCCGCATCACGCACAAGTTCACTGGTACGCAGGAGCAGTTCGTTGACTTCCCCCCGGTGAGCAGCAACATCCAGCTTCAGCAGCGCCTCGGCCTTCAGGTTCGTGAGCTGTTCGGTCTTCTCCAGAGCGGTTGACAGTGCACTGTGAAGCGGGGCGGCCGACTGGAAATGGAGTGCTTCGGTGAGATACCACAGCAGTTCATGTAGCTGACGCATTACCGGGAATACCTCGAACATCTGTGATGATGTTTTGGGAGCCTGCCGCCAGTCCTTGCCGCCGTAGGTGATTTGGGATACCTTTTGGCCTGCTCCGAAGCAGTCATACACCGTGCAGCCCCGAAAACCCTTGTCTCTCAGAGCGGTATGAATACCGCAACGGAAGTCCGTCTGCAGATTGGGACAGGGCTGTCCGGCATTCTTGTTCATCGCGAAGTCTACCGAAGCCGCGAAGGGCAGCGCCGCACAGCATAAGCCAAAACAGTTCTCGCAGTCCGATTGCAATACGAGAGAAGCTCCGGCCGGGCCGGATGGTGAATAATTGTAATTCTCTGACATGGGTATGCTCCTTACAATAATAAAAAATTAAATACTCTTCAGCATTAGAACAAAACTCCGCTATAATGCAGCTTCACATGTTTCCTTCAGTGCAGCAGCGATGCCATCAGCTTTCCACACGCCGCTCAATCGCTTCGGACATCGTTTTGTCCGTAAGATGGGCATAGACTTCGGTAGTTTCGGTCGAAGCGTGTCCGAGCTGCTCCTTGGTTTTGTAGATATCATTTTGCAGATAATAGTCTGTAGCGAAAGAGTGCCTCAACTTGTGCACAGTCAAATACGGCTTCCCGAAACGTTTGGCGTATTTGATAATCATCTCTTGAATCGCCCGTTTGGTCATCCGTTTCCCTTCCTGGCTGCCATTGGGCAATGCGATGAACAACGCCTTTTCCCTCTTTGGCGTCTTGTAGCGGGCCTGACGGAGACTTAGATACAGCAAGAGATCATCCTTGGCCTGCTCGCGGAAATACACAGGTGTCTTGAAGGTCTCGTCATTATTGCCCTTACGGTATACATAAAGCAGCTTGTTATTCACATCCAGATCATCCACGTTGAGATTAACCACCTCGGATACACGCAGGCCGGAATTCAAGATCAGACTGGCGATGCAGGCATCCCGTTCCCGGTTCAACTGAAAGGAGTAATAGGCCTGCTTATTAGCCTCAACGTCCCGGCCATAACCTTCATAGATGTAGCCCACAAATTCCAGCAGTTCCTCATCTTCGAGAATTTTCCCCTTTAGCTTGGCTGCAGTATCTTTCGGTTTATGAATGCGTTTGATTTCCACCTTGGCCATAATATTGCGCTTCAAGAGCGGGTAGAAATTCTCATCTTCGGCAATCTGGCTCAGGTAATGGAAAAGAGAGCGCAGAGCGGACAGCTTGCGGGATACCGTCACCCGGGTGTTCGTTCCTTCGGCGCGGGTAGTTAAATGCAGCCGGTAGCCGACAATACTATCCATATGGAGTGTTTCCAGATCAAGCAGAGTGATTTCAGCATTGCTGCCGGCCGTTGACAGTCCTTCCACACGCAGCCACCCAAAAAAAGATTCATAATCGCGGATATACTCCAGCAGGGTTGAAGGCGACAGATCCGGCCGTTTATAGTCAATGAATTGCTGTACAAACCATGGCATAAGATGCAGCCTCTGGTCAAGATTTTTCCGGTCGCTGTTTTTTTGGATGCTGATAACAATCACCTTTTTCATAGTTTGCTTAGGTTTGAAGTGTTGCGGTCTAATCTATCTTATCATGTTTTGTGCTGCACCGGGAATGAGAGGCAGGCAGATTGCTCCAGAAGTGACAAAGTTATATGATGTGAAGTAAACGCGAATGGCAGAGGTGAGGGCAGTACTACATGACTGAATTTTTTGTGATGCAGAAATACCGCCGCAGCGGTGTAGGCACATGGGCAGCCCACCGGTTGTTTGATATGTTTCCGTGCGATTGGAAGATCTCTCAGATCCGTGCGAATACACCTGCGCGAAACTTCAGGCACCGGGTGATCGGGTCCTATACAGGAGACGAGTTCAAGGAGCGCTTCAACTCCCGGAAAGGTAATCCCAGTCAATATTTCAGCACATTAAATACTAATAGGATTAAAAAATAAATGGACACAATTTTCATCGCTCTGCTGAAACGTGGATATCAACCATGGTTCGTTTTCTCTTATTTCATCAGAAACTGGCGCAACTTCAATTCATTTCCAGCGTTTGGCAAATGTGGTTTTAACCACCCCGATTTTAGCCGTATGATGCAACAGATGCATCAACCCAATAGGTAATATTGCTTGCCCCACCTGATGTACTATGATTAGACTTTTCGAATGAGCAAAATGTTTCCGAATTTTATTCAATAATTATGTTAACTTAATTCGGCAACTGAATGATAAATCTAAAGCTTGGGATGCCCGCCGGGGCTATCTCAGGCTTTATTTCTGTTAGGAAATTATACAGTTTGGAAATGAGGTTCCTTAAGAATGTCAATATAATCACATCCCGCAGCAGTATAGTACCATATAATGTATATTGAACACTGTTTAAAAACATTTCAGTGTTAAATTCACTGATCTAAACGCAAATGGAGGAATTTTGAAATCATGAGCAAAGAACAAAGGCAAGAGCAGGAACGCGAAGCGATGCGTCATTTGATTCTGACAACAGCCGGTGAGCTGGTGGCCGAGAAGGGGATCAAGCAGTTATCTATCCGCGAGATTGCTAAACGGATGGACTATTCCGCCGGAATCATTTATCACTATTTTCAGGGAAAGGAGGCTATTGTGGAGCAGCTTCTACAGCAGGGATACAGGGAGTTGATTGATGGGCTAACAGCCCGATTACACACTTCGCAGAATGAAGAATCGGCTGAGGAGAAGCTAAGCCAGTCGCTGTCGCAGTTCATTCGGGTGACAACAGCGGAGGAATCCCAGTACCGGAATGTGATGCTGAATGATTCACCAGCTGTGCTTAACCACACGGCAGTGCTGCATAAAGGGGCTGCACTGGAGCGCAATGCGATCAGCATGCTCTGCAGTATTCTTCGCCAATTCAAAGGAATGGATGCCCGTAAAGAGGAGGAAATGGAGCTTACCGCCCAGGTGATTTGGAGCGCGGCATTTGGACTGATCATGAGGCTGACCGTCGAGAAAGAGCTGCCGGAGGAGCAGAAGGAGGCCCTGATCGCGCGGCATGTTGGGGCCATGCTTCTAATTGCGGGGGGGGCTGGAACGGTTTCGTCCTTTAAAAGGACGGCAAAGCCGTTTCGGCTTGACTATTCGACCAGGGGGAGACGCCGATGGAATATAGACGATCAGTTGGCATTTTAACGGGTTTAATTATTCTCCTTGCGATAATTGCGTCGGGGTACGGATTACTGTCAGGTCACGGCCCGGAGGCGGCAAGAAGCTCTGAATCTATTACCTCTATTTGGGGTGACAAGGTCGAATTATATGGTAGTGGGATATATAAACACGATTCAGTTTCCGCTGCTGCTCAGGCTATAGCCCAGGATGGAGTTACGCTGGTATTGGGGGTTCCTTTGCTGGTTGTGTCACTGGTTATGAGCTTCAAAGGGAGGGTCAGAGGACGTTTGCTGTTAGCTGGAGCTTTGGGGTATTTTACATATACTTATGCGTCTTACAGCTTCCTGTCTATGTACAATCACCTGTTTCTAATCTATGTCATGTTGTTCTCAGCCAGCTTATTTGCTTTTATTCTGACACTGTTGTCCCTAGAGCGGGAGAAGGTAGAACGTTATTTTAAACACAGTTTACCGGCCACAAGCATCGGCGTTTTCCTGCTGTTTACCGCGTTTATGATTATGATGTTATGGCTGGGCAGGCTTGCTAGTTCTTTACGGCAAGGGACAGCCCCTGTAGGGTTGGAGCATTACAGCACATTAGTGATTCAGGCACTCGATTTAGCTATTGTTGTTCCGCTCACGGCAATTACCGGGGTACTGCTCATTCGCAGGCGGCCTTATGGTTATCTGCTTGCTTCTGTAGTCATAGTGAAAGCCGCTGCTCTCCTAACCTCCATCACAGCCATGATCATTGGGATGCTGAGGGCGGGAGTAAGTGTATCTACATTAGAGTTGGTAGCGTTCCCTGCGTTTCATTTGGGTGTTATTGTTTGTTTGTACCTTGTATTGAGCAATGTACAGGAACCGGGATAGTCTTCAAACTCATTATCCATATGTACAACAAGGCACTCGCCAAGGAGATCCTGGGTGATGAGATTGATCCGGAGAAAATATCAACATTGGACAGATGGATTCTGCGCATTGTCAAGGGGAAAGGGCACGAAGCTGGAGCTGTATTATCGGTGGATTAGCTAGACAAATTCGTGCTTACAATGTCCCGGAGTATCATACGGATGCGATGAAAGAGCAAAAGAGCGGCAGCAAGAATAGATGATTCTGTTCAAATATAAGGATGTATAGGTTTCTGCTTGAAGTGCTGCCGCTGTATTGATTTTGGGAAGGTAACGAATTCCATTCCTCTAAATAGCCCTCACAAGTCAACATAATAATAATTATGGTAACAACATGCTCCATCTAGCCCATTCGCCCACCTACAATACATATCTTTACCTAATCACAATCACCAGGAAAAAGGATGAAATCACATAACGGGCAGCAAAAGTCAACGGATTCAATCGCGATGTATTTCCATTCAAGTATGCATGAGAGCTGTAAGCTGATCCGTCAGCATGGACGCCATCTCCAAGGATTTCAGCGCATGTTGTAAGGAAAGAACTGAATCTGTTCCATTCTGCAGACACTGGAGAGCGTGACGCAAGCTTTTTTCATAGGGATTGTTCGGGATTAGCGGAATATCCACTTGGCCCTCGGAAGTGTTGCGGTCTAATCTATCTTATCATGTTTTGTGCTGCACCGGGAATGAGAGGCAGGCGGCTTGCTCCAGAAGTGACAAAGTTATATGATGTGAAGTAAACGCGAATGGCAGAGGTGAACCTAATGGAGCTTGGAATCGAACTGGTTCCCAAGGAGCAAAAGCAGACGATCAGCAGACTCATGCAATTCTATCTGTATGACTTTACCCGTTACCTGGATCTTGAGGTAGACCGTGATGGCGGCTTTCCGGCGTATCCCGGACTTGAAGCTTACTGGAACAGCGGCAACAATAAATTCGCTTATTTGTTTACGGTGGATGGGCATATTGCCGGATTCGCACTGGTGGACCGTCTGCTTCGCAACCCGGAAGGGCAGTACTACATGACTGAATTTTTTGTGATGCAGAAATACCGCCGCAGCGGTGTAGGCACATGGGCAGCCCACCGGTTGTTTGATATGTTTCCGGGTGACTGGAAGGTGTCGCAGATCCGCGCCAATACGCCTGCCCGCAACTTCTGGCACCGTGTGATCGGCAGCTATACGCATGGAGAATTTAAAGAGCGCTTTAATCCAAAGCAAGGCAATCCAAGTCAATACTTCAGCACATTAAGTATTAATAGGATTAAAAAATAAATTGAAAAAAATTGTGGATCGCCTGTAATGCGCTATCTTCTGCGTTATTTACGGGTTGTAACAATGATGATGACAAGCTTGCGAATGTGCCTCCTGATGCAGCGCAAGGAGCGGTTCATACTGGAGAAGCCTCAACTTCTGAACCCTCGCCAACGGCAACTGCAAAGGGCAGAAGGGCTATTGTACAAGCCACAGATCAGCCTGCTGACAGGTCCATCGCACTAATGCAGGCTGACGTTCCGGAATATAGTGGCAGTGGAAAGTCTTACATCATTGAAGGGGAAGAAGTTTCTGCTGATTTTTCCGCCCATCGGACCTTGCCGCTTGGAGTGTTGATGCCGGAAACGATGAAACGTTTTGAAGCCGGTGGGGTAACGGCCTGGGGGACTGCGGATGAGCAGAATTTTATTTCTCTCTTTGCCGAAGAAGCCAAGCTGAGTCTAACAAACAGTGACGCGGGGTTGCTTAGGTACAAGGAATATATGGGCAATTACAGGACTGGGAATGCGACGGTTGATGTATTTTCCGTTGAGATGAAGGGAAAGCGCTACATCGCTGAGATCCATACTATGGCAGAACAGCGTGAGCATCTGCTTCCGGTATTTATTAACATGCTTAAAGATCTGCAATATATGGAGAAAAAGGCTCCAATTGTACCCGGCGTCTTTGTACAGATACCGGATGTAGGCAATAGTGCTGAACATAAGCAGGTTCTTCAGGAGGTAATGGACTGTCTGGAGGCAATAGCAAGTAAGAATAAGGAACAGTTTAGCGCTACCATGTCTTCGCCGACAACTGCCGAGCGTCTGCTATCCTTTGTTGAAAACTCTTCAACATACCATTTTTATAAATTGACCTTGATGGGGATTCCCTTTAAAGACGAGAAATGGGCCGGCTTTCAAGTGGATTATTACCTGATGGATGATGAAGGATATATTGCCGACCGGGGGTTCACGATTGTTTTGCTGACGGGCAAGCAGGGAGTATGGAAGATCGAAGACATCGACTAGCACAGGTAGCAAAAGGGGCATACCTAATTAACTCATGCCAGCACAAGATGACGGCTCCATGATAGAGTATATGTAGACGTGCCGTCTGAATCAGGCACGTCTTTTTTCTCGGAATATCATGTGGATTGGATAGAATCCAGCTACGTGGAAGGGTCTGTTTCCGAACATCCTATACTTTAAACTTCAACTGTTGGTTGACATATATAATATTATGTTAACTTAACATCCGTTCAAGGAGGTTCCAAAATGGGGAACGTTAAATTTATTGATACTGACAAGGGGAAAACGATTGGTGAACTTCAAAATAAAGTTGAGCACAAAACACTTGTCTTATGGGCTGTTGATTGCACTGAGCGGGTACTCCCGTTTTTTGAAGAGAGGCACCCGGATGATAAGCGTCTTCTGCTTGATCTGAAGAATGGAGGGAAGAAATGAGAACACGCAGATATTTTGGCATATGGATCGGCTTTATGTTATTGATTCTAATGGGCTGCAGTAAAGAACTTGCAAGGGATGAACAAACTGCACATGACTATGTTAAGGCGCAAGGCTATAAGATCATCTCTACAGAAGACGAGGCTTTTGAATATACGTTGACTAAAAAGCTGCTGTATGGAAGTACGGAATCGACACCTTATCAGCAAATGTGGGGTGTTCAAGCCGTTTCCCCGGATGACTATCTAGGCAAAAAAATAACCATTTATAAGTTCACCGTATCTAATCATCCGCTCGAAAAAATATATCTGACGCATACCACCAATGTTAACATCCTGATGGCAGATGGAGAAGTGATTGGCGGGACTTCGTTCCCGCTTAAAGAAGGCGAGTTGCTGATGGGAAGCGCCTATTCGCTGGACGGAAGGACGCTTGAAGAAGTCACAGGTCTAACCTTTAAGGAATGGTCTGACGATTGGAAAAAGAGGTACGATAATTAAACATCTATTTCATAAGGAGATTAGTCTGAAACATCATTATCCTCTATAGTTTGAGTAAGAGATGTAGTGTATTGGAGCGGATTATCTCCTAGAGCAGTACATGGGTTAGCTTTGCATCGGTTGTTTTGTAGCCGGTGTAAAGCTAGCCTATTTCATGATATGCACCGCTGCTGATCCATTCAAAAGCTTTATACATGTTGACAATACGAGTTGTACAGATGTATATTGAAGTTACATATTGAACAACGTTCAATAACATTACATTGTTTAATGGATCAGATTATTGTAGTAGTTTGAAGGGAGTCACCATGAGCAGAGAAGGCCGGCAAGAGCGTGAACGGGAAGCCATGCGGACACTGATTTTGGAAACGGCAGGCCAATTAGTGGCCGAGAATGGAATACAGAAGCTGTCGATCCGCAAAATAGCTGAACGTATGGAGTATTCACCGGGGATTATTTATCACTATTTTGAGGGGAAAGAAGATATCATCGGGCAATTGCTGGAGCAAGGGTACCGCAATCTGCTTCAGAACCTGAACGCTGCCACGGCACATAACAGTGAAGAATTATTACCGGAGGAGGCGTTGAGCCGCTCGTTGTCGCATTTTATTCGCATGGCTATAGAGCAGGGGACACAATACCGCAATGTAATGCTTAATGATTCTGCGGCTGTCCTCAGGCATACTGTGGTGCTGCATATGGGGGCTTCACAGGAACGGAATGCAATCGGCATGTTGTGCGCAACACTCCGCAGGTTCAAGGGCTTGGCGTCACAAAGTGAGCGTGAACTGGAGCTGACAGCCCAAGTTATCTGGAGCGCAGCCTTCGGGTTGATTATCAGACTGACTGTAGAGAACCCCCCGGAGGAACAGAAGGCAGCCCTCATTTCACGTCATTTGCAGGCGATGCTAACGATAGCATCAGGGTAATTCCCATTCTGAAAGCTGATAAGGAGCGGGTATAATGAAGACATTGATTTTGTATGCCACTAAATACGGGTGTACAGAGAAGGCAGCCTATCTCTTGAAATCCCAGCTGCGGGGCGAAGTGGAAGCGATCAATCTTAAGTACGTCAAAGTTCCACCGCTTACTGTGTATGACAATATTATTTTAGGCGGCTCCGTCTATTACGGGAAAATCCGCAAGGAAATGGCGCAATTCTCCCGAGATAATAAGGAGATGTTAAAGAGTAAACGTCTCGGGCTGTTCATTTGCGCAGGTTTGAAGGGAGAGCAGGCGGAGCAAGAGCTCCGACTTGCTTTTCCTGAAGAATTGTACAAAAAGGCCCTTGTGAAGGAAGTATTCGGAGATGAGATTTATACCGATAAAATGTCTGCAGCGGACAAATTAATCCTCCGGATCGCCAAAGGAAAAGAAAAAGGCAATACAGGGTTAGCGTTGGACAGGATAACGAGCTTTGCTCATGCGATGAATTAACTAATAAAAGAAGAGGAAGACGATTAGTTAACATAATAAATACTATGTAAACTAGTCGTCTTTGTTTATTGATCACTTATTCAATAGATAATATGGGTAATGTGACAATTATGTCATACTAAATTGAATATTGTTATGTTAAGCAATGGGAATATAGATATGCCCCCCCTTATACTGGAAATTGTATATGAGCTTATTTTCGAAAGGGGGCTATCGACTGATGAGTGATGTAATTAAAGCAATAATACTCGGCATAATTGAGGGCTTAACTGAATTTTTACCGGTATCGTCTACTGGACATCTTATTTTAGCAGGCAATTTGCTTAGCTTTGAGGGAGACGCGGCAATAACATTTAAAATTGTTATACAGTTGGGTGCAGTGATGGCAGTTCTAATTCTTTATTGGAGGAGGTATTTGAAGATTGGGGTTAATATGCTTAGAATGGATTTTTCCAAAAGTAAAGGATTAAATGTCATTCATATGATTTTGGCTATGTTACCAGCATTAATTCTATATCTTCTCTTCAAGGACACAATAAAAAGCAAATTATTCGGCCCAACCCCTGTCTTGATCGGTCTAGTTGTGGGTGGGGTGTTGATGATCATTGCAGCACGGAGTAGGAGAACTGAAACCGCTGATACGATTGATGGGATTAATTATAAACAGGCATTCGGGATTGGCCTGTTCCAGTGTTTGGCTTTGTGGCCGGGATTTTCGAGATCGGGTTCGACGATTTCAGGTGGCCTTTTGCTAGGCACTAGCCAAAAAGCCGCCGCAGATTTCACGTTCCTTATTTCCGTGCCTGTTATGTTTGGTGCAAGCTTGTTGGATTTGTACGATAGTCGCGATTTGCTGAATTCTGACGATTTCTTACTAATGTTAATTGGCTTTATGACATCCTTTATTGTGGCAATGATTGCAGTAGTGACGTTCATCAAACTGATTAAACGACTTCGATTGGAATCGTTTGCGCTATACCGTTTTGTCTTAGCAGCTCTTTTCTATTTTATCGTTATATTGTAGGATAACATAACCAAATACAACTGTATAACTCCATTATATTTGGTATAATCTTCGGTTGATGAGGACCTGTCTTTCTTCATATTTGGAAATTGTGTTGAAGTGTTATTAAAATGTGTTGACACAAAAGTAATTAGGGACCATACTACATGTATGAACAACAATAATAAAATAACAAATGACATTGACGTTATTCCATCGCTTGTACAATCCAAGCGTCAGATTGACCGCTATAACCTAGACATAGACGCACAGGCTATACTCGTCGCGTCTAGGCTAATGGCAGCGGGAGCCAAGCTTGGGCATGCCTCGGAGATTCATTTCTCTAGATTCGGTTTATCAACAGGGCGATATCGTTTATTGGCAGATCTTGAAGACAACGAAGGTGAAGAGTTGCCTTCGCAATTAGCGGAGCATCTAGGCGTTACACGTGCTACAGTAACTGGTCTTATTGACATTCTTGAACGGGATGGCCTAGTTTCTCGGCGATTAAGCTCAGACGATGGCCGTCAGAGATCAGTCATTTTGACGGAAGAAGGAGCGAAGAAGCTCCGTGAAATGGCTCCTGAGCATTTCGCTTGGCTGGAAGCAATGGTGGGCTTACTTAATATCGAGGAGCGTAGCGTATTTCTCGACTTGCTAGGCCGAGTTACACAAGGCATCTCAGCACTTACGGGCGAACTAGGCTCGAAACCAAAAGGAAATATCAGTAATGAGTAGAATGGGCTAGTGATGCTAGCTTATTTTTACTCCTATATAGTTAGGGACCTAATTATATCTCACTGAAAGCAACCGTTGAGCTATTTCAAAGAAGAAGGGAGCAACTAAATGAACCAGATGAAATACGGGAATCAGACAGATGATGTTTACGGCATCAAGGCTGTTGGTTCCAAGAAAAAGACTTTTATACTATGGCGTGAAGTTGTAATGGCTTATGCTGCTCCTGCCATCATGGCAGGTATCGGGGGATTGGTTACTGCCGATAGGGGACTTCAAATAGGGGCATTGACCACAATCGGCGGTGCATCGGCCTTGATGGCCTTGATGATTGGCCTTTTGTTGCGCAGCCGGGTGGGGCATATGAGATGGGTCATCGGTGCACCTCACTTGGTCGTGGTGGGAGTGTTCGCATTGGCAGGGTCCTCGTTTGGCCTATACGCCGCATGGGTGACATCTGTTGCACTAGAAATTATGATTCCAAGCTATCACTTGGCCTGGGCCGATCGTGTCTGGATCGATTTCCCGTTGTCCGGATTCATAGCAAGCACGATAGTGACATGGCGGTGGCGTCTTGCGGTCACAACTAATTTTTCATCCAAAAGGAGAAGGAAAAAATGATAGTTATTATGGGAGCAACAGGTACGATAGGCAGTGCGCTTTTGGAACGTTTGGTTGATCTTGGCGTACCTGTCAGGGCGCTGAGCAGAGAGCCGGAGAAGTTGCGTGATCAGATTGGAGAAAAAGGCCGATCGACTATAGAGGTCGCATTGGTGGAGGCTTCCGACCCCAAATCGCTGCGCCGCGCGTTTACAGGTGCTAGCCAGCTCTTCCTTGCCATGTCCAACAGTCCAAGACAAATCGAATTGGAAACTTCAATCATTCAGATTGCTGCCGAAACCGGAATCAAACACATCGTAAAAATATCCAGCCCTGCCTTTGAGCAGAGCTCTCCAGTGGCAGTGGCGGGCTGGCATCAAGAAATCGAGAAAACGCTGAGGGAATCAGGTCTCACCCACACCGTGTTGCGCCCTTATGCGTTCATGCAAAACTTATTACGCCTTGCACCAACGATCACAACCCAAAATGTATTTTTCGGCTCCATGGGCGATTCACCGTGTAACTTCATTGACTGTCGCGATATCGCAGATGTTGCCGCAGAAGTTCTAACCAACCGCGAGGTATCAGGCCAAATATATACGCTTACTGGTTCGGAGATTTTCAGTTATCCCCAGATCGCGAGTCAGCTATCCGCCCTGCTTAATCGGCCGATAAGTTACATCAACATGGAACCCCAAGTACTACTCCGTAATCTTATCGAGCACGGGCATATGCCTCCTTGGCTCGCGAACCACGTTGTGGAAATTCAAACCATGTCTAGGCTGGTGCCAGAAAGTCCAAATGACACTGTGAAGCGCTTGCTCGGCAGAGAGCCACGCACGTTAGACGCCTTTCTGCATGAGCGTGTAGAAAATTTCCGGTAGAGACGGAGTCCATCTATTTTGATATTTGTGTCGTTGGCAGCATTTT
The DNA here is from genome assembly GCF_038593025.1 of Paenibacillus sp. FSL L8-0436. Taxonomy (NCBI): domain Bacteria; kingdom Bacillati; phylum Bacillota; class Bacilli; order Caryophanales; family Paenibacillaceae; genus Paenibacillus; species Paenibacillus sp. FSL L8-0436. Next base: position 4,139,244 of record NZ_CP151955.1, on the reverse strand, counting down.
AAACCGATCTCAGACAGGTCATTCAGCTAAAGGAATACGTTAGCTCAAAAAACAGCGGCAGTCTAGGAGTTTATTTCGTCCATGACTGCCGCTGTTTCTTTTATTTAGGCCAGTCTGATACTTGAATTTAAGATAATATTTCAACATATGAAAAATTCACAATAGAAAATCTTTACTACACCGTTCCCTTGATACTCCAGAGCATACCTTACACACAGCGAACTTGCATACTAAACCCAGGAAAAAGACCGGGGCACAGCCCCGATCATTAAACATTAATTCACTGATTTCGTGCTTAGTCTGTAGAGCCGGTTAACCGCTGCTTCAGATCAAGCGCTATTTCCATGGACTGGAGTGCTAGATTCAGCGAAAGGACGGATTCCGAGCCGTCTTGTAAACAGTGAATCGCATGCTGGAGACTTTGCTTGTATGGATCCTGTTTCTCCAGAACGATCTCTTGCTTGCCGGCCTTGCTGTATTCATACAATGCAGTATCGATGTTTCCCTGCATGTCATCACTTTCATGAAAGACCAGCTTCGCCTGCTCAAAGAAAGCCACATATCCAACTGTAAAGGGGTAAGAATCAGGCATAAGCGAAGAAACGGTAACTTCCGCCGAGACCCCGGATTCCTCAAAGGATACACGAACCAGCGCTTGTTCCTCCTTGCCGCCATTTGTTCCCCATACGTAGGAGGGAGCAGTTGAACCCAGCAGCCAGGTGATGAAATCCAGCTCATGGATCATCAGATTTGTAGGGAGGGTGTCAAGCCCCAGATTCCCCCAAAGTGGTGGGGTTTCTCTTTTGACAGACACATGCAGCAGCTTGCCATACTTCTCCAGTCGTGCGGATTCATACAGATATTGATAGGCCGGATCAAATTTGATGAACTGATTGACGAAAATTCTTTTCCCATATTGAAGCTCAGCCTCTCTCATTGCCGTCGCATCTTCTAAGCTTAGCACAACCGGAGTTTCACAAAATACATGTTTGCCGGCTTTCAGTGCCTCTAGAGTGTATTTCTTATGTAGTGGGGAAGGCAGGCAGATATCAATGATATCCAGTCCGGAATCTTGCATAATGTCCTCTATAGATGATGTGATCTCAACCCCAAGCTCTTCCTTCAGCTTATGCAGCTTGCCTTCGTTCCTCCCGAAGATGACAACCCGGTCAACGCTATCCAGTTTCTTTAATATGGCGGCATGATATGCTCCGAAACCTGTTCCTAATATGCCAATATTCATTTGCAGCAGCTCCTTCTCTCTGATATATTTCATAGTACACTGCTATTGTTGACAACAGAGTGGCAAGAATTCGAGAAGCTTCAAAACCCTAATAATTACGTGGGCAGGATAGGAGGGAATATATGCGCTTGCATCGCTTGATTGGGATATTGCTACTGGTAGAATCCAGGGGGAAAATGAAAGCAAGTGACTTGGCGGCCGCACTAGAAACCTCGGTACGATCCATTTATAGAGACATAGACGTTCTGGCGGAGGCTGGAATTCCCATGGTATCTGCACCTGGACCGAATGGCGGGATTTCGCTAATGGAGGGCTACACGGTCAACCTGCGGCAGCTGCACGGGGACGAGATGATTCAGCTCTATTTAACGGGAATGGGCTTTCAATCAGGAAGGAACAGCGAATCGGGCCTCAAGTTGAGGAACGCGTTATTAAAGCTGGAAAAGTCCTTGCCAGCTGCTTATCAGGAGGATATCCGCAAAGCCCAAAATGTCTTTTATTTCGAGGATACCCCTTGGTGGACGGAACAGAATGCGGTGCCGTGTCTGGAGACTCTGCGTGCTGCACTGTGGAAATCACAAAAGATTAGCGTTCAATACCGAAAGGTCAATAACGAAATTTCTTCCCGGTTACTGCTGCCCTACGGCCTCGTAGTCAAACAAGGGGCTTGGTATCTGGTCGCTTATTGCGAAGAGGCAGAGGGGATGCGCACCTTTAAATGCGAGCGGTTCGAAGCGGTACAATTACTGGAAGAAGAATATGGAATCCCGGCGGAGTTTTCTTTGGAGAAGTATTGGAGCAGCGGGGAGCAGAGCTTTAAACAAAGCCGGAGGGCAGAAGAACACTATCCGGTGGTCCTACGCCTACAAAAGGGTAAGCAGGAACTTGTGAACAGGCTTGAGGTTATGCATGAGGTTGAAGAGGATGGATTTCTTCTATTGACCGTAAATATGTACAGCTATGAGAATGCCTGTCTGAAGGCGCTGGCGCTGCTCACCGATACCGAGATTATTGAGCCGTTTCTACTTAGAGAGTACATTAAGGAGAAAATAACTGCTTTGCAGCATAAGTACCTATGATCAAGCTCGGCAAATAGTTACTGGAATTTAAATGATTTGCAACTAAAATTACACATTATACTCAAAAGCTTATGCGATAATTTAAGCATTGATGTTTTATCAATCCTATTGGGGTCAATGCGAGGAGGAGTGATGTGAACAAGATTGCTATCGCTATAGCAGCAGGGGTTATTTTACTTAGCGGATGTACAACGGACAAGTCCCGGAATGCGGAGCAGAATAATAGTGCGGGTGATCATAAGGTTCTTTTGACGGAAGATAAAGCTCAGAAAATCGCTGTGTACGGGATCAGCAAGCCGGAGAGCGGCTACTCCCCGTTGATAGTTCAGCTCGATAATGAGTCCAGAGATTATGAATGGAGCAATACCTCCAACCCCTCTTTTTATCCGAAGGTCATCCTCAGTGATTTGAACGGCATAGAGGGAGATGAAATTGCTGTTGTACTTACGACAGCCACTGGTACAGGTGTGCATGAATCGGAGGTTCATGTATTGACTGCTGATTTCACAGAGATTCCGGTTTCCGATCCTAAAGATAGCGTAAGAAATGAAATTTCCTCTGTGCTGCAAAAGGGAAACGGCGAGCGGGAATACACGATCTCAGTTTCAGGCAAGGATTATCCTTTTAAGTTCAATGAAAGTGATGCAGGTATATGGTTTGATCAACCGGTTGTCGGGAACATTATCAGATACTTTATTCAGGATCATGTACTTATGGCTGAACTGTCTATCCAGATTTCCCCCGGGATGTTCATTGGAAATGTGTTGATGAGGTATGCTTATGTGAACGGAACTCTTGAACCGGATGACATTGAATACCAGAAAGAAAGTTTATAAGAATAAGGTAACATAAATAATATTATGTAAACAATAACTGAAGGGGATTGGATTTTGTTCAGTGATATTCTACATGCGTGGAACCCGACTCAAGAGGAAATTAAGAGATGGGCATGTATCTTAAAACTTGGATTTATCGTTCAAAACACTTGATAAGCTATCCGCAAGAATATGATTACGATTACTGGGGGCTATTTTCAAAATATGTCTTTAATGTGTGATTAAACGAACAAATTTCACTCTGCGTGTGCAATGTTCACCATTAGTAAACCCGGACAAGCCTCTAAGCTTATCCGGGTTTTTGGTTTCTATATGTTTACATCACCAGCGCCCATTTCTCTGATCTTAAGTCGTTTGTGGGCGGTAATGAGGAAAGGCAGTCCTAAGGCGGTGGTTAAGGCCAGGGGCACAAAGACAGCCGGTCCATTTGCGGCGCCGAATTGATCCAGCAGCAGTCCGCCCAGAATAGGAGCTATTACATTGCCGAGATTATTAAAGCCTATGGTTCCGAAATACGTACCTTTCCATTCCGGTTTGGCAATCCGGTCAATGAGCATGTCCATCATCGTAAAGAGCAGTACCTCGCCTATGGTGAACAATACGACACTGAACATCAGCAGTGCCACTCCACCGGCAATTCCGAACAGCAGCAGGCTCAGCGCTACGCAAAGATTCCCAAGAATCAAAGGGACAATCGGTGAGAATCGGCTTGCCGTGCGGACAATCGGGTACTGGACCACCAATACGGTTACGGCATTTAGAGACAGCATATAGGAGAATACCTGTCCTCCGTTCGTGAAATGGGTATTCATTGCTAAATACTGGGCCAGTGTGGAGCTGAAATGCCCGTATCCCAGCACACAGAAGATTGTACCCAGCAGTACGGGCAGGAATACCCGGTCCCGGGTGGTTGTTGCCAGCGCTTCGCGCAGCTTCGGAGCACGGACTTCGGAACGCTGCGGAAGAGTGGAATGATGGATGCGGAACTGCATAAACAGCACAAGCCCATAAGCAATATACACAATTCCGGCAATCAGAAACGGGAAGGTCGATTTTGCAGATCCCAGCTGCAGGCCAATAATCGGACCAAAAACAACACCCAGATTGACGGCGGCGTATCTTAAATTGAACACGAGCAGTTTATGGTCCGGTGGGGTAATATCCGACAGTAAGGCGCGAGAAGTAGGTTCAAATACGGCACGACATAGGCCGTTTAGCGTATTAACCAGGAAGAATACCCATAAATGCTGGGCGGCAGAGAAGCCGAAGAATACACAGGCCCAGCCGAAGACCGAGACCAGCATTACGATTTTACGCCCGATAACATCAGAGATATAACCTCCATAGAAACTGACCAGGACGCCAGCCAGTGAGCTTACAGCTACCGTAAAACCAGTCTGTGTCGCGGAAGCGCCAAGCACCTGGGTGAGATAGATGGATAAGAAGGGAATGCTCATGGAGGTAACCAGGCGTCCGAACATTGTCCCGATAATAATGGTCCAGGCTAAGGGATGGATGTGCTGCAAATGTTGTTTCATATAATGTGAATCTCCTACTCTGGTTGCTGAATTTTTAAACCTGCTAATCGAAGCTGCTTTATGTATAATTGTAATGATAAAAGGGGGAAGTAAAAGTGTAAGGTTTGCGTTCCCCGTTTCACCTTTAAAGGAGCATGGATCATGGACAATAACGTCACACATTATTTACGGGTTGCCTCGGAGATTAATAATCCCTTTACTATTCATATGCCTATTCCGGTGACAATTGAGCTGCTGGCATCTGTGCTGTGCTGTACGCCACGCAACGTGAAATTTATTTTGCGCAAGCTCGAGGAGAAGGGGTTCATCCAGTGGCAGGCAGGACGGGGAAGAGGCCATACCTCGGCGATGACGTTTTTACGCACTGTGGAAGAGATATTGGAGAATTACCTTTTGGAGCTGATTAGCAGCGGGAAAATAAAGCAGGCCATCGAGTTAATTGGGCTGCCTGAGGTCAAAGGTCCGTTAAAGGAAAGGTTATTAACCTTGTTAAATAAACAGATGGGCTATCAGAGCGAGACAGAATCGACCACAGGACTTGATGTCCTGCGGATTACCCGCAACCGCAGCATGGAGAAGCTTGACCCCGCTTTTGTGTACACAGCTTTTGAAGCCTATCTGATCGGACAAATCTGCAGTACTTTAGTTACATATGATGCCGTCAGCGATTCCTTTCATCCGGCTCTGGCCCATATGTGGGAAGCGAATGAGGACCATACCAGCTATATCTTCTATTTGCGCAAAGGTGTTCGTTTCCATCACGGCAGAGTGATGATCTCGCGGGATGTGAAAAGTACGCTGCAGCGGCTGGTGGAGTTGGACAGTTCGGCATTATGGCACTTTCGGGGGATTGAAGAAGTAGAGCTTGAGGGGGATCACCGGATCCGCTTCAATCTGTCGTCGCCTAATCTCTTTTTTCTTCATCTCTTAAGCTCCATTCACATGTCGATTCTGCCCTTTGATGCTGATAATGACCAGGAACTTCTTGGAACAGGTCCCTACCGGCTGATGAATTTGAATGAAGATGTGCTTGTGCTTGCAGCCTTTGATGATTACTACAGTATTCGTCCGCTCTTGGACCGGGTCGAAATCTGGTATTTGCCGGATCAGGGCTCCGGTGCACGCCAATACCAGCTGCCGGATGCCGCAGTTTCAGGCTCCTATTCGGATGGTTGCTCCGGCAACAGTATTGATTACCCGGCGCTGGGTTGCAGATATATAATCGTAAATTTTCGCAAAGAGGGCATTCAGCATAATCCGCTTTTTCGCCAGGCGATGCGTCTTCTTTATGATCCATCTGCGCTGATCAGGGAACTGGGCGGTAACCGGATTACACCGGCGGACAGCTTCCTGCCATGGAACAGCCGCCGTATAATCTGGAAAGAGCATTCACTTGAAGAGGCGGCGAAGCTGCTGGAATCCAGCGGGTACAGCGGAGAAGAGATTACGCTTGCTTATGTTCCCAGAAAGGATGAGCTTGAAGAAGCTTGGTGGCTGCAGCAGCGTGCGGAGCAAATCGGTCTGCATGTTTGCCTGATATCCTACAAGGAATACAATATGGAGGAAGTCAAGCAGCAGGCGGATTTCCTGTTTGCGGAAGAGGTGCTCGAAGATGATTGGCAGTGGGGAATGATTAATTACTTTGTGAACAAGTCTAACCATCTGCACGCGTTGCTTCAGGACTGTCAGCGGGACCAATTACAGCGGGAACTGGAGCATTTTGCAGAACTGCCTGCAGAAGGCAGAGGCGAACTTCTGGAGCGGACGGAAGCGATTCTGCGCGAGAATTGTTGGGTCCTCTATGGCTGTCATATGAACAAAAGAGCCCAGCTGAATCAGAGTCTGTTCGGCTTGCATACGGGATCCTTTGGTTTTCTGGACATCTCCAGGCTGTGGATCAAACCGGGTTTCCCGGAGACCCGTATGTGAAGCATGAATAACCTGGCAATTAAACCTGCCGGATTCACAATAAAACAGGAAAGAAAAACCTGGTAATTTCTCTTTATTCCATGTGCTCCCGCTTATATCATTAGGCATATATCTGATTGGAAAAGGGAGGGCCTTATGTTGTCCAAGCTGACTGCCCGCAAAAAAATAGCATTTCTTTTACTTGGAATCTTACTTGCTTCCGATGTACTACTTGTCCTTCTTGGGCTGTTGGATTATTCGCCTGGACCGCGGTTTCACCCGTCGGGGGGATATATCGTCCTCTATCACGTAATCCTGCTAAGTGTGTCACTGGTTCTGCTCCAAAAACAGCTGCTCCTGATCCTGTCGGTTTCCTTAATCCTGTTGCTGTTCGGGGTGAAATACTTTTGTTCGTCGTTTATGGGCTGGCAATATGAATATTTGCAATCCCCCCGGAATCAAGAGCTGCTGGTTGTGAAATACCGGATCGCTACACTAGGGGAAAGCCAATATTTTGCTGAATTTTACCGGAGCCGCTATTTTGGATTATTCATGCATAAGCTGGAAAATCAGGACTACTGGGTTATGATTCGCGGTGAGGATCGGGATCCGGATACGGTGCTTGGGCTGAGCAGCCCTACCTGGAAACATGAGCGGAAAGTGATTCTGGATACGGCAAGCGGGGAACATACCATCACATTGTATTGAAATGGGCGTGTAGCAGAAGAGAGCAGGTTAATTCAATGCCTCCCCTGCCAGTGATAGAATTTGGCCGCATCTCGGATGTTACTCTGGGAATTCTTGAAGATAACGGTGTCCGTAATTGGGTGCCGCAGCATGAATTGAATTAATTAGAAGAACAAAGGGGAGTGCCGAAGATGCGGCACTCCCCTTTGTTCTTCCTGTCTTGTGATTCAGAAAGAAGATTACGTTCCCCGGCTAAATCTTTTCAACCTGCTTGTTTGCCCTCGCATTTCTTGCAGACTTCAAGCTTCTCGCCGGCAACACCTTTGCCGATATAGAGCAGCTTGATTCGCGTGCTGCCACAGATCGGGCAGGTTCCTCTGCTCCGGGAGGGAGTCCGCCATAATGCTTTGCCGCGTTTGTTCTTGGACATAAAATTCGCCCACCTTCGCTATTGATATCCTATCTTATGCCTAGAGTGAACTAACGGTTCTGCTTGAACAGGATTCATTTTTTAACCTGTTGAAGCACAATGGTTTATTATATTTTAATTTGATTTAGAAATTTATTTACTAGAGTGTAACAAATATTACGTTATATATAGATATAAATAGATATAATAAAACATAATTAGATTCGAAATAGCGAATTTTCATAGAGATTCAAGAAGAGGCTGCGCAGCGGAATTTTCCGTCTGTACAAATATAATCTAGGAGGAGTGGAAGATGATTAGTTTATCACGCACCCACATATTCGGCAGAAGATTAGGTCTCATGATTCTTGGTCTCTTGTTTACGGTGTCGGTCTCTGCGGCAAGTTTACTCGTGCCGGAAGAGGTCTTAGCAGCACCTACCAGCTCTATTGATTTGTATTTAGACAGCACTTTTGTAGGGACAATATCATCTACAGATATTAATGCCAATGCAGATTATTTTGACTATACAGGCAATCGCAACAATCTCACGAACGCAGCGTATACTGCCTACGGAAGTCCGGTTCTCGAACTGTTCCAAAGTCTTATAGACAACGAAGCGTTAAGTGTCGATGTAGACTCCGATGTAATTAGTGTAACTTTCTCCTCGCTGGTTGGACCTAACTACACCAGAACCTTCAACAGTCCGGGGACTCAGCTGTTCTCCAGCCGTTATACCTTCGCGAATCCGGACATTGCCACCTCCGGAACCTTAGTGCCGGCAATTTTGGCTACTGATATCAACGGCAGTGGTGAGGATAGTATTCGATTGCTGTTTGGAACTTTAGCAGCGCAAGAGACGAATATTCCTTATTTTCTCTCTAACATTAACCGCATTGACTTATACACCTCTGGTACCTTTACCGGCGGCTATGCTTACTGAGTTGTCATGATCTAGGGAATTGCCGCTGTTGCAGCCTGCATTAGTGAGCGTTCCATTGAACGGCCTTCTTTGCTTAATACTGCAGGGAAGGCCGATTTTTTATAGGTGCAGGCAATCCAATGTAACGTATACAAAAGACAAGGGGAGATGGAAAAGTGAGAGTGAAGGGAAATAGATGGTGCAGGAGCTTACTGATCGTTCTGCTCTCTGCGGCAATGCTGGTGCAGGGCTTCGGGAGGAGCCAGAGCAGCGCGGCAGGATTGGAAGCGGAGGGAACCTGGATATATGAAGGCAATAGGGAAATTGCTGCGAAAGCTGCCCATCCGGAAATAGCCTATAACAGCAAGGGCGAACTGTACATTAAATATCTCGCTGCTTATAAAAGCGGAAACGGCATTCCTTCCATTCAAAAGTATGACGGAGTGAAATGGAAGATGCTTCCTACTCCGCCGGAGGCAATCCCGATGCCGGAGGCTTCGGTGACCAGCTCCTTCGTAATTGACAATGATATACCTTATTTGGCTTATAGGGGAGATAAGAATGAACTGCATGTGAGCAAGTTGGCGGAAGAGGGATGGGAGACTCTCGGAGGGCCTGTCTTTGTCAGTGAAAGCACCACGCTTGAGCACATATCCTTAACGATAGTGGATGGAACCCCATATGTGGCGTATTCGGGAGTCGTTAAGGGTGAAAAAGTGTGGCAGATCAAAAAATACATTGCAGGAGCATGGACGTTGATACCCAGTCCTGAGGGAAGCCATCCGAGCAGTGATGCCCCTTTTGCAATAGATGACGATGGTATTTTATATGTAGGCTATATTTCAAGCAACAATGCACAGAGAGCAACTGTGAAGAAATACAATCCGGACCGCAAGGAATGGGAACGGATCGGCAACCAGGATTTCACTGGTGGAGCGCTTAGCATGCCTAAGTTAATCGTCGAAGACGGGATATTATATTTCGGATATGTAGACAGTTCCGCGAACGGCAACAGGCTGACAGTTATGGAGCATTCAGCGGGTGAATTATTGGGAGATTGGACGAAGGCTGGAAATTCGGTCTCCGATAATAGAGTAAGCTCATACACCTTATCTGCGGATGCCGGAAAGGTGTATGCCATGTATCGGGATTATACAGAACCCAACACCGTATCTGCCAAAAGCTTAAGCAAGCTCCTAGATGGGAGCTACACCTGGAATAAGCTTGGAGGATCATTATCCGTAACAGTTCAGAGTCTATCTGATATGACAGTCTGGGATGGAGTACCATATGTCAGCTACGTAGAAGATGGTAAGACCGGGTCCATATCCATCATCAAATACAACGATGCCGATTTCAAACTCTGGGGGCAAGTACGGGATTCGGCAATTCAACTGGAGTGGGACGCAGCAGAAAAGGCTACCGGATACATTATTTTTAAAGACGGGGTACAGTTCAGCTCTGTTGGCAGAGAAGGACGAAGTGATGTGATTCCGAGGCTTGAAAATAATACATCCTACCGGTTTATGATCCGTACGGTGGATGGACGTTATTCCAATGAAATCAAGATAACGCCGTTGGCCTTGCCGCCAGCTGCTCCACTGCATGTACAGGCCACTTCGGTCAATAATGCACAAGTAAACATTAGCTGGGATCCGGTTACTGCCGCTACTGGAGCAGATGCAACGGGTTACTACATCTACCAGCGTGATACGGAAGTCAGCAGTTATCCGGATACACCGGCTGCTGTAGTTACCGGGAACAGCTCTACAACCTATACATTGACCGAAGGATTGACCAGTGGCAAGACAGTCTACTTCAAGGTGAGGGCTTTTAATGAGAATGGGATTAGCGATGAAGCCGAATCTGCAGAGGTCAACGCTACTCCGGGTCTGAACGTATGGGAATCTTTAGGAACTGTTTCCAGCTCTGCCACTATGGACAACTCTTTGATCGTAAATGACGGCACACCTTTTTTGGCCATCGTAGAGAATGGAAAAGTGTCCGTCAAAAAACATACGCCTACCGGATGGGAGTATGTTGGAAGCCCGGGATTTCTGGAAGGCGGCGTTGGATATACTTCGCTGGCTTTCTTTAATAACGTGCCGTATGTCGCATCTACCGATATCCATAACAGTGTTACAGTCATGAAATATACAGGGAAGGGTGCAACCAAATGGGAGCCCGTCGGAGGGAGAAGCATCATCGACAAGCTGGTTGATAATGTAGCTCTGGCTATTGATAAGAACGGTATACCTTTTGTTGCTTTTAACGTCCAGCCTGCTCATGGCCAAGAGCCGGGTGCGATGGTAATGAGATATAGCGGTAAAGGCGACACTGGCTGGGAGCTTGTCGGGGACGGAATCATATCCGTAGGTGCGGCAGGAACCTATGTATCATTATTTGTAGACGGAATCACGCCCTATGTCGCTTTCCGTGATAATAACGCCAACCGAGGAACTGTCATGATGTATGATGGCGGCCAGTGGGTAGCTTTAGGCGGACGCGGATTTACCAAGAACATGACAACTGCGAAAGCCGTCAAGTGGACATCGGTATTTGTGTACGAGGGAACGCCTTATCTGGCTTTTCGGGATGTGGGGCCGAATCTGGTCAAATTTAACGGGCAGAACTGGGATTATGTCGGCAGCAAAAATTTTGAAGGGAATCCCGATAACGACCTGAATTATACCCGTCTTTTTATAGATCAGGGCATACCCTACATCTTGTTCAGGTCAGCGGAAAATGGCGGAAAAGCCATTGTAATGAAATATACCGGCAAAGGAGATACCGGCTGGGAATTTGTCGGGAACAAAAGTTTTTCCAAAGGAGCGGTGGATCATACCTCGCTATATGTCGAAGACGGCATTGTCTATGCTGTATTCACGGATATGGCACAGTCAGGAGGAGATTACAGGACGGTTGTGATGCAGTTCGATGACAGTGGTTCGGCTCCGGCAGTACCGCTGAATGTTACAGCAAGCGCGCGGGATCGCGGGGTTGAACTGAACTGGTCTGCCTCTCCCAAAGCGGATCATTATAATATTTATATGCGTACCGCAGGGGAGGGCTACGGTGCACCGGTAGGCGTTGCAACAAGCACCTATTTATCAGTGAAGGAGCTTGCCAACGACACCACCTATTATGTAACAGTGACCTCGGCCAGCGAAACGGCAGGAGAGAGCGGGAAATCGATGGAGGTTGCGGTGACACCGTTTGACACTGCGGCTCCTCCACTTGTGGCTCCGATTGAAGTTAGTCCGGGAAGTGTACCCGGCAGAGCTCTGGTCAAAACTGCAGTTTATGATGAAGTCTATCATGAGTTAAAGCGAATCGTTTCGGTGAAGCCTTTGGATACTCCGGACATTGTGCTTGACCGTGTACCTGCTGAAGCGGTTCCGGTTTCCGCCCTGCCTTTCGAGCTAGCCGATGTGGAAGCTGGAATGTATATCGCAATTTATGAGACGGACGAAAAGGGGACAATCTTCCGTTTCAGCTCAAAGCTGCTGCAGCGGGGAGAGGTAGCACCATATCCCGTCAGGATGCTCGAAATAGATATTGTACCCGGCAAAACGCAGGGCACGGCCACGGTACAAACGGCGACCTATGATCCGCTCAACAGTATAGCTGTGCAAGTATCAGCCGATGCTATAGCAGTTCCGGTTAAAGGAGATTTCCTGCCTGCCGGAGTACTCAGCTACAAGCCGGGGGAAGATATCGCTGTTGCAGCGGGTTCGTATATTGCAGTCTATGAGATCAATAAAAGCCGGCAAATTATCGGTTTTGCCCAGGCTAAGGTTTCGGCTGGGCAGATTTATACAGCCCCACCTGCTGGTAACAATCCCGAGTTCCAGAGTGCTGTTGTCCCGCCAGCCGCAAAGCCGGATCTGCTTAAAGTAGATGAAGCATGGGCACTCAAGGAATTGAACAATGCTGAAGTCGCTGTATTAAGTATAGATCTTAAAGATGTTGATAGTTCTGCAGCTGGCGCTATATCTGTATGGTTTCCGCAATCTGTCATCCGCTTGGCGGTTCAACTCGGTAAACCACTGCAAATTCTTGACCGGGGTTCGAAATGGACGATAGCCGCGCAGCAGTTATTGTCGGCCGAAGCGGAAGAGGTCACGCTGACATTTACCCAAAAGGCAGCGGTGGATCAGCCTGCAAATACAGAAGGGCGTATTCTGTATACTATTACTTCGTCAGTTAAAAATCTTGATCCGTTGGAAAAGAACTCCTTTGCTCTGAACGCACAAATACCGGTTTCTAATAAAGAAAGTGATACGGATAAGCTCGTGATTTACGTGCAGGATGAACAGGGGAGCTGGCGGTATCTTGACAGTAAGATCACGGGTGGAAGTATAGAATTCCAGCCGGCTCAATGGGGAGCTTATCTGCTGGCGAAATCCACCAAGACCTTTGGAGATCTGAACTCTCACTGGGCCCGGCATGCCATTGAAGTGATGGCTGCCCGAAATATCGCGACTGGAACAGACGAAGGTTTATTTGCTCCGAATCAGATATTGACCCGTGCAGAGTTCGCGGGGATGCTGGACCGACTGTTGAATCTTAAAATGGAAGAAACAGCCGTGTTCACAGATGTCCCTGAAGACGCATGGTACGCGGTGGGAGTAAATGCCGCTGCCGCAGCTGGAATTATAGGAGGAGCCGGCGGGGCATTCCGGCCGCTGGATTCCCTTTCGCGGCAGGAAATGGCTGTAATGATTATGCGTGCATATCATTTGAGCAACGCAGGCGCGGCAGTAACTGGTGCGACCCCGGCATTTCAGGACGCCGGGCGAATGGGAGCCTGGGCACAGCAAGCCGTGAATGAAGCGGCAGCACTCGGCCTCATCGAAGGCCAACCCGGGGGGATGTTTAAACCGGATGGGAAGACAACACGTGCCGAAGGGATGACGGTATTATACCGGTTATTGAAACTGCCAGCGAAGTAAAGCGGATTTTCAATAAACAGGAGAGCACAAGGTAAATACGTAATCACACGCAGCCGCCAATAATTCTGGCGGCTGTTTATCTCTTTAGCAAGATTCTCAGCTTAGGAGAAAGATCTTATTGACTGGATAGTGAAAACCCCAGTAGAATGGCCCAAATTCGCCCTGGAAAAACAGCGTATAACATAAATTATACGCTGTTTCATCTGAGATCCATTTTAATAGGTTCATCTAACCATCTGCTTGTGCCGATTTGAGGGCTGATATTGGATTTATAAGGTATTAATTATATAATATGGTTTTAATTGTTTGCGCCCTTCTGATGTGAGCTTTGTGTAAAACCGGGTGAAAGAAATCATGCTATACTAATTGGAAAAACAGCTGGGGGTTTTGATTTTGACATACAGCAGTTCTAAACGGGGATGGCGATCGGATAAACTATCGCATTTGGGTTCTTCCATATTCTCGGAGGTATCCGAATGGAAAGCAGAAGCACGGAGGTCGGGCATCGAGGTCATCGACCTTGGGATCGGCAGTCCGGATCAGGCACCTGCTCTTGAAATTCGCCAAGCGTTAAGTAATGCAGTTCTCAGAGAGAACTGTTATTCCTATCCCGCTTCCAAGGGAAGCGGCTTGTTCCGCAAGCAAGCGGCAGCCTGGATGAAATGGCGGTTTGATGTTGAAGTGGATGATGAGGAAGAGCTGGTGGCGCTGATGGGTTCCCAGGACGGGCTGGCCCATCTTGCTTTGTCCATTTGCAACCCCGGAGATTTGGCGATTGTCCCTGATCCGGGTTATCCGATTTATTCCGGTTCACTGGCGATTGCAGGGGTCAAGGCCTGGCATCTCCCTCTGCTGGAGCGAAATGACTTTCTGCCTGATCTGGACAGCATTCCTGATGAGATATGGCAGCAGGCGGTTTTTATCCTGCTCAGCTTTCCCGGCAATCCGATTTCGGTTACGGCCGATCTGGCTTACATGGAGAAACTGATTGCATTAGCCCGGAAATGGGAGGTGCTGGTTATTCATGATTTGGCGTATTCGGAGATGGGGTTTGACGGCTACCGTCCGTTAAGTATCCTGCAAGTACCTGGAGCACTAGAGACGGCGGTTGAATTTCATTCGTTCTCCAAGAGTTTTAATATGGCGGGATGCCGCGTTGGTTTTATGACCGGCAACCGCCAAGCTGTCGGAGCACTCCGTGAACTGAAGAGCAATGTAGACTATGGGGTATTTAATCCGATACAGGAGGCTGCGGCATTTGCGCTGGAGCTGGCGATAGCTGGAGGGGATAAACTGGAGGTAGCTCCGCTTTATGAGCATCGACGCGATGTGTTTATTGAAGCTTTGTCTTTGGAAGGTTGGTCTGTTGCTAAGCCTAAAGCGACAATGTTTGTTTGGGCACGGCTTCCGGAGGCTTGGGGAACTCCAGGTGAAGTTAGCCGATCACGCAAGTTCGCTCAAGAGCTGCTGCTGAAGACTGGTGTTGCTGTAATCCCGGGGGATGCTTTTGGTTCACAGGGAGAAGGGTTCGTCAGAATCGCGCTGGTTGAAGAAGAAAAGCGGCTCCTGGAAGCTGCCCGGAGAATCGGGGAGTTTCTTCGCAGGAGCCGCTAAACGTAAAGATCATTTACTGCAATTCTTTAGGCAGGGCTACGGCCAGTAATTTACGTTCTGTCGGGATCAGTGCGATTCCCTTTTCGATCGTAACTTTGCCAAAATAGTGGTAGCCGGCTCCGGTTTTGATAATCCCGAACAAGGCTCCGGTATCTGCATGATTAATGGAGAGGTACCCGTTCTCGTAAATAGTGAATACAGCCTTGCCGACCCGCTGCAGCAGTTCAACCTTGCTTGCCGGATTGTCGAACTTCACAACACGGTCATTCTGAAGATTGACTCCGGTGATTTGGGTTCCTTTTTGAAAGAAAGCCATTCCGTTTGTGGGACCGGCCAGCCATCTGCCATAACTTTCGTAGCTTTTTGTTGCTGTTTCTTTGCTCTGGCCGCGTGTAAACCGTGTTAGCGTATATTCATCCTTATCAAGATTCCCAGCCACCGTGTAGATATAAGGATTCTGAATGGAAGTGTAGTAATTGCTCATTCTGTCGATGTTATTCAGAGGCTGGTAGTCTTCTTGGCCTGATATTTTGCCTGTTGCCGGGTCCAATTGAACCAGTGTTAATAGATGACCCGGAACGGGAGTGGCTTCAGCATCATATTGTTCTTTGACTTGTTTCTGCAGAACCAAATGTCCCTCCTGAACACCTACATAACTATAAAGGCCCTCAGTTCTCCATAACTTCTTGCCAGTAGCAAGATCTAGTCCGTAAAATTGTGTGCGTGTATTATCGACGGTGCTGGAGACGACGAGTACGCCTTTATATTCTCCGTAAAT
Organism: Paenibacillus sp. FSL L8-0436; assembly: GCF_038593025.1. Classification (NCBI taxonomy): domain Bacteria; kingdom Bacillati; phylum Bacillota; class Bacilli; order Caryophanales; family Paenibacillaceae; genus Paenibacillus; species Paenibacillus sp. FSL L8-0436. The sequence continues at coordinate 4,123,275 of NZ_CP151955.1, read as the reverse complement.
GGTGCCTACATACATGGGGATATTCATATTCTCCCAAATTTTCTTGCCTGTCACCGGATGATAGGCAGCTACGCCGCCGCTTTCATTGGAGAAATACACTTTTCCGTTAATCAGGTGGGCCTGTGCTCCGACTTCTATCGGTCGCTTTGACACTTTAACCTTCCACAGCAGCTTCCCCGTGTCAGCGGATACTTTTACGAGCTGTTCGTGATTATCGATAAAGAAGATGGAACTGTTCGTAAGGATCTGCGGCTCCCCGCCATTTTTGTAGGACCATTTCACTTGGCCGGTAGCTATATTTTTGGCGTACAATGTATTATTGGCGGTATAAAAGAGGATTCCATTTAAGATGGGCAACTTGTCATACATGCCAATGCCATCTGTTGCGACAGACCACTTCAAAGGGAGAGAGGTGTCCTTGGCGGCTTTCACAGAAGTGGCGCTGGATGCTGCATAGGCGGTGTCTGTAGCCATTCCTTGTAACGTTAGGGTGGTACCGGATGATAATAGGGAAACAGCGAGAAGTGATGTGAGAATTTTTTTTACTTGTGGCAAAAGAGTCATCTCCTTGTGAATGTTCATATTAGTTAGACGTATAAATGCTTAATAAGTTTCTAAAATAAGGAAGTTGTTTATTGGTTAACATAACAATTAATATGTAAACTAATATTTCAACCGGTCCAGATTGGGGTAATAAGGGGCAACTAAAAATTTAATAGGAGGGCTCGTTATGGGATTCAATTTCGGAGGATTCTCTGCACCTTCAGCGGATTCGTGCGGGAGGCGGTTAAATATTTTATGTGTAAAAATAACTGCTGAGCAGCTGCACACTTTACTGTAATTAAGCCGTTTTTAAGGCATCAGGCCAGCTTCGGAATACACCCGAAGCTGGCCTGATTTCACGTTACATATATCTTGTTTATTTAAGCACTATTGCCGCAGCCACGCTGTTGCCAAGAGCAGTGCTCCCTTGTTGGCATTCGTATCCGCGAGCGCATTCAGCATGACAAAATCGTGGATGATACCTTGAAACCGGGCCGCTGTTACCGGGACGCCCGCTTCACGCAGTTTGGCGGCATAGGCTTCGCCTTCGTCCCGCAGCACATCGGCTTCTCCTGTAATAATCAAGGCTTCCGGCAAACCGCTGAGCTGCTCCAGGCTGGCCCGCAGCGGGGAAGCGGTAATCTGAGCCCGTTCCTGCGGATCTGTTGTATATTGATCCCAGAACCATTTCATCCCTTCACGCTGAAGGAAATAACCTTCGGCGAACTGGTGATAGGATTCCGTATCGAATGAAGCATCGGTTACCGGATAGAACAGCAGCTGCTTGCTGATTGCCGGGCCTTTGCGTTCTTTAGCCATCAGCGTTATGGCCGCAGTCATATTACCTCCGACACTGTCACCGGCTACAGTCAATCGGCCCCCGTCAAGACCATGTTCAGATCCATGCTTAGAGATCCATTCCAGCACCGTATAAATTTCCTCAATCGCTGTAGGATACTTGGCTTCCGGAGACAGGCTGTATTCCGGGAAAACAACGGCCGCATCCGCGCCGGCCGCCAGTTCACGAATGAGCCGGTCATGAGTATGGCTGTTGCCGAATACCCAACCGGCACCGTGAATGTATAAGATAACAGGAAGTGATGAAGCAGAAGAGTTAACCGGACGAACAATTCGGATCGGTACCTCACCTTTGGGTCCGCCGGGAACAGAGAGATCCTGGATATCGGCCTCCGGTTTTTTTATTTCACCGGACTGAACGGTATCCACCGTTTCTCGTCCCTTTTCAGGACCGAGGTCAGGAAGGAAAGGGGGCTTTGCATTGTCATCGGCAAATTTCTGCGCTGCCGGTTCGAGAACGATCTTTTTATTTTCGGGCATGTTTATCGTCTCCTTAAATGAAATATGGGTTCTATCTCTCTTCAATCCATAACCGGATGCGACCTTCCTGAAACGAAACGCGTTGCAGCCCCCGTTAACCTCCCTAAAAACTTTTAGCCCAAAAGCGAACGGTTTACTAGGGATAAAGCGTATATTCATTGACTAACCGGGGAGGAAGAACGATTGAAAGACTGTCCGATTACTGAACAGCAGGCCAGGGAAATGTTCGAGGAGCATTCCGCATACGATTCCGCTGAAAGCATTGCCCTGCAGCTGAACAACTGCTGTGGGCGGCGGTAAGCCGCTTGTCCCAGAAACAGCGTGAAGTCGTTACTCTTCATTATTATGCCGCACTTCCACTGCCGGAAACCGCCTCAGTCAGCAGAGATTCGCTTACGTTCCAGTTGATCTTCCCACCGCTTAAAAAGAGTGATAAACTCCAAACTGTTGCTCATCCTTTCCGTTATTTGGACAGTCTCTTCAAAAAAAAGGCCGCATCCTCCTTGCTCAGCAAAGAGGGTGCGGCCTGCTCTATTCAAGGGTCCTGCGCGCCGACTAACGATGTTCCAGTGTCTGAGAGTAACCACTGCCGGAGCTGCGTTTATTGCCCAACACGGTGACGATGATAAAGACGATCGTAATCAGCAGCGGATACAGTATTGCCCACCCGGTAAACGGAAACACCGCCAGCGTGGCGATAAAAGATATCCAGCTGATCGTTACTCCAAGCCTGTTGCCTTTGAGCAGCCGGATTCCGGCAGCACAGCCTCCAATGTACGTCAGGATGAAAGTGGCATTGGGGAACTGGATCAGCGTGGTGATGGAGAGCAGGCCACTGCCGTAAAGGAGCAGTACTGCAGCAAAACAAAGCATCAAGAAACCAATAGCCCCAGTGGGTGTCTTGTACCGGCTGGACAGGCGTCCCATCCACTTGGGAGCATAGCCCTGACGGGACAAGGCAAAGGCCACCCGTGATGCAGCGCTGGAATAGGCGATAATCGTCGCGGTGCAGATGAACAGGCCGGTAAGCCCGGCGATGAAGCCGCCCCATGCGCCAAGCGGCTGGCTGATGATCCAGACGAGCGAGGAATCGGCGCCTCCACGGAGGTAGCTTTGGGTTCCAACTGTAGCCAGTGCGGATAAGAAATAGAGCACCCCTACGATAATAGCGGCGATGGTGACTCCCTTAACAGCTGCACGCTGCGGGTCCTTGAACTCTTCTGAAAGATGGGAGACTGCCTCCCAGCCGATGAAACACCAGAAGAGAATAGCTGCCGCCTGCCCGATGCTCATCCAGCCATGGGGAACAAAAGGCGTGAAATGCGTGCTTTCCATGCGGGGGAGTGCGGTGGCAAACGAGAAGACCAGCACAGCTATGATTGCGATAACGACGGCAATTTGTACTTTGCCTGCAACCTGCATGCCCATCCAGTTCGTGATCAGGCCAATGGCAAGCATCACGGCGGCGATAGCGATTCGGGCTCCGTCCCCCCAGCCCATGGCGGCCGTCATATACCCGGCTCCCGTCAGTGCAGCCACAGGTCCGCCAATGGGCACTGACATCAGGAAGAACCAGCCCACCAATGCTCCGGCCTTGGGGCCGAAGGCCAAGGTGACGAAGTGGGACACACCTCCGGCATTTGGAAATTTAGCGGAGAGGAGCCCCATCGACAAAGCCAGAGGCAGAATCAGCAGGGTCATGAATCCCCAGGCCAGCAGGGAAGCGGGACCGGCTATTTCCGCGGCCAGTCCGGGTACGATTAATATACCTGAACCAAGCACGGCTCCAATGTATAGAGCAATGGCTTGCGGCATACCGATGTTTCGTTGCAATGTATGAGTTTCCTTCATCAATAAGATCCCGCTTTCCTTTTACCTTGTATTTAGTTATAGAGTATCAGATAATGTATCCATAGGGAAAACGGAAAGTTTGAATGTTATCCATTCGAAAAACCGATGATACATTCTTCCCGGGAAGGTTGATGAGAGTCATATGGAATCGCGGCATTTATTTACGTTTCTAGTAGTCGTGGAGGCAGGCAGTTTTACCCGTGCGGCTCAAAAGCTGGACTATGCCCAGTCCAGTATTACTGCGCAGATTCAAGCACTGGAGGCAGAGCTTGGCCAGCCTTTGTTTGACCGCATCAGCAAAAAAATTATTCTGACCGATGCAGGCCGCCGCCTGCTGCCTTATGCGCAGGAAATTCACCGGATGCACTCTTTGGCCCAGAATGCCCTGCGTGCAGAGAATGAGGTATCGGGAGTCCTGCGGATTGGTGCGCCAGAATCGCTGGCCGCCTTCCGGCTGCCGGGCATCATTAAGGAATTCCGCGGACAATATCCGCAGGTTCAAATCACACTGAAACCAGGCGTCTGCTGGGAGCTGACAGAGTCCGTCCGCTCCGGTGAGCTGGATTTGGCTTTTCTGCTGCAGCCGGAGGCGGAATATAAAGACTTGTGCAGTGAAACATTGATTCATGAAGAGATGACGCTCATTGCACCGCCGGATCATCCTTTGCTGCAGCAGGAGAGTGTCGAACCGCAGCATCTTAAGAATGAAACCATCCTGTTTACAGAAACAGGCTGTACCTACCGGATCTTGTTTGAGCGTCATTTGAACAGCCAAGGAGTGTTTCCTGATCCTAAGCTGGAATTCTGGAGTATCGAGGCGATCAAGCAGTGTGTCATGTCCGGCCTCGGCATCTCATTCCTGCCGCTGATTTCGGTAAGAAGCGAGCTGGCCGCCGGCAAGCTGGCCCGGCTGAACTGGAATGATGAATCGCAGCGGGTAACTACACAGACTGTCTACCATCAAAAGAAATGGAAATCGCCGGCACTTCAGGAATTTTTGCTGACGGTAGAGAAACATGCGGCAATGTGGAGAAATACAAATACAAATGAAGGTGTATTAAATTCTGTGGTACAATAGGTTGTTGAAATCATGGGGGAGGAGGACATACATGAACGAATTGGGGCCTGACTATGAAGAAGAGCTTGAGGCTTTTCTGATCTGGATGAAGGATGCCGGATTTACGGCGTACACACAGAAATCCTATCTTGCTGATGTGCGGGAGTTTCTTGGGAGCCTGAATGGCAGAAGTCTGGAATCCGTTAAAAAGCTTCAAGTAGTGTCCTATCTGACCTCGGTCCGTGAACGCGGGGTAAGTGATGCGACGCGTAACCGCAAGCACGCCTCGGTAAATTGCTTGTTTAAGGCACTCATTGAGCTGGAATTGCTGACAGCCAATCCGGCCGCCGGGATCAAGAAATCCAAAACCGAAAAAAACCGTGAGCCGGTCTATCTGGATGAAGTGGATCTGCAGCGGTTTTTGTCTGCTGTAGCAGGTAAATACCGGAGCCGCAATTTGGCTGTTTTCTTACTGATGTCTTATATGGGGCTGCGGGTGGGGGAAGTACATACGCTGAATTTGAGTGATTATAATGCAGAACGGCGTACACTGCGTGTATTTGGCAAAGGACGCAAATGGCGCAATGTGCCGGTGCCGGAGGATGTCGCCCCTTTTCTGCAGCAAGCCTTGAACGAACGTCTCACCCCTTGGCTTAGCAAAGAGGAGGCGATGTTTATCTCTCAGAAAGGACGCAGACTCTCGATACGGGGAATACAGGGCATAGCTGCAGACACCTTTAGCCGTTTTCAGCAGGAAGTGCCGATGGTTCACCGCCGGCCGTACTCCAGCCATAAGCTGCGTCACTCCTTTGCCACGATGCTGCTGCGCAAGGGGGCCGATTTGCGTACCGTTCAGGAGCTGCTGGGCCATTCGTCCATCCAGACTACAACGGTTTATACGCATATTACAAGCCGGGAGAAGGAAGAAGCCATGTCCAGACTGCAGGTTCAGCTTGAACCGTTTATCTAATTCAAAGGGAGTGTATTAAATGATTCAATCCATTGTACATATCGCTTTAGTCGTCAAAGACTACGATGAAGCCATTACATTTTATACAGAAAAACTGAATTTTACAGTCATTGAGGATACCTATCAGCCTGAACAAGACAAACGATGGGTTGTTATTTCCCCGCCTGGTTCAACCGGGACAACGATAGTGCTCGCGAGAGCATCCAAATCTGAACAAGAACCGTTTATCGGTAACCAGGCTGGAGGCAGGGTGTTTCTGTTTTTGAACACGGATGATTTTTGGAGAGATTATAAGGAAATGAATGCAAAGGGAATTGAATTTGTAAGGGAGCCGCAAGAACAATCGTACGGGACAGTTGCTGTCTTTAAGGATTTATACGGGAATCTTTGGGATCTGTTGGAGCTGAAGGAGGACCATCCGATTTCTAAAAGAATGATTGTAAGGGAGAGCGCATGCAAGTACGGTACAAGGCTGGAATTTTAGTCGAATGCAATCGGCATCGCTTATCTGCTTGAAAAAATCAACACTGATTTTTAGATTAATTGCAACTGTATACCAGTATTTTAAATTGGTGTAATATGGAATCATTACATAGAATGAGGTATTTTTAACCTGAAGAAAATTGCATGCTGGGAAAGAGTTTTCAGTAACTTATAAAGTTGATTTTTCGAAAATCAAATAAATATACTAGCTTATTTTAAAGCGCCTGAGTTTGGGCGCTTTTTCCATGTTACTTGCAAAGCCTGCACTCTTCTCTCCTCCTTTCTCCTGTTAAACGGTGAGTAAAATAACAAACGTCGCAACAAGTGGATCAAAGATATCCGAATCAATAAAGTACAATCCAGGACTATCGTCCACGGCTGCCGCTGTTTTTAGTGGGGGCCTGTCTAATGCTTAATTTTCTTTCTACATCAGAAGCACTGGTAAAAGCATAAATCCGGAATAATAGTTAACATAATTAATGTTAAGTTAACTATGTCTCTTTTTGCAAAATTGCTAACTTGAAAAGGGCAGCGCGTAAAGTTCAGTGTACAATTCTTTTCCTCTACTGTTATCCAGATGCCGCTAAATGACTCATGTGGTTAGGGCTTTCTTCAATAACAAAAATAACTTGTTATTATTTTGTTTTTGATTTATTCTAACTGTTATTGAGGTTTAATATAGCTGGTAATTATTTAAGGTTAACCGGTACACGAAATAACATGTTATTACTAACTAGTAGGAGGACTTGGGGATGAAGGAAGTTTTTTTTAAAGGAATGACTTATGGCTGGGAAACAAAAAGAGGAGAGTACCGGAAAGATTATGCGGCAGATTCGATGAAAAAGCTGGCGGATACCGGAAGTGAGTGGATCGCATTGTCCTTCTGGACCTGGCAGGACACAGTGTTCTCAACAGATATTCATTTTGATTACGGTTACACGCCGACAGATCGGGATATTGAACATGCGGTGCGGAATGCGAAGGAGCTGGGCCTGAAGGTCTGCCTGAAGCCTGTAGTCAACTCCAGAGACGGGATTTGGAGAGCTCGGATCGGATTTCCTGAGGATGGAGACGCCTATTGGGCAGCCTGGTTCGAGTCCTACACGAATTTCTTGAAGCATTATGCGGAGCTGGCAGAGGAGCTGGGCTGTGAAATGTTCTGTATCGGCTGTGAAATGGTAGCTACAGAATATAGGGAAGCAGAATGGCGGGAAGTTATCCGTGAGGTGAAGAACCTGTATACCGGCCCCATCGTTTACAACGCCAATCATGGTAAAGAAGAAGGGATTCAGTGGCTGGATGCGGTCGATCTCATCGGAACCAGCGCATATTATCCTGTAGCCTCTGTGCCGGGGGATTCCTATGAGAATATGCTCACCGCCTGGGAGAAGCAGAAATCCCGGCTTAAGGCTTTAGCCGAAAGATTCAACAAGCCGCTTGTTTTTATCGAAATTGGCTGCCGCAGCGCACTCGGCTGTGCCACTATGCCGTGGGACTTTACGCATAAGGATCTGCCTCATTCGGAAAGCGAGCAGGCTAACTTTTATCGTTCGGCACTTGAAACCTTTTGGAATGAGCCTTGGTTCGCCGGTTTCTTCTGGTGGGATTGGAGCACAAAGCTCTACGCTCTGGAAGAGGCTTCGTCCAACAATGGTTTTGATATTTACGGTAAGGAAGCGGAGCAAGTGCTGAAAGAGTATTACAAATTGCCAGTCACAAAATACTCTGTCTCAAGGGTCCAGAACGCTCTTGGAAATTTAAAGCATTAAATTAATGTCATTGTCAGGCAAAAAAGATTCATGTTATAGTACTTAAGGAAAATCCGTCCTTCTATTCGCGGGCTTAATATTCCATCCGCTTGAAGGGCGGTTTCTTTTGCGTGCCGGAAGCATAAATAAGGCTGTCCCAGTCATCGAAATGACAAGGACAGCCCCGTGCTAACCAGTAAAATGGTTACAATTCAAGCTTGGAAATTTCCGCTTTGAGCTTCTCGGCAGATTTCTGGAACATGGCCTTTTCGTCTTCACTCAGCGGCAGATCCAGGACTTCGCGAACGCCGGAGCGGTCAACGACACATGGAGCACCAAGGAACACATCCGAAACTCCGTTATAGTTGTTCAGCAGCGTGGAGACATTCAGCACAGAACCTTCATTGTGCAGAATAGAAACCACGATCCGGTCCAGGGCAAGAGCAATCGCATATGAGGTAGAACCTTTGGCGTCGATAATTTCATAGGCGGCGTTCTTGGTGTCTTCAAAGATATCCTTGCGTTCCGCTTCATCAAAGCCCAAATCGATGCCGGCCACGTTGGCAAGGCTCCATACCGGAAGCTCGGAGTCACCGTGTTCACCGATAATTTGACCATGAATGCTGCGGGGATCTATTTCTTTATGAAGACCGATCAAATAGCGGAACCGCGCACTGTCGAGCACTGTACCGGAACCGATGACCCGTCTGCGGTCGAAGCCGCTGATCTTAAGAGTGGCATAAGCCAGGATATCTACCGGATTCGTAGCAATCAGCAGAATGGCATGCTGATTGTATTTCGTAATCTTTTGGATGATATCTTTAAAAATCGCGATGTTCTTTCGCAAAAGATCAATCCGGGTCTCACCCGGCTTCTGGGAGGCGCCGGCGGTTACGATAATAATATCCGCTTCCCGGCAATCTTCATAGGTTCCTGCCCACAGCTTTACACCGCCGACAAACGGCATGCCGTGGTTCATGTCCAGTGCTTCACCCAGCGCTTTCTGATGATTGACATCGATAAGTACCAATTCAGGCATCCGTCTGCGCAGAAGCAGCGTATATGCGGTTGTTGTACCGACTGCACCGGTACCGATAACTACGACACGATTGGGCTTAAATGGGGGGGCCATTGTTCCATCTCCTCCGAATTTCGATTTTTTTTGTCCAATCTTAACCATCATAAGCTCTGGAGTTAGTGTTTTCAAGCAGCTTGTTTTTAATCCATTACCCGAAACGGGCAAGTTAACAACGTGCTTTCGCAGAGAGGAGGTAGCTATGTTTAGTATGGCTACACTATTTATGTATCTTGGGGCTGCCATTCTACTGATCCTTATCCCGGGTCCGGATCTTATTTTCGCTGTTACCCAGGGGATTACGAATGGCCGGAAAGCTGGCGTCTACACCGCTGCCGGACTGGCACTGGGGAATACAGTACATACGTTGGCTGCAGCACTGGGACTGTCAATCATTGTGAAGACATCACCGCTGCTGTTCACACTGTTTAAGATTGCCGGTGCACTGTATTTATTTAACTTGGCCTACAAATCATTGAAGCACCGTAAAATAACACTCGTAGTGAACGAGGGAGAGAAGAAAGGTGAAATGACATTGCTGCGAAGAGGACTTATTATGAATATTCTTAATCCCAAAGTGGCCATCTTCTTTCTGACCTTTCTGCCGCAATTCGTGAATTATGACTATGGTGTCGTACCTATGCAGATGCTTGTGCTTGGACTTATCTTTATTGTGCTGACCGCTCTGATCTTCGGAGCACTTGCTTATTTTGCCGGTGCCTTCAGCAGCAAGTTTCTGGAGAAGCCCCGTGTGCAGGAGGGGGCCAACATCGCAGCCGGAGTTATATTTGTCGGACTGGGCATGAAGCTGCTGACCACGGCACCCTAGGAGTTCCACACTCATTTCATCGACAGGAGAGAATTTAAGAATGGATTTATTCCGCAAAAAACCGCTGACCGCGCCTCAAAGCGCCGATGGCGCTAAACTAAGCAAGACACTGGGTGCGCTGGATCTCACAACACTTGGTGTAGGGGCCATTATCGGCACCGGGATATTTGTTATGACAGGAGTCGCAGCCGCGGAGCATGCCGGGCCGGGCCTTGTGCTTTCCTTCATTCTCGCCGGGTTTGCCTGCGTGCTGTCGGCACTGTGTTATTCAGAATTTGCTTCAACGCTCCCGGTGTCCGGCAGCGCTTATGCCTATAGCTATGTCGCTTTCGGCGAGTTGCTGGCCTGGATTCTAGGCTGGGATCTGGTGCTGGAATATGGGGTTGCGGCAGCGGCGGTAAGCAGTGGATGGTCCGGTTACTTCCAGGGCCTGCTGGATGGTTTCGGCCTGCATTTGCCCACAGCACTCTCCGGGGCTTATAATGCGGACAAAGGCACTTATGTAAATCTGCCCGCCATGATCATTATTTTGCTGATCTCCTATTTGTTGACCCGCGGAGTCAAGGAAACGGCCCGCTTTAATGCAATTATGGTTGTGATTAAGCTGTCTGTAGTGCTTCTCTTCATAGTTACGGGGTTTTTCTATGTGAAACCGGAGAACTGGACGCCATTTTTGCCGTTTGGCTTCCATGGGGTGGTGAATGGGGCGGCTACCGTCTTTTTCGCCTATATCGGCTTTGATGCCATATCGACTGCAGCGGAAGAGGTGAAGCGCCCGCAGCGTGATTTGCCTATCGGTATCATTACATCCCTTGCAATCTGTACCGTGCTGTACATTACTGTCTCGCTGGTTCTGACAGGGATCGTACCTTATCAAAGCCTGAATATCAGTGATCCCGTTTCCTACGCCCTGCGATTCGTGGACCAGAATATGATTGCCGGTCTAATCTCTGTAGGCGCTATTGCCGGGATGACCACGGTTCTGCTTGTTCTGCTTTTCGGCCAGACCCGCCTCTTGTTCGCGATCTCACGGGACGGGCTGCTGCCGAAAAGCTGGTCCAAGGTAAGTGCCAAGACGCATACCCCCGTGCGCAGTACCTGGATGGTCGGCGGATTGATCGCTGTGCTCACCGGATTTGTTCCACTGGACCGGCTGGCTAACCTGACCAGTATTGGAACATTGTTCGCTTTTCTCGTGGTATCCTTGGGTGTAATTGTGCTGCGCCGTACCCATCCGAATCTGAAGAGAGGGTTCACGGTGCCTTGGGTGCCATACATCCCGCTGCTTAGTGCGGCAACCTGCGCTTATTTAATGTATAATCTGGGGAGAGAGACTTGGATCGGCTTTGTCATCTGGCTGGCTGTCGGACTACTGATCTATTTTCTATACGGATACAAGAACAGCAAACTGAATCAACAATAAACGATAACAGAAGAGGAGAGAGAGCTTTGTCACCCCAAACAGCAGATTTCAAGGTTCTGAGAACGCTACTGGTGGTTCTCCTGAGCCTACTCATACTCTCGGCTTGCTCTTCTTCTCCTGCTCCTGAGCCCACTCAGCCTCCTCAGCCGACGGAAGCGCCGGAAGAAGGGCAGACGATTACCCTGATTACACCCGATGCCCAAAACTTAGTCAATAGAGATACACCCAAATATCAAATTCAGACCCGGCTTACGGATTTCAGATTGTTAACCGATTCTGCAGGACTGGCCTGGGGTGTTACCAAAAATGAGCTTCGGATCTATATGACCAAAGATAACGGGGAAACCTGGGCGAATATTTCACCTTCCGCAAATGTGCAGTTTCTGTCTAATCCGGTGTACAGCCAAGAGATTTTCTTTACGGATCTTGAGAACGGCTGGATTATAAGAAGTGCTTTTGGAACAACGGAAACCGTTGTGCTACGTACAACCGATGGCGGACTAAGCTGGAAAATCTCTTCTTTCCCGGATGCGAATACGATCTCTTCCATCTACTTCAGCTCTCCGAGCCATGGATGGCTGATGACCTCCTGGGATATCAATGCCACTAAAGCGAGCAAAGCGCTGTATGCAACGGCAGACGGGGGGGCCACATGGAATATGGTTATGCAGAACGAGCAATATAATCCGAAGCTGCCAAATCATGCAATTCCGATGGCGGGCGTGACGACCGGGATGATCTTTAAGGATACAGACCGTGGATTCGTGACACTCCAGACCGGAGCACTGCCCAAGATTTACATGACTAAAGACGGTGGAGCAACCTGGAGTCAGGGACCGGAGTTTCTAGTGAATGAACAGTGGAGAGGCTGCGACAAAGTGATCACCGGAGAACCTGAATTCTTCGGCAATAACAGCACATCCGGGTGGTTGCCGGTGGCCTGCCAGAAAGATAAGGAAGCTTCCATCACATATAATGGATATTTTACCGCCAATAGCGGCGAAAGCTGGACATTCGCTTCGTTCGGTCTGGGCATCCAGACAGGGATCAACCGCCACCTGGCTCCTGCCTTTTTAAATTCTCAACTCGGCTGGGCCTTGAAAGGAAATCTGATGTACAAGACGATTAGTGCGGGAGCAACCTGGACAACACTTCCAGCCAGCAGCGTTCTGCAATCCAAGCTCTTGGAATATCCGGAGATTGTGAAGCTGCAGTTTATTTCAAAGGATGTCGGCTGGCTCTTAATTGAGAAAAAAGAAAATCGACGATCTATCCTGCTGCAGACAACCAATGGGGGCGTAAGCTGGCGGGTAATGTGAATTGATTTAGCGGGGAGGCTGCAGATTGCAGTCTCTTTTTTTTCATCAAGTCTTCCCTGTGTTACAATAAGCAGCAGGTGAATCTATGAAATTCATACATATGGAGTGAAGAAGATGCATGATTTTAATACAATCAAGTCAGAAGAGGAATTGCGGGCTATGCTCGGTTATCCAAGCGAACTGGTGAAGAACAAAGCGATTGATGCCCTGGATGAGCATTGCCGCCAGTTTATCGCTAAGTCACCATTGTTGATCATGGCCACTTCCGATGCGGAGGGGTTATGTGATGTTTCACCCAGAGGGGATGCGCCGGGTTTCGTGCTTGTTCTGGACGACAAACATCTAGTCATACCTGAACGGCCGGGTAACCGCCGAATGGATTCGCTAAGGAATATTCTGTCCAATCCAAACGCGGGCCTTATCTTCCTCATTCCGGGTCTGGAAGAAACGCTCAGAGTGAATGGTCATGCTTATATTGTCCGTGATGAAGAGCTGCTTGTCCGAATGGAATCTCATGGGCGGATGCCGCTGGTAGGCATAGTCATTGAAGTGGAAGAATGTTATATGCATTGTGCAAAATCGTTAAAGCGCTCCAGCTTGTGGAATCCTGACTCTTGGATTGCGAAGGCCGAATTGCCGAATGTTGCTCAAATGATATCCGACCATGCCAAACTTCCTGGTATGAACGCAGAAAAAGTAAAAGCTTCACTGCAAGACAGCTATACCAACCGAATGTATTGATGTTCTGGGCGTTGAATGAAGCAAAAAAACGTATTTAAAATTTTCTTTAAAAATGTGAAAAAAATCACATGACAAAGCGCTGACCGTGTGATATATTTAACACATAGAAAGCAAGTTCATTTTTTCACAAACTTTCATTCCGAATAGGAGAGATTACAATGACAACTTTTGAAACGGATTATATGACTAGAAACCTTCTGCAATTATGCTATAACTGTGATGATGCACATCTCTGTGAAACTGAAGAACAATGCAGAGCCTGCTGGGCGGAGAACGGAATGCTTCCGGAAGAAGAGAACGAAACCAAGCAACTCTTAGATCTTGTACATGCTTAATATTGATAGGCAGAATGAACGTTTTTAAAGACCACTTGTGTTCTCAAATCTGAGAGCCGGGTGGTCTTTTTGGTAGGCAGCCTGTCGTCTGCTGACGGCAAATATGGTTTTCATCTTTTTGTGATGCTGTATGAACCGGAACAGGCATATACATGTACAGAAGCGACTGCAGTTATGCGGAAAGCTGAAAATGGGGATTAAGGAGGAATAAGTCATGGGGATAGGCCCGGATTCTTCTTGGATGTTTGATCTTACCGGGACGGTAATACCGATTTTTCTCGCCCTGATGATTGGCATTGTCGCTGTATCTGCTGGCAGAGGGCTGCTTCAATGGAGCCGGAACAACAGCTCACCCCTGTTGACCGTTCCTGCCCGGATCGTCAGCAAGCGCAGTGAAGTCCGCCAGCAGCAGCTTCAGGATGAGAATCAGAGCAGCCGCACCAGTACAACCTACTATTTGACCTATGAGACGGACCAAGGCGTCAGGATGGAATTTAAAGTGGACGGAAATGAGTTCGGCATGAGCGCAGAAGGAGACAGAGGTGTGTTGACTTACCAAGGTACAAGGTATCACGGGTTTCAGCGCAGTCTTCATTACTCCACAGCTGATTAATTTAACTGTCTGTGATACGAATTTGGCTCGGTTTACAATAGACCTGAAGTTACTGTACAATCCCCTTGTTTCCGGTCTGCGAAGCAAGGGGATATTTATATTGTCTGGATCTATACCTAATAATAACTAACAAGGAGCTATGAAATGATGAATTATTTGCATAAAACTGTAATTGTCACTGGAGCCGGCCATGGTATCGGCAGAGCGATCGCCGAAGCTTATGCCTCCGAGGGAGCCGGCGTAATTATCGCAGAGCTCGATAAAAGCACAGGAGGCATGGCGGCAGCCGAAATCTGCAGTCAAGGCGGAACTGCTGAATTTGTCGCTTGCGATGTAAGCAAGGAGGAGGACATTATTGCACTGGTTGCCCACACAGCAGCAAAGTACGGAACCGTTGATATTCTGATCAATAATGCAGGCATTGCGAATCCGCATACCTCTACGCTGTACGAGCTGTCTGTGGAGGAGTGGGACAAAGTATTCAATACGAATGCACGCAGTGTATTTCTGGCAACCCGGGAAGCAGCCAAAGTTATGCGCAATAATCCGCAAGGCGGAGCCGTCGTAAATCTGTCATCAACCCGTTCATTGATGTCAGAACCGAATACGGAAGCCTATGCGGCGTCCAAAGGAGCCATCGCTGCCCTGACCCATGCTATGGCGGTTACGCTGGGGGAAGATGGCATCACGGTAAACTGCATCAGTCCGGGCTGGATCGAGACGGGGGATTATGCGGAGCTGCGTGAGATTGACCATAGCCAGCATCCTTCGGGACGGGTAGGCAGACCTGAGGACATCGCCAGAGCCTGTCTCTATTTAACGGCACCGGATAATAATTTCGTTACAGGAGCACAGCTTATCATTGACGGTGGTATGACCCGCAAAATGATTTATGAGCCATAACTATGCAATCCAAATAGCGGAAAGAAAATAGGCGTGAACTGTCACCTCTTAGGCGAATGCACATACAATACAGCGAGCAGTCAAGAGATGTGGAAGCTTGCGAAGCAGGTTGTGCAAGAAGTCCGGCAAGAAGCGGATGCCTTCAGAACTGCTACGAAGCAAAAGGAGGAGAATGTGTGGCCGTCATCAAAGCGAACTCGGAAGATGTGAAGGTGCTTGCGCGGCTGATGCGGGCGGAAGCCGAAGAGGACGGAGAAGCCGGCATGCTTATGGTCGGGAATGTCGGTGTCAACCGGATTCTCGGCAATTGCCTGGACTTCAACAATATCCGCAATATGAACGATATGGTGTTTCAAAGTCCAGGTGGCTTTGAAGCGCCCCAGAAGGGGTACTTCTATCAGCGTGCCCGGGAATCCGACATTCGCCTGGCCCAAAGAGTCATCGCCGGAGAACGACGCTGGCCGGCGTCTAATGCCTTATGGTTCTTCCGTCCTGTAGGCGATTGTCCTGCTACCTGGTATAACCAGCAGAACACCGGCCGCTACAAAGCTCATTGCTTCTTTACTCCAACCAGCGCGGATTGCCCGGCTGTATATTAGTACAGCCGGCCCTGCGGGGAGAGACAGAGTGTTTCCGTAGTCTGTCTCCCCCGCTGAAACTGGCAAGCGAAAATTGTGTCGCAGCATGTTCTAAACGAAGTGTATTCAAGGAAGCAAATGCTGACAAAACTTTTAGGAGGTTTTACACAAATGATAGGTCAACCTTACCGTCCCGTTACTTATATGATTGGCAGTACTTCTTCTTCCACTGGCATGAACGGAGGCGGAATGCCTGCCAGCGGCTTCATGGGCAGCATGCCGCCTCAAGTCACCAGCGGGAGTCCCATGACGCCTACAGGAAGCGTGATGCCGACCACAGCCCCGGCCTTTGAACAATCCTACATTGAGAACATTTTCCGCCTCAACCTGGGCAAGATCGGGACCTTTTATTTCACATATGAGAACAACAAGGATTGGAATGCCAAGGTTTACAAAGGCGTGCTGGAAGCAGCCGGGCGGGATCATATCATTATCAGCGATCCAGCTACCGGACAGAGAACTGTGCTGCTGATGATTTATTTCGATTATGCCACCTTCGATGAGCCGCTTACTTATCAGTATCCGGGAGTCATCGGAAATCCACCGGTCGCCCGCAACTTCCGTTAATCCACCTGAACAACTATCCATAGAACACATTTTGTAAACGGCAGTCCGCCTGGAAATGGGGGCTGCTGTTTTTTTGTACTATAAGCAGTGCCCTGCCGGAATCTGGCGGGGCATTGTCTTACCATGTAGCATTTAAGCCAAAAATGGCTAGAAGGGCAAAGCTGAACGCGTCAAGTTTGACGGAGAGGGTGCGGAAGATTTAACATATATAAAAGCGCATCTACGACTTTTTTGCATTCGTTAACCTTGTTTTATACCTTTTATACGGAGTATGTCCCTAAGAAGGAAAACTAGATCATATTTTTACTCCGGTTTACACCTGTTTTTATGGAGTGAGTAATAATATAATAATGTATATATTTATAATCCGTGATTCTAGTCAGGAGTTGAAGGCATTGGGAAATTGATACTGAAAGGAACGTTTGGCGTTTCACAAGCTAACATCTTGAAAAATCGAAGGAGGTGGGCCTATCCACCCGATACGAAGAACGGTGGATAGGAGTATAAATTGAGCGACCCTTTACCCGGTATATTACATGTAGGTCTTATTCTTTTGCTTGTGCTGTTTAACGGCTTTTTTGTTTCGGTTGAATATGCGATGGTCAAGGTACGAAGCGGCCGCATTGAAGCGCTGATTGAGGAGGGCAGTAAAAGAGCACCCGCAGCAAGAAATATTGTCCACAATCTAGATGCTTATCTGTCCGCCTGCCAGCTTGGCATCACGCTTGCCTCGCTCGCACTCGGCTGGCTGGGTGAACCGGCCATAGCTACGATTGTGGGACCGCTTGTAACGAGCCTAGGCTTCGGTGAAACAACCGTATACGTGATCTCCCTCATTATTGCCTTTATGTTCATCACGGTGCTGCATATTGTACTAGGCGAGCTGGCACCCAAGACAATTGCCGTGAACAAAGCGGAGAAGGTGCTTCTGCTAACGGCAGGTGCGATGAACGTCTTCTACCGGATCATGTATCCATTTATCTGGATCGTCAATGGGTTAGCAGGCGGACTGCTGCGTTTCTTCCGACTGGCACCGGCCTCAGAGCTGGCCACGGCGCATACAGAGGAAGAAATCCGCATCCTCATGCAGGAGAGCAACAAGAGCGGGCTGATAGACAATACAGAAATGGCTCTGGTGGACAATATCTTTGAATTTGCCGATACGATGGCCAGAGAGATTATGATCCCCCGAACCGAAATGATCTGTCTAAACAGTCATCTGACGGCAGAAGAGAACCTTGAGATTGCCTTTGACGGAATGAGAACACGTTATCCGGTTTGTGATGGCGATAAGGACCATATTCTTGGCTTTATCCACATTAAGGATCTCATCCGGGATCAGGCGCCAAAGTACAATGAATTGATTCGTCCGATTCTTACCGTTCCAGAGTCCATTCAGATCAGTGCGCTCCTGAAGGTGATGCAGCGGGCGAAGACTCAAATTGCCATTCTGATTGACGAATACGGCGGTACGTCAGGCATGGTTACGCTTGAGGATATTATGGAGGAGATTGTCGGAGAAATTCAGGATGAGTTCGATGAGGAGCGTCCCGGTGTTGAGCAACTGGGGGAGGATGAGTTTTCCATAGACGGCCTCATGCTGATCGAAGAGATCAACGACTCACTGGGGCTTCATATGGAGACGGAAGACTATGATACTATAGGCGGCTGGCTATACTCCAAGTTAGAAGTCAATCCGCCGCAAAAAGGGCAAAACGTTGAATTCGACGGCCATCTGTTCGTGGTAGAGGAAACCGAGAACAAGCGGATTTCCAGGATTAAGCTATTGAAGCTGCAGTTTTTGACGGAGGAAGCTGGAGCATAAACTTATTAAACATTACACAAAAAAGGCACTAGCGCAGGATTAGCGCAGTGCCTTTTTTTGTGTGTAATGCATTACCACAATTTAGCATTGGGAGACTGATTCGAGTCGTTTCTTGTCGGGTAAGAAAGTGTAATTAGCATCTTTGTACACATCTAACCGAGAGAAAGGAGAGGTCCAAATGCTAAATCATCAGAATCATTATAATGATCTGCTGGTCCTCTTTTCCATTGCGATAGCATTTCTATCCTGCTTTGCGGCCCTAGATCTGGCGGAAAGGCTGGTACGGGGCAGAAGAAGGTTGCCTTTTATAATATTGATGTCTTCTGTTCTGGGAATCGGGATGTGGAGTATGCATTTTATAGGCATGCGTGCCATGAGGCTGGAAACTGCGGTGTCCTATTATCTGCCCCTGATGATTGTCTCGCTGCTCATTCCAATCGCGGCTTCCTATGTGCTGTTTCAACTGTTTAATAACCCTCGTACACGCAGCAGAGTCTATCTTGGCTTAGGCGGGCTGCTCTTTAGCGGGGGGCTGCTCATCATGCACTACAGCGGAATTATGGCTATGCAGTATTCTGCAATCTATCAGCAAAGTCTATTCTCCATCATAATGTCTGTCTTATTCTCGCTTATTGTTCCTGTCATTACAGCCTCTTATGATCCAAAGTGGCTGGAGAATGCCTATAACATCTTTTCTGCCAAAAAAATAATACTTGTGCTTACCCTGACTGGAGCCTTGACCGGTACACATTATGCAGCGATGGCAGGGGTTTCTTTCATTACCTCAGATCGCGTTACCTATGCCGGGGATGCTCTGTTTCTGGAGGATTCACTGCTCGGGATGATTCTGGGAGGTTCATTTATTGCCATTGTAGCGGTTGTATTGGCACTTTTGTACAGGGACCGGAAGCGTGTAATCATCTCGGCAAAATTTAACGAGCAACGTTATGTAGCGTTGTTTGAGTTCAGTCCGGATATAGTGCTCTGCATCGACCCGGTACGCAAGAAGATTGTAAGCGCAAATCCGGCATTACGTCAGACGACTGGTTACGGTAAAGAAGAACTGAGAGATTACAAAAATATAATGTACAGCCTTGAAGATGAAATTGCACTTAAGGAGGCAGTGAAGCGGGCATCGTTAGGGCATTCGGCGAAGCTGGAGCTCGCGGTGAGAATGAAAAATGGAGTCAGGCTGATTTGCAGTGCAACGGTTTTTCCGCTGGTAAATGAGAAGGAGCGGTTTGTCTATATCGTTGCCGAAGATGTGACCGCGCTTGCCCTGTTTCAGCAGGAGCTGATTATTGCCAAAGAAGCGGCTGAAAGTGCTGTCCGGATGAAAAGCGAATTTCTGGCTACTATGAGCCATGAAATCAGAACGCCGTTAAACGGGATCATCGGAATAAATCAGCTGCTCGCTGACGAGATTCATCATCAGGAGCACCAGGATTTGTTGAAGCTGCAAAATAGAAGCAGTCATGCCTTGCTCAATGTGATTAGTGATATTCTGGATATTTCCCGCTTGGAGGCTGACGGCCTGCAGCTGCATAAGGAGCCTTTTCAGCTGTCAGTGCTGCTTAGGGAATGTATGAATCTGTACGAGGTCGTATGTAAAGAGAAAGCATTAAATCTCACACTCCAGGTTGCACAGGCCATCCCTGACCATTTAGTTGGAGACAGCGCTCGAATTCGGCAAATTCTTGTGAACTTGATTGGAAATTCCGTTAAATTCACCCATACAGGTGAGATTAACGTAGTAGTGGAACTGTGCCGTACGGAGGGAAACTCAGAACAATTGCAGTTTAGGGTGAAAGATACAGGCATCGGCATTTCACCCGACAAGCTTCCGCTGCTGTTTCAGCCCTTCTCCCAGGCGGATGCCTCTCACAGCCGGAAATACCCTGGAACGGGGCTTGGGCTAGCTATCTGCAAGAAGCTGATTGATTTGATGAACGGTACGATATGGGTCGATTCCCCGCAGGATGGAAAGACGGAATTCATCTTTAGAATCCCCCTGCATCCGATGGACCTGGCTAAGGAACAGCTTTTCAGCAAGGAAGGAGAGACCCCGAACAGTAAGTTGAAAACAAAGGCGGTGTGAGCTGAAGTTTGTTATGGAAGTTTGCCAAAGAGAGAACTTTAATTATATAATTTTAAATTATATGACTTTCATTACCCGGGTCCTGAGTGGACGGAAAGGAACTCTCTTTGAGCAAAAACAAACGAAACAGTGCCGCGGCTCCCCAACAGGGCAAGCAGGAGAAGCGCAGGGCAGAACAGGAAAAGCAGAAGCAAAAAACGAGAATTCTGATCTTCAGCACAGTAGCAGCCGTTATCATTATCTTTGTCGCTCTTATCATGCTGATTCCAAAAGGGAACTCTGACTTTAATTACAGCGAGATGCATAGACTTGGAAAAGAGGATGCTCCAGTCAAAATTGTCGAATTCGGGGATTATAAATGTCCGGCGTGTTCAGATTTTACCGGTACCATCAAACCTCAGCTTGTTGAAAAATACGTAACTCCGGGCAAAGCAGCCTTTTACTTCGTAAATATGGCCTTTATTGGACCGGATTCCGAAACAGCTTCATTAGCAGCTTTGTCTGTCTATCATCAGAACAGTGAAGCTTTCTGGACCTATTATGACGCAATCTATGCTAATCAGGGCGAGGAGAGCGAAGAGTGGGCGACCGCTGATTACCTGGTAAGCCTGGCGCAGAAAGAGAACCTGCCGATAGATTTTGACCTCCTGCGTAAAGACATTGAGGAACGCACCTATGAAAGTGAACTGCAGAGAGATATGAAGCTGGCCGAAGACAGCAAAGTGACCTCTACTCCTACTGTATTTGTTAATGGAGTCAAGGTAGACAAGGCCTTTGATATCAAAGCCATCGACTCGCAGGTGCAAATCGCCCTTGATTCGGCGGATGCCAAATGATGAAATTCTCTACCTTCTGCAGACGCCACTGCCTGTATCTGGCCTGGTTTGTTTCTGTAATTGCTGTAGCAGGAAGCTTGTATCTTAGTGAAGTGCTGCATTATGAACCCTGCAGGCTATGCTGGTTCCAGCGTATCTTTATGTATCCTCAGCTGATTCTGCTCGGAATTGCCACGTACCGGGGAGATAAACGCATCATTCCTTATGTGCTGCCTTTATGTCTGATAGGCGGGAGCATCTCCCTGTACCATTACGCGGAGCAGAAAATCCCTGCACTCAGTAAAATCTTGCCATGCACAATTGGTGTACCCTGCAATGAGGATTATTTGAACTTTTTAGGGTTCATTACGGTACCTCTGCTTGCGTTGATTGCTTTTGCTCTAATCGCAATTTTGCTCTGGACCGGGCGCCAAGAAGAGCCAGCAGAATAAGAAAAGGCTTTGCAGAATTTAGAGCATAAATATTTCCTTAATTTCTGTCACAATTAACATCCAAAACACTCAAAAATCACGGAACGCTGGGATAATGAAAGAGAATGAAAGATCCACTTATCCCCGATCTTGGATTTGAGCTTTTTGGATGTTTTTTCATTCTTTTTTCATTTTTTTCACCGCTTTACTGAAAAGCTATTGTAGACTATTATTAGTCCTTGTGAGAAGTTGAATATGCGCTGAATTTTCCGCAAGGAAAAACGGGGGAACCAAACTTGGCGGCAACGTCAATGGGGTGAATCGGAGGCAGGTCAGTATGACCGGAACCGTAGGGCTACCACAGCCCGAATCCGCCAGCTAACCTCGTAAGCAAGGGTGGGATAATGAGCATGCGTAAGCATGCGGATCATTTCCGTATGCTTATTTTTGTGCCTGCATTTATGAAACCTGCCAATGAAAACGGCGCGCGGTATTACCGTTTCAACTCAACAAAGAGAGGAACTGTTACTACAATGGTAAGCAAGGTAAAACGACTATTGATCGGGCGTCCGATGAAGTCGAACGAACTCGATCATGAAAAGTTATCCAAGGTGAAAGCACTGGCTGTTCTGTCTTCCGATGCACTCTCGTCTGTGGCCTACGGAACGGAGCAAATTCTGATTGTACTGGTGGCCGCGGGCTTCACCGCCATCTGGTATTCATTGCCGATTGCATTAGCCGTATTGGGCCTGCTGGCCATCCTTATTTTTTCCTATCGCCAGACCATCTTTGCCTATCCGCAAGGCGGCGGAGCGTATATCGTGGCAAAAAGCAATCTGGGCGTTCCTACCGGCCTCTTGGCTGGCGGCTCTTTATTGGTAGATTACATTCTTACGGTTGCAGTTAGTGCTTCGGCGGGAACGGATGCGATCACATCGGCCTTTCCGAGTCTTCATAATCATACTGTGCTTATTGCAGTCTCCGTCATTCTGATCTTGACGATTATTAATCTCCGCGGGGTGACGGAGTCCGCTTCATTTATTGCCATCCCGGTGTATCTGTTCGTGGTCTCTATCTTTGTACTCATCATTGCCGGGGTGTACAAATATATTACAGGCGGCGCTCATGCCGAAATCCCGGAGATCGGTTCCGCCGTTTCCAACGTCAGCCTGTTCCTATTGCTCAAAGCCTTCAGTTCCGGTTGTTCGGCACTCACCGGGGTAGAAGCGGTGTCGAATGCCATTCCGAATTTTAAAGCTCCAGCGGAAAAAAACGCCGCCAAAACCTTGATGCTGATGGGAGGCATCCTCGGATTGATGTTCACCGGCATTACACTGCTGGCGTACTGGTATGGGATTACTCCTAATGAGAAATCCACCGTCGTGTCGCAAATTGCCGAATCTACGTTTGGCCGGGGCGGTTTGTACTTTTTCATCCAAGGGATAACGGCCGTCATCTTGTTCCTGGCGGCGAATACAGCTTACTCGGCGTTTCCGCTGCTTGCGTTCATGTTCGCCAAAGATAAATATTTGCCTCATGCCTTCATGGTCCGGGGAGACCGTCTTGGCTTCTCTAATGGTATTATCTTTCTCGGAGTATTGTCGGCTGTGCTTGTAGCTGCTTTCCACGGAAATACAGAAGGGCTGATTCCGCTGTATGCAGTCGGAGTATTTATCCCTTTTACGCTGTCGCAGCTTGGCATGATGGTGCACTGGTTCAAAACGAAGCCGAAAGGCTGGCAGAATAAATTTGTAGTCAATACAATTGGTATGCTGACTACCCTGACGATTACGCTTATCTTTATCATCACCAAGTTTTCCAGCGTCTGGATGGCCTTCATCTTCCTGCCGGTTGTCATGTTCGTATTCCACCGCATTCACCGTCATTATATGAATATAGCTGATCAGCTTCGCATTTGTCCTGCCACGGATAAACCGCTGATTAAAGGAAGTACCGTTGTTGTTCCGGTTGCGGGTGTTACACGCGCTGTGCTGCATTCGATCAGTTACGCGAAGTCGTTAACAGATAATGTGGTGGCAGTCTACGTTGGTTTTGATGAAGAGGAGATTCACAAGATGGAGCAAAAATGGGAGGAATGGAACCCGGGTGTACGCCTGATCGTGCTTCGTTCCCGTTACCGCAGCATTCTCCGCCCACTGGTGAAATTTATCGATACCGTAGAGTGGAAGACCGCTACTACAGACCATATTACCGTATTGATTCCACAGTTCATTACCAAACATTGGTGGCAGGCGATCCTGCATAATCAGACCAGCCTGTTCATTCGCTCTTATCTAATGAATCAAAAAGATATAGTTGTAGCAACAGTGCCCTATCATTTGCACAAATAGGCAGATAAATATGGTTAGCAGAGGTTGTTTCCGTAGCTTGCGGAGGCAACCTTTTTTTATAGAACGAATAATTTTGTTGACAGGGATAATGAGAATCAATATCATTTAAAAAGTAAGGCGAAGGCCTCGGACACCTTTGACCATTAATGCATGTAAATACAGGAGGGGTTTTTAATGTTTTCGAACAATAAGAGATCAGGCAGCATGAAGCTGGCATTGATCGGATGTATGGCTATGACTTTGTTCTTGTCCGCTTGCGGCAATAGCAATAATGAGAATGCTGCAAATTCTGGAACGGAAGCTACCGCTGCACCTACGGCTACTGCTGAAGCAACGGCAGCGCCAACGAAAACAACTGCACCGGCTACAGAGAAAACGGTGACAGACGCCATGGGACATGAAGTCACGGTACCGGCTAATCCGCAGCGCGTACTTGCTTCTTATATGGAAGACTACCTGGTAACACTGGGCGTTACCCCGGTAGCGCAGTGGTCCGTGACAAACGGAACCCAGGAATATCTGATTGCTGATCTTAAAGATGTGCCAACCATCAGCTATGATCTTCCGCTGGAGGCTGTGACCAGCTTTGCACCGGATTTCCACATTGTGCAGTCTGAGTCCAGTGTGCAGAACGGTCTGTATGACCAGTTGAACAAAATCGCACCTACTTATGTCCTTGGTGACAAGATTAGCAAAGACTGGCGCAAATCGCTGCTCAAAATCGGTGAGCTCCTGAACAAGAGCGCTGAAGCTGAACAAGCCATTGCGGATTACGATCAAAAAGCAGCAGATGCAAAAGCCAAAATCAGCAGCTCCATTGGTGATGATTCGGTCGCCATTCTGTGGCTGGTGTCGAAGAACTTCTTTATAGTAGATGAAACACGCAGCAGTGGTGCCGTAGTGTACGGGGATCTGGGTTTGAAGCAACCTAACCTGGTTACTGAAATTCCTGCGGCATCCAGAGCGACCTGGAATCCGATCACGCTGGAGAAATTGGCTGAACTGACCGCAGATCATATCTTCCTGGTGAACAGTGACAAGACCGAAGCCTCTGACATTCTTAACGGAGCAATCTGGAAGGGTATCCCTGCGGTTAAGGCTGGAAATGTTCATGAACTTAGCGAGGCAAGCAGCTGGCTGTACAGCGGAGCCATTGCCAATTCCAAAACCATTGATGATGTCTTGAGTTTTCTCGTGAAATAATCAGCCTTAACTGTGTGTAGAGAGAACTCTTCAACGGTGGAGGGATGTGCAGGTTCTTGTATCTTGAGATACAATGACCTGCACCTTTTTTTAGGACATTAACTTAATCGTTCACAGTGAAAGTGCGAGCTGTGAAAGCTTGTACATAATTCAGATATTTGCGATAATGAGAATGATAGTTGTTCTCATTAGAGCATTGAACTCATCCTATTAAGGGGAAGACTTATGGTGTCATCCACACGTTCTATAACTAACAGTACAAATCCGTCAGGAGATCAACCGCTGAAGACAAGGCCGGTTGCTGCGGTAGTTATTTTGATTTTCGGCCTTGCCGCTGTCGTCTTTGGTCTGGCACTTTCCGTTTCGGTGGGTTCCGCGGATATTAGACTGGTGACGGTATGGGAGGCAGTCTTCCGGTTTAATCCGGATCTGCAGCAGCATCAGATTATTCGGGAACTGCGGATTCCCCGTGCTTTGGCGGGAGCGCTGGTTGGTGCTTGTTTCGCCGTCGCAGGAGCAATCATGCAGGGCATGACCCGCAATCCGCTGGCAGATTCCGGCTTGCTGGGTCTGAATGCCGGTGCCGGCGCAGGATTGGCGTTAGCTTTTGCTTTTGCGCCATCTGCTTCTTTTCTCTACATTATGCTGTACTGCTTCATCGGCGCAGCAGCGGCAGCCATTCTTGTGTTCGGGATTGGCTCGCTCTCCCATAGCGGCTTAACCCCGCTGCGTCTGACCCTTGCTGGCGCCGCTGTAAGTGCTATGCTGCTGGCGGTAAGCCAGGGAATCGCGATTCTGTTTCATCTGTCCCAGGATATTGCCTTCTGGATGGCAGGCGGGATCGGCGGGACGAATTGGACACAGCTTCGTATTTTGTTTCCCTGGATTGCGGCAGCTCTGATAGGATCTCTGCTGATCTCCCGATCCATTACACTCCTTAGTCTCGGACGCGATGTAGCGGCGGGACTTGGACAGCGGACCAGGCTAGTGCAAACAGCCGGGATTATTATTGTAGTGATTCTCGCCGGCTCCGCGGTTTCGACGGTTGGACCGATTGCTTTTGTGGGGCTGATTGTCCCCCATATTACACGTTATCTGGTTGGCGTCGATTACCGCTGGATTATTCCCTGCTCTGCAGTGCTCGGCAGCTTACTAATTGTATTTGCTGATATTGCGGCCAGAATGATTAACGCGCCTTATGAAACACCGCTAGGCGCTTTAATCGCAGTGATCGGCGTGCCGTTCTTTATTTACTTGGCGAGTAAACGGAAGGGGGAGCTGTCATGAGCAAAGCTCTGCGCTCACCCACCGGGAAACAACGCCGTACCCGGGAAGCAGCCATATTGACTTCACTTGCGGTTCTTATCGTGGTCATCTTTATTGTCAGTATGAACACCGGGTTAATGCGATTATCACCGCTGGATGTCTTACACACAGTCTTTGGAGAGGGAACGCAGCAGCAAAAGCTGATTCTCTTTGATTTCCGGCTGCCGCGCATAGTGATCTCGCTGCTTGTCGGCGCAGGGTTTGCGGTTTCCGGCTGCATTCTGCAAAGCTTGTCGCGCAATGCGCTGGCGGAGCCTTCCACACTGGGAATTAATGCCGGTGCCGGGTTTGCGGTGATTATCTTTATCTCATTTGTTCCGGCAACCTCGGCAGCTCCAATCTTTGTTCTTCCGCTGCTGGCGCTGGCCGGAGCAAGTCTTACGGCTGCACTTATTTATTTCCTGTCTTTCCGGCGTGAGGATGGCCTCTCGCCGACAAGAATGATACTTATTGGGATCGCTGTAGGTGCAGGCATCTATGCTTTCCAATTGATCCTGTCGTTAAGGCTGGATCCGCAGAATTATCAGTTTGTGGCGATCTGGATGGCCGGTAAAATCTGGGGCGGCGACTGGAGATTTGTGCTTGCGCTGACACCTTGGATAGCTATTTTGCTGCCATTTGCGTTCTACAAAGCCCGGGTGCTGAATGTACTTAACCTCGGGGACCAAACCTCGGCGGGGCTGGGCATGCCAGTGGAGAAGGAACGCATTCTGCTGCTGGCCGCCGCAGTCGCGCTGTCCGGCTCCTGTGTCGCCGTAAGCGGCGGCATAGGCTTTGTGGGGCTGATTGCGCCCCATCTCGCCCGCAGGCTCGTTGGACCGAAGCATCAGGTGCTGCTACCTGCCTGTGCCTTAATCGGCGCGCTGCTGCTGCTTACCGCGGATACTATCGGCCGCTGGATTCTGCAGCCGGCTGAAATACCGACAGGTATTGTAGTTGCGCTGATCGGCGCTCCCTATTTCCTATATTTACTGGCCAAATCAAAGGCCTGATTAACTAAAGGGGCAAAATGCTCCATAAAACTAAGCGAATGCTTACAAAGTCAGTTTTATTGCGTCGTTAATCTTAAAGGAGCGCATGCTCCATAAAATTTTTAAGGAGTGAAGATCATGTCGGAACGTTTGAATACAGAACAGCTGAGTATTGGTTATGCGGAGACTACGATTGTTAATGGGTTGAACCTGTCTCTCCCAACAGGGAAGATCACAGCGCTGGTAGGAGCGAACGGCTCCGGGAAATCCACGATTCTCAAGACGATGGCGCGGATTATGAAACCTAAGAGCGGCAATGTTATGCTCGACGGCAAATCAATTCATACCCTATCTACTAAAGAAGTGGCTCGTCAACTGGCCATCCTGCCGCAAAACCCGACGGCTCCGGACGGACTGACTGTATCCGAACTGGTTGGGTACGGGCGTTACCCGCATCAGAAGGGCTTCGGCACAATGACTCCTGAAGACCGCGCGATTATCGCCAATGCGATTTCCGTTACCGGGATGGAAGAGTTCCATGATCGTCCAATCGACCGCCTCTCCGGTGGACAGCGCCAGCGTGCCTGGATTGCCATGGCTCTGGCACAACAGACAGATATCCTGTTCCTTGACGAGCCGACCACGTTCCTTGACATGGCTCACCAGCTGGAAGTACTGCAGCTGCTGCAGAAGCTGAACCAGGAAGAGGGCCGCACAATCATTATGGTGGTGCATGATTTGAACCATGCCTCCCGCTACGCGCAGCATATGGTAGCGATCAAGTCAGGCACCGTCATCAGCGAAGGGAACCCGATGGAGGTTATGACACCAGATGTGCTTCGCAAGGTATTCGGAATCGAATGTGATATCGTTCCCGATCCGCGTACAGGTGTACCTTTATGCCTTCCTTACGAGCTTGCTGCTTATAAAGCTGTCGGCATGTAATTGACAAGTGAAGGATTAGCTAGGGGAATTAAGGAGGAAACGGAATGAATGAGGCACAGATAAAAGACATAGGCAGCAAATTTGATCTTTATCCATCTCCTCCAGAGGAGGCGAGGTATTCATTTACAGCGCAGGATCTGATTAGTGTAGAGGGTATGAGAGCATTTATGGACTGCTACAGACCGCTGATGAAGGCGCTGGACGATAAGGCTGTAGCTGCATACTTCGGCGGCTGGTTCTCCAGCGTGGCGCTGGCAGTACAATATACGGTCTCGTTATATTCCAATGTGCCGGTGATCAACTTATCTAATTTGCGCATTCATCTCATTCCGGCGAGCGGGTATTGCCGCGTTGCCTTCTCTTTGAATTCCTGGGTGATAGAGCCAGCGCCTGCTGACGAACAGGGTCGGGTTACTTGGCGTAATAAAGTGTTCACAGAGTTCTACAGAAACACAGCAAGCCCGCTGCTGCGTACAATGTCTGCCGCCAGCGGTTTGATACTGGGGGAGATCTGGGGACAGCTCCCGTCTAAGTTCAACTACTACATTGAAATGCTTGCAGCAGGCAACAGCAATAAGGAATTTCTGATTCACGTGCAGGACGACTACAGTTATCTGAGGAAAGGCCTGGCTGCGGAAGTGTTCCAGCTTCCCAGAAATCCATTTGATGTTGAGGTACGCAAGATCGAATCGCTTGCTGATCCAGAGCAGAGGGTACACATGCGTAACCGCTGCTGTCTGTATTACCGGACTGAAGGCGGAAGTGTCTGCTATACCTGCCCCCGTCTGAAAGAAGAGGAACGGGCCACACGTAGAGCCGAATACCGCATTCAAGCTGCATCGCCGCAGGTTTAGGATATAACTGTAAGAATTGTTTCATACTAAAAATAGCAGGCATACCGCAGCAGGCTCCCGTCATTGACAAGGGAGCCTGTTCGTTGTTAAAGTTGTGGTTGCCATAGTTCAAAGTAAAGCTGGATCAACATAAACATTATAGAAGGTAAGATTTATTATTTTCATAGCGTAAAAGGAGCATGAAAGATGAATATCAGCAAAATTCAAGAGGATCTGCAGCAACTGGCTCCAGCCGGTACGGTAAAAAGCCATGAAGTGCTTAAGGATTATGTATTCACCCAAATGGGCGGCCGTGCAGATATACTGGCTGAACCTGCCACTTATGAGGAAATTCAAAATATTGTTACATATGCCCGGAAGAATGATATTCCTCTCACAGTACTGGGAAATGGTTCAAATGTAATTATCCGTGACGGTGGAATCCGCGGGATCGTCCTGCAGACCTCAGGCCTTAACAGTATGGGAATTCAAGGAGATCTTCTGTACGCCCAGTGCGGTGCTAAGATCATTGATGTATCCAGGTATGCTCTGGAGCAGGAACTGGCAGGTCTTGAGTTTGCCTGCGGTATCCCCGGAACAGTTGGCGGTGCTCTCTACATGAATGCTGGCGCTTATGGAGGCGAAGTTAAGGATGTGCTGCAAAGTGCACTTGCCATCAATAAGGCAGGGCAGCTCGTCACCCTGCAAGGGGATGAGTTTCAGTGGGGATACAGACAAAGTGTCTTTGCTAGCGGTGAATATATTGTGCTGGAAGCCAGATTCGCACTAAATCCGGGAAATGCTGCTTTAATTAAAGCTTCCATGGATGAATTGACCTATCTGCGTGAATCCAAGCAGCCGTTGGAATACCCGTCATGCGGCAGTGTCTTTAAGCGGCCGCCGGGCCGTTATGCCGGACAGCTGATCCAGGAAAGCGGGCTTCAAGGGACCCGGATTGGCGGTGCGGAAGTCTCGCGTAAACATGCCGGATTTATTGTCAACGCAGATAATGCCACTGCGAGCGATTATATCGGACTTATTCAGCATGTACGGGCTGCAGTGAAGGATAAATTCGGAGTCGAGCTGGAGACTGAAGTGGAAATTATCGGAGAAGAATAACTTCATATCGTTGGCCGCGGGAGCAATTACCGCGGCCTTTCTTAGCATAAAGACATGTGCAGTGGGCTCTTAGTATTCCGATTAGCTTATGGAGAGAGCATACTTGGCTCTATCTGTCTGGAGTTCCGCGTTATCTTCACCAAGATTATCCAAACGTAGTCCGCTGACGGCAATTTCATAACTATGCTGTGGAAGCGGCACAAGTTCACCATCCGCATTCAGGGTATTGCCTGAGCCTCTTAAGATAAGCGCATCATCCAGATAATCATCGATCGTATCCTCAGCGGTGCGGTACTCTACGGTTTCCAATTGAAAGTGGACTGTATCGAGATCTTCAAGCTCCTGCTTTTTGATTACAATGGTTGTGATTGCGTGAGCATCGAGCCAATCTATAAGCTTCTGTACCGTTTGATCCATAAGTTGATCCCATCCTTATTTAAGAGATTATAAATTCTAAGTTACCCCTTTCGTTGAAATTGAATCCATATTTCTGAAACAGTTCCTTGGGATATTCTCAATTTCTACGAATAAGCTTGAAGGAAAGCAAACTTTAGGCAAAGGCGGGTAGGCCATTGATTCAGCTTACGGAGGTATCGAAATCGTTTCAGGAGAAGCGGGCGGTAGACCGGCTGTCTTTTTCAGTGGGGGAAGGGGAAGTATTTGGCTTTCTAGGCCCCAACGGGGCGGGGAAAACAACAACCATTCGCATGATGACCGGACTGCTTCAGCCCAGTGAAGGACAAATAATGATTAATGGCATGAATATTTCACAACATAAAAAGAAGGTTCACGCTCAGATCGGGGTTGTCTTTGAGCTGCCAAATCTTTATGTACGCAGTTCGATCCGCGACAACCTTGAACTTTTTGCCGATTTGTACGGTGTGGCCAAGGGGCGGGTGGATGAAGTGATGGGCAGCCTGCAACTGGAGGAACGACAGAAATCCAAGGTTGGCAGCTTGTCCAAAGGCTGGAAGCAGCGTGTGTTAATCGCCAGAAGCCTGCTGCACAGGCCCAAAGTACTGTTTATGGATGAACCGACAAGCGGATTGGATCCCAACTCGGCGGCGCTTATCAGGAAATACATAATGAGGATTAAGGCTGAAGGAACTACGATTGTCATCACCACCCATGATATGCATGAGGCGGAGGAGTTAAGCGACCGTGTAGGCATTATGCATGCTGGACGATTGGTCGCACTGGATAACCCGCAGAGCTTGAAAAGGGCTTACGGAAAGGCAGAGATTGAAACCGAATACTGGCAAGAGGATCAAGTGATGAGCACATCCTGGCCATTGGCGGACGAGATGACGAAAGACCACATTTGTCAGCTAATGGCGAGCGGGAAGCTTATCAGCATGCATAGCAAAGAAGCTTCTTTGGCAGACGTATTTGCCGCCCTGACGGGAAGTGAGCTGAGTTGAGTCAAGTGATGAAGCTGATCCGTCATGAATGCAAGGATTTGCTAAGCAACCCTTCTATAATTATTCTCGTGATGCTGCCGATTTTTATGTCCAAAATTATCATCTCGGTCATGGACAAAAACGGGATTAACTTTATGCTGCTGTCAACGTGGATTTTGTTCGCCCAGGTTATGGTAGGGATTATGATGACCGGTCCGGGTCTCATTGAAGAACGGGAAAGTAAAACCTTTGATGCGCTGCTTATATCACCGCTTGGCAGAGGACAGATTCTCGTGGCCAAAGGTTTAACAGTTCTGCTGTTTTCTGTCTTGTCACAAACGGTAGTATTTCTGCTCAATCAGGGGTTTGCCTCAGAATTGCTGTCGGTCTTTCCGTATATGCTGGCTGGAGGGATCCTTTTTGTGGAGGCTGGAATGATCATCGGATTGAAGCTCGACTCTTCTAAGAATGGTTCTGCTGTCAGCTCTGCGGTCATGGTTGTCTTTTTCCTGCTTGCTTCCGTATATCAGGCACTGCCGGACTGGACTTATCCGTTCTTCGCCGCTTTGCCAAGCATTGAAATCGTGGAAAATTTAAATCGTATTCTAAACGGCGACGGCCCGCTACTTTTCGAGAGTCTGCTGCTCCCGCTGTGGATGACCGTTCTGGCACTATGGATCTGGAGAACCGGCAAAGAGTAGTAAAGGCAATAAGTCTGTTAGCAGGCAAATTCTTTATAGTTGTCAATCTTCTGCCAATCATGTTATAGTTCAAGACGTTAATAATAAGCTTAAGAAGAAGTCTGCGTGTACATCGCAGGAGAGGTTCGCAAACTCCCTCTATAAAAAACTAAGACATCTTGATGCATAGAAAGTCTCCGGTTGAAGGGGGCTTAAGGGAGTATAGGGAGATGCCTATACTTATTTCCTGCTATGCTGTGTAATTTCTTAGTAGGGCCATGTTTTCGAAATCTCGTTTCTTCTTTCCAGTTCCGGCAGTAAGCCGCGGGAAAAGAGAGGGGTTTTTTGTCATGTCAGAAGGCAGATTGAAAGAGGAAATGCAAGAGGTCACCCTGCTGGGCAATCAAGGGACGCAGTACAAATTCGGCTATGATCCGGAAATTCTCGAGGTGTTTGACAACAAACATCCCGGCCGCGATTATTTTGTGAAGTTTAATTGCCCCGAGTTCACCAGCCTGTGCCCCGTAACCGGACAGCCGGATTTCGGCGTGATGTACATTTCGTACGTTCCGGAGCAAAAGATGGTCGAGTCCAAATCCCTGAAGCTCTATCTGTTCAGCTTCCGCAATCACGGTGATTTTCATGAAGACTGTGTCAACATTATTATGAATGACTTGATCTCGCTCATGGAGCCGCGTTACATCGAAGTATGGGGCAAATTCACCCCGCGCGGCGGAATATCCATTGATCCTTACTGCAACTGGGGGCGTCCGGGAACCAAGTATGAGGCGATGGCCGAACACCGGCTGATTAATCATGACCTATATCCAGAAAAAGTGGATAACCGATGATCCCAGATCGTGGAGAGGAGAGAGTGTGAAATGAATAAAAAAGCGCTTGTCGTATTCAGCGGCGGACAAGACAGTACAACCTGCCTCGTGTGGGCTATTCAGCACTTCGAGGAAGTTCAAGTCGTTACTTTTAACTATAACCAGCGCCATGCCGCTGAAATTGAGGTTGCCAAAGAAATTGCCGCCAAGTTCAATGTGAAGCAGCATATTCTTGATTTGGGATTGCTGAATCAGCTGGCACCCAATGCTTTGACCCGTGATGATATAGAAATTGTATCCGGTGAAGGGGATGAATTGCCCAGCACTTTTGTAGATGGCCGGAACCTGCTGTTCCTGTCCTTTGCGGCAATTCTGGCGAAGCAGCTAGGATATGCCAATATCGTCACCGGCGTATGCCAGACCGATTTCAGCGGGTATCCAGATTGCCGTGATGTGTTTGTGAAATCACTGAATGTTACCCTCAATCTGTCCATGGATTATGAGTTTGTCATTCATACACCGCTAATGTGGCTGGATAAAAAAGAAACCTGGAAGATGGCCGACGAGCTGGGCCAGTTTGATTACATCCGTCAGCACACACTGACTTGCTACAACGGTATCATTGGCAGCGGCTGCGGCACCTGCCCGGCATGTTTGCTTCGCAAGCGTGGCCTTGAGCAATATGTGGCTGAGAGAAAGAAGGTCGGCTTATAATGCTGGGCGAAGTATCGGTTTGTAAAATATTCACTTTTGACGCTGCACATCAGCTGATTGGACATAAGGGGAAATGCAGCAATCTCCACGGCCACACCTACAAGCTTGAGGTGGTCCTGAAGGGCAAACCTTCCGTGGAGGCGGGGCATTCGGGCGAAGGCTTCGTGATTGATTTCAGCGATATTAAAAGCACGGTACAGCAGAGTCTGGTCGACCGGCTGGATCACGCTTTTCTGGCGATGGGCAACGAGCCTGTGCTGGATACATTAACAAATACGGGATCGAAGGTAGCGCTGCTCTCCTTCCGCACGACGGTGGAGAACATGGCGTGTTATATAGCCTACAAGCTGAAGCAAGCGGCGTTGCCGCTATATTCCGTTAAGCTGTGGGAGACGCCCACTTCCTGGGCGGAGGTGCTGGCTGAGGACATTCCGGAGGATGGACCCTCCTACCGTATGCATGGAGGTTGTGACTGTGAGTAAGATTCCGGTCATAGAAATGTTCGGCCCAACCATCCAGGGGGAAGGCGCAGTTATCGGAGTGAAAACCATGTTCGTCCGTACTTATGGCTGTGACTATCACTGCAGCTGGTGCGATTCCGCATTCACATGGGATGGTTCGGCCAAGAATAAGGTGCGGATGCTTACACCAGAGGAGATTATGGCCGAGCTTCTCTCACTAGCCGGAAATAATTTTGACTGTGTAACCATCTCGGGTGGCAACCCTGCACTAATTGGCGAGGCGATGGGCACGTTCATCATGGGGTTGCACGAGCGGGGCATTCAAGCGGCAATCGAAACGCAGGGCAGCCGCTGGCAGGATTGGTTCAACGATGTGGATATGCTGACAATCAGCCCCAAGCCGCCAAGCTCAGGTATGACGACGGATTGGGAGATCCTTGATGGCATTATGGGGAAGCTGCATGATAAAGGCAAAGCTGCCCATAGCCTGAAGGTTGTTGTCTTTAACGAAAGCGATTATGAATATGCCAAAGCAGTGCATAAACGATACCCTGGGGTGCCACTGTTCCTGCAGCCGGGCAATGAGGATGTCACGGAGGAAGGTGACATTTCCGTACGTCTGCTGGGTAGACTGGAATGGCTGTTTAATCAGGTGATCGTCGATCCGGAGATGAACCGGGCACGGGTGCTCCCTCAGCTTCATGCACTCATCTGGCATAATAAACGAGGGAAATAATCAAGATTCGAACCGGACTTCTGCCATGCAGAGGCCCGGTTTTTTGGTGTACAAGAAATTATCTAAAGGTATGACAATTTTATAATGTTTGCAGATGAATTTGTAAAATATCAAGGGGGATTCTTCACGTATTCTTCTGGTATAATTATTGAAAAATCAGGGAATAGCGAGGGATCATACATGACAACAGCCTTATTAATTATCGATGTCCAAGAAGCCATGTTCTCTTATGAGGTGAAGCTGCATGATGAAGGAGGCGTGATGGACCGGATTATATCGCTATTGAATAAAGCCCGCTCCGCAGGGGCTCCGGTTGTTTATATCCAGCATACCGAGGATGAGGAATATACGAAGGGTTTGCCCACCTGGCAGATCAGCAGCCGAATTACGCCGAAGGAGGAAGACTCCATCGTCGAGAAACCGACTTGGGATGCTTTTCACCGTACCCGGCTGCATGAGGAGCTGCAGCGTTTGGGTGTGACCGATCTTGTCATCTGCGGGATGCAAAGCGAATTCTGTGTCGATACAACCACTAGACGGGCCTACAGCATGGGGTATTCCAGCGTACTGGTCCAGGATGCACATAGCACTTTCGGCAACGCCGATTTTAGCGGTGAAGAGATTGTCAGGCATCATAATTCAGTGCTGGGCGGGAGATTCGCCGTGCTTCGGCCGGAGCGAGAGGTAGAATTCCAATGAATGCAGGGAAATCTGCGATGAAGCCAGTGCGCCGGTCCAGGTTGAGATTGTACGCCGGCAAGCGATATTTCACCTGGAAAAGATACTGGACATGGTTTATCCGGCGCGGGAACAAGGCAACAAAACATCGGTCTGAGGCACTGCCCTATAAGGCAGCCGGGCATTCAACCCCGCTCCTGCGCAGACTGCGAAATGTGGACATGGAGCTACAGTACAATAAGATTGCAAATCTGCGTCTGGCCGTCGCCAGGCTGGATGGTCTGGTGATCTCGCCGGGAGAGACCTTCTCGTATTGGCAAACGATCGGCAAGCCAACCCGGCGCAAAGGTTACTTGGACGGAATGGTTCTATATTACGGTGGTTTTCGTTCCGGCACAGGAGGCGGATTATGCCAGCTGTCCAATCTGATCTACTGGATGACGCTGCACACCCCGCTGACCGTGACCGAGCGGCACCGCCACAGCTATGATGTATTTCCCGACGAACAGCGGACACAACCTTTCGGCAGCGGGGCTACTTGTGCATATAATTATTTAGATCTGCAGCTTCAGAACAATACAGACCGGACTTATCAGTTGAAGCTGCACCTGGATGATACTCATCTGTACGGCGAATGGAGATGCGATGACAAGCAGCTTTATCATTATGAGGTATACGAGGCTGATCATGTTATCCGTCTGGAGCCATGGGGCGGTTATGTCCGCAGCAACAGTATCCGCCGCAGAGTATTTACGCGGAGCGGCGAGCTTGCAGGGGATGAAGCGGTAGCCGAAAATCATGCCCTGATGATGTACTCTCCGCTGCTGCATCCGCCCACTGAATTAGCGGAAGGGTGATGAACTGATGAATCTTGACGGTGATTGGTACTGGAAGTCAGATGATGAAGTGGGAATGGGACGCTCAAGCAGACTGAAACGCAATATTAGGGTATGGACTGTGTTACTTACTGTTGTATTAGCAGCTGCTGCGCTTGCAGGCTGGATGGTACTACAAGGAATATTCGATTTCTTTGAATACTTGGGCATCTAAAGGAAAGAGTCTTCGGGGGATAACGGATAAACACCGGGACTTTGGGGTTATAACATAGTATGTTGCTAGCCGATCAGCAGAGCAGAGCATGGCTACCAGGTGTTCGGAGACAAGGAAGAGGATTGTATCAAGGTTGTGCTTAAGCTTTAATGTTACTGGAGTTCATCGGTTACCGGATCAATATACGAAGGCATGGGTTTCCGCCGCAGGCCGGGAGGCCATGCCTTTGATGTTTTCAGGAAGCTGCAGCCTTTGTTGCGAATTTTCATGAAAAAAGCTGCATTTTTCCGGATTCTGCGGTAAATTTACATAAGTGACTTTTATCCGAGCCGAAAGGATGCCTGCTGTGACTTCAAAAAAACCGCCTGTTCCCATTCCGCTATTGATGCTGATTGGAATTGTGGCTATTTCTTTTTCTTCTATTTTTATAAAATGGTCATCCGCTCCGGTATCGGTTCAGGGAATGTACCGGCTGCTGTTCACCTCGCTATTGATGCTGCCCTTTGCCCGGCCTTACAGCGGTGCCGCTTTTGCCCTGCGCCGGAAAGACTGGCTGCTGCTGGTTGTGTCCGGGGCGATGCTGGCTCTGCATTTTTTACTGTGGATGGGTTCACTGAAATTCACCTCTGTAGCCAGCTCGACGATGATTATGGCACTGGAGCCGGTGTTTATTATGCTGGGAGCCTATTTGCTGTATAAAGAAAAAAGCAGCATGTTCGCCATAGCGGGGCTTGCCATCGCGATCTTTGGAGTTGTATTTATTGGCTGGGGAGATATCGGCCTGTCCTCCGACAATTTAAAAGGTGATTTGCTGTCCATTGGCGGAACAGCAGCGGTTGCCGCTCATTTGCTGATCGGACAGAAGCTGGTTGCCCGCATGCCATCGTATTTGTATAGCCTGATTGTATTTATCGCAGCGGCTATTGTTTTTGCGGTATACAATCTGCTGGCGGGCATTCCGTTCTTTGATTATCCGCCAAGGGAGTGGGGAATCTTCGTATTGCTGGCAATTGTCCCGACCGTATTTGGTCACATTTTGTTTAACTGGCTGCTGCAGTACACTTCGGCGACTACCGTTTCGATGAATATTCTGGGAGAGCCGGTTGGTGCAAGTATTCTGGCCTTCCTGCTGCTTGGCGAACAGTTGACAATCCTCCAATGGGCCGGCGGTGTATTGGTAATGGGAGGGCTTGCAGTCTATTTGTATGCAGGACGCAGGAAAGCGGCGAAGAGAAGTGAAGCTCTGCCCAGCACCTCCTAAAGCACACATTCTAACAGACAACTTATCAACATAAAGGGGTATTTCACAGTATGAATGATCAAGACTTAGAACAAGAACCGCAAGACAATCCGGGAGCTGTGCCTTCCAGTGAAGAGCTGTGGAATGAGGATACCTATGCCGCATGGACCAGCAGATTCGGCACTCCGTCAGAGGCAGCAGCAAAGCTGTCCAAAGATCCAGTGTCCCGGCTGTTCCCGTTAAACGCTTATTTCGGAGAGGTCCGCGGGAAGAAGATGATGAATCTGATGGGCTCGAACGGTATGAAGGCGGTAGCCCTAGGGCTGCTGGGAGCTGAAGTGACTGTTGCCGATTTCTCGGAAGCCAACGCCCGGTACGCGGCGGAATTGGCGCAGGAAGCCGGAGTAGGGCTGTCCTATATCGTCTCGGATGTGCTGAAGCTGCCGGACGAAGTGCTGGACAGCAGGTATGATATCGTTTTCGCTGAAATGGGGATTGTCCATTATTTCACTGACCTGACCCCGTTTATGGATACTGTCTGCCGTCTGCTGGCTCCGGGGGGAACCTTCGTGCTGCGCGACTTTCATCCGGTAACGACCAAGCTGATTTCTTCCAAAGGATCTACTGCTAAAGTACGGAAGCACAAAGTTAGCGGCGATTATTTCGATACGGCTCTGGAAGAGAAAAAGGTGTCTTACTCGAAGTATTTGCCTGCTTCAGGCGGTCAGACGGGTGAGAAGCATAGTGTTGTTTATTGGCGGCGCTGGACTTTGGGGGAGATCGTTACGGCAGCCGCTGCTAGTGGTCTAGTCATCCGAGAACTGGTGGAGGAGCCCAACCTGTCGTCTGAGGTTTACGACAAAGGAATTCCTAAGACGTTTACACTGGTAGCAGAGAAACGTTGACTTTACGATGGAATAGCTTTGGTGTCCTTTTAAGGACGATGGCCGTTTCTGCGGAGAATCGAAAGATAGTTAACGGCATGAATAAATAAAAAATGTATTTCAACATAGAACCGGTGCTCTGCTTTGAGCTGAATCAATCAGCCTGAGTGGAGCACCGGTTTATTTAATTCACATCATTAATTAATACATATAGTTAATAACATTAAATAAATACAATTAACTGTTATCATACCAACACGCTCTCAGCAGCAGCCATTTCCACAAACGCCTGCTGCAAGGGAGTTAAGGTATAATCTTTTCGCCAAGCCATTACATAAGTCGCAAGCCCGGGCGAAATCCCAGGGAGCGGAGCATAACTTAAACGGCCCAAGGCCACCTCGTCTGCAACCCCTGCTTTGGAGAATAGTCCCACATTTCCGCCTTCACTAATCATCCTTTTAAAAGCCTCCGGTGAATTCACAACAGTATTATTCCATACACGCACATTGTTCAGCTGTGCCCATTGATCGGCTGTTCCTCTCAGGCTGGAGGCGGGATCATGCTGAATCCACGGCTCCTGCGCCACCAGCTCCGGGGTCAGCACTTTAATTTGAGCAAACGAATGACCGGGTGCAAATATAAGAACAACCTCATCCCGGGCAACCACCTGGGTATGAAAGGAGTCATCTCCGCCTTCACTGTCTTGCAGCATCCCCAGTTGGATCTCCCGCCCCCTCAGCCGTTCGCGCACAAGGTGATCCGGTTGTATTGTAAGCGACACATCTATCCCTGGATGAAGATTGATAAATTGCGACATTATATTAGGAACAAAGTAAGTACCGGGCATGTACCCGGCCTCAAGCGTAAGGCTTCCCGATGTGAGGGAGGAGAACTGTTTGACGCTCCGTTCCGCTTCTGCAGCGAGGGAAACAATACGAACTGCATATTGAAAAAGCGCCCGTCCGGCATCGGTTAACAGCACACGCCCGCTGCGGTATTGAAAGAGGGAAGCTCCAAGCTCATTCTCAAGGCTTTTCATATGAAAGGAAACGGTAGGCTGTTTTAGGCCCATTTCGGCAGCGACATCCGTTACTTTTTTATATTTTTCAATCAGGACTACAATTTGCAGCTTCACAATATTCATGGATTTCCTCCGGTCTGGATGGCAATAAGTTAATAAAACATCTTCTTAATATAGATTATATCTATACTGTTATACATTTTCTATTAGAATTTTTATCTTTCGTTTTACAAACATAAGCTTTTTCTCTAACGAACGAGCTCTAGAATAGGAAGAGTCATAAGAGATACACACAGAGGAATGCTTCCAAAGTGAGTTTTGTAAGAAGCAGATTCAATGGGTCAGACACACACAAAACCTTTAGGAGGAACAAAAAACAATGCAATTCAGAAAATCGTGGATCATGGCTTTGGCATTAACCAGTGTAGTAGCACTTTCGGCATGCGGTAACGGAGGAAATAATGCGGCAACTAATAACGGGGGAACTAATGCAGCTGCGACAAATACACCTACAAAAAGCAGCGGCGCAGAATTAAGCGGATCGATTCTGGCTTCGGGCTCCACAGCGCTCCAGCCACTTGTTGAAATGGCAGCTGAAGGCTTTATGGATGCAAACGCAGGCGTTGATATTCAAGTACAAGGCGGAGGAAGCGGCACGGGCTTGACTCAGGTTGCTGAGAAGCAAGTAGATATCGGTAACTCCGATGTGTTCGCAGAAGAGAAGCTGAAGGATGCAGATGCAGAAAAAGCAAAATCACTCGTTGACCATCAAGTCGCGGTTGTAGCGATTGCAGCAGTAAGCAACCCGAAAGCTGGAGTAGACAGCCTGACTAAACAGCAGCTGGTTGACATCTTCACGGGTAAAATTAAGAACTGGAGTGAAGTTGGCGGAGCGGATCAAGCGATTCAAATCATCAACCGTCCAGCAAGCTCGGGTACACGCGCAACCTTTGAAAGCTTCGCACTTGGAACTAAAACAGAAGACCAAGAAGGATCGATTCAAGAGGACTCTTCCGGTACTGTTAAGAAAATGATCGGCGAAACTCCAGGGGCTATCGGATATCTGGCATTGTCTTACCTTGATGAAACTGTAAAAACGCTGAACTATGAAGGTGTTGAGCCTTCTGTAGACAATGTTATCTCCGGTAAATATCCGGTGTGGGCTTACGAGCACATGTACACAAATGGTGAGCCTGCTGAACATGTCAAAGCATTCCTTGACTACATCATGACAGATGAAGTGCAGAACGGCGATGTAGTAGAGCTTGGATATATCCCGGCTTCGAAAATGCAGGTTTCCCGTGATGTAGAAGGCAAAGTATCAACCAAGTAATTCCTGGCTGACAAGCTTTACAGACTTCATCCATTAGAACTTCATGTGATTAGAGGCGGAATCCTTCTGCCTCTCTTTTCACTTTAGAAAGAGGGAGCAGCTTGAGTGTAAAACCTAAGAAATCCAAAATTGAAAAGCATCATATCGAAGATTTTATCGGGCGTTCTTATATGTCCTTCTGTGTACTCCTATTGATAGTAATCATTGTATCGATGGTGTATTTTGTGGCGTCCAAAGGGATTGCTAACTTTACCAGCGGTGAAATTAAGCTTTCTGATTTCTTGTTCGGCAAAAAATGGTCCCCGGAAGGTGACACTCCCTCCTACGGAGCATTGCCTTTTATTACCGGCTCATTTCTGGTTACGCTGCTTGCGGCGCTTATCGCAAGTCCGCTCAGTATCTGCGCAGCTCTGTTCATGACCGAGATTGTGCCAGGCTGGGGTAAAAAGCTGCTGCAGCCGGTTATCGAGCTGCTGTCAGGCATCCCATCAGTCGTTTACGGCTTTGTGGGTTTAAGTGTCATTGTGCCGTTTCTGCGTAATACCTTGCCAGGTCAGGGCATCGGGGTTGCTGCAGGCGCGCTTGTCCTATCGGTAATGATTTTGCCGACGATTACAAGCGTGGCTGCAGACGCGCTGGCTTCTTTGCCGCAAAACTTAAAAGAATCCTCCTTTGCGCTCGGTGCTACACGGTGGCAGACGATCTCGCGGGTGATTCTTCCGACTACATTCCCTGCAATTATGACGGGGGTAGTGCTGGGGATGGCCCGCGCTTTCGGTGAAGCCCTTGCTGTACAGATGGTAATCGGGAATGCACCTTTCGTGCCGCGGTCGCTTTTCGAATCGGCTTCAACCTTGACCAGCGTAATTACGCTTGGCATGGGGAACACAACGATGGGTTCAACGCACAATAATGCGCTGTGGAGTATGGCGCTGGTTCTTATGCTGATGACCTTTGCTTTTGTCCTCATCGTAAGAATGCTCGAAAGGAGAAATAAAATTTGAAGCCGAGAACAGCAGACAAGGTTGCCACTACCGTTATCGTCTTTTTCGCATTACTTATTGTAGCCATTCTGGTTGGATTGCTTGGATATATTCTGATCCGTGGCTTAAACCATATCAGTTGGGATTTCCTGACTTCCGCACCGCAAAAAATCCGTGCAGGCGGAGGTGTGGGTCCACAGTTGTTCAACTCACTGTTCCTGCTGGTGCTGACGCTGATCATAACTGTGCCGCTGGGGCTTGGAGCGGGGATCTTTATGGCGGAGTATGCACGTCCAGGTAAACTTACGAACTTTATCCGCCTGATCGTAGAAGTACTCTCTTCCTTCCCTTCCATTGTCGTAGGTTTGTTCGGTCTCTTATTGATCGTAAACACCTTCAATCTGGGGTTCTCCTTAATATCCGGTGCTCTCGCACTTACCGTATTTAATTTGCCGCTGATGGTGCGTATTACGGAGCAGGCGTTCCGTACAGTGCCCAAGCAGCAGAAAGAGGCAGGGTTTGCCCTTGGATTATCCAAGTGGAAGATTGTTACCTCTGTATTGTTTCCCGTGGCGCTGCCGACGATTATCACCGGTACGATCCTCTCCGCTGGCCGTGTCTTCGGTGAAGCGGCCGCTCTGATGTTCACGGCGGGCATGAGCAGCCCGCGTCTGGATTTCACCAACTGGAATCCGCTTAGTCAAACTTCACCGCTTAATCCTTTCCGTCCGGCTGAAACCCTGGCCGTTCATATCTGGAAAGTCAACAGCGAAGGGCTGGCGCCTGATGCCGTACAAATCGCAGCCGGAGCTTCGGCTGTGCTCGTTATTACAGTATTGATCTTCAATCTGGCCGCAAGATATTTCGGCAGATATATTTACCGCAAGCTGACTGCTTCCAAAAGAATGAACTAAACCTTTGATTATAGAAACATTTTAGGAGGAGTAAGAGATGGGAATAGCGGAACCTGTGGTGCGTGAATCATTTCAAACAGAGGACCTGAGCATATTTTACGGCACCTATGAAGCAGTGAAAGGAATCAGTCTTCCTTTTGCCCAGAATACTGTTACTGCACTTATTGGCCCGTCGGGCTGTGGTAAATCGACTTTCCTTCGTTCGCTTAACCGCATGAATGACGACATCTCCGGTTCGACAACGAAAGGGAGCATCTGGATTGACGGCGTGGACATCAACGCTCACGGTACGGATGTGATCAAGCTGCGGCAAAAGATCGGCATGGTCTGGCAGAAACCGAATCCGTTCTATAAGTCGATTTATGACAATATTGCTTTTGGTCCCAAATACCACGGCATTAAAGGTAAGCAGGCACTTGACGAAATTGTGGAAAGCAGTCTGCGGCGTGCTGCATTATGGGACGAGGTTAAGGACCGCCTGAAGGATTCAGCGTTGGCGTTGTCCGGCGGACAGCAGCAGCGGTTATGCATCGCCCGTGCATTGTCAGTTAATCCGCAGATCCTGCTGCTGGATGAACCGGCATCGGCACTCGACCCTGTATCGACCGGTAAAGTGGAAGAGCTGATCAAGGAACTCAAGGAAGAGCTTCGCATCGTTATTGTTACGCATAATATGCAGCAAGCGGCGCGGATTTCGGATTTTACCGCATACTTTTACCTCGGTTCACTTGTGGAATACGACAAAACAGAGAAAGTCTTCAGCAATCCGGAGAATCAAATGACCCAGGAATATATCATGGGCCGTTTCGGCTGATCGAAGAGTTCTACAGGCACTGCCCGTTCGGGCGGTGCCTTTTCCACTTGGCTGTATACCGAACAAGCGCATTCACCTTCAAGATACAGGATAGGCTTGACGAATATGATCAGGACATTCCCCAGTTTGAAAAAGTAATTGGAATCATGTACAATCACTGAGAATGGTTATCATAACTTACTGCTGGAGGGAATCCTTATGAATCAGAACCAGTCTGCAGCTTACGGCAGCATTGCCGAAGTGATCAAGGAGCGCCGCTCCATTAAACAGTTTAAGCCTGAACCCCTGCCTGAAGGCCTGCTAGAGGAACTGCTGGATATCGCGGTATGGGCGCCAAATCACGGATTGCGGCAGCCGTGGAGATTTATTGCTTTTCAGGGAGAAGGAGCAGAATTCCTCGGGGATGCTGCTTATACATTCTTGAAGCGCGGGGCAGCTGATCCGGAATTTGCAGCCAAACGCAAAGAATATCTTTCATCGATTCCTTTAACCGTAATCGTCGTGATCCCTGAGGACCCGCGTCAAAGAGAATGGGATGAGGATTTTGCCGCTGCATCCGCACTTGTGCAGAACTTCCAGCTGGCGGCATGGGAACGGGGAGTAGGTACG
The DNA here is from genome assembly GCF_038593025.1 of Paenibacillus sp. FSL L8-0436. NCBI lineage: Bacteria > Bacillati > Bacillota > Bacilli > Caryophanales > Paenibacillaceae > Paenibacillus > Paenibacillus sp. FSL L8-0436. The sequence goes on along the minus strand of NZ_CP151955.1, from coordinate 4,078,578 downwards.
ATTTGGAAGACGGATCCTTATATTTATGCTCCGGAATTCCGCAGCAAGATTGGCGTGAAGCCGGGAGAGAAGGTGATTGCGATGATCCATGCCGGTTATCCGGAGATCATTCCCGCCAGCCGTCCACGCAAGGAGGCTGCTCAGCTGCTTACAGTTGTAGACAGCTATCCGGAGAGTGGAGTTGTGGAATAAACACCTTAGCTGCTGTTAGGAACAATAACTGGACTAACTCTTATGGAAGCATCCTGCGGGATGCTTTTTTTCTATGGGATTGAAACAAAGATGAAATATATAATGTACATAATGACGGTTATAGATTACAATGGAATAGTAAGTGAAATTATTCTCCGGGAGGGCTCTGGTGAGTGAGAAGAATATCAAGCTGAAAATGGCGCGGATTCAGAAGGACCTGTCTCAGGAACAGCTGGCGGAAGCAGTGGGCGTGACGAGACAGACGATAGGACTGATTGAAGCGGGGAATTACAACCCGACGATCCGGTTATGTATTGCCATTTGCAAGGAACTGGGAACAACTTTGAACGATATATTTTGGGAGGAGTAGTTATGAAAGGTAAGGGGATCAAGGATGAGCGGATTCAAGGTGAAGTACATAAGTTGATGTCGCACGGCTTTACGATTGTGTTTGTGGGCATAGCGGCCAGTGTTTTTGTTAAAGTGTTTGTTCTGCACTTGGATCTGAAGTATTGGCTGGACAGCTTCCTCATCCTGATGGCAGCTTGTTTCTATGTTACGCTCCGGAGCATGCGTGGTGGGCTATTCCTCCTGCCGAGCAAGGCCGGGGAAGTAAAGCGGCTCAAGAAAACCAATCTGATCAGTGGAGCTGCAGGTGCGCTGATATGGGCAATATTGATGATCAGCTATGACCTGCTGGGTAAGGACGAAGTTGATGTAGTAGCGAGTGTAATGAGCACATTGGTTGGCTCCGTGGTCTTTTTCTTGGGGATTACCTGGATGCAATGGTTCATGATTAAACGCTCCAATCAAAATGCGGATAAGCACCTGGAATAGACGGATGTGTTACTTTGGAAAGGGCTTCTTGCAAAACTAATGTCATTAGTTTATATTGTAACTAATATCATTAGTTTTTAAGGGGTGTATTTATGAGAATTACTCAAGAAGGAAATTTGCTGCAGCTTACGTGGATGCCCGGATGGTTTCCGGTCAATTGCTATCTTGTTGTAGAAGATCAGGAATTAACTTTGGTTGATGCGGCGATGTCTTTTAGTGTCCAAGGGATCCTCCGTACAGCAGCTAAATTGAACCTGCCTATTACCCGAATCGTGCTGACCCATGCTCATGGAGATCATGTTGGAGCACTGGATGAACTGAAGAAACGGCTTCCTGAGGCTGTTGTATACATCTCTGAGCGTGATGCAGCTTTGCTGCGCGGAGACCGTTCGCTTAGACAAGGTGAACCGCAGACTCCGATTAAAGGGAGTGTACCTACCAAAATTTCTACCAAACCGGACATTCTGCTCCATGACGGAGATCCTGTCGGCTCTTTAAGCGCAATCAGTACTCCCGGTCATACCCCTGGCTCGATGTCTTTTCTGGATCAACGGAGCGGAGCTCTGATAGCGGGGGATGCTTTTCAGACATTTAAGAGAACTGCGGTGGCTGGGACGGTTGTGACATGGTTTCCATTTCCGGCATTGGCTACCTGGAATAAGGAGCAGGCTGTGGCCAGTGCAATTAAGCTTGCAGGAACGTCTGCAGCGGTGCTTGCTGTTGGACACGGCAACCTGCTGAAGGCGCCTGGAGAAGCCATGAAACAGGCTGTGAGCAAAGCTCAATTACAGCTAGGAAAGGAAGGAAGATAAGATGTCACCTAGGGTTGGACTGGATACACGTACGCTGGTATTGGCTGCGGCAGAATTAGCGGATGAGCAGGGGATGGGAGAAGTCACGCTCGCTTCACTCGCGGCCAAGCTGGGCGTACGCTCTCCGTCGTTGTATAATCATGTTAACGGACTAGCCGGGCTGCGGACTCTGCTGGCTGTACACGGCCTGGAACAGCTCCACACAGCGATGACAAAGGCTTCTGCGGGGATAACCGGTGATGCAGCCGTTCACGCTATGGGGCAGGCTTACGTGAACTTTGCAAGGCAGCATCCGGGTCTATACGAAACAACACTGCAAGCACCTGATCAAGGGAACACAGCGCTGGAAGAGGCAGGTGAGCAGATTTTATCCTTTATCCTGCATGTGCTGTCCGGTTACGGGCTTGGAGAAGAAGGAGAGCTGCATGCTGTTCGGGGACTGCGGAGTATTCTGCACGGATTTGCTGCACTGGAGAACAAGGGAGGCTTTGGCCTGCCGCTCGATTTGGGAATCTCCTTATCCCGGCTGATTGATACATTTATTGCAGGAATCAGCTGCATGAAGACAGTGTAAGCAGTCCAGAACAACCATGATTAAGTGATTTAACCATTCCGTTAAGGGGGAAAGTGAGATGGAAAACGTGGAAGTGCAGGGCGGTGTAACAACTTATAAGGAGATGGCTGAGGTCATTGCCAAGCTGGGGATTGTCCCCCTTGCTTCACTGATTCCGGAGCATCCGTCATTAAATGGGCTGACCAAAGCCGAGAACTGGCATACCGGTTCAGAGCTGGATCCATGGGGATGGCGTGCACAGTTTCCCGGTGAGGGACTGGCCGGGTACGGCAAGTTTATTAAGAAAAAGGCAATTCTCGTCTCACGGGACTGGTTTCCGGCATTTGTAAAAGCCGTGGGCAGCTCTAAAGAACTGGAAGAACGGTACAATAACGGCCTTGCCAGCAGAGAAGCATTGACATTGCTGCAGGTGATCCGTGCCAATGAGGGCATTGATACCCGCCAGCTGCGTTCTTTGGGTGATATGAAAGCAAAGGAAAAGAAGACTGCCTTTGACAATGCCGTCACAGAGCTGCAAGGCACTCTTGATATTGTAATCTCCGGAATTCAGGCGCGCCAAAATGACTTGGGAGAAGTAAATGGTTGGAGCAGCACTTCGTTTGAGACAGTAGGGCATTGGATGGAAATTCATGGCCTTACACCTTATGAAGGTTCCCGGGAGGAAGCTATAGCTTGGCTGCGCTCCAGAATGGATGCCGCCTGGTCGCCTGCTGCCATAGCCTGGATCAGCAAAGCATTGTCCTGGTAATCACTAAATAACGGCTTCAAAGTTCTGGCACAGACGGTGAAGCTGTTGTTTGCAGAAAGAAAGGTTCTGCCGTCCGTTGAGGGAAGGCAAAACCTTTTTTTGCGTGCTCCCATTTGTGGATATTATTATGAAGGAACAACGCAAGAAAATAAAAACGGCTAATGGACTCCAGCAGGAGCTCAAAAGCCGTAAGCGTTTTCTATTAAAGCTATATAATGAAGCAACCTCATAGCATAGGAGCCAGGTATGCAATCAGAAAATATAAGAAACCGAATAGTAGCATGATGTAAGCTGTGTATTTGATTGCATTGGATGCGATTATGCTGGAGTCTGTAGGGGCTTGAACACTTGGACGCTTAAGCTCCGGCCGTTCCAGCTCTTGGGATATCGACTCTTTCATCAGGATGACCTCCTAAAAGTTTTGTGAGTACCGTTCAGCACTGATCGGCTTCATCCAACACCTAAACCGGATTGGAAATACAATCCTTAATTGTATTGTGACATATTTGTGAATTAATTTCAACAATATTGTGAATATTATTTGAATATATTTTTAAATTTGGGTTAATTATGCCTTTAACTATCTTCTGGCAAACCAAAAACACCCCGTTACCCTCTATTCAGAGAGCAACGGGGTGTGGCTATAAGGGATTAATCGAACGGACACAATAGCTCAGAAACTTTGCTTAAGCCCAGTTCCCTGCGCGGAAGATGGGTTCAGCAGTTCCATCGTCTGTAATTCCGTCTATATTCATTTCCGGGGAACCCATCATGAAGTCCACATGGGTCAGACTTTGATTCATCCCTTTGTCAGCAAGCTGCTCCTTGGTCATAGAGATGCCCTCCTGCAAGGTAAATGCATAAGCGGCTCCAAGTGCCAGATGGCATGAAGCATTCTCATCATACAGTGTAGTGTAATAGAGAATGCCGCTTTCCGAGATTGGAGAGTGGTAAGGGACCAGCGCTACTTCACCGAAGTATGCGGCTCCTTCATCCATAGCCAGCAGGGAAGCCAATGCTTCCTGGCCGACTTCTGCCGTAAAGTCTGTGACCTTGCCATTCTCCAGGGTAAGCGTAAACCGGTCGATGATGTTGCCGCCATAGCTGAGCGGCTTCGTGCTGCTGACTTTGCCGTTAGCGCCAGTCTTCAGCGGTGCAGTGAATACTTCTTCTGTCGGAATATTGGCAAGGAAAGAGACTCCGCGTCCATTCACGGCTCCGGCCTGACACCAGATATGCCCTTCGGGCAATTCGATGGTCAAATCCGTTCCGGGAGCGGTATAATGCAGCTGGCGGTATTTTCTGGCGTTCAAAAGGTCACAGCGCTGCTTTAAGCCGCCAAGATGCATGCTCCAAGCTTCAACGGGGTTCTCTTGGTCTGCACGTACCGCCTTGAAGATAGCATCCCAGAGCAGGCCAACCTGTTCTTCCGGCGGTGCATCGGGAAATACCTTGGCCGCCCAGGATGGCGACGGAAAAGCGATACCGCTCCAGCTGATATAATTGTTCATCATCATTTCACGGTACGGGGCCATAGCCTGGCCTGCGGTGCGCTGATGATCGGATATCCGGCTGGCTTCTACACCATTCAGGAGATCAGGATTGGCGGAGATCACCGTCAGGATGGCCGCACCGTTGCGTGCCAGATCCTCCAGCTCATCCGCCTGCCATTTCGGCGGTTCAAGGAAGCTTGACGCCGGGGCCAGATCGTAGCGGGTCCGTGTGACGAACTCGTCGGTATAATTGACCTTGACCAGCTTAGCACCAGCCTCATAAGCTTTCCGCACAATCAAGCGGACAAGCTCTGCGGCAACGATGTCTGCATTGAGTACGAGCGTTTGCCCGGGCTGTATATTGACTCCTATTTTTACAGCCAGCAGTGCGTAATTCTCCAGCTTTTGCTTGAAACTCAACATGATTTTGCTCCTCCGCTATCTGTAGTCTGTGTTTAAAACGCCCAGTTTCCACTTTTGAATACCGGTTCCCGTGTACCATCAGCTGTAATTCCGTAAATATCCATGTCAGGTGAGCCGATCATGAAATCGACATGGGTGACACTGGTATTCAGGCCATGGGCGATCAGCTCATCCTGGGTCATCTCTTTACCGCCCTCAAGGCAGAAGGCATAAGCTGTGCCGATGGCCAGGTGGTTGGAAGCATTCTCGTCAAACAAGGTATTGAAATACAAAATATTCGATTCGGAGATCGGGGACTGGTGAGGCACAAGAGCAACCTCGCCGAGATATTTGGCGCCTTCATCCAGACTGATGAGATACTCCAGTGAATCCTGGCCTTTACCGGCGCTTACACTGATGATGCGGCCGTTCTCGAAGGTGATGGAGAAATCATCAATAATATTGCCGCCGTAGCTGAGCGGCTTGGTGCTTCTGACCGTACCGTTTACACCAGTCTTAAGCGGTGCTGTGAACACTTCCTCTGTTGGCATGTTGGCGACAAAAGTGTGGCCTTTGGAATTGATGCTGTCTCCTTGCGCCCAAATGTGACCTTCTGGCAGTTCGATAGTCAGGTCTGTGCCGGGTGCTATGTAATGCAGGCTTTTATACTTCTTGGCATTAAGCACATCAGCCTTCTGTTCTAGTGTATCAAGATGCTCCTGCCAGGCGGCAACCGGATCTTCGCGGTCAAGACGGACAGTGTGGAAGATAGCCTCCCATAGTTTATCCACACGTTCTTCGGCCGGAACATCAGGGAACACTTTGTCGGCCCAAGCTTGTGTAGGGATAGCGACAATACTCCAGCTGATTTTATCGGACATTTGGTAATCACGGTATTTCGTAAGCGCAGCACCGCGTGTTTTTTGGTAATTGGCGATACGTTCCGGATCAATGCCTTTCAGTGCGTCGGGATCTTCGGCGATTACAGTCAGAATAGCGGCTCCATTCTCGGCGAATTCGGTCATTTCTCCCGCGTACCACGTTGGAGCCTTCGTGAAGACTTCCGGTGCGGCATGTTCAAACTGCTGGCGGGTAATGCTCTCGTCACTCCAGTTTACTTTGACCAGACTTGCCCCTATGGCATATGCTTTGGCTGTAATAAGCCGTACGAATTCTACTGCTGAAACGGGGGCATTCACGACCAGTATTTGACCCGGTTGAACGTTGACGCCGATTTCGACTGCCAGATCTGCATATTTGCTAAGCTTCGCTTCTAAATTGAGCATTGGGTTTCCTCCATTTACTATATTTTAGTGCTGTATGAGCATTGTATTAAATTATTAACCGCCGGATGAAAAAAGTCAATTGCAGCGGAAAGAGAGGGATTTGCTTTCATTTCAATGCTATACTGGGAGAGTGTGGACGATCTGATGAAAGGAAGGAAAGCGCATGAACGTACAAATTATTAAGGCGGAATTGAAACGCGAAGAAGATAAGAGCTATGTCGGGAGGACGGTGTTCACGCTCGACAATCATAAGTCTCCGTATGAAATTACGTTCTTCAGCAAACGGGGAAGCGAATGGGATTACAGTTTCAGCTTTGCCGGTGAACCGGGGAGCGAAGAGCAGTTCCTGGAGATTGACACGCTGCTGGAGAATGATGACGATCTGTTTAATCAGCTGCTGGATGCCGCACTGGATACCCAGGACATTCAGGAAGAAGAATAGCATCGCAAAAATGCGACCGATGAAGGCATTCACTGCCGGCGAACGGTCGCATTTTATATAGGTATAAGTTCGAAAGCTCTACCCGATCGTAATATTGCCTTCAGGATAACGGTAGAGCTCCTTGCTGTTCTTCGGTTTAAGCGCATATGCAAGTGTCAGCGGTCCGGTACGTCCGACAAACATCAGAATGATCACCATAACCTTCCCGATGGTCGTCAGCTCCGTAGTCAGCCCCATTGTAATGCCCGAGGTCCCAAAAGCGGACACCGCCTCAAACAATACGGTCAGGAAATCTGCACTCTCCGTCACGGACAACAACATGGTGGCAATGACTACCAGCATCAGTGAGAGCAGTGTCATCGTGATGGCCCGGTACACGTTTTCTTTGGAGATCCGGTGGCGGAACATGACGATGTCTTCCTTCCCGCGCAGTTTGGCATATGCTGTACTTACCAGTATGGCAAAGGTAGTAATCTTAATCCCACCACCGGTTGATCCAGGCGCCGCACCAATGAACATCAGCAGAATCATCAGAAATTGAGTGGATTCTCGCAAGAGTGGAATCTCAATGGTTGTTACCCCGCCGGAGCGGGGGGTAATCGCCTGCAGGAAGGAGGCCATTATTTTGCCGCCGGCATGCAGCGGTTTCAGCGTGGTGTTCAGTTCAAGCCAGAAAAAAATTGCCGCCCCGACCAGAATCAAGATAGCTGAAGTGGAGAGTACCACCTTGGAATGCAAGGTCAGACGTTTGCGTTTGGGGAAGTCGATTACGTCGGACAACACGATAAACCCAATTCCGCCAAGGAAAACGAGCAGCATGGAAGTGATGTTTATAATTGGATCCTCCACGTAGCGGGTAAGACCGCTGAATGGCCCGTGCACATCTCCGAAGAGATCAAATCCGGCATTGTTAAAGATAGAAATGCTATGAAACAAACCGTAATATATTGCTTTTCCGAAAGGCATATCCAGCATGAACCTTACGGCAAGCAAGGCTGCTCCGCTAAGCTGTATGACTAGGGAATAGATCAGTACCCGGCGGATCAGCTTGACGATGCCCTGCATGGAGTTCTGGTTCATGGATTCCTGCAGCAGCAGCCTTTCTTTGAGTGAGATCCGTTTGTTAAGTACAAGTGTAATCAGCGTGGCCATAGTCACAAATCCGAGACCGCCAAACTGGAACAGCACCAGGAGGACAATTTGTCCAAACACCGTCAGCTGTGTTCCGGTGTCGATGACAGCGAGCCCGGTGACACAGGTCGCTGAAGTCGCCATAAAGAGGGCGTCGATAAAGGAGATCCGGTCTCCGGTCGAAGCTGCCGGGAGGCATAAGAGTACTGTTCCTGCCGCAATCAGCAGCATGAATCCGAGCGATAGTATTTTGGGTGGCGTCAGCCTTAGGTGTCCGAGGGATAGATTAGCCAAATTCATTCTCCTGACGTCTTGATATCATCTGTCCAGATTATATCATAAGTTCCAATCGATCAACTTGCGGGGGAAGGAAATTGGCATATTTTATCGAATTACTAAAAAGTAATACCTATTCTGAGAAAGCATAGAGGAGGCTGTACTTGCTGTGACAAGTCCGATTCTGAATCAGATTGGCGCCGTATTCATTCCGGTCAGTGATATTGAAAGATCAAAGAACTGGTATTGCAGCTTGCTGGGGCTTCCGCTTGACGGTGATGTATTGTTCGGTCATCTGTATGTGGTGCCGATGCAAGGGCCGGGTATTGTACTGGACAGCAGAATTTTCACAGCCGAGTCGGTTCTGAATGTGCCGTCCTTTCATTTAAATACGGAGGACATCGATGCTGCTTATGATTTTGTCAAAGCCAGCGGTGCGGAGATCCTGACTGACATTGAGAATGATCACTGGTTTAACTTCAAGGATCCTGACGGAAATGTATTGATGATTTGCCGTTGTTAAAAGAGATTAACATCTATATAAGATGGATGATAAGGAGAACTCCGACATGATTAGAGAGGCATTGCCCCAGGATGCTGCCGCGATAGAAACGCTATACCGCATTCTGTTGCCGGAGCATCCGGGTGTTAATGTATCCCCACGGAGGATAGAACAGATTGGCGGCAATCCGGACAGTTTTCTGTATGTGTATGAAGATAACAGGCAGGTTGTTGGTACAGTCCATCTGCATTTTTGCATGGATGCGCTGAGTGGGGACCTTCCATTCGCAGTCATCGAGCGGGTGATCATCGCCCCCCAGTTGAGAGGTAAGGGTTACGGCGCCGCGCTTATGAGATTTGCTGAAGAAGCTGCGGCTGCCAGAGGTGCGCTTAAAGTGATGCTCTCCAGCAATTCAAGCAGAGAAGCCGCCCACCGATTCTATGAGGCGCTCGGGTATGACGGGAGCGGGAGTATGCTGTTCAAGAAGTACATCGGCAATTAGTGATATGAAGGTAAGCGGGAATTGGGTGGACGAATATTATATGAGCAGGATTTTATCTAACTAAGTTCCGCTACAACAAAAGGCGCTCCGTCAAGGAGCGCCTTTGCCTTTATTGATATATATTCAGCTATTATTCCGTTTGTTGCCCAGATTCCAGGGAGTCCTTTTCCCCGATAAGCACCTCAACCTTGCGGATGCGGTTTTTGTTCATCTCACGGACTGTAAGCGTAACATGTTCGTAATTCATGCTTTTGCCGATAGTGGGCTCGCTCAAGTGACTGTATAACCAGCCGCCAATGGTCGTTACTTCGTCATCGTGGAAGTCAAGACCTGTCAGCTGCTTGATCTCCAGGAGAGAAACCTTGCCGTCGAACAAGTAATTGACGTCGCTGAGCTTCTCGATGTTTTTACGTTCATCCCCGTCAAATTCGTCACGGATCTCCCCGACAATCTCCTCGAGAATATCTTCAATCGTAATCAGACCGGAAGTTCCGCCGTATTCATCAAGCAGAAGGGCGATATGAACACGTTCTACCTGCATACGGGTTAACAGGTTCTTCACCGGGGTTACCTCAGACACAGTCAGAAGCGGCAATATCAGGCTTTTAAAATCGAAATCCGGGTTGTTGTCATACTGCAGGTACAGCTGTTTGGTATTGATCATCCCGATAATATTATCTTTGCTGCCGTCAGCGACAGGGAATCGGGTGTACTGCTCTTTACGGATGATGTTGAAATTCTCCGCCAGCGAGTGGTCGGTGAATAAGCACACCATATCTGTCCGCGGCACCATGATTTCTTTGGCCAGCATCTCGTCAAAATTGAAGATCCGGTTCACGTAGCCATATTCGGCTTTGTTGATTTTGCCGCTTTCATAGCTTTCGGACAGAATCAGACGAATCTCATCTTCACTGTGCGCATCGCCGTGCTCGCTGGCCGGCTTCATCCCGAACAAGCTGACAAGCAGATTGGCGGAACCGTTCATGAGCCAGATCAGAGGGTACAATATTTTGTAGAACCAAATAATCAGTGGGGCTGTAATTTGACCGATTTTCTCCGGAATGTTGATAGCGGCCGTCTTCGGTGCAAGTTCTCCGACTACGACATGCAGGAATGTAGCAATAATAAATGCCAATGCAAAAGCAATAGGTTCGCTCACACTGTGACTGATATCAGCCAAATCGAATAAAGGAATCAGCAGCTGCTCAAATGCAGGTTCTGCCAACGCCCCGATACCGAGGGCAGTGATTGTGATCCCAAGTTGACAAGCAGACAAGTAACCGTCAAGGTTCGCTGCAACTCTTTGTACAGCTAAAGCGTTCTTCTTTCCCTCGAGAACCATTTGACTTACTTGGCTGCCTCTCAATCTTACTACTGCAAATTCCGTGGCTACAAAAAAAGCGGTTAAAATAATCAAAATGGCCACCAACGTCAAACTAAGTCCTATACCCATAAAATCTTTACCATCCCTCTCGTTATTAAAATAGGTTATACTCATATTATGAGTTCACTTGAACCTATTGTACGAACTTTTCATTAAAATATCAAATGGCGAAGGGGTGCCATCTATGGAAGCTTTTACTTTAAGCCGAAAAGAAATGTCTGGATTGCTGCTCTCGCTGACCGGAAACTCAGAGCAAAAACCGCTGCATATTCTTCAGGAGGTCTGGACGAAACTTCATCACGAAGAGGTGAAACAGGGGATGTCCCTGCCTGCGTTCCTCTCTACGGAAATCCCGCCGATCCTGCAAAAGATCATCAAAAGAGGGAACGTCAAAGGGTTCTCGCTCTCGGACATTGCTGCTCTTGGACATCTCATAGAGTATTCCACACTGAGTGCCACCGCTATGCAAAATTGGGTGAAGCGCGACTTCAAGGAATATCTCGGCTCACCGAGGGAAGGAAAAAAGTATTCGGTTAATCAGGCTGCGCTGCTATTTATCATTGATGACCTTAAAGCAGTGCTTGATTTCGAAAGTATACGTCAGCTCTTCCGCCTGCTTTTCCTGAAACCGGAACGCGATGATGATGATTTGGTTGAACCAGCGCAGCTGTATCACGGGTATGCGGAGCTGTTCGAAGAGATTAAGCGCAGCCCTGCGCTGCAGGCGCAAGGGATAGCTGAACGCAGCGCAAACAAAGATTATTCCTGGAAAACGGACAGCTCGCTAAGAAGTGCAATGGATAAATTGATGAACCGGCTGAATCATCTGACAAGACCGCAAAGGGATGCTGTGCAAAATATGCTGATGATCTCGGCAATTTCTGTACAAACCTGTTATTTTCAAGCACTGGCCCGGCAATACTTTAATGCTGCTTTATTCCTTGATTTTTAGGAGCGGCACTCTTAGAATGTGTAAGAGAAACTAGCAATATCAGGGTAGAATAGTCGGAGTAAGGGAAGAGGGGGCTTGAACTTGAATCAAATGACGCTGCTGCGAAATCCGAAGCAAAGGAAACTGCTGTTCAGTGCGGGATTAAGCTGGATGTTTGACGCGATGGATGTCGGAATGATTTCTTTTGTGGTTGCAGCGCTCGCCAAGGAGTGGTCGCTTGAACCGGAGCAGATTGGATTTTTGACCAGTATTAATTCGGTGGGCATGGCAGCAGGGGCGGCAGCGGCGGGGATTTTGGCCGACCGTTTCGGACGCAAGTCAGTATTGCTGTGGACCTTGTTGATCTTCTCTGCGGCCAGCGGCTTATCGGCTTTTGCTACAGGCTTCGGGATATTATGTGTGCTGCGTTTTGTAGCCGGGTTCGGGCTGGGCGGAGAGCTGCCTGTTGCTTCAACGCTGGTGTCGGAAAGCATGCCTGCAAAAGAGAGAGGCCGGGCGGTTGTGCTGCTGGAGAGCTTTTGGGCGGTAGGCTGGATCTTGTCCGCTTTGATTGCCTATTTTGTTATTCCGGATTACGGCTGGCGTATCGCCTTCGGCATAGGTGCCGTACCGGCACTTTATGCGCTGTATTTGCGGCATGCCATCGATGATTCCCCGCGGTTTGCGGAAATTAAGCAGGCCCCGGTTTCACTGAGTAAACGTATTGCTATCGTCTGGTCGCCGGAGTACCGCAAATCAACGATCATGCTGTGGATTCTATGGTTCACGGTGGTGTTCTCCTATTACGGCATGTTCCTGTGGCTGCCTACGGTAATGGTGATTAAGGGCTTCAGCCTTGTTAAGAGTTTTGAGTATGTACTGATTATGACGCTGGCCCAACTGCCCGGATACTTCACCGCTGCTTATTTCATTGAAAAGTTCGGGCGCAAGTTTGTACTGGTAATCTACCTGCTGCTCACAGCAGTCAGCGCTGCCTGGTTCGGAAATGCGACAACGGAGGGCATGCTGATGGCTGCCGGAATCTGCCTCTCGTTCTTTAACCTTGGCGCATGGGGCGGCATGTATGCTTATACCCCTGAGTTGTATCCCACTGCAATCCGCTCGACGGGTGCTGGGCTGGCCACCTCCTTTGGCCGGATCGGCGGTGTGATCGCACCGCTGCTGGTAGGCTTTCTGGTAGGCGATAAGGTCGGCATCAGTTCAATCTTTATGCTGTTCTTCGTAACCATTATTGTCGGTGCGCTGGCAGTGTTGTTTCTGGGTAAGGAAACGAAAGGAACTGAGCTGCTCTAAGGAAGTATTCCTTGCCGGATCTACTTGATGTTAATCCTGCAACAATGCTAATATTAGATGTGAAATGTACAGCGGGTTCGGATAATTCGAGAAGAACAAAACGGTTCCTTCACACCATGTGAACAGGACCGTTTTTTCATAAGAGCAGGAGCAGGGTCTTCTCGGATTACGTTTCAGGATTGGAGCGATGGAAGAATGAATAATGAAGGGAAGCTGCCGTACTTTACAGAGCTGGTCTGGGAAAGCACGGAGAGTAATGTGCCGATTCCACCACGGGAGGCTGCCGGGAATGTGCAGCGGCAGTCAGCCGCCGCCAAGGTGAAGAAGAAAGAGCCGCCGAAGGAGACGGTACAGCTTCAGCTCTGGGATATGGAAGAGAAGCAGGAACCGGTAACTACTACGGAAAGCCAATTTGTGCACCGGGCACGTGAGCTGGTGGAACAAAGGGAAGCCGCAACACTGTTTGTTCCATTCAAGAGTTATTGGCCTACATACGGGCATATGACGGGAGCGCAATACAGATGGTATTTCTTCTGGCGGGATGAAGTCAGACATGGCAGATATCCGAAGACTGATCTCTCCTATATCTTTCTGCATGTCTATGAGCTGATTAACGGAGTAGGCTGGGAAGAGCCTCAGGAAGGGTACAGACAGCTCTCCTTGCTATGGGAAGCTTACCGTGATCAATACAAGCGGCTCGATCAATATCTTGGCGGGTGGATTGCCGATTTTGCCTTCGTGCATAAACTGGACGTGCCGCTGTCAGGCATTGTTGCCCGTTCACGCGGACTTGCCGGAGATCTGGCGGAGCTGGAGCTGATGAGGTGCCTGTCTGCTGCACCGGAACAGCTGACCTTTGCCGTGCTTACGGTCATGTCGGATTACGATATCAGCAAATCCAAGTTTTACACCGGTGAAGGCAAAGCGGCGGCTGAGCGTTATATTCCTCAAGTGGTTGCATTAATAGACGCCTACGTAGCCCGCAAACATGGCTCCAAGCTGGTGGAAATGTTCCCGCCCGGCCCGCCGGTACTGCGGGAGCGTTACCTGTTCCGCAGCGCAGTTTATGATATATCGCTCTACGGCTACTCCGTACTGGTGCCTGTCGTAAGGATCAGTAAATCTCCGCCGCTGCGCAGCCTGATTACGCGGCTTTTCCGGCTTACCGAGAACAAGCTGCGCGAGCTGATGGGCTTCCGCGGACGGCTGAAAGACGTTAAGGTCGATGCGGATATGGACGACCTGGTGACCCGTTTTCTGAAACGGGAATTCCGCAAGGCAGAGCAAGCCGGGAAAGGTCCGGCGGTTGTTATTGACAAGAGGAAGCTTGAACGGCTGGAGAGCGATTCCGAGATTGTCCGTACGCTGCTCACCATAGAGGAATCTGAGGATTCATCGGAGTTGGAGGATTCAGAGAATTCCGGGGATACGGAGCTTGATTATGCTGTCCCTTCCTTTATAGAAGAGGATCCTATAGAAGTGATTTATGCTGTTTCCGAGACCATAAGTGTTCCAGTATTGCCCGCTGCCGCGAGCAGCACAGACAATGAGTGGGAGGCATTTGCTTCCGTATTGACACCTCTGCAGCGGCAAGCAGTGTCCGCGCTCGCAGATGAGGATGGAATGAAGGTTGTGCAGAAGCTGGCCGCTGCCGGGGGGACGATGCCGGAGCTGCTGTTTGACGAAATTAACGAACTTGCCATGGACATGCTCGGTGATCTGCTGATCGACGGTGAGGAATTGACTGAGGAATTTATGCCCGTGCTGCAATATTTGAAGAGGTGAATCCCTAGATGAATGAACTGAAAATACCGAAACGGATGACAACCGCACTCGTAAACTCGCTCACGGCGGGTGTAGTGCCGCGAATCGGACTGGAACATATTGCTGTCGGCCGGCGGCCGGAGGTGGAAGCCATCCTCAGGGATATGGACAATATTGCTGAGGGCGGAGCAGCTTTCAAGCTGATTACCGGTAAATTCGGCAGCGGCAAAAGCTTTCTGCTGCAAATTATCCGCAACTACGCCATGGACCGGGACTTTGTGGTCGCGGATGCCGATCTTTCGCCGGAACGGCGGCTGGTAGGAACGAAAGGACAAGGCCTGGCAACCTACCGGGAGCTGATGAGCCACCTCTCGACCCGGACCCGTCCAGACGGTGGAGCACTCGAAATCATGCTGCAGAAGTGGATTATGACGCTTCAGCAGGCGGTGATGCAGGAGAAGGGGTATGGACCTGACTCTCTACAGCTTGGCGAAGAGGTAGAGCAGCGGATTTATACAGTAGCCTCTGAGATGCGCGGTCTTGTGCATGGCTTTGACTTTGCCAAAGTGCTGGCGGCTTACTGGAACGGTCATAAGCTTGCCGATGATGAGCTGAAGCAAGATGCGCTGCGCTGGCTCCGCGGTGAATTCGCCACCCGCACCGAAGCGCGCAAAGCACTTGGCGTAGGCGTCATAATTGATGATGATAACTGGTACGATTATATGAAGTTATGGGCGGAATTCACAGGTGCCATTGGCTATAAAGGTCTGCTGCTCTTTATAGATGAGGGTGTTAACCTCTACAAGATTACTAACAGTATCTCCCGCCAGAGCAACTACGAAAAGCTGCTGACAATGTTCAACGATACGATGCAGGGCAAAGCGGAACGGCTGGGCATCTTTATTGGAGGTACCCCGCAGTTCGTTGAAGACGGGCGGCGCGGATTGTTCAGCTACGAGGCTTTGCGTTCACGGCTGGTGGCGGGCCGTTACGGCTCAGCCGAGCTGAATAATTTCACCGGACCGATTATTGCGCTGGACATGCTGTCCCATGAGGAAATTCTGGTGCTGCTTCAGAAGCTGCGGGATATCCACGCTCTGCATTACGGCTATGAAGCGAGACTTACCCAAGAGCAGCTGGTGCATTTCATGGAAGAAGCCGTGGGCAGACTGGGCGCTGATGAACTGCTGACCCCGCGCGAGGTCGTGCGTGATTTCATGGATCTGCTACACACCCTTCACCAGCATCCGGAGATTTCGTTCGAGAAGCTGGTGGGCGAGCGCACCGCAAAACCGGCGGAGACGGAGCAAAACGAACTGGACGGATTTCTTGCGGAGTTTGACCTATGAGCGACAATCCGTTTTACAGGCTGGCTCCTTTCATCAAGGAGTTTATTTACAAGAACCGGTGGGAGACGCTTCGCGAGGCCCAGGTAGATGCTTGCCGCGTGTTGTTTGATACCCCGCATCACCTGCTGATTGCCTCCGGTACGGCCTCGGGCAAGACGGAAGCAGCATTCTTTCCCGCATTAACTGAGCTCTATGAGCGCCCGTCTGATTCGGTGGGGATTCTCTATATTGCGCCGCTCAAAGCGCTGATCAATGATCAATTCACACGGTTAAATGATTTGCTGCGGGAAGGCAATATCCCGGTCTGGCATTGGCATGGCGATGTGCCGCAAGCGGATAAGACAAAGCTGATGCAGAATCCTTCCGGTGTGCTGCAGATTACCCCTGAATCGCTGGAGGGGCTGCTCATGAACCGCCCGAATGCGATCCCCTCCTTGTTCCATGATCTGCGCTTCATTATTGTTGATGAAGTGCATGCCTTTATGGGGGCGGACCGCGGCATCCAGGTGCTCAGCCAATTGGCCCGGATCTCGCGGATGGCCGGCTGCCATCCCCGGCGGATCGGCCTTTCGGCCACACTGAGCGATTATGCTTCCGTGACCGAGTGGCTGGCCGCCGGTACGCGGGAGAGCGTGGAGGTATCCGCACCGCAAGGGGGGCGCAAGCTGCGGCTGAGTGTGGAGCATTTCTCCTTCCCGGATGCGCGGGATGAGGTGCAGGCTGAACACCTGGAGCGGGCCCGCCAGGCCTATTACGGTTTCATTTACGATCATACGCATCAGAAGAAGGCGTTGATCTTCACCAACAGCCGTACGGACGCCGAGGAGGCGATTCTGGAGATGCGGCGCATGGCAGCCAAACGCGGCGAGCGGGATGTGTTCCATGTGCATCATGGAAGCATCTCCGCGATGCTGCGCGAAGAGACGGAAGCCGCGCTCCGGCAAGGTCCCGGCCCGGCGGTAGCCGCAGCTACGCTTACCCTGGAGCTGGGGATAGATCTTGGCGAGCTGGAGCGGGTGCTGCAGCTCGGCGCACCTTACAGCTGCGCCAGCTTCGTCCAGCGGCTGGGACGCTCCGGCAGACGCGGTGACTCCGCTTCGGAGATGATCTTCGTCACCCCGGAGGAGGAGGATGAGGAGGCGCAGCTGCCCGCGCGGATGCCTTGGACGCTGCTGCGGGCGATTGCGGTCATTGAGCTGTATGTGCGGGAGAAATGGGTAGAGCCGCTGAATGTGCGCCAGTTGCCGGTTGGGCTCCTGTACCATCAGACGATGAGCATTCTTAAGAGCATGGGGGAAGCCGAGCCGGAGGATTTGAAGGCAGCTGTTCTGAGCCTGCCGTCCTTCCGGGGAATTGACCCGGCGGATTACGATACCTTCATGGAGTACATGGTGGGCATGGGCCATATTGAGACATTGGAGGAAGGCGGGCTGCTGATCGGGCTGGCCGGTGAGAAGATCGTCAACAATTTCCGTTTTCTTGCTGTATTCAAAGACGATGAGGAGCATGTCGTCTATAATGGCACCGAGGAAATCGGCTCCATTACCACCGTCCCTCCACCGGGCTACTGCTTCACGCTGGCGGGCAAGCTGTGGAAGGTGGAGGAGGTAGACAACCGCCATAAGGCCGTCTATGTCAAAGGCTCGCGCGGCAAGGTTGATACTCTCTGGCTTGGTGCTGGCGGTGATGTGCATACCCGGATCATGGCCAAAATCCGTGAGGTATTGGGAGCGACGGCGCTATATCCGTATCTGGCGCCAAGCGCGGCGGCCCGGTTGGAACGGGCCCGACGCCTGGCCAAGGAGAGCGGTCTGCTCACGCGCTCGGTCCTGCCGGCAGGCGGCGATTCCATGTTCATTCTGCCGTGGGCTGGAAGCAGGCAGTTCCGGACTTTGGAACGGCTGCTGAAGAATAACCTGAAGGGCCGGCTGGGACTTCGTTCCATCACACCGATGGAGCCTTATTATATGGTAGTCGCCGGCAGTGTGGATGCGGATACGCTGGAGGAAGAGATCATGGCTGAAACAACCGCTGCGACGGACCCGCTCTCCTTGCTCAGCAAGGATGAAGCGCCATATCTCGGAAAGTATGATGAATTCATCCCCCATGAGCTGCTGCGCAAAGCCTTTTCACTGGATGGGCTGGATGTGCCTGGGCTGCTGAATGTGATTAAGCAGTGGCGGGTGGAGAACTAGAGCGTCTACTACAATCTGTATTTCCTTAATGATGCGGCAGCAGCCACGGATGATCATATCCCGGGCTGCTGCTATTTTTCTGCAAGGGCAAGCCAATATCGGAAAGAGATATCGCAATATGCATGCTTTATTTTATATATAGAAAAAACAAACCTTAATTCTGCAGTTCCCACCTTGTTGGAAGCGCTTAATCGAAAGATAATGAACATATCACGAAGACAGGGGGCAACAAACAAATGGTCAACAGAAAAATGCAAAAGACATTCTCCATCGGTCTAACTGCTGCTATGGCATTAACCTTGGCGGCATGCGGCAACTCCAACAACAATAATAATAACAGCGGGGGTAACAACGCAGCTCCGAAGAGCACCAACAGCACTGTTGAAGCTACTAAAGACAGCGGCAAAAAAGTAACGATTACTTTCCAGAACATCTATCCTGACCCTGCAACACCCGCCTACAAAATGATCCGCGAATTGGTGGGGGAATATGAAAAAGAAAACCCGAACATTCATATTGAACTGGATACTTTGAACACTGACCAGCAAAAAGTAAAGCTCAAAACACAAGCGGCCTCCAAAGAAGTGCCAGACATCACCATTGTTAACCCTGCTGCACAAATGAAACCGTTTGTAGATGCCGGACTGTTCGCTCCACTGAACGATATGCTGGAGCAGAACGGACTGAAGGATACGTATCAAACCGGACTGCTCGATTACTACAGCTTCAATAATAATGTGTATGCACTGCCTGACGGCAACAATATCGAGGTTGTGTTTTACAACAAGGAGCTGTTTGAGCAAGCCGGAATTGCGAACCCGCCAACCACATTCGAAGAAATGCTTAAGGATGTAAAGATCCTCAAAGAGAAAGGCATCACACCCCTTGCGATCGGTGAAAAGGACTCCTGGACAGGCTCATTCCTGTTTATGAACATTCTGCTCCGTACCAACGGCGGCCCGGGTTTCCTGCAAGAAGTGCTTGACGGCAAGAAAACGTTCGAAGATCCAGCATTCGTAGAAGCAGTAGACGCCTTCCAGCAGCTGGTCCAAGCCGGCGCATTCCCTGATGGTGCAACATCCATTGATGCCAATGCAGGCGGCAATATCTTCAAAACTGGTAAAGCGGCAATGTGGTCAATCGGTTCATGGGAAACCGGAGCCATTGATGCTTCATCTGTAGCCGGCAAAGTCGGAGCTTTCCAATTCCCTACAGTTAACGGTAAAGGCGACCCTAATGAATTTATGCTTGCACCAGGCAGTGCATTTGCTATTTCCGCAAACAGCGAGCATTTGCAGGAAACCAAGGATTTCCTCAACTTCTTCGCATCCAACTATCCTAAGAAGCAATTTGAACTGAAAAATGCCGTAGGTCTGGGCCAAAAAGTAGACGGCGATTTGAAAGCTGCCGGTTACTCCGATCTTGCGATCAACATTGCAGGCCTGTTCAATGAAGTCAAAGGCGGCGACCTGGCGTTTGACAATACGATGAACCCGGCAACGGCGCAAGTTCACCTGAGCAGCATTCAAAACCTGTTTGTACAAAAAGTGGATTCCGCCGCAGTGGGCAAGGAACATCAAACCGCATTCGAAGCTAATAAATAAGAAGCAATAGAAACATTCCCATTATCTATCGATGCGAAGCGAGCTGACAGAGCTTCTTCGCATCGATCTATGATGGACATAGAAAAAGAATCTGCTTGTTTAGGAGGCGGGAAAGATGAAAGTACTAAAGGTGCCAGGACGAACAATAGCCGTCTTCGTATTGCCAGGTCTGCTCTTGTATGTATGCCTTGTGTTTGTTCCCATACTGGTTTCATTGTATACAGGCTTATTGAAGTGGGACGGTCTCACTTCTGCAGAGTTTATCGGTTTCGGCAATTTTAAAGATATGTTTTTTAATGATCCTGTCTTTTGGCCATCAGTAAGAAGAACACTGCTGTATGCGGTGGCTTCCATGCTGGAAATTCCACTGTGCCTGTTTATGGCTATTCTACTTAACCGTTATTTGAAAAGAGCTAATACACTGGTTTCGATCTATTTCACACCGGTTATTCTCTCCGTCGTCATTATCGGCCAATTGTGGAAAACGGTCTACAATCCGGCTTCCGCAGGAGGTATGCTGAACGGGGTTCTGATCTCTTTGGGACTGGACAGCTGG
Source organism: Paenibacillus sp. FSL L8-0436 (assembly GCF_038593025.1). Classification (NCBI taxonomy): domain Bacteria; kingdom Bacillati; phylum Bacillota; class Bacilli; order Caryophanales; family Paenibacillaceae; genus Paenibacillus; species Paenibacillus sp. FSL L8-0436. The sequence continues at coordinate 4,058,284 of NZ_CP151955.1, read as the reverse complement.
ACACATAACTGGCTCACTGAACCCAAGATTGCCATGTTCGCACTCTATTTCGTATCGCTTTGGCAGTTCTTCGGCTACCATCTGCTGATTCAGTATACCGGGGTGTCCAATATTCCGGATGAGCTTTATGAAGCGGCTAAAATTGACGGAGCAGATGGATTTAAGGCGGACCGCTACATCACCCTGCCGCTGATCGTTCCGATCTTTAAAATATCAATTGTACTGGCGTTTATCGGTTCACTGCAGGCCTTCGATCTGGTCATGGTCATGACGGCGGGGGGCCCGGCACATGCTACCGATGTAATCTCTACCCATATGTATAACAGTTCCTTTATGTCCTTCAAGTATGGATACGGCAGTGCGATTGCCACCTTCCTGGTTGTGGTCTGCCTGGTCTTTACCGGATTCATCAATACCGTATTCAATAAAATCGAGCGGAAATTCAATTAGAAAAGGAGTGCGCGATCATGCGAAATTTCAAAAAAGGAATCGTGTATCTTCTTTTCGCCATTCCTGTAGTGACCCAGCTGTATCCCTTGTTATGGCTGTTGCTGTATTCCCTGAAGACTAACGAAGAAATTATGGATGGCAGCTTCTTTTCCTTCCCTAAATCGTTTCAATGGCATAACTACAGCGAAGCGTATACGTCAGGGAGTTATCTGAAATACTTATCTAACAGTGTGTTTGTTACGGCTGTTACGATGATTTTCGTCATTGTGCTGGCCTCCATGGTTGCCTATGCGATTTCACGGTTCCGCTGGAAATATGGAAATATTGTAATGATGGTTTTTCTGATGGGAATGATGATTCCTATGCAGGCAACTCTGCTGCCGCTGATGATCATTTTCAAAAATATGCATATCCTGAACACACATTTATCACTGATTCTGCCTTACATTGCATTCTCCACGCCAATTGCCGTGTTTATCCTCTCCGGGTTCATGAGAGACATTCCGCATGAAATTGAGGAATCTGCATTTATCGATGGAGCCAGTGTATACCGTATCTTCCGCAGCATTATTCTTCCGGTTTCGATTCCGCCGGTAATGACGGTGTGCATCCTGACCTTTATCAACATCTGGAACGAATATATTCTGGCGGCAACCTTCATTTCTTCCGAGAAACTGAAGACCTTGCCATTCGGTGTCTACACTTTTGTCAGCCAGTATTCAGTCAACTATGGAAATATCGGCGCATTCCTCGTCATGGGCGCGCTGCCGGTCATCCTAATCTACTTCTTCCTGTCCAACCGGATTACAAAAGGCATGGTGGCAGGCGCCGTTAAGGGTTAATGGGCGTTGCATTTAAATTTGTATTGGATTTATAATAGGGAACGGCAGACACAGGATGTTGAAAGGAGGAGAGTCCTATGCGAAATGGCTTTCATTCCATCCACCATCGGTTGTTTCTGCTGTTTCTTTTTTGCATGTCCAGTATTCTGCTGATTGTCAGCCTGCTGTACTATAACCGGACTACTGTTCAGCTGCATGAAAAGATCAGTGATCTGTCGCAGAAGAACGTCGCTCAAACGGCCGGGCTGTTTACCCTGCTCTACAAGGGGTATGATTCCCTGTCCAAATCACTCAGCAATAACTTTGAGATGGTTCGCCTGCTCAATGAAACAACCGATGAACCGGCAGTGGCTTTTATCAATGAACAGACCATCACGAATATCATTGGCTCGATTTTTTATTCGCGGGACGATCTGGTAGGCATCCATGTCATCATGGACAAAGGCAAAATTTATAATTACGGCAACTACATGAACGTGGTCGATCCGGAGTATCACACCGAGGACTGGTACCATGAGCTTAAGGCTTCTACAGGGAAAATGGTCTGGCTCGGCGTGTACGAACATTCGCTCATTGATGAGGTCGAGGACAGTCCTGTATTCGCTTTCGGGAGGCAAATCTATGATCTCAATGAACACAAACCGATAGGCATCGTTCTGTACGAAACAAACCCGCAGCCTGTTCTTGATGCGCTGGATAATCTGAAGCTGGGAGCGCACAGCCAGGTTTATCTGATGTCTCAGGATGGGCGTTTTGTATCCTCGGCTACGGACCCGTCACCAGTCGTGGAGAATTTGCCGTCCCTGCAGGGGGATAAGGATGTCATTGTGCAGCAGGAAAGCGACCGCTTAATAGTGGCCTCCAAGCTGTCCTTCTCCGGCTGGTGGGTAATGAGCATCACTCCGGACGAAGATCTCAATGTGGAATTGAACGAAATGAAGCGATACCTGCTGATTGTAATTTCCATTCTGATTTTCGTATCCACCCTGATTGCTTCGATTGTGTCGCAGACCATATCCTCACCGCTCAAGAAAGTGATCCGGGAGATGAAGCAGGTGGAAATCGGAAACTTCCGGGGCGTGGTTAATGTGTCTTCCTATCAGGAAATCAATATTCTCGTCGCGTCTTTCAACCGGATGGTCCGGCGGATTGAGGAATTGATCGAACGGGTCAAGCTCTCTTCTGTCAGTGAGAAGAACGCCGAGCTGCATGCGCTGCAGTCCCAGGTGAACCCGCATTTTCTCTACAACACACTGGATATGATTTACTGGATGCTTGATGAGGAAGCGAATGAGCAGCTGGGCGAGCTTGTACTCTCATTGTCCTCCATGTTCCGTTACAGCAGCCAGTGGGAAGACGGCGCGGAAGTTACCCTTGAGGAAGAGATGGAGCAGATCGGCCATTATCTAAAGATCATTTCCATCCGTCTTGAAGGCAGGCTGCATATTGTCGCCGAAGTCGATGAGCGCTGGCTGAACATCCGCGTTCCGAAGATGACGGTGCAGCCGGTGATCGAGAATGCTGTCAAGCATGGATTGGAATCACTTAACCGTCAGGGTATCTTGAAGGTGTACACCCGTGAAGAAGGGAATGTTCTGAAATTATTCGTTGAAGATAACGGTAATGGCATGAATGCGGAACAGCTGGAGCGGCTGCAGGATTCGCTAAACGGAGACAGTCCGAAAGAAGGCGGCAAAGGCGGGATCGGCTTGCAGAATCTCCACCGCAGGCTGCAGTATATGTTCGGGGATGGTTACGGTCTGCAGATTCAAAGTTTACCCGGAGAAGGGACACAGGTTGCCATCATGCTTCCGATTAGAGTGGAGGGAGACACATACAAGTGAATATTCTCATAGCCGATGATGAACGGGTTATCCGCGAAGGCATCAAACGTACGATTAAGCATCTGTACCCGGAGTATCAGGTTTTTGTGGCCACAAGGGCCGAGGAAGCTGTCAAGGTGCTGGAAGAACAGCGTATCCACATCGTGTTGACTGATATCCTAATGCCGGGTATGAATGGCCTTGAGTTTATGAAAATTTCCAAACGCAGATATCCCTATGTGAAATGGATCGTGATCTCCGCTCATAGTGAGTTCTCCTACGCACAGGAGGCGATCCGTCTTGGAGCGAGGGATTATCTGCTCAAGCCGATCGGCAAAAACAAGCTGGAGGAGATCATCAATAATCTGACGCTGGAGATCCAGAAGGACAACGACGTTTCACGACAGGGGGAAAGGCTGAAGGCAAGCCTCAGATTTCTGCGTGAAGGTGTATTCCAGCGGCTGGCCTCTGGCCTTGATATCGGCAATTTGGATATTGGTCCGTTCATCGAAGATTATCACAACTTTTACTTGGTGATGGTACAGCTGGACCCGGGGGAAAAAAGCGCGCGCCTGGAGCATTTTATCGTGGAGAATGTACTTTCTGAGCTGATCGAGCTGCATGGGAATGGTTTCGTCGTCAATTTCGACCGGCAGAGTTTACTCGGCCTGGTTACCTTGAGGGAGAACGAGCGGATTGAACCGTTCCAGGAGGAGCTCCGTGACCATCTCAACCATTATCTGAAGATGCCTTTTCAAATCCTGCATTCCGGCTTGAGTTACGATTTCAATACCGTGCCGCAGGTCGTGAAACGGATGAGGGAAGCATCCGCTTCACAAGCCTTTGAGGCGGAACCGCTGAAGGGAAGCGGAGAGAAGGCCATTGACGTTGCGCTGCATTTTATCAGGGAGCATTACAACGAGGATCTATCGCTGGAGAAGATGGCCTCTGTCGTGTTCCTGAACCCGGCGTACTTCAGCCAGTTGTTCAAGCAAAAGACAGGGCAGGGGTACAAAGAATACGTCACCTCACTGCGGCTGGAGCAGGCAAAGCTGCTGCTGCTGAACCCCAAGCTGAAGCTGGCTGAAATCGCAGAACGTGTAGGGTATCAGGACATGCGCCATTTCACTCAGATGTTCCGCAAAAAGTTCCAACTGACTCCGACTGAATACCGCCAGCAGCAGAACATCAATATTCTTCTGACCAAAGGCTGCCCGCCGCAATAAAAAAGGAAGCTGACGCCGATTATCGAAACCGGTTCAGCTTCCTTTTTTGTTCATTTACTCGAAAGTCCTGCATTTCTTACAGCCTATCAGATGTTGCTGGTGCCGTAAAAAGTGTTAACCGTGTCCATTTCATTGAAAGCAAAAATAAACAATATAAAAAGCAGAATAAGTATGGTGTAAATAATCGTCCCGACAATCCCGCAGACGAGACCGGCGATGGCAAGACCTCTACCCGCTTCATAACGGGTATGAATCTCTTTCAGGGAAATCGCGGAAAGTATAATGGCAATAATTCCGAACACCAGCCCGATATAAGGTGTCACAATAGACAAAATTCCTAGAACCAATGAGGCAATGGATTTGCCGTTTGTCTGTGCCGGCGGGGGTGGCGGCGTATAATACTCCTGATGCCCAAACGGTTGATAGCTCATGAACGAACTCCTTTATCTAACAAATTGTTATTACTGTTCCTTGCATTATATAACAATTTCCAGAATATTACGGTGATGAATTATTGATCATTTCGGCTGTTCTATATAATTTAGCCAATGCTCCAGCTTCACCGCTAGCGTAAGGCCGACGGATTCGGCCAGACGAATGGAGGCGATATTGGTATCCTCCACCTGATATCTTGGAATATAACCTCTCTGCAGCGTATGGAATACCGCAGTGCGGACGACCCGCTGTGCAAGTCCGCTTCTTCTGCCGGCTTCGGCCGTACGTACGGCCCCGATTTCCCAGATTTGTTCCTCGTTGCGGAAGACGAGGCAGGTGCTGAGTGGCGTGTCTCCCCGGAATATGGATATGGAAAAAGCGCCGTCTGCAAAATAATGCTCAATTTCTTCCTTGCTGTAATCATTCGCCCGCCATAATGGAAGCAGCCGTTCATCCATCTGTTCGTTCAGTACAGCTTCGGCGTCCGGATCGAAACGTTGCTCTGCTGTAGAACTATAGGAATAAAAGCATCGTACTTTGTGCAGCGGAAATTGACCGGCAATCGAAATCCGTGTCTGCTCCTGAATTTTGAAGACCAGATTCGTTTCTCCAGGCAATCGCTTTAGCAGCTCGGGCAGCACCTCAGGGCTGCTGTAATCCATCAGCACTATTTTCTCGGCATTCGGGTATATCCGCTGATCAAAGGAATAAGCGTCCGCAGGCAGAAGCAACAGAATCCCCCAGTGTTCCTGCTGGTGGACCAGATAGCTGTCTATAACTTGATGATAAGCGGTCATCATCTTTAACGGGGTTACATTTTTCAGCGGATTCTCACGCAAATACTTCATAATCAATTCAGTCTGGCCCAATGAACTTCACTCCTGTTCTTATTTATATTCACGAATTACTTTAAGTCCGACTGCAGCTCCGGTTCCAAACAGAAAAAGGATAAGACCGGCAGCAAGCATGGTTCCAGAGGCTCCAAAATGGTCGGCTGACGAAGAAAAGACAGCAAGTCCCAAAGGGGGACCTACACTCATTAAGGACCCCAGTACACCGAACATCCGCCCTTGCAGGTCCTCAGGAACCTCGAGTCTCAGGATGATATTAATCAGTAAAGTGCTGAATGAGAAGGTGAAGCCGATTAGCAGAATGAGCGGGATGGCCACCATCATTGAGGTAGTAACCGACAGCAGGGCGTACAGCGGACCCAGCAGCAGGAGACTGACAGCAACCAGCAGACCACGGTGCCTGATCCTGTTCCCGGCAGTCAATATCAAGCCCGATCCAAGCATGTACCCGAGCGGGATGCAGCTCTCCATCAGACCAAACTGAAACGGACTTGCCTTCCATACCTGCACGGCCATGACTTGCGTCAGCATGAGGCAGGAGAGGAAAAATAGTGTGAGTACGGGAAGCAGTAAGGTAACAGCTCTAGAAAAGGGATTACTCCAAATATAACGAAAACCGCTGAAAATATCTTGCTTGAACGTTTTTTTTGGTCCACGTGCGGCTTTAACACCAGTGAATGAGCCTGAGGCTAGCACCAGCAAGAAGGCTAATAGAAAGGTCATCCCATCTACAAAGATCGCCCAAGCGCCACCGAAGGCAGCGACAAAGATTCCGCCAAGAGCGTAACCAACAGTACGGGAGATGTTCTCTGACAAGGTCATCCAGCCTGCTGCCTGCTGAATATGCTCTTTGCCGACGACAGTCAGCAGGGAAGCCTGGAAGGCAGGAGACTGAAATTGTCCGGCAGAGGTTACAATTCCGGTAAGACAAACAATCAGGACGAAGGAGAGATTAGGGCTGGTTAGGGCGTAAGCGATTCCCAGTACAGTGATGCTCTGCACCAGATAGGCACATACAATCAGCGTTCTGCGGTTGACGCGATCGGCGAGTGTACCGGCCACGCTTCCTAGCAATGAACAGATGACAAGGTTGCTGACAGTCATGATGCTCATCATTTTAGCACTGCCAGTCTCTTGCAGCACCCACAGACTAAGAGCGAGACTGTGAAAGGCATTTCCCAGTATCGTAAGCGTACTGGCTGTGAACAACAGCAGGAAAACTTTGTTTTTGCGTAAAACCGGATAGTTCACTTGGGGCACAGGTGGGGCATTCACCATCTCAGCGCTGGGAATATTCATCAATAAAACCTCCTCGTAATTACTTAACTTAAACGTTTAAGTTATTATAGAGAATTTATTGGAGAACTTCAACCAAAAATTGATTGCTGCCTGTCAGGCTGGTATCGTACTGTTCGCGGAAAACAGATGTCATTAATTCATAGGCGGTCAGTGCTCTATCGTTCTGAAACTGTATGATTGTCGTGCTGTCCAGCAGGATTTCCGGTACCCCGCAGGTGCAAATCGCTGTAACAGAAGAGGCCAAGGCAGTTTTTTCAACAGCTTTTGCCAAAAATTCATTGATGACGATGACGTGCTTATCCCGGTTAAGGGCCAAAAAGCTCATGAGTTCACTTTGTGCCTCTTGCGAATTGTTCACGATATGAATATGCTCCTGCGGCAAGGCGGATTCAGCAATGACCCACTCCGATAACGCCTTGTTATAATAGCTCTCCATGACCAGACAGGAGGGAGCTGCGGAGGAGGATACAGCAGCCTGCAGAGCTTGCGGATAGTTATAATTAACCTGGTTAAATAGACGGTCATCAATGATGCTGTCGATCAGAATCAGCGGAACGCCTTCCACAAAATTGGCGGATATCCGGTAGAACATCTCATCCATAACATCTAGCACAAAGACAGCATCCAGTTTACGTTCACGGATTACGTCCATCGCAGGATTAAGGGGATTCAAACGGACAAGCAGTGTATGATAACCGGCTTCTGTTAGCATCGCTTCCAGACTTTCCACCAGCGACATGTAATTTTGGCGTTTCCAATAGGGCAATGCGGATGTCCGGTTAATCAGGATGCCGACCAGTCCTGTCCGTTGTTTGACCAGGGAACGCGCTGCGAGATTCGGGACATAGTTCAGTTCCCGGGCAATTTGCAGTATACTCTGCCGGGTCGGGTCAGGGATCGTCTGGTTCTTCACATTGTTCAGCACATAGCTGACCGTGGCTACTGAAACGTTTGCCTGGCGGGCAATATCCTTCATTGTCGCTTTTTTCATCGGGCATTCTCCTTAACAAGGCTTAGAAGAAAAGCCTATCATTCAGCCACGGGACAAGTCAACTGAATGGAAAACTAAAAATATTTACTTGGAGACAAGAAAAGGCTGCGCCCCATCATTCAGCGACGGGGCGCAGCCTGTTTGCTGTACAATTTTACAGCTTAAGTTTCATTTTTGGTGACACCATTCAAACTGGGAACATAATCTTCAGCCTTATTGGCGTTTAACATTTGGGGTTCTTCAGTAAGATGTGCATGGTTTTGCTGGTTGCTTTTCTTATCTGCTTTCTTATTTGCACGGTCGTGTTTGGGATCGGCACTATTTTTGGGCATGATTTCACCTCCATCTGCTAACAGATAGTATGAGATACTGGTTTGCATTTTATCCCAGCTATCTGAAATCGGGGGTGCGCAGCCACTCTGTAGTATGCACCGGGTCATTTACAAAGAGCGGAGGTTTACAGTAAGCTGACAGAACACTAACAAACCCAGTAAAGAAGGTGACGGTCATCGCTGTAAGCCCTGTTCCTATTGAAGTTGTTCCTTATAATCCCGCTTGGAAGGCCGAATTCAGCAGAATCAAAGAGCGGATGCTTGAGATCCTCGGAGATCTTGTCATTGCTGTCGAGCATGTGGGCAGTACCTCTATTGAAGGTTTGGCGGCCAAACCGATTATAGACCTCGATCTTGTGATGGAGAGCTATGAGGCACTGCCTGATATTGTTGAGAGGTTCCGGGAATTTGGTTATGTGCATCTTGGAAATCTTGGGATCGAAGGCAGAGAGGTATTCGAGTGCGAGAAGGATGACGGTTTGATGCATTATCATCTATATGTATGTCCCAAGGACGGTAAAGGTTATCTGGAGCATCTCGCTTTCCGGGACTATCTGCGGAGTCATCCCGCTGCGGTTCGGGCGTATGAGGAAGTAAAGCTGGCCCTGGCAGAACAATACCGCAATGACAGAGAAGCCTATACGGAGGGCAAGACAGCTTTTGTACATTCAATCCTAAACAAAGCCATGCAGTGAGCGGAGAAAAAAGTATGAATAGAGCGGCAACCGGACCCTGAATAACAGGTCAGCCGGTTTCCGCTCTTTTTTAACGTGAAAGGTTCTTAAAGTATATTGCTCCAAAACTGTGCGTCGGACTGTTCGTTAGGCAAAGTGGCGGTATATTCGTTTATGCCCGGCGGATCACTGAACCCAAAGCTTCTCCAAGGGTTAATCATGGGTGAACCGAAGCATATATGTGCCTCCCGTAAGGCATTGTCACAAACGATCGACCATAACGTCCCGAAGCCTTCACCATAGTGATGGCAGCAGACGCCTTCCGGCAGGTGCTGACCTGCCAGTTGTTTCATTGCTTCCAGCGGATTATAGTCCGTTCCTCTGTTCCAGAGAGTCGAGTACATCGCCTCTTGCCTCGCTTGCGAGTTATGCATCAGCTGAAGGTTATGTTGCTGCATGGCTGGCAGCGTATAGTGATTGGTGGAAACGACAAGCTGGGAAAGGCTCGCCGCCCTGGCATCATAAACCTCAATTTCCTTATGTGCCCCCGCTGCTTCGATCAATGCCATTGAACCGTGCCTGTCGGTCACTAGAAAGTTCCTGTAATCGGAAATCGGCATGCTGCGCAGCAGGGTAACAGCTTCACTGGTTGTAGTACAGCCATCGAGCAGGGCCCGAACCACTCCCGGGAACACAAAGCCCTCACCTGTCATTTCTGGCCGGATTCTGCCGGAGGTCGTGGTCACGCTGAGACCTTCGTCATTCATGCCGTCATACCGGCCGAAGAGCTGAAGTGAAAATCCGATGTGGGGGGGCTTGCCCGTCACACGGGTAGTGCTCAGCAAAAGCTGATTATAGGGAGCATCCTCCCAGCCAAAATCGTACGTCCGCATGTGATATGTACGGCTTTCGTCTATAGGACCGGTTCGCAAGGCTGCCTGGCTGCAATGGCCGGCTGACTGGAAATAAGAGAAGTAAAAGACGACCGCTTCTTCCCGGATGCCGGTTTCATCGGCGAAACCTTTGATTTCCTGATTGACCCCGGGACAATATTTCTCGAACATATTCATTGCCTTATCAGCGGCAGCCGGATGGAGCGGCGGACTGCCCATAAACGGCGAGGACATAAAGGACATAAAAACAGTGTCGTGTTTATAAAATGCCCCTAGTGCGCGCCCGACTTCATAATGTGTTCCTTCCGTAACAATATGCTGGTAAATGGATGTTTTGAGGTCCATGTGAAGCTCCTTCTACGTTTACTCTCTGCGCAGAGTAGCTCTATTATAAAACTGTTACCGCTACGGCGGCAAAGCCGTGACAATGCTGAATCGGACGCTGTGGTTCCAAGGTGAAGTTATTTCACGCCCTATATGTGCAATATGCTTGGCTACAGTTGAATTTTCTTGTATTCATGGCATTTGGATGGTAAATTATAGATATAAGTTTGGGATTCAAATTCAGCTAATAATTGCATGAAATGTGTACATGAATCAATCCGCCAGTCCGTATGTTGGCGGGTTGATTTTTTTGAAAAAAGCCAGGATGGTATGACTATGTTCTGCTGTGAACAAAACGTTTTATGGTCCAAAAAGGTACCGTAAGTATACCTTTATTTGTTGAAATGCTTAAGGAATCCGAAGGATGGTCAATTTCACAAAGGCCGGTAAAAGTTTCACCGCTCACAAGATGAACACGCTGCTTCATACTTTGCTCCAAGGCCGACTGTATTTCTATTTTTCTCATTCATTTCACTTCCTTTTGAAACTGTGGCATTATGATCTCTACTTATCATTAAACAGGATTAGAAGAATTTAACAGACATAATGGTTACAATATTGTATTATTATTATATACATTAGCTTGAAACCGGGTTATTCTTAAAGTAACTGTTTACAGTGAATCTAGACCCAAGCACCCTCCAGGTTAGGACGGATAGGTTGATTTTTTCAGAAAAATGGAGTTGGAGAGGTGAATGGTTGTGGATACAAGGAAAGGTATCAAAGGAATTTATCAGGAGATCCTTGAACGGATCGAATTGCTGTTATTGAACTCAAGTCTTGAGTATGTGGAGCACTCTTCTGAAGTAATAGAGGGGGGCGTGTATGCTTGGGGACAAGTTGACGTATTGAAAGATGCGTACCGGATGGCTTTGATTGAAGAATATTTAATTCTTGTTACCCGAATGCGCTTGGATTTGGAAGAGAAAGACAGCAAAGCTCTGGCCAGTTTTGACCATAGCTGCAATATTGTATTAACGTATTTAAAGCAGGAAACGTTTGTGTACGAGAGTACGACAGACGATGTATTGAAGACGATTGAAAAAGAATTGGCTATTCAGTACTTCCTAATGAACATGCCGGTGGAGAATTTGAAGTAATTGTCCCCATAACCTGGTCGTCGCGGTGAATCGGGCATATCTTTATTGGTGAAATATTCAATCTAATAGCGTTTAGCTCTCAGTCCGCCAGTGTTCAACTGGCGGATTTTTCCGTTGCTTTAAATTCTCATAGATGGTTATAATACAAACAAGTGTTCTTATTTATGGGGCTGAGGAGGTCAGACAACATGAAGAAATTTGACAGCATATTTGACTGCAGCCGGATGATGACTCCGGAGCACAAACGCCGAATCATCCAGGATGAAGAAAAACAGTGTCTGCGAAGCAAACCCGTGCTCGATGCTCAGGAATGGGAGCTAATAGATCAAGTACTTGCTTATTCCAAGCGTTATAACGAACAGATCACAATTACGCTGTTCGATCCAGAACAAGACCATAAGATCAGGGGCGTTGTCATGTCGGTGGACCTGCAACTGAGACAGGTCAAATTACAGATTGAGTATGAATATGATTGGATTAAGATTGACGATGTTATTCAAGCGACTACATAAATAAGGGTCCCAATCCTGGGACCCTTTCTTTAAAATTTATATGTTCATGTCATAAAAGATTTTGCATTCTGCTTGTTACTACAATGTTGATGCGTATGGTTTGAACTCGTCCGGTATAGCCGTTACCCCTATTATAGCCTCGACAGCTTTCCAGGCCGCTTCAAAACTTGTTCCGCTGTAGCTTGTTCTATCCCGCGCGGGGCCAGACAATGACATGTCAAACACTATAAATTCTCCGGACTCTTCAATGAGTCTGAAGCTTACTGCGCGGTCTTTTGATTGCATTCGAATCTCCTTCAATTGGACAACCTCCTTTATCATTTCTGCACTATATAGATTGAAAGTAATTATTTTGGCAATGGCGTAGCTACGCTGAATATTTGGACTTCCGGCCGCTGTTGTCTGCAGATTTCTTTGATTTGTACCGCTGTTCGCGGTGGAAATCCGCAGACAAAGGCGAACGCATTCGCTCCTACAGTTCCAAATTTCCCCTCCGCTACTTTTGCCCTTTTATGTAGTTATTAAGTTCATTCTATATAGTATAAAGTCTACACAGCAGTATACCGCATCACCCCAATTGCATCAATTAACTAATACGCTGCAAGGAGCAACATTGACGGGAAGGTATTGAAACACTACAATTAGCACGAGTAGCCGTTGGAATAATTTAGGATTTCATTTTTCCACCGGATAAATTTGAAACCCATAAGGCGGGCTAACAGGAGGTGAAGGAACAATGAGAAGGTCGGTCAACCTGTTTAGAGTTTTATTCATGATGATCATTGTCTACTTACTGGTTAGTCTTGTTGCAGGCGTAATCGGGATGAATTTTGACAAATTATAAAGAGTCTGTTCTGCAGATAGGAGGAAGTCCATGAAGGGCGAACATTTAAAATATTTAGGCGGCGGTATAATTGTTCTTGGACTGATTGCTTCGATTCCTGTAGCCATGAATATGGGCACATTATCTGCCGGTTTCTATCTGTTCATCTGGTCCTGCCTGATTGGCGTGTTTTTTATCGGTTTCGGGGAGCTGCTGTATTCGGTGCAACGGATTGAGCTTAAGATCGCGGGGGAACGTCCGCACTATGATCCATTGACAGGTCAATATGTTGACAAGTCGGACAGAAAATAAAGCTGCGCTTAGACGGGCATTTTAGATTAAAAGTACGCAAGAACATATATAGTGACTAATAGGTTTTAAAACAACCCTGCCGGTGAACTCCGTCAGGGTTGTTCATCATTCGCCTTAACTCTCACGGAGAACGGCGCGATACTCGCTCGGCGGCATGCCAGTGTATTTGCGGAACTGCTTGGAGAAGTAGAGGGCATCGTTAAATCCGACGGATGAGGCCACCTGATCGATGGTGAGTGTTCCCCCCAGCAGTTCCCTGGCTTTGTCCATCCGCATCTTCAGCAGATACTGCTTGGGAGACAAACCGGTCTTCTGTTTGAATGCCTTGGACAGATGCACCCGGTGATAACCCAACGTCGCCGCCATGTGGTCGATGCTGATCTGCTGGTGGAACTGCAGTGAGATCCAACGGATCGCCTGGTCAATCTGGCGGTCAATGACCTCGGGCATTTCTTTGGGACGGGCTGGAAGGACACTGAGGTTGGCCAGCCCGAACTGGTGGAGCAGCAGCCGGGTCCAGCCGGAGGCCTCCAGGCTTTCCAGCCGGGGATAAGGGGATTGCTGGAAGGCCAAGCGAATATGTTCGTACAGGCTGTGCAGCTCGCGGGTGTTCCCGGAATGCAGCAACGGCCGTTCCTTGGTAATCCCGGCATCGGAGAGCAGTGCCGTAACAGCTTCCCCCTGTAAGGCTACCCATACGTAGTGCCAGGGGCTGTCCTTGTCAGCCTGGTAACTGAATAGGGACCCCGGATAAATAACAAATGTGTCTCCGGTCCGGCAGTGCCGCGAGACATTCCCGCTTTGAAAGAAGCCCTCACCATCCAGCACGGTATGGATTAAAAAGTAATCATGCACGGAGGGGCCGATCTTGTGTCCGGGTACGGGTCTGCCTTCACCACTGAATAATACGGCCATGTCCTGCTCTTCTGGTACGAGATTAAAGCTGGCAGTGAAGTACGAATGTTCGAGATTCATTGAAGGGCCTCCCATACATGAATGACTGAGTCATATTGATATTGCATTTAATCTCAGGCTACTACATTACGATTCCAAATGCAACAAAGATCCATATCTCACTTGTATTTCTCCATACTCATTTCTGGCGTTCTATTTTATAGTGAATATAGCAAAAAAACAGCGGATAATGACTGTCGTTACTGCAATCATCTGCCCTATTCATCCTTGCATAAACTCCTTATTTGCTTATGGCAGGCATTCTTACCGCAACCAACAGGAGGCGTATTGTTCATGTCCAAAATTACATTTATCGGTGCAGGAAGCACTGTTTTTGCCAAAAACGTTCTGGGTGACTGCATGGCGACAGCGGCGCTGCAGGGTTTCGAGCTTGCCTTGTTCGACATTGATCATCAGCGGCTAAAGGACTCAGAGAACATGCTTAACTCCATTAAGAATAGCAGCGGCAGCACATGCAGGATTAACGCTTACTCCGACCGCAAAGAAGCGCTGCGCGGCGCCAAGTATGTCATTAACGCGATTCAAGTCGGAGGTTACGATCCCTGCACCATAACCGATTTTGAAATTCCGAAGAAATACGGTTTGCGGCAGACGATTGCGGATACGGTAGGCATCGGCGGCATTTTCCGCAATCTGCGCACCATCCCGGTGATGCTGGAATTTGCTGCGGATGTACGCGAGGTCTGCCCGGATGCGCTGTTCCTGAACTATACCAATCCAATGGCTGTTCTGACGAATGTAATGAACACCTATGGCGGTGTGCAGACAGTAGGACTGTGTCATAGTGTGCAGCAGTGTATCCCCGGATTATTTGACCACCTTGGAATCGACCGGACGGGAGTGCAGGCGAAGATCGCCGGAATCAACCACATGGCTTGGCTGCTGGAGGTCACGAAGGACGGGAAGGATCTTTATCCGGAGATTAAGCGCCGGGCGGCAGAGAAACAGCTGGAGCCTCACACAGATATGGTACGTTATGAAATGATGCTGAAGTTCGGCTACTACATTACAGAATCGTCTGAGCATAACGCGGAGTACCATCCTTATTTTATAAAAAGGAACTACCCGGAGCTGATCGAACGCTTCCAGATTCCGCTCGACGAATATCCGCGCCGCTGTGTGGAGCAGATTGGCCGCTGGCAGCAGCTGCGCGAGGAACTCGTCGGCAACCACGAGCTTCAGCATGAACGCTCGCATGAATATGCCTCTTATATTCTGGAAGCGATCGAGACGAATGTACCGTTCAAGATCGGCGGCAACGTGATGAATACAGGGCTGATCACCAACTTGCCACGGGAGGCCTGTGTCGAAGTTCCGTGTCTCGTGGACAGCAGCGGGGTTACACCTACCTTTGTGGGGGATCTGCCTCCGCAATGTGCCGCTCTGAACCGCACGAACATTGGCACACAGCTGCTGACCATCGAAGCGGCAATCACCGGTAAAAAAGAGCATATCTATCATGCGGCCCTGCTAGATCCGCATACGGCAGCAGAGCTGTCGATGGATGATATTGTGAACATGTGTGATGAATTGATAGCTGCCCACGGCGACTGGCTGCCGCAGTATCAATAGCATATAAGTATGACTAACAGAGCCCGGGAAACCGGGCTTTTTGTCTGTCTAAACAGGGAGCCTGCTGAGGCTAATGGACGATGTTTTTCCCGGAGTGTCCAAACCGTAAGCAGCAGTACGAATATCTTATATATAGATATTCATTTACGGAACCGCTCTGGAGGTGAGATTCGGTGTTCGTCGAGAAAAGTATGCTTGCGCCAGATACGTCTTATGCGACTCCCTATTATGTCGTTAGCGGCCTACGTCCCGGCCCGGTCTTTATGGTGGTGTCCGGAATACACGGGAATGAACCAGCCAGCATCCGTGCAGCGCAAAATCTGGCGGGAATGTTCACCCGCAGTGAGCTGATCCTCCTAAAAGGCAGACTTATTATAGTCCCTCTGGTGAATAAAAAGGCTTATCGTAAGAAGATTAGAGGCAAGCCGGATTTAAACCGGAGCTTTCCTTACCGTGGTAAATCGAAGGCCAGCCATTCGCTGGCAGGAGCCTTATTTCAGCTGGCGCAGCACCATGGCCCTTCGTGGTATCTGGATCTGCATGAAGCAAACGGACTTTCACAAAAAAATCCCAAACGGGTTGGCCAGACTTTAATTATTAGTCCGGGAAGCCGTACAGCTAGAGTGGCTAAACAAATCGTTAAACGAATGAACCGGTCGATAACTCAGTCCTCCTATCATTTCAATATCCGGCGGCGTGAGCGAAACGGAACCTCGCGGAAGGCGGTTCGGGAAATTCTCGGTACGAAAGCGGTCACCGTTGAGACTTGCTGGAGTCTGGACTTCTCTTTACGGGTACAGTACCAGTTGGACATCGTGCGCCATTTCTTAAGAACAACCGGATTTATTGGTTGAAGATGATGAGAAGAGACTGTTCACTTCAGGCTGAACCCGCAAGCAATTGAGGGTTCAGCCTTGTTTTGCGTCCTATAAAAGGATATTATTGACATGCCTATATATAATGTATATATTACATATATACACTAACTACATTGTTACAAAAGGATGATGGTGCAGCAACATGAACATTTTGATTTCGAGTACCTCGGGTGAGCCGATATACGCCCAGATTGTGGGGCAGATCCGCCAACTGATTCTACAGGGTGAATTGGTATCCGGGACACCGCTGCCGTCTATCCGCTTGCTGGCCAAAGAGCTGCAAATCAGTGTCATCACGACGAAGCGGGCATACGAGGAACTGGAGAGAGAAGGGCTGATCAATTCCATCGTCGGCAAGGGTTCCTTTGTGTCCGGGGCTGATCAGGAATTTATCAAGGAGCAGCGGCTGCGGATTATGGAGCTTAAGCTGAAGGATGTCATTGATGAGAGCAGGGCGCTTGGACTCCAATACGCCGAGATTGTGGACATGCTGAAACTGCTATATGAGGAGGAGAAGGAATGAGTAACTGTATAGAGCTGAGTCACCTGCACAAGCGTTATGACCGTTTTGCGCTGCAGGATATTTCACTGGCAATGAAGGAAGGGTATATTACCGGTCTGATCGGCCCGAACGGAGCAGGCAAAACAACGCTGATTAAAATGATCATGGGCATGGTTCATCCGGATCAGGGAGAGATCAGCCTATTCGGGCTTGATAACCAGGAGCATCAACCGGCCATCAAGAGCAGAATCGGTTATGTGTCGGATGAGAATATTTACTACGAGCAGCTTACCGTCAAGCAGATGAAGAAGATTATTGCGCCTTTTTACAGCCGCTGGGATGAGAATACATACTTGAAATACCAGGAGCTGTTCAAGCTTCCGCCAGGCAAGAAGATTAAGGATTTGTCCAAGGGAATGAAGATTAAATTCTCGCTGGCGATTGCCTTGTCACATGGAGCCGACTTACTCATAATGGATGAGCCTACATCGGGTCTAGATCCTGTGTTCCGCAGGGAAATGCTGGATCTGCTCACTGAACATATTCAGGATGAGAAGAAGTCGATTCTGTTCTCCACGCATAACACAACAGATCTTGACCGGATTGCCGATTATATCGTCTTTATCAATGACGGGAAGATGGTCTTTAATGAGATGAAGGAAGCGCTGACGGAGAAATATCTGCTGGTCAAAGGCGGCAAGGAGCTGCTTGACCGCGATGTCCGTCGCTTGTTCCTTGGGATTCGGGAAAGTGCGCTCGGCTTCGAGGGACTGGTCGGGAACCGGGCAGAGGGGGAGCGCTTCTTCAAGGACAATGCAATTTGCGAGACGCCAACGCTGGAGGAAATCATGTATTTTACTGTAAAAGGATGTGATGTGCATGTATAACTCGCTGTATCTGATCCGTAAAGACTTCATGTTGTTGCAAAAATTCCTGCTGCTGCTTGTTCCATACTACATCATTATGGGCTACACCAACTTTGATGGCTACACCATGTTCGCCTTATTTCCGGCCATGCTGATTCTAATCAATTCATGTACAGTGGATGTGCAGCAGAACAATCAGAAATTCCTGATTAGTCTTCCTATGCCGAGGCAGCAGATTGTAATGGCCAAATATTTGGTGCTGCTTCCTTCATGCCTGCTCAGTTTAGCTTGTACCTTGCTGCTGTATGGTGTTGCTTTCTTTGCCGGCCGGGCCACAGAGCCCATTGCCTGGAGAGAGCTTGCCCTGTGCATTGCGAGCTTCCCATTGCTAGCCGCAGTGTACCTGCCGCTGCACTACTGGCTGGGCCAGAAAGGGACTCAGGTGGTCAATTTTATTTTTATCATGTTAATTATGCTTAATTTCGCCGCTTTGACCAAGCTCATGAAATGGTTACCTGATCTGGCGAACTGGGTCAGCACGGGCAAGACCGAGAGCATTCTGATCCCGGTTATCAGCGGTCTGGCCTATATTATAATCCTATTTGGCTCTTATCTGATTTCGTTACGTATCTTCACGAGTAAGGATATATAGGATTCTCTATACTTGCAAAGAAACGGCTGCGCCATTCCTTTAAGGAGGGCGCAGCCGTTTCTGATTGAAGCGGGTACAGCTTTCCTTATTTCCCCTGCTCCATATCATCAATATAATTTTTGGCATCCATCAGGGATAAGTCCCGCGCTTCACGCAGTACTTTTATGGCTTGGATTTTCTTGCCTTCGGCCAGCAGCAGGCGCAGCCTGTTCTCCAAATCCGGCATTAAATCCATATTCTGCACAAATTGCGGCGTCGGGGCAGCAATTCCCGTCTTAATAAAACCTCCATCCATCGCTGACCGGCTGTCGATCCGTTCCAGCTGTGACTGCAATTCGTTGACTCGCTTATTGAGACTGATTACCCTGAGCATAAGCAGCAACGTGAGTACCAGTGCCGCGAGTGAGATCCAATCCGTATTTTCCAAAGATATAGCCTCCCTATTATAAATGGTGTGGTGTATTCTCTACATTTCAATACCCGTCCTGCTCAGTCGTGAACAATCCGCCAGTGATTGTTGTTGCCCGAGAATGAAGAATATCATATCCCTCCGCTGAGGAACATGATATTTTTGGAAAAAGTTTTTAGTGTAGCATAAGGGGGCTTTGGTATGATTACTCCACAAACACTTGATGAATATTATGTAAGGATCGGCAGGCTGAAGCAACGTTATTTGTCGGAGCGGTTTGAACAGGATCTCCCTGTATTCAGCTCACATACGGAAGCGGTTGAGTGGTTCAAGGCACTTTTTCAAGGCAGCTTCATCTTCGTGGAAGAGATGGAAGCTGCTAATTCCGAGAGCTACTATTTATATGACATTATCCATGACAGAGAAATCTGGGAACGCAGAGAGAGGGACTTAAGAGAAAAAGGTCAAGCTAATGGACTGGGCATGCTGCTTTGCGCGCAAAGAGTAGATATTTACAAAGACGGTACAGTACATTTGGCGGTTTAGCGGTGTTCACTCCATGATTTTTGAATTTCTAAATTTCCGATACAGATTTCAAACGAGAAAAGACCCGGGAAGCGGAGGGAATCCGACAACCTGGGTCTTTGGTGTACAAAGCAGCTTGCTGTAAATGCAGAAGCGCAGCCTAGAATTATTTATTTAGCGTAGTATCCGCCGTCAATTGGCAGCTCAACGCCTGTAATGTAGGAGGAATCATCCGAAGCCAGGAACAGGACGCCTTTGGCGATGTCCTCAGCTGTGCCCAGGCGCATAAGCGGGGTCTGGGCGAAGAACCATTGCTTCATTTTTTCATCCTTGAGCAGATCCTCGGTCATTGGAGTTTCTATATAGCCTGGATGTATGGAGTTGGCGCGGATGTTATGCTTGGCATAATCTACAGCAGTGGCCTTGGTCAGCATGCGTACGGCACCTTTACTGGCAGTGTATGGACCTGCGCCGCTTCCGCCGGTCAACCCGGCGATCGAAGAGATGTTGACAATCGAGCCGCCGCCGGCTGCGATCATGTGTGGAATAACTGCTTTTTGTCCGAGGAAAATACTGGTTACATTGATGCCCATCGTTCTCTCCCAGCGTTCCACGGTTTGTTCCATAAATGGAGTCGGGTCAGAAACACCGGCGTTGTTGACGAGAATGTCGATGTGGTCGTATGCCTTCAAGGTTTCATCAACGACCCGTACCCAATCTTCTTCGGAGACAACGTTTTGCTTTATTCCAATGGCTTCACCGCCGTTTTCCCGGATCTCTTGGACAACCTCCTGCAGCTTCTCTTCCTGTAAGTCAGTAATTACAACTTTGGCGCCTTCTTTGGCGAACAGCAGGGCGTCTGCTTTACCCATGCCGCCGGCTGCTCCAGTAATTACCGCTACTTTATGATCTAATCTTCCCATGTGTTATTCCTCCTGTGACTTTGTATTGATTACGTTCATATTCAGCTCTAAATGATCGATCATTTTCTGATAAGAATCGATGAGAAGGTCCAGCTCTGTGCCGGAAAATTCACTCCATAATCCGTCTGTCAGCTGTTTGTACCGTTCCAGCATCCGTTGTTCGACTTCACGCCCTTGGTCTGTAATCTTCAAGTGCACCTGGCGCCTGTCAGTTTCAGATACCACACGTTCAATATATCCCTTCTGAACGAGCTTACTGCTTAAATTGGTGATGGCGGAGAGCGTTACACCCAGCACATTGGCAAAATAGGAGCTGGTCTGCATGTCATGCTTCGCCAGGGTCTGCAACATAAAATATTGGGGCGCCGTTAAATTGTTGTCCAGTAATTTGGTGTAGCTCGCTACCAGTGTCAACATATGGCGGCTGATTAAATAAGATAGCTGATCTTGCTTGTCCAGTAGTCATCACCTCAAAAAAATACTTTAAATATTTAAATAGTTAATATGGTTTAACTATTTAAATGTAAACCTTTTTAGGATGTCAGTCAACTGAACTGGAGCATGAGAGGGGTGGTAAAATTTAGCTTGAGTGACGCACTCATTGACTACTTCAGATAACATGCCAATAAGACAGCATAATTTATGCGGTCCCGTTATTGTAAAGTGCTTATCTCCATTTGAGCTGAGGTATGAGCATGCAGAGCGGAGAGGAATTGAAGCCTACAGGTACATTTTCAAGAGAGCGGAGAGTGTTTTTATCTTGATACCGCTTACATGTATTGGCGATAAAATTGGTGAGAGGGAAACAGAAAAATTGCACCTCCTGGGGTTTCTTGATATACTTTTCACATGTGAATTTGATTGGGGGTTGTACTGATGGCAAAGCAGAATTGCTCATTAGCTAGGAAGTCCTCATGCAAAGCCTAATCTGGGGCGATACTTTGCGTGGGGGCGGTAGGATGGATACGATCGCCCAACCTTGACTTTATCGTTTCTAATAATAGGCTTTGCACCTTATGTTTTTATATAAAAAATAAGGGGCTGAAGAGCTATGAATACACCATTTATTAGAAACCATCAATATAACGTCATTAAGAAACAAACGGATTTTCTGCAGAAAACGCTGCGAACCGTCGCGGATCGAAACGTCTTGAAGACTGTAAGATATCGTGCAGCTGCGAATATTATTGAAGCCATTCCTAATCTTGCAACTGATCAGCAGCAAATGCTGGAACAAATAACGACCTTCGAAAGTGCATATGATTTCCAGAGATTTCTGAGCGCATTAGAACCCTATCTGGAGCCATTTCCACCAATTACGTTGAAGCAGATTCAGAAACTATTCCCTAAGAATAAGAAGCTGAAGGTGCCTGACTTAGGATCTATCGACTTCCGATATGTAACGTATCTGAGTTGGGTAGACATAGCTACGAACAAATTATTCATTGTCTATCCGTTCGAAGGACAGTTCGTTGGTATCGAGGGAAGAATCACGCCCACTAACAAGAAAGGGTACTGCTTGTTCTGTAATCGTCATCAAGAGCTTGCATTCCTCACGGTTAAGACCAAGCCAGCGAACGCTTCGCCGGATAATATTTCTTCTATTGGCCAGTACGTATGTCTGGAGAGCGATGCTTGTAATCAGAGCATTACCGATATAGGATCATTGGAGAAGTTCATTTTTTCGGTTCGAAAATAACAATAACTACGACAGGCTGCCCTAGAGGCAGCCTGTTTTACTTTGTTCCGTGTATAAGAGTGCTTATTAGATCGCGTAAACTGAATGTTGAAAGGCGATTCAGACTGAGCGAGGAACGCCGAAGTGATCAGGAAACTATTTGAAATACATATTCGGTGGAGCTAGCTTAGGGGTTCACAAATTTGCCAATAGCACTGATGAGTATGAGAAGGTTTTGTTGCTGAAATCAAGAATATAGTCACAATACTAAATTATGAGAATTGAGTTGATGAGCATGAGTGACAAGATGGTAGCTGTCTTAAGAAGACAGTTTGAACCGACGTTAGAAATGTTGAAGCAACTTATCGAAGTATGTCCTGATGATTTTTGGAGAGATGCCAGGCAAAAATACTGGAAGCAGATATTTCATGCTACAACCAGTATGAAATTTTGGTTTAGGCAGCAGAAGGATGAAGAATTCAAAATACCTGACTTCGGCAAGGATATAACAGAAGCCCTAGATAAGGAGTGCTCTGACTACCCTACTAAAGAGGAAATGACGGAGTATGTTGAGGAGATATTGAGTGTGGCCCGTAGGTTTTTTGATGAACTTACTGATGACAGATTATTGGAACCATGTGTACTATACGAAGAAATAACTAAAACTGATGTAATCCTAATGCAGATCCGACATGTTCAACATCATATAGGTTATTGCAACAATATACTGAATTCGAACCACCTAGAAGCAGTAAAGTGGCTATGATAACGTGAGTGATAGAAAACAGCTTCTTTACAATGAGGAGTGTTATTCAATATGGTTTATGAATTTGATAGTGAGATAAAGATGCTGGAAGGTAAAATGAAATGGAAAGTAGTTTATTTCCCATATTCAGTAAGGGAAGTATTCGATACTAATGGTAAAGTATCTGTTCAAATCACCGTTGACGGGCACGAGTTTGATCATACGTTGTTGCCGTCAAAAAATGGGCATTATTTTGTTTATAATGAATTTATTCGAAGAGCCGTGCATAAAGAGCTCGGTGACAAACTCCATGTACTTCTTAAAAAATGTGAGGAAAACCGTAATATTGTTTTGCCTGATTACATTTCAAAAAGCCTGGAAGATCACCACATACTGAATACATTCCTAACTCAGCCTGATTATATTAAGCGAGAGCAGATAAATTATATTGAAATAGCTAAAAAGGAAGAAACAAAGAATAACCGGGTAATAGCTTTAATTAACAAACTTAAAGATAAATAAATCCTGTATTTAGATGTATCGAAAAAATTGAAATACAGGTTTCGGAGCTAACTAAGTGAAGCACTTCATGATGAATTCAAAATATTCAGGATGGATCATGTTTTTAAATGTTATTATATGGTAAATATTTGATGATAAAAGAGGGGGGTGACATGAGTTAAAAAATAGGATCTGAGAAAATGTAACAGTAAACCTCATAATGAGGCAGTTAACATTGTAAATGAAATTTTATTGCCAAATTAATTAACGGGACTAATTGGATCTATAAGTAAAGGAATAAATGAATTAACGGCAAATCATGCAGTTGGGACTGCATGATCAGAATTAAGTAAGATCCGGAGAAATTCATTTGATAATTCAAACGATTCGAGTTACATAACCAAGTACAGTCTAATTGCAGAATATCGTATTGAATGAACGCATTAAATAAATCAAAAGTATCATGCAGGTAAAAGAAATTAATATTCTAAAAAAATGATAAAGAGTAGTAAAATATCATTTATAATACCACAGGTATAATAAGCGAGGTATAATAAGCGGGATCAGATGCAAAAACGGCTAAATTAGAATGGTCCGGTTTATTTACTTGATACTTATTCACAAAACCCGTATTTTGTACATATGTATATAGATTGATATATACTCTCCCTTTTAGGACAAAATTGTTAAGTTGTCGGTGGACAAGAACATAGTCCCTTGTAGGACAAGAACATGGTCCCATTGCCGACGAGGCCCCCTTTTGGCCACAAAAAAACAACTCCTAATGAGTTGTTTTTAATAATCATGTTTCTTAATATAGGAACTTACGTAATTAATCAATTCATAATTTTGGGGGTAATCCATGGATATTCGTGCCGGTAAATATGATTTCATTTTTGAAATAGCTCTCTTTCTTCTTAAGCTATGATTTGGACATTGATGTTCAGGTATTTTAGTGTCAGCTGTATTCTCATAATACATCTTAAAGTTTATACCTTCAGCGCGCTTTCCTTTAATCTCTTGGTATTTGAAAGCAATTTTAAAATTGGCTTTTGTGCTCATGAGGATCTTATCCCAATCCGTATGTTTCTTGCCATGCAGCAAAATATCGTTGGCATATTTTAGACAGTCATAAAAAAATGCTAAACTAAAACGATATGACCATTGTTCTTGAATCCACTCCAATGTATCCTTATTAACCTGTTTCCCCTTACTACTAAGAACATATTCTTCTAATAATAATTTAATGTCATCAGTTATTGCATTAGTAAGCAGCTTATATCCGTGTCGTCCTCCACTTCGCGCTACAAGACTACTTCGGGTATCAGAACTATAAAAACGTTCAGTCTTTAAAAGTGTTTTACGCCAGTTAACATACGCGTAAGCGTATGGACAAATATCAGGGAAGTCTTCCCCATCACTTTTTAGTAACTGCCAAAATTGTTTTATACAATTAGAATGATTCCTGAGTAGATTCTTTCTTAAATAACGATTAACAGTTTGGAATGTATTCACATTATTATTATATAGATCTTTGTTAAATTGAGTAGAATAATAAAAATCATCTATAAGTATCTTATTGTTATCCTGAGTAAACGATTTCATTGATACATATGGTTGAAAATCGGAAAGTATATTTAGACTCGCGGATTCAGGAGAAAATAGAGTTTGGATTCCTTCAGAATTATTGGTTTTGGACAACCAATGTAAAGTTGCTGGATCCACTATCTTAAATTTTGTATCCCAATTTCCCCAAAGTATATTTGAAAAATCAGCAAATTGAAATCCGCATTTACAGGAAAAAGCGTTTCCAAAAAATCGGTTGGAAAATATGAAAGGAATATTAATCTCACATTTTGGACAGGTCTCTTTTAATTTTGTATTGTGAAAAGGACAATAATCCAATAATTTAAATTGATGTAACCAGCTATGATGTCCGTATGAGATGCATTCGCTACACCATCGCAGATGTTTAGAAAACCAGGATGTGACTGGATATCGATGGCTATGTAGAGGAATTGTCAGTGAATGTAGGGATTGCTGAGTAAACGTTACTAAGTTCACTCCAAAAATCATTTCTAGGATTGTCTCATCAAAGCTTTTAAGGGAGAATAGATCAATTTTTCGTTCATCTTTTTTAGGATTTTTTTTATTCTTTTCAATACTATTTGCAACAAATTCAAAAATATTTCTTCTGCTTGTACGATTAGCAAATGATAATTTTTCGAATATCGACCAAGGAGTCTCGTATTCATGAATCCATTCGTTTCTCCAAATTGCTTGCATCAACATCCCCCCCAGCTCAATTTAAACAAGAGCCATGTAGATCTCTGACTCTACATAACCCGACATTTCAATGGCTTCCCTCCACTGCGCTTTATTAATCCAGTAATGTTGATCACCATGTATCCCGTACTTTTTTAAAGCATTTTCAATAGTAAAAGAGAAATATTCCATAGGAATTTCTAAGACTGCAGAAACCCCATGTTCCTTTCTCAAATCCGCAAATAGCTCAAATAACATTTTCGCTTCGCTCTCCAATCTTTCCTTCTTTTTATAACCTTCTGGAAAAAAATATTGACTGAAGCTACACCCGCTTGCTTCAGGATAACAAGAGATTTCTGGTGAATCATAGCCGCTTAATATCAGCTGCATATCTTCCCAGGTTCTTATTCCATGAAAGTCATGTTCATGTGTCATAAAACGACCAATAATCTGAGATCTCTTTTGCTCCAGAAAAAAGGTTCGTCTTGAAAGTAATTCTTCTTGGCCAACAGAAATAACAGTCATTGAAATTTTTTTCTGGATAAGCGCATTATAAATGTCCATCAACCAATTATAGTGTGCCTCTGTGAGCCGGTGTGCTTCGTCAATGATTAGAACCAAACGCCGTAGCTTTGATTTTTCTGCTTTTTCAAGCATGAAATTAACAACCTGTCTCCGTAATTCTGATGAATTTCGTTTTGATATAAAGGGAAAGTTAAAGTCGCTAAGTAGGTCTGAGTAGAATTTTTCCTCACTGGGTACACGGTATGAATTACAGTTGGCATAAAGAATAGGCAATGGTGCATCAAAATTTGTAGGTAAATGATCGATGGCAAAACGTAAAGCCCATGTCTTTCCTATTCTCGGTCTACCGTAAACTATCATTCGAGTCTGTAAAATATATTGTGTAAACTCTCAAACCCATTAAAATGGAAGTAAGAGAAAGGTTGGGGAGAACACATGGGACTTTGGACAAAACAGCAGTTACGGGAATTTATTAAGGAAAACAATTTGGTAAGCGCACAGGATGCGCAAAATGCTCTAAAAGAGCTATTCGCTGAGACGATTCAGGAGATGCTGGAAGCCGAAATGGATACTCACTTAGGCTACGGAAAGCATGAAGTAAAGGCGAAACTCACTCCAAATAGTCGCAATGGAAAGAGCCGCAAAACGGTCGTCAGTGAGTACGGTGAACAGGAAATCGCTATCCCTAGGGACCGTCTGGGTGAGTTTGAGCCACTTGTCGTCAAGAAGCATCAGTCGAACGTAACGGGCATCGAAGAACAAATCATTGCCCTGTATGCCAAAGGCGTCAGTACAAGAGAAATCCAGGATCATCTAGGACAGATGTATGGCATTGAAGTCTCTCCTACGCTCATTTCCAATGTCACGAACAAGATTGTTCCTCTCATTAAAGAATGGCAGAACCGGCCTCTGCAGGGCGTCTATGCGGTCGTCTATCTGGACGCCATCCACTTTAAAGTCAAACAAGACGGGGCCATTATCAACAAGGCCGCCTACATGGTCATTGGCATTGATTTGGACGGAAACAAAGATGTGCTGGGCATGTGGATCGGGGAGAACGAGTCCTCCAAGTTCTGGCTGAGCGTGCTCAATGAGCTGAAAAATCGCGGGGTGGGGGACATTCTCATTATCTGCGTGGACAACCTGTCCGGGTTCTCTCAAGCGATTGCAGCCTGCTACCCCCAAACTGAAATCCAGAAGTGTATTATTCACCAGATCCGCAGTTCCACACGGTACGTGTCGTACAAGGACATTAAGAAGGTGACCGCCGACTTAAAGCCTATATACAAGGCCGCTACTGAGGAAGGCGCCTTGCTTGAACTCGACCGTTTTCAGGAAGTCTGGGGCGCTAAATATCCTCTTATTATCCGTTCCTGGCGGACAAATTGGGACGAACTCGCTACCTTTTTCAAGTACCCGCCTGAGATCCGCAAACTCATCTACACCACCAATATGATCGAGAGTTACCACCGCCAGCTACGCAAAGTAACGAAAGGAAAAAGCATCTTTCCTACGGATGAGGCATTGCTGAAGATGCTCTATTTAGCTACCGTTGACGTCACTCGGAAATGGACGGGACGTGTACAAAACTGGGGGCAAATGCTGCTCCAGTTGTCCGTCTTCTTTCCTGATCGGGTCGGTCAACACTTGCGTTAGATTCGCGACTTCCCCCTCGGGGGAATCTATGCTTAAAAGAGTTTACACAAAATTATTGACAGACCCAACAAAAAAGCCGAATGTCGACAACTCGGCTTTAGTTAGTAAATTATTTAAATATAATTAAAACCAATAATACTTGCAATAAAAGTTAATAATAAATTCAATCTCATTTTAGAAACTTTTAAACTAAAAATAATAGGATCAATTTCATCTTTTTTATTGAAAACAATAAAATTAAAATCTTTTTTTGTCAGATACATATTAACTTTTATACATCTAGTTTGAACTTCAACACCTTGGTTAACTCTCATGTGATGTTCCTCCTTACCATACTATGGTTTGGAGAGGGCGCCCTCAAAAGCAAAGATTCAAATTTAATTATTAATTCACTATAATTGTCTAACGACTTAAGTAGTATACATATTAAGCAAAAACATGTAAAGAACAAATCGGCTTAAAATTAATTATGAAGTCCTGTTATATAAAGGTCTGTAATATTGAATAGCGGCACTTTCGAATCCTCTTAATGCAGTGGTTACTATATACTGATATAAAGTTAAATCGTCGTCTGATATGTCCAATTCCCACCAAGGAAACTCTATAATATGAACCCTAGAAAACGGATGTCTTTTAAGAATAGTGGGAAGTTGGTGGTGGGTACTTTCAATATTTGAAATTCGCCTGTCTATCTTAAGTGACATTCCTACATATAAAATATTTGCATTTTCAAAAACAATATATAAACCAGTAACATCACATTCAATACGCTTAAGACAATTAATTAGTGGGAAACTGCTTGTTAACAGATTAGATGGAAAGGGATATTCCTGCATTTATATAATCCCCCTATATGTAGTTAGTACCCTAATGAAAAAACTTGATAACATCTGTATTAGACAGTCAAAAGTACTTGTCGAATCCTTTAGTTTTTCCAGAATTCTGGTGAGTTCCGGTGAAAACCGACACCGTGGCTGCTACCTATGTAGCAGGTCTTAGTGGCCCCCGCGCCGACTTCACAGGGTAAACGAGTAGCGATTCACCAATCCCTCGGTACCGTCGACCAGAATTCGAATACGCAACTGCAAGGTCAAAGATTGGACCGATTCCAATTCCCATGGCCCTTCCTGCCTCTCCTCCTGCCAAGATAAATACAATAGCCCTGTGGTTAATTAACCCATCAAGGGAACGGCATTGAAAGCTGTGGCGGAAGTGCTGCCATCCTCTACTGGTGACGGCAGATAGCCCCCGGCGGGACGGCCAGAGCCCGCCAGAGGCCTTCGATCAGGTGCGGAACCGGTCATCACCGGCCCCAAACAGCGCTCGCGTCCGGGCGTCGGCCCCGTCCATGATCCCTGAGTGCCGGTCCGCGCCGACAGCCAGAACCCGTGTCTTGGGTCCGCTCTCGGTTACCATCCCGGCCGCAACCTGCACAGCGAACAGGCTTCCGCAGGACATCGCTTTAATGTCGAACCCGTACATTTCGCCCAACTCCAGACCGACCCCATGGTCACCGCCGTGGCGGGTTGCGGCTGGATGGGTGTAAAGGTTGTCACGCGCGCTAGTGGCGGTCCAGAGTTGGAAAGCTGTTCTCCACACCACGTCGAACGTCTTTACCAACGCCGCATCCCGGTCGTGCGCCAGCTAAAGCCATAATACCCGCGTCGTATGAAAGGGGTAGTGGAATTTTTTTCACTTGATAGCACATACAATGTACTTAGCTTACATTTCCGTATGCTCAATTCCCTGTACAAGTTGCCTTCTTCTCGCTTAATGCATCGAGAGCCTCTTATAACTCGACTCGATCATCTTTAGCAGCACTAGCGTTCTCTATGTATATACGTTCACAGCCAGCACTGTTTTAAGAATCTATTTGTAAATCTAAAATTGAAAAATAAACAGCACTGGCTTTATTTTATCCTTGCAATGTCTTATTAATAAAAGCAACCACTTCCGGAGCATTTTGGATAACAAAAAAATGTCCCCCGGAAAATCCTTTAATTCTACAATCTGCCTCGCTGTACAGCGCCCAATGCTCTAACTGCTTGAGATTATCAATCGTATCATCCTGACCGAACAAGACAGAAAGATTAGATTGTACAGGGGTAATCTTATCAACAGATAGGCGGTAATTCTTAACCATCTGCATATCAGACCTAGTAATTGGGAGGAACATCTTAAGCAGATCATCATGTTGCTGAAGTTCAAGAGAAATCCCGCCGAGACTTACAAGATAGTCCAAGAACTCATCATCGGGAAGAAGGTGCTGGCTGCCCTCTACTGCAAGATGCAAAGGAGATCTTCCAGAAAAAAACACATGGACCGGATCCAACTGCAGCTCATTATGTATCATTTCGACAAGCTCATAGGCAAGTATCGCTCCTAGACTATGACCAAGTACGGCAAATGGTCCCCCATTCATTTCCGGCTTCACTTGTTCTAGCAGATCACGAACGGTCTCGGATACATCAGTAGATATAGGTTCTCCGAAGCGTCTTCCCCTCCCGGATAATTCGAGCGGGTACAGCAATATGCCAGGACTTATATACTGTCTCCAACTGTTGTAAGCCCCCGCAAGCCCGCCTGCATAAGGGATACAAAAAAGTTTAACTTCTTGTTCCATACTCATTTGTCGTCTCCTTTCTCTGGACCCACGTCTTACAAGTTACTGCATAATTGTGGGGCTTGTTGTGGAATCAAGCGGTGCGGCCCTCTCCTCCATTCTGTTCATAAAGATTACAAATAACCAGGCCGCCATCACTCCTGTACCCAGAAAAAGCAATCCCATCAGCCACACCGGAAGCCAATGACCAATCGTAATCGCCGCTCCACCCAGCATTGTAGCGGCCCTGCCAACCAGGCTATTGACCGCCATATATACGCTGCGGCTCTCCGCAGGTGCAATTTCCGCCAGATAGGTTTGTTTTACCGGATAAAACATCAATTCTCCAACCGTAGCAGGAATCATCATAGCCAATAACAGCCAGGCATTGTTACCAATCGCAATAAAATAATAGCCAACTGCGTTTATAAGAACCCCTAATATGAGAAGCCACCGATCCTTAATAATTCTGCTTAATAAGCCGACTGTCAACGAGAACAGGATTACGATAACCGCATTCTCTGAACGCAACAGCCCAAAAAGCTCCACACCACCTAATGAGAACTGAAAGCGGTCCGTACTCCACAAGCTAAACTGATCCGTACTATTCGATAACCGCACACCTGTATAATTCATTACCTGGAATTCCAATGATAATGCCAGTATCGAGGCCAGAATGTAGATCATAAACAATTTGTCGTGCCAGGTAATTTTATAATCATAATATAACTTGCGCAGGTGTACACGTTCCTTGAACTCTGTGAAGAAGGTCTCCTTTATGAGAAATTTCACGATAATAAATGATAGCAACGAGCCGGCAGCCGCGATAATCAATAGTTCGAACAAATGGTTTGAGAATAACACGCCTCCCAGCCCGACACCAATGGCTAAAGCCAAATTCGAGGACCAATATTCCAGACGATAAATTAACTTCCGGTTGTCCGGTGTACTAACATCGACCACCATCGCTTGGGCCGCAGGAAGAGCAAGTCCACTTCCAATGTTAAGCAGGATCATCAAAACAAAAGTAAGGTTTGGCCATGTTTGCCAGGGGGAATTGCAAAAAATTAAAAAGAATAAGGCGACAAACCGGAGCACTTCCGATAAAAGCATAATCTTTTTTCTGCCCAGTTTGTCGGCAAGCTGTCCTCCGTACAGGCTTGATACCAAACCGACTACCGTAATCACCGCTACCAGAATACCAGCAAGCGTCTCACCAAAATATTTGGCAAAATAAATCGCCATAAATGGCAGAAACATAAACGTGATAAACGAGGAAAAAAATGATTCAGCAAGCCGGACCTTTATATTCAGATGAAGTTTATTCATTGAGAAATCCTCATTTCAGGGATTGTAGAATGGAGATTTACATACCGATCCTTGATATCTTCATCCATTAAAATGTCGTGTTCTTCTAACCAAGCATCCGAGAAGATCGTATCGTAATATCGTTCGCCACGGTCTGGAAGGATGATGAGCACCTTTTGACTGGGAGGTAAAGATTTGGCTAATTGTATACCTGCGTGGACGGCGGATCCTGAGGACCCGCCCGCCAAGATTCCTTCTTCCAGTGCAAGCCTGCGTGTCATTTGAAATGCTTCCCGGTCTGTGACGTGAACAACTTTATCAAAGAACTCTGGCCGCAAATTGCCGGGAACAACCGCTGCTCCAAGCCCTACCTGGAGTCTGGGGCCAGGGGGGGTCCCGAAGATAACAGACCCTTCTGCATCTACAGCCATAACCTTAATATCCGGAATGAGCTCCTTTAAACCCATACTGCAACCTGTTGATAGCCCTGCTGTTCCAACTGGAGTTACTACCCAATCCAAATCCTGTCCGAAATCTTGAAAGATTTCCCGGGCAGTTCCTAACCGGTGCGCTTCTGGATTGGCGGGATTATTATATTGATTAGGCCAGTATACATGCTCCAGCTGTTCACTCAGGGATTGAACCAGTTCAAGTCTGGCAGCCAAATAATTGCCGTTCTTATCCGGATGATTAACCATTCTGATCTCCGCCCCATAGGCTTGCAGAATCCTGAGATTTACACGGTTGATTTTGGGATCGACTACGGCAATCATCCGGTAGCCTTTGATACGGGCAATCATGGCCAGTCCGATCGCTAAATTACCCGATGACGATTCAACGATAACCCCGCCCGGCTGTAAATCTCCACTGGCTTCAGCTTGCCTGATAATATTAAAGGCGGTTCGGTCCTTCATACTCCCCCCTGGGTTAAAGCCCTCGATTTTGACAAAAACCTGCGCACCATCCGAAGGAGCGATTGTATGCAAAGCGACAACGGGTGTACTGCCGATCAGATCAATTACCGATGAATAGATCATATGAACAACCTGCTTTCTATAAGCTATAGTCTTGCAGCGAATGGACTTACCAAGAAACCGCAATCCACCAGATAGTCAAAATATCGGGTCAATAGGGAAGCGTCTACTTTTGGGCATAGGATGGAATTGTCTGTAAGTCTATCCGCCGTATTCTGCATATCGTACATTTTGCCCTGTACAGGAA
This sequence comes from Paenibacillus sp. FSL L8-0436, assembly GCF_038593025.1. Classification (NCBI taxonomy): domain Bacteria; kingdom Bacillati; phylum Bacillota; class Bacilli; order Caryophanales; family Paenibacillaceae; genus Paenibacillus; species Paenibacillus sp. FSL L8-0436. Next base: position 4,025,534 of record NZ_CP151955.1, on the reverse strand, counting down.
TCTTTTGACCGGGTGTATGCGGCTCTTTCTCGGGAGCAAAATAGAATAAAAAAGGTGTCAGCGCATTGTCTTTGGATTCCCGGATGGCTTGTTCCAGCTTGTCGTTCCAATCATTAACCGGGATCAGATCGAGTACATATCCATAACTTTGAATCCATTCAAGTAGTGAAAGCCAGGTTTCGGTTTCCGGATTGGTAATATGATAAATAGGCTGACAGCTGTCTCCTTGTCGGGACAGGAAGACGATAGATCGGGCCACAAAATCAACAGGCGCTATATTGACATACAAATCGGTGTATGGAGCAGCCCCGATTTGGATACACCCTTTTACCATGCGGAAGACAAAATCATTGATATTGCTTATTCCATTCAGACTGCTTCCCGTTACATAGGCCGAGCGGAAAATAGAAACGGGAAGACCGCAAGCCCGGGCTTCAAGCAGAAGCTGCTCAGAAGCCCATTTGGAGTTCGCATAACCGGTCTGGAAGGTTCGCAAATGCCCGATGTCTTCATTCTCGTAACATACCCGGGTCAGAGGCAACTCTTGGGAATCAAACACAGCAACAGAAGACATAAAGTGTACAGGCTTCAAACGGCTGTAAGAAGCGAGCCGGATAATTTCTTTAGTACCGAGAACATTCGCGGCTCTCAGCTCGGAATACGGATAGATCCAGTTCACCCAAGCAGCCATATGGTAAATGACCGACGTTGTGCTGGCGATATCGACAAATTGCTCTTCGCTTATTCCCAGCCTTTCCTCATCCAAATTCCCCAGTACGGGAATAATGCGATCTCGATGGTCCTCCGTCCAAATCAAGTAGCGCTGCATAACGGATGAGATCCGTTCCATCGCTTCCTGTAGCGTCAAAGCCCGGACAAGGCAGTAGATATCGCTTTGGGTGTCTCGAAGCAGCTCACATAGCACGTGTGACCCGATGAACCCTGTAGCCCCTGTCAGGAAGATCCTGTCATCTACAGTTTCCAAGGCCTCATTCCCGGAGAGGCCTGCAAGAGTCCGAATGCTTTCAGCCACCTGCGGGTCCAGATGAATATCGTCTGGTGCGCTGGACCCCAGCACCGGATGATGTCCAGGTGTCTCCTGGTCTTGCACCTGCTCGCTACGCAAGCGGTTGACCTCGGCTGCAATCCCTAGTACAGTCGGGGCCATGAATATCAGTTCCATCGAGAAATGAGACTGGAAAGTATGATTAATCTTCGATAAAAATTGTGCGGCAACAAGTGAATTTCCGCCAAGTGCAAAGAAGTTATCCTGTGGACCCGGCTGCTCCACACCGAGAATATCCTCGAAAATTCCGGCGATAATGAACGCTGTCTGTTCTTCCTTTGTTGTCTCCCCGGGACCGCCAGTGTTATCCTCTGCTACGTTCATTCCCGGCGGGTGTTGAATCATGCCATCCCTTTCCCCTCCGAATACTGCGGAAAAATTAGATTCGATCCAGTGACGTTTTCTCTCGAACGGATACGTAGGCAGCGGAATACGGCGGCCAGGCCCTTGATCAAGACGCATTTCACTCCAATTTATCGTTTGACCGCAGACCCAGTGCATCCCGCCAAGATATAGGAGTTTGGACACTTCGGATTGCTCCTGATGTATCCTTTTTAACGTGCTGAATGTATATGTGGTCTGGCCTTGTGCTGTGAACATGCGCTGCACTCTCGCGCCTAGAACCTGGAGAGGCCCGACTTCGCTGAACAAGAATCTGGATCCCTGACGTTTGATTTGCTGAATTCCTGCCTCGAATCGTTCAGGGCTCTGCAAATGCCGAAGCCAATAGCTTGGATCTGTAGCTTCAGCTTCAGAAATCCAGGTGCCGGTTACAGAGGAGACGAAAGCAAGGTGCGGCGTCAGGAACTCAAGGTTATCTACTTCTCCCTTGAACGCGGTTATGCCAGGCTCCGGCTCTTCGGAGGATGAAGATGTAGCTTCGACTGTAAGCATCAGCCTTACGCGAGCGGATACCAATGCGACTGCATTCTCCAAACTGAGTATGCCGGAGACGCAAGCTGCCGCGTATTCCCCTGTTCCGCAACCGATAACGGCTGCTGGCTGAATCCCCCAGGAGAGGAGAAGAGAAGCTAGAGCATATTCCACTGTAAAATTCACAGGCAGGCTGTATAAGGAATCCAGCCGGTGCTCATACGGTTCCCCTCTACTTCCATTCGAAGTAATGATCGCCCTGACGTTTATTCCAAGATGAGAGCTAAAGAGAACGTTACAACGCTCCACTTCTCTTTTTACAACCGGAAAGGTCTCGAATAATTCTCTTCCAATACCAAAGTACTCCCCGCCAATGCTTGGAAACATGAAGATGCTTGCATAAGGCTCAGAATCAGCGATCGGCGATTGTTGCAAGAGGGTTCCGACGCGCTTGTCTTCCGGATGCTGCAGCAGATCAATGGCTTCGTCCCTTCCAGAACAGACAAGCAGTCTGCGGTTGGAGAACGTCTTTCTTCCGAACTGGAGCGTGTAGGCCACCTCGGATAATTGTGCTTGTTCGTTTCGAGTCAGATACGTTTGTAAATTTTCGGTCATCTGTTCCAATGCACCGGGCGTCTTAGCGGAAAGCGGCAGCACCTGTAAGTATTCCTGCTCCTCCAAAGCATGCAGAGGTAGAGCTTCTTCCAGTACAAGGTGGACGTTGGTTCCTCCAACGCCAAAGGAACTGACCGAAGCTCTCCGCGGCGCATTTCGAGATTCCCAATTTACTAATGAGGTATTGATATCGAAACAGGAATCTTCCAGCCCCAGTCGGGGATTAGGTGCGGAGAAATGTAGCGTTGGCGGAATCTGGCCGTGTTTCAGGATCAGTATCGTTTTTACAAGACCTGCAATCCCGGCTGCTGTATTCAGATGGCCCACGTTGGTCTTAACTGATCCAAGTATAATTTTGCTGTCGTCCGGCTGGTCATAGCACAACTTCAGAGCTTCAATCTCGATCATATCCCCCAGCTTGGTTCCGGTACCATGGGTTTCGATATAACCAATTGTTTCTGGAGGTGTCTCTGCCATGCTGAGCGCCTCCGCAATAACTTTAGCTTGTCCTCTGGCGCTGGGGGCTGTGAAGCCAATCTTCATGCTTCCGTCGTTATTCATCGCGGATCCCTTAATGACAGCATGGATTGTATCTCCGTCCTTCAGGGCATCCTCCAAACGTTTGAGCAGCACAATCCCAACACCATCTCCGAAAATGGTACCGCCCGAGTCTTTGTCAAACGCACGGCAATGTCCGTCATCGGAATAAATATTTCCTTCTTCATAGAGATATCCGGAATGATTGGGCATGGCAATAGAGGCAGCCCCGGCAAGAGCCATGTCGCTCTCCCCGTTAAGCAGGCTTTGGCAGGCTAAATGAACATTCACCAGCGCGGTAGAGCATGCACTCTGTACAGTCATGCTGGGACCTTGAAGATTCAGTTTGTAGGACACACGCGTGCTCAAAAAATCCTTGTCGTTAAAGAGCTTGCTCTGCATCTTCCCTAACTGTTCCAACAGATCCGGCTGGCTGAAAATATGAAATAAGAAATAGGTGCTTTCTCCAACACCGCCAAAAACACCGATTGGGCCAGGATAATCCTCTCCATGGTACCCTGCCGACTCCAGCGCTTCCCAGGCGCACTCCAGAAACAGACGCTGCTGCGGATCCATCAAGCTGGCTTCCTTCGGGGTCAATTGAAAAAATTCTGCATCGAAAAGGTCAATATCTGTTAATACCGGCTTGGCGGAAACATAATTGTCGAGCTTATAGACCGAAGAAGGAATTCCATTCTTCTCCAACTCCTCTTCTGTAAAAAAGGTAACCGACTCGACTCCGCTTCGGAGATTATTCCAGAACTCCTCAATGGTTCCTGCGCCGGGAAACCGGATGGACATCCCCACAACCGCAATGGCATTATCCTGCTCTGTTTCGTAATTCATCTGAATCTCTCCTCTCCGGATTACTCCTGTGGATCGCGGGCTTGTCTCCGCTTCTTCATCTTTTCCTTGCGCTGGCTGACCCGTTCCATGGTCCCGGATAATTCTTCCCGATTGCGTTTATCTTGCTCAGCCGAGTCATGGAGCAGCACAGCCAGCGATTTGATGGTAGGATACTGAAATAAATCAGCAATCGCTATCGTACAGCCCAGTGTCTGCTCAAGCCTACTGTGAACTTGCATTAACCGGAGCGAATCCCCACCGATTTCAAAGAAATGCTCGTCGATTCCGACCGTTTCCCTTTGGAGTACATCCTCCCACACAGCGGCAATGGACTGCTGGAGCGCATTCTCAGGAAGTAGAACAGGCTCGTCATTCGACTCCTGATGCTCATTAGGGAGGGGCAGCTGTTTCCGGTCAACCTTGCCGTTTGGCGTTAACGGAATCGCATCTATGAACAATAGATAAGATGGAATGCAGTAATCGGGCAGCTGGGCTCTCAGATAGGAACGCAACTCCTTGGCTGACAACTCTAATCCAGGCTTTGTAACGATATAACCAGCCAGATATTTTTCATGGGGAGGCTTGTCTAGCGCGACTACGACGCTCTCCCGAATTCCCGGATGGCGCCCGAGAACGGTCTCTATCTCCCCGATTTCGATGCGATGACCACGGATTTTCACCTGGTGATCCACGCGCCCGAGGAACACCAGATTTCCGTCCTCAAGGTAACGGACCAGATCTCCGGTTTTGTACAGTCTGGAACCCAATGAAGTATCAAACCGGTTGTCCAGAAAGACCTCTGACGTTTTTTCGGGATTACCGACATACCCTCTTCCCACACCGACCCCGCCTACATAAAGCTCACCGGGCACTCCAAGGGGTACAGGCCTCAGGTGGCTGTCCAGCACATACATCGCCATGCCACGGACCGGACGTCCGATCGGGACAATGCTCCACGGGTTAGCCGGTTCTTCGTAAATAGGGTAATGTGTAACATCGTCGGAGCACTCCGTTGGTCCGTAGGCATTCATCATTGGAATATGGGAATATTGCCCGAACCACTGCCTAACCAAATCTGGTGGAAGAGCTTCTCCGGTAGGGATCATCCAGCGGAGGTAAGGCAATTCAGGCGCTTTATCCATCCGGTCGGTTTGATCCAGCATCGTCCGTATCACCGATGGCACCATTTCCAGAATGGTAATTTCTTTGCGTTCAATAACTTGCAGCATGGCAGCTGCGTTATAGACAAGCTCATCCTCGAAGATATGCACGCTTCCACCAACCAAAAGCCCGGACAAAAATTGCCACACGGAAATATCGAAGCATTGCGATGCATTTTGGGCGATCCTATCACCTTCGGTCAGCTGAAGATCGGTTATTTTGGCGTACAGATGATTCATCATTCCTTTGTGCTCGACCATTGCGCCTTTCGGCCGGCCTGTTGATCCAGATGTAAAAATAATATAGGCCAGCTGATCCTTACCGGGGTACATGCCGGGGGAATCCGTAGCGTGTTCTGCCTGAAGCAGCTCTGTCATTGTAACAATCTCGCATAATTGATCTGAATTTCGGGTTTCCATCATGCGCTCAAACGGTTCCGAATACTCATCTGATGTAATCACCAGCCTGCTGCAGCTTATGTCCACCATATCTGCAATCCGCTCCTCCGGATAATGCGGGTCGAGCGGAACATAGACGCCTCCCGACTTTAGAACGGCGATTAGGGTAATCAAGAAATTCAGATTACGCTGGCCGAGTACAGCAATACATACGCCTGGACCCGCGCCCTTAGCGATCAGCTCACGAGCAGCCTTATTTGAGCGGGTATTCAGTTCGAAGTAACTGATGCTCTGATCCCGGTCACTCGCAGCAATCCGATTCGACCAATTCGCTGCTCTCTCTTCAAATAGCTGAGGGAATGATACATCCGGTAACGAAGGATCCTTTGAAGCATTGTTCTGGTTCCACCGGTACAAAAGCAACTCTTTCTCCTCCTCGGACAACAGATCCTGATGCAGATAACGGGCATGACGGTTACTGAGCAAGCAATCGAATGCTTTTTGGTAATAGCCTGCCACTTCGCCGACCTGTCTCTCAGACAAGATGCAGGCGTTGTAGTGCAGTTCAAAACGGACATGGCCGGTGGCAATATCGCGGGAAAACTCTGCGCGAAGCGGAAAGTCGGTTTCAAGCACAGTATCCATATCGGTCAATTCAAGCTCAGGCAGCCTCAGCAGCTTCTCAGCCACATGAAAGTGGGTGTAGTTAAAGACTGTCTCAAATAAAGGCTGGCCTCCCTGATCCCTTTGGATATGAGCCATGGGATAACGACGGTAAGGGAGCAAAGTGGTCTCTGTACGGAAAGTTTCCCGTATCAGCGATTCCCATGAGTCTTCTTCCACATTGAGATTTAACCTGAACGGAATGGTATTCAAAAACAAGCCCAGCATGCTCTCAGCCTGATTTGCCTCGGGTCTACCATTGTGCTCCAGCCCCGTCAGCACATCCTCCGTACCGCCCAGCAGGCCCATAACTCTCATGTGTACGGCTAGCAAAATGCTTTTTAGCGGCACCCCCATTTCCTCAGCCAGTTGGACAAGCTTATCCGAAACGTGCTGCGGGATATCCACCTTCCAGTAACGAATCGTAAACCTGCCGGCTACATCAGGTGAGGAAGTAATCCGCGGGACCGGGCTAAAAGTCATACCCTCCAATGCATCCAGCCAGAATTGCTTATCCCCCTCAGTGGCGGCCGCCAGCCTCTCCAAAGCCACATATTCACGGAAAGGAACAGCCGAGGCTCTTATCGAAGTAGCCGAGCCGTTGATCCGTTTGATATAGTCTGTGAACAGTTCGGCGATCAGGGCGTTAACACTCCAGCCGTCAAGCATGGAATCGTGGAAACTAAGGGTGGCACAGTATTTGTCGTCTCCCAGCACATGCACGAAGAAACGAACCAGCGGCTTGCTCCAATCGAATTGTAGCTGCCGCTCACTCTCCTTGAACCGGTGTAGCGCTTCTTTCCGCTCTGCTTCAGATACCTTGCTGAGATCTATAATGATCAGCGCCTCGTCTATCTGCAGATGGACCAGCTGAACCGGCTCGCTATAAGAGGATAGATCAAAGGTTGTCCGAAGAATGGAATGCCGCGCAGACAGATTTTGAATTGCCTGCTTGAAGGCCTCTTCGTCAAAACGCCCCTTAATCGTGAAGCTCATGATATCGTGATACAGAGCAGTATTCGGATACAATTTGCTATGATAGACAAGCCCTGCCTGAAGAACAGTCAACGGGTACGCATCCTCAACTCCAAGGCTTTTCAATTTGACGGCATCAGCAGGAGTCAGCAGCGCGAAGGGCTCGACGGATCTCACTTCAGTTATCTGTGCGGTATTGGCTCCAATCTGGTTCAGCAGCGCTGAAATCATAGGGAATTCAAAGAGCTGCTGCAGCGTAAAGAAAATTCCAGCAGTTGAGGCCTTCGATAATACTGAGATGCTCCGGATCGAATCTCCGCCCAAGGTGAAAAAGTTATCGTTAACGCCTACCCGGTCTACGCCCAACACATCCTGCCAAATGTCAGCCAGCTTGCGCTCTGCCTCGGTTGACGGCGGGACATACCCTGTCGCAAGTTCTGATCTGCTCTCCTGCGGCATCGGCAGCTGACGGCGGTCTGTCTTCCCGCTTGGTGTCAGCGGCATCGCCTCCACTTCCACCCACGCCGCCGGAACCATGTATTCTGGCAGCTCCTCTTTCAGAAAGCTCCGTAGCTCTGCCCCACTCACACGCCCCGGCTTCTTCGATGTCCAGTATCCGATCAGCCGTTTCCCGGCACGGCCGTCCTCCCGCACAACAACGGCACTTTCCACTACCTCAGAATGCTTCAGCATTGCCGCTTCAATTTCCCCCAGCTCAATCCGGAATCCTCGCAGCTTGATCTGGTCATCGCTCCGTCCGGCGTACTCCAGTCTTCCGTCCGGCCCGTATCTGGCCAAATCCCCCGTCTTATAAATTCGTGATCCCGTATCTTTGCGGAACGGGTCCGGCAAGAACCGCTCGTTCGTCAAATCCGGCCGGCCGTGATATCCTCGGGCTAACTGCACGCCCCCGATGTACAAATCTCCCGTGACACCCGCCGGCACCGGCTGCAGCTCCCGGTTCAGCACATACATCTGCGTATTGGCCACCGGATATCCAATCGGTATGTTGCTCGTTCCTGTTCCCGGGCTGCACTTCCAGAAGGTCACGTCAATCGCTGCTTCCGTCGGCCCGTACAGATTCCACAGCTCTGCACCGACCTGCGTGAAATACCGTTCTTGCAGTTCATACGGCAGAGCTTCCCCGCTGCAGATCACCCGCTTCAGGCTCGCGGTGTTTTCCACCCCGGGCTGCTCCACGAACATTTGCAGCATCGACGGCACGAAGTGCAACGTCGTCACCTGTTCCTTGCGGATCAGCCGAAGGAGGTAATCCGGGTCCTTATGTCCTTCTGGCGCTGCGATAATTAGCCCGGCTCCGGCCATCAGCGGCCAGAATAACTCCCACACCGATACGTCGAAGCTGATCGGCGTCTTCTGCATCACCCGGTCCTCCGGCGTGAGGCGGAAAGTATCCTGCATCCACAGCAGGCGGTTCACCACCGCTTCCTGAATATTAATCACGCCTTTGGGAGTACCCGTCGAACCCGAGGTGTAGATCATATACACCGCATTCTTCGGTCCTGCAGCCGACTTCACCGGTTCCTCTTCCACAATCTCCTCCGGTGGTGCGGACTTTGGCCCGTCTAGAAGCACGATCTGCGCAGCATGCTCCGGCAGTCCTGCGGCCAGATGGGACTGGGTCAGCAGGATCGGCACTCCAGCGTCCTGCAGCATGAAAGCCAGCCGCTCCCGGGGATACGACGGGTCCAGCGGAACATAGGCTGCCCCGGACTTTAAGATGCCCAGCAGCCCGACCATCATCTCAAGCGAGCGTTCTACGCTGATGCCCACGAACCGGTCTGGACCAGCGCCCATTCTGCGGAGCCGTCTAGCCAGTTGTTCCGCTTGACGGTTCAGCTCGCTGTAAGTCAGCTCCCGGCCTTCGAACCGGACGGCCATCGCGTCCGGAGTCCGTTCGGCCTGCTCTTCAATCCACCGGATCAAGGGCTTGTCCAGCTCGTACTCACACTGCGTAGCGTTCCATTCCGTTAGGACCTTTCTCCGTTCGTCCGCAGGGAGAGGGGTAAACGCCGAATAACGGATCAAGGGTTCCTGAGTCATTGATTCCAGGGTCCGCAAGTAATATTCCTTGAATTGCACCATTTGCTCTTTGCTGAACCGAGAAGTGTTCCACTGCAAAATCAATTTGAGCTCCGATGATCTCGCGTCGAGATTAAATTGGGTCATCCAATCAAAGTTGGTGTAAGCTATGTCTGCCGCGTTCAGGACGCTCAAATTTTGCGCCCCGGCGAAGGATTGATAAATATGGAAATCGGTAAAGTTAAATACGCTATCAAACAACGGCTGCCCTTCAGCTGCGATTTTTTGGATTTCGTCCAGCGGAAGACGCCGGTGCGGCCAGACTTCCATTTCTGTTTTAAAGGTGATCTTCACCAGTTCCAGCCAGTTTATATCCTTCAACTGCAGCCGCAGAGGAAGTGTATTAAGGAACAATCCGAGCACCTGATCTCCAGACAACTCTTCCGGGCGACAGTTGGCAACGAGACCTGTAACCAGATCAGGTTCGTTGCATAACGTTCGGAGAACATACAGATGGCTGGCGAGAAGTACGCTTTTGAGCGGGACTGAAGCCATTGCCGCCAGCTGCCTGGCACCGTCAAAAAGCTCAGCCGGAACAGTATATTCAGCGGAATCCATTGCGATTTCCCGCAGACCGTTGTTACCGGTCCCTGTAGCACCAGGTAATCGGTTATAAGCCGCTTCTGACAGGTATTTCTCCCAGAATCTTCGGGTACCCTCGTCTTCCAAGGTCAGCTGTTCCAACTCCACATAGTTAGAGTATTCAATGGACAGTGCGGTTTCCTGCATGGGCTCCCGTTGCCAAATATAATCGTTATAGTATCCAAACAACTCGGTCAGCATCGAGGCTACACTCCACCCGTCCAGAATGGCATGGTGCTCGGTGAGCGTAAACTGGAATGTATCTTCGGTCAAAAGATGAATATGGATTCTAAACAATGGAAATGAAGTCCAGTCAAAAGAAGTTCTGCGTTCCGTTTCATGCCAGCTGTTTAACGCGGCTTCCTGTTCCCTCGTGGACATGCCACGCAGATCGTCCATGTTCACTTCAGCTTGAGCCCACCCGTGTACCAGCTGCAGCGGAACACTGTAGGAAGTCAGGTCAAAGGAAGTCCGCAGTACACGATGCTTTGAAACCACCTTTTGAACAGCTCTGTCGAGAGCTGCGAATTCGAGCTGACCCTCTAAGGTGATGCTGGTGATGTTGTGATAAATGGAGCTGCCGTTTGGATGCAGGACCGAATGAAATAACATCCCGGATTGGAGCCTGCTCAGCGGATAAGCGTCGATGACACTGTCCGGCATTTTGGACCGGTCCGATTCATTGAGACCGTGAAATGCCGTCCGTGTTGTACCTTCAGGTAAGATTTGCACTTCCGGTTTGAGAGCTTCTGCTAGCATACGGATTGTCTGGAGCTCGAACAGCTGCTGAATCGTGAACAGAATCCCCAACTGCTGAGCCTCCGCCCTTACGCGAATAGCCCGGATTGAGTCGCCGCCAAGTTCGAAGAAGTTATCATCAATCCCTATGGAATCAACACTGAGTACCTTCTGCCATATCGAGCACAGCTGTTGTTCTTCCCCGGTCCTTGGGGCGCTGAATCTGCTGTCCCCGTCGACCTGCTGTACATTCATGGACAGAATAGCCTTTAGATCCGCTTTCCCGTTATGGGTAAGCGGAATGGTATCCAGTTCATAGAATGCAGCAGGAATCATGTAATTCGGCAGCTTTTGCCCTAAGTAAACCCGGATAGCCTGAAGGTTTAGCTCCCTTCCAGGTTTTTTGACCAAATACGCCTCCAGGCGTTTCAGTACGGAGAGCCCCTGCTCCTCTCTAATGGTCACAACCCCTTCGCCAATCTCTGGAACTTGTTTCAATACAGCCTCAATTTCTCCCAGCTCAATGCGGAAACCGTTGATTTTGACCTGATGGTCAATCCGGCCGATATATTCCAGGTTCCCACCGGACTGAAAGCGGGCTAAATCCCCTGTTTTATAAAGCCGCTCTCCGTGAACGTAAGGATGAGGTATAAACCGGTCTGCAGTCAATTCTGCTTTTTTCCAATAACCTCTCGTGACCCCGGCGCCGCCGACATACATTTCTCCCGGAATGCCTACGGGTACGGGCTGCAAATGCTCGTTCAACACATAGATGGAAAGATCGCCCAGCGGGCGGCCGATGATACTTCCACTGTGTGTTTTTGTATCCAAGCTGCTAATCGGGTAAAGCGTCGTATGAACCGTTGTCTCCGTTATCCCGTACATGTTGACTAACTGGACAGCATGTTCCCCATGACGCTGAAACCACGGCTTAAGCGAATCCATATCCAGAGCCTCTCCGCCAAAAACGATGTAACGCAGTGCAAGCTCAGTGCCAGGAAACGCGGATTCTTCAGCCTTCAGCAATTGACGAAAAGCCGAAGGTGTCTGATTCAGGACGGTAACCTGCTCTTGAAGCAGGGTACGGTAGAAATCTTCCGGTGAACGACTAATCCAGTAAGGTACTATCACAAGGCGGCCTCCGTACAGGAGTGCGCCCCAAATTTCCCAGACGGAAAAATCAAAAGCATAGGAATGGAACAGCGTCCACACATCTTTTTCGTTGAATGTGAAGTAGGACTGTGTGGTTTCAAAGAGCCGGACAGCGTTGCCGTGCTCTACCATAACCCCTTTTGGCTGTCCGGTTGAACCTGATGTATAGATCATATAGGCCAGATGACCAGATAAGATGGTACAATTGGGATTGCCTGTCGGCTTCCCGGACAGCAACATTCCAGGCCCGTCAAGTTCGATCCATGCGCCTTGATATGCTGAAAGCGAAGTGGAAAGACCATTCGATGTGATGATCGTCTGCAGACCGCTGTCACGCAGCATATAGCTTAGTCTGTCGGCAGGCAGCGCGGGATCAAGCGGAACATAGGCGCCGCCGGCTTTCAGGATGCCGATGAGACCGACGATCATTTCGATTGACCGTTCTATATATAAGCCGATGAATTGTTCTGCCTGTATCCCCGATTGAAGCAGATAATGGGCGACCCGGTTAGCTTGTTCATTGAGCTCCCGGTAGGTCAGCTCCGTTTCATTAAAAGTTAAGGCAATGTGATCGGGCGTATGTGAGGCTTGCTGTTCAAACCATTCAACCAGATTGTGATGTTGCAGCTGAGCTTCCGACGCTCCTCCGCTGTATTCCTTGATCGTCCGCTCCAGTTCCGCCCCACTCATAATGGATAGACGGGATATAGGAATGTCTGGCGATTCAACCGCACTCTTCATCATATTTAACAGGTGGTCCGCCATGCGCTCCATGTCCTCAGGATCAAACAGTCCGCTGCGATACTCCAGCGTTCCTTGCAGAACACTTCCCTCCTCTTCGACCGACAACACCAGATTATACTTGGCTGTATCGTTATGAAGGTTCATGTATTCCAATGTCAGACCCGGAAGCTCCAGGTTCTGTTTCGGCGTATTTTGCAGCGTGAACACGGCCTGGAATAAGGGAGAGACTCCTGCGGACCGGCTGACATGGAGTTCTTGGAGCACCTTTTCAAACGGAACTTCCTGATTGGAAAAAGCGTTCAGGCATGTATGCTTTATCTCCCTAACCAATTCACGAAAGGTTGAGGCTGCAGAGAGTTGCGAACGGATGACGAGGCTATTCACGAAGCAGCCGATCAGATTGGCAGTCTCGGAATGGTTCCGGTTAGCCACCGGCGTACCGATCAGCAAATTCTCCTGTCCCGTATATCTGAACAACAGGGCCTTGAAGGCAGACAGCAGTGTCATGAACAGTGTGGCACCTTCGTTCGTTCCGAACTCCCGCAGCTTGGCGGTTAATACCGCTGGAATTTCAAAAGAACAGATGTCACCCTCAGTAGCCGGGACTAATGGAGATTTACGTTCCATCGGTAATTGCAGAACAGGATGCGGGCTTTGTAAATGGTTCTTCCAATACTCCAACTGCTTCCGGTAACCTTCTGATTGAAGCCACTCTTGTTCCCACCATGCATAATCCGCATATTGAACCGGCAGCTCCGGCAAGCTTACAGCCACCTGATCCACTAGGCTTTTATAACAGGACATAATTTCTTGGATCAAAAGCCCTTTGGACCAACCGTCTGAAATAATGTGGTGCATATTGATATAGAAAATCAAAGTATTCCTGCTGACATGAAACAGCTTGGTCCGCAGAAGCGGCGCTTCCGATAAATCAAATGGCTGCTGCGCATCCGCTTTGGCAGCACGGAGCGCCGTTTCCTCTCCATAATCTTCTTCCTCTCCCCTGAGGTCGATAATCTCAAGCGGGATACTAATCTCGCTCGCCATCACCTGCTGAGGTTCTCCGTTCAGCTCGATAAAGGAAGTACGCAGCGCCGCATGCCTGCGGGCAATAGCTGACAGACTTTCCTGCAAGGATGCGATTTGAAGATTCCCGGTCATTTTTACAGCAGCACACATATTGTATTCCGAGCTTAAGGAGTCATATTGACTTATAAACCACATTCCGGTTTGAGCAGAAGATAATGGAGCCGGACCTCCGGCTGCCCGTTGCATAATACGGGACCTTCTCGGCTCATGCTCTCCCCGGTTCATCCTTTTGCTCAGCAGCGCAAGTTTGGCATCGGATAATTTGGACAGACGAGAGTCTTGCGGGTCAAAGCTTGTCATTTTGCCAGTCTCCTTTACGATCTAGTCCCTATTCGGCTTCCAGCAGCAAGCGGGCTTCTTCTTCATCCATGCTCTCGATTTCCTCGATGAGAAGACGCTCGATTTCATTGCTCAAACGGGCAACTGTAGGTGAATCAAACAAATGCTTAACAGAAAGGTGCACGCCGAACTCGTCCCGGATCTGAGATATCACTTCCATAGCCAACAGGGAATGCCCGCCCCATTCAAAGAAATGATCGTTAATGCCCATATTAGGTGCTCCAAGAAGCTCCCGCCAGTATTTCAATATGAATTCATCAATCGCATTTCTTGGTTCTGCGCTGCATTCTGCTGGGTTGCTGGTGGTGTCCGGATGAGGCAGGCTCACCATGTCATATTGGCCACCATAGGTTAAAGGAATGTTGTCAAGCAGAACCAGATACCGAGGGATCAAATGACCCGGCAGCCTCATGTGCATGTACTCTTTCAATTCGGAAGCCGTTACGCTCTCTGGATAAACTGACAGATATACTGCAAGCACAGGGACAGGACCCGCGTCAATTTTCTTTATGCACACCTGTCTGACCGCAGGATGACGATACAAGACAGCTTCAACAGGTTCTTTCTCCATGCGGAAACCTTCGGATTCGGCGTCATCATCTATTGTTCCAATGTAGCGGATAGTACCGTCCTGCAATCTGCGGACCCAAATACCGGAACTGAACCATTCAGCCTGCAGTGAACTCGTTTCTGCATGATGTACAGCAGCGCTTTTCCAATACAGCGGCCCAGGATCAGATTGGGTAAAATACAGTTCTCCGGGTGCTCCTAAGGGTACTGGCTGCTTGTACCGGTTTAGAACGGCTGGCTTCACGTCATATAAAGGCTGACCCAGACAAGGCTCCGCGTAATCTGCAATCCGGCATCCAATCGCTGCTCCCGCCAGCTCCGGCAGTCCGAAAATTTGATAGAAACGGATATCCTCGCTCTTCGCCAAGCTACTCCACAGTGTTTGGTCCAGCAGCTCATCGATAACACAAATCGTCTTCAGTGCGGTTGGGCGCTGAAGTATTAGCCCCTCTCCGATCAGCATTCGCAGCTGAGGCGGCGTACAGACAAATACTTCGATTTCATGTTTTCTTGCAAAAGTGAGCATCTCGGTGGATTCTGTACGAATGTCATGCCGGACAGGATACAGGGTATGCCCATATAAAAGATACTGCAACTGCGTCAGAAGGCTCTCCGATTCAGTAGAACCGGTCCATCCTGCCCGCAGAGGTTTTTCTGTCAGCTCTTTCTTGAGCAAGTCTTCCATCCTTTTCGCTTGAACTGTCAGAGAGGAATGTGTGACAATAACTCCCCGGGGTGCTGAACCACTGCCGGAGGCGTATAATAGGCATGCCGGCTGTTCAGGCTTCAAGCGGGTTTTAAACTCAAGACTGTCCTCCATGCCACAATTGGACCGTGTTATTCTGGCATCGTCAATAGTGATGATTTGTTCCATGAATGACGGCAGCTTTTCTTTTAGATGCTGCTGGGTAAGAATCAGCAGCATACCAGAGTCTTCGGCTATCGTGTTGATTCTTCCAGTTGAACATTCAGCATCGATCGGGACGCATAAGGCTCCGGATTTCAATATCCCCAGGAAGGACACCACAAAATCAGGCGATCTTTCCATAAAAAGACCGACGGGGCAACCTTCCCCGATCCCTTCCTTCAGCAGCCTGGCAGCCAATAGCTCGGCACGCCCGTTTAATTCCGAATAGGAGACCGTATGCCCTTCATATACAATGGCTGCGGAATTCGGTGTCCGGTGTACCTGCTCTTCAAACAGTCCAATGAATCCTTTGGTTGACGGCTGTACCTCTCCATACTGCGGTTCTCCGCTTGTCTGCAGATATTCTTTTTGCGGTATAGACAAGGTATGGATATTCCAGTCTGGATGCGCTGTTACAGCGTGAAGCAGATCCTGGAAATAACCCGCCATCCTGTTTATCGTATCCGGATGAAACAAATCAGTGTTATATTCGAAATTCCCTTCCAGTCCGCTGGCCGTTTCTTCGAACGTCAGCGTTAAATCAAACTTGGCAATGCCCTGGTCATATTGGACCGGCTCCGTAAGGATATGATCGAGCCTAATAGCCGGAAGCTCGTTGTTCTGCAAAATGAACATCACCTGGAACAAGGGAGAATACATAGGATTCCGTACCGGCTGCAATATCTCCACAAGCTTCTCGAATGGAACATCCTGATGATCATATGCTTCAAGGCAGCTCTCACGGACTTTGCGAAGTAACTGTCTAAAGTCAGTTGTCCCTGACAGATCTGTCCGCAGAACCAGGGTATTGGCAAACAAGCCAATAATGGGTTCTATCTCTTTCCGGTTCCGGCCTGCGATGGGCGTCCCCACTGCAATATCGTCTTCATTCGTATATCGGCCAAGCAACATAGTAAATACCGCCAGAACAGTCATGAACAAGGTAGCTCCCTCAGAACGCCCCAGCTCTTGTAGTGACTCAAGCAATCCAACATCCAGCCTAAACCGTTGCACACTCCCTCTAAACCGCTGCTGTTCGGGACGCGGGAAATCAGCAGGAAGCATCAGGACAGGCTTAAGGCTACGCAGCTTCTTTTTCCAGTAATTCAGTTGACTTGTCCATTGCGGTTCTGCCGAAGAGCGGCGCTGCCAGCGTGCATAATGTGAATATTGGTATTGAAGCGGAGTCAGAGGTGAAGTCTTATGATGCAAATAGGCGTTGTAGAGCTTGGACAATTCTTGCGTAAATATCGCTAAGGACCAGCCGTCCGAGACAATATGGTGCATCGTGACTAGAAACAGATGATCTTCCGTATCTAAACGGAACAAAGACGCCCGGATGAGTGGATCGCTGGACAGATCAAAGGGTCTGCTTGCCTCCTCCGCAGCCAACCGCTGAATTGCAGATTCCCGATCCTCCTTGGCATATGGACAAGGCAGCAGTTCAAGCTCCAGACATACCCATTCTCGTATTTGAACAAAAGGAATACCGCTTAACTCATGAAAAGCAGAGCGAAGACCTTCGTGACGATTGACGATCTCGTTCAGGCTGCTGCGAAGAGCTTGTAGATTCAAGTTTCCCTTGAACCTTAGTGCGCCGGGAATATTGTAGGCCGCTTTATCTTCCATATAGTTATTCAGGAACCATAACCGCTGCTGAGCAAAAGAAAGCGGATAATCTGCGTCGCGGTCATCAGCACCTGCATTAAATCCTTCTAACTTCTCAGAGGATTCGCCATAAGCAGAGGGTAGACTGTGCTGCTCAAGGTAACGTGACATCTCGCTGATTGTCGGATTCTCAAAAATCGCTTTCAGCGAGATCTCGGCCTCTAAAGATTCCCTTATCCATGACGCCAGTTGTGTTGCCATAATGGAATGACCGCCCAAGGTGAAAAAGTTATCGTTAACGCCTACCCGGTCTACACCCAGCACATCCTGCCAAATGTCAGCCAGCTTGCGCTCTGTCTCGGTTGACGGCGGGACATACCCTGTCGCAAGTTCTGGCCTGCTCTCCTGCGGCATCGGCAGCTGACGGCGGTCTGTCTTCCCGCTTGGTGTCAGCGGCATCGCCTCCACTTCCACCCACGCCGCCGGAACCATGTATTCTGGCAGCTCCTCTTTCAGAAAGCTCCGTAGCTCTGCCCCACTCACACGCCCCGGCTTCTTCGATGTCCAGTATCCGATCAGCCGTTTCCCGGCACGGCCGTCCTCCCGCACAACAACGGCACTTTCCACTACCTCAGAATGCTTCAGCATTGCCGCTTCAATTTCCCCCAGCTCAATCCGGAATCCTCGCAGCTTGATCTGGTCATCGCTCCGTCCGGCGTACTCCAGTCTTCCGTCCGGCCCGTATCTGGCCAAATCCCCCGTCTTATAAATTCGTGATCCCGTATCTTTGCGGAACGGGTCCGGCAAGAACCGCTCGTTCGTCAAATCCGGCCGGCCGTGATATCCTCGGGCTAACTGCACGCCCCCGATGTACAAATCTCCCGTGACACCCGCCGGCACCGGCTGCAGCTCCCGGTTCAGCACATACATCTGCGTATTGGCCACCGGATATCCAATCGGTATGTTGCTCGTTCCTGTTCCCGGGCTGCACTTCCAGAAGGTCACGTCAATCGCTGCTTCCGTCGGCCCGTACAGATTCCACAGCTCTGCACCGACCTGCGTGAAATACCGTTCTTGCAGTTCATACGGCAGAGCTTCCCCGCTGCAGATCACCCGCTTCAGGCTCGCGGTGTTTTCCACCCCGGGCTGCTCCACGAACATTTGCAGCATCGACGGCACGAAGTGCAACGTCGTCACCTGTTCCTTGCGGATCAGCCGAAGGAGGTAATCCGGGTCCTTATGTCCTTCTGGCGCTGCGATAATTAGCCCGGCTCCGGCCATCAGCGGCCAGAATAACTCCCACACCGATACGTCGAAGCTGATCGGCGTCTTCTGCATCACCCGGTCCTCCGGCGTGAGGCGGAAAGTATCCTGCATCCACAGCAGGCGGTTCACCACCGCTTCCTGAATATTAATCACGCCTTTGGGAGTACCCGTCGAACCCGAGGTGTAGATCATATACACCGCATTCTTCGGTCCTGCAGCCGACTTCACCGGTTCCTCTTCCACAATCTCCTCCGGTGGTGCGGACTTTGGCCCGTCTAGAAGCACGATCTGCGCAGCATGCTCCGGCAGTCCTGCGGCCAGATGGGACTGGGTCAGCAGGATCGGCACTCCAGCGTCCTGCAGCATGAAAGCCAGCCGCTCCCGGGGATACGTAGGGTCCAGCGGAACATAGGCTGCCCTGGACTTTAAGATGCCCAGCAGCCCGACCATCATCTCAAGCGAGCGTTCTACGCTGATGCCCACGAACCGGTCTGGACCAGCGCCCATTCTGCGGAGCCGTCTAGCCAGTTGTTCCGCTTGACGGTTCAGCTCGCTGTAAGTCAGCTCCCGGCCTTCGAATCGGACGGCCATCGCGTCCGGAGTCCGTTCGGCCTGCTCTTCAATCCACCGGATCAAGGGCTTGTCCAGCTCGTACTCACACTGCGTAGCGTTCCATTCCGTTAGGACCTTTCTCCGTTCGTCCGCAGGGATTACAGGCAAACGGGACACCGGACAATCCGGATCGGCCGCAATCCCACCGAGCAGAACTTTGAATGCTTCTGCCATTTTTTTGGCCGTATCCGCTGTGAACAAATCCGTATTGTACTCCAGTCTGGCTCCGAGCGTTCCTTCCGTCTCCACGATCATAAGTGTAAGGTCGAACTGAGAAGTCTGCGGCTGCAGTCCGAAAGATTCCAGCTGCAACTCCCCAAGGGCAAATTTCTCCCCGGAACGTCCAAGAATGATACTGGACAGATGCTCCAGCTTCTGCGGTTTCTCCAGAACAAACATCACCTGGAATAGAGGAGAAACCCCGAGGTCTCTTGTCACCTGCAGGTGTTCGAGCAGCCTTGCAAACGGATAGCCCTGATGCTGAATTGCGCCAAGCACCTGTTGTTGGATTGTCTTAAGAAATTGGACAAAGGACAGGTTATCCTCTACAGAACCGCGGATTACAACCGGATTAACATAATACCCGACCGTATCCTTCATATTCGGGTCATGGCGCTCAGCAGTAGGAGTACCAACACAAATCTCTGATTGCCCGCTGTAGTGATGAAGCAGTACTTGAAAAGACGCCATAAGCAAGGCATACAGGGTTACACCCTGAGCCCTGGACAGGTCTTTAATCGCCTTCGTCAATTTCTGCCCAATCTCAAAATCGTAACAGGAGCCTTTATAGCTCATATTTTTAGGTCTTGGCTTATCCAAAGGCAATGCAAGCTGTTCGATAGGCTTGGAGAACTGCTCCTCCCAGTAAGCAGCAAGCTCTTGTCCGCACCGACTGTCCAGAAGCTCCTGCTGCTGCATAACAAAGGATCTGTACCGTCCGACAGACTCCGGCAACCGGACTTGCTCACCGCTTACCAATTTGGGGTATACCTCCCCCCATTCCTCCATCAGCTGCACAAGAGACCACAGATCCGCCGCGATATGATGCACGGATAGCAGCAGAATATCGCCTGCCTGCGAAGTTCGTATAAGCCGTATGCGGAACACTTCCTGCTCCAGCTTAAACGGCTTGTGTGCTTCACAGGACAGCAGAGACCGCAGCTTCTGTTCGTCATGGTCAGCTACATCGATGATTTCAAAATTGAGTATGGCGTTTGTAAGAGTGCTGGCGACTGGCTGTTTATCTTCCATAGGATAGACAGTCCGCAGCACTTCATGTCGTTCGATGAGATATTGAAAGGACTGCTGTAGTGCGACCTCTTGAAATCCCGATGAGGATTTAACGGCAAACGACAGATTGTAAGCGGTGTTCCTCGGCTCATACTGCTGAAGGAACCACAAAGCTTTTTGTCCATAGGAAAGCTGATGGTTCCAGCTCATCTCTTCATTAATAATAGAAGCAGGTTCGGCAGTCCCTTCCTCCATCTTTCTGCAAATGTCCTGTGTTAATTCGGGAAGGTTGGTTCCGTTAAGCAGGTTCACCACCGACAAGGAAACCCCTAAGTCAGTGTTAACTCGGTTAATCAATTCAAGAGCTGCAAGAGAGTCCAATCCCCAGTTCACTATGGACTCATCCCTTGAAAGACGGGACTCATCAATGTTCAGCGCATTTGCAAGCAAGCCCCGAACGTAGCGACCGATGCGCACAGCCCGCTCTTCAACCGGCAGCTTCAGCAGCTCCTGCTGATCGGGTGAATCTGTGGTTGGCGGTTCACTTGAAATGTAGTTATTACTGAGCATATCCAGGGTTCCTGACAGAAATTCTTTTTTACATAGCTGTCTCTGGATCTTACCGCTTGAGGTTTTGGGAATACGTCCTGGATTCAAGAGAATAACGGCATAGGTCTGCAGTCCGAACTCCTCCGCGATCCGGGAACGAATGGCATCGCTGACCTCTTCGGGATTCAAGCTTTTCCGGTATTTGCGCTCAACCTCATGTACAATGACCAGCATTTCCTGCCGGTTCATCTCAACTGAAAAAACCGCACCGTGGCCAAGGCGAAGCGTGGGATGGGCTTGTTCGGCTGAGGCTTCGATATCCTGAGGATAATAATTGATGCCGTGTATAATCAGCAGATCCTTTTTACGGCCTGTTATATAGAGCTCGCCATTTCGCATACATCCTAGGTCCTCTGTTGCCAAATAGAGACGGGGATCGTCTAGGAGCCTTCTTCCAAAACTCTGCCCGGTTGCTTCCTGGTTATTCCAATAGCCTTCCGCAACGCTCGGGCTGGAAACCCAGATTTCTCCGATTTCATCAACATCACAAACTTCGGACGTATCCGGTCGTACAATACAAATGTCCTGGCCTTCCATATTTCCGCCTGACCCAATCAGGATCATCTGGTCTTCCTGATCTTTCGGAGTCCTTACCTTATGCTCACCCAATGCTTTTCTTGAAAAAGCAGAGACTGAAGGTCCCTTTCCGAGCTCTCCTCCAGTAACCATCAGCGTCGATTCAGCCAGTCCGTAACAAGGGAAATAGGCATCATTCTTGAACCCGCTCACCGAGAATTTGTCCCTAAACCGCTCTAAGGTCTCTGCTCTTATTGGTTCTGCTCCGTTAAAGGCCAAACGCCAGCTCGTCAGATCTAGACCTTCCATTTGCTCCTCGGTTATGGCCTCGACACATAAATCATAGGCGAAATTCGGTCCTCCGCTTACAGTCGCCCTCTTGTCGGAAATCATCTTTAGCCATTGGAAAGGACTCTGCAGGAAGTCCACCGGCGCCATCAGCGTAGAGGGCAGTCCAGCATACAACGGAGATATAATGCCGCCGATCAATCCCATATCGTGATAAGGCGGAAGCCAGAGCACAAGCTTGGTCTCTTCTGTTAAGCCAAAGGAATGGGTAATCCGTCCCGCATTATGCAGCAAATTGCCGTTTGTCAACCGTACACCCTTGGGCTGGGAAGTCGATCCAGAAGTATATTGCAGGAAGACCAGGGTGTTTTCCTTTGATTTCATTTCCTTCCAGTACACCCCATCTCCCGCTTTGAGGAAGTCATGCGAAGTTAACCATTTCAGTTTCCGCAGCTCAGACGAACCGGTTAACTGATTCTGGATGCTCTGATAGATCCTGTCGCTCGTTAGCGCTAGCTTAGCCTGTGCATTGGCTACAATAGATTCAATCCGCGACAACGAGCGGTTAAGCCTCGGCGGATAGACCGGAACTGCAACAATTCCCGCATACAAACACCCGAAAAAAGCCGTTATATATTCTAGGCCGGGCGGATACATCAGTAGCGCCCGTTCCCCGTCCAGCTTCAATTCCTGAAGAACCGCAGCTATGGAGCGGGCGCGGTTGTCCAGTTCGGCATAGGTTATTTCCTGCTCCTGACCGTTCACCATAAATCCCAGAGCCTGCCGAGTGGGCTGCATGGCTGCTCTCCATCGGATCAATTCCACCAAACTTAAAAAATGGGACATCGTCACTCACCTCATAGCAAAGAATGTCATTTACGATGAAACGGATACCTGAAAGTGATTTTGGAGTATCGTTGCTTCGGAAGCATAGGCTTCTTATAAGGACGGCTTAGCCGTTTCCACTTGCGGGAGCATTTTTAACAGCGTTCCCTGCCGGTATTCTTCCGGGTCCATTTTTTGATTGAACTGCAGTCCAGCGGCATGATTCTGTGCTTGATCCTCATAATGCGGACTACATACATTACCCGATTGACCCGGTGCCAGGATATCATAGGAGCAGCGTTTCAGATCAGACAGGTCAACCACCGTCCGCCAGGATGCAGACCAGTATACGGCACCAGTGGCGTTCGGAACCATCGCTCCCACCGATATATTGCTGCCCCCGATGGGGCGCATTTTGGTGTTCAGCAAGCCTTTCAGGCCTTTTACGGCTGCGCCGAAGGGATGCACGGGACCAATGCGGTGATATGTCCCCCAGGTCCAAGTGCCGGGAGTATTCCCCTGCAGCCGGACACACTCCTGGATAGCTTGCTTGTAGCTCTTAACAACGGCTTCAGCCCATCCCCCTGCACGAATGAACCAATCATTTTCAACTCCCTTATCGGCTTCAATAATCATCCTGTCGAGAACATTGACCTTATCAAACATCCGGGTGAAGAGCACCTTTCCCATAACAGGCTCGAAGATGGCCCTTCCCAATTCATCCACCCATTTATAAAAAATAAGCGGTGCGGCCTGATCCGCTTCGTCCTTCCGGTTCCAGTGCTCCAGGATATCTAAAGCCGACTGTTCAGCAGGAGCAAGCTTAGCGTGCAGCCGGATTCTTGGAAGCAGAATTGGCAAAAGCAAATCAGCCTGCGGATTCATGTAGTCAACCTGAAGCTTCATCATCTCCTCGGCCCTTATCCCCGACATTTTGGAGAGCATTTCGTAAATACGGTTTGCCCGGTAAGGAGGAGCCCAAGCGTATGACAGGAAGTATGGATAACTTTCGTCAGCTAATTTGTTGTTAGCGCTGATAATCATACCTTCTTGCGGATTCACTGACTCTGGAAGTTCATCAAACGGAATATAACCGGTAGGTTCATATGCTTTCTTCCATCCCGGAACGGGCAGCAGGCCGTCATGGTTCTGCCGGATCGGCACTAGTCCCGCTACCTTGGAAGCTATGTCATCCTTTGACGCGAACATGAAGGTTAGTACCGGAGTCTGATACTGCCTCAGCGCAGTTCTGAACTCCTTCCAATCTTTCGCATCATTGAAAGCCAGCACGGCTTCCAGCTCTGTGGTAGGCAGATGAGCCGGCCATGACAGGGCCAATGCTTCCGAATCGTCTTCAAGCTCTTCATCCATCCCGAGTACGCCACATAAAATGGGACCGTGATGCGTAACCATAACCTCAAGCTCGGTTTCAGGCTCTCCCTTGACCTTTATTTTTTCGCGGTATATTTCGGCGTCTAACCAGCGTTCGTCATATTCATACTTGTATTTGTCTTTGGGATTTATTTTTTCTATATACAAATCTTGTGTATCAATTTTTGTGTTCGTAACTCCCCAGGCGATGTGCTCGTTATGGCCCAGCGTGATGCCAGGCACACCCGGTATGCTTACCCCGATCACATTTTTACGAGTCACTCCGTCTTTAATGATCACTAGATGCGATTGATACCAAAGTGAAGGATTACTGTGGTTAATGTGCGGATCATTGGCCAAAATCGGATAGCCTGATTTGGTATGTCTCCCCGATAATACCCAAGCGTTGGACCCAGCTGTTTCGTCCGGTAGCTCTGTTGTCGCTGCGAGGAGCTCTTCAAGATCAAGGAGCGGATTAATGGAAGGCTGCAATGGTACTCTGCTGCATTCTTTACCGCCTCCGGTGGATTGAGGGCTTGACTTAACCGTGACAAACCCGTCCGGCGGATATACGGGGAACAATTGGGTGCATAAGTGGAGTCCGGCCTTTTTAGCCAGCTGATAACGATAAGTCTCGGCCCGCCAATTTTCGCTCATGTCATATGACATCAGCTTGAGGATCATGAGGCAGTCTATCGGATGCCAGGGAGCCGGCCGATACCGCAGCAGCTTGAATTCCAAAGCCAGCTTTCCCTTCCCCGTCACCTGTTGGATGTAAGCGTTAACCCCCTTGCAATAGCTGTCCATGATCATACGTGTCTTCTCAGAGTAAGCAGCAAGAGAACGTTCGGCGGACTGCCGCAGCTGAAGCGTCCGGAAAAGCTTGTCGCTTCTTAACTGGGCGCTGCCGATAATTTCGGCCAGCTCTCCTCCGGCAAGCCGGCGCATCATATCCATTTGCCACAAACGGTCCTGTGCCGTGATGTATCCCTGCACCTGATACAGATCCTCTTCAGTCTCCGCTTCGATATGCGGTACGCCTCTTTGGTCCCGGTATACCCGGGATTCGTATGTTAACCCGGGTATGATCAGACTGCCCTTGGTTTGAACTCTTGAACGGGTGAGATAGCCGATTCCTGCTCGGGTAAACGAAGCAGCCATAATATTGTTGAGCAGATCCCAAGAAATCATAAGGAGCCTCCTTTACCTACTCTTTAAGCTCAATTCCAGCTCCAAGCTCAGCGGCCATTCGATAAAAATAGGAACCCACTGCGATATCAAATACCGCCATCCCCATCGGATTGAACATCACGGCTTCAGCAGTGGACAAGTGTTTAAAAGCGCCATTGATAACGATATCCCCGATGGAGAAGGTACCTTCTTTTTGCAGATTCTTAAGCTTATGCAGCATCTCGATGTCCGTGTTTTCCCGGCATACCTCATCCCAGTCGTCAACAGCGATTTGCCGGGTGTATTCGTAAATGTCCGCGGTGAAATCCCGCAGAGACACATTGAGCAGTAAAGCTCCGTCTTTGGGCTTTCGGTCAATATACCGGTGTTTCGATACCGTGCATGTCATAAAAATATCCGATTTCCCGTAAACCTCTTTCCAGTGATCACAGACGGTAACGCGGTCCCGGATAGAACTGTTGATATTTTCTGTATCCACTCCGCGCAGGTCATAGATAAGTACCCGCTCTATTTCTTCCGGGAAAAGCGCAGCGATCATTTTCAGATGGAGCTGTCCGATAGGGCCGAATCCGATAATTCCTGCGGTTAGATGAGATTTCTTTTGGGCTTGCAAAAACTTCTGTATAACCAAACCGGAGACCGATGCGGTTCTGATCCCGCTGATCAGACCGCTGTTTATGATGGAGACCGGCTGCCCGGACGAAGCGTCGTTCAGAACGGTAACCGAATGTGCACGCTGTATCCCCTGATTAATATTGTTCGGGAAGCTGGCGATCCATTTGATTCCAGCCATCGAAAAAGATCCGCCGACAAAGGCTGGCATCGCAATAATGCGGTTGGCTGGGTCTTTAAAACGCACATAGGGTTTGACCGGCTGGGAGAAATCACCTGCATGCAAGCATTCTGTTGCCTTCTCAATTTCACGAACCGTTTCTTTCCAATGTAATCCGATTCGGTTCAGATCATCCGTATTAAGGTATAGCATAAGAACCTCCTAGATATAGATTGGATTATATGAAGCTGTTCTGCAGGCTCAAATATTGATGAAGGGCCTGCCGATCCGAAGCCGTATCAAAACCGAACGAAGTTATTCCACTAGGGATATTGGCTTTTACCAAACTGCTCAATACGGTTTTGGGGCCAAATTCAACTGTCAGGCTGATGTTCTGCCCGCTAAGAAAGCTCATCGTATCAACCCACCTAACCGGATGAGTGATCTGCCGTTTCAGCAAGTCAGCTGCCGTTTCTTCATCCGAGTAAGGCTGTCCGGTCACATTGGAAATGACCGGCCAGCGAAGGCGGGAGAAATGAATTGATTGAAGAGATTCGGCAAATTGTTCAGAGACCCCGGCCATTAAAGGATGATGAAAAGGAGCGCTGCGAAATAAAGGGGTTATCGTTGCACCCATATTTCTCAGGCTCATCTCAACCAGATCCATTGTCTGATTTTCTCCCGAGAGGGCGGTCTGCTCCGGAGCATTCAGACAGCTGACGCTAACCCTGGAGCCTGATGGATCAGCGGAGCTGCACTCAAGCTCTACCTTCTCCAAAGCCACGCCATCTACTATCGTCATTCGACCAATTCCCGACTCAATATGACGTTGAGTGAGTTCCCCACGCCGGTGTACAAGCTGTAAGGTATCCTTGAACGTAATTGCTCCGCTGACTGTAAGTGCAGCGTACTCACCCAGGCTGTGTCCTGCTGTATAATCGGGCTGAATTCCGATCTCCTGCATATAGACTCGATAAGCACTGATACTCGTTGTTAGAAGAGCCGGTTGAACGATAGAAGAATCTGACATATCACTATAACTACCCTCGAAGCAAATCTTGGCAAGATCGTATCCCAAAAGATCGCCTGCTTCTTCGAAGGTCCGCCGGACTACTGAATACTCCCGGGCAAGCGCCTGTCCCATTCCAATGTACTGTGACCCCTGACCGGGAAAAATAAAAGCAAGCTTCTCCATGGTTGCTCTCTCCTATTCTTTGCTGGTTTTCATCTTTATGTAATCGGGAAAAGGCTGAATAGCAGACAGATCATGTTCAAGCAGCACCGTATTTCCGTTCTCTCCGATCTCCTGAAAGCCGGCGAATTTGTATGTAACATACATCATCCGGTTCCAAGGATTTTCAACAAATTCCGCTCTCAGCTTACATCCCGCCTTGCGGGCTTCACGCATTACAAAATTCAGCATGACGGACCCGACGCCGCGGGACATCACTCGGCAGGACATGAGCAGCAGTTTGAGCGTCCATATATCCTCAGAGCATTCAACGAGGGCAAGTCCGATTTTTCCGTAGGTTCCATATTTATCTTCCAGCTCCGCTACCCAAAGCCGGTGCCGGTCTGATTGCCGGAACTCATCCAATTCCTGATAAGAATAGGTATAGCCTGTAGCATTCAGCTGATGGGTTCTTACGGTCAGCTCTTCGGCCCGCTGCAAATCTCCCTCGCTGGCCGGGTAAAGGCTAAAATCCAAATCCAAGGTAGCAAGAAACTCCTCTATGGTACCCGAAAAACGTTCTTCATCTTCTTTTCTTTCTATATCGTTCTTATACAGGCTCCGGCGCATCCTGGAATCTTCGGTAATGAATCTGGGGTTCATATCGGGCCTGTCCAGGATTGACGAAATGTCTTCAGCGGCAATACATCTTACTTCAGGCAGCGAATAACGGACCTCGTCTCTTTCAAAGGGTTGATCATCAATAAAGGCAATGGTGTTCGGATTGATGTTGATCAGGGCAGCTATTCGTTTAACCGATTCTGATTTTGGCTCCCAGGATATTTGCGGGTACAGGAAGTAGCTATGGATACCCAGCTCCTTCAGCTTCAGCATCGCTTGGCTGGCATCGTTCCTGCTGGCAATAGACAGCAGAATGCCCCTTTCATCCAGCCTCTTAATGACCTCCAGAACGCCTTCCCTCAAGCCCACCTGCTTGTCCTCAAGCAAAATCCCTTCCCAAAGGGTATGATCCAAATCCCATACGACGCACTTAACTTTGACTTCCTCGACAGTCTGCTGTACGTTATCCCCGGTATGATTTCCATGTAAGTTCAATCCCCAAACACCCTTTCCCTTTGATCTAGCCCGCTAAGCAAGCAGCCGGTTAACTGTCTGTTCAATGGAATTGATAGATTTGAAATTATCGGGATTCATCTCCTGATTCGTAATGCGGATGCTGAAGCGGGATTCCAGATACATAATGAGCTGCATTGCGAACAGGGAGTTAACAGCACCAGAGCTGAAGATGTCCTCATCATCCTGAATATCCTGATTTTTCACATAGCGGGACAAAAATGCACGAACATCCGATTTAATATCTGACATTAGCCATTCTCCTTTTTTTGTTTTTTTGCATATATGGAGATTAATATTGATAGAAGCCCTGACCGGATTTGCGTCCGCATTTTCCCGCCGACACCATCTGGCGCAAGAGAGGGCAGGCTCTAAACTTCGGGTCCTGGTACGATTCGTACAACACTTCAAGTGAATACAGTATGGTATCCAGCCCGATGAGATCACCTGTTTCAAGCGGTCCGCTGGTATGGCCGAAACATTCTTTGAAAATACGATCGACATCCTCTGGCGGGGCAACCTGATCCTGTACCGTCCAGATCGCTTCATTGATCGTCAGCATTAACACCCGGTTTGACACAAATCCCGGCATATCGTTAACTAATATGTATTTCTTGCCCATTCCCGCTAGGATGCCGGCTGCACAATCAATCGTTTCCTGTGAAGTATAAGCGCCCCGGATGGCCTCCACCGTGGATTTTAAGGGTACAGGATTCATGAAATGAATGCCCAGGATACGGTCGGGGCGACGGGTAAGCCCACCAATCTTTGTAATAGATATACATGAGGTGTTGACTGCAAAAACCGCAGATTCAGGGCAAATCTTGTCCAAAGCCGGATATATATCCTTTTTAACCTCCCATTTTTCCGTTACGTTCTCGATAATAAAGTCGCAATCACTGAGAACATCCATATGGAGATCGCCTTCGATGCGGCTTAACACCTCGTCTGGATCAAAGGATTCCTTCCCCCGCGTATAGAACTGGTGCATTCTTGCATTGTTATATATCTCTCTTTTCGCATGTATCAAAATATCCTCGTTAACATCTACCAGTCGCACATTAAATCCGGATTGAGCCAAATTCTGTGCGACCCCAACTCCCATGACACCTGCTCCGATGACACCGACTTTCTT
Source organism: Paenibacillus sp. FSL L8-0436 (assembly GCF_038593025.1). Taxonomy (NCBI): domain Bacteria; kingdom Bacillati; phylum Bacillota; class Bacilli; order Caryophanales; family Paenibacillaceae; genus Paenibacillus; species Paenibacillus sp. FSL L8-0436. The sequence continues at coordinate 3,996,448 of NZ_CP151955.1, read as the reverse complement.
CATTTTCCGCACACTCCTATATTTTTTATGATATATGGCACATAATGTTTTATTTCCAATAGTTAGACTATTATGTAATCAGATCCTAATTCACAAAACAATAGTAAGGCAAAAATATCCATTTGTCTACTAAAAATATGCATAAATATACAATATAATCTGTTATCAAAGATAATTATGTAATAATATATTATTATTACAACCAAATTCCATATAGATAAGGCGGCCTGATATGATGGATTTTCGTTTAACCAGAGAACAAATAGAACTGCAAAAACAATTCAGATGTTTTACCGACGAAAAAATAGCCCCTTATGCACAGCAGCATGATGAAGAGGAAAAATTGACAGATGAGGTTCTTGAATACATGAAACAATCAGGCTACCTGGGTACTATGATTCCACAGCAATATGGCGGAACAATGCTTAATATGGTGGAAACCGGGCTGCTTAACGAAGAGATTGGCAGAGGATGTGCCTCTGTTCGCAGTCTGTTAACCGTTCATGGAATGGTCGCATTGGGTATTCTGAGATGGGGAACTGAGACACAGAAGGATTACTGGCTCCCTAAGCTGGCCAGCGGCAGTAAGATCGGGGCATTTGGTCTGACAGAACCTCTTGTAGGCAGCGATGCCAAAAGTGTAAGTACATCCGCTATTTTGCATGAAGATTCATACATCCTGAATGGGGTGAAAAAATGGATTACGATGGGGCAGATCGCTGACGTATTTATTATTATGGCCCAGTTGGATGGAAAACCTACGGCTTTCCTGGTGGAGAGGGACAATCCGAATCTGACAATTAAACCAATGAAGGGACTGCTCGGCTGCCGGGCTTCCATGATTACAGAACTCACCTTGGAGGATTGCCGGATTCCGGCTGACAGCATTATAGGGGCACCGGGTACAGGCCTGTCGCACATAGCTTTAACCTGTTTAGACTATGGAAGATATACGGTAGCCTGGGGGGCCGTTGGTACGGCACAAGCATGTCTGGAGGCAAGTGTTCATTACGCTAGAAAAAGAAAGCAATTCGGAAGACCTCTTAGAGAATACCAGCTCATCCAGAAGATGATCTCGGAAATGATTGTAAGTATTAAAGCTGCAAGACTTATGTGCTTTCATGCAGGAAATTTGAAGGACATTGGCGATCCCGATACCATTATGGAAACATGGGCTGCTAAATATTATTCAGCAAGCATAGTCAACAAAATTGCCAGCGATGCTGTTCAAATTCACGGAGCCAACGGCTGCAGCCGGGATTATCCTATTGAACGATATTTTAGAGATGCCAGAATCAATGAAATCATAGAAGGAACATCACAGATGCATGAAGTCTTAATTGCAATGAACGGATTTCGGACAATCTAAAACCTAGTTTTCTATAGCCGACGATTGTTCCGATACAAAAAAACTGTCAATTCAACATCTAAGAATCTAATACTTTATTTTTCTTCTTATAATAGCGGGTGGTTTTATGTTTCCCGCGTTTCACGCGCTCAACTGGCTAAAGCCATAACAAATAAAACCCGTCAGTGACGGGTTTTATTTGTTAAAGAAGAGTTTTTATCATTAGAGTATTTACAAATGAATGTAAGTTTCCGATAGTTTAAATGGTATGAGTAAAGAAGGGGGATGTTTAATGCTTAAATCAAAAAGCTTCTGATTATTATTGGTCTCATTGTTATATTAGAATTTATTGTTTTTACAAGCATGTCGCTGCAAGATGCTATAGCCATGAACTTTTTTATTGTATCTCTTGCTATACCTCCTATTTGGTTTGTGGGGATGTTCAAGCCTTCACTGATCGTTCGAAGGGGAATTAAAAGAAACCGAAAAACATTGACTAAGTATTCTGCAATTCTATTTTTCGCTTTCACTGCTATGTTTATTACAGTTACATCAATTGTGAAATACAAGTCACCAGAACGAACCCCTTCTATGGCAGAGATATCGTTTGAGTCAAATATCCAATCCCATTCTCTATAACCAGAGCCTTGATTGAACACACGAATATTAGGTTGGACTTGACCCACAGCTTTCTTTAAGAAAGTAGAGTTAACCTTTGCTGATACCTGAATATCCAAAATGTTTTGAAGCCTGTGTGTTTGATCCGACACCTGGATGTCAATAAACTGGATGCTTTCAGAGATTTTTAAGTCAAAGTCAAACTTTATGTATGTATTGTTGTTCAAATGATTAGAGTGCATAGATGATTCAAACAAATTAATTTTATACATGAATGAAATATCTCCCTCTGTTAAAAAATTTTTAGTGAATAAACCCCTTCCTCTGAACATGAACCACAATTCAAATGAATTTCAAACCCCAAAATCACTGTAGGGATGGGTCTGCCTAATGTGCCAGAAATACAAAATCTATGCTGCCCTTGACCTGTACTGTAGTGACCGCATTTATATTTGTATAAATAAATCGGAAACATACGATCCGGTTCCTCTTTCATTAGTTGATTAACATATGGACAATGCTTGGGATTCGATTTGTCTGTATCTTTGTGCTTATCTAAATCTACTAAGCCTTGAAGAAATAATGAGCACCCCTTCGAGGGATCTTTATAAACATGGCAATTACCAGAATGAAGATACAGGCTGACTGATTTGCCCTTTAAATCAAAGTTTTTTACTCGAACTGTGATTTTATCTAGATTGAAATAGTAATCAATCTCGTCCCTAATTAGCTTCATAGACTTATTGATCCGTTCTCTTCTAAATGAAATTAACCTTCCCTGCCCCATGCCGCGACTCCTTGGTAACTGGTCTGTAAAAATTATCTTGCACTCTGTATAGTAGCCGCCTTTTTAAGTTGCATCAAATTACTCTCTTGAATCGATACATCCAAATTGTGACTGTTTACAACTGTTGGCTTAGATGGATTGTATTTGCTGCATCGAAGCAAATGCGTGTATTCCATAAAATAACGGCATTTTCCGAATATAAAGTGATCCCTGCGTTGCAGAGACAATATTTCCTCATACTTTGTTTGCAAGTCAGTTGTATCGGGTGTACAACATTATTTTGTAATCGACTTGGGATATGTTCGCACACGGACATTGCTACCTCATAGGTCCGAAGAATGGAGCTTTTGCCAACATTGTTTGGCCCTACTAAAACGACAATCTAATACAGTTCAATTGCGACTGGATTCTTCCTATTCCGCGAAATTTCTGAATGATCAATGCTTCAGTCGAGGACGCCCTTGATTCAACGATTCTAATGTACGCTGCTGCTCGCTCATTTCTATTCCTCCTATACATTCGTTCTTAACCTCAACAGTAAACTACCTAATTACAAGGGACTATTTCCCTCTTAGGAAAACAATCCCTTCATTTGTAATCCGGAGCGTTCGTTATCGCAGCTGCCGAATAGGCGGGGCGACCTTTTCCCTGGCTTCTGCCGGCGGGCCGCCACCGCCTTCCATCGCTATTCCTGTTTCCCCACACCGGCTGCGGCAGCTCAGACGATCCTGTTGCATCTCTCTGTAGGAGTCGATTAACCGGTGCTGCAGTTGCTGTTTTGTCCGGGACGCCCGGAGATATCCAACTTAACCCGCCGCCGCGGCTGATGCCCACGTAGCTGGTCCTCCTGGCCAACCACCGACTCCCATCGCTCTTCCTGGTTTCCACGCGCCGACCACGCCTGGAATTCATACTACATTTGCTTTTAATACTTACTTTACAGTCGATTATCAAATCGGCAATAGTATCATGTTCTTGTCCAATTTCGGCAAAGGGACCAATTTCTTGTCCTGATCAAAGGACAAGAAATTGATCCCTTAAAACAGAAAACCCGCGCTGGGCGCGGGCTCTAATGGGACTATGTTCTTTTGGTTTAACAATTTCGTAGTATCATACATGGTCCCATTGCCGACAAAGCCCTGTTCTTGTCCTGAAAAAAGGACAAGAACTTAGTCCAATAAGCTGTTCCTAATGGAAGCGCCTTTTGTATTATACTGTGTCAAAATTCTTGCTGTGAATATATTTTATCCATTAATTATTTTACTTAATCACTTACACTTCATATGGATATATTCTTTCATATCCCTTTCTTTGATTTGAAACTGTTTCAATGTAATCATAGTGATCCTCCTTGATGTGTGCCTCTGTGTATTCAATCCACACTTCATCTATAGTACTTCGCTCAACAATATTTCTTATCTCACGAATTAACTCCCCATATCCGTCATTAATATTACCATTCATTATTCTATAAAAACTGTTGTTAAAGAAAAGAATTTTCTTATAATCAGATCCGTAATTCTTAAATTTATCTTCAGCCGACTTTATAGTTTCATTAAGGTGCTTTGTCTGAGTTAAAAATGTAGAGCCTAACACACTGCAATCTAATTCGATTCCATTACTAGGATCTATAAAATGAATAGAAAAATTTAGTTTTTTTTCATTAGTTCTGATGTACTCCTCAGTCCTAATTGGGTGCTGAACCCATTCTGATTCGATAATATTAATATCTTCCATTTCTCCTATTTCAGGCCTACTATAAAGATTCCTTTTCACTTCTTTCAATTTCTTGTCAAACTTGTGTTTACTGTATTTAGAGACATCTAAAGTCACATTTCCAAACTCTACATTCCTTTTTTCCATAGAGGTAACCTCATTATATGCAGCACTTAATACTCTAGAGATTAGGTCTTCTTTTTCTGAATTATCGTCTTTACTATTCAAAATACGAGACAATGATAATATTGTTTCATCGAATGTTAACTTAACACCTATCAGTTCAGACTTTTTCTTATTCAATTTTTTGCGCGTTTTCTTATTTTTGCAGCTAATATCCTCAATTAAACCACCAATAATTTTAGTAAATGAACTTACGGTGTTTATTGCTTGACCATACAATGTCTTAGCTTCGATTACAATATTTTGCCCTTCATAAATAAAAGAAATTTCAGGCCTTTTTCCCTCTGTCCCCGTATTATCCAAGCATTTAAAGCCAATATGTCTTAGGTCCGTTTTGTATAATCTATTAATAAATTTGTTTAAAAATAAATTCACCTCACAGTTTCTATTTTCACATTCTCCGGTCTCAATGTAACTACATGATTCTCCCATAATAATCTCCTTTTTCAAATAATATATATTCATGGATTTATATTTGAGCATTTTGCATAATTCAATTTTTAATTCAAAGTCAAAGTCGAGGGCTATTTCCAAAGCTCCGTTTTTGAGATTTGGGTTAGAAGTGGGCAGACGGGCAGAATTTCGGTGAAGCTGACATTTTTAAGCGGCGTCTCGGACACGTTGCTTCGCGATGGCAAGTGCAGAGGCAAGTAACACAATCGCATTCAAATATTGGTGGGTCGTCACTTTTTGAATACCCCAAACATGGAGCTGGTCAGCGGTTAAATAGGCCTTCATTCGAGAATTGCAGCGCTCCACACTGGTTCGTTTATTGTAAATTTCCTTCCAGCCTCGGCTTTCGCGATGCGGTAGAGCGTAACGTCTGAGATCCTTTTGGCTGTCAACTTTGACCACCATTCCATAATTGGAGGACGAACAAGCGGCCATGCCTAAAGGGCAATTCACATGTCCTGTCGCATGTGGACAACGGAATTTCAAATCTGCCTTCTCCTGTCCCCAATACGTCATAGGAAAGCCCATCGAACAGCAAGGTGTGCCTTTGCGGGTGATCCCCGCTGGCGGTTCCTTTTCATTTCTGGGATTGAGCGGAATAATGGCTTGTGCCTTGACGTTCCGGGCCGCCTCGTAGTTTTTCATTTGGTCATAGCCTGCATCCAGCATGAAAAATTTCGCTTTGGATTTCGCAGCGGCAAGCGTCATGAGTGCAGGCCCTTCGTCTCCGTCGTTCACATGGGCAGGCGTCACCTTTAGCACCATCGGAAGTTCACTCTTGGCATCGACGGCCAGATGCAGCTTATAGCCAAACCACTTAACTTTGTTGCCGAAGGTATCAAACTTTGCACCCCAGTTGGCATTGCCAGTGAGCTCGCTTTTTCGCTTGGGTTCCTTTTTCTCGTAGGCGTCAATGGCTGCGCTGTCGATGGCGACATGAGTGCCGTCGATGATTCCAGCTTCTTGGCACTGAGCGACAAGATCCTCAAACAACTGCTGGGCAAGGTTTTTGCGAGTCAACTCGGCAAAAACCCGGCTTAACGTGGAAATCGAAGGGGCAGGGATATCCAGCCGAAGCCCACATTGGTAACGGAAACGAAGGTCAAACTCCAATCTGCGCGCTAGGCCGGTGAACGTATCGATGTTCTCTAAGGGAGCCGCGAGTAATGCGCGAAGAATGCCTTGACGGCAGTGCCCGTCCGCTCCTCGGGGTGAAGGATTTCTCAATTGCCTCGCACACGGTCTCAGGTCCAGTGCACTGAAAAAGAGGGGCAGTCGTTCTTTCGATTCGATTTTTTGAAGTTCCTCAAAGGAAAATAGACTTTCTTGGAGAATATACATAGTGACTTCACTCCCTTGGGTTTTCTCGTTTGGTCACTTGAAAACTTCTCCAAGTTGGGGTGAAGTCCTTTTTTATGCTCGAAATTCCTTTGTCTAGCAAGGACTTAGATTAATGCAAAATGCTCATTTAAAATATACTCATTATGCTCGGGAAATAGATTTCTAATATGCTCCACCATATACATATCTCTTCGGATACCAAACAATACTTACTTCTAAAATTAAGTCTAATATTTCATCCCCGCGTCTTTCACCTGTCCTTTTTGAAAATAAGTGCCGCTCAAACTAACGAATGCTAATGCTATCCGGTACAATAGGTCTTCATTTAACAACACTATTATTTTTCTCATATTTGAGTTGGTACGACTTTCGACAGTTTGCTGATAAAAGTCATTTTTTCAGTTAAGATGATTTCAGTATACTTTACATCACATAAATCTAACATGCTCCTTCTCACATAATGATTGGAGTTCTCTTGCTAAAATGGTGTTTAATCTCTTAGTAGTCTGACAAATCTCCGTTCGTACTATTCAATTCATCTAATTTCAGATAAAGTCCGCTGGAGTTCCAGAAGAAATCACTTTTCAATTAAAACGCCGACTTATGCGGAATCGTGGAATTTGGTTACCTAAGTCATGACTTCTCCACATGAGTTCAAGGAAGAAAAATTTGATGTGTTATTGAAAAAAGATTTGATGAAATTTATGAGAGCGTTTAGATAATCATTAAATCGGCAATAGGACTAAGTTCTTGTCCATTTTCGGTAAAGGGACCAAGTTCTTGTCCTGAGAAAAGGACAAGAACTTGGTCCCTTAAAACAGAAAACCCGCGCTGGGCGCGGGCTCTTATGGGAGTATGTTTTTGTCCACCGACACAAACAAACTGTCGGAATATTAAGTTCTCATTTTAAATACTTCAAAACAATAACGCACAAAGTCATACCCATATCGCTTCATTAAAGTTTTATCTTTTCCATCGCTGGTGTTCCTAATAATTTTTACTAATTGAGCATCCAAAGGACATTTCCTTTCAGCTGAATCAAAAGAGCTTGGGTCTTGTTTAACTTCAAAAAGGGTCACTCCTGATCATTAGTGAAACAAATTTAGTTGTATTACCCCAGTTTGAGTGCTCCATTACTGTTGCGTGTACTTCTGACAAGGCTCCACAGGCTTCTACTGATACTATCCGACGGTCCCGGGCGGTTGCAGTTCAGTGACACAATGGTGCTCGATTAGCTATCCGGAGACTGCAGGAGCAGACCGCGCGGCTCCTACGTCGAGCTGCAGGAAAAGCTTCAGCTCATGCTTCTGCCCATTCCTCAAAACCATAGTAATATGCTCTAAACAAAAAAACGCATTAAGTCCGTCCTATTTACTGTTAACATTTTATGTAAGTTTCTTCTGGATACACCCCGACCCGTGGTAAAACCCTTTCCACAAAATTCTCTTCCCAGAATTGTTTTTGTTCTAGACCACCTATATTAATTCCCGTAAATTGAGGATCTATAAATAAATCCTGCCCATTTATTAATTTGATATGTAAAACATCACATATCAGTGCATTTTCCATATTCTCTAAGTTAAAAAAAACTATACTATCCACGTGATTTTCTGCTAAAGGGTTGGTAAATATAACGTCACCAACCTTAGTTCTACTAGGAATCACATCTTCAATATCAGTTTCATATCTAAGAGAATCCACAATTGTAATATGGAGCTTCCCGTAACCATCTATTGCCTCAAACTGGATAAATTGGTCAGCAAACTCCAAAAATAAAAAATTCGTATTAGAAATGAATTCAGCAATTCCATTTTCCTCTATGTGTACAACACCAGTTAAATGAATCTCATCTATATTATTTCTTATTAGTTCTTTAATTTTCTCCAACATTTCTTAGACCTCCATTTTTATGGTATAAACATTATATTCAAATCCATTGCCTTACCTTGCTCAAGTAGTGTAAGCCATTCACCATTTGGGGATGATAATCGCGTTGCTCATACAAACCCATCGATTGGTTTACCCTAATGGTTTCATTGGCCCCCTGGGCAACATCCCATGCCAACTCCGTTTGAAGCTGCGCCGATTCTCGCTTGGCTTCTGCAGTAAGAATCTCATTTTCTCCGTATTGCTCAAACATTTTTTCCCACCAGACTTAGGTTTAGGGTTCTCTGTCTCTGGCTGTGGCTGCTGAGCGAGATAGCTCTCGTAATTGCCCCACCAGCGTTGCCTTAGGTCTGCGGGCACTTGATGATAGGTAAGATACATCGCCTTCGATTCTGCCAGCAGGTTTTGAACGAGCTCCAACGGGCCGCCCGAATGCGCTAACTGCCGCGCACTCGTAAACACGTTTCCCAGGATCCACTTGCTATAGTAGTCTTGCTTTCCCTGCTCAAGCTCGTACTGGCTGATCAACCCTTCCAGCGCCAGACTCGCCAAATATTTCAGCGGATGCAGACCCCCTCCAGCGGCTCCGCCCCCGGCTCGACTCGTTCCCGTGCTCCGGACAGGAATCGCTGCAGTGGCCTGCATAATCATACCTACTGCCTTGCCCGCAGGACCTCCGAAAGCGTTCAGGAAGACACCTGCAACCCGGGCCACTGCCGGAATCGCCCCTAACAGCTTGGACACCGTTCCCAGCAAGGCCTCCGCTTGTTGTTGCGCTGCCGGGCTTGTGATCTTCGCCGCAGGAGCCTCGGCCGGGCTGCTTGATGAAGCCTGGGCTGCGGCTTGGGCGGCCTCGTACGCCTGGATACTCATCAGCGGCGGCTCCGGTACAGGAGGGAGGTCGGCCACGAACACCGGGGCCTTCACCGTACCTTCCTGATCAATCACCGGGGCCTGGAGGATCATGCTGCTGGCGCCGCCTTGCAGATACATCACTGTGCGCACAAATGAATTGAATAAATTTTTGTAATGCTATTACATGAATTAAGTGTATTATTGGTTGAATAATGGGTTACTCCCCACCAAAAGGAAACCTTGAAAATACCTGAGCCTCTTCAAGATAATGTTGGTACTATTTAATCTCGTTTTCATAAATTTCGCTTAATAATTCATAAGTTTTGTATAATTCAGTTTCAAATTCTCTCACCTGAACAATATATTCTAAAATGTCATCTGTTTTTTTTACTGAGTTCAAATTCCTTATTAAAAAACGTGCACTACCTTTGTACTCTACTAAGAATATCTTCCAATCGTTGAAAATATCCAAGAGCGGACAGACGTTAAACCGAGCCCAAGACTCTTCGATAGAAATGCTGTCATATTGGTTAGAATCGCCATACAGGGCTTCATTGAGTCTATTGAAACACTCCTTAGCATCTAAATTAAATAGTTTTTCATTGGAACGATTGCTATTATCTTTAACCAAAGACTCAAGTGAAAATAATACATCTCGTAATGATGTACCCGACTCATAATCGCCAATACGAATTCCATTTATCCAATAGCAAAACTTACCGAACATCCAAAAACCACCATAGTCTGCATTAAGGTCAAACTGAATGGCAAATTTATTTGAATCCCCTATTAACATGATGGGCTACTCCTTTACTTTATTCCTAATTGTTGTCGAACAGACTTTGTTAATTTATCTTTTGTGATTTCTCCCGCAAAATGAACACCACGGGCAATGACGGTGTTCTTACCCGTCGATTCCACATAACTGTCCTGCATGTCTTCCGGGATGACACCTGTAAAATACAGCCGGGTGTGCTCGTTAATTTTTTTGGTCAAGGTAAGCAGCTCCAGATTGACCAGAGTATAGGGAGAGATTTGGATATGTTCGTAGCCCAGGCTCATAACGAGGCCACCTCTTTCTTAAGCGGAGAAGGGGAGAGAAGCGGAAGGATACGGAGCGATTGCACCAGATGTTCCGCTACAGGCAACCACGTCTGCATGCTGGACTCCATACAGTTGAAGGTGCCCATCATCACATGTCCTTCATGGATGAACAGCAGCATTTCATTGTACAGATTCTCGTCTACACCCGCTGCTACAAAGCGGATAATTCCGATGGACAGTCCGGAACGATTGGTGACCTGTTCGGTGCCTTTCCAATTACGAATCGGTTGTACAGACCGTAAGACATCGGTCATCTGCTCCGTAAACTCAGGGAGTTCATCCGCATCCAAGAGCGTATCTGCAGGACTTAAGGTGATATTAATCGTCTCTTCCAAAGAGGTGTAGATCACCTGGGGGCGATGCTCCGAAGGATATTTGAATTTGGCCTTCTCCAGCGGCATAAGACTAAAGGATTTCGGTACACTAACCTCAATATGCCCATCCAGAATCGTTCTTGGCTCTAACGTGATGTGCTCATTGCCGATTCGCAGCACCATGTTTTTTTCAGCAACGGGGTTGTCCTGCTCTGATTCAGATAATGGGAGTGGGGCCAATTTCGCTTGATCATTGTCAGGTGTCGCCTGGTCAATGACCATATTCCTGAGGCTAAGAATTTGCTCGTCCATATAGTTCATAGAGCTAGTCCCTTCTTCTTAAATGTATGAGGAAAAATAATCCAGCATATCTATATATCGGTTCAAGCTTGATTCAACATGAATTCTATGATGTAGTAATCTAATCTCGCACTATACATATAACTTCCTCCTTGCCGGTATGAACCGGTCTATTCAATATGATACTTGACGTATAACAAGTGCTTTATGAAGGCATTGATTCCTCGCATGTATGACATCCTTCGCACTTAGCAGCAAACATATCATGCAATTGTGTCAGGTCATCCAAGGTAATAGTACTATGTTCTTGTCCACCGACAAAAAAACAAACACAACTCCAGTGAGTTGTGTTCAATAAACTACGCTCATCATTTTGTCCATTAAGCGTAAAACTTCTTTGGTTGGAATGATGTAGTCACCTGCTTCAATTGGATCTGTCCCTATCTTTACATGAGGTGTCATACCGTGTGCCGAGTGAGGAATAGTTTTATTCTTTTACTTTTGTAAGTACACCATTTTTATTTTCGTATATTCTTTTTTCATTTTTTTCCATTTTACACACTATCTCTTCTTCCAAGTTAATTCCTAGAAGTTCCGAAAGCCCTATTAAGTAGAGTGCAACATCAGCCAATTCTTCACCCAAATCGTCTTTTTTTTTCAGATAAGCTTCGCAAGCTTCTGATAATTCGCCATATATAAAACAAAATTCTTTATAAATATCAGTAACATTAAATCCTTTCGCAATTTTATTCTGATAAACTCTTTTTTGTAACTGTAATAAATCAATCATTTTATTCACCTATCCTATATATAATTTTTATTTGCAATAGATAAGTCTTGGTAGAAAGCTTTTTTATATGTCGGGATTATGATTGATATTTCCGGCAATTCATATTCTCCTTTCATAAAATGAAATATAATACTTTTTATTGCAAATTAAATTCTTTGATGTAATTATATGGCTTTTATGAAAAACATTATATACTATAAAATCTCTGTTATATATGGCTCGAATTTCGGATAGGGGTTCAATATTTCGGAGATATCGGTTTATAATGCTGAGAGAACCTATGACTATTATCTCCAGCATTTTGGCAGCAACAGTCTGGACAACAACGGGCTACAGATCCGTTCCACGGTCCATTACTACACTTCATATAACATCGCCTTCTGGAATGGAGCTTTTAGATAATCATCAAATCGGCAATAGTGCCATGTTCTTGTACATTTGCCGAATACCCCCTTTCTAATGCATCTAATGCAAAAAAACAACCGATTATTTAGGGTTGTTTACAGTCGTTTAATTATGTTATTTACTGCAATTTGATTGGCGTTTAGTCATGTTTTTTACAAATGAATCTACGTAATCCTTTAAGGCATTGTTTTCTGGCCAATTCAATGCGATTCGCATTGGTGTATACGGTCTCATTTTTGATACTTATGTTCAGCTAAACCGAGCAATTAGAATAATACCAGCACCTCGAATTGCTAAAGCTACACTAAAGAACCCACACCTAGTGTGGGTTCTTTAAGGACACCATATTTGTGGTCTAGAAAACTTACACATTATTACATTATAAAGCGTTGGTTTCACCCATAGCTGTACTAGTACAATGACCAAGACAAATGTAAGGTTACTAGCGAGCATGTTGCTTAAAGTGATGCTGTCCGGTCTATTGAACTGTACATAAAATTTGATACGGTCAGGGTACTAGTATCATGATTCTTTATTACTGATGATCATATTGAATAATTCTTCTGCTACTGCATTTGGACCTTGTTGTCCATCAGGATTTTGCTCTGACCGTACATTTCCAGGATCGAACAATTCCACTGTTATATCATGTTCTTTTTCCTCAACAGCTAAAGTTTTCTCCCGAAACGGCTTAACACTTGATCGCGCAGTTTATTCATATCTTCTAGTCATGTAACAGCTGCTGGTATTATACAGGGTTGGCCGTTTGATTGATATTATCGCCGAAACTCCCTCCAGTTTCCCCTTCCGTCCACCTACCAGAACGACCATTGATCCCTCTTTTGCAAACAGTCGCTCCTAAATGACTCTGGCTGCAACCTTGCCGGTGACCTTGCCTTCTTTTAATTTTTTCAAATAGGATGGAATTTCTTCCATGGTTATCGTTGTGATTTGTGGAGGTACAATCTTTCCTTCTGCAAGCAATTTACCAAAATGATCGCCAATCCTTGCCAGATTGGATTGTGCATTAAAATCACCTTGTGTATGAGCAGCACCAAGTGCTATCTCGTGTAAAGACATCCCTTTGTCATAAAAACGGATTCGGCTAAAATCAGGGAATCCAGCCGTTACAACCATTTCGCCGCCGAAGGCAAGAATCTCAAGGTCTTTAGTCGCACTATCGGGACTTATCGTATTTAAAACGTAATCAACACCCCGGCCATTAGTCAGATTCAAGATTTCTTCATTTACACTTCCTTTAGTAAAATCAATTGCCTCATCCGCCCCTAGAACGCGTACATAGTCGATATCCTTTCCTAAGCAAGTAGTAATCACTTTCAATCCACACATTTTTGCTAATTGAATCGCATATCCCCCTACACCCCCTGCACCGCCATGAATCAATATGGTGCCACCGGATTGCGGTTTAAGTTTCTGCATTATCGCTTGATACGCCGTATATCCTGCTGCCGGAACTACCGCTGCCAGTTCGAAAGGTACTTCATCCGGCAGTTTGCTTGCAGTGTGAGCTGTAGTCACAGAGTATTCCGCAAATCCGCCATCGAGATTATTAATGCTGCGAAGATAGTACACGCGGTCTCCAATTTTAAAATTGTTCACGCTGCTGCCAACGGCATCTACAATTCCTGCAATTTCTAATCCCAGAACGCGTTTCTTCTCGGACTCCAGACCATCGTACTCAGCCACTTGGTAATCCGAAGGGTTCAATCCTGCTGCATAGACCTTCACTCTGATCTCATTATCTTTGGGTTCTGGTATTTCCCTATTTGTAACAACAGTAAGGCTGTCCAGTTCCCCTGGTTTTTCAAGAATTAGTGCTTTCATAAGATTTCCCCTCTCAAATTCAATTGACAAAATTCATTAAATAACATACATTCGAACTGACATTACAATTGTAACATCATATCAAACAGGGTCAATGCATGATAGAACGGGCTTAACAAAGAAGGGGGGATTGTAATGTCTGAGAAAGAAGTTACGGAGTTACAACGTATGGAAGGCCTCAGGTTATCAAATGAGGAATCTAATCGAATCACTAGATCAAGTATTGAAGCTGCTTTGGTACTGCTTATGAAGGATCAGGCTTTTGAGGATATAACGATTACAGGTATCGTTAAACGGGCCGGGGTGTCCCGCACTGCTTACTACCGGAATTACAACTCCAAAGAAGATATTCTACAGAGTACGATGAAGGAAATTGTAGATAAAATCGTTGCTGCGATGAATCTGCATCATCCAATTAGAAACTCTTATGATTATTGGCTTGCTTTATTTCAAACTTTAGAACAACATATCGACTGCTTACAAATTATCCTGAAAGTTAACATGGCAGATACTATACTTAGCGAAATGCAAGACGCACAATTGATTAGATCAAAAGAAGTATCCTTACTTACGAACTACGCTGCTTACTTTTGGAGCGGTGCCATTTACAGTGTAGCTGCAAGTTGGATTAGAAGCGGTGCGAAGCAATCCGCTGAAGAAATGGCAATGCTCTGCTATAAAATAATAGAAGCGGTAAATGGTGATTGTTGACAACGTAAATCTTATTACAGATTGTAATTTCAATCCAAGATCATATCAGAATAGTTTTTATGTGAACGCCCTATCGTATATACTTAGTAAAACGTTGGAATAAGGGGATATTTATGAGCGAACCTAAGAAAGGAAAGTTCTACTACGAACGTGGAACGGATGAACTACGGGAGAAAGGCTTGCGTGTCCAGAAGCTTATTAAGGCTTTCAATGACTGCGACCCTGAGGATGGGAAAGAGAAAGAAAGATTGATTCGAGAGTTGTTTGGAAGCGCTGGTGAAGGAATAAGCATCGAGCATAATTTTCATTGTGACATAGGTTATAACATTCATGTGGGACGCAACTTCTATGCTGGCTATAACTGCACCATATTGGATATGGCTGAAGTTCACATTGGCGACGATTGCATGTTTGCACCGAACGTCGGAATCTATACAGCTGGTCATTCAATTGAACCGAAGGACCGAAATAAAAGTGGGTACGGCATACCGATTACGATTGGCAACAATGTCTGGATTGGTGGGCACTGCGCCATTTTGCCAGGAGTGAAAATTGGTGACAATTCTATTGTTGCGGCGGGCTCAGTAGTAACAAAAGATGTACCTGCAAATACGATTGTTGCAGGTAATCCAGCCAAGTTATTGAAGCATATTGCAGAGGAAGAAAATTAGTTCACTTCCACGTGGCTTTGAACTAACAGAAACGTTATTTCAACAAACAGCGGCAGTCTATAACTTTATTTTCTAGTTCAAGGCTGCCGCCGTTGGAAATATTGGGGGCGAGATCCGTTCCGCAGATTCCTGTCATTTCAAATTTTTTCGTCTCCTTTTGTTCGTAAAAGAGTGTAACTGCAACGCAAAAAAAAATCGCGCAGCGCGCGATTTATGATGGTATCAGACTGTTAATCTGTTGAGTTTATTCCTCCAGTAAAATCCCTTATTTTTTCAGAGATTTCTTTTGGATGGGAACGATACAGATAATGTCCCGCGTCCAATAAGACCATTTCTCCATGTACAGAGTTCTGGATCTGCTTCTCATGTTCCGGAATCCATCGGTCCGTCGCAGGGTGATTCGCCTGAAGAAAGAAAAGGACAGGTAAATTGGCAGGAAAAGTAAGCTTTTCTGCTGCTTTAAAGTTGGAATACATGCTCACTGCCTCATTTAATTGAGTTGTATTATACATGTTTTTGCGTATCAAGATGTCCAATTGTTCTTTAGCCGCTTTATCATAAGGCAGTCCTTCATAAGGGTCAGCACTCAGTTTCAATTGTAACCGGGCAAAGCCCAGGTTGCGGAACCATTTAACCGGTTCTGTATCAGACGAATCAATTTTCTGTTCGCTTAGTGATGGAACACTGCTGTCCAGCCCGATAAAGGCTTTCACTTCATTTGGATATTGGTTCACATAATCCAGACTATAGAGCCCGGAAATGGAGTGAGCAATAAGGGTGTAACGATCGATCCGGAGACTTTGTAACGCTTCATGAATTTCACTTACTATGTTGGCTGAACTGCGCTCCTTCCGGGATTGATCGCTCAATCCGTAACCAAAAGGTTCGATCACGACGACTTTATAATAAGGGCTTAACTCCGATAGGAGTGGCTTAAAATCAAGTGCAGGCGCCGCTGTTCCATAACCGGGAAGAAGCACTACGGTTTCTTCGCCTTCGCCTTGGATGAAAACATTCATATGCTTACCATCTACAGACACAAGCTGACCATACTGTTCCATTCTTTTTTGTTCTGAATGACTGCTGATTTTGTTTACGGTAAACACGATGGCGATAAAAAGTAGTATAGCTATAACCACTGCGGCGATTACTTTTAATGAAATATGCAGCACTCTTTTTACTATTGAACGCTTCCTTACTTCCTCTCCTGCTGGTTGTGTCAAACTCTCTCTCTCCCTACTCTTATTATTTGAAAGGTTGTATTTGCTTCATGTAAGCTTTGAATGCCCCGGCGATTTCTTTGAATTTCGTATGATGCAGGTAATGTGAGCCTTCCATCGGGATCATTTTTCCCTGTGCCGATTGTTTGACTTGTGCCTCATGCAGCGGAACCCACTGCTCATTGTTCTCGTTATTCGACTGGACGAAGAGAAGCACCGGCAAATCGTTAGGGTAGGTAAGTTGTTCTCCATTTTTGAAATTGGTACCGAGATGTCTGAGCTCATTCATCATTGTTGGATTGGTCGCGACTTGATTCGAAATGAGACGCATTTGTTCTTTAGTATACTCATCGAAGGCAAGTGACTCATATGGATCTTCGCTCACCTTTTGGAGCAATCTCATCAGACCTGATTTTTGCAGAAACTGCATGGATTTCAGAGGCGATTTGACATCCATGCCGGTCTGATTCGGAACACTGCTGTCGATGCCGACAAAAGCAAGAACCTCATCCGGGTAGCTGTTCACGTAGGACACTCCGTATAGTCCAGTGATGGAATGTCCCATAAGAACGTAACGGTCAATACCCAACTGCTGCACAGCTTCGTGAACTTCACTGACGATATTCTCTGTTGTTCTTACCTTCTCAGTTTCGTCGCTCAACCCGTATCCGAACGGCTCAATCGCTACGACTTTGTATTCGGGAGACAATTCATCGATCAGCAATTTGAAATCAAGCACTGGCGACGGAGTTCCTTGTCCAGGAAGAAGGACGATTGTCTGTTCGCCGCTGCCTTGAATAAACACATTCATTTTTTTACCATCCACATTGACATACTGGCCGTACGGTTCGATTTTCTTTTTCTCGACCCCGTTACTGATCACATTAACGATAAACAAGATGCCCATGAACAGCACAAGCGCCCCGAGAAGACCTCCTATTATTTTCAACCATAGTTTCTGTTTTTTGCGGATTCTGTTCCCTGTCTTGATTTCCACCATTCCTGTCACGTTCATCTTCTCCTGTCTTTATATCTGTAGAGCCGCGCTAGCGACATATTCAAAGTGTAATCAACCAAGATGTCCCCTTCGTGACGGCAATATGAACGGAGTATGAACAGGCACAGAAAGAACGTTATCATGACAGCCAAAACTGTGAAACCCTTCTCATGTCCTGCATAGTAATGAACCGAAATATATAACTAATACTAGCTTTGGAATTACAAATTAAATACTTCGAGTACTACTTTACTCACCCAATATAATAAATACTCTCTTCTATTTGCTTTACAAGCAGATAAAAGAGAGTATTTTTGTTCCTAAGCTATTCCCGCTCAATTTTCTCAAGAACATCCCGTAGGATTCATTGATGGAATAAACTTACGCATCTCGTTTACGGTAAAATACAATAGCTGCTGTAAAAAAGATCAGTGTCCATAACATTGAAATACCTGTCCCTTGCATGGGTGTAAGGATATTTATCTCATCAGAGGAAGGCGGCATATACATATAATATCCTGCTGTATCCGGAAAATAATTTTTAATACTAGGGAGAAAATCTCTCGACAATGGACTGACAATGAAATAATAACCAAGCAGTACCACTAAAGCAGGAGTGGTTCTTCTTAATAAAGCACCTATAGCTGCACTGAGAAGTGTGGTTAAGGTTAGATAGCCTGTTGCACCTGCTAATGTTATTATCATTGTGTCTATTTCAATCACTACGGCTTTGTCTCTCATCATAATAAAAGTATATAGTACACCTGATGCAGCAATAATAAACGCAGCAGGAATAGTTATAATTGCCAATGCCAAATGCTTCGTGGATAATTGGAACCCACGCCAAGGTATCGTAGTTAAAGTAGTTCGAATCTGTCCACCTGTATACTCCGAACAAGTAGCTAATATACCAAGAATAATGAAGCCTGCTTGAAGATATCCCATAGAAGCAAGACCTGTAGTCAGTATATTTTGCGTTCCTGCTGCCCCTTGTAGACCAACAGAAGTAAAAGCTGCGGCTAAAACTAAACTAAGAATAAATGTACCCATAAGAGTGCGCCATATCAATGGTAATGTAACTAATTTATCCAGTTCAGCACCAAGGATTTGTGTTATCTTTCTACTAGATGAGACACTCATGAGGCAACGTCCCTCCTATGGAATACAATAGCTGCAACAATGAAAATAACGGCTACCCAGGCAAACATGACTACACCGCCTGTGAACGGGGTGTGAAATCTGTCGCTCGTAAACATAAACATTTCAGCGCCGGCCCTATCTGGTAAGTAAAACGCCAACTTTGTAACCTTAGAAAGCAGGACACTAAATGATACAACGGAAGAATTTATTATGAGCACAGCAAGCGGGATGATGCCATTCTTAGTTAGCAAAGTAATCCCAAGTGCTAAAAGAGCAGTGAATGTCCAGTAACAAACTGCACCGATAAGTTTAGACCATTCAAATGCAGGAGCATATTCACCAAGAATAAGATGCGTTGCTGATACAGTTGTCATAATAGCAACAATACATAACAGTATGCTGATCACTGTCACAGCGCCTGCTTTTGCCAGCAAAAAAAGAAATCGGGATGAAACAACAGTTAAACTTGTTGTAATCTGTTGTCCTCCACCAGATTCACTGCTCTCTGTCAAATACTCACTGCTGACAGCAAGCACACCAAGAATAATGACACCTTGCACACCAAGAGCTAAGCCAATATATCCAACTTCCGATAGCCGTGTGCTAACTCCAGCTATAATCGCATCTTTTTCTGCTATACTGTCCAAGGCAGCAATGACCGCTGGGGCAAATGCTCCAAGAAGAAAGGCAAGCCAAATGCCCGGCAGGGAGAACAATTTAGATAGTTCCGCGTTGAATGCTCTCATACAACCTCACCTGCATTTTCAGATGTCAGGGCAAAAAAGGCTTCCTCCAGCGTGGAATGGTTACCTATTACTTCTTCCAATGTTCCATCTGCAACGATTGTTCCATGCTTAATAATCACCACATCATCAACAGTCTCTGCAAGTTCTCCCATTAGATGACTGGACAGTAACACCGTGTTTCCAGACTCAGCACGTTCACGTAAAAATGTCCGAATCCAACGAATTCCTTCTGGGTCGAGCCCGTTTACGGGTTCATCTAAAATCAATATTTGTGGATCACCAAGTAATGCAGCAGCCATTCCAAGTCTTCTTCCCATACCAAGGGAATAACTTCCAACTCTTTTGCCAGCCGCATTAGTAAGACCCACTATTTCCAGAACTTCCTCGACACGTGAGCGGGACAATCCTGCGGCACGGGCAATCCAACGCAAATGTGCCCGTCCTGTTCGCATACGATGAGCTCCAAATCCATCAAGTGCGGCACCTACGGTTGCTAGAGGATTATGTAATTCTGCGAATGGCTTTCCATTAATTAGCGCACTCCCTGAGGTGGCACGGTCTAATCCAAGCAGGATGCGAAGTGTAGAGCTTTTACCTGCCCCATTTGGACCTAAAAAACCAGTTACTCTGCCTGGTCTAGCTTTAAAACTAATACCTGATAAGATTTCCCCAGTTCCGCGATGTTTGACTAAGTTATCAACTGTAAGCAACCATAACACTTCCTTTCTGTTATGGTTCTAATTATAAAGAAGCAAAGTTACATCCCGGTGATCATGCTGTTTAATTCTGGGTTACCTTTAGGTTAAGCTCTACCTATAACCACTCTTGTGCCATTTTCATTTGATGTAAAGTCAGCTTTCAGCTTCATTTTTTTCAACATATAATTTGAAGCCGATAAACCAATTCCCGCCCCACGCCCATAGGAAGAGTTATCCATACCTGGACCTCTGTCTGCAACAAGGATCTGTTCTTTTTCTACATCTACCATAATGTGTACATATTTCCCCTCTGCTGCGTGGCGAAGAATATTCTGAAATAAATTGTCCAGAACCCGTGTCATCCATTTAGGATCTGCTTTCCAATAAAAAGTCTCCTCTGCCGGTAAATCAACATCAACCTGAATTTCTTTTTCTTCAAATACAGGATACCACGCAGCAACAGATGCTCTTACTAAACGTCCAATATCTGTTGAAATGGGCCCAAAAGGATGTTTCCCTGATGTAAGCAATGTATAGGAAAGTAAATCATCCATTAGATCTCCGACTCTTGTAATCGTATAGTTCATCTCTGTTAATGAGTTTTGTCCTTCTAAACTTATTGCTTCTTTATTTAATCTGGTGATATGTCCTCTCAAAATAGTAAGTGGCGTTCGTAAGTCGTGAGATAAATTCGCAATGAGCCGATGTCGTAATAATTCCTCTTCATATTCTCGCTTGCGGCTGTCTTCAAGCTGCTGAATCATCCAATTAAAAGAACTTCCTAACTGGTCTATTTCATCCATACGATCTCTTTGAACAGATATTGGTTTAGGAAATGAATTATTATTAGCTGAAAATGACATGACTTCCTGTAAGCGGGTGAGACGTTTACGAAGCCTCAAGAAGAAAATCCAAGATATTACAACAAATGCTACAATAATAAAACCAAACAATAGCAGTACAACGTAAAAATAATTTAACTTATTCAGCTCTTCTTCATTAAAAGGAGACTCAATAAACGCAGATAAGAAAATAAGTACAATCGGAGGAAAAAAGATAAATAGAAAATGTCCTTTTAGAAAACGACGAAATAATGATTTAGTCTGTTTCATAGTTTCACCCGATAACCTATTCCCTTCAACGTTTCAATAATCTCTGGGGAATCCGGATGACGTTCCAACTTTTGGCGCAGTCGATGGATATGTACCATTAATGTTTTATCACCTGTTATAAAAGCTTCTTCCCAAACGGCTTCATAGATTTGTTCTTTTGGTAACACTTGATTAGGGTGGCGTAAGAAGTACATTAAAATTTGATGTTGTTTCCCTGTCAATATAATTTCTTCTCCTGTGATTTTGTCAAATACCATTTGGACTTCTGGATCTACTTCAATATCATTCCCTAATGAAATGCGTTCGGAATGTGTTCCGCCACTTCGACGGATTAATACTTCTAATCTTGCAACTAATTCATCCGTATGGAATGGTTTCGTTAAATAGTCATCAGCAAATTGTAAACCTTCTACCTTATCATCTATCGATGTTCGGGCAGTTAACAGCAAAATAGGAACAGCAGGAGCTGCCTTTTTTAATCGTTTCCCCACAGTAAATCCGTCTAAACCGGGCAACATGATATCCAAAATAACGATTTCATGCTGATTTACATCTTTTTCGGCTCCATCACCAGAAAGCAGCCACTGAACTGAAAATCCTCGCTGCTCCAATTCTTCTTTTACCCAACTGCCTATTTTCTCATTATCTTCAATATATAATATGTTTCTTTTCAAGTAACATCCCGCTCTCTAAATTGAGTTCACTTTTAGACAGAATAACACAATAAGACATGATATTTAACATAGTTTGAGCATGCTCACAGTCACATCGGGAAAGACTTAACTGTGTTAAGTTATAGCTAATTACTCCATAGGAGTTTTTAATGATATCTACAATTTGTGAAAGAGGTGCCTAATTGAAACTTCCAACAATCCAATTCGGACATATTAAATCCAGAGTTCCTGTTATTCAAGGTGGAATGGGCGTAGGCATATCCTTAAGTGGACTAGCCGCTGCTGTAGCCAATGCAGGCGGGATCGGCACCATCTCTGGTACAGGGATCACTGCTGATGAGCTGAGAATGCATATTCGCAAAACAAGAGAACTCTCTAAAGGGAGTGGCTATATCGGTGTGAATGTACTATTCGCAGTAAAGGATTTTGCCGAAAAAATGAAGGTTGCTTTGGAAGAAAAGGTTGACTTTATTATTTCTGGAGCCGGAATTTCTAGAGATATTTATGCTTGGGGTAAAGAATATGGTACTCCTGTGGTAACTATTGTTTCATCCGCCAAATTAGCCAGAATTTCCGAAAGACTTGGTGCCTCCGCAGTCGTTGTGGAAGGGTTCGAAGCTGGGGGCCATTTAGGTACAGACAGATCCATGTTTGATATCCTTCCTGAAGTCTTAGAGGCCGTTTCGATTCCGGTTATTGCTGCGGGTGGGATTCTGACAGGGGATGATATCGCAAAAGCCCTTCGGATTGGCGCATCTGGTGTTCAAATGGGTACCCGTTTTGTGGCTAGCCATGAGTGTGATGCTCCCTTAGCCTTCAAGCAAAAGTATGTAGATGCTCAGCAAGGAGATACTGTCCTCATCAAGTCTACAGTGGGTCTAGAAGGTAGAGCGATTCGGAATGAATTTACGGACCGGATCAGTGATAATGCCAAATTAAAGATAGTCAAATGCTATGATTGTCTAAAGGTTTGTTCACATCGCTTCTGTACAATGGAGTCCTTGCTTACTTCCCTTAGAGGAGATGTTAAGAACGGTTTGGTTTTTGCTGGGTCCAGAGTCCATGAGATTAAAGAGATTTTGTCCGTACAGCAGATTATCGACAATTTAATGAATGAGTATCAAGGGGCATTGAACCCGACAACTTAAGGTTGTTATAAGATATAAAAGCACGATTAACCACTTAAGCTTGGGATTTCCGGGCCTAAGTGGTTTTTTATTTCGCGAGATATCCTCGCCTGGCTCGGGTTCTAATGGGACTATGTTCTTGTCTTCTCATGGTTCAAGTGGGAATGAGCTTTTGAAAGTTTATCAGTAGCCCACTCAATATTGAAAAATGTAACAATAGTTTACTCGATACAACCATTATCTAGCGCATCCAAGGTTTCATCACTAATATCTAGCGGTTCCTGTTCATCCCAAGCAACATCTTCAATTATAATAGAAATACCATTTATATATATATATCCTTCCCTTCTATAGAAAAAGCCACCTCTTTCATATAGCTTTATTGCTGGTTCAAACAAATCCTTGTTATCCATAGCAATTGGATTTTTTTCATCAATAAGAGCGCATAATTCAAGATAACTCGTAACGAGAGCCCTATGGTAAGAATTATTTATTTCATTCACTATTTCAATCATCTCAATGTTTTCTTGTGGCTCAGTGATCGAATTTGAAATCATAATAAAAGGAGGTACACAAGTACCTGAATAATCTCTTAAAAATTTGGTTGCTCTTCTTAAGTACTCTCGACACAAATAACTTTGTGACATAGTTTCCTGTTCTCCAAGAATGCTCCAATCTATTGTGGAAATACGTTTAATTGCCTGATTTAAATATCCCACATTTATTCTCCTTTTTCTTTTTCTAGTTGTTTTTCTATCTTACCTTGTTCTTTAAGATTATAGCTAAACGCCCCATCAAACTCACCTTTAGGTTGAGGATCAGCTGCGTCGTGTGCTCCTGGAGGATCAAAACCAAAGGAATTCGAGTCAGGAAGGTGGCGGATCAATCTTTTTCTTTTCTGATTTCGTTACTTTACCCGTACCCTCAGTTTTTGATTGCTCTCTTTCTTTTCTTTCATGTTCTTCTCTATCCTTTGGCTTTGATTTACCCGTCTCCTCAACCGACTGTGACGAACCCTCCGCTTTTGGTTTTCCCACTGTCCTGGCGTCATCTGCCCCTGCAAGACTCTTGCTCTTTGCTAGGTCATCCATCAAACCGTCATCTTTAACCACCATTTCATGGGGCAGGTTTGTTTTAAGTCTAGTAGCGATGTCCGGTTCGTTCGTCAACGCCTTCAAAGCATCATCCAGCGCCGCAATATTCTTGCGGTTCGCTATTTTATCCGCTGCCTTATACAAGCCGTGCTTGAGCAGGCCCCCTCCCCGAATTTTTTCATGAATTTCGGGCTTAATTAGAGGGCAGGTGGCTAGCCTTATACGTTCCCTGCCTGTTATATGTTAACTGCTCGTCAGCAGAGTTCTTTCTTCGCTGTAACAATCGCTGAAAGGTCCAATTAAGTTGCGGACGATATGGAAAAACCTTCGTTTTAGCCGTCCTACTCTTAATAGTGGCGGTATCTACCTTAAAAGATGCAATTTATTGCTACATTTCATCCTCCCTATCAGGGCGGTGTATTCTACAGTTGTGAGTAAATTTGAAAAAAAACGTAAGAAAACGAAGATAACAAAAAACAGGTCAATTACGGTGGTATCTGACCATAATCAACCTGTTTGATGTAACGGAAAAGCGTTATTTAAATTATAAATTTAAAGCATTTGATGTGCGTACAACCGATATGGGAAAATCTTTATACGGGTATTACATGGGTTAGATGTGTTATTAGTTAAATATGGGTTCAATCGGCACTGGGTGGGGTATTTTTTTAATAGCCACCACTTATATAATTGTATTTTTTAGCATATAGTGATGGACAAAAAAGAAACCACAACACGGCGGATAGCTCGCATTGTGGCGTTGTTGATTGTGGTGAAAGATATTATATGAAATATTTTACAATATTTACTTATTCTAAACATCTTTATCTATCTCATCTAGATAACTATCACTAATATCCTCTGGTTCAAACAAACTAGACTCCAAAGATACAAATCGCGAACAAGTTAATCCCCCAATAATCAACAGTCCTTTATCGTATTGTATTCTGCCCCCTCTTTCAAATAGCTTTATTATGGGTAAATATAGCTCCTGAAACTGAACAGCGATCGGCACACCCTCCCCTATCAAATAAGCCCATTCCAAATAATGTATACACACTTCTCTGACAAAAATACCTTTTACATTTTGGAGTGATTCCGTACATTCATCTAATATATTTTTAGGTAATTGCATATCGATTAATTCCATAGCACTAAATACTATTATTCTCATCGAATCTTTGTGAAAATAATCATAGAATAATGAGCTTCTTCTCAGGTGCTCAGACAACAACACAACATATGACGGTCTCTTAAACTCAATATGGCTCCAATCAATATTTCGAATAATGCATTTAGCTTCTTCAAAAACCTTATTCATCTTTTCCCTCCATATTATCTAAAAACTTTCTTATTTTTTTACTAATATCTCCCAATTGGTCGTACTCGATCTCTGGAAAGTCACCTGGTTGAGGAGGTGCTAAATCATGGGCACCAGGAGGGTCTCCATCTGAGGGTTTACCATTCTTAAATGACTCAATTTTACGGATAGGCATTCCTTCTTGCATCAGTTTGCTTTCTGCTAATTCGTGATCGGCTAGTTCTCTAAACCATGCCTTTTCAGCAGGTGATAGTTCAGTACTTAATGCTTTTCCCCATCCATATGCTACGTTAATATCTGGTGTAAAATAACCTTCATAATAATACTTACCATTTTCATCAATTAAATTAGCATGCTTAGTTAAAAACAAATGCTTTTTCATTGCAGTAACTTCATCTAAACTTAATCCAGTGTTTTTTGAAATAGTTTCTAGTTCTTTCTTGTCTAAACCTGTTAATCTCATTCTATCATAAATATTTATAGCTATTTCTTCACCCTTAAATGCAGGAATAAATACATTGGGTTCGCCTCTTGGTTCAATAGGTTTTATAGGAGGAGCTTTACCCGTCCCCTTGTTCAACATCTCAAGAAGCTCCTTTTCTTTCTGTAAATACTTATCGAAATTGGAGGCTTCACGAGCTTTTTTACTTTCTTCAATGTTTCTTAGTATTCTCTCTCTATCATAAGGTGGCGGATCAATCTTTTTCTTTATTGTTTTCGTTACTTGACCCGTCTCCTCAACTGACCGCGACGAACCCACCGCTTTTGGTTTTCCCACTGTCTTGGCATCATCTGCCCCTGCAAGACTCTTGTTCTTTGCTATGTCATCCATCAAACCGCCATCATTAACCACCATTTCCTGGGGCAGGTTTGTTTTAAGTTTAGCAGCGGTGTCCGCTTCGTTCGTCAACGCCTTCAAAGCATCATCCAGCGCCGCAATATTCTTGCGGTTCGCTATTTTATCCGCAGCCTTATACAACCCGTGCTTGAGCAGGCTGGCCAGGCTCACAAAGGCGATGCCAATCCCCAGTCCATCCAGCAGTGACTGGTCCATGCCGAGGAAGGTCGGATTCGTATAGGCGTTTCCGTTCTTGAGATCGTTCAACTTCTCCACGTTGATCACGATCACACCTACGCTAAAGGCGATGTCTGCAGCCGCCAAGAGATATAACGATCCTCCGGCTGTCGGAATCGCCGAGATGATCGCCACCACGCCGAATAAGAGGTTGAACTCCGCGACCAGCATTTGGGGGTCTAGGATTAATACCTGGAATGTATATCGAGATAAGTATACTGTTTTCTCCATTTTTTTGCTCAGATAATCCGGTTTCTGCGGCACGACATTCTGCAGCAGCCAGTCATCTAGCGCGGGTTCCAGCACAGGCTTCATCTGGTTCACCAATTGACGGATTCCCGTTGCATCCAGCAGTTGCTCCATTACTCCCGGCTGCTTGCTTTGCTGAGGTGCGCTTGCGGCCAGTTCTGGCTGTGCTGGTATCATCGCCTCGATCTCCGCTCGCGATTTACCTTCCTTTCTGCCTTGCTCTATGATCCTCTCCGCACTTTGATTCCAGGCATGAACCGCTGTCCGGTTCCGGTCCTCCACCTCATAGAGCTGCTGGTTCTTCTCCAGCTCCGCTTGTTTTTCTTCCTCGCCCTGCTTCTCCGGCTCGCTGGCGGGCGGCTGGCCATACATTTTCTTATAGGCGCTCTGCTGTTCTTCCGCCGCCTTCCCGCTCATCCAGCTTCGTGCCGCTTCCTGGGTACCCGGATTGCCGCTCGCATCAGCCGCCACTTTGGAGCGGATATCGGCTCTTTGTCCTTCTGTTAATTGCGTGGCCGCACCTAATTTAAGGCTTAAATCTATTTCTTGCATCATGATTTCACCTTTGGCCAGCTCGTCAATATACAGCTCCTTCAGCTCGGCATCCGTCAGCAGCTCCATGTAATCCACTTCGACTTTCTGGAAGTCGATCTTGCTGCTATGGATGCCTACCCGCTTCTCGCTGACGACCATATAATGGGCGGCGTTCGTTTGCAGCGTAATCTGCTGGGTTGCCCGCATCTGGATGGATTCCAGTATACTCTTTCCGTCCCCGCTTCCCAGCTCCATCCGATTGCTCGCTACCAGCAATAGATCCTCGCTGGCATTAACGGTGATGTTCCCGCCATCCAAATGCAGGCTGACCGTCCCTTTCTGGAACAGGACGCCGTCGTCTCCCAGCTGCATCCTCGCTTCGCCCGGCATCTCGAACACCTTCGTCGTCGGCTTCTGGAACACTGTCCGGCTCTTCATCTCCTCGCTCCCGCCGCGAACCGAGTTAATCGCTATCGCCTTCTTCTCTACCCCGCTTGGAAAATACACCTTGATCCGCGCACCTTTCTCCGGCAGACAGTGAAAGATATTGTTCCCTTCCCCAGAGTACGGAAACCACCAGTTCCCTTGTGCGTCATGACCGGCATCGATGTCCAGGTGCACCTTCACCATATTGTTCGCCCGTTTCACAACACGGCCTTCAAGGGATACCCCTTGAATCGCCTCATTGCGCCGCGACTTTCTTCGCAGTGTCTGGCGTTTCACCAGCACATATTCATACTGCAGCAGCCCGGATTCATAGCTGATCACCGATTCGGAGACGACCCACATCTGATTCTTAAAAAGAACATCGTCTCCGACCTGGCAATATTGACCGCTGACAACCCGGTAACGGACAAAATCCCCCTCGTGGAGCTGATCCGCTTCCGTTCCTTCCGCATGCGTCTTCAGCTCTTCATAGGCGGCCCGGTCCTTTATGACCGTATAATGCTTGGACTTCAGCTCCTCTCCCCAGGACAGGTCCGGCACGCCGAAATAGACGCGCGGTGCATCCAGTGTGACATCCGGCAAGATCACTGTCCCTACCCGGGAAGCCAGCCTTTTCATAAACTGCCAGTCAGTTTCACCGTATTGAACCATTAAGGTGCCCAAGGAGTCCTGCTTGCCCGTCGCCATATTGTGCGCATCCCCTCCGGGATAGTTCGCAGCAAGCTTCGCGATGGCTTCCGAATAAGTCAGATGTTTATTCTGGTACGACCGGTTCTTCGGCTCCATATCCATCGCATAGCTGCGTGAGAGCGCCTCGATTTGCACATGCGGAATCCCGTCTTCCATTTGGATATCTACATTCGTAATGCCGCCGGCGAACCAGCTCTCCACCCGCGGCTTGGCCGGTTTGCGGAAGACAAGGCTGTCCTCGAAGCTGCTTCTCAGCAAGCAGGCTTCCGCTTCTTCTTCCGTCATGACCGCCGTAAACGTGCACCGCGCATGTGTATTAAATTTCCGTTCAATCCGGAAACTGCGGATCGCTTTTAGCTCATAAGGCCACTGCAGCTCGTAGCCATCCCCTTGATACTCTGCTCCCATGCCCTCACCATCACCTCTCTTCTTTATCTCGCGGAGAACTCAGGCGGCGCCGGGTCCATTCCATTCGTGAGCAACCGGATTTGACCTCCATACTGGCAAAAT
The DNA here is from genome assembly GCF_038593025.1 of Paenibacillus sp. FSL L8-0436. NCBI lineage: Bacteria > Bacillati > Bacillota > Bacilli > Caryophanales > Paenibacillaceae > Paenibacillus > Paenibacillus sp. FSL L8-0436. The sequence goes on along the minus strand of NZ_CP151955.1, from coordinate 3,967,486 downwards.
AAGCAGGACTTGCTGGTCAGCGCCTGTACCCTTGAATAGAAACATTCGGACTGCCGTTGGTCCACTCTGTCTGAGCGCCTGCTAAGCGCTCCAGCAATGTGGTCAGCGCAGATACTGCACCTGACAGCTTGAATTGCGGCTCAGGGGATGGGCCTCCTGCAGATGAAGGTCCCAGCACCGTTGGCATCAGCTTGGGCGCACAAGGATAAATAAACTGGCCTACGGTGGGTTCCTCCGGATCGGGGTCGACCATATACGAAGGATCTGTAAAACCCAGGGTTTTCTCAGCCGCCTTCAGCGGATTCATATCACTCCGGCAATAGCCGAACGAATAGAAGTTTCCATGGAGCGCCTGTCCCATTCGGTCAAAGGGAATAGCGCCCTGAATCGTTCCCGGCTCCGAGGTGGATGTCACACAATCCTTCACCGTCAACATCGGCCTGCCATTTATGTACACACCGTTCGGATCCTGCTTGTTCAGCACTTCCTCATGTGTGCCTCGCGTGCAATGCATATACGCCCCCGCCGTCACATATGTATCCTCGCTTCGCCACGGGGATTCCAGGAGCTTGTTAAGCGTGCTTTTCGTCAACAGGGTATCCATAATTCCCATTTCAAGTTTCTCCTCTCGTCAACCGGATAGGTCTGACACTTAAGCCATACAGACTTTTTCTAAGCAAGCTCTCAGCGATGTCTACACGTGCAACCAGCACACGACTCCGGTAATATGGAATTTGAAAAATTGCCGTTTCCTTTAATGCTTCTGTGTCTGCCCAAAGGGTGTGAATCCGTCCGTTTTCCGTCTCTGTGCGGTCAGGTGCAAGACAAGGGATTTCCGGAAAGTCCATCCATGCATAATAAAATTGCCCCTGCTGTTCCAGGTCCATGACGACCACACTTTTATAAGGAATGTCCGGGAACTGCTTAGATACAGTTGCCCGCAGCTCCTCGCTGACCAGTAATATCGGATGTTCGATCAGACTGCAGGCAGAGAGGAGATTGCCCGGCTTGGTATAGACGATTTCCTGCGGCCCGGCATACTCGTACCCTTTCAGCATACGTTCCGGGAATGCCAGATTCACTCCATTTGCCGGCAAGCGCCGGTCATGCTCCAGCAAGAAGTATTTCATGCTACTCATGCAGCGTTTCCCCCACCCAGATCATCGTGCCACGCTGTTCCTTGGTCAGTGTTACCGAAGCAGCATCCCGCTCCAGCATCCGGCTTCCCGTCAAGTCTGCGCCTGTGAAATCCGTCCCTTCCAGCTGCGCACCTGTGAAATCTCCGGCAATTCTCGCGCCCTGAAAGCTGGCAAACGTCAGATTGGCCTGTTGAAACAACACGCCATTCATGCCGAATACCAAGCCATGTGCTTCTGCCGCCATGTCCCGAATTCCCAGCACATGGTCGAACCTTGCAAAAGTCAGGTCACAATCGCGAAAGTCCGCATCCACCAGAAGACTCTTGCGAAAATCGGCCTGGTCGCACACACAGCGCTCGAAGCGGGTACCGAGCATTCGACTGCCCCCGAAATGACTTCCGGTCAGCGTCACCTCTTCAAACCTTGCATAACTCAGATCAACACCTTCGAAATGGCCGCGGGACAAGTTGACCTTGGCAATATGTTCATAGATGTATTCCTGATCCGACTTATTTTCCAGCCACCCTTTGCAAGTAATGGAGGAACGTTGCCTTTCATTGACGCGATACACAGATTCACTGATCTCAGGATCCCGAAATTGACGACACGCACTTCAAAAGTACTGTCTTTCTCCAGGCTTTGGAAAGAAACAAGCTGCCGGATGGTATCCATCGCATAACGAACAGCATGTACCATATAGATGTGGAACGGATACAGCTGCCTGGCCTTCCAGACTTCGAACGAATGGCGGTGAATACGGTTTATATAACGTCTGCGCTTTTCCTCACATGCTTGATCCCAAGCATCCGCGAATCTATAGATCCAGCCTGCATCATAATGAAAAGGTGTCAGCTGCACCTTGCTTTGCGTGTCCCTGTCGCTGGCCTCCAGCATATAGACGGGCTTCCCTTCGTTCAGGCTCGTCCGCAGCAGTGAGAGATGAAGGTAGGCGCATTTCATTAATTGCCCCTCTTGCTGCTGGAGTCGTACCTTCTCGCAGAACTGGTCAAACAGCGGGACGAGTTGGGCAATGATCTGTTTTTTATGCTGAACGTAATAGGTATGTAAGGATTTAATCTGCTCATTTCGCTGAGGCAGGACATCTTCTTCTATAAAATGGTTCCATATCTCCAGATCGTGCATCCCGTGCGCTCCTCTCCTCGGTGTGTTTTATTGATTCATCAGCACTTCGATACCTTTAATCACGACCTGCCCCTGATCCATTGTAAAGCCGCCGTTTCCGTCCTTGATGGACATTTCAATCTGGTTGGCAACCATCATAATGGATTCCGAGACCATTTCAATTTGTTTGCTGGCCTGCAGTGTAATCTTATTCTCACAATTCAGAATAATCGTGCCCGCACTCGTTAAAGTAAGAGTTGCGCCCCCGGTCGCACCGGTAATGACGATTTTATCTTCCTCGAACGTGATCTTCTGGCCGGTTGGCGTCAACAAGAACTTTGTGTTCGGATTGGCCATTAAATCTTCCTTTACATCCTTGTCGTAATGAATAACAGGCTGCAGCTGTTCTTGCTGGACTACGGTCGTCGCTACATTTTGGCTGTGTCTGCCTGCAGCAGCGGATGTACTGCCCGGCTTAGATGCGGGCGCCATTGCTTCTTCCGGCACCTTCTTCCTCACAGAACTGAGTGCAATGCCTTCTGCTTCCTTCGCATTGGGGAAATAGATCCGGACAGCGTCGCCTTTTTCCGGCATACAGTACCATCCCGTCTGATCGTCCGAGGCATACATCGTGGAATACGGAAAGGGGCTGGCGATCGCGAGGCTCCAGTCCTGATCGTAATCGAGCTGCACCTTGACCTCATCCCGGACCACTTCCATGACTTTTCCTGAGAGGGAAGAGCCTATCAGCTTGGAATTATACCTCATGCGCCGGTAAGCTGCCCGTTTCAGACAGAGGGTGTAGTGATGTGTAAGCAGACCCTGCTTCATTTCGGTCCGTACCTCGAACACGTGAAGCTGCTGGCCTTTGAAGGTGACCTGATCTCCAAGTTCAAGCACCTGATTGTTCAGCATCACTTCATAACAAATATAATCCCGTTCACTAAGCCCGCTCTCTCCGTTTCCTGCCTCTTTTTTGAAGGCTAATATATCCTTGTACATCCGGTAATGTGTAGCTTCGACCCTGCCAACGTCCCGATGATCTGGAATGCCCAAATACACGCGAACGCTGTCTTCCGTGGATACAGGAACCAGCACCGTGTGATAACGTGAGGCCAGCCGCTTCAGAAACTGCCAGTCTGTCTCCTGATATTGCAGGGTATACGCATCCAGTCTTTTATCTTCCTCAAACGTATTAAAGCTTTGCCCATTGGGGTAGTACCCGCTGATCTTCTGCATTAAATCGGGAATGAGCGTAGAATGGTTCTGGTAGGAACGCGTCTGCGGTTTGAGATCCATTGCGTGGGTATGAGAGATGGCTTCCGCTTCCAGCCAGTAGGCTTCCTTATCGACCTTGACACGGAGTTTGAGGATCGTGCCATGAAACAATCGCTTGCTATTTCCATTCTCGTCGGTATACAGAAGCTCTACCGGGGTATTCTCATCCGCCATCCGTACATAATGCTCTTCCCTATCTTCAGAGATCATGCCCGTAAACGTTAATTTGGCGTGGTCATTGATTTTCTTGACCAACGTCACATGATGCAGTCTCATCTCAAAAGGAAGTATATGCAAATGTTCATAGCTAACCGCTGACATTGCCATTGTGTCATCTCCTTCATGCAATTCCTTTAATTTACTATATATCGACTTTTTCCCATGGAATTTTAATATATCACCCTTAATTACTAAATTAAGTATGTGAAAGAATTTTTTATCAGCCATTACTGGGCTGTGAAAGGCGGCACCGACCGGAATTACAACTGCTCTGGCCCCCATTGTGAGTTTCCTTTCCCTGAACCGTTCCAGCTCCGCTTTTTTGCCGGAAACAACAGTCTGACCCTTGGAATTCAGATTCGAGACTACGACATGGCCACGGTAGGACGGCTGACTGCCTTCCTCTTCCAGCCTCCTATTTATTTGTTGCAAAATGAACCGCGTGTCATTAAAATAATAATGACACGCGGTTCATTTTGGAAAATTAGAGAGGTGGAGGGTAAATGTCTCCCCGATTGACGGATCACCGGAAAGAACAGCGAAGCCGGCAGATATTGGATGCTGCTAAAAGTGTATTTATTAGAAAAGGCTACGGCGCGGTCTCGCTGAAGGATATTATCGAGGAAGCAGGCATGAGCCGGGGCTGGATTTACCTCTATTATCAAACGAAGGAGGAAATTTTTGAAGCCTTGCTGGATCGTCAGGATCTTGAGTATGAACAGTATCTTGAATACTTGAAGGCTGCTTCATCATCCATGTGGCAAGTCATTATCACACTCTATACCCAGCAGCTTCATGATTTGGAGCAAATGGAGGGCGGTGGAATGATGTCTGCTTTTTACGAGTATTTTCTAGTCGGCTGGCGTGATTCTCCACGCAGAGAGCTGCTTGAAAGACGGTACGAAAGAGGCATCGAACGCTTTGCAGATTTGCTTCGGACGGGGGTAAGCCGCGGCGAATTTACTCCAGTCATGGATCTTAGTGAGATATCCAGGTTGGTCTCCTCCTTTCAGGAAGGTATCGTTACACATTCCATCACGGTTGGCACCAAGCAAGCGGATACCAGTATGCAATTCAATGCACTACTTCACTATCTGTACAGTCTGCTTCAACCGTCAGCCGGCCAAGCAATGGATTTCTTAGGTTTAAGGGAGGCGATTCAATGAAGTCACTTTTTCGCAATCCTGTATTCTGCAAGCTGTTTATTTCGGCTTTTGCTTCCCAACTGGGTACGGTGGTCGGCAACATGGCTTTTGCTTATTATCTGGTAGACCGGTTCAGCGAGCGCCCCTCACTGGCAACGACCGCAGAGTTGATGTATTCCTTGCCTACACTGGCAGTATTCTGGATCGTCGGTGTTGTGGCCGACCGGTTCGACCGAAAGCATATCGCCGCATACAGCGATTGGATCCGTGCCGGATTGACATTGCTGCTGCTGGTATTCGTGCATTACGATCTAATCGTGTTATGTTTTCTGGTCCTGTTTCTGCGCAGCTCGATCTCTAAATTTTTTGGTCCGGCTGAGATGGGGCTGCTGCAGGGAAGCATCGGTCATGACCAGTATGTTCAGGCATCGGGGTTGAACCAGATCGTTATGGGAATGTTCATGTTATTCGGGATGAGTCTGGGAGCGGCCGCTTATCATTTCATTGGAATTGAAGGCGCTATCATTGTCGACGGTGCCAGCTTTCTAACCTCGGGTCTGCTGCTGGCCTGGGGGGATTTTCCCGAGAATGCCCGGATGCCTAACGGCAAGAACCGTATTCGCGAGCTTCGCTTTTCGCACCTCATTACAGATTTCTGGCAGGGTCTTCGTTATATCGCTGGAAATCGGCTGCTGCTCGTACTTATCAGCGGATTTTTGTTCTTTGGGATCGTAAATGGTGTGTTTGCTGTGCTTCCGATTTTTGCAATGAAATATAAACTGAGTCCGGATAATTATGTCGTCTATTCCTCGATGATTACCGTTTTTCTTGGCATCGGCTTCCTGCTGGGCAGCATTTTCGGTCCTCGTCTCATTGCCCGCTTTACCCGGACTCCGGTGCTTATAACGGGGTTATTCACAGCCAGCCTGCTTATTGGGGGCCTCGGTTTTGCCGGTCGGGTCGAGGTATACTTAGTCATTATTCTGCTCGCAGGTATTGCAATTGCGCCAATCAATATCGTTCTTGGCAGCTGGATGCCCGAATTGGTTCCCGCCCGAAATATGGGCCGGGTTAATGCTTTGATTGATCCGGTCATGATGCTGGGCCACTCCATGGCTCTGGGCATTGTCGCCCTGGCCTTTCCCGCCTGGATTTCGGTGACTTGGCTGCACTATATACTCGCGCTATGTACAGTAGCCGTCAGCTTCTTCTACCTTTTTTCACTTCCCTCCCTTGTCCGTAAGCTTGAGGTACAATCGGCCGCAGAACGCGGGGCATCGCAAAGTGAAACGGCTTGAGCCGATTACATAACAGAGCAAGAGAGCGGCTATACATGCGCCTGCCCGGAATAAGCTTCTGCCAAATAAAAAGCACATAGCCGCGGCCCTGTGCTTTTATTACTCATTTCTATCCGTAAACTATTGAAGATGAAAATAATATTTATCGTGATTTTGAAAATGTAAGATGAGTAGTGCAGTTATGAATAGCCAGGAGGAATTTGAAATCCCTCTGTCAATGACTCGCATATTTCGGCAAAGTCAATGGTGATATGATCCTTGAAATGCCCACTGATGATCTGGATTCCACAAGGTAATTCATCGTTAGAGCGGTTCAGCGGCAAAATTGTGGCAGGCAGTCCAAAGACAGTCGCGAGGATATTCCAGATTAAATGCTCGTTATAACCAGTTGCTCGTCCATTCACTTCCAAAATCCTTCTAGTTACCGCCTGCTGCATGTGGGGAATTGCTAATACGGGACTGATGGGCAGCAGCAGAACATCATATTCCTGAAGTAAGGAAGTGATCACACGGTTATATTCCTGACGCAGGCGGTCCGTTTCCTCTTGTTCCCTCTCACTCTGATTCATTGCCCGGTAATAGTCCTCTAGCCCTTCAGGAAAAACCTTCGTCACCAAACGGGATGCCCGCAAGCCAAGGGAAGCCAGACTTGCAGTCAGGCGCTGCCTTGAATTGAATGAGGTGCCGACAAGCCGTCCAGAAAGCTGCATAGCCAGGTCGAACAACTTGTCCATCTGGATCTCAGGAGGCATTCCGTGGTGAACCTCCACCCCCTTCATCCTTGATAAACCTGCGGTAAAATCAGCATATCTGCGTGTAATACATTCGTCTATTTCATGCCCCGGAGCTTCAAACCAGGTCAGGACTTTAATCTTCGCTTGCTCCTTTAATGTGTTAGTGCGGAAATCAGGAGGGACAGGCACGTCTACCCAGGGATCATACAACACATCCATCATCAGCCGCAGATCCTTGGCGCTTCGGGCCAGCGGGCCAGCCGCCGACAAATCGGGTTCGCTTGGATCACCGGGAGGATTGCCGGGAACATGTCCTCTAAGCGACAGCATTCCAAGACTGCAGCGATGGGCATATACACCGGTATAATGCGCAGGAATCCGCAGGCAGCCGATCAGGTCGCTGCCGAATTCCACAGGCGTGCAATCAGACGCCAAAGCGGCCGCACTGCCGCCAGATGAACCCCCTGGCGTCAAGTTTGTGTTCCACGGGTTGTTGGTCGTGCCGTATAGATCATTATAGGTCTGCCAGTCTGCAGTCATCACCGGCACGTTGGTTTTCCCCATAATGATCGCTCCGGCCTGAATCAATCGTTGCACCGTGGCCGCATGTTCTGTAGCAATGTTATGTTTTAAATGCGGGGCTCCAGAGGTTGTAAGCATCCCGCTGACATTAAATGACTCCTTGACCGTAAGCGGCAGACCATGCAGTGGCCCGTACCTCCGGCCTTCTTTTCTGTCCCGGTCGGCCTGATCCGCCTGGGCGTAGGCAGTTTCCCGCTGCTGCTGTACCACGGCATTGAGCCCTTCATTCACAAGGTCCATCCGGCCATAATAGTAATCCAGCAGTTGCCTGGAATTCACCTCACCCTGTTCAAGCAGCCGGATCACATCGGAAGCGGTAAGATAAGTTAAATTCAAGTTTCTTCCTCCCTTGTATCCTTACTATTTGGCGCTGTCGAGCAGTTTCGCGAACTTGCCCGGACTCATAATCTCGTGAGTGATGAACGTACCCTTAAGAAACAGACTGAAGGTTGTCCAGACCGAAGGGGCGGCCTGTGCTTCCTCCCGGGTAGTCAGGAGATTAGCCGTAAACGGGATACCCCTCTCCTTCGCCACTGACCGCAAATCCTCCAAAACGCCAACGGCAAAAGGACATTGTGCTGTGTAATAAATACAAATCCCGTCGCCCGAGGCTGGCGCAGACTTCACGGAATGTGCAAAAGACGGACGCTCCCCCTCATCGTTCCATTTGAGTACTGCCAACTCGAAATAAGGATCTGCTTCATCAGTGATTTGAAATCCCATATGCTCAAAAAAACGTTTATCGCTCAAATAAGGCATTTTCTTCTTGCTGACAATATGCACAATGCCATCCATGTCCAAGGCTTGGGCATCTGCCTTGCACTTATCCAGAAGCTGTCTGGAATGACCATTGTCCTTGTGTCTTCCAGATACCCACAGGCAGTTTATGTACATATAGTTAGGGGCATTAAGCGGGATCCAAGCCTTCTCGGCAGGCAAATATTCAATAAAAACCTTCGCCCGGTCATTCAGCCGGTAAAAAACCAGCCCTTCCTCCATCCGTTCGCTTAGCCATTGCTTTTTGTCCCGGACCGCCTGCTCATATTGCTTCGCGCCCAGGGCGCAGCAGATATGTTCTTGTTCGATGTTTTCTTTGTTAATTTGCAAGTAGGTCATTGTGTCGATACCTCACTATTCTTTTTGAAATATCCGGGATAGCCAAACGGTTGTTTAGGACTATCCCGGTAGAATTTGTGCCTAGAACCCGTGCTGGATCGAAAAGAAAGCTCCCTGCGGGTCTTGCAAAGTGGAACATGTCCCGCCACCCGGCACAGGCATTGGTGAGATTACCACAGCAGCTCCCAAGGCTACCGCTTGCTGAGAGACCTTCTCGCATTCGGAAACCTTGAAATATAATCCCCAGCCGCTGCTCATGTTCGCCATGTCCTGGGGAATTGCCTTCATGCCGGCTACGTAGTCTGCTCCAACTTTGAACTGGAGATAGCGGCCTGACGGAGTAGGCACTTCTTCCATTGACCACCCCAGTAGTTCAGTATAAAAATGAGCGGCGGCGTTCAGATCTGTTGTATACAGCTCATGCCAGTCGATAGAGTACGGTTCGTGCTGAACGCCCGATCCCAGATGCTCTGCCGCTTCCCATAAGGCCACCATCGCTCCGGTAGGATCACGGAATGCACACATAGTGCCCTTGTCCGCTATGCGTCTTGGGGCAATGAGCATTTCCGCTCCCAGTGACTGGGCCCGTGCAGCCGAGAACTCCACGTCTTGAACTGCAATGTAGCAGCCCCAGAAAGAGGCCAGCTTGGGATCACCTAAGGAATACATGGCAGCCACATCTTGTTCGTCCGATTGGAATACCGTGTAGCTTCGCCCATCTTCCATAGTTGTCGTTTGTGTGCTCCAAGGAAATAATGCGGTATAAAATGCAGCGGATGCTGCCGGATCAGCGCTGCCCAGCTCGGCCCAGCAAAACGTACCTTCGTTATAAGGCTTCATAGGTCTTTGAACCGGAGCTGAATTTCGGTAACCTGTTTACGGTAATCCTTCAGATCCTCATGCACATATACTTCCCGTGACGGTGATGTAAGCTGGACTCCTGTATTTTTAGCATATAAGTCCATTTGCGCCCAGACGTCACCCAGCGTATCCGGCGTTCCCTGGTGAACCACCGACAGGAAATAACCGCCTTCCAGCGTTTTGGTAACTATCGGAATCTTCTGGCCCTTGTACTCTATAGACTCGCCCTCCACAGCCTTGCTGACCGGAATGCAAATCTCTGTGTCATGTCCTAGTTCATAATTCTGCTCATAATACAAACTCATGCCTTGACCATTGATTACATCCTTCACTTTGCTGTCAAGCAGGGTAAAGACCTTGGTGATTTCCTCGTATTGGCCGCGGTAACGGATGCTTGCAACCTGAATTGGGAAAACGTACTTTTTAACAACGGTGAATTCCGGCTTCAGATCCACTGCGGTTTTCGCCGGATTCCAGGCTGTTACAAGCCCAATCGCCTCCAGCGCCTCCAGTGGAACGAGGATGGCGGACTGGTGCTGTCTAGGGGCTGCATGAAGAGTAATAGTCTGCTCGTTGACCTTCATTTGCTTGCTGCCGATAACCAGTATTGCCGTCCGGGCAAATGTTGACAGGGTAAGCTTCTTTTCTTTGGCAGCCCATTGCAAATCTGCACCCAGTTCTTCGGAGACAGGCCGGATCGGTACGAGCCAGGTCTTGCCCTCCTGAACCGGTGCGGCCCCTGTAAAGGTAATCGGTGTTCCATTCCACGAGATCTTGACCGCTGGAGCGGCTGCCGATAAGGCAGTGCCACTCGGACAGGCCAGCAGCGCAATAAATAATAGCAGCATACATTTCTTCATGTTCTGTTCCCTCCTGAATTTAGGTTGTTTATCGGCCTTGCCGCTGTTTGCCGGCTAACTGGGCCAGGGAACTGCGCCGGGAATCCGCCCGTTCACGCTCCAGGGGCAAGCCATCCTGCGGCGGTGAATCTGCTGCATCTTCCAGCAGAAATTCACAGAGATCTTTAATCGTCGGATACCTGAATAGTTCGATCATGGTCAGCCTGCTTCCATAATCCTCCTGCAATTCCCGGAAGAGCGCAACCATACTGATCGAATCACCACCAAGATCGAAGAAGTTATCTTGCAGGCCAATATCCTGACGGTTCAGAACTTTGCGCCAGGCATCCGCAATCTGCTGCAGCAACAGAGCGGATCCAGAGGGGAGTTCGCCGGTCGTCATAGCGGCCGCTTCATCGGTTTCCGGGAGCTGCGGTGCCAGAAGCGCAAGCGCTTTGCGGTCTACTTTGCCATTGGCTGTCAGCGGGAAATTCTCCAGCTCCTGTATAGCGGACGGCACCATGTATGAAGGCAATTTCTCTTTTAAATAAGCGGTTAGGGCTTTGCCGATGTCCGGTTTGCTCTCCTTGGTAGTGGTTTTATTGGAAGAATAGAGGTTCATCTCTTCCACCTGTCCAGCCAGAGTCATCTGCTCAGGCGTAATCCCGCCTCCAAGCAGGCAATGCAGATATACATCGTTACTACGCAGCCGGAACATTGGGCGGATGTGATCGAAGCCCAGGGTACCCATTTGAATTAAGCCAATTCCGTGTTCAGGGCCTTTATCTTCCAGGAGCTGCGAGATGATCCCGGCTTCCATCATCGAATAGCCCAGGCCATCCTTCTGTCCATACATAGGGACGATTGCATCCATGCAGCCGATCAGGAAAATCTGGAAGGCCGAAGCTTCAAATACTTCACGGTTCCCCGGTGCATGAATGGCAGCATCCATCCGTGGATGTTCTTCGAGCAGTACAAGCTGATGCTCCTTGCGGTTGTAATAATACAGCCCGCCAGGCAGATCCTCTACCGCTCCAGGCTTCAGATGGAAGTAGACCTGGACTGGATACAGCCCGCCTGCAGAACCATATTGGAACTTGGGAAAAGGAAGACCATCGAACGTCCTTTGTGACAAAGCGGACGTAAATGCCCCGAATTGCTGCCGGGAAATCGGCTCCTTCACAAAGCTGCGGTAGCTGCGCCGCCGCAAGAATGGATCGTTGCCTTCCGCTGCATCACCCAGACTGTAGCTTTTACCGGATAGATTATTTCGCAATGCGGGTTCATTCAGCTTGAACAACATCCGGTCCACTGCCCCCGTAATCAATTCCTGCCCGGCCATCCCCGCGACACCGTAAGCTTGTTCACGGTCGACGGTCACATAGGCGGACAACCGTTTGCGTTCGCCTTCCCCTTGGCTGATTACGGTAGCCTCCTTGATATACGGATGGGATTTCAGGGCAGCTTCGATCTCGCCTAGCTCAATGCGATGCCCGCGTACCTTAATCTGCAGATCCTCCCGGCCCAAGAATTCTATATTTCCGTTCTCCGCATATCTCCCCAGATCGCCGGTGCGGTAGAGCCGCTGGCCGGTCAGAGGATGACGGATGAATCGTTCCAGGGTTCGCAGTTCATCCTGCCAGTAGCCCATAGCGAGGCCTTCCCCCCCAATATACAATTCCCCGCATACGCCAATAGGGCACTCCTCCATCCGTTCGTTCAGCACGTATACCCGTTGATTGGCGAGTGAACGTCCGTAAGGAATGCTGGTCCAGCCAGGCAACACCTCCTGAACCGGGTAAGCAATCGACCAGATGGCTGCTTCGGTGGCACCGCCTAACGAGACCACCTCAAGCCCTGGCTTCAACCGGCTGGTTGCTTGAGGCAAGCCCAGCGGTATCCAGTCACCGCTAAGCAGAGCCAGACGCAGCGAGCTGCAGACTGGCGAATTCGTATCTTTGACCAGTTCCGTAAGCATGCTGAGGAGTGCAGGAACTGTATTCCAGAGGGTTACGCCTGTCCGGTTCATCATCTCCAGCCAATGTGCAGGGTCCCGGAGATGATCCTTGTCTGGCAGAACGAGTGTGCCTCCTGCAGAGAGCATGCCGAAGATATCAAACACGGACAGGTCAAAGTTCAGCGCAGACAAGCCGAACATGACATCATTTGGTCCAACTTTATAAGTGTGAAGAATATCTTCAATGGTATTGAGAACAGAGCGGTGATTGACCATGACACCTTTGGGAACGCCCGTGCTCCCTGAAGTGAACATAATATATGCCAGGCGGTCCGCCGCCTCCGGGTCCTCTGCTCCGTATTTGCCGTCCGGCCTGCACTGTCCGTTAAGAACAACGGGCATAAGCAGCGGCCAATCTGAGTGATCCAAACCAGGCTGAATGACGGCATTTGCGACTTGTCCAAGCCGCAGAAGCTCAGCTATCCGGGCTTGAGGAAGCGAGGCATCCACGGGCAGATACGCGCAGCCAGCCTTGAGAATCCCAAGCACGGCAGCAATCTGCTCCCAGCCCTTGTGCATCACAACGGCCACCGGTTCGCCCGGACGGGTTCCATTTAGGATAAGCTGGCCGGCAACGTAATCGGCGTAGTCATTCAATTCGGAGTAACTAAGCTGTAGGCCGGAGGCGATAAGTGCCACTGCGGACGGTCGTTGCCGTACGTTTTTGTGGTAACGCTCCAGCAGTGATCCAGGTGACGGATTAGGCAGTAGTGGCCGGGTATGGAATGTTGCAACCTCATGAAGACGTTCGCGGTGCGGCATCCTGCGTGAAAGCTCCATACTCAGGGGCAGTGGTTCATCCCAGACTTGTGCTTCCTTAGCCAGCATGTCCAGCAGCTCGCAATATGCAGCAAACATCTCGTCCAGCATGCCGGCCGGGAACAGTTCATCTACAGAATCCCAATTGAAATGCAGTTCCCCATCCCGTTCCAGCACCTGGTGATCCAGCCACACCTGAGGAGTCTGCGAGACACTATAGCGATCCTCCTGCAAGGCCTGGGCGGGCTGGCCTTCGGTCGCAGCTTGTTCCGTCTGATTCAGAATGCTCGTGAAGATTACGGGTACAATCGCCTTCGATGGCTCTTTGTATTTGGCCAGCAGCTCCCTTGTCACCCGCACACCGCTGAAATAGCGGTGATCCATATCTTCAAGCAGCCTGCGCTGATGGCGCTGGGCCCGGCTGATGAAAGCACCCGGTTCGCGGTTGTCAATTTCCAGCAGAGTCAGGGAGGTGAAGTCCCCAATGACTTCGCCCACTTCGGGATGGATCGGCAGACGGTTGAATAAGGTCAAATTAAGGGCGAAATGTGCTTTGCGGCTCCATAACGTCAGCACCTCCGAAAAAGCAGAAAGTAAAGCCACCGTAGAGGTAATGCCATAACCTTCCGCTCTCTTTTTGAGCTGCTTCCAGTGTGGGGCGGAGATGACATGCTGCCGCCGTCTGAATTCCGGCTTCAGCACTTGGGACGGTTCCTTCACAAGTTCAAACTGCGGTCCCATTGGCAGGGAGTCCAGCCGGCCCTTCCAGTACGTCTCGGAGCGGCGGAATAATTCACTTTTTTCAATCTCTGCAGTAGCCAGCACATAATCGCGGAAGGACAAGGTCAGCGGCTCGAAGACATGTGCCGGATTCAGATAAAGTACAGAGAGCTCACGCAGCAGCAGCTCCAGGCTCCAGGCATCAGCGATTAGCAGATCGACGCTGATATGCAGCCGGACCCGGCCTTCAGGCAGCCGCGTCGCGCGGACATCAAACAACGGCCACTGGCAGCAATCCAGCACCTGGTGCGACATCTCTTCACGAATAGACCGCACATGGGCGCTTCGCTCCTCTTCCCCAAAAGCGGTGATGTCATAGGAACGGATTATATAGCTGGGAACTTGAGGAAGAATCTGCTGCTGCCCATCCGGAAGAATCACCGAGCGAAGCATGTCATGCCGCTCAATCAGCGCTTGGAACGCCTGCTGGAACGTGCTTAGATTAAGGTCAGCGACATCATTTTCAAAATACATATGGGTCGATACATTTCCAAGCTCTAAGCCCTCCGAACGGCCGATCCAGTAGGCCTTTTGCACATCGGTCAGTGGAAAGGGATCATACCGCTCCGCGAAGGCAATCTGCACCTCGGGAAGATCAGTATACGCACTGATGCCTTGCCCGGCTTGCTCCGCTGCCAATGCAGCCAGATCGTCCACAGTAGGATGATCGAAAAATTGCTGGAGCGTAATTTCTGTACAGAAGGTCTTGTTCATCACAAACAAAATTTGGGTCGCCAGCAGGGAATGCCCGCCCAGCTCGAAGAAGGTCTCCTGTCCATCCGCGATCTCGAGCCCAAGGCTCTGCTCCCAGATTTCTTTGACTTTCTGCTGATAATAGTTATTGTCTGCCGTTCTGTTTCCTTGGCGGCTTCCACTCTCAATATCTGCTGTGGAACGTCCGCTGGAAGGGCCAATCCAGAATACACCTCTTTCAAAAGGATAAGTTGGGAGCTCCAGCTTGCGTCTGCGTTCTCCTTCGTAATACAGCGCCCAATCCAGTTCAGCGCCTGCCAGCCATAATCGGGCGATTTCGCTTTGCAGCCAATATAGTCCGGGTGCTTGGCCTGCCGCTGTAATCTGCCCGTCGGATTGGCTGGGTTTGCCCAGGTTCAGGACATAGACCTGCTCCACCTGTTCAGGTGCATGACCGGAAGTATGATCCTTGTCTTCGCTGTAGATCTGATGTAAAGCATCCTCCAAGGCACATTCGCCCTTCAACACCAGTCTGACCCAGTCACCTAATCCTGTACCAACGATGGAAGAGGCTTGGATACCCCAGCCAAGGAACAGGCGGCCAAGCGCCAATTGCAGCGCAAACGACAACATTCTCCCGGTAGCGGAAGATGGTTCAGGTGTAAGGCCGGACCGAACATAATGTCGCAGGTCGAGTGGATATGCGCGGCGGATTTGGTCGGACAGCTCGCTAATCAACTGCTGAAATGACGTATTCGATTCGTATAAATCGCGAGCCTCTTCTGCAGAGAGCACACAGCTTTGGGAGAAGCTTAAACAAACTGCCAGCTTGCCCTCCGCTGCAGATCCCTGACGTGTAGTACCGGTTACACTCGCAGCCCTTAGCTGCTCCAGCAGATCGGTGCGCCCGCGAAAGACAATAGCTTTTGAAACGGCAAATACCGCCCGTCCTGTCTTAAGGGTATAGGCCATGTCGCTTAGATTAAGCTGCGGGTGTATTTCTATATGGGCCGCCATATTGGCGCACATCCGCTCCAGCGCACTTGCTGTCTTGGCCGACAGGACCAGAAGCTCGCAGCGGTTCTCTGCATCCCCTTCCGCCTGAACCGGTGCTTCTGTCAGCACCAAATGGGCATTGATTCCACCTAGTCCAAAGGAGCTGACTCCGGCATACCGCCCATGTTCCCCGGCATCCCAGTCAGCAAGCATATCATTTACGTAGAAGGGGCTGCTATGCTCCTCAAGCTTGGGATTCGGTGTCTCAAAATGAAGGCTTGCCGGAATTTTCCGGTGTTTGAGCGCCAAGGCTGTTTTGATCAGACCGGCTGCCCCAGAAGCCATCTCGACATGGCCGATGTTGGTTTTGGCCGAACCAATTGCACAAAAATGGTTGGAGCGCGCCGCTGCAAACGCTCTGCTTAGCGCCTCAAGCTCAATATCATCTCCAAGCGGCGTGCCGCTGCCGTGAGCTTCTACGTAGCTGATTGCATCCGGCTGGACTTGGGCGATGCTCATGGCTTCAGCAATGACCGCCGCCTGGCCATCTACACCGGGAGCAGCATAGCCGATCCGGTTAGCGCCGTCGCTGTTAATTGCCGAACCTTTGATTACGGCCTGGATCATATCTCCGTCCCGCAGTGCATCTTCAAGCCTTTTCAAGACGACGATTCCCAGGCCATTGCTGTATACAGTCCCAGTAGCCTCTGCGTCAAAAGCGTGAATCATCCCATCTGCTGCGGTCAGCCCCCCTTGGTGATGCAGATAACCCGGAACTTGCGGGAATTTGAGCGTCACGCCCCCTGCCAGTGCAAGGTCGCATTGTCCGCTGAGCAGACTTTCACAGGCCAGATGCGTTGCTACGAGAGAAGTCGAACAAGAAGTTTGTACGGCAACGACAGGTCCGCAAATATTTAGGCGATAGGCAATTTGGGCGGTCATATGGTCCTTGTCATTGGCGATCATAAGCTGCAAATCACTGACGGATTCGTTCCGGTCCCTGTCCGCAAGTAAGTGGTTAATCAGGTAAGTACTGGTGCTGACTCCCGCGAACAAACCAATCAGTCCGGGATAATTCAGCGGGTTATACCCGGCCTTCTCCAGTACCTCCCAGGCGCTCTCCATAAAAAGCCGATGCTGCGGATCGGTGATTTCGGCTTCCCTGCTGGTCAGCTTGAAGAAGGCAGCATCAAATTTCTCAGTGTCCTTCAATGAAGTATTCACCGGGATCAGACCTTCGGTCCCCAAGCGGTTCAGGGGTTCTATGCCTGGTCCTGCCGGTGCGGGGCTTAGCTGAAGCGCATCCGTCCCACTAGCTAGAAGCTCCCAATACTGCTCCACGGTATCCACCCCGGGGAACCGGCACACCATGCTGACGATGGCGATATCATTGCTTATATCCTGCTCCGACTGTTCCTTGGTCACTGTGTTTCCTCCCTTATGTTCAAAATCATCTGCGGCGCGTCTGTCTTGCTTGAAACCGTCTGTCCGCGCGGTCCGCCGCTTTTTGCTCCATACCTGTAGGGGACTTATCCACTGAAGCTCTTCCGAAAAATTCAACCATCGCGGCGACGGAGGTATGTCTGAACAGCTCGATGATAGGAATCTCGCGGTTCAGCATCTCCTGCAGCTTCAATTGCATTTGAACCAGCTTGAGCGAATTGCCGCCAAGGTCGAAAAAATGCTCATCCCTGCCGATATGCGGACGGTTCAGCAGTTCCTTCCAAATGGAGATAATACCTTCTTCCAATACGGATTTCGTCGGTCCCGCTGCGGGTTCAATCATCTCAGGCAGAATGGCCAGAAGTGCTTTGCGGTCAGTTTTGCCGTTGGGAGTCAAAGGGAATTCTTCGAGAATACTTATGCTGTAAGGAACCATGTAGCCTGGAAGCCGGGAGCGCAGATGGGAACGCAGTGCAGCCGGGTCCGGCATGGGTTGCCGTTCCGAACCGAGAACCACAAAAGCGCGCAGACGTCTCGCGTCCTCCTCTCCTTCAGCAAGCACAGTAGCCTCTTGAACGCCGGGACAGGTCTTCAGGGTGCTTTCGATTTCGCTTAACTCAATGCGGTAGCCGCTGATTTTGACCTGGAGGTCGTCGCGTCCAAGGAATTCAATGACCCCGTCTGATCCATAGCGTCCCCAATCCCCCGTCCGGTAGAGGCGTTCTCCGGTGATAGGCGACATGACAAAGCGTTCAGCAGAGCGGATCTCATCCCGCCAGTAGCCGCTGGCAACGCCCAGACCGCCAATATATAATTCTCCCGGCACCGATACTGGACATTCTTCCATCCGTGCATTCAGCACATATACACGCTGGCCGGACATGGATAGACCATAGGGAATGTTGGTCCAAGCCGGATCGACTGTGTGAACCGGGAACTGAATCGACCAGATCGCTGCTTCGGTTGCCCCGCCAAGCGCAATAACCTCGGCCTGAACACTCAGTCGACGAATAGCTCCCGGAAGAGTAGAAGGAATCCAGTCTCCGCTCAGCAGGCACAGTCTGAGGGAATCCAGCCGTACTTCAGATGCGGCATACATTAATAGCATGTTCATAAAGGCGGGAACACTGTTCCAGACCGTAACCCGGTGCTTGTGCATCAGCTCCAGCCAATGTGCTGGATCGCGCAGCCGCTGCGGCTCTGGCAGCACAAGTGTGCCTCCTGCCGCCAAGCAGCCGAAGATATCGAATACGGACAAATCGAAGCTTAGCGAAGAAAGGCCAAGTACGACATCCTGCGGGTTTAGCCCCTGGCTGCGGTTAATATCGGTCAACGTATTAACCGCGGCTATATGGCTGATCATCACCCCTTTAGGCGTTCCTGTACTGCCGGAAGTGAATAAAACGTAGGCCAGTTGCTCGCCTATTCCGTCTGCATTGCCTCCATATTCCGGCGTCTCTTCGTTTCCGGTATTTTCGTTCACCTCTAGGGTCTTAATACCGGTAGTAGCCCAATCACCTACAGGGACAGAGGACTGGACCAGTACCATTTGAACCTGTCCGAGCTCCAGCAGCTCCCCAATGCGGTAGGCAGGCAGACCTGCATCTACCGGCAGGTAGGCCGCTCCGGCCTTTAAGATCCCTAGGACAGCCGCCACCTGCTCCCAGCCTTTTTCCATCACTACGGCTACCAATGTCTCCGGCTGTATGCCATACACCACCAACTGATGCGCTATAGCATTGGCTTTGCGGTTCAACTCTCTGTAAGAGAACGTATATCCGCCCACAATCAGGGCCGGAGCATTGGGCTGAGTGCGGGCCATCCGCTGAAAGCCATGATGCAGGGCAATGTCCTGCGTCTCCTGTTTGTGCCGGTGCCGTGTGTCAATTTCCGCCAGTCTCAGGCGGTGTGCGAATCCGGCTGAACCCGAATCGGCCAGCGGCAGGGCCTGCTCCCAGGCCTCTTCTTCTTCTGCCAAACGGCGCAGCAAACTTCCATAGATGGCAAACATCTCATCCAGTACTCCCGGCGGGAACTTGCTCAGGGCCGCGTCCCAATTGTAGTGAAGCTCGCCGTCCCGTTCAGCTACCTGGTGATCCAGCCATACCTGAGGTGTCTCCGACAGACTGCGTGCTTCCGTCTCAGATTCATTTCTCCGCTGGAAGATCTGATCAAATCCGGATGTCGTCCTCTCCCTGTCAGACAAGTCCAGCAGGCTTGTGAACACCACCGGAACCGGTTCACTCAGAATGCTGTTGGCCATAAGCTGTTCTGTCACACGGATGCCACTGTAAAGGCGGTGATCGAGATCAGTCCACAGACGTTTCTGGAGCTGTTCAGCCCTGCTGTCAAAAGGAAGAGGGTCACGGTAATCGACCTCCAGCAGACTGATGGTTGTGAAATCACCAACCAAATGTTCCATTTGCGGATGCAGCGGGAGGCGGTTAAACAGCGTTAGATTCAACAGGAAATGCGGCTGCTTGGCATACAGCGCAAGTACTTCCGCATAACAGGCGAGCAGCAATGCGGAAGAAGTTAACCCCCGTCTGCGTGCCGCTGCCGACAGTTTTGACCAGAGACTGGCCGGCAGAACGGCCTTCCAGCGCTTAAATTCCTGCCGCTTCAAGCCTTGAGAAACCGCAACAGGCAACTGCGGACCGGCCGGGAGGCGGGGAAGTCGCTCTTGCCAATAGGTCTGCGCCATTCTATAACGGTCTGCAGAGGTTACGGACAGCAAGGACAGCACATAATCACGGAAAGTTGCTTCCAGTGGCGGCAATTGGGCTGTTCCGGCATACAGCGCAGCCAGTTCCTCCAGAATAATCCGAAAACTCAGCGCATCGGCGATCATAAGATCAAAGCTGATATGCAGCCGGGTCAGTCCTTCGGGCAGCCGGGTTGCTTCAATGGCGAACATCGGCCAACTGCCGGTATGAATGGTCTGCGACATCGCTTGACGAATGTCGTCCAGCCGTGAGACGCGCTCCGCTTCGGAGCAGCCGCTTGCGTCTGCCATTCTCACCGGGTAAGGCGGGACCTCTTCCAGAATCTGCTGCATGCCGTCCGGCATGACCATAGCCCGCAGCATTGGATGCCGCTTAATGAGCGTCTGGAAGCACTGTTCGAAACGTTCAATATCAAGACCCGCAAACTCCATCTCCTGATAGACATGAGTGGCGGCGCTGCCTGTCCGTCTTCCGCTCCAATAGGCCATCTGTACTTCGGTCAAAGGAAAAGGTTCAAAGGCTTCTTGCGGCGACACTGTAAATTCGGGTAAGTCCACTCTGGCTGAGCTTCCCGTCTCTGACAAAGGTGCCACCGCAGCGTCATCCAGTTCAGTTGCCATGTTGGCAATGGTGGAGGAGATAAGCAGTTGGCGGAGCGTCAGCTCCACTTGCATCCTGGAGCGGATTTCAGTCAGCAGCTTGACAGCCAACAAAGAATTACCGCCCAAATCAAAAAAATGATCATGTATTCCGACGCTGGTCAGGTTCAGCACCTCTCCCCATACCTCGGCGAGCCGGATCTCAGTTGTGCTTCGCGGCGCTGTGTAACTGCGGGTTAATACCGCCTTGTCCAGCGGCAGCCGTGAAAGGAATTGCCGGTCTACCTTGCGGTTTGGTGTCAAAGGCAGCTCAGCAAGCTTAACAAAACGTGCCGGGATCATATAACTGGGAAGTACCTCGCGGAGTGTTTCCTTCCAGTCTGCCTCGTCAGGAATGGTCTCCTTGCCAGAGGCTAAAGGGGACGGTACCCAATACGCAGCCAACAGTTGTTCTCCCTGTCCGTCGTCGCAAGCGACCACGGCGCTTGCCGCAATCTCTGGCTGAAGGTTCAACTGCTGTTCAATCTCAGAAGGCTCGATACGGAAGCCCCGCAGCTTGAACTGCTGGTCTTTACGGCCGAGATAGACCATTTCTCCTCCAGGCAGCAGCCGGACCCGGTCCCCCGTATTGAATAGCCGCCCTCCCGCCTTGTCCAGCGGGTTCATGATGAACTTCTGCGCGGTCAGCTCCGGCTGACGGTGATAGCCGTCCGTTACGCCGTCACCTCCGATGTACAGTGTGCCTTCGGCTCCGAATGGCACAAGAGCCAGCGCTTCATCCAATACCAAGCAGGTTGTACGTCCGATGGGTCTGCCAATCGGGACTTTGTACAGGAGGTCATCCGGCGTAAGCTTGTGGGCCAGAGACCATACCGCTGTTTCGGTGGGACCGTACAGATTCCATACCGCCTTACCCCGGTGCAACAATTGTGCAGCAAGCTCCGGCTTCAGTTCCTCACCACCGCAGAGTATAGTCATGTGCTCCGAACCCTTCCAGCCCTCTGCCAGCAGCAGCCGCCACAATACCGGTGTTGCCTGCATAAAGGTCGGCTTATAACGATTCATATTCTCCATAAGCAGTCCTGGATCGCTGCTGCTACCCTTCTGTGGGAAGATCAGCGTTGCCCCTGCGGATAATGGCAAAAACAGTTCGAGCAAGAAAATATCAAACGAGCATGTCGTCACAGACAACAGCGAATCCTCGGATGTCATATGCAGCAGATCCTGCATGGCATATAGGAAATGGACCGCATTCCGGTGAGTCACGGCTACCCCTTTGGGCTGGCCTGTACTCCCGGAGGTATAAATCATATAAGCGTGATGCGGTCTTTCAGATGCCTTGGAGTCAGACAGAGCACGATTAGTCTGCCAACACGGGCTACCTGGGCTGATGTCGCAGCAACGATGGTCGCCGAACCGCTCGGCTTCCGCAGGATGATCTACCAGAATGCAGTCCAGTTCGGCGTGGCCCGCGATGTATTGCAGCCGCTGCTCTGGAAAGGCCGGGTCGAGCGGAACATAAGCGCTGCCGCTGATCAGAATGCCTAGGATGCCTGCCGCCAGCTCGAACGAAGGACGGGCACAGATGCCAACGCGGTGGCCCGGCCCTGCGCCGACAGAGAACTGTAAATAGGCTGCTAACCGCTCTGCCGCCCCATACAATTCGGCATAAGTATAGGAACGAGGGCCGCATACAATAGCCACGGCCGACGGATTGGCTGCGGCTTGCCGCTCCACCAGTGAATACAGGGTCGATCGATCCGGGTAAACAACACCCGGGCCGATGCCTGCCTTATGCAGCTCCGCTTCTTCAAACGGAGAAATTAATGGAAGCTGCGGGAGCGTCTGCTGCGCTTTCGCCGGCAAATTCCCAAGCATCCAGACATAGTTGGCGAGCAGACCTTCTGCTATTCTTTTGTCATAGAGATCGGTGTTGTATTCCAGCATTACATCCAAATGGTGGAGATGCTCGATAACTTCCAGTGTGATATCGAATTTCGCAGACGGCTGAGTCCACTTCTGCGGCGTGCAGACAGCACCGTCCAGTTGATCCAATGACATGCCGCCTTGCTGGAAGATAAAAAAGAGCTGGAATAAAGGCGAATAAGCCATGTCCCGGGGCGGATTCAATGCATCCAGTACATGCTCGAACGGGATTTCCTGAGCTTTCAGAGCTCCAAGCACTGTCTGCATGGTCAGTTGCAGGACCTCTGTGAAGCTGCCTGCTTTGCGGATATCCGTTCTTAACACCACATTGTTCACGAAGCAGCCCAGCATCTCTTCGGTTTCTTCCCGGCATCTTCCCGCCGTCGGAGTGCCGACCACAACATCTCCCCTGCCGGTATATTTGTACAGCAGCACGTTAAAGGCAGCCAGTACAGTCATGAAGAGCGAAGCGCCTGCAGACCTTGCGAGAACTCTGAGCGCTTCAAGCTCCTCCGCTTCGATCCGCAGCGTGCAGCTATCTCCGCCCGAGGTCAGCAAGCGCGGGCGCGGGCGGTGTGAAGGAATTGTATAGAAAGGATCTGCGCCCCGCAGCTGCTCCTTCCAGTAATGCAGACCTTCCGTCAGCATCTCTGCCTGCATCCATTCTCTCTGCCAGCAGGCATAATCGGCATAGTCGTATTCACGCTGATTATGCGGTAGGCTCTGACCTTTGCATAATACGTTATAGAGCTGCACCCATTCTTCTGTAAGCAATCTAAGCGACCAGCCATCGGCAACAATATGATGAATGACGAACACAAGCATGTGGTCATCCTCTGCCAGCTCGTACAATCCGGCGCGCAGCAATGGCGGCCTGCCGAGATCAAACGGCTGCGTAAGCAGCGGCTGAGCCGCTTGTTCGACCTGGCGCAGCCGCTCCGCTTCTGTTGTCCCTGTGACCTTGACCTGCAGCAGCGGAATGACGCTGTCGGCGGCGATGTGCTGCTGCGGCTTCCCCTCCGTGGCGGTGAATGAGGTCCGGAAGCTCTCGTGACCGGCCGCCAGCAGGCGCAGGCTGGCTTCCAAATGCCCCTTCTTAAGAGCACCGGTAATTCGGATTGCCTGATGCAGATGATAACTGGAGGCGGTGCCGCCGAGCTGCTCCATCAGCCATAAACGCTCCTGGCTGTAAGACAACGGTAATCCATTGCCATCGCGTGTTTGTTTTTCCAAGGGAATTTGCAGCACGGGAATGCCCCGTTCACGCATTTGCAGCCGGAACCATTGTTTTTGCTCAGGCGACAATGAGGATAAGGCTACTTGTTCGGCCATTACCCCTTCCCTCCGCTCGGTTTGAGTTTGTCCTCTGCAAGGCTGCTGGCGATTTCGCCACTGCTCATAGCAGCCATTTCCTGGAACAAACTTGCAATGGATTGCTCTTTGCGGGTCCCTCCGGAGGTGTTCTCCAGCACTTGAGCCATTCCGCTTACGGTCGGATGCAGAAAGATGTTCTCGATGGACAGTTGCACGCCCAAAGCTTGCCGAATCCGGTCAAGTACCTGGGTGGCCAGCAGTGAATGGCCTCCCAGCTCGAAAAAGTTATCATCCGCACCCACCGGTTGAATATGAAGCTCCCGTTCCAAAATCTCCACAAGCTGCTGCTCAATGCTCCCCTCCGGCGCACGGTACGCTGCCGTTACCTTGGGCCGGGCATGGCGTGATCCGGTTTGACGTTGCTCGGGAATGGGACTGAACGGTACGGATATCCCGGATGCTTGTGTCCCTACCGTAACCGAAACCGAGGCATTTGAGCCGGACGGGGCAGCTTCGGGATATACCCAGTAGCTGTGCCGGGAGAACGCATACGTTGGCAGCGGGACCCGTCGGCGCGTCTCATTTCCGAAATAAAGCCCCCAGTCCAGATCTGCACCACATACCCATAGGTTGGCTATAGCCTGTGCCAGCACCTGCGTGTCCTCGTCCTGTCCGTGGACAGAACGCAAGGCGGGCACCCACACGCTGTCTTCAGCCGCTGCCGGGTTCTGCCGCCCCAGACCACATAATGTGGAGCCTGGTCCTACTTCCACAAACAACCGGTTTCCTTCGCGCAGCAGGGCCCCAAGTCCATCCATAAAGACAACCGGGTCGAGAATATGCCGTGTCCAGTACTCGGGATCGATAGCCTCCTCTGCCTTCAGCCAGGTACCGGTAAGACAGGACATTATTGGAACAGAGGGTTCCTTTAATTCCACCTGCATTAACAACTCACGGTAAGTGGCGGCCATCGGCTGCATCAGCGGCGAGTGGAAGGCATGAGAGGTGGATAGTTTTTTATTAAAAACCCCTTCTTCCGTCAGCCGCTGTTCCAGTCCGGCAATGGCGGCTTCTTCTCCCGACAACACGCATAGACTTGGGCTGTTGACCGCTGCCAGCGTAATTCTCTCTTGTAGATATCCGTTTACTGCCTCACGGCTGAGCCCAACTGCCAGCATCGCTCCTCTTTCGGTCCGGGACATCCACTCTGCCCTGCGGCAGACCAGCATAACGGCATCTTCGAGACGGAACACACCTGCGATTGCGGCTGCGGCGTACTCTCCCAGACTATGGCCGATCATGGCCTGTGGACGAAGTCCCCGGCTGATCAGGAGCTGGGCCATTGCGTACTCAACAGCAAATAACAGCGGCTGGGTAAGCGCGGTCTCGTTCACATCCAGTGTTTGCGGGTGATTCTTAACGGATTGCATCAATAGCTTGATATCCATCCCTGTCAGGCTTTGGATCTGCACTGCGCAGCGGTCGTAATACTCGCGAAATACCGGCTCAGCAGCATATAGGCCTGCCGCCATCCCCATATATTGCGAGCCTTGCCCCGTGAACATAAACACCACAGGACGGTTCCTGGAAGGACTTTCTCCCTGGTATACCGCTTGCGGGTCGGCCGCTTCCATTGCCAGGACAGCTTCTTCCTGCGTGGAGCAGACCACAGCCGCCCTGGTCCCAAAAGCCTGCCGGCCAACCGACAGTGTATATGCTACATCCGCTAATGTCGTCTGCGTCTCTTCGCGTAAATAGTGCTGCAGCCGGGACAGATTACCAGCCAGGGAGGTCTCGGATTTCGCTGATACTGGAAGAATATGCCACCCCGGCGCGGCTGGTGCACTGTACATACGTGGACCCTCTTCAAGGACCACGTGGGCATTGGTGCCGCCCATGCCGAGCGAGTTCACTCCGGCGCGGCGCGGGTAGGCTTGCTCGGGCCAATCCGTAAGCCCTGTATTTACGAAAAAAGGACTGCCGTCAAAGTCAATCGCCGGATTAGGGCGCTCATAATTCAGCGTCGGCGGAATTTGTTTGTGGTGCAGCATGAGCGTCGCTTTGATGAATCCGGCAATGCCGGCGGCAGAATCGAGATGCCCTATGTTCGTTTTGACCGAACCGATCGGGCAATACCCGCGCTGATTCGTGCCAAGGCGGAACGCTTGGGTCAACGCCTCTATTTCAATGGGATCTCCCATTCGGGTGCCGGTGCCATGCGCTTCAACGTAACCGATCGTCTGCGGGTGAACCTCTGCCAGCGCCTGGGCCGAAGCGATGACTTCTGATTGTGCGCCTACACTTGGCGCGGTATAGCTGATTTTATCCGCTCCGTCATTGTTGACGGCAAATCCCTTGATGACTGACCAGATATGATCCTTGTCGCGGATCGCTTCATCCAGCCGTTTCAGCACGACAAGACCATAACCGTTGCCCGGAACAAATCCGCTGCTGTTCTCGTCAAAAGCGCGGCAGTGCCCATCCGCCGACATAATTCCTCCAGGCTCAAACAGGTAGCCTGCACGTTCAGGCGGGCCAACCGTGATGCCACCAGCCAGCGCCATGTCACATTGATAGGTCAACAGGCTCTGTGCTGCCATGCAGACGGAGACCAGAGAGGTGGACGACGAAGACTGCACCGCCATAGACGGGCCTTTGAGGTTCAGGCGATAGGAGATCGTTGTAGCCATACTGTCCTTGTCATTGCCGATGGCTGCCTGCAAATTGCCGGTGGCCAGCATTTTTTGAATGTGAGGATAGAGGTTCAGGAACAGATATGAGCTCATGCTTTTTCCGGCAAAAACGCCCACGGAGCCTCCGCATTCCGAGGATTGGTAGCCAGCATGCTCCAGCGCTTCCCAAGCACATTCGAGCATCATCCGATGTTGGGGGTCCATAAGCTCCGCATCCTTGGGATTGATCCCGAAAAAAGCGGCATCGAATGCATCGAGCTGGCCGATTTCCCCTTTGGCCCGGACATAATTCGGCTGACTTAGTATTCCGGGGTCAATGCCTGCCTCCTCCAGTTCCCGGCTGGAGTAATGGGAAATACACTCTTTCCCCTCGGTCAGATTCCGCCAGAAGGCCTCCAGGTTCTCGGACTGAGGGAACCTTCCCGCCATGCCGATGACCGCAATTTCATTTCCGTTATAAGGATACTCAGGATGACTCATAGCATCTATTCCTCCTTCTCTGTGGTGCTGCGAACCGCTACGGAAGAAGCTGTTTTCCGGTAACGGAGAAATGCGTTTTTTTGCTTCGCGGCCGTCTCGTAAATGTCAGTCCCCAGAGCATCGCGCGAGTCTTCGCTGAGATATCCGGCAAGTGAACGGACCGTCGGGTATTTGAACAAATCCACCAGCGTCAGCGGAACGGAAAATTCCCGGCTGAGCCGGTCATGCACTTTGGCGAGCAGCAGCGAATGTCCGCCCAGATCAAAAAAGTTGTCTTCCACGCCAAAGTGCCGGAGCTGAAGAATCTCCTCCCAGACTTTTGCGATGGTTTTCTCTGCGGCGGTCTGGGGCTGTTCATAGGCGGCCCCGTTACAGGCAAGGCTCTCGCCAGGCTGTGGAAGGGCAGAAACCTCCAGCTTGCCATTGGCATTGTAGGGAATATGCTCCAGATGAATATAAGCAGCTGGCTTCATATATGAAGGAATCCGCGACTCCAGCCAATGGGCCAATTGCTGGCCGATAATGCTCGCTTGGCTGCGGACCGTATAATACGCGATCAGCCGCAGGTTGCCTTCAAAATCGGGCTGAGGATGCACGGCTGCCTCTTCGACTTCCGGGAACGTGCACAAATGCCGCTCTACTTCACTTAGTTCAATCCGGTACCCGCGGATTTGGACCTGCCGGTCACTGCGGCCGATAAAGGCAAGCTCGCCGCCGGGGAGCAAATATCCGGTATCCCCTGTCAGAAGCAGCCGTTCGCCTTGGCGGAATGGATGGGGAACAAATGCCGCTTCGGTCAAGTCACGGCGATTCAAATATCCACGGGCCAATCCGTGTCCAGAGATGCAGATTTGTCCCTTGACCCCAATCGGAACCGGCCGTAGATGAGAGTCCAGCACATAGACTTGCTGATTGGCTACCGGTCTGCCCAGTGAGGCGGAAACGGCTTGCTCCCCGTCCTGGACGGGCTTCAGTAACTTATACGTACTGCACACGCCGGATTCTGATAGTCCATACCCGTTGGCAATATCCATTCCGCGCAGCCTGTCCACATGCGTGGGCAGCAGAGTCTCTCCACCACTCAGAATGAGGCGAAGCAGGGAAGAGGTTCCGCCGTCGCTATTCAAGCGCCGAATCATAGAGGGTACGGTGCTGAGGATCGTAATGTGATGCTGCTCCATGTAGGCCCGCAGCTTGCCAGGGTGCAGCACGGTTTCGGTATCCGGCAAGACGAGAGTCCCTCCAGCAGCCAGAATCGGCAGCGACTCTCCGATGAAACTGGCTGAAGCAACCGATGTAATCGGCAGCAGACGATCCAAGTCCGTCGCCTGGTACGATGAAAGAAAGGAGTGGACCAGATTATCGATGCTGCGCCGCTCCAGAAGGACTCCTTTAGGAACCCCTGTGGAACCGGAAGTAAAGATGATAAAAGCGAGCGCCTGCGGCGATAATCCGTTGTCCGGTCCCCGCTCGTCCTGCTCACCGAACACTGGGATCGGTTCCTCCAGCAAGATTACCCGTTCTGGCGGGAGCGACAGCAACTCGGAATGGACGGCATCACTAAGTGCATACACGTCGCCAAGCTCCTCCACCATCTGCCGGATACGTTCCCGGGGCATCGCAGGATCAACGGGCACCACGGCTCCTCCTGCTTTGGATACGGCAAGTGCAGCCGCCACAAAACGTCCCGAGGAGGGAAGGCAGACGATCACCGGCGTCTCCGCGTACAGGCTTTTGTCCATAAGCTGTGCCGCAAGACGGTTCGCCCACTGGTTCAGGCCGCGGTAACTAAGTGCATGTTCTCCCTCTAGCACCGCGCATTTCTCTGGAGTTTGGACAGCTCTGCGCTCAATCCACCTTACAAATCCTTGTTCCGGTATTGGCTGCTCTGTTTCGTTCCATGTCCGTAAAATCATCTTCTCTTCTGAGGCCTCCAGCAGATTAAACCGTCCAAGCGTCTCCTGCGGATTGTCCAGAGCTGCCACCGCCAGCCGGATAAAATGCCCGATCATTCGTCTCATCGTTGCTCTTGTGAACAGATCGGAGCTGAATTCAAAAGTCCCCTGCAGTCCTCCGTCCTCCTCCCAGCAGGATACGGACAGATCATTCTGGGCAATTCCGATGTCCAGCGGGACGGCTGATAAGCGGAGACCTTGCGCTTCCATAACAGGTATCTCCAGATTATCGAGCTGGAACATGGTCTGAAAGACGGGCTGTACGCTTCGCTCGCGGTCCGGGTTCAGTCTCTCGACAAGCAGATCGAACGGCAGGTCCTGATGGTCAAAAGCCAGCAAAGCCTCTTCCTGAACGCTCCTTGCATAGTCTATAAAAGACAGGTCGTCCCGCGGTTGCGTACGGACTACCACAGTATTCACGAACATCCCTATCAGCGGCTCCAGCTCGGTTCTTGTCCGTCCGGCTACCGGAGTTCCAACAAGCAAATCTTCTTCTGCACAGTACCGGAAGAGCAGCGTCTTGAAGACGGTCAGCAGGAAATGAAACACCGATAAGCGTTCCTTCCGGCAGAAGCTGCCAATGCGCTCATACACGTCAGGCTCTATCCGAAACGACTCCATCCCTCCCAAGCCCGACATGGAGCTTGGCCGTTTAAAATCGGCGGGTATGTCCAGCATAGGAGGCGCGCCTTCCAGCTTGTCCAGCCAGAATGCCAGATCCCGTGAATACGCCGTTTCTTCCCTCCGGCTCTCAAGCCACCTTACATAGTCCCGGTACTGGATCGTAAGCGGCTGCAAGTCTGGTGCTGTCCGGTTCAACTCTGCTTCATACAGATGTGTGAAGTCACGAAAGAGAATCCCCTTGGACCAGCCGTCCGCTACAATATGGTGCATGCGGATGATCCAGATATGCTCCTGCTCACTCACCTGCAGCAGTGTAAAAGAAATTAGCGGATCATGCTCCAGGTCTATCGGACTGCCTGCAATACGTGTGATTTCGGCATGCAGCCATTCGGAAGAAGCGGCTTTGCCACCGCCCTCCGCTCCCACTACTTCAAAAGCTAAGTCTCCTGCGTGAGGACAGGCGCACGGTTCGCCCTGGTGCAGTCTGTAATTCATGTTCAGCAGTTCGTGGCGCTCCAGCAGGGAGCGCAGTGCTGCCCGCATGCAGTCTGTGTCGAGGTTCCCTTCGATCTTCAGCACCGCGCTGTTATTGAAGGCGGCGCTGCCCGGATGCAGCTGCTGGAGGAACCAGATCCCGCGCTGCGCGGGGGACAAGCCGAAGGAACCAGACTCTCCTGTACGGGTAATTGCGGTGTGCTTGTGCCCCGGAACTGAAATGCCTTTGTTGCGCAATAATCTGTCATACAGCTCATTGTTTATCATCTTCCATTCCGCCCCCTTAGCTTTGTGCGGCCTTACCTCCGTGGATGGCAAGCAGGAGGCTCCGGTCTGCCTTGCCGTTTGGTTTCAGTGGAATTTCATCCATCCAGATGATCTCTGTCGGAATCGCATACGCAGGCAAATACATCGCAAGCTCGGCGCGCAGCGCCCGCAGCTTGTCCTGTTCCGGAATGGGCTCCGCGTCTGCAGCCGCAACCACAAAGGCGGTTAGGAATTGTTCCCCGGCATCCCCTATGCGCACCCCGGCAACGGCGGTTTTTACATGGGCTGCTCGGAGCAAACAGCTCTCCACTTCACCCAACTCAATGCGCAGTCCCCGCAGCTTGATCTGATCGTCCTCCCGTCCGGCATACATGACCTCCCCCTCCATAGTCCATGAGGCGAGATCGCCTGTACGGTACATGCGCTGTCCGGGTTCATAGGGATTGGGCACGAATCTCTCCAGCGTTAGCTGTGGCTGGTTCAGATATCCGCGTGCCAGCCCCACTCCTGAGATATATAGCTGTCCCGTCTCTCCAATAGATGCATGCGTCAAATCATCCCTCAGAATATACAAGCGGATGTTGTCAATGGGGCGTCCGATGGGAACTGGCTGGTCCAGAGCATCCCGCTCGCAGACATGATAGGTGACATCAATCGCCGCTTCCGTAGGACCATAGAGATTGATCAACTTCACTCCTTGTTCGGCTAGGAAGGTATGATAGAACTGACTAACCAGCGGGACGGTCAACGCTTCTCCGCTGCAAAAGACATAACGCAGGCTGCGCAAGCGTTCCAGTGCAAAATCGCTGCCGATATATTCAAGGAACAAACGCAATACAGAGGGAACAAAATGAATGACAGTAATCCCTGTTTTCTCGATCAGTCTCACGAACATGCGCGGATCATTCTCTTTGCGAGGCTGCAGAAGACAGACCGCAGCGCCAGCGGTTGACCACCAGACCATTTCCCAGACCGAGACATCAAACGTATACACTGTTTTTTGGAACAGGATATCTTTGTGGGTAATGGGGAAGGCTTTTTGCATCCATTCGATCCGGTTGGTCAAGGCATCATGTTCCACAAGCACACCCTTGGGGTTGCCGGTGGAACCGGATGTATAGATTACATAAGCCAGGTCACCTGGTTCTGGTCCGTCCGGCAGATTCGTCTCGGGCAGATCACGATCTGCCAGACTATCTAGTGGGACCCATTCTGCTGTTGCAGGCAGCACAGACGGACGGGAAACGCCTCCCTCCGTAATGACCCAGCCCGGGGCACTGTCAGACAGCATGGTCTGCAGCCTCATAGGCGGACTCTCCAGATCCAGCGGCAAATACGCGGCTCCGGCTTTGAGTACTCCGTATATGGCAACCAGCATGTCAAAAGAACGCTCAAGCATTAAGGCGACAATCGACCCGTTTCCGGCACCGCTTGACCGCAGCGCATGAGCCAGCCGGTTCGCCGCACGGTTCAATTCCCCGTAAGTGTAGATTGCCTCCTTCACGTATACAGCAGGTGCGAGCGGCTGCTCCGCCACGCGTGCTTCAAACTGCTGGACAATGGTGGTGTCCTGTGAATAAGGCGCAGCGGTATCATTAAAGCCGCGCAGCGTATGCAGCAATTCGTTCTCTGCAGTAGGCAGACTCATTCCGCTTCCCTCCTTACAATGGAAGTAATCTCTGCTTGCCGCTCCACACCGGTCTTTTCCTTGATCTGCAGCCATCGAAGCTCCCGTTCACTGTCCGGGGTACGCTTATCTTCAAACACAGCCTGCAGCATGGATATTGCCAGGTCAACATGCTCTTCTCCAAGTGTTATTTCCCCTTGATCCAGCTCATGCTTCATCCGTTTGACTTGCGTATACAGCTCCAAGGACGGCATAACCGGAACATCAGCCTGGTTGTTATTGCGGGTGGTCATGGCATGGGTGAGACACATACTTATTGCTTTAAGCCGCAAATCTGCGGCAGGCGGGCTTGTCTCAGCCTTGTGCCTGGGCACAGGAGTGGCTGAAGAAGCGGCTATGTGATCTCTAATGGTCATCCGGTCCACCTTTTCATCATGGGCATATACACGGGTCTGCTCAGAAATTTCGGGCATCAGTGTTTTGAGGATGTTTTGCGGACCCATTTCAATGAATGTCTGAACACCGTTCTCCAGCAGATACATGATGGAGTTCTGCCACAGCACCGGTTTGTATAGCTGCTGCGCCAGCAGCCCCTGCATCTCCTGGATAGATGTATAAGGCCGTCCGGTTACATTGGACAGAAGCTGACATGCCGGAAGGCTCCAGTTATACTTGAGCAGTTCCTCCGTCATTTCAGCGGCTCTCGGCTGCATTAGAGCACAATGATAAGGGGCGCTTCCGATCAAGTGGCTGATCTGTGCATAATCTGACGCTTCTGTTACCCGCTGCTCCAGCTCGACCAGTGCAGCGTCTTGACCGGAAACCGCGATCTGGCTGCGGGAGTTCTGACAGGCAATGCTGACCTCCCGCCCCTCGGCTTGCAGTTTCAGGCACAGCAATGCGACTTGTGCAGGATCAACCGATTTCATAATACTCATGGCGCCGCCCGTGGTGTCTATAACCGCTTCCGCCAGTCGGGCACGGAAGCGGACCAGCATTAGCCCGTCCCTGAAGGACAAGGCACCGCTGCAAATTAGTGCGGAATATTCGCCCAGACTGTGTCCCGCCATATAGGCTGGAAGCGGTCCGCCTTGCTCCCGGTATAGGCGGTAATGGGCAACACTCGCCGCACAGATGGCCGGCAGCATATGCCCGATCCGGTTCAGCTTCACCGTACTGCCCTCCATCATCAGCCGGGATAATTCAAAACCGAGAATGTCGTCTGCCTCATGCAAGGTGTCCTGCACCATGCGCGAGGATTCATATAGGCTCCGCATCATTCCTTTATATTGGGACCCTGATCCAGGGAATAATAAAGCCAGGTCTGCTTGATTGTTCATCCGATCCTCACCCTTCTGCCAAAGTTGCGGCATAGTGTCACAAACGGAAGGTGCGTGCGATTTGCAGCTCATGCATCTGTGAAGTCCCCTCAATAATCTCCATAATCTTGGCATCCCGGTAGAACCGTTCTACCGGATTGCCGCTCATACAGCCTGAAGCGCCGTGTATTTGCAAGGCATGATCTGCTGCATGGACAGCCGTTTTGGAAGCATGGTACTTGGCGACCAAGGTCTCTGTGATGGCCGCCGGATCACCTTGCTCCCGCAGTCTCCCGGCGGCGGCACACAGCTCGCGGGCGGCTTTGGACTCGGTAATCATTTCGCTGAGCATCTTCTGCACAAGCTGATGCTTGCGCAGGGGTTCACCGAACTGGAACCGCTCTCCGGCATACTGGATGCTTTGCTCCAGACAGACCTGTGCTAACCCGACGCTGCCGCAGGCGGTGGTGTAACGGCCTTCGTCCAGCGCATAGTTCGCCACATGGGTGAAGCCGAAGCCGATTTTGCCAACCAAATTATCCACAGGCACACTGCAATGCTCGAAGGTCAGCTCGGCAACCATATTGGCCCTCAGCCCCATCAGCCCCCGCATAGGATCAATCTGCAAACCGGGAGTTCCCCGTTCCATCAGTACAGCGACCCCGCGCCCGTTCAAGCGGGCGAACACCAGGAACAAATCGGCGATTTGCCCGAGCGTGATGTACTTTTTGCGGCCATTCAGGATGATTTGTCCATCTTCCTGAACCGCTTCCGTCTCCAGCTTGGCAATATCGCTGCCCACCATCGGTTCGGTGATTGCTATCGCCGGAATTACCCCGCCAGCCGCGATGGCGGGCAGCCATTTTTGCTTCTGGGCTTCCGACCCAAACCGCGCCAGCGGTTTGCAGACCATGCCGAACACAGTACAGGCATTCTGCACCGAGGCATATCCGCGGCCCAACTCCTCATGAATGGCTCCAAGTGTGGCGTAGTCGACGGCAGTTCCCCCATATTTTTCTGGAATCGCAAGGCCTGTAAGTCCTTCGGCTGCCATCTCAGTGAACAATGAGCGCGGAATCTCCTGCTCCTGATCCATCTGGGCGGCCTGCGGCAGGATGTGCGTGTCAACAAACTGGCGGATGGTAAGGGCGGTAGGAATGGAGGTCGCTTTTAGTGGCGTAGTCATTAGATTTCAGCTCCCGTAGGTTGATGGCGTTCAATCAGAACTACCAGATCGCGGACCGTCTTGATATTGTCCATATCCAAATCCTCTTCTTCCAGCTCCAGATGAAAGGTCTTCTCGATGAACATAATCAACTGGATCATGAACAGGGAATGCACAAGGCCCAGCTCCAGGATGTTATCGTCCTCCTTAAGTTCCTTGGTACGCAGCGAGCGGGTAAGAAATGTAGTCACCTGTACTTTGATTTCCTCATGATTCATAGGGGATCAGCCTCCTGTAATCAATTGTAAGAATAAAAACCCTGACCGGATTTCATACCGTGAAGCCCGGCATCAACCATTTTTTTGAGCAAGGGACAAGGGCGGTATTTACTGTCGTTATAGCCTTCGTAAAGTACATCAAGTGACTTGAGAATGGTGTCCAGACCAATGAGGTCGGCTGTCTGCAAGGGGCCCATCTTGTGCCCGAAACACTGTTTGAACAAAATATCAATGTCCTCCGAGGAAGCTACCTGCTCCTGCACCATAAAGATGGCCTCATTGACAAAAATCATCATCGCCCGGTTCGTCACAAACCCGACCGAGTCGTCAACGACTACGCTTTGCTTGCCGAGGGTTCCCAGCATTTCCTGCGTCATCTGCAGCGTCTCCGGGGTGGTATGGTATCCTTTGATGACTTCAACCATAGGTTTGAGCGGCACCGGATTCATGAAATGAATCCCGACAACCCGTTCGGGGCGTTCCACCAATGCGGCAACTCGTGTGATTGAAATCGCCGACGTGTTGACCCCCAGAATACAATCCTTCGCGCAGACCTTGTTAAGCTGTTCGTATACCGTCTGCTTGATTTCCCAGCTCTCGGTCACATTCTCCACCACGAACGAACACGCAGCGAGGTCTTCGATCTCCTGGGTGAAGTGGATGCGGTCCAGCACCACCTCAGCACGTTCCCGCGGGGCCACACCCGTCATCATTTTCTGAAAACGAAGGCTCTCCCGGATCTTCTCCCGGGTTCGGCGCATCTGCGCTTCGGATACATCTACAACTACCGTGTCGTACCCTCCTTGAGCGAAGACTTGGGCTACGCCGCTTCCCATCACACCTGAGCCTATAACGCCAATCCTCTGTTCCATCATTCTTCCTCCGTCCTGAATTCTGCTCACTGTACACCTTCATAGGCCAGCCGTTGATATTCCCGGTAGGCATCTGCAATGTCCGCTAAGGTTCCGGCATCTCCCCACTCGCTCACCAAGCTGTGGATCATCCCTTCCACCGTTGGATTCTCCATCACGGTACGAAGCGGCAGTTCGGCGCGAAACACATCCTTGATTCGTGACAGGAGTCGTATCAGCAGCAGCGAATGTCCACCCAAATCGTAAAAATGGTCGTCCACACCCACCGGATGTACTCCAAGCAATTCGGCGATAATCTCACAGATGATAGCCTCCTGCTCCGTCACTGGAGGTTTGTATGCTCCCAGATAAGCCGGGCGCTCGCGACTGCCCGCAGCATCGTAAGGATGGGCGGAGGGATGGGCTTCCACCGGAAGTGGCTGTTCCTCTGAGGCGATCTTCAACCGGAATGTTGGAGGCTGAGCAGAAATAATGGCCCGGCTGATCTGTCCCCGGATCGGCCACAGTTGCTCATATAAGGCATATTCCTGTTCCCGGGTAATGCCCGGACCCGGGGCTGCCGTGCTGCGGATGAAATCCCGGCTCAGCGACAGCCAGGGGATATTCCCGCTGCCCGCATCTTCCGCAGCGGCATCAAGCACGCCTGCTGCCGCTGCCAGTTCGGTGAGGCCCAGTCCGCCAACTACGGAAGACAAGGAAGATAATAGCCAGCCAAAACCGATCTCAGCACCGCAGCTCTGCAGCAGCTTGTTCAGTTCCTGGAAGGTGCGGGGCGCCGGAACCTTGGGGTTCGCCGCCGCAGACAACGCCGCAAGTGTCCGCCATTCCAAGGCTTGCAGCTCCGGTTCGTATACCACCCCGTCAATCCGGCCGCAGATTCCAACCGCTGCCGCAATGGCCTGACGAAGCTGATCTGATCCGAGACCTTCGGATGCTATGACCTCCACACCAGGCCGGGCTGCCAAAAAGCTGCGGATCAACTCCGCGCCACCAGCGGGAGAGACAACCAGATAAACCTCCCCGGGTGTTGCTGCCGCTGTTTCGGAGAAGATAGCAGGCTCACCCAATTGAATTGGAGCTGTAAATGGTTCAAAAGCCTGCACCAGCCGCGTCCCGCCCCGGTAAGCAGCTACTATCGAAGTACCGGGAGGCGACATGAGTTCCAGCCAAAGCTTGTCTGTCAGACGTCTTTCGGGCTCCTCAGGCTGGAAGTCAACCAGCCGGCCCTGCCAGCCCGGCTGCTCCTGGCCCAAGGTCAGGATTGGCCCAAGGATGGCCCGTCGTTCCGCCTCACCTCTTCCTGCTCCGAAGATCGTAAAGATCCGGCTGGCCGCCACCGTTAGCTGGACTTGCGCTCCGCAGAGATCCTTATCCAGGGCAGGGACTAGATGAATGAGCGACAGGTATCCGCGCTCGGCTGCGGCTGCTCCCGTCATCTCTGCAGCGGACAGAATTCCGGGCTGCGGCTGCTCTTCCAGCATCCAGGCATGGAGAATGCGGTCGATGATAATGCCGTCCCTTCGCAGGTCACCGGCGAGCCGCTGGTAATCCCCGGCATGGACCGGATTCAGCTCGATCAGATCCGGTGCGAGCCGTCGATACTGCGCAGCAGCCAGCACCTCGATACAGCGGTCTCCCTGTTCAACAAGCCGTTCTTTACATCGCTCGACTGCCCGGCCTTCTTCCCGCAGAATGAGCCAGGTTAGAGGATGCGAACGGGTATTATTTGGTGCATCCGGGAGCGGCTCCTGCTTCCATGCAGGCAGATAGAGCAAGGAAATGTTCTGCTCCGCCGTTGCCGCCCGGAGTGGCCCTGGAAGCGTTGGCCTAGGCAGATAGGTCTGCCGGTCAAAGCTGTACATAGGCAGGGGCAGCCGCCGGCGGGACTGCGGCGGATAGAGCTCCTCCCACTGGACGGGTACCCCGGCCAGCCATAGCTGGGACAAGGTCTGCACGAAAACGACTGCTTCACTTGTTGCTGCCGTGGCCCCCAGGCTGGACAGCACCAGCTGGTCGCTTCCGGTCTGAGCTTTCGCCAGACGGCATAACGTCTGGCCTGGGCCTATTTCAAGGAAGACATTGTCCTCATTGGCTAGACAGCCGCTGATCATCGCCGAGAAGTTCACCGTCCCGCGAAGCTGCGCGGTCCAATACTCGGGATTTACTGCCATCTCGCTAGTGACAGGTTCACCGGTCAGACAGGAATAGAACGGCAGCTCGGGTGTATTCAGGTGTTTGGAGCGGAGAACCTCGCCGAACGGCTCCAGAACGGCATCCATCCGTGCAGAGTGAAACGCATGAGAGGTGTTCAGCCTTGCCGTGAAAATCCCCGCTTGGCTCCACTCCTCCTGCCGCAGCCGCAGTTCTTCTTCGTCGCCTGAGAATACGCATAATCCCGGCTGGTTAATAGCTGCGAGCGATACGTCTGCACTGACATACCGGCCTGCTTCAGATGCAGGAATAGCTGCGGCTAACATCATGCCACCTGGAGCGGACTGCATCAGTCGTCCGCGAGCCACAACAATATCGAGAGCATCCTCAAGAGTGAAGACCCCGGCGAGTGTTGCCGCAACATATTCCCCTATGCTGTGTCCCACCATGTGTGAAGGGCGGACACCAAGCTTCATCCAGGCACGGGCAAGCGCATATTCCAAAACGAACAATGCGGGCTGAGCAAGCCAGGTCTGGTCCAGCTCGGAATCGGAGGAAGTGCCGGCAAGAGTCAGAGGTTCTGCCTCCGCCACGCCGATATAGCGGCGGATATCAAGGCCAAGCTTCGGCCGCAGCAGCTCCGACAACCGGTCCACTTCCTGGCGATAGGACAGATGGCGCTGGTACAGCTCTGCGCCCATCCCCATAACTTGCGAGCCTTGGCCCGTGAACATGAACACCACCGGACGGTGGATACGCTCCTGAGAAGATCGAATCATTCCCACACCTTCAGAACCTCTTAGAAGGCGGACAGCCTCTTCCGTCTGCACTGCAGTACAGGCTAGCCGGTATTTGAATTGCCCCCGTCCCATTTGCAGCGTGAACGCAACATCGGCCAGCGGTACGCTGCTTGATATGTTCTCCAAATGATCTGCCAACTCGCCTTGCATCCGCTCCAGGGCGGCAGGGCTTTTGGCCGAGAGAAGCAGAACAGCCGGAAGCTCCGCCGGCTCACTGAGCGCCCGGATTGGCGGCTCCTCGAGAACCAGATGGACATTGGTGCCGCCAACGCCAAACGAACTGATGCCTGCGCGGCGCGGCAGCTTCCCTCTAGGCCACACCACGGGTTCCCGGCTGAGGTAAAAGGACGACTTCTCCATCTCCAGCAGCGGATTGGGTTCAGCATAATTTGCTGTCGGCGGAATCATCTCACGTTCCAGAGACAAAGCGGTCTTGATCAAGCCGGCAATCCCGGCAGCGGCATGAAGATGTCCGATGTTGCCCTTGACCGAGCCGATGGGCCGGTGCTGGCTCTCCTCCCCGAACACTTGCTGTAAGGCGGTAAATTCAATCGGGTCACCGACTTTGGTGCCGGTACCGTGGGTTTCGATGTAACCGGCGGTATCCGGTTCAATATCTGCAAGGTTCCAGGCCGAGCGGATGACCTCCTTCTGGCCCTCCAGGCTTGGGGCAGCAAAGCCTACTTTTCGACGCCCGTCATTGTTGCTCGACGAGCCTTTAATCACGGCATAGATATGGTCGCCGTCATCTATAGCTTCCGAGAAGCGCTTGAGCACTACCGCGCCTGCACCTTCTCCGAAGATGGTGCCATCGGCCCGGCTGTCGAAAGGGCGGCAAACGCCACTTTTAGAATAAATAGTGCCCTCCTGGTAGAGATAACCCGACTTGCCCGGCTGCTCCAGCGTCACCCCTCCGGCAACGGCCAGATTGCAGTCTCCAAGCAGGAGACCCTGGCAAGCCAGATGGACTGCTGCGAGTGAGGTTGAACAGGCGGTGTACAGGGTGTAGCTGGGTCCCGTCAGATTGAGCTTGTAGGAAATCAGTTGGCTTAAGAAATCCTTGCTCGACACGATGCCCGACTCCAGCACATCTTCTCCGTCTCCGTGACGGGACAGATGATCACTCGTCCATTTCAGGTCGAGCGGGGCTCCGGCATACATGCCAATTTGGCCGTCATAGCGGTCGGGGTGATAGCCCGAATTCTCTAGCGCATGATAGACAATTTCGTGGAACAGACGGATCTGGGGGTCCATGTTCTCGGCTTCCCAGGGGGCATATCCGAATAAAGAAGCATCAAAATCGTATACGTTGCCCAGGTAAGGCTTCGCTTTGACGTAATCGGGATGGCTCAAACGTTCTGGAGAAATCCCTTGTTCCCGAAGCTCTTCGAAGCTGAATTGGGTTACGGAGGATGCGCCCTGCATCAGCAGATTCCAATAATCCTCGATATTATCCGCGCCCGGAAATTTACCGCTCATGCCAATGATGGCAATCTCAAGTCCGGTCTCAGCGGTCTCTTCACTCATCACGTCACCTTCTTCCCTTGATGGACTCCAGTGTTTTCAAGCGGCTTGCTTTTCTTTTGCGGTCTTCGGAATCTTTGAGAACCTCGCTCTTGTCCGTCTGGTCTTCCCTGTCCGCGAACAAATAGGCATCCAGCAGATGAACCGTCGGGTAGGAGTACATTTTGACAATCGACGTATCTTTGACAGACAAAGCATTGATTTGGGCATTAATCTGAATCAGGTCAAGTGAGCTTGCTCCCGCTTCGAAAAAATTGTCATGCAGCCCGATCGCCTCCAGCTCCAGATAGTCCATGAACAGTTCTGCCAGCTTCTTCTGCGTCTGTGTAAGCGGAGGTGCATATTCGGTGCTGTTAGCCATCCGTTTCCGTTTCCGCTTGCGTCCTGCAGGAAGAGGCTTATTAGCAGGTCTTATCCCCTCCGGCGTGTTGGCCTCAAGTAAGGAATACCGGGTGTTCAGGTCGGTCGTTGACAACAGCCACTGAACGTGGGACAACTCTGTACTCATGACTTTGGTTAAAATATGCTCAAGCACTTCCATTCCTTCAGCGTTGGTCATTCCACCCTCGAGCTGCACCGTCTCCGGCTTTTGAGCTGCAACATGTTCCTGGGTAATGACGATTTTGCCGATATGCTTGGCCGATGCCATATACCGGAAAGCCTCTTCCGTATCTGCGAACCGGTAGGGAATCACAGGCAGCGGTGTAAAAGTGCCGTCTTCCACATGCCGGGCAATCTCGCGGAAGAGCCTTGTGTAGCCTGGCAGGCCACTGTCCATGCTGATGGCTGACACAGAAATTCCTTTCTCGAAAATCCGCATTCCCAGCTTGCTGTTCTCCATAATGTCCTTTACGCCCATTTCCAGAAATCTGCCATGCGGGGCCAATAAGGAAAGGCCTTTTTCGACAGCCTCTCCCGTCAGGGAATTCAGAACCACGTCTACACTTCCGGCAGACTTACGAATTTGGTCGGCAAAAGCAAGATCCCGAGAGGAGTACACATGGGAGATACCCAGGGAACGCAGGTAGTCTCGTTTCTCTTCGGTACCGGCCGTTGCATAAATCTCCGCTCCAGCCCACTGGGCGATTTGCACGGCTGCCAGACCCACGCCGCCTGTTGCCGTATGAATCAGCACTTTCTCGCGCAAGGAGAGCTGTCCACGGATAATCAGGGCGTAGTATGCTGTCATAAAGGCAATCGGCAGGGTTGCCGCTTCAGCAAACGATATCCGGGAAGGCTTGCGCACCACCGAGCTTTCCGGCACTCGCGCGTATTTACCCAAGCTTGCTCCGGCTATCGCCATCACTTCATCTCCAGGCAGCCAACCGGTTACGCCTGCCCCCACCCTCGTTACCGTCCCGGCGCATTCCAGGCCGAAGCTGAAACCATAGGTATCCGGCAGCTTGAGCACACCGAGTGCATACAGCACTTCCTTAAAGTTCAGGCCGTTAGCCGCCACTCTAATCTCTACCTCATCCGGTCCCGGCGGCATCCGGTATTCAGACAGGATATGCAGGCTGTTCAGTTCACCTGGTACGGCTAATCCCAGCCGATAATTGCCGACCGCAGGCAACATTCCTTCGCGTTCCAAAGGCAACTTGTCTGACAGCGACTGGTCACGGACTTTTCTCATGACATATTCTTCAATCTCCATGAGTACACTGCCTTCCAGATCAGTAATGAGGCAGGTATACGTCCGGGCTTCTTCACTTTGTTCCCCTTCTTGCACAATGGTGCAGAGATTAGCAGGAAACGGCCGGAGAATCTGGAGGTTCTTATACGCAAAAGGCAGATAAGCACGGCTGTCCTCCGTTTGTCCGCCCAGCAGGCTCGTAGCCCGGTCCATCAGAGCGGGATGAACTCCGTAATCAGCC
Source organism: Paenibacillus sp. FSL L8-0436 (assembly GCF_038593025.1). Lineage (NCBI taxonomy): Bacteria > Bacillati > Bacillota > Bacilli > Caryophanales > Paenibacillaceae > Paenibacillus > Paenibacillus sp. FSL L8-0436. Next base: position 3,925,776 of record NZ_CP151955.1, on the reverse strand, counting down.
GAGTCCCTTGCCAGATCCTCTGGCAGTGACAATTCGGCAACAGCTTCATTCTCGTTTCGGAAGAACCGGCGCATGTTGTTCCAGTGAGGGCCATATTGCATGCGTACCTTCGTGCCCTCCTTGGTTCGATCTGCTTCTACAGGAACCGTTGCTGCCAATAGGCAGTTATGGAGCTTATTGAGCTCTGTGTCGCTGAGTGTCCGATCAGTCTGCTCTTCCAGGCGCTCCGCGCAGCCTTTGGCATGTTGTACCCATTCTCCTGCCGCTCCTATGGAGGACATGGAGAATTCCCAGCCGCTGCTATTTTTGGACCATACGGTTCTTAGCTCACACATCTCTTCAACCACAAGCGGCTGTAGAAAAAACAGTTCTACAATGTTCAGGCCGGTATCTCCGGTTAACTCTTCAAACGATGCCCTGAGAATCTCTACATAACCTGTTCCCGGTAAAATGGAGGAACCGAGCATCCGGTGGCCGTCCAGTACCCAATGATGCTCTGCCGACAATCTGGACACATAAACCGTCTGCGTCTCCCCTGCCGCCTCACTTTTGGAGGTCAGCAGCGGGTGGGAGATGCGCAGCGGAAGGTCCGTAAGCCCTTCTTTGTAGGCTGGGGTATCCAAATCGTCTTTGTCGGACCCGTTAAATTTGTTCATAGCCTCAACAGCCATCCCCGTCTCCTTCCATGCATCCCAATCCATGCTGACTACGCGCATTCCAGACGACTCCCCGGCATGTGCACGGGCGAATCCGTCCATAAAGGCATTGGCCGCTGAGTACCCACTCTGCCCGAAAGCACCGAACGTGCCGCTGATCGAAGAGAACAGCAGGAGAAATGCCGGTGGCTGCTGCATATCTGCAAGCACCTCATATAAAACTGTGGTACCTGCGATTTTGGGCCGCAGCACCGCTGCGATTTGTTCTCTTGTTGCGATGTGGATCATGCTTCCATCCGGCACTCCTGCGGCATGGAATACTCCGTCCAGCGGGCCGAAGCGCTCCGCCGCTGCGCAAATGACGCGTTTCATCGATGCTCGGTCAGCGACATCGGCATATTCCACATGCACCTGTGCTCCGCTCACACTTAGCTGCTCCAGCCGCTCCTGTACCGGATGCGGCTTGCGGCTAACCAGTACAAGCCTGGCCTGATATTGACTAGCCAGATAATCGGCGAGCGCAAGGCCGATTCCGCCAAGGCCGCCAGTGATCAGGTACACCGCTCCCTTGCGCAAAGCGCCAGACGGAAGGGTTCTCCGGGGAAGGGGCACCCGGATGAAGCCGTGTTCATATCGGTGTGAGGACCGCAGCGCTTGCCGAGTGGGAAGCGGGCAAGCCTTACCCTCCGATCCTTCGAAAGGCAGTGTCAGCAGAAGTCCGGGATTCGCGGCGGCGGACTCCTTGTCGAGATCCAGCGTATGCACCCGGATATGCGGATACTCCAGCGGGATAACGCTGGCTAATCCAAGCAGGGTAGCTTTTAGCGGATCTACAATGTCGTTCGAATGGACACGTTCCATTTGATTTGAGACCAGCGTAAGATCCAGCGTCTTCCCTTGCGCGGCTACAGCGGCCGCACGAACCAGTTCCAGTACGCTGTACAGGCAGCGGTTAAGCACCTCAATGCCGGCAAGATTCTCCCCGTTTCGACCGGACGCTACTTGGGCCTGAACCAAGGTTTCGGCTTGTTCCAACCCGAGACTCCACAGATGAATGATCCGTTCGGGCGGCTGTATCCCGGCTTCGGCAAGCACATCAAACAATTGAGCATAATGGGCCGGGTTGCTGGGATCAAGGGTGTACTCTGCAGCAGACTCCCTCTGAAAGCTCCCTTCGGGGTAGACCTTGATCCAGCGGTCTCCTTGCTCCTCCAGTAACTTTGCAAGCTGGTCAGCGAAAAGGCTCCGCTCAGTGAACAAAAGCACCGTCTGTCCGTTGCAGGCAGGACGTTTGTCTTCCATACTGCCCTCTTGCTCACTCCAGTCCGGGGCATAAGCCCATTCTGAAACCGGACGTTTGCGGGAAAGCGAGCTGTCCGGTTGGATATTCTCTGCTTTCCCCTGCTGATATTTCCAGTAATAGTGCTTCTCGAACGGGTACACCGGCAGGGAAACCCGCCGCCCTTTGCGGTTCTCAAATACTTTCTCCCAGTTGATAGCCACTCCGCTCATCCATAGGTCGCCTAAGGCTTGAAGCAGATGAACATCTGCGGCCTGAGCCTCGGAGGCTTTGGGTATTATGCTAAGAATCTTATTGTTACTGCTGATACCCGGATTTCGGCGGATCAGTTGACCCAGCGTCCGGCCCGGGCCGACTTCCAGAAATACAGGCTCAAGCTGTTCCGCCAGCGTTGTCACACCTTCCGAGAACCTGACGGTTTGCCGGACATGATTCACATAGTATTCAGGGTCCACCGCTTGTTCGGCTGTGATGAACTCACCCGTAACATTGGAGATATACGGAATTGCCGGAGCCGCCAATTTGATTTCTTGGAGCACTTTGCTGTAGGGGCCGAGCATCGGCTCCATCATCGCGGAATGAAAGGCATGCGATACCTGCAGACGGAACGGCTCGTGGCCGTTTTGCCGCAGTTCGGCTGATAGGGCACGAATGGATGCGGGTGGTCCCGAGACCACTGTGAGTTCCGGGCTGTTGGTCGCAGCCACGCACAGATCGGGCCATTCGCCCAGCAGTGGAAGCAAACGCTCATGCCCCAGGCCAATGCTAATCATCTCGCCGTGTTCCATCTGCTGCATTAGCGAGGATCGGCGGATCACCAGCCGGATAGCCTCCTCCAGTGTCAACACGCCTGCGATGCAGGCCGCCGTGTATTCACCGAGGCTATGCCCGATCATAGCCGCCTGTGAGATGCCCCAATGCTGCAAAAGCCGGGCCAGCGCATACTCCACCATGAACAGCAGCGGCTGGGCAATTTCGGTCTGGTCGATAGCCTTCAAAGTCGTTGCCGGCAGTGTTGACCCTCCCGAGTCCGGCCCCTGCTGCGGCAGCCAGATGGACCGTAAATCGGTCGCCAAGATCGGTGAGGCCAGCTCCAGGCAGCGATCCATTTCACTCCGGAATAGCGGCTGCGTATCATACAGGTAACGTGCCATTCCTGCATGCTGGGTTCCTTGGCCCGGGAATGCGAATACTACATGCACAGCCTCCCGGATACGGGCAATGTTGCGTGTTCCGCTCTGGAAAGCACGCAGGCCGGCAGCAAGCTCAGCTGCATCCGAGGCAACCCATGCCACCCGGCAGTTCAATTCTTGACGGCCTGTATTCAGCGTATGGGCGATATCAGCAAGCTGTTGCTCTTGACCTTCTGCCGAACTGAGATAACAGAGCAAGTCTTCTGTTTTTTGCAGCAAGGCTTCTTCTGTCGCAGCGGATAATAGGAACAATTCGGGTGATCCCTCATTCCGGTTCTGTCTGTTCCAATGATCTGCGGCGACGGAAAGCGGGGCCTCCTCCAGGACGACATGCGCGTTGGTTCCGCCGATTCCGAAGGAGCTTACACCGGCACGGCGCGGCGAACCTTCCGGCGGCAGCCAATCCTGAAGCGTGGCATTGACATACAATGAACTTTTGTCGAAGCCGATGGCTGGATTTGCCTGCTTATAATGCAAGCTGGGAGGCAACTGCTTGTGATGCAGTGCCAGCACTGTTTTGATGAATCCGGCAATTCCCGCAGCAGCATCGAGATGTCCGATATTGGTTTTGACTGACCCGATGGCTGTTCCAGTTCCATTGGAGGCGGGGAACAACCCGGACAAGGCTTCGATCTCAATAGGATCACCCAGTGGGGTGCCCGTACCATGTGTCTCAATGTAACTGATGGATTCCGCAGGGACGGCTGCGGCTTCCAATGCAGCCGTCACAACCTCTAGTTGTCCCTGAACGCTAGGTGCTGTGAATCCAGCCTTGCGCGTTCCATCGTTGTTAATCGCAGATCCTTTAATAACAGCGTAGACATGATCGCCATCCCGAACAGCCTGATCCAGCCTTTTTAACACCACAAGACCCGCACCGTCGCCGCTGACTGTCCCTTTGGCATCTGCATCAAAGGCTTTGCAGTGCCCGTCCGGCGATTTAATCATGCCATCCTGGTAGGTGTAGCCCGATTTCTTGGGTACTGAGATCGACACCCCTCCTGCCAGCGCCAGATCCGACTCTCCTCGCATCAGGGAATTACAGGCTAGATGTAGCGCTACTAGAGACGAAGAACAGGCGGTTTCTACGGTTAACGACGGACCTTTCAGATTGAGCTTATATGAGATGGGCATGCTCAAGGAATGTACATTAAGATTTGCCGCCCGCCAGCGTTCTGTATCGTCCTCCAGTGAATCGAACAGGCGGTTTACCCAGTTCAAATGGACCGTTGCGCCAACAAATAAGCCAATGGCATCCTGGTACCGCATGGGATCATATCCGGCATCCTCCAGGCTCGCCCAGGCGAGTTCATGCAGAATGCGAAGCTGCGGGTCCATAAGTTCGGCCTCTTGCGGACTGTAATGGAACAATTCCGCATCGAAGTATTCGATATCCTCAAGCATCCCCTTGGCCTTCACATACCTGGAGTCACGCAGCAGCGTCTCGGCAATTCCGGCAGCGCGCAATTCTTCATCGGAAAAGAACGAAATGCTCTCCTTCCCCTCCCGCAGATTGCGCCAGAAACTCATCGGATCGGCAGCACCTGGGAACCTTCCGGCAAGTCCGATAACAGCAATATCACTGGTTGTTGCTGAAGCGCCTTCCATCGGATGTTGCTCTACTTGGGAGGTAACAGCTACATGATCGGTGTCGTTCTTCGGGCTCCCTTCGGTTTGCTTCGCGGCCATGTACGCGGCGAGCTCTCTGACCGTTGGATATCGGAATAAATCGGTTACCGACAGCTCAATACCGGTGGAGGCATTCAGCTTATCGCTGATACGGATCGTCAGGAGCGAATTTCCGCCGATATCAAAAAAGGGGTCATCAAGTCCAATCTGTTCCACCCCTAATGCTTCCTTCCAGGCTTCCAGCACCGTGATCTCCATAAAGGCCAATGATTTTGCGGGTGTACCTCCAATGATTGAGGAAGGGAATGGCAGGTTGCGCAGTGCCTTCTTGTCAATTTTCCCGTTGATTGTCAGCGGCAGCGCAGCAAGCTGCATGTAACGCGTAGGCACCGCATAGGATGGCAGCCGTTCCAGCAACGCTTTTCTTAGCGAACCTGTTTGCAGTGTGTCGCCCGCTACAAAATATGCAGCCAGCTCCTTCTCCCGGTCAGGTGACTGAATAATAATAACCGTACAGTCTTCTATTCCGGGCAGCCGGCTTAATTCATGTTCAATTTCTTGCAGCTCAATCCGGTATCCCCGAACCTTCACCTGATTGTCGGCTCTCCCGAGAAAATCAATATTTCCATCAGGAAGCCATCGGGCCAAATCCCCTGTTCTGTACATCCTGTACTCTGGATAAAGCGGATCGGGAATAAATTTGGCTTCGGTCAGCTCAGGGTTGTTCAGATACCCTCTTGCCACGCCTTCCAGCCCGACGCATAGTTCACCAACCGCTCCTACAGGCAAAAGCTGTTGATCCCGGTCCAGAATATATGCAGTGGAGTTCGAGACAGGTCTGCCGATCGGGATTCTGGTCTCATATTCCCGTTCAATCGCAAATGTGGTGGACAGCACCGAATTCTCGGAAGGACCATAGCCATTGACAAGTGCCAAAGCCGGGCAGGCCTGTCTCACCTTGTTAATCTGTGTTGGCGACAATGTATCACCACCAATAATCAGATAACGCAGGGAACGGAACAGCGAAGCATCCACACTGGCTAATTGATTGAACAGCGGTGTAGTCATCCACATTAAGCTTATTTTCTGCTGGAGCAGCGTTTCTTTTAATACCTGAGGCATCAGCAGCTTGTCCTGAGCCATCAGGTACAGTGACGCTCCATTCAGCAGTGCCCCCCAGATCTCGAAGTTGGAGACATCGAATTCAAACGGACATGTCGGCAAAATCACATCGCTGGTGCTGAAATTCACAAACTCTGTATGTTTGACCAGCCGCACGATCCCTCTATGCTCGATCATTACGCCTTTGGGCTTTCCGGTAGATCCGGAAGTATAAACAATGCAGGCTAGACGGTGTCCGCCATCATGCGGAGAAGGGAAGCTGTCCAGCGGTGCTGGGTCTTCTTTCACAAGGATATCTTGGTAACACAGTGTATCTACATTCATGGATTTCATAAAAGAAAGCCGGCTATCTGTGTCTGACAGCATAAGCCGCATTCCTGAATCTTCGATCATGAACCTGATCCGCTCTTCGGGATAATCCGGGTGCAGAGGCACATAAGCCGCCCCGGATTTCAGAATCGCGAGCAGTCCCATGATCGTCTCCGGGCTCCGCCGAGACTCGATTCCAATGTATTGCTCCGGCCCGGCTCCAAGACGAATCAGTGCAGCGGCTACCCGGTCAGACATCCGATCAAGCTCAGCATAGGTCCACTTGACTTGCTCATGAATTATGGCAATGTTCTGGGGATGGCTCCGTGCCATCGTGGTGAACCACTGCGGAATAGATTGTTCACGGAACTGCTTAAGGGGTTCGGCGGAGGACAGCAGTCCGTTCATTTTTAGTGCGTCAGGCTCCGCGATCCTAATGTCTGACACCAGTACCTCTGGCTGCGCGACAAGATTATGCAGCAGTAGCACAAAACACTGTGACATCTGATTTACCACAAAATACTCATAGCTTTCCTGATCATAGATGAAGTCCATTTCGAAACCGCTGCTCTCCCGAATGAGCAGAGTAAGCGGATAATGAGTGTGCTCCACCATTTCAAAGGAACTGATCGACAACGGAACTTGCCCGGTTAGATCTTCCGGTACTGAGTCTGCCATCGGCTGCTCCAGCAGCACCTTATCCAGCGGATAGTTCTCCATGACCAGTAAGGTATCAAATAACTCCTCCGTACCTTGAATCCCAGCGTATTCCCGGATCTCAGACAGACCAGCCATTTCATATGGACGCCTGGCCGCGATTGCTGAATGAACGCCCGCGAAATACTCCAGAACACTTTCCCTCTTTCGGCTGGAAAGACGCAGCGGCACCGTATTGATCAACAGCCCGACTATACGCCCGATGCCGGTAAGACTAACGCCCCTGCCGGATAACGTCGAGCCAAATACAATATCATCGACATGTTTGAACCGCTGGAGCAATATGCCCCACGCACCATTCATCAAGGTGGCTACCGACATGCCATTGTTTTGGCAAAATAGCCGCATTCCCGCCGCTGCCGTTTCCGGTATGTTCAGGGATACCCGTTTGAATCCCGAGCGCCGGGGTTTGTAGAACGGCTGTATCGTTTGCTTTATTTCATAATCCCGCAGGCAATCGGCCCAATACACCGCTTCCCGTTCCGGTTCGCGTGAGCTTTTGACAGCAGCCAGATAAGCCTTCATTCCCGGCTTTGCTGAGAGGGACACTTCCTGATCTTCAGCGAGTGCCCGGTAGGCATGAAGCCATTCTTCCAGCACAATGCCGAGACTCCAGCCATCCAGCACAATGTGATGGTACGTAAGGAACAATCTGCATTCCCCGTCGAACTTACATAATACGATTCTTAGGGTTTCCCGGGTCAGGTCGAAACGTATCGTACGGTTCCGTTTGCCAATGATTTCTGCAGTTAGCTGCATCCGTTCTTCTATGCTCTTCGTCTGCTTCAGAGCCGCTTGATCTTCACTGGAAATGACGGCCTTAAATTCATCAGGGATAATTCCGCCCGTGAAATCATAGATTTCCGGCAACGGTTCACGGCTCCGAAGCACCACCTGTACAGGTGACCGGAGACCCTCCCATTTGAAAACAGACCGCAATGCGTCATTCGCACGGTAGACAGCGAGCCAGGCCTCATTGAACAGCCGGTTATCGACTTTCCCCTGCAGGCTAAGGACAAGGTGCTCCATGTATTCACTTTTGGATTCCCCCTGCAAATAATGAAACAGCATCCCTTGCTGCAGCGGCCGCAGCGGCCAAATATCCTGGACGTTGTTTTTCTCAACCTTCATCTCGGGCCTCCTCACTTATGAACGGCAAGTGCATCCTGAATGGCGGCGATCACATCATCCTGCCGGTCATGAATGAAAAAGTGGCCGCCGGGCAGATTTTTGATCACCATGCTCCCGCTGATATACTGCTCCCACTCTATCCCGTTCTCCGCAGGCATCAAGGGATCATCGGTGCCGAGCATGACCGTGCAATCCACCGGAAGCTTCACGCACCGGCCGTTACCGGCATATAACTCGTAGATTCTATAGTCCGCTTTGATGATCGGCAGAAAAACTCTCATTAACTCCGAGTGATTAACCAGTTCCTGAGCGGTACCGCCCAGCTTGATGATTTCTTGAAGGAATAGCTCGTCCGGCAGTTTATGCAGTTGCTCCTCTCCATAACGCAGGTGCGGGGGATTACAGCCAGAGAGGAAGACATGTACCGGAAGCGACTGTCCGCTCTCCAGGAGCCGCACACTCAGTTCATAAGCCGCCAGTCCTCCCAGGCTGTGTCCGTACAGCGCATATGGACTCCCCTGAAGCTGGCTGCTAATATGCTGTACAAGATCGTCAATCAATTCCTCCATACTGCCGCATAGCTTGGACCCGAACCGTTTGCCTCTGCCTGGAAATTCAAGGGGTACCACTTCGATATTTTCCGGCAGCAGGGTCCTCCATTTCAGGTAAATGGCCGCTGAGCTGCCGGAATACGGAATTGTAAAAAGCTTGATAGTCATAAGGAAGCCTCCTCTTGAATCTCTTGCGGCTGTGTCCGGCGGTCCGTTTGCACCTCTGGGTGTAGCGGGAACCACATTTTTAACAGTCTTAAGGCTGAGAACATCGTTCCTGTGATTGCGATTAAAATCATAGCCGGGACTATCGTAAACGGTGCCCAGACGACAATAAATCTCCAAGAATAGCCCCAAAAAAGCATTTTGGGTATATACCAGGCTACGCCCACGATAAAAGCGGCTAGGATAACAAAACCGGATGTCTTGAGGTATAGAGCGAAAGAAGATCCCCTGCGCATCCGTCTGCCATTGCGGATCAAGCGCAGATCCTTGACCCATACGTAGATCATCCAGAGACAAAGAGCCGCACAAATGATGATAATGATCCGTCCTGCGAGATTCGCCGTGTCCATAGTATCCATTGGTGCAGCGGCAGGTTTCAGATCTTGCTGCAAGGCATACAGTCCCTCGCAGATGGCGTAAGTCGCCGTCGTATTCCGATTCCCCAGGACAGCAACTCCGATTTGTTTTACTGGATCAAACAAGACGTAAGAAGAGAAATTAGGATTATTGCCCCCGTGTGAAAAGAGGGTATGATCTCCTTTGTTAAATACAAGCCAGCCACCGCCATAGCGAAAAGGTGTCGTGTACGGAGGAGTTTCTGTTGCCTTGACCGTTTCATCGGGAATCTGCGCACGGGCAATGGCCCCCCTAAGCTCTGAAGGCGCTGCTGCCGGGTTCATCTGCAGATTCAACCAGCGGGCCATATCCTTAGCGCTTGACAAAATGTAGCCTGCGGGTGTATTCCCGCGGTAGACGGGGGCTTGATACTCTCTGTTGCCGATAAGTCCAGGCTTGTAGCCTTGGGAGATTTCCTTGCCACCTTGCAAGATCGCTCTTCCTGCGGATGTTTGCTCTAAACCCAAAGGCTGCAAAACTTCAGCGGACATATAGGATTCATAGGACATCCCGCTCACAGCTTCAATAATCGCGCCAAGTACATCATAATTTCCGGTGGAGTACAGAAATTGGGTCCCCGGTTTATACCAGAGCGGGTTCTCGCTTAGTCCGCGCACTGTATCCTGGAGTGCGGTGTCTTCGGTGGACGGATCAATCAGCGAAACGGAATCACTGCCCAGTCCACTGGTCTGGTGGAGGAAATGCCCGACCGTTGGTTCGGCAGACTCCCCCTTCACTTGCAGTGTTAACCATGGCAGATAGCGGGTTACTGGCGCCTCCAGGTCTACAAGCCCTCTTTCGACAAGCAGCAGCAGACCGACGCCGGTGAAGGCTTTACTGTTGGAGCCAAGTTCGAACAAGGTGTCCGGGGTTACGGGTATATTCCGGCTGGTGTCAGCTTTGCCATACCCCTTAACATAAGTCTTGTCACCGCGAAGCACAGCTACAGAGACACCGGGAAGATCCGTCTGATCCATCAGCCTAAGCACATATTCGTCGACGGACTCAGCCGAAATCCCGCTGCCAGCAGTATTTGCCGAAGCTAGCGGCAGCGCAGCTATGCCAAGCAGAATACAGGCACAGAGCATTTTGATTAGCAAGCGGTTCATGCCATCCCCCCTGTTACTTGAATAACGAATCCAATTCCTCCTGCGTCATATCCACCGCATCAAAATCGGCGGGTGTCCAGTTTGGCTCCCTCTGAACCGGCGGTTGAGTGAGAAGTTCCACAAAGAGGGCTTCATACCGCTCCATCCACTGCTCCATGACCTTGTCCGGCATACTGGAGGGATAACGTAACTCCAGATAGAGTCTGCGCTTCAGAATATAAGCGTTGATCTCCAGTACGAATGGTGTTGCATTGTCTTCGGCCATATCCGGTCCTGTTGGCTCATTCAGAACACGCAACAGCCCATTCCCGTAATCCTCCTGAAATTCCCCAAGATAATTGAACACAATCCGGGGAACAGCCGGTGTAATCTGCCCTAATCCATAAGCCAAAATGCCATATCCCAGACCTTTGCGGGGCACCGCCCTGAACTGTTGGAGAATGTTATCCCTCTTCTCGATTACACCTGTACCTGCCTCAACCGTAATTCTGACCGGATACAGACTGGTGAACCAGCCAGTGGTACGCGAGAGATCAATTTCAGGGAACAAGGGCTCCCGGCCATGTCCTTCCAGCCAAATGACCTGCGTCTGCCAGTCCCAGGTATCATGAAGTGCCAAGGCAAGCGCAGTCTGCAGCAGCTCATGGGGCTGCAGACCGTTAATCTGCTCGCACTGTTCAAGCAATAGCCCCGTTTCCGTAGGGCCGAACGTCAGCGTACGAAGTGTCGTGCTTCCACTACCCGGTTGCCCTAAACAAAACCAATGATCATCTGGGAGGTTGTAATTTCCGCTCCAATATTCCCGCTCCCGCTGGACCAGCGGTTCAGCGCGTTCGCTCAGCGCCAGCGCCCAGCGCTTGAACGATGATGTTTTGGGCAGACACTGGCGTTCTCCCTGAAGCAATCGTCCCAAATCCTCCATAATAATCCGCCATGAGACACCGTCTATGCAGACATGGTGAGCCGCCAGCAGCAGACGATTAGCACGTCCCGGCTCCATAATCAGACAGGCGCGAAAGGGGAAATGATCCTGCTCAGTAAGGCGTATGCCTGCCTTCAGTGCGGAGGTATATGACAGGAACTCTTGGGCGCGTTGTTTAGGATTAAATCCGGTCAAATCAAGTACATTTAGCTGGAACTCACGCACAGAAAGATCGTTGTTATAGGTTAGCTGCTGCTGTACAGAGTCATAATGCAAGCGCAAGGAGTCATGCTGCCGGATCAACTGCCTTAAACTGTCTTCAAGGATATGCGTGGCAACATCTTCTCTGATCTCCAGCAGCATCGTTTGCAGATAGTGGTTTTCATTCTTAAGCTCCCGGGAGAAAAACCACGACAGGATCGGTGTCAACGGGACGATTCCCTCCGGCGGACCCTCCGGCTGAACCTCCTTATCTTCCGTGAGATGCAGCAGCATTTCGCTTATGAGGGGATGATCCAGAATGTCAGCCGCGCTGAGTTGAAGTCCTTGGTTTTTGAGCAGGCTTGAAATCTGAATCGCTTTGATGGAATCCCCGCCCAGATTGAAAAAACGGTCCTCCAGGCTGATTTCCCTGCGGTCTAGAACGGTCCGTAGTACGGATAAAAGCCGTTCAGTCTGAGTCCCTCCTTCGTACTCCTGGACCTCTGCTGCGGCGGCATTTAAATCTTGTGCAAGCTGCCTCCGATTGGTCTTCCCATTAGCAGTAAGCGGAATCTCTGCCCTAAAAATGATGCGTCCCGGAACCATGTATCCAGGCAGGATGCCTGCCAGACGGCTGCGGATATCCAACGCTGTAAGCGAGCCTCCGACAATACAGGCGACCAGTTCCATACTGGGGCCTTCACCCTCCGTTAAAACAACTGCATTACGGATGCCCTCCATCTCCAGCAGGTGATGTTCAATCTCTTCCGTCTCGATTCGGTAGCCTCTAACCTTAAGCTGGGTATCACAGCGGCCGATATATTCCATCACTCCGCCTTCACCCCACCGGACCAGATCCCCCGTACGATACATCCGGTTGCCCTTGTTTACTGAATCCGGCAAGAATCGTTCCGCCGTCAGCTCGGGTTGATGGACGTAGCCAGCCGCAACACCGGGGCCGGAGATGTAGAGTTCTCCCCTCGCGCCTGGAGGCAGCGGCCGCAAATCCCTATCCAATATATACAGCTTCGCATTTGCAGCAGGGACTCCTATAGGAACCGCCGCTCCCTTGTCTTTTATGGGATCATAACGGTAAATCATACAGCCTACAGTTGCTTCCGTTGGCCCGTATTCGTTATAAATAGCCAGATTGGGCCCGTAGGCTTGTTGAACGGCTGCCGCAAGGCCGGTCTTGAGACTCTCCCCGCCCACAATCAGTGTCCGCAAGGCAGCATCCGGCCTCCGTTCTTCCCCCATAAGCGCAAGATGGGAAGGGGTAAGCTTGATTACTGTAGCTCTGTTCTCGCTCAGAATCCGGCTCAAGGTATAGTCCTCGCCGCTGGAGGGGTATATCCTCAACTGGGTGCCGCTGACCAGCGGTACGAATAAGGATGTCAGCGTCAGATCAAAGGCAATTGAGGAATAAAAGGCGAACACTTCGTGTTCCGAGGTCAAGTATTCTGCTGCTGCCCAAGTGATATAGTTGGCCAGGTTAGAATGAAGAACTTTAACCCCTTTGGGTGCTCCAGTAGATCCCGAGGTATATAGGATGTAAGCCGTTTTTTCAGGCCTCTGCCTCTGCTGTTCCCCCGCAGACAACGGCCTATGCCGAAGCAGATGCCGGGGATTGCGGATTGGAACAGGCCAGACGAAAGCCGGTTCCTCTGGCAGATCGGTCAACAGGCAGATTGCTCCCGAGTCTTGGAGTATATACTCCGCTCTGGCGGCCGGAACTCCGGGGTCAAGCGGCAGAAAAGCCGCACCGCACTGAAGAATCGCTAGAATTGCAATGACCAGTTCGGGAGAATGATGCATCCGTACGCCTATAACGCCTGACACTTGCGGAAATTCTGCGGTCAGGGCTGCCGCAAGGCAATTGACCTGCTGCGCCAATTCTGCAAAGGTCAGCTGCTCATCTGCACAGCTCACGGCAATCCGATTCGGATGGAGCCGAACCTGATCTGCGTATAGATCCATAACCGTCTTTTCAAGTGGATAGTTATGGATTGAATGCTGGTTGTAATGAATCAAAGTTTGTTCCAATTGTCTTGCGGTAGACAGCGTCAGTTTTCTCAATGGGAGGTCTGGGGTATGCACCATCTGGTTCAACACATGCAGGAGACATTCCACCAGCGACTCTGCCTCTTCCTTGCCAATGATCTGAGTCTGGTAGTCCAGAGTGAACAATAACGTGCCATCCTCGGACCAGTCCTTGATCATCAACTGTACGGGATAAGCCTGCTCGCCGGAGTAGAACTCCTCATTGCTAATCCTCATGCTGTCCACGGTTGTCAGCAGGTGGGTATTATAATAATTCACAGCGGCCTGGTATAAGCTGCCATGCCCTTTTTTTCGCAACTGAAGATGTTTTGCAAGGAGATCGAACGGATACTTGTGATTAGCGAGATTTCGTGAATATTCACGGCGTACCCGCTGTAAAAATGTACGTATGGACAGGCCTTCCTTAAGATGCAGTGACAGCGGCAGATTGCCAGTGAACATGCCAACCGTTGCCTTGGTGTGTGCAGAGCGGTTGGACACGGGTATGGACAGGATTAGATCTTCTCTCTGGTAATACCTGCCTAGTACCAACCCGAATGCGGCAGATAAAAATAGGGGCAATGACACATTAAGCTCTGGCAGAACACGGGTAATCTGATCTGTGGCCTGCTTGTCGAGCAGGCGGGTATAGCGGCTGCCGGCCGGAGCAGTGGCAGTTTTGTCAAACAGCGGTTCGGGAAGAATGTCAAATTTGTTCTCCCAGAATTGTTTGTTGCTCTGACAGCGCTGAGAGCTCAGGTATTGACTTTCGAGATCAAGATAAGTCAAATAGGAGGGTTCGGACACCGCACAGTCAGAGATGTCATCCCTGCCCAGCGATTCATAATGTCCGAGAATTTGTCTGGTCAGCAGGTCCATTGACCAGCCGTCGCAGATGATATGATGGGCTTTCAGGAGAAAACCATTATCCTGCTCCCCCACCTTGAAGGTAGCGATGTGGTATAAAGGAGAATCGAAAAGTTCAAATCGTTTGGCCGCCTCTGCCTTCACCCACCTCTCATAAGCCGTCTGGGGATTGGCATATGAGCTGAAGTCGTAGCGGGGCAACGGCTGTAGTGAAGGAGTATCCGCTACATATTGTTGCGGTTCACCGTCTTGTGCCCGCAAACGCAGGCGCAGGCCATCATGAGACTGAATCACATTCTGGATCGAAGTTTCTAAACGGGGGAAGTCGAGCGTCCCGTGAATACGGACACAGCCACCAATATGATGTACGGCTGTCTGGGGATGAAGGCATTCGGTATACCAAATTCTCTTTTGGGGATGGCTTAAACGATACAATGCCTTATTCACAAGATCCATATCAGTGTCCGCCTTTCGCAGATATAGAATTCAATCTCCAGGATTCAATGGATTCGGCTAATCGGGCTATCGTCTGCTGCTCCAAAAAAACTTCAAGTCTAAGCGTCACGCAAAACTGTTCACATATATGTGCATGCAAGGAAGCTGCCAGCAGTGAGTTGCCTCCCAGTTCATAATAATTGTCGTTGATTCCGATCGGGGCCACCCCCAGATACAGCTCCCAAGCTGCAACCAAATCCCGTTCAACCTCTGTTCTTGGTGCGATGTATCCATCCAACTGCTCTGGCCGCAAGTTGACGGGTTCCGAAATGGGCTGAAGCGGTCCGGTAGTATCAAGTGCAGAATCATCACGCTCCACCCAGCAGCGTGTTCTTTCAAATGGATAGGCAGGCAATTCAATGCGGCGGCGGCGTTCCCCTTGATAATAAGCCTTCCAATTGACGGGGCAGCCTTCCATCCAGACTTTGCCGAGAAGAAGGTAAACACTCTTCCATTCTGTCACTCCATGACTTTCTGAAGGTTCACCGAGATTCATATCAAGCACCAGCCGATCTATTTCATTTTTACTGCTGGTCTGTAATGAGGCTCCGTTTTCCAGGGCATCCGCCAGATACGCTGTCCAAAAATCGCTGCTGCTCCACTCCGTATGAGTCATCGGGTCCCTCCCCGGCGGTGCTGCAAGTGGAACCTTCATCGGCCCCGTTTTCAGACTGGAGACACGTTGCCGGTAGCTTCGGACAAAAGTACCCCGCGCCTCACCCGAAGTTGTGAGTGCGGCTGTAAAGGAGCTGCCCAGATACAAAGCATCCGCATGAGTCAGGAGGCCACAGGCATAAGCGGCGGCAAATAAGCCGCTGCCCGTACCTTGGCAGCCCGAGGGATAGATTCCCCAGCTCTCCCAGAGTTTGAATAAGGAGATCTGCACGATTAATGCGTATGTAGCTTGTTCCTGCAATGCCGAATCTCCCTTGCCGAACCATTCCTCTGCCAGTTTCTTACCCTGCACGAAGTTGTTATAGAATACCGTTTCCTCAGCGATCCAATCCCCAAGCTCAGGAGCCTCGAAATTGGATAGGTCTGGAAAGTGGAACAAGGGCATGCCCGCCAGATCGGGGTTATCTTTCTTGCCAGTCTCCCGTTCCATCCATTCCGTCTCACCTCCGCAGCCGTATAGCCAAATTGCCCGGTGCTCAAACAGCTTCCGTCCGGTTTGCAGTGTATAGGCTGCATCCGCTAACAGTTCTTCTGAAGCAGAGCATAGAAATTGCTGCAAGGATTGCTTTTGCCTCTTGAGCGCTTCTGCACTTTTGGCGGAGAGGACGAACAATTTGCTGCGCCGTAAGGAAGGTTCCTTCGGCAACACGGGCGCTTCTTGCAGGATAACATGTGCATTGGTACCTCCAAGCCCAAAGGAGCTGACCCCAGCCAGACGCCGCTGATTGGGGCTGCTCCACTCCAGCGGAACAGGATTCAGATAAAACGGGCTCTGGCCCGTCATTAACCTGTCGTGTGGTGTATCTACGTGAATAGCGGGTGGCAGTATCCTCTCTCGCAGGGCCATGACTGCCTTGATTAACCCAACAATACCTGCGGATGGCCCCGTATGACCGACGTTAGATTTAACCGAACCCAAAGCACAAAAAGCGTTTTTTTCAGTATGTCTGGCAAATACCTCATGCAGTGCCTCAAGCTCAATCGCATCTCCTAGAGGAGTGCCGGTACCATGAGCTTCTATGTAACAGATGTCCTCGGCGCTTACGTCTGCGTTCATCTGTGCGCGTTCAATAACCTGAATCTGACCTTTGACTGAGGGAGCTGTATATCCGGCTTTGAGGGCTCCGTCATTATTGACGGCAGAACCTTTAATAACAGCATGAATGATGTCGCCATCCTCAAGGGCATCACTATATCTTTTCAGTACGACGCAACCTGCCCCGTCGCTGTACAAGGTTCCAGTAGCCTGCTTATCGAACGCCCGGAGATGCCCATCAGCGGACAACAACCCGTTGTCTTGATAGTAATAGCCGTTGGCTTGGGGAATGCCGAGTGTTGCACCTCCACATACCATCATGTCACTGGAGTAAGTGAGCAGACTCTCGCAAGCCAGATGTACAGCAACCAGCGAGCTGGAACAGGCAGACTGAACATTCAGCACTGGTCCGGTAAGGCCTAGCTTGTAAGCGGCCATCGTCGCTGCATGGTCTTTCTCACTTGCGATCTGCATTTGGAGTTCAGAGGCTGTTCTGTTGCCATTGACAAGCGGCATAAGGTTGAACATTTGATAATAGTTCGCGTACACGCCTGCATACATCCCGATAAGACCGTCATAGGTTCCCGGATCATATCCCGCTGCCTCCAGCGCTTCCCAAGCCATCTCCAGAAGCAGACGATGCTGCGGGTCCATCAAGGACGCCTCTCTTATGTTGAAATTAAAGAAAGCAGCATCAAAATTCTCAATGTTCCGAATGTTGGTGTTTGTGCGAATAAAGTTCGGCCTTCCCTCCGTAGAAGCAACTTCTGCTTTATCCTGCGGAGATGTGTTAGCAACCACCTCTTCTCCACTCAGGATGGCTTCCCAGAACTGTGAAACGGTATCAATGCCAGGCAGACGGATGGAGAGGCCAATAATGGCAATATCCGCCTTATTATCTTCACATTCATTCTCCAATGACATGATATCACTCCCGTAATATTGCTTTCATTCAATAATATTGTAGTATTAAAACTGATTTTGACGACGTCTTGATAATACCAACTATACTATGAAAATATTTAAATAAATACCATTCTTTAGGACTATATAACAATAAAAATAATTATTTTAAATTAAAGTAAAATAATAAAATTGTGTATGTATCTGCAGCATTCGACGTCCTATTATGTCGTAATATGCCAGTAGTTCAATAATGTGCAAATTTCGGAAAGAGCTATTAGTACCAATTTAGGTATGGAGTGAGTTCAGATAAATATGCTAGAATCGTATAGCTGTCCTGTTTAGAGAACGGACTTCATCTTTTACAATATTCACAATAACGAAAACAAAATAAATTCTCCTAAGACAGGTGTTGTTTATGTCCAAAATTCTTGCTTTTAAGCTCCCGGAGCAGCTAAGTCTGGAAAGCTATGCTTATTTTACAGCACAGGTATCGGAAGCCCGGCGCGCACGTCTCGCCCGGTTTTTCCATAAGGAAGATGCCTATCGTTCTTTATTTGGCGAGGTACTGGTGCGGTACATCCTCTGCAGCCAGCTCGGTCAACGGAATGGCAATATTCAATTCGAGGAAAATCCATTCGGCAAACCGGGGGTGTCTGGGCTGCCTGATTTTGAGTATAATGTGTCTCATTCAGGAGATTGGGTGCTGATGATCTGGGGAATGAACGAGGGTTCTCTCGGAGTAGATATTGAGCAGATACGGCCCATAGATATTCAAATAGCAGAGCGTTTTTTTTCTGTGGAGGAGCGAGAGGCGTTACAGGGCAAGTCGGCCGGGGAGCGGCAGGATTTTTTTTATGACTTGTGGACATTAAAGGAAAGCTATATCAAGGCGATTGGCACCGGGCTGTCCCGGCCGCTTGATTCATTTACGGTACAGCAGTGTGAAGATGGCAGCTTTAGTCTGATCACACAAGCAGAATCAATGTACTTACAGACCTATACTATCGCCCCAGACTACAAAGCCGCCGCTTGTTCAAGCTGCTGCACACTGCCGGAAGCTGCCGCTTTTATTAAGCTCAGTGAGCTCTATGTGTGGTGAATGGATTTCATATTTCCATCCCCTGTCCGGTCATTCGGTACCTCAATTCACAATTGGTTATACGCAGACATGCCCGGGTATTCCGGTTGTTAAGGCGACGAGTCTGCGTATCCCTGCTAAAGCACAACCTACCAGAATGACCGTTGCCTATTCCGATTGGTCTACACTGCAAGGTAAGCTCTCCGGACAATCTGTGAAGATTGCGGCTCAACTAGCCCCTCCCCGGAAGTAGCGGCCGCTACAGCGGACAAACTTCGTAAGCTGGCAGAGGAATCAGGCAAGGATTATGCCATGCTCCCGGTGGAACTGTCAGACCGTCTGCTTAACTTGACGAGTATCAAATGGACGAGATGAGCGGACAGTATTTTAGTAAAGAAGAAATGATCCGGATGGCTGAGCCATTTTTGAAATAAGTCCTAACGATGCCACCAATGAATAATTAGACTGACCTCGGGAGCCGAAACAGCGACAGTAAAAGGACGAGAAAACCAGTCCTAGACTGCCGCTGTTTTATTTAACTAACGTTTCCCGCTATCTTATCGATCCTTCATTTTAGTATTAGCTTCGTTTCCGATTATTTTTCACAATGACAATGACAAGGACAAGGACTAGCAAGAATAAGCCGGCGGTATACCATACAACTTTTCCCCAATCAAATGTGGAACCGGCATATTCACCCTCATAATTAGCTTTAATGAATGACCCATCATTTAGCTTTATCGCAATTGCCTCATTTTTGTCCACGTCTTTGATATTGTAATATTCAGTGCCCTTCGGATAGTGATTCGAAAAATTACCTGAGTACGTGCCTTCCTTGTCTGAAAATGATGTAACTTTGCCTATTATTGAACCGATTTGTTCCTTTTCCACTCGATTGTCAGAAATGATATAGGATTTACCGTCGTTTACAACAAAATTGTATGCCCAATCCGCATGAATTGGCCCAATTGCAAAAAAAGTACTTGCCAGCCAAAGCGAAATTATCAAAAACAGAAATTTTCTCAAAATATCCCCCCTTGTTTCCTCATTATACAATCATCATATATAGCATAAACCCTCCTCCTAATATTTGAGTCAAGTTCTTTTAGAAGACCGTTCATACTCGGCCGGAGCAAAAAACCACAGCCTACAAAATTGCTTTTGCGGGTTGTGGTTTCTGCTTGTGTCTGCTGTTACTTTTTCTCCTGTAGCGTTGGTTGCCGATGATGCGGCCAAGCCGGACTAGTCCAGAGGCTACCCAGCCTGCCGAATGGACATGGCCGAAAAACTCCATTTTGTAATTAAAATAGCGCGAGGGTCCCAAAAGGTGGTTGGCAATGCCAGTAGCCAAATCAAGCGCAACCTCGTCTCCGGCGATTTCATATCTGCGCACCAGTGAGTGAAGCACAATTGCATTGCGGATCCCCTGCTCCCCCCGCTCATGAAAGCGCAGCCCATGCTCTCCCCAAGACTTCATGAGATGGCGGCTGCTTTCCGTTTGTATGCGCGCATCGCAAATAGATATGCGACGATCAATATCCCTAAGCACCACGCGAGTGCAACCCAAATATCATTTCCGACAGGTTGCCCCGACAAGAGCGCGCGGATGGCTTCCACTATTGAAGTTACTGGCTGGTTTTCGGCAAAAGCGCGGACAGCTGACGGCATTGACTCGGTAGGCACAAACGCTGAACTAATAAACGGAAGGAAGATAAGCGGGTAGGAAAAGGCGCCTGCGCCGTCCACCGATTTTGCGGACAGTCCGGCAATCGCCGCGATCCATGTCAAGGCCAGCGTAAACAGCGCAAGTATACCGGCCACGGCAAGCCATGACAATACTCCTGCCGGCGAGCGGAAGCCCATAATGAGCGCTACGAGAATGATGACAGCAACCGAAATCGCATTGGACACCAATGAGGTCAGCACATGCCCCCACAGCGCGGCCGAACGCGCAATCGGCATGGAGTGGAACCTTTCGAAGATGCCGCTTTGCATATCTATAAACAGACGGTAAGCCGTATAGGCAATGCCGCTTGCAATCGCAATCAGCAGGATGCCGGGCAACAGGTAATTCACATAGTTATCCGTGCCGGTTTGAATCGCGCCGCCGAACACATAAACGAACAGCAGCAGCATCGCGATCGGAGTGATGGTGACAGTGATGATAGTATCCATGCTGCGGAAAATATGGCGCATGGAACGCCCAAGCATAACGCCCATATCGCTGAAAAAGTGTTTCTTAATCGTTTCCATTTACTTTTCCTCCTTATTGCCGATGATTGCGAGGAATATTTCCTCCAATGTGGGTTGTTTTTCAACATACTCCACCTTTTCGGGCGGAAACTGCTTTTTCAGCTCCGCGACTGTGCCGCTCGCGATAATCCTGCCCTCATGCAGAATGGCAATTTGATCTGCAAGCTGCTCGGCTTCTTCCAAATACTGCGTGGTCAGGAATACCGTCGTGCCATTATTCGCAAGCTCTTTGACTGTCTTCCAAACCTCGTTGCGTCCTTCGGGGTCAAGCCCGGTGGTCGGCTCATCGAGAAAAATAAGCTGCGGTTTTCCCACAAGGCTCATGGCAATGTCGAGCCTGCGGCGCATACCGCCCGAATAAGTAGATACCTTGCGGTTGGCGGCTTCGGTCAGGCCGAAGCGGTTCAGTAAATCCTCCGCGATCTGAATCGGATTTGTCAGGTGCCGGAGCCTGGCAATCATGATCAGGTTTTCCCGCCCGGTCAATATCTCGTCCACGGCAGCAAACTGTCCTGTCAAGCTAATCGTCTGACGTACATGGTCGGGCTTTGACGCGACGTCAAAGCCGTTTACGAAGGCGGTGCCTCCATCCTGTTTAAGCAGCGTGGTGAGGGTTTTAACAATCGTCGTCTTGCCCGCGCCGTTGGAGCCAAGCAGGGCAAAAATTTCACCGCGCCGCGCCTCGAAATTCACTCCCTTTAGGACTTCCGTGGTCTTGTAGGATTTTTTTAAATCCTTTACTTGAATTGCGATGTCTTTCATTTAGAATCGTCCCCCCTTCCGAGTTTGTTCATCATGTCGCGGTTTAATTTTTTGCGAAAGTTATCGGTCCACATTTTCGTGCCGCGCAGAAGCTCGTCGCAAAACCCGACAACATCTTCGCCCGTCACGTCGAGAACGTGTTTGCCGTCAGCCGCGCTCGCTTCAAACAACTCGATCAATTCGTGCTGAATTTTCAACATATCAGAGCCGTCTCCTACTGCGAAACTCCACATGTATCCATGAATTTTTTCAAATACGAACCGATAGTCTTCAGGTAGCGCTTCTACCCTTGCCATTTGCTGCTTATACTCTTTTTTATCCCCGATCATTTTTTTGATAAGCTCCAGCATAGTTATTGCTCCTCCTTATTAAATTTTTCCATAATCTCTTTGTTTAGTTTTTCCCGCACTGTTTCGGTATTGGTAACCGACGCGCGCATAAACTCATCAGAAAACTTGCCGAAGTCACTGCCTATGACATCAAGAACCTGCCTGCCCTCAGCCGCACTTGCTTCAAATAAATCCACTAAGTCCTTAAACATCGTCAAGTCCGTAAATATCGTCATGTCACCGCCAAGGGGGCCAACACTAAACATATAATGTTGAATTTTGCGAAATGCAAACCGATAATCTTTCGGCAAGGCGTCAACCCTCTTCATCATTTGTTTATAGGCCCGTTTTTCTTCCATGTCACCTATTATCAATTTTATGATTGAATCAAGCATTGTTACTACTCCTCCTTTAATTGGTTGATTTTCGACGCAACAAATCCCCATTTTTCCCAGAACCTCCGCAGCTCCTCACGCCCCGCATCGTTGAGCGCAAAAAACTTTCGCGGAGGACCCATGTCGGAGGGCTTTTTGGTGGTATCCACCAGCTTGCTTTTTTCAAGCCGGATCAGGATGGTGTACACCGTTCCCTCCACAACATCTGTGAAGCCGAGGGCGTTTAGCCGCCGCGTGATTTCGTAGCCATAGGTTTCTTTGCGGCTTATTATTTCAAGGACACAGCCCTCAAGCACGCCTTTGAGCATTTCCGTCAGATTTTCCAGCACAATCACCCCTTGCTATTCTGTATGACCGGTATTCAGTATTACTTACTACCACTATATAGTAACACAAAGTAGTGGTTTGTCAATAGCGGTTGTTCTGATAATGCCGCTTTATATTTATAGTTGAATCTATAACCTTGGTCCCTTAAAACAAAAAAAACCGCGTAGGGCGCGGGTTCTCAATGGATTATGTTCTTGATTGAGATAATAAATTATTTGTCTGTCGACTCTTCATCAAGCTGAACGGGCAGTAATGTAATCGGATAGCTAAAAATTTGATGACAGACAGGAGTTAGAGACGATGATAATTGGTTTCGGAGGAATATTTTGGAGAACTAAGAATCTTGAAGTTATAAAAAAATGGTACAGTGAAGTGCTGAAGATTGAAATAGAAAATTGGAATGGTACTCTTGCAAAGAACAAAGAGATTAGTAAATTTGGAATGTTTATTTGGATTGAAGATCCTGAAGGCCGACTGATTGAGCTTTGGGAGAAATAACAAGTTGTAATTCATTTGCTATTGAGCTCACGGGGAACGTTAGCTCAATAAAGCAGCGGCAGTTTCCGGTCGTCTGTTACAAAGATGCCCACCCCTTCTCAGATGAAAAGCTACAATCTGTGTCTGTCCTACTCTTATTCAAACAATTGCTTATGCTTATTGAAAAATCGATAAAAAAATTGTACATTGTCTAGTTCAAACCATTCTGCTGTTTGAAGAGGTTTGGCATCTAGATTATAAATTTTTGCATGTAATGTGCCTAAAACAAAGGGAGAATGCGTGGCAATAATAAATTGACTATCAAAATATCGTGCCAGCTCATTTATTTGTTCGGCCATCCGTATTTGATTGGCAGGAGAAAGTGACGTTTCCGGCTCGTCCAATAAATACATTTGCCCAGGTAGCAGACATTCCTCAAAAAACTGCATGGACGTTTCTCCATTAGAGTATTTTTCTTGTGAGAATTGAATGTCCTCCAGCTTCTTTTTAAACGCATACGTAGCTTCATATTGTGCCGCTTGAGCCTTGCTCATCCCTTTGTTAATCTGCTCATTTATTATTCCCTCACGCAGTACGGAAGATTGCTGTATCTTCTTGATCTCATATAAAACATCCTCTGATTTCAGATATCGGCTTCCTTTTGGAAGTTGCCTGATTTCATGCTCATGCTCATCTTGCCCAAGCTGATAGCTGCTCAAATCAAGGAATCGCTGAGCATAAATACTATGCCCATAGCTTGTCATTCTTTCGGCCCCCGGAATTCCCAGCTTGTTGGAAATTACATTGAGTAAAGTGGATTTTCCACTACCGTTATTGCCATACAACACAGTAATTCGATCAAACAAAAGCACCTCTCCAGCCAAGTGCTTAAATACATAATCAGGGTATATGTTGGGATTTCGATCCGTATAATCAGAAAGCTTAAAGCTTCTCAAATAAATCATTGCCGCACTCCTTCTACCTGGCTTATAGTATGAATTCTATTTTACCAGAAAAAGACAATGTATTTCGGTCCCCTCATTATTTTAATTCTCACTCCGGAGAGCATCTACGATACTAACTTTATTCAACCTGTACATCGGCCCAATCGTTGCGACGATCGTCGTAATCATCGAACCTGCGAAAGCGATGCCGATACTGTACCACGGGAACACCCAATCTGTATCCAAAGCACTCGCAAAGAGAACCTGTATTCCATAATTCAGCGTCGTCCCTAGGATAATTCCGATCACGGCGGCAAATAGTCCATAAAATACGCCTTCTAAAATAATCATTTTTCTAACTTCCTTCTGGGTCATGCCGATGGCCTTGAGGGTTGCAAATTCTTTCGTACGAAGAATTAGATTCGTACTTACTGTATTTACAATGTTCAAGAAAGCAATTAGAACAATGACACCGATAAAACCGTAAAGCAAGATACTAAAAGTCTTTGCGTCGTTTTTAGCTTGAGCGGCCTCCGCCACTCGATCATTGTAGTTAAAACCAGCGTCTTTCTCAGTTAATGATTTTAGATAGTCCGTTATAGGATGATTTGATATATCAGAATTAGCAAGGATAAAAATTCTAGAGTAAATATTGCTACCCATAATATTGGTGTATACTTGTGGGGTTGTAATGAATGTAACAATATGGCTACTAGTATATTCCTTCGATAACAAATCTTGATCGACGATTCCGGCCACTGTCACAGTTTGATATTCTTTATCACTTCCGTCAACTGTTCGAATTTTGATGTGATCTCCAACCTTAAATTGGGTTTGATCGAGAATTAGCTGTTTGCCTTCTTCTGTCA
This sequence comes from Paenibacillus sp. FSL L8-0436, assembly GCF_038593025.1. Lineage (NCBI taxonomy): Bacteria > Bacillati > Bacillota > Bacilli > Caryophanales > Paenibacillaceae > Paenibacillus > Paenibacillus sp. FSL L8-0436. The sequence goes on along the minus strand of NZ_CP151955.1, from coordinate 3,900,862 downwards.
TCATTTTTATTTTTTGTAGGACGATAACGCCATTCTCTTGGTTCATTTTCTCTTTGTCAATCTTCCCGGCCGTGAGTTTGGATTGCAGAGCATCCAAGCCATTGTCTCCGTAGGACACAAGGAAATTATTATCTGTTCGATACCCTTCCCCTTCCTCAACGATGTATCGATTCTTATGAAATCCATAATATTTGGGATTAATCTTATCCTTAGGGATGATTGCGTCTACTTGATTACTGTAAAACTTATAGGCTTGTTGAACAGCATCAAGCTTAGAAACATCCCGATACACAGTATCGTCTATTCGTTTTGAAGGACCATCATAGGATAGCGAATAAGAATACTGCGCTCCTGAGAGCTGTGTTGTTCGTTGCATGAAATCAACCAAACCACTAAAGACAATAAATAAAATAATACTAATAATCATGGAAAAGGCTGTAATCCGAAAACGTTTCTTGTTCCGTTGCAAGTTTCTGCTGGCGAATTGCCCTATGATGCCAAACAGCTTTTTAATGAACAGTGACTTTTTGACCTTTGTGATAGTGTCAACCTTCGAGCTTCCCGCATTTTTCAGAGCTTCAAGAGGATATACGCGAGCTGCTTGTTTGGCTGGTCCAATAGCGGAAAGGAATACGCTCAGCAAGCCCAATAAACCGGCAGAGATTAGAACCGGTAGGGAAATTACCATTCTCATATCATTTAAGAAACCTAACGTTAACAAGCTGATATTGTAGAACAATACCTTCATAAAAAGAGTTCCCGTGAGAATCCCGATGGGTATGCCGATCAAGCTGATCAGAGCCGCTTCTCGCATCACAATTTTGCGAATTTGGGCTGGTGTAGCTCCAATGCATCTTAACATACCGAATTGTGAAATCCGCTCTAGTACAGAGATATGAAAAATATTATAAATCATCGCAATCGTACAAATCATTATAATTGCAATGACAGCAGCGAAAGTTAGGATTAAGCTGTTATTCACACCTTCATAAATGCTTTTGCCATACATTTTAAGCAGCTCATTATTATACTCAATTCTTACATTCTTAATAAAGTTCTCCCTGTCCAGTTGCATAGCAGAACCTTGTTCGACATTACTCAGCTGTAAAGAGGACATCAAGGCTTCCGTCTTTTCTTTGATGTCATTCAAAGATTTCATTTTGACGTAAATAAAGTAATTTTTGTTGTTATCGATACTCTTGGACTCATCGAAAGTAATTGCAGGAAAGATGTAATCGGAAGACCAATTCCCTTTGCTTGACGGCTTCATAAAGCCTACAACAGTATATTCTCTTTGGGATTGAGCTTGGAAGGATTCGTCAAGATCCCAGCCAAAATCGCCAAGTCCGTTAATCTTTTTGTCTTCACCGGTTGACGCCACCTTCCGGATTCCAAGGTTTAGCGTAATCGTTTCACCAAGCTTTGGTTTTTTCGAAAAATAACTCAGACTCGATGATGGAAGGATAATTTCATCTGAATTTTCGGGGTACCTGCCCGAGTCTAGCTGTGACTGAAGCATGTTCATTGCATCCGTATTATATCCCTTGACATTCAAGTACCGGTAGGGTGCGGCAAAAGGATCTTCCTTCTTTTCCTTTACTTTTGTCTCCTTAATAACAGCATAACCTTCTCTGCTGATGACGCCGGCACTTTTTACGGCTGCATTGTTTTTGACTTTCGGGACTGCTTCTCCTGAAATACCATTGAGAGAGGCGTGGTAATCTCCGAAGTCCCGTATGGTTTGTCTGACTGACTTATCCCAATAGCTCATCCCGATTGTTCCAATGGAAGTAAACAGCGTAACCGACAAGATTATACCGAAGATGGTAAGCAGTGATCTTTTTTTCTGTCCCTTTAAGTATTTTCCAGTAAGATCTGTGTAGCTTTTCAACTTTCACTCACCTCATTTGCCTGTAGAAGGACTCCGTCTTCGATCCTTACGACTCGATCTGCGATTTTAGCAATATTCAAATCGTGTGTGATCATGATTAACGTCTGATTGTATTTTTTAACGGAAAACGTAAGTAAATCCATAATTTCCTTCCTGCTTTTACTATCCAGATTTCCGGTAGGTTCATCTGCCAAAATAATCGACGGTTTATTAATTAACGCACGGCCAATCGCCGTTCTCTGCTGTTGTCCGCCTGACAATTCGGATGGAAGATGATGTTTCCGCTCGGTCAGACCTAATATACCCATTAATTCCTGAACATAATTTTCATCTACCCTTTTGTTCTCCAATAACATCGGTAACTTGATATTTTCCTCTGTAGATAGGACCGGGATCAGATTGTATGATTGAAAAATAAATCCTATTTTCCGTCTTCGGAATACAGCGAGCTCATCTTCACTTCTGGAATAAAGATCCGCACCATCGATGATGACCTGTCCACTAGACGGGCGGTCCACTCCACCTAAAAGATGCATTAAGGTACTTTTTCCTGATCCACTGGCCCCTACGATGGCAACAAATTCTCCATGTTGAACAGAGAAATTGACATTTTTTAAAGCTTCAACCTTTGCCTCTGCACTTCCATAGGTTTTGCATAAATTAATAGTTTTTAGTATTTCCACCTGTTTACCTCCTGAGCTAATGTTTCACTTTGTATGTTTGTTATTATAAAGATCGAAGCTTACAATAAAGTGAAGAGGAAGCTTACGTTATTGTAAGCTTCCTCCACTATCCCATTTATTAAAAGAAACTCTAAATTCTGTTCCTAACCCTACCTGACTTACAACGGTGAGCATACCGCCTTGCTCTTCAATAATGGACTTGGATAAGGACAAGCCAATGCCAAGACTTTGCGGCTTTGTCGTGTTTCTCCCTCTATAAAATCGTTCAAAAATGTGAGGCAAATCTTCTGGGGAAATGCCTTCTCCTTGATCTCGAATGATTACTGTCTGGAATAATGAATTTTTTTCTAAAATAACATCAATTTTGCCCTCTAGTGACGTATGTTCCAGTGCATTTTTAATCAAGTTAATTAAGGCTTCTGTTAGCCATTCTTCATCCGCCCAAACATACATATCTTCTCCACCATGAATGTGAATCTTCTGCTTCCTTTGCTCGGATACCATTCGCAATGAATGCACAGCATGATCGATCAATTCTCTTACTCGAACGCGTTCTTTCCGGAACGTTATTGCTCCGGCTTCGACCCGTGCGAGCTTCAGCAAACTGATAATCAGCCATTCCATTCGCTCTAGTTGTTGACGGCTTCGATCCAGGAATTTCGTTCTCATTTCTTCCTTCATGTGAGGATCATTCAGCAAATTCTCATTAAAAACGATGAGGGAGGCCAGTGGCGTTTTGAGCTGATGCGAAATATCGGAAAGCAGGTTGCGTAGAAACATTTTTTCTTGTTGGAGTTGCCGAAGACTGTTGTGTAACCTTTCGGCCATCGTGTTAAAGTTTCGTCCTAATGCGCCAAAGTCTCCTTCATCCTTCTCCGGAAGCGGTTGATCAAACTGATGTTCAACAACTTGCTCCGCTGCAAAGGTTATGGTTCGAATCTTGTCAAATATTTTGCGGTATTCCCATCCCAATAACAGCAGAAATGGAATACTAAAAAGCAAAACTTGAGCCGCCGTTTTCATGGGTAAGGCGGTATCCGAGAGGACAGGTTGATCATTTACGGGCATATCTTCCTTGTATGCATATTGAGCCAGGCTGCGTTTTCCCGCTACGATTTCATCTTCTTGTGCACCCTGAGTGATAAAGTGGATAATTTCATTTTCTAGTTGAGGAGCTTGCTTCAAAACATAACCAATCAATGCAGCATTTTGATTAACCACCGACTTATTGATCTGAATGACTTGATAACTCATATAAAAGAACATGATTCCCGCTAACATAACTTGTAATACGATCGCTTTAACAGTAATAGACTTCCACTCTGGATTACGAACGAATTCATTCATGGTTTATCTCCCTACAACATCTGCATTCCATTTATATCCGACTCCTCGAACGGTAATGATGTATCTCGGTACAGCAGGAACATCCTCGATCTTCTCTCTTAACCTTCTAATATGAACCGAAAGGGTGTTGTTATCAATGAATTCTCCTGACATATCCCATAGACTGTTAAGAATGATACTTCTGCTGCAAATTTGCTTGGGGTGAGTCATTAACATCAATAGTAATCGATATTCCAGCCCCGTCAATAAAAGTTCCTGATTGTATTTAAGAACAGTTCCTTCTAGAACTCGAACTTCAATATCGTCGGATATCCATCTATTCGCTTCATCCGTGGGCTTATGATTGCGCCTTAAAACGGCTTTCATTCTAGAGAGAAGTTCTTTGGTACGGAGTGGTTTGGTCATATAATCATCTGCTCCCAAATCAAGACCAGCAACAACATTTGTCTCCTCATCCAAAGCTGTCAAGAAAATGATGGGGACCTGGGATATTGTACGGATTTCCCTACACAGGTCATACCCTGAACCATCAGGTAAATTTATATCCAACAAAATTAAATCGACGTCGTCTGTTTTTAATGCCTTTCTGGCTTCTTCCAAGCTACCGGCAATAACAACGGTATATCCTTCACTCGTTAAAGTATATTCAATACCGAATACCAAATTATCATCATCTTCAACCAGTAAAATTCGATTCATTGAGCACCTCTGTTTAATTCAAGAAAGTTTTTAAAGTAAAGCTACAACATTTTTTCACTGTATCATGAAAGATATCTTTCACAAAGCTGTTTAGTGGAAAATTTATTAATGAGGTGCTTAATTCCAGCCCGCTCACCCAGCCTTGTCCACCAGGGTTATCCGGAATGGAGCCCTTCCCCCGGATGATATTCCGTCCTCCTATCAGGGGTAGAACGTAATAATCATTTTTTAAGCCGATCCAGAAAAGGATCGGCTAATTTTTATAGCTTTCTTAAGATCAATCACGTCTGTTCTCAACAGATTTCATACGGTTCTGATCGTCAGGCACCCGGTCAGTACTGAATTCCTGCCCTGCTTCTAACTCACCATGGCCGCAAACACTTCGGGAAAAATTTGTGAACTGCCTTTTTTGCTCATCCATTTCGTGTTTTCGCTTAAGCAGTTCCTGCGGATCCTGATTTGTCATAATCTTAACCTCCTAAGAAATCAAAATAAGTCTCTAAACATGGAATCATGCTGTTTATTCGCACTACAGAAGTTTTCCATAATAGAGCGGTGCTTATGCAAGGAATTCAAAATCCCAGCTTGTGTAGAATTATTGCTCTTTATCCCGCCCGAGCAGCCCGCTGAGAGCCTCTGTCACGTTCATACCGGTAAGCGTCTGTGTCAATTCAGGAACCTGGGCCATGATTTTGGCGATATCGCCGGTAATTTTGTTCACGCCGGATGAAGCTCCATCCTGGGAAATCACTGTAATCTTATCGACTTTGGACAGCGGGGAAGCGATTTTGTCAGCCAGCTCTGGCAGAACCTTCAAGAATTCCACTATAAGGGCGGCTTGCGTGAACTGTTTGTACGCTTCAGCTTTCTTCTCCAGTGCCCCCGCTTCCGCTGCTCCGGCCAGCTGAACAATTTCCGCGTTGGCTTTTCCCTTCGCCAGTTCTGCTTCCGCGGTTGCCAGCCCCCGTTTGGTCATTGTGGCCGCTTCTGCTTCCGCCTCAAGAATTTGCCGCTGTTTAGCTGCTTCCGCTCTCATGATCGTAGCCTGATTCTCCGCCTCAGCAGGCTTGATCACCGTTGCCTCCAGCTCCCTCTGTCTCAGCTCAACTTCGATTTCCCGGACGGTCCGGTTGGCCTCCGCTTCCATCTGCGTGATCTTGACCTGTTCGGTAACCAGCGACTGCTTGATTTTGTTCTGCTGCAATTCGTACGCAAGATCCGCCTGTGCTTTTTTCACTTCAGTCTCCAGCTTAAAGTCCGCCTGCTTAATGTTCAAATCCTTCTCGAACAGAGATTCCTTGGCGCGGGCGGCGGTTCCCGCTTCAATGGTGGCCTGATGTGCATTGGCCTTGGCAATGGCGGATTCCTTCTCCGCCTCGGCTTGTTTGATCTGAATGTCGCGTTCTGCTTCCGCCTTGGCGATGCTGGCATCACGGCGGATGCGCTCAATTTCCGGAACCCCCATATTGTCGATATACCCTTTGTCGTCAGTAATTTTCTTAATGGTAAAGCTGACCACCTCAAGCCCCATCTTATCGAGGTCTTCCGAGCAGGTCTCCCGCATCTTGCTGTTGATTTCGTCAGGTGTTTTTAGAATGGATTCGACCGTTAATTGTCCGATCAAGCCGCGCAAATGGCCTTCCACCGAATGCAGGATAATCGTCTCACGGTCTTCTTCCGGCCTGTCGATAAACTGCTCACTGGCAGTCAGAATAGCAGTAGGATCGCTTTTAATCTTAATCTGGGCCACCGCCTCCAGGTTGAGCTTGATGCCCTGCCGGGAGAACATCGCCTGCGCCGGGATGACATCGAAGCTCATCAGCATCATGGAGATGGTCTTATTGTTCTGGAAGCCGGGAATGACGAACGTCCCGCCGCCCTGAACCACTCTTTTTCCACCGAGGCCGAATACAATCATCGCCTGATTGGGCGGAACCTTTTTATAAGCGTTCACGATACTGAACAAAGCCAGCAGGATAACAACAACAATTGCCGAGATTAAATAAAGAATAACCATTCGGTTCGACACTCCCCGTTATTTATAGTTGTTCGTTTTCCCTCTCGAAGAGGGTGACTACCGCCATTCCTTTATCCACCTTCAAAATAATCACCCTGTCGCCCTTGGCGAGCTGCTGGCCGGTTTCTGCCCGCACTCCAATCGAACGCATCGTTCCATGCAGCACATATTTCATCTCTCCCACTGCTCCATCCACTGCAGAAATGCTGATGTACCCGAGTTGTCCCGCCTGCTCATAATCCATTTTATTCATGCTACTATCATACCGAGTCATCACCCGGGCCAGCACCGCATATATCAGACAGCCCAGCAGCAAGGCCACCACGGTGCAGATCAGCACCACTGCAAGCATATTCATTCCGCTGAACCGGGTAAGCACATAACCACTGCCGCCCCAGACTGTGACAAACACCATCAGAGGGAGTATGGGCACAAAGCCCGGACCACCAGCATCGCCACCTCCCACATGCAGATGACCCGCCAGGCCATGCCCATGAAATCCGCCGCTGAGGAGAAGCAGCAATCCAACCCAGAAGCACACGATAAATACAGTAACGATAACAATCCCCCCTTTAAAGCATTTAAGATAGTGCCAAATGACTCTTATTTACGTTGTTATAAGATTTATAAACTCTTATACAGATCAACTTTCCTTTCTGCATGCGCAGCAAAAAGACCACAGAAGCGTCAGGGCTCTCCGTGGTCGGTTAATCGATCATGGCGCTCATCCTCTCTCTTCGAGGCTTACGGGGTTAGCTGACGGATTCGGGCTGCGAGATTGCCCTACCTTGTAAGAAGCGGCTGTTCAGCACGCAACAAGGATTCACCCCAAGTGAGCGGCAGCTATCTGAGCAAAAGCCGCATTCACCATTGGTTCCCCCGTTCCCATTATCGGAATTCAGCCATTTGAGAACAGTTATATTACATTCGGTTGTTGATTTGAATCTTACGCCTGTGACCATTTAATGTAAAACGTTGCGGATGGCAAAAGAAGCCCAAAATGCCATCACTTCACGAATGAATGCGCATTCTTTGGTTTTACTCTTAGTCGATCGATGATTTGCTCATTTTTGCTCCACTTCATGTCCCTGGGAAAACAAAACAGAAACCTCTACGGCTCATCATCATCCGCCGTACTCTTCTGTATTACACGTTAAAGTTCCGTCAGGAATATTCTGCAAATCATTCGGGAACGTTAACAGCAAAACTAATCGAAAGTTGAGCGCCTTATAATGACTAACCAAACTCAGACCTCATTTCCTTCTGTAGATCAAAATTCCGATTACATCGAAGCCGCACTGTTCCATACAAGTGACCTCAAAAAAAGAGGCTTATCCTTTCAGGGAAGGGAAGGAATGCTCTTTTATCTGGATTCTCTCACTGACACGGAATTGATTGAACGGAACGTGATTGTTCCATTTAGCCGTAATCAGGACAAAGACCTCTCTGAGCTTTTCACAATGCTTAGTTTCAGTTTGGAAACAGAACTAAACCAAGGTATTCAGGGACTTCTTGAAGGAAGCTGTCTTTATTTTTTAGAAGGAATGTCTGGATTTTATGTCCTCTTCACTCCTGCCAAATACGAACGAAGCATTAGCGAACCTGAGAATGAGGGGGTTATTCGGGGACCTCATAACGGTTTTATTGAACAGATGAAGGTTAACTTATACCTGATTCGCAAACAAATAGCCTCCCCAAACCTTATTGTCCGCTACTTCACACTTGGGAAATTCGCCCCCAAACAGGTAGGCTTAGTCTATATGGAGAATATCGCCAACCCTGAATTGATACAGATTGTAGAATCAAGAATAAAGAAAATTTCGCTCGATTGGATAATCTCCACTGGCTTTATTCAGGAATTAACGGAGGATAACTCCTTCTCCATATTTCCCCAACTAATCAATACGGAGCGTCCGGACCATACCTCAGCTTATTTGCTTGACGGATATGTCGCCATACTGCTGGATGGGGACCCCACAGCTCTGATTTTGCCGGCGAGCTTCTTCAGCTTTTATCAGACACCGGATGACTATAACAATCGATGGATGATCGCTTCTTTTGTCCGGTTTATCCGTCTGATCGGCTTTGTAACAGCATTTCAGTTGCCAGCGCTCTACATTGCCACCGTTTCTTTCCACTCCAATGTCCTTCCCTTGCAATTATTTTTTTCGATTCAAGGTTTATTGACCCGGGTCCCTTTTCCTCCGCTGATTGAAGCGATGCTGCTTGAATTTATATTCGAACTGCTGCGGGAAGCAGGGCTTCGTCTGCCCAGCCGTGTAGGTCAAACTATTGGGATTGTTGGGGGGTTGGTTATCGGGGATGCAATTGTTAAAGCGGGATTGGTTTCATATTCGATGATCATTGTTGTAGCGTTGACTGCCATTGCTTCTTTTCTTATCCCTTCCAACGAAATGAGCTCTGCTATCCGGTTTATGCGGTTTCCATTGATGATTGCTGCCTCATTATTCGGATATATTGGGATATCATTTGGGTTAACACTCATTTTCATACATTTGTGCAAGCTAGAATCGTTTGGGCAACCCTACCTGAGACCCTTAAGTCCCTTGAAATTTCAAGGTCTGAAAGATACCTTCGTACGCTTTCCAATTTGGTCCATCCGAAAGAGTTCAAGCAACCCAAAAACGGATAAATGATCATTAATTTACACAGTACTTACAGGAGTTGATACGGTGGCTCAAAAAGAAAAAAAGATCACAAGGGGACAACTCTTCCTTTTTATTATTCAAGCCCAAATCGGTGTTGGTATTCTGTCTCTTCCTAACAAACTTAACGAAACTGCCAAAGGTGGAGGTGGACTTTCTGTTTTAGTTGCAGGGGTTATTACCCAACTTGTCATCATTCTTCTGTGGGTCCTGCTGAAGAAATTCCCCGGACTTAACCTATTCGGTATTTGCATAAAACTTGCAGGCCCGATTATTGGCAGTCTATTGATTATTCTGTATATTGGTTACTTTATTCTGCTTGGCTCCAATACTATGCTTAGTGCCGTTGAGGTGCTCCGGAGATGGATGCTGCAAACTACGCCAAGATGGGCTGTATTAGCTCTTTTTTCTATCATGACTCTCTACCTCGCAAGAGAAAAGCTGACAGTATTGGCAAGATTTTATACGCTGGCTTCCATGCTTTTTATTCCACTATTTTTATTTGTCTGCTATGGATTGACTCAAGCCCATCTGGAAAATATGTTACCGCTGTTGGAAAAAGGCTTCTGGAATATCGTGAAAGGAGCGAAGGAAACAACCATATCAATGTATGGTTTCGAATTAATGCTGATCGTCTACCCTTTGTCTGAAGGTACAGATAAACAAAAATTGATAACGGTCAGTCTCTCCAACTTGTTTGTGACCCTGTTCTATTTCTTCGTGGTCTCTACCTGTCTGATGTTCTTTAACTCCGAGCAAATCAAACTGATTCCCGAACCGGTCATTTACTTAATGAAATCTCTAAGCTTTTTCATTATAGACCGTGCAGATATCTTGTTTTTGCCGATCTGGACCATAACCATTGTATGTTCTATCGTAAGCTATTGCTATGCAGCGTCCATTGGGCTCAGTGTTTTATTTAGACGGAAAAGCCATCGGAAATTCACTCCGTTTGTGAAGATCATTTCATTTATGATCGCGCTTGCGCCAGTAACTTCTGTTGGCATTCATCTAATGGATACAGCCGCTACAAATGCTGCCTATCTCTTTATTGGTGGATTCCCGCTTGTAATGTTAATCATTTCTCTATTTATAAAGAGAAAAGGAAGTGGCCTTGCATGAGATGGCGCGTGAAATTAGGAATGGTTGCACTGTCGGTGCTGATTATTCTTTTCCCCCTCAGCCTGACCGGATGCTGGGACCGGGAATATTTGAAAGACTTGCATCTGGCCTACAGTGTGGGGTTTGATCTAACTGAAAATGGAAAGATAAAAGAAACTGTGGAATTAATCATTCCACCTGATATTGAGCAAAAAGCTACTACGAACGAAATTCATACGAGTTATGGACATAACCTACGTAGTGCCAGCAATGAGATGCGTAATCGGGTGAGGGGAAACATAAGATTTCTTAAAAATGGTTTTCTCTTATTCGGAAAGTCCATAGCAGAGCATGGCCTGTACTCTAATTTGGATGTGAACTTCAGGGATCCAAGCAACCCGACATCCAACGTTAGGGTAATTATTGCGGAAGGAAATGCATCCGACATTCTTGAACAAAAAATGGTTGGAGAATTAAAGATTGGCGATTTCATTACACATAAGATTGAAAGTCTTGAGGAAATGAGTGTATTTCCAAAAGAAACGTTAGATACCGTGTTCCGGTTCCTGAAGGATCCTGGGCAGGACTTTGCTCTTCCCTATATAGCTATAGAAAGCGACGAGATTATCACAAAAGGATTGGCCCTCTTTAATGATCAGTATTATAGCGGGATGCTGAACCCGGATCAGTCAATATTACTAGTCCTGCTGAACGGGCAAAAGGGGAAAAATGCGCGATTCACAAAGAAAATTGTTCTGGGCTATCCGGATAATATACAGGAGTACATCACCATTAATGTAGGTTTAAAAAAAGTGAAACGGAAATTCAAGGTATCGGTTTCTGCTGACGAAAGTGTTGAAGTCAATTTGGAAATAAAACTTCAAGCCATCGTAGAAGAGTTTCCCGGAGAGGATTCGTTAAAAGATAAAGATCTTCAAAAAATAAATCAAGCGCTTTCGGAAATTCTTACAAAGGAAGCCAAATCGGTTGTGAAAGAAGTCCAAAAGGCTAACTGTGATATCTTTGGTGTGGGGAGAAAGCTTATTGCTTATCATCACAATGTCTGGAAGGAGAAAAATTGGTCTGAGGATTATCGTAAAGTGCAATTCCATCCTAAAGTGGAGGTTGAAATTGTAGATACCGGGATTCTTGAGTAGAGATGTTCCCAACCTTCTACGGTGAATATCCGCTAAGCTCATGAGCTAATATTTGCCGGCTCCCGGCAGCTGCAGACGTAGGCCGGCAGTGAAGAACAGCCGGTAAATGAGTACGCTAAGCAGTATGCTCGTGATGGCAGCGGATGATGTGAAAGAGAAGACGATGAGTATCTGATAACGCACGGCTATGACCGGATTGGCTCCAGCAATAATCATTCCGGTCATCATCCCGGGCAGTTGTACAAGCCCCACAGTCTTCATGCCGTCAATCGTAGGAATCATACTGAATTTCACAGCCCTGGCTCTGACGGTCTGCATTGCCTGCTGAGCGGTTGCACCCAGGGACAGCAGTGTTTCGATTTCCCCTTTGTTCTGTTGAACCTCATGCTTAAACTGGTTAATGAATAGGCCGGAGACGACCATAGCACTTCCGATTGTCATTCCACTGATCGGAATAATATATTGCGGTGTAGCATCGATAATATGCAATCCGAGCAGTATTCCCATCATCATTAGCTCCGAGGCGGAAATTGCCACCGCAATCCTCCATACCAGCCCCGGCAGCCCCTTGCCTCGCTTGGCGGCATTAAATGAAGCAACACCAATCATAAAAATAATAATTAAAATGACAAAGGCCATATGCTCCGCCTGAAAAATAAACTGCAGCACATAACCTACCGCCAACAGCTGAACGGCAGAACGGATTGTGCCTATGGCTATGTCCTTTTCCAACCCAAGCTTCTGCCAGATGGAGATCAGCATCGTTCCGATGACAAACAGCAGTGTAAAGCTAAGCGCGGTCAAGCTCATGAGTGCTTTCCCCCTTCCGTACTCTGGATATATTTCCGGGCCAGTTCCACTACCGGTTCCTTAAATAAGCAATCGCTGCTATGATCCTGCAGGCTACCTTGGCTCAAAATCCATGTTCTGCTGCTGATTCTGCGGGCCTGTTCCAGATCATGCGTTACCCATACGAAGGAGGTGCCTTTCTCCTGATGCCAATTTAGCAGCAGCGCTTCAACCTTCTGGGTACTGTTCATATCCAGTGAAGCTGTGATTTCATCCAGCAACAGTATCCGGGGACGGAGCAGCAATGAACGGATCAGCGATATCCGCTGCTTCTCTCCGCCTGAGCAGTCTGCCGCTTTCTTCCCGAGATCCAGATAATCGAGACCGAGCTGCTCTATGAGCTGTGCGGCAAGAATCGAATCATAAGGAGTACCGTGCAGCCGGCTGACCAGCCGTAAATTGTCCTCCACACTGCCTGGCAGCATTACCGCTTGCTGTGCTACATAAGTTACTGCCATGCGCCATTGCCGGGGATTTATATCCTTGAACGAGACACCTTCCATGATCAAATCGCCTTCATCGGGAGAGTCCAGCAGCGCCAGTATCCGCAGCAGCGTGCTTTTCCCTTGGCCTGAAGCACCTATGAGAGCAATCCGCTCCGGCTCCGGGAGTTGAGCAGAGATGTGTGAGAACAGATATCTAGATGCATGATTTCCAGTGTCCCAATGGTATTTGGACAGATTAGATATTTCGAATAATCCACTCAACGCGAATCCTCCCTTCCGCCAAAAAGCTTGGCGATAATCAATTCTTCTATTCTGTCATTTACATGTTCTCAATATTGAAATCTTTGAGTTTTATTAATTGTCGCTTCCCTCTATTTCCCCGCTCCGTTATCATCTTCCCATCTTCATTTGTTTTCTTGATAATATAATCTCCAGTTAGTAAGTTATAGTCTTGTTCATCTGCTGCTTCTTGAGTTGCATTTCCAGAAAAGTATTCTCCCATCGTCGCCCCGATCATATACCATTCATTATCTTGAAATCTAAATTTATATTTGTTGTACCATCTCCAGTTACTTCCTCCATAATCACTAACGACAACAGATCCTCTATCAATTGAAAGAGATTCAAAAGGGTCTCCCCAAACGCCTCCTTCATCCGATTTTAAAATGACTTTGTCTGCAATTATTGATAACAAGTAAGAATCATTTGTTCCAAACGCTATTAGTAAGGACCGTTCAGGAGCCTCTTCTGTATTAGGTTGTAGTTGCTCAATTATCATTGCAACATCCGTAATTCCATCTTTATTCAAATCACCTTCTGTTGTAACAGGTTCATCATCTTGAATTAGTACTCTCCATCCAGATGGTATTAATGTATTTATATCTTTCAATGGTTGTTCTTCTACCACATCGGATTTGGAAGAAGGATGGTCACTGGAATTAACATTGCTACTATTACAAGCAGATAAAAGGAATATATTAAAAAGTATTATTAGTACATAACCAATCGTTCTCATAAAGACTCCCCTTAGTCGGTTGAATTACTTGAAGCAGCTCATATGGCTGAATGTTATCCAGTGCCGGTACCTTTCTAAAAAGCCATTCGGCCAGCTGATATGCAATGGAGATTCTTTAGGCATATTTCTTTATCATGACATTTAGAAACTCTCGAAAATCTTCAACATATGTTTGAGGCTCTATGATTTCTAATTCAGATCCAAAACTAGCCAAAAACCGGAATCCGATATGGTTTTGCGGCACATCTATTGTAGCTATTAAAAATTCAGAATTATAGGCTTCAATCCTTTTCTGCCCGTATCTTTCAATAAAGTGATCTTTTATGCTATGCGAGATCAATGCTTTAATTGTAATTAATTCCGGTTGATAATGTTGTTCGGCTTTTTGCTCAGTCAAAAAATCTCTAGGAACAAATGTTTTGATATCGATATGAAGATTATCTGTTCTGGACAATTTAAAAGTCCGATATTCCATTCGATTTAAACAAAACCCCTTCAAATACCAACTCCTTTCACTAAAATGAAGCTGGTATGGCTCGATCATTCTGTTCGTCTTCCCTCCATTTCCATCTATATAATCGAAGCTAAGTAATCTTCCTTGCACTATTGCTTCTTGACAAGTCTTTAGTATTTGAAGAATTTCAGAACGACCGTCCCAATCATAAAATGACAGGTGAATTGAACCTTTCCAGGTTGTTGAGCCTATCATTGATTCGATTTTTTTAAGAGTTAGCTCAACTTCGTCACTAAATAGAATTTGTCCCAATCCGCCTAATGCGGTTAGGATATTCTCTAAGTCTTTACTGCTTAAAAGTCGTTTGTCTAATTTGTATTCATCCATAATCCCGTATCCGCCCTTAACTCCATTTATAGAATAAATAGGTATATTAGACAAACTGAGAGTTTCCATATCCCGTAGAATCGTTCTTTTGGACACGTTAAATAATTGTGCAAATCCGGTTGCGGAAACAACATTCTTTTGCAGCAAGATCATTACTATAGATATTAATCTTTCAATTTTATTCATATTGTCCCTCCCTGATATTCCTTTTAAGGTAAAAAAATTATGCCAAAGCTATAATAGGTGACAAAATAGCTGTCACCTATTATAGCTTATACTTCATGTATTACAAGGAGGAGGTTTTTTCATGTCAGTTATTGCATATTTGAACTTTGATGGGAATACAGAGCAGGTCATTGAGTTTTATTCAGAAGCTCTGAATTCAAGTAAAGTAAAAAAAGTGAAATTTAAGGATTTTCCACAAGATCCAAACCACCCTATGCCAGAAAATGAGTTGAACATGATTATGGAGTCATCGTTAGAATTCGCTGGTGGACAAATTATGATGTCGGATTTTCTGCCTTCGATGAAGAAAGTAACAGGCGAGTTTGTTAAAGGCAATAATATACTGATTAGTATCGTTATTGATGATAAACAGGCACTGGAAAATTACTTTTCCAATTTGTCTGTGGGAGGCTATATTATTATGCCGTTATCAGAAATGCCTTGGTCTTCCTGCTTCGGAATGTTGGTTGATAAATTTGGTGTTGTTTGGAAGTTTAATAGCGACGCCTATAAGTTCCTTGATCGTTTAGCCGTGTAGCCTTCGCTTGCCCGCAATCTGCTGAATAAGCACAAAGTG
This sequence comes from Paenibacillus sp. FSL L8-0436, assembly GCF_038593025.1. NCBI lineage: Bacteria > Bacillati > Bacillota > Bacilli > Caryophanales > Paenibacillaceae > Paenibacillus > Paenibacillus sp. FSL L8-0436. The sequence goes on along the minus strand of NZ_CP151955.1, from coordinate 3,885,348 downwards.
GATGAAAAAAATAATCGGACCGGATAGGGATAATCCCCTGCCCGGTCCGGTTTTCACTTTTTTCACGCAAAACAGCCCCTTGTCGTAGGCAAAAACTATCTATTGACGGTTATAGTAAGGAAACTTGTTTTCAATTAACGGCTTATGCTGGAGAACTGCTCTCCGTTTATAGAGCATGCTGTCCTTCGGGAGCGTTAGCTTTTTATAAGTTCTGTAGGGTTCATACCGGTTATTTTCTTGAACAATGTGCTGAAGTAGGGAATATTCTTATAGCCGACCCGTTCCGCCACCTCATACACCAGCATATTCCGCTCCATGAGTAACTCCCGCGCTTTCTCGATCCGAACCCGGGTCAGGTAGTTATTGAAGGTTTCTCCAGTAATATTTTTAAAAATAATAGACAAGTGGTTCCGCGAAATGAATACCTTATCCGAAAGCTCGGCGAGTGTCAGCTCTTCCGCATAGTGCTCATGAATGTAACTGGTCATGAAATCGACAACCTGCCGATGCTTGCTGCTTCCTTTCCATTGCCTGTTGCTGCAGATCTTAGTGATTTTGTCCATAAGCCAGCTTGCCAGCTGGTCCGGTACGATCAGGCTGCTGATTTCCTTGGCAATCTGGTCATTGGTGAACAGGTCATCCAGTACAAAGCCAGATTCATACAACGAGTAGGTTATAATTCCCCATAGCTCGCTTCCAAGCATTTGTACGTATCCCTGTGATATCCCCTTCTGCTTTTTCATTTCCGTTATATATTCCAGCACAAGCTGATGGGCTTCCGCTTCCTGAGATGCCTTCATTGCTGTTGCCAGCTTATACGAGAACTTGACCGGAAAAAGGGCGACATTTCCCGGTTCGCTGCTGCTGTTCTCCCGGTACATATACACTTCATGTGCGGAAGCGACCCGTAATGCTCTTTGATCCATCGCGCGGAAAGCTTCCTCTGTCGAGTCGGAAAGCTTGGTCCATGTATCCTTCACTCCTCCGATTCCTATACGTGTAACCAGCTTGAGATAGCTGCCGATGCTGTCAATCAGCCGGATTCCCAGTTCTTCCAGCTTGTCTTCTAACTGTTCGAGCTGCCCTGCATCCGGATGAATAATCAGTAATGTTCTGGTACTGTGCAGCTCTGTGTATTCCAGATCCGGGAACAGCTTACGCGCTACTTCACAAGCAATATTGCTGACCGCAAACCGGAAAAGGTTCCAATCAGAGACGGATAGACATCTGGCTCGTTCATCACGGATCAGCTCGATTCCGACAGTGACATGCTTGCGCTCCTGCCAAAAAAGATATGACGGGGGAAGAGGTGTGCTGTCTCTGTATGTATGGCCCAGGGTACCAACAGCTGCGGAGCGAACCCACTCCAGTTCAACAAAAGGCTCATACATCGTCATTTTAAACTCAAGCTCCCACTGCCTGATTCGCTTCTCTTCCGCTTCCTCAAGTTCCTGTACGACATTGCTTAGAATCGATTTTAACGTCGGCAGACTGATTGGCTTAGAGACATAGTCGGTCACATGAAACCTTAGAGCCTGTCTCGCATGCTCAAAATCTGAATAACCGCTCAGAATAATGATTTTGCCTTGGAATCCTTCTTTCCTAAGCTGCTCCATCATATCCAGACCACTCATCACGGGCATATAAAGATCAGTGATCACAATGTCCGGTAGGGTACGGCGGATTACCTCCAGTCCGTCTTCTCCGTTCATAGCTTCTCCAACCCACTCAGCTCCCAGCTCATCCCAGGGAATCGCCCGTTTCATCCCCTTCAGGACTTGGCGCTCATCATCAATGATTGCGATTTTCCACATTACACTTACCTCCTTAACTCCTTAAGTACGAAAGTACGGCTGCATCTCATGTCAACGGAAGCGCTTACCAAAATAATATGTGCATTTGTATATTGACCATGGAACTATCTATTAGGGATCAGTCCTTTTTGGTTAGAGGATCTGTCAGCAGCGGGAGCGTTATTTCCACTATTGTTCCACCTTCTTCACGTTCTCCTAGTGCAATTCCATAACTCTCCCCGAAGTAACCGGATATTCTTTCTCTCACATTGTGTATACCGTAGCCTCCTGTATGACGGTTATGGGACCTGTCTTCAGGCTGCTTGAGTCCGGCACCATTATCCTCAATGACAATATGCAGAGCATCTCCCTTTCTCTCCATTACGATAGACACATAGCCGCTTTTCTGTTTGTTGAGTCCATGAACGATAGAATTCTCCACGAACGGCTGTAGTGTAAGCTTCGGAATGTATAACTCCTGTAGCTCAGACACTGCCTCAATCCTGTATTCAAGCCCTTCTCCCCAGCGCAGCTGCTGGATTTCCAGATAACACTTTATATGCAGCAGTTCATCTGCTATTGTGATGAAGCTGTTGCCGTTGGACAAGCCGATCCGAAACATACGTCCCATCAGCTCCAAAATGCGGCTAAGTTCGTCTTGTCCGGCCTCAATCGCCATCCAGTTGAGCTGATCCAGCATATTATATAGGAAGTGTGGATTGATATTAGCCTGAAGCGCCTCAATTTCAGCTTTACGTTGCTGATCATAACGGCGCTCCAGAGAGAGATATAGTTCTTCAATCCGTTCGTTCTGCTTCCGGTAACCGGAGAATAAATAACCGAATTCATTCTCATAATCCACCGGAAGTTCTACATTGTCGCCTCCTACGGAATATAGCCGCATCGCAGTTACGAGTTTTTTGATCGGCTTGGTAAATTGCTTGCTTAAAAAGTGGGTCAAGAGCAGTACCAACAGCACTGCAGCAATACCAATTAAACCGATCCATTCTGCCAGCTTCAGGCTGCTTGCCGTGATCTGTTTCCAAGACGTAAATTCAATTAGTGTCCAGATGGAATTATCCATTCTGGAGTAGACGAGCAGTGTATCACGCGATTCATCATTTGCCGGAATATGGACATAGCCCGATTTATTGCTTTTGAGATCAATCCACTGGGACCAGTCATTCTGGTCAATGGCATCGCCTATTTTCATAATTTGCTGTCCTTCGCTGCTTGCCATGATCCGGTTAGATCCGTCGGAATTGCCGGTTAGCAGTTTCCGGATCTCGTTGGCCTTGATGTGGACGACAAGGACACCTAAATAGTCATTCTCATTTATTATTTTTCTGGAAAAGCTGAGCACCGGAACCTCACCTTGCGGGCTGGTGAAATTATACTCTTTGGACCAGCAAAAGTCGCTCTTCGCCAGACATCCGGCCCCCTCCTGCTTGTTGAGATCCGTAAGGTTCCGGAATTGGATGTAGCTTTGCCGTTCACTTAGGATAGGGTTATCCATATACAGGTCAATCCCTTGAATCAGCGGGATCGCATAGGTCAAATTCGCGAGTGCACTTTCTACACCTGAACGTCTGCGGTATCTCTCAAATTCATCCTGCCTGTTCAGGAGAAAATTTATCAGCTCGCTGTCGCGCGAGCTGGACAGTGAAATCTGCTCGATCATGACTAGCCGGGTCGTAATTTCATTATTCAACTCATCCAGCAACTGCTGTTGGTAATAGGAGGTAGTCTTTACGAGCGCCTTGGATGAATTGCTGTAGCTTGTCCATGCTGTAACACCGATAACCGCAATAAGCACTATGGCAAAGCTATGAAAAAACAGGCGGTCAATTCTGTATTTTTTAAAAGGATTGCTCAAACGCTCTACCTTCCTTCAACTCCGGTTCAGACACAATAAACGGTAAAGCTGCGAAGGGTATTCGAAGCTTTACCGTTAACGGGCTGATGTTTTTTAAAAAGATAAGAATTTATATGTTTCACGCTATATATTATCCTTCTATTTCTCGCTGAAACAGATACCGTCCTTTTGAGGACGGCAAAGCCGTTTCCACTTGCATCTTATCCTTTTATTCCCGTTGTTGCAATCCCATCAACAAAATACTTCTGAAGGAACATGAAGACAATAGTTGCTGGAAGAATTGACACTAGTGACATGGCAAGCAGTTGACCCCACTCCGCCGCTGATTGCGAGTCATTGATCATACGCAGCGCGAGTCCAACAGTATACTTGTCCACGCTGTTGATGTACAGGAGATGACCCAGGAAATCGTCCCAATTCCACAAGAAGCAGAAGATCGTCACGGTAACGATCGCTGGAAAGGCGAGAGGCATAACAACCCTCCAAAAGATACCGAACCAGGAACACCCGTCAATTTTGGCCGATTCATCAAGTTCTCTTGGAACACCGCGAATAAATTGAATCAGCAGGAAGACGAAGAAACTGCCGCCTGCCCCACCGGCAAGCAAATGGGGGACGATAAACGGAAGATACGTATTCACCCAGCCGAGCTGGTAGAACAATGAGTATTGAGGGATGATTAGCACTTGTCCAGGCATCATTAAGGTCAGCATCAGGATGGAGAACCAGAAATTCTTCAACGGAAAATCCAATCTCGCAAAACCGAAGGCAACCAGTGTGCAGGATAACAGCGTTGCGACGATTACGGCAAACTCAAGTCCGAAGGTATTAAGATAGAAATCCGTAAAGGTGTGTCCTGGAACCGAACTCCAGCCTTTTGTGAAGTTGCTCCATTGGGGGACAGCTGGAAAAATCGACGGTGAGCCAAGCTCTGTACTGTGTTTCAGTGAAGCACCGATCCACCAGAGAACCGGGTAAACCATAATGAAACTGAAGAGTATCATGAACAGATGGCGAAACGCAGGCTTCAATTTTAGTGTTGTCATTTACGTTTTTTCCCTCCAGTGTCTGTTTCATAGAATACCCAATACTTCGAGGTGTAGGAGATCAGTACAGTAGCTGCAATAATTCCGACCAGCATAATCCAGGCAAGTGCTGAAGCATACCCCAGCTCGTAACGGCTGAATGCCCGTTCATACAAATACATCGCATACACATAAGTGGAGTTCATCGGCCCGCCGTTCGTAATCACAAATGCGGAAGTGAACATTTGGAAGGCTCCGATGACTGCCATAATCAGGTTGAAATAAAGAATCGGTGAAAGCATCGGCAGTGTGATTTTGAAGAATTGAGTTACTTTATTGGCCCCATCCACAGAAGACGCCTCGTACAGATCATTAGGAATTTGCTTCAGGCCGGCCAGAAAAATAACCATGGTGGAGCCGAATTGCCAGACCGTCAGCAGAATCAGCGTGCCAAGTGCCGTATCGGGACTTGTAATCCAGCCCTTTCCTTCAAAGCCAAAGACGCCAATCAGTTTGTTAAAGACCCCGTCTACACCAAAAATGTTGCGCCAGAGCAGCGATACCCCGATACTCCCTCCGATAAGTGACGGGAAATAGATCGCCGTGCGGTAGAAGCTTATTCCTTTTACCGCCTTGCTGAGTATCATAGCGACAAAGAGAGCCGCTATAAGCTTCAAAGGTACGGAAGCCAGCACATAAGTGAAGGTTACCTTAGCAGATTGGATGAATTTAGGATCCGCTGTAAAAATACGCTCATAATTGCGGGTCCCAATCCACTTCATAGGCTGCATTAAAGTGTAGTCGGTAAACGAATAGTACAGTGATAAAAATAACGGATACGCCGTAAGCGCTAGAAAGCCGATCAGCCAGGGCGAAATAAATAAATAGCCTGCAAGCGGAGCGTTCCATCTGCTTCGAAAGTATGAGCTTTTTTTCGTCTGCGCAGCAGATTGGGCTACAGTGGCTGTGGAACGGTTCATCTGTGGTCACCTCTTGTGGTTAATTTTTATACTTTAAGTATATAATCCGCTTATCATCCGCTAAAGGAGGGGAATGCTCGAATTCTTTCAAAATATAACGACAAAAAAAAGAAGCGGTATCCACCGCTCCCCCATTTAGAAGAATCATTAATAAATTGTTCTTCCCCATTGGTCAGCAATGCCGCTCTTCCGGAGGAAGTACGTATTGATTCTATCCCGCCACTCCTTAGCATGCTCAGCCTGCTCCGCAAGACGCTTTGCTACATGCTGGTACGCCTGTTCATCCACTTGTCCCTTCACTAGCTTCCAGACATCTAACAATCCAGCTGCCCGCTCCGCGCCTTCAAAATGTGTGTCATAAATATGCTGAATCACAGTTTTGTCAGAATGAAGCACATGCGTATATGGGACATGGTGGAAGAAAAGCAGCAGTTCATCCGGACAGCTCTCGAGCGACTCGTACAGTTCCATGTTAATAGGGGCATATTGGGAGGTATACCCGGTTCCTGTTGCTGTAGTGCGGTCCACACCCATACCATAACAGTCTGCGAAGTGATAAGTACCCCACATTGAATATTCATATCCATCCACATTAGGGCCGTAGTGATGGTCAGGATTGACCATAAACCCAACGCCCAGCGGGGCTGTATACGATTCATAAATCCGGTTCTCCGAATCGGCCTTTACCAGAAATCCTCCAAAATCAAGAATTTCTTCATATATTTCCGACGCTGCGGTCATCCACCATTCTCGGACGTCTGAATCCAGCGGATCTGCCGATGAGAGACCGCCGATCTCTATGGTACTAGCATAATTGATACTCAGAAACAGCTTGATGGCATAGCTGCGGAAAATAGCTGCCAGCTTCGCCACATCCGGCAGGAATTCTGTTAGCAGTCTGCTCTCCACCCGGTGGACATTCACATTATTAATGGCGATCGCATTGATTCCGCTGGAGGCCAGCAGGCGGGCGTAATCTTGAATACGCTGAAGATTGCTTGTTACCCGGTTAGCTTCATAAAAAATTGATTCCCCGGCATACCCCCGTTCCACGCTCCCGTCCATATTATCCCACTGGTTGATCATGCGCAGCTGATTGACAGGGTTCTCCAAAATATTCAAATTCTGAACAGAGCCCCCTGTACCCATGATTCGCAGCAGATGGAACACTCCATATAATACACCTGCGGGAGTAGCTGCTCCGATGGCAATATTTCCGGTAATGCTGTCCGTTTGAAGCGCATAACCCTCCGCTTTAAAAGCATCGCTTACACCGGTGCTGAATGATTTATCTATCGCTAAGCCAGTTTCTCCCTGTGATTCCCTCCATGCCTTGAGTCAGCTCGTTCACTGCAGAACGAATAACAACATCATCCTGCTCAGTCACAACAAGATGATTGTATCCCGCATATTGATCAATCTTGATCTTTTTATGTCCCAGCGCCAGCATGGCCGGAATATTCGGTACAGCCTCTACACAGAAATAAATTCAAGGCCCGGAACAAGGCTGTTCCGGGCCTTGAATTATTTTTCGTAAGATTGCGCCGCTTCTTTCAACTGCTCAAAGGCTTTCTCCGGCGTAACTTTTCCAAAACTGAGCTGATCCCGGACAAGCACCCAATCTTTGTCAATAAAGTTCGTCCAGCCTCCCGCTCCAGCCGACCAGGTCTGTCCATCCGCTTCAGTAGCACGGAGGAGTTCTAAGCCAACCTTATCCAGATCACTCATGCTTGCTTCCAGGGAAGCGGAAATTTCCTTGTTAGCCGGGAGGCCGCGGAATGTTTGCAGAATGTTACCTGCCTCCTGATCATTCACAAACCAATTGATGAATTTTTTAGCTTCTTCAGTATGCTTGGAGTTTTTGGAGACGGACAGGTACATGGATGGTTTCAACCATCCGCCTGCTTCTTCTGCACGCGGCATGGTTACAAGTGCGTAAGCGCCTGGTTTAATACTGTCCCAAGTGCCTAGGTTATTAGAGAAGCTATACCGGAACAAAACTTTGCCCGCTGCCATCAAGTCCATTTGCGGATCATTCTCCTTGTCGGATGCGTTTACGTCCGCCGGAGGAACCAGTCCTTCCTTGCGCAGCTCTTCAAATTTCTTAGTCCATACCAAGTAGGCAGCTTGATCTACGTTGAAGCGCCCATCATCAGTGATGACCTGGCCTTTACCTTTGGCGTATTGGTAGGCCGAATACATAAAGTAGTTGCCTGCATAGTCCAAGGTAAAATATTGCCCGCTTGGCAGCTTGGATTTGGATTCCTTGGCCAAGGAGAAGAAATCATCCCAAGTCCAGCCATTGGTCGGATTCGCAATCCCGAGCTTATCCATAGCAGCCTTGTCATACACCATACCAAACGCTACCGAACCCAGAGGAAGAGCATATTGCTTACCGTCAAGTTGGCCTCCGGCCAGCAATTTCTCATCAAATTTACTTACATCGACCTCAGGAGCCAGCTCAGCCAATTGGTTACGTGACATCCAGTCCGGCATCCAGCCCGGATCAAGCTGAATGATATCTGGTGCGTTACTAGCCGCAGCTTGAGTCGATAATTTGTCCAAGTATCCATCCATACCGGAATACTCCGGCTCAAACGTAACATTGGGGTTGTTCTTTGTGTACAAGTCCAGCGCAGCCAAGGTCGCCTCATGTCGCGGCTGGGATCCCCACCACATAATTCGTAGCTTAACAGGTTCATTGCTTGTTGCACTCTTTTCGGCAGTATTTGTGCTAGCAGGCTCTGAAGAAGTTTCTGCATTGTTTTTTGCCCCGCCGCCGCATGCTGCCATCGTTCCCAGCAAGGCTGCCATGGCCAAGACTGTAAGAGAACGCTTCCATTTCAACATCTTTAACCCTCCTAATTTAATCTGTATTGTCTTGCTACACCGTTATAGTAACAATTATGAATGGAAGTTCATATGAGGGTGATGCACGATTTATTTTAAAATCTCACGGAAATACCACATCTATTGATATGTTTTAACGGAAGTTTCTCTATATTAAATTGCAAAAATCGGGATGGAATTTCTTTATTCATGCCAAGCATAGACGCGTCATTAACATAGGCACATAATGTCCACTCCGTGATAGCGCCGCATATCATGACATCCAGCGCTTTATCCCTCACTGATGTCCAGACCGAAGCAGCTGACAACGGCTTCCTTATAGACTATTGCTTGGTTGTACGGAGCTATTAAATGAGATGAGTAAGAGGATTAGGCAATGATATGGCATGAATGATATAACGATTCCTTTATCATCTGGAGCATAATAAGTATGTAATGGATAAGCGTTAAACGATTGAGAAACAATACTTCTAAACTTCTGGAGGATATATTATGCAAAAAGTAATTTCGAACAATGGGGTAGAAATGCCAGTGCTCGGTTTCGGTGTGTTTCAGATTGCTGATCAAAGTCAGTGTGAACAAAGCGTTTATGACGCTATCACAAGTGGTTACCGGTTGATTGATACCGCTGCCTCCTATCTGAATGAAGAAGCCGTTGGCAAAGCGATCAAACGAAGCGGCATTGCAAGAGAAGAGTTATTTATCACAACGAAGCTTTGGGTTCAGGATACTGGTTACGAGCGCACGAAGAAAGCGTTTGAGAATTCACTGAACAGATTGCAACTGGATTATTTGGATTTGTATTTGATTCATCAGCCGTTTGGTGATGTGTATGGCTCCTGGCGCGCGATGGAGGAATTGTACCGTGAAGGAAAGGTCCGTGCAATTGGCGTAAGTAACTTTCATATGGACCGCCTAATCGATCTAATTATTCATAATGAAGTCGTTCCTGCCGTAAATCAGGTTGAGACACATCCTTTCAATCAGCAAATCGAAAGTGAAAAATTTATGAAGGAGAACCAGGTACAAATCGAGTCATGGGCGCCTTTTGCTGAAGGAAAGAATAACCTTTTCCAGAATGAGCTATTGGTATCCATCGCTGAAAAGTATAATAAATCTGTTGCTCAGGTCGTTTTACGCTGGTTAACCCAAAGAGAGGTTGTAGTCATTCCAAAATCGGTTCGCAAGCGAAGAAGATATGAATGCGATTATGGCGTTAGACACGAAAGAGAGCTTGTTCTTCTCCCACCGCGATCCTGAAATGGTCAAATGGATTGGTAACCGTAAATTAGATATCTGACAATCTTAAGATACTAAAAACAAGAGCAGATTGCATAATTGCATCTGCTCTTGTTTCGTTTGGTTTATAATCGAGAAAAGAAAATTGGAGGAATCATCATGTCGGAGGAAATCCTTAATCAACAGAAAAACTGGCAAAGCTCATCGAGCAATTTTCACCGAAAGATGGAGTGTTTGAGACAGCTATACCCAATCTGTCTATAATCCGATACTCCGGAGTATCTGAACCTGCATACAGAGTGTATAAACCTTCTTATTGCGTTATTGCTCAAGGGTTAAAAGAGGTGCTCTTGGCTCAAGAACGATTTGAATACTACCTATCGAATCAGAGAAGTAATTGATCACATCACTACAAATTTCAATCAATCTATGCGTGTTGAAGAGCTTGCCGAAACGGCGAGTATTGCACTCTGAATCTGCAGAAGCTGCTGAAGTTGCTTTCCGGGTCGGTTATGAGAGTTCTTCCCAATTCAGCCGTGAATATTCCCGTATGTTTGGTTCACCTCCAAGATCTGACGTAAAGCAATTAAAGGAAATTTACGACCCCGCTAAAAGTATCGTTTTCTTAGGGGACTAATGTTTTACAATTTTCACCACATCATAAGCTCTTTGATTTGAGCAGTCAGTGTATTCGCCGCTTTACTATGAGTAGCTTGAGACGGGTGGAAGTCGGCTGCGTAGCCGTCAGATGACAGCTGCTCATCAAACTTCATTGCGCTAATATTGCTGTCGCCTGTTTCCCGGCTATACCCGCTAACAGCTTGTTCGACATAAGGATACAGTCTATCCCCCATAATCCCCAGCGTACACAGAATTGAGGCATTAGGATTATTGCGTCTGACCATCTTTAGAAATTCAATATACTTCCGGGCATATTCTGCTTGCTTACTGCCTTCCTCTTTGGTATAGGAATCATCGTTTGTTCCGAGGTTAATGATAATCAGATCAGGCACAAACTTATTGAAATCCCAGTATACTTCTTGGGGCAACAGTGTACCCTCAAATTCCCCCTCAGACTTGCCCACTTTTTCATAGTAATCCGGGATAAGATGAGTGGTAAGCTTTTGATCGTTTTCCGTATAGCCTGTGATGATGCCGTATCCGCTGTATGAAACCATGCTATAGTCAGCCTTAAGCTGCTGAGCTGTCAGGTAGGCATAGGTTTTTGTGACATCTTCCGTAGCCGTGGAAAAAGAATGCAGCTCGTATTCATCATCAACGCCATAGCCGCAGGTAATGGAATCGCCGATGAATTCAATTGTATGTAATTTTGGCGGGGTTGGCTTAATGCCATCCGCAGCATCGACAGCGATCTCTTGAATCCCAACTGTTGACATCGCAGCCTCTGATAGTTTAATAACCGTTACCGTTATATCCTGCACAGTATCGCTTTCAAATACAGTATACGTTTTAATCGGTGTGTCCAGTTGATCGTCAATTACCCGTTTCCCGTTTACGCTAATGCCAATTCGAGCCAAGTTATTACCGGTTGAGGCGACAGCATCACCTTTTAAAGTAATCTCCGCTTTTCTGCCATGGAATGAAAATTCCACACCGCCGCCTGAGAGAGCCAGCCACAGTACTTCGTTATAGTAGTGGGTCCGCCCGATGATCTTCACATGTTGCTCTGTTGCTTTAAACACTTGAGTTGTTGATGACATAATGTACCTTCCTTCCCAGCTTGTATATCAGTAACAGTAACAAAGGTACTTTCTATTTTCAATAAGTCGCTCTAATTTAGATGGGGAGTAATCGCAAGGGGAAAAGATATTTGTTTCTTCCATTGACAAGCTAAGGTTAGTTCAACGGATTAATACACAACTAAAATCCAAACTCTGTTACTCTTTCAAGCCACTCACGCATAAGTGACTCAAATAATAGAGCCTGTTCAATCTGAAGATTATGGCCTGCTCGGTCTAGTACGGCAAAGGTTGCTCTAGGATAATTGTCTAAAATACTAAAAGCATCTTTGTAACCAACGACTGCATCTTGTCGCCCAAGAGTAAATACTGTTGGTTTATCGAAAATTAATTCATCGATATTGGTGGAAAATCCATAATTTCTTTGAATCTTGCTAAGAAAATCGTAGTCAGCGATCTTACAACCTGCCACTATCTCTTCAGAATACCTTTTCCAATTATATTCATTGAGAACGACTTGATTTGCGCTAAAATCACTTATTTGCTCTTCACTTAAGGTGTCCATAAACTCGCGATCAGAATGAACAACAAAATGCTCGGGAAGTATTCTTCTTTTGTGTTCAGGAATAATTAATGGACAAATCAGTGCAGCTCCACCAATACGATCTTTATGTCTATTAATTATTCCTCTTGTAATATATCCACCGTATGATTCGCCTGCTATGAGATAATCTTGGTTTGGGATCAGAGTCTCGATAAAATTTATAACTGCTTCCAGCATATCATCTGAATTACATATTTGATCGTAATCCTTTGTTTGTCCCATTCCAGGCAGGTCAAGATAGATACGACGCCAACCGGGGAAGTCTTCAAATATCGGTTCCATACACCCACTCATTAACCGATGGTCTGGTGTAAAACCATGGATCATTATAATCGGTTTACCTGTACCAATTTCCTCGTAATATATATTGGCATTCTTGACTTTACAATATGGCATACAGACTCCTCCAATTGGGCTATTTATAATGTGCTTATACTAAAGAAAAATCTACATTGCTTTATCGAGCAAACGACCGATAATCTCCATCTCGCCGCCAATTTTGGATTGGAGGTGTTCAAGCTTTTCCTCTGCCGCTGAAAAAATCACCGCCGTCGACGGGCCTCCTGAGGCATTCAGCTTTTCTATGATTCCTGGAACTGCCTGGAAAATGCAGTCGTTCAGCTCAGCCAGAAGTTCTGCTTCATACCCTGCCCCCTTTGAGCCGACCGGATGAATCTCATGCACCTCAGGCGAGGCTACAAGTGACTGCAGCTGCTGTATACTGCATAGTCTTGCCTCTTGTTCCAATACTGCGCTCCCGATCAGCGGTTCTCCCAGCATAACCACAAAGTCTCCGGCAACCGACCGCATCAGCTTCAGCCGTTCCTCATCGGTTTCCCCGATTACGGTAATCCCTACCCCGGTCTGGCACGATTTAAAATTTTCTTCCGTGCTGCCGTTCAAATGAGCCTCCGTAAGTCCAGCTTCGTCCAGCAGCCTTTGTACCCCGCGGATAATTTCGCTCCCTGTCGGATACTTTTCCACAGCTAGGGTATCCACTACGGTAAGAATGTCCGCGCCCACGGACAGAACTTCCATAACCGCAACTCTGGCTGTATAATAGCCGACTATATCCGGCGGAGTCTGCAGAGCATCCATTGGCTTGTTCCCGATACTTGCGCTGGAGTCACAGCCTATGACCAATAAGCGGCTTTCCGCTCTTCGCACTAAAGTTAAATCGCGAATTCTTTGTATTGATGGTTTCATTTATTGTAATCCCCCTGACAACTTTGTAAGCATTGAAGTTCGGATTTTTCAACCCTGCTGTATTTGTGATTATGAAAATGTTCGATACTATGGCCAAAGAAACCTTTAATGGCCTTTGAGTTGAACAGTTCCTTCTTATCTATCCTGTATGTGATGCTGGACTTTAGTCGAGGTCCGCTACCTACCGCGGTCTGTTCCGAATCACGGAGATATTCGTTACAATATGGCTATGTCTTTTGGAGGAGCGATTGATCATGAATTACGAGCATAAAGTACAAAGGGAAGTTGCCAACTGGGAACAAAAAATGTTCAAACCGCCGGGATGGCTGGAAAAAACATCGAAAACAATCGGCAATCGAATCAATCATTTAATTCCCCCGAAGGTGCATAACATCATTACGACCACCATACGATCAATCGTGCGTACGGCATTGTTCGGTGCGGAATATACGCCTCGCCGTCCGGTGCAGAGCACTCTGGGTCTGGAGTCTGCCGATAAGGAAGCGAAAGAATTGTTTGCCTTATACCAAAAAATAGCGGTTGCCGAAGGTGCTGGAACGGGAGCTGGCGGCATTATGCTTAGTATGGTAGACTTTCCAGCTTTAATCGCGATCAAAATGAAATTTTTGTTCGAGCTAGCGCATGTTTACGGTTATGACACCAAGCACTTCTCCGAGCGGGTATTCATTCTCAAGGTATTTCAAATGACGTTTTCAGGGCCGGAAAACCGTGCCAGGTTGCTCTATTCCATCACGCATTGGCATATTGAAAAGGAACACTGGGTCTCCGACGCCGAATACTCCCGGAATATGGACTGGGAGACATTTCAGATCGAGTATCGTGACACCATTGACTTCCGGAAAATGCTGCAGATGGTGCCTGGAATCGGTGCTGTCGCAGGCGCATGGGCGAATTACACCATTCTTGAAGAGCTGCGTGAATTCGCCATGAACGCTTACCGCCTGCGCAGATTGCACGATGATTTCGATTTCGAGGTTCTGGGTTGATCCTCTCTCTGTCGCCATATACATCCAAGCCATTACAATATTTCGATATACCCTTCTGTTCCATGCACGCGAATTTGTTGCCCATCTTTTATCAGTTTGGTAGCCTTCTCCACTCCGACAACTGCCGGTAAGCCATATTCACGTGCGATAACTGCACCATGGGTCATCAGTCCACCTACTTCGGTGACTAGACCTTTTATGGATACAAATAATGGTGTCCAGCTAGGGTCAGTAAATGAGGTGACTAATATATCTCCATCTTCCAGATCAGCTTTTTCCATGTTTAAGATGACACGTGCCCGCCCCTCTATAACTCCGGAAGAAACAGCTAAACCTACAATAGCTTCGGCTGGCAGATTTTCTCGTTTGTACTCACCCGAAATGATTTCCCCGTCCGACGTGATCACACGTGGTGGAGTTAGTTTTTCATAAAATTTGTATTCGTCTTTTCGTTTGCTGATGATCTGGTATTCCAGTTTGTTTGTGCGTACGACTTCGCGAAGTTCTTCAAAAGTGAGATAGAATATATCTTCCTTTTCATGAATGATGCCCGCTTGTACGAGTTGTCCCGCTTCTTTCAGTAAAGCCTGCTTATAAACAAAGTAGCGGTTAACCATGCCATATTTTGGATATTCCCGGTATCCGATGAAATTCCGGATGAGGTCGATCATTCGTTTGGTTTCTTTGGCTTTTTGTTCACCATCCGGTAATTGCTTCAATCGCTCTAATAACTCTTGTTCTTTAGCCATAGCTTCCTGTCGCCCTTGCTCAAATTTTCGATGGCTGGCATTAGGCTCAAAGTTTTTGATATTACCAAGAATCATGGGGACAAGTGTAATTGGTTTTTCACTCCAACGAGTTCTCGAAATATCGATTTCACCGGCACATCGCATTCCGTATTTGCCCAGATAAGTATAGATAGCGTTTTGAGTTTCCTGTCCACCATCAAACTTAACCAGTTCATCCAAAAAATTATCATCTTTTACATGTTGTAAATAATCAATGACTTCCGGATAAGGACGAATCACATCTGCGACATCCAATAGCGCTAGACCCATTTCCGAAGTAATGTTGTTTGGTACAGATTGAGAAAGCGTATCTGCTGCATTTTTTTCACCTAACCACTCGTACATTTTTTCATTGATCCATGCTGAAGCATCCATAGCAGTCATAAACACCGCCGTACTTTGTGGGTCAAATAAGATCTTCTTTAATTGCGGGATATCTTCCAGGATAAAATCAAACAAATCCGCTCCTGATTTCGTTCGGATGTTTTGTTTCAACTCTTCTATCGATGTTTGACTACGCTTAATCAAATCTGAAACGATGGTCGGGTCGTTTTGGATTGGTGCTTGAAGCCCCGCAGACGACATCCCTTTATTGCTTTTACCAATACTCTGTTCTTTTTTATCATTTGGTAACGATTTTATAAAATCTCCTCGCTCTACTATGGTCATAACTGCGTCTTTTATGAGCGGATCGTGTTGTCCCATGGCATTTAATAAATTTTCCCTGCTATCAGGTGAAGCCAGATTAGGTGTGATATCAACAAACAACCTTCCACCAGCTTTTCGCATAGGTGCAGGAGTAATTAACAGATGAAAAGACAGTCCCAATGGTCTCATGGGATCAGTCATCATTTGTTGATGGCCGACAGATACGTAAACGTGATTCTCTTGATCATTTGCTTCAGGAATCGGGAATAAAGTAGTGATTGGCCGGCTCTGGACGATATAAAAGGTATCATGGTCCAGACACCATTCGATATCTTGTGGACAACCAAAATAAGCTTCGATTTGTCTTCCGATCCGTGCCAGCTGTAAAATTTGTTGTTCAGTAAGGGTTTGAGCCTTTTGCTGATCGGGATCGAGCTGCCGGATTTCAGTGCCGCCTTCTGGTAGTCCATAGATAGCCAATTGTTTGGTTGATATGATCTTATCGACGATTTCCTCTTTCTGTACTTTATAACAATCGGGAGAGACCAGACCAGAAACCAGTGCTTCTCCGAGTCCAAAACTGGCATCGATGGATAACAGCTTCCTGTTATTGCTAATCGGATCAGCGGTGAACAATATCCCTGAAGCCTGCGGGAATACCATCCTTTGAACGATCACGGATAAATAAACTTGACTATGATCAAATCCATTCTGCATACGGTAGATTACCGCGCGTTCCGTAAATAGCGAAGCCCAACATTTGCTGATATGCTGCAGGATGGCTTTTTTGCCGATGACATTTAAATAGGTGTCTTGTTGACCTGCAAAAGAGGCATGCGGTAAATCTTCGGCAGTCGCGCTAGAACGCACTGCAAAGCCAAGCTCATCACCAAGCTGGGAGAGATAGTGAGTTACTGCTTTCACAACATCGGAAGGAATTTCTGCTTCCATAATGAGTTGTCGAATCTTCCGGCTGATTTCTCCAATTTGATCCCGATCTTCTACTTTTAGCATGGTTAACCGATTGAGCAAAGCACGATACGTTTCGTTTTGTGCGATGGTTTTTTGATATCCCGCTGTTGTAATACAAAATCCTCCGGGTACTTTTATTCCTTCTATTTTTGATAATTCCCCTAAATGGAGCCCTTTTCCGCCAACGAGCAAAAGCTGCGTATTGTCCACTTCCTGAAATCCGAGAACCAAAGAACTCATTTAACATCTCTCCTAACCATTAAAGTGAGAAAAAAACATTTGACAAAAGTTCAGCGGCATGGTAAATTTAAAATATAAGATGTGATATTTATGTCAATACATATTATAAAAGACGCAGACTGATTATATCATCGAGTCTGTTTATATGCAATATAGAAGAACCTGATAAATTACTCAGGTTCTTTTTTGATTTACCTCTTCCCTTAGTATCATCATTAAGTGATCACTTTTTCACTTATAACAACACAAGAAAAACGGCTGCCGATCATTTAGCAGCCGTTTTTTGTGTGCATTTGTCGAGCCTGATCCAGTTACTTTTGGACCGTTACGATCATCTTTGCCGTTCTGGTCTCACCCGCCGGGTTGCGTAACACAGCCTCGTATTCATAGGTTCCCGGAACCTTTTCGGAGATTGATGATACGGCCGATTGGGCGCTGGGCGTATGAGCCTGCAGAGGTTTCGTGTCTACCAGAACTCCATTCTCATAGAGCTCATATTCGGTAGCATTTGTCCCCCACCACAGATTCATACTGACGCTAAAACTACCGTCTCCATCCCAGTTGTCGTTCGATAATACCGCTTGCCCCGGGGAAGCATCGGTGACGGTCACAGTCAGCGGCGAACCTTTCGTCGTACCCAGTGAATTGATCAGTTCACCGGTATAGACATACGTACCGTTCCGCTTGCCGGTAATATCAATCTGCCCGGACTGGGCGGATGGAGAATGGTCAGCCAGAGGCACTTCTTTGATGAGCTTGCCATCCTCGTACAGCTTGAAAAGAGTCCCGTTGTTGCCCCACCAGAGATTCATCGTAATAGTGTAATCTCCGTCTCTCAGACCCGTATCGTGCCCGTTATTATCGGACAACACTGGAGTGCCTGGAGCGCTGCTCGCCAGCGGCGTCACCTGGCTGAGCCATGCGGCCCACTTACGCAGCGTGTCTGCCTGTTCAGCCGTAAATACCGTATCTCTGCTGGCATCAACCTCATTGGCGTATGCCGCGAGCAGCTGGCGCGCCATCGCACCATCACGCGCATTCGCCGATTGTTCAGCCTGCTGCAGCTTACCGGCAAGCTGTTCAACAACCGCTCCTGCACCCGGGTCTTCCGATTCGGCTGCAAAGGTGCGTGTCAGCTCTGCCAGGCTTACGAAGGTAGCAGTAACTCCGAAGTTGAAGTCAACGCTGCTCTCCCGGCCCGCACGGTCATAGACCGCTGCAGTTACTGAATTCAAGCCTGGCTCCAGCGTATAAGCCGGGGCATTCAACATTACCCCATTCGGCTCGGCCACGCCGGAGGCCGTATCGGCGGCCGTGTAAGTGATGTCTACGTGTTGATCAATAGTGTATTCCGTTTGACCCTGAATCGCGATGGCCGGAGGTGCGAGATCAATCGGCACCGAAAGCGACTGTTTGGTCTCCTTGTTGCCGTCCAGATCAACGCTCCAGTAGGTCACAGTGTGATTGCCCTCATCGCTCAGAATTAGATGCGTGCCGCTCTCAATTTCGCCGCCATCGACTTGGTAATAGGTCGTGTCAACTCCCGGGTCTTCATCCGTCGCGGTAAAAGTTACTTTTACCGCTGAAGTATACCACCCGTTCTGCGACTCTCCTTCTACTGCCGCGGTCGTATGCGGTGCTGTCGTATCCGATGGTTCCTCTTCCAGTGTGACAAGGTCAGACAGCGGAATATCCAGCTCTTGCACAAGCCGTGCCACCATCTCGGATACCTTGACCGCACCGTTCATCTGAAGATGGGTATTATCTTCAGTTGTACCTACCCACATGAAAATAGATTTGGTGCCCTCAGGACCAAGCTCCTGGAAATATTTCCAGCTGGCCTGATTCAGATCGATCAGTAATGCTCCGGTTTCTTGCGCCGTCTCTTTCATTGCCTGCACATATTCCGGGAAGCTCTTGTTCAATACTTCTCCGGTAAAATCGCGTCGGTTGACCGGCGTAACCAGAACCGGAATTCCGCCTCTCTGTACAGTGCCGTTAATGTAATCTTTCAGGTACACCTTGAACTGCTCAGGTGTAAGGTAACGCTCAGGGCGGGATGGTGTGGAATCATTATGGGACCACTGCATGAACAGATAATCCCCTTCGTGAATGCCCAGCAGAATGTTGTTGAGATATCCGCCTACGAGGAAGGTTTTACTGCTTAGGCCGCCTACAGCCCGGTTATCGATACTGATCTCATCCAGATCGAAGTACCCTTTAAGCGTTTCGCCCCATCCGGCCTGCGGACGATAGCTTTCCGCATAATTGGCCACCGTGGAATCACTTGCCAGATAAATAACCGGCTGATCGCCCGCACCGTTGCCCGGCAGACGTTCAATCTTCAGCGCGTTGATCTTCGGTGTGCTGCCTGAGAACTCAAAGTTAAAGACGCCGTCAATCAGGGCGATGTCATACGAAATTTCCTTGAATTCACCCTTCGGTATAGTTGTAACCGGCAATTTGGGCATTTGTTCTACAACAACTCCTGCGTTGGTCGATTCTTGCGAATCGCCAATGGTCATTGTTACCCGGTAATTGGCCGGCTCCATTTCCACCAGGAAGGAGGTGCCGTTCACGCGGGTGAAATCTTCCCTCAGGGCATCCCCGGTTTCCCGGTTCTCATCCTGGAGTAGCGCGGTATTGGCAAAGCCATAACCGTTTCCTTCCAGGTAAGCTCTTTTGGCGTCTACCTTCGTGTATCCTTCAGCAGCGTTTCCAGAGCCAAAATCAAACTTGTACTCGCTTATCTCGCCTACCAGTTCGCTTGTCAACGAATCCCTCGCGACTGTCAGCATGTTCATTGCATGGTCGACCTGGGCCTGCGTCGCTTGCGTACCGATGATCGCTTCCACAGCCGCCAAAGCTTTATTCAGCACCGCTTTGGATGCTTCTGTATAAGCCGACAGATCCAATGCTTTCACCTTGTCATGAAGCGCAATCAATGCCTTCTGATCGCCGGCAACCGGCGGCAGCTTCGTTCCTTCAATCTTCACGTTATCGATCTGAGTGGTCCAGTTCAGTGTTCCTCCCCCGCCCTTTCTTGTTCCCAGGAAGGGAGTGCCCTTGCGTTATTGGCGTAGACACCGGGATTCATCGGAATATCCTCGATCGTCTGCGTGACACTGGGGTCCTCCAGGCTAGTCAACGTCAAATCTATCGTCTTCTTAGCAAAATTAATAGTGACATCCACATTGACCCACTGGTTTTTCAGGATGTTCGTGGCTGTGCCGCCTTCCGGAACAACTGAGGTGCCGGTACCATAGTCTGCTGTATATGGGCCTGTGAAATAATGGATTTTCGTGTCTGGACTTGTGGAGCCAGTCTTTGTTAACAGAGTAAAAATAATATTCTCGTTCGCATCTTGGAGCGACAGATGTCCTTCCGACGGGGATGCGCCCACATTGCCGGAATGCCAGTCAAAATTGACATTGACGATGTCGCCATTCACTGCATCGAACAGGCGGAACACTTTCGCCCGGTGTCCGGATCCTGAACCGCTAAGGGACAGTACCTTGTTCCCGTTCTGCTCTGCGACCGTTCCCGTCATCTGCCCGCCGATACCAGTGGCATTGACCAGCGCATATTCGGAGGCGGCGGGATCGCCCTCAAAGTTTTCCTCATAGACCTGGATCTCCGGTTCCGGCTCGGGTTCCAAAATGTCCGGGTCAGTGACATGCGGCGAAATGCTTAAATCCATGTCTTTCACCGCTCCTGCAACTAATGCGGCAATGACCTGCGCACCGTAGCTGCTGAAATGCGTATTATCGCCCACGCCGTTCGGATACTTCGGATATTCGCCCGGATTGGCGTACAGGAAGATTTTCTCCGTAGCACTCAGGCCGATCTTATCGTAATACGTAACGCTTAACTGGCTCAAATCAACCAGCGGCGCGCCCAGCTCTTCCGCTACTTCTTTGGCAGCGTTCACGTATTCCGGGAAGCTTACGTTAAATTCTTGAGTAATAGTATTAAAATCTCTGCGCCCTACTGGAGTAAGCAGCACCGGTGTTGCACCGCGCTGTCTGGCGCCGTTCACATAACGGGCCAAATATGTTTTGTAATCCGCCGGAGAGGCATACCGGTCCGGAATACCTGCGCTGGCATCGTTATGGCCGAAGGAAATAAAGAATAAATCTCCCGGCTTGATCCGCTCTAGTATCGTATCCAGACGGCCGTCAACCATAAACGATTTGCTGCTTCTGCCGCCGATTGCATCATTCTGGACCACTACGCCATTTGCAAAATAGCGTCCGAATTGCTGACCCCAGCCTTCCTGCGGAGCCTGTATCGTGCTGTAAGACTGCATCGTCGAATCGCCGGCCAAATAGATCGTCGTCGCGGCTCCCGGTGATTTCTCCGCGTATTTCTCGATGATGATTTCCTGCACATCAATGGCCGTGCCGGAGAAGATAAACTCCAGCTGGCCGTCTACCAGTGCAACGTCATAAGAATAGATCCGGGGCTCTCCCGCGTTCACGCTGGTCACGCCCAGCTTCTGAACGAATTCGGATTTGACGCCTACGTTCGAGTCGCGTGCATCATCGCCCAGTTTGAACGTTACCTTGTAATTGGCATTGGGCAGGTCTACGGCGAATTTGGCGTTTTCCGGCAGAGAAACATGGTTTGCATCCACCGTAATTCCGCTTGTCTTCTCGAATCCGTAACCCGTTGCTTGTGCATAGAGTGTATCCTGCACGGCGGTTGTACCAGCCGCAGGGTCTGTACCGAAATCAAAGTGATAGACCTGCTCCGGCACATCTTTTCCGCCGGTAAGAGCCAAATTCGCTTTAGGGAATTCTGTCGCTTCCGCCCCGAGATAAAATCCCGTGTGAGGCGGCTGGTTGTAACTTACATTCTGCCAGGCTACACCCAGCCGGTATACCGGATCTTGCATCAGCGCGGGAATCCGGTAGCTCGTCGGAATTGTCGTCGTATAAAGTCTGTATTCCGTGCTGTCTTCACTGCGCAGCAGAAGCTCCTCACGCCAATCGCCCAATATATCCGCCTGAAGCGCCGGATTTCCTTTGGTGTGGTTATTGGTCAAGCTCCCTGCTGCCCGGAAGATTTCCTTCAGCTGCTTATTCCCGTAATCCCACTTGTAAATGAGCGGAATACCTTTCGCTGTACTGTTGTTCCATTCGTGGTCGAACAGCTCCCGCTGGAGATCGCCATCCCACCAGATCGCAAAGTTTGCACTTCGCGGCACTTCATTCTGTTCATAAATGACTTCTCCGTTCGCCGCATATCCGCGGGATAAAGGGTCCATCTGTCCGTTGACAATCGTGGATGCCCAGGATTCGTAACCAGGATAATTCGGATCAATATCCGCCGACATTCCGCGGCCGGTATCTTTCCCTGTATACTGGCCCCAGATAATTTCTCCTGTAGCGGCATCGCGCATCTCCAGCCCGTATTCGGCATTCGTATGTTCATGCACGCTGACGATCTGGTAGCCGTCCCGGTTCGGATCAAGCTTGCCGGCATGCATCGCGTCGCCATGGCCGAGTCCGGTGCTGTACAGCAAGCTTCCATCGTCGTCTATCGCGAGCGCACCGTACATGATTTCATCTTTGCCGTCAGCGTCGGCATCCAGCACACTTAAATTGTGGTTGCCCTGTCCCTGATATTGTGCCCCTGCCTCGTTGGTGTCAAAGGTCCAGCGCTGCACCAGTTTGCCGCCAACATAGTCATAAGCCGCGAGCACGGTGCGCGTATAGTAGCCGCGGGCCATGACTACGCTTGGCCTCACGCCGTCTAAGTAGGCAATACCGGCCAGGAACCGGTCTACACGGTTGCCGTATCCGTCGCCCCATGCGCTTACATCGCCTCTTGGAGGCTCATATTCTACGCTGGACACGGCTGCTCCGGTCTGTCCGTCGAACAGCGTAAGATATTCCGGGCCCGTCAGGATATACCCGCCGTCGTTACGGTAATCCTTTGTTCCGTCTCCGATCACGGTGCCTTGACCGTCCTTGGTGCCGTCCGCTGTTTTGACGACGACCTCGGCTTTGCCGTTGCCGTCCAGATCATATACCATCAGCTGGGTATAATGAGCTCCGGCACGGATATTGACACCCAGGTCGATCCGCCAGAGCTTGGTGCCATCAAGTTTAACAGCATCAATATAGACATTGCCGGTATAGCCGGCCTGGGAATTGTCCTTCGAGTTGCTCGGACTCCACAGGAAAACGACTTCAATTTCACCGTCGCCATCCAAATCTGCCACGGAAGCATCACCGGCATAATAGGAATACGTACCCCCGTCTTTGGTTCGGCCGTCGGCCGGTTTATCCAGCGGAATGGGTAAATAATCATTATGCCACACCGATACCGTCTCCGGCTGCATTTCTTCCTTGCCGGCAATGACGGCGGAAATCTGATACTGTGAGCTGTCTGCGCCTGTTGTGTCCACATAATTCGTGGCATCGCTGATGGGCACTGTGTTGACTTTATATCCGTTTTTATATACATTGAAAGCGATTTCATTTGGATCCGTATTTAAATACCTCCAGCTCAAGAACACGCCGTTGTCGGCCAGAACCGCAACCAGACCTCGGTCAAGATACTCCGCCTGACGGGAAGTCTGGTTGCCCGCTGACTCTGCATATCCCGGAGATGGGGGGATCGCAAGCGAAATTACCATTAGAAATGACATAAAGAATGCAAGCACCGGTTTCTTGATGGAAATAGCTTTTATACTCATGTACTTAACTCCTCCTATTTATCTAAAATTCATTTTAGAAATCAGGGGAAAATCCGAACATGAAACCGCCATAACAGCGAAACTTCAATCTTCTTCATATCTTCAAAATGTTCTCTTTGCTCAGTCTTGTGATGATCCCCCCTTTCTTGACCGTATCTGATTTGTGCAACTTTGACTCCATCCTGACACTTCATCTCCGGTCAAGCCTTTCATATTGAGCGGATCAAACCCCGCATCCAAATATGCACAAAGTGTATCAAATAATGGAATGATGTTCTTCGCAATAAAACGCATTTTAGACCTACATTCGACTTTTTTGCATTTATCTTGGTTCTGAACTATAGGTATTTCTCATACTGAAAAGGTTCTTCACACGAATAAATCTCATGGAAAAATCCGAAATAGGGGATATCGTCTTCCATGCATTTTATACGATACGACAGCTCCTCATCACACTCCGGCTCTTCGCCGTTGTTCCGCATTACCTCGAACGCATCTATAATATTCTCCAAGAAGTTTGCTTGAATAAACAAGGGCAATGTATCCAACATCGAATTTTCGATCTTGGTCTCAGATCTGTATCCTGCGAGGACTGTTTCAAAATAATCCTCCATAAACTTTTTACGCTTACTGGCGTCTGGTTCAGATTGTATCCAGCCCATTCCGTTTCCCCATATACTGGCCAAGTCAAACATATACCAACAGTAACAAGAATTATCGAAATCATAAACGGTTATTTGCCCGGAATCAAAATCTATCGAATAATTCCCATCGTTGTAATCAAAATGGTTCAACCCAAAAGTCTCTTTGTTCCTGTCTACCCCTTCTAAGGTATTAAGGAGCTCTACCAACTTCTCCTTAAGCGGAGATAAGGAATCCGGTATCAGTTTATCAATATATTCGGCATTGTATTTGTCAAAAAAACTATACCGGCGATGGATAGGAGTATACTCTTTCGATAGTTGGTGCAGTTTCCCCAGGACTTTACCGCAATTATAGTGATATTCGGTAATTGGAGTGCCTTCCCGGTACTGATAATTATTTTCTACAAGCAGTTTCCCCTTGGCCTTTTTAAACAGGCTGATAAAAAAGATATGATGATTGTGGGTGATCTCTTCCAGCAGATTCCCCTTCCTGGAGCTGACTACATCCGAGACACTTCCTCCATGGTTGAATAAATACCTGATATACTCAAGCTCTCCCAGAAAATCTTCCCGGCTCCTGTCCGGTAAGAAAGCGATTCTGAGTATTTTTGCGTCGGCGCCCTCTTTCTCACAGGTGTATACGACATTCCGCCCTCCGTCATGTGCCTTAACCAGACCGGTTTCATAGCCTTCCAACCCGTATAACTCTGATATTAATGGTAGTAAACAGGCATCAACGCTTTTAACAACCTCATTATAAGTGATAATATCTCTCCTTAAGCTATAACGTATTTATAATAACTTTTGTCCAAAACCCCTTTAATATATGTACAGTTTACCAGTTCCTGCCGATAACAGGATGGTGAGAAACAATTATAATTGAAATATCCTTCTTCCGTAGTAGGCCGATAAAACAACTTACTTTAAAATACAAAACCCGCGCAGGGCGCGGGTTCTTAATTACTTTAATATTCTCCTTTAATTACAAAAAACGAACCCCGAATTGTTCCAGCTAGTTTAGACTTCTGCCTGGCAAACTTGAATTTTGCTTCTAACTCCTTTGGGATCTCCATCCCCTCAGAAAGCTTAAAACCAACTGCCCGTTTCTTAGGGTCATCCACCGTATACATGACATTGATCGCAAGACCATCCTCATAAAAGACATAGGCAAATTGGATATTTTCTACTTGAAAACGCGATGTTTCTAAAGGTTTGGCCGCGAACTCAATATCACGTTCTTCTTTCAAAATCCGGTTCACATAAGCAAGGGTTTCCTGGCTTTCGCTGGCTGGGACAACTGTAAATTCATGCTTGTACTTATTCATGAAGTAACGGGCTTCATTCGCACGTAAACCGGCAAGCGTTTCTACTACAGGTGAAGATTCTAAACCAATCGTAGACACATTTTTAAAATCAACGATATAGGACATGCCTATGCCTCCTTCTATACTTTTTATTTCCTTATAACAGGAATCCACATTTCACCAAAAACAAATCCGTTTCGCTGCCCCATCAGAGCCGTTGTATTTGGCCCGCCAACATAGGCTACATTCTTTGCTTCCGGCAAGGCTTGACCAAAGGCAAGGCCGGCAAGGTTATTATTCAGTTCATCAGCCGTCTTCGCTTCCCCTCTAACAACCAGGTACTCCCCCTTAGGAAATTGAATAACTCTGGCTTCTTCTGGTGCAGCGGCCTCGGTCATGACGCCAGCATAATGCATCATCTTGCTATTCACCGCTTCGTTTACAGCAAAAATGTAGTCATTTATGGCAATGCCTTTTAAATAATCAAGCCTTCCATCTTGGCTGACGGCCTGCCAAAAATCAGACTTTTCCTTGTTTATGCCAGCATAGTCTGTGTAATCACTTGTAAGCTCCGTGCCTAAACCTATAACGGTAAAGCTGTCTTTTTCTTCTAAGGTATATTCTGCCATATTCAAAACCTTCCTTCTTGTTAAATTAATCAAATGATTTGTCTTCTTCACTTGATAAGTATATGATAGCCTTAAATCATGTCAAAAAATGATACTGTTTAGGAGTCCGATGAAAAAGGTTGAACGGATTAATATCATCATGCGGTATATCAACAATCGTGCCCACTTTACAATTTCTGAAATCATGCGGGAATTTAACATCTCCCGTTCGACAGCTATTAGAGACATCAGAGAAATTGAGGCCTTAGGGATGCCGTTTGTCGCTGAAGTTGGACGGGATGGGGGTTATTTTGTCATGCGAAACTCAGTACTTCCCGTCGTTCGCTTTACCAATAATGAGGTCAAAGCCCTTTTTATTGCCTTTATGGCCACTAGAAATCAACAACTTCCCTATCTAAAGAGTCGTCAGTCTTTATCTGAAAAATTACTGGGCCTCATCTCAGAAAACCAGCAAGATGAGCTTTTTCTTCTAAATCAAAGCTTGCTTTTTGAAGGGACCAACCCCAACAATCCCGACCTGCTTGATCTTTCAGACCTCCCCCATCCCATGTTAGAAAAACTGATCCAAATCCTTCTTTCAGATAGTTATTTATTGATTACCATCAAAGAGGAGAAGGTAATAAAGTCTTATCCAATTTATCTCTTACACCTTTATCGTGAAAAAAGCCTTTGGCTGATCGAAGGTTTTGACTTGAAAGAAGAAAAGAAGCAGATTTTCCCTGTCGACCATCTCACTAGTGTCATACCCTACCCGACGAAAAAAAGATTAAGTAAGAAAAAGATTTTAGAAAAGCTAAGTAAGCAGGAAGAAGTAGTCAACCTGGTCTTTGAGCTTGGTCCAAAAGCGATTGTCCAGTTCAAAAAATACCATCCTTTAAAGGTTTCAATCTCCTATACGAATCCATACCAGACCACAGCCGTTCTAAAGACTTTTATCAATGTTAACAAGCCCGAAGAATTGACCGAAATAACAAATTGGCTACTTTTCCTCGGTGGGGATATAAAGGTTAGGGAAATGCCGGAAGAAGTCTTACAAGGTTTGCAAGAGAGATTATGCTTATACTGCCCATAATTAGTGCCCAGTTATCCCCTTTTCTGCACACCCGCGCCTGGCGCGGGTTTTTAAAGGAATATGTACTGTCGGCATAGATCCTATAAATATATATGCATTTTTATTTCTTGGATGGATAAAAGCCCTTCAGCACATCACGCATATCCTGCTTAATGTTGATGTCTGGACGCTTTTCTTTGGCCAAGGCTTCAGCCTCGTCAACCGTCGCAGCATGACCAAGTTCGAGCAGTACGCCTGTGGCTACCGTTCCCGTAAGATTTCGTCCGCCGGCGCAATGGAAATACACGGTCTTCCCGCTATTCACTGCTGCTGTTACCGCCTGGATCGCAGCTTGAATTGAACCTTCTTGGCCGCTCTCATCTTCCACAATCGGAAAATGATGACGGGTTACCTTGGCAGGAAAGCCTTCTGCTTTAGTACCGGTATCTCTTAAATCAAACACATCGGTAATCTCTTGCTCCTGAAGAGCTTCAAGCAGTGCATTCTCTCCGCCGATATATATTTTTCCTTCGATCAGTTCGTGATAATTTGTCATTATAATTCTCCCTCTCAATTATTCACCAGTTTCAGCAAATTGTTTGATTCGCTCGCCCACCTGGTCACGCACCCGCTGAAAGACAGCCCATTTTTCTTCATCTGTTCCTTGCGCTTTCGCTGGATCATCAAATCCCCAGTGCTCACGTTTCACTTTAGGAGGGGTAATTGGACATTTATCTGCGGCATCTCCACACAAAGTAATCACGAGATCGGAGTTGTTCAGCAGTTGCGGATCAATAATATCCGAGGTTTGACTTGAAATATCAATACCCACTTCGTTCATGGCTTGTACAGCCTTCGGATTTAAACCGTGAGCTTCAATACCAGCACTGTATACATTCCAGTCGTCACTCAGGTATTTTTTTGCCCAACCTTCGGCCATCTGGCTTCGGCAGGAATTTCCTGTACACAAAAAATAAATGGTTTTCTTATTCATGATTCATAATCTCCTTTAGTTTTAAAATAGAATCAATGTTATATATAAGCCCAGCAGTGTGATGAAAAGCGTGGGAATCGTCAGAATTATACCTGTTTTGAAATACGTTCCCCAGGATATCTTCACACTTTTGGTCGAAAGCACATGAAGCCACAGCAAGGTAGCCAGTGAACCAATCGGTGTAATCTTTGGTCCTAAGTCAGAACCGATGACATTCGCATAAATCAGGGCTTCCTTAATTAGTCCCGAGGTATGCGTAGCCTCAATGGCCAGGGCATCAATCATAACGGTAGGCATGTTATTCATTACTGAGGAGATGATTGCGGCAATAAAGCCCATCCCCATCGTAGCTGCAAACAACCCTTGTTCCGATACAGTCTGAATGGCATCAGCCAATACATCCGTAAGGCCTGCATTTCGCAGCCCATACACAACGACATACATGCCGATGGAAAAGAATACGATCGCCCAAGGTGCGCCTTTCACCACTTCCATTGTCGGTACAGCTGGACTTCTTCTTGCCATGAACAGAAAAAACATGGCGATGATTCCGGCCACCACAGAAACAGGAATGTTCAGGAATTCACTGACAAAGTATCCCACCAACAGAACAGCAAGAACAACCCAGGACAACTTGAACATCTGTTTGTCTTTAATGGCCTCTTCAGGGCTTTTTAGCTGTGAGCTGTCAAAGTTCCTTGGAATACTTTTACGGAAAAAGAGATAGAGCACGATAATGCTTGCCCCTAAGGAAAATAAGGTTGGCACTAACATCCGCCCGGCATACTCCATAAAGGTCAGTCCAAAAAAGTCAGCCGATACGATATTCACCAAATTGCTTACAACCAGCGGCAATGATGTAGTATCGGCAATGAACCCGCTGGCAATGATGAACGGAAATACTTTTTTCTCGTCAAAATGGAGTGCGCGGACCATCGCCAGCACAATTGGAGTTAAGATGAGCGCCGCACCATCATTGGCAAAAAACGCGGCTACTATTGCTCCAAGAATGGTGACATAGATGA
Organism: Paenibacillus sp. FSL L8-0436; assembly: GCF_038593025.1. Lineage (NCBI taxonomy): Bacteria > Bacillati > Bacillota > Bacilli > Caryophanales > Paenibacillaceae > Paenibacillus > Paenibacillus sp. FSL L8-0436. Next base: position 3,856,067 of record NZ_CP151955.1, on the reverse strand, counting down.
ACATCCGGGTTCCGTTCCCACGGGCGGCTCTTGCCATATGTAAGGCAGCCCATTCAAAAAAACCAATTTTATCGAGAATCAACGAGATCAGAATGATCGCCACAAATGCCAAGGTAGCATTCCAGACAATCAGAGTAACATCAAGAACATCGTTAAAGCTGACTACCCCGACAAGCAAAGCGAGTATCGCCCCGCCGCAGGCAGACCATCCAATCGAGAGATTTTTAGGCTGCCAAATGACAAAAATCAATGTGACTATAAAGATAAGGCTTGCAAGAGCTACCAAGTCTTTACCCTCCAATAGTGTCTACACCGCACGCATCTCAGCTCTCCCTTCAAGCAAATTTGATCGGATCTCGAACATCATTATATAATTATGAGCTTATATAATCAATAACCTAAATGTCACTCGCAGCAAACAGCAGTTGGCAACTTGTTCATAGTATTGAGGACTGTTTTGGAACCAGGAGTAAATAGTATACCCACAAATTCACATACACTTGCATTTTACAAGTAATTACGATATAACTAAAGTCAAGAGGTGATAACAATGGAAACCCCACGAGAATTATTCCAAATCATGACCCGGCGTTTAGGATTACTGAATAAAGATTGCTGCAGCGTAGGCGGATGTAATCTCTCCGCGGCCCAAAGCCATCTGCTGTATGAAATTGATCGGAGCCATAGTCCTTCCATGCAACAGGTTGCTGAAACACTCGGGACCGATATTACAACCTTTAGCAGACAAGTCCAATCTTTGGTGAAAATGAAACTGGTTACAAAAACAGCTGACAAGGCAGATCGAAGAGTCTATACCCTGGCGCTTACTCCAGAAGGGAAAATGGTGGCAATAACGATTGATCATCAAATGAACGCCTACCTGAATGAAGCCTTTTCGAATATGAGCGAGTTTGAAGTAGAAACTTTACTGCGTTCGATTAAGCTGTTCAACGAAGCTATGGGGAAATCCAGCAATTGCTGTGCACCAGTAAAAGGGTGATTTCTCTTGACTTATACTTGCAATTTGCAAGTTGATTCAACATATAACGTGAAAACTAATCCAAAGTTTTAAAGGAGTGTTCAATCATGACCCAAATGACAAACGACCAGATCCGCCAGAATGTACGGGGCCGCTACCAAAAAATCGCCGTAAAAAAGGTCGAAGCTGCCTCTTCCTGCTGCACCCCAGCCGAAAGCTGCTGTGACTCCCCTTCTGATTTTGATGCCATATCCGCTAAAATGGGCTACTCCAGTGAAGAACTGGCTGCGGCCCCCGAAGGTGCCAATTTAGGCCTTGGATGCGGCAATCCTCAAGCTATTGCTGAACTGCAGGCTGGTGAACATGTTCTGGACCTCGGGAGCGGTGGCGGATTCGATTGTTTCCTGGCCTCCCGGCAGGTAGGTGACGAAGGCCATGTAATCGGTGTGGATATGACACCTGAGATGATCAGCCGCGCAAGGGAGAACTCTGTTAAAGGAAAATTTATGAACACTGAGTTTCGTTTGGGTGAGATTGAGCATCTTCCCGTCGCCGACAATTCGGTAAATGTGATTATCTCCAATTGCGTTATTAATCTATCGCCAGATAAACAACAGGTGTTCCGTGAAGCCTACCGGGTCCTTCAGCCGGGCGGTCGTCTGGCCATCTCGGACATCGTAACTACGGCGGAGCTTCCACCTGAAATTAAAAATAATCTTGATGAACTCTACTCCGGTTGCATCTCCGGTGCTTCTTCCATTGCAGTTGTTGAAGCGATGCTTCGGGAAAGCGGCTTTACCGAGATCAGGATTGAGCCTAAAGACGAGTCCAGAACATTTATTAAAGACTGGGTTCCCGGTGCGAATGTTGATCAATACATTGTTTCAGCCGTTATAAAAGCAGTAAAATCTTAAACTGATTTGGAGGTTATGGGATATGCGGAACATTACCGTTCGGAGGGCAACGTATGCAGATGTAGAGGATATTCTTCACATTTACAATCAAGGCATCGAAGATCGAATTGCTACTCTAGAAGAAGAAACGAAAGATCGTCCCTTCATAAATAACTGGTTTGATGATCATCAAGGAAGATTTGCGATTATGGTCGCTGAAAATGAACAGGGCATCATTGGCTGGTCATCTTTAAATCATTATTCCCTTCGCTGTGCATATCGTGGAGTGGCCGATTTGTCCATCTATATTCATAGGGAGTATCGAGGCCAAGGCATCGGATCCATACTTTTGGAAGCTTTAGAAGAAGAAGCCCGAAAAAATGAGTTTAACAAAATCGTTTTGTTTACCTTCCCTTTCAATGAAAATGGGCAAGGGCTGTATCGAAAAATGAAATATCGTGAAGTCGGTGTATTTGAGAACCAAGGGATTTTAGATGGAAAGCCGACTGATGTGATGATTATGGAGAAGCTGCTTGTTTGACTTGATACGCCAAGAATGATCGATAAAATCATGTGCTTGAATTGAGACTCTATACCAAATATCAGTTAAAGTATCAATATCACTTTGCTTATGTAACTCTATTTTCATATTTGTTTCCCCTTTTCGAATTCTTTGCTTCTGGCCGATGGATATAATTTGTTTATACTCAGAACACGCGAGCAACGTCGCTTAAGTCACTTGTTGTTTAGAAGGTCACAATCACTTTGCCCTGGGAATGGCCTGTCGACATTTTAAGCAACGCCTTGTTGATGTCACCAAACGTATAAGTTGAATCTATAGAGGGTTTGATATTTTCTTTTTCAACAAGTTTGGTGATTTCTTGTAATTGACTTCCGTTGTCTTGCACAAATAAAAAACGATATTCATTTTGATTCTTACGCGCTAAAGAATCTAAACGAGCACCCACTAGGCCAAACAATGCTTTTTTCCACATTGGAAAATGATTGTCAACCGCAAAGCGATAATTAGGTCCTGCTTTCAATGATACCAATTTCCCTTGTGGTTTTAAAATGCCCAGTTCAGCTTTGATCTCTTTGGTACCCAAGGTGTCGATTACATAATCGATATCTGATAGTATGTTAGCATAATTCTCTGCCTTATAATTTATAAATTGATCAGCCCCGATCGACTGTGTACGTGATTTGCCTCTTTCACTGCCACTTGTAATAACATATAATCCCATTGATTTGGCAATGGGGATTGCCATAGCTCCAAATCCTCCGGTTCCTCCAGGAATGAATAGCTTTTTATTCGGCTGGGCACGGAGTACATCATGCAATGCTTGATAAGCAGTCAAGGCAGTAAGGGGTACCGCAGCAGCTTCAATAAAAGATAGATTTTCAGGCATGATGGATAAAGCATCTTCATTCACGGCTGCATATTCAGCAAAAGCACCGATTTTATTAAGCGGCAACCTCGTATAAACAGGGTCACCAACCTTAAAATTCAAAACATCATCACCAACGGCTTCAATCATTCCAGATAGTTCATTCCCTAAAGTTAATGGTAACTTATAGTCGGCAATCATGCGAACACTGCCATTTAGATTAAGGATGTCCAGTGGATTTACACCTGCAGCTTTTACTTTGACAAGTACCTCATGGCTATTGATCTGTGGTATGTTAACATCATTTAATTCCACTTGTATTATTTTTGAATACTTCTGTATTTGAGCTGCCCTCATATTCATCCTCTTCCTTTGCTAATTTGGGATAGCATCGAACAGCTTTAGACTAAAAACATGGCGCACAATCTTCAGTTGTACGCCATGTTTCACCTTTATTCTGTTCTCTGAACTTTAAAATTCTGAAATTATTGGATAGATTCGGCCCCTCAGATTGAAATCATAGTTCTGGTCCACAATCCCTACCCCTTCGTTGTTATCATAAAGATCTACCATGAAGCCCGCCATTTGTTTGGCAGTGTGGTATTTAGGCATGTTTGCTTTGTAATCAAATTCTTCAGCATCTAATGATTTCTTTACGAATTCTGTTTCCGTTATAGCTGGTGCTAAAACTTTTGCTGTTAGTTTTGCGCCTTTCATTTCTAGTTCCTTTGCAAGCCCTTCTGTGAAGGCACTAACGTAATATTTAGATGCAGAATAAGCAACACTCCCAACAGCAATGGCATATCCGAGTGCGGAAGAGACGTTAATTAACTGAGTTCCTTCTACATCAGCATAATCTCGCACATATAGTGTAGAAAGGATCGTCAAGGATTCGATGTTAACACGTAGCATAGTTTCAACTTTATCTAAATTCTGCTCTGCTACAAAAGAAGCTTCACCGAGCCCCGCATTGTTAATCCAGGTCTCAATTTGGTATTCCTTTAGATTGCTATACAATGTGTAGGCCTGATCTGTAACAGACAGGTCACTTGTACGAACAATAACATTTACAGTAGGGTCAATATCCTGAATTGCTGATTTGAGTTCTTCTAATTTTTCCAATCTTCTAGCTACCAAAATCAAGTTTTTGCCACGTGCAGCAAACGCCAATGCCGTCTCATATCCAATCCCTGAACTTGCTCCTGTAATAACTGTATATTTCATAATATTCTTTCCTCCATAACATGCAGATTAGTGTAAATGAGTTTTAAATCCATTTTAGAACGAACGTTCTTGTTTGGGTAAAAAAAACAGTATGTCTAGACCGCCATATTCATTTTCAATGAAACGCGGCTTTTTATCTGTGTATTCCTCCTATGGCAATAATATAACATATCTAGAATGATCGGTAAAGAATGTTTTTATGACCGGAATTAAGATTAGGTCTTTTCGGAGTGAAATCTGACCTGCTTCCCTCTATTTCGGACAAAAAAAATCAACCCATTTAAATGAGTTGATTAATAATCATGTCTTCAAGATCGTCTGGAAAACCATTCATTATACTTATCTTCTCCAAGGACGATCAGAAAATTTAATCGGTCTAATAACCTTGCACGGATTTCCTGCAGCAATGACATTAGGAGGAATATCTTTGGTCACTACGCTTCCAGCACCAACAATGCTGTTTTCGCCTATAGTTACACCCTGAGTAACTTTAACGTCTCCCCCCAGCCATACCCGATCCCCTATAGTAATTGGTTTCGAATAGACTCCTTTATCCGCCCGTTCAAAGGGATCTTCCGCATGATTTGCTGCATATAACCCCACTCGTGGCCCAATAAAGACATCATTTCCGATTTTCACTTCGTTACAATCAAGAATAATCATGTCGTGATTAATATACACATCGTGTCCTATAGAGATATTGAATCCAAACTCACAACGGAAGTTAGATTCAATATATACATCCTCACCCACGTCTGAAAACAATTCTTTCAATATAGACATATCGTAGCCTTCATTTGTATTTACTTTTTGATTATATTCTCGGCACATGGTTAAAGCGAATGACCTAACTGCTGCTACATCATCACCTGCGTCATCATACATCTCCCCAGAATTTATAATCTGTTTAATTTTTTCGATGTCCATAACCTACTCCCTTTCGAGTTGTTTTTTGTGAATTCTGCATCCGGTATTCCGATCTCACTATTTTTATGCTTCCCAACTGTCAAATATCCATCTTCATTAAGTAAACCATCTCGCCTTTGTCATGTCATTGACGAAAATCATTATATGTCCTAGTTTCATAAGGCAATGCTGCCCCTTCACTTTTTTTAGGATGCCATTTTTATGGTTCATGCAAAATATACCTCTGTCTTCTCACTCCTCTTCATTCAAGCATTGTTCAATAAAGTCAAACAAGCCTGCCGCCTCAACAGACCGGTTTCCCCAGTCATGATAAAAATAGAGCAATTGCCCAAAGGTCCCTTCTTCTGAAGGGTCTGTGTCTACACAGAAATGATCGCCACCCCCGTTGCTGGCAATAGGGATCCACCGTGGATTCCACAGGAACGGCTTGATCTGCGGGACAATCTCCGGTTCCATGTCATCCGGATCAAACTCTTCATTTAGAAATTCCCAATGCTCGATAATCTGTTCAAGCGGCGACAGCGTTAGATTTCGGACAAAACACTCCGAGCCTGCTTCCCAATCCTGACCATTATATATGCTGTAGAAGTCCCTCAACTCCTGCGGAAGTACAACCTCCAGCGTACTGGCAAGCCCATCAAGTTCTTCCACGCTAGCGCCAGGCTGTAAATTCAAATTCGCTTCGTACCCCGGAGTATTCCGGCTGCCTTTTGCAATAATGCGCTGCCACAGTGTCTCTGCCTTCTCTGTCATATGCCCTCATTCTCCTTATAAACCTTGGTTTACAAAATTTTTATGTTCATCTATGTCCATATGTATCCGATGTCCGGCAAAATAATCCGGTTTGTTCCCAAGCTCAACTGACATCTTAAACGAACCGGCACCATCTACCTGCTCAAAAATAACACTCCATAGAAACAAGCTGTTTAAAAAAGCTTCATCCGAAATAGGAACGCACACAGTTTCCCCGTCCAGCTCCACATAGCCTTCATTGTCCGATAGCTCAACAAAATCCGGGTCATCCCAAATCCATTCCTCGGCCCGCTCTTTAGCCCACTCCAGCGCCTTACCGAGTTCTCCCTTGTTCATATGAAGCCAGGCAAGCTCCTCCTCCAGCAAAGGAACGGCACTTATAGCTGCATCTTTTGCCATTTCCTTCGTTCCGATTGCTGTGGGCAGGAATATTTCAACCTCAACATCGTCTCCCCAAATCTGTACAGGCTGGAAACAGCAGCAATATGTCTCCTTCGTCAATTCCGTTATTGACCACGATTCAACGGGTATCCGGACCACTACATCTGACATTTGTTTTTCTCCTCCACAATTTACTCCTTCCAATATACCCCAAATAATGCCGTGGAGACACCATATCTTATAAAACTATCCGGTGGCATAAGAGTTACATTGTATCCGTTTTGCAGGTTAACCGGATTGTGTTCCGCCGTGGCACTATACAATCTGTCCGAAAGCGCTTAATATTTTCTATAACGAATGGTTAACATCCGCTTTAGTTAAAGTGAAGTTATTCGAGAAGGAGACATTAGTGACATGCTGGAGTCAAACTTAACCAACCAATTGAAAAAAACACTGAAAGCAAGTATCGGCAACAAGGAAATCGCAGGAGCAAACTTCATGCTGATCAAGGACGGCAACGAAGTTTTTTACCATGAAGACGGCTTGGCCGATCTCGAGTCGGGACGTCCTATTACAAGGGATTCGATTTTTCGTTTATATTCGATGACGAAGCCGATTACCGCCACTTCCGTCATGATGCTGCTCGAGCGTGGGGATATCGATTTATTCGATCCTGTTAGCCGCTATATTCCGGGCTTCCAAAACCAACAGGTCGAGAAAAACGGCGAACTGGTGCCTGTCAGCCGGGAAGTCAACATTCACGATTTGCTGAACATGACATCGGGATTGGTATATGGCGGAACGGACAAAGCCGGACAGCAAACAGAGGCTTTGTTTCAAGAACTGGGCAGCCGTTTGTTCAGTGAAAACGCGATGAGCACAATGGAATTTGCAAATTGCCTAGGTAAAGGCCCCCTTTCGTTCGAGCCGGGAACGTACTGGCAATACGGAACATCGGCAGACGTCCTTGGCGCGATTGTGGAAGCGGTTAGCGGCATGCGGTATGGGCAATTTTTGAAAAAGGAAATCTTCGAGCCGCTGGAAATGAAAGATACCGGTTTCTGGCTGCCTGAAGGAAAAAGAGAACGCCTTGTGAAAACCTATCAGGATGATGGTGAAGGCGGTTTGAAGCTATATGCGGAAAGTCACCTGGGCATTGGTCATCAGATGGACCTTGATCCGGCATTTGAGTCGGGCGGAGCGGGACTTGTGTCTACGATTGACGATTCCGCCAAATTTACAACAATGCTAATGAATCAAGGCAGCTTAAAAGGTGTTCAACTATTGAAGCCCAGAACGGTTAAATATTTAACGTCTGCAGCGTTAACCGATTGGCAGCAAAAAGGCTTCGATTCGTGGCATACATTGCGCGGACATAGCTACGGCAATCAGATGCGCATCATGACCGACAGCGGAAAAGCCGGATTTATCGGCAGCCAAGGTGAATACGGCTGGGACGGCTGGCTGGGGGCGTATTTCAGCAACAGTCCTCAAGAAAGTCTGACTATACTATTTATGATTCAAAAAAAAGATGCCGGAACGATGACAATTACGCGCAAGCTGCGTAATATCGTGTTCAGCACCTTGTAAGGGCAAAATGAAGGGAATCGCATAGTTAGGAATAACTTTCAGGCGAATGTTTTGGTCATTATAAAATCAGTTTGTTCTTCATCACCCATATAAAAAGAATGAGCTCCCGTTTGAACAAAACCGATTTTCTTATAAAAATCAATGGCCTTCTCATTCTTTTCCCAAACTCCAAGCCAGATCTTCTTTTTATTTTGGATCACCGCTACTTCCATTGCTTTGTCTATTAGATACTTTCCAAGCCCTTTTCTTTGAAAATTGTTTCTTATATAGATTCTTTCAATTTCTAGTGAATCATCACCTGCTTTTTCAGATTGGGAATCATTGATGTTTACTTTTAAATATCCGGCAAGTTCTTCATTAAAAAAGATGAAAAAGAATTCTGAAAAAACATTGCCCAATTCCTTTTCCAACTGTTTAAAGGTAAATGCTTTTTCTAAATAGGTTTTCATATTTCCAGGTGAATTTTGCTGTTTAAACGTATCATTGAATGTTTCAACGCTAATTTGCTGTAGTATTTGTAAATCTTCACGGCTGCACTTCTTTATTATTACTGTCATTCTAGGAAGCTCCTTTATATAAGATTAATATATTCTCTTGTTGTCGTTATGATTAATAGTTTATAATATTATTGTTGCATTTACAACATATTATCAGAGGAACTTTCAACTGGGCTATAGACTTAGCTTAGGGGCGGTTTCACTTGCGGACGCAGATTGGTGCATAATGAGGAGGATAGTTCTTCATAAATACAGCCAGCAATCACCGACTCATTAAAAGTGGTGGATTTGCTGGCTGTTTACTTTATTTTATATATCCCCTCGTGAAGGCAATGTTTCCATCATAGTCTAGGTATACATTATGAATATTGGGTTTTTGCAGAACATCTGCAACATAATAATACAGCGGAATGATCGCCATCTGGTCGATAAGCAGCTTTTCGGCTTTGGCATAAAGATTGATGCGTTCTTTTGGATCAAAGGTATGTTTTGCTTGAGTTACATAGCTGTCATACAACGGATCACTCCAGCCTGAATCGTTGTTCTCATTTGTGGAAGACAGTATCTCCATCATAGCCGCAGGATCATTATAGTCTGCTCCCCAGCCAGCTCTTACCACGGAAAAATTCCGGCTGACCTTGTTGCTGATCAGCTCTTCCCAGGACTGGACCTCGAGACTTGCTTTGATACCCAGATTGTTGTACCAGTCGTTAATGATGGATTCTGCGATAGTATAATGCCCGGGTCCTTCGTTAACGATGACCGAAAAGCTTGGAAACTCGTTAAGCCCTTCTTCGTTCAAGCCTTTCTGCAGCAATTCCTTGGCCAGCTTCACATTTTCTTTAAAATAAGACGTATCTGCCACTGCGGTACGAAAATTGAGATCAGTGCTACGGATAGCCGGAGGTATAAATCCGAATGCAGGTGCTCCATACCGGAGAGCTTCCCGGTCGATTGCCATAGCTAAGGCTTTTCTTATATTTACGTTGTTAAAGGGAGCTTGCTGCAGATTGAACTGATAATAATAAGTTGAACCAAGAGGCATCTCTACGGTACGGATAGAAGATGTCTTAGCAAGAGTAGAATTATCCAGCTTATCGACTTCCGCAACAACCCAGTCTGCTTCATTATTTATGTAAGCAGCAGTAGTGTTAGCTGTTCCCGGCTTTGGCCGAAGAAATTGGACTTCTGAGAAATGAATATCAGCAGCTGTATGATATTTCGGGTTGCTAACCAGAGTCATTTTATTTTTTTCCCAGGACTGTAGTGTGAAGGGACCGTTAGTGATTATAGTATTTGCAGAGTAAGCCCATTTTTTGTTCGCCTTCACATTCCCCGCATTTACCGGCATATAAACATTCTCTGCCAGCGACTGAATGAAATAGGCTGTTTTTTCGTTCAGTGTCACCTGTAGGGTATTGCTGTTCAGTGCTTTCACTCCCACTTTTGAAGAATCCTTTAGCCTGCCTTGATTGTAATCCTTTGCATTGGAAATTGTATACATATTGAATGCAGAGATGCTGCCGGTTTCAGGCGCTAACGCCCTTTTCCATGCGTATTCAAAATCCGCGGCGGTAATCCTCTCCTTATTGCTCCACTTCGCGTCGGACCGTAGTGTGAACGTATAGGTTTTGCCGTCAGATGAGATTGTCCATGCTTTAGCGATGCCCGGTACAGCCTGACCTGTTTTATTCAGCCGAACCAATCCTTCGAACAGTCCATTGACGATTGTCGATGAAATGACGTCTGAGGATATGGCGGGATCGAGTGATGCCGGTAATTTCTCGAGACCGATTCGCAGGACCTGCATTGTTCCTGCTGGTGATGCGGCAGTCCACGAAGCCGTATTTAACCCTATAAGTAAGCTGAAAATCAATAATACACCTAATAATCTTTTCAACCATGCCCCTCCTCTTATTGCCCAATTATTTACATCGGTTATAGAATATCATAATCATTGAAATCGAGCTACTAAATGAAGAACTCAATGAAGGTTGAGCAGCTTTTTACTCCGCAATCCCTCAGATGCTAAAAAAGCCCGGGCTTATTCACCCGGACTTCTGCAAAGAAATATATATCTAATAATAACTTATTATTCGTTGTTGTTCACCCATTGAAAATGGAAGCTTCCCGGCTGATCCACCCGTTCAAAGGTATGTGCTCCAAAGTAGTCTCTTTGTGCCTGCAGCAGGTTGGCCGGGAGACGTTCGGAACGGTAGCTGTCATAGTAGGCCAGTCCGGAAGCGAAGGCCGGAACCGGAATTCCTCTTTTGACGGCAATCGCAACTACATCTCTCCACGCCTCCTGGTAGTTATGAACCACACTGCTGAAATACTCATCCAGGAAGAGGTTTTTGAGCTCAGGGTCGCGGTCATAGGCGTCCTTGATATTTTGCAGGAAGCCTGCGCGGATAATGCAGCCTCCGCGGAAAATCATCGCAATGCTGCCGTAGTTCAGGTTCCAGTTATATTCATCCGAAGCCACTCTCATCTGGGCAAAGCCTTGGGCGTACGAGGCGATTTTGCTGGCATAGAGCGCTTTGCGGACCGCCTCGATAAATGCCTTGGCGTCTCCGTCATAGCTCTTGATCTCAGGTCCCTTCAGGCGCTTGCTTGCAGCCACACGCTCTTCCTTCATGGCCGAGATGAAGCGTGCAAAGACGGATTCAGTAATGATGGACAACGGTACGCCCAGATCGAGCGCATTTTGACTCGTCCATTTGCCTGTCCCCTTTTGTCCGGCGGAATCCAGGATCACATCGACCATCGGCTTGCCTGTGTCCGGGTCTGCTTTGGCAAAGATGTCGGCTGTAATCTCAATGAGATAGCTGCTTAGCTCGCCGCGGTTCCATTCCGAGAAAATCTGATGCAGCTCATCGGTATCCAGTCCCAGTACATCCTTCAACAACTGATACGCTTCGCCAATAAGCTGCATATCGCCGTATTCGATGCCGTTATGGACCATTTTGACATAATGCCCGGCTCCATCTTCTCCGATGTAAGTGGAGCACGGATCGCCGTCCACTTTGGCCGAAATGGCGGTCAGGATTGGCTCCACCAGCTCATAAGCATCCTTTTGTCCGCCCGGCATAATGGCGGGTCCCTTTAGCGCCCCTTCTTCACCGCCCGATACTCCTGCACCGATGAAGCGGAAGCCTTGAGCCTGAAGCTCTTTGTTACGTCTTTGCGTATCCGGGAAAAAGGCGTTCCCGCCGTCAATCAGGATATCCCCTGGCGACAGATGCGGCACCAGCTGCTGAATCGTATCATCGGTCGGCTTGCCGGCCTTGACCATAATCATGATTTTGCGCGGCAACTCCAGAGACTGGACGAACTCTTCAATGCTGTAGGCGACTGCGAAATTTTTGCCCGTCGCTTCTGCAAGCAGCTCATCGGTTTTCTCCCGGGAACGGTTGTACAGGGCCACCGAGAACCCTTTGCTCTCCATATTCAAGGCCAGATTCTTACCCATGACGGCTAAGCCGACCACACCAATCTGCTGTTTACCCATCGTCAATAAACCTCCCTATGATATGTGCTGGACCAAAAATGAGATCAAGGGGCTTAGTCGTGACTGCGGAGAATGTTTGGACTTCCGGCGCTGTTGTCTGCAGATTTCCGCAGACAAAGGCGGTCGCTATCGCTCCTACAGTTCCAAACTTCTCCTCCGTCACTTCAGCCTCTTGAGAAATCTTGGTTTTTATTAACAGTATTAGACCTGCGGCGCTTTCTTCCAGTCGGCAGCGAACTTCTCCAGCCCCTGATCGGTCAGCGGATGTTTGGAAATCTGCTCGATCACGCTGAACGGAATGGTGGCAATATGCGCACCGGCCATGGCAACGCGGGTCACATGGTCCGGATGGCGGACCGAAGCGGCGATAATCTGCGCATCCAGGTTATGAATGCGGAATAGCTCAGCGACTTTTACGATCAATTGCACTCCATCCTCCGAAATATCATCCAGACGGCCCAGGAATGGCGATACATAAGTAGCTCCTGCACGGGCAGCGAGCAGCGCTTGGTTCACGGTGAAGATCAGCGTCACGTTTGTTTTCACGCCTTTTTTAGTCAGATACCGGCAGGCTTCCAGACCTGCGAGCGTCATCGGGAGCTTGATCGTAATGTTTTTGTCATAGTTATTGATCTTGATCAGCTCGTTTGCCTGTTCGATCATTTCTTCAGCAGTGATGGCGTCCGGTGTCACCTCGGCGGATACGGATTCTACCTCAGGCACAGTGCGCAGAATTTCTGCAATGCGGTCTTCAAATTTCACGCCTTCTTTGGCTACCAGAGATGGATTCGTTGTGACTCCGGACAGTACACCGATTTGGTATGCTTTTTTGATGTCTTCCACATTTGCAGTATCGATAAAAAATTTCATATTCGTAAACCTCCATTTTTAGTTGAGCTAATATTAGTATTAAAAATTTGAAGCCTCAGGCAAAGATAGCTCGCTTACTTCTTCAATGGCAGAGTCGAGCCACCAGTGATTTCCATCCTTCGCCAGCAGTTGATTCGATTCTACAGGTCCGAACGTACCCGCAGCGTAGGGATGAAGAGGAACCGTATTCTTGTCAAAAGCATTCAGGATCGGCTGCACCCATTTCCAGGACAGCTCCACCTCATTCCAGTGCGCAAAAAATGACGGATCTCCGTGTAAGGCATCATAAATCAGGTTCTCATAAGCTTCCGGGATCTCAATAGACCTGGTATGGAAGTCAATATGCATGGCCTTGAACTTCCCCTTGTGCTGGGGATCTCTTGCCTTGAGCTGTAGCGTAATCCCCTCGTTCGGGCTGATCTCGAACACCAGAAGATTGGGGATATCATCCTCGGCGGCTGACGAGTTCTGTTTGAGCGGCTCTTTGAACTCAATCACAATCCGTGTCGATTTCTCTTTCATTCTCTTCCCGGTTCGGATATAGAACGGCACACCTTTCCAGAATGGATCATCGATCGTAAGTCTGGCCGCAATAAATGTATCGTTCATCGAACCTGCCGGAATTCCCGGTTCAGAGAGATAGCCTGGAACAGGCTTGCCCTTGATGGTGCCTGCAGTGTACTGCCCACGGATTACTTGAAACTGGATATCCGCTTCTTCCAACGGTTCCAGGGCTTCCATAACCTCTTTTTTCTTGTAGCGCACCTCATCTGCGGAGCTGTCTTTCGGCAAACGGATCGCAAGCATCATCAGCAGCTGCAGCATATGATTCTGGAACATGTCTCTCAGTGCACCCACATGATCGTAATAACCCGCTCTTTCTTCCACGCCCACCGTTTCCCCCGCAGTAATCTGCACGTTGGCAATGTAGCGGTTGTTCCAGAGTGCATGAAGCACCGGATTCGTCTGCTGGAATACATCAAGCTCCTGCACCATTGGCTTGCCCAGGTAATGGTCGATCCGGAAAATTTCATCCTCACTAAACGCTTCGCTTAGCTTCAGATTCAGCGCCTGCGCAGACTGCAGATCATGTCCGAAGGGCTTCTCAATCACCAGACGTTTCCAGCCTTTGGCAGCACCCAGGCCACTTTCCTTAATGTTCAAGGCAATCGGCTCAAAAAACTCAGGACCGACAGATAAATAGAACATCCGGTTCGGGGAACTGCCCATGCTCTCTTCCTGCTTCTCAACCCGCTGCAACAGCTTAAGATAATCCTCTGTATGCCCTACATCCAGCACATTATATCGGAAGGCCTTCAGGAATCGGCGCACGGACGCAGAGTCATTCACTTCCCGCCGGGAGAAATCCCGGATAGACCGCTCCACCATAGCCTGAAAGGATTCATCAGCAAGTTCTCTTCTGCCAAGACCAATCACAGAGAATGAATGGTGCAACTTGTGGTCGAGAAACAGATTATACAGCGCGGGGTAGATTTTTCTTCGGGCTAAATCCCCTGTCGCTCCAAATAAAACAAATGTGGTTGCCTCCATCTCCATTCTCCTTTTGCTCTGGTTTATCTTTCCTGGTTACACTATAATACAAATACGATCCATACAAGTAATTAATATATTTCACAGGAGCTATAGACCATGTCTATGAACAATTTCGAGCTATACAAAGTTTTTTACTGGGCAGCCAAGACCGGAAGTCTGACCCAAGCCGCCAAATCCCTGTACATTACCCAGCCAAGCGTCAGTCATGCGATTAAGCAACTGGAGGACAGCTTCGGCCTTACCCTCTTCACCCGGAATTCCAAGGGCGTCGTGCTGACACCTGAGGGGGCCACTTTGTACTCTTATATTGAACAATCCCATATCCTTATCACCCAAGCCGAGAAGAAAATGGCCGAGCTCAAAAACCTTGACAACGGCGAACTGCGGATTGGCGGCAGTGATTCACTGTTCAAGCATTATCTGCTGCCTTTTATCGAAATCTTTCACCAGCGCTACCCTGGCATCCGGCTTCATCTGATCCACGGAACGACACCAGAGGTCATTTCATATTTAAAAGAAGGCCTCGTCGATCTGGGCGTAGTTCGCATGCCGATCACCGATCCCCAGCTTGAGGTACGGCAGGGACTTCAGCTGCAGGACTGCTTCATCGCGGGCAGCCACTATGCCGAGCTGAACCAGAAGGTGCTCTCTATTGAGGAGCTGCTACAGTACCCCATTATCCTCTTCTCCCGCAGCAGCCGCGCACGTATGGCGATTACGGACTTGTTCCAAGGCTACGGATATGAGCTGAAGCCTGAATTCGAGGTTGGCAGCGTTGGCCTGCTGATCGAGTTTGCCCGCAAAGGACTCGGCATCTCGTTCGTGACCCGGGAATTCGTGTCCAAGGAGCTGGAGGAAGGTTCTCTCTTCGAGATTCAACTGGATGTTCAGCTTCCCCCTGCCCGGGTGGGCATGATGACTATGCGCAACATGCCGCTGACGACCGCGGCCAGCAAGTTCATTGAGATTACTAAGGGAGACTAAAATATAAATTGAGGTATGATTAAATTTAAGATTTCCCCATTTGGGAGAGGACGTAAAAAGCCGCCATTTAGGCGGCTTTCTATTCGAAGCTTATTAAAACTATCTCATCAAGCAATTCCAAATGCTCTTATCCTATCGAACCTTACGTTTGTAAACTATGTTAACCATTTCAGAAGATACCAGCATGATGCTAAAAAGAATGAGCAGAATTACAGGAACCATAATCATTCCCAATTGACTTGCAAATATCCCCATCAATGATGGTATTAGTGTTGAACCCGTATAAGCGCTTGCCATTGCAAGTCCAATGACACTTGGGGAAGCTATTTTGCCAAAACGTTCCGGTGTTGAATGAACAATGCTTGGATAGATTGGTGCTCCGCCCAACCCCACAATAAATAGGGCACCTGCAGAAATCCAATAATGGACTGGCATAACAAGAATCAAAAGTCCAAAACAGCCCACGATCCCACCATATCTTATCAGGTTTTTACTGGATACGCTGGTCGACAGAAATCCTGATATGATTCGCCCAATGATGATTCCAATATAGAATAAGGAAGATAAAGCTGCTGCTGTGCCAGGAGAAACCCCTTTATTCCCTATAAAAAAAGATGCCATCCATAGACCTGCAGCAGCTTCCGATCCATTGTAACAGAGCATGGTAACCATGGATATTTTCACCCCTGGGATTCGTAAAGCCTCTCTATTGCTGATCAGTTTCTTTTCGTCGCTTCCTTCTTCTATACTCTCCTTCTCAAAAATCTTCCATAAAGACAAAGACGCCAGTAATATTACTGCTATAGTAAGCAGAAGTAAGCCTACTGTAACGTATCCTGCACGCCAGTTGTTATCACGGTTCAGCCAAAACGACATTATAATTGGACCCGTAAATGCTCCAATTCCCCAAAAACAATGCAACCAGTTCATATGCTTGGCTTTGAAATGCAGTGCTACATAGTTGCTCATTGCGGCGTCCACGGAACCTGCTCCTAAGCCCAAAGGAATAGCAAGTAGAATTAGAAATATGAAATCTGATGAAATAGAGAATCCAAGCAAAGCAATTGTTGTAGAGAGTATACTGAACAAGGTTACCTTCCCCGTACCGTACCTGTGCAACAATCTGCTGGCAAATAAACTCGATATTACCGTACAGAATGAGACTATTAACGATAAATAACCTGCCATTTCCGTTGTGGCACCAATATCGTGTTGCATAATGGGCCAAGCGCTGCCTAGTAAAGCATCTGGCAATCCCAGCCCCATAAATGCGAGATAAATAATCATTAGTAATAACGTAACCATTTTAGGGTTCTCCTCTATTTGGGTATTTGTCATCTGATCCAACTTCGAATCGAAACACAAATATAATAATATTGATATTCTTTCATCGGATCTTGCTATATTTTGACTAATTATAGCAATATTCAGTCAATGAACCGTATAAAGACAGATAATAAGGGAATGGGTAGCCCCCTTACCAATTTATCAGCTTCTTCAGAAGTGGAAAAGTGCTTGCACCGCCTGAAGTTATGAGATTCCGATACTCTAGCAAAGCGCTTACTAGACGGATTCATAACGAAAAAGGCGGTTTGTCAATATTGACTTTCCAACATATAGTGATTAAAATAAACAACGCACACTAAATATAGTGTTAATATGATTTTTCAGTATTTAAAACTAAGCAATTCAATCTTTACAATTTTACGAGGAGCTTCAATATTTACAGGGGGACTGACACCATGCTAGTCGCGTATGATTCAAAAACAGGAAACGTCAAACGCTTCATCGGCAAGCTGAAGCTGCCGGCTGTGCAGATTGAGGAGCATATGACGATTGACGAGCCCTATGTGCTAATTACATATACCACCGGCTTTGGACAGATACCAGAGAAGGTGTCTGCTTTCTTGGGGAACAATTATGCCAATCTGAAAGGCATCGCTGCCAGCGGCAACAAGAACTGGGGCAAGCTGTTCGCAAACAGTGCAGACTTGATTGCAGACCAGTACAATGTGCCAGTTATCGGTAAATTTGAGTTATCGGGTACTTTTGGCGATGTGGAACGAATTAAACAGGAGGTGAGCCGGGTTGCGGCATATTGAACTGAACAACATGTTAATGAAGCGGGACGAGAGCGGCTTCTTTCAACTGGACAAAGACCTTGAGGCAGTAGCCGAATTTATGCGGGATGTAGAGCGGCGGAGCCTGGTTTTTGCAAATACAAAAGCTAAGGTCGATTACATGATTGAACAGGATTTCTACGAGAACTTTTACGGGCAGTACAGCGTAGAGGAAATTGAGCAAGTCTACCAGATTGCCCATAGCTACAACTTCCGCTTCCCATCCTATATGGCAGCTTCGAAATTCTACATGGACTATGCTGTAAAAAGCAATGACCGCAAGCAATATCTGGAGCACTACCCGGACCGTGTGGCGGCAGTCGCCCTCCACCTGGGACGCGGCAACGCCAATACAGCCGGAGTGCTTGCCCGTTCGATGATGGAGCAGCGTCTGCAGCCGGCAACTCCAACCTTCCTGAATGCCGGCAAGAGCCGGCGCGGTGAGCTCGTCTCCTGCTTCCTAATCGAAATGGACGACTCGCTCAATTCGATCAACTACGTGCTCAATACCTGCATGCAGCTGTCCAAGATCGGCGGCGGTGTGGCAGTCAACCTGTCCAAGCTGCGCTCGCGCGGGGAGACGATCAAGGGTGTCGAGGATGCAGCCAAGGGCATCATGCCTGTGCTCAAGCTCATGGAGGACGGCTTCTCCTATGCTGATCAGATGGGTCAACGCAAAGGCTCCGGAGCAGCCTACTACAACATTTTTGGCTGGGATGTCCTGGAATTCCTCGACAGCAAGAAGATTAACGCCGACGAGAAAACAAGGCTCAAAACTCTGTCCATTGGGCTGATCATTCCGAACCGCTTCTATAAGCTGGCGAAGGACAATGAACCGCTACATGTATTTGCCCCATACACTGTGTACAAAGCCTATGGCACGCATCTCGACGATATGGATCTGGATGACATGTACGATAAGCTGCTGGCCGATCCGCGTGTCAAGAAGAAGAAAGCCATGAGTGCACGGGATATGCTGACCAAAATAGCCATGATCCAGCTGGAATCCGGCTATCCTTATATCATGAACAAGAGCAACGCCAATGCGGCCCATGCCCTGAAAAATGTCGGACAGATCAAAATGTCCAATCTCTGTACCGAAATCTTCCAGCTCCAGGAGACCACCGAGATTGCCGACTACGGACAGGAGGATACCATCCGCCGCGATGTAAGCTGTAATCTGGCTTCCCTGAATATTGTCAACGTGATGGAACACGGCAAGATCCGCGAATCCGTGCATGAAGGTATGATCGCCCTGACTGCTGTCAGCGACATGACCAGTATCTCCAATGCCCCTGGCGTAGCTAAAGCGAACAAAGAGATGCACTCTGTTGGTCTAGGCGTCATGAATCTTCACGGCTATCTCGCGAAGAACAACATCGCTTATGAAAGCGAGCAAGCCCGCGACTTTGCCCGGACCTTCTTCATGACAATGAACTTCCACTCCCTGGAGAAGAGCATGGAGATCGCTGCTGCAACCGGCCGCTCTTTCCATGGCTTCGAGGCATCAGACTACGCCACCGGCGTTTATTTTGAGCGTTACCTGACAACGGATTACCGTCCGGCTACACCAAGAGTGCAGGAGCTGTTCGGGGATATGTATATCCCGTCACCTGCAGACTGGGAACAGTTGCGGGATGCAGTAATGGCCAACGGTCTGTACCATGCTTACCGCCTGGCGATTGCGCCAACAGCCAGTATTTCCTATATCCAGAATGCCACTTCGAGCGTTATGCCGATTGTGGAGCAGATTGAGACCCGGACTTATGCCAATTCAACCACATACTATCCGATGCCGTACTTGCGGCCGGACAATGTGTTCTTCTATAAATCGGCTTACCAGATGGATCAGTTCAAGGTCATTGACCTGATCGCGGAAATTCAGCCTCATATCGACCAGGGCATCTCGACCGTACTGCATGTCAACAGCGATGTATCCACCAGGGAACTGGCCCGCTCTTACCTGTATGCGGCGCATAAAGGACTGAAGTCGCTGTATTACACCCGGACCAAAAAACTGTCCGTCGAGGAATGCCTCACCTGCTCGATTTAAATGGAAGGCTATTGCCGCAAAAAAAGGAGATTGCACGATTATGAGCGCTATTCAAGCCGTAAACTGGAACCGTCCCGACGACGATTTCTCATTGATGTTCTGGAATCAGAACATTATGCAATTCTGGACGGATGATGAAATTCCATTGTCCGATGATAAAATGTCCTGGCTCACGCTCACTGAGCAGGAAAAGGACTCTTATATGAAGGTACTGGGCGGCCTGACACTGCTGGATACGATTCAAGGCGGAGTCGGTATGCCCCAGATTATGGAGCATGTTGAAGGCCTTCAGCGAAAGGCCGTGCTGGGCTTCATGGGCATGATGGAACAGATTCATGCCAAGTCGTACAGCAGCATCTTCACCACATTAGCCTCCACAGAGGAGATAGACAGTGTATTCCGCTGGGTGGAAGAGAACCCGTACCTGCAGTTCAAGGCGGAGACCATATCACAATATTACAAAAATATTGACTTGCCTAAAGACCTGTACCTCGCTATGGCGGCCTCCGTGCTGCTGGAGAGCTACTTGTTCTACAGCGGCTTCTTCTACCCGTTGTATCTGGCCGGCCAGGGTAAAATGACCTGCAGTGGTGAGATCATCGACCTTATTTTGCGGGATGAGAGCATTCACGGGGTATATGTCGGGGTGCTCGCGCAGGAGATCTTTGACGGACTTGCGGAAGACGATCAGCGAGACCTGCACCAGACGCTGGTGGGATTGCTCCGCCTGCTGCATGAGAATGAAGAACGTTATACGGAGCAGATCTATGCCCCCATCGGACTGGTGGACGAGGTCAAGACCTTCCTCAGATACAACGCTAACAAAGCGATGATGAATCTGGGCCATGACCCTCTGTTCGACGAGGAAGAGATCAATCCGATTGTCCAGAACGGCATCAGTACCCACACGAAGCAGCATGACTTCTTCTCGAAGAAAGGCAACGGATATATCCGGGCGCTTAACGTGGAACCGCTGAAGGATGAAGACTTTCAATTCTAACCTTATATGTAACTAAAAATCCCGCCCTTTTCGAGGGCGGGATTTTTAGTTACCATCATCTTAAATTAATTCGTTAACACTTCCGGCCATTAATTACATCAGGTATCTTCCCGTGATCGACTGCTCCGCATGGATGATCTGCGGAGGTGTACCTTCGAACACAACCTGGCCACCCTTGCTGCCTCCGTCCGGTCCCATATCAATGATCCAGTCCGCTTGGCTGATCACCTCGAGGTTGTGCTCGATAACAAACACCGTATTGCCGGTATCCACGAGACGGTTTATGATCTCCAGAAGGTGACCAATATCTGACATGTGGAGGCCGGTCGTCGGCTCGTCCATCACATAGATGCTGCCCTTCTTATGCAGCTCGCTGGCCAGCTTGATGCGCTGGCATTCCCCTCCTGAAAGCGTGCTGAGCGGCTGGCCGAGTGTAATATAATTCAGCCCCACATCACTCATCGCCTGGAGCTTGCGCACTACCTCTTTTAGCTGAAAAAACGCTAATGCCTGCTCCTCATTCATCTCCAGCACTTCTGCAATTGACTGGCCGTTCAGCTTGTACGCGAGCACCTCTTCTTTGAATCGTCTACCTCCGCATACTTCGCAGGGCAGCTTCACGCTGTCGAGGAAGGCAAGGTCTGTGTACACACAACACCCAGTCCCTGGAAGTTCTCACAAGCCCCCTTGGAGTTGAAGCTGAACAAGCCTTGACTCACCTTGTTCGCGGATGCAAAGGCCTTGCGCACATCATTCATAATGCCTGTGTAAGTTGCAGGATTCGAACGTGTTGACACTCCTATTGCCGATTGGTCGATGACGATGGCGTCCGGATGCTGACTGAGGAATACTTCGTTAATCATCGTGCTCTTACCGGAGCCGGCGACACCCGTAACTACCGTCAGTACACCGGTTGGAATATCTGTACTACGTTCCGCAGGTTGTGAAGTGTGGCCTCCTTGATGGACAGCTTACCGGACGGCTGCCTGCACTCTTGCTTCAACTGGAGCGGACGTTTCAGATGTGTGCCTGTCAGCGTGAGGCCCGACATCGACGATATGATCCGCCACTTTGATCACATCGGGATCATGCTCGACGACAATCACAGTATTGCCCTTGTCACGCAGCTTCTGCAGAAGTTCATTTAACAGGTGAACATCACGGAGGTGGAGACCCACGCTGGGTTCATCGAAGATGTAAGTAACATCCACCAGACTGCCGCTCAGGTGCTTAACCATCTTGACGCGCTGCGACTCGCCGACGGACAAAGTATCCGTTTCACGATCCAGGGTTAAGTAGTCAAGTCCGATATCTACCAGATGCTGCAACCGCTCCGTCAGCGACTTGACGACCGGCACGGCGACAGGATCATTAATCTCACGAATGACACGGATGAGCTGTCCGGCCTCCATGGAGGATAGCTCCGCAATGTTGAGACCATTGATCCTGCAGCTGAGCGTGGCCTGACTGAGTCTCGCAGCGTGGCAGCTGGAGCAAGGCCCCTCGGAAATATACGGCGCAACAGCTTTCTGTGTGCGCTCGGACTTCATCTTCACATCCTGCTTGATGTATTTATTGGTGAACTTCTCAATGACGCCTTCCACTGTAATATTTGTTGCCTTGCCGGCGAAATCCATCTTAACTTCTCTTGCCTTGGCGTACAGCAGCTGCTCCAGTTCCTCTTCCGAATAATCGCTCAGCTTCTTGTCGAGATCGAAGTCTCCTGACTGCACGATCATGTTTCATTCCCAGCCGTTCACTGAATAGTCCGGCAGCATAATAGCCCCTTCATGGAGCGACTTTGACTTGTCCAGCGCCTTGCTCATGTCGACGCCAAGCCGCCGGCCAAGCCCATTACACTCGGGACACATGCCTTGCGGATCGTTAAACGAAAACATGTGCGCTTGTCCAACATAGGGCTGGCATACCCGGGAGAAGAGAAGACGAAGAATGGGAGAAATATCAGTAATCGTGCCCAACGTGGAATGGGATCCCCCACCCAGCCGCTTCTGATCCACAATAACAGCCATGCTCAGGTTCTCAATCGCATCCGTATCCGGCTGCGGAACACGGGGCAGAAAATTTCGCACGAACATGCTGAAGTTCTCGTTCAGCAATCGCGTGGTTTCTGCGGCGATCGTATCGAAGACGATCGATGACTTGCCGGATCCGGACACCCCGGTGAAGATCGTGATCTTCCGTTTCGGAATACGCAAGGATACGTTCTTGAGATTGTTTTCCCTCGCACCCGAAATTACGATATACTCCTGATTCAATTCGCTCATGCCAAACATCCCTCCGGGTAGTGTTAATTTCTGCTTATATTCACATTGTACCATTCAACGTGTATAGATAGTCGGGCAGCCCGAACTTCCACCTGAGTACCCGTTAATTTATCATTGGGGGGCTGCATATTCTGTTACATGGATTGACGAACAAAAAAAATAAATAAAAGACCGGTATAATACCAGTCTTTTGTTTTCTATATTGAACTTGAGAATATACATTTAGGGAAAAGTGGCGGAGGGGAATTTTGGAACTGGAGGAGCGATAGCGTCCGCCTGAAAGCTTTCCGCAGGAAAGCTCGCTTCGGAAGCATGGGCAAGGTTTGGATTTCTACCGCGATTCGCGGCTAAATTCAGGAAATCCAAATCTAACAGCGGCCGGAAGTCCAAACATTCTCTGTAGTCACGGCCAATCCCAAAATAGAAGAATTATAAGTTCAATCTATATAGAGGTTTATTTACCGATCAATAAAGTGTTTTGAGTGCTTCAGGAGTAAATGGAATCAATTCATCCAACTTCCCATCCCGAATTTTACTGACCCATGCAGGGTCTACAAGCAATGCTCTACCGATAGCAACCAGATCGAATTCTTGATTTTCGAGCTTTTGAACCAATCTCTCGATACTTGCATTCTCTGCACCTTTTCCTTCAGTGAAAAGAGTCATGAAATCACCATCAAGGCCAATCGAACCCACAGTAATGGTTGGTTTGCCTGTAAGCTTCTTAACCCAACCAGCAAGATTCAAGTCAGAGCCTTCAAATTCCGGTTCCCAGAAACGCCGTGTCGAGCAATGGAAAATATCCACTCCAGCGTTAACCAAAGGTTGCAGAAATTGTTGAAGCTCGTCGGGTGTTTTCGCTAATTTGGCTGTATATTCCGTTCCTTTCCACTGTGAGATGCGCAGCACGATGGTAAAGTCAGGACCTACGGCTTGGCGGCAAGCTTGGATGACTTCTTCCGCAAAGCGGGTACGTGCAATCATGCTGCCTCCGTAACGATCAGTACGCTCATTAGTTTTCTCCCAAAAGAACTGGTCAATCAAATAGCCGTGAGCTCCATGGATTTCAATTCCATCAAATCCAATACGCTTGGCTTCAGCTGCAGATTGTGCAAAAGCATCAACGATGCCACTGATTTCGGACTCGGAATAATCATTGACGTTGCCCCGTGCACCCATGTGCCAGATTTGAGGAATAATTTTACCGCCGGCTTCATGAACCTCAGACACAACATTTGCCCAGCCATTCAATGCTTCTTCACCATAAAAGAAAGGGACATTCTCCTGATTGGATGCATCTGCATGATCAATAACCGTGCCTTCTGTTACGATCAGACCCACATTATTTTCGGCTCTCCGGCGATAGTATGCAGCAACGTCTGCTCCAGGAACCCCATTGGGAGACAGATTCCGGGTCATTGGCGCCATTACTGTCCGATTAGACAGATTAAGATTTCCTAAAGTAAAAGGACGGAGTAATGGTTGTACTGATTCGTTATTAAACATCGTAACCCTCCTAAGTTTTTTTCGTATTATACCGATTAATTTCTAGACAAATCGAACTTAGAATCCACTAGTATACTGTTTAGGAACTGCTGTTTCTTTTCTCAGCTTTGATGCAGCTTCTAAGGCCCAATATGGATTTCTCAGCATTCCTCTTCCGACAGAAATCAAATCGGCCTCTTCATTTCCTATGACTGCATTCGCCAAAATTGGATCATCCAATCTTCCAACAGCGATCACTGGAATATCGAGTGCTTGTTTGATATCTCTAGCGAGCGGTACTTGATAAGCTGCGTGAGTTCCTGGTCTGCCCCATGCAGCAATAGCTCCCTCGCCACCTGATGAAATATCAAACATGTCTACTCCTGCAACTTGATATTCCTTGGCAAAAGCAATGCTTTCCTGAATCCCATAACCACCTTCAACGTATTCTTTAGCTGATATACGCATGATTAGTGGCATGTTCTCCGGCATCTCGGCCTTTGCAGCCTGAATAACCTCCCGGCCAAACAAGGTAAGATCTTTACCATATTCATCATCCCGTTTGTTCGTAAGCGGAGAATGGAATTGATGAATCAAATAGCCATGCGCGCCATGAAGTTCGATGGTATCGAATCCAGCCTGGACAGCGCGAGCTACAGCAGTGCGGAATTTCTCAACTATTCCTTTTACCTCTGCGGTGGTAAGTTCCCGGGGCTGTTTAGAATTTTCATCAAAAGCGATTGCTGACGGGGCTACTGGAACTTCGGCATCTTCCGCCTTGCGTCCAGCGTGCGCGATTTGGATTCCCACTTTGGCACCGTGACTATGACAAGCATCTACAATCCGTTTCAGAGCCGGAATCTGATCATCTGACCAAAGACCAAGATCGAAATCGGAAATGCGCCCATCGGGCTCTACATCAGTCATTTCAATTATGATTAAACCAGTTCCGCCTACAGCACGGCTAACATAGTGCATGTAATGCCAATCTGTGGCAATACCATCTTTATTTTCGACGGAGTATTGACACATTGGAGGCATCACAACACGGTTTTTCAATTCTAAACTTTTAAAAGAATATGGGCTAAACAAATCTTTCATGGATAAACGCTCCCCTTTTTGCTCTTATATATTAAAATATTCATGCATGCGCAAGCATGTATGTACTTTCAGTTTATGGTTTTTTCAGAACTTTTGCAATGCATCAGGAATCGGGTCGTAACCAGCAATCAGATCAAAGGCACGCTTATAGGTGTGCTTCTCTTCCAAAGCAGCCACAATGGTATGCGCTACATCTTCACGAGGAATACTGCTGCGTAATACGGTAGAATATTATGGTGCCAATTGTCCCGGTTATTCGCCTGAATTGCACTGACCATGATGAATCTGTCAATGCCTGCTTTTTCAGCAGCTTCAATCGTTTTTCCTGCACCGTCCAAATCAATTAACAGTGTTTTGTCATCACCCGTTTTCCCACCAGATCCAGCCGTAAACACAATAGCGTCACAACCCTTGGCGGCCGTTGCAATGGAGTCTACTGTTGAATAAGGTGCTGTCCGATTTGTCCATTCGATCCGACTACTAACACCTTCATAGCTATCCACTCCTTATCAGCTGAATTGAATTACAGTAACAATGAATAAAGCATGCGCATGCATATAATTTACCGGAGAAAAATAATTATGTCAAGTCGTCATCCTAAACTTAACAATCATCTCAACTCTACTAACAAGATCTCTACACTGGTCACAAAAACAATTTTTCCGTCAGATTCTTTACTTCTGAATTAAATCCGTCTTTTTTTAGTTCTGCTTGTAAGACCTGAGTAAAGGTCTGAAGTGCCCGCTGGTATTTATTTTCGCCTAACTCTGTAATTCGAGTATAAATACCACGCCGGTCATCCTCGCATATATGTCTTTCTAAAGCACCAAAGTTTTTAGCTTCCATTCTAACGACGAGTCTCGATGTAGCACTTTGACTTAATCCCACAAGTTCTTGAAGTTGCTGTAGCCGTAATTTTTTTTCCTCAGCATTGGATATAAAATTTAAAACATAGAACTCCTTCAAAGATAAATTATAATTGTTCAGCAGAGCTTGTTCTAACTTTTCACTTAAATTTGAATTGATGCGGGACCAAGACAACCATACCTCCAAAAGTTCGTTTTCATGTTGCAAGCTTAAATCACCCCACCTGATTTTAAAGTCATTCGACATAGTTTGCCCTATTGTATCAATCCAAATTGAAATGGTCAAAACCCATACATTATTCGTCCAACACAACATTGAAAAAACCCTCGTCACCAATGAGGGTTTTTCGCCAAAATACATTTTGTTAATTTAAATACGTACATTTGAAGTCGCTAAAGTCATTGAATTCCGAACAGCTTCCATCATGGGAATATAACCCGATTACAACGCCGGTAAAACCTCCGGCAACCTCTGAGGAGAGGTATCTGGTTTGCGCAGAGCCCAAATCAATTGCTATGCCATCGCTTATTACCTGAAAAGAGTAAATGTCATGATTTGAAATAATCTTTAAAATGGCTACATTTGAATTTAAATCGGATTGTTCGTGTATGGTCTTAATGTCTCCGATGTTCAGACGCTTAACGGCTTCAATTCGCTCCCCTATTCTTCTCAAAGCGAAATCATAATGATGATGTTCATCCATATATAACGTTATTCCCGCTTCACCATCATTCACTCTAATCTCACAGGAGATTTCCGCATGGAAATCCTTTTGACGCAAACCGATAAAGGTCGGAGAATCCGCCATGTCTAATGAAAACTGTGAACCTCTTAATTTCAATTCCCCATCGCCCAGCAAATAATTCTGTTTATCGGGATAACGTAAGTAACACCAATCTATATCCCAGCTTGTGTTATGAAAAGTATACTGCGTCTGTTCTATCTGTTTAGCCGAATTGGGAATGTAGTTTGTTTCAACTTCCCCCTGAGTCGTACCATCGTCTCCCACCGTAAACCAATGATCTTCATGGAAAGTAACTGGCATCAAAAACACTTCCCGCCCCAGATGGTGATGCAAAACCCATCTGCCGATTTGCCGAAAGCCCAAATGAACGATCCACCAATTTCCATCGTGATCTTGAATTAAATCTCCGTGGCCTACACCTTGTATCTCATATCCCCCCAGATTCCTGTTTGTTAAAACGGGGTTATTGGGATACGCTTCAAAAGGTCCGTAAGGGGAATTGCCTCTTGCATATACAATCATGTGTCCATATTCGGTTCCGCCTTCTGCTGCCATTAAGTAGTAGAGATCATTGATTTTATACAGGTGAGGGCTTTCCAGATAACGTCCCCCTGTTCCATGCCAGATCACGCGGCTTGGTGTAAGCTTTTCACCAGTTTCGATATCTATCTCACATTGAAAGATGCTGTTCCTTCCAGTGTCATCAGTGCCGTTGCTCATAAAGTAGGTTAAATCACCTTCAAAATAAAAGGAGGGATCTATCCCCCCTTGGTCCACAAAGATGGGCTCCGACCATTCGCCGTAGATATCATCTGTCCAAACGTAGAAATTTTGCCCGGTAGAATTATTAGTGGTGGTCATGTAAAAACGACCGTTATGATATCTGATGGTGCATGCGAATACTCCTCCAGAACTGTCTATCTTCTCAAGATGAACTTGTGATTGTCTTGTTAAGCAATGTCCAATTTGTCTCCAGTTCATTAAATCATCGCTTTCGAACAAAGGTACGCCAGGATAATATTGAAAGGAACTGCTGACGAGATAATACTTATTATTTACTTTACAAACACTTGGATCGGGAAAGAAACCTTTAATTACGGGATTGCAGTACTTCATGATTTCACCTCATAATTGAATGTTATTGATTGATTATTTCTCATATGGATAGATAACTACTTGAAAATTATAAGTTAATGACACGGCTCTATTGAATGATGTATACTGTCGTATATTTGATCTATTCTAAGAAAGGCTAATGATATGATAACAATATACTATGCCGGATATGATGCCATCCATACCGCAGATTTTGTTTATGACGTCCCTGAAGGACATAATACATGGTTGCTCCTTCTCACCAGAACACCCGCCCAATTCTGGGTTGAGGGCGAGATGAAGGAATATCCTGCTAACTGCGCGGTAGTCTTCCAACCACATCAAAAGATACTCTACCGGGCCTGTGCAGACAGCTATGGGAATGACTGGATTCATTTTGATTCAGACGAAATTCATTTGAAAGAATCAAAGCTATTACATGGAGTTCCCTTTCCCATGCCCGACCCGGAATATTTTCACCAGTTGTTTCAGTTGCTTACGGCTGAACATTTCTTTTCCTGCGCTTACCGGGAGCTTTCTATGGATTACTTATTCCGAATTATCATTAATAAGCTTATTGAAGCTTCGCACAGTACGAATAATACTCCTCACTATCAAAATCTGTTGAATCTGCGCAAAGCGATATACAACAGCCCGGGTCATTCTTGGGCCGTTCCGGCTATGGCCGAACATGTGCATCTCAGTCCTGGCTATTTACAGGCCATCTATAAGTCAACCTTTGGTATTTCGTGCATGGACGACGTCATTCAATGCCGAATCCGTCTTGCCAAGGAAAAGCTGCTTCATAGTCCGCATCGGATCTCCGAAATCGCCGCAATTTGCGGATACATGAATATTGAGCATTTTAGTCGGCAGTTCCGCCAAATCACAGGCTATGCACCTCGTGAATACCAAAAATTGATGGCATCAGATTCATGAAATCTTCTCGGATGGAATCGATCAAGTTGTTTTTAACTTTATGTATAATGCTCAATTTAAGAAGTAAACCTCCTTTTATTAATCCATCTTGGCAAAAATAGTAGGAGCATAAATAAAATTGCAACAGCAATGGAAGGAACGGCAATGATTGTAAAAATACCTCCATAAGGTTCAAATCTTGTGTAATAGCTGTTGAACTCGGCTATCTGCATGGGCAGAAAATTGCCCGCGTAATGTTTCAGAAAGAATACCTCGCTCATCTGAATGGCGTAAGATATGGCTATGGTGAATAATAACAGGGCGTAGCCAGTATAAACCTGTGTGACTAATACGCTGATCCATAAGGTAATCCCTGTCATCAGTGAGATTGCCACAGATCCAATGACCAGGTTGATCAAAAACTGCTCGAAATAATTCACCTCAACCATTGATAAAAAAAATTGTGGACTACTTTGTATATGCAAATCCGCTCCTTGTAAACCGTACATAAAGAATATAGGCGTAATGTAAATCGCCACCGCCGCCAGATAAAGCAGTGATGAGAGTTGGAAGGCGTTGATGATCCGTACCCTACTCAGCTTACGTTTCCCAAACCTCGTGGATTTCACCAGTCCGTCCACGCCCAAGGTCTCGTCTTCATTAAAAATTGGGACCAGTACAATGGAAATGAGAACCAAGACAATAAAAACACATTGGCTCATCCCTGAGTTAACGTTCTTCCAGCCCTCGGCATAACCCATCCGGATAGGTTCGGAGAGAGAAGCCGCTGCAAAAGTCCCGTTGCTGTTTCCTTTCCTAGAACTCCCCGCTTCCTCCTGTGCACTTCTGATGATGTCTGACCTATCCTGATAGAATTGTTCTGTTGAGATATCGCGTATTCCAGTCCAGTCCGAGCCATACACTTGGACGATCATATCCAAGGCTGGCAAATCTGCAACATCCGCTTTATTCCTGTCTTCTGGTAGGCTTAGTTCTCTGTATTTTTCCAAAATTTTGTTAATCTCAACTTCATCCAATACCTCCGGCTGATAGAAATACCGGTATTCCGTCCCATCTGTTACCTCATATCTTGCCTGATTTAAATAACCTGTTTTGATGGTGTCTAAGTTGTAAAAGGTAAGTATTAGAAACAATGTCAACAAAAAACCGAATACGTTTATGTTTAGGATTTTACTTCTGTTTAATTTTGATAAGTAACTCATGATTTCACCTACCTTCCTCTACTGTAAATAATATCTTCTCATCCATATAGAGATAGCGATTCGAGATAAGAGAATGTACACAGTACCCAGAAACAGGGCGACAAAAACATAAGGAAACACGGTATTACCCACAAAATATAATTTCTCTATGCCTATAAGATTATTGATAAAGTTCTGGGGCATGAAGACCATCACTTTTTCAATCAGCGCCCCCCTCCCCATCTGATAAGTATTGACGAGATAAAAATAAATCAGTGAAATTGCTAATACCAGTTTCCCTCTTTTAAAAACCACGGACAAAAACAGGATAAGATGTGTCACGACGAGGGTGGAAAAGTATCCCATGGCAATATAGAGTAACGCCTCTTGAAGCTGATTCATCGAATAAAATGTAGTCGTTCCAATTTGAACCGAAGAGTCCCAGCCGTGCAGCGTATAGACTACAGCAACAAACAGCAGTACGATCGCAATATACGCAAAATAGGCTATCGTAGAAAACACATTGGCGGCACCAAGCTTATAGCTGAGTAGCTTCCTCCGGCTCTCCTTGGTGGATAAGGTCACCTTGTCAATTCCTTTGCTGCTGTTTTTGGAGAATCCCTCACATAGGATAAAGGCAAAGAACATAAAGAAAAGGTAGATCGTATTTAATAAACCTATTTTCAGGTACTCCCAGCCGCTATCGTATTTGAATACAAATGGGGTGGATACTTTTTGCATCTTCTGGGATATGATTTCGATTTGTTCCTCTGTATAAGGAAATAGATTTTGTTCATTGGATAAATATTCGGTAAAGCTGCCCTTCCAAACCTCATAAAAGCTGGCGAGCTGCTCATTGGTTAAATTTAAGCTGTTATCGAGCACACGGTACTTTTCATATGGAAAATTCAGTTCCCAGTTCAGCATATCGTGAGGAAACATCAATTTTTTGCCCAGCTTGCGGTCTGTATCCACTTCCCCCTCAATATAAGGTTTGTCCACACTGTTTTCGTAGTTCTGTTTCATATGTAATAAATAATCTGTCGTCATCGTGCCCTCAACCGTTCGCTCCCTTAAAATATCCCAGCCCCCAATGCCGCTATGTATGGTTCCCTCATCATCCAAGACATCGATACTCCGGGCGGTTTGAACCAAAGGAATCAGAATAATTGTGAGAAAAAGTAGGCTGATAATCACTGTATTTTTATTAAATATTTTTTTCAGTTCTAATGAAATGAAATTACGCATGGCTCCCACTCCCCAAGTAGATGTAGTAATCTTCCAGCGTGGGCTCGCATTCGATTGCGTCTGATTCCTGTTCTCCCAAGTACCGTACACTGACAGCGTTTTCTTCCTGCCGAATTCGTACGATCAGGTGTTCCTTTTTAAAGGAGGCAAGCCGCTCTCTGTCCATCTCCTCGGTGAACACTTTTCCTTTAATCCCGGATAACATCTTTTGCACATTACCTTGCTCTTTAATTTTGCCCTGATTTAGGATGATCACATTGGTGGTGATTGCTTCGATATCCGAAATAATGTGGGTAGAAAACAAGATGATCTTGTCCTGTCCCATTTCGCTTATGATGTTTGAAAAACGGATTCGCTCATGGGGGTCAAGCCCAGCGGTGGGCTCGTCAAAAATTAATATCTTTGGGTCGTTAATAATGGCTTGGGCAATGCCCACCCGCCTTTTCATCCCTCCGGAAAAGGTTTTGACCTTTTTATTAGCCACTTTCTCCAGGTTGACAAACTGTAATACCTCTGGAACTTTTTGCTTCAATTCCTTTTTTGACAGTCCCTTCAGCGCTCCCATATATTCCAGATATTCCTTTGCCGTGAACGCGGGATACACCCCGAAATCCTGAGGGATATATCCCACAAGATTACGGTAGTCGTCGTTCATATGGAAGATATCCTTGCCGTTAAAGGTAACCTTGCCGCTGGACTGATGGTCGATTGCCACAAGAATTCGCATCAAGGTGCTTTTCCCTGCCCCATTATCTCCCAAAAGTCCGTACACACCTTCAGGCAAAATAAAATTCAGTTCATCAATGGCCCGTTTCGTTCCAAATGTTCTTGTTACATTTTCCGCTTTAATTTCCATCGCTAATTTCCTTTCTCAACTGATATACGTCTCCTTCTGAGAGAACTTGCCAGTCCTCTCCCGCAGACGTTCTCCCTAGCAAGAGGTTGGTATATGCTCCGTCCAGCTTTTTCACTGCCCATGCCACCAGGTTTTCATCTTCAAATCCTGCTATGATACCTGATTTTTCTTCTGCATATAGAATATTTTGGATTCTCGGATCAGAAGTGCTTCCTCTGGTGCCATTGTCTGCCGGCTCGGAAAACCGATCCGAATTTTCTCTCATGTATGCATCAACAGTTTTGTAGATACCTATATAATCATCGATAGACAAAGTCGGAATTTCTATCGTTGGCCTAATTGATGACCCTGTCCTTCCTTCCTCCCGATAAGTTCTTTCATTACTTTTTCTATCTGCATCAAGTCGTTTGTCCAAGGCGATATCCTCAGGAGTTTTCTCAACATCTGGCGTAACATCCAAAAAAATCTCCTCTGGGGGTTCCTCATTGCCCGGATTCTCATTCTCTGTCTTTACATCCTTCGGATTATCTACGGTAACTAATTCCTCTGAGATGGTTTTATCATCCTGTATCCTTACATATTCTGAGTAGCTGCTTTGATTTTGGAAGTAGAGGCTTCCTCCAATCAAAATGGTTATAGTTAATGCAATCATGAAGATTTTTTTCACTAAGACACCTCCGTTTTTAATATGTAACCTCCTCATCTTCGCGAAATCCGGCCATAGAAGAGTTGCTTGCAAGAAGCTCGCCGAACGTTCTCCGGTCTACCGGAGCGATTGCAGATAAGTCATCAACATGCTCAAGGGTGACAATTGCGGTCATAATTTTTGTCAGTGAAGCAGGATAAACCTTGGCTTCCGCACTGTCTTCGTAAATGGCCCTCCCTCTTTATTACCATTTAATCCCTAATCTTCCTGATACAAAGTATAGATTGTACAACTAAAAAATCTAGGTGTGTAGATCTTAAATTTTTCTTAAATTAATGGTTTGTGCTTTGCGCCTTAATCGATCCTTGATTGCTTTTTGGTCTGCCAATTCGTATTTAAAACCTGCAAAGATATTTTCACATTAGTATCGCACCGAGCGTTATATATAAAATATTACAAATAATTAAAGCTAAAAAAGGGACGTGATTATCCACGTCCCCACCCTATCGAATTTACTCACTTACTAAAGTATATGCGGATATTTTACGGATGCGATATGTGATCAGCATCGAAGTCATGTAAGAGACAATGACAAGAGCCACACAAACAAAGTAATCCACGACGTCGTGATAATAAAATGTGCCTTCATAATCCCCATAGCACGCATCGCCACTGACATGAATGGATTGGTTAGGTAATTCCAGCTATACTTCCGAGCAATACACCCATAATAATAGGCGGCAGAAATCCAAGCGAGAGCTGATTCATCAGCTGGCAGGTTGTAAAACCAATTGCTTTTTGTATACCCAGTTCACCCCACATTAGTCCGGATTGATGGGCAAAAACATTAGAATTTACTGTAAATGTAAGAAATGCATCTTTCAAGTTAACTTCAATTTTGTCATTCAGCTTGTAACCACCGTCAATATTCAATACATACGGCACATAGATCGACATGGAATCAGGCTATGAAAAAACCGAGCAATTTCAGGAATATCTCCTGACTTCTCTCGGCGATGGGATAAGTATATTCAACTTCCTCTTCAAATATCTACCTAAATTTACTATTAGTTCGTGGTATAATTGTTAAAAATATTTCCAAAGAAGGTAATGAAATGATGAAGCAGGAATTGAAAATTGAGGGCATCCCAGCAATTATATGGGGTGAGAAATCCAATAACCTATTTATTGCTGTCCACGGTAATATGTCCAACAAAGCAGATGATGCGATTGTTATCTTTGCTGAAGAAGCATCGGCACGGGGGTATCAGGTCCTTAGCTTTGATTTGCCTGAGCATGGTGACCGCGAAGAAGAGAAATACGCTTGCAAAGTTCAAAATTGTGTTCATGATCTTGAGATTATCATGCGTTATGCACAAAATCTATCGAATGACATCAGTATCTTTGCTTGTAGTATGGGGGCATACTTTAGCTTGCTTTCTTACAACAGGTTACCGCTTAAGCAGTCTCTGTTCCTTTCTCCAGTTCTGGATATGGAGCGAATT
This sequence comes from Paenibacillus sp. FSL L8-0436, assembly GCF_038593025.1. Lineage (NCBI taxonomy): Bacteria > Bacillati > Bacillota > Bacilli > Caryophanales > Paenibacillaceae > Paenibacillus > Paenibacillus sp. FSL L8-0436. Next base: position 3,821,390 of record NZ_CP151955.1, on the reverse strand, counting down.
ATCAAAGGTATGATGACAGGGTTCAACGTAAGTGAAGAGAAATTAAAAGCTGAAAAAGAAGTTTCCACCCCCATCGGACAAATACTTTATTGGGATTATTATCAATATGTTAAATCTCATCCTATCAATACATGGAAAAGTCCAACTGCAATTCTTTATGGCTCAGACGATAACTTGTGCGAGTTTGACGTAGTCTCTGCTTTTAGTGATCGGTTTCACTGTGAACTGGGCGTGATGGAGCATGGCGAACATTATTTTCACACCAAAGAGCAGCTGCAATTTTTCAGACAGTGGCTGCAAGAACATATCGGCGAATGATCTTCCCACTTAGGAATATGAAAAAGAGCCCTGCATAAGGGCTCTCCTACTCCGAAAGGAATGTGCACTTCATACATTCGAATGGAGTTTCCTAAATACTATTTTTTCTCGTTAATAACGAATAGAACACCTGTAAAAATTAGGATAGAGCCGATCCAAAACGCTACACCTATGTTCTTTGAAGAAGTTATAATGGCTCCCATTTGTGCTGTGGATAACATGGTACCCGTTTCCTGTGCAACAATTGAAATCGTATTACCGATGAGCCCAATAGCTACGATTAAGATAAAATAACGTTTCTCAATTCGCCAGTTCTGTCGTGTGATGAAGCCGATAACTAGAAGTGCAACAATGGCTACTAAATATCTCATCCATACAAGTTCTAATGGAGGTATGACCGATACTACAATTTTAACAACAACGTACATACCGCCCCAGATCATGGAAGCTAAAGTTAAATATAAAGAACCTAATAAGGTGTTTTTCATCTTTTATACCCTCCGTTTTTAATTAGGTCGAAAATGCCCCTAACGGAGAGATGTAGTCACACTCACTCCACTAAGAGAAGAAGTGTGCTACTGGTACGTCGTTTTCAAATAATGGAGTCCAAAACATCAAATTCACCCCTAGTCCAGGTTTATCCGTTTGTCCGAAACCAGATAGTACTGTTCATGGAAGTTCCGGATTTGATAGAGCTACTTATTTTTTCATATCTTGTTCAAAATTTCAACTCATCTCTCAAGCTCAAATAGACTTTTCATGCACCCGGACAGGTAGACGGATATGAAATGTGGTTCCTTTACTTACTTCGCTATCCACAGTCAGGAAGCCGCCGTGTGCGAGGATCAGGTTTTTTACAATAGCCATACCTAGTCCTGTTCCCAGCTTATGGGAGCTGCCTTTTGCTCCACGGTAATATTTTTGAAATAGATTGTTCAGCGTATCTTCGTCCATACCAGTGCCATTGTCGGAAATCATGATATTTGCACTTTCCTCTCCCTCCCGCCGCACAGTAACGTGAATGGCAGTTCCTTCCGGATTGTGAAGCACGGCATTCATCAGTACATTTTGCAGCGCCCGGTAGAGCACCTTCTCGTCAGCAACAAGCTCCAGCGACTCTATCTCTGCATCCAGGCTCAACAGGTAGGACACTGCTCTTGGATCGTTGCCGACATCGGCGATCAGCCGCTGCAGGAAGCCGATCAACTCCAGAGTGCCAAACTGGCGAAGGGACGGCTTGTCAAGCATGCTGCACCGGAGAACTTGATTCAGAGTGTGGAGCAGAAGGTCTGGAACTGTATCCTGCCTGCCTCCTCCCTGCCGGACATGCAGGCCAAATACACGATAAGCAGCGCCATTCAGCGCAGCGACGGCATCCATACCCGGATCGTTTCCGATCTGCGCCCCAGCGCAAATGCCACCCTGCTGCCCGCTTCACTGGAGGATGCGTACCTGTATACTGTGTCCTCGTTAGGAGTTCAGCCATGATCCGTACTCTCTCAGCCTACTTTTATATTATCAAAAGCAATTTGAAAAGTCAGATGCGCAGTTATTCCTTCCTGCTCGTCATAGGAATCAGCGTGTTTGCCGGTTATGTCTGCGTACCGGATGCTGCTGCCGGGTATGAAGTCTTTTATATCGGCGGGGTCAGAGGTATCTATAATTCGGCCTGGCTGGGCGGACTTGCGGCGATGCTGTCCACAATGCTGCTCTGGCTGTTCGGTTTTTTCATGCTTCGAAGCCAAATATCGGGAGATGCTCGCCTGAAGCTCGGTTCGTTAATCGCCTCCGCCCCTGTCCGGAAAATCAGATATATCGCCAGTAAGGCGGCGGCGAATTTTGTGGTACTGCTGGTGATTGGAGCTGTTTTGGTAGTGGCATTTATGGCCATGCAGCTGCTTCGGGGAGAAGATTCCCAGCTCCGGCTAATGGACTATATGGCTCCTTTTTTTTATGTAACCTTCCCCTCCCTGTTTCTGCTCTCTTCCTTAACCATCCTGTTTGATGTGTTTCCCGGTTTGAAGGGAGTTTTGGGAAATGTGTTGTTCTTCTGCCTGTGGATCGCTGTCGGTGCGGTGTCCATTGCCGCGCCAAGCGATTGGGGGGATTTGTTCGGCATCAACGGTATTCTGAAAACGATGGCTCACAGTGCAGCGGAGCATTATCCTACCCTCTCCAGTCTTGAGGAGAGCGGAAGCTTTGGGTATTATCCGACACAGGGCCCGATCTCCACGTTTGTGTGGGAAGGCGCAGCATGGGATCGTTCGCTTGTCCTAATCCGGCTAGTCTGGATAGCTGCGGGTATAGTGGGTGTCGTCCTTTCAGCCCTGCTGTTTCGGCGTTTTGAAAACCCGGAAGGCTCATCCAAAGCTCATCCGCTGCTTGCATCGGGCAAGGGGAAAACAACACCTTTGCCGCTTGCGGGCATAGAACACAGTGTCCCGCTGAAGCTGTCTACGGCAAAAAAAGTGAAGAGTGCAAGGTTGCCCGGGCGGGTCAAAGCCGAGCTGAAGCTTATGCTGAAAGGCATGTCCCTGTGGTGGAAGCTGCCCGCCATAGTGCTCATTTCAGGACCTATACTGATTACGTCAAACTCCATAAACAACTGGCTGCCTTTTATTATGATATGGCCCCTAGCTTTATGGTCGCAGTTAGGCACGCGGGATAAACATCATTTCACCACTGAACTTATCTTGTCCAGCAGCTCACCGCTGGTAAAGTGGTTGACAGAATGGCTTTCCGGCATCTTCATCACCTTGCTGTTTTCTACGGGTGCAATCCTTCGCTTCATCGTGGAGGGTCAGATGTCTTCGTTGTTGGCTTGGGGAACGGGTATCGTCTTCATTCCGACTTTGGCGCTAGCACTGGGCACATTAGGCGGCTCAAAAAAGCTGTTTGAGGTCATTTATTTACTCTGGTGGTATGCGGGACCGCTCAATCATGTTCCCTCACTTGACTTTTTGGGGATATTCGAAAGGAACCCTGAGCTTTATCTCATCTTGACCGTTCTTTTATTCGCTGCAGGCATAACCACCCGGCTCTTGCAGACCGGTAATTTATCAATAAGAAGGAGATCCATATGACAAAATATAAAGGCAACAAATGGTTTGTCCTCATCGCGGCAACGTTCGTTATCCTTGTACTTGCGGGCTGCAGGGAAAAACCTGTGGAGAAAACAGCTTCTTTCGAGGGATCCAAGGTACAGCAGATTAAAATGAAAACTGAAGGACAATCCATTAAGGTGAGCCGTTCCAAGGATTCAGAAGTAAAGCTCCGTATGAAAACGAGCGGTGAGCTGCCAGCGGGGCTGGAGGCGGGGGTGCTTACCGTCAGCACTGAACCGGCATCCGGATTCATCCATTTAAAGAATGAGACTATCTACCTGGAACTGCCGGAACAAAGCTATGAATCTATCCGTCTGGCCACAGCTTCCGGCAATATAACCTTTGAAAGCCAGGCACAGACAATCTCGCTGAACGCCGATTCAGGAAATATCACGGTCAACGGCTTCACGGGGGAGGTTGATGCATCTACCCAATCGGGCAAGATCAACTTAGGCGTCGGGGCATCCACAGAGATTCAGACGGACGGCGGCGGCCAAAGCCTAAAGGGCACGGTAGGCGCGGCTAATACGGAAGCTTCCACGCTGAGTGTGCATTCAGCTTCAGGAAATATAAATTTGGAGGAGTGATAGCCTCCGATAATCGCCTGTTTATTCCGATAGCTGGTCTATCCATGGGTTAATCGGTCTGTTGTTCTTGGAAATCGTTTAGATAACGTCTAAAAGCCCCCGTCTTTAGGACGAGGGCTTTCTTATCGAACGTATGGGTTATTGGTCTAGCCATGTGCGCATCATTGATAACAACTGCGCGCTGTTGACCGGTTTGGTGATGTAATCCGAGCAGCCGGCTTCGAGGCACAGCTCCCGGTCTCCCTTCATGGCTTTCGCCGTCAGTGCAAGAATGGGCAGGTTCTTGAATTTCTCTTTCTGCCGGATAGCGCGGGTTGTTTCGTAACCATCCATTCCCGGCATCATGATATCCATCAGCACGATTTCGACGTCCGGACTCTGTTCCAGAAGGTTAATGGCATCCTGGCCGTTCTCCGCAGGAATGACTTTCATTTGATGGCGTTCCAAAATTGACGTGAGTGCAAAAATGTTACGGATATCATCATCCACCACAAGCACTTTCTTATACTCGATCATTTCATCCGAATTATGCAGTTTGACCAGCTTTTCCCTTGAGCCGGACGGGAGGTTCTCCGCTTTACTGTGCAGGAAGAGAGTCGTTTCATCGATCAATTGGAGAATCGACTTCACCTCTTTGAGAACCACCATTTTGACTAACTCATCCCATTCGTTCTCCTCCGCCGGTGTCAACTTCTTGCTTAGTCGGGCTACGACGGGAACTTTTTTGTTTTTGGCATTTTTGTACATATCTCGACCGAATCGAATAAGATTCATATCCGGCAAGCTGTTGTCCAGCACGACGCAATCAAAATCTTTCGTGTTGATCTGGTTCAACGCTTTGCGCCCCGTGTCCACTGCCGTGATCTTGAGATCCTGATTGCTTAGCAGGTCAACAATTTGCTTGCGCTCCTGCTCATCATGGACGATCACCAACAGATTTTGAACTTTCTTGTCCGCAAATTGGTTCAGACGATCCAAAGCATTCTCCAACTCTTCGTTCGTCACAGGTTTCCGGAAATAATCGTGAGCCCCCTTCTGCAGCAGCAGCACCTCGTCCTCGTCAACGGTCATGACGCAAATCGGAATATGTCGTACATGGATATCGTTCTTCAGCTGATCAAGTACCAGCCAACCGTTCGTATCCCCGCCAAGATGCAGATCCAACGTTATGGCGATCGGATTGTACTTTTGAACGAGTTCCAGGACATCCCAGCCGCTGGCCGTAATGACAGCTTTGATTCCTTTTTTATGGAGGAGATCGAGAATAATTTCATTGAACTTCTGATCATCCTCCACAATCAGGAATACACGGTCACCCGGTTCAATGTTATCCCGGTCGTCAAGCAAAGTGTCTTCCGCCGCTCTGCCTAGGCTGCTTCTGCGTTTGGGCGGGGTGATATCAATCACCTCTGGTACATGTGTTCTCTTGATCTCCGGTTCCGTGAATTCCGCTTCAGTTGGCAGGTACAAATTAAATACGCTTCCCTTGCTTACTTCACTGTACAGTGTGATTTCTCCACCCAGCATCTCGGCAATTTCCCGGGATATTGCAAGTCCCAAGCCCGTTCCGCCATATTCCCGGTTCGTGCTGCCGTCCGCCTGCTGGAAGGCTTCGAAAATGATCTGCTGTTTCTCATGAGGGATACCGATTCCCGTGTCGCTGACGGAAAAGCAAATGACCGTTTTAGCACGATTCAGTGATTCATTTTCTTGGTGCCAGCCCTCGCTTGCTTTCCGGATCTGAAGCATAATCTGCCCTTGCTCCGTGAACTTAAAGGCGTTCGAAAGCAAGTTTTTCAAAATTTGCTGAAGCCGCTTGAAGTCCGTCACTAAGCTAGCTGGCACGCCTGGATCAATTTTGATTCTGTAATCAAGCTTCTTAGCGTCCACCATGTGGCGGAAAGTACGGTCGAGCCCGCCTGTCAGTTCGGCCAAAGATACATCGCTGTAATCTGGTGTGATTGTGCCTGATTCGATTTTGGACAGATCGAGAATATCGTTAATAAGATTAAGTAATTCGAGTCCAGAGTCCTGAATGGTTTTCGCGAACTTCACCTGAATCTCGTGAAGATTGTCCTCCGGGTTCTCGGCAAGCTGTTCTGCCAAGAGCAGCAAGGAATTCAGCGGGGTACGAAGTTCGTGCGACATGTTGGCTAAAAATTCGGATTTGTACTTGGACGTGAGGGCAAGCTGTTCCGCTTTCTCTTCCAGATATCGTTTGGCTACCTCTACCTCATGATTTTTGCTTTCCACTTCCGCCTTCTGCAGCACGAGCAACTTTGCTTTATCTTCGAGTTCGTCGTTCGTATTCCGCAGCTCCATCTGCTGTTTTTGGAGCTCTTCGGTGAGGGACTGCGATTGGATCAGCAGCTCCTCCGTACGTTGGTTCGCCTGCATCGTGTTAATCACGATTCCGATGGATTCCGTAAGCTGATCCAAGAAGGCGATGTCGATATCACTATATGGGCGGAAGGAAGCGAGTTCCAGAATCGCCAGCACCTGATCTTCGAATATGATCGGCAGCAAAATGATGTTGAGAGGCGCGGCTTCTCCCAAAGCAGACGATATTACGACGTAGTCACCTGGCACGTTAGTGAGCAAGATCCGCTGTTTCTCGATCAGGCACTGGCCGACCAACCCTTGCCCGGCCCGGAATTCGTTCGCCAAATGTTTGCGGCTTTGGTAAGCGTAGCTGGCAAACAGCTTCAGCACCGGTTCGCCGTTAAACGGTTCATTGATGTAGAAGACACCATGCTGCATGGACACGAGCGGAGCCAGCTCGGACAGGATCATACGGCTGACCGCATACAAGTCTCTTTGTCCTTGAAGCAGCCGTGAGAATTTGGCGAGGTTGGTTTTGAGCCAGTCCTGCTCCGTATTGATCCGGGTTGTTTCCTTCAGGTTCCGTATCATTTCGTTAATGTTGTCTTTCAGCGTTGCGACTTCTCCGGATGCGGATACGTCGATGGCACGTGACAGATCACCGTTCGTCACCGCTGTTGCGACATTGGTGATCGCGCGTACTTGAGTGGTCAATGTACTCGCCATGTAGTTAACATTATCGGTGAGATCGCGCCAAGTACCGGCTGCACCAGGCACGTTTGCTTGTCCACCCAGTTTCCCTTCGGCACCTACCTCCCGCGCTACGGTAGTCACCTGGTCGGCGAAGGTGGCCAGCGTCTCGATCATATTGTTGATGGTATCCGTCAGTTCGGCAATTTCGCCTTTGGCTTCAACAGTCAGTTTTTGCTTCAGGTTGCCGTTTGCAACTGCGGTCACGACCTTGGCAATCCCGCGCACCTGATCCGTCAGATTGGTCGCCATGATGTTAACATTATCGGTGAGGTCCTTCCAGATTCCGCCGACGCCGCGCACTTGAGCTTGTCCGCCCAGCTTGCCGTCCGTACCGACCTCACGCGCCACCCGCGTAACCTCGGATGCGAACGAATTTAGTTGATCCACCATCGTGTTTATCGTGTTCTTCAGCTCCAACAGTTCACCTTTTACGTCGACGGTGATTTTCTTGGACAGATCCCCGTTCGCAACTGCCGTCGTAACGCCGGCAATGTTGCGCATCTGAATGGTCAAGTTACTGGCCATGTAGTTAACTGTATCGGTCAAATCTTTCCACGTACCGGAAACATCTTTAACTTCCGCTTGCGCGCCGAGTTTTCCATCTGTGCCAACCTCGCGCGCTACGCGTGTAACCTCGGAGGCGAAGGTCGAGAGCTGGTCCACCATTGTGTTAATCGTATTTTTGAGTTCAAGGATTTCGCCTTTGACATCTACGGTGATTTTCTTGGACAGGTCACCCTTTGCTACCGCCGTCGTAACGTCCGCGATGTTCCGCACCTGGTCCGTCAGATTCCGGGCCATGTTATTAACGCTTTCAGTCAAATCCTTCCAGGTCCCTCCAACCCCTTTAACCTGAGCTTGTCCGCCCAGCTTCCCGTCCGTGCCTACCTCACGCGCCACCCGCGTAACCTCGGAGGAGAACATCGAGAGTTGGTCCACCATCGTATTGATGGTATTTTTGAGCTCGAGGATTTCGCCTTGGACATCCGCCGTGATTTTCTTAGACAGGTCCCCGTTTGCGACGGCCGTCGTCACGACGGCGATGTTGCGCACTTGGTTGGTCAAGTTCGAAGCCATATAGTTTACACTCTCGGTCAAATCTCGCCATGTCCCTGCTACACCTTTAACTTGGGCTTGTCCACCCAGCATCCCCTCGGTACCAACCTCGCGCGCCACCCGTGTAACCTCGGAAGCGAAGGTGGAAAGCTGCTCCACCATCGTGTTAATTGTGTTCTTAAGCTCAAGGATTTCGCCTTTCGCATTAACCGTGATCTGCTTGGATAGATCCCCTTTCGCAACCGCAGTCGTCACTTCAGCGATATTGCGCACCTGATCGGTCAGCGTTCCAGCCATAAAGTTAACGCTGTCAGTTAAATCCTTCCAAGTGCCAGATACCCCTTTAACATCCGCTTGCCCGCCGAGGATTCCTTCTGTTGAAACCTCCCGCGCCACACGGGTAACCTCGGAAGCAAAGTTGCTGAGCTGGTCCACCATGATGTTGATTGTGCTTTTCAATTCGAGAATCTCGCCTTTCGCATCAACGGTAATTGTCTTCGACAAATCGCCCTTGGCAACGGCGGTGGTCACTTCCGCAATGTTGCGCACCTGGTTGGTTAAGTTAGACGCCATGTAGTTAACGCTTTCCGTTAAATCCCGCCATGTGCCGGATACGCCTTTAACATCCGCCTGCCCGCCGAGTATCCCTTCCGTACCGACTTCGCGCGCCATCCGGGTAACCTCGGAAGCAAAGGTAGACAATTGATCCACCATCGTATTGATGGTGTTCTTAAGCTCCAGGATTTCGCCTTGCACATCAGCAGTAATCTTCTTCGACAGGTCACCATTTGCGACTGCAGTCGTAACAACTGCGATGTTGCGCACTTGGTTAGTCAGATTGGACGCCATGTAGTTAACGCTTTCGGTTAAATCTCTCCAGGTGCCGGATACGCCTTTGACGTCCGCCTGCCCGCCGAGTTTGCCCTCTGTGCCAACCTCCCGCGCCACACGAGTAACCTCGGAGGAGAACATGGACAACTGGTCCACCATCGTGTTAATCGTATTCTTGAGTTCGAGAATCTCTCCGCGCGCATTAACCGTGATTTGTTTCGACAGATCACCGTTGGCGACGGCAGTGGTTACCGCCGCGATATTACGCACTTGATCCGTGAGGTTTGTCGCCATATAATTCACGCTGTCCGTAAGATCCTTCCAGGTGCCCGACACCCCTTTGACGTCTGCCTGGCCGCCCAAGATCCCTTCCGTACCGACCTCGCGCGCCACACGAGTAACCTCGGAGGCAAACGTGCTGAGCTGATTCACCATCATATTAATGTTGCTTGCCGTTCTCTGGAATTCACCGGTAAGAGCTCGTCCTTCGATTTCAAGCTCCACCTTCTGGGACAGATCACCTTTGGCTACGGCGTTAATAACCCGGACCATCTCACTCGTCGGTTGAATCAAGTCGATGACCAGACCATTTAACGAATCAGTAATTGTTTCCCATGATCCACCCAGATTCTTCTGCACAAACCTTCTCGAAAGATTCCCTTCTTTTCCGACAACCTTGGCTACTGTCTGGACTTCAGACACCAGAGCTTCCTGAATGTCCATGATCTCGTTAAACGTATCCGCTACCTTTCCAGCCATACCCGTACGGTCATAGGGCATCCTGTAGGAGAAGTTGCCTTTCTTCATCGCCATTAAGGCGTTGAGCAGTTCGCCGACGCCAATTTGATCGTCGTTCGTTTCGTTGATTTGGTCTTGATTGTTCATAAACTCAACACTGCCCCTTTTTCATCACATATTTTTGAATGACCTGTTTTATATCTTCTGATCGAACAGGCTTGGCGATAAAATCGTCCATGCCCGAGGACAAACACCGCTGCATCGTTTCCTTAGAAACGTTAGCCGTCATGGCAATGATCACAGTTTGTTTGTCTATAACTTTCGTTTTGATTTCTTGTACAGTCTCCCAGCCCTCTTTAAAGGGGATTCGGAGATCGAGGAAAAGCAGATCGTAAGGCGTTTGTTCCAAAGCTGCCAGTACCTCTGTGCCGTTCTCCGCCAAATCGGCAAAGAAGCCGAGTGCTTCCAGCATTTGTTTCATTAGTCTCCGGCTTACGTTGTCATCTTCTCCAACCAAGACACGAATCGGAGCCGGCGTATGGCTCTGGGTTGTAGCATCCGTATGCAGCGGCTTCCGATCTGACTCAACTGGGCTCATGAGCGTCTTGACTGCAATTGTAAAAATGAACGTTGCGCCGGGTTCATTCGACGGTTCTACCCGGATCGTGCCGCCCATTAGTTCAACCAAGGATTTGCTGATCGATAATCCGAGCCCCGTGCCTCCGAACTTACGTGTAGTTGAGGCATCCAACTGGGAGAACGGCTGAAACAGTTCGTTTATCTTATCCGGAGGGATTCCGATCCCGGAATCTTTAATCATAAACTCAAGCGTTAGCGAATTCTCCGTCTCCGCGAGCTTGTTTACCATTATGTATACACTGCCTTCATGCGTAAACTTTACGGCATTACCCACCAGATTATTCAACACCTGACGGAGGCGATTCATGTCCCCTTTTATACATGGCGGCAGCGAAGGATCAACCAGTACCACCACTTCCAGATTTCGTTCCCTGATTTTGGCTGTAAACAAATCAATCGTTTCAATCAGGCAGTGCTGAAGGGAGAAGGGTTCCTCCTCCAATTCCATTTTTCCGGATTCAATTTTTGAAAAGTCGAGAACATGGTTGATGACAGAAAGCAGTGCATTGCTGCTAGTATGGATAATCCCTGCCATCTCTGAATATTCTTCCGGCAAATCGGAGGCGAATAGCAGATCAGACATGCCTATGATCCCATTCAGCGGAGTCCGGATTTCATGGCTCATCATGGCCAGAAACTCTGATTTCACACGGGAGGCGATCTCCGCCGTTTCCTTAGCTTGGATCAGCTCCTGATTAGTTTTCTCTAACTGCCTCGTCTGTTTCTTCAACATTTCACTTTGGATCTGAAGGGTTTTGTTAGCTTCATACATACTGACGTAACCCTCGATTTTGGATTTAAAAATTTGCGGAACGAAGGGTTTCGTCATATAATCCATCGCACCAACGGAATAGCCTGCGAAGATATGCTCCATTTTATTGCTGGTGGCTGTCATAAAGATGATGGGGACGAATTTGGTTTTCTCCCGGGTCCGGATGATGCTGGCTGTCTCTAACCCGTCCATTTCCGGCATTTGCACATCCATGACAATGACGGCAAACTCCTCTTCCAATAAACAGCGCAAAGCCTCAATACCGGAATATGCCCGAACCAGACGATAAGGTTCTCCGCTGAGAACGGCCTCAATGGCAACCAAGTTTTCCGGGTGATCGTCTACTAGCAGGATGTTGACTGCAGAATCCATGACGCCCCTCACTTCCCAACTTGTGGCTTGCTTGCGATTATATTTCGAAAATATAGCTTATATACCCTTATCTTTAGAGAATGAAACTCTAACTCGGGTATCATCGATAGTTCTTAGTGTACGTGTAGGGTAAGACGAGGGATTACTCCCTCGGACTCCCCGTCAAACCGTGCATGCGGATTTCCCGCACACGGCTTTCCTTCGTCAGTTCCCCATCTTCAGGAGTGAGTTTCCTTCATCCGTCGCCGGATTGCCTATTTCACTCCTGAATTAGGAACGTGTGGTGAGTAAGCTTGTTAGAAATACCATTCCTGCCGATTCCAATGCCTTGTTCGGAATCAACCGATTGGAAACCGTCGACTTCTTTTGGCGCATGTAGGCTCGCACCCTCATGCGCGTCCATTGGTCTAGCCGCCCAAACTTCTTCTTTACATTCCCTATGCCGAAATAATTCCCAAATCCTCGGACGATCTCATTTAGCTTCTTTAACATCTCTTCCAGGTTCTTTCCTTGCTGTCTGCGCGTGACCTTCCGAATCTTTTCCTTGAACTTCTTTACCTTTGCTTCCGGTACGAGCAAATAATCCTTCCAATGATCAAATCCTAAAAATCGGAATCCTTCGTCATAGTGGACGACTTTCGTTTTCTCCGGATGCATTCGTAAATGCAGTTCCTCTTCCAGTATTCGTTTGGCCTCTCCGTACGCTGCCTCTGCTTCCTCCTTGGTCTTACACAGGATTACTGCGTCGTCCGCGTACCTCACCACCGCAAACCCTTTTTCCTTCATGCCCCAGTCGAAGCTGTTCAAGTATATGTTCGCGAGCAGGGGCGAGATGACCCCGCCTTGGGGAGAACCGATTTCCGTTTCATGGAACTGATCATCTTCCATGATTCCAGCCGTTAGCCATCCGCGAATGAGCGTCAGCACTTTTCCGTCTGTGATTCTCTCCTGCACTTTTTCCATGAGTCCTTCGTGCGGGATTTCATCGAAGAAGGATTCGATGTCTAGGTCTACCACATGTTCATATCCGTTTCGTTTGGCTCTACGAATGGTCCGTATAGCTTGATGTGCCGAGTATCCTGCCCGAAAGCCAAAGCTATAATAGTAAAAATCCTCTTCGAAGATGGGCTCAATGATTTGACGGACGGCTTGCTGACAGATCCGATCCCGGACCGTGGGAATGCCGAGCGGTCTTAATTTCCCATTTTCCTTCTCGATATACCGTCTGCGCACAGGATCGGGTACGTAACGCCCCTGCTGCAGTAACCTTTGGAGTTCCCTCAGGTTCGTGCTCAGGCTCTTCTCGTACATTTCGATGCTGACGCCGTCTACACCGCCACTTCCTTGATTCTTCTTCACCGATAGCCACGCTTCGTGCAGATTGTTCATTTGGTATACCTTATCGATTAAGGAGTAGTAACGTCTTTTCGGTTTCATTGGTGTTTCACCACCTTTACCGTTACTCACCAAGCTGGTCTTGTTTTCGCTACAGAGTATCGATTCCTTACTTGTTCCATCCCGGCAACTACGTGTTAGAAAAAAAACCTTCAATCGCTCCTGCTGCCTTTGGATGTACTCAGGTCGTCAGTTTGCCTCATCCCCAAGCGCTCTCTCGCTCTCGGCGGGACATACCCTCTCGGTCAAACCCTCGCTGGTTTAAGACGTTTACGATCTCCACTCACGAATACGCACAGGCTTTGACGAAGCACGTTCCCTTCGCCTCTGTCTCTCCTCTTTTGGAATGAGAGCAGGGTATGCGACACTACTCTTTTTTTTTTTTTTCTGGCTACTTGCCTCTAAAAAAAAAATTTAGGCACATACTCATCCGGGTTTTCTCCTCCAGTCTGTTACCAGCTTTCATTGGCCCGAATTTACTCACTACTACGGAACGATCCGCCATCTCGCAGCCCTTCGGCTTGACTTTCCCTTTCGGTTATACCTCCCCTACCTCGTCCGCGTTTGCGCCAAGGAGACTACGAGACTTCCCTCAGTTATCTGCACCTTCTGTTCCATCCATCCTGACCCTAAACACGTCGATGAGTCCTACAGGTCATGTCCCTTTGGTTGTTTTCCTGTAAGATACACGTTTTCGTATAGGCTTCCCCGTTTTCTTGGCGGGTCGCCCGACATCGCCGCCACCTCTGGTTCACTGCATTCCGGGCTGGACTTTGCCTGCAGGCCCTTCGGATTCTTCCTCGCGGAAGACACCCTGCCCATCCGGCAACCTGTGGTTGCCGGATGTCTGCTTCGGCTACGGCACTTTAAAGGGTAAAGTTACCGGGTGGATTTGAACCACCTAGATGGTGCGACTGTGAGGCGCACAAAAAAACCGGTTAGAATAAACCGGTAATCTAAAGATAGATAAGTTGATAAAGTTAAAAAATGTTGTTCGAAATAAACTATGTTTATGGAGCGCTGTATCCAGCAAATGCTTTTGCAAATTCTAACGGGCGTGTTATTACCTTACTATACATACTACTCTGTTGGCCAACTAGTGCAGCAATGTTATGCATATGCCTAAAATTGATCTCAAGTAACCACCCTTAGAATTAGTATCAATTGCCACATCTAAACCTAAATCCGCATAGGGTCCATGTAACTCATCAAGGTTTTCGCAAACCAAAGTACATAAAGACAGAATTTCCTGAGTCTTGAGTTTAGTCTGTAGATCATTTAAATGTAATGCATTTTTCAAACCACCACTCCCAATTTCAGCGCACTTACATCATTGGTGTAATGCTTTCCTTTCATACCATATCTAGCAATAATACCAGTACAGTTCCAGGTTTGTGTATTGTTTTTCTGCATTATCACTCGAAAGTCGATGTGTTTATTATGGACTTTCAAACTTACTGACTGCTGAAATAAGTAAGCCCGCCGCCTCTTTTGGTAACACAATAAAGATAACCCTTGTTGGTTAATTCGATCTTTACTATACCTCTGCCGAAGGAGCCGCTCACCGGTTTAAAATAAACTGAACCATAGTCTTTTAACATGCAAATAACATCTTTTGCATTTCTCAATAATGCTGTTTTAGGTAGATGGGGGGTTATCTTAGGGTTATCCTGAAGAGCCTTCCACACTGCCCATTTATCTAAAAAGCTTGGATTAAAGATCTTTTGGCCAACACTAACCAGCAAGTGGTCGTATTTATCGTTTCTTTTTACTCCAATCCTGCGATAGACAACATTAGGGTATGGAAATACCCCTTTCTTCCAAATTCCTGCGCTTCCTAATTCATCTGGTTGGTAGTAGTAACCTTCTATTCCTGTTTTCGCAGGATTAATCCCCTCTAAGGGACAAAGGTAAATTAATCCTTGTAAATTCTTATAATCCCACAGGTATTCAAGGTACTTTGTTCTAATGCCTGGGGAAACATGTACTCTCGAAGTTAAAATAGCAATTACCGGGACCTCAAGGACTAACGGGACCTACTACCATTTGCCGGAAATCAGCAGGTAAATATGAGCAGCTTTGTCATATTCAAAATAGCTGAATTGTAAAATATGCAAAGACTCAAATCACTTCTCGTTCTGATACATAGGAAATTGAAAGGGTTCGTTTACACATGCACTTGAGGGATTCAAATCTGCATTTCGTCCAAAAATGATTTATTCAAGCTCGAAAGCTTGTATGATAGTTAGATCAAGCTCTAGAACAGCGGCATTAGAAAAGAGAGGTGATCCACTATGTATCGAGTGGCTATTTGCGATGATGAGGACAAACAAAGAGAGATTGTCAAAGGCTTGCTGATTGCGTTGTCGATCAAGGTGAATATTGATTTTGAAATTGAGGAATTCAGCTCAGGGGAGCAGCTTGTATCTCATTATGAGCGTAATGCCCCCCCCTTTCACATTTTAATATTGGATGTTGAAATGGGTGGTATAAACGGGATTCAGACTGCCCGCCAAATACGGAATTTAAAACACCTGGATGAACAAATTGTGTTTCTGACAAGCTACCCGGAATATATGGTGGAAAGCTTTGACGTAATGACCTTCCAGTATTTAATCAAACCCATTACTCCCCAGGTGTTAGAGGAGAAAATGATCAAGCTATGCCAATACTTCCAAGCCCTTGATAAAAAGTTTATGATCATCAAGTCGGCCTTTGAAGAAATTGTGCTGAAGCATGATGATATCATTGCGATCGAAGCGGCTAAAAGCCTAACCATAAAAAGTAAGCTGAATTTTATAACCCTCAATCAAACCTATGAAGGTAAAGGCATCCTTACCGATTATGCTCTGGCACTCAAGGACAACAACTTCCTGCAAATCCACCGTTCCGTCATTATTAATCTGCTTCATGTGCGGAAGTTCGCCAGCGGAGTTGTGCTTATGTCAGGTGGGATTGAGCTGCCGATCGGCCGCTCTAAACTGAAAGAGGTTAAGGATTGTTACACCAAATTTATGATAATGAAGGTCCATTGAGATGATTACGAACAACTGGATGTTTGGGTTGTTTGTTGAGGTTGTGATGTGCCTTCAGATCATTTATTTCTTTAACTCGGTGTTTGACAAATCTGCCCAAAAGCAAAAGCGGTGGATTTACTTTATTATTTTCGGGGTGCTTGGTTACGTTTATATTTCCGTTCCGGTTTCCTTTGTGATTTCTTCGATCCTCGCTTTAGTGGTCATCTTTAGTTTGGCGCTAGCCTATACTGTGGAACTGAAAACAAAGGTCATTTTTACTGTGCTGTATGGTGTGTTAATGTCTATTGTTAATTTTATTTCGAACTATTTTTTTTATCTGTTGGATTCGGTTGACCTTACCAGTCTTGATCCAGTAAATGAACAGAATCAGAACTTGTTATTCAAGGCCACCCTGCTCAGCTTCACGATTATGTTTGCCGTCATTCAAATTATCCGGCTGATTGCCAAACGCAGAAGCTTCTCTTTGCATTATCGTTACTATATATTATTTATACTTGTCCCTATCATCAGCATCTACCAGCTGAATGTGCTCACGAATTACAATGAGATGAACATCCATTACTTCCTTTCTGCTATTGGATTTCTTTTTATAAACGTGATGATCATCTACATTTTTGATACGATTATTGATAAATTCCAGTTCAAGCATGAGAATGCCCAACTGCAGCAGCAGATGGACTACCAGGATGCAAATTATGAAAAGACTGTACACAGCTTTAAATCGATCAAAAGAATAATTCACGACACGAACCAGCAGTTTCTCTATATCGAGGAGTGTATTAAGCGAAATGAGCCGGCGGCAGCATTAGAGCATATCCGAACGACGTTAAATAAAGTCGAAGGCTCCTATCAGCGGGTAAATACAGGCCATTTGGTGATAGACGCCCTCGTTACTAATACGCTTAACATCGGACAAGCGAATGGCATTCGGATAGATACGAAGCTGAACTTGTATTCTCCTGAGATATTGATAGATCGCTATGACTTATGTGTCGTACTCGGAAATATGTTAGATAATGCGATTGAAGCTTCCAAGCATGTGAAAATCGCAGAGGACCGGTACGTGGTGATCAAGATATTTTCCCATGAGTCCGCTCTGTTCATACACATCCTTAACCATATGGATAATGAAGTCGTTCCTTTGCGCAGCCAAAAGCCTAACCCGGAGAATCATGGCATCGGGCTCACGAATATCGCAAGACTCTGTGATAAATACGGCGGACATATGACTATTGAAACCAAGCAAAAAACCTTTCACAATATGGTCATGCTGCCCTTTTGAACGGACAATCCCTAAACAAGTTGTTGTTTAGGGATTGTTTTTTGGCGTTTCGGGGTGTTTTTGCATATACCAGCTTCCTCTCTTGTATGCTGAATACAGACCATTAAATCCCGGTGAATTCCGGTAAAGGAACCTAAGGAGGAAGTAAGCATGAAGAAAATCATTGCTGTAGTAATGGCAGCTATGCTTGTGGTCATACCCATGAGTTCGGCTTCAGCACAAATCAGCAAGGAAACCGTACAGGAGAAGGCTCAAAAACTGGCAGCAAAAATCGTATCCGACTATGGGGTAACTGGCTTGCAGTACGCCATTATGGATTCGGGATCGATTGTATTATCCGACAGTGCGGGTGTTCGCAATAAAGCCGCCAACGCTCCAATTACGAAGGACACAATGTTCGGTATCGGCTCCGTCAGCAAAATGCATGTAACAGCTGCAGCGATGATGCTGGCTGATGTGGGCAAAATCGATATCGATCAACCGCTTGTCACGTATATCAAGGATTTTACCATGGCCGATGAAAGATATAAGAAAATCACACCACGCATGCTTATGAATCATTCGTCAGGGCTTTACGGAACTCATTATGCAAATAGCATGCTGTTCGATGACAATGATACCCGCAGTCATGATGAGTTATTGCTGAGGCTTCAATCTGAGCGTTTAAAGTCCAACCCGGGCGAATATTCGGTGTATTGTAACGATGGATTTCAGCTGCTGGAAATCCTCGTGGAACAAGTAAGCGGCTTAAGCTATACCGAATTTCTGGATCAGAAGGTTATCCAGCCGCTGAAATTAATCTCCACCAAAACGCCGCTTAGTGCTTTTGACAGAGAAAAACTGGCGAAAACCTATTACCCTACAATGGAACAGGCTTTGCCAGTTGAGAATGCCAACGTCATTGGTGCAGGCGGGCTCTACTCCACTGCTGAAGAGATTACAATTTTCGGGGATTTATTGATCGGTAATCGGACGAATATTTTATCAGAGAAGTCATCCACCGCGATGCAAAATCCTGAATATAGAAATGGCGTGTGGGTACCTGAGGAGACAAACATCTATAACTATGGTTTAGGCTGGGATGCCGTCAGCTTGGCTCCGTTTGATGATTACGGCATCAAGGCCTTATCCAAAGGCGGGGATACCATTATGTATCATGCTGCCTTGACTTCATTGCCTGAACATAATATTTCAATCGCTGTCCTGTCATCGGGAGGGAGTTCGATCTACAATAGTATTTTTGCAACTAATGTTCTACTGGAATATTTACAGGAAAAAGGCAAGATCAAAGAGGTTTTGCCGGATCGAACCTTTGAACCATCCGTGAAGGTCAACATGCCGGAGGAGCAGCTCACTTATTCTGGACTATACGGTGCAGTTGGCACAACGATCGATGTGGAGATTAAGAACGGAGAGTTGAAACTTCCCGCTCTGGTCGGGGGGATTATTCCGCCACAAACCTATGTGTATACAGGCAAAGGACAATTCAAAAACAACGATGGCAATGTGTCGATAAGCTTTGACAAACAATCGAATGGAAATACCTATATTAAGCTAAATTCATATGTGGATATTCCCGGAATCGGGCAAACGATTATGGTCACCTATGAATATCAGAAGCTTGATGCCAATCCTCTGCAGGCGGCAACCAAAGCCGCATGGGAAAAAAGAAACGGTAAAAATTACTATGAGTTGGGAGAAAAGATCAATTCGCTATTCTACCTCTCCCCTGCCATCTTAGTCAAAAATATAGCTGTGGATAGTGAAAACGGCTATGCATCAGGTACTAAAATTGTTGATGAGCATACAGCTGTAAATGCCGTTGAAATTCCGGTTATGAACGGAAGGGATGCCTTCAATTTGAGCTTCCATACCGTGAACAACAAAGAGTATTTGACAATAGATGGGCAGTCTTATCTAAGTGAGGATGCTGTTAATCCAATCTACGGCGGAAAAACGTCGATCTGCACGATTGAGGATAACGGTCATGCCGTATGGTTCAAAATCGGTGACAATTCGGCTGCTAAAATGATGAGCGTTGAGGCTCCGGCAACCGGAGGATTCGTCGTTTACGATGAGAAAGGAATGCTTGTGTTCTCCTCTATCTTTAATAAAGATAAGCCAGTCGCCCTCCCAAAGGGCGGGATGATTGTTTTCGGCGGCGAGGCAGGAGATGTTTTTCAGATTAGTATGAAGAAATAGAGGTTATCAAGAAGAAGCCGCAATTCTTTGATTTTGAAACGCTATTCCCGCAAGTTCCCCTGCTTCTTAGGTGTAAAAACTTTATTTTGTCCGTATTAAAAAGACGGCAGTCTATCCAAAATATTGAATGGCTGCCGTCTTTCGATATTATGTCTTTTGTGCGGTATGTGCGTGATCCGGTGCTTTTTGGTTCATGATCGGCAACATGACCAGTGCGCCAAGAAGAAATAATAATCCTGCTCCGCTATAGATCGTACCCAGCGAGAAGGCATCTTTTAACACACCAGCGAAAGACATGGAAACGACCATCATCCCAACGAACATCGGATTCAGAACCCCGTTCACCCGGCCGACAATGGAAGCATGTGACCATTTCAGAATCATTGTGCTAATCCCAATATGAATGCAAGGGAATACTAGCCCATTCAGAAATTGAACAGTCAGCGTGACCGGAACGCTCGTCGAATACCCGACAATCACTGTACAGACCGCGCCTGCCAGCATCCCTATCGCTAGAAGAAGCTGCGGCGGAACCCGCTTTGCGAATACGGCTACGATCCCGCCCCCGATCAGCATGGCTGCACCATTCACCATCAGCAGATATTGCAGGAATTCCTCACTTTTGCCTAGCCGCTCCGTTACAATAAACAGGTTGAGAGCTTGGGCTATGCCAACCGAAAGTCCCGCAAGAATAAACGCAAGTCCAAGCATACGTAGCACCTGGCTTTGCCAGACATAACGAAAGCCTTCTATGAAATCTTTACGGAACTGCCCTTTTACAGCAGCTTTCTGAGGTTCCATATTATCCTCAGGCAGCCGAATAAGGACGAGTGCAGAAAGCAGAAATACTACGCCCATTACAGCGATCGAAGTTTCAAGGCCAAACTTGCTGTAAACGAAGGTGCCAAGCATAGGGCCAAGCACC
This sequence comes from Paenibacillus sp. FSL L8-0436, assembly GCF_038593025.1. Classification (NCBI taxonomy): domain Bacteria; kingdom Bacillati; phylum Bacillota; class Bacilli; order Caryophanales; family Paenibacillaceae; genus Paenibacillus; species Paenibacillus sp. FSL L8-0436. The sequence goes on along the minus strand of NZ_CP151955.1, from coordinate 3,801,056 downwards.
ATGAAGATAGCCATCAGCGATTGGAATAAAGCCATCCCTTGCTGCAGCTGTTCTTCCCGCACATGATACTTAAACAATCGCATGCTTGAAGGCTGCGAGAACTGCGAAAGAATAGCTGAGATGAAGGCGACAAGGTAGACGGAGTGCCAGGAACCGTAATGGATGGTCAGAAGTACTACGAATACCGATACCGCGGATAATAAATCGCACCAGATCATCGTTCGCTTCGGCCTCCAACGGTCGGCAAAAGTACCTCCGATGAAAGAAAAAACAAAAATAGGCGCGAATTCAGCTACGCTGATTAGCGAAATGGCATAGGGGTCATTGTTTGTTCTATCCGCAACGTATAGGAGAATAGCGAAATTACGTACCCAGATGCCGATCTGCAGGAGCACACTTGATAATAAAATCGTCTGAAGGAACCGATTACGAAACAGGCTTGGTGCATTGGAGCTATTTTCGTGCCTACTCAATCTTTTCAACCCCCAATTTGTCTAAAATACTTATCTTAATGAATCGAATGCCTCTCCTTTCAATTCCTAATTATACTGACCTCATCATCGTGCACATCCTTCTAAAGTCTGAAATTACAGAATGCATATCCGAAAACTAACACAGGATAGATTTAAGAAATCAAATATTAGCAGGTTTGAGCTTTCTCACTTCTTGCAGATGAAAAGACAAGTATAATCCTAATCCGGCAAAAGCCGTCAATGTCCAGAATGCAATGTGGATGCCTTGGAGCATATCCAGCGGAAAGGATAAGGAACTGGCACTCGCAGTTGAAGTCATTATCGTTACAAGCAAGGCACCTCCTATTGAACTGCTGAGCGAGCGCAGCGTAATCGTCATTGGAGAAGCATGAGCAACCATAGTGTTTGGGATACTTGCCATGGCATAGGCCGTAATTGGAGACATTACCGCCCCTACTCCAAACATAAGCAGGGCATACATTATAACCAGTAGATTAAAGGACGTCTCTGTTGATAACGTGAGGGCAAGAGTCAATGCCATGATCAGAATGAGCAGAAATCCTCCCTGAGTTACGCGGCTAACCCCAAACCGGTCATATAGCCTGCCTGAGATCAGACCGGAGACACCAATCAGCAATGCACCCGGTAACAGCATAAGCCCGGACTCCCGAGGTGTTAAGCCTCTTATCGTCTGTGCATACAGAGGAAGAAGCATCTCAACCCCCACCATCACCGCAAACAAGATCACCCCCACAATGGAAGATCGGGTAAAGGAGCGGTGCCGAAACAGCTTGAAATCGAGCAAAGGTGCCGTGAGCTTGAGCTGTCTTTTAATAAACACCGCCACGATCAGGAATCCGGCCAGAAGGATGACCCCAGCGACAGCGGAATTTCCCATTTCTTCCCCGACAATGCTAAATCCATACAAAATACCAGCGAATCCGAGTGAAGAATAGATAATGGACCTGGAGTCGAGTTTGGTCTGATGAGTCTCTCCTACATTCCGCAGCGTGAAATGCGCTAAGAATAAATTGGCGGCTGCAAGCGGCGCCACAGCGTAAAACAACAGTCTCCATGAATGGTTCTGAACCACGAACCCAGACAGAGTGGGCCCAAGCGCCGGAGCCAGCCCCAGGACCAAACCGACTACTCCCATCGCTGCACCGATTTTCTCCTTCGGAAAGACTCTGAGTATTGTCGTCTGAAACAGCGGAAACAACAGGCCCGCACCGATGCCTTGAACCAAACGCCCCGTCAGGACTAGCGGGAAACTCCAGGCGATCCCGGCAACCAATGTTCCTGCTGTGAACGCTCCGACAGAGGCCATGAACAAGGCCCTCGTGGTAAACTTTCCGATCAAAAATCCGGCAATAGGAACAGTTATACCTATCATCAGGTAATACACTGTAATCAGCCACTGCGCTTGATTCTCATGAATTGCAAGATCCTGCATGACACGCGGCAACGCCGTATTTAACATCGTTTGCATCAATTGGGCTAGAAAATTGGCAACCACCAGGGAGGCAACAATAATGCTGGGTTTATTAGTCAAGCTATCTTCACCGCTTTCAGAAGTACTATTCGGATGCAGCGAGCTGCTGCAACGCGTGTATGGATACAGTTATCCCTTTCGATTGAATGAGTTATGAATCATCCTTTCAAGATTGATAAAATACATTATAGATACAATATATCTATAATAAAGATAAATAATAGACTTCGAATATCCACAATATATCTAATAGATTATTTTGTCAATCTAATTTTCACTTATTCATGTGCTTGCCCTTATAAAACAAAAAGATCCGTTAACTGCTTCTAGAGCAGTTAACGGATCTTTGATAGTAAATGATGCGGTCGAGAGGACTCGAACCTCCACGATATTGCTACGATCCTCACCCACTTTAATGTAGAATATAGTTAAGGCTTCAAATTAATCGTTTACGGAGGTAGGAATGATGAAATTACGTATCAAGTATATAAGTTTGAGTGCCATACTATTTACTGCTGTCTTCATCTTTGGAAAGTCGGATACGCTAAATGAACAATTTGTAGAATCACCAATAGTAGACAACGTTAGCTCGGAATTAGTTTCTGATTCCCACCTTCCAACTTCAGATCGGAATCTGATTGAAGTTCCGGTGGTTGACGAAGACAAAGGTCTCGTTCAGCTCATTCCGATTTATAAGAATGAAGATGCTCCCCAAATTAAACTTTTGCCATCCAGATAACCTAACGCTCAATTAGAAAACACTTCGCAGGATAATCGCCAAGGCTAACTGCAGCGGGTGGCTTGTGCCAGCTCAGAAAGCCATTTTCCCCGATCCCCTTCGGCTTTGGCGGCTATCTTCTTCAGTTTGTCCGTTCCGCCCCAGATCAAATAAACGATATGCTCCACCTCATAGTTCTGCAGACCGCGTACTTGTTCGAGCAGCAGCCGGAGATGAGCCTCATTTTCTATATCGGTTTGAATCTTCAGCTTCATCGAATCCGTGCTGTGCAGCATACATTTCACCAGCGTAGGAATTGTCTCCAAGTGAATGCCATGCCGTTCGGCCAACGCGACTGTGAAGTGATTCTGAACGGACTGGTGTTCTTCGTCAACCATCCCCATGTATTGTTCTACTAATGGAAAATAATCCTGATCTGTAAGCCCAAGGCCGAAGACCGCATAACTGCCCGGCATGCAATTTTTTTCGCCTTCCGTATCCGCATACCATTCGAATGTTTCCATCGCCACCCGGGCGTACTCCTCCAGCAAGGGGTGCAAATTCGGATATTCCAGGGCGTTGGCAAAGAATCGGTGCGTGCTCGACTTTGCCAACCCTTTCATCGGCAGCCATTGCTTGACGCTTGATTTCAGTTTGATTTGATAGCTTTTCGGGAAGCCCAGGCTTAGCAAGTGAGTCAGAAACCGGAGTGCCCGCGCGTAGCTCTCCTCCGTTTCTTGCTTAATGGCTATGGTCACCTCGGCAAACACATCGTTGGCCGTGCATTCCGCCAGTTCATCGCGAAAGCTGACGTCCTCCTTGGCGAACGTTCCACTGCCTTCCTTTGTCAGAAGTTTTGCCTTGGCGCTTCCCAATTCGATAGCGCAATTCAAAATGGTCAGCCCCACACTTCTACTATAGGAAGGTTCGTATTTAAGAATCAGGATTGCAGCATAGAGGGCCAGCTCGATCGCACCTTGCTCCGTATTTTCCAGCCGGGCATCGCTTCTTTTCTTATATTCTTTCTGCCACTGTGTCCCTATATTATCGAAATAACAGGGCAACCAATGACTCTCTACCCAATTCCTCAAAGCCCCGGTAACATTATTCCGATGCTCAGCAAGATGCTTGTTCCCTTTATTCACTTGTTGAATGTTCTCGAAAATAGAAATGATTACACCGGGATCTGTGTCAGGGAAGAGCCTCTCGTCCAACAGGTGTCTGGAAAGGAAAAATGTCTCCAAAGGTTTGGTCGGAAACTTTCCCGCTTTGAGCTTATCCGCAATATAGATGGAGATTCGTTCCAGCAATTGTTGCTTCTTTGTCTCGTCAACGAATTCGAGAATACGAACGTTGACTCCGCCCTCCCGCGTCCGAAACTTGCCGTCAAAAGTAAATTGATAATCGATTAGCGCCGAAGGCAGCGCATTCAATTTATGCTGCATATAAGAAGCAAGCTCAGGGACAATCTGCTCTCGCACTTCTTCCTTGCTCAGCAGCTCGCCGGGGATAGCCTTACCTCCAGGCAAAGTGAGATTGAGCTCATCATCCGTCACGTCAACCCTGCCCTTGGCATATTCGAGCAGAGCATGACCGTGAATTCCCACCTGCAGTGTGGTACGTTTTACGATTTTATCTGCATCCTTATTGCTAATATAGGCTATCCAATTATCAATTTCCTGTTTCATTTCGTCCAGAATCGTTTCTAACGTGGAATCCATTTCCATAAAGTGCTCCTTTATTTAGTGCTGTTATAAGTTACTTTCTATCATAGCCTGTCCTCCAAGGCAGAACAATTAGGCGCGAGACCCAGTTCTATGCTGGGTTCCTATAAATTGATCGGAAACAGGTTTTAAAGCCAGCGTGGTTGGACGTCCCGTGTACGAAGAAAAGACGTCCCTTAACTGCTTAGGACGTCCAAAATGAAATAAATAGTCTACTTAATTTGATCTTTCCCTTACTTCAGCAGATAATTGTATGAATATCGTTACTCACTTGCCTTAAGAAGTGTTGAATCAATGAGTGCTTGGACATTCAAGACCGAAATCATACGATTCTTGGATTCATACCTACACTCGATCACTTGCTTATTGGGATTATCAGGTGGTTCATGAACGACAGAATCAGCAGCGGAGGCAATGTCTTCAACAGAATCAACAACTAAAGCTAATTTATGTGTATGCAAAATGATGAACTTGTCTTGTTCACGGCGTTCCTGACGAGAAATATTCAGTTTTATTCTCAGGTTAATGACAGTGTAGAGTTCTCCGTAAATAGTTGTGAATCCTTCGTGCCAAGGTTCGGCGAATAGAAGCGGTGTGGATTTTTTAGAATCTTGGATTTCCCCGATAGTATTAATATCGAGTCCAAAGTCTTCATTTCCGAGTTTGAATACAATGATTTGATCCATAAATTAGCCAGCTCCTTCTGATGTCAAATAAGCTCTTTGTTGTTTAGAATAGTCAAACAAATGTATCACACTTTGATTAAAGTCTTTCTATTTACTTTCGGAAGGAAGTGACGAAGATATGATACGATAATTTTTTTATTTATAATGGATTGTTGAAAAAACCTTGAAAGGCACAACGCCAATCAAGGTCGATTATATAATCGTTCAAGTTAGCTGCGCTCGGAGGGATTGATAATGGCCAGAACCTGATGATCCTCCCAGACCCCATTGATCTTCACATTACTTTGAGCGATGCCTTCTTTGTGGAACCCGGCATTCTCAAGCACGCGCATGGATCCGGGATTCCGGGGAGAGGCTTCCCCTGTGATCCGGTGAAACTTCAGCTCCTCGAAGGCATAGCGCACCACCTGCTTCACAGCCTCCGTCATATAACCCTTGCCGTTATAATCCTGGTCCAGGCAGTATCCGATCATGCAGCACTGAAGCGGGCCCCGCACCACAAAGGACAGCCCTACGTTACCAATAATCCGGTCGTCCGCCATGTGGCATACTATGAAGTCATATTTCCGGTCCTCCGCTCTATCAGCCTTACTCTTCTTAATCATTTGGAGCTGCTGCTCCTCCGTATAGAACTCATCGGGGTTGGTTGGTGAAAACTTCTCAAAAAACTCCCGATTTTGCTTGAACATTGCTGTCAATTGTTCGGCGTCCGCTTCCTCCGGGAATCGGACGTACACTCGCTGATCTAACATTTGCACCATCCCCTACTAACAAATATATTTAAATAATCATATCACAGGAAGAAAGGTTGGGATATTAGCATTTTGCCACTTTCGGCTTATATCGTTACTACAAAAAAAGTCGCCAATATGGCGACTTCTAATGAAATCATAATTCCTTCATAATCGTAAATGTGCCGTCGTTACGGTTCTGGAACACAAGATTCCGCTTAATGCTTCCTAAGTAGTCGGATAGTAAAAATTCATTGTTACCGACCTGACGCAGTCCTGAACCGTCCAGCCGAATGGCGAAAGTCCCTCCCGCTTCCAAGTTTTCAGCCTTTGCGGTGAAATACGCCCATCCGTGCAAGATGTCCAAAGGCTCAAGTTCCCAACCTATTATTTTACGAACAATTTCATTACCTTTTTTAAACAGATGAAGGTAAGTCGTGTCTGCCTCCTCATCATGCTCTACAAAAACGAACGAATCGGAACCTGCATCACCCATGTAATCTGTCATATAGAAAAAATAAGTAGAGAGTTGCTCCTCATTGTTCTTCGCGGTTTTCCAGTTATATTCGATTTCATCGTCTTTCTGCACGATATACTTCTCGCCAGTGGACGGCAAGGGCTGTCGCATAAGCGGAAAATAGACGTCCAACCCATCAGTTTGTATTCCTGAGCCAATGTAATAGCGATACCTTTTATCCTGCGCATCCAATAGGGTTGAACTAACTCTGACCTTCGACTTTCCATCCAGCGCCATCCGGTATACGCCAGGTTCGATAGTCATGCCATTGGTGACATAATAGATGCTCTTGTTCTTGAGAAAAAATTGATCGATTTCCCCTAAGCTGGTCAGGCGCGTCAATCTCTTGGAGGACACTTCTAGCTTGTAGATATCGCTTGTCTGGTTAACCCCATGCTTCAGAAAATATAATGTCTCGTAATCTTCATACAAGATATTGCTGTAAATACCGGTCATGACCATAGTAGTCTTCGTCTTGCCCGGACCGAAAATTGTCTTATACAGCCCCTCATTATCTTTTGCCCAAAAGATTGTCAAAGGTTCAAAGGGTTTAGGGTAATCGATATTTTGGACTCTAATTTTTAATTCGGGTGCTTGTTCAAGATTTGGAGCGATTCTAGTTCTCCCCAGAAAATAATTCAAGCTCTCTCATTATACATATATTCGACAAAAGGGATTATTTTCCTCTGCCTTTACATGCAGCGGTGTGGGGAGCGGCCTTCAATTGCTGACGCTGGTAATATAGCCTCGGCCAGTGTTGGCCGGAAGATTTCTTTTTGACGCCGCTGCTCTTCGGAATGAATTGATCCAATAGACAAAGCAAATAAACCGTACGCCTTTGAAGGGCTGCGGTTTATTTGCTTCATTATAAGGATGATATTTTAAGTGTAATATTACAGTCCCTTAACTTCAAACTCATAGATTCGCGCGGCTGTATCGGCACCCTGCGAGGGCTTAGTAATGATTAATTTTACATAGCGGGCTTTAAGTAGCGCAATCGCATCAGTCGTCTCGGCTGCTGTGTTTCCTTGGACCTTGACGGCATCGGCCCAGTTCGTACCGTCGCTGCTCACCTGAATGGTATAATCGCTGGTATTAAACCCGGACCACTCTCCTCCGCTCTCAGCATGCTTGATGACAAAGGTGCTGATTTGATGCTCGGCACCCAGATCGACTTGAAGCCAGTGAGGCAGATTGCCAAGTGCGCACCATTTGCTGTTGTCCGACACTCTACCGTCTACGGCATTAGGCGCTCCTTCCTTTTCCCCGCAGGCATGATCGGCTGTTGCAGTTTTGCCAAGTGCCAGATTCTTCACCGCACCGGCTTCCTTGCTTACGGTGATGAGCGCCTTTTTCGTCACTGTGTCTTGGCCCGAGCTGTTGGTTGCAGTCAGGGTCACGCTATACACGCCTTCCTGATTGAACGTTACCACCGGGTTCTTCGAGGTGCTGACAGCCGGACTTCCGCTTTCGAAGGTCCATGACCATCCTTCTGTCACTTCGGTCGACAGGTCGGTGAAGTTTACACTCTCACCTGGAGCCACCAGCGTCCGATCGGCTTTGAACTCCGCAGCCGGCTTCGGATAGGCCGGCCAGCTGACCTTCACGCTGGAGGCCTGACCTTGCTCGTATCTTCCATTGACCGCAACGACCTTCAATACCGTGACCGCTTCCTTGTCAATTCTTCTCATCTCAGGGACGTAAAACACATGATTTGGCGTTGCACCCATTAGCACCTCATTGCCATCCGGCAGTACACGATAGATTTCGTACTGCTTCACCTGCTGATCAAGCGGTTTCCACTGCAATCTGGCATCTCCATAGATTCCATTGCGGAAATCGGATTGAGTGGCTTTAAACTCCCGAACCGCCGGGAGCGGTTGAATCGGGTCGTTGGCATTTTGGATGGAGAGCTGGCCAATTTGTATGGCATAATCACTTATCGTATCCTTGGTGTCAAAATACAGTGACAACGCCACGATCCGTTTCCCTTTATAAGGGGTCAAATTCAATGTTTCTGTAGTCCAGCCTGGTGATGTCTTATCCTTCACGTTAAGGAAGACAAATTGGCCGGGATGGTCTGCGAAAGCAAGGCCAACCTTCAGGCTCGGCTTACTCTGCGTTTTGAACGTAACCGACAGCTTCGTTCTTGCTTCGATCTTCAGATCTGTCTTGTAGAGCTTCAGATGTGTCGCATTGTCATGGTTCAGCACACCTGATACCTTCAGCGAGCTGCCGCCGTAATAAGCATCGGACCAATCGAGCACCGGAGTAAGCGGTGTTCCTTTGCTGTCTGCGATCCAGCGCCATGTCGGCAGGACATCCTGCAGGCTCCGGTTGTTCCATCCCTTATCCCGCACCTGCTTCCCTCGAACATAATATTTCTGTCCGCTTCCAGTGTTGAAGCTCGTGATGAAGGGCAGCTCATTTACCGGGGATGCTTCGACCACATCGTTCGCGATTCCTTTCCAGGCTTGGCTGCTCGCGGTATTGCCCGGATTTCCGTTTGGACCCACCCAGAATTTGTTCTCGCGGATGAAGAAATCCTCCATACTCTCTGCGCTGTTAAAAGCCCAGTCCGGGCGGTAAATACCCAGAGAAGTGACTGCAGGCTCTCCTTCAGGGAACAGCAGATTCCAGTTCACCTTCGTATCGTAACCCTTGGCTTCAACATCAATGCCTGCATACAGGTCAAACGGACTTCTGCCCAAGCTTGCGGCCTTCTCTGCCGAGCTTTTAAGATCCTTCCACCAGAAGTTCAGGAACATGCTGTCTGTTATTTGCTTCCCATTGTCTTGCAGGAACATCGCATTTTTGTCATTTAGGGCATTCTGCCAGCTGATACTGCCTTCTTTGGTCATGGAATCGTACCATACGATGTGCATAGATGTAGACTTGTGCGATTCAAGATAACTCAGGAAAGCTTTCATTTTCTGTGCATCAGCCGGCGTTCCACCCTCGGTCTCCTGGTTAATGAACCAGCCGTCAAATCCGTAATGCTTCGCAACCTGGATCAGCTTGTCAGCGGCAGGAAAGGAGCCGTCGCTATTCTGCTGAAGCATCTGCTTCACCCATTCATATTTCCCGCCATACACCGTTGGCGGGAAAAACACCGTTCCGATGATCGGCACGCCATTCTTATGAGCTGCATCGATCGTATCGGCGCTTGGAGGCACGATGATCCCTTCGCCGGCCGAGCCGCCCCAATAGACCAGTTTGTCAACATATTGCCAATAGGTAAACGTGTTCACCCCGAATTTGTCCGAGCCCTGTGAGGGTACTCCACTTGTTCCCGAATTGAGTGCCGATAAAGCCATAACCTTCGGCGCTTTAGTCGCATGCGAGTTGGCTCCTGCTCCCACAAAGCGGTCCTGCAGCGGGACTGTACTGCGGTTGAATGTTGCATCCGGGTCGGATGCCGGACTCCACTGAAGCAATTGCTCTGGAAACCAATAGGATGAATAAGGCTGTTTTGCGAACGCAGAAGTGGATAATGCAGCACACATCACAACTAAAAAGATAAAACCTGCACCTATCTTTTTCATGCCATCCTCCTCCAATTGATCATCTGTGTTGTTAATAGTAGAATAATGCCAGCTTTATTTATTGGCTGCTTTCCACTCGTCGTATTGCTTCTGTGCTTCTGCTATGACTTTATCTAGCCCTGCAGCCTTCATCTTGGAGATTGCCTTCGGCAGATATTCATCCGGGTCGACTGCACCTGTCATGATAGGTGGATAGAATTCTTTTACAATCGCCGAGATGGATGCTACTTCGGTCTTTACTGGATCGGGGTTGAAGTTGAAGCCGAAGCTTGGAGCAACCTTGGCGGAATTGTTGAACTCCTTGAACGCTTCCCATTTATCCGCAGGGTCTTCCTTGTGGCTGTAGGTCAGGAAAAGATTTCCTAATGCGAATCCCGGCATCTGGTACCCGTCTTTCATAGCCGGCAGATCTTCAATGACGTCTTCAGAGATCTTCTTATAATGCGTGCCTTCGATACCGTAGTTGATCAGATTGCGCAAATATTTGTCCGTATTAAGCAGGTTCAAGAACATCATCGCACGCTCCGGATTTTTGGAATTCGCCGAGATTGCGTGCATAGAACCGGTAGCGGAGCCTGTGAAGATAACCGGATCCTGCATCGGTGAGGTCACAATGTCATAACCCGCACTTCTCGACCAGCCCAATTCTGCATAAGGCTGCGTTTGCTCGCGGTCAGCAAACCATTTGCCTGTCTTGATGTTATCAATGCCTTCCAGAGTTGCAACATCTTTGCGCAGATATCCGGCTTGATAGTATTTGCGAATGGTTTTGAGCGAGCTTTTCAGTTCGTCGGATTCAAGGATATTGACGTATTTGCCATCCGTTGAATTCATATTCATACCAACCGGGAACTCATCGCCCAGGAGGAAGTCGAACGGCATATAAGGCTTGAAGCCTTTCGGTACGGCCAGTGGTGTAATGTCAGCCGGCTCGCCTTCCTTGATTTGTTTCAAATAAGGTTCGAGATCCTCTAGGGTGCGGATTTTTGTAATATCCATCTTGTACTTGTCGACATACTGTTTGTTAAAACGCCATACCCATTGCGAAGCCAGCTCCTTGTTCACCGGCACGGCATAATTTTTGCCATTCACCTGCGATCCAGTCAGGAAACGCGGGTCGAGCTCTTTTATAATATCCTGACCGTATTTTTCCAGTAAATCATTGATTGGCAAAAATGCACCCCGAGTCGCGTTGGGCAGGTAGTCAAAAGCCCAGGATGAGGTGAAAGCGATATCGTAATTCTCCCCGGAAGCAGTGATAACCGGTAACCGTTTCGAGTAGTCGCCCCAGTCAATCATTGTGATGTCGACGGTTGCGTTGATTTTGTCCGTCAAATATTTATTCATTTCCTCTTGAATCTTTGGCAGGTCACGCTGTGGACCACCGATCAGGTATACCTTGAGCTTTACAGGGTCCAGCTTATCCCCGGTCTGGTCGCCAGATTCCGTTGGACTAGCCGCTTGGGTCTCGGAGGGCGTATTCCCATTACTGTTCTCCTTCGTGTTGTTGCCGCCACAGCCAGCCAACGTGGAAGCAAGTGCAAACAGAAACACAACCATCAGCAATACAATTTTCTTGGACTTCATATGTCTCCCCCTAATCAATATAAATATCTATTGTTACTGCCCTGCTTCGGGCAGCTACAACTTATCCAACTTATTCCTTAACCGAACCAATCGTAAGTCCTTGGATAAAATACTTTTGAAAAAACGGATACGCCAGCGCGATTGGCAGCGTAGCCAGCACAACCATCGCCATACGGACCGTTTCTGTCGGCAAGGTCGCAGCAATGTCGTAAGATACTACCTGGCTGCTGTTCTGTACGATGAAGTCCATATTGTTCTGAATCCGGATTAACAGTGTTTGCAGTGGAATTAAATTTGGATTATCAATATACAGAAGCGCATTGAACCAGTCATTCCAGAAGCCAAGTGTACTGAAAAGCCCGATAGTCGCAATACCCGGCAGCGAGATTGGCAGCACAATACGTGTGTAGATGCCAAATTCGGTTGCTCCGTCGATCTTGGCCGATTCGATGATCGCATCCGGTACAGTCGTCGTAAAGAAGGTGCGCATGACGATAATATAGAAGGCGTTCAGAATGGATGGGAATATCAGCGCCCAGATGGAATCCCGCAAATGAAGTACTTGCGTAACGACGATATATCCCGGGACCAGTCCCCCGGAGAACAGCATGGTGAAGAAGGCGAGAAAGCTGAAGAACCGGCGCTGGTCAAAGTTCTTGCGTGAAATTGCGTACGCATATGTAGAAACGAGATACAGCGTCAGAACTGTTCCAATGACCGTTACGGCCAGGGTCACTCCCAAGGATTGGACCATTTGCTCACCGGACCGCATCAGAAACCGGTAGGCGTCCAGACTGAGCACCTCGGGCAGGATGCTGAAGCCGTTGATGGCCAACGTCTTCTCGTCCGTAAAGGAAATGATAATGATAAAAATAAACGGGAAGATACAGGATAGGGCGAATAAGCACACCCCCACATTAAATATAAAATTCCATAATGGACTAATCGCATTGATGTCCCTGGTCTTCTTCCTGGGAGCATAGAGCAACGTTCTCTCCATAGATTCGCTTAAGTCATTCATTGCAGGCACCCCCTTGCCGATTTTTTTAGAATACGGCATAATCCTTTTCAATTTTGCGTACAGCGTAATTCGCGAGCAGAACGAGAATCAAACCGACAACGGATTGATAAAGGCCTGTAGCCGTACTCATACCTGTATCGCCCATGATCGTCAGCCCCCGATACACGAATGTGTCGATAACGTTGGTGACCGGATACAGTGCGCCGGAATCCCGCGGAACCTGGTAGAATAAGCCGAAATCCGAGCGGAAGATGCCGCCGAGTGCCAGAACTGTCAAAATGATCATAAGCGACCTCAGCATCGGCAGTGTAATAAACTTGATCTGATTCCATTTGGTAGCGCCGTCGATCATTGCTGCCTCATAATAAGAGCGGTCGATGCCGGCAATTGCTGCAAGATAGACGACGCTCCCGTATCCGGCATTTTTCCAGAGACCCAGAAAGATAAGAAAATACGGCCAAAATTTCGTCTCGCTGTACCAACTGACCGGATCTTCGCCAAAGAAGACAAGGAGCTGATTGAACACGCCCTTTTCGACATTGAGGAACGAGAATACAAAATAGCTAATAATAACCCATGAGAGGAAATACGGCATAAACATCGCGGTTTGGTATAATTTCGCCAGCCGTTTATTTAACAGCTCATTCATAATGATGGCAAGCGTAACCGCGAGAACCAGTCCAAGCAGGATCAAACTGACGTTATAAAGAATCGTATTGCGCGTTATGATATAAGCATCGTCGGTCGAGAACAGAAACTCGAAGTTTTTGAAGCCGACCCACTCGCTTTTTAAAACGCTTTCAAGAAAACCTCCCGGATGAATCCGGAAATCCTTAAAGGCAATAATCGTCCCAAACATCGGCAAATAAGCAAAAATAATAAACCACGCTGCTCCCGGCAGTACCAGCAGAAGAAACGCCCTATTCTTCATCAGTTTCTTCAAGATACCTAGCACGGCTGTCCCTCCTTTGATTCGCTTGTAGCTGAGTTCATCCACTGTTCATCCCCTATAATCAACAATGGTAGACTTCAGCTCACTTGGTGTTTTGGATTTTCCCGTTCACCCCTGTCTTTATTATGAAAGCCGGGCAGCCGCCGAGATAGTTGAAAAATACAATAAAATGATGGATTAATTAAAGATAGCGCATTCATTTCACTAAAAAACACACCTCCGCAAGGTGTGTTTTTTTTAGAACCGACAGGTCGCGGCCTACTTTTTCATATACATCGAACGCAGTTCTGTCGGGGAAACGCCGGCATATTTTTTGAACTGCCTGTAAAAGTACGATGTATCCCAATAGCCTACCTCCGTTGCCACCTCCGCCGTCTTTTTGTCTGTGTACAGCAGCAGATGGGTGGCACGTTCGATCCGGTACTGGTTCACATAATCGGAGAAGCTCGTGCCCGCCTCCTGTTGAAACAACTGCCCCAGATAGTTGGGATGAAGGTCCAGTTTCTGGCTGAGCGTCTTCAGCGAAAGCTCCTCTTTGTAAGTGTTTTTCACGAAATCCAGTACAGCCATCACATGCGGGCTATAGTCCCTTTCAGTCGCATGGTATGTATCAAGTGTTTGATGGATCACCCTTTTCACCAGCCGCTTCAGCCCGCTGCGAGTATGGATTCTGGATAAGGGAGCGAATACGCCTCCGTAGTCCGGAGTCTTTTCCAAAGTCTTGGCCGCCAGCATAAGCTGGATTGCGGAGTTGAAGAACGGCGTTCTTGCCGAGTGCCCATCCTCTGCCTGAACATCAAAGAAGTCGTCGATGAACCGGTCAACCTCAAGACTTTTCCCGTCCCGGAGCAACTTATGGAATTGATCCATAGCGGGCTCCCTATGCTCATATGCGGCTTCTCCTTCGTTGTCCGATGTCACTATTAGAGTCTCTGACTCGCCAAACAAATGATTCTGAAGCCACAGCTTTACTTGTTTGCAGCTTTGCGGAAACCCCAGATAGGATTGCTCGGACTGCCCTTTCACGCCCCATACACAGGCGCCTGTATCAGACGCGATCCACTGCTTCATCCCGCGAAGCGCATGATATTGCCATTCTTCTTCTTCCATGCCGGTTGAAGCGAACAGCACGATGATATCCCCTTCCTGATCAGGGAAGCAGATGATTTTACAGCCGTCCGGTAAATGTTTATTACCTATGATTTCACACTGCTCGGCGATTACGGGTCTGTAAAACTGCGGATCATCCATTTCGTGATCGGTTACGATTCGCAGCGCAGCAGCGCAGTATCTTGACTTGGTCAAGGGGATTTCCAGCAGCTGCGCGCGCTCCCGGAACTCTTTGGCATCAATGGTTTCGTTAGCCCACCGCTGCAATATATTATTCCTCAGAATCCTCCAGCTCTGATCCATTTGGATTTGTCTGATTTCCTCGCGCTCCCAATCATGCTGCATATGCTTAATCGTCGCTTCCAATTCGTCGATATTGACCGGTTTGAGCAAATAGTTCTCGACACCCAGCGTAATACCTTCCCGCACGTAATTAAATTCCTCGTAACCGCTCAGAATAATGAACTTAGTGAGGGGACTACGTACTTTGACCTCACGGATCAGCTCAAGTCCTGTCATCTGGGGCATCATGATGTCTGTGATAACCAGATCTACGGATAAGCCGTCCAGTTTTGCTAGCGCTTCCACACCATTGCGCGCTGTATCTGCAATTTGCATATGATTCGCATTCCAATCAATGATGGACTGCATTCCTTCGACAATGAGTGGCTCGTCATCTACCAGCAATACGTTCCTCATTCGGTTAGTCCTCCCTTGTGAATGGAATTTCGATGATAACCTCACAGCCTTTATCCTGCTCACTGATCACACGTATTCCAAACTCGCTGCCATAATTCAAACGAATGCGTTCATGTACATTTTTTAGACCCAGGGAATCACTTGATCGCGAAGGTGCTTCCCCCTCACTTTGCAGCGCCTTGCGTAGCTCTATTAATTTCTCTTGCGCAATGCCTTTCCCGTTATCCTTCACTCGAATAATGATGTGTCTCTCCTGTTTTGCAGCCATTATGGAAATCCGGTTATCGTCGTCATTCGCCCGAAAGCCGTGAACGATGTAATTTTCAATAATCGGCTGAATCAGCAGTTTAACCACGATACTTCCGGCGACCGGCATCTCGATGTTCGTTTCCACCTGTAGCTTGTTCTCATACCGGTATTGGATTAAGGCCAAATACATCCCGCACAGCTCGATTTCTTCGGACAGAGTGACATGTGTTTGTTTTTTGATCAAATGCCTGAACATTGTTGCGAGAATATAAATCATTTGACCGACATCCCTGGCCCCTGAACTGATAGCCTTCATGCGTATACTCTCGAGCGTATTGTACAGGAAATGCGGATTGATCTGCGCCTGCAGAGCCACGAGCTGTGCGTTCTTCTGCTTGATCTCCGAGATGTAGACGGTCTGGATATAGGACTCCAGCCGGTCACACATATAGTTAAAGCTTTGCGAGATCTGCTGCAGTTCGTCCTCTCCCTCCATTTTGATCCGCTTGCTCAAATCGCCATCCTGCCAGCGCCTCATGTAGACGATAATTCTGTGGATTTTTTTGGAGTAGCGGCGGATAACGGTGAACGTGACTGAGATGCTGATAATGATGCATAAGATCACGATCCCTGTGAGACTAAAACGTAAGGTTTGAAGGCTCTGTACGATTTGAGACTCCGGAATGATGGCAGCAGCGACCATCCCTGTGTTCCCGATATTCAGCAATTGTACTTTGGAGCGTTCCTCCAGATTCACCCAATCCCCCGGCTTAGTCATCTGCTTCCAATACGGATAGACGGTATGATCGTAACGCCCCTGCGAGTCAAAAATCACTTGCCCCTGCGATGTGATCAGCATGATCCGACTGCTCGTATTGTTTAATTTTTCCCGCAGCAGCCCTTTAATCCGGCTTGTATTGAGTTCGAACAGGATGGCACCGTATTCCTTCAGCGTCACAGGGTCCTTAAGGACATTCACGTAGCTGTAGGGTGTAGATTCCCCGGCGGCTTTTCCCTTGAACAGCGGCTCGTTGCCCATATACTGCCAGGGCTGATTCCGGAAACGTTCGTACCAGTCCTGATGTGCGGCGGATAACGCCGGTTGATCGTAAAAATGCTGCGTTTCCCGGTTTAGAAGGTAATAAAAGTCCTGGTCCGAGCTGTACAGCACGATGTTCGAGATGGAGGCTTCCTCCTTCAGCAGCAGGCGTAAATGATAATCAAAGCTGTTGCGCTCCGTCCGGTAGCTGTTTGCATATTGATTCAGACGCCACTTGAGGAAGTTCTCATACTCATGAGTCAAGAAATACTTCAGATCATCTCCAATCATCGCATCCGTATAAATCTGCTGCACCGCGCCATACATCCGTTCGTTCTGCTGATTCAGACTGATGCTGATGATGTCTAGTTCCTGAAGACTCGCATCCATCTGCTCGCGTACGAGCCGCTGCTCATAATAGCGGTAAGCGAGAATAGAGACACTAATAAACAAGAGAACCATGACCATAGAGTAGAACAGGAGGATCTTGTTAAACATTTTTTTCTTCAGATGATTTTGATAAAAGGTCCGGATCTTGGACATTCGCGCCTGACCGCCTCCTTGGGAGCCAATTTTCAACTCAGTGTATCACCGTTCGTTAAATTTGCGCAATAAATAGAACATGCAGTGCCTTCCCCTCAACTTTCAATTGTCAAAAAGAAAAGAAAGCGCTATAATGAGCGCATTCCCCTATGCTATTCACTTTTTATCCCAATTTGGATCTTTCCCTATAAATCATTCACCCTCCGATAATATGAACTGGGGGTCCACTCGATGTTTCTTACCGAAAACAAATTACAGGCACGTATTCATGAATTATCCGCACTCCGTTACCGGGACAAGAAGACCTTGAGCGTATTTCTTGCTTGTGAAGACCGCCGGGAAGATATTAATCCTACGGTTCCAGGTGCCGAAGCCAATTGGCAACCAATGCATATTAACGAGACCTGGACTGGCCGGGATCTCTATTTGTGGCTGCGTGCAGATGCTGAAATCCCTGTATCCTGGGAAAATAAGCGAATCGTCGGCTTGTTTGATTTCGGCGATACCGGGGGTGGCAATAACTCCGGCTTTGAATCCCTTTTCTACTGGGAAGGCAAGCCTTTTCAAGGCGTCGATTCCAATCATAAGGAAGTATTCCTTCCTGCTTCGGCGGCAGGCAATTCAGCTGAGCTGCTCTTCCGCTTATGGTCCGGTCTTGAAGGAGGCGGACAACCGCGTAATCAGACGCATACCTTCAAACAGGCGGAGCTGTGCTGGCTTGATGAGAAAATGGACGATCTTGTGTTCACCGGGACGGCCATTCTCGAAACCGTAAAAATCCTGGATGCAAATGCGCCGGAGCGCACGAAGCTGCTGCAGGCGCTTCAGCAATCCTTACGTATGATTGACTGGGCAGACTCCGAATCAGAGGCGTTTTTCATCTCTGTCTACGAAGCCAGAGACAATCTTAGCGCCCGCCTGGAAGCCATGGACAAACTATCCGATGTGACCATCACCTGTATTGGCCATACCCATATTGACGTTGCCTGGTTGTGGCGGCTTAAGCATACACGTGAGAAATGTGCGCGGTCCTTCTCTACGGTGATGCGGCTGATGGAGATGTTCCCGGAGTATGTTTTCCTGCAGACACAGCCCCAGCTATATGAATATGTGAAAGAAGACTACCCGGAGCTGTATGAATCCATCAAGGAGCGCATTGCGGAAGGCCGCTGGGAAGCCGGCGGTGGCATGTGGCTTGAAGCGGACTGCAATCTGACCTCGGGCGAATCGCTGGTTCGGCAATTGCTGATCGGTACACGCTTCCTGAAGGAGGAGTTCGGATCGGAGTGCAGGTACTTATGGTTGCCGGATGTGTTCGGCTACAGCTGGTCCCTGCCGCAAATTTTGAAAAAATCGGGCATTCATACGTTCATGACTACGAAAATCAGCTGGAACCAGTATAACCGGATGCCATTCGATACGTTCCATTGGCGCGGCATAGACGGCTCCGAGGTATTGACCCATTTCATCACCACTCCTGAACCGTGGTCTGAGCCGGGTTCATGGTTCTATACCTATAACGGGAAGATCACCCCCAAGACGGTCAAAGGAATATGGGATGCCTACCGCGACAAGGAGATGAATCAGGAGCTGCTGCTGTCCTATGGTTATGGTGACGGCGGCGGTGGCGTGAACCGCGAAATGCTCGAGATGCGCCGGCGGCTGGATCAGTTGCCTGGACTACCCAAGGTGACTACCGGACGTGCAGATGCCTATTTCGAAAAGCTGCAGCAGACGGTAGCGGATACCGGTTCATACATCCATACCTGGGACGGCGAATTGTATCTGGAGTATCACCGCGGGACATATACCAGCCAAGCTTACAACAAACAGATGAACCGCAAACTCGAACTGGCCTATCGTGAAGCCGAGTGGCTGAATGCCCTGCAAAGCATTGTGCAGGAAGACTGGAATCTGTATCAAGCCAAACCGCTGACCTCAGGATGGAAAATCATTCTGCGCAACCAGTTCCATGACATCATTCCAGGCTCCTCCATCCGTGAGGTGTACGAAGACAGTACAGTCGAATACGAGGAAGCGTGGCAGATCGGCAGTCAGGTCGACACACAAGCCCGGACTGCGATCGCAGCAGAGAAAACGGCAGGCAGTTTCTCGGTGTGGAATTCCTCACCATGGAGTATTACGGAGCTAGTCGCTATTCCCGCTTCTGCGGGGATGGAGCAGGGATATTGGTTAAGCGATGCAGGGCTACGCTTGAATGCACAGCTGGATACAGGCATTTGGTATATTGAAGTGCAAGATATTCCTTCGCTCGGGTATACAACCATACATTTCCATGGCGAAGCTGAATCTATTCATTCAGAGTTGTCTCCATTCAGCCATACAGAACTTGGAATCGAAACCCCTTTTTATCAATTGGCATGGAACGAAGCCGGGCAGTTGACCCGCATTTACGATAAAGCAGCACGACGGGAAGTACTGGCCAAGGGTGCTAACGGCAATCTATTGCAGGTGTTTGAGGATAAACCTCTGGCACATGAAGCTTGGGATATTGATATCTTCTATCAGGAAAAAATGACTGAGATTCGAGATTGCACAGCAATCGAAGTGATTGAGACCGGTCCGCTTCGGGCCGTCATCCGCTTCAATTGGCAGTACCGTAATTCTATAATTACGCAGAACCTGATCGTCTATGCCGGGAAACGGCGCATCGACTATGTGACCGAAGTGGATTGGCACGAGAAGCAGCAATTGCTGAAGGTGGCTTTCCCCGTCGGCATCCGCTCTACTGAAGCAACCTATGATATTCAGTTCGGCAACGTGAAACGGCCGACACATTGGAATACGAGCTGGGATTGGGCGCGCTTCGAGTCTGTCGGGCATCAATGGGCAGATTTGTCTGACAAGGGTTATGGTGTCAGCCTGTTGAACGACTCCAAATACGGTTATGATATTAAAAACAATGTCCTGCGGCTCACGTTGATCAAAAGCGCCACACATCCTGATCCGCATGCCGATCAGGGGCTGCATCGCTTCACCTATGCCCTTCTACCGCATCAAGGGGATTGGCTGACCGGTCAGACCGTGAAGCAAGCCTGGTTCCTGAATGCCCCGATTCGCTATACGAAGGGACATGCAGAGCAGCCAAGCCGTTCCATGTTCGCCTTGTCCGGCGATACGGCCATGATCTCTGCTGTGAAAAAAGCAGAGGATTCGGACTGCCTCATCGTGCGTATTCACGATTACTCCGGAAGCTCCAACATGCTGGAGCTGACGAGCAGCCTGCAGATTCATGGATGGAGAGAAACGAACTTGATGGAACAACCAGATGGCGAAATGCATAACGATGCTGGCATCTGCTTCGTCCTTGAACCTTATGAGATTAAAACCTTTGAAATCGACCTACGATGCTAACTGTCATGTAACGATGGCTTTCCTCTAGGATACAGAACAAGGCGAACTCCTGTGAGTTCGCCTTGTTCTAATTTTCAGCCTAATTTATGGATTGCAATTTTATAGGACAGTAACTCCCCGCCATCACAAAAGAACGATAAACCCAATGAGTCGGAGGAAGGATAGATCAGATCCGTCATCGCGAGGATTCCATCGTTGGCAAAGACTTCGACGGATGACCGGTCCACTATAAGTTGAAATTTCACGCACTGCTGGCTGGACTGTAATTTTGCTTGATGTCTACCCGAAAAATCATCATGAAAATCAATATTTCCGGAACGGGTACGATCGATAAATAAGCTTTCATCTTTAACGGAGTAACCGACGAGCGTTGCCTCCTGGCCCGAGGCTCTGATCTTAAAGCCTATAGAATCCACGGTCTCAGTCCATTTGAATTCGGCAACAAGCTCAAAGGTTTCTAATTCCATACCTTCGCAAATTGAATCGAGCTTAGCAGAGGAATTCCCTTCTGATTCAATCTGAGGCACTCGGATGGATTCCAATTCATTGACGGGATGCTGAATCAATGCAATGTCGCCGTTCCTCGTTTCCAAAGTCAGTACCCTTGGAAATGTCATGGCCCCCCTCCATCCCTCAGTTGGAGTGTCGCCTGCATATTTCCAATTATTCATCCAGCCGATATAAATCCGGCGCCCATCTTTAGCAGAGACGTCAGACCAGCTCACGCCAGCGTAATTGTCCTTTCCATAATCGATCCAACGAGTCGTTTGAGAGGATTGATCCGGTATGAAAGCTAAACCGTCAAAGTGTCCGGTGAAATACTGGGTTCTAGACCCTTCCGGAACATGTGGCTCATTTCCAATACTCACGAACATGACCCATTTCAATGCCGTCTCCGCTCCGTCAACAGGTAATGCAAATAAATCCGGGCACTCCCAAACGCCGTCATGTGAACCCATCCCTTGCCCAAACTCGCTGCTGAAGCTCCATTCTTTCAGGTTCGGAGAACGGTATAAACAAACGGTTTGACCACTGGCAACAATCATCACCCACTGCTCAGTTTCTTTGTGCCAGAACACCTTAGGATCCCGGAAATCAGTATGCTTATCCGAAGCAAGGACGGGATTCCCTTCATACTTAATCCAAGTTCTTCCCTCATCTCTACTGAAGGCAATACTTTGTTTCTCTATTGAAATCCCTCCAGGAGAATGGGCGTGATGCGTGAAAATAGCGACAAGACCGGGTTCCCCGTCGAAAAAACCGGTTGAATCGTTCCAGTCCACCACTGCACTACCCGAAAAAATCATTCCCAGCCCGTCGGAAGCAAGTGCAATAGGGAGATGCTCCCAAGTGACCAGGTCTTTACTCACTGCATGTCCCCAGTGCATCGGTCCCCAGCTGGTTCCATAAGGGTGATGCTGATAGAAGAGGTGGTATTCCCCCTTAAAATAAACCAAACCATTCGGATCGTTCATCCAATTCGCTGGTGGACTAAAATGGAACTTGGGTCTGTATTTCTCTGCTTGTATAACTTCAGCTGACATCTCTTCTCTCCTCACAACTTAGTTTTATCTCTATAGTGTACTGGGTCTTATCGAAACAATGAGTTCTGTTTTTGACAGAACTCATTGTTGTTCAGTATTCTCTTAACGTGTTACTTATCTAACGATTGCTGGATCTCTTTCGTGACTTGATCGCCGCCTTGAGATTTCCACTTGCTTACGAATTCATCAAATGCGCTAATTGGAGCTTGGCCTACGATAATTTTGGAAAAGGTTTCATACTCCAGCTTGCTGAGATTCGACCAACGTTTTTCCATTGTTTTGGTTTGCTCATAGGTCAAGGTGTTTACGAACTGGAATTTACCTTCCACGTACGGCTTCAAGCCTACGCCAAATGCCCAAACCGTACCGAAATCGTCCGCTTTTGCTCCGGAGAAATCCCAGCCTGAGATACTCATATTATCAAAAGGTTCCGTTTTGGAAGCGATGATCTTACTGAATGCATCATCTGTGTAAGCATCGAAGTCCTGGAAATACGTATGAATCTCATCCGCTGTCTTTTTGCCTTCGAGATAATTGGTTGTCTCTTTCAGGACCATGGCAGGACCATCAGCCATAGAGAAGGTTTGGTACATCGGGAATGAAGCATCTCCTAGTACCTTTTGCTCTGCCGGATCAACATGTTTGTAGAGACCATCTTTATAAATGTTAAGCATTTTGATGACGGCTTCAGGGTTTTTGTTATCCTTACTGATGACCGTGAAGGTACGGGCTGCGTTGCCTCCCTTCGCCAAGTAGATTCCATCACTGCCGGAAGCCAGTGAATAAGGCTGCCAGTTCGCGGTTTTGTCATTCTTCCAGCTGTTTCCAAGATCCCCGAACGGGAACCACCAAGGACCAAAGAACAGTCCTGCCTTATTGTTCGACACCAATTCTTCCGTCTTCGAAGTGAGCATGCCTTGTGAAATCAACCCTGCCTTGTACATATCGGCTAATTTCTGCAGCGCTGTTTTAGTTTCAGGCACAATGGATCCATAGACGGCCTTACCTTCACTGTCTTTGACCCAGATGCCTGGGAAGGAATTGAACGTAGCGAAAATTTGATCAAAGTGATAAGCGAAGTTGGAATTCGTCATGTCTTGATATAATTTACCGTCAATTGAAGGACCTGCAAGTCCAACCGAATCTGCCTTTCCGTTTCCGTCTGGATCTTGCTCAACGAATGCTTTTGCAACGGCTTCCAGCTCTTGCAAATTCGTAGGCGCTTTCAATTTCAATTTATCCAACCAATCTTGGCGAACCCACATCACGGACAGGAAATCCGGCATCGGATTCGAGGAAGGAATGGCATACATTTTACCGTCTTCTTTTACTAAGCTATCAAAGAGTTCTTGATTAGATTTGTACACTTCTTTTGTTTTCGTGCTCGCATATTTTTCCCAGACTTCGGAAATGTCCATTGCCAAGCCTGCTTTAACGATCGCTTTGTATTCTGTATAAGTCAGCTCGGTCAAGTAATCCGGAATTTCTCCGGTTGCGATCCCAAGATCAACCTTTTGGTGATAATCCGTGCCTGAGTTGGATGCGGTAAAAGCATTTTTAATTTCAATGTTGAATTTTGTCTTCAGCATTCTCGTATACGCATTGTCATCTACGTCTTGACCGTCAGGGTACTTCTGGTTCGGATCGAGCGGGACTCCTCTTGTAAGCGTGGTTAACTGAGGTTGTTTTCCAAGCGGATCTGCCGGTACTTCTGCAGCGCTATTGTTGGAAGCAGGATTAGAACTGTTTTCCGAAGAAGACTTGCCATTGTCAGCATTTCCAGTACACGCCGTGAGTGACCCCATGAGTAGCAAAGCGAACGACAAAGTTGCAGCATAAACCTTTTTGTTTTTCATCTGCATATAACTCCCCTTTTGTTTTTTATGTTCAAGGATTCCTCCTCGGACAACATCCTTAGACTACAAATTAACCTTTTACGGAACCAAGCGTGATGCCTTTCACGAAATATCTCTGTAAGAATGGGTAGATAATCAATACAGGAATCATCGCTACGAAAATTTTGGCAGCATTCAACGAGTCGTTATTCAATTTAGACAAACGATTCATTTGCTCAAGGGACATGGAAGCCATTTGCTGCAGATTAGTGGAAACTACAAGTTGCTGGATATAGGTTTGTAACGGATAACTTTCCTCCCGGGTGGAGAGAACCATGCCTTGGAAGAAGTCATTCCAGTATCCCACTATGGTAAACAAAACAACGGTAGCCAGTACGGGTTTTAAGAGAGGTAATAATATGCTGAACAGGTATCTCCAAGGACCAGCCCCGTCTATCTTCGCTGCTTCTTCCAGCTCCTCCGGCAAATTCTTAACGAAGTTCATAATCAAGATCAAGTTGAATATCGGGACTCCTCCGCATAACACTAATCCCCAGATGTTATCGATCAGATTATATGTTTTCAGAGTAATGAACCAAGGAATCAACCCGCCGTTAAAGAGCATGCAGAATACGAATAGCCACATTAGTAGATTGCGTCCCGGAAAAAGCTTGCCCGGCTTTGATAAAGGATAGGCAGCAAGTACTAATGCCAGCATCGTGAAAGCGGAGCCCAAAATAACGCGTTCGAACGATACAAATATCGCTCTAAAAAACTTAGCTTCGGACAGAATCACTTGAAATGAATACAAGTTAAATCCGATAGGATAAAAAAACACATTGCCTGCCTGGACCGCTGCCTTGTCACTCAGAGCGATCATTAAGCAATACCATATGGGAACCAGGCAAAGCAGTGTCATTAACAAAAGGAATACTAGATTGAAAATGTCGAAAGCCCTCGACCCCAGTGATCTGTTCTCTACCAACTTTCTCCCTCCTAAATTAGAATATCCGATACCCTAAAAGCTTCTTGGCTAACAAGTAACCGTTAACAATAAGAATAAAGCTGACGACCGATTTCAATAATCCGACCGCTGTACCCAAGCTGAAGTCCAAATCTTGTAACCCGGCGCGATAAACATAAGTGTCAATAATATCACCCGTGCTGTACACCAGCGGATTATATAAGTTGAACACTTGGTCGAAACCAGCATCGAGAACGCTTCCGAGTGACAAAATGGCTAATAGAACAACGGTTGTGCGTATTCCCGGTAAAGTAATATGCCATAATTTTTTCCAGCGGCTTGCCCCATCAATACCTGCCGCTTCATAGAGAGTACCGTCAATGCCCGCTAAGGCAGCTAAATATATGATGGAGTTGTAGCCGAAGTTTTTCCACACATCCGAACCGATAATAAATCCTCTGAACAAACCAGCCTGTTGGAAAAATTGAACCGGTTCAAATCCGAACATTTCCAATACCCGGTTGAACGGGCCGTTGAAGCCAAAGATTTGAATCATGATCCCTGACAAAATAACCCATGATAAGAAGTGCGGCAAATAGACGCTAGTTTGCACGAACTTAACCATGTATTTTTGGCGAAGTTCATTAAGCATAAGAGCGAAAATGAGAGGAATGAGCAAATTTCCTGAAATTTTCCCCAGTGCTATGATAAGCGTATTGATTAAGGCCTGACGCACATCGTCTAACTCAAGCATGTACCGAAAATTCTCTAATCCAACAAATTCGGAATGAAGAAAACCGGCACCCGGATTATAATCCTGGAAAGCCATTACAACACCGAACATAGGAACGATTTGAAACATGATCAACCAAACCAAAGCCGGAATGAGCATGAACCAATAATGCTTGATTTCTGAATTTTTCTTTAGCCTTAATGGCATATTTTTCAGTTTAGACCCCACCACTAAGTTTCCTCCTTTATGCATATTTAACATATAAAGCACTTACATATATTGTTACATCCGCTATAAGAACAAAGTTCTATAGCGAATGTTATAACCTTAAGTGGTCCCGCCTTGTCTGAATGTTACCGGTAGGCGGTAGAGATCTTTATGAAGCTCCACGCCCTCTACTTTTTGGATTAGTAGACGTACTGCCGTCCGGGCCATTTCTTCAACAGGTTGTACAATGGTGGATAAGAAAGGATAAAACAAATCATCTTTCTGAATTCCGTCATAACCTACTACCTTCACGTCTTCCGGAACCTGGATTCCGTGTTCTCGTGCCCGCTTAATATATCGAGCTGCCAGCATGTCACCATTCACAAACACCCCGTCAACTTCTTTATACTGTGCAGCTGTTAAGATCTGATCAAGATGGGGGTTCAATAAATCCTCATCGAGATCAGGTATTTCATAATCGGCTTGGGGCAGTCCCAACTCCTTGGCAGCATCCATAAAACCGACTTTTCTCAAGTCCACTTCGCCCTGGATCGACGTCGCGATATAACCTAGGTAGGCCGGATGCCGTACCCCTGCCTTTTGCAACTCTTGTAACGCGATACGCCCGCCGTTATAGTTATCCGAGGTAACGCAGGAAATCTCATCTTTGAAATGGCGGTCTATTGAAACCAGCGGGATGTCTTTCACAACACTATGTTCGATATCGTTGTAAGTAATAGCTATGATCCCTGCGACCTTATTCTGGTTCAGGATATCAAAATAATATAGTTCTTTTTCGGGCTTGCCCTTGCTGTTGCACAGAATCAATTTGTAGTCATGATGATCCAATTCATCTTCAATATAGTAGGTAAGCTCGGAAAAGAAGGGATGCCTTATTGTAGGAAGCAAAAGTGCAATCATCATAGACTTCTGCATCTTGAAATTTCTTGCCACCTCATTCGGTACATAATTTATTTCTTTGATCGCAGCTAGTACCTTCTCGCGGGTCTCCTGTTTGACTGAAGGGTGGTTGTTAATGACTCTGGAAACGGTCCCAACTGCAACGCCGGCAATATCAGCAACCTCCTTAATACTAGCCATGTTGCACCTGCCTTTCTATTTGGAAACGTTTCATTTACTGAATGAAACGTTTCATTCACTTGTTGAATTTATTCTATCACCATTTTGGAAACGTTTCAATAGGATATTTTATTTTTTTATATGCACCAATTATTTGCTTATTTGCCCAGGAAGTTTTATCGGGATTACCTAGGTTAACTGATGGGCAAATTAAAAAACTTCCCGTCTGGCGACGGGAAGTTTTGCTAAAGACCGCTATTATTTGTGATCTCTTTTTGCAGTTACGCTAAATGTCCGCTCCTCTGCTTGTCTCAGCTTGCTTGCTTCATGAACTCCCTGAAGTCTTCAACGATTTCTTTGGATTTGGTGTGGTGCAAATAATGATCTGCTTCAAGTTTTATGACTTTTCCACGTACAGAGTCTTTGGCCTGCGCTTCATGCAGTGGTATCCAGCCTTCAACAGATTTATTATCCGCTTGGATAAACAATAGAACGGGAAGATTTTTTGGGAATTTCAACTGTTGAGCCGCTTTAAAATTAGAAGAAATATTCTTCATTTCATTTAAAGTAGTGTCATTATTATTATTTTTATTAGCAATCATTTTCGATTGCTCTACGGTGTGGGCATCAAATGCTAACGAAGCATAGGGGTCCTCCCCTACTTTTTTGATCAATCTTAAGAGACCTGATTTATTGAGGAATTTAAACGTTTTTAATGGGAATCCAGCATCCATTCCGCCTTGGGTTGGCACACTGCTGTCGATTCCGATAAATGCATTTACTTCGTTTGGATATTTGTTAACATAATTCAATCCGTAAATACCTGCAATGGAATGGCCCATTAGCGTGAACCGGTCAATATTGAGCTGCTGCAAAGCTTCATGAACTTCAGTTACCATATTGTCTGCAGTCCGCTCCTTATCGGTTTCATCACTTAATCCATAGCCGAAAGGCTCAACCACGACAACTTTGTAGAACGGAGATAGTTCATCTACCAGCATCTTAAAATCAAGTGCTGGAGATGCTGTTCCAAAACCCGGCAGGAGCACGACTGTTTCTTTGCCTTCCCCTTGGATCAGCACATTCATATGTTTTCCGTCTACAGATACTAACTGGCCATAGGGTTCTATTTTACCTTGCTCCACCTTGTTGCAAACCAGATTAACAATAAAAACAATGGCTAGAAAAAGTACCATTAATCCTGCTAAAGCTCCTATAGATTTAAGGATTATGCGAAGTGGTTTGCGCATCCTTTTTTTTGTACCCTCTTCTTGTCGTTTCATACTCATCTTCTCCTGTCCTTATCTGTGTATTGGACTGCCTTAAGCGGGCCGTTATTGCAAAGTTTACATGACAAACATGTACTCCCTGTAACGGCAATATGAACGGAGTATGAACAAACAAAATAAATGCAATTGGAGCTCTGGATTTAAATGCTCGATAACGGTGCTATATTGCGTCGTTCCCGGCTTTACCGGCACATAAAGGCTCCAATACTTGCTGATTTTATCATCCTTTTCATAAATACGGAATCCCCTTACCTGTTCCTTGCTGGTGAAAGGCGTTTTCCAGGTTAATGTAGCCTTGGTCCCTTGAAGTTTCACCTTGAACTCCTCCGCGGGAGCCGGTTTGGTGTCCGTTCGTTTGATGCCGTAATGATCATATACCTTTAGCCTGTTTTTTCCATAGCCACTCACGTTCTCTCTAACTTCCTGCTTGAGCACCTGTCCTGAGTAGGACAAATGCATGTTGGCCTTCGCAAAATGCCTTGAAAATGTAAAGAGTAATACCCATTTTCTTTACTAAATAGAGTTAATGTATTCTTATAACACTGAAAGGAACTTTTCGCACATGACAAGAGAAGTGAAAAAGCAATTAAATGAGGGGCCTAGAATTCGAAGAGAACAAGAATTGGTATCAAAAATGATTCGTATCTATTGCAGGAAAAAACATCATCAAACAGCCTTCTGCGACGAATGTCAGGAGTTAAATGTATATGCGAGGAACAGACTATCGCTCTGTCGATTCGGTGAGGAGAAAACGGCTTGCGCAAAATGCCCAATCCATTGTTACAAACAGGATTACCGTCAAAGAATTAAGGATGTAATGCGTTACTCAGGTCCATGGATGCTGCTATACCACCCCATTGAGTCCATTAGGCATATTCCAATCCCAGGCAAAGGAAGAAAATAACCCAGTCTGGAACTATGTATTCTGACAAATGTTCCAGATCAGCGGGCGGTCCGAATAGGCTGCCGAAGGGAATCGGCAACCTACCGCCTTGTGCCAGGTTACGACGTAGTATGTTCCGCATCATACTCGCTGGAAAGCTCTTTCAGCGACTTGATTTTACCATGGGGGTGCTGGTCCTGCTTTCGGGATTTCCACCCAGCTTCTTTTCTTTGCTTCTGCTGGCTCATCTCGGGTAGCCTCCTCTGGAAATGCATCATGTATACTACAGTAATAGGATGCTGTATATTGCGTTTATTCATACGTGCAAGTTTGTTTTCATATTTGATACTCTTGCTAATCCTGATTCAAAAACGTCCGGGTCCGCTCCAGCTGCGGGCTGCCAAAGATCTGCTCCGGTGTTCCCGATTCGGCAATTTCCCCGTTATCCATGAAGAATACTCGGTCCGCCACATCGCGGGCAAAGTTCATCTCATGCGTGACGATAATCATCGTCATGTTCTCGTCCGCAAGCTGGCGGATGACACGCAGCACCTCACCGGTCAGCTCGGGATCAAGTGCCGAGGTCGGCTCGTCAAACAACAGGATGTCCGGGTTCAGCATCAGCGCTCTGGCGATAGCTACCCGCTGCTTCTGTCCACCTGACAACATGGAAGGGTACACCTCCGCTTTATCGGCAAGACCCACTTTGGAGAGTAATTCCTTACTTTTGGCGGCAATATCCTGAGTGCCCTCCCGCTTCAGCGTTCGTGGAGCAAGCTCCAGATTCCCCCGTACGCTAAGGTGAGGGAACAGATTAAAGTGCTGAAACACCATGCCCATGGTCGCGGTAATCTCCCTTATATCTGCATTGCTGGCGTATTTGCCGTTCTCTACCAACGGTTTGCCATGGATAAGGATACTTCCGCCGGTAACCTCCTCCAGATGAACAAGACTGCGCAGCATCGTACTTTTTCCGGAACCGGAAGGACCGATCACTGCCACGACTTCTCCCGGTTTCACATCAAAGGTAATCTTCTTCAGCACATCGAGGCTGCCGAAAGATTTCTGCAATTGCTTAACTTCAATCATACTACTCATAATTGGACAGCCCTTCTACTCAAATTTGAAACGTTTCTCCAGTGCCTTGAAGAACAGCGTTAGTATTAATGTCATCAGCAAATAAATAACGCCGGCAACTACAAATGGGGTCACCGTAAAATCGCGGTTCACCGCCGTCTTCGCGTAATTCAGCAGCTCTGGTACAGCTACGGCATAGAGCAACGCAGTGTCCTTGACCAGAGTAATGGATTCATTGGCTACCGCAGGCAATGCAACCCGGAACATCTGGGCAAGAATTACCTTGCGCAGGGTCTGCCATTTGCTGAGCCCGAGAACCTTAGCCGCCTCATGTTGTCCTTTATCAATCGAGAGCATCCCGCCACGGAAGATTTCGGCAAAATAAGCACCATAATTAAGGATGAAGCCAAGACTGGCCGCAACGAAGCGGTCCATGACCAGATATTCCCCAATGACCGGAATCTGCGGCAAGCCGAAGCAGAAGAATAACAGCTGCAGCAGTAGCGGAGTTCCGCGCATGACGTAAATATAAGTGTGCGCAAGCCAAGCTAGCGGTTTAATTGAGCTCTTGGCCATCAGTGTGACCAGCATCCCTAGCGGAATGGACAGCACGATGACAATCAGAAACAGCAAGGCGGTCGTCCGTGCACCTTCAAGCATCGGCCCGGCAATTTTTATAATGTAATCTATATTCATATCTTCAACCGACTCCTAAAGGAAACAATCTAGTTCAGTACTTTGTTCTCGCCAAACCACTTCGTTGAAATTTCGGCAGCCGTTCCATCACTGCTTAGTTCATCCAGAGCCTTCTGCAGCTCAGTAAGCAGTGTTTCATTGCCTTTCTTAATCCCGATACCATATTGCTCAGGAGCCAGTGATTCATCCAGAAGCTTATAAGTACCGGTCTCCTTAGACATGTAATATCTTGCCACCACTTCGTCAATAACCACTCCATCCAGGCGTTTCGACTTCAGGTCCGTCAGGGCAAGCACATTGTCCGGAAATTCGGATACCTTGTCAATCTCTGCTTTGATTGGACTGGCATTCAAGGCATCGGCAGCCGACGAAAGACTTTGCAGTCCGACTTCTTTTCCGGCCAGATCATTCAGCTTCGACAGCGCCGAATCCGCCAGCACGACTACAACCTGGCTGTTCTCCAGATAAGGCTTGGTAAACAACACCTTCTCTTTACGCTCGTCTGTTATGGTGTACCCGTTCCATATCATATCAATGCGTCCGCTGTTCAGTTCCGATTCCTTAGCCGACCAGTCAATGGGCTGGAAGGTGATCTCTTTGCCCATTTTCTCGGCTGCTGCTTTCGCATAGTCAATATCAAAACCGACAATTTCATTGTTGTCATCTCTGAAGCCCATCGGAGCAAACTTATCATCTATACCGATCACCAGTTTGCCGTCATCACCTTTTGAACCGGAGCAGCCTGCGATCACTGCAATTGCCATAGCTACGAATAAAATCAATAATCCTTTTCTCTTCATCTCTCTAATCCCCCTAGTAAATGACACACTGTATGCTGCGCTTTAGCTCATTAACACGTTATCAGTTTATCATGATAACATATCATCTGAGCGGCGTCGATAGAGAAGAGAAACACTTCTGTGTCAAACGAGTGAAACGGATACCGTCCTCTAAAGGGCGGTATCCGTTTCAGCGAGAAATAGAAGGATAATTTATACCCTGAAGCATATAAATTTTTATATTTTAAAAAAAGCCATCGCCTGTATGTTCAGGTCAATGGCTTAAAATAGTTTACAACGACCTCACGGAATTCCAGAGCAGCCGGCGAAATGTAGCGGCTTTTGTGCCACAATAATGCGATCTCACGCGCCAAGTCATGATTTTCAACTTGGAGATAGTGAATCTGTTCCCTAGAATTCCTTGCCGTGCTTGGTATAAAAGCGATGCCGATTTCTGCCTCCACAAGGGCACTTAGCCTTGCTGGTTCATCCCCCTCATACACATATCTAGGTTCAAAGCCAACAGATTTACATACATTGTCCACTAAATCGCGGGTACCATAACCTCTCTTTACACCGATAAACTCTTCATCCCTTAATTCTGTCAGGGAAATGCTGCTTCGGTCTGCCAGGCGATGGCCTTTGGGAACCGCTACAAGAATGGGGTCAATGAAGACTATTTGGCATTCAATATCCTCCTCCTCTATGGCAGGTGAGGACAAGCAGAAATCGACTTCTCCGCTGTGAAGAAGCTTAACCATTTCATGCGTAGTCAGCATTTGCACATGAAATTGGACATTTGGCCGCTTTTTTCGAAACTCCCGAAGGATATTTGGCAACGTGCTCGCGGCAGTCACCGCAAGTTCAAGTGTGCCTTGTTCCGGGGAGGATAAATCACGCAGCTCCTGCTTTCCCTGTTCCAGTTCAAACAAAGCCCTTTCTGCCCTGCGGAGGAATTGGCTTCCGAACTCATTCAAGCGTAGCTTCCTTCCTATCCGGTCGAATAACGGGACTCCCAGATCTTCTTCCAGACGTTGAATCGTTTTGCTTAATGAGGATTGGGTAACGTGCAGGGTCCGCGCTGCTTCGGTCACATGCTCCAGCCGGGCTACTACGAGAAAATACTGCAGTTGAAGAAGTTCCATTTCATCCCCCTCTCATTCCTTCCAGTCTATGAAATAATAACATAAAAGGCGTTGGAATAAATAATCAATCTCAAGTACGATAATATCAATACACTTGGGGAGGACCAAAAATGAATGCTCGCAGCAGGTGGCTGATGATCTCCGTGGGTCTGGGGATCCTATTGAACCCATTAAATTCTTCGATGATTTCCGTGGCTATAGCAAGGCTGCAAAAGGTGTATCAGCTTGATTTTACAGAGGTATCCTGGATCATTTTCTCATTCTATATTGCGAGTGCTATCGCTCAACCTGTCATGGGGAAGGCCAGTGATCTATTCGGGCGCAGAAAGATCTTTCTAACCGGTCTTGTTGTAGCCTTCGTTGCATCATTATTAGCTCCGCTATCCCCCACCTTTGGGTGGCTCATTGTATTCCGCATTGTGCAATCCATCGGAACAAGCATGATGGTTGCAGTTGGAATGGCCATTGTACGAATTCATATTACTGAGAAACAGGCGGCTGCGCTGTCCGTGATGTCCATTTTCCTATCCGGTGCGGCCGCTATCGGTCCCTTTATCGGTGGAGTTTTGATTCAATGGTGGGATTGGTCTGCGATTTTTCTCGTTAATATTCCGTTCGTGGTTACGAGCTTTGTGTTAGCTTGGAGGATGATTCCTAAGGACGAACCGCCAACATCCGTTTCATCCCAGATGTCGTTCCGTAAATGGTGTGATTTGATTGATGCGACAGGGATTCTGCTCTTTATCGTGGGTCTGGTCGCCTTGCTGGTGGGATTACTGTCAGCAAAATCATCTGGCCATGTCTCGTTGGGTCCTGTCATTATCGGACTGATTGGCCTTTTTGCACTGGTGGCTTTCGTACGCCATGAGTTAAAAGCGGCCTCACCCTTTATTCCTTTACGCACATTCGCCAAATATCCTGAAATGACTTGGGTTAATCTCGAATTCATGCTTGTTAACGTACTATATTACTCACTCTTTTTCGGGCTTCCGTCCTACTTGCAAATGGTACGTCATGTCAGCGAATCCCATACAGGGATTCTGATGCTAAGCTTAGGCTTATGCTCGCTCATTGTTTCTCCACTAGCCGGGCGATGGATAGATAAATCAGGACCAGGGCCCGCATTGCTGACATCCGGAATACTAATGACACTAGGATCGGTATGGATGGTGACCATGAATCCAACTTCACCGGTTATCAGTGTATGCGTGTCGTTGGCTGCATTCGGTATTGGGAACGGGTTAAATAATGTCGGTATGCAAGTGGCTCTGTTCAAAAGCTCGCCAAAAGAAATGATAGGTGTAGCATCCGGCGTATTTATGACATCAAGATATCTGGGAACTATTCTCTCTTCCTTATTGCTGGGCATCATAATGGGAGGTAAGTTCAGCGCTGGGGGATTTCGACTGCTTGGTGTGATCCTCTCAGTCATTGCATTGTCTCTGGTATTCATGAGTTGGCGGCACAGGAACTTGCGACAACTGGAAGAATCTTAGGTGATGCTCTAAACAAAGAAACTCTACAACCACATGGGTTGTAGAGTTCTTTTGTTCATTCTGCAATGAGGTTGTTGAATTAGAATTTAAGGATTCCCGAGGTATGCAGCAACACCAGGAATACCAGAATAGGCGCAATATACCGGAGCATGAACAACCAGATGCGGAACCAGCGCGCTTGTAGTCCAGCCGCTTCTGCTGCCCCCTTCCAGAAATAACCGGCAAAAATGGTGATCAGCAGACCGCCAAGCGGCAGCATAATGTTGGAGGTAATGAAATCCATCCAGTCGAACAGGGCTTTGCCGCCAAACGTAAGTTCAGGGAACATTCCCAGCGACATTGCTGAAGGAATACCGAGCAGAAAACACACCAGAGACAATACCCAAACCGAACGTTGACGGCTCCAGTTCCAGCGCTCCATCGCGAAGGATACGGGCACTTCAAGCAGGGATACAGCTGAGGTCAAGGCGGCAATCGCCAGCAGGATGAAGAACAGACCACCGAAGAACGAACCTAACGGCATAGCTGAGAAAGCCGCCGGCAGAGCGATGAAAATCAGCGAAGGTCCTTGGTCAGGAGCAATGCCGAACGAGAATGTAGTCGGGAAAATAATCAATCCGGCGATAAACGCATAGATCAAATCTCCGGCTCCTATCGCAAGTGTAGCGGTGCCCAGCGACTGATTTTTATCCACATATGAACCGTAAGTCAAAAGAATCCCCATTCCGAGCGACAACGAGAAGAAGGCATGTCCCAAGGCGACCAGCGCGGATTCTGCCGTCAGTACCGAAAAGTCCGGTTTGAGGAAGAAGGAAACCCCTTTATCTGCACCCGGCAAGGTCAATGCACGAATCATCAATACGATAAGGAGTACAATCAGGCCGGGAATCAATACTTTATTGAATTTCTCTATTCCGCCCGATACCCCCAGGATAACTACTCCCGCAGTAATCAGGATGGCTACACCCTGCCAGACAATCGGCAAGTACCCTGAGATAAATGAGCCAAATTCACCTGCATAATCAGTCGTGCTGAACAGTTGT
Source organism: Paenibacillus sp. FSL L8-0436 (assembly GCF_038593025.1). NCBI lineage: Bacteria > Bacillati > Bacillota > Bacilli > Caryophanales > Paenibacillaceae > Paenibacillus > Paenibacillus sp. FSL L8-0436. Next base: position 3,765,824 of record NZ_CP151955.1, on the reverse strand, counting down.
CCATTGAAAGCAATCATTGCATAGTGCAGCGTCCAACCTGCAACAATGATATAAAAGGAGAGAATTAGAAAAGGCGCAATCACTTGCAGTATTCCAGCTGCCTTCCACCCTTTCCCGCCTCCGGCACGGATGAACGACGTTGCCGCGCTTCCGCGGCCGCTGCGTCCGATGGCGAGTTCGGCCAATAGCACAGGCAAGCCGATCAGCACCAGACAGACGATGAAGAGCAGGAAGAAAGCCGCTCCGCCATTTTCTCCTGTAATATAAGGAAATTTCCACATATTTCCCAGACCCACCGAGCTGCCGATGGCCGCCAAAATAAAGCCGCTGGAGGAGAAACGTTCCTTTTTCTCCGAGAGCAGGCTTTTTTCACCTTTATACTGATTCATTTCATAACGCCCCATTTTCTTTTTTTAGAACTCATTATAGCTTAAGTACCCCTCGGAGTCATATGGTAATTTCTAATTTCTCAACTATTCATTCAAGTTAAAAGAATTGTATTTATTATTTACAATGTTCTCTCTTTCAATTAGAATGATTTACATTGTGTTATTCTTTACTTAGTGTAAACCATTCGCAGGAGGGCATTCAGGAAGAATGGGGATGACCATACCTTGTCCCAATAAAGCGATAAACAGATTCAGCATAGGTATTGGATGGTAAACGGGTACGCCGGGAGCCCCTTCGCAACCTGATCCTAAATTCATTCCGGACTTCGTATTTCCGCTATCTCCTACTCATTCTAATCATGACATTTGGTTTGATGAATTATGAAACGGTGTATGCCTTATTTGTCGAACAAAAGTATGGTTTTGATGCCGCTAAAATCTCAATTATCATTACGGTAGGTGCAGTTATAGGCATCATTGTGCAGATCTGGCTGCTTGATTATCTTATTAAGCGGCTAGGCGAGATGAAACTTATACGTCTATCTTTGGTGATCACGGCAATAAGTTTGCTCTTGATGATCATCAAGTTTAATTTAGGTTATCTGATCGTAGTATCTGCCATCATTTTTGCCTTTAATGCATTCTTAAGACCAACGGTAAGTACGCTGATTGCCAACTCAGCTGGTGATCGGCAAGGATATGCTGCCGGATTAAATACAACGTATACCAGCATAGGAAATATACTTGGGCCGATTTTAGCGGGGCAATTGTTTGACAAACACATGAATATACCCTATATTTTTGGTGCACTTATCCTTACATCTGCTCTTTTCTTAACCTTGCGAAAGCCAAAAAATGATAAAGAACGGATTGCTGCCTATGACTGAGAACTGGCATCAGAATTTGAGAAACAAAAACCGGGAAGAACTAATTGCTGCGGCTAAGGAACTTTTTATGAAGCAAAGCTTTCTCAAAGTTAATATTAAAGATGTATGCCTCGTGGCCGGTGTAAGCCGGGTTACATTCTATAAGCATTTTCAATCTATGGATGAACTGATCTTTGAGATCCAGATGGAAATTCTCCAGAGTATGACCCAATTTGTCGGAAGAGCAGCTTCAGCCGAAATGAATGGTAAACAAATGCTTACTTCGATGCTGGAGGCTTGGATTGATTATGCTTCGCAACATCCAGAGTACATCAAGTTTATTCTTCTCTTCGACCTGCATTATGAAGCCTACGACTCAAGTGATGAGCTCAAAGAGCAGTACAATAATTTTGTGAACCGGGAAAAAGAACGCCATTTCCTATTGGATGCTCTGGACATTGGGTTTAAAGATGGATCGTTAAAGTCAGATACTGAGCCCTTGAAAACCGCTCATTTTATCTTCATGTCTATGATGGGTTTACTTCAGAAAATGAGCTTGGTTCCCAAGGGCGGTTGGAACAGCGAACTTCAGGATAAACAAATGGCTAAGCGGTTTGTTGGAATGTTGGTTCAGCATTTAAGTGGAATTTAACAAATCCCCCTGCCTTTAGGCAGGGGGATTTGTCCATAAACCTGTTTCTATATCATAGAGATGAATCGAACCGGTAGGTCCAGAACTGCTCTGTGCCGAACCGGTCGCGGATTTCTTCCTCACTCAGCTCCCGGTTGCCGACAAGTTCCGCCGCTTGGAATTGTGAACGGTGCGCCGTAATCGAGGCCATTTTCTTAACAAGGAATGATGTTACGTCTACGGTCACATCTGCTTTCCCGATTACCCTCTCGTGATTGCTGGCGAAGGCGCTGCAGTACACAAGCGGCCGTTCTGCCGCGGGGAGCCGGCTGATGGTTCGGATGACGGCGGCCCCGGTGGCATCATGATCGGGATGCACACTGTACCCTGGATAGAAGGTGATGACCAGCGACGGGGTCAATTCCTGGAGCAGTGACAGGATGCGGGAGTCCAGCAGCTGCTGGTCTTCGAACTCAATCATCTTATCATGGAAGCCGAGCATCCTTAAGTCTTGAATGCCAATCGCATGGCAAGACGCTGTCAGTTCCTCCTTGCGGATTGCTGGCAAGCTGACACGGCTCGCGAACGGCGGGATGCCCATATTTCGGCCCATCTCCCCTAGTGTCAGACAAGCATAGGTGACTTGAGCGCCGCCTTCTATGTACATAGCCAATGTCCCTGATGCAACGAATGCTTCGTCATCGGGATGGGGAAATATCACTAAGATGCGCTCATGTTTGGCTTGTTTAGTATTCATGGCTGCTTGATCCTCCGCTTTCATTAGAACTTTTCCCGGCTTAATTGCAATGACACAATTAGCTTTCCTTGACTGTCGTGCCCAGCCATGATTAGGCGTTCATGCTCATTCTCATCAACATGCGTAAGGCCCTCTGCATAGATCCAGCCGTTTGCTGTCTTTAATCCGACCCGGTAAGGACCTGTACCGGAGATGGAGCCATGCGTATATGAGACGGCCGCGTTGGTGATGAACGCCGAAGCCGTTGGCCGGCTGCTGTCCAAATGACTGGCGTAGGCGCCTGTGGTGAGTTCAAGGTGCAGGTAAAGTTCCTGACCGGTGAGGCGGTCGATTACAGTTTGGATGTCTTGAGGATGTATCGGCAGCATAATGGCCTCCTTGATTGGTGTTTTACCCTTCAACTATATCAGCTTGCAGTTCCGTTGCAATTTCAATCATTTTGGGAACTACAGCTTCGTTGGAAATAGCTACATACAAATCACCCATGTAAAGCCGGAAAGGAATTTCCACATCCCCCTGCTTCCACATAAAAAAGTCTCCATCAATGGACATGTTGCTTTCCGGGCCTTTTACGGTAAAAACCTGTGAGTATGCAAAGTCGGGCTTAGCTGCAAAGTAATCTTTGCATTCATCCAAAGAGATGGATGGCTCCGCATTGTTTTCCTGCATTGATCGTGTGATACGAAAACGCTGATTCATTGATATGCCTCCAAAATTTTTTTGAAATCTGTAGCTTCTACAAAACAATATTCTCTCATTCTCGGAGTCTACTGTCAAAACTATAGTGTACATAAAATGAACGATGGCTAGCCTCTATCTGTCTTATTCATGAGAACAACAAAAAAGGAGGTGCAGCAGAATGACTGACCGGGAAATTTTCGAGCTCTATAAAGAAGATGTTTATTATTTTTGCTACTATTTGATGAAAAATCAGGCTGATGCTGAGGATATTAGCCAAGAGGTATTTGTCAAAGTGATTTTGGCAGATAGATCAAAGGTAAGAAACCTGAAATCGTGGATTTTGCGAATTGCGTCGAATGAGTGTAACAGCCTGATCAGAAGGCGTAAAACAGGAGTGATGAAAGAATTACGTAATTATTTACTATCCAGGTCTCAGGATTCCAACCCTGTCGAAGAGCATTTAAATCGCCGGGAAACAAAAAAAGAAATTCAAGGCTTATATAGTAAGCTTCCCGACAAAATCAGAATGGTAGTAGTCCTTCGTTTTATTAACGAATTAACTGTACCCGAGATCTCTAAAGTGATGGACATACCCGAAGGAACTGCAAAATCCAGACTAAATAAGGGGCTCAAGCTGTTAAAGGGCAAAATGGTTGGAACTCAACTAAAGGAGATGAGCAGCAATGAATCAGTATATTGAAAAGGATAAGAACATTCCCCTGCCGGATTATGATTTAATGTGGACAGCCATAGAAAAAGAAGCATATCAACGCCAAATAAATCTGCAGCCTTCGCAGAATATTCCTAGACATCGTATGAAGGTTGTTCCCATCAGTATCGTTTTCTCATGTATCTTGCTTGTCGCCATTCCTGTATACGCTAGTATGACGATCAATTGGGATAAAATTGGTGGCCGTAGTGTGACCAATGCATTAAAAAACGGTATCGGCCAGCAGTATGATCTCCAAGCTTCCAGTTCTGGAGTTACAATGAACTTGAACGGTGTGGTGACAGATGGAGAAAAAATGAAAATGCTCATATCTCTGGACACTAAAACCGACCTAAGCCAATATATTGGAATTGCTACAGAGAAAAATACCATGACAAGTGAATCCGGTAGCGAGGCAAAAGTATACGGCAATTTAGAATACGACCCGGAAAGCAAGAAACTCCTTGGTGTATACGAAACCCCTGATACATTAAAGGATGATAAAAAAGACTACAAATTTGAAGCGCAAAATCTTATTTTTCTCCGTAAAAGGGATATTCCCTTAGAATCTAAACCTCAAGGAGGAGATACGATTGTTACCGGATCTACACAGTATCCAACCCTCCATATTGAATCCGTTCGACAAGCTTCAAATCAAACCATTATCCGCTATAGAGTCGCTGCTTCACCATCTGACTTGGGACGCGGCACCCCGCAACTGGTAGTTAATGCTGGTGGGCAAGTGAAAGAAGCAGTTCCCACCATCATGCCTAGCGAAGGTTCGGATTTGTTTATTGAACAGGTATTCGATATGACTGAACCCGATTGGAAGGATGCCAGTCTTCATTTTAGTTACATTGAAGAAGCTAAACGGATTTCGGGCAGTTGGAAGTTTGATTTTAAAGCAGATGGAAAAAAGGCAAGTGAAGCTATGTTCACTAAGAAATTGTACACCAGTCCTGAAGTCCAAAAAAAGACAGGCATAACGTTCGATCAGCTGGTGATCACCCCTTTAGTTATCCAGATCCTAATCAATGAAGAAGAATCGCTTAAAAAAGGAATTGTCCACTATAAAACTGCTCAACTGGTTATAGGGGATAAAACAATCGCCGGGGATCGGGTTTTAAAAGGAGATCAGCCCGGAAGCTATCAGCATTTATTTGAATTTGAATCTTCGGAGTGGTATAAGGACTGGTCTGATGTTCCAATGAAACTTAAATTAAAAGATGCTGTCATTGAAAAACGGGATACCTCTAAGAATTGGATCACGCTAAATAAACCAAAGAAAGAAAAGCAGTTCGCCAAACTTAATGTGGATGGATTTGATATTCAATTCACGTATTATATTGAGGGCGGAAATTTGATGGTCGAGTCCCATTCCGAATCCCCTGGCTTCAAGGGTGTTAACCAAACTACGGTACGGATTAATGGCAAAGAAATAGTACCTGAAATTACACCTAAGGGTATGGTATCTACAGGGGTTAATATCGATAGCTACAAAGGTATTCCCTTTGATGAAAAGATTGAACTGAACCCTGGTATCTATAAATACAGCGATCCAAGCCGGAACGAAGAAGTTAAACTCTAACTGAATTCAATAATAAACCAGCGGCAGTCTTGGATTGGATAATAAAATCCTAGACTGCCGCTTCTGATATCAGTACTCCCTTTTATTCCCCTTCTTTACGGATTCCCACTCAACCTCAACATTTTTTCTGACTCTTAGTAGAAGACGAAACAATGTTTCTTGTTCTTTTTCAGAAAATGCTGCTAACGCAACCGAATCGGTATGATCCCCTTCTCTCTTTAGAAAAGAGTACGCTTGCTTACCTTTTTCAGTTGTAAATAGCCTTTTAATTTTCCTGTTCGTTTCATCGTCTTTCTTTTCAATAAAGCCTTGGATTTCAAGCTTTTGAATCGCACGTGCTGCTGTTGTTCGGTCCACCTTTATCATTTCCGACAGCTTTTCTTGAATAATTCCCGGATTCTCATATATTCGAACCAGATATAAATACTGCCCTTTTGTAAGATCTAGTTCCTTGAACTCTATATTACTTATAGAATCTAATGCCCTCGCAATCATTCCAACTTCACGAAGTATCTCCTTCATTCAATCACCTGCCAGTCCAATATTGTTGTATTTACAACGATATTAATTTATATATACTTATAATTGTCGTTAGTTCATTATGACGTTCTTTACATAAAAAATAAATACAGAATGGAGCGGGCAAGTGAGTACAAGAGCTGAATACTATAGTCCGTTTACGGATTACATTGAAGACCCCATAGTGTTTTTATGACGAAAGAATAGAAGCCTGCAAATTAAACAGCACGTCTCCCAGTAGGAATGGAGACATGCTGTTTGCAATTCTCAGTATGGTTAGATTAGAAATGTATCCTAGATAAGCTGAAATCCCCTGCTCACTCGTTCCGCTGATTTTCCAAAGCGGCTGCACCTTCAAGCAGCATCAATCCACTCAGCTGCACGCTGAGCTGAACCGGCAGTAAAGGCTTATGCTCCCAAGAAGGGCCGCAGAGTCCCAGCTCGTGGTCCAGTCCTTTCGTCCATAAAGCATGGGCATTCGCCAGGATAACTTTACGGATAGGCAGTGTTCCAGGAAACTGCTTCTCCAGCTGCACCCAGTAGCGGATCAGAATTCCTTTGAACAATCCGGTGTCGTCAATGCCTTCATCAGGCAGCATGAATGTAACCGGGTGGCACAATCGGCGTATGCTTGTGTCGGCTGTCCGCAGAGCATCGTCTGAATATTGCTGCTCTCCTATAACACGGTACAGTTCAAGCGCCGCTCCAAGAAACACTCCCTGGCAGTAAGTGAATTCCCAGTCATAATCAATCCGGCCGTCTCCCAGCCTGTTAATTCCGTCCCATACAAAGCCGGAGCCGGGATCCACCAGATGGGCTTTGTTCCATTCGTAAATGCGGACCGCCCATTCCAGATCCTCCGGATCCCGGAACAATCCGTACAAACGGGCAGCCAGAATGGCGGCTGGTGCATTAGCCGGGGTGTTCTTATAATCCAGCTGATCCTTCTTCCAGGCCATTCCTCCTCCGAAATGGCTGTTCCACGCGGTTTGAATATCAGACCACAGCTCCAGCACCGCATTCTTGTATTCTTCTTCCCCGGTAGCCTGGTACGCCCGCAGCAGCGCAAGTGCCGTCCACTCCATATCATCATAATAATTATGGGAAAAGGTACCGCCATTATAAGCACGCAGACAACGGCTGAATTCGCGGATACGCAGGGGAGCTGCGGGATCTCCCGTACGTTCATAAGCATCGACAAGCACATCCATCACATGGGCCTGCCACCAATAATAGAAGTTGTCGTCCGGACGGATATACGCTTTGGGAAACCACTGATTCATAATACCGGTCTCTTCATTGTAATAATGCTGCTGAAGGCAGCGCTGGAACCAGTCCGCACGTCCCTTCCAGTCAGCCTTTGCTGAAACTTCAGCAAAAATGTCCATAGGATCATCCCCATCTGGCGTTAATTATTCACCGATAATAGTGCCAAGCTCAGCCATCCGCTCCAGCAGCTTTATGCCGCTGAGCTGGGAGCTTAGCTGCACAATGCCGCCGGGCGGGCGGCACCAGTCCGTTCCAAACAACGCACTTTCCGCCTTCCCTCTCTCCCAAAGCAGTTCCGCATTTCTTTGTAGAAAGGATGCAGCCTCTCTGGCCTCAGGATCGGACTTTACAAGTTCGGCGGTATAGCGGACCAGTATGCCCTTGAACAGACCGCCATCTCCGCCTCCTTCATCCGGCAACACCCTGAGCTGCGGGCCGGTTAGCTCTTCAACGGCTGCGGCGAAGGTCTGCCGGGCATCTTCAAGGTAGCCGGCTTGATCCGTAATCCGGTACAGTTCAATTGCGGCGCCTATATACACTCCTTGATTGTAGGTGTATTTCCAGTCTTTATCGATTGTGCCATCCCCCTCACGGTTCAGCCCATCCCAGACAAAACCGGTCTCCGGGTCGACGAGATGTTTCTTTTGCCAGCTTAGAATCCGTTCTGCCCATTCTAGATCCTGCGGATCACCGAAGGCCTGATACAGCCGGGCAGCCAGGATGGCGGCAGGCGCGTTGGCCGGGGTGTTTTTATAATCAAGCTGCGATTTCTGCCAGGCGATGCCGCCGCCCATATGATCGTTCCAGCCCGTCTTGATATCCTGCCACAGAATTAATGAGGTCTGCTTGTAGCTCTCCTTCCCCGTTGCCTGATACGCACGTAGCCATGATAATGCCATCCATTCCATATCATCATAGAGCTCATTCGGCCAACTTCCGCCATTGCGGCGGAGAAGACCTTCATGCAGCGAGGCGAGACGTTCTTCGTACCGTCTGTCTCTTGTCCGCAGCAGACCGTCCACCAGTGTGTCCACGGCATGGGCCATCCACCAATAGTGAAATATAGTGTTGCATTCTCCATACGGGCAAGGCGTCTCAATGTTGTACATGCCCATGTCTTCGTTCCAGAAATAATGATCCAGCGCTTCCTGCGCCTTGTCCGCCCGTTCCTCCCATAGTCGTGGCTCAATTTTCAATTGCTTCATAAGGCTCTCTCTCCTCATATCTGATCTGGTTTCAGTAGCTGCTTACCCTTTAATACCGCTGAACGCAATGCCCTGTACAAAATAACGCTGCAGGGCCAAAAAGAGCACCAATATCGGCAGAATTGCGACCAGCGCACCGGCCATCATCGGCCCGTAATCGGTCTGAAAGTTATAGGAAAAGGCCTGCAGCCCCATTTGAATGGTCGCTTTATCCGGATCATTTAAGACGATCATCGGCCAAAGGAAACTGTTCCACCCTGCCTGAAAGGTAAAGATGCTTAAGGTAGCCAGTGCAGGTTTCGTGAGCGGCAGATAAATGCGCCAAAAGATCTTAAATTCACCGCAGCCCTCAATCCGGGCCATTTCCAGCATGTCGCTGGGCAGGGTGAGGAAAAATTGCCGCATGAAGAACACCGCGAACGTCCCGGATGCGCCCGGCAGAATAATGCCCCAGAAGGAGTTCATCAGTCCGTTGCCGCCACTGCCGAAAAGATCATTGCCTCCGGCGAATGGAATATGGCGCATCACATAAACGGTCGGAATCATGGTTACGATGCCGGGGATCATCATCGCTGCCAGAAGCACCCGGAATACCGGCTTATTGAGCCTGAATTTCAGCTTCGCAAAAGCATAGCCGCTGAGTGAGCCAAAGAATAAATTGGCCAATACACCAGATACGGCAAGAACAAGCGAATTCCAGAAAAATAAAGCAAATGGCACGGTCGAGAATGCTTTGCGGTAATGATCAAAGGTCAAATGCTTCGGAAACCATTGGATCGGCATCGCAAAGATCTCCTCATCCGGTTTCAGGGACGTTAGTACGCTCCAATAGAATGGCAGGAACATGGCAACAGCAATAACGATACATACGATATAATAAATGGATTTGTTAATGCCCCGCTTCAGGGCGGAGCCGCCGGTAACACCCATAGCTGTAAGCCTCCTTTTTTCCTGGGCAGCCCTGTTTAAATGACTGACTCTTCCGCTTTGGATATCCGCATATTGATCAGTGAAAAGACCAGGATGGCCATCGCCAGCACAAATGCCTGCGCAGAAGCATAGCCCATTTGCAGCTGGTTAAAGCCTTGCTGGTAGATCAGATAGACCGGTGTCTTCGTGACATTGGCCGGCCCTCCCTGCGTCAGAACAAAAGCCTGGTCAAACAGCTGCAGTGCACCGATGATGGCCATGGTACTGACCAGGAAAGTTGTCGGCCGTAACTGCGGCCAAGTGATATACCGGAAGCAATCCATTTTGTTTGCACCATCCAGCCGGGCCGATTCATACAGATAATCCGGAACGCCCTGCAGACCTGCCAGATAAATAATCATATTAGAGCCGACGGACTGCCAGAGTGTCAGCAGGACTATTGAGAGCATGGCCGTTCTTGTCTCGGACAACCAGGCCGGTCCTGTAATCCCAACGTAGGAGAGCAAACCGTTAATCAGCCCAAATTCCGGGTGCAGCAGCCAGATCCATACCGTTGCTGCCGCGACAGCTGAAGTCAGCGTAGGCAGATAATAAAAGGTGCGGAACAGCTTCACCCCGCGCCACGCCCGGCTGAGCAGCAGTCCCAGTAGCAGTGAGATTAGGATATTGAGCGGCACAAAAATCAGCGAATACAGAAACACATTGCGAAAGGTTTTCCACAGCAGATCATCATGAGCCAGCCGCCGGTAGTTATCAAGCCCGATCCAGTCATTTCGGCTAAGCACATCATAATTGGTAAAGCTGAGATATAAGGCCATTACTACTGGAATAATTGTAAAGACCACGAACAGCAGCACTGTAGGCGTGATGAACAAATAAGCAGTCCGCGCCTGATGTCTTTCCACTTTTCTCATGGAAGCCATACAACTCCCCCCTTCATTATGCGGCAAGGTTCATAACAGCAGGGAGGCACCGCCTCCCTGCTGCTACAACTGTCACTTCACAACTTCGTTATCCTTAAGCATTTGGTCTCCCTGCTCCTGAGACTTCTTAAGTGTGTCCTCAATACTCAGTTTGTTCTGCTGGTTAAGCTGAAGATTCGGCGCCAAGGCGTCCGTCTCCATCACGGAATAGCCGGGATGCGACGGGCGGACCTTAGCAAATTCCAGGGTTTCCATAAAAGGTTTCCACAGCGGATCATCCTTGAAGAACGGGTCCTCCATCGAAGGCTTGAAGCCAGGCAGGTTCAAGCTGGTCTTAGCCCACAGCAGAGCGTTGTCTTTGTTAGCCGTCCACCATTTGATAAATTCCCAGGCCTCATCGTGATGCTTGGAGCCTTCAGGAATAACCAGGCCGAAGCCGCCCATCACACTGCCCTTGTCACCGTTAGGGCCTGCTGGCGGAGGAACAACGCCGTATTCCAGGTCTTTGCCGTATTTATTGTAAGTGCTGAGCATCCATGGGCCTGAATAGAGCATAGCGACTTTTCCGGTAACAAAAGCATCCTGGCCTTCTCCGAGCCCCAGCTCAAAGCCCACTTTGTACACTTTATCTTTGTTCATCATCCGGTCCCAGAATTCGAGCACCTGCTTACCCTGCTCATTGTTGAAGTTGGTCTTCCCGTCTTCGGTCAGCATGGTGCCGCCCGCCTGCTGGAGATACATGTTGAACAACCCCAGGTCTGCCATGGAGAAGCCTGCTACTTCAAGCTTGTCTCCGTTCCATTTGGTCAGCTTCGCAGCCGCCGCTTCAAGCTCATCCCAAGTCGTCGGCGGCTGAAGCCCGGCCTCGGCCAGCAGCTTCTTATTGTAGAATAGTGCACGAGCGTCTACTGTAAGCGGCAGACCGTACAATTTATTGTCGTAAGAAAGTTCGTTCAGGGATTCGCTGTAAAAATCATCTTTGGAGATCCCATCACGTGTTAAATAGTCATCCACCGGATGCAGCACATTTTTGGGCGCATAAAGTGAAGTCCGCCAGCGGTCCCAGAAAAGTATGTCAGGAGCACCGCCGTTCGTGGCCGCAGTAAGGAATTTAGTGATCATATCCTGCTGCAGCACGTATTTCACGTGAATCTTATCCTGCGATTTGTTAAAAGCATCGACCATCGTTTCGAACTGCTTCTGGCCTTCTCCGCCCCAGTCCCCCCAGAAAGTAAGCTCTGTCTTCTTTGCACTCTTGCCGCCTTGCTCTGTTCCGCTTTTCCCTGCATTGGCATCCCCGGAATTGCCAGAATTACCGCCACACCCGGCGGCCAGGCCAGAGACCGTCACCAGAGTTAGTGCTGTAATCAACCATTTCTTCATTGTTTTCATCCCCCTCAGACTATTTGGTATGTCATTGTTGCCGTTCATTTAGCTGCGCTTTACTTCGATTCCGCAGCGCATGAGCACCAGCTCGCAGAACATCATATTGGCCCAAGAGAACCAGGGACGGGTGTACGCGCTGGGATCATCTGCATGAAAAGCTTCATGCATAAACCCGGTACCGTCATCACACTGCACCAGCCGGTCAAGAATGGATTGCTGTTCCTCTATATTTCCTGAAGTCATTCCTTGTACTGCTAAGGCGATTGGCCAGATATAGCGGTTTGGGGTATGGGGGCTGCCAATGCCTGCTGCGGCTATGCCTGAATAGAAATAGGGATTACGCTTGCTCAAAATGAAGCTGCGGGTATTCATATATACAGGATCATCAACTGGAGAGTAGCCGAGATAAGGAATGGAGAGCAGGCTGGGAACATTGGCATCATCCATCAAATTCACACTACCAAGTCCATCTGTCTCATAGGCATACACAGTCCCAAACTCAGGGTGATCCACAGTACCGTGTTGCCTGATACCTCCTTCAATCTGCTCCAGCAGGTGTTGCGCGGAAGCTGCAAGCTCAGAGCTGTTCAGCACCTCAGCGGCAATTTCACACACATACCGGAGAACAACGGCAGCGAACATATTGGCCGGGACGAGATAGCCGTATTCGCAGGCATCGTCGCTTGGTCGAAACCCGGACCAGGTCATTCCTGTATAGGCCGTCAGGCTGCCTTTGCCTTCACGGACCAACGTATCCGTTGGTGCTCCATGTAGGCGTTGAAACGTATAGAGGGAATCGCGCTCATGGTTCTGTTCGGTGGTCCACAGTTCAATAATCCGCCGGACCCCTTTTTCAAAAGCGGCATCAAATTGGCTGGTCCGTCCGGTATTCTTCCACAGTAAATAGCTGAGCTGGATCGGATAACATAAGGAATCTACTTCGTATTTCCTCTCCCAGATCCAGGGGTTCATTGCTGTGAGATCCTCCTGATGCCCCCGTCCATCCGCCTCCTGATTAAAAGCGTTTGCATAAGGATCAATCTCGATAAAAGCAAATTGCTGCTTAACCAATCCTTCGATCATGTCTGCTATTTCTTCATCTTCAGCGGCAAGGATCAGAAAAGGCCTGACCTGTGCGGCGGAATCCCTCAGCCACATGGCAGGAATATCACCAGTAATGACAAAGGTCTTTCCGTCTTTATTACGTTTTATTGTTGTATTCCAGGTGTTCGATAAACATTGTTCGAACATGTCCGCCAGTTTTGGACTGTCTTGCAATATTGTCCGAACCTGTGCAGCCAGCCGTTGTATGGATTGGGGTAATTCATTTGAGGAGTACAGTAGAAACAACCTCCCTTTTGTATTGTTATTAAGCGCTTTCATTAAATAGTATATTGGTATATAAATAATATGTCAATCAATATTTTAGACTTAATGATATATCATTTCAAGAATCTGGATATAAAAAAACCCATCCGGTTGAATGGGTTCGTCGTTATCTGTTGCCGTTACTTTCGAACTGCAGGTCCGGTCGAGCTGCCGGGGATCAGCTTCGCCTCCAGCATTACCTTATTCGGCACAGAATGCCCGTTCATAATTGTCAGCACATTCTCTACCGCAAGCCGACCCATCTCTTCTTCATTCTGGCGCATATGGGTGAAGGCATAACCTCCTCCAAGTTGTGTCGGCGGACTGTCGAAGCAAATAATGGAGATATCCTCGGGGATGCGCAGTCCCAGGCGTTCCACCGCTGTCTTGGCGAGCAAGGCAATATTGTACTCAATGGCAAACAGCGCAGTAATGTCTGGGTGACTCTTCAGATGGGATTCCAGGCGCGCGAGATCATGTTCAATATTATCCGGGTTAAAAAACTTCGGCAATGTCGAGGTTAAGTCACTGACCCACAGCTCCTTATCTACCATGATTCCCCGCTGGGCGTGTGCTTGTATGAAGCCTTCAATCCGGTCCTCGACAGCAGTGGTATCGACCGGCGGAGGCGAAAGAAATGATATATGGGTATGTCCCAAATCAAACAAATACTCTGTGGCTTCAAGCGCTGCCTGAAGATTATCCGTGCTGATCGATGCGGCGGCTACCCCCTTTAAATGTCTGTCCACTAGCACCAGGGGGAAACGGCCAATGACCAGCTTGAGGATTTCCGCGTTGAAATATTCGCCCTGCGCCGGGAAGATAATCAGTCCATCCACACCCAGGTTGAGCAGCTTCTGGATGGATTGCTCTTCATTCTCGGGAATACCGAAGGTTCTCCGCAAGACCAGAAAGCAGTCATTATCGCGTGAAGCCTGCTCCATGCCATAGATCAGCCCCGTACCGTAGCTGTTGCCAAAATCGGTGATGATCAGCCCGATGGTCTTCTCTTCTACATTGATTGCAGGGATTCCGGTACTTGTTCCGGGAGGCAGCTCCTGAAGTTCAGCGACCGGATCGGCCACAAACGAACCCCTGCCCGGCTTACGGACGATCAAATGCTCGGCGGCCAGCAGCTCAAGTGCTTTTTTACTGGTAATACGGCTTACATTATAGCTATCAGCCAGTTCTTTCTCGGAAGGAACACGCTCTCCAAGCTTATAGGCTTGAGTCAATATGCTCTCCTTCACTTCGTCAAAGATCTTCTCATACATCGGCTTAGAAGACGTCGGTTCGTTCATGACCTTCACTATCTCCTGACTCTTATTATTCGTGATTTACATAATAATATATCATGATATATTATGAATGTCGATGCATACCTAGTCTTTCTGTATTCATTATAGATCTGGCTGCAAAAAAACCTAACTGACGGACGCAGAATAGCTATGTCCGTCAGTTAGGTAGATTTTTTGAACTGCCGCTGATGTAGTTCAAGTTAATCAGGTGATCTCAAGAAACAATGCACAATCAAAAGGCTGAAGCAGGATGGGATTGGATTCATGCCATTCCTTGGAGGATTCAGACTTCGATTTCGGGTTGCAGCCCTTGTTCATTCCACTTACTTCCGAAACCAGACTCCATCCCTTTGGAACATCCAATTCGCACACCGTCCGGTTATGATTCAGGACAAAGAAATAAGTACCGTCCTTTCCCCGTCTCCGGGTAATCTCGACACCTTCCGGTGCGGCTGCGATTCCACTGACCCCAGCGTCGCCAATCATCTCCAAGACCAGCTTTTCCATCGTCTCCGGCCCCAATTCCGTGCCGGCATAATAGGCTCGTCCCCTGCCGTATGTATGGCGGGTAACCGCCGGTGTCCCGGCATAGAAATCCCTGGTGTATACGGCGAGTACCTCTGCGCCTTCCACTGTGATCACATCGCACCACAGCTCCGCTTCCTCTTCAGACCTCCCGCCTCCATCTTCCGTTTGGGCTGCTCTGGAAATCCCCTCATCATTCAGCCAGCTCACACTCTGCCCGAATTGGCGCAGACAGTCGTAATCGTAGATGCTTAGACCCAGCAGCTGCGAATATTTTCCCGGCAGCGTCAGTGGAATAGCGGCATTATTCCGGTCCTTGACTGCGGTCCGCATATCGAGCAGGACATGCCCGCCCGCTTCTGTATATTCATATAGTCTTCGGCATAGCTCTGAATCGGTGACGAACAGAAGCGGAAAAATCAGCACTTTGTACTTTGAGAAATCGTCATTTTCGGAAATTAGATCTACAGGGATATTGTGATCAAATAATGCTTTATAATAACGGTGCAGATGTGCGACGTAGTTCAGGTCGGGATGATGCGGCTGGATTTGCAGCGCCCATTCCTGGTCGTAGCTGAACACAATCCCAACCTCGGCTTCGGGAAGTCCCCCGCGGAAAGCCTCCATATGAGGAGCCAGTTCAGCTATGCTGTCGCGGATTTCCTCGTATCGGCGACCCGGAATACGGCTGTGGGGCAGAATGCCGTGCCAGTACTGCTCGCTGCCGAACAGGCAGGTATCCCACCGGAAATAGACGATGGTATCCGCACCATGGGCAACGGATTGAAAGGTCCAGAGCCGCATCTGCCCCGGCCGGGGCGTTGAGCCGAGAATTTCCGTCCCTGTCGGTCCGGCGAGCTGCTCCATCACCCAGAACGGCTTCCCTTTGGTTCCCCTCATAAGATCGAGCGCCATGCCGAGGTGGGAGGGCGAGCTGCGCTTGATCCGTTCCTCCAGAAACAGCATCGGGTATTGATCGTGGGAGATGAAATCCAGATCCTTCGCCAGCTCGAAATAATCAGTCTTGTCAAAGAAGCCCATAAAGTTATGCGTAATAAGATGGCCGGGACATACCTCCCGCAGTATATCCGCCTGCCACTTTTGGAACTCGACGACCAGACTGGAGCAGAATCGTTTCCAATCTAGCAGAAGCGATGGATTATGGCTGTTAGGTGTAGCAAGTGGAACGGGAATCTGCGAGAAAGAGGTATAGGTCTGGCTCCAGAACACCGTTCCCCACGCCTCGTTCAGGCCTTCGATCGTCCCATGCCGTTCCTCCAGCCATCGGTGGAACCTTGCCCGGCAGTAATCACAATAGCACAAATTACGGTGACTGTTACCCAGCTCATTGTCAATTTGCCAGCCGACAACATAGGGGTTGTCCCGGTAGCGAAGGGCCATGGTCCGCACAAATTCTTTAATATGCTTCCGGTAGTGTGGATGCGACTGGCAGTCATGATGCCGGCCGCCAAAGCCTACCCTCTGACCCTCCGCATTCAGGGGATACAGATCTGGATGAAGCTCCATCATCCACACCGGCGGAGCCGCCGTCGGCGTGCCCAGCATGGTTGTAATCCCCTGCTCTCCCAGCAGTTCAATGGCTTCGTCCAGCCAGCCGAATTCATAGATGCCCGGACTCGGCTCCATCTTCGCCCATGAGAACTCCGCCATCCGCACAACCTCGATACCCATCTCCTTCATCATTACTGCATCCCGCTGCCACAAGTCGGGCGGACAGTGCTCGGGATAATAATCAACACCAAATTTCATGGCTTGCGTAACTCCTTCCCATTCACGAGGTTATGTCCAGCTCTTTAAGCAATTCGTGTTTGTTTATCCTTTAATCGCACCGTCAATCATGCCGGAAATAAGCTGTCTCTGAAAAATCAGAACGATAATAAGCAGCGGCAGCACGCTTACAACCGAACCGGCCATGATGAGATGATAAGGTGTATTGTTGCTGTCCTCCAGCGCCTTGAGCGCCACGGACAACGTCATATGCTCCTGGGAGCGCAAAATAACGGACGGCCACAGAAAGTTGTTCCACTGCTTGACGAACAGGATAATCCCCAGGGCGGCGAATGCCGATTTCAGGTTGGGTAGAATGATCCGGCGGAACATGCCAATCTCGCTGCAACCGTCGATTCGTGCCGCTTCCATCATTTCATCGGGAATGGAACTGCAGTACTGCCGCATGAAGAAGATTCCAAAAGCATTGGCCAAATCGGGTAAAATCACTCCCCAGATGTTGTCGATGAGATGCAGGTTCTTATAAATGATGAACAGTGGAACCATCGTTGCTTCATGAGGAATCATTAGCGAAGCGAGCACGAAGACGAACAGAATGTCCTTGCCGCGAAACCGATATTTGGCAAAGGCGAACCCGGCCAGGCTGCAGAACAGCAGCGCAGTAATCGTCATCGTCGTGGACAGCAGCAGACTGTTCCAGGTGATAATGCCAAATTTACGGTTCACGAACAATTCAGTGAAGTTCTCCCAATGCAGCGTTGTCGGCAGCCAGATCGGAGGATTGACGAAGATTTGGCTGATATCTTTCAGCGATGAGCTGAATAACCAGAGCAGCGGAAACAACGTGATGAGGGAGACCACGGCCATCAGGACAAATGCTGCACCAGCGGTCAGGCCCTTCTCACCTGAACGGCTGGCCCTTTTCGCCGCAGACTTCTTTTTCGTTTGAGTCAAAAGCGTCATTCGGTTCTCCCCCCTTATTTCTCATCGAATAGACGCATCTGGATCAGCGATATGCTCATCATCAAGATGAAGAAGCAGACAGCGATTGACGAGGCGTAGCCGAAGTTGAAATTCTGAAAGCTTTCGTTATACAGCATCAGCACCGGCGTCAGCGTCGAATTTAGCGGACCGCCTTTGGTGAGAATGTACGGCTCGGTAAAGAGTGAGAAGGTGCCGATTGTGGACAGCACGGTGCAGAATAGCAGCATTTTTTTGACCAAAGGAATGGTAATGAAGAAGAAGCTTTTTACTTTCGTCGCTCCGTCGACATAAGCTGCTTCGTACAGATCCTTCGGAATACTTTGCAGACCGGTCAGCAGCAGCAGCATATTGTAGCCGAGCCAACGATACAGTACCATTAACGCCACAGAAAAGCGCGCCCACCACGGGGAATCAAGCCAAGGAAGCGGAGACTTGATCCAACTGAGGTTAAGCAGGAACGTGTTGATCAGCCCGTCTTGGGTATTGAATAGCAGCACGAATACGAAGGATACGGCGACCACCGACACAAAATTCGGCACAAACAGAGCCATCCGGAAAAACCCTTTGCCCACCATCCATTTGGCGTTAAGCATACTGGCAAAGATTAAGCCAAGAAAGAGCATTAGCGGCACATACATCAGGAAGATGACTAAGGAGTTCCACAGCGATAGCCAAAAGTAATGATCCTTCAGCAGCGCCGTATAGTTGTCCAGCCCGATGAATAGCTTGTCACTTGCACCGTTCCATTCCGTGAGACTGAGATAAAACGAATAAATAATTGGATACAGTGAAAAGATGCCAAATAAAATAAAGTATGGGGAAATGTACAGATACGGAGCGTAACGCATCTGTCTGTTCCATCTTGTCTTGCCCATAGATATTCTCACCTCCTTGTTCCTTGCTGCTGTCTACTCTCTTTTGGTCTTTTGCCGGAGTTCATCGGCCATTGTCTTTAACGCATCTCCAGAGGAGGCGTCATTCAGGAACACCTTTGCCCACACGTCCGTCATCAGCTTGTTGGCCATCGGGAAATCGGAGGTGTAAGCAAGCGGATAGGTGCTTTCCAGTGATTGGGCATACACTTTTAAGATAGGCTGGCCCTTGAAGTAATCAAATTGCTTGTCCATTGCTGAGTCGGAATATACCGTCTTCAACGAGGGGAATAGCCCCGCTTCCAGCATCATTTTGGTCTGAGACTCCTTATCGCCGAGCATGAATTCGATGAATTTCCAGGCTTCTTCCGGGTGCTTCGAGCTTTTATTTATCGCCATGTTGGACCCGCCTTGGTTAGCCCCGCCATATTTATCGTCTGCTGACCATTTCGGCATTGTCGTAACTGACCATTTGCCCGAATCCTGCGGCGAGTACTGCTTTTCGATGATCGCATCATGCCAGGAACCGCCGACTACGCTGGCGATTTTACCCTCACCGATGGCATTGCCCCAAGGGTCGGAGTTGGCGCGGGCGTCATAGACAAGTTCTTCCTGCTGCATCTTGATCAAGTAATCTGTGATCTCCTTCACTTCCGGGCTATCGACCGTGACCTTGCCGTTCTCGTCAAAATACCAGTATCCGCGCTGCCACATCATAGATTCGAACACGCGGTTGCTGGAATTGGTCTTCGAATCGCCGTACATGAACGCTCCTGTCTTCTCCTTCACCAGCTTGGCGGCTTGATAATAATCGTCCCAAGTCTTAATCTTGGCGGCGACCTCATCCGGATCGGTCGGCAGACCAGCCTTAGCAAATAAGTCATTCCTGTAAAACATCACCACCGGTCCGCTGTCCCATGGCATGGCATAAATTTTGTCGTCCATGGTGGCGTCCTTCCATTTGTAGGGCACGATATTATCTTTATATGGAGCCACACGTTCGGTAATGTCGAGCAGCGAATTGATCTCAACCATCTGCGATAGATTCGTCGATTCGAGCGCCAGCACATCCGGCACCGCGTCGTCAGTATTGGAGGACACCAAATACTTCTGATAAAGATCGGTGGATTTCATGGTTTGGAACTCAACTTCGATATTGGGATAAGCTTCCTTGAACCGGTCCATATTTAGATCAATCCCGGCTTTGGCCTGCTCCCAAATCCAGACGACAAGCTTCACCTTCTCCTCTCCCCCCTGATCCGTTCCAGCCGATCCGGAATTACTCTGTGTGTTGGAACCAGAGCAGGCGCTTAACAGCATGGAAGCTGTAAAAAGCATGGAAAGCAGCATTTTCCCTCTTTTGTTATGCATTGTTTGACCTCCTTGAGTGGGTTGATACCATCATAAGAGAAATGTAAGGGTTTTCAAATCCGACTGCCGTTCGAAAAAGGTTCACTTTTATTGGAATGTAATAAAAAAGCCCGTTTTCTACACGGGCGAAAGGTCAATTCATTGGATTTTGGTGTCTTTTTGTTTGTTGGCGGTATTGTCCCGGAGCGAATCCGACACTTTTCTTAAACCATTTGGCGAAGTATTTGACGTCTCCAATCCCGATCTTCTCCGCTACTTCCTCCATACGGTAGTCTGTCATTGCCAGCAGATTCTGTGCCCGTTCCAGCTTTTTCTGGGAAAGAAAATCAATCAGGCTGCTGCCTGTTGCTTCTTTGAATACGGTGCTGAAGTAACTGCGGCTTATACCGATCCGGTCGGCGATTTCGCCGACTCGGGGATCGAGATGCAGATGGTGGTTGATATAGTCAATGGCGCTGAGAATATCCTCCTTATGCTGGCGGCTAACCAGACGGGTCTCGCGCTCGATTGCCCGCAGGCGCATCAGACGAAGCACGCCCTCAATCCATCGTACCCCGCCCTCAACCGGCCCCTCCAGTCTCCATCCCAATCCGGGATTACGTGAACTCTTCAGATGCAGCAGTTCATGCTCCGCCGTATCCCGTTCCGCCCAGTGGCAGGCCAGCAGCGCAGTACCGTCTGGACACGGTAAGAACGCACGTCCTGGTGCCCCGGATGCAAATGCCTCCCTAATCTTTAGAAAGGTTTTTTGCTCAGACATCGAAAAACTGGAATTGTTAGCGCTTCCATTATCATACAAATGAAAGATGCAGCCGCCTCGGGTCATCCAGCTCCAATCTCCATTCAGCTTGGCTACCAGCCTCTCTTCTGCAGTGATATCCTGTACCCGAAGCCACTCCATCACAATTTGCATCTCGTCCTCAGATGCTGCCATGGAGGACTGATTCTGCAGATGAAGCTCGCATTCACGCCGGATTTTATCGAGGCATCGCTCCATTTCCTCGTCGCCCATACTGGTTTTTACAATATAGTCGGAGATACCGAGCTGGATCCCCTGCTGTGCGTAAGCAAAGTCGCGGTGACAGCTCAGAAACAGGATTTTGACATGGGGATATCTGTGTCTAATTTTATGAGCCAGCTCGATTCCGTCCATCTCGGGCATCACGATATCAGTAATGACAATGTCGGGTTCATGATTGACCACCTTCTCCCAACCCAAGATGCCGTTAGGTGCATCGCCGACGACTGCCATGCCATGTCTGCCCCAGTCCACTGTCATCCTCAGCCCTTTTCTCACAAGCTGTTCATCATCAACGATAAGCACCTTCAGGGGTAAATCTCTCCGTAAGTCTTTGGCCATCGTATGATCACCTTACTTCCGTGGTTTCGTTCGGACTCTATCGTAAAATCGCAGTTTTCGCCGAAATGCATGTTAAAGCGCTCTCTGACATTCCGCATGCCAAGTCCTCCTTTTTTGCCCGGAATGACTTGGCCGTTCCTCACATAGAGCAAATGCTCCGGCTTGATACCGATCCCGTTGTCAGTTAACTCCGCCTTAATTTCGCCTGCTCCGGAGACGAGTGACAGCCTAATTTCACCTGCTCCGTCTGTAAAGCCGTGAAAAAAGATGTTCTCCAATAGCGGCTGGAACACCATCCGCGGCACCAGGCAGGACATCAGCTCCGGCTTGGCCTCCAGCTTGAAACTAAAGGCATCATCGTACCGGAGCCGCTGGATTTCGATAAAATGAAGCACTAAAGCCAGTTCCTCCTCAAGCGGTACCAGTGTTTTAGTCACTGCAAAAGTGCTCTCCAGGACGGCAACCAGATGCTCAATCATTTTCTGAATATCGCGGCGCCCGGCCAACCTCGCCTTCCACTGAATGCTGTTCAGAGTGTTAAATAGCAGGTGGGGGTTGATCTGGTAGTGAAGCGCCCGCAGTTCTGCTTCGCTCTTCAGCTTTTCGCTCCGGCTGATCTCACGCACCAGATCCTGGATTTGTCCGGTCATCCGGTTGAAGGATTGGCTTAAATAGCCCAGCTCATCGCTGGTGAGCACCGGGGTCTGGATGAACAGTTCCCCTTGTCCGAATCTTCGCATCGAATGGGTCAGCTTTTGAATGGGCCGCGTAAGCCGAAGCGAGAAGAAATGGGCCATCGCGATGGCGAAGAGCAGCGTGCAGCCCGCAACGATCAGCGTATAGTTCAGGATCACGCCCGAGGAGCGATAGAACTCAGCATGCGGCATCCTGGCCTCAACAGTCCAGCCCTCCCGCTCCATAACGCCGGACCAGACAATATCGTCCTCCGAACTACTGTTTTTCTCCGAGCTTTGCAGCAGCACGCTTCCGTCCGCTGCCCGTATTTGCAGGTGAGCGTTCATATTATGCTGAAACGCCCGAAGCAGATTCACCACGGAATCCGCCTTCGTATCGATTAGAATCCGGCTGCCTGGCGGGAGTCCGAAGTGATCCTTGACCGGCACAACCAGGCTGATGACCATATTGTCATTTACAAAGCTGTAATAGTAATCCGGCCGGTGGATGATAACTTGTCTTCCGCCATTCCCGGAAACTTGGTGCCAGAAGGAGGAGTCCGTAAGCCTTGCCTGATCAAGTCCGCCGCTTCCGATAAATTTCCCCGAAGGCATCACAACTGAAACACTTACAATATTGACCGTTTCAAAAGATATAAGATAGCGCTGGAGCGCCTGTTCCTCCTTATACCGGCTATAGTTCAGCGTTCCGCCATCTTCGATGACCATGGGTGTAGAGATTAAATAATTCAGTAGATTGCCCGTAATATTGTCCATCTGCGCGATGCTGGTATCCAAATGGAGCTTAAGCTCCTCAATGGCGTTCATTCCGTAGCTCCCGAACTGTGAATTCACGATCTGCGACGATTTATGATTAGAGAAATAACCCATTACGGCCAACGGAAGCAGCGCAATGACTGTGAAGAACATCAGCAGCTTGGCGTACATGCTTCTGCCTATTGATAATGCCTGCGGTTTGCCTTTGTTCCGGGGGTGTGAAGCTTTCGTTTTCATTCCGTTCCCTCCACAGCATCGACTGGCCTTACCAAAGCGTAAAAAGGGCAACCGGATCTACGTGATCCGGTCCCCCTTGCCTATTTCTGCAAATCCGGTTAATCCCGGTTTATTCGTCTTCTTTGAACACCGGTGCAATATTCAGCTCAAACTGGAACTCCTTCTCATCCAGCCTGTAGGGAGCCAGCAGCGCGGGACCGCAGGAATTGGAGCCTACGCCGCTCATCTGATAATCCAGATGAACAATTGTCTCCGGCCTGCGGGCCAGATCGTATTGATGCGAGGTTTGGGTCAGATCCTCCGGTGTATAATGCGATGCATTGAAGGAGAATGGACGGTCACTCCGGAATCTCAGTCCCATGCCGAGCTCATTCGAGACAATAATCCATTCCGTTTCATTGTGGGAACCGTTCTCCTGCGGCATGATATAATCCACAAACTGCTCATCGACGGTAGTCAGGTATTTTCCTATTTTAGTGCTATGTCCCTTGTCGATGTAGCTTTCATGGGGACCCCTGCCGAAATATTCGATCTCCTCATTCCCTTCCGGCATCACAGCGCACAGCCCGAACCGGGGCAAGAATGGAATACCGTCTCTGGTCGTTACGTTAGTACGGAGATAAAGCTCTCCTGTTGCGTCCACCTTCCAGCGGAACGTTCCCCGTAAGAACGGCGGACGTAAATAGCCTCCCATCGAGAAGAACGCTTCCAGTTCTACGGCTTCACCGTCCTGCCGGATCGTGTCCACGCGGTAAATATGGGTTACAGCCCGTTCATACCCCTCCTGCATCCATTCGTGCTTCACGAACCGGTCATTATCCGCCGGGGCGCGCCATACCGCAAAAGAAAGCGGCGCAAGCAGCATCTCCACTCCGTTCTTGACCAGGCTGTCAAACATGCCGGCGCCAAGATTAAAGCCATATTCAAAATCGAAGCCCGTGATGACAAGCCGGTCGTCCCGGCGCTCCACCTGGAGAGGTGACCGGGCCTCGGGTTGGAACAGCTCACGCTGCGGAGCCGGCAGTTCAAACTGGCCGAAGGAAATTTCATGGCCGGGTGATGCCCACCAGGTTTCTTTCGCCGTCCTGCACGACAGAGTAACAAAGTACCTTCCCGGCTCCTCCGGAATCCCGAAACCAGCTTCGATTGTCTGCGAGCCGTGAGGGCCGGCCGACAAACCGCTGATTTCACCTTGACTTACCGTTTCACCGTCCTTTTCCAATTTCCACAGAACTCTCACATGAGATAGATCTCTGAAATCATAGCGGTTGTGAATTTCTATGAGCCCCGATCCGATTTCTTTGGCTTCAAATATAACGGGTGCAATCACCTGCTTGAGTTCCAGCAGTCCGGAATGCGGCTTCCGGTCGGGGGCAACCAGACCGTCAATGCAGAAGTTGCCGTCATTAGGCTGATCGCCGAAATCTCCCCCATAAGCATAATAAGGCCGTCCGTGTTTCATAATCTTGATGCCATGATCCACCCATTCCCAGACACATCCACCCATCAGCTTCGGATACCGGTTGATCACATCCCAGTAATCCTGCAAATCACCGGGCCCGTTGCCCATGGCATGGCTGTATTCACACAGAAACATCGGTTTGGTCGTATCCGGATCGGACGCGTACGCTGCAATCGCCCCGCTGGAGGCATACATCCGGCTCTCCATGTCGAGCACCTCCGTATCCGGGCTGCCGCCGTGGCGGGGATCCGAACCCTCGTAGTGAATAGGACGTGAAGCGTCCCTTGCTTTGGTCCAGCGGGCCATTGCCATATGGTTCTCTCCATAACCGGATTCGTTGCCCATGGACCAAATGATGATACATGGGTGGTTCTTATCCCGCTCCACCATCCGTGTTGCCCGCTCGACAAAAGTTTTCTCCCACTCGGGGTTGCGCGTGAACCAGTTGAAGTCCCCTGCAGGAAGCGCGCCATGACATTCCAGATCGGCTTCTCCGATCACATAGAAGCCGTATTCGTCACAGAGCTCCAGAAAACGGGAGTCGTTCGGGTAATGCGAGGTTCGAATGGTATTGATATTATGCTGTTTCATCAGCCGCAAATCTTTGATCATATGATTGACCGGAATCGTCTGTCCAAGCTCCGGGTGGGAGTCATGACGATTGACACCCTTAAGCTTTACCGCTTGACCGTTGATCGTGAACACGCCATCCTGAATGGATATTTCGCGTAAGCCTACGGGAAAATGCAGTACTTCATCACCTGCGAACAAGTATAAATGGTATAAATGCGGGTTCTCTGCATTCCACAGCACGGGATTTTGCACATGCAGCTTCAGCGTACCTTGGCCTTCGATCACGGCCTGCGTCCGCTCTATCTCAGCACCGTCTGCATCCTGCAGAACAGCTTCAACCTCAAGCCTGCCTGTTGTCTCCACCTCGCAGTTTAGCTCCGCACTATCGAAGCTTGCGGACAGAGACGTGCGGTTGAATACATCGGAGATATGAGCGGACTCCCTGGCAAGCAGGTAGACGTCCCGGAAAATACCAGAGAATCTCCAAAGATCCTGATCCTCCACATAACTTCCGTCGCACCATTTCAGCACCATGACAGCCATCCGGTTCACACCAGGACGGACATAAGTCGATACATCAAATTCGGCCGGCATCCGGCTTCCTTGGCTGTAGCCAACAAATTGTCCGTTCACCCACAGGTAGAAGCAGGAATTGACTCCTTCAAATACCGCAACCTTCTCCTTGCCGTTCCAATTATCCGGCAGTGTGAACTCCCTGATATAAAGTCCGGCAGGATTATCATTGGGCACGAAGGGCGGGTCAAACGGAAAGGGATAGTTGATGTTCGTGTAATGCAGTTGATCATAACCGTTAACTTGCCAGCAGGACGGAACCACCAGATCATCCCATCGGCTAATGTCATGGTCAGGGGCCACACAATCTTCCTTGACCTCTCTGACACTGGTGTGATATTTAAACTTCCAGCGGCCGTTCAGCGTCTGATAATACGGGGAACGCCCCCGCTTTCTGCGGAGCGCGTCTGCAGCTGACGCGTAAGGGATATAATAAGCTCTGGCTGCTTTCCTGTTAATCTGCAGCGTCTCGGTATCTTCCCAGTAATTCGGAATAAATGACATGACCATCCTCCTGAATATTGTTATAGGTCTTACCACTCAGCAATGCTGCCGTCCCGATGCCGCCATACCGGATTTCTCCAACGGTGGCCCGTCTCCGCCATCTTCCGCACATACTCCTCGTTCACCGTAATGCCAAGACCCGGTCCGGAAGGAATATTGACATGACCGTCACTGTAGGCAAAGACGGTAGGATCGGTGATATAATCCAGCAGGTCATTTCCTTCATTATAATGGATGCCGAGGCTTTGTTCCTGAATGACCGCATTATAAGACGTCGCATCCACCTGAAGACAGGCGGCAAGAGCGATCGGCCCAAGCGGACAGTGCGGAGCGACCGCAACATCGAACGCCTCGGCCATGGCGAATATTTTCTTGCATTCCGTGATGCCGCCCGCATGGGACAGGTCGGGCTGAATAATATCGACCACCCCATCCTTCAGCAAATTTTTAAAATCCCAGCGTGAGAACATGCGCTCACCCGTCGCGATCGGAGTGCTGGTATGATGTGCGATTTCCCGCAGTACTTCGTTGTTTTCCGGCAGCACCGGCTCTTCAATGAACATCAGACGGTACGGATCCAGCTCTCTGGCCAGTCCCCTTGCCATCGGTTTGTGAAGCCGCCCGTGAAAATCGACAGCGATCCCGAATTCCGGTCCACAGGCCTCCCGAATGGCGGCGACCCGCTCAACGATTGCATACACCTTGTCATGTGTATCAATAAACTGCATCTCTTCCGAGGCGTTCATCTTAATCGCCGTGAAACCGGCGGCTTTTTTCTCCAGAGCAGATTTGACGACATCGATGGGGCGGTCTCCGCCTATCCAGGAGTAAACCCGCATTGAATTGCGGCAAGCGCCGCCGAGCAGCTGGTACACGGGCGCATTGTAGATTTTCCCTTTAATATCCCACAACGCCTGATCGATCCCGGCTATCGCGCTCATTAAAATAGCCCCGCCACGATAAAAACCTCCCCGGTACATCAACTGCCATAGGTCTTCAATCCGCTGAGGATCCTGTCCGATCAAAAGATCCATCATCTCTTCCACTGCGGTCTGAACAGTGTGAGCCTTACCTTCGACCACCGGCTCTCCCCAGCCGGATATGCCCTCATCGGTTTCAATCTTCAGAAACAGCCAGCGGGGAGGAACGATAAAGGTTTCAAATCCGGTTATTTTCATCGATTATTTAGCTCCTTTTGTGTTGTTCAATCTGGCCTTGCTGACTTCGTTCGCAAATAGGCGGGCCGTCTCTGTTATCTTCCCATAGTCGCCCTGCTCCACCGCTTTCCGGTCTACGAGAGCGCTTCCTAAACCGACAGCAACAGATCCGGCGGCAATGAAGGAGCCGACATTCGCAAGTGTCACCCCTCCTGTCGGCATCATCCGGATATGACCAAGGGGCCCCTGCAGTTCCTTTATGTAGGAGGCGCCCAGCGAACCGCCGGGGAACACCTTAAGCAGGTCTGCACCAGCTTCGTGCCCTCTGACAGCTTCGGTCGGCGTCATTACGCCTGGGATGGAGATTCGCCCGTACTTTAAGGTCAGCTCCACAATCGCCTCATTCAAATTTGGCGAAAAAATAAAATCGGCTCCTGCCGCGAGAGCCTGCTCGGCCTGCGTCAACTTCAGCACCGTACCTGCTCCCACCAGCAGGCGATCTCCATATTTCGCCTTTATGTCCGCGATCAACCTGTTCACTTCCGGCGTATCGGCTGTAATCTCCAGCGCCCCGACACCGCCATCTGCCAGTGCCGCGGCAATTTTATCCACCCTTTCAGGCTCAGGTCTGCGAATAACGGCTACCAGACCGGAAGTTATCAACCGCTCAATCTGAATTTTTTTGTCCATTTCTTTCCTCCTCCTTTGGAATGCCTCTCATTTACCGGATAATATCCTCCATGTCGGATCCCCCTGCCAGGAGAAGATCTACATCCTGCCGTGTCGGAAGACCTTCCACATCGCCGCTTACCCCGACAACAATGGAACCTACCGCGTTGCCGCGTCGCACCGCTGAGGGCAGGTCCTCCCCTTGCAGCAATCCGCTTATAAATCCGGCAGCAAAACCGTCTCCGGCCCCCATCGGATCAATGAGCCGTTTCACCGGAAACCCTGGCTCATTTCCCGCGATTCGTCCGTTACTGTAATAAGCCCCGTTGGCGCCGAGCTTGATTACGACAGCACCGGCGCCGGATTTCAGCAGACGATCTGCGATGTCTGCAGGCGTACAGCATCCTGTCAGAAACTGTCCCTCCTCAATACCGGGCAGCACGTAGTCGGCAAGTGCCGCCATTTCGTTAAGCACAACGCAGGCTTCTTCTCTGTTCCAAAGCTTCCAGCGGATATTGGGATCAAACACAATGGCCGCACCGTGTTTTTTTGCCGCTTCAAGGGCCCGAAAGGTTAATTTCCTGCACTCCGGGCTAAGCGCCGGAGTAATGCCGGTAACATGCAGGATGCGGGCTTTGCCAACATAAACCTCATTAAGCTCATCCTCGTGCATCAGGCTGGCAGCCGATTGTTTGCGGTAGTAGTACACCTGTATTTTGTCCGGGGATATTTGTTCTTTGAAAAACACTCCCGTCGGCGCTTCGTCTGTAATCCTGACTTCGGAAGTATCAACGCCATGTCCTCTTACGACCTGCCTAATATAGCGTCCAAATGGATCATTTCCGAGCTTGCTGAACCAGCCCACAGTATGCCCCATACGGGCAAGCCCAACTGCCACATTGGTCTCGGCTCCGGCAACATGCTTGTGAAAGCCGTTCACATACTCCAGGGGAACCATCCGGTCCGGTGCCAGAAGTACCATGGTTTCCCCAAAGGTTACTACCTCCATTGCCTCTCCTCCTTCTGCTTCATCACTGATAGAGTTTCTGCATAAAGATCATATCTTTATTCTTGGGTAAAATTAAATCACTTACTTTTTTGCCTTATTACACAAAATAACCTGTACGATTCATTGTTTTTAACGTGAAATGTAATTGTCTTTACGACATAGATACGATCTTTATGTTACAATCATATTATCTTGTTGTTTACTAGTCAATACTAAATCAATACTAAATCAATACTTAGGCATATCTGCTTATCCTCAAGAAGCTCCTATGCTAAAATGAATTCATTCCAAGTGATAAGGACGGCTAAACATGAAACAGATCAAACAGACCGCGTTTCAGGCTACAATAGAGCTTATGAAACAGAAAATCCTCGATGGGGAATGGGCTCCGGGGGATCGGCTCCCTACTCTGCAGCAGCTAGCTGCTGAATTTTCCGTTAGCGTTACTACAGTACGCGAAGCGCTGCGGATATTAGAGAGTCAGGGGAATGTCAGCATTGAGCACGGACGAGGGATGTATGTACGAAACGATCCGCTGCTCTTGGATGATCCGGCGGTAGCCCTAGAGGAATTGGAAAACATTTCGATAGTGGATCTGCTGGAAGCTAGACTGCTCATTGAGCCTGAGCTTGCCGCTCTGGCCGCGAAGCGGGCCGATGACGATCAGATCCGCAGGCTGCGGGTACTGGCAGAGCGAATGGTGCGGCAAATGGAGGAAGGTAGCCCCTTCTTCGAGACAGACCTTGCCTTTCATCAGTTAATCGCCGAAGGGGCAGCAAATCCGGTAGTGGCGCGGATGCTGAATTCGATTCTTCCATTGCTGGCCGAAGGGCGCAAGCAGACTAATACGCTGCCCAATATGCGGACGAAAGCTTCCAATTATCATATTCTGATCGCCATTGCCATCGAGGAACGACAAAGCGAAACAGCCCGGCAGCTAATGGAGAGCCATATCCAGAGTATGCTGACAACCCTGAAGAAGTAGATTCACCCTGTGACGCTGCAAATAAGCTGCCGAGATTAATCTCGACAGCTTGTTTAACACGCCTATAAGCTCTCTGTAGCAATAGATACCTCATCCGAAGAACTGGCATCCGCACCGGTTAGAACCGTCAGGAGGGCAATCTTATCTGCGGGGCATGGTGACGCCGGTTTTAGAGTTGTATTTTTCCGTAGCTTCCTTGATGACGTCCTCGCCGCCCTTGGAAAGCCACTCTTCCACAACCTTCGGCCAGTCACTGATGGGTTCCTTGCCATACACCATCTTCACCATATGCGTCAGCAGCACCGGAGGAGCCGTGTCCGAGTTGGGCGCGATGTCCGGATTCTTCACCAGTGCGTCCAGACGCGGGTCGAATTGAATCCCGTCCCGGCCTTCATTAGCCAGAATCGTATCATATACTTTGATCAGGTTTTTGCCTTCTTCCGTCATGTTCAGGACACCCTTGTTATAAGTGGTGTCTTGCACCAGCCACAGGAAAGACTGACGGTAGCGCTCTTCATCTATGGCAGCGGAATCCGTGGGGGCCGTATATACGATTTTGCCGTTCTCTTCCTTGTAGGATTCGCCCTTGATCCCGAAGGTAAAGAAGGTTTCCGCCTCTTCGCTCAGCATCCAGTCAAAGAATTTCACAATATCCGCAGCATTTTTCGTGCCTTCCTTGATAAAGTAGGTGCGCGTAGCGGAGCCGTACAAATAAGAGCCGCCTTTTCCGTCTGGGCCAACTGGCGACGGGATAATCTCCAGCTTGGCGGATGGCGTTGTAGCCTTCAATTGCTGCTCCCACTGCAGCAGCTCGTTGGCATTCATCGTCCACATGCCCGCGTTGCCTGAGAGAATCGCATTCTTGTAGTTGGTCGGGTTGATGGTGGCGAATTCCTTGTTGATCAACCCCTCTTTATACATGGTGTTGTATGTTTGTAACGCCTTCATCATATTTTCGTTATCCATAAACTTCGGCTGAACCTGGCCGTTTACTTCCTCGAACATCGTCAGGTACGGAAAAACATCATAAGCGCCAAAGAAAGCATCGGCATATTTGAAATCCTGGCGGCCCATGTAAGGGTTATCAACACCCAGTTTTTTAAAAGCCCGCAGCACATTCAAGTACTCATCGACTGTTTTTGGAACCTGCAAGCCGGTTTGATCCAGCAGGTCCTTGCGAATCCAAGTCGCGCGACGGGACGGATTGGACAGGAACTCAGGTATCGCGTAGATTTTTCCTTGATAGGTGACGTTTTCCCAGGCTTCCTTCGGGATTACTTTCAACAGGTTCTGACCGTGTTGCTCAAGCAGATCATCCAAGGGCATGAACACGCCGGCTTCAACGGAACCGGCCATTTCCTTGCCGTTTACACCGCCCGAGCCTTGAACCACATCCGGAATATCGTTAGTGGCAAACATCTGAACCATTTTCTGCTCGAATTCTTTATGAGGCACCAGCACAATGTCCAGATCGGTGTTTGTCATCTCCTCCAGTTTTTTCACCCATTTATCCTTATTCAGATTAGGTGATTTCTCAACATAGTTAAAAGCCAGTGTCCGCATCGAGATGGAGAATTTAGTTTTCTGCGGCGCATTTGACGCGCCTCTGGCAGTCTCTTCTTTGTCCTTGTCCGCGCAACCTGCAACGGCTGTAGCAGCCAATAAAGCAGTCAGACAGACGCCAATCCATTTTTTCATGATAACCCTCTCCTTGTACAATGGGGTGCCATACGCAAATGAAAATGTTTTTTAGACTAATATGCTTTAGGAATCTCAACCCGGCGGGTAACCCCCTGATGGGTAAAGTAAACATGAACCCCATGGTCCTGATCGTCCATGAAGTATGATACGTAATCCCGGCTTCCAGATTTTTGGGGAATCAGAAGCGTAACGATCCGATGGCTTATAACCTCTTGGGTGGATGCGGTCAAATGCCAGTGCTCGGGCAGCCCTTCCCATTCCTTCGGATCTACATCGGTAAATTGATTGTTTTGACTAAGCGCCATATCTCCGGAGGAGCTGTAGACAAACCTGCCCTCCATTTGAGCTTTTTGGCCATTTACTTTGAAGGTTTGGTCCTTTAACTTCATGGGATAGAGCGTATGGAACAACCAATCCAATTTTCCGGGACGCTCCAGATCGACACTATCTGTAATGACAAAATAAGCGTTGTCAAAAAAGTAGATCTCCCGCACATACCGTTTGATATAGGGTACATTCTCCCGGTAGGCTTCCGTTGCATCCATTTGCGTGTAGCTGATCCCAGGTGCAGTGGACGCTTTCAGCACCTTGCCGTAGGCTGCCATGTTCTTCGACTTGTCCGTGCCGGCATATTGGCCCTTTCCGTCAATAAGAATTACGTTTTTGGAGCGGGTCTGCTTGCGCCACTGCATATGCATGGTACTGTTGAATGCGACGTAATGGCCGCTTTCGATAGCCAGAGGCTCGCCGAAGGCATGCAGCAGGAAGGCGTTCTGATCCCCGTGGCTATGGCTCACGGAACCATAACGGCTGCTCTTGGCCAGCATCATGATATGTTCCTGCGGAGCTTCCATCCGGTGATGCATGGCGACCCAGCCAACATCCTGAAACCACTTGAGAGGCTCTGCGGCCACCGGTGGTTCTGAAGGAACCTGCGGATAATCCGTGCGGTAAACCATCTCATCGAACCGGAAATCCCACCAGCCGTAGTTATAGAAGATCATCTGGCTATAGGGATTCAATTCCTTTGTCCGTTCATAGTACCATTGGTATTGTCCATTTCCCGTTAAACCGGCAAACTGGCGGATATTGAAGCCCGTCTTGAGACTGACCGGATCTCCCAGCGACGATTGATCTCCGAAGCTGGCCCTCAAAGTATCCGGGCTGAAGCAATAGAGCGGAAAGTCGCCGGTTTTGCGGAAGAAGGGACGCTCATAGAAGTTGATGCCCATGTATTTGCGGACCAGATTAAGCGCCTCCGTAACGAAAGCCATCTGAGTGGTCCAATACATCGGGCCTTCGGCCCAGCCGCCATCCTTGCCACCCCATGGAGTATACATGGCGGAGAAGTACTCCAGCGTATAATCAAGCCATTCCTGAACTTCCTCCTCCTCGCCCAACATGGAAATACAGCAGGGAACGAGCACGGAGGATAAAGAACGGATGGCATGACTGTCATAAGGCACTTGATGAATTCGGGAGCGTTCGATGACGTGGAAGGCGATCTGACCGGTTCTCCGCAGCAGTGCCTGCCGTACCATTAGCCGTTCCTCTTTTGTCAGAGAGCTGTGCAGCCAATCATAGCCCCATGCCAACGCTCCGGCTATGCGAAAGGAGCATTCATCATTGTAGTCCCGGCTGGTGGTACCCTCCGTGTTCCAGCTTGCAGCATGAAGCAGCCACTCTCTGGCTTTAGCGATAAGACCTTCGTCCTCCAGCACAACCCCTGCTATGGCTAAATGCCGAACAGCATAGAAAACTTCTTGACAGTCCATATACATCTGCCGCCATAGCTTGGCGACACGCTTGTTATCCGGATACGGTGCAGGCTCGGGAATAAGCGGACGTTCTGTCCAGGGCAGTACGGAATGCTTGAGGAAATCAGCCCAGCCTGTTAACTCAGGGTCTTGGCGGATGCTTTCCCGGTAGGACTCAAGTTGTTCCGCCTGGAGCCAAAGCCGCGGATGATTGCCGGAAGCAGCGGTATACCGTTCTGTTCTGGATGGCAGAGGCGTTAGCGGCAGCTCATCTGCAACCACGAAAGCTCTTACTTTGCTCCACTCGGAACGGATATCGTTCTCTCCGATAAGAGTGTACCGCCAATAATACATGCCTGGTTCCAGCGGTTTGTCCGGAGTAAACAGATTATAGGGAATTTGACTGTAGGTCAGCGTGTATTCAGGCTCAAACTCTTTGTTTGAGGAGATCTGCAGCTCATACTTCCCTTCTTCCAGACTTGCGGGCATCCATGTAAAACGCGGCGGGTTCTCTCCAACAGCCGAATGTTCATCAGGCCCATAAGGCAGGTCGAGTACGCCGCTGGCAGGTTGAAATAAAGGTTCTGACATCTCTACTCCTCCGTATTCAGGGACTCTTCCTGAATCAGTCCCATTTTGGGATTCAGGCAGTAGATAACTCTTTGCCCGTTTGTTTCTATCTGGATTCGGGCCTCTTCACCCGCCTGACTCACAAGCTTTAGTGAAGCAGATTCATGACCGGCCCGATAAACTGTAATAAATTCAACCGACGGGCCTTTGTGCCGAAGCATGATGCCCCGGATCAGACTGCTCGGGTCTTCAGCAACACCCGGTGTGCGGATTTCATGCAGAATGGAGCCGGGTGCCAGCAGAGTGCACGCGGAGACTTCATATTCCGCATCGTGGCCCACTCCATCATAACGGCTGCTCCACCCGGCGCTTAATGCACAGTCCGTCTCATTCTGCAGTACGGACAGTACCTCTACCGAACCGTAGCCCGCTTCCTGTCCGAGGACTGCCGGGGAGTCCTTCCGGATACGGCGGGACTCCACCGGTAACAGCAAATCTCCTGTTGGATGTAACCATAAGTCCACCTCCTGATGCTGCTTCCGGTCCGTTGCCTGCTCAACATGAAACCAGTCCAGCAGCCAACCGTCAGTCAACAAAAGATGCCGGTCGAGAACCGCTCCTTCATAGGCGCCATCCGAGCGGATCCATAAGTACGTATCGTCGCTTTCCTGCCGGAATTTTCTGCAGCTACCTGTATGGGCTGCTTGAGAGCAGCCTCCGATGGTGACCGTGTTATGACTCGCGGTTTCGGCATACCATTCCTTGCGCAAAATAGAACCGTAAGGAACCATGCCCAGCTCGGGAGCAACCTCTCCCAACCGGTGCATAATCGTGATATGAAGCTTGTCATAATGCCCATGAGATCCGCCATGCTCACCGAAGTCTGCCAGTACGGACAGCGGGTTGCCCGGATGACGGAGCACGGCGAAGCCCGAATCCGGCAGCAGGATAGAAGCCCTTGCCCGGGAGGCGGAATGAAGCACCTTACGCTCTCCTTCTCCATACAGCACCGCCTCCAGACCGCTCCGCTCTTCCTGTCCGTATAAATACCGGTAAGCATTCGCCAGTATAGGCTGAAAGGTGGGGTCTTTGTAAGCCGTACACCCTATTTCAAGTACTTCAATGATTTCCCGCGCGAAAGGAACACGTGCATAAGGACCATCATGCACAGCTGGAAGCTCCCCGTTGTCGCCGCTAAGCTCGACCAGCAGCTGAAACATACCGCGGATGGATTGTCCCTGCGCTCCTTTGGCATCATATAGGTCAACTCCGAAGCGTCCGGCCATCTCGGCTGCTATGAGGTAAGCCCGCAGTACAAAAATATGGTAGTACGTGCTGCCTTCAAATTCAAAGCCGTCCGGCTTGACGCCGATAGTCAGATGATGATAGAAGCCGCCTTCCCCCTCCAGCAGGGAACCGAGTTTTTCCCGGGTACCTTTGGCGGCATATACACAGGCCAGGCTGGCGTTCAGCCATGCGGTATAATTGTTCTCTGCATTCTTCTTCTCGTGAATGAGAATGTGACGGTATTGCTCCATGCTCTCCTCCAGCATCGTGAAGAACACCTGCAGTTTCAACTCTTCCTCTTCCGTGAACGTTACTCCATGGTCCACAAGAAGCAGATAGGCCCGAATAAGTGTGGTGGACCAGATCGCTTCCGTCAGCGCCTGATGAAAGGCACGGCCGCTAAGCATCCAGGGTTGGGCATCGGGATGAACCGGATACAGCGGGAACTGCTCCGCATATCCGACAAGAATCCTCTGGGCCAAGCCGCTATAGAAGTCTTCCCCGTCTGCGGCGAATACCGCGGCAGCCTGCAGTGCGTAACGCGCTATCGCCTGATGCCGGTATACCAGCCAGGCTCCCCGGTAAGGCTCGCCTTCCAGCTTGCAGCCTTGGGGACAAGTAAAGACAAACGCGTCCTGCTCCGCAGCATCAAAGATCAGCTCGGTATGATGCCGGGGGCACACATATTGGTGCCACCAGCCGCCGGGTTCTGCCGGAAGCCGAATCTCTTCTTCCCGGAAAAGGTCCAGCTCCCTCTTCAATTTATCCACCACAGGGCCAACCCAGGAAAAAGTGTCTGCTTTCTCCTTAAGGTTCATCATCGCATGAACAAGCCTCCGTTAATTTCAATGATTTCGCCAGTCAGATAATCCGACAGCTCTGAAGCGAGGAAGAGTGTCACGTTGCTCACATCCTGCGGTGCGCCTTCCCGGCCCAATGGA
The DNA here is from genome assembly GCF_038593025.1 of Paenibacillus sp. FSL L8-0436. Classification (NCBI taxonomy): domain Bacteria; kingdom Bacillati; phylum Bacillota; class Bacilli; order Caryophanales; family Paenibacillaceae; genus Paenibacillus; species Paenibacillus sp. FSL L8-0436. Next base: position 3,729,568 of record NZ_CP151955.1, on the reverse strand, counting down.
ATCTTTGCAATTGTCGCCTGTCTTGCCGCATCTGCAGTAAAGGTGGCATGGAATGCGGTCTGACCGATAAATCCGGGAGAGATAGCGTTTACATTAATCCCGTGAGGACTGAGCTCTTTGGCAAGCCCCTTGGTATAAGACCATACCGCCGCTTTGCCTGCTGCATAGATGGAAGCGCCCGGTCCTCCGCCGTCATGAGCCGCGAGAGAGGATACATTGATGATTTTACCGCTTTTCTTAGCGATCATTCCCGCTGCAACTGCTTTGCAGGCAAACACGCATGATTTAAAATTGACGTCCATCACCTTGTTGTAATGTTCTTCGTCCATTTCGGTATTGGGAACCCGCTTGACCATACCTCCGGCATTGTTGACGAGGATATCGATGGTTCCGCCGAATTGCGCCTCTATTTCCTTCACCATGTTGTCCAGCTGGGCTGGATTTGTGACATCCGCCTGAAATGCATAAGCTTCTCCTCCAGCCTGGCGGACGGCTTCGACCGTTTCCTCCGGAGAACCGTACAGATAGTTTACGGCGGCTTTGGCGCCGGAAGCTGCAAGCGTCTCTAGAATTTGCCGGCCTATCCCTGCATTGGACCCTGTAACCAGCGCGATTTTACCAGTCAAATCAATTTTCATTACATATTCCTCCAAGTAGTAGTTTTTTTCTTAATCATCCGTATTTTCACTCCGCAGGCATGGATAGGATCATCCGTGTTCCTTCATTCTCTTCACTTTCGACGCTTAACCCGTACTGTTCTCCGAATACCATTTGGATTCTCCGGTGGACGTTCATCAGCCCGATCCCACCTCGATGATAGAGAGAGTCGCCTTCCGTATCCGCCAGCTGGTTCAGGTTCAGCTTCTCGCGGAGTTTATCTAGCCGTTCCCGGGACATCCCTGCTCCGTTATCCTCTACGAGAACGAGAAACCTGTCCCCTTCTATCCTGGCGTCGATACGAATATAATGCCTGTCTTCAATCCCATCGGGAAACGCGTGCTGGAAAATATTTTCAATCAAAGGCTGAAGTGTCAGCCTGACCATCTTGGCCAGCAGCAGCGTCGGCGGAATCACAACATCAATTTCGAATTCCCTGCCGTTCCGGTGCTTGAGAATCGTCATGTAGCTCAGTACATGATTAAGCTCATTGGCAATCGTAATCTCCTCCAGATTGGTCTGGATAGAGTAACGAAGCATGAACGCCATGGCCTCCACTATTTCTGTAATTTCGTCCGAATCCTGAACAACGGCGTAGCATTTAATAGTTTCTAACGTGTTATACAGATAGTGCGGGTTAATCTGCAGCTGAAGTGCCTGAAATTCAGCCTGATGACGCTCCAGGGCCTCCTTCTGGGTTGTAAGCTCCGCTTCATATACCCGCTCGATCATTTCGGACAGCCTGGATACCATAAGATTGTAGCTGTGCATCAATCCCCCCAGCTCATCCTGACGGCCGTTCATCTCAAGCCTGCGCCAATTACCTTTTTCCGTCTGCCTCATGCCCTCCTTGAGAATCAGGATCGGCTTCGTGATGGATCGTCCGAACCAGGTGGCAAGCAACAAAGTACCGATAAGGGTGAGAACTCCTACAACCAGCGTGGTCGTACGAATGGTAGAGATGGGCTTGCGCAGCTCGCCAACCGGTATGGATACCACAAGCTGCCATTTGGAATAATCGGATTTTCTCGACACGAACAAATACTCTTTCCCGTCTACCTTCTCCACAACAGAGTCATTAGGGTGCTGAAATACATTTCGGATGTGACCGGCAGATAACCCTGGATGGTTCTCATTTCCTTCGGGCTGATATAGGAGTTTGCCGAATTCGTCCATGATAAAGAAGGACCCGCCTTGTCCCAGATCAAGAGGTTCCCATATACGGGCCAGGTCTTCTGCCTTGAATTCGATAGCCACTATGCCTTTGGGGTGATAGGATGAGACCCCTCTGATCCGGCGGACCATCGTTATAATGTTCTGATCCCCTTCATTCATCACATTCGTGTTGAGAATGGTGATGCGGCCGCTCTCCGGCGTGTGCTCGCTTAAGAACCGGTAGCGTTCCAGCGGATGGAACTTCAGGCTATACGCCTGATATGAGTTATCGTCGCTAATGGCCTTGCCGTGTTCACCAATAACGTACATCAGGTTAATTTGAGGATAAAGAATGAATAAAGACCGAAATAAATCCTTCTGTATGTCATTTGTATATTGATAATAAGAGTAGCTGTCCTCCGGGTCCATATCCAGGAACTGTTTGACCTGATTGTAGGACAGGATGGAATCGCTGGCCTTTTCATAATTTTGCAAATACAGGTCCGTTTGATAGGACGCGCTCCTGATCACTTGGGCAATGGACTTCTCCGAAGATTTATCAAGCTCAGCCGAAGCCTGAAAATAAGAGATAAACCCTACCATGGCCAAGGATAGAACAATGACGGTCAGAAATGAGGCAAACAGCTTGTTCGACAGGCTCTTTCTCATCAATCAATTCCCAGCCGGTTGCGGTACTCGGAGGGAGCCTGCCCCGTGAACTTCTTGAACGTCTTCGTAAAATGGGGGTGGTCCGCATATCCGACCTCATAGGAAATATCGGTTATCCGATAGCTTGCATCGGCAAGCAGTCTTTTGGCCTTCTCCATTCTGCGTTTAATGCGGTAGTGTACAAAGGTTTCTCCTGTCGAATGTTTGAACAACTGGCTGAAGTAAGAGGCATTCAGACCAAGCACCTCCGCCACCTCCTCCAGCGATACTTCCTGGGCGAGATGTTTTTCTATGAAAGCTTTAGCTTCCTCTATCGGGTCCTTTGCCTTGCCCTTGCGCTTGATCCGAAGCTCTTCCAGTATAGCTGCCGACGCTTCTGCGAAGCAGTGGAATAACTGATCAGGTCCGGATGCTGCGGACAAGTCCAGCACGCTTTTACGGGGTGTGACCGAATTGATATGGAGCCTCTTCACGAGCAAGGTGTAGCCCTCTTCCAGAAGTTCTTTTTGCTGGCTTCGGCTCATCTTCCTCTGGAGGAAGTCCGTTTCCCATTCCTTTAATACAAGGTGAAGCTTCTCTTTATCCAAGGTCCAGATGGCATCATCCATACGCACGACCCATTCATCGAGTTTGGCGACAGAGACAAAGCTCTCCAGCTTCACTCTATTCGCCTCTAATTTGGCGATCACATTTTGAAGGCTCCCTTTGCTTACAGGTTTCAGGAGATATTCTTTCACTCCATAAGACACGCATTGGCGGGCGTATTCAAAATCTCCATAGCCTGAGACGACAACGGTCTGAATATCCGTCTCCATCTCCGACAATCGCCGGCACAGCTCCAGTCCGTCTACCTTAGGCATACGGATATCTGTAAACAGAAAATCCGGCGCTTCCTCCATAATGAGCTGAATTGCCTCTTCTCCATTCTGGGCCAGCTTGATGTTATACGGATGCCCGCCGCATTGAGAGATCATGATAGAAAGTCCCTTTCGAATCATGGGCTCGTCGTCTACGATCAATACACATCTCATCCATGGATACCACCTTCCGATTCGTCTCGCTACATGCGTTTCCTATTCTATCACATTATAATAGATCAGGATTTCACGGAGCCGACCATCATTCCTTTAACGAAATGGCGTTGAAGAAACGGATAAATCATGATAATCGGAATAGTTGCGACAATAATAACGGCCATTTTGATACCCTCAGGCGATGTGTGTGCCAGAGAGCTATAGACCGAAGAAGCCGGGTCAATGCTGATATCGTCCGTCTCGAAGAGCTTCTTCAACATCACCTGCAGAGGCCATAAGGACGGCTTGTTGATGTAATACAACGCGCTCATGTAAGTGTTCCAATGTCCGACGGCGTAGAAAATCCCCAATGAGGCCATGACCGGCTTGGACAGCGGCAGTACCATACTGACGATGATCCGCAGCTCGCCGCACCCGTCGATCCGGGAGGAGTCAATCAGTTCCTGCGGCAGCTGCATAAAGAAGCTTCTCATCACGAAGAAGTTAAATGCGCTGATGGCGCCGGGAATCATGAGTGCCCATAGCGAGTTCATAAGCCCCAAATTCTTAATCAGAATAAAGTTCGGAATTAGGGGGGCGCTGAATACCATGGTGAATAATACCATCATGACGATGTATTTACGCCCTACGAATTCCGGACGCGACACCGGATAAGCGAGAGACGCTGTCGCAATCAGATTGATGGCGGTGCCCAGCACCGTAATATAGACGGAGACACCAAACGCCCGCCAAATGGAGTGATCGCTGAAGACGTACTGATAATTGATCGCCGTAAAATCTTTGGGCAGCAAGCCTACCCTGCCATTAATAATTGCTTCGGAGCTGCTGAAGGACTGGGCAATCACATTCAGAAACGGCAGAAACATAGCCAAAGCAAGGGCGGTCAGAAACAAAAGATTAAACACATTAAATAGATTCTGGCCGCGAGTGTAGCGTACTCTCATCATCCCTACCTCCATAAAGAGCGATTAATACAGCGATTCACCGGTTGTTTTCTTGCTCAAAATGTTGCCGATGAGCACCAGAATGAGTCCCACTACCGACTTGAATAGCCCCACTGCTGTTGTATAGCTGTATTGCTGAGACAGCAGCCCCGCCTTATAGATATAAGTGTCCAGAATCTCCCCGTTCCCGGTATTAAGCGCGTTCAGGAATACCCAGACCCGCTCGAAGCCAAGATCAAGAAATCTCCCGATATGGAGAAGGAACAAAATCATAATTGTCGGTATAAGAGACGGGAGCGTAATCGCCATGGTTTGCTTCCAGCGCCCGGCTCCGTCTACTTCTGCAGCCTCATACAGGTCCGGGTTGATTCCTGCCAATGCGGCCAGGTAAATGATCGTACCATACCCGGAATCCCGCCAAATGCCGGAACTGATCAGAATCGTGCGAATGTATGAATTTTCACCAAGAAAATAAATCGGTTCAAACCCGAAGACCTGTAAAACCTGGTTCACGATCCCTGTTCCTGGGGAGAGAATGCCCAAAGCGATTCCGCTTACAATTACCCAGGAGAGAAAATGGGGCATATACACCACTGTTTGCAAAAAACGTTTGTAAAACACAAGACGGATTTCATTCAGCAGGAGTGCGAGCAATATCGGAGCCGGGAAGGCGAATAGAAGATCATACAAGCCCAGCAGAATCGTATTGCTTAAGATCCGTCCGAAATCCTGGTATTGAAACATGGTTCTAAAGTGCTCAAGTCCCACCCATTCACTGCCTGTGAAGCCTTTAAAAATGTTGTAGTTCTGAAACGCAATAACTGAACCGGCCAACGGAACATACTTAAAAATGATAAAGTACAAAATCCCGGGTATCGCGATCACGTACAGCGCTCTGAATTTCCACATGTTTAAAAGCAGGGACTTTTTCGTATCGGCCTTGTAGTTAATAAGGTCTACCGCAGTTAACTTAGTCTTCATGACCGTTTCCTCCAGGTCCTGTTTTCAACAGGTTTGCCGGAGCATTCTCATCTAGGGGAATTTCCTCAAATTCGACGGTGATGAACCGTTCCTCCCGTTCTATAATCCGGGATAGCTCCCGCGTGAATACAGTGACTATCTCCTCCTTCTGCTCACGCGTTCGGCCTTCGTACATTCTGATCTCAATATGTGGCATCGTCTTTCCTCCATTTCCTCGAATAGTGATTGAATCTATCCTTATTCTACCTACAATAAAGCGCTTGCAATATGGGGTTTCTGTGAGTGTACTTGTGTTTTCTTTAGGGGTTAGCTTCGTTGTTTAAAGGCCAGCCTTCTACCACCACATGTTCACTTTTGAAATAATTGAGACTTACGCTGTCAACGAGATTCCCCTGCAGGGTGATCCCGGTTCCCGCAAGAAGCCGTATGCCGTTCGTATTGCCGGTCAGCGAATTCCCGATCAATTGAACATTCTGCGGGTCACCTTCTCCGATATTATTTGCTTTGCTGTCGCCGGGATCATGCTCAAGCGATACAGCCCAATAATTCGATGAGGTATTATTGCGAATGACATTCTCCTTGATGATCGTGCCCGGACCATTCAAAATCCGAATGCCCTTGGCATCCTCTATGCCGCTTGTATTTTCAATCAGATTACGCTCGATGACTGTATCCGGGGTACCCATAGTTACATTGATTCCTTCTCTTGTATTGCGAATCGTATTGTCATGGATATAGTTGCGTGGTCCTGTCTTACTGTGGTTGCTGGGTGCTGTTCCGCCGGTGTTTCCCAGTCCGACCGCAGCGCCGTAAGGAATATCGCTAATCACATTGCCGTATATCTCGTTCAAATATTCGAGTTCCCCGTGCAGATCGATGGCATCCAGCTTTGTATTCGTAAACTGATTGTCTCGCAGGACATTGTTATGTGCGACAAATTGGATCAGTGCGCCATGCCGCAAATAAGGTCCTTCGAATCGGGAGTCCTCGACAACATTCCAGAGGGTGTCGTTATCGTATCCGTTACGATCCTGTTTGGCTATGCCCTGAATCGACACGCCGTAGCCGGCACCGCCAGGACCTACATCCGTCGCGTTGCGGAACGTACTGCGGCGTACGACAATATCACGGCTGTTGTCGATACGCATGCCCATACGTGAATACTTCTCAACAGTAACCCCATCAACCGTGATGTTGTATGACGGAAGCCCGCCAAAATTCGCGATGGTGATCATACTGTCGGGACCGCCGGCGTCCGGATTGTTCACTTTATGATCTGTCCGGTAGACACCCTTCCAGGTGGAAGTAAGGGTGAGATTGGATATGGACAGATCATGCTGACCGGATACTTTCATAAGCGAACTGTTTTTCACTTTGTTGAGTGACGTTTTGAGAATGGTTGCGGATTGATTTTCGCCGCGAAGATTCACACCAGACTTGAGCTTCAAATTGACAAGGGTATCTAGTGTCGAGTTCAAATTATAAACCCCGGACGGCAAATAGACTTCGTCACCGGGCTGGGCACTGTTTATGGCAGCTTGAATGGCAAGGCCATCGTCTGCATCGTTATCAGCGGGATCGGCATGATAGTTCAGCACATTCAGAACACGGCCGGTTGTCACATGCGGGGAATGAACCGGATGCACTGTTCCATCAGCTTCGGTTAATCCCGGAGCTGTGAACGGGACCGGTTCCCGGGGCGGACCCGGCGTAAAGTTCGGAATACTGGCTACATCACTTGGAGGTGTTATTGTGATACGGTTCTTCACATATTGATCCAAAAAGGCCCACGCCTCGGCGCTTGCCTGCTCAGCCGCCTCGCCGGTGAAGCCGTGTCCTTGTTTTGGCACGATTTTGACATCGACCACTTTCACGCCTGCATTCTTCAATTGATTGGCGAACGTAACGCTATCCGTGTATGGGATCGTCGCATCGGCATCACCATGGCGGATGAAAAAAGGCGGATCGTCCGGTGAGGCATAAGTGCCGGGCATGGCCAGCCGAGCTTGGTCCGGCACAGAGAAGGCGTTATTCCCGCCTAAAAGCGCTTTCACGGATTTGTAGCTATTGGCGAAGTTTGTGGTAAAATCCGCTGGTCCGTACATATCGACAACGGCTTGGACTTGATCGGAATATTGCTGCCAACCGCCATTCCCGCCCAAATCCGGAACGTTTACGACATGTCCTGTATCCAGTGTGATCGTATCACCTGAAGTGATCTGCCCTGTCGTACCGAGCAGCGAGGCCAGATGACCGCCTGCGGACGTTCCCCATACACCGATTCGATTAGGATCCAGATGATATTCTGCTGCATGTGCGCGCAAATAACGAATTGCCAGCTTCACGTCCTGAATTTGCGCCGGAAACGGCGCTTCCGGGGTTAACCGGTAATCCAGTGAAACTCCGATGTATCCCCGCTTGGTCACATAGCTGCAGATGCTGGCAAGGGCTTGCTTCCGGTCTCCGTGGTTCCAGCCTCCCCCATGGATGTATACCATCACCGGCACCGGTGCATTGGGCGTGGTCTTCGGTACGGCTATCGAAGTATAAATTGGACGCGTTCCAGCATTTCCAATCAGCACATCTTCATACAGCTCAACGCCCTCCGGAACCGGAAACGGCTGAGGTTCAGCCGGTGGAGGAATCGGCACCGGTGTCTCTGCATGTACCTGAGTAAGCGCTTGCAATTCAAGAGGGGGACATAACAAAGTCAAGGCCAACAGTACTCTTGTTCCGAATCGAATAGCTTTCCTGCGCAGTCCGTTTCTCAAATGAATTCCTCCCTGACAAGGTATAGGTATTATCAACGCTTATTGTTGCCGGGACAAAATGACACCGTCGTTGTTGTTAAAACGTTCTGTTGCTTCCTTGACGACATCACTCCCCCCTTTCTGCAGCCATTCCTCCACCACCTTCGGATAATCAGAAATTGGCTCCTTACCGTATACCATATTGATCACATGCGTCAATATGACGGGCGGCAGTTTATCTCCCCCTGGAGTAATATCCGGGTTTTTCTGGTAGCCCTGCACCTGGGGTTCGAATTGAATCCCGTCACGGCCTTCACTCGCAAGTACCGTATCGTAGAGCTTCATCAAGTCTTTTCCTTCAGGGGTGAGGCTGAGCGCGCCTTTATTGTAGGTTGTATCCTGTACAAACCACAGCAGGATTTGCCGGAACGTTTCCTCGTCGACCTCATCGGCGGTTTTCGGTCTATTGTAGTTAATCTTGCCGTTTTCTACCGTATAATTTTCCCCTTCAATCCCGAAGGTAAAGAACTTCTCCGCTTCGTCACTGACCATCCAGTTGAAAAACTTGACGATTCCGGCAGGGTCCTTCGCATTCTTGTTGATTAAATAGGCTCTCGGCACCGTACCGACAAGGCGAAGTCCACCCTTCCCATCCGGCCCTGTCGGCGAAGCGATCAGTTTCATTTTCGCGGTAGGTACCTGTTCCTTTAGCTGTTGGTCCCATTGGATCAAAAGATTGGCATTCATGTTCCAGATGCCCGCTTTGCCTGAGAGAATATCGTTCTTGAATTTCGTGGGATTAATCGTAACGAATTCCTTGTTGATCAGTCCTTCGTCAAACATTGTCTTATACGTTTGGATCGTCTTTTGCATATTCTCGATATTCATGAATTTTGGTACGATTTGTTCCCCTTGTTTCATAAAGAAATTGCCAAAGGTATCGTAAGACCCGAAGAACATATCCGAATATACAAAGTCCTCCCGGCCCATATAAGGATTCTCCACACCCATCTTCTTAAAGGCACGCATAACGTTCAGGAAGTCGTCCACTGTTTTCGGCTCTGGCAGCCCCGTTTTTTCCAGAAGATCCTCACGAATCCAAGTCGCCCGGCGTGACGGATTGGACAGCCATTCGGGAATCGCGTAGATGTTGCCTTTCGCATCGGTCTCCTTTTCCCAAGCCTCCTTCGGAACCTTCTTGAGCAGGTCTTGCCCATACTTCTCAAGCAATTCATTAAGGGGCATGAATACTCCGGCCTCCACGGAACCGGCCAGTTGGGGATTCGTCAGCCCGGAGCTTGCTTGAACGACATCCGGAATGTCGTTGATCGCGAACATTTGGATCATTTGCGAGTCAAAATTTTTCTGCTGCATCAAACGGATGTTAAGATCTGTATGGGTAAGTTCCTCCAGCTTTTTAACCCATTTGTCATCATTGATATTCGGATGATTGTCTGCATACGAAATGTTTCCGCTCCGGAACGATATGGAGAAAGCAGTGTTCTTACCCGGATTCTCCCCTGTTTGTTCCTCTTCTCCCTTATTTGAAGTGGAACATCCGTTCATAGAGGCGGCTAATAATGAAACTCCCACCATGGTAAGCATCCAACGTTTCATGTCCATCAACTCCCTGTTACAAAATTTTGGTCAGCGGCACTAGAATGACTAGAACTTTCGGAGCGGCTCGATCACCGGCTGCAGCAGCTTTGCTAATTGCTCACTCATCAGCGTGTGTCCGTAATCCGAAGGATGAATCAAATCGGACGTGAGCGATGTAAGATCGCGCATAATCGCTGCGCCATCCAGCAGATGCAGCTGCGGATGTTTACTGCTTTCAAAGCAATGAAGCAGCGCTTCGTTAAAAATCCCCTCTTGGACATGAAGAAGATGACTTGTATCAAGAAAATAAGTTGCTCGATTCGGGTAAATCGTAGTGACAAAAACAGGTTTGCCGGGATGGTGTCCGATAACCCGGTCCAGCAGGTAAGACACTCTACGCTTAAATTCCTCGGGAGACACGACTGCGCGCATATTGACACCAAGCTCCAGAAACAGGAAATCCCAATCCTCGCGTTCCGCCAGATGATCGGCAACAACTTTCTCGCAGTAACAGGATCCGCTGAGTGCAAGGTTAAGCACATCCACGCCGAGTCTGCGCGCCGTCTGCTGCAAGTATCCATTGAAATGATGCGTGGATCCTGCGCTCTGACTGATGGAAGATCCGTATGCCAGCATCGTAAGCTTCGGTACCTCATCTGGAGTTGGCACGCGCACTTCGCAACCAAATGCATCCACATCGTAGAAGACAGCCCCGAAGCGGTCAAAATGCAAACGCCACACATTAGAGGAAAATCCAGACTGATTCAGCCGTCCGCTCGGCACCTCCGCGAAACGTTCCGGCTGCTCCAAATGCAGGGTGGTTACCGTACCGGCTTGCAGAAAATGCTGGGAATGAAAAAAATCCCCTCTGCATACCACGACGCGGCCATTGCTATCATTCGAGCCGACGGTCACTCTGACATGTTTGGATTCGGTGACAAACCGCAATTCACAGCCGTTCGATTGTATGGCCTTGCTCCGTCCTTTCTCTGACAAACCGGTACGCACTTGCTGCGGAAAACGCTGCAGGTGCAATCCAGATTGATAGGGTTTATGTACCAGCTCCGAAACATTGTGAAAATAAACGCCGTCCTTCTCCATCGTTGCAGCTACACCACCTTAATGATTATGAGTCAGTATTAACTCATATCTGACTTCTAAAGAATCATATAATAACAATGTAAGCGCAGTCAATATGTATTTATGTTTTATATGAGTCTTTTATGAGTCAGTAATTGTAGATGAACAAATAATTCAACAAAGCAAAAAGCACAGGTTCAGAACTGAACCTGTGCCGGAATTTTCAAATCACAATGCACTACTCAAGAGAGCGGAGTCTCCTGATCCATCATGTTCAATGTATCCTCTAACCTGCCGCATAACTCATCGTTATTCAGCAAGCCAGAAACAAACATCATGATATCACGCTGAATGTCTTTTAACTGGCGGTTGCTTAAGCCCAGCTCCGTGACCAGACGATAGGTGGGAAAGATCTCGCGGTATAACTGAAAGCGGGCCGGACGATAACCGGCTTCCTCGCCTTCCCATTCCATTGCCAAACGGTTGGCTGCAATATTCAGCGTCTTGCGCCGAAGCAGCAGTTGCGCCTCATGCGAGGTGAGAAAATCGACGAAAAGCGTGGCAGCATCCTTATTCTGCGATTTGCTGTTAACCGCCAGCCCGTTTATGATCAGCAGCGTATTGGCATTTTGCAGCCTGGGCAGCGGGGCAATATCGAATGCCAGATCGGAATGAAGCAATTGATTCAAGAAGTAATAAGTCGTCATAATCATGGATACTTTGCCTTGCAAAAATAACGCTTCCGCATCGGCGTCGCTCTCGGACAGTACGGCTGGAAATACATCTTTCATGCCGATCAGCTTTCGAATGGTACCTAAACTGTCGATTAGCTTTGAGCCACTGAGCCGGAATTTGCCTTCGCCGTCCTGTTCTGCCTCAAACGTCGTGCCGCTCTGAAGCAGGAACAACGGCCACCGGTTGCGGGAAGGCAAATAAAAATAAAATCCGTACCAATCCTGACCCTCAGCTACCTTCCGACCGTAAGCGAACAAATCATCCCAGGTCCAGCTGCTGTCAGGCGGTGATACGCCGGCTTCTTTAAAATGGTGTTTATTATAACAAAGCACGACCGGAGAATAAATAAAGGGCCGAACGCGATTACGCTCACCATACCGGAACGGATCGGAAAGAAAACGGTAGGTGTCCGGCTGCTCCTCCAGCGGCTCCAGCAGCTCCGTACAGCCTTGCTCCACAAAATCCTGATAATTATTATTGTTCATCAGTACGACATCCATGATTTCCGATTGCAAATGTTCCTTTAGCGATGATGAGTAGTTTCCTGAAGACAACTCGAGCGGCTGAACTTCGATATGCGGATACCGCCTGCCGAACTCATTCAGAAGCTCTTGCATCTCTACAAGCTTTGGGATCGTGTTCACATATCCGAACTTGATCGCCGTTCTGCCCTCCGGCACCGGAGAGAGTACCCGATTGCCAACACGAGGGATTTTCTCAATTAAGCCTTCGTCCACCAGCACCTTGAGCCCGTTGCGCACGGAAGCGTTGCTAAGTCCGAAGCGCACCTCCAGGTCGCTCTCCGAAGGGAGAAAACTGCCGATTGCAATACTCCCGGAACGAATTTCATGCCGCAAGGTTTGAATCATTTCCTCTAACCGAATACGGAAAAATTTCCTGCTATTCCTTTTCTGCATTGGGGTTCCTCGCCATCTTCCGATTAATCGAGCCCATAGGGACAAGTTATACAGTATTCATCATACTGAAATCCTCTGGGAACGACAAGTATCGGAGCTTGCTCCATATCTTAATACCCCATATAACTCTCCAAACCAGCCGGATCTGTAATAACCATCTGCTTGTTTCCAATCAGCTCAATAAGACCCGAATCTTCGAACCTTGAGAATTTTCTGCTAATCGTTTCGCGGGTGACCCCGACATAACTGGCCAGTTCTTCACGAGACAGCGGAAGGTCAATATGAATATGATCACCACGTTGCTTGCCATATTTGTCGCTGAGTTCCATGATCATGTAAGCAATCCGTATTTCCGGATCTTTGGTTGCCAGGCTTTGCGCCAGATTTTCTGTATGGGCCAGTCTTTTGGTAACACTCTTCAACAGCCTAAGCGAAATATCCGGATTATCAGTCATTAGCTGCTCCATATCGGTTCGGGTCAGCAGGCAAATATTGGTCTCTTTCAGCGCATAAGCACTGAAGTTGCTCAGCTCATCGCTGTTAAATATGCTCAGTTCCCCGAAAAAATCTCCGTTCGTCAAGATGTGCAAAATTTGTTCCTTGCCTTCAGGAGTTGTTTTGGATAATTTCACATGCCCCCGCTGAATGATGTACAGCGTATCCGACGGCGCCCCTTCCAGAATTAACGGTTGACCTTTAGTGAACTTACGGTGCTTGATCATGGCGCTGATCCGGGAGAGATCGTCATCGCTCAACGCAGCAAAAATCGGCACCTTGCGGGTACAAGGTTCTGCAGCGTGTTGGCAAGAATGCTCATTCATAACTGTCCCCCCTTTTGTTCGTTTTTTTGTACAACTCCTGCTTCTCTTTAGGAAGCAGAAGACTTTTTGTCCTCAACCGGCGCAAAGTGACTCGTATCCTCACCACATACCGGACAAACCCAATCCTCAGGTAAGTCTTCAAACGCTGTGCCTGCATCCACATCCTCATCGGGATCGCCTATTGCCGGATCATAGATATAGCCGCAGGGTTGGCAGATGTATTTCTTCATCATTATCATCTCCTAAAAAGTTGGTAGTTTAGTTCAATCTGGTTTGTACTTCAGCCATAATTTCCACGATATTGCTCCCGTTGAGATCAATGCCCGTAAGTCTGATGCCTTGCTCGACAGCGGCTTTATATACCAGGGAAGCAGCTGCGCCTTGCCAGGATATCGCCCCGGTAATTGTGTTATCTTTCACATAGATGAGCGTATACGCTCCATTTTCTTCTCCGCACACCGCCATATCGCATTGCCGTTCATCAACGTTGCCTATTGAAAATAAAGAGAGGCCAAAAGCGTTAAACAAGGTCACTGGAACAGCTCCACGATAAACAGTGAGATTGGCGGCCATATTATTGCCGGCAATCCGGCCCTGCTCGATCGCTCCGCCCCACAGTCCTTCCACATGCCCGTTAATTTCAGCAACATCTCCGGCTGCGTACACATGCGGATCACTTGTTTGCATTTGTTCATTTACGAGAATGCCCTGCCGGACTAGAATATTCGAGCCATTTATCAGCGCCGTATTCGGCACGATACCTATAGAGTAAACTACATGGTCGCAGGAAAAGTGAGACTGATCGTCCAGCGTAATTCCGGTAACAAACTCTGACCCTGTAATAGATGCCACCCCTGATTGCAGAATAACCTTAACACCTGATCGTTCGAGGGTGTCCTTAAGCAGCTGTGAGGATTTCTCATCAAGCTGTCTGCCCATCAGGCGGTGAAAAGCTTCGATCACCGTTACCTGATATCCTGCTTCATGCAGCGCCCAAGTGGTTTCGATTCCCTGTACTCCCCCGCCGATTACGGCTACACGGCTGCCATCCTGCAGGCTGTCTTTCAGCCGGTCCGCGTCGTTCATATCACGGAGGGTATGAACATTGTTTAGTCCCGCACCCTCAATCGGTAGCGCGCGGTTCCTTGCTCCCATACACAACAGGAGCTTATGATACGATACACTTTGCCCGTCTTCTGTCTCCACCAGCTGCCGGTCCGGGTGGACAGAACTGATTCGGGTAGAGGTCTTTACGGATATCCGATTATCGCGATACCATTTTTCCTTCTTGATCAGCACCTTCTCACTGTGCAGGTCGGTAAACAGGCCTTTGGTCAGTTTAATCCGGTTGTAGGGCAGTTGGTCTTCCTCTCCGAGGATCGAGATTTCCGATTCTGCGTCTTGATCACGGATCGCTTTGGCAGCATGGACGGCGGCTACTCCGCCGCCGACAATAACGTAATGTTTTGTCATCCTATAATCCTCCTCCCTAAAATGAACTCAGCAGCAAATCCGATACAAATTCAGCCGCATTTTTAATTTTTTGTACTTTCTCAGGCTCTTTAGGGGAAAATCTGATTCTTAAAGGGAACTCCACATGTGTCATCCCTGTGGATTTAATCACATCAGAAGTACTTTGTACCGTCATGTTGGTTCCGTTCAGATAATCCTGAATGACTTCAATGGCTTCACCGCTCCAGCCGTATGAGCCAAAGGCTGCAGCAAGCTTGCCTTCCAGGTTCATGTTTTGCATTTCTTTCAGAATGTTCTCCAGGTTCCCGATCATGTCCGCGTATTTAGTGGAGCTGCCGATAAAGACCGCATCGGCTGAAGCAATGCTGTTCAGAATATCGGCGGCGCTGCTTTTGTCCGCATCCCAGACCTCTGTCGCAATATTATTTTCCTGCAAGCAGTCTTGTATAATTTTGGCCATCTTCTTGGTACTGTTTTTGATGGTGGTATATACAATGGCTGCTTTTTTTCCTTGAGTGGTTTCGCGGCTCAACGTGGCGTACATTTCGATATATTTGCGGATGTCCTCCCGGATCACAAATCCGTGGGAAGGAGCAATCATCCGGATTTCAAGATCCTTGACAGCCTCCAGCAGCGTTCTTACATATCTTCTGTGAGGGTGAATGATGGCGGCGTAATAACCCTGGAAATCTTCCGTGATATCAAACCCGGCTTCATCGCTGAACAGATTCTCCACCGCAACATGCGTGCTGAAGATATCGCAAGGAAATAAGATTTGATCTTCGATACAATAGGTTATCATCGTTTCAGCAGTATGAAGGTACGGTGTTTCTTTAAACAGCAGTGTCTTTCCTCCGATATCCAGCTTATCTCCGTCTTTAACCACCAGGAAGTTCCGGCTATGAAGCTTGTACATTTCCTGCAATTCCGGTACGGCAATCTCGGTGCATACGATTGTGGCATTTGCAGCCTTACCAGCAAGCGCCGCCAATCCACCGGAGTGATCAGGCTCTGTATGGTTAATCACGATGTAATGAATATCCAGAAGATCAATCATTTCACCCAGACACTCGGCATATTCACGTCCGAATTCCATATCTACGGTATCAATGACGGTCGGCTTGCCTGTTTTTAACAGGTATGAGTTATAGGTCGTTCCTTTTGAAAGAACCAGACGGTGAAAGGGAACCTGACGGTTATCGATTTTGCCTATCCAGAAAATATCCTCGGCGATTTTTTTGAATTGTGTACTCATTTCGTTAACCTCCAATGTTTGGTTGATAATGTTTATCAATAACCATATTCTATTATGGCCGCCAAACAAAAAAGAGGATTTGAATCAAATTATGAAAGTTTGAGAAAAGTTCGTATACCTTAAATTTAGACGATTTAAATGAAGTGATTATGCGTAGGGTCACATTTTATATAAAAAAGAAAAAATAAAACCTCTATCCGAGCTTTCGATGTCCCGGAAACAGCCCTTGTTCTGATGTGAATATTAATAACCCATATCCCCCTTCCGCCATATCCTAATCAAAACAATAAAAAGGTGGATAACGATGACGGAAATACAAATAAATGCTGTAGGAGACCTTATGGTCAAACGTCATATTATTTCAGATGCCAAACAAGCTGACGGTACCTATTCGTTCGGCCCCCTGTTCGCAAAAGTAGCTCCTTATCTGAAACAGGCTGATTTGACGATTGGCAATCTCGAAACCACCTTTGCCGGAAACGGGCGGGATAGCCGGAAAAGTCTGCGTTCAAGCGGTCCGATATTCAAGTGCCCAGACGAATTGGCCCCGGCACTTAAGGAAGCCGGATTCGATGTATTAGTAACTGCGAACAATCACTGCATGGATTATGGTACCCAGGGTCTGATTCGCACGTTAAAAGTTCTGGATCATACTGGAATCGACCATACCGGAACATCTAAGTCATTAGAAGAATCCAAGAAAACTCTTATTAAAAACGTAAAAGGGATTACGATCGGAATTCTCTCTTACACGGCAGGAACCAACAGAATTCCTGTACCGGCAAGTCAGCCATGGCTGGTCAATCGGATAGTAACCGATAAAATCATCCGAGAAATTCGAAATTTAAAAAAGAAAGCCGATCTGGTCTTGCTTTATCTGCATTTCGGAAACGAATATAAGTACACTCCAAACAAGCGGCAAAAGCAGCTGGTCAACCTCTTCTTTAAAAATGGCGCAGACATCATCCTGGGATCTCACCCGCATGTTCTTCAACCGTTAGCGGTTCGGGGAAAGAAACAATTCGTTATCTATTCGCTGGGTAATTTTGTTTCAACTAAACTCATGAATATTCCTTATACCCAAAGCAGTATCATTCTTACTCTTAAAATCAAAAAGGATCAAAAAGGAAACACAAGTATCACTAACGTCGATTACATCCCGACCTGCGTAGTTCGTAAAGTGAAAAGCGGCAGAAAAGTGACAGAGGTCATCCCCATCCGCGATGCGTTAAAGCGGAATGCCTCTGATTTAAACACGGGGAAGCGAAATGCCTTAAATAGTATGTTGAAGCATACGGAGACTATCTTAAAGCGGGGGTAGAGCCGTTTTATAATGAACAGTTTCGTCTGTAACATTGCGGATATGCTGATAGCCATCGTTATTATCTAAACAGCGGTAGTCCAGAATTGTATCTCTCGTCCATGGCTGCCGCTGTTTCAATTGGTCATTTGTATATAAAAAAAGCTCACCCTCAAGTGTTAATAATTCCATAATGAATAAGGTCTACAAATTTATTTTCTTTATAGACATGCTGCAATAAAACACCTTCCTTCACCATGCCCGATTTCTGCATAACCCGTCCAGAGCCTGGATTTGAAGCAAAAAATCTCGCGTACACTTTATGGTAATGCTTTTCTGTGAAGGCAAACTCAAGGATAGCTTTTGTTGCTTCGGTCGCATATCCTTTACCCCAGTATTCTTCACCTATCCAATACCCGAGTTCGCCATTTTTGTGTGTTTGGTTATTGGACAGGCCAATAGCTCCATAAAGCTCATATGTATTTTTGTCAGTAATGGCGAACTCATAGGATTTATTATTGTTAAAATTAACCGCTTGTGTTTGAATCCATGATAATGCACAATCAATGGAGTATGGATAAGGTAGAGTTAATGTACTTTTATAAATATTGTAATTATTGCAGAGCTCACTGACTCGTTGTGCATCAGATTCTTTAAAGGGTCTTAAAATCAATCGTCCGGTAGTAAGCGTTCTTTGGGCTTGATTGTACATTGTTCTAATCATCTCCCAGCTTGAAATTATATTACGGGTATTTTCAATTTTCTTCCTGTTTCAATAAAAAATCAATCGGGTAATTCAATTTCGGAGTTATATTCATCTCATTAGATTCAGGCCTTCCAAATAGGAGGTCTATTTTTGACGCACACATTACCTAACCCTTGGAGGCTGCCATGCATCGCGTAAACCTGAACCAGGAACGATACAACCAACAGGTCATTGATCACGCTTCCTTTGGCATCGCCCTTGTTGGGCCAGAAGGTGTGATTTTAACCGTTAACCCCGCCTTTGAACAAATATTTGGCTATTCTAAAGCAGAATTGGACGGCATGAGGTTGGAAGACCTCTCCCATCCCGATGATGATTTTAGAACTATACACGAACTAAAGACGCTCATGGGTGACCAAACCAAAGTACAACTCGAAAAGCGGTTTATTTCAAAAAATGGGGATAATATGTGGGGGTTGCTTTCTCTTAAGCTTTTCAGCGATGAGGCGGACCAGGCATTGTATTACATTTGCCAAATCATTGACATCACCAAGCAAAAAGAATCCGAACAGCGCCTTCAGGAATCAGTTGAGCGGTATACGTCACTCAAAAAATACAACCATGACGCCGTGATTTCCTTTGGCCTAGACGGCCGAATTATTAACGCCAACAGTATGGCGGAAAAGATCACAGGCTACTCCATAGAGGCCGACCTGATTGGGATGGAGCTTTCGAGTCTAATTGGCCACGAGAATGTCCAGAAGATTCTGAAAAGAGCGCTGTACGATGATTCGGTTGAACAGCACATTAATGCGCTTAGAACCAAAAGTGGCCAGATTGTTGAAGTGCTCACCAGTATTGCACCGATTTATGTGAGTAATCAAAATATCGGATTCTACCTCATCTGTAAGGACATCTCTGAACAGCGGCAGTTGTTGCTTGCAAAAGAGGCTGCCGAGTCTACGAACAGAGCGAAAAGTGAGTTTCTTGCGATGATGAGCCACGAAATCCGCACCCCTATGAACGGGGTAGTCGGCATGACGGATATTCTGCTTGAGACTACTAACCTTGATGAAGAGCAACGGGGTTATGTAGAGATCATCCGCAAAAGCGGGGAAACGCTGCTCAATATCATCAATGATATTCTTGATCTTTCAAAAATCGAGGCAGGCCGGACAGAACTGCAAGAGGATTCATTCGATCTTCGCAAATGCATCAAGGACAGCTTCGCCGTCATTTCCATGAAAGCCGATCAAAAGCAAATTGAGCTCTCCAGTACTATAAATCATGATGTTCCGGACTATATCTACGGAGATTGCGACCGTTTGAAACAGGTCCTCCTGAACCTGCTCGGCAATGCCGTGAAGTTCACCTCCAAGGGCAGCATATCGGTAAAAGTGAAGCTGCTAAAGGAATATCCGACAAAGCTGGCCTTTACGGTAACTGATACGGGCATTGGGATTGATCCTATGCGGCTGAATGACATTTTTGAACCGTTTGCGCAGATTGACAGCTTTATGACGCGCAATCACGAAGGCACTGGTCTGGGCCTTGCGATCAGCCGCAGAATCATCGATATGATGGGCGGCGAGATATACGTGGAGAGTGACGGCAAGAGTGGCTCGTCTTTCTTCTTCACCATCAAGCCTAAAAAAACAGCGGCAGTACCCGCTCAAGAATCTTCCTTGTACAAGCACCCTAATACACGGGAAATAAACATTTTGCTTGCTGAAGACAATTACATCAACCAACTGGTGTTAACCAAAACACTTGAAAAAATAGGTCATAGAATCACTACTGTAACAAACGGAATAGATGCAGTTGAAGCAGCACGCAAAGAAAAGTTTGATCTTATTTTAATGGATCTGCACATGCCGATTATGAACGGCTTCGATGCGGTGAAGTTGATAAGAGAAGAACACAAGGAGAACTGTCCCCCGATTATCGCAGTCACTGCCAATGCTTTGAAAGGTGACCGGGAAAAATGTCTTGCTGCCGGGATGGACGAGTATGTCAGCAAGCCTATTAAGCGGGAAGTCATCCTGAAGCTAATTAACGAGCTTGTGAACAGATAATGATAAAGGCATATGATTTGATGTATAACAGTCTGTACGACCTTATCATCTCAGACGTGTCATGATGCCTACCTCGTTATTTGGAGAACTCTATAAAAGTAAAATAAATAACAGGCGCCCTCCTCTAGGAGAGACGCCTGTTATTTATTTTGGCTTCGTTTACCGGGTCATGTCCTGGAAATTCTCTATAAACTCAACTTCTGCTGGAGTAGTACTGCCAGCTCCTCGGCTGTATCCCAAACCATCGGACGGATATCTTGGATTTGTACAAAAAGGTTATCGGCATCGCTGCCGTTTACGGTCCAGATCACCGGAATGTTTAAACCGAGCGCATATCCCGCTGCAAAATACACCTCGGGGGATTGACCGGATAAGTCCGCTATCATCAGTTTACTGTCCGCGATAAGCTCCAAGGAATACTGTTCACGGTTCTGCGTTTTTGTATGTGTAAGCAATCGCGGCAGATAACCGTACTGCTCGATTTTCGGCAACAGTATTTCCAGCCACTCCGTGCGCATATCCCCCTCATCCGAGATGAGAACGACGCAAGGCTTTAATTTTTTTCCTCCGGCGTTCGCAGCGGCTTCACTCCATCCTTTGCCGGTAAGCTTAAACGACATACCTTCCCTGATGAGCAACTGCTCATTGATCAGCTTATCAATGATATAGACCAGCTCTTGCAGATTGGGCGAATAGGTCAAATTATAGCTGCTGGAGAGTGGTTGAATGACCACGGGTTCCTCCGGCCCTTCGGAATGTCTGTACAAATATTGCAGTAGACGGTTTCCTTTATCTTCAATGGTAACGGGTATTTTCGGAGAATTTGCAATCGGCTCTAAGTCGTTGGCCGCAAGAGTGACCTTTTCATCGCAATCGGTCAGCTCGCGGATATAAGCTGATATTAAATGAAGCATATCGCGTTTCTTGGGGTGCGGCAACGAATTAATAGGTTCATAGCTGTCTCTCCGCAGGCTATAGAAACCGCCGGGTGAACAGGCACAGCTAATATATCTATCGTAATCGCCTTCCGGTTTAATGGGAACAATCTCATCGCAGAACAAACAGTGTTTCTTATTCATGACAACTTTTCACCTCTTATTAATTGCTAACCTCTACCTTACCAAGTTTTTTAAGGAAAGTAGACAAGCAGATATTTCCTTCACTGCTGAAAACGGACGTCTATTGATGAACTTATAGTCTATCCTCAGTCGGCGATCATACAAAAAAGACAGCCATCAGGCGGCTGCCTCTTCTTAGTTTATGGAATTAAAGTTTCTGAGTGCCTTCCCCGCTCTTGTGCACTAGGAAGCCGCATAACGTCAGACTAATTGCCACATAGGCTGCGATCATGCCAATGATACCGAACCAGCCAAAATGGCTGTACAGCACCCCGCCGCCTGTACCGCTCACACTAGAGCCTACGTAGTAGAAAAACAGATATAGTGTATTGGCCTGCGACTTATGTTCATCAGCCACCAGGCCCACCCAGCTGCTGGCAATGGAATGCCCACCGAAGAAACCAAAGGCGAACAGCGCAAGGCCGATGATTTTGACCCATAAGAAGGGCTGCAGCGTGCAAAGTGCTCCCGTTAAAATGATGGCAAGGGCTAATCTAATGACACCGGTACGGCCATACCGGTCAGCCAGCCGCCCCATCCAGGTGGAACTGAAGGTTCCCATCAGATACACGACGAAAATGCTGCCGGCCAGTGACTGGCTAAGATTGTACGGTTCACCGGTCAACTCAAAGCCAATATAATTAAACAAGGTGACAAAGCTGCCCATTAGCAGAAAACCTAGCCCATACAGACAAAGGAGCCGCGGATTACGGCATTGCGACCAGAGCAGTGGAATTACCTGGCCCAGCTTGCCTGTCTGCTTCACGAAATGGCGTGAAGGCGGAATCACCCTCCAGAATATCAAAGCCGCTGCCAGACCCAACACGCCTATGACACCGACAGCTGCGCGCCAGTCAAACCAGTCGGTCAACAACCCGCTGATGATCCGGCCCCCCATCCCTCCAATGGAGTTGCCGCTAATGTAAAGACCCATTGCATAACCCAGACTGAGGGGTTCGATTTCTTCCACAAGATAAGTCATTGCTATAGCGGGTAATCCGGCGAGCGCAATGCCTTGCAATATACGCAACAGCAGTAATACGGGGAAAAGCGGGCTAAAAGCGGAAATGACGGCGATCACGGAAGTTGCAACCAGAGAGGCCGTCATAATGGCTCTGCGGCCAACCGCATCGGATATGGAACCGATGAACAGCATGGTCAATGCCATGGATAGAGTGGTGACCGACAAGGTTAAACTGGCTTCCTTCGGCGTGATTCCAAACGCTTCGGTAATTTCCGGCATCAAAGGCTGCAGGGTATAAAGAAGCGCAAATGTGACAAAACCTCCGGCAAACAGTGCAAGACTAATATTTCGGAACGATTTTGAACCCTGCTGAATTTTCATTGCTCCCTACTTTCTTTGCTGGAGAAACTCCGATAGTCGGAACAGGACAGGGTGACCGGAACCCTCCTTGTTATTTGCGGAACAGCTTTCGTTCCATCTGTGTTAAGAACTCGTAGCCGTCTGCTGTCACCACGATCGTATCTTCAATCTGAAATCCGCCTGCACCCAGTTCATAATAAGGAACTTCCACACACAGCACCATCCCTTGTTCCAGAATGCGGTGATCTCCAGGCGACAGAGTTACATCATCGTACAATTCAAGGCCGATGGCATGCCCCACATGCTGGCGCCGGTAATGTGGAATGCCTTCCTTCTGAACTCTGGCTACGGTAGCCTGGAAGACATCAGAGGCTTTTACGCCGGGGCGGATCATTTCAAGCGCCTGCTCCCAGCCGCTGCACACCGCATGAAAGTGCTGTTCCATCCAAGGTGTGGCTTCTCCAAGCACTACAGTCCGGCCTGTATCTCCCCAGTATCCGTCCAACTGAAGGCAAAGATCAAAACGGATCTGGTCCCCCGGCTCGATGACGCGGAAATAATTCTCAATCAGAGGCAGAGCGCTGCGCGGACCCGCACCAACTGCAGTCATCGCGGGGGTGCCCCCTGCTTTCATCACGGCAAGCCGGTAATGGTCGGCCAAATCCTTCTCGTGTACACCCGCGGCGATCAGATCGATTAGTTGCTGCTCAATCGTCTCGTTTAGAACTGCAGACTTCCGCAGACGTTCGATTTCAAATGGGGTCTTAATCTGCCGGATCTGGCGGAACAGCTGGTAGGCTGCTACAGCCTGTCCGCCGGGAAGCCCTGCGGCAAATTTGGCAAGCAGATCCGGAGCGATCCTCATTTCGTCCACTCCTACTGCTTGTCCTTTGAGTCCAAGATCTTCAAGAGCCGCCTCCAACGCTTCAAGCGGCCCCGCATAGGTTGTCGTATTCTGCAGCAAAGCGTAAAAAAGATCGATATCCGGAGTGGATGGTTTGCCTTCGACAGACCCCTCAACAAAGAAATCACTGTACACATATAAATCCGCTCCGGTAATCCCCAGCTGCGCGATTACACCCAACCGGTTGGTAGGGATAATGACACAGGGACGGGTTTCCGGTTTACGCGGCAGTACAGCATAAATTTGCATCGTCCAGTTGCTGGCCCGCAGCTGCGAGCCAAGAATATAGTTGATGTTTTCCGGCGTGGTCGCCACAAGAGCGGCCAGACCTCTGGTTGCCATAAGTTCAGCGGCACGCGGCCGGTTGGCTCCGGAAACAGGATTCGAGATTTGCTTGTCCATCAGGTTCAAGACCTCCTTTTATTCGTTCGGCTGCCGAGCAGTTTTTCCAGACCCGGTGCGGAGCGGATGAGCAGTTTGATTGCAAAAAACAGAACAAGTGCAAAAGCGATAAGCACCATGGACACGACTGCGACCGTAGGATCCTGCCATTTTTCCATGTACAAGAAGAGCTGTATAGGCAAGGTGTAACTTCCCTGACGTAAGATAAGCAGTGCCGTCTCGACCTGATCAAAGGTGAAGACAAAGGCAATCGAACCGGCTAAAACAAGCGAAAGCCGCAGCTGCGGCAATGTGATCGTAAAGAAAATGCGAAACGGTCCCGCCCCCAAATCGGCGGCAGCTTCGCGGTGTGCCGGATTGAGATTGGCGAGAGCGCTGCCAACAATGGACAGGACAAACGGCAGGACGATGACTGCCTCTCCCAGGATCAGGGCAAATAATCCGCCAGCGATGTGCATTTTTGAGAACAAAATCAGATACGCCACACCTAATGTAATCTTGGGCATTACCATTGGCGACATGAAAAAGGCGCGCAACAGTCCCCTGCCCGGAAAAGGATAATGGACAATCGCCAGCGCAGCCATTGTGCCAGTAACCAGTGCCAGCAGAACTGCACCCGCTGAAGACAGCATACTGTTCCGGAAGGCTTCCAGAAACTGCTTCTGTTCACCCAGACGGCTGTACCATTCCAGCGTCAGCCCCTCGGGCGGAAACTTGCTGGAGGCTCCGCTGCTCACTGAGGTCACCAGGATCATCAACAACGGCAGCAGCAGATACAAGCCGACCGCGCCGGCGCATACGTAGAGAATCCATTTGTAATCCCGTGGTTTTTTAGTCATGGGCCTGCCCTCCCGTCCGGGTACGCCGGAACATCAGCCAGTCGGCTCCCTTGTTCACAATCAGGGATACAAGGATTGATGAAGCAAACAAAAAGAGGCTCGCCACGGCCGCCATCGGCCAGTTCGTATCCAATGTCCGCTGATAGATCAGTACCGGAAGCGTCATGACACGCCCACCTCCGATCAGCTGAGGCGTTGTAAATGCGGTCAGGCAGAGTGTGAAGACAATCTGCACCCCGCTCGCAATGCCCCTCGCGGACAAGGGCAGTGTAATGGTTAGAAACGTGCGCCATTTGCCTGCGCCCAGATCATGGGCTGCCGCTTTCAGTGAATCATCGGTTTGGGTAAGCACATTCAAGACCGGGAACACCATAAACGGCAGAAAGATATGTACAAGCGCAACGGTAACCCCGGTCTCGTTATACATCATCTCAAATCCGCTATCCGTCAGTCCCAGTTGCATGAACAACCAGTTCATAAAGCCCTGCTTGGACAACAGCAGCTGCCATCCATATGATCTGACAACAGCACTGACGAGAAGCGGAAGAAACGTTAGCAGCAAGAAGAACTGTTGTATGCCTGGCCGTTTCAGGCCGGCAATACAGTAGGCTAGCGGGTAGGCAAGCAGCAGACTCCATAAAGTTACCTTGGCGGCGACTCGAAAGGTGGTACCTATCAAGGTCCAATAATAGGGGTCTCCCAGGAAAGAACGGTAGGAATCGAGATTCCAGTCCCGGATCAGCCTCCCGTTCTCGTAGAGGTCAAAACTGTACCGGCCGAAGATCAGCAGTCCACCTAGATACACGATGCCCATCAAGGCAAGCGCAGGCAACAGCAGCAGCAGCTGAGCCGCCCAGGTTCGGTTCCCCGGAGAGAACAGCCCCACGAGCTTGCCGGTAGCTTTCATCATAAAGAACCTACTCTTTGAGGTGGTCCATCAACGGGCAGGAGCAGACCGTCTTCGGGATTGAATCCGATTTGCAGCGAGTCGCCCGGAGCATACCGGGCATCTCCCCGCTGAGACAGAGTGCTGGCATGCAGCTGGATATGGCCACCCATATCCAGCGTGTACTTGATGCTTGCACCGCCATATGCACATTCGGTCACTCTTCCTTCCAGCCGGTTGTCGCAGCCACTTGCCGCTTCTCCGATCCGGAGATACTCGTAACGCACGGAGAGTGAACCCGTACTCCCCGCGGGGAGCGGAGGCTGCCCTTCCGGCGGGCGCACGGCAAGCTTCAAGCCGCCGGCTTGAACCCAGACCCGGCCTTCTTCCGCACCAAGTACCTTCACCCGAAGCAGGTTGGTGTCGCCGATAAACTTGGCAACAAAGCTGTCCACCGGCCGTTCGTAGATTTCATCGGGTGTTGCATATTGAAGCAGCTTGCCGCCCCGCATGACACCGATGCGGTCAGACATGTTCATCGCCTCATGCTGATCATGGGTAACGAAGATAAACGTGCCCCCGAATTCACGTTGTATCCTTTTCAGCTCACGCTGCATATCCAGCCGCAGCTGCAAATCCAGTGCTGACAGCGGTTCGTCCAGCAGCAGCACCTCCGGCTTGTTGATTAAGGCGCGGGCAATGGCAACGCGCTGCGCCTGTCCGCCGGATAGCTGGGAGACGGCGCGTTGGCTGTAGTCGCCAAGCTGTACCAGATCCAGCATCTCCTGTACTCGCTGTTTGATTTCGTGCTTCGGGGTATTTCTGACTTTCAAACCGTAAGCGATGTTATTGTAGACATCCATATGCGGGAACAGCGCCAGTTGCTGAAAAATCATATTTGTATTCCGTCCATAGGCCGGAATCCCCGAGACATCTTGTCCCGACAGCAGCACAGTCCCCTCATCAGGCTGCTCCAGGCCGCCGAGAAGCCGGAGCAGCGTAGTTTTCCCACAGCCGCTGGGCCCGAGCAGAGAGACGAATTCTCCCCGTTTCACCTGTAGCGACACCTGATTAACGGCCGTATTTCCCGCATAACGCTTGCTCACATCACGCGTCTCGATTGCAATCGGCCCCACTCCGTCACTCATTGTCCCCAACTCCCATCTCTCCGGTTGCTGCCAGCAGCCGGTTTATAATTTTGTTTTGACCAGACGGTCCCACAGTTCCTTCCAGGCGGAGCTGTTCTTGGCCAGCGTATCCCAGTCCGGATTCATTCCCTTACTCTGCTCCTCAACGGAGAAGGACGGATCATCCTTGTATTTATCCGGGATGACTGCTGCCGTGCTCGTTACTGGAGTTCCTGTCGCCTCGGCGTAACGGGACAGCGCATCTGCGCTTAGCAGCTCGTTAATGATCTCGTTGGCCACTTTTGCCTGCTCCGGCGTAGAACCTTTGACAACCTGCAGCGAGTAAGGGAAGGAAATCGCACCTTCCTTAGGATAAGCTACGGCCAGCGGCGAGCCGCCGTCGATCCAAGTCTGTGCTACTTGTGAGCTGAACGGAGCAATCAGGGCGTCGCCCGAATCGAGCAGACCCTTAAGCTGGTCGTTCGAGGTAACCAGTGTGCCGATCTGCTCGCTGTTATCCGCCCAGAACTGGAAGGCCGGCTCTGGATTCTCGTAGGATGCGCCGAGTTCTTCCCCTTTTACAGCCAGAAGCGGGGACAGATAAGAATAGAACATGTAATCCCACAATGCAGTTTTTCCTTTGAACTCTTCGTTTCCCCACAGGTCGTTCCAGCTTGTCGGCGGTGTTTTTACCAGATCTTTGTTGTAGACCAGCGCAAAGCTCGACACGCCCCAGACGATGCCCTTATTGTCAGCGGTATGGAAGGCTTCGGGAATGTCCTTCATATGGGTGACTATGGCCGGGTCAAGCGGCACCCACATATCGTCATTGATGCCTTTGGCTGAAGCATCTGCGTTGAAATAACCGAAGTTTACAATCGGATTGTTCGGGTCAGCCTGCTTGCCTGCCAGCATTTTCGGATACATTACAGCATTGGAGGATTCTTCGAAGGTCACCTCAACATTCGGATGGTTCTTCACATACTTTGCTACGACTTCCTTAGGAACCACATCCTGATTGGAGCCGGCCCAGATAAACATGGTCAGCTTGACCTTTTCACCACTGCCGGCTGCTGTCGAATCTTCCGATTTCCCGGCAGCATTGTTGTTAGCAACATTGTTTCCGGTAGCGTTATTCGCGTTGTTTCCCCCTCCACAAGCTGATAGTGCCACAATCATGGCGAGCGACATTGCCGGCAAGATATAAGAGCGTTTAGGTTTTTGAGTACTCATTCGGTTCTCTCCTTCAGATTATTTAATATAATTCCTAATTTTGTCGCCTTCCGGTCACGGCTGCTGTTGTCATCAGCGCAGCCCTATTCCCCTGCGCAATTCTTCCATGATCTCTGGTACTGCTGAAGCCGAAACTGGATGCCCCGCAGCAACTCTGTACTCTGCTTCTGCCATTGTCTGTCTCTTCAAATAATCCCGGAGTGCCAGCGGATAGCTGCTCAGAGCAGCGTTCACGGCGAGCTGCATTTTATCCGTCCAGACCGTTTCAAACGCGGTCCGGGCTTCCCCGAAGCTGAAAGCTTCCCGATTCTTACTGCGGCCATTACGCAGCAGCTTAGTGGATGCTTCATCAATGGTTTTGCCCTTTGAATTTAGCACTACGCCGTATTGTTCACGCGCCTGATCTTCCGACAAAAGTCCTTTCTGCACATCATTCCGCACGAATGCAGGGTCCCGTTCATAAGGATCTCCATATCCGCCGCCGCCCTGGGACAGAAAAGTCACGGTATCTCCCGGTTGTAGCAAAAGCTCATCAATCCTGCCAAGGTTGCGTTCATCTGGCCGGCCTTCATTAAATATCGCTTCTCCATGATTACCTACACCACCTCCCAAGCGGCCCCAGGGCTGGAATTCCATCCGTTCCATATTTCTTGCGGTCATCACGGTATCCGGATTGAGAATCCTGACGCGCAGGTCAATGCCGCTGCCGCCTCTGAATTTGCCGGCTCCGGCTGAATCCGCCCTTAAGCCGTAACGTTCAATCAGTACAGGCATTTCCGCCTCAACCGTTTCAGCCGGGATATTCCGCAAATGGCCTACGGCGAAATCCATCCCGTCAATTCCGTCCTTCATCGGTCTTGCCCCCGATCCGCCGCAGATCGGCTGAATTACACCAACTTTGCTTTTGCCGTCGGAAGCATCGGTCATTGCCATCATCACAATGCAGGCTTGACCTGCTCCTGCAGCCGGCACCTTGCTGCTCTGCGCCTGGCTCAGCGCCCCTGTAATCACATCCATCACCCGGATAAAGGTCGCCGCTCGCGCACCTACCGCCGCCATCGGCTCCGGATTGAGCACCGATGCCGGAGGCGCGTAGTTGCGCACCATCCGCACCATCCCGGAATTCCATGGAATCGCCGGATCCAGTGTCCGGAAGTAGCGGATCAACGCCGGCACAAGCATATAGTGCCCTTGCTGGTTATGCGTCGGAATATTAAACGAAGCTCTAACCTGCGGGTCGGTTCCGCTAAAGTCCAGATAGATATCCGTGCCGGTAATTGTCATGCGGCAGCGCAGCCGGATCGGATAGCCGCCGGGCCCCTTCTCCAGATAGTCCCAGAAGTCATAGGAGCCGTCGGGAATATCCTGAATGATCGCCCGGGCTTTAAGCTCCGCATACTCCAGCAGGTTCTCAATGCCTTGCTCCACCTGCTCCGCACCATATCTGCAGATGAGTTCCTTTAGCCGCTGCTCCCCTCTGTTCAGCGCAGCCATAAGCGCCTTGAGATCGCCAAGATTCTGCTCGGGGATCCGGCTGTTGTCCAGCAGCAGCCGGAGCACCTGCTCATTCCTACGGCCAGCCTCATACAGCTTGACCGGCGCAATCCGGATGCCCTCCATATGTATGTCATAAGCGCTGGGCGATACGCTGCCCGGAACCTTTCCGCCGACATCCGAAGAATGTACGAAGCAAAGTCCAAAAGCAATGATCCTGCCGTCATGGAAATAAGGCTTAATCAGGTGAATATCCGGCAGATGGGTCACCATCCCCCCAGTGGTATAGGGGTCGTTGCAGATGACTATGTCACCTTCCTGCCACTGGTGTATTGCTTTGATGGCGGTAGCCGCAGGAATTCCCAGGGAGAGGTTGTATCCCGTATTCAGCGGAGAGCCGAACGTCTCGCCTTCCGGCGATAACAGGTAAGTGCCGAAATCACCCGTTTCTTTGACAAAGGCGGTAAAGCCGGTGCGCAGCACGACGTTGGCCATTTCCTCTACCGCTGCCTGAATCCGGTTGTTGAAGATTTCGAGGAAGACTTTATCCGTAATCATAGATCTGCCTCCCCGATAATATTTCCGTTAGCATCTCTGTGTATTGTGTAGCCGGGAGGTACAAACACCGTCGTATCATATTCCTCAAGGATAGCCGGACCGGAGATTCTTGTATCTGTGTTCAGATGCTCCCGGTTAAGCACCTTAGCCTGGTAATCCAATCCGTCAAACGTGATTCCCCGGGACTCCACAGGTTTTCCACTACCTGCTACCTGCGGAGAAGCTGCCCTAATCTTGCTTGGCAGAAGCCCGACGATACTTGCCCGCAGATTGACGAACATGACTTCCGCCTCCGGCTGGCTGATTCCGAAGACAGATTCATATTTGCGGTGGAATTTAATCTCCGCTTCTTCAGGATCAGAAATATCAGAATCTGAGAGGGTAACCTCCAGATCAAATGCCTGTCCTTCATATCGCATATCCGCGCTGTAAATGACGTATGTACCGCCCAGGGTTACTCCGCCCTTGGCCTCATCCTCGATCCAGCGGCGTCCTTGCTGCTCAAGCGAAAAGAAATGTGTCTGAAGTTCTCCGGCATCCAGTCCACAGCTGCGCTTGTGAAGTGTGAAGACAAAGTCGTTGCGCAAATTTGCAACCGTGCAGCCCAGAGCACAAAGTGTTCCAGGAGAAGGTGGAATTAGCACCCGGCGGATGCCAACTTCACGCGCCATCAGAAAAGCATGCATCGGGCCCGCCCCCCCATAGGCAAGCAGAGTGAAGTCACGGGGATCGACTCCTTTTCGCGCCATCAGCGGTGAGAATTGGGCATACATATTCGCGGTGGCCACATCCAGAATGGCCTGCGCCGTCTGCTTGGCAGTCAGTCCGAGCTGGTCACCCAAAATTG
Source organism: Paenibacillus sp. FSL L8-0436 (assembly GCF_038593025.1). NCBI lineage: Bacteria > Bacillati > Bacillota > Bacilli > Caryophanales > Paenibacillaceae > Paenibacillus > Paenibacillus sp. FSL L8-0436. Next base: position 3,698,685 of record NZ_CP151955.1, on the reverse strand, counting down.
TAAGCACCTGTTCAGCCAGTTCAGGGAACAGCTGCATCTGGCCGCCGAGAAAACGGTCGGCCTGCAGAATACCCAAATGCAAATAGGCATCAGTGGTTGTCGCCTGCTTGCCGCCGCGGTTGTAGCACGCCGGGCCCGGCTTGGCGCCTGCACTGCGCGGCCCTACCTTCAATACTCCGACCGAATCAACCCAGGCGATCGAGCCTCCGCCCGCTCCGATGGCGGTCACATCTACCGCCGGAATGATGACCGGGAAATCCCCCACCTGATTCTCTGTGGAGTAGGCAGGCTCCTTGTCGATTAAGGCGACATCTACGCTTGTCCCGCCCATGTCGAAGGTAACGACCTGGTTAATCCCTGCCTGCTCAGCGATAAAGGTTGCGCCAATCACACCCGAGGCAGGACCGGACAGGAGCGTCCTTACTGGCTCGGCCGCAGCGCGGGCAGCGGTCATCATACCGCCGTTTGACATGCTGGACAGCAGCGTCGCCGATACGCCGTAGGGTCCGATTCCTTCTTGCAGACGTTTGAAATAAGACCCCATCCGTTCGCCTACATAAGCATTCATCACCGTGGCCAGCGTCCGCTCAAACTCTCGCTGCTGCGGCCAGATTGCACTGCTTCTACAGATGAACAGCTGCGGGTAACGCTCACGGATCAGCTCTTCGGCCAATTGCTCATGCCCGGCATTGGCATAAGAATGCAGGAAGCTGACGGCTAGTGCCGTAACCCCCTCCTGCACCAATTCATCCACTGCCTGGAGCAGTTGGTGCGGGTCCAGCGGGGTGAGCACTCTGCTGTCTGCGAGCTGACGTTCATCGATTTCTTTTACAAGCTGGCGCGGGACAAGCGGCAGCGTTTTATCCCCATAGAGGTTAGTTGTATTTTCAAGCCGCAAGCGGCGTATTTCAAGTACATCCCGGAAACCCTTGGTCACGAGCAGCCCGGTAACTGCACCACTGCGTTCGATCAGCGTGTTTACGCCAAGTGTAGTACCATGCACGAAGAGTTCGATTTTGCGTGTGTCCACTCCCTTCGACTGCAGCTGGTCTAATGCCTGGAATATCGCCTGTTCGGGAGCATCGGCTATCGAGGGTATTTTGAGCACCGCGACAATCTGGCCCTGCCCGTCTGTAACAATGGCATCCGTAAAGGTTCCGCCGATATCTATACCTAAGCGGTAATGGATCTCCACAATCTCCACTCCTTTATTCAAAGCATTTACGAATTGCGCTGTTCCTGATTTTGGATAGCGTAATAACGTTTAACATCCTCTATCATTTGATTGATATGCAGAACCATTGCCGCTTCCGCCTGCTCAGGTGAACCCGCAGCAACGGCATCCAGAATTTTACGGTGGTCAACCACAAGCGCGCTGCCCACCTTACGGCGAATATAGGCGGTTTCCAGGAAGTCCTTGCCGGTTTGCCATACCAGCTGAGCCGCATGGAGTAATACCTGATTACGCGCCGCAAGCGCTAGTAAAGTATGAAATTCACGGTCTTCTTCATAGGGAATGATATTTTGCGATAATAGCTCGTTCTGACTGGCAATAGAAGCCTCTAGCAGACTGATTTCTTCCTTTGTAGCCCGCTGTGCAGCCAGTGCGGCAATTTCCCGCTCAAGCGCCCTTCTGGCCACTAGCACATCCACCAATGCGGACTTTCCTGAATTATTCAATAGCTGCAGGAACTGGGAATTTACATTTTTCTGGTGCAGCTCTTTCTCCAAATATGCAATGCGCCTTGTTCCTTTTTCCGTCAGAATACGCCCTTTCCGGCCTTCCAGAACGGTATAGCCCTCGAAATCAAATTCCATCAGCTTGCGTCCGATGGTTGCCTGGCTGAGTTCATATTTCTTCCCCAGCGTATGAACCAGAGTGCTGGCTCCAAGCGGAACTTCGGCATTCCTCAGAGCCTTTAAGAATTCATACTCGAGCTGCAGATGATGCGATTCAAGTGCCACTCTGTTCATCCTTTCATGTTGCTAGAATTGACGTCGTTACTCATTGATGATTAATAGAATTATAACTAAATAATGACAAATTAACAACAAAATAATTCCAAATAAAGCATGATTTTGACAATTTATTTTAATGAGCACTAACGGGCAAGAAAACTTACTCTGCAAGGTTATTATTTGATATCTATTTTTCAATACGTTTGATTAATCTCCCTATCAAACTCTCTTCTTCTACTTCTGTTTATCTAAAAAAAACAGGAAGCCGATAAACGGCTCCCTGTAAAATTGAACTAAAGATCTATTCAAATCGAGCTGGCCCAGATGCTTATTGAATAAGCTTGTGCAGCTCTGATACGCTTGCTGTGTACTGCGGTTTGAATTCGCTGGATGCCATATAACCGGCTACGCTGGACAGGAATTGTCTTCCTTCCGGCGTTTCGCCTGCTTTACTGGCGTCGAGGGCGCAGACCAGCAGATTGCCCGCCCCTACTCGGCACTCAAACAGGAACCCCAGCTTATGATTACGCTCAAAGTTGTCGATTGTCTGTACAATCGGGCTCCACTCCCGGTCGGTTCCGTCCAGGATAATTGATTTTGAGTTCTCGATGATACTCCACCAAGGGTACGTGGAATATTGTTCGCACGGAAAATCACGGAACACAGGATGGCTGTTGTCGATCAGAAGCCCCATGGTACCAACAGGTACCGGACGGTTCATGCTCTCGGAGATGGAGCGGAACATTGGATAACACCAGAAATCCGTACAATATAAGCCTTCAACAGCGTTATGAAGAGACTCCGGTTTCGGCATGAGCAGCACGTTGTCACCTTGCTCCAGCAGCGAAAGCGCCTCATCGGAAAGCTCTTCGAAAATGCGGATACCGTCCAGCCCGGAACCGCTATTCTCTGGATATACCCACAGGTCGTAGGATTTACGGATGTCTGATCCGGCGGTTCTCAGAGTAAGTACAGCTTTGGTCATCTTCTGGACGGCAGGAAGATCAATGACCAGCTGGCAGATATCGATGTAATTCGAACCCGCCGGGATATTTACTGCACTTGAGCCTTCGGCCAGCGTTCCGCCGTCTGCGGTCAACTCCCATTGCAGTACAAGAGATTCTGGTGTTCCGGACCGGAACCAGCTCAACTCGACGCTGGCGCTGAAGACTTCTCCGGAGACGTAGTTGTATTTCGGGAATCTTGCCAACAGAACAGCATCGCTGCAGAAGGTGCGCCATTCTTCAGGCGTGATCATTCCCTTGGAATCCATAAAGGCATCGAGGATACCAACCAAGGCGGTACCCTGTCCGCTGAAATCCTGCAGATCCAGCAGCTGGAATCCGGCAAGTCTCCGGGTGCGGAAAGCGGCCTCAAGCTCTTCTTTGTAACAAGCAGCCGCCAGCTGTCCAGAAGCCTCGAAATATTTGCCCGCGAGATGCCCCAGGCCATTGCTTTCCAGCCGTTCTTGGAAAATTTTGAAATTGCCAGCTTTGAGCGGTCCTGTATATTTGCCGATTTCCTCATAATTTGGATAGGTCGCGTATTGCCCGATCTCATGCGAGATAACAGGAATATGCGGAATCCATTCACCGGACGTATCTCCGACCTGCACCGTCTTGGCTTCAGTACCATACTGAATTTGGACAGTACCTCCCGCTTCTGCTACCTCCCCGCTCTGCAGGGACGGAGGAACGAACTGGTCGTCATAATCCTTCATCGTACCCGGCAGAGCGGTCTGGACATGACCGAGCGGTGCGTCGCACATCGCATAAGAACCTCTGAACAGACGTTCCTTCGAGAAACGCACTCCGCAGAAGAAATCTTCATGCTCCAGAATTTCCGGTACCCATTGGTGGTTGTTCGAGCCTTGAGTATACAGGGGTCTGTCGTCGAATGCTTTATAGTCTTTGAGAATGGAATCGATCTTGGTTCTGCTGCCCCACAGCTCGTTGCCGAGCGACATCATCACGAATGACGGATGATTGCCGAACGCTTTAAGAATTTCATATCCTTCGCTGACCAGATAGTCTTGCTCAGCCTGATTATGACCCTCGTCCAATGGCTCTGTAATCGTTCCCCAGAACGGCAGCTCCGGCTCCATATAGATCCCGAGCATATCGGCAGCGGTAAAGGCTGCTTCCGGCGGACAGCAGGTGTGGAACCGGTAATGGTTGATACCATAGGATTTGGATATCCCCAGAATTCTAAGCCATTCCTCTACGTCTGTCGGGGCATAGCCGGTCAATGGGAAGATCAGTCCGTCATGTTTGCCGCGGAGAAAAGTCTTCTCCCCGTTGATCGTGAATTTATCGCCCTCCGCCTTGAACTCCCTCAAGCCGAAGAACGACTCATGCAATTCGCCGGTTCCGCCTTCTCCATCCTTCAGGAGGATGTTAAGGTTATAAAGATTGGGTGCGTTTTCACTCCAAGGAAGCGCATCCAAACCTAACGCATAGTCGATCGTAAAGTTCCCCGGCGAGATTGTGAATTCCTGCTCAGCCACCGAATGGGCTGTCTCGTTATTAAAACTGGAAGCTGATACAGCAATCGTTGTTACAGCCGTTCCTTCCAGTGTTCCTGTGATTCGGACAGAACGTCCGGGCAGATTCGGATCAAGCCGGATTCCACTCAAATAGGACTTGCCGTAGAACTGAAGCTCGATGCGTCCAGTGATTCCGTTCCAGTTGGTCTGAGTGTCCGGCGAAGTCATATGTCCGCCTTTGGTCGGATAACCGGTATTATCGACCCGGACGGTGAGTGTCTGACTGCCAGACTGAAGCTTCCCTGTCAAATCATATACATGCGCGGTGTTCAGGCTATCACGGCTGCCAATCTCTTGACCGTTCAGCCAGAGCGTCGTAAGTCTGGTGCGCTCTAAATATAGGAAACAAGTCTTTCCTGCGAGTTCTTCTGGAATGACTACTACCTTCGAATACCAAGCCGACCCTTCGAACAGATATTCATCTGTCAGTGCACTGACCAGAACCTCTTCGTTCTTCGGTCCCTTGCGGGCATGTGATGTCGTTCCCGGCAAGGTAATGACATCGGAAAAAGGCAGCTGTAGTCCCTGTTTCTCCTTATCTAATTGCAATTCCCACTCGCCTTCAAGACTAATCTTTGTCTGCAACAATCTCACTCCTAATCATGGTAATCTATGCAACCCTATATTGTTGCTCCTGATCTTTGGTTCTCCATTACTTTCTGCTTGAACATAGCTGTTTCCTGCTTCACCCATTTTACTTCTCAGCTTCTTTAGTCGCTCCGTAAGTATCCAAAATCCCCCTCCCTTCTTTTCCTTATCTCATGTTTATAAATTCAATCTATATAATGGTTCTCTCACGAGACAATAGATGCATATTATATTACATTTAATGGATGGTAGTTTACGATGCTCTTAGTTGTAAGCGCTATCAAATATATTAATGGAGGTGTATGTTTCTGTGTATGCCCGAATCATCACCCTAATGAACAATCTGCGGCTCAGGACGAAGCTGTTCTTGTCTTTTGGCTGTGTCGCCTTAATTCCGGTGTTGATTGTTGGGGTATTTCTGACGAGTGAACTGCGGAATATGGCGATGGGCAATGCTCTGGAGCAAATTACAGCCAATGTGGACCGGGTGAAAAAACGGACCGGCGAACTGCTGGGCGTCCCGCTCGACATTGCTTACCGGCTGTCCAATGACAGCCGACTGGAGGAAGCTGCCAACCACCGGTACGAGTCGGTCTATGAAGTTGTGAAGGCTTATTGGGACTATCCTGACTTTCGTGATTTTATCCGCCTGTACAAAGAGATCTCCAGCATCCGCCTGTATATCAATAATCCCACAATTCTTGACAACTGGGAGTTTCTGCAGGCGGATGAGACGGTCACACAGGAGCAGTGGTATCAAACCGCTATCGCCAAGAAAGGCCTGGTCTGCTGGAATTATATCCGTGACAACCGCGACGGCCAATATTATCTCAGTCTGATCCGCAAAGTAGATTTTCTGAAGCAGCGTACCGCCGGAGTTTTAGTTGTAAATGTGAATACAGACGAACTTAATGCCATCCTGAATCAGGAGACTTTTGAAACCATAATTGTAGATGAGAACGACAATATAGTAGCCTCCAACCGTACAGATACACTGGGCAAATCGCTGGATGCTATTAACTTCAGCCCTGTATCTGCCGCCACCGCCGGACAAGGTCCCTATGATATAACGATTGATGGCAACCCTTTTAAAATGCTGATTGATGATTGGCATCCAGGGGGAAGCCTGAACAGTCTGCGCATCATCTCCATTTTTTCCGTTGAAAGTATCGTGAGCGAACCCAACCGGATTATCTCACTGGCTTCCTCTGTCATTATTTCTGCATTACTGATGGCAATTCTGCTTATCTATTATTTCTCCCGGGTACTCACCGGACGGATGCTGCACTTAAGTAAACATATTTCCAAGGTCGCTTCCGGTAATCTGGGTGCTACGCTGGTAATTGACGGTAAAGATGAAATCGGCCAGCTGGCGAGACAGTTCAATCATATGGTGCGGAATATTAACGACCTCATGAGCGAGGTACAGGAATCCAACCGGCAAAAGAATGCAATCGAGCTGAAGCAGAATGAGATTAAATTCAAAATGATGGCCAGCCAGATCAACCCCCATTTTCTGTTCAATGCTCTGGAATCCATCCGCATGAAAGCTCTAGTCAGGGGCCAGTCTGATATATCCCAGGTCGTGCAGCTGCTCGGTAAAATGATGCGCAAAAACCTGGAGGTCGGCAATGGGATGATCAGTCTGCACAGTGAGCTGGAGACCGTAAACTGTTATCTGGTCATCCAGAAATTCCGCTATGATGATAGGCTAGCCTATGAGCTTCAAGTAGACCCCAAGGCTCACAGTATTCAGATTCCGCCGCTGATCATTCAGCCCCTGGTGGAGAATTGTGTGATCCACGGGCTGGAGAACCGGATTGACGGCGGTATGGTCCGGGTGGATATCCGCATAGAAGACAAACAGCTCAAGGTGCAGGTATCCGACAATGGCATAGGTATTTCCAAAGAACGGATGCAAGAAATCCGGCAGATGCTGGAGAACAAGGATGACTATGAAACCAATAATATCGGGATGCGCAATATTCATTTGCGGCTTCAGTTAACCTACGGCCCGGAATGCGGACTTACCCTGTCCAGTCAAACCGGATTCGGAACGCAGATTAGCTTTGCCATCCCCCTGAGGAGCGATTCTTATGTATAGAGTGTTGATTGTGGATGATGAGCAGGCAATCCGTGAGGGACTTACTGCTCTGCTGGACTGGGAGAGCTGTGGATATCAGATTATAGATACAGCGGCGAACGCCATAGAAGCCAAGTATAAATATGAACTCTATAGTCCTGATCTAATGATTGTAGATATCCGGATGCCCGGCAGGGATGGTCTGGAGCTTATTAAAGAGCTGCGGGAAAACGATCCGGAGATGCACATCATTATCCTCAGCGGTTATGCCGATTTCGACTATGCTAAGCGTGCACTGGCTTTTGGCATTGATAACTATTTACTTAAGCCGGTAGATGAATTGGAATTGCAGTTATATCTGGCAAAACTGTCCGCAAAGCTGGATGCGCGGAGCGCCCATCGTAAGAATCATGCCGCCGCAAAGGTGTGGAGCCGCGAAATGCTGGTCCAATCCCTGCTGATGGAGAACAGCCCGCAGATGCTGCCATCAATGGAGGCATCCATCCATGAAGCAGGACTGCTATGGGATTCCTATCAGGTAGTCCTGATCCGGCTGCTGCTCCAGGACAATGCGGACAACGGGCCTTCAACGGCCGTTAAAGCCAGACTTGCAGCAAGCTTTGATGAACAGGCGTGGGGGATTGTCTTCTCGCTGGACTCCTATTTGGGGGTTCTGCTGCAGCCCTCTTATCAGAAGGAGCTTGTACGCAAATTAATGGTCCAGAATATACTGCAAGCCGTAACGGCCCATGGACTTGAATGCATCATCACCGCGGGTGATATGGTAAATACCCTTGAGGAGCTTCCCGTCTCCCGCCAATCCGCACTGGTACGGATGAAGGAGCATTTTTTCTACGATGAGCCGGGTATGATCGGACCGGATTCCCTGAAGCTGAAGAAAGTACTCAAGGTCAGATCAGAGGAAGTGGAATGCAGGCTTGATTCTGTGGTGGAGCGCCTATATTTCGCCATGGAAATCGGCAGCTTCGATGTACTCCCTTCCTTAATCCAGGAAACCGGTGAACTGATGATCGCCGCCAGTTACTCCGAGATGGCTGTGAAATCACGTTATGTACGAATGGTCACTTATTTGATCAACAAACTCTCGCTCCAATACAGTGAGCTGGCTTTGCAGCACAACCGGATGGATGAGCAAATCCAGCAAATCTATAAACATACCTCCCTGCCCCAGCTGTACCGCTACATCACTACTATGCTGGAGCAGCATGCCGGCGGAATTACCCGAGACGATATGGACGTCTTAATGAAGCGAATGCTAGACCTTATTCACCGCCATTACAATGAGAACCTGAAACTCGAAACGCTGGCGGATGTGTTTACTTACAGCAGCGCGTATCTGGGCAAGCTTTTCAAAAACAGTACAGGCCTTTCCTTCAATAGCTATCTGGACAAGGTCCGTATTGAGAAAGCCAAAGAGCTGCTGGATCAGGGCTGGAAAATCCATCAGGCCGCGGGCGAAGTCGGATTCAGCGATGTGGATTATTTTCGCGAAAAGTTCAAAAAAGTTGAAGGTATCTCTCCTTCCGTCTACCGCAGAGGAAGCTCTGTGTGAGCACGCAGTTTCAGAAAACGCTTACGAAAAGAGCTGATTTCTCCCTGTTTTTTATAGAAAATGTTCGGGTGTTTCCCTGATTTTCTGTAGCTTATGATAATGCCATATCGAAGGAGGGACATAAATGAAAGCGATTACCACCAAAGTAAAGCCGGAGCCGAAGAAGCCTGCCTCACGCTTTTGGCCAACGTTCCTGCAGCAGAAATATCTCTATATGATGGCCATACCGTTTGTGCTCTGGGCATTTGTATTTAACTATCTGCCTTTATGGGGATGGACTATGGCCTTTCAAAAATATAAACCCGGCAAATCCTTTTTCGAGCAGAAATGGGTGGGTCTGCAGTACTTTAGAGAGCTTTTCCAGGATGAGCAATTCTTCAATGCACTGCGCAATACGCTCGCTATGAGTATCATGGGCCTGCTTGCCGGATTCATCATTCCCATCATATTCGCCATCCTTCTGAATGAGCTGCGGCTGCAAATTCTGAAACGCTTCGTACAGACGGTCTCTTATCTTCCCCACTTCGTATCCTGGGTAGTTGCCGCCGGGATTATCACCAAGATGCTCTCTACCGACAACGGTGCGGTGAACGATCTGCTGATGGGCCTCCATCTTATCAGTGAACCCATTCAATTTATGGCCAAAGGCCATTTCTTCTGGGGAATTGTCACGGCTTCGGATGTCTGGAAGGAAACAGGCTGGAACACGATTATCTATCTAGCAGCCATTTCGGGTATCGGACCGGAGCTGTATGAAGCCGCAAGGGTGGATGGTGCGAGCCGGTTGCAGCAGGTGCGAAACATTACACTGCCCGGCATCCGGACTACGATTGTTATACTGCTCATTATTTCAATCGGGCATCTAATCAGTATAGGCTTCGAGAAGCAGTTCCTGCTGGGAAATAATCTGGTGCGCGACTTCTCGCAGACACTGGATCTGTATGCACTGAACTATGGGCTGGGCATGGGACGTTTCTCCTTCGGTACTTCTATTAACATCTTCAACTCTGTGGTGAGTGTGATTCTGCTGTTTGTCGCCAATGGAATTTTCAAAAAAATAACGAAGGAAAGCATCATATAGGAGGCCCTTATGCTGAATAAAAAAATGGCCGCTGCGTCTTGGTCGGACCGCATCTTCGATTTGGTAGTCTATGTTGCGATTACTGTGGTGACCATAGCCACGTTATATCCTTTTTTGAATGTGCTGGCGATTTCCTTCAACGACTCCACAGACAGCATCAAAGGCGGGATTACGGTTTTCCCCCGTGTGTTCACCTTCAAGAACTATGAGACGATCTTTGCCTATTCCGGGCTGATGACCGGACTTAAAATTTCTGTCCTGCGCACCGTCATCGGCACGATCCTCGGGCTAGTCAGTGCCTCCATGCTTGCCTTCACCCTGAGCCGGGTGGACTTTCAGGCCCGCAAATTTGTCTCCACATTTCTGGCGCTTACTATGTACGTCTCGGGCGGACTGATCCCCATCTACATCCTGATCAAAAATCTGCATATGATGGGGACCTTCGGTGTCTATGTCCTCCCCAGTCTCGTAAGTGCATTTAATGTCTTCGTCATCCGTTCCTTCATCGATGGCCTCCCTTACGCCCTGCAGGAATCCGCCAAGCTGGACGGGGCCAACGACTTCACGATTTACTGGCGGATTATTCTCCCGCTAACCAAACCGGCGCTGGCAACCATCGCCCTGTTCCTGGCTGTCGGCCAGTGGAATTCCTGGTTAGATACCTACCTCTATAACGGTTCCAAGGATGAGCTGACCACCCTGCAGTTTGAGCTGATGAAGGTCATCCAGAGCACGACGACCAATGCGGATAATTTCCGCGGCCGCAATATGACCGAGGTTATGGCGCAAATTTCCCCGGAATCGGTCAAAATGGCAATCACGATCGTCGTCACTGTACCTATTCTGGTCGTCTATCCGTTTCTGCAGCGCTATTTCGTCAAAGGTATGACTTTGGGTTCGGTAAAAAGCTAGTCCGTCTCCGGTATCGGCAGGCTTAGCCTGTGTATACAATACATTTTGTGACCAGAAAAAGGGAGGGTTTCTATTCATGACAAGAAAGACAGCGAAACCGTACGTCGTACTGATGGTCTTGACCTTGCTCCTCAGTGTGCTGGCAGGCTGCGGCGGCTCGAACAATACCAAGAATACGGCAGAGAATGCCGGAGGCACTAAGGCTACAAAGGGTGACAGCGCCACCGCAGAGGCTACGGCGAAAGCCGAAGATTTAAGTCCGCTTACACTCTCCTTCTTCGCGGAGGACCCGAATCCGAACTGGAACAATATGAAAGACGAAGTCAGTAAAGTACTTACAGAGAAAACAGGTGTCACCCTCGATGCGGAATTTGCTGTCGGTGACCCTCAGCAAAAAATCGCATTGATCGCAGCCGGCGGCGAATATCCGGATATTATTTCCGCCAAAGCGGATATCGGCAAGCTTGTCGATGCCGGAGCGGTCATCGATCTGACCGAATTAATTGATAAATATGCGCCCAATATCAAACGTGTGCTCGGCGACAACCTCGCCCGGGCCAAGTATACCAATGAAGACCAGTCCATCTATGCCATTCCGACCTGGGCAGCAGTGGATGAGAAGAAATTCGTGGCCGGGGGCGGGTTCGAACTGCAGCACCGTGTGGTGAAGGAAGCCGGATATCCGGAAATCAGAACGGTTGCCGATTATGAGAATGTGATCAAAGCTTATCTGGAGAAGCATCCCACTGATGAGAACGGCAACAAAAACATTGGGGTTTCCCTGAACGCAGATGACTGGCATATGTACATTTCCGTCACCAACCCTGCGGTTGCCACGACAGGCGGCTCGGATGACGGGGAATATTACGTCGATCAGGAGACCCATGAGGCCATCTACCACTTCCGCCGTCCGGAGGAGAAAGAATATTTCCGCTGGCTGAACCATATGAATGACATCGGCCTGCTCGATAAGGAAAGCTTCGTCCAGAAGTATGACCAATACAAGGCTAAAGTAGCCACCGGACGGGTGCTCGGCCTGATTGACCAGGATTGGGACTACAACGACGCCCAGCAGGCACTCAAGACGGCAGGCAAATTCGATCAAACCTACGGCCATTATCCGGTAACGCTTACGAAAGAATATAAGGAAACCAGCTTCTGGCCTACCGGCTTTATGGGTGGTTACGGCATCTCGATCTCCAGCACGAATCCAGATCCGGTCCGTACGATTAAGTTCCTGGATTACCTCGCTTCCGACGAAGGGCAAATCCTGAACAACTGGGGAATTGAAGGCAAGCATTATGTAGTGGAAAACGGCAAACGCGTCATTCCTGCAGAAGTTCAGGACCGGATTAACAACGACAATACGGCGTTTACCAAAGAATCCGGACTCGGCTTCTACTGGAATATGATGGTCCACTACGGTGATGGCGCCAAGGACTCAACCGGTAACTATTACACTAGAAATTTCCCGGAACAGCTTGTATTGGGATACAGCGATGTTGAAAAAGAAACCTTGGCTGCTTACAAGGCTACCACCTGGAAGGATTTGTTCCCGAAAGAAGAAGAATTCCCGGAAAAAGCTTATGGAGCGGCATGGAATATCGCGATTCCGGGAGAGGATGAAGTCTCCATTCTGGGTAACAAAATGAGGGATATTACGTGGAAACGCATTCCTCAGGCCATCCTGGCGAAACCGGCCGAATTCGATAAAATCTGGGATGCCTACATGGCTGAACTGGATAAAGCCGGCGTTGAGAAAATGGAAAAAGGCTACACCAAATACGTTCAGGACCGTGTAGCCTTATGGAGCGGTAAATAAGGGTATCATGTGTAAACGGGGGTGTCCCAAGCAGTCATTTATGGCTGTGGGTCACCCCTATTCGATTACAGAAGGTGAATGGGTTCCTCACTTCGTTTACATCCACCAATATAAATATTATAATATTAAGTTGTGTGCATCAAAGTGTGTTTTAGTATGAGATTAAGGAGATATTTATGGAAACGAAATGGCGAAAGTTTATCTCTGCAGGAACCATTTTATACACCATTTTAATTTTGTATTTTATATTCTTTGCTTTTAACAGATTAGAGAATGCAACGGGTCAATCTGGATACACATTTATACTTGTTCCAGAAACCATTCCGCTTCGTTTTCCAAAACTGACTTTTTCATGGGTATATGATTTTGGCAATATTGCAGCCTTTATCCCTTTCGGCGTACTTTTCCCCCTGTTGTATCGTGTCAGATTCAGGAAGTTCATTTCTTTGTTTGTCTTGGCGATTCTCGTTCTGGAAACGTTGCAGGCTTTAACTTATCTCGGCAGCTTTGATGTAGATGATGTAATATCCAATACATTAGGTGGCGCAATAGGATTTTTCGCATACAAGGTTGGATTTTCTCCGAAAATCACTTATAAAAAGCTCATGGCTGCAGCTTTGTCAGTTGTTCTATTTTTTGTAGGGATAATTATAATCTCTGAAACTGTCAATTATGCTTTAGTGAAACAAGAAGGCCCTATCCGGGCTCTACATGAACTGAAGGAAGTTACAGGTAATATTCCTATGACCGGGAACCTTCCAACTTTCACTGTAGCAGGCAAGAGAATTGAACCTGAATTTAACATATATAGCAGTGATGGCGACAAAGATAAAAAGTACACCTATATCTTGGGGAACAAAATAGATGTAAAGTTCTATTCCAATTATGGCATTCAGGACAATGGAGATTCTAAGGGTGCGGTCACTGTAATGGCAGACGGGAACATGGTGGCTCAATACAATGATGAGTATAGTAAAGAAGCCGAACCTCTGGAGATTCCCTTTGATACAATCAACGAAATTACGATTATAGTTTCCGGCAATGCTAAACTGTGGGATGTTGGAATTACAGAAATGAAGCATTGGTGGGAGTGAACATAGAGAAGGACCACTGAATATGTCAGTGGCCCTTTTTTATATTTATTGCTTCGATCTGTCCGGACCAAACACCAGATTGGCGGACAGCTTGGCAAGCTCAATCACACGCATGACTCTCTCGCTATGTTCGAGCCTATCCGTAACCTTTTCCATATCCATTTCATTTATCATTCGGTCAAAGGCGATGAATTCATCATACATCCGGTGGGGATGATCTTTACGATCTACCCGGATGGGTTGCTCCTTATTGGGAACATAATCAAAGCAATCTATACTGTTAGTCGAGCCTGTCAGGCGGATATATCCTTTATTGCCTTGAATGTTAACTGCACTAGGAGCTGCGCTGTCTTTTGAACCTATGCAGACACATTTGAAATTACCGTAATCAAGCATCAGAATGCCTGAAGTATCTATCCCACGCTCCATGTTCGCAAAGTACTCCACCTTCTCCGGGCTTCCGAAGAGGCCTATCGCCAAATGAATATTATAAATATTGATATCCATCAACGCTCCCCCGGACAGTTCCGGGTTAAAGGCAGGCAGCACCTCTCCTGCTTTGAAGGCATCATAGCGGGAGGAATATTGGGAATAGTTGCATTCCACGATTTTGAGTTCTCCAAGCTTGGGCAGAAATTCCTTCATGCTTAGATAGTTTTTTAAATATTGATTCGTGATGGCTTCTACCAGTATTAATCCACTCTGAAGTGCAATCTCTTTCAACTCCAGAAATTCACCCAAATTGGATGTGAACGGCTTCTCACAAATGACATGCTTGCCTCTCAGTAAAGCTTCTTTCGCATAGGAATAATGCAGATGATTGGGCAGCCCGATATAGACCGTATCCACTTCATCACTCTCAAGCATCTCAGCATAATTGTAGAAGATCTGAGAGATTCCATATTGGCTTTGCAGGGTCAGCAATTTTTCCTGGTGGTCAGGTTTTGAACAGATGGCCTGTAATGAAATAGTAGGAATATCACGAACAAAACTTAATAACTCCATCACTATATTGCCGGCTCCCACGATTCCTAATTTCATTCTAGCTGCACCCCTCTATCCCATTCTCGATGATCTCCATAACGGCAATCGTTTCTTCATCCTTTATTGTCTTATCTTTGCCCTGCAGGATAGCTTGATACATATCGTCATATAACCGGGCATAGTCGCCCTTCTCAGAGACAACTTTTTCTTCATGATATTGGCCTGCATCATCCAGATAAGTCAGGGTACCATAATGCTCCGGCAAATCAATGCCAAAATCAGCATGTCCCTTAGGCAAATAAAATAATTTCAGGTGTTCTTCCTGGCGGTCCTGCGTTTGTTTAACGAATACCCCCTTCTTTCCGTATACAACAAAACTGGGCCGCGCCTTCAAGCGGAAGAAGCTCGATTTAACCGATACCTTGAGTGTAGAATAATAGAAATCCAGATCAAAGTAATCATTCATTCTGCCGGTTCCCAGCAGTTGACGAACATCGTAATGTATATATCCCGGTTCCCCAAAGTAGGATAAGACCTGATCAATGGTGTGAACCCCATGTCCGTATAAGTAACTGTTATTTTTGGAGTAATGCGTAACTGAATTCGGGGTCTCCGGGCGATAATAATCGTAATGCATCTCCACCTCCAGCAAATCACCCAGTTTGCCTGATTCGATAACCTTTTGGGTCGTGAGGAAGTCCGAGTCGTAACGTCTATTCTGATAACATTGGAGTACCAGATTTTTCTCTTTGGCGTATTGGAAGATTGAGACTGCTTCTTCTTTGGTTGGCATAAAAGGTTTTTCGACAAGCAGATTCTTCCCGTGGTCAAGCGCCATTTTGGCATAAGCATAATGCGAATCTATATGTGTACAGATCACGATCAACTGAATCTCTTCATCGTTCATTAACGTTTCAAGTTCATCGGTGTAAAGGACGCCAGGCGCCTTCTCCCACTCTCCTTTACCCGGATTACGGGCGTAGATCGTCTTCACCTTCAAATTTTCCCGGTTTAATGAAAAAGGCAGATGATAACGGTTTGTGCTTTTGCCATTCCCGATATATCCGATCGTAAGCATATGAGTTCCCCCTCAGGTCTTTTTCATTTATTATAGAAGAACTCAGCCTAGCGTAAAGGATCAGCCGGCAAAACGGTACATTCCACCAATTCCTTGGTTAGATCCCGGCAGCTTTTTGAACAAAATGTTTATAGGAGTGAATCTGTTGAAGATATTGACCCAATTATCGGAAATGCATAATTTTACACCAAACGAAAAAAGTATCGCTGCCTATATTCTGATGCATAAAGAAAGCATACTGCATTTAAATATTCAGGAGCTTGCAAAGGCTACCTATACGTCGCATTCAGCGGTCAATCGCTTAACCCATAAACTTGGGCTGTCCGGCTTTAAAGAGTTCATCATTAATCTTGCCCGGGAATTCCAGCAATATACCCAGAACATTTCCAGCGTCGACCCTAATTATCCGTTTAGTGATGAGGAATCTCCACTTCAAGTGGCGAAAGAAATTGCTGAATTGATGAAAGAAACGATCGACAAAACCTTTGCCTACATGGATGATGATTTGCTGTCCCAAACAGCCGGGATGCTGGACCAAGCCAAAAGAATCTTTATCTATGCCTTGGGAGATTCCCAAATCCGCGCGAAGAGTTTTCAGAATAAAATGATTAAAATCAACAAATATGTAGTGATCGCTACTGAGCTGTACGAATGGGCGTATCATACCGTTAATTTGACGGAAGAGGATTGCGCGATTTTCTTGACTTACCACGGAAAGTCACCGATTTATGTAAGAGCAGCTCAGCACTTCAGACGTGAACAGATCCCTTTTATCACCATCACAGCTACCACTCAAAGTGAACTGGCAAAACTCAGTACGCTCTGTATTCAAGTGCCAAATGACGAAGTAAAACATGCCAAGATCGGAACCTTTTCCTCGCAAATAGCATTTGAATACGTCCTTAATGTGATATACTCCTGTATCTATAAAATTTCTTATTCAATAAACAGGGAATCCGCAGTTCAATCGTTCAAATGCACCTACATTAATGAAATGATGCATGACTTATAATGCCACCGTCTTCCATTTCCCGGGATTCGTGTCATCCGGAATCAAAACATCAGAATCATCAAAACAGCAGATCTTAATAATGACAAAAAGAATGAAAGCTTCATCATCACAAAATCAAAATTGGAAAAATTTCAAGGCTGACGGTGGCTGGGATTTAGCCGAAGGTGTGTTCACTTGGAATCCTAAAACAAATAAGTATATCGGTTCTGGGGAATTAGTTCTTCGATAAAAAATCGAGCGATTCATTTACTAGGTTGCCTAAGCTAAACGCGGAACAACAAAAAGAGGCAAGTCTCCATTATTCAGAGACTCGCCTTTTTTTGTATTCATCAGTGCCCTATTTCTTTAACGATAGCGCCGGATAAAATCAATCGCTTTGGCAATATCAGCTTCCGGCTGATCACCCACTTCGCGTTCAATGGTCAAATATCCGGTGTAGCCAATATCCTGGAGCGCTTTGAAATAGTTATCAAAATCCACATGGCCATCCCCTAAAGCCAGTTCCCGATAGCTTGCACCAGATGCAGCATCTTCGGCAATACGGTCGTGACTCATTGGCTCATAGCCTAACGCTCCATAGACTTCACGGGGATCTACTTCCCGCAGGCGGATGCCATCCTTCACATGCGTATGAACAATGTAATCTTTCAGATTGTGCACCCCTTGAACAGGATCGTCCCCCGTTACCATGACCATGTTGGCAGGGTCAAAGTTGACAGAAACGCCATTCGTACTAAGCGAGTTGAGGAATTGCTTCAAATGTGCAGATTTTTCCGGTCCAGTCTCAATTGCAAAATAGGCATCCAAGCTCTTGGCATAGACACCAAGCTCTTCACACGCACGCTGCATCGTATCATAGACTGGATCATTCACCTGATTCGGAACAATACCAATATGCGTGGTAACAATCTGTGTTCCCAGATCAACGGCTAAATCGAGAATACGCTTCGATTTTTCGATTTTCGCCGAATTTACCTTTGCATCTTGAAAGCCATGGCCAGCCAGATCACCACACAATGCTGAAATTCGCAGACCTATGGATTCAATATAACTCTTCAATTCCTTTCGGTCTCGCGGGGACAGATTCTCAGGGTCCGTCTCACCTTCTACTGCATAGATTTGTACACCATCTGCCCCCAGCTCTTTAGCTTTCGCCAGTCCATCCCGCAAGTTAAGACGCAGACTATCGACCATTATACCAATCGGGTTTGCCAATTTCATTCTTAAGCCTCCTCTTAATCGGGTTCTGATCTCATCGCAGATTAACTTTCGTTCCAAAGTCTTCTCACATTATCAAGACCTATCCGGGTTCCCCGTTTACATTCCTCAAGCCCTTCAAATTCCAGTGAAATATATCCGTCATATCCTGACGCTTTAACCACACGAAGCACTTCACGCATATCAATATCTCCATGGCCTGCGATTGCACCTCTTAAAAAATTACCGCTTGCCGTTTGAAACCAGCCCTCCCCGGGATTCTGATACGAAGGTCTCCAATAGAAATCCTTTACATGCACCACAGAAGCATATGCAATATTGTTCTTCACGGCAACCACAGAGTTCTCATCCACGCACATGAAATTGCCCACATCCAGCGTTGTACGGAAATTTGTCCGATTCACCCGCTGAATCAATGCTTGCACCCGGTCACTGGCTTGTATAAAATAGCCATGATTCTCAACGCTGGTTACTATACCATACTGTGCTGCATAATCGGCAATGCGCCCGCAGGCTTCTGCCAGGCGGTCCAATTGACGATGGAAGTTGCCGATCGAAGTATCGCTGCTGCTGGCAACATCATGGCGCATACGGGTTACACCCAGGCTTGCGGCAACGTCGACTTCACCCATTACCCGCTTGATTTCCAGCTCAAAGGCTTCTTCGGAATCCGTTTCAAAATTAGCGCCGATGGCATAGTTGGACACATCTATGTTTCGCGACTTTGCCTTTTCTCGAATAGCGTCCGCTAAGTCAGGATTACCAGTCAATTCGAATCCAATGGGTACAATCTCAATATGCTCGCCACCTTGGTCGGCAATCCAATCAATTACACCCAAAATATCCATTTCACCTGATTCCAATTCATTTACCAAGCTGTATGAACTGATTCCCAGTTTCATGGTTTCACCCTCTTTTTCTTAAATTCTATTAGAGCTGAACTTCTTGTCCTTTGTTCGCAGACTCATAGATACCGCACAATATCTTCATGATTTGCAAGCCGTCTTCTACCGGACTGATCGGTGTTTCTCCAGATTGCAGGCAGTCCAGAAAGTGATTCACTTCATTACAAAATGCTTCCGGCACATTTATGGATTTGCTGTCTGTTTGCGGAGCTACATTCAGAATGGTGTCATATTTTTCAGTAATCATGGTCAATTCAGGTTCAATTTCCACTCCGCCCTTATCACCGTATAAACGAATAGCAAGCTCATCCGACTTCGCATGAAGGGTAAAGCTGACATCAACCATAAGCGATGCCCCATTCTCGAAACGGATTAATGCATTTGCCATATCTTCCACTCCATTGGTACTTGGATCATAATCGGCTGCCTGATAAAAGGATAAGTTCTTCACATTCGCGCGGTTGCCCAATTTGTGATACGTGTTGCCGCTAACCGAAACGGGCTTTGGACGCCCCATCATATACCAGCACAAATCAATAACATGGACTCCGAGATCAATTAATGGACCGCCCCCGGAACGTTCAACATCTGCAAACCAGCCACCCGGATTCCCAAGTCTACGGATACAAGAAGCTTTAGCATAATAGATTTCACCCAGTTCATCTTTCTCAATGAAGTTCTTTACAAGCTGCGCATTGGCGTCGTAACGGCGCACAAATCCGACCTGCAACAATTTGCCAGTTTCACGTACCGCATCCTGGATGGCATTCGCTTCTTCAACGCTGCGGCATAAAGGTTTCTCCACTAGTACATGCTTACCGGCACGCAGGGCTGCAATACTGATCTCTGCATGACTGTTGTTCCACGTACAAATGCTGACCGCTTCCACTTCGGGATTAGCTAATAAATCATGATAATCTGTATACACGTTCGGAATATTGTACTGCTTCGCTTTATCTTCTGCCCGTTGCTGATTCAAGTCACATATAGCATATAGTTCTGCATGTTCATTCCCCTGGTAGGCTTGCAAATGCAAGTCGGAGATGGATCCCGCTCCGATCAGTCCAATTTTCTTTTTACTCATGCTGCATGAACCCTCCTATATATTGGTCATATTTTATTATACAATTAAGATAACATGACTCTTCTGGAGGTAGAATAACCATCATGACCACCTACATGGACTATACAATCAGTTCTAAGCCTATTCGCATTATTGATCGCACGACAGATGAAAGTAAGCTGCAGCTAAAATCATTATCGATCGTCAATGTCGGGCACCTCCCCAACCGGTCGCTGTATCGAACCCAAGCCCAATTCCAATATTATGCTTTCGTTTACATTGCGGGCGGCAAGGGCACATATCAGGTTAACAACAAGGAAAAGCAGCCTGTTCATAAAGGTTCTTTTTTTGTCTTTTTTCCAGATGCCACCTTTGACTATGGACCCGACCCGCAAGAGACTTGGGATGAATTCTATTTCACAGTAGAAGGATCACGAACTGCGGAGTGGCTCTCTACCTGGTTAACCGAACCTTACCGTGTCCGCCAGACAGGACTCGATGATGCACAGCAGAGCAAAATTGATCGAATCTTCATGTTGATGGAAAGCGGCCTTCCAAGCAATCTGGACCGGGCTTCCTTACTCCTTGAATCCCTTTTGTACGAATTTGTACAAAGCAGCCAGCCTAATACCGATTCGACCGACTACATCACCAAGCTCATGGATGATATTGCGGCATCCCTGCATCAAAGTTTTGATGCTGATGCATTCTGCGAACGCTACCACATTTCGATATCCACGCTCCGGCGTATCATTCAGAAACATACCGGGTACTCACTTAATAAGTACATTCACCGTCTCAAAATTTCCGAAGCCAAAAATATACTGCTGAATACAGATCGATCGATTAAAGATACTGCCGTTTCCCTTGGATACAATGATGTTTTTTACTTTTCGCGGCTATTCAAAAAATATGTAGGTGTTTCCCCCCAACATTTTCGCAATAATGTATAATCACATGTTGATTGCACGCTTACAAGGACATTGAATTCATTAACTGGAAAAAGTATTCAGGTTGTTGAGTCTTATTGAGGTTGTACCATGAATGCAATGTATCTGGTGTAAATACATCTAATTGTTTCAGTACCTCCATCGCAAATTCCAGTGGGGCTACCCCTGAGGCAGTAACCAAATTCTCACCAGATACAGCAGGTCCTATCTCATAGAATTTATCTCCTTTATAATTCGGACAGACCATTTTAAGATACTCTAAGTTATTACTTGTGTGCTTTCTAGAATCCAGGTATCCATTGTTCGCCAGCCCCTCGGTTGCCCCACAAATTGCAGCAACAATAGTGCCTAGCTGTAAAGCTTGGCCAACTTTTTTCAAGACAGGCTGATGAATATCTTCTCCCCAAGTATTCCCTCCGGGCAACACTAAAAGATCGTTACTCTGAATTGTACACTCATCAATGGAAATATCCGGTTTGATATGCAGTCCTCCCATCGTAGTAACCATTTCTTTATTAGCACCTACCGTAACTACTTTTAAAGGTGCTAAATCTTTTTTGAAATATCTGCCTGTGTTTAGTTCAGCAATTAAATATCCGTATTCCCAGTCTGACATTGTATTAAATACATAAAGATAAGCTTTTTGGGTTTGCATTCTATAACACTCCAATCACATTTGATAAGCCTATTATAATTTAACTTCCCTGACAGCTACCGTCAGGGAAGTTTATCAAGCCATATAAAAAAGCGCGTATCAGGTTAACCTGCACGCGCTTGATTCATTAATTATTGTCTTCCAGCTCATCCGGCACATCGTATTTATTGATATGTGAGGTCATAGCTACAACGGCTTCGTCGATCCCCTTTGGGGCAGACACACTACGGACTACATCGTCTGTTTGGTCGTGAAAGTTCAACTGGTCCGCTTCAATAGCGTTCTGTTTAATTTCTTTTTCTTTCATGCTCCACAGCACTCCCTTCTTCTTCCACTTTATGAGCAGCGTTCTCCTTTACTATGTACAAGGTAAATGACTGTTATTCATACATTATTATCGATACGTAGTGTCTCAAATCACTATAACAACCTAGGTAAGGACGTATAGTTAAGTAGTGCGGCAACCTAAGGTTGTCGTTTATTTTCAGGGAAGGGGGTTTTGTTCTCATGAGGAAGTATATACCCAACCAGCACGGGGCTTGGGCGATGCTTATCCTTCCATTTCTGTTCGGAGTCGCTTCATCGAAAGGGCAAGTTATACATATTCCCCTGTTTGTTTGCTGGCTTCTGATCTATTTGTTCAGTTTCCCGTTGCTGCAATGGGTAAAGACAGGGAAATTGGAGCGTTACCTCCCGCCCATGCGGGTTTACGGGATTCTGCTTCTGCCCTTGATCCTTTATCTGGTGATTGCTGAACCTAAGCTGTTAGGATTTGTTCTGCCGCTTGTTCCCCTGTTCGCTGTTAATCTGTATTATGCAAAAACCAAAAATGAACGTGCCTTGCTTAATGATATTTGCGCCATTTTGGCATTTTGTCTGATCATTTATCCTGTCTTTTATGTCGGCAAAGGAGAAAGCTGGGGAGCCGTGACAGAGCTGTTCCTGCTCAGCTTACTCTATTTTACCGGGACCGCCTTGTATGTCAAAACGGTTATTCGTGAACGAAACAACATCCGCTTCTATTACGGATCTGTTCTGTATCATTTGCTGTTTGCAGTGGCTGGTCTGCTGCTATTCCCTACATTGCTTGCTCCACTTGTTATCCTGCTGCTTCGGGCAGCCATTCTCCCCAAGACAGGGATCACCGCCAAGCGTACCGGAATGATTGAAATAGGTTTTTCCCTTATGTTGTATGTGTCTGTGCTTGTGCTGTACTTCTAGTGGTTGTCAGCAAAAAAAGGATGTTCCTCTACCGGTGATTCGATAGAGAAACATCCTTTTTGAATTGGCCTGAGGTTATTCAACAATCATGTCCTGATTGCTGGACCCCGGAGGTACGATCGGATATACATTCGTTTCCTCGGTAATATCGAACTCCATGACGACAAGTCCGTCCGTATGGAGAGCAAGATCAATAATATGCTCGGCATCAGCAAGATTATCGGCCCGGAGCCCCTGGGCGCCAAAGGATTTGGCCAAAGCTACGAAATCGGGTGAACTGATACGTACGGAAGAATAACGGCGGCCAAGAAACAGCTGCTGCCACTGCCTGACCATGCCCAGGTAGCCATTTTTGAAGATAGCGACTTTGACGTTCAGGCCCAGATCGACCGCTGTCATCATTTCCTGCATATTCATCTGGATGCTTCCGTCTCCCGTGATGCACATCACTTGGCGGTCAGGAAAAGCTACTGCAGCACCAATTGCAGCCGGCAGGCCATAGCCCATTGTCCCAAGCCCGCCGGAGGTCAGGAAAGAGCGGGCCTCTGAGAAATTATAATGTGTGGCCGTCCAAATTTGGTGCTGTCCTACGTCGGTAGAGATGATGGCATCGCCATCTGTTGCATTTTGTATGCACCTTATCACCTCAACCGGAGTCAGCTTATTATCCTGCACCCGGGGTGATTTTGTTGAACGCTTGGACCAGATCCGGATTTGCTGATTCCATACAGCAGGTTCTTGTATATGTATTTTTCCCAACAGTCCGGCAAGCAGATCTGCGCATTCTCCTGTGATAGCAAGATCGACTGCAACGTTCTTATTTAATTCGGAAGGTTCGATATCGACTTGGATTTTATAAGAACCCGGCGAGAATGCCTTACGGTTGCCTGTAACACGGTCACTGAAACGAACCCCGAGACATAACACAACGTCCGCACCCTGCAGCGCACGATTGGCTCCGACTGTTCCATGCATCCCAACCATACCCAGATGCAGGGAATGCCCGGATGGAAAAGCACCCAAACCCATTAGCGTACTGGCTACAGGAAGGTTGAATTGCTCGGCGAACTCTTTTAACAATGCCGGAGTATTACCTGTCATACAGCCTCCACCAATAAGAATAAGCGGGCGTTCAGATCGGTTCAACCGATCAGCTGCGAACTGGATGTCCAGAGGATCAATAGAATGCTTTGGCTGATAACCCCGGATATATGGCTGGGAAACCTGATTTCCAGATTGTTCCTCCATGTTAAATTCTGCTGCCATTACATTCTTCGGCAAATCAATGAGGACTGGGCCGGGTCGTCCCGTTGTTGCGACATGGAATGCCTCGTTCACAATCTTCGGAAGATCGGCGACCTCCCTGACAATATAGTTGTGTTTGGTGATGGGCATCGTCATGCCATAAATGTCTACTTCCTGAAAGCTGTCCAGACCTATGAGATCGGTGGAAACCTGGCCCGTCAGGACGATTAACGGAATCGAGTCCATAAAGGCTGTAGCAATACCGGTAACCGCATTTGTTGCACCAGGCCCGCTGGTAACAAGCGCTACTCCCGGGCGTCCCGTTACTCTGGCATATCCATCAGCGGCATGTACCGCTGCCTGCTCATGTCTAACGAGAACATGCTGTATGCTGTCGCAATCATACAACGCATCATATAAAGGTAATACCGCACCGCCGGGGTATCCGAAGAGGGTGTCAATTTTCTTCTCTATCAACATCTGAATTAGCAGCTGTGCTCCGTTCATTGGCACAATTCATCTCCCATCGTACTATCAGTCGTTAACCTCCAATATAGGACATCCCTATCTTTGTTCTATTCCTTACGGTTTGTTCCGTCCGGTCATCAGAATAGCGGTCTGTACGCTGCTCCCAGACGTTCCTAATAGCTTTGAGCAAGCTTTGATCATCCGCCCCGCTGCGAATCATCTTCCTGAGATCAAAACCGCTTGATGCGAACAGGCAGGTATAAAATTTGCCGTCAGAGGACAGCCGGGCGCGCGTGCAGGAAGAACAAAACGACTCGGATACCGAAGTAATAAAACCAACCTCTGCCTTGCAGCCCTTATAGCGGTAGCGTTGGGCAACTTCGCCGAAATAATTGTTGTCGAGTGCTTCCAGCTCGAATGTACTCTGGAGGCGCTCCATGATATCTTTTTTCGTTACGACTTTTTCAAAGCTCCAGCCATTGTCGTTGCCGACATCCATGAACTCGATGAACCGCAACGTTATATTTCTTTCTTTGAAATAGCGGGCCATCGGCAGAATCTCCGATTCGTTCAGACCTCTTTGCACCACCATGTTCACTTTGACCTCAAAACCGGCCTCTATAGCATGTACGATCTGTTTTAAAATAAAACCAGGTTTGATGCCACGCCCGTTTATTCTCCCAAAAAGCTCAGGATTCAGTGCATCCAGGCTAACATTCAGTCTGCGTAGTCCCGCCTCGTATAGAGGCTCCGCCAGTTGCCCTAGCAGTACCCCATTGGTCGTCAAACCGATATCTTCTACACCGTCCAAAGAGCCAATCTTGGCAACAAGCTCGGGCAGACCCCGCCGCATCAGCGGTTCACCGCCGGTCAGCCTGATTTTGCTTACGCCAAGCGAAACAAACAACCTCGTCAAGCGGTGAATTTCTTCAAATGTCAGCAGCTCACTTGTCGGAAGGAAGGCATAATCTTCACCGTACACTTCTTTTGGCATGCAGTAGGAACACCGGAAATTGCACCGGTCGGTTACAGATATCCGCAAATCGTGGATGGGCCGCCGCAGTTGATCTTGTGGTGGATGTACATTCATCTGGCATCGTCCCTTTCGGTTACTTCTGCGTGATATCGCTAAACGTGCCCACATAGCGGACATCTTCGCCTGTCTCGTCTTTGACAGCGCTGATATTTAGCCACTGCAAATATTCCTCACCATTTTTGCGTCGGTTCCAGATTTCGCCCTGCCACATCCCCTTCGCCCTGATTTCACTCCACATGCCGTTGTAGAAATCCTTGGATTGGCGGCCTGACTTCAGGATGCTGGGTTGTTTGCCGAGTACCTCTTCTTCGGTGAAGCCCGTGAGCTTCGTAAATGCCGGATTCACGGTTTTAATAAGTCCTGATACATCGGTTACCAGAATCCCCTGTCCGGTCGAGTTGAACACTTCAGAGGTAAGCGCAAGCCGATCCTGATAATACAGCCATACCACCAGCACCAGACTGGCTAGGGCCACCTGCGAGAGCAGCATGAATCCAATGGAATATTGACCTGTGACCGAATAAATCAACGACAGCATAATCGGCGGGAAAAAGCCGCCAAGACCACCCATCATTGACACAATCCCGTTAGCAATCCCAGCCTGCTTATTAAAGTACAAAGGCATCAATTTGAAAATAACACCGTTTCCGATTCCCGCACTTACCGCAATGGCAAGGCAGCCCGCTGTGTACAGACCCATGGAAGGCATAAATGCAAGAATGATAGCTGCTACCGTATAGATACTGAATGTGCCAATCAGCAGGAACAAAGGCTGGAATTTATCCCCGAGCCAGCCACCTACCGGCCGGAAAAAAGTAGCAACCGCTATGAAGCCGGCTGTGCGCATGCCTGCGTCCACCTTTTCCAGTCCAAAATTGGAGACCAGGAAGTTCGGCAAATAAATCGTAAACGCCACAAAAGACCCGAAGGTAATAAAGTAGAACAGCGAGAACAGCCAGAGCTTCTCATTTTTGGCAACACCTTTGATTTGCTCGATGATCGGTGTTTTCATCTTGGGTTCGTGCCGGTCCCCGAAAAAGAAATTCAATGCAATAAAGATAAGTAAAAGAATCAAGTACATCTTCACAGTCGGTGACCAGCCGATTTGTGCGGCTACGAACGGGGCCGAGAAGGTTGTGACGGCAGTTCCGATATTGCCTATTCCGTAAACCCCGTTTACCAAACCATGTTTTTCTTTAGGGAAATACTTAGGCAGTGAAGTAACCCCTACTGAGAATACAGCCCCGCCGACTCCAAGAAAAGTTCCTCCAATAATTAAATGAGTCATTGTAGAAGCTTCACTAATAAAGTAGACCGGAAATAAGAGCAGAATAAAGCTGGTCATAAAGATAATCCGTGCTCCTAAAATATTTGCATAATAGCCAAGCGGAATTCTTAGAATCGAACCCAGGACAACCGGAATTGCGGTGACCATCGCCAATTTTCCGGGTGGAATGCTGATGTCTTCGGAAATAAAAGGCATCAGGGAGGAAATAATAACCCATACCATGAATCCGAGAATCAAGTTTAATGTTTGTAGCGGCAACTGCATTTTTTTAATCATTCAACTCACCTTTTCGCCATTTATTCTCCTGATTGTTTATCTAGATACGTATTTCCTGATCTCATTGTATCCGCCGATCCCCCTGTTCAGATATAGGGGAGAACCCTTTCCCTGACAGGGTAAACCCTGAAAATGGCTGGAACGGCTTCGCCCTGTATGAAGACACTGGAATCACCTTCTTAAGTTCTATATAACTTGAACTGAAAAGTTTAGAGTAAAGGTTCAGTCGCAACTGCGGAGAATATTTGGACTTCCGGCCGCTGTTGTCGTAAGAATTTCTTGATTATGACCGCTGTTTGAGGTTGAAATCCGAAGACAAAGGCGGTCGCTATCGCTCCTACAGTTCCAAAATCCCCCTCCGTCGCTCCGCTCCCTTTCCTCAAGTTTCAAGTTCAATCTATATAGCTACAAAGCATAAAAAAGGGGCTGTCCCAAAAGTAGTTTTCTACGAGCGGAGACAGACCACATTCATTCTCAAAACCGTAAAATTCAACAGAGCAGCGATTCTCCTATTATTGGAGGATCGCTGCTCTGCGGTTTTGGTCATTTGCAGCCTGCTTCAGTAGATTATGAGCAAGTAAAAGCCAACTGACCTGGGGGCGTCACTTTTCCCATGCAGCGAAGCAGAAATCGCCTAAAGCCCCGGTTATTCTTCAGTTGTCCAAATACACTTTCCGGTTCCGTCATTCGTCGTACGGCCAGGGCGTAACCTTCCTCACTTCGCAGGATGTCCCGAGCCTGTTGACCGTTTCGCATGTGGTCTTCCTTCATCTGCATGAAGGTCGCATCCGGGTCAGTCTTGCTGAAGCTGTTTCTGTCACCAAGCAGCGTTTGGTACTGGTCGTACTCGGCAGCCAGGGTCAGGTGTTCCAATTTCTCACTGCTCATCTCGTAAGATTCGCCGAGTTCGGCGAGTCCCTTTCCCTGGCATTCCCGTTCTTCCTGGTGCTCTGCCGCTTCAATGTCAGCAAACAGAGCATGGACGTTCTCCTGCAATTTAGCCTTGTGTTTACTCACGGCT
This sequence comes from Paenibacillus sp. FSL L8-0436, assembly GCF_038593025.1. Lineage (NCBI taxonomy): Bacteria > Bacillati > Bacillota > Bacilli > Caryophanales > Paenibacillaceae > Paenibacillus > Paenibacillus sp. FSL L8-0436. Next base: position 3,670,608 of record NZ_CP151955.1, on the reverse strand, counting down.
TTCCCCTAAACAAATGTGTAGCGATAGGTATTGCCTCAATCTTAGTGCCGCCTACAAAGTAATGCTCCAGGGAGACGTATTTTTCGTCTGCGAGAAATTGAAGGACTGTGGTAAATACGGTTTCGAGGACGTCCCTCATTCGTTGGGAATGGAAATGGTTGATCGTGCAGAAATCCGGTTGCTCCCGTCCGGCTAGTTACATGAAGGGAAGGTTCTCTCGGACGGCTTTGGCAATTTTCCGGGAGGAATAGATGCGCTGGGTGTAGGCGTAAATAATGCCTTTGGTGAGCATTTTGGGGTGGTAACTATCACGGCCGCCGCCAGGATAGACAGCGTCAAAGATAACGTCGTCCAGCCGATTTACGGCTGCGTTAACGACACGAACGAGATGATTTTGTGGGATGTCTTCTTCTAAATCCATTGGCAAGCAAAGTTGGTCCATGGTATATTGAATGTACAAAGAAATCGCTCCTTTCGGGATGGTTGGTGGTACTTCCATTTTACCAAAAGGGCGATTTCTTTGTTGTTTTTTTAGAAGATTGTAGAAACAATTCCCGCTTAAACAACGGTCCGTTCGCGGAGCGTCCACACTAAGTGCTCAAGTTGATCTTACTCAAAAACAAGGGCTGTCCCAAGCAGCCATTTCAAGGCTTTTGGGACAGCCCCTCCTGTGTTTCAGGTGATGAGCGTATTTAGTTTCTGGCTTAACCGCTCTTTGTCTAAAGCATTCATCTGATTTTCGGCCATCGGATAAATGACATTCTCCTCTTTTACAAAGTGCACAGTCAATACTTCAAAAGCTTCACCGGCATATCTCACAGCTTCACGGATCTCTTCAAGTGACATCAGCTCTATCCCGCTATTCGTGTGATGCAGGAAATGGCCGATATATCCGTCAATTTCGCTGTGTTCCTCCTGGATACCGACAAGCGGCCCTTGTTCAAAACCGATATAAGTGCCCAGCAGCGGAAAAAAGTGTGTTTCTTCCTTCGCTTTATGCTTTTTCAGCGGACCGGTAAAATCGAGGACCCCTTTACGCAGCTCTTGAACCCGTGTCCTGCCTTCTTCCACACTTATCTTTTCCTGTTCAAACCAAAGCACGATGGCATGCCATTCTTCCATAAGAAAGGACAGATAACGGTGTTCGTTCTCAAGAATGCGCATGGCGGGTGTTGTAAACTGCAATTCTGCAAAATCCGGCACGCAAGCATAACCTCCATTCACCGGTTAGAAATCCAGCATTTTTTTCCTTAATGCATATTCAACCAGCTCAGGCCGGCTTTTAAGATTTAATTTCTCCATGATTTTAGCCTTGTGGGCTTCGACCGTTTTCACGGAAATGAACAGCTTCTCAGCAATTTCCTTGTTGCCGTATCCCTTGGCGATTAGCGGTAGAATCTCCAGCTCCCGTTTCGACAACAATTCGAACAGGTCCTCTGTACTGACGGACTTATCCTTTTTAATGAACTCACGGACTAGAGAAGTCGCCATCTTGGGATGGATGTAGGTGCCGCCTTCATAAATGGTCCGAATGGCCAGCAATAGCTCCTCGTCCGGCGCGCTTTTGAGGACATATCCGGAAGCTCCGTTCTTGAGTACATGGAATAAGTATTCCTCATCATCATGCATCGTCAGAATCAGGATTTTGGTATCCGGGTAATCTTCTTTAATCTTGCCTGTCGCAATCAGTCCGCTTTCTCCCGGCGGCATGCTCAGATCCATGATCAGAATATCCGGCCGGAATTTGGCTACCATGGCATAAGCTTCTCTTCCGTCTGCCGCCGCTCCGATCACTTCAATATCATCCTGAAAATTCAGGATCATGGAGAATCCGCTGCGTACTATCGCATGGTCGTCTGCAATGACGATCTTCATCAGAATCTCATTCCTTCCCTTGAGCAAATCCTACAGGAACCTGTAAAAGGATTGTTGTACCTCTGCCAATACCTGAATCTACATTGAAAGTACCGCCTACCAATTCCGCCCGTTCCTGCATGCCAAAGAGGCCAAGTCCGGTTCCGCTAGGTTCGTCCCCCAATTTGAAGCCGGTTCCTTCATCTTCGACCAGGAGCCGCAGGACACCTTCTTTCTCTGTAAGAGAAACTTTGACCGTGTCCACTTGGGCATATTTTAGCGCGTTCAAAACGGCTTCCTGGCAAACCCGGTACATGACGGTCTCGATTTCACTCTCATAACGCTTCTCTGAAAGCTGAGATTTATATTCGATTACAAGGCCATAGCTTTGTTCCATCCGTTTGAAGTGGGACCGGAATGCAGCTTCCAATCCGAAATCATCGAGTGCCGCAGGTCTAAGCTCTACTGAGAGGTTGCGGATATCATTCAGCAGCCGGGTCATTGATACCTCAGTCTGCTTCACTTTCCTCAGCAGCTGCTCGTCAGATGTCATATATTTGAGTACGCGAAGATCAATGACGGCGCTCATCAACTCCTGGGCAACACTGTCATGAAGCTCACGGGATATCCGTTTGCGTTCATTCTCCTGCGCTTCTATCACATGTTTCATCATTTTGTTCTGATAAAACTTCTCTTGCGTTTTGAACTGTCTCGTTAAATCTCTCAGCATAAATACCCGGATACCTTGCTCGTAATCTATGGTATGAAACGTAGCGGCATAAGGAACAATCCCTTTGTCTTTGGTTTCCAGGTAAACTTGATAGGATGTGAAATCCTCGGAGTCCGGTGTATTGAAATAACAGTTTAGGCAGGTGCGCAGTTCCGTTTCACTGGTATACCCCCGGCAAGTTCCACAAAGAGCCTGGGGATTTCCCTGATAAAGCTGCTTCAGGATATCCTTGTCTACGATATTCTCGGCAGCCGGATTCATTGCCAGGGCCTTCCCTTCCCGGTCAAAAAAGAACATGGCCTCCATGCTGTTCTCAAACAGCTTCGTCATTAACAGATTCGGCAGATCCATTCCGGGTACCCTCAACTCAGCAACAATTCCTTCCCGTTCAAGTCTCCAATACCTTTACGCGCAACTGTCTCCAAGGCGTGCAGCATTTCATCGGTTACCTGCTCTTCTCCCCTGAATCCTCCAAGCAGTACACCAGCGACGCGGGCATCGTTCCATATGGGGACAGCACCAATGCTGTTCAAATTCTCCATCTTAGTAATGGGATAGTTAAACAAGGTATCTGGCTGAACATGTTTCTGTACAGAAGAGAGTAAAAACGGTTTTCCGGTCTTGAACACGATTCCCGCAATTCCTCTTCCCGATTGCAGCACAATCCGTTTGAAACGGTCATTCGTATTGCCGGAGGCATATTTCCATCGGATCACATAGTCATATTCTGCCGGTTCAGCAAGGGCCATTGACATAAAATCATAACCTAAAACCTTGCGGATCTGATCTAGCTCCTTTTGGTAATTCACCGTATTTGTCATCGTTCTCTCTCCTAATTGAACAGGGAAAGAAGTTTTCGCTTGCTTTCCTTTAATTCGATTTATTTCTTCTGTATAGAATATAACTTCTGCCTACATAATTCAATGGAACACTCCATACATGGACTAAGCGGGTGAACGGCCAAAAGGCAAAGATAGCAAAACCGGACAGGATGTGCAGCTTGAAAGAAAACGGCACACTTTCCATAAGTGACGGGTCCGGTCTGAACATGAAGAGGCCCCGGAACCAGACGGAAATCGTCTCACGGTAATCAAACTCGGGCTGTACGGCATTGGTTACGATCGTGGAGTACATTCCCATAAAGACGATAAAAAGCAGCAGGGAATTGACAATCAAATCGGAGGCACTGCTGAGCCGGCGGACATTCTTGATCGTAAAGCGGCGGGAGGTCAGAATGATCATCCCCAGCAACGTGGCTACACCGAAAAACCCGCCAATATACACCGCGCCTATGTGGTAAAGATGTTCATTGACACCGATTGCCTCCATCCATGACTTCGGTATGGCGAGACCGCCGACATGGCCAAAAATGACCGGAATAATCCCAAGATGGAATAAGATACTTCCATATTTCAGCTGTTTCTTTTCAATGAATTCGCTGGATTTCGCCGTCCAGTTAAACTGATCCTTGCGGTAGCGGAAGATATGTCCGCCGATAAAGACCACCATACAAATGTAAGGGAAAATAACCCATAGAAACTGAGCAAACATATTCATTGACTGGGGGCCTCCTGTCGGGCACAAGCTTTGAATGTTTCACGCAATCCCTTCACCAGGTGGAAATAGGGACTTTTATTCTTATCAAGCGCCTTGAGCAGATGATAGGTGCCATCCTCAAGGATCGCAATCAGCATCCCGAAATTCTCTGGCGCTGACGGATCTTCAAGCCATTCTGCAGCATACAGAAACTCACACATCAGCGGAAGATAATCGGGCAGCTCCCCTTCCGGCATTTGCAGCCCGAACATTTCGTATAATAGCTTCAGTTTGGCCAGCAACTGTCCACGTTCTTTGGCATCTTCAAATTTAAAATAGGTCATGTACAGGGCGCAGTCTTTCTGGAAATCAAAAGTGGCCGCATAACTCTCCTGAATCTCTTCCAGGCTGAAGTTTTGCATCAGTGACCAGTAGGTGTGCACATGGGCGTAACCCGGGTGGCCGCTGCTGAACGCCTCTTCCAGTAAAGCCGGATGAAAATCCAGCTTCTCCGGGTACATAAGCTGCAGGGCGAAATATCCGAAGGATTGCTTGTAATCGTACAATTTGATCAGATCAATCACGCCAAATCCCTCCGTAGAAGTTCTCTTCATACATTTCCTTGCCGTTCTTCATCGTGGTTCCTGCATCACTGGCCGGGCCGCAGCCGTCACAGCCTGAGCCGGAGCCCATATCTCCCATGCTATTGCCATAGCCGGTCGAACCTTGGGCACGATAAGGGTTCATATGCTGTTCTCTGTGGGAAGTCGGAATCACAAAGCGGTCTTCATATTTGGCGATGGCAAGCAGCCGGTACATCTGTTCCGTCTGATGCGCAGTCATGCCTACACGTTCCAGACGGCTCAGGTCGAATTCCTGACCTGTGGATTTGGCGCGCATATATGAGCGCATCATTGCCATCCGCTGCAAGGCTTCTTTGACCGTCTGCGTGTCACCTGCAGTCAGCATGTTAGCCAAATACTGGATCGGAGTGCGCATTTCTTCGATAGCCGGGAAGATCTGATCCGGATTCTTAAGCGAATCTTTTCCTTCAAAATAATTCATGATCGGACTAAGCGGCGGCACATACCAAACCATTGGCAGCGTCCGGTATTCCGGATGAAGCGGGAATGCCAGCTTGTGCTCGATGGCAAGCTTGTAGACCGGGGAGTTCTGGGCTGCCTCCAGCCAGTCTTCCGAAATGCCGTCTTTTCTTGCCTGGGCAATCACTTCCGGATCATGCGGATTCATAAACAGATCACATTGTGCTTTATACAGGTCCTTCTCGTCCGGCGTCGAAGCGGCATCAAGGACTTTGTCGGCGTCATACAGCAAAACGCCCAAATAACGAATACGGCCGGTACAAGTCTCGGAGCAGACCGTTGGCAAGCCCGCTTCCACGCGGGGGAAGCAGAAGGTACATTTCTCCGCCTTGTTGGTCTGCCAGTTGAAGTACACCTTCTTATACGGACAGCCCGTCATGCAATATCTCCAGCCGCGGCAGGCTTCCTGGTCGACGAGCACAATTCCGTCTTCATCCCGTTTGTACATCGCACCGGAAGGACAGGATGCGACACAACTCGGATTAAGGCAGTGTTCACAAAGGCGGGGCAGATAGATCATAAAGGATTTTTCGAAGTTGAATTTGATCTCTTCCTCAATTTTCTGGATGTTCGGATCCAGCGGTCCGGTTACATGCGCTCCCGCGAGATCATCTTCCCAGTTCGGCCCCCATTCCAGATCCATCTTCTCACCCGTTACCGCCGAATGTGCCCGTGCGACCGGGGAATGTTTTTGTTCACCTGCATTCGTCAAATGTTCGTAATTGTAAGTCCACGGCTCATAGTAATCCTTCATTTCCGGCATGTCTGGATTGTAGAAAATTTTGCCGAGCGCGATCTTGGATAGCTTATTGCCTGACTTCAGCTCCAGCTTTCCTTTACGCAGCTTCCAGCCGCCTTTATAGAGCTCCTGGTCTTCCCAACGTTTCGGATAGCCGATCCCCGGCTTCGTTTCAACGTTGTTGAACCACATATATTCCGCGCCTTTACGGTTAGTCCAGGTTGTCTTGCAGGTGACACTGCATGTGTGGCAGCCAATACATTTATCCAGATTCATTACCATTGCTACTTGCGCTTTAATTTTCAAGCCAGTTAACCTCCTTCATTTTGCGTACGGCTACGTAGACATCCCGCTGGTTGCCGATTGGACCATAGTAGTTGAAACCGTAGCTGAGCTGTGCGTATCCGCCCACCATCTGAGTAGGCTTCAAATGAATTCGTGTAGGAGCATTATGACTTCCGCCGCGAGTATCCGTGATCTCAGAGCCTGGTACTTGAATATGCTTGTCCTGGGCGTGGTACATAAACATGGTGCCTCTCGGCATCCGGTGGCTGACGACTGCGCGTGCGGTTACGACACCGTTGCGGTTGTATACTTCCAGCCAGTCATTATCCGAAATCTGATGCGCTTCGGCATCCTCATTATTGATCCATACGGTTGGACCCCCGCGGAACAAGGTCAGCATGTGCTGGTTATCCTGGTAGGTAGAGTGGATATTCCACTTGCCATGCGGTGTCAAATACCGTAGAACAAGCGAATCCTGTCCGCCTTTCACTGCCTTGTCACGTGGTCCGAAGACCATCGGCGGCAAGGTGGGCTTATAGACTGGCAGCGATTCTCCAAACTGCAGGAAAATCTCATGGTCAATATAGAAATGCTGTCTTCCGGTCAAGGTACGGAAAGGAACAAGACGTTCAATATTAGTTGTGAACGGCGAATAACGGCGGCCCTGCTTGTTCGAGCCGCTGAATACCGGTGTGGGAATGACTTCCCTCGGCTGAGCGGTGATGCTTTGGAACGTAATCTTCTCTGCTGCCCGGTCAGCCGAGATATCTCTGAGCTCAACGCCCGAATCTTTCTCCGCTTGCGCGTAAGCCTTCTGGGATACACGGCCATTGGTAGCCGATGACAGATGAAGGATCGTATCTGCCGCCTGGCGGGCAGTTTGAAGTTTTGGCAGTCCGTTTTTGATTGAATCGTCGAAATGAACCCCGCTTATCTGCTTCAATTCCTCGTATTCTTCGGCGACAGAGAAGCTGATGCCATGTGCCCCTGCTTTGCCGGTTGCGAGGTTGGGTCCGAGCGAGATGTATTTATCATGTATTTGGGTATAGTCCCGTTCTACAATGCTTAGGTTTGGCATTGTTTTACCCGGGATCGCTTCAATCTCGCCTTTGGCCCAGTCTTTGACAAGACCCATAGGCTGTGAAATCTCGCTTACCGAGTCATGGCCGAGAGGTGTTGAGACAAGGTCTTTGTAGACGCCAGGCAGATGTGATTTCGCCATTTCGGAGAAAACCTCCGCAAGCTGGCGGTAAATATCCCAGTCCGAACGCGATTCCCACAGCGGGTTCACAGCCGGATTGAACGGGTGAACAAAGGGATGCATGTCTGTTGATGACAGATCTGTTTTCTCATACCAGGTGGCCGCAGGCAAAACAATATCCGCATACAGCGGCGTTGTAGTCATCCGGAAATCCAGGGCAACCATCAGATCCAGCTTGCCTTCCACATCTTCCCGCCAGATAATTTCCTCCGGCTTCTGCTCTTCATTCGGCTCGGCGAGCAGCCCGTCGGAAGCTCCCAGCAAATGCTTCATGAAATACTCCTGCCCTTTCGCGGAGCTTGAGATCAGGTTCGAGCGCCAGATAAACAGTGAACGAGGGAAATTCTCAGGAGCGCCCGGATCTTCCACTGCAAAGCGGGTTTTACGCGATTTGATCTCTTCCAGAGTGTGGCCAATAATTTCAGCATTGGACTTCTTGCCCTGCTGCGCAGCTTCTTCCGCGAACAGCAGGCTGTTCTTATTGAACTGCGGAAAGGACGGCAGCCAGCCGAGACGTGCAGCCAGCACGTTATAGTCAGCGGGATGCTGATAAGCTACCTCTCCGCCCGTCGGCGATTTCAGCGAATCCGTGCCGCTCTCCTCATAACGCCATTGCTCAGTTGCAAAGTAGAAAAACGATGTGGCATTTTGCTGACGGGACGCACCCTGCCAGTCTTTGGCAAAGGCAATAGTTGACCATCCTTCGATCGGGCGGCATTTCTCTTGACCGACATAATGCGCCCAGCCCCCGCCATTGACACCTTGTGAAGCGGTGAGCATCACCAGATTCAAGATGGAACGGTATATGGTGTCACTGTTGAACCAGTGATTGATCCCAGCCCCCATGATAATCATCGAACGTCCGCCCGTATCAATCGCGTTCTGGGCAAATTCACGGGCAATTTGAACAACAACACTTGATTTCACACTCGTAATTTTCTCCTGCCAGGCAGGCGTGTAAAGAGAGAATTCATCAGTGTAGTCCTTGGCGTTCAGCGGGCTGGCTGTACGAGCGATGCCGTATTGGCTCATCATCAAATCATAAACAGTGGCAACAACCCGTTCTGTACCGTCTGCCAGCTGAATTGTTTTGACCGGGATCATCCGTCTGAACGTACCGTTACCGGCATTATCGAAGTAAGGGAATACAATTTCTGCCCACTTTTCTCCATGACCTTCAATGCTCAGCGCCGGCTCCACTTTGCTTCCATCTTCACGTTCAAGGATCAGGTTCCATTGCTTGCCCTCTTCCCAGCGCTGGCCCATGGTCCCATTGGGAACGATGAATTCACTGGCTGACTCGTCAAAGATGACCGGTTTCCAGTCTGAATGCTGCGATGTCTCACCGAGGTCGCTCGCCCGGAGAAAACGTCCGCCTTTCAAGGCATCTTCATGCGTGTCCAGCAAAATCAGAAAAGGCATGTCTGTATATTGCTTGGCATAATTCAGGAACATCGGTTCCTGGCGCTCATTATAGAACTCATTCAGAATTACATGCGTCATAGCCTGGGCGAGCGCGGCATCCGTACCGGGATTCGGCGCCAGCCAGTTGTCGGCGAATTTGACGTTTTCCGCGAGATCCGGTGCCACCGATACTATCTTGGTTCCCTTATACCGCACTTCCGTCATGAAGTGTGCATCCGGTGTCCGGGTAAGCGGCACATTGGAGCCCCACATCATCAAATAGCCAGCATTGTACCAGTCAGATGATTCCGGCACATCTGTCTGCTCGCCCCAAATTTGCGGAGATGCCGGTGGAAGATCGGCGTACCAGTCATAGAAGCTCAGCATTTGACCGCCCAGGAGCGAGATGAAGCGCGCACCCGAAGCGTAGCTGACCATCGACATGGCCGGAATAGGTGTGAAGCCGGCAATCCGGTCGGGACCGTATTTTCTAATGGTATAAATCAGTTGTGCCGAAATGAGGTGGAGTACATCGTTCCATCCCACTCGGATATGACCGCCTTTGCCGCGGGCCTTCTTGTAAAGGTCAGCCTTCGCAGGATCTTCTACAATGCTGGCCCATGCGTCGACGTAATTGTCATGCCCGGACAACGCCGTTTGCCACAGACGCCACAACTTCCCTCTTACATAGGGATATTTCACGCGCAGGGGACTGTATTCGTACCACGAAAATGTAGCTCCACGGGGACAGCCGCGCGGTTCGAATTCCGGCATATCCGGCCCGCAGGAAGGATAATCAATCTGCTGGTTCTCCCAGGTAATAATTCCGTTCTTCACAAATACCTTCCAGCTGCAGGAACCTGTACAATTGACTCCGTGAGTGGTGCGGACTACTTTATCATGAGACCAGCGCTGGCGGTACATATTCTCCCAATCCCGGTTTTTCTCCTCAAGAATGGACCAGTTCCCGGAATAGCTTTCAATTGGCTTGAAAAAGTTGAGACCATATTTTTTCTTCATCGATTACGAACACTCCTTTGCAGAATGAAGGACAGGGTTGCGTAAAAATATACATTCATTCAATTAATCTCATTATGGATCCCCCTGGCGATACTTCCCATTAGGGAATTGCCTATTGCGCCGCGGGAATTCCCTTGATCTGAATAAAAAGCAAAAAAAGCCTTCCTCGCTGAGAGAAAAGCTGTGCGGTGTACTTGATGATTAAGGATATTAGCTCCTATTAGGGAGTTCCCTGTTTGTGATCCGGGGAATTCCTTAGCGGGAATTCCACTGCATTCTGGTGTGCTATACTGAAAAAAAACGAGAGGATGAGCCACATGACAGGTCCTTCATTGCGCCAGTTGCACGCCCATCATGCCATTCATCAAGGCGGGCTGTCCGGTGCTATAGCTAAAACTGAAGAAGTGGAAGAACTTCTGGAAGCAAAAGAATTCGAGGTGGCGCGCCAAGCGGCCGATCATTTGATTGAGTATTGGGAGACACGAATCATTAGCCACGCCGATGCGGAGGAAGACGGATTCTATCAGGAAGTAGCCGATAAGAATCCCCACTTGCAAGACGCAGTTAAGCAGCTGACACGTGATCATGAACTGCTGCGAATCATAGTAAAAGATGTGAAAGTAATGCTTGCTGAAGACGGACTCACTCCTGAGGTGATTCATCAGTTCCATGCCCTGTTGGTTGTGAACTCCATTCATAGCCGGGATGAAGAACAGCTGTTGTTAGCGGAGGTGTGACCTTCTCCTGCTGTTGAAGAATAGCACGCAGGTCATCTTTGTTGATTAATAAATCCTGCAGCGTATATTCATTTAGCACCTGCAGATAGGCTTGAAGCGCTCTGGCAAGTGCTCCTTTAAGTCCACAAACCGGGGAGATCGGACAGCTGCCGCCTGAAGGATTGAAGCACTCGACAAGATAGAAGTCGTCTTCCATCCGGCGTACGACCTCCCCAATGTTTATCTCTTCAGGTGTCCGGGCAAGCCGTATACCTCCCCCCCGCCCTCTTACAGTTTCAATATATCCCGCCTTTCCTAATTCGTGTGAGACCTTCATCAAATGATTTTTGGAGATATGATAAGCGTTCGATATGTCTTGTATGGTTGAAAGCTCATTTCGCTGCTTTGATCCAAGATAGAGGAGGATTCGCAAAGAAAAATCTGTATACAAAGTAAGTCTCATATTTCCCTCCAATTGTAGGTATAGTAAGTGATATTTATTACAAATAATATCATATATATTGTCCATTTTGTTAAAGTGGTATTTAAAATATATCTTTTAACTTAAAATGAGTATATATTAAATTTGTAACATTTGAGAGGAGCTGATCGTTATTTTATCACAGGAAACCAGGGATATTGTCAAATCCACAGCACCCGTATTGGCCGAACATGGCACAACCATTACATCAGTGTTTTACCGGAATTTGTTCGAAGCCCATCCAGAACTTCTTAATGTATTTAACCATGCCAACCAGGCGCAAGGCCGCCAGCAAGCTGCACTTGCCAATGCGGTGTACGCAGCAGCCGTCCACATTGACAACCTTGAGAATATCCTGCCTGCGGTTGTCCAGATTGCACACAAGCATGTCAGTCTTGGCATTAAACCGGAGCATTACCCGATCGTCGGCGAATTTTTACTGAAAGCCATCAAGGAAGTGCTGGGTGATGCCGCCACTGATGAAATTCTCAAAGCATGGGAAGAAGCCTACGGTGTCATCGCAGGTGCCTTTATCGGCGTTGAAGACAGCATGTATAAAGAAGCGCGTGAACAGGAAAATGGCTGGAATTTCTTCAAACCGTTCACTGTTGCGCGTAAAGTACAAGAAAGCACCAACATTACATCGTTCCACCTCAAACCGGCAGACGGTTCCAATGTACCGGATTATAAGCCAGGACAGTATATCTCTGTGCGTGTCTTAATACCTGGCGAGAAGTACACCATGATCCGCCAATACAGCCTTTCGCAAGCGCCAAAAGCGGATGAATTCCGCATTTCCGTGAAACGCGAAGCCGATAATGATCCGAATGGCGTCGTCTCGCTTTATCTTCATGAGCAGGTTGCAGAAGGAGATACCGTCGAAGTAAGCGCTCCGGCGGGTGAGTTTTTACTGGATGCCGCCAAAACAACGCCTGTGGCCTTTATCTCTGGTGGTGTAGGCATCACGCCGATGATAAGCATGTTCGAAACCGTTGCGGCAACTACGCCGGACCGGCCGACTGTATTCCTGCATTCTGCGCGGAATGAAGCACTGGCCGCTTTCCGTAAAGATGTCGAGAAACATGCATTTGCTATGAGCAATGTTAAGACCAAAACCTTCTATTCCGGTGGTCCGGATGGAGTAATTACAGGTGAAGTCCTAAAGACATATGTAGACATTACAGGGGATGCCTATGTTTGCGGTCCGGTACCTTTTATGGAAGCGATGATTCGTGAACTGCATGCGCTCGGAATGAAAGAAGAACAAATTCATTATGAGTTTTTCGGCCCGGCCCTGCAGTTGGACAACAACTAGTAATAAAAACACATAGGCCGCTTCCCGGATCTTAGTCGATCTGGGGGCGGCCTGTATTTTATCGGGAAACAAGCCATTCAAGCAGGACGTTCGCATGATTATGAACGGGATCTTTTGCTCCATAGACCAAAGTAACCACTTGTTCCAGCACCAGTTCATCAATCTTTGCAGCAAGTCTGCCGCGCTCCGGGTCTTCCTCCAGCTCCTTGATATAGCTGCTTGTGAATCCCGCAAACCGCCCTGGCTCATGGCCGAACCATTTTCGCAGCTCCGGGCTGGGGGCAATCTCCTTCATCCATTCGTCAATTGCGGCTTTTTGTTTGGAAATGCCACGGGGCCACAGCCTGTCTACCAGTATCCGGTACCCATCCTCTGGCTCAGCTTCCTCATAAATCCGCTTCAGCCTGAGATGATTATTTTGTTTTTTATGCAGCACCATGATTAACGATCCTCCTTGTTTTTGTCATCATATTATAAACAATCAAGGCTTATTAAGTATATAAATAAAAGCTTCGATTTGTGGTGCCAGTTTCCGGCAACTCCTCCATAAAGAGAGAGCTTATTCAGGAGTCTAAGTACGACACTCCTGAACAAGCTCAATCAGAAACCTTTCAATAAATCTACTTTATGATGTCCTGGCAATCGCTTAAGCGGGGCGAGGCTGGCCCAAGCCCAATTGAGCAGAGCCAATTCAGCACTACCTCATGCAGCACGTTGATGTTGTCTACGACTAATATGCTTGCCGGAGTTCTATTCGTATCCCCCTGTTAATACGGGCTTTCGAAATTCCGGATAGTGTCTAATTCGCGGACGCTGTAGAATATCCTTTATATAAACATTTCTTCTATATGGGGATTGGCCGTGACTACAGAGAATGTTTGGACTTCCAACCGCTGTAGAATCCGCTCATTCTCATCCCAATTTCATAGTAGGATATAGTAGTATTATCATTCCTGTACATCTGAACAAATCAATGCATATAAGTTAGACATGTTAAAAAAGTCGCGTTTCCGTCCTAGCTACTAGACACGCTGCAGAAAAAAAGCTTGTTTTAATTCGGTGGATTATTTTATGTATGCCCGATTCTCAAACCATCAACGAACAAAATAAACACCAGCTAACTTCGTCTTACGTTCTTAACACAAAGTACAGTTTGACCACAAAATATATATCAGCATATAAAGAAGAAAAGCCAATCCTAACAATGGATTTGGCTTTTCTTTGGATAGAATTCCCCTTTTATGTAGACCGTTAAGAAATCATTTGACATACGTCAGAAAAATCTGTATTAATTGTCCACTCTAAACGTCTAACCCATTCGTTTTTCCTTTAACATAGCAATATTACTTTTTCTTATCCCTTTGCCATTTTCATTAAAGTGGTTGGTATGTATTTGAAGTGCCAATAAATTACCAATACCCTCGATAAGAAATGTAAGATTAGTGTATCCGCCTGTTAGACGGATCAAATTCACTTTTCCAAATCTTCTTTTTAATTTTTCCGTTATTTCTTCTATCATAACTCCAGATGTACCAATCTCGTTTAGGGTTATCCAGCGAACCACTGGATTCTATAAACCACGGGTGTTCGTCACTTGTATGATTGATCACCAAATCCATAATAAGTTTCATGCCGCGGTGATGAACTTCATTTAGTAATTGATCAAAGTCCGCCATCGTGCCGAATTCAGCCATAATGGAACAGTAATCGCTGATGTCATAACCATTATCATCGTTGGGTGCCTTATACATCGGGCAGATCCATATCAGATCAATACCGGATCTTGAATATAATCCAGTTTTGAAATAATCCCCATAATGTCACCAACCTCATCTTCGTTGGAATCCATAAAACTTCTGGGATAGATTTGATAGAATCCTTCTTTCTAAAGGACTAAACTTTATTTAACGTATTATGCTTTAATCATGGCTAAGGTACATTCTTGCTTCGTATGGACGCAATTCGCTCTCCGTCATATCACCTGTATAATTGCATATCAACAGCTGATTCGTCTGTGCCAATTGTCCCTGAAGCGGGAGTTCGGTCGTATATCCTTTGAAATTGCATACGACAAGAATTTTGGTACCATTCAATGTTCGGGTATATGCAAACACGTCTTGATTCTCTGGAAAGATCAGCTCATATTCACCATATACGATTACTTCATGATCTTTCCTTAATTGAATTAACTTCCGGTAATAATGGAATATGGATTCGGGGTTATTCAAACTTTGTTCGGCATGGATGTGCTTATAATTCGGATTCACCTTAATCCATGGTTCCCCTCGTGTAAAACTAGCGTTATCGGAAGTATCCCATTGCATAGGTGTTCGTGCGTTATCGCGTCCTTTGGCGTAGATGGACTCCATAACGTTGCGTTCAGGATAACCTTTCCCCATTCTTTCCTTATAAAAATTGAGCAATTCTATATCCCGATAATCTTCAATAGCATATTGAACATTCGTCATGCCCAATTCTTCACCCTGATAAATGTATGGTGTACCTTGCATGCCATGAAGAAGGGTGGCCAACATTTAAGCTGATTCGATCCTGAATTCTCCATCATTTCCCCAACGTGAAACGATTCGAGGCAAGTCGTGGTTATTCCAGAACAAACTGTTCCAGGCGTCACCCTTGAGCTCCGTCTGCCATTTGGACAGCACTTTTTTTAATGACATAACATCTAAAGGCTTTAGATCCCACTTTCCTTTGCCTTCTTGTTCATCCAAGCCGATGTGTTCAAGTTGAAATACCATTGAAAACTCACTGCCGTCCGGGTTGCTGTACAGTTTGGCGATTTCCGGAGTGGCGCCCCATGTTTCTCCAACGGTTAGCAGGTCTTCCGCTTTTTGAAACGTCGCTTTGCTCAGTTCCCTGATATATTTATGCAGATTAGGCCCGTTTCCCGTAATCTTCAAATCCGGTTCTTTACCGATTAAGTCGATCACATCAAGTCGAAAACCACCAACACCCTTGTCGATCCACCAATAGATCATGTTGTATATCTCCTGCCGGACTTTGGGGTTTTCCCAGTTAAGATCCGGCTGTTTTACAGAAAATAGATGTAAATAATATTGCCCGATCTCAGGCACCCATTCCCAGGCTGATCCACCGAATGTGGACCCCAAGTCGTTCGGAGGCGTTCCTTCAACGCCATCTCTCCTTATTATACCCATAATCATCTTGAGGGGACTTGCAAACGGGTGATAACCAAATCGAACCGATGCCGAGTTCCTGCAAATAATCCAATCGGGACACAATGCCCTCCAAGTCGCCGATTCCATCTCCGTTACTATCTTGAAAGCTCCGTGGATATATTTGATATACAACGGTTTCTTTCCACCATTTTTTATTTTTCATGTTCCATTCAACCTCTCTTTCACACGAAACGTGTTTATTTACATCAACTCACAGCATCTCGTTATTCTTTGACGGATCCTACGACAATGCCAGTCACAAAGTATTTTTGCAGCAGCGGATAAATCAGCAATAGCGGGATGACAGCGACTACGATTTTGGCCGCATTCAGGTTCTTTTTCGAAATTTCAGTCAGGTTGCTGAGCTCACTGGAATTCGTGCCGGCTTGAAGCAAATCGGCAATATTCACGTTAAGGGACTGGATATAGGTCATTAGAGGATAATTGCTGACTTTGGTCATATAGATCAAACCGCTGAAGAAGTCATTCCATGTACCCACGATACTGAATAGAGCGACTGTTGCCAGCGCAGGAATGGACACAGGAACATACACTTTGAACAAGACCTGGAGCGGATTCGCCCCATCGATGAACGCTGCTTCTTCAAGCGCTTTAGGTACAGCGGAGAAGAAGTTCATCACGAGGATGACACTGAATATCGGGACAGCGCCTGGCAGAACAAGTGCCCAAATCGTATTCAACATATCCAGGTTTTTGATCAGCAGGTAACTCGGAATCATGCCTCCACTGAACAACATGGCAAAAATCATAATATTCATATAAATGTTTCTGCCTTTAAAATCCCTTTTCGATTTAGATAACGGATAAGCCATCAAAATAATCAGAGTCATGTTAAGCACAAGGGTAAGCGCGACACGTAGAACAGATATGCCAAAGGAACGCCAGAACTGTGGATCATCAATAATTTTGGTATACGCTGCAGTTGTAAAATTGACCGGAACGAGACCTACAGCATTCGCTGATACCGCCTCGCTGCTACTGAATGAAATGGCAACGATATTCCATAACGGAAGAAGGCAGGCCAATGCTAGCATGATGACGATGGCATAGATGACAAACCGGCCAATTCGATCTTTAAAGTTTGCAGAATAGGACACAGGTTTTGCCTCCTTAGAATATTTTTCGGTCCGTATATTTTTTGGCCAACTGGTTGGCAGACAAGAGTAAAACAATGCCGATCACGGACTTGAACAAGCCAACAGCCGTACCGAAGCTATACTGTCGCCCAACGAGACCGATCCGGTAGACATAGGTATCCAGAATATCGCCCGACTCATAGACAACCGGGTTATACAGATTATAGATTTGATCGAAACCGGCGCTCAAAATATTGGTCAGGCTCATTACACCCATGAGCAGAATAATAGGGAGCATGCCCGGCAACGTAATATGCCATACTTTTCTCCACCAACTGGCTCCATCCATTCCTGCCGCTTCATACAGACCGGGATCAATCGACGTAATAGCAGCCAAATAGACGATGGAACTGTAACCAAACTCCTTCCACACGTCTGTTCCGATAATCAGTGGCTGGAACCAGGTGTTGCTGCCAAGGAAATTAATATTTTCCAGGCCAAAGAACGCCAACATTTGATTTACAATTCCGTCCAAACTAAACATGTTGACAACGACGGATGCCAGTACAACCCAAGATAGAAAGTGCGGCAGATAAACAATCGTCTGCACGGATTTTTTTACGTATTTAATACGAATTTCATTTAACAAAACAGAAAAAATGATGGCCATCATCGTTCCGAGCAGAATCTTGCCAATAGCAATCACCAACGTATTGCTGACGACCTGCGCGATATCCGGCAGCTTAAACATATAAATAAAATGCTTCAGCCCTACAAATTCGGAGCCGAACATGCCCTTGGCGGGTATATAGTCCTGAAAGGCCGTAATGATGCCGACCATTGGAACATAGCTGAATATAAGCAAAAACAAAATGCCTGGCAGCATCATCATATGGTACATGGCACCTTCGCCAAGCCGGCCCCTTGCTTTCAAATTTTCCTGTTTCATGGATGAACCCCTTTCTCGAAGAAAGGCTGCGTATCGCAGCCCTGCCACTGTTCATGATGTTTATTGTTTTGATGCGACCTCGTCTTCAATTTCCTGAATGATTTGATCACCACCTTGTTTCTTCCAATTGCTGACGAATGTATCGAAGTAATCGAGCGGTTCTGAACCGGTCACGATTTTGATAAACGATTCCTGCTCCAACTTCGTCAGATTGGCCCACGTCTGTTTCATGCTTGATGTAGTTCCAGAGAAAGTAGGTGTCATCCAGACGAATTTGTTTTCCTGTGTCAGTTTGTCGATCAGTCCAACTCCGTTGATCCGCGAATGATATTTCGACCAAGCAGTCGCGTCATCCGTATCCATGTCGCTTAAATAGGTTTTGATGCTTCCGATATTGTTCTTCGATTCGGTTGTACGAACCTCATCCACGCCAATCTCTCCTTTAATCCCACGAACGACGTCAGAGTAATCATCCAGCAGCGATGTAGCCGAGTTGACTTCGATATTAAAAGGTCTCGTAGAACCGTCTACCCCGGTCTCTTGATACTTGGCAGCTTCCGGCATGGTTGCTGCGGCATCTTTATCATTAGCCAGTTTATCGTAGAACAGGTTTACAATCTTAACGGCCAGCTCAGGGTGTTCATATCCTTTTCTCACCACGATAAACTGATTGGATGGATTGGCATGTGCCACGTTGACATTGCCGTCTGCATCCTCCAACGTATACGCCGAGAATTTTGCATTTTTATCCATCTTCTTCACGCTGATCAGTCCCCAGTCAGGGATATGCCACGGTCCAAAAGCGATACCGCTTTGGCCATTGGTGTAGAGTGCAGTAATGTCATCAAACGTGCGGGTCCCAAATTGCGGGTCAATGATGCCATTCTTGAACCAATCCGCCATGATGCCCAGCATTTGCTTGGTTTCTTCTGTCGTGGAACCATACACGATTTTGCCCTCTTCACCATTGATCCAATATTGCGGGAACGCTCCCTTGGTTGAGGCAACACCCAGCATGGTATAAGCAGAGCCATTATAATCTGTTGTATTCAGCGTGTTCACAAATGGAATACCTACCGGGTTCCCGGATTGGCCAGGATCTCTTTTCAGGAATTCCAGCGCCGTCTTCTCCACTTCATCCAGCGAGATGGTCCCGTCTCCGTCTACATCAAGTTGAATTCCCAGCAGATCCAGCCAATCTTGACGGACCCAAACCATCGTTGGTGCGGAATCCAGGGAAGTCGCCGGAAGGCCCATCAAACGTCCATCGATCGTCGCATTGTCTAATGCACGGCCATCATAGGAATCGTACATCTGCTTGATGTTATCCGTAGCATATTGATCATAAATGGCTGTCAGATCCTCAATCAGATCATTATCCACCAGTTCTTTCAGTTCATCTTTGGAATCGACGCGCATCATGTCAGGCAATTCCCCGGAGGCGATGGCGAGCGAAACTTGACGGCTATAATCTTCACCATTGGCTTCAAATTGATCTGTAATCTGAGCGTTAAACGTGTCTTTGACCAGCCGAGTATACGCGTTGTTCTCATAGGTATCTCCAGCCGGCAGTTTTGGGTTGGCTGTGGTCACCCGTCCCATGGTTACGGTGATTTCGTCTTTATAGGCACTGAACGGATCTCCCGGCGTTACCTCATATTTGCCTGCTTCCTCTGCACTAGGAGGATTGGAAGAGTCTCCACATGCCGCGAGGGTTGCAACCATCAAGGCAGACATGGACAGCACGGCCAGACGTTTCGTCAACCGTTTGCTTTTCATGGACCATTTTGTTCTCATCTAGTTCGATTCCCCTTTGATTATCAATTATGTTTACGCTTTCATTATAAAATAGAGTGAAGACCAATCGAGATAGGGATTGCACGTCCGTTTGGATAGAGAAATGGTTACAGTTTTCAGTCGGTATTATAATACATTGGTTAGCTTGTGAGCATATACCCTACCTACTGACCTACATTCGTCTATCTATCCTTATTCTTGATCAAAAACAAAGGCCGGCAGCTCCTAAAACAGGAAGCTGTCGGCCTTCATTTATCAAAAATCGATAAAATGTCTTTCGTATCATTTACATGACAGCCTACAACGATCATGGAATACGGTCACTTTTCTCATTAAATGGATGTCCGGTCATTGGGAAGATATCCGCTATTTATTTCCTCTGCCTAGCTGCCGATACTCGCTTGGCAGAAGACCTGTCAGTTCACGGAAAATCCGGCTGAAATATTTTTCATCCGTATAACCCACTCGCTCCGCAATCCAGAAAATCGTGTTGTTCGTATTGAGCAAATACTCTTTGGACTTCTCTACCCGGATGAACCGGGAGTACTCATTAAAGGTTTTCCCCATCAGTTCTTTGAAACATTGACTGAAATAGCTTCGGCTGATGTTAAGTTGTTGGGAGAGACCTGAAGCTGTATATGCCTGCTCCAAATCATGTTGCACGATCATCACCGCTTTTTTCACGGCATCGATGATTTCCGGTGAATATGAAGTCTGTTCATCGGTCTTTCGAATGCCTGCAGCAGTCTGCTTGATCCACTCTTCGACCTCGAACCAGGACTCGAAAGAATGGATCATGGAGATTCTTCCAAGCGTAGTTTGGGCAAAAAGGTGGTTCCACTCCATAACGATCGAGTACAGCAATCCCATCAACTGACCTTTATGTAATCGTAATGATTTGAACTGGTCAATAAGTTGGTTGTAGTAACTGTCATGATGGGTCCATAGTGTTTGGAACCAACTTTGCTTAATCCGGTCAATGTCCTCATCCTGCGGTTCTTTTGAAAATATGTCTCCCTCTTTCATCGAAACGGGAATGACTTGGTCACTGGGGTTGTACGCATAGAATAAAGACGTCTCTGTATAATTCATAATCCAGTTTTTGATTTGCGACCACGTTCGCTCTTGTACATCAGACAAAACCAACAACGTACTTTGGGGGACTTGATTCAGGGATTCCTTTAATTGATGAAATAGTTGATCCTCTTCGTACTGGGGTACTGCCCACATCCAGCTATTCCGCTCAACCTCCCACCTTATCTCATCTTCATGCGCAGTTAGCTCCATTGTCCACGTATGTTCTGATTTGCGATCCAGTGAAACAAGTGCATACACATTTCGATAATGGACATTAATTGCATTCTGTGAAGGCATCTTTATTTTCGTGTTCGTCAACCCGTTAATTCGGGTATGTATCCGATGCAGAACATGTTCGAATTGCTCTTTCTCCAGCTGGACTTTGGCTATATAGTCGATGGCTCCCAGCCTGAGCGCTTCCTGGATATAATCGAAATCCTGATGCAGTGTTAACACAACGATATGAAGTTCCGGATAGAGCTGCCTCGCAGCATGCATCAGTTCAATCCCTGACATTACCGGCATGGCAAGATCCGTCAACATTAGATCGACCGGTTGGGATTTCAGAAAATCCAGTGCTTTCGCCCCGTTACTTGCTTCTCCTACAACTTCCATGTTGAACTCGTTCCATGGCATCGCAGAGCTAATGCCTTTGCGTACCAGCTTATCGTCATCCACAATCAATACCTTAATCATGCCGGGATATCTTCTCCTTTAATAGGCAATATGAGCAGTATGCTTGTCCCCGTTCCCACTTCACTCTCGATCACCAGTTGTGCCTGATCCCCGTACTGTGCCTTCAACATACGGTGAACGTAATTGAGTCCTATACCCATCCCTACTTTTTGTTGTTCAGCTACACGATTGTTCAGCAGTTTATGAATGGCTTCCTCGGTCATGCCTGCACCATTATCTTGTATCATAATGTTCAACGTTTCAGTGCGTGTAACTTCAATTTGAATAAAACCTTCGTCACTCAATCCATGATATAGCGAATTTTCAACCAGCGGTTGCAAAATAAAGCGAGGCACAGGAATTTGAAGCACTTGTTCATCTGCAGTAATGCGGACGTCAAATTCAAAGTCATATCGAATTTGCTGCAAAATCAGATACTGCCTTAACGCATCAATTTCCTCTTCCATCGTGGATACTTGCCCTAATTTGCCCAAATTGTAATACAACAGCTTGTTCAAGGACTGCACCAGCTTGTCGATCTCCCCTTGTCCGTTCATGACGGCCAGCCAGTGCACCGTATCCAGCGTATTCATCAGAAAGTGCGGGTTGATCTGATAGAGCAGTTTTTCCACTTCCAGGTCTGCACGAATCTTCTCTTTCTGCTGCACTTCCTTGAAGAGGTTACCGATTTGATGCTGCATATTGGAAAATTCACCCAGCAGAAAATCAAATTCGGGAATCTGAGTTCGAGCTCGGCTCCCTGTCGATTGTGGATTCTTGGACATCCCATTGATTTCGGAATGGAAGAGTCCGAGTGGTTTGTAGACCATCTTCCACAGAAGCCAAGCAAGAAATACGGTAAAGCCAAGGAAAAATAAAGCGACCAGCAATATTTGAAGCAGCCACTGGTTTTTCTCCTGTTGATATTGAGCCTGTGAAATAACCGACACGACACTCCATTTCTGTGAGGAATCCTCTTTAAACCAGTGGTACCCGCGGGATATTCCGTCCTTCACAGGGTCGACTGTTAAGCTGGAGAAATTCTCCCCGACCTTCATGGCTTCCGGTATTTCACTGTACACAATGTTGCCTTCTCCATCCAGGATCAGATGAGATAAAGCGCCCTTGTATTGATTGTAACCCAAGATATCCTCTGTAAGACGAAAGCCGGATTCTACGTAAATGTATGCATCGTCCCTTTTGGGAAGTTGTACTCTTCGCATAGCAGACAGAACGAGTTTGTCATCGAATTGATTCATGCTGATATGGGGACCATAGTACTTAATTCCATAGGTTTGGAAGAGCACAGGCAAAGACTCAGGAGAAAAATGATCCTTGATCGGAAAGTTACCGAACTGCGTAGTGCCTTCTTTCTGGAAGTAATATAAGATCAAACCGATATTTGGATTGGTAAACGTGACAACGCTTAACTCGCTCTTTAATTCGTCCCTGGCCTCGATCAATTCGAAGATATCGGAGGACGGATTCAAAAATCCATCCATCCTTTTGCCTACAGTGCCACTGTAAGACAATTGCTGCGTAACGTGATTCAGATTGGTGATTGAATTCTCCAATGAGGATGTCACCTCCTGTAAATTGCTACGGATGCCATCATCGATCTTATTTGCGAAAATGGAGTCAATGGTATAGTAAGAAATTGCAAATATGCTGATAAAGGGGATAAACGCACTGAGAAAGAACAATAAAAAGATTCTTTTTTTAAGTGTCATTTTGACCTGTTCTCCTTCTAAAAATGAAACAACAAGCTCCTACTTATGGAAGCTTCTGTGAATATACATACAGCTATACCGATTATCGTTTTCCTCATAGCCCCCGGCCATTTTGAAGCATGCCGGTATTTCAATCCATTCAGGAGGGCACAAATCAGGACAATCTGTCTGTGTCCTGTCCAAGTCCAATTTTCTTTCATAATTATAGATTGATATTCAAATTAGTCAAACACTTTCATACTGAACGGTGCCACAATGCTGCCCGTTAGCCAACCATGCAGCGGATCAAGAAGTTGCACGGCGAGTATATCCTTACCAAGAAGATATCGAACGATTAGACTCAATTCCAGGCATATCAACACGAATGGCCGAACAAATCCTGGCTGAAATCGGTACTGATATTAAAAACCAGTTTCCAAGCGCAGCTCATATGTGTTCCTGGGCAGGACTTGTTCCTGGCCATAACGAAAGTGCGGGCAAAAGGAAATCGGCTAAAACCAAAAAGGGCAATAAATATTTGAGATCAGGCTTAACTGAAGCTGCTCATTCCGTAAAAGGTTAAAAGAACTACCTCGGTGCACTTTATAGGCGTACAGCTGCACGGAAAGGAAGGAAACGAGCAGGAATAGTAGTCGCCCATGCCATGTTGAGAATCTCCTATTACCTTCTAACTCGTAAAGAAATGTATGTTGATCTATGGGAAGACTACTTTGATAAGCAAAGGGAACAGTCCATTGTGCGACATGCTTTACGCAGACTTGAAGGACTAGGCTACTCCATTACCATCACTAAACCAGAAGGCTCTTAATCTGTATAAAGCTGCAATAAAAAGCTTTTCTGGCGCTCTCCCCTTTTAAAAAACGAACGAGCTGCGTCTTCTTTAGTGCTGCCTTTTTCCACACTTTGGTGCAATGAATTTTCATAGTAGTTCAATCAAAAGCAGCCGTTCCTTTTGGACGGCTGCCGAGTTGGTTTGGTTTTTTCAACTATCGTTTCCCGTTAGCCATACATGCAGCGCAAACGACGCACCACAGATGATGAAAATATATGTATCTGTTATACTGCTACTATGGCTGGAAGAAGAAGGTGGATAAGCTATGGTGCCAACGAGCCCATCCGTTAGTCTGACTCCAACGATCGCGGTGCATCACAGATTGTCACTCCTATCTGGAAGCACTCACGGGAGATTAATCCTACTCTGATTGTTGCACCAGCCTCTTACCTAATTTGAGGTTAATGAAAACAAGGGAGCAGCTCTGCCGTGGCAAACTACTCCTTGTTTGATTCAACTGTCCTTCATCTTTCACTCAATGATTTATTTTGTCTCAGACGAATCAGATTGTTCACTACGGAGGACTTCATGCGATATTTTCAATTGGTCCTGTATTCCAAAAAGCCACCACCCTCCCCCTTTTTTTAATAGTCTTTATTAGACACCATTCAAAATTTAGGAATAGCTTCCTTTTGTGCATTTGAAATAAAAAGGGAGTATATTGTATTTTTGTCGAATTTGCAGTAATAAACATATGAAAAGTATTGAATACAAACAAGTGTTTCCTGTCACGTCAATATACATAAAGTGAGGAGCATAGACCATGATAATCAAACCAAGAACACGCGGCTTCATATGCACAACTGCACATCCAGAGGGATGCGCCAGCCAAGTTAAGCAGCAAATACAAGCGATAACAAAACGGCCGAAGATCCAGGGCCCCCGTAATGTTCTGGTAATTGGAGCCTCAACCGGATATGGTCTTGCTTCCCGAATTACTTCTGCCTTCGGTGCGGGCGCAAGCACAGTGGGCGTGTACCGGCAGAGTAGTCCAACCGGAAAACGGACTGCATCCGCTGGCTGGTATAATTCAGCGGCGTTTGAACGGCTTGCCGAAGAAGCAGGCCTGCAGTCATACAGTGTCGCCGGTGACGCTTTCTCGCAAGAAACCAAAGAGCGAACGATTGAGCTGATCCGCCAGAAGCTGGGACAGGTCGATCTTGTGGTCTACAGTGTTTCTACTGGACGACGGAGTGATCCGCAGACCGGTGAGGTGTATCAATCTGCGCTGAAGCCCATCGGGCGCACCTACACTAATAAAACGGTAGACTTCCATACCGGTGAAGTAAGCACCATATCTATTGAGCCTGCCACAGAAGAGGAAATCCGCGGCACGGTCAAAGTGATGGGCGGTGAAGATTGGCTGCTGTGGATTAATGCTCTCCGGGAAGCGGGTGTACTGGCAGACGATGCGACAACGATAGCTTACTCCTATATCGGGCCGGAGCTTACGGATGCGGTCTACCGCTCCGGAACCATCGGCCGGGCTAAGGATCATCTGGAAGCCACCGCCAGAGAGCTTAACGGGCAGATGAAGCTTCATGGCGGTCGCGCATTCGTCGTGGTTAGTAAAGGGTTGGTGACCCAATCGAGTTCCGCCTTGCCGGTTGTTCCTTTATACATCTCAGTCTTGTACAAAGTCATGAAGGAACTAGAACTGCATGAAGGCTGTATTGAACAGACGTACCGCCTGTTTGCAGATCGTCTGTATACTGATGGAGAAGTTCCACTGGATGAGGAAGGACGTATTCGTATTGATGACTGGGAAATGTCGCCTGCCGTTCAAGCTGAGGTAACCCGCATCTGGAACCTTTTGTCCACAGAGAATATGAATGAACTTACCGACCTGCAAGGCTACCGCAGAGAGTTCTTCCAGTTGTTTGGCTTTGAGAACGCAGATATCAACTACGAAGCGGACACGAACCCGGAAGTCGCTATACCAAACTTATATCAATAAGTCTGAGATGCATCACATAACTAGATAAGAAAGAAGTGCTGTTATGCGGGAGCGGGACGCCGCTTTATATTCTTGATCGCGACTGACCTGGGACTGAAGTCGGAGCATCATTCCGGTTATCCCTGAAGCCCTGGAAGCCCGTCTGATTGGATTGCCCATGCCGCCCATTCTGCTTCATTTCCCGCCTCCGGGAGCAGGTGTGGACAGCGTGATCTGGAATGTGTATGACGCTATGCACCAAGCAACCAGGCACTTAATTGCCATGGGACACCGCCGCATCATGTATATCGGAGATATCCGGCAGAGCCGGGGATACCGGATGCGCTGGCAAGCCTTGAACACTGCAATAGATGAAGCTAGAATGAGCTTACCCTTAGATGAGTTCCATATCTTTGAGCTGGATGGGCCGCAGGATAAACGGACAGGCAAATGGCAGGAAAAGATTAACCGCTATGCCCCTACTGCCTTCTTGTGTGCTTCACAGGACGATCTGACCCGAACCTATCTGGCCTGTCAAATTACAGGCCACACCATACCGAACGAACTAAAGAAGCACCCTGCTCACAGAATATAAAAATTCTGCAAGCTAGGTGCTTCATTTAATTATAGTGATAGAACAGCGATCTAAACAACAATACGATTCGTGGACTCCCGTTCGATAATTTCCGAGGGAATTGTTACACTCTTGTGTACTAAGGCTGGCGAATTAGTATATATCAACTCATATACGAGCTGGAATGCTTCGGCTCCAAGCACTGATGGATTGAGGTTCAAGCCGGTAATTGATGGCGACACTTTATCCAAATAGGCTGCATCATTGAAGGTAAGCATACCGACGTCTTCCGGCACTCTCATCTGCTTGCGTTGACAATATTTCGTCGCGATTAGAGACACAATAGGTTCCATCGTCAGGATCGCATCGAAGCTGGTCCCTTCTCCGAGAACTTTGTCCAGCGCATTCGTTATGTCTGCCTCTTCGTTACTGGAGTAAACGATGTTCGTAGAAGCCTCTTCCACACTCTCTTCAATAGCTCTCTGATAGCCGTGAATACGATCGTAAGTGAAATCCTGCTTCACGTTCGCTGTCAGGAACAAAATATTGCGGTACCCTTTATCAAGCAAGTATCGGGTCGCCATATAACTGTCACGGATATTGTCATTGTGTACGGAAAATACATTGTGGTTCAGACTGCTCCCGATCATGACAAAAGGAATATTGTTCTCCTGCATGCTATTTAACAATAAATCCTTATCCGAAGACCTCACGCTTGTAAAGATAAATCCCTTTACCTGGTTCTTCTTAAACAATTGAATCGACTTCTCGATTTGTTCTTCAACATTATAATAAAGCGAGAACTGTACGTTATAATCTAACTTTTTCGCCGCATTCGAAATCCCGCACAGCACATCGCTAAAAAATAGATTCTCGAGCATCTCCTTAGGATCTCTTGCAATCGAGAAGCCGATCGTTCCGGATTTATGCTGTAATTGAGATTGTACCGGTACATAATTTATTTGCTCCATAGCAGAGAAAACCTTAGCCCTGGTCTCGCTAGCGATATTGCCCTTTTGGGTAATCACTCTGGAAACAGTCGCGGGCGATACACCCGCTAGGAGAGCTACGTCTTTTATAGTAGTGATTTCAACCACCCCCGAAAAATGAAAGAACTTTTTTCTATAACAACATTCCCTATCTGTTTATTCTACTATGAATATTCAGTTTAAATCCAGTTTTCTCTTTGTTGATTCACCCCAATCAACGGTTTCTTTTGAAAGGTTGGTGAAATTAGGTATTTCAACCGACAGAACATCTTCAAAAGTGAAGATTCTATTAACCGCACTCATAATTTTATCCCCGCGGGTCAGTTTGACATTTAAGCGAACAAGGACTGTCTGCTGATTTTCTTCCTTCTTTTGGCTGGATTGAACCAGCATTTCAGAAATTTGTATCCCTTGGGTCCCTAATTCAGCCACAATTTGTGCTAATAAGTCTTGTCTATTATACATTCTGATGTTCATTTCATATTTTCGATATTTACGCAACATGTATTTCTCCCACTTATTGAATACAAACAAGCTGACGAGTACAAGAAAAGCAGCCAGAACAGCTCCGAAATAAAACCCTGCACCGGCACAAAGGCCGATGCCTGCCACAACCCAGATGGAAGCCGCTGTAGTCAAACCGGAAACATACGAACCCGTGCGAATAATTGCTCCTGCACCTAGAAATCCGATACCTGTAATGACCTGAGCCGCTAACCGTGCAGGGTCCATTCTGACATAGGGCTGATCCGCGAAATCACTGAATCCATAGATGGACAACAACATAATTGTTGCAGAACCGACGCAAACAAGAATGTGGGTCCGGAATCCGGCCGCATGGTTATTGACTTCCCGTTCAAATCCGATCAATCCGCCCAGTAATAAGGCCATCAGAATTCGCAGCGTCATATCCCAATAGCTGATGTGCCATATAGCTGAGCTTGCGCTACTCATTCACTTCCACTTCCCTTCGTATTCACTCTCCCCTATTCGTATGGAATTGAACCAGGGATTCTTTAAGCGTCTCTGACAAATTCTCCAATTTGTCAGAAAGGAATACCAGTTTTCCACTAATATTTAATTGCTCGGTCGCTATAGAAGCTACTTCTTCCGAGGCTGCTGATGATTGCTCGGCCACTGCGCTTACATTGCTTATTGATTCGGATAATATAAGCTGTGATTGATTTAGCTCCCTGATGGAAGCCGTTGATGATGCACTTTCCTGGATAAACAAGCCCATCTCCTCACGAACGCTGTCAAAGATAGTTGAGGCTTCCTTGACCGAGCGAATTTGCTCGGTTAACAACGGAGAAGCCGTAAGCAATAAATCAACCGTTTCCTCAACTTCCTTTTGAATATCGTTTGTAATGTTCTGAACAACGCTTATCGATACTTTGGAATGATCCGAAAGTTTTCGAATCTCATCCGCGATGATCATAAATCCTTTCCCTGCCGCACCGGCTCTGACCGCCTCTATTGACGCATTCAAGGACAGAATATTCGTCTGCTGTGCCATTGTTGTGAGCACATCCAGAATTTTTCGAATCGAGCTTGTGCTGTCTTTGAGCTTATCCACTTTACCTATCATGGATCTGGTCAATTCTTCAGTCGAATTCGTTTTTGTGATGAGATCACCCATATATTCGGTTCCCTCATTACTGATTTGATACACCCGATCAGCCGCGCCTTCCATCTTTGAATTGAAATCAATTACTTTATTCATATTCATCCCGATGTTGTCAGCGTAATTCATCCCGTTCTCTGCTTCCATCGAAAGCCCCATTGCCCCTTGTGCAATTTCCTCGACTGCGACAGCGACCTCTTTCGCCATCGTGGAAGTGTTCTGGGAAACTTCAGACAACTCAAATGCGGTTTGCAATACATGTTGCGCGGAATCATTGGTTTTCTCCACCAGCAGGGAAATTTGTCCCATCATTTGGTTAAAGCTTTGTCCCAGTCGGCCAATTTCGTCCTGTCCCTTAAAATTCGTACGCACGGACAGGTTCCCTTTTTCCCCTTCTTCCATCAAGGATGAGAGTTTAACCAGCCGTTTAGCTACCATCCGTATCATAATCAATCCAATACCAATGCTTACAAGAGCAGAGAGTATGGCGATAATCATCGTGATTTGGATAATGTTTTTGGCTTGTCTGACGCCTGTACAACCGTTTGCAACGAGGCTGCAGCAACCTTTTTCTTAATAACATTCTTTGAGACAGTGTAGGAAGCTACTCCAAGTATGGATACCAGTACAACTATAGTGCAAAAAAACATGAAAAAGAGTTTTATTCCGACCGATCTTTTAAGGCTGCCGAGCAATCTCGCACCTGACATTCTGTTTTTCATGGACTCCTCCAGATTTCTAGGATTTGAGATCTAAATAATACGGCTTCCGTTGTTTAAAAATAACCCATCTTTTATAGCCTATATGTTCCAGTGTGTCACGAACCTGCTCCCATTCATTGCCGACCCGCTCAGGCTTATGAGCATCCGAACCAAATGTAATTTCCACCCCATAATAGTGGGCTTGCTCAATCACATCCATCGCTGGATACCAGT
Source organism: Paenibacillus sp. FSL L8-0436 (assembly GCF_038593025.1). Classification (NCBI taxonomy): domain Bacteria; kingdom Bacillati; phylum Bacillota; class Bacilli; order Caryophanales; family Paenibacillaceae; genus Paenibacillus; species Paenibacillus sp. FSL L8-0436. The sequence goes on along the minus strand of NZ_CP151955.1, from coordinate 3,640,752 downwards.
CCTCTAAAGCCGTCCGGAAGCCGCCTGTGTTCACTTCCATAGCCACGCCCCGTTCTGCCATCATTTTAAGCGTAGGAGCGATATGTGGCTTGTACAAATCAGTAAATGACTGATATCCCCGGTTGAACCTGTCCATATGTCCGATAATGTTAACCCACTCGCTTTGAACAGTGAGCTGTATGAGTTCAATAAACCGCCTGAACTCTGCTTCACGTTCTTCCTCGGAAGCGATACTCCAGTCCAGCCCTCTCATAATACAAGATGGGGATGTAAAGTGGATCGATCCGATTACAAAGTCAAGAGGAAATCGGCTGTAGATTTGGCCATATAAATCGATGTGCTCTTTAAAAACATCCGATTCCACGCCAATCAGCAGCTCAATGCGATCCTCGTATTTCTTCTTCAACCTGATAATTTCTTCTACGTATTTGAAAAATTCACTTTTGGCCATTGCCAGTCCCGGAAAAGGTCTGTCCTCCTCCGAGAAAAAATAAGGTGAATGATCCGAAATTCCAAGAATCTTTATTTCTTTTGAAATTGCGTTCTCTATATATCGCTCCAGCAAACCTACAGCATGGCCGCATCGTTCGTGATGTGTATGCAAATCAAACAACTGCTTCTCCTCCAATCTTCCTTAAACAATTTAACGGTTATCCTTTTTCGGCTCCTGCAGTCAGCCCCTCCACCAAGAAGCGCTGGAAGCACATAAATACGATTGTAATTGGCAATGCAACCAATACGCATCCTGCGGCAAAAATGGTAAACTGCGTAGAAAACTGAGTATTTACCATGTTATACAATCCCACTGCGAGTGTTTGCTGCTCCTTGGTACGCAGTACCATTTGGGCGAAGATAAAGTCGTTAAATGCCGCTGCAAACGAGGTAACAGCCAAGTACACAACTAAAGGTTTGGATAATGGCATAAATATTTTAAAGAATACGATCCAATGGTTGGCCCCGTCTATTCTTGCCGCTTCTTCCAAACTCCTTGGAATGGTGTCGAAAAAACCCTTAACAAGCAAATATCCCATAGCTGCCCCTGCGGAATATACAAATATCAGTGCAGAGTGAGTATTCAGCAAGTTCATGTTCAGGAGCAAAATATAGACCGCAATCATACTCATAAAGGATGGGAACATATTCAGAACGAACAACCCCGACATTAAGGTTTTCCGCCCCTTAAAACGGAACCGTGAAAACGCGTAGCCCGTCAGCAATACAAAAAAAGTACTGCAAATCATTGAAACAACAGCAATCTTCAGTGTGTTCACGTACCACTGTGAAAAGGGGAAAGATTTAAACAGTTCCTTGTAATGCTCTATTGTAAATCGATCAGGAAGCAGGTGCTCACTGTACAGCGCAGTCCCTGGCCGAAAGGAGGCTAACACAACCCATATTGCCGGGTAGATGGTTATAATGGCGATAACTGCCAGCAGAATATGGTGGACTACAGTGCTGAACATATTCTTGAGTTTCAGTTTACTAACCATCAGTTAATCTCCTCCTCTGTAAACGAACGTGTCCGGCGCACATTCCAAATGGACAAGGTCGCCAGAATGACAAATATAATGATTCCAATTACGGAAGCGAAATTGTAATTTCCTTGGTTCATCGTCAAGTTATACAACCATGTGATCAGAATGTCCGTGCTTCCTGCAAATTGATATTCACTATTGGCCGGATTACCGTTAGTCAACAGGAATATAGCGCTGAAGCTGTTCACGTTGCCAGCGAACATACCAATAAGAATCGGAGATAACGAGAACATGACACTTGGGAAGGTGATCATTTTGAACTGCTGAAATGCCGATGCTCCATCAACATCCGCAGCCTGATACAGCTCTTTGGAGATGGTGGTCAGAATCCCGATAATGAGCAGCATGGATATAGGATAACCATGCCATAGATTAACCAGCAGAACCGTTGCCTTGGCCCAAGTTGGATCCGAGAGCCACGACGGGCCCTGTATACCAAACCACTTCAGATACTGGTTAATAGGACCAAACTGGGAGTTAAACATGTTGCGCATAACCAAATAGGAGACAAAGCTCGGAATTGCAAATGGCAGGATATAGATTGTGCGCCATAAAGGCTTCATGCGGGTACGCGAATTCTGTACAAGCAGCGCTACCGCAAAGCCCCCGAAAAATGTGGATAGCGTTGCAAGTATTGCCCAGATGACATTCCAAGTGAATACTCCATAAAATGTCTTGGCCCATTTGCTTAACGTAAACAGTTCTTTAAAGGCATCGAAGCCAATCCAGTCTATCAAATTGGCTGGAGGCAGATGCTTTGGCGAAGAGTAATTCGTAAAAGCAATCATTACCGAGAATACTAGAGGCAATACAGTGAAGAACAATACAAATACAAGCGGGAGAGCAATTATGAACTGTGGAAATTTATGCTGATTAACATAATGTACCGTTTCTATGAATGTATGGGGTGTAATCCCTTGTTCGCGGGACTTCCCTGTTGTATATGCATCTTTAATGTTCGCAATGTACATATAAACAAAGACAATAAGTCCGAATAGGACAATCAAGGCCTGAACAATAAGGAAAATCGAATGATCTCCGGGAACCATCTTATATATTTTACCGACAAGTTCTAAGTGCTGCGCATTCTCGCCAAGGGTAAAGATCCCCCATAATGCTTCTTTCAGGTTAAAGATAATGTAATATAATCCACAACCATATAATAGGAGCATCAGAATTCCCTTTATGTATTGGCGATTATAGATTTGCCCTAAACCCATTGCTAGAACGGAGAGAATTGTAGCCATCTTCCTATTCTGGTTCATCTTCAGTGACACATCTCCTTTAAATGAAGCAATTAATGAACGTGAACTTGAGAATCTTACGTTTTAAAATGGCTGATTACCCGGTACATAGGGCTTCCCAGCCATTTCGCCGCCTCATTCTCAAGTTCATCTTATACCCACTTATTCAGCGGACAATTGCCAATTTTGTATTCTGCTTCGAAATCTATTTCTTTCCTTGTTGTTCGATACCGGTCTTAATATCAGCAACAGACTTGTCTAAAGTCTCCTTCACATCTGCACCATCCCAAATTAATTCCAGTGAAGCAGTCGATGGTCCCCAAATTTGAGTTGCAGGCAAAATGTTCGGCATTGGCTGGGAGTTTTTAATTTGTTCGGTGAAGGCTTTTGCAACTTCATTGTTTGCAACAGCCGGGTCCGAATCCATACCGTTGCGTGAAGGAATGAGACCCGTCAATTCAAAGTTTTTCTTCGCAGCAGCTTCAGTAGTGGCAAAATGAATGAAGAGTTTCGCAGCGTTAGGGTATTGGCTGAAAGAGCTTACATAATAAGCTTTAACGCCTGAGAAGCTGATCGGTGCTTTACCATTTGGCATAGGAGGAAGCGGAACAGCTCCTACTTCAAATCCAAGTTTTTCAGTTGTAAAGTTGCTCAATTGGGAAACGCCATCCATATTGATTGGCAGCTTACCGGTTTGGAACAGGTTCGTTTTTACGTCTGCGGTAGCATCTACACCTTTAATCGGCAGCGCCTCACGCAGGCTTTGGAAAAACTTCATACCTTCAACAGCTCCATCATTGTTCAAACCAATATCGGTTGGATCTGTGCCGTTAGCACCAAAAACATACCCGCCGCTTCCGGCAATCCATGAATAGTTATAGTAGAAATCGGTCACTTGCCACATAAAGCCGAACTTGTTATTCGCTACGTCATTATAGCCCTTGGCAAATTTGATAATGTTGTCCCATGATGCGAGATCTTCCTCTTTCACGAGGCTCTTATTGTAGTACAATAGGTACGTTTCTACGTTACGAGGGTAACCATAGATCATACCGTCCAGTGATACGGCATCAACTAATTTTTCAGGATAATTAGCCACTGTATCTTCTGAGTAGAAATCGTTAGGAAGGACGATCCCGGAAGCGACTGCATCACCAAGCGTATTATGAGGCATAACCAGAACGTCAGCGCCCAGTCCTGCAGGGCCGTCAGTTTTCAATTTTTTACGTTGCTCCGTTGACGGTACTTCCTGGAATTCAACCGGGATATTGTATTTAGCTGTAAACTCTTTTGCAATCGCATCAAGGAAAGGTTTCTCATCTTTAGCTTCCCAGACTACTAACTTCGCGCCGGCTTCAGGAGCAAGCCCCTCTTCCCCTACGTTTTCTGCAGCTCCTTGAGTATTGTTTGCAGCAGCAGGACTTGCGCTTGACGTCGGCGTATTGTCTTTATTAGATGAACATGCACTAACAGAAAAAGCTGTAATAAGTGCTGTCAACAGTAATGTTGCCTTTTTGAATTCCATTGTGTGAAACCCCTTTCAATCTATTGTGTTTGTTGTTGCAGTTTTAATCAGACACATGAACCCCAAGATGTTCTGTATGGACTACGGCAGACTCGCATTTACCAGCAGCATTCATAACGAACTGTACAATTCCCGCATTGTAGACAGGGATGAGGTCGCCAGGGTTAGCGATTTGTTTCAAGTCCGCTGTGGACTGCCCGTGCCCAAATACGACAATATGTTCATCCGTCCCGAGTTCCGGAGCAATATGAGCATCGTAGAAGGACTGAACTCTTACTCTAACTGAGCTCGGTACTTCCGGCCATACCGGCCACCATCGCTTGCTTTCATCATGTGTATGTATGAATCGCACATTTTGGTAACCGCTTTCAATTTGAGCGCAACTCTGCCACTCGTAATCCCGATAATACGTCCAAGGCTCCAGGAACATCTCTGACATTTCAGGAACAAGAATTACCGGCAAATTACAGAACCGCGCAAGAGGCAATGCTGATAAAATCGCTCTTCGAAGTGGACTACAATAAATGACCCTAACTTTAATGTTTCGGAAGAAGGATGGGATTTGTTCGGCTTGCCAATAACCTATAGCGGACAGCTCACAATCCGCACCTCCCCCTTTCCCGATATTCATTGTCGACTGTCCATGTCGAATGACATACAGATGCAATAGTTGTATTCACCCCCTTTCCGTATTATAAAAGCTATGAACGCTTATCACCGTGATGCAATCATAGTGAAATACGTTTCATAAATATTTACTATCGTTTCATAGTCATTTAATCATAGATATTAAGATTTGTGAAGTGTTTTTACCTTAATTCAGCAAAATATTATAAATTTCCGCCTATATTGACCTTATTATCGACATGAACTCAGAATATAGTAATGCTTTTAGTGAAATATATACTAAAATAACTTTGTTTATTTCATTGTTATTCATCATTTGTTTCATGATAACAAATCATTATGATTCACATATTATTAGAATTCCAATGATTTTCCATTACTGAAACTACTTATACGGATGGAAATATCAATGTGCAAAAGAATGCTATATGTTTTTGTTGTTCATTGATGGTGGTTCATTGAAAAGAGGTCAGCCAGAAAACTGGCCGACCTCTTTGTGTTGTTGCGGGGAATTTGTAATTCAATAATAGCCTTCCGCTATTATCTGCCGATACGTGCGAATGGTGCAGTCAATAAATCGATGTCGCCCCACTCTTTAGGAGAGTTGGAATCCGAAACCCCTGGCGTGTTCGAAGTCCCTGAATCATTTGGAAGGGTGTCCATTGGCGAGTACTCGCCTTGGTGCAGCATTACGCCGATACCTGCATTTTCAATATCCGGATTCCCGAGTGCGCTGAGAGGAATTTTCGCTTCATAGAGCGTGTCACGATTTGGATCGTGGCCAAGTGCCATGAGGTTTACAAGCTTGCTTGGATCATTAACATCATCAGCATCTTTCACGCCCCACAGGGATGTATAACCTTTGCCTTTAGCAAATTGCTGCTGAGAAGTTATTTGCAGCATCGAAAGCTTTTATGGTGTAGGTATACGATGTTTCTTCAGCCAAACCGGTGTCCGTGAATGCAGGTGTTGTTGATGTTCCTGCTTTTACTGTACCACGATAGATGTCGTAACCTGCTACAGCCACATTATCTGTTGAAGCTGCCCAGGACAGACTCACCGTTGAAGTTGTCTTACCGGTCGATATAAGACTGGCTGGAACGCTTGGCGCCTCTGTATCGGTTCCGGCTGAAGTTTCAACGGTTACTTCGTTGCTGGCAGCGGAGAAATTATTTGCAGCATCTCGAGCACGGACTTGGTACTTGTAAGTCGTACCTTCCGTTACCGTGCTGTCGATAAAAGTTGTTGCATTCACCGTAAATGTCTCCGTGCTTGTACCAGCCTTACGGGTAATTTGATAATCTGCTACGCCAACATTGTCAGTAGAGGCACCCCAAGTCAAGGTGATCGTCTTAGGAGTTCCACTGCTGAGATTGCCAGCCAGGTTAGCTGGAACTGAAGGAGCAATCGTATCTACTCCCACCGGTTTCTCCCCAAGCTTCACTTGTCCTGCAGCATTATTGTTGCCAGGAATGTAAATATTGTCGCCTGCGTTGAAGAAGTAGTTCTTCTGATTGTTGGTGTCCCAAACATTGCTTCCGTTATTGAAACAAGCTTCCAGACGGCTAGCGGTTCCAATATCAACAGTTATTTTTTTGTAGCCGGGGTTCAACGAATCATTCTCCATCTTCACACCTGGAACGGATGTCCAGGTACCACCCTCGGCGCGATAATGAATGTTTACATTTGTCCAGCCCTCTTTGTAGTAGACGGTAACCTTATTTCCTGGCTTTGGACCTTCCGGTTTACCAGCGGTCACTTTACCTGTGTCATAGGTATTGTCGCCTATATTGAAGAAATAGTTCTTTTGATTGTTGCTGTCCCATTGACCGCTGCCATTGTTGAATGCTACCTCTGCTCGTGTTGCCGATGAGGTTCCCAGGTCAATCGTGTGCACAGCATATCCCGGAATTACAGAATCCTCCATCTTCACACCAGGACTGGCTGTCCAGTTGCCACCTTCAGCGCGGTAGTGAATGTAGGGAGTTGCGTATCCCTTTTTGTAGTAAACCGTAACGGTGTTGTCTGTGCCTTGTTCAGGCGGGTTAGTCTTAACGCTGAGCTCGTTACTTGGATCGGAGGTTCCGCCGGATTGGCTTCTGGCAATAACTTTATAGGTATACGTTGTTTCTGCAGTCAAGCCTGTGTCCTTATAAGTTACTGCTGTAGCCGATCCAACCTTTACATTGTTGCGGTATACGTCGTATCCGGCAATTCCGGAGCTGTCAGTGGACGCATTCCAAGTCAATGTTACTGTCTTGTCTGTCTTTACAGAACTAACCAGGTTCGACGGTGCCGTCGGTTTAGTCACGACACGTGGATCTGTATCAGACCAAGCGTTTCCGTCATACCAGCCTGTTGCTGTTCTGGTGAATCCAGCTTGGTTCTGAGCAGGCACTTGTTTGCCTGTGCTGTCTTTAAAGATAATTGTAGCTTGTTCAGCTTTGTCGAAGCTGTAGACATACCAGTCTCCGCCAGCGCTTATCATAGCTGGAGCTGTAGCCCAGGTTGGGTCATTGTCCTTAGGTGCTGTGTCGTAGAAGTAAATGGAAGGTGTTCCCCATCCAGCCGGTTTCTTGAGGTAAACTTCCAGCTTGGCGTTAGGATCACCCTTAGTAAAATCGTGCGACGCCGTACCTTCGCCATTTTCATTCATGGCGTACATCTTCAGTGTTTTCGTGTCATTAATGGCCATATCTGCGCCAATTGTGATTGTTGTTCCATTGGTAAATGCAGTTCCGTTAACCGGATCACTGCCATCCAGCGTGTACTTGCCACTGTCTGCATTCTTGATCGAAAGCGTTACAGAGGTAGTTTCGGTTTTGAATTTACCGCCTGCTGGTGAAGCCGTCAGAACCGGGAACTTTTTGTTTACGCCAACATTTTCAATCAGAATAACACCATTGGTTCCAGCGGTAAATTTGGCCTTACCTCCGCTTACAACTACTTCGTTCTGCGTGTAAGTATCGCGTACCTTAGTGCCATCCGGGAAGATGCCGGATACATTCACATCCACAGTTCCGGAAGCTCCTGTAGCCACGACTACTTTATCCAGAACATCATCCTTCTCATAGGTGCGTGAGAACGTATAAGGACTGTCTGCAATTTTCTTATGAGTTCCTGCACCTACTGCAATGTGATTGTTTCTAAATTGCCCAATCTTCTGCCAGTGTGATAGAACTCCTTGGTTAATGCCGCTCCAGTTCATGGATGAACGCGAACCCTGATCCGGGTCAGAGCCGGTAGCCCCGAACGGTCTTGCCGTCTCATCTCCATAGAATGTTTGCACTCCGCCCGGAAGAAGGAGCAGCGCGGTACCTGCTTGAATCAGGTTTCCACGGTTGTACAACCCTTTATCGTGGGAAGAAAGGTAGCTGAGCATATTGTAGTTAGGCAGATCTCCGTTTAATTCACTTGCATACCGGGAGAATAGCCCTTCCAGGTCGCTCATATTTGCGCTTTGGAAGGAGAAGTTGATTAAGGAATCAAACCCGTTATCGAAATAAGTGCCGGTTCTTCCGAGGCCATGACCCCACACTTCCCCGGTCATCCAGAAGTTATCTGTCCAATCTGCTCCCGGTTTCGTTGGGTTGTTCTGCCTCCATTTCGCAAGGGAACTGCTTGCGCTTGTTTTGAGTTCTTTCCATCTATCGGCTTGAACATGCTTCGCAGTATCGATACGGAAACCATCAATTCCGAACTCTTCGACCCATGAGGACAGCCATTTAATCATGTAATCCTTAGGAGCGGCGTTCAAATCTTTGCGGTACTGCTTGGCAGCCGGAACGATCCAGTTGTCGTAACCGCTTGTTTCTTTGTTGAACTTCGTCTTCATTACCGGTGGCAGACCGGTGCCACTAGTGGATTCGGTCTTGATATCAGGCAGGAACCCTACACACAGCGTCTGATCGTTGCCACCGCATTGATCGTAACCTGCAATATTGTTGGCACGAATCCAGCTACTTCCCCACCAGGAAGCCCATGCACTGGAATTATTCGTATTCATAATGTTATTGTGCGTGTGCCAGTTCTGGCCTTGGCCTTTGTCCGGAATCCAGCTGCTGGCGAGTCCGCCGCGGTCACCGTATCCGTATTCCGCCATATCCACAAGTGTCGGATAAGCGACATGGTTTATAACCACGTCCAGGACAACGCGAATTCCCTTGGTGTGAGCGAGGTCAACGAACTCGCGCATTTCGTCAATGGTACCCATGCTCTTGTCCATTTCAGTAAAGTCAAGTCCATAGTAGCCATGGTAGCCATAGTGAGCAAAGTCACCATCTTTACCGCCTACCCAGCCGTGCATTTGTTCCCAAGGAGCTGTAATCCAAATCGCATTTGTACCCAGATCTGTGAAGTAGCCTTCCTCCAGTTTCTTGGTCAAACCTTTAATATCTCCACCGTGGAATGTACCCACATTCGAGCCCCATGCATCAGTCTTAGGTCTGCCATAAGCGCCGTCATTGCTAGTATTACCGTTATTGAAACGGTCTGTCATGACGAAGTAAACGTTTGCATTATCCCAACTGAATGGGTTTACTTCTTGCTGCTGTCCACCGTTGCCGATTTTCACGACAGCAGGGACACTGTATGCTGATTTCTGCCCAATCGTATCTACAGCTCTGACTGTATAGGAGTAGGTTTTGTCATTCGCTATAGTGTTGTCTGAATATGCTGTTCCCGTGGCTTCGCCTTTCAGCGTACCGTCACGGTAAATCTCATATTTCACAACGCCCTTGTCATCCGTGGAAGGACTCCATGTCAGGTTGACAGATGTTGTGCCTACTGCTGTTCCCTTCACATTCGTTGGCGCAGTTGGAAGCTGATCTTGCGTTCCTCCGCCGCCGACGGTAACAGTAGCCGCAATGCTGAAGCCTGATTTCTGTCCGATTGTATCTACAGCCTTGACCGTATAGGAGTAGGTCTTGTTGGCTGCTACTGTTGAATCGTTGTAAGTACTGCCGGTGGATTCACCAATGAGAGCGCTGTCACGATAAACCTCGTATTTGGCAACTCCCTTGTCGTCAGTAGATGCTGTCCAACTCAGATTTACAGATGTAGTGCCTACTGCTGTTCCTTGTACATTTGTTGGTACTGTAGGGGCTTGATCCGTTGGAGTTGCCACATCTGGTACCCATACCGATACAGAACCGTCTTTAACCTTGAATGTACCATTACCGCTGGAGCCGATAGTTACTTTATCAGAGAAGTTGCCTGTGATATCTTTCCATTGTTCACCGGCATGGCTTGTTCCCACATACATCGTTTTCGATCCGCCGGCACGGTCTGTCATGACTGTTGCCAAGCCCGAGTTTGGTTTGGAAGCCAAACCTTCACGAGTCCAGCCGATCATGTCATCACTATCAAGATAGTCATTTTGTTTACCGTAAGCGTAATCCTTGCGTGCTTTCAGAAGCGGATCAAGCTTGCTCTTCAGCGATTTAATTTTTCCTGTTCCAGGACCAGCAGTGTTGCTGCTTCTGGTTCCATAGTAGTCACCATAGAATACTGAAGGATAACCTTCCTGTCGTGTCAGAGTGTACGCATAAGCTAGCGGTTTAAACCAATCAAGAACCTGTGCGCCATGAGCATCTGAACGGTCAGGCTGCGTATCATGATTTTCAATGAAAGTAACGGATTTACCCGAATTTGTTCCCGTCAATGTTCCGCTGGCCAGGTTGCGCATGCTATAACCTCCGTTGGAACTGGAAGCTGTCGCAAAGTTGTTGCGGAGCGGGAAATCAAATAAGGACATGCTTTGATTCACTTTGCCCAGGTAGGAGTTCAATTCAGCTGTACCACCGATAAATTCACCGACAGTGAACAACTCTTTGCCTGTTTTGGCACGGGCATTTTCTACAAACTCCTTCATGAAGCCGTATTTGATATGTTTAACAGCATCTAGTCTGTAACCATCCAGACCCATTTCGTTGACATACCATACGCCCCATTTTTTTATTTCATCTGCAACTGCAGTGTTGTCAAAGTCAATGTCGGTACCCATCAGGTAGTCATAGTTACCGTTCTCGGTGCTAACTTCCCAATCCCATGCTTTGCCTGGAAAGCGGTAAATTTTATCGTAGTCACCTGAACCGTCAAAGTGCGTCCAATTCCATTTGAAATTGGAATAGGCATTGTTGCGGCCATCAAAATTGTATTTTGTCCAAACGGTTGTATTGAACTCGCCAATCGTCTGGTTGCGGTTGTTGCCCTGTACTTGCGTCACTTTAATGTTCTCGCTTTGATCGCCGCCCAACATATGGTTGACAACGATATCGCCGTAGACTTGAACCTTGTTGTTGTGAAGCGAGCTAATCGCCGATTTCAGTTCATCTTTCGTACCATATTTGGTACGTACGGTACCTTTCTGGTTGAATTCACCCAGATCGTAGAAATCGTAAACACCATAACCAACATCGTCGGTTCCCACATGGCCTTTATAAGCAGGCGGTATCCAGATTGCCGTGATCCCCACATCGCTCAGATTAGCTGCTTCGGCAGCAAGATGATTCCAATGTCCACCATCCTTAGGTGTATTCCATTCGAAAAACTGCATCATCGTGTTATTAACCGGTGCGCTGCTGGTTGTTGCAGACGCTGCTGTGGACGGTGCTGTCGGGGTCACTGTGGCCGCTGTTGCTTGGCCCGCTGGCAATACTGCAACGCTCCACAGCATTGAGCAGAGCAGCAGCATGCTTAGGAAAACTTTGCAACTCTTTTTCACCATTAGCTTTTTTCTCCTCCTGTATCCTTTGGTATGAAAACGAGTACGTGATCCGTAAACCAGCAAGGTATAAACTGCTAAAAAGCTGGTTTTTGCGGACTGCAATCGTTTGCATCCAAGTCCATCTTACCAACATAGGTTAAAGTCTAGTTAAAGTAATGAAATAAGTTTTTTTAGCAAGGTCTTCGATTATTCGATAAGCGGTGTTTTAATACTACGCATCCATGGAATCCATCAATAGTGAAACCGATCCGTTAAATTTATAGCCGGCACCTCTGACAGTGTGAATATATAGCGGTTCACTCGGGTTTTTTTCAATTTTTTGCCGCAAGTTATAAATATGAACCATAACGGTTCTTATGTCCCCATGCTTAATGTCTTTCCAAATAAGATCATATAAGGTTTCGGGGTGGAATACGCGATTCGGGTTCTTTGCCAGAACAACAAGGAGTCGGAATTCTTTAGAGGATAAAGAGACTTCCTTGCCATATACCATTACTGAGTGGGTAGTAGGATCGATCTGCAGGCCTGGATAAACTATTAAATGACGTTGATTAACAGGAAAAGCCCGTTTATACCTGCGGAGGTGTGCTCTGATCCGGGCGAGCAATACTTCAAAGCTGGAGGGTTCGGCAATAAACTCATCTGCCCCCCGGTTCAAGGCTTCAATCCTAAGATAATCTTCGGTATGATGACTTGTAAAAAGGACTGGTTTGTCGCTGAATTTGCGCAATTCCGTGCATAAGTTCAAGCCGCCCGCCCCTGGCATTGACAGGTCAAGAATAATTAAATCAGGATCGTGAGAATGAATGAAGCTTACCAATGCTTGTCCGCTGTGAGGATATCCAACAGCTTCATATCCATGCTCTAGTAAGGATTGAACCAATATTTTGCGAGTTTCAGTATCATCATCAATGATTATGATTTTTTCCCGCATTCATTTTTCTCCTTTCATAAGATGTGTAAGCGCTTTCTTAATAATGTTAGAGAAACAGCCTAACTTCATTTCCAGGGTGGTCGTTTGCTGGCCTATCCCTAATGTAAACAATAGTTAAAAACAATCTTAACCTCTTGTAGATATTAACATTACTAGGGGAACTTTAGAGCGTGTACAAAGTCCTGTTATTTTCATACAAAAATATCATATGCTGTGGTATATCGCAACTATATAGACCACAATCAAGATTCTGGACAGTGAAAAGTTCTAAATCAAGAGCCCAAAAAACTCAGGAAACTGGTATTAGTTATCGGAAGATTTGAATCTTTCCATTTTATGTGCAGCTTATAGTTGGAGGGAAAAACGCTTCTCTCCGTTTGAATTACCCGAAAATCGGCAATCGCCGGAAAATAATATATACTAAACCTGAGGTGAAGATATTTTGACAGACAAAAAAATCTTAGTCCAATTTACCCTACTGACCTTTAGCATAACCTATCTAGTGTCAGGCATTTTGATTGCTCTTGGGCCGTTCGGTTATCGGGTTCACAATTGGGTGAACACATTGCCGCAATTTGCAATGAATATTCCGTTTGCCCTTTATATTTTGTCACCCCCTATTGCTTGTTATATTGTTCTGAAGAGAAACAAGAAAATAACCGGTTTTAAGGAATGGTTGAAGACAGTTTTTTACGTCAAAAACAACATTTCTCTCTATCTGTTCGTTGTTGCAGGGCTTGCCCTGTATTTTTTGATCCATCTTGCCGTTACAGGCCAGACGAAATTGGCGCTCCCCTTCTATATGATCTTCTTTTCCCTGCCGGGTAATCTCATTATCGGTGGCTTGGAGGAAGCGGGCTGGATGTACATCCTGCAACCGGGGCTCGACAAAAAATATGGCTATCTGATCTCTTCTCTTGCCTTTGGATTCATTTGGGCTTTATGGCATATCCCGCTTTTTTTCATTCCGGGGACGAATCACGGAGAGGGACTGACTAATTTCTGGATGTTTACCGTGCAACTCTTTGCGTTTCGCTTTTTCCACGGTGCCCTCTATCGGATATCCGGCAAAGGCTGGGTGTTTATGAGCGTATTCTTCCACACGTTGTTCAATGCGGCGTCTCCGCTCTTGGGCACGATGACTATGACTTGGGCGGGAACGATTGCCGCCAATGCTGCAGTTGTTCTGGTTTCCATTGGAACCGTTATGCTGAACAACCATAGAACCGGGCGAATGACGTAAGAGGCATTCAAAAGAATACAAGTTGAATAGCTTTTTAAACAAGCCAAATCCCGGTTCCGCCCTTGACTTTGACGTCGCGTTAACCTGTATCGGCCTTCTTCTCTTCCCGGTAATGCACCATGGTCCATTCTCAGCTCAACTCATCTATTATATTTACATAATAAAAGCACGTCACAGGGCAAGCCTGATAGAGTTGTTGAACTTATACAGGTATACCCGTGTTCAACATAAAACCTCCTTAAATTTTGATAGCTGGCAACTAAGGAAATATGTATTTCTGTACAATCGTTGTTAAATAATTCATTTTCTGAATGCTCTAATAATAACCTTCCGTAATTTTCACCTCTGTAGGATGGGAGGATAGCCAATCTATCAATCATTCCAATCTCTTTTTCCTGCCGGGTGCCTATGGTCCCTATTGGTTCATCATTTACAAATAAAATTTTAACTGTTGAATTGTTAATTCTGGTTATTGCCATCCTTTCTGTTTCGAACGCAACATGATTGGGATATTCTGTATCTGATACCAGAAGTAATTCGGTTCGTCTTTTAAATGATTCAGTAATAATCTTTGATATGGTTATGCCATCTTTGACGGCGGCTTTTCTTATCTCTGGTTGCTTCATGGATCTTCACCTCAATAGTGGATATTAGGAAGCTAATTCATCCATATTTACATTAGTAACTTATATTAATTAGTGATATAATTTCATCATGAAACCTAAAAACCATCCTACTGACCTTAATGTCGCCGATTTAACCCTGGTGCTCGAAAATTTGACGAGGATCCTGATTCGGTTGCCGTCCATTGAAAAGCTAAGCTTCACAACATTATCTGTCCTGCACACCTTGTCGCGCAAAAGCCCCATGCGGCTGACTGAGCTGACAGCCTCTGAGCAGGTTACGCAGTCGGCAATCACACAGCTCGTAACCCGGCTTGAACGGGACGGACTCGTTGAGCGCCGCCCGGATCCGAATGATGGCCGGGTCGTTCAAGTGCACATAACCGGACTTGGCGCAAATGTGATCGATTCACGTCGCTTGGACCGCATGGCACAGCTCTCAAAGTTCACCCAAGGACTCAGCCTGGAGGAACAACAGGCTATTGCATGCGCAATACCCGCATTGCAGCATCTGGCCGAACTGGGGAACGATTAGCAGTCTCTTGCGGGGAATAATATTTCATACGTACAGGGAGGTACTGTAATGACAAAGGCTCCATTTGCGCTTGAACCGACTCCGATCCACGTTTCGGATGAATTGCTTGCTGATCTTCAAACTCGTCTGAAGTCTATGAGATGGCCTTTAGACGCCGGTAACGATGACTGGTTTTACGGGGTAAACCGGAACTATCTTGAGGGACTCGTTGATTACTGGATTCACGAGTTTGACTGGCGCAAAGCCGAGAAAGCGATCAACGTCTATGAACATTATCAAGTAGACATTGAGGGAGTTTCTGTGCACTTTATGCGTAAACCAGGCGTAGGACCAAACCCTACACCCTTAATTTTGTCTCATGGCTGGCCCTGGACATTCTGGCACTGGTCCAAGGTTATTGATCAGCTTGCGGATCCTGGCGCCTTCGGAGGCGATCCAGCCGAAGCCTTTGACGTAATTGTCCCCTCACTTCCCGGTTTCGGATTTTCGGCGCCACTGCCGGACAACCCGGATATGAACTTTTGGAAAATTGCCGATCTCTGGCATACACTCATGACAGATATCCTCGGCTATACTAAATACGCTGCAGGAGGATGTGATGTAGGCGCTCTCGTGACGGGTCAACTGGGACATAAGTATCCAGATGAGCTCTATGCGATACACATTGGGTCAGCGCTGAAACTTAACTTCTTCAACGGGGAGCGCGCTTGGGATTACGCAGGAGGCCGCCCTATACCCGGCGATATCCCTGAAGACATCAGGAAGGGGATTCTAAATCTGGATCGCCGTTTCGCCTCACATCTCGCCGTACATGTCCTTGATCCCTCCACCCTCGCCTTTGGACTAAGCGATTCGCCCGCAGGCATGCTCGCATGGATCTTGGAACGCTGGGCAAGATGGAGTGATAATAAAGGCAACGTCGAGAATGTTTTTTCCAAGGACGACATCCTTACACACGCAACAATCTATTGGGTTAACAACGCCATCGAAACCTCAATACGCGTCTACGCCAACGCCAACCGCTATCCGTGGACACCTGCTCATGATCGCTGGCCTGTCATTGAGGCACCAACCGGTATTAGCTTCGTGGGCTACGAAAATCCGCCAGGGATCACAACCGAAAACCGCGTACAGAACTTCCTGGACAGCGATCGCGCTCCCTGGTATAACCATGTCAATATCACAGCCCATGCAGAAGGTGGACATTTTATCCCCTGGGAAATCCCGGACAAATGGACCGAGGACTTGCGCCGGACTTTCCGTGAACGCTAACTTCCCCATCTTCCGCGAACCTTCTCCGCCTCTTGGACCATTCTATTGATCAATTCGGCGACGGTTGGGATATCATGGATCATGCCGGTCACTTGACCTGCCCAACCAAACCCCTCTTCTTCACAATCCTCATAAATCCAGCGTTTGTTGGCTTCACCGCTAATATATTCTTTTAATGCTTCATATGTGGGGGTTACGCGCTCGATTTCGAGAATTTTCTCCGTGTAGGCACTTCGCAATACCCTGGCCGGTGAATGGATGGAACGTTTGATCACTGTTGTATCCGCCTCCGAACTCTCAATCAAGGCTTTTTTGTAAGAGGCGGAGGCGTCCACACATTCCTGAGTGGCGATAAAGCGTGTCCCCATTTCAATACCTTCAGCACCAAGGGCATGGGCAGCCATCCAGCCCCGGCCATCCCCAATTCCACCTGAAGCAACGACGGGAATTTGAACAGCATCAACCACTTGCGGGACAAGCACCAGGGTTCCAACATCATCACGCCCTAAGTGCCCGCCGCCTTCCTGCCCGACAACAATCACCGCAGATGCGCCTAGCTGTTCCGCCTTTTGAGCTTGTCTTCGTGAGGAAACGAGCACCAGTGTTTTAATAGCCGTGGGTTGCATCATCTCTAATATCGCTGAAGGATCTCCACCAGTGATCGTCACAGCATGGACCTGCTCATCAATAGCGGTCTGGACCCGATCCCTATAATTAATATTATGGTTGCCAATAGCAAAATTGACACCAAAGGGCTGGTTCGTCAGGGTGTGTGCACGCTCAATTTCCGAGCGCAAGGCATCTGCATCCGGGAGACTCATAGCGGTAATTTGGCCTAATCCCCCTGCATTTGAAACCGCAGCCGCAAGATCTGCATAGGCTAAATAGGCAAGTCCCCCTTGAATAATAGGATATTTTATTTGTAATAATTCAGTTACCCGTGTAGCCCATTTCATCGTTATCTCTCCTTCTACACACTTAAAATCCCCGAATTTTCAACAGCAGCAGGATCACGGTCATTAGAATAACTGCTCCCCCTGCTTGATAATCGACACGCTGGAATGTCAATTCCTTATAGGAAGTTCTCCCTTTCCCATTCCCATAAGCACGCGCATCAATGGCGTGAGTCAATTGTTCGGCACGTTGAATCACCGTTAGAAGCAAAGGCACGAGAATCGGAATATAGGCAAATATACGTTTTGGCAGCTTTAAGGTCGTAATATCATAATCTCTGGCCTTCTGGGCCAGGAGAATCCGATCAAGCTCTTGCATAATCGTTGGGATAAACCGGATCGCAATCACAATCATTAGTGAGAACTGCTCCACCGGCACATTGAGTTTGGATAAAGGGGCCAGTAATTTCTCCAGCCCATGGCTTAAGGTCAGCGGTTTTGTAGTTAACGTTAAAATAGAAGCCAGCAAGATGATTAAGACAATACGCCAAACGAAACGTAACCCGTTCAACAGTCCCTCTTCTGTCACCTCTATAAAGGACCAGGACCCAATGATATTCCCCTTCGTGGATAAGGCATTATAGAGAAAAGTAAACATCAAAATAAACAAGACCGGCTTCATGCCTCTCCAAAAGACCTGTAACGGGATTTTGGATAACCACATAATGCCGGCCAAAAAAAAGGTTGCGACAACGTAGCTGACGAACGTGTCCAGCATTAGGAAGCTCAGCATGATAATAATCATGCTCACAAGCTTTGTCCGCGGGTCCAGACGGTGAAATATGGAATGCGTCTCCAAATATTGTCCCATTAACAGGGTATTAGACATTTAGAGTCTCCTTGCCTGCCAGATGGGCAGCACTTTTGCGAATATATCCTGCTCTCTGCAGCTCGCCACTTCAATTATCTCACCGGACATTTCCTCAACTATCTTTAACAGTTGCACAGGCTCCGGCAGTGATAAACCGAGTTGCTCCAGCCATTCTGCTTGGTCCAGAAATAAAGTGCCGGTCTCATAATGCCCCATGAGTTGCCCCTCGTGAAATACCATGACTTCATCCGAGTATTCGGCAACATCATTCATTTGATGGGATACGAAGAGAACGGTGCGATTACCTTGCTGCTGCCATTTACTCAGCAGCTGAAGCAATGCGGCATGGCTTACTGGATCTAGACCTGCTGTAGGTTCATCCAGAATAAGCAGCTTCGGATCCATCATCAATACGGAAGCGATAGCCACACGGCGTTTTTGGCCCCCGCTTAGCTGAAAAGGAACCAATGGCAGGATATCTTCTGTCAGACCTACTTGCGAAAGAATGATTTCTATTGACTTCTTTATCTGCTGAGGCGTATCCCCACGCAGCTTAGGAGCAAAGGCAAGCTCCTTGTACACCGTCGATTCAAATAATTGATGCTCGGGATATTGAAATACGTAGCCTATATCAGGTAGGGCTTTTATTTGTCCTTTACGGTCCTTGGGAATGGGATGCTCATTAATCAAATACTCGCCGGCAATGTCCGGAATCAGCCCCTTCAGCACTTTGACAAATGTAGACTTGCCGGCGCCTGTATGCCCAATGACAGAGATCCACTTACCTCCTTGAATCGTGCAGCTGACATTTTGCAGAGCTACCCGATCGGCATAACTCACACTTAGATTGTTTAGCTGGTAGACCATTGTGAGCGGATCATCTCCTTCCAATCTGCCATTAGCGGCATGCCCGGATGCAGCATTCGATATACTCGAACCGCAAAAGGAAGTTCTAGTTGGTAGTCTTCAACGGGCACCGTTTCAAAAAAGGAAATCGGATCTCCATCAAATATAAGCCGCCCCTTACCCATGAGTAAAATACGCCGCGCAGCCAGCACTTCCTCCATATGATGGGTGATGTGGATAATGGTCATGCCTTGGCGGTGCAACTCCTGCATGATCGAAAGCACTTGCTCCCTCCCCTGCGGATCAAGCATGGAAGTAGCTTCGTCAAAAATAATAATCCGGGGCCGCATAGCCAGGATGGCGGCAATAGCTACCCGTTGCTTTTGACCGCCTGAGAGCTGATGGGGCATCGACTCCAAATAATCCTCCATTTGCACAGCCTGTAGGGCCTGCTCCAAACGGCTGCGTATTTCTTCCCTTGGCACACGAATGTTTTCCAATCCAAATATCACTTCATCCATCACCGTTGTAGTAATGAATTGGTCCTCCGGATTCTGGAATACAAACCCTATTTGCTCATGGATCATCCTAAGGTCTGCGGGTCTGGAGGTGTTTAGATCCTGAAAGGTTACATTCCCTTGTTTTGGAAGCAGCAATCCATCCATTAGCTTGGCAATTGTAGACTTGCCGCAGCCATTCGCCCCGACAATTGCCACGAACTCCCCCGTCTTAATCGTAAAGCTTAAATCCTCTATGACGGGCTGCCCTTTTTTATAATAAAAATGAACGTGATCGAATGTCAGCATTTAATGACTACCCTTCTGTTGCCGCCATGTTGTGAAAAATGCCTCTATGCTGGTTTCGGTAAAGGCAGGCTCCGGCTTTTGCCACTTCGTTACCTTCGAACCATTCACACCAAAGATTTCACCTGTTAACTCAATATCCGGCTGTTCCAGCAATGCGGCTGCGAAGCGGGCAATATCATCTGCTTCCCCCACCTGCCAGAACTCCGGGAACGGCTCATTGCGGCTGGCATACTTTTCCTTCATATGCTGGATGACAGGCCGGGTCATATCCGTTAAGGCAGCAGGCGCAATGGCATTCACTCTAATACCGTTGCGCTTTAGTTCGGCTGCGAGCGTCCACATCATACCAAGCACCCCAGCTTTGGCCGCACTGTAATTCACCTGCTTGATCGAACCTGTTAATCCGGCAGTGGAGGTCATCAGAAGAATGTCCCCGCCATGATTTTGCATATGAGGCAGTGCCCGGCGAATGCTATAAAAAGCTCCATTCAGATGCACATCCAGCACCGAATTCCATTCTTCATCCGTCATATGCAGACATTGCTGGTCACTCAAATTACCGGCGTTATGTATCAATACATCTATACGGCCATACTCAGCGATGACAGCATCCACCATCGCAGTGACCTCAAGCGGATCTGCGACATTGGCACAAATCCCCAGCGCCTCGCCGCCTGTCCGGTGAATCTCCTGCACAACCTCGTCGATTAGCGCTTGCTTTGTCCCGTTAACGATTACTTGATAACCGGATTGGCCAAGCTTTAAGGCGATGCTGCGCCCAATCCCTCTGGTGGCTCCTGTAATTACGGCTACTTTATCCATCACTTCATCTCTTTCACTGAAAAGGTACCTGAAGCAATCACATCACCAGATTCTAATGTGACTTTCACTTCGATATGACCGTCGTGAGGCTCAAAGTGAAACACCACATCCGTATCTACTACAAGCGGTTTATGAAATTTCATGCTATACGTTGTAATCCACTGTGCTGGATGATCGGTTAAATATAACGATTGTGCCAGCCCCATGATATACATACCATGTGCTATAGGCCGCTTATAGCCAGCCTTAACAGCAGCTTCGGCACTCAGATGAATGGCAGCCGTATCTTTAGAGACAGCACCATATTGCCGGACAGCCTCGGCAGTTATACGTTTCTTAATCTTAATCACCTGCCCGGATTAATATGGTATCTGCCGTCCCTATGAGATTACCGCCACATGTATAAACAAGCGTGTGATAATAGAAGGTCATCCATTCCTGTCTAACTTCTTTCTTATCCATCCTAGTTAAGGATAATTCACAATCCATGATCATCCCTGCGGTAATTGGTTCCTGGTAAGTGAAATGCTGCGTGCCGTGAATTAAGGGGGCATCCGTCTTCAACCAGGGAATATCGAAGAACTGCCAGAATATAATCGGCATTGTAGCAGGTGCGATCAGATCACCTTTTATCATTTGCAAGGGAGCTCCGATACTTTGTGCAAAGTCAGAAATCCACTCCGCAGTGATATGAACCTGATGCCGGACTTTATTCATTGGACCGCCTCCACCAGCGTGGCCAGACCTATCCCGCCACCAATGCCCAGTGTGGCCAGCCCCCATTTATAAGGTTTATATAACATCTCCGAGCATAACCGTGTGATTAAGATACCGCCTGAAGCACCGAAAGGATGGCCAATGGCCAGTGCTCCGCCTCCACGATTCACCTTTTCCTGCGGAATCTGAAGCTCCTGTAGTGAAGCTAATACTTGTGAGGCAAACGCTTCGTTAAACTCCACGATATCCAAATCGGCAACACTCAGGTGCTGGCGGTTAAGCACCTTTTGAACAGCTGGAACAGGCCCCATACCTAAATAATTGGGATCAACACCTGCCGCTTGGGCATCAACGACACGCAAAATAGGCTTTAGTTGAAGCTCCCGGCATTTCTCACGGGACATCATCAGAACCAGAGCCGCTCCATCATTCAGAGGACATGCATTGCCAGCCGTTACCGTACCCTGTTCCAGAAAATTTGGCGGCAGCTGCATCAGCTTTTCCAGGCTAGTATTGGCTCTGGGGCATTCATCAAGGGTAACCCATCCGCCATTCGCTTGTACAGGAACGATCTCTTGCAGAAATCGGCCGGTTTGCTGCGAATGAATGGCTTTTTGATGGCTTTTCAAAGCATAACGGTCCTGTTCTTCCCGGGAAATCGCGTATTTACGGGCGACATTCTCGGCTGCGATGCCCATATCCGGGTCGCCGTAGGCGCTTGGAGTGAAACGGGCCCGTGTATATAGCTGCGGTGCACCCGTTAGCGTTTGCGGTTTGGCCATTTTCCATGGGGCACGGCTCGTACTCTCAACTCCACCAGCCAAATAAATCTCACCAGCACCACTTTGAATCAGCCTTGCCGCAAGATTGACTGCTTCCAGACCAGAACCACACTGCCGGTCAACCGTGACACCCGGGACCGTCACTGGCAGTCCTGCTTCCAGAGCAGAAAGCCGTGCGATGTTGCCGCCTGGACCTACTACATTGCCAATGATGACATCATCAATGAATTCCTTCGGCACATTCGTTTCTGCGACAATATGCTGAATAAGCGGTGCTAATAATGCTTCCGGCTCAAGAGCACTTAGTACTCCGCCGATCCTGCCAATGGGTGTCCGTTTAGCGATCACAATTACAGCCTCTATCATATCGTCCATCTTTTCGCGTAGTCTTTCATTGCCTGCCGGGCAATTTTTCCGCTACTTGTATAAATGAACTGCTCTACCGTGATGAGCTGTTTTGGGGCTTTGTAGTTCGCGATTTGGCGGCAGCAGTAATCCTTGATTTGTTCTACAGATAATCGCGTTTGTCCGCTCCACTTCACAAGTGCTGTCACCTGTTCACCCCAATAGGCATCCTGTACTCCCAGTACCATCACTTCTTGAATTTCCGGCATCTGCTGCAGCACAGACTCTACTTCTTCCGGGAAAACATTAAGACCACCGGAGACCATCATATTTTTTGAGCGGCCAGCCAAATACAAATATCCATCCTCATCCATATACATAAAGTCTCCGATGATCAGCCATCCGTCACGAAAAACCGCTGAAGTCTCTTCCGGCAAATGATAATACCCTGTGAACATCATATCACTCCGAATATAAAGCTGCCCGATGCTCCCTGGGGTTACCTCCTGAAGATGCTCATCACGAATTGAGATCTGTACACCGGAAAAGGGTTTGCCTACTGAATTCGGCTTGTTGTCGGCATGAACATCCAGGTAACTGATATAACTGGCTTCAGATGAGCCATAAAATTCATATAGCTTCGCTGCGCCGAATATCTCCCGGCACCTATTCTTAGACATCTCTGACCATTTCCCGCCTGAGCTGATCAATGCCTGAATTTGCATCTGACCAAATTTATCCTTCTGCTGGAGCAGTGCTTCAATCATCGTCGGCACGACGAACAAAATAACATCGGGATTCTGTTTACACAACTGTAGAACCTTGCCGGCATCGAACTCTTTTACAATATGAAAGGTTGCACCGCTGTATAGGCTCTGCATTACCGCGAATAAAGACAAGGAATGAACAAAGGGGCCTGGAGCTAACATATGCTCTATGCGGTTTAGCTGGAAAGCCTCTTTGGTCGCCTCGAAGCTCTGAATCCACGACAAGTGGGTGCGCATATAACCCTTAGGTGTTCCTGTTGTGCCTGAAGTAAAGCCGATAAACAATAATTCATTCGCTTCATCCATTTCAGCTTCCGGCTTAAGAGTGAGCAACCAGCTGTCATAAGAACCTGAACCCATGTCCTGATCAGAAAAAGTTAGAAGTTGAATTGCCGTGTCCTGTAAGGCTAGAATCTTTGCCAAATGGGTCTCTGCAAAAATCATTTTCGGCTGACATTGCTGTAGAACAGCGTTCACTTGATTTATACTCCATTTGGGATCCAAAGGGATGGGAACACACCCGGCATAAATAGCTCCTAAAAACACCTCTACAAATTCAATGCGGTTCGCAGATAAAATGGCAATCTTATCATGGTGAAGGCCATTTTGCCGTATACCCTGTGCAACTGTAGTCATACGCTGTACCAATGACCCATAAGTACGGCTCTCTTCTCCATCGGTTAAGGCGATATGATCGGGCTGCTGGATTGCATAACGCAGTAAGGGTTCAATCAGATTCATCTTTTATCACTTCTCTTCGATTGGACTGACGGCTTTTAATTGTAGCGCTATAATAGCAGCTATGACCGCTTTAATACAATCCCCCGGCAAAAATGCGGTTGCTCCCACAAGTCCGGCCCAAATAGAGGTATGTGTAATCAAAGCCATAACCGGCGCACCGATCAAACTAACTAGCATCACACCAAAAACTAAGTTAATGACGATAACTTTCCATGTTTTTACATTGGACCAGACTTTTTCTGTCGAATATCCGATACAAAATGCAGCTACGGGCCAGCTTAGAATGTAACCGGCTGACGGCCCGACTAATGCAGAGAAACCTCCACGTCCGCCGGATAATAAAGGTAAACCCAGAGCGACTAACACGATAAATAAAATCAGGCTAAGACTTCCTGTCTTCTTACCTAAAAAACTTCCCGCCAGCATGACACCAAGTGTTTGTGCGGTAATGGGCACCGGGATAAACCCTAGCGGAATCGGTGGAATCATACCTAATACCCCTATTAGTGCAGCAAATAAAGCGGCAAATACCATCTCTTTTGTCTTCAACTTGCAACCTCCGTTAGTGTGATGTAAATATTAATTCCTATGAGATTTGTCATCTATATTCAAGCTAAATCATAGTTTGATATGTTAGGATTGTAAACCTTATTCATATAACTTTTGGCTGGTATTTGAATCGAATAATACAATAACAACGGATCATCTGCATTATTATCATTATAAAACTATGCAGGCTAAAAAAAGAACATCCGTAGGGCTAATGGCCTTACAGATGTTCCTTTTTTAACTGTTGCCCACCTTATAGATCGTATCGCATATCCGGTTCAGAAGGCTGGTCTCGTGGCTGACTACAATCACTCCAATTTCCCTGCTTTTACAAATGCGGAGAAAGGCGTTCCAGATTTGTGCCTGTGTAATAGCGTCCAGCATTGTGGTCATCTCGTCGGCAATAATATATTTGGTGGCAGGATTCAGGGAACGGACGATGCAGAAGCGCTGCTTCTCTCCCCCTGAGAGTTCAACCGGCCACCGGTCCATCCATTCCTTGCGGATTTCGAAAGCATCCAGAATGTCCTGAGAAGGAGTATAGGACTCCATTACAACATCGCGCATACGCCACTTGGGGTTAATCGCTTTCTCCGGGTGCTGGTAGATTAACTGGACAGGCCGAAATCCCGGCCCCTTCATGTCTATCTGATCTGACGTTACCTTCCCTTCACGCGGGGTGATATACCCGGCCAATATTCGGGACAGTGTAGTTTTTCCGCATCCGCTGTAACCTGATAACCCAAGAACCTCGCCCGGGGCTACTGACAGGTTGATCTCTTTAAAAATCCAGCGGTCTTTTTGATAATAATGACCTAAGCTTTCTCCGATCAGAGACATGACTCCGCCTCCTCTCGCTTAAATTCCAAATCAAAATCATTCTGCGGCAAGGCCCGCCATAACCTCCGGGTGTAATCGGTTTTTAATCGTTCCCCTTTGCCTTCAAAAGCCGCAACGGCGGAGATTTCCACTGTTGTTCCATCCTTGATCACGGCCACCCGGTCAGCAATTTCCAGCGCCGACATGATATCGTGAGTAATCAGCATTACTCCGGCCCCCTCTTTAGCGAATTGCTTAAGTTGCCGCAAGATTTCGGAGAGTGCCTGCGGATGAATTCCGGGGGTCGGCTCATCGGCAATGACCAGCTTCACCCCTTCTCTGACACTTGTCGCGAACAACACCCTGCGCAGCATCCCGCCCGACAATTCAAACGGAAACAGACGCCCATCACTTTTTTTCAGGTCATACCTTGCGAATAGCTCTTCTTGCTTGGCCTGTGCGGTTGCCTGATCCAGCCCGATCTGTACCTGCTTCCCGACTCGCATAAGCGGATCAAGATAATTGACGGACTGAGGAATGAATGAGATCTCCCGGCCCCGGAGCTGTTCCTTTCTCTTTTGCGTCAACTCTTCTCCTTGGTATAAGATACTTCCGCTGCTGATCGCATTGCCTGGCAAGATCCCAAGCACAGCATGTGCCAACAGGCTTTTCCCTGAACCGCTCGCTCCTACCACGGCAACAATTTCACCTTCAGCGATGTCCACATGCATGTCCACGATCGGTTGGATCATCCGTCTTTGCGTACCTTTCACATATTGTGAAAAGCCAATGGACAGGTTCTCAACCTTCAACAGCCGTTTATTCTGTACATTAGTCATTATCCATCCCTCTATTCATTGGAACTGGCAGGCTCCATCAGAATACGAAGCTGTTCGCCGATACTGTCAAAACTCTTAACCACTACGACCAGAAGCAGTCCCGGAAACACCACCAGCCACCATTTGCCGGTTGAAATATGGTTCATCGCTTCAGATAATATGATCCCAATAGCCGGAGTTTGAGGAGACAGCCCGAAACCCAGGAATGTTAATGCGGCTTCATGCAAAATCACATGCGGAAACATCAGCAGAAAGCCAATCATAATTTGGGGGAAAATAGAAGGCAGTATATGTTTTGTTGCGATATACCAAGCTGATTTCCCATAGCTTTTAGAGATTTGAATGTATTCCGCACCTTTAATTTGCAGCACTTCGGAACGGACTACCCTTGCCAGCCCTGTCCAATGCGTAAGGGATACACCGAGTACGATGCCTTGTATTCCACCACCTGCAATGAAGCAGATCAAAACCATAAACACGAGATGAGGCATACCGATAAACAAATCAATTAACCAGGAAATGACGGCATCTACTGTCTTGCCAAAGGTCGCCGCACAAATCCCCATTACAGTAGCGATGATGACACTGAGGATGGAGGCGAACGCTCCTACCGCCAGTGAGAGGCGCAGTCCTTTGAGGGTACGTGTGAACATATCTCTGCCGAGCCAGTCTGTACCGAATATATATTGAAGATTTGGGGCGAGATTCTTGCTTGCCGCACTCAATCGGAGATTGTCATTGCTCAGCCAAAAGCTGAGAATCAATATGGCCAGCAGAAAGCCGGAAGACAACGCAAGCAGCAGAATCATTTTCTTGCGTACATTCATTCCTTCAGGTATGGTCAGCATCTCAGGCCTCCCCCTTCATGCGCGGATCTACAACCTTATTCAAAATATCTGCGACCAGATTCCCCGCAAAAACAAACAAGGAGCTAATCAGAATAATGCCCACCATTAACGGGAGGTCCCCCTTTAAACCTGCAGTGGTCAAGGTGCTGCCCAACCCGGGATAAGCAAATACCTGCTCGGCCAGCATAGAGCCCCCAAAAAGTTCGCCAAAGTAGGCAAATTGCAGGGAAATCGCGGGAATGATCGAATTTCGAACACCATGATTTTTAAATATCTGCCACTTGCCTTCCCCTCTTGCTCTGGCAAAAATGACATACTCTGTGTTTAGAATATCAATCATTTTCTCGCGGGTGTGCATCGCTACATTGGCGACTCCCAGAATGCTCAATGTCAGAGCAGGCAGCACAAAGTGATGAATCCGGTCGATGAACCGCACATCACTTTCCATCACCCCGGCCGGCATGGCCAAGCCCACAGGAAACCATTTAAGCCAGACAGCAAATACGATTAATAGAATGAGGCCCATCCAGAAGATTGGAGTGGATACCAGCGTATAGCTGTACCATTTAATGAGCTTGTCCATCCATTTGCCCCGGTTCATTGCGGCAGTCATTCCTAGTACATATCCGATGACTCCCGATAAAATCCATGCTGTCCCCATTAAAGCAAGTGATGTTAAAAACCGGCTTTGGATAATGTCGATGACCGGGCTGCGATACAGCTTTGAAATCCCAAAGTTGCCTTGCAGCAATGCTTTTGCCCAGGCAAGGTATTGTTCCACCGGGCTTTTGTCTACACCCCAATATTGTTTGATTTTTTCAATTTGCTCTGGCGACGCTGAGCTGTCCCCACCGATATAGGCATTGACCGGGTCCATTGGAGACAGATGAATAAGTGAAAAGGTCAGAATGGATAATCCGATCAGCAGGGTTACAACGCGAATCAGGCGAATAACGATGCTTTTGGCCACAATAATTCCCCTTCCTACTTACCCCATGTCCATTCGGTTACATTGCCGAATAATGCCCACTCATGACCGTGCGAGTGAATCGGCTGTTTGCCAAGATCCAGCTTCTCATTGGCCAAGTACAAGTGGTCAACGCGCACCAGCCAAACGATCGGAGCATCTCCGATGCCGCCGAAGCCCGTTTCTCCATCCCATTGGGCAAGCTTCCAGTATTTATTGGCCTCTTCGAGTGAGGAAGACGTGAGCGCCTGATGCAGGTACTCATCCACCTTGGGATTGTGGTAATTAGACATATTGCCGATACCCTTGTCTATTTGGTCTGAGGCATTCATCGTATACAGCTGGTAAGGGTGATGCCTTCCTCCTCCCCATGCCACTGCTGCTGTCTTGCCTTTAAGATAAATCTCATCCCATGTAACCCCGATGAGGTTGATCTTGATGCCGAAAGCACTCGCTTGATCTGCAGCAGCCAGGGATAGGTCACTGCGAAGCTGGTCACTGGAGCTGAAATACATGTCAAACTCAGCCTTGCGGCCGTCTTTTTCCACAATGCCGTCCTTGTTCGTATCTACCCAGCCGCCATCGGCGAGTATTTTGGTTGCCGCTTCGATGTTCCCGTCCTCGATCACGGTTTTTTCGTTGAACCATGGTAAACCATCGGCGAGCGAAAATGCTTTTTTACCATGTCCATCAAGTGCCACATCCAGCAGCTTCTGGCGATCCAGTCCAACATTAAGGGCCTGACGGATAGCGAGATCTGACGTCACATCATTACCTGTTTCCACTTCCTTGCCATTGGTCATGCCTTTACCGCCGCTAGGGACTGCAGGCAGCATGATCCCGCGGGAATCAATACTCTCATAGCTACGTAGGGTCATTCCATCTACCTTTTGCTCTGCGAAAGTCGGCGGAACGTAGACAATGTCAGCTTCCCCAGCTTTTGCGGCGGCAAGGGCGGCATCTTCTTCAAGAAGCAGGAAGGTCAACTTTTTGAACTGCGGCTCTTTGCCGTACCAATACGGGTTGTATTCCATGATAACTTGCTGTCCTTCATTGTATTGAACCACCTTATAGGGGCCGGAACCGACCGGGTTCTCGGAATAATGTTCATCATAATGTGCCTTAGGCACGATTCCGATCTCTGTAAGCTGGCTTACAAAGGTGGAGCGCGGTTCATTAAGCGTAATAGCGATCGTGTTGTTCTCTAATACATCAATCGACTTAACGAAAGACAAATCGAATTTAATGCCGTCCTCCTTGAGCATTTCGTATGTATACTTGACATCTTCCGGAGTAACCTGCTCCCCGTTGGAGAATTTGGCTTCCTCGCGAAGCGGGAAGGTCCATGTTAGTGCATCCTCGCTGATCGTATAGGATTTTGCAAGATCCCCAATAAAGTTGAGATCAGAGTCGATAGCCAGCAGTGAGCTATGGGTCAGACGGATTTGGGTCATCCCCCAGCCTTTCTTGGGGTCAAATTGTCCGCCGTCCATGATACCAACGGCCAGTACTAAATCGTCTTTTACTTTGCTGGTGTTTTGTGCGCCGGGTGAAGGGTCAGATTGCTTGGAACCCGTTGAACAGCCGGCCAGCAATAAGAGCACTGAAAACACCAAGGCTGCATAAGAAAAAGCTCGCTTGTTTGTTAGTTTCTTTTGATTTTCTTTCATTTGATACCTCCATAGAATGATAATTCGCAATGATAAGATTTCTGGCAGAACCCCTATGCCGAAAGTTTTATATACTCCTTTCCAAGCGGTTAGAATTGGATTGTGGTTTTAATAGTAATTATTACTATTAATATTGAGTTTAATTGTAATAATTACTATTAAGTCTGTCAATCTTTACTTTTTTTTTCATAATGAACGGAATAACAGCTGATGGAGCATGCAGAACGACAAAAAACCGGCAACCCGTATGGGTGCCGGTAATGCATGATCCTATTTGCCCGTTCCGGGCAGGTTCAGCCGCAGTTCAGCGGTTCCTGTTAACCATATAATTCAATAAATGCTTCAGAAAAGCAATATTCCGGGGCAGCTCGCTCAATGCTTCCGAGGCCAGACAGTAGTGTTCCCACAGCTCTTTCCGGGCGTTCTCCAGCCCAAGAATGGATACGAAAGTCGAAGTGTTATTTCCGGCATCCTGGCCAACGGGTTTGCCGAGCAATAGCCGGTCACCCTCCTGGTCGAGTAAATCATCTTTAATCTGGAAGGCGATCCCCGCATGATAAGCGAATTTCTTCAGCGCCGCAATTTCCGCCTCCTTCACCTGAGCCAGCATAGCTGGCATGACCAGCGCCGCCTCGAAGGCAATTCCGGTCTTGTAAAAGCAGATCTCATTCAATTGCTCCAGAGTCAAATCTTCGCCTTTGGAATGCAGATCCATCGCCTGCCCCATGCACATATCCCCCGTCTTTTGTGCTGAATACTGCATCAGGGCAAGCACGGTTTTCGGATCGAAATGACGGAGAGATGCTTGTTCCTCTGTAGCCTTCTGGATCAGGAACAGGCCGGTTAATTCGGCAGTCGCAGCATCATGCACCTGATGCAGGGTTTCACGCCCTCTGCGGGTTGACGCATTATCCTGGGATGGCAGATCATCGAAGATCAAGGAAGCGGTATGCATATATTCTAAGGATCTGAGCAGCGGCACAATCTCCGCTGGCTCCAGTCCATATTCTTTTACGCCCATAACCCACGTTAAGACTGGACGTATTCGTTTCCCATCTCCTTCGAGACTGTAATTAGCAGCATCTATAAGCAGTTCCTTCATCGGTGGCATTCCCTCAGGCTTTGGGATTAAGAGCTGGCTATTGATCACTCCGCGTACCGTTTTGATCGTATCGTGAAACTCTTCCTTTTCCTTCCGGTTGTTACGAAGTGTATTAAGCAGCTGGTCCCGAAGCAATTTGTCGAAGAAATCGACATCCTCTGCTTTGTGAACCATCCGGTCTACCAGGCGTTTGAATTCCGGGTTGCCAGACGCAAATATCTCCATGATTTCGTTGTATTTATCCCTGCCTAAACGTTCTCTGGAACGTTTCAGACCGTTAACGACCCGGTCCAGAATTACCTCGCAAGTTTTGGGATCAGAATGAAACACATTATGGAGCAGATGGGAAATGACCGTCCAGTACATTTCAAAGGGATTGATCAAATCGTTGCGCTGCTGGCGGTATTTTAAATAATAGGTATACGGGGTAACCGCGCCTTCCAGCATATCGTCGGACATGTCGGCAAAATCATCCGCCAGTTGATTGTATAAGCCATAATAGAAAGTTCGATGATCAAAACCGTCATCTAGCGGCGCACTGATTACAGAGCGGACAATCAAGCGGGAGGAAGATGATTTCAGGATCACAGGAATATAGAGCTCCTCATTGGTATAACCATCATGGGACAGATTTTTTGCCCGGTCTATTTCCTGAGAGTGAAAAAACACATAGGAACGCTCAAAAAACGATTTCTGCGTCTCCATCCGCTGATGGTTCTTAATGTACTCAAAGGCTTCCCGCAGCTCCGAATGTACGTACTCCATCAGCGGAATCTTTTCCCCGTCCCACTCACCCAGCTCCGGGACAATTCCGCTGAGAAGCGCTTGACGGATCAACCGGGAATACTGTTCTTTCTCAGGAACGGTTAGGACCGCGGAATCTAAAAGATCGTCAATGAAAGGATAGGTAAGTCCATAGGAATACCCCAGCCGGATGGCTTCTTCAAGTCTTAAGGCACGTTCTGCAGGGACAAGGTTTTCTTCCATCTCTTCCATCACATGCATGACAACCCCGATAATAATCTTAATCAGCTTACGCTGGGCTTGCTCGGGATTCATTTCCTCCGGCAGATTGGCGGAGACGGTTTTGAGTTTAGTAATCACCCAGATCGTGGCTGTTTCTACCCCTTCTTTCTGGGCCCAGCGGTACAGCTTTGCCAAATTCAGCATGTCCGGCTGTGTTTCCCCGCCTGCTGCGGCTGAGGGTATCAACTGATCTTTGATATCGGCAACCATCCGTTGGATTCTGGTTTGAGTGTCCGGAGAATCCAGCGCTTTGCCCAGATCCCTCATGTAGATATAGGAAATGCTCCGGTCAAGATAATCATTTAATTTCCCTGTATAATTCAGCCATTGAATATACCGGTGGTAATCCGCAGGTCCGGGGTTCCTTTGGTTTCGCGAAAAAAAGGACAGCCATGAATGATGATGAATATGGCTCTTCTTCCACAAATGGAAGTCTGCAGTTAAGGCAGGCACATAACTCCTATTCTTGACCTGTGTAAAAAGTGATGCAAAATATTGAGCAGCTTTCTGCTCAGCCAGCTTATACGCTGTATCGGCATGCAGTGTAAATTCATTCATAAGATGGATTACCTCAACTTCTTTTAGTTTGGACCTTCAATCCCTGCAGCTTCGTCGGATCATAGTTATATCATATACGCGAAAGAAATCATTGGGTTACGAGTAACGGGTTATTTCGGGTGAGCCGAAAAAGTCTGCAGTGACCGGTCCTAAGAAATTCAGGTAATGGATTACAGTTGAATGATTTTTGTAGCAATATTGTTGCAAAATTCACTGTCATGCTCGACAAAAAGAATAGTTGGTGTGTATTCCAGCAGCAGCTCTTCAATCTGCATCCGGGAAATAATATCAATAAAATTAAGCGGCTCATCCCAAATATGCAAATGGACCTTCTCACTAAGGCTTTTCGCAATAAGCACTTTCTTCTTTTGCCCGCCGCTAAACGCAGATATATCCTTTTCAAACTGTACTCTGGAGAAATCAAGTTTTCTTAAAATCGATTTAAACAGGCTTTCATCAATCCCGCTGCTTCTGGCGTAGTCCGTCAAATTGCCCTGTAAATGCGAGGTGTCCTGTGATACGTAAGATACCGTAAGCTGACTGTCCTTCCTGAGTGTGCCTGTGTAGTCTAGCTCCTCGCCGCAAATCAGCTTGATAATGCTCGATTTACCGGAGCCGTTTATACCGGAAAGCGCAATTCGCTCACCCTGCTCAATCGAAAAGCTGATATCTGCGCAGACGATCTTCTCCCCGTATTGAATCGAGACATGTTCAAGCTCAACCAGCTCGTTTTTATGATAATCAAGCTGTGAAATCTCCAGGCTGTCGGAATTTTCAATATTTTTCAGCAGTTTAGACTTTTCAGCAATGGCAGATTGCTGTCTTTGCTCAATGGCTTTAGAGCGTTTCATCATTTTAGCAGCCTTGTGGCCAACATAACCTTTATCCAACTTGGAACCGGAATTCCGTGTTCCATTTTTGCTTTTCTCCACCTCATGCGACCAGTTACCCGTTCGTTTAGAAGAATCCGACAAGCGCTTGATGTCTCTTCTTAGTTTTTCATTCTCTGCCAGTTCAAAATGATCTTGCCGCCTTTTATTTTCCCACCAAGCGGAGAAATCCCCCTTTTGAATTTCTATGTTGGTTTTATTGATTGACAGGATGTGGTCTACACAATTATCCAGAAAGGATCTGTCGTGGGAGACCAGGATAAAACCGCTTTTGGTATTCAGATAAGCACTGACCAGTTTTCTTGCATTCAGATCCAAATGATTGGTAGGCTCGTCAATGAGCAAAAAGCTGTTTTCCTTAATAAATAATGCAGCAAGCAGCACCTTCGTCTGCTCACCGTTGGACAAAGAATCAAAGGGCCGGTATAGAACATCCTCGGACACTTTTAGTAAAGAAAGCTCCCGCATCAGCTTCCAGTGAATATAATCCGGGTAGATGTCGCTGATTACATCAAGGGTATTATTTTCCTTATTCTCGACAGGGAACGGGAAATAGTCGAAATCGACCTTAGCCGAAATCGTTCCGCTGTATTCATATTTACCAAGCAACAAGCTTAAGAAGGTCGTTTTCCCTCTCCCGTTTCTTCCCGTACATCCTAATTTCCAATCGGTATCAATTTGAAAACTTACGTTCTCAAATATATTATCGTAGCTGCCTTCATAGGCAAACGTCAGGTTCGCAACATTGATTAATGACATAAATATTCCTCCTGTATATAAAAAAATAAGAGCTACAAGAAAGTTACTTTCTTGTAGCTCAAATAAATACAGCAAATCCAGCCCCAAAACGGAGTTAGACAAGGATATTCGTCTGAGTGAAAAGAAATGCGTAACTTTCTTGCGTATAAAGAATAAAACACATGCGAAATAAAATCGCATTTGTCGTTTTATTGTTTAAAAGATTCGCAAGAAAATTCCTACATTATCCTTTTCAACTCCAGTCATTAAAGTAACAGAATTTTACCATACCTTTTTTTAAATTTCAACCCAAGCATGGTTTTGATCAGCAAATCTACTGATTGGTATGGTTTTCTCCGCTGGCTTTTGTTTTTCGTTTGCGCAGACCCTTGACGGAGGCTAGGGTAGTCCCTTCTGGGATAGGGATCAGATGACTTTTCGATACGCCGATCTGCTGGGATGTATAAATACCGGTATGTCCTGAGAATAAAAAACTGACCACACAAGCAATAAACATATACACCGCCCCGGTGGAACCAAATAATTCAATACCCATTATGAAACAGGCAATAGGTGTATTAGTGGCTCCGCAGAATACCGCAATAAAGCCCAGTGAGGCCAGGAAAGGAGCATATAAATGAAGTACACCAGCCAGGCTGTTTCCGAGTGTCGCCCCTATAGCGAATAAAGGAGTAACTTCACCGCCCTGGTAGCCTGTGCCTAAAGTAAGTGCAGTGAAAATGAGCTTCCACAGGAACGCAAAAGGCGGCATTTCGGTCTCAAAGGACCCGCTTATGAGTGGAATACCAAGTCCCAAGTAATCCCTGGAACCTACGACATAAACTAAGGCAATAATAATGAGCCCGCCTACCGCACTCTTTAGCATCGGGTTTTTAAAGATGTAGGTGAACGTTCGCTTTAAAAAGTGGGTCAGCTCGCTGAACAACATACTGACTAAACCAAACACTATCGCAGCAGCAATCACTTTTAACAGCACAACAAGATCCAGAGCCGGAAATACATCCACCTGATAATGAATATGATGCACCTTCCATAAGCGGGTCGTCACCAGATCGCCCACAAAACTGGCTGTGAAACAGGGCAGCAGCGCTTTATGGCTGATGAGTCCAATCGCAATCACCTCCAGCCCAAAAATGGTCCCGGCCAGAGGTGTCCCGAAGATTGAGCCGAAACCACCACTTATCCCGCACATCAGCAATATTTTCCGGTCCAGCGCATTGATCTTAAGAAGTCTCCCGAATCCTTCTGCCAAGCTACCTCCCATTTGTACTGCAGTTCCTTCCCGCCCGGCTGAACCACCGAAGAGATGAGTAATAAGCGTGCCAAACAGCACCAAAGGAGCCATCCGCAAGGGAATTGTTTCATTACCCTCCCGGATTTGCTCCAAAATCAGATTATTTCCCTTGGCACTGTTTTTGCCGTAGCGCATGTATAGCAAACTTACCAGCGCGCCTCCCGCCGGAAGCAGAAAGAGCAGCCATCCATGATTCAGCCGAACCTCAGTAACATAATCCAGACTCTTGAGGAAAAAAGCCGAGGCCGTTCCGGACAATACGCCTACTATGCCGCCCAGGACAACCCATTTCAGAAAAGTGCTCCACAGCGCCAGATGGCTGCTTTTTTCCGTAAGCACCGCCCATTTCGCATACATGTTCTTCATTTGCTGTATTCCCCGCTTTTCCGTAATATATCAGTCCTGATCAGCTCTGCGGTAGTAGCTTACACCCAAACTTCGTGGTGAGGTGCGGGAGAGAAAGCCGCTGATGCTCGAAGTCACAAGCACTTCATCGCATCCCACTTTTTTAATCAGTGCTTCCCTTAAATATTCAGCAGGCTGCTCTGCCATCGTCTGTGAGATAAGCACAAGCTTCTGGTCAATCTCGTCTTTGTTGTCAAATGCATTGTGCAGCATCTTATCCAGCGCTTTTGTAGCGCCGCCTTGTGGCTCATTCATGGAGAAATGCATGCGCCCCGACCTGACCGTTGCCGGACTTTTTAAATTCAAAGGACTTTTTATCCGATTATGCAAACCATAAACATTTCCACCCTGATTTACAAAATTAAGCTTATCAAGCAGCATTTCTTCCTCCAGGTTTGTCCGGGAGTGATGCAGCTCTTTGGTTATAGTTGCGGGATGCCTTCTCTTCCTCGCCGCTGCGACTGCCCGAAGGACCATCATCGCCGTCCCTGAGGAAATGCTTGAGGAATCAATGACAGTGACTCTCCCTTCCGGAAATTGTTGGGCAGCTGCCACTGCATTCTTGTAGGTTGGGGATAACCCTGAGGCCATGCTGATGAATAATACATTGTCTCCGGCAGCAATACAAGGAGCAAAGAGAGTACTTAAGTCATGAGATGTTGGAGCAGCAATACCGGGAATCGTCCCCTTCTCTCTTACGTAGGTATAGATTTCCTCAGTAGTTATATCGACCGTATGCCGAAATATCAGCTCATTACTAAAAACAACATATACAGGAGCTATGCCAATCTCATATTGTTCAATTACGGTGGACGGCAGATCTGAAAGACTATCTGTAAATATCTTTACTTTTGTCATTTGGCAGTCTCCTTAAAACACTAGAATCACAGGATTCTAATGGCATTCCAACAGCTTTCTTCGACCCCTTCCAGCAGATCAGGGGTTTCGGTTAACACTCCAGACTTAATCAGCTTGAACAACAGCACAAACGCACCATATACAATGGCAATCAGCGCATCTGTGTTGAACTCTTTGATGACCTCTACTTTTTTACCATTCTCCAAAACTTGGCGAAACGTTCCGAGCAGCTCATCAAACACCTGCTTGCTTCGGTCATCCAGATAATAAGCACTGTTATGGGATTCGATAAAGAGCAGCGCATTCACATTATTATCGGCAAACTTCACTAAACGCTGAAAAATATAATGAAATTGCTCCCGAATATCCGGCGTTGAATGAATGCCCTCATATTTTAACGTGTCCGAGAACACTTGCACGCAATGCTGAAACAATCCGTTAACAAGCGATTCTTTATTGGCAAAATAGCGATATATCGTACCTGCCCCTACCTTCGCACTTTCAGCAATCATCGGAACGGTTGTGCCGTCATATCCTCTCTCGGCAAACAGCACTAAGGCCGCTTTCATGATATCTTCCCGTTTGTTAGTAGCCAGTGTAATCACCCTTACCTTAGACTGGAATGGTTCCGGATTAAACCGGTATAGATTAGAGCGGAATGAATATTCATTCTCCTATTATAAGACTTTGAAAGAAGAATGTAAAAGGAACCGATCCACAGGACCAGTTCCTTTTACATTCTTCTCATTGATCAGCCACCACCAGCATATCCATATGCCGGGCATGACGGAGCAGATAGTGGACGAAGCTTTTTTTGATGAGCGTCCGCCAGAGCGGCTTCCGCACCTGCCCGATGATCAGCTGTGTCGTCTTCACTTCATTGATCCTGATTAATAAATGCTCGTACAGGTTCTTACGGCTTTCTGCCATAGTTACCTCTAAATTCCCTCCAAGCTGTTCTGTTAGACGACGCAGCGTCTCCAGCCGTTTCTGCTCCTCAGGTGTTTCTTTCGAACTGCAGTGCACATAATGAACATACCACTCGGCTTTCAAGCGATGCGCGATGCGGAATCCGCGGCGAATCAGCCGCTCTGCCCTTGGTCCCAGATCCACACAGACGAAGATCACCTCTTTCCTGCTCCATGGGCCCCGCAAGGAATTGTCCCGGTCCCAGGCCTCCAGCCGTTCATCAACATCATCCGCAATTTCGCGGAGGGCTAGTTCACGCAGTGCAATGAGATTGCCGATCTTGAAAAACGATTCCAGCGCCTGGTTTACTTTCTCTGAGGCGTATATCTTCCCTTCCCGCATCCGCTCCTGCAGCATTTGTGGCGTTACATCGATCAGTTCGACCTCACTGGCCATTTTCAGAATCGCATCCGGCACAGTCTCCCTGACACGTACGCCGGTTAATTGGGCTACCGCGTCGTTCAAGCTTTCCAGATGCTGCACATTTACAGTTGTAATGACAGAAATACCGTTTTCGAGCAGACGGATCACATCTTCATACCGCTTTCTGGTTATACTGCCGGGCACGTTGGTATGTGCCAGCTCATCCACCAGGACGACCTCCGGGCGGCGGGCAATAATTGCGTCCGTGTCCATTTCTTCCAAATGCGTTTTTTGATATAGTATTTTAGCCCGGGGTACCGTTATTAATTCACCTATCTGCTCCTGGGTTTCCTTCCTGCCATGGGTTTCCAGCAGCCCGATGACAACATCGATGCCTCTGCTTTGAAGTATATTTCCCTCCTGAAGCATTTTGTAGGTTTTGCCGACTCCGGGAGCCGCACCGATATATACCTTAAAGGTTCCACGGCGGATCACTTCAATCTTCTTCTCCATCTCTTGACTGGTCAACCGGTGGAAAGGCTCCTTCTTCCCTTGCGGATTACGTTTGATCGGCAGAATCCGTTCTCCCTCCTGCTCGGCCCGGTCGGCCATCAGAAACACATCAATATTGCGGGTCTGGCGCAGCACACGGTCAGCGATCGAGCCCTGCCACCGCTCCTGCCACCGGCTTTTTTGAGAGTGGCCCATAACGATCCGGGTCACATTGTTTTGAATGGCATAACGCACCAGTTCGGAAGGAAGCTGGCGTTGAAGGGTGAGAGGAAGCTCTTCAAACCTGGCGCCCACCCGCTCTACCAGCTTTACAATCGAACGCTTAAAGGTCTGCTGGTCCTTCGTCAGCGGCCGGTTAGGAATAACAAATGTCACCACAATCAGATCACCGCCGAGCCGCTTGGCGATTTGCTGGCCTCTTCTCACATAAAGCGACCCGTTCCAATGGTACTGCGCGGATACCAGTATCCGCTCCATCGCGCCGGAAGGACCAATGAGCCCATGTTCCTCGCGATGTTTCTCAAGCGAATCATTGACACCTTCGGCCACCAGACGCAGAGACAGCTCACGAAGCACGCCGAGATTGCCGGGTCGGGACAGTGCAGGATGCGTCTCGTGGCCTAAAACACCTTCCTCGATCCGCTTCAGAATGGTTTCAGGTGAGACATCGATCAAGCGGACCTCATCCGCAAGCTCCAGGGTATGCAGCGGCACGGTTTCATCTGCACGGATTCCCGTCATTTGAAAGATGGTCTCACCCACTCCGGCCAATTCATACACATTGATGGTCGTAATCACGCTGATGCCGTTGTCCATCAAATAACGGATATCTTCCAGCCGCGTCTGAAAACGGGCTTCTTTGCGGTTGCGGTGCGCCAAGCCATCTACAAGCAGCACCTCGGGATTGCGCTCCAGCAGAGTCTCCAAAGGGAGATCCTTCTGCTCCTTGCCGTCTTTCAGCCAATGAATGCTGGGGACACGCTCCAGATCGGCAAGCTGCTGCATGGTTTCCGCTCTCTGCATCGTTGATACGGCACTGATTACAACATCAATGCCCTGCTTTTTCAATAACTTGCCTTCCTCCAGCATATGATAGGTTTTGCCTGATCCGCTGACGGAGCCGATAATAATCTTCAGCCTGCCCCGGTGTAAACGGTAAATGGAATACAGAATTTCTTCCGGGGTTTTGCGTTTGTAGGGTGCCACTCGTTAACCTCCAATCCTTAAGCGGAAACTACCCCTGCCCGCTGAATGCGCAGGCAGGGGTGAGCCGGTTCTAATTCGCCGTTGTTTCCATTAAAGCGAGATTCAGCTTCAGCACATTGACACGTTCCTCACCAAACACCCCAAGATCGCGGCCTTCAGTATATTTTGCCACCAATGCTTCTAGCTTATCTGCTGAAATACCGGTCAGATTGCTGATTCTGGGGATCTGTACCGTAGCCGCAGCGGGAGATATATGCGGATCCAGGCCGGAACCGGAGTTCGTGACCAAATCTATAGGCAGCTCACTAACCGGGACGTCAGGGTTATTCGCTTTCCACTCAGCTATAGAATCGCTGGTGCGCTCTAGCAAATCCGGATTCGACGGTCCATAGTTATTCGATCCCGAGGCTTCAGCCTTGTATTCAATACTGGATACACGGCCCTGGAAGAACGCCGGATTCTTAAAGTTCTGGCCAATCAGCTCAGAGCCAATCACTTGGCCTTCTCCATTCTTCAGCAGGCTCCCGTTAGCCTGGGAAGGCATAAGAACCTGGGCAAGCGCGGTAGAAGCCAACGGATAGATGATCCCGCATAATACAACGAACACTAGGCTAAGTCTTATCACACTAAATATATAAGAACCTTTAGATACAGGCTTTTGCTCTATAGCGCCTGAATTGACGATTTGCATAATTTATTCATCCTTTCTTCTAGCCAAGTGCAGTCATCTTAAATCCAAATGCTTACAACCAGGTCGATCAGTTTAATGCCGAGGAAGGGAACCAGTATCCCGCCAAGCCCATAGATAAATATATTCCGGCTTAGCAGCTTGGTGGAGCTCATCGGCTTATACGATACGCCTCTCATCGCCAGAGGGATAAGCAATGGAATGATAATTGCATTAAAGATCAGTGCCGAGATAATCGCGGAGCTTGGAGAACCTAGTCCCATTACGTTCAGCACTTCCATCTCTGGAATGGCCAGCGTAAACATGGCCGGAATAATCGCAAAATACTTGGCGATATCATTCGCAATACTGAAGGTTGTTAATGCTCCGCGTGTCATCAGCAGCTGCTTGCCGATCGCCACAACCTCAATGATCTTGGACGGGTCGGAGTCCAGATCAACCATATTGGCCGCTTCCTTCGCCGCTGTGGTTCCGCTGTTCATCGCAAGTCCCACATCCGCCTGTGCCAATGCAGGCGCATCATTCGTGCCGTCCCCAGTCATTGCCACCAGCTTGCCTTCACTTTGCTCCCGGCGGATGACCTCGATCTTATTCTCCGGTGTACTTTCGGCTATGAATCCGTCGACTCCGGCCTCAAAGGCGATAGTAGCAGCAGTCAGCGGATTGTCCCCTGTGCACATAATCGTCTTGATGCCCATTTTACGCAGTTCATCAAATCGTTCCTTCATCCCCGGCTTAACCGTGTCTTTCAGATAGATGAGTCCATATATCCGGTTATCAACTGCAACAGCCAGCGGTGTCCCTCCTTTGCCGGCGATGGCATTCGTTTGCTGATCTAAATGATCTGGAATCTGCCCTCCTTGAGAAGACACCCAGCGCTTAATGGAATCCACGGCCCCTTTGCGAACCATCCGGCCGTCCTGCAGATCCATTCCGCTCATCCGCGTTTCGGCACGGAATTCTATAAACTCGCCTCCAGCCATTAGGCTGCTGTCGTAACTGTATCCTTGTTTCTTGGCCAGCTCAATGACGGAGCGCCCTTCCGGCGTCTCATCTTTCAGCGAGCTGACAGCTGCCCATCCGGCCAGATCCTCTACTGTCTCATTGCCCACAGGAACAAATTCACTGGCCATGCGGTTACCAAAGGTAATCGTGCCGGTCTTATCAAGAATCATCGTGTTGATGTCTCCGGCAGCTTCGACCGCTTTACCGGACATGGCGAGCACATTGAACTGGGTAACCCGATCCATGCCCGCAATTCCGATTGCCGACAATAATCCCCCAATGGTAGTGGGGATCAGACAGACCAGCAGCGCAATCAAGACCGGAATTTCCAGGTTGACCTCCAGATAAGCGGCAATCGGCTGCAGGGTGACTACCACGATCAGGAAGATAATCGTCAGGCTGATCAATAGCGTGTTCAACGCAATTTCATTCGGTGTTTTCTGCCGTTTGGCTCCTTCCACCAGTGAGATCATCCGGTCAAGGAAAGACTCGCCGGGTTCACTTGTAATCTGTACCTTGATCTGATCACTTACGACTCTCGTACCGCCTGTCACGGAGCCAAAATCTCCGCCGGCTTCTTTAATAACGGGAGCCGATTCACCTGTTATAGCCGATTCATCCACGGATGCCAGCCCTTCAATGACCTCGCCGTCGCCGGGAATAAGTTCTCCTTGACTGACAACAACGACATCGCCTTTTCGCAGTTCGGAGGAAGCAACAGTCTTAATGACGCCTCCTACCAGTCTATTCGCTGAGATATCCTGCTTGGTCTTCTTCAGTGTATCCGCCTGCGCTTTCCCGCGGCCTTCCGCCAGAGCTTCCGCAAAATTGGCAAACAATACGGTAACCAGCAGTATGAAGAAGACCGCTATATTGAAGCCTCTAGCCTCCTCTGCGTCGAAATAACCAGGGGCGAGAATCATCAGCAGAACAATAATCGTTCCAATTTCAACAACAAACATGACCGGATTCTTCATTAGCGTCATCGGATTCAGCTTGATAAAGCTGTCCTTGACTGCACTTCGTATAATAGGGCCACTCAGCAGCTTCTTTTTTTGTACAGTACTCATCTCTATTTCTCCCTCTTTCCTACCGTAGAGTCAAATGTTCAGCAATCGGCCCCAGGACCACGACCGGCAGAAATGTCAGCGCACCAATGATCAGCACCGTACCGATCAAGATGCCGGTGAACAGACCGTTGTCTGTACGGAATGTGCCGATTGTCTCTGGTACAGGCTGCTTGCGGATCATGGAACCTGCAACGGCGAGCATTGCAATGATTGAGATATAGCGTCCTAGCAGCATTACAATACCAGTCATCACATTCCAGAATGTGCTATTGTCCGCAAGTCCTTCGAAACCTGAACCGTTGTTGGCAGCAGAGGAAGTGTATTCATATAACACTTGCGTCAGACCGTGGTACCCGCTATTACTGATAGCGCCTTGCCCCAGATCTGTCAGGAATGAGGCTGCTGTCGGTGCCAGAATGATCAGCGGATGAATCAGTATCGCCACCGCGATCAGCTTCATCTCCCTCGCTTCAATCTTTCGACCGAGGAATTCCGGCGTCCTCCCCACCATCAGCCCGCACAGGAAGACCGCAAGCACGGCGTACATCAGCATATTGATAAGGCCCACGCCCTTGCCACCGAAGACGTTATTCAGCATCATTAGCGCAAGCGGCGTAATACTTCCCAGCGGGGTTTGGGTATCATGCATATTATTGACGCTACCTGTTGTCGCTGCGGTTGTTACTGCCGTAAACAAGGAGGATTGCGGTACACCGAAGCGAACCTCTTTTCCTTCCATGCTGCCTTGAGAAGCTTCAATGCCCAGGTCTGCCATTGCCGGATTTCCTTTGATCTCCGCAGCATAATTGAGCGACAACAGCAATACGAACAAAGTCATCATGGCCGCAAAGATGCCCCAGCCCTGCCGTTTATTCTTAGCGAACAGTCCGTACATATAAGGCAAGGATGCGGGCAGCATCCACATGGACAGGATTTCAATGACATTGGTAAGCGGTGACGGATTCTCAAATGGATGTGTGGAATTCGCCCCGAAGAATCCTCCGCCATTCGTTCCC
Source organism: Paenibacillus sp. FSL L8-0436 (assembly GCF_038593025.1). Lineage (NCBI taxonomy): Bacteria > Bacillati > Bacillota > Bacilli > Caryophanales > Paenibacillaceae > Paenibacillus > Paenibacillus sp. FSL L8-0436. The sequence continues at coordinate 3,597,483 of NZ_CP151955.1, read as the reverse complement.
AGATGCTTGATGGATTCCAGTGAGGCAACCGGCCCGATCGCAATCTGTTGAGCAGCACCCTCCAGCGTAGTTACCTCCAGTGTAGGTTTCAATGTTTGCGGAACATGCAGTGCTACTAAAGCCATTGTTACAAGCAGTGCAAGCGGCAGGAACACCCGAATAATCGCCTTGACGAAGTCTTCGAAGAAATTCCCCAGTGAATTTTTACCGGTAATCCCTCTCACAAAAGCTGCTGCTACGGAAAAACCGCTGGCTGCCGATGTGAACATCATCATGGTGATAACTGCCATCTGCGAGAAATAGGAAAGACCGGTCTCCCCGCTATAATGCTGCAGATTAGTGTTGGTCATGAAGCTGATTACCGTGTTAAACGTAAGGGTCTGCTCCAGCTCGGTAATTCCATTCGGATTTACAGGCAGTCCGCCCTGCAGGCGGAGAACCAGATAACCGAACACAACCAGCACAATGTTGGTTGAAAGAAAGCTGAGTGCATAGGTCTTCCAGGACATCCCTTCACGGTTTTTCAGGCCGCTTACCTTGTATATGCCTCGCTCGAATCCCCCAAAGATCCGGTCCAACCGGTTTGGTTCATTTGAGAACACATGATATAAATAAGTTCCTACCGGTTTAACCAGCAGTAGCAGTATGGCAATGACTACGACGATTTGTATAATACCCACGAATGACCCTCCTTCATTTAATGAGCTTCAGCTCAATGCTCTATATGTCTTGCTGTTTTTTACCGCACTGCCTAAAATTTCTCCGGATGAATCAGGGCGTAGACCAAATAGAGAAACAACAGCATCGTTGCGATCAGGACCACTGTCATTGCTCTTTCCCCCCTTTATCGTCGATGACGTGCCCACACCACTGTGCAAATGCATAGAACATACTGAAAAACACAGCGAGTACCACCACCATATACATGTCCATCATATCCTTCGCACTCCTCTCCAACATTCTCTCATCTCTGCTTTTAACTACTGATTCAGCGTAACATCTATGCCATAAGTTCAGGGTTAGGGTTTGCATGAGAGAATAAAGATTGCATTAAGATTGTCAGAATTCATCATCTTCATAGTCGCCTGCCCTCTTTAAATCAATGTAGTCGTAAATCTTCTTAATGGTATAAAGCACCACGATCATGATTGCGATCAACCCGGTATTTTTCAAAAATTCATCCATCATAAAGATCCTTTCCTGAATGTCATATTTAGCTACCGGTTTAGAATAGCACTCAAGGCATTAATTCAGGGTCAGGGTTTGTATGAGCGGATAAAGATTGCATTAAGTTGATCGTATAGACGGCGAGTCCTTCCTTTTTTGAAACGAAAAAAACCGCCTTCTCCCAAGGCGGTTAATTCAGTGCTACAGTACCCAGTTAATCTGAAAAGCCAGAGCCTCTGACACGCTAATGATGAATATCACAGAAACGGAGTTACTTAATATACAAAATATGGTACTTTATGACTATATACACCAAGTTACGCTAAAGTTATTGTATTATTAGGAAATGATTTACTTTCCGGAAATTGCAACATAGTTTCGAAGTGTTAAAGGAGGGATGCCAAACAATAAAGCGTACAAATGTATTTCTTCCTTGTCGGCGCAGACTCAGGTGTAAAAATTTAAAATTAGAGGAGCGAGAACTGTGAAAGCAATGAAAAAACTTTTTGCTGGATTGATGATGTTTACTCTGATTTTCGGTGCATCCTTTGCCGGATCGGCATTTGCAAGCAGTAATGAGGTCAAGCTTCTTGACTCGGATGTCAGCGTTATTTACAAACCTGGATATGTCGGATTTAGCGGCAATATTGAAGTTGCTAATCTGGGACCTGTGAAGAAAGTGACTGTTCATTACACGACAGATAACACAAATTGGTATGATACTAGTGCGGCTTATGTAGGGCCGACGGATGCAGACCATGAGAAATGGCGTTTTAGTATTTCCAGAACTGATGCTACAACAGATCATTCCGAGTTGAAGAATCTGGACTTCATAAAATTCGCAATTAAATACGAAGTGAATAACCAGACCTATTGGGATAACAACGGGGGAGCGAATTATTACAATCAAGTGAACCATAACGTGCCTCTTAGATCTGTGATTTTGGGAGCACCAAATGTGCTTAACGCCAATAGTAGTCTGAGCAATGGTGATTTTAACGGAAATATTTATGTGAAAAACCTGAATCCGGCGAAATCAGTAAAAATACTGTACACAACGGACGACTGGGCAACGACTCATGAGGCTTACGCCGTTTATACTGGCTCCTTGAACAATTTCAATAGTGTTGAAAACTGGAACTACACTATCAATGTTCCGGGTGCTACAAATGTTAAATATTCGATTGAGTATACAACTGGCGGTCAAACGTATTTGGATAATAACTATGGCCATAATTACGAGGTATTCTAATTCATTTTAATATCATTCAATAGTAGGATCACAGGCGGTTTTTTATCCGCTCGTGATCCTTTTCTCTGTGGAGACCAAGTATCTCCATTATTTATAACGCTGCTTTAGATTGAACTTAAGGTTTTAGAGTACAGGATCAGTCGCAACTACGGTGAATATTTGAACTTCCGGCCGCTGTCAGGTTTGGATTTCCTGAATTTAACCGCGAATCGCGGTAGAAATCCAAACCTAAAGGCGGACGCTACCGCTCCTCCAGTTCCAAAATCCCCCTCCGCCACTTTTCCCTACATGTAATTCTCAAGTTCAATCTATATAATGCATAATTATAGTCATTTACTTGAATACAAATCTTTTGACCTTCCACAGAAAGAGCCTTCTCAATTTGTAAATATAGTGATTAAAGGGCTGTCAATAAAAGAATCATTATTTTCAATAAAAAACTTTCACAAAGTGAATTAAAAAAATGCCCATCAGCCGAAGCCGTTGGGCAGATATATAACATTTTATTAGTGAAAAACTGTAAGCGATCCATCTATTGGGCTATCCATATCATTCAAAATACCAAAGTAATATGTCTTACTTTGATTGAGATTATAGAACATCGCATTTGCAGTTATGCCAACAGTCCCCTTATAGGTTGCAGCAACATTTCCAGTTGTAAGTTCATAAGCAACAATTCTATATTTTCCAGTTGCCCCATGATTCACTGGGGTAGTAGTAACATTGATATATATTATTTTCTCACCATTAACAGGGAAATAATAATTCGTAAATACATAGTCCTCTACATAAGAGAAAGAACCTGAATAAGAGTTATTTGCCAAGTTCCAAAAGTTAGTTGGAGCATTACTTCCTCTTGCAGCAACGTTTTTCTCAGTCAGAACTTGCACAGGCTCTGTGGATAGAGGGACAGTGATATTAGGGACATCAGTAACTTGAACAGTAGAATTAGTCTCAATCTGTGTTGTATTTAAATTATCTACGAAATTGCTACTTGGAACAACCTGAGCAATTCTGGCAGGTGCATCCGAAGCATTTGGTGTAGAACTTGCCGCCGATACAGAAACAGAGATGGAAGTTAACAAAAATGCTGTAGCTAAAACTGTAAACACTTTTTTATTTTTCACCATTTCATCCTTCTTTCTAAATTTTTAGACACTAAAATTTTTACCTACCATCCTATCCTATATTATAGTAACATTACCATTTTAACACATAATTATAATAACAAAACAATAGATACACCATATTAGTGTATTTTTCATGTATTTTATACCATTTATTGTATTTTTCCCATCCAATCAATTCTCTTAACAGCAATCTGATTCTCTATACCATTTGATCTTCTCGTTAAATTCTTCCAGGTTTACGCTGACATTTTCATGAATTCTAAACGTTAACTCTGGTCACTTTGTATCGTCGCCAACCTGCAGCATACGGTAACCTACTCCGATATGGGTTTGAATGTACTTTGGCTGAGAAGGCAGCTTCTCTATTTTCTTTCTCAGAGTCGCCATAAATACGCGCAAGGCAGGGATGTCATAGGTATGACTGCCCCAGATTTCATGCAGGATGTAATTATGGGTCAATACTTTGCCCACATTTTTGGCCAGCAGGCAGATTAGCTTGTACTCAATGGGAGTGAGGTGGATTTCTTCTTCGTCCAACAATACGATGCCTGCCGAATAATCGATTCTGAGACTTCCGTTAGTAAAAATAGATGCATCCTTCAACAGCTTGTCACTATCGTACCGGATGCGCCGCAGGCTGACCCGGAGCCTCGCCAGCAGCTCTTCCACGCTGAAGGGTTTGGTCAGATAATCGTCTGCACCTGCATCCAGCGCGTCGATTTTGTCCCGGTCTTCACTGCGGGCGCTGACCACAATAATCGGGATATTCGACCATGCCCGAACTTTCTTTATAATATCTACGCCATCCATATCGGGAAGTCCGAGGTCCAGTATCATAATATCCGGCTGCTTGGAGACCGCTTCCAGAATCGAGGCCTGGCCTGTTTCAGCTGTATGGTACTTATAGCCCTGCGTCTCCAGTGTTGTAGTAATCAATTTGCGGATGGGCTTGTCATCCTCGACGACAAGAATTAAAGGCTTATTCATGAACAACCACCTCCACGGCCTGCAGGGTAAAGCGGAATACTGTACCTTGCGGAACATTATCTTTCACACTTATTGTGCCTCCATGAGCAGTTATAATAGATTTACACAATGAAAGCCCGAGTCCCAATCCGCGGCGGCCATCTCCGCGGATATTATCCGCCGTATAGAACATGTCAAACAGCTTGGCCTTCGCTTCCTCCGGGATACCGGGACCGTCATCGGAAATCTCTACACTGACCATTTCTTTATCGCGTCTTGCCGAGACTGTAATATGCGACCCGGTCCCGGTATATTTAATTGCGTTGTCGACAATATTGATCAGGACCTGAATAATCAGCCGGGAATCCATTTTAGCCATAAGCAGCTCTTCATCAAGTACGGTGCTGATCACATGATCTATGCTGCTTCGATGAATATGAAGCAAAGCTTCCGCAATAACTTCCTCCAGAAGCTCTCCCTGCATATTCAGATTTAATGACCCATTATCAATCCGGGTGATGGACAGCAGGTTCTCCACCAGATTAATAAGCCACATGGAATCATCATAAATATCGGTGTACAGCCCCTTCTTCTGTTCCTCGCTCAGCACCTTGGAGTTTCCGATGAGGATTCCCGCATTGCCGGATATACTGGTCAGGGGGGTACGCAAATCATGGGAGATTCCGCGCAGCAGGTTCGCCCGCAGCTGTTCCTGCTGGATTTGGATCGAGATTTCTTTTTGTTTTTCGTTTAGCATTTCTTTCTCCAGCGCCAGTGCACATTCTCCCAGCATGGCAATCATCAGACTTTTCTCAAAAACCTCCAGCGGGTCTTCCTTATCCATGGCGATGGCTGCCACTGCAAATACGCAATCGCCTCCCCGCACCGCATGATACAGGCAACTGGCGGCCGAGAAAGTATCTGTGGTAGCCCCGGCCCGTTTGTTATTCTTATAGACCCAGTCCGCAACCGCTTGTTCATTTCCACCCGAAAACTCTAGAGGATCCATAGCCGACTCTTCCTTTAAAAAAACGAGCGGCTCAGATAAGCTGTCTTGCTGCACCGGATAAAAGATAATCGTTCTGTCCAGCAGCTTCACCATTTGCTGTGCCGTCTCATGAATGATTGCCGTGGTGTCTTTGGCCTGCTGCAGTTTACGGCTTGTCTCCAGAAGTACCTCTGTCCGATAAGCCTTTTGCGCAGATTGCCGGGCCTGCTCTTTTACCCGCATTGTCAGAGTGCTTGTGATAAAGGAAGCGGACAGCATCACCAGGAAGGTAACCGGATAACCCGAACCATACGCCTGTAAAGAAAAATAAGGTTTGGTAAAAAAGTAATTAAACACAAGCACACTGACAACCGAAGACACAGCACTGTACAGCCGGCCTCCGGTAACCATCGCATTAAGCAGCACGCCCAGAATATAGACCGTAATAATATTTGCTTCCCTGAAACCGAGATAATTAAACCACAGTCCGATTAAGGTGCAGACAACCAGAATTCCAGTTGTCTTGGCTGTATCAGCCAGTGACAGCTCGGGATAGCTCACATATTGCGGAAATCTTTTATAGAACGTAGGCTGGGTGTCCGGAATAATATAAATGTCGATATTGGGTGCAGATGCGGTCAGCTTATCAGCCAAATTCGCTTTTGCAAACCACTTCTTTTTGTTATGGGACCGCCCCACCACGATCTTCGAAACCCGGCTTGCTTTGGCATACTCCGCAATTTGTCCAGGGATATCCTCTCCGTAGACGGTGGCAATTTGTGCGCCGAGCTGCTCTGCGAGCCGAAAGTTCGCCCTGAGTTCCGCCTTGTTTTTTTGGGTTAGCTTTTGCGTCTTCGGTGTCTCCACGAACAATGCGGTGAATTCCCCGTGAAAAGCCTCCGCCATTCTCGCCGCCGTGCGGATTACCTTTTTATTGGTAGCAGCCGAAGAAAGGCAGACCAAAACATGGTCTTTGGCATAATATTCGTTGGTTTTTACCTGAGTACCGATGTGTGAAGCGATTCTGTTCAATTGATTTGCCGTGTACCGCAGTGCAATCTCACGCAAGGCAGTCAGTTTTTCTTTGATATACAAATGAGCATTTGCCTTTTGTGCTTCTTCATCCGGATAGATGTTCCCCTTGTTCAGGCGGTCGATCAAATCATCAGGTTCAATATCAACCAGTTCAACCTGATCGGCACTATCGAATACACTATCAGGAATACGCTCCTCTACAGAAATGCCGGTTATTGAGGCGACTACATCCTGCAGGCTTTCAATATGCTGCACATTAATGGTGGTATAGACATGGATTCCTGCGCGAAGCAGCTCGCCTATGTCCTGATATCTTTTTTTATGCCTTCTGCCAGCCGCATTGATATGAGCCAGATCATCCAGAAGGATAAGATCAGGTCTTCTCCGGATCGCACGGTCCAGATCAAACTCCTCTGTAAGGATACCGTTATGGGTGACTTCCAGCGGCGGCATAAGCTCCAGACCCTTGAGCAGAATCAGCGTCTCCGGCCTGTGATGAGACTCAATATAGCCTGCAGCAACATCAATTCCGGCCTTTTGTTCCTCATGGGCGGCACTCAGCATGGCACAAGTCTTGCCGACACCTGCCGCGTAACCGAAGAATATTTTCAGTCTTCCAAGTCTTTTCTCTTCCGGCAGGTCTGGAATCTGCTCAACTACAGAAGCTGAGCCGGTGCGGTTTGTTGCCATTTGGCTACCCCTTTTACAATATCTTCGCTTTTAGCGCTAGTATATCATGAGCCAAATCTGCATGGTGTTACAACTTTGGCTGTGGTATTAAGATTGTATTAAGATGAACCGGGCTGACCCCGAGGATTAGATCAACCTGCTCTTTGGCACCTTGCCAGGTGGTAAGCAGCGGAAATGCATATTGCTCCCGGGCCTTCAGGTTCCAAGGATGTGGAATGCAGAGTACTTTCCTTCCCTCCTGCAATGCTGGCACCAAATTATGTACCCCGTCATCAATGAGCAGATCGTAGTTAATCAGCGTCTTCCGCTTGCAAGGAAAGAAGTTCTCGATTGGAATAAAGGGCATATGCTTCTGAAGCCAGTTCCACTTCTCGATGACTGTCTTCGGCTGTGCAGCCGTTACAATAATTACATCATAAGCGTTATGTAGCTTCTCCATCTCCCCGACGACATGTTCGTCGAACACTTCAAGCTCCTCAAACAATCCGGGCCGTCCGTAGAAGATTTCCTGAGTGCAATCCGGATGGCGCAGATGATCGGTATCCCAATCAAGCATATCTTCATACCGCAGCAGATGCGTAGGAAAATCATTGTTGTTATGGTAAATCGCCCGCTTAACCAGATGACAGATCGTATCATCCATATCCACGGCAATAATCGGCTTTCTCATATATGTGCCTCCAAAGGTTGTTTCTAGGTTATAGTATTGCTTTACTTATATTCGCTTATATTGCTGTTTTAGTCGAGAGCAACTTTATCACAAGAAAAAAATCTAGGCAGGAATTGCAAAAGCCAAGCCCCTCTCGTAAGAGGGGCTTGACTTATTTGTTGAAGCGGCTCACTTGTTATACTATTTGTTCCCTGCATATGCAGCGAGGAATTCATTTACTTCCTCTGAAATCTTCTTGGAATGGGTCCAATGCAGATAATGATGCCCTTCCAATACGACGAGCTTGTTAGAAGCTACATTCTTCAGCTGAGTTTCGTAAAAGGTAATGTTGGATTTGCCTTCTTCATTGACTTTGTCCCGTTTTGTAGTAAAAATCATTACAGGTAAGCTTGAAGGGAATGACAGGTTCTTTGTTTTTTTGATATTGTTGTTAATTTCGCTTGCTTCATTTACTACATTCTTATTATAGGCATTCCATGCAGTGAGGATCTTGGTCAGCTTTAAATTCTCATCTGAATAAGTTCCATCAGCAGATATCGGCAGAACATTCTTAGGGCTGACGTAGGTTGCCAATCTTGCAAGTCCGGTTGGTGCCACTATACTAAAATATTTAGGCAGCGTGGGCGCAGACTCTTTAAAATACTCCATCGCCTGCGGCAAGGTTGGATCAATACCTATAACTGCTTTTACCTCAGACGGATATTTATTGGCATAATACATGCTATAAATTCCGGATATAGAATGGGGCATTAGGATATAAGGACCTTTTACATTTGCCTTTTGCAGAGCGGTCTGCCATTCCTCGACGATGTTTTCCACCGTTCGTTGTTTTGAAGTCCGCTCACTCCAGCCAGATCCAAAAGGCTCCAGGACGACCACTTTATTGTTTTGAGCCAACTCATTCATCAAAGGTTCGAAATCCAAGACAGGCGCTGCTGTCCCCAGTCCGCTTAATAGAACAATGGTGTTTCCCGTCTCGCCTTTGGTGTACACATGCATTTTCTTGCCGGAGACTTCCACGAGTTGGCCCCATGCAGGGTATTTCTTTTGTTCGTACTGGGTCACCAGCATATTGGCAACCACACCGAGAATCAAGACTACTAATAATAGCAGTACAATATTTCTAACAATTCCCCAAAATTTAAACTTCTTTTTCTTTTTCTCTTCCATCGGTTTCACTGCTCCCTGTAACAAGTGTTTGAACGTAAACGGATAATCGCCTCTACCCTACTCGTCTATTGTAAAAGACGTAGTTTAAAAACCGGGTCGGTGAAAGGTTAAATTCCGTTTAAATAAAAATCTAATTACAGGAGACAGTACCTATTTTTGCGATGAGAACTCTACAGTTTGCGTTTCCATAATCGGATTCCAATACCGCTCAATAGTTAAGGTTAGCGGTTGCGGGTAATCAGCGGCTTCCTTTCCAAAATTATAGAGGTATTGATCCACGGCATTACTCTCCTTATTCGTAGAGCTTCTACTGATTTGGGCGTTCACACCCGCCGTTTTGTGGGATTGACCATTGGCATCGGTAAAGGTATCGGACAGCCGCATACTAATGATACTGTTTAATGGGACTTTGTTAAACGTTTGCCGGAACAGGATTTTCCCAGCTTCCGCCCCCTCTTCAGACTTAATAATGGAAAGGTCTGTGCCCGGAGCTTCGATCATCTGCTTTTTGCTTAGATCGACTTTAATTTTCATTTGATCTTTATCCAGAGCGGCAATTCCGAAGGTCTTCAATGTGGCAGCGTCCGGCTGGCCGTCCTGGGTGTTCTTGAAGTAAAGCGTGGACTTGGAGCGATCCGAGTAGACCTCGGAATTATCGGCTGAGATGATGCCGGGGTAGTACGATTTCACCGTCTTTCCTCCACTTTTAACAATCAGCACAGGCTCAATCAGGCTGAAGACTTGTTTATCATTTTTCTTATCAAATTCCAAATCCACATAGGTGTTCAGCGGAGTATAGAGCACCTGGTTCACTTTAATGATCTGACCGTCAACGATCAGATTGCTTTCGGGATGTAGCGTTCGTGTCTGTTCCTTGAACATGTCCGGATCAAGCTCGAAAGGAATTGACAGGTTAGTCTGGAGTCCCTTGCCTGAAGTTTGGTACAGCAATACATTCCATGTCACTTCCTTGGGATAGTCAACCGTGGGTGACAGGTTATTCGTATAGATGAAATAGGAGGTTTGGCCCGCGTTGATTTGACTACTATGAGCAGTTATCTCTAAACTCGCCCCGATAGACGCTGCTTCAAAAGCTCCAAAATCCAATGAGAAATCAGCGTGAGATACCGTTTGGTCCGTATTGTTGTGTACACTGTACAAAATAAACAACTTTCGGGTGTCTGCGACAGCGCCCATGACTTCGACTCGCAGCCCGTTTTTCTCCACGCTCTGGTAGACTGGCTTTATAAGGTTCCGGTCTAGTATGCTTTGAAAAGACCTATCTTTCATGGAGGCTCCGCTAAACTTTGCGGAATCGGTCCATGATTTAGTGGTAGCCGTGTAGCTCTGCGGCGATTGTTCCGCAACTTCCGTTCCTGGAGCCTCATTGATATTAAAAAGAAACAGTGCAGCTGCAGCGGCTGCGATTACTACACCCATTCCGTAGAAATAGCTGCGCCGCTTTTCACGTTTTTTTCCCTGCATGATTCCACCTCGCATTGCATTATAGAGTTTCATTTCCTCAAGGGCTTCAGCATTATGCTTTACTTCATCCACATTCTGGCGCAGAACGCGTTCTTCTTTGTCAATCATGTTCTTTCACCTCCCGTATCTCTACAGATAATCCCGCAGCTGCTTAAGTCCCTCGCGAAGCCAGGTTTTAACCGTACCCTCCGGTTTCTGCAGCACATTGGCAATTTGGGCAGTTGTCATGTCCTGGTAGTATTTTAGAATCACCGCATGCCGGTATTTCGGCTTCAACCGGTCCATCGCCCGTTCCAGGTCAATCCGTTCATTGCTTTTCATTTCCTGCGCCGCTTCTTCTATCAGCGTCTCCGCCGGAAACACACGTTTTTTGCGCCGGAGTTCATCCATGCAGCAGTTGATGGTAATTCGTATCACCCAGGATGTAAAGGCTTGCTGGTCTTTGAGCTTTTTGCGCTTGATCCATGCCCGGCAAGACGCTTCCTGCACCACTTCCAGCGCGTCAGCTTCACTTCTCAGGTAGCTGAACGCGATCGAGTACAACTTGCGGTGCTCCACATACAGCCGCTGAAAAAAAGCTTCTTCATCCATCTCGGCAACATCCACCATTCTGACCTCTTTCATCGTATTTTCTACCATCGCCACTCCCCCTCTCTTTCTTTAGTATTGGCATGTAGAAGAGGCCCTCTGAAAGAGTTCATGTAAGTAAGACGCCTTTCAACGGGAAAACGATTGATTTATTTTTACCGCGCTCACATGTTATACCGCAGATCAACCTTCCTTTAATGTTCTCAAAAGGTTATAATTAACTAATAATGAAGCAAGGAGCTGATTTATATGTTTGATGGCAATAACTCTCCTCCGCCCCGTACAACGGACCATCTAGGCCATAAAGCCAACTTTGATGTAAACGAACAGAAGCTTCACTCCCGGGGCGTTCCCAGTCTGTGGGATGAAATATCCAGCTGGCTGATCATCGCCGGAATCATCGCTGTAATATATCTGCTTTTCAAAATATTTTAGATCAATAAAATGACCGTATCCAGATAATTCACCTGGACACGGCCATTTTTCATTTATACGTTGCATCGGGAGCAACTCCCTGAAAACCAAGCTTTACTAGTTTCTGAATATAGACATCGTCAAGTGTTTCACCGGTCAATAATAATCTGTAGAAAATAGGCCCGTAAATGAGATCCGTACATATCCCGATATCGAGTTCTGCATTTAGCTCCCCCCGCTTGACACCTTGCTCCAATAGTTGTCTGGCCTCCAGCCTGCGCGGCTGAAAATACCGTGTCCGGTACGCCTCTGCCAGACCCTCATCGAGTTGTCCTTCACCGATAATCTCGGTAATCATTTTCCCTTCCCGGCTGATCAGGAAACGGGCCAGATTCGTGGCGTGGATAAGGATGTCCTCGTACACCGAACCCGTATCCGGCAACGGCAGCCTTTCTGTAGTCGCTGAAAGGAAGCCGTCCATTACAACTGCCGCTTTATTGGGCCACCACTTATAGATCGTAGCTTTGCTAACCCCGGCACGCTCTGCAATTTTCTCTACGGTTACTGCCGCAAAACCATGCTCAAGAAGCAGTTCATAGGACGATTTCAAGATCGAACTCTGAGTCTCCATATTGCGTGGACGCCCTCGTTTGGTATTCATACTATCAGTCCCCTTCGCAAATAACATCACAATCCCACACTTATAAATACTATACGTTCATTATACTTAATTGCCAATAAAAAAGAAAATCAATATTGCCTATTTACAAAACGATACGTTCAGTATATTATTTAATTATGAATTAGTGAACTAAACGTTCAGTATATTATTTAAACCATACTTTTATGAAATGAGGAGGATTACAATGCAAAATGAACAAGAAGTGAAGGGTCAGCCAATTCCGGGATGGATTACCTTTCTGCTCGCGGCCTCTTGCGGTATCATCGTTGCCAATCTTTATTACGCACAAACGTTAGTGGGTCCGATCAGTGCTGCAACAGGGCTGTCCTCAGCAGCAGCAGGATTAATAGTTACCATTACTCAAATCGGTTATGTTCTGGGTCTGCTGTTCATTGTACCGCTTAGTGATATTATCGAAAACCGGCGTCTTGCCGTGGTTTCGCTGATCGTCGTCGTGATTGCTCTAGTGGCCGCGACTTTCGTCCATCACGCAGCACTGTTCCTGACGGCTTCCTTTTTTATTGGATTAGGTTCTGTAGTCGCTCAAATTCTAGTCCCTTATGCTACTTATTTGGCTTCTGAAGAACAACGTGGACGTGTGGTGGGAAATGTGATGAGCGGACTTCTGCTCGGCATTATGTTCTCCCGTCCATTAGCCAGCTTTACTGCAAGCTTCTGGGGATGGCGGTCTGTATTTGCAATCTCGGCGGTTCTGATTGCTGTACTGTCAGTCTTGCTGTCGCGGATTCTTCCGAAACGTATGCCCTCACGGGCAATGAACTATGGAAAGTTAACCCTGTCGCTGGTTACTTTATTCAAGCAAACGCCGGTATTGCGGCGCCGCGCCTTTTATCAGGCTTCTCTTTTTGGAGCCTTCAGCCTTTTCTGGACTGCGGTCCCTTTACATTTGGCAGATGAGTTTGGATTGTCCCAGCAAGGGATTGCATGGTTTGCTTTAGCCGGTGTGGGAGGAGCCGTAGCGGCTCCAATCGCCGGACGTCTGGCGGACAAAGGCTGGACCCGCCGTTTAACCGGACTGGCGATGGTTTTGGCTACACTCTCCTTTTTATTGGCTTTCCTGCTTCAAGGCCATTCCAGAGCAGTTCTTCTCCTGCTTGTACTCGCCGCTATTACCCTGGATATGGCTGTGTCGGGAAATCTCGTGCTTGGACAGCGTGCAATTTATTCACTCGGGAATGAGGCCAGAGGCCGGCTGAACGGTCTGTTCATGTCCATATTCTTTATGGGCGGGGCTATTGGATCCTCCTTGGGAGGCTGGTCCTATGCTCATGGCGGCTGGAGCTTCACCTCGCTGATCGGAACGGTCTTGCCGCTGCTGGCGTTGCTTTACTTTTTTACGGAGAAAAAAAGCGGAGTGAACAACGTTTAACCTTTTACTGAGACACGGATGATATTTAGTGCTTTTCTGAAACGGCCCATAGTGGTAAAAAAGGCGTCCCATCTGCAGAAACTCAGCTGAAGGGACGCCTTAAGTGTAAAAAACCTCCCAATTTTCCGGGGAGTTACACTATAATAAAGCTAAAAAGGCTTGTTTACATAAATGAACATTAATGGAGTGAGGTAATGATGAAGCTGAAATTTAATTTATTTCCCGGCGGGATGTCCAAAGCACTCACCATGAGCTATGATGACGGGCATAAACACGATATTCGTCTGGCCGGAATATTTGATCAATACGGGATCAGAGGAACCTTTCATCTCAACAGCGCAATGCTGAACGCTCCCGGATTCCTTACGAATGATGATGTACGGGCCATAGCCCGCAATCACGAAATATCGGCGCATTCTGTAACCCACCCGCATTTGGACCGACTGCCATTACCCATGGTGGTGGAGGAGCTATTGGAAGACCGCAGACGGCTGGAGCAGCTCGTAGACTATCCGATTCGGGGAATGTCTTATCCCTATGGTTCGTATTCGGCAGCTATCATCCCTCCGCTACAAGCAGCAGGTATTGAATATAGCCGTACTGTTGTTTCCACTAGGCAGTTTGATGTCCCTCTTGATTTTATGGAATGGCATCCCACTTGTCATCACAAGGATGAGCTTGAGGGGATTTGGGAGCGCTTTACTACTGAAGGACCTTCGCAGAAGTTCAGGCTCTGCTATGTTTGGGGGCACAGCTTTGAGTTCGAGCGCCAGAACAACTGGGGACTGATTGAAGCCTTTTGCCGGAAAGCCGGCGGTCACTCCGATGTATGGTATGCAACAAATGTCGAAATCATGGATTATATTCAAGCTGTCCGTTCCTTGAAGTTTAGTGTCGACCGCAAGATTATCCGCAATCTTTCTTCCGTGGACGTTTGGTTATCCATTAATGACGAGCCCGTTTGCATTAAAGGCGGCGGTACCTATATCTCAAAGTAATCCAGTGAACAAGCTGCCGGTTCTCCCGGCAGCTTATTGCGGCTGCTTAACTTCAATCTACATAGGTTTTGCCTGCGGATGATCAGTCAGCCCCTTCATTACAAACTCCGCCATGTAATCCATTATTTGCGGAAAATGCTGAATCCCGATTTCATCTTTATGGGTGTCTATAATAATAATTCCTGTGAAAAAAGCCATGATTAGCTCAACATCCAGGTCATTTCTTATCTTTCCTTCAGCTTGCCAGCATCTGAACAGTTCTGCAAAACTGTCATATAAGAAATCAACCTGTTCGACGCCGTTCTCTTCACGGTATTGTTGCTCAATCTTGACGAAAACATCTTTGTTAAACCATTCTTTAAGGATCGGGTTTGAATTCATTCCATTAATGTTTAATGCTATTAATTTTTTGATCAGCGGCAGAGGTTCCTCGTTTAAGTCGATGGATTTCATAACGCTCTTTTTCAGCTTCACATTTTCTTCCAGGAAGATCTCCAGAAACAGCTTCTCCTTAGAAGAAAAGTAATTATAAAATGTGCCTACTGCAATCCCGGCCGCTTTTGTAATGTCGGAGACATTGGTTTGTTTAAAACCTTTCGTACTGAAGATTGCTTTACCATTGTTAAAAATCTCTGTTTTCTTATCCTCCACTCTATTGCCCTCCGATAGATAGATATATAGTTACTGTAATTTGCTATGAGCGTTTAGCCATTCTTTTTCCCATTCCATCGAAAATGCGACCAGCCATTTTTTTGACAAGCCCTAAGGAAACCGGGTAATAGTATCCCGATTCAAACCAGCCGTTTTCCTTGTAATACCTGTAATCCTTAGACTTATCGTCGAGCATTAGCTGAATGCTGGTACGGGACATGCGGAAAGTCATCAGCCTGAAAAAAGAAGGAATTGGTGGTGCTGGTTGCATAAGGTTCTTGTAAAATCTCACAGATGCTTTTTTAATTTCCCGGGTTATTTTGTTCTGCGCAGCTTCACTCCTGGGCTCAAGCGTCGTCAGGACACAGCCTTTGGAGACCCGAAATCCGAAGTTCCCCCCCATACTGCTAAGATACTTAACGATAGCGTTGCCTCCAAAGATTCCCTGATTAACAATAGCCGTAAAGGTCTTCCCGAAAAAACGCGGTCTATGGAATGTAAAAGCAAGCCGGTCCAGCAGGTTCTTCATTGGTGCGGATACATGAAATGCGTAATTGGGAGTGGCAAAAATCACTCCGTCTGATTGGATCATCTTTTCCATCAGAATGTCACGATCATCATGCAAAGGGCAATATTCCTCCCCTTTATCAAAACATACCTTACAACCCCGGCAATATTCAAGCTGATAATCTTTCAGAAATACGATTTCGAACTCAATATTACCATAAGCTTTGAGATTACGCTCAAATTCACATACTGCCTTGTAAGTCGAATGCTTCTGATGATTTCCGATAAATGCAGTAACTTTTTTCATTGAAGCCCCTCCAGTATCTTCTGTGTTTAAGTCAAGCTTAGTGGTTAATGAATGAATTATTTATCATTCATTCATATCATAACATGGATATTCGGCTCTGTCAGGATTGATATCCAGGTTTATACAAAAAGGCCCTGCCCGAGATATCCCTTAATGGAATCCTTCTCAGGCAGAAGCCTTTAGTTAATCTTATTGAATGGTCAACTTAAACCCATTTTGGATGAAGTATAACGCTGGATAAGCGATATTACTTGTCGTCAGGTTCTTGAACGTTGCGGAACCATTGCCGGTATAAGTGTAGATTGCCGCACCCGGATGAGGCCCCGCGAACCGCGAGGTGGTAATCCCGTCAAGTCCAGTACCGTTAATATTGATGTTGTTAAACACAATATTCTCGAATCCGCTTCCGTAGCCGAACTGAACTGCATCCCGCTGAGTGTTGATGATATCAATATTGGTGAATGTTACGTTCTTGATCGGATCATTGGAAGCCTCCAGATCTATCGCTCCGCGTTCTCCGTCGTACAAGTCTTTACTGGTTCCGCTGTTGATTATGGTTGTATCCGAGAATACAATGCCGGTATTGTTCTGGAAATGATATCCCGGGAACACCGTGTTCATTCGGATTCCGGAACCTCCAACGGTGTCAATGATGTAATTGTGATCAGCCTTATGCCCGCTTCCGCCAAAGAAGGCGATAGCCGCTGCACGCCAGTTATTCTCGATCGTATTGTAGGAGAAGCTATTGTTTACACCCGCAGGTGCACCATTGGTATTGCTGGTCCACACCGCAAGACCGTCATCTCCGTTATTCCGCACGCTGCTGTTACGTACGGTGGAGTTGCTTGTTCCTTGGGCGAAGTTGATTCCGTCGGCGAGGTTGTTGCGGATTCGGCTGTTCTCGACCACCAACCCGCTGGCATAGATTGCCGGAGTATGCCCATAGTCCCCTACCCACATGCCGCATTCAAAATGCTCTACCCAGACGTCATGGATGATGGAATTGGTTCCGAAATTGTCCATGAAACCCTTGTAAATCGCATTTTGCCCATATCTGGAACGCAGATTTGAATTAAGATACACATTACTGAAATCAAGCTTGCCTGTTATTCGGAGCGAAATTCCTCCACCCGCCGCATTTGGATTGGTAAACTGGAGATTTGTATGCCAGTAACCCGCTCCAGTAATTGTTATGTTGCTTATCATTTTACTGATCGAGCCAATCTGCCAAATGCTGCTGAGGTTGAAGGTTCCTGCCGGAATGTAAAGTGTTCTCCCGCCTGCGACTGCAGCAGTAACGGCAGAATTGAAAGCAGCAAGATCATCCTTATTGTCATTCGCCACTGCCCCGTAATCCGTTACAGAGACTGCACCTGCCGGACGTGAGACAGCCGCCGGAACGGGCTCAATTTCAATGAAATCCACACCATATTCCAGGCTGTCCCCGTTATTCTTCTGAATGCGTATCGTATCTCCCGGTTGCAGCGCTGTGTCCATTTTCCAATGCACTTCATCAAACCTGAACAGCGGGCGTCCTGCACTAGGCGCATCTCCCGGCATATCGCCCGAGAAATACTGCCAGTTGTAATAGGAGGTCAGCGGAATAGTCTTGGCCTTGACTCCATTTACATATACATCCAGCGAACCGTTGAGTCCCCTACCGTCTGCCGAATCTGGCATGGTGAATCTCATGGTTACACCCGCACCGCCTTCACCCGGTCTTACTGTCCACTGGGCATAAGAACCGTTCGAGGGCAGTGCCACATAACGCTGGCCGGAAGCTTCCGAAGCAATCAATGCCTGATTGAACGTAGGTGCACTCTTCAGGGCTGCAGCTCCACCTCGGGCAGCGTCATCGGTGTCGTACCGTGTGTAGGGTACACTTGCCCCACGAAGAGAATAGACAACCAGATTTGTTGTATTTACATTGTTAGCCTGCTTTGCCGTCACTTCGTTGGCGTCTGCGGCAACGGTAGTAGTTACGCTATAGTTTCCATTAAGCGCTGCCCAAGTCCCCGGAATTGCAACATGAACAGATGCTCCGGCAGCGAGGGTACCACTGTAGGAACCGTTAAAGGTTTGAATGGTTGAACCTTCAGAATTCTTAAGAACTACAGTGACTCCATGAGCACCATTTGCTGAATCCATGGTTCCCTGATTTTTAAGATTCACAGTAAAGTTGACAGCGTTATTGGCAACCGGGTTGCTTGGTGTCCACGATACTGTACCCACCAGATCTGAGCTAGTCACAGGAGCGACAACGAGCGATGCTGCGTTCGTATAGCTGTTGTTGGTATCATTCTGCTCGATAATATGGTTACTCTCATCAACTTTGGCGTTTAAGGCGTAGGATGCAGCGGCTTTTGTTCCGATATTCAGCGAAACGTTCGCCGACCCGCCTGCCGCTAATGCGCCTACCGGGGAAGTTCCGGCAAGTTCACTGTTCAGGTAAAAATTCACCGTAGAGGCTGCGGAACTTGCATTGCCGTTGTTCTTAACGGTTGCATTCAACGTGATCACACTGCTCTCAACAGGAGCAGCAGGTGTCCAAGATATGCCGCTAATCAGGAGATCCGGGTTCGGTGCAGGTGTGCCGAATACTTGAAATTCAGCAATTTGTCCGGCGGGTGCACCGGAATTTGCTGTGATGTTAAGCTGTATACGTTTGACCGTTGCGGTCACCGGAATAGTGACCGTATTGCCGGAGGCCGGATTAAACGTATACGATTGTGCAGATACCAGACTGCCAAAAGTCGTCGTGTCCTGGTTATGGCCGAGCACTTGAATGGTTTGTGTGCGCGTACCCCATTCAGTGGACGGATTAAGCTTGAGCACAACCGATGTAACGTTGTAATTTGCGCCGAGATCAAGCGTTAATGTACTTGGATTCCCGCTGCCTTCCCAGTATGTGCTTGTATTATTATCGTTTGCTTTAGCAGCCACGAACGATTGAGTACTTGAGGATGCGCTGATTGGTTTGCCGGTGGCAATGTTGCTGCCCGGGGAAGTCGTTGGAGTTGCTGTCGGGTTGACTGTTGGTGTCGGTGTAACCGTTGGTGAAGCTGTTGGTGTAATTGTTGCTGTAGGAGTATGAGCCGCTGTTGGTGTTGGCGTTGGTGTTGGTGTAATGGTGCCGGTACCATAAATTTCGAATTCAGAGAGTTGTGCAGCTGGCCAGCCGGTATTGGCTGTTACTTTCAGACGGACGTAACGTGTACTTACAGCGGTGAAATGAATGGTAACTGAATTGCCAGCCACCGCCGGCTTAAATACGTACTCCTTAGAACCGACAATATCTGTAAACGTTGTGCCGTTCGTACTGCCTTGGATGGACAGCATTTGCGTACGGGTTTCCCAGCCTGCAGGAACTTTGAGCACAATTTGATCCATGCTTGTACTTGCTCCAAGATCGACACTAATCCATTGGGGGAATGCACTGTTTGTGCTTTCCCAGTAAGTTTCCTGATTGCTGTCTTTGATGTAGTCCGGGCTGTAGGTTTGAGATTGTCCACTCGACGTTACGCTCTTTCCCAGCGTCAGGTTCGTTCCGCCAGCCGCAGATACGGGTGCGAAAGGCCCAACGGCCAGGAACCAGCTTGAGATCAGCAGAATGACTACAAGTGAGCCTGCAAGATACTTGCTGCGCATTATACTCCTCCTCCAAAATGTGTAGGTGCTTGATCGTAGCTGTAGCCGATGCTCCTCCTTTCTATGCAATACACCTTCATTATAGAGATTACGCAGCATAACCTAAGAGAGGTATTTCTACGGAAAGGATGGCCGATTCCATGAATAATCCAGCGCCAATCGTTATCATTGAAGATGTATTACTAAAGCGGGACGCACACCGTAACAAGCTAAGGTGACACGTCCATAACTGCGAATACTGCTGCGAGGGCCAATAAAAAACGCGCGTGAAGAACTGCCCAGCTGAGTTCTCAGCCACCACCAGGAGCAGCCCAATTCTTCACCCTCCGCGGTGATGTAGTCATTTTTTACTTTTTTATTATACACGTACAAGTGGCATCCATCGTTCTTTTTTATTCTGGCAAATTCTGTTGCTATTGCCCGACGTTTCGCACTTAAAGTGACTTCATCAAGTTTAGTGGTCAGTTCTTTCACCTCCGAAACACTGGGCAAAAAAACCTTGTCCTCCGTGTCTGCACTACCCTCTCCATTGCCAGCGCAATGTGTAGTCTTGATGAACCTCTTCTCAGAGTCATTGAACGCGGCATTATAAAACTCATCGTTCAGCCACCTTCGCAAATCAGAGTCACGCCATGTAATATCAGCATACTCCCCATGATATCGCCTGCAATCCACAATGTACTCGCTCAAAATGAATAGCTCACTACCCGAATTTTGCAGCACCCGCCACTTAATCGGTGTTCTGTCCTCGCCGCCAACCGTCTGCGGATAAGTGCCGAAAGTAAAGATTTCGCCGGGCTTTGCGCTCAAGTGCAGCGTCAAAGCAAAATCATCTTTTTCCAAGTAAGATCTCCTCCTTACGTTTCTAATTTAATCGTACAACATTTATGCAAGTGCTAAGCTAAAGCCGGCATACTCTTGATTAGCCGCAATATTAATTTAAAAAAGTTTAGCTATGTACTTTAATGTTTTCCTCTAGGTTTTGTATGCAGATAAGACGTTTGCCAGAGCGTAAGTGCAAAGATCATAAAGTCTAATTAAGCGAAAAAAAACAGCGGCAGGCTCTCACTGTGGAGTAAGAACCTGACACTGCCGAGTCTGAACAGCAGCAATTACGGCATTTACGAAGGATACCCGTAAGTAAATTGGTAGCTGCCCGACGTCGCCGTACATTTCATAGATCGTCCATGGACAGATTGCAGCTGCATCACCCCAAGCTGCCGACGAGTTGCTTGTCTTTCCCCAGCCTTCAGAGAAAGCTTCCGTCAGGTTGGGAACATAAAACGGAATGCCTCCTTCAGGGGTCTGATCCGCCTTCAAATCCCGCAGCCATTTGGTGAAGAACGGCGCAGTGTTCATCAGATACGAAGCTGTGCGGACAAACATCTGCGCATCACCGGTCCAGCCGAGCCGTTCATCCCGCTGCGGGTAGTCGGTTGGCACATCCAGAAAGTTCCCCTTCTGCCCCCAAAGGATATTGTGATGCAGCTGGTTCACCAATGGATCCGAACACTGGAAGTCCCCGGTACGCTCCATATCTGAATGCACCACCACACCTGTGAAATCCTCAAGTTGAACGGTTTCCGGGAAGCCTGTAAGCTTCACATAACGAAACCCCTGGAAGGTGAAATGAGGCTCATAGCTCTCTATTTCATCACCCTTCAGCGTATAGCGAACGAGCTGCATCGCACTACGGATATTTTCCCGGTAGAAATTGCCGTCCCGGTCCAATATTTCGGCATGCTGAAGTTCAACGGTCTCTCCGGCCTTCCCCTGTACCGAAAATTTGAGCCAACCGACCATGTTCTGCCCCATGTCCAGAACTTTATCGCCTTGGGGAGTTGTCAGGAGTGCAATAGGCTGCAGACTCTCATTCCGGGTTACAGGAACATTTTCCTGTGCCACAATAATATCTTTGAAATGCCCGATGACAGCAACGGGATGCCATCCTGCTTCCGATGTACTCATAAGATTACGCTCCAGCCGTGCATCGTAAGTCTCACCCATATAGATATCCGACATGCGGATCGCGCTTTCTGCCGCCTCCCAGCCTTGACCGGTATGGATGCGCTGCGTACTGCCATCCATGTATTTTATATGAAGTTCCAGTAAAAGCGCTGTTGTTGATCCATAGATTTTTTTCTCCTTTTTCCATCCCAGATGTCCCTTGTACCAGCCATTCCCCAGCAGTACGCCTAGCACATTTGTCCCCCCGGACAAGAGATTGGTTACGTCATACGTTTGATACTGTAAGCGTTTGCCGTAACTCGTCCAACCGGGAGTAAAATAATGATTTCCTACACGCCGGTCGTTCAACTGCAGCTCGTACAGACCCAGTGCGGTAACATAAATTCTTGCACTTGCAACCATCCCATTAAGCTCAACGAATGTACGAAGCTGCGGGCAAACCTCGGAATCTTCAGTGAAATACTCGGTTGGAGCACTGATCCACTCTCCCTCCCATGGCTCACCCATCAGCCCGGTTTCAAAAAATGCAGTCTCCGACCAGCCGGAGCACACTCCGGTTTGATCCCATGCCCTAACTTGGTAATAGTAACGCGTGCGCGCGTCCGGCTTCACCTGATCCAGCTCGACATGAATGGACTGCGATGACTCCACTCTGCCGGAATCCCAGCTCATTTCACGGTAGCCGCTATCCACAGCAACCTGAATCTGGTAAGCAGCCTGTTTGCAATCTCTGCGATCCGTTACCAGCTGCCAGCTGATTCGGGGTGCAGCGAGATCGATGCCGAGCGGGTTTTGTTTGTACTCACAGCGAAGTTTTTCTATTGCGAACATATCGGTGTGATCCTCCCTCTATAGCTATAATTTAAGCATTGCTCTATAATTATAGCTTCGGTACCGCTTTCATTACCCGGTAATCCGGTCAATATATCCCTGAAATCATGCCATTTTTGATGGGAGGAGATTACATGCAACGATCTGCACAATTGTTCAAAAGCGAGAGTTTGCTGCAGAACAATCTGCACTTGCTGGTCAACCGCTACGCGGAAAACTTCTTCGCTCCTTATCACTCCCATGACTTTATTGAATATTGCTACGTCGCTGAAGGGCGGGGTTTTCATCACATGGATCAAGCTGTGATTCCGGTTCGCAAAGGCATGCTGTTCGTGATTCCGGTGGGCGTGTCCCATGTGTTCCGGCCGGCCACATCTCATCCAGAACAGGACCTTTTGATTGTCTACAACTGTCTTTTTGATGATCATATGTTGGACCGTTTGTCCATCCTGCTGCAAGAAGAATCACCAATTATAGAACATCTGCAGTCACTCGGCAGCAGCGGCTCAGCTTATTTTTCCATCTCGGATTGGGACGGCTCGATAGAGAAACTAATGCTGAATCTACACCGCGAAATGTCTGTGCCTGGCATCGGCTCCGTAACTATGCTGCAAACACTGCTGAGCCAGCTGATAGTCACCGTATACAGACAACTATATGCGGATCAAGACAGGTCCACAATCGAGGCTTCCGATTTCGCCCAGGTCATTCTATTTATGGAGCAGAAGCTTTCCGAGGGAATCACTCTTGCCCATCTGGCCCAAATGTCCCGCTGGAGCAGCCGGCATCTTCAACGTATGTTTCTCAAGCATACCGGCCAGTCCTTTGGCTCCTATCTGCAGCATCTGCGGATTCAAAAAAGCTGCGAACGGCTGCGCACCTCTGATCTCAAGATCAGCATGATTGCCGAGTCGGTAGGATACCGGGATATTGACACTTTTAACTCCGTATTCAAGAAAATTGTCGGTGAGCCGCCAATGGCGTATCGAAAGCGACATCGTACGTAACTTTTCCTCTGTCACAAGCGGAAGCGGCTTCGCCGTCCTCAAATAAATTATGTTTTAAAAAACCGCCCAAAAGGGCGGCTTCAACATTCTGTTATTCTACGGCGTATCTTCAAACCGCTTCCCCGCCAAAACCTGCTGCTGTATGCCCTAAGGAATCATGGGTGCTCTGAGCACGAACGGACCGGGTTGCTCTTATCTGGAGCTTTTAGCCTGTTACAGTAGGAAAACGGACTCCAGCGCAGTTATTTCTCACTGCTGGCCGTTTTTAGATAGAATGCAGAGCAGATAAGGTCGCCCGGGTCCGCAAAAGAGAATAAACAGGGGTTTTACTCTCCATAGCGCCTCCTGAGTCCGTAACGAGCAAACAAACCCGCTGCGGGCTTTAGGGCCACTACTTTCAATGCTAAATCTCTGCTTCCCCAAAGCTCTTCCAGTTTGAAGACATCCTCTAGTCACTCCGGCTTTCTGCTGAAACATTGTACCGCCGCATCACCAGATGCGCATTCAGAGGCAATGGCTCTGCAAATTTCACATCCTTAAAGATCTGATCGCTTTGCGACTGCCACCGGGTTCTCTCATCTGATTGTGGTATGACAGTGCTTGTAATGATCTTACCCTCCGCATCACGCTGAGTAATCTTTAATGTATGCTCAGTCCGGTTAATCTCCAGCATGGTATTGGATTCAATCTCTATTCTCGCGATCTCAAAAGGCAAAATATCAATAATTACAGTCAGCCCAATTCCATTAAAGCTGTATTGATAGGTCTGTCCGGAAGCTTCCGCGGAATAGGCTGCATTAATACTGCCGTTACCTACTTTGACCTGATAGTGCAAATCTTTGATCTCTTCAGGGATTCTGGGTGCAAGCGTAAGCGTACGGCGGATCATATCCGGCTGGATGCCAAGGAAATATTGGTACCAGACCCGCAACTGCTCCGCATTGGACCAGGCCTGCAAATAAGCTCCAGTTAGCTTCGCCCAGTCCTCACCCTCCTGAGGGTAAGCATCCAGATTCTCACTCAGTCCTCCGACCACACCGAGATTCAGCGCTTGCCAGTTCATATTTCGGAACAGCTTGTATGCCGTTTCTGGCTGGCCTGCTTCAATCATCCGCTGCATGGCGATGCCGTTTAACCAGGTCCATACCGCGCCGTTGTGATAAGCTTCATCTTTGTGATAAAGCTCCGTTAGGTGAAAGGGATGGAACAACGGATGCTGACGGTCGAGTGAGGCAACTCCCCAAGGATAAGCCAGTTCCTCCCATGCCGTGCGGATAACTTTGCTCTTAAATTCACTGTCTTCGAGCATATCCAGAGCAAACAGCTGGTTCGGACGCAAGGAGAATTCCGCTTCACCCTCCGCAGTCAACCGGTCTGCCAGATAAGGATGTGCCTGATCACGGAAATCGAGCTCGAAATTGCCCTTTAACTTCTCAGCAATGGCATCCCATTTGGCTGCATTTTCTTGATCATTCATAACCTCCGCAAAATATACGCCCGCCCGAAGCTGATTGTACCAAAGTGCTTGTATATCATTGGCCCGGGTATCCCTTGGCGAATAAGAATTCAGATCGGCATCGCGGGCATCCATCCACGTTTCATTGTCTTTATGTGTAAGATATCCTTTGTCATCCACCCAGTTGCGGATCGACCCTTCTATACTGTTCTGCACCGCCGGGTATAACTGTGTGATGATTGCAGTGTCGCCGGAGTATTTCACATAATCCTGCAGCTGGATAATAAAACGTGGTGTACCGTCAGTGGTATGGTAATCAATGTTCTGGGGAGCGAGAATATTCGGCACTCTGCCGAAAGTTCTGGACGACTCCTCGGTATCCTGAAATTCCGCAAAAGATAACAGGATGTGTTTGGCCGTCTCGAATTGTCCGCTTACGAGCGCTGCACCCGGAAGAGCAATAAATTGATCGCGTCCCCAGTACTCATTGAACCAGGGCAGACCGGCGTAAATTCCCTCTCCCTGCTGCCTTGTCACCAATTGATCCATCGTGAGATTCAGCCAATTCAGCGCAAGGGTGAGCGACTCCGAGCTGGAATCTACATATACATTATGGTTCAAAAAGTCTTCCATCCGCTTCACACGATCCGCTTTCCAGCGGGCAGCATGTTTCTGGGCATCCTGAATCAAGGCAGTTGCCTCAGCGGCCGATTTGCTAACCGCAATGTAAAAGCCATCTGAGTTACCAGAGCTGGTTACAATTCCGTTGTCCATAGAGAGCGGCTGGTTGTTTTTGGAGCCTACAGCAATAATCCAGTCTCCCTCCATGGAGGCAAACAAAGCAATCTGATGATTTAGTGCTATACATTCAACATCCTCACCGTTTAAAACAATTCCGGCAGCCTGCCCGGAGCCGCCTTCCAGACTTACTTCTATTACATTTTTGTAATCAAACATCCAGAGCTCTTCGGTCAGTTCCCCGTGTTTGCGAAGCATTTTATAGGGATACACCCAGACATCCGACTTTCGATTATCTAGCTTTTGCTTATCTATAAATAGAGAATATCCGCCGAAAAT
Organism: Paenibacillus sp. FSL L8-0436; assembly: GCF_038593025.1. Classification (NCBI taxonomy): domain Bacteria; kingdom Bacillati; phylum Bacillota; class Bacilli; order Caryophanales; family Paenibacillaceae; genus Paenibacillus; species Paenibacillus sp. FSL L8-0436. Next base: position 3,571,406 of record NZ_CP151955.1, on the reverse strand, counting down.
TCTGTTCTTGGCCACATTGAATCCTTCAAAATGGGCATGCTCCGGATGATTCGTCAGGTGCGATTGAGTGAAGTAAAAGGCCGCTTCCTTATTGGTAAAAGAAATGCCGCGATTGGCGTCTTGTGGTACAAACATTGTCATCGATTCTAGAATAGCTGGTTTGCCCTCTGCATTCATTAACATTAACCTCCAAAATAATTACGTTTTACTTTAGTGAACCAGCAACCGGAAGGAGTAAGGTTCCATGCTGATTTCATCTGACAGGCGAACGGATTCTCCGGCAAAAATGTCCTGCAGCGACTGATCCTTCAGTTCAACGGGAAGGTTGAGGCTTGCCGCCACCGGTGAATTATGAATCAGCACATACAGAGTGCTGCCTTGTGATTCTTTTGAATAAATCAAGCTTCCGGTCTCATCATCAATGGACAGCCATGAGATATCAGTTTCCTTGAACACGTTGTATTGCTTTCTTAATTCAATCAACCGGCGGATGGTCTGATAGAGATCCTGGTTTTGCTTCGCAGTATCCCATGGCATACATTGCCGGTTGTGGTGTTCATCCCCGCCCAGACCCACTTCGCCACCATAATAAATGCTTGGGGAACCACCGTACGTAAGCTGGAAGACATAGGCTAGCTTCACCAGTTCTGCATTGTCCCCGCAGATGTGGAGAACTCGTGCGGTATCATGGCTGTCCAGCAGGTTGAACATATTTTGCATCACAGGTTTGGGATAGCTGACGAGCAGCCCGTTAATCGCATATACAAAATCTGCTGCTGTAAACCGTTCCTGATTCTGAAGATGGACCCCGAAGAAACGGGTAACTGCTGCCGTGAACTCATAGTTCATAACCGAATCGAACTGGTCGCCCTGTAGCCAAGGGTTGGAGTAAAACCAGTTTTCACCGAGAATATAGATCTCTTTGTTAATGCCTTTGATTTTTTTGCGGAATTCCCGCCAGAAATCATGGGGCACTTCATTGGCAACATCCAGCCGCCAGCCGTCTATATTATATCGCTCAGTCCAATACACAGCTACACTCAGCAGGTACTCTCTTGCTTCTGCATTTTCTGTATTCCATTTTGGCATATTTTCGGCAAATCCAAAAGTCCGGTAGTTCAGATGTGCTCCCAAATCATCGTCATCCGCCGTAGCCGCCATAGAATTTGATACCACAGGTTTGTCCGGGTCCATAATATAAAAGTAATCAAAGTAGAGCGAGTCTTGTCCATTCTTCAATACATCCTGCCAGAAGGGATGCTCATGCCCGCAGTGGTTGAACACGGCATCCAGCATCACTTTAATGCCCCGCTTGTGCGCCTCCTCCACCAGCCGTCCAAAGCTCTCATTGTCACCAAACTGTGGGTCGATCCGGAAATAATCTTTGGTGTCGTATTTATGCGAGCTAGGTGACTCAAAGATAGGCGTAAAGTAAATCCCGTCACAACCAAGACCTCGGATATAATCCAGCTTCTCTGTCACGCCCTGCAGATCCCCGCCAAATTTCTTCTCAGGGCCGTCCAGTTCATCGCTGCCCCAAGCGAGCAGATTGTCCTGTTCCCCGGCAGCTCCCCGGTTGAACCGGTCCGGAAAAATCTGATACCACACGGTATCCCTTACCCAAGCGGGTGCCCTATAAAGATCATCTTCGAGAATATAGGGATAGTTGAAATAATTTGTATGGTCGGCAGGCGGCGGCGAGTCTTTCTGCAGCGGGATGAAGCTATGGGATCCGGCAAAACACAGCTCCTGCCCGTCATCCAATATAAAGCCATAGCGGATTCTGCTCCATTTGAACCCCGGCACCTCTGCAAACCAGCAATCATGCAGACGGGTAACATATTCCTTCTTCATCTCCACAGGCTGTATGGTTTTTACTGCAAACTCCCACACATGTGAACCTTTGCTTACAGGCTTCCAGTTGTACGGGTCAATAGGAAGAAGCTTAACGGCTTGAATATCATCTCTTTTGGTCTTGATACGGATATGAAGGGTCTCCTGATTAACCGCATAGGAAAATGCCCCCTTCGGTTCGTGGATAAATGCTGCCAATTCCATAATAATCGCTCCTTATAAATTAATATTAAAAGGTCAACTTATACGTTTAAGTCATTTTATTATAAGATTCTAATGAGCAGGCTGTCAATTGATGTGCGGAATCCAGACGGTAAAGCGTAAAAGCAGCAATTATCGCCAGGGCAACGCCGGCAGCACCGAACCATGTAATGGAGGACAAAGCAACTTTATTGATGGCTATGCCGCCGAATCCCGCTCCGGCAGCCATCGCGAGCTGCATCATGGACTGATTCAGACCTAGCATAACCCCAGAGGCTTCAGGCTCAATCGTTGTTAAATAATATTGCTGTGTCGGTCCGGACGACCAGGCAGCAAATGACCATAATACCAATACGGCCAATACTCCGGCCAAAGAGTCCTTAACTACAGCTAACAAGAGCAGCATTACGATATGAAGCGCCATTCCGCTGAATAAGGTACGTTGTACTCCCCAGCGGTCTGTACTGTAGCCGCCAACCTTTGAGCCAATCATACTGGCGATCCCAAAAGCCAGCAAAGCCCCGCTGATGTAACCGCTGCTTATACCTGATACTTTGAGCAGAAACGGAGACAGATACGTATAAGCAATAGAATAACCGCCAAGCCAGAAGAAAGAAATGGACAACCCGAGTGCTACTTTTGGCTTTTTCAGCAGTGCTAATTGGTTACGCAGCGGTACAGGTGAATCTCCTTTAATATTCGGTATGGTGAACAAGAGAATGATCATTGCCAAGATGCCCAGCAGAGCAATTCCGCCAAACACAAACTTCCAACCCAGGATATCCGCGGTCATCCGTCCCAGAGGGACTCTGATAATAAGTGATGCCGTAAATCCCATGACGACCGTTGCGATGGAGCTGGCCTGTTTGCCTTCAGGAGCGATTTTGGCAGCAATATTTAAGGCCGTAACCACGACTACTCCGGCTCCAAGCGCCATCAGGATGCGTGCAGCCACGAATAGTCCATACCCAGGCAGCACGAAAGCAAGAATGTTGGATACAACAAATACACCGAGTGCAGAGACGATTAATTTGCGGCGGTCCATGCTTGCTGTCAAAGCCATAAGCACAGGTGTGCAAAGCGCATATACCAATGAGAAAATCGTAATCAGTTGACCTGCAGACGCTAGCGATACACCAAACGAAAGTGAAACCTTATCTAAAATCCCGGATAAAATGTATTCCGAGGTTCCGACTAAAAAACTAATGATGGCGAGTGTGTATATCTTCCAGTTCGTAGACATATGTAATGTTCAGCTCCTAAGTTGTAGTTGTATATAAAGATATTTCGCGAATTATAGATATGATTAATCATAAAAATCTACATATTACGAATTATCGAATTGTTAACTTAAAACAAAACCGAATTCTTAGATCAAGAACTCAGTTTGTGCCTTACATTTCTTGCTTCATGTATTCAGCCATATTGAGAATCGCTTCTTCATCCCTTTGGTAATACGTAAATTTGCCAATACGTTTGGTTGTAATAAGCCCTGCTCTCTGCAGTATCGAAAGATACTGGGAGGCCGTTGATTGAGTCATATTCAGCTTATCGGTAATTTGACTGACACATACCCCTGTTTCCGTCATATCAATCCCTTCATGGGGTGTAAAATGAAGATTAGGTTCCTTGAGCCATTGTAAGATCTGAATCCGCGATTCATTGGACAATGCTTTAAATACATCAATAGGTTTCATGGAATTTATTATATCGATATTTTGCGATATGTCAATTCTCAGTTTCCGAAATCCTGGAGAGCGGTATCCGCATTTCAAAGATTCCATCATGGATGAAGTGGGCGGCGACTTGCTGCACATATACAACTATCCGTCCATCCAGCAGATACCAGCCAGTACTGGAGGTTTCGATTCCCGGAAACTGAAGCGGTGCGAAAGAGCCTGCTTCCCCGGAAGCAATCTTCAGGTTAATATACTGATTAATCTGTGTCTGGTAATTCGGATTATTCCCTGCAAGCTGCTGCAGTGACAGCTCCTCTCCTGTGGCGAGATCGAAGGTCCAGCTGTACCGGATGCTTTTGTCCTGCTTGGATTCGCCCATATATTGATAAGTATCCGCGTACAGACTGAGCAGGCCCTTTTCATTGTAAGCGATCGTCCACTCCACTTGGAGCCCGTAGGGTAAGATATGCGCGTAGTCTATAATTTTGTCCTTGTTGGGATGTGCTGCCCAAGCTTGCGCAAGCTCTTGCTCGGCCTGTGTTTTCCAGCCTTCTGCCTTGTTCTGGAGGAAGTGATTAATCTTATCAATACCCTCTTTGTGCGCAGAACCGGAAAGAACGGGATAACGGATAGAAAATGAATAAGGCTCTGTAGTTACCGCCAGCTCACCGGAAGCGGAAATCGTCAGCTCATTTTCCGGACGTGAATGGAGAAGATAGCTGTTTTTGCCCTTCAGCACAATATCATAACCTGACATTGTAGCTAGCTGGCGGAGCGGCACATAAGTGGAACCCGCTCTAACAAACGGTGTTTTGGCTGAAGAAGTTAGGCCGTTGACACTATAAGAACTATTGTAAAGAGTTAACTTGATCACGCGCCGCGGTTTGCTGAGCGTTAGATCACCGGTCCCGGCCTGATCTTCCACCGTATATCCCATGGCCCGGGCAATCGGCATCAGCTGGACCAACAGGGTTCCATCCGCACTGTACGCCAGTGCTTTCAGCTGTTTACCCTCAATGTTGAACGTTGTGAGAACCGGAGCATAAGGTGAGACGGCAGCGGCAACCTGAGGTTTAATTGCAGAACCTGAAATTGCCTTAGCTGCTTGCCCGCCACTCATTCGGGAAACTGCTCCGGCATCGGCAGATACCCGGGCAGGTGTGGCAAGACATATACTCAATAACATGCATGCAGCGGTAAGTCTGAAAATGCGGACTTGCTTCTGTGACTTTTGAATAGGCAGTGACATGGTAAACCCTCCGTTTCCATTACTTACCTATAGACGAAGAATTGCTTGTTTTGTTTCGGTAACTGACCGGAAAGAGGATTTCAACTGTTGAAATCTTCCTCTGTCAGATCCATATTTACGTTCATTCCAATTCGGCTGCCATCGGCTGCGGCAAAAATTAATTGGGAAGGTCCGAAGTACGAAGCATCACCTGCGGCATATGTACCGGAGACAGAAGCTTGTCCCTTGTCATCTGTCCGAATCCCTCCAAGCTCCGTTATTTCACAGCCTAATTGCTCTCCTAACGTTGAGCTTTGCACAAATTTCGGAGCTACAAAGCCGCCGGTTCTGGCCACACTAGTTCCATCTGCAAAACGAATGTGCTCAAGCCGGCCGTTCTGGCCGTGGAAAGCCGTAACCGGTTGTTCGATCACGACGATTCCTTTAGATTCAAGCTGCTGTTTTTGCTCCTCGGTCAAGGACGCCTGGCCATGTGTACACACAAGCAAATCCTTGCTCCAATTGAGGAGCAGCTTAGCCATATGGAATACGGTCGGATACTCAGAGACAATGGCCAATGGTTGATCCCTCAGCTCCCATCCGTCACAATAAGGACAGTTAAACAGGCTTTTACCGTATAAAGGACGTAAACCTTCGATCTCCGGAAAGATCTCCTTTAGACCCGTCGCCAGGATCAGCCTCCGGGCTTGAACACGGCCCCCTCCCAAATCCTCTATCTCAAATCCACCTTGCGCTTGAGAGACCGAGACCACCTCGAACGGCAAATGGTCTACAGACGGATAACGCTGCAGTTCCTCATGTGCCAGGCGCCTGAACTCAGCCGGTGTTACTCCATCCCTTGTAATAAAACCGTGAGACGCATGCGTAACAGCATTTCTAGGCCGGTTGTTGTCGATCAGAGCCACACTTCTCCTTGCTCTGCCAAGCACTAGGGCAGCATTCAGCCCGGCAGGTCCCCCACCGATAATCGCGCAATCGTAAATCATAAATCTCATCCTCCTTGATGGCTATTAAAGACTTTTTATATCCGGGAATACAACATATTTTTACTCTTGAAGTGCTAACCTAGACTTTCAAATCGTAAGTTTTCATTTTCAAGGACTTACTATATCTATAATATCCTTATACTTGTGACTGTCAAGTTGAAACTTGATAATCCTATTTAATGAAAATATAATGAATTAGATAAGCACCAAACTAAAAAAACTATGGAGGACCTATGAACCTCAACATTCATGAACGGCTGGATCCCGTCTTTGAGACCTTGGGTTTGCTCTACGTCAGTTGCCATGTGGAGACTTACAAGAAAGGGACGATTGAAGACCTGAACAAATTTGGGCTGGACGGAGAAGCCTTCTACAGCAAACATTTGAAAATAGTAGACAAGTACATCCATACCTTTCTTAAATATCGTGTGCTTGATAAGGAAGCAGACTTCTTTTTCGGGGATGAAAATGACTCCTTCTTCTCCGTTCTCCATCTGCTGCTCAGTGAAAATACGGCTTGGCTAAACTCGCTTGCAGAAGTGCCGGATGAGGTGCTTCATGAAGAAATATGGAATATCCTGCTCGATATGGAAGTCATGCAAAATTACCAACAGCAGAAAACCTCACCGTTCGGAATTCTATCTTTGGCTGATATTATCACCTTCCTGAGCGACAGTCCTCTTGAAGAAGGGATGAAATGGAAAATGTTGAGGCTGCTGCAGCAGCCGCGTACACAAATCCTGGCGCTGACCCGGATCATCAACAATAACTTGTCTGCATTTGAACAAGTGTGCCAGGAACTGGAGAAGCCGCTGAATAAGCTGATTTCCAAGTATGTTCAATCCGTGCAAAGGCAGGACGATGTACAATTTATTAAGCTGGTGGAGATGTTTAGCGATGCACCCTCTGTCCATCCTTCTTTAATTGTTCCGCTTGGACAGGTGATGTTCGCCAAGCATTGCTACTATGGCCTGTTCGTCGATCTGCTTCCGGTAGCCAGCAAGGGCCATGCCGATTCCAAAGATTTTCTGCTGCTTCGGATGAAGGCACTCGGGGACAACAGCAAACTGCAAATCCTGGCGTCGCTCAAGGTCAGTCCGAAATACAATCTGGAAATTGCAGATCAGATGGGCTTAACAGCTGCCACCATGTCTCATCATATGAATGTGCTGCTGGCCTGCGGTATGGTCGGAATTGAGAAAAAAAACGGCAAGGTGTATTATCATCTGGACTCAGACAACTTGCGGCAGTTAATTGCTGATCTTGAACATTTTCTGCTATAGCATTGATAGACTTCCCGAGAGTTTTTAGAGGGAAGTTTTTTTGTGCGCACGAATAAGATAAACATCTAATGTGTTTGACATATTTAATATTAATATGATACTGTCACCTTATCAATTAAATGATAATCTAATTCTAGGAGTTGGCTATTTGATGAAACAGTCCATCCGTCAAAACAAAATGCTGCTTGCGGTTACCCTGCTGTTCAGCATCATTACCTCGGCAGCAGGCGTACTGGTTGCGATCATTCTGCAAAAGGTAATCGATGCCGCCATGCAGGGTGACATGTTACTTTTCAAAAAAATTCTGATCCTGTCGGTTGCTTATTTGCTGCTGCTAAGCTTGTTCGGTTTCATATATGCCATTTGCAGCAAAGCCTTGATCCGCAATCTGACCCTGTCACTGAGAGAGCGGGTATTCCGTGGAGTATTCCGCAGAAATGCAGAAGAATTCACTTCGTCCAACACGGCTGATTATTTGTCGGCACTCACCAATGACATCAAACTGCTGGAGGATAACTATATCCAACCCCTGCTGCTTACCCTGCAGAATGTTGTGGTTTTTGCAGCCTCCCTCATTGCACTCCTCTACCTGAGCCCGCTGGTTACCTTGATCCTGGTGGTATGCATGATTCTGATGTTTGCCGTCCCTTCCCTCTTCGGCAAAGCTCTGCAGGACAAACAAAGCGCCGTATCTGCCCGGATGTCCATTTTTACCACTAGCGTTAAGGATTTATTATCGGGTTATGAAGTGATCAAATCCTATGCCATGGGCAAACACACGGAGCAGAAATTCCAGCACGAGAACACCGCAGCAGCAAACACCCGTTTTGCCGCTGACCGGCTGTTTGCCGCCAATGAGAGCCTCTCCCAAACGCTGGCCATTCTCACTCAATTTTCAGTAGTCTTTATTGCCGCTTATCTGATTATTTCCGGAGACTTCTCAGCGGGGAGCCTAGTTGCCCTTGTCCAGCTGAGCGGCGGGTTTGTGGGACCTGTTCTGGTCGTGATGCAGAATCTGCCCAAAATTCAAGGTGTCAAACCTGTTGTGCAACGGATCAATCATCTGACAAGCGAAGAGGCACAGCCGAAGTCAGATTTGCTCGAACCTGTGTTCAACGAGAATCTGCAGGTCAGCCACTTACAATTTGCCTATCAGCAAGGAAATCAGGTGCTTTCAGACATCAACCTTTCCCTGCAAAAAGGAAAAAAATATGCACTGGTCGGACGAAGCGGCTGTGGTAAATCTACACTTGTTAAACTGCTTAGCGGGTATTATGACAGGTATGAAGGCTCCATCACCCTTGATGGGATCAACCTCAAACAGCTTGACCCAGAGCAGCTGCAGCAAATGACAGCGACCATCCATCAGAATGTCTATATGTTCGATACGGACATCAAGCAGAATATTTGCTTACATGAGGAATTCTCCGAGGAAGTTATGGAAACTGCTCTTCATACCAGCGGAGTCCATAAGTTTGTGGAGAAGATGCCCAGTGGACTGCTGACTACCGTTGGTGAGAACGGCTCACAGCTCTCCGGCGGCCAGCGGCAGCGGATTGCCGTTGCCCGGGCGCTGATCCGCAGCAAGCCGATCCTGATTCTGGATGAAGGAACTTCCGCGATTGATATGCAGACCGCTTATGAAATCGAAAGCAGACTGCTCACGCTTAAAGAGCTGACCTTAATGACGATAACCCATAATATGAATGAGGAATTGTTGGGATTGTATGATGAAATTATTTATATGGAGAACGGACGAATCGCTGAGGTTGGCAGCTTCCAGGAGCTTCGCGCGCGCGGTGGCGGATTTGCAGCCTTTTGCTCATTGCACAAGGGGGATGTTGCGGAGGTGCTTCAAGCATAATCAGGTGAGATCATGAAACAGCCAGCTCTCCATAAACCGGAGACTGGCTGTTTTTCCCTGCCAAGAAATGCTGTTAATAATACCATACTGAACCCTGAACGTCATCACAACGGATAATCCATTTGATTCTATAAAAATTAAAGGCGGGCTGTCCAAACCGCTCTTGTCCAAGCCAGTTGAAATCCGGCCCGTTCCATATTGTTCTGGCTCGTAGAACCAAAACCCGCCTGAGCCGTTATGAGCCGGCAACCTGCCAAGTGAGCCTCGTGCATCCTCTTGTCCAATAGTGCAGTCTGGATCCCCCGGTTTCTGTATTCCAGAATTGTTGCGGCGAGTGTGCAGGAGGCGATATCGCCGTTTATATGCATCGCAGCCACTCCTGCCGGAAGCCCCTCCCAATAACCTGCGAAAAGCTTCCACCCCGGCCTATTCAGCAATCCTATGTTATTATTCACGAAATGAATCTTATCGGACAACGGCATGCCGGAAGCTAGGCAATGGATTTCTGCATAAGTGTCAAAGGAATTTACGTTATCAATTTCGACAATTGTTATCTTGGATGGAAGTTCAGACGGCGTTTGATGCGGCAGCCCATACAGTACAGCATGAAACCCACTCTGGTAAAGTCCATAATCAGCTAACCCTTTAAAAAGCCTGGAGCTGCAATGAACAGGATCCACATCGATCTGGAAAGCTCTGTCTTTGGCAGCATAAAATCGGATGATCTCCTCCAGCTTGTCCACGTCCTGATCAGAGATTCCTTTAACGGAATTGAACAGGCTCCATGGCATGGTCCTGATATAGAAACCAGTGGTGTGGCCGAAACGGACAATCTCAACACCCTCCGGGTTACCTTCACATTCGCGGATGGAGCTAATTCTTGAGGTTAAATAGTCAATTTCTGACTGCTGGATTTGTTCAGCAAGACCTTGGTTCAAGACTGGCAGCTTCATGAAAGATCACTTCCTATGATGGATTTGAGTTTCGCTTCAGTATTTCAATTACTCCCCGTTTTGCATCTACCTGTACTTCATCGCCATTCTGGAGAAGACTTGTCGCAGCCTCTACCTGAACAATCGCCGGAATGCCCATCTCCCGGGCAAAAATAGCTCCGTGCGATAAGAAACCGCCCACTTCGGTTACGATTGCTGCACATTCCAAGATCGCATAAGTCAGATTGGGCGTCAGGATTGGAGCTACGATGACCGCATTTTCCGGAATCTGGTTGTAGCTTTCCCGGTCCAGCGGATTCATTAATTTAAAGACCTTTCCACTTCTGCATCCTTGAGCCACAGCTACCCCCTGCAGCTTTTGGTCTTCGGACACCTTCCGCGCATTTCCGGGCTTCAGAAGTAATGGAGGGTTAATTGCTGTTGCTGCGGCAAAGCTTTTTTCCCGTTGAAGGAGTTCCGTTTCTTCCACACTTTGGCGGGCACCGGAGATCAGTTTATGTATTTCATCGGGATAGAGGAAAAATAAAGACTCCCTGCTTTCTATTTTACCGCAGTCTACTAATCGCTGAGCGATTTCGAGCAAGATTCTTCTAATGGAGGATGCACCTTTCTGGAGCAGATAATCGTCATCTTCTGTTCGGATCACGTAGGCTCTATACTCTGTTAACAGCCTATGAAATTCCGTTTTCTCGTCATGCTCCATCCGTTGCCCAATCCTGGCAGCAACTTCTTTCCAGCTTTCCTGACCTTTCCCCTCACGAGAAATCTTGCGGGTATGGAGTTCAGCGGCAATTCTGGACAACAACGTTTCTGGACTCTCGGCCAAGGTCTTCAGGTGCAGTGCCAAGGGATGCGGAAGCTCGTAGCCGTACTGGGAAATGAAAGCAGCAAATTGGTCTGCCCATGGATGAGGTTCACTGCTTCTAACCTTGTTGCACAGTTCTCCAAAGTCAGGATATTTCCGCGCAGAGTTTACCAATTGGTTAAGCTGCAACGTTTTTTGATACGTGATCGTGTTCACTTCTCCAGTCAGCGAGGACAATAAAAGCGGTACGTCTGCATTCTCTCCAGCATAGCGGCTGACGAGCTGTTCCAGCTCCTTCCCTATGATGCGTCGTGCCATGAACCAGTCCCGGTTCAAATACTCACTCACATAAGACCGGTTGATCTCTACCCGAGCAGCTGTCTTCTCCCATAAGTCTTCAAGTGAGGCTTGCGTAATATTTTCGTTCAGCTGTTGATCGAAGATCGGCTCGTATCTGTTTCTAAGCGCCTGCCATCTAAGCAGCATGCTTGTCCCGTCGTCCGGTTGTGAAGGCGCAGCGGCACCAACGTTCTTTTTCAGACTGATGTAAGGGTAATGCTGAACGAACCGTATATCCCAATAAGGCATTTGAAAATAATTGCCCGGATCCAGCTTCTTTACTAACGGAGTAACGGGTTCCGTGCACTGATCAAGAAGAAACCAGTCCTCTTCAAGGAAGGAGTCAGGGATATGTGCAAAATCGTAGTCCCACGAATCGGTATGGACTCCGGTTGTTACAGGACGAACCTGAAGCCAGTAAAGCGATTTGTTCTTGATGCAAAACTCCATGTCCACCTGCTGCTGCATTAGCTCCTTTGCTTTCATAATCCATGGTTCCATATGCAGCAGGAGCTGTTCGAGCAGTGGGCTGGAATCGCTCCATTTGCCTTCCCGGTAATGGACCATTGGATTGGTGTCCCCGCCCACGAGAGCTTCTCCTCTTCCTTCTACAAGTTCAATGATTATTTCGGATTCTCCCGTAAGCGGGTTGCAGGAAAACAGAACACCGGAATAATCCGGTTCAATAAATGTCTGAATGATCACAGGAATTGCCCCCTCATGCACTTCAGCAACTGCAGCCGGCAGCTGAGAGGACTGTTGAATAATTACGGTCTTGTATTGACCAGCCATGGACTTCGTTCCGCCGTCTTCGTCGATTGCCGTGGAGCGGACGGCCCAGCCGTCAGCGGAAGGAAGCATTCTCTCCAGACGCTCAGACAGTCGATTCAACTTCTGCTGCAGTTCAGCTTCCGAACATACGAAATAAGTTTGGGACAGCACTACACCATCGGGCACGCTGAATTGTTCGTTTATTAGCTTGGACAAATTCAAGGCTTTGTTGCCAACTTCCACTGCTTTTAAATCCAGAGATTTCAGTGATAACTCCAAGCCGCAATCCTCCTTTTACTGCTAATTTTCAAGTTCCCTAATATACCAGGCCTCACAGGCAAAATGCTCGAAACCGGCAAAAGGGGCAATTCCGCATCTGCACATTGCCTCCAAACCCCTCTACATATTCTCTTAATTATACATGAAACTTCCGCGCTTCCCCCCGTCTTTTTGCCTGTGGTTGATGACCGGTGACTTACATACGATATCCTATGTGCTGAAGGCTGCGGAATGATCCATTCCCGTAAGACAGGCAATATAAGTGTGTAAAGCTATACTTCCACTATTAGAACGAGGTGACCTGCTGATGCTGTCCAAGAAAGCCGCGACCACCAAAAAAACAATTACCATTGCAAGCAAATGGTCCAAAACAAAAATGCTGCTTAATCATTCACGGCTCCGTCAATTCGTGCCCGATAGCCGGCTCTATTCGTATGAAGCCCTGCAGTCCATGCTTAACAAGCATAAGATGGTATATGTAAAGCCTGTCAAAGGAACCGGAGGAAATGGTGTCATTAAAGTTATTAAGTATAGTGAACATAAATATGCCTATCACGTGGGTGAGACTCCCCGTTATTTTAAAACTTACGGCGCTCTGTTCACTTCGCTAGGCAGCAGTAAATTAAAGCGTGAATATTTGGTTCAGCAAGGGATAAATCTGCTAACTTATCAGAATCGTATCTTTGATGTGCGCATTATGACGCAAATGAACAGCACGAACCATTGGGAATGTACCGGATATATCGGGCGGATGGCACATCCTAAGAAAATCGTTACGAATTTCCACAACAGCGGAAAACCGCTTCCTCTGGAAACGCTGCTTAGTCCTTACCTGCAAGGAGACAAGAAAAAAGACTATATCAAAGGATTAAAAGCTTTAGGGGATCAGGTGGCGAAAGAATTCCATAAAAACCACAGCGGATTTAAGGAAATAGGCCTGGATATTGGATTGGATTCTGCTTTGAAGCCATGGATTATTGAGGTAAATACGCGGCCGGATGCTTATATCTTTAATCAACTGAAGGATAAAACGATGTTCCGCAGAGTGATCTACCTCAAGAAGTGGCATAAATTATTGAATTCCGGCAAGAAAGTTGTGAAATAAGGTGAACACTACCGGGTATAAAAAAGGTTGAACTTGAGCGCCCTCTTTGGCTCTGTTCAACCTTTTTTTGGATTACAAAAAATGATAGGATATACTGGTTGAGGTGTGAAATGAATCGGGATTTGAGGAGAGCAGAATGATGAATAAACTGGTATTTTTTCTGGGACCGGCAGGTGCGGGAAAAACGACGCTGGCCAAAGCGGTAGCCTCACGCCGCAAAGCCGCCTTCTTCGATATGGATATTCTGCTGCGGCCGGCGGCAGACGCCATCATGACCATGCAAGGTCTGGACCCGACTGACAGAGATTCCGCAGAATATAAAAGACTTTGCCGCGACCTCGGTTACCGCATTACGATGGACGCCGCACTTGATAATATCGGCCTGAATAGCGATGTATTCGTGGTTGGACCCTTTACCAAGGAAGCAGCAGACCCAGACTGGATTAGCAGTGAACTGTCCCGGATTGGTCTTACGCTGCCCGAGGTTGAGGTCAAGGTTGTTCTGGTCGGACTGGCCAACGAGGATTTGTACCGGGAACGCATTCAAGGCAGGCACTCGTCTTTGGATGACTGGAAATTTCAGCATTGGCAGGAATTCCGGTCTTCGCTTGGCAGCCGCACTGTCGCGTGGCCGCTGCCCGCGTCGAATGTCGCAATGATCGACAACTCAAATCCGGAGATCGAAGATACTGTAAGGACAGTAGAGCATTTTATTTATGCAGCACAATGAGCAGACGAACGGCAGCCGTGGGCTGCCTTTTTTTGTTATGTAGTATTCATGAAGGGTCCGATTATATCCCCCCTGCATTTACCTTTAATCCAAACCATGCAATCGTTTAAAATCCTCAGGCTTCATCCCTGTCACCCGTTTAAACACCGCACAAAAGTAGCTGGCATTCTCAAAACCGACATCCCGGGCAATTTCGTAGATTTTTTTACCGCGAACGTTAAACATTAATTGCTTGCTCCGGTTAATCCGCTGTTTATTAATGTACGTTACCGGCCGCTCATGAACCGTGTGCTGAAACAGCCGGCACAAATACTGCGGCGATACCGCTGCTACTTCTGCCAGTTCTTTTAACTGCAGCGGCCGGTGCAGATGGAGTTCGATATGCCGCAGGACAGGCTTAATCCGTTCCATTTCATCTTCCTCATTGGAAGAAGGCAGCAGTTTGCGTTTCAGATCCAGCAGCAATGCGTACAGCAGCTTGGAGCATTCCAGATCATCTTCAAGCGGATGTTCATTAGACAAAAGAAGCATCTCCCGCAAAGGCTCCAAAAGTGCTTCGTCTCTTAATCTCCCGGGTCCAGACTCGCGTATTCCCGCATACATCAGCATCTGGGCAGCTTCCCTGCCGCTAAATGAAATCCACGCCAGCCTCCACTCCCTGCTAACCGGAGAATAGAAATGCGGAATTTCAGGATATAGAAAAAACACTTCCCCGGGGCCTACGATGTAACTTTTGTCATTAATATTCAGTTCACCTTTGCCTTCAAGCACCTGATGCATCTGATAATCCGGAAAACCGGCCGGACGCAAAGTTTCAGCCTGATGCTCCCAATATCCGATGGTTGTGGCATATAAAGGCAGCAGCATCGTCTCATCAGTCTGGCAAAAAATCATTTTGCTTTTCACAAGGATTCTCCGTTTCTAATTGTTGCTTCTATATTAGCCTTCATTTCTAGCGAAAGAAAGCCCTATTTAGTTTCATATTGTGTTATTTGATAAGAATATCATTATATATACCTTGAGACTTTCTCATTCTATAATATGAATATAACAATATAAGGAGATGTTAAAGTGCGTAAGAAGCTAGTCTATCAGCCACCTGCCAACGGATATCCCGAATGGAATAACAATCCGGAGATTTTTCAATTGAACCGAATGGAAGCGCATGCTTCGATGATGTCTTTCCCGACTGCTGAGCAAGCACTCCAAGGAAATAAACAATCCTCCTCCCGTTATCAATCGTTGAACGGCACTTGGAAATTCGCCTTTGCCGAAACTCCTGAGAAGCGCAGCAAGGATTTCTATAAATCAGATTATGACAACAGCAGTTGGGCGGATATTCCTGTTCCTTCCCATTGGCAATTCCAGGGCTATGATTACCCTCAATATACCAATGTGCGGTATCCTTGGGCAGAGTCAGAACCGGATTTGAAGCCCCCTTTTGCCCCTACTTTATATAATCCTGTAGGTTCCTATGTACGTACATTTGATGTACCGCAAGCTTGGGACGGCCAGCCTGTATTCCTCAGCTTCCAGGGTGTGGAGTCTGCTTTTTATATATGGGTGAATGGAGAACTGGTCGGTTATGGTGAAGATACCTTTACCCCGTCGGACTTCGATATTACAGCTTATCTGCAGGCAGGAGAGAATAAGCTGGCCGTTGAGGTGTACCGCTGGTGTGATGCGAGCTGGCTGGAAGACCAGGATTTCTGGCGGCTTAGCGGCATTTTCCGCGACGTTTATTTGTATACCGCACCTCCCGTACGTGTTGCCGACTTTTGGGCCCGGACCGATCTGGACAACGAGTTTGTGCATGCGGAGCTGAACGTGGCCATCAAAGTGGAAGATTACTTTAGCCGCAAAGCTGGAGATTACTCGCTGCAAATGCAGCTTTTTGACAACAATGGCCAAGGGGTCTGGGCAGCTCCGGTTGCTGCTGCAGTATCTTTTCAGGAAGGAGATTTGCAGCAGCTTAAACTGTCGGCACCTGTAGCTCAGCCTCATAAATGGAGTGCGGAGAAACCATACCTTTACACCCTGGTGATCTCGCTAGTGGATGCTCAGGAGGCCGTTCAAGAGGCGGTCAGCACAAAGGTTGGCTTCCGCTCCTTCGAAATTAGAGACGGCTTAATGAAGATTAACGGGAAACGGATCGTACTGAAAGGCACTAACCGGCATGAGTTCTCTTGTGACACTGGACGCGCATTGTCCGTAGAGGATATGATCCGCGATATTCATCTGATGAAATCCCATAACATTAATGCGGTACGGACCTCTCATTATCCCAATCAGTCAGTTTGGTATGAGTTGTGTGACGAATACGGTCTTTACGTAATCGACGAAACCAATCTGGAGACACACGGCAGCTGGCAATATGGACAACAAGAGCTGCATGAGGGGAATGTTCCCGCCAGCAAGCCGGAATGGCGCGCCAATGTCATCGACCGCTGTAATTCCATGATGCAACGGGACAAAAATCATCCATCCGTTATCATCTGGTCACTCGGCAATGAGTCCTTTGGCGGCGATAATTTTATTGCCATGCATGACTATCTGCGGGCAGCCGATCCTACCCGTCCTGTTCATTATGAAGGGATTTTTCATTACAGACCTTCGGAAGCGGCGAGCGATATCGAGTCTACGATGTACATTAAGCCTGCCGGCGTTGAACAATATGCGACAAACAATCCGCAGAAGCCTTATATCCTTTGTGAATACAGCCATGCTATGGGCAATTCCTGCGGCGGACTGCATCTCTACACCGATATGTTCGACAAATATGATGTGTTCCAAGGCGCTTTCATCTGGGACTGGGTGGATCAGGCCATCCGCACTACAACTCCAGAGGGGATTGAATATCTGGCGTATGGCGGCGATTTCGGTGAATCTCCACATGACGGGAATTTTAGCGGTAACGGCCTGCTGTTTGCAGACCGGACAGTAACCCCTAAGCTGCTTGAGGTCAAAAAATGCTATCAGAATATAAAAGTCACCGCCCAGGATCTTCAGAAAGGTCTTTATCAAATCCGCAATAACTTCTTATTTACGGATATCGAAGAATATGATTTACATTGGAAGATTGAATTGGAAGGCGTAACTTCGCAAGAGGGCTCTCTGCGGATTGCCGCTGCACCGGGAGAGACTGTCGATTGTGTCATTCCGTATGAGCTTAGTTCTATAGCCAATGATAAAGAAGCAGTGCTGACCTTGTCCTTCATTCAACCTGCTGCAGCAGCATGGGCAGATGCCCACCATGAGATTGCATGGGAACAGTTCATTCTAGTTCCAAGAGTTGCAGGAAATCTTTCCGTTCCAGCAGGAGATCCCCTTCACATCACTGAGCAAGAGGAAGCATTGATCATTGCAGGAGCTGACTTTTCACTTTCTTTCAATTCGGCAACCGGAGATTTGTTCTCTTATCAAGTCCTGGGCAAAGAACGCCTGATTGAGCCTGCAAGACCGAATTTCTGGAGAGCCGTCACCGATAATGATCTTGGCAACCATCTGCAGGAACGTTCCGCTGTCTGGAGAAAGGCTTCCTATGAACGCAGTCTTGTTCAATTCACTACCCGGACTCAAGAGAATCTTTGTTTCGTATCGGCAACCTACTTGCTGCCCACCAATCCCGTGTCCACTCTACTGGTCACCTATGAAATCCGTCCTGACGGATCTGTGGAGATTTCGCAGGAACTGAACCCGGGCAGCAGCTCGCTGCCGGAAATTCCCGAGTTCGGAATGCTGTTCGTGCTTGATGGAAGCCTGGACACTGTGTCATGGTACGGACGCGGACCACATGAGAACTATTGGGACCGGCAAACCGGAGCCCGTCTGGGACGCTTTAGCGGCAAAGTCAGTGAACAGTTCACTCCTTACCTCAAGCCACAGGAATGCGGGAACAAGACAGATGTCAGATATGCTTCAGTTACAGAAGGCAGCGATGGATCAGGGATCCATATCGAAAATACAACATCGCTGGAAATCAACGTACTCCCTTGGAAACCAGAAGAACTGGAAGCCAGCGATCACGTCTATAAATTGCCGGCTTCGGATAAAACCGTGCTGAGGGTCAATTACAAGCAAATGGGTGTCGGCGGGGACGACAGCTGGGGTGCACCGACGCATGAACGGTTCACTCTGCCTGCAAACCGGCCGTATAGCTTCCGCTTCACGCTTGCTCGAATTTAATCTGCCATTGCAACAAAAAGCGAGATTCCGCTCAGCGGATATCTCGTTTTTTTGTTTAGGGGAAAACGTAAAAACCACCTTCTTTTGCAGCCATCTGTGAACACATAGGCGGAATTCCCATACTATGGGGATATAAGTATTCAGGGGAGGTTAGATTGAATGTATTCTTATGGGGGCTTTGGCCCCTCCGCAAATAGAACGTCCTACGCATGGCCCAATATGGCTCCTGTTCATGCAGGTCCACAGGTGATCTGCCTGACCAAAGCTCAGATTGAATTCAAAAATCATATGCGCTTATTATGGGAGCAGCATGTGGCGTGGACACGAATGGCCATCACCAGTCTTGTTTTCGGATTGCCCGATACCGATGCGGTACTGGCGCGCCTGCTGCAGAATGCGCCGGATATGGGCCACGCGCTTAAGCCCTTTTACGGAGAGAGTATAGCTAATGCTTATAGCAATCTTATCAAAGAACACTTGGTAATTGCTGCTGATCTTGTCAAAGCTGCGAAAGCAGGTGATACCCATGCAGTTGCCGCCGCAGAGAAAAAATGGGCTGCCAATGCGGATCAAATTGTTGAATTTCTAGCCCGCATTAACCCTTTTTTCCCAAAAGATGAGTTCAGGAAAATGTTCTACGATCATCTGGCACTAACTAAAGCAGAAGCAGTAGCGATGTTGAACAAGGACTACAACTTCAGTATTCAGCTGTATGACCGTATCGAGCGTGAAGCGTTGATGATGGCGGATATGATAAGAAATGCCATACTCATCCAATTCCCTCAGAGGGTATAAACCGGATTATTGCTTCTTAAGCCTAACACAAGCCCTCATTGCTCCGCTTCAAGGCGGAAACCTGAGGGCTTCTTGGTTATACAGACTCCTGCATATTATGCTGAAAAAGTGTCCGATACAGCACGTTGCGGCTCCATAATTCGCTGGGGCTTCCACGGTCCGCAATACATCCGTCTTCAAGCAGAATAATCTGGTCTGCCCGCATCACAGAGGAAAGTGCTGGCTTATGCTATTCCTCAATCACTGCTGGAGCCCGGAAAAACCGGGACAACACACCGCTTGACGGAGAACCCAGGAAGCTTGCTATAAATACAAGTCCGGTAGCAAAGGCCATGGAGCCTGAAATTGAGGTGTCCAGCCACACTGCAATATAGTAACCCGCGACTGCAGAGAGGACGCCAAAACCGGCGCTGAGCATCAGCATGACCGATAGACGGTCTGTCCACAGATAAGCGGACGCAGCCGGAGTAATCAGCATGGCCACGACCATAATTGCCCCGACGGCATCAAATGAGGCCACCGTTGTTACCGATACAAGCGTCATGAACAGATAGTGCATCAATACGACCGGAAGTCCAAGACTGGCTGCAAGCGCCGGATCAAACGATGTAATCTTCCATTCTTTATACATTGCAAGAATAACGGCAAGAACAATAATGAGTACAATGAACAGCATTAGCGTTGCTTGAGGAACGGCCCCTATCCAAGGCAGCTCCACTGTATTCCACGGAACAAATGTAATTTCACCCATCAATGCGTGTTTTACATCCAGATGTGCATTCCCTACCTTTGTTGCAATCAGAACTACACCGACTGCGAACAATGTGGTGAAGACTACGCCAATGGAAGCATCCTGGGCTACGCCGCGGGAGTGCAGGAATTGGACCAGCATGGCTGTCAGCAAACCGGCGACGATGGAGCCGATCAGCATATGTCCGCCGCTCAGCTGCTTGGTGATCAGGAAGGCAACGACGATCCCCAGCAGCACACTATGGCTGATGGCATCCGCCATCATTGCCATTCGTCTAAGGATGAGGAACGTTCCAATTATTCCGCAGGTTAGGCCGACAAGTGAAGCTGTAAGCAAGATCCAGGCTGTGTAGCTCATACCGCTTTCCCCTCCTCAGGCGTATGCAGATGCGCTGATTCCGCCGATTTTTTCTTTTGCGCCCGCAGGTGAAGAAGCTTCGCCAGCCAGCCTTTCTGAAAGCCAAAGACAAGCGACACAAGGAACAGCGAAGACGAGACCAGAACGATAAAGGGTCCTGTCGGCCAGCCTTTCCCCAGTGTGCTGACCCATGTTCCCGCGGCCCCGGCCCCCCCGCCGAATACAGCGGAAATGATAAGCATCCGCTTGAAGGACTGGGTCCAGTATCGCGCACTTACCGGGGGAATAATCAGGAGAGCCGACATCAGGATGACGCCAACTGCCTGAATCCCGATGACAATAACAAGAATCAGCATGCTCATATACATCCCGTTCATCACCCGCCCGGACAAGCCCAGCCCCTTGGCAAAATCCGCATCGAACAGAAACAGCTTCCACTCCTTGAAACCGATCCATATGAACGCGATCACAATAAATGCCAGCACCAGCATGATCTTAACATCTTTACCGGTCATGGAAGCTGCCTGGCCAAATATGAAGGAATCCAGACCGCTCTGGCCTCCCCCTGCCGTCCGGTTCACAATGGACAACAGCATGATTCCAAGTCCGAAAAAGATCGACAGCACGATTCCCATAGCCGTATCTTCCTTAATTTTGGTGGACGATTGAATCCACTGGATAAAGAGAAAACCGAGCACTGCGCTTAGCGCCGCTCCGGCGATCATTGCCGGAACGCTTTTGACACCAACGATCGTAAAAGCAATCACAATTCCCGGCAAAGCCGCATGGGAAAGGGCGTCGCTCATCAGGCTTTGGCGTTTCCAGTACGCCAGACAACCGATCAAACCTGAGGCGATCCCAAGAATTAAAGTACTGAATAATACCCAGAGTGTGTTAGGTGAGATGCCGGTTATATCCATTAGGTGCCTCCGATCCAGCGAAGTGAACCTCCATAGGCACGGTACACTTGCTCTTGGGTAAACGCCTCGCGGGTACTTCCGTGGGCTACAATCGTACGGTTCAACAGCAGCACGTGGTCGAAATACTCCTCTACCGTATGTAGATCATGATGTACGACCATCACTGTTTTGCCCTGCTCCTTCAATAGCTGGAGTGTCGTCATAATCGCCTTCTCCGTCGCGGCATCTACCCCGGCCAAGGGCTCATCCAGAAAATAAAGGTCAGAATCCTGTACCAGCGCCCTGGCCAGAAACACCCGTTGCTGCTGCCCGCCGGACAGCTGGCTGATCTGGCGGTGCGCGTAATCGGCCATCCCCATCTGGTCCAAGGCGTGTAATGCCTGCTGCCGGTGACTGGCTTTGGGCCATTTCAGCCACCCGACTTTGCCATACAGTCCCATCATGACTACATCCAGCGCATCCGTCGGGAAATCCCAATCCACAGAGCCCCGCTGCGGCACATAACCGATACGTGATTTCACCTTGGAGAAGGCGGAGCCGTAAAAAGATACGCTGCCCGACAGCTTGGGATGCAGGCCCAGCATCACTTTGAGCAGGGTCGATTTCCCGGCACCGTTCGGGCCGATGATCGCCGTGAGCGTGCCGGGCTGCACCTTGAAGGAAACATCGTGCAGTACTTTATTTTGCCGGTAAGAGGCATTTAAGCCTTCTACTAGAACATCGCTCATCTTATTTCCCTCCCCCGCTGAGTGCAGTATAGATCGTTTCCACATTATGTTTATACATTCCCAGATAAGTACCCTCAGCGGTATCCGCATTGCCCATGGCATCGGAGAACAGCTCACCGCCGAGCTTGACCTCCAGCCCCTTGCTCTTGGCTCCTTCAATCACAGCCTCTATGGATTTCGGGTTAATACTGCTTTCTACGAATACGGCAGGAATTTTGTTCTGAATCAGCAAGTCAATAGTATCGTTTATGTCAGAGACGCCAAATTCATCCTCTGTACTCAGTCCCTGCAAGCCTATTACCTCAATACCATTTGCCCGGCCAAAATAGCTGAATGCATCATGCGCGGTAACCAGTGTGCGCTGGGCTTCCGGAATTTGTGCCAATTTGGCTTTTGAATCCGTGTTCAGCATGTCCAGCTCTGCGAAGTATTTCGCTTTATTGCTCTCGAAATATTTTGCATGCTCCGGGGCCAGCTTCTTCAGCTCCTCTGCTGCATTGCCAAGGGCTTGCTTCCAGAGGTCAATATCAAACCATACATGGGGGTCCGTGTCTCCCAGTTCATTTTTGAGCAGCTGGTCTTCCGGGATACTCTCAGATATCGCTACTGTCGGCCTCGTTTTGCCGATCTCTTGGAACACCTCATGCATTTGGCCCTCCAGATGCAAGCCGCTGTACAGGACCAGATCTGCACCGCCCAGCTTGGCTATATCTCCTTGAGTGGCATTATACAGATGGGGATCCACACCTGGTCCCATAAGACTCTGTACCTGTACTTTATCCCCGCCAATAATCGTTATAGGCTCTGCAATCTGTGAAATGGTCGTAACCACAGTAATGGTGTCTTTGCCTATCCCTTCTGCTGCGTTCCCGCTCTCCTTTTCACCACAGGCCGTGATTACAAGTGCCAAAGACAGCAATGCACCCATACCTATTTTTCTCGTTCTCTCCACCCACAGATTCCTCATTTGTTTCTCCTCCTGGTTCATAGAATAGATAAGATTCAATAATATGCATTAAGGAAAATATGTTTCCCTGATGAAACATATTTATATATAAAAAAATAAAGGTATTTGTTTCTAATGTCAAACTAATTTTCACCAGGGAAAGAATTATGCTATAATAATCCAGCTTGTACTCATGCACTGCGTTACCTGAACACAACAAAAAACAGCGGCAGCCATGGACGAGAATATTGTCCTGGACTGCCACTGTCTTATTGTACTATCGTCTCCCGTTTGCTTAATCTTATCTGGACCCTTACCCTTTTGTAATACGGTTAGCTTTAACATGTTTTAGCTGGGCCACAATAATGACGCTGATGATGACCAGCAGGAACCATGAGCTGATCTTACTGAAGCTAACCACTTGCCAGGCTTGGTACTGGTCAGGATATTTCCAGGCATTAAAGAATGTAGCTATATTTTCGGCTAACCAGATAAAAAAACCTACGATGAAAAAAGCCAGTGTCAAGGGCATTCGATATGTAACGGTCCGTACCCGGTAGATGATCCAGGTTTTCCAAAAAACAATGAGTACAAGTGCCGTCAGCCACCAGCGAAAATCAGGAATGAAATGATGTGTGAAAAAGTTCAGATAGATGGCTCCTCCCAGTAATCCCGCAGAAGTAAGCCCCGGCCAGCCGGTCATGTCCATCTTCAGTCTACGCCATACCTGGCACATAAAGCTTGCAACACTTGCATACATAAAACCGCTATAGAGCGGTACACCGAATACCTTCGTAAGCCCGGGCTCCGGGTATGACCATGATCCCATACTCACCTTATATATTTCCAGCAACAGTCCAATACAGTGAAATATACAGATCACTTTAATCTCATCCCATGTCTCTAATCCACTGCGGTACATGAGGTACTGCACAGTAAGCAACACGAAAAGAATGGCATCATAACGGTAAACGAAAGGCACATCTATTACACCGGAAAGAGCTAAGGTCCCAAAGATCGCAATCGGAAAAATGCAGCTCATCGCCTGATGATAGCCAAAATGCAGAAGTTGTGTTATTGGTTTCAATGATGTTATCTCCTCGCCGGGCAGCTTTTAGCCTTTCTTAATGAATGAAGCATTACCGTTTTGAATTTAACATATAATTTATCGTTTTACAATATATTTTGATTGTTTTATGATAGAACAAGCCTTCTTTAAGCTATTATATGTTCTTACTTCATCCATATTTCCTTGTAGTCGATTTTGCCCCAGGCATTCATCTCGATCCCATGCAGCGACTTCTCATGCCCGACTGTCTGCACACTATGATACATAAAAAGCACACTGCACTCCCGCTTCAGCTCCGCCTCGATCCCCCGCAAAATCTGCATTCTCTGCTCCGGATCGGCAGTTTCCAGAGCATCCCGGATTCGTTCATCGACTTTTGCCAACGTGGCAGCATCTAAATGGTTACGGATATAACCGTTAGGAGACCGGTACATCTCAATTAATGCAATCGAGGGCTGCCCGCCCAGCACTTCGCCAACGAAGATCATATCTGCCTGCACAATCACCCCGGCTTGCGACAGCTCCAGAATAGGCAGCACATTTATTTCCACCTTAACGCCCAGCTTGCCGCACTCCTGCCGGATCCAGCGCACATCCTCTTCATTGCTGAAGTACTCATAGGTGTACAGCTGCAAGACTTCTCCGGCATAAGTAGAGGATCGCAGCAGTTCTTTGGCTGCATCCAAATCAGAACCTTTCCCATATGCGGGGTCATTCCACCCGGGATCAAAGCCTGAAGAAGTCACGGTTCTTTTCCCCTGCAGCTCCCGAATCATCTGCTTCCGGTCCAGCGTAAGATGAATTGCCTCCCGTAATCGCCTGTCTTGCACTACTCCGTCTTTGCTCAAATTGAACGTTAGCAATGTACTGCCCAGCTCATATTGGTTCAATGTCCGGTCAGAATCCCCCTTGCTAAGCGCTTCAAAATACAGCAGCTGTGTTTGATCCGAAGACCGCGCCCTGCTCCGCAGCTGTTCTTCGTAATTAGGCCACACCCACATTTCAATCCTGTCCAAGAAAGGCCGTCCGTTAAAATAACGTTCATTGGCCTCCAGCACCAGGATGGATTCATTGTTCTCCTTTATTTGAAAAGGGCCGGTACCCACAGGCAGCCTGGTGAAGTTTTGTCTCGCAGCTATCTGCTCTAAATCATTCGGGATGATCGAAAATCTTTCGGTGGCTATAAAATGCGCAAACAGCGCATTCGGCTCAGCCAGCTGGAAACAAACACTATACGCACTCTTCATCTCCACCTGTAGCACACTTTGTGCCAGAAAATCGCCGGCACTCCAGTTCCTGATACGCTCGAAAGTAAACCTCACATCCTCCGCTGTCAGCCTTTTACCATGATGGAACATCACGCCCTTGCGCAAATAAAAGGTCCAGCGGCTTTTCGTTTCGTCACACTCCCAGTGATGGGCAAGTCCAGGCTTTAGGGTCTGCTGCTGCGGATCGTATTCCACCAATGTATCAAACAACTGGCGGATCATATGTGCCTCCGTTCTCCGGACAACTGTCAGCGGATCAAGATCTGGCACGGGCCTGTAAAAGGGAAACCGCAGCACATCCTCATCACTCCGCTGCTTATGCATGCCAAACTGGTCACCAAGCCAGCTGTGGAACTGCGTATGCAGAGATTCGTCACTACTGGCCTGCAGACATTCGAAGGCTTCACGGATCCGGCCTTGCTGCGCCCGTCTGCGCGCTTTTTCCAGTATCAGCTCTTCTTTGTCCCGGAGAAGTACAAGCTGTGAAGTATTCCCCCTGCCCAGTCCCGATTTCCAGTCAATATAACCATGCTCCTTCAGCTTCTGAACGAGAAATTGCGTATTGCGGCGCGTGCAGTCAAAGATAACCGACAGCTCATCCATCGACACGGGAAACCAGGTTTTATCCGGTTTTGACTCATATTGTTTATGCAGCGTTAAGTAGTGATCTTCAATATCCATCATCGTCACTCCTTTAAAAGGCGAAATCAATAAATTAACTTTTCTATTTTACTACCACTTTTGTAAAAGTATAATTTGAGTCATTCCATCCGTAAAGAGGAGCGTGTATGAAATAATGTCATCCAACATAACGCAAGCGCAGCCGGAGATATCCATTTGGCGCAGTCCGGCTTTTATGATTTTACTTGGGACAGGTGCGATCATGGCGCTGGGGAACAAAATCTATGAGCTGGCCCTACCGCTCATCTTGTATGATCTCACGAAGTCCTCCGTGGTTATGTCTACGATGCGGGGCATTGAATACCTTCCGAATTTGCTGCTCGCGATGTTCATTGGCGTGTTGGTAGACAGGGTACATAAGAAAAGGTGGTCTTTAACGGCTATTCTGCTGCAGATCGTAATTCTTGCGGGGTTGTACGCGGCTATCGAAATGGGGATTCATTCTCTTTGGCTGTTGTACATTGCGGGTTTTCTGCTGATGACCTTTGGGTATGCCTATTCCAACGCCCGGGTTGCCATGGTGAAGCAGTCGCTTCCCAAGTCTATGCTCACCCCGGCAAATGCTTCCTACAATTTCGTGACGACCTTTGTCGGGATCGCCGGACCCGTATTAAGCGGCTTATTGCTCATCCTACCCAGTCTCCATGTATCTCTGCTGATTACGTCGGTTGCTTTCACCTTGGCCTTCATTACACTTTCCTGTATTCGAACCCATGAACAGACCGCATCGCCTCCTTCGAAGCGAGACGGGTTCTGGAAAGAGCTGCATGCAGGCTGGATTGAATTACGCACGAACCGGTTATTATGGACGATGACGATCGCCGTTATTTTTCTGAACAGCACGTCAGGGATGGTGGATACGACAATTATTTTTTTCGCAAAAGATGAACTGAAGCTCGGGAATGCGCTACTTGGCCTCGTTTTCTCGGCTGCTGGAATCGGAGGACTGGCAGGAAGCCTGCTGATCGGTAAATTGCGGGGTTATTTCACAGTTGGACAGCTGATTACGTTATCCAGTTTATGCGTCGGGTTGACGAGTATCATCTTTTATTGGTCGCACTCTGCTTATGTACTTGCCTTCGGTCTGTTTCTATACGGTTTGTTTGAGACGATAAGCACGGTAAGCATCTGGACGTTCCGCCAGGAGACGACACCTTATCAGCTAATTGGCCGGGTCAGCGGAATTACGGGATCAATCTTCAAGCTGGGGATGCCCTTCGCCATTATGGCGTCGGGCTGGATC
Source organism: Paenibacillus sp. FSL L8-0436 (assembly GCF_038593025.1). Lineage (NCBI taxonomy): Bacteria > Bacillati > Bacillota > Bacilli > Caryophanales > Paenibacillaceae > Paenibacillus > Paenibacillus sp. FSL L8-0436. Next base: position 3,544,365 of record NZ_CP151955.1, on the reverse strand, counting down.
TCTGAGCTGTCGGGACCGCGCACGGTGTTCCTGATTACGATAGGCATAAATATGCTTATATTCGCAGGTTGTCTGTTTAGTCCATTATGGAAACATCGCGGGGCGATAAAGGGATAAATCAGCATCATTTCACGCTAAAAACAATTTCAGTACCTGTCTCTTTGTTCTTGAATGGTCCGATGTATTCCTTAAATGCAAGGTCTATCCCTGATAAATCATCAGGCAGCGGAGGCGAGACCACATAATTATAAGCGGCATGCCCCGTTGAACTACCGCCATCTGACATTCGGCAGTCATACGCTTCACCCAGATCAAGTTCAAAATGTTTGTGATGTTTATAGGAATGTCTGATCAGATCATCTACCGTGACATCCCAATCTATATTGAATGTAATTACGCTGGCATTGCTGTATTGCCGCATGGAAGTCAGTGTATAGAAATACTCACCCTGCTCAATGGACTGAAGCACAGGAATATGTTGTCTGAATCCGGAAGGCTCAATCAAGGGTTTAAAATGCTCTTCACTCAACAAGGTTCCGAATACTGATTTTAACAAATCCTCGTAGAGTTCGAAATCCGCCGCCCATTTAGAGATTTGCTCTAAGGGCGGAAACCCCGGATTATTGCCGGAGATATCTTTCCGTTGCTTGATAAGCGCACAGATTTTCTCGTCAATATCCATGATCCGTGCATCATAATGTTCGGTTGGACGTTCAAAGGGCATCCGTTTCATCGTTAACCTCCTTTAATAGAACAAACACTGACACCGATTCAAAATACAGCAGCCGTTTCTCATCCTCGTAAATATCGGGAGGAAGCGACAAATACTCTTCAGTAAGCAGATCCGCTTCGCTAAGGGCATCAGACCGCCATAACGTTAGACCAAGCTGCGGAAAAGTATAGGTGCATCCGGTTTCCGCAGGATTCCGTTCATAGGGAGATAATGGATCCAGAATAACTGCCAGCTTCTCAGCCATGGTAGCAAATAGATCAATCCCGGCAAAACTGCAGGTCCACTCTTCGCCAGGGTTGGCGATTTCGATGAATACCGCCGATCCGGCGCCGTTATATTCTACTTTATAAAATATCGGGAAGTCCGCCGCGGCTTTCGCGATCTCCGCCTCGGTCATTCCCAATCGCAGCGGGCCAATGGATTGCCCGGGTAGTACAGGGATTAGCCGGGAACCGGACTCCATTGAATCTGCACTCTGCGTGAACGGAATTTGTGCACGCCCTGCTTGTTCGGCATCACTAATTAGCGGTGCAACAGATTCCCGTGGCTCTGGAGCAGACAATCCGTATTTGTCCATCAGACGAAGTTTATCCTTGCTGCTTATCTCTACCTCGCAGGTTTGATTGCTTTGTTCCAACGTAATGTATTCTCCGGCTTCTCTGAAGCTGCTTAGGTAACCTGATCCTACCGCTGCGCATAAAGCCGCACCCACTGCCGCTTCTTCCTGTGAGCTACTCAGACTAAAAGGAAGCCTGAACGCCGACCGGACTTTGGCACATAATACTGTGTTGGCACGCAATGCGTTACCAGAGCCAACTATATAATCGTAGGTTCTGCCGGTTTTCATCCCAAGAGCCGTATAGAATACGTGCAACTCATCTACCATCCCCTCCAGAAAGGCATGGGCAAGTTTGCCGGGAGTGAAATTGTCCAGCGAAATGCCTTCTATGCTGCCGCGTGTCTCAGGGTTCGTTCGGGTTCCGAGAAACTGCGAGTGTACCGTCAGCCCCTGGCTGCCCGCCGGATTATCCTGCAACAGCCGATCCATTATACTGTATACTTCTTCCGCTGCTTCTCCGGTATAAGCTTCGATGATTTGCCGGAAAAAATGCTCCAAAAGAGCGTAGGATTTACCTCCGCTGAGTGCAGCACCTACCATGAGCACACCACCGCCGGGATAAGGCCGCATTTCCATTCCGTTTACTTGCTCCATACCCTCCGGCAGCAGCACCGACAGTTGGCTACCTGTACCGATGTTCAGCAGCAGTGATTGGTCAGGAGCAGGCACACTCCCCAGAAAGCTTGCCTGATTATCTCCTAGCGAGGTGTATACAGGAATTCCGTTAGATGTGAGTCCTACTACCGTTCCTGAGGGTACAACCTGTGGCAGCATCTTCGGATCCATTCCTGCCTCAGCAAGGGCTGCCCGGTCAAAATCATTTAGAAGGAAGCTGTAGCAGCCAATCGCAGCAGCTTGTGTTGCGTCGATTATTGGCACCTTGCACCCTGCTAACCTTAATGCCACATAATCGGCAATCGTACAGAAGCTGGAGGCAGCATTCGGAATAAGATCATGCAGCAGGTTATAATAGTGTGTTGCCATCCCATAGCCTGGAGCGACCGGGTAGCCGGTCGATTCACTCAGTTTCTGCGCATAAGAAAGCGAAGCATCGTAAGGAAGACCCCCTCTGCCATCTTGCCAGGTATAAAGCGGACTGACATGTTGCCCATTTCTATTTATATATAGGATACCGTGCATTTGTCCGGTCAGGCCTATCCCGGACACATCCGGTTCCCATGATATCAGTTGCTCCAGAATATCTTCCACTTGCAGGAGAATTCTTTCAGGGTCCTGCAGCCTTTCCCACTCCGCTGAGCCAGTAGGGGTATTTCCTCCCTCATCCGAAGTGGTATGAAGCACTGTTCGCTGCTCCAGATCATACACCAATCCGGAAATTGAAGTCGTTCCGATATCCAGCCCGATATACTTCACAATCGCTCTCTTCCTTCCCAGTAAACTCCATAATTATTTCCAGAATAACATAAAGCAGATAACATGCAAATAAACCTGAGGAAGTGATCCACAGGTACAGCACAGTGATTCTGCATAAACTGGATACCTTTAAAATATACTAGTGTTTGGAAGATATTCGCGACATTGGAGGAATTCAGATGAGACTTCAGGACAAAGTAGCTGTGGTTACGGGGGCAGCTTCAGGAATGGGTAAGGCAATCGCTTTGCTTTATGCAAAAGAAGCTGCCAAAGGCACCGTAAACGAAATCAAGTCAGCCGGAGGCCAGGCTATTGCAGTAAAGGCGAATGTAGCATCCGAAGCAGACATTCAGAATTTGATAGATACTACAGTGAATACCTATGGCACATTGGATATTCTGGTGAACAATGCCGGAATTATGGATAATTTCGAACCGGCCGGGGATATTGAAGATGACAAATGGGACCGTGTCTTCGCAATCAATACGAACTCCGTAATGCTCTCAACGCGCAAAGCTCTCCCCATCTTTCTTGACAAACAAAAAGGGGTAATTATCAACGTTGCCTCGGCCGGAGGATTAAACGGTGCCCGGGCCGGTGCTACCTATACCGCTTCTAAACATGCCGTTGTGGGTTTCACCAAGAATACCGGCTTTATGTATGCCCAGCAGGGAATTCGCTGTAATGCCATTGCACCGGGCGCAGTTGAGACTAATATTGGTTCTACAATGACAAACATTAATCAGTTTGGCATGGGGCGAACCCAGCCGGGACTGGCCCTGAACCCGCGGGTCGGCAAACCGGAGGAAATTGCTCAAGTAGCGCTGTTCCTCGCTTCCGATGAATCCAGTTTCGTGAACGGAACCGTCATCGTAGCAGATGGCGGCTGGACGGCTTATTAAAAGATCGCGAATGAACATGCCAAAAACCCACCTATGCTGAAATGCTGAGACAGGTGGGTTTTTGGCATGCAGATGATGTTTACTCCATCTCACTCAGCATCCGCTCGAGGATTCGATCTTCTTGTTAACGTAAGACGGGATTTTAAAGATAAATGAACTTTTCACAATTCATTTAAGGAATATTCTCTTTCTACTTTACAAATTCTTGTGATGTAATTTTCGTACCAATCCGTTTTCCCTTTTTCCTGTGCTAATCCATGCGCTTCGTTCGCTTTCCAATTTCTAATGGCCTCCAAGGATTCCCAGTAAGAGATCGTTACCCCGAAACCAAGCGAATCCCGGACACTTTCCACACCCAAAAAACCTGGTTGTTTGGACACCAATGTTACCATATTCTCTGCCATGCTATCGTATCCATGATCTCCTTCGGTACGTTGACTCGAGAAGATAACCGCGTAATAAGGCGGTTGTGGTGTTTTAGCAAAATTACTCATTATATTCATCTCCTTCTCTTACGCTACTTAAGTAGGCCGTCTATCATGCTTCCAGCCTTTTCCCGTTGTTTTGCCGACGGATGCCATCAGAACAGAGAGATGACTGCTCCCGTCGATGCCCAGATATTCGTTCATGTTTTTGTCGAACCAGTGGCCTATGGTGGCTACCCCCAGCCCCAACCCGTTCCCGACAGTATGAAGATTCTGTGAGACATGACCTGCATCCCACCATATGTACCGGTATGCCCTTTCGTTGTACTTGTCTTCCGTGCGTCCAACCACTGCAGTCCAAACAAAGTTAACGGCCGCCCGGCGGGTCATCTCCTGCTCCTCCGTAAACAGATAGGCAACCTGCGCTACGTCCTCCAGTTTTAACCATTCCAAGGTCCATCGCTCCACATCCAGGTGATACAGTCCTTTTTCCAATCCTACCACGTTATTCACCAGCAGATAAGTTTCAATCGGATAAAGTGCTCCTGCGGAAGGCGTTGTCCGAAGTTGATACCCGTCCATATTTGCAGTGATTCCCTGTGTTCCCCAGAGCAATAAGTTTAATTCGTTCAATGAAAGTGGCACATTGGTGAAATTACGCTTGGTACGGCGGTTGTTCAGCAGTTCCCACAGGGCTGGAGCTTCCGGAAAATCCGGATTTCCCAATGGGATATGCACAATAGCCTCTTCATACCGCAAATACGTAGGCGGAGCTTTAGAAAAGTCGTACTCTGCCGCCCAACCTTTTTCCAAATCGCCGACAGCGTAAGAGGTTGCCTGGATAAAATCATTACAGATGGTCTTCCACTCAGGATGCATAAAATACTCCTCCCTTTTTACAGTTGATTCACTGCTCACAAGGTAGAGTATACGACGCAGTATACCATTAGTGAAATTATGCTTTATTATATAGTTAATAAGCATTTACTAATGTCTAAGGAGGAAACATGACACTTACGCAGCTACAAGTTCTAATTGCAGTATCGGAGCACAAAAATTTTACCAGAGCGGCAGATGCATTAGGGTTTACGCAGTCGGCGGTATCGCAAATGATCAACAGTCTGGAGAAGGAATTGGGAATCTTGTTGTTTCACCGCAACCGGCGCGGCATCTCCACGAGTTACATCGGTGAACGGATGATTCAGCATGCCCGGGAAATTTTGCGTATTACATCAAACATGAGAGAGGAATCCTCTGCTTCCTTGGGATTGGAAGCGGGAACACTTCGTATCGGAGTCATTCCCAGTGTATCCGCTAAGGTGCTTCCCGGCTTAATCGGTTCGTTCCGGGAGCAGTTTCCTCAGATTGATATTGTCTTGTTTGAGGGGAGCTACGAAGAGATTCACAGCTGGATCTCCGGCTCCGTAATAGATGTCGGCTTTACCACCACGCCTGATAAAGAGCTACAGGCCTTTCCGTTGCTTCAGGATCAAATGAAGGTGTTTGTTTCAAACGATAGTCCGCTGAAAGACGAACCGTTTCTCACTTTCGATCAACTGAGGGGCAAATGCTTTATTATGGTTAAAGACTACGGCATCCAAAAACTGTTACAGGAGCATGGCAATGTACCGAATATCACCTTCGAGGTGAGGGATCCGGCCACAATCCTCTCCATGGTGCAGGAAAGGGTCGGAGTCACCATCCTGCCTGAACTGTTCATGCCTGAGGTATTGCCAAAAGTGACGGCTGTTCCCCTTCGACCAGCCATAACTCGCGAGGTCGCACTTGCCGTACGTGACTCTCAGTACGTTTCTCCGGTGGCCGCAGAGTTTATTGTACACAGTCAAAATTATATGAAGAAAGTGGAAACAGCTGAACTCTGAGAGATTGAGCCTGCCTGACATCATAAGGAATACACTTCACAGAAATTCCAGGAGTATATCGCCGGCAAAGGGATCCAGTTCTCGTCCCGAGGAAAGGAAAACACCCGGGTCCCTCACAACAGAAAAAACCGCGCAGAGCGCGGATTCTTAAAGGACTATGATCTTGTCTTCTGACAAATTTATAGCCGTGCATCTCTGACTCTGATATTACTTCCGAACAAAGTGGAATCGCTTGTCAGCTTGTAGGATGGATAATGTTCGTCGGCCTCCAGAGTCATCACTTCATCAAATAATGATTCCTGCTGGCGGTCGCAGAGAAAGACGAACGGTTGCTGCTGGAAGACGATATCCGTTGTATTAGGTTCATTTACGATCAACAAAACCAAAACACCGTTGCAGCCGCAATCTTCCGTGTCATAGAACAATTTGAAGGATCCGGGTTTATCATTAAGACTTTCTTCAAGTCGTCCGGAAGTTAAGGGATCCAGTTGAATTTGCATATCCTCCACTCTCCTTTAGAGCAGGTTGCTCTTAAATAGATTATGGAATAAGTATAGATTTTATATTCAACCGGAGCCTGTGACTGCACTCACTTACATCTTGACAGTTCCTAAAAATTATAATCCGTGCGATTACCCAATTTGCGAACGCGCGGCATTCTCCAGAGCCAGCAGCTGTTCCCTCACTTTCACCGCTTCACCGATGATAATAAGTGCCGGATTGCTGATCTTCATAACCGTGGCCAGCTTGTCGATGTTGCCAAGCGTACCGGTCACCGTCCGCTCACGGGCTGTAGTCCCATTCTCGATCAGCGCTACAGGAGTTGCAGCATCCTTCCCATGCTTCAGCAGCTGTTCACGGATCCCGCTCAATTGGCTCACCCCCATGTAAATGACAAGGGTATCCACGCTGTGAGCAAGCGCATCCCAGCGGACAGGAGCAGCATGATCGTGGCAGCGGCTGCCGGTTACGATGGCAAATGAAGCGGCGAGGCCGCGATGAGTCAAAGGAATTCCAGCGGAAGCCGCTGCACCGATGGCCGAAGTAATGCCGGGAATGACCTCGTAGGGAATTCCCGCGGCAGCAGAGGCAAGCGCTTCTTCCCCGCCCCGTCCGAAGACGAAGGGATCACCGCCCTTTAAGCGGACGACATGGCTGCCGGCGGAAGCATGTTTAATCATCAGCCTTTCAATGCCATCCTGCGGCATGGAATGCTGGCCCGGCGCTTTGCCGCAATAGATGCGCAGCGCCTCCTTCCTGCCATAAGCGAGCAATTCTTCATTCACCAGCCGGTCATAGAGAATAACATCCGCAGTCTGAATGCGCCGCAGCGCCTTGACTGTAATCAGCTCCGGGTCCCCCGGTCCTGCTCCAACAATACTTATGCTTCCCTGTTTCATAGGCTTTTCTCCAATGCTGCCGTGCTTGAGATAACAGCATCTCCCCGTCCGGACGGCTGATCCGCAGCGGAAGAAGCTCCGGACTTAAAGCTTTTTTGCGAAAGATAGAACAGCAGGCCCGTAAACAGCACCCCGCCGAGAAAATTCCCGAGCAGAACGGGGATACCGTTCCAGATCCACCAGTCTCCAAAGCTGACTTTTGCCCCCAGCAGCATTCCGGCAGGAATCACGAACATATTGACCACCGTGTGCTCAAAGCCTTGACCGAAGAACGTTAGGATCGGCAGCCACATCGCCAGTATTTTTCCGGCTGTGGATTTAGAGGTCATTGCCATCACTGCCCCGAGCGTAACCATCCAGTTGCAGAGCATCGCCTTGATAAAGGCGAGCGTCATCCCCTCTGCCCCCATACTCTTATAGGCTGTTGTTTTGCCTTCACTTGTTGTGATCAACGTCTGAATTAGCGGATTTGACATATCGGTCCCCATTTTTGTAATAGTGAGGCCATATAAGGCTGCATATACTGCACAGCCGATTAAGTGACCGATAATTACCCAGAAGAAATTGTTCAGCATCCGGCTTGTAGACGTCTTTTTCTCCAGCACCGCCAGCGGAATCAAAGCAAAGCTGCCGGTAACGAGCTCCAGTCCAAGCAGAATAATCATTACAAAGCCGACAGGGAATAAAAGTGCTCCGATCATAGGTATCTTGGTTTGGGCTGTTGCTGTAAAAGCTAAGGTAGTCGCACACGCCAGTATCGCTCCGCCGAGGCTGCCGCGTACAATAAGCTGCATGATGCTCAGCTCCGCCTTGGCCTTGCCGGCTTCGATCATTGCGGACAACACTTCACTAGGCTTCACATAATCCATGATTATCCCCCCTGTAATCATTATTTGTACTAGATGGTCAGATAGATGTGCCCGCTGCTGTGGTCTACCTCCACCTCATAGGTTGTCACATGACCGGAATCGGGTGCCTGCACGGCACCGCTATGAAGGTCAATCCGCCAGTCGTGGAGCGGACAATGCACCTTTGAACCGCAGACCATACCTTCCGATAAAACGCCGCCTTTGTGCGGGCATTTATTCTCAACAGCCAGCACCTCACCACCGGAGAGACGGAACAAGGCTATCTCCTTGTCTCCCACCTTGAACTTGCGCGAGCCTCTGATGTCGATATCCGTCAAATTGCCAACAAGCATTTTGGTCATAGTCATAGCAGTGGCCTCCTTATACCGTCTCGGGTTGTGAGAGTTCTTCGAAATTTTTGCGCAGCTCCGGCTCATTAACAATTTGTTTCCACGGATCGGTGGTGAGACTGAGCGTCTTCTGAATTCTTTCCTGCAGCGCCAGCCGTTCTTCCTTAAGCTCTAAGGCCTGCTTAATGCTGTCCAGACCTACACGTTCGACCCACTGGGCTGTCCGCTCATTCCAGCCGGCATTCTCCCGGTAATATTGCAGAAATGCACTAGCCCATTCCAGCACTTCATCATCGGTCTTCACTACACAGAGGAGATCTGTTGCCCGTACATGCACACCGCCGTTGCCCCCGATATGCAGCTCCCAGCCGCCATCAATGGCGACAACGCCGAAATCCTTAATCGTCGCTTCTGCACAGTTTCGTGGACATCCGGAGACCGCAAGCTTCACCTTACCCGGCGTATTCAGCCGTTCGAAAGCTTTCTCTAAGCGAATGCCCATACCAAGGGCATCTTGCGTACCGAACCGGCAGTAGGTGGAGCCGACACAGGTTTTGACCGTCCGGAGTGTCTTGCCGTAGGCATGCCCGGAAGCCATATCCAGCTCTTCCCACATTTTCGGCAGATCCTCCTTCTTGACGCCGAGCAAATCAAGTCTTTGCCCGCCAGTGAACTTCACCAATGGAACCTCGAACTTCGCGGCAACCTCTGCAATCTTGATCAGCTCAGCCGGTGAGGTCACACCTCCGTAAATTCGCGGCACCACCGAGTACGTGCCATCTTTCTGGATATTGGCATGGTAGCGTTCATTCGTGTACCGGGATTCCTTCTCATCCACATATTCTTCAGGCCAGAGCATCCCCAGATAGTAATTCAATGAAGGACGGCATTTGGCGCAGCCCTCTTCATTACTCCAATCCAGTACATTTATGACTTCCTTGACTGTCTTCAGTTCTATCCGCTTGATCTCGGCGACAATTTCGTCCCGTCCAAGCGTAGTGCAGCCGCAGATGCCTTCCTTGACCGTGACCACATGATCACCGGCATAGAGCTGCAGCAGTCCCTCTACCAGCGGTTTGCAGCCGCCGCAAGAGGCGGAAGCTTTCGTGCAGGCTTTGATCTGGCCTACGCTGGTGCAGCCCCCGGATTGAATAGCCTCGGCTATCGCCCCTTTGGACACACCGTTGCAGCCGCAGATGATCTCGTCATCAGCCATGCCCTCCAGCCGGTTTCCTTTGGGCGGGGCAAGTGCATCGCCGGAAATCCCAAGCAGCAGTTCTTTTTCCTTCCCCTTAATATTCTCGCCTTTCTTAATCATGGAGAATAGCTGTGCCCCGTCATTCGTATCGCCGAACAATACGGCACCGATCAGCTTGTCGTCCTGAATGACTAGCTTTTTGTAGACTCCGTCAATCTCATCCTGATAGCGCAAAGCTCTTGACCCAGGCTGCTCCGTGAACTGCCCTGCAGAGAATACATCGACCCCTGATACTTTCAGCTTGGTCGAGGTAATGGAGCCTGTGTAGCCTTCGGTCGGAACCCCCGCCAGTCTCTTGGCGAGCACAGCCCCCTGCTCATATAACGGAGCTACGAGTCCGTAAGCAATACCCCGGTGCTCTGCACATTCTCCGACTGCATAGATTCCCGGAATATTGGTTTCCAGATAATCATTCACAATGATGCCGCGGTTAATCTTTATAGAGCTCTTGCGTGCCAGCTCAATATTCGGCTTGATGCCGACTGCCATCACGATCAGATCGGTTTCGGCCACTTCACCGTCTGTGAACAGCAGCCCTTTAACTCTTTTTTTACCGAGAATTGCCTCTGACTGCTTCTTCAGCAGGAACTTCATCCCCTGTTCTTCCAGCTCTTTGCGGAGCATCACCGAAGCCGCTTCATCCAGTTGGCGTTCCATAATATAATCATGGATGTGTACAACCGAAACCTCCATCCCCAGGTGCAGCAGTCCTCTTGCCGCCTCCAGACCAAGCAGTCCTCCGCCGATGACCAGCGCTTTTTTATACTTTTGCGAAGTTTCCTGCATAATCCGGGTGTCCTTAATATCGCGGAATGCGATGACTCCTTCCTTCTCTGCTCCGGGCAGCGGCAACATGAACGGGTTAGAGCCGGTGGCCAGAATCAGCTCATCATAGCGGGCTTCAATCCCTTTATCCGTATATACTTTACGCTCCACAGTATCTATGGAAGTGACAGTGTGGCCCGTATACAGCGTAATATTGAAACTGCGGTACCATTCAAGATCATTGATAATAATCTCATCCATGCTGGCTCCGCCTGCGAGGACAGAAGATAACATAATCCGGTTATAGTTCGGATGCGGCTCGGAACCAAAAATCGTAATCTCGTAAGCCTCAGGAGCCAATTTGAGCAAATGTTCGATCGCCCGTACCCCCGCCATCCCGTTTCCGACCAGTATCAGTTTTTTGCGTATTGCTGACATATGTCTCTCTCCTCTCCATGTAGACAACAGAAATAGCCCGCTTCACTCCGGCCGGAAACTTACGTTTCCAGGTAACAGATGTGAGAGCAGGCGCCATTGCCGCTTCGACCGAATACATCGTTGTATTCGTAGATTTGTTGAATTTGTTAAAATGACTATACTACATGAATTCGTATTACGTCAACAATTATGACATATAAATTTTTATATATTTAATTTATCGACAACACCGCTCAATATGTGTTATATAATATAACATTATAACTTATATAGTACGTTCAATAGCAGATCTATGACGTCGATCATTACGATGTAAAAGGAGCGTCAAACTATGCATTCCCTGCTCGTCATTCATAATGGTACAACAGAGAACGATACAGAAGCGCTCTCGTCCCGGAGCCCGGACGTCATTCTTCGCTCCTGCGGTTATGTGGTCGAGGTAGCTGATACTCCGGAACAGGCCTTGACCCTGATCAGCGATGCTGATGCCTCCATTCTTCATCTGCCTATCACCGAAATCAATGAATGGAGCACCCCGCTGATCCAGCACAAAATTGCACCAATGGTCTGGTGGTGCACTTCCCTGACCGCGACATTATCTGTCTCGGCCTGTGAAGACAATATTAGGGTCGACGGGATATTATCCCCCTTTATGCACCCGCAGGAGATTCACTGGATTCTTCATTTCAGCGCCAAGCAGTGCTTCGAACGCCATCAATGGCTGAAGGAGCGGGAACAGCTGCTGTCCCGGATCGAAGAGCGCAAATGGATTGATATGGCTAAAGGCATCCTCTCCAAAGCGAAGAACATCAGTGAATCCGAAGCCTATGACCTTCTTCGCAAGCAGGCGATGAATGAACGCAAGCGTATGGTTGATGTCGCCACGTCGATTGTTAAAGTATATCAGCTGCTGCAGGATCAAACTTAAGGAGAATCCCATATGATCAATATTCTAAAAGAAGTTGCCAGAGGCAAACGGGGTGCCCGGGATTTAAGCTATGATGAAGCTTATTATGCTGCGGAATCCATTCTGGGCCAGACAGCCTCTCCCGTGCAGATTGGCGCCTTTCTAATTGCGGAGCGCATCAAGCTGGAGAGCATCGAGGAGCTGGAAGCTTTCGTAACGGTCTGCCGCAAGGTTGCCCACCGGGAGCCGGTTCAGCAGGGCCTCGATTGTGCCGGGCCTTATGACGGCAGAACGAATTCTTTTGTCGCCACCTTCCCTACCGCCTTCTTGCTCTCTGCTGCGGGAGTGCCGGTCACACTGCATGGTTCCCGTTCCTTGCCGCCCAAGTGGGGGGGTACGTTGCAGGACATTATTCAAGCCTCCGGTATTGAGATTGCCAGGCTGTCCCGGACAGACGCGATCGAAGCTGCAGAAGAAAGCGGCGTCCTCTTCGCCAAGGCTGAGCAGTGGTGTCCTCCGCTTGGGGCCATCCGCAGCCTCCGGGAAGACATAGGTATGAGAACGATCCTGAATACAGCCGAGAAATTGATCGACTTTTCTTGTTCTCCTTACATCGTATTCGGGATCTATCACAATACTGTATTCGACCGGATTTCCAGGCTGATTGTGAAGCTCGGCTATCAAAAGGGGCTGGTTGTTCAAGGGGTGGAAGGCTCCGAGGATCTCTATATCGACCGCCCGAACCGTGTATACTCCATAGCGAACGGCACAGCGCAGCTGGATATCATTGATCCTGATGCCCTGGGACTTGAAACCGTTGTGCCTGAGATGGACTGGACTCCCCAGCGGCAGCTGCTGACAGCTGAAGCAGTGCTTCAGGGAGGCGGGCATATGGCCTTCTACAACCAAACGCTGTTGAACGGCGCAGCCCGGCTTCACGTGGCCGGAAAGGTCAATTCCATAGAAGAAGGCGTGTATACTTGCAAGCATTTATTGGACAATGGAGCCGCCTGGACTGTCTACAGCAAGTGGAAAAACGCGCTGCTCGGCAGTAAAGCTCTCCACTAGAGCTGTTACAAAAAAAGCGCGCAACCGTAAGCATACGGTGCGCGCTTTTTGCTGCAAAACAGACCTAAGCCTAAGAAAACTGCTATTAATCGGTATGCAATGCTTGCCGCTGCTTGCGGGGTTCGGCAGACTTTTGCCGCTCGCGGTCCCCTCCTAATTTGAAGACCAGAATCCCGCCTACAATCACCAGAACACCTATGAGCTGATTCAATGTGAACGGAACCTTGGCCAGACCAAGCCAGCCCAGTGAATCCCACAACAGGGCGAAGCCGAGCTGAGACGTCAGTACAATCGAAATCGCATATGTCGCTCCAAGCAGCCTGGTGGCCTGCACCAGACAGATGACCACACCGACACCGATCATTCCGCTGATCCAGTACCAGGGCTGCATATGCTGAAGAGTAAACATATTTTTGCCTTCCACGATCAGCCCCATTACCAGTGAAGCAATAAAGCCCATCCCCAGTACCAATGTTGTTGTGGACCATGATCCCGTATGTTCATTTACTTTGCTGTTGAATATGTTCTGCAGGCTCACAAGCGCCCCGGCAAACATGGCCAGTAGTAGTCCCAGTATCATTATCTATTACTCCTTTTTTATCTTCTTTATGTTCATCAGTATGGTGTGGTTTACTCGTAAATATTACGGTGCGCCAGCCTGCTAAGCCCTTCCCGGTCCTTCACCAGAATGTAGCCTTTGCTGCGCTCGGTCAGCCCCTGCTGGCAGAACTTCTGGATTACCCTGTTCAAATGCCTGTAGCTGGTGCTAATAAAATTCGCCGTATCCACCAGATTAATCGTGCTTAACTGCCCCGTAAATTGAGGATCGGATTCATCATACGTAATGGATAAAAGATAACTCGCCAAGCGTACCTCAACGGGGTGCATCAGGTTCAAGCTGAGGAAATCGGATTTTCTGTAGAATTTCTGAGTAATAATCTCCAGCAAAAATTGCAGCAAGGGCGGATGGTTCTGCCCGTATTTTTTCAGCCACCTGTACGGTATGCAAATCATATGAACCGGCGATACGGCTTCAACCGTGTTCAGCAATTCTGTTCCCTGGATGTATTCAACATCCCCAATTAACTCAAGCGGTGTTTTGAAGGAAATAATCAGCGTCTTGCCCTCGGCCGTCGTCGTATAAATCTTGAGTTTGCCTTTAACCAGCACGTACAGCGACTCGGAAGGATCTCCTTTGAAGCAAATCGTTTCCCCCTGCGCAAAGCTGTACAGCGACAGATGCGCCCTCAACGGTTCAATGAGAATCTGCTCCAGCTGATGTTTCTGCAAATAGGTCTGCAGCAGACCTTGATCTTGAATTTCCTTCATGGCCGGCTTTCCCTCCAAGGCTAGAACTTAAGAATGACTACACCCAAGATCATCATGCCAATTCCGATAAATTGCGGCAGCCGCATCTTCTGCTTCGCCACACCAAACCATCCGTTACTATCTATCAGAAATGTAAGGAGCAGCTGCGCAATCAGTAATGCCGATATGGTAAAGGTAACACCGATATTCTGAATTGCGGTCACTTCGCTAAAAATAACAAAAGCGGCGAATGCACCTCCTGTTAAATACAAGGGTTTGACCCGCTTGAAGCCTTGTTTCTTCCCGTCTCTAACGAACAGCAGGATGATAAAAGCCATAATAAAGCCCGTTAATTGGGTGATCGTTGCTGCCTGCCACGTGCCTATATCCTGGCTGATGCGGGCGTTGGCTACCCCTTGCAGCGTAATGCAGGCCCCGGCCAAGAATGCAAAAATAATTCCTCTCATTGCTTCTCTCTCCTCTATGTGATCTCTGCTTTAATTAAATGACATCTGGCGTTATCCGTGAAGGACATATGTCCTAAGTGGAGAAAAGAGTTGATTTGTAGGAGACTGGACAATAAATCGAAAGCCCGTTTCAAGCCATGGCATTGGCTGAAACGGGCCTGGAAAAGCAAATATTAGAAGAGTAGCTTCATTTCATGTAATTGGTCAAAAATAATCTGGCTGACAGCGGAAACATGTTCCCTGTCTTTATAGCTAAGCCATGCCAATTCTGCAATTTCCGCTGCCGGAGCAAGCTGCCCTGTGTAATCTGCGGTGAGACAGGTCATTTGGACAAGCACGCCTTCCTCTTTGCCATGGGCTGCTGCTTCATAAGTGCCAAAAGACCGGATACTGTCCGGCACAAGCCGGACCGTTAATTCCTCTTCGATCTCCCGGATTAACGTCTCATTGTCAGTTTCACCCGATTCCCGTTTCCCGCCGGGAAAATAATAGGTATCCTTTCCGTGGGAACGGGCAGCCAACACTTTACCTTCCACGATGTGAATCCAAGCGATCTTGTCTATCGTTACTGTCATGTAAATCCCCCTCAAAATCTTGGCCTTTGCTCTTTTTAATTAAAAGCGAAATTCGTTGCTACGGAAAGGACATATGTCCTCGTTGCAATCTGCCAGAGGGTGCTTACCATTGCCGCTTCACATGCATATGTTCCTCCGCTTCATCCCAAGGAACGGAGAAAGCTTGCCCTTTCGCGCAAAAAATCGAAATAGAGGTGTAAGCCGGATCGGCATTTTTATTGTATTGTTTATTTAGGATAACGATTTCCGGTTCATGGCAATTCTGATAACCGGCAACCCTTAGCGACAATGAGCCTTTGCCCTGCGTCATTGAGGCCAGTCTGACGGAATAGTTCATAAAGGTGACGACAGGCACCGTGCCCGTGACGACTGCCACTTGATCCGTCATCTCGGGTGCGGCAAAGCTCCCGCTAGCCTGCTGGATATCCGCCATTACTTTGCCCACATGATCGATATTTATCCTGATCTTGAGCGCATACACCGGCTCCAGCAAAATATTCTCCGCCTGCTCCAGTCCTTGACGCAAAGCCCGGAATGCGGCTTCCCGGAAATCCCCGCCGTGGGTGTGCTTATTATGCGCTCTTCCACTTAGCAAGGTGATACGCAGATCCGTCAGCGGTGAGCCGGTAAGCAGGCCACGATGCCGGCTTTCCAGCAAATATTGCTCAATCTGGTGCTGGTAGCCGGCAGCTAAATCGTCGGGGTGGCACTCATTCTGAACAGAGATACCGCTGCCGCGCGCGCCGGGTTCAAGCTTCAGATGCACCTCGGCGTAATGGCCGAGCGGTTCAAAATGGCCGCAACCGTAGACTGTGTTCTGGATCGTCTCCATATACAGAATCTCCGGATCGCCAAATGTCACCGGGATACTGAAGCGTTCGCGCATAATCTGCTCCAGAATCTCCAACTGAATTTGCCCCATCACCTGAATATGCAGTTCCTGCAATTCCTCATCCCAGCTCACATTCAGCGACGGGTCTTCCGCACCCAGCTGCTGGAAGGCAGTATGCACTTCCTTAAGGTGCACAGGTGGTTCAAACCGCACCTTTGATTTCAATGTCGGGACAAGCCCGCTGCTGAGGTGATCCTGCAACAACCCGACGCCTTCTCCAGGCTTAGCGGATGTTAATCCCGTGACCGCAAACAGCTCTCCCGCAGCGCCCCATTCCGCTGCTGTTGTCTTAGCCCCGTAAATTTTGCGGATACCGGTAATCCGTTCCGCTATCCGTTCCTGAGGCGGACCGTAAGCCAGTTCCTCTCTTGATTTAAGTACGCCTTGTAAAGCTTTAATGTAGGTGATCCGTGTTCCCTTTTCATCATGGCGGATCTTATATACTCTTCCTGAAAAAGGCTGCTGGTAATCATATTCAGTATGTACCAAAGATTCCAGGTTGCGGAGAAAGCTGTCGATACCCTCGTCCAGCAAGGCAGAGCCAGACATACACGGAAAGATTTTGCCGCGAAGGACTAAAGCAATGAGCGCTTCACGCCAGGAAGAATCACTTTGGCTTCCGTCCAGATAAGCCTCGAATAGCCGCTCATCGCGTTCAGCCATAAATGACTTGAGCTCTTCGTCTACTCCGGTTTCCCGAAGTTCCGGCAGCATGAAAGCATCCCTGCTGAGCTGTAGACAGATTTCATTCAATACACGCTGCGGGTCAGCGCCCGCACGGTCGGTTTTATTGATGAAGAAAAAGGTCGGAATTCCATGCTGGCGCAGCAGCTGCCAGACGGTCTCTGTGTGTCCTTCCACACCTTCAACAGCACTTACAATGACCACCGCGTAGTCCAGAATCTGCAGCGCACGCTCCATCTCCGGCGAGAAATCGACATGCCCGGGGGTGTCCAGCAGAAAGTAGCGCGAATCTCCGATGCTAAATTCCGCCTGGTCGGCAAATACCGTGATTCCACGCGCTTTTTCAATTTCATGCGTATCTAAAAACGTATCTTTATGATCCACTCTGCCCCGGCTGCGGATGGCCTCCGTATGATAGAGCAGCTGCTCGGCGAAGGTCGTTTTCCCGGCATCAACATGGGCAAGCAGACCGATGGTTGTGTTCCTTGTCATAGAGTCGGCTTATACACCCCCACGGATGTGCAGAGCGACATCGTTGCTGTAAAAATGGCTTAACCGCTGCATCTCTTCTGCCGTAAAGGATCGGACTTCGCGTGAAGCGAGATTGTCGGCTACCTGCGCTTCATTCTTAAATCCTGGAATGATGCAGCTGACGGCAGGATGATCCAGAATCCAGCGCATCGCTGCTCTTGCCATGTTCCCCCGGCCTTCGCTGATCCAATCCAGCTTACGGGCCAGCTCTACACCTTTGACAAAAGGCAGACCTGCAAAAGTCTCACCCACATTAAACTGCTCACCGTTGGCATTGAAGCTGCGGTGATCGTCAGGCTGGAAGGTGCTGTCCTCCTTGAACTTCCCTGTGAGCAGGCCGCTGGCAAGCGGCAGACGCACCAGGATTCCCGCACCTTGCGCTTCGGCACGCGGCAGCAGTTCCAGTGCGGGCTGCTGGCGGAACAGATTGAAGATAATCTGAAGCGCTTGCACGCCAGGATACTCGAGACATAGAAGTCCCTCTTCAATCGTTTCCACGCTGACTCCGTAATGGCGGATTTTCCCCTCGGCTTTTAATTGATCCAGAACGGCAAATACACTACCCTCACGCAAAATCTCAATTGGCGGACAATGAATCTGATACAGGTCAATCGCTTCACGCTGTAGGCGGCGCAGGCTTTGTTCCGCGTATTCACTTACTCTCCGTGCTGAATAATTCTCAGGATCATGAATGTCACCGGCACGGCAAAATTTCGTGGCAATTTGTATTTGATCTTCTTTGCCTTTGGTGGCTTTGGCAAGCAGCTCTTCGGCATGTCCGGAACCGTAGACATCAGCGGTGTCAAAGAAATTCACGCCTTGCTCAATAGCCAGCGCCAGCCCCTTCAATCCGTCCTCATCCCGGCTTGTTCCCCAGTCGCCGCCAATGGCCCAAGTGCCAAAGCTGACTTCGCTGATCGATAGTCCTGTATTTCCAAGCTTACGGTAATTCATATGAGATCCTCCCGGAATATTAGATTGTTAACGACACTTGCACAGCAAACCATCCATTTCTATTATGAACGGTCCGCTGTGCAAGACACAAGTAGCACCTTACTCCCTCACAAAAGAAAATACCGGGTATTGCTCAACAGGGGCAAACCCCAGTTTAGAAGCTAGTCTGTGAGAAGGGTGGTTGTCATGTGTAGTTTCCCAAAGCGGAACCATCCCTCTTGTCAGATAATAGTCGATTAAAGCAGTTGCACACATAAGACAGGTGATGATAAGCATCAGGCAAAACAGGATACTCAGAGAATTCGATCCGCAGGTTATTGGTTATATCCGGTTTTGCATCATTTTGTCTCCGATTAAATTGCTCAGGATGGAACACATACACTGACTCGAGATGTTTATCCACGTTCCATTTGTTCAATTTGTCCATTCCGCCCAGAAACAACTTCTCCCACTCCCTGGAATCGTCCGTATAAATTTCAAACCAGCTGCGGTTCTGAGCTTTGCAATCGGGAATTACCACATCCTGCAAAAACAGCTTCACTGCCTCTTTATTCTGCTCCGGGTTGATGTCGCCTGCGGCATACATCCATCTGCCGGTCGCCCACACTATTGCAAGGCTCGGCCTCTCCATTACATCTGCAAATACCCGCCCCGGATAACTCCCCCGCAGCACAGATAACGCCGGAATATGCTGCTTTTTCTGGTTAAACAAAGATTCGAGTATTTCATACTCTTCGTAGTTCAGCTCTTTCATTACAATTCTCCTGAAGTCCGACATGGAAACATAAACAGAAATACATTTTAGATTATACAAGCTCTATTGCGATTATAAAGGGGCAGTTATTAAATAATCCTTAAGTGGCTGGGAAAATATTAATTGCAAAACAAGCAACCCTCAACGCCAAATGGCCGTATTCGCTTTTTTAGCGGTACGGCCATTTTTTATAAAGATACTTTACTTTTGAGAAACACCTCTGTTTCATTGATCCGAAGTACGGCTTCGTGAACCTATGGCATCAGGGGATCTCGTCTAGATAAATTCTTTTTTGGCAAATTCATAAAAGGCAAGTGCATTCTCCCATCCCGGAAAACCGGCCTGTGCCATCTTATCACTGCCCCCGCCTTTACCCTGGAATTCTGCCAGGCTAGCTTTGAAGAAGGCTCCACAGGAATTTTCGGAGCTGCCGCTGTGGGCCAGCACCACTTTATTCTCCGCTGCTGAGAGCAGCAAGACCGGAAGCTCGGTTAGTGCAGTCAGCTTAAGGGCCAGGCTCTGCAAATCCTTGAAAGATCTTTGCTCGAAGATCTGTGAGATCACATGACTGTCCGGTTCCAGGGCTGACAACAGCTCCCGGGCGGTGAAGCTGTCATTCTGGTCCTTCAATGCCGTGAGCTCCAGCTGCTGGTCCTTATGCTCCTGCTCCCACTTCTCAATCCGGTCAATGATTTCATCCTTGCCCGTATTGTATTTGGCGGACAGTACGCTGAGAATTTGCAGACTCTCATTAAATTCTTCCAGTGCGCGGGTTCCGCATTTGAAAGTAATTCGGATATTGCCCTTCTGCTTCTCTGCTTTCAGCAGCTTGATCATGCCGATGGCTCCTGTAGAAGAGACATGCGTCCCTCCGCAGGCGTTATATTCTATACTATCAATTTCGACAATCCGGATGTTCTCCGTCACTTTGGGCTGCTTCACAAGAGGCAGACGTGCCAATTCTGCTTCATTAACGAAATAGCTTGTTATGCTGTGATTCAGGTATATGTGCCGGTTGACCTCCCGTTCTACAAGTGCCAGCTGAGCGGGAGCCAGCTCCGGCAGTTCAATGTCGATCGAGGCATATTCACTGCCAAGGTGAAAGCTTAATGTCATGGCCTGGCAGAGATCGAGGAATATGGCTGAGAGCAGGTGTTGGCCACTGTGCTGCTGCATATGGTCGAACCGCTTGTCCCAATCAATCCGGCAGCTGAGCTGGTTGTTTGCAGGCAAACGTTCTACCTTGTGCAGTACTTCATCGTCCTCCAGAATAACATCAAGGACTGGAAGTTCATCGATAAACCCCGTATCACAGGGCTGCCCTCCACCGTGAGGATAAAAGGCCGTTTCTTCCAAAGCTAAATACAAGCCATCTTCTTTCTCAACCACACGGCTGATTTTGGTTTGCCATTCCTTCAAATAGGCAGATTCGTAGTAAAGCTTATTAGTCATAACTATGTCCCACTCCATTTCCGTCTCCGGTTGTACCGAAAAACTGTCTCCGACATTTCTTCTTGTTAATGCATCGTATCCCAGATTTGCTTGCTGATCAAGATGACCGTCACCGCAATAAATAACGGACGGATATATGCGGCACCTTTGCGGATGGCAATTCTGGACCCGACAATGGCCCCGATCACCATCGGGATTCCCATAATCAGTCCGTAGGAATAACTGACCGAGCCTAACGCTACAAAGGTCAATAAGCTTGAAATATTGCTGGCGAAATTGAGCACTTTAGCATTTCCTGCCGCTGTCACGAACTCGAACCCCATCATCAGGAAGGCAAAGATCAGAAAGGAACCGGTTCCCGGACCAAAAAATCCGTCATAGAAGCCGATAAGCAGAGCGACTCCAATACCGATTAGACGTGATTTTTTGCTGCTGCCGGCGAATGTGGATACATCTCCCCAAGCTTTTTTGAACAACGTATAAATTGTGATCACAACCAGCATGACAATAACCAGCGGCTTCAGAAACTCCGAGGGCACCTGCCTGACTGTAAGTGAACCTGCCACTGCACCAATAATGGAAAAAGGAATAAGTACTTTAACCAGTTGAAAGTTGATCTTCCCCGAACGCATAAAAGAGGCGGTACTTGTGAAGGAGCACAACGTCCCGGCTAATTTATTGCTCCCGAGCAGTAAGGGTAATGGGATACCCGCAGACAGCAGTGCCGGAATTGCAATCAGCCCTCCGCCTCCAACTACAGAATCAATCAGTCCGGCCAGAAATCCGCAAATGACCAGAATAGCTATCATACTTAGGCTTGCATGCTCCATACTGCGCAAATCCTCCTGCTATGTATTTCAGAAACTTCCCTCCAAACAAATTCCAGCATACACAATTTTGGATGAGCGCACCATAGATTTATTTCCCTGCTAACTTCAGCTACCTAATGAGTCTACTGCTTATTTCCTTAGCTCCGCATACCTTTGTCAGCCTCAGATAAACTTCTTCTCTCCATCCGTATCCTTGAAAATACTCAATTTATCGAATAACGCTCCTTGATGATCGATTGCGCGAATTTCTAATTGTCGTGGAGTTACTGCTACTTGCAGAAAATGCGGCACTGCCAGCGATTGTGAAGTGAACCATTCCCGCTTGGGCAGCAGCCACTCTGGCATTGCACCGGCTTTCCCAGCTACGACATATAGGATCCCGTCCTTGAAATCCAGCTTGCCGGAGCGCAGCAGATAACTTCTTTCATACACAATCGTATGGGAACTGAGTACAAGATCCACACTATGCTGCTCCAGCAATGGACAAAGCGCCCGCAGTGCTTCAACCTGATACCCGCCGGAAACATAAGGAGAATAGTGAAAACTGGCAAGGATCTGTTACGGCTGCTTGTAGTTTCCTTGATAACCGCTATGTATTCGTTCCGCCCTCATCACTTCCACTCTGGATGTTGCAGGCTTAGAGGTTTCCCACATGAAGGTCATAGACTCTTCGGTCGGCCACTGCAAATAAGGCCCCTTTATCATAGTCAGCATAATTTACTCCTCTCTCATTGCTGGTTCCACCCATGTTCCGAAAACCACACTCCCTGCCTGTATTGGTCCAGCGCCTGACCGGCAACAGGCAGAAGATTAGCAGGCAGCCGGTCTAATGGAAACCAGCGAAGATCATCACATTTGTGGGGTTCAGCGTTGCTTATTTCACCTGACCACTGCTTGGCGATAAAGAAAAAATCAACCCGTTCGTCATGGGAAGTTTTAATATGCATTACTCCGGTCATTTCTAAATCCCCGGGAGCAATTACAGCGCCGCATTCTTCCTGAACCTCACGAATTGCGGCGGCCATTACCCCTTCACCACGTTCCAGACGTCCCGCAGGGAGCGCGTAATATCCATCATCATGTCCCGTATTGAAGCGCCTGAGAAGCAGCAGCTGCTGATTTCTAATCATAAAGACATGCACAACACTTAAGAGGCGGAATTCAGACATTCTGAGGTGCACCTTCTCTCTTTAGTTATATTATAGGAACGTACGTTTGTTAAAATCCATGTGAAAAATATAGCATAAATAATTCCACTTATCTACTTCATCTATAACTTAGCTGCGGCTTGGCAGTTGATAAGGGTGGTGTTCTATATAAGTTGAACTTTAGATTTAATGAGCCGGCATAGAACGCAACTGCGGTGAATGTTTGGACTTCCGGCCGCTGTTAGGTTTGGATTTCCTGAAATTAACCGGGAATCGCGGTAGAAATCCAAACCTAAAGGCGGACGCTTTCGCTCCTACAGTTCCAAAATTCCCCTCCGCTGCTTTAGCCTCTAGGTAGTTCTTTAGTTCAACTTTACCTAGAAACAAAAACTCCTTCACAGCAGCAGCCGTGAAGGAGTCTAGTATTCATCTATCGAAGCGAATGTTTATTTGGCAGCTTTGGCTGCGTTCAGAATAGCCGTTAAGTAACCCTTGGTATCCACCAGCGTAGCCCCGCTGACGGCATCCACCATTTCTTCTTTGCTCTTCTTAGTTAGCGTAGCTTCAAGCGATTTAATCGTCTTGCCGGTCGCAAATTTCTCAACAGCAGCTAAGTTTTTGTCATAAGCAACGGTGGATTTGGCTTCTTCCTTCATATGATCACTGTAATATTTGTTATTGGCCTTCTTGGAGGCCAGAACCATTGCAGGGTCTTTATAATTTTGTCCGAAATCGGCATCGGAGTTAGGGACTCCCTTGGCCACATCTGTGCTCAGGAATTGATAATCATCCAGCGAGGCAGCCACGATTACACCGTTTTGAACAACGGCAACAGCTACGGTGAAGCATTTTGTGCCATGTGCTGCCGCTTCTACCCGGCCTACCTTGAGCGGTGCACTGGCGGCTGATGATACATCATTCAGCACATTGCTATTGCCTACTCCTACAACTGCCAATGAAATACTGGCTACCAGCAATAACTTTGTTACCTTTTTCACAACCATTCCCCCAGTCATGTTATAAAAACGCTTACAATCTATATTTATCAATTTTTGTCCATCAAGTCAGTTACAAATGTTACTAATAAAATGTAATTACATGGAATGATGTGCGTCTTTTACCGAAGCCCTGAAGGCAGTAAGATTATGTATCATTTGCTATGATGGAGAGGTATGAATACCAGGAAAGGAGAATATTTTTCATCTATGGAAATTGAAAATCTAATTACAGCATTATCGAGAGAAGCGTTGAGGGGTTGGCTGCAGGAAAATGCTAAGACTGAAAAATAATGTTGGGTCGTCGTGAGTATGACGCCAAGCCCAATTACGTTACTATACTTGGACGCGGTCGAAGAATCTTTGTGTTTTGGCTGGATCGATGGAGTCAAACGCCTCGAAAAGTTGGGGTTAATGACTGATGAAGGAAGAAAGGTACTTCCTGATATGGACCACGATTCTTTTAAAATAGATAGGGTTATTGAGCAAAGGCTTAAAGAGGAAAGGCAAGTGTATGAGAATTTTTTGGCATTTCCAGCTCTTTATCAACGAGTACGGATCGACACGATACAATGCAATATTAAGCAACCCGAATTATTTAAGAGTAGATTAGACAAATTTATAACAAACACTAAAGAAAATAAAATGTACGGTCAATGGCATGATAATGGACGCCTTCTGGATTATTAGGATGCGCTAGATCAAATGGTGTATAAATGACAAAAAAAGCGGCAGAATATCTTCTGCCACTTTTCTTGGAGCTACTCAAGTGGAAGGATCACTTATACGTGTTTTGTTCATTTTTCTTATAAGTCGTCCTATCATCCCGGAGCGACTCTTTGCGGTTGTCGAGTTTTTTCTGCTCCCTTTGCTGGGCTTCCTGGCTGTTGACGGGTGCATTCTCCAGTTCTTCTACCGTATTGATCAGGTTTTTATCCGGCGTTGTTTCATGCGGCACTGTGTTGCCTCCTTTAAGTTGGATACTTATTAGTGTTCCAGCTTATTTTGGCATTTCCACAGCCAAATTATTCTTTCCAGCGCCTCCTAACAAAATAACCCCACATAAAGATTGCTGTCTCATATAAAAAAACGGCCAATGCAGATAAAATATCTGCTGGCCGTCTTCGGATGAA
Source organism: Paenibacillus sp. FSL L8-0436 (assembly GCF_038593025.1). NCBI lineage: Bacteria > Bacillati > Bacillota > Bacilli > Caryophanales > Paenibacillaceae > Paenibacillus > Paenibacillus sp. FSL L8-0436. Next base: position 3,519,672 of record NZ_CP151955.1, on the reverse strand, counting down.
ATCAGTGCTGCTATTCTTCGGAATCTACATTATGATATACCTGCTGTACATCATCCAGTTCTTCCAGAGCATCAATCAGCTTCTCAAATTGAGCCTCGGTATCTTCGGCAAGCGCGACATAATTCTGTGGAAGCATGGTTAGTTCTGCCACGGTGAAATCGGTTATGCCTGCATTGCGGAACACTTCCTGTACCGCATGGAACTGGTCAGGCGCGGCATATACAATGACAGCCTCGTCCTCTTCCAGTACATCGCGAACATCCAGGTCCGCTTCAATCAGCATTTCCATCACTTCATCGGCAGATTTACCTTCCAGACCGATAACGGCTGTTTGATCGAACATATACGTTACCGAACCACTGACACCCATGTTGCCGCCATTCTTACTGAACGCGGAACGCACCAGGGGAGCTGTACGGTTAACGTTATTCGTGAGCGCATCAATAATGATCATTGAACCGCTTGGTCCGAAGCCTTCATAACGAAGTTCAACATAATTCTCATCACCGCTGCCTTTAGCTTTTTCCAAAGCACGGTCGATAATGGCTTTCGGCACATTGTACGTTTTGGCGCGTTCCAGAACAACCTTCAACGCCCGGTTTGATTCCGGATCAGGTTCGCCCTTCTTCGCGGCTACATAAATTTCTACCCCAAACTTGGCGTAGACCTTACTTGTATTGGCATCCTTCGATGCTTTCTTTTCTTTAATATTATTCCATTTACGACCCATATAGTTTCCGCTCACTTTCCAACATTAATTATAAACAGTCGACTTCTATTATACCTCTGATCGAACGATCACGTAAAGGGCAGCCCATTTGCTAGGAAAAGTCTAACAAAGCCAGTATTTGTTCCGCTCCCAGCACCTGAATTAACACGGGAATCCGCGGTCCCTCCTGTTGATTGAGAGTGAATTGATAGATGAGTTTAAACAAACGTTTTTGATTGTTTTTCATTATTTTTTTGTCCTTATCGTGACAAATTGCGTAAATTTCCGTCATCAGCTCTTGTTCATCCATTCCTTCGCTTCGCAGTAAGCTGCAAAAATCTTTAATCCATTCCTGTTCGCCGGGCTCTAAAGTCTGATAATAGGCGATGTCAGGTTCAGTATTCACTGTAATCATACGCTGCGGAACCCATTGTCTGATCCAAAACTCCGCACGGTTTGCGGTTTGTTGCAGCAGTTCCTCGTCATGCCCTCCACCGTTACGTGCCATTATCTCCTTTAGCAGTTCGAAATCGAAGTCCACAAGCGGCAAAATACCGGAGACCTGACTGAAGCTTGGAGCCTTGGCCTCTGCAACATGGTTCATGGACAGCTCCAAAGCAGCTTTGATCTCTTCAGGGAGCGCTGGAGACGGGTAGGCTTCACGAAAACGCTCAAATTCGGCATAATTTCGGAGTACATCTTCATCCATCCCAATATGAAAAGCAGCATTCGGCTGATATTTCGCGAACAGAAACAATAGATTCTCCGGGGTATACACTTTCAGAAGATCCGCAGGCGTATAATGATTTCCCGACGAGCTGGACATTTTGGCGTGGCTGCCTTTGATGCTGATGAATTCGTAAGGCACGTAATAAGGCGGCTTATTCTCAAAGATTTGTGCGGAAATCACACTGGCTACGTTGAAGCTGCCTGTTTCAGAGGAATGATCGCGTCCACCGGGCTCGAATGCTACCCCTTCCATTCCCCAGCGCATCGGCCAGTCTATTTTCCAATGCAATTTGATTATAGCAGCCTCCGGAACAGAGACAGTGTTATGCTGACCACATGTGCATGTATAGGTTAGTGTTTCTGCCTGATCGTTAAAATCCACAACCGTAGTGCTGTCCTTTCCACATTGCTCACAATATACATGAACTGGATAAAAAGCGGCTCTGTCTTCTGCACTGGCTTCCCCTGTTTTAAATGACATGAGAATATCGTAAATCTCCCCTCTGCGGCGCAGCGCTTGAAGAATGGCCGGATTGTAGCGGCGCGACTGATACTCCCTGCTTTGATAGATAAACTCGGGTGTAATCCCAAATGCCATCAGCGCTTGTTCAAATTCTTGCTCGAAATGCTCCGCATAGGAGGAATGGCAGCCATAAGGACACGGAACCTTGGAATAGGGCAATCCAATATATCGTTCAAAGCCGGGATCTACATGATTAGGAACCTTCCGGAAGCGGTCGAAGTCATCCCATGAAAAAATAAACCTCACTTCCTTACCCGCTTTTTCGAGCGCTTTGCTTACAAAATAAGTCGTCGCGATCTCCCGGAAATTCCCGATATGTACCGAACCCGACGGGCTGATCCCCGAAGCACACACAAAGGCTTGCCGCTCAGGATGCATTTCAATTAACTGACTCGCTATTTTTTCTGCCCAATGCATAACCAATCACCTCTACTTTTTTAGTTGGGAAAAGCAAAAAAGCTCCCGTCCGCAAGATTGTCATCTTGAGGACGAGAGCTATAATTAGCGTCGTGGTACCACCTCTGTTTGCGAACAGGTTACCCTGCTCACCTCTTCGGGTACGGCCATTACGCTTATACCCTATCTCTGTAACGGGAGATCCCGTCATACCATCCTTGAGCAACCGGCTCAATTCCGTATGAAGCTCGGAGACTTTATTCGTTGGAATCATCGCTGCTCCATTTCACCAGGCTGGAGCTCTCTGTGAACAATACGTTCCAATTACTCTTCTCTTCATTGCTGTTGTTGATGTAAGTTATTGTAAGCCATAGTAACCCGGTTCATGTACATCTGTCAATAACATCCTTTTGATGAATGGGTATGTTACGATAGCTTCAAGGAGGCTGATGAGATGAAAGAGAGCTGGGAACGGACAGAGCAACCTGTTTCACTGGAGCTTAAGCAAATTAAGGAGATTGTCGAGCCTGTATTCTCCGGGAAACGAGTAACCTATGCTGAAGCAATGTCTACTGGATTTCGAAATTCCAACTATAAGATCACTGTGGAGGGAATGGCTGACCCCTTTGTGCTTCGCCTGTACAGTGAGGATGGTAGGATCGCTTACAAAGAGCTGGCCATTGCCGGACTTATAAGTCCGACTGTCCCTGTAGCGAATTTTATTCATGTTGATACAAGCTGCACCATTTTTAATCAGCCGTGGGCTGTGCAGGAATGGAAACAAGGAATTCACTTACGTGATGTATTAAAAACCGGAACAGCTCTGGATGTCGCATCAGCCGCAGCTTCAACCGGCAGAGTTCTAAACGGCATACATAATTACACATTCCCGGAGTTTGGTTTCTTCGGCAAAGACCTGCGGATCTCCGAGCCGTTCAATACTGATGCCGAAGGTTTTCTCGCCTTCGTTGAGGACAGCCTCTTCCATAAACCTTGCGGGAGCTGGCTTGGTGATAAGCTGACACAAGCAGTTTGGTCCTTCTGCCAGTCAAATCTTGTAGCTTTGAAGGAAAGCCGGAGCCATGCCAGACCCGTCCTCGTCCATTCTGATTTTAACGGATTGAACATTCTGATGCAGCGTGATGCTGCAGACTGCTCTGTGTCAGCTGTTCTGGATTGGGAGTTCGCTTTTTCCTGGAACAGATACGTTGATATTGGCAACATCCTGCGTTATGAAGCGGCTGATTCTGTCTTTGAGAAGCATTTTATTGCAGCCTATCTGGAGCACGGTACGGTTCTGGATAAGAACTGGCGGCTTCTCTCCAAGCTGGAGGATCTCATTGCCCTATGTGAACTGTTGAATCATTCTTCAAGAGAAACTCCCAACCGGATAAGGGATCTTCAGCAGTTGGTTGCGAACACTGTCCTACCCTTCCGCTGATGTGTTTTATCCTGAACAACCTTCCTACAGCATGAAGACAGATACCTAAAATGTGCTGATATCCCCTGTTATTTACCCATTTCAATCAACTGCAAGTGCCATATATATAAGTTGAATGAGGTAAACACCTACACTTAGGAGGGATATCATGTATAAGCCGATCCGCAAAAAAAATTTCAGAAGAAGACCTCTGGTCATAAAAATCCAAAAACATAAAAGAGTTGAACCGAAAAGAATAAGACCTCTGGATATCTGGAGCACAATCCGTCCATCGGCTTTTAGGGCAATCGGTGCCCCTAACAGCGTTGTCAGCATAACTAAAGCAGATCAGCTTACCAAAATTCCTTTTCCTGTGGTTCAATTCGATTTATGCGGTGAATATGATCCCATCCACTCCGTGTTTATTCCAAAAACTTCAGGCGTTTATTCCATCAGTTCATTGATTGCCGTCAATCCGATAAACCCTACTGTCAATTACGTCATTGCACTTGTGATCCTGGTGAATGGTATTCAATCTCCTAATACACCGGTAGACAACGATTTTTTCGGCACCAATGTAAACAGAAGCAACGCTACAAGTGTTTCTACGATCTTGAAACTGAACGGCGGCGATCGGGTTGAAATCTTTGCCACCACCACAACTCCAGGCTTTATAGATCAATTTTCAATTGTTGTCACCACTTCTTTCGAAGCTGCCAGATTCCCGTCTCCTTGCTGACTCGCGAATCTGCACTAAGAGACCGCTCCTAATTTCAGGAGCGGTCTCTTAGTGGGTAACTCGTATTCTGTTCAGATCCAGACTTCATTAGCGGTTTCAATAACCAGGCGCAGCTTATCCCACTGCTCTTCCTCAGTCAGCATATTGCCTTCCTCCGTGGAAGCAAATCCGCATTGCGGACTCAGACACAGCTGCTCAATATTCACATATTGGGCGGCTTCTTCAATTCGGAGCTTAAGCTGCTCTTTACTCTCAAGGCCTCCATGTTTGGTAGTCACCAGCCCCAGTACTACAAATTGATCACGGATAAACCGCAGCGGCGCGAAATCACCGGACCGTTCATTATCGTATTCAAGGAAAAAAGCATCGACCTCCGCCTGAGCAAACAGCACTTCGGCAATTGGCTCATATCCCCCTGCGGCGAACCAGGTGGAGCGGAAGTTGCCCCGGCATACATGCAGGGCAATCGACATATCCGCCGGACGTAGAGAGATACTCTCGTTAATCAGCCGCACATAGTCCTGCGCCAGCTGGTCCGGATCAATTCCCCGGCTGCGCAGATGCGCCCGGTGTTTGCCGCTGCAGAGCGTTCCCCAAGTCGTATCGTCCAGCTGCAGATAGCGGCAGCCTGCATCATAGAAAGCCTGAATCGCTGCCCGGTACACTGCTATAATATCTGCGTACAGCATTTCACGCTCCGGATAAATTCCATTCCCGTTATAATCCTGCACGAAATGAAACAAGGCAGGAGAAGGAATCGTCATTTTTACCGGCGTATCTCCGGCTAACTGCTGCGTCTTGATAAATTGTCCGATCATGGGATGATCCGTAAAGGCGATTTTACCGACAATCTTGAAGCTCTCCGCCCGCTGGGCAGTTTCTTTCGAGCCGCCGCCTTGGTTCAGGCTGATTTTCTGTGTGCCTTGGATTCCGAAGAAGAAATCAAGATGCCACCAGGAACGCCGGAACTCACCATCTGTGACCGCCTTAAGTCCCAGCGCCTTTTCCTGCTCCAGCAGCTTGGAAATCTCTTGATTCTCTATCTCATAAAGCTGCTCTGCCGTGATTTCACCCTGTTCAAACAGATTGCGGCCGGTCTTAATCTCATCTGTACGCAGGAAGCTGCCGACGATGTCGTAACGAAAGGGAGGAGCATTTCTTTTGGAGCCGATAACTGGACTGATCATACGTCCCTCCTGCTGTTATAGTAAGGATTGATTGAAGTCGAAATATTGTTCAGACACCAGATCATTCAGAATTTCAATGAACCCGGACATGATTTCGCTTGGCTTGCGGTCCTTGTGGGCAATCCAGCCAACCGTGAACACTTCATTGCTGTCAAAAGGAACCGTTACGAGCCCTTCGCCGTTCAGCTCAGAGGCCATAATACCCGTGCCTATCGTATAGGAATCACTCCCCAGCAACAAGTGGGTCAGCGTGGCCCGGTCTGTCACTTTAACATTTTTCTGAATCTGCGTGAAGCTCAGCATCTCTTCGGAAAAATGCAGCGAATTGTTATCCCCTTGCTCAAAGGTAATATAGGGATACGGAAGAATGTCGTCCTGTGTAACCCGTTCCTTAGCGGTCAGTGCGTGGCCCGTTCTGACATAAACATGCGGGTTCGTATTGAACAGCGGGGTGAATTTCAGGTTCCCGTCGCTGAACAGCTTATTCATCACTTTATAGTTACTCTCGTTGATATACAGAATACCGAGATCGCTACGCAATGTGCGGACATCTTCAATAATTTCATAAGTCTGCGTTTCTCTCAGGCTGAAATTATATTCCGCCACATTACGCTCGTTCATCAACCTGACAAACGCATCAACGACAAAAGCATAATGCTGGGTCGATACGGAAAAATAAATCGGGCTGCGTTTTTTGCCGGTATACCGGTTCTCCATAAACTCGGTTTGTTCAATGATCTGCCGGGCATAGCCCAGAAATTCCATCCCTTCAGCAGAGATGCTGATCCCTCTGTTGTTTCGTTCAAATATAGTAATTCCCAGTTCGCTCTCCAGTTCCTTAATGGCGTTGGAGAGACTGGGCTGCGACACAAAAAGCCTTTTGGCCGCTTCATTCATCGAGCCGCTGTTGGCAATTTCAATTGCGTAGCGGAGCTGCTGCAATGTCAACCCTGTTCCCCCTCCGGTCCTTAAGCGATAATTCAGCATCACAGAAGATATCGTAGCATAGAACCTTCTGACGTTCCACGTCTGTTCTGTCTAGGATACCTGCAGTTTAATGTGTCCGCTTCTTTCCAGCATCGATCTTGGCAGGGTCCAGGCCTTCCCAGATGTTCGTAATATCCGCCTGCTCCGGGTGCTCAAACACCAGAAAAGCCGTAGGCAAATAACGTTCTCCGTATTGCGAAGAAGGTTTGTTGACGATCTCGTTGTCCTTAACAAGTACGGTGGATGAACCTCCGTCCAGATTGGCAGCGATCACCGCTCCGTGCTTCAGCATGATTTGCTGCACATCATATAGATTGGCGCCGATGCTGTATCCGGGCTGTCGTCCGTCGATCACCACAAATAGAAGAGCACCGTCATCACGTTGACCCATCGCCGTTCTTGGAGCAATCCCCCAGCCTTCGGCCGCATTCTTAATGAGGCCCTTGCCATTGACGATCAATCTCGGTTGAAAGGACACTGCCTCCTGTACACCAAGATCACTGAGCTCATTCAGCGAATAATTGCCGGCGATCATTTTACCTTGCTTATCGAGGCCGACGATTTGTGTTGATTTTTTTCCGCCCAAGCCATTGTAAAACAATTTCCCTTGCGAAATCACGAGACCTATCGGTTTAAATCCGTTGCCCTTCCAGTTCGGGTCGGCGAAGCCGCCACCGTTCACACCGGCAATCGCGCCGGTTCGTGACACCATGCTGGACACTTTCTCGCCCGATCCAATTTTGCCGGGAACACCCAGCCGTACCTTGGTCGGATCATTAACGGTCATGACATAACCGGAATAACCCGTGCCGGACACTTCCTCAATCTCGACCAGAGGTTTCTCCACCTCCACCGGCGGCTGTACAATGGTATGGGTGTCCTTCTCATCTCCCATATGCACAAAGCGTTCATTGTACTCCTTAACCCGGTCTTTCAGTTCATCTTCACCAATGATATATTTCGCCATATAGCGGTGCTGTGTGGTAATCAGCGTATCTGCGATCAAGTAGCGAAGATTATGCGCGGAAGGCGCAAAATACAGCCAGCTCCCCCCGGCGATTAGTAATAGGATCAAGATTAAAAAAAGTCTGGAGAGTGTGCGTAAAAAGCTTTTTTTCTTGCGCTTGCGGACCGGTTTTTTCTTCTTCTTGCTTACAGCATTGCGCTGAGGTAATGATGATGAGCTCACTTCGTAAAGCCTCCCTAATACTTCTATTAATGGTAATAAGAATGAAAACATGTACTTTCATCATAGACGATAATGAAAGATTAAAAGTTTCATTTTTTTCAATTCTGCTGCTGAAGGTTAGGAGACAGTGTACTATAATGAGGTTAACTGTCGTTTGGAGGGGGATTGCCAATGAATTTTAAAGATTTTGAGATTAGAAAGTTTCGGCTTTCGGATATCGAACAAATTGTTACCTTGTTCTATGAGACGGTTCATTCCGTAAATAAAAAAGATTATTCTGAGCAGCAGCTTGACGCCTGGGCAGATAACAATGACCGGGAAACCCGGCAGAATGCCTGGAAAGAATCGTTAAGCAGCCACATTTCTTATATAGTCCAGTTGAATGACAGCATCATCGGTTTTGCGGATATGTCACCTGAGGGATATCTGGACAAACTATTTACGCATAAAGACTTTCAGGGGCAAGGCATTGCCTCGGGATTGTTAAAAGTACTTGAAGCCGAGGCCAGAAGCTTGGGACTGGTCCAAGTAACTGCCGATGCAAGCATCACGGCAAAGTCTTTTTTTGAACATCACGGCTATAGGTCCGTTCAGATGCAGGCGGTGGAGCGAAAAGGTGTTATCCTGCATAATTTCAAGATGATCAAAGAGTTAGACTAACAAAGTAATATTAAACTTTACATAAAAAATAATGCCCGTTGACCTTGTAGGGTCACTCGGGCATTGGATATCGCCTTTTCCGCCATCATTTCATCCGTGTCTTTCCTTGCGGCTGCCATAACCGTATAGTGCGATTTTTCTGTTCCGCCATACTATCGCAAGGCTAAACAACAGGATAAACACAAGAAACAGACCGCTGACTATTCCTTTGGATATAGAAACAGGCTGGTTTTCCACTACCGTTGCTTTGTCAGCCGGTAATGCAGCCGTACTGGAAACGGCAATAGTTTCTGAACTTGCCACTGTGGAACTCTGGGGAATATCTGCTCTGGCCAACAAGAATTTGTGCAAAGCATTGACTGTTGCTACCGCACCACCTGCGTAATTTTTTCGAGCAAATTCCGGTTCAAGCACCGTATCCAGAATTTCCTGCATCGCCTCATTGGTCAGCATTCCGTCGATGTCCTTGCCTTGCAGTATATGGTAATTGTCCCCGCCGATGTCCAGCACCAGCATTACATCCTTGGAACCCGCCCCAATGGAGGCGAATTTCGAATACGTATATTCCTGCAGGTTTTTGTCTGCGGAATTTTTAACCGTAACCACATAAATGCCGCTTCCGGTCGTTGTCTTGAAACGGTTGCTGGATTGGTTGAGATAAAGCTTGCTGACCTTTTTGAGAACTCCGGCATTATCGGACACGTAGATTTTAGAACCAACCTGCTCCTTCCAGACTCCGCCCAGCTTTTGGATCAGTGACCCGTAAGTTTTACGTGCCCCGAAGCTGTACTCCTTCCTGGCAAAGTCCGGCGCAAGCGACTGGGAAAGAATTTGTGATAAAACAGCGTCATTAAGCTCGTCCTCCAGGCCTCTGCCCTTAACCGCCCAGTACTCGTTATCTTTGATCGAAAAGAGCAGCAGCACACCCTTATTGTTGTCAGCTGAGCCTACTTCCCAGGCGTTGAACAGCGAGTTTGCATACTCCTCTATCGCAGCTCCATTTGTAGAGTCCACTGTCACCAGCACAACTTGTGAACCGCTCTGCTGATGCAAACGAATACCATAGTTGACGATGTAATTTTCGGTTTTCTCATCAATCACATTGGCGAAATCATTTACGTAAAAAGAATCCGTGTGCTCAGGCACGGCAGTTTGGGCCAAGCTAAAAGCGGGCAGCAGCATACTCAGCAGCAGTACAATTAAAGCTATAATAAACGTCTTTTGATTCATCCGAATTTCCATGTTCTTCATCTCTCCTTCCATACGAAAATAGTATATTCAAAACATAGCCTGATAGAACAAAAAGAGACTCAGCGTGATGCCGGGTCTCTTACTTTATTTCTATAGTTGCCGTCAGATAGCTCGATTGACTTATGATATGGTCAGAACAACGAGGCAGGGATCAGCTTTCGGCCACCCTTAATGAGCGTGGATTCCAGCATTTCTCCTTTCTCTCCCCCAAAATACAGCTGCCAGTACACGCCGAAACGGATGCTGACATCATTCTTCACCAGCTCGGGCGGCGTAACGATCAGCCACTGGAATTTGAGTGCTTTGGATATTTCAAATACCGGATCAAGTACGTTGTTCGAAACCATCTCACCAAATGGATTATCGTACAGGAAAACCGTCCAGCCCTTGTTCTCGCGGTTGACCCGCTTATGGGTCATGATCATCATAGCAACCAGCAGCTGCACAGACTGGCGTTGCCCGCCGCTGCCGACAGCCTCATCCAGTGCTCCGCGGTTAATCACTTCCCAGTCGGAGTAATGGTACTCTTCGGGAGCCGCATACAGGAAATAGTTCTCGGTCACCGGCTTGTAGACCTGAAGCACCGGAAAACGGTTCTGCATCGCGGCGTATACGATCTTTCCGTCATTGATCATCTCTTTGACAGCGGCTGCTGGCACCTGCTCGATCTTGGCATATTTCTCCAACAGCCCGCTAATGCAGCGGTTGAAATAATCACTGACCAGCGGCTCGATATCATCGCTCGTCTTCGGCACCGTAATGTTCTTGTAATTCAGGCGGACCAATGGAAAAGCATGTCCATTCTCATTAAGAATGATCATCCGGCGTTCCATACGCTTCAGGATATCAACAATCTGCACGACACGTTTGGCGGCGCGGCCAACCCACAGCTTGCGGGACAGCTCCATCCCTTCCTTGTCGCTACGGATGCTCTCAATCTGATCACGCGAGCTTTGGAGCATGGAATCAAGCACCTGCCGGGCTATCGAGAAGTCATCCCAATGTACGGTGTTCAGCCGCTCCTGGATTTTGGTCTCCAGCTCGGCATTCCAGCCGCTTTTCGCCAATTTGCTGCTTAAAGACGTCTTCTCTTCCTTCACCTTACGGGAGATTTCCGACCGCTCGCTGCGGCTTTCCTTGCTGCGCAGCAGCCAGTCAGCTACCAGCGGCTCACAATTTTCTTTTACCCGCTGCTGCAGCTCTTCAGGAACATCCCGCAGTTGGACCCGTCCCTCAATATGGGTATCCATGATTTTGCTTTGGCTTACCAATGTTTGAATCCATTGATCCATAACGCTCAAAGCTTGTTTGCAGCTATTCAGCAGCTGTTCGTTCTCCCGGAAACGCCTGCTGATCTCTTCTTCCTTCTGATCCAGCGGATCATGCCATATTTCTACAGCACGTTCATGTTTTTCCTTAATCGCTTTTTCGGATTTCCGGAGATCCTTCTGCAGATTCTCAAGAATGGTCTGGGCGCGGATAAACGAATCGTGGACAAGCTGGTAGTCCTCATCCAAATATACCGTCTCGTTCTTCTGTCTCGCTCTGGCCGTCAAAATCACCTCGGCTGTATCCGTTGGAAGAGGGGCATTCCGCCAATCTTGATCCACCTGGACCACCGCAGCTTCGATCTCCGCCAGTTGTTCACCGGCCCGTTTGATATTCCCCGCTCTCGTACGGATCTCCAGTTCATTCTGGGTTAAGGACTGCTGGAGGCTTTCCACCGTGCTGAGCAGCTGCATTAGCGTATCTTGAGCAGCAGGATCAAGTACGGGCTCTTCTTCCAGAGCAGGAGCAGCCGGATATTCGCAGGGGAAAGCAATTTCGGGAAACCAGTTCTGCAGCCTTGGAAAAAGCGAATAGCGGGTATCTCCAATCCACTTCTCCCGCTGCTGCGCGGTACTGCCCAGCTCGGCTTTTACCTGAACCAGCCCCTGATCCTTGCTGGCAATTTCTTTGCTCAATTCTTTTTTGCGTTCTACCGCTTTTTGCTTATCCTTATAATCCTGTTCCTGCTTCTTTGTCCGTTCATCCCACAGGCGCAGCGCTTGTGCTCTTTCTTCATGCTCGGTCCGATCGGCTTCAGATTGTACCAGCTCTCTCTGAATAACCGCAAGGCTGTCTTCATTCCTGCTGATCTCCGTGTTCAAATCCCCGAGCTTTAGATTCAGCTCATTCTGCAGTAATTCAAGTGTATTCAGTTTGGCTTTCAGAGCCAAGGTATGTTCACTCTGGAACAAGCGCTCGAATTCCTGCCGCGCCGATTTCAGCTTGGACAGATAGGCTTCCGCATCCTTAAGCTCTTCCTCCTGTTGCTTAAGACTGGAGGATATTCCGCGTTTCCATGCCTGGAAACGATCCGGCTGCAGAACCATCTGCGGACCTTGATTGGCTAGCTGCAGGAAAGGACCGGATGCGGCTTCCGCCATCTCTTCCCGGATGAAAACCGGCACCGCTGACTTGAGCAGGACTTCTTTCAGCGTATCCGGCTGGAGCTTGTCAGCTTCGCGCTGCGTCACAATAATTCCGTAAGGAAGAAGCGGATGCCGTTCCATTTCCTCTTCACGGCTCAGGTAAGGCAGGTCATTCAGGTAGGAGCTGCCGGTCATGGAACTGATTTTGAGTGAATCCAGTGTGTCCTTCACTCTCAGGATATCCGCATTCGGTAGCCAGAAGGACTCCTGCTGCAGCTCTACATCGATCAGCTGGTTGTAATAATCCCTTCTCAGCCGTTTCGTCTGCTGCTCCGCTTCATCCATCCTGCGGATAAACCGCTCCTGAATGGCCGGTTTCGCTTCAAATAGCGCCGTAACTCCCAGTTGGTGATGCTCTTCATACATTTCCAGCAGCACGACCAGCTGTGACCAGAGCTGAGACTCCCTGTTCATCTGTGACTCCAGCAGATTCTGAAGCTCATCGCTTTGGCTCTGTCCGGCATTCAGCTTCACCTTCAGCTCGGTCTGCGATTGGTGCAGACTAAGCTTACGCTCTTCAGCAGTTTTGCGCTGCTCGTTAAAGCCGCTGATATTGTCTGCGATGCTCTTAGCTGCTATTAACGTGCGCTGCAGTGCCGCTCCTGGCGCCCCGGCTGCTTCATGCCCATGGCGTGAGGCAAAAACACCCAATTCCTCGGTGTATTGGCGGATGGCCCCTGTAAGTTCATTGATCCGGTTATCCAGACCGCCCAGTTCCAGCAGCAAACTTTCTCTTTCTTTGCGTAAGCCATTTTCTTCAGCAGTCAGGGAATGCTGGCGGGTTACGAACGACGAGAGCTGTCCCTGCCAGAGCTGAAAGACTTTGTCCCACTGCAGCCGCAGCTCTTCCTTCGCTCCCTGAATAACCTCTTGGCGTTCCTTCATTTCCAGCGAGCCTTCAATAGCTTCAATTTCCTTCTGCCATTGCTCGATCTGGCGGAGCTGCGCGCTGCGTTTGGCCAGATAATAAGCTACTTCAAGCTTTTTCTCTTTCAGCTTCGACTCATCCAGCCGCAACTTGGCCCGTGTCTGGTTGTCTGAAATCCTGGTGAATTCATCCTGCTTAAGATCCTGTTCCTCTTTGCTGCGCAAATATTTCAGATTATCGCCCTCAAAACGCAGCTGGCGCGCCTCCTGGTGATGCTGAACCAACGCATCGGCAGTTTTGCTGCGTTCCGCCTCTGCGTTCTTAAGCTCCTCGTGAATGACCGTGGACATCTGCCGACCCAGCAGTTCAGTCTCTCTGAAGCTCCGCTCGGCTTCCGTTCCCTGTTCGACCAGCTCATACAGCGGTGCAGCCAGCGTAGTGAATTCGGCAAAAGCCTTTTCCCTCTGCTCCAGCATCGGAAGTCTCTGGGCAATGGTTGCGGTATCGATAAACATCCGCTGAAGCGAACCATCCTCTTCTTTGACACCCTCGTTCAGACTGGAGCCAATCTCCGGAATAATCAGCTTCTCGAACAGATTGTGGTTGGTAAAGGCCTCATTTTTTTGAAAATAGCCCTTGATCCCGCCCTCTTCACCATTGATCCGTTTCATGTTACGCCATTCACCGATATGAATATCCCGTTCAGCAAGAAAGCTGTAATACTTCTTCAGATCAGAGCTGTGGCTGCCGAAGGCAACAATTTCATTCCGCCGTTCCCGTACAAATTGTTGAATCGTCTCAAAACTTACAGGACCGCCTTCCGCATGATCATACAGCGGCAGCGTTGAAAGGGTCAGCTCAGCCTGCTCTTCATAATCCATCAGCGCGTAGAGCAGATAGTCAACCTTAATCTCCAGCTGATCTATCGAGCTGTGGGCAGTCATAGCAATACCGGTCGTCATGTATTCATTACGCTCACTGTTATCCAGCCACCACTCAATCGCTACGTGGAAGGTATAGGGCTTGAGCTGTTTTTTATGATTATGGAAAAAAGCCTCGACCTGATTCTCGTTGTCTTTCCCCCAAGCCGCCTTAGGCAGGAGCAGCTGGAAGATGGACTGCAGCAGCACTCCTTTCCCGCCGCCGTTCATCAGGGTAATCAGGGTATTGGCCGGGCCTTCCTCATTGCAAAGATCAAGAATCATATCATCATACTTCTTAAGCATCTTCTCGTATTTCAGTCCGGCGATACGGATTCGTTCAATGCGCGGCATAGCCTTCCCCCTCCTTCTCCGTCAAGGTCCGGCCGATCAGAGCTTTCAATTCCTTGTAACGGTCTACATCGTGGTACAGATACCGCATTCTTTCATATAACTCTTCCCGGGGGAAAATCCGCTTCTCGTTCTCGGAAATAAACACCAGATGTTCCTCCTCCAGCAGCTTCATCCCTTCATGAATCAGTCCAATCCGTGAACCGGAGCCTCTCGACAGGGAATCGCCTTCCTCCTGGCTTTTGGTCTGCATATAAAGGCTTGCCCATACTTTATGCATTGCCTGAATATCCAGACGCCACTGCTTGCTGAAGCTGCCTTCCTCATCCAGCTCGATCCATGCTTGTAGAAGCGAGGATACCTGATCGGAGATTTGGATATAGGACATGCTGTCCTGACCGGGCTTAAAGTGCTGCTCATCCTGATCCATTTCCGCCAGAAAAACCAGGATAATGACGTTGATAATATGTAAATGGGTTTTACGTTCAATCCGTGAGTATTTATTCCGCAGCTGTGTGAAGTTGGACGCGAACCCCGATCCCAGCGGATTGACCAGCAGGTGAAGGCGGTGCCCGGAATTCATAATCCGGCAGCCTCCCTCTTTAGCCATATACTGCAAGGCGTCATAGGCCCCCGTATCCTGCAGACATTCCGCTGCGGCTGGATCATCCAGGGATATGACTTTCCGCCGAAGCAGATCAAAAAACAGCCGTGAAGCCTGCTGCAATTGTTCCAATGAATAGCTCATGCTGTATTCTCTCACCTCTCTACTATAGTAATGGTATAAGGGCTCATTTCCAGACCGGGCCAACTCACGCTTGTCCCCTGATCCGGTTCAAGTATGGTTGTCCGCAGCACTTTACCCCGCAGCATCTCCAGCTCAGGACAATCCGTAAGCAGCCGCTGAATCAGCTTCTGGCACTCGTCACTTCCGCCCGGGTTGTCTTCGTTATACTCCTGTACGATGACCTCGGTATGAAAGAATTGTACCCAAAGGTCAATGGCATCCGGGAGCCGCGCCCAACGGGACTGTTCCTCCGGAGAGAAAGCATCCGCTTTAAACGTAAAACGTCCTTTGCCGGCAAGCTCGGTAAAAATCGGTTTCCACAGCTCCGCAACCTCAGTCCAAGGTATAGACTTAGGCGTATAAGTTGCAAGTTGCTCCTCCCCTTCTTCATCGGGCTCATCCAAATATTCTTCCGGCAGAAAACCGACATCCTGTTCTTCCCAAGCCCAGGCGAGGGGGTAGATAAAGTCCTGGCTCGGTGTGAACAGTCCGCTAATCAAGGTTTCCAGACTGTCCCCGCTCGGCAGGCCTTCAGCTTTCACCCATTCCTCCCATACATTCGTGCGGAAATTAAAACCGGCAGCTCCCCAGAACAGCTCTGGAAAGTTCAATCTTAAATTGGTTTCGGCTTCAAAAATGCTAAGCACAACCTCCGCGAGCTCGTCATGCACTTTTCTTGACAGCTCCACCCGTTCGGATAACAGACGCAGCTCGTTAAAGTCGATAACATCCTTCTCGTCATTCGCCAACCGGGCCAGGGAACGGTGGATATTATCAAAATGCTTGCGTTCTTCATCAAACTGCTGGTGAATTTCCTCCAGCCGCTGATGCCGCATAACCCCATATTCGCTGAACATATGCTTCGGGTTGCGCCGCAGCGCATTGCGGTATTCCTGCTGTTGCTGGGTCATCTTCCGAACCCGCGAGATCAGCTCACCCACATCCTGCATTGCCCGGGTGACGCGTCCATGCTTAATATGCATTTGGATCTCCAGCAGTTTAATGCTAATCTGGAACTCTTCTATAATCTCATGGCTCATGAAGATAAGCTCCATCGCATATTCGGAAAGGCGGTAAACTGTCTTGCCGCTCTCTTCCCAACTGGTACGGGTCGCATCCTCGTCTACCGTAAAGTATTTGTACTTTTGCAGAGTCATCTGCCGGGTCTGATCATCATAATAATAGGCTTCAAAATCCCCGCCGCCCCCGCTCCACAACAGCCCGTCTACCAGCCGTTCCACAGATTCGATGGTGCCAAACCTGGCAATATTAAACCGCTCCAATGAACTCCAGGCCAGCTCAATAATATCCTCTTTGGCTCTTCTTTCATTGGATTCCAGCTCGAGATAATAGACCTGCAGCAACACACTCAGCGCAATCATTTCCTTATAAGGCTGCAGCTCTCCAAGATTCATGCCCGCCCCCAGCGTCCACAGTGGATTAAGGCGTTTGTTCCGTTCACCAAAATCAGACCAGTTCATCCTTGCGCCAACCTCGCCATCACTTCGTAGTTTAGGAGCATTTTTGCATAGCCCTCACAAAATAACATAAACCCATATCTGCCCCATGAAGGGAGAAATATGGGCTGGGTACCACTGATAACTTACGTTTATTGGGGAATATATGTTTCTATTATACCAATGAATTGAGGATAGTTCTACGAATATTTAACATTCAGCAGGTATTGCAGATTCTCTTTGACCGCAGGCCACTCCTCGTCAATAATGCTATAGAGTACATTATCAAGAACGGTGCCCTCCGACGTAATTCTGTGCTTGCGCAGAACGCCTTCTTTTACAGCGCCAATACGTTCAATGGCTTTCTGTGATCTCAGATTGTATCCGACTATCGTAAAATTGACCCGGATCAGCCCCAGTTCTTCGAAGCAGTAATGCAGCAAAAGCGACTTGGATTCGGTATTGACTGGCGTTCTCCAATACTCCGGTGAAATCCACGTACAGCCAATCTCCGCATTGCGGTGAATCCGGTCCAAATGCATAATCCGCGAGGTGCCGACGACTTTACCAGAAGCTTGTTCAATCATGACATAAGGAAGGTCGGCCCCATTCTCCTTATTGCGCAGCGCAGTTTCTATTAGTTGTTCCACTTGTTGGATTGTTGTTATTTTCCGCCAGGTGTATTCCCAGATTTGCGGATTGTGCAGGAGCTTGAGCAGCTCCGCCCTATGATCAGCTTCCATAGGAATAAGCTTGATAAACTTGCCGTTTAGTTGTTTGATGTTGTTTGTAATCACAAAGGACGCCTCCAGTATTGTCTATTCATCAAGCCCGAGATTATTATAAAATACCCGAAACATCCTTGTCTGCCTATTTACGTAAAATGACTGCCCCGTCTATGAAAACGGAGCAGTCACTGGAGTTACATTATAATGTAGAAACACCTATTGCCGGGCGGCAATCTCGCTAACGATACGCTGAATGATCTCCTGAACACTTACAGTGCCGAGATCGCCTACTGCGCGTTGTCTTACGGAGACAGTAGCGGAATTCTGCTCATTTTCTCCAAGGACGAGCATGTATGGCACCTTTTCCAGCTGAGCTTCGCGGATCTTCAGGCCCAGCTTCTCCTTGCGGTGATCAAGCTCGACCCGGATTCCTGCCGCTTCCAGCGCTTGCTTCACCTCATAAGCGTAATCGGCAAAATGCTCGGACACAGGCAGCAATTTGGCCTGCACAGGGGCCAGCCATACCGGAAATGCCCCGCTGTAATGCTCAATGAGAATACCCATGAACCGGTCAATGGAGCCATAAACCGCACGGTGAATAACGACAGGCCGGTGCTTCTGGCCATCTTCTCCGATATAAGACAAGTCGAACTTCTCCGGCATCTGGAAATCCAGCTGAATTGTTCCGCATTGCCAGCTTCTCTTGAGCGCGTCCAGAATATGAAAGTCGATCTTCGGCCCGTAAAAAGCTCCGTCTCCCGTATTCACCCGATAAGGGATACCGCGTTTCTCCAGTACCTTTTGCAGCGCCGACTCCGCCTGATCCCACAGTGACTCCGCACCCATATAATCTGCCGGCCGTGTAGACAGCTCTACCTTATACTCAAAGCCGAATACTTTATAAATATGGTCGATCAAGGCGAGTACCCGGCCGATCTCTTCCTCAATTTGCTCTGGCAGAACGAACAAGTGGGCATCATCCTGACAAAAGGTACGGACTCTCATCATTCCGTTCAGCGCGCCGGAGAATTCATGGCGGTGAACCTGGCCGTATTCCGCAATGCGGATTGGCAGCTCCCGGTAGGAATGCAGGCTGTTTTTATAAATCATCATATGCCCCGGGCAATTCATCGGCTTAAGTGCGAACTTGTTCTCATCGACATCTGTGAAGTACATTTCATCTTTGTAATGATCATAATGTCCGGATTGCTCCCACAGCCGATTGTTCATCATCAGCGGTGTACGGACTTCACTGTACTCCCTTTCCCGCTGAAGCCCCCGGGAGAATTCCTCCAATGCTGTACGGACCATCATTCCCTTTGGCAGATAGAATGGCATTCCCGGCGCTTCCTCAGAGAACATAAACAGCTCCAGTTCCTTGCCCAGCTTGCGGTGATCGCGTTTCTTCGCTTCCTCCAGCATATACAGATGCTCTTCCAGCTGCGCTTTCTTCGGGAAAGAAGTCCCGTAAATCCGCTGCAGCATCTTATTACTGGAATCTCCCCGCCAATATGCACCTGCTACACTCAGCAGCTTGAAGGCTTTGATCGCACCTGTTGAGGCCAGATGCGGCCCCCGGCACAGATCCGAAAATTCACCTTGATCATAAATGCTGATTACTGCCTCCTCCGGCAGATCCCGGATCAGTTCCAGCTTCAGCGGCTCTTCAAACGCCTCAAAAGTCTTCAGCGCCTCGCTGCGGCTGACCTCCCGGCGGACTATGGGCAGGTTCTCTTTGATAATGTTGCCCATTTCCGCCTCTATCGCAGCCAGATCTTCTGTAGACAAAGGCTTCTCGATATCCACATCGTAATAGAATCCGTCTTCGATGACCGGGCCGATACCCAGCTTGACATTCTTATCACCGTATATACGTTTAATGGCTTGAGCCAACAGATGCGCTGTGCTATGTCTGTGGATCATCAGGCCATCTTCACTGTCCAGCACTACGATTTCAACGAGGCTGTCCTGTGTAATCGGTTGATGAAAGTCAACAAGTCTGCCGTCAAGTTTACCGGCTACTGCATTTTTCTTCAGTGTAGGACTTATGGATTCTGCGACTTGTGCAATCGTGGTGTTACGCGAATACCTCCTAATTGTTCCATCCGGCAGTGTTGCTTTGATCTCCATGATTCAGCCTCCATTTCTTCAAGTTTTTTTGTATGTTTGAACGCAAAAAAACGCATCTCATCCCAGAAAGGGACGAGTGCGTTTAGCTCGTGGTTCCACCCTAATTTGATCTGCGCAATAGCAACCCCCTGCTGTTCGGCGGAAGTAAAGCTGCAAGATCCTTATTGGTATCCGATATCGGGGATAAGACGGTGACATTTACAGCCTTCCTAACAGCAGGAGGGGTTCAGTGCCACGGCTGCAAAGGGGTAAATTCCGGCCGGTTCTGTAAGAAGCTCTCACCTTGCACTTCTCTCTCTGGTCAGTCCGTGAAGGAACTCATGTCTTTGGTCATTGCCTTGG
Source organism: Paenibacillus sp. FSL L8-0436 (assembly GCF_038593025.1). Classification (NCBI taxonomy): domain Bacteria; kingdom Bacillati; phylum Bacillota; class Bacilli; order Caryophanales; family Paenibacillaceae; genus Paenibacillus; species Paenibacillus sp. FSL L8-0436. Next base: position 3,499,825 of record NZ_CP151955.1, on the reverse strand, counting down.
TTATGGTGTTTATGGTGTTTATGGTGTTTATGGTGTTGCTGGTTACATATTACGCAATCAAACACGGAAAAGTCAATACACTGTTTAAAAATAGTTTTTTTGTCCTTGTAAGATAAGCAAACGGGTAAAAGGCACTTTGAGCGACAGATTAACGTCTGCTGCTCATTGTATTGAGCTTGAGATGTGAGATAATCTCACCAACCTCTTTTACATGATGTGCGATATAATCGGCCCCTGCATTCACAAGCTCCTCCTCCGACCCATAGCCAAAGGTTACCCCAAGCGAGGCCACGCCGCAGCCTTTTGCCCCAATAATATCATGCTCCCGGTCTCCAATCATCAGTGCCTGCTCCGCGGCAATCTCGTTCTGCTCCAGCACATACCGGATTACCTCCTGCTTCTTGGAACGTGTGCCGTCCAAATTGCTGCCAACAGTGTGCATAAAGTAGCCCTCCAAGCCGTAATGCCGGAGGATTTCCTCAGCAAATACTGTCGGTTTGGAGGTGGCTACATAAAGCTTGTATCCTTGCAGCCGGAGCTCTTCCAGCAATTGCGGAATACCGGAAATCACACTGTTTTCAAACATCCCCAATGTACGGTAACGCTCCCGGTAAAATTCAACAGCCTTCAAGGCATTATCCGCGGTAAAACCCTGGATCTGGATAAAAGATTCATATAACGGCGGCCCTATGTAAGGAATAAGCAAATCGAGATGCTCTACCTCTATTTCGAACTTGCTCAGCGCGTACTCCACGCTTTTGGTAATCCCCTCTTTGGGGTCGGTTAAGGTACCGTCCAAATCAAATAAAATACTCTTCAGTTCTCCCATGACGTACGCCTTACTCCCTCCAATTTCAATTGCCGCAGTCTCTTTCCCCTCATCAGCTGCAGCTTTTTCAATCATACCTGCGTTTCTCCATACTTTCCACATACTTATCTTTTAACATTACAGGTGAAGTGATTTTATTTCCTGGAGGACTTAACATGAATATGACGCATTACATGTCCCTGCTTGCGGACAACCAGCCTTGGAACTTAATTCTTTTCATGGCGATTCCGGTCATTTTTGCAGAGACGATCACCGTTACAGAATTTATCATCCTGTTTACGAAGAAGCTGGATGGACCGCTCCGAGCGTTTAACCGGATCTGCAGCATTCTTGCCGGACTTTACTTTACCGGCGTTTTTCTCTATTTGTTTCCTACCGCGTTTGTCCCGCTCACCGTAAATGGCGAGTGGCATACATGGGTGGACGTAGTAGCGGTAGGCTTCTATCTGAGCGGCGTGTTCTTCCTGCTGCCGCTGGCCTTGCTTGACCTCGGCCTGATTGGACGCAAATATCCGGAAGAGCGCAAGCTGAAGCTGCATTTCATGCTGATCAGCGGCTTCCTGGTGGTGGCGCATATCGCCATGATCTTTGGCATGATTAACCCGGAAATTATGGGCGGCATGGCCGGGATGAATCATTAATCCATCTTCGAAGGGGCCTCTCCGATTTTGGAATGGCCCCTATTTAAGATCACACAGTATAAGTAAATGCTGCTCAAGCATTTGCTCTAGGCGCTCATCGGACAACCTCCCGGGCTGCATCAGCTGATGCATGGCCAACCCGTCAATCAGCGCATACAATTTCTCCGCTTCCAGATCAATATCGAGCTCCGGCTTCGCCGCCTTCTGTTCCACTAATGTTGTAATAACAAACATCGAAACCTTATACACCTCTTCCTGCATCCGGTTGTTCAGTTTCGATAACTCCGGGTAGATCAACACCTTGGCATTAAAAGAAAACCAAACCTCGCTTTCCATAATTCTCTCTTCATCCAGCGGAATCAGTTGCAGCAGCAGACGTTTCATATCCTGCAGCAGGTTGCCCTCCGGCTGGAATCCCTCCACCCGCTGTTCAATTCTCGCAAGAAAAAGATTCATGCAAAATGCGAACAATTCTGCCTGCGTAGAGAAATAATGACGCATCGATCCTACCGATAAACCGGATTCCTTTGCGATATTGCGGACAGTGGCTTGTTCAAGACCCGAGTTATGTATAATTCTCAGAGCGGCGTCGGCAAGCCGTTTTCTTTGTTTCTCATGATCAACTTTTTTTGGCATATCTCTATTATACCTGCTTATCTTTTTATAATACAATGTGCTATAATGTTTTATATAATACGTTTGTATTAAATAAAACATCGAAAGAGGAGCATTATTTTATGACTATTCAACCACAACAACCGAAGAAACGATCCAAAAAAAAGATCTGGAAAAGAGTAACTCTCACTCTGCTCACCTGCATAATTTTACTGCTCGGGTCCGGATTTGCTTATGAATGGCTGGCATCCAGAAATGCAGAACAGAAATACCAGCCTCCCGGCAAGCTGGTTGATGCAGGCGGATACAAGCTGCACATTAACAAATTGGGGCAGGGCTCCCCAACCATTATTCTTGAATCCGGAAGCGGTGAAACCAGTTTGTCCTGGAGGGATATTCCTGAGAAGCTGTCCGAATTCGCAACTGTTGTGAGCTACGACCGAGCCGGATATGCTTGGAGTGAAAAAGCGCCTACAGCACGCACGGGAGAAAATATCGTTCGTGAGCTGCATACTGCATTAGAACGGGAGGGAATCGACGGCCCTTACCTGCTAGTTGGGCATTCTTTGGGTGGGATGTATGCCCGGTTATTCGCTGATACTTACCGGGATGAGGTTGCTGGTATGGTACTGATTGATGCCAGACCGGAAGATGACGAGCGCGAGACCAAACCTATTCTGACTGCGGAAAAATTCGCGGGCAATCCCCCCGCAGCAGTCTTGCAAGTGTTGAAATTATCAGGCGCTATGCGTATATTCCAGGATGTGCTGCTGGATGGCATGGTTGCGAAAGAAGATAGAGGGCAGTTCATAAATGTCATTTCAAAGCCTAGTTTCTTCAAAGCTAAAGAACAAGAAGGAAATCTGGCACATACCACAGAGGACGCTATTCGGGGTCAGAACCTTGGTTCTCTTCCGGTAAGAATCCTGTCACGAGGAATTCCTCAGGATTATGCAGGCTTTGGCTTCTCCGAAGCTGCCGGTAAAAAGCTGGAAGATATCTGGAAAAAGGGTCAGCGCAAAATGTTGAACCTTTCCACAGACAGCAAGCAGACTGTCGCAACCCATAGCGGACATATGATTATTCACGACGAACCTGATCTCGTCATTCAGACGATCCGCAGCTTGCTGACACAACTACAGTCACCATCCCCTCAATAATTCACATTATGCTCACGGGCCCGGACCCGGTCTTGTTTATGGACCGGTCCCAAGTCCGTGACCATATAATGAGACGGCCATGAAATCCGGCTATTTATAAAAAACAACCCTACACCGTGTTCCGGCTCCGGCCCTGCTAGTAATCTCAATCTCGCCCCCGAGCAATTCTACCAATTTGTTCACAATAGACAACCCCAGACCGGTGCCTCCGTACTGCCGTGAACGTGATTTCTCTACTCTGTAGAATCGGTCAAAGATATACGGAAGCTCCTCCTCAGGAATGCCAATCCCCGTGTCCTCGACGATAAATGCAGCTGAGTCTACGCGAAAATCCAGCTGGACGCTGATCTCTCCTGCATCGGTATAACGGATAGCGTTTTCCAGCAGATTCATTACGATTTGCTCCATCCGTTTGCCATCCCCTTGCAAACCAATCGGTTCACCGGTACAGCTGGAATTTAGCTGCAACCCTTTTTCTTTAGCGGTCAATTCGACTTTGCGGACCGCCTGATCGACAAGCAGCGCCAAATCGACCTCTTCCAGATTCAGCGGTATTTTCCCCTCTTCCATTTTGGCCAATTCGAACAAATCGTCTACCAGATGTTGAATCCGGTGCGCCTCTTGGTCGATGATGTCCAAGTAGAGTGTTTTTTCTTCTTCCGTCTCATACAGCCCTCCCTTAACCACCTTGGCATACCCCTGCAGATAAGTGATCGGCGTCCGCAGCTCATGGGAAATATTAGCGAGAAACTCCTGGCGTGTATCCCTGTAGTGCTGCAGATCCATAGCTAAATCGTTGATGGCACCAGCAAGAAAGCCAATCTCATCGTTGCCGCTGATCGTGAGCCGCGTTTCCAGTTCACCAGCCGCAATCTTGCGCGTAGCCTTCTGCATTTGGACAAGCGGACGCGATAATATGCGGGCGATGAACCAAGTGATGCCCAAAGCAAGCACAAAGGCACCCAGACCAGACAGCAGCAGTATATCTCTCACTGTAGACAAGGAATGTTCCATATTCTCCGTGGAAGACATCACATAGAGTGCCGAGGTAATAATGTCACCGCTTGAGATGGGTTGTCCTGTAACAAAATAACGGTAGCCGGACGGGTCTTTGTACAAGAAACTCACCCTTTGTCCGGTGAAAATAGCTTGTATATCCTGAGCGCGGATAAAGGAGCGATCTGTAGAATCATGAACACCGGAGTGCAGCAACACTTTGCCATCCAAGGAGATGTTAAAGATGCTGACATTGGAAAACTCCGCAAAGGACATCATCATTTGACCGTTCGTGGTATCTTTGGATTCGGCCATCGCTGTGAAATGGGAAGCCAGTTCCTCAGCTTCCGTCTGCATTTCCTGGTAATAAAAGCTTGTAAACATCCGGTCTATTACTATCCCGAGTGAGAGCAGAACAATCAGAAACACCGACATAATCACGACACCCAGCTTAAAGCCGATGATGTTGTTTTTCATTCGACATTACCGGGAATCTGGAATTTATAGCCGAGCCCCCACACGGTTTGCACTGGAACATAAGAAAGACCTGCCTTCAGCAGCTTCTCGCGGATATTCTTAACATGTGTATCAATAACCCGCGTCTCACCGCCGTATTCATTCCCCCAGAGCTGTTCTACCAATTCTTCCCGCGTAAACACGCGCTGCCCGCTGCGCGCCAGCAAATGCAGCAGATCAAATTCCTTCTGTGTAAAAAGGATCCTCTCCCCTTGAACCTGTACTTCCCGTGCCTGCGGATAAATCCTTAACTCCGGGTGCTCCAGCACCTGCTCCTGTGACGCGGAAAACCGGAACATATTCGAACGCCGCAAGAGGGAATGGATTCGCGCAAGCAATTCTTCCGGTTCAAACGGTTTGGTTAAATAATCATCCGCACCGATGCCCAGCCCATGTACTTTATCTTTCGTTTCCGACCGTGCAGTAAGCATCAGAATGGGCGTCTGGCTGCTCTCCCTTACCGCCTGGCAGACCTGCCAGCCATCCATATCAGGCATCATTACATCCAGCAGGATCAGGTCGAAGTTATGTTTCTCTATCATGGACAGGGCTTCGCGCCCGGTGGAGGCTTCCTTAATAGAAAAACCCTCCTGCAGCAAATAAATGCGCAGCAAATTCCGCATGTTCCATTCATCGTCAACGATGAGAACCTGTGCTTTGGACAAGCTGTTCACCCTTTTCGTGGCCTATATATATTGAACTTATAATTCTTCTATTTTGGGATCGACCGTGACTACAGAGAAAGTTTGGACTCCTACAGTTCCAAAATTCCATTCCGCCACTTTTCCCTAATTGAAATTCTCAAGTTCAATCTATACAGTTTCTTTATTCTTTTTTCAATTATACCTAAAAACAAAGAACAAGCCGACCACGGATGTCCGCAGCCAGCCAGCTTGCTTTAATGCCCCGAATGGGGATTGTCTCCAGAGGCGGAGGTGATTTCGAGCATGTCATCTATTTCGCTCTGTGTACTGCTGGTTATTGTGCCGGTATCGCCGGTTAGCCAGGCATGGTTATAGGGACCTTCTGCCGGTGAATCCTTGAACTTGGGCTGAAGCTCCATCATATAATTCATGACCGAATCCGGTAGTCCGTCTTGTTCCGTAAAGATTAACGGTGCATGTTTTCCCAAATGGGAGAATGGCGCAGCGGCGATAGCCAGCATGGTGGAATCCTTCGTCAATAAGGATAGGTTATGGCCCGGAGCCGTGATACCCCAGCCGAAGCCGCTAACCTCATCCTTGAACTTGGCAAAAGCAATCGCATTCGCATAAGGATCATCACCGGAGATGCGAGTTACTGTACCATATGCTCCCAGCTGCTCCTCGACTTTTCCCGAGACAACAGAAACTGGGCCTAGAAGGTAAATGGCGGCATCGCCTCCGCGCTTTTTGAGCGCCTCTGCCGTGGGGGCCGGGATATCATCCTTCGCTACGTATAACAAAGGCTCAGGCATATGCGCAATCCAGTTGACTGCAGGCAGCGTATATTCGGGGCTGTCCATTGAGCCGATAATTACACTCTGCGGCAGCTCGCCGGATACTTTGGCATAATAAGCGTCAATCGCCTGAGCTACAGCAGCAGGATCTTCACCTTCTATCTTGTCCACCTTTAAATCCAGTGCCTTAAGCTGCTCTTCCACACCGTCCGCGACGGGTCCGACCAGAACGACCTGGATGCCCGCATTGCTCTCGGCACCCAGCGGATTCAGCCGTTTAAGCTCTTCCAACGTAACCTCCGGAACGCCATCTTTGCTCAAGAACAAGACTGGCCCGTTGCTCGGATGGTGGATTAAGTCAGTACTCACAGCAGCAATTTGCCAGTTATCCGCATTGGTCAGGACTACGCTTGCAGGCCGGTTAGCTTTGGTTTCTGCCGTCCATAAAGACCGGGACACCAGTACCGCTGCCTGAACCGGGTCTGAGGTGTTGATCCGGGTCGTGTTTTTGGTCGCAATCCAGGGCATAGAAATTGCAGCAGAAGGATTCTGTTCACTTTGCGGAGCTGCTGATTCCTTATCCGATTGACAGGCGGTCAGCACCGTACCAAGCAGCAAGGTCACAGCGCTTAATTGTATGATTTTCTTCATGTGTATCCCTCCATTTCATAGCTATCACGGATACTTAGAAGTTTACCCATCAAATGTGTAGAAAGAATGTGGAATTCCAACAATTTAAGAATGAGTATTAAGTAGGAATTGGAGCAGCCTGAAAGTGAATGCAAGTGGAAACGGATTCGCCGTCCTCAAAAGGACGGTATCCGTTTCAGCGAGAATTAGAAGGATAATTTATAGCGTGAAGCATATAAGTTCTTATAATTAAAAAAGCTGAACGGAAAGTGCTCCGTCCAGCTGATCCTGATCAAGCTTCTTCTATACTTACCAGTGCTTCGCGATAAAAGTATCACGGCCGGACTGTTCCCGGTCTTCCTTATAATGCTTCGGGTTCTTCTTGTGATAATCCTGATGATAGTCTTCTGCCGGGTAAAAGACCGGTGCGGGCAGGATCTCCGTAACGACAGGTCCCTCGAAACGCCCGCTGGCCGCTACCTGTTCTTTGGAAGCCAAAGCTGCCAGTCTTTGCTCTTCATTATAATAAAACACCGCAGTCCGGTACTGCGTTCCCCGGTCCTGAAATTGTCCTCCGTCATCAGTCGGGTCAATCTGCGGCCAGAACAATTCAAGCAACTTATCGTACGGGAAAAGTGCCGGGTCAAAGCTGATCTGCACTACCTCATAGTGTCCTGTAGTGCCTGTCTTGACCTGTTCATAGCTTGGATTCTCCACTGAACCCCCGGCGTATCCTGATACAATTCCGTGTATACCCGGCAATTCTTCAAAGGGTGTAACCATGCACCAGAAGCAGCCTCCTGCAAACATTGCCTGTTCCATACCTGTAATCCCTCTCCCTATCTATATATCTCTACATACTATAACGTATGTTAAAAAGATAAGGTTAAATCTGCCTAAAGTCAATTTGAGGGAGCGGTCTGCCAAGGATGAGTCTTTTTTTCAATCCCGGAGGAGCTGTATATACCTGCGATCAGTTCCAGTGTTTTGAGTCCTTCTGATCCGTCAATCCAGAATGGTCTTCCTTCGCGGACATGGTCATAAAAGTCATGAATCAGTCTTTGATGCCCCGTTCCCCAATACGACTTGCCTTGAATACCTGACACCCCCGGCTCACTGAGCAGCGTTTCCCGGCCGTCCTTCCACAGATACAGGCAATCCCTCCGCAGCAGTAGCGTTCCTTGTTCGAACACTATTTCCAGCTCGACGGGTGAGTTAATCAGGTAGGCATTGCTGCCGTAAAAAAGTCCCCTGACCTTATTCCTGAAGTTGATGCAGGCATGTGCCGTATCCTCCACTTCAATAACTCCGTCCAAGACATCTGTGCTTACGCTTCCCTGCACTGATGAGATCTCACCGCCGAACCATTGCAGCAGATCCAGTGTGTGAATCGTCTGGTTGATCAGCACCCCGCCGCCCTCTGAGGTCCATTTCCCCCTCCAGTTGCTCTCCTTGTAGTACTCAGGTGACCTGTACCAGGTGACAATCCCCTTCATACATACAAGCGGCCCCAGCACACCGGATTCAATGGTCTCCTTAATCTTAATAGAGGGTTCATTGTAGCGGTTCTGAAATACGATGCCGAGCTGGCCTTTGCTGTGCTCCGCAGCTTTCAGCATGCGCTGGGCAGAAGGCAGGTCAACCGCCATCGGTTTTTCTGTTAAGACATGTTTGCCCGCCTGCAGCAGATCGACCGCCATCTGCGCGTGCAGATCATGCGGTGTGCAGAGGTGGACGATATCAACATCAGATCTGTTCAAAAGCTCCTTATAATCTGTTAGCGCGCCGCAGCCATATTCTTCTCCAAATGCTGCCGCTTGGGCCACATCAATATCTACAGCTGCCAGCAGTTGTCCCCCTGATTGTGCCGCGATCGCCTTGGCATGCAAGGGAGCTATTGCTCCGCAGCCGATTATGGCTGCTCCAAGTATTGTCATCTTGTGCACCTTCCAATCTTATTTCCGTTCCTATCAAGCCTTTATGAGTGTCTCGGGCGTAAGATTTACCGCTTGGGCCTGAGCTTCCAGGCATAACTCCGCCGCTTTGAAGACATGCTGCTGGGTCATAGCAAATTCTGTCCGTTGCAAGCAATCCAGTATCAGCTCGCCAAAGAACGGAAAGCCGATTTTGCCGGAAACATGCTCATAATGCTCTCCTTGACGGTCTGCCCAATAGACATGATCCGTTGTGTTGGAGCGGGCAATATCGCTGTATTTGCGCAGCTCGATATACCCTTCCGTTCCCATAATGATCGTTCGGCCGTCCCCCCAGGTGCCCAGTCCGTCCGGTGTGAACCAGTCGACACGGAAATATTGCGTCGCCCCGTTGTCGCCGACAAGTGTTGCATCGCCGAAATCCTCCAGCTCAGGGTAAGCAGAATTGTTGTAGTTGGCAACCTTGCTGTGCAGTACCTTGGCATCGCGGCAATCCGCATAATACAGGAATTGTTCAATCTGGTGACTGCCGATGTCGCAGAGGATCCCGCCGTATTTGTCCCGCTGGAAGAACCACTCCGGACGGCTTGGTGCGCTCAGGCGGTGAGGGCCCATTCCGATGATCTGAAGCACACGGCCGATCACTCCCTGCCGAATCAGCTGTCCGGCATACACCGCACTCTCCACATGCAATCTTTCGCTGAAATAAGTCATGTACTTTTGCCGCGTCAATGCAGTTTGAGTCCGCGCCGCTTCCAGCTGTTCCATGGCCGTAAACGGCGTTTTGTCAGTGAAATAATCCTTCCCGTGTGCCATCACCTTGAGTCCGAGCGCCCCTCTCTCGGAAGGAACCGCGGCCGCTGCAATGAGCCGGACCTCAGGATCCTCAAGAATTTCTTCGGCGGAGCGTGCAGCTTGAACACCAGGATAAGTGCTGACAAAGGTTTTCACCTTCTCTGGATCGGGATCAAAGACCCATTTCAACCGGGCTCCTGCTTCGATCAGACCATTGCACATCCCATAGATATGACCGTGATCCAGCGCCATCGCAGCGATCATAAATTCACCCGGTTTTACAACCGGTCTAGCTTCATGAGTAGGTGCATACATCATTCCATCTTTTCTGCTCATCATCAACCCTCCCGGTCACAGCTTCGAAATCAGGTATTTGAGGCTGATCTCCAGACTCTCGAAAGGATCGCGTCGGCAGACATCCTGCTCAACAACAAACCATTCCACACCCGTTTCACGGCCGGCCTCAATAATAGCTTCATAATTCATGTTTCCTTCACCGATCTCAGCAAAAACCTGTCCCCTGGAGATGATAGCCATATCCTTCAGATGCATGACCTGCATCCGGCCCTTCACCTTGTGAACCCAGTCCACCGGATTAGCTCCCCCGGCCTGAACCCAATACATATCCAGTTCAAAGCCGAACACCTCGGGATCGGACTCCTGCAGCAGCAATTCCATACCCGTAACCCCGTCAATCCGTTCGAACTCAAAATCATGATTATGATAAACGAATTGCAACCCATGCTCCTCCTTCAGGGTCCGCGCAATTCCGGAGGCAAGTTTGGCAAATGTCCGATAGCCCTCCTGGCTGCTCTGATATTCTCCCGGCAGTCCGCCGAGACCGATGTATTTGCAATTCCACAGCTTATGTTCTGCAGCCAATGCATCCAGGTCATTCACCAGCCGGTTCCACGGCACATGGGTCGCGCAGATGGTCAGCCCAGCTTCATCCGCGTATTGTTTGACCAGCTGCGGATCAATCGGACCCATTCCGGAAATTTGCACAGCCTGATAACCCATCACTTTCAGCTTCTGGAAAGCAGCCCTTAAATCCTCTGCGGTCTTGGTAAAATCACGTAGCGTGTACATTTGTGCAGCTATTGTAGAACGTTGCATATGAGCAATTCACTCCTTATTAAGTTTGTCTGTCCTATAATTACATTAATGAGTGCCTTTTACGTCAAAAGCCCGCTGCTCTACAGCTTCCTTCCGGAACGTAGAGCTCTCCACCCGTTCCATGAGCTTCTCATGAAACAAATCACTATCAATCGGAAGCTCGACCCAATTGTCAGTCCAAGCGGACAGGTACATTGCATTCGAAAGTGTCAGGCCGTGAATTCCCTCTTCCCCGGGAGCGAGCAGCGGTTCGTCATGCAGAATGGCATTGGTGAAGTTGCGCAAGATTCCCTTGTGCTGTTCTCCTCCGCCCTCTGGAACCGGAATCTCACATTTCCAGCATTCGGGTCTTCCGAAGCCTTCGGCAAATTCGGCATTGAACTTCGGCTCCGGGATGCGCAGACGCCAGAAGGTCAACTTCCCGTTCTCCACGACGATTTTTCCGTTATCCCCATTGATTTCAAAGCGGTTGGTTCCCGGCGCCTCCCCGGTAGTGGTGATGAACAGGCCTGTTGCTCCGTTCTCATACTCGACATAAGCGGTTACATCATCTTCCACCTCAATATTGCGGTACTTGCCAAACTGGCAGAATGCACGCACACGCTTCGGCATCATTCCGGTTGTCCATTGCCAAAGATCCAGCTGATGCGGGTCCTGGTTCAGCAGCACACCGCCGCCTTCTCCAGCCCATGTAGCCCGCCAGCCCCCGGAGTTGTAATAGCTCTGCGAACGATACCAGTCAGTAATGATCCAGTTGGTGCGGCGGATCTCACCCAGCTCACCGGACTGAATCAGCTCTCTCAGCTTTTGATAAAGCGGGTTGGTCCGCTGGTTGTACATAATGCCGAATTTGCGGTCACTTTGCGCAGCGGCTTCGTTCATCTCCTGCACGGCTTTCGTATATACACCGGCGGGTTTTTCAATTAATACATGATAGCCGTGCTTCAGCGCCTCGATCGCAAGCGGCGGATGGTCATAATGCGGAGTGGAGATTAATACGGCATCAATACTTTTGGAGGCAAATAATTGAGCAGGTGTGCTGAACCTGAGCACCGTATCAGGCAAGTGCTCTGCCGCCCACTCCAGGCGTTCGGGGCTTGTATCACAGACAGCCGCCAGCTCAGCCCCTTTTACTTCATGAATCAGATCGAGCGCATGGGCCCGGCCCATATTTCCAACTCCAATAATTCCATAACGAACCTTCTTCATCCTATGAATCACTCCTATGTGAGTTATGATATGAGAATAACCCTATTTCCAGACAGTGAACATGACCGGAATTAAGGTTTTTTTGTACATAATTAAGATGTTTTAGTTAAATGAAAGCGGTATACTGGATTTATTACACATTAAAGGAGTTATATGATGAATCAATCCGGTAACCTTACAGGAGCGTTACTGCAGAACCTGACCGTCACCGTTACCCATGCCCACTTAAGCAGCAGATACCCCGGATGGAACCGCTTGAATGAGACGCCATCCTTTAACAGACTTTATTTCATTGATGGCGGCGAGGGTAAGGTGATTCTGAACGGGCAAGCCCATTATCCGCGCCCCGGCCAATTGATGATCATGCCGGCAGGCTCGACGCAAACTACAGAAACCTCCCCTGACAATCCCTATAAGCGGTACTTTTGTCATTTTGATGCCCATATCGGAGAATGGCCCTTGTTTCATACAGGCAACAAGCTGTACATATGCGATGTTGCGGAGCCGGATGCCATTCGGGAGATTTTCACAGAGATGATAACACGGTTTCCGGAAGAGAACCTGCTCTCCACCATGCGGAATCAAGCCGCACTACTTCATCTGCTAGCACTCTGCCTGGAGGACGGCGGATATTCCGATTTCATGGGTGAGCTGGCTCATACCAATGGTCAAAGACAGCTAGCGAACGTCCTGCAATACATTGAACAGCGCCTTACGCAGCCTATGGAGGTAGAGGAACTGGCCGAGCTGGTTCATCTGCATCCGAACTATTTCATCCCCTACTTCAAGAAATACATGGGGGTTCCGCCCATGCATTATGTGCAGCTCAAGCGGATGGAGCTGGCTAAAAGACAGCTCTCTTACTCCACTTCCAGCATTTCCGATATCGCTGCGCAGGTGGGTATGGAGCTGGCCCATTTCTCGAAATATTTCAAGAAATCTACCGGCGTATCTCCCTCTGCCTACCGGAACAGCACAAGGTAGAGGGGATAAACGGACTATGCGAGTCCAAGGAGATGAACCAGCAGAAATCCAAGTCCAGAGAGCAGTAATGAGCCGATTAAGCCAGCCAGCAGCGGTTTTTTACCCATTAGGGCAAAGGTCTTGATATCCACACCAAGCCCGAGTCCCGCCATCGCCATGGCCAGCAGCATATACGCCAGGATAATCAGATCAGCTGTTACTTGTTCAGGGATTATTCCCAGCGTATTTACACCGCTCATCAGCAAAAAACCGCCGATAAACCAGGGCACCGGAAGTTTCCTCCACTGAATTTTGGAATGCGGTGGCTGTACAGCCGCCACTTGCCCCCTACACTCCCTCTCTGCTTTACGCTGTCTATAGGCTTCCCAGACGCCGATAGCAAGAGCTGCCGGAACAAGCATCGCTACCCGAGTCAGCTTCACGATCACCGCGAGGTCTGCAGCCTTTTCACCAATGGGTGCGGCAGCGGCGATCACATGTGCTACTTCATGAAGAGTGGCTCCGGCAAATATCCCATACCCTTCTGGACTAAGGGACAACACCGGATAAATCAACGTATAAACCAGCGTAAATATCGTCCCCAGCACAGCTACCGTTGCCGCGCTTATTGCGGTCTCATTGTCCGAGGCCTTTAGTTGGGGAGAGATTGCCGCGACGGCTGCCGCTCCGCATATGGCAGTTCCGCAAGCGGTCAGCAGTCCAAGTGTCCTATCAATTTTCATCCATTTGCAGAGTCCATAAACGGTGAACAACGTAAATACAATATTAATCACGGCAATCGCCAACACCTTGGGACCGGCCTGCACAAGTTGAAACAGGTTCAATCTCATCCCGAGCAGGATGATCCCCGCTCTGAGCAATCTCTTGCTGGAAAAGCTGATGCCCGGCACTGCCTGCTGCGGTACCCCTCCTGCTGTACGAAGCAGAACTCCTAACAGAATGGCAATTACCAGCTGGCCCATGATGCCCAGGTAAGGCAGCAGCGCCAAATATTTGGCCGCTATGGCCAGTAGTCCTGTAAGCAGGATTCCTAGAATAAATCCGCTGTATTTATCGTTCAAGCGCTGAAGCTGATGTGCATGATTCATCTCAAACCACTCCCTGTTTACGTTCAATTACGTTGCAAACTTGTAATCTCACTATAAGTGCAGCCAACAGGGAAGTGAAATACGTCTTTGCTATCTCTATCATTACAAAAACTTATGATTGATGATAATAACTATGTTAAAATGGATAATAAACGGCCATACACAAAGAATTCCAAGGCTAATAATGAGGTTTAATTATGATCGTAGATGCATTACGTGTATTTGCAACCGTTGCTGAACAGCGCCATTTCTCCCGTGCCGGAGAGCTGTTAAATCTCTCCCAGCCCGGCGTGAGTCTGCATATCCGCAACCTGGAAAATGAACTGGGAACCAAGCTGCTTCACCGTTCCCCGAAGGAAGTCCGGCTGACAGAAGCGGGAGCTATCCTCTATAAACATGTGAAGCAGATCCTCTCGCATTATGAAGAAGCGGGCAGGGAAATCCAACTGCTGCGCGATGAAGTCACGGGGAGTATTCATATCGGGGCCAGCTTTACGATTGGAGAGTACGTCCTGCCTGGCAGAATTGCCGAGTTCGCCAATCAATACCCGCAGGTGAATCTGCAGGTCACGATTCACAATACTGAGGAGATTATTGCCGCCATTAAATCGAACATCCTTGACATCGGGTTCATTGAAGGCGAAACGGCGGACCATGAGCTGTCCGTGATTCCCTATATGAAGGATGAAATGATCATTGTAGCTCCGTGTAGTCATCCTCTCTCGGCCGCAAATGCCGTTGATAAAGACATGCTTCAGAATCAGGTATGGGTGCTGCGGGAGCCTGGCTCCGGCACCCGTGCCTTCAGCGATCATTTTCTGCAGCATGCCCAAATCTCCCATAAGCGGTCTTATATATTCAACAGCAGCCAGGGGATTAAGGAAGCCGTCTCGGCTGGATTAGGAATCGCCATGCTCTCGAGATGGATTGTGCGCAAAGAGCTCGCCCGGGGTGAAATCAGCGAGCTGCGAATCAGGCATCAGCTGCTGGAGAGAAATTTCTCAATCATCAGCCGCAAGGAAAACGCTGCTACCATGGCCATAACCGTCTTTATCGAGAAGCTGCTTGCACCGGTTAATCCAGACCGTAAACCGCCAGTCTAATTCTCATAGACAACATTTTTACAGGATAGCAAAAAACCTGAACCCTTGTTCGAGGGTTCAGGCCATTAAGGCATACATAAACCTAAGACTCAATCAGCACTCCATCCTCCAGATGCAGCACGCGGTCACACCATTCCAGCATCCGTTCATCGTGGGTTACCATGACTGCCGCTTTCCCCTCACTCTTCACTTCGTCGGCAATCATCCGCACCACTTCCTTGCCCCGCTCATAATCAAGGCTTGCAGTAGGCTCATCTGCGAACAGAATCGCCGGCTTGTTCATCCACGCTCTGGCAATCGCCACCCGCTGCTTCTGTCCGCCGGACAGCTGCTCGGGATAGTGGTTGCGGCGCTCCCAAATGCCTAACCGTTTGAGTAAATACGCAGCCCGCACTTTGGCTTCTTTGGTGCTGAGCTTCGCCAACTTGGCTACATAAAGCAGTTGTTCCTCAACCTTTAAATAAGGCAGCAGCTGTGCGCTTTGAAACATAAAGCCGATTTTTTGCAGCCGCAGTTCGGTTAGTTCGCTCTTTGCCTTATTGCCCAATGGCTCTCCGTCAATAAGGATCTCCCCGCTTGTTGGTGTCAGTAGAGCTCCAGCCGCCGAGAGGAAGGTGCTTTTTCCTGAGCCCGAAGGACCCAGAACAGCTACAAATTCGCCGGCATTGACCGTCAGATCAAGGTTCTTCAAGACCGACATCGTGCTGTCCCCGTCTCCATAGGTTTTGGTCACTTGCTTCATGATTAATTTGGCACTCATGCTCCAGCCCTCCCTATAGCTTCCAATGCATCTACTTTAGCAACACTTGCTACAGAAATAAGTGATCCCAGCAGAGACATACCTATAAACAACACGCTGGTTAAAATAATCGTCGAGCTCTCCAACTGAAACGGCATTGAATCCGGCAGCCCCTTATTCATACCAAAGGTCAGCAGCAGGCTTATTGCCAGACTGGCTACGGACAGTATCATTACCTGCCCTACCACACTCCAGGCGAGATAGGACATTTTGGTGCCCATGGCCTTCAGGATACCGAACTGGCTCGTCTTCTGAATTGTGATTACATAGAAGAATACTGCCAGTACAACGCCTGCGATGACAAACAGGAACACAATCATCATCATCAGTGAATTCTGCTCCGCCGAATAACCGGGTACACTGGAGATCGCCTGTTTTTGCGTGATGACCTCCACATTGTCCAGTTTGGCGGTAATTTCATCAGCTTGTGCAGAAGATGCGCTGAGCGCTACCACATTGTAAGGCACAGACTGTGAATCAGCCTTCTCCTGCCGTGCCCCTTGCTTCATTTCCTGCCAGTCCAGATTATTGATATAGACAACCGGGGTATGACTGTAAGAACTATCGTCCACAATACCGGATACTTTCCAGGACATCCCTGAAGCCTGATCAACGATGGTGCTTCCCAGGGTAATTCCCGACTGTACAAGCTGGGAGTCAACAACTGCGCTGCCCCCGGCTTCATTCGATATCCCGGTTCCCTGCACCACCTTAGGAGCAAGCATACCATTCATATCGACGGCAAAAAAAGTAATGTCCGCCTTCGCATCCCCATTGTCCGATGTTACCGTGCTCGTCTGGACCGCAAGCGGTGTTGCTTTATCTTCGCCCACAACTGAACGTGCCGCAATCAGCTCGGCATCACTTAATTGAGAACGTCTGAAGGCATGATCGGCGTCGCCCTGGACGACAAAATAGTTAGCCGGCATATTCTCCACCGCTGAAATATTGGCATAGGCAAGTCCTCTGGCCAGCCCGGTAACGAACAGGACGAGAAAGGAAACCAGCAGCATGATGACCATGATAAGGCTGTAACGTGCTTTGGAATGCCTCATTTCCCTTAAAGCTAAAAACATAAAACCACTCCCTCTGCTCTGTATAAACACAGTGTAGAGGATGAAAATGAACGGAGTATGAATAAATAATTACAGAAGCGGCAGATTCACGGTGAAGGTGGTGCCTGTACCGACCGTGCTGGATGCTTCAATAGTGCCGCCGTGCGTTTCGATTATTTTCTTCGCTATAGACAGTCCCAGCCCGCTGCTGTTGCTGTCACGGGTACGCGCCTTGTCCACTTTGTAGAAGCGGTCGAAGATCATCGGCAGCTCTGCGGCTGATATTCCTTCCCCGGTATCCGCGACTGTAACTTTACAGCTACCCCCGGTGTCTTCCGCGGATAGGGTGATGGTTCCACCTGAGGGTGTATATTTGATCGCGTTGGACAGCAGGTTCATCCACACCTGATAGAGCAGATTCGTATCCCCCTGAAGTGTTATATCCTCCACATGCAGACGAACCGCCAGCTCCTTCTCCGTAAGTCTCCACTCCATAATCTGCACGACCTGGCGCAGCTGCGCACGAAGATCGAAGCTCTTCTTCTGCAGCGCATTCTCGTCATAATCCAGAGAGGACAGGGTGAGCAGCTGTTTGCTGAGCATCGAGAGGCGGCGGCTCTCCCCGTCAATAATGGAGAGGTACTCCAGTCTCTGGTTCTCCGGCAGTGCAGAATCTTTAAGCGCATGGGCAAAGCCCTGGATGGAGGTCAGCGGCGATTCGATCTCATGCGAAACGTTGCCGACAAATTCCTGACGCGCCCGGTTCGTCCGCTCCAGCTCCTGGCTCATGATCATAAAATGGGAGGCCAGCTGGCCGATTTCATCCCGCCGCCGGGTATTG
Organism: Paenibacillus sp. FSL L8-0436; assembly: GCF_038593025.1. Taxonomy (NCBI): domain Bacteria; kingdom Bacillati; phylum Bacillota; class Bacilli; order Caryophanales; family Paenibacillaceae; genus Paenibacillus; species Paenibacillus sp. FSL L8-0436. The sequence goes on along the minus strand of NZ_CP151955.1, from coordinate 3,482,076 downwards.
AGCCGGATGTCGTACCTTCCTTTGGAAATCCTTTTCGTAGCGGCAGTCAGCCTCGTAATCGGTTTAACCACATGCAGCACGGTAACGAGGACAAACCACAGGCTGAACAGAATACTTACCCCAAGCAACACGGCAAAAAAGATCCGCAGCTCCCCAAACTGCACCTCGGCATCCGGACGCATAAACAAGGCATAGGTCTGACCGTTGATATGCACCGGCACTCCTATCGAGTTGCTGAGCTGATTATCAAAAAAACCGGTCACAAACGCCTGGCTCGGGAACTCCGCCACTCCATGGTAGACCTCTCCGGCAAGCACGTTTTGCAGCACATCCTCGCCCAGATCATTTTTGCGGAAAGGCAAGCCATAAAACTTCTCGTCGCCCTGACCGTTGGACAAGTATAATTTATACCCCAGGGATGCTGTGCTTAGCAGATATTCTCCCACCGCATCGGGATGGTCCTGGACAAACTGCTGCAGACCTATCGCCATTTTCGTGAGTTTGGCATCGTTCTGCGGTTTGATCTTGACCTGATAATAGAAGTTGGATGCGAAAAATCCCATAAAACTGCTTATCAGTATAATCGAGCAAAACAGCACACTCATCCGTACATAAAGCGACTTCATGCGTTCACCATCTCCACTTTATAACCGATTCCGCGCACCGTGCGGATCACAAAGTCCTCTTGATAGTCAGCAAACCGCTGGCGCAGACGTTTGATATGCACATCCACCGTCCGCTCGTCGCCCTCGTAATCGGCTCCCCATACCAGCTCAATCAGCTCGCTGCGCGAGAACAGACGCCCCGGATACTGCGCTAGCTGCGCCAGCAGCTCAAATTCCTTCACCGGCAGCAGCATCACATCGTTCCCGTTACTGATTTCATAATTTTTGCGGTCGATCACGAGCGAGTTGAGACGGATCTTGTCATCGGAGGCTATCGAATAGCGGCGGAACAGCGCTTTGATGCGGAATAGCAGCTCCTCTGGCTCAAACGGCTTGGTCACATAATCATCCGTCCCCCGCAAATAGCCCTGCTCCTTATCGCTGAGCTGCTGCCGCGCCGTCAGGAGAATAATCGGAATGTCATACGTTTCGCGTATGTACTGGCACAGCTCCAGCCCGTCCATCTGCGGCATCATTACATCCACGACGGCAAGATCCACCGTGCTCTCCTTCATCAGCCCTACTGCTTCCCGGCCATCGCCTGCTTCAACGACCAGATACCCATCCCTGGTCAATACATGCCGCAGCAGTGTACGGATATTTAGATCATCATCGGCAACCAATATCTTTTTCATCTGAACACCTCTCCCATATCCCTTCTTAGCTGTCACCATAGTAGCAACATTGCTCCGTTAAGACAACCGGGAGTCCGGCAAGCTGGCTTTCATTCTGTTCTAAATTACTGAAAATCGCCACACCGCATGTTAATATTAAGGCACTATTAAGACTTTAGAGGCTACATGAATATTCAGCTTGATCATAAGAGGAGGGCTTTTCTTGCATCCAATAACAGCAATGGAAATCACAGCCTCAGTTATTTTTGTCATTGTTATTTTTGTTATAGCAGTGCTTTTACCAGATAAGATTAGGAAGATCAGTTTAATTACTGCAGGTTCGATAACTGTACTATTGCTTGTGTTTTTTGCAGTTCGTCCCTATTGGCTTGATTATCAGGTATCACAAAAAACAGAACAACTTAACCAATATTTAGAGGTAAAGTATCCTGGTGAAGAGTGGGAAATCAGCCGGCAAGCTGGAAGACAATACAACCCTTATCACCTGGAGGTTCGCTTCAGCAACGAAAAAGACTGGACATATATCTATTCCGTAGTAAATGCGGACAATATCCACCAGAGTGTATGGGGAGTTCCAGGAGCCATGGCTCCCAGTGACGGGATGCATTATGAAATGTATCCATTGGAAAAATAGTATAGACTAAACAAAAGGCACTATACTGTCCTGCAGCGAAGTGATGCTCCGCCCCATTAATTGTTCCAGGTCATTCGAAGTAGAGACTGTATCAATCTTCTTCAGAAAAGAATAAATCCAGTGCTGAACGCTGGCATCCTCCCGATGTGTTACCAGCTTGCCTGCCAGCGATGTCAGCGCTGCTGCGAGATCATTGAAGCTCCACGTATGTGGTGCTGCCAGCTCATAAATCCGATTGCTGTGCCCGGAGCCGGCAAGAACAGCGGCTGTAGACAGGGCCAAATCTTCACGTGAAACGGAGTTAAACCGAAAGTCCCCCGGATGTGTAATCAGCTCACCGCTGCGGATGGCTTCTTTTAATCCAAGTACATTCACGAAATCAATATATAAGGCGTTGCGGAGAAAGGTGTACTCTAGGCCGGAATCCAGAATCACCCGCTCTGTAAGCGTATGAACATTGCCGGAAGCAACATTAATCCGTTGTTGCGGGAAGGCAAAGCCGGTATAGAGGATATGCGAAACGCCTGCTTTGACTGCTGCTTCAATAACCCGTTTGTGCTGGGCAAGGCGAATGCCGTCATCCGTGTGTGAGCTTGAAATTAGCAGCAGTTGGGATATATCATGGAATGCAGCTTCCAGCCCTTCAGGGACATCATAATCGGCATAACGTATTTCTATTCCTTGACGTTGTAGTTCTATAGCTTTGTCCGGATGGCGGGCACCTGCAACAATCTGCTCCTGTGGCATTTTTTGGAGCAGATTATCAATAATCAGGCGTCCTAACTGGCCAGTTGCTCCCGTAATCATAGTCTTCATCGGTTTGCACCCTCTCTTTGGTTCATGGAATTTAGTTAAGTCATTAACTATATGAGCAAAAAAAGCTGTTACGTACTTCTACTATCAGATTGAATGTTAAGATGAGAGTTTCACCGGTGCTTACTACCTCCAAATTTATATAGAGCGGTTCAGTTTGTGCAGCAATGACATCAATTCCAGCAGTTCCTCTTCATCCAGCCGCTTCATGACTTCGGCAACTGCCTGGCGGTTCTCCGGAAGATGCTCTTTCAGCAGTGCGCGTCCGCTACCAGTGATCGAAATGACTGATTTCCGGCCGTCCCTAGCATGGCTTGCCCGGCTGATCAATCCGTCCTTCTCCAGCGGCAAAAGCAACAGGCTGATATTGGCTTTGGTCACGCCGATTTTCTCGGCAAGCACCGAAGGCAGCATAGTCCCGCCATGCTTGGCGATTTCCACCAGAATGCGGATACGCGCTCCGTTCAGACCCTGATTCTGCCAGTATTTCTCGGATACCGCCACGACATTCGCAGTTGCCTCAACCAACGTGAAGAATGCCTCCGTATATAGCGGCTGCTCCATTACATATCTTTGTAGATCGTCCATAAATTCCGCTCAGCTCCATATAGTTAATAACTTAACTACTTCAATGTACGTGAATCTACCGCGTCTGTCAATCCTATAACAGTTCTAATGACTGCTGATTCCGATAACTATTTTGATTTTGCTTCTGCTCTTCCTTGTTTTTTTGCAGCCTTCTTTAAGATCAGCAACGAATACAGTCTTCCCTATCCATATCCTCAGGTACAGCGAATGGAAATGAATCGGCCGGATAATTCCCTACTGCTCCGTCTCCGTTCCATCCTCAAATTCTGTTTCTGTTCTGACTATCCACCGGTTGCCGATTCCAAATTCTATGTATTTCAAGATTAACTCTCCTTGGACATGATTAACCCCCGCAGCTACTCCATTGAAGCTGCAGGGGTTCTATTTTGAGATTGGCCGTGACTACATGAAATTCTCAAGTTCAATCAATATAATGTCTAATGTTTAATTCATGTACAGCTTAAATGAGCACTGTCTGTGAAGACAGCGGTTCTTCACTGTATTGTTTGCTGCCCTCCAGCAAAACTTCCAGCTTGATCAGCTCGGAGCGGCTGGCCAGACGGATCGGCGGCCCCCAGGTGCCATAGCCGGAGGAGACGATTACATGCATTTTCTCCTTAAGCAGATAGCCCCAATCCAGCTCAAACAGGCGTTTGGTAATCCAGTGATTCGGCGCAATCTGTCCGCGGTGTGTATGTCCGGATAAGAGGATATCCACCCCTGCCTTTGCTGCAAGGTCAAAACCGGTAGGCTGATGGTCCATCATGATTACAGGACGGGAGAGATCCAGACCTTCCAGCAACGAAGAGACACTAAGTCTGCCGCCTGCCTCCATCGCTTCCGCGGTTTTATCTTTCCGGCCGACAATATAGACGCCCGCAGTTTCCACCACTTCGTCCTGCAGAACTTTGATACCTATGCTATCCATAAGCTCAGTATACTCTTTGATCGAGCCGCCGTAATATTCATGATTTCCCAGTACGGCATATACGCCATGACGGGCTTTAAGCAGCTTTAACTGTTCACTCATTCGATTGCGGATAAACGGCTCGATGCTGTCATCCAACACATCCCCGGCCAGCAGGATGACATCCGGCTTCATGTTATTGATCTCGGTGACCATTTTGCGCAAATGACGGTTGCCTACAATATTCCCCAGATGCAAATCCGAAGCAACGGCTACCGTAAGGGGGGCGCTTGTTCCAATGGATTTATCAATTTTGATCGAATGAGTGCGTACAATAGTACTCCAGGCATTCCGTGAACCCCAGATGAGGAAGATAGCCAGCAACAGAACCAGCGTCGCTCCTGCTTCATCAGTAAAGGCCGAACGGTTAACCCCTATAAGTCCCAGCACCCAATAGAGCAGATCAGTTAACGGCAGCACAATTACCGCAAACTCCATACAGGCCAAATAATAGGACCCGATCACTTTGAAGAATCTGGCCGCCGGTTTCACAGCCTTTGGCCAGGGCGCCATTCCGATCATATAGGCAAAAGCAATAACCATAAACACCGTCCAGTAGGCACCTGCTGAAATACCCGGCAGCCCATTCTCCAGCAGAACCCAGAGATGAAAGCCGATGTAGAAATTAACCAATCCCAATACAAGCAGCACTCCAGCTCCGGAAAATAGCATGCGCAGTATTTTCATTCAACCACTCCTTTAGCGTACAGCTCATATCTATACGTTCTACCTCAAATCATATCATAAAGTATTAGCCGAGTATAAACTGTGCCGGAGCACTGTAATAAATGAGAGGGTCTACCTCCCAACAGTCAAGTAACATAAAAAAGAAAATGCCCTGCGGCATCTTCATGATCTATCTATGTAAGTTAAACAGCCTTATTGCCCTTGGCAGCAATACAATCACCGATCAGCCTGTCACATTTGTGGATATGGTTGATCAACCAGTCCGTCAAGGTGCGGTTCAGTTTGATTGTGGACAGTACGGATACGCCTTTGGTCTTTATGCTTTCTTCCAGTTCAAGCACAGTCTGCACGAATTCGGCATGAGTCTTCTGGTGCTCAGCAAGCTCAGGGAAATCAATCTCTGACATCAACTGTTCTTCATTGCCAAAATGCTCAAGGGTATAGTCTTTAAGGAATTTCAGTGTTTCTTCAATCTTTTCTTTGCCTTTCTGGTTCGTGCAGGCATCAAAAAATTCATTAAGCTTCATAAGCAGCTGTCTGTGCTGGCAATCAATCTTCTCCACGCCAATATCATACGAATCCTTCCATTCAATCATGTACTCACTCACCTTATCCTTTACCATAATTTGCATATTTAGAGACATCTCTAATTCTCCACATTTCCGCAAGAAAGTTCTGTTAACAACATCACACGACAATTTGTAACAAATTTCTTTTGGGTTGACGCAAAAAAAGCGCTATATTGATTGAACTTATAATTCTTCTATTTTGGGATTGGCTGTGACTACAGAGAATGTTTGGACTTCCGGCCGCTGTTAGGTTTGGATTTCCTGAATTTAACCGCGAATCGCGGTAGAAATTCAAACCTTGCCCATGCTTCCGAAGTGAGCTTTCCTGCAGAAAGCTTTCAGGCGGACGCTATCGCTCCTACAGTTCCAAAATTCCCCTCCGCACTTTTCCCTAAATATATATAAGTTCATTCTATATAGCCTAAAGGCTGAGCATCAGAAGTTATTGCATTTTCTCACCAAATGATCAATACTTATCTTAGTATTTACAGGTAATAATTTACAGAGGACAGAGGTGCACGATATGTTCAGCAAGAAAGCGCCAAAGCAACGTATATTTGTTCCGAAATCATCAGGGCTCGGCTGGGGGTTAAATCCCAATCACCCGCTGTCCTGGATGGCAGCTTTTGGTCTACTTGTACTGGTAATCTATTTAACGATTAGATAGTAGAGCGAGTAAACTCCTCGCGAAGATTCGTCAGGATTTCCCCCAGCCAGTTGGTGCCGCGCCAGGTAGTTCTTCTTCGTATCCTCGGATCCTCTTCCGTTAAACCCACACCCCAGATCCGGTCCGTCGGACTGGCCTCTACCAGCGTTGTGCCTTTAGTATCCAGCAGCGCTTGCAGCAGGTCCTCGTTCTGAATAAACTTCTCCCAGTTTCCTTGATAAACAATCTCTTTGCAGTGTTGTTCCCAAATGATTTTGTCGAAACCTCTCACCTGACGACCCAAAGCCTTCTGTTCTCTGGGAGTTGTGGCCCGCAAGATTCTCAATCCCAGCTCTTCATCCTTAAACAATTGTGCCTTACTGTACATCATATACTGCTCAGTGCTATTAAAGTGAAGCTCTCCCACCGTGAAACGGCAGGGATACCATTGTGAGAATGGTGAGCCGCTGCGGTAAAAATAGGTGAATTTCTCCATCTTGCTCTCTCCTCATATCATTGATTGGAACCCCTGTTCAGGTTATATCGGTACAGCTTAGAGGGCCGGTGTCCGGCATCCCTGGTGAAATCCTCAGTTTCCATCACACGGTCAGCAATCTTCCGGCGGAAGGCGGCGGCCAGCAGTTCTTTACCCAGAATGATTTCATAGACACGCTGAAGCTCCGACAAAGTGAACAGGGGCGGCATCAGATTAAAAATTATATCCGTATATTCAACCTTGCCGCGCAGGCGTTCGATCGCATATTGAACCATCATCAAATGGTCAAAAGCGAAGCCTTCACTCTCCACGATCTCACGCTGGATCTTGCTGACATGGCCTTGAACGGATTCGGTAATTTTGACCACTCCTGATAAAGTCACCTTATCACTTTGCAGAGTGATCTTGATGAATTGGTCCTGCTCATATCCTTGCTCCAGCTCTCTGCGGCTGGCTTCGAGGATCTCATGTGATACCTCGAACCAGGCAGCATCCGCCGCATCATCCCCTGCCTGCACATTCAGCGCGGTACGATCAACCAAAGCCATATAGGAACAGCTGATGACCCGCATCCGCGGATCGCGCTGCACCTCTCCCCAGGTATACAGCTGTTCCATATAGATATTGTCTATATTCGTTTCTGTGAACAATTCCCGTCGTGCTGCTTCATCCAGGCTTTCATTTACACCGACAAAACCGCCAGGCAACGCCCATTGTCCCAAATAAGGATGTTCGCCCCGTTGAATCAGCAGCAGCTGCAGTGATTTCTCGGAAAGCTTCCGGTAATTATCCTGTTCCCGTTCCATCACGGTAAAAATCAGCATGTCGACCGTCACGGATGGACGTTCATACATTCCAGCATCATATGTTTTTAGGAATTGTTCCTCGGTTATACCGTTGCGGTCAGTGACCGGTTGTTTTGACATAGCCAAACTCCTTTGCAGCTGAGGATTTAATTATTATCTTTTTGTTAATATCATAGTGTTATTATATACATATACAAGAAGTATAAGTCAAGCAAGAGAGTGTTCATGCAGAAAATTGCAATGCGCTACAATGAGGGTCCTGCCCGTAGGCTATATTGCAAAAAAAAGCCTGACTGCTCCGGCTTTCGCCGGGCATATCAGACTTTGGTATCCATTCTATATTTACAGCGGCTCTATATGTACAAGCACATTGGAAACCTGGTGGCGGTCCTTCAATTGGTCTTCAATTTCTTCCGTAATATCATGACTCTGCACCACGTTCAGCTTCGAGTTCACCAGCACGGTTGTGTCCACCAGCACATTGTTGCCATGAATGCGTGCTTTAATATCTTTTATCGATTCTACGCCATCGATTTGGGCAACGGTTTGCTTCATCAGCTCCAGTTCGCTTGCGTCAAAGCCGTCCGTTAAATCATGGCTAGCCTTGCGGAAAATATCCCAGGCTGTCTTGCAGATCAGAAGCCCAACAATCGTCGCTGTCAGCGGATCCAGCCAAGGGATTCCAAACTGTGAACCGATAATCCCTATAAAAGCACCTATGCTTACGAGCGCATCCGAACGGTTATCCTGAGCTACCGCCTGCATGGCATTGCTTTTGAGTTCACGGGCAAGCTTGATATTGTACGCGTAAACGGCCAGCATTACCAACGCACACCCCGCAGCCGTCCAGGCAGCGATAAGATCTGGCGTTTCCAGCACCGGTTGGACAAATTTGTTGACACCCTGATACAGAACCTGCAACCCTACGGCAATCATAATGAAAGAAGCAATCAATGCGGCTACCGTCTCCGCTCTGAAATGCCCGTAGCTGTGATTGGAATCAGGAGGTCTCCGGGAAATCTTAAGACCTGTCAGGATGGCGAGAGACGCAATGATGTCCGTACTATTGTTCAATCCGTCTGCAAGCAGAGCTTGGGAACCCGAGACACTTGCGATGAACAATTTGACGGCGGATAAAAGAATGTAGGCAAATAAACTGAGCCAGGCCCCTTTTTCACTTTGTTTAATGTCACTGTAGTTTTCCAAAAAAAAGAACCTCCAAACAATAGTATTGTTCTATACTACACGCTGACATCCGGGTGGGTCTAGAGAAACAGTGTTGCCGGGCGGCGCATTAGTTAACCCTGCCAAATAGAGTTGGGAAGCAGGAAGTGTTTTGCAATACGCAACATTGTTTGCCCTAGTTCAACATCAGACAGTGATTTGTCTTGGGGACCGGAATTATTCTCTTATACAGAAAGGCTTTGCGGGCTCTCGCCCTTCACAAGGTAAACACAAAAAAGGACCTGTCCTATAAGACAGATCCCTTTTCTGCTAAACTATGGTAGAACAGCTGCTCATACATTAAGCATTTATTCTGCCGGCGGAGTAAATGAACGCGCTGCAAACTCAGCGTCCAGCATGTAGAAAGCGTTACTATCAGATTCAATCCGTTTCAGCTTGGCGATAATATTGCTGAACAACGCCTCTTCCTCCACCTGCTCATCAATGAACCACTTGAGGAAGTAGATGGTCGCGTGCTCACGTGCATCCAGGGCCAGATCGGCCAGATGGTAGAATTTCCGCGTATTCTGCTGTTCATGGGCATAGGCATGTTCAAAGGCATCCAGCATGGATGTATATTCGTTCTTCGGCTCCGGTAAGGCAGCGAGCGTAGCGCGATAGTCGCGGTCATTAAGGAATTTGTAAATTTTCATAGCATGAAACCGTTCTTCTTCGGCCTGTACCAGAAAAAAGTTAGCGAAACCGTCCAGACTTTCACCTGAACAATAAGCAGCCATCGCCAGGTAAACGTGAGCAGAATAAAATTCAAAATTCATCTGCTCATTCAATGTATTCATTAATTCTTCCTTCATGGGTCCCTCACCTCGTCCTTTAGAGTAATTTGCTTAAAACAAGCCTTATGTAAAGTCTCCTCCATCTTATCATCCATGCCAGTGAATCGGCAAACGAAAGGAAGAATATTATCAAATGAAAATGATTTGGCTGAAATACCGGCACTTCACCCCGCGAGACTGGAGCAGACTCTTTCCTGCGACTGCCGTACTTACCGGCTTGCTTGCCATCAACGGATGCGCAGGAAGCACCAATGTGCAGACAGGAAATATTTCTCCTACGGACTACATAACCGCATCACCTTCCGCAACAGCGGCTGCAGCAGCGACAGCAACAGCGCCAGCGACACCAATGCAATCAGCGGCCAGCGGCAGCGATATAATTGAGAGCAAATTGGCAAACATGTCACTGGAGGAAAAAATCGGGCAAATGCTCCTGGTCGGCATTGACGGCACCAAGCTAGATACCCAAGCAAAAAGGATGATTGCCGAAGACAAGATCGGCGGAATTATCCTGTATAAAGATAATATCAGCAACCTGAAGGGTATGGTCAGCCTGATCAATGACCTGAAGAAGAGCAACGCGGAGAATCCGGTTCCGCTGTTCATGAGCGTAGATCAGGAGGGCGGCAAGGTCAGCCGCATGCCTGATGAATATGCCGCAATACCGTCGAACGGGAGCGTTGGCGCAGCCAACAACTCCGGTGCTGGCGGAACGATGGGCAAGCTGCTCGCCAGAGAGCTGCTGTCGGCCGGGTTTAATATGAATTTTGCCCCTGTGCTGGATATAAACAGCAATCCCGATAATCCTGTAATCGGCGACCGTTCCTTCGGAAACACTGCGGACCTCGTCAGCAGATTAGGAATCGCTGAGATGAAAGGAATCACCGGTGAAGGCGTTGTGCCGGTTGTTAAACATTTCCCCGGTCACGGCGACACATCCGTCGACTCCCATCTGGAACTGCCAGTCGTGAACAAAACTGCTGCCCAACTGGCCAAACTGGAATGGCAGCCGTTCGAGGCGGCCATTCAGGAGAATGCGGATGCGGTAATGGTTGCGCACATTCTTTTTCCGGAGCTTGATTCTGATAAGCCTGCCTCTTTGTCCAGGGCCATTATCGGAAAGCTGCTGCGTGAAGAGATGGGCTTTCAGGGAGTGGTTATTACCGATGACCTCACAATGGGCGCTATCACCGAGCACTACACGCTGGCTGCCGCAGCTGTCGATACCGTACAGGCGGGCAGTGATATCCTTCTTGTTGCCCATGAATACGGGAATGAGCAAGCGGTTCGGAAAGCGCTGCTGGCCAGTGTAAAAAGCGGCACCATCAAGGAGTCACGAATTGATGAGAGTGTCTACCGCATTCTTGGACTGAAGGACAAATACCGTCTGACCGACCAGCCGACAGCCGTACCCGATCTGACGAAGCTGAACCAGGATATCACAAGCTGGCGAAGTTCGCTTACCAAGTAAACAAAGAGGCTGTTGAGACTCTCTCAACAGCCTTCGACAAGCTAAACGGGCAGCCTGTTGTTATATCAACAGACTGCCCGTTATTTTAATTACTGAATAACTACTTTATCCCCGGCCTTTAGTCCAGAGAGAACTTCTGTCTTGTCCGTAGTTTCCAATCCGACCTTGATTTCCTGACGTACATACTGTTCGTTTCCCTTATCCAGCATTACATATGCCAGATCTCCTTCATGCATAACAGCGATGCTGGAGACTACCGTGGCTTTCTCTTTACGCAACGTCTCAATTTCGCCGCTAAGGCTGAGGCCGCCGATTAAATGTTCATCCGGCTGGAGAGAAATAACCACCTCAAATTGCGGCAACTGGCTTGCTGCTGAGTTCTGCCCGCTAGTTGTAGTGGCGAATTTCGATACCTCTGTCACTTCACCTTTAAGCGTAAGATTCTTCATTGCAGTCATCTTGACTTTAACCTTCATGCCCTTCTTGATGCGGAAGATGTCCTGTTCCCCGACCTGTGCAATAAATTCAAGCTTGCTGAGATCAACAATCTTGCCGATGTACTGATTGTCCGTCACCATCTGCGGCCGTTCTTTACTGCTGTCATACAGGAAAATGCCAGTTGCAGGCGCATGATAGACCGCCGATTTGAGCTTATTCCTTTTGTCCGCCAGCTCCCGCTCTTGAATGCCTGCGTTGACCTTATTCAATTCCTCATTCATGCGGGCCGTTTCCTGGGCTGCCAGAGCTTTGAGCCGCTCTGCTTCAGTTCCGATTGGAGCTGCAGTTTCTGCGTCCTGTTGGCTGACGAATGAATTCAGTTCCCCCTCCAGCTGCGCTTTGCGAATGGCAGCCTCTGTGGTGGCAATTTCGTTTTGCAATGTGCTTTGGTCCAGAGTGAACAGCACATCTCCCTTTTTCACCTGGCCGGCGTTCTCCACCTTCCACGCTGTAACTTTTGAAGCGTAAGGAGCGTAGACCAGAGTCTCCTCTTGATACTGTGATTTCCCCTTCACCTGAACAGTACTCGTTATGGTCTCCTGAGTAACCGGAAAGCTGATCGCTTGCGTAGGCTCCATCACCATCTGAGGTTCTTCTTTTTTGATCACTTTGGTGAACAGCAGATATCCCCCGATACCCACGATGGCCGCAATAATGAGCCACTTCAGGCTCTTTTTAATTATCCTCTTCATTGTTCGGCGTCCTTTCAATTTAAAAATAGCTAGTCCCGCTTAATAGCTGTAAGCGCATCTGTTCTTGAAGCGCTGATCGCCGGATAGATCCCCGACAGCACACCTGTCATAATCGCAAATACAAGCCCGATGGGAAGGTTCGTTTCCGGAATAAAGAAATGTATACCATCACCAGCTGTACCTACAAGCTTGTTGAGACCACTTACAATCAGGTAGGAAAAGAGAACGCCCAATAATCCGCCCAAAAGCCCCAGCAGTGCAGCTTCCGTGATGAACATATTGCGGATTTGCCCCATATTCGCGCCCAGCACCTTCATAATCCCAATCTGCCGTCTGCGTTGATGGGTGGACATGGTCATGGCAACAATAATAGAAATGGAAGCAATGACTAGAATAAAAACACCTATTCCAAGCGCTGCCATTTTGATTGTATCAAATTGCTCTTTAAGCATATCCATCTGATACAGGTTGTTGCTGGTCGTTAAAGACAGCTTCTGAATCATTTGTTCTACCTGCTTAATGTTGTCAACGTCGTCCACCTTAACCGTCACTGAGTTGTAGCTGCCTTCCTCAGGCACATTAATGACCGACATATTGTCAAAAGCAAGCTCTTTCCCGAGTTGAACCGCAGTATCCTGAGAGATATACATAATCTTGTCATAGGAAGCACGTTCATCGCTAGTCCCCGTCGGATTAGCCAGGATGCCCCCTACTTGCAGCGGTGAGCTGAGTTTGATGGCTCCTGACGCGCTGCTATAGTCCTGCGCCTGTATCTGTAGCTGCTGCCTATACATTTCTGAAGGGAGCAGGCTCATACTGGTGTATTGAGCATTTAATTCCTGGTTAAAAGGATCTGCCGAAAGACGCTCATAGAGCTTCATACGGGTTTCATTGTCAATCAGGCCAAGTGTTGCCCCATAGTTCAGCACAGTCATACCCGGGAGATTTGAGCCTCCTCCCTGTTTGAAGGTATGGCCGTACTTATTCAGCATCTCTAAGTCTGTTGCAATGACTCTGGCATCGCCTATTTTGTTGTCGACCGTGACAATCTGCATGTAGCCGACATCTTGAAACGGCGCGGCTGCGACTACATGATCCAGACCGCGGATAATCTCAAGCTTCTGCTCCGTCAGCTTACCTGGATTCAGGTTCTCGTTTGTTTCGGCAGGAGCCTTACTGCTGTCTCCGCCGCCATGCGAGGGGATACCGCCGCCTGGAGAGACCATAATTTCATCCATTTTAAAACTGCGATTGACCTCATCGGTCATATAGTTCTGTGCGGATTGTCCAACACTAAGCGCAACAATGATTGCTGCACAACCGATGGAAAGTCCGGTCATACACAGTCCGGTAACCACCTTGCGCCGTTTGACCTGATCCCAGGCCATACGGGTTATATCTCTGATCTTCACTGCGTCTCCTCCTCTTGAGGTTCCGCTTCTGCCGCCTTTTGCTCTTCGGTAATTAAATAACCGTCCCGCAGGGAAAAGATGCGCTGCATTTGCTCTGCTACCTCATGTTCATGCGTGACAACAATAAAAGTAGTGTTCATCGTCCGATTGAGCTTGAGCAGGATGTCGATGATTTCATCCTCAGTCTTGGAGTCCAGGTTCCCTGTCGGCTCATCCGCGAAGATGACCGATGGCTCCGTAATCAGCGAGCGGGCAATACTAACCCGCTGCTGCTGGCCACCGGACAGCTGGGAAGGAAATAAATCAGCTTTGTCCGGAATGCCGACCTGCTCCAGCAGCGCAAGCGCCTTTTGCTTACGGATGGATGGCGAGACGGACTGGAACACAAGCGGCAGCTCCACATTCTCGCGCACGGTAAGACTGGTGATCAGCTCATAGGCCTGAAAGATAAATCCGATATGCTTGCGGCGAAACACGGAAAGCTTGTTTTCTCCCATCTTAACAATATCGTGATCCGCAATGTAAATATGGCCTTCAGTCGGCTTCATCAGGCCGGCCATCAGGTTTAGCATTGTAGATTTCCCGGAGCCGGAACTGCCCAGCAGGGCAACCATTTCACCCTGCTTTACATTGAAGCTGATATCGTGAAGCACGGGGGTCCATTCGTTGCCGGTCTTAAAAGAGTGTTTGATATTTTCTACTCGCAACATAGAAGCTGCTCCTTCTTCCATTGTCATTTAGCGTTGGTATCTTTCTGAGTTATCAGCTGGCGGTCGATGAACAGGTTGAAAACCTGGCCCCCAAGCTCCTGCCGCTCGCCTTGGAATTCATCAAACAAAGTTAATTTGTAAGTGCCGCCCTTGAGCTTCGTGTACAGATTTTTACTGAAGGACATCGAGAAGGTATTACTATTTCCTTCTGTCAGATCCGTGCCAATAGTCAGCACTTTATCCTGTGATACGCCATAGGGATCAGTCATTCTAAGCACAAGCTTATGCTCCAAATCGCCACTGTCGATACTGTTGTCCCGGGTCAGATCATAGGTCATTACGATGTTGATAGTGTCGTTTAGTTCCAATAGTCTGCCTTCTGAGTTGATGACCGACAAATTATAGGGGAAGAATGCGATCTTCGTTAAATTACCCGCCGGTGCTGTGGTTTTAGGTGTGAGAAGCAGGGCACTTGCATTAATAAAGCCGGTAGCCTCTTGTCCGCTTTCACTTAACTTGTTTCCGGTCACCCCAGAACCTAATACCAGTGAGATGTCTTCGGCACTTGCCGTCTTCGGCAGCTTCGCCCAGAACGAAACCAACTGCATACCGCCAGGTGTTGCAGCATTGTCGGGTTGATTAGGTTTGGCATCAAAAAACTGCCCGTCCTTCGTTCTGTAATACGCCTGCAGACGCGCCATCTTGCTTTGTCTTTTCTCCTGGCTGCTTATGAGCAGTTCCGTGTACACAATTTTGGAATTGATCCCCTCATAAACCGTCGTCCGGCTCTCCTGAACATTGGCATTTTTACCTTTGCCGCTGATTTTGTAGGTGCCGCCGCGGTCAATATTATCTATTGCATTCAGTGAATTACTCATGCTGAGATCCAGGAACGGCACCTTCTCGGTATTCACCGTGCTGAATAAATTAATTCGCACATTTTCAAATTCCTCAGTATACGGAACTTTAGACATTACTACGATCTCGGCGGACTTGCCCGGAGCCAGCGTTGCGGCCTCTTTATCGATCAGCAGATCCGTGGTCGCCGCTAAATCGTTGGTACCCAGCTTAATCGCTCCCGTAAGTTCGGGAAGTGTAAGGGTTACGGACTGGGTGTTGGTGATGTTCAGCTTGGCCATGACGATATCATCATCCTTCCAAGGATAACGTTGCAAAGACGTCAGGTTGTAAGAGAAGGAGCCAAATTGATTCGTACGATTATAGACCTCCCCCTTCTGTACATCAGCACGAAGCGCATAAGGAATGGTAAAGTAGGCTACCGGAAAAATCAGTTTGGGAGCCGCCGCCGTTACCGTTCCAGGTGTACCAGCAGTTTCGCCAGTGGTTGGGCCAGTGGTTGGGCCAGTGGTTGGGCCGGCCGTTTCTGTGGCACTGACAGCTTCAATCATCTGCAGCTGCAGCCCGGCTTGCTCGACCTCAAGGGGTACCTGCACTGTAAGCGGAACAACCTTGGTTTCCAACGGTTTTAGCGTGAGCCCGCTGAGTGCCTTGGCGTTCACCGGGAAAGCGGTCCCTTTAATCGACTTCACGGCAAGCTCGTAGTTTGGCAGGGTCACCGCCTTGTTGCCGGCATTCTTCAGACGTAACTGAAAGGACCATACTCCATGGGCGTCTTCTGAATAAACCGAAGCATTCACCAGCTGCATTTCCACTGTATTGCTGTTAATACCGACTTTTTTGACAGCACTTGGGCCCACAACAAAATTAGGAGTAGACGCAACTGGAAGCTTGAAAGACATTTTGGGAAGCTCAAGCTTCAGGGTCTCATCCTTTTGTGTAAACTGCAGCTTCATGTTGTTGGTATTCAGGGCTGCGGGAATTTCCGCCAAATAGTAAATGCTCTTTTTCTCCTGCGGCTGAATCTTGTAACCTGCCTGTGCGCTGTTCACCGTCAGCTCGAAAGAGGTGCCGCTTGCCGTTTGGAGATATGGAGTGTATCCGGCTTCATTCAGAACTTTACTCCCCTTATTGGTAATGCTCAGTCCTACCTTGGCGTACACTTTACCGCTAAACTTGTAGAGCTGCAGGGAATCCGCACTTGCTGTAACTGGAATGTCATTCATGGCGGTGCTCAGGATCTTGCCGCGTTCAGCGGCTGTGGAATAGCCCGCCGGAATCGCCAGAGAACCCGCATTCTTTAGATACCCCTTGGCTTTGGCGTCCCATACGTACATGGCAATCTTCATTCCCTGCAGCGAAGTCGTTTGGCCGACATTCACATAGTAGGTCACACGCAGGCTATCCTTGGCTCCGACCTTTTTCTTAAGCGCATCAGCAGTTACTGGATTGGCGGGAATGGCTGAACCCCCCGGAGTGACTATACGCGGAAAATAATGCACCAGATTGGCACTAGAACTGCCGTTGTTAGAGAGCTTAAGCGTATAGGCCAGAATATTGCCACCGGTTTGCGGCCAAATATTAACATCCTCCAATGCGGCAGTGACTCCTTGGCCTAATTGAATCGGATTGATTTTGACGGTTGCTGTTGCTGCTGCTGGTGTTGTGCCTGCTGCTTCCGAAGAAGGAGCAGCTATCCCTCCGGCCGCTTGACCAAGAACGATGGTGCTTAAGAGCAGAGCAACGTATGTATTTTTATGCTTTCTCACTTTCTTTCCCCTCCCAAGTCTATTAACTAGAATTATTATAGTTGTTGGCTGGAAGGTAAATGTAACCAAGTTGTAACTCTATGATGCGAATTTGTAACCTTTTTGTGCCAATGTTGCAAAAAAACAGCGCAACATGCGCTGTTTTTGGAACGGTGACCGTTAATAAACCCTAATCTTCTGCGTCACTAAGAGCCGAAAGTACGGCGGTACTGGCTCGGAGGCATACCTTCTGACAGTTTGAACACTTTAATGAAGTAGCTGGATTGATGAAACCCGGTCTGATCTGCAATCTGCGCAACAGACAAATCGGAAGAGACCAGCAGCAGCTTAGCCCTGGCCAGACGGCAGTCACTCAAATAACGGTTCGGTGTCTTCCCCATGATGGACCGGAAGAGCCGCAAAAAGTGATAGCTGCTGTAACCCGCAAGCCTAGACATGCTCTCCAGTGTCCATGGACGCTGGCAATCCTTATGAATCATGTCGGCTGTACGCCTAATGGAATGTCGGATCTCCAGGGGCACCGATCCGTGAAGCGGCTCGGAATTTTGCAACAGTGTAACCAGAATTTCATAAAGTAAAGCCGAGAAACGAGGTTCACTCCGGGTTTCATAGACTGCGCTAAGCTCGAACAGCTCATCAAAGATAGACTCCAGCCCGGCATCCGGATCGAATGTAAAGAAATAACCGCGCGACTGATCTGCTTCCTCCAGTAGCGGCAAGGAAATGGCTGTATTGAAGTGAACCCAGCGCACCTCCCAGGGTCTGCGGGGATCAGAGCCATATTGCTGATATGCCCCTCTGGGGAACAGAAAGCCGCTTCCCCTTCCCATGGGAATCCGTTCTCCCTCCTGAAAAACATAACCCGTCCCCTCAAATACCAGATGGAGATTGTAGCTGTTCAGTACTCCCTCGCTTCTCCGCTCCGCGTGCTGCGGAAAATGATTGTAATGCCCGAGAAATTCCGGATAACATACGTAGTGGGCGTAAGCCGGGGCGGGCAAGACCCATTGCTTTTTCATTTCGTCCCCCCTCTATTCTATACTTGAAAAGCAAGCACGCAATATAGTCATATATTAGCAATATTATGTTATATCAGTTTTGATGTACCTGATAATACAATAGATTTGTAGAATGTTCAAAGCATATTTTTACACTTGGAGGAACCTATGAAGAAACCAGTTGCAGCAGATCGGTTCGAGCTGGGCGTATGCTATTACCCCGAGCATTGGCCGGAAGAGATGTGGGAAGATGATTACCGCCGGATGGTGGAAACAGGCTTCACGATTGTCCGTATGGGTGAATTCGCCTGGTCTATTTTTGAACCGGAAGAAGGCGTCTATCAGTTTGAACTGTTCGACCGCGCCATTGATCTGGCTTACCGCCATGGACTCAAGGTAGTGTTGGGTACACCGACGGCTACGCCTCCTGCCTGGCTTACCGAACGATACCCGGAAGTGCTTAATGTGACTTATGAAGGTGTTACTCTTCAGCATGGCATGCGCCGGCATTACAATTACAGCAGCCCCAAATACCGCGAGTTATGCGCCCGGATTGCCGCTCAGCTTGCAGCACATTATGGCAACCACCCGGGAGTAACCGGCTGGCAGATCGATAACGAGCTGAACTGCGAGATCAGTGAATTCTATTCTGAAAGTGACCACAAGTCTTTCCGGAAGTGGCTGCAAGATAAATACGGCTCCTTGGAGAAACTGAATGAGGCATGGGGTGCAGTCTTCTGGAATCAGAGCTACACTAACTGGTCTCAGGTCTTTTTACCGCGTCCTACCCCGGTCCCGAGACAGCCTAATCCGCATCAGGCGCTGGACGAGAAGCGGTTTATCTCTGATAATACGATTTCGTTTGCCAAGAATCAGGCCGACATTATCCGTGCTGCGGCGCCGGATCAATGGGTGACGACGAACGGGTTATTCGGCCATTTGGACAGTCATCAAATGAGTAATGAGCTGCTGGACTTTTTCAGCTATGATTCATACCCTCAGTTCTCCAGCATTCATACTGATCCTGCTGAACGAAATCCGCTGGGTGACCGGAGCTGGAGCCTGTCCCTCAGTGTTGTGCGTTCCATCAGCCCCAACTTCTGCATCATGGAACAGCAATCCGGCCCAGGCGGCTGGGTGAACCGAATGGACATGCCCTCACCTAAACCGGGGCAGATGCGGCTTTGGACGTACCAGTCCATCGCCCATGGCGCAGATATGGTGCTGTACTTCCGCTGGAGAACGGCAACCATGGGCAATGAGATCTATTGGCATGGCCTCAATGATTACCATAACCAGCCCAACCGGAGAGTCCGGGAAGCGGCGCGGATCGGCCAGGAGCTGGCGGCATCCGGCCAAGAAATCATTGGGACACGCGCTAAGGCCACAGTAGCCATTCTGCGGGATTATGACAATGAATGGGACGGTGAATATGATGTCTGGCACGGCCCTTTCATGTGGCAGAGCAACAAGGAATGGTTCAAAGCGCTGCAGCGGCAGCACATTCCAAGTGACATTGTCTACTTGGGCGGCGCTACAACCGTAGAGGAACTTGCCCGTTATCAAGTGCTGGTCTATCCGCATCCGGCCATCATGACGGATGAAACAGCGGCATTACTGGATGAATATGTGCAGCAAGGCGGGAAACTGATCTTCGGCTGCCGGACCGGATACAAGGATAAGCGTGGACATTGCTATATGCGGCCTTTTCCCGGGGCAGCAAGACAGCTCTGCGGGGTAACAGTGGAAGAATTCACTGTGGTTAAAGGTACACGGCGTCCCACCTTTATCAGTTGGACTGAAGAACCGGAAGCACTGACAGGAGCCGACGCTTTTAACGATATCCTTCACGTGGAAGAAGACAGCGTGGAGGTCATGGCGACCTACGCTTCCGATTATTATAAAGGAAAACCGGCCGTTACCCGAAATCTCCGCGGTAAAGGCGAGGTGTGGTATTACGGAGCTGTATTCAATGAAGAAGCTGCAACAAGAATCATTGGTGCTCTAAATCTACGTTCACCGGCTGAACATTGGCTGGAGCTGCCAAGTGTGGTCGAGCTGCAAATCCGTCAAGGCGAATCTGGCAGCCTCACCTTCCTGCTGAACTACAGCGAAGAGCCTGCAGTGATCTCACTCAAAGAACAGAGAACAGATTTGCTGACAGGAGAAAGCATTTCGGGAACCTACAGTATGGAAGGATTCGGTGTGCTGGTGCTCAAATAATAGGATAAATACAATTTGAAAGTCCCGCTGCAGAACTATCTGCAGCGGGACTTTTTCGTGAAGTTAATGCACAGATTACATTACTTGAAGTAGGTGGATGATCTCTCCATCATCACTTCTTCGCTGACTTTCTTGTTTCACAATGCCTCATTCAGAGCACCGGCAGGTTCATTATCGGGCATTTCAGGAACAATATCCTTGCAAACCACCGTTAATTATTAGATATTAATATAATCTGATTTCATTTCATCTTGATGATTCCATTGATAAAAAGGAGGAGCAACCATGAAGCTGGAGCCTGTACAGGCGTCAGAAACACTTGACGCACAGGGCAAGGAGGACAGCTTCCTGCAGGGAGTTAAGGATTGTATCCCCACTTTGCTCGGATATTTAAGTATCGGCTTTGCCGCCGGGGTTGTCGAGAAAACGGCCGGTCTTTCCATCGCTGAAATTGCTATGATCTCCATCATTCTCTACGCCGGCTCTGCCCAATTCATCGCGGCGGGAATGATAGCCGCAGGAAGCACGGGGGCCAGCATTATCATTACGATCCTGCTTGTGAATCTGCGCCACCTGCTGTTAAGTGCTGCGTTATCCCCTTATTTCCGCCACCTCACACCCATGAGAAACCTGCTGATAGGCGCACTCTTAACCGACGAAACCTTTGGCGTCGCCATTCAGGAGAGTGCGAGAAAAAAACACATCAGCGAGAAATGGATGCATGGACTCAATATCACCGCCTACCTGAATTGGTTGTTCGCGAACCTCGCAGGTGCCGTTTTGGGACAGTGGATCTCAAGCCCGGAGCAGTGGGGTCTGGATTTCGCGCTTCCGGCTATGTTCATCGGACTATTGGTGCTGACCATACTGAGCAGGAACAAATATGCACTGGATCTTATAGTTGGAGCTATTGCCGTAGTGGTTACGGTCGGTGTTTCCATCCTGTGGTCGCCTAATTTCGGCGTGATCGCTGCAGCTCTAATTGCACCTACGATAGGGATGGTGATGCAAAAATGGAAATAAGACTGGATATCTTCTTGATTATCTTCGGAGCCGCATTGGTTACGTTCATTCCGCGGGTACTTCCGATGATGCTGCTAAGCCGGATCACCATTCCCGAATGGGGGATGCGCTGGTTGAGTTATGTACCCATTGCGATTATGTCGGCGCTCGTCGCCCAGGAGCTGTTCATTGAGCAAGGCAAATTCACTTCACTGTCATCCAATGTGGAACTGATCGCCGCCTTGCCCACCTTCTGGGTGGCCATAAAGACGCGCAGTTTGCTGGGAACCGTGCTTACCGGGGTTCTCTCACTCATGCTTCTGCGCTTGTTAATGTAGCTCCCCCGTGATTGCTGTCATCAGACAAGTTAGCTGTTTTTCCCCAGATTCCCCCTGTATAGCTGCCGATGTTCATGATCGCCTGCTGCGCTTCGGGCAGCAGTGCGGCCATGAATTGAAACACACTCCACATGTTCTCCCATACTTCCAGTGTAACCTCTACTCCATCAGCACGTGCGCGATCGGCCAAACGTTCCGCATCACTGAGCAGCACTTCTTGATCGCCAACCTGAATATACAGATGGGGCAAACCGTGCAGATAGAGCCGTAACGGAGAGAGGATCACAGGCTTCTCCCCGGAAGAACCGCCTAAGTAATCCTCCAGAATTCTCCGATTGCCCTCCCGGCTACCCGTTGGATCTGAATCAGCCAGGCTATCATAAGAATATCCGTCCAAATGTACGAGATCACTATGCGGCGAGAGCAGAAACGCCCCTGCAGGCATCTTCTCTCCTGCATCCCGCACACTGATCATTGTCATCAAGGCCAGAGTGGCCCCTACCGAATCGCCGCCAAGGATAATGTCATCCGGCGAATATCCCTCCGCCAGCATCCAGCGGTATGCATTGAGGCAATCTTCATTTGCGGCCGGATAACGATGCTCCGGGGCAAGCCTATATTCCACTATAAATACAGGAACACTGCAGGCTGAAGATAGTCTGGCTGCCAGATCACGATAGATCTCACAGTTCCCGGAGATAAACCCTCCCCCGTGAAAATATAGGATTGCTCGTTTTCTTCCTTCCGCTTTAATGCTAGGAGCGATGACCCATTCACCAGTCAACTGCTGGGTCGTTACCGGCTTCACCTGTACATCACCCGGAAGTGCCGGCAATTGCTTGGCGGCTTCGGCCATTTCAGAACGAATTTGCTCTGCCGGCTTTCCCAAATTGCTGCCTGTTTGTTTTAAGAAGTTTTTCATGGCTTGAAGCAGTTCGATCGGTGTCTGCATCCTGTTCATTCCTCCTACAAGGTTTTGTCTGGATTGTAAACCCTGTAGTATGGTACGCAGTCAAGAGGCAATCTGTATTACGGGTTCTTTATGGCTCCATCTTAAGAATATGCAAGGTTTCCTGCACTCCCGGATGTCTCTCGGCAGATTCGAGGTTGCTCTTCAGATCGCCTAACAGCGCCTTCGTCTTTTCCCGCTTTGATATTTCGAGGTCAATGCTGATGACTTTCTGCTCAATAACTGCGATAAAATCAGCGATCCCGATACTTCCGTCTGCCGACCTTACCAGTGCCTTCTTAATCTCCCTCAGCGTAAACCCGCAAGACTTGGCATTCTGGATAAAGACGATTCGATTCAATGTCTCTTGCGTATATTGCCGGTAACCGGATGCCGTCCGCTCTGGTGCCGGAAGCAGCCCGTGCTTCTCATAATATCTAAGCGTTTCAATATTCACGTTAGCCTCTTTTGCCAGCTCCCCGCGCAAATACCGGGCCATCCTCTCCACTCCTCTTCGTATCCAACTATGAGAATTATTTCAGCCGGTCCTTCAAAGCTGTGACTTCTGCTGCCTGCGGCTCCTCCTCTCCGTATCTCGCCTGATTGTAAAGCCTAAGCAAACCTTCAGGAACTGCCGGGATATTGCTGTCTCCATTACGGCGGCGGTTCTTCCCGCCAGTCCATTCCTCCACATCCGCTCCCGTCTCTTGTGGAGTAAGAAATCCTTTCACTTCATATCCTTCGTTCCGGTTGCTGTTAAGCCAATAGCGATACATCCAGCGTACCCGCTCACGGCCTCCATCCATTCCTTCCCAGCGGTCACTGTGCCTACGCAGCTTTAACCGGCTGCTCCAGTAGTCCCGAATGCCTTGCACAGTCTTTCCCCAGGCGAAGATGCTCTCTTCTTCATCCTGAAAGGCATTATGCTCCTGCGGCGTTTCTCTCCGCAGCATGGACAGCAGGACATCCAGTGCTCTGCGCAGCACTCCGCCTGTATTTCTGTAAAGCCAACGCAAGACATAATAAAGCAAAACAAGAATTGCCGCCGCTCCAATGGCATAAAACAAGACTTCGAAGATCATTGCCAGCAAACCCGGTTCATGAGTCTCGGCCGGAGGCAGCTCTAGTGGCTGCGCCGGAGGAGCAGCTTCAGGCTGAATCGGCTCCTCTGTTCCGTTAAACAACGCGATGATCCAGTTCAAAAACATCCGGACTGTATTCCATAGAAGCATGCCTACAGCTTTGCCCCCGCCTGCCGCAAGCAAGCCGGCCACGACAATAAACAGCAGAACAAACATCCGGTTATGCCGTCTTATCCCTGCCGGCAGGCGCGCGGATTCACCGGCAAAAGAGCTGTAGCGAAGAAAGCTGGTATTCGTATCCAACAGTACTAATACCAGACACAGACTTCCACACCAGGTTAACAAGGACAGGTTGGACTCAAGTACAGGAATCCGGGTATTGATGATTGTAGCTGTAAAATAAACGGCAATTCCGGCAATGTACATTCCATTCCGGTTATTCCGGGAAGCGGCAGTCATCCCCAGATAAGCAAACAACACGCTGCAAGCGATAAAAGGAAGTGCAAAAATGGACAACTCACCGAATAAAAATCCTGACGCCACCCCCAGTAGCAGAGCGGAAAGCAGCTGCTTCCACTTCCGGTTACATAAATGCCGCAACAGCACCCCGGCCAGCGCCAGGAGAGGCAGAATATACATCCATGGCAGGACTGCCTGCCCGGACTGCTGGTAGCTTTGAAGCAGAACCCATACCGGAAGAAATAGAAGCCATTCTATGAGACAGGCTAACCATAAAGTCAAAGACGCTTTCATTCGGGGACCTCTAGCAGTGTTCATGCAGACTCTCTCCCCTCATCCGGAATGTCGAGCCACTCCACGCCATTTCCCAGCAGTCTTAACTGCTCAGCTGCCAGCTCAAGCTCTGGACCTCGGTGACAGGTAATAATCAGATAATCATTATCTTTATGCCCTTCTTCAGCAACTAACTCCAGTAGTCTTGACATGGGCAGCGTCCTGTCCAGGTTCAGCCGGGCCAAGAGCCCCAGTACATCCTCCAGTTGGCCCATCGGGTCTGCAGTCACCGGCTCCCGCTCACCTCCACCGTCCATTCTCCCGTTGCTAAGCAGCCCGGTGTCGATCCCGTGCCCTACTGCATACTCTGCTATCGTCGCTGCATAACGGATTCCCAGCTCAATCCGTTCCTTATCTGTAACGGTTTTCCACATGGAGTCACTGATCTCAACATTCAGACAGAGGAACAGCCGGGAATCGGCGGTGTAATCTTTTTGATGCACCTGCATATGCCCGGTTCTGGCCGTTGCCTTCCAGTTAATAGATGCAAGCGAATCCCCCGGACTGTACTCTCGGGTTCCGGCCGTCAGAAAAGGATCTTCAATAATCCATCTTTTGACCGGCAGTTCTCCCAGCCAGCTGTGTACCGGCAGAGGTAGCTCATAAAGGTCTATAATCTCCGGATAAACCAGCAGTTCCAATTGCAGGGAGAACGCCTTGCTGTTCCGGCTCATGCCAAAGAGGTCTCCGGTGGTCATCGTGACGCTTTCCAGCTTGAACAAGCCTCTTTGCTGACAACGGACCTGGTGGCGACGTTTGATATGGCGGTAAGACCTCAGAAAAAACATACTTACGTGGTTCTGATAAATCTCCCCGCTGCTGACACCGAGATTCTCCTGGCTGCCGAACTCCAGACCCCGGGCTATGCTGGACTCCAGCCGCAGCCAGGGCAATGGGAGCAGCTTATTGTTGGCTATCTCCTCAACCATCTCCACCTGCTCTCCTTCATAAGCGGTTTTGGCCGAGAAATAGCGGGTGTAGCTGACTTTCTTCAGCGCATGTCGCTGATAGACAGCAGAAATCAACAGCAGCATCAGGAGCGTGCTGAGAATGAACCAGGGCAGTGCCATCTATTACTCCACCCTTCCGCCGCTTGTAGCCGGGATCGGCTCTGCCGGCACCTCCACTTCGCGCAGCTTCTGGAGTACCAGCTCTGCGGCTTGCCCCTCCCGGGATCCCGGGCCGCGTTGCAGCACCAGCCGGTGGGCAAGGACGGGAACTGCCACTGCCTTGATATCATCCGGAATCGCATAATTCCTGCCTTGAATCAATGCATACCCCTGGGAAGCACGCAGCAAGGCGAAGCCTGCCCGCGGACTGGCTCCCAGTTTGACCCCCGGTGCAGTGCGGGTTGCTTCGACGATCCTGATCATATAAGCCAGCAAATCGTCGCTGACATTCACAGCAGCCGTAAGCTGCTGAATCTCTTGAATCTGCCGGGCGGTTGCTACCGCAGTCGTGTGATCAAGCGGATTGTTCTGGCGGAACCGCTGTAGAATATCAACCCCTTGCTCAAAGGTTGGATAGCCGGTCATTATCCGCATCAGGAATCGGTCAAGCTGCGCTTCAGGCAGCGGGAAAGTCCCCTGACTGTCAACCGGATTCTGTGTTGCAATGACGAGGAACGGCGCTTCCAGCTCATGGGTCACACCATCGA
This sequence comes from Paenibacillus sp. FSL L8-0436, assembly GCF_038593025.1. Lineage (NCBI taxonomy): Bacteria > Bacillati > Bacillota > Bacilli > Caryophanales > Paenibacillaceae > Paenibacillus > Paenibacillus sp. FSL L8-0436. Next base: position 3,456,101 of record NZ_CP151955.1, on the reverse strand, counting down.
TCGTAATCTGCCGCTCCTCCATGCATTCCAGCAGGCTGGACTGGGTCCGCGGCGTGGCCCGGTTGATCTCATCAGCCAAGAGAATGCTGGCGAATACCGGGCCCGGACGGAATTGAAACTCACCGGTCTTCTGATTATAGTAATTGATTCCGCTTAAGTCAGAGGGCAATAAGTCCGGAGTGAACTGAATCCGCTTGAACGTGCAGTCCAGCGAGCGGGCCAGTGTTTTGGCGAGCAGTGTTTTGCCTGTGCCGGGAACATCCTCCAGCAGCACATGTCCATTGGCGAGCAATGCTGTCAGCAGAAGGTTCACGCCTTCCTCTTTGCCGACAATAACTTTAGCCAGATTGACTCTTATCGATTCTATTAATTGAGTTGCTTCTTGAAGATTCATAAATCAGGCACCATCCCATCGCTTTAGTGGTATGTATTAATTCCTAATCATACCAGAAAGCGCCTCCAATTTATAATAGATAAGTCTCCTGCGGCTATTTGGACGCCGTACTTATCTTGGAGCGGATGAAAGCAACAATGAAGTAATACACGGGGATGCACTCCACAATCAGCCAAATAATCACAGTGCCAAAGGCATTGTAATTCTTGTTGTATTGAGTGAGATTGAGCGAATACAGATAGGCAATTGTGATCGAACCAATCGTCAGGAAAGGGATCATTACTTTTTTTGCTTTCTGCTTGGTCAAGTACAAAGCACATTTGTGCGCTACATATATCAAAAAAGCGCTGTGTATAAACATTGAAGCAGACCATAATCCGATGAGAATCGGGTCCGAATTACCCAGCAGATCATCATGTGAAGAACTCTGGATCAATTGCAAATAAGGAAACTGCAGTTCCTTGCCGAAATGCGGGCCAAAATTCAATATGGTTATCAGCCATGCAGCCAGTACGGTCAGCATTACGCTAATCGCCGCAACAATCAGCCGTTTCTGCATTTTGTTGTCGATTTTGAGATCCGGGGCAACGAATAAAAATACCGTCCATCCCCCAAACCAGGACATTGTCGTGATTGAATCCTTGAAAGCAATCCCGGGATCATGGTAATGGAGCAGGGCAGGGAGCATCGAGTAGTCGGCATTTGGGATAAATAAATAATAACTGAGCGCAGTGGAGAAGAGAAAAACCAGAAATAACCCGTCAGTCATATAGACCATCGTCGAAAAGCCCAGGTGAGCTGTATACATAATCACCAGCCCAATAACAATCTGAACAAACAGCGGTGGCGTCTCGCGCAAATAATTAGCACCAAAAAACAATACAAAATTCTCAATATCAAAGGAGACAAAATAAACACACCAGATCAGCAGTAGAAAAACCATTGCCCCATGCAGCCACTTCCCCATAATCTCCTTGCCAAAATCGACCCACGCCTCTCCAGGCTTTATCTTGCCCACCTGAATAGTAAAAAAAAGTGGAATCATCCCCATTGCACAGCCTGCAATGATCGCAATCCAGCCCTGATAGCCTGAAGTTGAGAGTAAACCGGGGATCAGAAACATGGAGCTTTGTGAAGTGAGGTAGACAACGGTGAAGCGGAACATCTGCCATTTGGTTGTAGTCATAACGTCTCCTTGAATATTCATTTATCTCTCCGAACCAAAATCCTCTATAGTGAAGTCAGCTGTTACTTTGATCTCGGCATGATGGGCGTAATAATCAGTCCATCGTTCGCGGAGCTTACTCCACGCCTTCGGATAATTCCATTCCACCAGCATTCCAAGCTGCAGAACGTCAACCTGCGCGTCTTGCACAGTCCGGAGCGAGTCCGAAATTTCTTTTACAACCTGCTCCTGAAGCCTTCTCTTTATTAAAGGACTAAGTTTGCTGGCACTGCGGCCCTCTGAATCTTTAAAATAGGTAATACTTGCGCCCCCTTTCACCTTTATATGAAAGACAGGACCTCCGCTTGTCATTTTCACAGAGCTTGAGGCGGAGTTTCTTTGGAATATAGCGCTGGCAGTGCCCTTACCTTCTTCATCCCAGGTTATCGTATATTCAGGCAGCTTCAATCTTCCGGCCAGATGTCCCGCCCCCCATGCCAAAGCCCTGCTCTGCTTTACATCCAGAATGCCCTTCATCTTAGCATTATGGAACAGCATTACCCCTTGTACACCTGCCCAATACTCCGTTTTTCCTTGCTCGCTCGTTTCGTCTTTCTTACCGAATGAAAGATAGTTCATCGCATACCCCATATTTGAAACTTCCGCTAATATACAATCCATAACACTTGTATTGAACATGATATTCTCATTCGCAATATTCATCAGCACTTGGTCGGGAAGCTGTTCGAACACAGGAGTTAACTTGAAAATATCTTTGGCCTTCCCGGGAGCAGCCATGATATATGTGCCGAGGGGAAATTCAGGTTTTCTTTCGAACCATTCCAGCACCTCCCCGATTCCCTGCCGGGCATATTCGTTTCCCAACACGACAATTTTGATGTGAGAGAGCTCAATACGGCGTGAAAGATCCTTTTGAATCATGATGGTCGCATCCTGGAGGGTACGCGCTGTCTTTGAAACCATTGTGTAGGATTTGCCGTCTCCAGTTCCGCTCCCTGTTTGCGTACCTGACATCAGCCTATTGGGTAGAGGTGAGCTGATGGATACCTCAACCGTTCCGGGTTCTTTGCCAACATCAATGTATAATCCATAAACAAAAGTCAATTCATCCAGTTCCACCTTGGACCAGCAGCCGGTCAGATTCAGCAGCATTAGGATAATGACTGCCCGCTTTAAAAGTTTCATTGCCGCTTCTGTCTCCTTTGATTCTTCCGGTCTGTAAAGGATGTGCTGCGCTTATTCATGAACGGGGACGGAACACGAAGCAGCGTATCCTTCAAATCCTGTAATACAAGCGGAGCGATCGGCTGCAAATAAGGAGTTCCAAAGGATTTAAGATTGGCCAAATGGCCGTAAATCATAAAGGTAGCCATAAATACGCCCAATAACCCCATCGTTCCACCCAGGATGAGGAGCACAAAACGCAGTAATCTGAAGGTCAAACCCAGCTCCAAATGGGGAATGATATAGGAAGCAATCCCGGTAATGGAAACGACAATCACCATCGGCGCAGAAACAATACCCGCTTGAACCGCAGCCTGCCCGATTACGATTCCGCCAATGATGGATACCGTCTGCCCTACCGGCTTAGGAATCCGGGTTCCCGCTTCTCTAAGTGCTTCAAAGGTCAGCTCCATTATCAGCGCTTCGGTTAGGGCAGAGAACGGAATGTTTTCTCTTGCCGCGGCAATGGTAATCAACAGATCAGAAGGAATAATCTGCGAATGAAAGGTTGTAATCGCAACATACAACGCAGGCAGCAGCATGGATATAATAGAAAAAAAGAAGCGGACCAGCCGAATCCAGCTGCCGGCATAAAAGCTTTGGTAATAATCCTCGGAGGATTGCAGCAGCGAGAACAAAGTTACCGGTGTCAGCAGAGCGGATGGAGTCCCATCCTGCAGCAGTCCCACCCGCCCTTCCATTAATGAGGCTGCCACTGAGTCAGGGCGTTCTGTATAATGGAACACGGGAAAAGGCGAGAAATTCCCCTGCTTCATATGCTCTGCCAAATAACTGATGCCAAGCACACCGTCGATCGACATTTTGCGTAACGTATCTTCAATTGAAGCCAGAAGCTCCGGCTTGTACAGGCCTTCGATATACACCACATACACATCGGTTTTTGTATATTTGCCGATAGAGAAATGTTTGGTCTTTAGATCGGCATGTTTAATCTTGTGGCGCAGCAGCGATAAATTGGTTTCAATATCTTCGATGAAGGCCTCCTGGGGGCCAATGACAACCAGCTCGTTCTGTGATTCTGATACCGAACGTTTCTGATAGTGGGCGATCTCGAAATAATATAAATAGGGCAGCCCTTCGATACAAAGCACCGGATTGCCGCTGACTATCAGCTCTACCGCCCGATCAGGGTCAAATACCTTGATATAAGGAATGGCAAAAGCAGATCCCCGGTCGAGCCGTTCCAGAAAACGCGGCCAATCCGGCTCGGAATTCGCTTCGGATTTGAGCGGTGATGACACAAACTCCTGCAGGCTGAGTGTATCTACAATGGAAGGAATGTAGACCAGCATGCAGGCATGACCATATACGATAATAGACTGGTATACGGCATCGCTGCATCCCGTAAGCTGCTCTTTTATATTATCCAGTATGCTGGCTGTCATCTCGCTTCACCTCCTCTGACCTTTAGAGAATCTTACTTAGTTTTCCAATAGTTGATGAAGTTATGCATCTATTCCCTTTCCGCTCACAGCACAAAGAGCCTGCTCCATAGCAGGCTCTTAGGGTTAATGCATCATGGGTAAAGAATCAGTTCAATCCGCCGCTTACCGGATGAGGGATATACGGTTCTTCCAGTCTGCGGACTTCTTCCGGGGTCAGATGAAGGGACACCGCTGCTGCTGCATCCTCCAGATGCGCCATCTTCGTCGCTCCGACAATCGGAGCGGCCACAGGTTTCTTCTGAAGTACCCAAGCCAAGGCTACCTGAGCACGCGTGACAGCCCGTTCCTCCGCGATTTCCTTCACCCGAAGTGCGACAATCCGGTCCGCCTCTTCCATTTGTGAATAAAGCTGCTTGGCGAATTCATCGCGCTCGGAACGGGGGCTCGCTTCTTCCCAGTCCCTTGTAAGGCGGCCGCGGGCCAATGGACTCCAGGGAATCACGCCGATGCCTTCCGCTTCACAAAGCGGCAGCATTTCCCGTTCCTCCTCACGGTACAGCAAATTCACATAATTCTGCATGCTGACAAAACGCGTCCAGCCATGCTGCTCTGCAACATGCAACGCCTTGAGAAACTGCCAGGCATACATGGAGGAAGCTCCGATATAACGGGCTTTCCCCGCCTTCACAACATCATGCAGGGCCTCCATCGTCTCTTCGATAGGCGTCTGGTTATCCCAGCGGTGGATTTGATACAAGTCCACATAATCCGTTCCCAGCCGCTTAAGACTGTGGTCAATTTCACTCAGTATCGCTTTGCGTGACAATCCGCCGCCATTGGGTCCCGGCCGCATTTTGCCATGCACCTTGGTGGCTATGACCACTTCATCGCGGGAGGCAAAATCCTTCAGCGCCCGCCCAAGGATCTCCTCACTGGTTCCGTCCGAATATACGTTGGCTGTATCAAAGAAATTAATGCCCAGCTCCAGCGCCTTTTGGATAAACGGACGGCTCTCCTGCTCATTCAGTGTCCAGGCATGCGACCCGCGTTCAGGAATGCCATAACTCATGCACCCAAGGCAAATCCGCGAGACATCCAGACCGGTAGATCCCAGTTTCACATATTCCAAGATCAACAACTTCCTCTCTATACCAAATGTAATAATAGCCTTTCTACTATAGTATAGCGCCGTTAATCGAGAAATAGAAACGCCCTTCCACCCAGTCCGTTTAATACATTGTCTGTAACCAGTTGGATTTCATCCAGTTCAGTTTACCCGCTCCCGAGCCATTGGAAGCCGTTAGTCTGGCAGCTAGCGTGGAGGGATCATCCACCGGATAGCTGTAAGGCAAAGCCGAAATTCCAGACCAGGAGAACGGCATAATAGCTGCCGGTACCGGGGCAAGCGGACTTCCGGAGGTGTCGCTGTTCCCTCTGAAAGACACGCCATTCAAAGAGTACATCGTGTCGAGCGCCTTGATTTTACCGGTGTAGCTGGAATCTGCGGGATCTGTCTGATTATTGCGCAGCGGATACAAGATATCAACGAAGTTGGATTTCTCTACCAATACCGCCCCGCCTTCCGTAGAAATGGACCCGTTACTGGTCACGCCAAAGTGGTAGCCCTTGCCGGCAATCGCCGTTTCCATCGCTGTTGTGATTCTTGACTTCGCTGCCCAAGCAGCGGAATTGTCCGCCAGAATGTTATAGACATGGGCATTGCCTCCACGCAGACGCGGCAAGCGGTCCTGAATGTCGAGATAATAATTATGGTGCAGGGTAATGCTTAAATTGGAATTTCCCGAATCAAAAGATGTGGCACCCACCAAATGTCCTTTTTTCTGCGAGCTTGCAACTGCAATGATATCTGCCTTGCTTAAACCGATGGCGCTGCTGCGCAGATAGGCATACATCGGATAAGCAGAGCTGTTGGCCTCCAGCGCGTTGATCTGCCGGGTCACCCAGCTGTTTGGACTCCGGTCATCGCCCTTGAAGGTTGACCAGGAGATGGTCACCCCGGAAGTGCCCTTCTTCGAATCGACCAGTCCGTCATAGGACTTGTTAAAGGTACAGTGGTCAATCCATACGTTGGTGTCCTCTTCAAGCGTGATATAATCCCAGTCGTTTTTGTCGAAATCCCCCTTGCTGGCCTCATCCCATTCCCATAATTCGTCGAATTCGAGATTGCGGATAATCAGGTTGGAGCTGCGTTTAATTGTAAATGCCGCATGCTTAATCTTAGCCCCGTTAGCCGAGAAGATCGTCAGACCGTCAAAGCCGTCAAGAGTAACTTTACTCACTCCTGTCTGCAGCAGTACCGGGTGAGTCAGCGGAGAATTATGGGCCGCAAACGGTGAGGTTTGAGCGGCGGAAGGAATCTCATTCCAGCCTAGATTCAGGTCATTCATAATCTCAATGACCTTTACACCGGACCCTTTCTTGAGGGCAGCGGCCAGATCAGTCGCAGTGTACACCTTTTTGTAAAGGGAGGTATTCGATTCATTCACAATGCCCCCGCCGGAGTTGCCTGTGGAGAAGCCAGTCAAATTGTATGCACTGAGCGCGTCTGCTGGTGCTGATGGTGTTGGGGCGGACTGCACGCTGTAATTGGTCCATCCGCTGTTACCGGCAGAGGTGCCCCCTTCCGAGGAGCTGGATTGATAGTAGACGGAGGAACTTCCATCCTGAACGACAGACCAGGTTTCAGTTGTGCTGGTCCAGTTGTTAGCGCCTTCATTTCCAAAATCATAACTGACTAAAGAAGCTGCGCTGGCCGGAACAATAAATATCAGTGCAAGAATTACAGCGAATCCAAGTCCGCTCAGCAGCCTTAATCTCATTCGTTTGGAAGCCATTTTTCTCCTCCTCAAAGTTTGTATAGCATGCATATCCTTGTAATAACGATTACTGGAGCGTAGCTCCGATATTCGTGCCGCTTGGTGTGCCCGAGCCAATGAGATCACTGCCGCTGGCCAGTTTCAGGAAGTTGCCAAGTGTGAAGGAACCATCCGCATTTCTGACGACTGAAGGGGTCAAGCTGGCGAAGTCGGCACTGCTCGCGACCAGGCCCTTGGCATTCGTGCTGGCATTGCTCTTCCACCAGACATTGGTACTGAGAACATCCGTACCGCTTGTTTTGTCACTGGAGCCGCCGGCAAAGCTCAGATTATTGGTAAACTGGTGTGTCCCTGTGTCAAAAGCAAAATTGCTTTGGCCGTTGCTCCACGAGGTATTGCCTGTCAGCTGAATGGAGCCCGGATTGCTATTGTAGGTGAAGCCATGTTTTTTATTCTGGAAGGCGATGCTGTTCTGCACAATATGATTCACAGAAATTTTCTCCCCGCCCAGCTTGAAGCCGTTGCCGTCACTGTTTGCCGTGCTGCTTCCATCCGAGGTCTGGCCATTTTTGTAGGCGATGCTGTTCTTGATCGTAACCACACCAATCGGGCCTGTTTCCGATTTGGTATATAAATCCCAGCCGTCATCTGTATTCCATGCGGCAATACACTTGTCGAAGACGTTGCCCGGTCCAATCGTCAGCTTTGCGGCAAAACCATCAGCATCCTCCCCATTGTCCGGGTCGAAATTGTCGTGGGAGTATACGCCAATGATCTGGTTATAGCTGGGCCAGTCGCTCATATTGGAGAGTGAGGAGGAATAGCGGCTGATCTGCAGCCCTGAATCCCGGTTATGGTGCGTTTCTACATTCTCAATGATATTGTAATTGCCGCCAATGAAGATCCCGTTATCTCCGGCACCTTTGATCTCAAGCCCCTTTACCTTCCAGTAATGGCCATAAATCTGCAGTCCGCGTTCAGTAGACCCAAAGGATTCGGCAAAGAAATCAAGCACCGGTTTTTCGTTTCCGTAAGCCACAATATTTTTGCGCAAACTGGTGCTTCCACTGTTCTCCCGTTCAATTGTTACTGGAGCGGAAAAAGTATAGATTCCCCCGCGCAGATAAATAGTCTCTCCCGGGGCTACTCTAGTAATAGCTGAATCCAGGGTCGTAGGACTGCCGATGGTTCCGGCATTTCCGGCCGCTCCATTCGGCGAGACATACAGTGAACCCGTTGCCGGAGGGGGTGTCGTTGTCGGTGCCACGGTTGGTGTTGGTGTTGGTGTAACTGTTGCTGTTGCTGTGGGTACAGCTGTCGGAGTAGCCGATGGTGCTGGAGTAGAACTGGCTGTAGCCGTCGGTGCCACGGTTGCAGTTGCAGTTGGTGAAGGAGTTGGAGTCGTAGAATCCGTAGTAGAAACAACTACATTGTCGAACTTGGCTGCTGTCTTATAAGCGACCAATCCGATACCGCCGGAAGTCATATTGTTATCGTGTGCATTCAATTGCAAGACATTATTCACATAAAAGTTGATCGTGCTTCCGCTTAGCTCTAGCTTAACCGTGTACACTGTACCGGCAAGTGACAGGGAAGTCTGTTTTAGTGGCAAGTGTAGTGCTGGAGCCGCCGACCTTCTTCCGGATTTCCAGCGTACCTCCATTGCTGTTGGAGAGCGAAGCCGCATAATAATTATTGCCATCTGTATAACGGCCGCAGAGATAAGTGCGGTTTGTGCCGTTAAAGTTGTCAATTTTCACATCTGCCTGCACGCTGTAGTCAGTCCAGCTACTGTTGCCAGCCGAGGAGCGCCCTTCCGTATTACCCGATTGATAATAGACATGAGAGCTACCGTCCTGCACCACTGTCCATGAGCCTGACGTGTGGGTCCAGCTGCCGGCATTGCCGGATTCAAAATCATCACTGAAGATGCTTGCCGCTTGAACGGATGGAATACTTCCACCCACCCCTGAGAGAGCCAGCATAGCCGAAAGCGCAATCATTGCAGAGAATGCAAATCGTTTTTTTATTTTCACGTTAACATTTACCTCCAATAGGTTATTTTCTTTCAGTACCTGTTGCGGTATATACGAATTCATCCCTGTTTCTGCTTCTTCAAATCAGCACAGTACCTATCCCGGCATCGCATCCCTCACTTCACTTTAAACTTAAGACTGCCGAAAAATCAAAAGCCTGCTCTTTTGCAGTGGTCAGCCTAATCTCAATCATAAGTATTTATTGAGAATTGTACAGTCTTTTTCACCCCTCATTATTACATTTATGTGAAATATTGAACACTTGGGTAATCACCTTCGGTGTACATTGCTGAGCATATGAAAAGCCAACAAAAAACATTCGTTTTTGTTGGCCTGCTCGTCTTGTAAGGCTATATGGAGTTAAACTACTCAGTTTTGGATATAAGGTTTCAAACTCTGCAGCAATGTCTGCAGCTTCCCGGAGCACTCTTCATACATCTGTTTGGCTTCCTTTTTGTCGGTGGAAAGGCTGAACAGTTCCAGATCGGCTTCACATTTCTTCAGCAGTGCATATAGCTGGGGTTTATCCTGCGGCTTTGGCACCTGCACCTTGTCCGCATATAGATCCACAGTAAGTTCGCCATAGGAATCCACCTGGCCGAGAAATACATTTTCTGCGGTTAATCCCTGCTTTTCAAGCTGGCCCTGCAGCCAGCCTCGGGACAAATTCAGCGTATCCAAAGGTTCGTCCAAGATCTTGCCGTCCATAATGACGGCTTGAGTTTCCTTCTCAGGAGCCACTTTAATCCCCATATCTTTTGGTGTCAGTGCCTGATTCTCCCGGGTAAGCAGGACGTTAATCGCTCCATCCGATTCCATGATCGCAAATTCGACATCTGCCAATTTGAAGACATCCTTCTTCCGCAGCTCCTCCAGCAGTTCGTCAGTTGTTAAACGCTCTTTTTTCATATTTTCTTCCAGAATTTTACCGTCTTTGATCAGCACAGTTGACTTGAAGTCAATGAAATCCCTTGCCTTCTTGCTCTTGATTTGCAGAAACTCGATACCAAGGGAGAACGCCACCCAGACAATCAGCGAAATTATCCCCAAATGCCATGTTTTATCGGTATCGAGGGATATGTAAGCCGCCAAGCTACCTACTGTAATTCCAGTGATATATTCGAAAAAAGACAGCTGCGAAACTTGTCTCTTCCCCAGCAGCTTTGTCAAAAAGAAGAGCACAACCACCGCGAAAATTGTCCGCCAAATCACCTCAAGCCATTCCGGCATGATTACTACCTCCTAAGTTTAGAATCCCCGCATGTCAACATGCTCATTATTTGTTAAAGGACGCAGACCTAACCAAGAAATAATTTCTTGTTTAATCCAAAAGACCAATGCTTCGAATTAGAATTTATTTCCTGTATTTCTGCGTCTTCACCGGTGGATACTATGATTCGTTCAGTTTGCTAACTACCTAAAAGGAGGCAATATCTAATGACTGTATCCTCACAAGTGAAGACTTGCCTGTCATCGCTGAAAAGCGCGCAAGCGAGTCTGGAGCAATTCGCGCTGGAGACTCAAAACCAGCAGGCCAAAACCTTGTTCACAAGCGCAGCGGAACAAACGCAGCAAATTGTGCAGCAGGTTGAAGGCCGTGTAACCGAACTTGAACAAGAGGAGCCACAATACAAAGGCTTCTAGGATGTAATCTTTACTTGTAAACAAAAAGCAGCCGTATCTGCAGACATGTCTGCGGATACGGCTGCTTTACTTACATTAACACTTGTGCGACCACAGCAGGCGTATTCAGGTACGCCCAGCAATGCCACCTGCTTCTACCCAAGCTGCATATGCTTTGCAGAATGGTTCATGACCTCAGCAATTTCAAGCTTGCGGCCGGTCTTGGCACTTTCAAGGGCGCCGAATACCATCGCCATGCTGTAGCGGTTATCCCTGCAGTCTGTTTCAGCAGGACGCTGCTCGGAGAGCGAAAGGAACATCTCTTCCAGACAGCCATGGTGGAAGGTCTCACCCATCGAAACGGCCTGTGCTTCTACCTGCTCATAGTCACGGATGAACTTGCCGGACTGGTCACCGCCTGCGATTACTTCAGCATAAGGCATGCCTGCACCATCCCAGAGAATAACCCCTTGCTCCCCCTGAATCCGCCACGACGCTTCCCAAGAGGTGGGTGCACCTTCCGCACACCAGGACCCTTGGTAGCAAAACACAGAGCCATCCGACATTTCGAAGATACAAATAGCGGCAGCCTGGCCTTCATACCAGGAGCCGGGTGGATTAAATTCCTGGCAGTACACTGTAACCGGATCAGCTCCGCTGATAAAACGGGCCTGATCGAAGGTATGGATGGCCATATCCAGCAGGAGCGGACTGCTCATTACCTCGCGGAAACCGCCAAAATGGGGGGCGAGGAAGAAACTCGCTCCGATATAACCCGTCCGGCCGACCGTACCTGTTTCGACTAGCCCGCGCAGCGAGCGGATGCGCGGATCGTACCTGCGGTTCTGCATGACAGCATGTGTTCGTCCGGTGCGTTCCGACAACGCAACAATCTCATTGCACTCCTCCATCGTTTCAGCCAAGGGCTTCTCGCTGAACACGTCACATTCCAATTCAAGTGATGTACTTGCGATAGAATAATGACTGGACGGAACTGTGACGTCAAACACAAGGTTGGCACCCGTTTCTATAATTGCCTGCCGTATCTCCGTAAAGGCCGGAGTGGAAAGCCCATATTTCCCGGCCATAGCCTGTGCCGACTCCAGCTTGATATCTACAAGGGCGACGATTTCGACCTCCGGTCGTTTCAACGCATAGCTGATCCATTCATTGGCCATTCCTCCGCAGCCGGCAATCGCTACACGGTATTTTGCTGTCATTGGTAGTTCCCCGCTTTCTGTATTAGACCGGATTGGGTATAAAGCTGCCGCCGCGGCAGTGTTTCAAATAGTTCAGGGCATGAACTTGTCCGGTCATCTCCAGCTCATCACGATATACCGGGTCATGCCAGCCTTCAATGTCGATGGTACCTTTGTAACCGGCTTGGCGCAAAATCGTGATCACATCAGCCCAGTTCGTGTCTCCAAAACCCGGGGTCCGGTGCCATACATAAGGCTTCGGACCATGAATGCCGTATTCCTTGACAATATCCCAGGCGATTGTAGCATCCTTCCCATGGACATGAAATATTTTATCCGTCCACTTGCGCAGCTGCGGGAGCGGATCAATCAGCGCGACCATCTGGTGGCAGGGCTCCCACTCCAAGCCGAGGTTATCTGCCGGAACCGCGTTGAACATCTTTTCCCAGGCTGTAGGATTATGCGCAATATTCCAGTCTCCGGAGTCCCAATTGCCGCCCATCGAGCAGTTCTCAAATGCAATTCGCACCCCCCGGTCAGCCGCTCTCTTGGAAAGTTCCCCGAAGACCTGCGTGAATTTAGGTATTGATTCATCTATTGACTGCCCTGTCAGACGTCCTGTGAAACCGGATACCATATCGGTGCCGAAGAGATGGGCATGATCAATCAAACGTTCCCAGCTGGCCAGGGTATCCGCATTATCGCCGGCACCGGTTAGCGGGTTGCCGAATATGCCGACTGAGGAGATGACAAAATCATGCTCTGCAGCCAGTTCCCGCACACGCGCCGCGGTTTCTGTCAGATTCGTCTCTCCGGTGGTCTGCCAAAAGGTAAGACTGAAGGATTCAAATCCGTGTCCAATTATTTGAGGAATCACTCTTACAGCATCTCCCCCGCCAACCAGTGTTCCGATTCTCATTGTATCTTCCATCTTGTATATCACTCCAATATTGGTTTATAGTAAGTTCAGCAAATCAAGTATATAGCTCATTTGGTGTGAATTCTCGTCTTATCTTGTGTTAATATAGCTCAATATTGGGGGAGTTGAAAGAAGTCATGACTTATCCGAAGGAGCTTAAGGAATACCCGCAGCTCGAAGAGAAAACCTATCCGTTCCGCCTTTTTTTTAATGAGTGCCGGGAGGCTAAAGTGGAACAGAATATCCTTTTCTTGCATTGGCATGAGCATTTCGAAATCATTGTGATGCAGGAAGGCCATGCGATCTTTCATGTGGACAGCAAACCTTATGAAGCCGGGCCGGGTGATGTGATTATTGTTCCTTCAGGCGGTTTGCATGTCGGTTACAGTTTATACAGCGGAGATATTTCTTACGTATCCATCGTGTTCCATGCTTCACTGTTCAAAGACAGAAACCAGGATTCCCAGCATGAGCAATTCGTAGCACCCTATTTGAATAACCGGTTTCAGTTTCCGGTCAAACCCGCTGATCTGAACCCGGCTTGCTCCTGTTATTATCCCCTGCTGCAAGCCATCATTACCGAGGTTCGCGGTAAAGGCCCTGCTTTTCAACTGGTTGTGAAGAACCAATTGCATTTGTTCTTTACCCTGCTATCGCGCAGCTTTCCGCCGCAGCAATTGTCAGAGAGGCATCAGAGCGAGCGCCATTCCATTAACCGCGAACGCTTTAAACCGCTGCTGGAGTATCTGGAAGCTCATTTTGATGAGAAGATCTCGATTGAATGGGCTGCAAAGTTTGTCAATCTGAATCCTTATCATTTCTGTAAAACCTTCAAAAAGCTGACCGGACGTACCTTTATCGACTATGTGAACTTAAGCCGGATCCATGAAGCTGAACGTCTGCTGCTGGAGTCGGATTTGACCGTGACGGAAATTGCCGGCAAGGTGGGTTGCGACAACCCAAATTATTTCACCAAACTCTACAAGCAATACAAAGGGATTACTCCTTCCGGGGCGCGCAAATAGCTCACTCTTCCACCATAACACGTAAAATAGCACCGTTCCTGGGAAGCGAACGGTGCTGTTTCTTGAGCAGGAAGATCATAATTAGCTTTCCTTCATCTACAATGATGATTTATTGATAATTACATTTCGGATATTTCCACCCAGCGTCTCTGTTCAATAGAGCGTTCAACAGCTTCCAGAACAGCCTGACATTTTACTCCGTCATTGAAGTTTGGCTCCGGCTGGCGTCCTTCCGCAATGGAGGTGGAGAGCTCCAGCATCTCGTGGATAAACGTATGCTCGAACCCGATGGTATGGCCCGGCGGCCACCAGGCTTCGGCGTAATCATGGGCCGGGTCGGTGGCAAGCACACGCCGGAAGCCCTGTACATCCTCGTCGTCCGAGGTCAGGTACACCTCCAGCTCATTCATCCGTTCGAAATCGAATTTCACACTGCCCAGACTGCCGTTAATCTCAAAAGAATTGGTCGAACGGTGACCCGCAGCAAAACGAGTAGCTTCAAAGCTGCCTAAAGCACCACCTACAAACCGGGCCAGAAACAGTGTCGCATCGTCAACGGTCACTTCTCCTGTTGGGGCATCTTTGCTTGCCTTCGCACTTAAGCCAGTCATCTCAGCGGCTAGTGGACGCTCTTTGATAAAGGTCTCGCTCATACCGATTACTTCCTGCATATCGCCGACCAGGAAATGGGCAAGATCAATCAAGTGTGCTCCAAGATCACCATGCGAGCCGGAACCGGCAATCTCCTTCTGCAGTCTCCACACCAGCGGGAAATCCGGATCGATAATCCAGTCCTGCAGAAACCAGGCACGGAAATGATAGATCTTCCCGAGTCTTCCGCTCTCAATCAGCCGCTTCGCCAGCCTGACTGCCGGTGAGAACCGGTAATTGAAGCCGACCATATGAATAATGCCTGCATCCGTCGCAGCCTCCAGCATCTCACGGGAATCCGCAAGATTCAGCGCCAGCGGCTTTTCGCAGAAAATATGCTTGCCTGCTTTGGCTGCTGCCAGAGCAATTTCCTTATGGGCATTGCTGGGCGCGTTGATATCAATGAGGTCAATATCTTCCCTGGAGATGAGCTCTTTCCAGTCGGTCACACTATCAGTCCAGCCAAGCTGTAAAGCTGCTTCTTGCACCGCAGCGGTATTCCTCCCGCATATCATAGACATTTCCGGTCTCAGTGCCTGCGGAAAAAACATGGGAAGGCTGCGGTAGGCGTTGCTGTGGGCTTTGCCCATAAACTTGTAGCCGATCATTCCGATGCGAAGCTGTTTCATCTTATTCCTCCTTTGGTTCACTTTTCTTCAATGAAGTATAAACGACGAGTTCCGTGACCAATAACTTTGTAACCGCTTAATGTACACGCGTACATTCTTTCATGTCATTTCACATTCGTCAACCTGAAATTTCTTTCACCCTTTAGTACTTCCCCCAAATCGGTTCGCCGCTTTGGGCATCAATGTATCTCAATTTACAGTTGACGAATTCACTAGAAAGCTCAGACCGTGGAATAGTAACAAGTTCATAAATCAGCCGGTATACCGGCCGCTCCGCGTTAGAAACCTTAATCCATTTAAGCTTGACATCCATATTTCGCTTATAGATTTCTAAGGCTACCTCGGGTGTTAGAAGCGGGGCAAGCCTGTGTTCAGCCAACTGTTGGAGCATCTCGCAAGAGACGCCGGAATAAAGGCAGGTATTCCCGGTTGCTGTGCTGATACTAATCGTTACCCGCTCTCCGTTAACCGGGATGTCGCCAATGTAGACAGGCAAAAAGAAAAACTCACGGCTGCGGGGTTCATCCTCCAGGTCATCCTTATCAACTTCCAGCCGCAGATAGGAAGCATAGTCCGGGAACACCTCACGCAGAAACCGTTCCGCTTTAACCCAGCATTGCTGCCGGATCAGGGGAGCAAGAGGCTGCTCCTTTCCCGGATCATCCCGATGAAAGCGGAGCAAGGTTCCTGTAGTCTTTTCGATCTGCAGCTTAAACGGAGATTCCAGATTCCTGAGCTTGTCTCCCCACCTATACTTCATATATCCGTCTACAGAGAGTGCTGCCTGCTCAGGTTCATCTTCCAGTTCATCTATATGCTTGTACTGCAACATAATACGTTCGCCATCGTCTGAAGACTTCTCAAGCTCGTATAGCTCCGGATTTATGCCAAGCAGCTGCTCCCAGTCAGCAATGCTGCGGTTTGCACCCGTTTTAGCTTCTTCCGGCCCACTTCCCGCGGTTTCTGCCGGCCCTTCATCGGCTTTGAGCGAATGAATTGATGGCAAAGCGTAATGTTCAGGTCCGAAACAGTCCCTTCCGCTTACAGCATCAATAAATCGCATAAACGGAGCCGGATTATATACCATCCGATACTCATCTTCTGTGCCGGGCACATCGTAAATGGAAGGAGATAATGCTGTGATTTGCAGCTCCATATGGGTGTGACACAGCAATTGTTCTTTTACTGCACCCTCGTTAACGAGGACGGCAGGCCATTCCGGTCTTGGAGCTGATTTAAGATGATGACGGTAACGGATAATGCCCAGCCCTTGATCCAGCGTCACCTCACAACCTGTGTCTGGGAGAGGCAGGCCACCGACTTCTTCTCTGTACGTAATTTGTCTTCTGCTGTCATCCGTATGAATCCAAGTCAAACCAGCCGCGTCCGGTGCATGCTTGCCCACAAAGGCATCTGCGATTTTCCTCGCTTCCTCCCCCATGCCCTTGGGATCTTCCCTGTCATTGGTTTCCTCATTAGGTTCCATATCTACATTCAGGTCCATCAGACAACCGGTAGCCAAATCCAGAGAGATCTCAAGGGTCCATTCCTTGTTCTCCGGGTCTTCCCAGATAAAAGAGCGATTGACCGCATTCCGCGTTGGCGTGCTGTCTTCCATCACCAAACGGTAATGCTGGGGAATTGCGACAATGTTCATTGCTTGCGTGCGCAGTCTATCAAAGTTTGCTTCCATTTCAACCTCCAGCCCATTGAGTTACTCCGAATAATCTTTCAGCCAAACCTGTACATGCTTCAAAAAACGCCGGGTTGCCGGTGATGCATACTTCATAGAATGAACGGCAATACCAAGTGAACGAAAACTGCGCTCCTCCAGCTCCAGCATAGCTACATTATGATTCTGGCGCGAGATGACCATTTCAGGGAGAACACTGATGCCGAGACCATTTTCCACCATAGCAATGATGGCATAATCATCTCCGGCCGTGAATTTGATATTCGGCTGGATTCCCGCCCGCTCAAATACACGCCTGGCATCATAATCCGATCCGGCCTTCTGGATAATAAAATCCTCATAGGCCATTTGCGCAAGCGGCATATAGGGTGCTTTGCTCAAGGGATGGTCTTGGTAGAGGATGGCCAGCATCCGGTCCTGTTTCAGGGGAAACACCTCAAATTTATCCCGGGTGGGGAGTGAAATAAAACCGCAGTCAACGACTCCAGCTTCAATCCACTGCTCAATCTCCAGATAGCCGCCCTCCATCAGCTTGAATTCAATATAAGGGTATTCCTTGCGGAACTCTTTAATCATCCCCGGCAGCCAATGCACAGACACACTGGTAAACGTGCCAATCGTAATCGTCCCCGTTTCCAGCCCGTGAATGTCAGCAACCTGCTGCTTCAACTGCTCATTCCATTTCAGGATCTCACGGATAGGCTGCACTACCTGCTCACCGTTGACCGTTAATTTGACACCCGAGCGGTTTCTTACCAGCAGCGAAAAGTCGAATTCCATCTCCAGGCTGCTGATGGTATGACTGATCCCGGACTGGGTAAAGCCCAGAACCTCAGCGGCTTTGGTCAGGCTGCCCAACTCCACAACCTTCAGAAACACCTCATATTTAGTGATGCTCAAGGACTCCGGCCCCCTTCTTAACTTACATGAATTTTCCTCATGCTTCCTATGATAAACATTCAGTTACCTTATGTAATAAGCCATATTATACTATAATCACTTGACGTAAAGAAGGATGATGACGAGATGAAGCCGCTTAAGGCTGAGCTAATGCTCATTGTAGTAACAATGTTCTGGGGTTCCTCCTACATCTTCATGAAGATGGGACTGGATACACTGGGGGAATTTAATCTGATTGCACTGCGTTTCGGCCTTGCTTTTGTGCTGGCGGCCATTTTGTTTCACAAGCGTCTACGCAGAATAGACCTTAGAACCTTGAAATATGGAGCACTGCTCGGATTCCTGCTGCTGGTGGTATTCACCTGCATCACCTTCGGACTGAAGACAACTACTACCTCCAATGCCGGATTTCTGGTCGCTTTGACCGTTATTTTTGTTCCACTGATCGATGTGCTTGTTTTCAGAAAAAGAGTCGCTCCCCCGCAGATCTTTGGCGCTGTGCTGGCCATTTCGGGGATCGGGCTTCTGACCTTAAATTCCTCGCTGCATGTGCAGCCGGGTGACCTGCTGTGCATCCTGTCAGCAGTATTTTATGCTGTGCAGATCCTTGTCACCGGCAAAGCGGTGAAAACCTGCGACTCCTTGAATATCGGCATTTTGCAGTTAGGTTTTGCCGGTGGGTACGCCCTTGTGCTGTCTGCTGTCTTCGAGACACCGTCATTGCCGTCTTCCATGCCAGGCTGGATTGCCATTCTTGCGCTTGGCATTCTCTGCAGCGCCTGCGGCTTTATCTTACAGCCGGTAGCCCAGAAATACACTACTCCGACACGCACCGGCCTGATCTTCTCCCTTGAGCCTGTGTTTGCTGCCTTTTTCGGCTTCTGGTTTGCCGGGGAGCAGCTGTCCATGCAAGGTTACACCGGGGCAGCGCTAGTGCTGCTGGGGATCGTCGCCTCCGAACTGCTGGGGAAAATGCCGCTGAACGCCAACATGAACCGAATGCCGAGAAAAAGCAGGGCGGATTTGTGAAGCGGTCATGCCTATGGAGGCTTTGCGTAGGGATTTCGGATTTTTCGTAGATCATCCCAGCTTGTTATTCTACATTAAAGGTAAAGTACTGTTTCGGAAAAGGCTCTTTAATCAGCGTAAAATGCCACCACTCTTTGCTGTACGGCTTAAACCCGTGTTTCACCATTGTATCTTTCAAAAGCTTGCGGTTGGCATGCTGCTTGGCGCTGACCAGTGAGGTATTATAATAGGAGATCTCGCCGAAAAAATCATACGGGCTGCCCATATCGACCAGGGCACCCGTTTTTTTGTCGGCGAGCGACAGATCAATCGTACTGCCTCTGGAATGTCCCGACTTTTTGGCGATAAAACCAAGCTTGAACAGATTCTTTTTGTCCAGCTTCGGATAATACTGCAGCTTCATCTTAATGTCTCCGGCATCCTGCGACCAGCGGACAAAATGATTAACTGCTTTTTGCGGACGGTAAGCATCATATATTCTAAGAATGTATCCTTTTCGCTCCAAATCGTCACTAACCTCCTTCAATGCCGCCGACGCCGTTTTTGAGAAGATCGCCAGAGGAGCTTTGTACCCGTCAACCCGTGTACCGGTAAAATTATTATCGCTATAATATCGAATTTCATATTGTGCGGTTGGAATGATCTCATCCAGATAAACAAAACCACTGGGCAGGTTATTCTTCTTCTGGGTGCTAACTTGCTGTGCTAATTCGCCTGCCTTCTGTCCAGGTTCATCTGCCGCTGTTGCAGAGCTTTCGGTGTTGCCTGAGGTCATCCCCAAGATCAGCAAGAGCATGATCGCCGTCAGCCATTTGCCTGTCCTATGCTGCTTCATAATTAAGATAAAGCTCCTTCCTTCCCCCAGTTCGGGTCCAAGTACGTATTAGTAAACTCATAATCCCTCCCGTATAGTACGTGATTCAGGTTCAGCAGGTGTGATATCCTTGCGCCGGTAGATGCCCATAAGCAGTCCAAGCGCCGCATATTCAATGAGAACATGGCCGCCATAGCTCATGAACGGAAATGGAATGCTGGTCAGAATCATTTTGCCGCTTAGCACCAGCAGACCGTAGAACAGCCCCATAGCAAGTATGAGTGACAGAGCAATAATAACACTCTTGCCATAATAATCCTTCACTGCATGAATTGAAGAGAAGAGCTTGATTAAAAACCAAAGAATGATACCCAGCAGCACCAGCCCGCCGCCCCAGCCGAAGCAGTATACCAGATAAGCAGGGAGCATATCTGAATATGCATAGGGCAGCCTCCCGAATTCAGCACCGAAGCCATGTCCGCTCCAGCCTGCTGAACCAATGACCTCATTCAGGGTCTTATAGACAAATCCACTGGACTCCGGATTGATATTGTAATTGATTGCACCCAGAATCCGGTCTCTCATCTGTTGATTATTCCACGCATACCGGAGGCCTGCCGCTAGAAAAAAACCACCGATCAACGTCGAACGCAACCAGACCCCGGAAAGCCAAGTATACAATATCAGAGAACAGACCAAATACAGCAACAACACAGGTATGGGGCCGGCAATGATGTAGGCCGCTGCTGGTCCAAGGAGAATAACTAACTCCGGGAGCAAATTACGCTTAGTTCCCAGCTTGCCATCCGCTTTAAATTTTGAGAAGATGCCTGCCAGCGCAACCAGCACAATATATGGACTATAGGAGACCAGGTTGATCACGATTCCCCCAAAAGCCAAAAAATAAGTCCGGCTCCCGTTCGCATAGATGCCCCATTTCAAACTTGCGATTATCCCTGCTATTGAAAAGATGTACAGCAGCCAGGACAGCTTTTGAAGCCTGCGAAAATCACAAAAGTAGAGCAAGGTCATCAACATTATCCCCAATAGCATAAAGACTGACTGTCTATACAGCAAGCTTTCATGAATTCTGGTCTCCAGCGGGTTGGCATCCACAGAACTCATCCCCAGCAATCCAATCGCAGAGAACAACAGCAGAGCTCCCAGCAAACCCCATGGAGTTTTTGGTTTATGAATATGATGAAGATCCTTTCCCACAGCTTTCGGATCACCCATTTGCGCAACCGCCAAAACTTCTGCTTCTGCTTTGGATGCACCAAGACTTTCCTGCTCAAGCATCAGATCGTCCAAATGGCTGCTAAGCTCGCTGCGGATCTCGGCATGCATTTTCTTGGCTTTGACTTCACCGCATACGTTGTCCAAATACTGCTCCAGCCCACTTTTCGACTCCACTATGCTCCACCCTCCCCAAGTACAGTATCCACCGCTCTTTTAAATAAACGCCACTCGGACTGCTTCTCCTTCAGCTTCTCCGCGCCTTCCTTCAAAATCCGGTAATATTTGCGCTTCCGCCCCTCAACCTCTACCCAGTAAGACTCTACCCAGCGCTCACTTTCCATCGCATGGAGAATGGGATACAGTGTACCTTCTTTTAAGGAAAATACACCTTCGGAACGTTGCTCCAGCTCCTTGATCAGCTCATATCCGTACTGCGGCTTGTCCAGTAGAAGCGTTAGAATCAACGTCCCTGTGCTGCCCTTCAGCATTTCTTTGCTGACTTTCATTTTGTTAACACTCCCTTCAGGATTCAATTAGGCCAAAGTCTGACACCGTTCCTTAATACATCGTTATTCTATGTATACTATACATTATTTCACAAATATCGTCCAGCATATGGAAAAAGCACACCCGCATTGCGGATGTGCTTCGAAAACTGCAAATGTTCTTATTAGTGCATCATGCCTTGTGCTTTGTGCTGTACAATGACACGTTTCAGGAAGAAGGCGACAACCAGTCCAACAATAGCCATAATCATTCCGAAGATAAAGGCGTTCTGAACCCCATGTGTAAATGCCGGAACAATATTGATAGGATCGGCCGGATTAGTTACGGTCTTCATGAAGCTCTTCGAGCCAGCGGTCATGATGCTGACTGCCAAGGCAGTACCGATTGCACCGGCTACCTGCTGCAGTGTATTCATAATGGCCGTTCCATCGGGATAATATTGCAGCGGCAGCTGGTTAATCCCGTTCGTCTGGGCAGGCATCATAATCATCGAAATCCCGATCATCAGCGCACTATGAAGCACGATAACGAACACAACGGTGGATGTTGGAGTGATGCTGGAGAAGAACCACAGGGATACCGCGACAATGACCAACCCTGGAATCACGAGCCACTTAGGTCCATATTTATCGAACAAGCGTCCCATAATCGGGGACATCAGACCATTGATAATTCCGCCTGGAAGCAGGAGCAGACCGGCTTTAAAGGCAGTATAACCTTGGCCTTGCTGCAGATACATCGGAAGAATCAGCATGGATGAAAGGATAACCATCATACAGATGAAGACCATAAGCACGCCAACTGTAAACATAGGATATTTGAATGCACGCAGATTAATCATCGGCTGCTTCATCGTTAATTGGCGAACAGCGAACAGCACGAGTGCTACTACACCGATAGCGATGGCAATAATTACTTTCGGGCTTCCCCAGCCGGCTTCTTCACCGGCACTGCTGAATCCGTAGACAATGCCTCCAAAACCTAACGAAGACAGCAGAATGGAAAGTGCATCAATTTTCGGCTTCGTCACTTCAGAAACGTTCTGCATAAACAGAATTCCGAAGATCAGTGCAGCTACCAGGAACGGCAGCGACAGCCAGAAAATCCAGTGCCAGCTTAAGCTCTCAATCAATAGTCCGGCAATGGTTGGGCCGATTGCAGGAGCAACCATGATCACGAGTCCAATCAGTCCCATCGCGCCCCCTCTTTTCTCGGCTGGGATGATGAGCAGAATCGTATTGAACATCAGCGGCAGGAGCAGTGCAGTTCCCATCGCTTGAACGACACGTGCCGTGAGCAGAAACTCAAAACTTGGCGAAATGGCAGCCAGGAAGGTTCCCAGAATTGAGAAACTTACTGCAGCGATAAACAACTGTCTTGTTGTAAACCATTGCAGCAGCAGACCTGAGATCGGAACGAGAATTCCGAGTGTCAGCAAGTAAGCTGTTGTCAGCCATTGGGCCGTTGTAGGCGTGATATTCAGAACCTGCATTAAATCCGTCAATGCCACGTTCAACGCAGTCTCACTGAACATGCCGATAAATCCGGCGAGCAATAAGGAGACGAGGATCGGAATTGTCTTGAACTTTCTTTCTGGGGTTTGCTTCTTTCCTTGCATCGTTGCTTCCACTCTTGTATCCTCCTGAAAATGTATAGTTTTCTCTCTATATTCTTTCTTGTCAATCCAGTATGGCAGGTATAGCTCTAGCAGCTGCAAGCAGCGGCTGTGTATTGCGGTACGTCAATGTCTGGAGCAGTGCCCCTTCAAACAAAGAAATCACAACGGAAGCCTTATCGGCTGCCATTTGTTGATCTGTGCCTTCAGCAAGCAGCTGTTGCATGACAACGTCCTGCCAGTCGTTGAATACGGCTTGGCATGCTGTCCGCAGCTCCTCGCTTACGCAGGAGGTTTCTACAGACAGCCAGAAGCTGAACGGAACAACGCCTTTAAAGGTTGAGTTCTCAGCATCAGCAGCCATTCCCAGAATGAAATCCTGAATCGCGATTGACGCACTTTTGCCATTTTCCACATAATGGCGCAGCTGTTTAGCGACGATCTCACTGGTCCGGTTAATGCAGGTCAAAGCCAGCTCCTCTTTGCCACGGGGAAAATAATAATATAGTGATCCCTTCGGCGATTCACTGTCTTTGATGATCTGACTTAACCCGGTAGCATGGTAACCTTGGGTAAAAAACAACCTTGAAGCGGTGTCCACAATCGCCTCCCGTGCATTGTGCTTGTTCGACAAGCTCTACACTTCCTTTTACTTTTATAACAATCGGTCTACATAATAAAACCACGGAAGAGGCCTAAATGTCAACGTGAAATTATTTTAAAATTAAACTTTACGCTGCCTATTGAAAATCACCGCTCTAGCTAGATAAGGAACTGCAGATCAAATTGAAGAACTTGAAAATGAAAAAACTGACCAAGATAAAGCCACTTGGTCAGAGTTTTTAACCTGTATTCAAAGCAGAGTCACTAATCCAGTTCCTGACACCACTCTCTCATGTTGATAAATATCTTTTTAATAACAAGACTGCTTTAGCCCGGTCATTGGTACCGATCTTGGAATAAATGTCACTTAAATAGTTCTTTACCGTTCCCTGAGTCAAAAATAATTTTCCGGCAATTTCCTTTGAGTTATATCCTTCAATAAGCAGCCTTGCAAGGTCAAGTTCTTTTTGCGTTAGCTCAAGTTCCTTACCTGCTTTTTCAAATCCCCTGTTCTTATTGCGGATCGTGAGAGCAAGCTTTTTTGCCACTTTACCAGTAAGCAGCAAATTTCCGGAGAGCGCTTCATCGATGGATTGAACAAGCTTCTCTCCATCGATGTCTTTAAGCAAATAACCGGAAGCTCCGTTGCATAAAGCCTCTATAATATACTCATCATCGTCAAAGGTTGTTAAGATGAGTATAATCACATGCGGGTGGAGCTCCTTAATGGCTTCGGTTGCCTTTACGCCTCCCATACCCGGCATGCGAATGTCCATCAGGATGACATCCGGAACAACCGAGTGAAGCCGTTCAAGCGCTTCTTCGCCGGTTTGGGCCGTCCCAACGATCTCTATCTCCGATCTTATCGAAAGCAAAGTTTCCAGACCTTCAAGCATAATTTTATGATCATCCACAAGCATGACGCTGATTTTGCGATCGCTATCCATTAACCGTCCCCCTTTGCAACAGGCATCCGGACATGGAGTGCAAATCCCTTCATAGGCTCACTTTGCACACTCAACTGACCTCCGATGGCCTCTATTCTTTCTTCCATCGTTTTCAGACCAAACCCAAATATGAATGAATCGCTGCCGATTCCATTGTCCTTTACCCTAATATGAATCGTATCTTGCTGCTCAAGGACAGAGATCTCCATTGCACTTGCTTTGCCATGTTTTAGCGCATTGGTGATCGATTCCTTTATGAAGTTGATCATAACATACTTCTGAAGAGAGATTAGATGGGTGACCTCCTCAAAATGTAAAATAAATTGAACGCCCGTCTGCTTTTCCGTATCGGTCATGATCTTCTGTATTCCTTCCTTAAGCCCCAAGTCGCCAATAGTCCCTTCCTTTGCTTTTAATGTTTTGACAACCTGACGGATATTGCCGAGTCCTTGCTTCAGCTGCTCGCGTGCGATGAGGATCTTCCGAAGAGATTCCTCCGGTTTTCTATCGAAGAGCAGTTGGGCTCCCTCAAGGGCGACGATCGCTGTAGTTAACGTGTGTCCCACCGTATCATGAACCTCTTCCGCAATCCGCGTTCTCTCTTTTAATGCCGCCATCTCTTCTCTCGTTCTAGCTTCCTGGATCAAAGATTCGTTTAATCGAAGGTTCATATCCCTTTGATTGAGCAGCAGCTTGGTGCTCCAGATTGGTATTACCAAAAACGAATAGCTCAAAATATGGAACATATTCCGCCATAAATCTTCTCCTCCTGGTGACCACAAAAAAATGTAGGCTAAATATCCACCATAGGCAAACGGAAAAGCGTACCACGACTTGTAGTGTAAGAGAAGATCCGCAATAAAGAGAACAAATACGATACTCTCGATTTCTGTTCTGCTTCCCAGGAATAGAAGAAAGAGGAGAACGATTTCGACAATCGGGGATACGGCTACAATGGGATGATACTCGGGATGATTTAACACTCGTTTCGAGTGTCTTAAGAAATAAAGCGCGATCAGGATCGAAACCACCGCAAAGCCTTTATATTGAGATAAAACAAAGTAAAGCAATAGCAGGGCCACGTAAGAGCATGCCAGTCCATAGAAAAATAATTTCGATACTTTCGTATTGCTTAGGGTATGAACTGTTGAAATATTCATGAAACCACACATCCTTTAGAAATCGCTCACTTCACAGCATGATTCCTAGAATGGCCGCAATGACGCCTACAAGCACTGGTATGGCTTCCACCCCGTGAATGATGACGGATGGCCAAAAGCTGCGATATCTGACATTTAAAAAGCCGAAAAAAAGCGATCCGATGAGAATCATAGGAATATCCGTTATTTTATGCAGGTGGTAAAAAGCGAACAAAACGCCGTTCATGGCCCAATCCCATCTTCCAAAGGCTCCCTTCATCTGCGGCAGCAGAATGCCACGGAAGAACAACTCTTCTCCCAGTAAATAATTAAACAAACAACTGACAAGCGCAATACCGAGCAGATACCAGGCACCGACAAATTCAGGAGCCATCAGATTTTGTATCTTTGTATACTCCTGAGGAGCCATAAACGGGAAAATCCGGTTGAGCGCTTCTCCTACAAACTGGAACAAACCTGAGTTTTCAAAGAAAAAAGCGTATAGGATGATCGGAAGCGTGAATGAATAAGCGACTTTGTAGACTTTAAACTTTTTCGGATGAACCGGATGATTCAGCCACAGTCTTTTTTTCAGCTTCTCCCAGCTTAAACTGCCCAGTTCTTTTTTCAAGATGATGACAGATAATACAAACTGCCAGATCATGCCGACAATCATAAGCATCCAAAAGACAATAAGCGGATGAAAACTGACGATTGGCACCAGAAACGGCATCAGTCCGAATCGAATAAAGAACATTGGCAACGTGACTAAAGCCCATAAACCCAATATTTTACCGACACTATACTGCTTGATTTCTATTTCGTTATTCAACCTTCCCGCTCCTTCTTGACAAATATATTCCCCGTCGTAAATATATTAAAAAAGACCGTCATATGATAAGTGACGATCGTCATAAACCATCCGAAAGAAGGGAGTTCTCCCCCCAATTGGACGGTGCTTCTGTCGTTCAGTTATTAGCAGAAAAAAGCCCTCAATCCCGAAGGAAAGAGGGTCTTAAAATGATGTGCCTACTGTGCTATTTCAACTGTAAGCATCTACTATTGATGTTTTTCCAGAACTCGTAACACCTTATAATCTCAATTTCCGATTTGTCTTTATTTCACATTTTAATTAAAACAGCTTTTTTCAAGAATATACTCTTCGTTGGAATTTTTTAAAACTATATCAAATTTTTGATGATGCGGATGCATAAATAAATCATATTGAATTCTACGCTCTTCATGAGATTTTCTTAAATAATTAATATCTGTTCCTCTTTCAGAAACATCACGTATACTCCTTCTCATCAACTCGGTTTCTCCATCCGTATATAAGTAAACTTTCAGGTCATACAAATTTGGGTCTGTAAAGGCAACACTCATGCCTTCCACTATATTTATTTTGTTGTGTGAAGATATTAATGTATTCTTTGTATAATTCGTGCCTATTGTATAAAAATCTAAACCATCTCTTAACATATGAATGTCTCTTTCTAAAGCGAATATATTATGAGCAGCAGGGTGACAAGCCGTCATTTTTTCATGATGATGTTCATTGTTATATTCATAGTCGATAAAAGTGTATTTCCTAAGATGAGAGCTGACAATATAGGGGTCAGTATTAATATAATTCACATCATCCTGTCCCAGAAGCTTTAAAAAATTATGGGCAAACGTTGTCTTTCCAGATGCACCATGACCCGAAATTCCAATGGTGACTCTTTTAACCTCACCGCTGATCAAATTGGCTATCTTCTGTAATACCTTATCCATATTTACCCCCATTTCATTCTATTAATTGATGTTCATTAACACAAAAAAAGCGCAGAGTTGTTGGTTTCAACACTACGCTATCATTGGTCATGCGGACATCTTTTTTTCAACTTTTCGAGCTAGTTTTAATGCACCCTGATCGATATATTTCATATAATAATGCGACAATATAAATAAGGGCACCATGGAAACCATAAACGTAATTGCATAGGCAAGATTATAACTAAAATGATGAATCACTTTACTAAACAGGAACGCGGAGAATGTATTTAGGAAAGTGAAATGAATGAGGTAAATGGAAAATGAAATCTGTCCTAAATAAGCAAACGGTTTCCATCCAAACATAAGCTGCAGCACTTTTAAACGAAGCAAAGCAAACAAAATCATAGCAGAACCTAGGGTTCGTGCAAGAAGTCGTGGATCGATGTTAAATTGAGTCCATTCATTGATATTTTTTGTCCACACTTCTACGGGTTCGTACATAGTCCCCAATAATGCAGTATAAGGCGCCGAACCTAAGTAAATCCCCATTAAAAGCACAAGTACTGCCGTTATTTTACTTTGGCCCCATTTTTGCTTGAGCAAATCGGCAAGCAGCATTCCCCACAAAAAAGCGACAAAATAGGTTTGAATCAACGCAATGGATAAGATCACATACACAATCCATCTTTTTTTCACTCGTCCAAATAAAGCAAGAAAACCAAAAATTAAAAAAGAGCCTAATAGCTCATAGCTCATTGTCCAAAGAAATGGATTGTAAGGCTGTGCTTTAAAACGGAAAAACGGATCAAAAATAGCAGCCTTGATAAGGGTATATACATTTGTATCTAAAGCGTAGTAGTCCTTTTTCATATCCGTCCATGTTGTTCCCCATATTTCTTGGAGATGAAAGGCATTCGTAATAATTGCTAGATACACAAGCAATATGGATGCCGCTGCCGGTATGGCAAGCCGAATGTACCTTCGTATGGCGCTGGAATGCAACAATTTTTGAAATTTCTCACTATCGAGCTTTTTCTCAAACATTTTGACACTGAGCACATAACCACTTAGCACAAAAAACAAGCAAACGGCAAATTGTCCATTATAAAATAAATTAATCGGAGAATGTCCGTACCAGATATCCCATTCAAAATGAGCTTGTTCCGGTCTTCCATTTAACGCAGCTGGATAAAATACTTGTATGTAGTGCGAAATAACCACGGCAAATGCCGCGAGTCCTCTAATGCCATCCAAATAGAAGAGCTTTTTTTTCGGATGTCTCTTTATTCATTTTCCCCTCTACTTTCACAGATAAAACTATTATAACATGCGACTTAAATTTCACTGATTCCCTTTCCATCAAAGTGTTATATGCCCTCATGACTAGCAACAAATCCAAGTCGTTCATAGAACCGATTCCTAATCTTGCAGTCCCCGGAATAATAGTAAGCTGAAGACAACCAATATCTCATTGTTAAAATACTATATTACAATGGTATACCTTCTTCAACAAGACTAGCCTTTGCTTCAGTAAGTTCCACTCAACGTTGCAGCTTCTTTCGCTGTAGACAACCATCAGATGAGAAACTATTCCGCCCCCCTTAGAAGGTATTACATCTATGTTTGCTTCTAAAGGGAGGTTTTAATCTTCTAACCTGCGTGAGCTTGCGTTTCCTGTTAACGGAAAAGTTATTATTATCTGTATTTTTATAGACTGTAAAGATTCTACTTTAGTGAATAGTTGTTTCGAGAGCTCTGTCCAGATCATGTGATGCTTCTATAATGGCTGGCTCCAAATTACTCAGCCATTCGGAATACTCTAGACATGTTACCATGGATGGATCCTTCCTTAGCTTCTTGCATCGCTTCAAATTCTCTTTCCATCCGCCACTAAGATGTAATAGCCCCCAATCTGCTGCTTGGCTTTTAGACAGAATGACACCTTCCTGCCACCAAGCTATAAATTTGGAAGCTAACAGGAGCCAGTCAACGGAATGTAGGCTATTTCCCTTACCAAACTTCCGCATGCACTTGGCATATTCTTTAAAAAAGCTAATGAACTCTTCCCTCGAGTACGATGGCACATTGTCTAGATGGGACTTACCATACAACAAGATACTCTGCTCCTTGATCGTGTACAGGGTGAACAGGTCTAATTGATTTTCCGTCCAGACGGATTCACGCTTTGTTCCCCACCATAAGCCGCTGCCCTTCCCCCCACTCAGCATACCAATCGTAAGAAAGGCACCCTCAAGCATATCGGTGTAGAGGTTGGGGATCTGTCTATCGACGGATCTTCTAAGAAGGGATGATCTATAAATGGATCTTTGTTTGTTTAAAAGTTCAATTTCATTTTGGCTAAGGTCCTCACCGATTACAACGAGAAAAGAACCCTATCTTCTGTCTTATAGTTAGTTCAATAATCAATCCACGTCTTCCTCAGCCACCGAATGAATACCTCAGGTTCGTTTGGGTCAAATACCTCTATCCCGTCGTCTTTTATAAAGCCCTCTATATCTATGTATAACCGTGCTAATTTTTCAAATCCAGCTTCATCTGGCGTTTGAACTATAATTTCTAGTTAGAATAAAAATAGTAAGTGTTTGTTTTCTTTCATCTTCTTTATAAATCTAACGATTCCTCGAATGATAAATATTGATAAAATGATAATAATGACTGGAGCAATTTCTAAAATAAAAACAGGAAATAATGCTGATAATGAAACGAAAATCTCGTAAATAAAAAAATAATCAACTATTCCAACAACTACAAAAGACATTACAATCAATTGAAACTTCTGATAATAATAACTAAGCCTATAATAGGCTCTTCTTAAGTAATCAAAAGCAGCTTTCATATTTCACCTCAATTCAATTTATTTACAATATGCTACGATTTTGTTTAAAAGTGGTTCCATGTTTTACTTTAGTTCAATCTATATAAAACTCTATACACCCGGAACGAATAATGCCCTTCCGGCTTCCTGCAGGGAAGCGAAAGGGCTGAAAAGTTTGTTTTCTTGTTATTTGGAACTTTGTACTCGTTTTTTTGAAACGTTTTCTGCTTAATCGGCCTTGTCGGCAGCCTCATAGATAAGGCAGCGCAGGGCCTGATTCGGATAGCGGAATTCCGCTGTATAGCTGCTTCCGTCTTCCAACAACAGTTTCACGGCCACCATCCCGCGTTTGTTGTTAACCTCGGTATCGGTCAGATAAGCTTTGACAATGTTTCTTGTTTCCCCCTGCTTGTCCGTAACGATCTGGGTGGCTTTTTGAATCCAGCTGGCATCCTTTTGAATGGCACTGGCGGCGGCTTTGTCGATGGGAGTTCTTTTCAGCGCCACATTAATTGCTGTCGTATCTAGCACGACCCCGGTTTTCGCATCAATTATTACGTGATATTGCCAAAATTCCTTGCCTTGTCCCCGCAGGGTTTGCGACTTATAAGGAGACCAATGAACGCTCCAGGTTGGATGCTTGTCCGGTCTTAGTTCATCTAGAATAACTGTCGTTTGCAGCTTGGAAATATCGGCATCAAACAGCTTGCGCACACTTTCAGCCGCCAGCACCTGCGCTTCAGCCTTGCTGAACTCCTGCGGCAGGGGGGGCGCAGTCACATTCCGTTTGGACAAGATGTAATTGACCCGGTAGGACCAGTCAATCAGCTGCAGCAGCTCTTCATCGGTCAAACTCCGCTCCGGGTATGTGTACGTATTGGTCTCCAAATCCAGATACACTTCTGCTTGTCCCGGCTTTAACGGCAGCTTCTGTTTGGGGCGGAGCCCATCATACACATACTGGTCATCCAGAACCAGTCTGCGGTTCACTTCTGATTCGGTCATTTCCCGGCCTGAATTATGAGGATCGCCCGGCTTGTCTATGAAGTCATAGATCTGCTGGATTTGCGCATCAGTCATCTGCGTAAGCAGGTCTTCTTTCACAGTGGACACCGGCGCCGGTGCCTCCACTTTCAGCACAGGGACGGTACTTCCGGTTAAAGCCAGCTGGGCACTACCCTGAATTTCCGGGCTGTTCTTGGTGACGACTGCTGAGTTCACAAAGCTGGGGACGAGAGTCGCGCTGACAGTGAGCACAGCTCCTGAAAATAGGATAACAGCTAACGTAGCGGACAGTTTGTTCTTGCTCAATTGTATTACCTCCATTGGGATCAAAGATGTTGAATCTGTCTATACCTTAATCCCAAGATGTTATGGAGTAGGAGGACAGTTGTTATGGAGTTGTAAAAAGATGCGGATGCTTGTCCCTTCACCAAGAACAGATTGCAGCTCAACTCTGGCTTGATGCGCCTCGGCAATTTGCCGGCACAAGGAGAGACCGAGACCGGCATTGCCATAGGTCCGTGAACGTGCAGGGTCTGCCCGATAGAACGGCTCGAAGGCACGCTTGCTCTGTTCCGCCGTCATCCCGCTTCCGCTGTCACGCACTTCCAGCACAGCCTCCCCGTTCTGATTATAGGCTAGCAAGCGGATCTGGCAGCCTGGCTTTGAAGCATGAATGGCATTTTCGATTAAATTCACCAGAAAGGATGCCAGCAGATCGGCATCTCCCCACACGGTGGGGATGGAGCTGTCAATCTGCAACAGTATTCCGTTCTCTGTTAATTTTTGCTGTTCCGTCTGCACTACCGCCTCGAACAGTCCGGAAACATCCACCTCTGACTGCACCAGAGGCTGGTGCCGGAGGACGGACAAATCGAGCAGCTTAAAGGCAAGATTCTTCAGCCTGACCGTTTCACTCCAAATATAGCGGCCGGCCTTTATCTGTTCTTCCTGGCCAATGTTCGCCGAAGTGAGAAATTCAGCGAACCCTTGCATACTGGTCAGCGGTGTACGCAGTTCATGGGCAAGATTATCGACCATCCGCTGTTTATCCTCGGCCATGTCGGAGAGATCGGTCATCCGCTGCTCCACCACCGAAGCCATCCGGTTGAAATTAAAAGCCAGTTCCCCGAATTCATCTCTGCTATGCAGCTCCACACGGTTCGAATAATTGCCCTCAGCGATTGTCTTGGTCGTCTCCGACAGCTGCTTGAGCGGCTTGGTCAGTTGGCGGATGAGGAGATAGAGCAGCAGCGCCAGCACCGGACCTACAATCCAGTTAATCATTACAAAGAAACGGTTCAGCTCCTGCTGCTGGGCATACAGTCCGCTGATGTCGCGCTTATAGGCCAGCTCCATATGCTGGTAAGGAGCAGGAAGCGGCATGGATAACCGGATGGTATGTTCATCCTGCATACCGTCCTTTCCGCCTGTATTCGGGTAGATTAGCCGACCGTTCTCCCGCAGCTCCAAGCCAATTCCTTGTGTGCGGTAGTGTTCACCATATGATTCAGCCACACTGAGCAGCAAGACAGGGGTGAGGGTGATGCCCCGTGCCAGGATAGAATCAAGATTCTCGTATATATTATTGGCAATCAGCAGCTGCTCGCTGGCCGCCCGCTTGGTCTCGCTGTCCATGTTCAGCTGCCAGCTTTTTTTCATCACCATAATTACACTTACATCGAGGGCTGCAATGAAGAGTACGAGGACGGAGAGGAGAATCTTATGCCAGAACCGCATGGCTAGACCTGAACTTCCAGGCGGTAGCCCAGCTTGAATACGGTTTTGATTCGTTCTTCCCAGCCCAGTTTTTTGCGCAGCTGACGGATATGGACATCCACGGTGCGGGTGTCGCCGGCAAAATCATAGCCCCAGGCCAATTCAAGCAGCTTTTCCCTCGAGAGGGCTATATTCCGGTTGCGGATCAACACTTCGAGCAGCTCAAATTCCCGGGTGGTCAAATCCACCGGCAACTGATCTACCCGGACCTGACGTTCCGAAAACCGGACCTCCACCTCATCGCAAATAAAAGCAGAGGCAGTTTGTTCGTTCCTGCGCAGCACGACATTGATACGGGCCAGCAGCTCAAGGATTTCAAAGGGTTTTATAATATAATCATCTGCACCTAACTCGAACCCTTTGATGCGATCTGCCAATGCATTTTTGGCCGTAATCAGAATTACCGGAATCCGCAAGTGGGCAATCTGCTGCATCACTTCAAACCCGTCCATACCCGGAAGCATCACATCGAGCAGAATAAGATCCGTTCGTTCCTGTTCTAGAATTCCAGAAACCTCTGAACCGGTATAAACTTTGGAATACGTGTGTCCGACCAGCTTAAGGTTCATGGTAATCAAATCACTGATCGGTTGTTCATCTTCAACCACTAGTATATGGGCCATCCACTGAATATCCTCCTGATTCCTATAATAGCGAACATTTCTGTTCACATAGACTTCGTCCGCTAGCATAAGCTTACAAATTTAAGGCGCATTCTTTACAATCCGGACGGTCACGTATCGGTAAAGCCTCGGTCGTCCAGCACAACATAGATCATATTCAGCCCTTCTTTCCTGTGTTGTTAACTATTTACACTTTAACATACCAGATTTCAGAATTCTTCATGACTCTTTAGGTTTGGCGCTGTAAATCACTTTTTTAAGTCTCTTTTTTTGGCAGAAGGAAACTGGCAGTCAAAAAATAGCGTAACTTTCAACGCTGAAGGAGTCAAAGAATAATTCATCTGACTTGAACTGTTGAACCGACTGAGCCATGTGGACTATGGACATTACCTACACGAACGTAAAAGATGGAAATATTGAGATTAAAAAAGTCTTTTCTGATTGCTAGTGGCAGAGGGATCAGCTATAATTTAATTAATTCCAATGTGAAAGGTGTGAATTAGATGGGCAAAGATATCAAATCCAAAGGAATCCCCAGACCATTGGTCAAAACCAACCAGGCAGTTATCGTGATCTCCGTACTGTTAACCTGGCTTACAGGACAACATTGGATACTTGCGATTCCCCTAGCCGCCGGCTTGTCCGGTCTACTGTTCGGATACAATCCCGTGATGAAGGTTGGGGTAAATTTCCTCAAAAAAGAACGCTCTGCTTATGTGCACGAAGATTGGGAGCAGCAGCAATTTAACCAAAGCATAGCCGTCTTCTGTCTTGCCGCTGGTCTGATCAGCTTTCTGGCAGGCTGGAATGTTGCCGCATATATCTTCACCGCATTGGTAGCGGTCGCAGCAACTGTCGCTATTCTCGGATTCTGCATTGGCTGCTTTATCCATTACCAGTGGAGAATGTTCAACTACAGACGCAAACAGGGAAGCACTCAATAACGCTGTATAGCGTGTAATGACAGCAGCCGCAGCGGACATTGTTACCGGCAACAACAAAACAAGCAGCAATGAGACCTGGGTCTTCACTGCTGCTTGAGAATGGCATTGAATGTGCTGGCCAACTCCTGCCACTGGTTATTTCCTCTCTTCGTCGCCCGCAACATCCCAGCGATGGCGAAATTTCTCAAGCCTTGGATGAACAGTAGATGGAGTTTCGCTCAGAATAAGCCGAAGCTTCACGATCCACTCCTCAAAGGAGGAATAAGAAGCAAACAAATTCGCCATCTCTGGTGTCAGGTACAGGAAATACGGCGAAGGATACACCTCGCTAATATGACGGAGCGCAGAATCGAGCGGCGTATATTTCTTCCGCTTTCCCTCCAGAGTTTCCACAGTGATAAATGAAAGTCCCTGTTCTCTTCTCCACTCATGCAAACGGTCTTCCCGCTTATAATACGCCTGTACAGGCTCCTTCGTCATCCGCCTTACCGTTTCTTCATGCAACGGATACAGCACCAGCTTGGTGAATTTGCGTTCCGTAGCCGTCCGTGCTGCCTCAGCCAGCTCCTGATCACTTATATGCTCAAAGGAATCATAGAAAACTAGCGTTCCTTTGCGTTCGCTGGCCGGTGGTTCATAGCCATAGGGTACATGCTGGATCTCTCGATTCATTTTCGCCCTCCTGCTTGTTCTGTCCGCTCTATATAGCATAGCATGCGCTATTTTGATCGGAATTAAATGTTTTATGATTTAGTTTTGATTAAAAATAGCGTCAGATCATCATCCACACAAATTTGGCTTCCTGGTACTACGGGCATATCGTTATACATCATCCCTCTGCCATCGGGGACAAAACCGCGCTTGATGTACATTCTTTGTGCAGTGCCATAGTCAGCATACAACCCGAAGCCTATACCTATCGTGTCCGACTGCATAAATGCCTCTTTTTCCAGCGCCTCGATAAGCAGACTCCCTATGCCCAGCTTGCGGAGCGGGGAGATAATGTCAAAGTTCTGGATTTCAGGGATTCCGTGCTCTCTAAAGTATGGGTACTGCGGGTGAAGCACCACATGTCCCCAGCCTGCAAGCTTGCGCTCATGGAACACTAGGAGTGTCACTCTTTCTTTGTTGTGGTTATCTTCCCAGCAGCTTTTGATATACTCTAGTGGTTTACTGATATCGTGACCGGATAAACCTTCATAGATCATCTCTATGTCTTCTTGGGTCATAGGACGGATCTGTACAGGTAAACTCATGGCATGTCTTCCTCCATTCAAGCAGAATGCTGCTTTTTTTCAGTGTTTGCTATTCACTCAGCACTTTAATTTCCATCGCCAAAAAAACAGGGGTCAGCGGATAAAAATAAGTGAGTTCAATTTCATCTCCTGCTTTTAACGACTCAGGACCGATCCATTCACTCTGCTGTCCATTAATCTGTTTATAGATATGAGTATCGGGAACAGACGTATAGACAGACGAGATGGGCTGTTCCGTTGGATCTTCACTTTCCGGCAGTGCTTGGGCAAACTTAACAGGCTCCTCAAACCGGATTACATAGTCCATTTCTGGAGCGGCAAGCGGCTGTTCGATATCATTTTCGATTTTATCAATACTCTTGATTGTAGCCCGTCCCGTATACAGGGTTGTGCTCTCCAGCTTCTCCAGGTCTTTAATGGACTGAACGGCCGGTCTGCCGGGAGTATTGTCTGCTGCAGAGGGTTCCGTCTTAGAACATGATGATAGCAAAGCTGCCGCCAGCAAAAAGAGTGTGATGGATTTAAGCTTCATTCCTGAACCTCCTGATGTCTACGGTAATCACTAGATTACTCCTTTTTTCCTTCATCTCCCAGCTTAACACAATCCTTCTTATACGCGTAGTATGCAGCCCCCAGCGTTCCGGCCCTGCTGCCAAGCTGAGCCTGAACAATCCTGCATTTGCCGCCCGCCAGTTTCAGTGCATGCGCATTTACCGTTTCCCGGACACTGCGCAGCAGCCTGTCCCCTGCCGCCGCCATTCCCCCGCCGATAATAACCACGT
Source organism: Paenibacillus sp. FSL L8-0436 (assembly GCF_038593025.1). Taxonomy (NCBI): domain Bacteria; kingdom Bacillati; phylum Bacillota; class Bacilli; order Caryophanales; family Paenibacillaceae; genus Paenibacillus; species Paenibacillus sp. FSL L8-0436. The sequence continues at coordinate 3,419,509 of NZ_CP151955.1, read as the reverse complement.
CCGGGTTCAGCAGATTAATGACATTGGCCAGTCCAAACCCAAGCAAAACCCCTGTCTCATGCATCACCTCGACAGCCAGGCTGTCCTCAAGATCATACGCCTCAGAGATCATCAGAGCGGTTATGGCATCATTATTACCGGTTGTCCAAGTCTGAATGATACTGGTTCTGCCTTCTCCCAGCTTTTCCTTAAAGGTGTTGACCATGCCTACAGCGGACACGTACCTCCCAAGACAGCCGGAGCTTCCGCAGCGGCAAGGGCGGCCGTGCCTGTACATGTTCATATGCCCGATTTCCCCGGCACTGAAAGTAGTACCGTAAAGCACCCTGTCCTGAGTGATAATGCCTGAACCTAGTCCCGTTCCTAGCGTAAGCAGCACCTGATTTCTATACCCTCTGCCTGCGCCAAACTGCCATTCACCGTACAGGTTGACTCGCACATCGTTATCGATAAATACAGGAAAGCTGTAGAACTTTTTCATTTCATTTACAATATGTATGTTTTCCCAATCCGGAAAATTGGGAGAGAAGATGGACAGTCCCTCTTCCGGATCAAGCAAACCGGGGATGCCCATTCCCATGCATTGGATCTGCTCCAAAGCAACTCCATGCTCCTCCGTCAGCAGCTGAACCGCATTTCGGATCCGTTCGAGCACAAATGGCGGTCCTTTCGCGGCTTCAGTAGCCGTTGACAATTCCCCAATTGCTGTAAAACCGGTATCAAACAGCCCTGCTTTGATATTCGTTCCACCCAAATCTACCCCAAGGATATATGATTTCATCCAGTACCTCCTCAATTCCGCCAATTTCATTTTTATGGTAGTGATGATCTTTCAACATTTTCAAAACCCTATTAGTGCCATATTAATGCAACCCCATTGTCTTCGCATCGGCTTCCGCCCTGCGGATCGCCTGCACCCCGCTCTTCAGCTGGCTTTCCGTAAGATTGGAGTAACCCAGCAGAAATACGGGCTTCTGCGGCTTGGAGCCCACGAAGTAAGAAGAGGCTGGATAGATACGTACACCATACCGAAGCGCAGCTGCCGCTATATCATTTTCATTTGCCGGTGAATCCAGCTCAACCAGCACATGCAGGCCTGCCTCTTCACCAAACGTACGCACCCGCGGGCCAAACTCCTTCCGCAGACTGTGAAGCAGACAACTTCTGCGCCCGGCGTAGAGCTTATTCATTCGGGCAACATGACGGGCATATTGTCCAGACTTCAAAAACTCAGCCAGCGCTTCCTGATCCAGAGCAGGAGACATCCGGTCGGCAAGCCATTTGACCGCCAGAAATCCCGGGATCATGGATGGGGGCAGGATAATATAGCCTATGCGGAGCGCCGGAAACAGGATTTTGCTGAAGCTGCCGATGTAGGCCACCCCGCTGCTGGAATCCAGACCTGCAAGTGCAGACAACTTCGGACCATCGTATCTGTATTCACTGTCGTAATCATCTTCAATAATTAACGCGTCATGCGCCTTTGCCCATTTCAGAAGCTGAATCCTGCGGCTTAATGACATCGTTGTCCCAAGCGGGAACTGATGGGATGGCGTGACATAAATCAGCTTCGGAACCCTGCCCTGCCCTGTTTCAGCCGCTTGAAGAACACGTTTGTCGAAGTCTTCAACGGTTATACCTTCCTCATCCACCGTTACCGGTATAATCTCAGCGCCGGAGAACCTAAATATTTCACGTACCGTATGGTGGGTGGGATCTTCCATAATCACTCCGTCGCCTTTGCTCAAACATAACCTCGCCAAAATATCCAAGGCCTGCGTTGCCCCCGATGTAATCACAATTTGCTCGGCAGTCACGGGAATGGAACGTGTTGAACGAAGCAGCCGGGCAATTTCCTGACGCAAGGAAAATGAGCCCTCCGCAGGTCCATAGCCCAGTGTCTGCGGCGTGGCGCTGCGGCAGGCGTTCATGAGCGCTTTCTGCCAGCTATCCATGGGAAAGGCATCCCAGGCAGGCACACCATGGCGGAAATCACAAAACACAGCACTAGGGATTGTATGATCCATGATTGGATCAGGAGTAAGCAAAGAGAGGTCCAGTTCGTTCTTTAAGTGAAGTTGCCGGTCTTCCTCCGCGGTCATTTCCATGTCAGGGTCATCGCCTGATAGCCCGTACTCTGGCCGCAGACCCGTAACGAATGTTCCAGCACCTTTGCGCATTTCCAGATATCCTTCTGCTTGAAGCAGCTCATATGCCTGCAGAACCACGCTTCGTGAGAGGAATAACTGCTTGGCCAGCATTCTCGTTGGCGGCAACGGGTCGCCTCCACTTAAAGCTCCGGAATGGATAGCTGTCCGAATCTGCTCATAGATCTGCCGGTTTAAAGGCACTGCCCTATCTCTGTCCAGCGTGATTAGCAGTTCATGCTTCATCTGGCACCTCTCCACATTTCATCATATATCAGAAATTTAATGATATCACCTTTACTATAACTGCCGCTGTTACCGCACCCAGAACAACAAGCAGCAGCGGTATTTTACGGACTAAGACCAGTATAACAGCAGCAGCGCCGGAAGCGATACCGATCAGCGGAGCTTTGGGATCTACCTGAAAGATCCCCGGTACCGTTAAGGCACTCAGTACAGCCAGCGGCAAATGATCTAGCATCATCTTGATTTTACCGGTTTTCGGAAGGAAATCACGGGTAAGCAGCAGCGGCGCGAATCGCAGCAAGAAGGTGATCAGCGCCATGCCAACAATCACTGCAATGTTCATGCGGCTTCCTCCTCCACAGCCCTGTTAACCCGAACTGGAACGAGAAGGCCGGCAGCCATTCCTGCCAGCATGGCGGCAAGCACAGCGGAACTCCCGAGGTAGGGTTGCAGAAGCCAGGAGAACAACGCCGAGCACAGGCAAATTACCAGATTGCGCTTGCTGCCCCGCAGCTGAGGAACAATTAATGCAATCAATAAAGCATATAGCGAGGTGTTCAGCGCGGGTAAAAAAGCGGCCGGGATATAGGCTGCAAGGGATATACCAGCCGCTGTGGACACAAGATTCGCAGCATAAGGAGGAATTTGCAGGCCAAGAAGATAATGCAGCGGCAACTCCGGTGTTTGCCCGTCTGCTGCTTTCTGCCCTAAACTCTGCTTATGGCTTAGCATACTTACAGCATAGACCTCTTCTGTTAAACTGAAGCCGATCCACGCCTTCACCGCAGTACTGAGGTTTCGCCTGACCGACCCTGAAAAGGACAAACTGATCATCAGGTACCTTAAATTAATAACCAAGGTCAGCAGCAATATAAGAGGCGCCGCCGTCCCTGCCGCAAGCAGCTTGACACCAGCAAATTGGCTTGTGCCTGCATACATCAATGCCGACATCAGAAAAACCTCCAGACTTCCAAGTCCAAGTCCCTTGCCAACCAGCCCAAAAGTAAAACAGGCAGGAATAAAACCGGCGACAATCGGCAAAGAATCCAAACACCCTTTTTTAAACTCAGCTCCAAAGACCCCCATGTTCGATCACTCCCTTAGCACATTTAAACCACACAGCCAGCTTACCTGTTCGGTCTGTGCCGGGAAATAACCACTTTGCACTCTATCCACCATACCAATTCTAGAGAGACAGAAAAAAGACAGACAGGGTGTCTTTCGTCCTGTCTGCCTTGCTGATACTATTTTATGGCTGAAAAGCTGCTTTAGGAGCCTGCTCCCTTGTATCGTTTAACCCCGTAGTTCCAAGAAAAAAGGCCAAGGCAAAGGAATACCGCACCGACTACAGGAGTCAGCAGTGCCATTCCGCGCATCTCATCCCGTTCCAGAAAGAGTGCTGCCGGGTAAATACCGACGAAGGCAAACGGAATAACCCAGGTGAGCAGTACCTGAATAGCCCGGTTGTAAATCGTGACCGGATAACGGCCATAGCTCTGAATATTGTACATCAGCGGCAAAATGCCGGTCGGGGCATCGGAGTAGAATGACAATGAAGTCAGCGTGGTGTAAATCCCCGTATAGATGGCTACCGCACTAAGCGTAAGGAGGATGAGTGCCGGTATCGTCCACCACTCGAACGGCAGTCCGAGGTTCGAGCCGCTGATTGCCATAATAATCAGTCCAATGATCGAACCAAACAGGGCTGGCGGGTCTACATTCTCCAGAAAGATCTGAAAAAGGTTATGCGCCGGCCGGGTCAGAATCCGGTCCATTTCGCCTTTGACAATATAGCGCTCACTGAAGCCCCACATGTTCACGAAGCAGCTGAAGACGCCGTACGGGACCATAAAGAAGCCGTATACGAACACCACTTCATTTTGATTCCAGCCGCCCAAGCTGTCGGTATGCATAAAGATCACAAGGATAAAAATAAAATTAGTCGCTTGAAACAGCAGATCCGAAATGACCTCCACCCAGAAATCGGCGCGGTAGGTCAGCCGGGTCTTCATATAATTTTTCAAATATTCGATTAACAATCCCAGATAATACAAACCTTCCTCACCCTCCCTGCACGAACAGCCGCTGACGCGCCGCGTGGTATAGCCAGACAATTGGAATCAGCAGCACCAGGAACCAGAACACCTGGACACCGAGCACATTCCATATGCCCACACCCTGTACCCGGCCTGTAAACACAGAGCCCGGAAGGTAGGTGATGGCTTGAAAGGGCAAAACCTTCAGCACACCGGACAGCCAGTCCGGGAACAAGCTGATCGGGATAATCAGGCCGGAGAACAGGTCTACAATGACCCGCTTCATGCGCATCATGCCTTCATTGTTCTCCACGAAGAAGGCGGACAGCCCTGTGATAACGTTAATCTGTGAACTGATCAGGAAGCTGAAGAAGAGCATGACCAGAAAGCCGGCCCAGGCCGAAGGCTCTGTCGGCAATTGCACCGGAAATAACAGAATGGCGATGACCATCCCCGGAATCATCAGCATCATGAAGCGGAATAACCCTTCGCCGAGTCCCTGCATCATTTTGACCAATACGTAGTTATAAGGGCGAATGAACTGGATGGCGATGCTGCCGTCCCGGATATCCGTGGAGATCTCCCGGTCCAGGTTGTTGAAATAAAAGGCGCGCGCCATCCACGAGACGGCCACATAGGTGGTCATCTGCGCTCCCGTAAACCCGCCAAGCGACTCCCCGTTCCCATAAATGGCCTTCCAGGTGAAATAGTTCACCCCGATATTAAGCGTATAGATTAGAATGCCTGAATAATAGTTCACACGGTAAGCGAGCATGGTCAGAAAGCGGATGCGGATAAAATCAAAATAAGCGCCCAGCAAAAGTCTGCGTCCATTTTCCGGCTGTCCTCCAGAGGAAGAAGAGCCACCCGCGGAGCTGGAAACAGCGGCGTTAAGCTTGTCCGACATGTATGACCTCTTTCTCTTCCTGCAAAGCCGCGATCATCTCTTCCGGTTTCTCCGCCGATCCGGACTGATAAATGCTGCGGACAATATCGTCCGTGTTGGTTTCGATAATCTTGATGTCTGTTATGTCTGCCTGGCCTACCACGCGTCCCAGCACATCCGATACATTCAGCTCCAGCGGAATCCAGACTTTGGCGGCGAGGTCGTTCTCGGCCGTCCAGGTCACCGGCATGCCTTCCGTCCATTGCATGATCCGGCTGAGCTTCGTAGCTGTGCCGAATTGGAATACCACCTCACGTCCGGTTCCCCAGCGCTGTTTCAAGTCCTCCAGACCGCCGTCATAAATAATCCGCCCATCATCAAGCATAATGACCCGTGAACAGAGCGCTTCAATATCCTGCAGATCATGAGTAGTCAGCAGAATGGTTGTTCCATGCTCCCGGTTCATGTCCTTCAGAAACTCGCGGATCTCCGATTTCACGACAATGTCGAGACCAATGGTCGGTTCATCCAGGAACAGGATCGAGGGGTTATGGAGCAGTGCGGCCACAAGCTCGCAGCGCATCCGCTGGCCGAGACTAAGCTTGCGGACCGGCCGGTTCAGCAGATCCTGCAGCTCCAGACGTTCCACTAGCTCATCGAGCCGCTTTTTGAAATCTTGTTCGGAGACCCGGTATACCTTGCGCAGCAGCTGAAAAGACTCGATCACGCCGATATCCCACCACAGCTGGCTGCGCTGCCCGAAGACTACCCCGATGTTCTGCACAAATTTCTCACGTTCGGCATACGGAACAAACCCGCCTACAGTCAGGCTGCCAGCGGTCGGAACGAGAATGCCAGTGAGCATTTTAATCGTGGTCGATTTGCCTGCACCGTTCTCACCGATGTATCCGCAAATTTCACCTTGGGGAATCGTGAACGAAATGTCCTTCACTGCCGTCACTTCGGAGTATTCCCTCTTAAACAAATCAGCAAAGGCCCCTTTGAGGCCCTCGCGGTTCTTTTGGACTTTAAACGTTTTGCGTAAGTCCTGCACTTGGATGGCGTTCATATTGTACCTCGCTAAGCTAAAGATTGGGTTCAGTACCCCATTATAATGCACGGATTACAAAAGCACTACCCGTTTATCGTAAAATAAGCAGAAACGGTTATACCGTCCATTTACAAACGGCATCCGTTTCTGCGGGGAAATCAGGAATGTAGCTGGATGACAGCATTATTTGGCGACTCTGCCTTCAAAGAAATCATTACTTTTCACAGCTTCCAAATGGCCGGACCGCGTTACCTTTGTGCGCAGGTACTTCTCATTGAATACGGAAACGTCACCCCATAGCGGAATTCTTTTCACCGTGTTCATTCCGGCAGCCTTCAAGGCGTCCATCTTCTTAGGGTTGTTCGTAATCAATGTCACCGGTTTGCTGCGCAGATGCTGCAGTACGCTGATGGCATCCTTATAGTCTCTGGAATCATCGGCAAAGCCAAGCTCCAGATTGGCTTCCACAGTATCATAACCTTCTTCCTGTAGAATATAGGCCATTGCCTTACTGAACAGACCAATGCCTCGTCCTTCATGATTGGCCAGATAGAACAACGCACCAGAGCCGTGCTGGGTAATCATTTTCATCGACTGGTGCAGCTGGAAGCCGCAATCACAGCGCTTGCTGCCGAAAATATCGCCGGTATGGCAGATGCTGTGCATCCGGATCAAAGCTTCGTCCGAGTCTTCGAAATCACCGTAAACAAGTACACTGGACTGCTGACTGTCAGCAAGATTCATGGAAGACAAACGGGAGATCAATAATTCAGTTGCTTCTATAGAATCCCCGCCCTGTAATTCAACATCATCCGATTTCAACCAGCTGTACCATTTAAAAGTGACTGTTTCTCCATCGAGATTCACCGGCAGCGTAATCGGTCCGACCAGTATATTAGTGGAATCATCCATCGTTATCCGTTTGATCTTATTCTGCAATATAGAAAGGATATCAGGTTTAATCATAAGTGCACCGTCCTAAAGTTTTAAATACTTTTAATTTTAACTTCAAGTAACTATTTGTAAGTTAGTTTATCATTGTAATATAACTTCGTCAAGTTATAATACATATTTAAATAATTATAATTACTTATTGTAAGTTTATGATATAATGAATGCAGAGGTGATCTTAATGAATGACTTCGAGATGTGTCCACGCTTTGAAAAAGCAGTAGATGTGCTTAGCAAACGTTGGGTTGCACTGATCGTATTTGTATTAATGAATGGCCCTCGCCGGTTTGGTGAAATCGAGAGCTGCTTGTCCAATCTCAGCGGAAAGGTTTTGTCTGACCGCTTGAAGGAAATGGAAAATGAGGGCATTATCACGCGTACAGTTTATCCTGAAATGCCTGTACGCATTGAATATTCGCTGACGGACAAAGGCACTGCCCTGGCTCCTATTCTTGGAGAAATCAGCAACTGGTCTACAGAGTGGATCGAGATCGGCGCAACCAAATGATATGGGGTCCGCAGCATCAATAGCGCCCTTTTTTGTTCCGGCAGCCGGAATAAAAAGGGCGCTATTGTTGTTCATATTTTCTGGAACTCCGTATTTATAAATCTTTCCGCTGAAACCGCAGCAAGCCGATTATGAAAAGAGCAGCAGTATAAACCGCAGCGTAGACCACAAATGAATTCGAGGGGACTGAGTTCAAATTAAGAAGTGAAAATGCGCCGCCACTGAACGAGACCATACCGCCTAGATCGTCCAGACTGAACAGCACAGCTGTCATTTTGCGCTGCAAACCATCAACCGGCATGAGCATTGACATGAACCCTGTCATATTGTTTAGCATATGAAGTGCATTGCCTTCCAGGCTCAGCGCTGAGCTCACCTTATCAATCATGCCTCCCAGCCAGCCCGCTCCGTAAAGCATCGTCATAAATACCCCGTTCCCGAGCGCCGAAAAAAATCCTGAGCCCAGCATCGACAATGTGATCAACAGCGGAACACTTGAAGCAAAAATCAGGAAAGCTTTAACCAAGGCTGCCATATCTTTAGGTATTGCGGCATGGGCATTCGTAATGAATAGAATAGCCGCGAAAAGTATCAGTGCGTAGAGTAACCCCAGCGTGACATAGCCAAGCCAGCGGCCGAGATACCATTTCCAGCGTGGAATCGGTCTGGGCAGCATCGCCTGCATCACTCCCTGCTCCGCTTCCCCGGCAATGGCCGAGAAGGAGCTGAAGATCGCCAGAAAAGCGATGACAAAAGATCCGAAGAAAAACCCTAACGTCAGTATAAATGCCCCATTCGTAAACCGCTCAATAAGAATACTGCCATTCACGATTCCGGACCCGCCGCCAAAACGTCGATCTCCGCCGATAGTGCCGGCCACAAACCAGAAAGCAAACAGGAAGATCACTGTCATCACCAGGGTCAGCATCATCACTCTTTTGCGGAGCATTTCCTTCCAGGTCATCCCGAGTATAATTCTCATTCCCGCTCCCCCCTGTGGCTCAGTCCGGATACCGCATCCATAAACCATTCCTCCAGACGCTCTTTTTTACGCTTCACTTCATATAAAGTCAAACCCTGTTCTATAAAAACCGCATTCAGCCAGCCCACCTGCTCTTCACTATCAAGCTCTACTTCCAGCCATACAATTCCGCTGCCAGGATCCGTTCCCTGCAAGGAGTCCCGTTCGTGCTTATCTTCACCCGAAGAGATGTTGATTGAGAGTCCGGTAAAATCATTTAGCCAGGACAGCAAAAAAGGCGAAAAGCCGCCCACTTTAAAATGCCAGCTCGTTCGCTTATTTAATATTTCTGATACTGTGCCGTGCCGCAGGATAAGACCGTTATTCAGCAGTGCCATCCGGTCGCACAGCACCTCAACATCCTCAAGCAGATGAGAGTTGAGAAAAATAGTGATCCCGCGCTCCTTCAAGCGCTCCAGAATACCCCTGACTTCCATGCGCCCAATCGGGTCGAGCGCAGATGAAGGTTCATCCAGGAATACGATCTCCGGCTCGTTCACCAGCGCGCAAGCGAGTCCCAGCCGCTGCTGCATTCCCTTGGAGTAATGCTTGACCCTGTCCCGTCCGCGTTGTCCAATACCCACCTCATTTAGCAGCTGAGGAATTCTTTGATTGGCCACAGTTTTATCAATCCGGCATAATCTGGCATGCAGCCGCACAACCTCTTCCCCGGTCAGCCATTCCTGATAGCGGTACAGCTCAGGCAGATAACCGATCCTCATCTTGGCTTCCATCGTACCAATTTTATGTCCTAACAAAGAGGCGCTTCCGCCTGTAGGATGGATAAGTCCAACCAGCATCTTTACAAAGGTGCTTTTCCCGGCACCGTTGGGGCCGAGGAAGCCAAAGGCTTCCCCTTTCCCCACACGAATCGTTACATCCCGGCAACCGCGCCCGTTGCTGTATTCTTTGGTCAACGAGTTGGCTTCTATTGCGGGAATGCTCATGATGTGATCAGCTCCTGCAGTTTCGTCATAAACTTAGCTTTGTCCGGATACACTTCTCCTCCGGAGAAATCGAACAACTGGCCGTTCTTCACCCAAGTCGCACTATATTGTGCTCCACTGCTATATTTACTTTCATTGAAAATAACCGGTGTCCCGTCAATAGTGATTTCTTCTGAGAACTGCCCCTTAATCAGCGGCAATGGAATGTCGCCGGATAGAATCCGGCTTTGCTGCAAACTGGATTTCAGATGATCCGGGAGAAGCGGAAAGTGAAGGACAGCTTTTACGGCTTCTTCTATGTCGATAGACGGATCTACCGTCACTACTGGCGTATTCATCTGAGTAAAGCTCGCCCAATGCTGATTGTCCGTGGATAAATCGTAGCGGACGATCTCAGGAATAGCCAGAGTTATCGGCTTGCCATCTATAGATTCCGGTAGCAATTGATCTGATCCCAGGCGCAGCAACGCTTCATTAACTGCGTCGACGTTCAGCGTAAGGGTCATCTCCAGGGAAGGACTAATCCAAGCAGACTTGACTTGGTCAAAGCCTTCCCCGCTGACTGCGCTGTACCCCAGCGTTTTCTGCAAATCATTAATAGGTACCGCTCCATCAATGGTTCCAGACGAACTCGAGACCGCTCCGAATTTACTGACAGCTTCACCGACAGTTCCCCCCTCGGTAATCTGATTGAAGATATTCCGCAGATCGCTTTCATTCACAACTGTTGGTTCCTGCATCCGGAATTGGTTCAGGATTGCTGCCATAGCCGTGCTTCCTACCGGAGTGGCGAGAATAGCAGCGAAGATAGCTACACTGGCTGCTGTTGCCGCCCACTTCCGCCGGCGGTTCATCTGAGGCCGCCGAGTCCGTCTTCCCGTTTTCTTGCCTTCGCTAGTAGAATCAGCCTGCCCTGTTATCTGCGTCATTGCAGTCCTACCGCCGGCTGTACCAGCTGTAGAAGCAGCATTTATTAAGGGATCATTGTTTGTCGTTGATTGCTGGCCCCAAGCTGCCCATACCGGATTTACCGGTTCCTGCGCAATGCTGTCTTGCAGCCTGGCCCAAGCTCCATCCATATTCAGCTGATCTGATTCATGTTTTATAGGATTGGTCATTGATCGTTCCTCCTAAGTAATATATAGAAGCAAAATTTCCAACCGCCGCTGTCCTCACGGTCTAGTCGTCTGCGGGAGCGCCTCTACTGCATGCTGTTTTAGCTTCGTTGTGGCCCTGCTTAGCAGTGTCCCGACAACCGGCGGCTTTACACCGAGCTCTCCGGCGATCTCCGCGTAGCTGTAACCCGAATATCTCAGCAACAGCGCCTGTCTGTCTCTGTCCGGCAGGCTGTCCAGCCAGGTCCTGACATCCTCCTGGTCCAGCTTGGCGAGCACCACCTCTTCACCTGTAGGCGGAGAGGCCCCAATATCGAAGAGGAGCTCCTGCTTATTTTGCAGCCGCCGTTCTCTGGCTACTTTATTCAAATAATCATATCCGACCCGGGTAAGCACTCTATGCAGCCAGGCACCGAGCGCTCCGGGATCATCCGGCGGATTGCGGTAAAGTCTTAAAAATACATCCTGGGCTAAATCGTCCGCCGCCGTCTCATCCCGTACCAAAGCAGCAAGTTTGCGCCGCACCACAGGATAGTGTTCATAAAATAAAGCTTTGAATATATCAGATTCCGGAATATCCATTGTTTAAATCCTCCTTATCAGCTGCAGCTATAAGTAAGACGAAGCCTGGAGCTTTTTTGTATCAGAGAACGTCAAAAACATCTTACCACAAACAAAAAAAACAGCCCCTTTTTATGAAAAAAGGAACTGCCGGTATCTTCTAATTAATTTGAGAGGTGGCGTTAACAATGGAAAAGATGTGTATGGAAATGATGATAAAGAACATGCAAGACTGCGATGAAATGATGACCATGTGTATGACGATGAAGGAATGCAAATGTCGAAATAATTCATCTTTCAGATTGTTAATGTGAATCCGCAAAATTCACCTTAACGTAAAGTTCGCAAGTCTTGGCAGAGCAGACTAACTGCATGCCATTTTTTTATTTTGTATGATCAACTAAGGGTCTCAATTCATCTATTATCTGATCTTGATATATCTCTCCTGAATTTGCTTAGCCACTGTAATCCGCTCCATCTTCAGCTCCCAAATCTTCTCTTTCCACCGGTAACTGTCCTCAGCATCCTCATGTTCTCTCAACTTGTTGAACAATTCCAGCAGCATCAGGTTTATATGATCAAACCGGTTCCAGAGTTCCCGGACATTCTCCACTCTTTCCCGCTCTTCGGAAGCTTCCTTGAAGTTCTTTAGATTCTCAATGATGTCAGCCTGCCACTGTCCATCGTTAATTGCTTTGGCGTAGTTTAAAAGATCCAGATAATCATCGACTGACATGTGTACCGACTCCTTAATTCCGTTATACCAAGTATTATACTCGGTATTGTATATATTGCAAGAGGTGTAGCACAAAAAAATGCGGACATCAGAGATGCCCGCACATGATATTTATTACATAAGCTTCTTTATATCATCCTTAATCTGTTCCGATTTTGGACCAAATACGATTTGCACCGCACCTTGACCAAGTCTCATAACCCCGGAAGCGCCCAGTTGTTTAAGCGCAGCATCTTTTACCGCCTTATCGTCGTTTACGATCAACCGCAGCCGTGTAATGCAGGCATCAATATTCCGGATGTTGGACGGTCCGCCGATGTTTTCCAAAATTTTTGCGGCTTGGGAAGAAACACCTGCCGAAGCCCCGCCGATGGACTTTTCTTCGATTTCATCCTCGGTCTCATCTTCCCGCCCAGGCGTCTTCAGCTTAAATTTCACTATAATGAAGCGGAAGAGCACATAATAGAGGACGAAGAACGCAAGTCCTATCGGGATAAGCATCCATGCATTAGTAGTAAGCTTCAGGTACAGCAAGGAATCAATCAAACCTGCGGAGAATCCAAAGCCCATCTTAACATCAAGGACGTACATCAGGGCCAATGATAACCCTGTCAAAATGGCATGCACCAGATATAAGAGCGGAGCAACGAACATAAAGGAAAACTCAAGCGGTTCAGTAATACCTGTTAAAAAGGAAGCAATCGCTGAACCAATAAAGATAGAGGCAACCAGTTTGCGTTTCTCCGGTTTTGCAGTATGGATAAAAGCAAAGGCTGCACCAGGCAGAGCGAACATCATAATCGGGAAGAACCCGGTCATGAACATTCCTGCGGTTTTGTCTCCGGCGAAGAAACGTGTCAAGTCCCCGTGTACCAGTTCACCGGTTGCATTGGTAAAGTCACCAATTTGAAACCAAGCAATCGTGTTGAGTACGTGATGTAATCCGATAGGGATCAGCAAGCGGTTGGCTGTACCGAAGATAAATGCGCCCACCGCGCCGAGACCCACAACCCAGTTCCCGAAATCACTGATTACATCCTGTATAGGGCTCCAGATCATACCTACGAATATGGCAAGCACCATCATGGAACCGGCAGTTACGATCGGAACAAAACGTTTGCCTGCGAAAAATCCCAGCCAGTCCGGCATCTTGATATTGTGGTATTTTTTATAGAGGAAGGCCGCCCATGCACCAGCGAAGATCCCCCCGAGTACCCCCATATTCAGAACAACGTCGTCGTTAATAAATGAGAACTGCAAGGGTACGATAGCCAGAACTTTGGTGAGTACCAGGTATGAAATCAACGCCGACAATGCCGCTACAGCATCTCCGGCGAACCCTATGGCCACACCGATAGCAAATATTAAAGCGAGATTGCCGAATATGGCGCCCGCGCCAGCATTCAGGAATGGAGCAACATATTGATTCAGGAATCCGCCTACATTAGCCCCCAGATGCCAATCTTTTTCGTAATTAATCAAAGCTAACCCTTGCAGAATCCCTGCTGCCGGCAATGTCGCGACCGGAAGCATCAGAGACTTACCTAACTTTTGTAAAAAAGCCAACATAATATCATCCCCTTGGTTTCATGATTGGTTCTGCTCAAGTATGCCAGTGCTTTGAAGCCACCCGTAGAACGATATTCGTTCCCGCTGTGACTGCACCATAGAGACTCTCTACTTCCGGTAGATGTTCCTCCATACTCGTTACGATTACCGGCGAGATTGTTGCAAGTCCTGCCGCCTGTATAGCCTCAAGATCAAATTCAATCAAGGTCTGCCCTGCCTTTACGTTGTCTCCGATAGCAACATGGCTGACAAATCCGTTGCCTTTCAGGCTGACCGTATCGATTCCGATATGTAGCAGCAGCTGTAATCCGGACGGATGCTCAAGAATCACTGCGTGATTGGATTTCACGATATGGGCAATCTTGCCGTCAAACGGAGCCTTAAGCCTCCCCTCAGCAGGTTCAATTGCAATTCCGCTGCCCATGTGTCCGCCGGCAAAGGTATCATCAGGGACCTGGTTCAAAGGAACCGCTTGCCCGCTGATAGGAGCTGTAATTTCTATGATCTGTTCAGTATGCTGCTCTTCTTTTTTGGATTTCCATTTGGAAAACATCCGCGCCACTCCTCGCAAGCTGCTATTTGTTCTTCTCTAAAGTTTGGAATAGCCGGTGCAAGTGCATCGCCAGGAAACATAATTCTTCATCAGGAACTTCCACTTCCAGTGAACTTTGCATTACTTTCCCGAGTTTCTGCGCCAGCTTATATTCCGCTTTATACTCCTTCTTAATGTGCTTCACGAAGGGATTATCTATTAAGGATCCCTGCAGTATCCGTTCCAGCGAAAAACGCAGATGAATCATCAACCGGACATGGTTCATACTGCCGTGCTCAAAGGTAATCCTCTGCTCTTCCCGGATCATCTCAATCAATTCATTCACGATATTGGAGGCTTTCACCAGCTGTCCAACCGGAACATTGCTCACAGCGGAGTAAACATGATAGGTGAGGAACCCTACTTCGTCCTCAGGAATCTGTATTTTAAACTCGTCACTGATTTTTTCCGCCGCTTTGAAAGCGATCTCAAATTCCTTCGGGAAGGTCATTTTGGTTTCCTGTAAAAAAGGATTAATTATATCCATCCCGTTGCGCAGACGGTAGATGGTAAACTGGATATGACTCGGGAGCGCCAAATAAATCTTGTCGTTTAACTTGCCGGGAAACTGACAGGTGATATCTCCGATAATTTCATCGGTGATTTTCATTATTTTAGGATCAATGTCCTCGAGCAGTATTTGATACTGGCTCCATTCTTCCCGGTCTTCCAGGCGAAACAGCTTTTCGATCCGGTGATCGTTGCTTTCAATCACACCGGCATCTTTCACCGCAAAGCCGATGCCTTTGCCAATAATGACATATTCCTTGCCGTTCTTTTCTCCCTGGACCATTACAACGTTATTCCCTATCACACGCTGTACTTGAAATTGTTCGATTTCCCGTGACAAGTTCTCCCCTCCTTCCCCTAATATTCAGGCTACAGGCAACAAAAAAAGCCAAGAATCGTCTCAAATGAATGAAGACAATCCTTGGCTCATGCCCTTTACGGTAACACGCCAACTACATATAAATGATCATTTATGAGCCCATCATAAATCATAGTCCATAACGCCGTCAATGCTAATTTTTCAAAAGTCAAGCAAACTCATAAGACTAAGCTTATTCAACCGTAATCCATCGGCACATTCGGGTAATCACGTCTTTCATAACTACAGGTTTGCTTATGAAATCAGTTGCGCCCGCCGCCAGGCACTTCTCACGGTCCTCTTTCATGGTTTTAGCTGAAATTGCAATAATCGGCAGATCCGGAAGCAGGAGTTCTTCACGGATGATAGACAGAGTATCATAACCATCCAGATTCGGCATCATAATATCGAGCAGCACGATATCCACATTTGCCTGTTCCCTGACAATCTGTAAACACTCAAAGCCTGACTGTGCCGTCAGGATATTCATCTGATAAGGCTCCAGCCCTTGCTTAAGGGCATAAATATTACGAAGATCATCATCAACAATCAGCACAGTCCTGCCTTGGAGCATGTCATATTGTTTCTCAAACAAACTTGTGTCCACAGTTATAGTGGCCTTCTCAGGCTTTTGAGTGACTTCCTGCTCCCATGCCGCCGCAACGGTTGACCAGGAGCCCGGAGGCTGAAATCCCTCCTCTATGTCAGCTTCAAGGCAACGGCAAGGAAGAAATAGTGTAAAGGTACTGCCTTTGCCCAGCTCGCTTTGCAGTGAAATATACCCGCCCAGTAATCTGGCCAGCTGCAGGGAGATTGACAAACCCAATCCGGTTCCCCCAAATTTGCGTACAGTTGAACCGTCTGCCTGCATGAAAGCTTCAAAAATCAGCTCACGATGCTCTTCCGAAATCCCGATTCCCGTATCCTTGACGGAGAAAGCCAAAACTGGCTCAGCTGGGTTATACTGCGGGTCAGAATAGGCTTCAACCCTGGTAATGTCAACTTGCACGGAACCTACCTCCGTAAACTTAAAGGCATTGGACAGCAGATTGCGCAGAATTTGATGCAGCCGCATTTCGTCGGTATAAAATAGATCCGGTACTTCTGCACCGATGTTCACAGAAAACTCCAATTTCTGTTGTTCGGCGGTTTTACCAAAATACCCCTTGAGCAATGTAGGCAGCTCCGTAAGATTGACCGCATCCATTTCCACCATCATTTTGCCGGCTTCCACCTTGGACAGATCGAGAATATCGTTGATCATGACCAGCAAATCACTGCCGGAATTGTGAATGACCGAAGCATAACCTTGTTCTTCCTCGCTTAAGTTGTTATTGCGGTTCTCGGCCAGCAGTTGGGATAGAATAAGCATACTATTCAGCGGAGTACGCAGCTCATGCGACATATTCGCCAGGAATTCCGATTTATAGCGGGAGCTTAACTCAAGCTGCTCATTATATCGTTCCAGTTCCACTGCGGCATTCTCTGCAACGGTCTTCTGATTCTCCAGTTCCCGGTTGACCGTGAGCAATTCATTCGTTTGATTTTGCAATTCTTCGGTCTGCACCTGCAATTCCTCAGATTGCACCTGCAGTTCTTCCGATTGAACTTGCAGCTCTTCATTCATGACCTGGGAATCATGATACAATTTCTGGATTTCCATACGGGTCATCACTGAATTCACGGAAACCGCCATCATGTCCAAAAGCTTGGACAAAAGCTCATGGTGATACGATGCCCATTGAGTCAAAGAAGCTACTTCCAATACAGCCACTGTTTTATTCTCAAATATAATCGGTGCAATAACCGCGAAGCGGGGAGCCGTTCTGCCCAGTGCAGAATTAATGCTGATATAATTCTCCGGCAAATCTTCAACTATAATTATACGTTTATCTACTGCACATTGTCCCACAAGACCCACACCGGGTAAGATCGAATCTTCTGCAAACGGGAATTCTGTTTTCTCAGCACCGGCATAGGAATACATACATTTATAACGTTCCTTATGATCCATAACATAAATGGCACCGTATTGCATCTCAAGGGTTGTTGCCAGTTTATTCATAAAAGTCCTGCATAACAAATAAATATTTGTTGCTTCCTGCAGAATCGCGGACATGGCAGTCTGCTGCTCACTGCTCCACTGTTCCAGCTGCACTGTATCCAGCAGACTATTGGTAGCTTCACCAAGATCATAGATTTCATCCATGGTCTTTACCTTTATCCGCTCAGACATATTGCCGCCTCCAGCCATCCCATTAATTGCCAGAATGACATGCTGCAGCGGATTTACAATACTTGCAGAGATTAAATACGTAATCAAGACTGCGAGCAGCGCAACCAGTGTCCATAGAATATACATGGTTATCAGAAGTTTGCTATTACTTTCCTTCAAATTCGAATTCCGTTCATTGGTTAGCTTCCGCTCGTTATCCCGGAAATAGTCGGACTGCGAGCGGATCGAGTCAATAACCGATTTGCCGGTATCATTACGGAAAAACTCAGCTATGGCTTGATCCTCACCATTCCGCTTTAGATCAACCACTGGCTGTCCCGCCAGATCGATCCATAATTGAATATTTTCTTTAATAACGCCTAAATTCCGCATCTGGTCCGGATTGTCTGCAATCAGACCATTCAGCTTGGCAAGATTGATCTGCCAAGCTGCAAGGCCGCTATTAAATGGAACCAGGTAGGAATTGTCTCCGGTGAGCGCATATCCCCTTTGTCCGGTCTCCATATCCAGGACATTTTTTTCAATTTGATATGTAAGTTCGTGCACTTCTATATCATGGTCACTCAGGAATACTGTTTCCTTCTCAAGATCGGTAATTCTACTGGATACGATCAGCAGAAAAAGGCCTAACATTAATAAAATCAAGACATAGCCTACCGCAATTTTGCCACGGATATTTAAGCTCCAAGTTTGCTTCTTGGGCAAAGGTTTCAACCTCCATCTTGCATCCCGATATATACTATTATTGTCACAAGTAGCCTTCACTTTGTGGCAGTCTATCTTTTAATTGACGGATATTGTTTTCAAGTTTGATGATAACATCCTCCAACTCTCTGGGATCAATTCCTCTAACGATCGGAGGAGCAACTGGAATCGCCTTGGTCTCAGCTTTCATTTCGCGGAGTTCAATCTGCTGTTCCTGCCACTTATCCATCAAATCGGCAATCGTCGCATAAAATCGTTCGTAATCCTTGATTACGCTGTCCAGAAAAGTGTCTACTTCCTCCGCGTCATAACCACGAAGCTTCATACCAAATTCCTTCTCATGAATCGTCAGTGCATCAAGTGTAATGCCGAGCTGGCTGAACAGCTTTCTCTGCTTGTCCAATCGGCGTTTCATATGTTCATCCATTTAAGTGACCTCCAAGTTATCTGTGTTCTCCGGCAGTAACCATTATAACAGGCTGAGTGCAACCTGAAAATATCACTAAAGTTGCAGTTCTGATTTCATAGCTTCACTGATTGCTCTCCTCGCGAAAAGGGTAAGGTAAGAATACATCAGCAATACTACTCTTTTCGCAGAAAGGAAGATCACATAATGAGCCACTTAAGTAACTCGCAGCTAGCCACACTTAAAGCTGCTTTAGAAGAGCGCAAGGAAGAATTGGAACAACATTTCTCCAGTAATGGTGAAGAAAACAGCCTGCTCGGTGATTCGCTCAAAATCTCAACCGGTGAACTCTCCTCCGTCGACAACCATCCGGCTGACACAGGCACAGAGACCTTCGAAAGAAGCAGAGATTTGGGTATTAACAAAACTCTTTCAGAAGAATTCGAAGAGATAGAAGCCGCGCTGCAGCGAATGAAGGATGGAACCTACGGTGTCTGCATCGCCAGCAAACAAAATATCCCTTATGAACGTTTAGAGGCCATTCCTTACACAGCCTATGCCGTAGAATACTCTCCCGGCAGAGAGCTCTCGAGTGACCGTCCCGTAGAAGAACAGGTAATGACACCTCCTCCTGCCGGGGCAGGGGAGGGACGTCAGGAGCATAGCGGAAGATTTGATGATGCCGGGGCCTGGGATTCCGTTGAGGACTACGGCAGCGCCAGCTCTCCGGTCACACCTCCCGGGCAGGATGTAGAAAAAGAGGATTCCTAACTTTAGAAATTATCCGCTACCGCCTTGTTTAATATACCGAGGCAGCGGTCAAGGTCTGTCTTCACCTGCTTTTTATAGAGCCTGGCTTTTTCCTCCCCATCGGCCGTGAAATGATATAAGACGATTTCCTGAAAATCGACCTTAGGATCATTTCCCTTCAACTGCTTAGTGCGGTAAAGTATTCCTTGCTGCACCAGTTCATGGAGCGCACGGTAGATTTCACTTTGGGGAGGAGAATAGCCATGAGCTTTGAAATCTCTCCGCAAATCCTCCAGCATTTGATAACCGTATCCCTTGTGCTGTTCTACCATCGTAATCAGATATACTTTAATAAAAGCCCGCTGGGCAATCATAAATGCCATCGGCAACCCCTCCTTGTAGTGGAATGACTTTACCTGTTTTCTTTCTAACCTTTTCAGTAAACTCTATTGAACCCTCTATTACATAACTCTAGTAAAACACTATTTACCAATTTTCACAACCTGAAGCCTCCGCTTGCTTAGGGTCCACTTTTTCCTTGTTTGTATGACATAAGTTAAGATAAAATGGTTGTCATTCTCGTGGTAAGGTGGGCGAGTGATTTTTTTGATTTTTCTATTGTGAAATTTTCATATGATGAAATTAGGGTTATAGTAGTTGTTGTGATGGATGGTGCGCTGCCGCCGTGTTCAAAAAACCTTCGATGACGAAAAGTTGAAGACAGCTTGGGAATAGAGTTGCGACAAGTTGGAACAGATTGGGAAGTTGGTGGACTAAATAGAAGTATATTGTTGTGTAACTTCTGGATTCCGCCATGTAGCGTGTGTGCGGCGAATTCAGATGCATATATGCCTCTTATTCCATCCAGATGACTGTCCCTCCAATTTCTAATGTGCTTTCTGTGCAGCATACTGACACAGTTTCTGACACTTTTATGCGATCAGAAGTAGCCGCCTGTACCTCATTATGTTTTCGAGTGATCCACAATTTTCACACTGTATAATCTTCTATACAATAAAAAACTGTTCTTCCGGCTTGTCAGCAGAAGAACAGTTTTTGTTAGTTCAAATATAGGTCAAGGAGACTGATAAAGCCCCTTGCAATCAAACTTTATTTACAATCTGTTACGGTTATAAGTATCGGTTGTATCCCTGTTGATCAAGGTGCCCTCCACTGTAGTATCGCTGTAGAGGTTATTGTATCGACTAGAGTTCAGGGATTGGCTGCCGCTGAACACCTCGTGGATATCCCGGCCCCTGCCGTTGTCATCTACGAGAACAAGGATTTTGCCGCTGTCGACATATCCTTCATATTCCTTGGCTTCATCCTCAGGAATACCAAGACCAATCAATCCGCCTACCAGACCACCGGCACCTGCACCAATAGCTGCTCCAGTGAGTGTTGCCACAATAGGTCCAGCCGCCAGAATGGGACCGATCCCCGGAATGGCCAATGCCCCGATTCCTGCGAGCAACCCGGTAATTCCGCCTACCACACCACCTGTAGCCGCGCCTGTCGCTACCCCTTCGGGAGCCATCGTACCTGTATCATCAGAAATGCTTTTTAATTCATCGCGGTCTCTTGTGATTACTGAGATTTCGTCATTGCTGACTCCTCGACTTTGAAGTCCTTCAATTGCTCTGGTCGCTTCTTGTTCCGTATCGAAAACTCCTACAATTTTGTTAGTCACTTGAAGCCCTCCTTCGTAATTGTGGTTCGCTACATTATTACCCTTTAGCGGCTGAACCAAACAGTTTACAGAGCAAGACTTCACAATTCCCTGAAAATTCATAGTTTTTCTGTTCTTCGTACGATCAGTCGTCCTTGTTTAACAAGATGTATCCGTGTGGGACGATTCATCGTCCCTATTTAACCGGATGTATCCGTGTGGGACGATTCATCGTCCCTATTTAACCGGACGGGTCCGGTTTGTAGGCGCCGCCTGCAGCGGATCCTCCGGCCAATAATGTTTGGGATATCTGCCTTTGAGATCCTTCTTTACCTCGAAATAGGTACTGCGCCAAAAGCTCGCCAGATCGGAGGTGACCTGCATCGGCCGTCTCGCCGGTGACAGCAGATGCAGCAGTACAGGAACTTGCCCCATGCCGATTCTCGGTGTATCTACCTGCCCGAACATCTCCTGGAGTCTTACTGCCAGCACAGGCGCACCCGGATTGCTGTAATCCAGCGGTATCCGAGATCCGCTGGGCACCGCGATATGTGTCGGCGCTTCCTTGTCCAGCTTCTGTCGGCTGTTCCAGTCCAGCATTCCTTCAAGTGCCCGGCTTAAGGGAAGACGCTGAAGATCACGCAGGTTGCGCATGCCCTGGATGAAGGGCCTCAGCCATTCATCCAGCGAGCCAAGCAAGGCTTCATCCGCCACATCAGGCCAATCCGTCCGCAGTCCATGCATGAATGCCATCCGCTGCCGCAACTGCACTGTTCCTTTATCCCAAGGCAATAGCTCCAGACCTTCTGCGGATATCACCCCCAGCAGGACTTCCTCCGTCTCTTCTGCCGTAGGCCGCTCATGCGTGGTCTCTTTCAATACCAGAGCGCCGAGCAGCGTACGCCGGCGCGCTTTGACGCTTCCGCTCTCTTTGTCCCAGTAAACCTCCCGTTCCTCTGTAAAACTGCCCGCATGATGACGGAGCAGCTCTTCTTCAGGCAGATCTGCGGCCAGCATGATCCGCCCCTGCCCGGCGCGGTCGTCCACGCCGGCGGCAACAATATAGGGCGAACGCGACAGCGGCTGCCCTTCCCGCATCGCCGCCCCCCGGCCGCCGGCCAGCAGAAACGCGCCATCGCCGCGTTTCTGCCCGACCCGGTCGGGATAGGCGAACGACAGCAGCAGTCCTGTGCCGCTGCTGTCTCGGGGCACTTCCGGCGCGGCTTGCAGCTGCGCCAGGAGATTCCGGCTCTCGCGCTGCACCGCGCGCAAGATCGCCGGGTCCGCTCCGCCCGTCCCGGCGGAGCGCTCAAACCTCAACAGCGCCTCCACGCGCAGCGTGAGGTCGCTGTCCGCAGCGGCGGGACCCTTGAAGAGGTCCCGCTCCTGCAGCAGTGCCGCCAGCCGGCAGGCGAGCGGCGCGGCGCCAAGCTCTGCCGCGCGCAGCAGCATATGCGCGGCACGCGGGTGCGCGCCAAGCGCGGCCATGCTGCGGCCGTGCGGCGTGATGGCGCCGCCGGCATCCAGCGCGCCGAGCTGGTGCAGCAGCGCAGCGCCCTGCGCGTAAGGCGCGGCGGGCGGCGCATCCAGCCAGGGCAGCGCGGCAGGATCGCGCACGCCCCACAGCGCCAGCTCCAGCGCGAGCTGCGCCAGGTCGGTTTCCATGATTTCCGGCACGTTGTCGTCCGGAAGACGTTGATGCTCCTCGCTGCTCCACAGCCGGTAGCAGACTCCCGGCGCAGTCCGCCCGGCACGGCCACGGCGTTGGTCAGCCGATGCCTTCGATACCGGCACTGTTGTCAGCCGCGGCATGCCGGTACGCGGAGAGAATACCTGCGTACGGCGCTGCCCGGTGTCTATCACCGTCCGCACCCCTTCAATGGTCAAGCTTGTTTCGGCGATGGAAGTTGCCAATACGACCTTGCGCTCACCCGGCACGGCTGGAGCCACCGCCGCATCCTGCATGGCCTGCGGGAGCTGGCCATACAGCGGCCGCAGCACCGTCCCTTGGGGAAGCGCCCCGCTTTGCAGCTCACGTTCGGTACGGCGGATCTCCCGTTCGCCGGGCAGGAACACCAGTACATCACCGTGCTGCTCATCCAGGGCCCGGCGGACTGCAATGGCCGCTGCTTGCTCCAGTTGCGCTGTGCCTGATCCCGGAACATAAATCGTCTCCACCGGATAGGTGCGGCCGGGACAATCCACTACCGGAGCTCCGCCAAGCAGCGCCGACACCCGTTCTCCATCCAGTGTAGCCGACATAATGAGAATACGCAGATCTTCACGCAGCACAGACTGTGCCTCCAGCGTCAGTGCCAGCCCGAGATCAGCATGAAGACTGCGCTCATGAAATTCATCAAAAATAATAAGCCCAACATCGCCAAGCGAAGGATCGCTTTGCAGCATTCTCGTCAGCACACCTTCGGTCACAACAACAATCCGTGTATTTTTGCCAACCTTGCTGTCCATACGCATCCGGTAACCTACCGTCTGTCCCACACTCTCTCCAAGGCAGGCTGCCATATAAACAGCCGCCGAACGGGCTGCAAGCCTTCTGGGCTCCAGCATTAGAATACTCTTGCCAGACATCCAAGGCTCGTTCAAAAAAGCCGGAGGGGTTCCGGTCGTCTTCCCCGCACCGGGTTCGGCAATAAGTACAGCTGCTTTATTCTTATTCAGTATCAATTTCAGGTCAGGAAGCACCTGCATAATAGGAAGCTGTTTCATCTTTTCTCTCCATAATCTGTGATTAACTTGGTATAATTGGCAGCGCGTATTGCATCTACCCTGCCTAATCATCATGGGCGAAACGATCCTAAATTTCAAGACGCCTCATAAAGTTGCATTCCAACACTCACAGCCGGATACACATATACCGAAAGACAAAAAAAGCCTGCCGCCCCTCCGGGCGCAGACTTATTCTTCTTCACTCAGCAGCTTCTGACGAATTTTATCGCCGTACTCCAGGATGGAACTGCTGCTCTCCAGCCCACGCTGCCTCAGCAGTTCCTGCAGCCGAAGTCTCTTCATGGAGAGCTTGTTCTCCAGCGTTTTCTGTTCACCAGAACCAGTATCCCCGCTGTTGCGGCATGCTGCCAGCAGTTCCTCAAGAGTTACACATTCCTTACGAAGTGTGATCTCTTCCGGCAGCAGCCCGGCATTTTTCATAATCTTGAATGACATCCGCAGTTCCTCAGGAACCCCCGACAAGTCCTCCAGCTCCAGCGGCTTTCCAGACCCGGGAAGATCCTCGAATTCCCCGCTCCGCATCGCTTCCTGAATCCGCTGCTCCGCCAGCCATGACAGCATGCCCATATCGTACCGCTCCTTGTGTTCAGAACCCGTTTTGCTTCTTATTTTAACACAGCCGGAATGTCATTTCATTTCTGCTTGGGTTTATGATAACCGCGGTCTCCATAGGGAGACAGCTGGTCCATCCATTTGCTCTCCAGCTCCGGAAGCTGCTTTCTGTATTTGGCCAGCTCGGACACGGATGCCACAAAATCCTCCTCCGGTTTGATTTGTTCCAGAATCTCAAAACGGAAGGCCTCTTCCCCGTACTCTACCCAGTCGGCCATCAGCGATTTATTGTCATGGCTATTAATATCGAGCATAAATTTATGCTTGTTCCATACGCCTTCCAGGTTAAGACTGCTGCCTACAAAAGACTTATCGTTCTTCGTATTCACAATCCGGTACACACCCATCGGCCGATGAGAGTGGGCATAATCATAGGCCAGTTCTTTGCGTCTTGCTTTTTCCATTATTCCTGATCTCTCCTTCAATAATAAGCTCTGTCCCGGGGCACAGGCTCTATAATTTAACCCAGTAGCTGCTGCCGTCATCCTCGCGGTCCAGCAGGCCATAATCAATCAGATAACGCCGCAGAGTGACATGATCAGGGAAGGCTTCACCCAGAATGGCGTTAACCTCTTTCTCACTGTATTTGCGGCCGGCGGCAAACCTCTTAATCAGCTGGCGAAGAATGGCGGCTTTCCGCTTCTGCTTCTTGGGAAATTCGGATAACGGGCCATCCAGTCCCTCCTTAAAATAAGTCCCAAGGATCTCGGCATTCTCCTCTTCCGTAATAGCAAAACGTTCATCGATCATGGAAGCGGAGCGCGGGATACTTACAAATGGTGAAGAAACACCCGGTTTCTCCTCAGCCAGCTCCATGACGGCAAGAAACAATTTGGCTTGCTTGACCTTCTCACGCAGTGTGAACCGGTGATTCCGCACCGTGGAAGTACTGCCGATTCCTAGCTCCTTGGCAACCTCCCCGTCACTGAGGCTCTGATGAAATGCAAGCAACAGCCCTTTCTGCAGATCCGTCAGCCCTATAAGTTTCTTATCCATTCCGAGCAGCCAATTAAACATGGTGCCATGAACATTGGCCACATGAAGCGCAGCATATTTCTCTGCCTCATAGTAATGGTTGTCATTCTTATAGATAATACCCTTCTCATATTCTTCACCGCATACCAGACAGGTATAGATTCCTGAACGGTCTCGCGTCTCAAAAATATAACCTTGCTTTAGCTCCTCAATCGAGGCATTCCAGAATTTTTCCGAAATACTGACTGAACCCTTTCCTTCCGGCAACTCAATCACCCAATCCACTTTATTTAATATAAACATATTATCATTTTGTTTGTTATTTTACAACTATCTAATTAGGTTGTTTGGTTTTTGTTCTTGTAAAAAAAATAAAAAACACCACCTTTCGGCAGTGTTTCATTCCTCTTATTGTTCAGCCTCCGATTTTTTATAAACTACCCTAGAGTGTAGCTGAGGCTTGTTTCAGCAATGCACCCAGCAGCTCATAATCAACCGTATAGCATACCGGGTCAATCCAGGCATGGACCATAACCTGTATGTTTACAACAAGAACAACACAGCAAACAGCCTCAACCCTGATCATTGATCTGATCACCGGTTAAGGCTGTTTGCTGGGAAGCAGATGAATTACCACCTGCTGCGTATGGGTTAGGACAACAGGGATTCTGCACCGTCGATCACAATCTGTGCACCCGTTATATGAATGGATTCATCCGAGGCTAGGAAAGCAACCAGATCCGCGACATTTTCCGGCTTGCCCGGTCCATCCGCGAGTGGCTGTGCCCCTTCCGGAAATTCAATCGGAATCACGATAGCTTCCATATCCTCATTAAATTCCGTGCTCTCATCAATATTGGTGGAGATCGCACCCGGACAGATTACATTGACCCGGATTTTGAACTTGGCCAGCTCCAGTGCCGCCATCTTAGCAAAGGCTACCTGACCGGCTTTAGTTGTGCTGTATGGGGACCAGCCGAAGCTGGCAAATCTGCTGTTGCCGTTAATCGAGCTGGTGATAATGATGCTCCCTTTCCCTTTATCCTTCAGATGGGGAATGCTGTACTTCAGCGTCAGGAAGGTTCCGGTCAGATTGACCGATATAGTACGTTCCCAATCACTAAGGCTGAGTTCCTCAATCGGACCCACAGCTCCGTTGATTCCAGCATTGGCGAACACAACATCAAGACCTCCGAAATGCTCAACAGTCCTGCGCACTGCTTCTTTCATCCGTTCCTCATCCGAGGTGTCTACGTCAATGGCCAGTGCACAATCCTTGCGGAGCTTATTCAGCTTCTGCTCCAGGATCGAAGTACGCTCATTCACCAGATCAAACAAGGCTACATTTGCACCTTCACGCGCCATTTGAATCGCCGTCGCTCTGCCGATTCCCGAGCCCGCACCTGTGATTATGGCTGTTTTTCCAAGAAAACGCTGCTTTTTAGCTATATTTGGGCTCATATGTACACTCTCCTTCCGATTCGTCCATCTAAGTGGCTCTGTTTCAAGATTACCCAAATCGGCCTTGATTATAATCAGGTTATGCAAAATTTGTGCAAACCAGGCAGCAAGTTGCACTAAAGATGCACAAAACAAGAGGATATAACCCGTTTGTCTCATTCAGATACAAAACTAAGCCCCACAATGTGGGGCCTGGATTCTGTACATTTAGTTTCCCAGCTGACGGACATCCACCTTCACGGTGAGCGTGCCCGATACTCCGCGGTAGACACCTTTGACCGGTACAATATCCTTGTAATCCCGGCCATGCCCAAGTTTGATATAACGCCAGCTTACTTCCACGTTATTGGTGGGATCAAAACCAAGCCAGCCCGTGCCGGGAATATGCGTCTCCACCCAGGCATGCGAAGCCTGCTCGAAATTGGCATTAGCTCCCTGCAAATCACCAACAAAATGATACCCGCTAACATATCTGGAAGGCAGACCGACACTGCGGCAGACCGCAATCATCAAGTGTGCGTAATCCTGGCAGACGCCGCGCTTCAGCTTTAAGGCTTTTTTCACAGTCGTGTTCACACTGGTAGCCTCGGGATCATACGTAAATTGCTCGTAGATGGTCGAAGACAGCTTTTTGGTCCACTCGTACATATCATCGGCTTCGTCAAAGGGATGCTGTGAAGCAAATTCAACCAGCTCAGGAGTCACTTCCGTATAACGCGTCGGCAAGATGAACTCAACATACCGGTTCTGGAATTTCTCATCATTGAGCAGTCTCACCTGCTCTTCCAGCGGAAGATGCGGCAGATCGTTACCCTGTGCTTTATCTAAAGTCACTACGGTCGCCTTCGTATGAATGACCATCTCCGTGTGCGGCTTGTTCACAGAATAAGCATGAACCCGGTTGCCGAAGAAATCCTCGTAAGTCAGCAAATTGGCGGGGGGAAACACCTCAACCTCATGATGGTAGCAGGACTGGCGGTAATTCGTGCGCGGCGTCAGCCTGATTTCATTGACACTGTCCGTAACCGGCTCGGGATAGCTGTAGGTGGTCGTATGATGGATCTGAATTTTCATACCCGCACTCCTTCACGGCGAAAAAAGGCGCCTTCCATCGTTTTGCCCAGTCTCAGGCATGATAACATCAGCGAATGCAGCACATCCTCGACGAGATCGCCGGACATTTCTTCTTTCTCCATATAATCCAGCTCTGCTTTGATCTTTCCGGCCTGGCGAATGACCTTCTCATGCCCGGAGCCCTTCTCAGAAGTATCCAGCTCGAGCTTGGCTAAATGCTCCTCCAATTTATGGAATGAAAAGCGGATCGAACGCGGAAAAGAGGCATTCACAATGAGGAACTCCAGAATACTCTCCGGTGACATGGCATCTGCATAATACCTTCGGAAGGATTGATATCCGCTCACGGATTTCAGCACCGCCTGAAGCTGGGTATAAATTGCGTTAATATCCTTAGACTTGCACTGTACAGTGACTGCCTGCAGAATCCGTGTCGTGTTCTCTGCCCGTTCCAGAAAGCGGCCGCTCTCAATAAAATGCCATTCATTTCCCCTCAGCATGATAGACTGCTCAGCCCCGAGGAACATCGCCGCCCGCTCTTTGACCTGCTGATAGAAATGATGCGGACCCCGCATAATATCCACTACCGACTGCTCTGCGAGCCACAGATTAAAACCGTTGGCAATATCCCACAGCTCGCTTGGCAAATGCTGACGCAAGGTGCGCAAATTGTTGCGCGCTTGATGAACACAAGAGAATAAAGAATTGGAATTGCCCAGATCCAGCGTAATGAAGGACAATACATCCTGTTCCGAAAAGCTGTCAAATTGCCGCAGGTATTCATTTCTGACCCCGAGCGCATCAATCAGCCTCGACCATTTATGTCCTTCCTCCTGGAAGTCCTCTTCCTGTTGAATGTGATAATGCACATCGATAAGCCGCGCATGATTCTCTGCCCGTTCAATATACCGGCCGATCCAAAACAAAGCCTCCGCATTCCGATTCAGCATCCTCGCCACTCCCTCATCTAACATAGTGATTCGGCATTTTATGATCCAGACGCAATATGCATTTTCCTTAGGCCATTACCCAGGTATCCTTGACCCCACCGCCTTGTGAAGAATTCACGACCAGCGAGCCTTCCTTCATGGCAACCCGGGTTAACCCTCCCGGAATCACATGCGGTTTGCGGTCCGCACCCATGAGTACGAATGCACGGAGATCAACATGACGCGGAGCCATTGTCCCTCCTGACAATACCGGTGCTCTTGAGAGCGACATAATCGGCTGGGCGATGTAACGGGCAGGGTCAGCGAGGATCTTGAGCCGGAAATCAACCAGTTCCTCCTTGGTAGCTTCACTTCCAATCAGCATGCCATAGCCGCCGGAGAGTGAGGTCTCTTTCACGACCATCTCCGCAAGATTATCGAGCACATACTGGCGTTCCTGCGGACGTGATAACAGGTAGGTGGGGACATTGCCCAGAATCGGCTCTTCATTGAGATAATACCGGATCATATCTGGAACATAGACATACATGGCTTTGTCATCGGCTACTCCGGTTCCCGGTGCATTGGCGATGGCAATGTTGCCTGCCCTGTAGGCATTCATCAGTCCGGCGACACCGAGCAGGGAGCTGGGCTGGAACGCCAGCGGATCGATATAGTCATCATCCAAACGGCGGTACAACACATCGACACGGCGCAGCCTATTCATTTCTTTCAGATAAATTTTGTGGTCCTGGGTCACCAAATCACGGCCTTCTACAAGATGAATGCCCATCTGTTGTGCCAGGAAAGCATGTTCATAATAAGCGGAGTTATATTCTCCCGGGGTCAGAAGCGCAATAACCGGATCTTTGGTCCTCGACGGAGATAAACTCCGCAGCACAGACAGAAAACGGTTTAAGCTATGATCCACATCCCGGATAGAGCTGGCGAAAGACAATTCGGGGAAAAGCTGATTCATGAGTGATCTGCCTTTAAACAGGTAGGAAAAGCCGGAAGGAGTACGCAGGTTGTCTTCGAGCACATAATACTCTCCGTCATGATGGCGGATCAGGTCAATGCCCGAGGTAGTGACATAAGCACCGCCGGGGACTCGCAGTCCCGCCATCTCCGGCCGGAAATAACAGTTGGAGATAATCATGCGGCGCGGGACAATCCCGTCTTTTACAATGTATTGCTCGTGGTAAATATCATGGATGAACAGGTTCAAAGCCGTAATCCGCTGGACAATGCCAGCCTCAAGCCTCTCCCATTCCCCCTTGGGGATAATCCGCGGAATCATATCGAAAGGAATCGTTCGTTCCATCGGATGATCCTGTGCCGGGTTGTACAGCGTAAAGGTTATACCTTCTTCCATCATCCGGCGCTGCAGCAGCTTCTGCTTGCCTTGCAGCTCTTCAGGGCTCATCCCGGAAAACATGCGGTTCACATGTTTGTAATGAGGACGGATGCTCCGTTCACCGGCATACATTTCATCATAGAAATGCTGCAGCGGATACGGAGACAGACCGGGCAAAGGATCAAGTTTGGACATGAGCCCGACTCCTTTCGGATCATTATAATGTGTAAAGTTTGTTGACAAGCTGGTTCGTAATTTACGAATTAAGTATGAAAATATTAAATACTACTCTCATAATACGTAAATGATATTGTTCATGTCAATATATATAACAACAAAATGGAGTTTATACCCCATCCAGCATTTGTGGAGTCGCTTCCTTTCTCATGAGTTTAGTTTTCGGGAGCGCGAAAGTGAATTATACATTGAATTGTATGCAGGTGAGTTGACAAGCAGTACTATTATGAATTTTTCATATAATGTTTTTTTAATATAAGTATCCAAATATAAAAGCACCCGTTCCTTCTATTTAAGAGGGGGCAGCTTTTTTCACACAATCGGTCATGACAAAAGCCCTGCAGAACGTGAATCGTTCTGCAGGGCTTTTATGGTAATCACAGTTCATCCTCGTTTGAAGCGCCTGCGGCGAGTTACTCCTGCGCTTCCTTCTGATCTTCGTCAGAGATCATCCCGGCGAACAGGGCATGGACGAACTGTCCGGAATCAAATGGCTGCAAATCCTCCATTTTCTCGCCCAGTCCAACCAGCTTCACCGGCAGATTCATTTCCTGGCGGATCGCCACAACAATTCCGCCTTTGGCGGTCCCGTCCAGCTTGGTCAGCACCAGGCCGGTAACGCCACTTTTTTCACCAAAAAGCTTCGCCTGCGTCAAGGCATTCTGACCGGTAGTCGCATCCAGCACCATCAGCACCTCATGCGGAGCGCTGGGAATTTCACGTTGAATGACCCGGAAGATCTTGTTTAGCTCTTCCATCAGGTTGCTCTTGTTCTGCAGTCTTCCCGCCGTATCGCAAATCAGCACATCCACATTCCGCTGCTTGGCTGCCTGCACCGCATCGAACATCACTGCAGCCGGGTCAGAGCCCGCCTGCTGCTTGATGACGTCAACACCAGCCCGTTGGCCCCAGACCTCAAGCTGCTCAATCGCTCCGGCCCGGAAGGTATCGCCTGCGGCGAGAAGAACCTTTTTACCCTCCTGTTTGTAGCGGTGTGCCAGCTTGCCGATTGTTGTTGTCTTGCCGACACCGTTTACGCCGACGAACAGAATAACGGTAATTCCGTCCGGATTCTCTTTCAGACTGTTGTCGTCATCGCCGCGCAGCAGCTCCATCAGTTTGCGGGAGAGGATCGGCTGCAGCTCCGAGGCATCCTCAATCCGTTTCTGCTTCACTTCAGCCCGAAGCTCTTCAACAAGCGACATTACCGTATTTACCCCGACATCGGCACCGATCAGAAT
This sequence comes from Paenibacillus sp. FSL L8-0436, assembly GCF_038593025.1. Lineage (NCBI taxonomy): Bacteria > Bacillati > Bacillota > Bacilli > Caryophanales > Paenibacillaceae > Paenibacillus > Paenibacillus sp. FSL L8-0436. Next base: position 3,387,875 of record NZ_CP151955.1, on the reverse strand, counting down.
CTCTTCCAGTTCCTCATAAAACTCTTCATCTATTTTTTTACGGCGGATGATGAGGTCGGATACCTTCTCAACGAAACCCTTGCGGGTTTTCTCCAGACCGTCGCGGAACTGTTTGGTAACCGTTTCGGTTTTACCGGAAATACTTTCTTTCAGTTTCTTAAAAAAACTCATGCTCTTCCTCCTCTTATCGTTAAGACACCAGATTCCCCGGTTCATTTCCGAAATACAATGCTTTCATTTAGGCAATCTCCGCTTCCTCATCCTCCAGCTTCACCGAGACAAGTTTCGATACGCCGCCTTCTTCCATCGTTACACCATACAGCACATCCGCTTCCTCCATGGTTCCTTTGCGATGGGTAACCACGATAAACTGTGTCTGCTCCGAGAACTCGCGCAGATACTGGGCAAAGCGGACTACGTTCGCTTCATCCAGTGCCGCTTCCACCTCATCCAGCACACAGAAAGGCACAGGTTTGACCTGCAGGATGGCAAACAGCAGTGCCATAGCGGTCAATGCGCGTTCACCGCCTGATAACAGCTGCAGATTTTGCAGTTTTTTGCCGGGAGGCTGGGCGACAATATCTATGCCTGTGTCGAGCATATGCTCGGGATCAAGCAGCATCAGGTCCGCCCGTCCGCCGCCGAACAGCTTCGAGAAAACCGTGCCGAATTCACGGCGGATGGCATCGAAGGTCTGCTTGAAGCGTTTGGACATCTCTTCTTCCATCTCATGAATGACATGGTAAAGTGTTGTTTTGGCCTCCACCAGATCATCCTTCTGGCTGCTGAGGAAAGTATAACGTTCATGCACGCGCTGATACTCCTCGATGGCCCCCAGGTTCACTTCGCCAAGCGCAGATATACTGCGCTTCAGACGCTGCACCTCCAGCTGTGCAGCCGGCACATCTTCGGGAACCGGATAACGCTGCTTCGCCAGTTCATAACTCAGCTCATAATCATCGCTCAGTTTACGGAGAATGTTGTCCAGCTCAACATCAAGCCGTCCTACAGCTACCTCGGTGGAACGCAGCTTGTCCTCCACGGCCTTTAAAGCCTGCCGCTGGTCTTTGGTTTCACCTTCGGCGAGCTCCAGCTTGCGGGTTAACGCCGCCCGTTCAGCGCGCGCCAAATCTAGCGTACCCGCCGTCTCTTCTTTCTTCAGGCGGTAGTTGTTCAGATCTTCCTTCTGTTTGACCGCTTCGCGTGAATTCTCTTCGAGATCCTTCTCGATGGTCATAAGCAGACTGCGGCTCTGGCGCAGCTCTTTATCCTGCGATCCGGCATCTTGCCTCATGCGTCTAAGCTGTTCCTCCAGTGAGAAAATCTCCTGGTCCAGCTTCCCCTCACTTACCTTCATGCCGGTCAGCTTACCCTGCAGCTCTTCCTTAGCCGTTTCACTCGCCTTACGCTCCGATTCGGCATTGCGGATAGCTTCATGGGCATCCTTCTCTTCTTTCTCCAGCCTTGCAAGCTCGGCAACCGCCTGATTGCGGCTCTCGTCCAGACTGCGGACTTCACTCTCAAAGCCGCTGCGTTCGGCACCCGCACCATCCACCTGCTCCTGAACATGGCGCAGTTCCTGTTCGAGCTGCTTCAAATCACCGGAGACCCGTTGCTCCTCCAGACGTTTCTCGTCACCGTCATGGCGCAGCTGCTCCAGCTTCTTCGCAGCGTTCTCCTGCTCCTCGCGAAGTTTGGCAATGCCTTGCTTCAGCTTGGCAATCTGACGTTCGCTTTCTTCAATTTCTCCGAACAGCTGGTCGAGCTGGCGTTTACGGCTCAGCAGGCTGTTGTTCTTCTTATGCTGACTGCCCCCGGTCATCGAACCGCCGGCATTGACAACATCGCCTTCCAGCGTAACTACACGGTAGCGGTATTGGCATTTGGCGGCGATCCGGTTAGCCTGTTCCAGACTTTCTGCAATAACGACATTTCCGAGCAAGCTGCCGACAATGCTTGCATATTTGTCCTCATAACCGACCAGATCACTGCCGATGCCGACAAATCCTTCCGCACCTTCCACCATACTGCGGTCGCTGCCGGTAATCTGCCGGGGCCGGATGACATCCAGCGGCAGAAATGTAGCCCGTCCCAGCTGGCGCTGCTTCAGGAAGGTGATTGCTTGACGGGAGACGGCTTCATTATCCATAACCACATGCTGAAGCGATGCGCCTAGCGCTGTTTCCACAGCCAGCTCCAGCCGTTCCGGCACGGAGATCAGCTCCGCTACTGCACCGTGCACACCGCTTAGCTGGCCTTTGCGCGCTCCCTTAAGGACCTCTTTGACTCCAAGCATAAATCCGTCAAAATCATCCTGCATTTCCTTCATCGTCTCATGCCGGGAAACCTGGGCTTCGCGCTTCTGTTCCCATTTACGGAGTCCGCTCTGCGTTTCCTCCAGCAGCTTCTGGCGTTTGCTGGTCTGCTCGCTTTCCGTGATGTAGGCGCCGCGCAGCGTTCCAATCTCTTTGCCGAGTGTGGCAATGGTATCCTTCAGACCCTTCTGCGAAGCAGACAACTCCGCAAGCCGCGCAACCCATTTGCCGCTTTCCTCAACGCTGCGGCTCATCCGCCGCTCCAAGGCTTCCTTCTGCTGATCCGCGTATCGAATTTCGTTGCGGGCCTGGGCCATCAGGTTCATCAGCTCAAGCAAGGCGCTTTTCAGCTTCTCCTCCTTGCTTTGGCTAATCCCGCCGGCCACTCCTTCCAGCCGGACTTCCTCATCTGCCAGTTGAGCGCGCAGCTCCTCCAGAGCCTGTCTTGACTGCTGCAGCTTATGCTCCAGCTCTGCCAGCTCGCGCTGTCTACCCTCTGAGCGCTCTCCTACCGAGCCCAGTGTAAGCATCAATTGCTCGCGGTTGTTCTCCAGGTTGCGCTTGCGCTCCTTCAGCACTTCGCCGTAACCTTCACTTTTCTCATTCGCTTCACTGTAACGAAGCAGCTGTTCCTGCAGCTGTTCTACCTGTGCCTCCAGCGCGCGAAGCTCAGAACGCCCGCTCTCCAGCTTGGCGTCATGGGCCGAAACGACGGTGGACAGCTCAAGCTGTTCGACCTGCAGCGTTTCAAGCCGGGCATTGCCTTCCTTCCAGGCGGTATGAATGCCTTCTATCTGATGCACGTACACGGAGATTTCCAGCTGTTTCAGCTGCTCGCGCAGCTCCTTATAGCGGATGGCCTTCTCCGATTGATCCTTGAGCGGACCTACCTGATCCTCCAGCTCGCTGATCAAATCATGAATCCGGAGCAGATTCTGCTCGGTTTCGTCCAGCTTGCGGCCCGCGTCTTTTTTGCGTGATTTATACTTAACAATACCTGAGGCCTCTTCAAAAATACCGCGGCGATCCTCGGAACGCGTACTCAGAATTTCTTCAATCCGGCCTTGTCCGATAATCGAATAAGCCTCACGTCCGATGCCGGTATCCATAAACAGCTCTGTGATATCCTTCAGCCTGCAAGCCTGCTTATTGATTAAATATTCACTTTCACCGCTGCGGTGCACACGGCGCGTTACTGTAACTTCGCTGAAATCGAGCGGTAGGACATGATCCTCATTATCCAGCGTGAGCGACACCTCACCGTAATTCACGGCTTTGCGTGCATCACTTCCGGCAAAGATAATATCCTCCATCTTGCCGCCGCGCAGCGATTTGGCGCTCTGTTCACCGAGCACCCAGCGGATGCCGTCGGAAATATTGCTTTTGCCGCTGCCGTTCGGGCCAACGACGGCCGTTATGCCGCGTACAAATTCCATTTCCGTTTTGTCGGCAAATGATTTAAAGCCCGCTAATTCAATCCGTTTCAAAAACATAACTCGCCTATCACCTCTGACCCATTATACCATAGCGTTCAACTCCTAAAATAGCTCTGATTCATGAAGAACGCAAAGGCTGTATGTGAGATATTAAATTGACACTTTTTAGGAAAAGTGATGTAGTAATAGTGTGTTTTAAGATGGTATTATTTATCATTTAATGGAAATGTTGAGATATTCAATTTCTAACGAAAAAGGGTGATTGCATTGGAACTCGGATCCGAGCGGCATGGGGAAATTATACGTTACCGCAGTGGACATATTACGATGGAAGAAGATCTTATCGTTACGGAGCATCCGGTCACAATCAAAATAAACGGTGATGAATTCGTCACTCTGGTATGCACGCCTGAATATATCGAGGACATGGTTATCGGTTATTTGGCATCCGAAGGAATCATTAGAGGGTTCCAGGATATCAAGGCGATTTGGAGTCAGGAAGAAGAAGGTTTCGTCCACGTAACTATAGACCACTTAAGCCCATTACACCGTCAGCTGTTCGCCAAGCGATATGTAACTTCCTGCTGCGGGTCAAGCCGGCATGGCTTCGTCTACGTTAATGATGCCAGAACGGCCAAAATTGCGGACGGGGTACATGTGTCACTTTCTTTCGACGATTGTTTCCGCTTAATGGAGGAAGTGCAAACGGGATCAGAGCTGTTCCACCGCACCGGTGGCGTCCATTCTGCTGCAATTTGCGATGCCGGCGGTGTGCTGCTGGCCCGCAGCGACATTGGGCGTCATAATGCACTGGACAAAATTTACGGCTACTGCCTGAAGCAACATTTGAAACTCAATGACAAAATTGTTGTTTTCAGCGGACGGATCTCTTCGGAAATCTTATTGAAAGTAGCCAAAATAGGCTGTGAAATGATTTTGTCCAAATCTGCCCCCACCGGACTAGCGCTTGAGCTGGCCGAACAGTTAGGAATCACCACCGTTGGTTTCATTCGTCAGAATTCATGTAATGTGTATACCCGTCCGGATCGTATCTCCGGCTGTCCCGCTTTCCCCCCTCCATGAAACTCAAATTTCAAGCACAAAACTCACTGTTCTCTATTTTTACTTTTGTTACAATTTTTTCTAGGGCGTAGCAATTGTTATTTTTTGGTTATATGATTAATCCCCTCCAGGATAGGGAGTGATGTCAACGGAACAATTGCTGGATCGATTATATGAAGAAGAATCACTGGAAGCTCAAGAGATCATTGCTGTGCTGAGGAACCCGGACCAGAATCTAAAAAAGCGGCTTCATCACCTGGCCCATCTGAAAAGAATGGAACGTTATGGCGACCGTGTATTTTTGCGTGGGCTGATCGAATTCTCCAATATTTGCAAACAGAACTGCCTGTATTGCGGCATACGCTCCGGCAATAAGACGGTCAGCCGCTATCGGCTCCAACCTGAAGAAATCTTGGAATGCTGCCGGGAAGGGTATGAACTGGGCTATCGTACCTTTGTTCTGCAGAGCGGAGAAGACGATTGGTATACCACTGAGAAGCTGGCCGAGCTCATTGCGCGCATTAAAACACTCTATCCGGATACCGCGGTAACACTGTCGATTGGTGAACGGGATGATGAGACTTACGCTACACTGCTCGCGGCCGGAGCTGACCGTTACTTACTGCGCCATGAGACGGCCTCCCGTAAGCTGTACCAAGCCCTCCACCCGACCATGACCTTTGACAGCCGCCGGAATCGGTTGGAGGCTCTCAAGTCCCTCGGCTATCAGGTGGGTGCAGGCTTCATGGTAGGTTTACCAGGCCAAACGCCCGGGGATTTGGCTGAAGACCTGCTGTATCTTAAGGCGCTTGAACCGGATATGATCGGCATTGGCCCTTTTTTGCCGCATCAGGCCACACCCTTAAAGGACGAGCCGGCCGGAACAGTAATAAATACACTGGATATGATTGCTCTTGCCCGGCTCTTCGTGCCGAATGCCCTAATCCCTGCTACAACAGCCATGGGAACCGCTCACCCGAACGGGCGGGAGCTGGCGTTGCAAGCAGGCGCCAATGTGGTCATGCCTAATCTCTCTCCTTTGACAGTACGAGCCCAATATACGCTCTACAATAACAAAATCTGTCTGGGTGACGAATCCGCCCAATGCAGATTCTGTCTGGAACAGCGGATTGAAGCTGCCGGATTCCATGTGGATATGGGCCGGGGAGATAGTCTGAATCATCTATCCCGCACTTCTGCACAGCACGTTCCATTGTAAGGAAGCCACCGAATCAGCCTGTTGTCATCTCGCAATCAAGTTGGAAGTGTTCAAGTCTGCTTGTCAATCTAATAATGAACCCAGAAAGAAGTGGATGTTCGTGAGCCGAGTAAATGAAAGTCGTCCGGCGGATTTCATTCAGGACGAAGAGATCAAAGAAGCGCTGCGATTTGGAGAAAAAGCCGGATCGGATCGGGCCAAGGTGTCAGCAATTCTTGAGAAAGCCAGACAATGTAAAGGACTGACCTCACAAGAAGCAGCTGTCCTCTTAAATGTGGAAGATCAGGAAACACTGAATGAGATTTATCAGGTATCCAGAGATATCAAGGAACGGATCTACGGCAACCGGATTGTATTATTCGCACCGCTCTATGTCAGCAACTACTGTGTCAATAATTGCGTGTACTGCGGTTACAAACATTCCAATTCTGAATTCACACGCAGCCGCTTAACCTCAGATGAAATTGCCCAGGAAGTTACCGTTCTGCAGTCTCTGGGACACAAACGGCTTGTGCTGGAAGCAGGTGAGGATCCCCGCAATTGTTCCATCGATTATATTCTCGACTGCATAAAGACCATTTACGATACGAAGCTGGACAATGGCAGTATCCGCCGGATCAATGTCAATATCGCTGCAACCACATTCGATGACTACGTCAAGCTGGCTGAAGCGGGAATTGGAACTTATATTTTATTTCAGGAGACTTATCATAGACCTAGTTACAAGCAATACCATCCGCAAGGACCCAAAAGTGATTATGATTGGCATACGACCGCCATGGACAGGGCCATGAAAGCCGGTATCGAGGATGTTGGTATTGGTGTTCTGTATGGTCTCTATGATTATAAATATGAAACGATAGCCATGTTAAAACATGCCGAGCATCTGGAACAGGCCTATGGCTGCGGACCGCATACGATTTCCGTCCCCCGCCTGCGCGAAGCGGAGAATGTGAACCTGGACAGTTACCCTTACTTGGTCAGCGATCCGGATTTCGCCAAAATCGTCGCCGTTCTGCGAATAGCCGTTCCTTATACAGGAATGATACTCTCTACACGCGAAGACGCCGAATTTCGTGATCAGATAATCAAACTGGGCATTTCCCAGATCAGCGCAGGCTCCGCCACAGGTGTTGGCGCATACAGTGTGAACAAAGATAAAGATGACAAACCGCAATTCATGGTCGGCGATCACCGCTCCCCTATGGAAATCATCAAAAATCTCTGCCAGGACGGGTATGTGCCGAGTTACTGCACCGCCTGTTACCGGGAAGGCCGCACGGGAGACCGTTTCATGCAGCTGGCCAAATCCGGCCAAATCCATAATGTCTGTCAGCCGAACTCCCTGATGACGTTTCAGGAATACCTGCTGGATTACGCCGATGAGGAGATGCGGGCCATTGGAGAGCAGACGATTCATGACAATCTGGAGCGCATCCCCAAGGAATCGGTCAAAAAAGCGACCCTAAAGCAACTTCAGCGTATCCATAACGGCGAACGAGATCTACGGTTTTAGGCCGCACCCAATGTACGCAGTCACAAAAAGGGGGTGTTCCAGCAGCCATTCAGATGGCTTTTGGAACACCCCCGCTTTAATATACGCATTAATGGTTATATACCCCCTCCTCCCATTCCAGCATTGCAGACGGAAACATTTCGATAGCTCTTGGGAACACCCCCTGCACGTAGGCAATAAATACACCATAATTCACAATTGGAACACCCGCATGTTCCGCCTCTTCAAGCCTCCCCAGCATCGCCCTGCGGTTCAACATACACGCTCCGCAGTGAATGATCAGTGAATAACCCCCGAGACCTGCGGGGAAATCGCTGCCTGCGGCATGTTCAATTTGAAGCTGCCTGCCTGTCAGTTCCCGCAGCCAGCGGGGAATCTTCACGGAAGCAATATCATCGGATTGCCGGTGATGCGTGCAGGCTTCCGCAATGAGTACCCGGTCTCCGTCCTGCAAACGACCAATAGCGCGAACCCCGCGTACAAGCTGAGGAAGATCCCCCTTATACCTGGCAAACAATATGGAAAAGGACGTGAGCGGGATATCCTTTGGGGTATCTGCCTGAACCTTAAGAAATGCCTGTGAATCCGTGATGACCACATTTGGCTTGCGCCCCAGCGTCTTGAGTGTGTGTCCAAGCTCCTGTTCCTTGGTGACAACAGCAACCGCATCACATTCCATGATGTCACGAATGGTCTGCTGCTGGGGCAGAATCAGTCTTCCTTTGGGTGCTGCCTTATCAATCGGCACTACCAGAATAGCCAAGTCTCCGGGATTCAGCAGGTCTCCCACTAGCCGAAACCGGTCTTCGTCCCTCGGCAGCTCCCGGACGATTGCAGCTTTTAGATCCGTGATCCCAGTATTCCTGAGAGCACTGAATAGCATTGGCTTCAAATGAAGCTGCTCTTCTACCTTTGCCGCCACTACAGTGTGTTCCTCACCGTCACCATACTCTTCGAGCAAGTCTACTTTGTTCAAGAGTAGAATGACCGGAATCTTCTTGACAGACAGGTTCTGAAAAAGATTGTGCTCAAATTCGCCTACTCCTTGGACAGCGTCTATCACCAGCAACGCCAGATCGGTTTTGCTCAGAACCTGATTTGTTTTGCGAATACGTTGTTCGCCCAAACTTCCGCTATCATCCAATCCGGCGGTATCAATGAGCACTACCGGTCCCACCGGCAGCAGCTCCATCGGTTGATAAACCGGATCTGTCGTTGTACCGCTTACCGGAGAAACAATGGACGTCTCCTGACCGCCTAAAGCGTTAATCACACTGGATTTCCCGGCATTACGCCGTCCAAAGACTGCAATGTGCATTCGTTCTCCACGCGGGGTATTATTTAAGCTCATAACATGCGCTCCTTCGTTATCTTAGAACCTTTATCAATCTCTTGATCTTCCAGGGATGCCTGGTTTGGTAACCTCCAGCGGGTGCAGAATGGCATCGATCTGCTTTTTCGTCATCAGTCCTTGTTCCAGCAAAATCTCTTTTAACGGCCGGCCCGAGGCCGCCGCAGACGTAGCCAGTTCAGCTGCGGCGTCATAACCCAGATACGTCACCGCTGCGGCAGCCATGACGCCGGAGCGTTCCAAATGCTCGAGACAATGCGCAGTATCGACTTTCAACCCACGCACGCATCGCTCATGAAAGAGCCGTACAGCCTGGGTAAGAATTTCAAGAGATTCAAGCAGAGATTCTGCGATTAAAGGGGCAAAGGCATTCAGCTCCAGCTGTCCGCTGGCCGCCGCCAAAGTGACTGCTGTATCATTGGAGATCACCTTCATAGCGACTGACCCGGCCATCTCAGCGATGACCGGGTTCATTTTACCGGGCAGGATCGAAGAACCTACCTGCATAGGCGGCAGGATGTATTCTGCAATTCCGCCGGAGGGCCCGGCATTAAGCAGCCGGAAATCGCCGGATATCTTCAGCAAGTTCACTGCAGCGGCTTTGAGCAAACCTGAAACTTCCACAAACACATCCATATTCTGTGTGCCATCCATCGGAAAATCGCTGCGGCACAGCCCCATTCCGGTTAGTTCCCGCAGCTCTTCTGCAATGGCATAAATATAAGCAAGGGGGGCATTCATTCCTGTGCCCACTGCCGTTCCTCCAAGGTTAATCTCCCGCAGCCGTTCCTCCGCCTTGTACAGCCGCCACCTGTCCCGTGCAACCGCTTTGGCATAAGCACCAAAGCTTTGTCCGGCCATGATGGGCAGTGCGTCCATGAGTTGCGTCCGTCCTAACCTTAACACATCGGCGTATTCCCGCTCCTTCTCCTGCAATGCCTCCTGAAGAGAGGCGAACTCTTCACTAAGCGAGCGAAGCAGCGGAATCATCGCAATTCGCATGGCAGTGGGATACACGTCATTGGTAGATTGATAGAGATTCACATGATCTATCGGATGGATCAGCCGGTAATCCCCCTTATGGCCACCAAGTTTCTCGATGGCCAGATTGGCTATCACCTCGTTAACGTTCATGTTCGTACTCGTTCCCGCTCCGCCCTGATACGCATCCACAATAAAGTGTTTATCCATCTGGCCTTGCAGAATTTCATCGCAAGCAGATAGAATACCCGCAGCCGCCTGCTCGGAAATACCCCCTTGCCTGCCATTTACTTTGGCTGCCGCTTTCTTCACCAGTACAATGGCCCGCGTGATCCGCGGATTCACCGGCCGGCCGCTGACCGCAAAATTATCCCGCGCCCTTACCGCGTGAATTCCATAATAAGCCCCACTAGGAACCGCTTCACTCCCTAGAGCATCCGATTCCACCCGAAACATTGGATCGTCGTTCAATTGTTTTTCACCCCCCAATTTGCGACATCAGGCGCATTGTGGCCTTCAGGGGTGGCTTGGTGCCCGGTTGGTCCATCATTATATGCTGGCCAGGTTTGGCTTCCAAGGCGCGCAGAAACAATTGCTTCAGCAGCTCTGATTGAGCGATGTAAGGCCGGATATACAACTCTTCGTTCCAGAAGAGGCACGGCTTAACGTGACCGTTTGCTGTAATACGCAGCCGGTTACATGAATTACAGAAATGCTGGCTGACCGGATGAATCAAGCCAAATTTCCCTGCCGCACCTTGGATGCGAAAATAACGGGCCGGGCCGGAATCTGCTGCTTTTTCAGCCGGCTCACCAGTTGTCCTACCCGGGTCCGGACCTGCTTCAACACTAAAACCAGCCTTGGCACACCGCTCCAGTATTCCATCCAAAGGCATATATCCCGCTTCCCATCCGTTGATATCATGACCCATGGGCATATATTCAATAAAGCGGACGTGCAGCGGATATTTCTGAGTCAGCTGCAGAAAGGATTCAATTTCATCATCGTTTACACCTTTCATCAAGACCATATTCAGCTTCAGTACCTCGAAGCCAGCCTTAAAACCAGCTGCTAAAGCATGCAACACCTTGCTGACATCGCCGCCCCCAGTGATTCTGGAATAGCGTTCTGGAATTAGAGAATCCAAGCTGACGTTGAGATCTGTAAGCCCGGCATCACGCAGCTTCTGCACTTTAGGGGCGAGCAGCAGTCCATTCGTGGTCAGACCGACACGTTCAATCCCGGAGATAGCCCTTAACCTGGCCACCAGTTCTTCCAGGTTCGGACGCATCAACGGTTCTCCTCCGGTAAGACGCACCTTGGTTACCCCCATCTCAGCAAGTACCCTTACGATCCGTTCAATTTCGTCAAAGGTAAGCGGGTTACCCTCCACAGCCTTTTCTACTCTGCCCGGATTGCAATACTGACAGCCCAAGTTGCAGCGCTCAGTAACGGAGATACGTACATAATTATGTAAACGACCAAAGTGATCGACCAAGATATCGGACAAACGCTCCACCTTGCTTTCTGCGTTATAGTGACTGAATTAGAGGCGCGAAAAACCGCCGAACTGCTGTAATGACTGCGCACTTGCCAGTCTTTTCCGGGAAATGGAATCCTCAATCTGGCTTGGTACGATGAATTGGAGTGCATTGGTGGGGCATACCCGCACACATTCCGGGCCCTTGCCGCTGTCTTCACACAAATCACATTTGTTCGCCACAATTCTCTCCTTGCGGCTCCATGAACCCGCTGTATTGGAACGAAGCCCGGATTGAAGTTGCTTTTGGCCACCTTTATGTGCCGAAACCATTGTAATCGCCCCATAAGGACATACCAGCATACAGGTCTTGCAACCAATGCAGCTATCCTGATTGATGAAAATACTGTTGTCTTTGCTCGTAATGGAGCCATTCGGGCACACATTGGCACAAGGAGCATCCTCGCAATGTCTGCACTGCACCGGTGCGGTAACTTCATCGGTCTCGACGACTGTCAACCGGGGATAGAAGTCAGCCCCGCTCTCTTCCTGAAGAAACATATTATTCCCGGCATGGGCAACTACGCAGGCTACTTCACAAGTATGGCAACCTATACATTTATCGGGATCGGCAATGACAAACCGGTTCATGACATCTCCTCCTTAAAACTTCTGTCAACAAATTTGGTATGCAGCAAATGATGTGAAGTATGGCCTAACGGTTCACCTAAGAAGTCCTTATATAATTTAATAATATCTGGATTCTCATGAGATTTGCGGACCTTCTGATGAGAGTCGTGGCGGTAGACGGCGCTCTTTCTGGCCTGATAAGCAATTTTCCGCTGCGTTTCCAACAGGAGCTTGGGCTGTCCGCCGCCGCTGACACAGCCTTCGGGACAAGCCATCACTTCAATGAAATGATACGGGCAGGTGCCCTCTGCGACTTTTGCCAAAACAGCATCTACATATTTCAGTCCTGCAACTACTGCCACTTTGAGCTCCAAATCGCCAATCTGAACTTCTGCCGTCCGGATGCCTTCCTCTCCCCTGACAAAATCCAATTGCAGATTGGGAATCTGCTCATGGGTGATCAGTTCATACCCCGTTCGTATCGCAGCTTCCATCACACCGCCTGTGACGCCGAAGATCGAGCCCGCTCCAGAGTATTTGCCCAGCGGTGAATCAAACGGCTCGTCGGGAAGATGAATGAAATCGATGCCTTGATCCTTGATTAAGCTGGCCAGTTCCCTTGTAGTAATAACGAGATCCACTTCACGGCAACCATCCACACTCATTTCTTCTCTGCTGCATTCAAATTTTTTACAGGTACAGGGCATAACCGCGACGCTGAAAATATCCGAAGGTGCTATTCCATCCAGCTCCGCTCCGTAGGTCTTGAACAAGGCTCCACCCATTTGCATCGGGGACTTGCAGCTGGACAAATGCTCCAGCAGCTCTGGTGCTGCCGTCTCCGCATGCTTCACCCAGGCCGGACAGCAGGAGGTGAACATTGGCAGCCGCTCTCCTGACATCACTCTGCCAATCAGCTCTGAGCCCTCTTCCATAATCGTCACGTCCGCAGCAAAATTCGTATCATAAATCCGGTCAAACTTCAGCCGTCTCAGCGCCGCCGCCATTTTCCCCGGGGTTAAAGTGCCGAAGGGGAGCCCAAACTCCTCCGCCAGAGATACTCGGATCGCAGGAGCGCACTGGACCACCTTGAACCGTTTCGGATCAGCCAGAACAGCTTTTACCTTCTGGATATCCCCTGACGAATAAGCAGCGAACAAAGGCTCACGCACGTTGGGGAGCTGCCCTCTTTCCTGTAACTTTACCGCTCGTGAGGCTGTCGTCGACTCGTTGTCCGCAGCATAAGCGGTACAAATCTGCACACACTGTCCACAAACGACGCAGCGATGAGCATCAATAGTCTGCGGGTGGCCTGGTTCGCCGATAATGGCATCCACAGGACATACAGCCGCGCAACGTCTGCAGCCGGTACATAATTGTTCGTCAATATGAATGATTGGATCCTTATACGACATAGTGCAACCTTCTTTTCTGAATTGAAGTGGTGTTACAGTCGCATGGCGGCGGCTGTCCGTGACCTGGATACACTGGTATCCGGATGAACCAGTGACAGTGCCTCTACCGGACAGACCTCTACACAAGCCGGAACGTTTCCCATAGCGCCGTCCTTATGGTCCCTGGTCCGGCATAAATCACATTTATAGGCGATCACTTTGGCGCTATGTACCATCGCGCTATGCTGCCGCTCCTTCAGTTGAATCTGGGGGACTACCTTGCCGTTGCTGTATGCTTTATACAGACTGACGGCACCAAACGGACAGGCCATGGCACAGCCTTTGCAGCCTATGCAGCTCTCTTCATGAATAACTATCGTCCCCTCCTCCTGCCGGATCGCCTGAACCGGACAGGCCTCCGCACAAGGCGCATTCTCGCACTGGCGGCATTGTACCGGCAGTGTGAAGCTCTCTGTTCGAATGACATGCAGGCGGGGAATAACCGGTACCGTAACAGTACCCACCGCCGCCCCAACCCCATTGTGATCGTTATGAACTGCGAAACATGCCAGTTCACACGCCTTGCAGCCTATGCATTTGCCCGCTTCGGCAATGACAAACGGATTCGGCTGTACATTATTCATACCGGTCTCGCCTCCACATGCATCTGCGCTCTGAGCGCCTCATATTCCTGCTGAACCTGTTGTTCCGCGCGCAGTTGATCTGCAATTTTCTCGATGCGGATCGCACAATACTTGTATTCCGGAGTTTTGGAGACCGGGTCCAGATAATCACCCGTCAGCTCATTGCAGGCCCCAATCCAGAAATGGTAGGTCATATAGGTGGCCCCGGTTTTGACACGGTTGCTGATCTGTGCCCGGGCTAACACTCTGCCTCGGCGGGATACAACATGTACAAGCTGGCCGTCTTCAATCCCTAAGCTTGATCCGTCCGCCGGGCTCATCTGGATGAAACCAGGCTCATCCGAAAGTTGACTGAGGGCACGGCAGTTGCCGGTCATCGTCCGAACCGAATAATGCCCTACCTCACGCACTGTGGACAAGGACAACGGATATTCCTGATCCGGCTGCTCCAGCGGTGCCCTCCATTCACAGGCAAACAGCTGTCCTTTGCCGCTGGAAGTGGTAAACCGGTTCCCTTCATATAAATACGGTGTGCCCGGATGATCTTCTGACGGACAAGGCCACTGAACACTGCCCTGTTCTTCCATCTTCCGATAACTGGCTCCGGCAAACGACGGGGAGAGCCCCCTCATTTCATCCCATATTTCTTCCGTGTTCCTGTAGGACATCGGGTAGCCCATCGCCGTGGCAAGCTCGCTGATAATTTGCCAATCAGGCTTTACTTCACCGGGAGGCTCGATGGCCTTTCTGATCCGCTGGAATCCACGGTCAGCTGAGGAGTAGACCCCGTCATGCTCACCCCAGGAGGTGGCTGGGAAAATCACATCGGCATGCAGGGCCGTCTTGTTCATGAAGATGTCCTGGACAATTACAAATTCTAATTTATCCAGCGTCTCTCTCACTTCTGAAGCATTCGGATCACTCTGCACCGGATCTTCGCCAAAAATATAATAGGCCTTCACCTTGTCTTCCTTTAGAACAAGATGAGGAATTTCGGTAATCCGATACCCGACTTTGCGAGGTAAAGCCACTCCCCAGGCCTTTTCAAATTTTTTACGGATCTTGTCATCTGTAACAGACTGGTATCCCGGATAGACATTTGGCAATGCCCCCATATCGCAGGAACCCTGTACATTATTTTGGCCGCGAACCGGACCAATCCCGACGCCAGGTCTGCCAAAGTTGCCGGTCAGAAGCGCCAGTGAGGCCAGACCCTTTACAACGTCCACGGCTTGGGCAAATTGACATACCCCCATACCGTACAGGATCATCGCCTTGTTCGCACTCGCATATTGCCGCATTACTTTACGGATCTCAGCCGCTTGCACACCTGTAATGCTCTCCGCATATTCAGGTGTATATTTCTGTACACTGGCTTTATATTCCGCAAAACCATCCACATATTTCTCAACATACTGCTTGTCGTATAACTCCTCAGCAATTAACACATGACCAAAGGCATTGACAAGCGCCATGTTCGTGCCGCCTTTAAGGGGCAGCCAAGTATCTGCAATGCGGGCCGACTCCGTCTTGCGGGGATCGGTTACAATGATCGTTGCGCCCTTCTGCTTTGCACTAACGATTCTTCTCGCCACAATGGGATGGGTAACCGCTGCATTGTATCCAAAAATAAACAACAGATCCGTGTCCTCAATTTCAGGAATTGAATTGGACATTGCGCCATCCCCTAGCGAATAGGTAAGCCCAGCTACGGACGGCCCGTGACATACCCTAGCGCAATGGTCAACATTATTGGTTCCGATAACAGCGCGCATAAATTTTTGCATGACATAATTGGCTTCATTTCCCGGGCCACGGGCTGAACCGGTTCCCATGATTGCATCCGGTCCATACTTTTCCTTGATTGCTGTTAGTTTTTCGGCTGTATACTGAATGGCTTCTTCCCAGGATACCTCTGCCAGTGTCCCTGCTTTACGAATCATCGGCTTGCGGATACGGGCGGTAAGAATCTGCGGATCATTCAGAAAATCCCATCCATAATGACCCTTAAGACACAGATTCCCTTCGTTCGTTCTTCCATCCGCTGGTTCAGCGCCTACGATTTTCCCCTCCTCAACAATTAAATTCATCTGACAACCACTTCCGCAATACGGACATACAGTCAGCACTTTATTCTCCATAGTTCCTCACCTCTCCTTGTGATTTTTTGCACAATTATAGCAACAAAAAAATAAGCCAATACAAGGTATAATCAGAAATACACAATGTACTGGCTTATTAAAAAGCTAAGGAGCAAAAGTCCATTCTCTCTAATCAAACCGATTTATTCAATTGAATAATAATTGCCCTATCCCCTGGATTCGGGTCTTCGATCTTCCAGGTATATGTAAAGGGGCTGCCAAGCGTTTCTACGATCTCTGCCATAAACTCTCTCTCCAAATAAGGCTTCAGCACCTTCCAGTATTCTGTAACTAAATGTACTGCACCTTCTTTGAGCAAAATTTCAGATAAACTGGAGAGAATTCCACGAATCTCTATAATGATTAAGGACTCATACTCTATCCTAACCTTTACATTCTCCGGACCTTTGCCGCGATAATGCTTCACAATCTTAACGGCAAGTCTTCGCATCTTCTCCTGGCATTCAAAAACAGTCTCAGACATCACTACATCCCAGCCTCAACATCCCTATTATGGTAATTTATTTAATTAATTACATGTTAAACCTACCCCATAAAGATTGTCAAACCACAAAAAAGGGCAAATCCTTTCATTTCAACGTGAATTCATCCACTTCTTACACGATATCCATAAATTCCTAAAAAGCTTGTTCAATCTAACGATATTTAAAAAAGAGCAGCAAAGGTCTAAATTCCGCTTTCCCTGCCGGATTCAGACCTTTACCGCTCTTTGCTAGCTACCTTATCTAAGTTCCATATCACTCAGGCGCCGTCTTCCTTCAGACGCAAAAGCGCTGCAGCTGCAGCCTGTTGTTCCGCTTCTTTCTTGGAACGGCCGCTGCCCTTGCCGAGTGACTGGCTGGACATATAAACTTCAGAGACGAATTCGCGCTCATGCGCCGGTCCCCGTTCTTCAATAATCCGATATTCCAGCGTACCCAATCCGTGATGCTGTATCAGCTCCTGAAGCTCCGTCTTGAAATCGCTCATCTGCATTTGCAGCTTGCCGTCCGTCTCCACCAGCGGAAATACATGATGATCAAGAAACCGCCGCGCCGTTTCCAGTCCTTGGTCGAGATAAAGCGCTCCCACGAAGGATTCGAACACATCGGCTAGCAAGGCCGGGCGAGTACGTCCGCCCGTAAGTTCTTCCCCTTTGCCCAGCAATACATATTTGCCGAAACCCAAGCTCTCAGCGAACTTGACCAGCGAAGGCTCGCATACAATAGCGGCCCGCAGCTTGGTCAATTCACCCTCCGGTCTGTCCGGCAGCAACTTGTACAAATATTCAGAAACCGTAAGCTCCAGAACCGCGTCTCCGAGAAACTCCAGACGCTCATTGTCCTGATGCTGATTGAAACGGTGTTCATTCACATAAGAGGCATGGGTAAAGGCCTGCTTCAGAAGTACAGCATCGTGAAATTGGATTTGAAGTTGACTTTGTAACTGCTTCAGGTCTCCTTTCACTGCACTGTCCCCTTACTGATTATATTTTTTGAGAATTACGGTTGCGTTATGTCCTCCGAATCCGAACGAATTCGACATAACAATATTCAGATCTGCTTTGCGCGGTTCATTCGGAACATAGTCCAGATCACATTCCGGATCAGGATTGTCCAAATTGATGGTTGGGGCAATGATGTTATTTTGCAGGGAAAGACCACAAATGATCGCTTCCACACCGCCGGCAGCACCAAGCAAATGGCCTGTCATTGATTTCGTGGAGCTGATTGCAACCTTGTAAGCATGATCTCCAAGTGCCTTCTTCACGGCAGCCGTTTCCGATCTGTCGCCTACTGGCGTGGAAGTGCCATGCGCATTGATGTAATCAATCTCTTCCGGTGCGATACCGGCATCTCGGATCGCCATCTTCATACAGCGTGCTGCGCCGTCAGGATCCGGCTCCGTCATATGGTGGGCATCCGCACTCAGACCGTAGCCGATCACTTCGGCATAGATCTTCGCCCCGCGTTTCTCAGCATGCTCCAGCGATTCCAGAATCAGAATCCCGGCACCCTCACCCATTACAAAACCGTCACGGGCGCTGTCAAATGGACGGCTGGCCTTCTCCGGCTCGTCGTTGCGGGTGGACATCGCCCGCATGGCACAGAATCCTGCCATCCCTGTCGGGCGGATGGTAGCTTCGGAACCGCCGCAGATCATCGCATCCGCGTCACCGCGCTGGATCAGACGGAAGGATTCCCCTATGGAGTGGCTTCCTGTTGCACAGGCTGTCACAGTTGTTGTATTAGGACCTTTTGCACCAAGATTGATCGACAGCTGGCCGGAGCCCATATTGGCAATCATCATGGGAATAAAGAACGGGCTGACCCGTTTAGGCCCCTTTTCCAGCAGGAGATTATGATTGTCTTCCCAAGTACCCAGACCTCCGATACCTGATCCGACGGACACACCAATTCTCTCCGCATCAATATCTTCACCAATCTTAAGTCCGCTGTCCTTCAGCGCATCTTCTCCGGCTGCTACCGCGAACTGAACGAAACGGTCCATCTTGCGGGCTTCCTTGCGGCCAAAACGCTCTTCCGCATCAAAGTTTTTAACCGAAGCTGCTATTTGCGTAGTGTATTCACTGACATCAAAGGCTTCAACCTTGGAAACACCGGATTTCCCGTTCATGAGGCTATCCCAGAACGTATCCAAATCTTTACCCAGTGACGTCATCACGCCCATACCGGTAATAACCACTCTATGACTCAAACGCAATCACCCCATCTGTAGGCTGTATACTTCAACATAATTGAACATACATGCTCTCTGAATAGTCTATATAAACTGCAGTCGCCGCAAAAATTAACCCCTCTGCGGTTCTGTTATTTTCCCCGTAAAGGTGCAAATATGCATCCTTTTGTATTTCATTTGTGCTGTAAAATGAGGAGAAGTCCCGCCCTAGCAGGAACGGGACCCTCAATCATATGACTCTAGGTATGAGATTGTATGTACTTCACAACTTCACCCACGGTCGTAATCTTCTCTGCATCTTCATCAGAGATTTCCATATCGAATTCATCTTCCAATTCCATAACCAATTCTACTACATCAAGAGAATCAGCACCTAAATCATCTTTGAAAGACGCTTCTAATGTTACCTCAGCTTCATCGGCACCTAAGCGGTCGATGACAATGCGTTTTACACGCTCCAATACATCGGACATCCGGTTCACCTCCTCTTTTGGTATTATACGAGATATGAAGTCAAAATACCATAGAGCGTAAAAAACGCTTTCCGGGCGCTTCTTCCCGCTTCTCCCATAATCCCTATACGCTGGTTTGATCTTACATGTACATACCGCCGTCCACATGAAGTGTCTGACCGGTCATGTAAGCAGCCCCTTCCGAGGCCAAAAATACCGCCGCCATAGCAATGTCCTCCGGCCGCCCAAGCTGAGCAAGGGGAATTCCCTTAATCAGCTCACTGCGGACTTCATCGGACAACTCACGGGTCATATCGGTGTCTATAAAACCGGGAGCGATGCAGTTCACGGTAATTCCCCGTGAAGAAAGCTCGCGGGCAGCAGTTTTCGTCATGCCGATTACCCCTGCCTTTGCAGCAGTATAGTTAATCTGCCCAGGATTCCCCGTCACACCCACAACCGAAGAAATATTGATGATCCGCCCGTAACGCTGCTTCATCATCGGACGTGTGACTGCTTTTAGACAGTTGAACACGCCTTTAAGATTCGTTTCGATGACCTGATCGAATTCCTCTTCCTTCATGCGCATAATCAGGTTGTCCCTGGTGATGCCGGCATTATTAACGAGGATGTCAATCTTGCCCCAAGTGTTTAGGACCTCTTTAACGAGATTCTCCGCCTCATCGCTTTTGCCTACATTCCCCTTCAGGGCAATCCCCTCGGAGCCTAGCTCTGCTATCCGGGCTACTGTTTCCTGCGCTGCAGCTTCACTTCCGGAATAGTTCACGGCCACTTTCACGCCATGCTCTGCGAGTAGAAGCGCTATGCTGCGGCCGATGCCGCGGGAACCGCCGGTTACAAGGGCCGTCTGGCCTCTTAATGCTGAGAACATTCTGTATTCCCCCTCCCTTTATCCTGCGCTGTGATTAAGCCAAGCCATTGACTGTCTGGATGCTTTCCAGACTATTGAGATTGATTACCTTGACATTCTTGTCAATTTTGCGGATCAGTCCTGCCAGCACACTGCCGGAGCCAATCTCAACAAAGGTGTCCACACCCGCCGCAATCAGCCACTCTACACTGTCCTGCCAGAGTACTGGCGAGAACACCTGGCGTACCAGCAGCCCGCGGATTTCCTCGGGATCGGTAACCGGCGAGGCAGTAACATTGGCAATTACAGGAACTGAAGGTGCATTGAAGGTTATACCTTTCAGTTCAGCTGCCAGACGCTCGGCAGCTTCCTTCATCAAAGAAGAGTGGAACGGTCCGCTGACTTCGAGCGGAATTGCCCGCTTGCCTCCGGCTTCTTTTACACGCTGAACGACAGCATTCACACCTTCGAGCGATCCGGACACTACAATCTGACCCGGACAGTTGACGTTTGCCAATTCAACCGGGTTGCCCTCTGCGGAAATATTGTTGCACAGCTCAGCCAAAGCTTCGCGTTCTGCACCCAATACAGCTGCCATAGCGCCCTGTCCGCCAGGAACCGCTTCTTCCATGAAACGTCCGCGGAGACGCACAAGGCTGACTGCATCCTCATAAGACAGTACGCCTGAAGCCACAAGAGCGCTGTATTCACCCAGACTGTGACCCGCAACGTAGTCTGGCTTCAGTCCATGCTTATTCAATGCTTCCAGATAAGCTACGCTGGTTGTTACAAGCGCAGGCTGTGTGTTTACCGTTTGCTTGAGTTCGCTGTCCGGACCTTCAAATACAAGTTTACTCAGCGGAAACCCAAGCACTTCATCGCCCTTCTCGAACACCGCACGGCTATCCGGCAGAGCGTCATATACATCCTTACCCATCCCAACTGCCTGTGCACCCTGGCCGGGAAAGACAAATGCGATTTTACCCATAAGTTCGAACTCCTTCCCGTAAACAGTGCAGCTGCCGGGCTTGCAAATCAAGCGGCAGGCACACCGAGTTCTTTGAATTCATTGCTCGTTTATATGTTTACCATTTCAGTACCGAGGCACCCCAAGTAAGGCCGCCGCCGAAGCCAACCATCAGCACGGTGTCGCCTTCCTTCATCCGGCCCTCTTCCGCTGCTTCAACCAGCGCAAGCGGAATCGAAGCTGCAGACGTGTTGGCGTATCTGTCGACGTTGATTACGCATTTCTCTTCCGGCAGATCCAAACGCTGCATAGCCGATTGAATGATGCGGATATTTGCCTGGTGCGGCACGAACAGATCAATGTCTTCCTTAGCAAGACCTGCTTTGGTAAGCACACGCTCGGTAGCCGTACCCATCACCCGAACAGCGAACTTGAACACCTCACGGCCGTTCATGTAGATGAAATGTTTCTTGTCGTCTATCGTCTGCTGGGAAGCCGGCATACGCGAGCCGCCCGCTTCCATCTTCAGCAGGCTGCCTCCGGAGCCTTCAGCACCGAGATCAAAGGATTGGAAACCTCTGCCTTCCGGAACTTCGCCGAGAATAACCGCTCCCGCGCCGTCTCCGAACAACACGCAAGTGTTGCGGTCCGTGTAATCCGTAATCCGCGACAAGGTATCCGCTCCAATGATCAATGCATTGTTATACATCCCGTTCTGGATAAATCCGGTTGCTGTTGCCAGACTGTAGACGAAACCGGAGCAGGCTGCGGACAAGTCAAAGGCCGCGGCTCCTTTGGCCCCCAGTTTGTCCTGCAGAATGCAGGCTGTAGACGGAAAAGAGCTGTCAGGTGTAACTGTTGCTATAATAATGAGATCCAGATCCTCCGCCTTCATGCCTGCTGATTCCAGCGCCTTCAGCGCAGCTTCATAAGCAAGATCCGAGGTCGCCTCATGCGGAGCGGCAATATGCCGTTCACGGATCCCTGTCCGGCTGACAATCCATTCATCATTCGTTTCGACTATCTTTTCCAAATCGCTGTTGGTTAATATTTTTTCGGGCACATATTTTCCTGTACCAATTATTCCTACCGGACGCAACTGTTTCATATCGTCACTCACTTCCCGCTAATTTCCTTGGATATGCTGGACACGAGACCCGCCTGCAGCGCAATCCGCGCTTGTCTGACTGCATTCTTGACCGCATTGCCGTCAGATGAGCCGTGCCCTTTCACTACTAGACCGCTAAGACCGAGAAGCGGCGCTCCGCCGTGCTCCTTGTAATCCATCTTTCCCTTGAGGCTTCTGAGCTCCGGCATCAGTATAGCCGCACCCAGCTTGGTTTTGAGCGAACGGCTGAACTGTTCCTTCAGCAGAGAGAACATAGCGCCCGCCGTACCTTCAAGTGTCTTCAGAAGAATGTTGCCCGCAAACCCGTCACAAACAAGCACATCACAATTACCCGTCAGCACATCACGTGCTTCAACATTGCCGACAAAGTGAATTCCCGGTAATGCGGCTAGCAGAGGATACGCTTCCTTGGTCAATTCATTCCCTTTGCCCGGCTCAGTCCCCACATTCAGCAGCCCTACACGCGGCTTGGCAATTCCGTGCACTTTGCTGCGGTAGATGCTGCCCATCAGCGCGTATTGTGCAAGGTGCTGGGGCTTGGCATCCATGTTGGCACCCAGATCAAGGGCGAGTACGCCGACATCATCGAGCGTGGGAATCATCGGAGCAAGCGCCGGGCGCTCTATTCCATCCATTCTCCCCACCACAAGCAGCCCCGTGGTCATCAGCGCGCCTGTGTTCCCGGAAGAGATCATGGCATCGGCTTCCCCTTCACGCACCATACGTCCAGCCACAACCATGGATGAATCCTTCTTACGGCGGACTGCTTTGACCGGCTCTTCATCGGAGCCAATCACTTCCCCCGCATGACGCACCGTCACATTGGACGGCTTATTCTTCAGCAGCGGCTCAAGTCTGGCTTCGTCGCCGACGAGCACAATCTGCGTATCGCTCCATTCCGCGGCCGCGGACAATGCCCCTTCCACATTGCATTCAGGAGCATTATCGCCCCCCATGGCATCAATGGCGATCAGCACTGCGGTTTCCCCCTTCGCTGTATTCTTCAATTGCAGACCGGTACACCACAAAATGGCCCTGAAACACGAGTTCTTCTCCGACATACGTAAATACGTCCACCTCAGCTTTGCCGTTCCGGCCAGCGAGCGAACGCACCTGCGCTTTGGCAATACATTTCTCGCCTAACCGGACCATGCGCACAAACCGGATGTCGGCTGAAGCGGTCAGGGCAATTTCGTCATTGATCACGGCAACCGCCAGCGAATTGGCCTGTCCGAACACGTAGTGGCCACGAGCGATCCCGTTCCTGGAGAAGACATGCTCCTCACGAATTTCAAATATGGAAATGCCGCTCTTGTCCAGCTGCAGATCGACAATATCACCGACCACTTCATTGGCTGGCAAGGAGCGCACCTGATCATAAGAATGTTCAGCCATTTGCTTCATCCGTTCACGCAGCTCCGGAATCCCCAGCTCCAGCCGGTCCAGACGGATGGTCTGAATGCTCACCTTGAGCTGCCGGGTCAACTCCCGGTCGGTCACAAATGGATTGCCATCGATAATACCCAGCAGCTGCTGCTGGCGCTCTTTCTTGGACATCCGCTCTATGGCGGCTCACCTCCTGGCACATGCTGAACCTAGCATCCGGCCGCGAGAAGGCCGCTATCGTCATCAATATAAAGGTCATAAACTTCATTTAGAACCTGGTACTAATATGTAGTATAAAGCATGCTGCGGCAAAAATAAAGCTTTGCCTGAAAAGCGGCATAACCACGCGGCTTCCACACAGGTAACGGAGGGATATCTTTACCCCTCCCCAAAAAAATAGCACCCCACCATTAGATGAAGTGCTACTCTTATTTAGAAACTATTGTTTGATGATCTCTCTTGCTTTGTAAGTTCCGCAAACTTTGCATACGTGGTGAGCCAGTTTCAGCTCTCCGCATTGTTCGCATTTCACCATGCCCGGCACAACCAGTTTGAAGTGGGTGCGGCGTTTGTCACGGCGTGTTTTGGACGTTCTCCGTTGAGGTACTGCCATTGTGTTACACCTCCTAATTCGGTTTTAACCCGCCTATCGCGGGATTTGGTCTTAGTCATACTTCATTTGAAAAAGTCTTTCAACCCAGCGAGTCGAGGATCGATCACTGTGTTGTCGCAACTGCAGGTGCCTTCGTTCAAGTTTTGTCCGCATTTCTGACAAAGACCAAGACAGTCTGCCTTGCACAATACCGAATCCGGCAAGTGCAGTACGAAGTTTTCTTCCACGAACGGGACAAGCTCCACAGTCTCATCTTTGATGTAAATGAGTTCATCATCTTCATCTTCGGGAAGAATTGGCTCCTTAAGCCACTTGAAAGTCTCCGCAAAAGGAATGTTCAGCTTACTGTTGACCTCGGTGAGACAACGTGAACATAACATGTCCACCTCTCCACTCAGTCTTCCCACCACGTTCACACAATCGGTATCCGCGGGCAGCGCTTTAAGGTCCACCAAGAGCGGTGCAACAGCAAGTATATCCTTTCGCCCTTTGACAAGCTCGCTGACATCCATAGTTTCATGAATATTCAGAGGCTCATCGACATTTGCCATTTTGCGAAAGTGAATCTTCATAATCATCACTCCAAACAAACAAAATTTATTATACCTATTATTACCGAACTTTGTCAACCATTTTCCCTTTATATTGTTTCAGGAAGAGGGACAATTTATGATATAACTATTAAATCACCATATTTCTCAGAATACGGAGTGAAGCAGCTGTGACAACCGTCGGCATAATAGCAGAATATAACCCTTTACATAACGGGCATGTCCACCATTTCAACGAAGCCAAAAAAATCTCCGGCGCGGACAGCGTGATCGTCGTCATGAGCGGCCCGTTCACCCAGCGCGGCGAGCCGGCTGCGGTCAGTAAACGGGCCCGCACGGAGATGGCGCTGCATATGGGCGCCGATCTCGTGATTGAACTGCCGGTCGCTTATGCGCTTCAACCGGCAGAGTGGTTCGCCTTCGGAGCTGTATCCCTGCTGGAAGCGACCGGGGTCGTGGACAGCCTGTGCTTCGGCTCTGAAGCCGGCACTTTGGGTGAGCTGCTGCCGCTGGCCGGATTCCTGGCCGAAGAAAGCAGCGAGCTTCAGAGCGAGATCCGCCGCCTCATGGCGCTAGGCACAAGCTTCCCCGCCGCATACAGCGCAGCAGCGGCGGCAGTCTGGGAAGGGTCTCTCCCGGGAGAGGAGAAACCCTTCGATGCCGAAGAACTGCTGCGGCAGCCGAACAACAGTCTCGGCCTGCATTACCTGATCGCCCTGCGGCGGCTCGGCAGTGTCATCAGACCTCTTACCGTGCCGCGCACTGGCGCAGGCTTCCATGACCCGCTGCAGACGGGGTCTTCCATTGCCAGCGCCACAGCGATCCGCCGGCTTCTTAATGAAGGCGGCTCTCCTGCAGAATTCATGCCAGAATATAGCGTGTCCATCCTGGAAAGAGAGCATGCAGCCGGCAGAGGCCCTTTGAGCCTGGAAGACTTCCGCACCCAGCTCCGTCATATGCTGACTACGCATACTGCCGCAGATCTGAGGTCCCTGCAGGATATGAATGAAGGGCTTGAGAACCGGCTGCTGAGAGTCATGCCGCAGCTTGAACAATTCTCGGTCAGCACATTGCTGCAAGCATTAAAGAGCAGACGCTACACGCACACACGGCTGCAGAGATTGCTGCTGCATGCCCTGCTGAATCACAACAAGGAGGAAATGACACCTTCCCGGCTGTCCCAAGGCCCTGGTTACATTAGGGTTCTGGGGTTCAGCGAAAGCGGCAGAAAGCTGCTCAAGAACATGAAGAGAAGTGCCTCCCTTCCCGTTGTCCTGAGTCCTGCCCATTTCTCACATCCCATGCTTGAACGCGATCTCCAAGCCTCCGCCGCATATGCCGGAGCTTTCGCCAATCCTCTGCGTACTGATTTGTACAGCGATTTCTTACTGCCGCCGGTTAGGGTTTGACCGGGAGCTCTTCCATGTATTTCAGCGCCTCATCCAGAGTGGATACAGGCACCAGCTTCATAGATGTGCCTATTTTATCCGCTCTGGCTTTGGCTTCATCATAATTCTTAACCGGCACGAAAAAAATCTCCGCATCCTCCCGGTCTGCAGCAACAATCTTATGCTTCACTCCGCCAATGGCTCCTACCTTGCCTTCAGCGTCAATAGTTCCGGTTCCCGCTACCCGGTAACCTTTGGTTAAATCACCCTTAGTTAGCTGGTTATAAATTTCCATCGTAAACATAAGGCCTGCGGAGGGTCCTCCGACACTGGTATCCACAAAGCTGACCGCTTTTCCTGCTTCCTTCGGCTGTACCTTCTGCACCGCGCCAATCACAACCCCAAATCCAGGACGGCCCGCTGCAGTCTCCTTGTCTTTAACCTCCACCAGTGTTACCTGTTCCTTGACTTCCTTACCGTCCCGCTGCAGCACGACTTCTACCTGATCGCCAACCTTGCTTGAGGAGAGCAGTTTGGAGAGCGCAGTGGGATCAGGCACAATTTGCCCTTGAACACGGATGATTTTGTCGCCTATTTGAAATTGGTCCTGGCTGCTTTCCTCCGGAACCGAGAAGACATACAGATAGTCTACAACATCCTCATACGGAATGCCCGCAGCATGATAGGCTGCCTGAACGGAAGAAGACTGGGAGCTGCTCATATAATATACCTGCTCAGCCGCATATTCCTGCTCACTCTTGTCCCCTAGCCTGGTCTCTTTCAATACGACTTCCGCATTGGAATTAAACGCAGAAGCCACTAATAGGGCAACATTGGCGTAGCTCGCGGATACGGTCGTCATCATGAATGTGCCCTGCTCCTGCGGATCGGCATTCTCCACCTTGATCATCGGCGCCACCTCTGAGGTACTGCCCGGCTGATACACGAGATATGGAGTATTCATAAATACTGCAACATAGAGTATAACCACAAAAGTAAACAAGTAGGCTATGGCGCGAACGCCTACCCGGCGTTTCAGTTGCCTCAATGCAATTCCCTTCTTTCCCCGCGGCTCTATACTTATGTCTCCAAATAAACTTCGGAGCTGTATCCTCTACGCTGTGGCATGATGGTTGTCTGCCCTGCATAAATTGATAACAGTCTCAGCCCATGTCCTAAGTTATGAAGAGGTGATGCTCATAATGAATAACTTTAAAATACGCCGGTTCACTTCAGCCTCGGTTCCCTTTCTGTCCGGGGCCGTTGCCATTGTGCTCGCCATTGCGATTATCTTATCGCCGGAGTCCTCATTCCAGGCTTCCCTTCAGGGTCTGAAGCTCTGGTGGACACTTGTCTTCCCGGCGCTTCTGCCCTTTCTGATGTTATCAGAAATGCTCACAGCCACGGGATTCGTGCATGGACTCGGAGTACTGCTGGAGCCGTTGATGACCAGGATTTTCCGCCTTCCGGGGGCCGGAGGCTGGACACTCGCACTAGGAATGACCGCCGGTTTCCCGGCTGGTGCAGGCGGTGTGCAATTGCTGCATAAGCAGGGCAGCATTACGGACAAGGAGGCCGGACGCCTGGCTTCCATCGCCCACTTCGCCAGTCCGGTTACGCTGCTCATTGTAGTCGGCGTTGCTTTTCTGCACAGTCCTGCCGCCGGATATAACCTGCTGGCCATCCACTGGATTTCGGGACTTGCCGCAGGCGTAACCGCGACCCTGCTCACAGGTCGGCCGAAAACCGGAGCTCCGGTGGTAGTTCCATCACAGCGCAAAACGGCTTCATTGCCCAGACGGATTCATCAGGCTGTATCAGAAGCCCGGGCAAGAGATGGCCGCGGATTCGGCAAGCTGCTCGGCGAATCCGTCTCAACTGCCGTTCAAAGCCTGATGGTTATCGGCGGCTACATGATTATGTTCGCTGTTGTTATAAATATTGCTACTTCTCTAGTACCACAGCTGCCTCCTGCTTTGGCGGCAAGTTTTCTGGAGATTCATCTCGGAGCAAATGCACTGACCTCAGAACTGACAGCACCTCACGCCTTTAGTTCCATGGGGATCACAGGCCTGGCCCTGCTATCAGCTGCTCTCGGCTGGAGCGGAATTTGCGGCCAGCTCCAAGCACTTACCTTGCTAAAAAGGGCGAAAATCTCTTTCCTGCCTTATGCCGCCGTCCGCTTGCTGCATGGAGTATTTGCCTTTGCTTTTACCCTATTATTATGGAACCCGCTGATGAATCTCCGTGAAACCGTACTGCCGGCGGCGGCGGTTCCCGAGGTTGCCGAATCGACCGCAACACTGGGAGCATTGAACGTATGGAACGTAGTCCCCCAGCTGCTGGGCCTGCAATCGCTGCTGCTGATGATGATCATCGCTCTGTCTGCCGTTGTATCTGCTGTTACTTGGCTCCGCCGTCTAAACGGCTGAATTTAAGCTTCATTGCCTGTTCTACCTCAGGGGTCACAAAATCCGACACATTCCCGCCAAAGTGGGCGATTTCCTTGACCACACTTGAGCTAAGGTAGGAATATTTCGGATTGGTCATCATAAAGATCGTTTCCGCTTCAGGGTCCAAATTATGATTAATGGATGCGTTCTGCAATTCATATTCAAAGTCAGTGACCGTGCGGATCCCGCGGACAATGACTTGGGCATCCTTTTGGCGAAGATAATTAACCAGCAGATCGCGGAAACTGTCAACCTCCACATTCGGAATATCCGCAGTGGCCTGCCGCAGCAGCTCCGTACGCTCTTCTACCGAAAACATCGGATTCTTGCTTAGGTTGTTAAGCACGGTAACAATCAGTCTGTCGAATTGTTTGGCTGCACGCCGGATAATATCCATATGTCCCATCGTAACCGGATCAAAGCTCCCGGGATAAATGGCAACACGTTCTTTTCTAATTTGCAGACTCATCATTACCCTCCTTACCACTCACAGCCTCTTCACGGAGAGCGGATTCATACTGATAGATTGAAATTGTCGTCTCGCCGTATACGGCCTGTCTGGTTCTATAGAACCCCGGAATATCCTCCGGATAGGCATAACCTGATTCATGCTCCAGCACGATGACCGCATCTGATCTGAGCAGACCTTTTTGCGCCATCGCCATCATCAGCTCATCACCATGCTTCAGCCTGTACGGCGGGTCCAGGAACACAAGATCAAACGAACGTCCCCGCTTCTCCAGCGCGCTAAGGGCTCTGCCGGCATCATTGCGGTAAACCTCAGCTTGCGCTTCCAGCTTAGCTGCCTTCAGATTCGCACGCACCGTGTCGATGCTTTTCTGCTCCATATCCACAAATACCGCACTGTCCATCCCTCTGCTCAAGGCTTCAATGCCAAGACCGCCAGTACCTGCAAACAAATCAAGCGCTGCCCCGCCCTCAAAATAAGGACCGATCATACTGAACACCGCTTCTTTTACCTTGTCGGTTGTAGGCCGCGTTCCGCTGCCCGGAACACTCTTCAGGGGCCTCCCCTTTGCACTTCCCGATACAACTCTCACCAATTATTCACCTGCTCTATGTCTCTGTTTATTATGCCGATTAAGGCACAAGTCCAAGCCTATAGTACCACAATTGTCTATTGAAATAAAAAGATTGTCTACCGTTGTCACATTGAGGCCAGCAGATTTTTTTAACGTCCACAGGTATAAGACTGGAGCAACCGGGACATCATGTAACTATCGACATCACAAAATGTCGTAGACAACCGCGGAGCAGGCTTACGTTTCCCCATAAGCTCTTCGTCCGGTTTCTCCTCTCCCATGAAAGAGGCCCTAGAAATAGGGCCTCGATTTTTGTTCTATAGACCCTATATCTACGCGATTTTATTCAATAAATACGATAAGTGCTACCCTAAAAAATAATGAAAGGTGGCAAAAAAGGTGGCAAATCATTAATCTCTCTGTAATGAGGTGGCATTTTGTATCATACTGTTTTCTTCTATACCAGAAGCCGATACTACGCCACCTTTCGGTCAATAATAAAGCCCCTGTTGGCCGTAATGGCTGACAGGGGCTTTGCTCATATCATCTGCTCTTTTAATACATCACCGAGATCAGCTGTGTATCGAGTGAGCCTTAAGCTGATCTCGGTACGCATTACATCACGAGTCATGCCAAAACGCTCTTGATATCCGCGAAAGTGGATTGTATTGTAAGTAATGAAATCATCCTGAGTATCCTCAATCACTTTGATGTTTCGGCGTTTAAGTTCTTGCCGCAGATGGTAGACCTCCTGAATAATCCGTTTTTGGATATAGCGACCGGCTATTATATATGATCTGCTGAGTACATTACCCGATCGTTCGATTTCCTTCAGGCTTTTGGCAACCATCGTATCTATGTAAGGGAGCAGTATTAAGTCCCGAACCATTTCCCTCTCATCATTCGTGAGCATTTTCCCGTCAGTGTTCACCCTCATAACTATCGCCTCCTGGCTCCAGTATATGCGAACACATGTTCTTTTATCCACAAGAAAAAAGCCCCTGTTTTGGCAGAGGCTTACCGGTGCTTCCGGATTTGGTAAATTTATATTATCAGTTCCAGTGATGGTTGTCTACTCTTTCGATGATCCCGGCCGATCTTTGAACACCAGTTCAAACAGACCCGTTGCCGACAAGCCTGCCAAACCGCCACCCCACAGCCGCAGCGTGAGGTCTAGGTCCGTAAACGGATAGGCTGCAGCACCAACCAGCAACCCTATGACCAGGCCAATGAAGGGCAGCAGGTTCTTCGGCACGTTCACCATAGTTTTCACTAGCTGCACCACTGCCAGGACGAACACCGAAATCAGTGTCGCAAAGGCCAAGACGTTGTTCAAAACTTCATTCGTTTCCATAGTTATTTTTCCTCCTTGGTTGTAAGTGTCGAAGTCTTCGTTACTCCATCCCAGCCGACTGTCGCCTCGAATACCTCAGCAGCTGCCCGTAGTGGAATGTAGGTCGTACCCTTAATCACCACCCCACCAATAAACGGTTTGCCGTTGATGACTACCTTTGCCTTATCTATCATCACGTCTTCATCCTCCTGTAATTTGGTTCGGACCAGTGCTTTAAACTCTGTCCAGCCGGTCCATTTACCACCATCGTACATCAGCCTTGGGCAAATCTTACCGGACCAGTCATAATGCCGCCGCAGTTGGTCCACACCCCAGCCTCTGGCTTTAAGCATCGAGGCTACCAGCTCCGCAGCATTGTCCAGCGTCTTAGCATAATCGCCACTCTCGCAGATCTCAATGCCGATGGATGTCCGATTGCCGGATGTCGCTTTACTTCCGTCTCCAGCGTGCCAAGCGTTCTCGTTTAGCGGAATACATTCCACAGCCTCCCGCTCATCCACGACGATGTGGAATGAGGCTTGTCGCTCATTGCTTGGATTGGTCAGCCAAGCGCGCTCCCCTGCGGCGTTGCTGGACGGGTTGCCTGTGTTGTGGATAGTTATTGTCCTTGCCAGCATGATCAGCCCTGAACGGCGCTTATTCGGTGTGTTAACGGGTATGTGATCTATTCGATAATTCATAACTACCTCCCTAAGAATTGGTTTGCGACGATCACACCAATGGTGATGCCGATGATGTATTTGACAAAATCAAGCCACATTTTACGTTCGGATCCGCTGTCTTTATTGGCTTGCTGTAGCAACGAAAATATCTTGTTCTCCAGACTGTCGAACTTGCCCATAATGGCACTGAATTGAATCTCCATCTTGATCGTGGATTCTTTAATGTGCTTAATGTTCTCGTCATGCCTGTGGTCGTTCTCTTCCAGGAACAACAACTTATTACTATAGGTCACATTCTCTGCCGCTAACCTAGCAAATTCGCCCGACAAGTTAGTCAAACTACGTTCCACTTCCTCCAGACGCTGTAATGGCATTACATCATCAGTCCCTCCTTGTTGTTCTGCTCCCCCATCTCCCATTGGTAAGACCCCTCTCTGCCTCATCTATTGGTATATAAAAGACGCACCCAGGAAGAGTGCGCCTCAATTAGTATGGAACTTTGTCTCGGGCCAAATCTTTACCTCGCTCTGCCATGTCGTTGATAGACTGCTGCAGCTTGCGAAGCTCATCGCGCTTAGAATTGTTACTCAGGGACTTGTCATCTTGTATCTCACGCATGTCTGTACGGATCGCTGACATCTGCTTGCTGATCTTCGCCAACTTTTTGCGCAGGCTATCAGAATACCAGTCAGGCAGCTCGCGGAGATCGCTATCATTATTGGCTTGATCCAGCCTATCCTTATAATGATAGAACTCTGTTGACAGGTCATTCGTGAACACCGGATCAGCCGTAACCTGCTGACTGAGTGCACTTCCTACGTCGCCCCCAGGTGAAAGCAGAGGCTGTCCAAACTGTCCAAGAAAGCCAGTGTACTGCCGGGCAAGGTAATCCAGTTGCTTTGGAGATGTACCGGTTAGATCGCCGATTTTCTTGGCCGGAATCGTCGTCTTCGCATCGTACTGAAGCTCTGGTGACAGATTATCCAAATACCCCGGAACGATAGCCGATCCGCTGAAGTTCTTGTTTGCTGCGAGATCTGCGATAGGCCCAAAAATTGTATCACCGGCAGCACCCAGCAGTTTATCAGTGGCCCCGCCTTTCTTCAACGCACCCTGAACTCCAGGTGGCGTGAATGTAGTGCGAAGCCGGTCTGCGAAATCCCGAAACGCTGCCGGATCCTCTTCGGCAAAGAGCCGCATCAGGCGTTCCGGAATATCGCTGAAAATGGTCCCCTGCTCCTGTGGCTTGGCAACTTTAAAAAATGTACCGCCTCCCTTAGGGATCATCAAGAAGGCATCTTTCTGCTTCCGGCTCAAGCGCTTGTATGCTGGGTCATCACGGTTAATCGCATAGAGCACCAGAGTCGGAATCGAAATAGCCAGGATCGACTTGGTAAGCGCCTTGGCCGGATTATCCTTATAGGTTCGGAACGTCTTATCCAAACCCTGAGCAGCTGCGTTGAAGTACGGGAACACCTTATCGATCTCACGGGCAAGCGCCCCGCGCCGTTTAAAGTTCACCGTCACATCCTGAGCGGCCGCAAGAGCTGCCTGCAGATCGCCTGTCTGTTCATATGCTCGCTTAAACTCGGCAAGCCGGGGGGCAATTTCCACGGCGTTCAAGATATTTTCATATAGATCCTTTGCCCGACCCAAATTCCTTCTTACCGGTGCATTCATCCCGGGTAGCACAGCTCGTTTGCTCTGTGCCAAGAGGTTCCGGTCAGCTGCAATAGATGAAGCGTGTCCGCCCCCAGCATTCAGAAACTGCTTGTAAGCACCTCTTTGTCCGCCTATATCAATTGCTGCACTGACCAGATCAGAAATAAACCCGATAGGATTATCTCTGGTGGTCGATGCAATGTAAGCCTGCGGGATGTCCCGGAACAGGTTACGGGTCAGTGAAAATACTGGATTGCTGCCGGTGGTCAACAGTTTCATGTTGTTGGTCACCTTACCCACCAGATTGAGCATCCAACCCGCGGACTCAGGTCCAAGTGCTGTCAGAGCGGACAGTAGCTGCTTATCCTTAATTAGCACATGAACCGGTTCGCCATCTACCATAGTCCGGACAATATTGTCCTTGTCCAGCTTCGTGCGCTGCATGGCGGCGTCAAAGTCGTCGCTGAAGCGAGCAAGCAGATTATCGATACCGTCTGTATCCATATCGTCGGTTAAAAGCAACTTACGGACATCGACAGGCTTCTCCGGCTGCTTCACGATCTCAGCCCAATCCCGAAACGCTGCCGGATCCACTTCGATATTTTTCACGTACTGCTGCATGACCTGGTTACGCTTGGCTGCCTTTACGTAAGCATCCACGTTCTCGATGGTCGCCTCGATCGGACTGATAATCTTTCGCTGGGAGCCTCCTTTTTGATAACCTTTGACTGGATTGGACTGGTTCGCGAAGCCTTGCTTATCGCCGCCATAGCCCTTCCCTGTTTTTTCAAGCTTGGTGAACTGGCGCTTATTCGGAACGTAGAACGGATTTTTGTCGATCCAAGCCTGTGCGGTGTCCTGCGTAATGATGCCGGTGTCTACCAGCCAAGACTGCACCATTTGCTGGTTGAAGGTGTAGAATTTCTCTGCCGCTTCCTTGAATTCTGGAAACATGGCTTCATACTCAGCTACCTTCTGAGTCCCGTAATCAGGTGTCCAGGCCAGATCATCACGGAACACCATTTCGCCGCGCTCTGCCCGAGTCAAGGCATGCTTATTAATCAGATAGTCCTCGAAGTCCACATAGATGTGCTTGTTCTTCTTCATTAAAGTGTTTAGCGGTTTCAGGATGCTTTTCAGCGAGTCCCCTACCACCTGTCCACTTGAATCAACCAGGCCGTCAGTGATTATCCGTTTGGAAATAACATCAGCTCCACGGGATGCCAGGCCCAGCGTATGCACCCGTTCAGATGCTTTCAGCGGTTCCTCCATCAAATCTTCCAGGATCTTATCTTGCTGATTGAGCGGATGGAGGTCATCCACCAGTGCCGTATATGCCCGGTCACTGGTCCCTTTTATAGACACTGGGTCTTTCTGCTGCCGGGTCACCAGCTGCGAACGTGTCTCTGTCTTGAGTGAATCATATGGCTTTGCCCGCTGGCCTGCCGCGATACCCAGCCCTGACTGCTCATCGAATTGTCCAGGACGTAGGATTGGCTCACCGATAGACAGGGGCTTTGTCTCCGGGGTAACCGGATCCTGAGCAGGCGTCTCCTTGGATCTCTCCATTAAATAATCGATATCTTCTTGTGTCCACTCGCTGAGCGGCTTGGTATTGATCTGCTGCTCTCGCGCCGTTAGCTCTGCCTCCAGTGATTTAGCTGGAGCTACAGACTCACCGATAGGCTTTCGGACTTGCTGCGACCCTGTACGGCGCATATCCTTAAGCTCCTTGCTCACAAGCGGCGAATCTGTAACCCGAAGCACCGGATCAATCTCCCGGATACTACCGGTCAGTGTAGCCCTTGCCTGCTGATACCCTGCTAGCTGCTCGTCATACCCAGTTTGCGACCGCCAGGATGGCACTTGCCCCACCTCATCCATAAACCCATTGTCCACCCGATCACGGGCCAATTCATAAAGATCCTTGTTTGCAGGCTGCTTGCCGTTAGCGGCATAAAACTCTTGATACCATCGCGGATTATTGGATTGTCTGCCTGACCTGCCAATCACTTCTCCAGTAGCATCTCTCTGAAGGGATCCTTGCTGAATCCCGCCACGGTTATCTCGCTGTTCCTTCAGGATCTTATATTCATCGATGACGGCTTGTTCATAACGTGTATTCAACTCATGGACAGCCTGGTCAATCTCCCGAAGTCCAGAACGACCATTAAGGGCATTGTCCGCAGCTGCCCGCGTACCTGCAGTTGCCTCTGGAAGCTCTAACGCATACGGATTAACAATCGGATCGGTACCCGCTGGAATCGCGGATCGACCCGCTGCAGCTGATTGTCTAACCGTGCCACGACCTTCAGGCAGCGCTAGTAGTTCAGCTGCTTCACTCTCTGGAATACCATTACTCCGGAACAGACTTCGAAGGCCCGCACCGATAGACGCACCACCGAAGCCAAGTACAGCGCCCCCAGCAAGCCCGGTCAAGGCATTCATCTTGATCTGCTCGTTACTGTCCTGTTGGTTAGCTAACCCCGCAGCAACACCTTGCAGCGGCCCTGCCACGGTCTCTGTCAATCCCTGTCTTGCGATAATTTGCGCGGTATCTGGTTTGACCTTCGGAGCAATCTTGCTGATGCCTTGAGCGACCTTGTTAACTGCAGCTTGACCGGTCTTGCTCGACATTGCTTTGCCAGCCACCTCATACGTACCAACATTCGGGCCCATCCCGACAGGCGCACCTGTAGGCGTGAGTAGCGGAGTGACGAAGTCATTCACCAAATCCGCAATTTTATCAACGGTCTTGTTGCCAGAGCTGTCCCGCTGAGTCGCCCCACTGTTGCCTGAGAAGGCATTACCCAGGGCAACGCCCAGTGGATTACCCTCCGTCAAAAAGTTCATAGCTTGGGCGTACTGCTTGATAACTGGTGGCGCACTCTCGATCTTTTCCTTGTTAATTTCATACTGCGTCTTTGGCACTGTGCCGCGCCCTGTCTGTTGTATCAAGGAAGCAGCTGGGACCTTATCCTTCATAGCATCCTGAATTGTCGACTGTGGAAACTGAAGCGCTGAAGGAGCGGGAAGTTTGCCTTCAAAAGGAGCAAGCTGTTTCTGCTGAGCTTGCTCTGCTTTGAAGTCAATAGGCTTCACTTCTGGCAGCTTGAATCCTTGCACCTGCGGACCGACACCTACGCTTGAGAGAGTGTTCTGCAAGAGTCTAGATTTTGCGGCGGTCACGGCTGGATCCTCCACAGGCTCAACGAAGCTCCGGTTACGTACAGCAGTGAATAGGCTGTCCGAAATAGAACTACCGGCATCTGGAGCTGTGGAATATGTCCGCTCCAGCACTCTCTTTTTAGCCTCTTCTCCACGCTTTCGATTACGAACCGCGTCAAACGTTGACATTCCGCCCACTCCTTAGTACCACTTATTTTTGTCCCAAAATTGAAGGGCTTTGTAAGGATCCCCATAACGATCTATTACATATTGAAGTCCTTTTCTGGCTTGCTGGTTTGGATCAGACCAGTCTACGCTGTTTCCACCATAATTTTTACGAGTGCCATTCAAGAACTGATATAACCCAGCAGCCGTAGATTTAGGATTTTTTGCGTTAGGATTAAAGCTGCTCTCCCGTGCCACCAATTCTTCAAGGGGTTTCTGCCATTCTGCTGGTTTACCTGCTGCTTTTAAGGATTGAGATATAGCCGATGATGCAATCGCATAATTTTTCGGATTAGATTTTGCGTCCGCCGAAGCTTTGTAGTAATTGTTGTAAGCCCCACTAGCCGAAGCTGTGGGGCTACTCAGTTTCCCGAGTATTGCTTAATGCGGGCATCAATGTCTTTGGACGTATAGCCTAATGACAGCAGAATCTGCTTGGTTTCCGAATCACTCAGACCAGCATCTACTACAGATTCAAACATTTCTGTTCGTTTCGCAGGATCCTTTGTCAATTGCTCGCCTGTCTTTGTCCGAGCACTCGGGTCGTCGGGATCTGCCTCATATACAGGCTCTGTGTATAACGACTTGATGTTATCCAGCACCTGGTTGGCTGTCATGCCGACATACTTAGATGCCGCTGGCTGGGACTGTTCATAATCCAGTTGAGCCCAGGCACGGGAATTGTCGTCCTGCGAGAGAGCAATCTGTGCCTGACGATACGCATCATCGCTGGACTGTGAGAGCTGCTGCAGCCCATACCCGAGACCATACTGACGTACATTCTCGTCAAATTCCGTTTGCCAGCGCTGGTCTGTGATCGCGTCGCGCGCTTTCTGATAAGCAAACTGTTCAGAATACTGGTTATTTGCGCTATCCATCTGCTGCGCCTGAAGTGTCTTTTGACCATTGCTAAACCGTCCAATAGCCTGGCCGTAATTGAACCGGTTATCCCACTGCTGCTGTTCCGCCTGTTGATCAAGCTGTTGGCCTTGCAATGTACGGACCGCGGGAGTCACCTGACTGGCTGCGCTGTAATTAGAGTTGGCCCCAAGCTTACTGACATCGACGCCCATGGAAGAGAGCGTTGCCCGGATTCCATTTGCCTGATTACTCAGTTTTGTGCGCTCAGCAGCAGTGACACCGGAAGACTCTGCTTGCTGTTTGAGCGTCAGGAGCTGGGAGTATAGCTGCTGAGCCTGTTCGTCTCCCGGCAGGTTCCCCGTTAAGCCTGCCCGTGTATTTGTATTGTCGATGCCCCGCTGATCCTCGTTGGTGTACATCTGGGACAAGCTGCCGAGATTCGCGAATTGCTGCTGCTCCTGGTTCTGCTGGTCCGCATATCGCTGATAGGCTTGTTGCATAAGCTGCGGCACGACTGTGGTTTCCACCTCACCCATTTTTTCCGCCGCAATTTCAGAGCCACGATCTGTAGTAATGGTGCTGTTCAGAATGCCCCTCCGGTTGTTTTCTGCCTGCACTTGAGCGTTACCCGTTTGAATGCCAGCCTGCGCCCGCTGAAGCGCAGCTTGATAAGCCGGATCACTTTTTACATCATAAGAAAAAGGCGTTGCCTGTTTAGTGGCATACGCCTTCATGAGATCCATCAGTTCACTGCTCTGATCAGTTGTCGTTCTAACTGCTGCTTGTGCGCTCACTGGTGCCGTTGTTACTGGTGAAGCAGAAGCAGCCGTAGCGGTCGGAAGCGCACCAGCGTATCCAAGATTTGAGGTCAGGTATTTCGATTGAGCGGATGTATCAAGCCCCGCGGCTTGCCGGGCTCTGTATGCTTCCAGCGCTCGGGTGGTTTCGCTCTGTTTGAACGCTGGATCCGTGCCGAGTTTCATCTGTGTTTGAACCAACTTCTTCTTCGTGGCTGCGTCAGCGGTATTGTAATCTGCCCCGCCATACGTGCCCGTTGAGCCTGTAGCCATAGGGTCAGCCTCCTTTCTTTGCATAAAAAAGAGCCCTCCACAATGAAGAGCCCTTATCGGTTACATGCTATGTTACTTGTTCAATTCTTCCTGTTCAAGCGCGGCCTTCTGAGCCAATAGATCAGCATACTCGGCTTTGTATTTCTCCAGCTTTGCTTTTAGATCAGCGTTGTTTGGATCGTCCTTGAGTTGAGCTTCAGTAAAGCCGATATCAGCAGCCTTTGAGGCGATTTTTCCATTTAAAGCTACTAGTTTATTTATTGTAGCTTGTGAGGTGTTTTCATTTGGCGTAGGTACCGGTGCAGAAGCCGCAGGCTGAGTCGTTTCATTTGTCGAAGTCACATTAGCACTCTCCTTTTTTAAAGCTATTGATTTCCCGGAAACAGAAACATCATATCCGGTAGCCTCACCGATAGCACGGACAGGCGCATAACTTGTACCATCCACTGCTATGGCAGGCGCATTCAATTTCTTTCCGTCAACCGTAACACTAAGTTCAGTTTGGATCTTCTTGCCTATTTTTGAAATAGAATCTCCAAAAGCTTGAGCCCCAATCATAAATACTATGCCCGCAATAAATCCAGCTACTGCCTTCTTCATATCTATCACTCCCCGTAACTACTATTTTGTCATATTATAGCATTTACGTTTGCATATGTGTATGAGAAGGTACGCCATTCCACACAACATATCCTCCGCCGTCCACAGTTAGTTTCGTACCAATAGGAATCCCTGCATTCGCCCCGCCTGCTGGTTCAGTTGATGCACCTAATGTAGCTTTTTCATTAAGTGCGGCATCCAATGACTGTCCTGTATCAGAATTAGCAAATTTGCTCCAAGTTGGTACGATTACTTTATCTAAAATGCCATCTCCACACTTAAGAGTCAAACTTCCATTTTGAGTACCTACTAGTAAACTCACATTAGCAAGCAGTGCAGTCAGTCCAAATGCAGGACCTAAAACCAATGAGACAGCTCCAGCCTTCCTGAAGGTCATCGTCGGCTCTTCGGTGATCCCTGGCTCAATGGTTACATAATTGAATTCATCTGTCCAAACGGCAACCAGATCCCCGCTATCATTAAACTCAGCTTTCGGATACCCGTTTCGCCTGGTGGACATATAGGAGCCGTAAATCTCAATCGATTCAATAATACCGGCAGTGATGTAACCCAGGTTCGCACTGATTGCCGACAGCTCATCAACAATCAGCTTCGCGGCTGTCACTGTACCCTCAACCAGCAGATCCCCATCCACATAATTCAGGTTTCGGGTGTCTAGGTTGTTCAGAAGGAAAGTCAGCTCCTTGGTCATCTTGGCATATGCATTAAGGAGTTGCGGGACCAATACCTTGATGTCCGTCTCTGCCGTATTAATATTCGGCAGCTGTACATTAGCCATTAAGCTTCCCTCCTTGTAACTTCCCGAATGATCCGGTGAATCTTCACCTGACCCGTGCCAAACAGCTTAGGCCGGAACCAGGTCTCCGGCGTCCGGACTACAATCGGTATTTTATATGACCGAATCACGCCGTCCCCGTTCGTAATTGTCCGTACTGTGGTCCAGTCGCCGCCCTCCGTACCTGGAGCGTAAGCCACATTGAGCGTTGCCCCGACTTCAATATCCGCGATCAGCCAGAACTTATGAAGCGCCGCTCTACTGATCTCTGCACCATCGCTCCACGGCTTCGGCTCAATGCTCCAACTAATCGCAGTTCCAGCATCCGACACGCCGCCAGCTTGTAGGATACGGCCATCTGCCGTGCCCATATAAAGCGTCTGCCCATCCAAGTAATACGCTGTCGCCACAAAGCTAACAGGCCACCAGCGCCGCCCTGCAATGTCATATTTGAGCGTTACAGTGGGTAGCTGTGCATCGCCTGTTACCAAAGAGACATATAAAAAACGCCCATCTGTGCCGGAGCAGCAGTGACGGGCGTTTGCCTGGTTAATTGAAGCAATATAATCCTTGATTGGTTCGCTGATACGTACCGGAGTAGATCCACCTTGATACTCATAAACACCATCAGGCCCGAGCCAATAAAGTGCCGTCCTGGACTGTGTAACTGACCGGTCCGATATACACCCAACCGGGAAAGGATCCGTCATATTGAAGTTCGTGGAATCCTCACCAAACAACTCATGTAAAGTGTACCGCTTGAACAATATGACGTGATTACTAAACATCGTCAGCCCGGTAGGTAGCTCGCCGTCTGAAGTTTCCACCGTAATCTTGCCTGTACCGGTGAACTTGTCTGTACTGGTCCAATCTGCGGCATCCCGCAGTCCGGAGAAACTGAGCAGGTTGTCATTACGATTAGCCAGATAGAACCGGTTTGCGTGTGTCGTGAGGAAGGAGCTGGCTGCTGGGGCTGATCCCAAAGTCGTCAGTGTCGTACCATCCCACTGTCGTAGTTGTAGGCTGCCGTCAAGGAAATATAGTTTGCCTGCATCAAAAAACATGGCTACATCCCACAGCCGGTTATTGTCATCATTACCATACTCATAGACGGTCGACCATATACCGCCTGTAAGCCTGTATAAGCCGCGCTGATTGCCACAATACCATTCTAGCTTGAACCGAAACAGGCGGTTAATGTAGCCGGTGTGCTGGCTGATCAGCTTGAATCCCTCACGTGTCTGGAGAGTTGGGTACAGCGCGGAGTCCAGGTTGAGGACACTAACGGCCTGGCCGTCTCCGATCTCAATTGGCTCCGCCGCTTGATTAAGGCCGTCTGCCAGTGTGACGGTCACCGGCCTGGTCTTGTTTGGTGATGCTGTCCACCCCTGCATGATGCACCTCCACTATCTTATACCTAATAATTTATTTGTGAATAATTCAATTTTAAGCTTACTCCCTATAGTTTTATAAATGTAAATAAAGGTGAAAGTGATACCAATAACTATGAAGGGTCTCAACAATGTAAAAATCCACAAATCATAGTGATTAAATATGAACGTTATTATTCCAGCTATAGGTGTATGGAGTAGATATATAGCAAAAGATTCCATTCCCAAGTTGATTATTCTTTCGTCATATACAAATCTCATTGTAGCAAACCCAAAAATCATAGAAATAGCAATTGGTTGCACTACTAAAGTTGCATGCCCCCAATATCCTGAAGTAATACCTAGTATTCCTACTAATAGTATTAAAATTGAATAGATAGAAAGTAACACGAATTTATACTTAGCACACCCATGGGCTATTTTTAGTAATACATCTTTATTGGCAATCACCAGACCAAAACTAAAATAACACATAAAATTTAGCGGGTTCATGTATGGATTTATAGCCCCAAATCCACCTAAAGAAGTATAGACAATACTTAATATCGATATAAAAAATGTACTATAAATAATTACCTTGTTTTTCGAAGTATAAAAAAACATTAAATAAAATACGATTAATAATGTTAAATAATACAAGTAACTTCCATTACCTAATAGAAAATTAATCCAACTGTTTAACTCTACTCCTTCTTTTCTAAAGAAAACATAAAAATAAACAGTTGTTCCAACTAATATCCAAGGTATCATCACTGTTTTAATCTTATTTAGAAAAAAGGCACTAAATGATCTTTTGTTTTTGAAAAACAAATAGCCAGACAAAATGAAAAAAATCCCAACACCTATACTTCCTATTTGACTTAATATTGATGAAAACACATTGTTGATTTGGTTTGTTTTTGTTGCAATAGTCCAACAATGAGCTGATACAATACTAAAGAGAGCAAATACTTTCAAAGCATAAATATAACTCTTTTCATTAATTGGCGACAATTCTTGTATATTTTTCATAAATACCCTCCCCCATAATTTAGTATTATAGGGGAGATAAAGATACCAGTAAATACATTAATTCAATACCGCCCAATCAGCATTTGTAACACCTACAGCCTTATACCACTTCTTATTCACATAATCCAGGTATTCTTCACCCTCTGCATAAGGAACAACGGTACCTACCGGAGTAACAGCTCCTACACCATAACCTTGCCAAGTGCTTACAATCCAGTCACCAACAAATATCCATTCTAGTGGAGCGCCAAGATTAATATTTTTATTTCTTATAACATCACCATAAGCTGCTGTAAATGGTAATGTTGTTGGCTTATTATTTTGAGATAATTCTGCACGTAGTTTCCATTCTCCACCAGCACCAACCATTTTTTGAGTATAAATATATCCATTGTCGCTGTCAAAAATCTCCGATAAATATGCAGCATTCGCAATACCAGAACCGCGACTCCATCCGTTAATAATTGCCTTAACATAAGGCGCATTAGCAAAACTATACGAACTATCACTTGCACCACTGATAAGATTGTCCTTAATATAAAGACCATATCTTGAATTATCAGTAGTAGGAGAAGTAGTTAAGCACACAACACCATATTGTAAATGTTTTGTGCTTCTTTCATCTCGAATAATGTTATTTTCAATAAAAACATCTTGATAATAGGTGATGTTTGATAAAACAACTCCCATTCTGTAAAAACTAGTCGAAGATAAGCCTGTGTTAAGAATGATATTGTCTGAAATATAGGAATTAGAAAGTGTACCAGAAAGCGCTATAGAAATTGAAGACTGTAACGAATTTTCAATAATGTTTTTTGTCACGAACAAATTCTTAATGTTCGTTGTAAATAATCCGATACCAGCATTACGAGGCGCGTTAACAGGATTGAACAGCATCGTAGTGTTAAACCGAATGACGTTTCTATCCACATACATTCCATCAATACCAAACATCGAATCATCGACTAACACAATTCCTTCCGCGCCGTAAGCGTCAAAGTAGAGGTTATTAATCAACATGGTATTTCGCTCAATGTGAATGTTTTTGATCATTCCGCTGATTGCCCAAAGAGATATTCCTGTCATTACATTA
The DNA here is from genome assembly GCF_038593025.1 of Paenibacillus sp. FSL L8-0436. NCBI lineage: Bacteria > Bacillati > Bacillota > Bacilli > Caryophanales > Paenibacillaceae > Paenibacillus > Paenibacillus sp. FSL L8-0436. The sequence continues at coordinate 3,344,260 of NZ_CP151955.1, read as the reverse complement.
GTAATAGTATTACCAATGATCTGATTATTCTGCGAGTCGTCAACAGTCTCATCAACAGCAGCATTAATAATTCCGATACGATAACCATCAATGAAATTATCTGCAATTATCTTGTTTGATGCATGTACTTCAATAGCGGTTGTTACACCCTTACCTGCTGCATTAATCCGATTTCCAATAATCCGGGAGTTTTTACCTGCAACATAAATCGCAGAAGTATCATAATGGAAATTTGTATTACCCATATTCACAAGTTTACAATTTGTAATTTCCATTGCTTCAACTTCATTTGTGATGATTGACCATATTCCCACAGAATTCAATACTTTGATGTTGTCAATAGTAATGTTTTTACCTGCACGTAAGAATATTTCAGTTCTGATTTTACTGTTTCCAGTTGGCGCAGCAGTAAGTGGATTAAAAGGTGTATTAGCATCAATTGTAATATCTCGCATACTTACATTCTGCAAATCACCGGACTGTTCAAACACCGCGCGATAATCACCAACACCGGACCCGACTTTAATAGTGCCTCCCCCAACGAAATTAACACCTGGTTTCCATTCCAAGAATGTTCCAGCAGCATTTTTCGTTTGAAGCGTAAACACAGTATTATTAGGAAATAAAAGTTTTGATCCAGGTGAGTGGATAGAAATAAAATCAATTGCGTCCTGAATTTTCTGTGTTGAATCCGATTCTCCGGGAACGGCTCCGAATGATGTTACATTGTATACAATATCCGCCAACTGCGCATCAAAATTATTCAGCCGCGGACCCAATGCCGGGAAAGCATCACCCGTCTCTGGCTGGCGAGCATCTATTAACTCTGTGTCCTTCATCCCGTCTCCGTTATGAGCGAGGATGTTATTTATCCGAGTTTGTGCAATGTCGACAGATTGCTGAGCTGCTTGAGCCAGTCCTGCGGCAATGTTCGCACTGGTCTGAGCTGCACCTGCTGCACTGACACCTGTATTTGCTGTATGAAGAGCTACAGCTGCTGAGCTTGCTACATCTGATATATCAGCATCACGGATTGCTAGTTCGCCATCTACATAAGTCTTAGCAACGGAATTTTGCCCTGTGGACATACCGGGGATTTGCCCCGAGAACTGCCGCACAATATCTTCACTTGAACTCATCCCCATAACCCCCAAACATTTTGAATCTGTGGACTATCAATCATTTTGTCATATATTTTCTGCAACTCTTCTAGGAGTGCGTTATACTTGCCTGTGTAGTTATTGACCATAGCTGTGTCCTGAAACACCTCACAGATCTGGACTAACACACCGTATACCAGAAGCATATGAAAATCCTCGTCCAACTCGGGTACCGCATCCAGATCATCCTCTGTCACCTGAATCGGGTATTTATAATGGAACAATGCCAGCCCGTCCGCTACGTCGTCTTTCGGCGTTGGGTTGATTGCTAAAACCTGATTCCCAATCCAGTAATAGTACGGATGATTCGACTTGTGGTAAATGTTCTGATAGCTGTAATCGTGACCGCCAACTACTGCTCGCAGCAGATTGGTGCGCGGAAACGGGACTTGGTATACGTGAACACCTTTGATAAGGCTGAAAATAGACAGCATTGGATTTTTAAATGTCAGCCGGAAAACCTCATTTTGCACCAGGTTAATTTTCCGAATCAGGCTTGAATTGCTCAGTCCGTGCGGATACTTCTCATCGATCTCGCCCAGAATCTCCTGCACATTCATCGGGTCACCTCCTCATAAGAAAGAAGGCCCCATCACCGGAGCCCTCACATTTACAGAATCTTAATTTCCCTGTTAGCATTCTCACGAACACGCTTATTGACCGCCTGCGTCTTCGTATAGCTTTCCTTCCAGATATCATAGATGACTTCAGGAACCTCGAATTCCTGTCCACGCGGAATCGCATAGATGATACCATTCCAGCCGACAGGCACCACGTCATCTGGATTGAGCGGATCATCGGGAATGGTAATCTTAACCTTCTTCATTTTGGCAAGCTGCTTCATCAGTGCGCTCTCTTGCCGAGCGACCTGCCGTTCTCCTGCTTTTTCAGATGCCGCCAGGTCCTTCTCGTTCTGCGCAGCCTGTTCTTCCTTTTGTACCTGTTCGTCTGTTTCACTCATGGTATTGTCCTCCTTATGATGAAGGAAGGGCCTCAGCCCCTCCTGGTTTGATTATGAATATTAGACCGATGCCGCCGATTCTAAGCGGACCAAGCAAAGTTCATTAATCCGCAACGCGGCAAGAATTGCTTTCCACGCCACCGTGTTGAACTGTTCCAACGGATCTGCTGTACCTGCAGAACCTGCGCCCTTAACGATGATATCCGGTTTAGAGCTGCCTTCGATATCAGGCACACCATAAGCGCCGCGGCCTACAAACAGGGTTGCGTACACGTCAGCAGAAGCTGCACCGGCTCCGGCATACTTTACACCGTTGTCAACTTCCACAAAATAGATGCCATACAGCTTGCCGATAATGCCGTCCTCGAAGTTCTTCGTGCCGTTCTCGACATTGGCCTTCTTCCACTCGTCAGTCTGCATCAGATCCAAGGCAACATCGGTATGAATGAATGCAAGCCATCCCCTGCCGCGTCCAGGGATATTGATCTGTTTGACCTTGTTGCGCTTCAGGGTCCGGCGAGCCTTGAGTATTTCCAGTGCTGTGATTTTATCCGTAGCCGCCACCGTCACACGGGAAGCCTTACTGTTAGCGTATTGGACGTTAGTACCTGCATAGATGATATCCCGAACAATGGTGTCGATAGACTCGCCAGCATTCTCCCCCATCAGCTCCGATGTCTCGGTCAGCAGCGGGTCCAGTCCAGTCAGGTCCAAGAAGTCAGAAATCTTTGTCCAGTTACCGTACATCTGCACTGTGGCTGTCACGGCAGTAATCACCAGGTCGACACCATCGGGAGTCACGCCTTCAGTAACGGCTGTGGTGGACACGGCCAAGCTGTTCAATCGCCGCCATTGTGCAGTAGCACCGTGACGCTTAGGAATGTTCTTTGGTTCTCCGTATTTCACATAAACCAATTCCGGCAGCAGACGTTCCAGCATGGCCGTCTGATAGAATGTTGCATTTTCCGCTGAAAGCTGATTTGTTCCTGCTGTATTGTTATAAGACTGTACGTTTGTACCCATTTAAATCATCCCCTCATAGTGTTTTCCTTGTACCGGCTTTGACCTCAGCAATCATCTTGCGCTGGTCCTCTCGGCTAAGCGAAGCGAAGCCGGTCTTGTGTTCCGCACCCTCTGCACCAAGCGCACCAGGTGTAGAATTGGCGTTGTTCTGCAGCTTCCGGATTGTCTCTGCTTCAGTCTGTTTGGCAGTATTCGCCATCTTGTCTTCATAGGATGCGAGCTTGTAGGCGTCCTCCAGCTTATAGCCGGACTCAATCGCCAACTCAAATGCGCGATCCTTGTATTGATCAAAATCCGGGTAGCGGCTACGAAGGCCGATTAGTTCCTGCTCAATACGCAAGGTAGCTTCCTGTTCCCGGACTGTCTGCATTTGGGTCTCATATTCTGTCAGCTTTTCTTTGAGCGGATTTAGCTCTTCACGGAATCGGGCCACTACGTCCGGCTCTACTCCTAGCCTACGAGCCTCTTGCTCGATCTCCTGCTGTCGCTCATATTGATCCAGAGCAGTCATATAAGAGTCAACATCATGGAAGCCGTATGCCTTAGCTACTCGTTCCAGGTTCTTCGCCTGGGCCTCCAACTGCGTAGATCTCTCCTGCAGCTTGTCGTAATTCATCCCCTTCTGAATCCATGTCGGGGCTTCTTCATATGGGATTACACGGTCTTCTTTGTTGTACTTGACCGGGATACCCTGCGGCGCTTGCGTTTCCTGTGTGGTAGCAGGGGAGGCAACGGCCGTATTTGTTGGTTCTGTAATGACTTCTTCTGGAGCGGCGCTCTGGTTGGCACCTTCAGGTAATGTGGACATTGCTTAAATCCCCTTTCGCGCTATGGTTGGCGCTGTGGAATAGAAAATAGGCCAAAGGATTCTCACCCATGACCCGCTAAAAATGATTAAGTTTTATGCCATGATGCCGGCAGCTTTGAGCTTGGCGAGCAGCGCGTTATGGTCAGCAACCAGCCCTGCCACGTCTATAGCGGCGCTGTTAGCTTGTGTCGCTGCCTGCAAGACGATACCACGCACAGCAGCTCCCGCGTTAGGTGGAGTGTAGTCTCCAGCCTTTGCCGTCGCGCTGGTCGTTCCAAGTGTAAGACTTGAGGTGCCTGCACCCATAGCAGTCCTTGCTGCTGCAGGGTCAGCAGCCTTCAGTACATTCCGGCCAACCGTTGAGGCGTCGGTGATACTAGCGGCATTTGTCGGAAAATTAGCTGGCTTATCGGTCACTCCGCTCCAAGGCACAGAACCAGCTTCCGGTGCAGGCGCGTCAATTACTGACACCACGCTTATTTGATTGGTCCACTCACTGTCCGCATTAACCGTTTTGGCCGAAAATGAGGACACGGCGGCATCCTTCTCCAGCTTGTCACCAACTTCAAGGACAGATGCCTCTGAATTGACGGTGACTTCGATTGCTTCAGCTCCTTTGTTGCATACACGAATATGGTCCTGCGGCTCTGTATATGCCCAGGTTACAGTACCTTTTCCCACGGTATCGACAAATGACGTAATCAAATCACCGTTGGACTGTCTTACGGGCTCTGCGGTTACGTTTGGCATGACATCCTCCTATCGCTGCGCTGGCTGTTTGATCGCGGCCTGCTGCAGCTGTGTATTCGCTTTTAACTGCTCTACTTCCAACTTGTTCTGATGATCGGCCTGCTTAAGGGCCAATTGCTGCTGGAGCTGAGCCTCTTGCTCTGCTGCTGGGTCAGGCTGTGGCATTTGCTGCTGCATCGACTGCATCTGCTGTTCCACTAAAGCCTGTTGTTCCTTACGCTCCCGGACCTTCTTCAATAACCGGTCCTTGAACGGAATGACATTCTGCGGAGCATACTCCAAGTAGTCCTCCAGATCAATATTTTGACTGTCGAACAGCTTATCCAAGCTCGCCATCATCAGCTCTTCACTGTAAGTGGAAGCGGGACCTACGTTGATCTTCAGGTTCAGCCCGATATCAGCATAATTACTGCCCGTGAATTCCTCAGAATACTCCTGGCCGTCATCGTCCTTAAGCGTGATCTGTCTGGCAGTGTTGTACTTCACTTTCCAGAACTCCTCCCATATCTCGCCGACGTCCTTGATAAACCGATAGAACCGTTTCTTGATAGACTCGATCGGCACGCCTGCTGCCTTTTGGAGCAGCATAATGGCCGTGGCATTCAGATCCCCTTTCTGCATATCGCCTGTGGCCGCATCCTGGGCACTCGACAACTGTTTAGTGTAATCCATGAACGCTTCCACCAGCCCATTCGCCAGGCTGGAGACGCTGCCTGGAGTCAGATACCGAAGCGTCGACTGTCCTGGAGGCGATGTGTCGCTAATCGGCTGTGAAGGGTCATTGTTGAGAGCGTTGGCATTGATGTAATTTGGGTTATAGACCACCTTCGGCCACCCGGTCAGCTGCACAGACAGGAGCTGCATTGCCATCAGGTTATTGATCGCCTTCTGATTGGGGATGATCCCCTCTGAATCCGAACCGCCATGGATTGACTTCTTCCGGCGCTTCCACTGAAACACCGCAATTGGATACTTCCGCATGCCGGTGTTATTCTCCGGCTTGATCATTTGACCAGAAGCTTCACGAGACAGCCAGATCATGCCGTCTTTACGCTGATACTTCGTTAGCACTGTGACCTTCTCCGATCCGGTCACCTCAACCTTAGCCCGATCATAGCCCTCATCCTGCACATCGCTGTCAGCCTTGATCAGCTCGATCTGTTCTTTACTGAGCTTAGCGTCTTTCGCCATTCGCTTTACTTCAGCCAGATCCTCACGGCTGCTGACGATAATGTGTGGCTGCCGCTGCACTTTTCGCTGCTGCGGGTTTCCGAAAAACACATTGATCGGGTCCAGCATCTCCCCAGCCATATCGCCGATCCAGGGCCGCTTAATCCCGCCTTTGCTGCTGGTGTCCCAATAATAGTGGGCGATGCCTGTACCGCAGTTACTTCCGGACTCCAGTACTTCCTCGTTAATCTCGTCCTGCTCGATCAACTCCCAGGTTGTATCAGAATAGCGAGTAAACTTCTCTCCTGCCTCCTGGGCAAGCATAGCCTGTTGAGCAAGCTGCGGATCCATCTGCTGCAGATCAGTATCAGCCAGGAACTCCTGCGGACTGAACAGCATCTTGACGTTCTCATTCATCACGGAGCTGACCTTGTGGTTCTGGATGTACTCCATGATGTTGAACACCGGACGCGGCAGCATCTTCGTCCGTTCGGTCACCGGTGGCCACTGGTCGCCAGCCTTAAAACGCTCGTACATCGGCCAAGCATCCAGGAAGCCCATGCGTCGAAGGTAATTCACACCCTCCTTATATTGCTTCTGGATCTGCGTTTCCTCTCCCAGCTGTCTCTGTTCCTCAGCCATCTGTCTTCACCTTGCCTTCTGTCCACTCTTCAAATACGCCTGGCCCCAGAAGATCCATTACGGCCTGCTGCGTCTGGGTGAACGGATCCATGCCACTCTGCTGTTCGTCTGGCGGCTTGGCGCGGATATAAGGAGCAACTAGTGCCCGCAGCGCTTGGTTCACGTCCTTGACTGTGTCGTCCTCCAGGTTAGGCAGTTGGAGCAGATTACCTATGATCCAGATTGGATGCTCACTCATTAGGGCACCAACTTCCAGGCAACAAGGACATACGGCTCAGCCCCGTCAAAGTCTATGGGAGCATGCACTTGCTTACCGTTGACTACGCCGCGATACCGCTGCTCAAATCTCCAGAACAAGTTGTCTAACTCATCGGAAAGTCCTAGCATCTCCAGATCACCTTGCGCCTTGATCTGGCATAACCGGGTCATAAGCTGTACTTCCACAGCAGACATATCCGCCAGTATCCCCTTGACCTTTTGATTCTCGCTGTAAGACTTTACTGCTGTCCTCACCATGTCATATAGCCTCCTTCATCATTGTCGTTATCACTCTGAAACGGGAACGGCAGCGGCTTGGACTCGATCACCGGCGCGGTCACGATGAAACTCTGCTGCTGCCGGATCTCATTGGCGATCATGTCACTGATCAGCACGTCGTCATGCTTACCTGACTCAGCATCCGGTCTGCTTTTATCGTCATACACGAATGTCAGGCACTCCTGCAGGAAGGTGATGTCCTGGAACAGCTGAATGTTGTTCTCGATCAGGTCGATTTCCTTATCGATGATGAGCGGACGTGTATTGCCGTCTGTCTTCCAGCCGAATTTCTTTTCCGTAGGCTTGCCCATCGAATCGTACTTCTGCCGGACGTACTGCTTCGGATACTTCAAGCGCTCCAGTTCCTCGATCGGTGCAGTGTTGAAGTTCATCTCCACTCCGATCAGCGCCGTGTTGAAGTATCGGCCCATACAGTACATCTGCCAGGTGAAGGGCTTACTGTTGCTGAGTTCCATATGCAGCGTGGCACAGCGCTTGCCGGTGGCATTGTTGATGACGGTAGCCGCGTACTTGTCCTTGCCCTCGCCCTTGGTATCGCCGCCGATCACGTAGGGATATCCTAGCCGTGTATCCTCGTACAGTGAGATGAAGCCGTCCTTCTGGTCTACCCACTCAATGGATTCGTCCAGGATACGGTCCTGTGTCTCGGCATTGGCCCACTTAAAACGAAAAGAGCCCCGTCTAGGCTGCAGCTCTTTGTATACGCGCTTGAGATATTCAATTCGCATTACCAGTTTCTCCTGATCGAACACGCAGCGCCCGGACGCCAGGAACGCCTCATGTGGGGAACACGGATACTCCTGCTTGATCTTTTCCTTGTCGATATAGCCGTCCCACTTGACGTAGTACCAATAGACCTGAGCGGTATCCAGGCCGATAGTGTTCAGCAGCCAGTAACACCGCTCCCAGATCCACGGAGCACGTTCGCCTGACCCCGCAGCGACCTGCGCACGGAACCAGGATTCTCGCTCGGCGCTCTCGAAGTTCATTCGGTACTCGGCTGTCAGCCACCACTCGAAGAAGCAATTCTCCCAGCTTTTGCTGTCCCACAGGTCCTTGTACTCGTTGTAGCCGTTGGCCGTGGACTCGTATATCTGAATGGCATCCTTGGTCAGCGCCTCGCCCAGACCTGCCTGCACTCCGCTGATGCCGTCCTTCCAGAACGCGACCTCGGAGCCGTGGAAAAAGTTGATGGTACGGGAGCGGCCCATGTTCTTCGATGCTGTCTTAATCTCCCAGGAACTATGCAGCTTATCAAAAAGGAGTTGCTTACGGTTGTTGAACTTCTCGGTCGGTTTGATGCTGTCGGGCAAGGCGTTGTACGGGTACTTAGCCTTGTTTTCAAAAATAACAGTAGCATTGCTATCCTCGTCAGCAGCCGTGAAGCCCTCGAAGTTTTTCCGGGTCACCGTGCAGGCCAACTGGTAGGCTGTGATAAAGCTCGTGAAACCCTGCTGCCGCCCTTTCAGAACCAGGAAGCGAAGGTGCAGCCTTCTGCCCTCTTGATACTCCTTCACTGCCTTATTCAACCTGTCACCAAACAACCGCTGTGCGTCATTGAGGAAATACGGCACCGTCTGCTTATCCTTATCTACAATGACAAACAGCAGCTCGATCAGATACTCCGGATGTTCCCGGACCTCTGCGCGAGCTGCTGGATTGTCGAGCAAGTATTGAGCTGTGGATTCCCTGAACTCCCGATCCTGTTCAATGCTGTGGTGCTCTTCCCACCGTTCACGGCGGCGAGCAATGATCTGCTGACAGGTTAACATATACTCGCCTCCAGACTTGTTCACCAAATATTGTATTTGGTACATATGTATGTAGGTGGTAGGCCTGATATCTTGCCGACACTACATTCTGTATGCGTTGTATATTAATGCGTGTTATACAATTATTCGCTTCTTTTTATGCAAGATTAGGTATGAATAACGCCGCATAATCACATTAAATCTTCCAGTTTTTTAACAGTTAGCTCGCCCTTCAGCTTCAGCTCATCCTTGTACATGCCAAGGTGCCGGGCGATGCGATCCCACGCCTGTTCCTGATCATTCATCTTGATTTCCAGCCCGTTTACCGTGTACTTGGCTCCGGCATACAGCTTCTTAGCCTGCGGGCTGAGATCCCTTGTGTCAGCAGCGTGAAGCTGACCGTGACCTTCACCATGGCATTGTGGGCACTTTGGATGGGGTCGAATGATAGGATCGAATCCGTAACCACCGTAGTCAGAAGGTAGCACTGGAGTCTTGCCTTTCTTCGTGGCAGCCTTTACTGCCGTCACTGCGCGCTCGTACTCCTCGTGATCAATCCACTGGTATTCATGGTCGTGACCAAAGCAGTGACGACAGCAAACACGCCGGTGATGGATAATCTCATTAGGATCAGCTGTAGCGACATCCAGCCAGTGTTGAAGCACCATTTCGGCGGTAACCTCAACCTTGGCGGCTCGCTTGTCCATGCCCTTCTGAATGGCCTCCTGGATATTAACATTTGCTAACAGTCGTGATCCTTGCTCATTGGCTGTCTTAGCGCTGTAGCCAGCTCGGATCGCTGCTTGTGTGGCGTTAAGATCAACCAGGAATTCTTTGACAAAAAGCTTCTGTTTGGCTGACTTCAATGCGGCCATCACAAGCAGCTCCTTTCAGGTTTATTTCGCTTGTTGCTTCTGATACGGCATCCAATCCCATTGACCGCCTTCACTACCCTGCTTTACGCTCAGGTTGAAGAATAAGCCCGTCGGGTTCAAAACGCACAAATGAACTGTCGTGTCATCCACCACACCCGTAACGATAGCCGCGCGATCCTCAGGTTTGTATTCGCCGTTAGGGGTTCCGTACGACTTGTAATAAACGATACGTCCTACTGTTGGAATCATTCGACAACCTCCCAGTCCTCGGCCAGTACATCTGTTTGTGACGCAAGCCAGGGAACGAATTTATGATCCGCGGTCTTCATCAGGATATGCGGTGATAACGGAAGCCATCTGCCTTCTCCCTCAATCACAGTTAGATATCCCACTTGCTCATGCGGTGTGCATAATTGCAGCCACATCCCCTTGCCGTTCCACCCTGCGCGGGCGACCTTCTTTCCGGTTTTCAGCGCCTTGATCGCTTCTCCAAAGTCGATCCGATTATCCGTTGACATAACTGGTTGGACCTCCTGAGGTTTGGCAGCTAATAGCCTGTTTCGCAAGACTGTCATCATGATAATCCACATACTTCACTTGAACCCAAGGTACAAACATCAATTTGCCGTGCTGGTTGGAAACAACAATCCCGAATTCGTCTACGGTGTGAAGCTTCCTGTTCTCAGCCGCATTCCCGTCTTTTGTCCAAATGGTAACTGTGCTGCCAATCCGATCAACAATATTTGCATTAGCCATCTAAATCACCCTCTCAAACTTGTATTTGAACGCAAAAAAGAGCCCTCCGCAATGGAGGACTCGTTGGTTGACAGACTTATAGCACTGTATGAGTTACTACACGAATTACTACAAAACTACTACAAGTGCTTTGGGGTATTGACTCGTAACTTGTCTTTTGCCCGTGTGACATACATATACACGGTACTTGATGCTATACCCAGTTTATTCGAAATCTCTTGACACGTCAAGCCATGAGCCAGATAAAGCAGGAAACAAGTTCGCTCCCTATCTGACAAAAGAAGTAAGGCGTCTACCATTTGCAACTTCTCAGCACTATTCATTTCGGCTCCTGCTAGCTTAACCAGTATCTCACGCTGCCGATAGACGTCCGTTTTCTCTGCACCTCTGCGGCTCCCTGGCCGTCTGCCGCGGCGCATCCAGGTTAACGCATATCTCATGTCCGCCAACATGCCGGAAACCGTTTCGGCTTCCTCTGCTGCTACTGGGTCTGACAGATCCAGCGTATCGCGATAGCGCTCCAGGACGTGAGTCTCAGAAGCATATTGACTGATCAGTGTCTCTATCCATGTTGCTTTGATAATGCTCATAGTGCTTCACTCCTTCGCTATTTTATCTATTCGAGCCTTGACTGCTGCCATTAAGGCGTCCTGATCAACGGCTTTACCTTCCAGTGCGGACATAACATCCTCGTCCATCGTGCCCTCAGTTACCAGATGGTGGATGATCACGCTTCGTTGCTGCCCTTGGCGATGCAGTCGGGCGTTGGCCTGCTGGTACAGCTCCAGACTCCAATTCAATCCAAACCACACGATAATATTCCCACCGTCCTGAAGGTTGAGTCCATGTCCGGCAGAAGCAGGATGTGCTGCCAGCAACGGGGTTTTACCCGCATTCCAACTTTCGATGTCCTTGACGCTTTCAGCACCTTTGCCCAGCATGCGGGTTTGTGGAAAACGCCTCTGGATCCGTTCCAAGTCATGCTTATAGGCGTAAAATACTAAAACCGGATGACCGTTCGCGGCTTCAATGATATCTTCCAGTGCGTCCAGCTTCGCATCATGGATCTCTCGGACGCCTTTCACCTCGTCATACACGGCCCCATTCGCCAGCTGCAGGAGTTTATTACTCAGCACGGCAGCGGTATTGGCAACCACATCTGCATCCAGAAAGGGAAGAAGCAAATCACGCTCCAGCTGCTTGTATTGGTCTCTGGCCTTATTAGTCAGCTTAACCGGGACAACCCGGTCGATCCGATCCGGCATATCCAGCCAGTCTTCTGACTTCATGCTCACGGCGATATCAGAAATTTTGCTATACACGTTGTCCTCTGCTTCTGGCTTCGCCTTCCAGTCATACACGACATGGGGGTTTGATTTATCCCGTTGTCCGGCAGTCAGATATCGATCCCGGAAGCCGGTAATGGTTTTACCCAGCCGTTCTCCCTGGTCGATCAGGTACATCTGGGCCCATAAATCCTCCAAGCCGTTCGGTGCTGGAGTCCCGGTTAACCCGATGACACGGGTCATAAGCGGCCGTACTCTCCGCAAAGCCCGGAAACGCTGTGACTTACTGGACTTAAAACTCGACAGCTCGTCAATTACTACAGTGTCAAACGGCCAGCTGTTTCCGGTCTGGGCTACCAGCCAGGGAACATTCTCCCGATTGATGACGTACACATCGGCATCCGCAGCAAGAGCTTTTTTACGCTGTATAGCTGTGCCCAGGATCTTGCTAATCCGTAGATGTTTCAAGTGGTCCCACTTCTGTGATTCCCGGGCCCATGTATCGTCTGCCACTCGCAGAGGTGCAATTACCAGGATCTTGTCAGCGTCGAAGTAATCATTCTTCAGTGCTTCCAGCGCCGTCAAGGTGATTACGGTTTTGCCAAGTCCCATTTCAAGAAACAGCGCTGAACCTGGAACATTGATGACGTGCTGTATGGCGTACTCTTGATAACCGTGCGGTTTAAATTTCATCTCCGAAGACCTCCTGGATGAAATCATGTATCCCTTGGTTTGAATCAAGGCAATAAACTTGAAAACCAACGTCTTGTAGTTCAGTTGCCCGTTTTCTCTGAAGCGGCCGCATTTTCTTACCTGGGGCTTTCATCTCCACGAAATAGGTCCTACCGCTTGGCACTAGAATAATCCGATCAGGTACGCCGTTCATGCCTGGTGAAACGAACTTCCAGCAAATGCCCCCACGGGATTCCACCTCTCGAACAAGTCTCTTCTCAAGGTTAGCCTCTCTGACATTTTTGTTTTGATCCGTGGTATAAAGCTTCCAGGAAGACATAAAGATCATTATTTCATTTTCTGGAGCTGCTAGCTGCTTCAAACGCAATTTCAACTCCTGCTTATTAGCACCGTTAGGAAAATCTTTATCTGTGTGAATCCTGCGGGCGAGACTCCCCCCGATTGATTGCTGGTCCAGCCATCTCGCTACCCAATCTTTGTAACCTTGCATTCTCTCACCACCCGGTATGCATTTATATTCCCGCACGCGTACCTACGCAAAACGTGCGTTAGCATACGTGTGCGCTTGCTTCGCGCGCTAATTCTGTATGCTATCTTATATATTTCCTTCTATTAGATATTATCTGCTTACTCTGCTTACTCGCTCCCCTAATCGCTTGCTACTACTGGGTTTTTGAGGTAAGCAAAGGATAACTATATCTGCTTATACTCTGCTTACCTCTGCTTACCGATCTAAAAATCATCTGCTTACTCTGCTTACCTGTATTTTCGCTCTCTGCTTACTCATCACGGACAAATACTTTCTGCAGCCCGTACCCAGGTACTTTGGCCTGTCCTCGGTTATTGGGGTAAGGCTTCCAGCCAGGAATTCTGGACAACAAACCTAATATTGACCGTGATTCCCAATTAGGGATGCGCCCTCTTTCCCGGAGACACTCCGTCCATATCTCTATGGCGCTTATACGGGTACGAACTGTCTTCCCTGTTGGCTGGTCATAGTAGTTCCGCCGCTCATATTCGTCTTTATCCATCCAGTCTTCTGTAATCGGAACATCTAAGAACTCTTCGATTAACCCTAAACGGGGGTCTATCTCCATATGATTCTCTTGACGCTCCTTGGCAATATCCTCAGCGGCTGCCGATAGACGAATAGATTCACCTTTTCGGTATCCAAGCAAAGCCTCCGCCCACACCTGATGAAGCACATCATCTGTCAGGTGGTCAAAGTGATTCAGCTTACGCACCGCGGGGTCTACAACTATAGGCCAAAACCGCCGTCCGCCTGTCGAGTCTCGAAGAAAATCGAAGGTATTAGTTGTTCCAAAAAAAACGCATTTACGCGGAAATTCGGAAACCACTCGGTCATAAGCAACTCTATACCGATCCTCCGTCTTAGAAAGAAAGGCTTTGACTTCCTCCAATTCCGACTTTTTTAGTGCAGACAGTTCTCCTAGCTCTACAATCCAGGCTTTCTGAAGCTGCTCCCCTGCTTCTTTATTGTCCAGATTCTTAATACTATCGCTGAACCAAGGGCCCCCTAATCTTGATAAGAGGCTACTTTTATGGGAGCCCTGCGGACCTATAAGCACAATCATTTCGTCAAATTTACAACCGGGCTCATACAAGCGTTTACACGCAGCAATCATTATCTTCCTAGTCGCTTCCCGTTCATACAACTCATCGGGGCACCCAAGATAGTCATGGAAGAATGTGTCCAAACGCTCTACACCGTCCCACTTCACAGATTCAATAAAGTCCTTGATAGGATGAAATTTGTTTACGTGGGTGACCTCGGTAAAGGCATTCTGAATAACGGAAGCCGACTTAATATTGTAGGTTTTGTTGAAATAATGTTGCATACGCTTGTCATCTGCACCAAGCCAGGGCTCATAGGGAGTGTAAGGACGTTCCTTCTCACGCCACGGCAGATCCTTGCGAATCACCTCTGTGTTCCCAAAAGCGTCATAAGCAAGTGTGTCTTTGAAAACCCCATTACTCAATATGAGTTCCACATTCCCGCCTGTAGGAAGAATAAGCTTTGGGTTCTTTGGGTGAGTTTTCAGCTTCTCTCTCCATGACTTGTCTGTGCCGGGGTCCTCTTCGATATCGCCGAATTCACTGTCAAAAACCATCTTCTTCACCTGAGGATCTGCTGTAGCGAATTCCAGCATCGCCTGATAAGACGGGAATTTGTTGGTATTCGTCTTATCCTTTACGTCCTGATCCTGGTCGCCAAATTTATGAATACGGATTAGATCAAAAATATTATGACAATGGCCGTCATTGGCCGGGTCACTTTGGTGTTCCGAATAAGCCCACCAGTCATCATAAATGCGCATCCCACCGACAGAGGTGCCCCCGGTGAAGGTGTAACGGTCCTCATGGACTGTCGGCTCATATACATCAGCCAGGAACTTCTCCAGCCCTTCGGTCATGCTGTACACCTGGCAGAAGGAACCGATCACGCCTGGCTTCTCCGTGGGATCACCCAGCTTATTCCGGAGGGCTTCCAGGTGCTTCACATCGTCCGGATGCCGGGGCCACTCCATCGGGTCCCGCCAGTCAGCGTACTCCGCCAGTACACTATCCACTGACAACGCTGCACCCTCTGTGCTGTAGAACTCTGGTTCCGCATCCCGGCTGCAGCTGGGCAGATACATAAGGCGATGCACATCAAATGTAGTCCGGTCAAAGTAATCCAGTCCGATTTCATCCGCTAATCGCCGGCTGACTGCTGCATGTTCATCAGGTGACATGGCCCGATCCACAGGAGCGACAACGCGGTATTTCCGGTTATCTTGGCGGCTGCTGTGCGTGGAGTACACCGCATAAGCCGAGGAACCGAAGGCCATATCCACATTGAACAGGAAATCCTCGTCGGAGTTGTCTGCATCAAGTGTCAGCAGCCAGCGAGATTCCACGTTCTCCTTTTTCCGGCGTCCACCTTTGACCAGACCGCCGACAAAGGCCTTGCCGTCTTTGATCTTCCCTTTCTCCGCATTGCTCATCCGGTCATATTCGGCCATGGACTCCCCGGTCCGCCGCACCTTCTGCAGCCGTTCCACGAAGTCACACCAGGTCAAAAACTCCGGCTTCCAATTGGTGTCACTGCGGTTTTTACCGAAACTGATGTCTAACTCCTGCATGGTGCCACCTCAATCTAAGTTCAATTCGATAATAGGCAAGTCCGTTAAATGCTCTCTTTGGTAATCCGGCAACTGGTTAAGCACAATCTCGCCCTTGTTGCGGCTCCAGGGATCCGAATGAATAATCATCACATAGGTCAAGGTCGAACTTATATTCACTCGCCGACCTTTCAGCCTCTGAAGCATTCCACGCAGCAGTTCATAGTCTAAATTGATCTCCCTGCCATCCAAACGGACAATAACCGGAGAGCCCTTCAAAAGCCGAATGGTATACCCGCGCTTTGCTCGATCAGCAGTGAGTGCTTTATTCGCCCGTTTCTTCGCCGCTTGGCTCTGCGCCTTTTCTTCTAAAGTAAGAGGCCTCATAAGCTCATCCCCTTTTCCGAAACAACAGCGCATTTATGTTTCCATACCGTTTAATTAAAGCTTCCTTGCCGTGCCGTCCACTAACAGAAGCATGAACCTTCGGCTCTGTTGCTGCCTTTTCATAGCTCCAGCCAAAAACCCGCACCCGTGCACGGAATAGTGTCAAGGAAATACCATTTTGCGCAGCCAAATCCAGCCACTCCTGAGGATACTTCCTGTAAGACTCCCGCGCCCTGATCAAGGACTCCGCTTTACTCACCATGGGCTCTGTTGCAGCCCTTGCAGGATCCCAGCCGACTTTCAATCTCCGGTAAAAGGCATCTGGCGTAATTCCGTTTTGATCCGCCAGCGCCCGCCAAGTCTTACGGTTCTTCTGCTTCCGTAAGGGCTGCGTGGTAGCGCGTTCGATTTCCCAGCCGTAGACTCTCACTCGCTGCTCCAGCGTCTCTCGCTTAATCCCGTTGGCCGCTGCGGTCTCGTAGTCTCCTGGCGTAATGTAGTAGTTATATGACATTTTCCTTTTCGCCTCCTTGGCGGCTGAGCCGGGAGAGTCAAGAAGACCTCTCCAAGCACCTTTCCGCTGTCATCCGTGATAATGTCCCAAGGGATATCTTGAAAAAATGGGTCCAGCTGCATCACGCTTGCACCGCTTTCGACTTGTAATTGTAGACCTTACGCGAAATTCCAAGCTTCTCATAGGCAGTCCGAATGTTATGGTTTTGCACTTGAAGAGTCATCCCTCTTGATTCGATCTCTTTTCGCGGTAAGCCCGCCAGCTTATAAATAATGATTTGTTTCTCCTTTTCTTTTAGTACTGAAAGCTTCTCTTCAAGAGTAATCTTCGTAATGACCTTATTTTCAACGCTCCGCCCACTGTCGATTAAAGAATACAAGTCGATTTCCCCACCGCCTCTATTATTTTCAGGGGCGGGTTTTTCGAAATAAATAATCTCTGCACGTTCTTTGATATCATCACTATATTTAATTAAGGAACCGTTACGGCGCACCAGATCAAGTAACGCAAATTTGATGGACTTTTTCACGTACCCCCTGAACGCTGCTTCGTTATCACCCTTAAAATTCAGGCAACAACGCCAAAGCTCAGCCAAGGCAACCTGATCCAAATCTTCACAATCCATTCCTATTTTTTTGGCTACGACTTTCTGACGTGATTGACTGGGCCAAAGAAGACTTAATGCGAAAAAAGCGTACCTCTTGTATTGGTTAAACCGATCAATGGGTGCTAACGAAGCAGAATGCATTATTTCGGCATGCTCCATATCATTTCGCCTCCAAGCTTATATGAATTTTTCATAAATTAATCCTTCCTATAGAACGTGGTCTCGAACCCATCTGCGCGGAGTGGAAGTCCTGGGGCCCAGATAATTGGCTTACCCATGATCTCCGTAACCTCTCCCAGCGAATCCTGATCCTCTGACTCATCAATAATCACTTCATCATGAACGTGCATGCGGAGCTGATAGCCCCTCGCGTCAAGCTGCAGCATGCTCTCAGCCAAGCAGTCCCGGGCAATCGCCTGAACAATGTTTTCCACCAGTTTCGGCCCGTAGGTGTCCACGCGGCCCCAGGTCTTCTTCGTCTGGTCAACGCCCTCATAGGTAAGAGCTGGTTTGCCAAACTTGCCTTCTTTGATCTCAGGGTTCACATAGGTTAAACGGCGTCCAGAGGGAAGCTGAAGGAAGAGATATCCGTGTTCATAGAGGAATGAGATCCCAAACTGTAGCTTCACCCGTTTCCGGTCCTTCACCGCTGCCATTGCCGCGGCGTCAACATCCCACCACAGTTTTGTGATCATTGGATTGGCAGTCCGCCAAGACTTCACCAGCGGTGGAAGCTCATCCTCTGACAATCCCATTTTCAGAGCGCCCATCGCTTCCAGAGCCCCCACACTGCCGCCGTATCCTAACGCCAGCTCAGCGATCTTTCCTTTTTGCCGCAGCTCTTTGGTGACCTCATCAATGGACAGGTGAAACATTTGAGCAGCAGAAGCTTCATATATCTTGCCGTGCGAGTTGAATACGTCAATCCGCCACTGTTCACCCGCCAGCCAAGCAATGACGCGGGCCTCAATGGCCGAGAAGTCAGAGACAATGAACCGGTTACCCTCCAGCGGAATGAACGCTGTCCGGATGAGCTGAGACAGCACACCGGGCACACTATCGAACAATAATTCCAGCAGCTCATACTCACCTGCGAGTAGCAGATCACGGGCAAGTTCCAAATCCTTCAGCTTGTTCTGCGGCAGGTTCTGCACCTGCACCAACCGTCCTGCCCAGCGCCCGGTACGGTTGGCCCCGTAGAACTGGAGCAGCCCCCGTACCCGGCTGTCAGAACACAATCCCCGCGACATGGCCTCATACTTTTTGACCGATGTTTTGGACATTTCCTGCCGCAGCTCCAACATGCGCCGGGCGTCTTCGCCCTTCACTTGCTCCAGTAGTACCGGTACCGTGTCTTTGGTTAATCCCTCAACGGTGATGCCCTCCTGCTCCTCCAGCCAGGTCTTAAGCTGAGCCACGCTATTAGGATTCTCCAGACCAGTTAAAGCCTTTGCCTCTTCTGTGCGCCGGCGCTGAAAGTCTGCGTCACACTCTATTGCCCGTTCAACCAGCAACGGATCGATCCGGATTCCATTATCGTTAATCTTCTGGTCCAGTGCCCACAGCTTGTGCTCAAACTCGGAAGGCTCGTATTTCAGAAGCTTTTTCCGCACATCCCGTTCGGTCTCTACGTCCTGGCCGCAGTAGGACTTATATTCAGCCCACTTCTCCGGCGCATGATGCGGATAATTCCGTGACCTCTGCCCGTTGACTTTAGTGGGCTTGCAAGGAACGCTGAAGTATTTGATCAGCGCCTTGCCTGCGGCGTCCTTCTGCTGTTCCAGCTTCAGCACCTTGGCAACCTGATCCAGCGTACCCGGCAGGCCCATGGTCAGCGCCAGAACCGAAGTACAACGCCACTGTTCGGCGGGCATCGGCTGACCGAAGTGCTTAGCAAGCGCCGTCCGTTCAAAGTTGGCATTATAGGCCGTCTTGATGATATCCGGATTCCAGAGAGCATCTACCACCCGATCAGGAATATCCTCGAAATCTACAAGGTCAATGACTTCCACCGGCTCATTGTCAAAGGCGTAGCCGAACAGCAGCACTTCAAAATCTGGGGCTTCTACATAGGGGTAAACGCCTGATTTGGTAATATCCACACTGGAGAAGGTTTCAATATCTATCTGAAGAACTGTCATTCTCCCACTCCTCCCGTTCAATTTCCTCTATCTTGAGCTTCAGGATCTTCTGCTTCCGTCTAATCCAAGTCATCATTCTCCAGATTCTTCTACGGAACCAGTACTTCATAGCACTTTCCCACCGTGCCGCTGCGGCCGTGTGGTGTTATAGGTCATTTTTTCTTGGATAGCCTCTTCCAGATCGATTCCGTACCGCCCACAAACATCGAACACTCGAATTACGATATCAGCCAGTTCAGACGGGATACCACAGGGCTTATCAGTGCTGCGTTCCATCTCCAAAACAGTCTGAATGCCCCCTTCAGGAAGCCTCCGCTCGTACCAAACGTTTCCCGGGTGATTGCCTTTCCGATAGTCCTCCAACGCCTCTGATGCCTCCGAATGGATCAGTGCAATGATCTCCCCGAAGCTTCTATCTTCATCCCACCAACCTTTTCTGATAGCATTCACGTGTGCTGCTTTAACCAGCGCATTAATTAACATACGAATTCCTCCCTAATTTTTGGTTAAGAAAAGGGGACCCTTGCGGCATCCCCTTCAAAGCTGATTAGTTCATCCAGTCGTCACTGTCTCCACCCAGATCATCGTCAAAGTCATCTTCTGCCGAGCTGCGGCCGCCAAGGTAATCCCCGTCCGCCATCTTCTGAACATTGTTCAGGCCAGCGGCAACGCCCTTGTTACCCTTCGTGTCGAAGGCGTAGAAGTTCAAGCTGACCCGCCCATAGCACCCGCTGTACACTTCCGTGGAATCCAGCACCTCCTGCTTATCCCGATCAATAACACCCGGCTTTTGCTTGCTGGTTGCATTGATGAAGAAGTGACCCGCGTATTCCGGATAATCGTCCGTATCCTTTTCCGTATCCCCATCACGCAGCGGCTTCTTGAGATTCGGTGGAATCTTGCCGCCCCATTTGCTCTTACCTGCTTCAATGGCAGCGTTGATGGCTGCCTGGATCTTCTTCAGCGTTTCCTTATCCGATTTCGGAATCAGGATGCACAAGCTGTATTTCGGATCCTGACCGACCTCCATAGCCTGCGGTTTGAAAATGTGGCAATAGCTGAAACGCACCTTTCCTGTAACTACCTTTGTATCCTTGTTTGTTGTCGCCATGATCATATGTCTCCCTTATTATGAATTTTTCATATAGTGAAATTAGTCAGTGAAGTCCGCCGCAGCGGATGCGGCCGATGAAAGCTCTGGCCGTGGGTCTTTTTCTGGCGCAAGCGTTGGCTTGCCCGCAGGCTTGATGACCAGTTCGGCCAGAAGCTCCTCGAATTTCTTCTTGCCTACGGCCTTCTCCATCGCTGTGATGCCAAGCAGCTCCCGAGGCGTCAGGATCTTGTCTTCAACAAATCCACCTGCCAGCAGAGCAGCCTGTACAGCATCCCGGTCCGAATAGATCCGGTTACTGCGCCCCTCAACCAACTTCCAACCGGGGTAGCGGACGCCATGCTTCTCTGCTTGATCCAGCGCATGCTTCTTGATGTCTTCAGCCCATTTCTGTAGCTGATCGATCCGGCCGAGAACTTCTCCTACCTCGTCAAGTGAAAGTAGAGCGCCGTCACGGAATTCGTACTTTGCCAGCTCCAGGTTCTCTTCAGCACGTTTTCTGCAAGTTGAACGGGCCCGGCAGAATCGGCAGTGATCTCCAGCAGCAAATTCACCTTCACCTGCTGCGGCCATGTCTGCACGGGGCTTTACATAATCGTCACCCCAGGCCAATAAGTTAGCAGACAACAGGTCCTCAGTAGACACACTGTCCAGGCGAGGCTGTACAATCGTCATGCGGACATTCTGGATATCATAGAGATAGCCGTAACCATCAAGCGCACCCAATCCATAGAGACGCATCTGGCTGTTATCTTCCGCAGAGACAGGCACACCCTTGCCATACTTCAGGTCAATCACTTCCATAGTGTCATCCGCGATGATGAGAACGTCACCCGTCCCAAATCCATCCGGCACCCAGGCGCTAAAATCCAGACGCTGTTCCAGCAGTACGGCCGCATCCTTCGAACGCTTGCGGGCTTCATTCACACGCTCAAGGACAATGGAGACATAGCCCTGCACGTAATCTTCCATCTCGCGGGAGTAGTATTTTCCCTTTTTGGCCTTCTCCCACAGCTTCCCATGCTCCCAAGGCTTGATTTGAGCCAAGTGATATTTCAGCCAGATTTCAGAGAGCTCATGTGCTGCCGTACCTTCTTCCGCGAAATCAGAAGTGCTCTCTTCAAATTGGGACTCAAGCTCCGCACTCGGGGTGCAGGAGAGCCAGCGCTTGGAGCCACTGGCAGACAATTTAGCATGCGCCCGACTTGCGTGACTGGCCGTCATTCCACCAGCGCCTCCAGCGCGGCAAGGAACTCAGCTCTCTTCTCAGCAGGCACACTGCTAATGGTCTTGACCTTGAATTCACCGAGCAGAGCCTTGATTTCATCCTTCTTGCCTGCTTGACCGACTTCAGCGGCCTTGGCGCGGATATCTTCAACGGTGACTTCTACCAGGTCACCAGCGCTGCCGGAGCCATCTTCCTCTTGCTGCGGTTCAGTCTTCGTAGTCTCTGGCTCATCTTGCTTCGTTTCAGTGGGTTTCGGCGTGCTTTGTGTCTTGGTGGTTTTAGCAGGCTTATCAGCTACAGGGGCGGAAGCACCAACCAAAGCAGCAGCCAACCCTCCGATTTCCTGCAAAGCTTCCTTGGCGTTTTCACCGAAAATCTTGATTTCTACTGACATATATGAGTCCTCCTGTAAAATTAAATTTGAAAATCAAATGAAGCGGTGATAAACTGTGCTTAACTGTTTTGTTTTAAACCGATGACCTGACGGGCCCTAATCCGTTGGGTCATTTTCAGGTTGTTTTGCATCACCCCTTCCAAGGTTGTCGTCTGCCTTGATCACCACAGCGCCGATACCCTCGCATAAGCAATTGTTACCGCAATACAGATCTTTGCCGTGCTTT
This sequence comes from Paenibacillus sp. FSL L8-0436, assembly GCF_038593025.1. Classification (NCBI taxonomy): domain Bacteria; kingdom Bacillati; phylum Bacillota; class Bacilli; order Caryophanales; family Paenibacillaceae; genus Paenibacillus; species Paenibacillus sp. FSL L8-0436. The sequence goes on along the minus strand of NZ_CP151955.1, from coordinate 3,322,094 downwards.
ACTACTCTTTGGCCAAAAAAGATTTCAGCCTGACATTTCGGATTGCTGCAGAAGTCAATGACTTCTAGTGGACCGGTTACTTTACTCACTGGCCTGCCTCCCTTCTATTCCACTAGCGACCTCAGTAAGCGCTGATATCCTTTTGCGTTTCAGTGCTAAACAGATCGCCCTGCCGATTGCTGTGGCCAAATCATCAACCAAGGAAAGACGCGTGCTCTGCAGCACATGGTATTCCATAAATCCGCCGACATTCACGACACCGAACATATGAATATTGCCAGCCTCAGGGAGCCGCTTACCCACACCAGCTCCAGGCCGAAGAGGTTCATCCTTCACTCGAATCTCGCCTACACTGGTTGAATATCCAAGACACGAATCAATCGCAACTACGAAAAAATCCTTTAAGGAATCAAGACACTCTTGAAGATTTACTGCGTGACACGGATCATGAAGAGTACCTATTACATTTGGAACCCCGCGCCGCTTAAGATACCGACCGACCAATGGACCCAAGGAGTCGCCTGTTGAACGATCTGTACCGATGCATAGGAATGCTAATTTGGATACATCAGTGGGAAGCAATTCTTCCAACTGCCGGCTTAGGGCCTCAATCTCCTTACGTGTTTTCAACGGCCCGCCTCCATTTCCTCAATCTCCCGATCCAGCCACCAGACGACCGCTTCCGGCTCTTCAACGATCAGCCGACCGTTCTGGATTTGCCACCGTCTCCGGCGAAGCTCCAAGCGTCTCAACATCTGGTCAGCTGACTCGGCTTGCTTGGACATCAGTGCCAGCCTCCTTGTTCATTCGAATCAGCGTTTCAGCGATTTCTACCGAGCTGCGCCGAGCTTTCCAAGGTGTCGGGCTTCCCCTGCTTGCCTAGAAGCTTCAATGGCGCGGTCCAGGTGAAGCTTTGCGGCAGCCAGTTCGGCTTGAATGTTAATGTTCAAATTTCTCACCTCACACAATTTTTCTGTTCCTGTTCGTCCATCCAACGGTCCAGTGCTGCTAACCGAAAACGTCTTTGAGGTTTCAGAGAACCCGAAACACCTACAGGGAACCAAGGGATATCTTTGTTCTTCGCCATATCGTGAAGAAGAGTCTTAGATATCCCGAGGTATTCTGCTGCCTCCTCTGTTGACAACGTTGCACGTTTAATCCGGTCAGCATATTGAAGATCTGCACTTTCTTTCACTACAGGCAGGATCTCCTGAATTATTCGATCCTTAATTTCTGAAATTAAGTCATTTGCTGTCATAGGATCAGCTCCTTCTTGCCTTATAAATTGATAAAAATATTATCAATTGGAATAAAAAGAAAAATAGTTGCCAAAGATATTGACGATAATATTTTTATCGCCTATAATCGTAAAAGATAATATTTTTATCATGAAGGGCATAACTAAACAGACCTGTCTTCGGCAGTAAACAAATCGGGAAAAAGAAATTCAAGTGGTTTTCCTAATCGGTTGGATATGCGAATCATCAAGTCGCGCCCGGGTTTAAGAGCCCCCGTTTCAATCATCCTAAGATAAACAACGGAAATATCCAACTCAGTAGCGACCTGGTTTCGATCACCGATTTTCTCACGACAATCGATTAGTTGTTGCCGCCTTTTAGCCATGTTAACCATCACCTCCTGGCTGTGTCTTCATTATATTTGATAATAATATTATCGTCAATACGTTTTGATAAAATTCTTACCTAATAAAAGTGGAAGGTTGGTAAAACATGAAGTTGGGCCAGAGAATCGCCGCATTGAGAAATAAGAAAGGTCTTACACAAGAACAGGTTGCCGAAGCACTTGGAGTCAAACGAGCAAGATATAACGCTTGGGAACAAAGCATTTCTAATCCCGATATTGAGATGCTTGACAAACTTGCAGCCTTTCACAAAATCACCGTAGATTTCCTCTTAGGCAGACCACATCAAGAGAGCGTGCTTACCCTGCCGAGTGAAATGTATGCGGACGGTTATACAGATGAATCCGTATACGATGAACTGGAAGAAGACTTGCAGAAACGAATCCCTAAGAGTGTGTCTGAAGGGGTGATTAAAGAGCTAGTTGAGAAGTATAACATCGACTTAACTGACCCAAAAAAGAAAGATATGCTTGAGAAAATGATCAGGATTGTTGCTGAAGATTGAGTTGTCGGTTGTACGCCTCCCGTATATAGGCATACACATCTTCTGGTTGTTCGTCTTTCAGTTCTTCGATTTCGCAACATATATCCATGAATTCGTCATTCATAGGTGTCACGTCCAGTCATGGTAGATTGTTTTATCATAATAACATAGGAACACTTGTTCGTAAATCTATTATAAACTATAATTAAACAAGGGTGACGTACAATGGGACCTGTACCCGTACGCTGCCACATTCCCGAACTTCTTGCACGCATCGATAAAAACCAACAGTGGTTGGCTGAAAAGACAGGTATCCGTAAACAGAGGATATCGGATTATGTCCACCTTCGTTTCGAAAACATTAGCATGAAGAAGGCTGTCTTGCTTGCTTATCACCTAGATTGTTTAGTCGATGATCTGTTTGACTGGGATATGAGGTAGCTTCAGAGTAGCTTAGCTACTCACGGCGTCAAGTACCCTACACATGTTACTTTCACTCCATGCCCATACATAACTGATAATTCATATGCTTAATATAACAGATCCACTTATCAGAAGCTGTCGAATTTTGGCATAATAGCCCACATTGGATAGAGGTAATTAAATACAATAATTAACATCTAAAGGGAGCGGATTCACATGCCTTGGGTTGAGAAACGAAATAATGGGATGTATCGGCTTTGTGTTGATCTTGTACCTAAACAGGGGCAGGGATTTGTATTAGACGATAACGGCAAACCAACCAAAAAGAGAATAAGAAAGCGTAAAACAAAAATGACTCAGCTCACTTCTAAAAGAGCCGCAGAAAAAGCACTGATCCCTTATATTGCCGAGTTACTGGAAAAGAATCCAACCTTAATGATTCCGGAGGCTCCTAACGATAGAAGAACCTTTCGAGGCCATGTGGAACGTTGGATCAAACACTTTGTTGAAACGGAACTGGAAGAGACTACACAAATAAGCTACCTTCATCACACTAACAAAAGGATTCTAGTACATTTTGGAGACAGATATCTTGATGATGACATTACTCCTTATGAGATTATTGAGTTTATTCAGGAATTAAAAGAGGTGAAGAACCCAGAAAAAAACGTAGGTGATGCAACAAAGGTGTACGTGTATCGCGTTTTACAGAGTATTTTTTCAAAAGCTTGTGAGTGGTATGGGATTAAATATAATCCTATGGACGACGTTCCCAAGCCGAAAGATCCAAAGACAAAACTCCTAGATGTCTACGACGAAGAAGAATCGAATTTAGTTTTTAAAGCATTAGAGCAAATAGCAATGCCCTTTAAAAATGGATTGGCTGAGCTATTTAGGATTCTAATTACTCTTGCATTCACTATGGGGATGCGGAGAGCGGAACTACTCGGACTGGAATGGCCCCGCATTAATCTTGATAAGATGCAATTAACCATTTATTATTCGATACCAACTTTTAAGAATTCTAAGCCTGTTATCAAGCGTCCTAAAAATAAGAGTTCTGAAAGAATAGTCTCCATTCCTTTGTCAGTAGTAATTGCGCTGAGGGCTTATAAAGTTCTTTGGGACAAAATGCGATCTGACAATGCAGATATATGGGTCGACGAAAGTTATAACTTCTTATTCTGCCACCCCAATGGGATGCCTATCTATCCAAAATCTTTAACAGACAAGTGGAAATCATTTGTTAAGAAATGTGGAATCCGCTATATCAGATTTCATGATATTCGGCACACGTCAGTTACCATATTAATAAATCGAGGTATCCATGCAAAGATTATATCTGAACGGATTGGGCATTCTAAGATAAGCACCACAATGGATGTATATGGACATGTAATTCGATCCGCTGATGTCGCTGCGGCAGCTGTGTATGATGATGTGTTTACTAAAAGTGCTTCTGACGCCCCCGAAGGTGGCAACGAAGGTGGCAAAGTTAAAGATATTGTGTAATACAGTGTGATAGTGTACGTACATCAATACTCATTAGCCCTTATAAAACAAGGATATCCACTATTATATGATGTTGTATGACCCCACTCCTTATCATCTCCCATGAAAGAGGCCCTAGAAATAGGGCCTCGATTTTTGTTTATTAATCCTTTATTTATAAGGGTTTTTCGCAATCCATTGAAATGGATTCATCGATCACCGCACTTTTCGGGCACCGATTGGGCACCGATTTATTTAATGCGCTCAAATTTCACCTTCTACAAATGAGCCTCTGGAACATGCCTCCGAATTTGTTTTCGGAGAATAAATCCTAGCTCATACGGAATCACTAGGTCCCAGCCTTCTACTGAAAGGCTATCCAGAGCCTGCAACAATGTATAATTCATCATTAAATCATCATTGGTGTTGGATTTAAATGCCCACGTCTCCTCATCGAGCTCAACCAACTTCTGAACAGGCGATAACACTCCATATTCGTAGCATGTGACTATCTTCCCTCTATGCTTTCTGTGTAACATAAAATTCCACCTATCCATTATTATTTGATGTATTACCCTCCAGCCATTCAATAAAACCCTGCTTTGGCACGACCAATCTCCGCCCAATCCTAATGAAATGGAACTGTCCAGATTCCACCAACATGTATGCTTGGTTTCTCCCTATCTTCAATATCCCCTGAACATCCTTTACCTTAAGAACTTCGGGTATGTGCTCCCATACACTGGTTTCCATATTTACTGATTGCTCCTTCACCTGTCCTCTTCTAACTGATGCTTCAGGATTCGCATTTGTTGCCAACTCCTTGAGGTGCTGTAGTTGGCTAAGCATCGAGTCCATTTCGGCGTTCATAGAACGTTGTAAGTTCTTGATTCGTTGTTCTACTTGGTTGATTTGATGTTGTATCATAAGATTATCCCCTAATAAGAAAAAGTCGCTACGAGAGCGACTAAATGATTTGTTATTTATATTTACCACTAAGAGCTTCGATTGACTTTCTTGCTTCAGCAGTTTTTTTAGCTTTCTCGAGTTGTTCTATTTTCTCATCAAGTATTAATTCGATACCACTCCTTACAATAGGGAACATATCTAAACACTCTTCTTCACTTAGTTCATGAATCCCTTTGCTCAAGATAGAATACAAGGATTTATGCTGAACGAGAAACTCAGGAAGATGGCTTTTTAATAATCCAACTTTTTCATTCATCCTAGCTTTTAAATATTCTTCTTCATTCCAGTCCGTTTCACCCTGGGCCTCGTTATGTGCTTCTTCAATTAGATTTTCAAATATCCGGCGTAAATACACGAAAGATCCTATACCCACGCCGTGTGAAACAAGCCCAATAGCTTTATTGAATTCTCTGCTCCTTTCTCTCCCCAGTACCTTCACATACTTCTTAGTGTCCTCATTTGTAATATCAGCTGTTGATGGAAACTGACCAATTTTTGTTATATATATATTCCCATCTAAGGAGAACTCAGTTTTAAGAAAGAATAATAGACGGTGATCTCTATTACGTGAACAGTAAAATTCTAGACTATAGGTTTTATTACCTATTCTAGGTGTGTCATATGTCGATCCAATTGTTGGTTTCACCTGAGATTCCGTCATAAATACACTTTCTTTCCCACACCTAGGACAGTAACAATCATATTTAACTTCGTACAATAAAAAGTTCATTGCATCCCTTTCATTAGAATGAGGAATAGATTCCTTATGATATAATCCTGATTTTAAGATCTGCTCAAATTCTGGTCGCATACTAGCAATCCTTTCATATGTAGGTTAATACTGATATTACATATCATTACAACTTACGACAATGTCTTTCTATACAATCAGCCCCCTGATATATGAGATCGTCATACGCCGAAAACGAAACTGGATGTGCAGTCCCTCCCTTCAGCTTCATTTTCTCCTTTCCTCATTATTCGTTCCCTCACTTTCCTTTTTGCGTCTCTATTTAGAGCATAAATTCTCAGATTACATCAAGGCCGTTTTTAGTGAACATTTAGTTGAAGTGATTTTTATCCAACTGCAGCAGAGAAAGCCCTCAGCGGGGTACGTGTTACGTCTCAGTTACAAGGGAAGTGAAAGTGATTTCCAAAAATAAAATCTGCACGGTTTTCGGGCTCACGCGCACCCGCATTCTTTTTTTTAGGTCAGAGGGACCCAAAATCCTCAAAACCTGCTTTTTTCAAGAGACTTTCGGGGACCATCAGCGTTTCAAATGCCCGCCTCCGTAAATATTTTATGAATTCAGCATCGACACCCATGGTCGCCTGTTGCTCAGGCTGTATTGCCTCTGTCCGCCCTACCGCACTGGTCTTGGTTATAATAAGGGATTCAACCGGGCATTGGTTAAGCCTCGCCTTCACCATTCCTCTCAATTTAATTTACTGCAGCCTGATCCGCCTTCCTGAGCTGTATCTCAAGCCGTTCACGGGAGCTCTTCAAATACTCGATGTACTCCCTATTAGCCTGCACGTACTGCTCAATGGATTCCTCATATTGTTTATGAGAATCCTCATACCTCTGATTGAGCTGCTTACCTTTCCAGCCGTTCAGTATGTTCAGACTGATTGTTACGATCAGGATGATGATCAGTACGACACTGAGTTTATCGCTGAATCTTTTCACTGGTTCACCTTCTTTCTGAGAAATACAAATAGGCCACTCTTTTATGAGCAGCCTTTATGCATAGGTTTATGCGATTGTATATGGATAAGAGAGAACGTCTCTTATATATATCTTTATATTACTTATTATTTATTTCTTTTTTATTTCTTGGGGGGCTAATCCTCCCCCTCTAGTGGGGGTCAATTCACCCCCACAAGGATGTTTTTAGGAGCGTATTTCTGAGGGGGAGAATCCTCCCCCAAGAGCATACATAATTGATGTATAATACGCATGAATATTCAGACAAGATAATCTCACATTAATGTTGAAATAGGTCGAAGATCAAGTATTGTTTATCATGAATCAGTTCTAATTTCTGAAGTGGATGTAAAGAAGACTCGAAGCTATCTAACAGTGAGCCTTTCTCTTTATCTGACATTTTTTCAATGAAGCTTTGTTTAAAGAAGATATTCTCGGTGCTCTCTATGACTAAATAATTCAAATATAAAATAAGCTCATTCTCAGATAAATTGCTAATTTGTTTGAAATAATCTCCGTAAATCCCTTCATCCTTTATATGATATGAGAGAATAATGTTAGTGGCACCGTCCACTGGATATATATTCAAATAAATCAAGGGTCTGTCAATAATTTTGTGTAAACTCTTTTAAGCATAGATTCCCCCGAGGGGGAAGTCGCGAATCTAACGCAAGTGTTGACCGACCCGATCAGGAAAGAAGACGGACAACTGGAGCAGCATTTGCCCCCAGTTTTGTACACGTCCCGTCCATTTCCGAGTGACGTCAACGGTAGCTAAATAGAGCATCTTCAGCAATGCCTCATCCGTAGGAAAGATGCTTTTTCCTTTCGTTACTTTGCGTAGCTGGCGGTGGTAACTCTCGATCATATTGGTGGTGTAGATGAGTTTGCGGATCTCAGGCGGGTACTTGAAAAAGGTAGCGAGTTCGTCCCAATTTGTCCGCCAGGAACGGATAATAAGAGGATATTTAGCGCCCCAGACTTCCTGAAAACGGTCGAGTTCAAGCAAGGCGCCTTCCTCAGTAGCGGCCTTGTATATAGGCTTTAAGTCGGCGGTCACCTTCTTAATGTCCTTGTACGACACGTACCGTGTGGAACTGCGGATCTGGTGAATAATACACTTCTGGATTTCAGTTTGGGGGTAGCAGGCTGCAATCGCTTGAGAGAACCCGGACAGGTTGTCCACGCAGATAATGAGAATGTCCCCCACCCCGCGATTTTTCAGCTCATTGAGCACGCTCAGCCAGAACTTGGAGGACTCGTTCTCCCCGATCCACATGCCCAGCACATCTTTGTTTCCGTCCAAATCAATGCCAATGACCATGTAGGCGGCCTTGTTGATAATGGCCCCGTCTTGTTTGACTTTAAAGTGGATGGCGTCCAGATAGACGACCGCATAGACGCCCTGCAGAGGCCGGTTCTGCCATTCTTTAATGAGAGGAACAATCTTGTTCGTGACATTGGAAATGAGCGTAGGAGAGACTTCAATGCCATACATCTGTCCTAGATGATCCTGGATTTCTCTTGTACTGACGCCTTTGGCATACAGGGCAATGATTTGTTCTTCGATGCCCGTTACGTTCGACTGATGCTTCTTGACGACAAGTGGCTCAAACTCACCCAGACGGTCCCTAGGGATAGCGATTTCCTGTTCACCGTACTCACTGACGACCGTTTTTCGGCTCTTTCCATTGCGACTATTTGGAGTGAGTTTCGCCTTTACTTCATGCTTTCCGTAGCCTAAGTGAGTATCCATTTCGGCTTCCAGCATCTCCTGAATCGTCTCAGCGAATAGCTCTTTTAGAGCATTTTGCGCATCCTGTGCGCTTACCAAATTGTTTTCCTTAATAAATTCCCGTAACTGCTGTTTTGTCCAAAGTCCCATGTGTTCTCCCCAACCTTTCTCTTACTTCCATTTTAATGGGTTTGAGAGTTTACACAATATATTTTACAGACTCTAAATCAACGCTACATTACTATGAATATCACTTTTATCATTAATTTCCTTACCCTTTAAGTCGAATTGAACCGAAAAGGCAGTACTTGTTGCAAAACTCGTTTCGTAATTTAATTGGTAATTTATAGTGGTTATATCTCTAAACCCCTCACACTCATATATAGTTTTAAAAATTGTGTGATAATACTGATAGTGTTTATCATCAAGTTGGGAAATTCTATAAACATAAACACATTCATTAGAAGCCATTAAGGAAGGAAATTCTTTGAATAGATTTTTTATCGTTGTTAGTTGTCTTCGCTTCTTATGAACTTCAATAGTAAGAGCCCGAAAGGCAAATAGAAAATTTTGTAACGGCTCATTTTTATATTCTTTTAGTTCTATCGGCTTAAAGATTTCAGTATCATGGTGCTTACAAAATCCAAAAAAAGTACTCGCATCATTTCTACTTATCCGCTTAAATTCTGGTCTTACTTGTTTAAATGAAACGTGTGTGTCTATAGAATAAACGTGAGAATCTTCACTCAGTCGATTTAGAATTCTATTATTCTGAATAGAATGGGCTCCTATTATTTTCCCATTACATTTATCAAGATCAAATCCATAACAAGTTTTAAAATCACTTTTCCCCCAAAAACTACTTGTAACATGACCTAGTCTTTTATCTGGATAACTTAACATTGTTTTACGTTTAAGGTCATCATCACTTTTAGTCTTTTTATAGCAACAAAATTTATATTTTTCACCAGAGTCACAAGGACATAGTTCATATGCCTCAATCTTCAAGTTTTGATTCCTACCAGTATAAATCATAACTATCCCCCTAAAATAATCACGAAGAAACACCGCTTCGAAACGTATTTCTCTAAAATATATATTCTGTATATAGAAGACAATTCCTTCATAAAACCGAGGAGAGGAATCGAACCTCCAGTCGCGGGTTTGGAATCCGCAGGTTTACCATTAACCGACCTCGATATATTAAAGAGCTGCAGCCGATCCTTGCTCACCAAAGACCAGCCAGCAGCCCAAGGCAGCAACACACGAGTTTCAGTTTTGGGTAACATTACCGCGCGTAGCCGCAGGAACCTTTTATTGCGTTATTTTTTTGTCTATATTTGTACAAATAATTGTATTGTTATATCCCACTTTTTATTTTTGAATGAGTCCTTTAATGTTCTCCACCAATTTTCCTAGTTCAATGATATTTGCACTCAGTTCCTTAGTAGGCTCTGTTGATTCCTTGTCTTCCTTATTTTCTATCTCATTCTCCTTCTGCCCAAAAAACACTCCTGCCATTTCTTCTATTACAGCTTTGCGCTTCTCATCTTCAAGTTCAGCCAAATATGGATTCAGTGCAGTAAGCTCAAGCTCCAGTTTTCTGTAACGTCGCTCGGCATCCAAATGAATTTTTGCTTGACGTGCTGAATAACCCGCAAGAGTAGCAAAAGTACCTGCAATAAATAATCTTCTCGATAATTCAGTCCAAATCGTTCCTTGGTCGAATGGATGAGTAAAACTCCAAATTGATGCAACAGCAAGAGCTCCCATAGAAGCCATTGTTACGATCCGCCACAACTTACGAGAGCCCCTTTCTTGATTAGCAACAGCCTGATATCCTCCAGCCATACTCGATATAGATATCATGTTAAGGTTACGCGCAGCTTGATTTTTATAGTCCTCCATTTGTTCAAGGTAAGCTTTTGCAGAGAGAACGAACTCTTCTTCAAGTTCAGCTCTTTTCGTACTTAATAAATTGAGAGATTGGTTGTACTCATCCTTTATAGATTCGGCTAACTCTGTGAAACTTCTTGATCGTTCGCCCTCATTTCCCTCGAAAATTTCAATTCTATCTGCCTCGTTCCTATCAGCAGTTTTTCCCCAGTCTACTTCAAGAGCTACAAATCGATCTTGCCGCTCGGCTTCAGCTTGCGCGAACTGTTCCCTTCTTGCCACTTCCGCTTGTGAAAATTGGTTTTGATATTCCGCTATAGCATTATCAAGACGGCTTTTTTGGTTTTCAACAGTCGATGATACTTGAGTCAGAGCATTCTCTAGTTCTCGTTTTGCAGCAGATATTCTATTAAATTCCTCCTCTGTGTGTCTGAGGTGCTGAGCAACTGATTGTCTAAAAGTAACAATCGATTTTCTAATCCCTTCGAAATCATTTGGTGTTGTGGGAATTGTTAAGTTAGCGATATTTTGTAGGACCGAATCCATAGAATTGTTGGCATTTTGAAGATGACCTATATTTCTGTCATTTCTATAATTTCGAAGATGGTTAGCTACTTGGTTAAGATAGGTATTAACGTTATCCAAGAAACTAGTTACCACAAGACTAGGATCGCAATTACTGAGGACCCCCTGGGTAAAGGTACCCACCTGCTCTATCCTTTGTAGTTCAATAATCGAATCGGAGCTATTTTGTAACTCCAGCATTTCTGTAATAAGACTATTCATTTGATCCAATGTGATATGTACAGAGTGATTTTCAAACCGTTGATCAAATCGAGACATTAGGACATGACCCCTTTATTTACCAAATATGACCCTATTCTACACGTCCTTTCGAATTAGTTCACTAAAAATCTTATCACAATTGTTACACATCAAAAATGATTTCATAAACTTGATAAAATAAATTTGCTTAGCTTTTCTATTCTTTTAATTGTTTATTACACTAACCCCACAGATTGCCCCTGCCGGACCGCACGAACGCCATTCATGCAGCCTGGACTCATAGGACGTGTATTTGCCCCTCTTTCTCAGAAAACGCGGCTGCGCGCCCTCAAGAGGCTGTGAAAAGCTGCGTGTTTGCTGACTCACACAGGAACGTAAAAAGAACAGCCTGCCCGCCTGTGCTACTCTTGCGGCTCGTGGCCGTCAAACAGGTACTGGTTAGTGTCGGGTGCTGAAGACCGAGATAAGCAGCTATAAGCAAGTAGCTGGACAGTCACTCTTTGAAATAGGAAAGCGGCTTAAGCACGTAAAAGAGAATGACTTGGCACATGGGCAAAGGATGGCTTGGTTATCTGAAATAGGTATGTCCCATCAGACGGCGCAGAAATTCATCCAAGCTGTAGATCAATTCGGAAACCTCGCGACATCGCGAGATATGCCAGTCGGTAAACTATTCGAAATGCTCTCTCTACCCGAATCTGTTGACCGCTCTAAATTCGTTAATCAGGAGCATGTCATTCCATCAACCAGCAAATCCAAGAAGGTAGAGAGCATGACCGTCCAGGAACTTCGGGAGGTCAAGAAGGCGCTGAAGGGCACACAACATGACAAGGACGATGCACTTAAAGCAACTTGGAGAGATTATTCGATGCCTCCAGTTCAGTCAACTCCTTACGTTTAGCATCACCTCCAACACAAGATTTGTTATTGCACAATTCATCCATTCCCCCTTACTATCGTAATAGGAAAAATATAGGAGTGAGGACGAATGTCTTTCTTCAAAAAGCTGATCAGTAACGATAACGGATTTAATAAAAATGCCGAATCAATAGATTTAGGCCTTTACGAACTTTCCCAAGAATATGAGGTGCGGATTGAAAGAGTTACCGAGTCAAATAGTAAGATTAATCGCCAAACTCTTCTTCCAAAGTGTAAGCCTAATGATGATGTTACCCTTAAACAGAATCAAAATGATGATGGCTTAGTAGAAATTGAGGTATGGACCAAGTATGGAATGGTCGGTTTTTTACAGTACAGTCAAGTGCAGAAAGTAACTCGTAGTGAGAAGAACGGCGGAAAGTTCACGGCTAAAATTCATATGATAACGGGAGGAACGAAGGATAAACCGAACTATGGCTGTATTCTTTGGATGCAACACTATGTAAAAAAAGAAGACTGAATAGCGATGAAATTTGGAATACGCAAGCCAAACCTAAAACGCCGAGTAGCCGCCCGCACCAGTATCAAACGTCAGCTCGTTCGCCGCGCTGCCCTGAAGACGCCCCGGGGCTATTGATGGTTAAGGAATCCTAAGAAGGCAGCCTACAACATGGTGTAAAATAAGACTTCATTTGATGTATTTATACTCATAAAGAAACCTTTTAGATAGAAATACACCAACCTGTATCTGGACCTCGTTTTTCATAACGATATAGTCAAGAATCTCAGCTTAGAATTGAAGTTAAGCGACTACTACTAATAGAACAACGAAGGAGCCCTCATGTTCGAAGGCTCCTTCCTATTCCTAATCCCAATTCACAGCAGCTACAATCGCATCTATCCGTTCCCGATCAGACATATAAGGCTGACTCTGATTACTTCGGTCCTTAGCCCGCGGCATATTTCCATTACTCTTAGCTATAAGTCTGTGTGCTTCTTCAATCATTGTAGCTACATCAATATCTGCAGCCTCTTCATCCGTAAGATGATAATCCCCCTTAATTGTTTCCATCGCCGCATGTTCTGCAACCTGTCCATTTTTAATTGCCGCATCAATGATATGACCGTTACGAGATGTTCGGATTTTCTCCAGGTCCTTAATGCGTTGTTCCTCTGTATATTTGCTCATAATTGATTCTCCTCCTGTTGGATCAACTGAATTCATTATATTTGGAACGCGGGGGGCTGATATTGAAAATGTCTGTAAGATCTCGACCAGAAGCTAACACGTCCCGAATGATGAAATTTAGAATTACTGATTTAGGAATCTTCTTCAATTACTCCATTAACTCAGTATTGTTCAATACGTGCTGTTTTTCGCTCATAACTGCACCTCTCCTTTCACCTAACATTTGTATATTGATAAGCAAGCGCCCCGCCAGTTATATAGCCTTAAATCCACGATTCACTGAGACTAACTCTTAATCGATCTCTCTTGTATTGAGCAAATTCTCTGCCAAAATCCTGTTGTGTCCGCTTCTCCATCTGCTGCACAGCTTCTTTATCAGCATTTCCGTTGAAAATATAGGTTGGACTAAAGTTAAAGTCACATACCATGTTATTGGTTGCACCAGCTCCACCACCCATACTGCGGTTAGCCGCCTGTAGCAAACCTTGTGAGCGAGCAGAGTTATTCTCCGGGATGATCCACTCCGGCGAGCGACCTTCTCCGACCCATGCCAATTCTGGACTATCTACGTATCCACCCTTTGCGTATCCGCCAATTTTCGGAATCTCGGGGATACTAAAGCCGAAGTTTTCTCCACCTATGCCTGGAACCCAATCAGGCACATCAAAGTTAACTTTATTTATTCCCCGTATGGCTGCGTTAATCGCATCAACGACCACGTTTATCGGAAAGACAAGGACAGCACCTAGACCATCAAATATGCCCTCAAACACTGTACGTACACCTTGCCAGGCCTTCCCCCAGTCTCCACTAAAAACACCAGTCACAAAGTCAATGATTCCGTCGAGTGATGTAAGCAGACCACTAATCACTCCGCCTATGGCATCAATCGCATTGGAAACGACAGTCTTTATCGCGCCCCAGACAAATTGAAAGGAAGCGAATAAACTGTCCAGCGTGGGCTTGACTGCCTCAAACATCCGACTGATCCAACCGCCGATAGCTCCGAAGGCCTCTTGTGCCTTGGATGCAATACTCATAATCTGCGGAACCAGAGCAGCGATAAGCCGGGATACCTGCGGGAATACCTGAGTGCCTAAATACGTAAAGATGTTCTGGATGATCGGCCAGAGTTTACCCGAAAGATAAGTAGCAATAGGCATTACTGCATTGTAAACAGCCTTGAATCCAGCAACGGCAGTCTTTACTAGCGTCCCAAATATGGGGGCAACCGTTTTGACGATGTTACCAATAGAAACGAATATACCTTTGATGCTCGGCCACACCCCGAGGAGATTTTTACCAAAGGATGCCCAGTGGCCCATAAGACTGCGGACTATATCTTTGAAGCCTGAAGTGACACCTTGCATATCATTCTTTTTAAAACCGAACATCTCACCGATGCTGATTTCGCCGGTGAATAATTTTTTTACACCTTTGACAACATTGCTCACGCTGTCAAAGATACCCTTGACTGTCCCAACCACTTCCTTGGCAGATGAACTGTCCATTCCTAAGCGAGTAAGGAGGCTTACACCTGACAAGGTTGTATCCATATCGAATCCCTTGGTAAACAAATTACGCACCGTATCGATCGTCTTTGAGACAGTACTGCCAATCCTTCCAAAAGTGCTCTGTACCACAGGTAGCCAACCAGAAATTTTATCGGAGAAGTTCTGCACGAGTGGTAGTAGCTTATCAGATATTGGGATAATGATGCCTGCATTAATAATTCTACCTACCCCCCGCAATGCTTCACCCATAGAGTTATACCTTACCTTCTTCAGTTCAGCTAAAGCATCCCGGCTTTTATCAATCTGTGTATTGACATCATTCAATGCTGAAAATCCTTTGATACCCATCTCCTCAAACATGGTACCGAACAATGAAACGCCGTACGTGTTCTGCTGAACAGGATCTTTCATGTCTTCGAGCGCTTGTGTCACCTGTTGGAAAGCCTTGTGCGCTTCTGGACCTCCCTTGGCAAACGTCTGCCGCATCTTATCAGCATCAAAGCCGAGTCCCTTATAGGCATCGCTGGTCGCTTGTGTGACTTCTATTGATTTGATGCTAAATTCATTAATGGCATTGGCAATCAGGTCTGTGTTTCTCACACCGGCATCTATACCATTTGCAAATACACCGAGCATCCCCGCCGCATCGTACCCAATGGATTTAAAAGCTGGTGAAAACTCGGTAATGGAGTCGAGCATATCTTCGGCTCCATTTATTCCCTTAGCTGCTCCTTGAGCGAATAGTGAAAATGCTTGGTTTACGTCACCACCAAAGGTTTTGACCATTACATCAGCACTTCGGATGGACTCTGTATAATCAAAGTCAGATGAATCTCTCAAGAGAATAGCCCCGGCTGCTGCATCTTGTAATGCTTGCCCTTGTAGTTTAAAGGCCGTGTATGATTTGCTCACGGCATCAGCGACATCCATCCAACCCTCACCAATATTATCGCTGTAAACTCCCTTTGATGCTTCACGTAAATCTTTCATTTCTTCATTCGTAGTAAGTGTGGCACCTTGAATAAAAGACATTGCTTTCTGGTAGTCATCTGCAGCACCTAAAGCCAATCCTCCTACCACAGCAACGCCACCAATAGCTGCTACTCCCGAACCAGCAACAACACTGCCGCCGGCTAAACCACCAAGAAGACCGCCGCCTCCGCCAGCTCCCTCACCTCCAGAACCTCCCCCATTACCGCCGCCTTGCGGACCTGGCATGTCGTTCAGTTCCCGCATCCGATGCTCAAGCTCCTGCATATCGCGGGTATAGCGTTGCAAGTCACTGCCGAACATATTGGACGGCATCCGGATCCGTGCAATCTCCTGCAAGTTCCGATGCAGTTGTGTGGATTCCCGGACCGCTTCTTTCAACTCTTTCACCGTCTCCGTGAATATTCCATCAATGCGCGGCATCCGGCGCAGCTGATCGAACTCTCGCTCTGCTGCCTGCAGACCCTCGCGAAGTGGACGGACCATATCACCAGAGATGCGGATTCCTTCAATAGCGCGGGCCGTCGTTTCAATGTGTTCAAGATTGTCCATCACCTTACGTATAGTACCCGGATAAGAACTTTCCAGCTTTGCCTTTAACTCAAATGCTATCTGATACTCTTTACCTGCCATAGTTGTCACCTCTTTTCATTTTGGATGTTGCATTTTTTTATAAGAACCCCTCCTTTCATAGGGGATTCCTATAACTGTGTAACTTTGTCTATCTTGAACTTCTTATACTGCCAGTATGAATTGATTTGAAACTCTCCATAAACGACTTTACTGTGATTCGATCATCCTGCGGCAGTGATTTGAAATAGGCGAGGTCTGAATCGGAAAGAAGCCGGCGCAACTTTCGCCTTGAAATACCTTCAAACAGAATCTGTGCTGTAATCTTGATACCCGACTTCTGAGCCATATGCTCTATATTCAATGCCGAAAAAATACGATTTTTACATAATTCCTCCAGAGAAGCTAATAGGCTGACGATCTCTGGGTGCACTGGTATCTTCTGTCTGAACAATTCAGCTCCTTGAGAAGTTACCTGATTTCTCAATTGGGCGCATTGCCGCAACTGGATGAAATTCAAGGCCAATATTTCAGGCACTTCCCGCTCAATGATCTTTTGTGCCTTTACATCGTCCACCTTGGATAATTTCTTGCTGAGTTGCGCATTCCTGGACTCTGTATATTCGGCCAATCGCTGAATACGGTTTGTAAGAGAATTATTGTTCAAATGGACTGCTCCTTTCTGCCGTTTTACTTCCGGCTGTAGAGATATGCCACTTCCGCTTTTAGGCTTTAGCAGAAGATGGGATTTTTAAGTCATTTAATCGTAGTGAAAACACGTTAATTCGTAATCCAGCCTTCAGAAATGGAAACGGAAGTGAATTTTTAATTAAAAATCTGCACGGTTTTCGGGCTCACGCGCACCCGCATTCTTTTTTTTAGGTCAGAGGGACCCAAAAAGAGCCTGACGGCTCTTTCACTTAACCGCTCTTGGAATGCTTATATCCTTTACCCTCTACCTGCTTAGGTTCTCTGTATCCAGTCCTATGTTTCATTGAATTCCTTGCTTTTCACCGCTTGAAACTCTCGCGTTGCGCTCCCTTTTGTTCTTTCGTCCCAACCACCAGCACTTACTCCCTTCGCAATCTAGAAATATGAATCAATCTATAGATACCGCATCATACGGAAATCAGGTTATACATCTTATTTGAAATACCGCTCCACATCATCGCCTGACAACCATGATTTTATGAATTCCCCTTTACCGTAGTCTTTAAGATTCTTAGTTCTTGGATCAAGGGTAACAAGATAACTGTAATTATCCATTTGATCTGTAACACTTCTGCTGAATATAAGCTCATTGTTAATTTCACTGATCTGTTTCTCAATTCCCTTAATTTCCGACTCCAAGTCCTTCCGTTTAGAAATAATTTCATCGGTCCGGCGAATTCGCTCCTCCTCAGCTTTGTTAGCAGCAATACGAACTTTTTCTAGGTCTTTAGCATAGAAAGCTCTAGAAGTTCCTAATTGATTTTCATATCCAGAAATTGAATCCTGGATCTCTTCAAGCTCAAGTCGAAGTCTACGATTCTCTTTCTTGAACTTCTCCACACCGTTGTTATCTTCATTCATTTCGGATTCAATCATTTGGTCAGAGTTTTCCTTTATCTTGGTCTCGATGACCTGAGCTTTCTCTTGAAGCCCATCGATATTGCTTTGAATCAGACTTTCACGCTTATCAACTTTGTCATTAAACTCCTGCATAAGTTCTTTCCAACCCTTACTCTTTAACATTCTAAATCTCTCCCTGTTTGTTTATAGTTAGCTGGTTATTTCCGACTTTGCTACGTTTACCCTAACTTGGTGCCAGAGCCAGTAATTCGCACTGTAATTCACACGAAATACAGCTAAGAATCGATGTGGGAGGTCTCGCCCTCTCCACTAGACTGATTTTGCACACAGACTTATTCCCCCTGACAATAAATGGACACAAATAAATAGTTGCAGCCTATAAGATGAATGCGTTATAATTGCTTCATTGGGAAACAATTACAAATGCGATTGATTGAACGTCTCCGGTGCGCCAACACTGGGGGCGTTTTTCGTTTCAGCTTCGCGGCTCTTTCTGATTTCTTCAACAAAGCTTTCAAGTTCCGTTGTATCACAGCCCATTTGTTTCAAATGTGCAATAATGTCATCAACTTCAACCACCTTCTTTTCCAATATGCTCACCTC
Organism: Paenibacillus sp. FSL L8-0436; assembly: GCF_038593025.1. Classification (NCBI taxonomy): domain Bacteria; kingdom Bacillati; phylum Bacillota; class Bacilli; order Caryophanales; family Paenibacillaceae; genus Paenibacillus; species Paenibacillus sp. FSL L8-0436. The sequence goes on along the minus strand of NZ_CP151955.1, from coordinate 3,303,643 downwards.
CCTTCTCGCAGCCAGCAGTTCCACTTCCTTACCAGGAAAGACATGAGACATTGATATACCGTAAAATGCACATAGGCGGTGTATTGCAAACAGATCAGCTCTTCCACAGTCGATCTCCCATTTTTTTAAAGTCCTTTCTGTGATTCCTGCAGCTACAGCTGCATCCTTAGTTGAACCACGCACATTTTCGCGCGCTTCCCGAAGGGTAATCATATGGCCGCCTTTCGACACTGCTGATTGCGCTAAATTCTTCGAACGATCAGCCCGGGTTGAGCACTGATTCAGTGTAATGATGTTATTCATAGTCTATTCCCCTTCCCATTCACTGAGTTTTTGCGATAGTAATGCTGTACTGGCCTTTACCCGAGCTATCCACACACTTAATTTCATGCCCTCCACCGGCAAGGGTTCGAATGAGGTTATCTAGATCATCAATGAAATCGACATGATAGCGGTCCAGCTCAAACACCTTGTCAGCCTGAGGCGCTCTCAGTGATTTATCCCTAAGCTGTACAAAGGCATCTTTCAGCGAGGTAACCAGTTCGTTGTACAACTCCCTGTCAGTCTCTACGGCTTCGCTCAGTACATATCCAGCGATTGGAGCGATGTAATCAACGACATCAGTCCATTGCGCATCTGGTGCAGTTGCCGCAGCCAATGTATCTTCCAGTTCATTTGCCATCAAATGAGTCGATATGTGGTCCCGGACGGTATCTTCCAAGTACTGTTTGAACGAGATCAGCCTTCCGCCTTCTGTGATTTGCCAGTTATGCTCAAGCATGCTCTTACCTTGTCCCATAATTCTCTATCCCCTTTGATTTTGAGTTTATTTTTGCTTGTTACGGAAGCTGAAATTCAAGCTGGTGCATTGAAGACTACCTTCTAGCACTCCCCCGCTTGATATTCCGAATTATGACGGCATACTGCTGGGGATTGTGCTGCCAGCGGTGGGCCAGTTCTTCTGTGGACATGATAGATACCTCCCTTCAGGATCACCGCACTTACTGAGCCTCTGATTGCATCACATCGAACATACCTTGACTGATATCCGTGTAATGCTGAGTAAGCAGCTCATATGCTGAAATTGATTTGAGCCTAACAACTACATGCTTAAGGTATGCCGTCGACTTTCCTCCCTTGGCTACTTGAATAGAATTGAATCGCGCCTTTGCACGGAAAACACCTGGCCATTCAGTAGGGACGACTTCTGCAAGGTAGACCGCATCACCATCAGCAGTGATTGCAAAGCATTCATCAATCAAATAGCCTCGCTTCTGTTCGGTTCTTCCTTTAGCCCCAAAGCTGAGAACAAATATCTTCTTCATGCCTCGTTCTCCTTTCCCACGGATATGATCCCCAACTCTGCTGCCAGCTTTGTGAGACCCCGCATCCGGTACTTCTTGTATGTGCCGGTGCTAATTCCCAACTCTTTATAGATTGTCTGGTGACTGGTATATTCGGCTTCACGTGCCAGGTATTTGCGGATGATGATCTCCCTTTCAAAAGAAGGCATCTTTTCAACAACGGACATAACCTTGCCTGTCTTTATCTCGCTCTTCTCAAGAAACAAGAGAAGGCGAATCTGGCTAAGATATTGGACAACATCTTTTTCAATTACTTTGTCAAGCATTTATTTCAATCCCCTCAGTGATTTATTCAAACCCCAGTCCTGTATATGGAATCTCAAACCGCCTCATGAACGATGGTATAAAGGCCAGTATGCTGCCGTTGTTCTTCTTAGCCAAGGTTTCAAAGTGATCTCTCACCTGCTGCCTGAACTCCTCAGCAGTAATCTCCCATTCCAGTAAAAGCTGCATATGATGAATGATGTGGAGTAGCTGCTGTTCAGTGATCTTGGGATGATCCCTATTCAACGCTCTTCTGAATTCAGAATTATAAATGTTTAGAAAAACATGATCGTCGGTTGGAAAACCGATGTATCTTTTAATATCTTTTTCTTTTTCATTCGTTAGTTCTTTATCATTAGTTAATAGCGTTGGATTTTCCACAACTGGAAAACCCGATTCTGGTTTCTCGTAGATATCCATCTCCCAAGATTGAATCTTCCCCTTTTCCTTCACAGAGTATCGCTTGATGTAACCGCATTGTTCCAACTCTTTTAAGCCAGCGCGCACGCTATCCTTTCCGTCAGTGCCATGTTTCACCAGCTCATCAATGTGAAATTTGAATGTGTCCGGTTTCGAGAGCATATAAGCGAGCAGCCCCCGGGCCTTGAAGCTAAGGCGATTGTCCTGAAGCGATTCATTGACAATCCGGGTGAACGGCGGGGCCTTAGCGCCCTTCTTATTTACCCGTCAAGTTGTCACATATCTTCACCACCACCCTGGCCCCAGCCATCAAGCTCGGCAGGGCCAGCAGGCGTAGGCTGATAAATCGTTGTGCTTTTGTCATGCCGCCTCGCCTACCTCTCCACGCCACACTGGTTCGTGTTCTCGCTGATCCAGCTCTCCAGCTCATGCCGGCGGAAGAATATCCTTGACCTTATGCGGAAAAATGGTAACGATTTGGTTCTGCACATGTCGTACACAGACCAAGCCGAGATTCTTAGGTAGGCCGCCGCCTCCTTCACATCTAATGTTTCCGGCCGGGGCTGCTGAACCTGCTGCTGCATGATCATTTGACCGAGCTGCTGAAGAAACTGCTGCGGGTCTATCTCCGGCTTCCGCTCTACTAGCTCCGGCATCGGATATCTCGGTGCTGCCTGCTGGATGATTACTGTCGGGGTATTACGTCTTGCTCTTTGATTACGCATATGAATAAGTCCCTCCTCATTTCAATTCTTAGCGCTATTTTGTAACTTCTTGATTACGTTTTTGATGCAGATCTTTCATCCGGGAGCTAATAGCTTCCCGCTGTTCTTCCGTGAGAGTTGATGTTCTCCCCATTACAAAACTGACTTGCTTCCCGCTAAGCCGAAACTTCGCCGCAGTTACCTTGCCGTCAGTCGTTTCCTCCCAATGGGGGGCAACGATCTTCCGCAGCTTAGACATGTGACGCGAGACGCAACTGTAAACCTCCCAGCTGTTACTCACATAATCGAAAACGGCCGTTGTCTCCTTTTCCTCGTTTGAATACATCTCAATTCCTCCTTTCAGTTCTGTTTCATATGTTCTTTGATACAAATTACGAGTAAACGTGCATTTAATGAATAATTGCTTGGCTCAAAAAGCCAGTAGTGAAATCTTAATTAAAACGTAACCGCAACGCCTCAATAACAAGCCGCTTATTGAAATCGTCCAGATAGTCCATATCGGACAGGTTCACCTTCGCGAGGCGCTCATTGAACAAGTGCAACGCCAGGTTAAGCATGAATTTCTCCGATTGGCTCCACGGACGGGATAGCCGCTCTAGCGCTGCGGAATCAACTGTGCCTTCTTCCATATCAAAGTATTGAGTGGTCAGGTACCGCTGCAGCAAACTGTGCTGCGTGAACAGGTGATTTAATGCGCGCCAGTTGCGATCTGTAAGCATGAGCTGCGTAATCTGAACGGCGGCGGGCTTGGTTGGTGTTGTCATGATTTCTTGTCTCCTTCTTTGAGCATCACTTACTAACGATCTAAGCACGTTTTTAGCGGCTGGGAGCCACCGGGGGGGGTGCTTACATTCGGGTGGTGCGGGGAATCCTGTGATGTGTGATGGTGCGGGTTACTTGGCAGTTTGCTGCGGCGTTTTGACGATCTCGAATACTGATTCAAACGGAACTTGCAGAGCATCAACAATTTTCTTTGCCACTCTCGGACCGGCGAAACGGTCTCCGTTGCTAATCTGTATCATTGTTGCTTCTCCGATCTTGGCAGCATGTGCGAAGGAACGTTTGGAATAGCCCTTTTCAAATATCAAAGAATTAAATTCATCGGTATCTCTTAGCTTTGCTTTCACTGATTATCACCTTCTCAATATTGGATTTGAAATAATAATATCACATAATATTGTTATTCGAATAATTGATGTTGTATTATGAAGATAATTAGAGTGTTTCGGAAAGGGAGATATTAGAATGGCTGTTGATGCACTGGAATTTGGACATTACTTAAGAGGACTTAGAAAAGCAAGGGGGCTTACTTTAGTTGACTTGAATAAGGCATCTGGAGTTTCTCAGCCATATTTATCTCAAATAGAAAATGGCAAAGCTGGCGGTGTCCCTTCACCTGACATATTAAAAAAAATCGCCGAACCCTTAGGTGTTCAATACTCACATCTAATGTACGAGGCGGGATATTGGGATTGGATGAATGATGAGGATGCAGACCCCTTGTATGCTGAACATAAAGATTTAGGGTTCGTTATGCACCAAGATAAAATATTGTACGGAGAACATGAATTAACTGAAAAAGATAAAAAACTTATTATCCTATATTTAGAAGCTTTGTTCTTAGATAGACAATAACCTAAGATATTCAAGGAATAACTACCCCTTTTTAATCAACCAGCAGAACAACCAAAGAAAGAAGAATGTATTAAAGAAGAAGGCTTACAAAAGGAGAATATGCCATGTAAAAGAAACGCTTTACTCTCAATTTTATTCGTGTCGGAACACCTGAGCAGTCAGCAGCCATCGTGAAGAATTTGGTCCGGAGAGAACTTCAAAAGGTTTTTCAACAGCACGGAGTAATCGTGACCAATCTTGATGAAGTACTGGACAAGTACATCACAGCGAACCAGACTGATGAGCAGTGAACCCACAAGCAATTCCCCCGCTGCCGATCTGCTGCTCACAGCCCTGCAGGAGCTGAAGGAAATGAAGATAGAGGTTACGGTTCACATCCGGCCGCCTTGGGAGCCCCCCTCAATTCCCGCCGAACCTCCCCAATTAGTACGACCGCAGCAGTTGAACATTACGAAGACTGAGGAGTTGCTGCCGCCAGTACTCTCGCCTGCTGATATACAGAAGTTTTTGGGGATCGGTCAAAAGCAATCATATGAGTTGCTGAATTCTGATGCATTCCATGTTTCTCGGGTGGGCCGCAGGATGCTTGTATCACGAGCGGTTTTTATTGAATGGCTGGAAGGGAGATCCGAAGATTAAGATTAAGGAGGTAAAGCGAAGGAAGTAAGGTGACTCTCCAGTAATGGCGAGTGAGGATTGCAAAATAGGAAATTTCTTTTGGAATTGTATAATCCGATTTCTCATTTTATCCAGACATAGAAAAAGCACCGGTTAGGTGCTTAAATCTAAGTTATGCCGTTACTTGTTTTTTTACTTCAGCAAGTATCAATTTTCTAAAAGCATCCTTAATTTCTTCACCGTTTGAAGGCTGCGATGGACGTGATGCACCGTTTTCTTCCTTCACCAAATTATATGAAGAAAGAATTTCCTTCGAAACAGTAAAAACTATAGATCCAGCACCTTTAAAAGTGAGGGTAATTTGCGCTGTGTACGGAAATGGTTTGATCTCATTAAATTTAGTTTCCACACCATAAGCCGTAGGACTAAACTCGCCAAGAACACTAGAAATACCTGATACCACCTCAGCTCTTTCTTTTCGGTACTCATTTAATTGCTCTGTTATTTCGTTTTTCCATTCATTACTCATTTATGTATCTCACCTCCCAACTATAAAATTTCGACATAAGGAAGATAAATCCTGCAATATGAAGGAGCTGCAAATTATGAGAAGAGAGAAGAAGCCTCTTGATATTGAGTTTGTTTCAGTACCCTGTGAAGATATTATTGGTTTTATCGGAGATGCTTTTGAACCGAACCTTCGACAGGCATTAGCTAAGCATGGAGCATATCTTAAGATACCCTTATCAGAATATCTGAGAGAACATGCACAAGTTCATATGAAAGATAGTGAGTGATATGTAGTTTTTGCTGCCGAGTGGCAAAAACTCTGGCAAACATCAAAAGTGCTTCAACGGGAATTATTGACGAAGCCCGTCAAAAATCACATGAATGGGCTCAAACCTTTTTGACCGCCCGGCAGTGAAAACTATATGCCGTTCAGTAAGGATCTAAAATAGTTACGTTCATGCAGTGAACATAACAGGAGTTTCGTATGGAGTCCGTACAAAATGGACAAGACGCTGAGAGATTTTCCGTCATGGCATGACGGAAAATCCAGGGTGCTCACAATGAATATAGTTTTCACCACCGGTTGGTGAAATTGGTTTTGTCCGCCCGGCGTACGAAACTCCCTTTTTGGTCGCTGGGCGACTGAAATTAAGTTTTCACCGAGCTTTGGTGAAAAGTCAGATTGGGGTATCTGATGTTTTTGCCGAAGCTCGGCAGAAAGTATTGTGTTTCCTTCACCACGTGAAGAAAAAGAATTTCAAACAGGATTGGCTACTTTCTGGCACTCGGCGCTGAAAACTATTTTTATGCGGCGCTCGCACAAAACTGATGTAACATAGTTTTGCGTGCCCTGCACGCGAAAGACCTTAACCTTAGGGTTTATGAATAGGAGGTTTCCATGGAACAGGAACTTCATAGAAAAATTAGCGATTCAGCCATACTCTTTCGCAGAACAATTGAACAGATGGATATAACGGAATTTCCACAATCTGGATGTTTTGAACGTTCCCCGCTTGGCTGCTGTGGGGATTGTAGTAAATTAATGACCAAGTATCTACTTGAGCAGCATTATGTAAAGGCTTTGTATGTTTGGGGAATGCGAGGTGAACAATCCCATGCTTGGCTGGAGTATGATGGTCTCATAATTGATATCACTGCTGATCAGTTTGATGAAGTAACGGAGCCTGTTATCATAACAATAGATCGCGCATGGTATTCTCAATTAGAAGGCCAGAATCCAAAATTTCTTGATTTCGATACATTTCTTAAATAGAACGCCGTGAGACTTGGAACGATTTACAGAAATATCCTTAAGAGAATCAATCCATAAATGAGCTGTTTGATAGCACCTCTTCAGCTGATGTCCATTTTAAGTCGTAAAACGTGACGATATAGTCAGGAAATCCACCCTCACAGCGCCGGGAGGTACAAATACATCTTTCTTGTGCAACAGCACTGAGAATGGCAGTAAAGCGCCCTGAGAGCAAACAAAATCCGATGCCTGGGAGCACCGGATCATGTTTACTATTTAATTCGTTTAAGCTGGGCTTCCTGGTCAATGGACCGAACTGAGAGTAGCTCAATAATCCGGTGCTGATTCTCCAGTAAAGACTCAACGTTGATTAAACGTTCGTTCGTTTCCAACACCGCACGTTTAATCAACTCTTGGTCTTGTTTAATACTCTGCTGCTCTATCTCCATCCGATCCAAGCGCTCATTGACTGTTACTAATTCCTTCTTAACAGAGGACACCTCATCCTTAACGGGAACTAATTCTTCCCGTATGACGGACCGCAATAACTGTACCAAATCATTGTCCATGTGCTCCGCTCCTTCAAACTTGATATATAGATTGTACCAGAATCAAAATTTTTATTCCACCGGGAGGTATTGTAATATGGCAAGTATTCAGAAAAGAGGAGAGAACCGCTGGCGGTTGGTCGCTGAGCTTGGCTATGATGCTCAAGGCAAACGGGTCCAGGAGCGTAAAACGGTCAAAGTAGATGATCCCACCCTGTTACGCGCACCCCGGCGGCTGCAGAACTACCTGGATGCCGAGCTTGTGAAGTTTCAAATGGAAGTTGATGCCGGTCATTATGTGCGGCCTGAGAAAATCACTTTCGAGACCTTCATCAAGAAATGGATTACAAAGTTTGTGGAGAATGAACTTGAGGAAAAAACAAAAATCAGTTACAAGTTCCATACTGAGCGCCGAATCCTCCCCTACTTCAAAGCCATGCACATGGAGAAGATCAAAACGCTGCACATCACTGATTACCTGGACTACCTCCGTACACCGGAGGCCAGCATCAATAAGAAAGGCAAACCACTTGGGTCAGCGACCATCGTATATAATTACCGGGTACTGCGCAGCATATTCGCCAAGGCGGTTGAGTGGCGAGTACTAAAGGAGAATCCTATGATCGGGGTTAAGAAGCCGCGAGAGGATGACATCAAGGAAATGGAGGTTTATGATGAGAAGGAGATCGAGCTGCTTTTTGCTGCCTTGCAGGACGAGCCGAGTCACATCCGGCTCCTGATCACTCTGGCCGTCACTACCGGCATGCGCCGAGCTGAGTTGGCCGGACTGTAATGGAAGAATATCGACCTGGTAAAAGGTACGATCGACATAAAGCAGACGGTTCCACTCTTCAAAGATGGGCTGCCGGTAATCAAAGGCCCGAAGAACAAACAATCCAAGCGCCAAATTGCACTCGCCCCTTCTGTTGTAGATGAACTGAAGCTCTACAGATCTGAGTGGGTAAAAATGAAGCTGCAGCTTGGTGACAAGTGGACAGCAAAGGACTGGGAGTTTATCTTTTGCAGAACAAACGGTATCCCTTGTGATCCGGAGCGCCTGACAAGCCGTTGGATATCCTTCCACCGCAAACATGGTCTTAAACCGATCCGGCTGCATGACCTCCGGCATACCTCTATCTCCTGGATGATCTACAAAAAGGTCCATTCTAAGGCAATTGCCAAGCGCGCAGGCCATACGGATACGAAGATGCTTGAGATATATGGCCATATATTCGAATCAGTGGATCAGGCAGCAGCCGATGTCTTCGATGACATGATTATACCTACGAAAAAGAAAGCTTAAACGGGGAACGAAACTGGGCACCATGTGGGCACCAAATTTGCAAAAACGACCAAAAAACAGCACTTTTTCGCCTCTCTTCTTTTTGCGAAAATCCTAATGTACCAAGGGACCCAATATTTTATACAAACTAAAAATCCCCCTTTTGACTCCTCTCCCATGAAAGAGGCCCTAGAAATAGGGCCTCGATTTTTTTTTATGAACCCTTCACCTGCTCCTTGTCCTGAACGGACTTTCTTGAAGGCGTTGAACCGGCTGTTGGTTTCTGGTGATTTTTTAGGCATCGCTCTCCACCGCCTTCACCCAATCTTCAATAACATCTTTAATAGAATCTCCGTCTCCGTTTTGAACTGTTCAGTTTTAATTCATGTCTTCTTGATCTGAGCCTGCATGCCTTCCAACTTGATGTGCCGTCCATCTTCTTCCGGAGCTATTTCCTTTAATTTCTTAATCGCGCTGCGAAGCTCTGACATGGCCGCAGATTGAGCTTAAAGGTAAGTTGCGTATCGATCCTATGCAAAATGAAATTCGTGTTCTTTTTCAATTACAACTACAACTGGGATAAGTTTTTTTATCTTTCCCCCTTACTATTTCCCTTAGGCCCACCAGGACCGCCCTTATTTCGCTGGAGTTTGTCGCAACTTCCTTTTGCCAGTCCCTTTGTGTCATTGGGCTTCCTCCCCTATCTTAATCAGCTTACCTTTAATGTACTTCCCTTGGCGGGAGAGGAGGGCCGTTAACCCTCTCAGTTCCTTATTTTTTACTGTATCTTCGCACTGTTCATTAGTAGACTTGAATTCAATCTTCTTGATTTCTGTACCATTGATAGAATATAAAGCCCAACGCAATAATGCATAATACAAGCAACGTAGGCGGGTAAGTCAACAATTCATAAATGGATATTTATATTCCTCCTTCACAGTTTGTGTCTTAATGGCATTTCCTCTCGTACTGTGCAACAATAATTTATTTAAAGTCGAGCCTCCCCATAATTTGTTAATAGTGATAATGTAGCTATAACTAATTAAAAAAAGGGAGACAGTTAAATTGCATAAAAAGAAGAAAGAATAGTCTTTGTTACGCCTTATCTGTCTTACTGGCGCTACCTCTTCGTACTGCGCATCATCTTCCGGAACCATTTCTGTCAAATATAGTATTAGACTGAGGAAATAAAGTATTAGATTGGCGCGCGCTGTCCAACTAACTGGAAGTTATTTTAGATATCACTTATTAACAGGAAGGAAGTCACTTGTGCTATTTCGAAAAGCTATTAAAACCGATATACCGCAATTAATTAAATTTCGTAAGATATTGTTATGTAATGAGGACAACCCTAGCATGGATGAAACATTTAGAAATTACTTTGATTCCTCATTAGTGGACAAGTCACTCGTTGCATGGGTTGCTGAAGATGACGGAGTAGTTGTATCAGCAGTATGTTTTTGCTTGTGTCGGTTTGCACCACGATTTGAAAATCCTTCTGGATTGGTTGCATATATGACTAATGTTTTCACAATCCTAAATTACCGTCGTCAAGGTATAGTTTCCAGGCTTGTAAGCGAAGCAATAGTTGATTTGAAGACACAAGGAATTAGAAAAATCTTGCTTCATTCATCTGATATGGCTAAACCGATGTATGAAGGTCTTGGTTTTATTGAAGGAAAAAACTATATGTCAATGAATATTTAATAAGGGTGCTGCGAAACTTCCTGTCAGGGACACACACCTTTTTAAACAGGACGGTGAGGCTTAAAAGGTTTCAGTACCTTATGCTAACGAGAAACGTTAGTTCAATAAACCAACAGTAGTCTAGGACTTCATTTTTCGTTTTAAGACAGCTGTTGGTTTTTTTGGAACCCTCAAAACGAGCTCCTATGGAATTCGCTAGTGTGCAGTTTGCGTCTACTCGGTCATAACCTTTCGGAGAGGAGGGATACTCCTACTCCCAGGAATAGTTCTTTAAGAAAAAAGAAAAAAAGAAATCATGCACATCTTGGGCTAGTGTGCATATGATTGCTGGTAGAATACTTACAAACTATTGGAGGGTTTAGCTCATGTATATGGTGTATCCGTATTGGTTTCGATCACAATTTGTCCCCATTTGGGCAACTTCAACTCAAGATGCGCTTGAATTAATGAGGAATTCAGTCCAAGGGGAGCGAAATGATGAACTTTTTTATGACCAACTCATAAAACTTGCTCCGAACCACGAACAAGCTGAAGTGATTACCTCTATCCGGAATGATGAACGAGGGCATAATCAAATGTTCCGACAAATGTACAGGGAATTAACAGGACATGAAGTGACAGGAGTTAGCAGCGAAGTTCCTGAACATGTTAATTCGTATATTGCCGGGTTGCAGAAAGCCTTCCAAGGTGAATTGTCTGCTGTTGAAAAGTATCGAAAGATATGGTTCGGCCTTCCATACGGCGTTTATAAGGATACTTTGTACGGAATTATCCTCGATGAGCAGAAGCATGCAGCGAAGTATAATAATCTATTACTACTAAATTCAGTCGCAACTCCGTACTAATTCCATGGACTACCCATTCATAATTACACGGTTCAATTCTTTATACTAAGCGTGATACATGCTGTTTCTGCCCACTCAAATGGGCTATCTAAGCTTTATTTTTGCGTTGAATTTCAGCGCATCCGTTGCCGGGCTAGGGTCTGCTGTGCCTCTGCCAGAGATTCCTCAGTAATGGACCATCCCTTGATAGCCGCTTGCCAGCCCGGCAACAGCGATTACACACCCAGTCAGCAGGTTATCAGCTGTATATCCATGGGCGGGCAAGCGCGCTTTTAAAAAGGTCCCCGTTGGCTCATTTCCCGGTCCACCTTCTTCCCGGCGTGGATTGCCAGCTCACCGCGGTGTTTTGTCGCCCATCTGCGATTTTCAAATCGCTTCTCCCAAGCTCGATCAGTGTCGCCCAGGGCTGTATGATGGTTATAGCTTTCATGCCTTTGCCGCATATCAGCCCTTCTTCTCGTGATATAGAAACTTGCGTCCACGGCTGCCGATCTCTCAAATCAGCCTATTTGCCGTTTCGATGCGTTCTGGCGCCGGGAAAGCTTCCTCGTCGGGCCGCGGCGTTGATTGACCTATCTTCCGGCAGGAAGCATCTTCAGACACTCGGTATAGGGTTGCATCGGAGCATGGGTCTGAATATTCCCGGTACTCAGCAGATTTCACTTTTCCAGGTGTCAGTCCGCTTCGAATAACAGAATAGGATTCATATTAACCGACTTCACCCAGATAAGTGATTTCATATACGTTCAAGGCTATGCCCTTTCGAAACTAAATTAGATAAGTCGCGTAGAATTGTTAAATACTTGAAATCGAGGTGCTACATATGGATAAAAATAAAAAGTTTTACGGCTTGGGAGCAGGAATCTGCTTTGCTGTTGCTTTTGGATTTGCTTTCCACAACATTGCATTAGGTATGGGATTAAAATAACTGCTGCTGTAACCACCCGCCATTTGCGTATCTCTCTATAATCGTATTAATAAAGTTAGGAGAAATATTTATGAACAAACCAGAATTTATCTAACTCGATTACAATATGGTCTTGCTATAGCCGGATTGTTTTTCATACCTTTTGACTCCACCTTTAGACCATCGATTATTCTATTTGGCTTATCTACACTTGTTAGCACTTACCTGTTTTTTGTTAAAGATAACAAAGAATAAATTAAATAGTTGTCCAGATATTTTTTTGTTTGTACGGCTTTGAATCTTGTATTCTATCCTGCTCTTTTATCGTTGTTATATGTAAAGGCCCCAGATATAGGGCCCCAATTTTTGTTCTAAACAGTCCCTATCATAATCCATATCTCCTAATAAACAGGGGACAAATCCCTCTGTCTCCTTAGGCTTGACCTCTTCTATTTCACTTATTGAATCACTGTTGCTTAATGCTGAAAACAGGCAGTGTAAAAAATAAAACCCTACCAGCGGCAGGGTATAACCACTTAAATCTCGCTCCAACTTACAGTAAGTTTAACAACACCATCCTGAGGAGCTGAGGCCCACCAACATTGGACTAATTATGCTTATTATATTGGGTTGCCCCTTGAATAATCAGATTCTTGTTATCGTCGGAGTTACATCCTGCCGAAGAATTTATTCCTCGTCATCAAAAAGTGGTGTAGACAAGTAGCGCTCTCCCGTATCCGGCAGGACAATAACAATGTTCTTCCCTTGATTCCCGGGGCGTTTAGCTATTTGCGATGCGGCATAAACAGCTGCTCCGGAGGAAATCCCTACTAGAAGACCTTCTGTTCTGGCCAGACTGCGCGCCGTTTCGTATGCTTCCTCGTTCTTAACCTGAAAAATTTCGTCCACCACGTCTTGGTCAAAATTATCGGGCACAAAATTGGCTCCAATGCCCTGGATCTGATGCCCTTTTGGCTTGCCACCGGAAAGGACCGGCGAATCTGCCGGCTCGACAGCAATTACTTGCACGCCCGGTTTTCTTGCTTTTAATACTGCTCCGACACCAGAAATGGTTCCCCCAGTACCTACCCCAGCCACAAAAATGTCCACTTCCCCGCCGGTATCCTTCCAAATTTCTTCTGCAGTTGTGTCGCGGTGAATTTGTGGATTGGCCGGATTGCTGAACTGCTGTGGAATGAAAGAATTCGGGATTGCTGCAGCCAGTTCTTCCGCCTTTGTAACCGCGCCTAACATCCCTTCAGCCGCCGGGGTCAAAATAAGCTCAGCTCCAAGCGCCTTCAGCAGTTTGCGGCGTTCCACACTGAACGATTCAGGCAGCACGATCATCAGTCTGTAACCAAGTGCAGCAGCCGCAAAAGCCAGTCCAATCCCGGTGTTTCCGCTGGTAGGTTCAATCAATACTGAATCTTTTTGGATCAGCCCTCTGGTTTCAGCATCTTTGATCATCGCAAAGCCGATACGGTCCTTTACACTACCAGCAGGGTTAAAGTACTCCAGTTTCCCGATAAGCTTAGCTTCAACCTGATGGGAATTGCTGTAATTTGCCAGCTCCAGCAGCGGTGTATTGCCAATCAGATCGGTTAGATTCTTATAAATAGTTGTCACAACAATTCCTCCAATAAGTTAATGATACAGCGAGTCATATATCTAGGGATAACCGTAGCATATCTCTGCATTGTATGCCATTCTCATAGATTTCTTCAGGATAATGTTTTGTAAAAAAATCCAAATCCACGGCCACTATTCTGAAGCCGCATTTCTGGTACAGCGCAAGCTGCCCTACACTTGAATTACCGGTGCCTACTTCCATCACGCTGTACCCTTCTTGTCTGGCAATCTGTATGGCATGCATCACCATTTGTTTACCTATTCCTTTGCCCTGCTGCTCTTCAGCAACCGCAATATTTGCCAGTTCAACCGTAACAGGTCTTGTCGGCAGCAGCACATACACTCCCACAACGTCCTCTTTGTCAACTGCGAGATAACAATCACCTCTTTTTGCATAATCCTCCACTTTCGGCAGAGAAGGATCAGCTGACAACAGCAGCTCCAGCGGCAGACCTTCACCGTTTTTTATTTTTCTGAAATCCATAACGATCTCCTTGTTAAGGTATTATCCTCAAATATAAATGTTTTGGTGCATTATGTAAATCGGACTAGACACAGAAAAAAGCGCGTCCCCGGCAAAAAGCCCGGGAACACGCCGATGTGCTATCCAGCTTAGATGAAACAGGCACTCAAAATAATGACCAACAGGATATAAAGAACCAGAATTGCACCTGTTGATGTAAAAGGACTTACCGGACAATTATTAACGCCACCAACATTACCACCGTATCCGCAATCTGCACCCATGAGATTACCTCCTTCATAATGATTACTACAAGGTAGAATATGTATTGGCTGGCTTAACAGATTGGGCGAAACGGTCAAAATTTAGGCCACGGCAAAAAAATATGTTGAGGCATAGCTTCATCCATATATGGTGTGGCTCCCACCGGTTCTTTTGATATGCACTTCAAACAAAATTAAATTAATCGGAAACCAGAATGCCGTCAAAACTCTCCGGACCGACACGAACCATGCCGAGCAGGTTGGAACTAACGAAAGCAGTGTACGTCAATTGAGGAGTTATCGGCGGGTTAAAGTCTGCAGCTGAAAACGTGATGACTTGTGGCGTAAAGACGCTAAGGCTAAACGTAGAGGTAGCAGAATATACAACCGGATCGGTACTAAGCGTTCCTCTCACTATTGTAATTGTAATACCAGCCAGCGCCAGCGGAAGCGACATAGAAATTGTTCCTTTTAACAATACTCGCGGATTCGTCGTAGCACCTGCGGCGTATTCAGCAGCAGAATCGGAATGGCAATAGAGTTCGCTATGCTTGCGTTCTGCGAGGTTCGAGCATCAAGATAGGTTCCCATGATGAGCACCCCTTCCTTTTTTGCATATTTCATTGTATTAAGAGAGATTACTGATTGCTTGTACATATCACCATTAGGTTCAATAATTCACAGTAAATCTTTAATAGATTCGGAAGGATCGGCAGGCGCAGGATATTAATCTTTAGTTGTTCCATCTCTTTTGTTAAAAGCCAGTTCAAACAGACCCGTGGCAGACAATCCTGCCAGTCCGCCTGACCACAGACGCAGCACCAGATTCATATCTGTAAAAGGATAGGCAATGGCCCCGACTAATAATCCTATTGCCAGACCAACCGCCGGTACAAGGTTGCGCGGAAGCTTCACGCTATTCTTCACAAGCTGAACGAGAGCCATTACAAACACGGCTAACACCGATGCGAAAGCAAGCACATTGTTAAGCGCATCGTTATACATGACGTTTACCCCTCCTTCCGGGATAACAGTAATCCCGCCCGGTGCAATACTGTCAGAACCCGGTAGAAATCCAAGCTGCCGCCGGCGGGCGTATCCAGCAGTCCCGCCGTCACTGCTGTACTGACAGCCGGCTCCGCCCATGCCGGGACATTCATCACCATCCGGCCTTCGATTAGGGAAAGGCGCTCAGTCGCACTAGTGATCGCCTGCCCCTGCTCCTGTACAACTGTCTTCAGCTTATCTCTGCTGACTGCAAGATCGGACAACAAAATCCGCAGCTCTTTCAGTTCTTTTTCCAGACTTGCAAGCTTTTGCTTATCTTCTGCTGACATCTCGTCCTCCTCCTTAATTTCATCATATGCGTACAAGTTATAGGTATTCATTATCTGAATCAGCTTTGCCGCATACTTGGGATCAGTCGCATATCCCGCTGCGGCAATTTCCCGTGCGGCCTTTTTTCCATCCGCACCAATCACCTTGCTGTATAGGCTGTGATTCCATGAGACCCCGCCGATGAGCAACGCAGAATGATCGGCCACAGATTCACCCCAGTTATTGTAAGCACGGAAGGCTGCAGTCACCTTCACCGCTTTGCCGTCTCTATACTCTGTTGTCCGTACCGCCACACTTCCGGCAGGTCCGCTGCCTTTAATGCCAAAGAGGTTATTGGCTTTAACCGTTAGACTGCTGTTCCCCCAACTGGATTCCAGCGCTGCCTGCGCAATGGTCAGCGAGGCCGCAATATGACTGCGCTTCATATCTTCGACTGCGCAGGGTATAATTCTGGAAATAAATTCGGTCTCCGTCATCTCATCACATCCTCTCCCTATATTAAATGCGCATTCTGCCAAATAGCTTGTGCTTATTTCTATGAATTCAGGATAGCTGTTTAGCCAAATGAATAAAGGGGTAATGAATTATCAATTGTTCATCCTACACCATACATAGAGCAACCAGCTTAAAAACAAACAGCCCTGATTTTACCAAAACTTTACCTGTATTTGATAGAAAAGCTATTGTTAGATACTGAAATTTGGGGTAGTATATAGTGAAAATTAACTATTTAGGAGGGTCTATTGGACTATGCCATCATATTATTTTAAAGAGTTGTGGACACCCCTTAGATGGTTTGGCATTAAATTATTTCATGATGACGAAGGGAGCCTCTGGATCAAATGGTGGGCTTCCCCCCGAAAAAAATTGCGCTAAGGTTTTTACTAACAACTAAGAATCTCATTCGAATAGCAACACAAAAAAAACCTTTCTTAGGGTACAGCGGCAGGTTAACCGCTATATCTACACAGAAAGGTTTTTTGGCTCCACAGCGCTTATTAGCAAGCGGCTTCAAATGTAATCCGATTTTTGCCGCTGCGTTTAGAAATATATAATGCCTCGTCCGCCAGCCGCAGAGTTTCGGCCGTATCCAAGCAGTCTGGAGTCCATACGGCTGCTCCGACACTACATCCGACCTGTATGGTATCGCCTCCAATGACGACCGGCAGATTAACTTTGCTGATGATGCGCGCTGCAACAACCTCCGACTCCTGCATGGGTTTGCTTGCAGAAGTATTCAGAATAATCACAAATTCATCTCCGCCCAGACGGGCAACGATTTCATTGTCACGGGTGCACTCCCGCAGCCGCACAGCCACCTGCTGGAGCAGAACATCTCCGGTAGCATGGCCGAAAGTATCATTCACTTTTTTGAACCCGTCCAGATCCATGTACAGAAAACTGAGGGTTGTCCGGTTCAATTTAGCCTTGTTCACTGCGTGAACCAAAAATTCGTTCAATCCGGCCCGGTTCGGCAGCCCTGTTAGCACATCGTGCAGAGCCATATCCGACATATAGCTCAGCTTATTCTCTGTTTTGGTCAGATTATTGACCAGATTCCGCAGTGAAGTTGACAAGATGGCCACATCCTTAAAGCGGGACAAGGCGGGGATTTCCACATTGGCACCGGAGCTGAGCAAATCTGCCGTTTTGGCAATTTGATTCAGAGGACGGGCAATCCATCCGGCAAGCAGCCAGCCCAGAATTCCGAAAATCACCGTAGCTGCCAATCCACTTAATATGATAAATCTTTCGAGCTGGTGTACCGTTGCGAAAGCAACATCTGTGGGTTGACGAACTAGCACTGACCAGCCCAAACCCGGATAATTCAAATAACCGTCCCCGTAAGCGTATCCGGTCAGATAAGAATCTTTTCCGCTGCCGCTGTCCACGATCCATGAATTCCCGCCCTCGCGGGCTTTCTGCAGCGTTTCATTCGCCATTTTCTTCCCCACCAGCCCAGAGGGTCCAAGCAGTATAGTATCATCCTTCTGGCTGACTACGAAGATTTCCACATCCTTCATCCGTTCTTTGAGCGGGTCCAGAATGGATTTCTCTACCTCACGTGACCACTCCCAGCTCAAATGCGCTGCCAGTACACCATTAAGCATTCCCACCTTATCGTAGACCGGGACACTTACGTCCACGAATTGAAGGGCTTCTCCAGATGGATTAGGCAGGAGCTTTGCCAATAACACGGCATCATGCACATCACCCGTGAACAAACCCTTCCGGCCTTCCTGAAATACGGGTCTTTGGCTGATATCCTTTCCAAGGAGAATGTTGTCCGTTGCGGAAAGCACAGTTCCCTTCGGGTCAAGGTAGCCGACCCAGGTGAACACCGGCAGGCTCCTCTTCAATTGATTCAGCAATCCGCTGATTTCTTGAGTGTCCAGCGGCTTCTGGAAAGCGTTAAGCTTGCTCAGCACTTCCACTTCCCCGGAACGCGACCACATGAAATGATCCAGTTTCTCCGACATTTGATATGCTTCTGCAGCAAGTGAGCCCCCGATACTTACCTCCACAGATTTCGTAGCTTGATTCCCGATTACATAAATAAGCAGTGCAGTCAGCAAGATAATAATTACCGCAAAGGCACTGGCAAAAAAAGTCCGCAGGTTAAACGTCATGCACATTCTCCCCATATCTTTCGCAGAATAGTGTCGATAATTTTTTATCGGATAAAGCCGCAGGAATTATAAATCTGCAATCTTAAAGTCAGCCTTGTAGACAGAGAAACAGCTCCGCCCTTATCTTATAGAGCGGAGCTGTTCGCGTATCCAATATCAGCCGACTTTGGCCCCCAGCGAACGTGCCAGCAGCACCGCCTGCTCCACATCGAGCCTTACTCCCTTTAAGTCCAGGCTTTTCAGGTCAATCCCTTCCAGCTTAGCATCCCTTAGATCTGCTCCCGCAAGCTTGCACTGGGCCAGTTGTACCCGGCTTAAATCCGCACCGCGCAGATCGCATTTTTGCAGATTGCAGCCAAGCATGTCCGCCTCAGCGAACCTGATGCCCCGCAGGTCCTGCCTGCTGAGGTTAATATGCCGCAAATTGGTGTAAGACCAATCCCCGCCGATCAGCGTAATGCCGTCCATATACGCATTGGAGAAATCGGAGCCGACCATTTTGCAATCCTCGAATTTAGACACAAACAGATTTGCCCCGGAGAACTTGCAATTGGTAAACGCTGCTCCTTTATGGAGCGAGGCATTCAGCAAGGCGCCGGTAAAATCACAATCCACAAAACGGCAGCCGCCGGAAGTCATTTCTTCCATAGAAGCTCCCTTAAAAGAACACCTATCAAACGTGCAGCAGTTCAGTTCTCCATCACGCAATTCGGCGTAATCAAAATTATGCCCGGTAAAATTTTCATTGTCATATTGATACACGGGGTATCTGCTCCTCTCTCGTTTCAACAAATAAGTAAAACTTTTCTTTTTAAAAAATAGCACTTTAGGAGATTGTTCAAATGAAACCATTTCGTTATAATAGCAAATAAACTAGCGGAGGTGAACAATGGACGACTCCAGCAGAAAAGAACCGTTCCGATATGTAATGAACCAGCCCATCGAATGCTGGCTTGAACTTCCTGCTGGTAACAACGGCCCCGGGGCAGGCAAGCTTACGGAAGGCGTACTGCTTGACCTTAGCCGTTCAGGGTGCAAAATCCGAACTTCGCTGAATCTCCGCTTCACTGCAGGCGATACTAAGATAATTATCCACTTTCAGCTGGCAGAAGACAAACTTCAGTTTGTGGGAAGTGTACGCTGGGGCTGGATGTTCGGACTTGGCCAATATCAATATGGGGTAAGATTGGATTTGCAGGAGGATGAAGAAGAGCAACTCCTGCGGGAGCTGGAAAGCTGGACTAACACGCGCAGTGCCCAGTAAGTTGGTTAATAGGGCACAGCCGGATGTCCTCCTTCGAGGACGTCTTTTGCTGTGCAAACACGAAAAGCAGGGCAATTAGCCCTGCTTTTGTTCAGCAGCAAACACCGCATGAGTAGTTAGTTGCCCCAGCCTCCCTAACAAATGGAGCGGCGATTTAAGCCTCCACCCTTTTCTTCAGCAGCACGATCATCGCATAGATTAGAACGATTGCAACTGCCGCTTCAAACAACATCGGCCAATAATTAAAATCGGGATAGGAGAATGTAATCCCGCTAGGGATCGTTTTCACTTCATAAACATCAAACTCGAACATGTTCTCTACACCCGCGAGAGAACTTTTAAACATCAGCTGTTCAAGATAAGACAGCCCGTTCTGGAGTACCACCAATACAGCGATGATGATCCATATCTTTCCTCTGACCCGCAGACTATTGGCCACCTTGATGGCAAACATAATGAAGATCAGTATTAAACCGGAGAACCAGATAAGCTGCAGTATGCAGTTTAGGGCAACCGGCCAGAAGTTTCCCGGGAGGAAATCCGCCGAATATACGAGAATATAGATCCCAAGATGCAAGGTTGCGATGATAACAACGGATAAAAGCAGCGTCCAGCAGAGCAGCAGCGGTGACAAGATGGTATACAGAGAACTCACCGGCAGAAGCCGGCGGTGATAAGATTTCAAATTGCGGCCATAGGTAATCGCGCTAGTGAGCAGAAGGCTGCACCCCACTACGACATACGTGGTCAGATTGATTGCGACCAATTGACCCCCCATGTTTCTGTTCCAATACCATGTGGCGGCATGCACCAGAATTGCGATTACAAAGTACGCAAGAATCCGGTCACGGCTCCGTCTAAAATCGTATTTTATCAGCTTCAGCATTCTGCATACACCTCTCTGAACAGCTCGTCAATGCTTTTTCCCCGTTGCAGCCTTAACTCCTCCACATCACTTTGCAGGACGATTTCTCCTTCTTTTATAAAAATAACTTCATCAAAGATCCGTTCAATATCTGTTACCAGATGCGTCGAGAGCAAAATGCTGCTGTCTTCCTCGTAAAATTCCATCAGCGCATTGAGAATTTTCGTCCGCGCCACAGGGTCCACTCCGCCAATAGGTTCATCCAGCATGTATAAACTCGCCCGCCGCGAGAGGACCATGGTCAGCTGCAGCCGTTCGTTCATCCCTTTGGAGAGCGTCTGCACCCTATCCCGTTCACTAAGCTTCATAAACTCCAGCATACGTTTGGCTTTGACCGGGTCAAAATCCGAATAGAAGTCACGCTGAAATTTCATCGCATCTCCTACACTCATCCAAGGGTCTGTCAGGGGCCGGTCCGGCATAAACGAAACCAATGCTTTGCTCTGTTTCCCTACCGGAACACCGAGCACAGACACACTTCCTGAGGTTGGCTGTGCCAGCCCGGCAATCAGCTTCATGAGTGTACTTTTCCCGCTGCCGTTGCTGCCGAGCAGCCCGGTGATTCTGCCTGCACCGAGTTCAAAAGAAACCCCGCGCAGCGCCTGTTTTGAGCCGTATTTTTTAGTAACCTGTTGTACTTGAAGTATACTGTCCACCCTGGCAATCCCCCTATTTACTATTCCTTTGTGCAATATTCTCCGCCACGACCGTCAAGATCTCTTCTCCCTGGAAACCCAGCTCCTCCATGCCGCGGATAAACCGGTCCAAGACATCCTGGGCCATCTCTTTTTTAATGGTCATAATGGTCTCTTCCCTCCCCGTAACATATCTGCCCATACCCCGCCGTGTTTCCACAATCTCTTCACGCTCCAATTCTTGAAAGGTTCTTTGCACCGTGTTTGGATTTATCTGCAATTCTGCGGCCAGTTCCCGCACCGAGGGGATTTTATCGCCGGGTTTCAGCTTGCCTGTGATAATCTCGCCTTTGATATAATTCATGATCTGAATATATATGGGCTGGTTGTTGTCAAATTCAATGGTCATCAAGCAACGTCCCTTCGTCTGAACACCACAAACCCCGCCAGCAGAAACGCAATCAGATAGACCGCCAGCATAACAATGGAAAAGCCAAGAGTCATGCCCGGCAACGGCGCTGCGTTGTTGTGGTAGACACTAAGATTTATATTCGGAAACAGAAAGTATTTGTAGAAATCACGGTAAATAACTACTTTATCCAAGGTCAGTGCAAACATCGTAATCCCGATGGTCACTCCTGTGGAGGTCGTCAGCACCCCGATCATAAACGCCAGCGTTACATATACGACCGTGTACACGCAGCCGTACAGCAGCGAAAGTAGTATATCTCTTATTCCCGCTTCTCCCCCGCCAACGTCAAACCATAGAGCACCCGAGAGATACACAGCCACGGCGGCAACTGCGGTCAGACTCAGCGCGAACAGCAGTACCGTTACATACTTGGAGGCTAGAATAGCCATACGGCTGCGTGCGCGGATAAGCAGAAACTTGATCGTTCCTTGGCTATACTCCTTGGATACAATCCCCGCTGTTCCAATGATGGCGAGTATAGCGATGACCTGGCCTATTCCGGTTGGCTGCAGCATCACCGCCGTAAACTCGGAAGCAGAGGCGAATGACTCTTTGGAAAAAGCTTTGATCATATAGCCTAACAGAAGCGGCAGCAGAATCAGCAGCACATGCGGCACGAAAAAAGAACGTTTCTTCGACAGCTTCAGCCATTCATTCAGCACCAGATCGTTAAATTTACGCAATGCGGTTGCCCCCTGTCCATTTCAAGAAATCTTCTTCAAGGCTTTGTTTGTTCTCCGTAATCCGATATACGCCGACATTGGCTCTTCCCAATGCCTCAACGAGCTCAGGCACCCTGATGTCCTGCAGCCGTATGTTTAGTTCAGAACGGGCCTCATTCACGCTGCCCAGCCCCACTCCCTGCAGCTCTTGTATAACTCGTTGTGCGGCTTCCATCCCGCCTACCCGGACAGTGAGTGACACTTCTCCTTCCTTCTCTTCCCCGGCACCCAGCTTGGTTACCGTCACCAGCTTTCCGTTCTGAATGACAACGGCCCGATGGCAAATTTGTTCAATCTCTGCAAGCATGTGGCTAGAAATGAGGATGGATATCCCTTCAACTTCAGCGATTGTCCGCATATAATCACGCATTTCGCGTATTCCCGCAGGGTCCAGGCCATTCGTCGGCTCATCCAGAATCAGCAGCTTCGGCGAATGGAGCAGTGCCTGGGCGATACCGAGCCGCTGCCGCATACCAAGTGAATAAGCCTTTACCTTCTTGCCCATCGCTTCCTGCAGCCCAACCAATTGCACAACCTCTTCAATCCGCGATTCCGGAACATCATCACTCATCCGTACATACTGCTTCAGATTATCCAGCCCGGTCATATGCGGATAAAACTCAGGGTTCTCGATAATCGCTCCGATATGGGCTATTGCCCGGTTGAAATCATTGCGGATGCTATGTCCTTGAACCAGCACATCCCCTTCGCTCATCTTGATCAAGCCGGTCATCATGCGGATCGTCGTTGTCTTTCCGGCACCGTTAGGTCCGAGCAGCCCGACAATTTCTCCTTTGCGGATGTCAAAAGACAGCTGATCCACTATCGCCTTTCCTTTGATAACCTTACTGACCTGATTCATCTGCAACACAATGGAATCTTTCCCTTGTGTTGCAAGTCCCTGTGTACTCATTGACTGTTTCATAGCAACCTCCCTGAAAAAGTAAAAATATTGGAAAAACAAATACTGTGTCGGTGTGTTAGTTACATAGTACACTAGTAACGATGTGATGTAAAGCCATTTTTTAGGAATTGGGTGTCATTAAAAGGCGGCCCCATAGTTCCTCGTCCAAGACTTCCTCTCAAGCAAACATAGAATAATGGAAGCGATGCTCACAAAACTTTTAGGAGGAATGAAAATGAAACGAGAGGTTCATATTTCCCAAACTTACCCGCGGCTCACCGTATACTCAGAAGAGAACTACAGGGGACGGAGCAGAATTTATACCGGCAATCTCGGGATCCGTAATACAGACAACATTCTCGACGGAATCGAAAGTCTGCGCTTCTTCTCCACCAGCAGCAATGCTACGCTTGTATTGTTCAGCAGAACCCGCTTCAGAGGCATTTTCCGTGTACTGCGTGGAAACCACAGCATCCGAGATCTGGATGATTACATCAACGGCAACGACGTGGAATCAATCATCTCCACCAATCAAAGGCTGACGTTAGCGCAAATCCGCAATATCCGCGACAGCGGAGAGCTGCCTGCCGGATATCGTCTGATCTAGAGTTTATGGGCAGCCGCTATAAAAGAGGGTACACCCCGCCTCCCGGCAAGGTGTACCCTCTTATACTCGAATCTGCTTATTCCCCTGCAATTAACTGCAGCAGTTCTTCAACCACCCGCTGAGGCTGATAGCTGTGAATGTAATGGGAGCTGTCAGGCACGATGATTTGTTTGCCCTTGACGGACCATTCAGGAAGAACTGCTTGGCTGTCCATCCAGGAGGCATCATCGTCAAGCTTGCCGAAATAGTCGGCAGTCAAGACAGTGACAGGAATCGGAAGCGGTTTGCTGCCAGCCAGCACGACGCGGGCATTCTCTTGACTCTGGCGAATTTCATCGGTCATATTCCGGTTGCCCGCCAGCAGCAGTACCGCTTTGCGGTTTATTTCCTTCAGCTTCTCGGGCAGCAGCTTATCCCCATTGCTGTCACTGGCTACCCATTCAGCGAATCCATTTACGTGATATAATGCCCGCAATATGCCGGTCGCCCGAAGCCCCTTGTATATTCCGGACACTAGTTTAAGCTCCGGACTGGACTCATAGTATTCAGGACTTCCCCCGTCAATCAGCAGAATCGCCTTCACTTCTTCAGGGTACCGCTGGGCATAACGGATGGTTTCCAGTGCGCCTAGCGAATGGCCGACAAATAGATAAGGCGGCTTCTGGCCGGAAACTTGCAGCAGTTCGTGAACTTCATCGGTGATGGAGTCAATATCCCGCTTTCTGCCGGTTAAGTCACTATATCCGTAACCAAAGCGGTCATAGACCGCAATTTTCGCATGCTGCCTCAGCCCCTCGTACAATGGAGAAAAATCGGCGTAAGGATTTGCCGTTCCCCATCCGGCTGCAAACACCACAGTCGTCGATCCCGCACCCTCAGTATATAGGTGCATTTTACCTCCTTTTACCTGATATAGGTCTCCGGCGGGTGAATAATTCTTCCTGTCCTGTGTGGAACCATACCATTGATATGCGGCTCCTAACCCGGCCAATACAATCAGTGCAGCCAACAGGCAGAGTGCAATTTTCACACCTCTTCTTTTTAACATACACTCCTCCAATTCCTTGTTTGAAGCTGCTCTTCACCTCGATAACGTTATATTCAGACGTTTCTCACTCATAAGTCTTGAGAGATATTCGTAATTTTTTGAATGATAGACTGAACTTCATGACTATCCTTAACTACAAACAAATGGTCTGCTTCGCTTGCTGCTGGTGCCACCACATCGCCATGATGAGACTCTGCTTGTTGCCGACTAAGGACTTCTTCAAAATTAGACGCACTTCTGAAAATAGTTGTACTGCGCTGACTATTGGTAATACGAGAATGAAGAATATCGTCGGGGATTTCAAAATGAACAAGTATGCTGACAAAACCTTTGTGATGAAAACGTTCGAGCATTTCTAAACGACCTTTGCGACCACGATTGGCGTTACATAAAATGAGATGTGAACTTGACTCATTAACAGCATAATCTACAATTGTCCGTGAGATGGCATTTTTGAAGGTATTGACTCCTTGTTTAGGCAGCAAGCTTTTGTAATGAGTGTTGATAAATTCAGCCTGGTCATCCCGGTCAATCACAACTGAGTTGTGTAAGTGCTGTTCTAATTTTTTAGCAAATGTAGTTTTCCCGCTATGTGTTTTACCGACGGTAATGATCACTAACCTTTTCATCCATGCAACTCCAATTCTCCAAAATATTCAATAAGCTTCAATAAGCAAATACAGCGAACCCATTCATAGATTTAACTTTGGCTGTCCGTTTATTACGGAGATCGATACTTACAGCTGAAGCTGGACGAATAAGATAATGCGCTTAACCGGGGGGGCTGGCTGTAGAGCTCAGATCCATGATCCATACCGGGAGACAGCTGTATCAAGCTCCGCCTTGCTCTTCCAGTAGAATTTCTTGAATTTGTGCAGCTCCAACTGACAGCTGGGTTACCTCTGCGGATAACTGTTTCACTTGTTCATGAAGCACTTGTGCTTCATCCGTGCCCTCCAGATAGCGGGTGACAAAGTGCAGGAACACATCAACTTTTCTAAGCAACATCAGCACGGGAACGGCCTTGATTTCGGCTTCGGTAAGACGGACCCTGGTGCTGAAACCCCGGCAAAAATCCCGGACCGCCGCTCCTTCCTCCGCATGACCCAATAGCCCCGACAGAATTACCGCAGGCTCCATCGCCCTCACATCAAAGGTGCAAAATTCAAAATCAAGCAACGCAGCTACTTGCCGGTGATCGCTTGTCTCCACCAGCAGATTGGAAGCATTCAAATCTCCATGCACCAGCTGATGCGGCAACCCCTTAAGTTCAGCCAGCGAATCCGCAATATTTTCATAAGCGTTGTAAAGGATCTCCAATCCCTTAGCAAGTTCAGTAAAGGGGACTGGCGGTTGCAGACACAGCTCCCGGATTACTTGTCCGGTACATAGCGGATAAGCCTGCCGCAGCTCATAATAAGGCCGGTAGACCGGAGCAAGTCCGGGACTTATCTCTGCCAGCACTATAGACAATGTACCTGCCGCCTCCCCGAAGGATCCGAAATAGCCAGACTCCTGCTCAGTGGGCGAATCTCCGTCTATGTATTCGAACAAGCAGCTAAATTTACCAGCCCTGTCCTCCAGCTGAACCAAAGTTTCTCCGGCCGGTGTCGCGATGGGAACAGGCACTCTGAAGGGTAAAGACAACATCCCCAGCTTTTGCAGCACGGCATGCTCGAATTCTATTTTCTCTCTATCTTTATGTGTATCATAGATTCGCAGCACGGCGCGGCGAGTGCTATTTTCTACAAAATAGGTTGTATTATTCCAGCCCCCGCTCCGCTTCCTCAATGTTCCACTCCACTCCGGCCAAACTTGGCTTACAATAGTATCCGTAGGCTTATGCCCCTCTCTTGTATGTATTGTGACGAGTCTACCATAAAGTGAAAAATATTGATCAATTCAAAGGCAATTGTAAAATCAGTGACTGGCTGTGTCAAATCGCCAAATCAACTAAAATAACTACTTCCAGCGAACCCCCGATTTTTACGCTATAATAAATTTCATATTGATATACGCAAAGGATGGGATACTTATGGACGCAACTGTTTCCAAACGATGGCTGCTGGCAAGGCTCTTTGAGCCGGAGCAGACCATAGTGGACTGCCGGTTTACGCTCGGTAAACCTCAGGCTGGCCGGGAAAGCTATGAACAAGAGCATATTCCGGGTGCGGTCTATCTCGATTTGGAGCTGGATCTGTCAGGCCCTGTGGGAGAACATGGCGGACGCCATCCCCTCCCCGACCCGCAGGTACTTGCTGCACGCCTCTCGAAGCTGGGAATCGGAAATGATTCACGCATTGTCGCCTATGATGACGAAAGCGGCATGAATGCTGCGCGGCTCTGGTGGCTGCTGCGTTACCTGGGGCATGAACAGGTATTCATTCTGGAAGGCGGCTTCAGCGCATGGAAGGCAGAGAAATTCCCTGTAACGGAGCATCAGCCGGTGCGGGTGCCAAGCTCGTTCCAGGCAAATGTGCAGCTGCAGATGCTGGTTGACGTGGACAAGGTACACCAGGTATCTGCTAATATGGAGCCTTCGGCTTCTGCAACTGGCCTCTCTCCGGTCCTTATCGATTCCCGCGCCCGGGAACGCTTCCTGGGTCTGGAAGAAACCTTGGACAATAAAGCCGGACATATCCCTGGTGCGTTCAGCTTCTTCTGGAAAGATACGCAGAATGCTGATGGAAGCTACAAAAGTGCCGAGGAGTTGCAGGAGCATTTCTCCGAGCTGGACAAAGACGCTGAAATTATTGTTTACTGCGGCTCCGGTGTCACCGCCTGTCCAAATGTACTGGCACTGGAAAAGGCCGGGTATAGGAATGTGAAGTTGTATGCAGGGAGCTGGAGCGATTGGATTAGCTATGAGGGGAATCCGGTGGCTACTGGTGAATAGAAAACTTGAAGAGCCCGCGTCGGACGCGGGCTTGGGGGCTGTGACAGGTTGCCGGGAGGCAGACTGTTCCAGCCCTCTTTGGGCTTTTCGATCAACAACCTGCAAACTAGAACAAGGCGAAAGCAGTTGCAAACGGCCCCTAACCAGCCATGGCTGGGCTGTCGGGTCAAGTTGATTGAACGCTTGGGGGCTTTGTTTGGCCATCCACAAGCTAGCTTTCGGGAGCTTGGCCGCTTTTGGGAACACTTCCCTTCGTTTTGCTCGGCGCTAATTTAAAAGCTTACGCAGTCTTACGTTCCGAAGCTTCCAAGCGTAAGGCTAAGCGAGCCCGCAGGGCAGTCAGCATGTGTCCGACATACTGCCGAACGTGGTCGGTGGTCTGTTTCTCCGACTTAAGTGTCGGGTACTGTTCGGCCAGCCAGCGTTGCAGATAGCGGTAGTGGCTTTTGTAGTCGTTCTTCGTTGCAAAAAGCTGCCCGATCATTATAGTGACAGATTTAACGTGTTGCTGTCTTCTTTTTGCTTTTATATGACTAAGATGGCTTCCAAAATGCAATATAGTGTTTACATTTTACAATACATAAGTTACAATCACTCCCAACCAATAACTGGAAAGGAGCTCTCGTGTGCTTGTTAACAACGTTCGCGAACTGAGGGCACGCTTCAGATGGTTGCAGCAAGACGTAGCGGATGCCATCGGAGCCACTCGCCAGACAGTAGGGTTAATCGAGAAAGGAGTTTACTCCCCTTCAATAACGCTCGCTCTTAAAATTGCCGCTGCTTTCAAGTTACCCGCCGAGGAAGTTTTTTTATATAAGATGTTAAAACGGATTATGTGTTCTCCATTACTTTCAAACCGTTGTTTCCCGGCACCATCGCAAATATTGTTCAAAAATAAGCGTATTTCTACCGAGAGGAGATCAAATTAATATGAATATAGCCGGCAAGTTGATGCAAAAATTCAAAGATCTCGATAACCAGAATAAGCTGAAAGTTTATCAGGGCAAAGCGGAGCTCATCAGGAAACGGAATTTGGAAGCATGGGACGATGGGCAGTTTCAAGCGGAATCCCTCAGGCTGCAAGAAGAAGCAAAATCGGGTATACCTTTGGACGAGCTGCTTGTCGATGCCTATGCGCTAGTTTGTGAAGCAGCGAAGAGAACGCTCGGATTACAGCCTTACGATGTCCAGATCATGGCTGCCATAGCTCTACATGAGAGATTTCTGATCGAGCAGCATACCGGTGAAGGAAAAACACTCTCTGCTGTTATGCCTGCATATCTAAATGCACTGACCGGCAAAGGCGTTCATGTGCTGACTTTTAACGATTATTTGGCCAAGCGGGATGCGGAGTGGATGGGCCCGATCTATCGTTTCCTCGGGTTAACGGTAAACTCAGTTCAAGCGGGCATGAGCCTGTCCGAGAAACGGGAAGCATACGCCAAGGATGTAACCTATGTTACGGCCAAAGAAGCGGGATTCGATTACTTGCGCGACACAATCGCACTAAGCGAAGCTGATACCGTGCATCGTCCTTTCCACTACGTCATCGTCGACGAAGCGGATTCACTGCTTCTTGACGAAGCGCGGGTGCCGCTAGTCATCAGCGGCGATTCGGCCTCTTCCAGGAGCGACGGCTTTCGTTTCGCAGAAGTGGCTCGGCAGCTCAAGCAAGCAGAGCATTACGACTTCGATGAGTTCCAGCGGAACGTTTACTTAAATGAAGCAGGCGCTGCAAAAGCGGAATCGCTGCTGGGATGCGGCAATTTGTACGATAGCCATAACAGTCACTTGCTGACGTCATTAAATTGCGCGCTGCATGTGGAATCATTATTAAAGAAAGACGTCGATTACATCGTCCGGGACGGCAAAATCGAGCTGATCGAAGAATATACCGGCCGCGTGGCGGAGAACCGGTATTTGCCGGACGGGCTGCAAGCCGCGCTTACGGCCAAAGAAGGGCTGTACTCCATAGCCGGCGGGAAAATTCTCGGGACGATCACCATTCAACACTTCATCAGCCTGTATCCGCAGATTTGCGGAATGACGGCTACCGCGCATGCTTCTGCAATAGAATTCGAAGATATTTATGCAATGCAGGTCATGCAAATCCCGCCGAACCGGCCAAACATCCGGATCGACCATCGGCACCGGATTTATACCCATAAAGAAGCCAAGCATAAGGCACTCGTACAAGAAATCTCATCCGTCCATAGGACGGGACGTCCAATTCTCATTGGTACGTCAAGCGTCGAAGAGTCTGCCATGCTGGCAGAGGCGCTAGCGGCTGCCGGCGTACCTTGCCATGTTCTGAATGCGAAAAACGACGCGGAAGAAGCCGACATCATCGCCAAAGCGGGAGAACCCGGCGCAGTGACGGTGTCTACAAATATGGCGGGACGCGGCGTCGACATCCGGCTCGGCGGCGGCGCCCCCGCACAAGCAGAGGTAGTCGCCAAGCTTGGCGGGTTGTACGTGATTGGCACCCATGTGAACGAAAGCGTGCGGATCGACGACCAGTTACGCGGGCGTTCCGGCCGCCAAGGCGACCCGGGATCTTCCGTTTTTTATGTAAGCTTGGAGGACGAGTTGCTGCTTCGCTTCGGCATCCATAAAGCGGTTCGCGCTCCAAAGCAGGATGAGGCTCTTGAAGAGCCAGTACTCAGTAGTAAGATCACAAGTATTCAGCGTATTGTTATGAGCCAAAACTTCGATATCCACAAGGAACTGAACTGTTATTCGGATATGGTGGAGGATCAGAGGCGAATTCTATACGCGGAGCGGCTCCCAATTTTGAAAGGTGAGAAGCCGATGAGTCCTTCGGAGCAGCGAGTCAGGCTTTATTATATCGACGAGTTCTGGGCTGAACATCTTGCGTATGTTTCTTACCTTCGCGAAAGCATCCACTTAGAGAGCCTTGCCAGCCGTAATCCAATCGACGAATTTCATGCGCAAATCACCGAAGCCTACGAGCAAATTCCTTCTAAAATAAATAGCGCGGCGGAGAATATGCTTGAAAGGCTCGGAGGTTCAAATGACCCGGCGGAGTGGGAAAAGTTCGGTCTTAAGAGCCCTGCTTCCACCCGGACTTATATTATCAACGATCAATACCTACAGAATAAGCGCAGCTCATGGACCGGAACGACTGTATTTGCTTATTGGATTCGCATGATTATGAGGCCGATGTTCAGACTGTCAAAATATTGATGCAGCGTAGCTTCAAGGATAATCGCGTTGCCGCCCATTTGCTGCACGAAATAACGGCTGATCTGCTAAGAGCGAAAGCTCGATACATCCTACACTGAAAATGTTTTCCGAAGCGAAGCGTAGACTCTCCCCTTCATAGAAATGAATCGCAGCAACCGGCATTGTCTCAGCAGTTATCCATTCATTGCAGACTAGCAGCAGTGAACAGCAGCACCCTTCCGTCCGTGTTTAGAATCCGGGTGCCATTCTCAAGCTCCGCCAGGGGCTGGTCCCAATGGACATGCCCGCAAAACAATAAGAGTTCGGGCCCGGCTTCCAGTTGTTCACGGATACCTGAATGGCCCGGAAGCCGGGCTTCGGGAACCTCGGGGCCTTGGTGCAGCAGAAGCACATCCGGGCCACGATGCAGCAGGTTCCGCAGCGCTTCCAGATATTCACCTTCAGGCTTCCGGTTCGGTTTATCCCCTCTTCCGGTCACACCTCCAAGACCTGCTATATGTAGCCCCTTCTGCCGTATAATATCAGGTTCAGAGAACAGATGAATTCCGGTATGAGACGCAAGCTCGGCTTGCCCTTCCCGGGACAGCAAATCATGATTGCCGTTAACGCCCAGCACCGTGCCGAACTTGTTGCGGAATGCCTTCCATACCGGAAGCGGGTCACCGCTTGATCCTCTTTTGGCGGGATCACCGTATAAATCACCGCATAAACAGACTAGCACCTTCTCGGGATCTACGGCCGGCATGTGGATTTGGAGCAAAACCTCCAGCGATTCAGGAAGTACCTCACCCAGCAGTGAGTCGCCATATTCACCGGTTGTGCTATGAATGGTCATACCTTGAAGATCCGATGCCAGTATCAGCGCATCCACATCCTGAGGGAGTCCCAGAATTTCTCCCCAATATACAGGAAGCCATTCATATGAGATTCCTTGGCCGCCCGCCGCAGCACTGACATAAGGAATTTGCTCGAGCGGCTCTTCGGCAATACTTACGATCTTAAGCACTGCTCTGCCTGTTTTTCCTGTTTTTCCTGTTTTTCCTGTTTTTCCTGCTTTTCTCTTGCTCACGCTTTGCCTTCACTCCTCGCCTCTTGCCAAGCCTCCAGTATAGGAATTGGCGCTTTGCGGCTAAATTGACCGCTGCCTTCTTTAGCCCACAGCGGAGGATAATAGCCAAAGACCTGACCAGGTTGAAGCTTCAGGGCCTCCTCTTCCCATCCTTCCCAGCGGAATGTCTCATAGAACAGATCAAGATCCCCTTCCGCCAGCCAGCCGATGAACCCGGAATAGGCCAATTGGGTCGACTCCCATTCCAGCGTATCCGGGGCAAAGTAATATACATGCCCGCTCTGCCCGAACCGTCCCACATCAAGTCCAAAAAAACCGCCTGCAGCATCATAAGCCAAAATCAGCAGGCCGGGCAATGCAGGAATATCTTGTGAGGCTGCAAAACCATTCCAGGAAGTAAGACTCCCATAGATGCCTTCGCCGCCAGAGCCAAGAAGTGTAATCCAGCCATGCTCAAAAACGATCCCTCCGGTCTCGTAAGCAATCGCTCCCAGATAAGACTTGGTGCTCACCTGTAAGCGAACGAGCGTCTGTGCTGCTGTTTCCGGTTCCGCTGCAGTCAGCCGATAGGTGCGAGTACCTTGACTCAGCAGCTCTCTGACTTCTTCCCAAGCATGATTCTCCAAATCCACCAATTCTGCTACAGATAATGAGTGCATATTCTTCCACCTCTATCATTTATAAAGTATCTCGTGATCGCGCCAATAATGCGGCTATATGTACTTCTACCAATATATACCCAAATCTAACACACCAATAATACCTAATTCACTTTCCCCCATCAACATTAAATGATTTCAGTGCTTGCCTTATCTCAACACCTTTTCCAGAAAATTGTACGGTTACACGTGCATCCTTATCACTTGTAATTACAAATCCATTTGTATCCTCTGAGAACTCTATATTCATTTCTGTATACTGCTGGTTTTCAACAATAAGTGTGTTATCTTCAATACTC
The DNA here is from genome assembly GCF_038593025.1 of Paenibacillus sp. FSL L8-0436. Taxonomy (NCBI): domain Bacteria; kingdom Bacillati; phylum Bacillota; class Bacilli; order Caryophanales; family Paenibacillaceae; genus Paenibacillus; species Paenibacillus sp. FSL L8-0436. Next base: position 3,270,536 of record NZ_CP151955.1, on the reverse strand, counting down.
AGGTCCCAAAAATCATTAGAGCTAATTGTGTTAGTGAAACTATTTTTCTTCTCAGTCCATTTCTGATTGTCCAGCTCCCACGACGATACAAATACGGGCTTAGGTGAATACAAAGATAGGTAACCTCCTAATAAAAGCTCTATCTTATCGTTATAAGTACGAATCACAAAATCTCTAACTATCTCTGAATCTTCATTGACAACTAATTGGGCATGTACATGCTGCTCGTCATTCCACCACTGAATAACTGTATATTTGCCCTCTAGCGTACCCTTTAGACCAAATGGCGCCTGGAAGTTAACAACTCTAATATTAAATTTTCCGCCTTTAAGTACTACCGCTTTAGTCGATGCAAAAACTACTTCATCAAACTTGTTACTAAGTTCACTATCCTTTATTTGAATACTGTCTTGCTTGTTCAATAGAGCAACTAACCCCGATGTAAACTGATCCAGATTACTTTGTCTTATCTCATTCTTTAAATCTTCATTTTTACTGTTACTTAGTTTAATTTTCAATTGTTCTAATTCAGGTTGATAGGAACCGCTTGAGTCCGACTCGTTAATACGGGGCAAACCTATATCCGGTTTTGATTGGTAGTTAGTACATCCGCTCAACGTAATACACAACAGTAACAGTAGTAAAAGATGTAATGTTCTCATTTAATCTATAGCCCCATTTTCACATAAAATGTTCATTTGTCAGATCGAAAAAGCCGGCCCCTTTACGGGAGCCGGTCCTTATTTTTACTCAGGGTATCTTGTGATAATATAATCCCCTACAGCTTTTATATGTTCCAAAGTAAACATACGTCCCCAGTGAATAGATGAATTATAGTTCCCTTCCGCAAGGGTAACATTTGTGTCATCTATGCTGAGAATAATCACTGAATGGGTATCATTATTAATCCTCACAATATCTCCAACTTGGATATTGTTAAAATCCGTATGCTTGCGAGCGGGTAAGTTACCAAATGCCGCATCACTTAATATAAAAGCAAATCCCACACAGCCATACCCTCTACTATAAATGCCACCATTCCACGCGTATACATTACCGTTTGTCCATGCCATTCCCTCAGGATATTGTTCCTTTAGGGCAATCATTTTTTCATAAGCAGCCTCTTCTGTAGGTACAGGTGTTGTTGTGTTAATTGAAGTATTTATTGAAGTATCTATTGAAGTATCTATTGAAGTATCTATTGATGTGTCTTCTATTAAATTGTCTTCTTTTGATGTGTCAACAGGCTCAATAATAACCGTCCGCGAATCTGGTCTATAACTTACGGCTCTGCCTAATGACTCTGCGATAACACGAACGGGCACTAATGTACGCCCATTTATCGATACTGGCGGGGAATCGATAGTCACTTTTCTATCATTTTTATAAATATATTCATTTCCTATTGAGAGCTTAACCACATCACCGTTTTTAGACAAGGCTGTAATCGATAGTGTAGCATCATCCCATTTAACAGTAGCATTTAATGCTTCAAAAATAACTCGCATCGGTATCATAACACGATTATTTATTACTTGGGGCGGAACATCAAATTGCAAATTCGTACCATCGAGCCTCACAGTAACTTCGTTACTTGCAGCATTTACACTAGTCACACTTACAAAACACATGAACATCATTAAAAGAATTGATGATTTAATTGTAATTGTCTTAAATATGTTGGTATTCCCCTTTATATATATTCTATGTAAACCGCAAAAGACAGAAAGAAATCCGTTCATCAAATATGGACGGGGGATTCACATATAGAGTTTAATTCTTCGCCGCAACTTTATAATACGAATCCAGACCTTTTTTAATTCCTTGAACAATCTTGTCCTGATATGCATCCTCACTTAACTTCATGTCTTCTTTACGATTCGTCATGAAGCCCATTTCAATGAGTACAACCGGTACGGTTGACCAGTTGAACCCGGTAAGATCACTCCTAGGAATTAACCCGCGCGATGCCGCCTGCGTTTCTTTCAGCACCGATTTAGACAAAACCTTGGTGATCTCCAAACTTTGCGATGCAATCTTCTTCGTAGATGGGATGTCAGTAGAAGGATAGAGAAAGGACATGCCTTGAATCTCGCGATTAACGCTCCCATCTGCGTGTAGTCTAAGGGTCATATCGGCACCTGCCTGATTACATCTAATGGCACGCTCGCTGTTTGATATATCCACATTATTAGTGCGGCGAATCATTACCACCTTGTAATCTTTCTGAAGTGCTTGCTCCAGTTTCAACGCCACTTCCAGTGTAAGTTTGTATTCGGTTTTACCAGTAGCTATGCCCTGCGTACCGCTTGACACCTTTGGTTTAACCGTTTTGCTTCCTGGCGCTACGGGTTCTTTAGAGTTATTACCTTTACTCTGGTGTCCCGCATCTATGCAGATAACCTTCTTTCCCATTGTACTGGCTAATGATGTTACATCTGCTGTTTTCGCCTCTACTCTATTTGGAGGACTGGCTGACGTTAATAAAATCATAATAGCTAAGAGGATTGCATTCAATTTCGCGCGCATGTTTAACTCCTATCAGTTAGGCCAAGGATCGCCACTATATAATTTGTTGACTCCGTAATGGAACATCTGCAACAGGTGGGACTTAGTACCCCCTTTCCTTATTCTCCCATTCCAATCTAAACTTAGTGGTATTATTATTTAATAGTTATACCGTAATACATAATTCGACATCATACAAAATATCCCTTCATATTCTGCTAAACTGTGCTTCAATTCAATAAATGAGAATTATTCTATCCCCGAATCCGACTCTATCGCCCGGGACCACTAGAGTAGATTTCTTTCAAAATATTCACTTTCAGGGATTAGCAGCCGAAGAATATATTATGTTTAATACATAATATTAACTGTTTTGAGAGATTTGGAGGATAATAATCGTGAAGTCCCATGTTACACTGATTGCATCTTTAGTACTTATTAGCACCCTAATGACTTCCTGTTCAATGAGCAAGTCCGAACATGAAACAGGTGGGAATGGCAACAACTCCAAGGCAGCCGTGGAAACCGCGCAAGGTTCAAGCTCAACGCCTGCCCCCACTGAAGCCATCGACGAGAAAGCTGCCAAGTTAGAACTCGAGGCCCAGGAATTGGCCAAATATAATGCCTATATAGACCTGAACAACGCAATGACAGGACGGCTCCAGGATGTGCTGAATGATTATTTTGAAGAGTTCGGTTATGAGGCCAAGCCGGTGATTGACAAGTATTTCAGCGCCACAATGCTCTCTCTAAGCGAATCCGGTGAGAAGACCATGCACACCGCGTTTGCCGCCGCTGCCAACAAGCCAAGCTTCGGGAAACTGGATGCCCAGGTCAGCCTGCTGGAGCCACTCCTGACAGAACTGCTTGCCGCACTGGCTGAAGCGCATGAGTATTACGAGATCAAAGGCTATGTCGATGACCAGTTTGCTGGAAGCAAGACGATGCATACCCGAATTGTCAAGGCCGCTGCTGCCTATGAAGAAGCTTCGAGCGAATTCTTCTCGCTGCTCGGCGAGATGGAGGACGAGCGCACAAGAAACAGTCTTAAGGAATACAAGGAGAAAGGTCAGGATCTGAATTACACCGTGATGCTCTTTTTACTGGATGCGGAAGGCCTGGCAACGGAGATGGATGACCAGGGAATTCTGGCGGACAACATTCTGAAGCTGGATATGGCGAAATTCAAAGCGAAATACGCTGTTCTGACGGAAGATCTCAAGCTGTTGATGGAATATGCGGCTGACGAGACAAGAGTCGTATCGGAAGGATTCTCCAGCCACTCGCTCGAAAGGTATGTTGATGCAGCCAAGAAAGTCAAAGTTTCAGGTGCTGAAATTATCGAACGTGTCAACAAGAAGCAGCGTGTAGAAGATTTTTATTTGAAAAGCTCCTTCTTCCGCGAAAATCAGTCAGGCACACCCGAGAAATTCAGCAAGTCTTTAAGTGAATTAATCGCAGAATACAACCAATTGCAGTAAGCTACTCTATGCAGGGGCTGACCCAAAGCCATGAAATGGCTACTTGGATCAGCCCTTCTGTTAGTAGGTTCAACGTTAGGCTTGATGAAGAAGACACTCCGTGAACGGACCGTTGTTCCATTCGCTGTGCTTTCGCGCTCTCTGTTTCATTGACCCTTTAACCCCCTTGTCCGTTTGTTGTTAAAATGATCTCTAAGTAATTTATCCCTTGAGTTCGAGTACGGAGGCATAAAGAATGAATATTGAATTTTGGATTACAGCTTCGATCAGCGATTTGGTGTTTTATCCCGATGAGTGGGCTGATAAATATGTGACACACCCGAATTTCCAGGCGGTCTTGAGTGAGCTTGGCATAGCCGTGCCTGTGGAGGAGATTCATGAACACTATTTCAACAATCCTGTACATACTGGCGATATGCTGGTATTCCGCAATCAGGAACAACCCTTGGAATGCATTGTCCTGAATACCTATCGAGACCCGTTGGACCAACTTGATATGATACAGTTTGGCTGGAGCACCGTGAACAGAGGGGAGACTATACGGCAGTTATCCAGGCACTTCTACGATGAATGCGAATATGCCGTTCGCTACGAGGAAGGTCAGAGTGTACTCTACCATATACTGAGAAAAGGCCCCTATTCGAGAACTTTCCACTACAATACCGTCTTTGAACAGCAACTCAAGTCCTACGACCTGTGACACTGGCTACCAGTGTTCTTTAGCCATATTCAGTCAGAAGACACTCCACGTCGAACCCTGATATTCCGCACGGCAAAGCCGTTCAGGCTCTGCGTCACAGCGCAGCTTACACGAGTTGATTGAGATTGATGTGACTTCACTCGCCACCAAAACCCACAATGCCCCGTCCCTGCCTTAGCTTCGTTATCCTACAAACATCAACCCGAGATAGCAAACAGATCGGCCATAAATCAGTAAATTTGGCCAGCAGCCGTCCTCATATAGTTTTTTTAAATTCACCTTAAATAAAAAGAGAAGGCCCGAAGACCTTCTCTAAAAATAATCAATTATTTACCTTGGTTAGTCAGGCTTTGCAGATAAGCATCCGCTTCTTCAAAGGTTGGATAATGCACTGCAAATTGCCCGAACAGTCTCTTCATTTGCATTTTCCAAACCGGAGAATTCGCCACATACACCCATCCGCCTACTCCATTTGCAACAGCGATATCGCCTGTGGGGGCAAGCTTAGCGGCAACCTCAGGAGAAAGAACAGATGGTGAGCCTGATACATCAGTCACTCCAGTGAAACCTGGTTTTAGTTGCTTCATTGCTTTTTCGAAATCGGAAATGTAGGACGGAACATCCTCTTCTGTAAGACCAAATGCTTTTACTACCACTTGATTTTTTTGCACATTTACTTCCATCGTGTAAGGCATGCTGATTCCTCCAAGTATGTATAGGTTGATTCATCAGAATCTAAAACCTTTTATCGGTTAATCCCCTTAATCAATTGAGATTTTCAAGGAAAATAGTTTAATTATTTAATCAGCTACAGCTTCTGGAAGCAAGGGGACTTACTTCGGGGCCACTAAAACTTGCACCTTCCTACACAGGAATTATTTACAAAAGCAAGCAGATCAGTTATATTGTACTGGTACAATAAGTACACTGTTTGCGGAAAGGAGGACCTTTTTGGAAATTATTATTAGCAGTAATAGGAATAAGCCCATTTATGAACAGATAACCTCGCAAATAAAAACAATGATTATGAGTGGAGAACTGCAAGCGGGAGACCCTATTCCCTCCATGCGGTCACTAGCAAAATCTATTCAAGTCAGTGTCATTACTGTCCAAAAGGCGTATGAAGATTTGCAGCGGGATGGATTCATTGAAACAACTGTTGGACGTGGAAGTTTCGTATCTGCCCCCAATAAAGATGTCTTTCAAGAAGAGCAACAGAAGAAAATTGAAGAGCACTTAACTATTGCAGCTGAAATTGCCCGAACGAGCGGAATTAAATTGGAAAAGATGGTAGAAATGCTGACTGTCTTTTATGCGGAGGATAAAAAATGAATCATAGTCTAGAAATAGCAGGACTAACTAAAACCTATTCTAATTCTGATTTTCATTTAGATAATGTTTCGTTCTCTATTCCTTGTGGAACAATTATGGGGTTTGTTGGTGAAAATGGAGCTGGAAAAACAACGACCATTAAATCCATATTGAACACAGTTAAAAAAGATAGTGGAACTATTAAAATTCTGGGTCAGGTTATGACAGACAAAGACATAGGAATTCGTGAAGACATCGGAGTTGTCTTTGATGCTGCGAGTTTTTCAGGTGTTGTGACACCCAATAAACTTGCAAAGGTTATGGGCGGAATTTACAAACAATGGAATCAGGGTTTCTTTTTAAATATCACTAGTAAGTTTGACCTTCCTATGGATAGAAAGATCAAGGAATTTTCACGAGGAATGACAATGAAGCTTGCTATTGCAGTCGCATTATCACATCATCCCAAGTTACTTATTTTAGATGAGGCAACTTCCGGTTTAGACCCCATTACCAGAGAAGAAATTTTGGAGGTTTTTCTGGAGTTCGTGGAGGATGAGAGTCATTCAATCCTTATGTCTTCCCATATCACAAGTGACTTGGAAAAAATCGCTGATTTTATAACCTTTATTCATCAAGGAAAAATTATCCTTACTGCGAAGAAAGATGATTTGATTTATGGATACGGAGTGGCCCGCTGCAAAATAGATCATTTCAATCGTATTGATAAAGCCGATAGACTTGCGTACAGAGTAAAGAATTTTCAAACAGACGTTCTTGTAAAAGATAAAAAAGAGTTTGAGCGAAAATATGACGGTATTATTGTTGACAATGTATCTATTGATGAAATTATGCTGCTCCTGGTAAAGGGGGAGGAATAACGTGCAAGGGTTACTGTTGAACAATTTTTATTCCATGCAGAACAACATAAAGACATCCTTTGGAATAGCTTTATGTTTGTTGTTTGTTTCTTTTGTGGCAGGCGATACGTCTGTACTTAATGCGGTCATTGCTGCACAGATTATGGTTTTCCCTGTGAATGTAGGTACTTCTCTGCAGATCGATGAAGCATCCAAATGGAGTAGGATAGAAATTACCTTGCCAATAAAAAGGAAAACTATTATCAATGCCAAATACCTTTCATTTATCATGTTGATATTAATGGGCACTGCAATCAGCTTGTTTACTCCGGTTCTTTTCTATTTAAGAGATTTAGATACTACTAGTTATTTGAATTTGTCATCTGGGTATACTATGGGCCTGTCACTCTCTATTTCAACAATTTCCATTTTATATCCGGTTATTTTAAGATTCGGAGTTGAGAAAAGTGAGATGATGATTTTTGTGTCGTCAGGCTTGTCAGTGGTTATCCGAATTGTGGTGTGGGTTCTTCTAAGGATGATATGGGATAATGTAAATTTTAATGGCAGCGAGGTAGGAATTGCCTCTTTAATTGTTGCGGTTGTAATGTTTGTGGCATCTTATCTCCTATCGGTACAGATACATAGGAATAAGGAATTTTAATTCTTTGGATAAGCTTGGGGTCTGTCAATAATTTTGTGTAAACTCTTTTAAGCATAGATTCCCCCGAGGGGGAAGTCGCGAATCTAACGCAAGTGTTGACCGACCCGATCAGGAAAGAAGACGGACAACTGGAGCAGCATTTGCCCCCAGTTTTGTACACGTCCCGTCCATTTCCGAGTGACGTCAACGGTAGCTAAATAGAGCATCTTCAGCAATGCCTCATCCGTAGGAAAGATGCTTTTTCCTTTCGTTACTTTGCGTAGCTGGCGGTGGTAACTCTCGATCATATTGGTGGTGTAGATGAGTTTGCGGATCTCAGGCGGGTACTTGAAAAAGGTAGCGAGTTCGTCCCAATTTGTCCGCCAGGAACGGATAATAAGAGGATATTTAGCGCCCCAGACTTCCTGAAAACGGTCGAGTTCAAGCAAGGCGCCTTCCTCAGTAGCGGCCTTGTATATAGGCTTTAAGTCGGCGGTCACCTTCTTAATGTCCTTGTACGACACGTACCGTGTGGAACTGCGGATCTGGTGAATAATACACTTCTGGATTTCAGTTTGGGGGTAGCAGGCTGCAATCGCTTGAGAGAACCCGGACAGGTTGTCCACGCAGATAATGAGAATGTCCCCCACCCCGCGATTTTTCAGCTCATTGAGCACGCTCAGCCAGAACTTGGAGGACTCGTTCTCCCCGATCCACATGCCCAGCACATCTTTGTTTCCGTCCAAATCAATGCCAATGACCATGTAGGCGGCCTTGTTGATAATGGCCCCGTCTTGTTTGACTTTAAAGTGGATGGCGTCCAGATAGACGACCGCATAGACGCCCTGCAGAGGCCGGTTCTGCCATTCTTTAATGAGAGGAACAATCTTGTTCGTGACATTGGAAATGAGCGTAGGAGAGACTTCAATGCCATACATCTGTCCTAGATGATCCTGGATTTCTCTTGTACTGACGCCTTTGGCATACAGGGCAATGATTTGTTCTTCGATGCCCGTTACGTTCGACTGATGCTTCTTGACGACAAGTGGCTCAAACTCACCCAGACGGTCCCTAGGGATAGCGATTTCCTGTTCACCGTACTCACTGACGACCGTTTTTCGGCTCTTTCCATTGCGACTATTTGGAGTGAGTTTCGCCTTTACTTCATGCTTTCCGTAGCCTAAGTGAGTATCCATTTCGGCTTCCAGCATCTCCTGAATCGTCTCAGCGAATAGCTCTTTTAGAGCATTTTGCGCATCCTGTGCGCTTACCAAATTGTTTTCCTTAATAAATTCCCGTAACTGCTGTTTTGTCCAAAGTCCCATGTGTTCTCCCCAACCTTTCTCTTACTTCCATTTTAATGGGTTTGAGAGTTTACACAATATATTTTACAGACTCTAAGCTTGTTTGCTGGAATTACTTATAAGTTTTTTTAACCATTATATTTATCGGCATAACGAGCTCGCGTAGGACGTGGGCCGTTGTGCTGGAAATAAAACCGCACTTCAACAAAAATCACAGAAATACGGACTTATGCTGCCGTTTAGTATCGATAGTATTCCGGCAGCAAATCCCGGCCTTCTTTTACACTTATATTCACTATATCAATTAATTCTTCCATCGTTCCGTAGATTTCCTCAGTAGGGATAGCATCATTAAAATTCTCTCTAAAGAGAGCATCCGTTACCTCAAAATCTTTTGTTTGCAAACTCATTAAAACATTGGTCCATCCATAGTACTCAGGTAACAAATCATAATCCTCAATTATACTCTCATCAACCTTGTATCTAAATCCACCCAACGTCTCAGTCTTGGGAATATCATATTCATCAATGATTCCATAATGCTTTATGTACTTCGCAAGAACAGCTTTGTATTCATCCGATTCCAATACATCCCACACCAATTGGTCTTCCGATGTCTGTATCAATTCATTCACTTTACGAAAATAAAAATCTATCTGTTTGTCCTTCGCTCTTAATGATTCCTCCAGTCCCTTACGTTCAGCCGCTTCCCCAGATAAACGAACTTCCTGCCTGGAGTGGCTATACCATAACCAACCGCTAGTTGTTATTAAGACGATGAACACAATTATTCCACAATACTTCCATTTCCTCTTGGTCATGAGCTCCCTCCAGTAACTCTTCAAATCTCTTATAGAAGAATAAAAATAAAACCACACTTCCAGCAAAAATCACGGAAATATGGTCATGCGCTGCTTTAATATCGATAATACTCTGGCAGCAGATCCTTGCCTTCTTTCACACTTCTATTCACTATATCGATTAACTCTTCCATCGTTCCGGAGATCACCGCTGTAGGAATAACATCACCAAAATGTTCATTGTATAGGGTGTTCAAATCTCGAAACTCTTTCGTATCTATATTCATCACTGCTCTAGACCAACCATAATACCTGGGTAACAAATCATATCCATAATCAATACTTTCCTTAACTTTATAGCGCAGCCCTTCTATTGTCTCTGTCTCAGGAATATTCAATTCATCTAGAACGCCATAATACACACTATACTCTTCCAAAATATTCTTGTATTCCTCTGATTCCAACATATCCCATACCAATTGGTCGTCTATGCTCATGTCTTTTCCTTTTGTAAGATCATCTCTTAATTTTTTCTGATTCAACTCGTGTATCAATTCATTCACTTCATGAAAATAAAAATCTATCTGTTTGTCCTTCGCTCTTAATGATTCCTCCAGTTCCTTACGTTCAGCCGCTTCCCTAGATAAACGAACTTCCGGCCTGGAGTGGCTATACCATAACCAACCGCTGCTTGTAATTAAGACTATGAACACAACTACTTCACAATACATCCATTTCCTCTTAGTCATGTACGCCCTCCAGCAACTCTTTCAATCTCTTATAGAATAAAATAAGACCGTATTTCCAGCTAAAGTTACGGAAATACGGTCTTACCTGCTTTTTAGAGTCCATAATACTCCGGCAGTAAATTCCGGCCTTCTTTTACACTTTTATTCACTATATCGATTAACTCTTCCATAGTTCCGTATATCTGCTCGGTAGGTATACCCTCACCAAAATGTTCATCATATAGGGTGTTCAGATCTCGAAACTCTTTCGTATCCAAACTCATCAAGACGTTGGTCCAGCCATAATACTTGGGTAACAGATTATAACCCTCAGCAATGCTTTCTCGTACCTTGTATCGGTATCCTCCAAGAGTTTCAGTTTTGGGTATGCCGTCCTCGTCCATGTAGCCGTACTGTTTATTATATTCTTCTAGAATCTCCTTGTATTCTTCCGTATCCAGCATATCCCACACCAATTGATCTTTCGACGTATGTATCAATTCATTCACTTTATGAAAATAAAAATCGATCTGTTTGTCTTTCGCTCTTAACGATTCCTCCAATTCCTTACGTTCAGCCGCTTCCCCAGATAAACGAACCTCCGGCCTGGAGTGGCTATACCATAACCAACCGCTGGTTGTAATTAATACAATGAACACAATTATTCCACAATACTTCCATTTCCGCTTAGTCATGTACGCCCTCCAGTAACTCTCCGAATCTCTTGCAGAATAATAATAAAACCGTATTTCCAGCTAAAGTTACGGAAATACGGTATTATATTGCTTTTTAGTACCGATAATACTCCGGCAGCAAATCCCTGCCTTCTTTCACACTTCTATTCACTATATCGATTAACTCTTCCATTGTTCCGTAGATCACCTCGGTAGGGATACCCTCACCAAAATGTTCTTTGTATAGGGTATTCAGATCTCGAAACTCTTTCGTAGCCATATTCATCAAAGCTTCGGTCCAGCCATAATACTTGGGTAACAAATCATACCCCTCAGCGATACTCTCCTCGACTTTATACCTGAACCCTCCCAAAGTCTCAGTCTTGGGAATAATATACTCATCAATGATACCGTAATGCTTAATGTACTCCTCAAGAACAGCTTTGTATTCTTCCGATTCCAATACATCCCATACCAATTGATCTTCCATATATAGATCTTTCTCTCCTTTTATTGGATTATCTTCTAATTTATTTTGATTCAATTCGTGTATCAATTCATTCACTTTACGAAAATAAAAATCGATCTGTTTATCCTTCGCTCTTAACGATTCCTCCAGTTCCTTACGTTCAGCCGCTTCCCCAGATAACCGAACTTCCTGCCTGGAGTGGCTATACCATAACCAAGCACTGGCTGTAATTAAGACAATGAACACAATTAATCCACAATACTTCCATTTCCTCTTAGTCATGAGCTCCCTCCAGTAACTCTTCAAATCTCTTATAGGCAGTAGGGAAATATTTTCTAAAATTCGCTCGCCTAGTAGCGTCAAACTGAGCTTCATAACAATGAGCGAGAGCCTCTATGTATATTTTGTCAGGGTTTTCCGTCCAATAATTCACAGGATGTTGCCAATAACCTTCTATTCGCTCCGTGCTCTTGTTTACTTTTACTATACTTAATCCACTGTACAGATCAGATATCGCAGAAAGTTCATTTGGCGTTAATTCCTTACTTATTTTCTCGTATAATTCCTTGTAATCGATCGATGATTTCTGCTTCCCATTCCAATAATCCGGATTCATAATGTCTTCGACTCTTATTTTTATATTTCCGAGCTTCGATATTAGTTTAGGATCCAGCTCGCTTAAGTACATTGCATTCGCACGAGATTCCATTATATTTTTAAAATCAGCTCTTAAGTTCTCCCGGAAGGTTTTATCGTCGGATAAATCGCCTGCAGCATGATCAATGTAATGTCCATACTCATGAAAGAAGACTACACCTGTTCCTTTTCTGGTGAAATCTTTATTAATATTTAGAAAAACCGTCTCTTTGGAATCACGATAATAGGAACCATCATCAACACCTGTGAGTTCTTTCATTGAGTCATCTTTCACATACTTCAAAAATACTTCCTGCGCAATAGGTGTGCCCTTCATATATCGTTTAATCACTTCTTTAAGATATTTCTCATGATCTGCCATCCCGGAAAAGGTCCCCATCTTCTTAATGAATAAGGCTTCAATAAGCTCTTTTCTCGTAGGTGCGGCTCCCGAGGTTGCATCCACAGGTTCGGGTATCCTTATTTTCAGGAGATCATAATAAGCCGGGGGCTTCGGAGGAAATGCGTTAGGTAATAGAGGAGTAAACACTTTTGCAGCGTCTGCCTGCTCTTGCTCACCAAAATTGATCTTGCCCTGTTCACCCCGTTTTTGTCCTAACGTTAAGTGGAAGCTGCCTGTACCGCTGTAGTTGTCATAATTCTCTTCATAATTAAGTACATAAGCTTTGGTAAAGTTCAATTCACGTACAATCTGTTCTCCTTTCTCATAGACAATAGACACCTTCCGGTAAAAGTCCGCTTCAGGAGCATAGGGTAAATACGCCCATTTGGTGAGTTCCAAAATGCTTTTTTGAGTAGTCCGCTGTGCACTCTTAAGGGAAGGTTCTATTCTTCCGACTATTCTCAGGACATACCCCGTATCCCCTGTCCTTGCCATCGCATTCCCAATGGTATTGTGTAGATATTCGGTAGATACTAACGATTCTTCATACAATTCAATGATGTTGTCTTCCGTATCCAGCCCTTCAATTCTCATGGAAAGTCCCATCCATCCACCTCGATTCGCCAGTTTTCCAATTATATCCTCAAGACAAAAGAACCATTTTTTCCTTTATTATGTATATCGGTTATAAGATATTTTTTCATTATATTCCATATAAACAATAAAATTCTTACAAGTCAAAGAGGCCAGTCGCCGGAAGTGGCGACTGGCTATTTAGTTTCGCTTGAATCCGATTGAGTTATTAGTGCGGGGACATTAACAGCGAGCAGCTTGATAAACTCTACCTCTCACTCGAAAAACCCCAAAAATTCTTCAATCGAATCCGCTAGAAAACCGTTTGGATTTTCGTCATAAGTGTCAAAATAACCGTAACCGCAATCAATCCACTCAACCTTGCCTGTGTCATTATTAAGGAGGATACAAATATCGCCGATATTGACAAACAAGGAGCCGATCATCATCCGTTTGCCAAAATCATTGCCGCCGGTCCATTCACGAAACCCGTATGCAATAAAATCCGCAAGCTCTTTTTCCGAGCCGGGCATACTCAACATGACCTCGCAGTTTCCTTCACAATTGTTGAACGAAAACCAAGTATCCCAGCGAGTTCCTTGCGGTTTGATATGAACTTTCTCTCTGAGATTCAAAACACTGCTGTCCATCTCCCCAAATGAGCGAGTATACAAGCTTTTTATGCCCTCGCATAATGGAAATCCAACCTTCTGCTCGGCCTCCGTAAAGTCAATCGCCAGGCTCCCGCGTTCTTTTTTTGACAAATTAGTTAGGTTCATCATATTTCCTCCCCTGAGTAATTAATGCCTCTGCAGTATGAACCCTCCCTTTACAAGCAAACCTTGTTCTCTTACACTTGAAGGTACTGTGAAATAAAAGGAGGAATGGACCTCCGTCAAGAAAGTGGACACTAAAAAATGAAATTAGACTGCTTTTCGTTTGAATCTAGCTGCAAACTGAACCGGCGATACGTAGCCCAGAGCACCATGGATTCGCTTGCGGTTATAAAAAAATTCAATGTACTGGTAGATGCCATCATAGGCTTGTTTCTTCGTTTTGAATCGGGTACAGTACACAAACTCTTTTTTCAATAGGCTGTGAAAAGATTCAATGCAAGCATTGTCGTAGCAGTTGCCTTTGCGGCTCATGCTGGCCTTCATGCGGTATTCAACCAAACGTTTACGGTAGTCGGCTGAGGCATACTGTGAGCCTTGATCCGAATGGTGAATGAGACCTTTCTTTGGGCGTTTGGCCTTGTAGGCGTCTTCTAGAGCGCCCATTACCAGATCTGTGGTCATCCGGTCGTCCAGCCGCCAGCCTACGATTTCCCGGGTGCATAGGTCAAGCACGCTGGCAAGGTACATCCGTCCTTCCCGGCAGGGAATGTAGGTGATATCCGCGACCCATGTTTGATTTGGCTTTTCGGTGGAGAATTGTTGGTTTAGCAGATTAGGTGCAACCGGTAAGGTGTGGTTGGAGTCGGTCGTGTTTACGCGGAATTTCTTTGCTACACAGGAGCGCAAGCCCAGCTCTCTCATGTATTTCCCTACGGTACGCTCACTGATCTTGTGGCCTTCGCGCTGGAGAAGAATCGTGATTTTAGGACTGCCGTAGCAGCCTCCTGTATCGTCAAAATGATAGGTAATTCGCTGAAGAAGCAACGCCTTTCGGGTCGCTTGTGGGCTTGGTTTTGCCGTTCTCCATTTGTAATAGCCGCTCCGCGATACCTCAAGGACACTGCACATCTTCTCCACACGAAACCGGGAGCGATGATCTTCGATGAACTGAAATCTCAGTTCTTTGGATTGCTGAAGATGTGCACTGCTTTTTTTACGATGGCCATTTCCTCCGCCATATCGGCTAGTTGCTGTTCTTTTTCCCGCAACTGTCGTTCCAGTTCTCGTACCCTTTCGGCGCTGGCCACGGGCTCGTCTGGGAACTGCCGGAACTTGCCCAGCCATTGATGCAGGGTTTTAGCGGGGATATCCAGCTCCTGGGCCAGTTCCGCCACCGTCTTGGTCTGCTCCTGGATGTACTTTACCGTCTGTTTTTTAAATTCATCATTGTAGCTTTTTCGTGTTCCACTCATGTGGACACCTCCTCGTTAATCTCATTATTCCTGTTCTCTTAAGGAGTGTCCACTTTTAACTCTAACAGCATAAGCAGCGCTCTGGACATTACAATCCCTTTTCATGACATCTATGAATATGCTCTGGAACAGCCTGTCCATACTGGTCATGTGCTTAAATATGTCCATTAGGATCAACCTGGAACTTACATTATCCTGGACACCTATCAAGATCCGATAGACCAGCTGGGCATGGTACAGTTCGGATGGCGTGCTACCAATAATCATAAGCTGATTCAGCAGTTGTCCCGAAAACTGTATGATGAGTGCGAACACACAGTCTTTTACCATGAAGGCCAGTCTGTACTTTATAAGCTGACAAGACCTGAGCAATATCCCCTTACCCTCCGTTATGGAGACAGAATATTTCAACAGGAGCTTAAAATCTACCAGGTATAGACTACAGCCTCACAATCCGCCGGTAATGCAGCTGATCGAGCCAATCCATCCATTCCTGTTCGTCTTCATGATGGTCATGGTAATATACAGCCGTTGTCAAATAACTGAAAAACTCGCCCGGACCGCCGCTGTGAATAACCATACCGTCGCCTCCTTTGCCAATCGACCCGCCGTCTCCAGTCCTGGTCAGCTCCTTCTGATATGGATCTCCCAGAAAGTAAAGCCCGAAAGCATTCGGCAGCTCAAGATACATGGAATCGTTCATTCCGTCTCCCCATGGGAACAAGGTCCGGCAGCCAGCGCCATACAAATACTCCCATTCGTCTTCAGTCAGAATGTCAAATTCCCGCTTCAATGTGTAATCGGCCCAATCCTCGAAATCCTCACTTTCATTGAACAGATAGATGCGGATCTGTTCACCATCACGATCCAGACGATAGGAAGGATAGTATTCGCGGTTTCCGTTAGAGTTGTTCTTGAACGTATCCAACCGCTCGAACAGCTCGGCGTGTTTCTCTGCATCCAGCTCCCGGGCAGTCACTTCTGTCCAGCCAACAGACTGGGTATTACGTTCTACCAACATCGGCTGGATGACAGCGTTTCTGACTGGAGTCATTATTCCGCGCAGCCTCTCCTCCACCTTCTCGGACGCCACCCCGATTAGCGCAAAACTTTCTTCCATAACCCTGGAGGCTGTACTGTCCGGCTCCCCGGACCATCCGTCCCAGCCCAAGGTTACCTCGTTGCCGGGAACAAATACAAATTCGACCCCTTCATAGGCGCACACTCCCGTTTCCAAACTCTGCCCATAACGTTCAAAGCGCTCCAGCCGACAGAACGAGAAGCCTTTCGGCAGCCGTTCCTGCAGCATTTGTTGTTTTTCAGGCCCGGATAACCGGCTCCACGCCGTATGATTCAATGTAACCATCTGATTGTCCCCTCTCATAATAAATGCCAATCTGCTCTCAGGAAAACCCAGTTTATATACGTCGTCCAAATTTTTTCAAGTATTCCTCCACGTCATTATAGCAGCTCTCTCGCCAATAAAGAGATGTCATTCCCTCCACTTCAAGCCGCTAATGACCCAAAAACACAGAGCAGCAATTCTCCGATAACAGGAGAACCGCTGCTCTGTGATTTATTACGGTTTGGAGTATGTAGAGGACTGTCTCCGCTCGTAGAAGATCTATTTATATACCAGCCTATTATTTAAACGAAACAGATTCCAAAATCTTATCCGTTTCAGCCTTCGACGCATCATCTACGTATGTAAGAATAAAGTTGAATGAATAGCCTTCAATTAATGTGCTGTAATATTCTTGTGTGACTACTCCCAAGTCTCCGTTATCAATGGTACCTTTCAACATGTCCATGTCTTTGCCACCGACTTTTACCGTCGTGATTTCTGCAAATTCATACGGCAGCTGGCTTGCCTTCGCCTGCTTTATATAAGCTTCCAGATAGTCCTTACCGTCCTTAATACCTTGGAGCATGCTTAACTTCTCGGCAACAGAGACAATGGAAGGTCCGATTTCACCTGAGTCTAACGAAAATTTGGAAGCCATCAACAGGTTAAGTGTTTTGGTCTTTGCCAGATCCAACTTTTTCTTCTTATCTGCATTATCACCGGCAACAATTTCCAAGCCAGCCTCCATAGTCTCTACCATTTCGTCTGCGCTCTGGAAAACCCATTCTTTTGGGAAGTTAAGGGATACACCGAAGTAATCATTTTTATAAGTACCGCTTTCAGTCATACCTAAGCTAACTTCTTTATCTTTCCCCCCGCATGCCGTAACCATCATCAGCATTAACACCATTACCATTGATAATAATCCAACTTTTTTCTTCATTATACCCTCCTGATGTCTCTCTCTTTTTTAACACCAGATAATTTTAGCATGTAGCCCCATCATTTCCCACTATATAAAACTATAGGGAAGTGCTAAAACAATGACATCCGGGTCGCGACAGAAACAGCTTCTGAGCTGGATCGAACATCCAACTTATCAAAAATAATTTTCTTATGATGATTCACTGTACTCTCTTTAATTTTTAATTCTGAGGCAATCGCTTTTCCAGTCAGTCCTTGAGAAATCAGTTCAAGTACGTTTAATTGACGTTCACTTAGTTGTGCTGAAAGCTGTTCAGCGGCCTGATTTACAAGCTGGTCCTGGTAATTGATCAACATATCTGCCGGAATCAGCTTGGCAATCGCGATTAGTTCACTTTTCATATCCGCATTAATCGTGGAGACATCGAGATAACCAATAATTTCTTGATTAATAATTAAAGGAATCGAAAAACAATGCCAATCTTTAAAAAAAGGGTTCACATGATCTTCAGGCAGTAAATACACGGGACAGCCTTGGGCAATGGCCTCTGATATTGCATTTACACCACAATGATCCTCTGTAAAAAGCATCCCTAAGTGAATAGGCGACCTGCTCACTGTTCTCTCCAAGTTAGGGCTGTAATCCATCGCGAGCAGAACTCCCTCTTCATCCGTAAGAAGAAATAAGAAGGTGCCGGAAAGATGTTCTTTAATATTGAATATACAGTCCTGGAAAACTTCAATTAAAAGTTGATTCGGAGCACTTCTCCGGATAAATTGCTGCGTATTCGATAGCAAGCAGTCTTCTTTTCCAAGTCTGCAAGATGTATCGATGATATTAATCATTACTATATTTCTCCTTCCGTATATGCTCATCCAGATTGTGGATATTCCTTTAATACTTATCGGAATAACTGAAGGAGAACTTAAATTTTATGAATAACTCTCTTTAAATTTTAATCTTTGAAGTATATTTTTGCGGAGAATGCAAAAAAGCCGCCAAGGTTCTGGCGGCGCAAAACAAAGAATGAAGGGAGACACACTACATGATTACGCTCAGAAAAATCACGCTGGAAAACCGGCGTGCCATCTTTAATCTGGAGGTTTCAGAAGACCAACGCCGTTATGTTGCGTCCAATCTGTCAAGTATGGCTTCATGTTATGTTCTGACCACCAATGGGGGACATCCGTTTCCGTTTGCTATTTATACGGATCAGGAATTTCTTCCCACTGGCTGGTAAAGACATCGGCTTTAATTGTGAATTCCCTGCCCTCTTTCCTGACTTCACCGAACAAATAACCATCCCCGGTAAAGCCGGAAATCCAGTCCTTGCTCACCGGCTCGAAGCCTTCGGTATCCAGGATGGGCTGGAGCAGCTTATACAGCTCCTTCTGGTATTTGCTGCCGTCAGAGATCTCCCACAAATCTATCGCTTCCCTGTTTACAAGACTTCTCAAGGGATTGCCGGAGATAGCGTCATACACCGTTCCGGTAAACGGATTGATTTTATAGGTGTTGCCTTGCCCTTCGCCGTTCGGCGGATCTGTGAAATCCACAGTGTATTGGTCGCCGTCTCTGCCAAAGGTCCAGCCGGTTGCCGGAAGCCTTTGTTCCATCATGGACTTGATCTCTTGTTCGCTGAGCGGCGGAGCAATGAACGAGCCATAGTACATCTTTACGCTGTCAAGGGTCAGGTCCTTGCCGTAAACGGCAACAACATCGAGCGGAAATTCAGTCATAGACGCAGCGCCGGCCAAGCGGGCCACAATACGGCCGCCTGTCAGCTCATATGAAACTATGGCGCCAAATCCGATCTTCTCCCCCCATGCTGCCTCCGTGTAATCATAAACTTTGCTCATATGCTTTCCATCCAGTTCAGCAGATACATAGGTATGGTTATCGCGGTGTGTAATGGAGGATTTCAGCCTCTGATTCAGCGCTTCGACCGGATCCTCCACCACAAGCTCTTCCAGGGTAACAGGCTGCAGAACATGAATGTCATTCATATAAAGTCCTGTTCCGGTGCCGGTCGTAATACGAATGAAGATTTCTTTAGTACCGTCCCCGTTCAGGTCGGCTTCATCAATAAGCGGAGGCCGCGTCTCGTCTTCACCGGCATCCCACAAGAACGTGCGGCTCACTTCAGCCCGTATATTAACTGTGACTTCATGCAACAGCGTATTCTCCCCTGTGGGCCTAGCGGTCACAGTGATCCCGTTTTTCTCTCCCAACAGGGTCCCTTTGACACCGGATGCAGGGGTATCTTTATCCTGTGAAGCTGCCGGGGAAGCAGCAGGAGCACTCTTCTCCGGGACCGGCGCAGAAGTCAGCTTGGCCCCGGTCAGGGTACAGCCGCTTAAGAGAATAATTACGGCCAGGCCCAACAGCGTGTTCTTTACTGTGATTTTCTTATGCCTTGTGATCATAATTATCCTTCTTTCCATTTCCTTTTTACTGCTCGAAATGCCAGCTGCTCCGGCCAGACTGATCGGGCCAGGTAATGTTTCCAACAGTTTGAGAAGAGTCAGCGCGTAGCTTCTGTGGCATTCCGGTTCAAGATGTGTCAAGGCCAGTGCATCACATGCGACCTCCTGATCCGCTTTCATTTGGCGTACGGCATACCACAGCAGCGGATTGAACCAATGCAGGGCTAGCAGCAAGCTTGTCAGCAGATTCAGTGGAATGTCACGGCGTTTCACATGCGCCAGTTCATGGAGAAATACATGGCGGAGCCCGCTTGCCTCCAGAGTATGCAGCGTGGATGCCGGCAGCAGCAATTTGGGTCGCATAACGCCGAGCAGCGCCGGGACGGCAAGCTGCCTCGTCTCGATCAGCTTCACCGGACGACGCACCTGCAGTTCGCGCAGACAGGTTTCGAACAACAGCCGGATGTCCGGAGAAATGACCTCCGGTTCCCGCCGAACCCTCACCGTGAAGCGCATTTGCGCCCGAACCGATAGGCCAAGTACCACTGCGGCTCCACCAAGCCATTCCAGTCCCAGCAAATATAGCGGCGTCCAGCCGACATCTGGAACCAGAGCATTACCTGCACCCGGCTGTATAACATTAACCGGCGAGGTCGGATTATCCGGTATTAGAGCCGCTGTCGTCGCTAGCGGTGAAAGTCCGGCACCTGCTGTTCCAGCGTCAGGCACGGAGCCGGATTCTCCACCGCTCAACCCGGCCTCAAGCTTAATGCCGACCATCGGCTGCGTTGACGGAATGGAGCCAGTCTGCACCAGTTCTTTCTCCAGCGGCAACAGATTAAAAATGCTGAACGCGCTTTCCGGTGCCCAAGGTATGGCCAACCTCACTATCAGCGGTATCCATAGTAGATACGTCCAGGCCGGTTTTAAACGATCCTTTAACAGAAACCGGGCAGCCAGGATCAGCAGAGCCAGTACGCTCGCCATCACGGACAGCGACATTACCTTGACGAACAGATTGTATGCAGCTTCCAGCAAGCAGCTCAGTCCTTTCGTTCATCCAAAATTCTCTTCAGTTCCTCAATATCTTCCCGGGACAACTTCTCATCCTGCAAAAAGTTGACCAACATCGGGCGCAGAGTTCCGCCGTAGATCCGTTTCAGAAACGATTGGGTCTCCGATTGAACGCATTCCTCTTCCCGTACAAGCGGGTAATATGAATACACCCTTCCTGTCTGGTTGTAACCGATGGCCTGCTTCTCGGTCAGACGCTTAATCAGTGTCCGTACCGTCTTCGGGTTCCAGTCCCGGCTGCCTTCCAGCGCTTCAATAATCTCACCTGCGGTGCGCGGGGCCTCTACCCACAGTACCTTCATAACTTCCCACTCGGCATCCGAGATTTTTGGAGTTTCCGTAGACATATTCTTTCCGCCCTTCTTTCCGTTTCATGACTACATTTGTAATCTGATGCCAATAATATACAAGTATATCTCATTTATGTCAACCGGAATCAGTTCTTATCTGCGAAGGTTTCATGCATGTTCAGCGTTTTCCGGCGGAACTGGGCCGTTCCCCACATTAACCCCATTGACGTTATAATCCACTAGTGTTATATTACACTCATGTAATATAAGGAGGAAGAAAATGTATAGTCTCTCCAACGTGGAATTCATCTTATTGCAAATTATTGCGGAATCCAAACAAGCGTCAGGTTACCAGATTAATAAGCTGATCGAGCAGCGGGGTTACCGGGAATGGGCGAACATAGGCACTACTTCTATTTACAACGGTTTGCAGAAATTGAAAGACAAAGGCCTGATCCGATCCGAACAATCGGGCCACAAATCTGGCAAAGGTCCTCTCCCGTCCACTTTTGTCATGCTGGAAGACGGTATGCACACTTTGAGAAATGAAGTCATCATTAGCCTAACTACCTCACGGGAACGGGATAACCGTTTCGATCTCGGGCTGGCGGCTCTCCCTTTTATCGGGATAAATGAAGCTGTAGAAGCATTGCAGACACGGCAAAATTTTCTGGAGGAGTCATTGAGGAACATCGCGCAGAAATATGAATCACAAGGCGGCTACCGGTTGCCGTTGCACGTCAGGGCTCTTTTTCTTCACCCGATGAGTCTCATCGAGAATGAAAAGATCTTTGTCGCCAATCTGATCAACGAACTAATAGGGCAATTGGAGGGTCAAGTTCATGAGGATTGAAAACTTTGCTCCTTATCAGGGAGAACACTGCGAGACCACAGCCATGGGTAATCTTCTTCAACATGCAGGTGTTCAATTATCGGAGCCGATGTTATTCGGAATTGGACAAGGATTGGGATTTATATATTGGGATTCGAAGGGAATGGACTTTCCTTTTATTGGAGGCAGAGCGAAGCCAGATGAACTGTCTGCATGCCTGGCATCCCGGCTCCAGTTGAACATGAAGGTGAAAGAAACTTCCTCTGTCACAAAAGCATGGCAGAACGTGCAAAGCTGCATAGAACAAGGTGTACCCGTAGGCCTTAAATTAGATTCATATTATTTAGATTACTTTACGAATAAAATACACTTTGCCGCCCACTATGCCGTGATCTACGGTATGGATGACGAATACGCCTACATGTCAGACACAGGCCAACAAGGCGGACTTGCAACCACGCGGTTATCCAGTTTGGCCATGGCAAGGAATGCAAAGGGATCCATGAGTTCCAGAAACCGTTCCTTTACGCTTGAACTGACAGGTGACCTTCCACCGCTTCTGCCTGCAATACGATCCTCTATTCTTAATAATGCGCACGACTATTTGAATCCGCCGATCCGTAATATGGGCAATAAAGGCATCGAAAAAATGAGCAATGAAATTCTGAAATGGCCTGCTCGCAGTAAGGACTTGGAGAAAGATCTATGTTTGACTGCTATGTTAATGGAAAAGGCCGGAACCGGAGGTGCCTTATTTCGCAACCTATACAGAGATTTTCTCAAAGAATGTGTAGAATTGTTCGGTAATTCAAAAATAGAAAAGGCTTATCTGCTGTTTACGGAAATCGCCCTCTTGTGGAACAATGTATCATCGTCAATTGACAATGCTGGAACAACCGGAAATCAGCAGGAGCTAAGACGGGGATCCGAGCTTTTAAGCGATATTGCCCAGAGAGAACGTTCCGCCATGGAGCTTTTATTGACAATTTAACTTCAGGACTGGAAAATACGAGCTGCCCGCGTCCAGCGTGGGCTTTTTGTGCTGGTTTTAGGTTTTCCGCTTATTGTCTAATTAGCGCACCTCCTTCCACCTGTCTGGAAACACAACCAGAATAAGGACAGCATATATTGCACTTAGCGAAGTTTTTATCCCAAATCCTTATTTTTTAAATTAAATTTCGTTCATTTAGATGAAAGCTATATTAAAAAAGTCACAATCTTCCGACATATTCTTATGAGCCTAATGGCTCAGAAAAGATTCGGGGGAGATGGTAATATGTTGCAACAAATAAAGAAATGGCGATTCGGTTCACCAAGCATAGCAAATACTTTGTCCATTGTACTTTTAGTTATTATTGTTGTCGTCTTCTCGATCTTGGGAACATTTATGTTTTCCAGCACTCGAAGCATACTTGTGAAACAACAAGAGTCCATGCTGCAGACCAAAACCCAGGCACTGGTAAGTCAATTCGATGCTCTATTTAAGGAAAAGGGTTCACTTGTTAAACAAATGTCAACGAATGATATATTTAAACAATACATTGAAACCACGGAATCTCCGGAAATGGCTCTAACTTCTCCATATGCGGATGAAGTAGTTAAGTCTTTGGCTGCCATTGTAAAAGCAGAGCCCTCCTTTGCAGATGCTTGGATTGCAAGTATTGACGGCAAAGGTTTTTACCTCTTGAACGACGGCAAGGCATCCGATGCAAAGTTTAATATTAAAGAACGGCCGTATTACAAGCCGGTAGTTGCAACAGACGGGCTGTACTATTCCGATCCTTATATTGACATCACTTCGGGTGAAATGCTGATGGGTATCTTTTATCCGATTAAGGATGACAACAATGCGTTAATCGGTTTTGCGGCGGTTGATATAGCATCTAAAAACATCCCTACCATTATGGAGAGCTATAAGCTCGGCAGCACCGGTTATTCCATTCTCGCCTCCAAAACAGGTGATATTCTGTATCACCCTGACGAGGCTAAGGTATCCAAGGAAAAGATTAATGAATTCCCTGGAGATCTTGGAGCGATCGGCAAGAAAATGATGGCTGGCGAATCCGGAGTACAACTGATTGATGACAACGGGGAAAGCCGTTACATCGGCTATGCTATCAGTAAAGATACCGGATGGTCCGTAGGTTTGACCATTACGGAGCGTGAAGTACTTTCAGAATTAAAAAAGTTCACCTGGGTTACGATTGGCGGATTTACTGCAGCTGCGATCCTGCTCGTTCTATTTTCTTATATCACGCTCCGTTACCTGCTCAGATCAATCCCCATACTGCTCACCAAAATCAAACGGGTGGAAAACGGGGATTTGACAGTTCAGTTTGATACCCATTCCAACAACGAAATTGGACAAATTTCAAACGGAATCTTCAACATGGTCCAGAAAATTCAAGGTATGCTCCAGATGGTTGGCACCTCCGCTGAGGTATTGAACCAGTCTTCCAAGGATCTGCAATCCATTTCTTCCAGAACGGCTATAACCATGAACGATACAGCGACGGCCATTACTGAGATTGCCAATGCAACCAATTATCAGTCGATCGAAACGGATACGATATTGCAAAAAACCGGATCACTATCGGGCCAAATTGACGAAATCGCCAGTGATGCCATAGCCATAGAGACGATGGTGCAGGCTTCTGCTGACCAAAGCGAGCTGGGGTTGGGTGTATTGGATCAGTTATCCAAGTGGGCGGAAGAGAATCACAACTCCACTCAGTCGATATCGTCAGCTATTCATGATATTGATCTAAGCCGCCATGAAATTTCAAGCATCGTGGATACAGTACATCAAATAGCTACACAAACCAATCTGCTGGCGCTCAATGCTTCCATTGAAGCCGCTCGGGCGGGAAAACAGGGCCGCGGGTTTGCCGTTGTTGCCGGAGAGGTTCGCAAGCTGGCGGAGCAAACCGCACAGGCCACACAGGAGATTGGCAGAAAGGTACATGAAATCGAGGAAAAAACTGTTGCATCCGTTAAATACACAGCACAAGGTCTTGAAATTGCTGAAGAAAACGCAAAATCTGTGGAGGCTACGAAGCAGGTATTCTTTAGCATTAACAAGGATTTGGAGGCCTTGAAATTGCGCATGATTCAGATCAGCAGCAACACTACCAAAGTCCATAAACATAAAGATGAAATTCTCCAGGCACTGGAAATCATCTCTTCCACTACAGAAGAGAATTCCGCTTCGACGGAAGAGGTTAGTGCAAGCACGCAGGAACAACTGGACAGCATTGAACAGGTCGCTGAACTATCCCAGCAACTCAGTCATTTGTCCAAAAAGCTTCAGGATGAGTTGAACCAGTTTCAGGTCGAATAGTGCTCAAGTTATCCCCTGTTAACTCGATAACAGAATCATGCTAAGCAGGCAGCGCGCACCGATAGTCCATCGGCGCGCGCTGTTTGTGTTTATTTATCTTTTTGATCCGCAGCAGCAAAATTTCAACAGGTATTCGTATCAATACTGTTGTTGTCTCTATTTCCTCTGCGCAGCTTACCCTTGAATATCGGCATAACCAGCATATATTGCAGTATAATAAGCGCCAGCGGAAGAATCAGCATCCATATATTCAGGTTAAACGGCATATAATCACCAGTCTGAAGAGATAGAACCCGCAAAATCCGTTCTGTAATAAACACCGCAAACGGAAGAGTAATAACATAGAGCAATACCAGCAGCGGTCTGTACACGTCAATCAGCAAACGGCTGATTTCGGCTGATTTGTAACCGAGCAGCCGGAGTATTTTCATATCCCGGGTACTGTCCTGAAAATTAAGCAGGAGAATCAGGTATATCAGTAAAACGCCAATTACAACGCCAATCATTTGATTAATGACAGCACTTGAACGACTTGAAACAGCGCTGCTTTCCAGCGCAGTTCTTTTATCCGCAGCAGTTACCACTTTAACATTGGCGGATGAATTCATTTCATCACTAAACTCCCCCGAATGCAGTGAACGCTCCACCTTCATCCAACCAGCGAGGTTATCTTTGGATGTATATATCGTATCCGTATCCCCGTTTTGACTGATCGTCTGAACGACAACCTCCACATTTTGCCGATCCAGTATAAGGTTGAGAGTATCCCCCTTCTTGATGCCATATAACCAGCTGAATGAGCGGCTGACAATGACTCCTTTCAGGTTATCCATCCTGAGTCCGTTATTATTGGCATCGAGCAGCGTGAACAGCATCCCCCCGCTATCGAGTCCCAGCATTTGCGCTGAGATGATACTGCCTTTCTTTTGCTTTAGTTGCACTTGTTGCTGGAGATAATACATCCGGGAGGATCTGGCATTCTCATCATCATTCTGAAATTCCGGATAGGTAATGTCATAGGTATAATCAATGCCAGCCATTTGGGCATTCATGGCTGTACCGCTGGATTGATATAAGGAATAACTTAGCAAGAACAACAAGGTAGTCAGCAGAATCGCACAAGCACTAAGGATTAAGGCATTCCATTTTCGCAGTGCAACACGGAACGGCAACCGCCACTTCTCCGGCAATAGATTAACTACCCGGTTGGCAGCCCGCAAGACACCCTTGACCGGCCGCGGCTGCGCTGAAATGTTTAACAAAGCATGGGTTTCTTGCTTCAAAAACGGAACCACTGCATAACACGTTATAAGAGCTGCTCCCCCGACTGAAAATAAGATGCCTTTAACGGCTGACCCGAAATGAATCCCCCGTTCAAAAAACGGGAAGGAATAAGTGCTTTCCAGCATACCCATGAGCACGTTGGATCCAAGATATCCTAACCCCATCCCCAAGAGGCAACCTATGCCTGCAATTCCGAAGGTAAACCTTATCAGGACAAAAGTTATTTGCCTCCCGGTAAAGCCAAGTGCTTTTAAACAGCCCAAATCTTGCTTGTGCAGCGACATGAATCGTTTAAAAAACATATAAAAGATGAAAAAAGATATTATACCGAGCACAATCAAAAAAGATTGCGCCAGTCCATTATTTGATTCCAGCGCCTTTTGCAGTTCTGTATCGCTGTCTATCTCAGCGGCCGATGCTAAATAAGAAAAAGCTGGTTCTGCCAGCAGGCTTTCCTTTGATAGGTGATCAACGCCCTCTCGCAAGGCTCCGGCATAATATTGACTTTCCTGCCCCTCTAGTCTGTCATAGACTTCCGGTAAGACAAGAACGAACGTAGCATCGGAATAATTTTGCTGAACCTCACCAAAAGGTATAAACGATAAGTAATCCGGCAAATACATTGAACCAGTAATCGTAAAGCTTACTTCTCCGATTCTCCATGAATCGCCAACTTGCAGGTTATTCTGTTGCAGAAATTGCGGCAAGACCGCAATTTCATCTACTTCCTCCGGAAGCCTGCCCTTCACGATATAGGGCATATTCAGCCGCCGAGGTTCGGTAAGCAAAAAATAAGTCTTGTTCTCACTCTTCACTTTCTTAATGCTGCGTTCTTCGGTAATCAGTTGATTCTCAAACCCCTTCAATACCTTGTTCTTGTCTGCTGTGCTGGTGAACTGGAATCTAACATCTTCCTGGTTTTGATTTCTCAAGTAGTAGTCCATATTCGTTACATTCCGGTCAACTGAAAATTGCACGAAAAAATACATAAAAGAGGTTAACAAAATAATCAACAGCAGCACTGCTCCATAAGCACGGTTTTGCTTCAACAGGCTAACTATTTGTTTTTTTAAATAGTGCAATTCAATTCTGCCCCATTCCCCTTCAGTCTGCACGCGCTATACCCAGCTTATTTGTTCCACAGGAATAGGATTCTTCTGATGTATATCTTTAATCATCGATCCGTCCTTAATCGTAATCACACGATCTGCGGTTCTCGCGATTTCGTAATTGTGGGTGATGAAAAGTACAGTTACACCATATTTAACACAAATCTGATGCAGCAAAGAAATAACCTTCCTGCTGTTTGTTTCATCCAGAGCCCCGGTAGCTTCATCACAAAACAGCATACACGGCTTCTTGATCAAAGCTCTGGCAATGGCTACCCGCTGTTGCTGTCCTCCCGACAGTTCGCCTGGATATTGGTCCAAAACACCAGAGATATCCAGCATCTCCGCCAATTCTTGCACAGAATACGCTCCACCCGATGCAGGCGCACCAATCCTGATGTTCTCTTCTGCCGTGAGATGGGAGAGCAGCAAATATTGCTGGAAAATCTGACCGATATCTTGTCTGCGAAAATCAGCAAGCTCATGTTCGCTGAATTGTGTAATGTCTTTGTCTCCGAAGAATACAGTTCCGCTGCTCGGCTTTTGTAATCCGGACATGATGTTGAGCAAGGTGGATTTGCCTGACCCGCTTGGCCCAATGATAACCGTGAAGCTTCCTTCCTCTATTTCCAGTGAAACCTCTTTGAGAATGAGTTCATTGTTCCTGTATTGCTTCGTTACCTCGTTAACTGTAAGGATTGTTTTCATAAGGGGGATGGCCTCCGAACAGATTATTTTGAAACCACTTGAACTGCTCCTCCAGAAATTCATCTGTAAGATCAACGGATAAACCCAGCACCCTCAGGCCCTCTAAAAATATCAGCAACTGATTGGCAACTATATCCGGGGAGGGTACCTCCGTCTCTTTCCGTTCATTGCCGTACTGGATCAGCCTGCTGAGAAAAGCCGCTGATTGTATGTACTGCTGCTGTAAGAACTCCCTGTCTGAATTGCTTTTGTGTGAGAGGAAAAATTCATAGGCTGCAGTCATCATGCTGTTATTAATCTGGCGCAGCTCCGCTTTTTGCCCGGACAAAAATAGCTCCATAATTTCACGATAGGGCTTGCCTGCCCCCATCATAGATTCAAAGATTTCCTCTGTATGTATGGCATTTGCACGCAACAGTTCGCGGAAGATATCATCTGTAGAGCTGTAATAACGGTACAAACCACCGCGGCTAATCTGGCACTCCTCTACAATATCGCTCATCGTCACAGCATGAAATCCTTTGCGAATGAATAACTCTAGTGTTTTACTCAGAATCAATTGTCTCTTTTCCACTGATTTTTTGGCCATCCTCATTCCTCCAATCGCTAAAAGAACTTCCACTCATAAATGTGACACCATTGTCGTTTTTAATTTTATGACACTACTGTCGTTTTTGTCAATGTACATTTGTCTGTCCACGACTGGATGAACGCTACTTTATGTTGAACATTACAGTATAACCAATCCGTCTATCCTCGTGGTCAAAAACTGTGCTAAAATCACTTATACTAGGCATTTGAACATCCGCATTAAATTACTAGAGGTGAAAAAAATGGGACAAGGCTACAAACTGACCTGTGATCACTGTACATACAATGTAGATATTTATATTGGAATTGGTTTCTATTATTTTAGCTTGGAGTCCATTGCCTCATTTGTAAAAGACCTTGCGCTCAAACAACAGATTGAACATTTTCAAAAAGATCCTTCCACAACCTTCGACGCTTATAAAGCTTTATATGTCTGTCCATCCTGTAATGCCGTCCGAAATGAATTATTTATGAACATGCGCTCGGGCACATCTCAGTTTGTAACGAACTATACTTGTAAAAGATGCAAGGATACCATGAGGCTTACACCCTTGGAACATTTGGTGCCTGTTCATTTGAGTTGCCCGGAGTGTGAACATGGAAAGTTGGAATCCACATTTTTTATGGACTGGGATTAGTCTTTGTGGGGAATTCTGTGAAGCATTAAAATGAGGAGTTGTAAAATGAATAGATTTTATGAGGCATTATCCTATGTAAAAGAACTTTTGTATGAACCTAATCAATTAACGATAGCATCCGTCCGGGAAGAACCCCAAAATTCAGATTATGGGGCTGGTGTATTCCAGCTGAATTCTAAATCGGTCAGATTCAGAGTTGCCAAAATAACACCAACCAAAACAGGACAATTTGTCGCAATATGGGAAAAGGATTGTCATCATAAAAACCAAGCCTTTTCCTATGAAAAGGCCACAGACTTATTGGTTATTAATACTTTTGATGCACCTAATAATCGCTTTGGACAATTCGTTTTTCCAAAAGAGGTTCTTGTGAAACATAATATCCTTACAACAACTGAGGCAAATGGAAAAATGGCCCTTAGAGTCTACCCTAGTTGGGATACCCCCACCAGCAAACAAGCTATAGCTACACAAAGCTGGCAGTTACCCTATTTTAGGGTTGCTCAGAAGGGCGATTTATTACAAAACAAAAAATTAATAGAATTATACTCCAGCTGATCCCATGTGCCGCTTGTAGGGGCTGCAATCTAGCCTTCCAGAATTCTGGTCATATACAAGCCCGGATCGGCCATAAACTCTGCGAATTTAGCCAAAGGAGCATATTCCTGGTGCTCTACATCGTAGTAGCCGATCTTTTGTGAGCCCGGGTGCCACACGATAAGGATATCCGTGTAATTGCCTACTTCTGCCGACAGGCGCAACAGCTTTTGCCGGCCGGACTTCATTTCAATCGTGTCCGTCAGGGTGAAGAAGTCGATGTAATCGACCCCATATTCGTTCGCCGGAAGCTTCACACGCAGATTCTCTCCGCTTAAGAAAGAGGTCAATGCTGCGGGAAGCTTATAGCTTCTAAGGGTATGCAGCTTATTGTGCAAATCATGAAAATCCGCAGGCTCCAGTGACTTCAGCAAATCTGCCATTTCTGTATTTTTACTAGCGACAGCAATGGTGTATGCACGTTCTCCGTCTTTTTCGGCGAGGGTTACATCCGCACCGCGTTCAATGAGGGTTTTGACCATGGTCAGATCATTTTGCCTTGCCGCAACGGTAAGCGGGGTCGCCCGGTATGGATAGACCATGTCAGCCTCGTTGTAATTGACATCCACGCCCTGATCCAGCAGATAATGAACCAGCTTTATGTTATGGTCGGAGACTGCAGTACGTAAGGTTTTGCCGCCATATTTGCGGATATCCAGCCCCAGCTCTACAATAAGCGGGATATTCTTGGCGCCCCCGTAATAAGCTTCCTGATAGGCGCCAGACTTCACCCGGTTCAACAGATCCATACGCGCGCCTTGCTGATGCAAATAACGTATGGTTTGCTCGCTTCCATAACGAACGGCTGTTAGAAATGCAGGATTAACCGGCGCATTCAGCTCCGCGCCCTGCTCCACCAGCAGCTGGACGACGTCCAAACGGTCTTTGATAAGCGCCAATTCCAGAGGAGTAACCTTAGTGAATTTGCTTAGTTCTAGCTCAGTGTTGATGTCCAGGCCGTCTGACAATGCGGTTTGCAGCGCCTTGAGATTTCCTTCATAGATATGTAGGGCGATTTCCGGCAAGTTCTGAAAAGTTCCGATGCTGTTTAAGTTATACATGACGTTTGACTTCCTTTCCATCGCTTTTAGCGGGATCTCTCACCATAATCATAATAGATTATAGAGTATCTGCAAAATATTCATTCGGTCTGAGTTAAGTCAGTTTATTTCTATAAATCACTTTATTTACCTCATGTCTCACCGTCCTATGCCCTGCTTTAATCCCTTTACCGATAGCAATAAGCATTACATCCAGATATCTTTCGGAAATATTCAAAGTTGTCTTTAGCTGCCTGGAATCATAACCTGACATTGTAATCGTGTCCAGTCCGGCTTCATTCGCCAGCAACACAAATGACATAGCCGCAAGACTTACATCTCTGGTTAATTCCATCCGGAGGTCCTCTTCTGATTTACTGGCATAATATCCGATGGCCGCATTTGCCAGGTAGTCTCTTAATGATTCATCGAAATAACCAGCTTGAAACCCTTCCTCGTGAATCTGAATAATGTTATCGTCCTGGAACGCTTTATAATCACCAAGCATCACCAATACAGCGGAAGCGTCTGCCACTTGTTGTTGATTGTATGCGATAGGCAATAGTGACTTTTGGATATGAGGATCATCAATGATCAGGTACCGCACAGCCTGTACATTATTTCCATTAGGTGATTTGCTTGCACTTTCAATGAATGAAGCCAGCAGTTCCGGGCTGATTTTATAATCCGGATCATAATGCCGGACTGAATTCCGTTGTTCTAAAATATTTTTCACACTCATGTTGTTCACTCCCACCTTTATTTATCTTGCTTTTCAAATTATAGTAGTAAAGATTACACAGGAAAATAACGCACAAAATTGTGGTTTACCCACTTTTAAGTGCCTATTAGGGAGGAACGGGATTTGGTCCAATATAATTCAGGGATAAATATATTTATGAATATTGTAGGCGGTAAGTGGAAGTGTTTAATTCTTTTCTTTTTGAGCCGAAATCCGGTTAGAACCAAGGAGTTTTATGAGTATATTCCGGGGATCACACAAAAAGTATTAACCGATCAATTGCGTCAGCTGGAAAAAGACGGGCTTGTAAAAAGAGAGATCTTTCAGGAGGTTCCACCAAAAGTAGAATATAGTCTAACGGAGTTGGGCCAATCTTTTGTGCCCGTGTTAAATACAATGTGTGACTGGGGCCATGAATATGCAGTGTTGAAGGAAATAGAGCGAGACGGACAGTTTTACTGCACGCACCAAAATAATCCTCAATAGCAGGACATAAGGTGGTGTATCGGTGGGGGCCTTCCAGTTGTGCCGGATAGTCCCCCCGATCATTACTAGAGCTAAACAGCTTCCTTCTCAAGGGGGCTTACAAGCTCTGTTTGTCTTTTAATTGCATGGTTGCAATACAGGTGTTGTCATTCTCAAAAGTGGAGATGGCGGATTCTGCGGTTTTCCCGTCATGCTCTACCGTTATATGGTATGTTTTGTCCCGCGGCAGCCACAGATCAATAAATCCATTGTCTTGTGATTTCATTGTGGTTTTGTCCCTTACGGAGTTCCCCTCTGAATCCTCAATCGCTACACTGAACTCTTCATCCGTCATTTCGCCCTGACAGCCAGTCAGGCTATGGATTGCGCAAGGGTGTGTTTTATCTATGTAAGGCGCAATGGACAGAAAAAACTCATCCTCAGGCAGATTGTAGGTAATTTCTTTTGAATCGTCACCAGTCACGATAAGCTGCCCGGAAGTGATGGAAGCCGACTGGGCCGTTGTGTTGCCTGTACTGAAATCATGTACCATTTGTTTAATATTTGGTGCTATGTCATGTTCAGGTTTTTGTTTTTCGGTGTTTCCCGCAAATAGGTATGCCCCCAGCGCGATAGCAACTACTCCAGCAGCCGCCAGCGTTTTTTTGTTCATCTTCAATTCATCTCCTTGTCCGTTTATTTTATTGTAACCGAGATCGTACAATTGTGCGCGTGGCACAGATGATATTCGCAAAAGAGTAACAATATCAAAGAAGGCCGGTTGTCCAACTCATCCTGAGTGGATACCGGCCTTTGACAAAGGAACAAAAAGATTATGACGTTATTACGCGTGTGTTTTTCCAGCGCAGCTTATACAGTTCAGGAAGCACAACTCCGATCAGCACTATAATAACGCCAGTCCACTGCAGCCAGCTTACATGCTCGTGCAGTACAAATGAGGACAGCAGAACTGCAACCGGCAGCTCGGCGGCACCAAGAATCCCTGCCATTCCGCCTCCAATATGGGGAACACCGATAGCAAACAGCACAGGCGGTATAAAAGCGCCGAACAAACCCAGCAGGAAACCATACAGCAGCAATTGTCCCCACAGCAAACCGTTAAAGATGAAGGTTGGCGGAAATAAAATGCATAATAATACAAATCCGCCGGTAATCATCCAGGCACTCCGGTAGGCCGGGTGTGCGGCAGGAACGGCTTTGCCGCTGAATATAATGAACATCGAATAGCTTACCGCAGACAGCAGGCCTAAAGTGAGCCCCAAGATATTGAAATGGGCGGCACCTTGATCCAAAATCCCCGCAGCCAGCAATGTTCCTCCGAACAGCAGCAGCAAAGTCAGCAGTGTAATTTTATCGGGACGCTGGCGTTTGCTTACAGCTTGAATCAATACGCTGATCCATGTGAACTGGAACAACAGGATGATCGCCAGCGATGCCGGAATATAACGGAGCGACTGATAATACAGCAGACCAGTCAACACTGTCGGAGCTCCGGCGAGCATGAGCAGCAGTCTATGCTTCCAGGTCAGTGCTGTTGACACACGCTGCGTTGCTGCGGCTGGAATGCCGCGGCTCTTTTGTTTGCGGTTTTCTTTGACTTTTGTATAGATAGCCAGCAGCCAAGCGAGTATGCAGCCAGTCAATAACTGTGTACCGACCACTTCCCCGAGCTGATATCCTTTTCCGTAAGCCAGCACAACAATTGTTGATAGGATACCATAGCTCATGGCCCCCACTAAGACGGATATGAGGTATTTCAAATCTTTCATATTTATTAATCCTCCTGAATCTTCTGAATCGGCCGCTGCACACAAAAAATCCTAACTCCGGGGACAAGGATCATAACATTTGATCCTTGTCATCGTAGTTAGGAAGAATAGGCTTCCTGTAGAAACCCTCGCCCTGTATGTAGCAAATGGCTGCGAGGTTATACGAGAACAGTATGTAGTTTTCTGTGTTTCGACTGTTCATATGTTACACGGCAAGTGAGCAGACGTCAACACTAATTTCTTTAAATTTGTGATTTTGTCTTAGGAACCCCTATCTAGCAATGGAACTGAAGTGTTACTCTTCATCACAGGACGTTTCCTGACGATGATAGATATATGCTGATATTGCCAGGAAAATTATGGAGGTACCGATGAAGATCAATCACAGAAAAGAACCTTTCCGATACACCTTTAAAGAGCCGGTCTCCTTCAACTTGTTTATTGTAAGCATAAATGGAATACCCGCTCCCGCCAAACCCGTACAGGCGCTCATGTATGACATCAGCCGTTCAGGTTGTGGTCTTAAGATGCCGCTTGCGCTTAGAGTAGACAGCAATCAAATCCGGGTCAGCTTAAATCTCGTGCTGCATGAAGAACCATTGCAGTTGGAGGGCACGTTGCGCTGGGGCCGTGAGGAAGCAGATAATCATTATTACGGCGTTCAGCTGGACATCCCCGTACATGAACGCGACCGGCTTCCGCGTGAACTCCGGCTGCTGGCCGGGCAAAGCAAAATCATTGTCAAATAGAGGGAATGCGGCGTCAGCTCCTTGACAACCTATGCCGCAACTGATTGACATCCCTGATGGGCGGCTGCCCGAAGAGGCGGGCATATTCCCGGCTGAATTGCGACGGGCTTTCGTATCCCACCTGAAATGCCGCCTCTGCGGCTTCTGTGGTCTCTGACAACAGGAGTCGCCGGGCTTCCTGCAGCCGGACCTGCTTCAGATACTGCAGGGGACTCATCGCAGTAACTTCTTTAAAATAATAGTGGAGCGAAGATACACTCATGTTGACCATTTTAGCCAAATCATGTATTTGAAGCCGCTGACAACAAAAGACTTGATAGACGCTCCCTGTTCCCCTTGCATGACCCGATACAAAATCTCCCGGATCAGCCGAATGCCAAGATACGGCCGAAATGCCGTCGCCTCCAAAATTTGACCTTTGATAGGGAGATGTACGGATGCCAGCAAATACGACCTCGGGTCATAACGGTAGCTCTCCTTGGCCAGCATTACTAATTTGCTTCCCAGGGCAATCATACAAAGAGCCGGCTCATAGATCGCGAACTGCGGCTCCTGCTCGCAGGAAGCGCGGAATAAATGCAGCGAAGGTATTGCACTCCAGTGCTTTCCATCGGTTCTTGAATGCCGTTCAATCAAGGAAGCCAGCTCCCCCTGCCCTTCTAGGGACAGTTCTTCTTCCGGTTGTGTCTGGTTCATCTTTCTCTCTCTTTACTGTAATCCAGCTTGGAGAATTAGGCGAATTTCGCCGGGAGTTACTGAATCCGAGCTGGCCCACAGCATTTCGGAGGAGTATGCGAAAGAACTGATGAAGGAATACCGGAAGCAGGCACTCCCGGCCGAGGCTGTTGCACGGACAATCCTTTTTGCCATCGAACAACTGGCCGATACCGCTATAAATTAACTTGTTGTAAGGCCCTCTTAGTATATCTGCGGCAGATTAGCAGCCTATTGCTGCTCTGACTTTACACACAACGAAGCAAGAGCCGGCCAGAGACGCGGGCTCTTGCTTCGTTATTTAGACTCCCTCCGGTTTGTTCGACGTACTTGCGGAGGTTCACAGCCCGCAGTTGCCATAGCTGAACGCACCGCTAGGCAATACCGCAGCCTTCCCCCTATTGCTCGGCACGGAGGACAATTTTACCAGCTGCATGATGGGTTTCACTTTTTTCATGCGCCTGCCTGATTCCTTCTTCGTTCAGCCAGAAGGTACTGTCAATTACCGCCCGCAGTTTGCCTTGATCGGCAAGCTCCGCAAGCTTCTCCAGCTGACTGCCGCTGGGCTCCATCATGAATTGAACGCCGGTGACTTGGTATTTCTTCTGCAGCTCCTCATCGGGTTTCTCAACAAGAGAGACCAGCCTGCCGCCGGGTTTTAAAATCTCAAAGCTTTTACGCTGGAGATCCCCGCCCATCGTGTCCAGCACGAGGTCATAGTCTGAGAGGACCTTTGAAAAATCTTCTTCTTTATAATCAATAAAACGATCGGCACCGAGCGATTCCAGCAGCTCCTTGTTCCTGGAACTGGCTGTTGAGGCCACTTCTGCTCCAAAATGTTTAGCCAACTGGATGGCAAACGTGCCGACCCCGCCCGAACCGGCGTGAATTAGAACCTTATCGCCTTCTTTAATCTTTCCGTGGTCAACGAGCGCCTGCCACGCTGTCATCGCTGCCAGCGGCACGGCTGCAGCTTCTTCAAAGTTGAATGCTTTAGGCATCTTGCTCACCACATCCGCATCTACCGCGATATACTCGGCATAAGTGCCGAAATCACGCGGACGTGCAAAGACACGTTCATCCGCCTTAAACCGGCTTACATTCTCGCCTACCTCAACGACCACACCGGCGGCATCTCCGCCTAATACTAATGGAAAATCACCAGTGGCAGAGCCCATAGCACCTTGCCGAATTTTAAAATCCACCGGATTTACAGATGTTGCCCTCAGCCGAATCAATACCTGATTGGGTTCAATCACCGGCTTGGGAATTTCTTTGCCCACCAATACTTCAGGTCCGCCAAATTGTTCAATCACTACTGCCTTCATGCTTCGGATCACGCCTCTCTTCAAGAGAATATCTTCCTGAACCAAATCCAGGTTCCTTATTGATTACCCTCCAGACCTGATTCTGCCACAATTTGTTGTTTATCCGTATAATGTATCAAAGTGTAGTTTTGGAGAATTAGGCAATAATCCGCTAACAGTGAAATAATCCTTTGGAAAATAGATGCAAAATGTGTATCCTAATGAGTATAGTCTTCTATGCAACTATAATCTGAAGGTTCGGAGGAGAATTTATTGTTATTTGAACATACTTTGAACGGGTGGGATTCCTGGAGCAGCGTTTTCCAATCGAAGGAAGCCTTTTTCCCTTTAGCCAATGCGATCTTCCATAAAGAAGGTTTACCTTTGGCAGAATCCTTAGAGAATCTTCCTCCAGGCACCAACGCAGTCTTCAAAGCTAATGAGCTAATCATTAAAATCTACGCCCCCATACAAACTAGTATGGATACGCAACAAGACTACGCCACTGAACTGGCAGTAATGGAATTTGCTATGAATCATAATATTTCCATCCCCAAGATCATCGGGCACGGTGAATTTATGGACAAGTATTTGTTTCGTTATCTTATTATGGATTATGTACCTGCCGCATTTTCCATTCAGGAACTTTTATTAGCTTCTTCATCCGAGAAGAAAGAATTTGCAGATCACATCAAACAGATCTCTGTAAAACTCCATCAGCCGGCGCAAAACTTGCTGCCCCGTATTGACCTCAGAAATCAAGACAACCGAATGAACCGCATGGATGGGTTGAATCCGAATCTCATCAAAGAGCTGGCAAGATACGCTGAGAACCTGGATTATGATGAAGTGGTTTTGGTACACGGTGATATCACGAGGGATAATCTGATCATTGGTACTGATCGCTCCGTTACGCTAATCGACTTTGCAGACTGCATCATGGCTCCGGCCTATTACGAGCTGCCTGCAATCATATTTGAATTGTTCTTATGCGATCAAGAGCTGGTGGCGGAATATATCGGTGAAGAAGACCGGGAATTGTTCCCGGATGCACTAATTAAAGGCCTTTCTATTCATCTTTTCTGTGGTTTCATCCTGAAGGATTATTTCGAAAGAATTGACATCCCAAGAGATAGTGTAGCAAGCATAGACGAATTAAGGCTGTTGTTGCAAAAACAGTTGTTTCCACATTAAACAAGGAGGTTTGCAGAAAATGAGTGAAGTAGAAAACGCCTCGGGTTGGGACGCTATAGACGCGGCTTTACAGAACATCTATGGAGACCAAGAGCCCAAACACTATGGAACTATAATTCCGTATATGCTGGGAGGCCCTGATCCCCTGAATGGCATCAGTGTGTATGAAGTGAAAGAGCCTGTAGCCCATTGGCATTTTGTTACCTACGGGTTCTCAGAGCTTTACGATAAAGTGAGCAGTGATCCTGAATACAGCGGTTATGGGTTTGAATTGACCTTCAGGCTGTCCAAACCAGACAACGAAGATGAGCCCCCGGCCTGGGCATTGAATCTCCTTCAGAATATGGGGAGATATGTGTTTGGCAGCGGCAATATCTTCCGGTCCGGTGATTACATGGACGCGAATGGACCTATTTGTCAGGGAGCAGATACGCTTCTGACTGCCCTCTCCTTCATTGCCGATCCTCAGCTACCGGAGATCGAGACCCCGAACGGGCGGGTGGAGTTTCTGCAAATGATCGGCATTACGCAAGAAGAGCTGCTGGCTATGCAGGTCTGGAATACGCTTGGCGTTCTTTCGGCAATCTCTGAGCATATACCGCTCTATACAACTAATCTGCTGAGAGATTCGCTGCTGAGCCTCCCTGCGGTTTCTGAAGCCGTTCGGATTGGTAATGAGACGGAGGGTTCAAATACCGGAATTCTCTATGTTGATCAGTTGTCCTGGAATCCTTCACCTGCCGGGGGCATCTCCAAGACATTGACCCTCGGCGCAAAGCAGGCTGAGGTTGTTGGTAAATTGCTGCGGGGAAGAATCTTGAAAAAGCGTAACTTGACCTTATCCGGCCCGGAGACCCGGATCGTCTTCGAGCCGGGTGAGGCCAGAGAAGTACATGAACAAGAGGATTCAGTCACAATTAAGCTTGATCCTGCTGCGGCGACAGCAATTGCCCAGCTGCTTACCCCGGTAGCCGGAACTTTCGCGGTTCCAGCTTGGCCGGAACTCATTGTGAGTATCGTACCTACCCATATCAAAGACAGTGAAGGAAATATCGTCGAAAGTATCGGATAAGCCCTTTAAAGATTTGAAGCGCTAAGAGGCTTTAATGCTTTTTTTGAGAAAGGCTTCAATTTCAGGAGTAAGCTTCTTTATCTCTCAAACACCCTTCAATAGAATTACACTCGGCCCTTTGGCTCTACTTCATAGGTGGATCGCAGTGCATAATCACTACACGTTTACCCGCATTCCCCCCGCTGTAATCGTCTTCTCCCTGCCGGATCACACGTATATTTATTCTGCGGCGGGCGCAGAATAAAAGCTATCCATTGCATAAATATAACACCTTTTGTTAGTTTCATAGAAATTATTGATAGGCCATCAAAAAAGAATTGATTGGCAAAAGGATGTCAGGTTTTAGTAAAATTCTTTTAAATTCTTAGTAAACGATGGATTAACCATATCCACTATACAGACAAGGAGTGTTCATCAAGTGTCTACCCTTACACCGGAAGCCTCAGCTTCGGCCGAAAGTTATGTACGGCGTATCTATGAAGAGGTCAAACGCCGCGATCCACAGGAACGCGAGTTCCATCAGGCTGTCAAAGAAATTCTGGATAGCCTAGTACCCGTGCTGGCCCGCCACCCCCATTACATGGAGCATGCCATTCTGGAACGGCTGGTTGAGCCGGAACGCAGCATTTCCTTCCGTGTTCCCTGGAGTGATGACTCCGGTCAGATCCGCGTCAACCGCGGCTACCGGATCCAGTTCAACAGTGCTATCGGACCTTATAAAGGCGGCATTCGTTTTCATCCATCCGTCTATTCGGGCATTGTCAAATTTCTGGGCTTCGAGCAGATATTCAAAAATGCTCTGACCGGCCTGCCGATCGGAGGAGGCAAAGGCGGTGCCAATTTCGATCCCAAGGGCAAGTCGGACCGGGAAATCATGGCCTTCGCCCAGAGCTTCATGACTGAGCTGTACCGCCATATCGGTCCGGATACGGATATCCCCGCAGGTGATATTGGTGTCGGCGCGCGTGAGATTGGCTATATGTTCGGGCAATATAAACGGATTCACGGGGGCCATGAAGCAGGTGTGCTTACCGGCAAAGGTTTGTTATACGGCGGAAGCCTGGCGAGAAAAGAAGCTACAGGCTACGGTCTCGTTTATTTCGTGCAGGAAATGCTGGCCGCGCAAGGACTGGACTTCCATGGGCAATCCGTCGTCGTTTCCGGTTCAGGCAACGTTTCGATTTATGCCATGGAAAAAGCACAGCAGCTCGGTGCACTCGTTGTCGCCTGCAGCGATTCCGCCGGGTACATCTATGATCCGAAAGGCATCAATGTCGATACCGTCAAGCGCTTGAAAGAGCAAGACCGGCTGCGGATCAGCGAATATGTTAAAGAGCATCCCCATACGGTATATACGGAAGGCAGCACAGCCATCTGGACCATCCCTTGCCAGATTGCCTTGCCTTGCGCCACCCAGAACGAGCTGGATGAAGAGGCAGCGCGGACGCTTGTAGCAGGTGGGGTGAAGGCTGTCGGAGAAGGCGCCAACATGCCGTCTACACTGCCGGCCATTGATTACTTTCTGGAGCATGGAATCCTGTTCGCACCGGCCAAGGCAGCCAATGCCGGCGGTGTAGCCGTATCAGGTCTGGAAATGAGCCAGAACGGAATGCGGCTGTCCTGGGCCTTTGAAGAGGTGGATGAACGGCTGCGGCAGATTATGAAGAACATTTACCGCAGCGCTGTCCGGGCAGCAGATGAATACGAAGTGCCCGGCAACTTAGTGGCCGGTGCCAACATCGCCGGCTTCCTGAAGGTAGCCGACACTATGCTGGCCCAAGGGGTCGTCTAAGACTGACAGGCTGCCTGACTACTGCTTAAAGAACATTCTTAAAAACAGCTAACAAAAAGACGTGCCGCAACCCGGCACGTCTTTTTGTGATGATACTTTCAGCTTGCCTATGAGTGCATCGCGCCTGATCTGTCTGTGCTGCTGTTACAGCAATTCGCGGCGCAGGACTTCCGCAGCTTTCGGGGAAAGATATCCCAGCGGAATATCGAATACCGTCTTCGCCCCAACAGCCCCTTCATTGCTCAACCGGTAGGCGGCTCTGGCATAAGCAATAAGTACGCTGGCCGTAAACTCGGGATTGCTGTCGAGCTTCAGACCGAATTCAGCAATTTGTTTGCTGCCGTTGCCCGTGACTGCGCTGCGGATAACAAATCCGCCATGCGGCATGCCGGAATGTTCTGCGGCAAGCTCTTCTTCTGTAATAAACGTCACCGTCGTATCATAGTCGGCAAAATAATCAGGCATGTCTGTAATGGTACGCCGTACGGCTTCCTGATCTGCCCCCTCTTGCGCTACGACGAAGCAGTCGCGGCGGTGCTTCTCGCGGGTGGACAGCTGCGGCGTCTCACCGGAGCGAATACGTTCAATTACTGCCTGCACCGGTACAGTGTACTGGACTCCTGCCTTGACGCCCGGCACACGGCGGATCGCATCGGAATGCCCCTGGCTGACTCCGGTACCCCAGAAGGTATAATCCTGTCCTTCCGGCAGCACGGCCTGCATTAACAGGCGGTTCATGGAGAAGAGTCCAGGGTCCCAACCAGTGGAAATCACACCGACTTTTCCGCCCTCTTGTGCAGCGGCGTTTACCTTTTCATAGAAATCCGGAATCTTTGCATGGGTATCAAAACTATCCACCGTATTAAACAGCTTCACCAGCTGCGGCGTCTGATCCGGCAGATCCGTCGCCGATCCTCCGCATAAAATCATTACATCGATTCGGCCTATGTACTGTTCAACATCGGAAAGGCGTTCTGTCAGGACACCAGTTTCCTCCGCCAACGGGCCGGGATCCCGGCGTGTAAAGATGGCGACCAGCTCCATATCCGGATTTTGTTGAATCGCCTGCTGTACCCCTCTTCCCAGATTGCCGTATCCTACAATACCTACTCTAATGTTGCTGCTCATGATGATCCTCCCCTGCCGGATAATTCCGGGTAATTTAATAACTTTAATTACAAGTATATATACATCACATGAAATGTAAACATTTTTCAAGAAATAGGATCGGATAATACCTATACTTCCTTCTTTTATTTTTCCGCAAATTCATATACGATTAAAGCTTGAATCCAATAATTATAACATCCGGAGGAACCATCATGGCACGACCGTTATTCGCCCGTCTGCAGGGGAACAGCCGGGGCTGTCTCGCATTTGAGCCTTTTTTCCTGATCCCGTTCAGCATGTTCTCTACCTACGCAACCTTGTATATGTACGAGCTTGGCGTTACGGAGATGAACATCGGCTGGATCACAACAATTGGACTTATCGTTCAAGTTTTGTCTTCTTTTATCAGCGGCTATTTAACAGACCGGCTGGGCCGCAAGCGGGCGATTTTATATTTTGACCTGCTTAGCTGGAGCTTGGCGACGCTGTTGTGGGCATTCTCGCAGAACCTGTGGTTTTTTGTGGCTGCTGCCTTCATCAACGGTTTTCAGCGTGTGCCGCATGTTGCTTTCTACTGCCTGATTGTTGAAGATACCCGGCCAGCCGACCGTACCTACGTGTTCACACTGCTGCAGATCATCAGTGTCATCGGCGGCCTGTTCGCACCGCTCGGCGGTCTGCTCGTCGCCCAGTACGGAATGGTGCAAGGCGTAAGGATTATGTACGTTCTAGCGTTTATCCTGATGACGTTCCAGTTTGTCGGCCGGCATCTGACCACCCGCGAAACCGCAGCCGGGCTCCAAAAAAGACAGGAGACGCGCGAGCTTGGGCTAAAGCAGAGCCTGATCGAGTACAGCGGCGCTTTCCGCGAGCTGTGGGCTGACAGCAATCTGTTGCTAATCTTCGCCGTGTACATCCTGTTCAACTTCCAGGCCACATTGAAGACGACATATCTGTCTCTTTATCTGGCAGACTATTTGCGGCTGGACAACGGCATTCTGTCGCTCTTTCCGGCTGTGTCCTCCGTCATTATGCTGCTGACGCTCTGGCTGATTATGCCTAAAATTCCGGAGCAGGGTGCGAACCGCTCCATGATGGCGGGGTTTGCGTTGTCTGCTTTATCAAGCGTCATGCTTGTGCTTTACCCGTCATCCAGCCTGCTCTGGATCGGCCTTAGTACCATCCTGTCGGCTGTGGGGCTAATGATCAGTTCGCCTTATCTGGAAACCGCTGTCCAGAATGCCATCGACGATGATAAACGCGCCAAGGTCTTTTCCATGCTGTCCGTGCTGATTCTTCTCTTCACCTCGCCTGCGGGCATTATCGGCGGATGGGCTTACAAGCTGGACCCGCGGATTCCGCTGTGGCTGGTTACCGCCGCCTTTGTCCTCTCCTATGCTCTGCTGCATCTATACCGCAAACGAGTCAGCAAGCAGGCTATAGGCTCGGCGTCCTAATCAAGTAAAAGAACCACCCAAAGAAGCCGTGTTCAGCCCGGCTTCTTTGGGTTTTCCTATGCAATTGTATGTTACATTTACTTTTTCAGCAGCATTCCCGCGGTAAACTCGGCCCACTGCGGACTGTTGAACGCCGAACATAATCCCTCTTTTTGAAACCAGGAAATATCGTCGGCCAACCGCTGCGGAGTAATTTCCACTCCACTCGCAGTGAGTTCCCGAATGAAGGTCATTGTCTTTTCAACTTCATTAGCTTTGATATAACAATACAGGCAATCCATAGCCAGCTTAGGCTCCTCCTTGGACGCCCTCTCCAGATAAGTCCCCCAATCATACCAGCCCTCTTCACTTAAGTCTCTCTGGTTCTCAATTGGCGGGTAGGAGGAAAAAGAGGCGTATTCGTTCTCCTTCTTAAATCCAAGTCCCTCCGCGATGGCCCGGGAGCCGGCATTGGATGAGACGCACAACCATTCAACCCTGCTATACCCTTTGTCAAAACAAAGCTGGACGACACCGGAAACAACCTTCTTGGCCAATCCCAGCTTTCTAAACGGACCATCTGTATGAATTCCCACTGCGATGGCGTTTCCTGCGGAGCAGTCACTTAAGGACCAGCTGACAATTTGATTCTCCTTACGGATATAGCAGCCGCAGCCACCTTCCTCAAACCGTTCTTCACTTCCCCAGGCTTGGGCCCACTCCAAGATCCGGTCTGCATTGCCGTAATTTTGTTGCTTCAGATCTTTCAGGTTAACGGGCTCCATGACATAACCTTCAGGAAGCGACAACTCCGGTTGTATGAACTCCCTGCTGCTGAGACTGTATTTATACCTTGTATACTCTCTAATGAATCTATTGGGG
The DNA here is from genome assembly GCF_038593025.1 of Paenibacillus sp. FSL L8-0436. Taxonomy (NCBI): domain Bacteria; kingdom Bacillati; phylum Bacillota; class Bacilli; order Caryophanales; family Paenibacillaceae; genus Paenibacillus; species Paenibacillus sp. FSL L8-0436. Next base: position 3,225,905 of record NZ_CP151955.1, on the reverse strand, counting down.
TGAATGGCTGGGATCTTGTCTCGCCACTCGCCCGAATCGGGGGTTACGTTATCCCAAAAATCCAGCTCTTCAGTAATTTCTTTATTAAAATCGGTGTCGCCTGCATTGCCGGCAAGCAAAATAGTCTCACTCGTCGCAATAAGTACAGCATCCGGATGTTCCGCTGAATTCACTTTTACCTCGCCCGGCATTTCTCCGTTCAGCACTGAAAATACGGACAACTCGTTCTGACTTTCCACAAGATGCCTTACCTTATTATATTCTTCTTTGTTCAAAACAATCATAGTTTAATCCTCCAGATCTGCTGTCAACTGCAATGATTACATAATATTCATTTTCAGACCCCCATCCATATTTTACAAGGGATTGTTTGGTTATAACTAATAAATCCAGCCCCGGTGTAGGCTATCTGTCTGCTTTCTGCTGAGTGACAAACCCGGAGATCGAGTTTAAATACTCGGAATTGGTCAATTTCCCGGGTGCAAAAAGAGCCGTCATCACGGTCAGCAGCTGTGAATCCGCAAGCGGTTTATTCATCATGGAGTGGTCGGCTTCCGGGATTTTGACTACTGTCAGCAGTCCGGCTGAAATCTCTTTCCGGTAGACTTGCTCTGTTTCTTCCACATCCACGTTGATATCCTTGCCTCCCAGAACAAGCAATACCGGTGAATTAAAATAGGTTAATTCTGCGGTAGCGTCAGACTGGACATTTTTGCTGATAAAGGTCCATCTCTCTTCCGTGATGAGATGTTCAGGATCGGCTATGCTCAAATACTCCTTGTAAGAAGCCCCTGCCTTAAGCAGGTTCAACACTTGCTGATTGTATTTTTCTTTTTGAATGATTTCCTGAGTACTTATGCCGGCCTGCTTCATTTCCTCCATAGTATTGAATTGACCTTGAGTGATCCAGTTTATAGCCGGTGAGACGAGAATGCTGAAAGCAATATGGCGGTTTTCTCTCACTACCTTGGGTATGACCCATCCGGCTTGACTGGCCCCCCATAAACCGATGTTATCGGCATCAACCATTGATAACGTTTGTGCCCATTCTATTGCATATTGAATCTCCTGTGCCCGGTCCTCCATACTCTGATCCAGCCAATTGCCCGGAGCACCCCCGATTCCAGGCTTGTTCAGAGACAAGGAAGCATATCCGTTAGTTGCCAACACCTCCCATAAAGGCCTGTATCCTTCTTCATGATCGGCATTAACCGGGCCGTCTCCATGGACAAAAACAACAAGCCCGACCTTTCCGGAGTACTCCTCCGGCAGCACCAAAGTTCCCGTTAAGATGCCTTGCGGCGTTTCAATCCGCACGCTCTTTTCAGTCATTTCATAGTCATTCTGATAGAGTATAAACAGAACAGCGGCAGCGATCAGGCTGCCCATGATCCATAATGTCATTTTCATCGCTTTCTTCACGTGATGTTCACTCCCTGCATGTTATTACACTCGATTCCCAGGTCATTAAATGCCAGGCTGGTTCCCGGAAGATTAGATGCCTGAGCACATTGTAACGGGTCCTCCTGATGCCGAATGACAGCTTGCGATAAAGCTGGACCGCTTGAGAATTGCTGCATGAAACATGCAGTGAAAGCACTTTGCACCGGGATTGTACAGCCATATTCTTGGCATAATTCAGCAGCTGTTGTCCGGCCCCCTGATTCCGCTCCCTGGAACTGACAGCTAGATGTTCAATGTAGCATTCGGTTTCATGCGGAGCATAGCTCAGCGCACCCAGTCCTGTCACCAGCTTCAGAACCTTTGCGGGGCCATATTGTCTGATCAACTGGACTAAATTCACCTGACTCTGCGGATTATTCCGGGGTTCTGAAGGCTTCCATTTTAAACAGAGCACACCGGCGATCTTCCCGTCTTTTCGGGCAACAAATTGTTTAACAGATGCATCTCCGCAGTCAAAGGTCCAAAGCTTCATTAATAATTCAGTCATCTCTCGATCGCTCAAATGAACAAGGGCTTGAAATTTACTCCGGAAAGAGTCAACCAGCAGCTCGCACACCTGCTCATGATCATCCTCATGAAAAGGCTCAATCTGAAACTGGGGTGGATGCATAGTTTTCAGTCTCCCTTTCCGATAAGCCCACTTTGGCTTGGATTTGATAATGCAGCTGCTCGTTGCTGAACATGGACAAATAGGACTTTTCAATCACCACAATTTGACCTTGGCGAGTATACCCATGTTCTTGTATATATTGTTCCAGCTGCAAAACCTCTTGTTCGATCTCTTCCTCTTGATACACAGAAAAGTTCTTCAGCAGATATTCACCTTCTTCAAGCACGTAATCGGCAGGTTCCATGGTCTCATAACATATCCTGATCACTCCGCCACCTGTTAAGTAATGCAGATCCTGTTCATACAAATCCGGAGGAGCGGGTCGGTGTTCATACAATGTTCCGGCAGTAAGCACTTGATGCTCATCAAGAGACAGCCAGTGTCTCAAATACCGGGGACCCAAAGAAACCATCACAACTTCCTGATCACGTCCCTCCATTTCCGCCTGTTCACTCAATACCTTATGAATGAATTGTTCCAGCTTAACCAATCTGTGGATTTCTTCCTGAACTTTGGTCAGCGACTGTTCAAAAACCTGCTTGTACTGACTGCCGGAGTATGAAGTGAGACATTGCTCGATCTGACTAACCGGAATATTCAGTTTGCGCAGCAGCAAAACATGGGATAGCTGATAAATCTCATCGATCCCATACATCCGGTATTGATTGTCTTCTGTAAATGCCGGGTATAGCACGCCCTTTTCTTCAAAATAACGCAGCTGATGAACCGAAACGTTCATTAATTGTGATAATTGGCTAATCGTAAGGGTATCTCTCATATACGGGGCTCCTTTGTCTCTTTTGGATATCTCCACTATAAACCTTAGGTCTGACCTAAGGTCAACCGAAACATACAAAGATATCACCCAACTCTGCGCATAACGCACATTCAACAGCAAACAGCCCCCCTCCCAAAACTGGCAGACGGGCTGTTTTTGAAACTAATATTCAAAGGTTTAAATTATGGCAGATACACCTCAGAAATGCCGGTAACAAAATCATCCTTGTACGTAACTTTGCATAAGGGCGAATGGTCAGAGTATTGATTGAGAAATTCAATAAATCCCTGCTTGGTTACGTCTTTATAAGAGCCCCAGTTCTCCTGGTCAAGGAGGCTGTACTTCGTTTCAGCTGTTACTTTCATAAGGTCTGTAAATGTATATTTGTTAAGAATATAGAATCCGCCCGGCAAGTTTTCCTCCGTAATGTTCAAATCCTTAAACCGCGCAGAATCCTCAAGTGTCAGCCACTCAACATTGTCAAAATCAAAGGATTCACTGTCCAAGCTGAAGTTCAGAACATATCCTAAAGTAGTGCTTTCCGGAGTGACGGCAAAGTCTGCTGCTGTTGCATTATAATCCACCTCAAGCTTATCCTTGGCAACCGTTGGCCCGATAAACGTTTTGATATACCGAATGGCCACCTGCTGAGGATCAAGAAGCCAGGCCTCTTCCCCCTGATCAGCTTGTGCCTGCAAACGGTCATAATATTCTGCAGGCGGGAGATCACTTTGCGGCGTATGATAGTACTCATGGCCACGGGTATCCTTCCAGCGCTCAACGGCCCAAATTCCTTTATCTCCTGCTTTCACGGGCTGTGATAATAACAGTTGGCTGGTCTCCCCTAGGGTGAGCGGAAATTTGACCAGAATATGCTTCCCGCTATAGGTCTCATGAGGCAATAGCTGTTTGCCTTCGAGGAACATACGAAGTGCGGTCTCCCGCCCGGCAATTGTACTTAAATCATATTCTGCGCTCCGGAATGAGCCTAGGTAATTTGGAGACCCCTCTTCATAGGAAAATACCAGTATCGGATCGCCCATGCTTCCCTTTTCGGTGATCATTCCGTCTCTCATTTCGCCCGTCAGAGGCACTTTATCCGGATCATCAGGCTTCAGGCGATATTCCAGCTGCCAGATTTGCAAAGAAGCAGGTAACAGCCCGTCAACCTCTGCCAGCTTTTCAAACTTCTTAATGCTGCTGTCCACAATTTTGAATTTATTCGCCTCGTTACTAGCATAACCCGCAATTTCCTCTTCAACGAACTGCTTGGCATAATCCCGTTCAGTTAATGTGCTTGGTTTCGGATTGCTCATAAGACCCACACTGACTGCAGCAATGGCAATAATAACAAGGATCACTACCCAGAACGCGGGTTTCCTGTAGTTCAGGATATTGAGAATACGTCCTTTCGTATTATTCTCACCAAAGGCAAGCGGTGAACCGCCTATGAACCGTCTGCCCGCCGAAAGTGTTAAAAGTGAAGTGGAATAATCCTTTTTGATGCCGCTGCCCAGCTGCCGGATGACACTTTCATCGCAAGACAGCTCCATATCCTCGCTCATTAGAACAAAAGCTATCCAGACCAGCGGATTAAACCAATGTATGCATAATACAGCAAATGCTAAAGGTTTGATCAGATGGTCAAGTCTTTTGATATGCACCTGTTCATGTTTCAGAATATACCCCCGCTCATGTTCTCCAAGCTCTGCCGGAAGATAAATCTTGGGCCTGATTGCCCCGAACACAAATGGGGTTGCGAGTCCCTTCATCTCGTAGATATTTCCGCTGATCTGCTGTGCAGGTTTCAAGCTCCGAACTAACCGGACCGTTGCCCTAATGCTGTAGAGGAGCAGCACCATAATCCCAAACAGCCATACATATTGGCCCGCAAGCAGCCAGATATTCGTATCGGCAGCAGTACTTGTATCCACCACAGATGCAGCGGTAGCGGCAGGTTCAGCCAGCAGGTTATTTAATGCTTGCCCGCCTCCTGCTAATCCGCCTGGAATCTGGGGCGGCTGTGTGGCGATCCGCTGAAGCGGAAGCTCCTGCGCTTTGGCAGGAATCAGGCTAAATACACTTTCGAAGGAGAACGGGCATACGAGCCGGAACAACACCACTGACCACAGGGCATATGAAAAAATTTTGGGAACTTTTCTAAGCAGCAGCCGGGCCACAATTACAAACACGATGACGTAGCTGCCGGTAAGGCTCATACTCAAAAGTTGCGAAAACAGCGATTCCACCGCTATTCCTCCTTATGATCCTGAATCACTTTAAGAAACTCGTCAATCTCTGTGTCGCTCAGTTTACGGCTCCTTGTGAATGCGGCCAGAAACTTCGGCAACGATCCCTGAAAGGTCTCCTCTACAAACTGCTTGCTCTGCTGGGCATAGAAATCATCTTTGGAGATGAGCGCTGCCACCACACCCTCTTTGTTTTTAAAAATCCCTTTGCTCTCCAGACGTTTCAGCATCGTATAGGTCGTCGATTTTTTCCAGTTCAGTTCAGATTCGCATAGCTTCACGAGGTCACCCGACGGGACAGGCTCATGGCTCCAGATGAGGTCCGCAAATTTAGTTTCCGTCTCTGTCAGTCTGATTTTGTCCATTTTACAGAACTCCTTTGAGTCTACAATCTGTAGACTAATGTAGTCTCAGTTTACAACTTGTAGACCATTCTGTCTACCAGAAGTTCCACTTTTTAACACATGCTATATTTGGGGCAGTTTATGCCGGAGCATATTCAAAGACTGGCCTCCAGAGAGTTTAAGCATTATGTTAACAAAGAACAATTTCTGTTCACAGGCACACCCTACTGGGAGTAATCACACACAAAAAGCAACATACGTTCTCTTTATTTGCATCACATGGTATAATTCATCCAAATATATTAGATTCGCTTGGAGGTTAATTATGCGGGATTCAATCTTAGAGGAAAAGCTGGAGCATCCAAAAATCTACAGAAACCTGGCTAAGCTGAACAGTCTGGAAATGTTTTATCTGGATACACGAACGGAAGGTCCGGTCATTCTTTGTCTCCACGGCAGATGGGGCAGAGCAGAAACGTGGGTTGATTTCATGCGGCATTACGGCAAACAGTACAGAATTATCGCCCCCGATCAAAGAGGTCACGGACTAAGCAGCAAACCTGTATCCAAGTATACGGGTGAAGAAATGGCCGGGGACATTATTGAACTATTGGATCATCTGAAGATCGATTCGATCATTCTGGTAGGCCATTCTATGGGCGGGAGGGTAGCCGGATATCTGACAGCCATGTACCCAAATTACATACAAGCCTTAGCGATATTGGATAAATCCCCAGCCGGGCCTGCCACGCCAAGCCTGCTGCCACTGGATCAGCTACCATGTGTTGAGCCTGTAACCAAGGACTGGCCGCTGCCCTTCTCCAGCCTAAACGAATCGATGGACTATATCCGGCAGGCCATGGAATCGGAGCTTAGCTATCAATATTTCATGAACAGTCTGATCGAAACCGTCGATGGATACCAGATGATGTTCAGTCCCCAGGCGATGGCCGCCAACATTCATTACAATGCAGATTGGTATCACCTGCTGCCGGAGATCAAGTGTCCCGTTTTACTGATTAGAGCTAAGAACAGTGAGGGCGTACCGGACGAGGATTATAACAAAATGCAGTCCCTGCTCACCAATTGTCATGCCTATGAAATGTCCCATCCCGACCATAATGTGCATCTCAGCAACAAGGAAGAGTTTTACGCCTATATGGATAGATTTTTAGGTCAACTTTAAGCAACCGGAATCGTAAAGAGGATCAGGAAAGTTCGCCGTCGGCGATCTTCTCTGATCCTTTTTTCAAACGATTATATAAGTTAAACTTTGGTTTTACCGAGCCGGCATAGAACGCAACTGCGGTGAATATTTGGACTTCCAGCCGCTGTTGTCCCCAGATTTCTTGATTTATACCGCCATTTGCGGTTGAAATCCGGAGACAAAGGCGGTCGCTATCGCTCCTACAGTTCCAAAATTCCCCTCCGTTGCTTTAGCCTCTTGGTAGTTCTTTAGTTCAACTCATATAGCGTATCTAAACAAACCTTACTCCTGTGTCATCCACTCTATCAATATTTGATTAAACAGCTCCGGTTGTTCAAACATCGGATTATGTCCGCTGTGCTCGAAGATTACCTTCTTCACATGGGGATATGTCTCGTCGATAGTCTCCCATAAAGAAACAGGTCCAACCAGATAATCATATCTTCCAAGCCCGATAAAAACCGGCATGCTGACATCCTTCAGCATCTGCAGCAGATTCATCCCGGCAAATACCTCGCCCCACAAATAATCCATAACCGGCATATTCGTTTGTACCTGTTCCCACATATAGGCTGCATCAAAGGAATAGTCGTAGAAGCTCTGTGCACCCATTCGAATACACATGTGAACGAAGCGGCGTTCCGGGTCTAGCCTGATGTCGCCTTCTAGCAGAGCCATATCCTGTTCGAATCCTGTCTTTCTCTCCAGACTTGCAGTCTCATTGAAAAATGCAGCGCTCTGACTTTGCCTTTCCCGGCTATTGCTTGGCGCTGAATTCAGCAGAATTACTTTGTGAACCTGCTCCGGATATTTCCTGGCATAAGCCAGCGCCATAAAAGCATGCCCTGAATGCCCCATTATGACCACATCACTCAGGCCAAGCTGCTGCCTTGCGAGCTCGAGGTCATCCAGCACCCGGTCCAGCCGGTACTGCTCCGGCTTCAAGGCTGCAGACGGACTGGCAAAACCTCTATGATCAAGGAATATAAACTGAAATTGTGCAAATAACTCTGCCGAGAAGAGTTGCGGATAATAGACGCTGCTGCCTATAACCAATATCTTTGGCCCGGTTCCTTGTACAACATAATTCAGTTTAACACCGTCATTGCTTATCACTTGTCCTCTGTTCATCTCATAATCATCCTCATTTCATTTGTTTTTTTTGCGCATCCCTCCTTTCCCTTCCTGAACCCATGATATTTTCCATTGAGCGTTCCAGCACTCTGCTCACCCCTATACCAAATCGTTGGCGCAAATTTATGCGCACTTGTATTATTATACCATCTCCAGTCAAAACAGTTGCCACCAAGGGAAACCCTGTGTTATGTATGTAAGGAATTGAAAACAGAAAGGAAGCATCGGGCTGTGGGGACTATTCTGATTATTGAAGATCATGAGGATATCAATCTAATGCTAGCCGAAGCATTAAAGGATGCGGGATATCAGGTGAAATCACTATTTACCGGCGCTGACGGATTAACAGAAATCAAGAATACGCGTTATGATTTGATTTTGCTGGACATTATGCTTCCATTCCTAAGCGGGGATGAGCTCCTTAAAGAAATCCGTGGTATTTCGGAAACACCCGTGATCATAATTTCCGCCAAGGATAAGGTGGGTACGAAGATCGACCTGCTAAAGCTGGGGGCGGATGACTATATTACAAAACCCTTTGACTTAGGCGAAGTTGTGGCACGGGTAGAATCGAATCTGCGGCGTTCACAGCAACAGCAAAAAATTCAGTTCCGGTATAAAGATCTGTCACTGGACGACCAGACTAAACGGGTTACGGTAAATGAAAGCGAAATAGATCTGACTGCCAAAGAATATATGATCCTGGAGCTGCTGCTGAAGCATCACGGCAAGGTGTTCACCAAGGCGAATCTGTACGAAACGCTCTGGCCGGATGATGATGCAGGGGATGAGCAGACGGTCAAAACTCATGTCAGCAATCTGCGCAGCAAGCTAAAAAAAGCAAACCCGGCTATAGAATACATAGAAACGGTATGGGGCCTCGGCTACCGCCTGTACAAGGAGTAGATGCTGTTCCCTGTAGCTTTCCGGCAGTTTTTCGACTGTTTGTATCCGCTTAACCTTTTCTAAACCTGCCGCCTTTACACTATAGCCAGAAAGGATTGGTGGGCATGAAAAACAAATATGTGCTGCGAACAAACGGTTTGACCAAAAGCTACAAAGGTGCAAATGCACTTAAGGATCTGTCCCTAACGATGGAAGCCGGCCGGATTTACGGTTTAATCGGGCAAAACGGTGCCGGCAAATCCACATTAATGCGTATTGTGGCCGGACTCGTTTTCCCTTCCTCCGGAAGTATTGAGCTATTCGGCCAAAACGGCGAAACGGCGCTGCAGGCGGAACGGAAAAGACTGGGCTGTATGATTGAGCATCCTGCACTAACCCCGCATATGACGGCAAAGCAAAATCTCACCTTTCATAGGATCATGCGCGGTATCCCCAGCGAGACCCTGGAAGATGAGCTGCTGGCATTGGTTGGCCTTAGCGGTACAGGAAAGAAAAAGTCCAAAAACTTCTCGCTCGGCATGAAGCAGCGGCTCGGGATTGCCATCGCTCTGCTCGGCGACCCCGAGCTGCTGATCCTTGATGAGCCGATTAACGGGCTTGATCCTTTGGGTGTGGTTGAGGTACGCAAGCTGCTGATCAAGCTGTGCGAGGAACGGCAAATGACTATCCTCATCTCCAGCCACAATCTGCCGGAGCTGTATCAAGTGGCAACCGACTATTTTATTATCCATCAAGGGGAACTCAAACAATCGATCACCCTCGCAGAGCTTGAGGAAAGCTGCAAGCATCATCTGCGGATCAGCTGTGATCAGCCGGAGAAGCTGGTCAGTATTCTGGAAATGCAGCTGCACACCGGTAACTACAAGGTTATGCCGGATCAGACGGTCAAGCTGTACGACTATTTAAATGAAAAGGAACGGGTGGCACGCACTCTCTTTGACAATGGGATCGTGGTTACTAGCCTGAGTATCGAGGGAGATACCCTTGAGGATTATTTCATTTCGGTTATTGGAGGTGACCGGAATGCCTAATCTGATCCGCGCCGATTGGTACAAGCTGCGCAAATCCAAGGCCTTTATACTTTCCAGCTTGTTGTCATTTATAAGTGCTTTAGGAATGAATCTGATTTCCTATTGGATTGGGCAAGGCCAGATGGCTGCAGAGCTGGGTTCGCTCACCTTCAGCTTATCCGATCTGTTCATTCTGACCCTTCTAGGCTCGTTCCTTGCAGGCAGCTTCATCTGCGGAGATTTTGAGCATAGAACCATACAGGATGCCATTTCACGCGGCCATAGCCGGTTTAAGGTTATGCTCAGCAAGGCAATTGTGTATTTCATAGCTACTGCCGTTCTGCTGCTCCCCTACATTGTGATCACCAGCATTGCTTTCAGTACAGGTGAAAAGTTCAGTACACCTTATGCCGCTTCGGTGTTTTTGCAAATATTGGATAACAAATCCGACATCCCCTTTGATGCTGAGTCCCTGCTGAAGCTGATCGCGGTCATGCTGACCCTGTTGGCGGTTTATGCTGCGCGGCTGAGCATTTGCATCCTTTCTTCCTTTGTACTGAAGAAGTCTTCACTTGTTGTCGGCATCGGGTTTGGCGGTACTATGCTTCTCGATCAGTCCCTGGGTCTGGGGAACAATCTTCCGACGGTGGCAAAATTGTTCTCCTATACTCCTTTCGCCTCGGGTTATACGGTGGTGACTCTGGATGCAAGTGCCGGGGAACTGTTCAAGGCTACAGCGGTCAGCCTGGCTTTTATCGCCCTGATGTTAGCTGTCTCCTATAGTGCATTCAGAAAATCGGAAATGAAATAGCAGAAAGGCTGGTGATGATGTTGGCAATTGCAGCAGGGTTCCTGGGGTGTTGTGTAGTTATGCTCATCCTGTATATTGTTGTTCTTCAGCTGCAATTGCGCAGCATCAACCGGCAGCTGGATAAGCGGCTGGGCATACAATCACGTCAGCCGCTTAGTCTGGAGCTCATCAACCCCGAGTTGAACCGCTTAACGGCTAATATCAACAAATCCTTAAAGGTGGAAGAGAACCTGCGTCTGGACAGCATTCTGGAAGAAAAAAGATTCAAGGAGCTGATTGCGAATCTCTCGCATGATCTGCGCACACCGCTTACCGCGATTAAAGGCTATCAGCAGCTATTGGAAACGGGTGGACTGTCTGAGGATCAGCAGCGCAAACTTCAAACGGCTCAAAAACATGCCGATAAGCTGGGAGCGTTAATTGAACAGTTTTTCGAATATGCCTATTTGGAAAATGCAGAGCCGGTGCCTGACAAGGAGCGCATCCATCTGACAAACCTTGTGACAGAATGCCTGGCGGAATCCATCACTGAATTTGAGCAAAGACATCTGGCGGTGCATCTTGTAGATGCTGCGCCGTGTTTGCTTTTGCCGATAAGAAAATGGTCGTACGGATGGTCCAGAACCTGATCCGCAACTGTGTCACCCACTCGGACGGAGCTGTGGAAATACAGATTCTTGCTGGTCAACAAGCGGCTATCGTCTTCAGAAATCCAGTGAAGGATGCCACTGCTATTGATATACAGCGTATATTCGAACGTTTCTATACCGCAGATCAAGCAAGAGGCGCAACTACAGGACTGGGCTTGTCCATTGTCCGGCTGCTTGCAGAACAATCGGGCGGCAGCACCAGCGCCTCCATTCAGGATGGGGTGCTAGAGATAAGAGTCGAGCTGCCTCTATATATGTGATCACCCTCCTGATTTCCAGTCGAACTAAAATAAGAGAAAATGGAAGAACTCCTCTCAGAATCTTCGAAGATAAACAAGCTTTAGGCACAAAATCATTGTGGCCCATCTGACTAAACAGCAAATAAGCCGGAAAGTCCTTTAAATCCTAAGTGACTACCGGCTTTAATATTTATCAATCAGCGTTTAATTTTTTATTAATTTTGTACTATGGTCTACGAACCAAATCAATCTCCAGATCCTTATCTTAGATTCTATTTTAGCTGTTGAGTAATTGTAGTTTTCAATTCATTATAATCTCCGTTCACTTTCACTCCATTAACTATAAATGTAGGGGTGCCATAGACTCCATTTGCAGCAGTAACTTTAAAATCTTCTTTAACATCAAGTAGGTAGGAATGTTCTTTCAAATCGTTCTTTAATAAAGAGAGATCTAAACCTTCAATTTTTCGAGTTACTAAATTTAATAGATATTCTTCAGTAGCCCAAATTTCTCCTTCATCACCTTGATTTTGGTAAATTTCGTGTTTAAATTCCCAAAATTTATCAGAGTTTTGTCTATATACCGATTCTGCTGCAAGTGCAGCTTCTATTGAGTCAGGTCCAAGGAATGGGAAGTTTATAACATAAAATTGTACTTTTCCAGTATCAATAAAATCTTGCTTAAAATCAGGAAAATTTTCATTCTCCCATTTCGCACATGACGGGCACTTAAAGTCAATAAACTCAATTACTTTAATTGGTGCAGTAGGATCACCAAGAAAAGGTTGCTTTTCTAATTTGAAATCTCCAATCGCTATTTCTATTTTCCCTTTCGCATCCATAAGCGCAGGGAGTTTTTCAATTTCGCCTTTCTGTGCAGAACTTATTGCCCAGATAGATGATGCCCCGAGTAAAAAAACAACTAACACTCCAATAAATGCAGCCCATTTTTTTTTAGATATCTTGCCCATTCCTTCTACCCCTCATGTATATTTTTGAATATATTCGAAGAAATCTAACATCAACAACATCATGCCAGCATGCAAGTTTTAAATTGAAAACTTAATAAATGAAGCAAAGCAATATGATATATCTGCTCCAGTAAAAAATAGCCATTTGTGATTTCCACGACTCAGAAAGATAAAGTATAGGAAAATGAGAGATCTAAAACAACCTTCTACGAAAATTCATTCCGAAAACCAATTGACTTAAGATGTAGTAATAAAATAATTACCAAAAATATAGCGAAACGCTTCTCCCTCATCATTTTTGAGAGATTCTATATAAATTTCATCATTATAAATACTATTTGCTTTAATATTTATAGAGTTTACTCCCGTTGAGCCGTCAGGCGCGATCATACCTCTAGTACCTATGAAAGCTAATTTAGAATTACTAACAAAAAAGATAATATTTCTATTCAACTGATCTTTTTTTATTGCTTGAGAGGAATAATTTTGTAGATTTACATTGATTCTATTTTTCACACTATTCTTAACGTCTTTAAAAAAGGAGAATTCAAGTGGAATTATTTCACCATTAAAATTATCATCTACTCGTTCCATCTCATCAATTCTATTGATTCTTTCTGCACTTAATATTCTTGGATCATCTAAATGTACGACATTCGTTATTTTGTCAAATGTAATTTTTATTTTAAATTCCTCAGCAATAAATCTTGCCGGAACCATAATTGTGGAATTTTTCACCACTGCAACCGTGTCCATTTGTTTCTTCTGACCATTTACAAGTGCTATCTTTTCATTAAGAATGATAGAAATGTTATCTGCTCCCATTGTTACCGATGCTTTTTGTTCCTTGGCGCTCCATGAGACTGCTGCCCCCACCACATCTCCAATTAATCTTAAGGGGAGTAGGGTCCTTCCGTTAGAATCCGCATAGGGGAGTTGTTGATTTGAATACAGAACATATGAATTGTTTAGTTTCAATTTTAAAGGAGTCTGTAAAATATATTGTGTAAACTCTCAAACCCATTAAAATGGAAGTAAGAGAAAGGTTGGGGAGAACACATGGGACTTTGGACAAAACAGCAGTTACGGGAATTTATTAAGGAAAACAATTTGGTAAGCGCACAGGATGCGCAAAATGCTCTAAAAGAGCTATTCGCTGAGACGATTCAGGAGATGCTGGAAGCCGAAATGGATACTCACTTAGGCTACGGAAAGCATGAAGTAAAGGCGAAACTCACTCCAAATAGTCGCAATGGAAAGAGCCGAAAAACGGTCGTCAGTGAGTACGGTGAACAGGAAATCGCTATCCCTAGGGACCGTCTGGGTGAGTTTGAGCCACTTGTCGTCAAGAAGCATCAGTCGAACGTAACGGGCATCGAAGAACAAATCATTGCCCTGTATGCCAAAGGCGTCAGTACAAGAGAAATCCAGGATCATCTAGGACAGATGTATGGCATTGAAGTCTCTCCTACGCTCATTTCCAATGTCACGAACAAGATTGTTCCTCTCATTAAAGAATGGCAGAACCGGCCTCTGCAGGGCGTCTATGCGGTCGTCTATCTGGACGCCATCCACTTTAAAGTCAAACAAGACGGGGCCATTATCAACAAGGCCGCCTACATGGTCATTGGCATTGATTTGGACGGAAACAAAGATGTGCTGGGCATGTGGATCGGGGAGAACGAGTCCTCCAAGTTCTGGCTGAGCGTGCTCAATGAGCTGAAAAATCGCGGGGTGGGGGACATTCTCATTATCTGCGTGGACAACCTGTCCGGGTTCTCTCAAGCGATTGCAGCCTGCTACCCCCAAACTGAAATCCAGAAGTGTATTATTCACCAGATCCGCAGTTCCACACGGTACGTGTCGTACAAGGACATTAAGAAGGTGACCGCCGACTTAAAGCCTATATACAAGGCCGCTACTGAGGAAGGCGCCTTGCTTGAACTCGACCGTTTTCAGGAAGTCTGGGGCGCTAAATATCCTCTTATTATCCGTTCCTGGCGGACAAATTGGGACGAACTCGCTACCTTTTTCAAGTACCCGCCTGAGATCCGCAAACTCATCTACACCACCAATATGATCGAGAGTTACCACCGCCAGCTACGCAAAGTAACGAAAGGAAAAAGCATCTTTCCTACGGATGAGGCATTGCTGAAGATGCTCTATTTAGCTACCGTTGACGTCACTCGGAAATGGACGGGACGTGTACAAAACTGGGGGCAAATGCTGCTCCAGTTGTCCGTCTTCTTTCCTGATCGGGTCGGTCAACACTTGCGTTAGATTCGCGACTTCCCCCTCGGGGGAATCTATGCTTAAAAGAGTTTACACAAAATTATTGACAGACCCTTTTAAAGAGTTTCTGCTAATACCATTCGCATTTACTGAGTATTGAGATCCACTTAAAAATGTAATAATCGAAATAGCTAATAAAAATGCGTATTTTATTTTTTTCATTTTTCTTTCTCCTAACCTTTATTTTTATAACAATTATAATTATTTGATAAACATATGATATTAATTAGACGATGCATAGTTTGTAATGTTTCAAATAATTAAAAAATAGATTGGCCTAATTTATTTGATTCTAAATTAGGCCAATGAATATATATTAAAACAGTTAAGGAGTAGGGATCCCTGCTTTTAATTTTACATACTCATTATTTTGGGAGAGATAATTAACAAGTACATTTTCAACTTGATAACCACATGCTGATGCAGTATTTGTAGAGTCCATCAACACTTCAGTTCCTGAAGTTGTCCCGACCTTGACATTATACCAATGAGTATTGTAAAAATAAGAACCCGATTCAAGCTGCTGTGGTTTTTGAGCAATAGTTGTTAAGCGTTTCACTTGCATGTTTGTACCATTAGTATTGAAATTTTTACTTGAGGATACTCCTGCTACTAATGTATACTCTTTTGACTCCCCAGCTTTATTTACTCCGTTAACATAAAGTGCAACAGAAGTACTGGATACTACGTAGAACTTCATAAACACTTCTGAGCCCATTTTAAAGTTACCAAAACTAGCGTTATTATTAGTGTCACCCTTAACAAACATTCCCCATGTCTCGTTAGTGGGTGATGTTCCTGAGTCATAGTTTAAAGCTAATCCCATATCCAACTCTCCGGAGGGTGAGGAGGCACCCATATAAATATGAGCCTTCTCAGTCGAATTAATAATGCTCACTTCAGATGTAGTTTTCGATGGAAGATAAATATTAGCTGTTATTCTTGATTTACCCTTAGTAGAAAGAACTCTTCTAAACGGTCCGGCGTTATCACCCACACATTGTGAGCCCGGGTTTGTATAAGAATATGTAGAAATGGGAAAATCAACATTTGCGCTAGTAGATACACTTTCAAAAGTTTCTTCTACTTTTCCCTCTAGTTCATAGTTAGGCTCTAGTTTTAATTTCCCATCTAATCCAATATTTTGAGAGTTCTCTTTCTTAAATTCGTCTATCAGTTCCACTTTGTTTGCCGTAAAACTTCCGTCTTCATAAAGATAAATTACATTTTCTCTATCTTCTGGATCTAGACCTTCCATGATTGTTCGTAAAGTTGATCTATCACGAACATTAATTTGAGAATCAATAGATATTTTTCCTGTTACCGGTTCTGCACTAACAGGGTTGATTATACTTGCCAGTAAAAAAATGAAAACAATACAGGAATAGTTTTTTTCACAATTAAACATCTCCTAATTTTATTTTTAGTCCAAGAGAAAAATGATTTCGCAATACCCTCCCATATATTACTAGTTTAGAATAACACATTATTTTATTTATTTCTATTTATTTACAGGTTATTTTTTCTATATATGATAAATATAAGGATATATAGATTGAAATAGAATTTTAGATATAGGAGTTACAGAGAATCAAGTGTTCGAGAACAAGCGACTCATCGTATATTTTCCAACTCCCAGGCCTAGAACATGCACCTTTGCTGGCAAACCACTCATCCCATATCTCTCATACTTATTTGGCCTACTTCCAAACCGCAGATTTACTAGCATTTCCTACAAAGTGCATAACTCATGTTAATAGTTTGAAATGTTTCAACCAGGAAAATTGATTGACCTGAGGCAGGTCTTAGAAGCTAAATTCATTAAATAGCACAACAAAGCACGGCAGGCACAACCTCCGCTGCTCTGTTTTTTTGTGCCGATGAGATGGTTTGCAAGGGTTGAAATTACAAGATCTACGTTGTATGATATATCTAATAGTTACATATCTAATAGATACATTATAGTCAGGAGCGAGGGTTATGGCCAAATCAGGAAATACAATGTTCGCAGTTCTGGGTGTTTTAACGAAAGGAGTCTATTCCGGATATGACATCAAGAAACATTTCAGCGGCTCGCTTCATCATTTCTGGAGTGAAAGTTACGGGCAGATTTATCCTGCTTTGAAGGAGCTTGTTGCCCAAGGATATGCGGTGGAAGCCAGCACACCCAATCAAACACGCGGGCAAAAAAAGTATCAGATTACGCCTGAAGGCATGGATCATTTCCGGGAATGGCTGTCCGCCCCCATTGGCGCCCTTAACTACCGGGATGAATTGCTGCTGAAGGTTTTTTTTGCAACCCCTCAGGATAGAGAAGTCATTAGAAGTTTGTTCGAACATGAGCTGGGTGAGCTCACAAATGCCATGGAGGTTTACCGCGAACAACAGCGTTCATTAATAACACAGAAGCAATCGCCGGAAGATTTACCGATGTGGATGTTAACCTTAAACTATGGAATCCTGTCAACCGAAGCTAGACTGCAGTGGTGCAAAGAATCAATTGAATGGTTAAATCAACAGCGTTAACGAGGGAGTGAAAAAAGTGAATCAGAGTGAACTGCATAACATCCAGGGTGTAAACTTTAACATCGAAGTACAAGGAACAGGTGAACCGCTTGTGCTGCTGCATGGCGGCTACTCCAACCTCAAGGTGTGGGATCTCCATGTGGAAAGACTGGCTCAAGCTTATCAGGTGATCCGGTATGATCAGAGAGGATATGGACAAAGCGACGCTATCACCACCCCCTTCTCCTATTATCAGGACCTGAAATCCGTTCTGGATCATCTTGGGATTACCCGTGCCAGTGTTGTCGCCTCTTCCTTTGGAGGAAGTGCTGCGATTGACTTCGCTCTGGCCTATCCGGATCGTGTCAGCAAGCTAATCCTTGTTGCCCCTTCTGTTAACGGCGCCAAGTATCCCTTGCGGCTGTCCTGGGAAGGCATGAAGGATTTCCTGAGAGTCCGCCGGGTTGGAATCAACAAGGCTGCGGAGCATTTTATGAAGAACAGCTTCTGGCACTACCTCGTTCCACAAGATCAGACGCTTCGGGCTCAATTCAAAGAGCTTTATGTCAGTAATGAAGTCTTTTATCAAGGCAAGCCCAATTTGCATCGTCCTTTAATGCCTCAGGCCTACAGTCGCTTAAATGAAATCAGTCATCCAACACTTGTTATGGAAGCCGGGCTGGATTTACCCTTCAACAAGCAGATCTGCAGTTACGTACATAAGAATATTCCAGCTTCAGAATTCGTCCAGCTGCGTCAATGCGGCCATTATCCGCATTTTGAGCAGCCTGCTGAATTTATAGAGTTGATTATTGAATTCTTAAATAAAGACCATATAAGTTGAACTTTAGACTTACCGAGCCGGCATAGAACGCAACTGCGGTGAATGTTTGGACTTCCGGCCACTGTTGTCTTCAGATTTCTTGATTTTAACCGCTATTAGCGGTAGAAATCCGAAGACAAAGGCGGACACTACCGTTCCTCCAGTTCCAAAATCCCCCTCCGCTGCTTTTGCCTCTAGGTAGTTCTTTAGTTCAACTTATATAGACAAAAAAGCCTGCACCAAAGCGCAGGCTTTCGTTGTTTTTCTATCGCGTTCCATTACTGTAGTGGTGATGTTAGAGTCTCCACAAGGTAGCACAACTCGTAATACCCGCGCCTACCGACCACATAAAAAACAAGTCGCCGGGTACCAGCGTCCCGTCCTTAATCGCATGGTGAAGGGTGATAAACGGACTGCTTGTGCCCGTGTAGCCATAAATATCCCCAATGTAAGGGAATTTAACGAGCTCCTCATCCAGCTTACCCGCGATATCTTTAATGACGCTCAAGTTTAACTGACTAAGGATATAGTGCTTCACATCACTTTTTGTATATCCATGTTCCTGAAGCAGCTGCTCAATATTGGATACTGCTGTCGGGAAAGCCACATTGACGTTGTACTCCGGATGAAGATAGATTTTCTTCTCTTCAAGCGACAGATGTTCTCCGTACATTTGCGTCATGCCTCCGGCAGGGAACTGCATATCCTCCGCCTTCTGCGTATTGGTGTAGTACGCCGAATCTATCAGACCGGAATCCGTATCCTCCACTCTCTCCAGCAGAACCGCACAGGCCGCATCTCCGCAAAGGCCCTTGGATGCCAGGTCCCCTTCTTTGTAGAAACGGGCAATCTGCTCCGACCCTACAATGAGTGCGTATCTCACTCTGGGCGTGGATATCATGGATCGGGCTGCTTGGTCAGCAGCGACAACCATACCTACACAGTTGGCATTGCTGTCATAGATAATGCAGGAATCTTTACCCTCCAGCGCCTGATGCACAAATGCAGCATCTGTCGGAGCGCTGAAATCATGTGTTCCTGAGGAGAATACGATCATATCCAAATCGCTTCCGCTGAGCCCACAGCTCTTCAATAACTTTTTGGATGCTTCAATAGCCATATAAAGCGTGCTCTCTTCATAGTCCGCCGCGTAATAACGATCCTTACGGCCAAAGAACTCCCAAATGCCGATAAGCTTGTCCGCTGAAGCTCCGGCCTGCAGAGCCAATTCCTCATTGCTGATCTTATAGGCAGGATGGTACACTTCGGTGCTTACTATTTTGACATTAGCCATGGTTGACCACCCTCTGCTTTAGATTTAGGATATACGATTTAGGATTTAACGATTGCCCAAGCCTCTTCCACCGTATCCACAAAATGTCCTTTAAATCCGGCGCTTGGAGCTACTCTCTGTAATTGAGATTTGGCTACTACTTTCTTCGGATTCACCAGAACCGCATGTTTAAAACTGTTATACAGCACATAGCAGCGTTCCAGAACCGGCAATATCTCCGGCTTGAAGGGCGCCATATCGTTGCAGTCAATAATCAGAGACATCTCGTGGATCGGCAAAGTCGGCATGGACACCTCGAATATTTCCACTTCTTTTACCGTTTCAGCCAATTCGGCAAATCCATGCAAGCTGATGAAGATGGTGTTGAATTCCGGGTACATTTTAGTTTCTGCGATCATTTTTTAATGACACTCCTCTTAGTTGTTTTTTTCAATTTGCGGTTGCGGGATTCATTGGAAATAGGTTCATACCCAAGATTTACCGCTTTACTACTATCGTCAAATTGCACTGTTTTTTTGATAGTTTCTGAGAATTCATTTATGGCGTTCTGACTATTGTACGAAGCACAATATAGTCATTTGCGTCGCGTGAGATCAGTGTGTCTTTATTAAAATACACAAAATTGTCCGCACTGCGGTTTCGTTCCCCAAGCAAAAAGAGTTCCCCGTTTCGGAGGTTCACTCCGCGGGCTACCAGTTTATTGTTCATCATTTCCGAGAACACCGCATAATTGTCACCTACAAGTAATAGATCATTCCGGTCGCCAATTACCCATTCACGTTTGAGCAATACTTTAACCGGGGCTCCGGCTTTACTGCGGTCCATCGTCATATAAATGAAGTAATTTTTGGTCTTCCCGGCAGCATCCACTTCTTTGGAGTCAATCATCCAGACAATATCTTTACCATTCGAAGCTACGAGGTTGAAGGATTCATTTTCTTTCAGCTTGTAAAGCTCAGTTGTTTTTGAACTTGGCAGATCATACAGATACAACGTGCCGGTGTCCCATTTGCTATAGATGAACTTGTCATCTACAAACTGGTGGACCTGATCAAAACCGAGATCATTGATGGTCTGAGTTTCCAGTGTCGTTTTGTTAGTGAAGTAAAAATCTGAGCCACTGCTGTGTACATAATATTTGTCACCCACACCCAGTAATTCCGGAGTTTTCACTTCCAGCGGAAGCTCGCTTGTTTTTTTGGTTTTCAAATTGTACTGTACCAGCTTCTTCGGATAGATATTAATTTGTTTAGTCACTTCAATTGTGGACTCATAATAATAAACACTGTCTCCCAGGAGCTGCAAGTTCGTTTTGAACGTGTTAGTAGAAGTAACTTTCTCCGTCGTCTTCTTCTTCCAGTTATGTAGGTACAGCTGATAAGCCCCTTTGCTATCCTTCTCCAGTGAAGCGATCGTGTCACCCGTGAACTTGTAGTTGTAGTCAAGCGGCATGTTATATGCAGTTTTGACATCTGTAAAAGTGTACTTCGCAGCTGCGTGGACCGGACTGGCAATCAGGGGTCCTGCAGCCAAGACCGCAGCCAGAATAAACGCTAAGCCTGGCCTTATTTTGTGGCGAATCTTCAAAAACATGTTTTTTTATTCTCCTTTTGTTGTATTTAGACAACAAAAAACCAAACTACATGAGCGTCCCCGCTGTCATGCCGCTTTCGTGAGCGGTTTAGACCGGTGGCTTTGCGTCTTCCGCCTTTCGGCGGAGTTGCCTTTGTTCATCAGCTGGCGCTTCCGAATCACAAACATATTTTGGTATTTATTATCTATCTAAATTTATAATTCGACAAGAGTAGTCATTATCCTCCTTTTTTCTCACATTCAAATATTGTTCGCTGTACCTGTTTTGTTACGATAGTGCGTAGATCCGTTTGACCATAAAATCGAAAAAACGCTGATTCCAGTTCTCTGACAGCCTTTCGGTCAATTCTGCAATTAACGCTGCAGCGAGGTCCACCAGCTTCTGGACAACTGAAGGTAATGCATCCGGTCCAAGACCATTTAACGCTCCTGTTAACTCATCCAGTTGCTGTGGACTGAGTTTGCGATGCAGTCTCTTGATGCCGAGCTGCGCTGTAAAAGGATCTATTACATGCCGCAGAACGGTCATTAGATCTGCCGCCAGATGACTGCCGAGCCGATGTGCCCAGAGCAAATCGCCGCGAAGATACGCGGTCTCAAATTCCAGAAGGCTGAAAGTGAAACCGGAAAGGAGCCTCGTAATCTCCGCATCCGACATGGGGAAGCTCTCTGCCTTGTAATTGGCAAGACATCCCTCGGGATCATGCAGGACAAGGATTTGCTCGATTTGTTTCAGACTCTCCTCAGTCACTGTATAAAGATCGAAATGCAGACCGTCTTCAAACACGCCAACAATTTGCGGCCCTACAAAGTTAGCTTCCGACCAGAATATCAGCGGTTTATAGCTCTCCATATGGGATATTCTGCGCGCTAAAAAATCCGTCAAGCCCTCGCTGTGGACCAAACAGTACAAATCAACATCCGAGTAAACATCCTGCTCTCCTCTGGCATGTGCGCCTTTCAGAAATACTGCCCTGACTGCCGGATCACCCTTTACGGCCAAGCCTATCAGACGGATTGCTTCGTCTTGTTTCATTCTCTCTTCCCCCTGCAATGTGTAGTATGATCTGAACATAATCTTTCTTTTTTTATTAAAAGTGAGAAATATTGTGGCGCTGGTGCGTCTTATATACAAATAAATCAATTGGAGGCACTGGATGAAGGCACAGGAAAACGACGAACAAATCATTGCCGAAGTGCTGCAGGGCAACCAGGAGGCCTTTGCGGTACTCGTAGACAAATACAAGTCGAGCTTGTATGGTCTGCTGCTCGGTATGGGCGCCAGTCACCAGGATGCACAGGATTTGGCCCAGGAAACTTTTATCAAAGCATACCAGAAACTCCGCGAGCATCATGGCCAATCAAGCTTTACCGCTTGGCTGTACGCCATTGCGATCAACCACTTCAGGTCACTGAAAAGGCGGAAATCCCCAGGCCTAACAAGCAGTAACTTACTGGAGGAGAAGGATCGCGGGCCAACCCCTGAAGAGCAGTATATGCGTAAGGAAGACGAGCTTGAAATGCACCGGAAATTGTCCAAGCTTCCAGAACGATACCGGATTGTACTGCTGCTTCGCTATACCAATGAATTATCCTATGAGGAAATCTCAGCGATAACGGGAATGCCTATGCACCAGGTCAAAAATTGTCTCCACCGCGCCCGCCAAAAGCTGAAGAAACAATGGTCGAAATCCAGGGAGGGTTCCAATGAAAAAATGGGCTTACACCAATCACAATGACTTGTCCGGCACTGATAACGATCTATTGACGGATTCACAATTGTATACAAGCTCTAATCTAGCTGATGATTTCACAGAGCGCGTTATGGAACAAGTTCGCAATACAGAGATACTGCCCGCCTCCGGGCAACAATTATCCGAGATATCCGGAATGCAAAAGGGCCGCACCCTAAAAAGAGGTTTAAAGTGGGGCAGCACTGTTGCTGCAGTGATAGGAATTGCTTCATTACTGTTTTTCATTGGCAGATCAGGTACGGTCTCAGAGACGCTGTCCAACCCTCCACAGAAACCGTTCCTCCTTGCCAACCAGTGGGCAGAGCTTGGTCTGCTGGACGCCAGAATACTCGGAGTGGTGCAGCAGCCTGGCATAGAGAAAACCGATAAAGGTTATACCTTTGTCCTGCAGGACGTAGTGGCTGATCCTACCCGTTTGGTGCTTAACATTAGCATTACGGATAAAACCGGACATGCTGCCAACGAAGCAATGTCCAAATTTAATACCAGCCAATTGGAAATCCATGATGAACAAGGACACAACATCGGAGAACTGAAAGAGATCATGCCCTTGGCCAGTGACATTTATGGAAACTCTGGTCAAGCCTCTCTGCTGTTGACTTACGTATTCCCTGATGAAGGCCCAGGAAGCACCGTAGTTATTCAAGGCAATATTCATGAACTGGCTTCAAACAGTGAAACAGAAAAGGTAGTCGCCGGAGACTGGAGCTTCAGCTATGAAGCGGATATGACCGCAGCGCAGGCATTAACAGTAACCACAGATTTGAAGGACCATGTCTATACTACTCCGGATGGGATGAAGCTGGAGATGGATCAAGTAATGCATACACCTGCAGGTGTCACACTGAAATTCAACACCTCGCTTACTGGAGAGGCAGCCAGCCTTATTTCTGCCAATATTAATAACGCTCTTGGGCTCATGTTCCATTTTGAGGATGAGAAAGGTGAAGAAGTTTCAAGAAGCAACCGTTACAAGTCCGGATATATTACCGACACTTCCTTCGGCTACACTGTCAGATCAACAGAACAAGCCGGCAAGCTGCACTGGACCTACTATTTCAAGAGCCTTCCATATGACAGCCGGCAAGTACGGTTCATCCTGGATGGTTACAATAGTCCCGTCAAGTCTAACGATTCAGTGACGTTTCATCCTCATGAGCTTAATGAGAAACCCGCAGT
The DNA here is from genome assembly GCF_038593025.1 of Paenibacillus sp. FSL L8-0436. Classification (NCBI taxonomy): domain Bacteria; kingdom Bacillati; phylum Bacillota; class Bacilli; order Caryophanales; family Paenibacillaceae; genus Paenibacillus; species Paenibacillus sp. FSL L8-0436. The sequence continues at coordinate 3,202,092 of NZ_CP151955.1, read as the reverse complement.
ATTTAGTGCTCAAGGTGATGTGCTGAAGGTGAACAAGATAGAGATCAAGGAAATCAAGGACGAACCGGGAATATCCGGCTGGATGTCGGTCAGCGGCGAATTCACCAACAGATTTTCTAATGACAAGTGGGTCGCCCTCGATGGTCAAGGAAAAGAATACAAGGTTATTTTTAGAGGTGGTTACACTATGGATGAGAAAGTCACATTTGGTGAGACGGGCAATCATGTGAATGAAGCCTATCTTATTGCCAAAGGCATGACTGAGCTGCCCGAGGAGCTTACGCTCCGCCGGGTCATAACGGATAAAAGATTTACCGATGTGAACTGGAGCTTTGATCTGCCAAAAATCGAAATAAAAAAACCTTGAGTTGCTTCTATTCTATTGTGGATCTGGAACTTCTGATCCGATATGCCATTTGATGTAGTCATCTTTCAGGATGCTGTACACTTCAAGATCGACGATTCCTTTGCCTGACCATACACTGGCTTGTCTCAAAGTTCCTTCTTTCATGAAGCCGTTTTTCAGCAGCACCTTTTTGGAAGCCCTATTGGGAGGCATTACTTCAGCTTGAATCCTATTGATATCCGCATCATTAAACAAGTAATTTATCAATAGGAATAACGCTTCTGAAGCAATGCCTTTCCCCCAATGGGCCTGCTCCAAAAAATAGCCGACCGATACCCTATTTACTTTCTGATTAAAATCAAATGCCTCGATAATACCAAGTAATTTGTCATTATTATTACAGCTGAATATTTATGTAATTGCATCCCTCTTCATTTAATGTCTATAAATAACTTATCACACTTGTTTCTTTTTCCGGCCCGAATTGATATTTACATAAATTTTAAGATTCCCCCATTTGGGCGAGGACGTAACTGCGGTGAATATTTGGACTTCCGGGCGCTGTTGTCCCCAGATTTCTTGATTTAATCCGCTATATGCGGTTGAAATCCGGTGACAAAGGCGGTCGCTATCGCTCCTACAGTTCCAAATTTCCCCTCCGCTACTTTTGCCTTTTTATTTAGTACTTTAAAAGCATTGACCGATCTCCAGGGATCAGGTAATAATATACATATATATCATCAATAACGCAGAAGAAGAGTAAGTAGACATATGTGAGAGGACTTGCAGAGAGCCGGTGGTAGCTGCGAACCGGTGTCCGGCATATGATCGAATGGACTTTGGAGTTGCTTTCCCGAACCGTCGGCTACGATGTTGTAGGGAAATGCCGGGCATCCCGCCGTTATCAAGGGAGCGGTCTCGAGATCATGTATTCAGCGATCTCCGCACCGTATAACGAAGACTGTAACGCTTGCAATTGATGCAGCGAGACGGTCATTTAAGGTGGCACAACGACAACTTCGTCCTTATGGGACGGAGTTTTTTTGTGTTGATAAGGGGGTGATGGCCATGGAGGATGGCTGGTGGTGGCGATTTATAATTTCTACACAACAACATTATACCAGGAGGTTTTTTAACGATGAAAAAACGTGTACTCACAGGAGATCGGGTTACCGGCAAACTTCACCTTGGCCATTACGCCGGCAGCCTGCAGAACCGGGTTATTTTACAAGATCAATATGAATCCTATGTATTTCTGGCGGATGTTCAGGCACTGACAACCCATTTCGATAGACCCGAATTGATCCGCAGCCATATCCGCGAGATTATGCTCGATTATTTGTCTGTAGGCATTGACCCCGGCAAGACAACCCTTTATGTACAGTCCATGATTCCGGAAATCGCCGAGCTGACGATCTTCTTCTCTATGTTTGTTACGGTGAATAACCTACGGCACAATCCAACAGTAAAAGCAGAATCGAAAAACGGCAGTCTGGATGAAATGTATTATGGTTTCCTCGGTTATCCGGTAAGCCAAGCGGCCGATATTGCCTTTTGCAAAGCCACCATTATTCCCGTTGGTGAGGATCAGCTGCCGCATCTGGAGCTGGCCCGTAAAATTGTGCGCCGGTTTAACGAGCTATATAAGCCTATATTTGTGGAACCTCAGGCGTTGATCAGTGAAACACCAAGGCTGATTGGCACAGACGGCAACGCGAAAATGAGCAAAAGCCTCGGCAACGCCATAACGCTCGATGCTTCAACGGAAGACCTTACCCACAAAATAAAAAGAGCAGTGACAGATCCTGCCCGCGTTCATAAAAATGATCCCGGGCATCCGGATATCTGTCCAATTTATGCTTATCACCGGGCCTTTCTTCCGCAAGACGCCGCTGAAATCCGCGAAGGCTGCGAACGCGGGACCATCGGATGTTCGGCCTGCAAAGAACGGATCACCACCGCGCTGGAAATGCTTCTGGCACCTATGCGGGAACGCCGGGCCTATTATGCGGCCAGACCGAAGCTTGTCGATGATATATTAATGGCCGGCACCCGCCATACCCGGTCTCTGGCCCAGGAAACGATGAACGAAGTCCGCGAGGCGATGAGCCTTGATTATTTTAAATGAACTCGGGATGCTTTCAACGAAGGATCTGGAATAGATGACTTAACAGCTGAATAATTGTGAATAGCAAAGAGGCCGCTTCAGCAGCGGCCTCTTCTTCTTGTTGTTACATATAAATATCAACTACAGTACCTTCTGCTGTGCGCAGATTTTCAAAGTCTGCCTGTTTGATCCGCAATCCTCCAAGACGATAAGGGTTGGCAAGCCGTTCGGCCTGAACCTCCTTGCCGCCCACGGTTACAGAGCGGAGACTGCCTTCTGCACAGTGGTAGATGAACGATACCGGTGAACCGCCATATTCGAAGTCAAAGCGGGTTCCATCGAGCTCATCCGGCAGTACAGGATCAATGATGAGATCACCGCCGTCCTCACGGATACCGAGCACGTTGGAGATCAGCTGATTCATGTAGATTCCGGGACCGCTGGAATAAATTCTCCAGCCGCCTTTAACGGCTACCGAACCATTCCGCAGCTCATTGAACCGCTCCTGCGCTTCGTAACGGTTAGCAAATTTCCCGTCCGAGCTGCTGAAGTAGGCATTGCTCTGACGCAGTTCAGCATTCGGCACGGCATCGCGGATCCCAATCGGATTAATGACCGCCAGTCCGTTCCATACCTGATCCCGCTTGCCGATCTTCGCCATAGCTTCTACGAACCGGATATGCGCATGCACATATTGAAGTCCGATTTCGCGTCCGAAATTAGCCGCCTGCTCCGCCCGTTTAAAATGCGTGCTGACTCCGCCGGCATATTGCGCCGGATGGTTCATCAGCCGCACACCATCCGGGCAGAGGAATTGCTCCAGGATCAGCTTGTAATGCGACTCCATTTGCTCTGGTGTGAGCAGCTCACCGATCATGCTGCGGGTCATCGGCAGCAGCCGGTATTGAATACCGGTCTCCTGATCTTCTGGATGAAGCATAGGCTTGGCATCCTGCGGATCTTCGAAATACAGGAAGCCTGGAATCACTTCCGTTCCCAGCATGTAACGGTTGAAGTCACTTTTGATCCCTTCCGCCATCTGCTTCAGCTCATTTGACCAAACTTCATCATTGCTCTGCAGCACTCCGGATAAACCGAGCACTGTCTGATAGGTAAGTGCAACTGTCCAGCTGCTGACCATATACTGCTTCAGCTGTGCGTTCGCCGGCTGGAGCGTATCATCCCAATCCCCGTCGCCGTAAGAGGACAGGAACGTATCATGCAGGAAGTGAGATTTAATGTAATCCAGCTCTTTGTTGGCATGTTCCCGCAGCGAAGCTGTCGTTTCCGTAAAGTCGAAGCTGTGCTTGCGTGTATATGGAATCTGTTCATCCAGTACAGCAAAATCAAGGGTTGCCCGCAAGTAATCCCCCAGCACTTTAAGCGGCCAGACAATAATATCGCCGTGGCTTTCTTCCTGCTGAATGGATGTGTATTTGTCGAACATGAACCACTGTGGCCAGCTGCCGTCATCTTCATACTGATGGGCAAACACGGTCAGCAGTATCTCGCGCACCTGCTCATATTTGTGTGTGGCGAGGAAATATTCCACCGGTCCCTGGCACACATCACGTGTCCCCCATGCTGCGCCGCCATACTGCTCCAGACCATGAGGCACTGAGTAATGGACCAGCATATTGTGAGTGTACCACCAGGCCAACGCATTCACTTTGAATAGTCCGCCTTCGACTCCGCTTTCCTGTGTCAGCTTGAAACCATTCATGACACCGGAGAAAAACTCACGGTAACGGGTGATTTCTTCTGTGACGGGTTTACTGGAGAGCGGACGTTCCTTGCCGTCCAGCAAGCCCTGTAGTGTCAGCGTCCACTCTGCGCTCTCCTCTAGTTCAAGCACAGCAAGCGAAGCACTGCCCTGAACCGGTCCGTCTGCCAGCAGACTTTCATCTCCCAGACGGTAAGAAGCCCCATCCAGGAACATCTTGTAAGTGAGCTCCGGATATACCTGAGCACTCGTTCCGGACTTCTCGCCACGGAAGCTGATCACTCCGTTCGGATCCTGAGCCATTTGGTAAGGCACCTCATACTCGGCCACATTCATCGTAATCTGGTTGCTGACGAGGAAACGGTACGCTTGGCCGCTTACAGATCGTACATGCAGCTTTACTTCCGGTGAATCAACTGTAGTATAGTTGGTAATTACAAGCGTGTCGGAAAGAGTTTTGTAGTACCAGCGCACGTAGTTAAAGCCGATTTCAAATAGCGACGGCATCGTAAGCATACGGTATTGTCCATCCATTTCCACATAAATACGCTGTCCTGAAGTCTTGTACACATTCAGCGCATTACGGGGGTTGGACATCATTTTATTGAAATTCGTATTACCGACTACCACCTGGGAATTGAAAATCCCATACATATACGAGGTTGTGGTCATGACCTCAGCACCCAGATGAGCATTGTTCCCGCTCATCAGAATATGCCCATGCGGACGTTCGACCAGCAATTCTTTACGCTTGAGCACAATATGCTCATAGGTACCGGTAAAGAAGGCCAGCAGCTGGCCGCCATCACGCTCTTCCTCAAATCTCTGCGGGAACAATGAGCTCAGCTCTTCCTCCAGCATGTCTACAGTTTGCAGCGGCGCTCCAAAACGTGAAGATAAGGAGGCCTGATTCAGCCAGTGACCCGTCTCCTGAACATCCCCCATGGCTTCAGCCTCATCCCACGCTTGACGCAGTGCCGAATTAAATTCCAGCTCTGTAATGGCTGCGGGATGGTCTTCACGGAACAGTCCATAAAAAGTAAAACGTGCGGTTCCATCCAGTTGAACTTTCTCGGATTTCAGCGCCGTATAGGCAAATTCATATTGATAAATCTCATTGGCCAGCTGTTCCTGGTACAATGCTTCCGGTTTGTCGGTTTCCTTGTAGGATAATCCGAAGAACTGGAATCCATCGGTGGAATACCCGGTAGCTCCGGTGAGAGTACCTTGCTGCAGGTACGGAAACTTGCCGCCTTGCGGCTGATTTTGCCGGGAGCAAACCACATATCCATACTTCTCATCCTCAAATACCGCATGATCAATATATTGCGATAAATAGGCTTCATTACTGGTGACAGCTGCAGGGGAAGCAATCCCCACATCTTGACTATAGATGACGTCCAGCAGCACATTGCTGCCTTCAAACTTCACATCCCAGAACCACACCCCACGGCTGGACAAAGTAAATATCACTTGATAACGGATATCCGTCAATAGCCCTGGGACATCCGGACCCGCAGTAATTTCACCTTGCCACATCAGGCGTTTGCCATCCTGACGGAAACGGCTGCTCGATTTCACACCTAGCAGTGGAAAGACCTGAATGCCGTCTTGCAGGTGCAAACGCGCATAAAGATTTCCGGGCGCACCGTCTACGCTATTAGACAGCAGCTGATTGATCATCATCGTCCCGCCGACAGCCTGGTACAGGTCGCCGCTTTCCAGGAAAGTAAAAGTCAATCCATCCTCGTGAAGCGACAGCTTGGAGCCAGTTCCTGTTATAGTTGTCATTTCTACTCACTTCCTTATCTGCTGCGGCAGATTGCCGCTATTCGTCAGTATTTGGGTTTAACATTTTGCACTATTTAAGCAAACGGAAAGACGCTGCCTGAACATCCTTGCTGCTAGCGCCGATGAACAGGCTGAATTGGCCGCGGTCACTGCTTACGGACAAGTCACTATGGTGATAGCGGAGCATACTTTCGTCAATCTGGAAGACGACCTCGCTGCTTTCTCCCGGAGCCAGTTCGACCTGCTTGAAGCCTTTCAGTTCTTTAACCGGGCGGACTACTTCTGCGGATACATCACGGATATAAAGTTGAACCGTTTCTGTTCCAGCCATCTTCCCGGTATTTGTGACAGTCACCTTCGCCTCAATCGGTTGATCAGCCTTCATTGTCTCCGCTGAAAGTGTAAGTCCCTCATAGGTGAAATCCGTATAACTTAGACCGAAGCCAAATGGCAGTAACGGTTCGTTAGGAATATCAAGGTACTGGGAAATATAACGGTTGCCTGTCTCTTCTTCCGGTTTGGGACGGCCGGTGCTGAAGGAGTTATAATAAACCGGAATCTGGCCAACGGAATAAGGAACGGACATACTGAGCTTTCCGGATGGATTAACCTTTCCGTATAACAGATCTGCCAGCGCAGCACCGCCTTCACTTCCCGGGAACCATGCTTCAAGTACAGCATCGGCTAGATCATACACACCATGCAGATCGAGCGGGCGGCCGTTAAACAGGACTACAGCTAAAGGTTTGCCCAGCCCTTTCATCAGCTCAATCATTTCCAGCTGTGCCTGCGGCAATTTGATATTGCTGCGGCTGCCGCCTTCACCGCTCATCTCTGAAGATTCACCGACCGCAAGCACGATTACATCGGCATCTGCGGCTGCTTTCAAAGCCTCATTACGCTGAGACTCGCTGATCGTGTCGATGCCGCTTCCCTCGGCAATAATCACATTGCCCGGATTTTCGCTCAGTATACGCATGGATTCTCCAAGCTTTACCGCCGTCTCTTTAGAACCCGTCCACGACCACCAGCCCAGAATATCTCCGCTATTCGCAAACGGACCAATCAATGCAACCCGTTGCTCAGGCGCCAGCGGCAGTACACCTTCGTTCTTAAGCAGTACACTGGATTTCTCGGCAAGCTTGCGGGAAACCTGGCGATGCTCGGCGGAGAACACTATCTCGCGTTCAAGAACCGGATCCGCACCACGCATTGGATTCTCGAACAAGCCCAGCTTTTCCTTTAGCTTCAGTATCCGCAGCACAGCTTCATCAATCAGCGCTTCATCCACAAGACCTTCTGCCACCAGTTCCGGCAGATGATTCACGTAGCTTGTAGTCATCATATCGATGTCGACGCCACTCCAGATTGCCTTAAAGGCGGCTTCTTTTTCGTCTTCGGCAGCACCATGGGCAATGATTTCCTTAATAGCCGCCCAGTCTGAAATGACAATTCCCTCAAAACCCCATTCTTCACGCAAAAGGCTGCGCAGCAGCTTGCTGTTTCCGGTAGCCGGAATCCCGTCCACAATATTAAAGGAAGTCATCACCATCTCGACTCCTGCGTCTACCGCTGCTTTATAGGCCGGCAAGTAGTATTCGCGCAGCTGGCGTTCCGACAAGTCGACTGAATTGTAGTCACGTCCGCCTTCAGCCAGTCCATAAGCTGCAAAATGCTTCACGCAGGCTGCAACACGGGAAACATCATTTCCCAGGTCATCCCCTTGGAATCCCTGTACAAATGCCTTGGCAAATACAGAGTTCAAATAGGGATCTTCACCAGTTGATTCCATCACACGGCCCCAGCGGGCATCTCGGACCAAATCCACCATCGGCGCAAAAGTTACATGAAGTCCTGATACTGCGGCTTCACGCGCGGCGATTTCTGCGCTCTGTTCAGCGAGTTCCGGGTTCCAGGAGCAGCCGATCGCCAGCGGAATCGGAAATATCGTCTTGAATCCATGTACAATGTCCGCCATAAACAGCAATGGAATGCCAAGTCTGTTATTCTTCAGATGTTCTTTCTGCACAGCCATCATTTTCTCTGCACCGGCTATTCCAAGTACAGAACCAGCCGCAAGTTTGGTCTCGCTGCCGATACCGAGCTCCTCCATAGGTCCGGTGATTTCCGAATGATCGCCCGGTTCATCATAAAAGGGGGCTGCGAGCTGCAGCAGCTGGGCTATCTTTTCTTCAAGTGTCATGTGCTTAACATATTTGTGATAGAGATGTTCAGTCATGGTTGTGTTCCCTCCACTGAAACGAAACGTTTCTATTCTATTATCTCTTTATTTATATGGTCTTTTCTAGTATGTGTTGTCTCTTTTTCATAAACGTTTCTATTAATTTCGACAGCAATACGGAGCAGTAGGAGTGCCAGAATCTTCTCTTGCCCGATAAATAACCGGAAGCTTGCCGCCGCGCTAGGCCAAAAACAAAGCGTTCGGCGGGAATATCGCATCCAGCTCCGATTAACTGTTGGTTTTAACCGAGCTCCGTTCAATCAGTTCGATCTTGAGCTTGTAGAAATCGTTGACCTCATCTCCGTTCAACCTTTGGAACAGCAGATGTCCGGCCAGCGAACCGGATTCGTACATCGGTTGACGGATGGTCGTCAGCCTTGGCTGAAGGTATTCGGCTAACTGGATATCGTCAAATCCAATGACCGAAAGATCATCCGGCACGGAAACTCCGGCTTCCTCCAATGCCTTCATTCCCCCGACTGCCATTTCGTCATTGGCATAAAACACCGCCGAAGGCAGCTCACCCTGCACCAGCATCATCTTCGTCGCTTTATAACCGCCCTCACGGACAAAGTTGCCGCTCAGCTTCCACTTCGTTTTTTCATTTAGTCCCGCCTCACGCATGGCACGCAAATACCCCTGATAACGCAGTGCATTGTCATAAGAGTTCGCAGGTCCGCTAATATAAGCAATAGAATGATGCCCTTTTTCAATCAGATAACGGGTCGCACTATAACCACCCTGTTCGCTGTCTACCACTACATTAATAAGGCCTTCACCAGAAATGAGCCGATCCATCACGACGATTGGAAAACGCGCACCCGCAGCTGCATGAAGAAGATCTACTGTAATATTATGAGCCAGCACAATAGCGCCATCTACTCTTTTTTCGAGTAAATAACGCACAGCCGTGGAATCTTTTCCACCCATCGAGCTGCAGGCAATCAGGTCATAGGAGTTGGATAACGCAACATCCTGAATGCTGCGGATGAGCTCCGAATAATAAGGACCGGACAAATCCATTAATATGAGTGCAATCGTATTGGTCCGGCTCCGCTTCAAATCCATGGCAAAGCCGTTTTTTTGATAATTCAGCTGTCTTGCTGCTGCCAGAACTTTTTCTCTCGTTTTTGCGCTAACCTTGCTGTCCCCGCTCATCGCATACGAAGCTGTGGACAGTGCTACCCCCGCCAGCTTTGCTACATCCTTGATTGTTGCCATCCATTTCAACCCTTCCTGAGCCCTGCATTTTTTCTCTCTATACTATTTTATGCCAGAGATCGTATATCCTTCTATGATATGCTTCTGGAAGAAGATAAATATGATAATAATTGGAATGACCATAAATGCCGCACCGGCCATCTGCAGTCCAAACGCTGTACCATATTGGCCTTTCAGCAAGGATAATCCTACTGAGAGTGTATACAGTTTCTCGTCATTGGCGATAATCAGCGGCCACAGGAAGCTGTTCCAGGCCCCGATAAACGTCAAAATCCCTTGCACCGCAAACACCGGCTTCACGATCGGCACCATCAGCTGGAAAAAGATCCGCAGTTCGCCCGCTCCATCCAGCCTTGCCGCTTCCAGCAGATCCATCGGAATGGTAGTCATAAACTGGCGGAACAAGAATATCGCAAACGCCCCTACCAAGCCGGGCAGAACGATACCCGCCATCGTATTTACGAGATGCATTTGATTAATAATCAGATACGTCGGGATCATGGTTACTTGTGATGGAATCATCATCGTACCCAGGATAATAAAGAAGAACTTGTTTTTGCCCGGAAAATCAAATTTCGCAAAAGCATAACCGGCCATCGCATTCAAAAACAGTCCGGCAAAAGAACATAACACGATAATCAGTGTATTTTTCAAATAAATTAAAAAATCCATCTTCACGAACAAATCCCGGTAGTTGTTAAACGTTGGGTGCGCCGGGAAAAGCGACGGTGGAATTACCGTAAATTCATTCTCTGGTTTAAAGGATGAACCGATCATCCAAATAAACGGCACCATCATCAGAAGTCCTCCGACAACGAGCAGGGTAATCATAATTCCTTTTTCCATCTTCTTCATCTTCAGTGCCATGCTAGTTCCCTCCTTCTTAAGCCTGCAGCATCACGCTGAAGCTTAGTATTCCACTTCTTTCTTTTTGACCGCGAATTGGATAAGTGTCGCAATAATAATGATGATGAACAGTATGAATGAACCCGAAGCCGCATAACCGAATTTGCTCAGCTGGAACCCGTTATTGTAAATAAAGAGCGCCATTGACATCGTTGCATTCAGCGGTCCACCTTTTGTCATCACGAGCGGCTCTTCGAAGAACTGAATCCAGCCGATCAGGGTCGTAATGGTCACAAAGAAAGTAGCGAATCCAAGCAAAGGCACAGTGATATAGCGCAGCTTCTTCCAGCCGGTTGCACCGTCGATTTCCGCAGCTTCATAATATGAACGCGGAATTCCCTGAAGGGCCGCCAGGAAGATGATCATATTGAGACCAATTGATTTCCAGAATGCCAGCAGGATAAGTGAAAATTTCGCCAGCACAGGATCTTGAAGCCATTGCTGCGCAGGCAGGTCAAACCAGGAAAGAACATAGTTAAACAAACCGTACGTCCCGTTGTACAAATAACCCCATACTACGGCTACGGCCACAATGTTGGTAATGGAAGGCATATAATATATTACCCGGAAGCTTTTAAACAGCCAGCCTGTTCCGTAATTCAGCAGCAATGCAACCCCCATGGAAGCAATAACCACACAGGGAACCCCGACCACAACATAAATAAGTGTGTTGTACATCGACTTTAAGAAAATAGGATCTTTGAAAATATTAAAATAGTTATCAAAACCAATTGCACTAATATTCGAATAATCCGCAAGCCCCACCAAATCCATATCCGTAAAACTGATGACCAGTGCGATAATTATCGGGATAATCGAAAAAAGGGTCAGCAGGATTACCGCAGGCGCGATAAACATATATGGATACTTATGCTTGTTCCACTGCTTGACAAATGAACTCACAACATCACACCCCTTCGCATTCTTTTACTTCTTCCGTGTGGAAGGATATACAGGCATAATGCCGGAACCTCTGTAAAAAAGAGATCCCGGCAGTCAGCCTGACACAATACATCAATAATTATTTATTGCCCAGCAATTCATTCGCTTTGTCGTTCAACTTGTCCAGCTCGGTTTGTGTATCCGCTCCGCCCATGGTAATCTGCTCGAAAGCAGCCATTGCAGCCTTAGCGATTTCTTCATATTCTCTGACCGTTGGAGCCGGACGGGAATTTTCAAGCTGTTTACCGAAAGCAGCAATCATTGGATCCTGAAGCGCTTTGTTTTCCCAAGCTGCTTTGAGTGCCGGCATGGAGTTAGAGGTTTCGAAATATTTCAGCTGTGCATCCTGTTCGGCCATGAAAGCAATGAATTTTGCGGCTTCATCAGGATTTTTGCTGTGACTGAAGATGGAAAGATCGGCACCACCAATGGAAGAAGTATTGGTTACTTTAGCAGGCAATGTCGTTACAGCCCATTTTCCGTCAATTTCAGGGTTTTTCTCTTTTACGGTCTGGATCATCCAAGGACCGCTGATGAACATAGCCATTGTTCCGTCTTTGAATGCTGCTACAGTATCAAGGTCAGTGCCTTTAGGCGACAATCCTTCATCGTAGAAGCTTTTCAGAAAATTAACAGTTTCCACATAGGCCGGTTGATTGAACTGCGGCTTACGGTTGCTATCAATAATTTCGCTGCCGTTCTGCCAAGCAAAAATTACAGGGTAGATAGAGTCTTTACCTTCAATCGGCAAGGCATAATGTCCGGCTCCGCCTTTTTTCACCAGCTTCTTGCTTGCATCCTTCAGCTCGTCCCAAGTTTTTGGACCTTCAGGGTATCCAACATCACCAAGCATATCGGTGCGGTAGAACAGCGCACGTGTCTCAACATAGAATGGGATACCAACCGTCTGGTCTTGATATTTGGTCGTTTCAACGGCTCCGTCAAAGAAGTTCTCCGGTTTCATGCTTGGATACTTTTCGATGTATGGAGTCATATCTTTCAAAGCTCCGGCAGCGGCGAATTCAGGAATCCATGTGGTACCCATCTGAATAACGTCCGGGCCGTTTTTGGAAGCGACTGCGGTCAGCAGTTTATCATGTGCGGTATCCCATGGGATCGCTTGCACATCCACTTTGATGCCAGGATTTTTTTCTTCATACATTTTAGCAATAGGGTCTACGGTATCAGATGTACCCATGAACCATACTTTAAGCGTCTTGTTGTCTCCCGATGCTGCATTGTTGGAATTGTTGCCGCAACCCGCCGCAACTAATGAGAAACTCATCAACATTGCCATCATCGTAACTCCAGTTTTTTTCTTCATTTCTCTTTCACCCCTGTTTTAGTATGTGCAAAACTTAAAAAACTATGATAAAAGCCCTTACATCGAAACGTTTCGATTATTATCGAAAAAAAATTCAAATATTATCAATCTTTTTCTTATTCCCCGAGGTAGTTACAGGTAATATTAACCAAAAAAATGTAGGATGAACCGAATTTTCAGACATTTTTCGAATTGAATGAGCATTTCAGAGAACATATTGCTAATTCATTCGATGGTTGATTCGAATCGTTTCGATAGCCCTATTATAAATCCATGTGTTAGCGATTTCAAGTGGCTTATTAAAAAAAACAGCTTTTCACAGCCAACTCAAGGACGCAGTGTTAATATCTGGATTTATCTCAGCTTTTAAAAAGTAAATAATGGAATCCGCTGTATAAATCTTTACAAAAAAGGACGCGCTGTACAAAACTCAGCGCGTCCTAATTGTATTGCTGTTCGGCGAAAATATAGTATTAAACTGGAGTCGTTGATTTAACGGGGTTTTTGAATTGAAGATTACTCAGCTTTTGAAAAATAAGTTTTAGACAAATTTCATCAACTTTTCTTGAGGAATCTTCTTTCTTATACGCAGGACTATATCTTGGCCAGTTATAAAATGCTTATTGCGAAGTTACTGAGCGGAAATCTCGAACTTCGTGCCGGCATCACCGGCGAAAACTATGGATCCTCCCAAGGGCAGTACGACCGGATCCTTGCCTCCGATGACACTGAAATAGATGCATGTTCCCTTGGCATCATAAACAGCGAAGGAAGCGTTCTGGGACATGCTCACCTTAACGATCTTGCCCCCATCTTTGTCGCTTATCGTATACCACCTGGCGTATCCGCTGGGCGGAATCGTAACGATTGACTTCTTAGCGAAGTTAAGGGGCTTCACGGCATCCTCGCTCACTAAGATGATTCCACCCATATTCAGGTACTCAACGCCGTCTTGGGTAAAGAAAGTAAGACCTGAGAGATCCCGCCCGCTCATTCCCGGAATTTGCAATTCGGAGACGGCCGTGTTCGGGCCGGTTATTCGCTTATCCAACACGTATCCCGGCAATTGTTTCGACAAATTCAATTGAGTGTGTGTTACTGGCGACACCAAATAAGCGAGCGACGTATACTTCTGATTCAGCAGATAGTACCTCTTGCCGTCGCGCTGAATCCATGCCGCTGTTGTCTCTGCCGGAAGATCTTGGGGCTGGAGCTTCTCGGCGCTGTACTCTGACACAGCAGTCTGCCCAAGACCCGGCAACGAAACGTATTTACGAACCCATAGGTAGGTGCGGCCATTCTCCTTCGTCACGAAGCTGATCATTGTATTCCCGTTCGTACTCCGGAATGTACCGTCTGCCGAATACTCGTAGCTCTGGACTGGATTATCGGATGGCTGCTCCGAAGTAACGGACATGACGCCGCCTTCGGTAATCTCTATGTTCGTCGTTGTACTGGTTGCCCCATAGATTCCCGAATACTGCATCACGGACTCCGACATATCAGCCTTTACCGGCGTGCCGTATGATTTCTTAGGCTTGAATTCAGCAATTGTCCCTTTCTCCTTCAGCGCCTGAAGCAAGATTTCGTTCGCCAAAAGCTGATCGTACGTGCTGCTCCCTCCGGAAGTGACAACAGCTGCCGCCATGTCCTGCTCAGGAAGCACAACTAGCGATGAGTGATAGAGAGGCGTGTCACCGCCTTTGGTCAGTGCCTTCATCCCATATTCGCTGAAGGGATACAGATGGACGCTGTCCCAGCCGAGACCGTATTCTAAGGAGTTGTCCGCATCGTCAGGCCATAAAGGCGTCTTGTACTCCTCTTGCGCCATAGCCGTAGTCGATTTGCCGGACAATATTTCTTCCGCTTCTCCCGTAAAAATTTGCGAGAATCGAGCCAAATCTTCCGCCGTGGAATAGATACCTCCAGCTCCGATCATGTTGAGCGTCTCGCCCGGAAGTTGTCCTGTATAGGTAGGATAATAGAGCCCCGCCATCTTCGCTGTGTCCGGGGAATCGAGCGGCGTCACCGTATTGGCCATACCCAGAGGTTCCGTAATATATCGATGGATATAAGAGGTGAAGTCCATGCCACTGACTCGTTCGACCAGTATCTCGGCCAGCGTAAATCCGTCATTGCAGTAAACCGAATAAGCGCCCGGGTCTGCCTTTAAGGTCTGACCAGCCAGTTGCTTCAGCAGTGTGTCGTGGGCGTAGGTATCTTTATCTTCGAATAAATAGGCGTTCGTAAACGTCGACCCGTTCAGCCCGGAAGAATGATTCAGAAGCATGCGCGGCGTAATCTGTTTATAGCGTTCATCCTTCATCCTAAACTCGGGAATATAATGGACGACCGGCGTATCGAGATCGATTTTCCCTTGGTCAACCAACTGCATGACGGCAACCGTGGTAAACATTTTACTCGTCGAGCCGATTCCGTACATCGTATCTGTCGTGAGCGGCTTCTGTCCCTGCTCGTCATTCTTGCCGAACTGGCCGGATACGACGATGTTGCCATGATCGATAAGGGTGTATTGCACGCTGTTCGTATCGTAAGCTGCCGTGAGGAGTTCGGCTTTCTCCTTGGCAGCTTTCATGGTTAAATCGTAGGTGAGCCCAGCTTCGTTAGAAGGCGAGTCCACTTCCGCCGTTGACACAGTTATCGGAGCAGCACTTGACTCAATCACCTCAGATGTATTTAGTGCCCCTGCTGTGTTCTGCATCTCAGCTACTGGTGTGTTGTCGCTGCAGGCGGTTAACAGCAAAAGCAGACACAAAAATAGCACAGCTACAGTTATCCATCGACTTTTCATCATCTAAACTCCCATTTCCGAATTTTAGGTATTGCCAGTCTAATACATTATTTTCTCTGAACAATTGCAGCAGACTTGAAATGACCTGACTGCTCTTCTATTCAATTTATTAATCCGTTGAAATTCGGTTAGCATTAACCGATTCCCGGCAGATCAATTCAGGGACTAGTTTCAATGTTCTGCCAGCTCCGCCGTTCATCACTTCAAGCAGCATTTCAGCAGCGAGTGTCCCCATGCGTTCGTACTGATGCCGCACTGTAGTCAGCGGCGGGTTATTATATGCGGTAAAAAATGCTCCATCATAGCCCATTACCGAGATATCCTGAGGCACGGAGATGCCTTTGCGGGCAAGCTCCATAATCGCACCCATTGCCATTAAGTCATTTGCGCAGCAAACCGCCGTCAGCTCAGGTGCCCTTGCCAGCAGTTTCAGAACTGCCACCGCTCCGCTCTCCCCGCCAAAATCTCCATATTCCAGTTGGGCAGAATCATGGAGAGTCCCTGTTTTGGATAAAAATATCTCGCTGAAGCCCTTGTAGCGTTCCTCGCATATGCTTACATCCGGGGGGCCAGTAATATAGCCGATTCTTCGATGTCCTTGCCCAATCAAATAGGCGGCTGCCATTTTCCCGCCTTCCCGGTCGTCAGAAGCAACCAGCGAGCAGCGTGGTCCTACAGCCGAGCCAAGATTTACAGCGGGAACCTGTAGCTTTACCGCTTCCTTGATGAGCGGGTGATTCTTGGCAAAGGGTGGCATGAATACACAGCCTTCCAGATTTCTCATCCGCACCCATTCGGTTAAGCTGTTGGGCTTATACTCCGTAAAGGGCACTGAGAAAATTAGAATCTCCTTCTGGTAGAGCCGTAAAGCCTTTCTTAAGGTGGCAAAAATATCGTCGAACTCACGAATCGACTCCTTTTCCATCTCCGGCATGAATACACCAACCAGGTTGCTTTTACGGGTGACCAGTTGCTTGGCACCCAAATTGGGGACGTATCCAAGGGACTGGGCCGCTTCTTGTACGCGGGCTATGGTTTTCGGATGTACACCGTAACTGCCGTTCAACGCTCTGGATACGGTACTGACCGATAAGCCCAGCTTTTCCGCAATATGCTGTATCGTCACTTCCAAGCTGATCTCATCCTTTTGCGGCTTCCGCCAAAATTTTACCCGCCTCCACCTTCAAGAGCGTATCCACATGATAGTCCTTTCCGGTTTCCTGCTCAAGCTTGCGCAGAGCTTCGCGCTGAGTGTTGGTTGCGGGTTGATGCTCTATGAGCGCGGCCAGATTGTCATGAGCGATTTTCCGCGCAAGGACAGGATCCTCCATCAGCTCAAGCATTTGGTACATCGCGGCTATCGCCTGTTCTTCACCCGCTATTCCATACCCGGAGTCTGTGCTCAGCATAAAGCGGTCGGGGAACTTTTTCATGACAGGAATGAATTGTTCCGGCGCACCTCCCCCAGCTGGATTATAAATAGAGAACCCGGCAAAAAAGTCAGCATATAAATTGGGGTGTGCGGAAAGCAATCGCTCAATCTCTTCCGGTGTATTGTAGGCATTTATATGCGCAAAAATCATCATCGTGTCCGGATGCTCTTCCAGTGCCTGCTCCAGCTTCTCAACCGGCATACCGCTAGGCGGATCAATGTGCAGCAGCACCGGCACCTTGTATTCTGCGGCCAAATCATAGATTTGCGGAAGATAGCCATCGAGAGGATGATTGGCCTTCCAGGCCACCCGGGATACAACCGGTGACATCGTGGAGGCAGCAGCGATTTCGCCAATGCCCATATATCCCTGCTCCAGATTATTCCTCACTACCGTCAGGCTCTCTTCGCGATGCAGGTCAAATCCGCAGAAATACGGAATAATAGTCTCCGGATGCTCCTGATAAGCCTTCCATGCAAACATATCAGAAATAACGGCACTCGGTTCAGACACATCACCAAACAGTACTACTTGCTGCACCCCATGATCTTTCCAAGTCTTTAGCATAAGAATATACTTCATTAGACTGGCATCATGATTATGGGCGTCGATAAGACCCAGGTCCTTATACTTGGCAACTAAATCTGTCAGCGGATTGTCTGCCTGATCGGGAGCAATGCTGGCTTCTGCAGCGGCAGGTTCCGCTGTATTGGGCATAGTGGACTGTATTGTCTGTTCCAACACAGGGTCTGCTATATCCTTGGCTTGCTCATTCCACAGATACAAACCAGCCAGTGCTCCGAGTACAATAATAGTGCTGAGCAGCCACACCACATTTCTGCGCATCATGATCAGATACCTCCTTATTTTCGGAAACGTTCCCGATTTTTACGATAATTATAATTGTATATCTATAATAAGTAAATGTCGTTTTCGGGAACGTTTCCGACATAGTTGTCAAACCAGCCGCCGGCGGTTCTTTTGTAAACCACCGTGGCCGTCTGTATCCTACACTTGTTTTCCATAGGCCTTGCCTTCTTTTATCTTCTGTACTTCATACCTATTTACCGTTGTGCTGATGATAAAAGCCGGCTTCTCTTGGCCCCTGCTGTTGCGGTGGCCCTGGATATGCGCATCACTTTTCTCCCAATTCTTCCACGCTTCCTCTGATTCCCAGCGGATCAGGAGCAAGACCTCCTCAGTATCCTTGCTCTTCTTGTTCAGCATAATGCTGATATCAATGAGCCCTTCCATTTCCTCCAGCGCCCCAGGTGCACTGAACTTTTCAATCACTTTATCGCTGTTCCCCTTCTCAATGACGATGGATCTGGTCTGAATAAACATCAATGATTCCTCCTGTGTTGCCATAAGCGCCTTTAGCTCTGCTGCTTTTGCTTGGCATATTCTCTTGTTTCAACTCACTGTTTTATTTTAATTGATAATCGTTATCATTTCCAGTCGGATAGAAAAACAGTCTTTCTCTATTGAATAGGTGCATACTTCTTTTTTAACTGAACTCTCTCTTGTACGAGTTTTCGGGCAAATATATACTCGTTATAAATTACAACCATACTTTACTGGAGAAAGTTGGCCTGTTATGAATGTTCAGATTAAACTTGCGGACACAAACGAAGCTCATATAATCAAAAATCTCTATCCTTTATACTTACATGATTTATCCGATCACTATGGACTTACGGATGGCCCCGCCCTTAACAGGCACGGCATCTTCGAAGACAGCCAGGAAATCGAACTTTGGCTGATCAATACGAGGTGCAGAATGTTTGGTGGGAGAAACCGGGATGCCTGTATCCTTTTTTAATCAAAGTGGGTGCTGTACCTGCCGGATTTGCATTCATCGCTACCCCGCCTTATTGCGTCAAAGGTGTAAACTACTTCGTAAACCGGAAAAGAACATCACCGGACAGAAGTTCTGGAGAAAGACCGTATCGGGCTATGCAAATGGCGAGTATGAAGAGAAGCTTGAAACGACTGTAGACGGACCTAAGATGGTGTTTAGATTTAATAATGGAGACAGACAGGAGCTATAGAGAATGGAAATTATAAGCGAGCGAATACAGCTAAGGGATTTTACCGGCAGCGACCGTACTTTTTTCGGGGAATTGGAGGGCCATGAACTAACCACCCGTTTCGAGAACCACAGACCGGATGCCGCACAAATTCAAAAGGATTTTGAAGCAGCTTTATCACATGCAAAGTGCAAACCCCGTGAACATTTCAATTTGATCATTTGCAGAACTGCAGATAACATACCCTTAGGTGGCGTCAGCCTTAAGCTGAACTGGTCGGAAATCAGGGAATGGGAAATCGGCTGGGCGCTGCATCCGGATTATTGGCGGCAGGGTTATGCTGCGGAAGCGGTTAGGCTGATGACCGGCTATGCCTTTGAATCTCTTCAAGCCCATCGAATCGTAGCGTATGCCAACGCCGATAACATCCGCTCTGAGAACCTGATGATCCGGGTGGGCATGATCAAGGATGGCGTACTCCGGGAGACAAGATATTGCAATCAAACCTGGTGTGATGAGCTGGTCTATTCGATGCTTGAAAGAGACTGGGTCCAGCTTAATCAATAGGGCAGCAGCACTCCCTACAAGTATTCAATGATACCTCTCACGACTATGCTGACCCTGTTTCTTACTATATAG
The DNA here is from genome assembly GCF_038593025.1 of Paenibacillus sp. FSL L8-0436. NCBI lineage: Bacteria > Bacillati > Bacillota > Bacilli > Caryophanales > Paenibacillaceae > Paenibacillus > Paenibacillus sp. FSL L8-0436. The sequence goes on along the minus strand of NZ_CP151955.1, from coordinate 3,182,576 downwards.
ATTGAACTTAAAAACTTGAGAAAAGGGAAAGGAGCAACGGAGGGGAATTTTGGAACTGGAGGAACGGTAGTGTCCGCCTGAAAGCTTTCCGAAGGAAAGCTAGCATCGAAAGCATAAGCAGTCTTCGGATTTCGACCGCTATAGCGGTTAAAATCAAGAAATTTGAAGACAACAGCGGCCGAAAGTCCAAATATTCACTGTAGTTGCGACTGATCCTGAAATCTAAAACCACAAGTTCAATCTATATAGTTTCAGTGTGTACAAGGCAAAGGTTATTGATTAACTACAGGAATCTTAAGCTTGATCTCCGATAGGCCCTCTTCCTCTGATCCAGTCTTAATTAACAGCTCCATAGACCTTGGGTTATCCAAAAGATTGCTGCTGAGCAGATAACTAAAACCCTCATCCGTCCCGCCTCCGGAGTACGAGAGAAGCTGATCTACACCCTTTTTCGTTTCAGAGGCAATTTCTGTTCCCTTGATTGCGACAAACAATTTGTCTCTTATTTGCCATTGATCGCGTTCGTTCTCCTTCATCGCCAAATTTACCCGGGTCATTAAGGGGGAGAATTCAACCTGGGTCAGCGTTAACTCGTGCCCTTCCAGTGTAAAAGTCTTGTCCGGATATACGGTTTGGGTTGGATGCTCCTTAAACTTGGAAGCTAAAGTAAAACTGATCTTAAGACTGGGAGAATATTGTACATCTTCATAAGCAATTTCCGAATTGGGGTCCTCCATCATACCAGGGTCTACCAAAGCAATTTTAAAATCCGCTTCCAGCTGTTCAGGGAATGGCTTGCTCCGGTCGAGGTCGAACGTGCTCCGCCCGATGAATTTACTGTAACTCTTCACACCCGGTCCCCTAAAATGGCTGGCCACTCGCATCGTATCTTTCAAATAACTGTTTGTTGCCTTGTCTTCAAGCTTTGCACTATTAATACTGTGAATCTCCTGAGCGTTATCTGTGGTAGCCGTATATAGAATAATAAGCTTATTCTCATCCGCAGTAACGGCGTTCAAGGTCACCGTAAAGCCTTCGCTGCTCACCGATTTGTTGATCCTCTGAATATATCCGTTTCTAAGTGCGGAATAGACCGTTTCGTCGTCGACGTCAAATGACGAAAGATCTTTGAAATCCTCCAGCCCTGTCCAGTCGATTCTTTGCAACGGCCGGGCCGTTTGCGGCTCTGACTCGAGATAAGGAAGGACAAACAGCAGAATGGCGACCACAGCAGCTGCGGCAAATCCCATGAATGTGCTTTTGGTGAATAAAGCCATCTTGCTTTTTCGCTTACCCCTCTCAAGCCCCTGTTGAACCGCAAACCTTATCGCGCTGCTCTGCTGCTCCAATTCCACTTCTACCTGCTGGTGCATCTGAACCGCGTTTGACAGCAATTCCTCTTCTTCCTTGTTACTGATCATTCCAGTCACCCCGATTCCTGATAATCGTCCTAAGCTGCTTAAGCCCTTTATGCTGCCAGGTTTTGATTGTCCCTTCCGGCTTGTTGAGCAATTCCGCAATCTCTGTCAACGTCATGTCATTATAGTATTTAAGCAGCAGCACATGACGGTACTTGGGTTTCACCTGTTCAAGCGCCCAGAGCATTTCCATCCTGCTGGTATTATGCATTGTAACGGGCTCCTGCATCTGTTCGTCCGCTGTCGGAACACTGCGCTTGCGTCTTCTCTGCTCATCTATGCAGACATATATCAGAATCCGGATGATCCAAGATTTAAATGCCTTGGGATCTTTCAGCGTTTTCCGCTTGACCCAGGCCCGGCAGGTCATTTCCTGTACCGCTTCCAGCGCATCGTTCCGGTTGCCCAAATAACTGTAAGCGATACGATACAGCTGCTCGCTATGCTCCATCACAGTGTCATAGAACGCAGATTCTTCCAGCGACACTGTGCTGCTAACCCTCTTCATCTCTACCCCAGACATCGTCATCTTTCCTCCTCCTCCCCCTTACCTTACATAGTTAAGACGGGGAGAGCACGCAAACAGTTTTCTTAAATTGTAATTTATCCTTTTCTTCACTCCGCAAAGTGAAAATTGACAAAAAAAAGCCGTAACCCCAGCCTTTCAGCGGGACTACGACTTTAAGATAAATGTATGTTACAACACCCAGTTTCCTTTGCGGAACACGGGTTCAATGGTACCATCCGCCAATTCGCCGTCGATATCAAGCTCAGCTGAGCCGACCATGAAATCAACATGCGTCAAACTTACGTTGGCGCCTTTCGCCAGCAATTCTTCGCTGCTTAGTCCAACGCCGCCTTCAATATTGACAGGATAGGCACTGCCCAGCGCAAAATGGCAGGAAGCATTCTCATCGATGCCTGTATTATAGAATACCCGGCTCATCCGGGAGATTGGCGAGTCGTGCTGCACCAGGGCCACTTCGCCCAGGTAGGAAGCACCTTCATCCGTTTCCAGAAGTGAAGTCAGATGCTCACGCCCGGACTCGGCATCGTATGCGGTAACCTTGCCGTTTGTAAAAGTAACGGTGATGCCATCCACTAGACGCCCGTTCAAATTCAGCGGAAGGGTACTAGCCACGGTGCCGTTGACGCCTGTGCGATGCGGCATCGTATAGATTTCTTCCGTAGGCATGTTCGCTACGAAGTATACGCCGCTGCCGTTCTCCCCGCCGCCGCCGCGCCACAAATGGCCTTCAGGCAGTTCCACATGCAGGTCCGTGCCGGGGGCGCGGTAATGCAGGCTTTTGTAGCGCTTGGCATTCATCCGGTCCTGGCTTTGCTTCAACTGGGCAATATGCTCCCGCCAGGCTGCAACAGGATCCTCACTGCCTACGCGGTTCATCTGGAACACTGCTTCCCACATCGCTTCCACTCGTTTTTCTGCTGGAAGATCGGCAAATACCTTATCCGCCCATGCACGTGTCGGCGCTTTGATGAGGGACCAGCTGATTTTATTGTTCCGGGTATAGTTCTGATATTTCTTCCGCGCAACTGCAGCAGCCTTGACGGCTGTTGACACCTTCGAGGAATCAATGCCGCGGAAAAGCTCCGGATCGGGTACTTTAATATGTAAGATAGCTCCACCCTCTTCGGCAAAACCCTCCAGCATATCTGCATGCCATTGCGGGTAATAACCAAAAGAGTCTTCGGGAGCCTTTTCGTAACGGATGCGCGTAACCGCCTCATCATCCCAGTCAACCATGACGTATTTAGCACCGGCCTCATAGGCTTTGCCAACGATCAGGCGCGTAAGCTCGGCTGTCTCCAAGGGAGAATGGATCATCAGCACTTGTCCAGGCTGTACATTTACTCCGACCTTCACTACGAGGTCCGCATATTTCTCCAGCATCACTTCAAAATCCTTCATGGCTTCTTTTCCTCCATATCTAAGATTGCTGTAGTTCTACAAATCCAAACGAACTGCTCTTGTTATTTTAACGCAAAATGATCCTCGTTGCGATTCTTTATGATTTGACCTCTACTGTTGCCCATTCCCCACCAGTTTACCAGAGTAAGTACCGGATTCGTCAGACTGTATCCTAATAAGCGCCCTGCCAATTTCAGTATGATTGCTGTAGGCAGTAAGAGTCAGTTCACTCTCCCTATTCTTGCTGGGTAATGGCGACCAATAAATCGTATCTCCGGATGCAATGGCCGTCTCTGTTCCGAGCTCATGCACCACATAATCCGGCGGAGTCCAGCGAAGAAAACTGCCCTCTGTTGTCTGCAGCCTGATTTCATCCGCGCCGTCAGCCGTGATCTGTATCGGAAATCCCGGCGACCTGCTGTTAGTCACACGATAGTCCCCGATGGGGAACTTAATTTCCGGCTGTACCTCTTGTGGCTCACCGTTTGCCGCGTACACCGTTACCGCGAAGATGTCTGACAGGAAAGGGCGTTGACCCGGCTGGCGCTGGCCGTTACTCTGGATCAGAAACAAACTAAGCAGTGAAAGAAGAACCAGCGCTGCGGCGATGATGGATATGGCAGGTTGTAGTCTATAACGGCGGGTTAGTGCAGGCTTACCTGTATCCGATTCGGCTTTTTGCTGAACGGCTTTCTTCACTATCTCTTCTGCAAGCTCTGTTGAAGCCGTAATCTTCCTCATCCCATTTACATATTTATTCATCCTCCATCCCTCCCATTACGGCTTTCAGCCGCTCTCTTGCACGTTTCAGCTGCGTGCGGACTGTACCTTCTTTATACTGCAGCATTGCGGCGATCTCTGCCGTGCTGTAATTTTCGAAATAATAGAGATGAATGACTATCCGGTATTTGACGGGAAGCTTCAGTACTGCCGATACCACTTCCCTCTCCTCCGCTACAGGTATGGGCAATTCCGGTCTTTCCAGAGCAGAAATGTACCTTTTCCATGGGCTTCGCAGCATGTCCTTACACCGGTTAATGGTGACTCTGATCATCCATGCGCGTTCATGATCCTGATCTGCAAACTCAGGATGATGCTGAAACAGTCTGATAAAAACATCCTGGCAAATATCCTGCGCATCAGCCATATTCCTGACATAGGCTAAGGCCAGCCGCAGTACCATGTCCGAATGTTTCCGGACCATTTCAGTTATGTATTTCTCAGTGCAGGGCAATTGTTTCTCCAATCCGTCTCCCCCCTTCACTGATAACACGCCGGAACCAGCGAATATGTTTCACTGCTTCACAAAAAAAACGGCCCCGTGCAGGAGCCGCTGTCTGCTTCTCATAGATAGGGCAAAAGGTTCTATTACCCCGCGCAACATCAGTGTCTATTGTTTATCCACCTGCAACAAGGTCACGGTCTTCACAGCGTAAGTATGCTGAATCTTTTCTTCTGCGATGATATTCAGTTTGGTCAGACTGGCCACCTTTACCGGATCGGTCTTTGAGAGCAGACGCCAAACCTCCGGGTCAGACAATGTGTTGTACAGCTTTTCATCATCATATTCCTTGCGGTTCTGTGTGACAAGCTTAACCTTGTAGCTGCCAATCACTGCCTCCGTCTCCCCGCGTTCACTGCAGTAGGACAAAATGTCCTGCCGCAGCTCGGCCAATTCCTTCTCAAGCTCCTTTTGTTTTGTTTTGAGTTTATAATACTGCTGAACCTTCTTCTCCATCGTTGCTCACGCTCCTCTCCAAACATATGTATGCCGGATGAGGCCAATAAATAAGTTGAGCCCAATTCCAGAAACTTCTGTGATAAAATAGATTTTGCTGCAGTGATTCCGCCAGAAAGCAACGTCTAACCGCAAGGGTATGTTCAAGTACGGGTAAGCTCAGTAAACTAACAAAACGGCAGGTGAACCATGTTTCAATCGTATCTATTTCCGATCTCTTACGCCTTTATGACCTTTCCTGTAGCGGCGCTGTTCTTCACGCTGCCTTTTCTCATTGTTCAATACCGGAAGCATGGATATATCAACAAGATCAGGACAGTTGTTCTTTATTTGCTGCTGCTCTATCTGCTGAACGCCTTTTATCTCGTCATGCTGCCGATGCCGGCATCCCGGCATAACCTGCCCCCTTCGGGCAATACAATTCAGCATATCCCACTGCAATTTATTCAGGAGATTCTGAAAGAAGGCAATTTTTCCGTTCAGCAACCCTCAAGCTATTTGACATTGCTGCGCGAGCCTGCATTTCTTCAGACCATGTTCAACATCGTCTTGACGATTCCCTTCGGCTTGTTCCTGGGCTACTATTTCCGCACCCGGTGGGTGGTGTGCATTCTGCTGTCCTTCTCGCTCTCGTTGCTGTTCGAGGTCACCCAAATCACCGGCATCTACGGTATATTTGATTATCCTTACCGTATCTTTGATGTCGACGACCTGATCACAAATACGCTTGGCGGGATGTTCGGATTCAGAATTGCCTTGTGGATTTCAGGACTGCTCCCACGGATCGAACAGCTTGACAACCACGAGGATCTAGAGGCAAAAAGAGTCACCTACACCCGCCGCAGCATCGCTTTTATGCTGGATGCCTTCGTATGGCTGACTGGGCTCACCCTGCTGAATGCCTTGTCTGTATCAGGAGCATTCTGGATATCAACCAGTGTCTTCTGTCTCCTGGTGCCTTGTCTGGCGGGAGGAAGAACACTTGGCAAATGGATCGTGCGCATCCGCATAAGCACTCAAAGGGAACGGCTCCGGCTATGGATGCTGATCACCAGATACTTGCTGCTGTATGGGCTACTGATTGGAATGAACCGCCTAATTCTTGTTTCTTCTCAGCTCGACGGTCTGACTCCTGCCCTAGCCACAGTTGTTCGTATTGCTGTATTTCTGGGGGACATGGCATTTAGTATTCATCTGTTTATCGGAATCTTCAAGAAAAAACGAGTGTTATTCTATGAGAACATAAGCCAGACCTGCAACGTAATTACATGGCCGGAGAAGACGCAGGAAGCCGCTAAGGATGTTACAAATTCAGTTGTCAATTAAGAGAGTTTTTTCATGGATAGCATAAGAGGCCATGTTCCCCACTTACCGGGGACGCACGGCCTCTTTGCATTTTGAAAGTAATTTAAAAACTAAGAATCCAGTTCCTTAATCGTCAGCACCACCGGACAATGGTCGCTGCCGAGGACATTACATTCGATACCGGCCTCCACCAGCTGCGGAGCCATCCGTGATGAAGCCAGGAAATAATCAATCCGCCAGCCGACATTGCGCTCTCTGATCTTCGGCATATAGGACCACCAGCTATAGGCCCCTTCTGTGTCAGGGTAAAAATATCTAAAGGTATCCACAAAACCTGAGTCAAGCAATGTCGTCATTTTACCGCGCTCTTCATCGGTAAATCCTGAATTCCCCCGGTTGGATTTCGCATTTTTCAAATCAATATCCTGATGGGCGACGTTGAGGTCACCGCAGACTACAACCGGTTTATGCTGATCCAGCGCCAGCAGATAATTGCGGAACCGGTCCTCCCATTCCATTCTATATTCCAGACGGGTCAAATCCCGTTTGGCATTTGGAGTATATACATTTACGAGATAGAACCCCGCAAATTCCAAAGTAATAATCCGGCCTTCCGGCTCTGAATCATCCTCTATTCCATATCGTACGGAGAGCGGTTTGATTCTGGTAAAGACCGCCGTTCCCGAATACCCCTTCTTAAGGGCATAATTCCAATATTGCAAATATTCCTCACCCTGCTCCAGGACAATTTGCCCCTCCTGCAGCTTTGTTTCCTGCACACAGAAGATGTCTGCGCCGCTTTCATTAAAGAAATCGTTAAATCCTTTGTTCACACAAGCTCTCAGACCGTTTACATTCCAGGACACCAGCTTTATCATCGTCATTCTCCTTACATTTCACTAGAATTATCCCCAGTGTAACATATTATAAGCTGTTTAGAGTTGCTATGCGTGATACAATAACTGGGCTTGCTGCTTCCAATCTGCTAAAATACGCGGGGGTTCCTATAAGCGATGAATATACCAAAACTGGGACAGTCATTTTTCCTTGCGGCAATAAGCGAAATCCTTGTCTTTGCCTTGAGCTTCTGGTGGCTGCGCAAAGGCAAGGAGCTGATTATCATCGCTTTTGCGGGAGCCTTCTATTTCCTTCGTTTCTTTATTTCTGCCTGGGTTACCGATCCGCAGCTGCTCACTTACCTGCAGGTTCTGCAGTTATTCACATTTCCCGTCTTCTACTCGGCGGCTATCCAGTGCTTGTACAGCATTGTACCGGAGGAATGGCGGGCTACGGGCCAGACAGTGCTGGCGCTTCTGTTCTTTGGGGTGTCGGGCATCCTGGCCTCATATGCGGGAGGTGCCATTTATGACAGGTTTGGGGGCAAAACGTTCTTTTTATGCGTATCAGCAATGTCCTTTACCGGCATGATCTTTGGCCTTATTCTTTACCGGATTTATGGTAGACATAGCCGTAAGGGAGAACATGCAGCAAATCTATAAGACCGGAAGGCGTGTCTGCGCTAAGGAGAACCAATATAATCCGGAGAGTACAACGATTGGAATAACGGTCCGTTCGTGGAACATTCTAAATTGTGCTAATCTCTTAAGTCATTCGCTGCTGCATTAATAGAAAGAGAGAATATAATGTTCTATCATTGGAAAGCAGAGCTGCCTCTGATTTCTAATGTAATGCCAGAGTATCCCGCCCATGCTCTCTCATTTCACTCCCCCTGCTAACATCCCTGGACGTTCAACAGCCAGGGATGTTTTGCGCGCTAAAGGATAAACAGATTACATACAGCTTGTTCTTAGAACTCCCCTTCAGGCATAGGTCCCGTATATATGGATTGCGGACGAAAAATACGGTTGTTGGCGGCTTGCTCCAGAATATGCGAGGTCCAACCCACGATTCTGCCGGACGTAAACGTAGGGGTGAAGATCTCCGGGTCCAGTTCCAGTGCCTGCAGGATCGCGGCAGCATAGAACTCTACGTTAGTGAACAACCGGCGTCCCGGTTTGTATTCCTCAAGCAGGCGGATCGCCGTATGCTCGACATGAATCGCCACATCAAAGGAAGGATCCTTGCCGATCATTTCCTCGGTAGCAATCTTGAGCGCTTCGGCGCGGGGATCTTTGGTCTTGTAAATACGATGACCGAAGCCCATAATCTTTCCACCTTTATCCAGAACCTCACGGATCCATGGCTCAGCCCGCTCCTTCGTTCCAATATCCGCCAGCTTCGAGATAACTTCGGAGGGCGCTCCGCCATGCAGCGGACCTTTCATCGCCCCAATGGCACCACATACGGCTGCGCACATATCAGATTCTGTGGAGAGAACCACGCGTCCGGCAAAAGTCGAGGCATTCATTCCATGCTCCATGCAAAGAATCAAATACGCACTAAGTGCCTGCACATGGGCTTCCTGCGGAATTTGTCCATTCAGCATATACAAATAATTAGCGGCATGCCCAAGCTCTGGAAGCGGCTCCACAATAGACAGTCCTTTTAACCTGCGGTATCTGTAAGCAATAATCGTTGGCAATAGCGCAGTCAACCGCACGGCTTGCCGGAGCGTCGGCGGCCATGTTGCATTCCCCTGCTCCCCTAACGCAGCTACTGAGCTTTGCAGAACCAGCATCATCGGAACCGAAGCCGGGAGCAGATCAACAATTCTGCACAGATATTCCGGCATCGCTCTGGCCGCCGCCATTTCCAGCTTCAACATCTCCAGCTCCTCCGAACTTGGCAGATGGCCATTCCACAGCAAATAAGCTACTTCTTCGTAACTTCGGCTTATTGCAAGTTCTTTCGCCCAATATCCGCGGTAAACCAGATAACCTTTTTCTCCGTCTACCAAACCAATCTCTGTTTCTCCAGCCACTACACCTTCCAACCCGCTTACTGTTGCCATTGCACTTAACCCCTTTTCCGATCCAATAGGAATTGAACACTATATTAGGAGTATATGCTGTAAATCCCATATTGCATATTTATAGTTTTTTATGAATGCATAAAAATAATTTATCAGGTTAATGTATCGCGGACTGCCCGACAAGCTGCTTCAGCTTGGCTTCTGTATTTGAAGCTCCTGCGGGGGTATAGATGCTGCAGCGCAGATCCGTGCTTCCGTGAACCTGAAGTGAGGTTAGATGAAACAGCATCTTACCGGCTTTGGCATGGCGGAATTCGAGCACCACATCGGGAGCTGAGCTAACCTGGCTTTCCTCCCAAAGTGCTTGAAAAGCAGGATGTTTGCCCTTCATCTCCGCAATAAAATCATCATACCAGTGATCCTCAACATATTGCCCGTAGTACGCCCGGAATATAGCCAGATAACCCCTGACGAATTGTTCCCAGTTCACGGCAAGCCGCTGAAATTCCTTGCGTTCGAACAAGAGGCGGATCATGTTCCGTTCTTCTTGCGGCAATGAGGCAAAATCCAGAAAAACATGCGCCGCCGCTTCATTCCAGCCGACGATGCCGCAGCGCCGGTCCGAAATAAGGGTCGGGCAGGTGGTAAGCTCCTGCAGAATTTTCTGCAGTGGCGGGCTAATGACGGAAACCTCCACCTGCTCAAATGGCATATTTCCGGGACCATTCTCAAGGGCCAAAGCGAATAAATAGCTACGCTCATCCTTGGTCAGCTGCAGTGCCGAGGCAATGCAATCCAGCACAGAGGCCGATACTCTAATATCACGTCCCTGTTCCAGCCAGGTATACCATGTGCTGCTGACTCCGGCAAGCTGCGCTACCTCTTCTCTGCGGAGCCCGGGCGTTCGTCTGCGCGTCCCTTCCGGCAAGCCTGCGGCAGCGGGAGAGATCGCCGCCCGGCGTGATTTTAAGAAATCTGATAATGCCTGAAGCCTCGTCTGATTGGACAATGTCTGTTCCTGCCTTTCTGAAACCGTCCTATAAATAGTAGTAATTATACTAGTATAAACTACAACTTGTAATAGGATAAGTAAAGTGGAAAAATACTTGTATAACCCCTATATACAAGGATGGAGGAAGACATTTATGGAACGCGTTGTAATTACCGGGATGGGCTTGATCTCACCCCTTGGCAACACTGTAGAGCAATTCTGGAGCCGCCTGACTGCAGGCGAATCGGGAATTTCCGAAATAACTTCATTTGATACCTCACATTTCAAATCCAAAATTGCCGCTGAAGTGCGGGACTTCGATCCTGAGGGCAGATTCGGCCGCAAGGAAGCCCGCCGGATGGACCGGTTCACCCAATTCGCACTGGCTGCCGCCGAAGATGCGTGGGCGCATTCCGGTCTTCAGCGTGATCAGATTGACAAAGAACGGCTTGCTGTATATGTAGGTTCCGGGGTAGGCGGCATTCATACCTTGATGGAGCAAGGGGATGTACTGCGGACTCGTGGGCCGGAACGTGTCAGTCCCACCTTGATACCCATGCTGATCTCTAACATGGCAGCTGCGACGATCAGCATTAAGCTGGGAGCATTGGGTCCTACTCTCTCTCCGGTCACCGCCTGTTCAATCGGCAATACGGCGATCGGAGAAGCGTTCCGGTTAATCCGTTACGGCGGAGCTGATTGTGTAATTGCCGGAGGCTCCGAGGCCGCGGTCAGCGAGATTTCGCTGGCCAGCTTTGGAAACGCTACTTCCTTATCCACCTGCAACGATGAGCCCGAGAGAGCCAGCCGCCCGTTTGACGGCAAGCGTGACGGGTTCGTTATCGGCGAAGGCGGCGCGATTGTCATTCTGGAATCACTCTCCCACGCCTTGCGCAGAAATGCCGTGATTCATGGAGAAGTCATCGGTTATGGCGCCAGCTCTGATGCTTATCACATGGTAGCCACCCATCCGGAAGGCATCGGTGCTTATCAGGCGATGAAGCTTGCACTCCGCGAAGCGGGAATCAACCCGGAGGAAGTGGATGTTATCAGCGCCCATGCAACTAGCACCATTATCGGGGACCGCTCGGAAACATTGGCGATTAAGAAGCTTTTCGGGGAAGCGGCTTACCGCATTCCGGTTACCGCCAACAAATCGATGACCGGCCACACACTCGGAGCTGCCGGCGGGCTGGAAGCCATCGCTCTGATTCAAAGCCTGAGTAGCGGCATCATTCCGCCTACCATCAATCAGGAAATCCCTGATGAAGTATGCGACCTGGATTATGTGCCTAATATTGCCCGCAAAGGCGGGCTCAAAATTGGAATCTCCAATTCTTTTGGTTTTGGCGGCCATAATGCTGTTATCGCCCTAAGCAAGTACGAAAATGGATAACATAAGGATAATTTATAGCGTGAAGCATATAAATGTTTATATTTTTAAAAAAAGCTCCAGCTCACCGTTCTTCACAGTGGGCTGGAGCTTTTGGTCAAATACATAGTAATAGATTTATTTGCTCTCTGATGCTGGCGAGATATGACTTCCCCAGATAGCAATCCCCTCGGCAGAAAGTGCGCTGAACGTCATGACTTGGGCCTCAACAGCTTCATTCCATTCTCGCAGGAAGACACCACTGTACACAGTCCCATCTATTGTCAGCTCAGCGTTATGTTCTCCGCTTATCGTCCATGTTCCCGTTACCGCTCCTGATATCTTACCGTCGCTGCCCAGCTGAATCAGTTCCGACTGCACTGTATTTGCAGTAATGTCCTTGCCATGATTCACATATTTGTAATCTCCGGTGACTTCCGCTGCAGTATAAGTCCCGATCTTCTCACCGCTGTAACGATGAGGAGCGACAACCGGCCAGCCGTCCTTGTTCATGAACATCTGATGTACTCGAACTTCGTGTTCTTCTCCCCGGTTAGGGAAACGCGTATGGAAGATCAGATAATATTCCTCTTTCTTCGCATCATAATAAGCCGAATTATGTCCCGGCGACAAGTAGCCAACCTCGCTTACAGCATTCTCAGTTGAACTATTGATGAACTTAAAGTTGCCCATCAGCTTCACCCCGTAAGGCGAATAGGCCGGATCATCGAACAGCTTGCCGGCCGTGCCCTTGGCGTCAATCATCGCTTTGCCTTCGGAGTCTTCAAAGGGACCGTCAGGATTCTTGGAACGCGCTACGCGGATATTATAGCCGCCTTTGGTGTCCAGTCCCCCGTAGGAGAGAAACAGATAATAGTAATCGGTTTCAGGACTGTACAGCATATAAGGGCCTTCAATCCGGGCGTGATTTGCTCCCAGCAGTTTTTTGCCATAGCCTTGATCCGGTAACGGGAAGCCGGTAGCGGCATCCAGCTCCATAATAAAGATCCCGCCGGAATAAGATCCATACACCATCCACAGCTTGCCGTCTTTATCAAAAAACACATCAGGGTCAACCACATTCGGTTTGACGGTAGCATCATAAATTTCACCGTCATTGCCTACACCAGCCATGCCGGATTTCAGGATAATCCCCTGATCCTTATACGGTCCTTCAATCTTGTCGGCTACGGCAATACCCATTGCAGACAACGGAGAATCCCCACGGCAGGCGTTATAGTACATGTAAAACTTCCCGTCCGCCAGCTGAATCACATCCGGTGCCCACAGTGTGTCCGACTGGGCCCAACTCAGGGTCTGGCTCAATTCCTCGGTCACGTTGGGAATCAGCACGTTGCCGTCCGCTACGCCGGAGGAAATTTGTTTCCATGAGATCAGGTCCTTGGATTTGGCCGAAGCCAAATGGGAACCGAATACATAATATGTATTGTTCACCTTGATAACAGAAGGATCATGTACTGAAACATTATCGAACTTCGGCGTACCGCCGTCACCGCTGCAGCCTGCCAATAATGTTAACGAAATCAATGTGGTCAATGTGTATTTTTTCATTATCTTACCTCCTATGTATACCCTTACATTCTGCTGCGAAAATAACAATTAGTCAATACTTTTATTTACACATATTAGTTTCGTTTTAACTATATATAAAATATAAATTCTAGACCCACGCAAAAAAGCGCCAAGCCTTTCGAAGGCCTGACGCTAATCTCAATAGTATGCCATTACTTGATCTAATTAATACACGCTGAAGCTTTCCATCAGAACCGGCTCCGGATAAGCATTTTTCAGCACGCGTTGTCTCTTCTTCACAACTTCAGGCGGCTCTACAGCCGGAGCCATCGGATGCATCAGCCAGGATTTCACCAAATGGGAGTCCGAAACCTTATACATTGGCGGCTCTTTCTCCATATCAATTTGCATCGCATAGGTGCTGCGCAAGGCAAAGGCGTCGCCCTTAGGAGGTTTGATCAGATCGGGAGGGGTTCCTGGAATGGCTGTAAGCTTGGTGCCTTTGCTTTCCAGACTCGGCATGGAAGCGAGCAATCCCCATGTATATGGATGTCTTGGGTCATAGAAAATTTCTTCTGCTGTGCCCATCTCGACAATTTGTCCGGCATACATAACGGCTACACGGTCGGCCATTCGGGCCACGACACCGAGATCATGAGTGATAAAGATGATTGCCGTATCAATTTTCTTCTGGATGTCCTTCATCAGGTCAAGAATTTGCGCCTGAATCGTTACGTCGAGCGCTGTTGTCGGCTCATCGGCAATCAGCAGCTTAGGGTTGGCTGCAAGTGCCATGGCAATAACGACACGCTGGCGCATACCGCCGCTGAACTCATGCGGGTACTGCTGGAAACGACGCTCAGGTGAAGGAATTCCCACCAAATTGAGCAATTCTACACCCCGTTTGTATGCAGCGTCTTTGGACAATTTCTCATGTTTGAACAGAACCTCGGTAATTTGCTTACCAACCTTCATCATCGGATTCAGCGAGGTCATCGGATCTTGAAAGATCATCCCGATTTCCTTACCGCGAATCTTCTGCATTTGCTTCTCACTCTTCTTAATCAGGTCTTGACCATCGAACAAAATCTGTCCACGTTTATAAATACCCTGCGGCTCAGGAACAAGCTTCATGACCGCTTGGGAAGTTACGCTTTTACCGGAACCGGATTCGCCTACAATCGCCAGTGTTTCCCCTTTATTTACATGGAAGTTGACGCCACGGATTGCTTGCACTTCTCCGCCGCGTGTTTTGAAAGATATTGCTAGGTCCTTTACCTCTAAAAGGCGCTCCATCCTGTCACCCTCTCTGCTCTTTTCAAAATATGATAATGATTCTCAGTATATAGAAAGGCAATAAGTATTATTTTATCTATCTTTATAGTCTTACGTCAAGTGCTTTCTGAAAATGTGTCTTTAGAGATTCAAGCGGTTTCACCCTTGATTGCGGCGCATTCTGCTCTTCATCAGGCCCCAGACAGCCGGTGGAGCCAGGCACAGCAACAGCAATAGCGACCAGCCTATATCCGCAAAGCTAACGGTCTCTGCCTCCAGCAGCCTGTAAAAGGCATACAGTGAATAAGGCAATGCTACTAACACCGCGGTTACTACGCCGGGAGTATACAGTTTCAGATAGATACTTTGCCCCAGATGTGTAAAAACATGCAGCAGGAAAACGGCAAGAACCGCCAGATATAACCAGTAAAAAGAAAAGAATACTGCAAGTAAGGTCACTGTTACTATCAGAATATACACGAACAGCACATCCATAGCAAAAGCCCGCGTCGTCATGCGCATGGTACTCCTATACATTGTGCTCATGTACTTAGGCAGAGCCGCTTCCACGCGGCTGCCGTATTTGCCTGCCCAGGACTCAACAGTAAGAATTTCTTCAAAATCATGAAACATAAAGCATACAGGCAGCAACCACAACAAGCTTATCGTATCGATATGAAGATTCAACCAACTCAGCATTTGTAAACCATCCTCCCACAAAACAAGTGTTTCCGGTTAATCAGAGCAGCAAGAAGACCGGTCTCCCTTCAGAGGACCGGCCTTCCGCGTTCTATCTAATGGCTTCACCGCTGCCGGTGAATGTTCTCCAGCTCTCCGCCAGGTTATCCAAGGTCCAGCTTACATGATTCTCATCCTTATACTGCCGTGAATAACACTCAATCACAAGGATGAGGTCGAGATACAGGTCATAGAGTTTCTTGCGCTGCATCTCGTTCGGGCTGTTGAAGGTGAGACCGTAGCCTTTGTGGAAAGCTGCTGAGTCCTCGAAGTGCCGGAAATAATACTCCTGCAGCACATCACCCCACAGCGCTCTCTCCCAATCAATAATAGAGACAATAACTCCATCCTTCACAAACAGATTGCCGTTCCACAAATCCCAATGCACAAGCCGGGGTTCCGTCACCTCATCAAGGGCGGGATAATATTGCTCCAGCACCCGTTTAATTTCATCGTGGGACGCCGGTAATTTGGCTTCCAGTCTGGCGGCATCAGCAAGCAGGTTATTCATCAGCGAGGTGAAGCTCTCACGCCATGAGGTTACCGTTCCTTCCGGCATCTGTCCGAACAGGCCAAACCGCGGTCCCTTAATCTCGTTAATCAACCGCTGATACCGTCCCAGCTCCTGCTCGATGGAGGCTCTTTGCTCGATGGACAAAGTATCTTTCACTTCACTGTAGAGCTGCCCTTCAATCTTCTCCATGAAAAAATAGGGAGAAGGGATCAGCTGCAGGCTTTCGTCATAACTGTATACGGCTGGCACAGGAATACCACCGGCTGCCTTGACCAGCTGCAGAGCTTCTACTTCTGCCCGCATAATATCCTTCTCATAGCTTAACGTTTCGGTCTCATCTGCAGGAGCGATCTTCAGAATCACAGTCTGGCCATTGCTTAATTCAAGATCGTAAGCCGTATTAAAAAAACCCCCGGTCAGCTCCGAACAAGAGACAATCCTAGCATCTTTGCCGAAAGCCGTCTCTACCAGCAGCGCCCGCTGCCCGTCATCCAATTTGACTTTAGTGAAGCTATCCATAGATTTATACCCACCACATGTCAGCAAGCGGCTCTTCAATCAGTACTTGGCGAAGATTGTCTACCGCTTTGGAGAACCCTTCTTCGATGGACATCAGTCCATCTTCGTGTTCAATACTGACTACATAATCATAACCTACCAAGCGAAGGGCACTGATGATATCTGCCCAGACCTTCACGTCATGTCCATAACCGACTGAACGGAATTGCCAAGCACGGTCAAGCATATTGGTGTACGACTGCATATCGGTCAATCCGTACATGTTCACGTTTACCGGATCAATCACGGTATCCTTAGCGTGGAAGTGATGAATCGCGCCCTGGCGGCCGAGAATATGAATGGCCTGCACCGGATCAATGCCTTGCCACCACATATGGCTGGGATCAAGGTTGGCCCCGATAGCTTCACCTGCAGCTTCTCTCAGGCGCAGCAATGTCGCTGGCGTATGCACGGAGAACCCTCCGTGCAGCTCCAAGCCAATCTTGACGTCATGCTGTGTTGCGAACGCGCCCATTTCCTTCCAGTAAGGAATAACTTTATTCTCCCACTGCCAAGCCAGAATCTCCTGATAATCGTTCGGCCATGGAGCAACCGGCCAGTTGGGGTATTTGGCATCCTCATGGTCACCCGGGCAGCCCGAGAAGGTGTTTACCACCTGAACCCCGAGTTTTTGCGCCAGTTTAACAGAGTTTACGAAATCTTCATGGTCCTTGCGGGCCAGCTCTTTCTGCGGATGCAACGGATTGCCATGGCAGCTTAACGCACTGATCATCAGGCCGCGTGACTCCACCGCATGCTTAAATTCCTTCAGCGCCGTTTCATTCTCAAGCAGCAGCTTCGGATCACAATGGCTGTTACCCGGGTTGCCGCCGGTGCCGATCTCCACTGCCTTAAGTCCTTTGGAAACTACATAATCCAGCGCATCCTCAAGCCCCCGACCGCCGAAAAGCACCATAAATACACCAAGTTTCATTGCCCTGCCGCCTCTCACATTGTAATATTCCGCTGCTCTTTAAGCTCCGTAAGTATCAAAATCCTTAATGACTTGATTGCTCTCCGCAGCCTCAAAAATCGCTTCAATCAGATTCTGTACACGCAGCACTTCCGCATTCTTGACGATAGGCTCAGCCGTACCTTCAATTACAGCGACAAAATTGTTGTAGAAACCGTCCGCAAGCTCTGCTGCCGGCGGCAGCGCTTCGGTAATGGTCGAGCCTTCCGAAGGCGGTGCCATCGTCTTGGTCAAGCCGACACCGGCACGGATCGGCGTGGGCTCCCGGTGTTCACTTTCACTGTTGCGGGTAACAATTCTTCCGGTCAGCGACCAGTCTTCGATTACTGCTGAACCTTCCATCCCTTTCACATACCATCTTGGCAATGTGATGAAGTTGGTCGTGCCGACCTCAACGATCGCCTTGATGCCATTTGCGAATTGCAGCACCGCTTCAAATCCGTCATCGACATCATTGCCGAGAATATAGCTCAGCGTGCTGGTCACGCTGATCACTTTACTGTCGATCATAAACAGCAACTGGTCCAGCAGATGTACGCCCCAGTCGAGCAACATACCGCCACCCTGCTCCTTCACATGGCGCCAGTCGCCGGGAATGCCATTGGCTCCATGTACGCGGGACTCAATCTGGAACAGTGCTCCAATCGTTTCCGTCTCGTACATTTGCTTGATCACCCGAAAATCCTCATCCCAGCGTCTGTTCTGATGAACCATCAGCACGCGTCCGGCTCCATCGGCCGCCGCAGTCATCTCCTTAAACTCAGCAGAGGACATAGCTACCGGCTTCTCACAGACGACATGCTTGCCGGCTTGGAGCGCACGGATGGCTATTTCTTTATGGACATCGTTCGGGGTTGCAATCAGAACCACCTCGACAACCGGGTCAGCAAGCACTTCCTCATAGCTGGCATAAGCTTTGTAACCTGCTTCTACTGACGCTTCGCGCCGTACTTCCAGTAAATCGAACGTACCTGCGACTTCCAGGCGCTCATTCTCACCGATCAATTGCGCATGATAACTTCCCATTCCACCATATCCGACAATGACTACAGAATGTTTGTTTGAACTCATGGATTCCACTCCTGCTTTTCTTATTGTATCCGTCTTAAATCCTCTTAGTTGTCAGAACTTCCGTCAAAATAGACTGCACGGCCAGTGCGTGCGGATTCATAAACAGCTTCCAGAATCTGCGTCACGACAAACGCTTGCTCAGGCTTGACGACCGGGTCCTTGTCTTCAATAACCGCCTCAAGCCACAAGCGGGCTTCGCGGTCAGCCTCGGTCTCTGCGGACCCGCTGTAGAAAGCAACACCGCCGGAAGACAGGTCCACCTTCGTTTCATACAGGCGTCCGGCGCGCTCTCCGTTAATGCGCAGGCCGTCTTTCATATCCGCACCGCCTTCGGTGCCTGCGAGCAGCGTCTTCGCTTCACCGAATTCAGCGACATTCAGTGCCCAGCTTGATTCCAGCACGATGGTTGCCCCGTTCTCCATTGTAATAAAGCCGAAGGCGGAGTCTTCAACCTTAAATTGTTCAGGATCCCATGGACCAAACGCATTTGCGGCATTTTTACGCTGACCCAGCTTGTGAAAGGTAGAACCGACCACTACACGAGGTTTATAATTGTCCATCAGCCAGAGTGTCAGATCCAGGGCATGCGTTCCGATATCGATCAGCGGGCCTCCGCCCTGCTTCTCTTCATCCAGAAATACCCCCCAGGTCGGAACGGCGCGGCGGCGCAGCGCAATGGCACGGCCATAATAAATATCGCCCAGCTCCCCGCTTTCGCACATTCCCTTCAGGTATTCACTATCTGCACGGAAGCGGTTCTGATACGCGATTGACAGCTTCTTGCCGGTGCGGCGGGCAGCATCCAGCATGTCCTGTGCCTGCGCCGTTGTCTTGGCCATCGGCTTTTCGCACATGACATGGTTACCGGCTTCAAGCGCCGCAACCGTAATTTCGGAGTGGCTGTCATTAGGTGTACATACATGCACGATATCAAATCCGCCCGCTGCGAGCAACTCACGGAAATCCGTATAGACGACTGCACCTTCGGCACCATAGATTTTGGCAGCCTCCTGGGCACGTTCTTCCACGATATCGCAGAATGCTACCATTTCAGCATTCTCTTGACGGGATAGGCTTGGCATATGTTTGCCGTTTGCGATACCACCGCAACCGATAATAGCAATTTTAAGTTTGTTAGACATGAACTTTTCCCCCTTGATTGGCATAGCCTCTAACCCATTTCATACTGTCCGCAACACTTTCCAGCGCCGGACGGCTGCAATAATCCTGTTCCACTACCGCCCATTCCACTCCAGCCGCATCACCAGCCTCCAGAATTGCGGTAAGATTCACTTCACCTTCGCCCAATACAACAGTTTCTGCCGAGCCATCTTCGAGCTTCTTCATATCCTTTAAGTGGATAAGCGGCAAACGGCCGGCATATTTGTGAATATACTCCACAGGGTCATAACCGCCGTAGTACACCCAGCAGGTGTCCATTTCCACCTGAAGCAGCTCAGCAGGAACCTCTTCGAAGATACCGTCAAATGCGGTGCGCTCTCCAAAATGCTCTGTAAATTCAAAATCATGATTATGATAAGCAAAAACCGCTCCTCTTGCTTTGCATTTCTCTCCGATTATGCGGAAATTAGCAACAACCTCTTCCCAGTTACGCTGTTCCTCAGTCAAGAAAGGCACAATCAGGTTCCGGTTGCCGATCTCAAGATTAAAGCTGATTTCCTGCTCCGTATCGTTCAGCATGGCATCATATGGACGATGTGCTCCGAGAGCAACCAATCCCGTTTCCTGAAGCAGTCCCTTTACTTCCTCTGCTGTTCGGCCGAAAAAGTCGTAAAATTCCACTCCCGCATATCCCAGCTCAGCCACCTTGCGCAGCGTTCCTTCGAAATCCTGCTCCAGCTCTGCTCTCAGCGTATACAACTGTAATCCAATCTTCAGCATTCTTTCCTCACTCCTTGTCGATGTAGAGTTAACCTGCGTTATTCAAAACGGCGTCCCCGCTTCGGCCACACTATGGAAATCACCTGAACAAAAGGGCTGTTATACAAAAATGTCCTATATATCTATTTCCTGCACCTTCTGAACCCCACGCCTGCTTATGTAGCTTCCAGAGCCGCCATGCAGCCTCCTTCGCATCATTTATATGTTTTTCCTTAGCTACATGGTAATATGAAAGCGTATATAATAAAATGAATAATATGATTAAAACATGAACAATCTGCTTATCATTTCAAAAACCCAGGAGGACTCATGACATCTGCTACTGCCTGCCACGTATTTTCCGCGGGATTCTCTTTTCACCGCAAGCCTTTCCATTCGTCACTCAATGAAGGCCTTCAGAATTATCTCCTGCGGTTACAGACGGAGGGGCGCAGCCGGACACGGATTGATGGTGTCATCTCCACAGTGGAGACCGGCGACCTCATGCTCTTCGCCCCGGATGATCCTTACTATTTAAGCATCGACAAAGAGAACTACCCTGTTGGTAAACCAAGGATTGAAAGCGGGGATTACCATATTTTTTGCGGCGGCCCCTGGATCGAGGAATGGTGGACACGCACACAGCGTCCTGCCCTTCTCCGCTTACCGCGCAGCGATTATTTTCTCGGCTTATTCCGCCAACTTGTACTGGAGCAGCGCAGGCTGTCCGATTCCTCACCAGAGATTTCAGCGTGTTATCTGCAGATTTTATGTATGGAAATTGATAGACTGATGACCGAACAGCCGGTGATCTCACCTAAAGGTTATCTTGCCTACCGGATGAAGCAATATGTGGAGGAACATGCCGCTATTTCTTTTCGGCTCGAGGATGTGGCCGGCCACGTCGACATTTCTGTCTCCCGCGCGGTGCATCTCTTTAAAGAAGCTTTTGGCACCAGCATAGTGAAATATGTAAATGACGTCCGGCTGGAAATGGCGCGGGAACGGATCACCTTCAGTCCGATGCCGCTGGAGCATGTCTCTGAAACCTGCGGTTTTGCCAACTATACTTACTTTCACCGCGTGTTCCGCAGCCGGTTTGGCATGTCGCCAAAACAGTACCGCATACACAGCAGGGCACAGACTTAAATGATGAGGCCCCGTATAAATGCAAAGGAGCACCATCCCGAAAGATCTGCTCCTTGTGTTTGATCTTATTCAATTGCTGTTGTTTGCTGGGTGTAAGACGTACATGCTGGGAGATTGCGCTGTAGTCATCATTTGTTCTCCGGTTTCTTGCGGCGCACCATGTTCCGGCGCGTTCTGCCTTGAGCAAAGCTTTTTGTGTTTTCGTGCGTGCCATTGCAGCAACACTCCTTTTGTATCGTTATGACCGGCAAGCTCTCTGCCGATACTTTAATTTTAACATATTCACAACCTGATTTCCCGGTATAGTTAATTATAAAAATCTGGTACCCGCTTAAATCTAGAAGCTTGCAGACCAGAAAATGGTATAATACAGTATCCTTGTTTTACAGGAATTCCGTTATAAAAGCTAGGCAGAATCGGAGGAGAAATCAATGAAATACGATGTATTGTATGATGGCGCTTTTGCCATGCTCAAGGTGCATTTGAACCCGGGTGAAAGTGTCAAAGCGGAAATGGGCGCAATGGTCGCCATGTCACCGAATGTTGAGATCAGAGGTACGGTAGACGGCGGTTTGATGCGCGGGCTTGGCCGGATGCTGAGCGGGGAGAAGTTCTTCTTCCAGGAGCTTACTGCCACCAGAGGACAAAGCGAAGTTCTGCTCTCCCCCGGGGCAATCGGCGATATCCAGGCGATTGAGCTTGACGGGTCGTACAAGCTGTATGTTCAGAAGGACGGCTTCCTCGCGGGAACCCATGGGATTCAGGTCAACACCAAAATGCAGAACCTGACCCGCGGCCTGTTCTCCGGCGAAGGATTCTTCATTATAGAAATCAGCGGCAGCGGAACGGTGTTCCTATCCTCCTTCGGGGCGATCCATGCGATTAACCTCGCCCCTGGAGAGGAAATAATTATCGACAACGGTCACCTGGTGGCGTGGCCGGATTATATGGACTACAAAGTGGAAAAAGCCGCCTCCGGCTGGCTGAACAGCTTGACCAGCGGTGAAGCTCTGGTCTGCAGATTCCGTGGTGAAGGCGTGGTGCTGGTGCAGACCCGCAATCCGGGAAGCTTCGGAACATGGATCAAATCTTTTGTGCCAAACCGGCCTTAGGCCTGAGTAATAATAACACAAACAAGCTGCCATAATTCCAGGGCAGCTTGTTTGTGTTATTGAAGCAGACCCCGCAAATGGTAGGTTACAAGCATGCTGAGGTCTTTCTGGGTTACTTGCTCCGGCTGGCTGATATGATGCAGCACCAGCCCGTCCACCAAGGCATGCAGCGCCATGGCTTCGGCCCTCAGGTCCAATCCCTCCTTAAGCAATCCCCGGGCCGCGAGATATTCAATGGCTTGGCTAAAGCCATCATACATAGCGTTATGTACCTCCTGTTTCAGCACCTGCAGCTCAGGGTCTGTAACAGCCTTTACGGAAAATGCCAGCCAGACTTCGGCCTCCACACTCCGCTCTTCATCCAGCGGCATCAGCTCACGGATAAACCGCTCGATGTCCTGCAGTGGATGATCCGTAAATTCCATAGCTTCCATACGCGCGTTGACCCGATCCGACACCATCTTCATGGAGAAGGCAAGCAATTCTGATTGAGTGGCAAAATAATGGCGCAGCGATCCCAATGACATGTCGGCCTCGCTCGCTACACTCCTGACGGAGACTGCCTCCATCCCTTCCCGGCGGATAATTCGCCAGGCGGCCTCGGCTAACTGTTGGCGCCGTTCTTCATGATTCACTATTTTTGGCATAAGGCAATTATATCATAGTTGAATTTATAAGGTCATCCATGCTAAACTTACAGCAATTGATTTAATACACTTGTACTATTTAGGAGGAAAATACGAAAATGGCGTTATTTATTTTTGGCTGTGAGATCGCCTTTTGGGTGTTCGTCCTGGCGGGGCTGACCTTCCGTTATATCCTCCGCAAGAAGCAGATAGGAGCCATATTGCTGTTCTGCACCCCATTGATTGATCTGGTGCTTATCGCCGTTGCGGTAATTGACCTGAGAAATGGCGCGGAAGCCACATTCATGCATAGTCTTTCCGCCATTTATATCGGCGTATCCATCGCATGGGGCCACCGGATGATCAAATGGGCGGATGAACGGTTTGCTTACCGTTTTGCCGGAGGTCCAAAACCTGCTCCCAAGCCAAAACACGGCACAGCACATGCACGCAATGAAAGAATCGGCTGGCTGCTTCATCTGCTCGCTTTTGCCATTGGCGCACTTGTGATGTACGGTATGATTGTTGTGACTGGTGATTCTTCTCGAACAGAGAATCTGTTCGCAACGCTGAAAGTCTGGGCAATTATTGTAGGGATTGATGCCCTTATAAGTTTTAGCTACACTTTCTGGCCCAAGCAGGCCAAAGGCATTGTAGAGAAATAACCATTATAAGTATTTCTTTCCAACGAATGATACACCTAAAAACGCAGGCCGCCAGAGCTCTGCGTCTTTTTTAAGCCCAATATTAATCTCCATGAGTCTTAGGATACCGCCTGTTTCTGCTTGTCTGCCTTACAACCGTTCTGCTTGCATGTCTTGTAAGTGCCTTTGAAGTCGAGCCTGTGATCGGTGACTTTAAACCCGTACTCCACTTCCAGCCGTCTTTCCAGCTCCAGCAGCCAGTCTTCCTTGATTTCTTCCAGCCTTCCGCACACATTGCAGATCAGATGATGATGCATGTGGGCATGATCATCCCGCAGATCATAACGGGCCACGCCATCGCCGAAATTCATCTTTTCTACAATATGCAGCTCACATAGCAGCTCCAAGGTCCGGTATACCGTTGCCAGCCCCAAATGAGGATAACTGGTTTTCACACGCATGTATACCTCTTCCACACTTAAATGCTCTTCCTCATTATCAAGCAGCACCTTCACGATAGCCTCACGCTGGGGTGTCAATTTATAGTTTTGCGCAGCAAACTGTTGGCTGATATTCGCAATTGGGTTCATGGCTTCTCCCGCCTTTCCGCAAGAATTTCCTTATATCTTGTACTTATAATTAGTAATCGTTACGATATAAGCATAACAAAATTGACCATAAATGAAAAGTCTATGACATGATTATAACATCACCCGCCGAATTTCCGCACAATGAATCAAAAAACATTTCAACATATCCCGCATAATTAAAGCTGTAATTAACGCGCAAAGGAATGACGCCGATGGACTATTACTTCAGAATCCAGCAGTCGCTCGACTACATTGAAGAACATCTGCAGGAGGAACTGCGGATTGCAGAGATTGCCGCCCGGGCTTATTTCTCGGCATTTCATTTCCAGCGGATGTTCCTGGCGATCTCCGGCTTCACTGTCAACGAGTACATTCGCAAACGAAGATTGTCCGAGGCGGCTAACCGCCTGCGTGGAAGCAACGAAAGCGTACTGCAAATCGCCTTGTGTTTTCAGTACCAGTCCCAGGAAGCGTTCACCCGGGCTTTTCAAAGCTTTACCGGCCTGACGCCCGGTAAATACCGCAAAACTGCAGACGTTATCCAAGGACAGCCTGTCATCAATTTTCTGGAACTCCAAAAAAAAACCAAAGGAGATGTACACGAAATGGACAAACCAACTCTGATCCACTGGGAAGGAACAAAGATTATCGGCGTAGAGTACAAAACGAATCTAAATGAAGACGCGCATTACAAGGATATTCCCGGATTCTATGATGACTTTGGAAGAAACGGGCGGTTCATGGCAATTCCGGAAAAACAGTCACCAGGGATGTCCTACGGCATCGCCTGCCACTATCAGGAGAACGGAGACTTCTCATTTATCATCGGTGAAGCGGTAGCGGATACAGCAGAAGTTCCAGCGGAAGCTTATGTCCAATTCGATATCCCGGCAGGAAACTATGCCATGTTCAAGGCCCATGGCCCAGCCGGGTTGAGCCAGTCAACCCGAGACTATATCTACGGAACCTGGCTGCCGAACACCAATTATGAACGGCGGGAGGGGCCGGACTTTGAAATTACGGATGTGTTGAACTCAGCGTATCCCGATTATATGCGAATAACTATTTATATTCCTGTAGACTAAACGTCTGCCCAATCCGAAATAGACCCGGCTTCCATACCTTATATTGAGGGATTATTTTATTGATATGAGGAGGGTCCGGATGGAAAATGCAATCGCACCTACAGCAAGGCCCCTTGTGACTGGCTCCATTCTGCGCAAAGTTGCTGCGGCTATGCTGCCGTTCTACCGGAAGATTGCCGGAAGCGGCAGCTTTGCTGCGCAATGGTCCAGCGCCATCGTTAACGCAGACCTTAGTCTTATGGGCAAACTGCTCGCAAAGATTCCTACTCTCGCTTCTGTAGAGAATTACGGCACAAACGGCATCGGCTACTTTATCTCCTTCCCCTTTCCGCTGCCGGTATCCTTCTATACAAACGGGACGACGATCCCGCCGGGTACCGTACAATTTACTTTTAATGCAAGGATGCACCGCAGGATTGCCGCAGCTGTTCTTCCGTTTTACCGGAAGCTGGCCAGAAGCCGCAGTTACGCCGAAAGCTTTGCCGCCGCAATCCGGCGCAACGACAGGACCGCCGTTAACAAGCTGGTTCGCAGATTCGTTAAGGCAAGCTCACTGAAATCCGTCACGATAGAGGAGTATGGTGCCGCTCTATTGTTCGAGAGCAGCCTCAGCAAGTATCCTTACCGCAACCTGATGTTTCAGGAAGTGATGTAGAAATCGCAGACATAGCCATATAAAATTAAATTGTCTGCAACTTTCTCCCCAACAATAACGTCAAAGGAGTTGATAATGGCCAAGCGGCCTACCCTACTATAGAGGTGGAATCTCCATGAAACTGAAAAAAAGTGCTTTTGCAGTGATAACAACCGTATCACTTCTCTCCTTCTCGCTGGGAGGACAGATGTTTGCTGCTGGCGGCAGCTTTAAAGATATTGACAATGTAGCCGGAAAGTCCAAAATCAACTCCCTGAAGGAACAAGGTCTCATTAAAGGCATCTCCGATACCCAGTTTCTGCCCGGTGCCAAAGTGACCACAGCACAAGGCGTGCAGTTTATCACTGGCGGACTTCAACTCAGTCTGGCTGCCATTGATTTCAACAAGGCACCTCTCGCCAGCGCTATATTCTCCAAGATAAAAGACAAAGCCTGGTATGCGGAAGCTTTCGTCAACGCCCATTACAACGACGTTGATATTCCTGCAGATATCGATCCTTCCAAGCTGATTACTAAGGAGATGTTCACCAACCTGCTCGTTCAGGGCGTGGAGAAGGTTGGCAATCTGCCACTGATCAATATTGTTCCTGTAGATATCGCTGACGAAGCTGCACTGGAGCCTTCCTACCAAGGCAGCATACAGCGTTCGCTGAAATACAAGATCAACACGCTTGATGCAAATGGCAAGTTTAATCCGAAAAGCGAGCTCACCCGCGCCGAAGCGGCTGTTATGCTGTACAATGCACTGGAATATCTGAATTCAGTCAATGATGCATCCACGCAGAACTAACTACTATTGACTGCATCTCAGGCGCTCCCCCGCGCATCATGAGATGAACTAAATACAAGCAAAGGCAGTCCGGGTCTCCCCCTGGACTGCCTTTACTTGTTCCACACAGCTTGGATACACTCCGGCTCATAAATCATCACCGCTCAGCCGGTTCAGAAACTGCAGGGCTCGCGGATTCTCCGTCTGCTCCAGCACCTGCTGCGGAGTTCCCTGTTCCAGGATCACGCCGTTGTCCATCAGGATGATCCGGTCAGCCACATCAGCAGCAAACTTCATCTCATGGGTGACGATCACCATTGTCATGCCTTCAGCTGCAAGCTGCTTGATGACCTTCAGCACCTCGCCCACCAGTTCAGGATCGAGCGCTGAAGTCGGCTCATCGAACAGCAGCACTTCGGGATCGACCGCCATCGCCCGGGCAATGGCCACACGCTGCTGCTGGCCGCCGGACAGCTGATGGGGGTAAGCCTCCACTTTATTACTGAGACCTACCTTGGCCAGCAGCTCTATCCCCCGCTTCCTGGCTTCCTCCTTGCTGCGTTTCTGTACAGTAACCTGCCCCTCCATGACATTGCCAAGCGCAGTCATATGCGGAAACAGGTTGTAGGACTGAAAGACCATCCCTGTTTTTTGACGGAGGGCCATCAGTGTCTTATGCGGGATTTTCCTGTTTTGCGTAAATTCAAGGCTTATTTCCCCCAGCGACAGGCTGCCCTGATCCGGTATTTCCAGCAGATTAAAACAGCGAAGCAGCGTTGTTTTGCCGGAGCCGGAGGGCCCGATAATCACCAGAACCTTGCCATGCTCCATGCTGAGATCGATACCTTTTAATACCTGTAGCGAACCAAAGGATTTGTGCAGGCCGTGAATTTCAATCAAGTGATTTCCTCCTTATCTCGCCGAATAACGGTCAAACCGCTGTTCCAGGACATTTTGCAGCGCGGACAGCACGGAGCAGAACAGCAGGTAGAATAATGCAGCCTCACTATAGAGCAGCAGCGGTTCGTAGGTGGTCGCCGTGATCTGCTGCGCTGTTTTGAACATCTCTACGTACGTAATGCTTGCCGCCAGGGAGGTATCCTTTACGAGACTGATAAAAGAGTTCGACAAGGGCGGAACCGATACACGCGCCGCTTGAGGCAGAATAATCCGCCGCAGTGCCTGCCCCCGGCTCATTCCGACGGAAAAGGCAGCTTCCCATTGGCCTTTATGTATGGACAGGATGGCTGCCCGGACAATTTCCGAAGAATAGGCTCCAACACTGAGTGTAAAACCGATTACAGCGGCAATAAAAGGATCCAGCACAATCCCTGCCGCCGGAAGTCCATAAAAGATAATAAAGAGCTGCACCAGAAGCGGTGTCCCGCGGATTACCCAGACGTAGAACCGGGCGATCAGCTTCGGGATTCTCCATGAGGAGAGACGGAACAGCGCGGTAAGAACAGCCAGCAGCAATCCAAGCGCAAAGGAAACAAGCGCCAGCGGAAGGGTATAAGCCACCCCCGCTTTAAACAGGGGCAGCAGTGAATCCATGAAAATCCCAATTTTCCGGTCATCCATCGTTCAGACATCCTTTTTGGACACTCGGCTGCATCTTCGCGCCAGCTCCATTTGTTATTTGGACACATCCGCCCCAAAGTACTTCTCCGAAATTTTCAGATAGGTTCCATCGCTCTTCATTTCAGCCAGCGCATTGCTGACAGCATTAACCAGCTCTTCGTTTCCTTTGAGGAAAACTGCCGCACTTTGCGACCCCTCGGCCGTTTCATCCACCTGTTTGATCTTTGCATCTGGTTTTTGCTTCTTTAAGTCGAGATAGGACAAGCCGTCATTTACGGTCGCATCAATCCGGCCGGAGGTCAGCAGGTCTATGGCCTGGCTGAAGCCATCCACAGCGACGATCTCCGCACCGTTCTCCCGGGCGATATCGGACAGGTTGCTGGTCAGCGATTGACCTGCCTTCTTGCCTTTAAGATCCGCGAAGGCTGTAATATCCTGGTTATCCTCGCGCACGATCAGCACTCCCTTAGAGACGATATACGGCTCAGAGAAATCATATTTCACCTTGCGTTCATCCGTAATCGAAACCTCGTTGAATATCGTATCAAAACGTTTGGCATCCATGCCGGCAAACAGGCCATCCCATTGGGTTTCCACAAATTCGGGTTCCACTCCCAGCCGTTTCGTAATCTCCTTGGCAATCTCCACATCAAAACCGGTAAGTTTGCCCTCTGCATCATGAAAAGTAAACGGAGCATATGTCCCTTCCGTACCAATACGCAGCTTGCCACTCGCTTTAACAGCTTCCAGTGAGTTCTGCCCGGCCGGAGCCGCCGCTCCTTCTGTGGGCGCGGCAGTAGCCGCAGGCGCTGTATTGTTATTATTGCCGCATGCCCCGGCCGGCAGCAGAGTTAGCAGCAGCAGGATAGTCAGGCTAAGCTTCTTCATCACATGAACCCCTTTCAAAATCCCTCTATTTTTCACTGCATGGACACTTGCTTATCTTGCCCAAAAGCACCGCTGCTTCATCAAGTTTTTTGCATCTTCAGTCCGGATCTCTACTTAATACCAGCCGAAACGGTACGGCTCCAGCAAAGAGGCGATTTCCGCCGGTATGATCACGCTGTTCATAACCGGACTGCAGCAATGTGAGCGACTGCTTCTCTTTACAAACTGCCGGGATATGGTATATTAATTAGCAATTGCAAATTCAATATTGACCTGTTATTTCACTAGGGGAGTCGGCCGACTGAGACGGAGCTTTAAGCTCCGGACCCTTGGAACCTGATCTGGATCATACCAGCGGAGGGAAGTGGAGCAGAATTGTTCAGCGGAGCCGCACTAAGCTAACTGACTGTGACGTTCAGACCCATTTATTTCCTCCGGAAATGAATGGGTCTTTCTTGTGTTTGCTGTTGCCGCCGGTCAGGCAAGTATCGTCAAACAAACTACGCCCTCAGGAGGTTTCCACATTCCAATATGCTCACTATAACCAACCTGACTTATTCGTTTGCAGCGACTAGGAATCCGGTATTCTCCGGTCTTTCAATGACCGTCCGCCAAGGCGAATTCATTTCCGTTGTTGGAGCCAGCGGCTGCGGGAAAAGCACACTGTTCAAAATCATTGCCGGCCTGCTAGAGCCGTCCGGCGGTGAAATAACCGTACATGGACGCTGCTCTCCTTCGATACGCTCGCGGCTTGGACAGATCGCTTATATGCCGCAGCAGGACCTGTTGCTGCCTTGGAGGACCGTGCTGGACAATTGCCTGCTTCCCTGGGAGGTGAAGCAGGACTCTAGCCGGCACGAGGCACTCGCCCGGATCCGCGGAATGCTGGACCGCTTTGGCCTTTCCGGCAAGGAAAATGCTTATCCGCAGGAGCTGTCCGGCGGGATGCGCCAGCGGGCCGCCCTGCTGCGCACACTAGCTGCAGGCAACGAACTGCTGCTGCTTGACGAGCCGTTTGGAGCGCTGGACGCGATCACCAAGCGGGAGATGCACCGCTGGCTGCTGGAGCTGTGGGGCGGGCTGGATAAGTCCGTTCTGTTCATCACTCATGATCTTGAAGAAGCGCTGCTGCTCAGCGACCGGATTTATTTGATGACCGGCGGCTCTGGTGGGCTGCAGGAGCTGCTCGTCACTTTGCCGAGACCCAGACATTACAAAATGAATTATGAACCGCAGTTTGTTGCCCTGCGGGAGGATTTGGAGCGTAGATTGCATGAGAGCTCTATGGTATAAGAAACAGCTGCGGACTTATGGCCCCTTTCTACTGCTTGTGGTGCTGCTTATTGCGGCATGGGAGATCACAGCACTGCTGAACATGATCCCTTCATTTATTCTCCCGGCGCCAAGTGCAATCTGGACAGCGCTGATTGAAAAGCGGGGGCTGCTGTTCGGAGAGCATTTGCCCGCCACGTTGCAGGAGACACTGATCGGGTTTGCCCTCTCGGTTGTCTGCGGAACACTGCTGGGTATCGGCATGCATATGTTCGCTCCGCTCGCCAAAGCACTTTATCCCATGCTGATTATCAGCCAGACCATTCCGCTGATTGCGCTCTCACCTATTTTTATTATGTGGTTCGGCTATACCCTGTGGGGCAAGGTTGCTGTCGTCTTTCTGACTGCCTTTTTCCCGGTTGTGGTAGCCGTCTATGACGGCCTGCGGCAAAACGGCAGCCTGTACAGAGACCTGCTTCTGACGCTTGGGGCAAACCGCTGGCAGATATTGCGCAAGACGCAGATTCCGCTGGCGCTGCCCTCCTTTTTCTCCGGACTTAAGCTTTCTATCGTCTACTGTGTGATCGGAGCGACGATCGGGGAATGGCTGGGCGGCAGCCGGGGGCTTGGTTATTTCAGCCGGCGGATGGCCGGCAATCTGCAAAGTGCAGAAATGTTCGCCGCCGTATTGCTGCTGTCCGCTTTGGGTGTAGCCTTGTTTCTCAGTATCGCTGTGCTCGAAAAACTCATTTTGCAGAAAAGAGGATTTTACCGATGACCCATCCTGAGCTGTATCGCAATCCTTCCACACATAAGAAATCACACCGCCTTATTCCATACTTATTGTTGTTATGCCTGCTTACCCTCTTAAGCGGCTGCGTCAGCGCAAAAGACCCGGATACCTCCGCCGCTTCTTCAGAGAATTCCAGCGGCAAACCGCACAAGCTGACTATAATGCTCGACTGGTATCCGAACGCAGTTCATTCCTTCCTGTATGCTGCTCAGCAGAATGGCTATTTTGCCGAAGAAGGGCTGGAGGTGGACATTCAAATGCCAGCGGACAGCAATGATGCTTTGAAGCTTGTCGCCGCAGGCAAAGTCGATCTGGCTCTCAGCTACCAACCACAGGTACTAATGGCGCGGAGTGAAGGAATACCTGTAAAATCTGTCGCAGCGCTCGTAAGGCATCCGCTCAATCATCTTCTGGTCCCCGCAGAGAGCGGGATAACCGGCCCGAAAGAACTCACAGGCAAAAATGCCGGATACTCCTCCATTCCCCTGTATGAAGCGATGCTCCGGACAATGGTCAAATACGACGGAGGCGATCCGGCTTTACTGAACCTGATTGATGTGGGATTCGATCTTATTCCTGCCCTTTCTACCGGACGCGCTGACGGAATTATCGGCGGATTTATTAATCATGAGGCATTGATATTGGAAAAAGAAGGCCACCCCGTCACTTCATTCGATCCGACGGACTACGGAGTGCCGGACTATTATGAGCTTGTGCTTGTTGCCAGTGAACAGGGCTTGTTGGATTCGGAAGATGACTACCGGAAGTTCATGAATGCGGCACGCAAAGGACAGCAATTCGTACAGGAGCAGCCTCAGCAGGCACTTGAAATATTGTTTGCACACGAAGACACTACCGCCCCGCTCGACCAAGCAATCGAGACAAAAAGTCTGGAAATCCTTTTGCCGCTGATGGATGCAGGAAAACTGCCTTTTGGACAGCAGGAGGAGAAATCCTGGGAGAACGTGCACACGTGGCTGTCCGAGAACGGACTGTTGAGCGGAGAAACGGACAGCAAGGAAGCTTTTGTTAATCTGTAGGAGCTAAGTTCAAAGGACCGAAGTTTAGAGATTCATGTATGGGGACTGGACTTATGTATGGGGACTTTTGTATGGGACTTATATCGTGGATCATTCGTTACGGGGACTAATCCAGAGGTAGCGGGAGCAGGATTTTGTCAGTATTTTCGTTCAAAGGCTTACGCAGCAGCGTTATCTGGATACTGTAGGATCTATTTGTTATATGTAGGCTGAATCTAGAGTCCTCGGCATTTAGGTTAATTTCTAAAGGGCATTTTTTGTATTATGAGTGTATTTTCTGTAGCAGATTGCTCCTTATTCTGCGGTGAATCACATTCTGCTGCATTTCATGCAGTAGATTTCTGCATTTCCGAGCAAAAGCCCCTTGTCTGCTAGATTCTGCTGTACAGAGTGCAATAGAAGCTGTTTTGCGGCTGATTTAGGGGCCGTCTGCTGTAGAAAGTACAATAGAATGTGCCTTGGACTGCCGCTTAGAGGGATGATAGAGATGAGAACGGGCATCCGCTGCAACAAAACTTTGAGGAGGACTAATAATGAGTTATTTAGCTAAAGTACGTGAAGCCAATCCGCTTGTGCACAACATCACCAACATTGTGGTGGCCAACTTTACCGCCAACGGGCTGTTGGCCCTGGGCGCTTCTCCCTTCATGGCCGATGCCCATGAGGAGGTGGCGGACATCGCCGCGATGTCGGGAGCTGTCGTGCTTAACATCGGCACGCTGAACGAGCATGCCATCACCTCGATGGTGCTGGCCGGGCAAGCGGCTGGGCGCCATAAGGTACCGCTGGTGCTAGACCCCGTTGGAGCCGGTGCTACCGCCTACCGCACCGAGGTCACGCATAAGCTGGTCCACGAGCTGCACATTACCGCCCTGCGCGGCAATGTTGCTGAGGTGGCCCATGTTGCCGGGGAAAGCTGGGCCATCAAGGGCGTTGACGCCGGTGTCGGCGATGGCGATGTCATCGCATTGGCGAATAAAGCGGCACAAAAGCTGGAATGTGTGGTCATCATTACCGGGAAAGATGACATAATTACCAACGGCATCAGCACCTACGTCGTCAGCAACGGTGATCCCATCCTGACCAAAGTCACCGGTACGGGCTGCTTGCTCAGCGCCGTAGTCGGAGCTTTTCTGGCGGTCAGCGGCGGGTCATGGCTGGAAGCGGCTGCCGAGGCGCTCTCCTTCTATGGTGTCGCGGCCGAGATCGCAGCCGAACGGACAGCTCTTAAAGGCCCCGGCGCCTTCCAGATTGAATTCCTCAACCAGCTGGCCCTGGTCACTCCAGACACCTACAAGGAGAGATCACGGGTACAGCTGCTCACAATATAATGCTTGCGGCAAAGGAGTGGACTACATGACAAAAGTATTCAAAGCGCTGACAATCGCCGGCTCCGACAGCGGCGGCGGCGCAGGCATCCAGGCCGATCTGAAAACATTCCAGGAGCTTGGCGTGTACGGCATGTCGGCACTTACCGCTGTGACTGCACAGAATACTCTCGGAGTACAAGGCGTATATCCGCTCGGATCGGAGGCTGTCACCGCTCAGCTTGATTCCGTCGGAAGCGATCTGCAGCCGGATGCGGTCAAGACCGGCATGCTTTTTAGCGGTGAAATCATCCGCGCCGTTGCCGGGAAGGTACGCCAGTATGGCTGGGATAAGCTGGTGGTTGACCCGGTTATGATCGCCAAAGGCGGCTCACCGCTGCTGCTGCAGGAAGCCGTGCAGGCGCTGATTACCGAATTGCTGCCGCTCTCCCTGGTGGCAACACCTAATATACCGGAAGCGGAAAGTTTGACCGGGATGAAGATTTCCGGCTTGGCGGACCGTGAACAGGCAGCGGTGCTCATCCATTCCATGGGCGCCCGCGTTGTTGTTCTAAAGGGCGGCCATGATGACGGAACGACAGGAGTTCTCGATCTGCTGTATGACGGAAACGAGTTTATCTATCTGGAAAGCCCGCGCATCTCCACGCGGCATACCCATGGAACGGGCTGCACCTTCTCGGCGGCAGCGGCGGCCGGATTGGCACAGGGCAACACCGTTAAGGAAGCAATCCATACCGCGAAAGCTTTTATCCAGGCGGCCATCGAAGACAGTCTTGGCATTGGAGCGGGACATGGGCCGACAAATCATTTTGCTTATGGCAACAGAATGCGGGGAAATGTGAGATGAAGAGAATCGACAGCGAAGAGATGCGCAGGCTCCTGAAGCTGTATTTTATAATGGGCAGTGTCAACTGCCGGATCTCACCAGCAGACACATTGACCCAGGCCATTGAAGGCGGAATTACGCTGTTTCAGTTCCGGGAAAAAGGCCCCGGGGCACTGACTGGAACAGCAGCATTCAATCTGGCCAAACAACTTCAGCAGATATGCCGCGAGCATCGTATCCCCTTCATCGTGAACGATGATATTGAGCTGGCAATCGCGCTTGATGCCGACGGTGTCCATGTGGGACAAGAGGATGAGCCGGCCCGCTCCATCCGTCAGGTGCTCGGTGATCACAAGATCATCGGCGTCTCCGCCCACACACAGCCTGAAGCCCGGCAGGCCATCGCCGATGGCGCAGACTACCTTGGAGTTGGCCCGGTCTATCCGACCTCCTCCAAAGACGATGCTGAGGCGGTGCAAGGCACCCGGGTCATTGAAGAGCTGCGGCGCTGCGGCCTTACCATCCCGCTGGTCGGCATTGGCGGAATTACGCCGGGTAATGCCCAGCCGGTTATCGGAGCCGGAGCCGATGGAGTATCCGTCATCTCAGCCATTGCCCGGGCGGATGACATTAACGCAGCTGCAAAAAATTTGTTGCAGATTATCCGGTATACATGACTTCAGAGCTGCCATTACAAAAAAAGCAGAGACCGTAACAGACGGTCCTGCGTTTTTTTGTTGGGGAAACTTATAACTTAAACCTTCCCATAACTATCGTGTTATAGTAGTTGCCGTCAGAAAGAATCCGGTCCTTCGTGATGACCCCTTCGATTTCAAAACCGAACTTTTTATACAGCTGCACAGCTTTTTCGTTTGTTTCCAATACATATAATATGATCTTAGTGATTCCGTTCGCGTCCGCCCAAGCAAGCGACTGTTCCAAAAGATGTTTCCCGATGCCAAACCCCCAATACTCCCGCGCTGCACAGATTCCGAATTCCACTTTATGCGAGAATCTTGTAAGATGATTCCCCTCACATCTCGAAAATGCCACAATTTTGTCCTCAGCTTCCGCCACTAAAAATAAGTTTCTGTCATCTTCCGTATCCCGGGCGATCAATTGTTCAAAGCCGGAAGTGTCGATAACTCCCTCACCCTGAACTCTGTCCATATTTTCGGTTTCGCCGTCAATCTGCAGCCTTAATTGCGATAAATTCGCTGCATCTGCAGGGTCGGCGGATCTGATAATGTAGCTTAAGCCTTTTACCTCAAAACCTTTTTGGTCAATGTTCATGCTTTACTCCTTTATACAGTGGTAGGTAAATTATAGCATTTACATCCCGCTGTTTCAGGTGTATTATTAGTTTACTTTGTTAACTGTTCACAAACGTAACTATATTCAGTAAAGGGGGTCCGCACACATGATTGATCCGCAGCAGACGAGTGAGGTTTATCATTCCTTTTTCGCGGTGTCCCGCCAGCTCAAGAAGCTTGCACACCAAAGTGCAGCAAAACTGGGGCTGACGGTGCATCAGCTCGGCATCCTGAACTCTATTCAAGACAATCCGGGCCAATCACAGAAGGAAGTTACCGAACGGCTGGTTTTTGCCAAGAGCCGGGTAAGCACTCACATTGATGCTCTGGCAGAGAAAAATTTGGTCACCCGGGTCATTTCGGAACAGGACCGCAGAGAAACCAAACTCTATATTACTCCTGCCGGAGAAGAGCTGTGCAAGCGGTACAACGGGGAGGCTTTTTCCTATAAAGTACTGGAATCGGCACTGGAGCAGTTTTCCGGGGAAGAGATTGACACCCTCCTGCGGATGAACAGACAACTGCTCGACAAGCTGGCGTTGGCACAGGAGCAAGAGACTTAACAACAAAATTCCACACAAAGCTGGTGATGTGTAATGTCAAGAGGTTTTGGTGCAGCAGGATTTGGCGGCGGACCTGGGCATGGCAAGCTAAAATTTGATGATGAGCTGCATCCGAAGATTTCCAAGCAGCTTCTGCTGCGGATTTCCAAGTATTTTCTTCCCTACTGGAAGCAAACGCTGCTGGTTATGATCGTATTATGTGTTTCTGCAGTTCTGGGGCTTTTGCCGCCCATCCTGATCCAGCATATTATCGACCAGGCGCTGCCGGACAAAAATCTGCATCTGCTGTTGTTGCTGGTCCTGGCTTCACTAAGCGCAACCGTTGTCTCGGGACTGCTGGGAGTGCTGCAAAATTATTTGAATTCTTTTATATCGCAAAATATCGTCCATGATATGAAAAACCAGATGTACAGTCATCTCCAGCGGATGCCGCTGCAGTTCTACTCCAGTGTCAAACAGGGGGAAGTCATCACCCGGATGACTAGCGATATCTCGGGAATTCAAGGTGTGTTCAGCAACACGATTGTTAATTTTGCCAGCAATTTATTTATCCTTGCCACGACTGCGGTGACGCTCTTTATTATGAACTGGAAGCTGGCGCTGCTTGGAATATTTGTTATTCCTCTATTCATACTGCCTACGCGTAAAATGGGCAATTTGAGCTGGAAGCTGGCTAAAAAAACACAGGAGAAATTCTCTGAACAGAATGAAGTCATTGAGGAAACGTTAAGTATCAGCGGCTATTTATTAATGAAGCTGTTCACCAAAGAAGAAGCGGAATATTCAAATTTCAAAACGATTAATGCAGAAGCTACACATCTGCAAATCCGCCAATCCATGGCCGGACGCTGGTTCATGATGGTCCTCTCCACCTTTACCAGCATTGGACCGCTGCTGATCTACTTGTATGGCGGATATCTGTTCATCCAAGGTGAGCTAACAGTCGGTACGATCATCACTTTTGTCGCCTTACTCGGCAGACTGTACGGGCCGGTCTTGCAAATGACGAATTTGTATGTCGATATTAAACGCTCCGCAGCGCTTTTTGAGCGAATCTTTGATTATTTTGACATGGATCCACAGATTGTCGATTCTCCGCTTGCCCTGCACATCAACGCTTCCGGGAAGGACATCGAATTCTGTGACGTAAACTTCGCTTATCAGCAGGATAAACCGGCGCTTCGCCATATTTCCTTCACTGCTGCTGCCGGAACCCTAACCGCCCTCGTCGGGCCCAGCGGTGCCGGCAAAACAACAATCACGAACCTCATCCCGCGCCTCTATGAGCTTGATTCCGGTGCAATCACCATCGGCGGCAAGGATATCCGCGATTTCACACTGGACTCGCTTCGCTCACAGATTGGTCTGGTGACGCAGGATACCTATCTGTTCAACGGAACGATCAAGGAAAATTTGTTGTACGCAAATCCAGAGGCCAGCGAAGCAGAGATCATGGATGCCTGCAGATCCGCTTATATTCATGATTTTATTATGGAATTGCCTGAGGGTTATGATACGGTTGTGGGTAACCGGGGCATTAAACTGTCCGGCGGTGAAAAGCAGCGAATCTCCATTGCCCGGGTGCTGCTCAAAAATCCGCCGATTATCATCATGGATGAGGCCACATCCTCGCTCGATACGGTGTCGGAATACTATATCCAGCAGGCCATGCATGTACTGCTCCTGAACAAGACCAGCCTCGTCATCGCTCATCGGCTGTCCACGATTATGGCCGCTGATACGATTCTGGTGGTGAAGGCCGGCGCGATCGTCGAAGAAGGCACACATGACTCGCTGCTGAAGAATGACGGGGTCTACAGGGATTTGTATAACAAGCAATTTGAACCGAAGATACTGTCGTGAGGATCTCTGATTCAAGTGGAAGCGTATAAATGCTTATATTCATAAAAATCCGCACAGCCCGCTGAGAGTAGCGTTCTGATGCGGATTTTTTCGCCTGCATTCAGCTGTTGCTTATCCATTCAGCCGGGAAAAAAGCTCCTCCCGCTCTTCCTCGCCCAAATGTCTCCAATGTCCCCGTTCCAGTCCGTGCAGACTAATATTCATAATCCGTATCCGCTTCAGTCTAAGCACTCTGTAGCCCAGCTCTTTGCACATGCGGCGAATTTGCAGGTTCAGTCCTTGGGTCAAAATGATTCCGAACTCATATTCACTAACCGCATAGGTCACGCAAGGTTTGGTCACCGTTCCCAGAATCGCGACACCGGAGGACATGTCCTGCAGGAAGGTTTCACTCACCGGTTTATCCACAGTTACCCTGTATTCCTTCTCGTGTCCATTCTCTGAACGCATCATGGTGTTCACGATTTCTCCGTCATTGGTCATCAGGATCAGACCTTCGGAATGTTTGTCCAGACGGCCGACAGCAAAGATCCGTGAGGGATAACCGACAAAATCTATAATATTGCCCTCCACCTGCCGCGCAGCGGTACAAGTGATCCCAACAGGCTTATTGAGTGCCAGATATACAGGTTTCTCCTTGCTGGGGGTTACGGTCTGTCCGTCAATCGCTACAACATCCCCCGGCTCTACGGTGGCACCCGGTTCACAAACCTCTCCATTGACAGAAATCCGCCCGGCGGTGATCATCCGGTTCGTTTCTCTGCGCGAGTAAAGACCCGTTTCGCTGATATACTTATTAATTCTCATGCTGATCCCGCTTCCGTCCCGGAAATGAAAAACATCTGATTTCAGCGTACAAAATCAGATGCTTCAGTTCACATAATCTATGAGCACTACGCTCTGTTATTTGCTGCGACCGGATGGAGTTCCCCCGCTGCTCTTGGCAGCAGCATTTCCTTTGCTTCCTTGGCTACCGGGAGCTACACCTTTCGGTTTCACCGGCTTCGCTGTTTTGTTCCAGCGCGTCCAGCCCTTGCTGCCTGTTCCTCTGCCTGTGCCGCCGCCTTTGCTTTTTGCCACAATATCACTCCGTCAGTATTCAGTTTTCGCCTTGCATTTCTCTATCTTACCATTACTATAGGCAATGTGTCAGGAAAATACACAAACAACCCGCCGGAACGAGTCCGGCGGGTTGTTATTCAGCGGATGAAATTCAGTAGTTCAGGCGGTTTATTTCGGCTGAATATAACCTTCAGCCTTCAGCAGCTCGGCAATCAGCACAGCTCCTCCGGCAGCGCCTCTCACAGTGTTGTGAGACAGGCCAACGAATTTATAGTCGTACAGCGAATCCTCGCGGAGTCTGCCGGCAGAAATGCCCATGCCGTTCTCGATATCTCTGTCGAGCTGAGTCTGAGGACGGTTATCTTCTTCGAAGTAGGTGATGAATTGTTTTGGTGCGCTTGGCAGTTCCAGTTCCTGCGGACGTCCTTTGTAGCTGTTCCAGCGTTCAAGAATTTCTTCCTTGGACGGCTTCTGCTCAAAGGAGGCAAATACTGCAGCCATATGGCCGTCAGCGACAGGCACACGGATACATTGTGAAGTGATCACCGGCTGTTCGCTCTTGACAATCCCTCCGTCCGTAACCGTTCCCCAGATCCGCAGCGGCTCCTGCTCGCTCTTCTCTTCTTCGCCGCCGATGAACGGAATCACGTTATCCACCATCTCCGGCCAATCAGCAAACGTTTTGCCGGCCCCGGAAATCGCCTGATAAGTTGTCACGACAACCTTCGAAGGCTTAAACTCGTTCAGTGCATGCAGCATCCCCACGTAGCTCTGGATCGAACAGTTCGGTTTCACAGCGATGAACCCGGTTTCCGTACCCAGACGTTTGCGCTGCTGTGCAATGACCTCAAGATGCTCCGGGTTGATTTCCGGTACCACCATTGGAACATCCGGAGTCCAGCGGTGCGCAGAGTTGTTAGAGATTACCGGCGTGCCGGTACGCGCATAAGCTTCTTCCAGCGCCTTGATCTCTTCCTTCTTCATATCCACGGCGCAGAAGATCAAATCGACATCCGCAGCCACTTCCTCTACCTTGGAAGCATCCTGTACCATGATGCCCTTCACGGCTTCAGGCATAGGTGTAGACAGCTTCCATCTGCCTTTGACCGATTGTTCATACGTTTTGCCTGCCGAATTGGCACTGGCGGCAATAGCTGTCACCTGAAACCAGGGATGATTCTCAAGGAGTGCAATAAACCGTTGACCCACCATACCGGTACCGCCGACGATACCCGCTCTTAACTTACTTGACATAAGAAATTCATTTCCTTTCAAGCAGCTCCTATTGATAGGTGCTTTTTAATAACCGATTATAAATGATATACGCAGCTTACACAATATGTGAACGAAAAGTAAGTATTTCCTTTAATAAATATAGCCCATTCATTCAGGAATTTCACAATCTCCTGAAGAGTCCGCTGGTATGGAATATTATTATAAACTTGAGGAAAGGGAGCGATGGAGGGGAAGTTTGGAACTGTAGGAGCGATAGCGACCGCCTTTGTCTTCGGATTTCAACCGCGAGCAGCGGTGGTCATAATCAAGAAATCCGAAGACAACAGCGGCCGGAAGTCCAAACATTACCCGCAGTCGTGACTGAACCTTTACTCTAAACATTTCAGTTCAATCTATCTCGCCCTTCAAACCGAACCAGACGCGATTATGAAGCTCCCAGACGTTTGGCCAGCTCGCCCAAATCCTGTCCCTTCAGTGCGCCTTCGACCAGTGCCGGCAGCAACGCAGGCGTGCAGGCAAAACACGGGGTTCCATCCCGTGACAGCTGCGCCGCCAGACGTTCATCATAGGAAGGTTTCCCTTCATCCGACAGAGCCAGCAGGGTCATCGTCCGGACTCCCGCCTCGCGCAGCTCGCGCATCCGCCGTACCAGCCCGGCCTGAT
The DNA here is from genome assembly GCF_038593025.1 of Paenibacillus sp. FSL L8-0436. Taxonomy (NCBI): domain Bacteria; kingdom Bacillati; phylum Bacillota; class Bacilli; order Caryophanales; family Paenibacillaceae; genus Paenibacillus; species Paenibacillus sp. FSL L8-0436. Next base: position 3,141,349 of record NZ_CP151955.1, on the reverse strand, counting down.
TGCCGTTCTCATACAGATCCGAGACGATGATAAAGAGTGTCTTCTTAGGCTCTTCAATGAACTGCTCACAGTACTTCACCGATTTATGGATATCCGTACCGCCGCCCAGCTGAATGCCGAACAGCATGTCTACGGGATCATTGGCGCATTGTTCGGTAAGATCGACAACCTCTGTATCAAAAGCTACTACACGGGTGTTAAGTGCCGGGATGCTGGCGAAGATCGAGCCGATGACCGAAGCCCAGATAATGGAGTCGGCCATGGAACCGCTCTGGTCAATGTCAACAATTACCGTCCACTCTTTGCTGCGGCGCGCCCGGTCAAAATAATAAAACCGCTCGGGGATAATGATCCGTCGTTCCGAGTCATAATGTTTCAGGTTCCGCTGTATTGTCAGCTTCCAGTCCAGCCCGCTGAGCGATGGCAGAGGAGAGTGCTGCCGCTTATTCAAAGCCCCTGTCACTGCCCGGCGGATATCCGTCTCCAGCAGCTTGACCAGTTCGTCGACCAGTGCCTGAACCAGCATTCTTGCTGTGTCTTTGGTCTTTTCCGGGATCTTGCCCTTTAGTGATAGAAGGGTACCAATAAGCTTGATATCCGGCTTCACGGCAGCCAGCAGCTCCGGCTCGAACAGCAGCTGCTTCCAGCCCTTGCGCTCCATCGCATCGCTCTGAATAATCGAAACTACATCTTCCGGGAAAAAATTGCGCACATCCCCAAGCCATTTCGAAAGGTGGACTGCGCTCCGCCCCGTTCCGGCACCTTTGCCCTTGGCAGTGCCGGCATTCCCGGAGCTGCTGCCGGCACCGGTCTCATCATAGATGGCAGCAAGCGCTGCATCCATAATCAATTCCTCTTCTGTCAGCGCAAGCCTGCCGCCTTCACCATAGCCTGACAACGCTTCTTCCGCTTCCTGACCCAGAATCAGCCGCCAGCGGGATACCGTATTCTCCTGCCTGTTCTCCGCCGTCATCTAAAAGTCACCGAAGTCAAAATCATTTAGCTCATCCAGCATTTTGGCCTCTTCCTCCTTCAGCTCCCCGGTGAGAATCTCTGCGGCCTGCTCCACATTCACACCCCACAGCTCGCCCAGCAGCTCGGAAATCATCGTCTTCTCCCGTGGAGAGAAGGTGCTGAATGCCCGGCGCAGAAAGACGAGTGCACGCTTGAATTCATCATCCGCAAGAGCATTGATATAGTTGTTCAGCTGTTCCCACAGGCTCATGCGCGACAGCAGTCCGTACCGGTTGCGCATGGAGAGCCCTTCAAACCAGCCGGCTCCAAGATCGGCCGGTATCCCCGGAGATAATCTGCGCGACACTTCCGCTGCGACTTCCTCCGCAGAAATTGCAGCCCGCTCCATCAGAATGGCGCAGGCGAAGCCGGACAGCCGCGGATTGCGGTCATCCCGCTCTGCTAGCTGCTGCAGCTCCTGCAGCCATAAACCTTCATCGAGCGTTTCGCCATGCTCAAGTGAAATCCCGTTCAGCTCATTGATGGCAGTCAGCATATTGCCGGCCGCTTCGTCGTTGCAGCCGCTGGCATCCAGCAGGAACAGGCAGCCGCGCCGGAACAACTCCTCCATCAGCGGTACCAGCGGCGCGGTATCCACCTTGCGGATATCGCCAAAGCTGATAATCGTCGACAACTCGCTGGCGGCGGCTGCGATGCCGACCACATCCCGGCTGAGGGCAGCCAGATTCTGCAGCACTCTGCTGGCCTCCTCCATCTGGGCAGTCATGCCGCATTGGCAGGCAATCCGGATGAGCGCCGAAGCTTCGGCGATGGAGCGGCATTCCTGCAGCCGTTCACGCAGCACATAGGCTCCGGCCACTTCCACCGTCTCTCCCAGCAAGGTGGATTCTACAACCTGTATCTCCACCTCGGGCGACCACTGGATCACCCAGTGCTCAGCCCAGGTAGCTCCTTCCTGACCGCTTGGCCGGTTCTTGGCAAATGAAATGCCGAGCAGAGTGAGCCGGTGGAACAGCACAGAACGGTGCAGGTCCAGATAGGCTGCCTCAACGCTTGACACTCTGCGGTTCTCCCTGAGATCAAGCGACAGTTCACTGGCTACCGTCGATTTATATTTCTCCAGTTTATAACGTTTAAGCAGCCTGTTCAGATCATCCTGAATCGGAGTCTGGCTGACCCCTTCGGCAAGGCTGCCAATGGCTGTGCCAACGTCTACTCTGGCCAGAGCTTCGGCTACAACCGACAGCTCACCGTGGCCGAGAAGCGTCTGTGCGGCATCGCGCAGATCCCGCAGCGTGGGTGCACTGCCGCCGTGCAGCGATGCCAGCGACTCCGCCAGCCGGACCGCTTCAATAACCTCTGCGGTTGAGCGGTGTGTGCCGGAGCCGCGCACACGGCGCGCCACCGAAGACAGGTACAGATGCGGCAGCTCCTCCGGCCGCCCGGCTGCCATGGCTTCCCACATCATTTGGAAATAATGGGGGGCCCCGTTCCCCGCGCCATAGCCGGACATCGTGGACAGCTTGTAATACGAATAAGGCATCAGCGTCAGCTTCGTACTGCGTGAAGGCAGCGCAGCCAGTTCTTCATCACTCATGCTCTCCGTAAGATCGGCCAGAGCCGAAGCATGGTAGGCACCACAGATGACGACGATCTTCTGCGGCTCATGCCCGGCGGCAATCATCTTCTTGATCTGCCGCCTCATATAAGACTCACGCAGCGCATTGTAGGCATATTCGGACGGCTGCTCCCGCAGCTCCTTCTCTTCCGCCAGTTCACGCATTTGCGCGGAGAAGGATAGGACCGCTGCACGGTATGCCCCGGCATTCGCATTATGCTCGTAATTACGCTCCCAGTACATGTCATAATCATACTCGCCTGCCAGCCGGGCAATCCGGCTGTAGAGCGATTCTTCGTCCTGCATTACTGCTGCAGAAGGCTCTTCGGCTTCAACAGCAGCGGGCTTAGCTTCCTGCCCGCTGCCCCGCTGCTGTCTCTTCATATCCTGCAAGCCCAGCGTTACCGAAGAAGGAAAATCAATAAATAACGCCTCCGCTCCATTCTCCTTAGCCCACTTCATGCCCTGATATTCCGGAGAATAGACGGCAAAGGGCCAGAGAACGGTACGCACCGGCAGCTCATCAGTAAAGGCTAAAATCGCCACCGGAGGTTTCGTAACTTTATGAGTCAGATGGCGGATTTCATCGGAAGCATCGCTAGGACCTTCGATCAGCACCGCTGTCGGCTGAAGCTGATCCAGGTATTCCAGCAGATGCTTTGCGCCGCCCGGTGACAGATGCCGCACCCCGAAAATATGCACTCCAGCTTCAGCAGCCTTAATCACTCGTTCATCTCCTTACAAGCCTGGTACAGGCCGCGCCACTCTGCTCCTTTTTTCTTCATCACATTGTCCAGGTATTCCTTCCAGACCAGTTTATCCTTATCATCATCCTTGACAATCGCTCCCTGAAGTCCGGCAGCCAGATCATCGTCAGTCAGCTCGCCGCTGCCGAAGCTTGCCGCCAGCGCCATACTGTTGGTCAGCAGCGAAATGGCTTCTGCCGTAGAGATAACCCCAGCCGGTGACTTCACCTTCTCCTTCTTGTCTAACGTCATGCCGCTGCGCAGTTCCCGGAAGATGGTAACTACCTTCAGCAGTGCCTCATCCGCCGGAACGGAAGCTTGCAGCTCATACGAAGAAGCAATTTCAGCAACCCGCTTCTTCACGATGGCCAGCTCCGTCTCAAGATCGGAAGGCGCCGGCAGCACAATAATATTGAACCGCCGTTTGAGTGCGGCGGACATTTCGTTGACTCCGCGGTCCCGCGTGTTGGCTGTGGCAATAATGGAAAAGCCCTTGCGGGCGCCCGCCTCCTTGCCCAATTCCGGAACAGAGATCGTCTTCTCCGACAGAATGGAGATCAGCGCATCCTGCACCTCGGAAGCACAGCGGGAGATTTCCTCGAAGCGGGCAATTCCGCCGTCCTCCATGGCGCGCATGATCGGACTCTTAACCAGCGCTTCCGGAGTAGGACCATTCGCCAGGAGCATCGCATAATTCCAGGAATAACGCACATGCTCTTCACTGGTTCCGGCGGTCCCTTGCACAACAAGCCCCGAGTTGCCGTAGATCGCCGCCGCCAGATTCTCAGACAGCCAGGATTTGGCTGTTCCCGGCTCACCGATCAGAAGCAGCGCCCGGTCAGTGACCAGGGTGGCAACCGCCATTTCAATCAACCTTGAGTTGCCGATATATTTCGGTGTAATGATCGTTTTCCCGGCTTTGCCGCCAGTTATGAAGGTCAGCACCGCCCGGGGAGACATCTGCCAGCCGGCAGGAATCTTCCCTTTGTCCTCCTTGCGCAGCGCTTCCAGTTCCTCACGATATAATACCTCCGCAGGCAGCCGCATGTAATCCTGAAGCTGCTCTTGTCCCGTTGACATATACTCATCTCCCTCTAATGACTTTACTCTTGGCTCCGCAAATGGTTAAGCAAATACTCAAGCTGCTGTGCGCATTCGTATCTGTATACCGGAACAATAGCTTCAATACGGCTGATATAGCTGACCGGAAAACGAAGCATCATTTGGAACACGTAATAATCAAAGATATAAGGATTATAAAGCCGATCGTTCTCCAGCACAGACATTAGGAGCTCCTGGCGCTCCTCCTCTTGCATATCCGTACGCTCCAGACCAATAAAGATATTCGTGATAAATTCTTGCATTCTGCGTTTCTTCTGCCCCTGGAGCTTTTCCATGAGGTAGCTGCGGGCACGCTCATGCCCCGGCTGGGCAAAGGCACATACCAGCTCCAGTGCGTCACGGTCAATGAACCAGTCCAGCCAGCGCGGGTCCCACTCTGCGGCAATTCTCTCCGCAGGCATCATCTCTCTCGAGTATTGGAGCCTGTCTCTAGAAGAACTCCAAGGTGTTTCGTAAGCCACCCGTTCCACATTCATAATCTGCCGCTCCAGCGTTTCCAGAAGCTGCTGATCACGCTGTGCCGCCTCCTTCGAGACGATTGATTTCAACTTGTTCAACATCGTGCCGCCGAACTGGTTGTACAATTCCTCCGGGTTCAACTGCTGCTGAGCCGCACGGAAAACATTCGGCAGATAGCGCATGTTTTGTTTCGCCAGTCCCTTCAGCAGCTCCAGCGATTCTGCAGTATCCGACTTTTCTGTATACCAGGCTGCCTGATCGATAAGCGGCAGCCAGCCAAACGAGACAAGACGGGGATATTCTCCGATCACATAACTGTATGCTTCATCTAGTTGACTATTCCGCTCCCTATAGAGAGCGGTTAGATAGGGTTCTAATCCATTCCAATATGTTTCCGTCTTTTTCTTGTCCCCGTTGTCCCGAGGAGCTTCACGCAGCTCCTCCATAAATCGAACCGCCAGCTGGTCTGCAATTCGGGCCGAAGGCCACTTGCAGAGCGCCTCCGCCACCAGTGCCCGGTCCTTCTTCAGCGAAAATGCTTCCAGCAGACGTTCCCCCCCTTGCAGGGAACCGCCTGCTGCCAAAGCGGCAAACGCAGCTTCCCGGATGGTCTTCTTCTTGTCCGTCGTCCATTCCAGCAGTGACGGGATATAGGCTTCATGCCCGGCAAGACATCCGATGGCTGCCGCCCGGACATCATCGCTGCCGCTCTCTGCGGCTGCGGAGATCTGCTCGAGCACGCCGGCTCCCCCCACTTTGCCAATCACCTGCAGCTTGCGGACCTCGCCTCTGCCGCCGGCCGGATCAAAGTGCTCCATCAAATATTCGGCGATAGCCGGGCCGTAAGACGGAAGAATCTCTGCCGCCGCAAAATCTGCAAGCTCCGCATAAGGATCTTTCAACGCGGCAATAGCCAGCGGAAGCAGGCGCATATCCTGAAATACGCCTTCCTTAAAAGCTTCGATTACGATCTCATATCTGCCGCTTCCCGTCGTGGTCAATGCCTGTCTCACAGCGGCCAGCCTACGGTAAGGCAGCCGGGTCTCCGCCGGGAAATAAAACGCCCGCAAGGGACCTGGATTTCCGTCTGGTGCCGTAGCCCCCTGGGTGTAGAGCACCGATTCCAGCAGCAGCGTCAGCTCCTGCAGCTTTGCAGCGGATACTGGTTCCGCTGTACTGCCGGGCTCTATCAGAGCCGTTATACCCTCACCCAGTCTCTTGAAGACTGGAGCACGCTCACCAAGTTGCTGAAACTGCGGAAGCAGACGCTTCAGCCGGAAATCTCCGGCTGCCAGATCACTTCCGGCGATATAAAGTCTTCTCACCTCTTGGTGAAGCTCTTGCAATAATGCTGTACTCATGGGCTGTCCCCCTATAGGTATATAAATCAAGTTTATGATCTCAATGATTGGTCAGTACAAGAGCCGGGTTACCGCCTTGTCCTTGATTATCGTCAGCGGTTGGGCAGTCAGCCGTCCTGAATCCAAATGATGCTCGAACATCACAAGTATGGCACAGTCCGTCTGAAAGGAAGCTGGCAGAAATGGCAGTAAATCCACCGTCCCCTGAGGCAGCGAAGGGATATCCTCCAGCACCAGTCTGCTGCCGGACTCATCTGTGATAACATACTGGCCGCTTTCGGTTACCCCAAGACTTGCTGCATGCAGAAGCAGCACAGGCGATTTATCACTCAGCGGATTCTTGAGCTGATTCTTTACTTGCTTGAGCACCTCCGCGTAAGAGCGGTGAGCCTTGCTGTAAACCTCCTTCAAATCAGCCTCAGTAACAGGTCTCGCTGTTATTTCTTCATATCGGACCCGGGCATTCATCTCTCCGGGGTATTTGTAGAGCAAGGGAATCCGGCCTACTTCAAAGAAGCTGTCTTCTTCCCGCATCAGTTTGGCTGCCTTGTAAGGGCGATAATATACCGTCCGGTGAATCTCTCCACTGTTCGTTTCCAGCCAGTAGCCAAGGTCGACATATTCCTGACGGGCAAGATCATCGTAGCTGTAGAAGGCTAATTGCAGAAGCTCGACCTCTTCCTTCACCAGCCCATATTCCTTCAGTTCAGACAACTGCCAGGCATGTCCCAGCCATTCATCAATAGTGGATTCATGATCCAGGGCAAGCTCGGGATCCTCACTCCTTGCGGTCAGATAAGCCCGCCCTTTCTTAATAAAAGCATGAAGCCGTGTCAACTGCTCCATCGCATATGTATAACTCTCTTCACGGTCACGGCCTTCATCCAGCAGCAGCGCGAACCGGCGCAGTTCAATCTGTGCTCCTGACAAATAATAATTGCCAAGCTGCTTCACATGTTCTTTAATCGTCTTTAGCGTTTTGCTGTCAATGGTCGACAATCCGCTGCGGATAAGCGACAGGACCAGCTTCTCCAGCAGATCAAGCCCTTCAAGCTGAGCGTTGATCTTTTTCTTCAGCGCAGATTTATTAACTTTCTTAGGCTTAGCTTCCCCGCCTTCGACAGCTTGCTTCACCTTGGTCTCTTCACGTTTCTCGGCCTTCTCGCGTTTGGCGGAGATGTCCCCGGGTACATCAGCTATTGTGAAAGGCTGACCCTCAGCATAGGCATACAGCAGGCCCAGCGCATGCTTGCAGGGGAACTGCCGGCTGGGGCAGGTGCAGCGGAACACTGGCTTATCCGGCACAATGAAGTCCGCAGAGCACTCATAAGGCGTTTTTCCGCTTCCCGAGCACTGCCCGAACAGCAATTCCCCGTTCTCCGAACGGTTCAACTGCACGAAGCTTTTCTTCTTCACCAGCCCCTGACCATTCTTCATGGCAGCGGCGTTGGGTGCGAGCGAATCTACATACGATGATGTCAGTTCAGGCAAATCAGTTTCCTCCCCAAATGAGATAGCATAATAAATCGAAAGATATCAAGCAAACAATTGGATATATCTTCTATTAACCAATTAACACGTAACCAATTAACACGGATAAGATCACATGTTTGCATTTATCTTAACAAAAATGGTTTGCTGTTCCAATGGCAATCCCTCATCCGTGGCAAAAATAGTAAAATCGTCCCACCTCTGCAGATGAAATCCCGGAAAATGAGCAAAAAAATAGGGTGACTCCGAAAGTCCCCCAGTGCTCCTCATTTAAACCAGCCTTTCTCCTTGAACCTAGTAATCGCTTCAATCCGGTTGCCCACATCGAGCTTGTCGAGAATAACCGAAATATAATTGCGGACCGTACCGGTCGTAATGTACAGCTGGCTCGCGATTTCTTTCGTATTTTTGCCGTCGGCAATCAGCCCCAGCACTTCCTTCTCCCGTTGGGTCAGCGGATTGGCCTCGTTGCTGTAAGCTTCATCCATAAGCTCCGGTGCATACAACCGTTTGCCAGCCATAACGCTTCGGATTGAGAGAGCCAGCTCTTCACTGGGGCTGTCTTTCAGCAAATAGGCATTTACGCCAGATTTAACGGCACGCTCGAAATATCCGGCCCGGGCAAAGGTGGTCAGAATCATGATTTTGCAGCCGGATTGCTTCAGCGCCTCCGCCGCCTCAAGTCCGGTCATTGCCGGCATTTCGATATCCATGATGCAGATATCCGGTTTGAGCTGCTGGACCAGCTTTACAGCCTCTTCACCATTAGCTGCCCGGCCCACCACTTTCATATCCTCTTCCAGGTCGAGCAATGAAGCCAGGGCGCCAAGCAGCATGCGCTGATCTTCAGCAATTACAATGTTGATCATCAGTGATTCGCCTCCCGTTCCGTCTGCTGGATGACTGTGGGCACTTTAATGACAATCGTTGTCCCTCCGTCCTTCACAATGTCCAACAAACCGTTTACAAATTCAAGCCTCTCTTGAATTCCCTGCATTCCATGGCCCTTATAAAATAAAGAAGTCCCCTCAATTCCCTTGCCGTTATCCTGTATCTTAACAACCAAATCTACGCGCGAGGGTTCAATGATAATTTTGCAGACCGTGGCACCGCTGTGCTTTACCACATTCGTCACCGCTTCCTTAATACACATGCTCAGCACATTTTCCGTAATTAGCGAAGTATTCTTCAGCTTGGGACTGCCTTCCAGCACGAATTCAATTTCCGCAGCCTGCAGGAGCTGCCTGATCCGCACCAGCTCGTCTTCAAGCCGGATGCCCCTCATCTGTGTAATCATCTCACGGACTTCTTTGAGCGCTGTTCGCGCTGTCTGGCGGACATCGTTAATTTCGACGATGGCCTGCGCCGGATTTTTGTTGATCAGCTTGCCGGCCAGATCACTCTTGAGTCCGATGAGCGACAGCTTTTGTCCCAGTGTATCATGCAGATCACGGGAGATCCGCTGGCGTTCCTCCATGATGACGAGTTCAGAGATCCGTTTATTGGCATCCTCCAGTTGGACCTCCAGCTTATCCTGATTGTTGCGGTTATACGTTGTAGCAGGCAACAGGACCACCGCAATCATACTCACGAGCACAAAAGGGAGCTGGGAGAGGAATACCGGATTGCGTGTAATCAGTTCATAGTTGATGGCGATAATCGTGGTCAGCAGGTGAATTGAATACAGCGTAAAGAATCCGACCCGCTTCTGGATGTTCCCGATAAAAAAAGCCAGGAATAACGCAAAATACATATACCCGAACAGCAAGGTCATCGTTATAGAAACAATAATCTGCACACTTGTCCAGAAGTAGACCACCCAGCCCGTTGATTTGAAGGCTAGGACATAACAGGCAAAAAATACAATAATCATGAGAATTCCGTATACCCACCGGTCCATCGAGGACGAACGGAAGATAAAATAGAAGGGAAGAATGTAAAAAATGACCCATACATAAGGGCTCAGACCTGTACTTTTATGGAATATATGGTGCCACTTCTGCATGTTAGCCATCCTTTTTGCCAGCAATATTGTACCTCCATTTTAGCATAAACCTTGCAGCAACCGGCAACCCGCAACAAAAAAGAGAAAGCTCAGCACCGGTCAGCGTTCAGCGGTTCTGGCTTCCTCTCCTGTTATAGTGTCATTTTTAAGATAAAGTTGGTTCTATTCGCCTTGAAGTCCGGGTTTGCGTACCTTTAACGCTTCCACTGCCGGCTTCGGCTGCCGCAGTCTTGCTTTGATCTCCTTAAAGCCTACAAATCTTCTATTCTCTTCATCCCACAGGCGGAAATGAAGGGCCTTCAAGCTGCTGCCAATCGTGATCGTTGTCGCTTTTTGCAGCGGCGGAGTGGCATTATGGGCCAGCTCCAGATTATAATTCGGCACCTTCGGACTTAAATGATGGACATGGTGAAACCCGATATTCCCGGTGATCCACTGTAAAAGTCTCGGCAGTTTGTAGTAAGAGCTGCCTTCTACGGCGGCACTTACATAACTCCATTCGTCCTCATGCTCAAAATACGAATCCTCGAACTGATGCTGTACATAAAATAACCAGATGCCGAGGAAACCTGAGACAAATACGATCGGCAGCTGTACCAGCAGAAATGCCTGCCAGCCGATGGCCAAAATCAAACCACTATAAAGCGCTGCGATCAAAATGTTAGTCAGATAAGTATTCATCCGCTCCTTGCGTCTTGCCCCTTTGGCATTAAAACGGTATTGGATCAGGAAAACGACGATAGGTCCAGCTACAAACATAACCAGCGGGTTGCGGTAAATCCGGTAATATAAACGTTTCAAAGGCTTGGCAGCCTCATATTCTTCAACTGTCATAATCCAGATATCGCCGATGCCTCTTTTCTCAAGATTGCTGCTTCCGGCGTGATGGATGGAATGACTGTGTTTCCACTGGCGATAAGGCACCAAGGTTAATACTCCCGTGATCGTGCCTATGATATCGTTGGCTTTACGGCTTTTGAAGAACGAACCGTGGCAGCAGTCATGAAAAATAATAAAGGTCCGGATCACAAACCCCGCTGCCGGAATCGCAAACAGGAGGGTAAGCCAGTAGGAGACGGACAGGCTGAAATATGCAGCCGCCCATAACAGGACAAGCGGTCCAAGTGTATTAATAAGCTGCCTTACGCTTGCTTTGCGGTCTGTTTTCTCATAGGGAGCCACACTTTTTTTCAAACTGGAAAGCTGGGATGTCTGTTTCGTAGTCATCGTGTTTGTTTCCTCCTCGGATGTGTCCGGTTCCGGTCACATTCATCTAACTTCATTATAGAGAAGGAAGTGTCATACCCGTAAGTCATAAATATCAAGGAGGGAGTATGACAAATGTCATACTTTCCTCAAATTAAGCTAACTTTCTACCATCGGTCCCATAATTCCGCCTACCCGGCCCATATAGGCAGTCTCCGTATTTTGCAGAATCAGTGTATTGATGCCGATATGAACACAAGGATAAAAGAAGCCAGTCAACGCTTGAAGCAAAATCGCGAGCAGCACATTATGCGCCGATCCCATAGCGATGGTCCCTGCGGCACTCATGAGCAGCCCAGCTGCCAGCAAAAAAAGCGCACAGAGAAATCTGTGCACTTCATCAAATAGAATTCAAATCGTTGCTGCGCTTTATCAAGTGTTCCGGAAATTACCCCCAGGCTGCTATGCCTGCTTCGTGTATTCCTCGCGGTACTCTGTCGGCGTCTTGCCGGTCGCTTTCTTGAACACCTGCGTAAAATAACGGGGGTCCTGATAACCAACGAGCGGAGCTACCTGGTAGACCTTCACATTGCTGTTCTGCAAAATATATTTGGCCTTTTCCATCCGGCAGTTGGTAACGAATTCAAGAAAGGTGTAACCGGATATTTGCTTAAATAAAGTGCAGAAATGGCTGATGCTCAAGCCGGCTACCTCCGACAGCTCTTCAATACTGAGATCTTTATGATAATTGTCTTCAATATAACGTTTGGCTTTCTCAACAACGCTGCGTCCGTCTTCACGGGCCATCACTTTGTTGCTCTCCAGCATCCACTCACGGAATTCCTGCTTCAGCACGTTAATCATTGCCGTCAGGGTTCCCAGGCCGTGCAGCTTGCCAAGCAACCCCTCCAGCGACCAGTCCGGCTGCATGTTCAGGTTCTCAAATTGCCTGTACAGCACCACAACCATCTCGATGATGATCCGTTCGGCCAGCTCCTTGGACAACGCCTGGGCCTCAATAAAGATGGCCATTTCATCGAACAGCACCAGCATCCGTTCCATGTTCAGCGTGCGGATGCTTTCGATCAGCGAAACCTCAAGCTCCTTCGGATACTTCACATCCCTGCCGCCTGTATCCGGGGTCTCCTCTTCAATAAATACACCTGCTTGGCCGGAATAGAAGCGCTGGAACAGCGCCTTGGCTGCAAGCGGATATACGGTGCTCAATTGATCGATCCCCTGCGTGCTGCGGCTAATCCCTATCGAGCAGGCCAGCTTGGAGTACCTTTTAATATCAGCAACCAACTTCTCGCCTAGCTCTCTTTTTCCTTCCCCGAGTCTTCCCGGAAAGAGCAGCACCCATTCTCCATTGTAGAACGGGAACACAGAAAGCGCGCCATTGTCCATTGACCACTCTTCAAGGATATTGCGGATTGCGAACAGCCAGAGATGCTTCTCCTCCGCGCTCCATCTTGCAGCAAGGGCCGCATAGTCGTCAAGCCTGACGACAGCCATGAAATATTCGCCCTCCAGCTCGCTGTTCTCCAGCCACTTTAAATGCTGCAAAGGCCGCGAATTACCGAGCGTGAACTCCGTAAACATCCGCTCCCTTGCGAGCGTCGACAGCATTTGTACAGAGAGCATCAACTGCTCGTTCTCCTTCTGTTTATCCAGTTTCACCTTCGCCCGGGTCAGCATCTCCGTTAATTCATCATGGTCAATCGGCTTCAGCAAATAATCAAATGCCCCGAGCCGCAGTGCATCACGCGCATATTCGAACTCCCCATAGCCGCTGATAAAAATAAAGATCAGCTTGGAGCTGTGGGGCAGCACCTCTTTCATTAGGGCGATACCATCGATGACAGGCATGCGTATATCACTGATGATGATCTGCGGCGCTTTCTCTTCAATCAGCCGCAGCGCCACTTCACCATTTCTGGCCTCTCCCGCAATCTCAAGTCCCAGCTCATCCCAGGGAATCGCCACCTTCAAGCTTCGCAGAATAATCGGCTCATCATCCACTAGCAGCACTTTGTATTTCTCTTGCCGTGCAGTCATTTCCGGCACCCCCAGGTTTATTGAACTGTAGAACTTTGTATTAGATTCCAGTATTGCTCCGAAGCGGATTGCAGCTGCGCGAGCGCCTCGTCAGCCTGCATCCCTCCGCCGATCATCTCCTCGATGACACTGAGGAAGGTCTTCTTCACTTCTGGAGACAGCAGGTTGTCGTACGGAACAAAGCTCTGGTGATTATCCTCCATCATAGCCATTACCTGAGCAAATACCGGTCCTGTCTTATCCGGATCAATGGTGATCCGCATCGAAGGTATTCTTAATCCCTCATACACAATCTGTGTCTGAATCTCTTTTGTATAGAATGCTTTCATCAGCTCCAGCGCCGCTTCCCGCTTACTTCCGCTCAGGCTGGAGGAGAGACCGATTCCTATCGTATAACCTCCCGCGATGGACGGTTCTGTCCCTTGGTTCAGGGCGGGAAAAGGAATCACTCCTACCTGATTCTGAAAATCTGCCGGAGCCGTGTCTCCCGAGAACAGATTAATATCCCAGTTACCGTTCAAATACATCGCAGCCTTACCGCTTGTAAATAAACGCACCGCATTCTCCGTCGATAAATCATTGGATTTGGCGCTGAATGCATCCTCCTCAATCCACTGCTCCAGATGCTGAAAAGCCTGGGAATACAAATTATTCTCAAAGGTACTCCCATCCTCCCCGGTAACCAGCTTCTGAATCAGCTCCGGTCCGGCATACCGGTCCATTAAATAATGGGCGAATATCCCGGCAGGCCAGCGGTCTTCATTGCCGAGAGCAAACGGGATGTACCCTGCTTTCTTTAGCGTCTTAATCGCAACATCCAGTTCAGCAACCGTCCCGGGAATTTTGATGCCCAGCTTGCTGAACAGCGTTTTGTTGAAATACAGCGGCTCGGCATTTCCCTCAATCGGCAATCCGTAGATATGCTGGTTGAAGGTCCATAGATGCAGATCACTGAATTGGTTCTTCAGCCCGTTCTCCTGCACAAAATCAGTCAGATCCATCAACCGGTTGGAGCGGACATACGGCTCAATCTCCGCACCGCCGAACAGCACGAACATATCCGGCGGTGTACCCGTGACCATCTCGTTTTTCAGCTTCTGCTCACGGTGAATCGTCTGGTCGAGTCCCTCGAAATTCACTTTGACATTGGGATGTTCCTTCTGATATTCCTGAACGACCTCTTCATATATTGCAAGCAGCGGCTTATCATGCTCCTTTATCCAGAAATGGCGGAAGGTCAGTGTAATCTTCTCCGGAGAGTTATCTTCAATCGGCTCCCTGTTGCCAAAATTTATAAATAATACCGCTCCGGCCATAAGCAGGATATAGAGCAGTATCCAGCCCCATTTCATCACCCATTTCACAGCTCCTCGCCCCTCTTTCATCCCGTTTTCGCTTATTTTCATGGCTGGATTTTGGGAATACGGATACAGATTGTCGAACCGAGTCCAGGGGACGAACAAACGAGGATACCATAAGGATTGCCGAAACGGATGTTCAGGCGCTCATGCACATTCTTCAGGCCTACGCCGCTGTCGCTGTACTTTTTCGGATTGCTGTGCTCTGTATTCCATAGGCTCATCAGTGTGGCCAGATCGAAGCCCGGACCATTATCCTTGACGATGATAATAATATCTTTACCTGTCTCTTGTGCACCGATGGTGATCACCCCATGCTCTTCCATCTGCTCAATGGCATGATATAACGCGTTTTCCACTATCGGCTGAACAATCAGCTTCTGGGTCATCACATTTCTGAGGGTATCGGGCAAGTCAATGGCGTAAGAGAATTTGTCTTCAAAACGGAATTTCTGAATATCCAGATAGTGGCGGACATGCTCAAACTCCATTTGCAGCGGAATCAGCTCCTGATTCTGGCTGATGCTGATCCGCAGCAGCCTGCCGAGAGAAACGACCATTTTGCTGATATCCCTGTTCCCCGCCAGCACCGCCATAGAGTTGATGGATTCCAGTGAATTATAAATAAAATGCGGGTTAATCTGCGCCATCAATGCCTGCATTTCCGCTTCCTTTTTGCGGCCCTGCTCCGTTTGCACCTGCTCAATGAGTTCGCTGATCTGCGAGCTCATCCGGTTAAAGCCGTCAATCAAGAGATCGCTTTCATCATCTGAGCGCAAAGGTGTCGTAATCGGAGTAAAGATTCCTTGCTTGACCCGCTTCATACCGTTGACCGCGCTGTTAATGCTGCGCACAAGCCTTCGGATGAAATAGCGGTCAAACAAAAAGGCGGACAGCAGCGATACTGTGGATAGAATGATGGCAAGATTGCGAATAGAGTCCGATTCCGAGGATATCAGATTCATGGGAGTGATGGCCACCAAATTCCAGTCCAAATTATGAGAAGGAAGGAAAGTAATCAGTGATTTCTCTCCTTGATAATTGTCAATGTAATAATCCTGAGCCTGGGCGTAACCCTCCTGCAGAAAAGGAAAATGGGTTTGCTGCCCGATATGCTCACCGGATTTGTTAAAGACGATATTCCCCTGCTTGTTGACCAGCAGAATATCCCCTTTCTTCAGTGTTGCAGCTTCCCAGAAAATTTGGTCAAGCAAATCCGGTTTAACGTAAACGACCAGATAACCGATATCCTCCAGGGAATAAGAATCCTTGATAATTCTGGACTGCACCAGTACCGGATTGCCGGTAGCTTCCGAGCCATTCTCTCCGGGTCCCGACCATACCGGCCGGCCCTCCGCTTCCTCCATCGCGCGGTACCAGTTCTGATGGCGCATCTCATTGAAGGGCATAGGGGCATTGTACTGATAGATCAGGCGATCCTTGCCGTAAAGACTGAAAGAAGTGATCATCGGATGATTGATCAGCAGGTTGTTAATATCCTGCTTAATGTCGTAGGTCAGTACAAAATCCGGCTGTTTGAGCGTTTCCTGAATTTTTGGCGAAATAATAGCCGAATTTGTAATGTATGAGATTTCGCTAAGTGCAAACTTAAGCTTGCGGTCTGTCTCCAGAAGTGAGATCCAGTAAAAATTGCTTGATTTCTTCTCCATGGCACTGGAAAAATTCGCATACGTAACAATTCCCATCACGATCACGGGAATGAACACGAGAAGAATAATAGCGAACAAGATTTTGCGGCGGAGCTTCATATGCCTTTCCCTTCCTCCTGCTGTCTCTGCCCATTATTATTCTTCACGGTACTCCCTATTTCCTTGTTTAACATTAAAAACCAGTTTAGCTTTTGATTGCGCCTGAGGTCAGACCGGCAATTACCCAACGGCTGAAGAACAGGAAGACGACGAGCAGCGGAAGTGTGGCCGTAAAGGTTGCTGACATAATCATCCCGTAGTCAAGACCATCACGTGCACTGAACAGCTGCTGCAGAGCGATCTGAATGGTAAAATGCTCTTTATTCTTCAGGACGACGAGCGGCCAGAAGAAGTCATTCCATACCGTCATAAAATTAAGTATGCCAAGCGTAGCCATTGCCGGAGTAATAACAGGAACAGCAATCTTCCAGAAGATCCGGAAATGTCCGCCTCCATCAATCCGTCCTGCTTCGATCAGTTCGGTAGGCACCGCCGAGGAGATATACTGGCGCATCCAGAAGATCCCGAAGGCATTGACCATCGCAGGCACAATAAGCGCCTTGAAGCTGTCGATCCAGTGCAGTTTGGACATAATAACATAAGTCGGAATTACACCCAGCTGCTGGGGAACGATCAGCGTAGCGATGACGAACACAAATAGCATATTCTTTAGCGGAAACTCATATTTGGCAAATGCATAGCCCGCCAGGGTACAGAAGAACACAACCGAAATCGTGACCATGGACGAGACGAACAGCGAGTTCCCGAGTGCCAGGAAGATATCCGACCGTTCCAGCACTCTGCTGAAGTTGTCGAAGAACTGGTCACCGATGGTTAACAAAGGTGGCTTATGGAACACGGCGCCCTTGTCATTGGTTCCTACAACAAACATCCAATAGAACGGAAAGACAGAGATTAATGCTCCTAGAATGAGCAGGAAATAAAACCCCAACTTGCCGAAGAAACCGAGGTCATCCGGTTTTTTTCTGAATATTCGCAATGTGCTCACGCTTTTCTCCTCCTAGACTCTCCGCCTGTGCCTCTGGTAATCAGCATATTAAGGATGGAGAATAGAATAGTGACGAGGAACAGCATAACCGCCGTAGCCGCCGCCGTACCGAAGAATCCGTTGCGGAATGCTTCGCTGTATAAATAAGTAACCATTGTAATCCCTTCCTGGCGGGTTGATCCGGTCCCGGATTGGCCCAAGAATACATATGGCTCTGTGAAGAGCTGCAGCGCACCAATCGTAGATTGGAGGGATACGAAAATAATGAATGGCTTGAGGAGCGGCAGCGTGATGGAAAACAGCTGCTGTCTTCTGTTCGCACCGTCAATCCGCGCGGACTCGTACAGATCCATCGGTATGCTCTGCAGGCCCGACAGGAAGATGATCGCGTTATAGCCCGTCCAGCGCCACATAACCATGGTGGAGATGGCAATCTTTACGCCCCACCAGCCGGAGTTGAATGCCATGCTGTCCAGTCCAAGCCCGTTCAGCATCCAGTTGATCATCCCGTTGTTGCCGAACAAGGTGCTGAATACTAGCGTAACAGCCACAATCGACGTAATATTGGGCATGAAATACAGAATACGGAAGGTTTTCTTAAACCGCGTCATTCCTGAATGCAGCAGCACTGCGAGCAGCAGCGCCAGAAACACCTGCGGCAACGTGCCCATCAGGCCCATAATCAGCGTATTGGTGAAGGAAATCCAAAAGGTCGGATCGCTTGTGACCAGATCGTAGTTCTTCATCCCGACGAATTTCATCGGATTGAGCGCGTCCCACTTAAAGAAAGATAAATAAAATGTAAAGAAGATCGGGTACAGTCCAAATATCGAGAACAGAATAAAGAACGGAGAAATAAATGTATAGGCAGTGATGCGGCTCCGTCTTTGTTCAGTTAAAAAAGGGCGTTTGCTCTCGGCATGTGGACTCGTAATTACGGGTTCAGCCATGTCACACCTCCAGGGAATATAGCAAAAACTCCGATAGGAGTCTTGATCGATGATTACGTCTTCCTATTTCACTAAAACCGGACTCACAGAGGGTGCGGCTCTCCATGAATCCGGCATTACAGGTATCATTTCCTAATTGAAATGTTTAACTGCGTTCCTCCAGTGTTTTCGCTTGTTTAACTGCTTCATCCCACTCTTTGGCAGGATCGGCTTTTTTCTCAATTACGTTCTTCAGCGCGTTCTTGAAGAAGGTATCGGTTTGGTCATGCAGCGGTCCGTAGTACACCGGTTTAACACGGTTAGCCGCCTTACCAAATTCAACTGCGATTTGTTGGCCGCCGAAGAAGTCATCTTTGAAATCTACGAATGCCGGATCTTCATACAGTGCAGGAATGGAAGGCATCAGACCCTTAGCTTTGAACGATTCAAGCTGATTATCCTTGTTGACGAGCCATTGAATGAAATCATAAGCTTCCTTCGGATGTTTGCCTTCCTTAGGAAGGGTGATGAACGAACCGCCCCAGTTTCCGGCACCTTCGGGCAGCTGAGCAATTTTCCATTTACCGGCAGAATCAGGAGCGTTGGTCTTAATATAGCCGGCCATCCATGCAGGACCCATAACTACTGCGAACGATCCGTCGGTCATGCCTTGACCCCACTCAGGAGACCACAGCAGCATATTGCTGATCCAACCTTCCTGAATGCCTTTAACGGTGAAATCGTAAGCTTTTTTCACTTGCGGATTGGTATCTCCGATAAATTTGCCGTCAGTTTTGCTGAAGTAGATTTCATCAGGAGATTGGTCGCGGAGCGCGTTATACGTCAGATCTGTTAAGTCAGAAAAGTATTTACCGGTTTTGTCCTTGTAGGCTTTCGCCACAGTAGCGAGCTTATCCCATGAGTCAATAGCAGCACTGAACCCTTCCGGATCGCTTGGCAATCCCGCTGCTTCAGCCAAATCCGTGCGGTAGTAGACAACCGTAGGACCGATATCCGTTGGAAGTCCGAGCTGGAAGCTGCCGTCAACAGAGGAGGCTTGCTTCCATTTCCAGTCGAGATAATTGGCTTGAATATCTTTTGCTCCCAGATCATTCAGGTTGTAGAATTTATCCTGAGCACCCAGGAAACGTTCCATGAAACCGATTTCAAGTTGAAAAATATCAGGCGCTCCCGAATTCGCCGACAACGCAGTTGTCAGATTGTTGTGATGGGCAGTCTGGTCACCGGTGTTCTGAATTTTGATTGTAACGTTCGGATGTTCCTTGGTATATTCTTTCGCCAGCTCTTCATAGTTAACACTGCCAAGTGTCCAGAATGATAGCTCAACCTTCTCAGCCGGCTCCGTTTTATCTCCTTCCGTTGCCGGTGCATCTGTACTTTTAACGTTGTTACCTGCATTATTTTTCGCAGTGTTGTTTTCAGCGTTGTTGTTACCTCCGCATGCTGCCAGTGAACCAACGAGCATGATTGAAGCAAGCGTCAACGCCAGATTCTTTGCTTTTTTCATTCCTCTGTACCCCTCTCAAAGGTTTCTCTTACAAGTCTTAGTGTACAGTAGGAGAAATCTTTTTTTGAGGAGGCAAACTTCCGATTTGAGGTGGAAATATTTACGATATGGTAAATTCAGGTTCTAATACACCCATTTCCACAGCCGCCTCCCGTTTGGAACCATTGGATTTCTATCCTCTGCACAGGTATACTGGTTTTATTTCAAGCAATTATTCACCCATCAAAGGAGAGTACCTTTCATGCCTATCAACCGGCCTTTACTGACAGACAGTGATTTACAGGATGCCGTTGACCGCAAGCTGCCTGTGCGCGTCTTTCAGGACGATCATCTGGTGAATTCCGGAGCGACAGTTGTCCGATTTACAGATTCGGATGTTGTCATCCAGTCGCGGGTCAGCGATTTAACCTACTATTCCCGGCGGAGCTGCGAATTTTTTGAGATCAGACCCTAGCTCAAATAGTTTGAGAATGGAGAGGACTGTATCTCGTAGACACCGCACCCGGCGTCAGCTTTGGAGCAACCAACATTACGCACGGAAATTAACTATAGCACTGAGTATAGATTGACAGGCAGGGAGACGCTATAGAGCAAGGAATGGCTGGTCAGCCAACAAGAATCCATAGTGAGGTGCTCCCATGTTCACAAGATTTGACGAGATTGCTATTGAGATTCCTGAGGTCGCACGCCCCGATCCCAATGCTGCCGCTGCTGTTCAGGAACTGCTTGGCGGGAAATACGGGGAAATGTCCACATTGAACAATTACCTGTTCCAGTCTTTCAATTTCCGCAGCAAAAAAGATGAAGGTTTATGAAATGACAGACCATCCGGCTGCACGTGAGGTGGTCGGGTATTTGCTGGTACGCGGCGGAGTGCATGTGGTGGTCTACGCCAAAGTGCTGGAAATGGCTACCGGTGTAAATGTCGGCAAGCTCATTCCAATCGGCCGCACCCTGAAGACGGCCAGCCATTAGAGGTCATTGAAGACTCCCCTAAAGGATTTCCGATTGCCGAAGCTCCGGAAGTGCCGGAAGAATTTGCTCCGGGCTTTTCAGAGGAGGATTTCCTCGCCATTGCAGCACGCCTGCAGCAGGCGGCCAATATCCGCTAAATTCAAAGAAGCCGGACAAAGACCCCCTCAGAGGGATCTTTGTCCGGCTTCTATCATTGTCATCACTGTGTCATAAACTTCCTAATTATCTCTTCAGCTCATTCGTTGATGTCTTCAGCTTCTCATTCAGGATATCCTGAAAGCTGCGAGTCTTGTCATCGGAGTTAGAAGATTTGGCTTCGACCACGGGTTGAGGTCTAAAATACTGATGATTGAAAGCCATAAGATTATGTACTGTCATATTCATTAAGGTTCAACCTCCTTCCGTAATCTGCACCTAAATTTGCGTGGTTGCGCATTTTCTTATCACTTATTTAACCCATCATTTCCATCCCTAAACATTTTTTTTGCACTTTCAGGAAAAAAAAACAACCTCCGCACCGATAATCCGGCAGGAGGCTATAATCTTCTTGGTATCGAATGTTTATTTCAAGGCTGCCCATGAAGCTTCATTCAGCTGCTCCAGCTCATCTCTAACAAGCTGGAAACTCATGGCCCCGATGTTCTCTTCCGCATGCCGGACCTTGGAAGCGCCCGGAATGGCGACCACTGTATCCCCGTGAACATGTATGAGCCAGTTCAGGGCAATCTGGCCCGGTGTCACTCCGTATTTCTCGGCCAAAACAGATAATAGATCAATCAGAGGCTTGCTGCGGGCCAGGCTCTTCTCATCCAGTCCGGATTGCATCCGCCGCATCCTCGAAACTGCACGGATCTGTGAAGGATCCTTATGGAAACGTCCGGTCAGAATCCCCTGCTGCAGCGGAGAGTATGCAATGATGGAGATGCCCAGCTCCTTCGCCGCTTCCATTGTTCCATTCACGTCAATCTTCCGGTGCAGCAGATTATATTTCACCTGGTTCGAGACCAGAGTCAGACCATACTGCTGCAATATCCTGTGCGCCTCCACCATCTGTTGGGCCGAATAGTTGCTGACCCCTGCATAACGGATTTTGCCATCCTTGACCAGACCGGCCATCGCTTTCATTTCACTGGCTATTGAGGACAGGGAAAACGGTTGGTGAATCTGGTACAGATCGATGCTTCGCCCGCCCAGACAGGTGAGCCGTTCATCAATTGTAGAGGTAATAGATTTCGCTGTGCGGAGCATCGGCCACCATTTGGTGGCGATCAGCGGCTGGGCATGGAGACTGCCCTCCTGCTGCAATTGATCCAGCGCATGGGCAAGCGCCTCTTCTGATTTACCGCCGCCGTAGATCTCTGCGGTATCGACCCAGTTCATACCGCCTTCCAGACTGACACGCACGATATCCAGAATATCTTCATCCTTAAGATTACTCCAGTATCTTCCTACGATTCCGCTTCCCCGGCTGAACTGCCAGCAGCCCAGCCCGAGCGGTGAAACGGATAACGATGATTGGCCTAAGGGGCGTAAAGTTACTGCTGTTGTCTCTGTCACCAAGTTTCATCCTTCTTTCAGAACCAGGATAATAAAAATCTCTCCAGAATCAAAACCACTTCAAAATAGAGCTCAGATCCGCTAGCAAATATGGTATAATTACCCTGCTCTGCAACGTCATACTACAAACTAACCGTGTTGCGGAATGGAAACACAATCATTAATGGAGGGAATTCATGTTAAAATTCTTCGGTTTTTTCATGCTGTTAAATCTGGTCGGCAATCCTTTTCTTGCCCTAATCATCCTGCTGGTCATTCTGTATTTCCTCGACCGCCGATATGTCGGAATCTTTCCAAGCATCACGAAGCCGTTCCGCCGGAGCCGGCAAATTTCCAAGCTGCGGACAACCATCTCGCTGAATCCGAATGATGTCTCCGCCAAATTCGATCTGGCCCGGCTGATGACTGAACGCAAGCGTTTCAGCGAATCCAAAGAGCTGCTTGTGCAGATCGCTGACCGGTACGAGCAATCTGCCGAATATTGGGTGGAGCTTGGTTATGTGAATCTCAAGCTGGGACAGCTTCCCGAGGGGGAAGCGCAAATGCTTCAAGGACTGGAAATCAACCGCAGAGCGCAATATGGGCAGCCTTATCTCCGTCTCGCCGAGACTTTCCGCAATATCGACCACGACAAAGCTCTTTATTATGTAGGACAATTCCAGGAAATTCAGTCCTCTTCCAGTGAAGCCTACTATTTGGCCGGCTCTATGTACAAGGCACTGGGCAGAAATGAAGACGCCAAACGCGCTTTTGCCGAATCCACAGCCATTTACCGCTCACTGCCAAAGTACAAGAAGCGGCAGGAACGGGGCTGGGCGCTGCGCAGTTATTTCGCAAAGCTGCGCTGACTCAGCGGTACATAAATAACCGGGATGGCTCCATTATACGCCTATTCCTTCCTGCAATCATTAACACAAAACGCAAAAACCTCCGGCTTCTGCACTACTTGTGCATGCCGGAGGTTTTTTATGCTATTTTACAGGAACGGTTATTTCAAACTCAGGAATGTAAAGCTTCCGTCCATCCTTCCAGACGTAGGGCTTGATTACAATACTCTCCGGTATGGTTTGAAATGGCTCATACACATTGCTGGAATCTAAAGTATCGCCTTCACCGGAGCCACCGCTCATACTTAGCATGTGAACCTCCCGCCCTTGTTCATCCATTACATCAAAGAAGATAGACAAAAACCCGTTATTCTTATATGTTTCCGGTATCGCTTCTTGAAAGGCCCTTACATCCTCTCCCTGTTCCCCCTTAAACTCTGCCATCAGCAGGGTCGTGGTTTCGCTAACTTCCAGCCGCTTGACCCGCAGATGAATATGATCATGGATTTTGGTTACTTCAGGAGTCAGAATGTAGCCTCCCGCTGTATTCTTGCTCACCGGAAATTCAAACTCGAACGGCTGCCGGATTCCCGGAACGGTAAATGACATTTTGAAATCAAACTCATCTGGAATCCGCTGATTCTCTGAATTATTAAAGACTGTAACAATAACGGAGTCAGGCGCATCCGGGCCTCCTGAAGCGATCCCCCCTCCGGTGATGACCTCAGCTCCATTGACATAAGAATCGATCCTATTCAACAAGCCGGTCTCAGGATCGGGAATAGTCCACAAATCAGACAAGGGTCCTTCCTCTCCAACCTTACCATCTTGCTTTCTGGTAAGCACCAGGGACAACCGGCTCCCATCATACATCTGTTCCGACACGCTGAACGTCAAGCCGTCATGCGTAACGCTCTGCTGAATGTCCGCCGTTACACCAGTCTCATTTGCTTTCTTAAGCCCGGCGTCGCCTGCCACCTTGAACACACTTTCCAGGAACGGCAGTTGCTTCAAGGTATCAGCCATTGCCGGTGACACGAACCCCAGGCTGATAATCAACACCAGCCCTGCAGCCACAGAGGCAGCACTGATCATAACCCGGGTAAGCCAAGAACGTTTTCTCCGGCTCCTAGAGGTTTTTGCTGTTTCTGGAACCTTAGGATCTGTTCCTTCCATTCCGCCAATTACCCGGTAGGTATCATTCATACGGGCTTGTACGAGCTCCGGCAGCTCTGTAAGAGGCTCTTCCCTTAATCCTGCCAGCCTGCTCTCAAATTGTTGCTGATTCATCCATTCATCTTCCTTTCCGCGGGCTCCGCCAGAGATTCATATAAGGTTTTCCTTGCCCTGTGTAATCTCGTTTTAACTGCGCTCTCCGACAGCTCCAGCAGCCCGGCAATTTCCTGCAGCGTCAACCCCTGATAATAATGAAGAATGACAATGGTCCGTGAAATCTCCTCAAGACTGCTGACGGCATTACGGAGATCCATATCCTCCCCAAACGAAGACGATACCAGCAGATGCTCTGGAGGTTCGGACATGACGACTACCCGATCCCGTCTGCGCAGAATCATATTGCATTCATTGATCAGAATACGAAATAGCCAAGTGTTGAAGAAAGCAGGCTCTTTCAATCCGGACAATGCTTTGTACGCCTTCATAACCGTCTCCTGCATAACATCCGCACTGTCTTCGTCATTCCTGACAATGGATTTGGCCATACTGTACATTTGCCGTTCCAGCCCCTTAACCAGTTGAATAAAAGCTTCACTGTCCCCTGCTTGCGCACGTCTAATCTGATCCTCTTGTCCGTTATTCAATCGATCCCCTCCTTTCGTTCAGAAAGCTGAAACTCTGCTTGTTGCTTCCATACAGCTGATTAGATGGAGCATAGGGCTGAAAGGTTACCTCTATGTATGAAATATTTTTTCACCCTGGTTCTTCATAAACAGCAAAGAGCAAGCTCCACTGTCCCGGAAGCCTGCTCTTTGCTGTTATTCAAGTCATGCCGAATCTTATAAATCTAATGTTTTCGGATGATCCTCCGCTGATGCCGAAGAAAACGGCCACCAGTTCGCCCGGCCAAACATCCGTACCATAACCGGGACGAAAAACGGCAGGAAGACCAGTGCATAAAGAGCAAGACCGGCCAGAACTACAGTAGCAATCTGCATCATCGACAATACACCGGAAGGATACATTGAGGCAAAGGTTCCACCCAGGATCACTACAGCCGACAGAATGACTGTCCCCATATTGCGCATGGCATGCAGGATCGCTTCACGCACATCCCAGGTCTTGTTCTCATTAAAGCGGGCCATCAGGAAGATGCTGTAATCCACCCCAAGCGCAATCAGCATAACGAAGCTGAAGAATGGAGTAGTCCAGGTAATCCCGGAATAATTCAGCAGATTCACAAAGATGGCTTCCGTAATTCCCAGCGCCGTAAAGTAAGTGATAACAAGTGAAACAATCAGATAAATCGGCATGATAATCGATCTTAGCAGTAATACCAGAATGATGAAAATACCGCCCAGCATCAGGATAACGGTCCGCGAGTAATCCTCATTGGAAATCTTCTGCAGATCGCTATAGGTGCTGGTCACTCCGCTGATCGCGGTCTCCGCATTCTCCAGCTTCGTGCCCTTCACAGCCCGGTCCACGGCAGCCTGAATATCTCCAATGCTGTCAATCGCTTCGGAACTATAGGGATTCTCGGAGAAAACAACATCCAGCGTCATCACCTTGCCGTCACCTGCCAGGTATGTATCAAAAATCTGCTGGATACCCTCGGCTTCCAGCGCCTCAGACGGTACGAAGAATCCGCTCAGTTCATCATCTTTGGCCTCCTGAATTTGCCCCAGGTACGCTTGGGCAGAAGTCAGCCCGCCGGTGATTTGCTTCAGGCCGTCCGCACTGTCGTTTAAACCGTCCGTAAGCTGGCCGATTTGTCCGGTAAGCTGGCCGAACCCGTCAGCAAGCTGCTGCTGGCCGCCCTGCAGCTGGTCGAACCCGTTTGTGATCGAAGGAATGCGATCGACAATTTGCCCTTGCCCCGCCGCCGCTTGATTCAGGCCCGTCTGCAACTGGCCGATTCCGGCGACAAGCTTGCCCAGACCTTGTGCCAGCGCCGTTTGACCGGCAACGGCCTTGGCATATCCGGTGTTGGCCTTGTTCAGACCGGCAGCTGCAGCTTTTAGCTGCCCTGAAATCTGTCCAAGTCCTGCGGCAAGCTGGGCTGTACCCGTGCCGGTTTGTGTTACCGTTCCTTTAATCGTCTGGTAATCGACATCCTGCAGAAGATCAGGATGGCTGGCTTCCAGGCCCGTGAAGGAAGCATCCAGCCCGGCAAGTGCAGCAGCCACGCCCTGGAGCTGGGTTTGCAGCCCGGCAACGCCTCCGTCCAATGCGGTCAGCCCCGTACCGATTTGCTTGTAGCCTGCCAGAAGTGCAGCATTGGCGTCCGCAAGCTGCTCTGCGCTGGCCGCTGCCTGCGCCAGACCGGCTTTGATCTCACCGGCTCCCGCCGATCCGCTTTTAATGCCGCTCTCTATACGGGACAGTCCATCGCCCAGCGCGGCGATACCTTGTTTCAGCTCAGCTGTGCCCTCCGTCAGCTTCGCGCTGCCCGATACGGCCTCGTTCAACTTTGGCTCGTTGTCACTTAACTGCTTGCTCGCTTCCGCAAGCCCCGTTTGAATCTTCGTAAGCCCTTCATTGCTCTGGTCCAGACCCTCTGACAGTGTAGCCACTTGAGTCGGGATCAGGAAGTCATTGATCTGTTCACCCGTAGGACGCGACATACTGCGCACAGCTTTGACCCCGTCGAGCTTTTCCAGCTCACGGCTGATTTTTTCAGCCAGACCCATATATTCAGGAGTATCCATACGGTCATCATTTTTGATGATAATTTTGCCGGGCATCGATTCTCCCGGCCCAAAGCTCTCAGAGATAATATTGAAGCCTTTAACCGATGCGTAGTTGGAGCCGATTTCGTCCATGCTGTTAAAGGACAGCTTGCCGCCATAAGTGACCAGGAACGGCACCACTACCGCAGCTACAATCAGCAGAGCAGCCCACGGTCTTTTTAAGGAGAAGGAACCGGCGGCCCCCCAGATGCGGCTTTCGCTGTGCTCCAGCTTCCCGCGGGATGGCCAGAACATCCTTTTGCCCAATACCGCCATAAAAAATGGAACGACAGTCACGAGCGCCAGCATCATCACGGCAATCCCAACGGCCACTGCAACCGCAGAACGGTACAGCATGAATTTGGACAACCCAATGGCCAGGAACCCTACAAATACCGCAAGACCGGAATAGAATACCGTCCCCCCCGCTTTGCGGTAGGTGGTGATAATCGCGCTTTTCGTATCCTCAGAGGTTGCCAGCTCTTCCTTAAAGCGGCTGATCAGCAGAATGCAGTAATCCGTCCCGATCCCGAACAGTACGGCCACCATAAAGATCTGCGTAAATGTGGATAACGGAAAGTCAAACCGGTCCACCAGAAAGGCCACAACCGATTGCGATACAATATAGCTCAGTCCGACCGTAAGCAGCGGCACAAACGGCGCAACGAATGAACGGAATACTACGAACAGGATCAAGAGAATAAATACAACGGTAATATACTCCGATTTCTTCAGCCCTGCCTCTGAGCTGACAATGGTATCCTCCGTAATCAGTCCTTCGCTGGTCAGATAATGATCGGCAGTTACATCACTTAACAAGGCTGCTACTTTAGCCGGGAGTTCCTTGACCCCTTCTTCTCCGCCTTTTACCGACAGTGCGACCATAATGGTCTTCCCGTCCTTCGCAATCAGCGTATCCTTTAATTCGGATTGAGAAAAGGGGTCGGTAATGGAATCCAGCTTCAGCGATTCCTTGCTCGCCGTAAGCTGCTCAACGCCCTGCTTAATGCTCTCCGTGTCTTCTGCGCTCAGTCCACCCGGCTTATTAAAAACAAGGGCAACCTGGTGCAGCGTCTCACCGCCCTTAGCGTCGGCCACCTCTCTCATAATCTCAGCCGCTCTCGAAGAGGTGTAGCCATCCGGAACAGCAATCTGCCCCTTCTCGCGCACCAGATCCGACATCGCCGGCGCCGTTAAAAATAACACGACCGCCACAGCCAGCCAGACTGTAATTACAGCCCATCTAGCTTTCAGTATGGTCTTCAATTGTTTCTCCCTCCTGTTTCATGCATTAAAAATGCAAGCTTCTCAAACATGGTAATAAATTTCTCAATATCCTTTTCCTCAAAATCAAACAGATAGGGAGAAATCACTTCCTGAACCTGCTTCTCGGCGGTCTGATGCACACTCTTCCCATGCTCCGTGAGTGTCAGATACACCTGGCGGCGGTCATTCTCGTCCCGGGTCCGCTGAATCAGTCCAGCTTCGTCCAGCCGGTTAATAATTGCCGT
Organism: Paenibacillus sp. FSL L8-0436; assembly: GCF_038593025.1. NCBI lineage: Bacteria > Bacillati > Bacillota > Bacilli > Caryophanales > Paenibacillaceae > Paenibacillus > Paenibacillus sp. FSL L8-0436. The sequence continues at coordinate 3,112,997 of NZ_CP151955.1, read as the reverse complement.
TATCGAACTCTTACCTACCGCAACTGCCTCGGCCAAAAATGTGGAAGTACAAAGCTCCTGACTGTTTATCAGCCGGAGAATAATAAATTGGTCATTGGTCAGCCCTTCCGGAATCCGCTCCTTGACACGGGCGCTAATCTGCCTAGTTACTACCATGTACGCATCCAAATAGCGGTTGATCCAGTGTTCTGCCTCTTCTTTCAAAATCCAAACCTCCCAACACTATTAATAGTTCACGTATGAAACTATTTCACAGTAAAACTATATGGTCTGCCGCCCAAAAAGTCAATATGTTCCTTTTCGTATTCCAGCTGCGGTTTATTTGCATTTTGCATAACAAAAACAGCCATTCTGCACGATGACATGCGTAAATGGCTGTTTGCCGGAAGGAGGTGAGAATTCTCTCTACTTTCCCCTTAGCTTATTCTCGTTATTCTTCGTCTTCAGACTCCTCGACCTCATATACGCAGCGGAACATTTCAATTCCTGCGGCATTTTCACCCAGGCTGTACACCATGAACCCCAGGCTGCGGTAGAAGTCAGCAGCAATTTCGTCCTCAGTTTCTGCCAGCAGGTAACGGGGCTGACGCGCAGTTAGCAGCTCAAGAATCATTCCGCGCGCATACCCTTTGCCCCTGTTCTCTGGCAGTACGGCGATATGGCGGATGTCCAGTGAGCCGTCTTCCGTTTCTTCAAAGCCCACCAGCCCCAGCAGCAGGCCTTCCTCTTCCCAGCCGCACAGCTGCAGTGCAGCCTGAGCGCTATATTCGGCTGAAGTACGCTGCAGTGCATCCGGTTCATCAATAACAGCATAAGCCAGCAGCTCGTTCACCTCGGGAGAACCCACGAGATGCTTCAGATCTATCAGCATAGTTAAACCTCCTAAAAGTTTTGTTAGCATAGACAGCCTTGAATTAGCTTCGTACAAAACTCACTTCGAAAGCATACGCTTTAGTTTTGTAAGCACAGCTTCCTGATAAAACTTCGTACAAAACTCACTTCGAAAGCATACGCTTAAGTTTTGTGAAACTTTAGTTTAACGATTTACCCCATGCCAAATGAAGAAAAATATAACCTATCCACACACCCAGCAAGTTAAGCAGCAAATCGTCAATATCAAAGCTGCCGACACGCAGCAGCATTTGCATGGATTCCAGCAGCAATATCCATAAAGCCATATGTAAGGTTAACCCAAACATGGAGTTAAGCCGCTGCTTCAGCAGCGGCAGCAGGAGGCCAAAGGGAATGAACACGGCGACGTTTCCCAGCAGATTCACCAGCCGGCCGGAGAAGGGCACCCCATTGTCCAAATCAAAATAGAGTTTTATGGTCCGCAGCGGCTCCAGATTATATTGTAGCGGTCCGTCCGGATGAACGACACGGCCAAAACCGATAAACATCCAGTACACAACGGCTGCACAGTACAGCATTAGCAGCATCCACGCCCATATCCGGCGCGGCTTCGGCTGAAGTTTTCCCCGGACGGAACGGTTTCCGGGCTTCTGCGTCTTACGCGGACTAGAGATTGCTTTCACCTTCCACTATCTCGATGCTGCCGTCCTTCTTGCCGATAATGGCCAGATCGGCAATTCCTATGAACAAGCCGTGTTCAACAACGCCTGGAATGCCATGCAGAGACATCGCAAGTTCACGAGCAGAAGCAATCGCTTCAAACCGGCAGTCTGCAATGTAATTGCCGTTGTCTGTCTTGTACAATTCATCGCCGCTGCGCCGCAGCTCCGGCTTGCAGCCCTGCTTAGCTAGTTCAGCGACTGTCCATTCCCAGGCGAAGGGAACAATCTCAACCGGCAGCGGAAACTTGCCCAGCGTTTCTACTGCTTTGCTCTCATCCGCCACCACAATCATGCGCGTGCTGCCCATGGCCACGATCTTTTCGCGCAGCAATGCACCGCCGCCGCCTTTGATCAGTTGAAGCCGGCCATCGAGTTCATCCGCTCCGTCAATCGTCAAATCCAGGTGGTCAACATCACCAAATGCAACCAATGGAATGCCCAGCTCGCGGGCCTGCTCCTCCGAAGCACGTGAGGTAGCTACTGCGGTAATCTTAAGTCCTTGCTGCACTCGTTCACCCAGCTTGCGGATAGCCCAATATGCGGTGGAACCTGTGCCGAGGCCAATCTTCATTCCGTCTTCCACATACTCCACGGCTTTTTCCGCAGCCAGCTGCTTTACATTGATACTCATTTTAATACCTCCATATTATCCGTTATAATAATGAAATAGATTTACAATATAAAATTATCATCACCAGGAGGATTCCGGATGAGAACCGAAAATCAGATTCAGTCCAAAATCAATGAATTAACACTCCAACGCAGGTCTCTGGAGACACGTTTGACACCACTGGCCGAGGACAGCCCGCAGCGTGAAGCTCTAAACGCCCAGCTTACCCGGCTGGAGGATATGATGCTCATGCTGGAATGGGTGCTGAATGCCCCAGCAGGCAAATACCACGCTTGAACATCAGATTAGAAGAGTTCCTTACCGTAACATAAACTATCCGGATCGCCAATATAAGGTCCGAACAAATCAATCGGCCGATAGCCATGCTTCACGTAGAGTGCAATGGCTTCCGGCTGTTTGATGCCAGTCTCCAGCCGGATTTCCCGGCAGCCGGCACTAATGGCCTTCGCCTCAAGCTCCAGCAGCATCTTGTTGGCTATTCCTTGCTTGCGGCTGCCCGGGTCCACATAGAAACGCTTGAGCTCCATCACCGCACTGTCCGGGTCAAGCGGGCGCAGCGCTCCGCAGCCGACCGGTTTCTCTCCTTGATAAGCTACCACGAAAGTCATCTCTTTTACCTTCGGATCGGTGAAATCCACAACGTAGATGGTCTCATGCGGATAGCGGGACTTCAGATCCTCATCCAGACGGTCAATTAACGAAAGCAAATCCGCGTTCCCGGGATCAACTACAACAAAAATTACATCAGTTATGGACGTCATTACCGTTTCTCCTCCACTTCAACCAGCGCGCAAGTCCAGCTATATATAATTTTTAAGCGTTTCCTCATATAATTCAGCGTTACCCTTCTCAAAGCAAATAAATGAGATCTCTTTCAGCGGCAGCAACCGGGAATCCTGGGCCGCCACATACTCAATGACCGTATGAAGCGCAATTTCACAGGCCAACGCTTTAGGGAAATTATAAACCCCGGTGCTGATGTTTGGAAAGGCTATGCTCCGCGCACCCTTTAAGTACGCCAAGTCCAGGCTGCTGGCATAACATTTGGCCAAAGTATCGGCTTCCCCGGCGCCTCCGCCTTTCCAAATCGGCCCTACTGTATGTATAATGCCCAGCAAAGGCAGCCTGCCTGCACTCGTTAATGCCGCCTCACCAGGCAGACAGCCTCCCTGCTTCTGGCGGATTACCGCACATTCTTCAGCTATTCGTGGTCCGGCAGCCCGGTGGATCGCTCCATCAACACCACCACCTCCATAGAGGCCGGAATTGGATGCATTCACAATCATATCACCCTGCCAGGACGTAATGTCACCTTCGCGGACAGATATCGCCACATCATTAATGATGATTTGCATGTTCGGCCTCCTCTCTCGCCGTAACCTCCAAGTTTCGAATCAGCTCTTTCTCTCCCCTGCGGTCCGCCTTTTCCGGAAAGGAAGCAAACACGACCCTTGCTCCTTCAATGGAAGCTTTGCGGAGGTTGCTTCTCATCCAATTCTCCGCGTCGGTCAGAACCATCTCTCCCGTGCCGGCCGGTACACGGCATAAAGCGGACGTCGTTCCCTTTTCTCCCTTAGCGAGCTGTTCTCCCGGTCCGGAAAGCACAGTGAACTGAAATAACGGAACCGCCTCCGGCCGTTCTTCATGTTCTGCGAACGCTTGATTAACTACGGAGTACATCAGTGAACCGGTAGGAGCGGCAGATTCACTCGCCTCCCGCTCAGAGATCATGCGGCTGCTCTGGTAGGCAAGCAGTCCTGCAGCAAACAACAGAAACAACACGACGCCCCCAACTACAGTAATCATTTCTGTCACCCGCCATTCTTCAGAAAATCAACAATACCGTTTCTATATTATCATGGAGAGAACATGCCCGGGAATGGTCAAAATGGGCTGAGTTTCTTTTTTCACAGGAAATCTTCATGATTAAGAACGCCACTCCTTACTGAAAGCGATATATATTCTATAAAGTTATTTTGAAATATTCATATTAACAGTTGAAACTTTCTGTGGCATGATCCATAATGAAGTTGTGCATACTGTTTGTCAATCCATAAGAAATCAAGGGAGGAAATTTACAATGAAGTTTTTCTTGGATACCGGAAATATTGAAGAAATTAAACGTATTACCCGCCTCGGTTTAGTGGATGGCGTGACGACGAATCCGTCACTGATCGCCAAAGAAGGCAGATTGTTCAAAGATGTAATCAAAGAAATCGTGGCTATTGTGCCTGGTCCTGTCAGCGCGGAAGTCATTGGCCTTACAGCAGAAGAAATGCTTAAGGAAGCCTATGAAATTGCTGAGTGGGCACCCAATGTCGTAATCAAGCTGCCTATGACTGAAGATGGCCTGGAAGCCTGCTACGAATTGACCAAAAAAGGCATCAAGACTAACGTTACCCTAGTATTCTCCGCGGCTCAAGGCCTCATGGCTGCCAAAGCCGGCGCTACCTATATCAGCCCGTTTGTCGGTCGTCTGGACGATATCGGCGTTGACGGCATGAAGTTGATCAAGGATCTGAAGACCATCCTGACCAACTACGGCCTGAATTCGGAAATTATCGCAGCCAGTATCCGTAACATCGCACATGTGGAGCAAGCGGCAATCGCCGGTGCGCACATTGCAACCATCCCGGGCTCCTTGCTGCCTTCCCTTTGGAAACACCCGCTTACAGATAACGGTATCGAACGCTTCCTGAAAGATTGGGAGAAAGTTCCGCAAGTATAATACAGCTGCTGCTGTTAACATAAAGCACCTCGTGGAAATCTTATTGGATCATAATGGGTCCGATACATTTCTATGGGGTGTTTTTTGCGTCGGGTTGACTAATTTACTTGTCTTAACTATAGTTGTTATAACAAGTATTTTCAGAAAGGATGATTTTTTTGCCTATTTCCTCTCCGCAGCAATTCCTCGGATTCCTGCTCGGCTCCACCCACCGGAGGATATCCAATGCGTTTGCCCGGGCCTTGAAACCTTACGATATTACCCCCGAACAATGGTCTGTCCTGTTAATGATTGTTGACCGAGAAGGCATTAACCAGAAGGAAGTTGCCGCAGCGGCAGCCAAAGATCAACCCACAACTGCGCGGATCGTGGAGCTGCTTCAGAAGAAAGGTTTTATTACAAAATCAACAAGTCCCAGCGACCGGCGGGCCTTTCTGCTGTATCCCACCCTTGAGGGGCAGACGCTGATCGAAAGCACAATCCCTCTGGAGCAGCAGACGATCCAAACAGCGGTTGCCGGACTTTCACCGGATAAACTTGAAGAGCTTCGCGTTATGCTGGAGCTGATCTATCACAACACTGGAAATTCACACCAATAATAGGAGCAATGGTATTGAACACAACACCTGATCGTCTCTGGACAAAATCGTTTATTCTGCTGACAATTTGCAACCTGCTGCTGTTTACAGGACTGCAAATGACACTTTCCACTCTCCCGGCCTATGCCGAAGAATCCTTGAACGCCTCTTCCGTGCAGGTTAGCCTGGTTACCAGCTTATTTGCGCTTAGTGCTATCGCTTCACGGCTGTTCTCGGCCAAGGCCATGGAGAAAGGCGGCCGCAACCTGCTGATCTTCCTCGGGCTGGCCGTATCCCTTGTAGCCGTCACCGGTTATTACTGGGCCGGAAGCATAACCGTACTGCTGCTTATGCGCATGCTCTTCGGGATCGGCTTCGGGATGGCCAGCACCGCCTTTCCGACAATGGCTTCGGACGTGATCCCGATTCGCAGGATGGGTGAAGGCATGGGGTATTTCGGCTTGTCGACAAGCCTGGCGATGTCTGCCGGTCCATTGATCGGTCTAAGCCTGCTGCAGGGTCCCGGGTTCGGCTCCTTGCTGCTCGTTACCGCGGCCGCACTGGCGCTAATCTTCCCGCTTGGCCACCGCCTGACAGCAGTGCTTCCGGGTCAGCACAAGGAACCCGCTGCGGTTCCGGCAGCGGATTTCAAAAGCGGGGCATTTCGCAGGCTGTTTATCCCATGCCTGCTGAACTTACTGCTGTCCGTGTCATACGGCGGACTGCTGGGCTTTCTCGCTCTTTACGGCAAAGAAGCCCATTTGGAACATATCGCGTATTTCTTTCTGTTTAATGCTGTTGCCATTGTTATCATTCGTCCATTGTCAGGCAAAATTTATGACCGTTTCGGTCCAGCTGCCCTGCTAATTCCCGGCAGCCTGTTCATCATCGGCGGATTGCTGCTGCTCTCCTTCGCCTCATCAACAGCCGCCCTGTTCCCGGCTGCTTTATGCTACGGGATCGGGTTCGGATCCATGCAGCCTGCCCTGCAAACCTGGATGATTCAGTCCGTTGACACGCGCCAGCGGGGAATGGCCAACGGCATGTTCTTCAACTCACTGGATCTTGGTGTAGCAATCGGTACTATGCTCCTCGGATCTGTTGCGTTGTATAATTCCTATGCGGTCATGTACCGCTATTCTGCACTGGCTCCCGCACTTCTGCTGATGGTTTATATTGCATATCTCACCATCAGATGGAGAAGCAACCGGAGCACCGTTTCCTCTGCTTAATTTCAAGCCGGCCGTCAGCGAAATAATAGAAGTACAACTACCGGGCGCGCTGCGGCCAGATCTGTAGTATCCGTTCGGACAATCTTTTTGTACCCGATTGGCCCTTTTCCCCTTTTTCTCCTTTGCTGGGCGTCACGGCGAACAATGTCAACAGTCCGCCGATTGCCCCCACTCCGGCCATCGTACCAAATAGCACCCAGTGCCCCCTTGTCATCAGCAGCGACACCACCGGCGGTCCCAGCGACACGCCGATGAATCGCATGCTGCTGTAAAGGGAGGTGATGGTACCCCGCTTTTCCTGCTCAATCCCCTCAGTAATCAGCGCATCGAGACATGGCAATGCTGCGCCGATTCCAATCCCGCCCAGACTAAGGAACCCAATGATCATATAAATACTTTTACTGAATCCGGCAATAACCATCGCCGCTGTCAACAAAACCATCCCGCTGAAGCCCAGCCATTTCATCATTGACTTGTTCTGCCCGATGATCTTGCCGCCGCCGAAGGAGGACAGACACAGCACCGCCAGCGGAATCGCTAATACAAAACCTTTCATGGCACCATGAAGGTTGTATTTCGCCTCAAGTGTCTCCGATAAATAAAAGAGAACACCAAAGGTTACGAACATGCAAATGCCGCCGATGGCAAAGATAGCATACAGCCAACGCCCATGCTGGCGTAAAATATCCGCAATGCCCGATAAAAACTGCCGGACGGAGGTCTTCTCAGCCTCTTCCTGCTCTTCTGGCTTGCGGACCAGAAATAAGACAAGCATAAACGAGATCACACACAGTACCGGAATGGCAATAAAAGGCGCATACCAGAGCAGCAACCCTAAATAAGCACCGAGAATCGGGCTAAGCACCTTGCCGAAAGTATTTGAGGTCTCGATAAGTCCCAGGCTTTTGCTGACCACCTTTTCATCCTTGAACAAATCACCAACAAAGGGAAGCACGATCGGAAAGGCTCCGGCTGCGCCAATGCCCTGCAGCACACGCCCGCCAAGAATGATCCAGTAAGCGGTCAGCCCTTCTGTGAACCAGGCAGCAGCAACACAAACTGCTCCTCCGGCCGCAGCAATAAGCAGACTCGGCAGAATAACCTTTTTCCGCCCATAACGGTCGGACAGATAACCCGCCACCGGAATCATCAGAATGGCCATGAGGCCGTATAGTGTGATCAGCATACTAACCTGAAAAGAGCTGATCTTCAGCTCCCGGGAGATTTGCGGCAGAATCGGAAGCAGCATAGAGTTGCCTAGCGTCATAATAAGCGGAATGGAAGCCAGAGCTGCCAGATCCCATTTTCTGTCCTTCATGGATTGACCACCTTTGTTATCGTTCACAGTCTCCTATATTGTGGTTTATTAGCTGACCCGGTATGCATCCCAGCAAGTGGAAACGGAGAAATAGAAGGAAACTTTATAGCGTGAAGCATATAAATTCTATATTTTAAAAAAGCCGTTCCCGCATCAGGTGCGAAAACGGCCAATATGATGTTATTCAGCTCACAGCGAACCGGCGGTTACAGACTCGCGCACGGCGGCCGGAAGGAAATGGTTGGGCGCTCCCAGGCTATAGATATGCAGCAAATGCATCGCCCGGGTACAAGCGGTATAAAACAGCTTCCGTTCGCTCTCCCTGCCATATCTCTCCGCTGAGCCGTCATAAATAATGACTGCATCAAATTCCACGCCCTTGGCTAAGTATGCGGGCAGCACCAGAGTCCCTTTTTGAAAATTAGGCGTCTCCTTTGTCACAAGTCTTACCGGCAGCCTGTTTTGCAGCTCGGCATGTACACGTGCGCTTTCCTCCGCCGTTTTGCAGATAACTGCCACATAGTGATAGCCCTCCGCATGGAGATTAAGAATATCCTGCTCAACCGAGGCAAGCAGCTGCGCCTCACTATCGACAACGGTAAGCTGTGGCGCTTCCCCGCTGCGGTTGAAAGGAACGATCCGCTCGCCCCCTGGAATCATCGCCCGTGTGAACTCAACAATTTCATAAGTCGAACGATAGCTGCGGGTTAGAGAAATCACCTCGGTATTCTCCTCGCCGTAAATACTCACCAGTCCTGCCAGGTCGCCAAGCACCTCGCCCTGGGCATAAATCGCCTGATTCAGGTCCCCAAGCACCGTCATCTTGGCCCGCGGAAACAGACGGCGCATAAATTCCAGCTGGAATGGAGAATAATCCTGCACTTCATCCACAATAACATGACGAATTAGCGTATTGGTCCGGAAGCCCTGGCTAAGCTCCTTTAAATATAGAAACGGCGTTGCATCCTCATACGCCAGCTCGTTAGCCCCTATAGATTGCAGCGTTTGTCTGCAAATCTCATCCCAAACCTCCGGCAAAGTATTGCTGTTGTTGAGGGTTTCCATTAGCTCCCGGTCAGTAAACAACCGGCTGTACAGCCCTTTAACATCGACAAACCGCCCCCGCTTGGTCCATCCGCGCAGCGGCTTCAGCCGCTGGCTGACGATATACCGGGCGAGCAGGCTTTTTTCGGTATCGAAATCATCAAAGCTCTCGTTATGACCGCCACCCTTGCGCCGCATCATCTGGTAAGCACGCTGATATTCACTGGAATCCAGCGTCTCAATCTGGTCTTCGACCCATTGGGCACTCCGCTCCTCCATGCTGAACGCAGCAATCTTCTTGAGCAGCCAGCCTGTCATCAGATCAATCCGGTTCGCCAGCTTGATATTGGGATCATAGCTGTAGAACTGCTGCTCCATCTCTTCTTTTCCAACGATCGCCCGGCCCTGGAACATCAGCGGCTTGAATTGCATGCTTTCATGCTCCAGCAGATTCACATAACGGCGGATGGCATCCAGAAAAGCTACTGATGATTTATACCCGATTCCTTCTCTGCGCACTGAGGCTTCCGGTCCGTCAGGTGTATTCAGCAAACTTTCCGTCTGGCTGAAGACATCCTCCAGTTGAAATTCGTAGCCCAGCCGGTGCTCCAGATACATCTGGAACGTTGTCTGCTGCATATTTTCTTCACCAAGCTCCGGAAGAACCGTGGAGACATAACTGTTGAACAGCGGATTGGGTGAGAACAGCAGCATTTGATCGGCTTGCAGCACCTCACGGTATTTATAGAGCAGATAGGCGACCCGTTGTAGGGCTGCTGAGGTTTTACCGCTTCCGGCAGCACCCTGGACAACCAGCATCCGGCTTTTGTCGTTGCGGATTACCGCATTCTGTTCCTTCTGAATCGTCGCTACAATGCTCTTCATCCGGTCGTCCGCGCTGTGGCTTAGCACCTGTTGAAGCAATTCATCCCCGATGGTTACTCCGGTATCAAACATCACTTCGATGACCCCGTCATCAATTACGAACTGCCGTTTCAGTTCCATCGTACCGCTCACGAGTCCTCCAGGTGTATCATAAGCTGCCGGACCTGGCGCTCCGTCATAGTACAGACTGGAGATTGGGGCCCGCCAGTCATAAATCAGGAAGGTGCCGTTATCCTCCATCAGGGAACCAATTCCGAGATAGATCTTCTCTACCTCTCCGTCCGGTGTCTCAGCGAAATCAATCCGTCCAAAATAGGGAGACACCACAAGCTTTTTATATTTTTTAAGCGCTTTGCTTGACTGCAGATGATGGCGCTCGCGTTCATTTAATATTTGCGCCTGCTGCCGCAGACTGGTTGAAGTCTCGCCCAGATCATCCGGGCTGCTGAAGTTAACCGTGACCTCTTCCCAGAAATCTTTGCGCATATCCACAACATCGCTGCGGTGCAGACCCAGCTCTTCAGACAACTGCCGGATATGGCCCTTAAGCAGCTTCGTTATACCCGTTACCCTCTCCTGCTCCTCTTTCCACTCGCTATCATGTTTCTCCACTGCATTTCATCCCCTTTGGAAGGTTGACATTTATTTTTACCCATGGTATAATTATTTTGTATAATTATGCATATTTTACAATATTCATTCAATATCCTCTTATTTTAGCAATTCCACCCGACTTTATCAAGTCTTTGAGTCCATTATTATAATACTTTATGATGTCATAACCTATTATGTATATGATCCGGTCCTTTGGGACGGGATTTTTTGTTTATATAGAGTAAGTATGTCAGATTGAAGCCTGCTATTCTTTTTCATCGGCAGATGCACGGTTGATCTGATCCGCTACTTTATCGAGGCGCTCAAGTTGATACCCGTAATCATAGATAGCTGCTGCAACAACAGATAACCGCAACTGCCCTGATTTCTCAGCGTCATAGCCCTCAATTGCCTGCTGCAGAAATCTGTCATTGTCCTCTCCAAGCGGCTCCGAGTCACTTGAACCCGGCTTCAGCTTGTCCTCGAATTTGAGCAGGATGTATTCATGGTATTTAATCAGCTGCTCCAGATGCCTGTCGAACAGCTCATCGGTCCGCTCCGTCCGTTCTGCCTGGAAATAGTGCCGGTCTACAGCCTCCAGCACCTCATAACCTTTCTGCAGGGAGGATAACAGATTTTTGTACATCACCATTTGCCGGGTTTGGCTGTATTTAGCTCTTCGCAGCTGCTTCTGCTCTTCTTCAAACAGTCCATACTTATCTGCCAGCGCTTTAATCGAACCCTCCAGCGCATGTTTCTCGTCGCGGAAGACACTCTCTTTCATCTCATGAGATACTGCAGTCCGCAGCAGCAGCGACAAGCTGGTGAACACGCTCTCGATCTGCTGGATGTACTGCTTACGCGGCTTTGGCGGAAAGACCGTAATATTGATTAAAAATGCCGATACAATTCCTGTGAGCGTAAGCAGAAAGCGGGTCAATGCAAATTCCCACTGCCCCGAAGCTTCCATTACGGAAATTACTGTGACGAGTGTCAGTCCGATCGTATCGGCACGGTTCATTTTCATGCTGATCATAATTACGAGGATACATACCAGCCCAACCGCGATGGGCTCATTGGACAACACCATTCCCCCCAGCAGCGCGATGACTGCCCCCATTGTGCTGGTCTGTATCTGGTCCAGGAAGTAGCGCCATGAACGGTAGATGGAGGGCTGCATGGCAAAGATTGCTGCAATCGCCGCACCAACTGGAGAAGTAAAATGCAACAATGCAGAAAGATAAAGTGCGAGTGTGACAGCCATTCCTGTCTTGAGTATGCGGGCGCCGAAGGCCAAAATCATCCCTCCTTACTATTTTATTAACATCTTTTATGTATATCCTGCAGAACTTAAGTCAATTTCTAATAGGGTACAACCACTATTACCCATGGAGAAGGCCGGCGAATTTTTAGTATGGCTTAAGCTGGCTTTCAGAATTCTTTCAGCTTCCAGGGAATACTGTGTACTGCAGTACCCATAACGATAACAAGAGGTGAATCATGAGCAACAACATTAAAAGAATAACAGCCTTTGCCGCAGCCGTGATGCTCAGTCTGGCTCCAGCCGCTGCATTTGCAGACAACGCTGCCGGAAGCACACCTTCACCTGCACCGGACAGCATTCATGCGGGAAAAGAACATTCCTCCCATCCACACCATGCGCGGGGCTTTAAAGCCGGAGGTTACTTTATTCTGAATGAATCGGCCAAGCTGCTCGAGATCGATCGTACAGAATTGATCCGCAGTTTGAAAAGCGGTAAAACCCTCTACACGCTGGCTAAGGAAAAAAAGGGCTGGACCGAGGAGCAGTATATTCAAAAACTGAGCGAGGCCGCCAGCCTGAAGCTGGATGAGTCCATCAAAGACGGACAATTGAAACCTGACGAAGTTCAGAAGCTAAAAGCCGGACTGCCCGCTTTGCTGAAGCTGAGCATTGCCAATGCGTCGAGTGCTCATCAAGCCAAACCCTAATCGTTCAAGAAAAGAAAACCACCAAACATCAAGCGGATACAACGCAGGTCTACCTGCGGGTATCCGCTTGATTAATGGTTCCGGCAGATTTGCGCTTTCGTGAATTCCGGTAGGCTTCAAATAATGCGATAGACAGCATCAGCCACGCACCGCTTGCGGTATACCCTCCGATCACATCACTCGGGTAATGCACACCCAGATAAATCCGGCTCCACCCGATACCGCCTGTCATCAGGACCGTAAAACAAATCAGTAAAAACCGTTCACGGTGCCGCCGCAAATGCCGCCAGAGCAAATAGGCGATTGCACCATATAAGGAAAAGGCAGCCATGGAGTGCCCACTGGGAAAGCTGTATCCCGCCTGCTCAATCAGCCGGTGAATATTGGGGCGTTCCCGGTGAAACCACAGTTTCATCATTGTATTCAACAGCTGCGAACCTAATGCAACCCAGAGGAACAAAATCAGCTCCAACCGGTGCTTCAGCAGAAAGAATAGCAACGCCATCGTCAACAGCGAGATGCCGATCGCCAGACTGGAGGAACCCACCAGTGACAAACCTTTAGCCAGCGAAGTAAGTGCAGGAGATTCTGCAGATTGGACAATATGAATAATATAGGTATCAAAGGAAACCGTCTTGTTCAGGAATACAAGCGTAGCAATTACACTAAATCCTAACAAAAACCATAAAAACCAGCGAAAACCTCTGGACCAGTACTGATAATAAAGCATAACTACCTCCTTGTCTAATTCCGCGCCGTCCACCACATTTCCAGGAAGAGTCTTTCCCGTGTTATAATTGGCCTGGAAGTCAATTCATAAAAAAGATGGAGTGCTGCCAAAGTGGAAAGTCTAAAATTACAGGAACGTTTGTTGAACCAATGTATTTCAACAAAGGTGCCCGTGACGATTTTTACAACCAACGGAGTTAAAATGCAGGGAATTGTGACCTCATACGACGCTTACACGATCACCTTGCACGGACAGGGTGACGGCAGGCAAAATGTGCTCTTTAAATCGGCAGTTTCCACGGTTGTGCCGCTTAAGCCCGTCTCACTTAAATAACAAGCCATTTTACATCACCACTAACCACCATAACGTTACAGCCTTAATTCAAAAGGAACACCGGAGCAATTCCCCGGTGTTCCTTTTGGCGGATTTAGCCCGAATAAAGTCCACTTAACCGCTTTGTCTTGTGATAACTTACGAGATGAAGAATACAGCAGGCTTAACACATACCGGCTTTGACACCTCTGCTGTATTGCCCGTGAAGCTAAGGCGCCCGCTGGCAGGATCGAGGGAAAATACCACCAGATTGTTCCCGTCACGATTGGCAACAATCAGATATGCTCCGTCAGGGGTCACTGTAAAGTGGCGCGGATGGCCGCCGCGTGTAGACACATGCTCTACCCACGTAAGCGCAGCCGATTCGGCATCCACAGCATAGACCACAATACTGTCATGCCCGCGGTTAGAGCCGTAAAGGTAACGGCCGTCCGGTGACAAAGATATTTCAGCGCAAGTGTTCTCCCCCTCATAATCCGCTGGCAGTGTCGGTACAGTCACAACCGTATGCAAGGTTCCTGCACTACTGTCATATGTAAAAGAAGTAATCGTGGAATCCACTTCATTGATAACATAAGCAGATTTGCCGTCCGGATGGAAGGTAAAATGCCTTGGACCTGCTCCCTTGTGTAGCGGGGTTTCGTCATGAATCTCGAGCGTCTGCCGCTCCCGGTTGATCCGGTAGGAACGAATCAGATCGAGCCCCAGATCCGACACAAACAGGAAACGCCCGTCTGGACTGAATACGGACGAATGCGGATGCGGCCGGTCCTGGCGTTCCGGATGCGTGCCGTGTCCGGTATGCTGAGCTGTATCCGTAAGCGCCAGCGGCAGACCCTGCTTATCGAGTGCCACAAGACCGATACTTCCGCCATGGTAACTGCATACAACGATATATTCATTCTCCGGATCTCTGGAGATATGACAGGTGGTGGTTTGGGTTTTGCCTGCGGCAGGCATCGTTGGAATCCGCTTCAGTTCGGTCAGCTTGCCTGTCTGTGGATCAATGGCGAAGGAGACAACCTCGCCTTCCTTGACGCCTTCACGATTCCCCTGTTCACCAATGGCATACAGCCGTTGTCCCGAAGCATCAACATTAACAAAGGTGGGATTCGTGATACCTTGCACCGTATCCAGCAGTTCCAGTGTGCCCCCTGCCTCCCCGTTGAATTCAAACACCTGAACTCCGCTCTCTTCCGCACTTGCGTAGGAACCTGTAAACAACAACAGTTTAGTATTCTCATTCATCTCGGTATTCCTCCTCCATGGTTTCATAACTATAGTTTCATCCAAACCGCCCGCAGTTTTAACGGCAGTCATCTTTATAATTTACAATTTTTCAGCGTCTATGACAAATGCAACGTAAAAAATGACAAAAAACATTTCAAAAATAAGCCTTCTCAAATCTGACTGAATATGATACAATGAAAGCGCTAACATCAATGTAAATTTTTATAAAGGGGGAACACGAATGAGCAGCCTGCTGGAAGCCAGAAACGTATATGAGGACTTCGAGGTGGAGACGGACATTCTGTTCTTTAAAGTCGGAGATCACGACTTAGTCATTTTTCACGGCAGAAACTACAACATTAAAAAGAGAATGACTGCCGAGCAACTGAATCGTTTATTATCCAATGCCAGCTATTATCATGTGTACGGAGGCTGCTATGTTAATCTGAACAAGATCAGCGCAATTGAGGACGACTGTATCTACTTCGGTGAAATGGGCCTGTACGCCAAAAATGTCCGTGTTCCCAGACGGAAGCAGGAAAGTATTCGACATCTGCTCAGAGGCCTCAGCTCCTAAGCGGATACACTCAGAGATATACGAATACATTCTTATACCTTCTACATAAACCGGAAGTGCGTGGTGCAACCATGCAACTCCGGTTTTTCCTTTAAAATATAAGAATTTATATGCTTCACGCTATAAATCATCCTTCTATTTCTCGCTGAAACGGATACCGTCCTTTTGATGACGGCGAAGCCGTTTCCACTTGTCTTAATGGAATCTTAAAAAGTAAATATACTTTTTTATACTTTCTTAAGGTTTGGAATCCTGATTTCTGGTAAAGTTGTAGAAAGACAGGCAACACCTATATTGAAGGGAGTCATTAATTATAATGGACAAAAGAGATTTGGGCGAAAACGAACACCAGAACAACAATGGAACAACGGAGGAAAGCAACACTTCCGTAAACAACAATGAAGGGTTAGTCCAAGAAGCAGCATCTACTCCAGCAACCGGTGATGTCAACGCTTCCGAAACACCAGTGTTTAAAACAGCCGAATCCGTTGAGACACCTGCTGTTAGAGAAGCTGAAAGAAATGTTCCAGTAATGAACAAAGTGGGCGCTGGAGCTCCTCCACCGTCATCTTCCCCTAAGGCTGGAAAAGGCTGGATGATTGCTTCTATTGTACTCGCAGCTGCGCTTATCATTGTACTGATTAAACCGCCTTTCCAAAAAGACGACAGCAAGACGGCTGTTGCAACCGTTAATGGAACCGACATTACGAAAGCTCAGCTTTACGATAAACTGATTGAAGCCGGCGGTGAAGCTACACTGAAGAACCTGATCACAACTACCCTTGTGGATCAGGAAGCTAAGAAAGCCAACGTCACCGTTACCGATGCGGACCTCAATGCGGAGATTGAAGATCTTAAGACTCAGCTCGGCGGTGAAGAGGCCCTGAACGCTGCATTGTCACAAAGTAATATGACCCTTGATGATCTGAAGAAGCAAATGCCGATGCAAGTGAAAATCCGCAAGCTGATTGAACCGAAAGTAACCGTTACGGAAAAAGATATTACCGCTTATTATGATGAGAACAAAGCTTCCTTTAACCAGCAAGAAGAAGTCCGGGCTTCCCATATTCTTGTAGCCACCAAAGCGGAAGCTGACTCCATCGTCAAGCAGCTTAAAGAAGGAGCGGATTTTGCCAAGCTTGCCAAAGAGAAGTCTACGGATACTGCTTCCAAAGAGAACGGCGGCGATCTTAACTTCTTCAAACGCAGTGATATGGTTGCTGAATTCTCCGATGTGGCCTTTAAGCTTAAAGTCGGTGAAACCAGCGGTGCAGTAAAGAGTGATTTCGGCTACCACATTATTAAGGTAACCGACCGCAAGGAAGCAAAAGAATATACGCTGGCAGAAAAGAAAGCAGAAATCGAAAAGACTCTTAAAGCACAAAAGGTATCCGAAATGTCAAACACTTGGCTGTCGGAGCTGAATAGCAAAGCAAAGATCACCAACTCGCTCACTGATGCCAAAGCATCTGCACCTCCAGAAACAAGCGCAGAACCTTCAGCAACTGAAGCACCCCCTGCCAAATAAGGCAGTTCGCAATATTTAACAGGACAAGCTTTCCCACAGAAGAGGACCAGGCGGTTAACCGCCTGGTCCTCTTCTTGTCTACTGATTTTTCTTGCGGATCTGCTTATCGTGATTTTCGCCCCACTCTTTAGCTTGTGCTGTCGCAATCGAGATGGCTCGCCCTTCCTCATAACCTTCCTCCAGCAGGGCATTGGCTATCTCAATCGCCTTGTTACGTACAGGCGCCATAAAATTCTTAAGTGAATCCGGGTAATCATCCTTGTTCCACGGCATAATGAAAACCTCCTTAATTAGGCTATAGTACTTATTAGCCCGGTCAAGGAGGTTCTAAACAGCTCTATAGGATGCTTATTTAAGCACTTTTACACGATCTTCAATCGGTTGGAATTCTTTCTCGCCCGGAGCGGTAGCAATTTTACCGAACGGCATTTGGGCGATCAGCTTCCATTCTGCAGGAATGTCAAAGGTTGTTTTCACTTCATCGTCAATTAGCGGATTGTAGTGCTGCAGTGACGCACCCAGGCCTGCTTCTGCGAATGCTGTCCATACTACAAACTGCAGAATCCCGGAAGACTGGTTGGACCAGACCGGGAAATTATCGGCGTACAGGGCAAAATTCTCCTGCAGGCTCTTCACCACTGTCTGATCTTCGAAGAACAATACGGAACCATAACCTGCTTTGAAGGAAGCCAATTTTTGAGCAGTGCCTTCAAACTGTTCTGTTGGAACAATCTTGCGCAGGGTTTCAGCAGTGATATCCCATAGTTTATCATGCTTGTCGCCCAGAAGAACAACGGCTCTGGAGCTTTGGGAATTAAATGAAGTTGGGCTATGTAATACCGCAGCTTCAACAATCTCTTTGATTTGAGCATCGGAAATCGGAGTTTCTTTGCTGAGTGAATAGATGGAACGTCTTTCTTTTACTGCTTCCAGAAAATTTTTAGACATAAAATAACTACCTCCATTTATTTAGTAACTAACTTTTCTAAATCTTAACACTTTTATTCTGGTAACACAATACTATTTCACAACTATTTCCTGCTTCTTCTCTTTCCACCAACACTTATTGTCGCAGGAATCCCTATATTTATACCCTCTCCACTATTTTTCTATAATCACCTATACAGGTTTCGAAACATCGCCTTACTTTCCGATATACAATTCCGCTAGAAATAAGCTACAATAATTCAGCAAAAGTGCAGAAGGAAGGTTTCAACCATGAAATTATTGTCTCTGAAGTACCCCTTTCCCCTAAAAAACACTACGACTTGGGCCTTATCTATATTGCTGGCAGCGTCTTTAGGCCTCAGCGGATGCGAAGACACAAAATTGCCACTATCTTCAACAGCGGTCCCGTCTTCTTCGGAACAAAATACCGAGCCGGTATCCTTTTGGGTGGCAACCGATACCCACTACCTGGATAAAGCGCTGGAAGATGGCGGAACTGCTTTCCAGTCCTATGTCAGCGGCGGCGACGGCAAAATGCTGCCTTACAGCGATGAGCTTGCGGAAGCTCTGCTCTATGATGTGCAGCAGCAGAAGCCGAAATTTCTTATTCTCAGCGGCGATCTGACCAATAATGGCGAAGCAAGCAGCCATAAGGAGCTTGCAGAGAAGCTGAAACGTATTGAGAACATGGGTACCTCTGTGTATGTCATACCCGGCAATCATGATCTGTTCAACCCTTGGGCGAGATCCTTTGAAGGGGACAAGCAGCTTGTTGCAGAGCATATCACTGATAAAGACTTTACCGGAATGTACGGAGACTTCGGATATGATGAAGCCATATCCCGGGACAAGAACAGCCTGAGTTATTTCGTAAAGGCAGCGCCGGAACTATATCTGCTGATGATTGACAGCAGCCAATACAACAACAACGAGAAATACGGCTTTCCGCAAACCGACGGGCGTATTCTTCCAGGTACGTTCTCCTGGATGGATGACTGTGTAAAGCTGGCGGCCGAGCAGCATGCTTCGATCATTACGGTAATGCACCATAACCTGCTGAGCCACACCTCGATGTCTGTTTCCGGATTCAAGCTCAACAACAGCCAGGAAACAATGAAGATGCTGCGCCGCAGCGGGCTGAACCTGGTACTGTCCGGGCATATTCATATGCAGGATATCCGCCGTGATCCACCCGTTAACGAAGAGAATAAGGCAGCCTCTCAAGCATTGCCGGTATATGATATCGCTACAAGTGCTATGGCTGTGAATCCCCATCAATATGGAGCTATGACCTTTGATCCAAGCTCCCGCGCTGTAACCTATCATACGGCTGCAGTTGATGTGGAGGGCTGGGCCGCAGCATCTGGAATTAACGATCCCCATCTGCTAAACTTTAAGACATATGCAGAAGAAACTTTTGCAGGATCATCCTACAATAAGGCGATGAATAAGCTCAAAGAAACATCCTTTACCGAAGCAGAAAAGCAGTCGATGGCTGAGGTAATGGCCAAATTAAATGTGAATTACTTTGCAGGAACTGCAGCTAGTTCGATTGATGAGATTAAAGCCATGCCGGGCTACAAACTGTGGGAAGGTATGGAAGGCGGCTTCATGTCAGGCTATATCCGCAGCATGGCCGAGAATCAGGAACAGAGCCATACATCACTTAAGATTGTCCTCACCAAACAATAGGAATCTTGTGCAAAGAGAGGAGCACTTCCAGTGGCTGACATCAATGAATCCAAGCTAGACAGCGAGCTCCCCGCCAAATTGTCCAAGCCGGCACAACGTGCTCTTACCGCTGCCGGATACAGCCGCCTGGAGCAATTCACTACACTCCGCGAAGCTGAGGTGCTAAAGCTGCATGGCATGGGACCCAAAGCGATGGATCAGATCCGTCAGGCACTTGCGGCCAAAGGGCTGTCATTTGCCGAATAATTAAAAAGGCCGGAACTCCATTGTACAGGAGTTCCGGCCTTCTCTTCTATTGCTTCACAATTGCTTAAGGACGGTGGATGTCAATATAACCGTACTCATCTACTTTAACTGTAGCATGCAAAGCTTCCGCCAACAGACGGAGTGGCACATAGGCATCACCGTACTCGTCAACGAATACTGGTTCTGAAATCTTCACTGCCTTACCGTTGATCAAGACCTGTGCAGAGCCTACCTTGAACACGACAACGTCGCCATACACATCATCGGTAACATTAATCGCCTTGTTCACAGGATCCCATTTCACCACTGCATCCAGATCCTCTGCCAGGTAGCGCAGGGGAACATACGTTGTGCCGTTTTCTACAATCGGATAATAATAATCATCATCCGGGGCAATTACAATATCTTTGGCTGTAATGCCAAAATCATCCTTCAGCAGTTTGTATACTGCAGAATTCTGATCAAAGCTTCTCAGCGTCTGACCCGGTGTAAGCTGGGTTTCGGAGAGGTCCAATGCTCCCTCTTTGCTGATGGCATCGGCTGTCACCGCTCCATTTACATTCCAGGTCTGGGTTTCTGCTTTAACCGAAATGCTCTGAAGCGGCAGGTCTTCACTAGCTGGAAGTGCTACCTTCAGATCTAGGTTTTGCTTGCGGATATGGAATCCGCTGTCCACGAACAGATCCACTTGCAGTTTTGTATCCTTGCCGAGAATGGTGTTCAGCTCAGGAGTTGACTTATACAGGTTCTTCACCTGATTGTCGTACACCAGGAGAAGAGCATCCACCGCCAGCTTGGCGGCATCATGTGCGACTGTTACGACACCTTCTTTGTCATTCAACGGGATATCACCCAGTCCGAAATCGCTCAAGCCTTCTTCCATTCCGGATGCCTTAAGAATCGGGTACAGATAATCATAGAGGCCGCTGATCAGCGCAGTAAATCCTTCCGTATCTTTGGAAACAGATTTCAGGAAGCTTTTCACTAATGCGGGCAGCTCGTCACCTGTAATTTCCGTATGTAGCTTCGTAAGGTTCAATTGCTGACCATATACGGCTTCGTTTACGGAGGATACGTTAATTGCACCAGGGTTCGGAAGATTCTTCACCACAAACGTCGTAAGGAGCTTGGAAATCTCCTGTGCTTTTGTCGGATCAAATCCTTCCACACCTAATTCTTCTTCATAACTTTCAAGCGGGAAGTAGAACGGCTGCTTCGCCCCTTCCGCTGTAAACACTATGGCTTCTTTATCCATAAACAGTGTGAATGGCACTGTCAATTTCTTATAGCCAACTGATCCGGCAGCAGATACATTGCCGTTGTCCTGCAGTTTTACATGAGCAATATTAACGGAAAAAGAATTGATAAGATCTACCATTTCCTGATCCTCGGCGCTGATTCCAGCGGCAGGTACAGCATTCAAGGAAAAGGTTGTGCTGGATTCAGAAGACTTAACATCCAGATCCCCTAGTAACGCCTTATTGACGTCAAGTCCGCCGACCGTCTGACAGCCCGCCAGAATCAGCAGCAGTGCGAGAATCGGGAGTAACCACTTGGTTCTTGCTTTCATTTTCTTCATAGCATGTCTCCTCTTACGTTTATTTTTGTGATCTATCCATCAACTCAAAATGAGGAAGGATTTGCATAGGATACGCCATCATTTGGTAACCAGCTATAAAGTTAACAAACCTCGCCAATCTATAGTTACCCAATTCTGGAAAATCAGAATCTTCAACAAGGCGAGCACCGCTAAATGTGCCGGGTAAAAGGACCACCATACCCAGCGCGGAAGGCGTTTTTTCTCCATAAACCCCCATACTCCCGGGGCCAGAGCAATGAGCAGCGTAGGCACAATGCTGACCATCTGGACCAGCCAGCCGCTGTAGAACAGGTAAAACCCGTTCACAACAAAATGTGCCAGAACTAGCCAATAGGAACGCGCATAGCGGAAAATCAGCACCAGCAACAGACCGTAGGCATTATAATCGAGCGGAAGAACATCCATGAGAAAAACCGCTGCAATTACCACAGGAATCCCAAACCAAAGGCTAGGCAACTTATCCAGGATTACAAGCACAATAGCAGACAGAAGCAGAGTAAATACGACATTCCAGCCTCCGGGATCCAGCGCCAGATTATATGGCACCTGTGCAATCAACGCAATCCAGAGAAGCCGCCGCAGGTATCTGGCCCTTGATGATGTATGTATATGCCCCTGCACCAGTCCGTAGCAGTAAATTGGAAAAGCAATTCTCCCTACATACCGCCAGGCAAGCTCTCCCGGAAAAAAAATATAGCCGATATGGTCGATCAGCATAGTCAGCATCGCGATGATTTGCATGTCTATCCTCCTGGTTCATAATCTACATTATATATAGCTATTCATCAAGAAGTCTTTTCTATTGTAAGGTACGGATACAGATCTGAACAGCCTCTTCTTTCCAACTATGCCAAAAAGAGCCCTCCCCGCATCCGTTGCAGGAATGGCTCTGTGACAGACACATCCTTAATTACGCCGTCTTCGACTTGTTGTAAATATCGAACCCTACAGCCAGAAGTAGCACTAGCCCTTTAATGCCCTGCTGCCAATCGACGCCCAGGCCGACCAAGGACATACCATTGTTCATGACGCCCATTACCAGCCCACCGATGATCGCACCCACCACTGTGCCGATTCCGCCGGAAGCAGAAGCTCCCCCAATGAAGCAGGCCGCGATGGCATCCAGCTCGAAGTTGGTTCCGGCTTTTGGAGTGGCGGAGTTCAGGCGGGCGGCAAATACCAGACCGGACAAGGCCGCGAGTACACCCATATTGACGAACACCCAGAAGGTAACTCGTTTGGTTTTTACCCCGGAGAGGCTGGCTGCTTTTTCGTTGCCGCCCAGCGCATAAATATGCCGGCCCATCGTCATATGATTCATCACGAAGGAGTAAATCGCAATCAGCACAAGCAGGATCACGAGGATATTCGGAATCCCGTTGTATTGAGCGATCACGAAGGTAAAGAGGTTGATTACAATCACCAATGCTCCCGCTTTGGCGATGGACAACCAGACCGCCGACTGCTCAAAACCGTATTTCACAGAGATTTTACGGGTTCTGAATTCCTGGTACACCACCAGAACGGAAAGAATGATGCCTACAATAAGGGTCAGCACATTCAGCGAACCGCCGCTCACGATATCGGGGACGAACCCGGAACTGATTTTTTGGAATGTCTTGGGGAACGGGGCAATGGACTGCCCATTCAGTACAATCATCGTTAAGCCGCGAAACAATAACATTCCAGCCAGGGTGACTATAAACGCAGGGATTTTGATATAGGCAACCCAGAAGCCCTGCCAGGCACCAACCAGCGCCCCCATCAGTAGTGAAAGAATGACAGCAAGCACCGGATTCAGCTGCATGTCGACCATCATTATCGCTGAAAGCGCCCCGATAAATGCTGCCACCGATCCGACGGACAGGTCGATATGTCCCGTAATGATGACAAGCACCATCCCGATGGCCAGAACCAGGATATAGCTGTTTTGCAGAATCAGATTCGTTACGTTCAGCGGCTTGAGCAAAATGCCGTCGGTGAGGATTTGAAAGAAAATTGAAATAAAGATCAGTGCAATGATCATGCCGTATTGGCGGATATTCTTTTTGAAAATCCCACTAATGACTGCCATGCGGTGTTGCCCCCTTGCTTCGTGTCATGTACTTCATTAACAGCTCCTGCGACGCATCCTGCCGCTCCACTTCGCCGCTGATCCGGCCTTCGCACATCGTATAAATCCTGTCGCACATGCCGATAATTTCCGGCAGCTCCGAAGAAATAACCAGCACTCCCTTACCCTCCGCAGCAAGCCCGTTGATGATCGAGTAAATCTCATATTTCGCACCTACGTCAATGCCTCGTGTAGGTTCATCCAGGATAAGGATATCCGGCTGCGCGTAGATCCATTTGCTGAGCACCACTTTTTGCTGATTGCCACCGCTGAGGTTGACTGTTTTTTGCAAAATGCTTGGCGTCTTGATGTTCAGCTTCCTGCGGTATTCCTCTGCAACCAGCACTTCCTCATTCTCATTAATGACCCCCCGGCGGGAAAGCTTCCGCAAATTGCTGAGCGAGATGTTGCGCTTGATATCGTCGATTAGAATAAGCCCGTATTGCTTGCGGTCTTCGGTTACATAAGCCAGTCCGCTTTCTATCGCTTTATTGATGTTGTTCAAATGCACTTCCTGTCCATGCATGTAGATCTGGCCGCTGATCTTTTTGCCATAGGACTTTCCGAAGACACTCATCGCCAGCTCCGTGCGTCCGGCTCCCATAAGTCCGGCAATGCCGACAACTTCCCCGCGGCGGATATGAAGATTGATCCCATGGAGCATTTTGCGGTCAGCCTGTGTAGGGTGATACGCTTCCCAGTTACGGATCTCAAAGATCGTTTCGCCCAGATCCGGTGTCCGCTCGGGATAGCGGTTCGTTAGATCGCGTCCGACCATGCCTTTGATAATGACATCCTCGGTCACTCCATCTCGCTTCATATCCAGTGTCCGGATCGTTTGGCCGTCCCGCAAAATCGTTACAGAATCCGCTACCTTCTCGATTTCATTCAACTTATGTGAGATGATAATCGAGGAAATCCCCCGTTTTTTCAGTTCTAGGATCAAGTTGAGCAGGTTCTCGCTATCATCCTCATTCAGTGCCGCCGTCGGCTCATCAAGAATGAGCAGATTCACCTCCTTGGAGAGCGCTTTCGCGATCTCCACGAGCTGCTGCTTACCGACGCCTATCGTTGATACTCCGGTAAACGGTGATTCTTTTAAGCCGACTGTCTCCAACAGTTCTTTGGTCTTTACCGTCGTTTCGTTCCAGTTGATCACCCCATGCTTTGCCTGCTCATTGCCGAGGAAGATATTTTCCGAAATAGACAAGTACGGAATCAACGCCAGCTCTTGATGAATAATGACTATACCCAGATTTTCGCTGTCCTTGATATCCTTGAACTGGCAGACTTGGCCTTCGAATAAAATATCCCCTTCATACGTTCCATGCGGGTAGACACCGCTCAGCACTTTCATCAGCGTTGATTTCCCGGCTCCATTCTCCCCGCAAAGCGCATGGATCTCACCAGCCTTGACCTGCAGATTCACATTCGAGAGCGCTTTGACGCCGGGGAACGTCTTCGTAATGCTGTTCATCTCCAAGATATAGTCGCTCATTGCTTTTCACCCAGCTTTCAATAGTCACTGTTGCAGCCGATTATTTCCCCAGCTCTTCTTTGGTATAATAGCCGCCATCCACCAGCACTTTATCCACATTGCCTGCATCCACGGAGACCGGCTCCAACAGGTAGGAAGGGACGATTTTTACGCCGTTGTCATAGGTAGTTGTGTCGTTGACCTCTGCCTCTGTGCCTTTAAGTACGCTTTCCGTCATTTCTACCGCTTTTTTGGCCAGCTCACGGGTATCTTTAAATACGGTCTGGGTCTGCTCTCCGGCTAAAATCGACTTCACGGAGGCCAGCTCGGCGTCCTGACCGGTGACAACCGGAAGCTTCTTGTCATCTGAGCCATACCCCACACCTTTTAGGGAAGACAGGATTCCAATGCTGATGCCATCATATGGGGACAGAACGGCATCAAGATTCTCGCTCGCATAATTGGCGCTGAGCAGATTATCCATCCGCGCTTGTGCGGCAGCACCGTCCCAGCGTAAGGTAGCGACCTGATCCATCGTAGTCTGTTTGCTGCGGACCACCAGCTTGCCGGAGTCGATGTAAGGCTTCAGAATGGACATTGCGCCATCAAAAAAGAAATAGGCGTTGTTGTCGTCCGGTGAACCGCCGAACAATTCAATGTTGAACGGCCCTTTGCCGTCCTTCAGGCCAAGCTTTTCTTCGATATAGGAGCCTTGCAGCACACCGACCTTGAAGTTGTCGAAGGTGGCATAATAATCGACATATTCACTTTTTTTGATCAGGCGGTCGTAGGCGATCACTTTAACGTCTGCGTCATGCGCTTTCTGCAGCACATCAGTCAGGGCCTCACCGTCAATAGAAGCGATGACAATTGCCTTTACACCTTTGGTGATCATATTCTCGATCTGCGACACCTGGTTCTCCACGACATCCTCGGCGTATTGAAGATCCGTGCCGTATCCCAGCTTCTCGAACTCCTTCACCATGTTGTTGCCGTCATTCACCCAGCGCTCCGACGACTTCGTCGGCATAGCAATCCCTACCTTGCCTTTGGAATCATCCGAGCTGCCGCCTGCATTTTTTGTGTTGCCGCAAGCGGACATGATCAATACAACTACCAGTGTCAACATGATCAATGAGTATTTTTTCATTGCTGTATTCCCCCCTGGACTATTCTGTTGCCTTCGCGGGCGTTTCCCGTTTGACAAGTCGAGTATAACAAGGGGGATACGGCCCCGTATTTACACTCAAACTACTGTTTTTATAAAATCAAAACCTTTTTTGTCAGCGTTTACATAAAAACAAAAAAACCACATGAGGCCGGAGCCTGCATGTGGGAACGTCTTGCTGAACAACTATGGACTTCAAGTACCCAACGGGCACTCTAACTTTCTGCTCCCTGCCACTTATTCGTTATCACGGCCGGCTTCTCCGGGAAGCACGCCCTTACGAAACTGCAGGGGGGACACTCCTGTCTGCTTTTTGAACGAGGTGCTGAAATAATGCTGGGTCTCGTATCCTGAACGCTCTGCTACCTCATGGATGCTCATTTCCGTGGAATGCAGCAGCTGTGCCGCTTTGCGCACTCGAATCTGTGTCAGATACGTTCCAAAGGCTTCGCCAAGCTCCTGCTTGAACAGGCGGCTGAGATAGACCGGAGAGGCTTGAAGAGAGCCCGCCATCGCCTCCAGGGTCAAGCCGTATTCACTGTAATGCTCAAGGATATATTGCTTCGCCCGGCGAACCAGCGGCGATAAAGGCTGCTCCTTGGCAAGCTCCGCTCTGCATTTACGGTATGAGGAGGCCAGCTCCTCCATCTCTCCTTCAACGGGCTGAATTCCCACTTCGACGGCGATTTTGAGATGACAGCGTACGGCAGCTTCAACTCCGGCCATTATACGCTCTCCCGCTTCATGCCAGAGAAGAATTACGATTAGTCCTGCCGCATCGCGAAAAAAAACTTTCGGGTACGTCTCCAGCAGTTCGGCGGCAATATTCTCGATGGCGAAAAGAAACAGCTGGCGTTCCTTCTCCCCCATTCCCGAGGGGTGGGTTTCCCATCTCCAGCGGATGATGCCGATCAGTTCAGGACGCTCCAGCGGCAACTGCAGAAAATGCAGCTGCTCAAGGATTTCTTCCCGGGTCAGATTTCCGTCCAGCCATTCCTGGCAGAAGCGTTCACGCAGCAATGGAAAGTTTTTGCTAATCTGTTTGGAGGCCTGCTGCAAATGCTGGTTCCGCTCTCTCACCGCATTCAGTTCATCCCGGACACCCCGCAGCACCTGCATCAGCTGCTTGGGTTCGGCAGGCTTGAGAATATAATCATTCACCTGCAGCCTTATCGACTCCTGGGCAAAGACAAACTCGTCATGTCCGGTAATCACGATGATTTTACATCCGGGGAGCTGCTCCCTCAGCCGCTTCATCAGTTCAATTCCATGCATGATCGGCATATTCAAATCAACGAGTGCGATATGGACGGTATGGTGAAGCGCAAGCTCAAGCGCCTCCTCGCCGTCCTCCGCCTCCGCAACTACCTGCAGGCCAAGCCCTTCCCAGTCCACACATTGCTTAATTCCTTCACGGATGATGTCTTCATCATCAGCAATCATGACCTTCCAGTATTCCATATGTGCTTGCTCCCTCCATTCCATAATCAATCGCGGGGATACGCTTCACGAACGACAGGATGCCGGATCGTTGCAGCGGTTCCCTCACCTTGTCTGCTGTCGATGCGGAGTCCGTAAGGCTGCCCGTAGGTCAGCCTAATCCGTGCCTGGACATTGAGAATGCCGTAGCCGCTCCCTGTGCTGCCGGGAAGCGGCTGTTCCGCTTCCGCAGCGTCACTGCTGCTCCCGACAGCCTCAAGCCGGTCGTTCAGAATGGAGAGCTGCGCTTCCGGAATACCTGCTCCGTCATCTGTAACTGTCAAGTACAAATCCCCCTCACGTTCTACCACCGAAACGGTGAGTTGGCCCGGACCGCGCCGCTCCTTGATTCCGTGATAAATCGCGTTCTCTACCATCGGCTGAAGCAGCAGCTTAAGCACATAGAGCTCCCGGAGCCGCGGCTCCACCTCAATGCTATACGTCAGCTTACTGCTGTAGCGGACTTGCTGGATCTTCAGATAACTGATAATATGCTCCAGCTCATCGGAGAGCGGGACAATGTCGCTGCCTTTGCTGAGTCCAAGGCGGAACAGCTTGGATAAAGACTGGACCACCTCGGCGATATCCTCCGCCCCCTTGCTGCGGGCCATCCAGTGGATCGTATCCAGCGTATTATATAAAAAATGCGGTTTGATATGCGCCTGCAGACTGCGCAGCTCCGCTTCCCGCTTCTGCCGGGCCTGCAGCTCCGTCAAGGAGATCAGCCTGCTGATTTGGGCCAGCATACTGTTGAAGCTGCGGCCAAGCAGCCCGATTTCATCTGAGCGGCTGCCCCAGTAGCGGATCGTCAAATCGCCGGATTGCGCCTTGCTCATGAAGGAAGCGAGCTGGCCGATCGGGCGGGAAATCGAATACGCCAGATAAAAGGATGCCGTCATCCCCAGCATACAGACCACAAACACAAACGTTACGACATTAAACGTAATCTCCCGCACGCCATAAGCCGATTCCTCCATTGGAAAGACGCCCATCGTCGTCCAGCCTGTAAAGGCAGAGGTCCTGTAGATCAACTGCAGATGGCGGCCGTCGACAGTCTCCGAGGTGATGCCGGAGGTTTCACTGAACAGGCCGGCCGGAATCTTTTGCATAAAAGGATGCTGCGGAGCATAGATCATTTCCCCGCTGTCATCCACTACCGTCAAATAACCGGTTTTGCCCAGCGTCACATCGCGCGCCGTCTCGGCGATGACCCGCAGCTTCAAATCGACCAGAACCACACCCTGCACCACCTGCGTCTCCGGATCAACAATGGCTCTGACGGCGGATACCACTTCGCTTTCTTTATAATCAACATGGGACATAACTGCGCGCCCATAGGGATGTCCGACAATTTTGAATATCCCTTTATTATCAACAGCCTCCTTGTACCATGCTTCATTAGTCACACGGGTTTCGGGGCGGGCATACATTTCATTACTGATGAAATCACCTTCACGGTTGACCAGCATAATTCCGGCAATTTCAGAGCTGAGCGTAGTAAAGCCCTGCAGAAACTTGCGGATATTGTACTCTGCCGATTCTCCGCTTGTGCCTGCTTCCTTCAACCGCGTTTCCGCCTTCTCGGTGCCATCCAGAAAAGCCTGCACCCCCGGATCAAAAGAAATCAGGTAGGTAATCTTCTGCAAATTCTCCACATCATTTTCCAGCGCCGTATTGACCTTGCCGATCAGCTGCATCGTATTTTCGTTGCTCTGCTCTTCGATAATCCGGTCCACCGTCCAGCCAATCAGCAATCCTAGCCCGATCGAAGGCAGAATGCTGATCAACAAAAAATGGATGATCAGCTTATACCGGATCGGCAGATTGTTAAACTTCAGCTTCTCCATCGTCAAGCCGCTCTTCCGCATAAGACAATCCCCCCCCTGCATCAGCCTGCTTCTATTTGGCATAATAGTTGTCCACATTGGCCCGGGTCACCACATCAATGCCGGTGTCTACCGTATCAGGCACAGGAACAGGCTTGTTATTGGCGTAGGCGGCAGGGTCCTCATCCAGATCACGGTGTAAATGAAACAGCTCCGTAAGCGACCAGTAGCCCATATTCCAGGTACCTTGCGCCATCGTGGCGGCGATTCTGCCTTCTTTAACAAGATCAAGTGTGCCTTTATCCGTATCGAAGCTGATGATCTTGAGTAATGATCCGGCTCCCTGCTTCATTTCCACCGCCTCGGCTACGCCTATCCCCCCATTGGACTCCGTAGCAAAAATACCTGTAAGCTCCGGGTATTCCGCTACCAGCTGTTCCGCCGCTTCCCTGGAAGCCACCTGATCGCCGCGTCCATCCTTGATTGCTACCAGCTTCATCTCAGGGAATTCGCTGCGGATGGTGACGCTGAAGCCGTCCGTACGCTCCTGATGATTATGCTGCTCCGGAGTCGTAATAATCGCCACCTCCCCTTTGCCGCCGGTGAGCTGGGCCATCTTCCGCGCTGCTTCAACTCCGGCATTGTAGTTGTTAGTGCCAAGGAAAGAGTAGGCCTTGCTGTCCGGTGCTCCCGAGTCAAACAGCACGACAGGGATGCCGCTGTCCACAGCCTTATTGATCGTAGCTGTGAGCAGCTCGGAATTGACTGCCGAAATGGCAATTCCCGCCGGTTTTTTGGCTATCATTTGCTCCAGTACTGTCATTTGCTCATTGGCATCATGCTGGGTCGAGCCATGGTATTCGACGGAGACGTTCAGTTCCTCCGCAGCATCTTCGAAGCCCTTCAGCACACTTTTCCAATAATCAATTCCACTTTGAAAGGTAACCATCACATATTTATCTTCTATATTGCCGCGCAGACCGGCTGTCTCCCATGGATCCGCAGCGTCGGCCTGCAGCTTGTAATTCAGCACATATAGGAGAAAAATACCGATTAGCAGCACATAGACCATCCATAGCTTTTTCAAAATGTAACCCCTTTCATAAAGGAACAAGGTAGCACAGCTATTGCCATGATACCTTGTTTAATAAGAGATGGGAATCCCTCAGAACAACAAATCCTGTGAATAATTCTCGCCCTCCAGCAGATCGTACTCTACCATACGGTAGTCATCCAGCAGCTGCTGCTGTTCAGGAGTAAAAGCTGTCAGTACACCGTTGGAACCGATCAGCACCTGCTTGCTCAGACCGGGCATCTCATCCTGCACTTTCTCCAGAAGTTTGTAGTACGGGGGCATAGGCTGACCCGAGAGTCTAAAGACTGTAGGACCCAGAAAGGCCGGGCTGAGAGTGTTCAGCGGTTCTTTGCCAATATCAAAATTCGCCAGCATCACCAGCTTTGTCTCATGCTTGAGCCTTGGCTCGCTGTCCCAGCCGGCATCCGTGTATATTCCGGCCGACAAGGCCGGCAAATGATCACCCCAGAAGACGGCAATCGTAGGACGATCAAGAGTTAGCAGCTCCTGCTGCAGATACGCCAACGCCTCATCGGTCAGCTTGGTATTCTGTGTGTAGGTTTCAAGCTCGTCTTTATAGGACGGTGAAGTGCCTTCAACGGATATCGTATTCGGTCCATTGTGCCCCTTCGTAAACGGAAAATGATTCTGCATGGTCACCAGATGCAAAAACGCCGGGTCAGAGGACGCCTTCAGCTCCCGCAAAGCCTCCTGTACAGCCGCCTTATCGGAAATGTATCCCTCCGGTGTGATGCGTTCGGCATTGTCCAGATCCTTCTCGCTGGTAAAAGCGTCAAAGCCGAGAATCGGGTACACGCGGTTGCGGTTGTAGAACGTCTCGTCATACGGATGCAGCGCCAGCGCCCGGTAGCCACGCTCCTTCAGAATGCTTACAATTGAAGGCAGCGAGGACATTTTCACTATTTTTTGCTGATATGGAATGGAACCGTCCTTAAGAAAATACATGGACATCCCTGTCAACGCTTCAAATTCTATATTTGCCGTATTGCCGCCAAACTCAGGCGAGAGCAGGAAACCGGAGGGTGTTACAGATTCTTCCTCATGGATAAACTTTAGCGGATCTTCACTATAGGATAGCCCCGGCAGACGGGTAGGATCAAAGAAGGCTTCGTCCATCATGAACAGGATGTTCGGCTGCTGCGTTGCCTGTACGTTCGGAACCGGATCCGGCAGCTTGCTGTATTTGGCGGCGATCTCCTCAATCACTCTGCGACTGTAGCCCTTAGGCTCTTCGATCAGGCTCTGGCGCAAATTGCCGGCAAAGGCAAATAAAAGACCGTTCTGTTTGTAATTCACCTTCTGGTTCCAGAAAATGTTCTGATATTTCATCGAAGCAGCCAGAGAAGACTGATGGGCGACCATCGAAACAAATCCGGTTATCATCGCCACCGAAAGCACGGCAAAGAACATTCTCAGCGGCAAGGCCACTTTAATCTTCGGCAGTTTGAAAATCAGCCAGACCACAGAGGCAATAAGCAGAACAGCAGCTGCCAGCGCAAGCGGCGGAATCATGCCTTTGGTAATATGGCTCATCTCCCCGGCATTTTTGAGCAGCATCAAATCCCAGGGAAACAGCGGTTCTCCGGTGGTGGACAATTTCTTGTAATCGACAATACCCAGCATGGTGCATAACACAGCAGCCACCGCAGATCCGGCGTAGACGCTCGGCAATATCATAGAAAATACCAGCAGGAGAAAGAAAAAGAACAGGCCTCCGGCTAAGTACAGCCAGTAATATTCTCCGATCCAGCTGAAAACACTCATCGCATCCATATTTAATGAAGCGGCCTGCATGAAGAAATTCAGAGCAAAGCCGCATAACAGCAGAGCGAGCAGCAGGAAACCCAAGCGTTTGGAAGGTATAAAATGGCGCATATAAAATTCACTCCTAACTATACTAAACGTGTAGTATACGCCATTTAGCTTAAAGCTGCATTAAAAGAACGCACAAAAAAAGCCCCACAAAAGTGAGGCTTGGCTTTACTTACCATTTAAGACCTTAGCAGGGCCACATCAGTTAGATGCATCCGGGTTGTTCAGCTATGGATCTCTACTCCCTATTTCACATACAGACGGCTGGTTTCTTCCCAGAATTCGCCCGGCTTCAGGCCGAACAATCCGATCTCATCGGCAGGAAGATCTACCTTCGGTGCATTCACCAGGTTAATCTGCGGCTCCGGACAGAAGAATCCTTCTGTAGCGCCATTGTTCCAGATCATCCATTGCTTGTAGGAGGTTCCGACATCATACACGAGCGTAACGCCGGCCTTGCTGTCCGTCAGTTCCATCCGGTTGCGGCCGTTTTGCGGTACAGCGGTGTAATGGTTGTCCATCGGCGCAAAGAACGGATTAACTCCTTCATCACGCAACGCGATTTCGTCTGCCGTCAGCTCCTGGAATGCGCCGGTGGGCAGCATGCGCTCACTGAGCTCCCAGCGCTCGCCAATGGTTGCCTTCACGCGGTAATCCTGAGGCGAGCTGTCTGGCGCAAACGGCGCATTGATCGCCGTGTGGAAGGCCAGCAGGCAAGGCATCAGCTCGCCGCCGTCATTGTGGACCAGCAGTTGCTGGGACAGCCCGGTTGCTTCGCCCAGCGTGTAGCGCAGCTTGACCGTATATTTGAACGGCAGGTATTGATAGGACGGGTGATTCTCGTCTACCTTGATCGCCACCGTAACGAAGCTTTCGCTTTTACCGCTGCCGAATTCTTCAACTTCCCACGCAGCCGTATGTAAAAATCCGTGCAGATGGTTGCCTGTTGCAGCCTCATTCACCGGAAACTTGTAGGTTTGTCCATTCCACGGAAATTCCCCATCTTCATAACGATTCGGCGGAAACAGTACAGGTATGCCGTGAATTCCAGGGCTGGCCTTAAAGGCCTCCATCTCTGCCGCGCCCGGCTCATGCAGGAAACGGTAACCGTTTTCGGTATCACGGAAGCAAATCAGATTGCCGCCGATGCCCGGCAGGATAGCTGCCTCGTAACGTCCCGCTTTCAGCCAGACTGCAGCTTCTCCTTCATATTGTCCTTCGAATGCAGTAATCGACATGATAACTTTATTCTCCCTTCCATATGTTCGAAATGACTATCTCCTAAATAGATTACCACATCTGCCCAGAAGGGAACATGTCATTTTTACAACTGTTCCACTTCTACGCTCATTACATGTTCAATTTTCTTCACATCATAATAAATTTCCGTCGCATAATCCTGATCAGGCGCAGACAGCACCATGTCAATCATTTGTCTGCCGTCATCCAGATCCTTGATCTTCATCCGCCGGATCGTCCGCCCCGGTCTTCTCGTCTTTCGTTGATCGGTCATCTGACGTCCCTCGATCTTCTGGATCACCTCGGTCAGCACATAATTGGGCTCCATTATGATCTTGACGGAAATCTCATGCTTGTTCAGCACCTGTGGTCCAACGGCTTTGATCAGCAGCGGCACAGCATTGACGGCAAACATCAGCAGCACCACTGCATACCCCGCTTCCACATAAAAGCCTGCTCCAACCGCGATGCCAATCCCCGAGGCCGTCCAGATCAGCGCCGCCGAAGTTAATCCGGAAATCGCGTCTCCGCCTCTGCGCAGGATTACACCCGCGCCCAAAAATCCGATCCCGCTGACAATCTGCGCCGCCAGGCGCATCGGGTCCATGTTGGGGTGGTCCGTTCCCCCGAACTTGTCATAAGCATGGATCGAGACAAGCGTCACTAAACAGCTTGCGATACTGATGACCATACTGGTCCGAATCCCCAGCGGCTTTTGTTTTAATTGCCTGTCGATGCCGATGAACAGCCCGAACAGCATGGCCACAAGCAGCTTTACTATCGATTCCGTGTGCAGATCAATCTCCATAGCTCCTCCTAAAAGTATATTATGAATAAACAGATAGAATCAGTATACCTGAAAACAACATGAAAGCTTAGCTTTATTTATTGCAAGATAACCTCATAAAACATTTAAATCTTAATGTACAAGAAGAAACGGCATCCCCGGCCTTTTGCGTCAGCGATCCAGCCCTCTCGGGCTGAGTCTATGACAAGGAACGGATTCCGTTTCTTCTGAGGAAGAGCTATTCAATTCATTATATGCTTGGCTGCCCGTGGTTAGAAGAGATCAGCCATGCAGCAGCGACTCGGCTCCGTCACAATAAATCTCTGTTCCCGTAATATGATCCGAATCGGCGGATGCCAGGAACAGGGCAAGTTTGGCCACCTGATCAGGCCGTCCGGGACCTTCCTCCAGCGGCTGCCCGCCGTCCGGAAAGTTCACCTCGATCTGCACTTCTTTGAGATCGTCGGAAGGATACGTATTGTCATCAATATTCGTCTTGATCGCCCCCGGACAGATGGCATTCACACGAATTTTGTATTGGGCCAGCTCCAGTGCAGCCATCTTCATAAAAGCCACCTGACCGGCCTTCGTCGTGCTATAGGCAGAGAAACCGATATTAGAGAACACACGGTTGCCGTTAATCGAGCTGTTGATCAGTATGCTGCCTCCGTTCTCTTTCAAATGCGGAATTGCATATTTGACAGTGGCAAAGGTTCCACGGAGGTTGATATGAATCGTCTGATCCCAGGACTCAATATCCATCGTTTCAATCGGAGTCATCGCTCCGTTTATCCCGGCATTGGCGAACACAACATCAAGCCGCCCCCACTTCGCGGCAGCTTGCTTCACCGCCGCTTCCACCTGCTGCGGTTCGGCAATGTCACATTCAATGACGACGGCCTCCCCGCCTTCCTGTTTCACCTGACGTACAACCTTCTCGGCATTTTCAACCGTCCGGTCGAGCAGTACCACCTTTGCTCCGTTTCTGGCGAACTCCAGCACCGATGCTCTTCCGATCCCGGAACCGCCTCCAGTAACAATAGCTACCTTGCCTTTCAGCTTCTGGTCTGTCATATTAGCCAATCCTCCCAATCTAGATCATCTGTATACGCTTACCGGTTAAGTTCTTTCCTTAACCTTTACCTCACATACAGGGGAGTGAATCGGCAAGTCTAATTTCATTAGTCTTCGGTTAGTCTCCCTGGCGCAAATGAATGACCAAATCACTCAGGCCTGCCTCGCGGATGCCTTCTGCCACGAGCTGCGACAGCAAGCGGGCACCCAGGATCTGAAAATGGGTGTTGTCCTGCACTCCCGCAGGATGTTTGAGGAACTCTCCGGGATAACTCCACATGAACAGCTCTTTGCAGCCTTCCGGCCCATAGGTTTCAAAAAGCCTGCGGCTCTTCGCTTCCAGGTCAATCAGCGGCACGGTTCCTTCAGCCGCAAGCTCCCTCATCGCAGTCAGATAATCGCCATGGCTGTCGATAATGGCTCCTTCACGGTCAAACCACCTGCGCTGCATGGGAGTTATTAGCACGGGATAGGCTCCCGCCTCCCTGGCTGCTGACACCATCTGCCCCAAATACTCCTTGTACGTTGTGAATGGCTCGGTATGACGGGCCTCATCATTTTTGGAGTCATTGTGGCCGAACTGGATAAACAGATAGTCGCGCGGCCGCAGGTCGGCGGCAATCGCCTGCAGATGACCTTCACCGATGAAGCTCTTCGAGCTGCGTCCTGACAAGGCCCGGTTGTCCACAGCTACGCCCGGTTTGAAAACTAACGGCAGCAGCTGTCCCCAGCCGGCATAAGGATAACCGTCTTCCCCTTGATCAGTCACGGTGGAATCCCCCGCCAAATACAGTACCAGCGCCTCATGATCCGGCTGAATTTCTACGGCATTAATCCTCGGAGCCGCTCCCGAGAAGGAGAGTTTGAGCTGTCCGCCGCTAACCCTCAGAATGAAGGACTCCCATACATATTGACCTTCCGGCACAACAAGCGGTTCCAGCACAAATTTGCCTGCTCCCGTGCGGATTACAGTGCAGGTATCGGCGAGCTTGTCTCCGGCCAGCACGGTAACGCGGTAAATACCGTCCGGCACATCCGCCAAAAACAACGCCTTCTGCGGAATGCAGCAGTCTCCGCGCAGCATAACCGGCGTGAGACTGAGCACAGACATCGCGAACATCGGCCCCCAATTGGAAACGGATTCACTGTCGAGAAACATTTTGAGACCCATGGATACTGTGTATTTGGATGGAGAGTTCAAATACAGCACAGGCCCGAGCAAATCCTCCCAGCGCCAGTAGAAGGAGAAGATTGCTGCAGTCGCCATAGAAGGCCGGATCAGTGGCAGAATAATCTTGTAATACAATCTGAATTTACCGCAGCCGTCAATCGTCGCCGCCTCGTCCAGCTCTGCAGGAATCGTGCGGATGAACTGCAGCATCAGGAAGATAAAAAACGGGACACCGAAAAATTGCGGAATTACAATCGGTCTGATGCTGTCCAGCCAATTCAGCTTCGTATAAATTATATATTGCGGCACCAGCACTACATCCGAGGGCAGCATCAGCGTCATCATCATGATCCCGAACCACAGGCCATGGCCGGCAAATTTGTTGCGGGCGAATCCGAAGGCAACCAGTGAGGAAGAGAACACCGCACCGAAAGTAGCCACAATGACGATAACGAATGAGTTCTTGATAAAGACGCCGAACGAATATCCTGCGACCCCTTCCCAGCCTTTGGCGTAGTTCCCCCACTCCCATGGATGCGGGAGAAGCTGCTGCGCCGTGACGAACACCAAACGGCTCTCCTTAAAGGAGCTCATGATCATCCATACAATCGGGTACAGCATGATGATGGCGAGTCCGCCGATAAGCAGGTGATAGATCGGCCATTTCATTTTATTCTTCGCCATGGCTCATTTCCCTCCTCCTGATTCATAGAAAACCCATGATCTGGATGTTTTGAACAGAATTCCAGTCATAATTCCGACGAGCAGGAGCATCACCCAGGCCATAGCCGACGCATAGCCCATATTGTTGAACATAAATGCCTGGCGGAACAAATACAGGGAATAAAGCATGGTTCCGTCCATCGGCCCGCCTTCGCCTTTGGAAATAATGTAGGCCGGCACAAATGTCATAAATGCGCTGATCGTCTGCATAACCAGATTGAACAGAATCACCGAACTAAGCAGCGGCAGCGTTATTTTGAAGAATCAGCGCATCCTGCAGATCGGCAGGAATGTCCATTCTGAAGTCCAGCCGCTCCTCAAAACGCGTTCGTTGAATCGTGACATAACTCCTCACAATACTGAGCTCCTTCTCTAGTGTGATCAGCGGGTCTTTCAGCCCTATCGAGCTGCGGAGCAGGTAACCCAGCGCC
Source organism: Paenibacillus sp. FSL L8-0436 (assembly GCF_038593025.1). Taxonomy (NCBI): domain Bacteria; kingdom Bacillati; phylum Bacillota; class Bacilli; order Caryophanales; family Paenibacillaceae; genus Paenibacillus; species Paenibacillus sp. FSL L8-0436. The sequence goes on along the minus strand of NZ_CP151955.1, from coordinate 3,075,162 downwards.
TCCACCATCTCTGAAATCTGCTCCTGCTTGTTCACCTTGGCCAGCCAGTTGATCGATTCCAAAGTGCTACAGCCAGCGGCTTCAGCTGATCCTGCAGGGACTGCGATACTCCTTCCCGGTTGCCGGCTGTCATCACACCGTCATTTGCATCCATCAGCATCATGGAATACACATACTTCTCCGCACCCGCAAAAGCCACCATCCGGTACACGTACTGAAGAAATATAAGAGAAAACAGAAACGACAGCAGCAGTAAGAAGGAAATGAGCAGAATCATTTTGTTAAAGATCCCCGAATTCCTGTAAGCGCTTTTATTATTTCTCAAGTACATTTCTTTTTTCAATCCGCCTTTCCGTATCATTTATAAGGCCAGTTCGCTTCATGAACATTATTATCATAAACGAATGACACGGTTATGGAAATATAAACCAAAAAGACCTGAATAGCAGTTTCATGAGAAACTGCATATCCAAGTCTATAGGGTGATGATTGTAAATGCGTATTTAAGTAAAGCACATATTATCCCAGCATCATCCGGTCATCCGCCAGCTTATGTCCGCTGATGGTTTCGAATTCACCAAGCAGCCGTTCGACGGTCAGATCTTTTTTCCGCTCTGCATCAATGTCCAGAATAATAGTTCCTTTATCCATCATGATCAGCCGGTTGCCCAGCCGGATGGCCTGCTCCATGTTATGGGTAACCATCAGCGTAGTGAGCTTCATCTCACGGACAATCGATTCCGTCAGTTTCGTAATCAGCTCCGCGCGGGCCGGGTCAAGGGCTGCAGTATGTTCGTCCAGCAGCAAAATCTGCGGCTGGGTAAAGGTCGCCATCAGCAGGCTGAGCGCCTGTCTCTCTCCGCCGGACAGCAGGCCCACTTGGGCGCGCAGCCGGTTCTCCAGTCCGATGCCAAGGCGGCTCAGCTGTTCACGGAACAGCGCCCGTCTGGTGCTGCTCACTCCGAAGGTCAGACCACGGTTTTGGCCCCGTTTGAAAGCCATCGCCAGATTCTCCTCAATCGTCATATGCGGGGCTGTACCGGCCATCGGGTCCTGAAAGACCCGTCCGATCCAGCGGGCGCGCTGATACTCAGGCAAATGGCTGATCGAGCTGCCTTCGATCCGTGCCTCCCCCAGATCGGGCTTCATTACTCCGGAGATCACGTTCATCAAAGTGGATTTACCTGCCCCGTTGCTTCCGATAATCGTAACGAAATCGCCGGCTTGAAGGTGAAGGTCGATGCCCAGCAACGCTATCTTCTCATCCGGGCTGCCGGGATTAAACAGCTTGGATACATTATCAAGCTTTAGCATCGGCTGCTCCCCCTTTCTTGCTTCTTAGCGCCAGCGCCGCTAGTTCAGCGCTTCTTCTGCGGGCTGTTCTCTTCTGCTTCATATACCGCTGAAGCGACGGGAATAACAGGGCAATAATGACGATAACTGCCGTAATCAGCTTCAAGTCGGAGGCCTTCAGCCACGGAACCCGCAAGGCGAGCGCTACAACAATCCGGTAGACGATCGAGCCCAGCACAACGGCCAGCGTAGCACGGAACACATTTCTGGCGCCAAAAATCGCCTCTCCAATAATTACCGAAGCCAGTCCGATAACAATCATCCCAATACCCATGGTTGAATCGGCAAAAGAGGAAGACTGAGCAATTAGTGCTCCCGAGAGCGCCACTAAGCCATTCGACAGGCTGATGCCGAGAATAGTCGTTGTATCTGTGTTTACACCGAAGCTGCGGATCATTCTTGAATTGTCGCCTGTAGCCCGCAGGGCCAGGCCAAGGTCTGTGCGCAGAAACAGATCCATCAGCAGTTTAACAGCAACCACAATAAACGGCATGACCAGCAAAGGATTTATTGAACTAAGCAGGGTGTCTTCGCCCATGATCGAAACGTTGGGCTTATCTAATATCCGTAAATTAATGGAATAAAGAGCTATCATCATCAGGATCCCGGACAGCAATCCGTTAATTTTGCCTTTTGTATGCAGCAGGCCCGTGCACATGCCGGCCGCCATACCGCCAGCCATTGCACAGAATGTAGCCAGCCAAGGGGAATAACCTTGAGTAATCATCACTGCGGCGATGGCCCCGCCAGTTGTAAAGCTTCCGTCTACAGTTAAATCCGGAAAGTCAAGAATCCGAAAAGTTATATATACCCCCAAAGCCATAAAAGCGTACAGCAAGCCCGATTCCAAGGCTCCCATTATTGAATCATACATAGGTGACTTCCTCCCTCAAGCGGCAAGGGGCGTTCTTCTCGAATCGCCCCGTCATAATATCTGAACTTATTGAATGATGTTGTTGGTCTGGTCAACGACTTCGGCTTTCATGGCATCTGTAACTTCAATGCCCTGCGCCTCTGCAGCCTTCAGGTTAAGTATAAGGTCCAGCTTCTCCTGCATGGTTACTTTCATGTCGCCTGGGCTTGTGCCGTTCTTCAGCACCTCCACAGCCATTTCACCGACCTGATAGCCGTGGTCATAATATTTGAAACCGACAGTGGCAAAAGCGCCCTTCTCTACCGTATCACGGTCAGCGGAGAAGAAAGGAAGCTTCTTCTCATTCGCGGTTTGAATGATCGTATCTACAGCGCTTACCACCGAATTGTCCAGCGTAATGTAGAATGCGTCTACACGTCCGACAAGCGATTCAGCCGCCTGCTTCACTTCAGAAGTATTCGTGACTGCAGCCTTCACCAGCTCAATGCCGTGTTTGTCAAGCTCTTCCTTGGCGATTCCTGCCATAACTACAGCATTCGGCTCGCCCTCATTAATGACAAGACCCAGTTTCTTCACCTTCGGGAACTGTGCCGCAATGAATTGCATCAGCCGGGTGATTGCCTCCGGATTGGTATCGGAAGCACCGGAGACATTGCCGCCCGGGTGTTCCAGATCGGTTACAAGTCTGGCATCCAGCGGATCTGTAACAGCGGCGAACAATACCGGTGTATCCTTATCTACCTTCTGCACAATTGATTGAGCCGAAGGAGTGGCAATCGCGAGCACGAGATCGTTTTTGTCGCCGGCAATCTTCTGTGCGATGGACAGGTTGTTGGCTTGATCGGCCTGTGCGTTCTGGAGATCCACCTTCAGGTTTTCGCCTTCAATAAGTCCGGCATCCTTAAGCGCAGCCATGAAGCCTTCGCGTGTCGCATCCAGCGACGGATGTTCTACGTATTGGGAGATGGCAATGCTGTAGGTTTCTTTGCTGCCTGCATCTGCAGGAGCAGCCGTGGCATTTGCCGGTTTATTAGCAGCTTTTTCCGTATTCACCGCAGCATTGTTGTTCGATCCGCAACCCGAAGCTACAAGCATCAGACACAAGCTTAGTCCTACCCAAATGTTCTTTTTTTTCATCATATAACCCCTTTTCTTTTACGGTATCAGCGCGTGCATCAAAGTGAGCGACTCAGCACTATCGCTTTCATCTTTAAAAGCGTTAAAGCGAAAAGCTTACACTAACCTCACATAAAATACAGCCAATCTATTAAACATAATATTATATGGCGGTCCTTTATCCGTCAATGACTTATCAACTCTCCAATTTATTCTTGCAAGATCAGGAAGCTAAGCCAAGATGTTCACTCCTTCTGACTCTACAAGAAAAGCTTCGATTGATGTCATTTCGGGGATGTCGCCGAATCCTTCCTTAGAGGATGCTTTTCTTGCAAGATCAGGAAGCTAAGCCAAGATGTTCACTCCCCCTGATCTTATAAAAAAAATCTCCTTGCGCAAACTGAACTTACAGTCTGAACATGGAGTGTGTCCGATGACATTTATTTATCCAACTAAAAAATTCACGAAAACTGCTGTGATCCTTGCCATTGTTATGTCCACCAGCGCATGCGGGTATTACAAAAACGAGGCAAAGCCAAAAGTCAATTCGGTGACACCTGCCGGCACTTTTGCGGGCAGCTATTATGAGAAATCCCATGTCACCGACAAGCAGGGAAAGTTCTGGATTCCGCTGAAACCCGCCGCTGCCTCAATCGGCTACCGGATGAAGGATGACACCGCCAGCGGAGGTTATGCCAAGCTCGGCTATACGGATGTGATGTACATGCTGCGCCCGAACTCTACTCAGGTCTTTTCACTGGGGGAAAAAATCACCCTGCCTGACGCGCCGGTGCGCCGTGACGGTCAAATCTATATCACTCCTACAGCTTTGTCTAAGCTGCTCCAAACTGAGGTGGGCTGGAACCCCACCAGCGGTGAGATCAATATCGCTTTGCCGTCAGACAAGGAAGCCCTTAGCAATACTGAAAAAAACGGTAACTCCAATATAGCCAAACCGCTGCGCATCCAGAGCGCTTCGAGCGTAGATACCGGTCAACTAGTCGCCTTTGCCAAAAGATTTCTGGGTGTACCTTACGATTTCGGCACCGGTCCATATGAGGATACCGGACGTTTCGACTGTTCCTCCTTCACAAAGCATGTATTTAAAAAGTTTGGTGTGGATCTGCCCCGGCTGGCTAAAGACCAGGACAACATCGGCAGACGGGTAAGCCGCAGTGAGCTGCAGGCCGGAGATCTGATTTTTTTCACCGTGCCAGGACGTTTTGACAGTGACGCCATACCGGGTCATGTAGGTATTTATATCGGCGACGGAAAGTTCATCCATACCTGGGGTGATCCCGGCGTACAGATCAGCGAACTGGACAGCGGATATTGGAGCAACGTGATACTGCATATGCAGCGCGTGCTGTAACCACATAGCAGCGTAGGCTGCTGAAGTAAAGAAGAGCCTGATCTCCTGCTAAAGAAGACCAGGCTCTTTTTACATTTTAAATTAACGGATATGATCCGGTTTCACTAGTCCCAACCTTTGCCTTTGCCGCTCAGCCGGACAAACAGCTTCACCAGTTCAACTAAAACAACGATGGACACGGCTGCCCCGCAGACAATCCACCACTGCAAACCGTTCAGATGCTGTACACCAAACCAATCGTTCAGACCCGGAATAATGATGACCAGCACGAGCAGTAGTCCGGAAATCACCGATGCGCCCAGCATATATTTGTTGCTGAACAAACCGATCTGGAACAGAGATTTCGTATTGGATCTGACGTTGAAGGCATGTGTAATTTGAAGCAGACCGAGGGTGGCAAAAGCCATCGTAACTGCGACACCCTCATCATAATGGGTATGCGCCCAGTAATAGACGAGCAGTGTCAGTGCCGCTTCGATGATCCCCTGGTAGACAATCCCTGCCCCCACACCACCGGAAAAAATACTGCTGCTGGACTTACGGGGTTTCTTCGTCATTACATCTTCCCCGGCTTTTTCCAGCCCCAATGCCAGCGCAGGCAGCGTATCCGTCACCAGGTTGATCCAGAGGATGTGAATAGGCTCAAGAATCCGCCAGCCGATCATTGTGGCGATGAACAAGGTCAGCACTTCCCCAAGGTTAGCGGAGAGCAGGAATTGGATGGATTTGCGGATATTGCTGTATACCTTCCGTCCTTCTTCTACCGCAACTACAATGGTCGTGAAGTTATCGTCGGCCAGCACCATGTCGGATACGCCTTTCGCGACATCCGTCCCCGTAATCCCCATGCCCACACCGATATCCGCTGACTTCAAAGCCGGTGCATCGTTCACCCCGTCTCCAGTCATAGCGACGATCTTGCCCTTTTTTCTCCACGCTTTGACGATCCTTACCTTGTGCTCCGGAGAAACACGGGCATATACGGAATAGTCCTCGACCCTATTGGCAAAATCCGCCTCGCTGATCTTATCCAGTTCGCGTCCGGTCAGGACACTCTTGTCGTCATCGATGATACCCAGCCGTTTGGCGATAGCCGCAGCGGTGTCCCTGTGGTCTCCGGTAATCATAACCGGACGGATACCCGCCTTGCGGCAGACCGCTACAGCGTCGCGCACTTCATCGCGCGGGGGATCAATCATCCCGACGAGGCCGATGAATACCAGATCCTTCTCTGTTGTGTCCGGTGAAGGTTTGTCTGGAAGCTCTGCATAATCACGGTAGGCAAAAGCCAGCACCCGCAGCGCTTCATCGGCAAGCGCCTTATTGCTTGCAGTGATCTTGCGGGAATGCTCCTCCGTGAGCGGAATGAGCTCCCCGGCCTCATAAATGTGGCTGCACTTGGAAAGCAGCACATCGGGAGCACCTTTCGTAAGCCCGCGGAACTTCCCTGCCTCCACCTGATGAATCGTTGTCATCAGCTTGCGGTCCGAGTCAAAGGGCAGCTCGCTTTTCCGGGGATACTGCTTCTCCAGCTCCCGCTTGTCAGTGCCGATGCTCAGCGCATAGTCCACAAGGGCTGTCTCCGTGGGATCCCCGATAATCGCTTTGCCGCTTTTGGTCCCGCTGGCTTTATCCCCCTTTGTGTTCTCTGAACCTTGCTTGCCGGTAGTGCTGCCTTCGTCAATGCTGGAATCATTACACAGCGTCATCGCCTGCAGCAGCAGCTCACCGCCCGGAGTTTCCTTGAGCTGTTCGGTCGCCTCAATAGTTGCTCCATTGGCGTACAGCTTCTCGACAGTCATTTTGTTGAGTGTCAATGTTCCTGTTTTGTCAGAGCAGATAATTTCAGTGCTACCGAGCGTCTCCACCGCAGGCAGCTTGCGGATAATCGCTTTGCGTCCGGCCATGCGCTGAACGCCAAGCGCCAGAATGATCGTTACGATCGCCGGCAGTCCTTCAGGAATCGCCGCAACCGCCAGTGAGATCGAGGTGAGCAGCATATCCAGCATTTCTCTGCCTTGAAGTAATCCTACGGCAAAAATGACTACACACACACCCAGAATAATATAGGTGAAGTATTTCCCCAGTTCATCCAGCTTTTTCTGCAGCGGAGTGACATCCGTTTCTTCCTCTGCGATAAAGCCGGCAATTCTCCCGACCTCAGTCTTCATCCCTGTGGCTGTAACGACGCCAACAGCTCTTCCGTACGTGACGCTGCTGCTCATATATGCCATATTTGTCCGGTCGCCGATTACGAGATCTGTCCCCTCCAGTTTGTCGGCATGCTTATCCGAAGGCAGCGACTCACCGGTTAACGCAGCTTCCTCTGTCTGAAGTGATGCTGTTTCCAGCAGCCTGACATCGGCAGGTACGACATTGCCTGCTTCCAGCAGGACAATATCACCGGGCACAAGCTCCTCACTCTTGATCTCCGTCACCTGACCGCTGCGGCGGACCCGGGCATGCGGCGAAGACATGCTTTTCAGCGCTTCCAGGGCCTGTTCTGCCTTGTTTTCCTGGATGACTCCAAGCACCGCATTCAATATAACAACCAGCAGGATAATGATTGTATCTGTCCATTCCCCGAGAATACCCGACAACACCGCGGCCGCCAGCAGAATAAAGATCATTACATTTTTGAACTGCTCAATAAATTTGGCCAGCAGTGACTTTGGCTTTGCCTCCTGCAGCATATTTTTCCCGTACCGCTCCAGCAGCTGCGCCGCCTGTTCTGAAGTTAATCCCTCTTCTCTTGTCTCCAGCCGCTTCAGGACTTCCTCTTTCTCCAGCAGATGAAACGGTTGTTGATCTTGTTGATTTGCAGAGTTCGAATTCAAGCTGTCAGCTCCTCCCATGTTCTAAAGTGGTGTATAGCAAATCACTTATATGGAGTTTTACCCAAAATTAACCGCAGAATTCTGAAAATTTAAGGACATTTTTCAAAGCTTACTCAAAAACATCTGCAAACAACGACGATTAGCCTTCAGTATTTTGAAAACCGGGATGCTCAAAGCCCTTAAACCTGGTTCCCTGATATACAAGCTCCCCCCGGTCTCCTTCAACAATCAATCCAAACGCCTTATTCGGTACCTGCAGTTCGACGCGGCGTCCATCTTGAAACTCAAAAGTTACATAGTAGCTCGTGTGGGCCCCGGAGTCGCCTGATCCGCCCCAGACCTGTGTCCGTTTGGTCACGGCCGCAGCGTACGCAGAGACCAAGGGACTGGCATTATTGCTACTCCAGATGCTAATGGCTTTGATGATAAAAAAGATAAAAAAACCAATCACCAGCAAAAAAATCAGCTTAAAAAAGAAAGGCATTCCATAAATAAAACTCCAAAAAAAACTGCCCTGCGGAAATTGCCCAAAACCGCTAATAAAGCTCTGTCCGTTCAAATCCATCTCTCCTCTTTCAAAAAAAATATTAAAAGTGCGATTTACTTTAAAATACGCTTTATTTCTCCATCAGTTTCAGTTTTTCAGCCTTGTAAAATGAAAAAAGAGCTGATTTGAATTTGGCCCGGCACAAGAACGTATGTTATGCTTTATATACAAGATACAGTAAGGAGGTGATCTCATGAGGGCATATCTAGCGTATTTTCCCTACTCAAAACTGCTTCGGGCCGCATTTATTCCGATTCTTCTGTTTACCCTGATAGCAGGAGCCATCGGTGCTTTCAGCACTGTGGAGTATGAAGGGGAGACCCACAAATTTGAACGCTACGAGCATAATATGGCGACGCCGGTTCGTGCACATTCAACACCTATTAAATTTGTACCCGCTGTCCGCTTACCGCATCATGGGATCACACCGGTAGTTCTGCCGGAAACTCCCGTACCTGTACTTGTGGTTTCGCTATCCCCAATTATTTACATTACGCTGAAGCGGCTGCTGCTGCAACCGCTTAGATATACTTCAAATTTGGTGCATCGCCCTATTTAACGACAGAAAAAGAAATGCATATTGGCTCTCACAGAAGAACAATCTTAAGACATATCAATTGGAGGCTGGACTTTCATGAACTATAGAGAATCAGATCTGCCGGGAATCGGCAAAAAATTTCTGCTGCAAACGCGCAGCGGCGACAAGCTAGTGGTCATTGTGCATGACGACGGCAGACGCGAGCTGTACCATTTTGATTATGATGATCCGGATCAGAGTGTATCCATGGTTACACTGGACGATGATGAAGCAAGGCATATCTCTGCCATTGTCGGCGGAGTCACCTACAAGCCCAAGGCCCTGGAGTCCATTGAGGTGGCACTGGATGATTTGATCATCGAATGGTACCGCCTCGAGTCAGGCTTCAAATGTATCGGGCATACGATCGGCGAACTGGATGTACGTGCACGTGCAGGCGTCACTATTATTGCGATCATTGAAAAAAACCATCAGAAACATCTGAGTCCTGGACCGGAAGTTTTGCTGAAAGCAGACTGCACCGTTATCGCTGCCGGGGAGAGACATCAGCATAAGCAGTTCAAACACATCCTACGAAATGGATGTGGTTAATAGATGAGCCATTATATTATTTTTGAAGTAGGCCTGGCCATTGTCCTGATTGCGCTTGCCGGAATCATCTCCACCAAACTCCGCTTTTCTGTAATTCCTTTCTATATTCTTATCGGGATGGCCGTTGGGCCCCACGCCTTCAAAATTTGGCATCTCGATTTCCGCTTTATCGAAAGTGCTTCCCTGATCGAATTTATGGGCCGCATCGGCGTACTCTTCCTGCTGTTCTATCTGGGGCTGGAGTTCTCCGTGGGCCGGCTTGTCAAAGCAGGACGTTCGATCGTAACCGGCGGTACGATATATATCCTGATCAATTTCACACTGGGGCTGGTCCTCGGCTGGGCACTCGGTTTCCCTCTGGAGGAGATTCTGATTATTGCCGGAATCACCACGATCTCTTCCAGTGCCATTGTAGCCAAGGTATTGGTTGATTTGAAGCGCACCGCAAATCCCGAGACTGAAATGATTCTCGGCATCATCATGTTTGAGGATGTATTTCTCGCAGTCTACATCTCCATTCTCTCGGGCCTTGTCCTCAGCGGCTCTTCGTCGCTTGGCGGCGTACTGCTGTCCGCGCTCCTCGCGTTAGGATATATGCTGGCCCTCCTCATTATTGGACGCAAGCTAGTTCCCTGGCTCAACCGCGTCCTGAACATCCGTTCCAGTGAATTATTCGCGCTTGTCATCTTCGGTGCCCTCTTTCTCATTGCCGGCTTCTCTGAAACGATCCATGTCGCCGAAGCGATCGGAGCATTGCTTGTCGGGCTGGTGCTTGCCGAAACCGAGCATGTCAAACGGATTGAGAAACTGGTCATTCCGTTCCGTGACTTCTTTGGAGCCATCTTCTTTTTCAGCTTCGGTTTGACCATTGACCCGCTCTCCCTCGGAGGAGAAGCGTTCTGGTATTCATTAGCTGCGGTAATCATAACACTGTTCGGAAATTTCTTGGCAGGAATGCTGGCGGGACGCAGTGCAGGTCTCAGTCCGCGGGCTTCGTCCAACATTGGCCTAACTATCGTCTCCCGTGGGGAGTTCTCCATAATTATGGCCAATCTTGGCAAAGCGGGCGGACTGATGGCGATCCTTCAGCCATTCGCTGCCATGTACGTTCTGATGCTGGCCATCCTTGGTCCGCTGCTGACAAAGGAGTCTAAGACGATTTACAAGCTCCTGGATAAGGTATTCAAATTCGAAAAGCGGCATCTCGCACGCAAAGCGAAACAAGCCGCCCCTGTACTCGACAAAGAGTAAATAGAGTTCCCTGTTGAAGGGAGGGACGTGTATGAAAAAACGTTTACGCGGGGAATACACCCCGCCACAGCACAAGGGAATCCGCATTCTCTCCGTTATTGGCGGAGGACTGCTGGCCGCTGTCGGGCTAGAGCTGTTTCTGATTCCGCATAAGCTGGTCCCTGGCGGAATAGCCGGACTGTCTGCTCTGCTCGCCCATCTTACCGAAATGCGGCTTGGCCTGTTTCTGTTTCTGTTCAATCTGCCGTTTATTCTTTTGTCACGCAGGCAGATTGACATTCGCTTTGCCCTTTATACGATGCTCGGGTTGATCTGCTTGACCATAGGCTCATTGGCCTTGCATCACTTTCCAGCCGTTGTCAGTGAGCCGCTTGCTGCAGCAATAGCTGGTGGTCTCTGCCTTGGCTTTGGAATCGGTATTTCAATCCGCTTCGGCGGCATCAGCAACAAGACCAGTGAACAGGGTTATGTCTTGCTAAGCGGCAGCTTGCCGAAATCGGCGGAAACCGTCATTATGCTGTTCAACTGTGTCATCCTGCTATTCGGAGGAATGCTGTTTGGCTGGGATCAGGCGATGTACAGCATTATCGCCTATCTGCTGGCCTTTGAAGGCATCCGGATCTCACTTCGGGACCTAACTCGCTCCCGGGCTGTCTGGATTACCAGCAGCCACTGTGATGAAATCTCCAAAGCGCTCCACCAATCGCTCGAGCGGGAGACCAAACTTGTCCAGGCTTCCGGGCCGGAGGGACAGAAAGGCACACTCTTCTGTCTTGCCAGCAAGATGGAGGAAGCCACTTTGACTTCAATTGTGAAGGAATGCGACGAGGACAGCCTCATTGTCGTGCGCGCAGCGAAGGGCCAGGGCATCGCCGATTTTTTCCGCAAAAAAATCAGCTGAAAGATGACTCTGCCGGACTTTCCTGAACTGTGAATGGCTATAACCTATGAAAAAGGCGTTCCCGCTGCTGCAGCGCGGGAACGCCTTTTCCTATCTGCCAGATCCGGGTCTAGCAAATGCCCGTTTCTTCAACGGAACATCCCCCATAACCGGATCAGGTGAAACGTATTGCTCGGATCAATCTTCTGTGCGATCACAAATTTCACGATTTGCTCTTCCTGGGCTGAAGACAGCTTCTCACCCATCACTGCCGCAGCATTGCGTACCAGCCTGCGCACAACTCCTGTGTCCTGCAGCTCTTGCCTGGAAATACCGTTAATCATATTTTTGATGCGTTCCTTGACTGCCGGATTCTTCATCTTCAGCTTGATGCGTTCCACCAGCTGCGGGCTGATTCCGTATTGCTGATAACCCAAGCGCAGCACCTCCCGTCATATCCAATCATTCACAGTATATGAGGGCCGGTTGCCGCATGTGCCTATTTAATCGATAATATCCCCCTGGAATATTTGTTCGTTCTGCAGATAGCTCCGCAGCGGTGCATAATCTGGGGATGTCCAGAAGGAAGAATCCTTCAGCAGCTCCGCAGCATCGTCACGCGCCTGCTCCAGTATCTCAAAATCCGCAGTCATGTCCGCCAGCCGGAATTCCGGCAGACCGCTTTGCTTCGTACCAAAGAAATCCCCCGGACCTCTTAGCTCCAGATCACGGCGGGAGACCTCGAATCCGTCGTCCGTATCGGTCATGGCGGTCATCCGCTCCCGGCCGATCTCCGACTTGGGATCAGCCACAAGTACACAGTACGACGCATGCTGGCCTCTACCGACCCGCCCGCGCAGCTGATGCAGCTGTGACAAACCGAAGCGGTCCGCATCCATGATGATCATCAGCGTGGCATTGGGAACATCGACGCCAACCTCCACGACCGTAGTGGAGACAAGCAGCTGAAGCTCGTTGCTGTAGAAGGCGCGCATCACTTCATCTTTCTCACCCGGCGTCATCCGTCCATGCAGCAGCCCAACTTTATAGTTCGGAAAGGCCTGGGACATCTGGACATGCAGGTCTATCGCGTTCTGCACATCCAGCTTCTCCGACTCTTCGATCAGGGGGCAGATGAGATAGGCCTGACGGCCTTGATCAATCTCACGGCTGACCAGGTTCAGCACACGCTCCATCAGATCATGCTTCACCCAATAAGTCGTGATTGGAACCCGTCCTTTAGGCCGCTCCGACAAAGTCGAGACGTCCATATCCCCGAAGACCGTAATTGCCAGTGTCCGCGGGATCGGGGTCGCCGTCATCGTCAGCACATCCGGGTTATACCCTTTGCGCCGGAGGACACTGCGCTGGTTCACTCCGAAGCGGTGCTGTTCATCGGTAACCACAAGCCCCAGCCCGCGGAAGAATACATCATCTTGTATCAAAGCATGGGTGCCGACCACGACGTCCAGCACGCCCATTTGCAGTGAGGCCAGCAGATCCTTACGTTTGCGCCCTGAGACACTGCCCGTCAACAGGCCTACCGTAATGCCAAACGGCTCAAACATTTTGGTCAGCGAGCGCATATGCTGCTCGGCCAGAATCTCTGTCGGCACCATCAGCGCGCCCTGAAACCCCGACCTCACGGTGGCAAAAAGCGCAATGGCCGCAAGCACCGTTTTGCCTGAGCCTACATCCCCCTGCAGCAGCCGGTTCATGCAGTACCCGGACCTCATGTCCTGCAGAATCTCCAGCTCTACATGCTTCTGCGCATCCGTCAATTCAAACGGCAGACTGCGCACAAAGGAGCGGACGGTAGAGTTATCAACTGTATGCACTACACCGTCCATTCTGCCGTGGTTCAGCACCCTGAAGGCCTGCACCTTAAGCTGGAACAGAAACAGCTCTTCATACACCATTCTGCGCCGTCCCTGCTGGCCTTCGCGGGTATCCTCCGGCTGGTGGATCGTTGCGATGGCCCGCTTGCGGGGCATAAAATCATATTTCCGCATAATGACGTGCGGCAATATTTCCGGAATCATCTCTCCGAACTGCTGCATGCCCTGGTTAATAACCTTGCGGATCCAGGACTGGGTGATCTTGCCGCCCACAGAGTATACCGGCTGCAGGGTGCCTGTCTTGCCCTCCCCGCGGTCCGGGAACTCATAATCTGTCACCGTAATCTGGCTGCGCTTCTGGTCCCATTTGCCGGTTAACACGATCTCCCGGCCTACAGTCAACTGCTCGCGCACATAATGCTGATTGAACCATGTAGCGGTGAACATCCAGGGTTCAGCCACCATCTTGCAGCTTAAGCGCGACTTGCCGCCAAACCGCTGCAGTACGGGGATGCCAATCACCTTAGCCACCAGGGTAGCCTTGTCACCATGCTTCACTTCACTCAGCGAGCGGGGGCGGAAATCCTCATAACGGAATGGATAATACTCCAGCAGATCCTTTACTGTAAAAACGCCAAAGGCGTGGAGCTCGGATTGCTTTTGAGCGCTCACGCCAGTTATTTGCTTCACTTCAATTTTTTCCAAAGACAGGTTCATGTTCATCCCCTATTTACGCGGGCCAAATGAATACGGCTAAGGTACCGTTGCCGACATGGCTGCCTACGACAGGGCCGATGTTGGTCAGCACTTTCTCATTCAGGGTGAAGTGCACGGCTAATTCCTGCAAGAATTCTTCGCCGTAAGCCGGTTCAGCCGTATGACCCACAGCCACATTGATTTTGTCCACACCCGGCAGATCGTTTTTGAACAGCTCGATCATGCGGGCTATTGCCTTCTTCCGGCCTCTGACCTTCTCTACCGCATAAATAATGCCTTCTGCATCAATGGAGAGAATCGGCTTGATATTCAGCAGCGTGCCTAATATGGCGGATGCTTTGCCGATTCTGCCGCCCTTTTGCAGATATTCCAGTGTATCTACCAGGAAATAAAGTTTGCGCGATTGGCGCAGCTTCTCCACGGCTGTCAGAATCTCCTCCGGGCTTATACCTTCTTTAGCCATTCTGGCCGCTTCCACTACCATAAAGCCGAAACCGTAGGATGCGGACAGGGAATCTACCACAGTGATGGCGTCCCCTTCCTCATCCAGCATCGATTTGGCCAGGACTGCAGACTGATAAGTTCCGCTAAGTCCGGATGATATATGAAAAGATAGAATCGTACTGCCTTGATTACGCTCCAGAATACTGCGATACAAATTCATATATTCCACCGGAGACGGTTGAGATGTGGTCGGCAGCTTCGGTGAGTGGGGAAGACGCTCATAGAACTGCTCCGGTGTCATATCCACATTGTCCCTGTACGCTTCCTCGCCGAACATTAATGTCAGCGGCACGACCTCAATGCCGTATGCTTCCGCCAGAGCCGGCGGAATATCTGAGGTGCTGTCTGTGACAATTACGGTACGATTCATGGGTTTCCTCCCCAAACTATGATTAAGCAGTCCGCACGAGGCGGAGTATGCTTTGATGCTGACAGAAGGAATTCAGTCTCCGCCTATGGCTCTACCGAGAAAAGATAATAATACAGCGGCTGCCCGCCCTCATGAACCTCCACTTCAACCTGAGGATAAGCCTCTTCCAGCCAGCTGCTGAGTGACGCGGTTACATCCGCTTCTGCTTCAGCACCGGTCAGAACCGTAACGATCTCGTCGCCGTTCTCCAGCATGCTTGTGAGCAGTTGCTTGCTTGCAGCGAGCAATTCATCGGAAGCAGCAACGATCTTCGAATTGGAAATACCGATATACTGTCCGGATTTGATCTCCAGCTCTTCAATCACGGTATCACGTACGGCGTTCGTAACCTGGCCGGATTTCACATGTGCGATGGCTTCCAGCATGTTGCTTGTATTGGCATCCACTGCATCATCTTCCTGGAAGGCAAATGCAGCGGCAATTCCCTGCGGGATGCTCTTGCTCGGAATCACCGTGATATCCCGTTCGTCCTCAAGCAGCTCTTTAGCCTGCTGTGCGGCAAGCACGATGTTGGAGTTGTTAGGCAGAATATATACATGCTTCGCAGAGATGGATGAGATCGCGTTTACGAAATCCTCCGTACTGGGATTCATGGTCTGTCCGCCTGCCAGAACCGCATCGACCCCGAGGCTTTTGAAAATATCGGTAATCCCGCCGCCGGAGGATACGGCGATGAAGCCGTACGGCGCCATATCGTCCGCCGGAGGAACCGCCGGGGCAGGCACTGTGCTCTTCTCGCTAGGGATATCTGCAAACAGATCCGGCATTGGAGCGATATCCATACCTGTTGTCAGCAGATCGCGATGCTGCTCACGCATATTTAGAATATGGATCTGGGTGATCTCGCCGTAGAGCAATGCCAGGCTCATCACTTCACCAGGTGTCTTGGAATGCACATGCACTTTGATCGTGTCATCATCGGAAATGACGATGATTGAATCCCCATTAACTGACAATGCTTTCCGAAAAGCTTCCTCATCAAATTCCGCTTTCACGGCTGCGCCAAGCTGGCGGTTGATGAAAAATTCCATATCATATAAAAATTCGATATCTTCCGTGGACAGCTGGGATTGCGCCGAAGACTGCACGGAGGACAATATATTCTCAGGTTTGGTGAGCACAGGTGCCGTTACAGCGGCAGGTGCCGGAGCTTGTCCTTGTACAGACGCCGGAGATGCGGGGACTCCGCTTGTCAGATACTGATGAAATCCTTCATAAATGTAGACCAGACCTTGGCCTCCAGAGTCAACCACGCCAACCTGCTTCAGGACAGGCAGAAGTTCAGGAGTATTGGCTAATGCCTCTTTGGCTTTGGCCAGAACCTCCGTCATAAGCTCCGTAATGTCTGTCGTGCGGCGAGCGTAGTACACCGCATGTCTGGCAGCTTCTTTGGCGACGGTGAGTATAGTGCCTTCTACAGGCTTGACCACCGCTTTGTAGGCCGTATCCACTCCGGTCTGCAGTGCTGCCGCGAACTGTTGCGTGTTCAATTCATCATATTGGGCTGCGGAACGTCCAAGACCTCTGAACAGCTGTGACAAAATAACGCCAGAGTTTCCCCGTGCACCCATCAGGAGACCTTTGGAGAGTACTCCTGCACATTGCCCGACAGAGGCGGTATTATTCTTTTTCAATTCGTTCGCGCCTGCAGTCATCGTCAAATTCATATTAGTTCCCGTATCTCCATCCGGAACCGGAAATACATTTAAGGAATTGACGTGCTCTGCATGCTGCTGCAGCTTTTCCGCTCCGGCGAGTACCATTGCGGTAAAATCTGCTCCGTTTATAGAACGCTTACTCAATGAGAATTCCCCTTCCTAACTTCATGCCTAATCAATTCTATGATTAACTGGACATAATACACTAATTTATATTGTACTATAAGAGCCAAAAGAAATAAATGTTTTTGAATCGGTTGACGTAGCAAATTTTGCTGTGATATTATATTTAAGTATTGTTTTATGCAGGTGTTAGTAACAAGGAGGTGTAATCTATGTCCCGCAAATGTACTGTAACAGGCAAGAAACCGGGCAGCGGCAACCACGTGTCTCACGCAAACAACCGCAACCGTCGTTCTTGGGGAGTTAAC
The DNA here is from genome assembly GCF_038593025.1 of Paenibacillus sp. FSL L8-0436. Classification (NCBI taxonomy): domain Bacteria; kingdom Bacillati; phylum Bacillota; class Bacilli; order Caryophanales; family Paenibacillaceae; genus Paenibacillus; species Paenibacillus sp. FSL L8-0436. The sequence continues at coordinate 3,058,225 of NZ_CP151955.1, read as the reverse complement.
GTTCAGAAGGTCCGTATCCTAGTGAACGGCAAACCGAAACGCGTGTACGTCAGCACCCGTGCTTTGAAAGCCGGCAAAGTTGAACGCGTTTAGTCTTGGATTATCCTAGACCTAGCGATATCTCATATGAAGCAAAAAGCACCCTTTACATACGTAAGGTGCTTTTTTTCATGTTTTCAGTTCTGATCCTTCCTCAGCTTTTCTGAAAAGTATTCAAAATCGCTTTAACAAAACCTCCCAAAAATCTTGGCAGCTTAAACGTGTAAAATTTCATCATTAACCCTCCCATCAATTCATGCCGTACGCTAGGAGACTTTCCTGTCTTTTCTGTTTGCGCAAACGAGCTGCAGAACTCCCTTATGGAACAAAAAAAGGCTGCATGAGATTTCTGCTCATGTAACCATATTTATGCACCCACAACTTGGCCTATACCTCAAGACTAATTAGGCGGCCGCCCGATTAACGGATTGCTGCCTCTGCTGCTTCACGGATTGCTTTGATGGCGGCTGCACGATCGCTGCGTCCAAACACGGCATTGCCTGCGACAAGGGTGTCTGCGCCCGCTTCAGCCGCCAGGGGTGCCGTTGCTTCGGCAATTCCGCCGTCGACCTCGATGCGCAGCCCTTTGTGATTGGCTTCGTTCGCCCACTCCCGGATCTGCCGGATCTTGCGCAGTGTATGGGGAATGAAGGCTTGGCCGCCAAAGCCCGGATTCACGGTCATCACAAGCACCATATCCACATCCTCAAGCACCTCGCGCACGGCTGAAGCCGGAGTTCCCGGATTGATCGCCACGCCGGCCATCAGGCCCAGTTCCTTGATCTGATGGATAACCCGGTGGAGATGCACACAAGCCTCTGCGTGAACCGTTATAACCGCTGCACCGGCTGCAGCAAAATCGGCAATGTAACGTTCCGGATTCTCAATCATCAGGTGCACATCAAGCGGTAAAGACGTGTGGGACTTCACTGCTTTGACAATGGGCGGACCCAGCGTAATATTCGGCACAAAATGACCGTCCATCACATCCACGTGAATCCAGTCTGCACCACTGGCCTCCGCTTCCGCTACTTCAGTACCAATTGCGGCGAAATCCGCCGATAACAAAGATGGGGCAATTATAATCATCAGTTAGTACCTCCGCTTCTTGTCTTTCATTTCATTGTAGAACAGCTTGTAATGCTCATAGCGGCTGTCTGCAATTTCTCCAGCCTGCCATGCCTCGATGACACTGCAGGATGGCTCATGCAGATGACTGCAGCCGCGGAACTTGCAATTCTCCGCATAAGGAGCAAACTCCCGGAAGCAGACCGACAGCTCATCCACGCCGAGTTCCAAAAAGTCCAACTGGCTGAACCCGGGTGTATCGGCCACAAAGCCGCCATTACCGATATCCATCAGCTCCACATGGCGGGTGGTATGGCGTCCCCGGCCGAGCCGCAGGCTGATTTCACCCGTCTCCAGTTCAAGACCGGGCACCAGCCGGTTCAGCAGCGTTGACTTGCCTACACCGGATTGTCCGGAGAAGACACTGATGACTCCGGCAAGCCGGTTGCGCAGCTCATCGCTGCCGGAGCCGGTTAAAGAGCTAGTAACCATCACTTCGTAGCCGATACGCTCATAAAGCTCTTTAACCATTTGCGTTGCTTTCCCATCGTCATCCGCTAAATCCTGTTTGGTCAGTACAATCAGGGTGTTCAGACCGGAATGTTCGATGTGGACCAGAAACTTGTCCAGGAGATTCAAATTCATATCCGGCTCCCGCACCGAGAACAGCAGCACAGCCAGCTTCACGTTGGCAACCTGCGGGCGGATGAGTTCCGATTCACGCGGAAGCAACTCGTCAACCATCCCTTCCTCGTTTTCGGTCAGAATATAGATTATACGGTCACCGACGAGCGGAGCAACCCCTTTTTTCTTAAGAATCCCCCGCCCCCGGCATTGAACTGCCTCTTCCTCTGTCGCAATTACTCCGTCCCGGAGCGGCTTAACGTAATAATATCCGCTTAATGCTTTAATAATTATTCCTTCAGGCATACATAGTGAGCCTTCCTCTCCTGATTTTGCGCAAATGACCCAAGCTTGAAGCTCCCCGGGTCATTTCGCTGCCGCAGCTTCCCTGGTCAAATTCACCGGTTCAGCTTCAGCTTTTCTCTTTGGATTTGTTTTTTTCTTTATTTTTACCCTTTATTTCGCTGTCATTCGTCAGTACATTTGCATTTTTGGAGTTATCCGGCAAATATCCGGTCTGATTCTGACCCGCTTCGCCCGTGTTTTCGCCTTCGCCGGTAGGCGGAGACAGAATCTCCGGTTCAATTGTCTCTTCAGGCGGACTTTCAGTTGGCGCCTGAGTAGGCTCAGGTGTAGGTACAGGTGTCGCTGTCGCTGCAGGCTCAGGCACCTGCACAGTTCCGTTTTTGGCATCCGAGTAACGGATCTCAAAAGCCTCTATATAATCTCCGTTCTGGTAGATCGAGACTGCTCCGTCTTTATTCGGGGCAAGGACCAGAGGTACGGATAAGACCTGACTCTTCGCGATCGTGCGGGTTCCCCATTCCTGCTGGGCTCCATCTTTGGTGGCATCAGAGAAAACAATACGGATTTGAGTCTTCTTACCGTCACTTGACGGAGCTACAGGCACTTTAAAGACATAATCAATAGCTTCCGGCGGAAACCCTTTGCTTATGGAAATGGAGACCTTGTCGCCTGGTGCAGCAGTATCCCCCTCTTCATAAGGCCATTGCTTCATGACCTGTCCCTTTTCAACGGAATAACTGGTATCTTCCTTGACCTCATCAAGAACAAGGCCCAGCTCCTCCAGTTTCGCTTTTGCCTGCTTCTGGGTTGAACCGGTAAGATCAGGCATAGTAACCGTGTCTTTGCCTTGACTGACATAAAGCTTAATAGAGCTCGTCTCGGGATCATAATCACTCCCCGCAGCCGGTTCAGAACGAATGACCTGTCCTTCAGGAATGTTATCATTGTGCTCTTCTACCGGGGTGATCCGTTCTTCCTCGACACCCTCTGCAATCAGTGCTTTAACGGCTTCGTCGTAGGTTTGTGTGGACAATTCCAGCATTTTAGATGGCGTCTTTTCTGTACTGACCGACAGGATGACATGCGTTCCTTCTTTGACGATTGTTTCAGCTTTTTTACCCTGTTCCCATACGATATTCTCAGCGAAATCAGGGTTGTACTGCATAACCGGTTCCGCAATGAGTCCTGCCTCATCCAGCATGGAAGTGGCTTTCTCAAGCGTTTGGTTAACCACATCCGGCACTGTCACTTCGTCAACGACCAGCTTGGCATTTACATACCACACAACACTGCCCATAGCGAGCAAGATTACAAGTGTAAGACTAATCCATAAAGCTGGGCGGCCCCATCTCCGCTTACCCGGGTTGGAAGGAATGATTGCGTCCTCTTCCCGCTGCATTTGCATCCGGTCTTCACCGCCGCTGCGGTTGCCAAGCCCCCGCTGGAGCGGCTTAATCGCCGGAATAATCCGTGTTCTGTCCTCGTCATCCCCGTCATCGTGGAACAGGGATTTGGCTTCACTGCGCCGCTCAGGCAGCAGGCATGTCTCTAAATCCTGCAGCATCTGCTTGGCTGATTGATAACGTTCCTCCGGATTTTTGCGCATGGATCTCAGGATTACATTCTCCACACTCTGCGGAATCAGCGGATTGAGCAGACGTGGCTCCTCAAATTCCTCCTGCAGATGCTTCAGCGCAACACTGATCGGACTTTCGCCCAGAAACGGCAGCACGCCCGTCAGCATCTGATAGAGCACAATCCCCAAAGAATAGAGGTCAGATTTCTCTCCAGTGGTCACACCCTTGGCATGCTCCGGGGAGAAATAGTGCACTGAACCTACAACTGAACCCGTCTGGGTGATTGTAGTGGAAGTAACAGCACGGGCAATCCCGAAGTCCGTTACTTTAACCCGTCCATTGCGGCCGATCAGAATGTTATGAGGTTTAATATCGCGGTGAATGATCTGGTTCTGGTGGGCATGGTCGAGCGCATCGCAAATCTGTGAAGCGATACGCACCGATTCATCTACCTGTAGCGGAGCCCGTTCCTTAATGATCTCATTCAGGTTTTTGCCTTCTATATATTCCATAACAATATAATGAACTTCGTCTTCTTGCCCCACATCATATATACTGACCACATTCGGATGTGATAAAGATGCGGCTGATTGCGCCTCCCGCCTAAACCGGCGGATAAATTCCTCATCATGCACAAATTGATTGCGCAGCACTTTAATGGCGACGTTCCGGTTGAGCAATATGTCATGCGCTCTGTAGACGAGCGCCATACCGCCTCCACCGATCCGTTCGATGACTTGGTAACGGCCGCCCAATTCGTGACCGATCATCTATTCCACTCCTTTGTTTCGGGCACAGCGGCCTCTCCTTGATGTTCTAGCATAGCGAGGCTGATATTATCGCCGCCCCCAGCAAGCAATGCCAGCTGAAGCAACCGATCCGCTCTTTCCTCTAACGGTATTTCTTGTATTCCAGCAACCTTACCCATATGCTCCAGGCTGACAAAATTACTCAGGCCGTCGCTGCATAGCAGCAGAAGTTCCCCCATAGCCAGATTGACAGGAGCCAGATCAGCATGGACCTCGGGATCCGTCCCCAGTGCTCTTGTCAGCACGTTGCGGCGCGGATGGTTGTCGAGCTCCTCCAGGCTGATCTGGCCGTTCTTGAACAGCTCATTGACCAGCGTGTGATCCTCGGTTAATTGCGTAGCTGCACCGTCCTTAACCAGATAAGCCCTGCTGTCCCCTATATGGCCAATATATCCCGCTGACCCCTTCAGTAGAACAGAAACGACTGTAGTTCCCATATTATGGTACTTCTCGTCGCGCGAAGCCTCGCTGTGGACGATACCATTGGCTTCTGTAATTGCGGCAGCCAGCGCTTCCCGCAGCTCTTCCTCTGAAAGATCAGGCTGTAACCCTTCAAGGGCATTCCTCATCGTCTCCAAGGCGAGCCGGCTTGCGGTGTCGCCAGCCAAATGTCCGCCCATTCCATCGGCGATAATACCGAGAGTATAACCGTGGCGCGTCGCGCCGATCCAGACCGAATCCTCATTGACGGTACGTACCCGGCCAATGTCGCTGGCATGAACTGTTCTGATCAAATATCCTCACCCCAACTCCATATGTTTGGCGCGCAGCTGTCCGCATGCGGCCGCAATATCATGGCCCTGCTCACGGCGGATGGTAACATTCACACCCTGATCGGCCAAAATACGCTGAAATTCAAAGATATCGTTACGTGAAGTTCTTACATACTTGCGCTCCGGCACGTGGTTAACCGGAATCAGGTTGACGTGGCACAGCATTGTTTTGAGCACCCCCGCCAATTCCTTCGCATGCTCTGGCTGGTCGTTTACTCCGCCGATCAGTGCGTACTCGAAGCTGATGCGACGCCCAGTCTTGGCCTGGTAGTAACGCAAAGATTCAATCACGTCGTCAAACGGATAGCGGCGGTTTACCGGCATCAGCTTGGAGCGCAGGGCATCATTTGGCGCATGAATGGAAATGGCCAGATTGATTTGTGTATCTTCCTCAGCGAATTTGTAAATGTTCGGTACAATTCCGCTGGTAGAAACGGTAATATGGCGCTGGCCAATATTCAGGCCTTTTTCATGGATCATAAGACGCAGGAATCTCATCGTTGCGTCATAGTTCTCAAAGGGCTCGCCTGTACCCATAATTACAATGCTGCTGACACGCTCGCCGCGCGCATCAAGAATTTGCTGTGAACGGACGACCTGGGCAACAATCTCGCCTGCGGTCAAATCGCGTTTCAGCCCGCCAAGTGTGGAAGCACAGAAGGTGCAGCCGATCCGGCAGCCTACCTGTGTCGTTACACACACGCTATTGCCATAGTTATGTTTCATAATAACTGTCTCGATCGCATGATCGTCATGCAGACCGAACAGGAATTTTACTGTACCGTCCTTGGACTCCAGCTTCGTAATCTCGGTAAGGGCAATGATGCTGAACTGATCATTCAGCTTCATGCGCAGCGCCTTGGACAAATTGCTCATGGATTCAAAATCGCTTACACGCTTTACATACAGCCAGTCGAAGATTTGCCCGCCGCGAAAAGCGGGCTCACCGTTATCTTTCGCCCACTGCTGCAACTCTTCCAAAGAAAAATCATATATTAAAGGTTTCATTATATTCAGCACCTGTTCTTTCATGAAGTATAAAAATGTATTGATTATACGCTTAGGATATGCGTATTATTTCTCATTCTTCCTATTTTAACACAAATTTCAGAGACGGTAAAAGAAAGCCCGCCACGCACAATACCCTGCGGGCGGGACAACTGTAAATCCCTTGCCGATTTACTATTTTACGAGAGTCGTTCCAGCCGGGCAATATAGAACCCATCGCTTCCAAAATGCTGCGGCAGGAGCTGTATGCCCTCTCCTGCGGCAACTGCAGTTTCTTCAAGACGCTCCCATACAGGGGAGCTGAAAGTCACAGGTGCAAACCCGGGATTATTCTTTAGAAAATCAGCGACAATGCCGCTGTTCTCCGCCTGCTCTGTCGTGCAGGTGCTGTAAACCAGCACGCCGCCGGGTTTCAGCAGTCTGGCAACCGATTGCAGCAGCTCGCCCTGCAGGACGGCAACACTGGCGACATCCTCCGGCTGCTTGCGCCACTTCAGGTCCGGCTTGCGGCGGATTACGCCAAGGCCGGAGCACGGGGCATCCAGCAGGATGCGGTCAAAGGATTCCGGCTCAAGCGTATCCTCAAGCTCAAGTGCATCGCGGCTGCCTGTTGTTATGGACTCCAGGCCCAGCCGCAGCGCCTGATCTGCAATCAGCTTTGCCTTATGTTCATGCAGATCATTGGCATAGATGCTGCCTTCGTCTTTCATCAGCTCAGCCATATGCGCGCTTTTGCCGCCCGGGGCAGCGCAGCAATCAAGCACGTTCATTCCCGGCTTAGGATCAACAGCTTCAGCCACCAGCATAGAGCTCTCATCCTGGATCGAGATGTATCCATCACTGTACCAGGAGGTTAATGCCAGATTACCTCCACCTTTTACAACAATCCCGTACGGGCTTACTCTTGACACAGAGGCTTCCATTCCCGCTTGCTGCATCTGTGCCAGCAGATTGTCCCTGCTGATCATCGTTGTGTTCACACGCACGCTGACCGAAGGGGGTTCATTATTGGCCGCACACATGGCTTCAGCCGTTTCCATACCATATTCAGCCGCCCAGCGCCGCACCATCCAGAGCGGATGCGAATGGAGAATGGAAATCCGCTCCTCCCCGCTGAGTCCTTCTTTTAGTACAGGCAGATCACCGGCCCTCAGCACGCTGCGGAGAACCCCGTTGACCATTCCCGAAATCCCTTGGTGCCCACGCTTCTTGGCTATATTCACAGCCTCATTTACGGCTGCATGTGATGGAATCCGGTCGAGATACATGATTTGATACAGACTCAGGCGCAGCAGATTACGCACCCAAGGCTGCAGCTTGGCGATTCCCTTGGTCACGAAATCTCCCAGTACATAATCCAGCGTTAACATCCTAGAGATGCTGCCGTATACAAGCTCTGTGACAAGTCCTGTATCTTCCCGGCTAAGCCCTGATTTCTGCAGGCTGCTGTTGAGCAGCAGGTTACTGTAAGCTCCCTGCTGTTCGACCCGGACGAGAACATCGAGAGCTACCTCACGGGCAGAATCTGCCGACGATTTGCCGCCAGCAGCGCCCTTGCGGTTTGGTTTGGCAGTTGCCCCTTTTGCGCCAGTCCCCGTATTCCCCCCTCTTGAAGAGGGGGCCTGTCCACTTCGTCCTGCGCCATTGTGGCCGCCCGCGCTCAACCGAGCACCGTCCCGGGCTTCATGGCCGCGCCACGGCTAAAGTCGCCAGCGCTCATCGCTTTTTTGCCAGCAGGCTGCACTGAGGTCAACAGCACAACTCCGTCGCCGGTCTTCACCTCAACGCCCCGCTCGTTAACAGCTAATACCGTGCCTGGCGCAGACGTTCCACCCGTGCTGTTCCCGTCAGGCTTTGCTGCCGCCCACACCTTGAACGTTTCACCGTTCCAGAGCGTAAACGCCCCGGAGAACGGGACCAGTCCCCGAATGCGGTTATAAATTTCGCGCGATCCGGCATTCCAGTCAATCCGCTCGTCTTCCCGGCTGAGATTCGGCGCATAGGTGGCTTCACTGTCGTCTTGGCGCGTAGCCTGAAGGCGACCGGTAGCCAATCGCGGCATTTCTGCCTTCAGCAGATCCCGTCCGGCAAGACTCAGCTTCTCAAACAATACCCCTGAAGTATCTTCATCTCCGATGGGAACCTCAACCCGCGATATCATATCCCCGGTATCCAGCCCTTCCGCCATGTACATCAGCGTGACTCCGGTGACCTGCTCACCGTTGATAATACAGCGCTGAATCGGCGCTCCACCGCGGTATTTCGGCAGCAGCGAGCCATGAACATTGACACAGCCATTCACGGGCAGCTCCAGCACCGATTTGGGCAGAATTTGACCGTATGCCGCAGTAACAATCAAATCCGGCTTATAGGCAGCCAGCTCCGCTACGGCTTCCGGCCGGCGCAGCCGTTCTGGCTGCAGGACTGGCAGCCCCAGAGACAGCGCCGCCTCCTTCACCGGAGTTGGTACAAGTGTCTTCTTGCGGCCTTGCGGCCGGTCAGGCTGGGTGACAACGGCCACAACTTCGTAACCTTCCTCCACCAGCATCTGCAGGGAGGGCACCGCAAAAGCCGGCGTTCCCATGAACACTATTTTCATTTCATTCACTCCTCGGCTTCACTGCGTTCAGCTGTATATTCATATACCTTCTCGGCAATATCCGTGAACACTACTCCGTTGAGATGATCGATTTCATGCTGAAAAGCACGGGCCAGCAGACCGCTTCCCGTAATCGTCACTTCCTTGCCTTCACGGTCAAGGCCACGCACCGTAACAGTCTCCGCGCGGCGCACATCGCCATTTAGCCCGGGAATACTCAAACATCCCTCAGGTCCAAATTGTTCGCCTTCCATACTGAGTATTTCCGGGTTGATCAATTTGATCAAACCATGCTCCTCATCGGCATCCACTACGATCAGCCGTTTCAGGATACCCACCTGCGGTGCCGCCAGGCCAACGCCTTCAGCGTCATACATCGTGTCCGCCATATCGTCCAGCAGCTTCTGGACATTGGGTGTTACTTTCGTTACTGTTTTCGCTGTCTTGTGCAGCACTTCATCCGGTTCTTTCACGATCAGCCTGATTGCCATTACCAAAACACCTTCCTTGTTCTGAACATTTCTATAGTTAGTAAAACGAATTAATAAACCAAATCATGCCTAGAGGCAATATTTCCTTACCCATTGTAACATGTCTTCCGGTTACATCAACATCTGCGGATCAACGTCGATGCTGACCTGCAGTCCTGTGTCACGGACCGAATCCTCCAGCTCTTCAGCCACCTGCTTGGCCAGCCCAATCGCATCTATGGCTCCCCGCCATTTAATGATGCACTGGAATCTGTATCTGCCCTTCAGGCGGGGCAACGGTGAAGCCACCGGTCCCAACAGATCAAGCGCGTCCGTGGACAGCTTATCCAAGCTGCCGTACCAGCGGAGCTGTCTCGCTTTGCCCTGAAGGTTCAGCGCATAATTCTCGGCCAGACGCAGCAGCAGCGGCAGCTGTTCATGTGACAGGGTCACGAGAATCAGCCGGCAATAGGGAGGATAATGCAATTCTTTGCGGTGCTTCAACTCTTCACGGACAAAGGAGCTGTAATCATGGCCGCTGGCATGGATAATCGAATAATGCTCGGGGGTATAGGACTGGACCACAACTTCACCGGGTAGCTGATGCCGCCCCGCCCGCCCAGCCACCTGGGTAAGCAGTTGAAACGTCTTCTCCGCCGCGCGGAAATCGGGCAAGTTGAGCGCGGAATCCGCCGTAATAACTCCGACAAGTGTAACATCGGGGAAATCCAGCCCCTTCGCCACCATCTGCGTTCCGAGCAGCACATCCGCCTTTTTGTCCCTAAACTGGTTCAGCAGCTTCTCATGCGAGCCCTTTTCCGTCGTTGTATCCACATCCATCCGGATTACGCGGATGCCGGGAAAAAGTTTGCCTAATTCTTCTTCCACCCGCTGTGTGCCTGTCCCGAAGAAGCGGATATGCTCACTTCCGCATTCAGGGCATACCTTCGGCGAAGGTTCCGCATGGCCACAGTAATGGCAGCGCAAATTGTCGCTGCGGGCATGATAGGTCAGTGAGATGTCGCATTCCGGACAGCCCGCGACATAACCGCAGCTCCGGCACATCACGAAGGTGGAAAACCCTCTGCGGTTCAGCAGCAGCACTGTCTGCTCCCCGCGTTCCAGCCTGCTCTCAAGCGCAGCGTGCAGCCTGCGGCTGAACATGGAGCGGTTGCCTTCCTTGAGTTCATCGCGCATGTCTACCACATGCACCTTCGGCAGTTCATTGCCAAGCGCACGGCTCGGCATCTCTAGCAGAACTGGAGAGAAGTGAATATCGCTTTGTGCCCGGGAAGCATGATAGCTCTCCAAAGAAGGAGTGGCTGAGCCAAGAATTACTGCAGCCCCTCCCTGCTCTGCCCTGCGGACAGCCACATCGCGGGCATGATACTTCGGATTCTCCTCCTGCTTATAGGAGCCTTCATGCTCCTCGTCCATAATAATCAGTCCAAGATTGGCGAATGGCGCGAATACCGCTGAACGTGCTCCGACGGCAACTGCCGCTTTGCCCTCACGGATTTTGCGCCATTCGTCGTACCTTTCTCCGACAGACAAGCGGCTGTGCATCACCGCCACTCCGCTTCCGAACCGGCCCTTAAACCGCTCAACCATCTGCGGAGTGAGCGCGATCTCGGGAACCAGCACCACCGCCTGCCTGCCCTGATCCACTACCCGCTGGATGCACTGCAGGTAAATTTCCGTCTTTCCGCTCCCGGTTACCCCGTGCAGCAAAAACACTTCATGCCGCTGCTCATCCACCGTCCGGACAATCCGTTTATATACGGATTCCTGTTCGTCTGTCAGTGGCAGCGGAGTGCTCGGTTTGAAATCGCGTCCCCGGTAGGGATCACGGTACACTTCAATTTCGCTGATCTCAATGAAGCCCTTGTCTTCCAGCGACTTCACGGTACCGGCTGTAACCTGCAGCACCGACAAAAGATCCTTCATCGGCATGGGTAGCATCGGCTCCATGTCGATCAGGAAGGACAGCACTTCCTTCTGCCGTGCTGAACGTGCCGGGAAGCTGCCCAGTGATTCGCGGGCTGCGGCAACGCCTATCGCCAAATCTACGGCCTTCAGCTTCTTTTTGCCCATTTTATCCTTAATCGACTGGCTCTCGGACAGCACTCCCCGCCGCAGCATGAACTTCACTGTCTCCGCCGCATCTGGAAACGTCCGGGTCAATTGTTTCATGGAGACCTCCCCGGCACGTCTGACAAAATCGGTGATCTGCTGCTCCTCCTGGTCCGTATCCAGAAACAGCGGAAACAGTTCATCCTCAGGGCTCCCTGCTTCCTCTGCCGCTTCTCCGAGGGAGATCAGACGCTCGGCTTTGCCCTTAAGGGCAGTCGGAAGCATAGCCTGCAAAGCGGAGATCCGTCTGCAGGCATATCTTTGACTCATCCAGTCCCCAAGTTCTACAAGCTCTGGCGACAAAGGCGGGAGCAGATCAAGCACTTCTTGGATGGGCTTAAGGGTAGGGCCCGAGCCGGTCTCTCCCGATTCCAGTGAGACTACAAAACCCTGTACAGTCCGGTGACCAAAAGGAACAGCCACTCTGCTGCCCACTTCAATCCACAGTTTCAGGTCAGCGGGAATCAAATAATCAAATGGCCGGTCAGTGCTGCGCACGGGAACATCGACAATGACCTTGGCTATATCCATTATAAAGCAGCTCCAGCGATACGCTCTGCTGCGAGTCCCAGCAAGCGGCGCGCCACTTCATCTTTACTTACCAGGGGAAGATCCAGCACAAGGCCTTCGGCCCCATAAATAGAGACAATATTGGTATCCGTGCCAAATCCGGCCCCTTCCGCAGCCACATCGTTAGCCACAATAAGGTCCAAATTTTTGCGGACCAGCTTGTCCTTCGCGAAGGCTTCGGCGTTTCCTGTCTCGGCGGCAAATCCGATCAGGAACTGCTTGTCCTTCATTTTCCCCAGACTCTCCAGGATGTCGGTTGTCTTAACCAGTTCAAGCGTCATTGTTTCTCCGCTTTTTTTGATCTTGGATGGGGCACTCTGCTTAGGACGGTAATCTGCTACAGCAGCGGCCTTGATCAGAATATCGCATGCCTTCCACCGGCCGGCAACCGCCTCATACATCTCCTGGGCCGACTCTACCCGTACCACTTTGATGTCCGGGTCCTGCGGGGGCTTCTCATCCGTACGCGCAGCAATCAAGGTTACCTCCGCACCCATAGCCCGCGCAGCACGGGCCAGGGCAAAGCCCATTTTGCCTGAGGAGTCATTGGAGATATAACGCACCGGATCAATCCGCTCCACCGTACCTCCAGCCGTCACAATAACTTTTTTACCAGCCAGCGGACCGGATGCAGCGCTGTTCTGAAGAGCGAAGAACGCATCCACACAGCTCACAATCGTCGCCGGCTCCTCAAGCCTGCCTTTGCCTACATAACCGCAGGCCAGCAGCCCTTCACCCGGTTCAATAAACTGCACACCACGCCCGGCAAGAGTATTCATATTGCTGATTACCGCCGGATGCTGGTACATATGGACGTTCATTGCCGGTGCAACCATAATCGGAGCGGTCGCGGCCAGCAGTGTGGTGGACAACATATCATCGGCAAGGCCATGCGCCATTTTGGCGATGATATTGGCCGTAGCCGGTGCAATCAGGACAAGGTCGGCGGCATCGGCGAGGTCAATATGCGATATCGATGACGGGTCGCGTTCCTGGAAGGTATCGCTGTATACCCGCTGCTTCGAGAGTGACTGCAGTGTCAGCTCAGTAATGAACTGTTTAGCCGAGGCTGTCATAATGACATGGACTTCGGCTCCTCTTTGTGTAAGCTTGCTGGTCAAATCCGCTGCCTTGTATGCAGCAATTCCCCCTGTAATGCCAAGAATAATCGTTTTACCCTTGATGTTGTTCAACATGATCTCCCCCCTGTTCCTTTCCTGCGCCAAAGCTCTATAGTTCGGATATAAAATGAAGAAAACTTGAAATTCTAATATTTCGGGCAAGAAGAAACGGCTGCGTCGGCTATCTCGAGACGGCATCCGTTTCTGCAATAATATAAGGATAATATAGCGTAAATCCTCTAGCCTTATCTCTTAAAAAAATAACAACCTTCCGGTTGTCAGGAACAGCCCGGTACGGGCTATGGGTCACTAGGTTCATGCGCTGTCAGCCCCTTAACCTAAGAAGAAACGGTAGCGCCGCCTTATACAAAGGCGGTGTCCGTTTCTACAGTAGGCATGGCAAGCTATCCGGACTATTCTTCGCCGCGTGTTACAATGATGCGGTCTTCATAAATTTCTTCCAGGGCAACGCCAACAAACTTGTGGGATCTCGGCGACTTGATATCAGTCTTGCCGCCTTCACGGAGAGCTCTTGCCCGGCGGGCAGCTGCGACAACCAGCGAATACTTGCTGTCGACCTTGGTCATCATTTCATCAATAGATGGATATAGCACGTAAGACACCTCTTCATCTTTTACTGTTAAATACGATCAATCTTGCTGTGCATATCATCTTACCTTACAATGTTCGGCGATAATAATGCTTTCTATTCGCTTACAGGCCAGATCAATCTCATCATTCACTACGGCATAGTCATAATGCCGGATCAGTCCAATCTCATCTTCTGCTACGGACATGCGGTGGTTAATCACATCAGGATGCTCCGTACCGCGACCGCGGATGCGGTCCTTCAATTCGTCCATGGAAGGAGGAAGAAGGAACACAAAGATGCCTTCCGGGAATTTGTCTTTGACTTTGAGAGCTCCCTGAACCTCGATCTCCAGAATAATATCTCTTCCGCTCTCGAGTGTTCTCTCCACAAAATCACGCGGAGTACCGTAATAATTGCCTACGTACTCCGCATACTCCAGCAGCTGGTCCGCTTCTATCATTGCCGTGAACTGCTCTCTGCTCTTGAAAAAATAATTGACGCCGTTCTCCTCACCCTCACGCGGACTGCGTGTGGTGGCGGAAACGGAATAGATAAGCTCGGGCATCTTCGGCCGCAGCGCGGTACAGACGGTACCTTTACCAACGCCGGAAGGGCCGGACAATATGATCAGCAATCCTTTTGACATAGTACACTCCATTTGTTGTTATTCGTCGTTATCGTCATCTTTGCTGGATAAGCGGTGTGCCACAGTCTCCGGCTGAACAGCCGACAGAATGACATGATCGCTGTCTGTAATAATGACGGCCCGCGTCCGGCGGCCGTAGGTCGCATCGATCAGCATATGCCGGTCTCTGGCCTCCTGGATAATACGTTTAATTGGTGCAGATTCCGGGCTGACAATGGAAATAATGCGGTTGGCCGATACGATATTTCCAAAGCCGATGTTGATTAATTTGATTGCCATGTTCCGGTTGTTCCCCCCATAAGTTACATCTTTGCTTGATTGAACTACCTGTTATTCTAAGTTCGCTGCTTGCTCGCGTATCTTCTCCAGCTCAGCTTTCATATCAAGCGTGAGGTTCACTAGAGTCAGATGGTTGCATTTCGACCCGATTGTATTCGTCTCCCTGTTCATCTCCTGAATGAGAAAGTCCAGTTTGCGTCCTGCCGGCTCGCTTCCCTTCAGCAAAGCTCTGCATTGTTCAAAATGACTGTACAGCCGGGTAAGCTCCTCATCAATGTTACAGCGGTCGGCAAAGGTAGCAATTTCCATTCCGAATTTATGCTCCTCAAAAGGGAAAGTCCCGTCATTCAGCGCGTTCAGCCGCAACCGCAGCTTATCACGGTATTCAACTACTACTGCAGGAGCAAGTGCGGCCATTTCAGCGTGCAGCTCCTCCAGATGCCCTAGCCGGCGCGTTAGGTCAGCGGCAAGATAACCGCCTTCCCGGGCGCGCATTTCCAGCAGGGATTGAAGGCTTTGCTCCAGCCCCAGTTCAAGCATCCCGGAGTACTCTTCAAAGGATGCAAATCCTGTGGCGGCTGCCTCCTCCTTGAGCTCCATTACACCGGGCATAGAAAGTATATCACGTAAAGTCAACTCGCCCGTAAATCCGAACTCGTCCTTCAGCGCTTCCGCGGCTTTCAGATAGGACTTGACCGCCGGGCGGTTCAGCATCTGAACAGAGGCTGTCTCTTCAGTGATTTCTCTATTAATGACGACATCTACCCGTCCCCGTTTGATATGATGCAGAACCTTTCTTCGCAGCATATCCTCATAACCCGTCCAATCCCGGGGCATCCGCAGCACAACTTCGCAGTAACGGTTATTCACCGATTTGACTTCGAACGTAATCTTGTAACCGCCGAATTGCAGGGATGATTGACCGTATCCGGTCATGCTAAATGACAACGGAATCACATCCATTACACTATTGTAATTGATTATTACTAGCGAAACAAGGGGGACAATTTGCGCCCTTGTTTCTTCCAAATGTACTCCAGCAGCTGGACGCTCATCTCGTAGAACATGAATGGCGTCATCAGATAGATGCCGTTAAAATGCTCTGTCGCCGCGTCCAGCAGCTCTTTGGCGATGGCCACGCCTTCAGCCCGGCCAACCTCTCCTTCAAGACCCTGCATCCGGCTGCGCACCTCTGCGGAGAGCTGAATACCGGGAACCTCGTTATGCAGGTATTCTGCATTGCGGCCGCTTGCCAGTGGCATGATCCCGAGGAATATCGGAATATCCAGATGCTCGGTCGCTTTGGCGATACGGGCGATCAGCTCAGGATCATACACCGGCTGGGTCATAATATAATCCGCGCCGGAAGCGATCTTCTTCTCCAGCCGCTCCACCGCCTTGTCCAAATGTTTGACATTGGGATTAAATGCGGCTCCGATCACAAATTTCGCCTTCTGCTTCAGCGGCTTGCCGGAGAAAGCGATCCCGTCGTTCAATTGCTTAATCATCCGGATGATCTCAAAGGAAGTAAGATCATAGATCGAGCTGGATCCCGGCAGATCCCCGAAACGGGCCGGATCTCCGGTCACCGCCAGCACATGGTCGATGCCAAGCGCATCAAAACCCATGAGATGTGACTGGGTTCCGATCAGATTCCGGTCACGGCAGGCCACGTGCACCAGTGGCCGGAGTCCTGTGTGGGCCTGAACCAGATGCCCGAGAGCCATGTTGCTCATCCGAGTTACGGCGAGTGAATTATCCGCAAGGGTCAGCGCATCTGCACCTGCTCTGCGCAGCGCATCTGCACCTCTCATAAACTTGGCGATGTCCAGGTCACGGGGAGGGTCAAGCTCTACAATAACGGTGTGGCGCTCCTTGACCAGATCGACAAGTGTCGGTTCGCCGCCGCTGCGGCCTTCATCCTCGCCGAGATGTTCCTGCACCACAATCCGCTCCGTGCTCTTCTTCTGAGTCGGTTCTGGCAACGGCTGTGGAGCATAATCACGCAGTGCCGCCGAGATTTCGGCGATATGCTGCGGAGTAGTCCCGCAGCAGCCGCCGATGATCCGGCTGCCCAGCCCGGCAAACACAGTAGCCATTTGGCCGAAATAATCCGGTGTGGCGCCATAGCGGTACTGCCCGTCCACATAATCCGCTACTCCGGCATTGGGATATACCGACGCCGGAAGTGTCAGACTGCCCTGAAGCGTCTTCAACGCACGCTTGATGCCGTTGGGACCGGTCCGGCAATTGAAGCCGATCACATCTGCTCCGTCCTGTTCCAAAATGCGGAAGGCTTCCGGCAATGTCAATCCATCCAGCGTTCGCGCCGTTTCATCTACAGCAAGCTGGCAAATGACCGGAAGCCCGCTGAGCTTCCGCACTGTCCGCAGTGCCAAATGCAGCTCTTCCACATCGTAGAAGGTTTCCAGCATAATGCCGTCCGGCTGCTCTTCCAGCAGTGCGGTGATCTGCTCCGTGAAATAACGCTTCAGCTCAGACGAAGAAAGATTTGCCCGTTTGCCGGCACGAATGGAGCCTACCGCTCCGACTACATATCCTGCTTCGCCGGCAGCTTGCCGGGCAATCCGCACACCTGCACGGTTGATTTCCCCAACCTTTGCTTCCAATCCGTATTTGGACAGCCTGTCATAATTGGCAGAAAACGTATTGCTCTCCAGCAGCACGGCTCCAGCTTCAATATAGCTGCGATGCACGTCTTCAATGACCCCCGGAGAGGTCAGATTCAATTCCTCGTAGGAGATGCCGACAGGAAACCCTTTTTGATATAAAAAGGTTCCCATGGCTCCGTCCCCGACCAAAACATTCGTATTCCACGCAGAGCGCAAATCCGGCTTCACCGCAAGAACCTCCCCTAAACTGTCATTAGTTTCATACTAATGTAACATAAATCGGGTTGGATGATAAGCATTCAAAGCCCAAAAGCCTAACCGCTCCATCACTGCCTTTGCATGGCAAGGAAAGAAATGATTCATACTATATAGATTGAACTTATGGTTTTAGAGTACAGGATCATTCGCAACTACGGTGAATATTTGGACTTCCGGCCGCTGTTGTCTTCAGATTTCTTGATCAATACCGCTATTAGCGGTAGAAATCCGAAGACAAAGGCGGACACTACCGCTCCTCCAGTTCCAAAATTCCCCTCCGTTGCTCCTTTCCCTTATCTCTAGGTTTTATGTTCAATCTATATAGCTTTATTCTTATATTAAGGAGGAAGTACCTTGAAAAAAAAAACAAGAAGGCTGCTGCTGCGCAAATACGCTGTAATCCTGTTGTTATCCACACTTTCCTTGCTTTACTTATATTTTGGCGACTGGCTGTTCGGCTATGGGATGGGTAACATCAGATATATCCTGAACTACCTGCTCTATTCCGCCTCAGAGAAGCTGGCTGCGGCAATCATGCTGCTGTGTCTGCTGGTTCCAGACCTAATCTATTGGGTTCGCGGCAGTCAGCCCGGGCGGGGGGCCGAGAAATAACTCTTCAACGCCGTGATTATAATCAGAATGGCTGGGATAACCACTATAAACAGAGGATATACCATATACAGCAGCCTTCCGCCTTCATCCAGATGTTCGATAAAGCTGCGGGCGTCCAGGATGGAGGTGAACAGGATAATCAGCGCGCAAGGATAGATCATTTTCCGGTAAGGGATACCGAACAGCTCGGATATTCCAATCAAGGCGGCGGCAAAAAACACGGACATTTTGAAAAACACGCCGATAATCAGCACCATAACCACAAAAATATCAACCCGCTGAATAAAATCAGAAATGGAAATTTTGCTGATCGTCGGCATCAGCGGTAGCGGCGAGCGCCGAACGATATCTGCACCCAGCACCGATATATTAAGCGCCATGGTAAAGCTCAGCAGCAGCGCGGATACCAGCATGGCTGCGGCAATAATCCATGGGCCTTTTTTTACATTGGACAAGTAGGGCATCAGCATTGTAAAACTGATCATTTCGCCAAAAGGAAACATAAAGTTCTGGTGTGCGACTGAGACCAGTACCGGTTTGATCCCGTCCTCCAGCATGGGAAGCAGGCGGTGCAGGTTTATCGAGCCTGACAATACCAGCATAATTGTACTGAACACACCGATGATCAGGACGATACTGGCAAAAACAACCGAAGTTCTGGTCAGCACCTCTATCCCTTTATGCAGGACATAGGCTCCTGATAAAATCATCAGACTGCTGAGAATGAACATCGGGGTTTTATGCATGGTCGCCATGGCCAGCATCGTGCTGCCGTCACGCAAATCCCGCGCTGCCAGGTTGAGATATAAAATGATGTACAACACCGCAACCGGTATTCCCAGCGTTTTGCCCAGCAGTTTCCGGGTATAAGCTGTAAAAGACAGCTCCGGGTGTTTCCGGTACAGATAAGCGTAGCCCGCAAACACGACAATCCCTGCCAGACAGCCGACCAGTATTGAGAGCCAGGCATCCCTCCCCGCCTCCATTCCCAAATTAACGACAAGTGCCGTCCCCAGCTCAAACAGCAAGGTCAAGCTGAAAAACTGGGTTAGACCAATTTTGATGGTTCCCATCATACCCCCCCTTTATTTCGCATTACTTATTGACCTGAAAAGAATTGCTCCTCATATCCGTATGCCTGATCACAGCATCCGCCTCGATTCTGACCTCACAATGCGCAAATACATCCTCCCAGTGATCTCTGATCTTTTTCCAGCCGCGCGGATTTCTCCGTTCTACTGCCTCTCCGAAGCCGAGATAATCGCTCTTTAGCCCCCTGGCAGCCGATACCGCTGCCTCAATCTGTTTTCTCGTCTCATCGGTCAGCCGGCCCGAAAGCTCTTCCAATACCTTGGGAGAGGTAAGATTAAGCACGTTAGCCGATTCCTTAAGCGCGGCCTGCTGGGTGATTTTAATAGTAATTACAGGATGCTCCGGATCCTTCGCCTGAACCTCCAGATGAACCTGGGATTTATATACATTGAAGGAAATATAGCCGCCTGCCGGGCTCTTTACTATTACAGGCACCTCTTTAATTTTGTTATGCAAAAGTACGGTACCGAGCGCAGCGTTGCCATCCAGCCAACCCTTCAGCTTATCATCCCTAAACGCCGCCATACCAGACACTCTCAGAATCGCACTCGGAGCAATCGTCTTCATATTATCGTTGGTGTCTGCGGAATTCCTATCCCCTGTGGTAAACACCCCGTTAATAATCGGACCTCCGCCTACGGTCTGAATCCCCCTGACGACATCATCCACCTCCACCCTAAAGTTGTAACCGAACTGCTTTGAGGTGGTCTCCAGCTTTTCTACCAGATCATTGGCGGGGATTTTGCTGAACACAGTCATCGTTGACATTAGGTCGCTCGCCGGCTGGCCTCTGGAAATGAACATCAGGCTGGTGAGCCGCGTATCACTCTCCCGTTCCAGCACATCCAGCATGTCCTTAATTCCCTCACGGGCAAACGCCTCCGAGATGACAAGCACCCGGACATGGGCAAGCGACAGAAATCTCGCAGTTTGCCGCGAAGCGTTGGCCAGTGCCTCAAACATCGTGCGGCCGCTGCCTGTATACAAAGACACCGGTGAAGTACTCCGGGTATTCTCTCCGGAGATTTCCTCCGAGACAATCACCTGGAAGGACAGCCGATACTTCTCTTTCTCCGTGGGACCTCTGTCAATGGCCACGCCGGAGACGATAGCCCTCCTGTTCAGCTCGACACTGTCCCAGCAGCCGGTGAGAACAAGCGGCAGCATAATCTGCAGAATGGACAATAAGATCAGACAGGAAGGCTTAATCTTCATTTCGCCCTCCTTCATCGACCGGCATAGCATCGTAATCCTTAAGGATCAGAGGTGCGAGTTCAGAATCATGGCCTGTCGTGACTCTCATGTAGTCCGGCAGTTCCGCCCGCATCTGCTGTGGGGATTTGCTTGGTCTCATCAGCCACAAGGGCAACCGCAGAATCGTATCTTTCTGCCCTTTTATAGAGAGCGGAACAAACGGCGACAAATAGGGAATGCCGAAGGAACGCAGACTGTTCATATGTGCTACCAGCACAATTAAACCAAGGGTAATGCCATAGAAGCCGAACATGGCGGCCAGCAGCAGAAAGCCGAAGCGGATAATCCGTCCGGCAATCGCCATGTTGTAAGCAGGAATGGCGAAGCTCGCAATCCCTGTTAATGCAATGACAATAACCATAATCGGGGTAATAATTCCAGCTTCCACAACTGCCGAGCCAAGAATCAGCGCACCGACGACCGAGACCGTCTGTCCGATAACACGTGGCATCCGCACGCCCGCTTCACGCAGAATTTCAAATGCGCTCTCCATCAGCATAGCCTCTACAAAAGCCGGAAAAGGTACATTTTCCCGCTGGGCCAGCAGATTGATCAGCAGGGTTGTCGGAATCATCTCATAATGATAAGTGGTCAAAGCAATATAGATGGAAGGACCGAGAAGCAAAACAGCAAAGCTCATATAACGTACGATCCGCATCAGTATTGCAATATCGAACCGTTGGGAATAATCCTCCGCCGACTGAAAAAATTGAGTAAACACCGCCGGCAGAATCAGCACAAAGGGTGTACCGTCCACGATCACTACAACTCTGCCTTCCAGCAGATTACCTGCTGCCACATCGGGCCGTTCAGAATTATATATTGTCGGAAAGGGCGTAAAGGTCTTGTCCTGAATCAGCTCCTCCAGGAATCCGGACTCCAGCACCTCATCAATGGCGATCTTATGCAGGCGGTCTCTGACCTCCTGCACCAAATCTTCACCGGCGATTTCCTTCATATACATGATAGCCACATGGGTTTGGGTTTCCGAGCCGATTTTCATATACTCCAGCCTCAGCTTGGGGGACTTGATTCTCCGGCGGATCAGCGCAATATTGGTGCCCACGGACTCTACGAAGCCATCTTTAGGCCCGCGGACAACGAGCTGCGAAGACGGCTCGCTGACAGAGCGCTGTTCGCCGCCTCTGGTATCACACACAATAGCTGATGTGTAACCTTCCACCAGAATCGCCGTATCTCCGGAAAGCACGGCCAGCATGATATCGTTCCATTCCTCTTTGAAATCCGCTTCACCTATTTCCAGGGCAGAGCTTAGGATCCGTGCTGGCAAGTCCACCCCTCTGTCAGCTTCGTCCATGCCATCCGTAAGCCCTGCGGTATTATCGAGCAGTGACCCCACCACAAATTCATTGACTGCGACGGTATCTGCGAGCCCGCTCAGATGAACAGCCGCGGCTTGAACAGGGTGGACTCCACCAATTTGGATCTGGCGGACTTTGAGATCAGGGCTGTTACCAAGCTCTCTCTGTATGTTCTCTATACTCTGGCCAAGATTTTCTGACAGTTTTGGACCGCCGCTGCCCAGACGCTGCTCGCGGGCATCCTTTGCCCCGTTTCTTGCAAGATATCGCTTCGAGTTCACCCGGCTCCCCCCTCTCTCGTATTACTTCTTATTATTCACGGTTAACTCTGCCATTATTCGGATAGGATGCCATTCTGGAACAAGCATATCAATGCTTATATTTGCAAAAAGGATGACCTGCAAGCGGGCAGCTTGAGGTCATCCTTTTGTAATGCACACCTTATTCAGTTTGGATACCGAAATCCCTGCAGGATTAAACTTCTACCGAGCCGGTATATACAACCTGGGCAGGTCCGGTCATATAGACATGGTTGTCATTCTCATTCCACTCGATAAACAGATCGCCGCCCTTCAGGCTGATCGTGGCCGAGCGGTCTGTATGGCCATTCAGTACCGATGAGATCAGCGTTGCGCAGGCTCCGGTACCGCAGGCCAGTGTCGGTCCGGCGCCGCGTTCCCAGACACGCATATCGACATGGCTGCGGTTTAGCACTGTCGCGAATTCTACATTCACTTTTCTCGGGAAAAGCGGGTGCACCTCAAGCTTTGGCCCCCAGGTCGCAAGATCAAACGACACGGCGTCCTCCACATAGATTACACAGTGCGGATTGCCCATGGATACGGCCGTGAACTTGAATTCTGTTCCGTCTGCCTCGATGGGCTGGTCCAGCACAGGCTCGGCATCTATCGCTACCGGAATCTGCGGGCCCGACAATACAGGTTCTCCCATATCGACCGTAACCGTCTCCACCACGCCGTTCTTCACTTGCAGGGATACCTTTTGTTCACCGGCGCCGATGGTTTCAATCACAATCTGCTCCGAGCTGACGAGACCCTGCTCATATACATATTTGGAGACGCAGCGGATTGCATTTCCGCATTGCTCCGCTTCTGAGCCGTCCGAATTCATAATGCGCATCATATAGTCTCCGCGCTCTGACGGAAGAATGTAGACAAGACCGTCGGCTCCGATGCCGAAGAACCGGTTGCACAACGTAACTGCAAGCTCGGAAGCATTGCCCGGCAGCTCCTGCTCACCGAATACGATAATAAAATCATTTCCAAGTCCGTGCATTTTTGTAAATTCCATTAAAAATCCCACTCCTAAAAGTTTGTTAGCATTCACATCTTCCGAACAAGCATCGTACAAAACTTGCTTCGGAAGCTTACGCGATGTTTAGGCTTCTGTGAGACTAGCATACCTTAAGGAGTGGTCTTAAGCTATTGACTTTATGCTGAAATTTTTGTACTTTTTATCATCGTCCGGCCTCCGCTGCGGCTGCGGTTCTTCTTGCCGCCCCACACGCTGCCCGCTCCCATCAGGAAGGTAGGGATACCGGCGGTGACCAGCACCAGGCACCATTCGCGGAAGCTAAGCGGTACGGTCTTAAATACCGGTTGCAGCGGCGGCAGATACATAACAGCCAGCATGAGCACAACGGAGGACAACACGGCGAGCACCAGATATTTATTCTGGAAAGGATTGCGGTGGAACACCGAACGGGAACTGCGGCAGTCGAATACATGAATAAGCTGAGCCATAACCAGTGTGGCAAAAGCAACCGACTGTGCGCGGATAAGCTGCTGCGGGCTGCCTGGATCAATACGCAGCGTCAACCAGAAGGCGCCCAGGGTGCACAGACCGATCAGCAGGCCCCGGCTGATGATTTTCCAGCCCAGGCGGCGGGCAAAAATATTCTCCTTCGCTCCGCGCGGCTTGTGCTCCATCAGATCCTTCTCCGGCTGATCCACGCCCAGTGCCATCGCAGGCAGTCCGTCGGTGACCAGATTGACCCAGAGAATCTGGATTGGCACGAGCGGCAGCGGCAGCCCCAGCATCATAGCGAAGAACATGGTCAGGATCTCTCCGACATTGGAAGCCAGCAGGTAACGGATAAATTTGCGGATATTCTCGTAAATATTCCGGCCTTCTTCTATGGCTGCCACGATCGTAGAGAAATTATCATCTCCGAGAACAAGTGCTGAAGCTTCTTTAGTGACATCGGTGCCGGTGATGCCCATGGAAATCCCGATGTCCGCCGCTTTAATCGCCGGAGCATCATTCACGCCATCTCCGGTCATAGCTACAACATGGCCCCGCCGCTGCAGAGATTTGACGATCCGCAGCTTATGCTCAGGGGAGACGCGGGCGTATACATATACAGAGTCTGACACCTTATCCAGCTCATCATCAGTCATCCGCGTTAGCTGGGAGCCGGTCAGAACGGTCCCACCCCGCTGCAGAATGCCAAGCTGATGGGCAATGGCTTCGGCGGTAGTTCCGTGGTCACCGGTAATCATCACCGTCTTGATTCCTGCCCGCCGGGTAATGCTGATCGCGTCGCGCACTTCACGGCGCGGAGGATCGATCATTCCGGCCAGTCCGATAAATATCAGCTGGGATTCCGCTTCTTTTTCACTGTCTGCTGCTTCGCCTGATCGCAGCTCTCGGTACGCCATCCCTAGTACACGCAACGCTCCGGAAGCCATCTCCTCGTTCGCTTCCAGCACCTTCTGGCGCAAAGTCGGCGTACAAGGGACAACCCCGCCTTCCCACAGCATATAGGCGCAGTTGCTCAGCAGCACATCCGGCGCTCCCTTGGTGCAGATCATACGTCCGCCGGGATGCCCCACGATCACAGACATCAGCTTGCGCTCAGAATCGAAAGGAAACTCCTTCTCTCTGGCATACGTTACAGCAAGCGACTGGGCAGTGAGCCCCATCTTCGCGGATAAAGCGACTAATGCGCCTTCGGTAGGATCACCCTTGAGCTCCCATACCGACTGGGTGTCTGCCGCCTTGTCCGTTTCACCCTTATCCTTTCCCTTGCGTTTCCCGCGGCTGTCACTGGACAGAGACTCAACAATTTCGGCATTGCTGCATAAAGCCCCGACCTGAAGCATGCGCCGCAGGCTTTGATCATGCTTGAGATCAACAGCTCGCCCCTTCTCCATCACTTGTCCGCTGGGAGCATAACCTTCGCCCGTCACGTCCAGACTTCGTCCTCCGGTCCACAGCCGCGTTACCGTCATCTTGTTCTGGGTCAGAGTACCTGTCTTGTCAGAGCAGATTACGGAGGCGCATCCGAGAGTCTCCACCGAAGGAAGCTTGCGGACGATCGCTTTGCGTTTGATCATCCGCTGCACGCCAAGTGCGAGCGCGATGGTGACAATCGCCGGCAGACCTTCCGGAATGGCTGCAACTGCAAGACTGACGCCTGCCAGGAACATCGCTGTAGCGGGCTGACCGTGTAGAATGCCAGCAACGACGACGACAATGGTCAGACCGAGCGAAACGTAGATCAGGATCTTTCCAAGCTGCTCTAGGCGGTGCTGCAGCGGCGTTTCCTGTGATTCAGTGTTCTGGATCAGATCGGCAATTTTGCCCATCTCGGTATCCATGCCTGTACGGACTACAACCGCCTTACCTGTGCCCCGTGTTACCATCGTCCCCATGAAGCCGATATTTTTCTGGTCCCCCAAGGGAATCTCCTCGGCATGAATCGGTTCCGCGTGCTTGGAGACGGGCAGCGATTCACCGGTCAGTGCAGATTCCTCGGCATAAAGTGCGCTGCACTCCAGCCAGCGGACGTCAGCTGGAATCCGGTCGCCGCTTTCCAGCAGAACGATGTCGCCGGGCACCAGCATTTTTGCCGGTATAACTTCCTGCTTTCCGCCCCGCAGCACTTTGGCAGAAGGTGCCGAGAGCTGTTTGAGTGCGCGGAGTGAACGCTCAGCACGGAATTCCTGGACAAAACCCAGAACTCCGTTGAGTAAAATAATAGCGATGATCGTAATTGCATCCAGATATTCACCCAAAAGTCCGGATACCAGCGTCGCTCCCATCAGCACAAGCACCATAAAATCCTTAAACTGATTCAGCAGCAAGGTGATCGGAGAAATTGTCTTCCCCTCCGAAAGCTCGTTATACCCGCTCTCTTTGCGTCTCTCCTCCGCCTCCTCTCCGCTTAGGCCTACTCCAGGATGAATGTTCAGCATCCTCTGCAGTTCCTCCGCACCGAACCGGTGCCAACTTTTTTGTTCCATGACTATTCTTTCCCCTCCCGGTCGTTTCTTGACTTCCGGCGGCGCACAGCTTTTCCACCTGTTCATGACAAAGTCTATTCATGGTCGTCCCAAAATATCACAGCTTCGCAGCTTCTCCTTTTGCGTGAATGTGTTAAAGTATGGCATCATAGAGAAGAGAAATTCATTATTATGCGACAGGAGAACATTATCATGGCATTAGACGGCATCGTTACAAGAGCGATCGTGCATGAGCTTGGGCCTTTCATCGGTGCACGCGTCGGCAAAATATATCAACCAAACGCTCACGACCTTATCTTCATCCTGCGCGGCGCAGGCGGCGGAGGCAAGCTGCTGCTGTCGGCCAATCCAACCTACCCGCGACTGCATCTGACGGACCGGAACACGGTTAACCCTGCAGAAGCACCGATGTTCTGCATGCTGATGCGCAAGCACTGCGAAGGCGGCACGATTGAGAGCATCACCCAGGTCGGCATGGAACGCATCATTCATATAAACATCAGGACACGGGATGAGCTGGGAGACGTTTCGGCCAAAAAAATTATTATTGAGCTCATGGGACGGCACAGCAATATCATTCTGACCGATCTCTCCACGGGCACGATCATCGACGGTATTCATCACGTAACCCCATCAATCAGCAGCTACCGGAATGTCATGCCCGGCATCGCCTACCTGGAACCGCCGCAGCAGCACAAGCTGAATCCGCTGGAGATCGGCAAAGAGGATTTTGTTACTTTGTTCTCCTCGGCAGAAGAAGCAGCACTGCTGGCAGGCACCCTGGAGGAGGAGCCCGCGGAAATCATTGAGGGCGAGATTGCGGACCTGCTGCGGTCTCTGGAAGAACCCAAAGCGGATGGTTCAGGCGGTCCATCGCCAACAGCCGATCCAATCGGATGGATGGTGCATGCCTTCAGCGGTATGAGTCCGCTGATTGCCGGAGAAATTGTGCGGCAGCGCAGCGCCGGCGGTTCCGAAGCCGCGGAGCCCGGACGCGATCAGCAGGATGATGCTTCTGACGACAGCAGCGGGAATCCGCTCCTGTTGTGGGAGGCCTTTAATCAGGTGCTGGCTCCGGTACGGGAATTCCGGTTTTCACCGGTTATAGGGACGAATGCCAAAGGCAAACCCGTTTTCTCGGCAATTCCGCTGGCATTGCCGGATGAAAGCTTGAAGCATTACAGCTCGATCAGCGCTTGCATGGAAGACTATTACGGGGATAAAGCGGAGCGGGATACCGTAAAGCAGCGCGTCAGCGATCTGATTCGCTTCCTGGGCAATGAGCGGAGCAAAAATATTAAAAAACTCGCCAATCTCCAGAAAGACCTGGAAGAAGCGGAAGATGCCGACCGTTACCGGATTTGGGGCGAGTTGCTGTTTGCGTCACTGTATGCCGTGTCCAAGGGCGACAAGGAAGCCCGGCTGGTGAACTATTACGATGAGAACCAGGCGGAGACGACCATTCCGCTTGATCCGCTGCTGACGCCTTCGGACAACGCGCAGCGTTACTTCAAGAAATACAACAAATACAAGAACAGCCTGCGGATCATCGGTGAGCAGCTGATCAAAACCCATGAAGAGATTGCTTACATGGAAACACTGCTGCAGCAGCTGGCCCACGCCTCGCTCAATGATATTGAGGAAATCCGCGATGAGCTTGTCAGCCAGGGTTACATGCGCGACCGCAGCAAAAAGGGAAAAAAGAAGAAGAAAACCACCCGTCCTACCTTACAGGTGTTTACCTCCTCCGAGGGCGTGGACATCTATGTCGGCAAAAACAACCTGCAGAACGAATACGTCACGAACCGGCTGGCTTCTGCCAATGACACTTGGCTGCACACAAAAGATATCCCCGGCTCGCATGTCGTGATCCGCAGCGAGGAATTCGGTGATGCCACCCTGGAGGAAGCGGCTCAGCTTGCCGCCTACTTCAGTCAGGCCAAGCAGTCAAGCAGCGTGCCAGTGGATTGCACCCTGATCCGCCATGTCCGCAAGCCAAGCGGTGCAAAGCCCGGCTTTGTCATTTACGATCACCAGAAGACACTGTTTGTCACACCGGATGAGGCGCGGATCAAAAGTCTGCCGAATGCTTTGAGAAGCTAGCTCCGGGCCCTTCTTCGTTATTTCAAATATCTGGACAGACCAAAGAACCTCCAAGCCTGACGAAACATCGTCTCGGGCTTGGAGGTTCTTTAACTTTTCCGGTGTTTCAAATCGTCAATGTTCATAACTATTACTTTCAGCTATTGTATTGACCCCTGTGGTTAATTGGATTAAGCAGGCGTACTTAACTCTTTATCCCTTCAGCCGCTCCAGCACATCGGCAGAAACCGTAACGCTTCCCAGATCACCGTGGAAGATCACACCTTGCCGCGCACCATGAAAATCCGAGCCGCCGGTAACAACCAGGCCGAATTGTTCGGCCATCGCCAGATAACGCTCCTCATCGGCGGAAGTATGATCGGAATGATACACCTCAATGCCCCTCAGAGAGCTTCGGGTCAGAATGCTGCGCACCAGCTCATCATCACCGTAAATGGCGGGGTGAGCCAGCACCGGAGTGCCTCCGGCTTCAATAATCCACTCACAGGCCAGCTCAGGTGTAATCCGCGGGGGAGAGACATATGCCGCCGCACCAGTTGCCAAATATTTATCAAAGGCCTCGCGCATATCCGCTGCCGCGCCCAGCCGCACGAGTTCATCAGCGATATGGGGCCGCCCGATACTTTCATCAGGCTTCAATTCACGGCCGATCCCTGCAATAACATTGTCCAGCGTAATATTGATGCCGAGTCCGCGCAGCTTGCCGATAATAGACGCATTGCGCTTGGCACGGGTATCCCTTTGCTCTGCAAGCCGCGAGAGAAACAGTTCCTGCTGTATATCGATATAATATCCAAGCACATGAATCTCCTTACCTTCTGCACGGGTGCTGATTTCTACGCCGGGTACAACCGTAATCCCGTACTTCAGGCCCGCCTCCAGCGCTTCGGCAATGCCGCTTACCGTATCATGGTCGGTAATCGCTACTGCGGCCAGCCCTTTATGACAGGCAATCCGCACATTTTCCGCCGGTGGCTGCATTCCGTCCGAAGCCTGTGTATGGGTATGTAAATCACATCGGCCCTGTAATCCTGGTTTAGCACCATCTATAGGGTTGCTGGCTTCCACATCGTTCTCCATCATGCCACTCCTTGTCCCAAGTTTATAATGTACCTGCAGACTCCCATTCTTCACGAAGAATCCCCATCTTTATGGCATCATAATATTCGCCCCGCACAATCCGCGCTTTGCGGACACGGGCTTCCTCCACCATCCCGCATTTGGCGGCCAACCCCTTCATCCGGGCGTTGCCGGACCAGGTGCCGATGCCGAGACGAACTGTATCCAGCGAATTGAACAGATATTCCATCCACATGCTGAAGGCTTCGGTACCGTATCCTCCAGACCAATAACGGGAGTCATAAATAGCAATTCCGATTTCAAACCAATTCGTGACTTCCGAAACCCAGTATCTGCCCACACTTCCCTTAATCTCACCATCAATCTCGATAATCAAACGGTTCCGCGGTTTATCCGTACCTACAAGTGCCAGCATCCCGTTATATTTTTCCGCAAATTGCGCATAACTTACTTGCTCCAGCGGTTCGTAGGGACCATCCCATTGCAGAAACTCGCGATCTTCTGCCTCATAATAGAAATAATAGATTTTGCGGATATCCTCTTCCCTCAGGTCCCGCAAGACAACCTTCTCTCCGCGCAGCAAAATGACCATCATCAGACTCCCCTATCCCACTATTTTTAACCTGCCTCTCAGCGTAAACTCATACCTAAGAATTCCTCAGCACCATCCCAATCGCCTACTGGTCGTTCGCGTGCTGGCGCAAAAAGGTCAGAAACGTAACCGCAGAGATCGGCAGCAGCGTTGATTTTAGATGAATCGCATAGAATTGTCTCTTAAAAGAAGTATCTGACAGATTCACAATCTTCAGCAGCCCCAGCGTCACCTCATGCTTAACCGAGGAGGCTGAGATTATGGTCAGACCCAGCCCGGCCTCCACCGCTGATTTTACCGCGCCTGTGCTGCCCAGCTCCATTACGACTCGCATCGCGGCCGGATCCAGCCCCTTGGCTATCAGCTGTTCTTCCATCACCCGGCGTGTTCCCGAGCCCTGTTCGCGCAGCACAAACGGATACTCCAGCGCTTCCTCTAGTGTAACTTCATCCCTGTCTGCAAGCGGATGCTCACTGGGAACAATCAGCTTGAGCTCATCGCCCATGACCGGTTCAATCTCCATGTCGGGATGGGACACCGGCGCCTCGATCAGCCCGAAATTTAGCTGGTGTTTGTGAATTTCCTCCATGATCTGCGACGTATTCATCACTTTCATCATGATCGAAATATTCGGATACGCTTTGCCAAAAGGGCCCAGCAGACGCGGCAGTACATATTCTCCAATCGTCAGGCTTGCCCCGAGCTGCAGCCGTCCCTCCAGCATATGGGTAAAGGCCGACATCGCCTGATCGGTCTCCCGCATCAGCTGAATGCTGCGCAGCGCGTAGGGCATAAGCGTCCGGCCGGCCTCGGAGAGCACAATTTTTTTACTCGAACGGTCAAACAGCTTGGCTCCGAAATAGTCTTCCAATGCCTGTACCTGCATCGTTACCGCCGGCTGCGTCATATGCAGTGTCTGGGCTGCAGCAGAGAAGCTCCCCCGTTCAGATACCGTATAAAAAATATGAAGCTGATGAAAATTCATGCACTCAAAGCCCCTTCATAGATCATAAATTATTCTAAGTGGAAACGGCTTTGCCGTCCTCAAAAGGACGGTATCCGTTTCAGCGAGAAATAGAAAGATAATTTATAGCGTGAAGCATATAAATTCATATATTTTAAAAAAGGCATGCAGCCACCCGCCGCATACCTTCTTTGTAATTGCTGTGCATTATTTGCGTTTGCGGCGCTTCTTCATCAGCTTCATGCGGCGTGAGTTGCGCAGACGCGAATAATAAGCTTGCAGGTCACGCAGCTGGGGAGTCGCGGAGATCCGCCCCAGATAAGATACGATTACCATAACATACAGCGGACGCCCGGAGAGGCTCGTTACATCTTCCAGCTCCCTAAACTCGGCAATGACTAACGTATCCTCGTCAATCAAATACGCGTTATGCTCCTTTTGCTGGTAAGGTTTGATCCGGTTTTGCTTCAGGCATTGCCACATCCATGCACTGAGTTGTCCGCTGTCACTGCTTTCCGGGTTAATCCGGTCCAGATAGCGGCTCTTGGCATGATTGGTAATCACAATATCAGCTACCCTGTAGTCATTCAGCATGATGTGGAAGGGTTCAAACGCCCCCCACCATTCCATCCCCTTGCCATGCATTATCATCACACTCCACCGAAAGGGTCTTGGCATGCTCTCTTATTGTTGTCAATCTTACCGCATTGACGCGGGTTGTTCAAGCACACCCCAAGTCAGCGAATGTGAAATACCAGTGTTAGTTGCCGGACCCGCTTGTAATTCTGTCTGCGTCATCCACAAGACTGCTGCCTTTGATCATTTTGCATTTTTTCTTGATCCGCGCCGCCTCACCCGAAATGGCTTCGATGGAATCAAAACGCTGGAAGCGGTTGGTCACTATGGCGATGGAAATCGAGACGAGCGGAATTTCCTCCATAACTCCTGAGCGGCTTTCAGTCAGCACATACTGTTGTGCGAGATGGCCGATATGATAAAAGCCCTTCACCGCTGTCTCAAATTCCCTGATGATGATCCTGCAGCAATCCTCATAATCATAATTATTGATGAAAATGATAAAGTCATCCCCGCCGATATGCCCTAAAAAGCCCTCCAGACGCAGCGCACAGTGCTTTAAAATTTCCGCAGTCGCCTGAATCATCCGGTCCCCTTCCTTAAATCCATAGGTGTCGTTATAAGCTTTGAAATGGTCAAGGTCAATATAAAGTACGCTGAATTGCTCCTGCAGCAGTGATTTCACCATCCATTCATTGATGCTCAGATTACCCGGCAGACCGGTAAGCGGGTTCAGAAAACTGGCGGCTACAGCCTGAATCTCGGCAAAATTAAGCAGTAAATCCCTCACACTCACAGCTCCGAACATTACACCTTCATGGATAACGATCACATAATCATAAAGATTCTCTTCATTTCTGTTCATTGCCAGCCTACTGACCTCGGTGATCGGTGTTTTGTACTCTACGGCAAGCGGATTTCTGTCCATCACTAGCGATACCGATCTTCCCATATACAGGGTATAACCATATAAAGTGCCTATCTGCTGGTAAAATCGGATTCTCATAATTAATGCTACCGGATGCCCGTTTTCGGTTACCGCCACTCCTTGGAGCTGGAGATTTCTTTTGAATATTTGATCCACGTATTCGCATTTATGCTGAGGGGAAATCTCCGGAATTTGCTCCGCGATTTCACCGATCTGAAGAAACATGCTTGTAGCCTCCTCTCACCGGAACTTTAATGATATCGGAGGGGAACGATCCATGCACGGGACGATGAACGGGCCTGCCCAGAGCGTACCCTTGACCGAATTCAATCCCCGCCTGCTGCAAAAATCGCAGCTCCCCGGCTGTCTCGATTCCCTCGGCGATCACCCGGGTCGATGAACGCTCGGCGTATTCCCGGACCAGCTCCAAAAGTTCCTGCTGTTCCCGGTTGCCCTGAATCCCGTGGATCAAAGACTTGTCCAGTTTGATGAATTCCGGCTTTAAGTACACCAGTGTCTTCAAGCTGTTATACCCGGAGCCGGCATCATCGACAGCGATCCGGAAGCCCTGCTCGCGGTAATGGGACAACACTTTTTCAAAGCCTACATAATCCTGTACAGCCTGCCTTTCGGTCAGCTCAAAGACAATCCGCTCAGGTGACAACCCGAGCTCCTGCAGCAGTCCCAAGGTTTCTCCGCTTTTATGGCGGGCATCATTCAGCACCCCCGGATGCACATTGATGAAGACAAGCCGTTCACTTTCCACACCTGATTTCGGAAACCGCTCCACATACCGTGAAAGCGACAGCCTGCGGCAATCCTGCTCGAAGCGGAACATCTGCTCCGTCCGTCCGGCAAACTCATAGAAATGCTCTGTAGTCGGGAAATGTACCGAGCCAGGAGGCCTGTTCAGTGCCTCATGTCCGATGGTCCGTCCGGAAGACAGCTGCAGTATCGGTTGAAAAAAAGTATCCAGCCGTTTGTTATTCATAATATCCAGGAAGGCGGTCAATCTTCCCAGTTCCTTGATTTCACCTCTCATCCTTCCATTGAGATGCTGAAGGTATTGGGAAATCACTGCTAATTTTGGGGGCATTGCCCACGCTTTGGTCATCATATCACCTATATGCTCTTCTACGTGAATTTTGTCACTCTCTTCCGAGTATAAACAGGAAATATTAAGCAGCGATAAAGTGACCGTCCTACACGCTCTATTTCCCTTTTAATATGACCGCTAAAGACTTCAAGTTATATAAGTTGAACTTTAGATTTACCGGGCCGGTATAGAACGCAACTGCGGTGAATGTTTGGACTTCCGGCCGCTGTTGTCTACAGATTTCTTGATTTATACCGCTATTCGCGGTTGAAATCCGTAGACTGCTTATGCTTTCGAAGCGAGCTTTCCTACGGAAAGCTTTCAGGCGGTCGCTATCGCTCCTACAGTTCCAAAATTCCCCTCCGCTGCTTTAGCCTCTAGCTAGTTCTTTAGTTCAACTGATATAGCCCGCCAACAAAAAAACCTCTGCCTGCAACAGCAGGCAAAGGATTAAGTGGAAAGCCAAACCGAGTGCATAAAAAAACAGGCGCCAGCGGCGCCTGTCATCCTTCGAGAGTTTCAGCTTCAGGAATTACAATCCGTAATAACGGGACTTGTCCGGTCCGTTACTGGTGTATTCCGTCTTCAACTCATTGCGGTAAGATCTTTCAATCTTGCGCACGTAGGAAAGTCTGCGGACATTCTTCATAACTTCCTCGGCGCGTTCCGCGTTCACATACATGACCGCATAATGCATCTTCCGCGATACATAATGCAGTGTTCCATATTTCTCCAGATTACGCGCCGCCTTAACGTCGCTAACCCATACGATATATCCTGTCCGTTCCGCAAACATTAGCTCATCCGCCTTTCTTTCTCTCCCCCTCAGAGGCGCTTATCCGCAGGAGCATTTGCCTCCGCTGCCGCATCCGCCGCCCTTAGGATTCGGGTCATTGCTTGGAACCTTGATGCTCTCCGATACAGAGAACGCAATCGCTTCCGACATGGAATGAAGAATATCGTCCAGCGTCTTCTCGGCCAGCTTGAAGCGGGCAACTTCCTCGAACTGTTCAAGTTCCTGCTCCACCCGCGATACCTCATCCTTGGCCGAATGATAGTTCGGGTGAAAATGTCCGAACCGCTGTGTCTCTTCGAACAGCTCCTTCTTGTTCTGCAGCTGTTTGACCATGGCCTGGATTTCCGGGTTGCAATCTACCCGGCCTTTCCAGTATAAGTAATCCGACACTTCGGCCGATTGGTTAATCATGTCGCCTAATTCATAGGCGTATGTCAGCACTTCGGTCATATCGACCGTATTCAATTCCGCTACGCTCATGAACTTCAACTCTTTTCTACGTTAATGTTCTACTGTACACAGTAGACTACCTTATCATAACATAACCACTTGCTCCAGCAGAAGAAGAATTTCTCAGCTCCGCAGGAATCAACAGCTTCATTTCATCCCAATCTCCCGGGTCCAGTTCCATTTCCGCATCACGAATCTGTGAATCGGAATCCAGCAGGCATCCGGAGACTCTCCATGGATGTCCGCTGATCCGCCCGGGAATAAAGTCGCAAACTTCATCTCTTATGGAAAGCCGGACTTTAATTCCCCACTTCAGCGCCTGCTCCATCACCTTTTGGGCCGTGGAGCCGTGATACTTCCGCCATTCCTTGATCCACATTTGCGGAACGTTTTCTTCACCTGTCCAATTGCTCTCTTCCACTTCAGCTGGGGACAGCGGTAAGGGCTGATAAACAGCTTCCCCGCCAAGGATTCCCCGCTTGGGGTCCGGAGACGGGAGAACGAAGTCAGCCAATGGCAGGCCGGGATCGCCTAGATCAAATAGTTTTTGCTTTACGTTACCTTCCCTGCCGCCGATGATCCGCGGCGGGGCCATTCCGGCTGCCGCAAGCTCCTTGCGCACCTGCTCCACCTGATCACCCTGCACAATAAAATGAAGCGGACCTACACGGGTGAGGCTGCCGCCAAGCCGGGGATGGGCGGCAATATCCGCTCCATCTGCCTCACTGCTGCAGGATAGCAGAATCACCTCGGAGAATGCCGTTCGGCCAATCCCCTTTGCCCACTGTCTTAAAGATAGGTCCACCTGTTCCGGCAATCCCCCTTGTGCATGGGCAGCCAGCCAGGAAATCGCCGTTTCTGGCAACAGTCCCTGTTCAGCGGCATGCTCCAGCCTTTCCCGGGTCAGCCTGAAGCTCCACAGATCATCACTATGCAGCAGCTCCGCGCAACCGCCAAGCGTCCAGCGGATAGTGTATGGCACTTCCGGCGGCACCAGCACCTCGAAATCCGGCTGAACAATAAACGACTGAAGGGAGGAATCTTGTAATATCTGCTTCTCCACGGGCGCTGGAGCATTCAGGTCTTCCACTGTCCCGCAGCCGGGAGCTGGCCTATCCGCAGTGAACAGATTCACGCAGCCGTCTCCTGCTTCCCCGCATGGATCGGACGAAGGCTTGGAGTCCGTCCAGCGGAAGCACCAGTCCCCGTAATCACTATACCCCAGCTCGCACCAGCCAAACCCGGCCAGACAGCTAAACCATGCCAGACAGGAGGCTTCCACTCCTGTTTCAGGATAATCTGCCGCAAGATTTAACTTATGCAACCTGTCCAGAATATCCGGCAGGGAGAACCATTGACCAGGCGCGAACTCTCCAGCGGAAATACAGTATCGAAAATGCTGCCTGACTGGCTCCTGCAAGCCGTAGCGGTTCAAGATCAGGTTATACAAAATATCGTTCATCTGCGGCTCATTGAGCGCAAACCATTGATCCAGCCTTTCTATCTCCAGCACATAAGCCTCACTCTTCCGGCTGATCAGTCCAAGCATGAGCATAAGATCAACCATAACCATGGCTGTCAGAGGCTGGGGCTCAGCATAAGCATCGCCGGGAATCAAACCCCGTAAATGCTCTTCGCGCAAAGAGAGCAGTGCTGTCAGACGGCTGATATTCTTCTTGTGGATCACACCTTTGGCAGTCAGAGGCAATCCTTCACGCGCTGTGAACAGCAACGCACGAAACAGCTCACCCGGCAATCCGCTGCCTGCGCCAAGCTTGAGCATTACCCTGTCGCCTGCCACTGGCAACGGGCTCATGGAGAAGAAATGCTGGTGGATAGCTGCGAGCTGCCGCACGGGAATTTGATACAGCTTCTCCCCCCATATTTTCTGCCGCAGCTCCAGCATTCCAGCCTGACGAAGCTCCTTCAGTGCAAGCCGCTGCTCAGCTCGGCACAGGGTGGCAGGACGCAAGCTGTCTGCCTTCTCTACCGCAAAGGGCTGGGCCGCATGGACCGCGCATATCATTTTCAGCACTTCCTGCGCTTCGGGCGATAACCCGTTCATAAAACCGCCTCCTCTTGCGTGTCCACGCCTCGGACGGCGTAATCGTAGCCTTGCTCGGTCAGAAACAGCCGCCGCCGCAGAGCAAAATCCTGTTCTCTGCTGTCCTCCGAGACAAGTGTATAGAAATACGCTTTATTCTCACCCGGCTTCGGTCGCAAAATCCGGCCCAACCGCTGGGCTTCCTCCTGCCGTGAGCCAAAGGCTCCCGAAACCTCGATCGCCACCGAGGCATCCGGAAGATTCACGGCAAAATTGGCCACCTTGGAGACCACCAGCACCCGCAGCTGCCCTTCATTGAAGGCAGCATACAATTGGCTTCTTTCCCGCTGTGGCGTTTTCCCAGTGATCAAGGGTGCCTGCAGGCTTTCGGCCAGCTGCTCCAGCTGATTCAGGTATTGGCCGATGACCAGTACAGCAGCACCGGCATGGGACTTAATGATCTTAGCGGCAGCCGCTGCTTTGGCCGGATTCCCGGCAGCAAGCCGAAACTGCTCTTTTCCGCCAGCATAGATATATTTGCTCCTTAAACCGGAATTCATGGGTATCAACATCTCTATGCAATCCACAGCGGCGATCCAGCCCTCTTTCTCCAGCGATTTCCAGGGCAGATCATAACATTTCGGCCCGATGAGGGAGAATACATCCCCTTCCCGCCCGTCTTCTCTGACAAGCGTGGCGGTAAGCCCCAGACGGCGGGTCGCCTGTATATCCGCCGTAGCC
The DNA here is from genome assembly GCF_038593025.1 of Paenibacillus sp. FSL L8-0436. Classification (NCBI taxonomy): domain Bacteria; kingdom Bacillati; phylum Bacillota; class Bacilli; order Caryophanales; family Paenibacillaceae; genus Paenibacillus; species Paenibacillus sp. FSL L8-0436. The sequence goes on along the minus strand of NZ_CP151955.1, from coordinate 3,020,802 downwards.
CGGAATACAGGAGCCGGAAGCAAATGGACCTCGTCATAAATGATCAGTCCCCAGTTCCGTTCATTAAACAGATTCATATGCATAAACGGTCCGTCTTTGGCCCGGCGAAACGTCAGTATTTGATAAGTGGCCACAGTGACTGGACGTACTTCTCTTTTCTCACCGGTATACTCCCCTACGGCATTTGCATCCAGATTCGTCCACCGCAGCAGTTCATCACGCCATTGTCCTACGGAGGTAGAGCTTGAAGTCAGAATCAGCGTCTCGCATTGCAGATCTTCCAACACAGCAAGACCTACAACCGTCTTGCCCGCCCCGCAGGGCAGAACGACAACACCGCTGCCTCCCGTGCCCCCAATCCCCCGAAACATACGGACAGCTTCCTGCTGATAATCCCGAAGTCCGAATGAGGCTCCCGGTTCCAGCCCCGGTTCCAGCCCCTCTGCTCCCCTCCAGGCGAGACTTAAAGTCTGCCCTTCACGATAACCGGCATAATCCAGCACAGGATAGCCCAGCCTGGTCAGCTCTTGCTTCAGTATCCCGCGCTGTTCAGCGGGACAGACGCTTTCCTGGGGGAGGTGCCTCCGCATACCCAACGCCTGTAAGGATTGGTTCGCTTCCAATTCATCCAGCAGTCCGGGTTGAATGGCACGTAGAATAATATAGCGGGGATCCCCCGTATGAGCATACAGCTCCAAGCTGCCGTACCGGGACATCAGCTCACCAATCTCCTGCTCCAGTTCGGCAGGAAGCCCCCAGCGGGAGAGCTTTTTCAGGCTGGAAATAATGTTCTCCGCTGTATGACCGGAAGCGGCGGCATTCCAGAGCGACAATGGTGTAATCCGGTAGGTGTGGTAGGCGGCAGGGCTTTTGACCAGCTCCGCGTAATCCGCCAGTGCAATTCTTGCCGCCTCGAACCCGGGATGAGCGCAATCCAGCAGGATTGTCCGATCTTTCCGGGTGATGCAGGCCCCTGTTCCATTCATCGAATCCCTCCTGTGTTTATGTCATGTTCAACCTGAGTTGGGGTATGTATCCCGTATCCCGCCCGCAGGATAGCGGAAAAAGCCCATCTCCGCACCAGCGGACATGAGCTTCCCTTGTAATCTTATCAATGCAGCTGCCGCTGCGAAATTTCGCTCAGCGCTTCTCCCGCTTCGTCCGCGAAGATACGCTTCACCGCCAAATCGCCGAGCGATACGATGCCGATCAGCTTCTTCCCCTGGACCACCGGCAGGCGGCGAACTTGTGCTGAAGCCATGAGTTCAGCCGCCTCGTCCACAGATGCAGATTCGGAAACAGTGATGACCTCTTTGCTCATCACCGTTTCCACGGAGGTTGATCCGGAATGCTTGTCCGCATAACCTCTAAGCACGAGATCCCGGTCGGTAATTACGCCAATCAATGTTTCTCCGTCATTAGAATCAACTACGGGAACAAATCCGGTGTCATAGTCTCTCATTTTGACGGCAACCTCATATACATTATCAAGCAGTGTAACCGTCGCGGTGTGCGTGGTCATTACCTCTTTAACTGTCTTCAAGAAACCTTCCTCCTGTCATGTCGCTATGTTATACGGGAGTAGGGTTTCCTCAATATCTTAAAATTATACGGTAAAAGATTATTCGTTCAGACAAGAATCAGCCATTGCCACCAGCAGCTTGGCGCCATGCAGCATGGCCTCTTCGTCAAAATCGAATTTGCTGTGGTGATGCGGATAAACCACCCCTTTATCCGGATTGCCTGCGCCCACAAAGATGAAACAGCCCGGAATCTCTTTGACATAATACGAGAAATCCTCCGCCGGCATAAGCTTCTCCATAAGGATAACATCTGCGGAATCACCCAGTGCCTCAGGAGCCATCCGGAAAAAGCGGTTGAATTCCGCTTCATGATTGACCAGCGGCGGGTAACCCATGAGGTAGTCGATCTTGGATTCTGCACCATATGCTGCGGCTATAGAGGCTGTAAGCTCTTCGATTCTCTGCCGGATTAAGTAACGCGTCTCCTCATCAAACGCGCGCACCGTTCCGGTTATCCGGCAGCGTTCCGCGATGATATTCTGGGCAGAGCCTCCCTGGATCGTTCCCACGCTGACAACAGCGGGACATAGCGGATCAACGGAACGGCTGACAATGCTTTGCAGTGCAGTGACAAGCGCGGCACCGGCCACAATGCTGTCGATGGTGCGATGGGGCATGCCGCCGTGTCCGCCTTTGCCGGTAATATCAATAAAAAACTCATCCGCAGAAGCCATCAACGGTCCGGGCGCACTGCCGATGGTGCCCAGTGGAAGCGGAGTCCACAGATGCAGGCCATATATAGCATCTGCCCCCTCCAGCACACCTTCGGCAATCATGCCCTGCGCTCCGCCGGGGCAAATTTCTTCCGCCGGCTGAAACAGAAACCGCAGTTCTCCTGTGATCTCTTCACGGCGGGTGCTGTAATACGAAGCAGCGGCGAGCAGCATGGCTGTATGCCCGTCGTGGCCGCAGGCATGCATGACCCCTGAATTCTGTGAGGCATACTCGCTGCTGTTCTCCTCCGTGATATTCAAGGCATCCATATCCGCGCGCAGGACCACTGTTTTGCCTGGCCGCATTCCCTTAAGGATTCCTGTCAGTCCATAACCGGCTCCGCTTCTTCTGACCTCAATTCCGAATTCGGCCAATCTGGCCGCTACATAAGCTGACGTCTCCTTCTCCTGGTATGACAATTCCGGATGACGGTGCAGATGGCGGCGCCATTTCACCATTTCCGGAAGCAGCTGTTCGATTGCTAACCTGTCCATATTCGCTCCATTCCCTTCTCCCGATAACCCGCTCCGGCCAAGACAGCAAGCGCTCCGCATCTTCATATCCCGGCCGCAAAGAGCTATATTTCTTTTATTGTAGCAGAAACGCAAAAAAGTGGGTATCTCCAGGCCCCGCCTGCCCTTGCGCAACCTTGGGAAACATACTATCATGAGGTAGACATCTATAATTGCGATCAGAAATAATCATTATACTTCATAAAGGGGATATGTGCGCTATGATATTTGAGAACACGGGCCTCGTAGGATTGAAAAGCGATCTTCTCTATCTGGACGAAAGCGCGGCCAAGGCCGGGTTCATCCGCTGGCAATGGGAATACTATCGCGCCACTTACGACTGTAAGATCGAAGATCAGCAGAACGGAGGAGAATACTTCCTGCGGATCAATACGCGCGCTGTCGAAGGAAAGCTGGAGAAGCCGGATACTATGCTTACCATTGAAGCCGTTTATTTGGGCAAAGCAACCTTTCCCCATGGCCTGGAGTATACATCCCCTGTGCCGCAGCCTGTACTGGACACTGCCGCTAAGCGGATACTTGAACTGAAAGAGCTGTTGGAAGCTTGAGTAGCGTAAAGGGAAAGACAACCAAAAAAGTCAGCCTGCCCAAAAGAGGAACACCCGACTTCCAACTGCTTATTCTCACTTTGCTCCTTGTCGGCTTTGGACTGGTTATGGTTTTCAGCACCAGCTCCAGTCTCACTCTGGCCAGTCAAAAATTCGGCAATGATTCGTTGTATTTTGTAAAAAAACAAGTTGTCTTTGTCATACTGGGAACCATCGTCATGTTTACGGTCATGAATATCCATTACAGCAAATTCAAAAAATGGTACGTGCCCATCTTCATCCTTACCTTGATTCTGCTGCTTGTAGTGGCTTTTACGGAGCGTATCAACGGTGCAAAAAGCTGGCTGAGCATCGGGAAGCTGGGCATCCAGCCTACCGAGCTGGCCAAACTTTCAATTATCCTTTATTTATCTGCACTCATTTCCAAAAAAGGCGAGCGGCTAAGGGATTTGCGCACCGGTTATATTCCGGTGATGGTCATTGTGGGAATTGTGGCCGGTCTAATTATGATGCAGCCGGATCTGGGCTCCTGTCTTATTCTGGTGGCTACCAGCGGGCTTGTCATTTATGCCGGGGGGGCCAGTATGAAGCATATTCTCGGTTCCATCGCCTTGCTAGTGCTGGGGGTTGGACTTGTCATGGGGGCAAAGACAGCAATTGATTCCTTGTCCCCGCCTACAAGTGAAAACATAGCCGCCAATGATTATAGAAAAGACCGGATTTCAGCCTTCCTGGATCCGGCTCAAGATGCTTCAGACAGCGGCTATAATATCTTGCAGTCTTTGATTGCCCTCGGAGAAGGCGGCACAACAGGCTCCGGATTTGGACAAAGCGTGCAAAAGCTTCATTACCTGCCATATCCGTATACTGACTTTATATTTGCGATAATCGGTGAGGAACTGGGGTTTGTTGGAACCTCCATCTTTCTCCTGCTGTATCTGTACTTTATCTGGCGAGGCATTCTGATTGCACTCAGGTGCACCGATCCCTTCGGCACACTCGTCGGCATCGGAGTCATGGGGCTGATTGCCATCCAGGCCTTTGTCAACATCGGCGGGGTGACGAAGACGATTCCGTTGACGGGGGTAACCCTGCCTTTCATCAGCTATGGCGGTTCCTCTCTGCTTGTTTCCATGCTGTGCATGGGAATCATGCTCAGCATTTCGAGAGAAACCAACCGTCCCGCCAAGGAGGAGGTCACGAAATCCGTGACCACCGTTAGAGGTGTCCGGGCCCGCTAAGGGTACATAGGAGGAACTCTTCCTGAAGCATATAAATTATTATATTTACACAAAAAGGCAGTCCGGAGAGAACCTCCCGGACTGCCTTTTTGTCATGCCCCGCGACTCACTTGGAGAGACGGGAATAACCGCTTACGAAATTTCGTCATTCTTGAAGGCTACGCCTTCCACTTTGACATTAACTTCAACAATATGAAGCCCTGTCATGCTCTCCACTGCTTCGCGCACATTCTGCTGAAGCATCCGGCATACCTCGTGGATCGGAGTTTCATAGAGAACAATAATACGCAAATCAACTGCGGCTTCAAGCTGTCCCACTTCAACGGTAACACCCTTTTGCACGTTTTTACCGCTCAGACGCTTAGCCCAGCCTTCTGACAAGCCGCCTGACATGGCCGCAATTCCCGGAGTCTCCAAGGCAGCCAAGCCGGCAATTTTCGAGACGACATCATTTGATATCCGTATGTTTCCCATTTCCAATTGAAGTTGTTCCGCCATGCCATATCCCCCCTACACTCATTATCAATTATTGTAATTCGAAAACAGGCTAAAAAGCAAATGACTTTCTATCATGCCCGTTTACACACTGGATCAATTTGGTTATATTGAATTATGAATTCAACCTACACATACAAGACTGGAGTGTGCCACACTTGAAAAAATGGATTTCACCTTCGCTTATGGTCATTACTTTCCTACTTAGCGCAATTGGTCACTATGCAGACTGGGACCACACCCTTCAGTTCGTGGTATCCGCCATCGCCGTCATTTTTGTGGCAGGCTTCCTCGGAAGGGCCACAGAAAGCGTAGCCCACTACGCCGGTCAGCGGCTCGGAGGTTTTCTTAACGCAACCTTCGGCAATGCGGCCGAACTGATCATCGCCTTCTTCCTGGTCAAGGAAGGGCTGTATGACATGGTTAAAGCCTCTCTCACCGGTTCGATCATCGGTAATCTGCTGCTCGTTCTCGGGCTAAGCATCTTTGCCGGCGGCATGAAATTCAAGGTTCAGAATTTCAATGTCACGTTAGCCGGACTGAACGGTTCCTTGATGATCGTGGCCGTCATTGCCCTGTTTGTTCCCGCCATGTTCTTCAACACCCACTCCATCACGGAGAAGGATACCGATGTGCTAAGTCTTGTTGTCGCAGGGCTGCTTATCGCTGCGTATATCGCCTGGCTGGTCTTCTCTATGATAACACATAAGAAATACTTAGAGGATGTCACTGTGGACGGCGACGAAGAGCTGCCGAACGAGCATGCACCCGTCTGGTCGAAGAACAAATCCATTCTCTATCTAGTGCTGGCTACAGTGATGGTCGCTTTCGTCAGTGAATGGCTGGTGGGGACGCTAGAGACGTTAACCGAACGTTTCGGGTTCAGTGAGCTGTTCGTCGGTGCATTCCTTGTGGCGATCATCGGTAACGCCGCGGAGCACAGTGCCGCGATCATGCTGGCGATGAAGAACAAGATCGGCGCCGCCGTGGAGATCGCCGTTGGCAGCAGCCTGCAGATTGCCTTGTTCGTAGCCCCCGTTTTGATCTTTGCCAGCTACTTTATGGGCAATACGATGGATATTGTGTTCACCATCATCGAGATCGTTGCCATCGCCGTCTCAGTGTTTATCGCTAAATCGATCATTCAGGACGGTGCAACCAACTGGTACGAAGGACTTCTGCTGCTCGTTGTTTATATGATTCTAGGTGTCTCTTTCTACCTGGTATAAGGTTGACCCCCGCCGGAAGCTGCTACACTTCGTACGAAACAAAAAACGCACATGAGCGGCCCGGCGGTCCTCATGTGCGTTTTTATAAATGGTTAGAGACTTGGCTTACAGCTCGCGCTCTTCCGCCTTCTTATTCAGAGCTTCGTACAGCACGGCCAAATTGCGTTCCAGCTCGCTCAGCACAAGCTTGCCCGTTTGCTCAGGCACCAGTCCCGCTCTGACCGCAAAATCGACCTCTTTGGAGAAGCCGTACATCTGGGTATCCAGCACTTCCTCATAGAGAGGGCAGTAACGAGTCGCCAGATTCTCCATCTGCACTTCGATGAGCTTCTGAATTTTATCGGCATCTTCTTGTAGAAGAGTAATCGCTTTAAGATTAAGCTGTTCCTGCAAATCCGATGAAGTCATGCATTTTCCCCCCCATGTCCAAAAGTTACAGCTGCAAATGCTATTTAATTTAATATTAGTCGAAATCCGAACCCAATACAAGAATTCAGTTTTTAATATATATAAAAACGCCCCACCGCAAGGGCAGGACGTCTTCGAAAATAGTAGATTACTCCGCAACAACTGTAAAATTCAAACCGTGTTTAGCAAAAACTTCGCTCATTGCTTTTTTCGCTTCTTCGGCATCTGTGCCATGAACATGAAGCTCGTAGCTCTGGCTGGAGACCAGAGTAGTGAACAACCCAAGAATACTCTTAACATCAATATACTTGTTGTCCGCTTGAAGAACGATAGAAGAGTTGAACTGGCTTGCCGTTTGGGCAATATCCACGATTGCCGCATTGTTACTGGACATAGGAATCCCTCCGCAACTTGATTATGGAACAAAGTCTTTTCTAATCAATTCCATGATACATTGAATCCGCTTACTCGCGCAAGGTGTTTTCTTTTTATTACATCTTATTTCAGGTTTTCCGGGTTCAGACCTTGAAGTTCCGGAATAACGAAGATACCATCCTTGCGGATCAGCACATCATCAAAATAGATTTCTCCGCCGCCGTATTCCGGACGCTGAATCAGCACCAGATCCCAGTGAATGGACGAGCGGTTGCCATTATCAGTCACATCATAAGCCTGGCCCGGGGTGAAATGCAAGCTGCCGGCGATTTTTTCATCGAACAAAATGTCCTTCATCGGATGCAGAATGTAGGGGTTGAAGCCAATGGCAAATTCACCGATATGGCGTGCACCGTCGTCGGAATCCAGAATTTCGTTCAAGCGAACCGTATCATTGCTGGACGCTTCGACAATTTTGCCGTTCTCGAATTTGAATTTCACATTTTCAAAAGTCACACCGTTATAAAGTGTCGCAGCGTTGTAGCTGATCGTGCCGTTGACGGAATCACGAACTGGAGCGCTGTAAACCTCGCCGTCGGGAATGTTTTTTTGGCCGGAGCATTTCTCTGCACCGATGCCCTTAATGGAGAATGTGAGCTCTGTTCCCGGTCCCGCGATACGCACCTTATCGGTTGCACGCATCAGCTCGGCAAGCGCATCCTGTGCTTTGTCCATTTTGGCATAATCCAGGTTGCACACCTCGAAGTAGAAGTCTTCGAATGCTTCCGTAGTCGTATTCGCCAGTTGGGCCATGCTCGCATTCGGATAGCGCAGAACCACCCATTTGGTGTGCTTCACGCGTTGTTCACTATGTACCGGGTGGGAATACAGGGAGTTGTACAGCTTCATATTCTCTTCCGGCACATCAGCCAGATCATTGACATTCTCTCCTGCACGGATACCGATATAACAATCCATTTGCTTCATCCGGTTCAGATCAATCTCCGCCCAGGTCTGCAGACTCTCACGGGTAGCATATTGAAGCATGCTGCGCAGAACAGTCCGGTCCGTCAGCTGCACAAATGCGTTGCCTCCGGCTTTGCCGACTTCCTCCACAACAGCTTTAATTAGATCTCTTTCGCTGCCGATCATTTCAACGAGCACGTTCTCGCCCGGCTGCACATTTACGGAATACCCTACAAGGTTTGCCGCAAGCTTCTGAATTCTTGGATCCTTCATTCTTCTCTCTTCCTTCCTCATCACTAAAAATAAACATACTATTCTATTGTAGCACGCCCGCAAAAGAGCGCAAGATCTCATGGTCAGTCAGCTCTGCTTCACCGGAACCCATAAAAATCAACTTTGGTGATATAGGTTTCTTCGGCGTCACTTCCGGCGGCAGATGGATATTTCACCTTCCGGGTCCAGGTCAGCCGCTTGGGCAGATTGCGCTTCACATCTACCTTCAGATAATACACCGATGAAATTTCGGCTTGCTCGAGCCTCTGCCGCAGCTCCTCGTCCTTCTGCTCCCATAATGCCAGCATTGTCTCATTCACCTTCTTGGGCTTGCCTGAGGCCTCCTGTGGCTTGCTGTCACCGGACGGACGGATCAGCAGCATCTCTCTCTCCAGCTCGGCAGACAGCTGTTTCCTTGCCTCTCCTGGGGTCAGTTCGACCCGAAGTTCTTTGGTCCCTCTGGCGGCTCCTGCCCGCTTCGTTACCTTTTTCTCATTGCCCTCCAGTTCTTCCAGCTGAAGCAGCGGATTGAGCGCAGGAAGCGGATTACCGGCATTCGCTGCTGGAGCACCGGTCAGCATCGTCCATTCCCCGTCTTTTTTCTCCAATTGCGTGTAGTATGCCTCGGGAGTTTGTCTCTGTTCAAGCTTTTTCAGACCAGCTTTAGCCGCTGCCTTGGTCTCCCCATTCTCATCCGGCAGTAAAGTATACAGACTTACCTTGTTGTGATCTGCGACCTTTCCACCATAATAGAGCGCCGTTTGCTCAACCGGCTTCCCTCCCAGCAGTAATGTAGCGGCACCTTCAAAAGATACCCCGTCTGTACCATCCATCCCGGCCAGAACTAGACTCAGCTCCTGGTCAGCAGGCTTATCCGAAACGGCACCACAGCCGCTGCATAGCAGGCAATATAAAGATAGAACTACGGCAAGGATCGCCTCGCGCCGCCATAAAGGTAATTTCATCGTGTTCAAGCCTTTCCGGTCCAAGTGTAGTTGCTCCTACAAATTCACCCGGAGGCGGAGCCAAGGCCAAATAGAAGTACCCGGGTGAACAATTAATAATAGGTTCCCCCTGCTGCCCGGGCTTATACTTTGAACTGTATTTCAAAAAAAAGAATCCCCGCCGTCAGGCCAGAGGATTCTTTGCCGTACTATCCACTTTCTTGGTATCGATGACAACCTGATTGCGGCCGTTGTTTTTCGCTTCGTAAAGTGCCATATCGGCCCTGTAGAACAGCGACTCTACACTCACCCGTTCATCTGTCCAACTCCATTCCGCGATGCCGCAGGATACGGTAACACGAGGTTCGGTCTCACCCATTACCCGTTTGCGGATCCGTTCGGCTACATAAAAAGCCTGCTGCACCCCCAGCTGCGGCAAATAGACCGCCAGCTCCTCCCCGCCCCATCTGGCAGCGATATCGCCTTGGCGGATGGAGGACTTCACAATTTCGCTCACCTGCTTCAGAATTTTGTCGCCCTTCTGATGGCCGTAGGTATCGTTGACCGTCTTAAACTGATCAATATCAACGACAATCAAAGAGCCGCAGAAGTCCGACGTCTGCCTCTCCTTGATCTCCTCATCCAGGTAATGGCGGGCATAAAGACCGGTGAGACTGTCACGGTTGGCCAGGAACCGCACCTCAGCATGCAGCCGGGCGTTGCCTACAGCAAGCCCGATGTGGCCCGCCATCGCCTGCAGCAGCCTGAAACTGTCATAGGAGAAGAAATACGGTTCCCGGTGGGCAAGCATAATAGCACCGCGTACTTCTCCGCCTACATTAAGGGGAGTGGCAATCAGCGACTGCGAGCAAGTTGCGTCCATGAGCTTCGAAGAGGGTCCCGGCGTATTTAAATAGTCCGACAAAATGATCGGCTCACCTGTAGTGTAGACATTGCCTCCCAGCCCTTGCCCTACTTCTATAAGTTCATTGCGCAGCGGAAGATGATTGCAGGCAATCGCCTCCAGCCCGCCTTTCTCTTCATTCATATGCAGAATGCAGCAATAATCGGCAGCAAACATCTCCAGCAGCTCTTCAAAGGCATACTGAAAAATATCACCGAGCCGCAGGCTTTGGTTCAAACGCTGTGTCATTTCATTGCTCATACGCAATTCACGAATAAGCTGGTTGGAGCGTTCATACAGCTTGGCATTCTCAAACGCTGTCCCGGCCGTATCGGCAACCATCGAGAGGAAACGCAGGTCCACCTCCGAAAAAACCGGCTTATCCATAATCATATGAAAGACACCATACACGCCTTGCTTCCCTCCGAGCGGGAGGCCGACCTCCACATGCTGACTGTCCTCGCGCCCGGCATGCAGTGCTACCCGGCCGTCCTTGAAGGCACGCGCGCAGACATCATCACTATCCCAAAGCAGCGGAAGCGGCTTTACCTGCGGATGCGTACTGCGGTGGTCCTGTGACATAAACAGCTCCAGACGGGCACCCGGATACATCGCAGCAATACTCTCAATGACCTCGGTAAGCACGGCATCGACATCAATGTTGTCGTGCATCCGCTGGACAATCTGGAACAGGAGCGAACGGCGGATGCTCTCCCGCTCGGCATGCTGGTACACTCCCGCTAGATCTGATACAAAAACATGCTCAAACCTGCGGTAAAAGCAGGTCTGGAAATGCATGGCCATGGCTTCAGCCGTATTCTTTCCGCCCTGCTCATACTCCACGGCAGTCATGGAGCAGGCAAGCAGAGCAAAGATTTCCCGTTGACCTCGGGTAAACACCGGCAAGGTCAAAAAGTACACAGCTTGTCCGTTCTTCTGCTCCGGGACGGCATTTGCCTCTCCGGAAAGCAGGCTTAGCGCTGCGGCTTCCGCCCATTGCGCATCCCAGCCCTCCTCTCGGATATTGCCGGCATCTGAGTCTAAAGGTTCAATCCATTTCCCTTCAAAATCCAGCAGACCCCAGTACCATGATTCCGCGAAGGGAGGAACAGCCAGTCCGCGCCAGTCCGCGAAGCTTTCCGCAATCAAATTGGCTGCATACGGGAAATCATAGGATACAATATCCGTTTCCCTGAGCCATGCGGCGGGATCTATCATATCTCCGCTTGACTGCATAGTGTCCTGCAACAGCATACGAGTGTCTTTGCGGCCGTATGCTTCCTGAACTGACATAAGCGGATCCCCTTTGCGTCTCATATTATTAATCTTCCGATAACATCTAATTAACTATATTTTACTCTCTTTTTTCCTGTATTGCATTATATTTTCCTGATTTCAGGGATTTTTTTTAGGACCAAAGAACTAACGACAAAGATAGACAAAATCTCCTTAAAGATGCACTTGACTTTAACTGTTGTTTTCATATAATATTTATTGTTGAACAAGACTGTAAGAAGTCTTAATTGGGCGTAACGTTGTGTCACCCTCTACGCATTTCGTTACTACCAGGGCAGCGGCTGAACTTCCCTGGCAGTGTGAAACCATTTGACGCTTTCACGGATACGGATTGCGGCGCAAATAGGCCCTACAATGAAATTTCAAATATAAAGGAGTCTACTATAACATGGCACGTTACACCGGACCTAAATTCAAACTCAGCCGCCGTCTGGGCATTTCCCTTAGCGGTACAGGCAAAGACCTGAAACGCCCTTTCCCACCAGGACAGCATGGCGCTAACCAACGCAGAAAAGTAAGTAACTACGGAATGCAGCTTTTGGAAAAACAAAAACTGCGCCACATGTACGGCTTGGGCGAAAAGCAGTTTAAAACTCTTTTCACTAAAGCACAAAAGATCCAAGGTATCGCGGGCGAAAACTTCATGTTCCTGCTCGAAAGCCGCTTGGACAACCTGGTTTACCGTCTTGGTTTCGCTAACTCCCGTGCAGGCGCACGTCAGTTGGTATCCCACGGACACGTAACCGTTAACGGCAAAAAAGTCGACATCGCTTCTTACCGTGTAAGCGTGGGCGACGTTATCGGACTTCGCGAAAGAAGCCGCGCTATGACTTCTATCAAAGAAGCTTTGGAAAACCGCTCCCACCTTCCAGCTTACCTGGAATATGCTGACGGATCTTTCGAAGGTAAATACATCCGTTTGCCAGAACGCGCTGAGCTGTCCCAAGACATTGATGAGAAACAAATCGTCGAGTTCTACAACCGTTAAGATTTCGCGAACAGCGAATGCAAAGCACAGCCTCCGGAGAATTCCGGAGGCTTTTTTTGTATTTTAGTCATTCGTGAAGCAACTGCCGAAGATGCGCAAACATTGTGCAACCGGTGGAACGATGGAATGATCATGGCCCATGCCGGATATCCTGAAGGTCTCGGTACTACAGTCCAAGAGACTCTGGAGATGCTTCAGAATGCTACCGGCTGCAACCATCGCCTGATCCTGGAAATCGATGATGTGCCCGTTGGAGAAATGAACTTCAGAATATTAGCCGGGCACTGTGCAGAGATTGGCATTAAAATCTGCAACTTCAATCACCATAATCAAGGATTTAGGAGTGCGTTTCTTACTATGCTTATCAGCTCCCTGTTTAAGCAGATGGAGATTCAAAACCCTAAGCTAATGTTAATTTGGCAAACTTCCGCTTGCCTACCTGGACAATGTCGCCCTCCTGAGGCTGGATTTCCCCGTTAGGATCCTCCTGCTTCACCCCGTTCAGCTTCACTGAGCCCTGCTGGATCGAACGTTTAGCTTCGCCATTGGAGCCTGCAAAACCAAGCAGCGTTAACAGCGTGACCAGCTTGATTGTGCCGCTCAACAACTCTTTAGACGGAATGCCGATTGTCTCAATATCCTCCGGGAGCGCACGCTGCTGGAACACCGTAATGAAGTGCTGCTGCGCGGCCTCCGCGGCTGCTGTTCCATGGTACATTCGTACTAATGTATATGAAAGACGCATTTTGACATCCCGCGGATGGGCCGTCCCGTCGGCCAGACCCGCTTTCAAGGCAGCGAGCTCCTGATTGCTGATATCTGTAGCCATTTCGTAGTATTTCAGCATCACCTCGTCCGGCACAGACATCGCCTTGCCATAGATTTCATTAGCCTCTTCATCAATGCCGATGTAATTCCCCAGACTCTTGCTCATCTTCTGCACACCGTCGATTCCTTCCAGCAGCGGCATCAGCATAACAGCTTGCGGTTCCAGGCCATATTCCTTCTGCAGTGTACGGCCCATCAGCACATTGAACTTCTGATCCGTGCCTCCAATCTCCACGTCGGTCTTAAGAGCAACGGAATCCATCCCTTGCATCAGCGGGTAGAAAAATTCATGAATACTGATGGCCTGGCCGCCCTGGAAACGTTTGGAGAAATCGTCGCGTTCCATCATCCGGGCTACGGTTACTTTTGCCGCCAGATTTACAACATCTGAGAAGGACATTGGGCTGAGCCATTCCGAGTTGCAGAAGATTTTTGTTTTCTCCGGGTCAAGAATCTTGTAAATCTGCTTCTTGTAGGTCTCGGCATTACGCTGCACATCTTCTTCGCTAAGCTGCCTCCGTGTCTCGGATTTGCCCGTAGGATCTCCGATACGTCCGGTGAAATCTCCGATAACCAGCTGCACCTGATGCCCAAGCTCCTGGAACTGGCGCAGCTTATGAATCACAATGGTGTGTCCCACGTGAATATCCGGCGCCGACGGATCAAGACCCAGTTTGATGTTTAGCGGAATACCCGCAGCAACGGATTTGATCACTTTGCGCTTCATTTCCTCCTCCGGCACTATTTCCACGGCACCGCGCGTGATCACTTCCATCTGACGCTCGACTTCCTGCTGTTGGCTGATTGTAAGCTCTTCCCATATCATTTCCTTATTCCTCCCAGTTTTTCAACACTAATCATTCCAAAGAACGCAAAAAGAGCCTCTCATTCATCCCAAGGGACGAGTAAGAGGCTCGCGGTACCACCCTAATTAAAGATTTGCCGTGCCGGAGCACAAGCATTCTCTTTCACTTCATTGCCATAACGGGCTTGCACCCGGTCCAGGACTACTGAACAAGCGAAAGCGCTTGTAGTTCCTCCGGACAGCTCCAGACTGTAATTCAAAGGGGCCTGCTGCCGGTTCGCACCACCCACCGGCTCTCTGAAACACATGGCTTTCCTTCTACTGATGTCTTTCCACGCTTTTCGAATATCCAATTGAGTAAACTTATACCATAGGACCTTTTAAAAAGTCAACACCTCATGAATTCGACTTTCAGGCAGAAGCGCATTCAAATACGCCAAATTGTGCTATAATAGTTCCGTTAAAAGGAGGATTATCGTCGATGGTTGAGGAGAATAAAAAGAAGACCGTAAAACAGCATCCACCCCGAAGATCCTGGCTCCGCAGGTTCGGTTCAGTCGTAAAGTGGATGTTTATACTCGGCATACTAAGCATTCTGTTTGCTGGTGGTGCCTTGGCAGGCTACATAACTTCCATTGTGAAAGATGATCCTGTGCGCACCGAGGAATTGATTCAGCAGCAAGTCAGCTTGAACGCCGTCACCGGGTTTGCCTATTTCCGGGACGGGCAACCGATCGGTCAGCTTCGCACCGAAGAAGACCGCAGGCTAATTGAATTCAACGATATTCCACAGCTTGTGATTGATGCCGTCCTCGCTATAGAGGACAATAACTTCTATGACCATAAAGGAGTGGATTTCAGCAGTACCCTTCGTGCCGTCAAGCAGAAGCTGCTCAACGAATCGGTCCAGACCGGGGGCAGTACACTTACCCAGCAGCTCGCAAGACGTGTATTTTTGAATCTGGACCGTACAGAAGACCGCAAAGTGAAGGAAATCCTGCTCTCCCTGCGGCTTGAACGTTTTTTATCCAAACAGGAAATTATTACGGCATATCTCAATAAGGTTCCCTTTGGGAACGGCTCCAACGGTTATAATGTGTTCGGTATCAAAGCCGCATCCAAGGGCATCTTCGGTGTGGAGGACCTTGAGAAGCTGAATGTTGCGCAAGCTGCCTATTTGGCCGGTCTGCCCCAGCTTCCTTCCAAGTATTCCGCATTTAACGGAGTGGGTGAATTCAACGAGACGGCCTTTAACAGAGCCATGGAGCGCCAGCAGCTCGTACTGCGGCGGATGCTGGAGGAGAACAAAATCACTTCCTCCCAGTATGATGAAGCACGCCTCTTTGACATCAAAGGCTCTCTGGCACCGCATTCTAAGAAGGCCTATGCTACATTCCCTTACTTGATGCTGGAAACCGAACGCAAGGCGGCAGAGATCCTACTGTCGATCAACGAAGACAAGAAAAAAGCGAAAGATACCACGAGTCCGGCAGAAGACACAGTGCTTCTGGAGGAAGCCCGTCAGAAGCTAATGACCGGCGGATACCGCGTATACACTACGATTGACAAAAAAGTATACAGCGCTATGCACAGCATCTCCGAGAACAGTGATAATTTCACAAAAGACAGCAAGGCCAGAGGCAAGGAACAGACAGCCGGGATGATGATTGAGAACAAGACCGGAGCCATCCTGGGGATGATCGAAGGCCGGGACTTCAACATTGAACAGATGAACTATGCTACGCAGATGGTCCGTCAGCCCGGCTCGACCATGAAGCCGATTGCTGCTTATCTGCCTGCACTTGATGCGGGTCTGATCCAGCCTGCCGGCATCCTCGACGATGCTCCAATCATATTGAAGGATGGCTCCAAGGGATTCCACATCCCGAAGAATGCCAACAACCGTTATCAGGGTCTGGTTACTGCCCGCTATGCGCTTAACAAGTCTTTGAACATTCCTGCGCTCAAGCTGTTTAATGAGAAGGTTGGCATCGAAGACGCCTGGGCTTTTTCCAAGAAACTGGGGATTACGACCATCCAGGATGAAGACTACAGTGCAAAAACCGGCGTAATCGGCGGTCTGCGTTATGGTGTATCTGTCGAGGAACTGACCAATGCCTACTCCTCCATCGCAAACAATGGTGCTTTTACCGATGCCTATATGATCGAGAAGATCGTCGATTCGGAAGGAAAAGTCGTTTACCAGCATAAGGTCAATCCGGAGCAGGTCTACTCCAAACAGACGGCATACCTCATGACGGATATGCTACGCACAGTCATTACCGACGGAACTGCCAGCACTGTCAGAAAGAATTATAAACACTTCAAGGACGTACCGATTGTCGGCAAGACTGGTTCTACCCAGAATTACGGCGATGTGTGGTTTATGGGCTATTCACCGGATGTCACTCTCGGAATGTGGGTTGGCTATAAGGAGCAGATCAATACGCTCCAGGGAGATGCCCAGAAACGGCAGGCCCAGACGTTATGGACCAAGGTCATGAATGCGGTTATTGACAAGCGGCCTGAGCTGTTCGTAACGAAAGAGTTCAGTAAGCCTGACGGCATCGTCAAAAAGACGGTTTCGGCGTACAGCGGCAAGCTGCCTACCTCTTTAACCGACAAGTTTACTACAGACATGTTCAATGCCAAGTATGTACCGACGGAAAGTGATGACGGTATATCCAAAGCTAAATACATCACATACAAAGGCGTGAATTATATTCCGCTGGAAGGAACCCCTGAGGATTTCCTGAAGGAGAAGATCGTGGTGAAACGCGAGAAGCCGATTCAGGATCTGGTCAAGGAGCTGCTCGCTGCTTTCCCTGCAATGAAAGAGCACAAGGATTTGTCATATTATATGCCGGCTGATGCCAAAACCGATTTCCCGACCGAGGTGGATCCGCGTGTCGACGACGGTACGGCTCCTGCTGCTCCAGGCGAAGTAAGCGTGTCCTACAACAGCGGCAAAGCCGTAATCAGCTTTACGCCTAGCAGCTCATCAGACGTTGTAGGCTACCGGCTGTACCGTTCCATGAACGGAGGCCCATTCAAGAAACAGCTTGTGCTGTCAGCCGGTGAAGGCAATGCTTTCTCATCAGGCACACCTTCCAGTGTGAATGCCGCCTTCTACGTGGCTGCCGTTGATGTGGCCGATCATGAGTCAGCTTCCGGCAGTGTAGCCGGAGGTGCTACCCCGACTCCCGAAGCGACGCCTGCTCCGACAGAACTGTCGGGGACAGAACCAACGCCCGAAGGGGAGATTATACCGGGTGCCACCGAAGATCCCGGTATGATCATCGTTCCGCCAGTGAACGGAACGGAGACACCTCTTGACAGCGGAAGTGGAAGTAACGCTGCCGGAGGAAATGCTACCGGCAACGGACAATAACCGCAATAGCGGATTGCCTGAGGCGATCCATACAGAACAGCAAAAACACCGTTTCCGCGGATTCGCGGGAAACGGTGTATTTTGTTATGCCGCCGCATGGCTTAGTCCTCAATAGTCGACAAATCCCCTTCAGGCAGATGCAGCTCCCAGGCTTTCAGTACCCGGCGCATAATTTTGCCGGAACGTGTCTTGGGCAGCTTATCCTTGAATTCGATCTCCCGGGGCGCTGCATGAGCGGATAAACCGGCTTTGACAAAAGCGGCGATTTCTTCCTTAAGCTCCGTGGTCGGGTAATAACCTTCCCGCAAGGAAATAAACGCCTTGATGATCTCACCCCGCAGCACATCAGGTTTGCCGATGACCCCAGCCTCGGCTACCGCCGGATGCTCTACCAGCTTGCTTTCCACCTCAAATGGACCAATCCGTTCACCAGAGGAATTGATTACATCATCTATCCGGCCCTGGAACCAAAAATAACCATCCTCATCCATGTAGGCTGAGTCACCCGAGATATACCATCCGGGAATCCGGAAATACTCGTCGTATTTGGCCTTATTGTTCCAAATGGCGCCCATCATGGACGGCCAGGGGGTTCGTATCGCAAGATTGCCCATGGAATATGGCGGCAGTACATTGCCCCGGTCATCCAATATCGCTGCTTCAATGCCCGGCAGCGGACGTCCCATGGAGCCCGGCTTAATATCCATCCGCGGGTAATTGCAGATTAACTGCGCACCTGTCTCTGTCATCCACCACGTATCATGAATTCGCTGATGATAGAATTTGTCACCCCAGCGGACAACTTCCGGATTTAACGGCTCCCCTACGGACAGCACATGGCGCAGGCTGCTTAGGTCGATGCCCTCCAGGCTAGCTTCCCCTGCTCCCATCAGCATGCGGAAAGCGGTAGGTGCACTGTACCATACAGTAACGGCGAAACGCTCAATCGTCTTGTACCAGTCCTGCGGGCTGAAACGCCCGCCCCGCACCACATTGGTTACTCCGTTCAGCCAAGGGGCAAAGATGCCATATGAAGTGCCGGTGACCCAGCCTGGATCAGCCGTACACCAATAGACATCGTCAGGCTGCAGGTCCAGTACGATTTTGCCGCTATAATAGTGTTGGATCATTGCTCTTTGTACATGATAGACACCTTTGGGTTTACCTGTGGAACCCGAGGTGTAATGCATAATCAGCCCGTCATCCAAACTAAGCCACTCGGGCTCAAGTTCAGCTGAAGCTGCCACCATCTCTTGTTCAAAGCCCAATATCCCCTGCTCCACATCGGTTGCACCGCCGACAACAATAATATGGCGCAGTTCCGGCAGCTCACTCTGCTTCACCCGGTGCAGCAGCTCCGGTGTAGTCACCAGCGCCACTGCGCCGCTGTCCTCAAGCCGGTCCTTAACCGCCGTTTCCATAAATGCCTCGAATAGCGGACCAGCCACTGCTCCGATCTTAAGAATACCCAGCAGACTGAAATACAGCTCCGGCTTCCGCGGCATAAAAATAAACACGCGGTCTCCTTTACCAATGCCGTGCTTGCGCAGAACGTTGCCGAACCGGTTGGAGCGTTCCTGCAAATCGGAGAAGGTATATCTTTCCTCTCTCGAAGAATCGCTGTAAAGTAAGGCGGTTGACGCCCCACGGCCTTCCTGCACATGACGGTCCACGGCTTCATGGGCCATATTTACCTTGCCGGTACTATACCAGGAGAAGTCCCTCTCTACATCCTCCCACCGGAATTCGCTGACTGCCTGGGAATAATCCGCCATATTTGCGTTTTGCACGCGGCCCGGCAAAATTTCGCTGTGGACTTGCCCCATTACTCTTGCCTCCCTTACTAGTTTGATTTAAGCTTTAAGGGCGAGATTCATTTCCATGAAAATCCTGTCAATGTATTAAATGTGAAGTTTTTATGTCGGAATTAGTATATCACAGCAAGCGGTTACATTCCATATTTTAGTTAAGTGAAGGGAGCCCATTCATGGAACACCGCAAAATCCGCGTTTCCCATACCTTTGTATATAACGGCAAGAATATTACAGTCAGTGGACCTTTATCTCCAGGCCTGCTGGAGGGCCTGCATATGCATCCTGATCTGGATGCCTTCCGCAAACCAAGCGAACAGCTGGAAGCGCTCATAGACATCGCAGGCCTGCCCGAGGGGCGGGTGATCGCCGCTGTCGAGGACCAAACTGTTATAGGCTATGTAACCTTTCACTATCCGGATGAATTGGAGCTTTGGTCACAGGGGGGAATGATGGATCTCATTGAGCTGGGGGCTGTAGAGGTGGCTAACGGGTATAGAGGGAGCGGGCTTGGCAAGCTGTTGATTTCCACCGCCTTTGAGCGGGAACAGTTGGAGAACTGCATCGTATACACCACGGAATATTACTGGCACTGGGACCTGAAAGGCAGCGGACTTGATGTATGGGCCTACCGGAAAATGATGGAGAAGCTGATGAAGACCGTAGATATGGTATGGTATGCTACGGATGATCCGGAAATCTGCTCTCATCCGGCCAACTGCCTTATGGTCCGTATCGGACGGGAAGTTCCGATGTCGTCTCAAGAAACCTTTGACAGAGTGCGCTTCAGACAGCGCTTTATGTATTAGGATAACCTGCTCTGCCTGATCACATTGCCTTCAGCATATATTCAAGTATGGCATGGGAACGTTCGGAAGCCTCTACTGTGAATTCGTGGTAATTGACATTCGCCGACCCGTCAGCCTTATCTGACATTGAACGGAGGATGACAAAGGGGATTTCATTCATGAAGCACACCTGTGCAACGGCAGCCCCTTCCATCTCGGCGCAGGCACCGTTCAGCTCCAGCCGCAGCTTGGCGACCAACTCCGCACTGGCTATAAATTGATCACCGGACAACACAACTCCGGTCACCGATTGCTGCTTAAGGTCATGACAGGCTTGTTCAGCAAGCTGCACCAGTGTTTGATCTGCCGGAAAGGCGGAAATCTCCTGATAAGGAATAACCCCTCTGGGGTATCCCAATGCAGATACATCCATATCATGCTGAATACACTGCGAAGAAATCACGATATCACCGATGTTCAGTCCAGGATGAACTGCACCGGCTACTCCTGTGAACAATACCCGCGAGACGCCGAAGGTGTCCAGCAGAATTTGCGTCGTGACCGCCGCGTTGACTTTGCCTACCCCTGATTTGCACAACACTGCCGATTTGCCAAACACCGTTCCTGTGTAATACTTTATGCCTGCCTTAACCGTTGTCACCCTATTGTCCATACTCTCCAGCAGCAGTTTTATTTCTTCATCCATGGCTCCGATTAATCCGAACACTTCACTCATCGGTACTCCTCCTGATTATTAATTATATGTATACAGCATAAAAAGCCCCAAAAGGAGCTTTTTATGATCTTATATGCAACTTGTAACCTGTATTATTTGTTTACATGATTGACGGACAAGCGGAGAATCGTTTCATGCGGCAGAATGACGCGTGGATTCTCAACGGTTTCCTTCTTCATCAGCTTCGTGAGCAGTCTCATAGCTACCGCACCCAGGTCATACATTGGCTGGGCTACAGTCGTTAATAGAGGGCGAACCATCGAAGCCATGCGGATGTTATCCACACTGATGATCGAGAAATCATCCGGCACCTTAAGGCCTTCATCCTGTATGCTGTGAATGGCGCCAATTGCCATTTCATCTGTTGCAGCAAAGATCGCAGTTGGTTTCTTCTTAAGGCCCAGGAAGTACTTCATGGCTTCGACACCGGATTCGTACCGGTAATTACCGATTCGCACGAGATCCTCCTGATACTCAATACCCGCAGCTTCCAGTGCTTTCTTATAGCCATGGAAACGTGCATAACCGTTTGCAGGATCCTGCAGCGTTCCGCTGATCATTGCAATCTCACGATGACCGTGGCGGATAAGTGTGTTGACAGCGTCAAATGCAGCATTCTCATGATCGATATCAACTGAAGGATAGGTTCCCTTCTCATCACGCGTTGCGCAAAGAACAATCGGTACGGCAGAAGTCTGGAAGGCTTGGATATGTTCTTCCGTCACTGTTCCGCCCATGAAGAGCAGCCCGTCCACTTGTTTCTCAAGCAGGGTGTTAATGACCCGGATTTCCTTCTCTTTGCGCTTATCTGCGTTACACAGGATAATATTGTAATGATACATATTGGCGATATCTTCAATTCCGCGTGCAATTTCAGCAAAAATCGAGTTTGAGATATCGGGGATGACAACCCCAACAGTTGTCGTTTTCTTGCTGGCGAGTCCTCTCGCCACGGCATTTGGACGATAGCCCAAACGCTCAATCGCTTCAAAAACCTTCTTCCGAGTCTGCGGTTTCACATTGGGGTTATTATTCACAACCCGTGATACCGTAGCCATAGATACGCCTGCTTCTCGAGCTACATCGTAAATGGTTACCGTCAAATTACTCTCTCCATTGCGATAAATTTTATCGTTCGACTAATTAAAATTATGATACGACACTTTGTACAATTGTGCAATGATAACGCTTCATTTTCCTTTCAAAATTCTTTCAAAGGCTGAACACATCATCCTGACGCGTGCTGTATTCACTAATGCTTCAATATAGCTCTCCACTCACAAAACTGAAAATGTCAGCAGCCAGGGAAGGGGTGAAAATCAGCAATAGTTCTCATCCGCACAGCCACAATTCAACTAACCTAGTACTATCGTAACAAAAAGCGCGTGAAAAATCCAACATTCGTGAAAAATTTTCAATGATTTTGCAGAAAAATCTTTTCATTTAGCGCTTTTTGTACATTGTAACGTCAATTGTGACAGTCTTTGAGCCGTTTCTTCCATCCATTTCAGGTCAGCCAGATCCCCTGCAACGCGATAGACATCAAGTAACAGATCAATACGGCTTTGAATAGCTGAGCGAATGCTCTCTTCCAGCTCTGAGATATCGCCGTGGAAAAAGCCCGAGGAGAAAGTTTCCTTCAGCACATTGGCCCATTCATTTCTGTCAGCAAGAGAAAGATGGAGCTTGGCTGGATGCTCCCCCATCTCACCGATCAGTTCGCCCAGATCCCGTTTGATAAAGGGCAAGGGTTCGTAACGGGCACATACTCCGCAGGTGTAGACCGGAACATGGGTAATCTTTATCTTACCGCTATAAATCAATGTATGCATATGTATAGTCATAACTCCGCCACAGCCGCATGTCTTCTTTACCAGATTGTCTTTTTTCATCTCCCACACCTCAGGAATAATATTGAAACAACAAGAGAGTCCGCCTTTTCAATAGCTATATTCGACCTCTCTCTCCATAATCCCTTCTGATTTGCATATAAAGATTTATTTGGTAATTAATCCAGTGATTTCAATCCCGTAAGATGACTTCATATTTCAAATTTGATAGAATGTAAAGGACAAGAATCACATTCCTGAAAGGAGCTGCTGAACATGAGACTGGCCGGTAAAAAGGTCATCGCACTTGTAGACGATGAATTCGAAGATTTGGAGCTCTGGTATCCCGTATACCGGGTAAGAGAAGAAGGAGCCGAGGTGCATCTGGCAGGCCTAACGAAGGACAAGACTTATGTCGGCAAATACGGGGTTCCCGCCACAGCTGAATATTCCTGGGATGAGCTGAGTGCAGCCGATTACGACGGCATTCTGGTACCGGGAGGCTGGGCGCCCGATAAGATCCGCCGTTACAGCGCGGTACTAAAGCTGGTACAGGATTTCAATGAAGCCAAGAAGCCGATCGGCCAAATCTGCCATGCAGGCTGGGTGCTGATTTCAGCCAAAATCCTGGAAGGCGTAACCGTTACTTCTACACCCGGTATCCGTGATGACATGGAAAATGCCGGAGCCATCTGGAAAGATGAGCCCGTGGTTACTGACGGGCATATTATCTCCGCCCGCCGGCCGCCGGATCTGCCGCCTTACGGCAAAGCCTTCTGCGATGCACTGGCCGGAGAATAAGCTGAAAGCAAGCTCTTCACAAAGATAATAAGCCCTGCCTCTCAACTTACCGAGGTGCAGGGCTTGTTGCCGCGTTAAGGCAGCTATTTGCGGATGGAGAGGGATACCGTTTCCTTCAGCGGATTCGGGTATCCGTTCAAGGTAAACGTCAAGGGCCTGCTCCATGTCCAGCTTGCGGTCACTGGTCATTTCCATCACTCCAGTACTGCCTGCATTCGCAGGCTCTACCGAAACTAACCGTTTTCTCCGCTTCAGTTCATCGTTGCAGCAATTGATCAGAATTCGTGTCACCCAAGGTGCAAACCGTTCCGGATCTTTGAGACTTTTCCGTTTGCTCCACGCCCGGTACGTAGCTTCCTGCAGCATTTCGAGTGCATCTGACTCACTGCGGAAGTAACTGAAAGCGATCTCGTATAGTATTTTCTTCTGCTCTGATACGAGCCGGATAAAAGCCTGTCCACTCTCATCACCAAACTGGACCCGTTCAGCCTCCATTAGATTTTCCATTCTCCGTTTGCTTTACCTCCCTCATACAGCAGCCTCAAAAAGCGCCTTTTATACTTTCATCTATACTGACTCTTCCAAGGGAAAAACGGTTTTACTTTTTTTATAAATGGCGGTTCAAGACCAGTAACGCAAAAAGCCCGGCGCGTTCGCCGGACCCTTCACTTCATCGAATATTATTCTGATTGCCAAAGACTAGGATGTCTTCTCTTTCGGATCTACACCCGCACTCAGCGATAGGCCGCTCCGTCCTGCAAATGCGCTTAGCATCTCTTCTGTCTGCAGACTGGTACGGTGCAGGAAACATGCTTTGGCCATCTCTCTGGCTTCCGACGCCAGTGTGTTCAGTGTACGGTGCTTCACCCGGAGCAGCGCCTGCGGCGACATACTCAGCTCGCTGATTCCCAGCTCCAGCCAGAGCGGCAGAGACCGTTCATCGGCAGCCATTTCACCGCAGATACTCACACCGATGCCTACTTGCCGTGCAGCTTCCACTGTCATGCGAATCATGCGCAATACCGCTGGATGATAAGGATGATACATATGGGCGATCTGTTCATTCATCCGGTCAACAGCCAGCACATATTGCACCAGATCATTTGTCCCAATGCTGAAAAAGTCCACTTCTTCCGCCAGCAGATCCGCGATCATAACGGCAGCCGGAACCTCAATCATA
This sequence comes from Paenibacillus sp. FSL L8-0436, assembly GCF_038593025.1. Lineage (NCBI taxonomy): Bacteria > Bacillati > Bacillota > Bacilli > Caryophanales > Paenibacillaceae > Paenibacillus > Paenibacillus sp. FSL L8-0436. Next base: position 2,996,136 of record NZ_CP151955.1, on the reverse strand, counting down.
ATGCCTACCGGTACATTGCGGTTATACGGAATGTCTTGCTCGTCCAACTCTGCCTTGACCTCGTTCAGCACCGCTTTGGCAGCTTGTACTTCTTCTACGGAGGAAATCATCGGGAACATCATCTTCACATTGCCGTAGTGGCTGGCACGCAGGATCGCCGTCAGCTGTGTTTTGAACATATCTTTGCGGTCGAGACTGATCCGGATGGCGCGGTAGCCCAGGAATGGGTTCTGCTCGTCAGGAAGCTGGAAATAATCCAGATGCTTGTCTCCCCCGATATCCAAGGTACGGATTACAACGGTGTTGCTTCCAACCTTCTCGGCGACAAGCTTATAGACCTCAAACTGCTCTTCTTCTGTCGGGAAGGAATGGCGGTCCATGTACAAAAATTCCGTACGGAACAAACCAACGCCCTCCGCTCCGTACTTCAGCGCCATATCCAGCTCTTTGACCGAGCTGATATTACCGGCCAGCCGCAGAGATACACCGTCTTTGGTAATGGCCTCCACTGTAGCAAGCAGCTCCAGCTGTTCTTTCTTACGCTGCTGCTTATCGCGTCTTGCTGCGTAGTCTCTTACCGTTAGCTCATCCGGATGAAGCTGCAGAATCCCGGTTTCACCGTCGAGCACCAGCAGATCTCCGGTCTGAATCGGATTGGGCAGTTTGTTCTCCAAGCCAGCCACCAGCGGAATCCCAAGCGCCCGGGCCATTATGGAGGAATGGGAAGTTTTTCCGCCCATCATGGTAACAATTCCCAACACATAGACCGGATTCAAATGAACCAACTGAGAGGGAGATAACTCCTTCGCCACTAGTATATAGGGCTGTGTATCAGACGGCAGAGTTACCTCGGGTGCACCCAGCAAATGCTTCAGCAGACGGTTGCCGACATCCTTGATATCAACTGCCCGCTCTTTCATATATTCATCGTCCAGCAGATCAAACATCGCTACAAAATGGTCAATGGCTTCCTTGACCGCCACTTCGGCCGCCTTGTATTGGCGTTCGATAATGCCACGGATTTCACTCATGAACACGGGATCATCCAGAATTGCCAGATGGGCGTCAAAAATACTCGATTCCTCCGGCCCCACGACTTCCCTGAATTCTTTTTTGATAAACTCAATTTCATCTTTCGAGGTGCGGATTCCTTCGTATAAACGCTCAAATTCCTTGGCCAGATCCACCGGATTTACCTGCGTATCCGGCAGGCTCCATTCCCAGTTCGGCAAAACAAAGGCCTTCCCGATGGCAACACCTGCTGCAGCGCCTATGCCTTGTATCATGCTTCAATCCCTCCAACATTGCTTTCATGTAATACCACGGACATTACGGACGATTGCCCCTTTTTCACAGTTTTAAATGGAGCATAGCTCCAGGATTTCACACGGTCAGGGTTGGTAATCACCATCGGCGTAGCAAGCGAAGCCGCATGTTCACGCAAAAAGGTAAGATCAAATCTCACCAGCAACTGGCCCGGCTCCACACTGTCCCCTTCCTGCACAAGCGCCTCAAACGGCCCCTTAAGCTGTGAAGTGTCGATCCCGATATGCATAAGCACTTCCAGTCCTTCGGGCGTTGAGATGCCCACTGCGTGCATTGTAGGGTATACATGCATCACCTTACCAAACACGGGTGAGACCAGCTCCCCTTTGTCCGGGAAAAAGGCCACCCCGTCCCCAACCAGCTTCGCGGCAAAAATATGGTCAGGCACTTCCTCAATCGGCATCATTCGGCCCTGCATTGGAGAACTGAACAGCACCTGCGGCAGATCACGAAGCATCAGCTTGTCAATCTCCTCACGGATCAGCTCAGAGTAGGTGCCGAATACCACCTGCACGTTCCCGCCGCCCAGCTTTATAATTCCGGCCGAGCCCAATCCCTTGAGCGCCCCGGTATCAATGAATCGGTCATTATGCACAGTTAATCTTAAACGGGTGATGCAAGCCTGAACTTGTACGATGTTCTCTTTGCCCCCCAGCGCCTCCAGAATAAGCGGAGCCTGATACGGGATATTCCCTGCCCAGTCGCCCAGTTCAGAGCCTTCCTCACGCCCCGGTGTCGGAATCTGGAAACGGCGGATCGCCCAGCGGAAGACGTTATAATAGACAACCCCATAACCGATCCCGATCGGGATCAGCAGCCAGGCGCGCTGCGACAGATGCAGGTTGAGGATAAAGTCAATGACCCCCGCCGAATAAGAGAATCCATGATGGATGCCAAGTGAATAGGTCAGCACCATTGCAAGACCGGACATGACTACGTGCAGCGCGAATAAATATGGCGAAGCGAACAGGAAAGCGAACTCAATTTGCTCCGACACGCCGGTCAAAAAGCAGACCATTGCGGCACGCAAAAAAGTTTTGCGGATCTTCGGCTTCAAATCCTCCCGCGCTTCCTGAATAATAGCTAAGGCAATCGCCGGCAATGCGAACATCATGATCGGAAAAAGTCCGGCCATAAAGATGCCCGCAGTAGGATCTCCCGCAAAAAACCGCGGCAAATCCCCCTGGACGACCGCGCTGCCGTCAGGAGTAGCAAAGCTCCCCAGCTGAAACCAGAACAAATTATTTAAAATATGATGGAGGCCAAAGGCCGTAAGCACCCTGTAAAGCACCCCGTAGACAAACACGCCATATCCGCCGGTCGCCTGTATATCCCGGAAAAGCACGTCCAGCCCTTGCTGAAGCAGCGGAGAAACGCCGAGCATCACCCAAGCGAATAAGGCCGAGAACAGGCCCATGAACAGCAGGACAAACCGCGAACCTCCGAAGAATTGTATGGCTTCTGGAAGCTTGATATTTTTAAACCGGTTATGCGCCACGCCGGCGACAATCCCGAGTATGATTCCGATTAATGTAGCAGGCTGAACATCCCCGTTCCCCATATGGGTAACAATTCGGTCATAAGTGAACATTCCAGCCAGTGCAGCCAGCCCAGCCGGTCCGGCCTGATTGGACAACCCCCACGCTACGCCGACAGCAAACAAATAAGGCATGAAATAAAATATTCCCTGCCCCGCATATGTAGTCACTTCGGATACCGAAGAAAGTCCCCATGCAGACCACGGTAAGCTGCCCAGACTAAGCAGGATGGCCGCCGCCGGAAGCACCATGGTAGGAAGCATTATGGCTCTGCCCAACTGCTGCAATGATCCGAGCCAATTCAAGGTGACCCTCTCCTTTCATTCTATATTGAATGGTACGCGCTGCGACAGCTTTTGTCAAAAGAATGCGGCAAGAATTAGGATACCACGGTTCCCGTGATTATGGGAAACATTATTCGTAATTTAGTGTGGTCTGGATGTGGTGTTCGCTGCTGTGAAGGCAACAGAGAAGTAGGCGCTCTATGAGGCATTATAACGATCATTAAGGAGCATGCGTGGGCGTGGGGAGACGTTCCAGCTACTCCAGCTACTCCAGCTACTCCAGCTACTCCAGCTACTCCAGCTACTCCAGCTACTCCAGCCTCTTAAGTGTATTCTGTACAACTAAAACAACACTTTTAAACAGTAATATTAGTTTAACTGCACTTTATACATCTACAAATCGCATTTTCTGCTCCAAAGAACCATTCAGCAACTTTTAGTTGTACCAAGTGCAGCTAAACTTCGAAAAAGAAACTTTTAGCATCATTTAGTTGCATGAAGTACATTTATTCTATTTTTATCCTGCTATTCAACCAAACCTCACTTAGTTCCTTAATTCCACCTGTACCTCAATCAGACTGCGTACAAGAGTGCAGTCAAGATTACTTAAATTTGCTTTTCATTTCCCTATCCACTTACCATATTTGATCAGCCTGCATTGCTTTTACTTCGTAGAACCGCACCCTCTGCTTTGAATTTACCGGTTTGAGTAATCCTTTGTCACTGAGGGACTGCAACAGCCTCCGGGCCGTACGATAATTAATCTGGAAATGGTCGCACACATCCTTGGGACGGAGCGGTTTAGCGATACGCCAGGCCAGGCGCAGCACTTCTTTCTCTTCGGACAAAATATCTGCGGCTAGCGTCTTTCTGGCTAAATACGGCGCAAGCACCAGCTGCAGGAGCATACGGCATACTTCAGGACGCTGCTGAACATCGTCGAAGGAAAAGTGGAGCATCCTCCAGCCCATCCCGGTGAGGAAACTATCACGGTTCAAGGAATAGCTGAACTTCTCGCGGTCCATGTCTTTGACATGACTTTGAAAGCCGTCGCATTCGATCCCGAACCGGCCCCCATTTTGCGGCAGAAAGGCGAAATCCAGAAACTGCGATTTGCGGTTCCAATCGTAAACTTCATATTCCGGATGCAAATGCTCAAGCGATTCAAACAGCGGCCACCACACATTCTGCAAAAACAGCCGCTCCGCAAAATTGTGACCTCTGACCAGCCTCCCCTTACGCTCCCCACTTCTCTCCGACGTATGCTGCTCGATGAATAAACGATGTGCTGCCTCAAACTCCATCTGATCCCCTCCCGGTAAATAAAAAAAGAACGCCCACCTCCCGCAAAATAATCACGGGTACATGGACGTTCTTCGTCTAATGCCAGTATAGCAACACAACCTGGCTATTTCTAGATGAAATAGGATCAGAGCAGCAAAACTTGCTGTATACCTTCCTTCCCCACCTAGGCTAAACGGTTCCGGGGTTCCGGATTTACGAGAGTACTGGATCCTCCCCAGACTCCCCCTAAATACTACTGCCGGCTGCGCCCGTGCATCGTGATTGCTTCCTCGACCTTGATGCAGCGGTCCATGATCGCCGTCATGCCGTGCTCTGCGGCAATGTCAGCAGCCTCCTTGCTGATAATGCCCTGCTGGAGCCACAGCACATGTGCGCCGATATCAGCTGCCTCCTGAGCCACTTCGGCGCAGTATTCGCTGCGGCGGAACACATTGACAATGTCCACCGGCTCCGGTATTTCAGCCAGCGTATGGTAGCATTTCTCCCCTAGAATCTCACCGTCTACTGTAGGATTAACCGGAATAATCCGGTATCCGCGGCTCTGCATCGCATAAGCCACCATATAGGAGGTACGGTCCGATTTGTCGGAAAGACCTACAACAGCAATATTACCTGCGGAAGCAAGAATATCACCGATTTGCTCCCGGGTCGGGTTCTCAAAGCTCATGTTTGTTACCCCTTTCGCTTTAGTGCCGAATCAGCAGGTGAAACCAAAACTTCCTAATTATAAGCCGACTTCGCCTGGATCAGCATCCTATATTGTTATTGTACCCACTCCACATTTGCTCCAAGCGCGCGCAGGTGGTCGAAATATTGCGGATAGGACTTGGCGACATGATGGGCGTCCTTGATCAGAAGCGGCTTGCGGGCACGAAGGCCCACTACCGTCAGCGCCATGATTACCCGGTGATCATAATGCGCATTAATCGTTACGCCGCCTTCGACACCCTCAGGCATGCCATGCACGATGATCTCGTCGCGGCGCTCCTCAACCTTGGCTCCGGCACGGGTCAGCTCCGCCAGATAGTCGGTAATCCGGTCGCATTCCTTGTAGCGCAGATTCTCCACGTTGTAGAAACGTGAGGTCCCTTCGGCAAATACCGCCGCCGCCACCATCGCCAGCACAGCATCAGTTGCCGCATCGCCGTCGAATTCCACAGCCTTCAGAATGCCGTTCCCCTGTACATGTACTGTGCCGTCCTCGTGCGTAAGCGGTACTTCCATCATACGCAGCACATCCACAATTGCCCGTTCCCCTTGCTTGCTCTTCTCGGCAAGCCGGTGAATTTTCACATCCGATTGGGTGACAGCCGCTGCCGCAAGCACAGCTGCAGATCCCGGATAATCCCCCTGCACGGTGTAAGACTTGGCCGCATAAGCCTGGCGCCCCGGCACCTTAAAGGACATATAATCGTCAGCAGCATGAACTACGATTCCTGCCTGCTCCAGCACCTCCAGCGTTTGGCCGACAACAACCTTCGACTTCAGATCATCCAGTACGACGATCTCGCTGTCCTCTTCCAGCAGCGGCGTCAGGAAGAGCAGCGCACTAAGATACTGTGAGCTGACTGCACCGGAGACGGTAATCCGGCCGCCAACCGGCTTGCCGCCGCGAATGGTAATCGGAAGTCTTCCATTATTATGCTCCACTTGAACACCAATCTGGCCGAGCGCTGCAATGAGATCGTCATGCGGGCGTTTGCCCAGAGAATCCGGGTACGTGTTAACGAAAGTCACCTCCGGGCTCAGCGCAGCTACAGCCATCAGAAAGCGCAGGACAGCCCCGGCATTCCCTACATTAAGTTCCTTGACGTCACGGGGATGCCGGCCAAAGCCTTGAATGACAATCTTCTCTTCATCCTCCGTAAGCACTGCTCCAAGATCGGCAATACATCTGCGGATCGCATCGCTGTCCTCACTATGTGCAGGATAGTAGATCGTGCTGACCCCCTCGGATAGAGCGGCGACAAGCAGGTAGCGTGTAGTGTAATTTTTGGAAGACAAAGCTCCAAATTCTCCTTGCAAAGCTGGCGTCGGCCTAACAATAACGTCCATGATATAAGCGCTCCTTAGTTAATGTAGTTGATATATAGTGCTTCGTTTGACAGGCTATTCTCCACTTGTGTTATCATTAAACCAATCTTCCGATAGAAAAGAGGTCACAACCATGAATGAGATCCCCCAAATTACACCGCAGGAATTGCGGAAACGTCTGGAGACAGGCGAAGACCTTGTATTGATAGACGTACGCGAAGATGATGAAGTCGCCTTCGGGATGATTCCCGGCGCTCAGCATATCCCAATGGGCGAGATTCCGCAGCGCACGGAAGAGCTCCCGGCAGAGACCGAGATCGTCTTCATTTGCCGCTCAGGTGCCCGCAGCCAGCGTGTCTGCGAATATCTGCAGCAGTTCGGCTTCAAAGGCTCCAACCTCAGCGGCGGAATGATTGAATGGAATGAAAGTGCAGAGGCGTAAGCCGCACACAAGTATACTTAAAAGCTCAACCGCGGTAATGCATTAAAATATGCTGCGACACTTCTGCCGCACTCAGCTCCGAAGTATCGACTGTGCAATGCGCGAAACGGTAAGCCTCCCGGCGCTGCTCCATGATGGTGCGGACCCTTTCCTGCGCGTTGCCAGCGAGCAGCGGCCGGTTCTGATCTCCGCTGACACGGGATAAGATGACTTCTTCCGTGGCCGTAAGCGCCACAACAAGCCCCTTTTCCAACATCATCTCGGCATTCCCTGGAGCCAGTGCTGCACCTCCGCCTGTCGAAATAATTCTGCCCTCTCCTTCAAGCATCCGCTGAAGTACTGCGGTTTCAACCTTCCGGAAATACGCTTCGCCGCCATCGGCAAAAATATCGGCAATGCTCCGGCCTTCACTCTCTATAATGACATGATCCAAATCAACCAGTTCAAAGCCCAGTTCCTCCGCCAGCATGGCACCCACTGTTGACTTGCCCGTGGCCATCATTCCTACAAGGATAATATTTTTATGCAAGGTATTGAAACTCTGTTGTTGTTCTAACTCCCCAGTCATGACTACCCTCCAACCGCGACATTTGTCATATCATAACACAGGGTGAAAACTTTGCACAATGCGATTCCCGTCCTGTAGATTCCGAAAAAAAAGGCCCGAAAGCCTCCCGGGTGCGGGAAGCCGTTCGGGCCGCTGTTTGCAGCTGAGCCAAATAACCTATTCAGCGAGCCAGTTGTGGTGGAAGACGCCTTCCTTGTCCACACGTTGGAAAGTATGGGCGCCGAAGTAGTCACGCTGTGCTTGCAGCAGATTCGCAGGCAGGCGTTCCGTACGGTAGCTGTCATAGTAGGCCAATGCACTTGAGAATCCCGGAACCGGAACCCCTTGAGTTACAGCAGCGGCAACAACCTTGCGCCATGCCGATTGGTACGAACCCATGATGTCTTTGAAGAACGGATCCAAGAGCAGGTTCTTAAGCTCTGGATTGGTTTCATAGGCATCGGTGATATTCTGGAGGAAACGGGAGCGGATAATGCAGCCGCCGCGCCAGATTTTGGCCAGACTGCCGTATTTCAGATCCCAGCCGTATTCGTCGGAAGCTACGCGCAGCTGCGCAAAACCTTGCGCATAGGATACGATTTTGCTCGCGAACAACGCTTTGCGCACATTTTCGATAAATTCTGCCTTGTCCCCTTGGAAAGGCTCGGTTTCCGGTCCGCTCAGCACTTTGCTGGCTTCTACACGCTCATCCTTCATTGCAGACAGGAAGCGGGAGAATACGGATTCGGTGATCATGGACAGCGGCACGCCAAGATCGAGCGAGCTCTGGCTTGTCCATTTGCCTGTTCCTTTTTGGCCGGCGGCATCGAGGATAACGTCAACCATCGGTTTGCCGGTTTCTTCATCATATTGTGCGAAAATATCCGTTGTGATTTCGATCAGATAGCTGTCAAGCTCGCCGCTGTTCCACTCTTTGAAGATGCTGTGCAGTTCTTTGGCATCCAGACCAAGCACATCCTTCAAAAGCTGGTAAGCTTCGCAGATCAGCTGCATGTCGCCGTACTCGATGCCGTTGTGCACCATTTTTACATAGTGTCCTGCACCGTCCGGTCCGATATATGTACAGCAAGGCTCTCCGTCCACTTTGGCCGAAATTGCCGTAAGAATAGGTTCAACAAGCTTATATGCACTTTCTTGACCGCCTGGCATAATGGAAGGTCCTTTAAGCGCACCTTCTTCACCGCCGGAAACTCCGGTACCGATGAAACGAAAACCTTTTTCTTCCAGTTCTTTGCTGCGGCGAACCGTATCAGGGAAATAAGCGTTGCCGCCGTCGATAATAATATCGCCTTGGTCAAGATGCGGCAAAAGCTGCTCAATTGTGGCATCGGTAGCTTTACCCGCCTGAACCATGATCAGAATTTTGCGCGGTACTTCGAGTGATTCTACAAACTCTTCAATGGAAAAAGTACCCACCAGATTTTTGCCTTCCGCTTCGGCAATAAGATCATGTGTCTTCTCCGGGGAACGGTTGAATACCGATACGGTAAAGCCTCTGCTCTCGATGTTAAGAGCCAAATTTTTACCCATTACCGCTAAGCCAATAACGCCGATTTGTTGTTTTGCCATCTGGTCCTCCACCCTTTGCATCCTATATTTTTGTGAAATCCATTTCTCGCAGTATAAGAATACCACCCTTTGTCAGATACAGCAAAGTTCCGCCTGCGAAATAGAGAGCAATTTCATTGACAAAGTCCTTAAGTTGCAGGAAATTGCTCACAATGACTATTTTAACGTTTTTACCGCCAGAAGTGAACCCCTGTCCACAAGTTGAAATACAAAGTTAAGGGCACCCCTGCTGAGGGATGCCCTTAACCAAATGAAGCCGATCTTTGTTACCATTCAAGCATATTTAGCTCCCGCTGCAAAAAGCTGAGCTCCGCCATACAGGACTCTGCAAGTTCGGCGTCCTCACTGCGAAGAGCCTCATTCAACCGGTCCAGCTGTTCATCAACCTCAATCCTCCGCTGGCGGATCCGTTCTTCTCCTTCACCGGAGTAAAAAAGCTTTGTCAGCTCCTGATCCGTGAGCATCGGCCCTTTCTGATACAGGACACGCTGCTGGTACCCGGAAATTTCCACCAGACGGATCACTTCACCAAATAAAATATTCTCAATGATAATCTGACGGTCGCGGAAACGTTTGACTACGGCATGCCCTCGCATATCGCCAATAAGCTTCTCCATCCATTCGGACAGGCGCGCATCACGGATCATATAATCGCCCACCAGCTTGTAGCCATCCTTAATCCGCTGGAAGCGGAGCTTTACCAGCTTGCGGCCGGTGCGCACCGAAATCAAAAAAACACTTTCATTCTCACTCCAGTAAAGGGAATAGCCATCCTTTATCAAGTCCTTGATAAGATCCTGTATATGCTGTCGGTCAAACCGCAGCTCCAGATTGCAATACTCCACTTCGTCATTTTTGTTCACGGCACTCCCCCCTAACAGCTTCGCTTCTGCAAAACCAGCTTTATTAGCTTTTTTCCTAGGTAATATCGACTGCCGGACCTCCACTTGCGATCTTTACTTTGCGTTCGTCTTACTCTTATTTTATACTTCATTTTATGTAGCGGTAACTTGGTTTATTGACTAATTTTACCCGTTTCCTGCTAATCCCAAACGCTTCCCGCTGTTTTTACTGGATTTAGAGGCTTTGAGATGGAAATATGCTGCAGCTGCAGCAATTTCAGCGATCCTTATATGCATGCTAATCTATCTTTTGAACAAGGAGACGCTATAATGCCATTTCAAGGATTTACACATGATGATTTTGCAGTATTTCAAATTGAGGGGCGTAAGCTGAAGGAAGTCAAGAAAGCCGAGATTACGTGCGGTCTGCGGATCGACAAGGATGATCCGATTCTGTCGGATGAGGATAAGCTCCTTGAGCTTATTCGGCAGACCTTCGAGACGCTGCTGCCCCTGTACCGTATGTCCTTCTAGACACATACATAGTCTATGGCTGCAATAAAGCCGCAGGCAGACGGATGAATTCATTCCGTCAGCCTGCGGCTTATTTAGTGTCACCGATCGGTTTAAACCCACCCCAGCTCAGCTAGTTCCTGTCTTTAATTTTGTCCGATGGACAATAAGCAGATGCAGTCCGAAGAGCAGCACCATCACAAATGAGCTGGCCAGAAAAGGAGCACTATGGCTGACTGAATCCCACAGTCTGCCTGACAGTACAGGGCCTGCTACCATGCCGGAGCCTTGGAGTGTCAGGAAAAGGCCCCATACGGTGCCCCGCTCCCCCTTAGGCACCTGGAAAGCAATAAAGGCGTTCCAGGCCGGAAGAATAAGCGCATAACTTACACCAACCAGGGCAACGGCGCAGAAGGCCAGCGGCAGCCAGCGCACCTGGGAGAAGAAGGCCAGTGAACCGGCTGCCAGCAGAAATCCGATGTTCAGAAACACTGTAGTCCCGATCCTGTCCACCAATTTCCCGGCGGGAATGAGCGCCAGCACAGTGATCCCCCCACCGGCAATGAGCAGCAGACTGAACTGATTCGGCGTGACATGCAGCTCTGAATGGGCAAACAACGTAACTACCGGTGTCATAAGGCCAATGGCAAAAGCCTGCAGAAATAATGCCGGGAACAGAAGCCGGCTTACCTTCAGCGAGCTTCTAACCGCGTGCATCGTCCGCTTGAGGCTCTGCAGCGGCTGAAACGGTCTGCGCTGTTCTACAGGAGCTTCTTCACTGTGGATGTCACGCACAACGTGGGGAGCATGGCCACCAATTTTGGACGGGAGCAGCAGGGCAACGGCAGCAACAGCAGCTGCGCATCCCATAAGCACAAGAAATACCGTGCGGTAGCCTTGACCGCCATGATCCATCAGAAAATTCATGGTGATCGGCCCGATCCCGGTTCCGGCCAGCGAGGCCATCTCTACTGCGCCCATCGCCGCACCGCTGCTGCCGCTCTTCGTAGAACCGGCCAGCTCCGTAATCCCTGTCATTGTGCAAGGCCACAGCGGCGATGTTCCAATGCCCAGAATCAGGCAGGCTATGGATAAACTGACCGCATCTTTGGCATAGACAATCATTCCTACCGCTACTACCAGCAGCAGCAGGGCACCCGTCATTGTCCAGCGGTAGCCGATACGCTCCATCACCCAGCCGAACGGGCTGCGGAAGAGGTTGTCCCCCAGATATTGCAAGGCAAAAGCAAAGCCTACCACCGTTACCGACAAGCCGAGGATATTCTCCATATACACAGGCAGGAGGGCGACAAGCAGCGAGCCTTTCACAAATTCCACCAAAAAGATAATAGCCCACATTTCCATAATGAAGGGCGAGGCCAAGCTGATATGCATACGTTGTGCTACTTTGCCAGACATTAGATCACATCCTAGTATTATGTTGATTGATTTGTTATACTGATGCTTGCTTGAAAAAAAACTATTCGCGAAAGGTTGTGACAGCATTAAATGGATCAACACCGTACTCCCCTCTTCACTGCTCTCAAAAAGCATGCCGCTGGAAACCCAGTTCAATTTCATATTCCCGGGCATAAGAAGGGGCTAGGAACCGATGCCGAATTCCGTGAGTTTATCGGCGATAACGCTCTATCCATAGATTTGATCAATATCGCACCGCTTGATGATCTTCATCAGCCTACCGGCGTAATACAAGAAGCTCAGAAGCTGGCTGCGAAGGCTTTCGGCGCCGACTATACGTATTTTAGCGTACAGGGCACGAGCAATGCCATCATGACTATGATCCTCTCTGTCTGCTCAGAAGGAGACAAAATAATTGTGCCGCGGAACATTCACAAATCCGTGATGTCGGCAATTATTTTCTCCGGAGCCAAGCCTGTTTTCGTCTCACCTGTACAGGATGAGAATCTTGGGATAGACCACGGCATTACCACCAGCTCGCTGGAACGAGCATTAAGGCGCCATCCGGACGCCAAAGGAGTTCTAGTAATCAATCCAACGTATTTTGGCGTATGCGCTGACCTGCGTTCGATTGTTGACCTGGCCCACAGCTACGGGGTTCCCGTATTGGTGGACGAGGCACATGGAGTATTGATTCATTTTCATGAGGATCTTCCGGTATCAGCCATGCAGGCTGGTGCCGATATGGCGGCAACCAGCGTTCACAAGCTGGGCGGCTCCATGACGCAAAGCTCGGTGCTTAACGTGAATGCCAAAACCGGGCTGGTCAACCCGCAGCGGGTACAGACGATTCTCAGTATGCTGACGACAACTTCCACCTCATATATTTTGCTTGCGTCACTGGATACTTCCAGACGCAATCTGGCTCTGAACGGCCATGAAATGGCCGAGAGAACAATAGCCTTGTCCAATTATGCCCGGGAGACCATCAACAACATCGACGGTCTGTACAGCTTTGGCAGAGAGATTCTTGGCACAGAGGCCACCTTTAATATTGATCCAACCAAGCTTAACATTCATGTCCGCCATTTGGGAATAACCGGTTATGAAACAGAAAACTGGTTGCGCCAAAAGTATAACATCGAAGTAGAACTAAGCGACATGTATAATATTCTTTGCCTGATTACGCCTGGTGATACCCAAGATTCCGTAGATAAGCTGCTTTCCGCCCTGCGGGTATTGTCAGCCATCCATTACAGCAAAGGTGAGATCTATGAGCTTAAGGTGCAGGTGCCGGAAATTCCACAGCTTGCCCTTATTCCAAGAGATGCCTTTTATGCGGATACTCAGGTAGTTCCGTTCCGCGAATCCGCAGGTTATATCATTGCGGAATTCATCTATGTTTATCCTCCGGGCATTCCGATTTTGCTCCCCGGTGAAATAATTACCCAGGATAACATTGATTATATCATCGACCATGTGGAAATCGGGCTGCCGGTCAAAGGTCCGGAGGACCGCAGCATCAACTTTGTCAAGGTAGTCGTGGAAGCTGATCCGATCTCTTGATCGGCCAGCCTTCCGCAAAACATAGGCATTCATACAAAAACCCGATACTTAGGTATCGGGTTTTTGCATGCAAGCCTCAGTGCTGAATTCATGCAACCTCAGGCTGTGCTACACTGAAATCTATTCTTGCTGGGCAAGCAGCTCGTTGTAAGCTTCTTCAACGGCTTTCCATTCAGCTTCATCTTCAATGTTGTAAAGCACCATTTCTTCATCTTCTTCTTCCATGCGCAGAATGATGCCATCCGCTTCAGGGTTTTCGCGTTCCAGCAACAGCGCGTATAATTTCTCGCCCACATCGAACGTTTCTACCAGCACCATTTCTACATCTTCGCCCTGCTCGTTCGTCAAGGTCAGCACAAACTCCTCGTGCTCATGGTCGTGATCATGTCCGCAACCGCATGCTTCACCATGTTCATGGCCATGCTCATGTTTGTGATCGCTCATTGAAATACCTCACTTTGAATTGAATTATCCTACATTTGGTATCGTAACACGTATGATAAGTTCAGGTCAATTTGGGTGTAATGCAAAATACCTAATCTAGTGCAGTGATTACCTTCTCTGACACAAGTACGTAATCTACATTCTTGGAGGCTTTAATATAGAAGCCCACCCGGTACTTCCCGGACTCTTTAAAATCATAGGTGAACTCCGAGGTGGAGAACCAGAAATCTTCTTTTTTCGAACCGCCCAGCTCCTGCGACTGAATGTCCTTCAAATTTCCCGATGGATCGGTAATGGCTACTTTTACTGCTGCGATGCTATCTGTCAAGCTGTCCACCTGTGACAACACCTTAAATTTGAGTTTTCCGATATTCACGTTACCAAATACATCATCGCCCTTATACAGAATAATCTGTACATTCGGCTTAAGAATGGTCACTTTGCCTGAACCGTCCCAGTTCACGACGCCTCCAGCTTCCCTGGCCGGGATATAAGCCTTGCCATCAATCAAATAGCCGCCATCGGCCATTTCCTTCCCATTGCTCCATACCCTGATTTTCTGATTTACAGCGTCCGCGAACAATAATGAACTTCCCATCAGGGAAAATACAACTACGCACAGAGCAACTTTTTTCCACCTCATAAGCAGAGACCCTCCAAATAATTCATGCTGTTAATATATACTGCCAAGGGTGACACAAGTTGCGCCGAAGTGAGATGAAAATTTCATTTCTGTCATCAAAATGTTACTATATTGAAAATAAAACGTTAACCTGCTTTGGCAACAATTAGAACTGGAGGATTTTCGGTATGACTATACAACTGCAAATGATAGGTACGGGTGATGCTTTTTCCAATAACTACTATAATAACAACGGGCTGCTGCTGGATGGCAACTTCTCGCTTCTCATAGACTGTGGTGCTACGGCCCCGCTCGCCATGCATCAATTAGGGAGATCGTTCCGTGAGGTGAACGCGACGCTAATCACACATATCCATAATGATCATGTCGGCGGACTGGAAGAGCTGGCACTAGAGTTGATGCAGGATAATAACCGGAAAATGCAGCTGCTGTTGTCAGCGACACTGGTCAAACCGCTATGGGATCACATCTGCAAGAGCGCTCACTCAAAGGAAGGCCGTGCAGATTCCCTCGAAGAAATGTTCAATATAACTGCCCTGCGTCCAGGTGAGTCTTATACCCTTTCCCCGGAAATTACACTG
Organism: Paenibacillus sp. FSL L8-0436; assembly: GCF_038593025.1. Lineage (NCBI taxonomy): Bacteria > Bacillati > Bacillota > Bacilli > Caryophanales > Paenibacillaceae > Paenibacillus > Paenibacillus sp. FSL L8-0436. The sequence goes on along the minus strand of NZ_CP151955.1, from coordinate 2,981,062 downwards.
CAATTGATTCGCACCCCGCATATTCGCGGCCGGGACAGCTACTCGCTGCTGCTGAATGATGATATCTTTTACAGCGCCGATATGACCTTCCAGCCTGAGCTGCTGATCAAGCTTGTCCGCAAGCATGGCGTCCGGAAGATTTTTCACGACTGTGAGCTCAGCGGATCGGGTAAGGTTCATACTACACTCCGGGAACTGATGTCTTTGCCTGATGATGTACGCAAGTTAATCTATTTAATGCACTACAGCGACCGGAAGCCTGAATTTGAGGGGATGACCGGAGAAATGGAGTTTCTTGTTCAGCATGAGATATATGAGCTTTGAGGTTCAGTTTCCCGTATCTTTATTAACCGCAGTTTATAACCTTGAAGCTGCAAAAAAAGCCGGATGGGTAGTGTCAACTGACACTGCCTGTCCGGCTGTTCTTATCTATGCAGTTTTAGAACTGCGGCAGCTGATCCAGATTATTCGTGGGATCGCCATCCGCATCGCCACGGATGTATAGTTCGCCATCTCTGCCTTTGAACACATTCACTCCGGCTATGCTTCCCGCTTGAACCTCCTGCAGCGCTTGCTGGTAGTCCAGCACACGTCCTGAAGAGGTCTGGAACTTCATCAGGTCGCCGTCACCGTTTCTTTGGGCCGCTGTAAACCGTTCGCGTTCATTGTTCATCACTTAGGATCTACTCCTTCGCGCTTGGATTGGCCATTAGGCTCAACTCTAGCTTGCCCTGCTAACGAAAGAATATGTACTTTGAGGTTTACAGCGTTTTCTGCATTCTCACATGCAAAATACCCGCATCATAGAATGGCTCTGGAGAGATCACTTCATACCCCAGCTTGTTATAAAAGTCTTCCGCCTGGCATTGTCCATCAAGGATGGATGATTCGAGGCCCAGCTCACGGGCAAGCTCCTCCAGTGCCAACAGCAGGATACGCCCGTATCCCTTGCTGCGGTAGTCTTTGTCGACTGCTATACGCTGCATTTTCGCAGTGCCTGCTTTATAATAAATCAATCTTCCGGTAGCTACCGGGAGACCCTCATCCATCAGCAAGATATGATGCACATTGTCGCCGATTACATCATACTCATCAATTTCCTCTTCTTCCGGTACCTTTTGCTCTTCAACAAATACTTTTTTGCGGATGTCCAGTCCCATCTGGAGCTGTTCATCTGTCGTTACATGTACGATTTCCGCCGCCATACTTCCACAGGTCTCCTCTCTTTATATAAAAACGATAGTTGACCCATTATACAGAATTTTCATTACGCTGTGAAGAGCGCCATTATTCGACCGAATAGACCTCAGTGGAAATCGAGCGGTCGTATACATCCTCCAATACAGGCGATAAAGGGCTGTCTAAACCTTCAGCCTTTCCATCCAAGCCAGTCATGCTCTGGATCTCCACAACACTCGGCGCCTGATAGGACGAAGCACACCCAACTGCCGTCAGAAGCAGCATTAAACACACTACCGCTTCCCATATCTTAATTCTGCGCATCTTTTCCCTCCTATCGTCTTCTGCTCTACACAGCTTTGACGATTCGTGAGGTTATTAAACTGTTCAGCGGTCTTTGTTGAATCCAGATTCAAAAACTGCATTTAACGCTTGACTTCTACCACGTTCCTCCCGTAAGATAACCATTAATTAGGATAACCACAAAAGCTAAGAAGAGAAAGAGTACCTTGGCCAATCTTTCACAGAGAGCTCCGGCCGCTGAAAAGGAGCAAAGAAAATCCAAGGGAATATGGTCTCTGAGCTGCGCATCGAACCCCTCCAGGAGGGTTGTAGGCTGCGCCGGAACCCGCATCCGTTATCATGCTAGGGTATACCCGCGAACAGCGGACGTACCTGAAGAGGTGAATGCCGCAAGGCATTGATGAAGTTGGGTGGTAACACGTGAGCACAGGCTCTCGTCCCTTTTGGGGACGGGAGTCTTTTTTGTTGCCCAAAAATGCTTCTGGAGCGAGTTTTGTTGGAAGGGAATTCAGGGAGTAGCGCTCACAAAACTTTAGCATATGCTTCCGAAGCGAGTTTTGTTCGAAGGACAATCTGGGAGTAATGCTCACAAAACTTTAGGAGGAGATAAAATGTCCAATATCTTTATCGGAGGGGCGTGGCCTTACGCCAATGGCTCTCTGCATCTGGGAAGGCTGGCAAGCATTCTGCCCGGTGACATTCTGGCCCGCTACCACCGGGCTAAAGGTGATCGGGTGCTGTATGTGTCCGGCAGCGATTGCCATGGAACACCGGTTGCTGTCCAGGCAGCCAAAGAGGGCGTAACGCCGGGCGAATTCGCCGACCGCTATCATGAGGAATTTGTGGAGTGCTTCGGCAAGCTTGGTTTTACTTACGATTTATACACGCGGACAGATCAGGAAACCCACCACACGGTCGTTCGTGAGCTATTTCTTAAACTTCTGGACAACGGGCACCTGTACAAAAAGACAACACTCCAGTGCTACTGCGAGCAGGATCAGCGGTTTCTACCCGACCGGTACGTGGAGGGAACGTGTCCGGTCTGCGGGCAGCAGGCACGCGGTGATCAGTGCGATTACTGCTCCACCCTGCTCGACCCGTCCGATCTGCTGGACAGATCCTGTAAAATCTGCGGAACCCCTCCGGTGCTGCGGCCTACAGAGCATTACTATCTTTCTCTTTCAAGCTTTCAAAAGGAACTGGCAGACTATGCAGCATCATCTCAGGGCTGGAGGGATAATGCCGTCCGGTTGACTCAGCGTTATCTGCAAGAGGGACTTCAAGACCGCGCGGCTACCCGTGATCTCGATTGGGGCGTGGATGTGCCGGTAGACGGATTCACCGGCAAAAAAATCTACGTATGGATCGAAGCGGTCAGCGGCTATCTGTCCGCCAGCAAGCAGTGGGCCGCAGAGACAGGAAACCGCTGGGAGGATTTTTGGCTGGAGAATCGCGACAGCATCGATGAGGATGGCAAGACAACCGCTTATTATGTACATGGGAAAGACAACGTGCCTTTTCATAGTCTGATTTGGCCGGGTATACTATTGGGAGCGGGCGGACTGCATTTGCCTGACCGTCTGTTTGCCTGCGAATACATGACACTGGAAGGGCAAAAATTCTCTACCAGCCGCAACTGGGCGGTCTGGGTACCGGATATTCTCAGCCGCTATCAGCCGGATTCAATCCGGTACTTCCTGATTGCAAACGGCCCCGAGAAGCGTGATACCGACTTCTCCTGGAGGGAGTTCATCCACAGCCATAATGGCGAGCTGCTCGGCGCCTTCGGCAATTTTGTAAACCGCAGCCTGGCCTTCATAAATAAAGCCTTCGGAGGTTGTGTGCCGGACGGAATACTGGAGCCTAAGTGGAGAGCGAACTTCGACAACTTATACGCTGAAGCCGGCAGGCTGATCGAATCCGGGCGTTTTAAGGAGGCTCTGGAGTTTATCTTTGGTTATATTCGCCAAGCCAATAAATACTTTGATGAACAGAAACCCTGGCTGCAGATCAAGGAAGACCGCAACGCCTGCGGAGATACCCTCTACACCTGCGTACAGATCATTGCTAATCTGGCTAATCTGCTGAATCCGTTCATTCCTTTTTCCTGTGATGAGCTCCGCACCTTCTTGTCCCTTGATGAGGCTGGATGGCAGCAGTCCTCTGTTCCGGCAGGACAAACCATCAATGAACTGAAGCTGCTCTTCGAACGCATTGATACTGTACGGATTGAAGAGGAAACAGCCCGGCTGGAGAGCCAGATGCTAAGTAACTAATCCTTATTACACCTGCTGGCTATATGGCGGAGGATGAGTTTAGTATGTAGTAGGCAGCCTCCGCCTGTAAGTTGCAACTTTTTATTCGGGATGATATCAATTCTATTAAAGGTGAAACTATGAGAAAAACTCTAACTCTAGTTCCAATTTTATGTATATTACTTTTTCTGCCTTCTTCTTCTTTTCTAATGAAGCATTCCTTTCGGAGCGCCGACTGGGGAATGAGCATTACCGAGGTTAGGGAAAGCGAAACGTTGGATTTCAAAGATCTCGGCGATGGTGCTCTAAAGATTCTGCAATATAAATATCCGTCACCGGAGTTTGACGATGCTTGGGTGTACTATTTGTTCCCGGAACAGCAGAACCACAAGTTAGGCGGCGCCGGTTACATCTATTATATACAGGATCAAGAGGCCAGAGCAGCACTCGTCCGGAAGCTGTCGGAGAAATACGCGGGCATCTACGGTGTAGGGCAGTATAGCAATGATGCCAATTTTCAACGGTATTACTGGAATTTACCCGACAAGAGGCTGATCATTTACAACGATTTCGGAGCAGAAGCGGCGGTCAGTTCTACTATGATTATGAATTCATTGAAACTATCAATGCAGGAACACAATAACTGGTACCGTCTCTCGAAAAAAGCCGATTTTTCTATAGCCCGGTTGATATCGTAAGGCTGTAGAAAAAAACGGCTGTACCGCAAAAGACCACTGTATTCCTCATGCTTTCTCTAATTCTACCGGTTATCCAGGTTAATTCTGGCCGGGAAACCGCCCGCCGGCTACTGCCCCCTTCGGTGAGATGCTTTCGATTTGGGCAAGTTCTTCCGCCGACAGGGATACCTGAAGCGCTCCGAGGTTCTTCTTCACTCTACCCAGCCGTTTTGTCCCCGGGATCGGAACAACATTGTCGCCCTGTGCCAACAGCCAAGCCAGAGCAAGCTGTGAAGTCGTGCAGCCTTTTTGTACGGCCATCGCTTCAATCAGGGAGACGACTTCAAGGTTTTTAGTGAGTATGCGTCACCCCGAATTTGGTCGCAATTACAGCCTTATCCCTGTGGCCTTTGAGCGCCCTGCCCAGCAGGTATTCCTCACCATAAAGATCTGCTGTATCAAAAAGTGTCACACCCAGCTCCAGCGATCCACGGATCGTATCTACCGATTCTTCATTAGCAGCAGCTTTCAGGGAGTTAGGGCGTCTATTTCATTGTGCAAGCCTACGCGTTACGCGTCCCCGCAGCGTCAGAATAAAAAAAGTGCCCGAACAGTCATAAACACAACTGCTGCGGACACACTTTTGTGCAACTTTTACTGAGCTAGAACAATTTCCTGCAGCATTGCTGCAATGGCTTCAACGGAGCCGTTCCACAGCTTCTCGCCAAGATCCCTACTGGCATGGGTTGGGTCACCTATAACGCCTGTTGTGGAATATTTGCCAAAATCCAGATTGGGATCATCCCATTCCGGCTCGCTGCTGCCAGGATTAAAGATCTGCGCTTCCCTAATATCCTCAGGATGTTTATAAAGTCCCAGCGAAGTAGTGAAGCTGTCTGCATGACCACCCGGAATGTCGGGATCAGCATGCCTGCACCAGATCTCATGAAACGGATGATGGGGAATATCGACCTTGGCTTTCCCCTCATATTCCTGATTGAACCTTACTGCCACATTGCCCAGCAGGTGACCGCCACAGCCGCGAAAAATAACCAGCTGTCTAAAGCCTTGGTCCACCAGGGAAGTCAGAACAGCGTATATTACATCTTCATACAGCTTCTGCGGAATATCGATAAAGCCGTATCCAAAGCTGCGGTGCTCCGGCGTAGGTCCAAAAGGAATTGTCGGTATCACCAGGGACTTGACTCCGTATTTCAGCTTGGCCTGCTGCGCTGCTTCAATGGACAGCTCTGTGGCCAGCCAGGTATCAAAATCAACGGTGGAGTGTGGACCCTGCTGCTCCGTACAGCCCGTCGGAATAATTGCCAGATAACCTTCCGCTGCTTTTTCTTTAATTTCCAAAAAGGTGAGTTTTCCGTATTCGACTGTCATTTGAATTTCCCCTTAGGTTGTCTAATAGTAAATAGTCGAAGCGAGGTGTTTGTTTATGCGCAGATTTTCATTGTGGCTGCCCCTCGGAACCTTTCTTGCCGCAGGAATTCTTATGGATTTCCTGATCCATACCCTTAACGAGAAAAGAAGGCTAGCTGCAGCCATCGAAGTGAAGAATAGCAGGATTGCCACGCTGGTTCTATATCTTCCGTTTCAGCGAGACGGCAAACTCTGGTTTGGTCTCATAGGCCATGTAGGATACGATCCCTGCAAAATCCAAATAAGCCTGATAACGCGTGCGGATCGCCATGCTTGTGATCTTGTCCAGCACAAGCTCCTTAGCCACCCAGCAGCTTTCCGACGTTTCCTCTGAAACGGCAAGTTCTCCGCCCACCGGCTTACATACATAATCCAGCATTACTTTCGTCGGAACATCGGTGATGCCGTCATGCCATTTGTACATTCTGGTATTCGAATACACTCCAATCAGGTGAGAGACCTCGGTGTCTATTCCGCTTTCTTCCTTGATCTCCCGGATGAGTGCATCCATCAGATTCTCTCCGGCCTCTACTTGCCCCCCAGGGAACACCCAGCCACCATGAAACGTTTTGACCAAAAGCACTTCTCCCTGCTCATTCTCCACGATCCCGCCGACAGCCACAATATGAGTTGGCATAGCCATGTTATTGACCTCCTATGATCTTTATAGTTGAATATTGCACTGCTCAGCAAATTCATTGACTTTGGACAGCAATGCAGGATAGATCATCGGATAGGTTAACTCTTCCGGCACCTCCGTGAACCCGCATATTCCTTCCATTTCATAAGCCGGCAATTGTCCGAACTTATTAACGGTGGCCAGGTAGAGCTTTCCGAAACTATCCGGCATTGACTCTCCGGTAACCGAATAAATACTTATTGGAAATAACGTATAGTCTTCCGCTCCTGTCTCTTCATACAGTTCTCTTGCCGCTGCTTCATCAGGCGTTTCATTCTCATCAATATGTCCACCTGCAAATTCCCATGTGGTACGACCACGCTGCCGAGCTAATATCCACTGCTCATTATGCCTTACGATAATAACGACGTAGGTTAGATTTTCCTCCTTTATTCCCGTCTCGTGTATAGTAACTTTCATTCACAAGCATCTCCTTAGACGGCAAAACCGATAGAGTTTTGGTGGATTACCGGATGTGACGTTCCTATTATCTCTGGTTTTAACCTATGTATAGAATACCTTGATATTTCTTCCAACAGTTTCATCTATTATATAATAGAAGCATTCATAAGTCCGCCGGCAAAAGAATCACTCACCACCGTCTTCTCCCCGCTTCTCCTCACCCTTGCCCTGAGCGTTCAATTGCGCCCATATCTCCCGGGTCAAATGTTCGCCTTTATAATAGTCCACCCTATCCTCCGTTTCATACAGCTCTTCATACGGTAAAATATTGATTTTCCCGGAGTCAGGGTATTCCGCAACATCCAACCCGTTATTCGTCCGTAAATCGAGATAGCGGCAAGGCGTCTCCGTATGATTGAACAGCTGATGCGCACCTGATGGACCGGTTTCGAAAAATATCGTATCGCCCTCATGGACTTCCTGTAACCCGTCGGGAGTTCTTAACATAGCACTGCCCGCCAAAATCACAAACAGCTCTTCAGCATTTCTATGAAAGTGATACGGATACGAGTACTTGCCCGGGTCCAATGACCGGATATCAAAAATCAAATGCTTCGACCCTACCATCCCCGCCAGTTTCTCGCTGGTGTGCCAAGCAAATTCCGGAACCGGAGACTGCCTTTGTTTAAAAGAGATATTCTGTTCATTAAAAATGGTCGCCATGGAATCACTCCCTACGCAAAAGTTAATTTAATCCGAGCATAGAGACTATGGAACAAGTTGTAAGTGAGTAAATTCATATGCCGTGAAAAAAACATTGCCATCTCCTCACATCCTGTGGTATTATAAATTTCGTTGCAGGACGGTAGCTCAGCGGGAGAGCACTATCTTGACAGGGTAGGGGTCATGGGTTCGAACCCCATCCGTCCTATACTGCATCACTACGTAAAACTCCTTATTTTATAAGGAGTTTTTCTTTTTCTATTCCCCACTCGCATTGGGGACGGAATTTTTCGCTTATAAAAACAACCACTCATGTCAGAGTGGTTGTTTTTATAAGTCTGATGCTATTGATAATCAATTTATATGTTTTATCCTGAGTGATTATTTTAGAAAAAAAGAGTTACCATAAAGGCAACTCAATGAAATTGATTTTTGTAGTTGTTAAATTAATATTTTTTCTGACTTCTTTGTATCCTTTTTCAGAAAGGAAACACTTTTGCTCGACTCCTGATAAATTTTCCCCGAAGTAGGCCACATGAAACGACTTATCCACTTGAAAGATATTAGAAACATGAATCAATGTGTTTCTGTCTGCTAGCACGAAGTTATATCCCGATGCCTCTAGAGTGCTTAGCCAGTATTTCAATGTGCCGACTGTATAGTAAACTCCTTCTATCGTGTGGACGAGTATCCTATATATGTCTCTCTCAAATTCCATATAATTAATTTTAGGTATTTCAAGAGAAAACAACCCGGTAATGCCTTTTGGGTCTTTATTCACGGATATGATACTCAAACGGACCACTCCAGTATTATTTAAGTAGTTCTTCTGGAACCTCAGGTTGATGCACATACAACGCACTGTTTGTATTTGCAATGAATAACGCTACCATCGATAAGCATGTCGCCAAACCAGACACGATTCGAACATTCGCTTTTTTCAACATTTTTACTTCACCTCCTTTCTGGCAATTAATAGACTTAGAGATTGAGCAAAATAACTCACGGCTATAGCAGATGAACAAATTATGATATTTGTAGCAACCAAGACCAGACCGATTATTTTAAGCTTCGGATAGTGACGCTTGGGAATTCTAGTCTGCTTTTCAATCCCAATAGGCGCTAACCACAAGATGATCAAAAAACTGATTGCATTCATAACCTGTACAACTAATAAATTTACGTTAATAAACGATAGCGCAGTAAACAACGTCGTAGTAAATATGACACATGCTATACCCGACTTAAGGTGAACACCGCCCGACGATTGCCGTAGTAATGCAAAAGAAACTAATATCGTTGAAGCTTCAGAGAAATTACCTGTGAGCAAAGATATCGCAAGTGTAATGACAATGATAAAAACAATATTTAGCACAACCTCTAATGCATACTTTAGAACCGCTTGCGATGCGGGGTGATCAGGAACAACTTTTTTTATGTTGTAGGCTATCCTCTCAGATATACGATCAATCATTTTCTTTTTCCTTCCCAGTAGAGTAATAAATGAAGAAAATTGAGATCACTAAAAAGAACAATATATTCAAATAAATTTCGTTGTAGTATAAAAGAATTGAGATTCCAATTAGGAAAATTATGATGATCGTCGTTAAAAAAATATCTTCTAATTTAAATCGAAGTTTCTCTATGTCAAAAGTAAAGCCTTTGCCTTTTCTGTAGTAGTGCCAAAAAAAGGAGCAAATAACTACGGAGGTGAGTACTTGTAATATGTATCCATTGCTTTTATTCCCTTCTATTGCTCCTATTGAACCGAATAAGATAAGTACAATAACAGTTTGTATGACTGCAAAAATAGCATATCCTGATATAGTTGCAATAACGGACAGTATGAGGGGCATCCTAACAACTGCAGCAAAAAACAATATGAATATTACTATCAATATTAAAGGTGCGATATTGCTCATATCAAGCTCTTTCCTCACCAAATAGCTCTGCAAATTTATAATTAAAGTAACAAACAAGGCTTGCCAAGCATGATGTTTCCACTTGAATCTAAAGAGCGACATAATCAAATAATAAATAGACATGAGTTCAATAGTCGAAAAGAACATGAAAAGCATTGGCTCCCATGGCAACACACAACACCGCCTGACATTATTTTCATTCAATGCATTAATTATAAATCCGAAATAGAGTTACCGTATACTACTTATTTACTACGAAATAGGTCCGCTTCCTCATGATAATTGATCGTTACGTTTTACTCGCTCCTTTCTGTTCTGACTCTCAATATCCCTTATCCCTCCCGCGTATGCCCGCCGATAGATTTTTTTGAATTATTTGTAAGTCAGCAGACCAGAAGACGAAGAAACCCCGCCAGCTCAAAAAAGCCCGGCGGGTTATCATATCGTTGGGTCAAACACACGAAACCAAGGCGGATAAGCTAAACATCAAATATCCATTCAAGAGCGGCGTTCATCCCTCTAGAGCAGCATTTATATATTGAACAAACAATTTGTCCGAGAACAGAACAACCTTATTGTCCTTCGTCAGCATATAGATGCTTTTAGCATCAGCACTTACATACGCAGTAGTCACATAATAATAGGGATTATTTGCCCCTACAAAACACACTTCGATAACATAGTAATTTTGCTTATTGATTGTCTTAATCTCACCATCATCCATAAGATTAGGTTCATTTCCAAGAAGGGATCTAACTTTTTTATCAAGAACTTCTAAAGCTTTTACTCTCAAAGAAACAGCATCCATACTTTCTGAGAAAGCTTTGTCAGAGAAACCTGCAACTTGATGGTCTTTATTCAACATGAGGAAAGTTTCTCCATCTACACTGACATACACAGTGGTAACAACATAAGAGTTAAAATATTTTTCATCTCCTATTTCAACATTAAAAGCGTAGTATTTGTTCCCGTTGATGAATTTAATCTCATCGTTGTCGTCAATAGTTAGTTCCTGTGACTGAGATTCTATCTTTGCTTCCAAAACTTCAAGGGCATTACTTCGAGATATACTTTGAAAAGCTCCATCAGAAATAGAATAATAAAGCACTTCACCGTTGTACTTATCAACAAGGTACACACCGTTATTGTAACCGTCCAGATTAACGCTATAGTATCTTAGAAGCTCCTGCCCCTTGATTTTTGCTGTGCTGTTGTCTCCATCTATAAGGTACTTAGCTTTTTGTAATGCTTCAGCTTGCGTTGTAACTACCTCACTAGCCGCATGCTTCGATTCGATAGCTACGGTCTTCCACACATCTTTCCATACCACATCTGTATTCATTCCTTTGGAAATTAACTGAATAGGCACCATCATGGTATTGTTGATGTTCTGCGGCGGAACCTCAAGAGCAAGCTTCTTACCGTTCGTATAGGCCGTTTTTTGCCCCAAAGTAAAAGAAACCTCGAAGGAACCGCTTTTGATCACAATCGGCTTCTTAGCAGACTGGAATTTAATAGTAGCATTTAAAGCTTCAGTGACAGCACGCATAGGTACCATTACCCGGCCATTTTTATAAACGGCTGGCTGGTTCATGTTTAAAAGCTGACCATTCACCATTACTTGGATTGTCTGATTCATGTCGGCATGTACATAACTACCTGTGCCAGCGGAAGCCAAAATCAAACACATGATAAATAGCACTCTTTTTACTATATTTCTCAATACGAAAACTCCTTTGTTTCAAAATGATATGACTATGTGTATGTATAATATTTTGCCTAGTACTTGTATGGTTTCGTTCACTATTGATCAGCTCATACAACTTCTAAATAATATCGCAAAGACTCCTCATATTTTCTGATCCGTTTATTTTGCGCTCCCTCCCCCTAGTTGTTCAATAAGCATACAAAATGTGCCAATATACGTCAAAGATATGATTAATTCTTATAGTACGTTCGGAACTGCTTCATACATGGGGCTTCTTGATTCTTCATGATGTCAGCAGCCGAATAAACAATATCAAACCCGTCAGGCACTATGCCCGACGGGTTATGATACACATGCTCTACATTCAAATCTATCTATTGTCTTTTTTAAAACTAGAAATCAGCAGTAGCAATTTGAATTGAACCCGTAGCAGGACCAGCAGCTGTGGTCTGGAGAGCAGCTACCAACAGCAAAGCGACTTCCAGCGTGAGGCTATTGACTGGAGGTATTTCATAAGTGATAACAGGAGCATTGACACGTGTAACTACAAGAAGGATCGGAAACGGACCGTTGTTATTAACGGTAATTGTAGCATTTGCTCCACCGTTCAAGTTTTCAAAATAAGATTTACCAACATTGGCAGCCAGAGAGTAAAACTGCTGAGGTAAGAGAATCGACATAAGAATCACCTCCTAGAACTAGATATTGTATTCTATTCTTCCACAGAATAAATGTAATAGATAAGTGAATCAGTACTAAAACACATTTTACGATTATTAAATAGTGGTAAAACTATCTTCTATGGCCTAGATTCAATGGAAATTAGATATAAAAAAAGACCCCGCCGGCATCCGGCAGAGTCAAATCATTCATGAACCTATCCCTCATGGGTAAACCGGCTCTTTACGCCAGTACCCGCAGCACATCCTCGATCTTCCGCTGATGCGAAAGCACACCATAATTCATCCAGGCCATAAAATCCACCTCGTACACGTTGCGGTTGCGCACAGCAGGCAGGCTACTCCACAGCGGCGTATCCAGCAGCTCCCGGCCTTCACCTTCCTGCCGGTCAAAAGTAATGAACAAATGATCCGCCGTCAGGCCTGACAACTCTTCACTTGTTAGGCTCACGCGCTTCTGTCCCCGGGTGAGCTGCCGGACCAAATGATGCCGCTGGAGCCCGAGATCCTCATGCAGTACGCTTGCCGTATATCCCAGTTCCTCACATCCATAGAGCGCGACTCCGCAGGAAGATATCCTAAGTAAGGCTACCGTCTCTCCCCGGACGCTGCGGCTGAGGATCCGCTTGGCCTGCTGGGCCTGCTGCTCATAATGGCCGATGACCTCCTGCACATGTTCCGTTCTGCCGAAGACAGCAGCTGCAGAACGCAGTGTTGCACGCCAGTCTTCCTGGTGAAACGGGAGTCTGAACAGCGGAGCAATCCGGCGGCACTCACCTAAATGCCAGCGCTGAAAGCCGTCATCCAGTATAATCAGCTCGGGCGTGTAACGGGAAAGCTCTGACCAATCTCCGCGGGAAATATCAAACGTTGGCACCTGATCCAGACCCAGGTACTCCTGCTTGCCCCACTGGGCATGACAATATTGAGCCACCGGAGTAATGCCCAAAGCCAGCAGATAATCCTCCAGAAAAGGCGCGAATACACGGACCCCATCCTGATGAAGGCTCCTGTATTGACCGGGTGTAACACCTACCGCTCCCTTGAAACGCCGGTTAAAATAATACTCATTGCTATAGCCGGCAGTCAGTGCAATATCATGCAGCCGGTCCTTGGTCAGAAGCAACTGCTGCTGCGCCCGTTCGATACGGAGGCCGTTCAAATGCTCCAACGGAATCTTGCCGGTAATCTCCTTAAAAAGCTGCGTGTAACGCGCGCGCCCAATGCCTGCAATCTCTGCCAGCTGGTCGACGGATATCGGTTCACTGTAATGCTCCTGCATATAGTGAATGGAACGTTGTACCGCCTCATGATCATTCTTTGTCTGAACTGCCGGGGAGTTGGCTCGCATGATCAGCAGCAGCAGCTCCTGAAAACGGGTATGACCCGCGAACCATTCGATGTCATCGGGGCTCCTGCGGCTATGATAAATGGAATCCAGCAGCAGTGCACATTGTGAAAAAGGTCTGCAGCTTAAGAGACCCGGCTGGAGCATGGCATTCCCGGGCAATTCCCCCTTTCCGCGGTGTCTGCCATCCCCAGTGCCGATAACCTCAAAAGCAAGCCGGTAAAAGCTAAGCCCCCGCTCTCCGGCCTGAATTCTGTTCATAGATCCAGCCTCAATCAGAAAGCCTGCGCCTTTTTCCAAAGGATAACGCCTTTCCTCCGCTTCGAGCCAGCCCTGCCCTTCCGATACTATGATTAATGTGTGCTCCTGAAACACAGCCATTTGTCCGTTTCCCGCAGGGGATTGGGCTATTGCTTCTATGTTAGTCAAGCTGTATAACAGCTTTTTTTCAGTGCTTTCACTGAGCTGTTCTGCCATTCTCCCGCCCCCTAATTGAGAATCATTTTCATTCCCTTAGTGTAAAACAAAAATGAGGGCCTATCAAGCATGCTGTTTAGAGGTGTAAAAGATGTTTGACACTATAACCATGTTATTTTAAAATCTAAATGTAAAAACTTTTTTACACCCCATCTAACGAAGAAGGTGGAATTCAATGCAAAATCATATCAAAAAGTTTCGAGAGCAAAAAGATATATCACAAGGCAAGTTAGCAGATTTATGTAATGTAAGCAGACAGACCATAAATGCCATTGAAAACAACAAATATGACCCAAGTTTGCAATTAGCTTTTGATATTGCCAAACATTTAGGAGTTAGAATCGATAAGTTATTCATACATGAAGGGAGAGAAGAGGAATGAACACCCGAAAAATAGGTGCAATCGCAGTAGGGGCAGCCACTCTAATTGTGGTGGTTTTTACCATCTATAAGGTCATTGTTGGAAAAGACGTTGGATTTAACGAAATAATAACAATCGCAACGCTATTAATGATGTTTTTTCCTATGATCACCTGGGGAACCAAGGCAGACAAAGATGGTATATTTGAGGATGATGAGTTAGGAAAAAAGATTACGGAGAGAAGCTCGAAAATAAGTTACTTTCTTCTTCTTTTTTTTATACTTGTAGCTTTAGTTGCTGATGAAATCGTAAATGAAACAATGAACATCTTTTTATTAGGGGTATTAGGATTAGCAATGATTACATTACCCATTGTTGAGTTTTTAGTGAGTAAGAAGTATCGCTAGCGGGCACGTCAGTTCAATAAAAAAGCGGCAGTCCAAAACTTTAATTCTCGTCCATGGCTGCCGCGGTTTCTTTTAGGGGGGTTAGTCTATCAGTTTGCCTGGCGTTTTATTTCACCATTGCTTTCAGCAGATCCTCCAGCTTCATCGAATTGGCTGTAATCGCGCCGGACTGCCAGTGGGAGCGTTCCATTCTGTAAATATTCCCGTTCTTCACCGCAGGCAGATTCTTCCACAACGGGCCATCCAGAATTTTGATTGCTTCCTCATTCTCCGCAGTATCCCATCCTCCGTTGTCAGGGAATACAATGATATGATCCGCCTCAAGATCTGGTATCACTTCTTCGGAAATAATGGACTGAAATTCAGTCATCTCCGCAGCCATAGGGACGGGAGTCAGACCGAATTGATCATAGATCACACCCGTAAAGCGGTTTTTGACACCAAATAGCGCAAAGGTTTTCTCGGCAACGTTAAGCCGGATTACAGCTACCTTCTCCTGTCCCAACGCCTGCTGCAGCTTGGCTTTTCCATCCGCCACCTTCTGGTCATACTCCGCAAGTACAGCTTCGCCCTTTTCTGGAATGCCAAGCGCCTCTGCGATAGCTGTGAGCATTTGTCTTGAATCCTGCAGCACTTCCTCCGGCAGACGGTAGGTTGGCGCTACCTTGGAATATTGTTCGTATTTTGCTGCATCTGCTCCTCCGTCGGCAATGATTAAGTCTGGATTTTTTTCCAACAATGCCTCAATGCTCCCGGTAATATCGTATTCCGGTACATCCAGATTCAAATAATCCTGCTTGCCCCAGCTGGGATGATACCATTGCACGACCGGGGTAACGCCTAACGCCTTCAGATAATCCTCCACATAGATCCCTGCCACCCTCTTAGGACTAACGGGGATTTCAACCTCTCCGAATTCCCCGACGACAGTCCGTGTGCCATTATCGGCTGAAGTATCGGTGCCTGCATCGGTGGATGTATTGCTTGCTGCGGTTGGCTTCGCCGCATTCTCTGTTTGAACGTTTTTTCCTCCGGCAGCATTATTATTCGTGCCGCAAGCCGCCAAAGCGGACATTGCCAGTACAAGTACAGCTGTCCAAATACATTTTCGACCCCAACTTGCCATTGATTTCTTCACTCCTATACATCATTGTGATTGATTATCATTCTCAATAACCTTAATGACAATAGTAGCACGTCTTCATCAGCTTTCAATGCACTTTCTCTGCGGCAATCTTATACAAACTTCTAAATTGCATAGTATCTCGTCGATTTGCTAAGCTATAAAAAAACGACCCTGCCAGTAGCTGGCAGAGTCAAGAGTTCATGAACGTATATACTACATACAAGCTGGGGATATCTTCAATTTAACACCTGATTGTTAATAGAGTGTGTGAAGAAATCACGGAATGGATAAATTATGAGCAAGGCAAAATTCTTTAACCGGGTGATTGATTTCTGTAGCGATTTATTTTACAATGAACTCATAAACGCGCGTTTATTTAAAGGGGGCACTATGCGCAGCGAAGATATTGCTAAGCTCGCCGGGGTATCCCGTAGTACGGTATCCCGCGTGATCAACAACTATTCCAATGTCCCTGAAGAGACCCGGGCCAAGGTGCTGAAGGTTATTGAACAGCATCAATACGAGCCAAACAGCTTTGCCCGGGCTCTGGCCGGCAAGAAGACCGATACGATCGGCCTTTTCGCCATCAGCATGAACGAGAAGGAGAATGCAACCCGGATCTATCAGAACAATTACTTCGCGCCTTTCGTCGATGCCGTAGTCGACACGTCGAATGCCCGCGGCTGTTATGTACTGATTCATACCGTATACTCTCCCGACGATTTCCTGAAGGTTAAGCAGGCTTTCCTGCAGAAACGGATTGACGGCGGCATTATCGTCGGCACCCAGAAGGATATTGATATCGTACGGGAAATGGTTGGACTTGAATCCCCGCTAGTGCTGATCGATTATGACATTTCGGAGATTATGTCGGAGCATCTGGACCGCAATCATCTGGCCATTGTGAACTCCAAGGACTATGAGGGCACTGTCGAAGCCATGGAGTATTTGATCAGCCTTGGCCATGAAGAAATTGGCATGATCTGCGGACGAATGAACACGTACTCCGGACGGGAGCGCTATATGGCATACGAGGATACGTTGAAGCGGCATGGATTGCAGCTCAATGAGAACTTCATCCTGCAGGGTGATTTCCTGAAGGAGAAGGCCTACGAAGAGGTCAAGAAGCTGCTGGAGTCCGGCGGCCCATTACCGACAGCCTTCTTCTCGTCCAATGATGACATGGCTATTTCAGCGATGGAAGCGTTCTCCGAACACGGAGTATCCGTGCCTGAGGATATGTCTATTGCCGGATTCGATGATGTGCAGCTTGCCTCGCGCATTCATCCCAAGCTGACCTCCGTACGTCTGCCGATTTACGAAATGTCCAAGGCCGCTGTCGAGAAAGTGATCGAGCTGTGCGATTCCGCTCAGCCGACCTTTAGCACCATCAGCTTCCCGGCCAGGCTGGTCGAAAGAGACTCCTGCCTGCCGCCGAAGAAGTAAGGCTCCCTGCAAGAATGCTGCATCATCCGTCCAGCGTATACCATTTCGCTGATGTACCAGCATTTCTTTAAGGAGTGGCAATCATTATTATAATGTTTTGCAGGAAAATCCCTTTGCCCCGAGGGAATTTTTTCTCAGCTCTATAAACGCGCGTTCACAATTGAAAGGAGACTTTCCTCTTATGAAATTCGGAACCTTTGACGACACTCGTAAAGAGTACGTAATCAACACCCCTAAAACACCTTATCCATGGATCAACTACCTCGGTAACGAGCAATTTTTCGGCCTTATCTCCAATACTGCCGGTGGTTACACCTTCTATCGCGATGCCCGGATGAGAAGATTGACCCGCTACCGGTATAACAATATTCCGCTGGATACAGGCGGACGTTACTACTATCTGTATGACGACGGCGATTTCTGGACCCCGGGCTGGATGCCGGTCAAACGCGACCTCGATTTCTACGAGTGCCGCCACGGTCTTGGCTATACTTCCATCACCGGCGAACGCAACGGTATTTCTGTGAACCAGCTCGCTTTTGTACCGATGGGCCACAATGCCGAAGTTCACCGCCTTGTTGTGAAGAACACCGGATCTGCTAAGAAATCGGTGAAGCTGTTCTCTTTTGCCGAGTTCTGTCTGTGGAATGCCCAGGATGATATGACCAACTTCCAGCGTAATCTGAGCACTGGTGAGGTTGAAGTCAAGGGTTCCGTAATCTATCACAAAACAGAATACCGTGAGCGCAGAAACCACTATGCTTTCTATTCTGTAAATAAAGAAATCGCCGGCTTTGATACCGACCGCGAATCCTTCGTGGGTATGTATAATGGCCTGGATGCTCCACAAGCAGTAGCTGCCGGGGAAGCAACCAACTCCGTAGCCAGCGGCTGGTCGCCAATCGGCTCTCATGCACTGGAAATCACGCTGGAACCAGGCGAAGAGCAAAGCTTCATCTTCGTACTCGGCTATATCGAGAACCCGGAAGATGAGAAATGGGAATCCCTGAATGTCATCAATAAAAAACCGGCGCAGGCTGTCATCGAGCAATTCGCTACAGACGCTCAAGTGGATGCTGCTCTGGCTGTTCTGGCTGCACACTGGGATAACCTGCTGTCCAAATATCAGATCGCAAGCGGCGACGACAAGCTGAACCGTATGGTTAACATCTGGAACCCATATCAATGTATGGTTACCTTCAACATGTCCCGCTCCGCTTCCTACTTCGAATCCGGGATTGGCCGCGGTATGGGCTTCCGCGATTCCAACCAGGACTTGCTCGGATTTGTACACCAAATTCCTGAGCGCGCCAAAGAGCGTATTCTGGATATCGCCGCTACCCAGTTCGAAGACGGCAGCGCGTATCACCAGTACCAGCCGCTCACCAAAAAAGGCAACAACGAAGTCGGCACAGGCTTTAACGATGACCCGCTTTGGCTGATCCTGGGAACGGCTGCCTACATTAAGGAAACCGGCGACACTTCCATTCTGGATGAGCAGGTTCCTTTCGACAGCAACCCGGACAACACTGCTACCCTGTTCGAGCACTTAAAACGTTCCTTCGAGCATGTCACCAACAATCTCGGACCTCACGGCCTGCCGCTGATCGGCCGCGCGGACTGGAATGACTGCCTGAACCTTAACTGCTTCTCTACCGAACCAGGCGAATCGTTCCAGACGACTGCCAACATCGAAGGCCGTGTAGCGGAATCCGTCTTCATCGCCGGTCTGTTCGTCTTTGTTGGACCGGACTATGCGGAAATTTGCCGCATGCGCGGACTTAACGATGTTGCTGCGGATGCCGTAGCCAAGATCGACAACATGCGTGAAATCACGCTGACCCATGGCTTCGACGGTGACTGGTTCCTGCGCGCTTACGACCACTACGGCGACAAGATCGGCAGCAAAGAAAACGAAGAAGGCCAAATCTTTATCGAGCCGCAAGGCATTTGCGTAATGGCCGGTATCGGCGTGGAAGACGGTCAGGCAGCCAAAGCTTTGACTTCCGTTGAGGAACGTCTGGACACAGATTATGGTATCGTGCTGCAGCAGCCGCCATACTCCAAGTACTACCTGAACCTGGGTGAAATTTCTACGTATCCGCCGGGCTACAAAGAAAATGCCGGTATTTTCTGCCACAACAACCCATGGATCATGATTGCTGAAACGGTACTGGGACACGGTGACAGAGCATTCGATATCTATAAGAAAATCGCTCCGGCTTACCTGGAAGACATCAGCGAAGTTCACCGGATGGAACCTTATGTGTACTCGCAAATGATCGCTGGTAAAGATGCCGTACGCCACGGGGAAGCGAAAAACTCCTGGCTGACGGGTACCGCTGCCTGGAACTATGTAGCCATTACCCAATCCATTCTCGGTATCCAGGCTGATTTCGCCGGTCTGAAAGTAGATCCTTGTATCCCTGCTGAGTGGGACGGATTCGAAATTACCCGCGTCTTCCGTGGAGATACTTATGTAATCACTATTAAGAACCCTAACCATGTCTCTAAAGGCGTAGCCAGCCTCACTCTCGACGGCGCCGCTGTAGAAGGAAACATCATCGCTCCTGCCTGCGACGGTGCAGTGCACCAAGTGGTAGTTGAGCTGGGCTAAATAGCTGCCGTGACAACATTTTAACCGCTTGTTTTTTAAACGGGTCTCGTCTTTGCAAAAAGACGGGGCCTGTTTTTTGTGGGAAGCTCACTTTCCGGTTCACAAAAAGATACAGTAATGCCGTTACCACCAATCCAAGGACAATGTTCTAAAAAAAAGCAACCCAATACATCCGCCATACTACCGGGGTGCATTTGGGTTGCTTTCCTCATAGATAACGTGCTGCAGCTTAAGCCTTGCCCTCCGGTATCCACACCTTCATCTCTCCGCTGCCGCGGTTGCCCCACAGATAATAAGGGACAGCTGTAACCTTAACGGATTCCAGCGGTGCTTTCTCCCTGCTGTACAGCCCTCCGCTCCAGCCGGACGGATTGACACGGAAGCCGGTTCCTTCTACGACTACGGCTCCGCCAAGCAGCGAGTCTTTAAAGACCTCAGTGAACTCCCCTGTCTCGTTCAGGGAGATAGAGCTCAGCGGCTCACTGTTATCGGTTGCCTCGAGGCAATAGACGAGCGGTCCCCGCTGAATAGCAGTTTTCTGCGCATCAGCCCGCAGCTCGGGATGGGCATAAACTCGGTGCGCTTCCATCGGAATGTTTACCTCTATGGTATCCCCGGCAGACCACACTCTGCGGATCACCCGGTATCCCAGTTCCCGGCCTGCGGTAGGATCCAGCACTTCGCCATTGACACTGATCTCCATGCCGCTGCTCCAGGAAGGGACCCGTAAGGCAACGCCGAATTCCGCAGCTTCCGCCGGATCAACCTTCAGCGATACCTTGCCTTTCCATGGGTAATTACTCTCTTGGGTAACCTTAACCTCCGTTCCGCCAAGCGTACCCTTCCATTCACTGCCAATGTACAGATTAGTGTGCAGTGTGTCCCCGTGAACCGTGTAAATATATTGGTTCAGCGAAGTCAGCAGCCGGGCTACATTGGGCGGACAGCAGGCGCAGCCGAACCAGCCCTGCCGCTCCGCCTTCACATGATGTTTACCCGGATTGCAGCTGCAGGCCTGCGGCCATACCTCCAGCGGATTGACATAGAAATAATGTTTGCCGTCCTGCGCCATGGACCCCAGCACATTATTATAGAGCGCCCGCTCCATCACGTCCGCATACCGGGCTTCCGGGGTTAACTCCAGCATCCGCCGGGCAAAAAAGATCAGGCCGATGGAAGCGCAGGTTTCCGCATATACCGTATCGTTGGGCAGATCATAATCGAAGGTGAACGCCTCCCCGTGATGGGTGGAACCGATTCCCCCTGTAATATACATCTGCTTATCTGTCATGTTGTTCCACAGCCTCACACAAGCATCGCGCAACGCGTCATCATCTTTAAGCCTCGCGAGGTCAGCCATTGCTGAATACATATAGACTGCACGTACAGAATGCCCTACCGCTTCGCTCTGCTCACGGACCGGAATATGCGCCTGATTGTAGGCTGGATCGAGATGGTCAGTTTGCCCGCTCCAGTGCGTGATCCGCCCCCGGCTCTCCCACTCCTGCCGCAGGAAATTCGGTTCCTGGCCGCGCTCGTCGATAAAAAAGCTGCTGAGCTTCAGATATTTCTCTTCTCCAGTAAGACGGTACAGCTTGACCAGTGCCAGTTCAATCTCCTGATGCCCGTCATAGCCTTTCAGCTTGCCTTCCTCCGGTCCAAAGACCGAATCGATATGATCGACCATCCTGCGCATAATATTTAGCAACTTGTCTTTGCCTGTCGCCTCGTAATACGCAACCGCAGCCTCGATAAAATGTCCGGCGCAGTACAGCTCATGGCAATCCTGCAGATTGGTCCAGCGTTTGCCCGGCTCCTTGATTGTGAAATAGGTATTGAGATATCCATCCGGCTGCTGCGCTTCGCCGATCAGGTCGATAACTTCATCTGCCTGCCGCTCCAGTATGGGATCACGCTTAAGGCTCAGGGAGTAAGCTACTGCCTCCAGCCACTTCGCCACATCGCTATCCTGAAACACCCAGCCGTGAAACTCTCCTTCCTTTCTCCCTGCGGCAATCTCGAAATTGGCAATCGCATGACTGGGCTCTGCGTCCGGTACCCGGTCATGCAGCGCCTCATATTGGTACGGAATGACTACATCCTGCGCCAGCCTGATGTAACGTCCCCAGAATTCATCCTGAATCTTTACCGATTGCTGCTTGTCTGTCTGCTGCGTTTTAATAGTTCTGCTCATTTGCCTCTTCCCCTCCGCTATATTTCATTCTCGCTATTAGCAATTATAGAGGGTAGAATAAATAAAAAATACAATCATAAGCAACCCTGTTTTTGTACTATTTCACACTCAACATTTCGAATGACACCAGAACTGCAGGCTGCCGACAATTTGCTTTGAAAGGAGTAATCATGACATTCAGTCCTTCTTATATCCATCTGGCTGCTCCGCCGTTCCCCTACTTTCTGGAATGCGACCGCACCGTATATCAGCCGGGGGATCAGCACCCGAACCGCAACCGTATGGGGAAATTCGATCTGATTATTGTAGAACAGGGCACCCTGTTCATTGGCGAAGATGAGAAAGAATGGGAGGTTGCGGCCGGGCACACTTTGCTGCTGCTGCCAGACCGTTATCACTACGCTGTCAAACCTTGCGAGGAAATCACCACGTTTGTATGGATCCATTTTCACACGGTGGGGGAATGGATTGAAGCCGAGGGCGATCCGGTGTATGCCGGCCGTGAAGCACATTTCCAGCAGTTTCTCACACATCCGTACACGATCCGTGTACCGCAATTCGGTCCGCTCCCGGACCCCTTTGAGCGGAGCGGGCAGGCGGAGCTGCTCCTGCAGCTGAGCCGGGACAGACGGTCAAGCGCGGTATGGCAGCAACAGCGGATCTTTGAGGAGATGCTGCGGATGATGGATCTTGCGCAGCAGGACGCTGCAGGCAGCCATGCTGCCGAGATTGCGGAGCAGACGGAAGCCTACATCCGCAACCATTACGCAGAGGCGCTCACCAATGGCTCGCTCGCGGATGCCCTCCATTTTCACTATAACTATCTCGCCCGCTGCATGAAGCGCGTCTATGGGCTGACGCCGATGGAATATTTGACGGATTACCGCCTGGAGCAGGCCAAGCTGCTGCTGCTCAAGACAGAGATCCCCATTTCCGGGATTGCGGAGCGTACAGGCTTCGAGAGCACTGCCTACTTCTCACGGCGTTTTGCCCGCAAAGTCGGCATCTCACCGCTGCGTTTCCGCAAGCGTTATTCACGGTAAGCCGAATCACTCATTAGCGAGAGCACGAAACTCATACAACTCCCGGCTGTAGGACAGTTCCCCGATACGGACACAATTAGGGGTGTATTCTCTAATCTGCCCGCCAAATTCCAGAATATCATCTTTTATTTCTTTCACGGCGACCGCCACTTTGACTTCTGACAGCGCGGCCGCCAGCAAATCAATATCGCTCTCCAGCACTTTATATGTATAATCCATCCGACCTTCACCCGCCTTGCTGACTTTATGTATTTAATCGTAATATTTACTATTAATATATATTGTTTTGTTATCCTGTACAAGTCTTAATTGCTTAACCCAACCCTTCCTTCGAATAAAACAGAGGATGCCGGACAACCTAACTTCACGTTTCACCACCTTATCAGTGAAGGAGTTTTGTAATAATGGGAGTTCTAAACGGCAATCCCAAAGACGAACCGCTGCACTATGGCGAAATATTTAATCTATGGCAATTTTCCGCTACTGCCAAAATGTCATTATCCACCTTACAGGCATTTCATTATCACGCTGGCGATCAGGATCTCAAAAAAATAATTGATGATCTCATGGACCAGTCGCAGCTGGAAATAAAAGATTGCGACAAGCTGCTGAAGACCCATGGCTTCACACCGCCCCCTGCACTGCCCGACCGCCCCTCTGTTAAGCTCGAGGATATTCCTGCCGGAGCCCGTTTCTCCGATCCGGAAATTGCCGCTTCCCTTGCTGGCGCAGTTTCCCTGAGCCTAGTCGTATGCAGCCAGATTATGGGGACTTCCATCCGTGAGGATATCGGGGCCATGTTTATGAAAAATCATACGCAAATGGCCGCTTTAGGAATGGCTGTGCTGAAATTGAATAAAAAGAAGGGCTGGCTGGTACCTCCGCCGCTGCAGCTCAAAAAGCCGGAGCCTGCCTTGGTCTAGTAATATCCCCGTCCCGCCTAATCCTGCGCAAGCAGGATTTTTTGCTGTATAGCTATTTTTTCCCATTTCCAAGCATATTCATTAAGACAGGCCTAAATGTGGAGATGTTGAATATGCGCTCAAGTGTAAGGTACGCCATTATTTTGCTGGGAAGTTTGCTGATTGCTGCAGGAACTAATTTTTTTCTGGTCCCCTACAAAATTCTTGATGGGGGAGTCATCGGCATCGCCCTCATCATCAACTACATATCCGGCGCAAAAATTGGACTGGCCATTGTCCTGTGCAGCCTGCCGATTTTCTTGCTTGCCTGGCTTAAAGAGCGGGACATCTTTTATAACAGCGTGCTGGGTTTGCTCACCTCCTCGTTTTTCATTGAAGTCCTCGGACCGCTCCAGTACCACTTTCTGTACTATATTGAGCTCGGCTCCATCTCCAGCGCCATTCTTGGCGGTTTTCTGATGGGGAGCGGTTTCGGAATTATGCTGCGGTTCAAGGCCAGCACAGGCGGAACGGATCTGCTCGCCAAGTTTATGAAACGTTATATTCCGCTCAATGTCGGCGTCATTATTTTTCTGACGGATTTCCTGATTATCGGCGCGGGTGGCCTGCTGATCTCCAAGGAAACCTTCTTGCATTCGATTCTGACGATCTTTTCCGGCGGAGTCGCCACGGGGTTATGTACGCTCGAAAAATAAGCCTCTTGACTGAATGGAAATAACTATGCATATACACGATCATATGTTCGTATTATAATAAGGTCAAATTCAGCCGCTTACCTGGAGAGTGTGAACCTATGAACAGAGATCGTGTCATTATACTATCCGATTGCCAGAGCTTCTATGCCTCGGTCGAGAAGGCTGCCAATCCTCTCTACAGCCATAAACCGCTGGTCGTTGCCGGCGATCCGGCCAGACGCAGCGGGATTGTACTTGCCGCTTGCCCCTTAGCCAAAGAGCATGGCGTTACCACTGCCGAGACCTTAAAGGAAGCGCTGGCGAAATGCCCTGAGCTTGTGGTCGTCCGTCCCCGTATGCAGCACTACATCAACGTTTCCTCGCAAATCACCGATATTCTGCGCAGCTTCAGTGATCTCGTAGAGCCTTATTCCATTGATGAACAGTTCATTGATGTCACCGGCAGCTCCGCCTTGTTCGGCAGTCCGCTGTCCATCGCGGCCGCGATCCAGGATACCGTCCGCCAGGAGACAGGCGTGTATGTGCGCATCGGCATCGGCTATTCCAAGGTTACTGCCAAGATGGCCTGCGATCTGTGGGCCAAGAAAAACGAAGGCGGCCGGTTTACACTCACCCGCGAACAGCTGCCCACCCTGCTCTGGCCGCTGCCGATTTCGCAATTGTTCATGGTCGGCCGCCGGATGTCCGCCCATTTCCATAGCATGGGGCTTACGACCATTGGCCATGTGGCCCAGCTGCCGCTGGCCGAGCTGAAGTGGCGCATGCGCGAGAAATTCCGCAAGAACTGCGATATAGACGCCGAGTTGTACTGGCGGATTGCCAACGGCATTGACGACAGTCCCGTAAACCCGCATACCCACGAGGTTCCACCCAAGAGTGTCGGGCACCAGATGACCCTGCCCCGGGACTACCGCACACTGAAGGAAATCAAGACGATTCTGCTGGAGCTGTCCGAGCTGGTGTGCAGACGCTGCCGCAGCCTCAAGGTGAACGGCGCGGCCCTGTCCGTCGGCTGCCAGGGTGCAAGCTTTGAGATGCCGACCGGCTTCTCCCGCCAGACCGTAATGAACGACCCCACCAATGCCACCAATCTGGTCTATGAAGCAGCCGTAGAGCTTTTCCAGCGGCACTGGGACAACCAGCCCGTGCGCAGGGTCAACCTCAGTCTTTCCACGCTCACTGACGAAAGTGAGTACCAGCTGACACTGTTCGAATCCCGCCCCCGCTACCGCGAGCTTGAACGGGCTACCGACAATCTCAAGAACAAATATGGAGATACGATTATCGGCCGGGCTGCGTCTTTCACCGATGCAGGACAAATTAAGGATCGGGCCGGCAAAATCGGAGGACACTACAAATAAAGGGTACGGCTTTTATGCAGCCTGAACGGGAAAAGTACTTAAAAAATAAATTAAATGAATAAGGGTTGATATTTTCAGGTATTGCGGCGACAATCGAATATATAACATTCCCGGGGAGGATCGAAAGAAGTTGGATAGCACAAGCAATAACAGCAATACTTCCACGCATGAAATTATCGATCTCTGCCTGCTGGCCGGTAAAATCATGCTGCAGAGCGGTGCGGAAACTTACCGTGTGGAGGATACCATGACGCGTATGGCGGAGGCACTCGGTTTTCCCGGGGCGCACAGCTACGTGACGCCAACGGTCATTATGTTCACAACCAGCAGAACCGAACCGGTGAAGCTGTTCCGGATTGCCGAGCGGACGACCGATTTGCAGAAGGTGTCGGAGGTCAACGACATCTCGCGCCGGCTGAGCGAACGCCAGCTCAGCGCGGCAGAAGCCCGCGAGCGCCTCGGCGTCGTGGACGATGCCGCACATGCCTATCCGGCATGGCTGCAGATCGCCGCAGCCGCCCTCACCGGAGCCTGTTTCACAGTAATGTTCAAGGGGAGTCTGTGGGACGCCCTTCCGGCTTTGCTGGTGTCCGGGCTTGGCTTCGCCGCTGCTACCTATCTGCACCGGCTCGTACAGATCCGATTCTTTGCAGAATTTACCGCCTCATTCCTGATCGGACTGTTTGCGTTCTTCTCCGTCAAATTTGGTATTGGCCGGGAAATGGATAAGATTATCATCGGCTCTGTTATGCCGCTGGTCCCGGGTCTGCTCATTACCAATGCGGTGCGTGACCTGATGGCCGGACATCTGGTTTCCGGCCTCTCCAAAGGTGCCGATGCTTTCCTGACCGCGTTTGCGATCGGGACTGGCATCGGTCTTGTGCTGTCGCTTTTTTAACCCATGTGAAAGAGGTAGCAATTCATGATTTTGCAACTGATAACCAGCTTTATCGCCGCTGCATCCTTCTGCATTCTGTTCAATGCCCCGCGGCGCGCGCTGCTGCAATGCGGCTTGGCCGGAATGGTAGGCTGGATCCTGTATTTGGAGCTTGATGAAAGATGGGATACGGTAATCGCCACCTTTGCGGCAACCGTAGTCGTCGGCGTCATCAGCCAATTTTTTGCCCGTTCCTTCAAGATGCCGGTCATTATCTTCAGCGTCGGAGGGATTATTCCACTTGTCCCGGGGGGACTTGCATATGACGCTATGCGCAAATTCGTGGAGAACGACAATAACCAAGCGATTCAGATCGCCGTACAGGCATTGCTGCTCTCTGGAGCGATCGCCACGGGACTTGTGCTCAGTGAAGTGCTTGGACAAATGTTCCGCCGGAAGAACAAGTAGACACGCGCAGAAAAGAGCCTCCCCTTACCGATCACCTATAGCTATGACTACAGGGACACCCCGGCTAGAGCTGCTTGGTCTACAGCGCATAAAAAGTCCGCCTGCGGCAAGGAATTCATCCTTGCCGCAGGCGGACTTTTGGGTATAAGGGACATTTACTGCAGCTGGCCAATGATCTTCTGGTAGCTGACAATATCCAGCCATCTGCCGAACTTGCTGCCGATCTCTTTGAACAGGGCACTCTGCTCGTATCCATGCTTCACGAACAACCGGCGGCTCGGCTCGTTATCGGCGCACACCGTAGCCACCAGTACATGGAACCGGAGCTCCGCGGCCCGCTCTTCGATAAAGCGCAGCGCATGGCCGCCCAATCCCCGGCCGCCGCAGCCCGGCTTCAGGTAGATGCTGATTTCACCGGAGGTATCATAGGCCTGCTTATTTTTATGTCTGGCAATCAGCACATAACCCACCATTTCGCCATCCTGCATAATGGCATAGGATTTGAACCGCGGATCGCCGCTCAGCACCGACTGACGCATTTCCGGCAGGCTCTGCGGCTCAGTATGAAAAGAAACTGTAGTGTTCAACACGTAATAATTATATATATCCATCACTTCAGCCAAATGCGCTTCCCCGATTTCTTCAAATAACAGCCCGCTCGCAGTGATTTCGCCCATTGTTAATCCTCCCAGATTGATGTTTCCAATTGATCCACGAACCGGCGCAGCTTGCCGGCGACCTTGAGATTAATCGCTCCGTTCTGGTACATCTGCTGCACCGTGTCGCGCTGCTCCTGAATCGCCTTTAGCTTCAGCTCCAGCTTCTCATCGTCGATTACGCCATCCTTACTCCAGCCTTCCCCCTGCTCCAGCCGTGACTCCAGCCGCTCATATTTGTCAATAACCCGCTGCGAAGCCTGGCGGTTTTCTTCGCTCATCTCGGCGCTGACCGCTGAGACGGCTGCCTGGCACATCGCGATCTTCGCTTTCCGGGCACTCTCGGCATTCTGAACCGCCCGCAGTCCTTCCTCACCGTTAAAACGGCCCGTGAACAATCCCGAGAATAAGCGTTGAATCTCTGTCAGGGAGAATTTGACCTGTGTATCGAACCGCCGGCACAGAACGGCCTCCGTATGATCCAGCAGCTCTTCCATCTTCACTGCAACCGGAGATTCAATCTGGCCCTGCTCCAGCATGCGCCGCAATGCTGCCCGTTCCGCATCGAGACCATTCAGCCGCGCTTCAACACCAAGCCGGCGGAAGCGCTCCGTAGCCACATCATTTTCCGGTTGGGGAGCGCACAGTCTGTCGATCTTATCGGTGAACTCCAGCAATGCAGGCTGTGTTGGGGAACCGGGGTTCTCCGTCGCCAAGCTCCGCAGCATGGTCATTCCTGCATCAATCACCACCGATCTGGCTGCAAGCTCCGTGTTCTGCGGTTGGGCAGCTTCGTCAACCGCCTCTTCTTTTCCCGCAAGGATAGGCAGAAAGATACTGGCCATCACCAGCGACATGAGAATGACACCTGCCGCGAGCGCAATGATTAAATCCCGTTCCGGAAACAGGGAACCATCTCCAACAACTAGCGGAATAGAGAAGGCCCCGGCCAAGGTTACAGCTCCGCGGACGCCTGAGATCGAGATAATCAGCTGGGTTTTGAGCGGTGACTTCTCTGTCTTCAGCCTGCGGCTCTCTACTAGCGAATAGACATACACCCAGAGGAAGCGGAGTACAATGAGCAGCGCCGTAATTGCCAGCACATAGCCGGCCACCATAAAGTTATTCAGCGTTTCATCCCGGTAGATGACTTCAATTACATCGGGAACGGAGATGCCAAGAATGAGGAAGACCATCCCGTTCAGGATAAACAGCAGCACCGACCAGGTACTCGCTGACACAAGCTGCAGCTTGTATTGCGGAGATACAGCCCGGTCTTTCTCGATGGCATATACGATACCGCCGGCAACAACGGCCAAAATGCCGGATACGCCGACTTCTTCACTAATCAGATAGATAATGAACGGAGTAAGAATCTGCAACAGTACATGGACGGTAACATCCTCCATGCCTAATCTGCGGATGAGCACGCTGAGCCGGATAAGCAAAAATGACAGCAGCGCCCCCAGCAGCAGCCCTCCCGCTGCGATGAGGATAAAGCTGAATGTTGCTTTGGGCAGGGAGAACACCCCGGTAACCGCAGCAGCAATGGCAAACTTGAAGGCCACCAGACCGGAGGCGTCATTCATCAATGACTCGCCCTCCAGAATCCGGTGAATGCCCTTCGGCAAATGAACCCTTCCGGCCAAGGCGCCTACCGCCACCGCATCAGTCGGGGAGAGAATGGCCGCCAGCGCAAACGACGCCGCCAGTGGAATCGAGGGTATCATCCAATGGATCGCATATCCCGCAACAAAGACGGTGACAAAGACAAGGCCCAGCGCCAGCAGCAGAATGGGCGCTCTAAGGTTCCAAAGTTCATCGCGGGGTGTCCGCTTGCCGTCATTGAACAGCAGCGGAGCAATAAATAATACAAAAAACAGCTCAGGCTCAAAGGTCATATGTATTCCCGTGGGCATCAGTGCAGCAATAACGCCCAGTCCAATCTGAATCAGCGGAATTGGCACAAACGGGATAAACCGGTTCACGATGTTGGAGGCCGCGATCAGCCCCAGAATTAACAGTACGGCAAGAAAAGTCTCCAAGCTGCATCAACTCCAAAACTGATTTTCCCATTATTATATCCTAAACGTTTATATAGGGGCAAAATGCAATTCTCATATTTATGTTTAGCCGAAAAAGTTCACCGTTTAATGTATTGACAAAATAATATTTTTATGTTATAATATTTTATTTTTATATTGCGCTATATTTCTGTTTTCAGTATGATATGCATTAGCCTCACAGCATGAATCTTATCAAGCATGGGAGCACGGGCTCACTAACTTTTTAGGAGGAACATTATGCATATCGCCAAAGGAATAGACATGCTTGAGATTTCCGTTCAAGTTATGGGCGGAACAGAAACGATTTACCCCACCCTGCTTTGGGACGGACAAGCCGCCACTCTCGTAGATACTGGTTACCCGGGGCTGCTGTCCACATTTAGGGTGGCTATGGAAGAAGCCTCTGTACCCTGGAATCAGCTGCGCACTATCCTGATTACCCATCAGGATCTCGATCATATCGGGAGCCTGCCCGCTCTGCTGGAGCAGGCTGAAACCGAGCTGACCGTACTGGCGCACGAAATTGAGAAGCCCTATATTGAGGGCGATAAAATGCTGCTCAAGCATACGCCGGAAGCGCTGGCTGCCGCCGAAGCCATGCTGCCGCCTACAGTGCCGGAAGAATGGCGGCATGCCTTTCTCTCCGTGCTTGCCCATCCACCAAAAGGAAGGGTCGACCAAACGCTCATTGGCGGGGAACGGCTTCCTTGTGGCGGGGGAATCACTGTGATCCATACGCCCGGCCACAGCCCCGGGCATCTGAGCCTGTATCATCAGGTTAGCTGCACACTGATTGCGGCTGATGCCCTCACGGTGCGCGGCGGAGAACTGTACGGGCCAGATGCTGCGGCGACACCCGACATGGCTACCGCACTTGCTTCTTTGCAGAAATTCGCCGATTTGGAGATCCGGCAGGTGATTTGCTATCACGGAGGATTGTACCGCGGTGATGCGGGCCGCCGGATCGCCGCGTTGTCACAGGGGGAAGCGTAACTGGATGCAGAACAAGCAGGAGGCAAGGCCGGTAGATCCGGCCTTGCCTCCTGCTGAAATCCCGTCCGCCCCGGTAATCGAATCAGGATTGAAGAGCTTTTGACCCAGTGGTCCTAAGGTTCAACCCTTTTGCAGAAGATCCTCGACAATACTGCGGTCTACGTCCAAGTCAAACTTGCGGCCCCAGAAGCTTCCCTGTCCTTGTGTGCGGATTCGTTCGTAATCCACCGCCCTGAGCGTTCTTGGGAACTCCGGTCCGGTCTCCCAGTCTGTGTAACGTTTGATTTCATTCACTACATTATCCTTAAACGGACTGTTCAAAATAATCGAATGAAAGAATATTTCGTCACCGCAGAATGAGTTCTTGAACAAACGGATGTAACCTGGAGAAGTACGGGTGAATTCCAGAATATACTCCATGCACTCACCGGTAATCGACATCCAGTTTGAGCCTTTATATAGTTTATCCGGGAGATGCTTCAGACTCCGCTTAAGCCAAGGCACCGACATCACCAGATTAATGTACCGGTTGCGTACCTCGGAGACTGCTTTTACCCGCGATACAAGAAATTTTGGATAATAGACAGAAACCCGATAGTAGCAGCCCCACATCTCCGCTTCATTAGGCAATTGCAAATACTTCACAAATTCCTTCCCCTCGTTCTTCTGGAAGAACTCCACAATCGTTCCATTGGAGACAAGGGGCAAATCCTGCCCGCTTATGATATGAATATAATTATAGTAACCCTGCTGCTTAATCAGCTCAAAACCTTTAAGAATGCATTCAATCTGGCTGTAATGTCCCCACTGCACTTCAACAGGATCTTTTACAAAATGAATATGTTCACGGTGAACAATTTGCTCTTCTATGCCGCTCTTCTTGTCTACATGCAGGAAAAAATCCACATGTTCATCACTTAAACGATCAATCAGCAAATTGATCTGCTCAGGATTTTTATGACAAAGGATTACGTATGCCATTTTGAATTTCTGCAAAATCTACACCCTTTCACTCATTCATTTCCAATTATTATAGGGGAATGAGTGAAGATGGACAAGCAAATTATTCCGATTGCGAGTTCACCATCAGCTTCAAACCGATGTTCCATGGATCTTTGAGCGAAAGGGTGCCGTCTGCCTCAGTTACTGTATAACCAGCCTCCCGCATACGCTCAGACACTTCCGCCAGCTCCTGTCTGCTTGACAGCAGCAGTGTGAAATAATCGATGCCGGGTGCATCAGACGGAGCCGCCGGAGCACCCTGCCCCGCCCAGATATTGAGGCCCATATGGTGATGATAACCTCCCGCCGAGATAAACAGCGCCGAGTCTCCATAATGGGTTGTTGGCTCAAAGCCCAATGCATCCACATAAAATTTCTTCGCTTGGTCAAGATCACCTACATGAAAATGCACATGTCCGATCACGGTGCCGGCAGGCAGGCCGTTCCAGGTTAAGCCTTCAGCAGCGGCCAGCAGACCGTCGGCATCTACCGGGTCCGTAGTCATAATATAATCCCCTTCTGCATCACGTTTCCATGTATCACGCGGCCGGTCCCGGTACAGCTCAATTCCGTTATTATCCGGATCCTGAATGTATAGTGCTTCACTTACCATATGATCTCCCTGGCCGATATGAATCCCAGAGTCAATCAGATTGCGCAGCGTGAGCCCCAGGCTGGGGCGGTCAGGCACGAGAATGGCGAAGTGGTACAAGCCCGCTACCGAATTCCGGCGCAGAATTTGCGCGCCTTCGATCTCCCGCAGGATGAGCAGTACATGCTGCCCGTCTGCACTCATCTCCACCTCGCGACCGGTCTGGCGCAATATCTTCAGTCCCACAACATTCTGGTAAAAAGCGAGCGAACGCTCCAAATTGCTTACTCTTATCTGCACTAAACCAATTTGCACACCCTCATGCAATGTCGCTGTTGCCGTCATAATATCTCCTCCTGAATAAATGCTGGTGTCCGTGTTAAGCCGCTTATTGCAGCTTAGTCTTTACACCTTCCATTTTTGCAATTCACACTTGTAACTGTTTCCGTTACATATTAACTAACTTTAGTATAGTTGCACTCCATAAGTTTGTCAATTACTTTCAAAAAGAAAAGCCAGACCCGTCAGGTCTGGCTTAGCATTAGTGATCCACGCCCTTACCTCTATATTCAGCAGTTCTAAGCTCCTTAATATAGGGTTCCAAGTCAGGCATATGCGATTCCTGTGCCTGCTGCACAGCCAGTTCGATATCGTAGGGAACTCTGACGAATTGCAGATTTAACGGTGCCAATGCACGATCTTGATACCTTCCCTCCATAACTAAATACGAGGCCTGGGTAAGATCGAGCGGATTCCCTACACTGCCTACATTCAGCAACGTCCTTCCGTCCAGATGCTGAAGGTACGCATTATGAACATCCCCATATCCGGCTATATCCGCCATGATTGGTTCCTTGCACAATCCGGAGGATAGGAACAGGGATAAACGCTGTTCGTAATCATCCCAGGGCTGGACCCGCTCATTTAAGCTCCGCGGTGAGGCATGGAATAAACGGATGAACTTTCCGCTCATCCAGAATTCAATCGAGAACGGCAGGGAGTTCAGATAATTCAGGCGGTCCTGGCCGAGCAGCTCCCGATGCCATTGTACAACGGCGATTTCGCTGGGACGGCCGATGAATTCATCCCAGTTGCCCATCACAACTTCTTCGCAGTGCTTCTTCACCAGATCAACTGCCAGGTCTGAGCTAGGTCCTTTGCCAACAATGTCTCCGAGACAAAAAATCCGGGTGATATTACGCCCGTGTATATCCGCGAGTACCGCTTCAAGAGCCGGTACATTGCCATGAATATCAGAAATAATTGCAATTTTCTCCACTGAAGTTCCTCCGTTTGGGTCCATTCTTATTGTCTTGCTTAATCAATTCAGCAATTTGATGCCGCTGTATACTCTCTTCTCTGCGGTGGCTGTCCGAATCCAGTTCAATAAGTCCTCCCTGGTGAACAAGAACTCGTCATCAATTTTAATATAAGGAAGCTTTGCTTTTGTAAAAGGTCCATTATTGCTCAGAATTGCATTTTCCGCTTTCATAATATTGAGCACCTGCTCTTCTTCCAGCCCCAGAAAATATGCAGCCTCCTGAAGCGTCATTAATGCCTTGTCCTGTTGCTGCAGCAGAGTATTCTGGGCTTGCAAAGCATTTCCGCTGCTACCCGCTTTTTCATGGCTGATGACCAGGCAGCCGACAATAAAACAAACACCAAGAATAAGGCTGGCCCCCAGTATAGATAGATGGTTATTTTTCATAAAGTATCCCCTTATTTCGTACTGCCCGCATATTCAATGAGCCAGCAGTCCCTGAATTCTCCCTCATGCCATTCATGCTCTACAAGCAGCTTCCTCCGCACAAAACCAAGTTTCTCATACACTCTCAGCGCCCGGTGATTCCAGCATTGCGGGTCCATCACAATTTTGTCTGCCTGCTTCGACTTGGTAAGATATTTAACTGTCTCCCCCACGAGCTGCGAACCAATTCCTTGATTCCAGAATGCAGTTTCGCCGATAAACTGGTCCATGCCGTAAATTCTGCCTTCAAAATCCGTATACCCGTACTCCGCTTTCTCTTCAGCATCAATAGGATAGAACTGTATGTATCCAACATCCTGCGATTTATAGCAGACAATCCCCCGCGTGATTCCCCCGGCTTCCTCTTCATAAAAGTGCTCCAGCACCATCTCCATTGTATGCGGACGGTCACGGCCTTCATAATACTCCAACAGAAGCGGATCGGAAAGCCATTTCACAAGCAGCTCCGCATCGGGAGCCACCAGTCTAACGCTTAGTTCCTGATTGTGATATAAGATCATTGCAAAACTCCCCCTTTTACAGGCGTTTATCAATAATATGCTTATTCTCCTTAATTTCTTTACGCAGCAGCCTGATCTCCTGAATCAAAATATCCAGTTTGTGCGAAGTTTTCGAATCATCTATCGCTTTTCTAATAATCAGCATAAATACCAAGAGGCTTACCAAGCCTAGAATCACAGCCAGAAAGGTCATCATTCAAATCCCATCCTCTTTCACAAAAATCATTCCATTTCACATGTCTTGTGTCAGTCTAATTCATTTGGAATATTGTGTAAAGCTCCTGCTATGTTATCGCGCTCTCCATTTCCTTATACAGGGACAAAAAAGTGACCCTGCCAGCGTCCGGCAGGGTCAAGGTCTATTATAAGGGGGTCATGTGACTACTATAACCGGCAAAGCTTAAATCCGGATGAAAATTTAATAAAGGTTTGCTGAATTTTGTAGAACCCTCGGATTGCAGCAAACCAAAAAAATTGGAGCCTGCCGAGGCACGGCAGGCTCCTAGCAAAAATGCATCCACTGGGGGGTGGAGATCTTTAATATACTCCTGAAACCTTAAAGAAACATAAGTTTTTGCTAAAAGTTTACTTAAATTACTCTTAATCCCCTTCGCTGCTCAGTAAACAGGGATCTGATTTATAATCTGGTCCAAGGTAACCTCCTGCAGCACATTCTCCATCGCTTTCTGGGCAAGGGAGAATACAGGCACGATGGCACCGGCGATGTTCTTGCCAACCGGACAATCGGGATTCGGGTGCTCATGCACGGAGAATAAGGAATCTTCCTCCACCGCATTAACCGCCCGATAAATCTCCAGCAGCGTGATCTCAGCTGCAGTGCGGTTCAGCTTGGCTCCGGCCACACCGGGACGGACATCAACCAGTCCCGCTTTGTTCAGCATGCCTGTAATTCTGCGTATGACCACCGGGTTGGTATTGACACTGCCAGCGATCCATTCGGAGGTGCTTTTGCCTTCCTTGTTGCTGTCGATTAACGTAAGAATATGAATAGCCACCGCGAACCGGGTGCTGATGTTCATGGAAATCTCTCCTTTATTGCCCTAAACAAAAGAATGCTTTGGATGCAACAATAATAGTTACATTTTAGCACATTGTCAATGCTGTGAGGAGGTCCGCAACCTGGTCAGGATATTTTTTACTCAGCCGGGCTTTGCCCAGATTGCTCTTCACAATCTTCAGCATCCGGGGATCGCCGCTCTGTGCAAATCTGCGGAGCATAGCAAAACCTGCTTCCGGCTCGCTGGCCACAAACAGACTGAGACTATATTCTAAACCCTTGGACAACACGCGATAATGCTCCCGATCGCCTTGTCCCGGCTCAGAGGAGAGGATGCCTTCCATAATGCCGCCGGCCAGATCCAGACTATACCGTGCATTGGTCTGCTCCTTGAGCAGCGGCGGATGGGCTAAAGCGGCAACAAAGGCGCGCTGTTCCGGCAGTGTAGCCTCCGCTTTCCATGAATCCAGCAGTCCCTGCAGAAGCGAAAAATCATATTCTCCAATGGTCTGCAGACCGATCGCCGCGGCCTCGCGCAGCCGCCATCTGGAATCATTCATGGCAGTCTTCAGCAGGCCTTCTGTCAGGGTGCGCCGCACTGCATCAGCATACCCGTAATGCGCGCAGCTGGCCTGTACAGCACAAAAAGGCAGAAACTCGCGGGGATCATTAGCAGCAGCCTCGTGGTCCGAAATAAGCGCCCATGACGAAAGCATTGCCCATGAGGTCTCCGTTACAGAAGGCCGGGCAAAAGACATCGCGAAGCTCTCTGCCAGCTCCAGATTGGCCCGTGGTCCGGGCAGGCCGCTCCCGTCCAGCATATAACCGGCAAGCAGGGGCCACTGCCCCTCCGTCTCCATCCATTCCCGAATCGGCACTGGCACCGTCTTAGTTACAGTCATCCTAATTCCCCCGTTTTCCTGCACAGCTTATTGCTGCTGTACAATGCCCTGCATCACATAAGGATAATCAATTTGCTTCTTCACGGAGAGCATGGCCTCTTCACCGGCAAGCAGTGACATGACATGCAGCCCCAAATCAATGGAGGCAGACACCCCTCCACCGGTAATTATACTGCCGTCCTGTACAATCCGACTCTTCACCACACTGCCGCAATAGGGCGCCAGCAGATCGTACGCAGCGGGATGCGTCGTTGCACTGCGTCCCTCCAGAAATCCGGCGGCTCCCAGCAGGAGTGAGCCTGTGCATACAGAAACCTTATAAGGCACATTGGCGGCTCCCCGCAGCCAAGAGAGAAAGGACTCATCAGTCCTGAGCCGTCTCGTTCCCATCCCGCCGGGCAGGAAGACTAAATCATATTGCGACAGATCCGGCAATACTGTGCCGATCTTGACCGTAAGCCCCAGCTCATCGGTCACTTCTTCCGCAACACCGCAAATATCCCATTCCAGCCCTTCACCTGGGGCGAATTGTCCCAGCCGGTAGATAACATCATAGAATCCGGCAAAATCGAGAAAAGTAATTCCATCAAAAAGAATAAAGGCCATCTTCAACATCGCTCGCTCCTCTTACCCTCGGCAGGGTTCTATGCGCTTGTCAGAATGATCGGTTTGCCCTTAGTAATTATAATGGTGTGCTCATACTGTGCTACCCGGCTATTGTCCTTCACACTCAGTGTCCACCCGTCCGACTGCTGTTCTACAAAGTCAGCCCCGGTAGACAGGAACGGCTCAATCGTAATGACCTGATTTTCTTTAAGCACCGTAGTTACCCGCGGATTATAAAACGGGAGAATTTCGAAAGGCTTCTCATGCAGTGATTTCCCGATGCCGTGGCTGCATAAATTGCGTACGATTTTGTAGCCGCGTTTGCGGGCTTCACTCTCCATCGCTCTGCCAATCTCATTCACCTTCATGCCTGCTCGAAGATGATTGATTACGCTCATCATGGTTTCCTCCGTGCTGCGGCACAGATGTACAAGCTTCTCGTTATAGGGCGGCAGTTGAAAAGAAACGCCGGAGTCACTGTAATAACCGTTAAGCTCGGCAGATACGTCAATATTAATCAGATCACCGGGGTTAATGACTCGTGAGCCGGGAATGCCGTGAGCCACCTCTTCATTAATGCTGATACAGGTGCTGCCCGGAAAATTATAGGTAACCTTCGGAGCCGATTTTGCACCAAATTGCTCCAGGATTTTCGCCCCCACCGCATCAAGCTCGGCAGTCGTCATACCTGGTTTTACATGTTTCTTCATCTCGGCGATAGTGTAACCTACCACCTTGCCGGCTGCTTTCAGACCTTGCAAATCCTCTGCTGTATCGCTCGTCATTCTTTTAACATTCCTCTCGCTCTATAAGATGTACTCGATATTTATTATTTCGGTATAGATTGTTAACTTCTTCATAAATAATGTATTCCTGATACGCTTCTCCGAACACTAGCTTCATCTTGAGGTTTGTGCTGACGCCCGGTGGCTCTGAGAATTCCTTCCGTTTATTCAGGCTTAGCCATGAGCTTGTTAGATGAAGTATCGGTAAATATGTACCCTACAATTATAACAGTCTTCAGGTGCAGAGTGAAATGTCCGTGTATTGGTCTGCCTCATCCAATTTTCAGCTCCGCGCATCAAAAAGACCGGTTCGCTATAAAATAACGGACCGGTCTCTGAACACACTCAGATGGGATAGCTTTAACAAAATCATTAGGCGTTCTAGTTAATTGCTCCTACCGCTTTCAGCCAGGCTTCGGCAATGAGGGCATGTCCGGCCGAAGAAGGATGCACGCCATCCCCTGCCCAGAACGCCGGCTCCGCTTTAACGGAAGCCGCAGCGAACAGGCCGTCGAGCGGAACCAGCGGGGCCCCGTACTCACGTGCCAATTCACGCACAACATGGATTTTGGGATCCAAATCCTGACGCCAATTCTTGCGGTCTTCCGGCACAGGCAGTACGAACGGCTCAATCAGCACCAGCTTGGCATCCAGCGCACTCATTGTACGCTCGATCAAATCACGGTAAGCGGCTTCAAACTCGGCAGCAGTAGTTTCCTGGCCGGAGTCAAAGCGGCGCCAGGTATCATTAATCCCGATATAAATGGACACCCATGTCGGCCTCAAGTCCAGGCAATCCTTATCCCAGCGCTGCTGCAAATCCGTAATGCGGTTGCCGCTGATTCCCCGGTTAATGAACGTCAGATTCTTCTCCGGATACTGCAGCCCGAGACGTGCGGCGGCCATCATTGCATAACCTACGCCCAGTGATGAAGCGTCTTCATAATTGCGCCCGCAATCGGTGATACTGTCACCCTGGAACAAAATGATATCGTTTTCTTTAAATCCCATGTTTAAATCCTCCTATAAAACCACTGAATGGTATAAACATAATCCATTATATCAAATAGAATTTCTCCGGACACCCTCAATTATGGCAGGATTTCAAAGCGCACTTCGCATTGTGAACTTATTTATATTTATTTCGGCAGACATGAAAGCCTCCTCAAGCTGTTGTCCACGGATATGGCTGCCCCGTCTGAAATAGAGAGCCCGGAGGAAATTTTTGCAATTGATCCGGTTAATATCCACACTGCGGGTCCTCGGCAGGCTGCCGCATTCCCCGAGAGCACTAATCCAGCCGGCAAGCTGTTCCTCCGGAAGCAGGCTATGGAATACCATGGAGTCGATGATAGTGGCTATCCGCTCATCCTCTTCTTCATTGAAAATGTACGTGCCGTTCTGGAGCATACCCTGTACCGCATCCAGGACTTCCAGCTGCACCGCCGCATCACTCTCCGGGCACTTCACCAGTTCATCCAGTGCATCTGCCGCGTGGGCAGCGCTCCGGGTCCGGGTCGCCGATATACTCCAGCATCCGGCTGATGTAATCTCCTGCCGCTTCACCATCACGCAGCTGATAGTGTTCCTCCTCGATTCTTTGCAAATCCAGCTTTAACCCGTTTCTTGTATCCGTCATTCTTCCACCCCTTCAGGTCTATCGGTACATTGTGCAATCATTGCCGTAATCTCTTCAATGACAATCTCCGGCTCATCATGGTGAATATAGTGCCCGCTGCCTCCCGCGATCCTCTGGCGGCCAGCCGCAGACCACCGCAGGAATCCCCTCTGCAGCTTCTGCTCCAGCTCGAGGATTGCAGTCGACGGCCAATCTCCTTCTCCTTCATCAGGGAGCCCTCTTGTAATAATCGACATCGGGTGAGTACCCGGCCATTGGAGCTCAGTTTCAGCTATCTGCCTATAACTCGCCAGCTTGTCAATATTCTCGCTGTTCAGCAGGGGATTCTCCAGATAAGCCCTGTTCGCCGGGATCAAATGCACGGGCAGAACCTCCTCATAAGCAAGCTCCTTATACTCCGGTACGCCATCCACCAGAACAAGTCCCGCTGTGCGGGAGCGAAATTTTGCGGCAAACTGTCTGGCGACCAATCCGCCAAAAGAATGTCCTACCAAGATATACGGCGGCTCCACTGCCAGCTTGGACAGTAACCTATGCAGTTCCTGAACCAGATCATCACAAGTACGGGGACCCGATGCTGCTGTGCTTGCACCGATTCC
Organism: Paenibacillus sp. FSL L8-0436; assembly: GCF_038593025.1. Classification (NCBI taxonomy): domain Bacteria; kingdom Bacillati; phylum Bacillota; class Bacilli; order Caryophanales; family Paenibacillaceae; genus Paenibacillus; species Paenibacillus sp. FSL L8-0436. The sequence goes on along the minus strand of NZ_CP151955.1, from coordinate 2,940,634 downwards.
GGCCCTGTCATAGGAGAGGGTTGTCGTTAACGCCGCTATCCGATCCTGTACCCCACTCCAGGAATCACCCCCGTCTCCCAAGCCGGAGATGAAAATAACCGCCGGTGCGCTTTTTCGTGTGTATCTATAAAACAGCATCATACCGGCCTCCTGTTACCACACGTATTCAATATACATCCCAAAACAAATTTAGTTTAAATTAATTTCCAGTTATTAACTATGCAATTCAGCACAGAAAAAAAACCCCTTCCAGCACCCGCACCTCAAGAAAAAACCAGGTGTTTTCGGGTAACTAAAAGGGGATCCTATGAACTGGCTTCCAGCAAAGCTGGCTAATTAAAATTAATACGCCAGACTGAACAAACCTTTGATATGCGTCAAATAACGGATGTTGCTTGCTTCTTTCATCATCGTTGCAGGCAAGCCCTTCAATGGCGTTGAGTTGCCGCCGATAATAGCAACCCCGTCTTTACGGCCCAGGCTGGCGAGTGTGCCCGAATTGACCGGGCTAAAGGTATCCAACGATTTATTGTTCAGATAAGCATACAGATTATAGCCGATCAGCTCACCCATCTGCCAGGCGATTTGTGCAGTCGGCGGATAAGGACGGCCGTCCGGAGCAAATACAACGGCACTGTCACCGGCAACAAATACATCAGGATGCGATGTGGATTGCAGGAATTCATTTACCGTTGCACGTCCACGGTTAACTTCAAGACCGGATTCACCGATCAGCGGATTTCCTTGTACACCGCCGGTCCATACGAACGTGTTGGCCACAATTTTCTGACTATCCTTCAGATCAATGGTGTTGCCCTCCACATTGGTAACGGCTAGACCAGTCAGGAATTGTACGCCGCGTGCAGCAAGACTTGATGTAGCGCGTTCGATCAGGTGATCGGGCAGTACCGGGAGAATCTTCGGACCTGCTTCCACGAGCAGCAGCTTGATCGCTTTTGGATCCACCCCATAACGTTTGGTGAGCTTCGGCAGCACGTCGGCAATTTCACCTACAAGCTCAACACCCGTCAATCCGCCACCGCCGATTAGAATCGTCGCGTCAGCTTCATTGCCGGTTTTTGCGTACTCACGGATCCGGTCTTCGATATGCCCATGAATTTTATTGGCGTCGGCAGCCGATTTCAATACCATGCTGTATTGTTCAAGTCCCGGAATTCCAAAATAAGCCGTCGTGCTGCCAAGGCCCGCAACAAGGGCGTCGTAAGTAAGATTCGTGCCATCCGAGAGCGAAATTTGTTTGCTTTCAACGGAGAAGGATTTTACTTTGGCAATTTTAAGATCAATGTCTTTACCGGCAAAAAGCTTCGCCAGCGGCATAGCAACAGCTTTCTCTTCCACGCTGCCTGCGGCAAGACGATGCAATTCGGTAATAATCTGGTGGGTTGGATACTGGTTGACAACTGTGATCTTTGCCTCAGCCTTGCTCATATATTTGCGCACTGTCAAGGCACTCAGCAATCCGCCGTAACCTGCTCCTAGAATAACAATATGTTTTGACATATGATGTTTCCTCCGTCCTTACGTATGAGATTAGAATTAATTATTTCTGCTGGCTGCGTTCGCCGCTGACTTGCAGGTAAGCATTCATAAAACGGAGAAGCTTCTGAACCTGCGGATCCTTAATCATCTTCATCATTCCGAACACGCTGATCGTCTCGCTGCTTTCATTTGCCCGGTCTTTCGCCTCGATCACAGTAGCCGCCATATTCTTGACGGAACCTACTACCGGCTCGGCAATTTCTTTAATAGCGCCCACCGTATCATTCTTGAGTACTTCATCGGATGCAACCGACTGTACAAAGTCCATAGACTTCGTTAATACACCTACAAGCTGTGTAAGCTGCGGCAGCTGTTCTATCAAGGTTGTTAATGATTCCTGAACTTCCGGCTTCAAAAGCTGATCCAGAACATCCTCTTTGGTTAAAGAGGCTTTCGGTGCTTCCTGTTCAGGAGTGGTTTGCGTAATTGTTTCTGACATTGTTGGACTCTCCTCTGCATTAGCTTGTAACGCTTGATAATAGTCAATTCAATAACCCATGCGTCTATTATAACACCTATTATGTAATAAACGTCACAATCTTTTTGCCTCTATAACCTTATTTTGTGATTAAAATCACTTCTTTTCTGTCGTTTTTATTAATTATCTTCTATTTGAACTTAATTTCACGATTTAGTGTAATTCATCATTGACGATTCCCAATTGCCGTGCTATCTTAAGTAAGTAACCATTAGTAAGTAGGTTTATTTACATAAGTTATTGATATTTATTAACTATTAATTTATAACCATTTGGAGGTATTTATCATGAGTACTTTTACAGATTTGGTGCAATCCCGCAGATCAGCTATGAATTTCGTGGAAGGGATCAAGATCCCGCAAAACGAGCTGGAGGACATGTTCTCTCTCACCCGGCTCGCCCCTTCAAGCTCCAATTTGCAGCATACACATTACAAGGTGATCAGCGATCCGGCACTGAAGGAGGAAATACGCCGAGGTGCTTATGACCAATATAAAATCCATACGGCTTCCGCCGTTATTATTGTGCTCGGAGATAAGCTTGCCTATCAGCAGGCACCCGAAATTTACAGCGGACTGAAATTGCTTGGCGCTATGGGCCAGGAGGAATATGACAACACCATTCAATCCATCAACGATGCCTATGAAGGAAATGATGCTTTCCAGCGTGATGAAGCCATTCGCAACGCCGCCCTGTCCGCCATGCAGTTCATGCTGATTGCCAAGGATAAAGGCTGGGATACCTGCCCGATGATCGGCTTTGATCCCGATGCCATCAAGGCCACCCTAAATATCCCTGACCATCTTGTGCCGGCTCTGATGATTACCATCGGCAAAGACTACAAACGCAAGATCAGACCGCGCGGCTACCGCAAGCCGGTAAATGAGTTTGTTGAATTCTTCTGAGATGGACCCTTGCAACCTGCAAAAAGGCCTTGCCGCAGTATCGCGGCAAGGCCTTTTTGTGATAATAATAACCAGTTAAATCCTAGACTCTGCGGAAACGCCAGAGCACGCTCTGGAAATCACCGTGCAGATTCGGCAGTGGCAGCCCCGCATACATAAGATGATCTCCTCCGTACACGCCTCCGCCTTCCAGCCACTCATAATCCGCTTCGGGATCCAGTCCTTTCAGGCGCAGATAATACAGCGAATCATTAGGCTCAGCCAGTGTCCGGGCATATACGACGACAGCCTCGGATTTATCTTCAGCTGCAATCAGCCATGCGGTCTCGTTGCCTTCAAACGGGCTGAGCAGTCTGTACTGCTCCCCGAACTGCACCAGCGGCCGCAGCTCCTTGTAGAGCGCTACCTGTGCTTTTACCGTTTCCTTCTCTTCTTCCGTAAACTTTGTCAGATCCAGCTCATAGCCGAAATTGCCTGACATCGCGACATGTCCGCGCAGTTCAAGAGAAGTATTGCGGTGTACCTGATGGTTCGGCACGGCCGAGACATGGCTGCCCATGGAGCTGAGCGGATAGACGATGCTTGTTCCGTACTGGATTTTGAGTCTGCTGATCGCATCGGTATTATCGCTTGTCCAGGTCTGCGGCATATAATAGAGCATTCCCGGATCGAAGCGCCCTCCCCCGCCGGAGCAGCTCTCAAACAGGACATCCGGAAACTCCGAGGTAATCCGTTCAAGCACTCCATAAAGACCGAGCATATAACGGTGCGCCGTTTCACGCTGTCTTTCCGGCGGCAGCAGCGCGGAGCCAATTTCGGTCATATTGCGGTTCATATCCCATTTCACATAGGAGATTGGCGCGCTGCGCAGCACATCGGCTATCCTGTCGCCGATCGCCTGGCAGACATCCTCACGGGAGAAATCGAGCACAAGCTGCATCCGTCCTTCTGTTCTGCGGCGGTCCGGCACATGCAGGCACCAATCGGGATGCCGGGTGTACAGTTCGCTGTCCGGAGAAATCATCTCCGGTTCGAACCAGAGGCCAAATTGCAGGCCCAGCCCGTTTACACGCTTGGCCAGATCATCCAATCCCTCCGGCAGCTTATTCGCGTCCACGAACCAGTCCCCCAGCGAGCTGCGGTCATCATTGCGGTGACCGAACCAGCCGTCATCCAGCACAAACAGCTCCAGTCCAAGCTCGCTGCCGGCACGGGCGATATCTTCAATCTTGTCAGCGGTGAAATTGAAATAAGTCGCTTCCCAGTTATTGACGAGTACTGGCCGGGTACGGTCGCGGTGGGTGCCGCGGCTCAGCCGGGTACGGTACAGCTTATGATAGGTCCGTGACATCGAACCGATGCCATCCGCCGAGAAGACCAGTACGGCTTCGGGAGTCTGGAATGCCTGTCCCTGCTCCAGCAGCCAGTTGAAGTCGAAAGGATTAACCCCGATGGATAAGCGGGTTGTCTTGTACGGCTCAACCTCAGCCTGTGCGCTAAATCCGCCGCTGTAAACCAGGCTGACGCCATATACCTCGCCATGGTCTTCATCCGCACCTTTGGACAGCAGGGCGATAAATGGATTCTGCGCATGGCTGCTCGCTCCCCGGCGGCTCTCGATACCCTGCATGCCGGAAGCAAGCGCTCTGCGTTCCACATATCGCTCCCTCGCCCAGGACCCGGACAAATGAAGCATATCGTAATTCGAGTCACGGAAATCCACGCTCATGCTGAGTCCACGCAGCAGCCTCAGCGACTGGCTGCCTTCATTGACAAACCGCACAGAACGGGTAATGGCATTCAATTCATTAAATACGGTATGGCTGAGGATAATCCGCAGCCCGGCCACAGGATCGAGCAGCTCGATCTCCAGTGTATCAGCTTCCTCTTCATGCTCTGTATATGTAGCTGGCAGCCCCTCAAGAGCAGGCTTTCCCCGGTAAATGCGGTGTTTGTCATACAGCGCCTCGGAGGCCGTAGTTCCGTTCTCAGCCTGGATCTGGTAGGCTGGATGACGAAAATCACCCACACCATATACCGGGTACTCCTGTGCTATCGTGTCGTAAGAGATAGACATGTCCTCAGGATATGGGGCTGGCGAGAAGGAGCAGCGTTCAGCCCGCTGTAGGATGGAGGACAGACCGGTTGAACGGATTTTTCTGCCCCAATATACATGTGCCGGAACTCCGGTAGGCAGCAACTGAATCACGTAGCTGGTTGCCTTGCTCTGAAGATGAAAGATGCGTTCGTCGGAAAAATATTGAATTGCCATTGGAACCTCCTGAAAGTTTGTGAGCATCTGCTTCCTTGACTAGCATCGTACAAACTCGCTTGGGAAGCATCAGCTTAGTTTTGTAGAGCAGCATCTTACTTAATAGGCTTCGTACAACATCACTCTATTATATAGTGAAATCGCTTTAATTTCACCTCTGTTTAGCTTTCATTTCGCATAATGGAGAATGGCCGCAGCCGCCCGCTCCCGCCGTTCGGCATCTTCACTGTGCAGCGCAGCCGTGAGAACAGACAGTGCTTCAGCAATTATCTCTTCATCAACTTTTACTGTGTGTTTCGTTTGCTCACTGCTTCCAAGACCCGCATCCGCAAGCCACAGGTCCAGCCTTTCAGGCGGCAGTGTTCCTATATACTGCGAGACTGGCAGGGCATCTGCCAGCAGTTCACCCATCATGGGATTCAGCTCTGCACTATACAAGCTCTTCAGCCAGGTTACACCTCTCCGGTGACAACGGCCATCTTCGGGATGGTCACAGGCTTCCTCATAGAAATAATCGCCCAGATCACCAAGGTAGGCCCACTCCCCGTCTGAGATCAATACATAATCTCCGTCCTGCATTGTATGTACAAAGATGTCCAGGCTGTCCAGCGCCTTTTCCAGTTCCGGCCCGTAGTAGGCAGAGGTCTGATGCAGCCGTCTGGCGATTTCTTCGCGGCTTGCCTGTTCCAAATCACCGATGCCGGGATATCCGGCGCAAACATAATTGTCCTGCACAAACTCCGTCATCCGCTCAATCCCAAACGGCGCCGTCTTCATCTGAAACAGCTTCATATATGCTCTACTCCTTCCATTCTTCCTAACTCCTACGCCATAAGTGAATTATACATTAAGAGCAGCAGCAATTATCCATGGAATATTAGTTAAAAAACTAAGAATAAGCAAGGATAATAGCGCTTACAAGAGGGTTATATGTATAATGGTTCCAGATTCAAATGATACGGCTTTTTACTGCTTATGGGGATCAGGCTATAATATAGACATCAACTCAAGGAACCATACACTGCTAGAAGGAACGCTAATGCGGACAGGTAAAATCTCTCCGTGAGCAATCTTTTGCAGCTGTAATCCCTGAGCTTGAGACTATATCTTTGATCCTGGCATTAAAGCTTTCAATTTATCCCGGAACGAAATGGTATGAGCTTCTTAAAGCTCAAACGTTGATCATCAATCCAATCGTTACCTGAGGATGATTAGAGAAGATTTAACGGTCAGGATAGGCAAATACACTGCCGCCTCGGACGATTTCTACCCGGCTGAGAACAAAGGATAGGATAAGGAGTCTGAGAAGAACATGGGTATAGTGCTTACAACATAAACCTCTATTGTTGATGAACAATCAATGATAGGGGTTTATGTGTGTTATGCGGGAGCACCCTTGCTTCATTTTGATGCCTACCCTCATTAACGGGAAATGCTGCCGCTAATATAGTCCTTATTCCAAGAAATGAACAACTAACGGGAATCCCGCCCTCTAATTTTATGATACAAGGGAACATTGGGGTTTATCTCCATGTTAGCGGTAACAATTCCCTATATTATGACAAAAAGGGGTTACAGCTAAAATTAGCGGGTACTTTTACCGCAATAGCGCTCAACTGATGTGAAATGAAATTTTGCCTCACAGCAATGCGGGCAGTTCCATGGGTTGCTTTTCAAGTTGCGTTCTATGCAGACTGCATTCCTCTGGTCCTCGTCATCCGCAGCATGCTGTTAGCGCCTTTTTGGAATTCATAGGAGACTTTAAGCTCTTCTGTATTCCAGCCCTGAGTGTGAATATATTCTATTAAACGGTCCATTTCTTCATATCTGCGGCCGGATAGATCGATCAGCGGGAAGATGCGGATTTCTTCACTTGTCACTCGCATCAGCTCCTGCAGGCTCTGGAGATGAAAATCATAGTCCAGACGGTCACTATACATGAACAGAAGATGCGCGGATAATGTAAGCTCAAAACTTAGATCGGCAAAAGGCAGCTGCGGGAGCACCGCCGAAATATAACGCTCCTCATTCTGTTGTCTGTCCAAGGTGCTGGCTGTTAACGCTTCGGTTCTTGCCTGCTTCAGCTCTTCGATGGATTTAAACTCATTCCACAGGAAATTCTGCTGCACCTTCCCAAGCTGCAGCATAGCGTGCTGAATATCCTTGATTCCCTTCTCCATCAGGACTTCCGCAGAATGGCAGTAGGCAATATCAGCGGCGACGGCTTCAGCGCCGAGCTGATTCGCCGCAGCCGTGAAAGAGCAAACACCCGCAGGACAATCGAGTATTTTCCGCCCGGCCAGCTCCTCACGCTGCAAATTGAACATCCGCAAATATTCCTCAAAGGTCCGCCCAATCACAACAATCCGCTGCAAATCCAGTTTCGCTCCACTCATCTGATCTCATCTCACCTTTCCTCTTCTCTTCTCGTCTCGTTTCATCTTGTCTCGTTTCATCTTGTCTTGTCTTGTTTCATCTTGTCTCGTCTTGTCTTGTTGCAAAGTTAGCGTAACGACAGCTCCCGCTTCAGAAATTGATACAGTCTCAAGCTGGACGACCGGAGCGGATAATCAGCCACTCTGCAGGCGATTCCGCAGGCCATGTCTACAGTTCCTCCTGCCAGCTGCCGCACTGCCGTTCCCGCCGGTACGGGCGCAAGCGTAGACTCAGGGACAAACGCAAGACCTAAACCAGCCTCTACGTAGAATTTCAGCGCTGTCATACTGCCGACTTCCATGGTATTCAGCGGCGGTCCGGCGAATTCCTGCAGTACGCTCTCCAATTTTTTGCGGTAGGGGCAATTGACGGCCGTAATCAGCAGCCGATGTCTGCGAAGATGATCTGGAGTCACCTCCGGCAGGTCAGCGAGCGGATGGTCCTCCGGCATTAACAGCACGAATTTCTCCGTGAACAGAGGCTCAAAGTGCAGCTCCTTTCCCAGCTCCGGTGCTGAACACAGCACCATGTCGAGTTCCCCGCGGAGCAGCCGCTCAGTAAGCGCCGGTGTTCCGGCGATATCTACCGAGATTTCAATCTTGGGGTAAAGGCTCATGAATTGCTGCAAAAGACGAGGCAGCCGATAGCTGGCAGTCGGATCGGTTGCACCCAGACGGACACTCCCCGCCTCGCCAGATTTCATTTCCGCGAGACTGCTCTGCAACCGTCCCATGTCCTTCACAATGAGCAGGCTCTGTTCATGGAATAGCCGCCCGGCTTCCGTTAAGCTAATCCCCTTGCCGCGCTCGAGCAACTGTACCCCCAGCTGTGATTCCAGCTTTTGTATTTGCATTGTAATCGTCGACTGGGCATAATTCAGCTCCTCCGCCGCACGGTTAAAGCTTCCTGTGCTTACGATCGTCTGGAAGGTAATCAGCGCCTTGAAATCCATTTTCATTCCCCCATCACGATTCAATAATAATGAATCATCACTTCAATTAGTTCAATTATACAAAACCAAGTATGCTCTATAAAATAGTCTGTATCAACCCAAAAAGATATTCTAGGAGTGGATGCAGATGGAGCTTACAAACAAAGTGGCGCTCGTAACTGGCGGGGGTACCGGCATAGGCAGAGCCACAAGCCTCGAGCTGGCACGGCTCGGGGCTGTTGTAGCTGTTAATTATTCCCGTTCGGAACAGGAAGCGCTAGAAACCGTTCAACAGATCATTGATCAAGGCGGACAGGCCATCGCGGTACAGGCCGATGTTTCCCGGGACGTTGAAGTCCGGGCGATGGTTGAACAAATCGCGGCAACATTCGGCCGTGTGGATGTGCTCATCAATAATGCCAGCATTACAAAGCACATCCCTCTGGATGACCTCGATGCAGCTACGGAAGAAGTCTGGGATCAATTATTGGATGTCAACGTCAAAGGAATGTTCTTTTGCGCCCGGGCAGTGGCTCCTTATATGAAGCAAAGCAAGTATGGAGCCATTGTCAACCTCGGCAGCATTGCCGGAAATACCGGCTCCGGCTCCTCTCTTCCTTATGCGGTGTCCAAAGCCGCTGTACATGGACTTACCAAGTCACTGGCCCGCGCGCTTTCACCGGAGATCCGAGTCAATGCTGTGGCTCCGGGAGCCGTCGCGACGAGATGGTGGACCGGCCGGGAAGCGCAGATGCTGCGCCTGGCTCCCAATCTTCTACTGCAGCAGATCGCCACAGCGGAAGATATCGCCAGGTTCATTTGCTCGGTTGTTGTGCAGGAGGCCTTAACCGGACAGATCATTACCGTTGACAGCGGACAGACTTTATAGCAGCAGGCACAGCAAAAAAACGCCCAACAGCCTCATCTTCCCAATTCACAAAGGAAGAAGAGGCTGTTGGTTCAAGAAAATTCATGGCTTCTTGCAGCTCATTGTATAATGGATAATCCTGTTATGCCGATCCGGGTTGCGGCCGGATCAGGTCAGGAAGGTTCATTCCCCCATACCAGGCTGCCGGAGAGATAGGCCGGAACGCCAGCCCAATCCGCATAACCCGTACCTGACGCGTTAAAGGAATAATCTCCAGTCTGGGTATAATTGCTCCAATCCGCCTTGGATGCCCGCATCTGGATATCCAGGCCCTCCCCTGCTGCCAGGGAACCCGCTGCGCTTGTGAAACCCAGCTCCAAATAATAATCCGCCCCGGTTATGGCTGCCGGGAGTTTCACAAAGGTGCCGGTAACATTCGCACTGCCGGCCTGTGACCAATCGCAGAAGAAGCTTTGCGGCTGCTCGCCGTCAATCGTGTAATAATATCTGATCTTCACATCCGCCAGCGAAACGGCGCTGGTGCCCGTATTCAGCAGTTTGATCCGCGGATTCAAGACATTCGCCGAAGCCGCTGTGCTGCCGTTATACATTTGGACCTTAAGACCACCGGTCACAACCACAGAAGTATCCACTACGGCAACCGCCAGCGGCTGCGCCGCTCCGGCGCTGAAATTGAAGCTCAGCGTTGTTGTACCCACCGGCTGTGCGGCCAAATAATCTTTCTTGATCGTGACTGCTGTGCCGCTAACGGTATAATCCGTTCCGGCAGTCAACGTTGCCGCTCCGTTCTTGATCGTGCTCAACGTGTTCCCGTTCAGCGTCAGTGTTACGGCCACATCCGCCTGATTCGCCGTCTTCTTGTCGAAGCCGGCCGTGACCGGCGTAATCGCCGAATTGCTCGCTGCCGTCGTATCCACTACGGCAACCGCCAGCGACTGCGCCGCTCCGGCGCTGAAATTAAAGGTCAGCGTCGTTGTGCCCACCGGCTGCGCGGCCAGATACCCTTTCTTGATCGTGACTGCTGTGCCGCTAACGGTATAATCCGTTCCAGCAGTCAATGTTGCCGCTCCGTTCTTGATCGTGCTTAACGTGTTCCCGTTCAGCGTCAGCGTTACGGCCACATCCGCCTGATTCGCCGTCTTCTTATCGAAGCTGGCCGTGACCGGCGTAATGGTGGATCCGGTAGCCGGAGGATTCACCGGATCAGCATACAGTGTGCCCCGGCCGTTTGTTCCAAGATATACCCGGCCGTATATCCGCGGATCACCGGTTATGGCCATGTTGATTTTCGCATACTGGTGTGCGTCATCATTGATCCGTACCCAAGATGCGCCAACATCATCGGAGCGGAAGACCCCTCTGACGCCATCGATTTGAGCAACCGTATATAGTGACATATAGCTCTGGCCCGGTGCGGCCTTACCATAACCGATCAGATCCGCTTCCTCGACATTAGACAGCTTGGTGAAGCTGGTTCCCGAATTCACAGAATGCCATAAACCGTATTTGTTCTCGACTGTATTGCCTCCGGCCAGCCAGATATCGCCTTCAATGCCCGGCACTGCCTTCAAGCTGATCTGCGCCTGGTTCGGCTGCAGACCGTCTACATTATTCGTCGGAAAACCCGCTGCCGGCGTAGCGGTAAAGGTAGCTCCGCCGTCCACACTGACATAGAATATTCCTGCATAGAACGCATAGAACTTGTTCGCATTTACGCGGTCGGAAGCGATTTTGGCACCGGCCGGTACCCCGCTGCTTGCCGTCCAGGAGTTGCCCGAGGATTTGGTGTAGTAGACACCAATATCGGAGGTACTCCACAGGATGGCATTGCCGCTGGCAGATACTGCGACCTGGCCTTGTCCTGCCGTTGTTTTGGTTCCATTCGACGGTTCGGCATTCGGCATATACCAATTAGAGCCGCCGTCATTCGAAATCCCAAGCGATTTCATGCTCGGTGTCTTTTCCTTATCGGCTCCGCCAACGCGCACAACGAACGCCGGACTGAGCTCCGCATAATCAATACTTGTTGTTGTCGCCCAGGAAGGGCTCGTTTGGAACTTGACCGGTGCCTGGGTCACATCTTCATACCGGAAGCCGGAGACGTCACCAAGCGCCGTGATCAGATGCGCACTTCCCGACGGCGGGCTGATCAGTCCGAGCACAGCAGTCTCCTCTACGCCCTTGGCCATGACCGAAATATTGACCTTGCCGCCCGTATCCCAAGCAGTCAGGTTATTCGAGCCGTAGACTGTAGCTCCTGTTCCGTACATCATCCGGTTGGAGTTGAACGGGTCAATCTCCAGGTCTCCCATCATCCAGCCGAGCTTTGGTGAAGGATCAAGTGAAGTGGAGGTCGTTCCATGATCCAGCCAAGGTGCTGCGGTAATGTTCATTGCGAATTTATAGGTCCGTTCCGGATAGTTGCCCCAATCCCAGATCCGGCTCCAAGTCGCTCCGCCGTTCGTACTGCGGAAAATAACCTCATCCGGCCACCAGGCATTCAGACTGGAGACCATCACCGTATTCGGATTCTGGGCATCGACAGCAAGTCCTCCGAAGCCGTACCAATTATCCGTTCCGGTCGTCGGGCTGATGTTCGTCCAGGCACCGCTGGTTTTATTAAATTTCCAGACTTCACCTTTGCTGCCGTCATAGGGTCCTACGCCATTGCTGTACGTAATGTACAGATCCCCGGTTGAGGAAAGCACGCCATGATGAGGCAGAAAACCGGTGGGCTGTCCGGGAAGCGCGGACCAGGTAACGCCGCCGTCGGTGCTGCGGTACACGCTGCTTGCCGTATCCGCTACGCCGACATAAATCGTTCCCGTAGCACTGCCGGGTGTGCCTGTGCTTTTGTCAAAAGTAATCCAGGATAATCCGACGAGGTCATTGCCGTAATCGAGCGTCGGGTTCTGAATATAAGTGCCTACGTTAGGAAAAGAGCTTACTTTGGACCAGGTTACTCCCGAGTCCGTACTTTTCCACAACCCGTTGCCGCTGCGTGCCCCGAAGAACAGAATGCTGTTCTTATTGGGGTCGATAACCAGACGCTCACCGGCTGAACGGCCGGGCATATTGCCCCCAACCTTGAACGGCAGCGCAGTCGTCTGCCACGTATTGCCCCGGTCGCTGGAACGCATAATCTGCCCGTTGTCATCCCAGTGGTTCGTGTACGTGCCGGTAGCCATGTATACTTTGTCCGGATCGACAGGGTCTGTAGCCAGCGCATCCACCCCGTTCTTGTTCCAGTCGACCCAGCCCACGGCATCACTGATGGAAATCCAGCTGCCAGTGGCCTGATTCCAGCGGTAGGCGCCCCCGATGTCGGTACGCGCATAGATCAGATTCGGTTCAGTTTGGTTAAAAATAATGCCCGGCACAAACCCTCCGCCCGCACCGGTGACGACACTTTTCCAGTTGTAAGCTTCACTTGCAGCAGCATGGGCAGCCGCCGGAAAGGCGGTAAACAAAGAGCTAGACATCGCGGCCAGCAGGACAATTAATCCCATTCTTCGGATACGGTTACGAATCACGAACCACGCCTCCTATGATTGCTTTACTTTGTTAACGCTTTCATTATAGAGTGTAAGCAGGATTCATAGTGAGGGAAAATGGTTCAAACTTGGAGAATTCCGTCTTCTGTTATCGTACCATTTTCACACTAATTATTACATTTATAGTAAAAGACTCTCCTGACAGAATGTCAGAAGAGTCTTACTATCTTAATGCTTCAGCAGAAACTCGTCGAGTTTGTTGCCGTCCACATCATAGGCCTGATAGGTCAATGTATTTCCGCTGACCGTAATTCCGGCGTACATCTGCTTATTGTTCTGGAAATGAATTTGATGATAGTACTGATCCTCTTTCTTCTCGTTGAATTTTGCGCCGGAGGCGTTGGTCACCACGTACACCGTTCCTCCTCCGGTACCGGCAGAATTCCCGCCCTCCGGGACAACTTTTCCGGCAAGCAGCGGATACGATCTGGAATATTCATGATTATGTCCCTGGAGCACCAGATCAACCCCATACTTGTCAAATATCTCTGTCCAGTCCTCCAGCTTCTTATACATGTTCCCGCCATATGCCGGATGGTGCAGCGCTACGATTTTCCACGGTTTATCTGTAAGGGCCAGATCCTTCTTCAGCCACTTGGCTTGGCTCTTCAGGTGGCTCTCCGTATTCAGCACCGTCACATGCACAGGTCCATAATCAAAAGAATATGAGGTTCCGGCAATGGATTCCGGGTCGCCGTTATCCGGAAGGTGGAAATGCGAAGTAAAGCTTGCTGCCTGCCCGTCGACTTCATCATGGTTGCCGGTGACAGGCATCAGCGGAATGCCCGGCACCCACGCCTGCACATTGCCGAAAAAGTCATCCCATGCACCTGAATCCTCCGGCTCTTCCGTCAAATCCCCGTTATGTACGATAAACTTTGCCGCCGGGAAGGTCTGGAACGCCTTGTCCAGCGTATTGCCCCATAATTTAAAATCCGCCGCCGTCTCCCCTTGCGAATCGGTTACATTGATAAAGGTTACGCTGTCGCTGTCCGCTTCCGCCGTGGTGAACGTAGCTGCTGTGCTCCATTCGCCTTCTTTCCCGCTGCCTGCCCTGTAGGTGTACAGTGTTCCCGGCTCAAGCCCGGTCACTTCAGCTTTATGTACGCCTCTTTTGCCATCATCTGTTTTGATCACGCTGTCTATAGCCTGCACCTTGAGAACATTCCCTGCTGTAAATACGGCGCTTTTTCCTTTCACAACCTCAAGCCGTCCCTCCGCGCCCGGAGCTCCGGTAAACCAGGTGAACGCACGGCTGCTCTCCGCATCTTCCTTAAAGGTAGTGACCAGATCATACGGAGCACTGCTTTCCCCAGGTTGGGCAATCCGCTCTGATTTAAGCCATTCCAGGCCAAGGACCAGCAAGATCAATACAGCTACGATGATTACAACAATAATCAACACTTTAAAATCCTTCATGCCCATCCCCCCCTCATCGCTTGCTATCCAATCAACAACAGTACGGATTCTAGTCTTCTGTCTATAAAAGATAGCCTCCCTTGTAGACAGAAGTCAAATGACCCTCCCTAAACCTCACATAACGGCGTCATTTGTTAACGCAGTGTAAAAACTTTCAGCTAACGTTCAGGCAGATTTAAGAAAATCATAAGGTCCGTCACTTAATATGGGTTCAGCAGCAAGATTTAGGCGCAGCGGTGACCAAAACCAAACTTTTGAGAGAGAAATGGGGTGTGAGATGAATAAGAAGCTGCAATTCCGGCATGAATTGAAATTTTTCATTAACTATCATCAATACCTTATATTGCGGCAGCGGCTGCAGAGCTTGATAGATACCGACCAGAACGCCAATGACAGCGGGGAGTACCATATCCGCAGCCTGTATTTTGATGATATTAACAATTCGGCCCTTTCGGACAAGCTAGGCGGACTTAGGGAACGCGCCAAATACCGGATCCGCATCTATAACGTACAGGACGATGTCATACACTTTGAGAAAAAAATCAAAATGGACGACTACATCGCCAAGATCAAGGAACCGCTGACACGCGAAATGTATGATCAGATCATGGCCGGCAATTACGAGGTGCTGAACGTTCCGCAAAGTCCTTTGTTTATGGAGCTCTATAACCAGATGCGCCACAATTTACTGCGTCCCAAAGTGATCGTCGATTATGTCCGCGAACCTTACGTCTGCCATAAGGGCAATGTGCGGATCACTTTTGACAAGGAGCTGCGTACGGGACTGCATGGGACGGATATTTTTAATAAAGAGCTTCAGCCGGTCCGGGCGCTTGATGAGAACTTCATTATTTTCGAGGTCAAATTTGATGAATACATACCGGAATACATCAAAATTGCGCTGCAGCTAAACGGCTTAAACCGGCAATCCGCTTCGAAATACGTCATTTGCCGCAAATTTCTAAAAACCAATACTTGGGAGGATTATTAATGAGCATTTTATCCACACTGGGGGCAGCCACGGCCACAACTTTTTCCGATATGATTAAAAATTCGGTCGTAGACAACTTCGTTTCCGATATCAGCATCTCCAAAATCCTGATCACGCTCGGCGTCGCTTTTCTGATCGGATTCTTCATCTACCTGCTCTACAAACGTGTGTTCAGCGGCGTATTATACTCCAAAAGCTTCAACGTGTCCCTGATGGGCATGACTATGATCACCGCAACTGTCATTATCGCTATCAACTCCAACCTTGTGCTCTCGCTCGGTATGGTCGGCGCTTTGTCCATCGTCCGTTTCAGAACGCCGATCAAAGATCCAACGGATTTGATTTTCCTGTTCTGGGCAGCCGTTGCAGGGATCGTTACCGGTGCAGGCTTTTTCACGCTGGCGATTATCGGCTCGATCATTATCGGTCTGATTCTCTTCCTGTTCATTAAACATTCTTCAGTCGAAACTCCGTACCTGCTGGTGCTTAACTGTGAAGGCGATGACAGCGAACGCGAGGTGCACAGCCATCTGAACAAAGCCGTAAAACGTTACAACATCAAGCAAAAAACCGTAACCGCAGGCAATATCGAGCTTACGCTTGAGCTGCGTCTGAACGACAAGGAAGGCGGCTTCGTAAACACCGTCTCCGATATTGCAGGGGTCAAAAATGCCTTGCTGATCAGCTATAGCGGCGACTATGTATCTTAAGTCCCGGCCTTATGGAAGCGACAGAATATTCAATGAGGAAAGGCGGTGCTGAAGATGAAAGCACGCGGTAAGCTGACCCTGCTGATTCTTTGTTGCCTGCTGCTGGTTATCGCTATGGCGGGTTGTCAGATTGCAAATCCTTCTGCGGACAATAACAGTACTACGGATACGCAGGAAAAAGCGGTATCAAGCGAGGAACAAAGTCTGGATACGGAGGTGTTCCCGAAGGACAAGGTTGTTGATGTTAAAATCACACTGGACCCGGATGATTTCCAGGATATGCTGGACAATGCCAGCGCCGAGGAATACAAGACAGCCTCCGTGGAATACAACGGGATCAAAATGGACAATGTGGCCGTGCGGACCAAAGGCAACTTAAGCCTGCGCAGCGTTGTGCAGATGGCGGACTCCGACCGTTACAGCTTCAAGATTTCTTTTGACGAGTATGTGAACCAGAATTTATTCGGCATTACCAAAATCAACCTCAACAACAATTACAGCGATGCCTCCTATATGCGGGAGTTTCTGACCTATGAGCTGGCGGAGAGCATCGGTCTTCCGACACCGAAATACTCCTTCGTCAACGTCTACGTCAACGATGAACTGAAGGGTTTCTATCTCGCGGTGGAACAGATCGGCGACGCCTATCTGGAGCGCAACTTCGGTAATTCCTATGGTGCGTTATATAAAGGCGTAATGACCGGCCAAGGCAGTGATTTGACCTGGCTCGGCGACGATGCTTCACTCTACACGGGACTTGAGCTGAAGTCCGAAAAATCAAACGATGACGTTGTGGTCGACATGCTGGATGAACTGAACAACGGCACCGACTATGAGAAGTATATCGATATCGACGATGCTTTGGGGTATATTGCACTGAATGCCGTAACCGGCAATATGGACAGCTATCTTGGAGGAAACAAGCAGAATTATTACCTCTATGAAGATGAGGGAATCTTCTCGATTCTGCCTTGGGATTATAATATGGCTTTTGGCGGGATGGGCGGCTCGGATGTGCTGATTGACGAACCAACCCAAGGCGCTCTTGCCGAACGTCCGCTGGTGGCCAAGCTGCTGGCGAACGAGGAATACAAAACGAAATATCATGAGATGATCCGCGAAATGCTGGACGGTTATCTGCAGAACGATACGTTCAAGGCGCGGATTCAGGAGCTGGACACGATGATCTCCAGCTACGTGAAGGCTGATCCATCCGCATTCTACACGTTCGAGCAATACGAGAGTGGAATTACCTCTGTGGAGACCTTCATGTCCACCATGGCCAGTTCGGTCTCCCAGCAGCTGGACGGCACCATTCCTTCCTCCGGTGACGGAACGGGAAGCGGCATGGGCGGTGGTCCAGGCGGCGGCTTTGGCGGCGCAGGCGGGCAGGCGCCACCGGGGCAAGGTGCCATCGGCGCGGTGGCTCCGGGGCAAGACGCCAACGGCGCGGTGGCTCCGGGGCAAGACGCCAACGGCGCGGTGGCTCCGGGGCAAGACGCCAACGGCGCGGTGGCTCCGGGGCAAGACGCCAACGGCGTGGTGGCTCCGGGGCAAGGCGCCAACGGCGCAGCGGCTCCGGGGCAAAGTGCCAACGGCGCGATGGCACCGGGGCAAGGCGCTAACGGCGCGGCGGCTTCCGGGCAAGGCGCCATCGGCGCAGCGGTAGGCGGGCAGGCCGCGCAAGGCGGTGCGCCGGGTGCCATGGGCGGACCGGCGATGCCTCAAGGCGGCAACGGCCCGGGCGGTGATATGGCCGGCGGCTTCGGCGGTGGCGGTATGGGCGGCTTTGGTGGTGGTGGCTTTGGCGGCGGCGAGTTTGGCGGAGCTGGCGGTGCGCAGCAACAGGGCAGCACAAGCGAAGCCATCACAACCGGTGTGTCCATCGTTGTGCTTCTGCTTGCAGCAGCGTTTATCACCTTCTATAAACGCAAACGTCTGTAAACTGTGCAAGCTGAACATAAGAACTAGGTAATGTAAACCGGCGAATACCATAAAATAAGTTTAGTTGGGTTCACGGGAAAAGATCCTTAAGTTCGCTTTGTATTTAACTGTATTTCATACAGCTATTATCCAGGATATTGCATCGAATCGAAGAATAATTGCACTGTGTGCACTTAAAATGAGGCATTTGGAATAAACGGGTATTATTTGATACTTTTAATTGCACAAAATACAGTTATTTCGCAGGACGCGGCTCAGCAACCCTCTCGACATGTGTCCGTGCAGCCTAGCAACTAAATACTTGTGGAAGGCAACTTCCAGGCAAGTGGAGCCTCAGACGGGTGATCGTCTGAGGCTCTCTTGTTTTTAGAATATGTTAGCTGCCGTATGCCGTACACTTCGGATCTTAGTGTCAATGCGCGGAGCCTTTGCAACAGAATATTTCTTTGGAATTTTGACAAAAGCTACGTTCCACCTGCATTCTGCAAATGTCTGACTTTCCTTATTCCTTCCGCCCTCTTAACAAACTGATGGCAGCCAGTAAGAAGGACAGCAATGATATCCCCAGAGCAATATAGAGCAGCGGTGAGGTACCTGAGGATTTATCGAGGTCCTCCACAATGGCTTTGTGCTCATCCATGCTCATGGAGTCACCCGTGTCCGCCGATCCGTGGGAGTGACTGTCCCCGTTGCCGGAAGACTGCACAATCGAAGTAACGGAATGCGGCGATTCTGAGCCTTCTTCACCGGACCACTGCACCAAACTGCCGTCAGCATAATGCTGGTAGGCATTCCAGGCAATATCGCCTGCGGCATCCGGGTTCTTGGCCGTGAAGTAGAAACGCTGAAATTGTCCGGCTTGAATGCCTTCGCCGGTTGCGGTCCAGCTGACTTTATTGCCTTCGATGGTTACACTCCATCCGGGCGTTGCCTCATATTGCTTGAACTCCGCCCCCTCAGGGATGCGCAGATCCACCTGAACAGTAGCGATATCCTTCTCCGACGGCACTTTCAGTGTATAGGTCTCCCATGCACCTGTACTGGATTCTGCCGGAGCAACGGTCACATGTGCGCTGGCCACAGCCGCGAACAGCATCAGTGCTGCCACGGAAGGTGCGGCTAAAGTCATCAGTTTACAAAGCATTTTATTCATATGTGTATATTTCCCCTCTTCTCAGTTTCTATGGTATCTGTCAGGTTCCCTCTTAATACCCGTTATCACTGTGGTTTCCTCGGAAAATCCCGCTCCCGCGAGGCCAGTCCCTGCTCCAGGGCATACCGCGTCAGCTGCGTACGGTTCTGGAGCTGCAGCTTTTGCAGGATGTTTTTCAGATGATTTTTGACCGTATGCTCGGAAATCCCGAGTTCAGCCGCAATCTCCCTGTTGGTGGAACCGGAGGAGACACAGCCCAGTATTTCCTTCTCCCGCGCCGTTAATGCTTCCCGCTCTTCCTTGACCGAAGTAACGGCAAACTCCTTCAGAATCTGAAAAGCCAGCTCCCGGCTCAGCGGAACCTCCTCACTGACAATTGCCAGCAAATATTCAATCCAGGTCGAAGGCGCCAGATTCTTCAGCAGATATCCCTGCGCGCCCTGCTTCAGCGCCTCGAACAGATAGGAGATTTCATCCGACACGGTCACGATGACGATTTTGACATAAGGGTATTCCAGCTTGATCCGCCGTGTCGTCTCCAGTCCGTCCATCCCCGGCATCTCAATGTCAATCAGGATCAGATCCGGCATCCACTGTGCGGTCCAGACCATGGCCTCGGCTCCGCTCGCCACTGCTCCAATGACCTCAAAACGCTCATCCATCGCCAGAATCTCGCACATCGCCTCACGCGCGTGAGCATGATCGTCCACAACCAGTACCCGGCAGCGATTCATTCGGCGTCTCCCCCTTTCGTTATTTCAACAAGGGTCCCGGCGGCATCCGATCCCAGCGATAATCTCCAGCCCATCCGCTCTGCCCGTTCTCTCATAATCTGCAGGCCATAACTTCCGCTCACTGCAAAAGGGTCCTCATACGGGATGCCTGCACCGTCATCCGTGACAGCTACTCTCCAACGCTCCCGGCCGCCTTGCCCGGATATGGCTACTTTGCCCGCCCGTGTATGCTTGCGCACATTAATGATAGCCTCACGGATGCAGGACAGCAGCTCTGCCTTTTCAGCGGAAGTGAGTGCTTCGTCATCCAGACTCCAGTCCAGCGACACTTCTATCATCACCTCACTTGCCATCTGCGCCAGCTGCTCCTTAACGGACTGCTCCAGGGTGAAGTTCTGCGCAACGCTGACTGGAACCTTCAGGTTCGCAATGGCCTGGCGTACATAAGAATTGACCTCATGCACTGTTTTTTTGATCTGCTCAATGCTTTCCCCGCTCACCTCACCATTCCTGCGGTTCTGCTCCAGACGCTCAATCCGCACAGACAACAGAAACAGCGACTGCGCCATCCCGTCATGCAGCTCTTTAGCCAGACCCTCACGGGCTTCCATCGCCGTTTTGACTGCCCGTTCCTGCTCCAGCTCCCGCTGGTTCCGTTCCAATAACGAGAACAGCGGCAGCAGCAGCACGATGCTGAACAGGAATACAAGCACTGGCGTCAGATAATTCCCTATGTCCATAGAGATATAAGGCATCAGAAACTGGTGGCGCACAATCTCCCAAATGCCGACCATCACTGTCGGAAGTAGCAGAATAAGCAGCTTGATTCTCGTATACGTTGCTGTCCCCTCCCAAATCTTAATGTATAGAATAGCATTCCCAAGCTAGCGCCGGCATGACTCTTTCGGGCTATACCCTCTTTGAAATGTTACAAATATAAGTATTTAAAATATTAACATTACCGAAAATCGCCGCTCGCGAAAGCTAAACCGATAAGGTAAACTAGGAGCAAAGCGTTAATTGAAGTCCACATTACATGTTAACTTATACAGGAGCGAAAATGAAATGAAACGAATTACGATTCTAATCGCCGATGACGATGCCGAGATTGCCGGACTGGTTGCCTTGCACCTGGAAAAAGAGGGCTACCATCTGATCAAAGTATCTGACGGACGAGCCGCCGTGCAGGCGGTCCAGACCCACTCCATTGATTTAGCAATTCTGGATATTATGATGCCCGGCCTGGACGGGCATGAAGTCACCCGGCAGATCCGCGAGCAGCACCAGATGCCGATCATCTTCCTGAGTGCCAAAACCTCGGACCTGGACAAGATCACCGGCCTCGTAATCGGAGCCGATGACTATATGACCAAGCCGTTTAATCCCATGGAGCTGGTCGCCAGAGTGAACGCGCAGCTGCGCCGTTCCATGCAGCTGAGCCGGCCGGTCTCCGGCAGCAAGGCTGTGCTCGAAGCGGGCGGCTTGATTGTTGATCCTGACTGCCGCACCGTGACGTTATACGGGAACAACATCGAGCTGACACCCAAAGAATTTGATATCCTATACCTTATGGCCAGCTACCCCAAGAAGGTCTTCAGTGCCGAGCAGCTTTTTCAGCAGGTGTGGGGTGAAGCCTATTTTGAGAGCGGGAACACAGTGATGGTGCATATCCGTACCCTGCGCAAAAAGCTTGGCGAAGATCAAAACAAAAATAAATGGATCAAAACCATTTGGGGAGTAGGTTATACATTCAATGGCTAAAATGATCCGCAGCTTCCGCTTTAAAATGATCTTGATGCTGATAATGAGCATGTTTTGCTCAGGTGTCCTTACCTTTGCGCTGTATAAAGTGCTTCAGCTTTATTACCAATCAGAGGTTAAGCTGGAGGACAAGCTGGCCCGGTTCCGGTATATGATCGGCAGCGTCGGCGATCTCAATTTCTTTCTGATCTTATTTATTCCGCTGGCCATCCTCTTTTTCTTCCTCTTTACCAAACCCTATGCCACCTATTTCCGGGAGATTTCCAAGCATATTCATTTGCTGGCAAACGGTGATTTCAAAAGCAGGCTCAATCTCTCATCGAATGACGAGTTCGACGATATTGCCGCAGACCTGAATCTGGCGAGTGAAATGCTGCAGAAAGCGGTGGAACGGGGAGATTTTGCCGAAAACAGCAAGGACAAGCTGGTCTTGAATTTGGCCCATGATCTGCGTACTCCGCTGACCTCTGTGCTGGGTTATCTGGATCTCGTGTTGAAGGAAGGTCAGCTTTCTGCAGATCAGATCAAACATTATACGACCATCGCCTATACCAAATCCCAGAGGCTTGAAAAGCTCATTGATGAGCTTTTTGAAATCACCAGAATGAACTACGGTATGCTTACCATCAACAAAGAGCTGCTTGATCTAAGCGAACTGCTGAGCCAATTAAATGAGGAATTATATCCTGTCTTTGAGAGCAATGGACTGACAGCACGCCTGAACACCCCTCCCCGGATCGAAATCGAGGGCGACGGTGAGCTGCTGGCACGCGTATTCGAGAATCTGCTGACCAATGCCGCCCGGTACGGCAAAGATGGCCAGTATGTGGATGTCAGCTGCAGTCCGCAGGCGGAGGATACCGTCATTCAGGTTATCAATTATGGCGGCAGCATCCCTGCAGAACAACTGCCCCATCTATTCGACATGTTCTATACCGGAGACCGGGCCCGCAGCCACCAAGAAGGCGGAACTGGACTCGGCCTGTTCATTGCCAAAAATATCGTCGAACAGCATGGCGGCAGCATCTCTGTGCAAAGTGACATCATCCGCACCCTTTTTGAGGTTCGGCTGCCACGGTAGCTGTAATCTTTTCGTTACACGGATTTCAACATGCTTATTATCCGTTTCAGCATTGAATTAGTATAATTTAAGAAAAACTTTATTTTTACCCCACTTCTTTTTAAACGCTCTCTCTTATCCTTAAAGAATGAACACAAGGAGGAGACAGAAATGAAAAAAAAGAAGTGGGTTTTTTGGCTTGTCATCCTGATGCTGTTGGGCTATGAAGCGGTTCACAAGGAAGCGGAAATCACAGGAAATGATCTTACGGACAAGAGGTCCAAAGTGATCACAGCGGGTCCCGGACGAACTGACATTACAGTTATTTCCACAAAACAGATCTACAAGGGAAACCTGTTACTCGTCAACAAGAATTATCCAGTACATAAATCAGGAGTTACAAAGGACATCGTCAACCTGTTTGAGCATCAGGAACTGGTGCAAGGATACGGGCTGCTGGACAACACGATTATGCTGTCGCAAAACGTGGTGCAGCGCTTCTCAGAGATGATTGAAGCAGCTGCCACCGACGGCGTTTCGAATTTTCTGATCAGCAGCGGGTACCGGGATACGGAAGAACAAAAGCGGCTATATGAGGAAAAAGGCGCCGAATACGCGCTGCCGCCAGGCCACAGCGAGCATAATCTTGGCTTGTCGCTGGATATCGGATCTACACAGACGGCGATGAACAACGCACCAGAAGGCAAATGGCTGCAGAAGAATGCCTGGAAATACGGATTTATTTTACGTTACCCGAATGACAAGACGGCCATTACCGGCATTCAGTATGAACCCTGGCATTTCCGCTATGTCGGTTTGCCGCACAGCAGAATTATGCAGGACAACAATTTCACACTGGAAGAGTATCTCGAATTCATCAAGGAGCAGCAGACCTATTCGGCAACGGTGGATGGAGAGCCATACCAGGTTTCGTATCATTCCGTTACCGGCAATACACCGATCCCGGTACCGGCTGACCGCCGTTTTGAGCTGTCGGGCAACAATATGGACGGGGTTATTTTGACCGTGTTCCCCTGACAGGCATGGCAGTAATCAATAGAAAGTGAGGATAAGAAATGAAGCGTACACAAGCCAATAGAGAGATTGCAGTGCAGATCTTTTTCGCCTTGTATGTCTATGCGTTGTTTAAAATCATTTTATTTAAGTTCGGCTCCATAAATTTCATCTTTCTCTGGGATCAATTACAACACAGTCCGCACAACATCGACCGTGCGATGCAATGGGGCAATTTCATCCCGCTGGCCACCATATCGAACACACTCGATAACCTGACAAGTCACACACTGCTCAATCTGGGCGGAAATATCGCTTTATTCCTGCCGTATGGCATGTTCCTTATACTCCAGTCAAGCAGCCGGAGAATTTCATTATTGCATGTGTTAATTCGCTCCCTGGGTTTAAGTCTGATATTGGAATGTGCACAGGCTCTCCTCTCTATTGGTACCTTTGATGTCGACGATCTCATTCTGAATACCCTTGGAGGAGTAATCGGATATAATATGCTTCGACTGTTCGCGCACAAGAAAAAAGTCCAGCCCGCCACAGAATCATGACGGCTGGACTTTGTGTAACACAGATACGCATTTACAGCAGCTACAAAGGCGAGGTATAACGGCCGTACTGGATATCCAGCTCTTTGAAGGTATCCCCTTCCTGGGACAGGAAAAAGGAATTAATCCCCTCTGCGCCCCACCAATTCAGCCCGAGCAGCAGTCCGTCTGTAGTCTCGGCAGCAAATAACAACGAGAACATCTCCGGCAGGACCTCACCGCCGTCATCTACACGCCATACTGAATATTCATCCTCCTGAACAACGGCGGGATAATCCATGAACTTGAGCTTCCCGCCATCCTCTACAACAAGACTGAACAGCATGTTCTTGTTCTGTCTCACGAATTGCACCAGATACAGGCCACGGTCCGGGGGCAAATCCGCCAGCTTCCAGGCGGCCTTGATTTCCCGCTGTTTAACCGCAGAAATGCTCTTTCGCAGAGGATCATCAGCGCTGAGCTGTCCGCGATCTGTTGCTGCCGGCTGAATCTCAAGCAGTGACTTGAGCTTAAACTCAGCGGAATCGGTCAAATAGTAGGTTTCATCCGGGTCTGCGCCGTCTTCATCTACCGTATAGACATACCCCCGCAGATTGGCAAAATTATTCGCCGACTCCCGCCCGTTACTGTTTTCGCTTCCAGCCTGCCATTTCTCGAACGTTAACGTGAGAATTTGGCCGTTATTGCCGACAGCCGTGTTCAGGGATTTCATCTGTTCCATCTCACTGTCATCTTCCCGGGTCATCAGGATATGCTTCCCTTCTGCATCGGCAAACCCGAACGTGGTTTGCAGCTTGGCAGTTTCCATATATTCCTTTGATGCTGAAGCCGAGGCCGGAGGGTTCGAAGTTGTTCCACCATCGGTTCCCTTGACCGGCGGTGCACTGGCTTCATCCGTAACCGCCGGAGACGGCGTTGCACTTGCTACTACGTCAGACGGCGAGGAAGTGGACGTTGTCCCTTCCTCTGTAGCCGCATTTTGCGCAGAACATCCTGTCAGCAGCACGCAAGTAATCACTATACCCCGGAAAAGCTTCATTCTACATTTCCCCCCAGAGAAGTATTAAAATATCCCCATGCTCAGATAACGCTCACCGGTATCCGGAGCGATGCAGAGAACACGTTTGCCGCTCCCCAGACGCCGCGCTTCCTGTAATGCCGTCCACACCGCTGCTCCGCCGGAAGGGCCAATCAATATCCCCTCCGTGCTGGCCAGCGCTTTCACTGTTTCCAGTGCATCCTCGTCGGACACCTGGACGATTTCATCATATACATCCGTGTTCAGAATGGCGGGGACAAATCCCGGGCTGGTTCCGACCAGCTTATGCGGGCCGGGCTTACCGCCCGAAAGCACCGGTGAGCCTTGCGGCTCCACCACAACGATCTTGATGCCGGGCAGCTCCCGGCGCAGCACCTCGCCGGTTCCGGTAATCGTGCCTCCGGTTCCGGAAGTGGCGACGAACACATCGAGCCTGCCGTCCATCTGGGCAACAATTTCCGGTGCCGTTGTCGTGCGGTGGATGTCCGGATTGGCTTTATTCTCAAACTGCTGGGGAATGAAGCTGTCCGCGATTTCTGCGCCAAGCTCCAGCGCCTTGGCAATTGCGCCCGGCATCCGCTCCGCCGCCGGAGTCAGCACCACTTCAGCACCATATGCCTTCAGAATATTAATCCGTTCCTTTGTCATATTGTCCGGCATGACCAGTATGGCCTTATAGCCCTTCGCCGCTGCGTTCATCGCCAGCCCGATGCCGGTATTTCCGCTCGTCGGCTCGATAATGGTTCCACCGGGTTTCAGCAAGCCGCCAAGCTCAGCTTGCCGGATCAGATTATACGCGGCCCGGTCTTTCACGCTGCCGCTGGGGTTGAACATTTCCAGCTTCACATACACTTCCGCATCTTCCGGTCCGGTAAGGCGGTTCAACCGCAGGGCTGGCGTATCGCCGATCAGTTCCGTAATATTATTGACTACCAGGGGTGTCATAGTAAATCCTCCTAACAGTTTTGTGAGCGCTGCATCCATGAGTGTTCTTCGTATAAAACTGGCATCGGAAGCATGGGCTTTACTCCATATACTTTGTAACACCCATTGTAGGCTATGGCCCGGCACTTGTCGATTGCCGGGAATCCGGGCTGCTCATGCCGCTTCTTTATTCCCCGGCAAAAGGCCGCCCCCCTGTGTCGGCGGGAGGCGGCCCTGCTGTGAAACGGGCACTGCTAATGAAAGCAGCAGCACTCCGTTTCTATGGGTCTGTTCAGCTGGCTGTCTAAGGATTAACGTTGATCGTAAAGGTGGACGTATTATTTTTAATAGGAGTGACTGTATTGGTAATCTTCAAGTTGTTGAAGACTACCGAACCCATTGCCGGGCCTTGACCGGCTTCCGCCGATTCATTGGCCCAAATGCCCACTCCCGACTTGGCATCAAATGCGTCCCCGCTCTTCTGCGCACCGGAAATCGTAATGTTGGAGAAGATTGTATCCGCGACAGGGAACTGCGGTGAAGAGCCCACATAGTTGGTCTGAAACATAATGCCGTGGTAAGTCGGATCGATAATGTCCACATCACTGACCCGGATGCCCTGGAACACCTTCGATGCCGAGAATACCCAGATGGCCGGGAAGGTCTGGCTGCCCCAGAAGTGTCCGCCTGCACGGACAATCGAAATATTCTGGAAGTTCGTCGGCGGTGAAGCGCCAAATCCGTTCATCGGATACCCGAAGTCGAGTGAGCTGATGGTAATCCCGGAATAGCACAACGTGTCGGCAATATAAATGTTGCGGAAGGTATTGGCATAACCGCCATAGACCGCCACACCGGCTGCGCGCCAGGTCAGGATTGAGGTCAGATTCTCATAGACATTGTCCTTCATGTCCGAACCGCCGGAATCAATCGCCGAGAACAGTGCAAAGCTGTCATCTCCGGTGGCCCGCGCTTCATTGTTGGATACGAGATTGTTGGTGCTGCCGTTTGTCATATTAATACCGTCGGCAAAGGTATTGCGGATACGCGAGTTTTTGATCACCATGTAGTCGGTATTCGCACCCCAGAACATGCATACCTGATGCTCGGTCCAAATGTTGTCGATCGTAATGTTCGACACATTGGAGAAATCAAACACTTTACCGGGTCCGTCGATCCGCGAAGTATAATTGCCGAAATAAGCGAAGCCCGAGAAGGTCGATCCATTGGCGGAATCGGTGGCTCTGAATCCGACATCCGTATTGGACTGGCTGACTGGAGCATAAAACCGGGTGTACCACGGTCCTGCACCGACGATCTTCACGGCTTTGCCGTAGACCTGGAACTTGCTTGAGGTCTCGTAAGTTCCGGCAGGCAGATATACCCCCACAAGGTTGCCGGTGTTATCCATACGGACTTTATCCAGCGCATTCTGCACATCCTGATGGCTGAAACCGGCAGGAACCGCATATTTAGCCGGGTCCGGATTGGCTATTGGCGACACCTGCTCCAGACTGATAAAGTCGATGGCATACTTCGAGGTGTTTGCCGCATCCTTTTGCAGCCTAATCGTGCTTCCTTCCGGAATAGTGCTGTCGAACATAATGTTCGCTTCATCATAGATATGGCGCGGGGAACCGGAGCCCGGGGAGTTGCCGGGACTGGTTTCCGGGCCGTACAACCAGGCATACTTGGAGGTCAGGCTGATCGCCTTGTTGAACACTCCATTGACGTAAATGTTCAGTGTGGCATTGGTTCCATCACCGCTGGCCGAATCCGGAATGGAGAACCGGGTAACCAGCGTATTGGTACTGGCCTTTGTGGTGAATTCCACATAGCTGCCGGTCGTGTTCAGCGTTACCGCCCTCCGGCCCGAAGCTTCACCGGCCAGATCACCGATGGTGCGGTTTGGGGCAAGCTTAACAGCTCCGCCGCCGACAACACCATCCTCGGCCTCATACATGTCGTAAGGCATGTTCGCCCCGTGGCCGACAAACAGCGGCTGGGTCTGAATATTGTTGGCCCGTTTCACCGGAAGCTCATTGGTATCCACGGCAATTTCGCTCTTCACCGTGTATTTGCCGTTCGCCGCAGTCCATGTGCCCAAAGTGACCGGAGCCGTTGTGGCACCGCTGGCGATTACTCCGTTGTAGGAGCCAGTTAAGGTTTTGACCACGGCATTGGTGGTGGCATCAGTCACCGTCAGCGTTATGTTATGCGAACCGCCGGCGGAAGCTGCTGTCCCTTGGTTTTTGATGGCAACCGAGAAGGTTACGGTATTGCCTCCGGCCGGATTTCCCGGGGTCCAGCTTACCGGGGAAGCGAGCAGATCGGAGCTTGATACAGGCGCAACAGTAAGAGAAGACGGATGGGTGTAATTGTTGTTGCCTTCATTCAGTTCAATAACAGTGTTACTCTCATCCACCTTGGCGCCCAGTGCATAGGTGGCCGCATCTTGGGCACCGATGTTAAGCGAGACATTGGCTGAGGCTCCTGCGGCAAGTGCCCCTACCGGAGCCGTCCCTACCTTGGTCGTGCCCAGATAAAAGCTGACATTTGTCGCTGTGGATGCTGCGGTTCCGGCATTTTTGACGACTGCGGTTAAGGTGATGGCATCCGTTTCCACCGGAGCAGAAGGGCTCCAGGACATTGCCGTCACCGTCAGATCAGGATTCGCTGCCGGCGTGCCGGTAATTTGAAATTCTGCAACCTGGCCGGCATTTGAACCGGAGTTGCTGGTGAACTTCAGTTGAAGCTCACTGGCCGTTGCCGTAACCGGAATGGTCACTGAATTGCCGCTGGCCGGATTAAAGGTATACAGGGTAGCCGGAACGAGACTTGTAAAGGTGGAGGTTGCCTGATTGTGTCCCAATACCTCAATTGTTTGGGTACGGGTTGCCCAGGCCGCCGCCGGATTCAGCTTCACGACAACAGAAGTAATGCTGGCATTGGCCCCAAGGTTGACCGTCAGCGTATTCGGATAGCTGGCAGCCCCGCCTTCCCAGTAAGTGGTGACATCGCCGTCATTCGCATGGCCAGGAACAAACGTAAATATGGATGAGGAAGCATTAATGGTTTTGCCGATGGCCAGATTCGATCCTGGACCTGTGCTTGGGGTAGCTGTAGGTGAAACCGTTGGTGTTGGCGTAACCGTTGGTGTGGCTGTAGGCGTTGGTGAGGGTGTTGCTGTTGGGGTTGCTGTTGGGGTTGCTGTTGGGGTTGCTGTTGGGGTTGCTGTCGGTGTGGTTGTTGGAGTTGGTACGGTTGTTGGGGTCGCCGTAGGTGTAGCCGCCGGAGTAAGAACCAGATGATCCATATTAACATTGCCGGTATCTCCGGAATCGTATTTATAGGAAATTGTGTTGTTACCGGCAGAGAGAGTCAATATTTCATCTTGTGTGGACCAAGTGTCCCAGTTCGCCAGATTGGGAAGCGAAGTCTGCTTAACCTTTGTTCCGTTCACGTAGACACTTAATGTTCTGGTGCTGCCTGAAGCATTGGCATACCTGAGCGAAACATTGTAGCTGCCTGCAGTGGCAGCAGTAACCGTAAAGGCTGTGGTTGCACCTTGTCCAAGATATCCGTCCACAAATGCCGAGCCTGTATAGCCGGCATGGTCGGTGTTCGTCTTGGCTCCACCGGATAATGCGGCAGCTTCCGCTTCATAAGTGCCGGTTGGCGTTGGGGTCGTCCCATAGACCTCAATCTCGGATACCTGTGCTGCCTGCCAACCCGTATTTGCAGTAAAGTTTAATTTGATGTATCTGGCGTTTGCTGCGGTAAAATTAATGGTTACCGTGTTGGAGCCGCTTGACGGATTAAACGTATAACTCGCCGATGCCGCAAGGTTGCTGTACGCAGAATCATTCGTGCTGCCTTGAACAGCTAACGTCTGCGTTCTTGGCTCCCAGGCAGCAGGCAGCTTCAGCACCACCTGGTTCACATTGCTGCTTGTGCCCAAATCTATCTTTAGCCATTGCGGAAAAGCATTGCTTGCACTTTCCCAATATGTCCCTTGATTGCCGTCATTGGCATTCGCCGCCACATAAACGTCGCCGACCGAGCTTGCGGTAATTGTTTTGCCCTGCGCCAGATTGGCCGCCGCAGAGCTTACAGCCGGAAACAGTACCAATTGGCCTACAAACAACGCAACAATCAAACCATAGATGAGGAATGTTTTCCTGGCAGATGCCTTGTTTCCTGTTAACATATACGAGCCACCTTCCATAATGTTATGGATCATGTTAAAGAAAGCGCATTCACAAACAATTTGTTTCCCCCTTCACCTCCTTGATTCAAAGGCTGCCCTCCTGCCCGCACTAATCCAATTTCAATTAGCCAGCTGCAGCGTCTCCCAATGCTGTACATCCACAACAAAAAGCACGATCTACTCCTTGCGCAAACATGCAGAACTACTAGCCGCAATCGCAAGATACACTGACCGAACTCGGAGACTGACTATCAACTAACTAATTATGGTAATAATATAAGATATAACTAGATTTTAACCAATGGCCGTTTCTATGCTTAGTATGTGCAATATTACGTTCACATTAATTGTTATTCTTTTCTATCCGGCCAAAATGGGTGGATAACACAATCAGTTCTCGTTCTTTAAGAGATAGCTGATCCCTTCATATATAGCAGCATATAAAAAAAGCGACCCCGCCGTCATCCGGCAGGGTCAAGGTCTATTGTATGGGGGTCATGTGATGAATATACCGCCTGAAGCTTAAAACCAAATGAAATGAAGGTAAAGATTTGCTGAAGAGCGTATTTCCCTGAAGAGCGCATTTCCAGTCAAGCTACACATTAAACCTCGCCACCAACCCCTGCAAGCCTTGCGCCAATGTGTTCAGCGCACCTGCCGAGGAAGCGATTTGTTCTACCGATGCCATCTGCTCCTGTGAAGCTGCCGACACCTGCTGCGTATTCGCAGCCGTGGTTTCCGATATTTGTGTGACGGTACGGATCGACTCCACAATCTCTTCAGCAGCCGCCGTGATCTCCTCGACCGCTCCCGATACCTCCTGTACTTGTCCGGCCAGGGAATCGATAGAAATGCGGATCTCCCCGAAGGAATGTCCTGCTTCTTCAATGATTTCCGTACCGTCCTGCACCTCGGCAATGCTGCTCTTCATCACCAGGACTGCATCATCGGCATCGGACTGAATCCCTGCCGCCATCTCGGCAATAAGATTGGCCGATTCTCCGGATTGCTCGGCCAGCTTGCGTACCTGATCGGCAACAACGGCGAACCCTCTGCCCTGTTCCCCGGCACGCGCCGCTTCAATTGTTGCGTTCAGCGCCAGCATATTGGTCTGCGAGGCGATGCCTTGGATGACCCCTACTATGCTGCCGATCTCCCGGGATCGTTTGGCAAAACCAAGCACCTGCTCGGACAGCGACCCAATCGACTGGTTAATCGAAGCCATCTGGCGGGCGGCCGCCTGCAGTGACTTGTCGCCTGCCATGGCGAATTCATTAGAGCGCAGTGATGCATCGGAAATATCCTGCACACTTGCGGCGATCTGCTGGATGCCGGCTGACATTTCAACAATCGTCGTCATGTTGGTCTGCAGATCATTCATTTGTCTCTCCGAACCGGAAGCAACCGTACCCATAATGCCGGCGATCCGTTCCGTGGCCTCGGCTGTCAGCCCGCTGTCGGAGGTAAGCTTGACGGAGGAAGCCGCCAGACCATCCGCTGACTGGCTCACCTGTCCGATGATCAGACCGAGATTATCCGTCATTTTATTGAAAGCAAGTGCCAGATCACCGATCTCGTCCTTGGTCCGGACTGTCAGCTTGCGGGTCAGGTCGGCATCTCCTTCGGCAATCTCCTGGAGTTGTTTATTTACATCACGGATCGGTTTAATAATCTTGCCGGACAGCAGCAGTGCGATGAAGATAGCCAGCAGAACCGACAAGCCCGTCACGCCAAAGCTGATACCCATGGCCGAGCTGCGGTGCTCCGCGGACTGACTTTGCGCATACTGGATCTCCTCATTCAGCGTATTCTCGAAGACCAGCTGCGAAGCAATAATCGTATCCAGCGAGAGATTCGTGAACTCCTTTTGCGCATTCGGGAAATTCCCTTCCTTGGCCAAAGCGAAAGCACCTTCCAGCACGGTCAAATAATTGCTCCATTCACTTTCGAGATTCGTAATCCCGGCAAGCTCCGCTTCATTGAGGCCCGCATTCTTAAGCACGGTTATCGCCTCGGTAATCTCCGGAATCATTGCCTCATAAGCGGTCAGATAGGTGGTTCTTTCCTCATCTGTATTACTCATCACATATCTGGCGCCTAGCCCGTCCGCCGTGCGGATCTTGTCCGTCAGCTGCTGAACGAGCGACAGCTTGCTGTAGTTGCGGTTAATCTGCTCGGTGAGCATGGTAACCTTGCCTTGAAACAAGGTATTTCCGGCGATTGCGGCGATGAATACGAGAATGACGACTGCGAAGCCAAGTAGTATTTTTGCGCGAATTTTTGTAAACATAGGTGTTTCCTCCATATCCGTATGTATTCTCGGGGCTGCCTCTTCCTATGTATTGCTAATCATTTCCTCTGCCCTTATCCTATCTCCCCAGCCTTAAGCTGACCTGAGTTTGAACTGAATGTTCGCTTAAAGTGCGGAG
Source organism: Paenibacillus sp. FSL L8-0436 (assembly GCF_038593025.1). Taxonomy (NCBI): domain Bacteria; kingdom Bacillati; phylum Bacillota; class Bacilli; order Caryophanales; family Paenibacillaceae; genus Paenibacillus; species Paenibacillus sp. FSL L8-0436. The sequence goes on along the minus strand of NZ_CP151955.1, from coordinate 2,907,664 downwards.
GTGATTGGATTTTGGGATTCAGCCGCATAACAAAGAAACGGATACCTCCGCGATAGGTAATAAATGTCCACCTATCCCAACTATCCGCTACCGTTTTACAGAAATGAATCTGCTATATTTTAAAAGGGAAAGCGTTCTCAGAAATACGCAGAAAGAAGGAAGAACCATGAGCGATGAAAGCCATACGAACATGAATTCCACCATGCTGACTTCCACTGTGGCGATTTTTATCGATCAGAAAATCAATCGTCATATTTTTGGAATTGAAATTGCTCCAGGATCAGTGGAACCATTTATACCATTTTCGGCTTGGCCTTGTCCCCCGTCTTTGTCTGGCTGTGGACCAAAACACGCGCAACCCATATTCTCACCACTTATAAATACACTTGAGGGCCTGCCCGCAACGTATGTCGAAGAGGAGAATGAGGCCGATACCGTGCGTATTTGTTTAATTGACAAGACTCTCTCCTGTCAGGTAGAACTGCAATATACTCTCTTCAACCAGTTGCCTGTATTAACCCGATCTATGAAAATAATCCATTCAGGCACGGAGAAAATCCGCCTTGAAGCCGCTATGAGCTTCAGCCTGGAGCTTCCGGATAAGGAGTATGAAATGTTGACCTTAACCGGTGCTTGGGGGAGGGAGCGGCATATTCAGAATGTTCCTCTGCACCAGGGTATTCAAAGCATATACAGTCTGCGGGGGCACAGCAGCCACAACTATAACCCCTTCATCGGGTTGAAGCGAAAGGAAACTACGGAGTTTCTCGGCGAAGCAATCGGATTCAGTTTAGTGTACAGCGGCAATTTTTTGGCTCAGGCGGAAGTGGATACGTATGATGTAACACGTATATATGTGAAATGGGATATGAACCGCTCTATGTCAGAAGTGTTTTCCCAAGGAAGGGAATGTGATTTTCAAGGAAGGGTTTACCATCAATACATCCTTGGGATATATGAATTGTACGAACGGTTAACCAGTAAATTTCCTGAGGTCTTATTCGAGTCATGCGCCAGCGGAGGCGGACGATTTGATCCTGGGATGCTGTATTATTCGCCGCAGGGATGGATTTCAGATAATACAGACGCCGTCGAACGGTTAAAAACACAATACGGCACGTCCATGGTACACCCGCTCAGCAACATGGGGTCCCATGTTTCCGCGGTGCCCAATCATCAGACATCCCGCAGCGTTTCCCTGAATACCCGAGGCAGTGTCGCCTATTTTGGCACCTTTGGATATGAGCTCGATATCAGCCAGCTGTCTGATGAAGAAAAAGCAACCGTTCAGGAACAAATCACCTTTATGAAAAAGTCCCGTGGTCTCATGGCGCGGGGGACGTTTTATCGGCTAGCCAGTCCCTTCCAGGGTAATGAAACAGTATGGATGGTCCGATCCAGAGACAGAAGCCAGGCGATCGTCGGCTATTACCGCATTCTTACGAAGGTAAACGACGGCTATCGGCGATTGAAGCTTGCCGGACTGGACCCTCATAAAAAATATCGCATCGCCCATTTAGGCGAACACGGCTATTTTGGGGATGAATTGATGGAGATCGGCATTGTTTTAAATGACCATACATCTGGTGATTACCATTCCAAGGTGCCAAGAGGCGATTTTCTGTCTCGCATTTTTATTTTGGAGGCAGACTAGCAGCCAGCCGCTTCTGCAATAAGGAGGTCCGGTAAACCAATGAAATGGTTTGCCGGACCTCCTATATATTATCCATATACATGTCCGAAGTATTAGACTGGCTCCAATATAAAACCAGCGGCAGTCTTGTTCTGGAAAATAAAATCCTGAACTCCCGCTGGTTTATTAAGTTAGTGTATCCCGTTAGAGTAAAGTGACATGGCTTTGTTTATAATACTCGATAATTGAAGCATGTGGAATTTCGCCTATCTCTCCTACCAAGGTACGAAAAGCCATGCCGTGTCCAGTAATTATCACCTTTTGAAATTCGAGATATTTGTTAATTACCTTCTCCATGCGGTTCTTCAGTAGTTCTTTAGACTCCCAAAGCTTGGTTACCCCAGGAGGATAGACTCCATGATTAGCATCATAATCATCCCCCAGTTCTTTAAGCCTCTCCAATGAATCATATTCAAATGTTAAGTCAGGTTGCCATTCCCTTAAATCGAATTCAACCATTATTTCTAAACCAAGTTCCTTTGATAAAATAGCGGCCGTTTGAAGTGCTCTTGGGTAAGGAGAAGAGACAACAATTTCAGCTTCTTTTAACCGTTCATCCTTTGCTGTCAAATATACTTGGTTAACCCCTTTATTCGTAAGAGGAACCATGTCCCGGCCATGTCCCTTTAATTTGTAATGTTCATTTATGTCCCATAGAGGTTCACCATGGCGAATGAGATAAAATTGCGTCATTAAAAATCCTCCACACATCACATACCGCTCTTAAATTTTCTAATATACTCATAGCGTTTATTGAGCTAACTTTCTCATTAGTTGAACGACCGCTGCCAGTAATTTGACAGCCATATTTATTTACTAAGGGGATTCTTTAATTAAGTTGTAGAAAACGTATAATTTCACCGTCAATTATTTCTTCGCTAGCCCTCTGAAACCCCAAGGATTCATACAGGTTCCCAGCAATCAAATTGTCGGGTCTGTGCCCGATCATTAATCTATTACAACCATTTTGACTCATAAGATCAATTAATTTTTTCATTGCTTTTTTGCCAAAACCATTCCCTTGATGATTCTCATCAATCATGAGTGCAGGTATCCAATGGTTACCGTCTTCGTCGGGGGTTTTACAAAAGACAATAAATCCGACTAGCAACGCCTCTGAATATATTGCGCGCAAATCAAAATCAGGAGCGAATTTAGATTCTGCAATCCAATAAACAACAGGAGCTGGAAAAACACTATTTTGTTCTTGCTTTACATTTAACTTGGTACAATCGTACCAGTTCTCAATTGATACCGGCTTTAATTCAATAACCACATGAATCCCTCCAAAATTTTGATATCACAGAGGAATTCCTCTGTGATTATAATTGAACTTCCTCCGTAACAACCACGACAGCAAAGATATTCTTCATACCACACCACTCCCTTCAATAATGGGAAACACATCCAATAGTATACTACTAGTTAATACTTTACGATTAGTATAAAACTGTTATAAAAAAGATATCTCGAGTCCTATCGCTTAGACACGAGATCTTAAGGTGAATAACATCTTCCTCGGTTAAAAACTTAGGAATATCAGCCTCATATAGATGCCACAACTCACTTAACTTCATAAGAAAACCTCCCCTTAGAAGCTATTACATCTAGTTTTGCTTCTAAAGGGAGGTTTTAATCTTCTAACCTGCTTGAGCTAGTGCTAATTATTTGTTATTAATTACGCTTCTTACAATACTAATTGGTGTTAAAGACCTCTCTGCTACCTCTTCCAATGTCATACCAGTCTCATAATATCTCTTGATTACCACATTCATCGGTTCGCCTAATTCAATAATATATTTATCTGGGTCATATACTCTAACTACTCTTTGTCCCCAAGGTTGTTCAAATATGTCATGAACGAATTCAATCTGATGATCTTTAAGTTTTTTGTAGACCTCATCTATGTATTCCACTTCAAAATACAGTTCAATTTGCTGATTCCCGCTACCTATTAATTCGATTTCAGCCTTGTTATCTCTAAATATGTTTTGATGTGCTACGTCCTTCCTCCATACTGAAAAGCCACCAAGGTATCCGATATTGACACCATAGTCTATCTCTACTTGTTGGTCTAAAATCTCTTCATAAAACATCCGTGAAACTGCTATATCTTTAACGAATAAAACTGATGAGATGAATTTAATCAATTTTTTCCTCCCATGGTTTAATATATGCTTTCGAAAGATTCGCCTAACAGCTAATCTGCGAACTTCGCATATTCTACATAGTTGCGAAATCATTAAACTAACTGTCGTTATGACCTTCGTAGGAACATCAGACACACCGTCATACCACTTATGGATCGCTGTATTCGAAATAACACTATTTAATGAGGTAGCCGAGCCGGTGTCAGCAGAAAATAAGGTCCTTGACTGTCGCTGTTTTCATTGAACTAACGTTTCCGGTTAGCTTAATACTTGAATTGAATCCGATTAATTATCAATATTGATGAATCAACGGCAATACACCGGATTGCACCTGTTTTACTGTTCCGGTTCACGAAAAACCTGCGGTACATCACCATAACGCGCCGCCGTATCTTTACTACATATTATGCTCTTATTTTTAGGTAGTAGAAGTTCTGTCCGCATCATTCTACTATTCAAATTTTAACTGGAGCGAATCACAAATTGGCATATAGCCTATCTTTTGATAGATGCTATTAGATGTGGGATTTGCTAAGTCCGTATATAAGACGCACTTAGTAAACCCTTTATCCAATGCAAGTTGGCTTATTTGCGCCACAATTGAAGTAGCGTAACCCTTCCCGCGCTTATAAGGAGGGGTATATACAAATGCCACGCCAATAGCCGTCTGCATTTCCCTTGTATATCCTGCCATAGAAACGGGTATCCCGTTGTCCTCTAAAATATAGAGTTTTTTCGATGCTATTCGGTAGAGGTAAGGGTCTGCATCTTGCGGGATGGACATTTCTGTTTTGCCATAACTCCCCGCTGCATAAAATGCTTCAGCCCAGTATGGGAAAAAGTGAATATCCTTTTCATCTAGCAATCGAATGATACCAACCTTTTGAATGTCTGGGTTTACTGCCGTAAGTTCATATATACGTTGGCTCATGGTTGTTTTAAAGGTTATTCCCTTGCGGAAGGTATATTCTTTGGCAAAATACTCTGCCAAGGTTTTTTCGGTGATCACACCTGGAATTTCACGGTCTTTCAGCCCATCTATTAGACAGTTTATAGCTTCTGGGTTAATTATGTTGTCTGTTGCATAAAGGGTAATATTGTGTGGCGGTGTCATTATGGCGCTAAGTTGTATGCCCTTAGCATCCGAAATAGTTGCCATAAGCCAATTTACAGGGTTACGCCAGTCTGTTTTGTCTTTTCCTTCATGCCCAATTATGATATTGCCAAGAGGAATCAAATTTTGTGCTTCATGACGCATCAGCACATCATAGGTATCATTGTAAAACTCATGCACATCCGTATACAACTTGAATTGCATTGCAACATCACCCTTTCATCTGCTCAACTTTTATCCGGATTTTTCGAACTAATCCTTCTTTCTTACAGTTGCCGCAATGTCAAACGTTCTGTAACCATCAATTTACTCATTCGATAACCTCCAATTTAATAATTAATTTATGAAGACGCAAAAAAAAACATCCCATTAGGGACGAAGTTGCTCCGCGTTACCACCCTGATTGACGTTTATAATAAACGAAACGCCCTCTTAGCCATCGTCCAACAACGATGCTTCTTTGTAACGGTAGAATCCCGGTCCCATCTACTATAATTCGGGGGACAGCTCTGAGGTGATTTTTTGATTCGGATATCCGCTGCCTCGCACCAACCGGCAGTTCTCTGAACGGCGTTTCCAGACCTACTTGGCCTCTTCATCGCATTTGCTAATTATTATTTATGTTTAATATAAGATATGCGGAATATTCTGTAAATAGCTCAAACAACAACTCACATTATTAAACTACTCTGCCCGTTAGCTAAATAGGCAGCCAATGATTTCGGCTGCCTATTGTCATAGTGCTATCGTTTTCCGTTAGCTCAACCTATGGGTGCCAAGTTTAACAGAGAACTGATACAAGGCCCTTGGCAGTCCACTAAACTCTAAAACTCCTTGGTTAACTAAGATCCATATTCTATTGGTAATAAATGAATACCCTACGAGTTGGTGCGACGTATCAGATACTCTCGCGACGACACTCCCCGCCTTGATAAACCCATTCTCATCTTGTTCTTGCTCTAGTTCAATGACTGACCTTATTATCACTTCGTCCAGAGCAGATTCATCAGTACCTTTAACAGAATCTTCTTTCCACAAACGGAGCACATGATTTTCATTCGAGAGCATTAGCCATTCTGATTCATACCTTCTTCTTTGGTTAGGATCAAGAGGAACACCTTCATAATACTTTTTTACGATTACCTGAAAATGCTCTCGATCGATTAAACCACTAAAATAGGGATTAAATCCTTCTTTGTTACGAAGCCCAGTAGTATTAAAGAGCTCTGTCACATTGACAACATTAACTGGCTGTTTTCGATCTCTCAACAAATGCAATACGAAACGTAAGCCTGTTTGATCATGTGCGTTATCCGCGCACCAAATGACAATGGTTTTATTTTCTGGAATATTCTTTACTGCCTCTACCATTTTAACAAGCAGATGCTCTGGGTCATAGCTGAAGTCCCCATCGTTTTCCGTCAACCAAAATAGTCTATTCTGCTGTCCAGTTATCGTATCTAAGTTAGATATTGGTCCGACTGAAAACAATTCATTGAATGCTAAGATTTGGCATAGCTCCCGTTTGCCGATTTCACTTAGAGTTACTTTTAATGAACCTGCATCAGAGAGACTGAAAACAAGATAGACATATTGTTGGAGTTCATTCATTTGTAATTTATGGTTGTGAACCGCCTCTATCTGGCTTTGAAGTATATTAACAAGTCCTTCTGCTAACTTTTTTCTTCAACACTGCCGTCCTTACAATAACGATCTACTGTATTTAACAAATTGTAAAAGAACAACCGCAGGTCATTTCCATCAAATTGATGTACGCTATCGTAGAACTTCTCCATTGATATCCTCCTCACGGGACATATCCAATATAATACCATTGTAACTATACTGCCCGTTAGCCAACCATGCAGCGCAAAATCAGCGCTGCACCACAGAGAATGAAAATTTTTGCTTGGTATTTTATACCGGGAAGCACTCATAGTAGATTAATCCTATTCTGGTTGTTGCACCAGTCTCCAATCATGATGCCGTAGAAAGGTTGAATGCCGTGGATGTAATTATTAAACGGGCGTGCGGTATGGATGTCCATAAAGACAATATTACTGCATGCATCATGACACCTGAAGGAAAGGAGATTCAAACATTTTCAACTAAAACTGTATTTCTTCTTAAGTTAGTGGACTGGATTAAGGAGCACAGCTTTGTAAATTTAATTGAGGCTGAGGAGATCGAATTTCTGGTTGTTAATGCCCAGCATATGAAAGCTGTGCCTGGACGCAAAACCGATGTTAAAGATGCAGAATGGATTTGCCAACTCCTTCGCCACGGACTGATTAAAGCCAGTTTCATTCCAGACCGTAATCAACGTGAGTTAAGAGAGCTTGTTCGTTATCGTCGGAGTATCATCGAAGAACGTGCCAGACAGCATAATCGAATCCAAAAAGTATTAGAGGGAGCTAATATTAAGCTTGGTTCCGTTGTCTCAGATATTATGGGAGTTTCCTCTAAAAACATGCTTTATGCGATTGCTGAAGGTATAGATGATCCTGAGCAACTGGTCAACATGGCCCTTCGGACACTAAAACGAAAAAAGACGAACTCGAACTTGCCCTCCAAGGATACGTAAGCCCCCTTCAACGCCTAATGATAAAAACCATTCTAACTCACATCGACTTTCTAACTCAACAAATTGATATGCTGGATCAAGAAGTTGCACGGCGAGTAAATCCTTACCAAGAAGATATTGAACGATTAGACTCAATTCCAGGCATATCAACACGAATGGCCGAACAAATCCTGGCTGAAATCGGTACAGATATTAAAAACCAGTTTCCAAGCGCAGCTCATATGTGTTCCTGGGCAGGACTTGTTCCCGGCCATAACGAAAGTGCGGGCAAAAGGAAATCGGCTAAAACCAAAAAGGGCAATAAATATTTGAGATCAGGCTTAACCGAAGCAGCTCATTCCGCAAAAGGATCTAAGAATTACCTTGGCGTACTGTATAGGCGTACAGCTGCGCGAAAAGGAAGGAAACGAGCAGGAATTGTAGTCGCTCATGCCATGTGGAGAATCTCCTATTACCTTCTAACTCGTAAAGAAATGTATGTTGATCTAGGGGAAGACTACTTCGATAAGCAAAGGGAACAGTCCAATGTGCGACATGCTTTACGCAGACTTGAAGGACTAGGCTACTCCATTACCATCACTAAACCAGAAGGCTCTTGATCTATATAAAGCTGCAATAAAAAGCTATTCAGGCGCTCTCCCCTTTAAAAAAACGAACGAGCTGCGTCTTCTTTAGTGCTGCCTTTTTCCACACTTTGGTGCAATGAATTTTCATAGTAGCTTAATGATGCTGTTTCAAGACAGTCTAAATTTAGAGAATCACCTAGGAAGTTAATACTTAAACCTCTCCTATCAATCCTTCCAGGGATCTTCCTGCAGTCTTCCGTAGGCTGTGCCGATGCTGCCGCCTTCCATCAGGCAAACCTTGATTTTTTTCTGTAAAGATGTATGTTCAGAAAGTTCGTGTATTGGAATATCAGTTCTTCCATAAACCCATCTGATAGAGCTGTCATTCGCATCATCTACACTTATCAAGTCGAATGCCTTCTGAAAACCGACTATATTCGAACTCTCTAACAACAGCCTAGCAAGGACTGGAGAAAGCAGCCAGGAATCACATACCATATCCGACTGTCCATACTCCGGATAATATTTTGCGAAAAATCCCCTAGCATCCTCATATGACTTTCGCAAACTCTCTCGCCTCATATCCGCATCAGCAGGGATATGTATATTTATTATTTTCTTTTCTTTCTGCTCAATCATTTCGTATTCAAGTGCACCGATTCGGAATTCATGAAGTGAAATCTGTCTAGGAAACCACCATCCCCACGTGAATGCATATGTCCCATACACCTTGTAATGTTCCATAATAAATCTGGTACAGAACTTCATCGTATCCGTAAAAATTGTCTCGCTGATTCCTCTTTTTTCGTATTGCTTATGTGCCTTTACTGCATGTACAAGCATAAAAGCTAGCATTTTGCTCCCATCTGGATCCTCTCCCAGAACACCTATTATTTCTTTAACTCCCTTTTCCCAGGCAAACGGATCATACAAGGCAGTAGAAAGAGGTTTAAATGTTTCCTCATCGAATCCGCCTGCAAAGCCAAGCACTTTTCTTTTCATTTGTTCCGGTAAACAAATACTTTCACAAACTTCTTTTAAAGTCATATTTACATTCTCCTGTATCAGATAATAACAACATTTAATTAATTTAGGAGCAAATTCAGCCGGATTACGGTTACAAATCAAGATATACTTCCACAACTCCATTCTAGCATACAGTACAACGATTTAAACTTTAATGCAGATAACATTGGTTTAATACTATTAGAATTAGGATTGTTCCTTAAAAGAAAGACATATTCTATCATAACCTTACGTGTAACTGTACGTTAATTGAACAGACAGCCGATGTTCTCGGCTGCCTTATTGTTATGGAGCTATCGTTTCCCTTTAGTTCAATTGCCTGTTCTAATTCATATGTTACAGTTCCCCGTAACACCTTAAAAGCGAAAGGAGTCCCTTTTTAGGACTCTCTTCGCTACGAATGGTTAGGTATTACACGATTTATACAAGGGGATGCGGTACATAGAGCTCTTCTAGGCTGGTAATTTCTTCAGGTGTCAATTTGACCGACAACGCTGAAACGGCATCCTCGAGATGGCTGATCTTGGTCGAACCGATAATCGGGGCTGTGACCTCTTCTTTTTGCAGCACCCAAGCAAGGGCAATTGTGCGCGTGGAAGCCCCCGATTCCGGGCAACCTCTGCCACTCTTTCCGCAACCTTGCGGTCCGCCTCTTCCGTTCTTGCAAACAAAACCTTTGCAACCTGGTCTTTCTCGGATCTTGAGGTCTGTTCATTCCAATCCCGGGTTAAGCGCCCCGCAGCCATGGGCAGGTAAGGGGTGACGCCCACTCCCTCATCTTTGCAAAGGGGGAGCATTTCTCTTTCTTCTTCCCGATAAAGTAAGTTAAGTCTATTTTCCATAGAGACGAATCGTGTCCAGCCATTACGTTCCGCGACATGCTGGGCTTTCGCGAATTGCCATGCCAGCATAGAGGATGCTCCAATGTATCTGACTTTGCCCGCCTTAATCAAATCGTGAAGGGCTTCCATGGTCTCTTCAATCGGCGTATTAGAATCCCAACGGTGGATTTGGTACAAATCAACGTAGTCTGTCCCAAGCCGTAACAGACTTTTATTAATTTCGGCCATGATCGCTTTGCGGGAGAGGCCCATCGCGTTCGGGCCTTTGCGCATTGGAACGAACACCTTCGTGGCAATTACGACTTCATCGCGACGGGAGAAATCCTTTAATGCACGGCCGAGAATTTCTTCTCCTGTTCCGTCGGAGTACATATTCGCGCTACTAAAGAAATTGATTCCCAACTCAACCGCCTTTTTAATAATCGGTCTGCTTTGTTCTTCATTCAGTGCCCATGGTGTGTTTCCGCGCTCCGGCACTCCGAAGCTCATCCCTCCAAGGCTTAGCCTTGAAACTTCCAATCCCGTTCTGCCAAGTCTCACATATTCCATTGAGCTTCACCAATCCTTTATCTTTATTGGTTGACACGTCAACCTAGGGTCACTTTACCATCTTGTGGTTGATGTGTCAACCGTGTTATGATATGCCTATGGAGACTAACGAACTGAACGATGATGAAATGCAAATATGGAATATGTGGAAGGGCTCCTTTAAGCGGATCTTTGGACGTGTGGTCAAAGATATGTCCGATCAGACCGGACTGTCCGAGGGGGACTTTGGAATTTTGGATCGTTTGGCCCAATCGAGGGACGGCCAGATGCGCCAACAAGAACTTGCCGACTCGATGGGCTGGGATAAGACTCGGCTATCTCACCACTTGACGCGGATGGAAAAAAGGGGCCTTGTTCTAAGGAAACCATTAGACACGGAGCGTGGTGTTCAAGTTCTCATTACGTCCGCCGGGCACTCCGCCTTGAATGAGACTCTTCCCATTGTATCGAAGGCCATCCGGACACACTTCCTCAATCACTTAACCGATCATGACATCGAATCGATTACGAAACTGGCGGAACGAACAAAACTTTGAGCTTAGCATATTTCAGATCTCGAGCGGAAAAAGCCCTTTTATTCTGAAGGGGCTTTTTTTCGTCGCTGCCATCCTCCAGTAGACCAGAGCAATAAATCTTTATATATCTATGGATAAGAATCTGTTCAATGTCTACTCCAAAATTTTGCGTCACTTAGGGTACGGTTCACCGCGCTGTCTCTAACGGCAAGTTTTAGGGCCATCCTTTTGTGGAATGGCTCTTTCTTTTCCCTCGCTTTGTTCAACAATCGTATCCGTTAGCACAACAAAGAGAACAGCCGCAGGCTGTTCTCTTTGTTATCTGCCTTAGAAGCATGTGAACGAGCTAATCCGATTCAAATCAATGCCGAAGTACGCCCAGAAGAAACCAGTCCATCTGAACCCTGCAATAGAATTACGCCCGACGAATACCGGGAAGAACCAGAATTGCTCGCCGTTGTTCAGCCAAATGTATGTGTTACGGAACAGGCATCGTCTGATTCCCCCGGGGTCGATGGCAAAAGCGGTAGCTGGCATTTGCGGTACGAATTGCGGTGGAGGAGCCGTCGGCGCTTGAACGCCTCCCGGTGCACCTCCCGGAAGCCCCGGTCCTCCCGGCACGCCAGGTCCGCCAGGTCCGCCCGGGAACCCCGGAAATCCTCCGCCGGTCCCCGGTGTTGGAAAAACCCCATATGTGATCGCTCCTTTCAATGATTAGGCATAATCATCATATGCATTCGCGGAAAGGGCGCTTGGGCCGATGCCCAACAATAAGATTTAACAGAGATCGACTATGCACAACACGGATGGTTTCGACACAAATCCAAGCTTTACAAAAAAAGAGTCGCACCATCATCTTGTGCAACTCTTTATCCGTAATTTAGTCTTCAATTTCAGTATAAATTTGAAAAGTCACGCCGAATTTGTCCGTTACATCGCCAAACCCAGGGCTGAAAGGTTCTTCTTTAAACGGCATATTGACCTGACCTTCTTGCCGCAAGGCTTCATAAATCCGTTTTGATTCTTCTACTTCATTCGTTGTAATGCAGATGGTGACCCGTTTCCCGTTTTCACTAGGCGAACCGCCTGGAGCATCCGATAACATGAGTTCCGTTACTCCGACCTTTAACTTGGCGTGCGCTACAAGATTACTCAGATCGTCAGTGAACGTACCAGGCATGTCCGGCATTTCACCGTAAGTCACCATGGAGAGGATTTCTGCACCGATGGCTTGTTCATAAAATTGAATTGCTTCCTTTACCCGGCCCTCCAAAGTAATATAAGGGGTAAGTTTTACCGTCATAAGATTGTTCCTCCTTAAATTTTGATTTGATTCAATGTGGTTCATAAGTATAGACGATCCGGCCACCGTAAACTCATCGCTATATTGAAAAATCCTGCTTCGCGTCCAAACCTGTAGGCAATCCAAATCGAACAAATAAATCGGAGTCAATGAAATAATGGATATGAGCGATCTTATCCTGTTCTATCTCTAGAATATGAATGCTCCACGGAGCCAGCAGCCCATCCCTTCCGGTGGATACATACTGAGCAAAAGCTGGACTATCCCCGTTAGCCCGAATCGGCAGCAATCTGGAACCCAAACAATGGCTGCGTGTTGTATTGTAGAATGAAGACAGATTAGAGCTGCCACGAACCCACATCTTAAATGGCGGCATCGACAAGCTACCGTTCTCGTGGAATAATGCTAACAATGCATCGATGTCGTACTGTTCGAAAGCTTCCATATAACTTGCAAGCACTTGTTGATCTGCCTGAACATCTCCCCCTTGTAATTCTTCGGACCGAAGATTCGACCGAGCGATCGTCGAGCGAGCCCGTTGCAAAGCGCTGTTGACGGCTGCCGTGGTCATCCCCGTCGCATTCGCTGCCTCATTCGCCGACCATCGGAAGACATCAAGCAGGATCAGTACGGCGCGTTGCCGGGGCGGCAATATTTGCAGGATCGCAACAAAAGATAATCGAATGGTTTCTCTGCTAACCACGATATTGGCCGGGTCACCAACGTTATCGGGGGCCGGCCAGATCCACGAACTTCGGGGCAAGCTGTCCCTTGGTTCCATAATAATAGACGCGGGTTCTGAGAGATCCATCGGAAGTGCCCGACGCTTTGCACTCCTTAACCTATCCAAACAAACATTAGTGGCAATCTGATACATCCAAGCTTTACGGGAAGAATTCTGCCTAATCTGGTCCCAGTTCTGCCAAGCGCGAAGCAGCGTATCCTGCACCGCATCTTCCGCTTCAAAAATGGACCCCATCATCCGATAACAATATCCGATTAGTTCAGAACGCAACTCCTCGAGCATGTCTATTCCATGCTTTTGGCTCATTTTACGTTTCCTCCTTTTTGGCGTCCAAAAAACTTATATCTTACTACTCATATTAACATTTCATAAGCGAGAAAACTTGCCTCTATTTGTGATACGGTTCACCGCGGATAATCTTAAACTATCCGGCCCGTTAGCCAACCATGCAGCGCAAAATCAGCGCTGCACCACAGAGAATGAAAATTTTCGCTTGGTATTTTATACTGGAAGTACGGCTGGGAGAGGAAGGTCGATGAACTATGGTGCGATTAGAGCCCATCCGTTAGTCTGACTCCAACGACCACGGTGCACCACTGAATGTTGCTCCCACTGGGAAGCACTCATAGTAGATTAATCCTATTCTGGTTGTTGCACCAGTCTCCAATCATGATGCCGTAGAAAGGTTGAATGGCGTGGATGTAATTATTGAACGGGCGTGCGGTATGGATGTCCATAAAGACAATATTACTGCATGCATCATGACACCTGAAGGAAAGGAGATTCAAACATTTTCAACTAAAACTGTATTTCTTCTTAAGTTAGTGGACTGGATTAAGGAGCACAGCTGTACTCATGTCGCCATGGAAAGCACAAGTGTTTATTGGAAACCTATTGTAAATTTAATTGAGGCTGAGGAGATCGAATTTCTGGTTGTTAATGCCCAGCATATGAAAGCTGTGCCTGGACGCAAAACCGATGTTAAAGATGCAGAATGGATTTGCCAACTCCTTCGCCACGGACTGATTAAAGCCAGTTTCATTCCAGACCGTAATCAACGTGAGTTAAGAGAGCTTGTTCGTTATCGTCGGAGTATCATCGAAGAACGTGCCAGACAGCATAATCGAATCCAAAAAGTATTAGAGGGAGCTAATATTAAGCTTGGTTCCGTTGTCTCAGATATTATGGGAGTTTCCTCTAAAAACATGCTTTATGCGATTGCTGAAGGTATAGATGATCCTGAGCAACTGGCCAACATGGCCCTTCGGACACTAAAACGAAAAAAAGACGAACTCGAACTTGCCCTCCAAGGATACGTAAGCCCCCATCAACGCCTAATGATAAAAACCATTCTAACTCACATCGACTTTCTAACTCAACAAATTGATATGCTGGATCAAGAAGTTGCACGGCGAGTAAATCCTTACCAAGAAGATATTGAACGATTAGACTCAATTCCAGGCATATCAACACGAATGGCCGAACAAATCCTGGCTGAAATCGGTACAGATATTAAAAACCAGTTTCCAAGCGCAGCTCATATGTGTTCCTGGGCAGGACTTGTTCCTGGCCATAACGAAAGTGCGGGCAAAAGGAAATCGGCTAAAACCAAAAAGGGCAATAAATATTTGAGATCAGGCTTAACCGAAGCAGCTCATTCCGTAAAAGGATCTAAGAATTACCTTGGCGCCCTGTATAGGCGTACAGCAGCGCGAAAAGGAAGGAAACGAGCAGGAATTGTAGTCGCTCATGCCATGTTGAGAATCTCCTATTACCTTCTAACTCGTAAAGAAATGTATGTTGATCTAGGGGAAGACTACTTCGATAAGCAAAGGGAACAGTCCATTGTGCGACATGTTTTACGCAGACTTGAAGGACTAGGCTACTCCATTACCATCACTAAACCAGAAGGCTCTTGATCTATATAAAGCTGCAATAAAAAGCTATTCAGGCGCTCTCCCCTTTAAAAAAACGAACGAGTTGCGTCTTCTTTAGTGCTGCCTTTTTCCACACTTTGGCGCAATGAATTTTCATAGTAGTTTAATGGCTACTTAGGACATATTCCTTTCATATCCCCATAGTGGTTAACGATTTGTTTCAATCCGTCGAGCGTCTCCACAAAAAAGCTTTGATCGCTTTCGATTTCAAATATTAACTCATTGCCCTCGTGTGCAAACTCCTTGAAGTAACCTTCAATGATGACCTGCCCTCGCTTGTTAAACTTAACTTCTAGCTTTAGGTTCACTTCAGAATTTATCAATGCTGCAATCCCGTCTAAATCAGCCATACACCGTATCAACTGATCGTAGAACTGGTACACTTCACCTGTTGAGAACCACAACTGACCCTTGAGGTAATAGTTCCCACTCTTAATTTCTACAATTCCTCTAACATCATATCCACCAAAATGGCTTGTCATGTTCGGAAAATCGAATGCCTCTTCTATCGTGATTTGTACAAAACAGCCCTTTTTCCCTCGTACTACAAACTCATGCACTTTAACCAGCTCACTTAATTGGGATTTTCCACTTTGTTTAACTATATTTGCTCGTTTTCACTCCGCAGCAGGCAGCAGGTCTTGAACGGAAAACTTATTGGACGTGCTGCTCCAGGGTTTCGGGAATGCCCGGTCAGGATAGATTGAGTCGAAAAAGGAATAGCCCAGCGGATCATATATCTTTAGCTCTTCCCGAGTATTAGGTTAAGTGGACAACACAACTATGGCTCTCTTCATTTTTTATTGTAATGCTTGTTAAAAAATGTTTTCCTGTATTGGGTGGGGGTGATGCTCTCATATTTTTTGAACAAACGCATGAAATATTTTGAATCCTCGTAACCCACCTCCGAGGCAATTTGCACAATGCTCAAATCTGTTTCCGTTAGCAACTTTTTGGCATGCTTCAATCGAAAGGTAATGATTTGCTCGGAGATTCCGATCCCGGTATTCTCTTTGTAAATTCTCGACAGATAGCTTTTGTTGTATTTGAAATGATCAGCAATTTTATCAATCGTAACGACAGTTCAAATCCTTGGTCAAAGCGGACACGTGGGCTGTAACAGGCTGGGTGGAGAAATTCCGCGAGGTCAAGGATGAAGAAGAGCTTCGAAGTACCCTGGAAGCCGTACGTATAGCTGATAAGACCTTTATGCATATTCTCAACTACATTCGTCCGGGAGTTACCGAGCTCGATGTGGCGACAGAAATGGAATACTTCATGAAGCGGAACGGAGAAGACGGCCTTCCCCACCATCGTGGCATCCGGTATCCGCTCCTCCTATCCCCACGGTGAGGCCAGCCATAAAGAAATCGAGCGGGGCGACACGGTGATCTTAGATTTTGGAGCAACTTACGAGGGTTACGTTTCCGACATCACCCGAACCATTGCCGTAGGTCAGCCAGATTCACGACTTGACGATAGCTATTATCTGGTGCTGGAGGCACAAAAAGCAGGACTTCGCGCAATCCGTTCCGGAATGAAAAGCACGGAGCTGGATTCGATCACCCGGGCTCCCTTTATCCGTGAAGGGATGAATGCCCATTTCACCCATGGCGCCGGTCACAGCATCGGACTGGACATTCATGAAGCCCCTTATATCAGCTCCAAGTCGGAGCATAAGTTTGCAGAGCATACCATTATGACGATCGAGCCGGGATTATATTTTCAGGGGTTGGCGGAGTGCGTATCGAAGATGATGTCCTTGTCAAATCAGAGGATAGCTGTACATTAAGCAAATCACCGAAAAGCGATTTGCTTGTACTACCGTTTTATTGACAGATTCAAAACAGCCCATTCCGCTCTCTCCAATCCCGTTTATTCATATAAATTCCCGTTCGCAAGCCGGGCCAGCTTAGCTTCATCCAGCACACTCAAACGGCCCTGTCTGCGTTCAATGATGCCATCCTCAATGAACCGCCGCACAATCCGGTTCAGATGGCGGTAGCTCGTTCCGAGCAAATCCGCCGTCTCCGTAAGACTTGCCGTGCGGAGCTCCTCCACACGATGCCCGCCGACGCTGTCCGCGAACATGGACATCAGATAGCTGGCAAACCGGTTCTCCACCGGGTAGAGCAGATTCAGCGCGGAGGTCTGGCCGAGCGTGTACAGCTTGTGGCTTAGCTCTCCGACCAGAAAACGCAGCAGCGCCGTGTTCTCTTCCATCTCTTTCAGCAGCAGCTTTCTGCCGGCCACCAGCAGCAGGCTGTCGCCGACAGACTCCACCTCATTTTTAACCGGATACTGCCGCAGCAGCTCCACGTCCCCAATCACGGACATCGGTCTGGCAAACCGCACCAGCATCGATTTTCCGTTGGGGAGCAGCGTGTGAATTTTGAGCTTCCCTTGGACCAGGATGAACATGCTCTCCAGCCGGTCTCCGACCGAGCAGACCGCTTCCCCGTCGCTGTACCGACGCAGCTCCATTCTTTCAATGACCTCAGTGCTGAACATCTCTTCCAGCCCGTTCTTCCCGGCCAGTGTACGGACAGCCTCAAGATCCAATATTGTGTTCATTCCGTGCTTCCTCCTTGACCTCATGCTGGCTTCAATGTACCACAATATATAGTAGAGTATAACCCGTCCCCGATTTCAAAATAAAGTCTCTATTCCGCGAAATATTGCTCCAGGGCCTGCTGCGCCCGGTATTTGGATATATTGAAGGATGGCCATTCTTGTTCAGCAATTGTGTTGCTCTGCCACTTGTCACGCAGGTTCTGATCCAGCAGCCCATCCTCTTTCTTGCTGAATTCAATCAGCTTCGGGACCGCATCCCAGGATAGTCCGCTCAAATAGGCAGCATCCAGCTTGCCGCTGGCTTCATACCGTTCCATATTTCTGCCGGCAATGATCCCGTCCATCCCAATATAATTCATCAGCACGTACGCAAGCAGACCAAGCACAATATAACATTTGGCCAGCGGGAAGTTCACCCGGCTAATCCGCACCGCCGCAATGACCAGCAGCAAACCGAGAAAGATCATAAAGGCGTGCACGAGAAAGCGGATATAGGTGTAGCCGTAGGCTTCCTCATACAGTGCCAGACGGGAGTAGGCAGAATACAACATAACCATGGAGCACAGGACCAAGGTATAGAGCAGGACGTTAATGATCTTTTTCAGCGTTTTCTTCACTTCCCCTACGGACAGCAGCGACAAGAGCAGAATCGCAAAGTTGATGGCTGTAACCAGAATCAGCTCGAAAAATCCGCTCCGGGCATAGTCAGCATACGTGCTGCCTTCCGGCAAAACCCCATCCCATGCACCAAACAAATATGAAAACTGCACGCTGACAAACAACACATACACGGTATTGATCGACACAAGGATTGTGGTGATAATTACCGGATCAATGGAAAAGGTGAAGGGTTCACGGACCGGCTCGCCGTCCAGCGGCGGCACGCTCCAGTCATAGTGTTTAGGATCAGCGAACCCTTGGGCAAAACCGAACAGTCCCATTCCGAGCAGGATGATCCATAAGATGCGGGCTAAGCCGTTACTGAATGAGATCCGCTCCAGCAGCGCCGGTACGTCCGCCAGTATCTCATGAAATACACCGTCGGCTGAAGAGAGCAGTGAGATTACAATCAGCAGCAGCGGGCAGGAGATGAGCAGTCCAATCAACACTTTGACCAGCACCTGCTTGCGCTCCCCTTGCAGATTCCTGCCTCCTGCTTTTTGGATAATCTTAAACACCGTAGGCCAATGCCGCAGGCTCTGTGCAAAAAAGTGCTCGGTCGCAGCGCCAATCAGTGCTAACCCGCTCCAGGACGGAAGGCGATAGCTCAGCATATAGGTCATATGTAAGAAAATCAGCGCCGGAATCACCAGGAAATTCAGCCCGAAGAAAAACCAGTTTGCAAACAGTGCATACGTCAAGGAGAGCAGAAATACGGCTCCCAGCCAAACGTAGCTGAACCACGTGTTCTTACGTAACCTATCCTTGGCAACATAGAGCACAAAGATATAGAGCAAGCATACAAAAGTCGGTATAGAAACGCCTGCCATCTGGCCGTAGAACAGATACTGATGCACGTCAGCCAGCAGAAATGCAGCAATTAATGCGTAAAGCGGCCGCATTGCTGTAACCTCATTTTCATGATCCATGGTAAATCCCCCCATTTTATTGCTTTCTTATCCCAATTTTAGCTGATAAAATAAGAAGAAAAAGAGAAAGAAATGAGTTTGTATTTCCTATTTTAAGAAAGGAACAGCCGACAATGAAACTGCACAGCCAATTTCTGAAGCTGCACTCCCATCATGGGGGGGCGGCGGAAATCATGGTCACCCTTGATGAACTGGCATTAACTCTGGGCTGCACCCACCGCAATGCATTACATGTTATCAATAAAATGTCGGAGCAGGGCTGGATCGTCTGGACGCCCAGCCGGGGGCGGGGCCGCCGGTCCTCCCTGAAATTTCTCACGGATTCCGAGTCTATCGCCCTGCAATCCATGAAGCAGGCGATCAGCAGCAGAGATATGCGCAGCGCCATGGAGGGCATCCGCGGACATGCCCGTTCCTCCTCGCTGCAGGATTCCCTGCAGGGCTGGCTGATGTCCTACTTCGGCCATCACTCCGAGATCCGCAGCGACAAACGGATTGACAGCTTACGGCTGCCGGTCAACCAGCAGCTCCATACCTTTGATCCGCTGTACATGAATTTATTGGCGGAGTCCTTCGTGTCCAGCCATGTGTTCGACGGGCTGGTAGGACGCGGCGGCGAACGGGACGACATCCTTCCCGGGCTCGCCCATGCCTGGGATGTAGATGACAGCCGCACCAGCTGGACATTCCATCTGCGCAAGGATGTCTTCTTCCATCATGGCAAGGTACTGGCTGCTGAAGATGTGGTCTATTCCTTCGAACGGATGATGACTTCGTCGCACCGGATGCTGTACAACTCTATTTTCAAAGAGATTCAGGAAGTGAAAGCCCTGAACGCTACCACAGTGCGATTTCTGCTCAAGAAACCCAATGAGCTCTTCCTGCCTTTCCTGTGCACGAGCCGGGCAGCTGTCGTTCCAAGGGATCTGGAAAACCAGGGTGAGAGCAGCTTCGGGCGCAGACCGGCAGGCACCGGACCGTTCAAGGTAGCGGAGATGCATGAGGATTCCTGCGTACTGGAGGTATTCCCGTATTACTTTCAGGGCCGCGCCCATCTGGACCGGGTGGAAATTCTCTATGTACCGTGGGGGATAAGTAATTCTTCTCCGGAGACAAGCTCCGGCTTCCACATTGTTACGAATCCTTCTGTCTCTGACCCTTCGGCCTGGAGCCGGATTCATTCCGAGTCCTCTGTGCGGAAATTTGTGACCTTCAATACGAAAAAAAAGGGACCGCTAAGCGATCCCCTTCTTCGGGCAGACATTGTATCCTGTTTGAACGCGGATGTGGAGACGCATGGACCACAGCAGCCAGAGCCTCATCCGGCAGCGCTGCAAATTGCCACGATCCCGCAATATTCCGGTGATGCCGAATCCATTGCCGCAAGGCTGAAGCGCCAGGGTTATGCCTGCACAGTATTGACCGTTTCCCCGGAGGAATTCAAAGGTCCGATCCGCCTGCAAGCCGACCTGATTGTTTTCTCCCTGCTCCGTGATCAGGATGAACAGCTCCGGCTGTTCGACCTGTATCTGACGCTTGCGCAGCATATCGAGCCGCGTACCCGGGCCGATATCGAAGGCCGGCTAAGCCTTATTTCCCGTGAGCCGCATTTCCAGGCCAGAGCCGAGGGCTTCAAGATCATCGAAGACAGCCTGATCCGCGATCATCAGCTGCATATCTTGTACGAAAAGCCCACCGAAACGGCTTACCTTCCTTCCGTGCGCGGTGTAAGCTTCAACAGCCAGGGCTGGGTCGACCTGCGCCATCTATGGTTCCCGCCGGAGCTGTAGAGCCTCCAAGGACAGTTGGCCTGGTCATTCCAGTGGCCGAAGGGGGCGATGAGCGGACGGACTTTCAGAGTTAAAGTTCAATTCCGTAAGCCCGGCAGGCTGTCCGCTAGCCCTTTGCCGATCACATTGGCAGAAGGAGGCTGCTTCCCGAGCTCTCTGGCCCAGACGGAGAGCTGCCCGGTATGATGAATTTCATGAGCGATAACATGGCGCATAATTTCGCCCCAGGCATCGGTAACCACTGAGCCGTCACTGCGCTCATCTGCAAAAACATTCCGCTCCAGACCTTCATGCCAGGCCAGCACAAAGTCTTCCACCTCGGGACGAAACTTTGCATCCAGCTCCCGTACCTTTTGCAGGCTGCTGTACCGGGCGAAATCCTCCTGAAAATCCGGCTTGCCCTCCATCACCATGATCCAGCTCCACTCTACAATCAGCAATATGAAACAGCGTCTTCAATATCCCGCCAACGCCGCCTGTACGCGGCTTCAGCAGTTCCTCTTCCGGTATCTCCTCACACCACTTGTACCACTGCTCGCGAACCATCCAGTTATAACGGAAAAACGTCTCCATCCAACCCCTCCAATAATGTTAAATTCATCACACTTGCAGACAGTTTAACATATAGCAGAACCGGCATGGCATGGAAAAAATAATTATACTTGTCATACAGCATCTTCCAGGAAAAAGTATATAATTATAGAATATTTTATATTGAGGAGTGAATCCGTTGCTTTTGGTTTTTGTAATCTGTCCTATAATCGTTATAGTCACTTCAATTGTTGGTTTTATGTTGATTAGAAGATGGTTCGTAATGCCGTTATTAACTTTTATTGTTTTCACAGCACTAACTTTTACCGTCTTCAATGAGTCCTTTTTCATTTGGGCGATAGTTTATGCAATATTATCAGTCATCGTAGGTTTAATGATGAAGTCAGCAAAAAAGTAAAAATCAACAAACGTAATGATTAACGGCCCCATATTGGAGTCGTTTTTTCTATGCCTAAGCGAAAAAAACCAGCCTCTGCAGGCTGGCGGGATATTCTTAATTCTTCTTTCGCTTCTTGCGGTTTTCCCAGAGAGTATCTGTGATTGCATCGAAGATAAATTCAAAAAATGCCCACACGCCATTCCCTCCCTCATGTTTAATGTGAGCTTAGGTGCTTGCGGTACCCTTCTACCTTTTCATCCCGGTAGCCCATAGACTCATAGAAGACATGTGCTTCCTTACGCTGCTCACCGGAGACGAGGATAATGTAATAGCAGTTTCTCTCGTGGGCGGCTTGCTCAATGGCAGTCATAAGCTTTTTGCCGAGACCCTGGCGTCTGGCGCGGGAGGATACGACTACATTCTCGATCACCATAAACGGCCGGCAGTCTCCGACGAGATCCTGGCATTCGATCCCCATCAAGGAGCCGAGCAGCTTCCCATCCACGTACGCGCCGAGCAAGATGTACCGGCTATCTGCCTTTATCCTGTTAAAAGCTTCCGCCAGCTTCACTTGATCTGTTCGATGGCTTATCAATTCACTGTACAGCTCATTTAATGCCTCAAGAGCATCCGCTTCAATTTCCTTAATGGTGACCATGTTGTGCATCCCGCTTTCATTTAGTTTTCTACCTTCTCATATGTATAAAGCTGCCCATTTCGCGGATGTCCCATCCGCTTCCCTTGATAGGATCTGCGCCGCAGTTCCCGCTCCAGCTGCTTCATAAAAGCGCCGTGTGTGACGATCAGCACACCAGAGCGCTGCGGTACTGACTCCAGAAGATCGACAGCCGCTTTCACGCGCTGACTGGTTGTCCGCCTGCTCTCTGGCTGGGAGCGGTGACCGAATATCCAGGACAGACGTCCGAGAGCCAGCCACCAGGGTACCGGCAGCCTGGGACCCGATACGCTAACCGCAGCCACTTCAATTTCTCTCAGCTGCTCCGTGAATGTAATGCTACCTGAGTAGATGCTGCGGGCAGTATCCACCGCTCTGGGCAGATCGCTGCACAGGCAATGATCCCACAGTTCTGCAGGCTGCTTCCACTCTTCGGTCCGGATATCCGCTTCATCATACAATCTCACCCATTCATTGAACTGACGGCCGTTTACCCAGCCCTGCAGCGGCGGAGCATCTACTTTGAAATGTCTGACCAATCCGAATTTCACCGTCTACCACCCGCCTGAATCGACGGTATCGACTTCAATTCCTTTTCCAGCTGTCAGATGAAGGTTCGCATTGCCCTTGCCTTTGTTTCCGACAATTTTAATCCGGCTGTTTCCTTTGATAAGCGGCAGTTCCACCGAACCTTCAGCGCTGCCTTCGGCAATGACTACCGTTTCCTCTTCAGGAGTTATGAATACGACTTTAAACTTTCCTTTGGTGATATCCTGCTCAAACTCAATGCCAAGCTTACCTTCCTCCGCTGCCTCAATGCTCCACAAAGTATCCGATCCATAGAAGCCGGTAAACGTAAGCTCGGCATCCTGTGCAGTTACTTCACCTACACGATCCTTGTAAGTAAGGCTGTCTCCGCTCTGCACGATCACCTTGTTGTTGCCATACACATCCTTCTGTTTCTGGTCGACACCGCAGCCGGCAAACACCACAGCAGCCAGAACTACACTAAGACAACAAGCAATCCCCCGGTTGTACATCTTATACACTCCCTATGATTATATTCAACTTTTGACTTTCACATCACACCTTGATCCTACAAACCGTCATCCCTTAACCCGCAGTTCAAACCGCTCCTTCTTACCACGCTCTTTCTCTCCTTTATCATTGACTGGACAGATAGCTCAGCACAGCCTCCACACGTTCATCTACCGACATTTCCCCTGTTAACCGCAGTACCGGACAGCCCAGCTCAGACATCCATTCCTCATGCAGTGTTCTGCTTCTGACCTCCACACCTGCCGTATCATATAAAGCGGCCCATTCCAAAAAAACCTGCACATCTGTAAATTTGCTCCCGCCCGGCAGACTTTCCTTCCCATAACGCTCATATTCTCTTGCCTTTAAGCGCTCCAGCCGGAGCTCCGGTGGAATCCACAGAAAGATTACCAGGTCAAAATAAGCGCGAAGTTCATCTCCCCAGCCACAGACAGCTCCGGAAAGTATCCATGGTCCGGCATAATCCAAGTCCCGCTTGATTGCAGCCAGCCTCTGCGTCTTGTCACTCTGCTTCGTGAATTTGTGCTCCCAGAAATAGTCGTCGCTATCCAGATGCACATGCGGCAGCTTCTCTGCCAGCGCCTGACCGAGCGTGGTTGTGCCGGATCCGGAAGCCCCCATAATATGTATCCTGCTGAACATGGCTCCTCCTGAACATGTAATGATTATTTATAATTGTATAATTTTTCACTTGAAGATAAAAGATACAGCGGCACATTTCACTCCCCGGCGGCAAATATTGAAGCGGACGCAAAGCAAATAACCCGCGAGACCGTTGTGGCCGCAGGTTTTTCGCTTGCTCTTTGGTGACCTCAGTCCGAAATATCCGGAGGAATACGGCGCGCCGTACGGGTGGTGATAGCTGCCTTGATTACTGCCAGCCGTACCTGCTCCACCACTTTCTCATTAAAAATACTCGGAATGATATATTGCTCATTCCGCTCATCCTCCTGTACAACCGAAGCAATGGCCTGTGCTGCAGCCAGCTTCATCTCCAGATTCACCTCTCTTGCCCTGCAATCCAGCGCTCCGCGGAAAATTCCCGGAAAACAGAGCACATTGTTGATCTGGTTCGGATAATCGCTTCTTCCGGTCGCCAGTACACGGGCATACGGTTCTGCCAGTTCAGGCTCGATCTCCGGATTGGGATTGGCCATGGCAAAGACGATGTTGTCCTTGGCCATGCTCTGCAGGTGGCTGACGTTCAGAATGCCACCGCTGGATACACCGATAAACACATCCGCCCCCTGGAGCGCCTCCGTCAATCCGCCGGTTAAACCCTCAGGATTGGTATTATCCGCCAGCCAGCGCCATTCGGCATTCCCGTAAGCTTGCTCTCTGCTGAGAATCCCCTCCCGGTCAACGGCATATATGCTGCGGGCTCCCGCTGCCAGCAACAGGCGGCAGATGGAGACGCCGGCTGCTCCGATGCCGACCACGACAATTCTGCAGGAAGCGATTTGCTTGTCCACCACTTTCAAGGCATTTAACAGTCCTGCCAAAGCAACAACTGCCGTGCCATGCTGATCGTCATGAAACACGGGGATATCCAGCTCGGCGGAGAGGCGCCGTTCAATTTCGAAGCAGCGGGGTGAGCTGATGTCCTCCAAATTGATGCCGCCGAAACCAGCGGAAACCGCTTTCACAATCGCGATGATTTCCTCCGGATCCTTGGTGTCCAGGCATAAGGGAAACGCATCGATATCTGCCAGTTGTTTAAAGAGCATCGCCTTGCCCTCCATGACCGGCATCGCCGCCTGCGGTCCGATATCACCGAGGCCGAGTACCGCAGTTCCGTCGGTAACGACGGCAACCGTATTTCTTTTCATCGTCAGTGAATAGGCTTTACCTGGATCCTCGGCAATCGCCATGCAGACGCGGGCAACACCAGGTGTATACACCAGTGACAGATCCTCCCGGTTTTTGATCGGCATTTTGGGCGTGATCTCAATCTTCCCGCCAAGGTGGGCCAGAAACGTCCGGTCAGATACATTGATAACCTTAATCCCCGGCATGTTCGACAGTATCGTAATAATCTCCTTATTGCCCGCATCCTGGACGTTTACGGTAATATCTCTTGTCGTCACATCCTTGCCTGCACGGATGACATCAATGGCCACAATATCCCCGCCTGCTGAAGCAAGCGCTGAAGCAACATCACCAAAAGATGCAACCGATTTACGGATTTCCAGACGGATAATCATCGTTGTCGCAATGGACATAGAGTAAGCCTCCTTCTCAAAGCGTTCTATGACCAATATACTACAGTTCACAGAATGTACAAAAGAAAACTTTCCCGTGAAACTGTTGGTCCCACGTTCACAATGTAGGATTCTTTGAAAGTGGCATGAAGGTGATCGTCATCGTTCATCAGCCACTGGATCAGACAACCATCGATTATTGCACGGATCACCGGCGAGGTCTTGTCCGGGGTCAGCTCCCTGGAGAATATCCCTTCCTGCTGGCCCAGGTTCAGCACTTCGGTGCTGATGGCTGCACAGCTGTCATAGAAGCGCTGGTTGATTTCCCGGTACACGGGAATCCGGCTCGCCCGGGCCAGGAAATCGAGGTACACCCGGTAAAATGAACGGTTTTGGGCGGGACCGGCAAACGCCGAATCAATATAGGCGGCAAGCTTGCCCGTTGCCGTATGCTGCTCCTGCACCGCCGTCTGTTCTTTCGCCGATATTTTACCTGTCAGCCATGCCAGCAGTTCAACCAGCACAGCCTCCTTATTCTCGAAATAGTAATGCACAACCCCTTTACTGACTTCGGCATGTTCTGCGATGGTCTGCAAGGTCACGGAATCATAGCCGTTGACCGGTCAGAATAAATATTATATAACTGACTTACCTATAACAGAACGTAGAAGAACAGGAGCGAAAACTCATGCCTGAAACATTTCAAGCTTTGGTTGTGGACAAAACAGACACGTTTAAGGTAGCTGTACAACCGGTGACACTTGGGGAATTGCCTGCCGGTGAGGTGCTGATCAAGGTATCCTACTCCAGCGTGAACTATAAGGACGGCTTAGCCAGCATTCCGAATGGAAACATTCTCCGCAATTATCCCTTCATCCCGGGCATTGATCTGTCCGGAATCGTTGTATCTTCAGCAGACAGCCGGTTCCAGGAAGGACAATCCGTCATTGCCACCAGCTATGGCATCGGCGTATCCCATTTCGGCGGCTTCAGTGAGTATGCCCGGATTCCTGCCGAATGGGTCCTTCCGCTGCCGGAAGGTCTTTCCCTGCGCGAAGCGATGATCTACGGCACTGCCGGTTTAACGGCTGCCTTGTCGATTCAAGCGCTGGAGGATAACGGAGCAGCGCCTGACAAAGGCAAGCTGCTGGTAACCGGCGCAACTGGCGGTGTCGGCGGAACAGCCGTAGCGATGCTGGCCCACAAAGGCTACGCGGTCACAGCCAGCACCGGCAGAACGGAAGAAGCCGGTTATCTGCAGACCCTGGGTGCAGCCGAGGTCATCTCCCGCGGAGACGTCGGCGATGGTACAGGCAAGCCGCTTGACAAGCAGCTGTGGCAGGCTGCCGTTGATTCCGTAGGCGGCGGCCCGCTAGCGGCGGTACTCAGCAAGATCGCCTACGGCGGCGCCGTTGCCGCAAGCGGCTTAACTGCAGGAACGGCAGTCCCGACGACCGTGATGCCTTTTATCCTGCGCGGCGTAAGCCTGCTTGGTATTGATTCCGTCTCTTGCCCTATGGAGAAGCGGCTGAAGATTTGGCAGCGTATGGCAAGTGATTTGAAGCCTGCGGTGCTGGAGGAGCTGGTGGACCGGGAGATCGCCTTGAGTGAGCTGCCCGCCGCATTGGAAGACATCCTTAAATCGAATACCAGAGGCCGGGTACTTGTCCGCCTCTCTTAGTCCTAATACAACAACAGCCACCCGGGAAATCATACCCGGGTGGCTGTTGTTGTTTAAGCATAAAGAAACTGTCTACTCTGTGATCAATTCATAAGCCGTAATCCGTTTGATCCGGCGGGAGACCAGCATGGATATGAGGTAAGAGAACAAGACAAGGCCTATGCCCAGTCCTATGATCATCGGGGCCTGTATCTTAAAGTTCACCTGTGCGATTCCTGCACTGGACAGCAGCATTTCGAGCAAGGAATTGGTATAAAGACCGCCAAGGCAGGTACCGACGAGTACGCCCACCGTTACTACAGGGAGAAAGCTCATAGCTATCTGCGATCTCAATTGGAATGTCGTATAACCTAAGGCACGCATTATGCCCAGTTCCCGCTTCCGTTTCAGGATGCCTGTCTGAATTACCAGGTAGAGAATTAAGCTAACAGTAAGTACAGTAATTGCCAAAATCACAACCATAAGGGTGAAAATGGCTGATATATATACTTTCATCGAATCTTCAATGGATTTTTCGGCATTGGTTACAGACTGAAGCCTATCCGGATATTGTGATTTCACAGCTTCAATAAACTCCGGAGAGGTAGTGCCATCCAGATAGACGTTAATAGACATTGCCTGTTGGCCCGGCATCAGCCGCTGCACACCTTCAAGCGCCAGAGATGCATCTGTGCTTAAGGATTGGCTCAGGCCGGTGATCAGAAACGGTTCGGACACTTTGCCCAAATCAACATTTATCGTATCACCGATACTTTTCCCCAGCAGCCTGGACAAAGTACTGGTAATCACAATTTCGTTATCATATTTCGGATGGCGGCCTTTCACCACTGTGTTATTGTCCATCTGCTCATAATCATCGGAGAAATCAGACGACACCTGACGACCGTTGATCGTTACCGTGAGGTAATCCTGAAAGACCGCTTTTTCGACGCCGTTCATCGCTTTAATCTCCTTCAGCAGCCGTTCACTGTCCTGCCCCTGCTGAACTTGAATGCCCACATTGGGTGTTTCGGCACCGGTCATTTGAAAGAAGGCCGTTTTATCCTCAGCAATATTATAGTAGAACACAGCCGAAAAGACAGAAGCAAACGTAATCGCCGTTATAATACAGCCAATTAACAGGTTCTGCCGGCTATTGGCAAGCATTGTTTTGCAGGCCAGCAGAAATTGCAGGCCTCCCTTGGCCTTATGCAGTGGAAGGTGATTGCGCTTGAAATTATGCGTCAGAATCCCGCCCCGCAGCGCCGCGACCGGCTGCAGTCTGCGTATACGCCAGGCTGAACCCATCGCCACTGCCCACACAAGCACCATAAGGATAGCAATACTGAGCAACGAGTTGCCTAATGGGGTTCCGCCAGGCCAACGCAGACCCGTCAGAGTGGCGATGATGCCTCCGAACGCTTGAACCGCAGCGTAGGAAAGTGCTACACCGGCAAGGCTCCCGGCAAGACCGGTCAGCGTAAATTGCAGAGCAAAAGAGGATGAAATCTGGCGGCTCGTATATCCCAGTGCCTTGAGTACACCGATGTTCACCATTCCTTCTTCGATGCTGTCTGCAATGCGGAACTTGATGACAATCAGCGATACCACCACAATAATGGCTGCAAAAACAATCAGAATCATCGCGACAATATTGATTGTGAGTGTCGAGCTTTCGGCCTGTCCGATATCACCGCTCCAGTAATTGATATCGTTCGAGTCGTTAAGCTGGGGAAACTCGGTGCTGTAATCACTTAAGAATGATGCAGACTGTCTGCTGTCCTTGAACACTGCCGACTGGAGGATCCCCTCTGCCTCAGCTCCCAGCTTGTGTTGAAGCTCACGATAGGTGGTGTCCGGCAAATAAAATTTCATCATGGCCAGATTTGGCTTACCCATCAGGGTAGACTCGAAAAATCCGGTGATCTTGTAGCTGTAAGTCACATTCTGATAGGTAAAACTGAACGAGTCACCCAAATGATAGCCTCCGCTGGATTTCAAAGAATAAGGGGCGTAAATACCAGCTTCATCCTTTGCCGGCAAGGACTCGACCAGCTTAAGCGGTGCGATGTTGCGGTTGTTATCCGCATTCAGAAGTGCGATACGCAGACTGAAATCATTATCGGTGCTTTTGTCATAGCGGAAAGCAGCCTTGGGGATGAGGATAATCCGTTCCGTTTCCTGTTCCTTTACCCCTTCATAGGCTTTAATATAATCCTCAGTGGAGGGCTTAAAATGAGAGGCTGACATCGTAATCACTGCATGCGCATCATGCAGCTCATCGGCCTTCTTCTCATAGAACCTTCCCATTGAGGAGACAATTGTAATGCCGATATTAAGCAGTAATGAAGCCGTCAAGATCAGGATGAACAGGGAAAAGGCTGCTCCTTTTCTTTTTTTGATATTGGCCCAGGAGAGGTTGAGAACGTTCATCTTACCACCCCATTTCAGCAAGAAAGGCATCCAGCTTGTCATGCCTTTCCTGATGCTGCCCTTCGTCATAAGCATCCAGCCGAAGATCACCGCAAATCATCCCGTCGCGCAGGTACAGGATCCGGTTCCCGCGCAAAGCCGTTTTGAAATCATGGGTCACCATGACAATGCTTTGTCCGCGCCGGTTGATCCGGGTCATGATATCGAGCACATTGGTGCTTGATGCGGAATTCAGCGCTCCCGTAGGCTCGTCCGCGAATACGATCTTGGGATCATTGATCAGCGCACGCACAATTCCAGCCCGCTGGGCTTCACCGCCGGAGAGCTGTGAAGGAAACTTGCCCCATGTGGGCTCCTCCAGACCCACCTGGCTAAGCAGCTGCTTCGCTTTAGCGGCCAGCTCCCGCTTATTCCGGCTCACCAGCAGTCCGCTTGCAAGCATATTATCTAGCACACTCATGTTGTCGAGCAGATAGATTTGCTGGAAAACAAATCCGCAATGGTTCCTGCGGAATATGGCAAGCTGGTCATTGCTCAGCTTGGCAATGTTGGCGTTCGCGAAATGAACTTCACCGAGCGACGGTCTGTCCATACCGGACAGGGCATACAGCAGCGTCGATTTGCCCGAACCCGAACTGCCCATGATAATCGTGAAATCCCCTTCCATCAGGCTGATATCCAAATTTTTCAGCACATGCTGCTGTACTCCGCCGGAAGAGAAGCTTTTACATAATTTTTCGGTTCTGAGAATTGTATTCTGCATGAATGGATCATCCTTTGTTCATTAGTAGCTTGCAGATCTATCATACACAATCAATTCTTAATCCTTCTTTGCCGGAACCTTAACCATTCCTTAATTCGTTTACACCAGCTTTAATCGCAGGCTTACCGTAAAGCCGCCTTCACGATTGCTGCATTCAATCTCGCCTTGCATGCCCTGCATCAGGTATTTGGAAATATAAAGCCCGAGTCCCGCTCCGGCCTGACCGGTTATATTTTGTCCCCGGTAGAATTTGTTGAACAACAGCGGCAGCTCATCCGGGTCTACACCTTTGCCGTAATCCATAATATCGATTTGTAAATAACCGGAGGTTAGGTAAGTAACAACGGTTACCGCTGTATTTGCATATTTATAGGAGTTGCTAAGAATGTTGTCAAAAACCTGCTGCAGCCGCAGCGCATCCGCATAAATCATGCACTCCGGGATCGGGTCGTGAAATATCCGGTTATCCAGGTCGGCATTTTGCAGGATATCATCCAGGATACTGCTGTATTCCTCAGTTCCTTTAACCTTTAATTCCTGCAGCTCCTCCAGCGTCGCATGAAACATATCCGTTACCATAAGATCTATCTGCTCGGCTTTGGCATTAATCATGTTCAATTGTCTGATGTCCTTTGCGTCCATTGCGCGAAGCAGCATCAGTTCGCTGACCGCCTTAATCGAAGCAACGGGTGTTTTTATATCATGACTGAGGCTGGCTACCAGCTCCTTTTTGCTGCGGTTGGCTTCATATTCGCTTTTCCTGGCCGCAGCGAGCTGTTCACGCATAATGTCAAAGCTTTCGGTGAAAACGCCGAACGGATTATTTTTGTTCATACTGAGCGGGAGTTCCAGATTCCCCCGGGCCACATTCCGTGCGAAACCCTGCAGCTTCTTGAATGGTGAGATAAAGGCATGCTGCAAATAAAAAACATAAAGCCCGCCCAATACCAGCATCATGCAAAAACTGACTGTGATAACCGTCACCAGCTGCTGCTTATTCTGCTGGAGCCTTGCACTGTAGTCCTCCCGGATAATAAGCTTGCCTGCCGTCACACCCTGCACCGTTACATCAAGGATTGCATCCCTGTTGCGGATAGCATCATTCAGCCCCGTGAACATTCCGTCCGCCGTTTGGTAGCGCAATAGTCCCTCTTGATCCAAAACGGCGAATTGCTGCGTGATACCGCTGTAATCTACTTGCTCAATCCGCTCCCAGTTCTTCTCAACAGTCTTCAGCACATCGTTGGCCATAACCATATCCAGCCTCATGTCAATGCCTTCCGGGATTATGGACAGCGAAAAAACAACTCCTGCAATAAAAACAGCGAGCATTGTCAGGAGTACTCCCCTGGACCTCATCGGGGACTATCCTCCAGCACATAGCCCTTTCCCCACACGGTCTTAATATACTGCGGACTGTTGGGATCGTATTCGATCTTTTCACGCAGGTGGCGGATATGCACATTCAGCGTTCCATCACCGGTGAACGAATCCTCCCATACTTTGGCGAATAGTTCTTCCTTCGGCACCACCCGGTTCTTATGCTGTGCCAAATAACAGAGCAGCTTGTACTCCATGGTTTTGAAGCGGATCTCCTCTCCGTTTACGAGAACACGGGAGAGCTGGGTATCAATCCGCACCTGGCCAAACACCAGCTGTTCCGCTTGATCCTTGTTACCGTACCGCTTCAGCACAGCCTTTACTTTTGCCAGCAGCACACTGAGTGTATAGGGCTTATGGATGTAATCGTCTCCGCCAATATTAAGCGCAATCAGAATATCATCGTCGCTGGAACGGGCACTTATAAATAGAATCGGGATCTGCAGTGTCCCTCTTAGTTTTTTGCACAGATCAAAACCCGAGCTTTCACCCAGGTTAATATCCAGGAGAATAAGTGACGGTTCATGCTCCTGCACAAACCGCTCACATTCTGCCGCACTGGTTACATAAGCGGTCCGAACCTCAAACATATTTAGATACTCACAGGTAGTTTCCGCCAGCACGGCCTCGTCGTCGACAATTAAGACATCATATCTCATTTTGCATAATCTCCATTTATCGTTAAAATTTACAAGCCTATAATTCCCTCTCTACGATACCATGAATATAGAGTCAAAATAAATAAACCCGTCAATTCGACGGGTTCAGGATAGCGCTGAGGCTGTAGTTGGTGATGGACGTGAGATAAGTTTACAGATTCTCCGGAGGGTTCACCACATTCTGATAAACCGGATAGGCCTGGGCATAAGGCTGCTGGTGATACTGCTGAACATAAGGCTGGCCATAATAGCCGGGATTGACGTATGGCTGGTACCCGAAGGAGTGCACTTGCGGGGCATGCGGAACATGCATAGGCATGTGAGGAGCCATATTGGGGGCTGCGATATTTTCACCAGCCATCTTTGATGGTTCACAGCAGTCCGCGGGCGGTCCGATAAAGGTACCCGGTTGAAGCGGAGCCAGTGCATCCTTCACTTTAGCTTCGTTAAGACAGTAAGTATGGGCAAGTACATTCGCCGGTGTGAGACTCAGAATGTCCGAACCCAGAATCACTTCCGGGACAGGTGCATTAAAGATAGCCAGCAGATGGGTGCAATCTATCGTTGCGACCTCATAATGCCACCACCCCTGCGGCACATTCGCTACTTGACCGGGGCAGATCGGAAAATGCAGCAGCTCATTCGTAAAGGGATTGATTATGGAAACCACTGCCGCACCGGAGATGCAATAGATCAGCTCAGCAGCATTTTGATGATAATGCGGTTCGACGACATTGGATTTGCTGAGGAAAATATCGAGCAGAGACGTGTTATCCAGGGTGTTCAATTCCTTTATCGACAAGGTATTGATATAGTTGTTGGCATCCTTCTTAAACGTTGTATTGCTGTTTACATCAAAAGTAAACTGTGTATTGGGAGACTTGTAATCCATGTATGACGTCACTTTGCAATCCTTCCCTTCTGCTGACCGTTTTTTATTCGTTCTGCAGTAGGATATGTATCCGCCCAGGCCCAGGTGACGAATTTCTCACTCCAAGTCCAGGAATAAAATTACCCCATGGATACAGCTTATTAAATTTCCGCAAAGATGCTGCGACCTTATTCACCGGCGATAATAGTCCGGTTTCTGCCTCTATTCTTGGCTGCATATAACGCCCGGTCCGCCTGTCCAAGCAGCTCTTCCAGCGAGACGCCGTGTGTGGGATAATGGGCAATGCCCTGTGAGGAAGTTACCCGCATAGCCAGAGGAACGTCGCTTTTCTCTAATGTCTTGCGGATTCTTTCGGCGACGATATAAGCATCTTCAGCCTTTGTCCTTGGAAGCAGCACTACAAACTCTTCTCCGCCGAAACGGCAGCATACCTCTCCTGGACGGACATTGGCGCTGATAATTCCGGCTACCTGGCGAAGCACCTCATCTCCAGTCAAATGGCCATACGTATCATTCACAAATTTGAACTTGTCCACATCCAGGACGATCAGGGAAAAAGGCATTCGCGCGGCGATCCACTGATTCATACTGATTTCCAGTGATCTGCGGTTCACAAGCCCTGTCAGCAGATCGGTCATCGCCTCCTGGGCCAGTTGATCATTCTGCTTCTGGATATCTTTCCAGGCTATAACAACTGCTTGGGTCAGCAGATCCGCTTCCCGGTTCCAATGAGGTTTCAGTTCAGGCACCTTCATATTGTCTTTGCCGATCCTGTTCACCAGGTCAGCTAGAAACACGAATGGCTTGGCCAACTGGTGGGCCAGCAGAAAAACAAAAATCAGCAATATTACAAAAGGAATAATCGTATAAGTAAGAATCTTGCGCATATAGGCCATTAATTGTTCCTGAATGAAATCTACAGGTGATACGACGACAATTCCCCAGCCATTCGCCGGAACGGCGGAAAAGCCGGCTAGCATGGACTGCCCTTTTACGTTTAGCGCCTCCATTTGCCCGCTTTCACCTTTCATCAGCTCCTGTACCACCTTATTAGCGCTAACATCTTCATTCATCCGCTCTTTATCGGGATGGAACAGCACATGCCCTTCAGAGCTGACGATGTAGTAATAAGAGCCGGTATCATCTATGTTATTATTTCCGAAAATCATATTGAGGATATTGAAGTCCTGCAGATAGACGGTGCCTCCGAGCACTCCAAGATATCCCTTGTCTTCGCTGTACAGCGGCTCGCTCATAAAGAAAAGCATTCTTCCCGTTGAGGTGGTGGTGTACGGTGCGGATAAATATGAGTTTTTTAACCGCAGCGCTTCCTTGACTGGAGGAGATACTATGGGTTGCCCGACGATCCCCAGCGATGCAGGTGAATTGTTAAGAACCACGCCGTCAGCGTTTATCAGAATTATCGAATTAAAATAGTTGCTGCTGTTGCGCATTAGCTCTAAATAGCGGTCAATAGCTCCCGGCTCTGCTGTCTCATGCTTGGAAATCTGATCTGCGCTATACAGCAGACTGCTGCGCATGGAACGAAAAAGTGAATCTACGGTCTTGCTCATTCTCTCGGCATTGGACAGATTCAGATTAAGTGTTGTTTCCATCAGTGATTTTTTCTTAGATTCATATGAACCGATGAGTACAATCGTTGTTGTGAGCAGAAACACGAGTGTTACCAGGGCAATAAGCAGCCAAGTCAGACTAAGCTTCTTTTTGGACCGGGCATCTGCTCCCCGTGGTAAAGGCATTCCTAAACCTCCTTGTATTCGCTAGCCTATTTGTACTAATTATAAACGAATGCGAAACAGAATCTACCTGCATATTTTTCCCCATTTTCTGCACCTGCCGGCACATCTTTTGCCCGCCTTCAGGTATCCTTCTCATTGTCGGTTTGTTCCGCGACGTCTTCGTCAATACAGCCACATCTGAGCAGGCACAATCCCTATACCGGAAGGTTATTCCTGAGCCGGCAGGTCCGGCATTTCAGAAGCTTGAACTTAAGAAGTTTACCGGTGATCATATGACAACCGTTCACACGAATCCTCGGCAAATTGCCGATAAAATCGTTCAAGCCAGCCGGGACTAAGACATCCGCGGCCGGACAAAATTAAAGAGCAGGCGGCGGGAAGTTTTCCCTGACCACTTGCTCTTTTTTATTAGGGGCGATTACCAGCCACTTCGAAGTACCAATGAGCTGATTTGAGCGGTATGATGACGGTTATGCCATACATATCTTTGGACTGCCGTATCCAGCGTCATTGTCCCGAGTCCCAGGCTTACAAAGGTTCGATTATAGTCCGCTTCGTTCATCGCATCCAGCAAAAGCGCAAATCTCCCGTTGAGGTGCTTCAGCAGCTGAAGAGAAGATTCAATGGGCTCCTCCAGGTAATCGCTTTGTTCCGCCCATAAGTCCTGCCGGTACGAAGGTATCTCGGGGGCATCCTCAGTCAATCCCCGCTTAAAACGCAGATAGGCATACATATTCGTATCTGCCAGATGATGCACCACTTGCCGTACGCTCCAGCCGCCTGGCCGGTAGGGTGTGTTCAACTGCTCCAGTGTCAGCGGCTCTACCGCTTTGCTTAAGATATCCGCCAGCTGGCGGATATCTTGAACCGACTGATTCCGTGCTTCGCCTGTCCGGCATTCTGCCGCTTCGAACCTTCCTATAGGGTAACGCAAACGGTCCAGTTCCTGATCTGCTGATCTATAGCTCTCCATAATAAAGTCCATCTCCTTCCGGAACGGCCCCTCCTTGACGTGCATCAATCGCGCAGCCTTATAGCAACTCGTAAAACTCATCCAAATTCTTCACCACATAATCCGGCTGCACCTCATGGTTCCAGACCTCTTGATTCCGGTTAAGCCAGCAGGCCTTAATGCCTGCTCTTGCCGCTCCCAGCACATCCGAAACAGAATCACCAATATGGATAATCTGTCCGGGTTCTACACCATAATGCGCAATAACTTCGCCAAACATCCGGTTATGGCTGTCATTCTTATACGACAGGTGCTCTTCTGAAGTAAACAGCCTGATAGGGTAACTCTTGTAGAAATCGGGAAGCATCTCCACATCTGTATCGCTGACAATACACACTTGATATTCTCCAGTAATCCGCTGCAAAAAACGCTCCGTCTCCTCATACAACTCTGACAAACGGTGTTCGGCAAATAAAACATCTACTGCCTGCAGGTAATCATACTCCATTGCCTCCTGCTGAAACACTTTCTGGAAGCTGTCGCTGTATATCTCTCTGCTGGTCCAGTAGACCCCGGAATCGCGGATTGCTGTCGCGGCCTTGTAATAGTGGCTTAACAGCAGCCCGCCAAGCTCTGCCGCCCGTTCCTCGCTATAGCGCTCCTGCAGGATCGGCCTCCACACATTTCCCGTCCTGCCCTGGATATTTACCAGTGTCTGAAACATATCCAGGCTAATCACTTTGTATGGTTTCATGAACTTCCTCCTAGAGATTAAAGCGTGCCGCTACGAACACTGCCGGTGGATTCCAGTAAATATATGTACATGCTATACGCATCAGCACTGCTTAGACTATGACTAATTCCCTAACAGCTTGATGAAATCGGCGGGCAGATGTAATTGCTGGTTGTTGAGGATGATCCGGCGCAATTCTTCAAAGGAATCGTCCTCCTGGGCATCTTTAATTTCCTGAATCTCGCGGTGCAGGCGTTCCATTTGCAGATCGAGATCAGCTGCTTTATCAGCGGCTTGTTTAAGTTCGCGGGTCAGATGTTCAGGTACCGACTGGCTGTATTTATAGAAAATTTTGTGCTCAAGGCTAGCCCAGAAGTCCATCGCAATCGTACGGATCTGCACTTCAACACATACCAGCTCCGTGCAGTCCGACAGAAATACCGGAACCTCCACAAGCAGATGCAGACTCTGGTACCCATTCGGTTTCGGATTCTTAATATAGTCCTTAACCTCAAGCACCTTCAGATCATCCTGCTTCTGCAGCATTTCACTGACACTGTATATATCCGAGATAAAAGAGCAGGTGATTCGCAGACCGGCGATATCCTTGATGCTGGATTTCACGGCAGCCAGCGAAAGCTCGCTATTCTTGCGCAGCATTTTACTCATAATGCTCTCCGGGGATTTGATCCGTGATTTGGTATGCTCTATCGGGCTGTAGTCATGAAGGATCTGAAACTCCTGTTTCAAAATTTCAATCTTGGTCTCCATTTCCTCCAGAGCGAATCTATAAATCATCATAAAGCGGGTCAATTCGTGTTTGATCTGTTTTAAATTCTCCATCTGGTTGTTGTCGACATTCATAATTAGTTCTCCTCTTCTAACTTCTACAAGTCCCGCATGTCCATTCGGCTGCAATTCCTATAGTAATCTTTCATTCATCATAGCCAATCTAGCGGCTGAATTCAAATCCGGTGGTACACAAAAAG
Source organism: Paenibacillus sp. FSL L8-0436 (assembly GCF_038593025.1). Classification (NCBI taxonomy): domain Bacteria; kingdom Bacillati; phylum Bacillota; class Bacilli; order Caryophanales; family Paenibacillaceae; genus Paenibacillus; species Paenibacillus sp. FSL L8-0436. The sequence goes on along the minus strand of NZ_CP151955.1, from coordinate 2,869,599 downwards.
GCTATCCGATGGGTCTGCTACAGACCGCTATCAGATAGCCTTTGCTATGAGCTGGCTTGGTGATACACCTATACCGTTTAGATAAATACCTCTTCAACCGACAGGCTGCGCTCCCGTGACAAATCTCTGAACGTTTCGTTCACTTTTACCAGCGGCTTGAACAGATCCAGCGGATTATTCATCACGATGGTGCCTATTTCCCCGTTGCTGAGCCGGACATTCTTGCCTACGAAGCCTGGCAGCATATGACCTGTAAGCGCCTGTACTACATTACCATTCAGCTTGCCGAAGCCCATCTCATGCACTTGGCGCAGCACGGTAACCAATCCCTGTTTGGGCTGGTTCAGTCGCGAGGTTGTAAGTCCCATGTAAATGTTTGCTACAGTGACGATTTCGGTATACGGGTGAATTTCACCTTTACGGATCATGTTCGGATAACCTGAACCATCTTCAAACTCATGATGCTGCAGCGCTACGAGCGCCGTACCTTCATCCTTCATAGAGCTGCGGATAATATCGTAGCCGTGGGAAGTATGGCGTCTCAGCTCGTCCTCCTCGATAGCGTTCAACAGTCCAACTTTATTCAGAATGGACAATGGCACCTGGCTCTTGCCGATATCATGCAGATAGCCGGCACGGCTGATCATGTACCGTTCCTCTTTGGAATAGCCAAGCCAGGAAGCAATATAATAAGACAGCATCCCTACCAGCAAAGAGTGTTGATAGGTGTCAATATCGTCCCGGTCAAGCAGGAGCAGCAGAGAAACTACATCTTTTTGCGCATCCAGTGTTTCCAGCAGCGGCCGCAGTGTGTCGTCCACCATGGACGGGCTAAAGCTTCCCTGAGCCAGCGCCTCCATAAAAATAGATTCGTAATTTTGTATCGCGAGATCAAAATCCTCATTCAAACCGTGGTTTAAATCCGCATCTTCCCCATCACGGGACAGCAAGCGCGCCTCAATATCCACATAATCTATTTTGTGCCGCATCAGGATGGTAATTTCCTCCCGTTCTACGACAGTTCCCTTAGGGAGAACATGCAGGCCCAGACTATTGAAAGTGTCCGTGATAAGGCAATCGCCATTTTTGAGATCTGTGACATGTACTTTCAAGTATCAGCACCCCTTCTTATGTACAGGAATCAATAAATTCCCAGAGCTTTACTTGATCATAGTCAAAAGTGCTCAAAGTAACAATATGGTGAAAGTCGCATTCACGCCTCCGGCATAGTTCAAATGAATCCCCTACTTTAGCCACCCACCGGTATGATTTTACATCCATTTTAAGAATCTTTTGTATTTTAGCTGGACCCCGTTTACTTCAGCCCAGCTGGTCAACTCCTTCATCGCCTGCTCCCGGTTATCCATAAATCTGAAGCATAGATTGACAGGTACAATACGTTCCCCTCTTGGCATGATACCGATTAAAGGACCATCAATCATAATCCACTTAATCTCTCCCGGCAACAGCCTTCTATTTCGGAGAAAGATGGACTCTCTCCCCCATTTAATTTCAGTTGCCTTCCGCAGCGCTTGAAACATAAAGAACAGCAGCAACAAACCGCAGACGCAGAGCCAGGTTACTACGAAATAACTCAGTGCGGGGTGAGGATGAGCCGTGTTAGATGAATTTATATAAATCATTTGAATTTCGATGGCGATCAGGAAAACCATACCCAGCATTGATCTTAAAGCTAAGGGGAATTTGATGTTTGTTGCAAAAGTATCCGGCATAATGTACTCCTTTCACAAGACCTGTGTTGTATACTGAAACTGCTCTTCACAAAACTAACCGTTTGCTTCCGAAACCGTTTTGCGATGAATTTAAACCATGGAGCGATTGCTCACAAAACTAAGCATTTGCTTCCGAAGCCGTTTTGTGATGAAGTTAAACAAAGGAGCGATTGCTCACAAAACTTTCAGGAGGTTGTAAAATGTTCGAGCATCTGGTTATCTTTAAATTAAATGAGCATTATGAACCACAAAAAGAAGCGCTGCTGGTGCAGACACTTCTGGGTTTAAAGGACCAAATACCGGGAATCGTAGAACTTACGGCAGGTGTGAATGTCACGGAAGAGACTGAGAATATGCATGGATACACACTAGGGCTTCGCGTGACCTTTGCAGATCAGGAAGCCCTCCGCCAATACGGGCCCCATCCGGCACACCGCCATTTTGTTGAACTGCTAGAGGGGATTATTGAAAATGTCGTAGTTGTTGATTATCCCATCGCGAAGTAACGGGTTAGAACAGATCACTGATGTCGACGAGCATTTTGCCGATCAGCTTATCCTTGGCCACAAAAGGCGTCGGCCACAAATGGGCATCATAGCTGACATTCCGGTTATCGCCGAGGAAAAAGTAATGGTCTGCAGGAACGGTGACCGGCCCGAAAGTATAGTTCATCGTTTCCTTAAGATACGGCTCGTCGAGCTTCTCCCCGTTTCTGAACAAAGCCCCATCTTTAATCTCAACGGTGTCTCCCGGCAGTCCCATCAGCCGTTTGACGTATTTTTTCTGCACGCCCTCTACAGGCGGAATAAACACAACAATATCGCCATGCTTCAGCGTGGTCAGCCAGAGCATTTTCTCTACGACTAGACGGTCGTTAACCTCGATCGTCGGATCCATTGAATCGGTAGGCACACGCATCGCCTCGGCAACATAAGTACGGATAAATAAGGACAGGACAACCCCGATAAGGATGCTGGGCACCCATTGCTTCAGAAACTTTTTCATTTTGCCACCTCAGTTGATTAGTTTAGAGTTCAAATCGTTCAATAATTCTGGCCATTTCGCTTTCGACATCAATTCCAGAGCTATGGGGCATATGGATGACAAGCAAACCGCCGAAGATCTGCTCCGTTCTCCCCTCGCCGTCCTCGATGCGCTGCTTCATATCCCGGATCTCCTTCGAGCTTGCCGCTTCCTTGCTGAGCAGCCAGGCGTATCTTCTGAACCCGGATTTCTCCACCGTCTCCACGTAATATGAAATGCCCTGCTTCTCTTTCACTCTGATGATGTCGCCTAGCGCGATACCCGGGTTAAAGATCGGTGTCTCTTCAATGCGGTATTTATCCCGCGCTACCGGGGTCACATCAAGGATTTCAATCTCACGGCCAAGCTCGTCGAAGCATATGTGCAGCCCCACAGTATCCGGCATCGTCACACCTCAATTCTTAGGATGTAAAGTTTATTTCAGTTTTGCGAGTGACCGGGAGATGATACGCTCCAGCATTTTCCAGGGAAACAGCGTTTTACCTAGAATCAGGGTTCTTGTCCCTTTCCCAACGGGATAGCGGAGCTTCGGTGCGGACATGGCGGCAATACGCCCGATCAGCTCAGCCACCTGCCGGGGATCGGGAGCCGTCTCTGCGGTTCTCCGGGAATAACGCAGCACCTCTTCCAGCTTCTCCTTGTACGGTGAATCGGCCAGGCTCTGAATTCCCTCTATACCTTTGCCCCAGATAGGCGTGCGGAAAGATCCGGGCTCCACCAGCACAACTCTGATGCCAAATGACGACAGTTCCTGGCGCAAGCTCTCGCTGAAGCCCTCAACCGCGAACTTTGAAGCAGCATATGGCGCATAACCGGGAAATCCAAACCGTCCGCTCACACTGCTGACATTAATAATAGTGCCCGTCTGCTGCTTGCGCATCAAGGGAATGATGTTCTTGGTGACCTCCACCAGGCCAAAAAAGTTGGTATCCATCTGCCGGCGCCACTCCTCCATACTTACTTCCTCCATAAAGCCGCCGACAGCAAAACCTGCATTGTTAACCAAAACATCGAGCCTGCCGAACTGCTCAATAATCTCCGAGACAGCCGATTCAATGGATGCCGTATCTGTCACATCCATTGTCAGCAGATGAATCCGCCCTAGAACTCCGGCTTGCTCAGCCTGTTGCACCAGCTCGTCTTTGCGGCTTAAATCCCGCATAGAAGCGATAACCTGATACCCTTTCTCCGCAAGGGTAAGCGCGCTGAGCATCCCAAACCCGCTGGAGGTTCCAGTGATGAGCGCTATTTTGTCATAGGGTTGTTTGTTAGCGTGGATCACATATACCTCCTGCTGTTCAATGTTGATCAAGCTTCAGAATACGGTAATTATTCTTTATGTATAGATAACCCGAATAGACAGTCAGGACAAGCGCACAGTACATTAGCATCTGATCTATGCTCATCCGGATATATAGGAAACAGCATTACAAAAACGGGGATCATTACTATTCGCGTCACGGTTATCTTATTCGCCAGATTCATCGGCGTCCTCCTTGTATATTCTTTCACTCATCATATCATAGAATAGGTTATATCTGGAAATGTAGTTAAGCAAGTAGAACCGGCTTCGCCGTCCTCAAAAGGACGGTATCCGTTTCAGCGAGAAATAGAGGATAATTTATAGCGTGGAGCATATAAATTTATATATTTTCAATAAAACGAACTGGCGTTCCACTTCGCTCTTGACTATCCATTAATTTCAAGCTATAGTGAGTAACAAATATATACGTTGAGCGGGCGAAGCACCTCGCAGGACAGGCATTATGCCTTTCTTGGGGGTGCTTTTTTTGTGCGCTTTAACGCAATGCAGACAGGAGATGAAGAAGATGATTTATTCATCAGGCAAAGAAAGTTCCATGAACAGAAAGGCTGTGCCCGTTTACTTCAGAAGATTGGCTGGTTTGCTAATTGTATTAGTGCTCCTTACGGGCAATATTCCGCTGGCCGCAGCAGCAGGAGACTGGGACTCCGCGCTGGAAGAATTTCATGATTTATATGAGGATTACACCGGACTGCAAGTTACGCTTAAAGCTGAAATTTCGAGGAATCAGACGCTCCGCAAACAAAATACCAGCGATCTTTCCGCGATTAATTCGCAGCTTCAGTCCATTAATCAGACTCTCCTCAACAGACTGAAATCCGAGGCTGAAGCGATGCAGAAGAAGCATGCACCGTTGCTGGAACAGTACACAACACTTGGCAAGCAGGCCTCAGCCGCCCGTAAAGCCAATAATCAGAAGTCTGCTGCTTTCTTGAATCTGAAGCGCAATAAACTGAAGGCATCTGCAACCGCTGCGCGTGCAGAGATCAAAGTAAAGACTACAGCCCTTGCTGAAGCGCGGAAGTCTACCGCTGCCAAAATCAAACCGACAAAGGATGCCCTTGCCCCGGTTTCTGCTTTGCGGAAGCAAATTACCGCAGAGAACAAAAAAGTAAGCGAGCTGCAAGCTATACGTTCTGAAGCTGACAAACGTTATAAAGGAGCCATCAAAGCAGGAGACGCTGTTGCAGCCGCTGCAGGGATTAAGCTGTCTTATGCCAAGATGAGCGAAATACGCGTCATGGTTCAGCAGATGTACAGCTGGGAGCAGAAGATATCAGCTGCGCTCCGGACGGCGGAATCCAAGATTCCGAAGTAGAGCTGCTGCCCAAAGAAACAGCCACACTGCAACGCCTGTTTCGGCGCAGTGTGGTTGTGCACTATATCAGCTGTACCAGCCAGCTGATGAAATAAGAAGCAGGCTCAAGCACAAGCTGGCCCAGCAAGGTTCCGAGGAAACGTGCGCCCATCAGCAGCACATAGATTTTTCCCAACTGGTCGCGATATTCCAAATGCTCCGTAGCCTTATGCGTGATAATGCCAAGCTGCGGGTCAATGAAGATGGTCAGCAGGATTGTAGCCAGCCCGTTGATAAGTCCTGAAGCTTGAGAGGCGGTTGTGCTGAACTCTGGCGATAAATGCGCCGCGTACAATGAGGAGAGCACTCCTACAGTATAGAACGCAGTAACAAAGATATTCATGATAATAAAACGTTTGGGAATGCCAAGATATCTGAAGCTGGGCAGTTTTATTTTCGGTTTTTTGATATATTTCCGTGTGTTCTTAAGCTGGCCGATGGTGACGCTGGTCAGTAGCTTAGGTATAGAGCCTTCCACCTCCAGCTTGGATATCACTCTTCCAAACAGACCCACGAAGGTAGGGAATATGGCAATCGCTATCAAAGTGCCAAGCGATGAAGCCAGCATGATGATCCGCAAATAATTGATTAAGGGAAAATCCGGGTGTGTTTTGGCAAAGTCAACAAATTTGGCGGTAAGCGGTGCTTGGATCATATTAGCCGTTCTGGATACTAGTACAATAATTCCGGTCAACGATAATGCTATGGCGATCTTGTTCAGCTTCACTCCGGCAAAGCGAACAGAATACGACAGGGTTTCTGCCGTATGAATGATCATTGTCAGCAGGCATACCACGATTAGACTGTTTGTCATTTGTCGATATCATCTCCATTAATAAATTTATCTGGATCATTCTGCTTCCTCCTGAAGTGTTTGGAATTACGCAAGAAAACGAGAGCCCGGGTGGATCGTTTCGTCCATCCCCAAGTTCTCGTACCTTTTGAACAAGATTCTTTGTCTTTATGATACTTTCATTTTCTTTGAAAAAATAAGCATTAATCCAAAGATATAATAGATGATGCATACAGCTATAGCACTACAAATAGTCACCCAGATCGTAGTAGGTGCCCATACTTTTATAAATGACCAAGGCAATCCTCCAAGTAAAATTTTCGGAAACATAATCATTAATGTCAAACCTGCCGCAATGATCAATGTATGCAGCAGCAGCAGCAGGATTCTTTTTACATTTAACTTTGTCCAAATCCGTTGTTTTCGAGCGAGTTTCATCATGACTCTTATTATCAAAAATATGAATAATACCCCGAAACAGCCGACGGCTATACATACGATTGTCACGATTCGGTCTAAATTTTGGTAGCTGTCAGAGTAACTGTTGGTTACGTCTTTCCCCTCCCACAGGTCCATAACTCCTTGACCTATCGCAGTTGTAAAACTCGTTTTCATATTGGTCAAGATGGCTACCCCCAACTGTTCATCGGGCTGCATGATAAAATACGAAGTATATGTCGGATTCTCTCCGGCATGAAATATATATTGTTTATCTTTTTTTGTCTGGATTCCCCATCCGCTGGCATAGTAAGTATTCACATCAAAAGGCTCTACAGTTTGGTCAGGAACATGTGATTCTTTTATTAACTGTTTATCCATAGCATTGCTCGGATCAGTTCCTAGCTGCAGAGTCATCCATTTCGCTATATCGTTTGCATTGCTGATAATATATCCAGCTGGTATATTCCCTCGATATATAGGTGGTGAGTAGGCTTGTTCTTTCATAAATCCTATTTTATATCCGGTAGCCAGCTCTGCGGACTGGGATTGATGCAGTCCAACAAATGAATCCTTCATTCCGATCGGTTCTAAAATATGCTGTTTCATGTAAATATCATAAGGCATCTTCGTTACAATCTGGATCACGAGTCCCAATACATCATAATTAATTGTTGCATATTCGAAGGAGCTACCCGGTTTACGATTCAGCTGCTGGTTTAGTAATGTTTTAACGGTTAGTTCTAACGCTTCATTTGTATTACCTTCAGGTATGTGGGTTATTGTATTCGATGCTATTCCGCTAGTATGATGAAGGAGCTGATTTAGAGTGATCGTTTGCGGCTCATCATTATAAGTTAACTCCAACCACGGTATATACTTCTTGACATCATCGGTTAGTTTTAACATCCCTTCTTTTTCCAATTTCAAAATGGCTAGACCTGTGAAAGCTTTCGTTGTTGAGCCTATTTCAAATAAAGTATCACCGGTTACTGGCTTTTTCGTCTTTACATCCGCGTAACCGAAACCTTTCTGATATATCGTTTTCCCCTTCTCTACAATGACTAGCGATATTCCCGGCGTTTTACTCTTACTTCTTTGTTCTTCAACAAAGCGTTCGATCTTCTGAATTTTTTTATTTGAGTCGCCTGAGTCGGCGTTAGCTATAGTCTGTGAATAACCGCTAGTCGACAGAAGAAGAATAGCGATCATAAAAACAACTATTTTTAATGATGATTTCATAACTGATGCTCCTTGGTCAAATTTATGATTTTCATATAGCTGCTGCAGGCGACTAGGAAATAGATCGTCTGCATGGCCATATAAATGCCGATGATGACGAACGAATAAACCCAATTGGATACCATAAGCAGGTTGTTCAGTGCTTTGAGCGCGACTAGCGCATGAACGATGCCGACAAGACAGGGCACGAAGAATAGAATACCAGTCTGCGTAACAACAATTCTCCGAAGCTCGCCTGAAGACATCCCAATTCGGGTCAGCGCCTTATATTGCGCCTGATTTTCCTGCAGTTCCGTAAACAGTTTAAAGTAAATCAAGCTGCCGGCGGCTATGAAAAACAGCAAACTGATGAACACCCCAATGAACATCGTTAGCGATATCACTCCTTGGGCATCATCATACTGCGTCTTGATATCGTCCAGTTGCACCGCAAGTCCAAGCATATAAATCGTACCGGAGGCCGTTAAAATAACCGAACTTAAAATCGATACAATAAACAGCATTCGTGCATTCTCCTTCAGCTTTTGGTCAAGCTGAGCGAATACGATCAGATTCGTTCGGTTGTAGTATATGGCTGTACAACTTTGGATAAATCGAAGCAGCAATCCACTAAACTGCGTAAATAACAGGTAAGTTCCAGGTAAAATGGTAAGCAAAATATACAGCGCCAGCATGTTGAAGTTCTTTACATTTAACATTAGAGCCATAATATATGCGGCTGCTATGCAGACGACCGAAAGCACAGCAAGCCATGACGAATAAACGGGTTTTTCTTTCGGACCGCCCGCTGCATTAAGCAAAACAACAATTTTCGTACGTCCCGCCTGCAAAGCCGTTCCCAAGGAAATGAGTGTGAACAGCATGAAGAAACTACCAGCCGTCATGCATACCGAACGTAACGGTATGGCAACCGGGATCGGATCCTTCAACCCTAACAGCACAGCAAGTGCCATAAAGAATGGCTTGCTGAAAAAAATGCCCAAGCCGATACCAGCCCCAATGGCCGTAATCGTTATAACGGTACTTTCTAAAATAATAAGTATAAGAAGCTGCCGATGCGTCATTCCAAACAAAGAAAGAAGACCGAATTCCTTCCTCCTCGACTTCAAAAACGCCGAACTGGAATAAAGTACGAACAGAAACGAGAAAACAACGATAATGTATTGGCAGAACAACATCCCCTGTCTTACTTTCACAGACCCTAAGATATGGCCACTCGCGAGGTCGGGATGAGCAAGAAACGCTGCATACATGTAAAAGATCATTACAGAGAACACGCAACTCATAAAAAATGCGCTGTACGACCGCCAGTTGCCGCGAATGTTGCTAAGCGCGAGCGAACGGAACGTCATTAAAATTCCCTCCGAGCACGCTCAGGGCGTCCAATATTTGTTGGAAAAACGTTTGTCGATTGGAGCCCCGCCGAATTTCCGAGAAGATTCTGCCGTCCTTAATAAATACAATACGCTGGCAATAGCTTGCCGAGAACGGGTCGTGCGTCACCATTAACACCGTTGCCTTCAAATGTTCGTTCAACTCCTTCAACGAATCCATCACATCCTTCGCGGACTTCGAATCCAGATTGCCGGTCAGCTCATCTGCAAGCATTAACGACGGTTCATTAATGAAGGCACGTGCAATAGCCGCTTGCTGCTTCTGACCACCAGACACCTCATACGTACGTTTGTTCAACAGTTTGGCAATTTCTAACCGCTCGGCTAGCATATACAATCTATGTTCGATTAACTTAGGGGCCACCCCTTCCAGTACAAGCGGCAAGATAATATTTTCTTTGATGGACAGCGAGTCCAGCAAATTGAAATCCTGAAAGATGAAACCAAGCTCGCGCCTTCTGAAAAACGCCAAATTTTTATTGCTGAGCTTGCTTGGATCAATACCATTAATTTCTATATATCCGGCCGTCGGACGATCAATTGCAGCGAGCAGATTAAGCAAGGTTGTCTTGCCGCTTCCGGATGGCCCCATAACACCGACAAATTCGCCGCTTTCTACACGTAAATCAATGTCATGTAAAGCTGTACAAACAACATTGCCTTTGGAGCTGTAAATTTTACTCAGCCCCTGCGTTTCAAGTAAAGTCATTATTCAATTTTCCTCCCCCCGTTTCAGTCTGCATAGTCTGTAGGTCTTAACAAAATTTAGTATAGCGGGCCATGCTCGCTGAACCCATCGATTTACATTACAAAATCACACTTCACACATAACAAAGTTGTCACATTGCCTACATGCTTTTTCCTGTTTTTCCGCCTAAAATATGTAGGCTCTCAGGTTGAAAAGTGATTGTAAAAGTCGTACCTATGCCTAGTTCCGACGATACCGATAGTACGTGACCTAGCCTGCCGCACACCTGCTTCGCCAAATACAATCCCATTCCCGTCGATTCTCCTGCAGATTGCCCATTCTCACCGGTAAAGAAAGGATCAAATATTCGTGGTATATCGTGCGTTGCTATGCCGCTCCCCTCATCTGTTATGCTAATTTTACAACCTGTTTCTGTATTCTGCTCTAAGTGAAAAACAAGGCTTTTCATGCCTTGTTTGTGTTTGCTGTATTTAATTGCATTGCTGACTATTTGATTTAGTACGACTGTTATCCACTTCTCATCCGTTTCCGGGCATGCCTCACCATCAATTTGCGGTATTACGGCATGACGGATACAAAGCCGCTTGTGTGCAATCAGAACTTCACGAATTACGTTGTGCAGCGGCACTTTTTTGAGATGAATATCCATTTCGAACTTATCGAGACGCGCGGTATACAGTAGCATCTCCAGACCTCTCGTCATTCGATCAGCCTCTTCATGTAGACTGAGAATAAGCTCTTTCTGCTCCTCTTCAGAAGAAGGCATCTGCTTCAGGCTTTCTTGCAAGAGTATATCTATAACCGATAAAGGGGTCTTCATATGGTGCACCCACTGCAGAACAAAATGGTTGTGGAGCTCTTGCTGGCGGCGATATGCTCCAAGTTTATTCAAATAAGCGCTATTTTGCCGGTCTAACAAGCGTATGACCAGGTGCTGCTCTGCCGTAACAGCTGACTGCACGATCGCTGCCGCCTGCAATTCATCAGATCCTTCAACCGCATTTCTGAGCTGTTTGTAATATTCACGATTTCGAATATAGTCAATAACCAATCCAAGTACCCCAATAAAAGCAGCTGCAGCCACAAAATAAATAATCGTGCTCTCATCCATCATTCCAGGATAACGCGCATTTTCCAGCAGCATTAAGCAGGTACCAACCCCAATAATTGCAAACGTTGATACTACAAAAATTAGCCGATCACGAAAAAATAAAGCAACCGATCGCAATCTCATGAGTCAAGCTCCCCCTGCTCCTCGCCCAGAGCCAGTTTATAACCCATGCCACGAACCGTCATGATCGCATTAGGCAGACCAACTTCCTCCAGCTTCTTCCGCAACCTTGTCACGTTGACCGTTAACGTGTTGTCATCGACAAACTGTGCATTGTCCCATAACTTTCCCAGAAGTTGATCCCGCGAGACGGTTCTTCCGTATTGCTGCATGAAGCATTCAGCTAACAACTGCTCATTTTTTGTAATCTGGGTTTTCTGATCTTGCCATATAAGTTCATTACGGCTTAAGTTCAGTCGTAAGCCATGTGCATTAAATTCACTGTCGGGCAGCAAGACATTCCCGTTAGAAGCCGCATAATCCCCGTAAACTCTCCTTAGAATACTTTTTACCTTCGCGATTAAAAGGTCTAAATGAATTGGCTTCGTAATGTAATCATCACCGCCGTTCTCTATGGCCATTACCTGATCCATCTCACTCGCCCGCGCCGATATGAAGATGATCGGCAGGTTGGAGCGTGTACGTATTTGTCTGCACCAATAATAGCCATCAAAGTACGGCAGATTAATATCAAGCATCACCAAATGTGGATCATACGCCTCAAATTCAGTAATTATTTCGCGAAATTGCGTTACACAACATGCTTCAAATCCGTATTTCTCCATATTCCTTTTTAGAAGGGCACTAATTTTACTATCATCCTCCACAATGAAAATCCGGTACATATGATTCCTCCTTCAAGCTTTCCTTGTATGCCAACTATTAGTATAGCAAAATGTTGAAACACACAAGAATACAAAGTATTCCCCCTTCAGAAACACATACGTTAACAATCGCTCAGGGGTAAGTGGCTCCGTTTCTTGTGATATCACCCGTCCAGTTGGCAGGAGTATCAAGATTTCAGCTTGGAGAAGCCTCAACTGAATATTGGTATCCCTATCCTTTCCTATTAGCACGAATTCTTGTGAAGCCAAAGCGGTCCGCCGCATAAGAGAACAAAATCCCTGCTGAATATCTGATCAAATCAATCCAGAGGAAACCTTTGCCGAGAATTAATCCTCCCAATAAAGTGGCGCGCAGCTCATTAATCCATATTTCTTGGTAGAGCTGGCTAAACTCGATGCCAAAGCTGAAGCCGAAACTCAGCACTACCGAAATCCACCGTTGTTGCCGGGTAAGCAATACGCGAAAGGCAAAGTAAATCATGGCCGCCCACAGCGCATCTCCAAAATGCCTGGAGATAAACAGCGGCAGCTGGTCTGCAAATGCTCTAGAACCGAATCCGAGCACCATCATCAATAGCATAGCGAGGCAGTAAGCATATTTTTCTCTCATGTTGTCCCTTTCCGGATCCCCGTTCTATTCAAATATCGCATGCCCGTTACCGGAATCCTGCATAAAAATCTCCCGGGGGTAAGGGATGGCAATTTCGGGCAGCTCCTGTTCCTTGAAAAATTTAAATTCTTCCGCCTCTCCGTCCATGCTTCTCGGCGTGCCTTTGACAATCGAGCATTCAAACACAATTATCGAATACTCAACCATGTCCCCATTACTGTACTGGTATGCATATTTTTCGCCGCCGAATACCCCAATGATCCGCCCGGGTGTCACCATCAGTCCTGTCTCTTCAAAGACCTCTCTGCGCAGCGCCCTGGATGGAGTTTCACCAGGTTCAACCGCTCCGGCAGGCAAGCCCCACAACTGCTCTTTTCCTTTACGAATAAAGAGAATCTCCTCGTCGTCATTTCTGATTACTGCCGCTACAGATGGCACCATCAGCAGCCCCGAGCCTGTCTTCTCACGCAAAGCACGGTAATATTCCGAGATTGGCATGTTCATTTCCCCCTTTATGTAATCTTGCCAGACTAAGTCTACAGCTCATCCTTGCGGAAGGAAATAATGTTGATCTTCTCTTCCTTGGGATAGCCGCTGCACTCCGACAAATTCACTCTGTAATAATCAGTGGTATCTTCAAGCCCGATCGCCTTGCATACATATTCGGTCTTCCCTGTGGCGGAGCTCATGCTGTCCCGTGTATTGTCCAGTGTCCAGTGCAGCTCCCGCCCATCATTGTAGACATCATGGATAAATGGCCCGCTGTCTATCCCCCAATTCAGCAGAGTAAGATTGTCACCCTTGCCATCCACAAACCGCTGAATCATTTCTTTGATCCTGTCCAAATCCATCTGGTCAAAATGTGTAATCAAATTCGGCTGATCGTTTGACCTGGACGGCCGCTCAATGAAATCAAGGATTAATAGAGTTGCCAACACAGCGATTATGACTGCTTCCAAAAGCATAATAGTTCTACTGTATTTCATGATCCCTTTCATAATTCCTCCTGTCAGGATGTAATTTCATCATCCTCTGTTTCTATATTTGACACCACTGCCAGAGATTCCTTGTCTGAAAACACAAGAAAGAAACGGCTTGACCTTCCCGATAGGGAAGATAGCCGTTTCTAAGAGAAACATGATTCAGTTGTTCATTTCTAACCTTCCCCGAGTTCCAGCCCCTTCAACCCCCGCCGCCGGACCCGGCAAGTCCAAAGTAAATCAGCAAGAAACATCAGGGCAGCCATCGGCAGCACCATTCCCCATAACGGTTCAATGACCGTATACAATCCTTCCATCACCGGTTGGAGGAGGTATATGCATGCTGTAGCCAGCCCCCACCAGTATAAGGAGAACTTCAGACAGATATGCCCGTGCAGCTGGTACGGCAGCTCCTTATAATCCCACCATTGCCTGTGAAAAGCCGCTTTCAGCAGCCACCCGCTTGTATACTCCACTGCTGAAGGAATGATCAGCGCAAGCACAAGCAATAGCGGAACCGGCAGCTGTAAATCCTTGGCAGCCAGCAGGAGCAACGGAGCACAGCCATACATCGGCTTAAAAGGCCCCTTCAGAAATCCCTCTTTACGAAAGGTTCCCTGACTATAGAGATTATACGATCCTTCCAGCACCCAGCCCAGAAAGGAATAAACCATAAAGTAAAAGAAATATTCTCCCGCAACTGCAACAGCTGTATTATAGCTGTCCAGCGGTAGCACCGGTGTAATCACGATCTGTTCCGCCCCCTGCCTGTGAGGATTACCACACATATATTCGGGAGCTAGTATGCCATTCTGGAACTGTTGTTATGCAAAAAAACATAACCCTCGCGGGTTATGTCCTGAAACCATAATATGAGCCCGGCGCTCCGCCGGTTTATTCTATAAGATTCTTAACATGCTGTTCCTTGAGCATTGGTGTCAGCGACTCGCCATCCGTCTGTCTTCTTAGTGTCTCCAGCTTCATATCGCTGCGTACACCAAAGTCCGAACCGTACTTTTTCTCAAGGTTGCCTGCCTGCGCTTCCCCGCGTTTCTGCCGATACCGGCTGTTCTCGTTCCGACTACGCATTTCGTTTCCTCCCCGCAATTGAAATTGCTTGAGACCCTGGAAATCTGCGATGATCTTACGTCACCCCTCCCTGATATTCCGTTTCATCCTGACGTACATTCCTGCCTTCTGCCTTGGCCTGTTCAAGCAGCTCTGCCGCATCATCCTGAGGCTTGTATCCGATCAGTTCCTCCAGATACCCGATGGTATAATAGTTGTCAGTATTCGCAGAGGTCCCATACAGATTCAAATATTTCAGTTCCTCATCCGCCTCAATGCAGCATTCTACTAATTGCAGCAAATCGCGTTCAGAGATCCAGATATGTCCTGCCCGTTCCGAATGGGGGCGGTCGTCCCCGGGGAAGTTACCGATCCTGATATTCAGCGAAGAGATTTTGCCCTGGTCTGAGTATAGGCGGCCGAGCAGCTCGATATAACATTTGCTTAACCCGTAAAAGCTGTCCGGCCGGTAAGGGTCGCTTGGACCCGTTTTCTCATCGGTCTTATAATATCCGGTCGCATGATTGGAGCTGGCGAATACAATGCGCCGCACACCGTTCTGTACAGCCGCCTCAAATAATTTGTAAGCACTCCCTACATTCCCTTGAAGCACCTTACCCAGGAAATCGTCATTATCCTTAATCCAGGCAAAATGGAGTACCGTATCGACACCCTTGGTAAGCTCTGCCAGCCGGGCTTCATCCGCGATATCCATCTGAACGATATCTTGCTCTTCGTCCGCTTGAATATCCGCTCCTACAACATCATATCTGCCGCTTTCTTTCAGCCCCTTGAAGAGTGCATTGCCAATTCTTCCAGCCGCCCCTGTTAGCAAGAGTTTGCGTTTCATTAATTACAACTCCCCTTTCCAGCCTACTATCCTATGCATTATTAACCGCTGGAGAGGAAAAGATTACAAATGGCTCAAATTTGCGGGCTGGCCAAAGCCATTTTCAGGACAGCGGCGAGCCGTTTGAATGCCAACAGCACTGTTACAACACAAAAAAGCAATGCCCGTTCCCGGAAGTACCGGAAACGGGCCGCTGCTTTTTGAGAAGATAAGAATTATTATGCTTCGCGCAATAAATTATCCTTATCTTTCTTCTCGTTTTGTATATTTGCTACTCCAGGTACCCTTTAACCAAACCCAGCGGCAGCAGCTTCGGCTGTTCGCAGCTGGTGGACAGCTCCGCATAACGTTTGGTATCGGAGCTTGTATGGAACGCATGCATCATTTCAAGCACATGATTGGCCAGCTCGCCGTTTGCGCGCGGGGTGTCTCCTGTCCCGATACAGCGGGCCATATCCGCCACGCCAATGCCTCTGCTGTTCCCGGCATAATTGTAGATCAGCGGAATCTCCTGGAATTCCGTGCTGTGAGCCGGACGCAGCAGGATCGGACCGCCGAAGGTGTTAGGGTCCGGTACGATCAATGTGCCTTGCGATCCGTAGATTTCGATCCGCGGCAATGTGCTGTGCCAGACATCGAAGCTGGTAATCATCGTTGCCACGGCGCCGCTGACGAACTCAATGGTTCCGGCGACATGTGTAGGTACTTCTACATCAACCACTTTGCCGAACTTCTTCTCACTGGTGATCGTCCGTGTGGCAAAAGAGGTTTTGGTGATGCCGCATACCGTTTTGGCCGGGCCAAGCAAAGATACCAGAGCCGTAAGATAATACGGTCCCATATCAAACATTGGGCCGCCTCCGGCCTGATAGTAGAATTCAGGGTCCGGATGCCAGCTCTCATGACCATGGCAGAGCATGAAGGCCGTTGCTGCTACCGGCTCTCCGATATAGCCGTCCGCAATCAGCTTGGCGCAGGTTTGCAGACCGCCTCCGAGGAAGGTGTCCGGCGCGCAGCCGATGAACAGATTCTTTTCCTGAGCCAGCCGGACAAGCTCTGTTCCATTCTCAAGCGTTAGCGACAGCGGCTTCTCGACATACACATACTTACCGGCTAATAAAGCTTGCTTACACACATCGAAATGAAAATTAGGCGTGGTCAGATTAACGACAATCTCAATCTCATCCGAAGCAAGCAATTCCTCTGTCGTCCATACATGAGGAACTCCATATTTCTCCGCTGCCTGCTGTGCCCGCCCCAGATCCAGATCAGAACAGGCATAGACCTCCGTGTTTACAAAAGTTCCGGTCAAATTCTCAAAATAAATGCCGCTGATATTCCCGCAGCCGACGATGCCCACCTTCACTTTACGCACAATGATTCTCCCCT
Source organism: Paenibacillus sp. FSL L8-0436 (assembly GCF_038593025.1). Lineage (NCBI taxonomy): Bacteria > Bacillati > Bacillota > Bacilli > Caryophanales > Paenibacillaceae > Paenibacillus > Paenibacillus sp. FSL L8-0436. The sequence goes on along the minus strand of NZ_CP151955.1, from coordinate 2,852,712 downwards.
TATCACGGTTTTAGTTGGCAGCCCACAAAAAGCCTTTACGCATCAGTTCCTTGGCTTCAGGAATATCAAAAACATCCGCATGATGTCCAAGTGAATTATAGAATACCTTGCCCTTGCCCCATTTCTTCGTGTATACCACTGGCATGGTGATGACACCGTTCGCCGAATGCTCCCCTTCGCTCAGCACAAAAGTAGTTGTAGCCAGTACGTCTACCGCTGGATCTACATGCAGATAATACTGTTCTGACTTCACCATGAAATCCGGGATGCCTTCCACAATCGGACTGGAGCCGGATCTCACAATATTCACTTCATAATCCACACCATCGTTGAAGGGATGTGCCACCCACTGCGACCCGGTCAAAAATTGCCATTCTGTATTATTACGGAAGGAATCGCACATCCCGCCATGACAACCGGCAATGCCTACCCCGGAAGCCACAGCTGCAAGAACGGACGACACCTGTTCACCCGCAATTTCACCCATTGTCCACACCGGCACAATTAGACTTAATTCCTTAAGCGCCTCGGCGTTATTGAAGCTGTCCAGCGTATCCGATACCTCAACCTCAAACCCTTCGGCCTCCAGAATGCCGGCAAAAATCGCTGCAACCTCATTCGGTTCATGACCATCCCATCCGCCTTTTACAATCAATGCTTTCTTCGCCATATCAAGTTCTCCTTTTTGTCCTGGAATCAATAACCGTGTCTACCTGAAGAAATTGTAATCCAAAAGGGTACCGGCTGCTCGCCATTTTGCTTGAATGACTGGTCATTTTTTGCTAAGTTTATGTGTAAATAGTGAAAGATCAGAACAGGAGAAATTATGAGAGCTTTTCACGAAAACCGAACGTATGGATCAGCTTTTCCCTTCACTGCATTTGTGAGTGCAAATATAGATTTTCTGGCCCACTGGCATAATGATCTGGAGATTATCTATGTACTGGAGGGTTCGATCCGGATGGGGATCAACTCGGAAACACGGGTACTTCTGGCAGGCGATCTGGCCGTTTGCAGCAGCGGAGATATTCACTACTATGACAGCAAGGACAACAAATCCAAGCTTATCTTTGTTATCTTTAACCCTTCGCTGATCGGGTTTCCTGCAGGCTGGCCCCTGAATATGCGGCTCATTTCCCCTTTTAGGGAGAACCGTCCAGCCACACCGGAAGATGAGGTCATTAACAGCCGCCTCTCCGCAATCATGCAGGAACTGCTGCAGGAACATGTTCAGAAGCTTCCACATCATGAACAGCTTATGATCGGCTTGCTGCATGAGCTGTGCGCATTGATTCTACGGAATATGCCTCTGGACATAGTCAATCCTCATAAGGATAAGCGGCGCATTACGAATATGAAGATCATGCAGGAGGTCCTCGAATACCTCGACGTCAATTACATGCATCCCATCACACTTGCCGACGCAGCACGTCACGCCAACATGAGCCTGTTCTATTTCTCCCGTTTCTTCAAAAGCATCTCGGGCATGAGTTACATCGCGTACCTCAACAGTATCCGGGTCAATCAGGCAGAACGGCTGCTGCTGAGCACGGACAAAAGCATTCTGGATATCGCGCTGGAATGCGGTTTCTCCAATATCCGTACCTTCAACCGTGTGTTTAAACAGGTCAAGCTGCGGACACCAAGCGAACTGCGTTAGCGCTGCGTTACATCGCTATCCTCATGTTTTCAAGTTCAAACCATATAATAATGTCTTGCTTCTTCGCAGAATAGTAACTACAATACACTTGTTAAAACTCTTTTTAAAAATAGCATGATAATCAATATCCCGAAGGAGGGTTCCTAGATGTCACAACCATCCCATAACACACAGCTGGTGAAAAAAATAAATGTTGAATTGGTTAAAAACATGCTGCGCACGTCCGGCACAGGCACGAAAGCATCCATTGCAGAGCAGACCAGATTGAGCGTGGCCACATGCGGCACGATCTTGAATGAACTGGTCCGGACCGGTGAAATCCTGGAACTTGGATGGGAGGAATCCAGCGGCGGCAGACCGGCGAGAAAATATCAGTTCAACGCGGATTATTCCTTCATGATCTGTATGATCGTGCGTTCCGAGGGCGGTATACAATCCATTTCATATGCGCTCGCGAATCTAAACGGTGAAGTGATCGAGGAGACCGCTAAGGTGTTCGAACAGATTACTCTGGGCACCCTCGAAGACTGGCTGGATCAGATCATAGAGGCTCATCCGAATGTGCAGGCGATTGGCATCGGCATCCCGGGGGTAGTTCAGCATGACCGTATTGGTATATGTGATGTACCGGCGCTGGCAGATCAGCCCCTCGGTATCCTTCTGAAGGAACGTTATGAAGAGGTAGAAATCATCATTGAGAATGATATGAATCTGACAGTTTACGGCTTGTATCAGAAGCTGTTCCTGGATGAAGAGAGTCATTTTGCCGTGCTGACTTTCCCTAAGAACCATTTCCCCGGAGCCGGTTTCATGGTGAATGGACGTTTGCTTAACGGAAACAGCTATTTCAGCGGTGAGGTGTCGTACCTGCCTTACGGCATTTCCAGAGAGGAGCAGCTGCGGCTGGTCCAGGGTTCTGGAGACCCCGGCAGGCTGGCAATTCATGCACTGGTATCTATTATCAGCATTATCAATCCTGCTACGATCGTGATCACCGGTGACAATATATCGTCAGGGATGCTGGACGATCTGCGCAGCGGCTGCCAGGAGATCATTCCGCCCGAGCATATGCCTGAGCTGATCATCCAGAATGATACCCGGCAGGAATACATGAAAGGACTGATTACAACAACCATGGAAAGCCTGACCTACCGGTTCCAGCTGGTTGAACGGAAATAAAATACGCATCATCTCAAACTCAGGAGGCTATTTAATGTGAAGGCTCAAGCAAGCATTTCCAAGAGCAAACCTAACACTATCTATATCATGCAGCTCGTAACCATCTTTCTAGGCTTTGTTGTATTCGGGATCTCGGAAAATATTAAAGGCCCGGCGATTCCGCGGATTCAATTTGATTTCAACCTGGATGAGCAACAGCTCGGTACGCTGCTCTCCCTGAATGCACTGGGCTATCTGATCGCCTGTTCTTTCACGGCTATTCTCGTCCGCAAATGGGGCATCAAGGCGGTCAGCATTATTGCATTCGCCTCGATGGTCATCTCGGGTGTGTTGATTTTTCTGTCGCAAAGCTATCCGCTGTTTGCTTCCTCTTACTTTCTGATGTACATCGGGAACGGGATGCTGGAGATTGGGCTGGCGATTCTGGGGGCACGCATTTTCGTGAAAAATACGGGGATGATGATGAATTTATCCCACTTCTTCTATGGGCTGAGTTCGACCGTAGCGCCACTGCTGGCTACAGGAGTGATGTCGTTAAGTGTGTTTGGACATCTGCTGGACTGGCGGGGGATGTACCTGGTCATGTTGTCGCTCTGTCTGCTGCCGATTCTGTCCGCACTGCGCAGCACCTTTCCCGGCGATGAACTGCCGCACGAGGACCGCACTTCCTTCCGGACCCTGATGCATGATCCTGCGCTCTGGATGATGGTCATGATCCTGTCCTTTGGCGTCGTTTCCGAATTGGCAGTAGGCGGCTGGCTGGTTAACTTTCTGGAGAAAGCGTATGCCTGGAATACCGCCCAGGCCGCCGGCATGCTGTCGGCATTCTTCCTGTTGTTCTCACTCGGACGACTCTTGCTCGGTCCGCTGACGGACCGTATCGGATTTGTGCTCTCCCTGATTATATTCTCATGCTTCTCGGCAGTCTGTACCTTCATAGCTCTGGCTGGCGGGGAGAGCCTTGCATTTCTGTTCGCTTTATCGGGGGCAGGAATCGCCATCATCTATCCTACTGTTATGGCCTTTATTGCGCGCCGCTACCCCAATGGAAGTGATATAGCCATTACCTTTGTTGTGACCTTAATGGGCCTCGGAAGTGTTGTGGGAAACTACCTGATCGGCTGGGTAATTGAAACCGTCAAAGCTATGTATGGCAGTACAACAGAGCTTGGCCTGCTTCGCGGTCTGCAGGCGGGGTATGGTTTCATCGGATTATGTGCTGCGGTCTGCTCCGTATCGGGAATTGTGCTGTATCTGTATTTGAAGCGGAGACAGGAACTGATCTGACGGCTTTACATAGTTCGTAAAAACAGCGGTTCTCCGGTAGCAGAAGAACCGCTGTTTTGTGCTGTGTTTTTCATCGCTAACGGTCCGTGGCGTCTTCAAAATCATGCATCACCGCAATCAGCTCTATAATTTCCCAAGCTAAAAAGCAGACTATCCCCGAAAGGATAGTCTGCTTTGGCAGTTCACTTGGATTAATTTTTGGGGAGCGGGTCTGGATGAGCCGATTCTGCAGGTTTAGCCACCCAGTCATCAGCCTCCGGTTCAATATCGACGCCGTTCTCCATCTTTTTGCGCTCGGCGAGAGAATCACCGTCTTTGTTTTCTTTATTGCGGAGATCCGCTTCGTTTTGCGTGTGATCTGACATGTGAATTCCTCCTAGACTTTTTTGGGCCACATAGTTATAGTTACCCGTTGACCTGGTTTGCAAACATTTTGCAGAATAGTCCTGAAAAATTGCAGGTCGGCTATTCGTAATATACCCGGAAGACAATGTCCTGCTCATAATTCCCGAACCCGCGGCCAAACAGGGTTAAACCGCCCCGCCTTCGGGTGGTGTCCTCCGCAGTAAGCCGGAAGATCCAGTGATCCTGCTCCCAGCCCGCATCATCAAGAGTGACCGCAGAGATCTGCTGCCCGTCCACATACGTACCGCCTTTATTAATCCTTAGGACCTTGAGCAGCCCATATTGGTTGACATCCGAGTTCCACCAGGCCGGAGTAAGGCGTCCTCTCATCACCCCGAAGTCCCCGGGACTGGTCCATTTCCCCAGCTCCATACCATTCAAGGTAAAGCTGATGTCCGAAGGCCATTTCTCGTTCACATGCGGTGCCTCTGAGCCGATTTCCATGGAGATCTCGATCTCCTGAACCGTCTGGTCCATAAAAAGATAGTTAGGAACCTTGTACTCGGCGTAACCTTTGGCGAACCATAAAATCCCCGCATCCACCCGTTCCGGATCGAGAAAATAACGCGGATCATCATAATACCCGATCAGCTTCTCCGTTGTGGCTATGCCGCAGGTAGGCGAAGCTTGCAGATCGGTATAATGTCCCACAGGCACCGACACCTCGACCACTTTTCTGGCGATACCCTTTGATCCCGATAGCTTAATCTGCAGGAAATTGGCCGACAGCGAACAGAACTTGTAGGTCCCTCCGTCGATTCGCTTCATTTGTGAACTTACAATTCCTGCCTTTTGGAGCTTGGCGACATGGGAGCTCACGATTGCACTGCTGAGATAAAGTCTGGCTGCCAGCTCTTTGATATGCATTTCCTGCGTGCCAAGCAGTTCAATAATCCGCAATCTGACCTCACTCGCCAGCGCTTCATAGACCTTAAGGGATTCTGAATCCGTTGTTAAATACATATCTTATCCTCCATTTTCCGTAATTGAATTAATATTTTTATTAATCCTTAATATTTATATTGCTTAGTATAGCTTGACATACGTATTATGTAATCAGTTATTACTTCAACGGATTAATATAATCATTAATCCTAAACAAAGGAGCAGGTAATTCATGACGATACAATCCTCGATGATTGTTGATAAGGATTTTAAGCTGGCTGAGGTGGACCCGCGGGTCTACGGTTCTTTCATTGAACATCTGGGACGGGCTGTCTACGGCGGTATTTACGAACCGGGACATCCAACGGCAGATGAGAATGGCTTCCGCGGAGATGCCCTGCAGGCCATCCGCACGCTGAATGTCCCGATTATCCGTTATCCCGGCGGAAATTTCGTCTCAGGCTACAACTGGGAAGATGGAGTTGGTCCCAAGGCTGAGCGTAAGCGTTCTCTTGAACTCGCCTGGTGGACGACCGAAACCAATCAAATGGGTACTAATGAATTCGCAGAGTGGGCTAAGCTGGCAGGTTCCGAAGTCATGATGGCTGTCAATCTCGGTACCCGCGGGATCGATGCGGCCAGAAATCTGGTCGAGTATTGCAATCATCCCTCCGGCTCTTACTGGAGTGATCTGCGCATCTCCCACGGTTATGCAGCCCCCCATGCCTTCAAAACCTGGTGTCTTGGCAATGAAATGGATGGTCCATGGCAGATCGGGGCCAAGACGGCAGTCGAATACGGGCGCCTAGCCAATGAAACAGCTAAAGCCATGCGCTGGGTGGATCCTTCGCTTGAGCTTGTCGCCTGCGGCAGCTCAGGCAGCGGGATGAACACCTTCGCCGAGTGGGAAGCTACTGTGCTGGATCTCACCTATGATAATGTGGATTTCTTGTCTTTGCATACGTACTACAATAACAATGAAGACGATACCCCTAATTTCCTGGCCCGCTCCCTGGATATGGACCAGTTTATCGACAGTGTAGCCGCTGTATGCGATTATATCAAGGCCAAGAAAAAGAGCAGGAAAAAGATTTATCTCTCCATGGATGAATGGAATGTGTGGAAGTCCCAGGGTTCAAGCCGCGCCGAGCAGCATTGGCAGGTCGCCCCGCCGGAATTCGAGGATGTGTACACGCTGGAGGATGCGCTTGTTGTGGGCTGCTGTCTAATCTCCCTGCTGAAGCATGCGGACCGGGTGAAGATGGCCTGCATTGCCCAGCTTATTAATGTCATTGCACCAATTATGACCGAAAACGGCGGCCCGCTCTGGCTGCAGACCACGTACTATCCTTATATGCATGCTTCTGTCTATGGCCGCGGGACTGTTTTGCACCCGCTCATTTCCAGTCCGAAATATGATTCCAAGGATTTCACCGATGTTCCCTATCTGGAAGCAATCAGTGTATACAACGAAGAGCAGAACGAGGTAACTGTGTTTGCCGTTAACCGCCATCTGGCAGAAGGCTTGGAGCTAACTGTGGACCTGCGCAGCTTCGGGGCTGTTACCGTGCTCCAGCATACCGTACTGGAACATGAGGATATTCATGCAACGAACACCCGAAGCAACCCGGGAACAGTCCTGCCGCATGACCGCGGCACTGCCACGGCAGACGGCGGACGCGTAAGCGCCCTGCTTCCCAAGGCTTCCTGGAATGTGATCCGGCTGCAGGTGAACGGCTAGGCCAGAGGTATTAATGATACATGATCCAGGCCACGAGCGGACCGATAATGGAGCCGACGATTGCGCACACCGTCATCGCTACGGAACTCATGGAGACGGACTGCTCGCCGTATTCCAAGGCTTTTGCCGTACCAAGTGCATGTGAAGCTGTGCCCAGACCGATCCCGATGCCGGACTCGCCCCGGATGCGGAACAGCTTGATGATGTAAGGACCGCCGATGGCTCCGGTGAATCCGGCAATCATCACAAATACGGAAGTCAGCGAGGAATCTCCGCCCAGATTGCTGGAAATTTGAATCGCTACAGCGGTCGTAATCGATTTCGGCAGGACGGAAAGAACATATAATTTGGAAAATCCCATTCCTGCCGCCATCAGCAGGCCGCTGAACATCCCGACCAAAAGTCCGGTTACCGTACCTCCTAGCACTGCGGGGAGATTCTGCCACAACACATGACGCTGTTTGTACAACGGATAAGCGAGAGAGACAACTGCAGGTCCAAGCAGCTTGTTGATCCACTCACCGCCGATCATATAAGTGTCGTAGGAAATATGAAAGCCCATCAGCAGCAGAACCACTGTAAAGGTAGCCGTCAGGGCCGGCAGGAGTACGGGGAAACGAAAACGTTTATAAAGCATGGACATCAGGAGATAAATTCCCACATTAAGCAGGACAAAACCAACTGCGAGCAAAAATCTCATGCTTCCTTCCCCTTCTCTCTAAGGCTTCCAGTGCGGTAGCTATTTCTGCTTCTGCGTCTGGCGCTGCGGCCGGTGAACCACTGGCTGGAATGGGCCGTAACGACCATAGTCAGCACACTGCTCACCACGAGAATGGCAATCAGCAGGAGTCCTCTGCCGCTGAAAATATCAAGGTGGTTCATAATCCCGGCAGTCGCCGGAATGAAGAACATCGGAAGATAGGCCAGAATAAAGGAGGAGCCATTCTCAATCAGCTTGAGCGGCACGATTTTGCAGAGCAGCAATATAAACAGAAGCAGAAGCCCGACAATACTGCCCGGAACCGGGAGATGCAGCAGCTTTTGCAGATAGTCTCCGGCCAGATAGAACGCGTACAATATTCCGACCTCGGCAATAATGCGGATGATTTTCATGATGCAGGAATCCCTTCAGTCTTATAGTGAATATCCTATGTAAAAATACTGACTATATTAGAGTAGCAGAACTTTCAGTAAATTTTCAATTATTTTTCGAAGCTTCTATGTATTTTCATACGTGTAGATCAAATAAAATCCTTATATCCTAAAAAGAAACCTCTCCAGAACGGGATCGTGTTCTCACACTGCCGCTCACATGGAGAGGTTTCTTCTATTTACATTACACCTCTTTACATTACACCCACTGAATCACTTGCCCGGCAGTTTGCCGAGTTTTCCCGCGCGGCTCATTGATCCGGTAACCAAAGGCCACCATACAGGATATCCCAAAATGCTCAGGGTCCATAATACCTTCAGCAGCCAGTACCTCTTCAATCTTCACCTTGTCGAAGCCTTCTATCGGGCAGGAATCGATGCCGATCATCGCTGCAGCGGTCATCATATTGCCGAGAGCCAAATACGTCTGGCGGGCCCCCCACTCGAACATGGCCCGTTCATTGTCTTTCAGGCCAAAGTCGACTTTCAAGAAAGTATTGTAAGTCTGCTGCTTACCTTCAGCAGCTTCGGGCGGCAGGTTCTGCACCTGTTCCATCATATGCCGGATATGATCCGATCCGGCGGCCATATCTCCGGGTTGTCTGGACAAGATCAGCACAAAATGGCTGGCGGTTGGCAATTGTCCCTGGGCCCCCCCAGGCAAAGGGGCGCAGCTTCTCGCGGATTTCCGGGCTCTGCACCACAACAAACCGCCAGGGCTCAAACCCGAAGGAGCTTGGAGACAACCGTCCCGTCTCCAAAATAAACTGAAAATCATCCTCGCTGATTTTCCGGCTGCTGTCAAACACTTTCGTCGCATGTCTGAATTCAAAGGCGGATAGGATTTCATGCTTGGCCGCTGCTGTCGCACTGGCTTCCATCGTACATACTCCCTTTCTATAAAGGGACGAGTTTAGTTTGACTGATTGTGGCTTACAAGCATAATATTAAAGTATATATAATGGATTTTGTAGTACGCACATTTTTGTTATGTAGTATACAAATTGATACTATAGGAGTGATCCCCGAATGCGAGATCGAAAAGGCGGATTTGGCCAATGCCCGGACGGCAACGAAACAGCGTGCCCCGTAGAATTTACACTCGACGTTATTGGCGGCAAATGGAAGGGTGTGCTTCTATACCATTTAATGGACGACAAGAAAAGGTTCAATGAATTCCGCCGTATCTGTCCCGGCATTACCCAGCGGATGCTGACCTTGCAGCTCCGTGAGCTGGAGGAAGACGGAGTGGTGCACCGCGAGGTCTACCATCAAGTGCCGCCAAAGGTCGAGTATTCCCTGACCGAATTCGGCCGGACACTGATCCCGATCATTATGCTGATGAGGGATTGGGGCGAAGAATACAAAATAAAACAGCTTTCCAAAGAAAGCTGCCCTAGTTGATTCAGAAACAGGGGTGCAGGTTTGATGCTGCACCTTTTTTTGTATGACCTGCTTTTATTTTTCCCCGTTGAAGAAAACCTCTGACTTCTCCCGGTGTTCGTCCGTTACCTGTCCGGCGATTGCCCGAATGCCTGCCGCAATAATAGCTGCGTCATCTGTCAGTCCCAGACCAAGTAAGGCATCAGGAATAGCATCAATCGGCGAGATGAAATAGGCTAGTGCTCCGAAGGCAATACCTTTTGCCCACAATGGAGTTTTGGCGTCAATGGCGCAATAGTACATCGCAATCGCATCTTTGGTAAAAGGAATTTTGCCGGCGAATTTCCTGGTTTTGCTCCAGAAACTCTTCTGCACCAGCCTCTCGTTCTCTTTGCTGTATTTGAAATGGTCCACTACGAGTTCTGCGGGAAGCTTGTTTCCGTCCTTCTCCATTAGCGATACCTCCTGTAATTATAGACTAATCTTTAATAAGTTCTAAAGCTCCCTCATTATAACATATACACCATACCCCTTCGGGCAACGCGCCCTATATAGATTGAACTTATAATTCTTCTATTTTGGGATTGGCCGTGACTACAGAGAATGTTTGGACTTCCGGCCGCTGTTAGGTTTGGATTTCCTGAATTAACCGCGGATCGCGGTAGAAATCCAAACCTAAAGGCGGACGCTGTCGCACCTACAGTTCCAAAATCCCCCTCCGCCACTCTTCCCTAAATGTAATTCTCAAGTTCAATCTATATAGCTAAAATTAAAACCCTTGACCCGGTGTTACTCCAAATCAAGGGTGTGAGAATTACCTATTGCTGCTGCGCTGTCCCCAAATGCCGCTCAAAAAATATCGCCTTCTGACGGTTATGGAACTCGCCGACCTCATGTCCGGAGAATGGGTAATCCCAGATTTCTTTGGGCGCCGCAATGCGGTTATACGCCGCATAGATCGTTTCCGGCATACATACCGTGTCCTTCCAGCCGACAGACATCATTACAGGTGCAGTAAAGCGGTGCGCCAGATTCACGATATCGAAATAGGCAAGATTATGCAGAATGCGTTCCAGATGCTCAGGGTACCGCTTGATGTAATCAGCGATCTCTGTCAAAGAGCTGGTTGAATTCAGCACCCCGAAATCCAGCCGGCAAAGATTCGGAATGTCGGCAGCGACCGCAGCGACACGCGGGTTCAGCGCGCCTGCCAGCAGGGAAAGTCCGCCTCCTTGGCTGCCGCCGGTAACAGCGATGCGTGAGGGATCTATGCCGGGCAGCTGCGCGGCGGTATCCACGGCCCGGATGGCATCCATCGCCGCAGCCATGTAGTAGGAGTGCTCCTTCTCCAGGATCCCCTGGGTGATCCAGCCTTTGGCAACACCGCTGCTCTGGGGCAGCAGGTTTCCCGTCTCACCCAGCTGGCCCCGCACATCTACAGCCAAAACAGCATAGCCGAGAAGCACCCATGAGGCATAACGTTCCGGGTATCCCCGGTCCCCGGTATAACCCGGAAATGTAACGATACAGGGCAGCACCTGCCCGGCTTCTGCATTCCAGGACGGCTGAATATGCCAGGCATACACCGTGGTTTCATCAAATCCCTTGAAGCTGACTTTGTTAACCTCCATGCCCGGATAGGGTGTTTCTTCGGGAACAGTGGTAATGTGCAGCGGCTTCTGTTCATATTCCGCAAGGATTCCATCCCAGTAATTGTCGGCTGACTGTGCATCAAGTGTCGGTTCAGGACGGCAGTTTTCCAGTTCCTGCTTACGCAGTTCAATAGTATTCATAGCATAATCTCCTAAACTTAGTCTTTGTTATTGCAAGTTCTTGTAAGCGTTATTAATATTAATAGTAATAATAATATAAATCCAGAGAATTCAAAAGGAGATGTTCATCATTCGATACGGAACTTTGGCGCATTCAGCAGGTTGTCTGCCGCTCCAGACCTTAACTTCCACACTGCAGGCCCACGATATCAGCTTCGTACAGCTCGCCCTGTCCAAGGCAATACAGGATATCGACACTTCCCCCGGCAAACTGAGTCCCGGCTTGGCCAATTATATCGGCGAGCAATTCGACAAGGCAGGGATCCGTATCGGTGTTCTCGGCTGCTACATCAATCCCGTTCATCCGGACCCGGTGGTCCGCAGGGCAGAAATCGACCGTTTCAAGGAACACTTGCAGTTTGCCAGACAGTTCGGCGCACCGATGGTAGCTACAGAAACCGGGGACCTGCATACGTTTAAAGAGATGGAGCCTTACCGTTACGAGGAGATCGGTTGGGAAACGCTGCGGACTACGGTGGAAGAATTGGCCGAGGAAGCGGAGAAATGGGGCGTATTTCTGGGGATCGAAGGCGTCAGCACCCACACCTTATCCACCCCGCAAAAAATGCGCCGCCTATTGGATGAGGTGCCTTCCAGCTCCATAGGCGTCGTGTTCGACCCCTGCAATTGGATCGGTGACGATGTGTCCCGGCAGGATGAAATTGTGGACAGTGCCTTCAGTCTGCTCGGTGACCGGATGATCCTGGCCCACTTGAAGGATATCTACCGCGAAGGGAACCATGTCCGTCACGGAAAAGCGGGCCAGGGGCTGTTCCACACTGCAGAATTCCTGCAAAAGCTTCAGACCTTCAAGCCTATGATTGATGTCTCCCTAGAAGAAATCACTCTTCCTGAGATTCGGGAAACAGTTGCCCTGCTGACATGATTAATTGTAATGCTTCCAGTTCAAAAGATGTGCGTCTTCCTCCTGCAGCCACTTCGCTGCATACACAATCTGCCCGGTGTGGTAGGAATAATGCTCTGCCGCACCGATCAGTACCTTCTGGATGCTCCACTGGTAGCTGTCCACGCCGGAATTCTCCGGGTAGGTAATGGTAACTACCTGCTCCAAATCTGCAGCCGTGAGCTTCCGGACAACGGACCAGCTCTCGGCTCTTACCGATCTTAGCAGGGTGAGCAATTCTTCCCGGCTATGTCCGCCTGTCTCCAGAAGCTCACCCGGTCTGTCCCTGATCACCGGCTGATTGCCAATCCCGCTGACCAGATGCTGGTATTCGCTGCCTGCGATATGAAGGCAAAGGTTGCCGATTGCATTCATTTTCGGTCGGGGACGGAACCATATCTTCTCTTCCGGCAGCTTGCCGACAGCTTTCTCTACATACTCCAGGGATTGATCCAGCCTTCTCATACACGCCGCAATCATTTCACTCATCCTCTTTGCCTCCTGTTCGCTAGTCCCGATTTTGATTAATGACCGGATACCCGGTACTCTTCCTATCCTTCTGAATAAAATAGTATACAAAAAGCATCGCTGCTGATGCTATATTCTCCAGAAGGGAGGCGAGCATCGATGAGGTTCACATTCCCCATTCTCACCTTATGCCATGGCGGGGCGCAACGGATGCTGGTGGAGCTCACCAATGGCCTGACAGCTTTGGGCCACCAGGTTGTGATTCTCATTCCGCTGGAGGGCGACATTTCCTATGAGATCCATTCCACCCTGCTCCGCACCGACCACACGGTGCTGCGTGAAACCGACTTTCCGGCCAGCGATGTCATTGTTTCCAATTTCTATACCACTGTGCCTGTGGCCGAAGCCGCCAGCAAGAATGGAAAGGGAATTCATGTACGCCTGTCCTTATGTTACGAGCCGCTTTTTTTGCCGGAAAATCATGTATCCTTTCCCAGTTATCATACCACCGGCAAGCTGATCGTTCTATCACAGTGGCAGAAGGTAGCCGACCATGTCAGCCCCCCGTCAATAGACCTGTAAAACCCGGTCAAAGCTGTACCTGTGCTGTCATCCACCGCCACCGCGCACAGAATATTCGGACTCAACGTATTTACTGCGATGGGAGGTTCAATATGATTGCCCGGAAGCCCGGCGGTAATATTGACATTCACCAATTCGTATCACCCCATTTTCAAGTAGAGATAATTGTTAAGCGATCGATGTATGTAAACTCAGGTTGAAGGATGCTGTTAACGATGTTCCCGGCTGCGTCCAGGGCGAACACATTTATGACAGTATTAACAGCACTGTAGAAATTGATCTGGGCTTCATAATAATCAGCAAGGTTCACAGAAAAGGTCTGAACGACAAGCTGCTGGGGATTGACCTGAAATAAGGCCTCACCTACCGGGACGCGGGTAAAATTGCTGCCCCGAAAATGAAAGATCTGCAAATTGATATTAATCACTTGCACGAATTGAAAAAATAGCGGCTGCCCCGCGCAAAATCGTGAACAGCAGATCCGGACTTCCGAGTGTATTTTGAACGCCAACCGAAGCATTGAGCAGGACACTGCCTCCCTGCGCTGTCGCGAGTCCAAACTGAGTCAGTGTATTGCTTGAAGGAGCGCCAAGGATCGGCACGGAAATCGACTGGATGAAGCTGGATATTGAGCTTTTACTGAAATCAACAACCTGGGTCATTACAAAACGCCTCCTTGTCACAAATTTAACTCTATATAGGATATGGCATTATTCAAGAAGTGACTGGACCTCTTCAGCCCCTAAATCCATGACATATATACATATGCAATCCTTGGACGAATGGATTACACTAAGATTAAGTACAATATAGCTATCGGAGGTGAGGCTAGTCATATGAACGTATCGGACAAACAAACTGCCGTGCCCCAGTTTAAATATATGGTGAGCGGCGATTCCATCTCCAAAGGGGTGGTCTATGATGAAGCGAGAAGCAAATATGTCATTCTGGAAGAAAATTACGTGTCGCTGCTTCAGGGCAATCTGAAGGGGGCGCTGCGCAATACGGCCAGATTCGGCAACACACTGCTCAAGGGCTTCGGCAATCTGAAACGGGATGTGCTGAAAGAGAAGCCGGATGTGGTACTGATCGAATACGGGGGAAATGACTGCGACTTTCATTGGGAGGAAATTATGAATAACCCTGAAGCAGAACATAATCCCAAGACCGATTTCACGGCTTTCGAAAAAATGCTGCTGGATATGATTGATTTCCTGAAAAGCCAAGGGATTATGCCTATTCTGATGAGTCTTCCTCCGCTGGATGCGGACAGCTACTTCAAATGGGTCAGCGGAAACAACCCGGCATCGGAAGTGAATATTCTGAAATGGCTCGGCAGCATCACTAAAATCTACTGGTGGCAGGAAAGATACAATTCCACGATTATCAAGGTCGCCGAGAGCACCCGAACCAAAATCATTGATGTCCGGGGCGCTTTTCTCCAGCAGCCGGATTTCACCAAGTTCATCTGCCGGGACGGGATTCACCCCAATAAAGAAGGACACCGTATCATCTTTGATAAGGTGCTGGATTTCATCCGAAGCAGTGAACCCCAGCTGCTGGTGGACAGCACCGGACAGGCTGCACACAGTCATTAAAGTCTAAAAGGCCCGCTGCATATGATAGATGCAGCGGGCCTTTTGCCGCCTGTTCAGGGATTATGGGATGGAAACTACCGCAGGCAGCTGGCGGAACAGATGGTTCCGGCTCTGTGATTCAGACAATGCTGTTCCAGTAAACTGGCTTATTATGTTTGCTGCGTCTACCGGACTGAGGAGCGGCTATCTTACCTGGAACGTGCTGTATTCCTTGCCGGCGGACTGCATAGCCGTTATTCTCGCCAAAAGGCGGCCATTTATCGCCAAATGTAGAGCATAACGTCCATGAGGTCCGATTCCTCGCTGAATGATGCAGTTTATCCGAAATAGCTGCATTGGAGTCCGGATGCAGCCGCAGCATGCAAGTAGGTCTGCTTAAAAGCCCCTAATTCAAACAGCAAAGCGGCCAAGGCGCTAGGCGGGCAACGTGTTATTCCGCTTCCTTTTCGCCAGCTTCCCGTGAATGCAGCTCTACATAATGGTCTCCGAGCACATTTTTGAAATAATTGCGGTTGTAGAGCATACTGGGATGGACGGGATGATAGAGCAAAGCGGCTTCATTGAATAGATTAGCTTTCTCGCGCTGGCCCAGCCGGTCATAACATAAAGCAAGCTGAAGATTAGGCACCCAGGTGGCAAACGCCTCGTTCTTCACACCCATTGAATCATTATTCCGCGGGAGTTTAATCGCAAGCTCATACCAGTAGACAGCCGGGAGCAGCTGGTCTTTCTCTACATGCCAGGCACCTAGCCGGCAGCAAAACTCCGCCCGGGGAGTATCATACTGCAGCGTGCGGCATAATGACTGGAAGGCTCCCTCCCTGTCTCCAAGCCGCTCCTGGCATTCAGCCAGCCTAAGACAGGCCTGGTAACTATCTTCAATCCAGCCCAAACCTCCGTCGAGGAACAGCTCATAATAGCGGCAGGCTTCCTCATAAATTCCATGGTCGCGCAGTTCGTTGGCATAATAATACTGGTCACGCGGCGAGAATACTTCAGCCTCCGCCACCCGCTTCTGATAGATCCGCAAATTGCGGTCCGTATACACTTTGTCTTTTTCATGAGTGATGCAGACATCACTGCTGTAAGCGGGCCCGTAGACCTCCAGATACTCATGCACCGGACCTATCCACTTGAAATTGCAGCTTCTGCGGACCAGCCGGTTGCGGCGCAAAGAGGTGACGACTCTCCCCTCTCCGTCAAAAGCCAGATTGTACTGCATGTTCACACTGTCCACACCGTCTGGCAAGCTGTGCTTCAGCTCCCTGAACCGTGCATGATCCACGTCCTTCAGGTAGTCATCGGCATCCAGCCAGAAGATATATTCCTTGGTAGCTTTGCTGAAAGCAAAATTGCGGGCGGCTGAGAAATCATCAATCCAGGTAAAATCATAAATAACCGCCCCATAGGACAAGGCGATCTCTTTGGTGTTGTCCGTTGACCCGGTATCCACAATGATGATTTCATCAGCAATTGCCCCTACCGAAGACAGGCAGCGGGGCAGGCTATTCTCCTCGTTGCGGACAATCATGCATAAGCTGATTTCTATCATAGTACCCTCCTCAAAGTTTTGTGAGCACGCGCTTTTCTCCTATATTGATATGCACCGCAGCAGGAATGGAACCCTTGCTCCTACCTATGATATTTCCGCATTCACCACTGACCCTAAGGAGAAAGCCCGGAGTGAAACAAGCACAGTGTGCTTTTTTGAGGACGCTGGCGGTGTTTTTTGTTATAATATCGTAGAGTTTAAAATGATTCCCTCTGAATCAGGCTTTAGAATTTCATATACAAGAAGGAGACGTTACCTTTGTCAAAGATCATAAAAACCCTAACCATTGCCGGCAGTGACTCCAGTGGAGGCGCAGGCATCCAAGCTGATTTAAAAACCTTTGAGGAGTATGGCACCTACGGCTTCAGCGCATTAACGACTATTGTCACCATGGACCCGGATAATGGCTGGCACCATAATGTCTACCCGATTGACTCTTCCATCGTGGCGGAGCAGCTAAAGACTATCTTTGCCGGTGGACCTGTGGACGCGATGAAGACAGGGATGTTGGGCAGTGTGGATATTGTGCTTGTTGCGGAAAAAGCGATCAAGGAAAACCTCCAGACCAATGTGGTCATTGACCCGGTTATGGTCTGCAAAGGTGAAGACGAGGTGCTGAACCCGGAGAGCGCAAATGCCATCCGTGATTTGCTGCTGCCGCTGGCTACCGTAGCCACTCCCAACCTGTTTGAAGCAGGGGTGCTTTCTGGACTAGGCAAGCTCACAACGATTGAAGAAATGAAAGAGGCTGCGCGCCTGATCCATTTGCTGGGAACCCAAAATGTTGTTGTCAAAGGCGGTAAAGCGCTAGGTGGAGACCTTGCGATAGACGTCTTCTTCGACGGCTCCGAATATACTGTACTTGAGACCGCCAAGATTGAACCTGCATACAATCACGGAGCAGGCTGCACGTTTGCAGCTGCCATTACCGGCGGCCTGGCGAACGGCCTGTCTGTGCATGACGCAGTAGTCAAAGCGAAGGATTTCGTCTCCGCAGCCATCCGCAGCGGTTACGCCTTCAATCAATATGTCGGCCCTGTATTTCATGGCGGTTACCGCCTGAAACAGTAGGACAAGCCGGGGCTGTAGGACTGCACAGACAGGGCTGTAATTCCCTGACTGGATATCCGTCCCTCAACCTGCTACCTGCTTACTATACGCATAACAAAACCGTGCCCCGTATAAGGTGTCACGGTTTTTGTTTGCCTATTGTAAAAAACCGTTATCGTGCTGCGCAATGCAGCATGATAACGGTTTGTTCTATACAATCGAAGTTTCAGAGAACCTCAAGGCTTATTTTTGAGCGGCTGACTTCCCGGCAATCTTCTCAATGAACGAAATGAGCTTGTCCTTATTTTCATCTTCACCAAGGACCCCAATAATGATGTTTTTGGAATTGTGGTTGAGTGGAAGCGCGGAAACAAACGGTGAATCTGTAATGTCTACGCCGTACAGTTCCTCTTGTCCGCTTTCTTCATTTTTCCCCCATTTCAGGCGGGAATCGTCTTTGGCAATTGCCCCGTCTGCTACGACGGCCTCCAGATTCCCGAAGCCATCCTGCCCTCCGATCCATTCCAGGGTTGCTTCATCCAGAATGAGAACATCCGGCTGATTCGCCGCAAGTTCTACAACGGCCTTCTGCATATAGTTCATATCAAACGTATCCGAACCGGGTCCTGTTTGCGGGAGATAAACGATACTGGCCTCTACCCGCTTCCAATCAGGGTATTGGGCGATAACTGCCTTTTCCAGAGCATCCGTCTTACCATCCGGGTCCTGAAC
Source organism: Paenibacillus sp. FSL L8-0436 (assembly GCF_038593025.1). Classification (NCBI taxonomy): domain Bacteria; kingdom Bacillati; phylum Bacillota; class Bacilli; order Caryophanales; family Paenibacillaceae; genus Paenibacillus; species Paenibacillus sp. FSL L8-0436. Next base: position 2,834,302 of record NZ_CP151955.1, on the reverse strand, counting down.
CCCGAAATTGCCCAGGAACATGATTTCCGCATCAACCGGCGGCAGAGAGGCGAGGTATTTCTTATGCTGCCAATTATTATAGAGCGCGTTCCCGCCTACAGCCAGTACAATAACGATAATAATGGATACAATTACATGTGTCTTGTACAGGCGCATAAACCGTTCCCATTTACTCGCAAAACCGGAAAGCTTGCCGTATTTCGCCAGTCTCTGCTGTTCGGCTTCCTGAATCTCCTGCTCGTCCAGACTATCCAGAATAAACTTGAAGGCCTGAAAATCCTCCTCCGGCGCCGACCTTTCATCATCGGAAGCTTTGGAACGCCGCCGTTTAAGCAGCAGATCAAACCGTTTATTTATCTCTTCTCTGGATACGTTTTCAGACAATCCCACTCGTTCATATGCCTTTTTCAGCTTCTCATTCACATTAAATTTCTCCTTTGGTATGTATGATGCCCGCCTTGCTTTGTCGCTGCCGTCTCTGTTCTTAGCTGTGTTTACTCTTTCATTATATATTTTACTGACACTCGACACAATTTCTCTCTGAATGTTCTGACATCTGATTACGAATAACTGAATGCTTCCATTCAGAATCCCGGATGAACACTCTCATACTTTTATCTCCTTTACTAACTTATTATCTGTTAATCTCACATGTATTTTTCACTTGACCCTTAACGTCATCCATCCCGAAGGGTTCACGATAGACCGTCCCCATGGCTCGGGGGATTATCTGTTTTTAATGTTCCGCAGCACCATGGAGATACAGCTACAGGGCCAAACGATCATCGCCGACAAAAACACCTACATTATCTACAAGAAAAGCAGCCTTCAGTTCTACCGGGGGGCCGGATGTCCGATAATCCATGATTGGTTCCACTTTGAAATGGAGGACGCCGAGGATTTCTTCAGTCAGCTGAATCTTCCGTTTGACACGCTGATCCGGAACCTGGATTTGGTTTACCGTGGATCAGCTTGCAGAGAAGCTGCGGCTCAGCCGGTCGCATTTCCAGCATATGTACAAGCAGATCTTCGGAATTCCGGTCATGGTTGACGTCATTTACAACAGGCTAGGGTACGCTTCGTATTTGCTGGAGAACACTTCCTACCCGGTAAGCCATATTGCTTCCGCTTGCGGCTATGAGAACAGCGTGCATTTTATGCGGCAGTTTAAGAAGTTCGTCGGGCTTACCCCAAGCCAGTTTCGGGTGAAATCCGCAGGGCCCGTCCCCTAACACCAGTGCAAAAGAGCGGATAAAACAGCAGAAAGCGCCTGCTTCCCGGGAAGCCAAGCGCTTTGGTCTATTCTCAGCTATACAAGGTTGGTTATCGGAGTCTCATCACTGCCACCGACTGCTTCGGAAACTCATAAGCAAAGCTGCTGCCCTCTGTCTGCAAGGCCTTCTGTTTCGGGGAGACAAGCATGGGACGCTCGAAGCTGTTTTCGTCCTCCGGCTGATGTCCCGACATTTCGTACACTTCTATACTCAGTCTCTTGTCGGCCAATCCTTCCAAAACAATCTCAGCAGCAACGCTCACTTCCTGCATATTAACTGTTTTGAGAATCATATCCCCAGTAGAATGCTCTACACTGCCTTCCCGAGACCTCCAGCGTAAGATTGTATTCCACATCACTTTCGACGGTGAACAGCAATGGCAGATGCCCCAAGGCCAATGATATAATTTATAAATCATGAGAAATGAAGAAGACGAGGTAACGTCAAAGTGTTTAAATATCTAAAAAGCTTCCTGCAGGCATGGGCGGACTATCCGCTGGAGAAAGGCTGTTTTATCGGCAAACGGTACAGAATTATAGCGCAGATTGGCGTTGGCAGCTACGGAATTACCTACCGGTGTATCGACGAACAGGAGCAGCAGATTGTAGCTGTGAAGCAGGCCAAGCCGAGCAAGAAAGGAATCGGGCAAAAGATGCTGGCCTGGGAACGGGAGGTCATTTCACAGCTGGAGCATCCCTTCATCCCGGCCTGCCGCGATTATTTCAGCGAGAACCGCTCCTATTGGCTGGTGACCGATTATGTGGAGGGCAAAACGTTAGAGGATCTGATCTTTGCAGACAGCCGGACTTTCGGAGAGCAGGACACGGTGAAGTGGACACTGGCGCTTATGGAACGTGTGCAATATGTTCACTCAAAGGGTTTTGTTCATCTGGATATCCGTATTCCAAATGTGATTATGCGGGGTGAAGATCTCTATTTGATCGACTTCGGATTAGCTGCACCGATCGGCGGCAATGACACAGCAGCCCGGCAGCAAACACAAACAGGCTTCAACAGCGTAACGCCGTCGAAGCCTGCAACCATACAAGGTGATCTATTTGATATCGGACATCTGATGCTGTTCATGCTCTACTCCCGTTTCAGCCCCACATCCGGTGCAGCTGAAGGCAGCTGGATGGAGGAGCTTGAGCTCTCACCACAGCTGGAGCTTATTCTCATCAGGTTGCTCGGTGAAGGTGTACCTTATCAGAGCACCTCCGAGTTTGTCTCCGAGCTATCGGCAAGTCTCCCTGGGCTGAGGTCTTAACCGCTCAGCTCGAATGGCTGCCGTATTTATTCTTATAATATTTATGCCCTTTATGACCGCTGCCATGACGGTAGTCCGAAGAAGAGCCTCCCCGGGATCTCGGTCTGTCACTGCTGGAATGACGGGAATACTGTATTTTCTTATCGGAGCTGGAATGACGGGTATACCCTTGCCTTCCCCGTTTGCTGCTGGAGTGTTTATGCTGGGAATGCTCAACGGAATGAATCACTTTTTTCAGCAATTTCTTAAACATACCATCGCCTCCTCTTTAAATTGGCTAGGACAACTTATGCTCATATCAGGATACTACTAGTATATGCAACAAAAAAGCTGGGGTTTAGAATATACTTAAAATTAGAACATATTTTTTGCCCTAGTGCAAATTTGCAGGGATTTGATCAGTTCGGCATCAGCTTGGACGCTCCATCAACAAGAACATCATTTCGTGTTCTCCATTGTTATTTACGAACTCCCCTGCCGGCTTAAAGGCGCTTCATATCTCCATTCCACGATTTCCCGCGTATCCTGCTCTTCCATGAGCCGGATTGTATAATGCGGCATCTCATCTCTCCTTTACAATAAACAGTTGCTTATCCTCTACCTGAGTTTACGCGGTTTACGGTACAGAAATAAACCGGCGGGTCAATAGCTAATTTGAAAACATTAACAGCCCTCCGGCAAACCGAAAGGCTTGGTGTAACCCTACTTCTCCACAAAAAGAAAGTACCTCTAAATAGAAGTAGTTACTTACAACGGCAGTCCATCCTCCAGCTTGCTCAGCGCTTCATCCAGCACTGCCGCGAAATCCTCTTCCGGGTGTTCTGCATAATGGAGCATGACCGAGATGTTCACACCGATGACTGCTCCCGCAAAAGTGCGAACTGCGAGATCATTTGGCTGACGGCCAACACGCCCCGCTACCATCTCCGCAATCAGCTGCATCATCTGCGTCATGCTGTTCATCATCGCTGACCACAGCTCGGGAATCGTAATCACAAGCTGATTCCGTTCGCGCATCGTAGCCAGCTCATCTTCAGACATATCAAGCACCTCGGACATCATGGCGTTTTTGAGCGCCTGGAGCGGACTAAGTTCGGACGGCTGTGCCTCAAAGGCAGACACGAGCAGAGGATCATAATTATCACGTGTCAGCACATCCTCCTTGCTTGAAAAGTAGCGAAAAAAAGTGCTGTAGGAAATTTCAGCAGCTTCGGCAATCTGTTCCACAGTGGTTGACTTATAGCCTTGCTCACGGAACAGCCGCAGGGCATGCCGTTGAACCTCTGCCATGGACTTCGCCTTTTTACGTTCACGCAATCCCATGTTTCGTTTCCCGCCTGTAGACATAGTACACACATCCTGTCCTGTTAGAATTAACCTGTAATGAATGCTTCCCTTATTTCCGTACGTCAGTTCACAATAAGTTCTACTACTCCCTGTCCCCCGTCCACAATAACACGGTCGCCGGTCTTCAGCCTTGCTGTCGCGCTGCCGCAGCCAACAACAGCAGGGATACCCAATTCTCTGGCTACGATAGCCGCGTGCGACAACGGCGCACCGATATCGGTTATAATGGCCGCAGCTCTCGGAAACAGCGTCGTCCAGCCCACATTGATCGTTGAAGCGACCAGAATTTCACCGGCTTGAAACTGCTCTCCCTCTTCCGGTTTGGACAGTACACGCACCCGCCCTTCAATCCTTCCAGCGGCTCCGGCAGACCCCTTCAGCCTTTCGGCATGAGGGTGTTCAGATAAGGGGAACGGTTGGGAAGCATCGTAGTAATCCAGCCGCCGATGCGGGTCCTTCGCCCACTTGAACGGTTCGAAACGTCCCCGCAGCATCGAGGGCAGCGGCGGCAATGACTGATACCTTGCATACGTTTGCTTACGCGCAGAGAAATATTGTACAGCAGCCAGATTGCCTGTGGCAAGCCAATCCATAACCTCATCCAGATAAAGAAAAAAGACATCCTCTCCAATTCCAGCAAGCTCACCCGCTTTAAGCGCAAATGCGCGGTTCACCCGCATCGTTCGGGTCCATTCGGAACGGACGGCTTCCCGCAGGCGCGGGCCCTCCGAGGCTTCCTCTATCCGCCGGCCAATCCGCTTAGCCTTTGCCGGATACTGCCGTTCGAACGCCTTCAAGGCTTCTCCGCTCCGGACCCGCTGTCTCTGCAGGATGTCCTCCACATCCATAGGGGCCTTGCGGAACTCAGCGATCTGCTTGTCCAGCCACGTGTCATCTTCTCCCGGGTCAGGATACGATAATTCCATTTCATTCGGTCCCCGGTGGCCATACTTCATAAGGTATTCCTTCCTGCTCATTTCTCCCTTTATTACTCTGGATATTCCGATCAGCGGTCCCAGGCTTTCCAGCTGGGCGGCTTCTCCGGCGTTGGACAGCAGCATATTGGCCTTTTCTTCTCCGACTGCCTCGCGGAGCTGCTTATGCAGCTTCTCAAACTTCTGCATATGGGCAGAGGGCGCTTCCAGCGCCGACCACAGCGCCGTGACATTCTGCGGCCACAGCTCCTGCCTCCAGAGCGACAGCAGTTCCTTGCGGGTTGTTGCGGCTTGGAGTCTGGTTGTCAGCCGTCTGCACCACTCCGGTGAATCTTCCAGGAACTGCGGAAGGGTTCTAACGGTCTTGCGAGTTTGTTTCATACTGTGCGTCATCTTGGGAAGCACTGTCTTGAGGAGCTCCCGTTTGGTAAATGGATATACCGGCAGTACCATGCCTTCAGGAAGCTCTCCAAACACCCGGCTCATTTTCTTCCATATCGACTTGGTGTTCAGTCCAAATCCCGAGAACATTGATAAGGAAAGACTAACATTAGTGTACACCCTTCCGCAAATATTGCCGGACATCACATAATGTCCCGGAATAATATTGTACTCTTCATCCAAGGAGCGCAGGATAGACCAGGTCAGAGGTGTTAAGACACCGGAGATGGATTCGCCCACATTGGTATTGGTCCAGAGAAAATCACCGGCGAGCGAGTCGTTGATCTCGAAGGTATTGCGGTTTCCCGGGTTCAAGGTCGTAACCGGTCTCGTCTGCAGGAGGTAGACCCGCCCCTTTGCAACCGCCCACTCGATATCTTGGGGAGCTCCCAGCTCCTTCTCCAGCCGGCATGCGTACCGGTATAACTTGGCTGCATACCGCTTGAAATCACCCGGGCCTTCATATCTGCCCCGGTTCCTTGCCAGCGTGAAGGAATATGCATCGCTCTCGCCTGAAACTAACTGCTCTCCCAGCCCATAGACATAATTCCCCGGAAGAACCGTGCGGCTGCCTGTAATGGGGTCGGCGGTGAACAGGACTCCGGAGATTTCCGAGTGAATCATCAGCTGCACGACAATGGCAACCTTATGGGAGGAGTCCATGTCCTGCATGGAGCTGTAGACTTGAACCCGTTCGCTATCCTTTGATTGATAGACCGTGTACATCGCTTCACGAATCTGTTCGTCTGTCTCCATGTTCAGCACCGTTTCGAACTCCCCGGCAAATGATGCCTCAGCCGAATCTTCACTTAAGGCCGAAGATCTGACTGCAAATCGTGGATTCTTATGTGACATGCGGATTTTCCGCAACCTGGCTGCACTTTCAGTCCAAGCCTCTTCCTTTAATTTATCGCCTTCAAAGGCCGAAGGAAAGACAACAAATCCCTCCGGCACAGGATAGCCCGCCTGAAGCATTCTGGAGAGCATCGCTCCCTTACCTCCTGCTTCGACATATTGCTCCGGGCTTAGCTCGGCAAATCCTCGGATCATCTGTCCCATATTCAATTGCTCCTTTTGATATATTTGAAACTTTATTTAAACTGATATTTAGTTTCTTTTAATACTTTATTTCACTATTGTGTTAAACGTCAAGCTTTAATCTATCAATATATGTTGAACTTATAATTCTTCTATTTTGGGATTGGCTGTGACTACAGAGAATGTTTGGACTTCCGGCCGCTGCCCTTCTCCCGATTTCTTGATTTATACCGCTACTTGCAGTTGAAATCCGGAGACAAAGGCGGTCGCTATCGCTCCTACAGTTCCAACCCCCCCTCCGCCACTTATTCCTAAATGTAATTCTCAAGTTCAATCTATTTAGGTAGTTCTTCAGTTCATGATATAGTTGATTAATTTCACCAAACAAAAAGAGACATCCCATTAGCCATGAAATGGCAGCTTGGGACACCCCTCGTTTGGTGAACAGGATAGACATATGCACTTGGTGCGAATGCTCCGCGACCGGACCGTTGTTCCAATCACTTTGGTCCACACTATTTTGAACTTGTTTTGCAAAATATCAATGGTTTCGATAGAATAAAATTAATTTATTACATGCCATCAAATATTTTAAGATTGTAATATCTGGCCCATCGAGATATTAACATTCCAGAAGGAGGGTTGTTTTATGTCAAGTCATGAACAAGATCAACCTACGGAGCTGCAGGAACAACTCACCCTACTCATGCGTGGCCTGGGAACCCGAACGGTAATCTATCAGCAGAACGTGGCTGCTTCCCTCGGGTTATACAATAATGATTTTTTATCCGTAGATATCCTGCGTGAGAAAGGTCCCATTACGGCCGGGGAACTATCCAAACTGACCGGGCTGACTACCGGCAGTGTTACTGCATTAATTGACCGGCTTGAAAAAAGCGGGTATGTCCGCAGGCAAAATGATCCCAATGACCGCCGCAAAGTGATTATTGTCCCGTTGTATGAGAATAAGCAAGAGGTAAGCAGCACCTACCTCAAGCTTCACTCGGAAATGCTGAACCTTGCTTCCTCGTATACGGCAGAAGAGCTTGAACTCATCACACAATTTTTGGGCAAGGCAAGTACGGTTCTGGAAGACCAGATTTATCAGCTAAGCTCTGCTACACTCAGCAAGCCCTCTTCCTGAATCCTCTGCTGCCATAAGCGGAAACGGCTTCGCCGTACTCAAAGGGACGATATCCAGCGGTCGAATGGCCCCGGGATATCGTCCTTTTTTCACATGCGGGATTGCTGCAAAAGCCATTTTCGCTTATTAAAACGGCAGGCCGGCATAAGCATTATGACTCGGACTGCCGTTGATATGCGAATTTCTGGACAGCTTAGCCGCGAAGAATTTGAACCATGGATTCAAAACCGCTGCTGGCCATATGAGGATGTCTCAAGCAGGCTCTCCGGTATGCCTTGAGGATTTCGCCGTGAAGCGGATGTTCGGCTGGAACCCCTAACCGGGCGGCAAGCACTGCGCTTAAACCGGCAGTCCGAATTTCTTCCTGTAGAAGCACGGCTTCCCGATCATTAGGGTCGCCATAGAGAAGTGCGGAAGTTATGGCCGACACCAGATACGAGGTCTCTAGACCAAGCTCATAGGCAAGCATAGCTGGCCGGAGCAACCGGTCATTTGGTGAAAGCTTGCGAAGCGGGGAACGGGCTACGCGCGATATTTTATCGTTGAAGTTCGGGTTGATGAACCGGTTCATGATCTTATGGATATATCTGTCATGCGCCGCAGGATCAAAACCGTATAAATGGACCAGCAACGCGCCGGTCTCCTGCAGCACTCCGCGGACACGGTCCTTAATTCCGGGGTCGGACATCGCCTCCTGAATGCTGGAGCAGCCCTCCAGGTAACCGAAATACGCTGCGCTGCAATGCCCGGTATTCACTGTAAACAGCTTCCTTTCAAGATAGGAATCGAGGGAGTCTACATAATGGACGCCTTTGATTTCCGTATAATCAGCGATTAATTCGCTGCGGGGAATGACCCATTCACTGAACGGCTCCACAACGATTTCCAGCGGATCTTTATGCGTCTGTACAGGAACGATGCGATCCACCATAACATCGGGGAAGGCGACACAGCGGTCTGCACGTCCCTTTAAAGGCTGCTTTAAATGGCGGTAGACCAGATTTTTAAGCTTTTGACTGCTTCCCACGCCATTCTCGCAGGCAATAATATGAAGCGGCTTCGGATAGGGGTTGCTGTTTAGCCTGTTCTCGATACCCTGCGCGATGGCTCCGGCAATGTCTTTCAGCGCTGTTAGTCCGACCGCTGTCGTCACAATCTCAGCCTCTGCTACAGCTTGAGCTACCTGTTTCTGATCATTCAGATGAAGGGCGGTTACATTCTCCACAATAAAGCGGTCCCGCTCATCATTGGCAAGGGTAACGGGATAGCGCCCCCGTTCCTGCAGCTGAGCGATTTTTAGCTTATTTCTTCCGACAAAACAAACCTCATAACCGGAGTCTGACAGCACTGGACCGATAAATCCCCGGCCAATATTGCCCGCTCCAAAATGTACGGCTCTCAAATCGGTGTCCCCCTTAAGTAAATTCAACTCTATTAAATTTCACGAATTATAGTTGTTATACGCAGAAAATCAGTACATCGTAATGATTTATACCTGCACATCAGAGATTTCGAAGCAGCTCCGGGAAATCACGTGATCGAAGTCAAGAAGACTTAGGCTTTCGGTCTGGTGATGCGGCATATCAAATTCAAGAAAGCGGGTAATGGCATTCGGGATCACCACACACAACATTCCGGCCGCAGCTGCAGCTCTTGCGCCGTTTGGCGAATCCTCGATAGCGACTGTCTCATGTGGTTTAATGTCAAGAGAGGACATGACCTGGTTATACAACTCCGGATCAGGCTTCACCTTCTCTACATGATCGGAGGTGCGGATGCTCTCGAAATAATCGCGTATGCCCAGCAGCTCCAAATGCCGTTCCACCCAGTCCATAGAGGAGCTGGAAGCAAGGCCAATCCGCAGTCCGGCGTCCTTGGCAGCATCCAAATATTGCTGAATTCCCGGCCGCATCTGTTCCAGCTCCATCAGCTTGCTATGCCTCTGCTGGACCGCTGTTCTGAATGTCATCCGGTCGATAGGCAGCTTAAGGTCAGTCATCAAATATTCGTAGGGATTAAAACTGTTAAGACTGGTGCCTATGCAAGTAGAATACTGTTCCAGCGACAGGTCTACCCCATGCTCTCCATAGGCTTCGCTAAAAGCGGTGTACCAAGCTGTTTCCGTGTCGATAATCGTTCCGTCAAAATCAAAGATAATCCCTTTGATCAAATCAACCATCTCCCTCGCAGTAGTCCGGTAAGCTAAGCTCACACAAAAGCGTGCTCACCGGTGCTGAAAGGCATCAACGATGATCCGGCGGTACTCGGAGAACTGCTCGACCGGCTATCCTGGGCCGGAGTCACTCCCTATTATTTCTTCGTGAACCGGCCCATTGCCGGCAACCGCGAGTTCGTTCTGCCGCTGGAGCGTGTCTACAACATTGTTGAGGAAGCCAAGGCCAGAACCTCAGGTCTGGGTAAAAGAGTCCGTCTATCCATGAGCCACTCCTCCGGCAAAATCGAGATACTGGCGATTGAAGACGGCAAGGCCTATCTGAAATATCATCAGTCCAGAGCGCAGGAGTACGGCAAATTAATGATCCTGGAATGTCCACCGGATGCAGAATGGTTCGATGATCTTCCCGGCAGCGAGAAGCACTGGCCCCCTCCTGCTTCCACTTCCCAGATCCCGCAGCTCCTATAAAAGCCAACACAGTCCCCTTGTATCAGCATCGGGACTGTTTAGCGTGCTTACCGGCTATTCCATCCCCTGTGAGAACAGCTTGCTGATGAGCGCTCTCCGGCTGGATACACCGGTCTTGGAGAAGATCGATTTCAGGTGATCCTGTACGGTGTACGCAGAAATATGCAGCGACTCTGCCAGCTCCTTCGTGGATAATCCCCGGGACAGCATCTCGGCCAGCTGCTTCTCCCTGGCGGTCAGCTGGCAGGCATCGGCCAGCAGCCGGAAGATCTCCGAGGACTTGGCATAGACAAAAGCAACGGCCAGCTCCGTCTTCCCGCCGCTTCCTTCAAGCCTGCTGGCCGTAACTGTCAAGTATGCCCCATCCTCGACACGCAGGCATAATTTCGCCTTCGAAGGCAACCCTCCTGGTTCCGTATTCTCGCCAAGTGCCCGCAGGCATACGGCGTTGACCGGCCGGGGAAGAACTCCGTGATCCAACCGTTCCAGCTGCTGCAGACGGTTCATCCAATATTGGGCCGCACTATTTGCGCTGACCGGAAGCAGCTGGTCCGTCAGAATCATGATTCCACTGTCCTCCGGTGCGGTATCCATCCGTCCCAGAGGGGGCTCGGAGGCATAGCTGCGGAGTGCGCCGGCAATCAGCGGAACAGCAGATGATATCACCGCACACTCCCGCTCCTGAAAAGGGGGTTCGTGCTGTGACCGGAACAAGGTTAAGAATCCCCAGCAGCCACCGCCTTCAACCAGCGCAGCCCGGAGCTCGTCTCCCAGGCCCGCAGGCTGGAGTACGTTGCGGTAACGTTCACTCCGCCCGGGCTGCCCTTCCGTTACACCACTTAAACAGGCGACCGGCACTGCCGCAGCGGCCAACTGCTCATATTTCATATAATCCTCATGCAGATATTCATATTCAAACAGCTGCGGGTGCAGATCCTCAAGACCCTGCTCTGTGATCGCCCCGGTGGACAGCAGCGTATGCGGGTCCACGGTAGTGCAGCAGGCAGCGGTAAACGGAATGTACTGCCGCAGCTTGGAGATTACCGCCTCCCTGTATTGCGGAGATGTCATCCTCATCTCCTGCCGGTTGATTTCCAGCATCCTCAAGCCTTTTAGAACCTCGCTCATCCTGATGTCCTTTCCAAATCCCACATATGTGGGATAGCCTATTCCGTGTTTAATCCTGATAATTAGTAATAATTCTTATTATATATCAGGAGAACTCACATTCAAGCTATAGAGACAGGAGCAGATATCATGCAAGAGAAACAATTACATCATGCCAGAGACTGGGAGCATCCCGATGTTCAGCATTACGAGACAACAATCGCTGCAAAAATACCGGGGTATCCTCTACTCTATGACATCATGGAGCAATTGCTGAGTGCACACCTCAGCGGTAAAACTCCGGCAGACCTGCTGATTGTCGGGGCCGGAGGCGGACAAGAATTGATAACCCTCGGCGCACAGCATGTGCACTGGCGGCTCACAGGCATTGATCTGTCAACGGCGATGCTTGAGCTTGCCCGGCAGCGGATGCAGCGCACGGAGCTGGCCGCTGAAATCACTTTCCAGCAAAGCACGGTTGATGAACTGGACAAGAACAAGCTGTTTGACGCCGCCACATGCATGCTGGTGCTTCACTTTGTCAAGGAAACCGGACAGAAGCAGCGGATGCTGGAAGAAATCCATAGCCGGCTTCAGGAGGGGGCGATACTGGTTGTGGCAACCTTAAGCGGGGACGTCCGTTCTATCCCCGGGTCCTTGCCGCTAAAGGCATGGAAAAACCACATGCTGGCAGGCGGGATTTCCGGGCAGGAATGCGAATGGTTCGAGCATTCCATCGGTGAAACCTCCTTCCCCATTCCGGAACATGAACTTCTAGCGTTGCTCGCAAGCAGCGGGTTCTCCGGTGTCACCCGCTTTTTCAGCTCCTATCTGATTGATGGCTGGTTCGCTGTGAAGCACGGAAAAGAGGTTGCGAAATGAAAACAGATATAGTGGTTGTCGGCGGGTATGGCCATGTCGGCGCAGAAATTTGCCGGCTTCTGGGAGAACAGCATCCTGGAGTGGTATATGCGGCGGGACGAAGCCTGGAACGTGCGGAACAATTCTGCAGGACGACAGACGGCAAAGTGAAGCCGCTGCGGCTTAGTGTGGGAGAAGCGATAGATGGAGAACTGCTGAAGCGGACCAAGCTGGTGGTCATGTGCCTGGATCAGCAGGATACCTCGTTTGCGGAGGCTTGTCTGCGCAGCGGAACCCATTATGTCGATGTGTCGGCAAATGGGGAATACTTCCGGCTGCTTCAGAGCCTGGGGGACACAGCAGCCGGGCTCAAGGGCACGGCTGTTCTAAGCGTGGGGCTTGCTCCCGGCTTAACCAATCTGCTATCCCTCAAAGCGGTGAATGAACTGGATACACGTGAGCGCGTCGATATCTCCATCATGCTGGGTCTAGGCGACAGTCACGGCCAAGCTGCCCTGGAATGGACGGTTGATAGTCTCGGCTCTGCCTTTGAGCGTGTGGAGCAAGGACGCAAGGTTGCCGCAAGAAGCTTCACGGAACGCAAGCAGGTGAATTTCGGAGGTACGCCGGGAACGCGCAAGACTTACCTTTTCCCTTTTTCCGATCAGCAGATCCTGCCCTGTACCTTAAAAGTCCCTTCTGTCGCTACACGTTTATGTTTTGATTCCCGGGCTGCCACCTCCGGCATCGCTCTTATGCGAAAAATCGGCTTAACCGCCCTCTTCCGCAACAAAGTCATCCGCAAGCTCACGGTCCAGGCTTTCGGCAAACTTCGGCTGGGTTCAGAACAATATGCCGTCAAAGTCGATGCTTATGGTGTTCGGGGCGGTAAAGCTGTAGTCATGGAAGCCGGTATCGAAGGAATGCGGGAATCCGCAATCACTGCCAGAGTGGCCGCCGGGGTTGCCCTGAGCGTATATGAGGAAACCCATCCGGCGGGAATACATCATATTGAGCAGCTGTTCAAGCTTCAGGCAAACGGTACGCAGCTCTCCTTGAGTTCAGCAGCCGGGGCCTCCGGCAGAGCCGATTATCCCCTTGACGGGCTTACGTTCTGGTCCGGTGTCCGCTCGCAGTAAGAGGTTCCCGATCTTTATCCTCTTGGCAATTCAATGAGGAATGTCGAGCCTTGGCCGGGCCTACTGCTCACAACAATCCGTCCCCCGCACAGGTCGACAATCCGTTTGGCCAAAGGCAGTCCGAGCCCGTTCCCGTAAGAAGCCCGTGCTTTATCGCCCTGGTAGAACTTTTCAAAGATATGCCGCTGCACCTCCGGGGTCATGCCGATTCCGGTATCGGTAATTTCAACACTCACGTTCTGGGGGGATTCGGTCAAGGTGACGGACAGGTTCCCGTATTCTCTTGAGAACTTTACCGCATTCCCCAGAATGTTAATCCATACCTGCATCAGCAGCTCTTCGCTGCCGTAGAAGCCAGTCTCCGCCAACTGAATCTCCAGATCCAGCTGTTTGCCGCTCCACTGCGGCTCCAGGAGAAGAAGCGCCTGGCGGATCTGCTCATCCAGACTGAACTCTGTTTTTTCAATGATGATTTCCTGGTTCTCCAGCTTCGACAGCTTCAGAATATTATTGGTCAGCATGGATAATTGCTTGGTGCTGCTAATGATCTTGCCCGCGTATTCCTCTCTTTCCTCCGCCGGAAGATCCAAATTCTGCAACAGGGCAGCATAACCCTCAATGGCTGTGATAGGCGTCTTGAACTCATGGGATACATTCGTGACAAAATCGGTCCTTAGTGTTTCAATCCCTTGGAGCTCTTGAACCATCTTATTGAAATCCTTGGCCATCTCCCGGAATTCTTCAATCTTAATATTCTCATACAACTGAACATTAAAGTTGCCTTTGGCGACTTCCTTAGTTGCTTCTCTCAGTCTGCTGATGGGAAGCAATATTTTTTGCCCGATGACGGCAGTGATAAGCGTTCCAGTAAGGATCCCCGTAAGCAGTACCGCTGCCAGAAATCCGAAGGCGTGGAATTGGCCCGGCTCGATGATTGTGAACCTCTTTATAATGAATATAATAGTCATCATAAAGACCGCAGAAGACAGCATGATCATAAATACCAGCATCACAAAGGCAAACCATAAATTGCTGAACCTCTTTTTCATATATGCTTCACCGCCTTATACCCGAGTCCCCGGACCGTTACAATCTCAAACTCCGTATATTCCCTGAAACGTTCCCGCAGCCGGTTGATATGCACATCCACTGTCCGGGCATCTGTCTCTGTGTCCATCCCCCAGATTTCATCCATCAGCTGCTGCCTGGTAAATATTTTGTTTGGATAAGCAATCAGCTTATATAGCAGGAAAAATTCTTTCTGCGGGAGAACCGTACTCTCCCCATCCCTGTAGACCGTTACAGAATCATAATCAAGGGTCACCTCGCCCACAGTCAGCTTGCGTTCATTAACAATCTGCGCCCGGCGCAGCAAAGCCCCCACCCGCAGGACCATCTCATTAATATCAATCGGCTTCACCATATAATCGTCCGTGCCGACAAGGAACCCTTTTTGCTTGTCCTGAAAGCTGTCTTTGGCAGTAATGATCAGCACAGGCAGATTGTTATTGGATTGCCTCAAATGCTCAATCAGCTCGTAACCGTCCACTTGAGGCATCATAATATCAGAAATAATCAAATCAATATATTCCGCTTCCAAAATATCCAGCGCACTCTGGCCATCCTCTGCTGCAAGCACCCTGTAGCCATGTTTCCCAAGCACCGTACAGATCAGCTGGCGCAACGTCTCATTATCTTCCACAACAAGTATAGTAATCATGAAATCACCTGCATTCTTTAGCCTTTGAATAAATTATAGTCTTTCCCTGTAGCCGGAAGCCAGTTGATGTTCAGTTGATGTTCAGTTCATATTCGTATGATATGCTGTCAGCAATCATCAAGCTATACATGTCGAACTTTAGATTTACCAAGCTGGCATAGAACGCAACTGCGGTGAATGTTTGGACTTCCGGCCGCTGTTGTCTTCAGATTTCTTGATTTTAACCGCTATTGGCGGTAGAAATCCGAAGACAAAGGCGGACACTACCGTTCCTACAGTTCCAAACTTCCCCTCCGCTGCTTTTGCCTCTAGGTAGTTCTATTGTTCAACTTTTATTGCTTTATTTGAAAGGAAGGTTTACAGATATGCTGCAGCTAAAAAACATCAGCAAGAGCTACACGACAGGAGATTTCACACAGGTAGCGCTCGATAAGGTCAGCCTCAATTTACGGGAAAATGAATTTGTCGCCATCCTGGGTCCCAGCGGCTCGGGTAAAACCACCTGCCTGAACATCATCGGCGGGCTGGATCAATATGACAGCGGAGACTTGATCATTAACGGTAAATCCACACAGAACTTTCAGGACAGCGATTGGGATGCTTACCGTAATAATAGCGTCGGCTTCATCTTTCAAAGCTATAATCTGATTGCGCATCTGAGTATTATGGACAATGTCGAGCTGGGCATGACCCTCAGCGGTGTCCCCGCAGCCGAGAAACGGCACAAGGCAAAAGAGGTGCTGGAGAAGGTTGGCCTTAAGGATCATCTGCACAAGAAGCCGAACCAGCTGTCCGGCGGTCAAATGCAGCGTGTAGCCATCGCCCGGGCGCTCGCCAATGACCCCGACATTATTCTTGCCGACGAACCTACAGGAGCGTTGGATACCCAGACAAGTGAACAGATTATGGAGCTGATCAAGGAAATCGCCAAGGATAAGCTGGTCGTTATGGTTACGCATAACCCGGAACTGGCCCGGAAGTACACAGACCGGACTGTGGAATTCAGAGACGGTAAAATCATTTCTGACACCGATCCGCTTCCCGACCAGAAAGTAAGCTCTGACTACAAGCTGAAAAAGACAGCAATGGGTTTCTCCACAGCGCTCAAATTGTCCTTTAAAAACATCATGACCAAAAAATGGAGAACGACCTTAACCGCTTTCGCCTCCAGTATCGGTATCATCGGGATTGCCTTAATCCTGGCGCTCTCCAACGGCTTCAATAAACAAATCAACAACTATGAGGCGGGTGCGCTCTCTAATTTCCCGGTGTCGATCAGCCAGTCTGCGATGAGCTTTGACCGCTCGGAAACTGCGGCAGATGATGCAGCAACCAGCAAGGAGGAGTACAGCGACTCGCAGGAAATCTATCCATACGATCCAAGTGCCAATACCATTATGCACACCAATGTTCTGACCGGAAAATATCTGGACTTTGTGAAGCAGATTGATCCGTCCCTGATCGACGGCATCTCTTATGCCCGTAAAGTGAATATGAACATTCTAAAGTCTGATGGTAAAACGGCAACTGCCATCAATACAAGCTACTTCTCCTCATTCCCAAGCAAGGCCGGCGGTGCTCCCGGAAGTTATCTGGAGAACTATTATGATCTGCTCGCCGGTTCGTTTCCGTCCAAGGATACCGACCTTGTGCTGATCGTGGATGAATACAACCAGCTGAATGTTGCTTCGGTGGAAGCACTCGGCCTGGATTATACTGCGGACAGCATCAAATTTGACGATATTGTCGGCCAAGAGTTTAAGCTGATCCCGAACGATCTGTACTATGTAAAATCCGGTGACCATTTCGTGGTTAATGGAACGGCTGCCAACTTAAGCGATATGTATAACAGCACGGATGCCATTCCACTTCGTATTGCAGGAATTATCCGGGCGCAGAAGGATTCTCCGATGTCCACTATGGCTGCCGGTATCGCCTATTCCGACGACCTGGCGCTCCGCTTCATTACCTCCGCACAGGCTTCCAAGGTGGTAAAGGCCCAGGAGCAGGAAGATACCGTTAACCTTCTGACCGGCGATGTGTTTCCGAAAACCTCTGCTCAGACAGACATGATGCCTGGTGCACCCATGATGCCAGGTGGCGCAGGCAGTAATACGGCTCCTGTGAAAGAAGATGTTCTGGCTGCTCTGGGTGCTACAAGCATCCCGGCTTCGATCTCCATCTATCCGAAGGATTTTGATTCCAAGGAAGCCATCGTGAAGTATCTGGACAAATGGAATGAAGACCTGCCTGAGAGTGATATGATCGTATACACGGACATGGCGGCCATCGTTACCGGCCTGACCGGCGGGATTATGAATGCCATAACGCTTGTGCTGATTGCCTTTGCTTCGATCTCGCTCGTCGTTTCCATGATTATGATCGCAATTATCACCTATATTTCTGTACTGGAGCGGACTAAGGAGATCGGGGTGCTACGCGCATTAGGCGCACGCAAAAAAGATATCACACGTGTCTTCAACGCAGAAACCTTTATCATCGGTGCCTTTTCCGGGGTTCTGGCGATAGGAATTACCTATCTGCTGACCATCCCGGCGAACATTATTATTAAGTCGCTCACGGATCTTTCCAATGTCGCCCAATTAAATCCGCTGCATGCCTTGCTGCTGATCCTCATTAACGTGGTGCTCACCATGCTCGGCGGATTCATTCCGGCCAAGCTTGCCGCCAAGAAGAATCCGGTAACGGCGCTGCGCAGCGAATAATCACAAACTACTAATTATCAGTAAGCCCTGGAAAAGAAGCCTCTTTTCGACATTCTAAAATTGCTTCGACTCTCTGCCTAAAACAGCCGTAGGGGGATTAAGCGGGGCGATAGATAAAGCGACAACCAAAGTAGAAGGCCCGTTTGTGGCGATCAATGAATGGACGGACAGTTCGGGGAATTTATCCGCTGGATACAAGCCGGAGGACGGCTTTCAAATAAGCGGTCAAACTGTAAAGCCCTTGTATAATATGTATGGCGCTGAAGGCGTAGATTCTAGAACGTTCACGTATACGTCTGAGGGGGAGACGATATTCTCGTCCTATAACGGAATTCCTGAACCAACCGATTATTCGGGAAGCATCCGTGTTACCCTCGATGGAAAAGAGATAATGACCGGCTCTGGAGAAGATCAGCGGAGTGATCCTGATCTATTCCCGTCGATATTCAAGATCCCTCTCGAGCCGGGGAACGAGCTGAAGATCACCATTGAGGGGAACCAAAAAGTATGGGATGCCGGGTATAAGCGGATGCAATATTTTTGGAGCTAAGTTCATAGCCCAGACTGCATTTTGTTTCTTCTGGAAAGTCAAAAGGTAAGCTCCGCTGCAGGAGCTTACCTTTTGGCATTTCTATAGGGGCCAGGCTTACAGCTGAACCGCCACGTAGCTTCCGAATTCAACCATACCCGCTTTGTCCAGCTTGGTTGCATCATATTGCTTGATGACCTCGGCGGTCTTCTGCATCAGCTCTGAACTGTCTGTATCGGCCAGAACGCGCAGGACCACCAGGGTCTCCCCATTCTTCAACTGTTCGGCCAATTTGGTCTTGTACGCTTCCAGGGAATCCACCTCAAGCCCTTGCGTCACATAATAATCATAGGCATTGCTGGTGGCCTGGAACAGGGACAGCTCATGGTCCAGCCAGTAAGCCTTGTCCATCACATACTCTACATCTGTGGCAGTGGCATCGCTGGAATTGTAGAGCAGATAGGGAAGTCCGCTATTGGTAGCATTATTGGTCGGATCGACATTGACCCATTCCGCGCCGATTTTCACTTTGTTCCAGGCGTGATTCACGCCGCTCATGGTTCCTGTGACCACCATCGAAGGGACCTGGGACAGGTCAGCGAGCAACTGGAAGGTGTGTGCATAGCTCATACATACGCCAACTTTTTTGACCAGAATGCCGTAGGTACTGAAGGAATCATTGAATTTGGCATCCACACTCTTGAACTGCTGCTCCTTGGCATTCTCCAGCGCGGCATCGTCATAGGCGGTATTGTCATTCAGATAATCGTAGAGCGCCATCTGCTTCTCATCGGCGCTCATACCGTCCTTGAGTGTGGCGGCGATCACTTTATCTGCCTCTGAGAGGATCTCACGCTGTTTGGACGCAATGACCTCGGCTGAATCATCGTACTCCACATGCAGCGTCAGGTTCTGATAATCGTAGCCGTAGCTGCGGAATCCAAGAATGAGCGGGTTCTGATAGACTACTTTTTCCACTACATCGACCAGGGTTCGTGCATTCTGCGCCTCCGGGAAGGCCAGAAGCGAAATTTCGGTCTTTCCGCTGATCAGTGACAAGGCAAGATACTCTTCCAGCGCAGAATCGGCATGAATCAGGTCCGCCCGGATCGTTGAGGCAGGCACGGCCTGCTTGTTCCCCTCATCTACCTTGCTGCGGGTATTTTCCTTCTGCCGGTCAATGGCATTATCGCCGGATTCGCCCGCATTGTCGTTGTCAATGATGGTCGGAACATCAGGGGCAGGCACATACTCCGTATTATTCTCCGGCTCCACATACCCTTGATTGGCCCCTTTGCTCCGGGCGGCTGCAAGACCTGCAATATCGGCATCCGTCAACTGCGTAACCTGTACGTACCCCTTGAGCGCTGTACCTTGAATGGAGTATGGCACATCGGTTGGACCGGACTGCTGAATCGTGATGGAATCCGTGTCATATATCACAGTCCCCGAGGCTTTGGAGCCGTCAATGAACTGGACAGGTACAGTCTTGGGCAGTTCGGCAGCGTTCTTGAACAATTTCAGGTTGATATTATCCTCGGAAGCTACGGTGCGCGGCAGCAGCCTGGACAGCGACACGGTATCCACCGAGCGGCTGAATCTGGACTCTTTGCCTCCCTGAACAGCGGTGACATAATATTCACCTTGCACATTGTTGTTCTGAAGGCTGGTGATGGTCTCATCCACAATGCCGAGTGCACCGCGCCCGTCCTTCATGAAGTCGTTATAAGAAGTGCCGGGCACCGTCGCAATCTTCAGCGGACGCTGATTCGCATATCCTTGCTCCGCCCCGTTCAGCGCCTCATTGGTATTCTCCATCGTGATATGCGAAGCGCTGTAAATATTGTAGCTCTCTGCGCCCGGCACCTCATTCCATACGAGAGTCAGTCTGCCGTCAGGGCTGATGTCGGCATCCAGAGTCGGTGTGGGCAGATCCGATTTCACCGTAAACGGAATGATAATCGGCTGCTTCAGCGGAGTAGGCGATTTGGCATCCAGGTCATAGTTGAGCCGGATGTAGTACACGGGGGCGTTCCCCCAGGAGCTGCCTCCGGCTTCGCGCAAGGAATCGGAAGGGAGTACGCCGAAGCCGAGCGGCTTGATGGAGTATACGCTTTTGCCACCTACAAGCTGTGAGTCTTCAAGGGTCCCTACCTTGCTCTCCGGCAGTGCCTTGATATCGGTATGTACGGACAGCGTCTTGCCAATTGCCTCTGAGCCAAGATCCGTATTGAATCTGAAGATAAATTCCATATCCTGCTCAACATTATACATAGGCATGATGCCCGGATTGTTGTCATTATCGTATTTCTGCTTCAGATTATACACCGTCTGCGAAGCGTCCGGCGGAGGGTTCCCTGAAGGTTTCTTCGTTTCTGCAGCCGGACTGGCCGTCGGTGCGGGTGAAGGCGCTGGACCGGCTTCCTTGCCGCCCCCCATGCAGCCTGTTAGAATCATACACATAATGAGCATAATCATTGCCAATTGTTTCACTTTCACTAACGTCCTCTCCTGTCTGGGTTGTCTTAATGAGGGTTATGGTGTGTAATCCAAAATTACCCATTACAAAGCACAGGAGATATATAACCCATTTGGGAACGATTAAAACAAATTTGGGATATTTTATATTTTAAGTTATATAAGCAGAGGGCTAACGAGGGGGCGCTGAGTATTCGCGGCAACGGTTAGAACTTTTATCGAATAGGCAGACAGAAGAAGGACATCCAGCCTTGTTGGAGAAATTGTCGTTTACCAGACCACAATTTCCAGATAAAGGAGATGCCCCATTCCTATGGTAACCCTCTACAGCTCTGTCTTTTTCAAGACATTCAAGTCGATTTCGCAACACTCAAGTATATTACAAAAAAATTAAAAATGCCTGTAATTCTACTTTCACCCTTCAATAACGCCTTTTTTAAGAAGGAGATTGCCATACAGAGCTTCTTCACCGGTTACTACAATCGCATAAGCGGATTTGGACCGTTCATAGAAGTGGAAGCGTTCCTCGTAACCAATCACCGCTTGCGGATCAACATCCCTAATAATCTCTTTATAAGTGTCCCAGATCACAGGAACGGTAGGATCACCTTGCACCACATCCATCAGAACGGCCTGATGCCCGGCATAATGATCCAGCGGAAACAGCTCCAGAATAGCGGCCAGCAGCTGGGGGATTCCTATGCCATCGCATCTTGTCACCCGGGGATGCAGCGCATGTCCCGGAAAATTCGCATCCGCCAGCACCAGCTCATCCCCATGGCCCATTTCCATCATAATCCGCACGAGCTCAGGGGACAGCAGCTTGGGAATCTTTTTGAGCATCCTATAATCTCCTTTACATTCCGTAAAATGATCTAAGTGCCACCAGTTGCTCGATACGGTCTGCCGGCAGTTCACGCTCCCCTTGGATCATGCGGGTCAGGAAAGTGAGCTTCGCTGTATACTCCAATCTCTCCATATTCATGTAAGCCGCCATTACATCCTTCCCCCAGGACAAGGCCCCGTGGCTTTCCAGCAGCACAGCGGATTTCTTGCCGAGGAAGGGCATAATCGAATCAGGAACCTCCTCAGTGGAGGGCGTACCGTACGGGGCCAGAGGAATCTCGCCCATGGCAATGACCGATTCCGGCATCATCATCTTATCCAGTGCTTCTCCCTTGATGGCAAAGGCGGTGGCAAATGGCGGATGGGCGTGAACGACACCATGGATGCCGGGAAGCTCCCGGTAGATCCGCAGATGCATTTTCACCTCTGTCGAAGGGCTGTAGCCTTCCTGTGCCTCCAGAATTTCACCCTGAAGATTAACTTTCACCAGAATATCCGGCTCCAGATATCCTTTACTTACACCGGTAGGGGTGGCCAATACTTCGTGTTCGTTCAACCTTGCTGAAATATTGCCGTCATTGGCGGCAATATAATCTTTATTAAACAGGTTTCTTCCAATGTCGCAAATCTGCAGTCGTAATTTCCGTTCCATTTCATCCATTGTCATTTCTCCTCTTTGTATAGTCATTTTTGAACAGGCCGGTACACGGCAAGACTTCCGGAAGCGGCGGCCACTTCCCCCGCCCGGCTGTAATCCAGCAAGCCGAGTGCAGTAAGCTGCACGATAACGTTCCCGATCGCGCTTGCTTCGACCGGACCGGCGATCACTTCTTTCCCGGTCGCATCCGCCGTCAGCTGGCACAGCAGCCGGTTCTGAATACCGCCGCCAACCATATGCAAGGTACGGATCGTTGTGCCGGTGAGCTCCTCCAGCTCCGCGATCGCCTTGCGGTACGCCTCGGCGAGGCTCACTAGAATGAGCCGGACGACTGCACCTTTGGAAGCCGGCACCGGCTGTCCGGTGCTGCGGCAATATTCCGCAATACGTCTGGGGATATCTCCCGGGGTGCTGAACAGCGGATCACCCGGATTGATCAGACCTTGCACAGCCTGCTCGCTCTCGGCCAGCTCGACCATTTCCCCGAAGCTAAGGGCCACACCGGCTTCCGCCCAGGCTCTCTGGGTTTCCTGCAGCAGCCAAAGCCCCGTAATATTCTTCAGCAGCCGGTTGCCCTTGCCGTAGCAGCTCTCATTGGTAAAGCCGTAACGGTAGCAGCGATCTGTAAGCACGGGCTGCTCCGTTTCCAACCCGACCAGCGACCAGGTGCCGCAGCTAATAAATGCTGCATGCTCCTTGTCACGATAAGGAATAGAAGCAACCGCTGAAGCTGTATCATGTGAAGCGCCGGCAATGATCTGCAGAGCACTGCCTCCGAATTCCTTGCGGAGGCCGGGTAGCAGGGAGCCGATAACTGTCCCGGCATCCACCCTCTCGGCAATCAGCGCCGGAGGAATTCCCAGTCTGCTGAACACCTCGGATGAGAGTTCTGCCGTGCCGGCCTTCATGAGGCCGCTGGTGCTGAGGATCGTCCTCTCGGCGGCGGCTGTTCCTGATAATAAATAATGAAATAAATCCGGCATCATTAAGATACGGCCAGCATTTGCCTGCAGTTCAGGATTCCGCTGAACATCAGCAAACAGCTGATACACTGTGTTGATGGGGTCCGGCTGGTTGCCGGTCAGGCGGAATTGTTCCTCCGGCGGCAGCAGCTCTTCCAGCTTGAGGCGGTATTCCTGCATCCGCTGATCTCTGTAATGGTGAGGCGGATACAGCAGCATTCCGTCCTGATCCAGCACGCCGTAATCCACTCCCCAGGTGTCCACACTAAGACTAAGCAGCGCCCCATATTTGCTGCAGGCCAGCCTGATACCCTGCTTAATTTCCTGAAACAGCTCCAGCACGTTCCAGTGTAAATCCCCGCCGATATGCAGCGGAGTATTGGCAAACCGGTGAAGCTCCTCGGTGATAATGCGGCTGCCGTCATAAGTTCCCAGAATCACTCTGCCGGAGCTGGCTCCAAGATCCACGGCCAGCACTCTTTTGAACTCGCTCATCGAAACCACCTGCCTAAGTTCTGTCAATGATACAGCGGACCGAAATTGCGGCATGCCCGGTAATCGGCATCCTCCAGGCTGACTGTTCCAAACAGCGACCACACACGCGGTCTAAAAATCTGTGATTCGTCGACATTATGCATACTGACTGGAATACGCAATATTGAAGCAAGAGTAATCAGATCGGCACCAATATGGCCGTAGCTGATGGCTCCATGATTGGCTCCCCAATTGTTCATCACATCATAGACCGATTTGAACGAGCCGGTTCCGGTAAGGATTGGAGCAAACCAGGTAGTCGGCCAGGTCGGATCGGTACGTTCATCCAGCTGGCGGTGAACCTCTCCGGGGAGCTCGGCGGTATATCCTTCCACCAGCTGCAGAACGGGTCCCAAGCCTTTGACGAGGTTAAGCCGCGCCATCGTGACAGGCATACCGCCTTTGGTCAAGTAGTCGGTAGAGAAACCGCCGCCGCGGAAATATTCCTGCGAGGCAGGGCGGAAGAAGGTCTCCTTAAGCGAAGCAGCCACTTCTTCATCCGTAATGTCCCAGAAGGGCTTAATCGCCGGCTTGCCTTCGAGGGATTGCTGACCGGTTCCGTCGAGCGCGGCCGAACCGGAGTTGATCAAATGAAGCAAGCCATTCGCAGCAGCGCCTTCCAGCTCGTAGCCGGTCACACGCTTCACGGCTGCCGGACTCCAGTACGTGCGGACATCAGCGAATATTTGCGCCGTATTCGTCAGCAGATAATTAAACAGCATCGTCACGCCGTTCAGACTGTCATTTTCGGTAGCCAGAATATAAGGTGCCCGTTTGCCGTTCCAGTCAAAGGAGGAGTTCAGGATCGTCTCCATAAAGTCGCCATTCGGGAAATGGTCGGTCCACTGACGTTGCCCTTGAAAGCCTGCAGCAATAGCGTTATGTCCCTGCGCTTCTTCTTCAAAGCCAAGCTCCGCAAGCACAGGATTGCCGATCATGAGGTCACGCCCGATCAGGGCCATCTTGACACAGGTCTCCCACTGCTTCTCCTTCTCTTCTTCGCTGACCTGCAGATGGGCAGGGTTGTTGTCAGGCCCTATCTGGCAGTTCTCCCTGGTCCATTTCAAGGCCCGCGCGAATTCCTCCGGATCATAGATTTCCTCTTCGAAGCGGCGCACGAATTCGGACATGTCGATATATTCATTGCGCATGCCCAGATACTCCTGGAAGAACTGGTCATTCACGATGGAACCGGCGATTCCCATGGAAACGGAACCCATGGATAAATAGGAGCGGCTCTTCATAATGGCAGCAGCCAACGCCGATTTGGCAAACCGGAGCAGCTTGGCCTGAACATCGGCCGGAATCTCCTCACTTCCGGAGTCCTGTACATCCTCCCCGTAGATCCCAAAGGCCGGAATTCCCTTCTGGGCGTACGCCGACAGAACTGCGGCTAGATAAACGGCACCGGGTCTTTCCGTGCCATTGAACCCCCATACCGCGTGGGGAATTGCCGCATCCATATCCATCGTTTCGGAGCCGTAACACCAGCAAGGAGTTACTGTAATGGATACCCCCACATTTGCTCCGGAGAACTTCGAACGTGCAGCCGAGGCTTCACTGACCCCGCCAATGGTAGAATCCGCAATGACGCATTCCACGGGCGATCCATCAGGATAACGCAAATTCGCCTGCAAAAAATCAGCTACCCGTTGTGCCATTCCCATAGTCTGAAGCTCTAACGATTCGCGAACACCGCGCCTTCTGCCGTCGATCGTTGGACGAATGCCGATTGCCGGATACTTTACTGCCATACTGAACAACCTCCTCAAAGGTAAATGGGTTTATACTATAAATAAATCGCTTTCATCTGCTTCATCATAAAATCTGGGAAATGGAATGTCAACAAAAAACCACACTTCAATGTGACTTTTTGTGGATTTTATTTTGTTAATCGCTAATAAATGTGGAATATCCTTTTATTTCTGAAGTGAATTGTAGTACACTAGCCATATAGATGTTTTAATGCAGGAGGAACTACATGAGAGCTTTTGAACGCCGGGAATATATTATCAACACGCTGCACCGCTATAAGAAAGTCCATGTTGCTGATCTGGCACAGGATTTCGGAGTCTCCGAAGAAACGATAAGAAGAGATCTCGACAAGCTGGATAAAGAAGGAATTGCCAAGAAGAGCTATGGCGGAGCGGTTCTGAATGTTCACACTAATGAAGACCCTGCTTACTCCCTCCGGCATTCAGTCCATCTTGATGAGAAGCGGATGATCGCCGACAACGTGCTGGGACTGATCAATGATGGCGACAGCCTGATGACAGACACCAGTTCGACCGCTTTTGAAGCCTTAAGGAAAATTACCGATGTTAAACAAAATCTGACGGTGATCACCAATTCACTGGTAGTCCTGTCCGAGTTCCAGCATTCCGGCCACAAGCTGATCTCTACCGGTGGTGTGCTGGGTGCTGAGACGAACTCTTTTGTCGGACCCACTGCCTCCTATACTCTACAGAAGTACAATGTGGACGTCGCCTTGTTCAGCTGCAAAGCTCTGTCTATGACAGGCGGGCTGAGTGATTCCAATGAAGCAGAGAGCGAGCTTAAGGTTCTGATGCAGCAGCAGGCGAGCAAGGTGATCCTGCTTGTGGACTATTCTAAATTCGACCGTATTGCCTTCATCAAATTGTTCAGCTTTGACAAGGTGGATTACATTGTGACAGACCGCAAGCCTTCGGAGGAATGGATTGATTTTTTCAAGGAGCATCAGATTTCACTGGTCTATGGCCCCACAGAGTAGCTTGCAATCTTTACCCGGAAAGGGGGTGAACCCGCGAATGGCCTCAATAAATATACCTGCCGCAGCCGGTCCGCAGTGGCTCCCCTTTGTCCTCCTGGCTGTAGGCTTATGCTTGATTGGGCTGTTATGGGCTGTGTTCAAGAAAATGGACTGATGTTTTGTATGCGCTTTCTATTAACAATTCACTTCCGTATTCTACCCGCTTTAAGCCTCTACTCAACTTTCAGGTCTATCCATCATAATTCAGATTCCCTTCTTCATATAAAAAATCGGGTGCAATCCCTCTTTGACGGAGGAATCACACCCGATTTTTTCCAAGTGGAAACGGATACCGTCCTTAAAAGGACGGTATCCGTTAATGCTACAGATCGCTTTCGCTCTGAGCCCGCCGGGCAAAGTCCACGAACTGAAACTTATCCAGCCGGTGCCGCGATTCGGTATACTGGAACAGCTTAGTGTCCACCAGATGCACATAATTGCGGACTACGACAATATGCTGATAATCGTGCAAATCAAGCAAAAGCTTATCCTCCGGCGTGGCTTCTTCCACAGAGATCTCCTTTTTGGCGTAGCTGATCGTGAGATGAAGTTCTCCTTCCAAATACGCATAGATCGAATTCCCGGCGGTTTCAGCAGTGAGAGACGGTACATAGGAGGTTAGAAAATAATCCTTGTCCAGGATGATCTTCTCCCCATCAATCTCCCGGGCACGAACTACCTTCCAAAGCGGGCCCGGCTCCTTCATCTGAAGACGCCGTTCCTCCTCGGATGTACTGGGTACACAGCCGTTCTCATATACAATGGTACGTACGGAACGTCCCAGGTTCTTGGACACTTCCTTGAAGCTGACCAAGCCGGAAACAGGGAAGTTCATCCGCTGGGTATCGAGTACAAAGGAACCTTTGCCCTTAATCTTATGGATATAGCCGTTCTGAGAGAGCATAAGCAAAGCCTTGCGTACCGTCTCCCTTGAAGTTCCGTAAGCTTCAGCAAGCTCGCTTTCCGAGGGCAGCTTCTTGCCGGCAGGGAGCTGCCCGGACTGAATCCGGGCCGAATAATCATTATAAATATGAAGATATATATTCTTATTCATCCTTAATCACCATGCCCATAGTACCACGATTGTTAACCTTTAAGATAGACCTTTAGAACAGGAACCGCCTGCCCCTGAACAGGATTTGAACTAGGGATCAGCTCCTCCACCCGTTCGATGATATCCTGCCCGTCAGGCACGATAACCGGTGAAGTCAGCGGGTATCCTGCTGCGGTAATAACATCCCTGTCGAATTCAAGCAGCAGCTGACCCGCCTTGACTTGATCTCCAGTGGCGGCATGAGCCGTAAATCCGCTGCCCTTCATCGAAACGGTATTGATGCCGATATGAATCAGAATCTGTACTCCCGTAGCATGCTCCAGAATCATCGCGTGTTTGCTCTTGATGACATGGGCGACCGTAGCGTCAAATGGAGCATACACTTTTCCTTCGGACGGATTTACCGCCACTCCTTTACCCATTTGCCGCTCAGCGAAGGCCGGGTCCGGCACTTCTTCCAGCGGTACAATCTGTCCTCTCACCGGCGAGACGATTTCCAGAACATTCGCTGCTGATTCCTTGGTACCATCCTTCTCTTGAATCATCGGAGGAAGGGAAACCGGAGTTGTGGCCTGGACGTTATCCGCCTTTGCGTTATTATCCGGTTCTTCTCCTCCCCGGGCGCGGATCTTGCCGAACAATACGGTAGCTCCGAAAGGAATGATTAATACGATCGCCATGCCGACAAAGAATATCCCCCACTGTTTCGGGAAGATGGACAGGAAGCCGGGAATCCCGCCGACCCCGATAGAGGATGCCAGTACATTATTGAGCGCCAGCAGTATGCCCGCCAGACCCGAACCGATCATCCCGAAGATAAACGGATACTTATAACGGATGTTAACCCCGAAGATCGCCGGTTCTGTAACCCCCAGGAAGGCAGAAATGGAAGAGGTCACGGCCAGACCTTTCGTCTTCTCCTGCTTGGCCACGAACAGCATCCCGAGTGCGGCTGCACCCTGTGCAATGTTGGACAACGCCAGCATCGGCCAGAGGAAGGTTCCTCCTTCGGAGCCGATCAGCTGAATATCAACAGCAAGGAACGTATGGTGCATGCCGGTAATAACCAGCAGTGCGTACAGCCCCCCATAAATGAGTCCTCCCAGCGCCGGGAAGGAGCCAAAGATATTGACCAGCCCCGTTGTAATAGCGTTGGCAATCATAAATGTAACCGGACCGATAACCGTAAACGCCAGAAATCCTGTAACCAGCAGCGCTACCGGTGCAACGACCAGCAGCTTGATGGAATCATGCACCCGCTTGTTAAGCCAGCGCTCCAGCCGGGCGAGCAGATAAGCGGAGACCAGCACCGGGAGCACCTGTCCCTGGTAGCCGATCTTGTTAACTTCCCAGCCGAATAAATTCCAGACTGGAACCGTACCTTCCAGCTTGGCATCCGCATATCCGTAAGCACTGAGCAGATCAGGATGAACAAGGATAAGACCAAGCACAATCCCCAGCAGCGGACTGCCTCCGAACCGGGTTACTGCCGACCATCCAATAAGTGCGGGCAGGAAGGTAAAGGCCGTACTGGCAATCGTATTGATAATCGAAGCGATGTCCTTCCACTGCGGATACACATCCACCAGGGAACGTGCGTCGAAAAAGATGCCGGGACCCGTCAGAATGTTGTTGATCCCGAGCAGCAGACCTGCCATCACAATGGCCGGGAGGATCGGAATAAAGATATCCGCCAGTGTCTTGATTGCCTGCTGCAGCGGATTCTGGTGTTTGCTGGCCGCCGTCTTTACCTCGTCTTTCGAAGAACGGGCTCCGCCGGTAATACCGATCATTTCTTCATATACTTTGTCCACCAGTCCCGGACCGATAATCACTTGAAATTGGCCTTGGGAAGAAAAATGCCCTTTCACCAGATCATTCCGCTCCAGCGCAGAGGTATCAACCTTGCCCTCGTCTTTCAAGGCAAATCTCAGCCTTGTGACACAGTGCGTGGCTGCTTCGATATTGTCTTTTCCGCCGATGGCCTGTACGATCTGCTCCACGTTTTGCCGGTTAATCGCCATGTTCTCACTCCTTAATTTAGTTAGGTTATATTCGTGCTGTTATCGGATAATCCACATGTAGGATGCATAAGGTGATAGCTCAACCGTCTGGCCCCATACCGGAATCTGCGGGGTGTTTCCGATCAGCAGTTCTGCTTCCTTGCCCTTGACCGTCTCCCAGAACACTTCGGCAGCAGTAAATACTACATGTTCACCGCTGAAATTGGATACGACGACCAGTATTTCGGTTTCGTTAATCCGGGCATACGCGTAAATCTGAGGATGGGCCTCATCAAGCCGGACATAACGTCCGTTGGTAAGCACTTCTTCCTGCTTGCGCAGACGGATCAGCTTACGGTAATGAGCCAGGATGGAAGCCGGATCTCCAAGCTGTGCGCTAACGTTGATCTCCTTGTAACTCTCATCCACCTTCAGCCATGGGGTTCCGCTGGTAAATCCGGCATTCGCTGTCTCATCCCACTGCATCGGTGTCCGTGAATTATCGCGGGAGCGTTCCCGGATGATGGCAAGTGCTTCATCCGCTGACAGGCCTCTTTCCTGCAGGATCTTGAACATATTGGTGGATTCGATATCATTGAACTCACTTATGTCCAGCCATTTCGGATTTGCCATGCCGATCTCCTCACCCTGGTACACATAGGGTGTACCCTGCAGCCCGTGGAGCGTCGTCGCCAGCATCTTGGCACTCTCCACCCGGTAGATTCCGTCGTCCGCAAACCGGGACAAAGCCCGCGGCTGATCATGGTTGTTCCAGAAGAGCGCGTTCCAGCCCCCGCCCCGCTGCATACCGGACTGCCATTTCGTGAACAACTGCTTCAATTCCTCGAAATCGTAAGGCTTCAGTTCCCACTTCTGCCCATTCCGGTAGTCCACTTTCAGGTGGTGGAAGTTAAAGGTCATGGAGAATTCCTTCTCCTCCGGATTAGAATAGCGGATGCAATGCTCCAGTGTAGTTGAAGACATCTCTCCTACAGTTACAAGATTGTAGGGACCAAAGACCTTGGCATACAACTCCTTGATGTATTCATGCACCCGAGGCCCGTCCGTATAGTAACGCCGTCCGTCGCCGGGTGAAATACTTCCGTCATCCTCCGGAAACCCCTGATCCTTAGAGATCAGGTTGATAACATCCATACGGAATCCTCTGACTCCCTTCTCCGCCCAAAAAATCATCAGGTCGGCCACTTCCTGCCGCACTTGCTCGTTCTCCCAGTTCAGATCGGCCTGTGTCTTATCAAACAGTGTCAAAAAATACTGGCCCGTTGTCTCTTCCCACTGCCATGCAGGTCCGCCAAACTTGGACTGCCAGTTGTTGGGAGGACCGCCGTCCGGTGCTGCATCTTTCCAGATATAATAATTGCGGTAAGCATTGTCCTTCGATTTGCGGGCTTCCTGAAACCAGGGATGCTCTGTAGAGGAATGGTTGACCACAATATCCGTCATCAGATGCATGCCGCGCTTCTTAAGCTCATGCATCAGCTCATCGAAGTCCTCCATCGTTCCGAATGTCGGGTCAATCTGCCGGTAATCCGCGACATCGTAACCGTTATCATTTTGCGGGGATACATAAACCGGCTGCAGCCAAACGATATCAATGCCCAGGTCTTGCAAATAATCCAGCTTCCGGGTCAAACCTTTTATATTACCTGTTCCGCTCCCGGTCGTATCCTTGAAGCTTTTCGGATAGACCTGATACACCGTTGATTTCCGCCACCATTGTTGTTCAGGTGTATTTGCCATTTATTTGTCCCCCCCTAGTTGTATGTAGCCTTTTCCAGCCATTATAGGTTTAACTCACTTATCTTTAACCTGTATATACAAGATGGATTGTACACCTGTATATACAGGTTGTCAAACCTGAAAATGCCCCTATTTCATCATGATGCAACACAGCGTGCATGCCACCATGAAATACAGCTATGTCACATACTTAAACTAGATAGCTCATTTATTAACAAGTAATTGTCAATAATACCTTCTGCAGGAACAGGAGTTGAAGGCATTTGGACTTCTTCATAGCAAAAAGCCCCACAAATAAGTGTCCTCATTTGCGGAGCTTTTACAGTTGCAGCCAATTTTACCGAGCTTATTGAAGAATGGATGAAATGAACTTTTCCATCTCACCGCTGGTCTCATTCAGGCGCTCAATAAGCTCACTGAACTGGGTGACCAATTCGGCCTGTGCAGAGGAAGAATCCGCAATGGCTTCAATTTCCTGTTCCATCTGCAGAATGGACTGCTGCACAGTGCTGAGTGAATCTTCGATCGTCTTCGTCGCTTCCTTTGTGTTGACGGAAAGCTTGCGCACTTCAGTAGCCACTACACCGAAACCTGCCCCCTGCTCCCCTACTCGGGCCGCTTCAATCGCTGCGTTCAGGCCAAGCAGATTCGTCTGTTCCGAGATTTCACGGATAAAGCCGGCCACTTTGTTCACCTGCTTGGACTCCTCAACCGTCTTGCGCGAATTTTCCAGAATTTGTGCCGTCGTAGCTGACAGCTCCTCGGACTGGGCGGCAACGTTCTGGACCATATCCATCAATTGGCCACTGATCTGGTTGATACTATCTGTCAGCTGTTCCATTTTGTCTTCGTTCTCAAGCGTATAAGCAATCGCAAATGCCCCGATAATCTCCCCTTCATCCCCGTAAATCGGCACTGCCGAGGAGATTACAGTCGCACCGTACAGCTCGGCAGACAGACGATTCGTCGTAGCACGTCCTGCAAGGGCGTTTCCTAGCGACGGGTCATTCTCTGGAATAGGACTTCCCTTGGTCAGGCCAAAATCGAGCACCTTACTGGGTGCGTAGTAATGAAAGATCTCCTTATCCGTAATCCCAATCATAATATCCTGTGCGTGAATTTGCTTAATCATTGGCGCAGCCAATACAAGTGCGGTCAAATTATCCATGATGCATCTCCTAAATGTGAATGTTTTAATTATTATCGTCACATACAGTTCATAAATTAAGAAGAAATTATTCTGTTCTGTTTCCTGCGGATCAATCACTTTCCTTGTCCGTTTGTTTGATCAAGAAATAAGCGATGTAGCCGATCATCCCCAGGAATAACCCGGTGCCAACGATGATGTAGACAATAGTAAAAGTTTTCCCTAAAGTGGTTTGCGGAACAAAGGTAGGATGTCCGATTGTACTAAGCGTGGCTACGCAAAAATAGATCGCATCAATTACAGAGAGTCCTTCCTCTTTGACATAAAAAATGGTTCCGGAGGTCAGCGTGATGACCACCAATATGAGCAATGCCTGAAAATTCTTAAGCTTGAGCGCCCGCCATAAGCCGGTCACCAGACGCTTAAGCGTAAGCAAAAATGATAACATGGGCAGCACCTTTCAACTATTTCAGATTGTGAATTTTATAATTCAGTATAATCGGCTAGCTGAAGAAAGTATAGTTCTGCTGCAACCCAGTAAGCAGAACTACGTCTAATAAGTATAAAATAAAACAATATGGAGGTGATGGATAGTGAAGCGTTTCTTTGCGGTATTATTATGTACTTTGCTCTTAGTTTCATTTAATGAGGTTGGACATGCGTCAGCAGCTCCTCCACCTGTAAAATCTAAGGTCTATCTAAAAGCTGGAAAGTTTTTTGTTTTATACACCAAACCTGCCCCACCGTTCGTTGATGAAAATAATCGGTTATTGGTACCTTTGCGGACTTTTGAAGATTTATTTGGTGGGGGAATTTCTTACTCTGACTCGACAAAAGTAGCTCGGCTTCACTGGCTAGATCATGAGTTTGTATTTTTTATAGATTCAAAAAATGCTCAGATGGACGGACAAACTGTTGTGATGGATACAAAACCTGTACTAAAAAACGGAGCTATGTTTCTGCCAATACGAATTTTTTTAGATCAAGCAGAATTAAAGAGCCACTGGGATAACAAGGCAAATATTCTGGCTTTGGACGATGATCGAATACTTGTAGGGGACCCCTTTAAAAATTTTGATGGGAACGATCTGTACAGCAATAATGAAGATGGAGCATTTAGAATCAATGACTATGCAATAACTTATAAAAGCAATAACACATTTCAGCTCACCATAAATGCAACAAACATAACCGGTAAGAGTATTCCTAAGGGTAAGGCTGACATTCATCCACTTGTTTCTTTTGGGGCTAGTTATGGAGGCTTTGCTAGCGACTCTTATAGTCGTCCAGTTTATCCAGCAATTCGAGAAGTTAATGTAAATGATAATATATCTATTTCACAAAACTTTCCTCAAAAAGAAGTTAACTATATTATTACGGTGGCAAGATTATTTACAGAATAGAACACAAACAGCGCGTGCAGTATCCATTGGCTCGCGCTGTTTGTGTTAAACACCTTACTCAAGCTCGGTCCCAATCCCTTTTTTCCTGGCCTTCTTTACATAATATACCGCTGTTGCAATATCGAAGACAGCCATCCCCATTGGGCAGAAAAAGACCGGCTCATCTTCGGCGAATTCAGTCAGGCCGCTTCGGCAGACGACGTCGTCAATCTTACGGGTGCCGGTACGGGTCAGCCCCTGTTCCAGATGGAGCCGCTCGATGTCTGTATTCTCGCGGCACACTTCATCCCAATCGTCGACAATGACAGCTTTCACCGAAGCTAACGCCTCCGGCTTATAATCACGCAGAGAAACATTCAGCAGTAGACAACCTTTTGCAGGGGGAAGATCGATATACCGGTGATCGGATACGGTACAGGTGATGAAGATATTGGACTTCAGATAGACGTCCGCCCAGGTCTCTGCCACTTCAATCCTGTCCCTGTAACAGGGCGGAATTCCTGACAGATCGGCTTCCCTTAGATCGAAGATGCGGATACGTTCAATTCGATCACCGAACAGAGCCATTGCCATTTGAAAATGATGCTGCCCAATTGGCCCCCAGCCGATAATGCCGAGCTGAATCTTTTCCAGCGTCCGCGCCTGCATAAAGTGACGGATCATCAGCCCGCTGATGGAAGCTGTCCTGACGATGCTGGGCAGCGGTGAGTTCAGAACGGCTGAAGGCTGGCCCGTATGGGGATCATTCAATATGATGACGCTATGCGCGCGGGGAAGACCGGCTCCGATATTATCCGGGAAGCTGGAAATCCACTTGATCCCGGCCGCATTCACATCTCCTCCTACATACGCGGGCATTGCAATAATCCGGTTTTGAGGATGGTTATACCTTAGATAAGGCTTAACTGGCTGTGCGTAATCACCGGAATCAAGAATGCGCACCGCAGATTCTGCAGACTCCACAAGGTCAGGCCACTCAAGGCCTATCGCCTGGATATCCTGGTCGTTTAAGTACAGCATGCCACTCCCTCCTTTGGCTATTAGGTAGGGACATCTCCGTCTTCAGACGAGAGATCCCGGCCGAACTGGTTCTGAATCCATGAGTCCGAATATACGGTATCGAGGTAACGTTCTCCCTTGTCATGCAGAATGACCGCGCAGTGAGATCCCGGAGTTATTTCTTGCTCCATACGCTTGACGGCGGCAATAATTCCTCCGGAGGATGCACCGGCCAGGATCGATTCAGTCTGCGCGAGCGCCCGGCAGCCTTTTACGATCTCCCAGTCCGAAACATACACGATATGGTCGATTAGGTCTTTTCTGCAAAAAGGCGGCACAATGCCGGCACCCAGTCCGGGGAAACGCCGGCTGCCCTTATTTCCGCCAAAAATGACGCTGCCCTCCGCGTCGACAGCCACGATCTTGGTCTTTAGCCCATGATCCCTTGCGTATTCCGCCAGCCCCCTGATCGTGCCGCATGTACTGACACTGCAAAACAAATAATCCACCCGGCCAAGTTCGGTCACGATCTCTTTCATGGTCGTATGGTAGTGGGCCAGATAATTATTTGCGTTTCCATATTGATTCGGCCAAAAGCTGCCGGGTATCTCAGCCAATAACTGCTGTACGCGTGTGAGCCTCGCAGGCAGAAACTCGCCTGTTTCCGGGTCTGGCTCCGCGACATAGTCGATTTTTGCATCCAAAGCCTTCAGGATCTGAATATTCGTTTCGGTTGTTCGGGGGTCGATAACGCTGATAAACCGCAGCCCCAAATATTTGCAAATCATCGCCAGGCTAATCGCCATATTCCCCGAACTCGATTCAATAATGACAGTTCCAGGCCTTATTCTACCTTCCTTCCAAGCCTCCTGGATCATCCGCAGGGCAGGACGGTCTTTCGCACTTCCGCCCGGATTCAGCAGCTCCATTTTGGCGTAGACCTCAAACCCGCTGTTCTGGAACAGATTGCTCAGCTTGATTAAGGGCGTATTTCCGATGGTCGACAGTATGCCGCCACTCAAGTTCATCTCTGCCCTGTCTTTGTCTTTCTGGTAATATAGCTTTTTGTTCTTTACCTGCCCGCTCTCCAGCGTCTCGCCATTGGACACTATAAAGACCTCAACATCGTCAAGCAGATGATTTCGAATCATCATGCCGATTTCCGGAATGCACTCTCTGATTTCCCCCCTGATTGCCGGAGCCGTGGAGTTAAGTGCAGATTTACTTTTGATATAAACGGTCAGCGCATTGTTCCTTACCTTCACCCGGATGATCGCATCTTCTATATGACGGTATACAACCTGTTCAATATCGTACAGGCTAATTTTCTCCCCATGCTTCAGTTCCCGGCCCACCCGTTTGACGATTGAGGCAAAGCTCTGCTTTTCCACACCGCCTATCATCACAGGTCTGAAATCCCTTACCACATCATAGGTAACAAAACGAATGGCTGGTATCATCTTGCGGACGGTTGAAGTAAGAACCAGAATACTTTCATTTTTACCCAGCGGCCTTAAATCCCCGCCTAACGCCTCCGTCCCGAGCCCTTCCGCAAAAATCCCGTCAGCAAGGATATACCTGCCTAGCTCATGAGAGTAATAAGCAATCGTGCCCATTTCAATGGAGCCATACGTATCGACGATGTCCCGTGGATCAAGACCGAACAGGCGCGCCATATTCCGCTGCCATCCCAGTGTGGCGATTTCCCCGACCAGAATGATCTTACGGATGCCGAAGTCGCGCGGGTTTCCGGCGGCATATACAATATGGTCAAGGATAGAAGGCATCGTATACAGCAGCTCAGGCTTAAAGGCTTGCAGCCGTTCAATGTGCTGTTCGATGGGAAGATCGAAGGGTATTGAACTCTTTTCGAGTCCCAGCCGCTCAAATATGGACAGGGCCGTGTTCGCTGCATGTCCTGTACCCATGTCCGCCAAAGCTCTTGTGCAGCCGCTTCCCGCAAGCAGCTCACCGAACAGCTTTGTTTTGATATCAATGTAGTTTTTATCGTCTTCCTCTGAGTAGAATATCGCTTTTCGGCGGCCCGTGCTTGTGCCCGACGTCCGGTATACGGCCAGAGAAGGGTCACCGGGTTGGGTATAATAATGGGTATCCAGAATCTCCGACGTCATAAGCGGAAGGTTCTGTAGGCTATAACTCGTCTTCCCTCCGATCAGCCTCTTGTACCAAGGAAAAACCCCGGTGACTTCTAGCACCTTATCCTGCAAATTACCGAGCAGCATCTTCGCCGCCTCCTATTGGCCGCATGCTGCAGCCTCATTAGATAAACACCTGCAATAATCTTATGTAGAATTCTCCTAGTGTGTTCTATTGCTGTGTAGATGCCCAATCAAAAACTGAACATTTCCGTAATATAGCCTATGGAACTATAGAGACGGAGGGACACAATGAAGAAGCAAATAAGGCATGTATCCAATAAGCTGACGAAGACAAAGGTGATGGCTCGAAGCCAAGAATTAAGGACGTATATCCCGGTAACGAGAAAAATGGATCAAAGCACACTACATGAGATGCTGCAAAAATATAATATGGTCTACATTAAGCCATGCTGTGGATCCTTGGGGAAAGGTGTGATTCGGATTGAAAAGACCGTCCGGAAGGAACGGATTCACTACAGCTATCAGGCGGGTATGCATGTACGCAGCTTCCCGGATTACGACACAGCTTATCGCGCAATCTTAAAGGAGACCCAGGGAAAGTCCTATTTAGTACAGAGAGGGATCCGGCTTTTGGTTTATGAGGGCCGGCCCTTCGATATCCGGGTGATGGTGCAGCGAAATCTTAAGGGTGGATGGGATGCTACGGGGGTTGCAGGACGCTTAGCGCATCCCCGCAAGGTTGTTACAAACGGGAGCCAGGGGGGGACGATTTATCCGGTTGAAGTATTGTTGAACGCCTACACCAGCCTGGAGAAGCGTAAAGCATTGATCTCGGCCCTGAAGGAAATGGGTGTGAAGTCCGCCAAGCAGCTAAGCACAACCTTTCCCGCCCTCCAGGAAATCGGCGTGGATATTGCCTTGGACCGGCGCCTCAAGCCCTGGATTCTGGAAGTGAATACTTCCCCCGATCCTTGTCCGTTTACCAAGCTGAAGGACAAAAGCATGATTAAACGGATCATAAAATACGCTAACGCCTATGGCCGCACATATAATCTGAAGTGTATGAAATCTAAACAGGGTGTAGTGTAAACTGCGGGGTTATCTGCGGAACAACGCAGCCTGAAGCGGCGAATTGTGGAGCTGCTCTTTCACAGCTCGCCTGCTCCTGTCAGCGTTCTTGCTCTACAGACAGCGCCTGATCCTCTTCCATGGAGGGCTTCAGGTCATCCTGAATGCTGCCTTCCCATAGCGGAACTCCCGACCGGTAGGCTGATCTGCCGTTTAAATGGCCTGCTACCGGAGAGGTAATGAATACAAAGACGATAGCAAGCAGCAGCTTATAGCTGACCGTTCCATCGTGAAACAGGAAGTAGACAAACGCTCCGCTCAGCACACAGAGCACCCCAAGTGTCGCGCTTTTGGTAGCGGCGTGTGAACGCAGGTACACATCGGGCAGCCGGACCAAACCGAATGCGCTCAGAGCGCAGAATACAGCGCCAAGCAGCACCAGAATCGAACTGAACAACTCACCGGTCATGCCTGTCACCTCCCTCTTCAAATACAACACCCCGTTCAATGTATCTGGCCAGCGCCGTCGTTCCTATAAAAGTAAGAATGCCTATCACCAGAATAATCTCAAGAAAATCCTGTGTATCCAGCAGCATAGAGACTACCGCAATCATGGCCAGCACATGGATGCCTATCGTATCCAGTGCGGCAACCCGGTCAGAACGGGTCGGTCCTTTAAGCAGACGGTACAGACAGGCCAGCATAGACACCGATAATATAATCAGCGCTGCAGTTAACAAAGTCAGACTCATCAGCGGGTCACCTCCATAATGGCTTGCTCAAAAGTGCCTCTGATCTGCTCGGTAAGCAGCTGTGCATCTTCAATATCAATGGCATGGATGTACAGGATCTTTCCATCTCCAGAAACATCAAGTGTCAGTGTTCCCGGTGTCAGGCAAATCAAACAGGATAATAAAGTGACTTCCCACGCAGATGTTAAGGTGGTCTCGTAAGCAAAAATACCGGGACGTATAGCCAGTTTTGGACGAACGATATGACCAATCACCACAAAGCTCGACACCACCAGCTCGCGGATAAATATCAGCAGCAGCTTCAGCATTGCCCATACTCGTTTGAGATAGAAGGGCTGTGTCCATGACTTCCGCAGGATCAGCAGAATGAATATTCCAAGCACATACCCCACGATAAAGCTTGAGCCCGAACTGTTGTTATTTAGCAGCATCCACATGAAAGCAATCATCAGGTTGAACAGTATTTGCAAAGCCATCTCCTCTACTCCTTCATTACAGCTTCAATATAAAGCCCGGGTGAGACCAAGATATCTCCGGCCTGCGATACATAGGTGTATACCCACTCCGCCCCAATCCCCATTGCAATAACAAGAACAAGCAGTCCGGCAGCAACGGCCGAAGCGCTTTTTAAGTTGACCTTTGGTAATTCCTTCTCCGGTTCATTTCCCCAAAATGCCAGTCTGAACACCTTCATCAAGGAATACAGTACAAGAAAGCTTGACGCCAGACCAATCAGAGACAAGGTCAACATGCCGGTATCCAACCCTCCGCGAATGATCAGAACCTTGCCGGCAAAACCGCTGAGCGGAGGAATTCCCACAAGAGCAAGTGCCAGTATAAAAAACATCCAGCCGATCAAGGGGTACTTTCTGATCATCCCCCCCATGTTCTTCAAGTGTTCCGTTCCTGCGGCAGAGATGATCATTCCTCCGAGAATAAACATCAGTGCTTTCGCCAGCATATCATGCAGCAAATAGAATACCGCCCCGTTCAGAGAGTCTGGTGTCCCAACTGCCAGGCCAAAGGCGACAAAACCAACGCTGATGATGACATTGTAATTAAGAATACGGGGAATATCCTGATAGGCTACAGCTCCCAATCCGCCCAGAATCATTGTAGCCGCCGCCATCCAGGCTATCCAAGGCTGGGTGAAGCCCGGATCGTTTACGAACAGGAGGGTAAATGTACGAATAATTGCATACAAGCCCACTTTAGTCAACAATGCGCCAAACAAAGCCCTGACCGCCACCGGAGGTGCACTGTATGATCCAGGCAGCCAATAAAACAGCATGAGCCCGGCCTTTAAAGAAAATACGATCAGGAACAAAATGGCTATTACATTAAGTATGCCGCCTTGCCCTGCTTCGGCAATACGCTGGGACAAATGGGCCATGTTGAGCGTGCCCACTGCTGCATAGAGATAAGCTACCGCCGCCACGAACAGTGTGGAGGATACAATATTGATCAGCAAATATTTGGACGTCTCCCGTAGCTGGAGCTTCGTCCCGCCAATAGAAATAAGCGCATAGGAAGAAATGAGCATCACCTCGAAGAAGACGAACAGATTAAAGATGTCCCCTGTAAGGAAGGAACCGTATACCCCTACGAGTAAGAAATGAAAAAAGGTATAGTAGTAAAAGCGCTCCCGCTCCTCACCTATACTGCGGAAGGAGTAGAGCAATATGGCAAAGCTGACCAGCGAAGCCGTCAGCAGCAGCAATGATGCTAACATATCGCCAACGAACACAATGCCGTAAGGCGGGGACCATCCCCCCATCTGCAGGGTTTGTATACCCTTATCGTGAACACGTGAGACCAGGACAGCAGCAATGACAATATTCAGTAATCCGCTGGCGGAGCTGATCCAGCGCTGGAGCCGGATTCTTTCTTTCAGGAAGATCAGGATCACAGCTGTACATAGGGGGATCAGAATCGGCAGCACCAACAGATTGCTCATTCTTTCTCCTCCTTGATACTATCGATTTCATCCGTACCCAGTGTCTGGTAGGAACGGTAGGCCAGAACAAAATAGAAAGCAGTAACTCCAAAGCTGATCACAATGGAGGTTAAGATCAGCGCCTGCGGCAGGGGATCGACATAAGTCTCCGCATTTTCTCCCAGCACCGGTGCAGCGCCTTTTTTGAGTCCGGCCATCGTGAGGAGCAGCAGATGGACGCCATGTGTCAGCAGGGAAGTTCCCAGCACAATGCGCAGCAGACTTTTGGACAGAATCAGATAGACACCAATTGTAAATAAAATCCCTACAGCCACCGCCATTACGAGTTCCATTGTTTATCCCCCCCGATCGATAATATGATGTTCATGGTTACACCCACTACGGCCAAATACACGCCCAGGTCAAACAGAACCGCTGTCGCAAGCTCTGTATCCCCGAGTATAGGCAATTGAAAATGACCAAAGGCATGACTGAGAAACGGTGCATTAAATATGAAGGAACCCGATGCCGTAACAATCGCGATCAGCAATCCGGTTCCCGTAATCAAGCGGTAGTTCACCGGAATAACCTTACGGACCGTATCCATGCCAAAAGCGACAGCCATCAGAACAAGCGCGGCGGAAGTCATCAGCGCTCCAATAAAACCTCCCCCCGGATGGTTGTGGCCCGCAAAGAACAAGTACAAGGAGAACGTAAGTATAATGAGGACAATTCCCTTGGACATGGTCTGCAGGATCACATCATTACTTTGCAGCCGCGAGGCTGAGTTTCCAGAACGGACTTTTCCGGCTTCAGTCTGACCAGGTTCCATTCTTAAATGAATCAAGCCATAGATAGCCATTGAGGCGATACCGAGCACCATAATTTCAAACAAGGTATCAAAGCCGCGGAAATCCACCAGAATGACGTTGACTACATTTTTACCGCCGGCTGATTTGTAGCTTTCTTTCAGGAAATACTCGGAAATCGGTTCAAAGGGACTGCTACCCATCGCCGCCAAAGCAATTAAAGTTGTGGTGATACCAACACCAAGGGCGATAATCAAATTCGGCAGCTTAAACCGCAGGCGTTCCTTATCCTTCTTCAGCTTCGGAAGATATCTGAAGCAGAGAAGGAAGAGAATGACCGACACCGTCTCTATCATCATTTGCGTAAGCGCGAGATCAGGCGCCCGGAAGATGACGAACAATAGCGTTACCATATAGCCGACACAGCCAGTGAATAAAATGGCACTGACCCGTGATTTGGCAAAAGGCACTGCGAATGCCGCAAGCAGCATAACGGCTATTACCGCTGTCTCATAAATGGACAATGGCGCATAGTGCTCCATGCCGAAGCTGATACCCGGTTGTCCAATTAGAGCAGCGAGCAACGCGATAATAAAGAAGCTGAAAATATACAGCAAATAATGACGGTTGGAGCCGGTCATATAAGCATTGGTCAGGCGTTTTGAGCCCCGCTCCAACAATTGAAGGCTCCCATCATAGAGATGGTTGAGCGTTTTCCGTCCGCTTGGCCCACGGTCCAAGACCCGCAACCGGCTGTAGCTTCGGTATAACAGCACACCGGCAGCGATAACACCTATGGTCATAAATATCTCCGGTGTCCAGCCATGCCAGAAATGAATCGAAACCTCGAACGTATCTTCAGGCGCCAATACCCCGTTATGGATCGACGCCATTGCCGGCTCAATCAGCGAATTAGAAACAAGCTCAGGAAAGAAAGCAAAGACTACAGCAAGGGAGACCAGCATCACTGGTGACAGCAGAAGGCCGAGCGGCGCTTCATGCGGCATTTTATCCAGTTTAGCCTTCTGAAGTTTACCCCCAAAGGTCTTAAAGACGAGAATCATACTGTACACAAAGGTAAACACACTGGCAAGCCAGGCGGCTACCGGAAAAATCCCCATCCAGGAGCCAGTATTCAGTATGTCGAACTCACGGATATTCAGCATAGCGGTAAAGAACATTTCTTTGCTGAGGAACCCGCTGAACGGCGGCAAGCCTGCCATGGAGAATGCGCCGATCAATGCGACCGAGAAAGTAATGGGCATGAGAGACATCAGCCCGCCCAGCTTGCGGAGATCCCGGGTACCCGTTTCATGGTCAATAATTCCGACAACCATAAACAAGCTGCCTTTAAAAACAGCATGATTCAGGAGATGAAAGAGGGCCGCTGCAGTAGCCATAGTATAGAAAACAGCTTCTTCCTTCCCGGCAAAAAAGGAAGCCGCCGAACCAAGTCCCAGCAGAGACATGATCAGACCGAGCTGGCTGATGGTAGAGTACGCAAGCAAGCCTTTGAGATCGCTTTGCTTAATCGCTTTAAATGCTCCATAGATCAGTGTCACCATTCCTGTGAGCGAAACCAGCCAGAACCACCCGGATTGACCTGCAAATACAGGGGTGAGCCGTGCAACCAAATAGATTCCCGCCTTAACCATCGTAGCCGAATGAAGATAGGCGCTGACCGGTGTCGGTGCTTCCATCGCATCAGGCAGCCAGATATGAAATGGAAATTGCGCGGATTTCGTGAACGCTCCCAGCAGGATCAGCAGCATCGCCGGGATAAACATGGAGTGGCCCGGCAAAGATCCGGCTACAGCTACAATTTCCCGGATACTATAAGTTCCAGTCATGACGTATAACAGATTAAATCCGGCAAACATAGCCAGACCGCCAAACACCGTAATGAGCATCGACTTCATTGCACCGTAGCGCGATCTTTCCCGGCGGTGCCAGAAAGCAATCAGCAGGAATGAAGAAATACTGGTGAGCTCCCAGAACCCGTATAGAACCATCAGATTATCTGACAGCACAACACCCAGCATCGCCCCCATAAACATCAGCAGGTACATGTAGAATTGGCGAATCCCTTCGCTGTGCTTACTCAGAT
This sequence comes from Paenibacillus sp. FSL L8-0436, assembly GCF_038593025.1. Classification (NCBI taxonomy): domain Bacteria; kingdom Bacillati; phylum Bacillota; class Bacilli; order Caryophanales; family Paenibacillaceae; genus Paenibacillus; species Paenibacillus sp. FSL L8-0436. Next base: position 2,790,702 of record NZ_CP151955.1, on the reverse strand, counting down.
AATAAATGGAATAGAGCACCACCAGAGCGCCCATTCCGGTAATCAGCAAAACAAACAACAGGCTGAGTCCATCCAGGTAAAGTGTAATATCGACTCCGAGTGAAGGCATCCAGGAAACGCTTGTCATTAGATTTGATCCTGCTTGAATACTTGGGATTCTTGTCAGGAAGTAGAGAAACAGAGCTGCAGGCAAGGGCAGAACGGTCCAGCCCACATGAAAACGCGGCAAATATTTAGTAAGCGGAATAAATGCAGCAAACAAAAATGGAAGTAAAATTACAAGATGCAGCACGGTCCAGCACTCCTCCTCTTTTATTCATGTTCTAGTTTTCTGCTATTGCGGTTGTATCCATTCATTCTGTACAATTCTCAGGTATTGATAATTAACTTATTTTCCCAGTAAAAAAAAACAAAAAGAGCCCGCTTTTGGCAGGCTCCTCCGTTTGATTCCGTATACAATTAAAGATAATTATACAGTCAGCGCAAGAAACTGTAAAGCCCCGTTCGAACGAATGAAAAAAAGATAAAAACAATATTCCATAAATATTTATCCAATCTTTAGGTTTGGTTTAGAATGAATAAAGGTTAGAGAGTTATATTGAGTAGGGGTGATTTATTATATTTACGATACTGATCGCTGATGACGAACTCGAAATCGTCGAATTGCTGCAGCTTTACCTTGAAAAGGACTACCATATTTTGAAGGCTACCAACGGTATGGACGCTTTACATATCATTGGGGAGCATACGATCGATTTAGCTATTCTCGATATTATGATGCCGGGGATGGATGGATTACAGCTGCTTAAGAGTATTCGCCGGGCGTATCATTTTCCCGTCCTGTTCTTATCGGCCAAAAGCCAGCATCATGATAAAATTCTCGGTCTGGAGCTCGGAGCGGATGATTATATCTCTAAGCCCTTTAATCCGCTGGAGGTCGTTGCCCGTGTCAATGCTTTGCTGAGGAGAGTCCATCATTTTGATGTTTCCCCTGTGGACAAGGAGCCGGCGGTTGAGAAAATTGTACTTGGATCACTGACACTAGATCTGAGCGAGTGTGTTCTATATGTCTCAGGGGAACCGGTTGTGTTGACCTCCACTGAATATAAAATCCTTAAGCTGATGATGGAGGAACCGGGGCGGGTGTTCACGCGCAAGCGAATTTATGAAGCGGTTTGGGAAGACTTCTATATGTATGAGGACAACAGTATCATGGTACATATCAGCAACATCCGTGAGAAGATTGAGCTGGATTCCAAGAAACCTGAGTATCTGAAAACCATCCGGGGATTGGGGTACAAAATTAATGCGCCTGTGGAGAACTAGAAACCAACGGCCGCTGCAGACGTCGCTTGCCTTTGACTTTTTACGGTTTCTTGTCATTGTTCTTGTCATTTCGCTTGGCGCCTATTTGTTTATACAACTGGATGTGACGCAAAAGCTAAAGGATTATCAACTTGCGGATCCGGATTTAAAGGTCACGGCAAGCCAATATTTGAATAATCCCAGATCCGGGCCGGAAACCGGGAAATTGCTGCGCAGCCAGGGCTGGCTTGAAATCTTGGACGGAAGCAAGCTCATCAAAGAAGTGATCGGAAATAAACAGGATCAGATGATTAGCTACTCAGAGGAACAATTGTATAAGCTGCTTGAGAATGATCGAAGTCAGGATTATTACTATTCATTGTCCCGCTACCCGGGCCCTGGTTCGACAGACTGGCTGCTGCTGAAAATCCCACGGGACCGTATTGACATCTCCATTAACAGCTACCCGTTTATGTCCTATTTTAACCATTCGGTTACCTTCTATATTTTGATTGGAGCGATGGTGCTTCTGGTGCTGGTTGTTGTTTACAGCTATTCTGTAGCCCGGCGAATTCTCAAACCGCTCAAAACAATTAACGAAGGATTAAAGGAAATGATCCAAGGCAATTACAGCACCAGGATCTCTGTCCATGCAGAGCAGGAATTCGAGCAAATGGCTGAAACGTTCAACTACATGGCAGATATGATTGAGAAAACTACCAAGGCTACGCGGCTGGCGGAAGAAAGCAAGCAGCGGATGATGATGGACCTCTCTCATGATCTGAAGACCCCGGTCACCAGCATTCAGGGTTATGCGCAAGCCCTGTATGAAGGCCGCGTCGAGGATGTGGAAAGACAGCGGAAATATCTGTCATATATTCACAATAAGTCCTCCCAAGTCACTAAATTAATTCAAAATATGATGGAACTGCTCAAAACAGACTCGCCGGATTTCCTGCTGAAAATGGGGCATCACGAGCTTGGCGACTTCCTGCGGGAAATTATCGCCGATTCGTATGGAGAAATCGAACAAAAGCGGTTTACGCTTCAGTTCCAAGTACCCGATCAGGATGTTTATGCGCTCTTTGATCCTGAACTGCTGTCACGAGTGGTCTATAATCTGATCACCAATGCTCTGACTTATAATCCGCCCGGAACGAATCTTCGGATAGAGCTCATTCCCCAGGCCACCCGAATGGTCATTGAAATTGCTGATAATGGTGTGGGGATTCCTCAAGAACTCAGATCCACCCTTTTCGATCCCTTTGTGCGGGGAGATGAAGCCAGAACGGCATCTGGAGGAACCGGCTTAGGCTTGGCTATAGCCTTGAAAAATACGGAAAGAATGGGCGGAACGTTGGAACTGGCCAACCCCGGGAAGGAATCAACCGTTTTTAAGATCAGTTTACAAAAATAGTCTAACGCCAAAAGAAATAGCGGCAGCCAAGGACGATAGAATAATGTCCTTGACTGCCGCTGTTTTATTGAATAATTCAAATTTGCTCCGGTATAATGCCAACCACAGTTACATTCACTTGTGACACTTTTAATCCAGTCAGTATTTCAAGGCTGCTCTTAATTTTTTGCTGCAAAAGCTGCGCAAGCTGGTGAAGAGGAGTTCCGAGCACAAAAATCGGAAAGATGTGAACCGCCAGCTCTCCCCCGTTTATCTGGAGGTCAATAGCTTTATAGAAGTCATCTCTGTTTTTGCGTTTTGTTTTGCCTTCCATAAGCACCTTCACTTCTTCCGCTTCCTGAATCGCCTTGCCGGCAATCTTCAATATGGCCCGATTTGAAATCGTAATGTTACCTCTATATCCGTTATTTAAGTTATTCATCCCATCGCCTCCTTCGATTTATACGAACTATAGTCCCTCCCATTTTTCTTTAAAGAACAAATGATACGTATGCTTAGATAAAATTTTGATGACCATATACACAGGAATAATGATCAGCATGCCAATGAATCCAAAGAAATTCCCCACTCCGAGCACAAGAACTGTTGTGGTAATGGGATGAATATCAAGACTTTTGCCAAAGACCAACGGTGAAATGATGTTATCCTGAACCTGCTGTGCCAACAGGATAATAACCAAAGCCCACAATCCCACAGCAGGAGATTCAACCAGACCTACAATCACAATAGGAACAGATGAGATGATGGCCCCAAAATAAGGAATAAAGTTCATAATGACGGCAATCAGTGTTAATACAAGAGCATAAGGTAACCCTATCATAAGGAATCCGAGATACATCAGGACACCCAGCGCCAGATTAACGATAACTCTGCTAACGATATAGCTGCTGAGCGCGGCATCGATTTCTTTTGTAATTGTACTGGTTTTCCCGCGAAAACGTTTAGGAACAGCTCTTACGATGATTTTCCCGAATTTGTCACCCTCCTTAAGCATATAAAACAACAATATTGGAAAGGTAAACAGTATAATCGCTAAGTTGGAGACCGCTGAAAATAACCCTGTGACATAACTGGTTAATAAAGTGAACCCCTTGTTTAAATATTCATTTAATTGGGAGAGCAGGCTGAAATCATCGGGGATTATTTTCGAGAAAACCCCCGTTTTCTCCAGCTCCATAATTTTATCGTTTAATAAATTGAAAAGATGAGGCGCATTTTGCACCAGATTGATCAGTTGCGATTTCAAGGGAGGCCAGACACCCCCAAAGAATGCCATTACAATGATAAACAAGAAAAGGTAAATCAGAAGGATCGCCGGTGTTCGCTTCAATTTCCACTTTTCCAGCAGAGGAATTAAAGGCCGCAGGATATAGTAGAAAAAAACGGCTAACAACATCGGGATGAGGATCACACCCGTCAGCGCCTTAAAGGGTTTAAAAATAAAATCCACTAAAGAACCCACATAAATGATTGCAAGGACCAGCAGTATTGCTTTACCTATGGTAAGAAATTTATTTACATTTTTCATCTGCCATCTCCTGCTCTATCCAGCTTATTTGTATTAATATAGCGTTCCAATCTTTATACACTCTAAACTGAACCTAAAGATTAGATAAATATTATTACATTTTATCAACTCAAATGATGCAATCGGTGTTCTCCTTCAAAGCGATTTGCCCGTTCAAGCAGCGGATAAAGGCATAACAGCTGCCGCAGATCGGGGTTATAACTGGAGCTCCATCCAAATCACCTTAATAAGATTCAGAATTCTTAGCAGCTCATAGTAAACAACCGTTTCCCCATCGAACAAGGAAACGGTCGCTCTAAATTGGTGTTACAACACATACCCAAATCCCAGTATCGTTCATTGAACAAGATCATGGCATGGCAGTGTGTCCAGTTCACAACAAGCGGATCGGCTGTTCCAGATTAAAGCTCCGTCCACCCATATATTCGCTGTCCCGAAGCCGGGAATGCCCCCTTTTTGTCGTACTAGGCTGAAGCAGCGGTTATCCTTGAGCGGTCAGCTAAAAAATAAGCTTGGAGAACTGATACAAGCCGTTCTTCCAGACCGGCCAATCGTGGTCGCCATGTTCTTCCACCCAGATATGCGGCACGGAATGCTGCGATAAATAGGCATGCGTCCGGTCGCTGACATTCTTGAGACTGTCCAGATCACCACAGGATAGCCAGAGCAGGCTGAGCAATTCTGCCGTCTTCAGCGGTTCCGGCACCAGCAGCTCGGGCAGCTTCGTATTGGGAGCCGGGGAGAACGCCCCGATCCAGGCGAACTGGTCCAGATTGTTCAGACCGATATTCAGGGATTGCCCTCCGCCCATGGATAATCCGGCAATGGCGCGGTGCATCCGGTCGGTCAGGACCGAATAATTCGCTTCTATATAAGGGATAAGATCATGGAGTAAATCTGACTCGAAGGTTTCGAACGCCTGTACCTTGTCGGGAGCAAAAACATCTCCTGCCGCCCGGTCATTCAACATCGCCCGGCCGTTCGGAAGCACGACGATCATAGGCTTCAGCATTTGATCGGCATACAGATTGTCCAGGATAATCTGAGGCTTGCCGTGATTGTACCATTCGGTCTCATCTCCGCCAATTCCGTGCAGCAAATACAAGACGCCGTATTCCTCGGCGGCGGAATATCCGGGCGGCGTATATACCATTGCCTTCCGGGCGTTCCCTACCGTTGTAGAAGGATATTCTATAGTACGGATCGCTCCCCGCGCAATGGCATCCCTCTCCTTGTCATATCCGGCCGTTTGTATCGTATAATTCTGATTGTTCTCGTTCATTTCCCCTCATTCCTCCCCTAGATATAAATGGATTGCCGCTTGAAATATTGCTCGACCAGAAATTGCATAACCTCACCCGCAGGCTCCTTCACAAATTCTGCCTTGTCCGCAAAAACCATGCCGTAAGGCGCCTCCGGCGTACACGGTTTCCAGAGAGGCAAGTCCTCCCCGGTGGAATCTTTGCCATTCGGATCGCCCGTGCCCATGAAATAGGCAAGATAATTGCACATCTGGCGGGCAAGATCATAATGCTTGCCCACAAAAGGCCGCCAGCATTTGGCCAGCGTTTCGAAGTGGAACCACAAATCCACCGAATGGAAGGTTCCCGGATCCTCCCAGCCCGGAATTTCCGCATCAAAAGTATAATAATACATTGGTACGCCGCTGCCGGAATCGCAATTGGCCTTAACGGCAATACGGACCGCATATTCAATATTGCTTACGGAAGCCTTATGGATCATTTCCTCCAGCTTCCCTGAATCAACTCCACATAGCTTAAGGTACTCTTCCGCTTTACCGCCGAACATTTCAACCGCCAAGGCTCTGAATTCCTCCACGCTGCCGGTATCGGGAACAGCGAAAAATTCGGAAGAGGTATTTCCCAGCATGACCGGCACCTTATGGTGCTGTCCCTTCAGAAAAAGGTTATAGGGGTTGCCCGGACAGTACAACTGGTCTATAACCGTTCCCCAGAAGCTGCCGTACTCCAGCATTTTATCACGGACATAGAGGGCATCCAGCTTGCGGGCCTCTTCCAAAGTCGACACTCCCATAAATTCAAAGAAGGCTGCCCCTCCTCTTCAGCTTGACTGAGGGTACGCTCTATCGGAGGCACGGGGTTGTTCGGGTACAGCGGAGTAAAGATCCCGCTCATAATCACGGCTCGCTGAAACAGCCCTTCATTCTGCGGCGAGGCCAGTTGGCTCAGCACACTTCCACCGCCGGCCGATTGTCCCCCGATTGTGATTTGGTCAGGGTCTCCGCCAAAAGCAGCGATATTGCGTTTCACCCACTGCGTGCCCGACTGCTGATCCAGATGCCCGAAATTCGCGGGAGCCACGGGGGATTCCGCAGTAATCTCGGGATGGCTCAAAAAGCCAAACGCATTCAGGCGGTAATTCACGGTCACCACGACAATTCCCCGGCGGGCAATACGTTCGCCGTCAAATTCCATTTCGGCTGTATGGCCGACCTGAAGTCCTCCGCCAAAATACCATACAAAGACGGGAAGCTTCTCATCTGCGCAGACGGCCGGTGTCCAGACATTCAGGTAAAGGCAGTCCTCATCCATCGGAAGATCCGGGTCAACCGACCATTCGCGGGAATAAATATTATTCACATCTATGATGGTTGGGACCTGCATCGAAATCGGGGCAAAATCATACGCTTTCAATTCACCTTCCCAGTCTTGAATGTGGAGCATTTCTGCAGGCAGTTCCGGCAGCTTACCGGCTATTCCCCCCGGGCCTACCGTGACAAGATTTCCTCCAAAGAACCAAAAGCCCGGGCGGACCAATAACTTGAGAAAGGCTCCCCAGTTTCAGCTTATATAGCTCTTTCTTATTTACTGAGTTCACCAAGGACAGGCAACGCCGCATTATCGCGCAAGAACAAAGGAATCTGCTCCAGGGCGCATCCGGCACAATGACCTGTCCTCCGGCAAACTTTTCGCGGGTATACACATGGGTCCACTGTGATCCGGACGGCAAATATACCTTGCGCTGACTTTCACCTTTGAACAGCACCGGGGCGACAGAAGATCAGGGCCGAACATATACTGGTCGTCCGCTTCCCAGGCTTCCGTGTCCTGAGGGAAATCATAGAACAGGGGATGCATAAGCGGTGTCCCCTTCTCATGGGCGGCCTCCATCAGCCCGCGGATATAGGGCTTCAGATGCTCTCTGATCTGCATGAATTCATCGAATATGGCGTATGCCTCTTCACCGTAGCTCCATACCTCTCACAGTGTGATTGTAGTTTATGCAGCAGATTGCTCAGATTTCTCCGGTATTAGCTCTTCTATTGCAGTCCATACAATTGATTTTTAAGAATGGACCTCGAAGGGCTCTTTTTCCAGAAATCTGCTGCACAGAATGCAGTAGATTTCATTTTCACGCTACTTTAAGTGCATTCTGCTGTACGAAATGCAATGGATTGCTTTGCATTCCGATTTCACCCGCCGCTTTGTTCCCAGGAAGACCCAAACGTCTGCGGCATCCTCGCCCAACTCTCCGCCAGCCTTCGGTCACAACAATAAGAAAACCGGAAGAATGCGCCTCCGGATCTCATCACGTCATTTCCATATTGGACTGTCTGTGTTCTATCACGTGTATACTTCCGGGTCCAGCCTAACCCTGCCTGTGATAATGAAAATAATCGAAATCGGCATAACCGCCGGACTGTTTAGTTGCGTAATTGAACAAGCCAATCCGGTATCCCATAAAATGGTCCAGCGTATATTTCATATGCAGCGTCCGGCCAATCGGCTTCCAAGCGGTTCCATCCTCCGAATAGAAGAAATCGGCCTGATCCAGACTATCCTCAAAATTGAAATCAATTCTGAGATAAACCTGGTCGCTGGTGAACTCCACACTCTCCACTGTCTCCTCGCAGCCGTCGCCGCCGTTGACACACATGCCCACGTTGAACCGGCCCTGCTCCCCGGCCGCAATCCCAACAGTGCCAAACCCGTTTTGCAGAGCTACCATGCCTGCCCGGTCGCCGGGCCGCAGGCCGGACAGGTCCAGCACCGTCTCCGCGCTGCAGGCCGGACCTTCTGTACGTTGCGTCAGCGTATTGCGTGCCCATAGGATGCTGTCTGCTATTTGACCGGTGCGGAGCCGCACAACCCGGCCGCTCAGTGACAGACCATAGCCCGTTGTCTGGATTATGGTTCCACTGCCAGTTCAGTGCCAGCCGGTTGTTTGCATAGTCGAACTCATCGCTGATGACAAGCGGCTTCGGCTCAGCGGCAGGAAGCTTCGTCGCAAAAACTTGAGGCACTCTGCCGTTCTCCCCGACGACCGGCCAATCATTCTCCCAGCTCATGGGAAACACGCAGGGAATCCGTCCGACAGCATCATGATCCTGGAACAGCACCGTGTACCAATCGCCACCCAGAGTATCTACAATGCCGCCTTGCGCGACACCGTTATTATGGTAACCCAGATCATCATTCAGAATAATCTTCCGCTCATAAGGACCCAGAAGCTCGCGCGAACGGTAGCATAGCTGGCGTCTGCGCCGATTGCCGGTTCTTGGCCATTCAATAAAGAATAAATAGTAATAACCATTCAGCTTGTACGCATGACAACCCTCGATCCGCAGACCAATGTCTGTCCGTTCGCCTTCGAGCAGCAGTTGATCGATTCCACCTGGCTTCACAGCCGTAAGATCTTCCGTCAGCTCCTTAATACGGATACTACCATTACCGTAGATCACATAATTCTTGCTATCGTCATCCAGCAGCAAACTAGGGTCATGGTGAAGCCCCGGTATCACCGAACGCTCCCATATTCCGTGTTCAATATCCTCCGTGCGGTAGATATAGAACCGGTCCATATCATTGGATGAAAAACAGACGTAGAATATCCCGTCCTTGTATCGAAGGGATGCCGCCCAAGAGCCTTTTCCGTAAATACCTTTTCCGTCCTGCAGCTGGTGGGCCTCGTTATCCTCAAAGGTATCATAGACATAATTCACAATTTCCCAATCGTTCAGGTTCACCGATTTCATAATCGGACAACCCGGCATGGAATGCATGCTGGTACTAACCATATAGAACACAGGGCCAACCCGGATGACGTCAACATCCGGGACATCTGCCCACATAACAGGATTGGTAATGATGGCGGTATTCAATGTAATGGCCTCCTTGGGATTAACTTCGCTGCTCTATAAAGTCCCAGGCTTCCAGCTTGAACAAGCCGGTCCCGCTCTCGCCCGCAAACACCAGATACAGGTGATGGACTCCTGCCGCTCCCTGGACCTCCGTCTTTAACTCCATCCGTTTCTCCGGCCCATTCGCGGCGGGAACGGACAGTTCGCCAATTAATAGACCTGCCGGTTCATCCAGATGCAGTTCGATGGTACCGCCGCCCTCAAAGCTTATGACGGAAGCACTGAATGCCCCTGCCCCTTTGCTTCCGAAATCGACCCCGGATAATCCGATCCAGTCGCCATTGTCAATATCCGTTACAAGCCGTTTTCCCACGACTGCCCCAAATTCCGTCTTTACGCCTGCGCTCCACCCTATTGTTGACGCTTGTACGCGTTGATACGGACTTAAAAATTTGATTTGCTGCACACCTTTATAGTCTGCTTCAACACCCTGAATGGAACCATCTTCGTTATGAAAAAGACGGTTGAAATGCGTCGAACGGTAGCCGTTCGCAATTCCCTGTGCCTTGGACAATGTCTGTGCGTGATAGGCGATGTACCACTCGTCATGAAATTGGAAAATCGCATGATGGTTATTTCCGGATACTCCGAAGAAATGTCCCGGATTCTTCAGGATCGTCTCGCAATAGATCCAGGGACCCATAGGATTGCTGCTCGTCATAAACGCGATTTCTCCCGCAGGAGGACTGCCTTCCGGACGTTCCCCGTCATAGAAATTTGAACAGTAGGTATAGTAGTAGACACCTTCTCGCTTATGTATGCCGGCATCCTCAAACATGAAGGGGGCAGGAATAACCTCAGCAGTACCCATTACGCTGGTCATGTCATCTCCCAGCTTCATGACCCGTGCTGTGCCAGGCTCCGCGAATTGTCCTTCCGGGACACCGCCTCCGAAATAAATGTAGCCCTTGCCGTCGTCATCGACCAGAACCGCCGGGTCGAATAGCCAGGTTACATCCTCGACTCCCGGAGTGGAGCGCAGAATCAGCGCCTCTCCGATGGGGTCGATCCATGGCCCCACCGGACTGTCACTCGACAGAACGCCGATGCCGCTGGCATTATTGGCGAAGTACAGGAAGAACTTGTCCTTGCCGTCAATCACTTTATGGACCGCCGCAGGCGCCCATGACTGCGTAGCCCACTTGGCCGCCCCTTCTGGCCCGGCCACTGCGATCTCGCCGTGATCGGTCCAGTTGACCAGATCGGCGGAGGAAATTACCGTAATCGTACGGATGCTGCTGTAAGAGTTTTCTTTTACCGTGCCGTTCCCATCGTACTCCAGCACGTCGTTGGTCATGTACAGATAGACCCTGTCCCCGAATACCAGGGCATAGGGATCGGCCCCGTATCTGTGCGCAACCAGCGGATTGCCGCTTGGCGGTACCTTTCCGACGGCCTGATTCATTTGATGTGTCATTTGATTCCTCCATTGTTGTTAAGCGTTTCAAATTTCAGTGAATGTTATGATTTCGAAGCCGCCAGATCGGCAAACCGTCCGAACGAAGCTTTGGGCTGCTCAGTTAAGTCTATGATATCGCTTTTGTATGCGTTTACGATTACCAAATTAAAGAAATATCCCCTTCATCCTTCAGAGTGAGCCTGGTTGCGGTAAGCGACTGGTTTCAGCGCGGTCCGCTTCTCAAACTCTCTTAAAAAATGATGGTAATGCACATAGCCCACATTCTCTGCAATATTCCGCACGGTCTCGCCCGTTTCAATCAGCCGCTTTTGGGCTTGTTCGATGCGCAAATTATGAATATATTCGAGGATGCTGATTCCATTCTTCTTGATAAAAGCCTGGCCAAGATATACCGGATTGATATAAAATTGCTCCGCAATCTCTTTCACGGTCAGTGGCTTGGAATAATTGTCCTTCAAAAAATACTCCACCCGTATAAGCGGATGCTCGGAGCCGCGTTCCTTATGCTGCTTGATATATCCCATACATGAATTCAACAAAACCCGAAGGGTGTCCTCCAGCGCTCCGAGCGACTTTGGCTCTGTTTTAAAAAAGTCAAAAGAGTCGCTCCACTGCTCAGCCGTCCCTCCGAACTCCTGTACCAGCTCTATACTTTTCAGCATGATATCAACGCTGGTCATCTGTACAACTTCAGGCGCAGTCCTATTCTGTTTGAACATCCTGAATATTTCCTTCAATTTATCCCAGGCTTTCTGCTCCTGCAATCTTTCCACTGCGCTCATCAGTTCCTCGGTCAGCTCTGCGGAAGGTAGATTATAGCTAAGCTCGCTCCGGGCGTTCGTGGCGGAATCAATAGGCCCGTCCGGCTCCGAATAGAAAAAATGGCGGGAAGCGGCCCTTGCAGCCACCATATAGGAGACAGGCAGCTCCCGAAGTGACCGCACACTTGGCCCAATGCTGACAGCTCCCTTCGCACCGTTCCCTGACAATGACAGCTCGGTATGTACCCGCCTAGCCAGCTCCGCCGCTCGTGCTGAGCTATCCACAACAATTCCCGCCTGATCGCCGGACAAATCAATAAACAAGGCGCTCACCGAACCAGCCAGTTCCCGGCAGATTTCCGAGATACTGCTTTTGGGGCCATCTACATGTATATAAGTCCACCCCGAAACCGCCTCGTCCAGACGATCCATTTGTTCGGCAATCTCCTCTTCAGGCTCCGTCCACTGCCCTTCAAGCATACGGGCAATCGCAACGGGAAGAAGCTGGTTCGCCAGTATGTTCTGCTGTGTCTTCTGCTTCATGCGCGATTCCAGCTCGTCCGTAATTGCTGCAATCGCCTTCTCCCATTCCGCTTCTACGACAGGCTTCAGCAAATAGTGTCTCACACCATATCGGATTGCTGTCCGCGCGTATTCAAACTCGCCGTAACCGCTAAGAACGATGAAGATGGGCGGCTCCATATCCAACTGGCGTGCGCGCTTGATTAGCTCCAGTCCATCGATGCCGGGCATGCGGATATCTGTAATCACAAGGTCCGGAGAGCACTCAGTAACCGCTGTCAACGCTTCTTCCCCGTTCTCGCATACTCCGCAGATTTCAAAGCCCAGCTCCTCCCAATCGGTCAACGTTCTTAATCCCTCTAATGCAATCGTTTCATCATCAGCCAAAACCACTTTAAACATGAGATTCCTCCACTTTTGAAACCATTGCCAAATCTATGGGAATTTGAATGGTGATAGCCGTCCGTTCATACTCGATGCTTTCAATGGTAAACCCGGCTCTGTCGTCGTAATACATCATCAGGCGCTTATAAACATTTCGGAGCCCGATATTTTTACCGAAGTCTTGCTCCGATTGCAGGTGGGACTCGATCCATTCCAGCTTCTCCTTCTCGATTCCCTTTCCGTTGTCAGTCACAACAATCATTAGACCTGCGTCGTTCATAGAAGCAGACACGTAAATCTTCCTTGCACCTTTGACCGACTGCAGGCCATGCTTACAGGAATTCTCCACCAAAGCTTGTACGCTCATCTTGGGAATCCGGCAATTCAGCACGGCGGGGTCGATGTCCAGATCGTAAGTGAATCGGCTCTGAAAGCGGAATTTTTCAATTTGCAGATACATTTCAATAAAGGATATTTCTTCTTCGACGGGAATTAGATCGTCCTTCCAGCTTAGCAGTCTGCGCAGAATAAGAGCGAGATTCCGGATCACATCGGTGACCTCTTCATATTTGTATTTCTTGCAGATGACCAATATGGCATTCAATGTATTAAAGAGAAAATGCGGGTCCACCTGACTTTCCAAATACTTCAATTCGGCCCTTACCTGTTCAAGCTCAAGGTCCTTTTTCTGAATTTCCAGCTTATAGACATCATTGATCAAATTGCGAATTTTCTCCGTCATCAGATTGAAGCTGCGGATCAAGCCGCCGATTTCATCCTTCCCCTCATACATATCAATGTTCTCAAAATGTTCGTATTTGACGAGCTTCATATGTTTGTAGAGCAACCTTACCCGCAGATTATAAGATTGTATAATTACAATCATTAATAGTGTGGGAATAATTATCGTCAATACAGCAAAAATTAGTGAAACCCGAAGTGCCCGGCTCATCTCACCATTGCTTTTTCTGCTTTCCGGAGTTCCGATCAGCCTCCAGCCCTCCGTATATCCTGCACTGCCCAAAGTTCGGACTATCTGCCTGGACGGCTGGCTGTCGCCCGTGTCAACGTTTAACAAGGCGTTTTTATCTAGTGCGTAGAAGGATTGATCCGATTCCAACACAACACGGCTCTGCTCATCCAAGAGCTTGAACCGCAAATAGTCGCGCTCCTTCTGGAACAACTCCTGGACATTGTTCAACCGCAGATCAATCCGCAGATATTTATGGTAGGGCTGTCCCGTAAAGTTATCCAATTTGCGGATAAGGCTGACAAACACCTCCTTTTGAGGCGGATTAAGCGGGTTGGTTCCCTGATACGCGGTTAAAAGCACCTTGTCCGCACCACTGGTGATTTTGCGGTACCATTCACTCTCCTTGTCGCTGTCAGAGAACACAAAGTAGCTGCCGCCATTCTGGATGGTCGGATTCGTTGTATACACACCCATCCAATAAATATAGGAATGCAGAGTGCTGTATTGCCGCATCTTATCCCTTAGAACACTGTCATAGGCTTCATAATAAGCCTCGTTATCCGGATAAGCATAATCCAATATTTCATTAAAGTTACTGTCCGCGGCGACCGTATTGCTTATCGCTACACATTCATTCACGATTTGCATGATATCATAGACTACGCGATCTACAGAGATCTCAAGATTGCCTCTTTCACGAGCATCCACATTACGGCTGATCTGAACATAAAAGAGGGCGTTAATGCTAAGAATGGGGACAAGTACGCACAGCAAATAGATAAACAGAAATTTATATTTGAGAGGAATATCGTTGACGAAGGCAGATGGTTTCCGTTTACCCTTCATGCCGCTTCCCTCCTCCCCTTTGAACTAGCCCTTTTTGTATACTGAAGGCGAGACGCCATTTAGCGCTTTGAACTTGGCAGCGAAGAAATCCGCGTCGGAATAGCCCACACGCCCCGCGACATCCGAAATGCACATATCCGTCCGGCGCAGAAGCTTCTTGGCTTCTTCAATGCGGTATTCATGGAGAAATTCGTTAAAGGAACTGCCACAGTGTTTCTTGATTCGTTGTCCCAGATAGGCGGAATTCACATGCAAGTGCTTCGCAATGTCCTGCAGCTTCAGCTTCTCCTGATAATGCGCCCGGACATAATCCATCGCCGCCGATACGATCTGGTCCTCCTGACGGTTGTCCGCTGCGGCGAACCATTCTGCTACCTCATGCAGTTCTTCCTCTGTCTGCCGCTCAAGCAGCGGCAAGCAGCAAGCAGTGACCCGGGGCGGAAACCACTTATTCGCCCATATGGCCGCTTCCCCTCCTCTAGCGTCGATTTCACGGAGCAGTTCTGCTTTGATATTGGCCAGAAAAGCGTCGATCCATGCATTAGAAGCAACATTACTCGAGAAAATTTTGAATATATCGCTCAATTGAGCGCTTAACCGGTCAAATTCCCCTTCCGTAACCGATTGCAGCAGCGCTTTCCTCAGCCCTGCCGAAAGCGACGCCATTTGATCCTTGTCCTGTTCCCGAAAGAAACCAATATCGATGTTCCCCAAGTCCGGTCGGCGTAATTCAGCCGCCAGCGCTTCATGATAGGCTGTATTCAGGAACTTCGCCCCGCGATGCTCCAGGCTTGCCGAGAAATGTACATGACCGCTGTATTCAGTCCGCACCTCATGGACCCAGCTTGCAATCATTTTCGGGTCAAGCACCGGGCCTTCCTGCGGGGAAACCAGCAAATAGCCATGCTTATGGCTTCCGGCTGTAAAAGGATAAGCGGTTATATTGCGGAACGGCTCCTTGGCGTTCATGGAACCAGCCTGGCTTCGCAGCTGCATGCTGCCGGGTGAAGCATCCCGGGCCAATACACAGCATATCCGGGAATCGGGGCGGATATTAAGCACCTTTGCCCCTGCCGCCAATTCTTCTTCTGGAGTGTTCTCCCGCATCAAAAGACGGGATATGGTTTCCATCTGCATGAAAGCGGAAACCGCTTCGCGCCTTGAAGCAACCTTGCGTTCAGCTTGTATTTGCTGGGCTACAGCCTGCAGTGCCTCTGTGAGTTCTTTTTCATCCAAGGGTTTCGTCAAATAGTTGGACACACCATACTTAAGAGCTTTTTTGGCATATTCAAAGTCAGCATACCCGCTAAAAATGATGAACTTAGGCTGGAAATCGCTTTCAGAAAATTTTTCAATAAGCTCCAATCCGTCGATCACAGGCATGCGTACATCAGTTATGACCAAATCAGGCCGCGTGTTATGAATAAGCTGCAGCGCATCTTCGCCATCGAGAGCCTCGCCGCACACTTCAAAGTCCAGGTCCTCCCAGTCCAACAAAAATCGCAGCCCCTCCAACATCAGCGGCTCATCATCGGCAAACACTACCTTAAGCATTGCATCACCAACTTTATTTCTGAATTATGATTCCGATAAGCTGACCGTTGTTGAAAAGAGAAACCGCTTCGGTCGCTGCCGAAACGGTTATTATTCACCTATGATCTATTTCAATAGATACGTCCAGTTATTCTTTAACACTTCCCAGGTTCAATCCTACCACGAAGTACTTCTGCAAGAAAGGGTAGACGAACAAAATCGGCACGGCGGTAACAATGGTGATGGCTGCACGCATAGAAGCCGGTGTAACCAATGACTGCACCTGATTGTTCTGATTACCAGCTATTAGCGAAGGATCATTATTCGTACTCATGATGGAACCGAGCAGCTTCATCATTTCATATTGCAGTGTGCTCAGCTTGATATCCGATGATGCGTACAGGAACGTGTCAAACCAGTTATTCCACGCGCCAACGGCAATGAGCAAAGCTATGGTTGCCAGCACGGGAGTACACAACGGGAAAATGATTTTCCAGAAAATCCGGAAATCCCCCGCCCCGTCGATCTTCGCCGACTCCGTGAGACTGAATGGAAGGCCGCGGATATACGTCCGCATGATAATCAGGTTGAACGCGCTGACTAAGCTGGGAAGGATATATACCCAAAAGCTATGAAGCAGGCCCAGCTCTTTAATCAGGAAGTAGTTCGGAATCAGCCCGGCATTGAAATACATGGTCAGGATGAACAGCATGCTGATTTTTTTACGAAAAATATATTGCGGCTGCGCCAGGGTATATGCCAGCATGGTGGTCAGAAAAACGCCGAATACTGTAGAGAGCACCGTGCGGGACACAGAGATAAAAGCGGCATGATAAATCGTCCCTGAAATAAAGACGGCTTTATAGTTCTCCAAGGTCCATTCACGGGGCCAGATATCGATACCACCGGCAAGAGTGTCACTGCCGTCATTTAAAGAAACAGCCAGCGTGTGGAGGAATGGATAGAGCGTGATGGCAACCACAAAGAGCATAAATATCGTGTTCATCGTATGAAATACAACCGGCTCCATGCGGCTTGAACTTTTCGTCACTGCTTTCATATGGGCTTCCTCCTCTATACTAATCGCTCTTCGCCGAGGCGTCTTGCGATATAATTTGCGCTGAATACAAGAACGACACTGACGATGGTTTTGAAGATCCCTGCCGCCGTAGCCAGAGAGTAATTCCCCATAGAAATACCATACTTCAGTACAAAGATATCAATGGTCTGCGACCAGTCCACAGTGAGCCCGTTGCCAAGCAAATATTGGAGTTCAAAGCCAGCATCCAGGATATGTCCGATGTTCATAATCAGCAAAATAACGAATGTAGCCTTAATCCCCGGAAGTGTGACATAGCGCATCTTCTGAAAACGTTTGGCGCCGTCTATGGACGCTGCCTCATACAGAGAAGGATCGATCGAGGTAATGGCCGCCAGATAAATGATAGTACCCCAGCCCACCTCTTTCCACACGTTCGAAGCCCCGACAATGCCCCAGAAATATTTCCCTTCACTGAGCCACATAATCGGTTCTTTAATTAAATGAAGCTTCATTAAGATTATATTGACGATTCCATCATCAATCGACAGCGAAGTGGCAACGATGCCCGCCGCGATAACCCAGGACAAGAAGTGCGGCAAATACGAAATTGACTGAACGATACGTTTGAAAAACTTGACTTTGATCTCATTCAGCAGCAAAGCCAGGCCGATTGCTGTAACAGTACCAAGCACAAGGTTAATAAAGCTCATGGCAATCGTGTTGCGCAGCACCATCATAAAGGTCTCATCTTCAAATAAAAACTTAAACTGCTGCAAGCCTACCCATTCCTGCTTGCCGAAGGGTAGCGCCGGGCGGTAGTTCTGAAAGGCCATCAGCCAGCCCCAAATGGGAGCATAGTTAAAGATAATTAAATAAATAGCAAGCGGCACGGACATGAAAATAAGCTGCTTCTGCGTTTTTAGCGTTTTCCAGCTAAGGCTCACACCGATTTCCGGATCGACTCTGCGTTTTCTGGTCTTCTGTGTTTTGACCTGTTTGTCCAGTACGGTATCAGACATGTAGTGTTCCCCTCCTGTAAGATCATTCTCTCCATACTATCCGGATTAATGAAGAGCGGGAAATAGGATTTCCCGCTCTGTTTCCAGCTTTGAATTACTTCACGCTCCAGTTTTTGATGCGCAACTGGATTCCTTCATTTATCCGGTCTTCATATGCCTTGATATCCAGCTTTTGAATCTGCTTGACATAATCTTGCCAGACCTCTTCAAATTCAGCCGGACTGGCCATAATAGCCTTGGGCAAGTACTTGATCTGAAGGTCATTCAGCTTGGACTGCGCAAGCTGGGCTGCCGAACCGTCCTGAAGAACGATGGAGTAGGCAGGGAAGTAGATATTATTTTCTTTGGGTTCCTTGAAGAATTCAGACCATGATTTCTTGTTATACGCCTTCAGGATTTTCTGATCGTAAGGCTTCAGACTGTCGAAAAATTCCTGCGGCTGAGTTCCTGGATCTGCTGCATTTCCGTCGCTGTAGGTACCTTGAATTTTAGGCATATACCCATGCATGGTTGTGATTTTGTTAGCTACCTGCCAGCTTGTTTTATCTGCGTTCGCCCGTTGCTCCGGCGTCCGGTAGAATGTGCCGTCTTCCTTCACTTCATAATCTTCGCCTTTGATGCCCCATTGGATCGTTTTCTGCCAATCTTCCGTAATCATCTGATCCCAGAATTTGATAATCCGGACAGGGTCCTTGGCATTGATTGAAATCCCGAATCCGCGGTTGGTGCCGACCGCTCCGCGGTCACGGTACCATTCCTCAGCGCCTGGATAGAGCAGTGGAAAGCCGATATACGTATTTTCAATTTTGCCTTGGGAGATTAAGGACTTTTCGCCATCCTCAAAGTTCCAGTGCTGGTCGAACATACCGATGACCTTACCGCTTGCGACTTTGGCCAAGTACTGGTCATAGTTCTGTACGAAGGCTTCCTTGTCCATCAAACCTTGATCGTTAATTTCATTAAGCTTCTTGTAATAGGTCTTGGAAATATCCTTATCGGCAAAAATCTGCGCTTTGTTGTTGTCTACAACAACGCCCCCGTCATTCGGATGGCCCGACAAGTGCTCAGGAGGATTCTGAAGCGGGAATACACGCCAGTCGAAGTTGAGCGATTCAAATCCGATCATATCCGGGTGTTTTTCTTTATATTTGGCAATGATATCGAAATACTCATCCAAGGTCTTCGGTGTCGGATATCCCATTTCCTCAAGTACGGCCTTCTGAAGCCAGAAGCCTGGTCCCTGGTAAGTCGGTTCTGTGATTTTACCTTGATATACGCCATAGCTCGGCAAAACGTAGATGTGGCCGTCGGTCTCATCCTTGATTTGATTCCAGACTGCAGCATAATGTTTTTTCAGGTTGGGAGCGTGCTTCTCAATCAAATCCTCAAGCGGAATGTAAGCCTTGGCATTGATTAATTTGTCATCGCCCGACATAATGTCCGGGTAGTCTCCGCCGGCGATCATTACTCCCAGCTTCTGCTTCAGGTCGCCCACGAGAAATTCCATATTGAAGCTGACTCCGGTTTTTTCTTTGATCAGTTTGAGAATCTTGTTGTCGGCTGTAGGCTGCTGCCCGGGACCGCTCATAAATACCGAAAACGTTGCCGGTGAATTATCGTCCCCATTTGCCGCTGGACTAGCGGTTCCTCCATTGGCTGTATTGCTGTTCGTGTTGTTCGAACTACAGCCGGTCACTGCCAGTGCTAGCGCGAATACACCGGCTGCTACTGCCTGGGCGGAACGTTTTGCCGTTTTGTGCATTTTGTTATGCCTCCCTTTTTGGCTAGTTGCTTATATTGGTTCATTACCTGGTGACAACTATAATTATACCTCCCAAGAATGCGCTTCCAATTCATAAAATATAGTTATTCCCCCCAAAAAATACGATAAAATGTAAGCGCTTGTTATTCATGTATTCCTTTGACTTGCTAAAGTACAAGGCTTGTCCATACCGGATTACCGAAATTGGATGGAGTGAAGGCTTCCAGAAAATTCTGCGGGTGAAACAAAAGCAATGCAGAACGATTTCAAGAAACATCGATTGCATAGCGGAAATGGATTTGCCTCAAGAGAAGCCCTTGCCAAGCGAAAAAAGGCTGGCGTTAATACGCCAACCCCAGCCAGCACTGTTATATTATACAGACAAAAACACTCTGGCAGGTGAATTGGTCTTGGAGGTGATATCCGTATTTTTTACATTACATAATTTCCTAAATGAGGTTAAAAATAGGCATCTTCCTTTTTCCTTACCGGGTGAACGTATAGGAGCATCCGGCTTCTCCTGTAAACGAAACGGGGTCAAGACCGGGAGCTTCCAGGCAGCAAGGACCGGAAACTGTGCAGGTCACAACAGCTTCCGTAACAAGACCCTCCGCCCAGGTGAAATCGAGGGTATATCCGCCCCTTGCCCGCAGGCCTTTGACGCTCCCCTCGCTCCAGCTTGTCGGCAGCGCGGGCAGCAGCTTGATTCCATCGGCATGGCTTTGCAGCAGCATCTCGGCAATCCCCGCCGCTCCTCCAAAATTGCCGTCAATCTGGAACGGAGGGTGGTTGTCAAACAGGTTGGGCAGCGTAGAATGCTCCAAAAGAGCGCGGACGTTTGCATAGGCTTTGCCCTCATCCTTCAATCTGGCCCAAAAGTTAATAATCCAGGCCCGGCTCCAGCCGGTGTGACCGCCGCCGTTCGCAAGCCTGCGTTCCAGCGTCGTCCGGGCGGCTTCAGCCAGTTCTGGCGTATGCTCCATGCTAAAGGAGTCGCCGGGATACAGTGCAAATAGATGGGAGATGTGGCGATGCCCCGGCTCCACCTCTTCATAATCCTCCATCCACTCCTGGATCTGGCCATATTTCCCGATTTGTGGTTTGGGAAGCCGCTCCAGAGCGGAGGCGAGTTCTTCGCGGAACGCCTCGTCCCTGCCGATAATCTCTGCACTGCGGATGCAGGCTCCAAACAGCGCTTCTATTATCTGAAAATCCATCGATGCCCCGGCGCAGAGCACTCCCGTCTCGCCGCTTGGCAGCTTATAGGTGTTCTCAGGGGAGACGGACGGGCAGGTAATCAGCCGGCCTTCGGCGTCTTCCATCAAATAATCAAGCAGGAACTGGGCCGCCTCCTTCATCGTCTCATACGCCTGTGCCAGAAAATAATGGTCCTGGCTGAACCGGTAATGCTCCCAGAGATGCAGGCACAGCCAGGCTGCGCCCAGCGGCCAGAACGAAGCCGGCAGGTAGGTATCCTGCGGAGCTGTGTCTGCCCAGATATCCGTATTGTGATGTGCCGTGAACCCCCGGCAACCGTACATAACCCTGGCTGTGACCCTCCCTGGCTCCCGCATCCGCTCGATCAAATCAAACAGTGGCTCATGGCATTCAGCCAGGTTGCAGATTTCCGCAGGCCAATAATTCATTTGCGCATTGATATTGATCGTGAATTTGCTGTCCCAAGCTGGGGTGAAGCTGTCATTCCAGATACCCTGCAGATTCGCGGGCAAGGAGCCTTGACGGCTGGAGGAGATAAGCAAATAGCGGCCATACTGGAAATAGGTCGCTATCAGACCGTTATCCTCCTCTCCCTTCCGGAGCAGTTTCAGCCGTTCGTCGGTCGGTAAAGCACGTTTATGTGGGATCTCCGGCAGCGCCAGCTCAACTCGTCCGTACAATCCGCGGTAATCTGCGATATGCCGGGCCAGCAGATCTTCATATGGAACCTGGCTCAGCTCTTCCAGCCGTCTTTTGGCGTAAAGCTCCGGGTCAGGATGGCGAAACGTGGTTCCTGCGGCAAGCAGTAGCGTAACCGAACATGCACCATCCACAAGCAAATACTCGCCAATGGTCCGGCAGGTACCTTCTTCCGTGACAGCCTTCAAGACAGCGGCAAAGGAGCTGCCCCCCTTGCCGCCGCAAACTCCGCTCATCGCCAGTCCGCTGTTCTGCCATTTCTCTGTTTTCTCCAGATATCTCCAGCTGTGGCGGTTAAACCTCGCCTTCAGGGAAACTCCTTCCTCATTGTCGGTTGAAATTCGAATGACAATGGCCTGATCCGGGTAGCTAGCAAACATCTCGCGGGTATACCAAACCTCACCGATCCGGTAACTAATCCGGGATACCCCGCACTTCAAATCAAGCTCTCTTCTGTAGTCATCGGCAGGTTGTTCGTGCCCTCCGAATGACAGCAGTAGCTCACCCAGCGGCAAATAATGCCGCTGCGCTTCGGGCAGTCCCGCCATCGACATTGCAGCCAGTTTCTCCGCCTCCATGAGCCTTCCCTCCAGAATCAGCTTGCGAATCTCGGGTAAATGAGGCAGCGCGTCTTCGTTGTTGCGATCACGCGGACCGCCGTACCATACGGAATCCTCATTAAGTTGCAGCTTCTCCTCGGCTGCACCGCCAAAAATCATAGCACCGAGCCGCCCGTTTCCAATCGGCAAAGCCTCGTTCCATTCTCCCGCCGGTTGGCTGTACCACAACTGCTGATTGTGTACCATGCTTGTCATGCTTGTCATGATTGCACCTCCTTTAATCTGCCTAATAGTGTTGAACATAGCGATACTATATCGTGATACGCATGCAGATCGATTCCGCAAATGCCGATCCGGCGAATCCTTACAACAATCTGCTCCGCATTGGAAGCCGCATTTGAGTCCGGTTACCTGCATGTCAGTTATTTTTCCAAATGGTTCAAATTTTATATGAATATGACGCCTTCAGACTACAAGGCCTGTTATTCTTCCGGTCTTTTGCCATTCCACTTGGGATTATTCCAAAGTAAATGAGGCCAGACTGGCACCGCCATTGCCGGTATACGTAAAATACAGTGCTTGTACACCGTCCGGAATAGCTAGTTCTGTAGAGTATTCCTTCCAGACATTTGCAAACCCTACCGGTATCCGTCCGAGAACCGGTCCGTCCCACGACGTTTTTATTTCAAACACGCCCTGGCAATATCCGCCACCTTGATTTTGATTTTGGTGACTCCCTCGCACGCGAAATATTTAAAGCCGGCGGTAGCCGAATCCGTCATATTGGCAATATAGCCGATTTCCTCGTCGCCATCCCTGCCGTCCTGGGTAATTTTCGGAAACCGGCTGTCCATCCATGCTCCGGTACGGCCGAAGCCTCCGGTGTACATTTCCTGATCTTTGCAGAACAAATGGCAGGTAAGGTATGCCGGATATTCCCCCCGGCCTTCGAACGGCCCTCCGTTCGGACCGCAGGATGTTACCTCCACCTGGGGAATAGTGCCATCCCCGCGGAATTCAATTCTTTCGATGCAGCCCTGCCGGCAGAATGCCGTCCCATTGGTGTGCCGGTGATAAAAAATGTACCATTCTCCATTAATTTCAACGATGCTGCCATGGTTATTGCCGCCATAATACATCGGCTGGTCCCCCGGCTTGTACGTATCGATATGAAGATCGCAATTGCTGACAATGACTCCCTGGTAGGTGAAGTCTCTGGTCGGATGCTTGCTGGTCGCATAGCACAGCTCATGCATGGAGATCGAGGAATAGATAAGGTAGTAGGTTTCTCCCCTTTTGCGGATGGAAGGAGCTTCGAAGAACTCGTAACCTTCGAATCCGCTCCCCTTGCTGTATGGCTGGCTCGGCGCAACAAATACAGGTTCTTCGACAATTGTGAGCATATCCGGGCCAAGCACCGTTGCCATTGCGCCATGTCTGGATTGGTCTCCATTCGCGTAGAATCCGGTGTACAGGTAGGTGTTCTCTCCTTCGGTCAGTACGCCGGGGTCAAACTGCGGCTCGTCTCCTTCCCGCTCTCCAAGGCGTGATCCATCGGCATATCTGACATAGCCGTAGAACTTATACTTGCCTCCCGGCTTGTCGCAGACAGCTACCGAAACGACGGGAACCTTGTCCAGTACATAGTAGAGATAATACCGCCCGTCCGGTCCCACGGTGACATCGGGAGCATACAGGCACATGCTGCCTTCAGGGTTAAACGAGTCATCCGTAGTCCGGTAGATTACGTCCTCATACCGCCAATCGGCCAGATTGTCCTCCGGTGCCGACCAGCAGACATAGTCATTCAAGCAAAAAGCGTGTCCGTTAAAACGGTCATGCGAGCCATACACATACACTCTGCCTTCAAAGACATACGGCTCACCGTCGGGTATATATTCCCAAGACGGGAGATACGGATTGAACCATCGTAATTCCCCCCTTGCCATTTATATATTTTGTCTGCTTATGCGTGCATTCTTCACCAGTACCATCAAGGTCACAAACGGCCTCTTTGACATAAAGCTCCTTGTGCAGTTGAACCAGACCATGATTATGAAAGGTAACCAGATCCGGGGAGGTCCACAGAAGAATATGCCTTCTGCTTTCTACGTCATCATCTACCAATGCATCAACTCTTACCGTGACAATGCCGAAAGAGCCGTCAGCGGTGAGAAATATGATTTTGCACCCTATTCCTACCCATCACCCTTACATTTTTTTGCTTCACGATTTGTCCATTACAGTATAGTGAAGCACCTTGATCGAAGTCCATGACATATAGCCATTTAACATTGATCTATTCTTAGATGTTCCGGAAATGATTTGCGGTGTGGAGAACCAGGCCTGAATCATCTATAAATTTCAAGGAAAACTCTTTAATTTCTATACCACCGCTTATGTTAGACTTTGAGAAAACCATATCTAATGGAGGATTGTTATGAACATCTTCAAAAAAGGCTCCTTCTATACGGGAGAATACAGAAACCTCTTCCAGGAGAACGGAATGTCGGAAGAGGCGACCCGATGTGGGATCCGGCGACCAAGCTGATTAAGTTCGTTCCCGAAACTCCTTACAGCGATCCCTCTTACCATCTGCAAAAGGCTTGCCATCCGGAAACCGGCCTTTCCCCCGGATATAAAGGTATGGCTGTTGTTCAACAAAAAATATCGCTCATAATTCTATGTATCCTATTACATTGAAATAAACCCTCTATCGTTACAGCTCTTACACTCAGCCCAACTACTCATTGGCTTTAATTTTTTTTATTGTTACTTCGTTTTCTTCTATTATTACTTGATATTCAACAATTTCCCCTTTACCAAATACTTCGTTAAATTCTTTACTCACCGAGTAATTTTCCTTCGGATTTAATGTAATCTTAAATGTCTGTTTCCCATCTTCCACCCGGAACTTCGCAACTTCCCCAGGTTTGATATTACTATCGATTAAAGAATTAATTAGCGTGGTATCTTTTTGTTTAACAGTAACAACTACGCTTTTTAAATCCAACGGGCTATTATTAGTAATCATTAAGTTGTATTCTTCATTCTTTTCTACTTCTGTATCACTTGATGTGTCACAAGCAGATAATAAGACTATAAGCAATGTAAGAACAGTTACTAATCTCTTCCTTGTCAAAATGATCACCTCTCTGCTCTGTTAATTTATTGTGTTGATTGAAAATTGAAAAAGCATATTGGTTACACCAGCCGAGGTACACCAATCGTTTATGATATCAAAATCTTCAATGGACAACCTCTTTAGAACGATACCTTTAGTATTATTCGCCATAAAAGAACACTTACCTTTAATTGGAACTAACCTGCCCGTGGGACTTGAACCGAGGTCGCTATAGTGTAACGTCAATGGACAAACCTCCAACTTGGACGTTGCCAAGATTGAGCTGAAAGCAAAAATTCCATACAAAAAGCAGCGACTCTCCTTTAGAGAATCGCTGCTTTTTTTCTCATTTCATTATTATTACAGCTGCTCATTATCATTTCTCGGCGCAAATCATGAACATCGGTGTTGAACGGTTCAATACTTGCTGCTTCTCTTCCAGTACTTTGGCGTTCAGGTTCTCTTCTGTATATACAGCGGAGAAACCCTCTTCCTTGAGGGTCCGTACATCCCACTCCGGACGCCACTCTCTGGTCAGCGGCAATAAAAGGCTCAGACGGTCAGTCTCCTCGATGTCCTTGTGATGCGGAAGCTCACCAAACCCCCGGTCTATGTAGGCCTGCTGATCCTCGGCATGCTTCAGCTGCATCTCTTCGTCCCACAGATGACGGTTCCAGTTGGCATCGAAAACCAGCAGCCTTCCCTCCGGCTTGAGTACTCTTCTCCATTCCTTGTACGCTGACTGCGGATCGGCAAGGCTCCAGGTGACATTGCGGCATACGATCAGATCGAAGCTCTCCGCTGCAAAGTCCAGCTTGTGTGAGTCCATCTTGCGGAAAGTAACGGTGACACCTTCCCGGCTGGTGTGTGCTCTCGCTTCTTCCAGCATATTGTCTGTGCAGTCGACCGCAGTGACCAGATGCCCGGCACTGGAGAGAATCACAGAAAAGAAGCCGGGACCGCAGCCAATATCAAGAATATGCAGTCTATCCTTCTGCGGTGCATTCGCCAGGATAAGCTTCAGCCACGCTTCCCGCTGGAATCCGTTCAGTTCCCGCTGAATGCCTTCACTATACAGCTCTGCTTCACCTTCCCAATATGTTTCTACTTCCTGCTGGATACTCATGTATCATTCACTCCTTCTTGGCTATAATCATGAACCGGTTTACATTCTGGTAGCCGTATTTCAAATAATTCAGCGGCATCGCACGGGCAGGAATAAAGTTCCGCTGAACATCTATACTGCGGAATCCGGCCCGTATCAGCGCTTTCTCATCGGCCTCAGGGCGCAGTACATTAACAAACGGCAGCTCGCTTAGCATACTTTTATCTTGATTACTCCGTTGCCGGATTCTCTTCTCTGTAAGCAGAATCAGTGTCCAAGACAAGGCATACCATAGTCTGCGAAATACCGTCCTGCTCTCGTTATACAAATAATTACCGTCAAAAATAATCAGGGCCCCTCCAGGCTTCAGAGTCCGGTACCACTCGGCATAAGCCTTCTGTGGATCGGGCAGCGTCCATACCACATCCCGGCAAACCACTGCATCAAAGCTGTCGTCCAGCTCAGCATGCAAATCCGCAGCATCGCCGACATAAGCAGGAACTTTGTATCCAAAATGTTCAAAATTCTGTGAAGCTCTATCGATCATCCCCTGAGATGCATCAACGGCTGTAGGCAGATGTCCCATCTGCGATAAGAGGATGGAAAAAAAACCGGGCCCGGTTCCCACATCCAGCACCTTTTGCCGGGACTTGACTCCCAAGCCTTTAGTAAGCAGCTGTTTCCACAGGTTAATGGTTGTCTTGCTGCGGAATTGGGTCTGTATGACTTTGTCATAACTCTCCGAGCTTGCGGTCCAATACTTCGAAATTTCTCTCAACATCATTCTCCACCTATATCCAGCTGATTCCAAAAGATTGGCGAGAAGGTGGTATACCCGGCTTTGAACCCTGTTACTCTCTTGTTCACTGCCAGGATATCATCGGGGAAGTATATAGCAGCAAACATGGCCTCCTGGTACAGCTTGGTGAAAATAGAGTCATAAGCGCTCTGGCGTTCCTGCAGATCGGTTGTACCTACGGCTGTGTCAATCAGTGATTCCACTCCAGCATCTGACCAGACCACAGCAGGTGCTTCCTCAGTTTCATGGAACAGAGATAGGAGGAACGCATGCGGATTATATGCATCATCGTAGGTCCGGTACATGATCAGATCATAAGCCTTGGTTGTCCATAAGGCATCGTAATAGGCATTAGGCTCCAGAACCTGAAGATTCACAGCAATCCCAATCTCTTTGAGTTCGGACTGAATCAGCTCACTGATTGATTTCCATTCCGGGAATTCAGCCTGCTGTAGTACAAAGTTCAGCTCAAGCGGCGTACCAGCCTTCTCGGCAATTCCATCTCCGTTTGAATCACTATAACCTGCATCCGTAAGAAGCTGTTTCGCTTCCGCCGGATCGAAGCCGTACCAGGTATTATTGGAGTCCGTCACATAAGGAACTGTCAGCGGGAACAACCCTTTAGCTTCACTGCCGATACCATCCATCAGATCATTGACGATACTTTTTTTGTTAATAGCCAAATTAATGGCTTTACGCACATTCAGATCTTGCAGAGCGGGTGTATAGCGACTTCAGGCCTTCTTCGCCGGAAATACTCGGTGGTGTATTCGTTACAATGCTTTCCACGAAAGCGTCCATGACACCGCTAGGCACTTGCTTCTCGTTCGTGGCCATCGCGCCAACCTGATACTTCTCAACGGAGCCGTCACGAAGCTCGACAGAATACTCATCTTGAGAACCTCCATAAGCCCAAGAAAAAAGCAGTACCTCCGCTAGAGGACTGCTTTTTTCTTACTTATTGCCTGCCTTTTTAAGCAGAACATCCTTCCAATTCGTACGACCATCCTTGTCATAACCAGTCATTTCGGAAGCGTTAAATATTTCGCCGGTTTTGACATCGAAGAATACGGTCATCCTCAAGCTGTCATTTTCACTGTTAGGAGAAGTGGGTGAGATCCCCATGACTCTAAGAAGATAGCGACTTTCGGAAGAGTTTGGATCAGTAATAAATCCCATGATACTAAAATGATACCCCTTGATCCAGTCATCCTTAATTTCGGGATTCCCTGGCCGCATACCCAGTACTTCAATCGCCTTTTTAACTACCTCAGGAGAATCAATTTTGATATCAGAAATTGCATACTGCCCTTTCTGAAGTGAATTGTTGTCGTCCCTTTTCACCTCAGAATCGACTTTCCCATCTTTGAACGATATGGTAACGTTAATATTGCCCTTCTTATTACCAAACTGAAGATTCCAAGCATTCCTTTTTCCATCCGCACCATCGGTTTTTCCTTGTGGCACAGTAGTATCATCAGTACTTGTCAAACTAATAAGCAGAGGTTCTTCTTCTGTGTGCTTCTTTGCCTCTTCATATCCAAGGCGCAAAACTTCCATTATGGTTAATTTTTTCTTCTCGTCAGCCTGCTTGTTGCTTATTGACGTAGTAGCCTGTTCCACAGGTTTGTATGCAGAACCGCCGAATGGGCCGATCTTTAGCACGTACAATAGAAAGACCGCACACGCAATCAATATGATAAAGCCTATGCCGAGGTACTTCTTTTTTAACAAGTGTATTCTCCTAAAATTGTTGAGTTATTTTAAGACGTATAAGTATAATCAAGCTTGATTACGCCATAATTAATTGCAGACTGAGTATCTTTGTTATAGAAGATATCAATCCAATAAGCTGTTCTATTCGGACCAGAGCCTGTATCATCTACTGTAAAATCGCTTTTGTAGCCGACGCCATCAGGCAGCCAAATATCTTTGTTTGTACTTATAAGTTTTCCAAAAGGAATGACAGGAGCGTACGTGCTGCCGCCGATATCTTTTTGTCTATGAGTAGCGCAAATCCCCAGCGCTGGCCAGTTGCCATTCGCTGTTTTGTTCCCTGTCCAGTTATATGCAGTGGAGTCTTGGTTTGTTTTGCTGATAGTACTCAGAGCGCTAAAAGAGGAAGACTTTGAGGTAGCTTTAGACCTAACGAGAGGCTCTCCCGTAGAAGAGAGTCTTTGCTCATTGGCCTGATCCAACTGCTTTTGCGTCGTAACTTCGTCATTTTTGAGTTGAGGGAGCTTCGAAAACGGCGAAAATCTTCCCTCTTCATCCGGGCCGCTTTCAATCGCTTTCCGCAATGCATTAGCATCGACATTGTTTTGTGCCGCCAGTCTATCAATCTCCGCGCTGGAGAATGTAGTTGTCTTTCCGTCCAATGTCACAGAAACACCCGAAGCTTCCTTCGCTACTGGGCTCGATGCTTGAGCAAATGCACCGGAAGCGATAGTCAACAACATTGCAGAGGATAATGCGGCACTAGAAACGACTTTGAGCAGTTTCATTGTTCAAAAACCTCTTTTCTATTATTTTGGTTTGATGTTCCCATCTCGACTTTGCGTATAAATGGAAACATATGTATTAATATAATAGAATCTGATTTAATTAGATATAGTTCCCAATTCCCATTTTTTGTCGATATTCTGGACAGTGGACTCCCGTATAATAATTTTACGACAAACTTGGCTCCTCCAGATCACCCCTTATAGGGGCACGCCCTATTCCCTCCATTCTGTCCTCGATCCATTCCACATCTATTAATGATAGATACGGATCGATTAGTTCCAAAACCAAAATTTTTACAGTGTCAGGTCTTTGTTTCTCTTCCATCACTACGCGGTATCGATTTTTCAAGTCTTCATCGATTACATGGGTATATAGCAATTTGCGAATTGCTCCATTTTGAACGTGGAGCAGTTTACTTGATTTATTATCTGACGGCATACATTATGACTTCCCTTGTTGGTTGTTACGGGAACCCTATGCGTTTCTAGCTGTCTTTTCATAAAAAGGGGGAGCCAACAGATGCTCCCCTATGCTGTTACTTGTTTTAATTTTCAAAAATATGAGTTAGTGATTTGTCGCCAAGACGTTTTCTTTATAGTTTATAACCCCCCTGTATAACCATGCATATTTATACATTTCTCATCAATTTTGACGATACAGTCTCAATAAATTTAAAAAATTCCTCATTAATTCTGACGCCACACAGAATATTAGTTTCTGTAGGCAGGGGAGTTAATTTTTATTCACTTTTCGCAGGAGTCGTGGAGTTTTTTGAGCTTTTATGATCCATCACAACAATCGTTCTAGGTTTCTTGTAATCCTACTTCTTACCCGCACCGGCTATACCCGCAGTTGCTGCAGGTCTTACAGCCTTCGATGTTAACCAGCGAGGCGCTGCCGCAGGATGGGCAAAGGTCGCGGGAGACCGCCCCATGGCTGTGTGCGGCATGGCCGCCGTGGCCGTCGTCCGCTACTGCCGCAGACGGTACGCTCGCTTTCAACTCGGCGTTCAGCGCTTCGTTGAAATCCTCCAGCTCCAGTGTTGCCGCGATCGGAGCTGGGACATGGTCGTCATTTGCATTGTTCAGCACATGTGTTTCCAGCGCCTTCGCTACCGCGTCGGCGATGGACTCGACGCGGTTCGCGCCGAAGCCGATGGCGCCGGAGCCGCCGATGCCCTTGAGATGCTTGATCAGCAGCTCCACCTTCTCGCCGTGGTCGCCGTAACGGAGGAACAGCGAGCAGACACGGCCCAATGCTTCCGCCATGGCGAAGACGTCGGAACCCGCTTTGCCGACATTCAGGAAGATTTCTGCCGGAATGCCATCCAGGTCGTTGATAGTGATATACGCCATGCCGAATGGCGTGTTGATCTTATAGGTTGCACCGCGCAGCACCTGCGGGCGTTTCTTGTATTGCTTGTCGACAACATTGGCATTGGCCTGTGGCGCAGGGCTCGCTGCCACAACTGCGCTGGCCGGTGCAGCTTCTACTGCTTCCGGTGCAGCCGTTTCCGCTGCCGGAGCCTCTTTCTTGTCTTCCTTCTTCGTGGTTTCCAGCACTTGCACATCGCGGCTGCCGTCGCGGTAGATAGTTACACCTTTGCAGCCCAAATCGAAGGCCATTTCGTACAGCTCGGCAGTTTCTTCAACGGTGAAGTCTGACGGGCAGTTGGCGGTCTTGGAGATCGAGCTGTCCACCCAGCGCTGAATGGCAGCCTGCGCACGGATGTGATCCTTGGCCGACAAATCCATCGAGGTTACGAAATAATCAGGCAGCTCTTCACCCGGATGGGCTTCCAGCCATTCCTGTGCGATCGGCACGAACTGCTCGTCGTAGCCGAGACGGCTTTGACGGAAATATTTGAAGGCAAAATAAGGCTCAATACCAGTCGAAGTTCCTACCATTGTACCGGTGCTGCCTGTAGGCGCCTGGGTAATCACGGTAACGTTGCGCATGCCGTGCTTGCGGATGGATTCACCCACCTCCGGATAAACTTCGGTGATATTTTTCATAAATCCGCTCTGCAGATATTTGTCGGTATCGAACGCCTGGAACGAACCCTTCTCGCCGGCAATTTCCGCTGAGGCCAGGTACGCTTCGCGGGCCATAAAGCCGTACAGCTTGTCCAGAAACTCCAGCGATTCAGGACTGCCGTAGCGGATGTTCAGTTTGATCATCAGCTCAGCCAGACCCATGGTTCCAAGGCCTACGCGGCGTTCCAACTTCTGGTTGGCTTCATTTTCCGGGAAATGATACGGCGTCTTGTCTATGACATTGTCCAGGAAACGAACAGAATAACGGGTAGTCGTCGCCAGATCGGCCCAGTCCACATCATGATTCTCCGCGTCGTAGAACTTCGAAAGGTTGACGGCGGACAGGTTGCAGACGCCCCAGCCCGGAAGTCCTTGCTCACCGCACGGATTGGTACAGATAATCGGATTAAAGTACCAGCTGTTGGACATTTGATTGTAGTATTCCATGAATACGACGCCCGGCTCTGCCGATTTCCAGGCTGATTCAATAATCGTATGCCAGACATCGCGTGCCTTAACTGTACGGTAAGGAATGACCCGGCGGCCGTCCGCTTTCCATTTATCGAGGTCTCCGTCCCAAATCGTATCATAATCAGGGTCAGTCGTATCCGGGAATACGAGCTCCCAGTCGAGATCCTCTTTAACAGCTTTCATAAAAACGTTGCTGACGCATACTGAAAGGTTGGCATTGGTCACTTGACCCATAGTCTGCTTCACAGTAATGAAATCAACCACATCCGGGTGCCAGTCATTGATCATCAGCATCAGCGCGCCACGGCGGCTGCCGCCCTGCTCAATCAGCCCGGTCGTATAGCTGAACAGCCCGCCCCAGGAGACAGAACCGCTGGATGATCCGTTCACGCCTCTAACGATAGCACGGCGGGGACGCAGCGAAGACAGGTTAATCCCCACGCCGCCGCCGCGGGCCATAATCTCGGTCATTTCCGACAGTGTCTGCATAATTCCGCCGCGGCTGTCTTTAGGCGAAGGTACTACATAACAGTTGAACAACGTCAGCTCTTCACTGGCACCGGCACCTGCGGCGATCCGGCCGCCCGGTACAAGCTTCCAGTCATCGAGAATGGAGCGGAACTTGCCTGTCCATTCTTCCTGAAGCTCAGGTGTTTTCTCTACCGAAGCCATGGCGGCTGCAAGCCGGTCCCACATTTCCTCCGGAGTTTTCTCTATATTAAGCGTAAGCTTTTCTACATCCGATTTCACCAGTTCACCACTGCGTGTCTTCACGGTAACAATCCGTCCGCTGCGCTCCACAATTTCGCCAACTTCCTTGGTAGGGAATTTGGGATCGTCTTTGGTCAGGACGAGAACAACATCGCCTACTTTGGCATTATTGCTGTCCGCATCCTTCCACGCATACCGGTCCAAAAATATTTTCTCGCTAAGGCCCTCAAGGCGCTGCTTGCGTTTCACTGTACTCAATAGAAAAACCTCCCGGATGTATGATATGTAAATCTTCCGTTCCATGATGTGGGCTTACGTTTTGTGACCCACAACAAAAACTTCCAGCTCCCTGCTTGTGCAAAGGAAGTTTCTCTTGTCAATAACAAATAACCGTCAAATGCTCTGATAAATCAATATTTCAAGCATTTGTAACAATATATTGTGTGCGTCAGCTTTTAAACTATACCACATATTGTATCGAAGGTCTTTTTCGATATAGGAAGCCCCGTGGCGGAAAATCGGCATTCATGACGCCTTTTCTCACTCTTGCTCGTTTTTTTATAAAATCAGAAACTAAAATTTTCATCTGCAGGTGAGCGAATCTTTAATATGCACAACTCTTTCGCAATCCATATCAGGTTATGAATTCTCTCTTTTACGCGCATACTACTTCTACGCTAGTTCGATATGATACAGCGCCGGAGGAGGCTGCAACATGACGCAATTATCCCGCAATTCCCTGACGCAAGAGGTCAATACACCCGTACCGCTGCTGCCTGTTCCCCTATCCTTTGAGCGAAACTGGCTGCATGATCTGGAGTCGAGGCTGGAGAAAGGCGGGCCTTGGGGAGACCTGAGGTTATCCCGGCTTGCCGTGCAGGGTGAAGAATCGGGCCTTGTCACCAGCTTCGACGAGCTGCAATGCCTGAAGCATTTGTCAGGACTGTCTCCGCTTCCCCACCAGCTTGATACCGCTCATAAGGTACTCTTTGAAATGTCGGGCCGGGCGATTCTCGCCGACGAAGTCGGACTCGGCAAAACGATCGAAGCCGGTCTCGTGCTTAAGGAATATTTGGTACGCGGACTGGTAAGCAAAGTGCTGATTCTGGTCCCCGCCTCGCTCGTCCTGCAGTGGGTACGCGAGCTGAACGCCAAATTCGGCATAACTGCCGTAGCACAGAAGAAGTCCTATTCCTGGGGAAATGACATTGTGGTCGCCTCCATGGACACCGCCAAACGTGATCCGCATAAAGAACTGCTGCTCGGCAGCGAATACGACATGCTGATTATCGACGAGGCCCATAAGCTGAAGAACAAGAAGTCCACCAACTACCAGTTCGTTCAGCAGCTGCGCAAAAAGTACTGTCTGCTGCTCACCGCCACTCCTGTACAGAATGACCTCGGTGAGCTGTTCAACCTGATCACCCTGCTGAAGCCGGGGCAGCTTGGCAATCAGGGGGATTTTGCCGCTAATTTCGTCGTGGACAAACGCCAGCCGAAGAATGAAGTCCAGCTGAGAGGCGAGCTGTCCAAAGTTATGATCCGCAACCGCCGCGGCGAGGGCCCGGTCAACTTCACCAAGCGCAAGGTCCGCAATATTCCGCTCACGCTCTCACCGGAAGAGAAGGTATTATATGACGGCGTTACCGCCTTTGTCAAAGACCAATATCAGGAATCAGGCGGCAATCTCAGCAGCATGCTCTCTCTGGTTACGCTTCAGCGTGAGGTATGCAGCAGCCGTGATGCTGTATTCATTACCTTGGTGAACCTAATCAAAAAGCTGCCTGCCGATTCTCCGAAGCGGGAGCGGATGATGGAGCTGCTGCAGAGCATCCGCACCGTCAAGACGAATACCAAAGCGGAGAAAACGATGGAGCTGATCCGTGAAATGAACGAAAAGGTCATCGTCTTCACTGAATACCGCGCCACGCAGGAGTATCTGCTGCAATACTTCCGTGAACACGGGCTGCAGTGTGTGTCATACTCCGGCGGGATGAACCGCGGCAAGAAGGACTGGATGATGGATCTTTTCCGTGGACGGGCCCAGGTGATGATTGCCACGGAAGCCGGCGGCGAGGGCATCAATCTGCAGTTCTGCCACCATATGATCAATTTCGATCTGCCGTGGAACCCGATGCGGGTCGAGCAGCGGATCGGCCGGGTCCACCGTCTGGGCCAGGAGAACGATGTGGTCATCTACAACCTCTCCACAGAAGGTACCATCGAAGAGCATATCCTGCATTTGCTGCATGAGAAAATCAACATGTTCGAGATGGTCATCGGCGGTTTGGATGTGATCCTGGAACGTTTCGAGAAAAAGGAATCGCTGGAGAAAAGCCTTTATAAAATCATGCTTGAAGCCCGCAGCGACGAGGAGCTGCGCAGCGGACTTGACCACATCGGCGAATCCATCAGCGAGCTGACCCAAGGCATACAGAATGAAAGCGAGGCCACCTGATGACCCTTTCTCCGCAGCAAGTCCGCAAGCATGTCATGGATTATCTGGAAGCAACGGAGTGCTCGATCCTTGAGGTATCTCCGCTGCATGTGACAGTGAAGCTCTCGCCGCGCGCCGACCGGATGCTCACCGACCGGCCTTATTATTGGGGGTTCGTGGAACGCACCGGCGTCGATCCGGAGACGCTGTCGTTCACCTTCGTCTTCGACCCGGAGAAGTACGACAGCTTGGCCGCGCAGGCCGCTCCTCCGCCACGGGCACAGCGGGGTGCGGCAAGCCGTCCTGCGGCCGGGCTTCTGCCGGGCGCAGGAGGCAACCTTGGCGCGGCAGAGATGGAAGCCGGCGCGGACAGCCCGGCGGCCGGTTTCGGGCAGCCTCCATCCGCAGGGGCGGCTCCCGCTGAAGCAGATCCGCAGGACGGCATTCTCGCCCGCTACTTTGGCGTTATGCCGGTACTGCCGCGGATCGGACCGGGCATGATCCGCCGCGAGGATATAGTATACGGCAGCAAGCGGCTGAAGCAGATCTGGGCCGCCGCACGTGATGAGGGCAAATGTCTGCAGCTGTTCGAGGACCCGGGAAGCAGGCAGCGGATGACGCTGTTCTCTGCGGCCTATGAACCGTGGCTAGGCGTCTGTTACAAAGTAGAGATGACTTGCGATCTGAAACGGGAAGAGCTGCATTTTATCGGAATTTCCTTAACCAGCGGGGTCATTGCCGCCGACTTTGGCACGAAGCTGAATTCACGGGAATTAACTCCCCGCCTGCCGGAGAATATTCACATCCAGCCCTCGGAGCTTACCATTGCCGCCGGGGCCGACCGGCTGGAGGCTTATTTGACTTCACAGCTTGCGAAACTGGACTACAGCTGGGCGGAGGAGGCCCGGGAAAGGCTGCGGCTTGAGCTGAGCATCGTAGACATTTATTATGAGGAGCTGCTCAAAGAGCAGGACGAAGAGAAGCGGCTGGCGATCCAGGAGCAATACAACCGCCGCCGGAAGGAGACCTCCTGGCAATACGAGCCGCAGGTTGCAGTTTCTGCCGTAACCTACGGCCTGTTCCATCTGCGCAGCACATAGAATGCGACCCTGCTCGCTAAAAGCAGGCAAAAAAACAGCGGAATTCCCGCAACCCGGCGCGACAGCATGCAACACCCTTTTTAGAGCTTGTCCGCTACAATTAATTTATACCCGTTCCATGAATATGATTTGATTTGGACCAAGAAAGGTGAACGACGACATGACTATAAAATCAAGGCGGAAGGCCGTGCCTGGTCGTCGCGGCCGCTTCCTCCTCATTCTGTGCCTCTGCACAATCGGGCTGTCGGCAAGCTCTGCTTTTCCGGCTGTCTATGCCGCTAAGGACACCCGCGTCACTGTCACACAAGCAGTCTCCCATGATGCGCTGGCCTCACTTGCGATCAAGACGCAACCATCAACGGAATCGCTGCAGGACTTCACCAAGCTGACCATCCGCAAGCTGTCCGCCGATGCCCCCTTCACAAGCTGGAAAGAAGCCCGTACCGACTATTATCCGCTGGGACCGGGCACACATAGCTGGCTTGTTAATATCATGGACGGCGGGCAGCGCATCGGATACCTGATTGTCTCGGCTACAGAGCAAGGCGGTTATATGCTTAGTGAATACGGAACCGGAACCTCCGGGCTGCCTTACAGCTTGACCGATCTGCGCCAGTTTCTGGTGCAGGAGGAACTCATCTCTTCAGATTATTCAGGAAAGCTTGAACTGACACCTCTTTACGCCTCTTTACTCCCGGTGTGGAAATTAACGCTCGACCATACGGATATATATATCAACGCTTCGGTACCGCAAGTTCTGCCGTGGAGTTCAGACAAAGCAGAAGAGGTCCTGAAGGTACAGTTTGATGGAGTCAATACAATCTCCGGGCTGGACTCGGACTGGTCTCCCCTGCAGACCTACCGGAGTGAAGGTCTGGATGATCCATACGCTGACTTGCAGTGGCTGACCAGCCCCAAGCTGAAGCTGGACAGCGCAGAAAACTTCACTGTTCTGCTGAATCAAAGCGGCAGTCTCGTCTTTCAGTCTGCTGGCAGGAACGATACGACCGGAGCGCCGTTTATGATTACGGGGTATCAGCGCTGGCTGCCTGCCGGTTCCAGCGGGAAGACAAGCGGCAGCAGTCCGGCCATCGTCTATGCCGCTGCGGGCCCGAAAGGCAAACGTTACCTCCCTCTCTCAGCGCTTCAACAAAGCGGTACCCTGCACCAGCTGCCTCTAGCCGGCAAAACAGTGATCGGTGCGCTTACAACTTCAAAACGTTAAGCTTACCCTTTGTTTGTACAACGTCTTTCCTGCTAGTATGCAACAAAACAACCTTCCACAGTGCCATGTACAAGGCACCTTGGAAGGTTGTTTTCAGTTCAAGCTGTACATGCGATTTGCCGGTACTCTTGCACCCGGATCATTTTTTGTCGTTCCGGCTCCATTTGCTCCGCCAGATCGACCAGCCGAGCGGCAGCATGCCGAACCATTTCTCGGCCCACGGCTCTTTCTCGGCCTTTCGCCGCGCCCGGCTGGCACGCGGATCTTCGATATAAACGACTACCTTTTCCGTAATATACTTCACCAGTTCATCACCGCTGGAAGCCATTTCGCCACCTCCTGAACCTGAATACTGAATTTGGGAACTCACCTTTGATTCTGTCTGGATCTCCATGTTCCTAGTGTGCTCTAGAACAGCTATATCTAAACCGTGAAGCTGCTTTTCGTATAGCTTTGCCTGTTCCAGCACAATCTAACAAAGTATCCAGTCCGGTCAAAAGATCTTTACCGCACAAGGAGGTTATCCAGCTTGAACTACTTGAACCAAACCAGAAACCAATCCACCCGGGGAAACGTTACACTGCGCCGGTTGTTCGTAATCGTGTCATCTGCCCTGCTGTTTATGCTTCCCCTGGGACCTTC
This sequence comes from Paenibacillus sp. FSL L8-0436, assembly GCF_038593025.1. Classification (NCBI taxonomy): domain Bacteria; kingdom Bacillati; phylum Bacillota; class Bacilli; order Caryophanales; family Paenibacillaceae; genus Paenibacillus; species Paenibacillus sp. FSL L8-0436. The sequence goes on along the minus strand of NZ_CP151955.1, from coordinate 2,752,376 downwards.
AGGAATTGTGCAGGCGTCTCCGGCGCCTTCGGGAGCCCCGGCGAAAGAAGAGCGCCAGCATATGCTCGGCCACGATCAGCGGATCATTCTGATTGATGCCGGGCATGGGGGAATTGACGGTGGTACGTCATATGGAACCATCCTTGAAAAGGATATCACACTCGCCATCTCCCGCCGGCTGTTCCTGCTGCTGCGCAGTGACGGCTTTGATGCGATCCTTAACCGGACCGGTGACTATGCCCCCAGCGATGAGAACCGCTGGCTGCGCAGCTCCTCCCGCCATTTGCGGGACCTTGCCCAGCGCAAGGAGCTGGCCGAGACGCTTCCGGCAAATGTCGTGGTCAGCATTCATATTAACTGGGCCGCTTCCCCCTCCAAACACGGGCCGCTTGTGCTATACCGTCAGGAAGGCCGCAGCTTCCTGCTGGCCAGTTCGATACAGGACCAGCTCAACCATCTCTATGATGTGAAAGAAACCCCGAGGCAAGGCAAGCCGTTTTATCTGCTCAATAAAATAACCGCCACAACAGTGATCGTTGAGGCGGGATTTGTGAGCAGCCCGACCGACCGCGAGAAGCTTTGCAGTCCGCAGGGCCAAGAGGAAATTGCTGAAGCGATTGCTAACGGTATTGCCGGGTATCTTATGGAAGTGTAGGCTTCGAGTTCCATTGCCATTCGTCCCGGACCAGTTCGGAAATGCCTACAAACTCGACACTGTCCTTTATTTCGCCAATGCCGCTGCGGATGCCCGCAGCGGTCTCTTTGCCCTGGATGCCAACATGGCCGATCGTTATACAATAGTTCTGATTCAGCGCCCTTTCCTGCACCAGCCGCATTTGTTTCACGACATGGCTTGCCGTATGAACATCGTCCAGAAAGATATGATTCTCCACGGGCGGCAATCCGATCTCCCGGGCCATTCTGCCGGCTACCGAACGGTAATTCGTATGGCTGTCCACAAAAAATAATCCGCGTTCCTTGCATACCGCCAGCACAATGCCCATCACCCGCTCATCACCGGTCACCTTGGAGCCCATGTGATTGTTGATTCCCACGGCAAAAGGAACATTGTCCAGTGCAGCCTCGACCTGCTTGCGTACCTCGGCATCGCTCATCCGGGTCAGAACTGCACCCGGGCCCAGCCACTCGGGTTTGCCATGCTTCGGTTCCATCGGCAAATGCACCAGCACATCGAAGCCCAGCTCATGTGCACGTCGTGCATCCTTCTCTGTAGTCGATAGAAACGGCATTACAGCAACAGTGATCTTAACCGGCAATTTGAACATTTCCTCCGTACCACGCATGTCATTGCCGAAATCATCGACAATGATGGCTACCCTGCTGCGGGTATGTTGTTTCTTCTCCTGGGTTCCTTCACCCTTAGCGCTGCCGTTCACGGCGGGTTCGGCAAGGCCGGATGAAGACACTACAGACCGGCTGCCCCTGACGTGATGTGAAACTGAACCAGCTGATGTTCCGTGCGCAGTTGCAGCGGCCGGAACCAGCGCCGTCATCAATGCGACAACAGTAATGAATGGATACAGAATGGTGCGTTTGCCCGTATAATTGCTCTTTTTCAAGAGGATCTCCTCCTTCGATGCTATGGTGCCATTGTTCTCATTGTTTGGAACCTGAAGGAGAAATATGTACGGGACAGGTACGCAATAATTAACAATCGTTATCCGGCCTGCTGCCCCCGGCGGTCAGCTGCAATGATCGCATCAAATACATCCTGCGGGAATACCTCAAACGGCATATTTGCCATCGGGCTGTCTGCCTCACAGCTGGCTTGGGCCGCAGCCATAAGTTTCCCCGGCTCCATTCCAGAAAGGCCCATTTCCTTAAGAGTTACAGGCAGGCCGACCTCCCGGCAGAAAGCAATGACGGCAGCGATCTCCTCCTCCGCTGTATGCTCCAGCATCAGCTGCGCCAGCGTGGCGAACGCCACCTTTTCCCCGTGAAGCATATGCCGGCATTCCTCAAGCACAGTCAGTCCGTTATGAATGGCATGGGCGGCGGCAAGTCCGCCGCTCTCAAAGCCGATGCCGCTAAGGTAAATATTCGCTTCCACGATATGGCCGACAGCCACCGAGGCTATTCCTTTGCGGGCATCCTCTAATGCCTCAGCTCCTTCAGCAAGAAGCGTATCCAGACAAGCACGCGCCAGCGCAAATGCAGCGATCGAGCTCTGTCCCCCTGCATGGGTCACAGCGCCGGAATTACGGCAAGCCCTTGCTTCAAAAAAAGTGGACAACGCATCGCCCATTCCTGCCGCCAGCAATCTCGGAGGGGCTTTAGCAATAATATCTATGTCGGCGATTACGGCATTAGGACTTTGCAGCAGAGGGAGATAGCGGTCAAATTCACCCTCCTCCGAATAAAGTACCGACAAGGCGCTGCAAGGCGCATCTGTAGAAGCCACTGTCGGAACAATGACCACCGGCAATCCGATATAACGGCTTACGGCTTTGGCCGTGTCCAGTGTTTTGCCGCCGCCGATACCCAGAATTACACCTGTCGCGTTCAAGTCCAGCTCCGCAACAATTTGCTCCACCAGCTTTAGACAACATTCTCCCTTGAACTCACGCTGAACAAGCGGCATAGACTCAGCGTCAAAGCTGCTGACGATATCATTTCCGTAGGTAGCGAGGATGTAAGGATCTACAATGGCATAAGCCCCTGTGGCTCCCATTTGTGTGCAATAAGCGCCCAGCTTCGAGATTTCACCGCCGCCTTGAATATACTTTGACGGGGAATAGATGACTTGATTCATATAAAGTTCCTCCTTTTTCCAATCCTTATCAGTTTAAGGAAGAACCCGCCGCCCGGCAAGGACAAAGCAGACATCCTCTGCACTTTTCTAATCCCCTAATCTATTCAACTTCAAGCCCACCTCTCCTTGACTTGGAGTCGGCTCCAACTTATACAATGAGCGCATCATCAACCGTCAGGCCTAAGGCCACTATCACTGCACTTTGAGGAGAGATTACTATGACAACACAAACACAGCGCGGAACCGCGCTGATTACAGGAGCCAACAACGGAATTGGCCTGGAATTGACCCGCAAACTGCTGGGTGAAGGCTGGGAGGTGATCGCACTAATCCGCTCAGGATTTCCCGAAGATGATGCCCCTATCCTTGAAGCACTAAGCAGCAAGCGGCTGCGGATTTATAAGGCGGACCTTTCAGATTTTCATAGTCTGGGAAAAGCTCTCGGGGAGGTTGTGGCGGCTGAATCCCAAATTGATCTGCTGTTCAACAACGCCGGCGGCAGCTTTGCCGAATTGAGTTATTCCAAGCAGGGGCGGGAGCTGCACTTTGAGCTGCAAACAGTGGTCCCGTACATTATAATGATGGAACTAAAAGGACTGCTCCTGAAAGGAACTCATAAAACGGTGATCAACACTGCCTCCAATGCGGTTCTGACACTTAAGGAATTTAATCCGGATACCCTGGAACGTCCGTCATCCTTCAAAAAACTGTTCGGCCCCTACGCTACTTCCAAAATGGCACTTTCACTCTGGACCAAAGAAATCTCCACACAACTAGCCGCTGAAGAAATAATGATCCGCAGCGCAGACCCGGGGGGCAATAATACGATCCGCAGCGGCAAAAAATCGGGTTTACCTTTTTATCTGAAGCCGATTATCAGGCTGTTCTTCCCCCATCCCAGCTACGGGGCCGGTCTGCTGTACAAAGCGGCTTTCGGCAAGCACAGCCATGTGCCCGGAGTATTTCTCGTCAAAGACGAGGTAAGCAACCTGAAGTTCGCCTCCGAGAGCCGCAAGGTTCTGGAAAAAGTACAGGCTATTTATGAACATGAGTATGTTCCTGCCTACAGCAACTCTTGATAATGTGGGGTGGCTAACTAATTGTAGTGCAACCACTCCTTATAGCTATCTGCACGTAATTGCAGTTCATTATACAGCACGCTGGCGTGGTAGCCGTCGCAAACGGCATGATGGAATTGTCCCGATAAGGGCAACAGTATTTTTTGGTCATGCTGAAAATATTTCCCCATTGTAAAGATGGGCAGCAAAAAGGTGCCCTCGTTATACACGTTCAGGTTAAAGCCCGTGAAGCTGACCCACGGAATGCTAGAAATAGGGAGGGTGTTAGGTGGTTCGTTCGCTTTCGCGGCAAATTGTTTAACACTTCCGTACATCTTCATATCAGCAAGATAACGGCTGTAGAAATCACCAAAATCTTCACCGTACAAAGTCCAGATGCTTGAAAAAGTCTTATCATCATCATGGAAGATTGTAAAGCTAGGTGACAGGCTGTCCCAATAACCTAACCGGCCTTCAGAATCAAAACAGGTGCGAAACTCACTATGGCGGTTTACCACCGTTGTTATCATGTGGATTAGTGCCGGGTACAGCTTAATCCCCTTATTCTTAAGTTCTGAAAGCAGACGGGTTATGTCAATATTTGAAGTCATGCTATAGGTGCATCTGACATTGTTTATATAATGTTCAAAATAGGGTCTTCTACTCCAGTTATCCATGACAATGTGATTAAAATTCATATATTCTGACCTCCTAAAATTATTGCATTTTTCATTTTAGGAGGTCAGTTCGACTGATTTCACCATATCCTCATCACAATCCCTTGAGAAATTATATTATGCCGATGAGTATACCATCATCATAACCAAAACATCAAGAATATCCCAATCCTTTAAATGCGCGCAGCAGCAGCAAATTCCCAATCGCAATACTCGCTTTCCACCAGTTTTCGGCGACTGCAAATTCCTTCACATAAGCAGCCCAGCTCCAAGTTAAATTCCAAACCCCCTCCGGATTTCGGGTGCTCAGTATGTAGTCCAGCTCTTGTTGAACCAGCGCTGCGTGATCTGCGGCACCCAAACTATCCGGAGTTTTGATAAATGCAGAAGGTCTGCAGCTGTATCCGTTCCAATCCCCGGCTCCGCGTGCCAGCAGCACTGCGATTTGGGCTCTGGCAGCTACTATTAGCTGCGGATAAGCGAAATGCTCCTCGACCTTAGCGGCAGCGATACACTCCAGCATCGTGAGCACACATTTCAGCGGATGCATCTCAATATCAGGATGCTCCAGGAACTTGCCTGCCAAGTCTTTGGCAATTTGCATGCCTTGTTCATAGAGCCGGCTGTCTCTGTCAGCAAATTTGAGGATTGCCCCGGCCAGAATCGCTGTCGGATTATACATACTGCGGGCGGTGCTGTTCGAATCCGTATGCCACCATGGGGCATGAGGGTAATCATTATTGGAGTCCACTACATTCCTCCAGATACCTTCATCCATCTCGGCTCCACTGTCCAGATACCTCATCATCCCTTGAACGATCGGATGGGTCCGGTCATCAAAATGAATCTCCAGCAGCTTCTCTACCGTTGTCGCTGTCTGAATCGGTGTGGAGTTCGGATTCCAGGAGTCGGCTTCAAGCGCATGTCCAAAACCGCCGTCTTCATTCTGATAAGCAGATAAGGCCTCCAACACTGCGGACAAAGGCCCTTCTTCGAAGTGGAACCTCCATCTGGCGAGATCCAAAGGGCGGGCATTGCGGTAAAACCAGCTGCGAATTCTGTTGTAATCCGTAAGCGGTAAACTCATTATGATTCCCCTTCCGGTAATTAGATCAGCCTGTAAGTCCTTGGCGCTAAAGTATATACTTGTATTAAACAAAACCCGCTATGTAAATAGCTATGACATCACTCATTATTTTTTAGAATGAAGTACAATCTCTATTTCTGAGTCCTAGAGGATACATTGATATTACACTTGTGAGGTGACACGATGTTTAAGAAGTTGATAACGGCTATATCCTTACTACTTGTATTACCGTTTTCCACAACAAATATCTATGCGGCCACTCCGCTCCATATCGTGGCAAATTCAGTTGATTATTCTACATCTCAATATGTTATTAAGGAAAATCATATTTATTGTAGTATTGAAACCCTTTCAAGTATGATGGGCGAGCATTACAATGAAACATCAAACGATCGTTTCAAAGGATGGAGAAACGCTCATCCCACTACGTGATGCCATTCTGGCATTAAAAAAGTCTATTTACTGGGATAAGGAGTCGAACAAAATAACGGTAACGGGTAAAATAAGCTATTGAGCGTCTCTTCCGCTGAAGTCTGCGGGTCTGGACAGTGCAGCTGGTACAGCTCGATATAATCGGTTTGCAGCCGCCGCAGACTGTGCTCCACCTCTTGTCTAATCCACAATCTGGAGTTTCCGCTTTGGTTCAGCCCTCCGCCCATGGGCATACCGTTGGGAATTTTGCGGTTATGTTAATATTAAAAATATGTACATGCATAACATAAAAGAAAAAGCGGGTAGAGGAGTGAACTATGAACAAGACTAAGGATGCCGCAGGTGTGTTCTCTTTGATGAAGCAGCTGTTCCAAAAAATCAAACTCGACGATGTGCAGGGTATCAGTGCGCAGTTGACTTATTATCTGATCCTCTCCCTGTTTCCTTTCCTGATCTTTATTATGACGCTGATCGGTTACGCCCATATTTCTATCGAGGACAGGATTGCGGAGCTGCAGCAGATCATGCCTGCCGAAGCCGTCTCCATAATTGAAGAGATTCTGCAGGATGTATCCGAGGGACGGAGTGAGGCCCTGCTGTCCTTCGGGATGCTGGCCACGCTGTGGGCTGCCTCCAAGGGCATCAACGCTATCATTAAAGGGCTTAACCGCGCCTACGATATTGAGGAGAGCAGGGTGTTCTGGAAAATACGGGGGATTGCTTTCCTGGCCACCATGATCATCGGTGTGGTTGTTCTGCTCAGCATTCTGCTGCTCGTACTGGGGAGCTGGCTGAAGACACAGATCTTCCTGCTTGCTGATCTGCCCTACGGCCTGCAGAAGGTATGGGATCTGCTGCAATATATCGTACCGCTGTTCGTGCTGTTCGTCGTGTTCACTCTGCTCTACTGGATTGCACCCAGCCGGAGGCTTACGCTAAAAGAGGTTATGCCCGGCGCGATGTTCTCCACCATCGGCTGGATCATAACCTCCATTCTCTTCTCCATTTACGTCAACCAGTTCAGCGATTTCACCAAAACCTACGGAAGTCTCGGAGGCGTCATGATCCTGCTGATCTGGCTGTACATCAGTTCAATCATTATACTGGTCGGCGGCGAGATCAACGCGCTCCTGTTCAATCGCAGGCCCATCCGCAAATAGATTCCGGTGAGGCTAAGGTATTTTAGACTACACCATTCTTCGCTTCTTCGTGCGGTTTGACGGCGTCTGCCCCGGCTATCTCCGGCAGGTATGCTCCTTCTTCTTGCAGACGTCTGCGCAAGGTAGGGATATCCACGGCATGCACGTCATTGTCAGGAAGCTTCACTGCCAGTGCTGCGGCAATCCCGGCGGCTTCGCCCATGGTCAGACAGACCGGCATCACCCTGACACTGCCTTGGACCTCGCGCACACAGGAGATGGAACGCCCTGCGACCAGGACGTTTCTCAACGTCCGCGGGGTCAAACAACGGTAAGGAATGCCATGCGATTCGCCCGGACCGTAACGTTTAATGACTTCCTGCTTGCCTCCAGCCTGCTTCTCTTCCTTTTCCGTCCCATGGATGTCAATGAAATAGCTGTTGCGGCAGATTTCATCCGCGAAGCTGCGGCGGTTCACATAATCATCGACACTCAGTACGTAATCCCCGGTAATTCTTCTTGTCTCACGCACTCCCATTAAAGAACCTGTACTGGCTACAAAAGAGCTGCCGAAGGAAGCCGGCATAAACTCGGCTAGCGCATCCCTGTAAACTGCGGCAAGTTTCCTTCCCTGCATCAGGGCAGCCGATACCGAAAAGGCATCCGTGTTGTCCACTTCCCATAAATGGCCGGCGTTGAAGCCTACCGTACGGGGAGCAATCATATTGTTGCAGATATGCGAATCCGGGATCAACGGATATTTACCGGACCGCAGAATGTCATAGATCGGACTGGTTTTATTATTGCCATGCAGCAGCGGTCCGTTCAGATAAGCATATTCATCCACATTCCCGAGGTTGAAGCAGTGCGTGGCCGGCATGAGGTCACCGGTTTCGGTATCGCCCTTGAGGTATTCCGCCCCTGCCCAAGCCGCGACATCGGCATCTCCTGTACAGTCGATATATACCTTGGCCTGCATAGCCTGCAGGCCGTTTTTGCTGGCCGTAATCAGTGCTTCCACTCTACCGTCTTCACCGGTTTCCACAGAACCAAGCAGGGTCTGGAATAATACAGTTACACCGGCTTCTTGAACCAGCTCATCGTAGATAACCTTCAGCTTCTCCGGCTCAATCGGCACCCAGTCCATGGCATCCTTATCAACATGCGGCATCTGAGCTTTCAGGGCTTCGAATACTTTCATCGCCAGCCCTCTATAGATGATGGTCTCCATGTCGGAGAATGGACACCATGCCGGCACGAGTCCCGAGGTTCCCATTCCGCCAAGGCTTCCCGTCGCTTCAATTAGCAGTGTTCTTGCCCCTTCACGCGCAGCGGCGGCGGCGGCCGTGCAGCCCGCAGGGCCGCCGCCCACAACGATCACATCCCAGTTGTCCTGGAGCGGAACTTCATTGCTCCGCATCCTGTAGGTTTTCATTCTATTTTCCTCCAAACACTCAGCCTTTTATTTAGCGGATGCCGCATACCAGTCATTAACTTCTTTGACACTCGCTTCTCCGCCAGCGGCATTGTACTTTTCAACAAATGTTGTTACCGCATCAGGGGACTCCTCACCTACGATTACCTTGACGGCAAAATCATTGATCATCTGACCCAGTGAAGCATTGCTCTTGGAATATTCCGGCAGGGACGGAGCAAGCGCAAGCGGATCGGAAATTCTGGCCTCTGCCGGCAGCTCATTGTTAAGGAAGGAGAAGCCGGCAAACAGACGTGCATCCTTCTGGACACGGGCCTGCCAATAGATTGGATACAGCTTTTCGTCGATACCGGTCAGATAGTTGCTGGCATTGCCCCGTTCATCCGTGAACAGCGGGAGAATCGGGCTGTATACGCCATCTTTAAACGTATGATGTTTGCCTTCCTCTCCGATGGCGATCAGCTTGAACGTTTCTTTCTCCAGCTTGGCATTGATCCATTTAATCGCATCTTCCGGATGTTTGGCAGATTTCGGAATAAAGGTAATGCGGTCGAACCCGCCGCTCATTCCGAGGCCCATTTGCCCGTCTTTCCCTTTTAAGGCAGGAAGGTAGGCAAACTTGGCGTCCGGGAAATTCACAGCCAGCGCATCAGCAATGCCCGGAATGTCATACCAGGGAAGCTGAATCACACCCACCTTACCGCTGGTGAACTTCTCCTTCAGGGTAGCATCCTTGTTAACTGCAAATTCCTTGTCCAGAAGCCCCTGCTTATACAAATCGGACATATAAGTTAAATATTCCTTGAATCCCGGATGCAGCGGTGTCGGCACCAGTTTGCCGTCGACCTGGTTCCAGCTTGTGGCAATCCCGAATGCACCGGTAATATTGGCTGTCGTTGCGAGAGCACCGTCAATTGACATCGGTGCGCTGTTGCTGCCGTTGCCGCCGGGATCTTTTTCCTTGAACGCCTTGAGCACTGCCGTAAATTCATCCAGCGTCGTCGGCATCTTAAGCCCCAGCTTGTCGAGCCAATCCTGGCGGATCATCAGATCGGCCCCGGCAAACTGCGAAGAACTGTTCGGAATAGCGTAGATTTTGCCGTTTACCTTCATGGCATCAAAGGATGCCTCCGAGATAGAAGCTTTAATATTGGGACCAAACTCATCAATTAGCGGTCCCAGATCCACCAGGGCACCCATTTTGGCATAATCGGTATACACGGCTTTTTCACCGGAAATGGTAATAACGTCATAAGGCTCACCGGAGGAAATCAGCAGGTTAAGCTTATCCATCGCTTTATCCGCCGGAAGCATTTCGTATTTCACCTTGTAGCCGGTCTGTTCTTCAATCACTTTGGCAAGCGGATACGTGTTGTAATCATCCTTTGACCACAGATTGAGCGATTTCAGTTCAGGCTTGGAATCGCTTTCAGTTACTGCAGCGGTTGTAGCCGCCGGAGCTTTCGCCCCCTCCTCTGTTCCCTTGCTCTCTTTGTTGCCATTGTTGCCCGATGAACCGCAGGCCGTTGCTGCAAGCAGCAGCCCGGTGCACATCATGAGAGACAATCCTTTTCTATATTTCATCCTTATAACCCTCCTCCAATGATATGGGGTGATGTTGTATATGAAACGCTCTGTCAAAGAGCGGCTTCATAGCGCAAGCTGCGGGGACAAAACTCAGCCCTTTACAGAGCCGATCAGCACCCCTTTGATAAAATACTTCTGCAGAAACGGATACACAAACAGGATCGGGACAGTGGAGGCTACCACAGTCGCTGCGCGTATGCCTTCCGGTGACATATTCATGAGATCGTCCACGCTTTTGTTCACGGCATTGGCCGCACTGGCATCCATTACGACATCCTGCAGATACAGCTGCAAAGTCTTAAGCGCGGTATCGTTGATATAGATCATCGGGCCGAAATAATCATTCCAGAAGCCCACGGCATAGAACAGGGCAATGGTGGCGATAACCGGCATGCTGAGCGGCAGGATGATCCGGAACAGGATAGTGTACGTCTTGGCACCGTCAATCCGTGCCGATTCCTCCAGTGCTTCGGGAAGACTCTCGTAATAACTTTTGATAACCAGCATGTTAAAGACACTGATCATCCCGGGCAGAATCAGCACCCACAGATTGTTGATCAAATGCAGCTGGCGCATCAGCAGATAATTGGGAATCAGCCCTCCGTTGAACAGCATAGTGAAGATGAACAGCACCATAATGAAGGAAATACCCGGCAGATTACGTTTGGATAACGGGTACGCGGTAAGTGCGGTCATCAGGATCGAAATAGCCGTTCCTACTACAGTGACGCCGATGGATACACAGAAGGCGCGTATGAACATCGAGGAGGAAATAACCTCCTTCAAAGTGTCAAGCTGGAAACCCACAGGCAGGATGCCTACCTTGCCGGAAGTAATTGCCCATTCTTCACTGACCGATTTGGATAACACGTTCAGCAGCGGCAGAAGCATAATAATCCCCAGGGCGATCAGGAAGACATACACGGAGATATCGAGCACCAGATCTCCTTTGGTTCGTTTGGTCATTGTTATCTTCTCTCCCTTCCCGGATTACCAGATTCCGCGCTTAAGCAGCTTGCGGCTGATATAGTTGCCTGAGACAATCAGGATGAAACCGACGACGGAGTTAAACAGCCCGACTGCTGTACTGAAGCTGTAGTCCATCTTGCCAAGACCGATCCGGTACACGAAGGTTCCGATGACATCAGCTGTTTCATATACCACCGGATTGTACATTGTGAGAATTTGCTCTGTACCCGCGTCGAGTACTGAACCGAGACGGAGTATGAACATCAGCACCACCGTCGGCAGAATTCCCGGAATGGAAATATGCAGCATCCGGCGGATTCTGCCCGCCCCGTCAATAGCAGCCGCTTCATATTGCTCCTGATCGATACCGGCAATGGCGGCAATGAAGACGATGGCATTCCAGCCCGTTTCCTTCCAGCCTGCGGTAAACACCACGAGACTGCGGAAATACTCATTGCTGACAAAAAAACTGATCGGCTCTCCGCCAAACCACTGGATGATGTTGTTGACCAGCCCGCCCGATGTAGAGAGGATGGTCACGAATAAGCCAGAGATAATGACCCAAGACAAAAAATGCGGAAGATAAATGATCGTCTGAATCGTCCGTTTGAAGAACATCAGCCGAACCTCGTTCAGCACCAGCGCGATGAAGATAGGAACCGGAAAAAGTATCACAATTTTATAAACGCTGATTAACAGCGTATTCATAAACACCCTTCCGAATTCTTCCGACTGGATCAGCTTATGGAATTGCTCAAGCCCCACCCACTCGCTGCCCTTGATCCCTTCAAAAATGTTGAAATCCTGAAAAGCAATCAGCACCCCGTAAAGCGGTGTATATTTGAAGAGCAGGAGAAACAATAATCCGGGGATCAGCAGTACATAATAATCCCTGTTTCTCCATGCATATCTCCACCTGCTGGCGGACCTGATTCTGGTTGGCTTAACCTTGCTCTTCGGGTTCAAATCCGTGACACCTGCGCCCAAGATGGCTCACCCCCAACTGTTTATGGGTTAATTATAAGGATCTACCCGGGTCCTGTTGTAGGAGGTAAAGCGATTATTTCTGGTCTCAGGCGACTGTAAAAAAAGCTGCAAAACTATTCTGATGAAACCGCTTTAAATCTCACAGTAACAAGGGTTCCCTTTCCGATCTCCGTCTCAATGGACAAGCCATACCGGTTGCCTGAGAAATAGCGGATTCTTTCATTGACATTATAGAGCCCAAACGAGCCCTCCAAACCGCCCGGCTGACTCCCGGCAGATGGATCGATCAGGAGACGGTTGGCCTGATCCTGGCTCATACCGGTCCCGTCATCAGAGACTGTGAGCACGATATCCCCCTGCTCATGAGCTGCTGTGATCATGATTCCCCCTTGTTTTTGCTTCGTCTTGCGGATGCCGTGAAGCAAAGCGTTCTCCACCAGAGGCTGCAGCGTCAGCTTCGGCATCATATATTGTTCAAGCCCCGGTTCCGCTTGAATGGTGAACGTAAACGTGGACGGGAAGCGGTTCTGCTGAATCTCAAGGAACACCTTGGCCAGATTCAGCTCATCCACAATGCTGACGTTGTCGCGTCCTTGGTTCAGGCTGAGCCGGAAATAACGGGCCAGCGCTTCAATCATCTGGCTCGTGTCCTCAGCGTCATGGGCAATGGCCGACCAGTTGATCATATCCAGGGCATTGTACAGGAAATGGGGATTGATCTGCGCCTGAAGTGTGCGAAGCTGAGCCTCCCGCTCCTGCATCTTGGCCTGATACGATTCTTCCATCAGGTTATTGACCTTGTGAATAAGATGGTCCACGCTGCGCTCCAGCAGCCGGAAATCACCATCAGGCATAGAACGGCGGTCTTCCAGCCAGCCGATCCCTTCCTTGCGGATCATTTTGAGAATCATCTGCACTCTGCGCTGCATGCCTTGAATCATGAACATGAATAGAACAAAGACCAGTACCAGGAACAAAACCGTAATTCCCGCAAGTGTAGCAATACTGGTGAACTGATTCATCGCTGTGGCCCTGTGTGAAATCTCAGGCTCCGATACCTGTGCGACCAGCTTCCAGCCAGTCGTTCCGATGGTGGTGTACACTACGTTCACTTCTTCACGGTCAATCGAATGCTTTAGAATTCCTTCCTCCGAGTGCTCGATGGTATCAAGCAGCTCTTTAGGCAGGACAGCCGCGTCCTTTTGCAGATTCCCTGCTTTATTATCCGACTTAGTCAGACCGGCACTATCTGAACTGTAGATCAATCTGCCGCTGGCATCCGATAGAAAAGGAGCGTACTTGTCCGAGAACTGCAGCTCCGACATAATCTCCCCGATCAGACCTTCGGACACATCCATCACGAGAATACCTACAATCTCTTCATATTCCTGGGGATTGCGCAGCATCCGGGCAACGGAAAAAATATTCTTTTTACCAATGTCGTTATACTTCTCCTGATAAACACCGGTCCAAACCATCCCCCCACCAGCTTCTATCACCGATTCATACCATGGATATTGCTTTGCATCCTCAAAGGAATACAGATTAATCCGGTCTCCGGCATACAGGCGGGAAGGATCAACAAAAAACCGCAGGCGAAAAATATCCTCATTCTCCTGTGCGGTTTCGGCCAGATTGCGGAGCTCCTTAATTTGCTTTAGCTGCTCCGTGATACTGGCTTTCTGGAGCAGATTATCGTAGAGGATTTGGTTCATAAACACCGAATTGCTGCTGTCGCGGATGTGTTCCAGCTTGTAGGTTAAATTCAGCCCTGCCTGCTTCAGTGTAAGCTGCATCGAACGGGTAACTTCCTGTTCCAGAATTTCATTGGACCGCTGATAGAAGGAAGCCAGTAAAATGGACACCGGCAGCAAGATTAGCAGCGCATACACAAGCAGCCACTTTCTTGCGGCCAGAATCCCCTGCCCAAGTCCAGTCAGATAGCTCCATCCCAATTTCATAAAGGTGACACCTCGTTTCTCCGGCCTTTTTGTCGTATCGCCCTTGGGAGGCTCAAGTTCTAATTTTGCTGTTCTCTGTAGGCGCTGGGTGTGCTCCCGGTCATTTTTTTGAACAGCTTGCTGAAATGGCTGGGATCGCTATAACCTACGGCATAGCAGACCTCGTAAAATTTGTTCTGCGGATCTCTCAGCAGCATTTTCGCCTTTTCAATCCGTACTTTGGTCAAATATTCAAACACGGTTTCGCCCGTTTCCTGCTTATACAGCAGCCTTACATAGGTAGGACTGAGATATACGCCTGCTGCAATATCGGCGATCGTCAAATTGTCCGCATAGCGCTCTCCGATTAGGCGGCGGACCCGTTCAATGACCTCACTGGACTTTCCGCAACGTTTGGCCTCCACAAAATCACAGACATGCCGCAAATAAGATTCCGTATACCGCAGCAAATCCTGAATCGTTTCCTGGCGCATAACCAGCTTCCAGGCTTCCATTTCCCGTTTCTCCCACTCTGCCGTCATGCCGTTCAGCTCCAGCAGCACCTGGCTGGACTGCAGAATCAGGTGAAGACTGACATTCTGCGCATAACGGGAGCCCTGCCCCCGGTTCAGCTCCAGCAGGCCAAAGATTCCACTCAGTTCCCCCTGCAGCCGGCTTTGATCGCCTGACTTAAGGGCAGTGATTACGCGTTCGCTCCATTCCGGCTCAAAGCGGTAACGCAGATTCTCTCCGGACTCAATGTTGTCCATCGTCAGAATGCGATTTTTACCCAGATACCATTTCTGGTCGGCGGCAGCTCTTGCCTGCTTATAGGAGGCCGGTACCTCAGAAAGGCTGCCTACTCCATCGCCCACCCCGATAGTTACACTCAGCTTCAGCCATTTCCGCAGATTGTCGCGGATCGATTCCGCCAGCAGCAGCAATTCGTTCTCGGGAGAGCGGTCCGCCTCCTGTCCTCCAAAAGAACGGGTCAACAAAATGCCGACATACTCTCCCGGCTCCTTCTCAAACGTCACACCGCGCATTTGCTTATCCGTTAACTCTTGAATGATATTCAGCACCGTATAGGACAAAAGCTGTTTATCCCGCTCACTGCGTGAATCCATTACCTGCGGAACATCATCAATTACGATGACCATAATGATATAGCTGTCCGCAGAGAGCAGCGGCAGTCCCAGAAATTGCAGTTTATCCTGCACCTGGGCCATGTTGATGTTGTCGCTGACCACTGACAGCAGAAATTTCTCGCGCAGCAGCGGCATGCTCTGGGTTAGCTTAACCTGCATTTCCTTTACCCGGTCCCGCTCCCGCCTCTCCGCATCTAGTGCAGCAGTCACTTTTCCCATCACGGCGTACAATTCTTTCCTGCTGACTGGTTTAAAAATATAATCAGCCGCATGCATCTGCAGCGCCGATTTCAAATACTCTGCATCGTTGTGCCCGCTGATGAACACAATTTTGGCATCCGGCAGCAGTGCACGGACCTCGGCAGCCATCGTAATTCCGTCCATGGAAGGCATCTGCACATCCGTCAGCACAATATCCGGCCTAAGCTCACGTATGAGCGTAAGCCCTGTATCTCCGTCATCCGCGGTTCCGATCAATTGAATCCCTTGTGCTGCCCAGTCTACATAAGTGCGCAGCCCGTTCACCACCGAGGGCTCATCATCCACAATAACTAATGTTTTCATAGTCTCAGTTCCTCTCTATATGAGGTTATTTGTTTCACAGAATTAAATACCTTATTTCATTGTAAAAAATTTCAACCGATTAAGATATTCTTCTGCAAAAATATTACAAAGTAGGATTAATGGATTGTAATCCCCCTCATTTCTTATTTCCCGGGAAAGTTTCTTTGCATAATAAGTCACGTCGTGATATAGTCACGTTATGACATAGTCGCGATGAGACATATATTTTTGGAAAAAGGTGATCCGGGTGTCCTCCATTGAAAAAGCACTTAAAAAGTACGTGCCGATGACCGAGACAGCATTCTACATTCTGTTGTCCCTGACCAAACCGCGCCACGGATACGGAATCATCAAGCATGTTGAAGAATTGTCAGGCGGACGGCTCAGACTGGGATCAGGTACAGTCTATGGAACATTGACCAAAATGAACAAAGACGGCTTGATCACCGTATTTGCTGATGAAGAAAGAAAAACGGTATATGAGGTATCGGAGCTTGGAAAAAAAGTGATGACCGTAGAAATTGGCAGATTGAAAGAACTGCACAACAATGCGATTAACTGCGAGGAGGAATTCTTATGAAGACTGTATTTCGGCCTTTCTGGAGCTACGACTTACTCAAAACAGAAACCTGGCTGACCGGGATGGCCAGCCAGGGATGGCTGCTTGAAGGATGGAATATTAAACTTCGGCGGTTTATTTTCCGGCAGGGTAAGCCGGGTAACATTACCTATCAAATCGGGTATGCTCCATCAGCTCAAACCTCCTTGTCCACCTATCTGGCAGCTGAGGGCTGGACAAGGAACGTGCATCAAGGGAAGTGGACCATTTATGCCAATGAACGGCAACCCGGCCAAATTAACGCCTACCCCTCACGTCAGGAAGCGATCAAGCGAAACCGGAAGATTTCTTATTTTTTCATGGCGATTATCGTTTATTTGTTATTAATTGCACTAATTCCGCTAATCACGATAGGTTTTTCCCTTTCCCAGGATACGCCCCTCCGGGTAGTGAAAAGCCCGATGTGGCTGGTTACCTATATCGCTGCAGCCTTCGCCATCGCTCTGCTGGTACTCGCGTTCTATTCCGTTATCAAGATCAGGGCAGCCAATAAAATATTACGCGGGGACAATCAAGACAGCTACGAACTTGACGTACAGCCCGACCCCGCCGGACCCAAGATCATCCGGATCAAACTAGGCTGGATGTACGCTCCGGACCGGCTGGAGCAGTGGCTTGAGAACAAAGAACGGCTTGGATTTAATCTGTGTAAAGTCGGTCCAGGCGGAACGCTGTTCTATTTCTGCAAAGGCAGCCCACGGCGGATGAACTATCATGCCGACTATCAAGTGATTTCCGATGAAGGTTATTTGGAGCTGCACAGGGAGGCCGGCTGGAAGAACGTCTACAGTTCCCTCTCCTCCTTGCAGAAATGGACGATCTGGAGCCGGGAATATTCGGAAGGCGCTGAGCGCCCTGAAATATACAGCGATCAATTCCACCGCTTGAAGCACGCCCGAAAAATCGCCATCAGCTATACTTCGCTATTCCTCCCGCTGCTTCTGCTCTATAGCGTGAATTTGGGGGCATTCATTGATGGCATGCTAAATGACGGAATCACCGCTTCCCGGGCATGGAACACTTCGCTAATGTTCATCTGCATGCTCCTCTTCGGGTCGTTTGTGGGCAGAACCTGGCTGTATTACCGGCGTCTCAAAAACAGTAAACCGTAAAGGACAAAATGCCAATATGAAAACAGCCATCCTATCAGCTATCACTAAAAGCCCGCTAAGACGCTCGCTCTACCATTTCACCAGAGCACGCAATCTTCCGGCTATTGCCGGACTGGACAGACTGGCCGCATCCGTGCTTTTGGACCCTGAGCATGCATGCGGTGTGCACCGCGCGACGCTGCAACAGACCTGTTATCAAGGCCGCTCAGTCTGGTTAAATGCCCATCTGCGGATCACTCCTGAGGCCATGGACCCGGAAACAACGCAGGAGCAATTCCGCGCCTGCCTTGACCAGCATGTCTTCCTGTGGCCGACAGAGCGTGATTGCCTTGTCATGGCTGCTATGTACTCCCGCAGAGAACCCGGCGAACATTTTGCCATCCTGAAATTCTCTGCCTATGAACTGCTGAGTGATCATTTTGAGCATATCAAGCTGTCCAAATATGACTCCGGAAGCTCCCCGCGTTATCCGCACCGGATGTCTTACCGTAAGAGCTGCGGGATGCTTCTGCCCATTGAACGTTTCATGGAAGCTGCCGGACATTCGATCCCAACCAAACCTTCCGAGATCAAAGAAGTGCTGGTTGAACAGCAATTGACTCCGGTAAGCCGCTATCTGCAGACGGTATATTGCTCCGACCCCGGGCAAATCCCTGAGGTCTGGAAGCCGCTTTTTATGCCGGGATACCTGTAATATAAATAACAATAAACAACAATCCGGGCATTAAGGTTGCCGGAAAGCCTTTGAATCCATTTTTATCTTTTACAGCAAGAATGATGGCAATGTTCAGCAGCTGCCCTGCCAGAATGGGCAATACCGCAAATAACAGGCCGAACTCACTGTCCGATTTCAATGCAACCATTGTCAGCATCGAATAAAAGACCAAATCTCCCACACCGATAACCGGAATCAGCCCTCGCTTCCCGGGAACCGGAAGACAAATGGATAACCGCGCGGCTGTATTGTTTTGTCCCATTAGTTTGGCATTAAGTGTGAACCGCCCTCTCTTGGTGAAACTAAACACATCCATTACCACCACTCCGAGGGCAGCACCAATAATCGCACTCTCCGAGACGAATATGTAGGCTGACAGCATATACGCCAGAAACAGTGCGCAGACGATGTTCAAACCATTGTGGAGATAAATAACAGTCCGGCTGATACTCTTCTTCCAGATCCAAATATTTGCCGCAAACGCAGCTGTGAATCCGGCAATGGCAATCGCATGTGGCAACTCACGGACCATTCCCGCCAATGTCGTTATCAGCGCCGTAAGAATAAAAATATAGGCTAATTCCCAATGCATCCTGTTCTTCGCAGCATCATCCATTGTGATCTTCCTCCAGTGTTAAGTAACTCCTTGTATTCCCGCTTCTCCCAGATCGGCTACATCTGTTTGCTGTATTTAATCATGTAGAAGAGTTGGGTAAAATAGCCAAATAAATAAAGGCCAATGGTAGTCAACACCACCCATAGAGAAATCCCAGCAAAAATAAACAGAAACGGCAGTGCAATCATGACCACAAACATAATATCGAAGGCTTTGGCCTTGGCTTTCATCCGGATAGCTGTATTGCGTTCGTCGCGGAAATCAATCACAGCCTGCTTTTTGAGCTTGGGGTGCTTCCGGTAATACCCTTGAACGATAAGATTAGCGGCACTCATACTGAACAGCCCCGAACCTATCCCCACACATATTCCGGCAAGCTTTTCTGTACTTTCATCAATCACCAGAAGGCCGACTACAGTCAAAATACCTCCAAGCAGCAGCAGAATAGTAAACAGCCAAACTGTCTTGTTCATTTTCATTCCGATTCCTCCTCATAGATAAAGATATCTTCAATGGCCAGCTTGAAATAGCGGGCAATTTTAAAGGCTAGAATAATGGACGGATTATATCTCCCATTTTCGAGCGAACCAATGGTCTGCCGCGAAACTTCTAATGCCTCGGCAAGCTCCTCCTGCTTAATCCCCCGCTCCTTGCGAAGCTGCTCCAGTCTGTTTTCCATGCTTTCACCTCACTTATTACGGAAAGTTAACTTTCCATAATAATAACATTTACCTTTTCCAATGTAAAGCACACTTTCCATTTCCTCATAACTCTAATAAATACAAAAAAGGCCCTTGATGGCATCACTGCCAAATCAAGAGCCTGCCAATACGGGCAGAACTATTCAAAAAAACTCTCTATTTCATTAATAATAGTTTCAAGGTTTCTGTTGTTTTGAAAATGGCTTGCATTTTCCAGCACAACAATTTTTTGCAGCTGATTAAAAATCTCTTTCGATCTTGGAACAACCTGTTCAGCAGGGAAAAATATATCTTCATCAGCGACAATTAGTAAGGAAGGTGCGGTGTACGCCATCAATTCTTCCTTGGATGCATACTTGGGAAATACCGTTTCCAACCGGACATAATCATATATGTATTGTATCTGCAACAACAAATCTTCATGGATTTCATCATCGAACATTGCTGCACAAGCCTTGTATAAATTTTTATCGGTAGAAATAACTTTATATACAGCAAGCGGAATGAGTATCTTCCTCATCATGCCGGTCATTTTACCTCCCGCAATACCTGAAGGTACAAGAAATACTGCTTTTTCAATACGCTCAGGTGCGTAGGCAGCCAAACGTATAAGTATTCCGCCTCCGTACGAGGGTCCAATAAATTTCGCCTTCGCTAGACCCAGACCATCCATAAAATCACAAACCCACTCAGCATATTCATTTGTTTTGGGATTGAGCCGGATTTCATCACTTTTGCCCGGATGTCCGATGGTATCTGGCGCATAAATACGATAGATCTTCGACAGAGGTTCAAACCACTTGAGCGTTATTGGATTTACTACATTTCCTCCGTGAAAGCAGATTAAGGGTGGTGCCGTTTCATCACCCCCGACTAAAATATGGGTTTTGCCAAATCGCGTATCCACGTATCGGCTCTCAAATTTCGTATCCAGCCGGGATTGCAGCTTGTCATAGATGTGAAGTATTTTTTCTTTACCCAAGGGACTTTTATAGATTGACTTCACCGCTCCACCCTCCCTTCAAAAACCCTCTCCGCAAGACTTTCGATAAAGAAATGCACCACTTCTTCATGATGCTCTCCGCTAATCTCATTTTTATGAAGTACTGTGAAAAATATCGCCCTCATCGCAGATGATACAAATCCTATATCACATTCAACCTCAAGGTACTTTAAGAGCATTGAAATTTCGTCCTCGTCATCCGATAGATGTTCTTTAACGGTTTCTTCCGGCAGCTTTTGGATCAGAAGCTCGTAATCACCGTTTTGAAGATTTAGAATCCACGGGTTTTTCTGGACCTCGATAAACATTTGCTTTAGACCCTGGATAAAACTCTGCTTTGGGGGCTCATTAGAGGTTTTTAATGCTTCAAGCATTGCATTCTTTATACGTTTATCAACGCTTTTAAGAACATCGAAAAAAAGCAGTTCTTTAGATGGATAAAATAAATAAAATGCACCTTTTGAAATACCCGCCATTCTGACGAGCTCATCCACGCTGGTTTTTTTAATTCCATACTTCCCCCAGCATATCTCAGCCTTGCTTAGGAGCCTTTCCTGTATAATTTCCTTTTCTTTATCGCTAAATTTCTTCGCCATGCCGCCTCCTTAATACTCTATGACCGTTTTTGATTTTATAGTCATATAATAACGTTATTACTCCTTGAAATCAATAGGCGTCCCTGTTTTCTTGCCCCGGATTCTTATACTCCATAAGAGCTGAACAAAGACATTCACATGCCAGGAGAAAAGGTAACTAACGCTGGCGGCACGTTCAATCCGCCTAAATATACTAAGCCAGACAAAAGAAAAACCCCTTCCTAGGAAGGGGTTTCTTTGTAAAACACGATGCGGTCAAGAGGACTCGAACCTCCACGATATTGCTACCACTGGCACCTGAAGCCAGCGCGTCTGCCAATTCCGCCATGACCGCATATTATGATGACTCGCTTTCGCGGTCACAAGATAGATCATATCATACTGAGAATTCAGAGTCAATCTTTTTCGATTTTTCTTTGGTTTCATTAATTTTTGGTTAAATATTGCTTTTATTGATGAATAAGAGGTATAATAAGAACAAAGGTTCGCATAATATAAATGAGGTGATTTATAATGGCGACTACCAAGAGAAGTACACTAATCACACCAGCTATTCCTGAAGATATAACCAAAGACGAATTGTCCCTTGTCAGAAGCTATCTGCTGCTAACGTTTATTCATAAAGTATTTGAACGGGATTGCCGGGTAATCGGCAAGAGTGGTCTGTTTAAGACGCCACAGCTTTACATGGAACTGGTGTCCAGCGCAACCAAGAAGACCTCGCTAATGCTGCAAGAGGTAACCCGTGAACTGGCTTCACATCATTTGAAGATCACCACCATACGCCAGGATCAGCGAGGCGTTGAAGCACAGTATGCCTGCCGCGGTTATGTGGGAGAGTTCAACATCCCGTGGCCTGGATTCCGCAATGAAATGATGCTGCGCATGCGCGCTTATCTCGGATTGAATCCCGAGCTCGCCGTTCTCCCCAAGGAAGACAGTGTCGAACAGATGGCTATGTCCATCTAATAGCATAATGAAGTATATAAATAATGACAGCCCTTATCCATAACCGGACAAGGGCTGTCATGCTGTGAGTTGCTTATATATTGTCCGGATCTTGTCTAGGCTCCGAGAAAGGCTGATACACGTAATTACGGTCAAGCTTCACTATCCGCTTATTGGGACGGCGCACCATCACCTGTGACTCGTCCCAGGCCAATACAATACCTTTGACGTCATTGCTCTCCAACGCATCACGTACGACACGTATTTTCTCTCCGGATATCCGGTACGCATCCAGCTGTTCATCACTGATCATGTGGTAATACTCCCCTCCCTCCGTTAGTTAGCTTGTCCATTGTCTCCCGCAATTCACTCATGAAAAAGGCCCGAATGATAAATCATCTGGGCCTCAGTTCCTTACTAGAAAGCAATTCTGTATGTCTTATGAAGATACTATATCAGCGCTTCATTCTTCTCAAACCAGAAATCAAGAACTTTAGCGGACATCACACGTTCTTCCAGATATTCAACCTGATGATCACTGAAATTCTGTTTCCAGTTGAAATCCAGTTCTTTACACAAACCTGTGATTGTCAAAAGTTCCGACCAGGCTACATAACGTTTGTACCAGAAAAATTGAGGATGTTCAATCATATAGGGATACAGATCGTCGAACTCCGTGTGTTTACAATCCAGCGCACGCTCGAAATGATCCTTGGCCTCGGATAATTTATTTATAAAGAATTGCTCTGTCACCGGTTCTTTCCCCATTGTGACGCCTCCTCTCCTATGTCTAATGTTTATTATAAAGGAAAAGTCATAGGGTGAAAAGCAGATGTTTTAAAAATAGGCTATACACCTATTAATTGCCACTGCTTAGTCGCCAAAAACTATTGTTCCTTCACTTAGAGACATAATTCTGACCAGCGACTCCAGACGGATGCCCTGTTCCCGGATGGTGCGGGCTCCTGCCTGAAAGCTTTTTTCCACCACTACGCCCAGTCCCACCAGTTCGGCCCCTGAACGCTGGATGATCTTGATCAGTCCGCGTGCTGCATCACCATTGGCGATAATATCATCAATAAAAAGAATCTTATCATCTGGAGAGATATACTGGCGGGACAACATAATATCAGTAACGATTCCCTTGGTGAACGATGGTACTCTTTCGCACAAAGCATCAGGATCGGCGAGCAATGTTTTTTTGCGGCGGGCAAATACAAGCGGCACCTTCATTTCATAAGCGGTGGCAAATGCCACGGCAATACCCGAGGACTCCACAGTAACTACCCGCGTAACTCCGGCGTCCGCAAATCTCCCGGCAAACTCCCGTCCCATTTCCATCGTCAGCATGGGATCCACCTGATGGTTGAGCAGACCGTCTAGTTTCAGTACCTGATCCGAAACGACGACCCCTTCCTGCAAAATCCGCTGTTTCAATACTTCCATGACTTTGAACCTCCATTACCCTTTATAATTTCAGACATTCCACTCTAATACACCCATTTGCCATTAGGCGGAAGTCATGTCCTTCTGTTCCTCATCATAACCTGTACTATATGGACTGCACAAGGCAATCCTGCGGGTGATGCCCATTTTTTATATTCATAGCATTGAAGGAGGCGAGCCATGAAATCCCATGTCCGCACATTGCAAATCGCTTTCACTTATATTGGCACCATTGTAGGCGCCGGATTTGCCACCGGCCAGGAAATCCTAAGGTTTTTCACCCGGTACGGCCACTGGGCGGTATTAACCATTCTGCTCGCGACGGTGCTCTTTATTTGGCTGGGCACCAAAATGATGGTGATTGCCCGGCGCATCGAAGCCGATTCTTATGAAGACTTTAACCGCCATCTCTTCGGCGAACGGGTCGGCAGCAGCATCAGCCTCTTTACCTTGATCGTTCTCGTCGCAGTCAACAGTATCATGCTGGCAGGGGCAGGGGCGATATTCCAGGAGAATCTGGGATTGCCGTTCCAGGCAGGTCTGTTGATTACAATATTCGGCTCATACTTTTTACTGAAACGCGGAATTTCCGGTATCCTGCAAATCAACAGTGTTGTCGTGCCCTTAATGCTTACTTTGTCGCTAATCATCATTTCCAATACGCTCGGGGTACCGGGAGCAGGGCGCTTTCTGTTCCTTGAAACCGATCGCAGCATCTTCGGGGCGTGGATGTCACCGCTGCTCTATACCGCCTTCAACCTCGGGATGGCCCAAGCCGTGCTTGTTCCGCTGGCCCGCCATACCGATGATGAAAAATCCCTGGTACGGGGCGGCATCCTCGGCGGGGCAGGGATCGGGTTCATGCTGCTGGCCGCTCATTTTGCCATGAGCTCGCAAATGCCAGGCATCCTGCAGTTTGAAATCCCTATGGGCAGCATCGCCTTCCGGCTAGGCCCCCTTGTGCAGAGCATTTATCTGCTGCTGATCTTCCTGGAAATCTTCAGCACTTTTGTAGCCAATATCTATGGAGTTGGAGTACAGCTTAAGCAGCATTTGCCTATCGCCCCGTCCCTCGTCACTCCCCTGCTGATGCTGATCTGTTATTTATTCAGCCAATTTGGCTTCAGCTCACTATTGGGAGTTTTCTACCCTATATTCGGTGCCTTGGCGCTAGTCTGGGTTATTATGCTGCTGCGCGCGCCTATGTCTCCTCCGCCCCGGATAGCTGACCCTTCCGGCCCGGAAGGCAATGCCATCACCATTGTAGCTGTCAAACCGGTGATTCGGATCACACGGAAATAACAGCTGGAAGGATGAAGCAACTGTTCCCTCCGGATGAATCCACTTCAGCGGGAAATAGAAGGATAATTTATAGCGTGAAGCATATAATTTCTTTTAATTTAAAGAGCCGTACGGCCGCTTGGTTCGAAGCTGTACAGCTTCTATACAGAGATCACAGCGGCTGCCGGTATCAAACGTGCAGCCGCTTCGGCTACATGCCGGTGGCAGGTCATCATGACAATCTGCCGGGAAACCGACAATTCACCAATCAGTGCCAGTGCCGCATGCAGGCGGCGTTCATCAAAGTTGACGAACAGGTCATCGAAGAGCAGCGGCAGGCTGGCCTGGCGGTTCATCGTCTCTGCCAGGGCCAGGCGGATAGCCAGATACAGCTGCTCCGCTGTTCCCCGGCTGAGCAGTCCGCTGTCCAGAAGCCCGGCATCCTTATGCTCCGCCTTCAACTCCTTGTGCCCAAGCGTCATCACGATTCTCAGGTATTCCCCTTCCGTCAGCTTGTTGAAATACGCCGAAGCCAGCTGCAGTACCTGCGGCTGCTTCTCCTGCTCGTAGATGCGGCGTGTCCTTCCCATCAGTTCGGCAGCCAAGGCTGATACAGCATACTGTCCGGCCAGAATCTTCAGCGCCGCCCGCTGCTCCTCCAACTGCTGGAGCACCGTGTCTTCCAGACAGCGCTCCTTCAAATACTCGCGCTCCTGCAGCAGCTTGCCCCGGTGCTGAAGCAGCGCATTACGTTCTTCCTCAATACTTGCCGCAGCATCCTCCGCTGCGGACCGTTCCCGCTCCAGCGCAGCAGCATCATGATGCTCCAGCAGCTTCTGCAGTTCGACCGCTTCCCCGTTCTCCCATCCGCCGAACATGGCCAGCTCCCACTGGCGGATCGATCTGGTCAGCTCCAGACGCCGCTGCACGGCTGACGAACGGCGCAGAAACTCCTCGCCGTCCGTAGCACCGCCCTCCTGCAGCAATCTGCCGCTGCGCTCATTCAATACCTCAAGTGCTTGACGGCCCCCGGCAAGCTCCGCCTGTACTTCATGCAGCCGCTCTTGGGCAGCTTCCCGGCGGAGCAGTTCCGTCTTGAGCTGGTCCCAATCCCGCTTTCTGATCTCCAGCCAGCTCAGCAAGGTGAGCGCGGCAGTTCCAGCGACAGGTTCTATTAATGGCAGAACCTGTGTATTACCTGTACTTGCAGTATCGTTCAGGGATAAAACCTCAGAATTTACGGATGGCAACAAACCCGAGGGATCTGCTAATCTTGCTGCAGCGTTGTCGGCGGCAGCGGACGACAGTTCGCCCCCCGGTGCTGCCTCATGCCATAAATTCAGGCATTCTTGTTCATAAGCAGCACACTCTTCTTGCAGCTCCTTAAGCCGGGCCGCCAGTTTGCTCTCCTGGCGCAGCAGCTCGTTCCCCTGCTCCACTCTGGCGAATATATCCGGCAGCCCTTCGGGCGACAAGCCTTCCGGCAATCTGTGCTGGCGCAGCCATGCTTCATAGCTCTCATCCAGCTGGGTAAATTCAGCCTCAGCACGATCCATCTCTTCGGCCAGTGCCCGCTCCTGCCCGGAGAGCGTCTCTACCTCTGTCAGGCAGGTTTCCCGCTCCCCGGCCAGCCGTTCCACCCGCTGCCGCCAGGCATTCCAGGCTTCCATGAGCCTGCGAAGCTCCTTCATGCCAGCCTCCAGCCCGCTTGCTTCAGGGCTGGGCGCTGCCGCCGGCCTGCGGCCCGGCCGGCTTAAAGCACTCTCCGGCTCCGCCCCGGAGAGCAGCAGCCCGCGCAGCCGCAGCATCTCCGCTGCGGCCACGCTCCCGTCCCCGCCATGCTCCGGCGGGGACGTTCCCGGTCTGCGCGCGGCGCGCAGCCCGGCCCACAGGGCGAGGTCCGCGGCGGCCAGCAGGCCGAGCGCGGTCCAGGCGCTGACCGGCGGCGCACCGGTCAGGTACAGCGCAGCCGGCAGCAGCAGCGTCAGCGCTGCGCCTGCTGCAAGCAAGCGCCGGTACAGCGCAGCCCGGCGCTCTCCCGCGCCGGAGCCGCCACCGGCGCCGGGGCCGCGCAGCGGCCCTGCCCCGCCGAGCTGTGCTTCGCGCCAGCGCTCGGCGGCCTGCTGCAGCTCGTCCCACAGCTGCAGCACTTCACGCGGGCTGCGCGGGGCGAGGCCCGCGAAGTCCGCGGCGCCGCTTGCGTGCTCGCGCGCAAGCGAACGTTCCGCCGCCTGCAGCGCAGCGCCCGCGGCGGCGAGACGGGAGCGGAGGCTCTGCCGCTCCGCCTCACGCGCTTCCATTCGCCGGTCATACCCGGCGAAGGATGCCGCGAAGCGCCGTGCGGCTTCACGATCCGCCGCCGCACCGGAGAAGTCCGCCAGCTCGGCTAGGCTCCAGCCTGCGCCAATCCCGCGCAGGATGCGCTCCAGATGCTCATGCAGTGCAGCAAGCTCGCCCGTGAGACGCTGCCGTTCCGCCCTCCGGTCCTCATAACTGGAACGCCGGCGGTCCAGACGCTCAAGTGCCGGTCCTTGTGCAATCAGCAACAGATCCGGCGGATGCTGGGCAAGCTCAGCGATAAGTTCCTGCTCCAGACGCTCCATGCGGAATACCGCTGCTTCGCTGCTGCGGATCTCCCCTTCAAGGGACTGCCAGCGAACTGCACCGTTCTCCGGAAAGACCTCAATCACCGGCAGCTCTGCCAGCTCCAGCCCCGCTTCCCGCCACTTGAGCCACAGCTCGCGGATGTCCTGCACCTTCCGCAGTTTGACCAGCATCCCCCCGGTGGAAGTCCGCAACTTTTCCAGCCTCGCCAGCTCCAGCTGCGCATTTTGCAAAGCAGCAGTATTCTCATTATACCGGGGAAGATAAGAACGGCTCTCAGCCATTTCACGTTCCAGCTTGTCGATGTTTTGCAGGATTTTGGCCGCATCCTGCACTTTGCCGCGCGGCTTATACAGCTTCTCGGCTTCCTGGATCAACCGCCGTTCGGCCCGCATAATTTCGCCGCCACCGCCCATCCCGGCATGGAACAGATAGCTGCTCATCTCCTCGGACTGCAGTGCCCCAAGCTCCTGAAGCTCGTCCAGCGACACAGCAAACAGCTGCCGGAACATGCTTCTGGAAATGCCGCCGAGCAGACGGCGCTCCATTTCCGCTTGCCCCACTTCCTCTGATCGTCCATCCGGATAGCTGACGGTAATGTTCAGCTTTTCGCTGCGTCCCGCCGTCTCTCCACCTGCGGCATAACGGCGGATTCTCCATAGGCCTCCCTGCTCGTCATTCGCCGTCAGCATGCCGCCATGCAGACCACCCTGTGCGGGCTCATATCTTTCCGCCAGATTCACCCTGGTCGGGATCCCAAAAAGCATCGCCCGGATGAACTGCATCGTAGTACTTTTACCGGCCTCATTACGTCCAAACAGAACAGTTACGCCTTCCTGCAGCTCCAGTTCCCGGTTATGCAGACGCCCGAAACCTCCGATCTGCACATGTTGTATCTTCATCCTGTACTCCCCCGCTCCTGCCCGGTCCCTTCGCTGGCTGTATCCGTTGCACCTGGCAGTCTGATGTCTGCTTTCTCCCCCTCAGCGGTCTCTTCCACCCCGCTAAGCAGTGTAATCCCCAGCTCTGACGCGCTTTTCAGCCAGCCCCGTTTCTCCTCTTCATCTGCCGAGAACAGCAGTCTGCGGAGCTCCTGGTTCTCCATGAGCGGCTTCAATGCACTTCCGATCAGTTCATCCAGTCCTTCTGTCGTCTCCCCGCTGCGCCCCGACAGCCGCAGCATTTCACCCAGGAAGCTGTCCTCCTGCAGCAGCCGTTCCCGGTCTATCGCCAGACCTGTTTCCACCGAGAAACCCTCTGTCCACACGAGACCGGCATATTCTTTCCGCTCCGCACGTTTCGCCTCACGCCGCTGCAGCTCAGAGAGCAAATCATCCGCTGCACCCTTTTCTGCCAGTGTCCTGTGCACGCCTCCCCTGCCCGTAAGCCGAAACCGCACAACCGACATCATTTGCGGAAGCTCATTCCTGATTTCCTCAACTGCCTGCTCGACAGCTTCAATCCATTTCACCTCATCCGCCAATCCTTCAATAGAAATCTCCCGCACCTGCCAGCGGACGGAATCCAGTTCATGAAACTGGAGCGATGCAGCTCCTGCTTCATCCACATCCACCACATAACAACCTTTAGGTCCGGTCTCTTTAATGCTGCGGCCCTGGATATTGCCCGGATACACAATAGACGGGCGCTCATGCAGAATACTGCGTTTATGTATATGTCCCAGCGCCCAATAGTCGAATCCCCGGCTGATCAAATCCTTGCGGGTGCAGGGGGAATAGGTTTCGTGCTGAAGATCCCCATCCACGTTGCCATGCAGCAGCGCAATATGAAACAGGCTGCTTCCGGTCCTGCGGCTAAATTTCAAGGCAGTATTCTCCGTTACCTTTGCTGTTGCATAGGAAATTCCGCTGACCACAGCGACCTCCTTCCCGTCGCTCCGGCGGCGGGCGATGGCCTGTCCCGGCTCTCCTGAACTGAATACAGTGACATGCTCCGGCGGTTCGGTAGCCAGACGCGGTCCGTCGAGCGGATCATGGTTGCCGTGAATCAGAAAGACCTGGATGCCATGCCTTCCCAATTCCTGCAGCGCTTCCTGAAACCGCAGCTGTCCCTGCAGCGAAGCATCAGAGACATCGTACACATCCCCGCTGATGACCACAAAATCAACTTCTTCATGAACGGCTACGTTAACAAGCCGCCCGAGGGCGGCGAAGGTGGACTCCCGTAAATAGGAGCGTATAGCCTGCGGAAGCTGCGCCAATCCGGCAAAACGGCTGTCTAGGTGCAGATCCGCGGCATGCAAGAAACGAAAAGGAATCATCTGCTCACCCTTTCGTTCCCGGCTGATATTGCAGATAGGTTTTTTTGAGCTCATTGGCCACCCGGGTCAGCGAATACAGGCTTTTTGCTTTATCCCAAGCCGAACGGGACAGCTCATAGCGGTAACCCGGATCGCTGATTACTTTTTCCAGCGCATCCGCCAATGCCACCTCATCGTCAGGATTGACCAGAAGTCCGTTCACCCCGTCCTCAATTTGTTCTGGAATCCCTCCCACATTCGTGCCGACAAGAGCCAGACAGCTGAGCGCCGCCTCCGCAAACACCGAGCCAAAAGCCTCCGCGCGAGAAGGGAGTACAAAAATATCAAAGAAAGGCATGAATTCTTCCGGGTGTAAAGTGTATCCGTAAAAAATCGTCTCATTATAAATGCCCAGATTCTGGGCTAATGACTCCAGCTCACCGCGGCTGGGACCATCCCCAATGATGTGCAGCACATATTCATGGCCCCGTTTGTTCAGCTCGGCACAAGCTTTAAACAACGTATCTATCCCTTTGGCCGGTACAAGCCGGGTTACCGTCACCAATTGCGGGATGCTGTTGTCATGCGGAACAGGCTTGAATCTTTTCTCATCGAAGCCGTTTGGAATGACGCCAACACTCGAGGGCTGGTCAATATATGGCGCCAAATAATCGGCAAAAGAGCGTGAAACCGTCATCAGGCGGTCACTGACATGCTCCAGCTCACGGTATACCGAGACAAGAAATTGATGCTCCGGACCGCCTTCTTCAATGATTCCATTCAGAATCAGCTCACGTTCATAGCTGGAATGCAGGGTCTGGATCAGCGGGATTTCCGGATAGATCTTTTTCATCGCCAGACCGGCAATCGGGTGATGGGCATGGATCAGATCATACTTTTTACTCATCCGCAGCTTCGTCCACCATATATAATCGCGGTAGGTCTGAATATATTTTTGTACAACCGGACTTTCGCCATACTTAGTCCAATCGAAGGTCTCAAATACAATCTCTTCGCGCCCTTTGCCGCGAATCCGTTTGGGCAACCAGAAGAGATCCATATCCCAGCGGCTGGAACGGAAACGTTCCTGGAGATAAGGAATCATTGAAGATACACCACCGGGCTGTTCCGGCGGGAAGAATAGCGCTTGCAGCAAGTTCATCTGGTACATCCCCTTTACAATTGCCCTGATTACGGTGAGACCCGGCAATTATGATATAGTAATAAATATGTACAATTACTGGTACGCTAAGGTCCCATACCTTGATTTTATCGGTAACCACCTGAAACAGCAACCAAGAAGAACGCTTGAGCCTGAATTGATTTTGACAAGAGGAGAATGAATGATGACGGAAGAACAGCTGCCCGCCGCTTATACCACTGCCATGAGAGAAATGCTGGGGCAGGAGGCGGACGCTTTTCTGCAAAGCTATACTTTGCTGCGGACCCAGGGTCTGCGATTCAACACTTTAAAAAGCCGGTTTGGAACCGGCATCCGCGCTGCCGAACATGCGGTTTCACTATTCGGCCTTACACCGGTACCTTGGTGCCCCTCAGGGTATTACTACGAACATCCGGCCCGGCCCGGACGGCATCCCTACCACACTGCCGGACTATATTATATTCAGGAGCCCTCGGCAATGTCCGCGGCCGAGCTCCTGGGGCCGCTTCCCGGTGAGACGGTGCTGGATCTTGCCGCCGCTCCCGGCGGAAAGACAACACATATCGCCTCTCTAATGCAGGGACAAGGTCTGCTTGTGTCCAATGAGATCCATCCCGAGCGGGCCAAAATTCTGGCCGAAAATGTCGAACGCCACGGCATCTCCCACGCACTGGTGACCAGTGCAGCTCCAGGGGAGCTGTCACGGCGTTTCCCGCAGGTCTTCGACCGGATTATGCTGGATGCCCCCTGTTCTGGTGAAGGTATGTTCCGCAAAGATCCCGCTGCTGTAAGCGAATGGTCTCCGGGCCATGTCGAGATGTGTGCGGCAAGACAATGGGATATTTTACAGGATGCCTATAGCATGCTGAAACCGGGCGGCAGTCTGGCGTATTCGACCTGTACCTTCAACCGCAGCGAGAATGAAGATACCATCGCCCGGTTTATAGAGCACTATCCCGATATGGAGCTGATTGCCGAGAAACGCCTCTGGCCGCATCTGGAGAAAGGCGAAGGACATTTCGTCGCCCTGCTGCGCAAGGCACCTGCAGAAGAAGCTGCGAATAGCCGCAGCAAACGGGGCAGCGCACGGGGCAAAAACAGCCCGCGAACAACCTCTTCCGTGCGCGATGCTTACCAGCAGTTTCTGGGCTGGGCAGCGGAGCATCTGCCAGGATTCACCGGCCAGGGTGTGCCTCTGCTCTTTGGAGAATCCTTGTACCTGCTCCCGGAGACATTTAACGATAGCCTGCATACCGGTCTGCTTGAAGGCCTCAAAATCCCGCGGGCCGGGCTGCATGTGGCCCATCTGAAGAAAAACCGGATCGAACCGGCCCATGCCCTGGCAATGTCCCTTCAGCCCAGTCAAGCTGCCCGTAGCTGGGACCTTGCGGCCGATAGTCATGAAATTCAGATCTGGCTGCGCGGAGAGAGCCTGCCTGTTCCGGCTGAGCTGCACGGCTGGACACTGGTCACCGTTGACGGACTTCCCGTTGGCTGGGGCAAAGCCAGCTCCGGTCAACTGAAGAATCACCTGCCCAAAGGGCTGCGGATCCTAAAAGCCCATATTGACGAGCAATAGGCAACTGACCAGTTCGTGATGCCTCCCCCGGCATATGATGACATTATCCCAATGACGCCGTAGCATAACAGCGCGGCATGGGAACTAGACATGAGTTAAGGGAGGAATCAGACATGGGTGCAGTTCCAGGCTTCACATCGACCGGTGCGATTTTGGTGCTCTTTATTTTACTTGTCATCATTTCCCGTTCGTTGTTTGTCTAATTCCGCTCAAGCAGCAACGCACAGTGGCACCAAGCGGCCCGCCGTCCCTTTAAGGGGCGGTGCAGCCGCTTTTTTGCATTTCTAGTTCACGGCTGATTATATCTAGCAATGTTTTATTAATGATCGCAGATTGATAAAGCGGATCAGATAAGCAGAAAAAAGCATAAACCAGCGCCTCAGGGCACTAGTCTATGCTTCCACATTTATATTCTTACTTCACGCTCACTTATTTCATACTTTCTCAAGTATTACGATAGGCAGTACTTCACCAGCGCGTCGCGGACTCCGCTGTCGTTGTTGGTCCCAGTAACCGCGTTTGCCGCTGCTTTGACCTCGAGTGGTGAATTATCCATCGCAACACCCAGTCCGGCGTAGGTAAGCATTGAAATATCATTATAATAATTCCCGATTGATAAGACTTCCTCCTGAGGAATCCCAAGCTGCACAGCCAGATTCTTCAGCGCATTCCCCTTTGAAGCCTCGGGATGCATGAAGTCTACAAAAAATTCGCCGCTGCGCAAAATATTGTACTGCTGCGTCCAAGTGCCCCATTCACGCTGTGCTTCATCCAGAATGTCCGACTGGGTAAAAACCGTAAATTTTACAATCGGTTCACGAAAATCCTCCCAGGCCGGCAGCGAAGCAGGCATAATCCGGAAGTGCTCGTACATAAAATTAGCCTCTTGGGTCAAATTCTCCACATTATCGACGTACATATCAAAAGCGGTATTAACATCGAAATGGATATCATGCTGCCGGCAATAATCAATGTAAGGGTCAAGTCCACGGGCATCCAGCCCAAATTGATGCAGCACTTTGCGGTCATTGACACGGACCGTCGCCGCTCCGTTGTGGCCCAGCACATACCCCGACAGGCCCATTTCTTCCATAAATGGAATCGAGTTCTGCGGGCTGCGGCCTGTGCATAATACTATCTGGCCGCCCAGCCGCGTAACCTCAGCAATTGCCTCTTTGTTCTCATCACTTAAGTGGTGATCATCATTCAACAGTGTTCCGTCTACATCCAGCGCAATCAGTTTGTATCTCATACCCCACCATCCTTGTCTGTCTTTTATATCTATATATGCAAGATTACAAAACCCCCGTCAACTAAAACACGTACTTTAATTAAGCCGGTATTAAATCAGCAGCAGGGCTATTTCTCATGTTTCCCGGCCGTCTGCACCAAGCAGACTCAGCTCTTCTGCCGTCAACTCCCGGCAAGCGCCCAATGGCAGGCTTTCGTCCAGCTTCAAATCCCCCATAGACACCCGCTTCAGAAACGTCACTTTTTTGCCAACCGCAATAAACATCCGCTTCACCTGATGGAATTTTCCTTCAGTAATGGTTAGGGAGATTTGTGAGGTGATTTTGCCGCCGCGCTCCCTGCCAAGGATTCTCAGCTGTGCCGGGAGAGTAACATAACCATCTTCCAGTTCCACACCTGCGGCAAATGCAGCCACATCCGTTGCGTCTACTTCGCCCTCCACGATAGCCTCATACGTCTTCGGCACATGTTTTCGCGGGGACAGCAGCTCATGGGCGAGCTTGCCGTCATTGGTAAGCAGCAGCAGTCCAATCGTATCCTTGTCCAGTCTCCCGACCGGAAACGGCTCGAACTGCGCATACGCCGGCTTCAATAAATCAAGAACAGTCCGGTCCCGTTTGTCTTCTGTAGCAGACAAGACACCCGGGGGCTTGTTCATCATCAGATAGATATGCTCGCGGTACAGAACCGGCTCCCCATTGAGCTCTACCCTGTCAAGATAGGGGTCAACATGAAACCCGCTGTCCTTTACCACAATCCCATTAACTGTAATCAGCCCCTGCTTCGCCTGCTTGCGGATATCGCTGCGGGAACCTGCGCCCATATGGGACAGCACTTTATCGATCCGTTGTTTCTTAGCATTATTTCCCGATGCCCCCATGCCTTATGTCCACCTCCAGCCAGCCGGATATTCATTCTTCAGCATTCCGTCCTGCCACTTCGCCCAGCCTGCGCTGTACCCGTCGATACAGACCAGCACATACCCTTTGAGTGCACTGCCTGACTTCACAGACAGTCGTTCTGCCGGAATGGATAATGTTTCGCCTTTAAGATAGGAGACCGCTTCACCGCTGCTGCTTGACAGGGAAAGACTGCGGCAACTCTCCTCCGGGTGCAGGGCGGTAGCGAGCGGATGCCCGGGAATAAACCGGCCGCTGCGCACATGACCTACATACCAGCCTGGACGGATCGTCTTCAGTCCATCCAAGGCTTCCTTCGGCAATGGCGAGAGGTACAAATGTTCGCCGAACCACACGGGATATCCCGCAGGCTGCCAGCCGAGCTGGTCCTTGAAGAAATCGGTATAGGCGGCAAGCCGTGTCTCTTCTCCTATGCTTTCCTGTTCTCTGCCGGAGCCGTTGCCGGATTTGCCGAATGTACGGCCGCCTTTGCCGCCGCGTCCTTTTTCTGTTTTACCTCCAGCTGCTTTAGCTGAAGGTGATGCTTTGCCTGACTTGTTCCGCGCAGCGATCCCAAGCACAATGTCCCGGTCTCCGCCTTTCTCTTCCGGAGCGAGGCTTCCATCATGGCGCAGCACGGCCATGAAATGCCCCTCACCCTTGACCTTATGCGGCCACAGACGGGCCGTCTCCGGCAATTCGCCGAACCCTGGAGCGAAAGAGCCTGTGCCGCCTACCGGAACCGGTGAGAACCGGGGATGTGCGGCCAGAAAATCAGCTATCGTCCCCTCATTCTCTTCTACCGCAAACGTGCAGGTCGAATAGACCAATGTCCCGCCGGGCTTCAGCGCCGCAGCGGCAGAGACAAGAATGTCCCGCTGCATCGCCGCATATTTCTCCGGCGTTCCCGGCTCCCACTGCTTCACCATGTCTTCATCCTTGCGGAACATGCCTTCACCGGAGCATGGCGCGTCGATTAGAATCCGGTCAAAGAACCCGGGGAATGCCGCTGCGATCCGTTCCGGGCTTTCATTCAGTACAATGCCATTGCGGACACCGTAAAGCTCCAAATTTTTGGCCAAAGCCTTGGTCCGCTCCGGATGAAGATCATTGCTGACCAGAAGACCTTCGCCTTGCAGCTTAGCGGCGATCTGCGTAGATTTGCCGCCCGGTGCGGCACATAAATCCAGCACCCGGTCACCCGGCTGCACATCAAGCAGCTCTACAGGAGCCATTGCACTCGGCTCCTGAATATAATACAGGCCGGCATGGTAATACGGATGTTTGCCAGGTCTGGCACCTTCCCCGGTATAGAACCCGGTCGGACACCAGGGAATCAGCTCCAGCTCAAAAGGTGCTAGCGCCAGCAGGTCCTTCACCGATATTTTCAAGGTATTGGCGCGGATGCCGCCATAAGGAGTTTCCTTGTAGGTCTCCGCAAATTGTTCATACTCCGTTCCCAACAGTTCTTTCATCCGCTGCGTGAACGAGCCGGGCAATTGTGCCGCCATGTTGCTTTCCTCCTGCTTGTTGTTTCTGAATGTAGGAATGAATAATTCAAGGAACACCCCGGTGGAGTGCTCCTTGTTGTCTTGCTGTATTTATTGCTTCATTTGCGGTGCGGTGAGTGAGCCGGCCGCTGGGGCCCCCTGCGCTGCGGCAAGTTGGGTGTAATCCGGGCAGCTGCAATCTTTACAGCCTCTTCCAGACCGGGATCTGCAATTTCAAGGGTCAGATCATAATAGGGAAACGGCTGTTCATCATAACCTTCCAGCTTGCGGACATACTCACCAGTCTCCTGTACAAGCTTCGCGAGATGAATTCCCAGCGTTTCATCCGGATACTTCTGCAGCGCATTATGTGCCCCGCCCAGCATAATCCTCCCGCCGCGCACATTCCCGTTGCGGAAATGATACAACCCGACCGCTACCTGAAG
Organism: Paenibacillus sp. FSL L8-0436; assembly: GCF_038593025.1. NCBI lineage: Bacteria > Bacillati > Bacillota > Bacilli > Caryophanales > Paenibacillaceae > Paenibacillus > Paenibacillus sp. FSL L8-0436. Next base: position 2,715,852 of record NZ_CP151955.1, on the reverse strand, counting down.
AAGTGCTTTGTACAGCGGATCACGGTCTTTGGCCAGCCACAGCTCTTCAAGCACCTCATGACATTCGAAATAATCTCTGTCTCTATTGAAATAGACCAGGTACGCCAGATACAGCGGTTCATAGACCATCCGGCAGACTGTCCTTCTTCGCATTAGAGAGCAGCTCACGCACATGGTCCAGCAATTCCTTCATCGCATCCATATCCTGTGCCTGCCAGATCACATTGAAACGTTCCTGGCTTTCAATCGCCTCGTTCACCAGATGATAGAAATACAATTGATGAATCGCCTTGAGCAATTGAGTCGTCATATTGGAATTTTCTTCGAAGGTTTTTTGAGCCTCCAGAATTTCTTCACGGATGCTGGACATTTCACTGTCCAGTATGGAAGCGGCCTCTGCCGCCGTCTTGAGCCGCACCCGCATTTCATCGGGCAGGCTTTCACGGTATTTATAGTTCAGCGAATGCTCGATGGTTGCCCAGAAATTCATCGCCAGTGTGCGGATTTGAATCTCGGCGAGCACAATCTTTTGCCCCAGAGCCGTCTGAACAGGATATTTAATAATCATATGGAAGCTGCGGTAGCCGCTTTCCTTGTAATTGGTGATATAGTCCTTCTCGTAAAGCACTTCAAGATCCTTGCGGGCACGGATATACTCCGCCACTCTGCGGATATCCTCAACGAATTGGCACATAATGCGTATGCCGGCGATATCCTCAATGCCTGTCTCCAGATCTTCCATCTTCACATTCAGCCGCTTGGCCTTCTCCAGAATGCTGGACAGCCGCTTCACGCGTCCGGTTACGAACTCGATCGGCGTATATTCCTCTCTCTTCTTGAGCTCCGAGCGCATCGTCTTGAATTTAACCTTAAGTTCCTCCACAGTCTGTTCATATGGTAGCAAAAAAGTTCCCCAGTCCCTGCCGTCCATCGCCTTCGTCCTCCTGTCCATTCATCCTTCAGTGATGATCAGCGCCCACCGCTTCTAGGATATTACGGAATCCGTCCCGCCGCAGAAGCTGCCTAAGTCCGGCATGCAAACTGCGGTTAACCTCCGGTCCTTCATAGATGAGAGCTGTATAAATTTCAACCAGGCTGGCACCCGCCCGGATTTTGTCATAAGCATCCTGGCTGGTAAAAATACCCCCTGAACCAATAATCGGCAGCTTGCCGCCGGTCTGGTGATAAATGCTGCGGATAATCTCTGTGGAACGGTCGCGCAGCGGTTTGCCGCTGAGGCCCCCTGTCTCTCCGGCTTTGTCACTCTTCAGCCCCTCACGGTTGAGTGTGGTGTTCGTAGCGATCACGCCGTCCACACCGGCTTCAGAAAGTGTATGTACCATATATTCAAGCTCGGTGTCGCTGACATCGGGAGCAATCTTGACCAGCAGACTTTTGGCCATACCGCTTATCTCACGCTGGAGTTCCATTTCCTCTTTCACTTGGGCCAGCAGGTTCGATAATTCACTGCCATGCTGAAGACTCCGCAAATCCGGTGTATTCGGAGAGCTGATATTAACCACAAAAAAATCACCGTACGGATAAAGCGTACGGATACACTGCCGGTAGTCCTCATGTGCTGATTCATTTGGGGTCAATTTATTGCGCCCGATATTGACCGCCACAGGAATTCTGCGTTTCTTCAGCACCTTCAGCCGCTGGGCCATGGCCTCTGCGCCTTCATTATTGAAGCCCATCCGGTTAATCAGCGCTTCGTCCGGAAGAAGACGGAATAACCGCGGGCTGTCATTGCCCGGCTGGCTCTTGGGCGTAACCGTACCCACTTCCATAAATCCGAAGCCAATTGATGAGAAGCCGCCCACCGCTTCAGCGTTTTTATCCAGTCCCGCTGCAAGACCCACCGGAGTAGGGAAATGCAGACCGAACAGGTCTACCGCAAGATCGGCTGTCTCTGGAACGCCGTACATCAAGCGCATGGCCGCGCTGCCGCCCGGAACCAAGGCCGCTTTGTTCAAACCGCCTATGACGAGATGATGTGCCTTCTCCGGGTCCATTTTAAAGAAAATTGGTTTACCTAAATTTCGATACAGCACCGTTCTCGCTCCTTCAAGGGATAATACGTGATGTCCCGCGACTCCCCGTTTCTTTAGGTTTCTTCTTAATTTTATCCGTTTCGGGAAGAAAAGAAAAGTTTTTTGCCCAGGTGATGCCTTCGAGCGAAATGCAGAGTATAGTATTTTTCTTGCAAACGCATTACAATGTAAGGGTAATCACCGATCAAGAGAGAAAGAAGGATGACCAGTATGTCAACTAAACGCAAACCTCCTACACTCCAGCAGAAGAAGGAAGAAGTCAACCGCAAAGCAATCCTGTGGATTAGTGTAAGTCTGGCCTTGCTGATTCTTCTTATTATTGTTCTATTTCTTGTAGCAGGTAATTAATTCAGCCAGTGGTAGACTTTGTGGGGGTTGGTCTGATTTTGAGGTGCTCCAGAGGGAAAGGCTTCCTCCGGAAGCAGCAGCTCCTCAGGCAGAACCCCTTTAGTAATCTGAACCTTCGTTCCCATCGGTACCATGGCGAATAATTCCTCCACATCTTTGCGGTTCATCCGGATACATCCCAGCGATTCATCTTTGCCTATGCTGTCAGGCTCATTTGTGCCGTGTATGGCATAGTTGCTGTCCGAGAGCTGCATCCCGCGGCTGCCGAATTCCCCGTTGTCATGGCCATTCGGATTGACCACCTTGTCTGTGATCGTAAAAGTCCCTTCAGGTGTTTTGTCGCCGCCGAGTCCAATCTCATAGTTCCGCAGAATTATCGAGCCGCTGGTCACTGCCAGGCGGTGTTTTTGTTTATCTACAATAATAGTCAGCGGTCCTGTAAAAAAGGGCATTTCCGCCGCCGCATCACCACTTGCTCCAGGAGAATTGCCGCTCTGGCCTGCTGCAGGAATCCCCGTTGCCGTGGCAGTATCCGGCTTGGCAGTAGCCGCCGGGGCCTGCGGGACTGCCGGGGAAGCTGCCGCACGCAGCGAGGCAAACTTCGCTTTCATCAGCGGAGTCGTTCCACCCAGCCAATTTCCCGGAAACGGCGCCTCCAGCTCTCCAGGGGATCTCGGCAGCACGCCCTTGCTGCTCTTGTAGGATCGCATGGCGCTCCACAGCACCGCCAGCTCCTCCTGGTCCTCCTGCCATCCTGCCGCCTGTTTCTTCAGCTCTGCTGAATCCGGGGGCTGGCAGGCACAGACCGCCGAATTGTAGGATTGGTATACAATTCGTCCTTTCTCACTCTTCTCCAGCGTTGCCTCGAGCGGCAGCTTCTTCTTCCATATAAGCCATTTGCCGGAGCGCTCCATTCGCAGGATCGCCGTTGAGCCGGTCGGCTGGCTGCTCTGCAGCAAGCCCGCCAGCGCCTTGCCAGGTCCGGCAGCATCCCCCGGCTGTGCCGTAAAGGCCAGCTTTACCGGATCCGGGGCCAACTGTACTCCAGTCTCAGGCACCGCCGTTGCCGTAAGTTCCTCCGGTAAATCTGCCGGAGCTCCGCCGGCAATCTCTGGAGCCGAGTTGTCTGTTTCACCGGGACCGGGAAGGGTACCCGGCACAGCTGCATCCGGCAGAAACACCAGCAGCAACAGCACTAGTGTTAGCAGAACACGGCGCATTCTCTGCTTGTTCTGGTGACGCTGCCGGGCAGCCTGAAGCAGGCCGTCTTCATATTCACGCAGCATTTCGGCCGGCACCTTGCTGTGCTCGAAAGCTTCGTATACTTCACCGGCCTGATTGAAGCAGTAATTCGCTTTGCCTTGCTGGCCGTTCTTATAGTATTCCTTACCAAGCAAGTACCATGCCATCTTGTTTTCAGGATGCAACTGAACATACGCCTTGAGATGCTGCGAGTTTTTCATCGGGGCCTCCGCGGGTTTGTGAATTCTTTCTTTATTTATATCGGTCAATCCATCAAAAAAAGACATCCCCCCAACCGAATTTACGCCGGCGAAGAGATGTCTTTATGTAAATATAAGGTTCGCGCTGAGCGATCCTTATATCCTGTAGTCAACGAAAAACCTTTTGGATTAACCTTCTTTATTAAAAGGGGCATCCGCAATTTTGATGGAGTCCGTTGGGCATCCATCTGCAGAATCCTGCAAATCGTCGAACAAATCATCCGGAATTACAGTACACCCGCGATTGCTGTCATTCTCGTAGATCACTTCTGCCAGACCTTCATCATCATAATCAAAAATATCAGGGGCCGTCGCGCCACAAGCACCACAAGCGATGCAAGTATCTTTTTCGACCCAAGTGTATTTAGCCATTTTTTCTCTGCCTCCCGTTAAACAATACAGCCTGCTGTAGCAGCCTGTTATTTTTCTCATATTAATATAAATAGAATACAATATCAATGAGTTTTCAATTCGTTTCCATTTTCGACGCATATTCCATTGCTTGAATGTCCGTGCCGGGCAAGGCTTTTCTCATGTTTTATCAGGATCAACACTTTCGAGATTGTCCTTCTGCAGTGAGGTGCCGCGCTCCTTATGATTGCGGAGGCGGGCCGAGTGGCTGTCACTGAGCATGCCGGCCGTCAGCACCGCATTCTCGCCGAATTTGTTGCGCAGCATATCCATCGTTTTGTTCAGGGACTCCTTCTTCGGCTGACGTTCATAATCGAACAAATCCAGCTGGATAGCGGAGTCCTCCTTGGGGCTCAGTCCCTGCAGGGTAACACCCAGCAGGCGCACCGGCTTGTCCCCCTTCCAGTGCTTGGCAAACTGCTCGCACACCGTCTTATAGATGTCTTCAGCACTTTCTGAAGGAGTCTCCAGCTGGCGCGACCGGGTAATGGTCTTCATGTCGGGTGTGCGGATGGTGAGCTGCACACCTGCTGCCACCAAGCCCTGCTTCCTCAGCCGCCGGGCAACTTGGTCGCTAAGATTCAGCAGAATCGGCCGGGCCTCTGCCAGACCGACTACATCTCTGGGCAAGGTTGTCGTATGCCCGATCGACTTGCTCTGTTCGCGCTCAGGATTCACAATGCCGTGGTCAATACCGTTGCCCGCCCGTTTCAGCCATGAGCCCATGACCCCGAAATAATCCACCAGCATCTTCTCATCGGCCGCAGCCAGCTGACCGATGCTGTAGATGCCAAGCTTCCGGAGCTTTTCGGCTGTTTTTCCGCCAATGCCAAACATTTCATTACATGGCTTGTTCCACAAAATATCCGGCACATCACGCAGCCGGAGGACGGAGATTCCGTTGGGCTTTTTCAGATCCGAGGCAATTTTGGCCAGCAGCTTATTGGGGGCAACCCCAATGGAGCAAGGCAGTCCAAGCTCCTCCATGATCCGGCGCTGGATGGCCCCGGCAATCTCCAGCGGAGTCCCAAACTGTCTGGAGCCGGTAATGTCGAGATAACATTCGTCTATTGAGACTGCTTCAAGCAGCGGAGTATAGCTGTAGGCAATCTGCATGAATGCATTCGAATACTTGCGGTATAGATGAAAGTTCGGTTGAATAACAATTAACGATGGACAAATCCGCAGTGCCTTCTGCACCTGCATGCCTGTTGAGATTCCCAGCCTGCGTGCAGCATAGGAGCAGGTGACAATAATCCCTCTTCGCAGCTCCACGCTTCCGGCAACCGCCGTCGGTTTGCCTTTGTATTGCTCCGGATCCTCCGCCTCATGCACTGAGCAGTAGAAAGCATTCATATCCACATGCAGAATAACCCTGCCGCTTGTTGGGTAATACTGATCCACGTTCTGCACAATATCTACCTTCTTATCTTCAGGGTTTCCATTGTCGGATTTAGCATACCTCTTCAACTGCCGGAAGGTCAACAAAAGCAGAAACGCTGTAAAGTTCTTTGTTACATTCCCGCGTAAAAATGCTATAATATAAAAATTCATTTCCCTTAAGCGGATGCTTCCGAAGTAAATTCTGTACGGAGTAAATCCAGGAAGCCATTCTCACAAAACTTTTAGGAGGACTCCCATGTCTAAGTCCATCTCCATCTTCGATACGACACTACGCGACGGCACCCAAGGCGAAGGCATCAGCCTGTCGGCGGATGATAAGCTGAAGATTGCCAGAAAACTCGATGATCTGGGTGTGCACTACATTGAAGGTGGCATCCCGGGAAGCAACAATAAGGATATCGAATTTTTCAAAAGGGTCAAGGAATTTCATTTAAATGCCAAAATCACCGCATTCGGCAGTACCCGGCGCAAGAACTCTGTAGCCGAGAACGACGACAATCTCCAAAGAATGATTGATGCCGGCGTACCGGCGGCTACTTTGGTCGGGAAATCGTGGGATTTCCATGTGCATACTGCCCTACAAACTACATTAGAAGAGAATCTGGCGATGATCGGCGACTCCATCGCTTATCTGAAACGCAAAGGCCTCGAAGTGATCTTCGATGCTGAGCATTTCTTCGACGGCTATAAGAACAATCCGGAGTATGCAGCTGCCGTCCTGGCTAAAGCACGGGAAGCCGGTGCGGACTGGCTGGTCATGTGCGATACAAACGGCGGCACACTCCCGAATGAGATTCAAGACATTGTATCCGGTATGGCCGGGACCCTTCCGGGCGCTTCATTGGGTATCCATACCCATAATGATTGTGAGCTTGCGGTCGCCAATACGCTCAGTGCCATTGGCGCAGGTGCCCGGCAGGTGCAAGGCACAATCAACGGTTATGGTGAGCGCTGCGGCAACGCCAACCTGTGCTCGATCATTCCCACTCTGCAGCTTAAGATGGGGTATCACTGTATTCCGGGGGATTCCCTCCCCCAGCTGACCAACACCGCACGCTTTGTGAGCGAAGTCGCCAATGTGAATATGCCGGTTAATCAGCCTTATGTTGGAACGGCCGCATTTGCCCACAAAGGCGGCATTCACGTCTCTGCGATCATGCGCGACTCACGTACCTATGAGCATATTGCTCCTGAACTGGTGGGCAACAAACAGCGCGTGCTGGTCTCTGAGCTGGCCGGCCAGAGCAATGTCCTGTCCAAAGCCCAGGATATGGGCCTCAGTCTTGACCCAAGCAGCGAGCAGGCCCGCAAGGTGATTGACAAGATCAAGAACCTGGAGCATCAGGGATATCAATTCGAAGGCGCCGACGCCTCACTAGAGCTGCTGCTGCGTGAAGCCACCGGCGAGATGAACGAGCTGTTCACTTTTGAATCGTTCAAAATGCTTGTGGAGAAGACAGCCGGCAGTCCGGTTGTTTCCGAGGCCTTCGTCAAGCTGAAGGCCGGCGGCGAGAACCTGTATACCGCTGCAGAAGGCAACGGCCCGGTCAACGCGCTGGACAACGCCCTGCGCAAGGCACTGCTGCCTTACTTCCCGCAATTGGATGAGATGCATCTCTCTGACTATAAGGTTCGTGTGCTGGATGAACAGGATCAGACCGCTGCGAAGGTACGGGTTCTGATCGAATCCAGAAATTATACTAATACCTGGAGTACGGTTGGCGTATCCAGCAATGTCATTGAGGCCAGCTGGGAAGCATTGGTCGACAGTATGCGCTATGCCCTTTTGGGACAAATCTCACGCGAAAACGACAAGAAGTCCAGCAGTGAGCCTAGAGGCTTAGTCAATCATTAAAGATTCGGCCTCACAAATGCCTCAGACAAAGCCCCCCTGCAGCCGGGAAACACCCGTTCCGCAGGGGGGCTTAATAGTTGCCGTTTCTTTAAGAGCCGGTTAGTGTGATGATTTTCTTCTCCAGCTCTTCGGCAGTCAAAACACCGAGAATGATCTCGGAGATTACCCCACTTTTGTCAATCAACACATTGGTAGGAAACACCGCGCCGTTATATTTATCGAACACCTTGCCCTTTAGATCAAACATGACCGGAAAGGACAGCATATATTTTTTGATGAAACGTTCGGCGTTCGGCTTATAATCCTGGCTGGTCACATTGATTCCATAAATATCAAGAACATTCTTATATTTAACAGCCATTGCATTCAGCTCAGGAGCCTCTTGCTGACACGGTTCACACCAGGAAGCCCAGAAATTAAGCATCAGCGCCTTCTCCCGAGGTCCTCCTACGTCATAAACAGTGCTGTCGTTTCCCTGCAAAGTGAAGGGGGGAGCCAGCAAGCCAGCACCTGCACCGCTTTCCAGCTTGGCCGATTGCTGCACTACTGGTACTGACTCGGGCTCAGCCCTGAATTCATGCGCAATGACGAGAACGGCCAATATCACAATCAAGGCCACAACAGTTACATTTCGTTTATTCACAGCTCTCATGGGAAGACCGTTCCTTTGCAAATGGGATGGTTTGCTCCTATTGTACCCCCAATATGTGCAGTTTCAAACCATCCTTTACATCCAGGTAAAATCAGCTTCTTCCGTACCAAAAAAAGAGGATTCCGTCAGAGACGAAATCCCATGAAGAGAGAGGGGTGAAAATATGACAGCATACCAGGGAAAAACCCAGCCCATCAGACTGGATAGCTCCGTACAGCTCATGCTGGGGAAGCATTTGCTGACCTGTTATCCGCATGAAGCTTGCGGCGTACTGCTGGGTGCTGCCGCAGCGGGCGGCATGCACATCAAGGACTATGTCCCCATGAGCAACGTAGCGCCTGACCCGCTGCATGCCTTCGTTCCCGATCCCCGCGAATGGGTAAAAGCACTCTATAACGACCCCGCCCCTGTCGGTTTGTTCCACTCCCATCCCCATTCTGCCCCCTGGCCTTCTCCCTCCGACATTAAGGGACTAAGTGCACTGGGCCCCGAATTCAAGGTATACCTGATCGGTTCTCCCGGTACGGACAATAATGGGGAAATAAACTTGAGGGGCTTTCATATCGACCGGCTGCCTGATTCAAGTGGAACAACGGGTTACCGGCTGCTGCATGCTCCGCTCTATGCTCTGCTTAAATAAGCATACAGATCTCCCAAGGTATCAACCTGCCGCTTCTGGGAGATCTCATTCAGATAAGACACCCATAACCGCGCAGTCATTTTGGCATCCTCCAGCGCATGATGCCGCCCTTGGATCGGAATCTCATGTACGGCAAGGAGTTCATCCAGCGTATAATTACTGCGGTGCGGCTCAAGCCAGCGGGCCAGCATCATCGTATCCAGCACTCTGTGGGTAAGCTGCACTTTGGAGGTTTTCCATAATGCAGCATTCAGAAAAGACTTGTCATGCGCACTTCCGTGCGCTACCAGCACCCGCTGGCCCACAAAGGACATGAAATTATGCAGCCCGTCCATTAACGAAGGTGCAGCGGATGTCATCTCTTTGGAAATTCCCGTAAGCTTGGTAATATTATCCGGTATCGCCGTCTGGCAGTTTACCAGTGTATAAAAGCATTCATCTTCTTTTATTTCTTCTCCTACTACACGAATCGCACCAAACGACATAATCTCATCCCCATGCTGGTGGGAGAAACCTGTCGTTTCCAGGTCGAAAATAACAGTCTCAAGTTCAGCGAGAGGGGTATGCAGCACTTCAGGACGCCGTTTCTCGCGCATCAGGGAACGGATAAAGGCCATTTGCTGCGCCGTTTGCTGTGCTGATTCCCCGCCTCTCATCGACGCGATGGCGGATGGCATTCCGCCTTGTCTCAGGTTGTTCCAGAATCCGCCGCCTTTGTTCGGCTCCTTCATGACTGTCTCCTTTCCGCTGACCTGAGCTGACGCTGCAGTGCCCTGTGCAGGCGCCTGACGAGCAGCAGACTTTCCCGCAGCTCGGACATAAGCTGCTTATTCTTCAGATCACTTTCAGCAATATAATCACTGCTGGACAATAAACCGTCGTTTACACTGTAGGGAGTGTTCGCACGCATCCGCAGTGCGGTCAAAAATGCCCGGCGGATCTCTTCAAGGTGCTGGTACTTGTCAAGCGCCCCCAATACTTCCAGCCTCGTCAGCGTGGAGCTGTCCCAGACTCCCTCAAATAAAGACAAATGTCTAACAATATTCACGAGCGGAATATAAACACCATATTTGACATCAAATCCCCCGGCATAATCGCCGAACCGTTCCGTCAGTACCTGTCCAAGAAGATTTAGTGTCGCCTTGTGGCGGACTGTATTGCGCAATACCGCCGTGGACAGCTTCTCGTTGCCGATAAATCCAGCATGAAAAGCTTCCCGCCACTCCGCGGATAACTCCGCGTTCCCGGCTACATGGCGCATATCGGAGGAAATAATCAGATAACGGATCGGCTCCCATTCCAGCTGGTGCATCCAGCTCTGCAGCTGTTCTTTCCATTCCGTCAGTGTCTTGCACCAGAGCGGCTCGGAGCACATCACCTTGCCGCTGCATTTCTCATAACCCACTTGTTCAAATAAATCCGACAACAGAGCACCAAAGACAAGGAAATAACTCCTCTTGAGCCCATCCGGTTCCCCTTCCACAATCAGGCCGTTATCCTGATCACTCCAGAGCGTAGATTCCTGCCTGCCTGCGCTGCCAAACACAATAAAGGAATAGGCGCAGGGAGGCGGGCCGTAGCCCGCCTCTTTCATCTGCGCCTCACATATGATTACTGCCGCCTTCGCAATACTGTCATGCATTGCATTGACACGGGTCATCCATTCCCCGATTGGAACAACGTTTAACTGTGCCAGAAGTACGGTTTGACAGGCCGTGCGCCTTGCCTTAAGCTCCTGCGGCGAACCGGCCGTTGCGATGGACAAGTAATTTTTATCTTCATTCCACTCTGCTGACTCCATCGAAGCCACTCGGTCCGCCCCCTATCTATAGAAGTAGTTAATTTTTAAGGGTCTTGGATTCCGATTCTGCAATCAGTTTCATTTGTTCAGGATAACCGTAAGTACCATGTTCACTGATATCAAGGCCCATTAATTCTTCCTCTTCGGTAACACGCAGGCCAATAGCCAACTTAATTACGTAGAGAATGATGAAGGACAGAACTGCTACGAAGACAAAGGTACCTGCCACACCCAGCACCTGTACGCCGAGCTGGTGGAATCCGCCGCCGTAGAACAATCCGGGTTTACCGACAAGCGCGCCTTCCGCGATCAGATCAGGTGTTGCGAACAACCCGGTGGACACCGCTCCCCACATCCCAGCGATACCATGTACAGAGAAGGCATAGATTGGATCATCAAGGCCGGCACGTTCCAGCCATTGTGAAGTCATGAAAGTGAATGCTCCCGCTACAAACCCGATAAGAATTGCCGCCCAAGGCACTACGAATGCGCAAGCGCCTGTGATTGCAACCAGTGCAGCCAGAACACCGTTCAGCATTGCCGGGATATCCGACTTGCCGAAGTAGAGCCAAGAAGCGATCAGTGCAGCCAGACCGCCAGCCGCAGCTGCCAGGTTAGTTGTCAATGCTACGTGGCCGAAGAATCCGCCCATTGGAGACAACGCGCTACCAGGGTTAAATCCGAACCAGCCGAACCAGAGGATGATAACACCGAGTACTGTGAATACTTGGTTATGTCCCGGAATAATAACCGGCTTGCCTTCTTTGTTGAACTTGCCAAGACGGGGTTTCAGCAAGATTGTCGCGACTACAGCCGCCGTTGCACCTGTAAGATGGACAACCGTTGAACCTGCATAGTCCTGCATACCCAGTTCAGCCAACCAGCCGCCGCCCCATACCCAGTGGGCTACGACAGGGTAGATAACTACAGAGAACAGAATTCCGAAGATAATGTATACACTAAGCTTAGCACGTTCCGCCATACCACCGGATACGATGGCCAGAGAAACTGCGGCAAAAGCCATTTGGAAGAGGAATTTAACGTTTAAGGTTACATCTGAGAATGCCAGGGAATCGAAGGATGCTGCTTGTGTTTCACCACCATAGAAGAAGCCTGTAGTTCCGAAGAACCCGTTGCCGTTACCGAAGCCCAGGCCAAAACCCAGTGCCCAGAAACACAAGCTGGCAATTGCGAGTGTCAATACGGTCTTACCAGCTACGTGGCCCGCGTTCTTCATCCGGACCGAACCGGCTTCAAGCATCGCAAACCCCGCTTGCATAAAGAATACAAGAATAAATGCCAGGAAAGTAAACGCCGTATCCAATCCGATTTGGAGATCCGGTGCTGCCGGACCTTCAGCGGCAAATGCGCTGACCGGGTAGACCATCAGTGTAATCATGGCCAGAAACATCATTATCATCTTTTTTTTCATTCTTTACCCCACTCCCCAATGTTATATTTTCTAACAAAGCATGAAACTCTTAATGTCATTATAATCAGAAGTCAGGTAAATTGACAAGACTATTTTTATGAATGTTGCGATTTATTTCTTGAAGCACATGATTTCTTCAGTATTTGCCTGTAGCTACGCATTTCCGCTGTTAAATCACAGGTTTCCAGCCCATCAGCAAACCTTATTCATGCAAACGATTACAGAAAAAACGGACTTCTCCATGTATGAATGTGTATTTTCATTAATGTAAATGATCCAAGATGCTGTATTGTATGTTAAGTATCCTTAACATATATCAAGAGGATGACGCTTATTTTGCCGAACCCCATTCTTTTCATGAGCAGAAGAAGCAGCGCACTCTTCCGTCACCCCAATATACATGACACATCATGTAATATAATTATAGATCCCATCCAACCTTGTTATTATGCCGCAGATCGCAAGGTCCAATTGGTGTACAATCTTATAGAAGGAAGAGCTGCTTTTCCAAAGGTATCTTTGGCTTCAACCCTGCATATACTTAAAGTAAGTGTCACGTTTGACTGTACGGTTTGTCATTTGATATCATTATAAGTGTAAATATAGTAAGAAGAGTGCCGGATCAAACCGGCCGGATTCTGTTAGCGAGGTGAGAAGAACTTGGGGATATGATCCTGTACCGGATTGGCGAACTGGCCAAAGCTGCTAGCATCAGTGAACGCACAATCGATTATTATACGAAGCTGGGACTCATTGTACCAGAAACCAGAAGCATGAAGAACTATCGGCTGTACAGCCATGAAACTTTAATCGCTCTGGAACGTATCAATCAGTTAAAGCATGAGAAATATACATTGGAAGAAATTAAAACCATGATGAGCAAGTGGAATTCAGCTGCACCAGAAACCGATGTTTCGGATAAACTCGTGGAGCTGGAGCTGCAGATGCAGCGGCTTGAGCGCGAAGTGAAGGCACTGGAACCGATGATCAGCGGACTGAAACCGGTCCAAGCCAAACGAGCGCTGTCAGCACTGCTTCCGCAGGGCGTTGCGTGCATGGAGGCGATCCGGCTGCTGCTCTTGCAGGGGCCGCCAATGTAAATACTATTTTCACACCATAGTGGAGGAATGTTATATGATGCCTTTGATGTATCTGTTAGTTATTATCGCTTTTCTATTCTCGTTGTGGGCTCAGTTCAGAGTTAAAGGCAACTTCAATAAATGGTCCAAGGTTGCCAACATGAACGGTTTGACAGGTTATGAAGCCGCACGGCGTATGCTTGATGCCAATGGCCTTTATGATGTACCGATCGAGCCTGTGCGCGGCACCCTTTCCGACCATTATGATCCCGTCCACCGGGTTGTGCGCCTGTCGGAGCCTGTATACTATGAAAGCTCCATCGCCGCTGTTTCTGTCGCATGTCACGAGATCGGCCATGCCATTCAGCATAAAGAACATTATCCAATGCTCACGCTGCGCCACCGGATGTTCCCGGTTGTCAATTTCGCTTCCGGCGTAGCCCCCTTCATGCTGTTGGCAGGATTTATTTTCAGCTCATTGAATCTTATTGGTCTGGGTATTATCTTCTTCTCGGCTGCAGTAGCCTTTCAGCTTGTTACATTGCCGGTTGAATTCAACGCCAGCAGCCGGGCCCGTCAGGTCATGGTTGAGCAAGGCTACATCCGCAACGAGGAAGAGCGCGGCGTAGCCAAGGTCCTGAATGCAGCTGCCTTAACTTATGTTGCTGCCGCTCTGGTCTCCCTGCTTGAACTGCTGCGTCTGATCATGATGTTCTTGGGAAATCGTGATTAAACCAATCTAGTTAACCCGCTGTCGATATAAAGGGCAAATACCCCGGAAGGCTACGAGCCGACCGGGGTATTGTTATTTCTATCTTTGAAATATGTCAACAGGAAAGTGCGGAAGGAGCGGGCTACCAGCGGCAGCTTGCCCTCACTGCGGTGAATGATTCCCACCGTTCTGGTCACAACAGGATCTATCACCCTCACTTGAGCCGGCTGCATAGGATTGGTCTGATACAATGCCGTTTCCGGCAGCAGGCTCACTCCCATGCCAGCGGCAACCAAACCCCGTATGGTATCAGTCTCTCCGCCCTCAAAAGCAATCTGCGGCTTGAACCCTGCCTGCAGGCAGGCTTGCCATACGATCGGCCTCAATGAATATCCCTGGCTGAACAAGACGAACTTTTCTTCCCGCAGCTGTTCAAGCCGGATTACCTTCTCTCCGGCAAGCGGATGATTCTGCGGAAGGATCGCGAACAGCTCCTCTGTCATTACAATATCTCCGGCCACATGACCGTCATTTTCGGGGAAGGGAGAAATAAACGCCAGATCCACTTCACCGGACAGCACGTCTTTAATCAAAGACGGAAAAGACCCCTGCTTGAAACGAAATTTAACCTGAGGATAATGCCGGCGAAACTCCGCCACAATGGAAGGTATAAGATGCGTACCCAGGCTATGCGGAAATCCGATGCGGATCTCTCCAAGCTCCGGGTCCAGAAATTCATGCACCTCAGCTACCGAGCGCTCCAATTCCTTCAGCACCGACTCTACCCGTTTGCAAAAAAGCTGCCCCACCGGGGTGAGCTGCAGATTGCGCCCCTTTTGCATGAATAAGTCCACTCCAAGCTCCTGCTCCAGCTGATGAATCTGGCGGCTAACCGCAGATTGCGCCACATGCAGCTCTTCTGCCGCTCTGGTAACATGCTCTTTTTGCGCTACCTTCAAAAAATATTGCAGCTGTCTAAGTTCCACGAATCCAACACCTCCTACCTTCGGCTTTTTTTGAATACCCGTATAATAAGTCCATAAAGAAAGAACCCGGCCACGAGGCCGCCAATATGGGCTGTATAGTCCACATGAGGTGTGGCGAAGGACATAATAATTCCCATCACCAAAAGCCCGTACAACGTCTTACGTGAGCTCTCATCCATCATCGCTCTCTGCAGCAGCGCAATATAGAGGAATGCGCCGTATACGGCGTAGATCGCTCCTGAAGCCCCTACTGACACCGTACCGTAATCCACCACTGAACGGCTGCTGACCGCGACTCCCAGAAGATTGGCAAGGAAACCTCCCGCCAGATAGAGCAGCGCGTAACGCCACCAGCCCATCAGCCGTTCCAAAGGCGGAGCAAACACCAATAACGCAAAACAGTTAAAGAACAGATGGGCAAAGCCATTGTGCAGAAACATCGCCGTCGCATAACGCCACAATTCCTCTTTCAGCGGGCTGACATTAACGGTTCCCCCGTAATCAATCAGTGTCTGGATATTTGTGGAGCCGCCGTTTAACGTCAGAACAATAAACATAATCACATTCGCCAATATAAGCAAACAGGTTACCGGATAATACCGGAGATAGCTTCTCCACTTTTCATATCGTATGAATATCATAACACCCACCCTTTATGTAAGTTGTCGGTTGGACATCCAGCTTCTAAAAAGATTATAATTTATTGTGGCAGTAAGAATCCAATATTGCAATTCAAGGAGGAACCAAGGATATGACGCAAGAAAGAACAGGCGTGGCCGCATTTAAAGGCAACCCCATCACACTGATGGGTCCGCAGCTCAAAGCCGGAGATTCCGCACCACAGTTCACAGTGAGCAAGAATCTGCTGGAAGATACTTCCCTCAGTGATTACGCCGGCAAAATCAAGCTGATCAGCGTGGTGCCTTCTCTGGATACCGGTGTATGCGATGCGCAGACCCGCCGCTTCAACAGCGAGGCCGCAGAGCTCGGCGATGATGTCGTTATTCTCACCATCAGTATGGATCTTCCGTTCGCCCAAGCCCGCTGGTGCGGCGCTGCCGGCATTGACCGGGTCATCACACTGTCTGATCACAAGGAAGCAGCCTTTGGACAAGCCTACGGCGTCCTGATTAAAGAATTCCGTCTGGATATGCGTTCCATCTTCGTAATCGACAAAAACGATACTTTGGCTTATGTGGAGTACCTCGGCGAAATGTCTGAGCATCCCAATTACGAGGCTGCTATTGCAGCTGTAAAGGAACTGCTGTAGCCTGCAGCCGAATTGTATTTCATTCGTAGTACATGAAAATCTATAAGTTCTGATTCTTTAAAAAAAAGCGGCAGAAGGTCATCCTTCTCCCGCTTTTGCTTATGGGTAGCCCTATTGTTCAATGACAGGCTGCATCTTCACACTTCACGAAACCGTATACAATCTCTGAACAGAAAAGTGCAGCTTGCCTTTATTCTGTCTTGTATTTGCCCAGCTTCCTATCAAGAGACTGGTACAGACGCTGAATTACTCGATAGTTGGCGCCCAGGTCGCCAAGCGAACCTCTGGATGCCGAGTACATATCTACGCCGCAACGCACCGGCGAGGTATTTAGCACCGACACAGTAATATCCAGCGTACGCCCGAATGCTGTTCTCTTCTCAAGCGTAATCTCTCCTACAGATTGCACTTCATGAAGCACTTTGAAGCCAGGAATCTTCTTCAGCGTTGAGGATATTTCTTCCCACGCCTTATCTCTAGAAAGAGTGTAGTAACGCGTCTTTAATGCCGGATCTTTTGCACGGTCGCTTGTTCCGTCATGACTGCGAAATAAACCGACCAAGGTTCTTTTCAACGACAAAATTCTTCCCCCTCTTCAAATCCCAAGTTCATTAGTCTAAGTGTAACACTCTTATCCCAGGAACAAAAGGGCATTGCTCACTTTCACCTTGTTCACTATAAACAAAAAGGTACCCCATCCCCGCGGGTAAGCGGGAAACAGGGCACCTTGTCAAAAACAGTAGAAAACCCGCCTATGCCGTCCGGCTACAGTGTCTTCTGAACCTGCTATAGCAGGTGGGTGACCGCAGAAGTCGTTTTTGAATTCCCCGCGTCGTATAGACAGGGCCTTTCAGCCGCGCTTCGTATAGATCTCCCAAGACATTATCATTGGTTCAAAACAACGAGCAACCGTAAACGTACATCGCAGGATTTGTTACTATTATATTGCGTCTTGACGAAAAAGTAAACCTGTATGCGCTTTAATTTACACTGGAATAAATTTCTCGCCTAATTTCGCGGCTTATGTGTAATTAATGTTAAATCCGTTTTTTATCTTTATCTGAATCGTACTCATCATCGTCGTCATCATCGTCGTCATCATCGTCGTCATCATCTTCATCGTAATCTTCTGCCTCAAGCAATTCCGCAGCTTCTCTTTCAGCGGCCTCCTGGGCTTCCAGTTCCTGTTGCTTCTTCTTCTCCACCTGCAGTTGCAGCTTGTTGTATGTAGCGTAAAAGTTAAAGAAGGCGAAAAAGGCAATCAGTGTAGGAATACACAAGGCGTAAAGCACCGGATACTTCAGACCTATATAGACAAGAACCGCTGCACCAATAAGCGTGGAGAATACGCGGATCGGCCGGGCGATTGTCAACAAAACGGAGTTGGTCACCACTTCTTTGAAGGTCATTTGATAATGAACCACAATCGAGAAGAAATTAAACATGGAGACGAACAAAATAATCATCAGCACCAGCATCAAAATACCGACGATTCTGAAATTCGCCATTTGCGTCATGTATACGGTCACATCTACGTACATCACAACAAACAGCACTGTGTAAATTAATCCCCCAAGCATACTCTTGAAATAATTTTCTTTGTACCCCTGGAAAAAAGTGCGGAATGTGCTAACATCGCTATTGCCCATAACCCATTTGCGTACAACCGTAAATAGTGCCGCTGTTGCCGGGAACACCGTAAACGGTGCCAAAATACCCATCGCCCAGTTCAGTGTGATCTGTTCATTGGGGCCGCCTGCACCCGATCCCCACATAATCATCTTCATTACTCCCATGAACAGAAACGGAACCGAACAGATTGCCCACAAAATGTTACTGAAGGCGATACGTGAAATCCATTCCGTGACGCGGTATAGACCGCCCATTGCTCCTTTAAACTCCAATTCCCTTCCTCCTGTCTGTCTCGCGCATACTGCGTATCTTAACTATACCTTATTTGACCCGGACTTTTCCAGCGCCCATTCTTAAGATTCTGGGTTATGGTCTATGCAAGCCCGACGATCCGTCCATATATTAGGAACGTAACCATTACAATCACCTTAATTCAAAGGAGGTTTTACCTATGTCCTCACCAGTTGGCTGCAACGTCTGGACTTCCACAGGCACTATCCTCGTTCTGTTCATCCTGCTCGTTATTATCACCCGTACTTTTGTTATCTAAGGCATGAAACACAAAGCCTAAATATGTTCAATTGTACAAAAAGAAGACGAGAACCGTTAACCGGTACTCGTCTTCTTCCATTATTGCCGGTGCTGCTTAAATGTCGTAATCTTCGCGTTTAGCCGGACGAGTACTTGTGCTGCTTGGACGCGCCGATGGTTTGCGGTCGGCACTGCTGTCGCGGTTGCCTTTGTAACCGCCGCTGCTGCTGTTGCTGCCGTAGCCGCTGCTGTAACCACCACGGGTTGTGCTGCCGCTGCTACTGTCGCGGTTGCCTTTATAGCCGCCGCCATAGCTGCTGCCGCTATCACGGTTGCCTTTATAGCCACCGCCTGTGCCGGAACCAGTGCGGTTGCCGCCATAGCCGCCATTAGGCTTGCGGCCGCTGCGGATGTCATTCTTGCCGCCGCGGCGTTTTGCGCGGATCGGATCTTCCGGTGTCAATTCAACCTGTGTATCCTTGTTGTCGCCGGTAAGCAATTTCATTGCTGCGGAGAGCAGTTGTACAGAATCATATTGCTCCAGCAATTGAATCGCGATGCCTTTGTATTCGTTCAGCTCGCCGCCTTCTTCAACCATTGCCAGCAGACGTTCTGCAGTGATGCGTTGTTTGCCTTCAATTGCCTCAGCCATTGTTGGCAGCGGTTTGCGGGTAATCCGGTGACGGGTTACACGCTCGATCAGATGAAGGTGGTCCATTTCACGCGGAGTCACGAATGACCACGCTGTTCCTTCTTTACCTGCACGGCCTGTACGGCCGATACGGTGTACATAACTTTCCGGATCTTGCGGAAGGTCAAAGTTGATAACATGTGTTACACCGGAAACGTCGAGTCCGCGCGCCGCTACGTCAGTAGCTACCAGCACATCAATGCTGCCGTCACGGAATTTACGCATAACCGCATCACGCTGGTTCTGGGACAAGTCGCCATGCAATCCGTCAGCGGAATATCCGCGTTTCTGGAGGCCTTCGGCAAGCTCGTCAACCCGGCGTTTGGTACGTCCGAAGACGATTGCCAAATCTGGGGATTCCATATCGATCAGACGGCTCAGTGCTTCAAACTTCTGGCGCTCAGGAACTTCGATATAGGCTTGGTCAATCAATGGAGCGCTGATTTGTTTTGGAATTACGGAAACATGTTGCGGGTTCTTCAGGAACTGTTGGGCGAGACGTTGAATGTTAGGAGGCATTGTTGCTGAGAACAACATGGTTTGACGTTCTTCCGGCACGAGCTTGAGGATCGTCTGGATGTCTTCCATGAAGCCCATATCCAGCATTTCATCAGCTTCATCCAATACGATGGTCTGCACATCATCAAGACGGATCGTCTTGCGGTTGATGTGATCCAGAAGGCGTCCAGGTGTTCCGATAATGATCTGTGGTTTCTTCTTCAATCCGCGGATTTGACGGCCGATATCCTGTCCGCCGTAAATAGCCAGTGAACGCAGACCCTTGAAGCGGGTCAGTTTGCCGATTTCTTCAGCAACCTGAATCGCAAGCTCACGGGTTGGCGTCATAATTAGCGCCAGGATTTTTTCTTCTTCCCGAGCAATTTTGGAGATGAGGGGAATACCGAAAGCGGCTGTTTTGCCCGTACCGGTCTGTGCCTGGCCGATCAAGTCTGCTCCAGTCAGCGCGAGCGGGATTGCCTGCTCCTGAATGGGTGTTGCTTCCTCAAATCCTAGCTCTGTGATTGCTTGAAGTACTTTTGGCTCCAAGCCGAATTCTGCGAATGTTTTCAAATTATTCATGCTCCTTCTATACAGTGGACATTCCACATGCTTGTCTGTATTCTTAAGTAGCGGTAAACACATTTATAGGCTGTCCAAACATGCCGTAATCTCTGCATGGTTTACGCGTATTGGGACGAAAAAATGTCCTATGATCAAGCTTGGTTATTTAGCCTGAACAATTGTAGCTTCACATCCGAAGCAATGCAAAAGTACCATTGTAACGTTCTACTCAAGAATATCCTATACATTATATCACAAACCCGATCAGGAATACCAGTGTATTCCTTACTTTCATTACTTACATTACACGTCAGAGGTGAATTTGCTTGTTACGACTAAGACAACTAGGAAATTACCTTGCCATCATCCTGGGTTCGGCGATGATAGCAAGCGGCTTCAACCTGTTCTTAATCCCCCACCGGCTGCTAAGCGGAGGGGTATCCGGTGTGGCAATGTTAGTGGGTTATTTCACACCCCTTAACATCAGTCTGCTATATCTGCTCTTCAATGTGCCGCTGCTTGTGGCAGGGTGGTTTCAGCTCGGGCGCAGATTTATTATTCTCAGCATTGTATCCGTAGGGGCCACAACTTGGCTAATGACGCTGGTACCGCAGACAGCTGTAGCGTCGGATATGCTTCTTGCCTCCGTTTTCGGCGGAGTGCTGGTAGGTGTCGGCAGCGGTATTTCCTTCCGGGTTGGAGGATCTACGGGCGGCTTTGACATTATCGGCTCCATTATTACGCGCTACCGCGACTTCCCGATCGGGAATGTGCTTGTAGGGCTGAATGGTATTGTCATTCTGGCCGCCGCCTATTTTGACGACAATTGGAATTTAGCTCTTGCGTCGATGGTCTCCATTTATGTAACCGGAAAGGTCGTTGACCTGATTCACATCAGTCATGTTAAAGTGACTGTCTACATCGTAACCACAAGGACAGACGAACTGCTTCAGCAGCTTCTGGGCCTGCAACGCGGGGTCACAAAGATCAAAACAGAGGGCGCTTATTCTCATGTTGAACGGGACATGCTAATGACAGTGACTACCCGCTACGAGCTCGCAGAGCTTAAAAGAATCATTAGATCCAGCGATCCCCAGGCTTTTGTGAACATTGTGGAAACCGTTGGAGTCATGGGTTCCTTCCGCAAAAGATCACATTGAAAGAAATGCGCATAAATTAAAACTGTGATATATTATACTCACGCAGGACCCTTACAATTTCATGAAGATTGGGATTTACCCCTCTTTTTTCCGGCACTTCGTTTTACGGGTGTACCCTGAATTCAATTCAGTACCATTCGAAAAAGGAAAGGGTGATTTTTATGGAAATGGAAACGGTAAAACTGTCAGCAATCGTCATGAGGTGGTATCCTGATATGATGCCGTTTCTCAAGCAGAATGAATTGAATTCCGTAATCGTTCTGCGTGACGGTCTGAGTATTCTGGAACCGGCAGATGCCATGGATATCATCCATTACAGCATTTGCGAGCATCAGAATTCTGCGTATCTTCAGTGAGTAAAACGTTTCGAAGCAATCTTCATAGTTGCCGCTTGGGGTTCGGCTATGTGCCGGGTCCGGGCGGCATTTACTTTTTAACAGGACCGTTTAAAATCTGTACATCCCGTTTATAAACAACAAGAGCGGTTATTTTTAACAGCCAAAAATTACAGGGATTGTTACAAGTCTGTTCTTTTTGGCAGCTGCCGTTCCTTTATACTTTAAGGGAATGTACATAAAGGGAGAGAATAGCAAATGAACATCACCTGGGCATTACTGATGATGGCCCTGGGAGGCGTTGGCGTGCCGCATGGCGGACACGACTCTGACGTGACGGCTGCATTACAGTCCGCCACCAATCCCCCCATCATCGCAGAGCACAGCAGCAATCCAAACGGAGCATCGGCATCACCAAACGCCACAGGCGGCACCAATTCCCCTACTCCGGTTACAAGCGCTTCACCCGGAAATGAAGCAGGAGGTACTGACGGCGCGATTCTTGCCGATCCGCAGCCGGATGCCCCCAAGGTTAAAGGTATTTATGTGACAGCCTACAGTGCAGGCGGAGCACGGATGGAAACGCTGCTTAACCTGCTTGATAAAACGGAATTAAATTCCATGGTTATCGATATTAAGGATGATGCGGGATACATTACCTACAAGACAGACAATGCTGAACTTCAGAAGCTGGGTCATCCCCAGCCGTTCATCGGTGACATCAACAAGCTGATGACCCGCCTAAAGGAGCATGACGTATATCCGATTGCCCGGATCGTAGTCTTTAAGGACTCTGTTCTCGCCAAGAAGAAGCCGGAAATGTCATTCGTAAATACAAATGGCACAGTCTGGAGCAATAAAGGCGGAGACAGCTTCGTCAATCCCTATAATGAAGATGTATGGAAATACAATGTAGACATCGCCAAGGAAGCCGCCAAATTAGGCTTCAAGGAAATCCAGTTCGATTACGTCCGTTTCCCGGAAGGCTTCGAGAAACGTGCTGATACTCTTAAATATACCAAGAACGACAGACCACGTGTGGAGATCATTGGCGACTTCGTTAAATACGCCAAAGCAGAGCTAAATCCGCTGGGCGTACGGGTATCAGTTGATATTTTCGGATACGCCGCTTCTGTTCCCGCTGCGGAAGGCATAGGCCAGGATTTCGTGAAAATATCGAAGAATGTGGACGTTATCAGCCCGATGGTATACCCAAGCCATTATTCAACAGGATGGTTCGATGTGAAAGACCCTGACAAAGACCCTTACGCAACCATTAAGGGTTCCATGGTCGATACACATAAGAAGCTCGACCCTCTGGGAAGCTACAAACCGGTTATCCGCCCCTGGATTCAGGACTTCACCGCAAGCTGGCTTGGAAGCGGCCATTATGTGAAATACGGCAAGACGCAGGTGGAAGACCAGATCCGGGCTTTGAAAGACGAGAAAGTGGATGAATTCCTCCTCTGGAATGCTAACAACCGTTACACTTCGGGTGTAGATTACGAGAAATAATGAATACAGCAATTATCCTTGATGAAATCAATCAGCAAATATAAGCCAAGGACCCGGCGCCCTGCCGGGTCTTTTACTGATAATATAAGGATTTATAGGTTACACACTTTTATAAAATTTAGATGACGAGGCACAAACCGATGATACATACTACTTCTCTTAAACAAAAGGCAAGCCAATTCCTGCATATTTTATTTCCTATTCTTGTTACGCAGATTGCGTTGTCAGCTATTACTTTCTTTGATACCAATATGTCCGGCAAATTCGGCACGAATGATCTGGCCGGCGTAGCCATCGGCACCAGCTTATGGATCCCGATTCAAACCGGGCTTAGCGGTATACTCATGGGTATAACACCGATTGTGTCCAATTTAATAGGCAACCGCCGGGATAAAGATGTCGCTTATCAGGTGACCCAGGGCATCTGGCTCTCACTGATTGTTTCTCTGCTCGTCCTCGTGATCGGCGGTTTCGCTCTGTCGCCTGTTCTTGATTTTATGAATCTGGAGCCGCAAGTACGGAATATCGCTTTCCGCTTCCTGTGCGCCATTTCCTTCGGCATCATCCCTCTGTTCGGCTATACGGTAGTCCGCAGCTGTATCGATGCATTAGGGCAGACAAGAGTTTCGATGTTCATCACGCTAATGGCTTTACCTGTCAATGTTGGGCTGAACTATCTGCTTATCTTCGGAAATTTCGGTTTCCCGCGCCTTGGGGGAGTCGGAGCCGGGGTCGCATCGGCTATCACCTACTGGGTGATCTTCGGAATTGCCCTGACCTTCATTTACCGCTCCGAGCCCTTCAAAAGCCTGCAGCTGTTCCGCAAGTTCTACGCCATATCGCTGAGCAGCTTCAAAGAGCTGCTTAAGATCGGCGTGCCTATCGGATTTTCCATCTTTTTTGAAACGGCGGTTTTCTCGGCAGTAACACTGCTCATGAGCCGGTTCGACACAGTAACCATTGCAGCTCATCAGGCGGCGATTAACTTCGCCTCCACCCTGTACATGATTCCGCTCAGCATCTGCATGAGCCTGACGATTCTCGTCGGCTTTGAGAACGGGTCCGGCAGGCAGAAGGATGCCCGCCAATACGGCATTATGGGCATCGCCTCAGCCGCCGTGCTGTCGCTGCTGACTGCTCTCGTCCTCTTGTTCGCCGGCGATTCGGTTGCCGGACTTTATTCCGACGAACCCGAGGTCATCTCCCTGATTCAGCACTTTTTGATTTACGCGATCTTCTTCCAGATCTCCGATGCCATTGCCACGCCGACGCAAGGTGTGCTGCGGGGCTATAAGGATGTAAACCCGGCATTCATCATTTGCTTCGCCGCCTATTGGGTAATCGGCCTGCCTACAGGCTATGTCCTGGCGACTTATACCGATATGGGCGCCTACGGCTACTGGGTTGGACTGATTACCGGTCTGGCGATTGGAGCCATTCTGCTGCTGACGCGGCTAGTCAAAGTCCAGCGGCGGTTTGCTTTGGCCACCGGGGTTGGAGAACAATAATGGCTATGAGCAGCACAGCTTCTTCGGCACCATGCCGAAGAAGTGTGATGTTCTCGCAGTTAATTAAAAAGGAACAGCGCGCTCATCCGCAGCTGTTCCTTTTTGAATTAACGACTTTTCACAAGCATCTCGACTGCTTCCTTAATCACTTTATCCGGTGAATTGCCCTGCTCCAGTTCCTCCTGAATGCATTGCTCCAGATTAGCGCCGATAACAGCACCCACAGTGCGGTCTACAGCTGTTCTTATTGCCGTCAGCTGGGTCACAATCTCCCGGCAATCCTGCCCTTCCTCCAGCATGCCCAGCACACCACGCACCTGGCCCTCAATACGCTTCAATCTGTTTTTGATGCCTTTATCATATTCCATACATCCCACATCCTTTAGATAAACAAGTTCACACCCGAATCCTCAGCGGCTCCCAGATAACTGGCTACCCCGCCAAAATCAACGCCAGCCATTAATTCTTCCTGTTTGATGCCCATGATGTCCATACTCATCGTGCAGGCAATGATCTTTACACCGGCATTCAGCGCACCCTGCATCAGCTGTTCCAGAGAGTCCACATTTTTCCGTTTCATTGCATGCCGTATCAGCCTTGCACCCAGCCCGCCCATGTTCATTCTGGACAACGGCAGCTTTGTGGTACCTTGAGGCATCATCATTCCGAACATTTTGTCCAACCCTTTTTTCTTAACCGGAGAAGCATTTCTCTGACGCAGAACATTCAATCCCCAGAAGGTAAAGAACATGGTCACCTGCTTGCCCATCGCTGCCGCACCGGAGGCAATAATGAAGGAAGCAATCGTCTTGTCCAGATCACCGCTGAACACGATCATCGTCGTACCCTCCTTGGCTTCAGAAGGCACTGCTGGCAAGGCTTCTCCCGTCACCCTGTTTAACCCTTTACGTACAAGAGCCTTCACTTTCCCTTCCGACACATCCACCGACTCCAGTGTATTCTGCGTCTTGAGGCACCACTGCTTAATATCTGCGGCAAAACCGAAATCCGTAGCAGCAATCTCCAGCTGCTGTCCTACCTGCATGGACTTTACAGTCTCATATACTTTGAGTATAGGGCCCGGACACTGTAGTCCGCAAGCATCCAGCAACAGCAGCTGCTCCCCGCTGCCGCTTTGTGCCCTGTCATCTAAAGAATCCGGAGAAGTTGGTAAATGGGCTGCCATATCTGCGCTGCTCTCCTCTGGCGGCAGGATATCCTTCATTGCCATTACAGCATACGTTTTGTATCCACCATCAACATTCTTCACGCTGTACCCATGCTGACTCAGCATTCTTGCAGCAATATAGCCTCTAAGCCCTACCTGGCAGGATACCGCGATCTCCTGATCACCAGGAATCTCGGCAAGCCGGTTTCTCAGTTCGGACAGTGGAATGTTCACTGAGCCGGGAATGGAACCTGCCAGCCGTTCCACCTCGTCCCTGACGTCGATAATCAGTCCGCCCTTGGCGGAGAAAGCATCCACCTCATGCCACTGCAGATTGCTGACTAATCCATCCACAACATTGGAAGCGGCATACCCGGCCATATTGACGGGGTCCTTAGCTGAAGAATATGGCGGTGCATAAGCCAGCTCTATATCTGCGAGCTCGTTCACTTTCAGCTTTCCGCGAATAGCAGTGGCAATGACATCAATCCGCTTGTCAGCACCGTCTGCCCCCACAGCCTGTGCTCCGTATATATCACCATTGTCGGGATTGAACAGCAGCTTCATGGCAATCGGGGATGCTCCGGGGTAATAACCCGCATGTGAATTGGGATGGATATGAATGGCCTCATAAGGGACACCGAGAGCTGTGAGCGTCTTCTCATTGTTCCCGGTAACTGCTGAGGTCAGGTTAAAGGTCTTAATGATTGCCGTTCCCAAAGCTCCATCATAGGAGATGGCGTGACCGTTGATATGATCTGCCGCTAGACGGCCTTGCCGGTTCGCTCCCCATGCCAGAGAAACCATGGTGGCAAATCCATGATTGCGGTCCTTGACCTCAATGGCGTCACCGATGGCATAAATATCGGGATCGCTGGTCTGCAGGGTAGAACTGACCTTAACCGCGCCGCGGATTCCCAGCTCTAGACCGCTGTGGCGGGCAAGCTCATTCTCTGGAGTGACTCCAATTGCCATAATGATCATCTCGGTCCTGATCACGTCTCCAGAAGAAAGGCGCAGCATTCCGCCCTGTTGCTCAAAAGCCTCCACCCCCTCATTCAGCCTTATTTCCACGCCGTGCATCCGGAGATGCTCTTCCACAGGTTTGGCCATTTCCGGGTCCAGCGGATTGAGAAGCTGTGCACCCCGGTCAATAATCGTCACCTCAAGTCCACGTTCACGTAGGTTCTCCGCCATTTCCAGCCCAATAAAACCTCCGCCGATAACCGTGGCATGCTTAGGACGCATACTGTCTACAAAAGATTTAATCCGGTCCGTATCCGGGATATTTCTTAAGGTGAATACATTCTTGGCCTCGGAGAGACCCGGAATATCAGGCACAATGGGTCTGGCTCCCGGGGACAGAATCAGGAGGTCATATGGAATCTCCCCCGTCTCACCCGTGCGGACATCACGGTAATGAACAAGTTTATGCTGGCGTACAATTTCCGTTACTTCAGTAAGCACACGAACATCTATGTTAAATCGTTCCTTGATACCCTTGGGCGTCTGAAGAAACAGCTTATCACGGGAATCAATTGTTTCACCAATATAATAAGGCAGTCCGCAGTTGGCAAACGATACATGCTCCCCGCGTTCGAACAGGATGATCTCATCCTGTTCATTCAGTCTCCGCAGCCTTGCAGCAGCTGTCGCTCCACCGGCAACGCCACCAATAATAATGATTGTTTTACCCATATTCTTATCCTCCTTATGATTATACCCCATAGGGTATATAATATACGGGTGGGGGTATATTGTCAAACACAAAAAACCGCCTATCTCTAGGCGGCTTGTGAAGCAGCATTTGCTGCTCTCTTGTATTCTATTGGGAAAGACGGGAAGCCAGCTCGTACAATTCCGTATCGAAATCTTTCTTCGTATTCACCACAGTATCGATATCGGTAAGCGTCAGCTCGCCTTTAATAATGCCGCAGCCTTTATCCGATTCACCTTCGAGCAGTTTGCGAACAGCAAAGTCACCCAAACGGCTTGCCAGATTGCGGTCGCCTGGAGTCGGAGTACCTCCGCGCTGAATATGACCCAGAACCGTTACGCGGGCATCCAGTGAAGCATGGCGGTCTTTCAACGCTTGTGCAACGTCTTCACCCTTGCCTACGCCTTCAGCGACAATAACGATACTGTGGCGTTTGCCTCTGGCAAAGTTGTCACGCATCCGGTCAGCCACCTCGTTGAGGTCATAAGGCATTTCCGGTACGAGAATGGTTTCGGCTCCGGAAGCCAGGCCTGCATGAAGAGCAATATCTCCGCAGTGGCGTCCCATAACTTCTACAATGGAGGAACGCTCATGCGAGGACATCGTGTCACGAAGCTTGTTAATGGCATCTACAACTACCCCTACTGCTGTATCAAAGCCAATCGTGTAGTCCGTGAAAGAAATGTCATTATCAATCGTACCCGGCAAAGCCATTGTCTTAATTCCCAGCTTGCTGAGCTTGTTAGCCCCTTTGTAAGAGCCGTCACCACCGATAACTACAAGGCCGTCGATGCCCATTTCGTTCAGGATGTCCGCACCTTTCTGCTGACCTTCAGGCTTCACGAATTCCAGACATCGCGCAGACTGCAGAATGGTACCTCCACGTTGAATAATATCGCCTACACTGCGCAGATCCATCGGGAAAATGTCCCGGTTCAGCAGACCCTGATAGCCGCGCTGGATACCATACACTTCAACCCCGTAAAAAATTGCGCTGCGCACTACCGCGCGAACAGCAGCGTTCATGCCCTGTGAGTCTCCTCCACTGGTCAATACTGCGATTTTTTTAACATTAGTCATCCTGTTTGTTCCTCCTTAAAATTGTGCGGTGCCCATCCCTTATAGAGGGAATGCGCTCCACGACATCTAATACATGTGTTTGCGGATCCAGCGGCTGTTCACAAAAAAGAACAGTCTGGTCAGCGGGCTCTTTCTCATCAGACGCTTCGATACCGTGCGAACCTCCCGCTGTTCGCTGACTTTCGGATCGGATAAATAAAGTGCCAGAAGCCCCTCGATCACCATGCGGTGCATGGAGGTCTCAGGAAGATTACGGACATCCTTACGGGCCCACTCCACGATGGAAGCGATCCGGTTCAGCATAGTATCTGAATTGTCATAATAATTGCAGAAATTAAGATCACCGCCGGCCCGGTCTTCATCCTGATCGATCAGGTAATCCAACATAATGTGCAATCCGCAAAGATGCGGAAAATACGCAGCACGAATCGAAACCGATGCCGATTTAGTCAGCTTGGGGTCGCAAGAGGCCAGAAAAAGCATAAATACACCCAGCGTGGAACCTGTTGCTGCTGCAAACTCATTCCATTGAAGATGCGGAGCACGCTTTCCCTCTTTCGCCCACCACTCCTTCAGGGCATCTTCCCTGAGTTCGGGGCTTATGTGCTTATAAACCTGCAAATCCGTATACAGTACAGCCAGATCATGGATCTCCGCGACCGCCGAAGCATACCCGGGCAAAAGCGCGGTCATCTCCTGACATTTGCGGACCAGCCTGTACAAATATCCGCCGTCATTCTGCTCGCTGCGCAGCGCATAATAATTAACAGGCTCTGCACCGGGGGTAATTGCGTCCAGCATGGATTGATGCAGCAGCCTGAAATCGGCAGGATCCAGCGAAGTACTGCGATCACATAAGTTGTCCAGATAATCACTGATCGTTTGATATGCGACAATTAACGGAATCAATATATGTCTCATTGATAAATTACCGGCGGCATAAATCCCGCCGCCTTCACAATGAAACTGCTTCGTCTCAATGCTGGCAAGCGCTTGCTTGCGGAGCTCGGGATCGGGAATCCCTTCCGCATCCTGGCGCCAGAAGCCCAGACATTCCCGCACTTCCGGCAGCACGTACTTGTAGACCCTGTTCATAAGCCCAATAGGGCCCCTCGGGCTAAGGTAACGGCCTTGCTCAAATTCACTCAATGACAGTGCCTCCACATTGTTGTCTCCTTATCCAAATCATCATTATTATAATATCATCAACGTATTTGTACAAACAACAAAATCACTTTCGCAAAAGGTTGAAAGATTCAGAAATACCTCAATTTTAACAAACATGCCGACTTTTCTTTATGCTATACTATCCGTATTTGATATTCGGAGGAGTGCAACTTCATGTATTCAGGACGGACCGGCGGCCGGTACAGCGATCAGAACTGGCTGCGATCCTTTATGTTCACACTCTACGGTACAAGTGTGCTGGTAGTTTCGTATTTCCCGCTATTCTATACCCATCTGGGCTTCAGCAGCCCTCAGGTCGGACTGATATATTCTGTCGGACCGCTGATCTCCATTCTTTCCAATCTGTTCTGGAGCATGGTCAGCGACCGGCTGGGCACGATCAAAAAGATCATGGCTATCCTCCTGGCAGGTCAACTGGTAACTGCAATAATGCTGGCGAGAGCCACCGGCTTTACAAGTGTTATGCTTATTATTTCCCTTTTCTATTTCTTCTATTACCCGGTTTTTCCGCTAGCAGACACTATGGCCATCAAAATAGCGCAGCGCCACGGGCGCAACTTCATCGCCATACGCGTGTTCGGCTCTCTCGGGTATTCCTTCTTCGCGCTCGCCATCGGCTACGTTCTGCGGGCCTTAGGTCCTTCCTACAGCATTACCGTCTGTCTAGTTATCATTGCTGCCGCACTCCTTATCACCTTCGGGCTGAAGGATGCCAAGCGGAATGATGAAGCAACCGGGAGCAGTGCCAGCTCTGGAGAGCCCCCTGTCAAGAGCGGCGGACTTAAAGAAATTTTACTGCAAAAGGAAGTGCTGTGGTTCTTCGGCTGTGTATTCGTACTCGCCCTCGGCCACAGAATGAATGAAGCTTTTCTAACGCTCAGCCTGAAAGGCATGAATGCCGGTGATGAAGTCATCGGCTGGGCACTGCTCGCTTCGGCACTAAGCGAAATCCCTGTCTTCTTTTTGCTCAGCAAATATGGAGAAAGATTCAAAGAGCTGCCGCTGCTCGCGATTGGCAGCCTTATGTATGCCTTGCGCTTTCTGCTTATGTCGCTGGCCGATGTTCCCGGGGCCATTATCGCTATTCAGGCGATGCACAGCATTTCGTTCGGAATTTTTTATGTGACGGCCGTCCGGTACATTACACGGATCATTCCCGACCATCTGCGTGCAACAGGACTCGCTCTCTTCACGGTGGTGTGGTCCAGCGCCTCCGGCCTGCTAAGCGGCACATTCGGAGGCCTGATTTTCCAGGACGCCGGACGCGAAGTTTTTTACCTGGTGGCCACGGGCTTTTCCCTGCTCGCCTTCCTTGGGTTTCTCGGCAAGCATCTCGTTGATGTTGGAGGAGGCCCCGGACGTTATTTTAACCGTAAAATAAAACCTGCCGCCAGCAAGCCGCCGGATTCGCCCTTCCCGCCGGCTCAATAAAACAAGAGACCTTACTGCCCAGACTATAGCAGGTAAGGTCTCTTCTCTATAATAAAAAACCCATATAAAAAAACACAGTTCCCGAAAGAACTGTGTGTCTTGTAAGTTGATGGTTACCACTCTTGCAAGTGCTTTGCCATAAATCAAATATATATTGCGGCTGACAGCTGAACTGTCCGGCCGTTTCTTATAATTTAACTACGTTAGCTGCTTGAGGACCACGGTTACCGTCAGTGATATCGAATTCAACTGCTTGACCTTCGTCCAAAGTCTTGAAACCGTCGCCTTGAATTGCTGAGAAGTGAACGAATACATCTTCGCCGCCTTCTACTTGAAGGAAACCATAACCTTTTTCTGCATTAAACCATTTTACTGTACCTTTCAAATGAACAACCTCCTAAAAATACCGCCATATATGGCGTATGCTTACATTATAACCCAACTATTCCTGCAAAGCAATCCATCAATTTCCTATATTAGTGATTTCATTTGCTTTTCCCTTCCCCGGTGCGTTATCATTGAGCCAAAAGCCAAAAATCGCCAGGGTGGTAATGATAATGATCAAAAAACATGAAATATACAAAACAGACAAGTGGAACATGATGACTGTCGAGGTTCAGGGACGCTACATTATTCTCCGTGAAATTTCTGATCAATGGGGAGAAGAAACGCATACCTTTATGAGCCGTCCGGCCATGATGCAATGGGTTAACAACCGGTTCAACAAAGAATCCTATAAAGATAATGAAGAAGAATACAAGAATATCATCGCTGCCTTCAAGCAGGTATAACCGGACATGGATAACGAGAATCTCGTAATATATGTAATCGTTGTTCTATGCCTTGGAGCTGTGCTGATTATGGGCAAGGACAAGATGCCGCCGCGTATGAAGCGCGGCATGGCCCTGACTGCCGTAATCCTGATTGCCT
Organism: Paenibacillus sp. FSL L8-0436; assembly: GCF_038593025.1. Taxonomy (NCBI): domain Bacteria; kingdom Bacillati; phylum Bacillota; class Bacilli; order Caryophanales; family Paenibacillaceae; genus Paenibacillus; species Paenibacillus sp. FSL L8-0436. The sequence continues at coordinate 2,683,758 of NZ_CP151955.1, read as the reverse complement.
TAGCTTTTGTCTTCATTATTTATAGCTTGTTGGCATAACTTCTGTAAATTGTGCTTAAGCGTTAATAATCAGAATTTGGCAGGGCATACTAAGCTGACTTTAAGATCTAGGAGGCTGCAGTATGTCCTTTCGCGCCAAATCTTTGCCGCTTCTGCTTGCGCTCTGCCTGCTGCCGGGCAACTATTCCGCTTCAGCTGCGCCGCAGAAGATTATGCCTACTACATCCCATCATTCAAGGAGGATTTCTATGGAACAATTATTGAAGAGAAGTGAAGTGCCCGCCGAGAACCGCTGGAAGCTTGAAGATATGTTTGCTTCACAGAAGGAATGGGATGCAGAATACGCTGAAGTTAAAGAGCTGATCAAGAAAACGGCTGATTTCCAGGGAAAGCTTGATTCTTCCGACAAGCTGAAGGCCTGCTTCGAGCTCGATGATCAGCTGTCGCTGCTGACTGAACGCCTCTATGTATATGCGCATATGCGTCAGGATGAAGATACGGCTGCCCCAACCTATCAGGCACTTACCCAAAAAGCGAAAAAGCTTAGTGTCGAAGCCGGAGAAGCTCTCTCTTTTGTAACACCGGAGATTCTGTCCCTGCCGGATGAGACTTTGGACCGGTTCATTGCTGATCCTTCCTTATCGGCTTACACATTCACTTTGACGGAAATGAAGCGTGAAAAAGCGCATGTCCTGTCCAAAGCAGAAGAAGCCCTGCTCGCCCAGGTCGGCAATATCTCCCAGGCACCGCAGACGATCTTCAGCATGCTGAACAATGCGGACCTGAAGTTCCCCAAGGTCAAGAATGAAGAAGGCAAGGAAGTAGAGCTGACACACGGCAGCTATATCCAGTTCCTGGAGAGCCCTGACCGCGAAGTGCGGCGGAATGCTTTTAAGGCAGTCTATGAAACTTATGGCAAGCAAAAAAACACCATTGCCTCCACCCTTAGCGCAAATGTGAATAAGAACGTATTCTACTCACGTGTGCGCAAGTATCCGTCCGTTCTGGAAATGTCGCTGTACGGTGACAACATTCCAAAAGAGGTATATACCAACCTGATCGATACCATTCACGAAAGCCTGCCGCTGATGCACCGTTACATGAAGCTGCGCCAGAAGCTGCTCGGGGTTGACGAGTTACATATGTATGACCTGTTCGCTCCGCTTGTGGACGAATATAAGCTGGACATTACCTTTGAAGAAGCTAAGAAAATCACCAAAGAAGGCCTGAAGCCTCTCGGCGAAGATTACCTGAGTGTGCTGCAGGAAGGCTATGACAATGGCTGGATCGATGTTTACGAGAATGAGAACAAACGCACCGGCGCCTACAGCTGGGGTTCCTACGGCACCCATCCTTATGTGCTGCTGAACCATAACGACAACCTGAACAGCATGTTCACGCTGGCGCATGAAATGGGCCACGCCCTTCACTCCTACTATTCGGACAATGCGCTGAAATACCGGGATGCACAGTATACCATTTTCCTTGCAGAAGTGGCTTCCACAACTAACGAAGCACTGCTGATGGATTATCTGCTGAACAAGTCGACCGATCCGAAGGAAAAAATGTACCTGCTTACCTATTATGCCGACCAGTTCCGGACTACAGTATTCCGGCAAACAATGTTCGCCGAGTTCGAGAAAATCATTCACCAGCGCGCGGAAGACGGCGAATCGCTTACTCCGCAGGATCTTTCGGCTGTGTACTATGACCTTAACGTCAAATACTACGGCAAAGACATGGTTGTGGACAAAGATATCGAAATGGAATGGGCACGGATTCCGCATTTCTACAACAGCTTCTATGTCTATAAATATGCTACCGGCTTCTCGGCTGCAACCAGCTTTGCGAAGCAGATTCTTGAAGAAGGCAAACCGGCAGTGGACCGCTACCTTGGCTTCCTGAAGAGCGGCGGCAGTGACTATTCGATCAACATTTTGTCCAAAGCCGGAGTAGATATGTCTTCTCCTGAACCGATCCGCGAAGCTATGAGCGTGTTCGAAAGCGTAATTGAGCAAATGGAACAGTTGACCAAATAAGGCAGAAAGCTTAGTATTACATTAATCCCTTGCCCTTTGCGGGCGAGGGATTTATATTGTCATACCGTCTAGGAGGAAATCATATGAAATTGCAATGGTCGCTTATTCTCGGTCTTTTCTTCGCTCTGCTTACTGCTGTGTTCGCAGTCATGAACGTCGATACGGTACCGGTTAATTTCGGTTTTGATGTTGTCAGCATCCCGCTCATTCTCGTCATTCTGGGCTGTGCGCTGATCGGTGGAGTCGTTGTCGGTTCTTACGGCATTTTCCGCCAGTATAAGCTGCAGAAGCAGATTAAAGGACTGACAGCAGAGCTGAACAAGCTGCGTGACGCAGGCAGTTCACTGGACTCTCTGGGTACACAGCATGACCCCCTTTCCACAGAACACACTACTCAACACTAGGTCTCTATTCCTTAATCATGAACAGGAGGGCTTAACCATGCTTACCATTCAGCCTAATGAAGACTATATTCTCTCTATTCTCAAAAAACTGCTGGATACTCCAAGCCCCAGCGGATTCACGGCCCAGGTCATGAATCTTGTGGCTGAAGAAGCAGCCGCCTTAAACGTGCCTTTAAGCTGGAACGAAAAAGGCGGCGTTATTCTGACCGTCCCCGGCCTTGATCCTTCGCGCACCATTGGTATCAGCGCCCATGTGGATACCTTAGGCGCTATGGTACGGTCCATTAAACCGAACGGAACACTTCGCCTCACTTCTGTCGGGGGATTTACCATGAGCAGTATTGAGAATGAATACTGCGTCATACATACCCGTACCGGGTTGACCTACACCGGCACCATTCTGACCAGCCATCCTTCGGTCCATGTCTATCCGGATGCGCGCGATTTCAAACGCGTTGAGGAGAATATGGAGATTCGCATCGACGAACTCGTCTCCACCAAGGATGACGTACTGAAGCTCGGCATTGGCGTCGGAGACTTTATCTCCTTTGATGCCCGCGCAGTGATTACGCCAAGCGGTTATATCAAATCCCGCCATCTGGACGACAAAGCCAGTGTGGCCGCTCTGCTGGGCCTGCTGGAAAGCATGAAACGCGAAGGCTGGAAGCCGCTGCACAATCTCTCTCTGCTGATCTCCAATTATGAAGAGGTCGGACACGGAACCGCTTGGATCCCCGGAGAGATCAGCGAGTTCATCGCTGTCGATATGGGCGCGATGGGTGATGACCTGAGCTGCAAGGAGACCGATGTGTCCATCTGTGCAAAGGACTCCTCCGGCCCTTACGACTATGCCATGACCGGCCGCCTGATCGATCTGGCGAATAGTCTGGCCATTCCGTTCGCGGTAGATATCTATCCGCAGTACGGTTCCGATGCCTCCGCTGCGTTAAGAGGCGGCAACAATATCCGCGCCGCGCTGATCGGCCCGGGCGTGCATGCGTCACACTCCATGGAGCGCACGCACAAGCAGGCCGTGCTCAATACCGCTAAGCTGCTTGCCGCTTATGTCGGTACAAACTGAAACCGGCAGCAAGCTGCAGCGGATTTTACGGCGCAAACACTGGCTGATTGCCGTTGCGGTGCTGCTCATGCTTATTTTGATTACGGTGATAGCCATTATAATGGCTAAACCGGATACACAGCCTGCCGAGGTCTTTGACGGCCTCCCTCATGCCTACTCCTATCGGGAGGCCGAATCTTCGGGTAAGCTTCAGCTGCACATGATGTCGCTGACAGCGGAAGATATTGTCCTGCGTCCCGCCGGTGCCCCCTTACGGCAAATCGCCGCATATGGCATTAACGGCGGTTTCTTCTATGGGACCGATCTCCTGTCGATAGCCATCATGAATGATAATCCGTCGAGCGGAGCCCGGGGAGCTTACGGCTCCGGCTGGTTCAATGCCAAATACGCCCGCGGAACGATGGTTTGGGATGGCGCAAGCGGCAAGCTGTCGGTGCAGGTTGTTTCCTCCGGCGATGAACTGGAGGTCAGTGACCGCTCCAACTATTGGGCACAGGGCGGGATCAGCATGAATCTGCAGCATGAAGAGCTGTGGACGTTGTCTGCTGCCGCAGAACATCTTCCTAATGCCGATGAGCAGCGGATGCGCTCCGGCCTGGTCTACGATAGTGCAGGCAAGCTGTGGCTGATCGTCACTCCAACGCTCAGTACGGCGGAAGAGTTCCGCACAGCCGTACTGGAGCATGTCCCCGGAGAAGGAAGGGAAGGAATCTTCCTGGACGGTGACGGCTCCTCGCAGATGAACGCCGACGAGGCTGTATTAACCGGCGATTCGCGTCCGGTGGTGCAGATGATTGCCGTAGCCGGGGGCAAATAGACCGTTTAGCGAGTTAAAATATGAAGGCAGGCTCAGTCAGCGGAATCGGACTGAGCCTGTTTTTTTTTGCAAATCAATCTTAATCCAGTTTACCGGCAGGGTTGATACCTTGGATCACCGACCTTATTACTCCGGTCCAGAATCGTAAGCCGCTCCCCGGATCTGGCGATCAGGTAACGGATGATTTCAGTTCCTTCATCTGTATCTACGTCAAAGGACAGACTGGCCGTAACCTTAAGTCTAGTTGATGTACGACTCGTAACCCGAAGTCTCCGGGGATAGTATGGCAGGGGGCCTGTATCTCCTGCAATCACGTACAATCTTCCATTTCTTGTCACGGTCATCAGATTACAGAACATTCTATTGCTCAAAACAATACCCCAATATCTTCTGAAATAAGCTATCACCTTGGCTCTTGTACTGAATCTCAGCGGCAGCCGGTAATATTCCCTTCCGTCCACAATGATTACTCTGTTAGTATCAGCCGAGTAAAACACTTCAACCCAGACCGACTCCGCATTCTCTATAAACCTTTTCAATTCTTCGACAGACTGAGTTATTCTTGGCATAACATCTCCTCCTCCCTATTACTGTATTACGCTAACAGCAATTGGAGCGGGTGATAGACTACATAGGTTAAGAGAATTTATCCTCTGTAAATGAAACAATAAACTTTCATAGCCGCATATCAAAAAGCAAGCCGACCTCCGTTAGCAACGGAAGTCGGCTTGCTGTGTATGTTCATCTTATTCTCTTACCTGATCCCTAATCTTAAGCTTTGCCGGCGATTCGCTCTGCCAGCTCGTTCAGATACGTCCAGCGCTCCATCAGGCGTTCCAGCTCTGCTTCGCCTTGCCGCTGCTGGTCTACAAGCTCCTGCAGCCGGCCAGAGTCGGCAAAAGCGGCTTCCATCTGCGCAGTGATATCTACCAGATGCTGCTCCGCCAGCTCAATTTGCTCGTCGATCCCCTCATATTCCCGCTGTTCCTTGAAGGTGAATTTCAGCTTCTCCCGGGCTGGAGGGGAGGTCTGTGCATTCTGGCTCTGCTCCGGGGCAGAGCTGCGTTTGCCCCCGCCCGCTGCTTCGTCTTTGCCATTATCACTGCGTACAGTAACGTTCTTCGCCAGCCACTCCTCATATTCACTGTAGTCACCGACATGCAGCCGGATCTGCCCGTTCTCAAAAGCGATCAGCTTATCCACCGTACGGTCCAGAAAATAACGGTCATGCGATACAGTGAACACTACGCCGGGAAATTCGTCCAGATAATCCTCCAGAACGGCGAGCGTCCCGATATCCAGGTCATTGGTCGGCTCGTCCAGCAGCAGCACGTTAGGCGCCCCCATCAGTACACGAAGCAGGTAGAGTCGTCTCTTCTCGCCGCCGGACAGCTTGGAGATGGGTGTCCACTGCATTGCCGGAGGGAACAGGAAACGCTCCAGCATCTGTCCGGCCGTTATGACGCTGCCGTCAGCGGTGCGGATGATCTCCGCCTCTTCCTTTACATATTCAATCGCCCGCATGGTGTCGTCCATATCTTGATGCTCTTGTGTAAAGTAACCCAGTTTGACCGTTGCACCCAGCTGAACCTCGCCGCTGTCCGGCTGAAGTTTGCCGGCAATCAAATTAAGCAGTGTTGACTTACCGCTGCCGTTTGGACCGACAATCCCTACACGGTCCTGCGGTACGGCGAGATAGGTCAGATCTTTAATCAGTGTCCGGCCGTCCAGCGCCTTGGTAAGATCCTTCATTTCAATGATTTTGCGGCCCAGCCTGGTTGAAGCGACGGAAATATCCATTGCTCCAGCCGAAGCGCCGCCCTGGCTTTCCTTCAACTTCTCGAAGCGGTCGATTCGCGCTTTCTGCTTCGTGGACCGTGCTTTGGCTCCGCGGCGAATCCAGGCCAGCTCTGTGCGCAGCAGATTCTTGCGCTTCTGCTCGGCCGACGCTTCCCGCTCCTCACGGTCTGCTTTCAGCTCCAGGAACCGCGAGTAGTTCGCTTCATAACGGTACAGACGCCCTCCGTCCAGCTCCAGCATGACACTGGCTACCCGTTCCAGGAAATAACGGTCATGCGTAACCATCAGCAGCGCTCCGCGCCGCTTCTGCAGATACTGCTCCAGCCATGCCACGGAGTCGGTATCAATATGGTTGGTCGGCTCATCCAGAATCAGCAGCTCTGAAGGTGTAATCAGGGCGGCCGCGAGTGCTACACGCTTGCGTTGTCCCCCCGAGAGCGTCTCCATCAAGGCGTCAAAACGGGTGATGCCGAGCTTCGTCAGCACGGTTTTGGCTTCACTCTCCAGATGCCAGGTTCCGGCTGCATCGATGGATTGCCCGATCCGTACCAGTCTGCCCTCCAGTCCGGCGTCGCCGGGATTCTTCTCCAGCAGGGCCATAATCTCCATATATTCACGCATGGTAGCAAGCTCAGGATCATCTCCTGCAAATACCTGCTGCAGCACGGTATTGCCTGGTTCATAGGGCGGATTCTGCGCCAAATACTGCACCCGCACACCGTTGCCGATTGCGATTTGTCCCTCGTCGGCGGTATCCAGCCCGGCGATGATTTTTAAAAAGGTCGATTTGCCTGTTCCGTTCACACCGATGACACCAATCTTGTCCCGGTCATCCATACCAAACGATGCATCACGGAACAAAATTTTCTCTCCATAACTTTTGGAAAGATGTTCCACGGTCATAATATTCATACGCTGTCCTCGCTTGCCTTATATTTTCATTACCGGATTTATGCTGCCTTAGTTGAACTTATTGGCCGATTAATAACGATTCTCCGCATTCAGACTGCCGATTGCCCCGTGAATAAACAGCGCCGCAGCAAATTTTGCCCGCTTATACGCGTCCTCTTCCGTAAAGGAGGGTTGAAACAGAATATCCATCTTCAGCCGGTCCAGCATCCCGATATAGGATTGAGCCATCAGCTCCGGTTCGGAGGCCCCGCCTTCCAGGAGCACCTTCACCACGGCCTGCATATATTCCTCCATAAAAAGCGCCATATAGGCCACCAGCTCCGGGTTGTTGTTGGGAGCCCGGAAGAACAGCTTGGTGTGCTGCTTGCGCTCGTAATAATACATCAGATGATGTTCGGCGATCACCGCCAGCTTCTCTGTCGGAGCCGTACAGTCCTCCAGCTTGTGCTCAAGCTGCTGCATGAAGCCCTCGCAGTCGCGGCGGGTGACAGCCATAAACAGCTCTTCCTTACTTTTAAAATACAAATAGACTGTACCCTTAGCGATTCCCGCATGTTCCGCCACTTTGGACATTTTCGTCTCGTAGAAACCTCCTGAACCGAAAAGCTCATAAGCGGCATCCAGAATGGCAGTATGCTTGTGATTTGCTGCACTGCTCATCCGGTTCACCTCCTGACTATATGGCGCATTGCTGTATTGTTGACTTTCTAACTGGCTGTAAAGCCGATCAGCAGCGCGGCAGCGCCGCCGATGACCGAACTCAGCGCATTAACCGCGTCGTTGTCCATCCAGCGCCAGCCCCGGGCATACACCGTGGGCTGACCGCAATGCTGCGAGGCTTCCACCTCGCGGCCGCATTTGGTGCAGCGGTTCATCCGCTGCACCGTAGCGCCCAGGATCGAGTCGGCGAAAGCGCCGGCGAGACCGCCCACGAGTCCGGCGAGCGCAAGCCGCAGGAAGGAATGGTCAGGCATGCCGGAGGCCGCCCGGAGCGCCCAGGAGGCAACTCCAATGAAGGCTCCGCCTGCGGCGGCGGCCAGAGTGCCCGGCAGCGATACGCCGCCGGAGGTTCCTGCCTGGAGGATTTTGCCCGTGAGCACCGACCGCGGAGGTTTCTTGGACAGCGTGCCAATTTCCGTGGCCCATGTATCCGAGGTCACGGTTGCCATTACGCCGATAAAGAGAAATCCCCAAATCTCCAGGGGATAAATAGCATTCAGCAGGACGAGCAGCATGCCCATTCCGCCGTTGGCAAACACTTGCCCGGCATCCCGGCGTCCTGTCTTGTCATACGTCAGCTCCAGTTCGGCCTTATTCTCATGGTGAAGTTTGGATAACATACTGGAAGAGATGAAGAACAGCAGCAGGATACCGAACCAGAAGGCATTTCCGGCACCAAAATAAATGGTCCCCATAACAACCGCCGCCAGCATGCCGGACAAGCTCAGCGACTGTTTGGCATAAGCCGCTCCGGCGACCAGCAAAGCGCCGCAGGCACCGATCACCCATAACATAGATTCAACTCCGCTTCTGCAAGAATAAGCATCTTCCGCAGACGAATCTCCGGAAGACGAGGACTGATTAAGATTAACCGATCAGGCAGGTGCCCATAAGCTTCTCGCCCCAGTACAGCTCAAAGGAATCGCCTGAAACAACCGGACCTACCCCGGCAGGGGTACCCGTGAATATCACATCATCTTTGCCAAGCCCGTAGCGGGCGGCAATGAATTCAACAATCTTTTGCAGCGAAAAAATCATGTTCTTCACATTCCCGTGCTGCACTTCCACCCCATTCTTCAGCACGGTGAAATCTGTTGCTTCCAGCTCCTCCTGCTCGGGAAAAGCAATATAAGGGGTGAGCGGAGCAGCGTTCTTGAAGCCTTTGGCAGCCGTCCATGGCAAGCCTTTCTTCTGCAGATCATTATGCACGTCACGCAGGGTGAAATCCAGGCCGAGCGCCATGACATCCACCAGTTCCTCCACGCTCATGCCCGGTACATAATCACGTGCGATGCGCAGTACCAGTTCACCTTCATAGTGAATAAGTCCGGCATCCTGCGGGAGATGAATAATGGCCTTATCGAGAGATACCGCCGCATGGGAGGGCTTCAGGAAGATCAGCGGCTCCACCGGAACCTGGTTTCCCAGCTCCTCGGCATGTAATTTATAATTGCGTCCAACACAGTATATGTTATTAACATCTGCACACATTATAATCAGCTCCTTTTCCCGTCCATTGGTATGTCCTTAAGCCTTCAGAAAAGTTTCACCCCAGATATCCGGACGGTTCGTACAGATCATAATATCGGAATGCATTTCAGCCAGACGGCGCATCTCCTTCGCCTTGTTCACCGTCCAGGCCATCGTTTTGACGCCGCGTTCGGCAAGCAGCTTCGCCAGCCCCGGATTCAGCCTTGCAAAGCTGATGGACAGAAAGGAGCAGTCCAGCTCCTTCAGCTTACGGGCCGGATCACCGGTTCTGGAATCATAAATCAGACCAGTGCGAAACCGCGGATCCAGCTCCTTAATCCGCTGCAATGCCCCGGCATCAAAGGAGGTCAGCACAACATCATCCCGCATCCCTTTGGAAGAGACAAGGTCAATGACTGCCTTCTCCAGGCCCGGATACATATCACCGCTAGTCTTCAGTTCAATATTCAGGCGCAGCCGTCCGGAAGCAAGCTCAAGTACCTCTTCCAGCGAAGGGACCCGTTCTCCCCGGAAGGCACGCCCTTTCCAGCTTCCCGCGTCCAGGCGCCGGAGATGCTCATAATCCATGTTTTTAATCTTGCCGTGTCCGTTCGTCGTCCGGTCCAGCGTAAAATCATGGATGACGACCGGCACCCCGTCTCTGGTAAGCTGAACATCAATTTCCATCCAGCGTACATAAGGCAGAGCAAGCGCCATGCGAACGGCTGCGAGCGTATTCTCCGGTGCTTTCCCGGAGAATCCACGGTGGGCTACACACATGTTTTTCATCATAAGTACCTCCAGCAGAAGTATGGTCTGTCTCCGGATTCCCCCGTGAATTCTGCAGGGACCGGTGCGAGCTGCTTACGACTATCTTGTTGGTTTAGCCCTATTTGCCGGCTTGTACGACAGTTCCGTCGTTTCTGATAGTTACGAGTCCTGAAGATAAGGAGTGAACCTTATTCAGCAAAAGCTGTCCATCCACATCATTCATAGGCACAGGCTGGCCTAATTCGGCGTCCATCGGGCTTAGTTTCAGCGAACACTCGCCTTTGACAGTGCATTGTGCCTGAAAAACAGCGGTCTCCCACGTAGCAGGAACCTTGGACCGTGTGAAAATAAAATTGCCTGTGCTGTAAGCGATCCATTTGCCCTTGTACGGCTCTATCCCCTGCAGCACATGCGGGTGGCCGCCCATCACCAGGTCCGCTCCGGCATCAATAAAGCTGTGTCCCAGCTCCTGCTGGGTCGCATCATATTGTTCAACCCGTTCCTTCCCCCAGTGGACAACTACAACGACCAGGTCAGCCTTCTTCTTGGCTGCGGCGATGGCCTTCAGCCCTTCTCTGCTGTCATAGACAGAAGCAACACCGGGCTTCTTCGCTCCGGCGATCCAGTCCGTATGAGGAATAACACGTGTGAAGCCAAGCAAGGCTATCCGGATTCCCTGGCGCTCAAAATATTGGGTCGTATAAGCTTCCTTGCTGTCAGCTCCTGCCCCTACATAAGGAATCCCCCGCTTGCTGAGGTTGCTCAAAGTATCCAGCAGACCTTGCTCCCCTTGATCCAGCGTATGGTTATTGGCAAGATTTACCGCATCCACACCGGCTGACTTCAGCGCATCCAAGGCCTCTGGCGCTCCCTTGAATACAAACTGCTTGTTCTCGGCGCTCACACCACCCGTAGTAATCGGTGTTTCCAGATTCACTACGGTGAGATCATCCTTCTTAAACACTCCATTCAGGGCAGAATAGGAATAATCATACCCTTTCTTCTGGAGCAGTTCCCCGACCTTGCCGGCAAAAATCACGTCCCCGGCAAAATTCAGCGTGACTGTGTCCCCGGCATTCTCCGGCAATCCGGAAACCGCATCGCCGGTATTCTTACCACCATCTCCACCATCTCCACCATCTCCGCCATCTCCTTCGTCTCCGGAACCTATTGCAGTCTCTGGAGCTCTGCTAGCCTCGGGGGACGGCGTTGCCTCTGCTATATTCTCCTGTGCCGGTGAAGCCTCTGGAGAGGGTTCTGGAGAGGGTTCTAGAGTTGGTTCAGCACTAGCTGTGACCTCAGGAGTTACGGTCGCCGTAGCTTCAGGCTCAGGTGTCACGGCGTCCGGTAAGGGCGAAACTACCGCCTCTGACGGCGGTGGCGGGGCAGCATTCTCTTTGTCGTGATCTCCAATAAAATAATAGGTTAGCATAGCGGTCATCAACAAAAGCAAACTTACGTTGGTCCACGCCCAAACCCTTCTGCGCCGGCGTTTAGTGCTGCGCTTATTGTTCTGTCGTGTGCGTGATCTCGGCGGATACATGGGTACAAACAATCCCCTTTGCCTTTAAATTGTTTCTATTATAGCATAACTCATGCTGCTCCCTCCAAAATAGCCGGGCGGGAATTCCATAAAAAAACGGTGAAGCGCCACCACCTCCGCTTCACCGTTTGGTTCTAACCTCTGGATGCACCTACAGGTGCGGGCTGCTTGTTCAAGCTTCCGGCTGCGGCTTCAGCCGTCTCCTTGGCCTGTTTGATGCAATCAGGCATCCCGATGCCATCATAACCGGCGCCAAAAGCGTAGACGCCCGGGAGCTTCTGCGACAGCTCACTGCGCAGCCCTGCGATACGGCCGGGATGACCGACCGGATACTGCGGCATGGAATGCTTCAGCCGGGTAATCTCCGTGAAGAGCGGCTGTGCGCCAACTCCCATAATTTCCCGCAGATCCTTGCGCACCAGCTCCGCAAGCGCCTCATCCGGCAGCTCAACATTCTGTTCATCGCCTGAACGGCCGACATAACAGCGCAGCAGCACCTTGTCCTCAGGGCTTGTATGCAGCCATTTGGTAGAAGTCCAGGTGCAGGCGGTAATATTGCGCCCTTCCTTGCGGGGAACAAGGAACCCCGACCCGTCATATTCCGTAACGATATCCTTCTTGGCAAAGGCCATTACCACATTGGCTACCGATACATAGTTGACGTTATCCAGTGCGGACACATCCACATGGGGACGGAGCAGCTCAGCGGCAGCAAAATTCTGCGCGGTGACGTATATATCGTCAGCCAGAAGCGTTTCGCCGTTATCCAGCTCTACCGCGTACCGCGGACCGGATTCGGCTGCGGAAGAGCGGCCGCTATCAGTGCGGACGGTAATACGGGCGGCACCCGTTCCGGTGCGCTGCTCCACATCATGCAGTTCATGAATCAGGGCATGAACCATACTTTGCAGTCCTTTGCGAAAGGTCAGGAAGGCGCTTTTTTTGGTGCCCGTATGCGTCTCGACAGGTTTGCGGCCCGTAGTCATTCCGCGGATGAGACTGCCGTATTGGCGTTCCACCTCACCAAACTGGGGGAAGGTCGCCTGTAGGCTGATCTTGCGCATATCTCCGGCATATATACCGGCAAGCAGAGGTTCGGTCATATTCTCCAGCACCTCAGTGCCAAGACGGCGCTCAATCAGCTGGCCGAGCGATTCATCTTCGCTGCTCCGGCGCGGCGGAAGAACGAAGTCCAGCATCGCCCGCATTTTGCCGCTGAACGACACAAGACCGCTCTTCAGGAACGGCTTCAGCTCTGTAGGAATGCCGAGAACAAGCCCCGCCGGCATCGGGTGGAGTTTGCCGCGCTGCAGTATGTACGTCTTTTTGGCATTCGGATTGGTGGTCACCAGCTCATGATCAAGCTTCAGCTCCTTGGCCAGATCGCTCATAGCCGTTTTGCGGGCCAGAAAAGAATCCGGCCCTTTCTCAACGACGAAGCCGTCACGTTGCAATGTTTCGATCTTGCCTCCCAGCACCTTCTCCTTCTCGATCAGCACAATATCCGGCTGTATTCCGGCTTCCCGGTAGTATTTGCGAACGTAAAAAGCGGCGCTGAGGCCGCTGAGGCCTCCGCCGATAATGACTACCTTACGGGGTGAACCCGTCATGACTGGTTCACCTTCAGTTGACTCGCTTTGGTGCGCACCACATCGCTGAGGACCGACATATAGGCCGGGTCACTGTTCAGCGAATCGGTGCGCATCAGCCGCAGATCCAGTTCCGAAGCCAGTGCCTGCGCCTCAATGTCGAGGTCATACAGCACTTCCAAATGGTCGGAAACAAAACCGATCGGGGCCGACAGCACGTATTTCACCTGAGCTTCGCCAAGCTCACGCAGCGTATCCAGAATGTCCGGGCCCAGCCAAGGCTCAGCCGTTCTGCCCGCGCTCTGCCAGGTAAACTGCCAGGAGGTTACACCGGCCTGCTCGGCGATGGCTTTTGACGTTTCCAGAAGCTGATCCCGGTATGGATCGCCCATGGCCAGAATCCGTTCAGGCAAGCTATGGGCGCTGAACAATACACGAACCTCATCCCGGGCGGCGCCGGTCTCTTCAAAGAGGTCAAGTTTGGCAGACACTCTGCGGGTGAGCACATCAATCAGCTCGGGATGCAGATGATAGCTCTCCACAAATTCCATGTTGACTCCGCTGGCTTCAGCTTTTTCCCTGGCACGTTTAATGTAGGTTCCTACACTCATTACCGAATAATGGGGAGCAAGTACAATCCCGACCGCCTGGGTGATGCCATCCCGCGCCATAGCTTCAACACCGTCTTCAATAAAAGGATGTGCGTGCTTAAGCCCCTGATAACACACATATTGAACATCCTCACCGCCGTGGCCGCTATTGAGCGCCTCCTGCAAAGCCTCCACCTGCCGGTCCGTGTTCTCTCTAAGCGGGAAGACTCCCCCGACAATAGCCTCATAGCGGTCCTTCAGTTCTTTCAGCTGCTCGGCTGAAGGTGCATTGCCGCGCCGGATGTGGGTGTAATAAGCCTCTACGCCCTCCAAACTTTCAGGCGTGCCGTATGACATCACGAGAACTCCGATTTTTGCTGTCACAGATTCCATCCCCTTTTACGAATAATGTCCATACTCTGCAATCTGTTGTTCAACCTAAGCTCTTGGCTGTGCAGCTTCCTTCAGCGCCTGCTCCGAGTACTCGTGCACATACTCAGTCAACTCCCTTAGCGTGTCCAGAGAAGCCTCGGGAAATAAGCCGTGACCCAGGTTGAAAATATACCCCGGCTCCCGGATGCCTTCATCAATCAGTTCCTTGGCCCGCTCCTTCAGTACCTCCATCGGTGCTGTAAGCAGATAAGGGTCCAGATTACCCTGGATCGCAAATCTGCCGCCTGTTCTTCGTCTGCCTTCACTCAGGCTCACACGCCAGTCGACTCCGATGACATCGGCCTTAAGATTTGTTAGGCTTGGCAGCAGTTCGCCGGAGCTTACGCCGGGAAAATAGATCTTAGGTACATCGAGATCCGAAAGTTCGGCAAAAATACGCGTAATGGTTGGCAGGACATATTGTTCAAAATCACGGGGAGCCAGAGCCCCTACCCAGCTGTCGAACAGCTGGAACGCTTTACCGCCGCTGCGGACATGGGCACGCAGATAGGCGATCACCATATCTCCCAGCTTCTCCATCAGCTTCTCCCAGACCCGGGGCTGGCTGAACATCATCTCTTTCGTGCGGTGATAGCTCTTGGAAGGCCTGCCTTCGATCAGATAGCTGGCAATGGTAAACGGCGCGCCTGCAAAGGTAATCAGCGGCACCTCCAGCTCCTTATCCAATATGGCAATGGTCTTGAGGATGTGGCTGAGATCCCCTTCTACATCAATCGGCTTCAATCTGTCCACATCGGCTGCGGAAGCAATCGGATTCTCGATTACCGGTCCGATATTCTTGACGATGTCGAATTTAACGCCAAGCGATGCCACCGGATTCATAATGTCGGAATAGAGGATCGCCGCATCCACACCCAGCTTGCGTACAGGCATCAGAGTTACTTCCGCTGCAAGCTCAGGCTGGCTGCAGATTTCCAGCAGCGAGTATTTCTCCTTGATTTTACGGTATTCTGGATCATAACGTCCGGCCTGGCGCATGTACCATACGGGAACATGGTCCGTCTCTTGCTTCTTACAGGCACGGATAAAAGTGTCATTGTAGGTCATGATAAGATCTCCATTAGATTTGATAGGTTATTTGTAAACACATATAACTTATTATGCCCTTTTTAAAAGTAGGTAACAACCATTCCACCCTTCATGGAATGACAATCCCATGACATTACTATGACAAGTGTTGCACCGTCCAGCCAAAAAACTATGATATACTGATAGAATGTCAATTTTTCGTGAATATTTTCTCTTTGAATCCTCTGAAAGGAAGTGAAAGCACTTTGAAGAATTGGGAGACATGGAAAGTCAACCTCATGGTGCTTTGGTTTGGCCAATTCCTGGTAAATGCCGGGATGACCATGATTACCCCGTTCCTGTCTCTATATCTTGCCAAAGATCTGGGAGTGCAGGGTGATCATGCAATTGGAATGTGGGCCGGGCTTATTTTTGCCGCGAACTTTCTGACCTCATTTCTGTTCCAGCCGTTGTGGGGCAAGCTGGCCGACAAATACGGCCGTAAAATCATGCTCCTGCGCTCCAGCTTCGGCATGGCGATCGTCATTGTGCTGATGGGATTTGCGCAGTCTCCAATGCAGCTGCTGCTGCTCCGTTTGCTGAACGGAACCATCTCCGGCTTCAACCCGGCCTCCATCGCACTCGTCTCGGGAACGACACCTAAACCCCGGATGGGCTTCGCCATGGGGCTGATGCAGTCCGGGTCGGTTGCCGGTACTATTCTGGGACCGCTGATCGGCGGGGCGCTGGCTGACTGGATCGGGTTCCGCCCGATCTTCTATGTCGTCGGGGCGCTGCTGTTCGTCGCCTCGCTGCTGGCCTTGTTCCTCGTCAAAGAGAAGTTTGACCGGGTCGAGGCTGCGCAGGTTCCGCAGGTTTCCGTAATGGAAGGCTTCAAGGAGCTGGCCAAGGTTCCACAGCTTCCGGCCTTGTTCGGCGTTACCTTTCTGCTGCAGTTTGCAATGATCAGCCCGATGTCGCTGCTGCCTCTCTATGTGGAGAAGCTGCACGGCTCCGCTGTGAACATCGCCTTCTGGGCAGGAATGGTCAGCGCGGTTACCGGCATCTCCAATATGCTGGCCTCCCCGGTACTGGGCAAGCTGAGCGACAAAATCGGCGCCCACCGGATCTTAACCTTCGCGCTGATCGGAGCTTCGCTGTTCCTGATCCCGCAGGCTTTTGTAACCAGCGTCTGGCAGCTGATTATTGTCCGTTTCCTGATGGGCGTCTTCATGGGGGGGCTGCTCCCGAGCGTCAATGCACTTATCCGTTCCTATACGCCTGACGGCAAGGAGAGCCGGGCTTTCGGCTTCAACAGCAGTACCTTGGCCCTTGGCAATATGCTGGGAGCGGTGATCGGCGGATTTCTGTCTGGCTATATCGGCATTGAGGGCCTGTTCATCATTTCCGGCTGCTTCCTGCTGATCAATACCGTCTGGGTACGGCTCAAGCTGTATAAAAATACGGAGCCGCGGCTATTCCGCTAGCATAGGGAGTAATCCGGCAGGTACCCTAAGCGCAAATCCGGTGTTTACTTTACTACTGCCAAAGCCAGTCCGTCATAGGCGGGGAGCAGTGTACTTTTCAGGCGTGGATCAGACGCTATCATTTCGTTGAAACGGCGCATCGCCTGCACGGCAGGTCCGTTCTTGTCCGTGTTCAAGGTGCGGCCGCGCAGGAAGATATTATCCCCGGCGATGACTGCACCCGGCGAGGCCAGTCTGATCGCATATTCGAGATAATTCGGGTAATTCTCCTTGTCCGCATCAATGAAAAAGAAATCAAAAGTCCGGCCCTCCGCTTCGAGCAGCTTCAGGCTGTCCAGCGCAGGGCCGATTTTATATTCCACCGTATCGCCGAATCCGGCCTGCTGCAGGTGGCGCCCGGCCAGTCCGGCATATTCGGCCTTCAGCTCAAGCGACGTCAGGCTTCCGCCGTCCGCTAGTCCGCGGCACAGGCAGATGCCGCTGTACCCGCCAAGCGCGCCGATCTCCAGAATGTTCCTCGAACGGGACAGGCCCACCAGCATGGTGAGCAGCCGTCCATAACCCGGAGCGATGGACACCTCAGGCATGTGGTTCCCGGCGATTGCTTTCTTCACTTCAAGCAGCAGCTCATCCTCTGTATAAAGCTGTTCGCTGTATTCTTCTTGGTTAGGCATATGTATTCTCCTTTAGTTCATGTTGTGAAGTCCCGCGCATTCCCCTATACTTAGAAGGATCAGCTGCGCCGTCCTTGACGAGGCGCATATTTAGAATGCCGGCAATACGTTGTATCGCCTTCCGGTAACTTACCTTATTGTACTGGCATTGCGTTACCATCTACAAGTTAAACGGAGTTGAGAGCATTTGGGCAAATTACAATTGATCGCCACCGCCCCCATGGGGCTGGAGGCTGTAGTAGCACGCGAATTAAACGAACTGGGTTATGAGACCACCGTCGAGAACGGACGGGTATTGTTCAGCGGAGATTATATTGACATCTGCCGCTGCAATTTATGGTTGCGCACCTCAGACCGTGTACTCGTTAAAATGGGCCAGTTTCCGGCCAAAACCTTCGATGAGCTGTTCGAAGGCGTCAAAGCGATCAACTGGGAGGACTGGATTCCCGAGAATGGGGAATTCCCTGTGGAAGGCCGCTCGCATAAATCCCAGCTTACCAGCGTACCCGCCTGCCAGGGGATTGTCAAGAAAGCCATTGTCGAGAAGCTGAAGCTTTCGTACCGTACGGAATGGTTCCCGGAAAATGGACCGCGTTATGTGGTTGAGATGATTCTGCTGAATGATATCGCCCTGATCACGCTGGACACGACCGGCCCGGCGCTGCACAAACGAGGCTACCGCCGTCAGGCTACAGAAGCGCCGCTGAAGGAAACAATGGCCGCCGCCCTGATCCAGCTCAGCCGCTGGAACGGCCACCGTCCGCTGTACGATCCTTGCTGCGGCTCAGGCACGCTGCTGATTGAAGCGGCGATGATCGCCTGGAACATCGCGCCGGGACTGCGGCGTTCGTTCCCTTCCGAGCATTGGCCGGAAATCCCGAAACGTCTGTGGGAGGAAGCCCGCGAGGAAGCCTTCGACGCCGTGCGCGATGATTATCCGCTGCAATTAACCGGCAGCGACATTGATCCTGCGGCGATTGAAATTGCCGAAGCCGCCGCCAAAAGCGCCGGTCTCGCCGGTGAAATCACCTTCAAGAACATCGCTGCCGCGAAGGCACGGCCGGAAGGCGAATACGGCTGCATCATTACCAATCCGCCTTACGGCGAACGGCTCAGCAACGACAAGGAAGTCGAACGTCTGACCCGCCAGTTCGGTGAAATGATGCTGTATCTCCCGACATGGTCCTTCTTCGCCATCAGCCCGTCGAAGGAATTCGAGCAATTGTACGGCCGCAAGGCGGACAAGCGCCGCAAGCTGTATAACGGGCGGATCGAATGCCAATATTATCAATACCTTGGGCCGCTCCCACCGCGCAACCCTCAGACCTGATTATCATTCGGTGCAGTCTCGAAGACTGTACAAGAAAACCGGGCAGCGATCCTCCAGTAACGGATGGATCACTGCCCGGTTTTTTTAGATATTTCCAACGAGGCTGTTCCCATAAGCCAGATCATGGCTTTTGGAACAGCCTCGTTTTTTGTGTGAAAGATGCTGGACTGCCTAGAACAACAATTGATCCGGATCGGTGCCGATCCGCTCCCCGGCATCCAGTCCGCTGATCGCAGCCAATTCCTCCTGTGACAGCTCGAAATCAAAGATTTCGCTGTTCTCCTTAATTCTGGACGGAGTGACCGACTTCGGAATAATCACGATACGGCTCTGAAGCCCCCAGCGCAGAATAACCTGTGATACGGTCTTGCCATGCTTGTCCGCGATGTTCTTCAGCAGCTCATTCTCCTGCAGTCTGCCTTTCATCAGCGGAGCCCACGCTTCGATCTGAATGTGATGCTGTGCGCAGAAATCATGCAGCTCCTTCTGGATAAACCGCGGGTGCAGCTCCACCTGATTGATGACCGGCACGGTGTCACTGTCCTTCAGCAATTCCTGCAGATGATGGATCTGGAAATTGCTGACTCCGATTGCCCGGACGCGGCCTTCCTGATTAAGGCGCTCCAGTGCACGCCAAGTCTCTTTATATTTATCCTTGCCCGGCCAATGGATCAAATAAAGGTCGATCACATCCAGTCCCAGCTTCTTGCTGCTGGTCTCAAAAGCCCGCAGGGTCGTATCATAGCCCTGATCACTGTTCCATACCTTTGTGGTCACGAACAGGCTGTCCCGGTCTACGCCGCTGGCGGCTATCGACCGGCCTACTTCCTCTTCATTGCCGTATACCGCTGCGGTGTCTATGCTCCGGTAACCCAGCTCAAGAGCGGCCGTGACGGCCTTTGCGACCTCCTCGCCCTCTGCTTTGTAAGTACCGAGACCAAACCAGGGCATGACAACCCCATTATTCAGAATCGTTCCGTCGGTAAGATGCTTCATACAGTATCATTCCCTCCTATGTATAGATCAGTTTAGACAACAGGTTCATTATACCATGTGCCTCCCCGGTGCCCAAACCAGGCAGAACCTGAGCGGATCGGGCAGAACTGGAAAGGTCCCGCAATGACTGAATAGGACACCTCTGTAAATTTGAAAAATAAAAAGCCCCCGCTTGGTCAGCAGAGGCGAATCTTGTTGTGGGTGGCGATGGGTCGGCAAAACAACCGTTCGATTGCCACCCCTCGTGATATATGACGGATTTATTCCTTAACTGCCGGCTGCTTGACAAAGGCTGCGGCTTTCGCCAGTACCTCATCTTCAGTCGGAGCACTGATATAACGGCCGTTGATATAGATAAAGGCCCGCTTGCCGCAAGGTCCGCAGTAGGACTTGCAGCCAATCTTGATCTCCGCATCGGGAGCCATCTTGCGCAGCTTGGGAAGAATGCTCTTCATTCTCGTGTAATTGCATTGATCGCAAATTTGTATTTCGTTAGCCATAAAGCAACCCTTCTTTATGTCCGTAAGGTACGGGCGAACGTTTAGTGATCGCCATGATTTCCTTTAGACGGATTAGTGATGACAAAACCTTCTTCAGGGAAATACAGGTAATCAATCTTCACGCCATCCAGCAGCGGCTGGTTCGGATCGAGAATTACATCGATCTCCTTGTCTGTGGATACTACCACATCATTCTCTTTAGGCGTGTCCAAATCCAGACCGTAGTGGGCATGGTCGCCGTGAGCGTGGGTAATGGCTACGCGCAGCTTGAGCTCGCTGTTGCCTTCAAGCTCCATAGTTTTCTTTATCACTTTAGCCGCATTGCGGGTAATTTTGACGTTCATCCTCATCCATCTCCCAGGCATCTTAAATTTAAATACTCAATAATTTATTTTAAGGAAAGTAACCTGTAAAAGCAACCATATCGGCGAAATAGATCAGAATGGAGCGTATAAAGATTCTCTAAAAATTCATCTTCCGCTCTTCAGAGTAGGATATTTGCGGTCCATCCGCGATACAAACCAGCCCATCAGCAGCATCGTCACACCAATATCGTCAATCGGCAGAAACGGCATAAAATCAGGAAGCACCCAGTAGAGCAGCACCGGTATAGTGAACAGCAGCTTGTCCCCTATCGTGACATTGGGAGAAATGACATACTGCCAGGAATTACGGAAGATATGGGACCATTGTTTAAGCGAAAGCAGTTTTCTGAATTTCATGACGGTCCTCCTAATAATGATATAGGTAATATGTTGAATTCCAGACACCGGGATAGTGTTGGACAGCACTTAATCAGCAGTTATATCCATAAAAAAGGATTCAGCCGCAAAGCACGTATAGGAATGACTGCGGCCGTACCCTTTGCTGTTATATTACGCAAATTTACAAAGTTTGTTTCATTTTTATTTCAAATTTGAGAGTATAGCACCCAAAATAAGCCCGGTTTCCAGCGCCATGTCTTCAAAATCAGCCAGCGGCAGCGGATTTTTGCCGATGCCCAGCTCCACCGTGAAGCCCGGCTTCCGGAAGCGCTGAATGAACCAGTCCTTATAACCGGCATCGCTGCCGCTCAGCTCAACGGCCCGGTAACCGCTCGCCGCTGCCAGCCTTGCCGCCCATCCCTTGCTCTCCGGCGGCTCATATCCCCGGTAGTTCCAGTAGATCTCTCCGCCCTGGCTGTGCAGAGATACGGCTGCATCACCGGGATACTGCTCCGCCAGCGCCGCCAGCGCGGCGGCTTCCGGCTCACTGAGCGGCGCCGGTCCGCTGTAGTTCCGCGGGGCAGGACCCGGCACTCCCCGGCGAGCCTGTTCCTCTTCCCAGTGGGCCGGAAACTGATCGCCCAGGTCCACCCCGCGGATGTTAGCCTTCCAATGCCGGAAGCTCCGCCGCCCGCAATTCCATTGCAGCAGCTCCTCATAGTGGGGCTGGCCGGGCAGTACCCCCTCCTGCACCAGCTCCACCCCATCCGGATTAGCCATAGGTACTGCCCACAAGGTCCAATGCTTATGCCACTCTTCGGGGCGGTGGCCGTGCCAATCCCTGCCTGCCTCATACGCAGCGGCATATTGTTCGATGAACGACATCAGGCACGGCGAGGTCAGCCACTCGTTGGCATGCAGTGCAGCGTTGACATGGAGGTGGCGGGACCCGCTGCCTATCCGCAGCAGGTGGAGCGGCTTGCCGAGCACACTTGCGCCGATGCTGTCCCTTGTAACAAACGGGTATTTGTCCACCAGCTTGCCGATATCCTGCTCGACATCATCCGGACCATATTCGCTGCGTACAGACACTACAGACCGTGAAGCCGCCGGAGGAATAACCAGCACTTTGCCCGGTATGCAGCAGCGGCCTGAGGTCACTCCGGGATTCAGCATTTCAAGCTCATCTATACTCACATTAAATAAAGCGGCAATCAATTCGGCGTCATCCCCCTCCTGTACAGAATAACGTCTGCGTGGAGCGGAAGGCAGAAACAGGATTTGGCCCGGATATAAATAAGGCTGCCTGCCGGCCCATGGGTTTCCTTGAATTACATGCTCCGGTGTAAGTCCATGCCTGGCGGCAATTCGGCTAACGGTATCTCCCCTGCGGGCAATATATTGCTGCATATGTCTCATCCTCTCGGCCCTCTAGTTGCCGTCATCCCCTGCCGCCCGGGCGGACAATACCCGCGGAGACAACAGGACACAGCCCTCAACCCTATTGTATGCAGCCCCTACTGCCCTGCATGAAAGAAATGAGCACAGTTCACCCCTTCCGCACAAATAAATGTAAACGCATACAATAAATTCTGAAGTATCGCAACTATTCATTTGTGCAGGACAAAATCACCCTGGCAGGTAAATAAGGTCTTGGAGGTTACGAAAAAAAGACCCGGAGTGATACCTCCCGGTCTATCATAAACGCCCTTGATTCTGAAATTTCCCAATCCGAGGGATTGTCCCTATTGTTTCCTCACAGCAAAGCCTATAACGAAGATACCTGCCACACAACAGGAGTACGCTTGATCTGTTCTCCAAGCCAGTCGCGGGCGATCCGCTGGAACATCTCGGCATCTCCGCTGCAGAAAAATTGATGAATCGGACTTTCATCCCCACGGGCAAGCTTGCCTTTGTCATATAGGATCGTGCTGATCTCCCGCGCGGTTTCATCCGCGGAGCTGATCAGCTTAACACCGGGTCCCATGACCTTGCCAATCGGTTCTACCAGGAACGGATAGTGGGTACAGCCCAGAATCAGCGTATCAATCGGTTCATATTTGATCCCGTTGAGGGATTCCGCCACCGCCGCTTCGCTCTCCGCCGTGCGGAACAACCCCTGCTCGACATAAGGGACAAGCGCCGGGCAGGCCTGACTGACTACCTTGACAAACGGTGACAGCTCCTGAAGCGCTGCGGTATAGGCTCCGCTCTTAATGGTTCCGATGGTGCCAATTACGCCGACCTGGCCTATTTTGGTTGCGCTGATCGCCGCACGGGCACCCGGATGGATGACTCCGATGACAGGAATGGACACCTTGGCAGAGATATAGTCAAGAGCTGCCGCAGTTGCAGTATTGCAGGCAATAACGATCATTTTAGGATTAAATTGAATTAGATAGTCCACGATTTGCTCGGTGAACAGTTTCACTTCCTCGGTTGAACGGGGTCCGTAAGGGGCGCGGGCAGTATCTCCAAAATAGATGATTTTCTCCCGCGGGAGCTGTCTCATTACTTCTTTGACAACCGTAAGTCCCCCCACACCCGAGTCCAATATTGCTATAGCTTGCTGCACGAACACACCGCTTCCTTTTACTTGTTTTGTGTAGCTTATGTAAGGCTTAAACAAAGTGTACCTGGCCTTCAGCCCCAATTGCAGATAATACTCCTTTTGCCGTTACAGTTCAAGAGAAGCATTGATCGGCTCCGGTGTCCAGCCCAATATTCCACTGTTGTTCCAGCCGCCAAGAGCCACCTTCCGCCGTGTTGCGAAAAGCGGCTCTTGGCCGGAAGCGTGTATATTATTAGGATTCCCTGAGAATGGCCTATCCCGTGAAATCAGGCGATCTCACCGTTGCCTTTGTCATCCTTTACTTCATCCTCCAGAACGTCTTCAATCTCCGCAGCGGATTCATCACTGCCAGCAGCAGCCTCTTCAAAGGCGGCTTCCGCAGCGTCCGATACGGCTTCTGCTTCTTCAACTGCTTTTCCGCTGAGAGTGATATACTTTTCTTCCTCATCGGCATGGATGTACTGCTTGCTCCATTCCTTAACTTCGGTTACAACAGTTTCTACCGCCTCTTTGGCTTTGCCGTACAGCTCCGCGCCTTTGTCTCCGGCCTGCCCGGCGACATCCTGCACTTTATCAATGGCTCCGGTGGTACCTTCCGCAATATCTTTACGCAGCTCTTTGCCTGGTTTAGGAGCGAACAGCAGCGCTGTCACTGAACCTACCACACTACCGGCCAAAATACCCCACAGCAAACTTTTGGATTCCTTTTTCATCCTCAATCTCTCCTTTGGATTCAAGTGCCTCTGCCCGGCCACCCGGGCAATCGCCTAGTTCTGGTATATCATAAGCATGGATGTTTTGTCCTGTGACTGATTAGGAGGTCATTTCAGAAGTTTTGTCTTTTTCTCTCGGCGTAATATCGTACCGGCAGCACTGGCCGCCCTCCGCCATACATTCACTGCGCGTAACTTTGGCGCCCAGGAGTTCCTCGAACAACTGATGTTCACATTGGCAAGCCTTCCGGTATTGGGTCGCTACCTGGCGGATCGGACAATTATATTCGCGCATAATATAGGAGCCGTCCTCTTCCTTATTCCATTCAGCCATATAACCTCCGGCATTCTGGATGGAAGACAGTTCGGCAACCCGCTCCTCCAGATTGCAGTTCTCCATCATCGGAGCGTACTGGGCCAGCATCCGCCGCCGCCGGCCTTCGAACAGCACATTGACGGCCTCCAGGCCGCTGCCGTGATCCAGCTCCCGCAGCAATTCAAGCGCCAGGTTATGATAGCTTTTGGGAAAATGGTCTTCAGCCCGCTCAGTCAGTGAATAGACATGCAGAGGACGGCCCATGGCCTGGCGGACAACCTTGGTCTTGGCCAGCGATTCCTGCTCCAGCTGCAGTACATGACGCCGTACGCCCATTTCGGTAATTCCCAGTTCCTCCGCCAGCGCACCGATCGTCAGCGGGCCTTTTTTCTTCAGGAGTGTCATAATCAAACGTCGTGTAGATCCGCTTTCCTGCCCCTTTTTCATCCGCAAGGACCTCCTCTCTTTCACGGCTTTCGCCGTGTATAATAGTTGTGCAGCACTGGCTTAGTTCAGGCATTTCCCAGTTATTGTCCAGTTATTGTCCAGTACCCAGCTCCTGGTCCAGATATCTGCGCACTTCCTCCGCGAACTGCTCCAGCACCTGCGGGAGCACATGGGTTAACGGATGCAGCGCGCTGCGCTCCCAGGTATAATAATCCTGCACCAGCGGTTTGCGCAGGGATACGAGCTGGATAAGCACCTCGTAGATTCCGCTGTCACCGAGGACTTTTTCTTCATGGATAATGGAGATAATGTCTTCATAGCTGCCGGCATCACGCATGATGAACCCGTCGATCAGGTAGCTGCCGACATCAGTCACAACCTCTATCGCCAAATGCAGGCATCGTTCCTGCACGAGTCCTGTGATGATGCTGCCATCCCATGCAGATGCCGCATGTTGAAGACCGGCTCTGATATCGGGGATTTGGCCAAGTATCATTTCGATTTGCTTTCGGTTGACATAATACACAGCTGACCCTCCAACTCTGGTGGTTTAAGTAGAACGAAAGTAATGGCTGCTACTTTCCGCGTTTGCCGCGGCGTTTCAGCCAGAACAGCATAATAAAGCAGGCTGCCAAAAATACGATCAGATACGTTAAGGCTTCCATCGGATACTCAAGCTCACGCATTTACGTCACCGCTTTCGGTATTTAATGGGTTTTCCTGCCATAGACATCCTGCTTTAGATTTCGTAATCTACTGCAATCGAAAGCTCCTTGACCTCATTGATATGGGCAATAACTTCCTTATGGGCCGGGTGAACCTGGTAAGCCTGCAAATCTTCCATGGAGGCTACCACCGTTACAAGTGCAATATCAAAGGAACGCTCGGAATGAATCAGATCGGCACCGACCTCGATGGAGAGCAGCTGCGGAATTCTGCCTTCCATGTTCCGGAGGACCTGAACTGTGGCTTCGACTTTCTCCGGGGACCGGTCTTTCAATTTAAAAAACACAATATGCTTAATCATCTATTTCGCTCCCAACGATTAAATTTGTAAAATGATTATTAAAAATATATCATAACACCATCACTTCTGAAAGAAACTTAAGCATGTATGTAAGCAATTACAGCATTAACCATTGCAGCACTTCAGAAAGTATTGTAGTATAACCTTAAAAATTCGGAGGAAGTATGCCTAAGAATCAACCAGAATCTCACAAAATCCAGGCCTGGTCTCTGATCAACCGTAAATATCTTGGACAAGGTGTACGGGTCAAAAGATTTCGCCGGCCTAAACGCAGTCAAATCCGCAACCGTGTGCTGCTTGCCATCCTGATGGCCAAGGACATTAAGCTGTCCCGGCTTGCGGAAGAGCTCTCCGTCTCCTCGCGCAGTGTAAGCGCCTGGGTGTACGAGGGCCGCATCCCCTCCAGAACCAATCTGGACAAGGTCTGCCGCCTGCTTGGCTATCCGTCCCACATCCTGTTCAACGAAGCACTTGTACGGCAAAGTCCGATAGTCTGCCAGCCGACACCTTCACGGTTTATGAAAAGAACACTTGCGGGCTCACCCCGCAGCAATGTCATTCTTACGGGTCTGTGCATGGTTTACGATTTCTCCGTCACCGATGTCAGCATCTGGATCGGTGTCCATCCCGGCACCTTCCGCAAATGGCTGCATCAGAGCCATCTCCCAACCCTCGCACTGCAGGAGAAAGCAGAGAATTTCTTCCGTATCCCGCGGCATATCCTGTTCGCTGATTGTGAGCTGCATTAACCCGATTAAACCGCAGGTTCATCCAGCAAACGGCTTGTCCTAAGTACATCTTCTTAACAACAAACACACAAGGTCCTTCTTCATTGCGAGAAGGGCCATTTGACGTGTCCCCCGGCTCGGGACTGCTTTGAGCAGCTATGCTTTTTATTTTATGAAAAAGGCCATACTACAAGGTGAACTCACTTGAGCTAGTAACAAACAGGAGGAACGCGGATGGAATGGAACGGTATACTGACTGCCGGTTTTACTGAAACATGGGAAGTGGCAGCCGGAGTGTTGGGTCTTCGGACCTTATTTGCGAACGCAGCTTTTATTGGCCGGCCCGGATCAGATTGGATTCTGGTGGACACCGGACTTGGAAACTTCGCAGGGAGCATTATGCACACGGCCAGAGAGCAGTTTGGCAAACCGCCGCAGGCAATTGTGCTGACGCACGGGCATTTTGATCATGTCGGCAACCTGAAGGAGCTGCTGGAAGAATGGAAAGGAACTCCGGTGTATGCCCACCCTCTGGAGCTGCCTTATCTCACCGGAAAAGAGGATTATCCTCCGGCTGATCCATCCGTTGGCGGCGGCCTGATGGCCGTAGCAGCCCCGCTTTATCCGCACCGTGGCATTGATCTCGGTGCAGCTGTGCATCCGCTGCCGGAAGACGGAAGTGTTCCCGGGGCCAAAGGATGGACATGGGTGCATACGCCGGGGCACAGCCCGGGGCATATCTCTCTTTTCCGTCCCGAAGACAGGGTGCTTATAGCAGGAGACGCTTTAATTACAGTGAAGCAGGAATCGGCATTTGCGGTAATTACGCAGCACAAGGAACTGCACGGTCCTCCGGCTTATTTCACGTTAGACTGGGTGGAGGCGGAGAAGTCTGTGCGCAAGCTCGCACTTCTCGATCCGCAAGTCTTGCTTGCCGGGCATGGCCTGCCCATGGCTGTTCCAGAGCTGTCGCCTGCATTGGCTCATTTATGCAAGACATTCAAGGAGTTGTCTGTCCCGACTCAAGGGAAATTCGTTTAGGTCTGAACCGCGTGGCCGGCAAGCTGAAATCCGGTTGCGCGGACTACAAAAAAAACGTCTTACTGCCAGGGTTCTATCCTCTTTTGCATGCGAGAATAGTTCTAAGTATGTATTCATGGCTTCCGCCCTGCGGACTGTACAGCGAATCCGTAAATGTGCCGGTCTCAACAATCTCCGTTCCGGCAAAATGCTCCCGCAAATCGGCATCGCTGAAAAAGTGGGCATATTTCCCTTCCTTATACTCGTAGGTCCCCGGCTCCAGTCTTCTTCCGCAGCCATAGTTCGGATCTTCATCAGAGAAGCTGGTGAAGTAGAGCAGGCCACCGGGCCGCAGCTGCGCAAGAGCCGCATCAATCAGGCGGTACCGCTCACCGGCAAGAAACAAGTGAAGCACATCGTAACAGTAGACAGCTTCCACCTGGTGCTCCAGCTGAGGCTCCAGTGCCGATCCTTCGATAAACCGTGTGCTGCTGTCCCATTCCGCAGCAAGCTTCAGTGCGGCACTGCTCAGCTCTATGCCGTAAGTGTCAAACTGTGACGAGAACACCTTCGTATTGCGGCCATAGCCCGCACCCGGAACCAAGACGGACTTGATCCCCTGCTCAAGGAACCACGCTTTAGCCCGCAGCGCCGATCCGCTGGGCTGTTCTCCCCAAATCATACCTTCCCGGGCAAATCTGTCGCTCCAGTATTGTGACACATATTTCGCCTCCTCTATTCCCGGGTTTTGACCCTGTACCAATACTCATAAATCTCCTTGTAGCCCAGCTTGTCATATAGGGCTGAAGCGCCCTTATTCGCCTGTACCACCTGCAAAAAGGAGGCTGCGGCACCCTGGGCCTTGGCCCAGTGGAGCAGTCCCAGAATCAATTGCTCCGCCATCCCATGTCTGCGGTGAGCCTGAGCTGTGACGATATCATACAGCCCTATGTACCCGTGCTGGATTACCCCAAGCCCGCAGGCAGCCGGAACACCATCCTTGAGCAAGAGAGCGTAACCTTGCTTCAAACAGGAAGCGGTCAGCATTCGGCGCAGCGTCTCCCGGTTCCCGGAGGACAACCCGGTTAAATCAGCGAAGACCTCCAGCCACTCCTCTGTCAGCTCGCCGCGGATCTGCAGCGTATAGACATTGCGAAATTCAGGCAGGTCCTGCAGGTCAAGAACACGGACGGATGACGGCTCGACAAGGCCATATCCCTGCGACTCCAGTTCCTTATCCAGACCGGCAGGCCGGGCATACGGAGTGATTTTGAATACGGGATTCAGCCCGGCGTCCTCATAATATTGTTCTGCAAGCCGAATCTTCCGCAACATTCCAAGTCCGGCATCCTGTTCCTCCGGGCCGTAGAGCGGGTTGACCGAATTCGCCCGTTTCGTGTAGTCCGCTGCCGAACGCAGCACCCAGCCCTCCAGCATTACGCTCTGCTCCGCAGGCCAGGTATTCAGCGTAATCTCTTCTATTGACTTGTACAACCTTCTTCCTCCCTTCTCAGCTGCGTTTGCTGCGCATTGCATTCAGCAGCTTTACGCCTGCATCCTCATGTGACGTAAAGTGATCATATTCAGGTGATTCCTTGGCATACAGGGAGATTTTGCCCTCGGCATTAAGTGCACGCCCCAGCCGTACCGTTTGGGCAGCCTTGAGGCCCAAGGGCAGGGATGGCTTTTGGAGAACAACGCTCCCCATATTTCGTCCTTTCTGCTGATCCGCTCTTCCTCCGGGAAAGAAGCTCATGCTGAATCCCTCCTTCTGGAATCAATCCTGCTTTTCTTCTATAATAATCCACTCCTCAAACCCAGGCAAAGATAATGAACACAGCAAAACGGCCAATCCCCTGTAAAGTCGAGAATTAGCCGTTCCTTCAAAGCTGAAACACAACACCTGATTTTACCAGCTGGACTTGGTTATGCCGGGGATTTGACCCTTCAGCGCCAGATCCCGGAAGACGATCCGGGAAATTTTAAATTTGCTTAAATACCCTCTGGGTCTGCCGGAAACAGCGCATCTGTTCTTTTGCCGGGTAGCGGAGGAATCACGCGGCAGCTTCTGCAGGGCCATATAGTCTCCTTTGGCCTTCAGCTCTCTCCGTCGATCTGCGTATTTAGCCACCAATTCCTGCCGTTTTAATTCTTTGACTACTTTTGATTTCTTGGCCATATTGTTTATCCGCCTTCCGTTGTTTGAATGAGTTGCCAATGATGAATTCTGCTCTATTCGTTAAGTGCCGTCTTCAGCGCTTCCAGGTTCTGGCGCATGATACCGATATAATCAAGGTTATTGCTGCGGTCCTCATCCGTCAGTCCTTCGATCGGATTCAAGACAGCGGCCTTGGCACCAATTTCCTGGGCAATTGTGTCAGCAACACTGGAGGATACCAGCGTCTCGAAAAAGATCGTTTTTACGTCATGGGCCTTGGCGAATTCAACAATTCCGGCCATTTGGGCAGCGGATGGCTCCTGTTCCGGAGAGAGGCCGGCAATCGGCACCTGTGTCAGGCCGTATGCCTCAGCCAAATAGCCAAAGGCGGCATGCTGAGTAATAAAATCTTTGCGTTTTGTATCCTTGAGTCCATCCTGAAACTCTTGGTGCAGCGCCTCCAGTTTGGCAATATAGGCCTCGGCGTTGGCTTTGAAGGCAGCTGAGTTCGCTGGGGAAGCAGCGGACAACGCGGCTTCGATAGTACGCACTTCCTGGATTGCAAGTTCAGGAGCTAGCCAGACATGGGGGTCCAGACCGCCATGATTATGAGCATGGCCTTCCTCCGCATGTTCACCTTCTTCGTGATCATGAGCTTCTTCAGCATGTCCGGCTTCTCCATGTTCGTGATCGTGGGCTTCCCCGGCATGTCCGGCTTCCTCATGTTCGTGACTGTGAGCATCCGCTTCTTCCTCTGAGCCTTCCCTAATTTCAAGCCCTTTACTGGCTTCCACGGTGACCATTTTGCTGCCCGAAGCACTGTCCAGCACTTGCTCAACCCAGCCCTCCATGCCGGCTCCGTTATAGACGAGCACATCGGCATCTGTAATCTTGGCCATATCCTGTGCCGTCGGCTCCCAGTCATGCGGCTCCATGCCGGCCGGAACCAAGACTTCGACATCGGCAAGCTCACCTGCAACATTCTTGGTGAATTCATACATCGGGTAGAAGCTGACCTTAATGTCCAGCTTGTCTGCTGCCGGAACGGCAGTTGTCTCGGCTGCTGGCGCATTTGAAGCAGTAGCAGCAGTAGCGGCAGAATCTGCGCTATTGTTTTTGCCGCAACCGGCGGCAATCAGCAGGGTTGATAGGGACAAGACGGCAAGATGGCGGAAATTGAATTTAGACTTCATAAATGTTAACTCCTGTTCTTATATGGGTTTATGGAATTTGCTTAAGGATTTATGTGTGTTACGGCGGTTCCGCCGCCTGCTCAGCTTCTGCACTGCGATGGCGGTCAGCAGGAACAACAGCAGAATGAGGGCAATCGTGCCTCCGGGAGGCGTATTGATATAATAGGATGTTGCCAGGCCGCTAAAAACACCGGTGAGGCCCACGCCGATGGAAATCAGAACCGCGGCGGTGAAGCCGGAAGCGATACGCAGCGCAAGCGAGGCTGGCAGCACAATAAGTGCGGACACCAGCAATACCCCTACCACCGGCATTGCTGCCGCAACGGTCATCCCGGTGAGCACAGCGAACGAAAAGGATAACAGGCCCGTATGCACGCCGCCGATGCTGGCCGTTTCTTCATCAAAGGTCAGGCTGTAGAGCGGCCGCCGCAGCAGGACGAAGTACAGCAGGCCTGCCGCTGTGACGATAGCAATCAGTCTAAGCTGCGTATCACTCACAGCTACGATAGAGCCGAACAGATACGAGCTGAAGCTCTTGCTCAGATTCTGCTGCAGGCTCATCAGCACAACTGCCAGCGCTAACCCCGAGGTCATAATAATGGCAACCGGTAGCTCGCTGTATGTACGGTAAGAACGGCGTAGCTGCTCGATGACGATACCGCCGATGACAGCTACCGCGAAGCCGCTGAGTGCGGGATTCAGCTGTAGCACTGAGCCCAGCGCCACACCCGCGAGCGACACATGGGAGAGGGTATCGGCCATCAGCACCTGACGGCGGAGCATCAGATATACGCCGAGCAGCGGCCCGATGATCCCGATCAGGCCCCCGGCCCAAAATGCACGCTGCATGAATTCGTAACCAAACATTGCCAGCCCTCCTGTTCCTTCCGTTCCAGGCTGATCACTGTATCTAGATAAGCGCTTGTCTCCTCCAGGCCGTGCGTGACCATAATGACGGTGCGCCCGTGCTGGCTGACATAATGTCGCATCAGCTTGTAGAAGCCGGTACGGCTGGCGATGTCCATGCCTGTGGCCGGTTCGTCCAGCACCAGTACCTGAGGCTGTCCTGCGAGCGCACGGGCGATGCAGACCCGCTGCTTCTGCCCGCCGGACAATTCCCCGATCCGGCGGTCGCGGTAGTCCCACATCTCCACCTGTCTCAGGCTGCGCTCGACAATTTCCTCCTCACTTTTCGTGAACCTGCCGAACAAGCCAAGTCGGGTGTAGCAGCCGGAACGGACCAGTTCAATAACCTTGCTGGGAAATCCGGCATTGAAGGAAGCCACCTGCTGCGGAACATAGCCGACAGCAAGCTTGCCTCCTCCCGTGATCTCCCGGTTCAGTGTGACTGTTCCGCTCCACGGACGCAGCAGCCCCAGCAACAGCTTCAGCAGCGTGGTCTTTGCCGCACCGTTCGGGCCGGTAATCCCGATGAACTGCCCGGCTTCAATATCAAGCGACAGGGAGTCAATCACAGGCTCGTTCCCGTAACCAAACACCACATCCCGCATGGATGATAAAATCATGGCACATATCCTTTCTTTCCTAATCCGCTTTGGATTAATCGTAAACATTACGTATTGACTCCAAACATATTATCGTAATGATTACGATTTGTAAACCCATTACGGCAAATTAATCGTAATTATTAAGATTAACTACAACGATGTGCAACAAACAATATAAAATCTAAATGAATAAAAAAGGACCCATTCTCCACTCACACGTGGAAACAGGTCCTTCTAAATGCTAACTCGCTGGAGGCACCCTCTATGAGATCCGCTCTCTACTTGTGCTCGCTTACCGCCGCTACTCCTGAGCGGCTGCCAGCAGCTCCTCGGCAGGCCAAGGAAGCGGATTATTGAACTGGCTCCAGTCCTGCTGCAGTTCTTCTCCGGTCAACAGACAGCGGTCCAGTCTGGCTTCAATCGCCGCACGGTCCATGGCCACTCCGATGAACACAACCTCATTCATCCGGTCGCCCCACTGCTCGTCCCATCTGGCCTTCACGTCAGGCTCGACCGCCAGCACTTCAAGCTGCTGCTCCTTCGGCAGAGTCGCCAGCCAGTAACCGGCCGGACCAAATTGGATCGAAGGCCCGGCCTGGCTTAAGCTCGCGGCGAGATCGCCCTTCGCGGCCAGCCAGACCAGCCCCTTCGCCCGCACAACTTCTTCCGGCCAATTGCTGAAGAAGAAGCTTAATCTCTGCGGGTGGAAAGGTGTTCTGCACCGGTAGACGAAGGAGCCAATGCCATATTCTTCGGTCTCCGGTGTATGCTCCTCCTTATTCAGCTCCGCAATCCAGCCGGAGGACATACTTGTCTTCTCAAAATCAAACAAATGCGTATTGAGAATCTCCTTGGGATCAACGACACCGTTGACCGTACGGATGATCTTGGCACCCGGCTGAAGTCTGCGCAGCACAGCCTCAAGCTTGTTCAGCTCCTGCTCTTCAACGAGATCGCATTTATTGAGCAGCAATACATCGCAGGTCTCAATCTGATCAATAAGCAGATCTACAATATCGCGGAAATCCCCTTCGCCCGCCGTCATATTACGGTCGATCAGACTGTCTCCGGAAGCGAAATCATGCCAGAAACGGTTGGCATCCACAACGGTGACCATCGTGTCCAGTCTGGCGAGCTCCGTCAGGTCAATATCCAGATCAGGATTAGCATACGTAAAGGTCTGCGCGACCGGAACCGGCTCGCTGATCCCGGAGGATTCGATCAGGATATAATCAAACCGGCCTTCCGCGGCCAGATTGCTCACTTCACGCAGCAGGTCGTCGCGGAGTGTACAGCAGATGCACCCATTGGACATTTCCACCAGCTTTTCCTCGGTCCGGGAGAGAGTGTTGCCGGATTTCACCAGACTAGCATCGACGTTGACCTCACTCATGTCATTGACAATAACAGCGACCTTCAGGCCGTCTCTGTTGTGCAGAATGTGATTGAGCAATGTGGTTTTACCGGAGCCCAGATATCCGCTGAGCACGGTAACAGGAATTTTATTCATAGATTTACTCCTTAGACTTTAAGATGGGATAGGGATGACAGATGAAAAGTTATGTGCAGCGCAAGGCGGCTTCTGATTCCAGACTGCATAACTTAGCGTGTCTCCCGGTGCAGCGTAACCCGTTTCAGACGCGGACAATATTTCTTCATTTCGATCCGTCCCGGCTGAGTTTTCTTGTTCTTGGTAGTGGTATAGTTGCGGTCGCCGGTTTCTGTGCAGGCCAAAGTCACAATTACTCTCACAGCGTTCATCTCCTTTTATTTAATCGTAATATTTACGATTTACACATTCTACATGTTTGAGTCCCCTGCTGTCAACAAGGGCATGCAGAAAATTTATACTCTCTCAAATATGTGGTCTTTCCTTAGATCAAATTACGTATAAATGGAAATATGAAAATATGATTCTTGCAATTGCAAGATTCAAACGGGAGTGTGGACGATGAAGATACCGGTGATTATATTAAGCGGATTTCTGGGGAGCGGGAAGACAACCCTCCTGCTCACTCTGCTGAAAGAGAGCAAGGCACGGGGACTGAATCCCGGTGTAGTGATGAATGAGCTGGGCAAACGCGATGTTGACGGCTATATTCTGCAGGAGCATACGGGGACAAGTGTGGAAAAGCTGCTGGACGGCTGTGTCTGCTGCAGCCGCAAGGACGAACTGCCGGGAAGCCTGAATGCATTGCTCGCCCGGCGGCCGGATATGATCTTTATCGAGCTTACCGGCGTCGCCGATCCCGAAGAGATCGCAAAGTCGCTGCTGGAGCCTTCGTTCAGCGAGCGGCTGGCGCTGCACTATACGGTCACCCTTCTCGATGCCGAAAACATGCTCGAGTACAACAGCCGGTTTTCTGCCGACAAGCAGCTTGTCCGGACACTGCACAAGCAAATCAGCGGGGCCGACCTGATTATCGTCAATAAAAGTGATCTTGTAGAGCCGGAAACCTTATGGAAAATCGAAAAGGCCGTCCGCAAGTATAATGCGGAATCCGAGATTGTGTTTACCCACTACAGTGAAATCAACGTGGCTCCGCTGCTGGCCGGCATCACTGCCCGGACATCCCGTACCGCAGCTGCCCAGCGCAGCTCCCGCAGCATCAACGGGTCCGTGCTTAAGCGGATGAACGCCGGTCAGCCCCATGGTGCAACCGCAGTCCAGGAACCGGGGCTTGAAGCCGAATCCTCGTATTCGCAGGTGGCTGCTGTGACGCTGACATTCCCGCAAGCGGAAGAAAGCGGAATCTACAGGGAACAGCTGGAGGGCTTCTTCCGCGAATGGGGCGGCAGCCTCCTGCGGGCCAAAGGACATGTACGGCTGAGGGGTCAGGCTGAAGTCCAGCTGGTGCAATTTGCCGGAAACCGGGCAAGCTGGGAGCCATCGCGTTATCCCGGACTGCCTTATGTCGTCTTCATAGGGTTGCATTTGGATGAACAGCAGCTGACGGAGCGCTGGTCTGCACTGTTCGGTTAATACTGCACGCCGGGAAGGAGCCTAAGATGCCTTGACAACCTTTTCTCCGTTTAAAATACTGCCGCTGCTCATTCCCGCCGTCTTCCTGATTATTGCGGGCATCGTGTGGCTGCCGGAGCACCCGGAGCTGCTGGACAATGCCTATGTGGATACGTTCAAAACAGCTTTTATCGGCATTCTGCTGGAAGCCCTGCCGTTTGTGCTGCTGGGTGCGCTGCTGTCTTCCCTGCTCCGCGTATTCGTTCCGGACGAGATCATCTCACGCTGGATTCCGCGGAGACCGGTTCCGGCGATCCTGTTCGGCTGCCTGCTCGGCATCCTCTTTCCCGTATGCGAATGCGGCATGATCCCGCTGGTCCGCCGCCTGATGCATAAGGGAATGCCGCTGTATGTTGCCGTCGTATTCATTCTCTCGGGACCCGTGGTCAATCCCGTCGTTTATGGGGCGACACTGACAGCCTTCCGCTCCCATCCCGGACTCGCTTATGCCCGTATGGGGCTTGCGTTTGCCGTTGCCGCACTGATCGGCCTTATCATTTATATCACGGTGAAAAAGTCGCCGCTGCGGCTTTCTATTCAGCGTGAAACCGGGGAACGCCATGAACAAGGCACACGCGGAGGCAAACTGGTTGCCGTCTTCGTGCATACATCGGACGAGTTTTTTGAGATGGGCAAATATTTGATTATCGGCTGCCTGCTGACCTCCGGCATTCAGAGCTTTATGAATCAGGGCAGTCTGGCCGCTATTGGAGAGAAGCCGCTGGGATCCTATCTGTTCATGATGGGGCTGGCCTTTGTCCTTTCCTTATGTTCAACCTCCGATGCCTTTGTCGCTTCCACCTTTCTGCACACCTTCCCGGCGGGATCACTGCTGGCATTCATGGTGCTTGGACCGATGCTGGATTTCAAAAATTCGCTGATGCTGCTCTCGCTGTTCAAGACGAAGTTCGCGCTTTACTTATTTTTCCTTATCTTCTCCGCCGTCTTTATCGGATCAGTGCTGGTTTCATTAGGGTTATGACGCTATTTCTCACAAAAATTTCAGGAGGGCCAAGATGAACGATTCCGGCAGCATCCGGTTCCACTATCTGCTCAGGGCGGTTATTCTGCTTCTCTTTGCTCTCTACATTGGGCATCTGGTCCAGCAGGACGCGCTGCATTATTATGTCGCCCCTAAGCTGGCGCGCTGGATTAAGCTCTGTCCCATACCCCTTGCACTCATGGCACTCAGCCTGGGGATTCAGGCCTTGTTCGGCAAAAGCAGTGTCCTGTGCGACTGCGAGCACCGTCTGCCCCGCACCGGGCTCAGAAGCAGCGCGCTTTACGGCTTGTTCCTGCTTCCGCTGCTGCTCGGCTTCCTGCTTCCCGACCGTGCTCTGGGCAGCGCGGCCGCAGCCAAAAAAGGAATCGCCTTATCCTATACCACGGTGGAACCGCGGGAAAAAGAGTCATTCGCAGCTGCCAATCCTTATCAGGCGGAATTCGCGGAGCTTGCGGCCAACCTTCACGCACAGGATGTCATTACGGTCTATCCGGAAATTTTCTCCGAAACGTTCGGAGCAATCGACCTGTATAAAGGCCAATTTGCTGGTAAAGAGATCACCGTCTCAGGTTTCCTGTACCGCGAACCGGCGGTGGCAGGCAAAAGTTCGTATGCGGTCAGCCGTTTTCTCGTCCAATGCTGTACTGCCGATGCCACTCCTTTCGGAATCCTGCTTGATCCGCAAACACAAATAAGCCTGCCCGCCGATACCTGGATTGAGGTTCGGGGCAAGCTTCAGGTTGTGAAATACGGCGGCAAGGAAATCATGCAGATTGCTCCAGACAGCATTACAGCGATTCCCCAGCCTTCCACTCCTTACGTGTACACCAATGCCGACTCGGTGGCCGCATGGGAGCAGATTCAAAGTTTACCGGCAGCTAAATAACTGCGTCCAGCTCATCATCATCAATGGATTTATCGGGGTTAACGACTTCAACCATCAGCCGGGCCGGAATGCAAATAATCTGCTGCCTCGGTCTGGAAATAAAACCCATCTCCAGGGCAATCGGCAGCGGCGCATCAGAATAAGTCATCTGAATTCCATAATTATAGACTTTTAGTATATTGTGGCCGAACTTAGTCTTCATCTCAATAATATGCTCTTCTTTGGTCAATGAAACAGTTTTATACTCTTTGCCGTTCACTGTAATAACAGCTTTCAAAGCCCCTTGTGCATAATGCTCATTCCGGTTATTCATCCATTTGACTCCGTAGATGGAGCCGGCTACAAGTAAAACCAATACAATAATGACAAAATCGCCGCGTTTCATCTTTTGCAATCGCGTTACCCTCTCGCTGGCTATATTTATACGTAAAAATTACGAATAATCTAAATATAGTCAGCGTAGCAGATTTTGTCAATGCTTGCCCAGCCGTTTCAGCAGACTGCGCATCCATACGGTGATCGCCGTATAAATCAGCAACACGACAATCAGCGTAAGGATCCGTTCCTTGGCAGAGCCGTCAGCGAACAGTACGGGACCCAGGCCGAAGAACGTGGTCAGCAGGTAAAGGATCGCAAACAGGACATACAACAACACTCTCACTAGCGGCCCTCCCTCCTTGCTTTTCAACCTTCATTCTTTCAGAATAACCTCAATTGAGGCCAATCATTCCTGACTCCCGTATGGCTGCTTCAGCCTATCTGCGGGAATAAGCCGACCATTCCCTCAGCACCCTGTCCAGCTCCTCCGGCCGGATCGGCTTGGAGATGAAATCCTGCATGCCCGCCCTCAGGCACATCTCCTTGTCTTCTTTGCGGGCAAAAGCTGTAGTGGCGATAATGACCGGGGACAATCCGAGCTCCTCGCGGATTTTGGCTGTCGCTTCAATCCCATCCATGAGCGGCATCTGAATGTCCATAAATACCAGATCATACTGCCCGGTGAGCACGGCCTCGACCGCCATTTCCCCGTTGGATGCCACATCGGAATCATATCCCCGCTTCTTGAGATACGCCTGCAGCAATCTCAGGTTCACAGGATGATCCTCGGCAACTAGAATCGAGAGCGGACCGTACACCCCGCTGGAGGAGCCTTTGTACTTGCTACGGTTCTCCCGCCGTTCCGTAGCAGGGAACGCAGCAGCGCCGCCCGCAGAGGACAATTCTCTTGGAAGAGTGGTATGGAGGGTGAAAAAGAACTCCGAGCCTTCATCTTCACGGCTCTCCACGCCTATCGCTCCACCCAGCAGCTCCACCAGTTTTTTGCTGATGGCCAGTCCCAGACCTGTTCCGCCATATTTGCGGTTGATCGATGGATGCAATTGGGAGAAGGATTGGAACAGCAGCCCTTGGCTGTCCAGCGGAATGCCGATCCCAGTATCCGTCACGGTAAATTTAAGAACACACTCGCCGGAATCTCTGGATGACACCAGCTTCACTTGAATCCCGATTTCCCCTTCTTCGGTGAATTTCACCGCGTTGCCGACCAGGTTAACAAGAATCTGGCGCAGTCTGGTCTCATCCGTTAACACCAGCGGTGGCAGCGCGTCATCCAGCTCGCAGTTTAGCGAGAGCCCCTTCTCTTTGATACGGGGATAAAAGATATCTGTGACGTTCGATACAACCTGGCGGAGATCCACAGCTTGCAGCTCAATCGTCATCATACCCGCCTCAATTTTGCTGAAATCGAGCACCTCATTGAGAATATGCAGCAGCGTCCCACCGCTTTTGGTAATAATCTGTGTATAATACTGCTGTTCTTCATCAAGCTCGGTGCCTTCAAGCAAATCAGCCATGCCGATAATCCCGTTCATGGGTGTGCGCAGCTCATGGCTCATAATGGCCAGAAATTCAGATTTGGCCCGGTCCGCCTGCTCGGCAGACTCCTTAGCCCGTACAATCGCCTTCTCTTCGGTAATGTCGCGGAACACAACCACAACACCCTTCCGTACACCGTTATCGAACAAAGGGGTCATCCTGTATTTGACGAGAAAGCTTGAACCGTCCTGTCTCCAGAATACGCCCTCTTTCTCATCATAGGTGAGATGATCCTCCAGCCATTCCCGCAAAGTCTTCCGCCCTCCAGGATACGGCTCTCCGTCGAGCCACGTCTGCTCGATCGTAGGCAGCCTGATTTCACCCGCCAGCTCCCCGGCTTCGTAGCCAAG
This sequence comes from Paenibacillus sp. FSL L8-0436, assembly GCF_038593025.1. Lineage (NCBI taxonomy): Bacteria > Bacillati > Bacillota > Bacilli > Caryophanales > Paenibacillaceae > Paenibacillus > Paenibacillus sp. FSL L8-0436. The sequence goes on along the minus strand of NZ_CP151955.1, from coordinate 2,644,053 downwards.
CATTGCGGACGCCGCCGGATTGATAAATACCGTCGCACCCTCAAGATTCATGCCAAAAATACCTTCTGAGACGGAATTCAGAATCAGCGCATGCTCATAGCTGAGCTTCTCAATCTGCTCCAGATGCCGTTTGCGCTCCGTAATATCGCTCGTAATGGCAAATACGCCCACGACCCGGCTGTCTACCATTATCGGCACATAAATCATGCTGACCTCGACAACATGCCCATCCCGGTGAAGCAGTCTGCTCTCAAAGGTTTGAGCTACACCGCTTGCAGCAACAAGAAAGCGTTCTGCCACAAAATCCAGCTCTTCCGGATCAAAGATATCGCAGTAGTTTGACAACAGCAGGCTTTCACAGGAATAACCCGTCAAATGCTGCAGGCTGGCATTCAGCGATTGGATCCGTCCCTGCAAATCCATCGCGCTGATAGCCGAAGGGTTATATTCAAACAAAGACTTATAGCGGTTTTCGCTCTCCAGCATCTTGAGCTCATATTGCTTCCGCTCCGAGATGTCGCGGGTGATGCCGACAATCTCCGTATCCCCTCCAGCACCGGTACCAATGTGGCGCAGGGTCGTTTCTGTCCAGATGTAAGAGCCGTCTTTACACAGAAACCGGAAGACGATAGGCTCAAGCCTTTCCCCTTTCATGCTGCTGCGCAGATAGGCCTGAACACGGGCTGCATCCTCGGGATGAATATAATCCATTCCCCCGGTGCCTACCATCTCTTGAGGTGTATATCCGAACATCTGCAGACAGACCGGAGAGGCATACAGATAGGTTGCTTTCTCATCGGTTGCATTGCGGGAAATGAAATCCTGGGAATTTTCCGAAATGAGCCGGTAGTTCTGTTCGCTTTCCCGAAGCTGCTGCTCCATTTCCCGATGAGCTGTAATGTCCTGAACCACTCCGCTAATCAACCTTATGTTACCTGAGGCATCCTGAGCCACTTCCCAATGGGCATCGATAAATTTCTTCGTACCGTCGGCCGACGTAATTCCGAAGACCGCTCCGCCTTTCGTCCCATGTTTCACCGAATCAAGCAGCGCCTCCGTAACCCTGGGCAGATCTTCAGGCTCCACACATTCCTTGATGAGCAGCGGATCATAGACGGTATGATTGCTGCAATCATCAGTATGCCCAAAGATACAGCGCATTTCCTTGGAAGCAATCAACTGCTGGCTGGACGCCTCCCATTCCCACGAGCCCATCCGGGCCAGAAACTGGGCGTTCGCCAGCATGTCCTCGTATTTCTTCCGGACCGTTATATCCCGGGCAACCGTCAAGACCTGCTGGACCTCACCCTTATCGTCGCGCATGACCTGGAAAGAGCTTTCAATCCAAAGATAGTGCCCGTCTTTATGGCGTACCCTGCGGGTAAACACATCGTTGTCCGAATAGAGCAGTCCCTGCTCGGTCATCTCCAATGCGTCTTCCTCATGGTAATAATCCGGTCTTTTTTTACCGATCATTTCATGGGTGGAGTATCCCAGCACTCGTTCAATGGAGGGCGAAACATAATGGATCGTACCCTCAGGATCAGCGAGAGATATCAAATCCGGTGTATTCTGCGAAATCAGATTATAGAGATAATGCTCCTCCAGTATCTTCTTCTCTGCCAGCTTGCGGTCCGTAATATCCTTCATTTCCGCAATCATATATAAAGGGGTACCACCAGCTTCATCAAAAGTCAGAAACAAATGCAGTGCCACCCAGAAGACTTCACCATTCTTGCGAGTAAATTGATTTTCACTGTCTACAGCCGCACCCGGGCTCTGCAGCAATAGGTTTATAACCTGCTCATCATCTGCTGTGTCTTTCTCTTCCGTACAGGAAATATCCAAATACCGAAGGTTCGTAAACTCCGCTTCCGTATACCCGAACATACTGCACAGTGCAGGGTTGGCCAGCTGTATCGTCCCATCCTTCATGGACACGACTGCAAATCCTGTAGAAGACCGCAAATACAGATATTTAAAAAGATTGTCGGACAATGATAGAGCCTCCTCTGTGAAAGTGGCGGACAGAAATTAAATGTAAATGTAAGTATATCTTTTTTTCGGTCAATTAGCTTCTAATATGAAGTCTATCATAGAGACAATGGAAACGAATGAGCCAATTTACTGGAGAATTGTCATGCGAATAAGGGCTTTTTGCCCAAGTGGAATGAACATGGGGCGGGAAACCCGTTCGATGCAGTTTGCAGATCGGGACGCAATGTCAGCAGTTTTGCACGGCAAAAAACCGCCTCTCAGTCACTACAATGACTTCAAGGCGGTCAGTTATATGTTATGCCGTTTGTTTAGTTTTTCGGCTCCGGTGCAGGTCCCGCCGTCCATGCGGGTGCAGCGTGCTGGACTTTCTGCTTCGCTTTATCAATCTCAGGTTGTGAGGGAGTCTCGCCGGTAAGCGAAGATGCTGAAGAGTTAAGTTCGTTCTATTTCAAACAGGCTGCCGAGCTAGCCTCTCTGCCCGCCTGGGCTGCCTTCAGTCCAGTCTGCGGGCCGGAAGCAGGAAGGCACAGAACACGGCAAGTGCGCATGACAGTCCGGCGAGCAGCCATTTGTCAGGATCCCATCCGCCATTCACGAGCCCAAACAGAAAAAAATGTCCGGTCAGACGGCCCTTTGTCATAAAGTCGAGCAGATACCAGGCAAAGCCGATAATGTATCCGCCCGATAGGTTGCTGAGCAATAGAGCGGCCGTCATACCTGCGGATCCGATCGCCATTGCGGTAATGGCAACTCCGCCGATCATCGGCCATAGGTCAAAGACCGCGCCGCGCAAATGCAGGCTGGTGAAAAAAACGGCAATGATCAAGAAAATAAACAAAGTAACGGACAGCCAGCGAAACAGAAAGATAGGGTGATGCCGCACCTTCTTGGCGTAGAGCACCTCACCGATTCCGCCTTCCTCCAGCATCGCCAGATGGGGGTACACGATCAGGCCAAGGAAGCTGATCAATTGTTCTCCCAGCTTGGCGACATCTCCCCATTCCATGAGCTGAGGATCCATGAAGAAATGCACGCTGCACAGCAGGGCGATGGATAGCAGCCACGAATAATGGGCGGTCAGCTTGAGGTTGTACCAACCAAGCACGCGGAGTGATTGACCTGTCATGAGGCTTCTCCCGCGGCCGTTTTGGCTTTTCTTGCAGAGGTTTTGCTTCCCCGTACCCGTCCGGAATCCGTCCGGCTGCGGTTTCTTTCCCAGAGCAGCGCGGTTCCGGCTGCCAGCAGCACCGCAAGCAGAATGTAAAAGCTGCGGTTAATCGCGATCTCATCCACCCAGCCTTTATATAAATCTGCGTCCCTTGGCGTGTTAAAGCGGATGATCAACTTGTATAGTCCATAGGAGCCCATAAGCGGCAGCACAGAAATAAACCACCAGACGACCTGCAGGGCGATCGGCACAATCCCCCGGCGGAACAGCATAGAGCCGAACATTCCGAAGGCAATCGAAGCCCAGACTGTAGGCAGCAGCCACCAAGCTGTGTATCCAAGGAAGAGGAAAATCGCCTCCGCCGTCTGTCCCTTCAGTTCCAGGGCATTTACGGTCTGCCAGCCGCCGGCAACTGCAAGCACAAGATAAATCAGGGAGAGCATGATCCCAAGCGCGATAAACTTTGAACCGACGTAGGTCCATGACGAAACCCGGCGGCTGTATATCAGCTCGCTCATTCGGCTGGAACGGTCACGGAGCAGCAGAAAGGCCGAAAGGAATACCGGAAAGATACCAGCCGGGAGTGCGAGGTAATCGCTGAAATACCGTGCGGCTCCGGGCAGCAGCTCTCCGGCTTCTACAACCTCGTTGTAGCGTACAAGCGTTTGTTCCTGCGCTTTCACCGCTTCCTCGTAGTTATCGATACCAAAGCCGAATTCATCCATCCCTCTTTTATACATACTGCTCCCGCCAAGTTGCTCGTTCAAATCATCGGCAACCTTGTAAACGTCTTCCATCGTGTACTTGTCCGAATCTTTAAGAATGATGTCCAGCTTGGAAGCAGCTTCGGTGAGGGCAGCTTTTTCTTGCTTATCCAGCTTGCTCTCGAGCGGAAAGCCGATTCTCAGCTTGGTTGTTGAACCGGCATCCAGGTCCCAGCCCATCTCTTTCCTCATTTGCGTAGCAAGTTCAGAGGTGTTCCCGGGCAGCTTCCAGCCGTAATAAGGATGTTCCGGGGGACCCACATTTTGCGGCTCAGTCATAACGGGAGGCCGAAGCTCGCTCCAGGTCTGCTCTGCGGCATATTCGGTGAAATAGAAGAAGCAGGCCACTAGTATAAATACATAAAAGACGAGACTGCGCAGAATCATGCGAATCTCTTTACCAATGAGCCCTATCATACGAACGACTCCTCCTTGCGCATCAGGTAAAGATAGGCATCCTCAATAGACGGTATGGCCTGCTGCGCTCCCGGATAAGGCGGCTGATCGGCGAGAACACGGATGCGCATTCCTGTGCCTTCCGGCACAGCGGACAGCACGGGCAAGCGGTCGCGGTCCCGCTCCCACTGCGCCCGGTCAAGCTCCACCGTCCAGACGCGTCCGGCGGCAGCCCCCGTCAGGTCGCCGATCCTGCCGTGGTAGCGCAGACTTCCCTTATGCAGCACGGTCATTTGCTCACAGGTGGATTCCACATCCTCGACAACGTGGGTGGACAGCAGGACGATTCTCCCCTCAGAGAATCGGCCGAGGAGCCGGCGAAAACGGATCCGCTCTTCCGGATCGAGCCCTGCCGTCGGCTCATCGACAATCAGCAGCTTCGGTTCATGCACCATTGCCTGGGCCACGCCGAGCCGGCGCTTCATTCCGCCGGACAGTGCTTTCACCTTGGTCCGGCGCTGCTCCGTCAGGTTCACCTGCTCCAGCAAATCGTCGATTCTCCGCTTCCGCTCCGAATGCCCCTTCACCCCGGACAAAAGTGCGAGATAATCCATCGCTTCAAGCACCGACATCCCTGGATAAAATGCAAATTCCTGCGGCAGATAACCGACCAGCTGGCGGATCTGCGCTTTGTCCGTCAGCGGGACTCCACCGATCGTTGCTTTGCCGGACGTCGGCGTAAGTAAAGTTGCAAGCAGCCGCATCAGCGTTGTTTTGCCTGCCCCGTTGGGACCAAGCAGTCCGTGAATCCCTTCGCCTACTTTGAAGCTGACACCGTTTAAAGCCTGCTTACTCCCGTATGTTTTGGTAAGTTGTTCAATTACAAGTTCCATTCTGGTCCTCTCCCTCACATGCTTTTGACTACTTACTACTAATCGCTTTCCTGGTCCCAGGTAAACTCCGTGTTCTCCACCATCAGTCCTATTCCGATCAGGAGGAGTGACAGCAAGACAAGTAACACTACATCAATAACTTCGAACTTGATCATTACAAAAACAGAAACCGCAGTAAGCACAATACTCGTCAGCTTAGTATTTCTTTGCCTGTCGAGCTTTCGGCTGTTTCTCTGCACCTTCTCAGCCTCACGTTTGTCATACTCCAGCAGACGGGCTTTCCGGTACACTTCCTCTAGAAACGCTTGTTCCTCTTCGGCTGGCTTCACAATCCCACTCCTCCTTTTCGTAAATCTGCCTCAGCTTCTTGCGGGCCCGGTGCAGCAGCACCTTGAAGCTCACCGTTGTACGGCCCATAATAGCTGCCGCTTCTGTATAAGACATCTCACCTACATCAACGAGATACACGGCCATCCGGTAATCCGGCTTGAGCGTAAGCAACCGCCGTTGCCACTCCCGGTCCTCCTCGTGCACAATCGCCATCTGCTCAGGATCATCCCTGCCGGGAGGCGGCATGCGGTTTCCTTCAGGCAGGTTATCTCCTGAGTAATCCCCTGAAAAGGAGGAATCGGGACGTCTGCGCATCCCTGCTTCAACCGGCAGGGTCCGCTGCCGCTTCCGCAAGGAATCTATGCTTTTGTTGCGGAGGATTGTGAACAGATAGGTTTTAAAAGACGCGCGGGCATCGAATCGCTCCGGATACACCAGCAGATAGGCAAAAGAGTCCTGTGCCAAATCCTCGGCGGTATGATAATCCCCGGTCAGATGATAGGCAAACCCTACCGCAGGCTGCCGGTATTGACGGACCAGCCATTCAAAGGCCTCCCGTTCTCCCTGCCGGAACCGGAGCAGCACGGCTGCTTCATCATCCGGGTGACCCGCAGCCTCATCCTCCATAATGGAGCGCTGTCTGTTTCCTCTCTGGATATCGTTCGTCCGAATCCCCTCCTCTCCCGCAGCCTTTTACTACTTATTCGTCCAAGCCTCCGAAATAGTTACAGTGCTTCCGAAAAAAAACAAAACGGGTCCGCAAACTGCTGCATCAGCAATCTGCGAATCCGTACTTTTTTGACAACTTCCGCTTGGGACTTCAGAGCTGCACCTTGAGTTTTTCCTATCAAACCACCTGATGGTTTTTGAAGGCGCGATAAGTAAAGGGCAGGAGCAGGGCAATAACGATGACCGCAAAACCTGTAGCGAACTTATAGCTGGGAATCAGCTGTCCAAACACAGAATACACCTCGTATTCGGTTACTCTCGTAATGCCGTCAACCATTTTGCCAGGAAATAGGTTCATTATATGATTGTACAAGCGGCTGCTCTTGCTAGCCGGAAAAAACAGCGGGCCGATCAGCAAAATGACAATGACAATGATAACGGGAAATGGGGTGCTCATCCGGCTGGACAGCCAGAGCGTCACCGCCCCCACGATCAGACAGGCCAGGCTGCCAATGAGAATTGCCCACAAATAGGTCTGAAACACCGTGAAAGGAACCGGGGCAAAAAGCTTGATCATCTGCACGCTGGCGCTTCCCCCATCAAATCCAAAAATCCCAAGCATCAAGAGAGTATAGGTGCCTAATCCCGCAGCAAGCAAGCCAAGGGAGACAATCAACCCGGCTTTTAATTTGGCGGCAATGACCTTATTGCGGCCATAACGGGAGGACAAGATTATCGCATCCGCCCCGCTCTGGTATTCACCGGCAAAGACAGGAGCAAGCCAAATCGCAATCACAAACGCGCTGATCAATAAAATAAACTGCAGGTTCTCGAACACATTCTCCCAGCCGGTTACATAGTCCATTTGGAAGGGGACTGGAATGGACTTATTCATCCGCATAAAAAAAGCATTCTCTTTGGCAGAAGCATTGCCGGGAGTATAATCCCTGTCTATGTACTCTTGCACCTTATCGAGACGTTCCTGATAGAAGGTCTTTGCAGTACTAGGTGTCATGCTGTCGATAATATAATGATCGTATTCACGGGAATGGGAAAAAGCAAACCGGATCAACGTATCAATCTGATAACTCTGCTCTTTGTAGGTTACATAAGCCTCATTTGTGAGCTCCCCCTTCTCGTTAAGGTTTTTCGGATCATGTATGACTTTTTGATGATGCTTGACTGCAGCCGCTATTTTCTCCATCGTCAGCGGTCCGGCAAGCTGGCGGTTGTATTCCTTTCGGAGCGGGATGGCTTCCAGTCCTTTTAGATCATTGCCGTCCTTGTCCGTTATGTACGCACCCGAAACGAGCGCCCATACGCCTAATAAGGCCACGACGATTACAAGTGTTATGCCTATAAAAAATGATTTCCGTCTCATGATCTTTCTGAGCTCAAACCGGGTCAGAATATCCATAAACTGTACCTCCTATTTGACTTCGCCAGCCGCTGCAGCCGATTCATCTTGAAAATGGTATAGAAACAAGTCTTCAAGCGTCGGTGGAACCGAAACTGCATGAGCTGCGGGTTGGACCTTAGAGACAATACGCAGCTCAACCCGGTCCCGCTCATGCCGCAGATTGCTCACACAGTACCGTTCATTCCACGCCTCCGCTTCCCTCGCCGGAACATGGCATAACCAGACATTGCCCTCCATCGTAGCTGTCAGCTGTTCTACCGTCCCCCTCATTAGCAGCACACCCTGTTTCATCACCAGAATCTGATCGGCGATATATTCCACATCGGACACAATATGTGTCGACAGGAGGATGATCTTATCGCGGGCCAGATCGGCAATAAGGTTGCGGAAGCGTACCCGCTCCTTGGGATCCAGTCCCGCCGTTGGCTCATCCAGCACCAGCAGGCGGGGATCATTCAGCAGTGCCTGGGCGATGCCGAGCCTTTGCTTCATCCCCCCGGAAAAGGTGCGGATTTTCTTGCGGGCCGCCTCCTCCAGAGCTACCATGTGCAGCAGTTCACGGGCTTTTCCCTTCGAAGCCTTCAGGGTCAGCCCTTTCAACGATCCGACGTACCACAGAAACTCTTCCGCGCTGAAATCGGGATAATATCCGAAGTCCTGAGGCATATAGCCCAGCAGATCGCGGTATTGTTCCCCCATGCGGCCAATCTCCTGACCGTTCATCTGGATCATCCCCGAGGTCGGACTGAGAATGCCGCAGATCATCCGCATCAGTGTTGTTTTACCTGCTCCGTTAACTCCAAGCAGACCATACACACCGCTGGTCAGCCGGGCCGAAATGCCGTTCACCGCCTGTTTCGCGGCAAAGCGCTTGCTTAGCTCATTTATAGTCAGTTCCAACACGTTATGAACCCTCCTTATTCAATGCTCCCTGTAGCAAAGCGGCCTGCGCTGCGGTAAATTCACATCAGGCTGGAAGCGGTCTCCAGACTCCGGCAAGTTTTGCGCAAACCGCGTACCTGCAGCGCTATTCCTGCGGTTGTCACCAGCAGCATCATCTGCCATACTCCCATTGCTGTTGGCTCAAACACCCACAGGTTGGGGGTAAAGGCAAGGATCATCTGTACCAAGGCCACCACGCCGGCGAAGGTCAGGCAGTAATATCCGCAGCTTGGGGTGCGAACCCGATTGAGCAGCCACAGGCAGCCGAGGCAAGTTAAATTAAAAGGCACCAGCAGATAGATCAGCAGGGTTGCAACATCACTATGTATCCAAACACTTAATATCGCAGCCAGCAGGGTCAGACCCAGCAAATCCGCCATCCCCAGCAGACTCATGCGGACCATCGTCAGCTTCTCCAGGAGATGGCGGGTGCTGAGTTCTATCTCCAGCATATGACAGCTAAGCGAACGGGTCAGAGTACGGATTCCAGCCATTACCAGCAGAGGCGCAGATATAGAGACCATCATGACGATTTGCACACTCTCTCCCATTTCCTGAAGGGCGTTTCGCAGTAACAGCACCATTCCCAGGACAATCAGTAATTGCACGGCCCACACCTTCCAGCTGATGAAGCGAAGCTGGGCCAGATAGAACTCTCCGAACGACGTTCTCCGCCCGGCTTGTCGCTGGCGCAGCACCTCCACCGACCCTCTGGCGGTATCTTCAAGATGCTGCCGTTCAATGGGGGGCGTGGGGTAGTTCCTTAGGGTGTTGACGATGGCTTGCTCTGATCTCTTGTTCAACGGGTTCACTCCTTTCCAAGTGACTTCTTAGTACAGACAGCCCGCGCTTCACCCGGTACTGCACCATACACACGTTCACTCCTGTTACGCGGGCAATGTCACGGTAGGTCAGATCCAGGCAAAAGCGCATAAACACCAGTTCCCGCTGCGCCTCAGGCAGCAGCTCAAACAGTTCATGCACCAGCTGCTCTCTTTCCACCTGTTCTTCTATAGAGCTGCTTTGCTGTGCAGCCCTCCAGTCTGCTGCATCCCCCTCGTCCTCCAGGGATAGCGGCTGCCCCTTCCTTAAATGATCGTTGCATAGATGGCGGGCGATAGTGTATAAGTACGCACGGCATTTTCCGGCGTCAGTATAGCGCTCAATATGGCGGCAGAAGCGGTAAAAGGTCTCTTGAGTTAAATCCTTCGCCTCTTCCGCGTTCCGTACCCGCCAGCAGCAATACTTCTGGATGCCAGCGTAGTGCCGCTCAATCAGCGGTGTCAGATATTCGGTTTCCCCTTCCTGAATCCGCCGAATCCATTCCCTTTCATCCACCTCGTCCCCTCCTCTCTAATAGGTATAACTGTTTTTCTGCCGGAAAAAATGAACATATATTGTGTCATTCTTGTGACGTTATTCAATATTCACAAACCTGATCATATAAGAACCGGGGGAACGGATAGGCAAAAAAAGAAGCAGCGGCTAGAAAGCTCACTGCATCTCAAGATTGCTCAAGGACTGAGGTTAGTATATATTTCTGGTCTCTATATGCTCCAAATTGGTAATTTACTTCATGAACATCAGGTGAGGTGATGTAACCGATCATTTGTATATCTGCAAATTCACCGCAATAAACCGAGTGTACCATCTAAAATCCCCCACTACAGTTCGATGTCTCACAATACGCAAAAAGGATGATCTGCTCACCTTTGAACAACTGGGCAGCAGCTACCGGATGAAATCGCGCTTTGCCAAATTCCACAACCTGCCCGACCTCATGAAATGGTAGGGAAGAGTTAAATCCAGTTAGGGTATGATCGGCAGCAATAAATAAGAATCAAATTCATCCCCTGTATATAGAGTAACGTCTGCTTCCCAAACCCTGTCATCCGCCGTCTGAGTCAGCAGTGCGCAGCCGCTCTGATTCTGGCTGCCAATTTCCAGGAGCAACCGATTTCCTTTAGCTACAACAATCGCGCTATCCCATATCTCTATATCCAAGGGGTAGACTTCCCCGGGAATCAGCTTCTGGATCTCATCAAAGCTGTAGTAGGGCTTATATTCCGCCGATATTTGATCATTTGTTTTACGTAAGGAAGCGCGTAGCCAGCCTTGGCTAATGGGGAATTGGTCCGTTAGTGCTCCTGAATTAACTACCTCATTGCCAAGAGGGTCAATGTTGCGCAAAGATACAAAAATGTCTATATCATCTGTAGTTGACGATGCCCACAAGCGGAGCTTGATAGGCCCCAGAATCTCTGTTTCGTTCTCGAACGGAGCAGTTTCAAACAGAATACGCTTGGAGTTGTTTTCCTCTCTCGAGAATGCTTTCACCATAAAGGGCTCGGCCCAGTGCCTGGACTCGCGCTCCTTATCGCCATCATAGCAAAGCTGGCTCTTGGCTTGCGGAAGTTCCACTGTAAGCAGCTTTGAGCTTGCATCAAGGTAAAATCGAGTCCATTGGGTACGCTTAAGCGGATACTCATTCTCGTAGCGCCATGTGTAGCTATTACCTCCGCGGGGAATGGCAAGCTTCACCTTCGGCTCCCTCGTTATGCCGGTATCGATTCCCTTGAGCCAATAATCGAGGAATTTTTTCTGCAGCTCACGACCCTGAGCGGTATAAAATTCACCAACATGGCTGCCGATATGCACTTCAAGCCACTTGTGCTCCGATGCTGCATTCTGAAATCCCAGAAAGTTCCCCCGGGTATGCATTCCGGCGCTAAACCAGTTGCTTGCGGATAATAAAGGCACCTCTACTTTGCTTAGATCAGAGAACCGATTCGTCCATGATTGATCACGTAACGGATTGTTTTTGACCATCTCTGGGAAATCAATGCGATTGTCCTGCAGTTGTTCCTCGGAGAGGCTTCCACCGGGATTGTATTGATGTGTCAAAACTCCGTTTTTCCACCAGAATGAAAGAAAGCCGTTTGCCTGAATTCCACCCGGATAACAGAAATCCGCATAATAATCTACTGTACCTTCCCAAGGTATGATGCACGCTAAATGAGGAGGTTGTTCGGATGCCACAGCCCATTGGCTCATTGCCAAGTAGGAGATGCCCAGCAGTCCTATCCGTCCATTGCTCCAGGCTTGCGTTCCAGCCCATTCGATTGCATCATAATAATCCTTCTTTAAAGCACTTGATAATATATCAAGCTTCCCTGGAGAATTACCGATACCACGTTCATCTACTCGCAATACAGCATACCCTTGTGGCACCCAATATTCAGGATTTGGTGTTTCCCAGCTAAGTAACGGTCCTTTATCCTGCGAATGGGTATATTCTATTGCAACCGCCGGGTTAGCAGGAGCAAATTGTGAGAAATGCGTATCCTTTCCATACGGACACATCGTCATGATTACTGGAAAATCCCCGTCTGCATTAGGCTGATAAAGATTTGCGGCGAGGTAATTCCCATCTCTCATCGGAATCTTTACTTCCTTCCAGGTAAGCTCATAAAAGTGATTACTTCTTTCGTTAGTGTCGATAGGTAGAGGATTCATAGCTTGCCTCCATTTGATAGTTTTTCTTGAAACCAGTCAATCAATAAGCTGTGTTGTATATGCCGAATACATTTCTTCTTTTCCTTAGGTGCAGCATTTCCATACCAATGGATACCCCCCCTTCTTCCAGCAATTGGATTCACTCCTTCTATCATTTTTATAAAAGAAATATTAGTACACATGTACTAAAGCAAGTGTATTCCTGCGAGTACACTAATTCAACTCTGATCCTTTTCGAGAAAATCATTCTTAGCGGAGGATTCTCGGCAATCATCTCTGGATTCCTTCCATATCCTTAATCAAGCTACTTATTTCGGCTTAAAGGGCCAATTTATGATATAATGCTTTTGATTTCAAGTACATATCACAAACGCTATAAAGGAGATAGGCATGGATAATAATTTAAGAGATAAGATCCTTGAGACTTCAATTGAATTATTTAATAAAAATGGATATGCATATGTAACATTGAGGGATATTTCCGATGCGCTAAATATTAGTCCTGGTAATTTGACATACCATTTCAAAAAAAAACAAGACCTCATGATCGGTGTTATGGCGAGGCAGTATGAAGAATATCAAAACTTAAATTTCTCAGCAGAGGTTTCTATCCAAGGGCTGAATCAGCAGTTTTTAATCCTTAGTGCATTCCGCGAAAAATATTTTTTTTATTTCTCCAGTTTTACAGAATTGCCTAAGCTGTATCCTGAGATAGCTAATATGCAAATTAAGGTTGTTAATGATTTCTATACACTTTTTACCGATACATTTACCCTATTTGTTAATAATGGAATTATGAAAGAAGAATTATATGCCGGACAATATGAAAATTTGTCTATATCTTTATTATCGATCAATATGTATGGGACACAGGAAATAATTCTTCTCCAAAACTTTCTTCCAAAGCAGAAAAGTATCATTTCCATCCTGTGGAGCCTTATATTGCCTCATTTAACAAGAGAAGGGATGGACATGTATAGTCGGATGACACAGGTCGATAAAACTCCTCCCCCACAACTATGCTGCAAGCAAGATAAACCGAACGGAGGCTTGAAAGAGTCAATAGGTGACCCCCAAGGTACGTAAGATCTGACTAAGACGGCGGAACAATATCCCTCCCAATAGATGGTGACATTACCCAACAGTCAGGCTTCCCTCACTAATTTGAGAACTTGCTCCTCAAATTGTTTCATTTTCATTCATCCCGCTTGACAGCCATTTTCATTAATCGAACGACACAACCATACCCAGTAAAACGCAAAATAAAAAAACCCTTCCGAAGAAGGGTTTGGTGTGTAAACTATGATGCGGTCAAGAGGACTCGAACCTCCACGATATTGCTATCACTGGCACCTGAAGCCAGCGCGTCTGCCAATTCCGCCATGACCGCATATTATATATACAGCGATTTAATCACCGTAATTAAGAATATACTCCCTTTTGATGTAAAATGCAAGTTTTATTTTCGAAGCAGTGTATTAATCACTCGTCTGGACAGGACAATTCCTATTTTCACACTGAAAGATTAATCACTGACTAACTTACGTATTCAAAGTAAATTACAGTTATAACTTTATAAAGGAAGGTTAGATAACATGGATTCTTTGGATCATAAAATCATCAATGCGCTTATGGCGAATGGAAGAATGACCTGGGCCGAGCTTGCCGGACTGCTTGGCCTCTCTTCTCCTGCGGCTGCTGACCGGGTTCGGAGACTGGAGGAGCAAGGGATAATCAAAGGCTACACGGCGCTAATTGATGGCGAAGCTGCCGGTTTTGGGTTGGGGGCACTCATTGCGGTTTCGCTGGAGCGGCCAACGCACCGGCAGGCTTTTCTGGAATTGGTACTGAAGCTGCCGGAAATTCAGGAATGCCATCATACCGCCGGAGATGACGACTACATTCTGAAGATCCGCTGCCGGGGAACCCGCGATCTTGACCGGATCATCAGCGAGGAGCTGAAAAGCCTGCCGGGTATTGTGCGGACCCGCACAACGATCATCCTCGGAACGGTTAAAGAAACACCGAATGTCCCGCTGTCGCCTGAAGACACTGCACCATGATCAGCTGGCCCGCCCTCTTCAGCGGCTTCGGTTTCGGTTTCATAATTGCCGCTCCTGTCGGTCCCATGTCTCTGCTATGCATTAACCGGACACTGAAGCATGGCTTCTGGGCGGGCCTGGCGACCGGTGCGGGAATTGCGCTTGCCGATGTACTGTATGCTCTGGCTACCGTCACCAGCTTCCGAATTGTGAATGAGATCACTTCTGCCTATGATCTGCCGCTCCGGCTCATCGGCAGCCTCTTCCTTGGGGTTCTTGGAGTAAAAGCTCTGTGGCCGGGCAAATCCGGTGCCAAACCGGAAGCCGTCCGCAGCGGAATAGCCTACAGCATGTTCTCCTCCTTTCTTCTGACTTTGGCTAATCCGGCCACCATTCTAAGCTTCATGGCGCTCGCAGCTTCACTTGGAAATACTGTCGGGTCTTCCCTGTTCCTCCCGGCCGGAATTGCGCTCGGCTCCTGCTGCTGGTGGCTGCTGTTATCTGCTATTATCTGCTGGATCAGCGGCAAACTGCCAGATGCCTTCATTCGATCTTTGAGCCTGATCTCATCGGTCAGCCTGATTCTGTTCAGCTTATACGGCATCAGCTTGGCCTTATTGGGGGCAGGCGGGTGAATCCGGCTTGAAACTGATGATAGGCATAACCATTGAATCTCCACCACTTAGCTGACTTGAAGGGGTGGATTCTTGCGAACAGAGGAGCAACCTCCTCTTATGGGCAAGCGATCCCTGCGTTCTCGCAGTTCTACGTTTTATTTTTATAGGTAATAGCTATACCGCTACCTGTTTGATATTATGAGCCGCATTTTCATCCCGATCGCCGCATTTTCATCCCGATCATGGTGTGTTCCGCAAGCTACACATGTCCATTCTCGAATCGAGAGGTTCTTCACTTCGGGATGGATCGTGCCGCATACGTGGCACTGCTGACTGGTCGGCTCGAAGGTGTCGGCAACCCGGAGGGTTCGTCCATACCAGGATGCTTTATACGTGAGTTGACGCACCCATTCGCCCCAGGACGCATCAGCGATGGACTTGGAGAGTTTGGGATTTTGAATCATATTCCCCACACGCAAATGTTCGATGCTGATCGTTTGGCACTCACGGATCAGCTTCGTTGTCATCTTGTGGAGAAAATCGTTCCGGGAATTTGCAATGTGTTCGTGAATACGGGCAATGTGTTGCTTGGCTTTCTTCCAGTTCGACCTCCTGGTGTGCGTCTTGCCAAACGCCGCTGCCACAGCGCAAGCTTTTTCTCGTATTGACGGTAAAACCTGGGGTTGGCAAAATGCTCGCCGTTGGAGCACACAGCGTATTCCTTAAGCCCTAAGTCAATACCGATATGCGCATCTGCTTGTGGGAGTGGGGTCTTTTCGACCTCGCAAACCAGGGAGACAAAATACTTATCGCTGGCGTTTTGCCGTACCGTAGCGGACAGTATACGACCCTCCAGCTTCCGAGAGTTGGCGAAACGCATCCAGCCGAGCTTGGGAAGCTTCAACCGGTTGCCTTCAATGGCGATATTTCCGTTCGTGAATTTCGTGGTGTAGCTTTGTACTGGATGCCTCCGGCTTTTAAAGCGAGGCGCTTGATTTTGCTTTTTTAAAAAAGCGGTCAAAGCTATCTGCCACATGCCGAACGGCGGACTGTAAAGCAATACTATCGACTTCTTTGAGCCAGTCATATTGGGTTTTTAGGACAGGGAGCTGTGTCGCACAGGTCTGATAGGACAGACCTGTGCCTGTTTCGGCATAGGTTTGATTCCACTCTTCCAGGAAATGATTGAACACAAAGCGGCAGCAGCCAAACATTCGACGAATGAGTTGCTGTTGCCCGGTATTCGGGCAGATGCGGTATTTATAGGCTTGATGAACGATCATGTGCGACACCCCCTTTATAGTATTTTCTTACAGTATAGCACATACGTTCGCTGAATAGTTGAAAACCGCCGATTCATCTCCGCCTATAGAGGTCGGAGTCTTTTCGGCTTTTGAAGATAAACTCTATTTGATTTATATATTTCACTTATAAGATAACGCATGGTACAACAGAAGTATTCCTGTTTGACCTGAAAGGAGACTTCCGATGAATCAGCAATGGAATACCGGAACCTATGATACGGATATGGCCTTTGTTTCCCGCTTCGGAGAATCTTTGATTCATCTGCTGCAGCCGCAGCTTCATACTTGCTAACACAACGTTTCTTTCGTAAACATTATTGCCACGCTCACCTTTCTGTTACAATAAATGGGAACAATAGTTTGCATTAGGATGATAACCTCAATTGATGAGTTCGAATAACAAGTCACAAAAGAGGGGGTGGTTACATGTATGCTCAACTATTTCTAGGGATCGCAATGATCATTTCCGGGATAGGTCACTTGCTAAGCTTTAAACTCTTCATTGGTAAAAATGCAAAAACATTAATTAGCGAGGAATCCATCGGCTCCTTCCAAAAAGGGTTGGCTCTGCCCCATTTTTTGCTAGGACTTATTTTCATAACAATGGGGCTGGTTGAAAAAGAGAATAGCCTTCAACTGCCTGTATTTATAGGAATTTATATAATATTAGCCTTGATTCCGTTGACATTGGTTTTAAGAAACAATAAGAACCATTCGGGCCGCTATTTTCTCTAGGGATTCACATCACAATCAAATATCACAGCAGAACCCGCCGTTATTTGGCGGGTTCTGTTGCGTCTCCTACATACCGGTTGCTTCCGGCTCCCAGCCCCGCCACGAGCAGCAGAACACTTGCCGCTACGAGCAGTGCCAACGGACCGTTCCAGCTGTGCGTAGCGTCATGAAGCAGCCCGAACAATGCCGGTCCCATGGCTGCCAGCAGGTAGCCGATCGACTGGGCCATTCCCGACAGCTCGCTTGCCTCCTGTGTGCTGCGGGTGCGCAAGCTGAAGAACATCATTGCCAGTCCAAAGGCAAAACCTCCGGCAATGCCGATACAGATCGCCCATACCGGCATCCATGCGCTGCTGCCGAACCAAACGCCGGAGATTCCGGCCATGAACAAAACAGCCGTAATAACAACCAGCCCCCGCTGGTTCTTCAGTTTGCCTGCCCATAAAGGAACAAAAAAGGTAAACGGAAGCTGGGCCAGCTGCAGCAGTGAAAGAATCCAGCCCGCATGGCTGGAGGACATGCCCCGCTCACCGAGAATGACCGAGAACCAGGCAATCAGAACGTAATAAAGCAGAGATTGCAGGCCCATGAATAAGGTAACCTGCCAGGCGAGCGGTGAACGCCACATTTTCCCGGCTGAGCCGGGCGTGCTTGTTCCGCTCCCTTGGCCCAGGCTCTTCATCTGCGGAATCCAGAATAGAGTAGCCAGTGCAGCGACAATGAACCATAGGGCAAGCGTACCCCGCCAACCGAACCCTGCCTGGTCCGCTATCGGAACACTAATGCCGGAAGCCACCGCTGCGCATAAATTCATCGAAACCGTATAAATCCCGGTTAGAAGACCGATCCGCCCGGGAAACCTGCCTTTGATCAATCCCGGCAGCAGCACATTGCATACCGCAATCGACAGCCCGATGATTGCGGTGCCTGCGAACAATGTGAGGGTTCCCGAGGCGGAACGGATCAGGATTCCCATCGACAATGCCAGCAACGCCAGCATCAGCACGTTGGCAAGGCCAAAACGGCGGGCGAGCTGCGGAGCAAATGGGGACAGCAACGCAAAAGCGAGCAGCGGCAATGTAGTTATTGCTCCGGCAAGTGTATTGGATAATCCCAGATCATCGCGGATCATCTCCAGCAACGGTCCGACAGAGGTGAACGGGGCCCGCAGCGCCGCTGCGACAAAAATAATGCCGACCCCAAGCAGAATACCGTTAGATCCTGCGTTTCCTGGGGATAAGGTGGATAATGAAGTCTGAATCTTGCGGTCTTCTTGCCTTGCTTTCATGAGGCTCCTCCTGATTGCAGCGAAAAAATCCGTCAAGCACCGGGCTTGTACGGAAATGAAGCTGTTCTATGTATCACGCTTTGTTACATTATACCCCCTTATGTATGCCGGTGCACAGCTTCTTGGATTCTCAGGATAACTTAACTATACGGCCTTCCATCTGAAAAAGCCGCCGGTCCAAAAGGACCGGCGGCTTTGGAGAAGATTAAATCAGCTGATTATACCCAGAGAGACTTAGTGATGATTACAAGCAGGATGAACAACACCAGAATCGCTCCAGTGGAAGTGAAAGCACCGCCGTATCCTCCAACATTTTCGCTCATGTTAACTCCTCCTTTATACTTGAATACTTTTAAAATATGTGGAAATATCCAGTCTTGTCTGGGTGATGCGGAAAGAACTTACACCCTTCCCCTGCAATTTAAATTATTCTTGCGGTTGACAAAACGGACAACCCTCTTTAGTATCCTAAGAATAAAGGTAGTTGAGAATCACTCTCAACTAGAATACATAACATTACAGAAAAGAGTGAACAAGAGATGCTGCGTCGTTTTTTTTCCTATTATCGTTCTTATAAGAAGCTGTTTGTTCTCGACTTCACTTGTGCGGTGGGTGCGGGGCTTTTGGAGCTGGCCTTTCCGGTGGCCGTGAATAAATTTATTGATGATCTGCTCCCCGGACAAGACTGGTCATTAATTCTGATCGCCAGCGTTGCCCTGCTTGCCATCTACGCTCTTAATACCGCAATGAATTATGTTGTCACCTATTGGGGGCACATGCTGGGAATAAATATTGAAACAGATATGCGCAAAAAAATGTTCGATCATATCCAGAAGCTCTCCTTCCGCTTCTTCGATAACAATAAAACCGGGCATTTGCTCGGTAGGATTACCAATGATTTGAACGATATCGGCGAGGTGGCGCATCACGGTCCGGAGGATGTGTTCATTGCCGTGATGACGCTGATTGGAGCCTTTATCCTGATGGCCGATATCAATCTGAAGCTGGCCGTGATCACGTTCATTATCGTGCCGATTATGGCTTGGGTCATCATCCATTTTGGACGCAGCATGACCTCTACCTACCACCGGCTATTCGGCAACGTAGGCAATTTCAATGCCCGGATCGAGGACAATGTCGGGGGAATCCGCGTCGTGCAGTCCTTTGCCAATGAAGAATATGAAAAAGAACTGTTCGCTGTTGACAACCAAATGTTCCGCCAGACCAAATTGATGGCCTACAAGCTGATGGCCAAGAGCTCGTCAGTCAGTTATATGATGACACGCCTGATTACAATTGTGGTCATGGTCTGCGGCGCCTGGTTCTTTATTCAGGGAGAGCTGGAGATCGGGGAGTTTGTTGCTTTCATCCTGTTGTCCAATGTCTTTTTCCGGCCGATTGAGAAAATCAATGCCGTTATCGAGAGCTACCCGAAAGGTATTGCCGGGTTCAAACGTTATCTTGAGGTGATTGATACAGAGCCGGATATCGCTGATAAGCCGGGTGCGGTGGACGTCGGTTCGCTGCGCGGAGATATTATCTTTGGAAACGTCAGCTTCGGCTATGATGACAATCGTTCGGTACTGCAGGAGATCAGCTTGAAGGTCAACGCCGGGGATACGATTGCTTTTGTCGGCCCTTCCGGCGCGGGCAAAACCACAATCTGCAGCCTGCTGCCCCGCTTCTACGACGTCACCGGCGGCAGCATCTCCATCGACGGAATAGACATCCGTGACATGAAGCTGAATTCGCTGCGCAAGCAAATCGGGATTGTGCAGCAGGACGTCTTCCTGTTCTCCGGCACAATCCGTGAGAATATCGCCTACGGCAAGCTGGATGCGGAGCTTCCGGAAATCTGGGAAGCTGCCAAACGCGCCCACCTGGAAGAGCTGATTAGCAGCCTCCCGGATGGCATGGATACAGTGATCGGGGAACGCGGCGTGAAACTGTCCGGCGGACAAAAACAGCGTCTGGCCATCGCCAGAATGTTCCTCAAAAATCCTCCGATCCTGATTCTGGATGAAGCCACCTCGGCGCTGGATACGGAAACGGAAGCCGCCATCCAGCAGTCGCTGGCTGACCTGTCGGTGGGCCGTACCACCCTTGTGATTGCCCACCGTCTCACGACGATCAAAAATGCCGACCGGATTATTGTTGTAAATGAAGACGGTATCTCCGAGGAAGGCCGCCACGAAGAGCTGGTCAACGCCGGAGGCACCTACAGCCGCCTGTACCAGGCGCAGTATAATGCGTAAAACGCAGAGAATGAAATAAATGGTCAAGGAAACAATAGCGCAACGTAAGGCCGAGAATTGTCCTATGCAGGAATGATAGGACATAGGACATCATGCAGAAATAAGAACAACCTTCCGCTCTACAGCCCCCTATAGGCTGATTGCGGAAGGTTGTTCTGCGTTTACCTGCCTCTTTCCCTACCCCTTCACTGCACTGCCGGCCACCCCTTGAATAATGTACCTCTGCCCCAGCAGAAAAACGATAATCATCGGAATAATGCCTGCTGTCGCTGCCGCCATCATGCCGTTGTAGTCTACGTTGTTCTCAAGAATGAAATTTTGCAGGCCAAGCGGAACGGTATATAAATCCTTATCTAGCAGAAAAACCAGCGCATTCTCGTAATCATTCCAGTGCCAGGAAAAGTCGATGACTGCAAGAGTAGCCAAGGCGGGCTTGGCCAGCGGCAGCACCAGCCGGAAAAAGATCCGGAAATGCCCTGCCCCATCGATAAATGCCGCTTCGGAAATTTCCGCAGGTACGGACAGGAAGAACTGGCGCAGCATAAACACTCCAAAGATCGTGAACATGCCGGGCAGAATCAGCGCCCAATGTGTATTATAGATTCCCGCCCAATCAAACATCAGAAACTTCGGCACGAACAGCACCTGCGGCGGAACCATCATCATCGACAGGTAGACCAGGAACAGCGGCTCCCGCCCCTTGAACTGAATCCGGGCAAACCCGTAAGCAGCAAAAGCAGAGAAGAACACTGCGCCGGCCGTGCTGATCAGCGATATTTTCAGCGAGTTCAGGTAGTAGGTAATAAAGCTGTCATTCCCGCTCCACACCTTAATATGATGCTCCCAATTCAGGCTGGAGGGAATCCACTGAACCGGATATTTGAACACATCCGCAGGAGACTTGAACGAAGTGCTGATCATCCAGATAAAAGGCACAATCATCAGCAGGGCGAAACCGGACATCACAAGGGTTGTGATGATTTTGCGGATATTAAGGGAAGAATCAGCCTTGATCTCCTGCAGGTAAGGAGCTGCCGGTCTAATCGTTGTTTTTTGCATAGGAAATCCTCCTGAAAATTTGGTGGCGAAGCCATCACCCGGACGCTGAACTGTCTACTCAGTAATGGACCCAGCGTTTTTGGCCGACCCACTGGAACACGGTGAAGATCATGATAATCGCGAAGAGCGCCCAGCTTATGGCGGCGGCATAACCCATCTCGTAATAGCGGAAGGCATTCTGATAAATGAACAGTGACAGCACCGTTGTGCTGTTTCCCGGCCCTCCCTGGGTGATCGCCTGAATGATGCCGAAGTTCTTGATTGTCATAATCAGTCCGGTGATCAGCAGCAGAAAGGTTGTAGGACTCACCAGCGGCCAGACTATACGGCGGATGCTCTGCCAGGGACGGGCTCCGTCGATTCTGGCGGCTTCCATCAGCTCTTCGGGAATTTCCTGCAGGGCAGCCAGAAAAATAATCATGTTGTAGCCCAGCATGAACCAGATCCAGATGATGTCAATCGCATACATCGAGGTTTCCGTCGTGGACAGCCACCCTGGCGGATGGTTAATGCCAATACCGCGCAGGAATCCGTTAATCGGACCCGAGGTCGGCTGGAACAGCAGCATCCAGACAAATGCAATGGCTACGCCGCTGGTAATGTAAGGCATGAAATAAAGCGCCCGCAGCGTTTTTTGAAAATAAACAGATTTGTTCAGAATAACCGCCACTATAAAAGCCAGCAGAATCGACACCGGAACGGCCAGCAGAAAGATAAGTGTATTCTTCAGCGCTACATAAAAAAGCTCGTCTCCCAGCATCCTCGAAATGTTGTCCAGACCGACAAAATGAATCTCCGGGTCCATAAATTTGTAATCGGTGAACATCAGATAAAACGAATAGGCGGCCGGTATAATAAAAAACAACAGGACCCCGAGCATATTCGGTCCGATAAACAGATAGCCGAGCCTGCTCTGCCGCTTCATCCATGATTTGTTCATTGTTCCCCCACTCCTTAGCTGTATGATCTCGACTTAAGCATAACAAGCCTGGCGGCGGCTTTTAAGGAACATAACCACCGAATGGATATCACAGAATTACTTAATTTGCAGCTTGTCCGCTTACGGGCATGTGGATGGAAATGTTCTATTCGTGGACAAGTGGAAACGGCTTCGCCTTCCTCAAAAGGACGGTATCCGTTTCAGCGAGAAATAGAAGGATAATTTATAGCGTGAAGCATATAAATGCTTATATTTTAAAAAAACCGCTCCCCATAAGGGAACGGTTCTATGCAGCACAACCGGCTGCGGCTTACTGATTCTGCTTCAGCCATTCATTGTGGCGTTTGACCATACTCTGTACCGTTTGTTCCGCAGTCTGGCTGCCAAGGAAATATTTCTCGTATTCCTGGGCGCGCATATCCACGATTTCCTGGGCAATGCTGCGGACAAAGGTTGGCGTCTTATCGCCGTAGAGCACGAACTCAAGCGAAGCTTTATCATAGGTGTCCGCATGATCGCCTAGCAGCTGGCTGATCGCGGTCTGCTGGTCCACCGCATTGGAGGAAGGCAGGCGGCCTCCGGCCGCCATCGGAATCATGCCGCCGTCGGCATACCATTTCAGGAACTCCCAGGCCGCTTGCTTATTTTTGGATTTGGCGTTGATGGAGATGAAGTCGCCCAGTCCGCCGCTTTTGACGAAATCAGCTGCATTGTCCGCCAGCCTTGGAACGGGAGCAAAGGCGATGGTGAACTCACGCGGAAAATCCGTCATATTGTTGGAGCTGCGGATCAGCCATTCCCCAATGTTGATCATCGCTGATTCCCCGCTGAGGAACATGTTCTCCACAGGCATCTTGGAGGTCAGCTGCTCGCCAAGCGGCGGGGTGGTGGCATCCTCCTGCATCATTCCGTTCAGTGTTTCAAGCCATTTGGTGATCAGCGGATCATCAAGGTTAGAGCTGCCATCCGCCTTGACATAACCGTTCTTCACGAGAGCGGAATCCAGCGGATCAACCAGCGAGGCAGTATGCTGCACCAGCCCGTACTTGAACCCCTCTGCCTTCAGCTTGGCGGCATATTCTCTTGCTTCATCCCAGGTCCATGCCGTTGGTAAGGCCAGACCGGCTTTATCGAGCGCATCCTTGTTCAGGGCAAAGAACAAAGCATTCTTTTTGGTTGGCATCCCGTAGTATTTATCGTCTATTTTCCAGGTAGCAGCATCCGCACCCATTTTCTCGTCGATGTTGTAGTCGGTGAATTCGCCGAGGTCGAGGGCAGTGCCGCCCTTGATGCGTTTATCCAGATTGGTCAAAGTATAATTGACGAACAGATCGACGTTCTGCCCCGTCGAGAGTGCGGTATCAAGCTTCAGGTTGCCGTCATCATCATTGACAAAACGCACGTATTCGACCTGAGTCTCAGGATGCTCCGCATTCCAGGTATCCACAACCTCCTGTGGTCCGTTCTCCGGCGGAACGGCACCCCACATGGTTAACTTCACCGTTTTGCTGCCTTCATTCCCCTGCGCTTCTCCACCAGTGTTATTTTTAGTTCCTCCGCATCCGCCCAGTATCCCAAGCATCAGCACGCATGCTGCCAGCAGGGTCAACCCTTTTTTAGTTTTCATCGTTTCTGTCTGCCTCCCCGTTTTTGTTATGGATTGTGCTTCCCTTACATCCTAGCAGGGACGCTGGAGGCATTTTAGATACAAATCCACCATCCTGGCGGAACAAATATACGGAATTTGCAGCAGTGACCGGGCAAAAATGATCACACATATTTCTTCTATTCCTCACGGTGGCGGTATTGGCTCGGGGTGCATCCGGTCCAACGCTTAAAGATTTTGATGAAATAGTTATCGCTCGGAAAGCCCACCCGATGCCCCACCTCATGCACAGGCAGATCGGTCTCCCGCAAAAACACTGCCGCTTTCTCCATCCGCACACCGTGCAGATAATGGATCAGCGTATGCCCGGTTTTCTTTTTGAATAAGGCGCTGATATAATTCTCTCCCATCATCACATAGCGGGACATGGACTTGACTGTAATATCGCGGTCGTAATACTCTCCGATATATTCAATGATCTTGCTAATCTCCGGATGCGAAACAACAGGCCCGGACAGGGATCCGAAGCCGGACAGCAGCGGATTTTTCACCTCATCTTCAGGAAAAGCCCCACCCGGTCCGGGGTTAGCGGTGTCAGGTGCTTCCGCAGAAGCTGCAACAACCGCTGGAATCCCGTCCGCCTCCAAAAGAGCAACATTCCGGTGACTGCCGGCACTCAGCTCGGCGCTAACCTTGCGCAGCGTATCCCGCAATGAACCTACGCTCATTGACAGCTTGAGAATATAATTGGAGGCCCCGTATTCCATCGCTTGGCGGACATATTCGAACTCTCCCATGCAGGTCAGCATAATAAATTTCGTATTCAGCCCCGCTTGACGGGTCTGCTTCAACAGCTCAATGCCGTTCAGACCAGGCATCACGATATCCGCGAGCACCAGATCAGGTTTATCCCGCATGATTAGTTCCAGCGCTTCGGTCCCGTTGCCGGATTCGCCGATAACCATGAAGCCGAGCTCCTCCCAGGAAATAATCTCCCGCACCGACTCTCTTACGAATACCTCATCCTCCACCAGCAGTACGCTCCACATGAGACCTTCCTCCCTTTACTCGATCTTCTTGTCCTGCACATATGGTGTCGACAGCAGGAAGGGAATACTGAACCGGATCAGGGTTCCCGGTGACAGCTGGAGAATCTCCAGCTCACTTTGGCCCTTGAAGAGCAGCCGCAGCCGTTCCTTCAGGTTGGACAGTCCGATCCCCTTACGGGTCCGGGTCACCTGCAGGCGCCTGGATTCCTCCATGCCGATGCCGTTATCCCCTACCTCCAGCGTAAGCTGCGCTTTGTCATTTCTGTAAATACGGATACTGATCTGCCCCCGTCCAGTCAGAGGGCCGACGCCATGGCGGATCGCATTCTCCACCAGCGGCTGCAGGCTCAGCTTCGGCACCAGCGCATACTCCAGCTCATCGTCAAAATCACAGGTTACCTCAAAGCTGCCCTGATACCGGATCCGCTGAATATGCAGGTAAGCTTGAACCAGCTCGATCTCGTCCTTGAGGTAGACCAGCTCAACCTCAGCATTCAGGCTGACCTCCAGCAGCTTGCCCAGCGACACGCACATTTCGGAGATCTCCTCATTCCCGCTGCGGATGGCGCTCCATTTCATCGTGTTCAAGGTGTTCAGCAAAAAATGCGGGTTCATCTGGGCCAGCAGCATATGGAAATGAACCGCTTCCTTCTGCCGCTCCTCTGCCTTCAACTGGGCAATCAGCTTATTCGTGTCATCCAGCATTGTATTGAAGGTCCGGGTCAGCTCCAGCACTTCGCCACGGCTCCGGCCTTCGGGGATGCGGATTTTCAGGTTTTTGCGGACGACATCCTTCATCTTGTTCTGCAGATGCGACAAAGGACGGGTAAAGGTAGCAGAGATCATAAAGGCCATTAGTACAAATGCAGCTGTGAAGGCAAAAAACGTCAGGAAATAACGCTGCTTCAGCCCGGAAATTTCATTAAACAACACGGCCAGCGGAATCCGGTTGACCATATACCAGTCCAGTGACTCGATATAGACATAATTGATCAGTGTGCCGGTCTTGTCATCGGTCAGATACGCCTGTGCAGGATGGAGGGCAATTTCCCGGGTGATCTCCGGGGCCAGCACCGCTTTTTTGGAGGAGCGGGCCACAGTCTCTCCCTTGCCGGTAATCAGAAAATAATCCTGACTGCTCAGGGATTCCTTGAGGACGGACTGGAACCAGAAGGAATAATCGATACTGATCCGGGCCAGCCCGTAGCGGTTGCCTCCGCTGTCCTTCATATAGGCATACAGCGAGAGCAGATAAGGGCTGGTGGATACCTCCCGCAGCATATTGTTCTCGTCGCGTGAATCCCACTGGTAGAACAGATCTTGGGCTTCTGCGGAATCCAACGTTTGCGCTGCTGCTTCACCCGGGAGGACAGCCTCTCTTTGGACCGTGCCCTGATCTGCAGGGACAACACTCCCCAGATGGCGGCGGAAGAGCTCACGGTACGGTTCGTAGGCTAGCGCCTGTTTCGGCAAATAAGAAGTGTATACGCTCTCATGAAAGTCCAGCAGGGTAAAATATACGGAAGGATTGTATAGGAAAAAGCTATTGTTGAGCATTTTAAATTTTTCTTCGATCAGCGCTTTATTCTCTAAAGGCGACCGGTTACCTGGCTTTGTCAGAACACTGCGGACCGCCGAATCCTGCTCCACAAAGATCAGCGTCTTGAAGGCTACGCTCATCTGATCCTCCAGCGTTCCATACATCTGCACCAGCTGCTCGTGGCTCTGCTGGCTGATTTTCTCCTCGACGAGGGATTCAATCTGCCGGTAGTTGTATACATTCAGCACACTGAACGGCAGAAGAATAAGGATGAGAAAAGCGCCGAACAGCCTGTATCTCAGCTTCTGGGGTATAAACATCTTCCAGTCCGGCTTCTTCATTTCCGCAGCTCTCTCCCTTCATTTGTGGACTTATTATAACATCTGCAGGGGTCACCCGGCTGAAGCTGGAGAAAATTGCATTGTTTTGTCGCATCGCTCCTATAGACCGGGGTTATGATGCACAGATTTGTTCTATGCTTCTACAGCCTATGCCGTTTACGGTATTCCGCCGGACTCATTCCGGTGTTGTTCGTGAACACCCGGCTTAAATAGAATCCGTTCTCATAGCCGCATCTTTCGGCAATCCGGGTCAGATTCAGTTCACTGTCCTTCAGCAGAAGGCGTGCTTTGGCCAACCGGAGCGATTTCAAATAGGAGGAAGGCGTCTCCTGAAAAGCTGCGCGGAAGCGCCGCGTAAACTGCACGGGACTTAATCCCAGCTCCCGGGCGAGCTCCAGCAGACTGAGTGGTTCTGCGGCTCTATCGGCAATGATGGATGCAGCTTCATCCATCATTGCGTCTTCGGAGAATTTACGCCCTCCGGCTTCCGCCCGGCTCTCCATATGAACCGGCAGCCACAGGTCTTTGATAAGATGCTGTTTCCATTCCCTTGCGGCTGGACTATTGTCTTCACTGAGCTGGCGCAAATAGGCATAGGTCGAGCTTAAGCGCTTCGTATCGCTAAGCTGCAGGAGCCCCGGCTGCGGCAAGCTAGTATCATTCTCCGGGGTGAACTGGATGTAATGAAAGGTGAGCGGTGTAATCGTCTCACGAATGAAGGGAATTCCGGGAGGGCAGACGACCAAATCGGCAAACCCCGCTTCACCGCCATGTTCTCCAATTTCGAAGCGGAACAGCCCCTCCTCTACCGCAAAGGCGACCCAGGAATCATAGCAGTCGCTTGGCAGGGCAAAACTCGTCTTCTGCTTCCAGTAGATATGGTCCAGAAGTTTCATGGCTCCATCCCTTTCATGAAATAAAGTATATGTTTAATGATATAATCGTGTATTTCAAAAGTAAAGTAGCAGCTTCATTATGAAATTATAGATATGCATTAAGAATATAAACCTAAGAGGTGCTCATTCATGAAGCAGGAGCTAGTGCAAAATGACATTACGGTGATCGGCGGCGGGCTGGCTGGAGTATGTGCGGCGATTGCTGCCGCGAGACTTGGGCAAAAGGTGGCTCTGATCCAGAACCGCCCTGTGCTCGGCGGCAATTCCAGCAGCGAGGTGCGGGTCTGGGTCTGCGGAGCAACGGCACACGGCACGAACCGCTACGCCCGGGAAACGGGAATTATGGGTGAATTGTTCGTGGAGAACCAGTACCGCAATCCGGAAGGTAACCCTTATCTATGGGATCTGGTCGTACTGGAGGCTGTCAAGGCTGAGTCCAATATCACACTCTACCTGAATACGGATGTCCATGAGGTTCTGGCTGAAGGAGACGAGCAGGAGCGGACGATTACGGCGGTCACCGGCTGGATGATGGGTTCGGAGCGGAGAATCACTTTTAAGAGCAGCATGTATCTCGATTGCACGGGTGATGGCCTGATCGGATTTCTGGCCGGAGCCAAATTTGCCCTTGGACGGGAAGCCCGGAGCAAGTACGGCGAAGAGTGGGCGCCGGAGATCGCCGATGACATTACGCTAGGCAGCACCATCCTCTTCTATACCAAAGATACCGGCGTACCGATGAATTTTGTGCCGCCTTCCTTTGCCAAGGACATCTCACAGACGACGATTCCAATCCGGCGTGTCATTAAGAGCGGTGATTCCGGCTGCCACTACTGGTGGATTGAATGGGGCGGCGAGCATGACGCTGTTCATGACAATGAAATGATCCGCGACGAGCTGTGGTCGGTCATTTACGGCATATGGGATTATATCAAAAATTCCGGCAAGTTCGGCGCTGAGAATATGACGCTGGAATGGGTCGGCTCACTGCCCGGCAAACGTGAATACCGGCGGTTTGCCGGAGACTACGTGCTGAACCAGAATGACATTATCGCCCAGCGCGAATTCGCGGACGGCGTAGCCTTTGGCGGCTGGTCGATCGACTTGCATCCGCCGCAGGGGATGTATGCCGACGCCAGCGGCTCCAAGCATATGCATGCCGACGGGGTATATCATATCCCCTTCCGCTCCCTCTATTCCGCCAATGTGCGGAATATGCTGATGGCCGGGCGCGATATCAGCGCTTCCCATGTCGCCTTCGGCACAACACGGGTGATGGCCACCTGCGCCGTGATCGGTGAAGCGGCCGGAACCGGAGCCGCACTCAGCAGCCGCAAGGGAATCACCCCGCGCGAACTGCAGGAGCGGCATCTGGAAGAGCTGCGGCAGACGCTGCTGCGCAGCGATGCCTCGATCATCGGGCTGCGCAGCAGCGATGAAGATGATGTCGCCCGCAAAGCGCGGATCACCGCCTCAAGCACGCTGGGCGTGATTGAGCTGACCCAACCGGGCGAAGCTTATCCGCTGCAGCATGATGCCGCTGTGCTGATTCCTGCGGATCCGGGAATCAGCGGCTTTCAGCTGCTGGTGGATGCCAAGCAGGCCACTTCGGTTACAGCCGAGCTGTGGGACACCGGGCGCAGGGAAAATTACGTGCCGCATACCCTGCAGGCAAGGGCAACTGCCCACGCCGTAGCCGGTGAGCAGCAATGGCTTACCTTCGATCTGCAGTGGCAGCCGCAAGTGCCGCAAAATGCTTTTATCATCATCAAGGCGAACGATGTGGTCAGCCTGTATCATTCGCAGCAGCCGCACAGCGGCGTGCTCGTCTTCTTCAAGGATGAAGAGCCGCATGTATCCATGGATCTGGAGGACCACTCCACGGATCAGCCCGTGGTGCTGTGGAAGATGCAGGGCAAAGCCCGCCAGCCGTTCTGCTGCCGGATCGGGTCGCCGACTGCCGCCTTCGCAGCGGACAAAGCCGTAAACGGCTATCACCGCCCGTTCGGCGGGCCGCAGCAATGGATGTCGCAGCCAATGGCAGGCGGACAGCCGGAATGGCTGCAGCTGCAGTGGGATTCGGTGCAGTCCATCGCCGAAATCCACCTGACCTTCAACGATGATGTCAACGAAGATCTGGTGAACCTGCATCATCACCGCACGGCTTTTGCCATCATTCCCGAGCTGGTTCGTGACTACCGGGTAGAGGCGCTTGTTGCCGGCGGGGAGTGGACTGAGGTTGCAGCCGGAAGCGATAACCGCAAGCGCAAGGTGATCCACCGTCTGCCGAATCCGGTGCAGGCTGACCACCTCAGAGTACTGATTGATTCGACGAACGGCAGCCGTTATGCGGAGCTTATCGAGATCCGGGCATACGGGGCCGTTCACCAGTAAGCGGTCCGGCATTCCGCAAAGACAAAAAGCAGTATCAGACCTTCGTCCGATACTGCTTTTTTGCAATCTGTCTGTGCATTCTTTTGGCCGAACGAAGTCTACTTTCCCTGCCTGAAACCTGGTCTATTTCTTCGCGATATGCACCTTCAGCAGCTTGCCTTTTACCGTAGTGTCTTTCATCGCTTGCAGCACCAATGCGCCTTTGCCGTTCAGGATATCTACGTAGCTGACGTTATCCTGGATCGTGATGATCCCGATGTCGTCTGCGGTGATGCCTTCAAGCTTCGCTATGGTGCCGACGAAATCGACGGCTCTGAGCTTCTTTTTCTTGCCGCCGTTAAAATACAGCTTCATGATGTTCTCGTTCATGACCTCGGTTTTGCCCGCTTTGCGGACCTGCTGCTTGCCCAGCTTCAGATCGAAGGCCGGTTTGGCGTAGGCCACAGCATCGTCCGAAGGAGCTTTCATTACCGGCAGGCTGAAACCGATATAGCCCTCAATGTCCGCTACCCATTTGTGCTCATTCGGCGTAACGAGCGTGATCGCTTTGCCGCTTTTACCCGCGCGTGCGGTCCGGCCGGTGCGGTGGACGTAGCTTTCTTTTTCCAGCGGAATATCATAATTGATCACATGGGTGATGTTCTCAATATCAATACCTCTGGCGGCCACATCGGTGGCAATCAGATAACGGAACTGGCCCCGTTTAAAAGCATTCATGACCTCAAACCGCTCGTCCTGCATCATCCCGCCGTGAATCTTATCCACCGGATACTCCAGATCGGCCATCCCGCGGAACAAGGCGTTCACCTGATCCTGGGTGCGGCAAAAAATAATGCAGCTGTCCGGATTCTCCACGGTGAGCAGATCACACAGCAGCTGGAATTTGGCAGCTTGTCTCACTTCAATCAGCGCATGCTCAATCGACGCTGTCGTGATGCCGCTGGCTTCAATCTCAATATCCGCCGGACTCTGCATATATTTGCGGCATAAATTCTTCACCGCCTCCGGCAGCGTGGCGGAGAACAGCATCGTCACCCGTTCCCGGGGCAGCTGCTGGATGATCTTCTCGATCTGCTCGATGAAGCCCATGCTGAGCATTTCGTCGGCCTCGTCGATGACGAGATATTTGATCCGCTGCAGGGGCAGCGTACCGCGTTCAATATGATCGAACACACGGCCCGGCGTACCTACGACAACATGCGTCTTTTGTGTGAGTTCAATTTTCTGCGGGGCAAACGGCTGTTTGCCGAACAAGGCGACCGCCTTAATCCGCTTGAAGCGCCCGATGTTGGTGATATCCTCCTTCACCTGAGCAGCCAGCTCACGGGTTGGGGTCAGCACCAATGCCTGCGGCTTGTTCTCCGCCCAATCCACCAGCTCGCAGAGCGGGATACCGAACGACGCGGTTTTGCCGCTGCCGGTCTGCGATTTCACGATCAAATCCTGTCCCTGCAAGGCTACAGGAATCACTTTACGCTGTACTTCAGTCGGCTCCAGATACTTCAGCACATCCAGCGCCCGGATAATTTCTTCATTTAAACCATACTCTCTAAACTGCAGTTCACTCATGTTCACTTCAACCTCTTCTATGCCGATTGTTCCGGTTCAAGCGGGGGTTCCCGCGTTCCTTCCATCTTGTGCATAGTCTCATTATAACAGTTAATGGCTGCCTTGATTCCATTCCTTATAAAACTGCTCCAGAAAGCCCAGCATGAAATCATGCCGTTCTTCGGCCAGCTTGCGGCCATAGGGGGTATTCATCAGGTCTTTCAGTTTCAGCAGCTTCTCATAAAAATGATTGACCGCCGTCCCCTTGGAATAATCGCGGTATTCCTTCTGCAGCGATTCATCGCGCGGCGCGATCTCCGGATCATACACCGGACGTCCCTTCGCGCCCGAGAACACCATCGTTCTGGCAATGCCTATGGCGCCAAGCGCATCCAGCCGGTCCGCATCCTGCACAATCCGCCCTTCCAAGGTCGACATCGGTTCACCCCCACCGCCGCTGAAGGACATCGTCTCAATGATGAGCATGATATGTTTGATTTGGGCTTCATCCGCCAGGTGCTGCTTAAGCCAGTTATGTACTTTATCCAGTCCCGCTTCCTTGGAAGGGTTCAGCTTCTCGTCGGCAACATCATGTAATGTCGCAGCGACTGTACAAATAAAAACATCCCCCTGCTCCATCTCCGCAATCAGTGCCGCCGTATTCCG
The DNA here is from genome assembly GCF_038593025.1 of Paenibacillus sp. FSL L8-0436. Taxonomy (NCBI): domain Bacteria; kingdom Bacillati; phylum Bacillota; class Bacilli; order Caryophanales; family Paenibacillaceae; genus Paenibacillus; species Paenibacillus sp. FSL L8-0436. Next base: position 2,611,677 of record NZ_CP151955.1, on the reverse strand, counting down.
CACACGTTCTGTGTGAAACCAGTCATGACCGGTGGAATCTCCGGCCAGCTGCTCCTTCGCAAACCTTTCAGACTCGGCAATAAGTTGTGTATGATTCACAGTGAATCCCCCTTTTCGTTCAATTGATTATTCTAATCCATCCGCAGTATCATACTTGCAAGGATTTTCACTATCCGCTATAATGTGCTGTAATCCAGTCTGAAAGGGCGTTGATTCCAGTGAACAACACAAACAGCATTACCATCATACAGAATCAACTTCATCATCACAAGCAGCGTTAGCACTCCTGAACATCTATCAGGGAGGGCTAACGCATTTCGCGTTTGACCTCCCTGCGGCAATTATAAGCGCGCAGGACCATGAGGTCCGGCGCGTTTTTTTATGCTGAATTATATTTCGAGTTAAAGGAGCTGCTTAACATGCAAAACATTAAAGGAACCTACGATTATTTCGGCCGGGAGCAAGCGGTCAGACAAAAGGTACAGACTGTGCTGCGCGGGCTGTTTGAAAGCTATGACTTTGAATCCATGGATACAACACTGCTGAATGAGCTTGAACTGCTGACCTCCAAATATGCCGGGGGAGACGAAATCCTCCGCGAAATGTACCAGCTCACCGACCAGGGCGGCCGCCGACTGGGGCTGCGCTACGACCTGACGATTCCCTTTGCCAAGGTGATTGCCCTCAATCCGGGGATAGAGTTCCCCTTCAAGCGGTATGAGATCGGCAAGGTGTTCCGCGACGGTCCGGTCAAAAAAGGCCGGTTGCGCGAATTCCTGCAATGCGATGCCGATGTGGTCGGGATTGCCGGTCCGCAGGCTGAAGCGGAGCTGATGCAGCTGGCCGCCGAGGTATTCCGCAGACTGGACATTGCGGTGGTGGTCAAATGGAACAACCGCCGGTTCCTCGGCGAGATTCTGGAATCGGCAGGTGTCCCGGCGCAGGAGCACCTCTCCGTGATGCTGACCCTTGATAAGCTCGCCAAAATCGGCATCGGCGGCGTGCTGGCGGAGCTGTCCGATAAAGGACTAACTCCGGAGGCCTTGCTGGCGATTACCGCTTTGCTGGAATCCGGCAACCCGGGTTTTGAGGAGCTGACGCGTAAATATGGACTCGCCGGCCGGCCCGGTGCGTTAGAAGTTCTTGCTCTGAAACAGCTGATTGAAGAAATTGGCCTGGACAGCTTCTGTGTCTTCGATCCGTTCCTGTCACGCGGCCTATCCTTCTATACCGGGACCGTCTATGAAATCTTCGACGCCTCCGGTGTTTATACGTCCAGCCTTGGGGGCGGGGGAAGATATGATTCCATCATTGGAAAGCTGGTCGGAAGAGAGGATATCGAATACCCTACGGTCGGCATTTCATTTGGCATGGAGTCGATCATGGCCCTGCTTGGAGAGCGTCCGGTGCAGAAGGAGCCGACTGGAGTATGGATCGTTCCCGTTGGCGGGAATATGCCTCAGGTCTTGCTCGCCGCTGCAAGGCTGCGGGCCGCAGGCATCCGCGTAACCGTAGATTCCGGTACCCGGAAGCTGAAGAAAACGATGGCCGCAGCCTCAGCAAAAGGCATCCGCTATTGTCTGCTGCTCGGCGAAAGCGAGGCCGCACTCGGCAAGCTCCGTCTCAAGGACATGTCTGCGCACAAGGAGGAACTGCTTACCGTGGAGGAAGCAATCTCGCTCATCTCCGGCTAATCATTTCATTTCCTCGGGCTCAATCACCTCGAACAAAAAGGGAGCACTCTTTAAATATTCCCTGAGATACGCCTGGGAATAAGGCTGCTGCTCCCGCAGTCCGGGGACTTCCGCCGGGTTCGAGGCATGATGGCTGTAATTTCCGATCATAATCATAATAAAAAAACATTCCAGTCTACGCACATATCCGCTTTCCAGCTTCTTCCGGCTTGCATAGCCTTCAATAAACCGCTTGCGCTGCTCAGGGGATAGCTCCAATAATGCGGCAGCCAGATCGTAGAGATAATACCCGTAACCGCATCTTCCAAAATCTATCGGATAGGGCTGCTCGCCGGCAAACACCACGTTTCCGCTATGCAGATCTCCATGAATCAGTCCATATTGATCTTTGTTTGCCTCCATGTCCTCCAGTTCGGAGAGGATTTTTGCAGCAGCTAACTGATAAGTCTTCCATCCCGTTTCAGATACAAACCCGCTGTAATAACGTCCCAGCTTATCCATCTCACGCTTAAAGCTCTGCTCCCCCCATACAGGGCGGATAAACCCAGCCGGAGGAACGAATCCGGCAGCCGCGATGTGCAAGGCTCCCATCATAGCTCCCATATCGAATATTCTCTGATCCGTCATATGCCCGCCAGCATGCTCACCTTCGACCCAGCGGGTAACTGTTACCCACAAGGAAGAGGCATCCTCTTCAGAATCTGCCTTGAGGATATAAGTGCCTGCTGTATTGGCCACTCCTTCCGGCATCGTCAGTCCCTCGACCCGGTTCAGCGCCTGAAGCAGCAGCAGCTCCGACTGAATCTCTGCACTACTCATCCATCGCCCGTGCATCCGCAGCAAATAGCTTCCGCTGCTTGCCGTCTCGATCTTATAAGTGATGTTATCGGACAGGCCGATATATGAAATTGCGGTCCAATCCAGCCCATACTACGGCAGTGCCCACATCACGATGCTCCTTGCCTGCTTCAACAGAAGCCTTTTATCCTCATCCGTATCACAGCGAAAAGCTTCGGACATTATTTTTCCTCCTTAACGAATATGTCCGTTTATTATAATGGCAGCGCCGCATTGCTAATAGATAGACAACTCTTATAAGAGATTATTGCACACAAAAAACCGCATCGGACTGTTCATCCCATACGGCATTTTGTGAATCTATTTTTTGCAGTAGATAATTTTTTTGATGCTGTCGTATGACAGACAAAATTGCTCAGAAAGTTCACGGGCGGTAGCTCCGCCGGCATGCTGCTCCCTGATTTCATTGTTTCTCGCTGTCAGATACATTCGGCTGCCCGAATTCTCGCCCCATTTCTTCCGCACGCCTTCAGGCTTCGGAATATAGAGCATTCCACCGTGAATATATTTCTGAATCTCCTTCAGCAATACTTCCGGCAGAATCACATCTGCGTTAACATATTTCATTTTATAGCCCGCTCCTTAAAATTAGTAAACGTTTTAAGGGAGCAAAGTCTATAGGAGAAACCATTATCTTCTACAAGATAACTTATGCGGTAATCTGCTTACAGCTCTATACAAACAACCGCGGTTGTTAATCTATAGACTTTGCATAGAGCTGTGTGCCGAAACTTGTCATAGTCCTGTCTCCCTTCCGCTCAAATCCGGCAATGCTTATATTTAATTTACCATAAAATGACTTGAAGATGAAGACGCAGGCCTTCACCTCCTTTTTGAAGAAGGCCTTACTATACCTTCATCTGTCTCTTCAAGTACCACTCCCGGTAGTCCTTGGGATTTCTGCCGCTGTACTTCTTGAAGGCGCTTATAAATTCATCTGTCACGGAATAACCTGCCAGCATTGCGATCTCAGAGCATTTCAGTGCATTTTCCCGCAGATGCTGCTCAGCCTGGGCCATTCTCAATTTAGTGACATAGTCGTTCAAGGGAATGCCAACATGCATTTTGAATAACCGGCTGAGCTCGGCCTCAGATATATGAAATAACGCTGCAAGAGATGGAGCTTTCAAGTCGCAGGCAAAATGTTCCTTCACGTATTTCCTGATAGCCTCGGCCAGCTCTCTTCCGCCGGATGCCTGGGTCCTTCTCACTTCCCCCATGACTAGCTGTCCCAGTTCCTGCAGCAATTCCTTTGCATGTTCACCCGATGTGCAGGCGGCAAGGGTCATTTGGCTGTTCCATAAATATTTTTGGAGCGTTGTGCCGCCGTATTCAAATTTCCCCGCAGCTCCACCTAGAATCAGCAGCGTACGCTGCGCCAAAAAGCGGCAAACCTCCAGTTGAGAAGCCGCACCGTCCTCCAGAGTGAACAACGAATCCAGCTCCAGGCGGAAAGCAGCACTGGCTGGCTGTTCCAGACTCAACGTCAGCCTCTGTTCCGTCGCCTGGCTGAATGCAGTCAACCGGTCACTGGCACGACTCTGTAGAACCAGCCCTGTGCCGCTGCCGGGAATAGCGCTCCGGCTCCCGCATAAAGCCAGTAAACACGAGGCATAGCCGTTCTTTAACCGCTTCAGTCCTTTGATCGCTGCACCGATTCCTGCGGCAATTCCCAGCCTCAATCCGCGCTCGACATTCTGCTCAAGCTCTCTGGCGAAGTGCTCAGCTCTATCATCCTTATGGGACGCATTGTCTTTCATGACAATCAAGAAATACATTACCGGGCTAATGCTTCCGGCATCGCAGAACGGATACACGCCCTTCGACCCTGCAGCCGTCCTGCGGCATATCTGCTGGAAATCCTTATAAAGCTGATTCCGGCGCTTCCGTGGCTCTCCTATTTCTCCTGCCGGAATCTGCAGCTCTACGGCTGCACATTGCAGCTTCACTCCCTCATCGGCCAGCGGATGGAGCTGTAGCTGCCGCAGCCGTTGTTTCACCTTCTCCGGACTGAGCCACTCTTCCCGGACCATCTGCAGCAGAAAGCTCTCCTGCATATGCCGGAGCTGATCCAGCCTGCGCGTTTCTCTATCATTAACGGTTAACACGGGAAACGTTAATCTTACGCCATCCCCATTCAACTCTGCTTGATTATGGCTGTATCCCTTCTCTTCGTCCCCGAGCGTTATCTTAATCATTACATCCCCCCATATCAGCGGCTGCACAGCTGTATCCTATCCATAGTATGGTCCAAAAAAGGATGAACCTATCAATAGATGTAATGATGATGAACAAAAAAAAGAACCCTGCCAGTATGCGGCGGGGCCTAAGTTATAGCTTTATATTTTAAATTTCTCCACCAGTCCCTGAAGCGCTTTGGCACTTTGCGTATTTTCATCGGCCATCGTCGCCTCATGGAATGTCTTCTCTACAATATCCGCCGTCTTCTCGGCAATATCCTGCACGCCGATTGCACCTTCGTTGACAGTAGCTGCCACCTCATTAACCGCAATCGCGATGCTTGATACCGTCTGGTCCAAGTGATCTGCGGACTCCTCGAACTGGTTCATGAGCGTGTTGATGATGGAGGCGTCACTGTTGTACTGCTCGCTGACCTCTGTCAGGCGCTCATAATCACCCAGCACATTGTGGTCAATAAACGTAAGCATGGCTTCGGAATTCTCTTTCATCTGCTCTACAGAAGAGTATACATTCTTGACGACATCCTGAATTCCCGCTGCTGTTTCGGAGGATTTCTCAGCCAGCTTGCGGATTTCTCCCGCAACTACCGCAAATCCCCGCCCTGCTTCACCCGCACGGGCAGCTTCAATTGCCGCATTTAAGGCGAGCAGATTGGTCTGGCTGGTAATCGACAGAATGGTATCTGCCAGGAGATTGATTTCATTGATCGCGCCCGACTGCTCAATCGCCTTCTCCATTTCGATACGCACCGATTCGTAAATCCGCTTGGCATTATCCGTAGACTGCACGGCGTCATGCTGCAGCACCAGTGCCCGCTCGATAATTTGGCTGGTCACTTCCGTCCCTTCCTTGACCTTTCCGGAGATCATTCGGACATTGTTCTCGATTTCATGAATCGCTGCTGTCATCTCTTCTGTTGAAGCTGCCGTCTCTTCCATACCTGCCGACAGCTGCTCCGTTGTGGCTGAATTGTCATGCGCATTCTCTCTGACATCAATGGACAGCTTCTCCAGCGTTTCCGCATTGTCCAGTACCTTCGTGGAGATGGTGATCAGGCTTTCAGCCATTTCCCGGAGCACAGCGCGGGTATGGAACATGGCTTTAGCAATGATTCCAGTTTCATCTTTGTTCTTCAACAGATACTCATACTGCGCATCGTATTTGAGTTCCAGCTTAGCGGTCTGGTTAATCATTTCTGTCAGCTTTATGATCGGGGAAGAAATTCTGCCGGCGACAAACAGTCCAATGATCAGAGTCAGCAGCAGACTCCCCAGACCAAGCAGGATAATATAATGCGTCATATTGTCTACAGGCTGCATGACCTCCCCGACATCACCAGTCAGCACCAGTGTCCAGTTCGTTTCGGGAATGACGGTATAAGCAGCTTTTTTCTCCGCATCACCGATGCTGTACTGCACTTTGCCGTCTTCAACCTTCTCTCCGGCTTTCACACGTTCCACAACAGCCTTGATCTGCTCATTCTCGACAGGCAATCCAATCTTCGTCTCATCGGGATGATACAGCATATTTCCGGTCTCATCTACCAGATAGACGTACGAGGAAGGCGCATTTGCCACATTGGCACCGGACAAGTATTTGATAATACTGTTCGCATTGACAGCCGAGGCGACAAAGCCGATCATTTGGCCGCCGCTGGTCACCGGTTGCACAAACGCTACAACAAAAGCCCCTGTAGCTTTCGATTTCAAAGTTTCACTGATGACGGGGGCACCGGTCTCAATCACGCGCTTTGCATAACTTCTTTCGCTGAAATCCGTACCCACCAGTGCCGTGTCGCTATCTGCTACCGCAATCCCCTTCATATCGGATACAAACATATGTTCAAGATTGCCGGCATCCTTCACGATGCCTTGCAGCTTGGTGTTCACTTCGGCCTGCAGCGTATCTCCATCTGCTATTCCGCCGGTTTTGTTTTGTTGCAGCAGTTCAATAATTTCGGTCTGTCCGGCCACCAGAGCCATACTGCGTTTCTCTTTATCAATCATCGCCGCTATGGTTTCCGCTTTATTGGTGTTGACTTGCTTCATTGCAGATTCGGTAAGGCCCAGAATGGTGTTGGTGGATTTGTAATACGTGAAAGCCCCCATGATTACAGTAGAAAGCAGGGTAACGGCAATCATCATAACTGACAGCTTCATACGAATTTTCATTAATTTCTACGTCCTTTCATACTGGTCTTATAGTCCTGGTCATCTTCCTATTTCTATGTAATTTGTTACACTTATTATCGGTACACCCATGAAAACAGTGAAGATAAGATGTAAATTTTCGGAAAATAATAGCGTATTTCGTCGAAGAAAACAGAAAATTGCTTTCCATATCATTTTCATTACAGTTCAAAAAAGCAGGCCGGAAGGATATTCCGCCTGCTTATCGTTATATTGCTTCTATGAGGAGATCGTCGTTTCCCTTGGAGACGTTGAGGTTGACTGTGCTGCAGCATCTTCGGATTGCATGCGTCTCATCCTGCTGCGGATTACAAATCCTGAGCATGCGGCCAGAATCTGCTGGAAGAGCATCCCGGAAATGACCGGGAGTGCCACAGCAGGAGGGAAATACTTCACCGCCAGCACAGCCCCCGCGCTCAGGTTGCGCATCCCGGAGTTAAACTGCACGGCCACCGAATTTTCGTAATCCCAGTGAAGGCGGCGTGACACCAAGGCTCCGATCACATACCCAAGCACAACTGTTCCAAAGGTGACGAACAGAATCAGCGCGAGTTTGCCGTCCGGATGCTTTAAATACCGGGCAATACTGGCGCCGTTCATCGATACGACGATAAAAAGTCCCACTTTCACAAATGGAGCCAGCGGCGGACCGTACACTTTCCCGGCCGCTCCCTTCGTCCATTGATTCAGCAGCATTCCCGCCAGAGAAGGCAATACGACCATCCATAGCAGTCCCTTCATCATTTCCCCGAGCTGGATTTCCACGCTTGCCCCCATTAGCAGATGCAGTGTACCCGGTACGATCAGCGGTGACAGCAAGGTGTCAATGAGAATCAGCGCCAGCGTCAGTGCCACATTGCCGCCGTGCATGGATACCCAGACCACGCTGACGACTCCAGTCGGAATGGCGAACAACAGTACATAACCCGTAACCGTATAGGGATCGCCCGGAAAAAAAGCCTTCGCCGCAATCCAGCCGATCAGCGGCATAACCACATGCAGAATAACCATCAGAATAATCAGCTTCTGCGGTTTGAGCAGTACGGCCAGCAAATCGCGTAAATTAGACTTGAGACTGCCAATCAGTGTCATGAAGGCAAATATCCACGGCACCAGCCAGGTAAAAGGCAGCAGCCTGCTCTCGTTCAGAACGCCAAACGCGATAGCAGCCGGTGTCAGCAGCGGCATTATTTTTTCCAGCAACGTATTGGAACGCAGCAACCCATTCCTTATTCCATTGAGCATGTCTTCTACCTTCATGTATGCAGCGGCATACATGCCTTCTCCATAGATTTCACATTGCAGACTTTATTGAAATCTTAACAAATTCTCATGATGCCTATTTCCAAAGATAAACAGCGGAATTAATGAGCCCAGGGAAGCCGATATGCCCATGTTTACCCCGTAAGTGAGTGAAACCCCGATGGAGTCAATCGCTTTGCCGAACATTATGGAGCTGATTCCCCACAGAAAACCGCAAAAAGAGGCGGTCCACAGCACATCAGAGGAGGTCTGCCGGATGTAGCTGAAGAAATTTGGCACCTCGATCCATGTCCAGACCACCGGAATGATCAGAATCCCCACCAGAGAGAAGATCGTCCAGAAGGCCTCCCAGGAGAACGGCTGATATTTCTTCATGCCGAGTCCAAAGCTGCCCTGGAAAAAACAAGCCAACAGCAATAGTAAAAATCCGTAAATCACGTTGTAATCCTCCCGAACTTTGTCTATGTAGGTAAGCTGCCGAGCCTCTCTGCATTAGTAGTGCACATGATGATGATTATACATGATAGTTTTCATTGTGGGATGAAATATTCACAACAAATATCTCACGCTGATCTATCAAGCCGGCAGCAAAAACAGACCGCAGCTGGAATGCCGCGGTCCTGTCTGCTGTTGAGCTGCCGAACCGGCTCTTTCAAGCTGAATCCGGTTCGTCCCAGCTCTCTATAGGCCTTGCGGAAACAAAGCGTCCAGCGCCGGGCAAGGCTGCTTCTCCAGAAACTGTGAGAGCGGCTCAGGCATATTGCTGTACAGCTCGTTCAGCGAGGTTCCCTGATAAATGTTGCCGATGATTACCGGGTGGCAAAGCTCGGAGATCAGAATATCGCCGTTGCCATGCAGGTGCAGCTGTTTCTTGCCTTCTATGCAATGCGGGAAATATACCCCAGGCTGCTCCTGGAAACCAAGTGCTTCCATAAAGCGGTCCATACAGGTGAAGTAGAGCGTTGTATCTTCTTTTTTGCGTTCAATCAGCTCATTCACGGCATTCTTCAGCTGTTCACGGGCAGCAATGGCTTTCCAGCCGGTATGGCCCATGATAATGCTGTTCTGAATCTCGTGCGTTCTAACTCCCATAGAGTAGACATGATCGCTGATTTCTTTCATATTGTCCTGTGTTTCATTGAACAGCAGCGTTTCCAGCACAACGTCCACACTTGTCTTGGCGAACATTGTGATGTTCTCTCTGATTTTGTCATAGACGCTTGGATGAATGTTGTAATAACGGGAGAAAGCATCCGCTGTTGTAAAGTTGAACGAGATATGTATCGTAGTCAGCCCGGCAGACACCAGTTGTTCGATGCGCTCCGCATTCAGCAGACTGCCGTTGGAGTTTAATTGGGTCTGGATGCCCCGGGAAGCGCAGTAGGATACAATTTCAACGCAGTCCTGAAACTTCAAGGTCACTTCACCGCCGGAGAGGCGGACCCGCTTCAGCCCGGGAAGCTCCTCCAGGATCCGGATAACCTCCTTGCCATTAATGCTCTGCCCGTCGTTTCTATTATATGCACAGCAGTAATCACAGCGGAAATTGCAGTTCGAGGTCACGCCAACCTCCAAACCTTCCAGTTCATACGTCAGCGGTTTGTCCAGCTCCAGTGATTTATATTTCATGCTCATGTTTGATAAGCCTCCTAAAAAAATAAGATATCCTGCTCAAGGGTCAACCTTAGAGATTATAAAGGTTTGCAGCTCAAGTTAATGTGATATTTGTTGTATAAGAACGCAATCCGCACTACTTCCTTCCCTGGAAATAGCAAGAAGAGGCTGCCCGGCGGGCAGCCTCTAGTTCCAAACCGACTAACATTCATCCTCAACCTTCAGATTCAATCTATGATTTCCGGCAACTCTACCGTTCTACAACTCTAGCGATTTGCTCATCTCATTCCAAACAGGCTGTCCGATCAGTCCAAGCCGCCAGAGGGCGATGCCTTTGAGGCCATACCGTTTGGCCAGTCCAATCTTGGCGTTGACGGAGGTTGCATTCTCACTGTATACGGAGATTCCGAGCACCAGCTTGCTTTTATCCACCTGCTGCAGGGCCAGACGAATGCCTTCATCCACTTTGTTCATCGGCTCCGGACCTGACTCATCCTCATACGCATAAGCCATAATCACCAAATCATCGGCCAGCGATGCCAGCGTCTTATAATCATACCCTTTGTAGGAGCCGTTCAGCGGGGGAAGAATAACGGTCAGCTTAAGACCTGCCGCCCGCGCCATTACGGATAATTTTTTGACAAAAACATTATATTGGCTCTGTACCAGCTTCTTGTCGCCGGTCATACCCAGCCCTTCCAGATCAAGCCCGATTCCCTTAAAGCCTTTCTGTGAAGCTAAATCAACAATACTGGTAATCGTCTTCTGCTGAAGCTCAAGATCTTCCATATTCTTGGTCAGCTCCAGCTCTTTGTCCCCGGAATAAACCATCAGGTAAGGCGTGGTCCCTCCGGCAGCGGCATTCTGGACGATGGACTCCGGTGTCACATCGCCGTCAGCCTTCGGCCACCAGAAATCCGTACTGGCCGTAGTGAATTGTCCGCTGCGGTCGATCCGGCTCCACCCAAAGGCGACCGCGCTAAAATCAGGAATCCGCGAAACCTCGCTATAGGCTCCCTGCGCATAAAACCCAAGCGTATACATATCCTTCTTCGGCGAAGTGATCGATACAGTCTTGCTGGCCTGATTCCAGGATACCGCTGCGCCAAATTGCTGGCCAAAGAAGCTGAGCGGGATCATCGTGGTGCCCCGGATATTTTGCGGAGCTACAGCCAGCTTCACGGTTGCGCCGTTCACCGCTGCATTTTTGCTGCCGAGTGTAAGGATAACCTTAGTGGTCCCGGCGGCACCGCTTGTGGTTGCTGTGATTTTACGTGCGGCCTGGTCCCATACCACCGGAATTCCCAAAGCTTCCGCGATCGCGCGGAACGGCACCATCGTAGTTCCGCTCATCACCGCAGGTTCAACCGGAAAAGGCAGCGGATATCCGTCCAGCATAATGCTGACACCCGCCGGGGCAGCCTGAGTCGGCTGGGCAGGCAAAGCGGCAAAGCTGCTTACAGAGATTGCTGCACATAATAGCAGCTTCGTTAAGCGTTTCATGTATAAAATCTCCATTCTATGATAGGATGTCGAGTCTCTCAAACCTAGTTCAGTTCCGTCTACCATTTTACCAAAATAGTTATTTATAGCAAATTAATAGATTGTAACTATCACATAAACGCGCTCAAAAAGACGCCGACGGCCCGTTCCGCATCTACATCAACGGCAACCTCTATGAATTCACCCGCTTTGGGCTGTGCCCGCAAATCGGCAACGACCATTCCGGCGGTATGCTCACCCCGGGTCTCCACGCGGACCTTCATCTGGCGGCAGGTCAGCAGGTCCGGCTGCAGCGCGGCCATCAGCGCCAGCGGATCATGCAGCGGTGCTCCACCTATCAGATAATTCGCTTCACGGTAGAAATTAAAATAATACTTCAAGGATTCGTCCATGAAGTCAATCAGCGCTTTGTTCTCTTCCTTGCCGAACTGCCTCAGAAGCTCCAGATGCTCTGTGGTGATGAGCGTCTTCAGCGTAACATCCAGCCCGACCATCAGCACGGGAAGCCCGGAGGTGAATACACGGTCAGCAGCTTCCGGATCTCCCCACAGATTTGCTTCCGCAACCGCTGTAACATTGCCGGGCTTAAAGACGGTACCGCCCATGGCGACTACTTTCTTGAGTTTCCCGGTTAGAGCCGGGTCCAGATCAAGCGCCAGCGACAGGTTGGTCAACCGTCCCAGCGTTACGAGTACAATCTCGCCGGGATTCTCATCCGCCAGGCGGACTATAAATTCGGCTGACGTTTCCAGCACCGGCCGCTGAGACGATGGAGGCAGCTGAACACCGCCAATCCCGTTCTCACCGTGCACATGGGTCGAGAAGCCGCCCAGCTCGCGGACGAGCGCTTGGGACGCGCCAAGGGCTACGGGAATCTCATAACCGGGATTGGCCAAGGCCAGCAGCCTCAATGTATTATCTGCCGCCTGAGCGACATCAATATTGCCGAATACAGTGGTGATTCCTTCCACAACCACATCTGGAGTCCGCAGGGCATATAATATGGCCAATGCGTCGTCAATGCCGGTATCACAATCAATAATTATGCGGGTTTTACTCATCTCTATTTTTTCCACTCCCATTATGTATCCATATCATAGATTTCATCTTAACACGGGTGTCCCAAGTGCTCAATGCCAGGACAGGTCAATGGGATCTGCCTAAGGCTTTAAATTTCCCTAAGGTTATCTGTGGGAGGCGGGCAGAGAAAAATCGTTGTGCAAAATGAAAGAGTATTCAGCAAGCGTAAATAAGCCCGCCGTACCCTCTGAACAGTGCAGTGTTCAAAAGAGATACGGCGGGCTTATCGCTAACAGCGTAAATCCCCTTATTTTACATAAGGTGCTGCAGCCTGACTGAAACGCTCCAGTGCTTCGGACAGAATGGAACGCGGGCAAGCCAGATTAATCCGCAGATGGCCTTGTCCCTCCGTGCCAAAGACTGATCCTTCGTTAAATGCCACTTTGGCTTCACGGTACATCAGCTTCTTCAGACCCTCAGCGTCCAGCCCAAGTGCGCGGCAATCGATCCACAGCAGGTAAGTGGCCTCTGGCGTCATTGGCTTCACCTGCGGCAGGTGCTCCGCGAGGTAGCCGATGGCATATTCTGCATTGCCGCTGATATGCTGTATGAGTTCATCCAGCCATTCCCCGCCTTCATTGTATGCCGCTTCCACAGCCTCTGGTGTAAAAAAAGGAGACATGTGCAGGCTGAGCGCCTTAAGCTTGTACTCAAATTTCCGCTTCAATTCCGGATTGGAGGTTACGATGTAAGAGGTCTGCAGGCCCGGCAAATTGAACGTCTTGGTAGCGGCCAGCGTGGTCAGTGTAATATTCGACAGCTCCTCCGACAAGGAAGCGAACGGAATATGCTTGTGGCCCGGCATAGCCATATCACAATGGATTTCATCCGAGATCACCGTTACCCCATACTGCAGGCACAGCTCTCCAAGACGCAGCAGTTCTTCCCGCTCCCACACCCGGCCTCCCGGATTATGCGGGCTGCACAGCAGCAGCAGCTTGGCGCCGCCGGCCATCAGCTCTTCCAGTTGGACATAATCCATAACATAATGGCCGTCTTCGAGTTTCAGCGGATTAATGGCCACCTTGCGGTCATTCATCCGGATCACATCATAAAAAGGATAGTAGACGGGCGACTGCAGAATCACCTGATCTCCCGGCTTGCTGAACAGCTCCACCGACAGGCTGAGCGAGGTAACGATTCCGGGGGAATCCGTAATCCATTCCTTTTGAATCTCCCAGTCATGGCGTCTGCGGTACCAGCCGGCAATCGCCTCTTTGTAGGAATCACTCGTCACGCTATAGCCGTATATTCCCTCCTGAACGCGCCGCTGAATCGCTTCTTTCACGGCAGGCGGGCTCTCAAAGTCCATATCCGCTACCCAGAGCGGAAGAATCTCCTTGTCTCCGAACAGCTTCTCGGACTGATCCCATTTGTAGGAGCGGGTATTTCGGCGGTTAACTACTTTGTCAAAGTCATACTTCAAGTGAGGTTCCTCCATCCATTACGGCTTTTCAGATTATTGTATCACAGGGGACATCTTCAGGCACCTCTCGCATTAATTCCTATCCATCAAGTGGAAACGGCTTCGCCGTCTTCAAAAGGACGGTTTCCGTTTCAGCGAGAAATAGAAGGATAATTTATAGCGTGAAGCCTATAAATTATTATATTTCAAAAAAAGGCCAACCGGATTCTCCGATTGACCTTCACCTTCTACTTCTCCACCGGAACCCGCTGGATCGACTTCCCTACCTGCTTCAGAATCTCCGCCATCGAAGCCGCATCATTCACATCATAATCGTCAATATTCAGGCGCAGCACCGGGCAGGCGCTGAACTCGCCAATCCACTGCGAATAACGTCCGTGCATATGCTCCCAGTAGGAGACATCGGTCTGGATTTCCATCTCGCGGCCACGTTCATTGATGCGGGTCAGGATCGACGGCAGGCTGCCTTCAATATAGATCAGCACGTCAGGATGCGGGAAATAGGGCGTCATCACCATAGCCTCGTACAGGCTGGTGTATGTTTCATAGTCTGTTTTCGACATCGTGCCCTGATCGGCATGCATTTTGGCGAAAATACCGGTGTCCTCATAAATAGAACGGTCCTGCACAAACCCGCCGCCCAGCTCGAACATTTTCTTCTGCTCCTTGAAGCGTTCGGCCAGGAAGTAGATTTGCAGATGAAAGCTCCATCGTTCAAAATCATGGTAGAACTTCTCCAGATACGGATTGTGGTCTACCTGTTCCAGCGAAGTCTGAAAATTGAGACGCTTCGCCAAAGCTCCGGTCAGTGTGGACTTTCCGACACCTACCGTACCGGCTACTGTGATAATTGCGTTATCAGGGATGTTGTATGGGTTCATTTCATAAGCTCCTTTAGGTGGTCGGCGATTGCGGCAAAGTCTTCTTGGTTTCCCACAAAATCTACCTGGGTTCCGTCGATGGTCACAATAACGGTTGACGGTTCGCTGACGGCCAGCGAAGCCATCGCATCGTCGTAATCCTCTATTAATTGCTGCAGATAAGCAGGAGCAATCTCCTCTTCGAACGGGCGGCCGCGCTTAGCGATTCTGGTAAGCAGCGTATCAAGATCCGCTCTGATATAAAGAATGATATCCGGTTTCGGCAGATCATCAGTCAGCACATGATAGATTTCGCGGTATTTGTCACGTTTGGTTCCTTTCAGCGTCCGCTCGCCAAAGATCAGGTTCTTATAAATATGATAATCCGAAATAACCGGCTTGTTCTTAGCGATGTACTCGTTTACGGTATCTTCAAGCTGCTTATACCGGTTGCAGAGAAAGAACATTTCAAGCTGGAAGCTCCAGTCGTCCATGTTTTGATAGAACTTGTCCAGGAACGGATTCTCCTCCACAATTTCTTTGATGACCGGAAGCTGCAATTCACCGGCCAGCATCGTGGCAAGTGTTGTTTTACCGGCTCCGATCGGACCTTCCACTGCTATAAAGGGTGCATGTTTCATTAACGCTGATTTCCTCCTCAGGTACGGACAATGCCGGGTACAGCTTGCTGTGATTATTCCATTAAAAAACAGACTAAGCTATTGTATCACAGGAGTGCTTTCTGTGAACGGATGAATTCATGATTTTTTTTGCAGGCGCAGCTCCAGAAAGGGCCGTATCCGCTTCAGACTTAGCGGATACGGCCTTTTGATTGATATTGCTTTACTCTTCCCGAACAATCATGAGGGATTAGATCGGTTAGGAAACTTTTTAACCAGTCCTTGCGTCTAACCTTACAAGTTGTTTTATTTCCTATATGAGCATTTTGCATAATTCAATTTTCAATTCAAAGTCAAAGTCGGGCCACTTCCAAAGCTCCGTTTTTGATATTTGGGTTATAAGTAGGCAGACGGACAGAATTTCGGTGAAGCTGAAATTTTTAAGCGGCGTTTTGTACTCGTTGCTTCGCGATGGCAAGCGCAGAGGCAAGTAACACAATTGCATTTAAATATTGGTAAGTTGTCACTTTTTGAATACCCCAAACATGGAGCTGGTCAGCGGTTAAATAGGTCTTCATTCGAGAATTGCAGCGCTCCACACTGGTTCGTTTATTGTAAAGTTCTTTCCAGCCTCGGCTTTCCCGGTGCGGCAGCGCATAGCGCCGGAGATCCATTTGACTATTGATTTTAACGACCATTCCATAATTGGAAGACGAACAAGCGGCCATGCCCAAAGGACAATCTACTTGACCTGTCGCATGCGGACAACGGAATTTCAAATGTGTTTTCTCTTGACCCCAATACGTCATGGGAAAACCCATCGAACAACAGGGGGTGCCTTTGCGGGTGATCCCAGCGGGCGGTTCCTTTTCATTCCGTGGATTGAGAGGGATAACGGCTTGGGCCTTGACGTTCCGGGCCGCCTCGTAGTTTTTCATTTGGTCGTAGCCCGCATCCAGCATGAAGAATTTCGCCTTGGATTTCGCAGCGGCAAGCGCTATGAGCACAGGCCCTTCGTCTCCGTCGTTCACATGGGCAGGGGTCACCTGGAGTGCCATGGGAAGTTCGCTCTTTGCATCGACGGCCAGATGCAGCTTATAGCCAAACCACTTGACTTTGTTGCCAAAGCTATCAAATTTCGCACCCCAGTTGGCATTGCCGGTAAGTTCACTTTTTCGTTTGGGTTCTTTTTTTTCGTAGGCGTGAATGGCTGCACTGTCGATCGCGACATGAGTGCCGGCGATGATTCCAGCCTCTTGGCACTGAGCCACAAGATCCTCAAACAACTGCTTTGCAAGGCTTTTGCGAGTCAACTCGGCAAAGACTCGGCTTAACGTGGAAATCGAAGGGGCGGGGAGATCCAGCCGAAGTCCACATTGGTAACGGAAACGAAGGTCAAACTCCAGTCTGCGCGCTAGGCCGGTGAACGTATCGATGTTCTCTAAGGGAGCCGCGAGTAACGCGCGAAGAATGCCTTGCCGACAGTGTCCATCCGCTCCTCGGGGTGAAGGATTCCTCAATTCTCTCGCATAAGGACGCAGGTCAAGTGCGCTGAAAAAGATGGGCAGACGTTCTTTGGAATCAATTTTTTGAAGCTCCTCAAAGGAAAATAGACTTTCTTGGAGAATATACATAGTGACTTCACTCCCTTGGGTTTTCTCGTTTGGTCACTTGAAAACTTCTCCAAGTTGGGGTGAAGTCCTTTTTTATGCTTAAAATTGCTTTGTGTAACAAGGGTTTAGATTAATGCAAAATGCTCATATAAGTAAATTACGCAAATTACCGAGGAGGATTTCCGTGAAAAAATGGACGATGACTTTATGTTTGTTGCTGAGCTTAACCGCTTCAATGGCTTCAATACATGCATCTGCTGCCGGGAGTGCTGGGAGTGCCGAAGCTGCCGCTACAACCGCCGCAGCAACAGTGCAAGCAACTGCCGGCATTAAGTCCTATGGACCAGAATACCTGATTAAAAATGACGGAAGCCTTTGGATATGGGGTGGCACTAAATCAGTGCCTACTCTGCTTCCGGGGCTGAAGGATGTACAAGCCGCCTATGGGTTTGGCCTACAGGCTGGAGGACTGGCCGTCACAAAGGATAATGCCGTATGGCGGTGGCAGACCAACCCTAAGACTCTGGCGGTGGAAGTCACTCCTGTTCAGGAACTGACCAAGCTAACAGAGCTTTCTACGCTTTGGAACCGTTACATAGCTATAGATGGAAATGGCGCGGTATTCAGCTCTCCCCGAGTATCAGACGAAGACAAATCCCCCCTCTTTGCAGCTGTTCTCGGCATAGATGATGTCGCTGCGGTGAATGGTTATAATGAATGGGATGGAAACAAAGGCTGGGAACGTATCAACTTCCTGAAAAAAGATGGCACTGTATGGACCTCCCGCGATGAGCTGTCCACCTTTGAGCCTGTCCAGAATTTGACCGGTATCACCCAGCTGACGCAGCAATATGCGCTTAAAAAAGATGGTACACTTTGGACCTGGCCTATTCAGTCCTATGACTCCGCTGATTCCGGAAAGCCATTTCCGTCTGTCCTATCCGCTTCTCGGGTGAGCGGATTGACAGATATCCGCTCGATCCATGGCAACTTGCAGACCATGCTGGCCATCGATGGTCAATCACGCCTATGGTTCTGGGGTTCCACCGTAACGGGCTGGTCCGACGGAACCACTTATCATGAGCAGAAAGTCCCCGTGTGCCTTACAGGCATCAAGAACGTGACTGGTGCCTACTTCATGGAACGGTCAATCGTCGCCCTGACTGCAGATGGCAAAGCTTACACGGCCTCCCTTGAAGGCGACTCCATGTCAGCGGATGCGAAATTCACTCTCCTTGCCTCTGATATCACATCTATTCAGGAAGGTGAGCGCCATCTTATTTTGCAAAAAAAGGACGGGTCCCTCTTGGGCTGGGGCGTCAACAAAGACGGACAGCTGGGATATGGTGAGTATGAGTTCAGCTATAAAACTCCAGTTCCCGTACAGAAACCGATTGCAGTATCCTTGAACGGCGAAAGGGTTACTCTAACGAACGGTGTAATCACCCGGGGCGGGCAAAACTTTATTCCACTCCGTTCATTGTTTGACAAGATGGGGGCCAATGTCTCTTACAAAGAAGATACGAAGAGTGTCCCTTCAGGCAAAGCAGGAGGTACAACAACCACTGTGGATAAAAAAGTGACGATTTCCCGCGCCGCTGGCGATAAACCCGCCATCTCGATCACGATCAATTCTGTTACAGGGGCTACGACCGTAAATAACAAAACGGTAACTCTTGAGACCCCGCCGTTTGTCGTATACGGAACGATCTACCTGCCGCTGCGCTTCATCAGCGAACAGCTTGGCGCAACAGTCAACTGGATGCCGCAGGAAGAGGAGATTGCAATCACTTACAAATAGATCTCCAGTCCCCAGCTTATCCAATAGCCGATCTAAAGCAGAAAGCGGGCCTCCGCTCCACGTTTCGTGGAAGCGGGGTCCGCTTTTTCCTGGGGTTTATCTATTCAGGATTTCCTCTACTACAAGCTTCTGCTAAGATCGCCAGTCAGTCTTAGCAACAATAACGGGCAAAGCTCCCGGTATTGTTGTATAAACAATCCTCTTCAAAACCTTTGCGGGAATTTCTCCCGCTAATCTGAACCGTTTCACTCAATCGGGCCATTTGGTTAAATAAGGCGGGAGAAATTCCCGTTAGTTACTCAGATTCCGCTCGTATCGTCTATTTAGCGGGCGCAATTCCCGTTACGAATTTCTGAGTTGTCCGGCGGGACGGCAACAAGTTACTTTCCGCTCAATTCTGAGTTGTCCGGCGGGACAGCAACAAGTTACTTTCCGCTCAATTCTGAGTTGTCCGGCGGGACAGCAACAGGTTACTTTCCGCTCAAGACCGGCAGTAGCATCCATTAGCATCCATTAACATCCATTAACATCCGTCGCACCGTTCACATTACGCTGCCCGCTTTAGGTTAACCGCTCTCCAAACCGTGCAGATCTGTTCACCAGGGAATGGTGCAGCCTGCCTCTCAGCCCCGTGAGCCATTCCGGCTCATGCTCCCATTGTTCAGCGGTGGACCTCAAAACTCTGGCATACCCGTACAAATCGGCGAACCGTCTGCACGCCGCCATAGTGGGGCCGTCATCGGGAAGACTAAACTGGCTGCGGTACCCTTCCATAAAGCGCTCTTTCTTCAGTCCAAACTCTTCAGGATCAATCTCCTCTACCAGACTGTCCAGCGACTGCTCGATATCCACAGCATACCAGTGATACATGCAGTCATCAAAATCTATCACACTGATGGTGTCACTAGCTTCATCATAAAACACATTGTCCAGCTCAAAGTCATAATGGATCAGCCCGTAGTTGGCTGTTGTAACCGGGAGCTTGCTGAAATACTCGGCCAGCAGCCGAGCTTCCGCCACAGCCGCCGTTTCCTGCGGAAATGCCTTTAACACATCCACGGTCCAGTCCAGCACATCGCGGTATGACCATCTCTTGGTTTGTACAGGGCTATACGTGCTGGACAGCTGATGCAGCTTGCCCAAGGCCTCTCCATACCTGAACATGACATGATCACTTAAGCCGGCATCCTGCAGCTGAACTCCGGGTACACGCTTGAAGACAGAAGCATAATACTCTCCCCAGGGAGTCCTCGCTTCTACCAGTTCCTTTCCTTCCAGGGAGGGAACGGCCTCCAGCACACCATATCCGCATTCCTTCAGGTAGGAGATGAACTCCAGCTCAGCCCGCAGGTTCTTCATCAGCTTCTCCGACTGCGGGGCAAACCGCAGGAATTGACCGTTCCCGGCACTTCTGAACGGATATATCGCATTGGAGGAGATTCGATAGTACTGGAACAAATGCAGCGACTCCGGATCATAGGTCCAGTTCCCCAGCAGCATCTCCGCCAAACTTTCATTCGAGAATAAATATTTTAACTTCAGCATGCGTTGCAGCAGCTCCTTTTCAGTTCACAATTGCATTAAGTAATCAATTCCTTTTCACCGTCAATGTAATAGTAGATGGATTAGCCCGGCGTTTCATGCCGATCACTCCTTTCACGTTCAAGCTAGCTTGCTTCATGCCTCGATGTTACGCGAGTTCTATGCTTAAGAGCAATGGATAAAACAGCTTTAACCATTCAGTACTTCCGCTTCCCCCGTTAACCGCAACCCAAAAAAGGCGCCCCATCACCCATAAACACAGGTGGCGGAACGCCTCGCTATTATAATTATTAAGACAATCTGTTGCTAAAATCGCTATATTCAAACTCTCTGATCACCTTAAGGCCCTCTTCTTCGTTATACGAAGCAATGGCCGGCAGGTTCACACCGTTGAACATATGATTCTTCACCATGGAATAATGCGCCATGTCGAGGAAGACAAGCTTGTCGCCGTATTTCAGCGGCTCCGGGAATGAATAGTCCCCGATCACATCTCCTGCCAGGCAGGTCATGCCGCCGAGTCTGTACGTATAGGCATGTTCGCCCGGCTCTCCGGCGCCGATAATGTTCGGACGGTACGGCATCGCCAGCACATCCGGCATATGGCATTCGGCCGAAGTATCCAGAATGGCTATATCCATTCCGTTATGCATCGTGTCCAGAACGGTAGCCACCAGATATCCGGTATTGAGGGCAACCGCCTCACCGGGCTCCAGATAGATCTCGACATTATAGGTTTCCTTCATATGCAGGATGCAGCTGATCAGCTTCTCCAGATCATAATCGGGACGGGTAATATGATGGCCGCCACCGAAATTCAGCCATTTCATGCCATGCAGGTACTGTCCGAACTTCTCTTCCACGACCTTAAGCGTACGCTCCAGCGTATCCGAGTTCTGCTCGCACATCGTATGGAAATGCAGGCCATCGATACCCTCAAGCTCATCGGGCCGGAAGTTCGGCAAAGTTACGCCCATCCGGGAAAAATTGTAGCACGGATCATAGAGCGGCACTTCAATCTCGGAATATTCCGGATTGACACGGATGCCGCAGCTGATTCTCTTCGGAGCATTCTGCACCCGGTCCTTGAACCGGCTCCACTGATCAAACGAGTTGAACACAATGTGGTCGGTATAACCGAGCAGCTCATCGAACTCGCGGTCCATATAAGCAGGCGCGTAGACATGCACCTCTTTGCCCATTTCCTCGAAGCCCAGCCGGGCTTCGAACAAGGAGCTGGAGGTCACGCCATGCAGGTACTGTCCGACAAGCGGGTACAGGGCATGCATGGAGAAGCCTTTTTGCGCAAGCAGAATTTTCGCACCACTACGTTCTTGCACGTAGTTCAGTGTCTCGAGGTTCTTCTTCAGCAGCCGTTCATCCACAAGGTAAGCGGGTGAAGGCAGCGAGCTGATATCGATATCTATATCCTTATCCTTCATTACGTTACGCCCTAATCCAGCAGCGTTGGCGAGAAATCTTCTTGCCAAGGCAGCCCGTGTTTGTTCAGTGCATCCATGAATGGATCCGGATCGAATTCTTCTACGTTGTAGACGCCCGGTTTCTTCCAGATGCCTTTTATAATCAGCATAGCCCCGATCATTGCTGGAACGCCGGTGGTATAGGAAATGGCTTGGGAGCCAACCTCTCTGTAGCATTCCTCATGATCGCAGACATTGTACACATAGTAAGTTTTTGGCTGGCCGTCTTTAGTGCCTTGAATGATGCAGCCGATGTTGGTTTTGCCTTTGGTTCTTGGTCCCAGGGATGCCGGGTCAGGCAGAATCGCCTTCAGAAACTGCAAAGGAATAATTTCTTTACCTTCATAAAGGATCGGCTCAATGGAAGTCATGCCCACATTCTCAAGCACCTTCAGGTGAGTGAGATAGTTCTGCGAGAAAGTCATCCAGAAACGGATTTTCTTCACACCCTTGATGTTGGCAGCCAGGGATTCCAGTTCTTCATGATACAGCAGGTAAATATCCTTCGGACCGATCTCCGGGAGATCGTAGACTTTTTTCTCGGACAGCGGTGCAGTTTCAATCCACTCGCCATTCTCAAAGTAACGTCCGTTAGCCGTAATTTCGCGGATATTGATTTCAGGATTGAAGTTGGTGGCAAACGGATAACCGTGGTCGCCCGCGTTGGCATCAACAATATCAATCGTATGGATTTCGTCAAAATAATGCTTCTGCGCATAAGCCGTGAACACACCGGTTACACCAGGGTCAAAGCCGCTGCCGAGCAGCGCGGTAATTCCTGCTTTCTCGAATCTTTCTTTGTACGCCCACTGCCAGGAATACTCGAATTTAGCAGTATCCTGTGGTTCATAGTTGGCGGTATCCACATAATGCACTCCCGTTGCCAGACAAGCATCCATAATGGTCAGGTCCTGATATGGGAGAGCGACATTAATAACGACATCCGGCTGGAAGCTCTTGATCAGTTCAATGACCTCGTCCGTGTTATCTGCATCGAGCTGAGCAGTAGAAATCTTCGTCTGGCCTCCGGCCAATTTATCTTTCAGAGCATCACATTTCGCAAGGGTTCTGCTCGCGATACAGATCTCTTCAAATACATCCGGGTTCTGACAGCATTTATGCACAACAACACTTGCTACGCCGCCAGCGCCAATAATTAACGCTTTTCCCAAAATTAACAACCTCCCAAAAAAAGTTTTGTCAGCGTTGCTTCAGAAGAATAGCTTTATACAAAACTTGCTTCGGAAGCATGGGCTATTCCATATGAAAAATCAACAAGGCTGATTATACAGAATACTTTTGAATAAATCAATAAAAAACGACAAAAACTAATGCCTTTTCTGTAAAATCTACGGATTTCCTTATTAATACTCTGTAATTCATAGTAATACTTGATAATGCTCTGTTTTTCTCGACTTCTTCTCATCATTGCGCCAAAGAAGCAGAAGCTATATTGAACGGAAACCCGTATACAAGGCCAACCGGACTATTGTATCACAGCAGGGGTCTGCTTCATACGATTTATTTTAAAATCAATGAATTCCTCACCTCCCTTGCAGCTCCGCAAAAATCTGCCGGGTCTCGGATGCCTCCTTATGGTTATAAACCACATAGAGGTCAGGCAATCTGATTACAATGTACGGAGGGGATTGTTTATAGAGGTATAGCTTGCTTTTGCCGAAAGGCCGTAATATATATATTTACCCGTTTTTGTCCCTATATTAATCGTAGTGCCAATTCCAATCCGCTTCGGCACCATAATGGAACGGTCATTAGGGTTATTATAGGTTGTCCCGTTCATCCAATACTCATCATCATCCGTGTATAAATTCTCCTATTCACCCGCAAACGCCACCGCCTCAAGTTTCTTTTAGCTATTATGTACACATACAACGCCCAGTATCGGTACAATTTCATCCTCTCTTCATGATCTACTAAAAAAGGAGCCTTCCCTCAGCCGCCAGCGCGGTTTTCGGAAGACTCCCTTATATGATTGCTCTGCCATTGATTCACTCGCCACAGGATCAGACTCTGCTGCCCCCGGCATGCTCTGCTCCAAACAGCCAGTGCAGGGCATGGGGAAGCTGCTGGCTGAAAAATACACTGTCATGTGTTCCTATAGGGTTGGTCTCAAAGCGCAATGTCTGCTCGCTAAAGCCCTGCTCCAGCAGCAGCTCATGCGCGAGGCGCGACTGCGGGACCATTTGCTTTTGCAAGTTTGTCTTGTACAGTCCCTCCAGCTCTCCGACATACATGTAGATCCGCTGTTCCGGCATCGTCCTGCTCTGTCCCCGTATGTAATTCAAGATACCTTCATACCAGAACGATGCGGAGATCAGCCCGATCCTGCCAAACACATCAGGATAAAGGTATGATCCATAAAGCGAGATCAGTCCGCCGAAGGAGCAGCCCAGCAGGCCTGTATGCTCTGGTCCTGGCATAGTATGATAGCTGCTGTCTACATACGGCTTGATCCTCCCGACAAGCTCCTTCAAATACTCTCCGCCGCCGCCACCAAAATCCGGTCTGCCCGGCATCAGGGCCGGTGACGGCCATGGTGTATATTCATGATTCCGGTCATGCGGGGTAATGCCGACAAAAATCAGTTCCGGCAGCGCTTTGGTTATAAATAAATGCTCCAGGTAATTCAGCGAATGCTCCATCACTTCGCCATCATCCTGCAGATAAACAACCGGAAACCGTCTGCCCTCTTCCCCATAGGACATCGGAGTATAGAGAGTCAGCCTGCGGCCGCCAATCTCTTCCTGTATATAAGTTCCTTCCATGATGTTAACCTCCTTCAAGCGCACCTATTTCGTGCGTGTCTTGAACAAAAGAAAAATGAAATACGGCACACCGATGATAGAGATGACAATGCCTACCGGCAGTTGAGCCGGAGCGAACACCGTTTTGCCGATAAAATCGCTGATAACCACCATCAGCATCCCAATCATGCCGCATAAGGGGACGATGTACTTATAGCTGTTGCCGATCAGTCTTCTGGCGATATGCGGTGCGATCAGGCCAACAAACCCGATGCTGCCGGACACGGAAACACAGGCGCTGACCAGACCGACACAGCAGAGCAGCAGGATCTGCCTTTCTCTGCCTACAGCGACACCTAATCCCTTTACACTGACTTCATGCAGCTGCATTAAATCAAGAACAGCTGCGCGTCTCCAGATCACTGGAATTAATATCACCAGCCAGGGCAGGGTCGAAAGCACCTGTCTCCAGTTCGCGCTGTACACGCTGCCGGCCAGCCAGATGGCGGCCATCTCAAAGTTTTGCGGGTCCATTTTGAGTGAGACAAACAGGGTAATTGCCCCAAAGCCGGATGCAAGCGCGATGCCCACAAGAATCAGCTGCTGCGGATTAAACTCACCGTTCTGCCTGGCGAAGATATAGAGCAGAATGACGGCAACCAGCCCGCCCACAAATCCGAACATCGGCATGGACAGGACCGCAAACCAGTCCGGGGTTTTCATCGTCCCTGCGGCAAAGAACATGTACAATACGACAAAAGCTCCTGCAGCAGCATGAATGCCGAGAATTCCGGGATCCGCAAGAGAGTTGCGGGTGATGCCCTGCAGCACAGCACCGGCGATTCCCAGCCCGAATCCGACAAGTGCGCCAAGTACAATGCGCGGCAGACGAAAATCAAAGATAACGAGGTCATGATCTTTGGCGGGATTAATCCGCAGTAAAGTACGAAGCACATCCTTCGCCGAAAGATCGAAGGTCCCGTTGGTCAGGCTGATGTACATGAAACACAGCGTGAGTGCACACATGATCAGAAACAAGGACCAGAATGCAAGCCGCTTTGGTTTCGGTGAAAGAGAGGACTCGCTCAAGTCTGGCCGCCCCCTCTCGTCTTGATTAAATAGAGGAAAAAGGGAACCCCAAACAAAGCGGTGACTACACCGATCGGCGTTTCAAACGGAAAATTCACGAATCTGCTGATGAGATCGCATGCAGCCAGAAACAGCGCGCCCAAAAAAGCGGAAAAAGGAATGATCTTGCGGTAGTCCTGACCGATCAGATAACGCGTAATATGCGGGATTATGAGGCCGACAAAGGCTATTTTCCCGGCAATGGCCACTGAGATCCCCGTCAGAATGACGACACTCAGCATCGTCAAGCCTTTTACCACTGTGACCTTAAGGCCGAGGCCTGCAGCGGTCTCGTCACCAAGCGAGAGCATTGTCACGGAGCGGGCCATCATCAGACCCAGAGCCAAGCCGACCATGGCAAACGGAATTGCCAGCTTGATTAACGCCGGGTCCATCATATGCAGCCGGGCGTTGTACCAGAAGCTGATATTTTGCGAAATTTGAAAATAGGTAGCGAGCGCCTGCGACACCCCTCCAAGAAACGTGCCGATAATGGTACCCAGGACGGCCAGTGACAAGGGCGAGGCCCCGCCGGGCAGCAGCTTGGCTGTACCGAAGACCAAAGCCGCTCCCAGCATCGAGCCTGCCAGTGAATAGAGAATCATCGTCATGGATGAAGCGCCGGGCAGGAACACCATACATAGCGTAATGGCAAATACAGATCCGTCGCTAATCCCCATAATTGAAGGAGAGGCCAGGTAATTCCGCGTCATCCCTTGCATTAAGGCCCCGGATACGGCCAGGAACGCGCCGATCAGCAGCGCCCCGGCCACCCGCGGAATCCGCGAGGTGCGGATTATCAGATGATCAATATTGTTCCCGTCCAGATGAAACAGCGCATTCCATACCGTGCCATAGCTGATGGATTTAGTGCCATAGAGCACCGACAAGACACCGACGAGTATAATGAGGACGACCCCCAGCACCAGCAAGGAGGTCGTCTTTAGTCCGGCAGATAATTTCATATCATCCCACTCTTTTGTACAATCTCAGATTACTTGTTCAGCTGCTCCACTGCAGCCTGCAGGAAGTGTATGCGGCTCCATGCCGGTCCGCCTTCGGACAACGGATCAATTACATTAACGAAGGTCTTTTTATTTTTCATCGCATTGATTTTTTGGATAATCGGATTACTTTGCAGGTCTTCCAGCGCTGTTGCAGTCTCAGCATTCTCATCGGCAGCAAATTGGATAAACAGGATATCCGGATTCATAGACGCCAGCTGCTCGACCGAAATGCCTTCCTGTGCTTTCGCCGCTTCTACCTCTGCCGGAACACTCAGGCCAAGATCGTTATACAAGATAGGGTTAACAAACACCGCCGCAGGGAAAATAAACATTTGTCCCGCACGGATACGTACTGCCACTACCTTCTGATCCTTCAGCTTCTCACCAAGCTCTGCCTTTGCACTTTCCAGCGCTGCCTGATATTTGGCGATTTCCGCCGCAGCCTGCTCCTGCTTGCCAGTCAGCTCTGCCATCAGATTCAGGTTCGCTTCCCAGTTGCTGGCGATATGCGAGACTTGAATAAGCGGAGCGATTTTCTTCAGTTGCTCTACTACTTCAGGCTTGAACTTCGTAGTCCCGAGGATCACATCCGGCTTAAGCTTCAGGATCGTCTCGAAGTTCGGCTCGGTTTTCTCCCCGATTGATTCAGCCTTGTCCGTAATGGCAGCGAAGCGTTCCGGAAATTCACCGCTGAACGTAATTGCGCCGACTGGATGCACATCCAGCACCAGCGCATCCTCCATGGCTTCCATAGCTCCGGTAATAACAATCCGTTCTGCTGATGCGGGTACCGTATATTGCTCCCCTAAATATTCAATCGTGCGTGTGCCTGCTTCAGCAGCTGCCGGTGAGGCTTCTGCCGTAGCCGCCGGAGCTGCTGTTGCGGTTTCCGCAGCATTTGCGGCCCCATTTGCCGGCGTATTGTTGCCGTTGCCTCCGCACGCTGTAAGTACGAGTACAAATAATGCTATCAGTCCTGCTATCCCAAATGATCTTTTCATCTTTCTATAAATCCCCTTCCACTCTGTAAAATGTCCAATCAATATCACAACAAGTGATAATGATTATCATTTTCGATTATAACGAAGGGTCTGCTGCCGTACCATGGACAAAAGGCGGAACATTTATGGACGATTGGCTGCAAGCAGCTGCAGCGTCTGCCGGAGCATCCGCAGCTGCGCATAAGCGGAATGCTCACGCCAGGGATCGGAGCTCATATGATGCACCCGGTGTCTCTGAACCGCAGAAAGCTTCAGCCATAACGGATGATTCTGCAACTTCTGCCACTCGCCCAGCGTATCGTTCTCTCTGCGGATCAGCATGAACAAATGATCTGCCGGCAGAGCCGCAAGCTCTTCTAGTGTAACCGGCACGTTATAAATACCTTCGCCGGACTTAAAGGCCGGCTTTAATTCCAGCTCCCGGTAGAGCATGTCCAGCATGCCGTGATTGCAGTACAAATACAGCTTGCTGCCAAGCATCCGGATCACAGCAACAGATTCATCACCCATCGCTTTGTGCAGAAGTTCTTTGGCGCTGCGCACCTCACGGTCATACGCTGACAGCCACTGCTCTCCTTGCCAGCTCTCGCCCAGAACCTGTGCCAGTTCCTGAAACTGCCCACGCCAATCACAGCTGCCGCCATGACTATAATAGACTGGAGCTATCTTCTCCAGCGCGGTTTTCTCCTGCTCCTTCAGCTCATCCCGGGCGATGATCAGGTCAGCCGGATGCTGGCTCAGCAGATCAATGTTAGCCTGCCATTCCTGATTGTTGCGGTACGCGCTGATATGCACGGGAATATCCCCACGGTAGTTCAGATAATAATATTCCGTCCATTTCGGATGCAGCGCTGCCGCGTAGGGAGTCAGGTTCAGCGGCAGCAATTGTCCCAGCACCGCCGGAGTATAAGCAACCAGCTTCCGGTGACGGCTTTTCATATAGACTGCAGGCGGCACACCGATCATCTTTTTGAATTTCCGGCTGAAATAGAACTCATCGGCATACCCCACCCGGTGAGCGATATCCCGCAGCTTCAGTCCACTCTCCGCCATCAGCCGTTTCGCCTGCTGCAGCCGCAGTTCGGCGGCGTATTCCACTGCACTTTTGCCGTATTTCCGCTTAAACAGGTCCACAAAATACTTGGGGCTGAGCTCGGCGGCTTGCGCCAGCTCCTGGGTCGTCAGCGGCTCCGTGAAGTGATCCTCTATGTACTGCTTGGCCTGCTCCAGTGCCCTTCCCGTATCTCTGGGCTTCTGCCGGCAGCTCATACGAATCACATACAGCAGCTCCTGAAAATCTATTTGCGCGCGAAAGCTGATGTTCTGTTGTCCGGCCCCGGAGATCCGAAAAACTTCACTACAGACGGAAGAGACTTGTTTAGCTGGAAAGTGTGGCAGTATGGTATCCGGCGGAAACAGAAGTGCGTCATGGATTGCATGGTCACGAACGTTCTCCGGCTTGCCGTAATGATAGACTTCAAAATAAAAAATATGCATATCCAGGCTGGCGGCCGGTTTGGCCGTTCCGATCGTTTGCTCCGGCAGGCATAGACAGACTGAACCTGCGGACAGCTCCACCTGGCGGTGATCCACATGAATCCGGACTGCTCCGCCTGCCACCAGAATCAGCGCATAGCAGAAATTCAGCTGCTGGGGCAGCCGGACCTCCCCGTCTCCCCTCAGTGCCTGAACCGACAACAGTCTGAAGGACAACTGATCCCAGTCCGGCAGAGTCTCAGCATCCTTTTCAGCGGGAGAAGTTACTTCTGGTTCCATTACTTTCAGGTCCATTGTTATATAACACCACCATTACAGAACTTTTATATTACTCTATTACAAACAAGTATAATTGATAATCGTTCTCAATGACAATGACGAGAATACTTCATTAGATGCAAAAAAATCCCCGAACCCCTTGTTAGGGGCTTCGGGGATTCCAGTTACAGCAGAACATTACGGTCTTACTGCCCGAATCCGACGCGGGGACGCTCCCGCTCCTTCGTTTCCACGGCTACGGCACGGATAGAGCTGATCGGAATGTACAGTACCTGATATTCCGTACGGTATTTCACGAACCGCTCGTCGATCTCTTCCAGAACACCGCCTCTGACACTGGAACCATCCAGAAAATTAACGGTGACCTCTTGCCCTTGCAATGCTGCCAGCATACCCATCCGCTCCATTCGCTTAAAGTTTGGTAATGATTTTGTCAATAATCCCGTATTCCAGCGCCTCTTCGGACGACAGGAAATAATCCCGGTCCATATCCTTTTCGACCTTCTCCACCGGTTGTCCGGTGCGCTCCGCAGTGATCCGCACAACCTTCTCCCGGATCTGCAGAATACGCTTGGCGCTGATTGCGATATCACTAGCCTGCCCTTGTGCGCCGCCATGCGGCTGGTGGATCATAATCTCGCTGTTCGGCAGGGCGAACCGTTTGCCTGTAGCTCCGGAGAGCAGCAGCAGCGAAGCGAAAGAAGCCGCAAAACCGGTACAGATCGTATTTATCTGAGGTTTGATTACCTGCATCGTATCATAAATTCCGAACCCCGCGGTAGTTGAGCCGCCCGGGCTGTTAATGAACATCTGAATATCCTTATCCGGCTCATCCGCCGCCAGAAACAACAGCTGGGCAATGATGCTGTTAGCCAGCTGATCGTCAATGGCCGCACCCACGAATACAATCCGGTCTTTCAGCAGCCGGGAATAAATGTCGTAAGAGCGCTCGCCCCTGCTCGTTTGTTCAATCACATAGGGAATAATACTCATTCTTATATACCTCCTGTAATGTGCCTTAACTTTATACCCTGTAAACGGATCATGGCGGGCAAAGGATACGGCACATACAGAATTTTTAAATTTACGGATGATGCGTATCTTTTATGATGAGCTATTCGTTTATATAATAGAGGGAACAAATTAAATGGGATAGCCAGAAGGAGATGCGTAAGCGTGATGACCCTTGAAGAGTACAATACCGTTAACCATACCGGTGAGAAAAGTCTGCAGTCGCTTGGAGCAGTCCTGAACCGCTATTGCCTGACACTTACCCGGTCCAGCATTGAAGCCGAGGATTTGGCTCAGGAGACCTGGGCAAAGGCGCTGGGATACGGCAAATTTCCGGCCAATCCGAATCCAGAAGCCCTGCTGCTGCGGATCGCCAAAAATACATGGATTGATGCTGCACGGCGACGGGCTTCCCTGAGCCGCGCACTGGAGCGCGGGCATTCACAGGCAGAGCCGTTAACGGGCGGAACGATCTCCGAAATTGAAATGGCCTTTCAGGCCCTAATGAAACACCTGTCTCCGCTGCAGCGGACGGCCTTTCTGATGCGGGATGTGCTGGGCTATTCTGCGGATGAAACGGCGGAACAACTGGAAACAACCGAAGGTGCGGTGAAGTCGGCGCTGCACCGGGCACGGCAGGCACTCACAGCCGTTAGAGAGGATCTGTCGGCGGACGGCGGGCCTGCGGTTCCGCTGGATGCCGATTACCGGCAACTCTTGTCGGCGCTGGCCGATGCTTATGAGCAGGGTCAAATCCCTGTCATGCTGGAGCTTCTCCGCCAGGAACATTCAGCGGAACTTACGATGGCTGTAAGCACAGGTACCGTGCAGGCGCTGCACTTTGCCGGCAGCAGCCGTTCAACCGCTGGCCGCAGCAGCAGCACTCATGCCGGGCTGCGGATGGCCGCCTAACCCAAGGCTTCAGGCGGGTCAGCTATTTCAATTTATAAAGGAGTGTATTGAATGAGGAACATACTTGTGCTTGGGGGAACCCGATTTTTTGGCAAACAGCTGGTGGAACGGCTGCTCAGGGAGGGAGACAGCAAGGTAACGATTCTGACCAGAGGCCGGGCGGAAGACGACTTCGGGGAACAGGTCTCCAGGCTGAATGTGGACCGCACGGACGCCAAAGCGCTTGCCGAAGCCGTCGGGGATACCGTTTGGGATGTGGTCTATGACAATATCTGTTTTTCACCGGATGAGGCTGATGCTGCCAGCCGTATTTTTGCCCGCACCGCTAAACGGTACATCCTGACCTCCAGCCTGTCGGTCTATAATCCAAAACCGGAAGCTTTGACCGAAGCTGACTTCGACCCTGAAGTGTACCCCTTGCAATTAGGTGCGAAGGAGGACTTCAACTACCAGGAGGGCAAAAGGCTGGCCGAGACGGTTTTGCTGAAGCAGGACGCATTCCCCGTGGCTACCGTGCGTATTCCTATGGTACTGGGCACGGATGATTATACGCGGAGGCTGCATTTTCACATCGAGCATGTCCGCGAAGGCCGGCCGATCGGCATCCCGAATACCCGGGCTGCCCTCTCCTTCATCCGTTCGGATGAGGCGGCGGATTTCCTGTATTGGCTTGGCTTTTCCCAACTGACCGGACCGGTAAATGCATGCTCGGACGGGTCTCTTGCCATAGGGGAGATCCTCTCCATTATTGAAGCAGCCACTGCTAAACAGGCGGTGATTGTGGCTGAAACTGCGGCTGAGGATATGTCTCCTTTCGGCATTGCCGAGTCCTACCATATGGATACAGCAAAAGCCCGCTCGGCGGGCTTTTCATTCCTTGCACTCAGTGACTGGTTTCCGGAGCTGGTGGCCCAGCTTAATGCTTCATTCGGCGATCGCGAGTAGTTTTTCCGGCGTTTCATTAAGTCCACTCCGGTGTTCTTCCAATACCAGCAGCTGACCGGATGGCGAGACGTCCCCGGTCTCCTCTTCTATTTTGAAAATATTGATTTCCCTGAACAGCCGCTGCGAAATTTCGTTAATCTCCACCGCCTGCCGGGCAATATCACGGATTGCCTTGTCCTGCTGCGTGCTGGAAGCATTGACCTCCTGAACGCCTGCAGCTGTCTGCTCGGCTACGGAAGCTACGGAGTGGATGGATACGGCAAGCCGGGAATTAATCTTCCGGGTCAGCTCCACCTTATGGTGAATTTGTCCAATTTGTCTGCTGATTCCGGTAATCGATCCGTCAATCGCCTCGAAAGATGCAAGAGTTTCCGCTACCTGGTGATCCTGCTGCTCGAGGCTTTTTTTCGTCTCCAGCATGTAGCCCTGAAAGTCGGTCATACTGTTCTGAAGCTCATGAATGATCTCGCTGATATGTATGGAGGAATCTTTGGTCTGGACCGATAAATGCCGGACTTCGTCCGCAATAACGCCAAACCCCTTGCCGGAAGCTCCGGCCCGCGCCGCCTCAATCGCAGCATTCAGCGAGAGAATATTCGTCTGCTTGGAGATTTCGGTAATGGAATTCGTGATCCGGGTGATATCCTGGGATTGCTCCACCAGCTTCTCCAGCGCTTGATACACCCTGCCGATGGAATCACGGGAATGCCGGGAAATCTGCTGCAGTGCGGTAACCGTCTCAGACCCTCTGCGGGTATTGTGATTGGCGGTTTCGCTTGTCGTGAGCATGGCATCGGCATGATCCGTAATCTCATCCACTTCCCGCTCCAGCTCTTGCAGCAGAACTGCACTTTGCTCAGACTGCACGGCTTGCTGATCCGCACCCACGGAGATTTCCTGTATCGTTCCGACAATATCCTGATTAGTATCCGCGGTAATGGATGAGGATTGCTGGAAGGAATGTGAATAATCCGCCAGGGATGAAGCAACGGACAGAGTCTGCCGCAGCATATCCCGGACCCGGGTAACCATATGATCAAAATGATAGCTCAAACGTCCCAGTTCATCATTGTAAGGAGAATTGATTTGCTGCCGTAAATCGCCATCGGCAATTTGCTGCAACGCATCCTGGAGCCTGCGCACCGGTCTCAAGAATGAGCGGATCAGCAGCCAGGCCAGCACCAGGGTGAACAGGAAAACTCCAACTGCGGCGTAAAGCACAATGGATACCGTTTGATCCAGCAGTGTAAAAGAATGATCCTGTGCCCTCTCGGCGTTCCCTGCGGCAGCGTCATACAGTTTCCCGTTGGTTTCCAGCATCGATTGATTTACAGCCGTTGCCTTCATATGCAAGGCGTCGATTTGTTCCAGCACCGTCAGCGGATCAAGGCTCTCATCCTCCATCGTCTTGACCAGTTCCCCGAATAACCCCGCATATTCTCCGGCCTGGGTCCGGAGCAGCTGCAGTTCTGTGTACGCAGGCGTCTCCTGTTCAAAATCCATACGGGCAATCTCATCGGCGAGCCGCTGCTGCTTGTCCTTAAAAGGCCCGGCAAGCTCCACATCACTGGATTCAGCCAGCGATCCTTCCAGACCGTCCAATTCCTGCAATAGCTGCGTGATGGTTTGAACGGTGATCCGTTTTTCCATCTCCGTTTTCTGCCGTTCCATAGAGAGCTCCACCTGATTAATCTTGTGTCCCTGGTACAGAGCCACCCCCAGGAAGATGAAAGTTATCGCAGAGAATACCAGAATCAGCTTCCATTTCATAGATAGGTGCAGCAAGCTTCTTTTCAAGCATATCATCCCTTCGTATCACGCCTACTATAGGTATATTTTACTAATACACTCATTGTAGGAGCTGGATATTAAATACTCTCCAAGGTTTTGTATGCGGATCGTAAAGAATCTGTTGCGAAAATGTTAACAAAACCTGCACCGTACCCAATACAATTAGAATAAGCCCCGGACCGGAATGACGCTATTTTGATGAATCATCCTAGTTGGTGCGTTTTTAGAGCACATAAGTTCACTGGAGTCCGCAACATCAGAAATAAAGCTTTTTTGGACAAAATAAGGGCGCTGGGGTCCGAATGCCGCTGCTCAAACAGGTACAAACAAAACAAGCCCCCGGAATACTCCAGAGGCTTGTTCTAGATCAACTACATATTCTGATCCGCCCGCTTACCCGGCGTTTTCTTCCATATACATGACTTCCCACAGATGCCCGTCAATATCCTGGAAACTCCAGTTATACATAAAGCCGTGATCCACCGGGTCGTTAAAAGGTTTCCCGCCTGCGGCCAGCGCCTTCTGCACCAGCTCGTCCACTTCGGTTTTGCTGGAGGCAGAGATGGCCAGAATTACCTCTGTCTGACCGGAAGTGTCGATAATCTTTTTGGAGGTGAAGGTGTTGAAAAACTCCTTGACCAGCAGCATCGCAAAGGTGTTGCCGTTGATGATCATACAAGTTGCGTTCTCATCGGTATACTGCGGGTTGAACTCAAAACCTAAAGCGGTAAAAAAGTTAATCGAATTCTGCAGATTGTCTACCGGCAAATTAACAAAAAGCTGGCCTGCCTGAAATCCCATTCTTCTCATCACCTCGGTAATTTATTGAGTGTAATCCGCTTGATTATAGCATGAATTACAGAATGATGCCTCTAGTTGCAGCGATATATCCATACGCCGGCTTTTGTATAGGTATTTCCAGCGCCAGTCCACCGGGTCCTGCAGTTTGCACAATTGCCACACTTTGCAGAGTTGATATTGGAGCTATACAAGAGTACCTTAGAATTAAGCGCAATATGAAAACAATCCAAAGAAGCAGAATGCAATCTCTCTTAACATGAAGAGATTATGATGGAGCTATCTAAGCGTAAAAGGGGTGGAGCGATGCCTAATATTTGGATGCATTTGGAGTATGGGCAGGTGCTGGCGGAACAATTTGCGGATCAGTTTCCTTTTCTGGGCGGGCTGAAAGAGCGGCCTGAATTATACCAGCTTGGCTGCCAGGGACCTGATTTACTTCTATACCACCGCTTTATGCCGTGGCGAAAAGATACCGGAGCCCTCCGGCTGGGCGACCTTATGCACTCTGTGCACTGCGGTCCGGTGCTGCTGGAGTTCTGGCAAAAAATACGCAGCCTCCCTCCACCTGACCTTGCAGAAACGCAGCAGTATTTCCTTGGATTTCTGACGCATCATCTGTTGGACCGTAATCTTCATCCCTACATTAACTGGAAAGCCGGCTACAAGCACCGCAATCATCAGCGGTTTGAGATTGTCCTCGATACTGTGTTCATGCAAAGGCTGAAACAAATCGATACCTGGCGGATCGCAGCCTGGAAAAAAATCCACGTCGGCTCGCGGCTCCCCCATACCGTTCACACGCTCCTGCATGAAACCGCTGCGGCCTGGTATCCTGAAACAAAGGGCCTTCCGGATGAGATCTGGCAGGAGTCGTATCAGGACATGATTCTGGCACATAAATGCTTATATGATCCCAAAGGCTGGAAGAGGTCGCTGCTAAGAGGAAAAGCGCGCCACCATTTCTACCAGCCGCTTTCCCCAAGAGACGAGCAGCTGGATTATTTAAACGAAAAGCATGCCGAATGGCGGCATTCCGCGCTGTACTCCGAGGTCCGGACAGAAAGTGTCTGGGAGCTCTGGGAGCAGGCGCTGGAGGAAGGGCGGAGTGTGCTGCAGGCTTTGGCCGATTGGCTCAACAGCAAGCTCCCCGCAGAAGCAGCCCGTGCGCTGGAGCAATTCAAGCGGGTGCTCGGCAACCGGTCTTATGATACCGGCAAGGATTGCAGCAGCAATCTCAAGAATCAGTTCGCCGAGCCTATCTGGGATTCCGGTATTAGCTCGTAAGGACATTTGTATTATTTCAAGGGTGGAGCTCCATTAGCGTCCGCCTTTGTCTGCCGATTTCCACTGCGAACAGCGGTACATAATCAAGAAATCTGCAGACAACAGCGGCCGGAAGTCCAAACATTCTCTGGAATCACGGCCAATCCCAAACCGATTTAATTAATATAGCTTCAAATACCAGATTAAGAGCAACAGGCCCGTATTTCCACTGCATCGTGGAGAACGGGCCTGTTTGCATGAACATTTAAGGATTGATTAAGAAACCGGCAAAGATTAAATAAGAATTAATTCCGTATGATGGAAATGTACCTGATTATGCAATGGAACTTGGAAATAGGTTACCTGGCATGGGGCAATTGTAGAAGAAAGAAGGGGAACAAAATATGAATACGAGAGAGCGGATTCCGATCATAACATTTCTGGCTTGTGTGCTGTTCTTTACGTTTTTTTCGATTCCGTCCTATACAGCGGATGCGGCTGGCACTGGCGAAACGCCTTCGGGGATTCCTTGCAACCGGCTGGAACAGGAAATCGACAGCTATGTAAACTCCCAAATTGGACAATCTACTCCCGGCGCCGCGGTTGTGGTGACCAAGGGCGACAAGATTATTTTTTCTAAAGGCTACGGTTATGCCGATATCGGGAAGAGGACACCAGTAGATCCTGCAGGTACCGTGTTTGCCTACGGATCAATCAATAAGGCGTTTGTCCTGCTGTTGGCCAATTGGAACTTTTTCCATTTAACACCATAGGTCGAATATGAAGAAGATCACATCGAATCAACTAGCAGCTCTGCTGGCAGGAATATTCATCATCGTCATATTGACTGTATTTACTCCCGCTGTCTGCTCAGCGGGCAGCACCAATACCGCCGCAGCGTCTGATCTGACGGTCAGCTTTTACGGGTACCCCGCAGCACTGCCCATTCTGTACTGTATCAGGGCGAATAAGAGAAGACGGAGCGGGCTCCAGCATACACTGAAACTGCTTCCTCCTTGGCTGAACCTCGTCATCTCTTCATTTTTTACTAATCTGCTTATTGGTGTAGCGGTGGTTATTTTCTTTGGAGGCGCTCTGCTTGTGGTTCCGGCTGCTTGGCTGCTCCGGCTGTGGAGAAAAACCGCACCGGCCCGGGCGGCAAAACGCCGATCCATAACCGTCTTGCTGTGGGGAACCGCTCTCGGGGCCAACTCCCTGCTGTTGCTGCTCAATGTGCTTGGCAATTCTGCCTTGACACTGAATCAACTTCAGGTTGGAAATTGTATCAATTGGATTTTGGCAGGTCTGCTGCTGCCCGCTCTCAAAGGAAAGCATATTCGGCAATCTCAAAACCAGAAATGGGCTTGGGCTGTTATGACGGCGCTTTTTGTTGGCCTCGTTGTACTCCTGGCCTTTTTTTCTACGGTTGACATTTCCTCTAACCAGATAGAAATCGGGTAATACAAGGTAAGACCTAACTTTGGAAGAATCATCAAGAACCCACAAAAGAAAGGCTTGTCCAAACATCGAACAGTTCCGGAACGGAAAATATATTTTGCCCGGATGTCTGCTTCGGCTACGGCCCTTTAAAGGGTAAAGTTACCGGGTGGTGCGACTGTGAAGCGCACCGAAAAACCCCTGACGCCCAGAAGGCGTCAGGGGTAATCAAAGAAATCCGTTGCCGGGTTCAGTCGGCAAGCTTGAGCAGTGCAGCCAGCATCTGCGCGGTTTCCTCACGCGTAGCTGAAGCCTGCGGCGCAAAGTTAACACCGCCATCCGGGGCGGTTTTGCCTGAGATGATTCCCGCCTGCTGGACAGCTCCAGCAGCTTCCAGCGCATAAGAACTAATGGACTGGCGGTCTGTGAATACAGCAGTGCCGCCGCTTACTGGCAGCGTCCAGTTCCGCTCATCCGCCAGACGGATAATCATAACTGCGAGCTGTTCGCGTGTAACCTTCGCCTTAGGCGCAAACTTCCCGTCTCCGGTGCCGTTTACGATTCCGCTAACGTTCGCCCAGGCGATGGCCGCAGCATAATAGTCATCCGCCTTCACATCTGTGAAGCTGCCGGACACTGCCGTGTTCAGCTCCGCCCCGGCCAGACGGGCCAATAGCAGGGCTGCGTCGCCACGGCTCAGGTTGCTCTTATAATCAAACTGGTTTTTGTTGATTCCGGAAATAATGCCGCGTGCCGCCAGATACGTGATAGAGTCTTTGGCAAAGCTGGCAGCGGTATCGGTAAAGCCCGGGTTGCTGTAACCAACCGCATAAGCAGAGAAATGCGCGGTACGGAAGGTCAACTGACCGCTCACCGCATTATAGCGGCTGCCAGGAAGCACAACCAGCTCGCCTGCAGCAGTAACATTGTAGGCCACTACCGCATTGGCATCCTCTGCAGAAGACAGTGAATACGGGATGCTCACCAGCACTTTACCTCCCCCAAAGCTGGATAGGGTACGGCTACCGGTTTGCACGGTAAGGTTGATAACCGGACGGCTGCCGACTGTGCTCCGCGCGGCTTCGCTTATACCTCCAGCGGGATTGCCCATAACCCTGCCAAGATCGGTTCCCGTAATAGATAGTTTCACCGGTTCACCGTTTGCCGCAGTGTTCAATGCAATTACCGAAGTGCGGTCGAACGAGACGCTTCCAGGTCCCGCTGCGAATGTCACATTTTGCACAGTGCTGCCGGAAATAGCACCCCAGACTGCGGCGGGAACCTCCAATGTAGCGGTCTTGGCCGCACTGCTTGTACTAGCTACGCGGAAAACCAGCTCTTTGCCGGCAGAAGTTTTTAACGATTCCAGCGCTGCTGTCACGGCTTCGGCAGTAACCGACAGAGTCGCCGCTCCATCCGCACCTGCTGCGGCCTTGAGTTCAAGAACAACCTTGGAGCCTTCAACCGTTACCGCCGGGGGTTGAGCTGCAACTGCCGGGGTCTGCCCCGCAGAGCCGCCTGGACCCGGATTCGTAATGACCGGATCAGCCGCAGCTACAGTCACCAGCGATTCGGCTATGCCATAACCATCCGCACTGTATACGGAGACGGTCACCGTTCCCGCTGCCAGCGGCGTGACTGTCCCATTCTGGTCCACTGCGGCCACTGCAGGATCAGAGGAGCTCCAGCTAAGCGCCGAATTCTCTGGAGTTCCAGCCGCTGGCTTAACCTCGGCTTTGAGCGTTGCCGCTGCTCCTCCC
Organism: Paenibacillus sp. FSL L8-0436; assembly: GCF_038593025.1. Classification (NCBI taxonomy): domain Bacteria; kingdom Bacillati; phylum Bacillota; class Bacilli; order Caryophanales; family Paenibacillaceae; genus Paenibacillus; species Paenibacillus sp. FSL L8-0436. The sequence goes on along the minus strand of NZ_CP151955.1, from coordinate 2,572,334 downwards.
GCTTTTAGAGAGAGTGACTTCTGGTCCAGCGTAACCTTTGTAACATTTAATTGATATACCGCTACAGTGCCTCCTACCTCATTGGCTACCAGCACCAAGGGAAGTCCGGTCGGACTGTCCGTTGCCGGAATGAACTCGATGCCTTCCGGCCCGGTGTCTGTAGCGATATTATTTTTCGGCGTGAATTCACGGGAATTAATATAGTTGAGAAACTGCGGCTGCTCAGGATTGCTGACATCGTAAGTCATTAGGCCGCCGATGCGCTCCAGCCCGATGAAGGCCAGCGCTTTTTGCCCGACCTTGCCTACCTTAACATATTCAGGCTCCGGTCCTTTTTTGGTGCTGCGGCTGTCCAGCGTTGTATTGCTGTTGCTTGCGTTGAAATAATCAGGCAGCCGCTCCGCTGTAATCCGTTCAAAGTCACTGCCGCTGTCATACACCTGCTTCAGCGTATCAGCGTCCCATACCGAGAAGGAACGGCCCCCATACAGGTACATGCCGTCATGCCCCATATCCGACATGACCTCTACACCGTCATATTTCGTATTTCCGTTCAGGAACATTGCAGCAGCGGAGTCAGGTTCAAGCGCACCCTTCATTTTGCCGATCGTGCTGGCATTTTCCTTGCTGTCCCATTCCGTGGCATCGCCCTCATTGGCCGTGAACAAGTAGGTCTTGCCGTTAACGCTATACTGGCTGATCCCATCTGGCATATAAACGCCGAAGAACGGAACATTTTCCAGCCTGCTCTTGCTGTCCTTCACGAGGTCAAGTCCATTTAGCGGATCGCTCAAATCCTTAAATCCAAGCCCCTTGACCCACAGCAGCTTGCGGGAAGCAATATCAACTGCAGCTACTGCATTGTTCTCCTGAAGGGTAATATAAGCGGTCTTCTGATCTTCGGACAGCTCGATAAATTCCGGCTCCAGGTCGCGGACTGCCTCTTCCTTCGTTCCCTTTCCTGTAATCAGCTTCGTTGCCGGATCAACCGCCCCGCGGATATGCACGAGATCGTCGATCCGTTCAGGGTTGTCGAACTTGACGTAACCCGCTGATTTCGCGGTCGTGTCAATGATCGTCACACTGCCTTCCGGGTCCCCCTCCAATGTTCGGGGCTCGGCCTCGTCAGCCGTAAGAATAAAGCGGCCATCCCCGGTGAATTTGATCATATCAGGCTGGACTCCAGCCTCATAGGTATCCAGCAGCTTACCGTCATAATCCAGCAGAAGAATTTTGCCGTTCTTCATGGCATCCGCTTCCTGTATGGCTACAGCAATCCGCTTCGTTACCGGGTTAATGTCCACACTGGTCAGGTCGCCATAGCTGAAGCCTCCGGTTTCCGCCAGCTGCTCCACGTTGATGCTCTTTTCCTTTTCCGGATGGATGCCGTCCTTCAGATTTACGATATCTACTGTCGCCGGATGCGTCGAACCGTTGACCAGATAGAACTTTCCGTTATCACGGTTATACTTGACGATCTCCGCCACACCGCCGTCTTCATTGGTAACCCCGACAGAGTATCCGCCAATCTTTGTAATGCTGATAATATCCGCAGTTGGCTCCCCTGCCGGCTTATCCACCGTCAGCGGAAGGCTGCCTTCCGCCTTCATAGCAGGAGCACTGCTGTCGTATACTGAGACACTGACCGTTGCCGGACCTGCTGCCGCCGGAGTTCCGCTGATCTTGCCGGATGAAGCATCCAGGCTCAGACCTTCGGGCAGCCCCGCCGCCTCAAAGGTATAGGGCAATGTCCCGCCATATACGGACAGTGTTACCGAATACGGTGATCCGGCCGTGGCTGCAGGCAGAGACTGGTCCGCCAGTCCAAGAGGCTGAATAGCCATGCCCCATGCTCCGTCGGCGCTGCTGTGCGGCTTCATCCGATTCAGCGTTCCCGCATCCAGTGAATCGAAGCTGATCTGCTTAAGATCCGTTTTATTATTGTCACTATCGGCAAAATCGCTGCGCCACACCGACTTCTGCTTCGAGGTACCGCCGGATTTGCCGGTCGGATAGTCACTTTCATAGCCGTCGATGGTTGAGCCGTTGTCATTGCCTGCCGTGCCGATCATATCCACGTAGGAATCCGGTTTATTCAGGAACGGATTTGCCGTTTCCAGCAGCGTAGTACTGTTCAGCAGCACCACCTTCATTCCTTTATTGTAAAAGAGAATATCACTCCATACCTGATCGCCTTTGCCGTTGATATCACTTTTAAAGTCTGGGTTCACTTTGCCGTCCGTAATCAGATAAGAAGAATACGCGTGAATCGTGCCGGTCAGCTCCAGCTTGCTCCAGGCTCCGTTCATGGTTGGATCTGAGTATTGCACGGACCAGCCGCTTAAATCCACAGCGGAATCCGTAGGATTGTAAAGTTCGATATAGCCCTTGGAGAAGTAACCTCCCGTTGTTTCGGCATCCCCTCCGCCATAAATCTGGTTCACGACAATATGGGGAACGGTTACATCATAAACGCCGCCAGCGGTATACGGAGTGCCGGCCCCGGGTGCTGCTGCAGCTGTTGCCGGACCTGCGTTCCACACAGGGCCCACTGCCAGTTCTGCGGCAATCAGCAGGGAAAGGATTGTTTTGCCTGTTGAATTCAAGTGATTGTCACTCCAATACTCTATAGATTTTTTTCTACTATAGAGGACGAGTATGTTCTGATTTGCCGATTTGCATAAACGGAGTGTAAACCTCAGAATAAACCGCCACTTGAAGACGGAAATGAGTTGATGCCCCGATGACTTCTCTGAAATATTCGCCTGTTATGATCAAGACAACAAGAGCACCGGGAGGGATTATCCATGCGTATTGCCTTGTTTACGGACACCTATCTTCCTCAAACCAACGGAGTCGCCCGCACGCTTCACCGGCTCGCCGGTCATTTACACCGCCGCGGCATCGAGCATCTGCTCTTCACCCCGAAATCTGCCCCTGAAGAACATTTCGCCGATCCCGTCCGTCCGATTGCCAGCATCCCCTTTTTTCTGTATCCCGAGTGCCGGCTGGCGCTGCCCGCCATGTCCTCCATCCAGCAAGAACTGCGGACCTTCCGGCCCGATCTGCTGCATATGGCCACCCCGTTCAACATCGGCCTGTACGGTCTCCGCTATGCCCAGAAGCAGAACCTCGCTCATGTTGCTTCCTACCACACCCACTTCGACCGTTATCTTCAATACTACCGGATGAGAAGAATCATTCCGCTCTACTGGAAATACATGAAATGGTTTCACCGTTCCTGCGATGCCATCCTGGCCCCTTCGCGGGAGACAGAAGCTACGCTGCGCTCGCACGGATTCACCCGGCTGCGGCTGTGGTCGAGGGGAATTGACTGCAGTCTGTTCACACCGGAGAAACGCAGCGGACAGGTACGGGAGCGTTACGGAATTACGGCACCGGTAGTATTGCTATATGTCGGACGGATTGCTCCGGAAAAAGACATCCCCACCCTCTTAACCGCCATGCGGCAGCTGCCGGAATCCACGGCAGCGGCGGTTCACCTGCTGGTCGTGGGAGACGGCCCGCTGCTGCCGGAGCTGCGGGCGCAGGCGCCGCGCAATGTCAGCTTCACCGGGTGCAAGCACGGGGAAGAATTGGCGGAGCTGTATGCTTCGGCAGATGTATTCGTGTTCCCCTCCAGCACGGAAACCTTCGGGAACGTTGTTCTGGAAGCGATGGCCTCGGGCCTGCCTGTCATCGCTGCCGGGGCAGGCGGCACAACGGATTTGGTCCTGTCCGGTGTGACCGGGTCACTGTTTGAACCGCATCAGCCGGGGGAACTGGTGAAGGAAATATGCACTATGGCGGATCAGCCGGAGCAACGGATGGCTATGGGCCTGGAGGGACGGCGGCTCGCGCTCGGCCGCTCCTGGGAGCATATCTTTGACAGCCTGATCCGGGATTACGAAGAGGTGATTGAGAACCGGCGCTTGAAGAGCCGAACAGGGATATTTACAGCTTAGCGTAAAGAGGTTGGAGGATTTTCCGGCTGGTACGGGAGGGATCACACAATCTGCCCGCAAAAAACAGCGCGTTTCTTCCCCCTCCGGAAAGGGTGGAGAAACGTGCTACAATCACTACGCTGAACAATCAATAATTACAACATTCTGCTAAATTCTTTTATGTAATAGTAATCGTACGAAAAAACAGCTTTGTTCTTCACTTTTCGGTATCCACATCTTTGCAGAGCACCAATTCTTTGGTCTTACATTCGGCATATTTATTAAGCAGATTACTGGCATGGTCCGCCATTCGCTGGCACAGTGACAGAGGTTCAAGCACTGTAAGCTGATGGCCGTACAACAGCAATGTTCCGAACCAGCCGTTCTCCTCTTCCGGGACGGTGAAGCCCATGACCAGTTCCTGACCCCGGACTTCTATCAGCACCGCATTGGGGAGCAGCTCCTCCATCAGCACCCTGAGACCTGCCGGACATGCAAGCTTAACGGTTATGTACGGCCGGTGATCCTGCGCCTCCGCCAGCAGACTTTCCGCATCTTGATGCAGTTTTGAAAAGGTCCCGTCCGTGTCCCGAAGCTCCCGGATTCGGGACAGACGGAACAGCCGGTATCCGCAATTGTCACAGCAATAAGCGAATAAATACCAGGCATACCACTTATAGGTTAAGAGCAATGGCTCGACATTTCTGTCTGACACCTCATTCCTTGCATTGGTATATTGAAAGTGAAGCACTTTTTTCCGGCGGACGGCATGTTCTATAACTTCAATCGCCTCTCCCGTGCCCGCTCCCTCCCTTAGAACCCCCAAATCAAGCTGAAAGGGCTGCGGCACTGCCTCCTTCTCCGGTGTTAAGGACATGATTTTCTCCATGGTATCCTCTGCGCGTCTGCTGCTGTAGCCCGATACCAGCCCCTTCAGGGCGGCCAGAATATAAGCGTAATCCTCGGACTGAAGCAGCTGTCTGTTCATTTTGAAGCTGTCGAGTATGTAATAACCTCCGTTAGTGCCTTGCAGCGATCCCACCGGAATCCCGGCTAGCCCAATAGATTCGATGTCACGTTGAATCGTACGCGGCGAAACCTCGAATTTCCCGGCCAGTGCACGGGCACTGACCACCTCCCGATTGAGCAGATAGACTACGATTCCCAGCAAACGGTTAATTTTCATCTGATTCACCTGTTTCTTCTCAAGCTGATTCTATCATCCGATAGATCCGGGAGGTTTGTAAAGGATTAGTCTGACGATTCGTCATTCTAACAATTTCTGAGTTTCTACTTGAAACTGATCGGAATAAGCTTTCAGATTGCCGGCAAGTCCCGCGAGCTGCCCGGAGACGATTGATAGTTCTTCTGCGGACCGCTTCTGTTCCACTGCACTTGCCGCGACTTCTTCAGACATTGCCGAAGTCTCTTCAGTTGCCGAAGCAATGTAGCTTAAATGTTGTTCCACTTCCTGCCGGATGGCGTGCATGTCCGCCGTACGGCCTTGCAGCCGCTGTGCCAGCTCCTGCACTTCAGCCGAAATACTGCTGACCTCTCCGAAAGCTTGAAGACAATCAGCAATCTGACTCTCCTGTTCCTTAACCGCCGCTATATTCTCATCGAATTGGCTGCCCATACGATGAGTCTCTTGTACAAAGGACCCCAGGATTGCATCAATCTCCTGAATAGATTGTTCGGATTGCCGGGCAAGCTGGCCCATTTCTCCGGCGACCACCGCGAAGCCTTTACCCGCATCACCAGCTCTGGCTGCCTCAATAGAAGCGTTCAGGGACAGGATCTTTGTTTGTTTCAGAATACTGTGAATTTGGCCGCTGATCGAAGAAGCCAGTTGGGATTGAGCCGTCAGTGATCTGGAAATCTCCTGCTGGTGCCCGACCCGCTTAGCATTCTCCCGTCCCTTCTCCAGCAGTGCCTCATGTTCACGGGTAACCTGCATTTGAACAGCAGACAACCGCTCTGAAGTATCAGTAAATTGATGCACATACGAACCCACTTCATCCATAATTTTGCCGAGATTATCTGAATGCTTCACCGATTGCTCTGTTTCCTCAGCCTGCTTCATAGAACCCGCAGCAATTTCCTCAATCGCACGGGACAGCTCTTCGGTCTGGCGCTGGTTCGTCTGGACCGTGTTGGCTATATTGCCCGAGGACTGCTGCAGAGTACTTGAGCCTTGCTGTATTCCAACAATGATCTTCGTTAATTGCGCGACCATCCGGTTAATCAACCCGCTGATATCGCCCAGCTGGTCTTTCGTGATATGTCTTGAGATCACTTTAAGATTCCCGTCTGCGACCTGCTCGAGACTAGACTTAATATCACGAACCTGCCTTAGGATTCCCCTCACCACGAACAACATCATCAGCAGCGATAGAATCAGCACAACAGCAAAAATGGGGATAACCGTCCGATAGGAGTCAGCCAAAGTTTCTGCTGATATTTGATTCACTGCCTTAGCAGAAATATCAATGCCCAAATAACCAATAATCTTACCTCCTGAGTCCTTGATGGGCGAGAATGAAGATAACAGCTGGCCCCAGGTCGGATCATTAACAATACCCGTGGTGACTACTTCACCACTTAATAATCGCTTCTCAATCTCGGGAGCAAATTTCATCTCCCCCCCATAAGGACTATAATCAGCGTCATCCCATCCTGCTCCGTCTACCGTATACTCCCAACCCTCGGAAGTCTTGTTATACATGTATACATATAGCGCCCCTGATTGAAGACGTGCTGTAATGAGCTCGTTTCTAAGACGTTTGTATTCATTGCTTTTCTCTGAAGCACTGGCATGTAGTTTCTTAATAGATTCGGATTCTTGACCCAGCAGCTGCGTGGTGTTCACCGCCAATTGCTGATTGTTATGCTGCATCGTAGTTAATGAAGCACTTGTACTGGATGTTATTGTGGACCACATAATCAGTACACCCATGGCCAGCAGCGGAACCAGAATGATCAAATACAATTTCAATCTTAAATCAATCTTCATTTTAATGGTGTGTCTCACTTTCTGTTCCCCCTTTGATGTAACTATATGGAATAAATAAAGACTGCTATAATCGTGGTACTCCAAATAGCACTTTATATTTATCGTATTAATGAGGGTTTAAATTAAGAGGAATCCAAAAAACACAAAAAAGAGTCGTGCAATAGGATATTTCATCCAATTGCACAGCCTATATAGAACCTTTTTTCCCAAACGTTAACTGTTTCCGGGCACTATAGAAGGACCATTTCCGCAGCGGACATTTAAATCCTTATATAACAAAAAAGAAGCCGGGCATCTGCCCGGCTTCCACCTCAGCTGTCGAATGCAGCCCCATTCATTGACTTCGGAGTTCTATTTCACCGTAGCATTGTACTCGCCGATTTTCCCGGTAATCTGTTTGCCGGCATCCTCCAGCGCCTGTTTAGGCTCTTTTTGTCCGTTCAGCGCTTCTTCAATCGCACCTTCAACAATCTGGCGTGCTTCGGGGAATACGCCCATTACCGCACCCGAGGTCGCCGTTGAAGCACTCGAAGCATGAAGCTGGTCAACAGCAGTCTGGAACTGCGGATATTTCACCATATTATCCTTGAGCACTTGCTGCTCATAAGCAGCCTTGTTAATCGGGAAGTACCCGGTGCTTACACTCCATTTTGCCTGAACCTCCGGTGAGGCCACATATTTGATAAATTCCCATGCCGCCTTCTGCTGCGCTTCCGGTTTGTTATTCATAATATACAGGCTGGCTCCTCCGACAATCACTCCGCCGTCCTTCGCCGAGGCAGGTTTCGGCAGGAAACCTGTGCCAACTTCGAATTTGCCGCCAGCCGCCTCTACCATATTGCGCAGCGAAGCCGTAGAGTTCAGTGTCATCGCTACCTGGCCTGCAGCGAACGCGCTATCCGTATCATCTGTGTCCCGTCCCAGATTGGCGACTACTTTATCGTCGACCATCTTTTTCCACCATTCCAGTGTGCTAACACCGGCATCCGAAGCCAGCAGCGATTCTGTGGCAGCGGCTTCGCGTCCATTGCCGTTATTAACATAATCTGCGTTCTGATTGGCAAACAGCTGCTCCATGAACCAGCCGTAGATGGCAATTGTCGCTCCGGCTTTACCGTCTTTGCTTAATGCTTTGGCAGCGGCTTCGAATTCCTCGAATGTCTTAGGAGGGTTCTCAGGATCAAGTCCGGCTGCTTTGAAAGCATCTTTATTATAATAAAGAATCGGATTGGATGTATTGAACGGCATTGCATTTAACTTATCGTCAATCGTATAGTATCGGATAATGTTGAGTTCCAGACCTGACAGATCAAAACCGTCCTGGTCGATAAACTGCTGCACCGGTGTGATCATCTTCGAATCAATCATAAACTTGCTGCCGATTTCATAGACCTGGATCAGATCCGGTCCGCTGTTCGAGCCGATGGAGGCTTTCAGCTTGTTCAAGCTTTCATCATATTTACCCTGGTACACCGCTTCCACCTTGATGCCGGTCTGGCTGGCATTGAAGTCGGAGACAATCTGATTAATCGCTTTTTCACCCGCACCGGACATAGAATGCCACCAGCTGAGTTTTACCGGAGCGGCAGCGGCACTCACTTCCCCATCACTGCCTGAGGAGGTGCTGCCGGCTGTATTATTGTTCTCAACTGCATTTGAATTGTTGCCGCAGGCAGCAAGAACCAGCATCAGGCTCGCAAGCAATGGAACCATACCCTGTTTGAATTGTTTCATTCTAAGTATCTCTCCTTTTTCCCCTATAATTTGGATTGAAGAAGCTATATACGTATTCATCATCTGCAATAAGCAGCTGACTAGCTTTTAGCTCTGTGCATCCTATCACTTACCCCTTCAGTGCACCGGCCGCCATGCCCCGGACAAGCTGCTTCAATCCGAATACCAGCAGCAGCAGCGAAGGCAGAATGGCCAGTGTGATTCCGGCAAATACCAGATTCCACGAGGTCGATTCCTGAAATTCAAGCATGGAGATTCCGATCTGCACCGTCCGCATCGGTTTGCTGTTCGTAACAAGCAGCGGCCAGAGATAGGAATTGTACATATTCAGAAAAGAGTAGACAGCCAAGGTGCCCAGTGCCGGTCTGGAGAGCGGCAGCATATGAAACAGAAAGTAGCGAATATGCCCGCAGCCGTCGATTTTGGCTGCCTCAAACAGCTCTTTGGGCAGCTGCATAAAGAACTGCCGCAGCAGGAAGGTGCCGAAGGCCGTCGCCAGAAAAGGTATGGTCAGACCCTGATAAGTATCCAGCCAATCCAGGCTGCGTACAGTCAAATAATTGGGAATCATCGTCACTTCCCAGGGAACCATCATCGTGGCCACGAACAGGCTGAACATCAGTGATTTCCCTTTGAAATTCATCTGGGCGAAGGCGTAAGCTGCCAGACTGGCGGTGATCAATTGGCCGATCATGACAATACCGGATACCAGAAAGGTATTGCCAATAAAGGCGGCGATCGGAATAATATCGAACACTTCGCTAAAGTTCTCCGGATGAAAGGAATGTGGAACGATGGACGGCGGATAAGCGCTAGCCTCTTCCGGGGCCATAACGGCCATGAAGAAGCTGTAGAACACGGGATACAATACCAGTGCCGCCACCACAGTGAGCATACAGTAGGTAAGTACTCGTCCTGCTTTTGGCTTTTTCATTGATAGTGCACTTTCCTTTCCACCCATTTGAACTGGATCAGCGTCAGCAGCATAATAACCAGAAACAGCATCAATGCCTGGGCGCTGCCCGTTCCGAAGCGGAAGTTGACAAAGGCCTCACGGTAGATGGAGTATACAAACACGTTGGTACTGTTCATCGGTCCGCCGGCGGTTAAAATATTGATCTGGCCAAACGCCTGGAAGGCACTAATGATCGAAACCACGAGCACGAAGAACAAGGTTGGAGACAGCAGAGGCAGGGTAATCTTGTGAAATACCGTAACCGCTCCCGCTCCGTCAATTCTGGCACTCTCATAGATTTCATCCGAAATGCCCTGCATTCCGCTCGACAGGATGATGTAATTGAACCCGAGATTCATCCATACCGTCATTAATGAGATAGAGAGCAGCGCGGTATCCGGATTGACCAGCCATGCCACCGGCGTCATCCCGGCAAGCTCCAGCAAATAATTCAGCATACCCAGCGTGGGATGAAACAGGAATTTCCAGATCACTGCCGCCGATCCAACAGACAGCACCATAGGCAAAGAGAAGGCGAACTGGAACAGCCGTTTGCCGTGCAGCTGATTGTGGGTAAGCGCCGCGAGCACAAGTGCAAGCAGCAGGCCGGTCGGGACCGTCAGGAGGGCAAACAGCGCCGTCACCCGGATACCATCCATAAATAGTCCTGAAGTGAAAAGGGCAGTGAAATTGTCAAAGCCGACATACGCTGCGATTCGTCCCGCCGGGTCCGTACTATGCAAACTTAAATATACGGATTTCAGCAACGGATAGAATAAAAACACACCAAACAGCAGCAACGAAGGAGCCAGGAACAGGTAGGCAAGCATATTCTCCTGAACCTTCAGCTTGCTTAAATATGCCGGCCGTAAGGGAACTCCAGCCGATGCCGCTTTTTCTCTTGCAGGCAGGGTTAATGAATGCTCTAGTTCACTCAAAATGGAAGCCTCCTAATGACCTAACAGTCCGCTTTTATCTTCTTACTACCTCTGCAAGTGTAAGGCTTGGATGTCAACGCAGCATCAGGAGGATGGCAAGCCAGCGTTAAAATTATATAAATTTTGTAAACGGAGAGATAAATTATCTCAACTATTTATACAAAGAAAGACCTCCTCGATTTCTCAAGAAGATCTCTGCTTACACTTGTTATTCTGCCGCTTTCTCCTGATTCAGATTCAGCCATTCCTTACCAAGCACACCATAGGCAAAAGTATCATGCCATTTCGGCATACCTTGTTCATCGGTTTTAAAATAGCCCGTCTGGAGAAAATGCCCCTCCCGCCGCAGCTTCAGCCGTTCGAGCAGCCGCCAGGATGGTGTATTCCGCGGATCACAATGGGCGGTTATCCGTCTAATTCCTAGAGTATTGAAGCCGTACTCCAGCAATGTACGGCAGGCTTCAGCCGCATAGCCGCAGCCCTGATACTCACGGTTGAACACATAGCCAATCTCCCAAGTCTGAAACTCCTGCGGATGCTGCTCCTGAAAGTATAAGTTACCGATTACTTTGCCTGAATCCTTCAGGCACACTGCCCAAAATGCCTGATCCGTGGAACGTCTCACCGCCTCAGCATGGCTGTCTTCTTCATTGTAAACACCATAAGGCTCATATTCTACAACCTCTTCACAGGCAAGATATTCATGCAGGTCCTGCCCATCTTCTGCTCTGAATCTCCTAAGCACTAAACGCAACGTTTCCAAAACTTCCATTAACCCTCATCCTTCTGCTGCTTTGATTATGAAGAGATCTTCATATGCAATTGCTGCTCAATAATACCTCAGATGTTAGCCGACTCGCCTACATTCGTGAAACTAAATTATATCTGCTTCTTTTACGAGGCAAGAATAAAATGGCTAGAAAACTAGTAGCTACTAGGGCATGTATACAAACCTAAGCAAAACACACCATCATCGAAGCTAAGGTCAAAACAGCATAAAGGTGCAGGCTAATTTGCCATAGTGAGTCGCCAATCGGCGGTAATGCTTCACTCTTTATAGAGTTCTTTGTCTCATTCTCTTTGTTCCCGACGATTCCTTTTGCTTGGAAGGACCGAAGTTGCAGACTGCCCCTTCAGAAGGTAAAAAAACTGATTGGTGTCATAAGCTGTCAGCCAGCACTTGCGTTCTTATGAAGTCCATCTGTTTTAGGATCTCGCAGCCGGTTATCGAGTCATGGGACTGTCCTCCGGTCAGCCGGTAAATCCCGCCAGGGTGCACCCACAGCACGGCATTCAGCATCTGACAATGGCCTTTCGGGGGTCTCCCTCCTTGTGGTTTTCGTTCCGGCGGCAGCAGGTCCTTGATCTTTTCCCATTGGTTGTCACGGATTTCGTATCGTCTCATTATACTTACTATTTACCAAATTCTTACAAAACCCTAGTTTGCATAAACGCCCTAGTCAGGAAAGTATAAAGAAAACGTCTTGATTCCATAGTCATATATTACCAAAGTAAATCCCTAATTTACCTAGGTAAATATACCGATAAGTTAAAGGTGCTAGATTTTCGAAAAAACATCAGAAGGGATAGGGTTATTCGTCTTTGAATCCTATTATATTACAATTAGCTCGAACAACTTACCTATAGTTTAAGCAAACAAATATTTATAGGACTCAGGATAATATAAATTCCGTTAGAAATGTATTCATAATATGGAGGGAAACTTAATGAAAAAACAGCTGGGAATTTCACTCTCCCTGGCATGTCTATTAATGTTAATGGGGTGTTCAGCTTCCCCAACGTCACTGAAGACAACCAGGATCACACTTCTAAATTCCAAAACTGAGATAAAAACTCAATTAGAGGAAGTAGCGAAACAATACAATCAAGAGCATCCTGGAGTAACTTTAGAGATAATATCCGCTCCGGAGGGTACGTCTGGTTATCAAAAGTTAATGTCGATGTACGGCTCAGGGAGCCCGGCAACTATGTCGATGCTTGATTCAGGGGACACACAGCAGTTCCTGGACAAAGCTGTTGATTTAAGTAAAGAAAAATGGGTGGCTGAAACGATAGACAATGGACTTGATGCTGTTAAGAAAAACGAAACTGTACTCGGCTTTCCATTTGCAGTTGAAGGCTATGGATTAATATACAATAAGAAGGTACTCGACAAGGCGGTTGGGGGCTCTTTCGATGCTTCATCGGTAAAAAGTAGAAGCAGCCTCAACTTATTAATGACTAAGATCAAGAAGACGGGTGTAGAACCAGTCATGCTTTCTACGATGGATTGGTCACTTGGCTCTCATCTTTTAACTGTATCTTATTCTGTTCAACCCGGAGGTTTTTCAAAGTTTGTTAAGGGTATGCAGAATAATTCCATAGATATGTCTAAAAATGATGCGATGTCTGGGTGGGTACAAACCTTAGATTTGCTCAAAGATAACAACATTAATAAGAATTCGCCTATGGAAAATACTTATGACGGAGCAAAGGCCCTTGGAGAGGGAAAAGTAGGGCTTTGGTTTATGGGCAACTGGGCTTGGGGGGAAATTAAGAGCAATGATACAGCAAATGGGGAATACGGCTTCTTGCCTCTTCCGTTAAACAATAATTCGGATGATCCTGTTAATTCAAAAATTACAGTTGGTGTAACAAAATATATAATCATCGACTCAAAAACCACCACTCCTAAACAGCAGGAGGAAGCAAAAAGGTTTCTTAATTGGCTCGTATTTGAAAAGCCCGGACAAGAGTTCCTAGTCAACAAGGCCAATACTATTCCTGCGTTCAAGAACATTTCCTTAGAGCCTGTAGATCCTTTGGGGAAATCGATCAAGGCGTATATCTCGGAAGGAAAGACATTACCGTTTATTACAACTCTTCCTCCTGATCATTGGGCCATCACTGGTGCATCTATTCAAAGCTACATCAGTGGGAAAATAGATTCGGCTGAGCTGTTGCGGCAAATACGTATTTACTGGAAAGCCCAACGGTGACATCGAGACCAGACATAGGAGGAAGAAACGATGTTCAGATTGACTTTAAAGAAAAAATTAATTAGTGCGGCGCTCGTATTAGTTATCGTTTTGTCACTTTCGAGTATTGTAGGTATCATAAAGATGTCGGATATGGGGGTGGCAGCAGATAAAGTTAATAAGCGCTCTTTACCTGCCGTTATTCTGCTTCAGGGTATGGACAAGCAGATAACAGAAGTTGACAGACTCACCGTTAGGATGATAATCGAAGAGGATCCGGCAGCCCGAAAAAAAGATCAAGTTGACCTAGCAAAAGCAATAGATTTAATGGAAGAGAGCGTAAACAAATACCAGAGTATTGCCTCCACAGTAGAGGAAAAAGAGCTGTTCACCAACTTTTATGGTCAGTGGGCAATGTATCTCCGGTATCTAAAAGTGGTTTCCACTGCGATGGAAGAAAATAATAAAGTGATGTCATACATGATCATACATGGAAATTCTGCTATTTATAATGCCGCATTAGACGACGTTAATAAACTTAGGCTACTCAATGAGCAATACGCTATGGATGCAGCCAATCTATCGAGTCGTTCTTACCAATCAGGTAAAATATTAATGATTTCCCTGACTGCCATAAGCACTATCCTTGGAATCATCGGTTCGCTTTTACTGGCTGCATCGTTCACTAAACCTATATTAAAGATCGCGGAACAAATGAAGTTGGTAACCAGGGGGAACCTGCAAGTCGAACCCCTTAGGGTCCGATCAAAAGACGAGGTCGGCGAGCTGGCGTCCGACTTTAATGTCATGTGCGAGTCACTGAGTAACCTTTTAAAAGAAGTGGTAGATAACTCGTTACTGGTTGCCTCTACAGCAGAGCAGTTAACAGCTAGTGCAGAGCAGACAAGTATAGCCAGCGAGCAGATAGCCGTAAGTGTTACTTTAGTCGCAGAGGGATCGCAAACTCAGCTTGCAGATATAGCTGAAACCTTGAATATTACAGTAGACGTTTCTAATAGCGTCGAGAAAATAACTAATCGGTTTGCAAATGTGTCCGATCTCACAAGCCAAGCACAGGAGAAGGCTAATAATGGTCAAGCCATAATTTCTTCCACTGTCTCTCAAATAAGAGATGTTCATAGCAAGGTAACTCAATCTGCTGAAGTAGTTAATATTTTAGGGGAAAAGTCTGCCGAGATTAGTCAAATTTCAACTATGATCAGTGACATAGCAGCCAGTACCAACTTACTTTCACTAAATGCGGCCATAGAAGCTGCAAGAGCAGGCGAGCATGGAAAAGGGTTCGCGGTCGTTGCCTTTGAAGTACGCAAACTGGCAGCACAGGCCAGCGAAGCAACGGGCAAAATCTCTTCTCTGGTCAACGAAATCACATTGAGAACCGACGAAGTTGTGATCTCAATGAATGAAGGAGTTCATTCACTAAATGAAGGTATGGTGCTCGTCGAAGGTGTGGGTACCGTATTCTCTGATATTGTTGTTGCTGTTGAAGAGGTCAGCGGTGAGGTGGACAATGCCGCTATTGAAGCAAGATCTGTAAGTGGAAGTACCGTTTCTATGCTGGAATCTATGAGAAAAATAGCTGAAATCTCTGAACGTGCAGCAGATTCTACTCAAATGGTAGCATCCGTTGTCGAGGAAACTACGGCAGCCATGGAGGAAGTTTCTGCCGGGGCCAACATGCTTGCCAAAAGGGCGGAAGAAATGAATCAAACGGTATCTGTTTTTAAGATTTAAAATAACTATTCAATAGTCGAGAGACTGACTGTAAAAGATGTTGTGAAAGCAACTCCTTCACAGCATTTCCACATCTAAAGGTATTCGAAATCGTTGTCTCCTACTTCTTCTGGCAGACCAAAGCCAGGGAGTGATTCCCACTCACTCGGAAATTGCCAGGCGCACGGGAGTCAGCCATTACAATCAAAAACTGTCCCTCCCTGCAAGGGAAGGACAGTTTCTCGTACAATCTGCCGGATACTCAGAGGTTATATAGGCTCAAAAATGGAAGAGATATTTAAAGACGGTACTCGATTTGAATAAATCTTTGATATTGTATCAATGTTTCAGGCCGCGCATATTCTTTAAAACTCTCAAATAAGCCTACACATTTGATAATAGCATTACTATTGTTTTTCG
Source organism: Paenibacillus sp. FSL L8-0436 (assembly GCF_038593025.1). Lineage (NCBI taxonomy): Bacteria > Bacillati > Bacillota > Bacilli > Caryophanales > Paenibacillaceae > Paenibacillus > Paenibacillus sp. FSL L8-0436. Next base: position 2,556,618 of record NZ_CP151955.1, on the reverse strand, counting down.
CAGTGTATGATTCCATACTTTCTAATAAATACTTAAATCCTTCTGCATACATTGCTTTTTTAAGGTAATATTTTGACAACTCGTAACTAAACCGTGCTGTTTGTTCAGGAATGACCTGCCGGGTATACACATCGGAAGCCAGATCTCGTTCATAAAAGAGAATCTGAGACTCGAATTCATCTAAAATATAATCGATATCAAAAGAATACTGATTAGCTGCTTCAATAATATTAAGGAGCTCAGTAAAGATTTCTTTTTTGCCTTTAGTAATTTCAACAAGGTCAGAAATCACACTTTGATCTCCGCCTCGAAGCTTATTTATATAGGTATTGACTTGTGCCCAATGCTGAAACAATTCAACCCAATGTAATGTCTCAGGGTCCGTCTCTTTGACCCAACTAAGATCGGCATAAGCATAGGTGCATTCCAAGGCTTGCTGAAAATCCCCTCTGGCGTCCCATACACTTGCAAGAAGCAGGTTCGAATAGGCTATGTATACAAAAAGCGGTAGGCTGGTTGCCAAGTCCTCTTGCATTCTTTCTTCTTTGCGATGTTTGCTAATATACTGTATCCGGGCCTTCCGGCCCATCTCCCGGGCAAGCTCCTCAACCTTGTCCCATCGCCGTAAAGAACGATAGATATTCGCTAAATCTTTAAGTGCATCCAGCTGATCCTTCTCATTCAAACGTTCGACAAAAGGTTCAAACTGACAGGCCGCCTCAAAGTTCTGGATTTGGTCATCTCCAATGCTAAGTGTGAAGAGACGGTATTGGCAAAAGGCCAAACGTTCGGAATGCTGGCGGATTTCACATCTGGCCACATTATCATACAGAATCGCGGCAGAGTCATTCCAGTTTCTCTTGAAAAAATCATTGGCAACATCAAAGAGCAAGGGTGCGTAGGTCAATTCCTCTAGAAGAATAGTAACCGTCTTCAAAACACAATCCAGTTTATTCAGTTCTGCGCAGCGGTAAAGAAACGGGCCGATCCTTCGCCAATTAGGCGTCGCTTCTATCATACTCTCCTGGATATAATTTTCGTAAAAATAACCCGCAGGCAACGAAAGCACCGCGGTCACCCTGTCAACCTGATCCACGCTCATTACCTTATTGCCCTTTAATATGGAGCTTATAGACCCTACATTTATACCGATGGTTCTACCCAGATTACTCATATTCCAGCCTTTTTGTTTCATGAGGTTATCCAACTCGCTGCGAATCGTGGTTGTAGCTATCAAGTAAACCACTCCTTCAGAATCAACTCGTAGCAACATATGAGAGAAATTTTATTATATTACAAATATAACCATAGTTTTACCTTTGGTCAATTGAAATATATAATTCATAGTTTTGGCATCATCGTGTATAATGGTAATCTATTTTTTTGGCAATTCAGTTTCCATTGTATTGTAATAAAGCAAGACGGGGGATCTCTCCCCCGCATCCATTCCTTCTTATGCAGATATGTCAGCGACCAAATTTTTCATCCATTTTCTGGAGTGTATTCGTATCAGCCCAATGCTAAGTCTAACCACTTCTTCCATGGACAATATCATGTATACCAGAAATACAGGTTGTTTCCAGACAAATGACATTAATAATCCGGAAGGGACACCAATCAGCCATGTCGCAGTGGATTCCATTGCGAATACAAACTTGCTGTCACCGCCGCTGTTGAGAATGCCGCCCGCCAATATCATGTTGGCAACCTTTACCCACAGGAATGCAGCGAATACCCAAACCAGGCGGGTTCCCATGAGATGCGCTTCATCTGACACCTGAAAGATAGATACATACAAAGGCGCAAATACGGCAATCAACACGCCGACTCCAAGGGAAACCAGGATACCCAGCTTAATGAACCGCTTTGAAAAATCCAGTGCCGCATCCTGCTCGTCGGCCCCCAGCTTATTCCCAATCATGATGCCGGCCGCGCTAGAGAGCCCGGATAATAAACCGATACTTAAGCTCTGAAGCGGATAGGTTATCGTCATCGCGGTTATTTCTGAAGTTCCCATCCGGCTGTAAATAATGGCGTATACAGTTTCACCCAGCACCCAAATCAGCTCGGTCAATACGATCGGATACGTAGTGCGAAGGAACTTCCCAAGAAGCGTCCCGGATGCCCCGAACCAGTCGCGGATATGGGTTGCTCCGGGAAGACGAAGCTTATAGGCAGCTGCGATGATAAAGCAGCATTCAAACAACCGGGCGGTAAGTGTAGCAATGGCTGCTCCTTTTAACCCCCATTCCGGAAAGCCGAATTTCCCGAAGATTAGCAGATAGTTAAGTATAATATTAATACACACTGCAGCTATACTGGTTATCATAGGGAGCTTCACATGTCCTGTAGCACGCAAAATAGCGGAATAGATCATCGTCAGCATGACCGGAATATAACTCAGAGAGATCACTTTCAGAAAACCGGACCCCTCTGTGATCAGCCGCTGGTCCTTAGTAAATAAGCTGAGACTGAATTCCGGGAAGAAATGAATGGGCAACGTAAAAATAATGGAGATGCCCATCCCGAGAAGCAGTCCTAATCCCAGCAGCTGCGCTGTGCTTCTCTCATCCTTCTTCCCCCAGAACTGCGCGGCATAAATGGATACTCCTGTCGCCAGTCCGGCCAATACTACAGTTATAATCCCGTATATTTTTATCGATATGCCTACAGAAGCAACGGCCACATCGCCGAGTTGTCCGACCATCAGCTGATCGGTTAAGGTTAACAGTGCCATAATCAGGCTTTGCAGCGTTACAGGAATTGCTATTTTATAGATATTGCTATAAAAATCCGCCTTTGAATCTTTTAACATTACCGGGCCCTCCCATCATCGTCATACAGCCTTCTGATAACGAAGCAGTGTATAGTTTTTTTGCGGGAGAACTTCGACAACCTTGAACTTCTTTGCAAAGCTCAGATCATTATATCCCTTGCCGTCAACAAGCGTTACATTGGTCTCGCCTCCGATAATAATCGGCAGCTGCATTAAGATGATTTCATCTACTAAATCCTGGTCAAATACATTCCAGTTTAGAAATCCGCCGCCTTCTATCATAATGCTGTGCACGTTGTAGCTAGCCTCCAGTTCACGGAACAAATTCACAAAATCCACTTTGTCCTCTCCGCAGATTAACACCTCTTTATTTCTGTTCTTCAAAATACTTATCTTCTCAGGATCCTGACCATTTTCAGTGGTAACGATCAGCGTTCTGCCGTTGTCGGCAAAAACATGGCTGTCCAGCGAAATATCCATATGTGAGGTGGGTATAATCCTCAGCGGGTTATTATTCTCCTCATACCGGTTTGTCAGCATCGGATCATCATTTTGTATTGTATTTTTCCCTACCATGATAGCGTCAACTAAGCCCCTGAATTTATGAATATATTCAATATCAGGTTCCTCGAACATACTGAACAATTGTTTGCTGGACTGCCCCGCACCTAAAGTAAGCTTTCCGTCGATTGACACTTGGCTAAAAATAGTCGTTTTCATGGTTTTCCCTCTTCTCTATAGAGTTTGCTGTTTGCTGCTGCTGCTCACATGCTCTTCCATTAACACCAATAATCTCGCGGCGTCTTCTTGTGATAAATGTTTTAAGCCTGCGGAGATGGCATCCCAGACTTCCCTCATAACCGGCTCAATTGGCATGTTACGCGCACTTTCAAGGCAGGAAATCAGTGTAGCCCTGACCGGTGAGGCGGTAACCCTGATGTCCTCCAACACCCCGGCATGCACTGGAATCCGCTGTACACGCTCCGCCCATTCCCGTTGACTGCTTTCACTCAGCAGATAAGCGGCGAATGATAGTAGCTCGTCCGCTTGCTCCGATTCCAACGAATTCTGCGGAAATACCAGACCGATGGATGAAGCCATTGAGACTGCCGGGTTGCCAATAATAGTCGGCAGCGCACCTACTAGCAATCTGTCTCGCATATGAAGGTCTAAATAATTGTAAATCCATTCCCCGCAAATGATGGCACCAATCTCTCCGGCGATAAAACGGTCCAGGAGTTCAGTTGAACCGTGAAAACTGCCAAGCACCCCTTGGGCAGTTTGCTGCTGAACAAACCGCAGGGCTGCTTCCATTTCCGGAGTTGACAGATCAGGTTTCCCTTCCTTCAGCGGCCAGCCTCCAAATGCAGTCAGGAATGGGATAAAGCAATACGGGTCTGCCAGATCAGAGGCGACCGGAACAATTTCTTTAGCCATGAGCTCCTCCGCCTGTTGTTCAATCGCTTCCCACGAAGCTGGAGCCTCCAGATAGATTTCCGAGTTGCAATAAAGCACCAGATGATTGCCTTTCAGAATAGGAATACCATACTGTCTGCCGTTCGACCGCATGGAGTAACGGATATCCTTATCAGTAAAGCCGGACATGGACCAGAATTTCTCCGGAATCTCCGAATACATGGCTGCTTCCCCGTAGCCGGCCATATCTGCCGGAACCAACGCCATTTGCGGACCAGCTCCGGCAGTTTTTACCTGCTGCAAGCCAGCGGTCAGAATGGAGATATTCATGACTTGCGGAATAACGGGAATGCTGAATTCAGAGCTATACTGACGGCAGAGCTGCTCCAACACCTCTATAGAGGTGTCTCCCTTCCCATCGAATTCATGCCAGATATTCAGTTGCTGTTGCTGCACAGTTTGTTTGTTCATAGCCGTCCTTCCTCCTTGGTCATTTGATCAGTTCCATTAAAAGTACCAGCGCCTGATAAGGCCGCATCTCATAGGTTTCTTCGCTGCCAGGCTTGTCCCATCCGCCCGGTTCGCTTTCTATCAGCAGATTTGTCTTTTTAGACCCCGGATAGATAAGCTCAGTCTGTAATGTCTGCTCTTTTTCCGGGTTCAAATTAAAACAAACACTGAACAACTCATCTTTCAAATAGTAAGAGTAGATCATAATATCGCCTTGTGAATCGGAAAGATAAAAGTTCGTTGGCTTCAGCAGATTAGAGTATTGTCTCTTTATCTGCTTTAATTGCTCCAGGAGCGGCAGCAATGTGGATTCATTGGTCCAGTTGATTGTCATGGTATTGAAAAAAGCTTTTGGAATATCTGCACCGCCGGTATTATCCCCGAGACCGCAATTGAGGGGCTGCTCTTCATATACTTCCATTCCTGTAGTCAGATAGGGAATTCCGTTCGGAAGGAAATAATTAAACACCGTCATGAGACGGGCCAGTTCCATCCCGCCCCGGCTTGTAATTCTTGGAGTATCCGCCGTTTCCGAGCAGGCAAATACGTGGATCTGCAACTCCGGAAGTTCCCGCAGGTACTCCTCCAAACGTTCGACACGGATATCAGTCATGATGTTCCACCCGCTGCCTAACATCACATTGTATCCGGTTCTTGCCGCTTCACGGTGGTTGCGATTGAATAAATCCTCACTGATCAGAATCGCTGTTGGCTTAATATCTTTAATCACCTTGAACATAGATTCCTGTAAGGGAACCGGGAGCGTGTGTCCAATATCCATCCGGAAACCATCAATGTTATAGGTGTTCAGTTGGAAAGAAGCAGCCTCTATCAGCGTGTTCCATAATTCCTGGTTCGGCTCCTCTCCCGGGTATACATTGCACTTGATCGTATCAAAAAGTACGTATGGCGGTTGTCCCTCAGGTAAATAAGACCGGACCAATGGAGAGGGATCATTGTACAGACGAAAGAAGGCAACATCTGTCCAGATTGGCTGAACATCATTAATCCAATCCGAATGTGCGGGGGCCGGGGTAATCCCCATCTCACGTTCGATCATCGGTAATATGGATTCGCCTGACTCAAGCGCGCGCCGTTTGATGTCACTCCAAAGGGCTGCATCCAGTTCATTCGGCGGCAGACGGAATTGGTTCAGAAAAACCAAGGTTTCATCGCTGCGGTAAATGGTTTCCAGCTTATCAGGTGTGCATTCGGCGAAGAACTCCAATTCGGCGATTTTCGGCGGCTGGAATCCCGGCAGCACGTTAAGATCAATCCAGTAAAACCATTCCGGGTGTTCTGCCAAAAAAACATTATCTCTTGCACTCACCCGCGGAATTAAATCAAGTACTACTTTGATATCCAGCAAATGGCAGGCCTCAACCAAGGTCGCCAGCTCATCATGGATGGTCAGCTTCTCCATACCGTCCAGCAACGAATCATGTAAATTCTCATCTAAATCAAACAGGCTGTACACGGCATACGGCGAACCAATATCCCCCTTGAGATTCAAATGGCTGTATTGGGTTACAGGCAGCAAGTACAGGATATTGACATTCATTTTTTTTAGCATTGGCAACAAAATCATAAATTTCAGAAACGTTCCGGATTGGATATTTCCGGTATGGCTATAATCCCAGGCTGAGGTATAACGGAGCAAGGAGCAATAGATGACACTATTATCTAAATCTGTCTGGTCGATATTGACGTAACCCGAAGACAACTCAAGCAGGTACTGCAGATGCTTAACCATAAACCCTGCCGGATCAACGAGAATTTCGCCATCCTTGTTATCCAAGGCCGACAAATAACCGCACTCGTTCCACAAAGCGGGTATCCAGATGGGTTCCACTTTTTTAAATTGGCAGCCAGCAAAATATTCAAGCATCCGGTTTATTCTTTCATCCCGTCTGATCATTGAGCGCATCTCCCTATGAAAGTTCTTTTCAGAAAACAAACACCGTTTTTAGAAGCGGCTTGTCCGAAGAAGCTGCAGGATCCGGCACATGTCCCAGCAGCTCCTGAATGGCGGTCCCGGATTGATTCAAACTGTACTTGCGAGTAATCAGGGAGGATACTTCCGGTACATCCTGCGCAAACTGAAATGCATCCGCAAAGGTGTTCAGATATTCACCGGCTCCCAGGAGCCTTACTGCGTTCTGGGTATAAAAAGTCGGTGAGATTGTATATTGATATTTTCCATTGATGCCGAAGGGGATTATCGTACCGCCGCGCTCCACCCATTGTTCCGCCATCTCCATCTGTGTACCCACCGTATCCATTACGATGTTGAATTTCTTCTCTCCCAGAATGCTGGACACCAGCTCAGGGGTCAGCTCCTCCGGCGGGCAGGCATAGTCAGAGATTTGCTTCGCCTTTGCCAGCCGACCTGCATTGATTTCCGTGGAAATAGTAGTGCACCCCATGCGTTTGGCAACTATTTGACATAAAAGCCCCATCGGACCGGAACCAAGAATTAACACCGAGTCACCTGCGCTGATCCCTGCTTCACGGAAGTTATGCAGAACACAGGCGAGTGGTTCAACGACCAGTGCCGCTTCCCAACTCATTTGTTCAGGTAATTTATACAAATACTTTTCATCAGTAACAAACCAGGGAGCAAAAGTGCCATTTTTGTTCAATCCGGCAATCGGCATGCCCTGTCCATCCGTTCCTATGCAGAGATGTTGTTTGCCTTGACGGCAAAATCTGCACTCACCGCAGCTTTGATTGGGATCAATGACTACTCTGTCGCCTATTTTCAGGCCAGTCACATTCGCCCCGGTTTCGATGACAGTTCCTACAGCTTCATGACCGCGTATCACTCCAGTAATACCAGGTTCTTTTCCTGTGATGACAGCCAGATCGGTTCCGCAGATCCCTGTCATTTCAATTTTTACTTTGACATCAGTTAAAAGTGTAATCGCCGGGATGTCCAGTTCAGACAGATTCAGTCCCTCGGAACACCATACCAGCGCTGGCATCTTCTCCGATACTGCATATTCAGCTTGTTCTGATCTCATTGCCTAATCCCCTCTCCGTTTCCTTACATTCACTTTCTTTTCTTTTCATACATTTCCAAATTTATTCACACCAACTCCATACGCCTCCTTTGTTTCTGGAACAGATAAAATCAGAAGTGGTGCAAACGTTTGTTCAATTGCATTTTTTATACTATCATATATTTTTTGAAATGTAAGGAATTTTTTGTCGAATATTACATCATTTTTATTTTTTCTATTTTATATCATTAATGATCACCAAAATATGACTGCATTCGTTTATTGGGTCCTACAATCTCAGCTCAGGGGATCGGGAGTAAAATCCGGTCCAACAGGCTCGCTCAGCGATTAGAAGCCAGGCTGTGCCTGGCCTTCTTGGTCTAATTCACTTATAAGTTGTCTCTCTCCGATCCATTATTTTCACTCTTAGCGTTTCTTCTATCCGTATCATATGGCAATCTGTCCTGCCTGTATATTGCATTAATTTTTTTCTGTAGAGTACTCCCGGCCACGCAGGTTACGACTTCGATCCAGCAATGTTACCTATTTTCGTACGAAATTTCGCGAAAATATGACAAAAAACCGATTTTCGAATAGGTACAACTGTGAGACGCACATAAAAAAACCGCAGCGACATCAGCTGCGGTTTTCTGTTCGAATATACTGTTTTCTCCCAACTCCCCGCCAAGAGAATAACCTGCAGTTTTATTTACGCAGGCTTCCCAGGATGGCTCCCTTTGCAAAAAGCCGCTCAATATGGCGCTCCACCTCAGGATCCGGGATTAATGGCGGGGCCTGATGCGGTTTCGTACGGGCGTCTATAATGACATTGTCGCAGGACCAGTGCTTGTTCTCCACTACACTGTTCACGCCATATATATCATGTGAAGGGTTGCTGCGTGTGAAGGTCGCCCATAGGAAATTGTTCAGGGTCCCGCTCATAAACCCGCTGTCATCACACAGAATAATCATCGGCAAGGAAGGGAGCGGACCTTGTTCCTCAATGGCGGTGCACAAAGACCTTAGCTGCTGCTGCGCTTCCCTGTAATTAATGAATGCCGGACCTTGCAGGGCAACGATGCCCGGCATCACCATTCTGGCCTCCCTGAAGCCCTGCAGCCGGGACAGAACCTCCGGCACTTCTGTGCACAAGTTTCGCTTCTGCTCTCCCACTGCTGCAAAAATCACCTTGCTGCCGCTGTTTATCCCTGTGCCGGAATAATCAAGCGTATCAATCGTCGTATTGGTCTGAAAATGAATGTCGCGGTGAAGATCAATCCGCTCCAGAATATAGGTCAGGAAATCAACCACATTATGAGTGCTTATGGCCCGGTCCTCCTCGGCCGTAATGAACAGATACTTGGCCAGGCTAAGCTGGCCGGTTCCCAGGATCCGGTTGGCGATGGTAAGAATCTCCGCCGGCTGCTTCAACTGCTGATAAGGCGTGTACCGTTCGCTGCCAATGGCAAACAGCAGGGGATGTACACCCGAAGCATCGACCGCGTGTACTTCTTTCACTCCCGGGATCTCCTGCTTCACAGCGCCTCCGGTCAGTTCATGAATCAATTCCCCAAAGGCGGTATCCTCCTGCGGCGGCCGTCCCACTACGGTGAACGGAAAGATCGCTCCTTTCTTGGCATACACCTTATGTACTTTCATGACCGGGAAAGGATGCACCAGGCTGTAGTACCCCAAGTGGTCGCCAAAGGGACCTTCCGGTTTGGTCTCACCAGGATGTATTTCCCCGGTAATTACAAAATCCGCATCCGCGCTGATGCAGAAGCCGTCTACATAGCTGTAGCGGAAATGGCGTCCGGCCAGCAGCCCGGCAAAGGTCATTTCACTTAGGCCCTCCGGCAGCGGCATGACAGCAGACAATGTGTGTGCGGGAGGACCGCCGATGAAACAGCTCACTTTAAGCGGTTCGCCCCGCTTGTTCGCTTGGGACTGGTGGATTCCGATGCCGCGGTGGATCTGGTAATGAACCCCCACTTCCTTATTCACTTCATACTCGTTGCCGCTGAGCTGAATACGGTACATGCCCAGGTTCGAATTCATTATGCCCGGCTTGTCCGGGTCCTCCGAGTACACTTGCGGCAAGGTTACAAAAGCCCCGCCATCACCCTGCCAGTGCTTAATCTGCGGAAGGTCGGAGATTTGAATTTCCTCGAAGCCTGCCGGGACACCGCCGAATGTCTTAAGCGGCAGAGCCTTTCTCGCGGCCAGCCCTGTACCTATATATTTAAAGGGCTGCTTGAGCGCCTTCATCGGATCATTGCGCAGCGCGATAACATTCTGCGAAGAATCCCAGGTATCCCGGAATATAAACTTGCTGCGTTCAATGGTCCCGAAGAGGTTCGACACCGCACGGTACTTCGAGCCTTTGACATTTTCAAATAATAATGCAGGGCCGCCGGCCTCATAAACCTTTAAGTGGATCGCTGCCATCTCCAGCAGGGGATCCACTTCCTCATGAATACGGATCAAATGCCCGTGCTTCTCCAAATCTATAATGCACTCTTCCAAATTGCGATAGGTCATGGTCTTACTCCAATCTGCAGAAGAAATATGAACCTCTTTATTATAGCAAAAAGCCCTCTTGATTTCTCAAGAGAGCTTTTCCTTACAAATCTCCGGTAAATTCAATTTCATTATAGGAGTAAAAAGATTGCAGAATCCTCTCACGGTCATCCCCGAAGAGCTGATCTGCCACCCCGGCAACAAGCTTGGGTATGGCGTTCCGGATGCCTGAAATCGCTGAAGCGGACAACCCGCAGCTGGCCAAAGCGGAATAGTTAAAAACAAACAAACCATGCAGCAGCTTCTTCCCGTCTTCCCCACGGCTTTGCAGCGCAAACCCCGGGCTGAGATAAGGATGGTCATCAAGCAGCGGATTCGTCTTATCTTCCGGAGCTTGATAGCAGTCGCTCCAGCGGGCGATATAGCGCTCAACCAGCCGCAGCTCGGGCCGCAATCCGGGATCACTTAGCAGACCGGTGCTGACCACAATATAATCAAAGGTAAACTCTCCCTTGGGAGTTGTTACTACCGCTCCGCCCGGAGCAACCTGCACATCAAGCCACGGGGACCCGAGATGCAGCGTGAAACCGGGCCAAGCCGCGGCACGGGCAAAGGTATCATTGGTCGGTGGCTGATTGTATTTGAAGAAATGGGAGATCACCGCATATTTATCGTCATCCGCCAAGGTATGAAACCTTTCAATCATCCCCGACATTTCCATCTGGCGAATCGGGTTGACGCTCGGCAGCTTCTCCCGCCGCACAAAGACATGGGCTTCGGCTGCACCTTCGGAGAGCATGTAATTAGCATTATCAAAGGCTGAGGCTCCGCCGCCCAGAATGGCGATTTTCTTGCCCTTCAGTGCGCTGAAATCAATGGCCTCCGAAGTATGTGCGTACAGATGCTCCGGCAGATTCCCGGCAATGAGCGGCGGCACATGCCATTCACCGCCACCCTGAATGCCGGTTGCCAGCACTACCTTCCGGGCCAGCAGCAACCCGGAGGGTGCTCCCGGGCCGGCAATGTGCAGGCGGTGGAGTCCCTCTTCTCCAGGCTCAATCAGCTTCAGCTTCACCTCATTGATGACAGGAAGTCTGAGCACCTGCCGGTACCAGCGCAGATAGTTCATCCATTCACCGCGCGGGATTTTGTCCATGGCCTCCCAGCCCTCGGGGCCAGCCTGCGCTTCCCACCAGGAGCGGAAGGTCAGTGATGGAATCCCCAAATCAATGGAGGTCAAATGTTTGGGTGTGCGCAGTGTAACCATCCGGGCATAGGTCTCCCAAGGCCCCTCTGACCCTTCACTGTTCTCGTCAATGACTAGAATGTTGGATATCCGTTCACGCAACAGTCCAAAAGCCGCTCCCAAACCGCTTTGACCGCCTCCTACAATAACAACATCGTAGACATGCCCTTCCAGATGCTCCAGAGGACGTACCCAGTCCGTACCGCCATAGGCCAAATAGGAAAGGTCCGTTTGTACTCGTTCATTTAAAGTTTCCAGGCTCATCATACCTCAGACCTTTCAATGGCATCTTTGGGATATCAAAGTGCATGGCTATCCGCCGCCAACCTTCACGCTGATACTGATGGCCACATTATATCTTGAATGCTGCGCCTTTTAAATATAAATGTTAGGTTTATTGTCATTATAGCTAAATTCCTGCCAACCGATTGTACATAATCACTAATATTTAAGCATATTAGCTAGCTGTATATTGACAAACTAAGCTATTGCACTCCACACCTTCTTATTCATGGAATAAAATATGCCACTTATTCCAATTCCAGAAGAGATTCTCCGCTAATGATTGTTCCGTGATTGATCCCTTCACAAATGTCTTTCATGGAACCCGGCTGGTCAAAGTTGAACACATGCATCGGGAGATGATAATCCCTGGCCAGGATAAACGCTGACTGATCCATCACCTTCAAATTATGCTGAAGCACATCGTTGTAATGCAGGGATTTGAACTTTCTCGCCTCCCTATCATATTTAGGATCTGCACTAAGTACACCATCCACCCCTTGTTTGGCAACCAGCAGGGCATTACAATTCACCTCGATCGCTCGTTGAACCGAAGGATAGTCTGTTGTCACATAGGGCTGACCGTTTCCTCCGGCAAAAATCACGATGTACCCTTTTTCCAAATGATGAATTGCCCTTAAACGGATATACGGTTCAGCAACGGATGTAGTCGGTATTGCCGTCATTACGCGCACTTCTCTGTCAGATTTGGCCTTGAGTACTCCACGCAGCATCAAGCTGTTGATGACGGTCGCGAGCGTGCCGATATTGTCAGCCTCCGCTCTTTCTATGCCCCAGCTCTCCGCCATGTTGCCACGGAATATATTGCCCCCTCCGATCACGAGTGAAACCTCAACGCCCAATTCCACCACGGACATAATTTCACTCGCTATATGCTCCATTTTTTCCGGTTCAAAACCAAATTCAGTCTTTCCTGCCACTGCCCCGCCGCTTAGTTTAATAAGAACTCTTTTGTACCTTACCAATCTCTACACCTCCGTATAATAAAAAAACACTAAAGCATAAAATGCTTTAGTGTTTCAATAAAATGAAAATATGAAGATTTGAATATGAAAGTGCTGTTCGATCGCCGCTCTTCCGTTCCCCCTTCATATTTCCACCTCTTCCAGTATTTTAATTCAATCTATTGTATACTCATCGAGAAGAAAATAGCAATGGCTAATGTCTTAATCTGATTTCTTGAAGAAATAACGGCAGACTCCTATTCACAGCTCATTCCCTCTTTTTCTCTCAGAAGCAGAGTTTCGTACATCTCCCTGACCATGATTATTGCCTCATCAATCTCCAGCTTCTTTGTACTTGAGTGGATCAGGGTTCCCAGCCCGATTAAATAGATGGCGAGATTCAGAAAAACCCGCTTAAGTCTGTATTCCGAGGCTGAATTGAGCCGTTTGCTATGACGCATGTAGGCCATGCTTATGGCTTCGCCTATAAATTCTTCTTGATCCAGATCATAGCTCTTATAACCGGAGAGATACACAGATCTGAACAAATGCTGTTCTTTTTTGGCAAAATGCAAAAATCCGATAGCCAAATTGAGAGCAGGTGAATAGTACCCCTCCTCATACGTTGTCATGCTGTAGCGCACATGATCTACAACCCTCTGATACGCCAGACTTTTGATCTCCTCCATATTTCCGTACAAGCTGTAAATCGGCTGGGTGGAGCAATTCAGCTTCTGCGCGATATTTCGGGCTGACAACATTTCAAGCCCTTGCTCCTGCACAATGGCAAATGCCGCCTGTATAATTTGCTCTTTCGTAATATCTGATTTCGGCGGCACGATCTGCACCTCCCCTATTAATAACGCTTGTGCTATAAGGAAGATTATTAAATAATAATAGGCTTGTCAATCCTTCCCACTATTCCTGCATGGAATAATTTTCAATTAAATGGTACATTCAAAATAGAAAATAACCAGTCAATATTGTAGGGATGGTTAACTTAGAATGGAGGAAATAACCTTGGAAGAAATTCCTGGCTCTAACCTTTTTTATTTATCTGAGAACGGTTTTTTGATCATTAGTGCTTTATTAGGAATTACAATCATTATAGGCATCCTATTGGCATTATCTTTTTTTCGCAAAAATCTGACTGGAAAGAAACTAATGTTATTTGGCGCCGAACTGATTTTTTTAGGACTCATTTTTAATGCTATCGTTGATTACAAGGTCAGATATCCCAGCTTGAGTTTTCTGACTATATTACTAGGAGCAATAATAAGTGTTATTGGTCTTCTCAGTAAGGATTAAGTTCTACCGATTTCTGCAATTCATCTATCGTTGATCAACATATTGCCGGGTGAGATATAATCCATCATTTTCCTCCCAAGGCATTAAAAAGCCGCAATTCCCGGTTAACCGCCTCAACCATCGCTTTCGCGAAATCCGAATCAAAAAAAAGTCCTAAGCCCTCAGGAATCGGCGCTGCAGTCTCATGATCAAAATCTGCAAATTCACTGTCCTCCGGCAAATAATAACCCTGTTTCTCCCGGAGATCTTTCCAATCCCCCACCGGTGGCTGCCCGGCCAAATCAACCACAAAGACCAATCCAATGCCCATATCCAGGTATAAATAATTATTGTGTCTGCGCGGCGGCTGCGGCTTAGCTGAATTCAATTTAAGCGTATATAATAATTCATTTTCGCCCATACGCAGCACTACTACTTCGTTGCTGTCTGCATCCACGAGCATCGTAACATGTGGGACAAATCCGGCAAGAAACCGCAGCAGGGCAGAATTCCGTAAGGAATCCTCAAACATCCAGCCGACCGGCATCAGACTGGATACTCCCCCGGATTTGAAATAGAACTTCCTCAGCAGCGTTTGCAGTTCTTGCACATCTGGCGCATCATAGGGCTTAAGCAGCTTCAAATTCACAGGATAATGAATCAGTTGTCTCTTGGCTCCATGGTAACGGCTGCTCATATCCTTGTGACGGTACAAATCCTGTATTACGGGCAAAATCCCGGTCTTCGTCTCCTCGAACAATATCTTCGATTCCGGTCTGAGCTGCTCCAGAAAAAGTGATTCTATTACACCTTCATGGCCGGATTCCTTTACTACCGTAAAATGTGGCGCCACCTGCTCCATCAATATGGCTCTAAACTCTTCGTCCTGTACCGGGATTACCTGGGCGAAGGATTCGTCATCCAACACACTCGAAGCAATGAAATATTGCCCGAGCACTGTCATCCCGGAAGGTGGCTTGTCCATCGTCAGTCTTTTCTTATAAAAACCAGTTAACCTGTCCAATTCAAACCGCTCCTGCTTGGCGCTATATTCCAGCAAGCAACGGTCTTTGATCCACTCGTACATAGGACACTCCTCCAGTCTGAATACCAAGCTGATGCGAGTACAGGAAAAACATTACAATTCCAGTTTACTCTAATTTGCTTCCATATCATAACAAACAGCGCACACCGTCTTGCATCGGCGCACGCTGTTTAGACTATGTCACATCCATGGATCACCCCAGATTAGAATCTGGCGATGAAAAATTCACGGTCTGCAGGAACATTTCGGCTGACTACCGGATTTCCGTTGGCATCTCTTATTCTCAAAAGATACGGGACCGTTGTTAACGTGGTGATTGTGGGGAATCTGGCCACACCAAAATCATCAAAATCCGCTGTTGTTGTTACGCCTGCGTTGGTTAAGCTAGCTGTCCATCCACTTGTATCTCTTGGTGCATTAGACAGATTCGTAGCAATTACGATAAATCTGTCGAGGCTTTGTCTAATTCTGCGTTTCTTTTTCACTGCGGATGCCTTTGCCTTGCGGGCCATAAGCGCTTTTTTGGCTATAAGTGCCCGTTTTGCCATAAGAGTCTTCTTATCCACTGGCTTCATTTACTCTTCACCACTTTCTTATAGGATACACTATTAGATTCATTTCCCGTGCTCACTGAAACTACAATGACCTACTTGTATTAAAATGTGGTAGTGTCCTAGGTTCATAGATACGTACCCACCGTATCTTACTGTGCATACACTGACTGAAGAGGTGATCACTGAGCAATGAACACACAGCTATGGCTGCAGCAGTATGCCACCAAATTAAATCGGCCCCTGAAACACAAAGTCCGGCAAACCTATGCCTCTGGCTACAAACCGGCGGCCGTTCCGGTCATTATTCAGTTTAAACGGCCCATCACATCCTCCCGTCTTCTCGCTTTACACAGACATATCGGCCCACAGCCATTTATCGTAAGCCGCCGTCTGCCCCTGCTCAATGCGGCATCCTCACAGGTATCATTGAAATGTCTGGAACGCATATGCTGCTGGCATGGAGTTCACAAGGTCTATTTGGACGCAATCAAAACGACTTCATTAAATATAGCCACCCCGTCAGTCGGAGCTTCAGCCGTTCGGCAAGCGGATGGGCTTACGGGCAAAGGAATCCATATCGCCATTCTCGATACCGGAATATTCCCGCATCCGGATCTGACCCGGCCGGTGAACCGGATTATTGCCTTCAAGGATTTTATAAATCACCGGAAACAGCCCTATGACGACAATGGTCATGGCACGCATATCGCCGGCGACGCAGCAGGCAACGGCTGGGCAAGCCGGGGGAAATACAGAGGCCCGGCACCGGAAGCCGGAATTGCGGGCATTAAAGTATTGGATAAAAATGGTGATGGCTATGATTCCACGATTATTAAGGGGATTGAATGGTGTATTAAGCACCGGAAGCGGTTGAAGCTGCGCATTCTTTCACTGTCCTTCGGCGGACCGGTGAATACTTCATGTGAGGACGACCTGCTCTGCCAGGCTGTAGAAAAAGCAGTCAAATCCGGGCTCACCGTCGTGATTGCCGCCGGGAACAGCGGTCCAGGCCGCAGAACGATTGAGTCACCGGGTGTTAGCCCTGCGGCCATTACGGTAGGAGCTGTGGATGACCGCCGGACGCTGCCGCAAGGCGACGACCGGATCACCGAATTCTCCAGCCGCGGGCCTGCACCGGGAGGAAGGAAGAAACCTGACATTGTAGCCCCTGGCGAAACGATCATCTCCCTGCGGTCACCCGGCTCACAGTTAGCCCGCCAATATCCGTATTTGACAATAGATAAACAATATTTTGTCTTGTCCGGCACCAGCGTCTCGACGCCTATCGTCTCCGGCGCAGCCGCGTTGCTGCTGCAGCGTTCCCCCTCCCTTTCCCCCTTGCAGGTCAAAACGGCTTTAAAACGGAATGCCTTCCGTCTGGGTCTACGTCCTAACACGGCAGGCAGCGGAGAAGTAAATGTCAGATTTCTGCGGCGGAACGCAAAGGGCACGAGCTGAGCTCGTACCCTTAAATTTCAATTTTCCTTTTTCCACATTGGTCTTAACCTTTTTACACACAATTTATGGTATATTCTGTTTTATTATAGAGTAAGGGAGTGGCGCTTGGAAATGACTGAAATGCAGCATCTGCATGGCTTTGAAAATCAATTTGTAAATTATTCCGGGGTTACTCTCGATGAGCGCTACGCTGTCTTTTATGTCAGTGACGTTATGGATGAAGAGGCGGTCACCGAATCCGGGCCTTTTGCCGGAGTGCTCCGTTATGATCTTATCAACCATACCACGGACTTTGTCAGCTACGGCCATAAGCCCTATATCCTTAATTATTCGGACGCCGGGCGCTGGATTTATTATGCGTATATGAGCTGGGAAGGCCGGACGGCCGTCTTGGCAATTCATCAGCTGGATTGCCGCAGCATGCAGGCCAAGGAGGTCTATATTCTTCGTTTGACGGATGAGCTGGCGGAAAGCACGGAGGTTTCGGCAATAAGCCGAATGGGATTATATGGGCTGAACGAGCGTTATCTATTGGTTAGCCTGCCTGATCTGGACCCCTTCTCCAAAAAACGAAACTCCGGATTTACCGGATATCTGCTGATCGACGTCGAGCTTGGGCAGAGTTTCCCCGTTCCCGAGAGGATCGGGCCGAATGACCGGATCATACACTTATCATACACCTCAGTCTTTGAACAGGATCATATCGAACAGCTTATGATTGTGACGGGCCGGATTGGAGTCTCTGAAAAAAGGGCGCAATGGGATTACAGCCAATACGATATGCTCGAAGGTACAGCCATACAAAGTGTGGTCATCATTCCGCTGGAACAGTTCGTTCAGAATGTCCGCAATCACCTGCCAATCGACGAGACTTTTATTATTGACCAATGTGATCCGGCCCATGGGTATGCCGGCATCAGCCAGAGAGGATCTTCTCTTTTCCTATGCAAACAGCATTTTAGCGGGAATTCTTCAGAACTATGTACATACGGTCTAAAGGACAGGCAAATGGACAGGCGCAAACTTGATGAGTGTTATGACAATATTTATATCGGGGAAGATCTGAAAAAGTTTGGAATCAGAACATCGGAGCCTCTGGATCAGATTTATGATCTTGACAGCGGTGAGTTGTTGTACACGGCCAGCGATCAATATACGATGGCACGGATGATTAATTCCCGCTGTATGCGTACCCGCAAGTTCATCGCAGAACAGAATGGCCTATTGCTGCAGCTGATCGACATTTATACCTTGCAAGTCCTTGGAACCGTTACCGGCCGCTGCACATCCGTCAGCTATATTCCTGGGGCCGGGGTATACCTTTGTTCGGAATAAAACAATTAAGGATTCATTATTACAAAAACGGAGTGTGCAGCCATGAATATTCGCAGAGCAACCACGGCAGATGCCGGGCTTTTAGCTGAAGTAATGAAAAGAGCGTTCGACCTGGAGATGAAGCGCTGGGCACCGGAAGAGAATGAATATGACAATAATCTACGAAGATTATGAGTTTTCTCGAAGAGGAATATCCTGCTGTCCGGGCTTGGAAGCTGGAAACCTCCAGCAAGCAGCTCAGCAACCACCATTTCTATGAGAAAGCCGGTTATACGCGAATCTATGAATCCGCCACCGAATTCGGCTATGAGAAGGTCAAAGTTGGCGCTGTAACTTCAGAGGAAGGTGTGAGATTTGAGGACCGGCAGCTCTCTAAGTCGGAATTCGAGAATTGTATGATGAATGAAGCCGACTTTTACAATATGAATCTGGAAAAATCCTGCTACAGCAACAGCAATTTAAGACACAGTCTGTTTACAGACTGCAATATGAGTGACTCCAAATTCACCAACCTGAACCTTCAGAGCACACTTATTGCTGATTCCCGGTTAACCGGCAGCACCCTATTCGGCTGTGATCTGTCCAATGTGAATATTCAGGAATGCAACCTGTCCGGCCTGCGAATCTACAATATTCCCGTTGAAGACTTGCTTGCCGCCTATTCCAAAGGGAGGGACTAACCGTCTCCCCCTGCATAAATTCTGAACTGAATCGACCAATGTTTATCGGAGGCGTACCAATCATGGAATTCAACAATAGATGTATATAAGGCCACTTCACACAATTGTTGGAGGGCAATACATGTATCTAGTTCAACAAGTGGAAACGGCTTCGCCGTCCTCAAAAGAACGGTATCCGTTTCAGTGAAAGATAGAAGGATAATTTATAGCGTGAAGCCGATAAATTCTTATATTTTCACAAATCCAGAACTACTTCCCGGGCCCAGACCAGCAGCCATTCATCCTCGCCAAAGCTTCCGATGCACTGAAAACCGAGCGGCAATCCCTCAAGGCTTGCTGACGGAAGGCTGAGGGCCGGGCATCCGGCAAACCCCCATATGGCGGGCATTCCCGACCATCCGGTATTATTGTCCGCTACCTTCGGAGCGGTTCCGCCTTGTGCTGGAGACACCCAAATATCTATCCCTTCTTTCACCATCAGCGATTTCAGTTCTTCCCGCAGCACCCATTGCTTCCTGCGGTACCCGTCCAGTTCATCTTCTGCGATGGCTTTGCCTCTAAGAATAGCCTCTCTCACCGGAGGACCTTAGAGCTCAGCATAATGCTCAAACCAGGATGCATGCCCGCGCGCCATCTCCCCTTCAATGAACCGCAGCATGCTGTCCCCGTAAATAAACTCATCTTCCCATGGCATGTCTGCATAACGGACCTGGTAGCCCAACTGCTCAAGATGTTCGATTTGCGCAGTAAAGGTGGCTTTGACCTCCGGGCTCATCAGCTCCATGTACACTCCCCGCGGGATACCGAGTACAGGCTTCCGATCTACCTGGCGGGGGGGTCCAGTCCGGAACAAGATGGGCTGCAGCCACTTCCATGCTTGGCAGATCCTGCGTGAAGAAGCCTATCGTGTCAAAAGAAGGCGACAGCAGAATCACTCCATCCAGCGGGACTCTTCCATAGCTGGTTTTGAACCCTGTCACTCCGCAAAAGGAAGCCGGTGCGATCACAGAGCGCAAGGTCTGGGTGCCTACTGCGAGGGGACATAGACCGGCGGCTACCGCTGCCGCAGATCCTGCGCTTGATCCGCCGGGCATGTGTTCCGTGTTATGCGGATTCCGTGTAGCGATAGGCCCGTTGTAGGCAAATTCTTCGGTCACTGTCTTTCCGGCAATCAGCACTCCCAAGGCGCGAAGACGTCTTACCAATGAGCCTTCCTTATCAATCAATACTTCTGGAGGAAGCGCGGAACCGGCACGAGTGGGTAAACCCTCGACATGCAACAGATCCTTTATAGCAACCGGCATTCCCCATAAAGCCGGTTTGTCTGCCATTGCAGCGGATGAAGCCAGCAAACGCTCCGCTTCAATGGCCAAACGCGCCTCCAGATGCTCTTCCGAAACAAAGGCATGGATCTGTGGTTCAAGCTGGCGGACCCTTTGCAGATAAAGCTTTACCGCTTGCTGCAATATAATATCAGGTTTTTCTTCTTTATTGGGCAGGTCGGTTAAGGAGGAGCGGGCAAGCCTTAAATCAAAGTGTCGGCACACTGGTCACTGCCCTCGCCCTGTTTGTCGGGTCTCTCATCATGATGTTCAAAACAAATGTGATCATGACCATTACAGCGATTGCTGCCACCGTAATTGGCTTTGGTCTCATGGCGGCAATTATGAAAAAATCTCAAAAGTATTTTCAAAGCCAGCAAGAATATTTAGGAAAAATCAATGGCCATGTGGAGGAAGTCTATTCTGGACATACTGTAGTTAAGGCCTACAATGGCGAATCGCAAATGCGCAGTACATTTGAATCCTTGAATATGAATCTTAAAGATAGCGCATTTAAAGCACAGTTCCTCTCCGGTCTCATGATGCCGATTATGATGTTTATAGGCAATCTGGGGTTTGTGGCCGTTTGTGTCGCAGGTGCTATACTTGCTATGAACGGAACGATATCCTTTGGGGTTATTGTGGCCTTCATCCTGTATGTCCGTTATTTTACACAGCCGCTGTCACAGATTGCGCAAGCCGCACAAAGTCTGCAATCGGCGTCTGCCGCAAGCAAACGTGTCTTTGAATTCCTGGATGCCGAGGAAATGGACCATGAGAGTCACAAGGAAGGACATCTTGAAACCGCTGCGGGCAAAGTGAAATTTGAGCATGTGCAATTTGCTTATGACAATTCAGACAAACTTGTTATTAAAGATTTCTCTGCAGAGGTTAAGCCTGGACAAAAAGTCGCTATAGTCGGTCCTACCGGCGCAGGTAAAACAACGCTTGTAAACCTTCTAATCCGGTTTAATGAATTAATGGGCGGGGAAATTTATATTGATGATACCCCGATCAGCAGCTTAACCAGAGAAAACATCCATGATTTATTCTGTATGGTTCTGCAGGATACCTGGCTTTTTGAGGGCACTATCAGGGAAAACCTAGTGTACAACAAAACGAGCGTAACCGATAAAGAAATCGAAGAGGCTTGTAAGTCAGTGGGCTTGCACCATTTCATACAGACCTTGAGTGCCGGATATGATACCGTGCTCAACGATAAAGTCAATTTATCTACCGGGCAAAAGCAACAGCTTACGATCGCCCGCGCAATGCTCAAGGATGCGCCGATGCTCATCCTCGATGAAGCAACAAGCTCGGTAGATACAAGAACAGAGCTGTTGATTCAGCAGGCGATGGATAAGCTCATGGAAGGAAGAACCTCCTTCGTGATTGCACACAGGCTCTCAACGATTAAGAATGCCGATGTGATTCTGGTTCTGAAGGATGGCGATATCTTGGAAAGCGGCAGCCATCATGAACTGCTTGCCAAAAATGGCTTCTATGCGGAGCTTTACAATAGCCAATTCGAACAAGCATCTTAACCCGGTTACAAAGAACAAAATGACACTAACCTCTAATAAGCTTGCTAATCTGAGGTTAGTGTCATGCAAAAAAAAGCCGCATACCCCACAGATCGCGGGGTATGCGGCTTTGATTGTTGTGCCAAGTTTCATTTTTCACTCTTGATCGTAAAGCTGCGGACCTTCATCCATTTTCCTGCAACGAACTCGTCAATGGTCCCGGTTTTTGTTCTGACGCAAAATTTATGTTGTGTTCCTTTGTCAAAACCCGTGGCCTCAAAGAGCAAATCATCGCCTGCCGGACCTTTATAATAGACCTGCTTCAGCCCAAGCCTGCTGAGCAGTTCCAGTTTTACATTCTCAATATACGAACGTGAAATCTCAGTTGACATCCATGTTCCTCCTGCGGTATTCTCTACTTTTCTTTGGATCTGACCAGCTCCGGGAAAGCTGTGTCTTCTTAGAGGATAACGCAAAAACGCCTCAATTACACTTTAAATTTCAAAAAATGCTGCAATAAGCAAAACGATTTCTTATTCAGGAGAGTGTCCCTTCCTTTAATACTGCTTAGCTAAGATTTCATCAATTCGGGCCGCCTCCTGCGCGTCCGCTGCAATCAGCAGATCATGGACCGCCTGGTCCTGGCCTCCATTCTTTTTCAGTGCAGCCAGATACCAGCGGGCGATCTCGCGGTTAGTAACATCCGCATAATCTGCACTTAAGGCCTGCTTTAAGATATCCGTAGCTTCCTGTACTTCACCCATCATAAACTTTATCTTACCCGCGTTCAGGGCGATGAGCGGGGTTACAGAGAATGGATTTCCTTGCAGCTGTTCGGGTGGCAGTGTTTTTAGATGCTCCACACCGGCAGTCACATGATCGTAGGCTTGAAGTCCAATTGTGAAATATTTTTGTTTAGCGGCATCGTCCTTTAAATTCAGGGCTTGCTCTCCCACCATAAGGGAGCGGCTGATCAGCGTACTGTACCAATCGATATCCCAATTATACTTGTTGGCATTATCGTGGTAGACCATGAGAGCAAGGTCGCTTTGATTTTTAAGATCATAATAAGAAACCAACTGCTTCAGTAACTCTTTATCGTAGGGTTCTCTCTTTAGCGCAGTCGTCAGTAAGGTGTGCGACTCCTCCAGAAATTGTTCGTTCTGCGTCTGGGAATACACCTGCTGATCCAGCGAAGACAGATAGATCGTCGACTCCGGATGACCTGGACGTTTCTTCAGCGCCTTGACCAGCGGAGCTTTGAGCTCATCATAGGATTGGCTGACACTGAACAACTGCCGGGCTTTATTGCCTGCATTGTTGGAACTGATATAGGTGATGGACAGTACCAGCATAAACACCGCCCCTGCCGTAAGGAATGCAAGATACCCGTAACGTACCCCTGCCTTGTTCCAGTTCCGGCGCAGCGGCTTGCTGTCCATCACCACTGCCATTCCGGCCATGCCCAGAAAGACCAGAATCCCCATAAACGCATAGCTCATATTGAAATCCAACAGGCTGTGAACAAGAATGGATAATGCAATAATCAGATAAAAGAAACCGTTGCTGAATTCATCCTGCTTCCTTGCCGCATACCCGCGGATATACTTATAAAAAATATAGAGAATGAAACTCATAAACGCAACAAAACCGACTATCCCCACCTCAATCAGATACTGCAGGAAAAAATTATGCACTTGGTGGCTGACATAGGGGTTATTCTGATATTGCCCGAACACTGCCTGCCAGCCGCTACCTCCGATCCCAAGAACCGGATTATCCTTAATAACCTTCACAGCATCCTTATAAAAGGTAATCCGCTCCAAAACACTGTGCTGCTTGAAATTAATATTCTCCAGCCGGACTTCAATGTGATCCGGAAGAATACTCCGCACGCCTGTACCGATCAGCAAAAAGGCAATAATACCGACAAGCGCAACCGAACCCAGTGGAATCCACATTCCATTCAGTTTTCGGGAGTTCTCGCCGTCCAACTTGCCCCGCAGCCACGGAGCCAGGTAACGCTGCACTACCCAGCTTAATCCGGCTGTAAGGAGCGAAGCCCCGAGCAAATAGCCCCAGCCCTTTAAGGCCGATGATGAGGTGAAATCCGTATTTAGGCTGATTCCCAGATTAGTAACGGGTGAAACAATAACTAAAGATGCCAGTCCGGAAATTCCAAGGTGAATGATCCATAGAATCTGCTGAACAGACTTCAGGAATAACAACAGCAATATAAATACTACCGGCATCATGACAAGCCCGCCGCGTGACAGCGTAAGCAGCATGGAAACGATAATCGGGACGAGCATGAAGCCGTGTAGCAGCCAGCCATACCCCTTCTTGGAGCGGACCAGTGCAAATAGGGCAACAAACAGAAAGGCCATTAAAAAGGCTGCATACGTATTGGCATACTGAAATATCGAGGTCAACCGCAAACCGTTGGAATCGGTTATCAGTGCACCATTGTAAGTTCCATTAACTACCTCTTTTGTGAACCAGCCTACCAGACTGCCCGCTAACTTCCCGCTCCCTAGCCAATTGAGCAGGCCGAACCATACAATGATATAAGCAATACTCAAGACGGCCTGCTGTATCGCAAAGTTCACCTTCTCATGCTTTAACAGGTAGAAGGAGATTATAAAGACGGCAGCGTACATAGTCTGAATAAACAGCATGTTCATCGCTGAGTAATACGAAACAGCTACAAACAGTGTGAGCGCATAAATGATCGGCAACATAAATGCAGCCAGAACAAGCAAGTCACTTTGCTCCTGCAGCTTAAATTTTTTATAATACAAACCTACCCAGCCAAACAGCATAAGACAGCAAACAAGAGCGGACACAAAGAGAGGTTTCTCGAATATGAGCTGCTGACTGTTGAACAATCCCCTCTGGAATGGCGCCCATCCCAGAAACAGTATAAAAACGGCAGCAAGCAGCCATCCTCCCCCTGTTGTTCTATCATTATGTTTCAGCTGCACAGCGTTTTTTCCATACACAGGTTTCGACACAAGTTATACCTCCACACTTACTAGATTCATAGACCATCCAGGCATGGATCGTCTCTACGGCAAAAAAAAAGTTAAGACAAACACCGAAATTCTATCAACGTTCCGCAGCATCACCGCTCCGCAGATATTCCCCAGGAAATAGCTGATGACTCCAATTAAAGATAGTTACACCAATACTGCATTAAGATAATTTGATCCACTCCTTAGCGTATGTATAACGCAATCAATTTCAATAGATGACTGTAATAATATGTAACTTATATTGTACAGGAAACTCGAAAAATGTAAAATAATGAACTGGCAGGAAGATTACTGTGAATAAGCGAAAGTATCTTCCCCTCGTTAAAAGTCATCATTTATCATTGTCTGCTTTCAGCAAGGACGCCAGAAGTTTCCTCCCGTTTGCTATAACTTTAGGCATGTTATTTTGAGTGCCCCAATAGAGATCTCCCAAAGCCAGCTTAATGCAGCAAATCCTGATATGAATCTGCTTGTGGATCAGAATCTCATCACCATAGCCTTCAAAAAATGCTAACTTGGCGCGCCCATCCTTAATAAAATATTTCTCAAACAGTACCGAAAAATGGCCCACATCTACGCCCCATAACATGTTCTCGAAATCAATCAGTCCCCTAAAAATCCTGTTAGTATCTACCAGCCAGTTGCCCGGGGTTGAATCCCAGCTTATGGGGACAGGCTTGCTGCCTTCAAAAACACCGGCATTCTGTAGAGCCCACTCCAGCAGTTCAAGCTCAGCAGGCTGAAGAAGCTTTAGTTCCATACATTTGCCGGCCATATCCTCAAGCGTGCTGCGGATATAGACAACAGGATCCGCATGATGATATAGCTCAATGGGATTCCCGTCTTTATCCGGACGGCCAAACCAATCACCGGTCTGATCTTAATCCGCTTGAATCTTCCACACTCCTGTTCTTGAGCTGCCTTGTCTGTGATCTGAGAGAACTTTAAATGATCCATTACGCGCTTCTACAACGGCAGACAATTCATATGGATAAATCTGTGGCTGATTCAATGTTATCCCCCTTTATGATGGTGATCTGCGCAGGACAAATTTCTGATGAGGATAATCAAATTCCTCTGTCAGCACATCCTCAACAAATCCAAATTTCTTATATAACGGACGCGGGGCTGCCCCGAGCGGATCATTTGCTCTAAACGTAGTTACGGAAAGCTCCGTATCCTCCGGAAACAAAGATAACATTTGATCGATCATCGCTGTGGCGATTCCTTGTCTGCGGTGATCCGGGTGTACAGCCATGCAGGAGAGGCATTTGGCATTATAGGAGAATAGCATCAGCCCGGTAACCTCGCCAGAATAGACCGCACAGATAGCCGTCCGCCTGTTAATGTTCTTAATTACGGTCTGTTTATAGTCCTCCAGCAATTCTTCGCTGTGGAGACCCGGAAAATTACTGCGGACAGCTTCAATCATTGACATCCATGAATCAACATCCTGCATTTCTGCAAATTCCACTTTATATTGTCCGTTCATTACTTCCGCTCCTTCACTCCGTGATTGACGGGGTATGCCTTGCAGATTAAACTATCCAGGCTCTAACCTCTCTCGGTTCAAGCACACTGCGCAGGTATCTTCCGGTATGGGAAGCTTCCACTTGCGCCACCTGCTCTGGAGTTCCCTCCGCGACAACATATCCGCCCTCGTTGCCGCCTTCCGGTCCCATATCAATGATATAGTCTGCCGACTTCATCACATCCAGATGATGTTCAATGACGATGACAGAATGCCCGCTGTCCATCAGCTTGTTCAGCGCAAGCAGCAGCTTCTGTATATCCGCCAGATGCAATCCCGTTGTAGGCTCATCTAGAATATACAGGTTGTGGGCGCCTTTCTTGATCTTGCCCAATTCATAAGCCAGCTTCACTCTTTGCGCTTCTCCGCCGGACAAGGTGGTTGAACTCTGGCCAAGGGTCATATATCCCAGTCCCAGCTCGTTCATAATCCCCAGTTTATGCTTAAGGTACTTATGGTCCTCGAAGAAGATACTGGCTTCTTCCACAGTCATTTGCAGAACATCGGCTATGCTTTTATCCCGGATCTTGATTTCAAGACCTTCTTCAGAGAACCGGTTGCCTTTGCACACCGGGCAGATGGATTCAATGTCAGCCATAAACTGCAGGCTTGTGACGATAATTCCGTCGCCCGCGCAGTGTTCACACCGTGTCCCGTTGGCATGGGTAAGGCTGAAGTCGATTGGCTGATACCCGCGCGCTACGGCATCAGGCTGCATGGCGAACAGGTCTCGGATTTTATCGTATATCCCGATATAAGTGGCCGGATTGGATTTGCTGTTTCTCCCGATCGGTGTCTGATCAATATTGATCACATGGTTTAGCAGCTCCGAACCGAACAGATAATCATGCTCCCCGGCGACAATCCGTGCACCCGTTTTATCTATTCTCAGCTGCTTAGACAGAATCTCGTTGATCAGCGAGCTTTTCCCTGAGCCGGATACCCCGGTCACGCAGATAAAAACACCCAGCGGAATGTCCAGGTCCACATTCTTGAGATTATTCTCCCGGGCTCCCTGAATGGATAAGAAGTGATCTCCCAGATTCCGCCGCTGCTTGGGAATGGGGATGCTTGCGCTTCCGGATAAGTATTGGCCTGTAACCGACTCCGGCTCGTCCATAATATCCTGCATCGTTCCGCTCGCAACAATCTCCCCGCCATGAATACCGGGTCCTGGACCAATTTCGATGATATGGTCGGCAGACTGTATCGTATCCAGATCATGTTCAACCACAATGATCGTATTGCCGATATCACACAGCTTTCTCATCGTATCAATCACCTTGCTCGAATCGCGCGGGTGAAGTCCGATGCTCGGCTCATCCATAATATAGAGCATGCCCATCAGCTCACTGCTGATCTGCGTCGACATTTTGATCCGCTGCATTTCGCCTCCGGACATGCTGTCGCTTCTTCTGCCCAGGTTGATGTAATAAAGCCCGATTTCGATCAGCAGGGAGATTCTCGTATGCAGCTCGCGGATAATGGTCTCTCCTACATCCCGTACCTCTTCCTCAAAGGTCAAGCCATCCAGAAATCCCAGCAGCTCATGCAGCTGCATACGGGTGAGCTGGTCAAAATTCCGGTCCCCGACCGTAATCTGGAGCCGTTGTTTCTTCAGCCTCGCTCCGCCGCATGCCGGGCATATTTTTTCGATCATACACTCCTTGATAAAGGTCGGCTCAAACGCCTCCGAGGTGGATGACTTGCGGATGTATTGCTTGTACCAGTGTTCCATCTCATGCACAAATCCCGCAAACGGCCGGTCCCGGCCGGTAATCCAGTTCTTCTTTTGTGAGGTAGGCGGGTGCAGCATGGGGACGAGTTCGCCTTTGGTGCCGAAGAAGAGCAGCTCGTGAACCGATGTAGGAAGTTCATGGAATGGTGTATCCAGGCTGAAGCCATATTTTTGGGACAAGCTGTACATCATCACCGAGCGGTAGCTGTCTTTGCCCGATGTGTTGAACACCGTGTTCTTCAGCGCTCCTTTATTAATGCTTTTCTCCGGTGCAACCACCAGAAAGCGCGGCTCCACGACATAGGACATGCCTACACCCATGCAGGTATGGCAGGCGCTTGCCGGAGTATTGAAGGAGAAATGGAACGGCTGCATATCGCAAAGGAAGAAATGATGCTCCCGGCAGCCAAAATGGTCGTAGAACCCGTCCTCCACTCCCCCGATCACTTCTACCTTGATCAATATATCCTCATCCAGCGCCAGCATTGCCGCCTCGATGGTCTTAGTCAGCTGTATGTAGGTGTCATGCTTTAAAGTAAACCGGTCAATAACCATCTCAATCCGGTATGTTACGGATTCATCCAGCTCAATCTCTTCCGACAATGACACAGGAGCTTCGTCAATAAGCAGATGCTTGAAGCCTTTAGCCCGCAGCTGCTGAAAAGTATAGCTGTAGTCTTCCCCGTAGATTTTGTATACAGGGGCCCGCAGCTCAACGACCGTACCTTTAGGCAGTGCCGAGATATGCTCGGCGATCTGGGCCGCAGACAGCTGCTTGAGCGGATGGCTGCATTCCGGACAATGTCCGATACCCGCTGTCGCGAACAACAGACGCAAATAATCATTGGTATCCGTTACAGTCCCTACGGTGGAGCGGGGATTATTGTTACCCTTTTTCTGTTCTATGGCAATGACCGGGGACAAGCCCCGTACAGAATCAACCTTTGCTTTCTTCACCTGGCTGATCCGGCTTTTGGCAAAATTCGAGATCGAATCGAGAAATCTCCGCTGGCCCTCCCCATAGATAACATCAAACGCGAGTGAGGATTTGCCGGAGCCGGATACCCCGGTGATGACCGTTAACTTGTCCCGCGGGATCTCTACGGAGATATTCTTGAGATTGTTCTGCTTGGCCCCCGATATTTCAATTGTCGTGCGTACGGACATATGCGAATTCCCCCTTCTTTTTATGGAATATACAAGAAACCAATTTCCTCGACGGCCGGTTTGCTCTTGGAGGTGATACGGATCGTTTGTGACACCTTCTCGATGACACCCTTCCCGGCCATGTACTCCAGGATGTTGATCAAGAAATGACTTTGCATATGAAAATGCTTCGCCAGCAAGGTTACGGTCTTCATCTCCTGATCTGCCATAAATTCAACGACCGGGCGCTTGATCATGTCAAGATGACGGTCCAGAACTTGTCCTATCGTGTCAATGGCGTTCTGAATTTCATCCTCACTTAAGCGCCTGGACATTGGGTTCTGATAAAAGGGGGCCATACGTTCCGGACTGTGTTCGAGGATCTTCAGGACCGACTCCCGGATCGGCGGCTCACCTTGTGAGCACAGCTCCATATTGGCTATCAGATTGCCTGCCTTAAGCAAAAAATACTGGGCATAAAGCAGATCTTTGCGCACCGTCAGCCATTTTTGGCATTTGTGGTACACATCAATCAACTCACAGGCATTCCAAAGCAGGGACAACGCAATATCATAACTTCCCAGCTGCTTGAATTCTTCGAAGTAGTCATAGAGACTGTCATCGGAAGTATAGATCATCCGCCCCTTCGCAAAAAAAGACTGCGGCATCGAGCCGCCGATCATTCGCTCAAAACCCCGCTTGAAGGTACTTCTCTCAAACAGCTGGACGTTTATAGTAATTCCATCCTCCACGAGACAATAAGCGTTCTGTTGCAGGGTTTGGTCGCGGACGACCAGGCCCATGTCAATATCGCTTTTCTCCCAGACTGAATCATAAGCGAGACTTCCGCACACAATGACGGCAATAACGTTCGGATCTTCCCTGACCCTGTCCACGAAGCTTTCGGTCGCGGCCAGATAGCGGTCTTTTAACTCCAGCAGTACTCTATCATCCATATCCAATGATCCTCCACCCGCTCCATATGATTGAAATCGCTTGCCGATTCTGGAGCTTGTGGTAAAATTATACTTCACGTTTTCCATGAAAACCGGACAGAAATTGCTGGAAGGGAGACCCCAATGGATCATTATTTACTGGAAACTATCAACCGGACAACGGAATATATTGAAGAGCATCTGCTGGAAACGCTCTGTCTTGATGATATCTCCGGGCATGTCAATGTCTCCAAATTCCACCTGCTGCGCATCTGGAAAGGGGCTACAGCCACTGGCCTAATGGAGTATGTGCGCAGAAGGCGGATTGCCCTGTCGCTTGGCGATCTGCTGAATCAGCGGAGCAGCATTGAATATATTTCCGCCAAATACGGCTTCAGCTGTGAACGGACCTACAACAGGGCTTTTAAGGAAGAGTATCATGTCACTCCGGCCAAATGGCGCAGATCGCCTTCGCCGCTGAATATCCTGGACCGGTTCAATGCCGACTTTATGAGCCGCGCCGGAGATGGCCTCGTTTTTTTTCGCTCCATCTCGGTATTGCCCCCTTTTTCAATAGCAGGGCCCACCTATACTATTTATGCAGAGGACAACCAGCTGTCCCAGGCTGCGGCCCGTTATGGTGTCGAATTCTTCACGCTTTCCCGTTCCAGGATTATGAATCCGGTAGAGAAGGATGTCTATATCGGCTTCACTTCCATTCCCGAGCCCTTTACCGGGTCTATGATCTACCAGCCCTCCCTGCAAATCAACCACAGCAGCATCATCCCGCCTGACCTGAATATCAAACATATTAAACCGCATAAATACGGTGTATTTACCTACATCGGGCTGCATCGGCCTGAGGAGATTACGCCGCACTCTCTGAGTGAAATCTGGGAATACATCACCGCAACCTGGATGCCGACCGTACCTTTTCAATTAGAGGAGAAGTTCAGCTTTGAATATATTAATTACGCCAAGGGCAACAAGCATTATTGCGAGTGTGATCTGTATTTTCCGATATCGGGATTATGAATTAGAGTCGCCTCAAAATAGTACATACAACAAACCAAGCCCCAGTACCTCAGAGCTTGGTTTTTTTGTGCGCTATAAAGGGAATTACGTTCAAAATAGAACACTATATTTCTTTCTTCCACACGGTCAGCTCCACGTCCAGCTCAAAACCGATATGCTCATAAAAAGGCTGCATGGGACCCGTATATGCCTTGACCATCCCCATTGCCCGCAGCCGGTTTAGAGCTTCATAAATAATCGTTCGCCCCAGCCCATGCAACCTGTAATCTCTATGAGTACCCACCGGTTCAAGTATGCCCATCTTGTTCTCCTCATCCAGAAAAACATTGCAGAAAGACACGACCTCCCCTTGCCCATTAACAAGTGACAGATCAAGCTCAGGCCGATAACCGGGAGCTTCAGCAATCCCTCCATAATATTGAAGCATCTGCTCCGCATATGGAGTTACCGGATAATTGAACGCCATAATATGCCCCTGCGCCTTAGCCCTATTAGAGACATCCGCTCCAGAGCAAAGAGTGAACCCCGATGGAATCTCCACAGGAAAAATCCGGCCCAGTGCGATAGAAACGAAATTATCGCTTTCGTTCGGAAGAAGCTCATATCCGCGACTTAGCGCCATCTTTTCCAGCTGTGGCATAAAGGCCGGAACAGCCAGTTTGCAATAACCGGCTGTTCCCTGGCGGGACCTCTCTTCAATGAATTCGAACATTTCCATGAGCAGACTTTCCTGCGGCTGTTCTGTATCGAGCTGGAAATAGAAATCGCCATCCTTGCAGGCTACGGCAACCAGCTTACCATCCTCTTCTTCCCATAACCCTATATTCTGCTCCCACTCGGGAAGCCATCCGGCATTCTTTTGCAGGAAAAAAATCTCGAATTCAAAGCGTGCAATCAGCCAACTATTCGGCCGCCCAAGTTTACTATAAACATGTGAAAGAAATTGGCGTACTTTCAGCATATCTTCCGGAGTGTAGGCTCTGAACCGTACTGTCATCGTTAATCATCCCCTTAGTCTTCTGTATGACCTTATTGTAAGGAAATTGCAGGCTGGGATGATATACCGAGATCTCTTATTAAAGGTTGTAAACCAGGCCTCATCTAATTATTTTGGTGTATCGTCCCCCACTCACATAAACCTTCCAAAACAGGTAATAGTGTTTCGGCTTTATCTGTGAGACTGTACTCGACTTTAGGGGGAACTTGTGGATACTCTTTCCGTATCACCATACCGTCAGCTTCCAATTCTTTCAGTTGTGAACTCAATGTTTTATACGTAATAGCACCAATCTGTCTTTTCAGATCATTAAAGCGAACCGGTTGGTTTTCTGCCAGCAGGTACATAATCACCATCTTCCATTTACCGCCAATAACGGACAAGGTATAACCAAATGGTGTATCTTGAATGTTTTTAACCTTACCTTTATATTCAGCCATACTCATATTTACACTATCCTTTCTGGTAGTACCTATCAAAAAAGTGCGTACTATATTTTTATTTACGTTCACTTTATACTGACCTTACTTTGAAGTAAAGGAGAGAAAAAAATGGCTACTGTCAAAACCTACAATCACGATCTTTGGGATCACGGCATCACCCAGGGCTATAGCGTCAACGGCACCATCTACATTTCGGGACAATTTTCCCATGATACGGAGGGCGCGTTCGTTGGCGGGGGCGATATCGAGGCACAGACCCGGCAGACGCTGGAGAATCTCGATCGCGTGCTGGCGGGATTTGGTGTCACGAGGTCAAACCTCGCTTATGTGGAGATCTATCTGACAAACGCGCAAGAGCACTTTGAGACATGCGTCGGACTGTTCAAGGAATACATGGGAGAACACCGGCCAGCCGGCAGTCTCGTCGGTGTGGCCTTCCTGGCTTCCCCTGGGCAATTGATCGAAATCAGTGCCGTCGCACACACCAACTAACTCCATCATCGCACCTTGAAATCCAGCGCCTTATGCTGTCGCAACACTACGCTGCTCGCGGCTCCTCATAAAGTTAAAAACCCGCAGATTCATCTGCGGGTCAATGTTATCTCTTCGAATATACGATTTTCTTAATACTCTCCACCGACAATCCGAACTGGTCTGACAATTGGTCGATGGTTACACCCTCGCGGAAACTCTGGCGGATCTTCTCATTACGGGCAACATAATAGTTAGCCGCACCTGAATTCTCGCCCCATTTTCTCCGCTCGCTTGAACGGGTTGGAATATAGATCAATTCCCCCTGAATATACCGCTGGATCTCTTGGAGTAGTCGTTCCGGGAACACATCCGTCGCTCTTATATAATCCATAATGGGCTCGCTCCTTAAAATAGAATAGATATTCTAAGGGCAAAGCCTGCTTAATAAACACAACTTTTAAGTTACTACAGGCGAAATTATTCCTTCGCTCCATGCCAAGCTTCGCCCTGTTTATTCCGCAGGCTTTGCATGGAGCTTGTTGAGTACGAAATCAATAATCTGGTACAAGGTTTACACCCCCCAATCAGCGCCTTATGTCACCAAGCACAGTTACAGATCATGGTATTTACAAATCTTACTGTAAAATATAAATCCAAACAAGGCAACGACTAAAATTACACCTTCCGGGAGTTTTGTAGGAATACAAGAAGCCTCCCACCCGAAGGTGTTCAGCGGCTACTTGGGCTGGTTTTATTTATGGGCCAGCATGATATTCACAATAGAATCAAGTTGTAGCTCCAGAGAATAAGGGTCCTCCATATATTCAGGCAGTACCTCCCAATTTCTCCAGTGACGTTAATATACTAGGATTGCTGATATACCGTAGCCGTAATCTTATCTTTCGGACAAATAAACATATAATAGATGCCCTCTCCGTAAGGGCCAAGCTGTGACCAATCCAACTGGGCTATAAACATCATATTTTCAGAGCAGCAGGGACAAGCCGGATATTCTGCATCCTGAATCCAGGTCGGGTGTCCGCCAACCTGTGAGGCTGCGGGTTCCAGTGTCCACTCCACGGCATGATATGCATTTCGCGGTTGAGCAGCGAGATGCAGGCGGGGTGCAGCGGCTAAATACTCGTCATTATCGTCTCCAAGATTAAGATCCGGCAAAGGTTGCGGTGCTTGATTGTATAAGCTCCAGCGGGGTTCTCCCTGAATTCCAGTTTCCATATAAATCACACTGTAACTGCCGCAGGACAGGCATGTATCCACCTTAAGCCACTCATCTGCCAGAGCCAAATCACGAACCGACGGATGATTATTCCGCAGTTCCATCAGCCGCGTAAACCCGCTGCCGCACCACGGGCATTCCTCCGGGCCCGCTCCCAGAAACCGTGCCGGTTCATTCGCAGCAAGGTCAGCATTCAGTGGTTCTGCCGCCCGTTCAATGGCAAATCCGGTGTGAGAAAACAGATCCCGCCGCACTCCCGATTCTGTAAGCTCCCAGCCGGCTTCAAGTGAGTATTGATCAGGTGAAACAAAAAGCTCTTTCGCCCACCGGGGCGGTTGCTCCCGCCACTGCTGAAACTGCTGAACAATCCGTCCGTCTCCTATCCAGGCTAAGGCCAGCAGCAGATGATTGCGGTTCTCACTATCCTGTTCCACCTGTTCCAGCAGCTGATCCCGGACTTCTGCTGAAGCATCTTTATACAGAATCCCCGGGTAATACAGCTCATGGCCGATAAGCACAGGGATACAGTCCGTAAGCCGCACGTTGTTGTAACAGAGCAGCGACAAAAGAATATCCACGCTGGTCTCCTCGTCACCGGCACTGAGCAAATCTAATGCATATGCCTTCATCCTCTCTGCATCCTCACCCGACAAGGCAGAATACACCTGCTCGCGGTTTAAGGGATAAGGCAGATAGCGGATCAAAGGGTCGTAGGCTTGTTTTGTATGCATAATCTTAAGCACTTCCACCGGATCAGCGATTCCTTTATACAGATCCACATCCCTGCGGTGCTGTTCAATATAAGCCTGGCGTTTGCTGCGTTCCTGTTCCTGATAACACGGCATGCAGAATCCGCCCGTTTTGTGGGCAGTAGCCGGTAAAATGGTTGCCGCACAGTTTTGGCTTTGGCAGGGAATCCGTTCCGTCACTATTTTCCACCTCACTTACAGGTTCGCCCTGAATGATTTCTCCTGCTTCTGCAGCTTCTTCTTTTTCGCTTTGTCCTCAGCTTGCTGAAGATTCTCAGCCACTCTAAATTCGACGATCCGGCGGATTAAATCATAGGGCATGGGCTTATCTAAAGGGAATTGAACGGAACCTTTGGCTCCCTTATATTCGGCCAGCTCCTCTTTGAAGGCTTCAACCCCGCTCGGTGCCGGATACAATCCAATATGTTTCTTAAATGCCGCAAAATGGACCAGATTGCCATGCAGCTCGAAAGTAGGCATCTGATAACTTATCTTTTCTTTCGCCTCAGGGGCCGATTCTTGAATGACCTTTCTCAACGTTTGGAGGATCTCCTGAACTTCAGGAGCAGATCTCGAAATATAATCATCCACAGATTCATAAGTAATTTTGTTGTCCATAACATTTCCCTCCTATAGCCTGCCGGCGGGGAATTCCCAGCATGAATTATTTTTTTCTGATCTTTTCTGTTTCCCGCTCGTAGATTTCAATGTACTCCTGCACCGTTATCTTGCTGCTCAGTTCGGCAATAAGCCCGTATGGAATGTTGTTTGTTTTTTTGAACCGGATACATGATTTGCCCATATCAAGCTTTGTCTGGACATGCTTCGGATACTCCCTGCGGAACCACGCCAGCAGCTCAGGGTACATATACACTCCCATATGATACAGTGCGATAAAATTCTTTTGTGAGGCTATGCTTATAAATGGAAGAGGCTGTTCAGCATTCACGTGATAACCCGGCGCATACAAGTGATGTGGAACAACATAGGTAATCATGCCATAGGACATCGTTTCCTCGAAGCCGCTTGGAAGATTCCCCTTGATTGTGCTCCGTAGCTGCGTAATGGCTTCCTGACGATCTTCCGGCAGTTGGCTGATATAGTTTTCCGGACTTTCCGACTCGTATTTCATGCTGACCCTCCTCGAAGAAAACACTTTAATTTATCTCAATATTAAATTGAATCCGGAAACTAGACAAGTTCAAGTCAACGTCGCCTGTTTCCTTCCATCAGCAGACCGTTGAAAATGGGTGAATGGAGTAGGCATTTCGCCTGATCCATGTATCCATGGCAAACGTATACTATGGTACATTCACACAATAATGTTGAGAGAGGAATAAGCATATGATCGAACTTGCGTTAGCTTTTCAGGATCAGGATGGACACTATGCCGAGCATGCCGGAGTTGTTTTAGCCTCGGTTTTCCACAATACCGCTTCCCGTGTTAATGTTCATATTTTGCATGATCAGACTTTAACGGAAGAGAACAAGTCAAAGCTCATGAGACTAACAAGCCGATATAAACACACCATTACCTTCTATCCCATTACTCTTCCTGAAAACATGCTTCAGGTATTGGAAAATGTAGGCTCAATTAATGTATGGACACAGGCATGTATGTACCGCTTGCTTCTTCCCGCACTTATCCCGGTTGAAAAAATCATCTATCTGGACTGCGATGTGCTGGTCAATATGGACCTTGAAGAGCTGTGGCGAATTGATCTGGGTCAGTATTATTTAGGCGCGGTTTGGGATCAGGGCATTATGGAAGTTGCACATGTTATCAATTCCAAAGGTTTGGTTCCCGAGCGTTACTTCAATTCCGGAGTGGTTCTGTTTGCCCTGAATACTATCCGCTGCCACCAGGAATGGTACGAAGAAACACTGCACTTTTTGCGCAGTTTCCCGGATTCTACGATGCCTGATCAGGATGCATTAAATGCAGTTTTCGGAGGAAATTACCTTCAGTTGGATCGGCGCTTCAATTTCTTCAACCAGTTTATACCCAATCATGACTTCCATAATAAAATTGTCCATTTTACCGGCACGGAAAAGTTTTGGGATCAAAACTCTCCGGGGGCAGGTCTGCATCATAAATACCTCAGCCTGACGCCGTGGAGAAAATTCAGAACGTATTTGAAACGGAGAAAGCGGAAAGTCACCCACCTTAAACTTCGTTACAAAAAAAGCAGAAGACTACATTCGAAAGTGAAACGGTCAAAGACTCTCCGCCTCTCCTTAACCGAACTAAGCATCATCAGACAGCTCAGAAGCCGTAGAGCGAATCTTCTCAAAGCCAAAAGAAAAATCCGTTATACTAGACATTAGCTTGGAGCAAACAGCCCTATCCAATGATATGGCTGTTTGCTTTTAATTTAATATGGACTATATAAACTAACCAAGCGTAAAATATGGAGGACTGTAAAGAAAGTAAAAAGGAGCTAACACGATGGAGAATTCTTACATACAGGCAGCGGCAAAGCTTAGCACTCTCTTGTTCATAATCATTGCTTTGATCCAATTGCTGCTGACGTTCGGTTTGCCCTGGGGCGAGATCACAATGGGCGGGAGATATAAAGGCAAATTGCCTGGAAAGCTGCGTTTTTTCAGTCTGCTGTCGGTTTTCATTCTCTTGTTCTTTTCAGCAGTTTCGCTGCAACACGCCGGAGTCCTTGCCATAGGATTCAGCTTTCATTTCACATCTATTTTCATCTGGATCATTGCTGTTTATTTGGGCCTGAATATGTTCGCCAACCTTTTCTCCAAGAGTCCAAAAGAAAAATGGATCATGACCCCTTTAGCCGGGATCGCCTTCTTGTCCGTGTTAACAGTGGCCATTTACGGGTAAGCACCGGTCAACAAATTCACCCAACTTATCAAAAGGCAGGATCAAACCTCCATTTCCTCCAGCCACTCTATGCAGACCGGTATAAAATCAGCATAATCCGCCATAGCTTGTATTGTCGGTATGACTTGACTCGTTCCCAGCTCTTGTTCCGCAGCGTCTGTGCTTTCCACTCCTAGCGAGCGTTTGTTGCTATAGCTGAGCCAGTCCAGCTTCCCTTGAAATCCGCAATTCAGCACATCATGCCAGTTATCGCCGATCTTGCCTCCATGCTTGCGGTATGTGCTGATCATTGTACGGAAAGCGTCTTTGTTAACATTCCCCGTCTCAGAGCCCGACCAATACAAAGCTACTTCGATCAGCTCCTGCATGGGGTTAACTGCCCCGGCTGCTTCCCAGTCAATGATAACCGGAAGATGATTGTTATCCCATAACACATTTTTCGGATCTAAATCTCTGTGACTGATCACCTTGTTATTCATCAATGCAGCCCCTGCTGCGTTCGCCTGCGTCTCCCACTGTTGCAGCTTATTCAAGTATTCTGTCAGCATGGACGACCATTCCAAGTGAGCTTGCTCTCCCTTGAGGGCGTAACTCTGCCAATCCACGGTTGACGGTACATAATCTTCCTTGGCTGAATCAGCTTCATCTGTAAGTTGAGAGAAATCTATGCGATGTATGCCTGCGAGAATACCGGAAATTTTCTCACAGGCATCCCTATCAATGGTCCCGGAGGATAGCGGCTTTCCGTCCACCCAAGGAAACAGCAGCACATATTGACCCTCTACTTCATGCATAAAGTTCCCCTTCGATACGATAGCCGGAAGAGCGTTTATTCCTTGCTCACGGGCCAGAGTTGCCACCTTTTCCGCAAAAATATAGTTCTCCATCGCTGTGCTCCGCTTCATAATTTGCGGATTCAGCACTTTTACAGCATATTCAGCTCGGTCCGTAGTTAAGCGGTACATTTTATGAAGGAACCCGCCGAAAATTCGTTCCGGCTGTGTTGTTAATTTCCCCAAATCGCAAGCTGCGCACAGCTTGTTGAAATCAAATTGCTGATGCAAAGTTTCCATAGTCCTATAATCCTTCCACATAATTAAATTGGCCCGACCTTCGGCCTCATTCTAATCTATCATAGAATTGGTTATTACTGGTGTGAAGAAAATGGTTCTGAAATGGAGGGTTCTCTACTTTCATTGTTGAGTTGGAATTTTCAAGGTATAATCAGAATTATAGGTCGTGAAGAACACGCCGCTTTCACACTATTCATCTCTCGAGTATCAATCCGGGATGAGTGGTGCGAAAGCGGCTTTTCTTTTTGTCCGTAACAATTCTTAAACGGTATGAAATGACCATAGTCCTAGGGAGGGAAAGTAATGGCACGGTTTGAGCAGCAGTACATGGAATGGTTAGAAAAAAATCTCACGAATGAGCTTAATCCTAGACGGAGGGAACTGGTGACCAAAGGTTTGGGACATGGAACGGTTGAATTTTTAAGGAGAGTCTGGTTTCCGGCAGTCGGGAATTTTGACCATCTGTTTCCTGAATGGGAGGTTCGGGATTTCAATAATGGCTACCGGTATTTGGATTTGGCCTATATGCCAGGAGGTACCAGAGGCGGAATTGAAATTCAGGGCTATGGTCCGCATGCCAGAGATCTTGATGTCAGGAGGTTCAAGGATCTGTGCATGCGCCATTGTTTGTTATCGCTGGACTCCTGGACATTTCTTCCGATTGCTTACCTATCAGTTATAGAAGAACCGAAACAATGTCAGCAGCTTGTGCTCGCTTTTATTGGCAAATTCATCGCAACCGATGTTCCCTCCACATTAACCTGGCTTGAAGCTGAGACTCTTCGTTATGCGAGACGGTTACTGCGTCCGTTCACACCAGTAGAACTGACTGCACATCTGAAGGTAACCAATCGCCATGCCAGAAGAATCCTGCAAAACCTGGTTGAACAGCAGCTGATTGACATTGAGAGCGGCAAACAGCGTATACGTACCTACCGGCTTCGGTTATAACGAGGTAATCGTTTGGGACTATGAATGGATAAGCTGAGGAGGACAGGCTGAGGAAACACGCAGCCTTGCAATAATGTGCATCGAATAACCTCAAGCGGACCGGTGAGACCTTATTTGCAAAACTTCGGATCTTATACCCAACTTTCGGACTCAGATGCAGCTATTTGCTCAAATCTCTCCTATTTAGGAGTAACTGAAGGCGAATAAAGGCTATACGGTCCGCGAACCTGCTAAAAAGAGCTATCCAGCATAAATAGAGGCTATACAGTCCGCAACTTGCGGGGATGATCTGCTAGGTACGTATTCTGGTACTTTTTCGGTACGTATTCTGGTACTTCTTCTAGTACGTACTCTGGTACTTTTTCGGTACGTATTCTGGTACTTCTTCTAGTACGTACTCTGGTACTTTTTCTTGTGCACTTCCAGTGCGCTTCCGGTGCATTTTCCGGTAGTTTTCGGGTACGTTACGTATTCCGGTGCGAGTTTTCAGGCGCGTTACGTATTCGGGTACGCATGGTACCTATTTCCCTGCCGCTAGCGCCGATCGAGCACCAAGGAATCGCGCAGCCGCCTATTAATAAGTACTTACGGAGTACTGGCCATCTGCCAGAGAGTTACCCTCTATTCAAAACTCTGCAGCAGCCGCTCCACATACTCCGCGGAAACCTCGGTACGCTTGCGCATATTGCTCTCCCGCCCCAGCTTCAAATAAGAGGTTAGCAGCTCTTTCATAGCAGTACCTTCGTCAATAAAGCTGCGGATATAGCCCTGCGGCTGTGCCAAATGCAACGCGGCTCCCAATTTACCAAGGGCCGTCTCCGTTTGTCCCATACCCTGATGAAGCACACTCTGCAGGACCAGCACCTGAATCTGGCCGCGCTGACGGTCCTCCTTGCATAATAACTGATACATCCGCTCCAACAGCTGCAGTGCGTTATCTGATTGTTCGCAAGCCGCAAGCACTCTCGCCAAGATCAGATGCTCGGCAACAAGGTTCGGAGACACCTCGTCCGTAAAGGTTACATCGCAGCTCTGCAGCCAGGCGCGGGCCTCTTCCACCCGGCCCTGTTCCAGTGCCAAGAAGGCTTGCTCCGCTTCAACTCTTTTCATAAATAGCAAATGATCCGGGGAATCAATCTGTGAGCCCAGACCGGAAAGCAGCTCCGAAGCACCTTCCGGATCCCCCTGGGCAGTATGAATTCTCACGGCGCTGACCGTAAGGTGAATCAATATCCGTGCATAAGGCTTAATATCCTCACGCTTGAGCGCCTTATGAATAGAAACAGCCGCTTCCTCCAGGCGGTTCCACTCGTAGAGCAGCTTGGTATAGGAGACAAACAGGAAACCTACAAAAGGATATTCCCGATTACTCTCCCAGAGAGTTATCCACTTCACCAGTGTCTCTTCTGCATAATGAAGATCGTTAATATAGACCAAATGATCGTCGAAGGCATCATATCCCTGGTGTCTGTTGCGCCCCATCGTTTGAAAAAAGCTGCCCTCCGGGATATGCTGCTCCATCTCTTCGAAGTATTTCGACATGTTTACCAAGTCTTTGCGCAGATAGGCGGAGACCGAACACATAAAGTAGATGTTGCCCATCGCCTGATGATATGCTTGTTCGCTTAAAGTGGCTTGCAGGGTTTGGAATGAAACCTCAGCCTGCTGAATTCTTTTAAAAGCTGCTTTCCATTTCCCCACTCCGAGCAGCACAGAGATATAGAAGACTTCCACCATTGGTTTCCCGGCAAAATAATGCTCAGGAATGACGGATAACCATCGGTTGAGCACAACACTTCTGGATTGCAAAAGGTGAAGGATATTCTTCTCAATCAACCGGACAGCGTCCTCATATTGCTTGCCCTCCAAGTAATGTTCCACCGCTTCCGCTTCAAATCCATAATGCTCCCACCAATGCGCCACATGGATATGGGCCTCAGTTATTTTTGCCGGATCTTCGGCTGTCAGCTGTTCCTGCAAAAAATCAGACAGCAAATGATGATACCGGTACCAGTTTCTCTGATCGTCCAAAGGGATAATGAACAAATTCAGCTGTTCCAGGCTCTCCAATTGCTCCTGGCAATCCGGCTGACCGGTTACCACTTCACAGATGGAATGGTTCATCCGGCTCAGGATCGAGGTTTCCAATAGAAATACGCGTATGGGCTCAGGCAGATGAGAGAACATTTCCTCCAGCAAATAGCGGGAGATGTCCTGATGCTGGCCTCTAATGCCATCAATGGAGCGGGAGATGTTATCGCTGCTCTTTAGAGCAATTGCGGCCAGCTGCAGTCCGCTGATCCAGCCTTCGGTCTGGTGGTAGAGCTGTGTCACCTGTTTCTTCGTCAACCTTAAATCCGTTGTCTCCCGGAAGAAGATCATCCCTTCATCCAATTGGAAGCTCAAATCCTGCATAGTAATTTTATGTACAGTAACTGCTTCCGTTATACTGCTGGCCAGTATGGCCAGGTCGGTACGGCCAGCGATAAAAAAGTGAATATGAGGCGGCAAATGCTGGAGTAGATAGACCAGCGAATCATGTATTTCCGGGAGACTGATGAAATGATAATCATCGAGTATAATGACCAGATCGGCAGCAGTTTCTCTGAATTCATTCAGCATAACGTCCAGTGCAGGCTCGGAGAAGATTGAGGAACCTTTCTTAAGCAAAGGCCGGATTCTGGCACCAAACCCAGGAAACTGCTCCTCGACCGCAGCTGCCACATAGCTCCAAAATGTGATCCAGTCGTTATCCTGCTTATCCAGGGACACCCAGGCGGCACGCGATCCGCTGTATTTGACCCATTCACTTAACGCTGTTGACTTCCCGTAACCGGCGGGTGCTGATACAACAGTCAGCCTTGCAGTCATTCCTTCATTGATCTTGTTCATCAGACTTGGCCGGGGTACCAGGGAGTTGCGGCCATGGGGGATGTGAAGTTTTGTGCTTTCAATCATTATGTATTTCCTCCAAATTGCAGCAAGTAACCCTATGTTTTAAATTTGTATAGTTAAGCCTATTATATCAGACGATACTTCCGATAATAAAGCTATGTTCTGCCCGAAACCGTAGAGAACATAAGGAGTTATAGTGAATCTCCGGAATGCCCTATATAATGGAAGCAGAATAAACAAGTAGGAGTGTAAACGATGCAGCAACGCAAACGGATTCTCATCATTGAAGATGAACAGGACATTTCCCGTATTCTGAAGGATTATATTACATTGCAGGGTTTTGACGTACATATTGCAGACAATGGCGTGGACGGTCTTCGGCTGCTTGAAGCAGTACAGCCCGATTTCATTATTCTGGATATCATGCTGCCTGATGCAAACGGGATTGAGCTGTGCAGACAAATCCGCGATAAAACCCGGACGCCAATTCTCATTCTAAGCGCCCGTAGCAGCGATACCGATAAAGTGCTGGGGCTGGGAT
Source organism: Paenibacillus sp. FSL L8-0436 (assembly GCF_038593025.1). Taxonomy (NCBI): domain Bacteria; kingdom Bacillati; phylum Bacillota; class Bacilli; order Caryophanales; family Paenibacillaceae; genus Paenibacillus; species Paenibacillus sp. FSL L8-0436. The sequence goes on along the minus strand of NZ_CP151955.1, from coordinate 2,513,069 downwards.
TCGGTGCGGATGATTATATGACCAAGCCCTTTTCCCTCAGCGAGCTGGTGGCAAGAATTCAGGCTCATCTGCGCAGAATGGAGAGCCTCGGAACTCCGTTGCCGCAGGACGAACTGATTTCTATCGGTACCCTGACCATCGACAAAAAAGCCTATAAGGTAACGCAAGGCGGTCGTGAGATTTCGTTGTCTGCCAAGGAATTTGAGCTGCTGTTCTTTTTGGCCGAGCACAGAAACCAGGTATTTTCCAAGAGCCAGCTGCTCGATCAAATCTGGGGCTACACCTCCTATGGGGATGAGAGCACCATTACCGTGTACATCCGCCGGCTGCGGGAGAAGCTTGAAGCGGACCCCTCCAATCCTGAGTATCTCAAAACCGTATGGGGAGTCGGCTATAAATTCAACCAGGATTAAATCAAAGAATGGAGCCGCTGAACTATGTATTGGAGAAATTGGTTTAAACCGTGGTTCGCCTCAGCCATCGCTTGTATTGTAATTATGGGGGGCTGCGGGGCGTTCATTCAGTATAGACTTTCGGCTACGGAGCAGGATGTTCTTCCGGACGAAGTGGTGAATCAGGCGCGTATTGAGATAAGCGGCATTATGCTGGTTCTGGAGCAGCATCACACCGAAATCTCCAGTCAGAACAGGATACGGGAAGAACTGCGTAAGTGGAGTGAAGAGAAGCAGCTCCACCTGCAATACACTGGCCTTGACGGTACCCTTCTTTTCGACTCCTCTGCTCCACATTCCATGAATAAGGACAAGCTGAATCTTAAAAGTGATCTGCATTATGATCTATACAGCTCCAAAACAGCACAGGAAATGTTCAAACTGGCCTTCCCGGTTGTTGATCCTGATTCTGGAGTGCAGGCTGGGAATGCGATCTTCACCTTGCCCGGCTCACTCCTCGCTTATAGGCAAACTGCGTCTTTTCCTGCCATGTTCACTCTGCTGATGATAGCCTTGCTCCTCGTGCTGCTGCTTCTATTCCGGCTCCGGTACAAAATCAATCACGACCTCCTTCATCCGGTTAACGGTTTAAAGGATCATGCCGAGGCCATTCTCAAGGGGAACTACGGGCAGAAAGCCGAATATGCAAAGCAGGATGAAATCGGTGAGGTCTACGCCGTATTTGATCAAATGCGGAGTGAAATTATGACGCTAAGCATGCAAAAAGAAGCGCAGAGCAAGGCCCAGAAGGAACTCATCTCCAATATTTCACATGATTTGAAAACACCGCTGACCATCGTCAAAGCCTATATTGAGGCGATCCGCGAAGGGGTCTGCTCCGATCTGCCGGCGGTTATGGCCTATATGGAGATTATGCAGGCGCAAGCCAACAAGATGGCCATGCTGGTCGAGGATTTGCTGGTGCATGCTTTAAGAGATTTGGACCAAATTTCTGTACATCCCGCGGAGCATTACAGTAAGGAGATTTTCGAGTCCATTCTCAGGCCAATGGGCCCTTATATCCGTACGGCAGGCGTGGAATTTGCTGAGCCTTCCGAAATCCCAAACGTGCTGATCCGCATAGATCCTGTCCGAATCGAACAGCTTCTATCCAATCTTATCGCCAATGCGCTGAAGCATACTTCTGCCGGAGATACGATCCGGGTAGCCATCGTTCAGGAACAGCATCAGCTTACGGTGACCGTATCCGATACAGGCGAGGGAATTCTGCCGCAGGACATGCCCTTTATCTTTGAACGTTATTTTCAGGGACATGCGCCTTCACAATTTGAGAAACGGTTCAATGAGGGGTCCGGACTGGGTTTGTCGATCTGCAAACATATTATTGAAGCCCATCATGGCACCATTTCCTTTAAAAGCGCCAAACATCAGGGGACCGAATTTTATTTCACCCTGCCTATATGCTGACAGCTCCTTGCCTTGTAATAATTTATTAATAACCTGATAAGCTTATTGCAAGATTCCCCCTCTACAATGAAGGAAAATGATACCTGGAGGGATTTATGCATGCCGAAAACCGCGATACTTCATACCAAAAACCTGTGTAAAACCTATTCCACCGGCAGCGAGCAATTCCACGCCATCCGAAATATTGATTTGGACATCTACCAAGGGGATTTCACCGTAATTATGGGAGATTCCGGGTCGGGAAAATCAACGCTGCTCTACTTGCTTAGCGGTTTGGACACGGTCACCGCAGGTGAAGTCCATTTCAGCCAGCAGCGTATGGACAGCTTCTCCGAGAAGGAGCTTTCCGGGCTGAGAGCCGGGAAAATCGGATATATCTATCAGAGCAGCAATCTTGTGCCTGATCTGACACTGCTGGAAAATATCGCTTTACCCGGCTATGTTGCAGCAAGACCACGGCGTGAAGTGAAGCAGAAAGCCTTGTCGCTGATGAAGGCCATGAGCATTGAGGAGCAGCAGCACCGGCTGCCGGCTGAGGTGTCCGGGGGCCAGCAGCAAAGAGCTGCTATTGCGAGGGCATTAATCAATACGCCTGAGATCATTTTTGCAGATGAGCCGACAGGAAGCCTGAATTATGATCAGGGCGTTGCGGTACTCGATATTTTGACAAGCATGAATGCCGAGGGACAATCCATCGTCATGGTCACTCATGATATCAAATCGGCCTGCCGTGCGAACCGGCTGATTTTTATCCGGGATGGTCAGGTTGGCGGCGTGCTGGAGCTTGGTGCTTTTACCCCTGATCAGCTGCAGGACAGAGAGTCCCTCATCTTCTCCTACATCTCCCGTGAAGGGAGCCTTACGTAATGCATGCAATAATGACGATTTGCTGGGGGAATCTGAGGAAACGCAAAGTGCAGAACAGTCTGATTGCACTGCTTATTCTGCTGTCCACGCTGCTGACGAACACCGCGATAACCGTTATTTCGAACTCGGAAGATCTTTACGAAAGCCTGCATCGCGACACTAAAGGCTCCCATGAACTATTAATGTTCAGCAGAGGTCTTCATAATCCGCAGAAGTCAGCCCAGTGGTGGTCCCAGCAGGATGGCGTAACGGCATCCGTGCTGCTGCCTTACAAGCCTTTGGCAGGAGTTAAACACCGCGGAGAAGATATCCCCAACCTGTATTTGTATATGATGAATACACCGGACCGGCCTTTTGGCACAGATGAGCTTGTATTTGCCCAAGGACCGGAGACTGCTCATCCCGAGCAGGGTACGATTTGGATTCCAACCTCGCTCGCCTATAAATATGATGTTTCCATTGGTGACGAGCTTCAGTTCAAGACAGGTAATACTCCACTTAGCTTAACTGTATCTGCTGTTGTGATCGACCTTCCGCTGGGAGGGCCCTTTTCCACAACAGCGCGGATCTGGATGAACAGCAGTGACTACCAGCAGGATCTAAGCTCTGTTCAAGACACAGATTCATATATTCTGGGACTCCGTTTCGCTGACTACAGCCAGCGTGCTGATTATTGGGAGCGGTTTGAGAAATTTCTGGGCACTCCATTTATGGAAGAGATGAACAGCTATGAGCAAATTTCAGCTTTCTACTTTATCATGAACAAAATCATCGGTTTTGTCATGAGCTTCCTTGGCATTGTAATGATGCTGGTTGCCTTGTTTACGATCAGCTTTACGATTTCGGATGCAATTCTGGCCAATTACAAAACCATCGGGATTTTTAAATCCATGGGTCTGACTTCAAGGCAGATTATAGGCACCTACGTGGCCCAGTACAGTTTTCTTGCGCTGCTGTCCATCCTGCCCGGGCTATGGATCAGCCGCTTTCTATCGGGAGTTATTATTGAACAGTCTCTATCCTTCTTAAAGACAGATTATTCCTCGATCCAGCTCCAGGGAGCTTGGACTGATTGGATGGTCGGAGCAGGGATGCTGCTGCTGATTCTTGTATGCGTGTGGATTTATGCCAGCAAAACCCGTTCCATTCAGCCGATGCAGGCCATTCGTTATGGTATGTCTGAAGCTTCGCACAGCAGCCTTGGCAAACGTTGGAATGGCCGTGGAAAGCGGGGCCGTGAGTTTGAGCGCTGGCCGGTTCCTGCTGTCATCGGGCTGAGAAATGTAACCAAAAATCTTAAGGGCTCTATCCTGATGCTTATTCTGACCACCGTTACAACGTCAGTGCTGGTCTTCGGCTTCGTCCTCTTGAACAGCATCTATCAAATGCAGAAAACCTCGCCGCTGTGGGGTTATGATGCCTCTGATATTGTTGTCATGGTCGTGAACGAAGCGGATTTCGACCGTGAAGCTCTGAATGCCGAGGTTAAGGCCGATCCCGCTATCCTGAACCTTAACTGGGCGGGCCAATCCATCGGCGTTGTGTCTGCGGAAACCATGCGAAGCTCCGGGAAGGTGGACGATGCTTCACAATCCCTCAGCATTCCGCTTAATGCCGTAGAAGGAAGTCTGGATGAGGTGGGCTTCGCCTCCTTAAACGGCAGAAATCCGGCCAACCGCAATGAAATATCCATCGGCATCAACATCTCCAGGCAGCTCGGGAAAGAGCTGGGGGATGTTATCGAGCTGTATGTTGAAGGAGAGCAGCATACCTTCACAGTGACCGGCATTTATCAGTCGATTGCCAATATGTCCAATCAGGCCAGAATAACCTCGGATGCGCTCACCCAGTTTCACCCTGATACAGCTTACTTGAATTTAATAAACGACAATGATGCAGATAAGATAGTGCAGCAGCTGAATGACAAATATGGCCCTGGAATTCAGGCCATCAAACAGCAAACCCTGCTCGATTCGGTATTCAAGGAAGCTACGGCGGTCCTGATCATTCCGATGAGCATTCTGAGCCTGCTGTTTCTGCTGGTCACCTGCCTCATTATTTACAGTACCTGCCGGATTCATATCCGCAAGGAAACCAAGACCTATGGCATCTACAAATCCATCGGGCTGACTTCGAATAACATCCGGGGTGCAGTAACCTGGAGCATTGTGGCGCTGTCCGTAGCGGGTACGGCTCTGGGCATCGGCTGCGGGGTATTCCTCCTCCCCGGCATATTAAGAGGGCTGCTCTCCTCCTATGGTATTGTCAAGCTGCCGCTCCTAATGCAGTGGGCTGGCATCTCCTTCCTCGCTTTGCTTAGTATAACCGTGGCCGGTCTCGGCTGCTGGATCGCCTCCAGCGTTATCCGCAGCACTTCACCACGGGTTCTGGTCACGGAATAACAGCAGCTATTTGAATAATCCATTGAACCGCCCTTTTGCGGACCGCTGGGTTTAGTAGATAACAGCAAACAGACAGCAAGCCAGCTCAAATGTCGAGCTGGCTTGCTGTCTAAAAGAGGGTATTCGGGTGCATCAGAAGGAGATACTGTCCCCGGGAAGCAGAGAATACAGTCCCGTAAATCCTTCTTCCTCCAGGATGGAAAGCACCTGATCCGTCTGCTTCTTAGGGGCATGAACCAGCACTGTGCGGCGGCTTGGAACAGCCCGCAGCATCCGGCGGATGTCAGGAAGGCCTTGATGCACCTTGTAGCGGATCAGTGAAACCTTACAGCCGCCGCTGCCTTGCTGCCCAAGCAGGTTGCGGCCAAAGCTGCCTTCAGGCAAATGGCCTGTAAAAATCACATGGCTGCCGGGAACATCAAGCTGCTGCCGGTAATACCACTGGGCTGTAGGAGACTGGAGCAGTGCGTCGTTCGTGAAGATTATCTTATTCTTCCGCTGCCTCAGTGCCTCCTTCCGTTCGGAAGGAACAGAGACTGCTTTCAAGTTCCTGCTGTTCAGGAGCCGGTCAATGCTGCCGGGAGCCTCATCTCTCAGCCAACCTGAACGGGTTCGCAGCGCTCTGAGCGGAGCCAGCAGAGCTTCCTCCACCACAAGCTGCGCTTGTGGAAACCGCTCAGCAGCCCAGATGAGCAGCTCCTGGCCCCGGCCTTGCAGCGGCATGGGCAGCAGCACACAGCCGCCGCCTTCTAAAGTATCCCGGACCGCAGTCTCCAGCTGCAGCAGTTTCACTTGCTGCTCTGCGGGATCCGCTCCGTAGGCGGCGTCGATGATGGCCAGATCGGCTTCTCCTTGCTCCCTGCCTGCCTCAGGCCCGGACAAGAACAGCGCCTGTGGCCGGTCCACAGCCAGCAGCTGCGACTCCTCGGTGTAATCACCGGAGAAGTAGACCGTCTTCCCCTCCCATTCCAGGGCAAGCCATACTGCACCAGCCAAATGTCCGGTTCGCCCCCACTGCACACGCAGGCCGGGTGCAACGTTCAGCCAGGTGCGGGGTCCGGCCTGCTCGTCCAGAAACATAAATTCCATCGCCTGCTTGTCTTCATCTCCATAAGGCAGCCCGGCTGACTCAGCGGCCGTATATCTGCTCCACGCCTCGAAATAGCCGGGCAGCTGCCTGAAGGTATCGCGTGTTGTCCATACTTTCCCTTTATAGCCATATTTATAAAGCAGCGGAAGGGCCATCGAATGGTCCTCATGGGCATGGGATAGAAAGACCGCTTGAAGCTGCGGAATAACCGCGGCATCCAGCAGCGGATACTCTCCTTTCCCTTCCTTCTTCACACCACAATCGAGCAAAATACAGGATTCCTTACCCTGTAAAAGGTAGGAGGAGCGCCCATGCTCCCCGGCGCCCCCCCATATGGTCAGCTTGGTCATAGTTGTCTCCGCTTTCTGTCTGGACTTAAGTATTGAATTACAAGCAGCAATGCAGTTGTAACGCCTACAGAGATTACGGCCATTGCCATGCCCATCGCCACTGCGCCCTGTTCAAACTGGGCAAAGATATAAGTCGCCGACGTCTGCATCGACGGCGGCAAAATCAGCAGCGAGGCCACCAATTCACGGCCGGAAATGGTGAAGGTCATCATCCAGCCAGCCGCCATTCCGGGAAGAATGAGCGGCAGCAGGATACGGCGGAACACGTAAGCCTTACTTCCGCCAAATACCTGCCCCGCCTGCATCAGGGAGGAATCAATCTGCCCGTAGCTGGCCTTGACATACTGCACGGTGTAGGGAAGGAACAGCACGACATAGGTTAGCACGACCATCCCATAGGTGTTATAGAGCGGGACCGGCATCCAACGGGCATTCCACAGGAGGATCAGCCCAACGACAAGGACAATGCCCGGAACTGTGTTCGGCAGCAGGCTGAACAGATCGGTCCATTTTTGCCGCCATGCTGTGCCCTTGCCAATGATCAGCGCGAGCCATGTGCCAAGAATTACTGCGATGCTCGAAGCAACAATCGCCAGGCTGAAGCTGTTGATCAGTGCCTGAAGGCCTGGTGAGCCTGGAGAGAGCAGCTCAGCATAATGGCTTAACGTCAGATTCCCCCACGACAGCCCCTCCCCGCGCAGCTTCAATAATGATGCGGTAATAATGGAGAAATACGGGACTCCGACGGAAGCGAGCAGCAGCAGCACAATATACCCCCAGCTGAAGAAGCCCAAGGCTCCCTTTGCGGCGTAATGCTTGCTGCGTATCCCTTTCCCGCCCACCAGGCGGTAAGAATAGCGGCTGCTGATGATCGTCTGGATATACCAGAGGATCAGGCAGACTCCGAGCAGCAGGCTGGCCAGTGAAGTCGCTTTGCCGAAATCAATCGGCCAGCTGGAAATATATTTGTGAATTTCCGAGGTCAGAACATAAAACCCGATTTTGCGCCCGAAGGTCGCAGGTGTCCCGAATTCGGCAATTGTCTTAACAAAGATCAGCAGCACACCAAGCCCGTAGCTCGATAACAGCAAGGGTACAATAACTCTTCTAACCTTGTAAAAGAATGGAGCGCCATGAACCGAAGCCGCCTCCTCCAACCCGCCCCCGATCTGCAGCAGTGCATTGCGCAGCAGCAGATAGAGGAAAGGAAACAGATGCAGGCTCATAATCAGCACCATCCCCCCATAGCTGAAGAAATAAGGGGTCAGCGCTGCAGAAGACGGAAGAACCTGCTCCATATAGCCACCGGTTTGCATAAATAACATCCACCCCATGGAACCGATGTAAGGCGGTGTCATGAACGGAATCAGCAGGACAACATCCAGCCAGGCGTGGCGCCCGATGTCACTCTTGGCCATAATCCAGGCCAGCGGCAAGGCGAACACTGTAGTCAAGGCGACTACGCTTGCTCCAAGACCCAGAGAATTCAGCAGCACCTTCATTAGCCCGCTGTTTCCGGTAATGGTCCTGAGCGGTGCGGTGATATCGAGTTTTTGACCAGAATAAATGCTAGTCCAGAAGATCAGAAGCAGCGGCAGCAGCACCAGAATAACCAGTATACACAAAGCAAGGCTGCTGCTCACCCACTTAAATGAGCGTAAAGCGTTAATTTTCATTCCGCTTATTTGAACAGATCCGTGAATGTTGTGGACACTTCATCGCCATGTTCGTTCATCCAATCCCATTTCACGTCAAAGGTTTTGATCCCATCCAGATTGGCGCGGTTCTCCGCCTTCACATCGCTTCTTCCCGGCAGCAGGTACGCCTTGGCTACGAGTGCCTGGGCTTCATCGGAAAGCAGATAATTAATAAATGCTTTGGCGTTGTCCACATTTGCACTCGTCTTAATAATGGCCGCCGGACGCGGGCTGATCACTGTGCCTTCAGCCGGATACACGATATCCACCGGTTCTCCATCCGCTTTGGCTTTGTAGGCCATATAATCAACTCCTGCGGCAACCACGGATTTGGCACCGGTAATTACCGGATCCAGTGCTTCCTGATTCGCGCCTGCCATCGCCACCCCATTTGCCTTATATTGCTTGAACAGATCCCAGCCGCTGTCTCCCTGAGCACTCAGGTAACCGGTCATGAAATCCAGTGCCGAGCCGGAGAGCGAAGGATCGGGGATGTTGACCAGGCCCTTCCATTCCGGCTGGCCCAGGTCAGACCAGGAAGCCGGCGGTGTGGTTACTTTCTTGGTGTTATAGACAATTCCCAGTGCGGACGCACTGTAGCTGAAGTAATTCCCTTCCGCATCCGACCAGTCACTGACAAGTTTGCCGGCATTCACCGCTTCTTGATAAGGAAGCAATAATCCGTCGTTTTTCATGCCCTGCATGGAAGGCAGGGAGGCAAGAACCACCACATCGACCACCGGGTTGGATTTCTCCGCCTCCATCCGAGCAAGAATCTTGCCTGTGGTGCCCTGGAACATTTCCACTTTGACTCCGGTCTTCGCTTCGAACCCTACTTTTATTTTATTCGCCAGTCCCTCAGGTCCAGCGCTGTATACCACAAGACTGCCGCTAAGCGTATTCTCTGCCGGTGGTGAGGCTTGTTCAGTAGCAGAAGAAGTATTATTGTTTTTGGTCTTGCTGTCGTTCGCTTTAGCGTTAGCCTCAGGTGTATTGGAGGAACCGCAGCCAGCCAGGCTGATGCTTAGTACGGCAGTCAAAAGAACGGAACCTAGTTTGCTTTTTTTAATGAAATTCAAGGGAAGACCTCCTAATAATAATTGTGATTAGTTCAGATGGTGAATGTGCTCCTGTGAGGCGTAGACCTGAATGCTCTCACCCACCGTTAAACGGTGTGAATGATAAGCCGTCCAGGTGCCCATTCCCTGCATCTCCAGAATGACCTCATAGCGGTCACCCATATAGCTGACATGCCGGATGATTCCGGTAAATGCCTGAGAGGTTCCCTCCCTGTCGATCCAGCGTAGTTGCTCCGGCCGAAGCATTTGCTTCCCGGGGACAATCCAGTTTGACCTGCCGATAAAGCGGGCCACAAAGGGCTCAGCCGGCTTCTTGTAAATTTCCTCGGGGGCACCAGTCTGCAGGATGCTTCCGCCATGCATGACAACCACCTCATCCGACATGGACATCGCTTCGGTCTGGTCATGTGTCACGTACAGTGCGGTGATGCCCATGTCCTTCACCAGTGAGAGCAGCTCCAGCCGCATCTCATCCCGGAGGACGGCATCCAGCGCACTGAGTGGTTCATCGAACAACACCAGCCTGGGCCGGGTCACCACCGCTCTGGCAAAAGCGACCCGCTGCTGCTGACCGCCGGACAGCTGATGGGGAAACCGCAGCTCCAGTCCTTCCAGTCTTACGCTGCGTAGCGCTTCCTGCACCCGGCTGCGCAGCTCCTTCTTCTGCCGCGATGCCCGCAGCCCAAACGCTACATTCTCAAAGACACTCAGATGCGGCCAAAGCGCAAAATCTTGAAAGACCATGCCGAAATTCCGGCGGTGAATCGGCTGGCTGATCTTCCGGCTGCTGGAGAAAATAAGTTCCCCGTCAGCCACAATTTCTCCGGCATCCGGTGTTTCCAGTCCTGCAAGCAGACGAAGCAAGGTGGTTTTACCGCAGCCCGAAGGCCCAAGCAACGTGGTAAAGCTTCCTGCCGCAATGGTCAGATCGGCAGGCTTCAGGGCATGCACGTCACCGAATTTCTTTTCCAGTCCGCTAATGATAAGCTGCTTCATTCTCATGTACCTGCCTGTTCTTAACTTATAAAAAGATAATGACTGCACTAAAGTAAGGTTGCTATGAACATGTCCTTAGTTTATAGGCAAACAATTCCCGCAATATTTGCCGGGTGTAACGCCGATATTAACTTTTTCACCGATTTATTTTAACATTCATAGAATTTTTCTATGTTATCGTTTAGCTAGCAGACGAGGGAGTGAATAGTAATGAACCTGAATTTGATTAAGCTGCAGATCGTAGAACTGCTCCATAAACACAGGAAAATCACGACAGTAGCCGAAGAACTTGGACTGAAGCAGCCTACAGTGACTTATCATTTGAAGAATTTGGAGCAGCAGCTCGGGGAGAAGCTTTTTGAGTCGAGAATGGATAAAATGATCCTGACGGAAAGCGGCAAGGCGTTTCTTCATTATGCCGTCAAAATCAATGCACTGGCCGCAGAGGCCGAGCGGGTAGTGAAGGAGTTCAATAATGCAGGCCGCGGCACGCTCAAAATCGGCGCAAGTTATGTGCCGGCCACGTATATTCTCCCCCAAATCCTGGGCCAGTTCGGAGAGCAGCATCCGGGAACAACGATTTCGTTATCGGTTAAGCCCTCCCCTGTAATTAAAGAGATGCTGGTGAATCATGAAATTGATCTGGGCATATTGTCCACCGAATCCTTTTATGTACCCACTCTGCACAGCCAATCCTTATGCGAAGATGAGCTTGTACTGGTGTTCGCCCCCACTCATGAATTTGCGGCTCAGACCAGGCTTAGTCCGTCCGAGATCGCGTCTGCCCATTTTATTCTGCATGATATGGAATCGAGCACACGCCAATTGACCAACAAATGGTTTGAACGGTCCGGCGTAACGCCAAGAGCCCATATCCTGCTCGATTCACTGGAGGCGATCAAGCAATCGCTTATGGGCGGCAGACATGTGTCTTTTATTTCACGGCTTGCCGTGGAGGATGAGGTGGCGAGGGGAAAATTAATGATGCGTACTATTCCGGACTACAATTTTCAGCGGCATATCTTCTATTCCTATAATCGCGACCGCCACTATTCCCCGCTGATCGGCTTGTTCATCGACCTGATCCGCACGATCCGCATCTGAAGGCGAGACAAGCACATAGCGACTCGAACATCGTAATTGGAGAAAGAGTTATTGAGGGCAGAGTGATTGGGAGCAGGGTGGTTGGGGGCAGAGCGATTCGGGCAGAGCGGTGGGGGCAGAGTGGTGGGGGCAGAGGTTGAGTGCGGAGGAAATGTTGCGGACCGAGGCGCCCTTATTCACATGAATCCGCCTCATTAAGCCACCTTGCGGACTGGAATGCAGCTATTGGCACAAATCACCTCTATAAACATGATTCTGAAGCATAATAACGGCTATACGGTCCGCGAACCCGCTGAAATGAACAGATACGCATAAATAAGAGCTATACAGTCCGCAGCCTACGCGGGGGATTTGGTTTGGGCGGGAGTGGCCTGTGCTGGATTGGCTTGCGCGCGGATTGACCTACTTAGAGGCTTAGCTCGGCGGGATTGACCTGTTCAGGAAATGGCCTATGCAGGGGATTACCCCGCTCAGGGGCATGGCCGGGCGGCATTGACCTGTTTAGGAAATGGCCTATGCAGGGGATTACCCCGCTCAGGGGCATGGCCGGGCGGGCTTGGCCTGCTCAGAAATCCCACTGCACAAGGGATTGACCCCTCCCGCGCCACGGCCTTCACCAGCTGGAAAAGGCGTGCTTATCCGGGGACGCGGGCAACAAAAAAACGGGATTTCTGCCGTTTTGGAATAACTGTTCAAGGTTCAGCTTTCTTACGAAGCTTTCTTGCCGTATGCATACAACTTATTTCCCCAAACATATATTGTTCCGTCCTTGCCAATGATGACTGGAGACCGTGCTTCTGTGTTAATGGGCAAGCTCCAGTTGATCTTTTTGGTCTTCATATTAATGGAGCTAATGTAATTGCTACCATATAAACTATCATAGCCGCTAAATACAATATTCTGGCTGCTGTCAAGGGTGAGGCCAGGTGCGGAATACGGATAAAAGCGGTAGACCTTGCCTTTGGCAGTCGGCTGAAAACTCCAGAGCAGCTTGCCGGCAGGACTATACACATGCTGTGCAAAAACAATATGCCCATCCTTGCTGATGGAAGCCGGAATCTGGTTGCCGATATGGCCCGCTTCTACGCTGATGGTCTTGGTGATCTTCCCGGCGGTATTGATTATATACAAGTTGTTGTCCCCGCCATAGGGTTCACCGCTCACATAGAAATTGTTGTTGTAATAGACAGGAGCAGACGGACTAATGCCTTTATACTTTGTGCTGGACAACAATACTCCCTGCTTGCTGATCTTTAAAAATTGGGCATCCGTGAATTCGGCGATCATCGCTCTTGAACTATAAGGTCTCATGAATCCCTTGGATATCGACAAGTATACGTTGTCCTTCACAATTAGAGGAGCAGAGAAATTTACAGGGACCGTCTCCGTGTCCGAAACCATTGTGTTGTTGAACTTGGTTTCACCACTCGCATTCATGCCGATCAGCTTCACATGTTCCGTATATCTCTTCGATCCGCTTGCTTGAGTAAAGTACGATAGCGCAAGCGCCACATAGCCGTCATCGCCTACGGTGATATTGCCGAGTCTCATTACATATTCGTATGTATTTTCCCAAAGCAGCTCTCCGGCGATAGTGTATTTGGATACAATCGCCGTTCTGTCGTTCAGCCTTGAAGAATCCGTCAGCTCCCGGCCGTCGAGAGAGCTTGATACGATCAGAAACTTATCGTTGGACAGGTTGAGTGCATTCGCCTCTACGCCCTTTATTTCCTTGGACCAGAGGATCTCGCCGCTTGCCCGAAGTGACGTTAATTTCACTACCCGCACTCCTTCGGACAGAACATACAAAATACCTGCTGAATCAATAACCACCTGCTTAATTTCTCCTGTGAACGGAACCGCCCACTTCAACTCCGGCTTGGCTAACGGTGCAGCATAACTGGATTGCCGGGGCCCATTATCACTCGGATAAACGGAATTCGCAGCTGCTCCCACCCCGGGAATCAAGCTACCCATTATAAACATGAACAATATTGAACATAAAACAGCCTTCTTCAATCCCATTTCCCCCATAACACATTAGATCTCTATGCGAAACATACTTCATCTGTCAAACTCTGGTTGCATAGGAAGTTTTATAGATAGGCTCAGTATACCAAATTGTAACAGGGTTGCCAGTCTTCCTGCAGAAATCCCCCCGGAGTACACCCCACAGCCATGCGCTCCGGAAGCTGGTTAGAAAGTTCCCTGTCAGTGATCAGCGGCTGGACGCTACACTGGTTTCTATTCGAAGATAGCTATAATCCCTTCCGCCACCGGCTTCCACAGGCGCGGGTACTCCTGATTGATCAGTTCCCTCACTTGCTCTGCCTGAATGCTGCTGAAATGCTCCTGTTCAACGAGGATCGTATACGCCCCCTTGGCCACGTCGCCGATCGCAATATGTCCGCTTGCATAACCCCCGATGGCGATCCGCGAGGCAATCGCACAGCCGCCGAGCGAGAACATTCCGATGGACAACCCGCCGATGGCGAACATTCCAACGGCAAGCCCTCCTATAGCGATAATTCCTGCGGCCAGTCCGCCTATGGCCAACAACAAGCCAAGAGCCAGCCCGGCAATACTGATCATCCCCCCTGCAAGTGCGCCGAAGCATAGGCCGCCAAGCGAGAGGATTCCGACTGACAAACCGCCAACGGCAATATTCCCAATAGCCAGAACTCCCTTGGCGACATAAATTCCGCGTCCTACATTAATATGCACCAGCGGAATCCCGAACAACGTTCGTTTGCTCTTGTATTCATAATGATACTTTGCAGTTACATCAGCGTGGAAATTCCCAGTAACGAGTGGCGGGACTGCTTCCTGATTGCCCGAAACTTCTTTGACCATATGGTCCATACTTACACCAAAGAACTCGCTTAAGGCAATCATCTTATCCATTTCCGGATACGACTGACCCGATTCCCACTTAGATACGGCTTGCCGCGACACACCGATGACCTCCGCCAAATTTTCTTGGGACATCCCCCTTTGTTTTCTGTAGCCTTGCAGTTTATCCGCAAAATCCATCATCATCACCTCAAGCTTATCGTATTAAACCGTCATGTTCCTGACTACCAAGCGACGTTAACAATCTGTCAACCACAGGTTGCATATGTTCGGAAACACGGTTTTATAGCATTTGACGGATTCCTTGAGCTACGGCATCGGGCCGTTCGATATGAATATTATGTCCGCTGCCTTCCACAACGACCAGTTCACCCTGGTCTGACAACTGGGACATTTCTTCAGCTACATCCAATAAACAGCTTGTTATTTTATCGGCTATACCTGACGGCAGTTTCTCTAAATGCTCCACTTTGCCACTTTTCAGCACAAGTAAGGGCAATCCTGCAGGAAGACTTTTATTCCTGACGGCATCATAGCCAAGCTGTAAATTTTTGAATTCCTGATATACTGCCAACCCTGTCGCTCTCTGAGGCGTCATTAGTCTCATCCGTTCCGCTATAGGCTCAGGGAAATGCTTCAACAGAGCTTCAAAATCCTTCAGCTTGTTCCGCTGCAATAGCCAATTCAGAATCCCTGCTCTGGTCAACCAATACAGCATCCGAAACATCCATATTCCCGACTTTTGACCCTTCACATGTTCTCTTGGGAACCGCTCTGTCAGCTCATCTTCGTGACTCGCATCAACAAGCACGATGCCAGCCAGATTTTCCGGATAGCGCTCCGCATAAAGACGCGCATTTACACCACCATAGGAATGGCCCACATAGATAAAAGGCTGTCGAACGCCTGCTGCCTGAAGCAGCTCGTGCAAGTCTTCAACAGCTTCCTCATTGTTTCTAGGAACGGATCCCTTCTCACTCCAACCATACCCCGCCCGATCGTAAACAACAGTCTGTGCAAATGGCGCTACTTTCTCCTCAACTAGTGACCATGTATCCGAATAAGATCCGTAGCCGCAGCCATGATCGAAAACAACGGTCTTACCTCCTGGTAACCCACTTATTCTGATATGCATCTGTTTGCCTTTAACCCGAATTAACTTTCCTGGTGGTGGGATCAACTTCGTCTTCAACATCAGCACTCCTTTGCTGAACCGATGATAACATGGATGCATTTGGATTTCCGTGACAAAAAAATAGTTTCGCACCTTATCACCAAAAACCGCCAAACACTTAAACGTGCTTGGCGGAATATCGGTGTGTACAGCTCTGCTGTCCGTTTGGAAATCACTCTACTGCGCTTGCGCTGCAAAATAATCTGCTGCAGACGTTCCAGCTCCTCCGTCCCATACAAACGGTACCCTGCTTCACTGATCTCACACGGCATCAGCAAGCCGATTTTGTGATAGTGATGCAGAGTTTTGACGGTTACCTTGGATAGTGCGGCTGTCTCCTTTACGCAAATTAATTCAAGATCTCCGAACATTAATTTTTTTGTTTTTCTGAGGCTCCAGCGTATATAATATAGTTCATATGGTAGAGAAAGGATGTTGATGGTTTCATGAAATTTACAGAATACCCTTATGAACGCCCCGACGCAAACAAGTTCAAACTGGAGTTCACAGCGCTGTTAAAAGGTCTCGAAGCGGATAACTGGGAGGAACAAAAGGCCGCAATCCTTGCGCTGAACAAACTCCGCAGTTCTTTTGAAACCATGACAAGCCTCGTCTACATCCGGCATTCCATCAACACTGAGGATGAATTCTACAAGGCAGAACAGGATTACGTAGATGAGATCAGCCCCATTGTCCAGGAATACATAACTGAATACTACAAAGCGCTCGTAAACTCCAAATTCAGAGCTGAAATTGAGAAGGAATGGGGCCCGCAGCTGCTCCAGCTGGCTGAAATTTCGCTCCGGATTTTCAGCCCGGAAATTATTGAGGATCTGCAGCTGGAGAACAAGCTCTCCACCGAATACTCTCAGGTGATCGCTTCCGCCAAGATCCAGTTCGATGGGGAAGAACGCACCTTGTCCCAATTGACACCGTTTGAAACGGCAACAGACCGCGATACGCGCAAACGTGCATATCTGGCCAAAAATGAATTTATGGCCGCACATGAGGCCGAATTCGACCGTATTTACGACGAGCTCGTTAAGGTTCGTGCCCGCATAGCCAAGAAGCTGGGTTACGCCAGCTTTGTAGAACTCGGTTATGACCGGATGATGCGAACCGACTATAACGCCGGGATGGTCGCCAATTTCCGTAAGCAGGTGCTGGAGCATATCGTTCCCGTCTCCCTGAAGCTGAAGCAGCGCCAAGCCGAACGTCTGGGTCTGGATGCCCTGAAGTATTACGATGAGGGCTTTAACTTCAATACAGGCAATGCTGAACCCAAAGGCGATCCCGAGTGGATTGTAGCCAACGGTGCAAAGATGTACAAAGAGCTTTCTCCGGAAACGGATGAATTTTTCACTTTTATGCAGAACAACGAGCTCATGGATCTGACAAGTAAAAAAGGCAAACAATTCGGCGGATACTGTACCTATCTGAGCCAGTATCAGGCCCCGTTCATTTTCTCCAATTTCAACGGAACAGCAGGAGATATTGATGTGCTGACCCATGAAGTGGGCCATGCCTTCCAGGTCTATTCAAGCCGTAATATGCTGTTGCCTGAATATGAGTTCCCGACTTCGGAAGCGGCGGAAATTCACTCAATGAGCATGGAGTTTTTTGCCTGGCCGTGGATGGACCTCTTCTTTGAGCAGGATGCCGACAAATACCGCTTCAATCATTTGGCGTCTGGATTGGAGTTCATTCCCTATGGTGTTTCTGTGGATGAATTCCAGCATTTTGTCTATGAGAATCCGGAGGCCACACCGCTTGAGCGCAAGCACGCCTGGCGGGCAATTGAGAAGAAATATTTGCCGCACCGCGATTATGACGGCAACGCTTATCTGGAACAAGGCGGGTTCTGGCATAAGCAAGGACATATCTTCCGCTCACCATTCTATTATATCGACTATACGCTAGCCCAGCTCTGCGCTTTCCAGTTCTGGAAACGTTCAAATGAAGATTTCAAATCTGCCTGGAGCGATTATTTGCGCCTCTGTGAGGCCGGGGGAAGCCAATCTTTTGTCCAGCTGGCCCAGCTTGCCGGTCTGATCTCACCATTCGAGGATGGTTGCGTCAGCTCTGTCATCGGAGAGATTGAAGGCTGGTTAAATTCTATTGACGATAAAGCACTGTAACTGATAAAGCTGCAACACAAAAAGCAATTCCTACCGGGTTGGAGGAGTTGCTTTTTTCGTATAAGCCTCTCCAACTTGACGGACTGCCATAAAATAGTAAGAATAGAATGACTGCGGAGTTTCGCTTCCCCTGCTTCAATATTCCGTAAATATAACTCGCGAGGTGAAAGCCATGATGGTCGGGCCGGATAAAAACAAGCTGTACCCCAATGAGAATATTAAAACTGTATGCTATATCCGTAATCTGCCAGCCAGGGCAAATGTGGAAATCGGTGACTATACCTACTACAGTGACAATAGCGACAACCCGGAGCATTTCTACGAACACATTCTGCACCATTATGAATTTTTGGGCGACAAACTGATCATTGGCAAATTCTGCGCCATTGCAGAAGGTGTTACGTTCATTATGAACGGTGCCAATCACCGCATGGATGGACTGACAAGCTATCCCTTTAATATTTTTGGCGGCGGCTGGGAAAAGGTGACACCTACGCTTGAACAGCTTCCTTTTAAAGGGAATACCGTAATTGGCAACGATGTCTGGATCGGCCAGCAGGTTACAATTATGCCGGGGATCACGATTGGGGACGGCGCCATTATCGCTTCCAATTCAACCGTAACAAAAAATGTAGAGCCTTATTCCATTGTCGGCGGTAATCCCGCCCGTTTAATTAGACAACGCTTCAGTGATAAGCTGATCGGGCTGCTGTCCAAAGTGCAGTGGTGGAACTGGGATGAGCACAAGCTGTTTCAACATCTAGAGCTGCTGGTATCGGGCTGTGACGAAGAAGAACTTCAAAGGCTGCTAGAGGAAGGTTAATTGGGAAAAGGGGGAGAGCAGAATGCACAAGGAGTCGGTTTCGCTGGATTCATATGAAGAAATGGCAGAATACTATCTCAGCTATGTGGACAAAAAACCTTATAATGCTTACTATGAACGGCCAGCTACCTTATCCCTGCTGCCGGATGTGGAGGGCAAAAGCGTAGTGGATGCAGGATGCGCGGCTGGCTGGTATAGTGATTGGCTACTTGGCAAAGGTGCTTCCGTTACCGCGCTCGATTTCAGCCCCAAAATGATCGAAATGACCCGGAGAAGAGTTGGCGACCGGGCCAAGCTTGTCTGTGCGGACCTGAATGAGCCCCTTTATTTTATCGGGGATGACTCCACTGACCTGGTGATTTCCTCGTTGGCGTTGCATTATCTGAAAGACGGGACACTCGTTATGCGTGAATTCCATAGAATCCTGAAACCGGGCGGGTTACTCGTTTTTTCCGTTCATCATCCGTTTATGGATTTTACTGTATTTCAACGGGAGAATTACTTCCTGACTGAACTTCTGGAAGATGATTGGGATGTCAATCACGTCAAAGTGAAGGTTCAGTTCTACAGACGGCCTCTAAATGCGATTATGTCCGCTGTACTTCACGCTGACTTTATACTCGAAGAGCTGCTGGAGCCTATGCCGACGGAAGAATTCAAACAAGCGCTGCCTCAGTCATATGAGAAGCTGCTGCGCAAACCGCAATTTTTATTTATCCGGGCAAGAAGAGCCTCCGAATACTGATGCCATTATTGTTTGTGAAAGGCTTGGGGATTAACCACCTGTGGTTGTCCCCCCTCAACTCCACTTCTACACTTTCCGTTTTGCGATTGCCCGGTAGTTGTCGGTCACGGCGACAGGTATACTTCCTTTGAGATAAAAGCGGTCTCCCACTTTCCACGTGTGGCTGCCCTTGTTTTCTCTGCGCATATAGACATAGTTATACGGGGATGTGGCATAGGTACGATACCCTTTGGCGCTGCATCTGCGTAAAAAAGCAACATCTTCCCCCAGCGAACGATCCGAAAAACGCACCTGCCTCGTCACTTGTCTGCTGAACAGCAGCGTTCCCCCCTGCACAAAATCCGCAGTCTTATTCTTTTCTCTGGGCGATCTGATAATGAGCCGTTTGGTGCCTGACAGATACACAAGACAAGCATGTTTTCCGACGATATCACTTTTGGTACGCTTGAGCGCATTCATCTGCTCCTTCAAATAGTACGGGGAGTAGTAATCATCATCATCAAACTTGGCGATATACGGGAAACGGGCTTTGGCAATCCCACAGTTTAGACATTGTCCGAGCGAAGTTTTTTCCGGTACCTTATACACCGAGATATTGGGATAGGCGCGTATTTTACTTTGATACTGCTTCAGATTCATGCTGTTTCTGTTAAGTATAATGATTAATTCTTTCGTTTTGTATTGCTGACTTCTGAAGCTGCCTAATAGATTATCAAAAAATTGCGGGCGGTTGGTGCACACGATGATTGAAACGCCGTATGGATCGGCTGCTTTTCCCAAGGCCGTTCTCCCCTCTCCTGTCGTCCATTCAACATATGAGCAGGAACAAGCTGCGGTTCGGGCTTATGGTTTGTGATTTTATTCGCTACACTAAAATGATTATAATGATATACCAATATATGTAATATGAATTCATTGATTCACAACATATATTAAACAAATGGATGGGAGACTCTGAATAATGTTACCTATGGCAGAGTTAGAAGATAAACGGCCTTACCCGATCAATCTGTTGGTTGCTCTGCTCACAGTCGCTTACCTTGCTTATGCGTTTCTTACTTCCAATAATTACGGTAATCTCACCGTCTCGCTGGAACATGATTTCTCCAATATCCTCTATCATAATAAAGATACGACAACGCTCTATTTATATTATTATGACGATGGACTGGAAAAGCCGGTGATCGTGTATTCCCTATTCATTATCGTGACATCGCTCTTATTGCTAGTCAGTTTCCTGATCCGCAGAACGCTCAGCACCTTTCTGATCTTATGCTTTTATGTATTCAGCTTCTTCCTGATGGCTTATCCTTATTACCATCTAAGAATGACTGGAGATTACATGTTCTTAACAAGCCTGCACTTTTTATTCCTGACCAGCTACGTGAATGAATACAGCTTGTATTACTTCATACCGTACTATGCAGTCTTAATTGGACTGACCTTATATTTTATAGTCAGCCAATTGCCTCTGCGGCAACTACGCTCTTCTCGGTCCCGCTACAAGCTCTGAAGTATGTACTGTAAAATACAAAAGCAACCCTGCCTGGTGGCAGGGTTGCTTTTGTATGGTTTCATGCTTTTCACATTTTAGTCCAATCCATGCTCTTTACGGATATTGTACATGCCTGTAATCAGCAGCTCGGACGGATCACGGTTCAGCTGCAAATGGGTTAGCAAGAAATGTAGCGGAATCGCGCAAACGTTAGGGCCATCAGTAATGGCCGGGAATCCGGCTTCCAGGACCGGGCCATGCTCCGGGTTCAAGGCAAGCCCCGCATGGATTTGCTCAGGAGCAAATTCTTCACGAATAGCTTCGATGCATTGCGGAACCAACACGTTGTCGATAACCGCTTTTGCTTCTTCCTCGTTTGCAGGCGGTTTGGGAAGATCCTTGCCTCCTGGAGTCTTCATCAGCTCGTGGAAGAAAGAAGCCATCCAGATCGCAGGATCATTACCCGACTGAAATCTTGCGATCAGCTCGCGAAGGAAAAACCCGCAGAAATAGTCATTGTTCGACGCATCCTTAACACGGTACACAAACACCGCACCGTAGGCCTCCAGCTGCGACACTTGTCCTTCCACTTCATTAAAGCTCATTTTCAAAGCTACGAGGCCGTTATGATGAACAGCGTTCAGAAGCTCGGACCAATTCTCGGCAGACATATTCTCTTGATTGCCTTCTACTTCCTCGTTTGTTGGTTCATTCGTTGTCTCATTATTCATTGTCCAATTCACCCCACTTCCTATCATACCATTCAGCAGCTTGGGAGACTATCTGTACCGATTAAGAGCAGACGTGTTTTGAAATTTGTCACTTATAAGCGTCCCCGTCCTCCTGCTTCTAAAGGTCCTGTTTATTCTGTTATTTTCTTCAGTTTCGAAGGGTTGTTGATCTTATACTTTACAGGATGCTGGGTGAGCTTCTTGGCAACCACCTTTGCTTCAAACGAAACTTTATCCCCGACCGCAAGTTCAAGTTTCTTCAATGTAGCGCTGTGGCTGGACCAAACTTCCCCAAACTCTAACTCGTGGCCTTCTATAGCTACCTCATCATAGATGATGACTTCATCATCATTATCTGAAAAGTGGTTGGGCACGGTGGTAAACTCTTTGACTGTAGCGGACATTTGCAGTTTCTCTTCAGGCAGTTCAAGCGCTGCTTTCTTTTTCGCTTTCTCCTGTTTCTTCAAGGGTTCCTGCGGTTTTTCCTCAGTCTTCACACCGGCAGCCGGCGGAAGTGATGTTGGTTCGATTGTCGCTGGTTCAATTACGGTTTCTTCACTTACCGCTTCATTGCCAGCTTCATCCGCTCCATCGGTCACCTCGACTTCAGCAGCTGCTGCTGATTTTTGTCCAAAACCGGAGGTCTGCATCTCTTTTAAATAAGCAGGGTGAATGCAATGCTGCTGCTTATTCTCAAACTGTATCACTACAGTCATACTATCGACGTACCCCACAATTTCACAAGGCAGCGTGATACCGTTTCTCTTGTACTGGTAGGTCTTCACCCGTGTTGCTGTATTCGACAAGAGATTCCATTCCTTGCATTTGTTTATCAATTCATCTTCACTGTCAAATTCCTGCAGCTCTATAGGTCCAATTGCGAACGAATAGGTCATCTAAATTCTCACCTCTCCAATCATTGTAACTTATTATCCCACATTTCCAGGGTCAGCTCAAAACGGATGGCTCCGCGATAGCCGATTCCCCCGCAACACAGGTATCAGAAAACGATAATTAGTTCATTGACGGGTGGTAAAATATAACTTATTATCACCGGATAAACTGGCATCAGCTTTCTTCAAACTATTACCCGTTTAGTATAAATCCCTTAAAGGAGAGAATGTATGCTAAATCCACAATTATATCTGAATGGTGATTGCTGCAAAGCTATCGAACTTTATCAAAAGGCTTTTAACGCCACTACAGATTCCATAATGTATGATCCCGACAAGGAGCCCCAGAAATTTGTCATTCACGCGGAAATGCATATTCTCGGCCAAAGGGTTATGTTCAGCGACTACGGCGGCAACAAAGAACATTCATCCGATTCTATCTTAGAGCTGGTCGCTACCTTTGATAACGAAACAGTTCTGCGGGAGGCCTATCAGATCATGAAGGATGGAAGCACCACAATTACGCCCATAGGTCCGGTATTTTTTAGTCCATGTATGGTCCAATTTGTGGACAAATTTGGCGTTCGATGGTGTTTTATGGTGTAAGCTCCAAAACTCTCTCTATTTTTCCTTGATAATAACATTAAAGTTGACGATAAGAATAAGGTACTATAAATTAAAAAGAGAGGAAAATTAAACCTCATTTAAAGTACATAGTTAAAATAAACCAAGCAATGAATTAGGAGGATTTAATATTTATGCACATTTCAAAAAAAGCATTCGTTTCTACCATTCTGGCAAGCGGATTGTTATTCGGGGCTGTCGGTGTCTATGCTGCTGACGGGATTTCTTTAGTCAAAGCTTACCTGAATAGCACAATTAAGTTTACTGTAGATGGAGCTTCCTGGACGCCTAAAGATGCCAGCGGAAACAAAATCTCCCCTCTGGTCTACAACGGATCTACTTATCTTCCGGCTAAAGCCGTCGGTGAAGCGCTGAATGCGGAAGTCCTCTGGAACAGCGGCAGCAACACCGTTGTCATTTCAACTACTGGTGGCGCCAATGCCGGTATCCCTTATAATGATGCTGCTCCTAGCACACCATCAGCGAGTGCTCCAGCAGCCAGTGCTCCGGCAGCTAGCGCTCCGGCAGCCAGTGCACCTGCAACTCAGACGGCCAGCACACCGGCTGGTTTGATTACATTGCCTGCGAATCATGATCTCAATGCCTCAGGTGACAAATACAAATCCGTAGGATTGGCATTTATCCAATCCTACGGCAAGGCCGTTAGCTCCGGTTCAACTGCCGATTACGATGCCCTGGTGGATAAATATGTGATCGATGACTTAAATGACTATGACATGGGCTACAAAAAAAGAGCGAAGGAAAACTTCGCCAAAACTGTCCAAGCCTTTGTCAAAGTCAATGAAAAAGATATTCTTACGAAATATGCGGCTATTCTAAAAAATGCAACTGTCGACGGTGTAACGTTAGACAAGACATATTCTGATAAAGGGGCTACTTATACTACTTTGGTCTATGAAGTTGACTTGCCCGGATTCTTCATCTCTAGTTTCAGTGTCTATATGGAATTTGAACTAGACAAGAAGACCAACACGTTGTACCTCAAAGCCGTCAATATGTAATTTGCATTATAATCCATTGAGCGGGGACACCCTCTAGCATATAATTGGAGACACTATGGTTGATCCGATTTATTTCTAGGGGGGGTTCCCGCCTTTTTATTGGGATCTAGCAACACGAAACCCAAGATCGTCAATGGAAAATGTAGGGTGACTGCGGCGGCGGCAGGTTGCTCCACAACCTCTAGCTTCTTTTGCCCGGTCTATCTTTTACTTCAGCATGCTTAACTTTTCAATCGCTTGTTGTTCGGTTGGCATGAATAAGAAGTCATTCCCATGGTTACATTCATAAATGAAATCTTTAAGGCTTTGACTGGTATATACAGAAAAATCACCAACCAGCGCAAGCTTCACTTGATAATTAATGAACTTCTGCAGGACCTCGCCAGCCAGGCGTGTTTTCAAGTCGAAAAAGCTGTCGCTTACATTGGATTGGTTCAGAATAATACGGTCACAGTCCGTTTCATATCGTACGGTAGCTATAAAATCCAGCGCTGACTGCACATCCCCAATTAATACTTGGCTGCTGCTCACAACAGCAATATCTACGCCACCTGCTTCTACCTTCGCTACATTCATAATTGTCCTCCTAATATTGCATATTCAATGCTTGGTGAACCTTCTGACATAATCCTCGCAAATGTACCGGTTGTCTTCGCTGCGGCTTGGCGGTATGTCCGCTACTCTGAAGAAGCTTAGTCCTAGTACCATAGCCAGCAGCCCATAGGCAGCGCTTTGCGCATCCTCTACAGTCATCTGTCCCGCCCTGTTGCCGTAATCAAAGATTTTTGCGATGCCATGGACATTAGCTAGATAACTGCTGGACACAACTTCCTGTAAATTACGGTCCAAGACAGCTTTCGAAAAAAACTGGATAAACAGCCTGCCTTGAGCTGAATACGGGATATGCATCTTTTCAATTCCATCCAGCTGCGATACATTAATCTAAGATATGCTTCAGTGTAACGTCGAGCATATCCCCGGCTGTCATGGTGTTTGCAATTTCCGCTTCAATCTTTAGGCCATAATAGGCCAAAAACGACTTAAACGCTTCGATCGTCAGGTTATCCTTGTTCTTAAAATAACGTGGCGTTGATAACCTCACCCCGGCGAGTGGGTTCCATTCCTAGTTTGGGCATTTAATGATTTAGCATTTTGTCAAACCCTGGGGTATCATGAGTTAAATATTCAGCTGGACAAATAGAAAGAGAACGCAATCTCAAGGAATGTGGTCTCTTTCCTAAGCCTGCGGTCATTGATCGATTATTTTTTTATCGCATGGAGATAATGAATTGTCTCAAAAGCAGACAAATAATCCGTCCGGTGACTGAAGAAACGGTCATTGATCTCAGCCGGTGATAGATGCTCGTAGATTAGTAAGCCTGCGCCCTCCAGCAGCTTCTCGATTTCCGAATACGTGAAGCCTGATTTCATCGGTTCTCCACCGGCTGAAGCCATTTTCACCATATTATCAACTCTATTAGACATCCCTTTTTCCTCAAACAGTCTGTCGTCTGCATAATCAAGGACTATTGAGCTGCCTGAAGGGACGTTAGCAAATAAATGATGGATCAAGTTCGAAATTTCCTCTTTCGTTAAATAATAAGAAACTCCCAACAGGCTAAAGAATGTTTTTGTGCTGTCAAATCCCGCCTCTATCAGATGCTGATAAGAAAACTGTTTGGTAAAGTCCATAGGAACAAAATGAAGATTCCTCGGGAATGTTAAATTAGCCTCATCCAACCTGTTCTTCTTCAATTCCTGTGTAGCCGGATGATCAACCTCGAAAATTCCCACGCTGTTCTCCAGTTCCGGATGCCGGAAACAAAAAGTATCTAGCCCGGCTCCAAGGATAACATACTGCTTTAGTCCGAGCATCGCTTCATTCAGGAATACTTGTTCACAATACGCAGCCCGTGCCAAAGGTGTTGGAGAAAGCTGGACTTGTGTAATCCACTTTAAAATTTCATCCGGGTCCTCTTGATATTTTTGAGCAATCTCTTGGTTAAAAAAGGATATGCCTTGGATCATATTCTCGCTGATATCTGTAAATTCTTTTGCCGTAATTAAATCTTTGGCAATAAAATCATCGAAAATTTTGGGTGTGTCATATTTACTATGATAGGCTCGACCAAACGCTGAGATTAAGGAAGTTAAACTGGACTCATTTGTCAACATACAATCATCCTCCGCATAAACAAAAATAAGACTCCCCCTGGCCAGGAGAATCTTATTATAAACGGTAAATTTAGATATGTAAATTATAGCATAAATAAAATATTTTGTCAATGATAAATCTAATCATCATTACTTCAGCCGATGGTATTGTGCAATTAATTTCTCATCAGACTCTACCGTTGCTCATTTCCCTTCTCTCAAATTTTAAGTTCAATCTATATAGCAAATTTGATTATTGATAAAGAGCATCACTAAATACGGCAACAATGCCCATGTATAACTCCGTAAGTATAGTATTATCTGGATCCTTGTTATGAGCAGCTTGACTTACACCTGTTGTGTAAAGGTAGAACAATTGATACGCCAAAGGTTTAGATATTTCATGTCTTCCTTTAGTGAATTTTCTTAGTGCCTCTAGAAAACCCAGTAGTTCTCTTATACTTTCTTCCGGCAACTCCCTATTCGTTCTTATATATCACTCATAGAATCCACCCCACTTTCCAGGAACTGGAATCAGGTCACCTTCGTCCAACGCGGATTTGATCATTCTTTGGTTTGCCAAGTCATAAACAGTCACAAGAACACCCTTCAGGAAAACCGCGGATCTCATGCCGTCATCACTCCAATGAATTTCAATATCCTTACTATCTAATTGGAGATGGCCAGAATAACTGAATAAAACATCATTAAACTGCTGTACCAAAGTAATCTCATTCTCAACTGAAGACAATACAGTCCTCACTTCGAAACAGGTGTCTTCGACCTCGATAGCCCATTTCTCACCAGGAGACATCTCCATCTTAAGTATTCGTCCAGGTAAAACCGATGTATTCAAATCCAGCCTCATATTTGACATCATAATGTTCATCAAAGTTTCCATGGCGTTTATAGATCTGTCGTTTACAAATATCTCATTGTTCTCTATCCTGATCCTTTTAGACCCGGTTACTTGTACATCTCCACTCAAGCAGTAACCTTTTGGCCCAAAGACTTTTTGAACCAAATAAACCAGCCAGTCCACAATATTTACCGTTTGTTCACTGGAGGTCCATATGATTTGCTTACGATCTTTGGTTGGTTCCCAATGCAACCAGAGGTCCGGTTGGCAACTGGGCGGAGTGTTATAATCAACAATGGATGGATCTACGCTCTGTCCAGACTCTGGAAAATCTAATGGATTGTAATAAAATTCGCCGTCAACCCCCATATCTTTACCTTGAACCATACTAGAAAGTATCTTGACATCTCTTTTCATTCTTCTTGTTTTCGCAAGGCCTTCCACTAAATGATAGGTCTCTTCATCCAGTTGTCGGTCAAAGTTTATAGCTATCTTCACCATACTTCCCCTCCCAATCTCATATTAAGGAAAAACTATGTTTTACTGTAGAGCGCAGAACTCGACTTTCATTGTTTATGGTCGGGATATGTAGAGCCTTTTAATTAGTTGTTTCTTAAGGTATACAAGAGAACCACTGCTCAGACTTCGACGTTAGAGTTAGTTTGAATTCCAGGTCCCTACCTTTATTTATACATTATTAACATTTCACAACTCTCTACTTTTTCTTTGCCCCTCCATTATCAAAAAGTATTACGAAACGATAAAACATAATTGACCACTCGTTGATTATCTTGTATTATAATTCTATAATTAGGTAATTATAGGAAGGTGATCCTGTGGATGGGAATCTCGTTTTAGATATAGACATAAACCTATTAGATTATGATCTGGCTGTTAAAGTTTTAAAAATGGCTTACTCTTTTGAGAGTTGGCACAACCTCTTAAAACTTTCAGATGCTTTTCATAGGCGAATTGCTAATAATTACGATAATTACACTGCTGGTAATTCTTATGAAAATCATCAACGACCTTTAGTTTATTATTACGGCTATAGTTTGCTAATGAAGGGTTTGGCGAACAAAGAACTCGAAGATTATGACGAAGCTCGGACTTGTATTGATGAATACAGCAATTTAAGCTGGTTTCAAGATTTGGATGATGAAGGCTTTAAGGAAGTGGAATATTATAAGTACATATCTCAACCAAATAGATTTGAAGTAGAATTGCTTTCTGGTAACATTGAAGTTATGGATCATTATGTATCCTTCCTTTCTCTTAATCCAAAAGAAATATTGCCAGGACTAAATACTCTTTTAAAAACCGCTACCAAGTTCAACCTTAATGTCGATCCTCAATTAAATCTATTTTCAAGTGATACCTCTAAATTAGAAGACAAGTCCACAAATGATGTTATTATAGCTTCTTACCGTCAAACTTTTTTTCTTAACATGATTAAATATAAAACAAACACACAAGATTTTTTCACAGCGATAGAGTATTGCATAAAACTGATAAATTCAGCAGATACGACTGGTGCAGATAATGTTTTTAAACAGGCTATTGTTTATTTTGAATCTTTACGCCAATATGCAAACTCTACTCAAATAAAGATTTTCGAATCAAAAATAAAAACTATAAAAGAAAGGGTTGAAGCTTCATGAAAAAATTTGTAGTCTCCATGTTTTTAGTTCTCGCTATCGTTAGCATTGTTCCAGTTTTGTCAACCGCAAATCAACCTATCGTCTTGTACCACGGGGCAGAGCACTAAAAAAGCAACAAGAGCGTCAGAAAGGTTAGGAGTTTAACTCCTAGCCTTTTTGATTTTTAGTTAATCGAATACTCCGACTTGCATAATGAACTATTATACATTATATGACACTACAACTTGGCATTCTGCTCACCACGATGAGTTAGGGTAGTCATAGAGAAAATTTGAGTATAATTTATAGCAGATCATTTATAAATGGGGGCGGGGGGGGGGGGGGGAACTACATGGAATTGTTCTACTCTATGTAGTGCTGTATACTATTTATCGTCGTGTAAGTCCAACAATTTCTAATAAATCACACTAATCAAGAGAGGCCACAGAGCAATTGTTTTTACTGCACTTAGCGGAATTAAAAGCCGTGTATCATCATTTTGTCCCCCAAGGTCTTTAAATATCGCTTATTATTTCGGCTACCATAAGTCATCTAAATACATAAAAAATATTAAGCCTAGGTAGCCGAGTCTGTAAAATATATTGTGTAAACTCTCAAACCCATTAAAATGGAAGTAAGAGAAAGGTTGGGGAGAACACATGGGACTTTGGACAAAACAGCAGTTACGGGAATTTATTAAGGAAAACAATTTGGTAAGCGCACAGGATGCGCAAAATGCTCTAAAAGAGCTATTCGCTGAGACGATTCAGGAGATGCTGGAAGCCGAAATGGATACTCACTTAGGCTACGGAAAGCATGAAGTAAAGGCGAAACTCACTCCAAATAGTCGCAATGGAAAGAGCCGCAAAACGGTCGTCAGTGAGTACGGTGAACAGGAAATCGCTATCCCTAGGGACCGTCTGGGTGAGTTTGAGCCACTTGTCGTCAAGAAGCATCAGTCGAACGTAACGGGCATCGAAGAACAAATCATTGCCCTGTATGCCAAAGGCGTCAGTACAAGAGAAATCCAGGATCATCTAGGACAGATGTATGGCATTGAAGTCTCTCCTACGCTCATTTCCAATGTCACGAACAAGATTGTTCCTCTCATTAAAGAATGGCAGAACCGGCCTCTGCAGGGCGTCTATGCGGTCGTCTATCTGGACGCCATCCACTTTAAAGTCAAACAAGACGGGGCCATTATCAACAAGGCCGCCTACATGGTCATTGGCATTGATTTGGACGGAAACAAAGATGTGCTGGGCATGTGGATCGGGGAGAACGAGTCCTCCAAGTTCTGGCTGAGCGTGCTCAATGAGCTGAAAAATCGCGGGGTGGGGGACATTCTCATTATCTGCGTGGACAACCTGTCCGGGTTCTCTCAAGCGATTGCAGCCTGCTACCCCCAAACTGAAATCCAGAAGTGTATTATTCACCAGATCCGCAGTTCCACACGGTACGTGTCGTACAAGGACATTAAGAAGGTGACCGCCGACTTAAAGCCTATATACAAGGCCGCTACTGAGGAAGGCGCCTTGCTTGAACTCGACCGTTTTCAGGAAGTCTGGGGCGCTAAATATCCTCTTATTATCCGTTCCTGGCGGACAAATTGGGACGAACTCGCTACCTTTTTCAAGTACCCGCCTGAGATCCGCAAACTCATCTACACCACCAATATGATCGAGAGTTACCACCGCCAGCTACGCAAAGTAACGAAAGGAAAAAGCATCTTTCCTACGGATGAGGCATTGCTGAAGATGCTCTATTTAGCTACCGTTGACGTCACTCGGAAATGGACGGGACGTGTACAAAACTGGGGGCAAATGCTGCTCCAGTTGTCCGTCTTCTTTCCTGATCGGGTCGGTCAACACTTGCGTTAGATTCGCGACTTCCCCCTCGGGGGAATCTATGCTTAAAAGAGTTTACACAAAATTATTGACAGACCCAGGTAGCCTGATACAGTTTAAGTCCTTGTCATTAATCTAGGTCTACCCTTGTTTGTACCTCCTCACTCGACAAGTATTGAATGTTATCGTATTCCCATCTCAAATGTCGGTTAATAGCCTTCCCCACTTCATCCCAAGTAGGACGGATACAATCCTTTAAAATCTTATTTACTTCTAGTTCCAACAAAGCTAGGTCAAATTTATTAACAATGAATGTTGCCCTTCCATTAAAAAGATTATTTCCACTTAAAAATTTCGCCAGATATTCTGGTGAAATCATTTGGAAATGAAAGCAGTCTGCACCCTTATCATTTTCTTCTGGAACATAAGCTGTTACTCTCACATTAAAATCAGTCTGCTTTTCTGGGTTTCCAGCAAAATCAATACTTTTAAGCACAGGTATTATCACACGAATTCCACCTTTCAAATCATTTAACTTTTATGTGGAAATTTCCACAATATTATTTTCTAAGTTCATTTCTAGTGATCCATCTTTCTTACGTATACAAATTCAAACTCAGCGGATTCGTAATATCCCCTTCATACGTATCCTAGTTTATAAAGCGGAGCTTTGAATAAAGAAGGTGGCAACTGAGAAAGCTCCCAATTACCACCTATTCTATCATCCCGCCTGTTGTACAGGGTATTCGGCATCACGTAGGCTGACTTTTCTTCATCATGACGTAGATGATGTTTACCAGCTTCCTCATTAAGCAGACAACTGCTTGTTGTTTGATTTTTCCCTCTGCTATCTTTCGCTCGTAATAAGAATGAAAATAGGCATTCTCTTGGCACGTGTGACATTAGTCTGACGAATCGCAAGACTCTTTTTGATTGAATGTATCAGTTCATTCGTCCCCCTCTAAAAAAGAAACCTTGAAGGCATAAAGCCAATCAAGGTTTCGAAATACAGTATTTAACCTTATTGATGTTCCTTTTCGCTAAATCAATTCCCTTTATTGTTGTTTATTATGTTGTCAATCGCTTGAGATGAAAACCCTCTCTCATTTGCATGTTCTGCACCATGTTTACTAAATGAATGACCTCCGAGTGTCTTGTCACCTGTTTTAATAATACAATCACCCGTATTCGTATTATGTACCCAAATTCCTAAATCGGTTACATAATACATATGATAGCCAGCAACAGTAAAGTTGTAGACCGTAACAGACTCATCCAGCTTAACAAATCTACCCTATCAATCGTCAGATTTCTTTTATTGATGCGTGAGAAAACGAAGATAAGGTTTTCAAAATAAATCATGTTCATATCTGGTGATTTGAGGGTTATTATCAGTGTTAACAATGGTCATAGATTAAATGTGTGTGCGTACAGTCATATCAGGGATATATCATACTGAGGTAATGAGGGTAACTTCACTCTGGTTCTGCCGTCCAACTCATTCAGCTCTGGGTGGGGATAAAAGAAAGACCTTGAGGATTGCAACCCCCAAGGTCAAAGTCTTTGTTTATATCGAAATATTTATTCTTTTAAGCTACAGGCTCATCCAGTTTAACGAACTCGACCTTATCAATCGTTAGGTTGCTTCCGTTAGCCTTTTGGAGTTTATCGCCCGCTTGAAGTTTATCTGCGAAGACCCACCCTTTGCCTTCCACCCAAAACGGATGATTGTCAGTCGTCTCGATAATTTGCTCACCAACATGCAATTTAATAATATCATCACGTAGGTTGCGGTATAAACCTGTTACTTCCTTGTAAGCCAATTCTCCGTCAGGGTTATTCTCGTCCTTGGCGAGAACCTTATCCCCTACCTCGATTTCCTCGATAGGTTTCTCCCCTTCGTCTGTTTGAACCTTAGTACCCGCTACAAAGCAATTACATCCAGATGAAGATTTGCTCTTTGTCTTATTCTGGTTGCCTACACTGCCACGCATACTGACGTTTGTAGCATATCCCAACGCCATAGCTGCGACATACTCTGCCTCTACTGATTCATAATATGCACTTATTAACTCTTCTCTCGCCCAGCCTGCATTACCGGCACTGTTCGTGTAGGCACTTGTTCCCGTTAACAATCCATATAAGTAATTATACTGGTTTTTCTTCATGAAAGATGCAAAGTTGTAGTGATTCCATATGAAATCCTTGTACACCTGATAATTCTTATTGGTTGTACTGAATTTAGATTTCACCCTAGCTTCATCCACTATGATTCTTAGCTGCTTGACATTATAGGGTTCCCATGCCATATTCCCGCTAGGATCTGTATACCTCAACGGAGTGATCTTTTTTTAACGAGGTAAGAACCTCTGTTGTTTACGAAATTAAACCGACAAATCGGTAATAAATATCAATGCGCTGTACACGCTTGCCATCCACCTTCTCGGCATCATACACCAGAACCTTGTCAATCAGTTCATTCAATATTGGCTTCGTTAGTACCTTCATATCCGTATACTCTCGTACCAATTCCAAAAATCGAGTCGTGTTTTCACGCTTGCTCTCTGCTTGTTGAAGCTGTTCTTCCAACAGCTTGAGCCGCACCTTCAATTGAGCTTGCTCTGCTGTAAAATCTCGTGACAATGCCACATACTGCTCGTCCGTGATTTTTCCTAAAGCATTGTCCTCATACAGCTTCCGTTAAATGGTTTGCAGTTCGCTCTCCCGCTTAGCCAGCTTATCCCGCTCTTTAATTGCTGTTCCCCACTGCTTCTTCTGCTGGCTCTCGCTCATGGTCGCAACCATCTCCACAAAGGCGCTTTCCTGCTCCTTGGCAATCCAGGCATGACGCTGAAATCCGCCAAAATAATCTCGTAAATATCCACATAGCTAATGTAATGAAAGCTGCAATAGGCTTTGCCGCGCGTTCTGGACTGGTTGCAAGCGAAGCTGCCTCGTCCACCTTTGCCACCAGCCGTTTTACTGCTGCCGCCACGAGCAAAGGACAGCCCTTGTCCGCAGGTCGAGCATTTCAGCAGTCCCGCAAAAATTTGGTGCTCTCCTTCTTTCGTTGGGCGTGTGAATGCCTGTAAGTTTTCTTCTCGCATTTGTCCGCACTCCTTCGCCAAACCTCTTACTCTGTATGGTAATCTAAATGAATTTGATTATCAATGTCATGGCGATTGGTTTTCGCAATCCAGCATGTCATACATAGAATGAATCGCGCCACGCTAGAAGTTGACATGCGTTTATTTTTTGAAGTATAATAACACTACCTACCGTTCGGTAGTATTATTGTGGGAGGGATTGTATGTCTTCATCAAATCTGATCAAGCAGGAAGCCTTAAAATTATTTTCAATTCACGGTTATGAAGGAACTTCCATGGAAGCTATTGCAGCAAAAGTCGGCATTCGCAAAGCCTCTCTTTACTCGCATTTCAAAGGAAAAGAACAGATTTTTCTAACCATCGTAGACGAATTGATTCGAAAAAACCAAGAGCTGTTGAAGCGATTGACTGACGAGATCGCAGATTCAGATACGGAAGAGCAGTTATACGCCATTTTTCAGCATCTTGCCTGTTATCCGCTGGAAGCCGATCAAGAAATAGAATTCAACTTTTTCAGAAGAATGTCATCGTTTCCGCCATATGCATTGAAATCTGTGCTTTTAGAGAAATTAACTTTGTACGAGCGGCAATTGAAAGAGTTGCTCGCCTCGATTTTCACAAAAGGCATGGATGACGGCACCATTAGGAACCATGATATTTATGACTTGCTAAACGCATTTATTTGCATTTCGGACGGAGTCATGATGCAATTCCAATATGGTACAAACGAACAATTTCTTCATATCGTACAATCAGCATGGCATGTGTTTTGTTCGGGAATTTTTAGAAATGGAGAGGCTATCGATGAATCCTATTCGTGTTGAAAATGAGTACGGTCAGTTGAAGACGGTCATTTTGGGAGTTGCCCCGTCCCTTTATTTTCCCGGCACACATGATATTGAATCGGAAGACGAAAGCGCTTGGTGGAAAAAGGTAATTACCCGTCTGGTCTATCCGCTTTTCTCCGGCAGGGCGGTTCCACGTTTCTTGGTACGAAAGTATCAGCGGGAACTGGAAGGTTTGAGAGATGCTTTGACCAGCCGCGGGGTTCAGGTACTTCGTCTTGACGAAGTGAGGGTTCAATTGGAGGAACCGCCGGGGCTCGGACAAATGTATGCCCGCGATTCAGTGTTGTGTGTAAACGAAACGATGATCGCCGCCAATCTACAGATCGACATGCGAAACAAAGAAATGCGCGGGTATCGCTCCATCCTGAATAAAATGAGTGCTGCCGGAGCCAAAATCGAAACGATTTCCCCTTCGTCGGACATCTATCTGGAAGGCGGCGATGTTATTGTCGATCTTCCTTACGTTTATGTGGGGATTGGCAAATATGCAAGCAATATGAAAGGTGCACAATGGTTGCAACATCGGCTCGGCTCGGGGATCATGGTCGTTCCCATCCGACTGGCGAACGACGGTATCCTGCATTTGGATTGCTGCATGACGTTGATCGGGGAAAAGCAAGGCATCATTCATCGCGAATCACTGCAATCTCCGCTCCCCTACCCTTTGAACACATACGATTTTATTGAAGTGGATCAAAAAACACGCGCCGAGATGGGAACGAATATTTTAATGGTGGGACCCAAGCAGATTATCGTTCAGAAAAGACACATTTCCTTGCAGCAGCAACTTAAAGAACGCGATTTTGAAGTAATCCCGTTGGATTTTACGTGGCACGCCCGTTTGGATGGAGCCTTTCGATGCGCAACGTGCCCCATCTATCGAGTGTAAGGAGGAAAGGATTGGAGAACGATGGAACAAAAAAGAATCGAGCGGCAGACGCTGTGGGTTATCTTTTCTGTAAACATACTGCTGGCCGTTTCGGCTTGCCGGACTTATGCATCCACAGGTATTCAAGCTATTTTTCTTGATGCCGGGTTTTCGATTTTGCTTGTGTTGTCTACGGTTGCCGCTTTGGTCATTTCCAAAATCAGCGGTACAACGAGTCGAAGATTTCCCGAAGGACGTTATTGGCTTGAGCCTTTGTATGCCCTGTTCCCACTAGGATCTGTATACCTCAACGGATTATTCTCCACATACGTATACAAATTCAACGTCTGTGGATCATTAATATCCCCTTCATAAGTATCCTCACTAATAAACCGTCCAATACTAGAGTCAAAATCCCGCGCCTGCGCATGGGAGTAGCCGCTGTAGTAATCATAGCCCAGGCTGGTGTAGCCAAACAAGTTGTCTGGACCGGACCAGTTCAGGTCGAATTTCTCCGGGTTTTCGGCTATGCCGAATTCGTCGTAACGGTACCGTGCTGACACGCTGCCGTCCTGGCCTTCCAGTCCGATCACGCTTCCCTGTGCATCACTCAGATAATAGAGTGTCTTCGGCGCTACAGCCGCCGCTCCTGCATCACTGGCTCCATCAGCCGGTTCCCAATCGTTACTCTCGTCTCCGCTGACCAGATAACTCATGCTGATCCGTTCTTCACCGGCTCCGTAGACGTAGGACTGCTTCCAGTTCTGGCCGTCAGCTCCGGTTGCCATAAGAGGCTGTGGAATGCTCATGGTGATGTCATTGGTAAAATAAATGTCAATCTGCCGCTTCTTATATTGCGGCTCCCAGCCATCCCGGTTCCCGGCAGGATTGCTTGAGAGATAGGTATCCTGAATTGCACTGTCACCGATGGTAGTCCGCATGGAGACCTGGTTCCCGTCACCGTCATACTTGTATGTGGTGATATCGCCGTAAGCGTTGGTATTCCCGATCAGCCGGTTCGATGCATCCCAGCGGTTGCTCTCCAGCACTCAGGGCCTGCAGCCTGCGCAACCTTCAGCAGCGCGTCAGGATTCAAGGGGTCTGTCAATAATTTTGTGTAAACTCTTTTAAGCATAGATTCCCCCGAGGGGGAAGTCGCGAATCTAACGCAAGTGTTGACCGACCCGATCAGGAAAGAAGACGGACAACTGGAGCAGCATTTGCCCCCAGTTTTGTACACGTCCCGTCCATTTCCGAGTGACGTCAACGGTAGCTAAATAGAGCATCTTCAGCAATGCCTCATCCGTAGGAAAGATGCTTTTTCCTTTCGTTACTTTGCGTAGCTGGCGGTGGTAACTCTCGATCATATTGGTGGTGTAGATGAGTTTGCGGATCTCAGGCGGGTACTTGAAAAAGGTAGCAAGTTCGTCCCAATTTGTCCGCCAGGAACGGATAATAAGAGGATATTTAGCGCCCCAGACTTCCTCAAAACGGTCGAGTTCAAGCAAGCAAGGCGCCTTCCTCAGTAGCGGCCTTGTATATAGGCTTTAAGTCGGCGGTCACCTTCTTAATGTCCTTGTACGACACGTACCGTGTGGAACTGCGAATCTGGTGAATAATACACTTCTGGATTTCAGTTTGGGGGTAGCAGGCTGCAATCGCTTGAGAGAACCCGGACAGGTTGTCCACGCAGATAATGAGAATGTCCCCCACCCCGCGATTTTTCAGCTCATTGAGCACGCTCAGCCAGAACTTGGAGGACTCGTTCTCCCCGATCCACATGCCCAGCACATCTTTGTTTCCGTCCAAATCAATGCCAATGACCATGTAGGCGGCCTTGTTGATAATGGCCCCGTCTTGTTTGACTTTAAAGTGGATGGCGTCCAGATAGACGACCGCATAGACGCCCTGCAGAGGCCGGTTCTGCCATTCTTTAATGAGAGGAACAATCTTGTTCGTGACATTGGAAATGAGCGTAGGAGAGACTTCAATGCCATACATCTGTCCTAGATGATCCTGGATTTCTCTTGTACTGACGCCTTTGGCATACAGGGCAATGATTTGTTCTTCGATGCCCGTTACGTTCGACTGATGCTTCTTGACGACAAGTGGCTCAAACTCACCCAGACGGTCCCTAGGGATAGCGATTTCCTGTTCACCGTACTCACTGACGACCGTTTTTCGGCTCTTTCCATTGCGACTATTTGGAGTGAGTTTCGCCTTTACTTCATGCTTTCCGTAGCCTAAGTGAGTATCCATTTCGGCTTCCAGCATCTCCTGAATCGTCTCAGCGAATAGCTCTTTTAGAGCATTTTGCGCATCCTGTGCGCTTACCAAATTGTTTTCCTTAATAAATTCCCGTAACTGCTGTTTTGTCCAAAGTCCCATGTGTTCTCCCCAACCTTTCTCTTACTTCCATTTTAATGGGTTTGAGAGTTTACACAATATATTTTACAGACTCGATTCAAGACTTCGTCTGCCCCGTAAACCTCTTCCGTGACGCCAGATTAGGTTAAAAAAACTTAATTTCTTGTGTATGATAGATTTCCGACGGCTGGTTGCTTAAACTTAGTAGGTGTTTTAATCTCTGTTTCACAAACAGGGCGCAGTCCCGTTTCCTCTCATGTGGTCTTTTATTGATAAAGGCCATCATTGAAAACTGAAGTAATCTTCATATATAATTCTGTAACAATGCTGATGTCTACATCTTTATTGTAAGATATTTGGCTAATAACAGTTGTATATAGATAAAATAATTCATATACTAGTTTTTTAGATATATCATCTCTTCCTTTAGTGAATATTTTTAAATCATCCAAATAATCAATCAACATTGAAATTTCTCCATTTGGTATAATTCTGTCTTTCCTAATCAAAATAAGAATTTTATGAACAATCGATGATATGTCCTTCCTTAATTCAGCTTCATTTGTCATGGAATCCACCCCACAATCGCACTTATTGGAATGTATTTATAAACTGATACTTCACTATCATTCTCTGCCATTTCAGCTGCATATTCAACACCAAATGGTTCATACAGTCCCATAAATTCATATTGTGCGGACTTTTTAATTGAACTAACTTTATTTAAGTCAATCACAACAATTCCATGCTTGCCTCTATATCGCTCATTAGCTATTCTCAACTCTCTAGTTGTAGCTATCCAAGGATCAGAACCCATAGATATATCTTTTCCATCTTCTTTCTTATTTCCATCTAGTATGTGCTCAAGTAAAGACCATTCTCGATGGGGAGGGGTGTGTTTGGAAAGAATACCTCTCCCAGCTACTAGGTTACCGACATCATAGGAACTAAGCGATCTATACACTATATTTTTTGATGTATTTTTTTTATATCCTCTGCTTCTTCTAAACTTAGAATAGAGATATTTAAACTTTCTGCAACCTTTGTATTTATATATTCTTGATCTTCACCTACTGGAGTTGCAGCAAAAAGCGCGCTTATAAAAGCACTAACAACTGAGCCAATCAGCCCTGTTTTTGAACCTTTCTTAGCCCCTTTAGCTGCCCCGCCTGTTATAACCTTAAAATCTCTAATTACTTCATCTACAGTTTTTGGTAGTGCCTCATGTCCGCTAGGATCTGTATACCTCAACGGATTATTCTCCACATACGTATATAAGTTCAACGTCTGTGGATCATTAATATCCCCTTCATAAGTATCCTCACTAATAAACCGGCCAATACTAGAGTCAAAATCCCGCGCCTGCGCATGGGAGTAGCCACTGTAGTAATCATAGCCCAGGCTGGTGTAGCCGAACAAGTTGTCTGGACCGGACCAGTTCAGGTCGAATTTCTCCGGGTTTTCGGCTACGCCGAATTCGTCGTAGCGGTAGCGTGCCGAGATGCTGCCGTCCTGGCCTTCCAGTCCGATCACGCTTCCCTGTGCATCACTCAGATAATAGAGTGTCTTCGGCGCTACAGCCGCCGCTCCTGCACCACTGGCTCCATCAGTCGGTTCCCAATCGTTGCTCTCATCTTCGCTGACCAGATAACTCATGCTGATCCGTTCTTCACCGGCTCCGTAGACGTAGGACTGCTTCCAGTTCTGGCCGTCAGCTCCGGTTGCCATAAGAGGCTGTGGAATGCTCATGGTGATGTCATTGGTAAAATAAATGTCAATCTGCCGCTTCTTATATTGCGGCTCCCAGCCATCCCGGTTCCCGGCAGGATTGCTTGAGAGATAGGCATCCTGAATTGCACCGTCACCAATGGTAGTCCGCATGGAGACCCGGTTCCCGTCACCGTCATACTTGTATGTGGTGATATCGCCGTACGCGTTGGTATTCCCGATCAGCCGGTTCGATGCATCCCAGCGGTTGCTCTCCAGCACCTGAGGGCCTGCTGCCTGCGCAACCTTCAGCAGTGCGTCAGGATTCAGGACTTTGTCTGCCCCGTATACCTCTTCCGTGACGCCAGATTCAAGATCTGCTTCCGGCAGGCCGGATAATGAAGCTCCTCCATCATCGGTTGGAATCGTTCCTGCTGGACTTAAGGATGGATTTGCAATCGATGACAGCGGATCTAACAGCTCCGACAATGCATCTGTATTGGTAACTGCATCTGCATTTGCGTCTGCGGCCCCGCCTGCTTCCAGTCCTTTTACTTCCTTATCCGAATAGACACTTTCCGGCACTGTAACCTTCTGCGCATTGGCCTAAATGCAAACGTACAGCTAGATATCTTTCGTACATGCGTGTGCTTTCCGTTTCTTTCATCGCTGCGGTCAGTTTTTCAATCTCTTGTTCATGTGTCATTTCGCTCCCCGTCCTTTTCGGTTCTTTACTATCTTTCACCCGATCAAGCAGTTCTTAATTTTATGAGTTCAAGATATATAGTTCATTTTTGGAATTAAGCATAAGTTTAAAGTACAGCTTTGTACTGTCGATGTTATCAAGTTCCTTTCGCCGGAAACAAAAAGCACCTGAACCTGCCATGTTGGCAGTATTCAAGTGCTCTAAGGGTTACGAAGTTGCTTGCAGGCTGGTTTTCATAATCGTCCGCAGCAAAGCTCTTTAACCTGAATAAGTACATCTTTTTCCAGTCGGCCATGCTAGTTATGCCGACTATTGTTTAAACTTTGAAAGTGTACATTTATCCCGGAAATTTCGGGGTTTACTGCTTCATAAGTACGGATGTGGTTGCAACAATTTCAGCATGTTATCCAAATGATACTCTGGCAGTTCAGGCTTACTCCAATAACGGGCTACCCGATGCAGAACATTGATGATAACCTTCCCATCTTTCGTTGCGATAGCCGGCGCCTCATAATCTTCTTTCCACATCCAACTGCCCTCACATTGAGCCAGCAAAAACTCACCGATAAAAGCACTTTCGTTTAAAATCAACTCCCAATCCACCACTCCATCCCGGTCATATGCGCTTACTGGTCCATATCCTAAAACCTTGGTTATTTTCCAAACCCCATAATATGATTCACTTGTAGAGTCTTCTATTTTCTCATTACCCGTTTGTGCAAATACATCCGTCTGAGTCGCTGGTGAAACAGATGCTTTATTTCGAGAAGAAGAGCAACCAGTCGAAAAAATGCTGAGTACCAGTACTTCCAATATAATCAATTTTCTTTTTCATGTTCACGTCTCTAATGGAATATGAGTACCAATGTCACGTCCACCTTATGTTTTTAATAAAGACGATAATTTATTCAAATAGTCAGACAAAATATATTTATTCATATTTGAATAATTATAAAAATATTGAATGTGCGTTTGTTTTTCAAATAATTTCTTGTTCAGTTCTTCAGTAAAAACCCCTTTATGAGTCAAACTTTCAACAAGCAATAGATCTACGTGTTCAGTTAAATCCATACTATTTATCACTTCGAATAGTTCTTTTTTCATTAGTTTTAAAAAATCCTTATCACATTCAGGTATAAAAAAAGCAGAAAAAAAGGTTAGAAAACTCGAATCTTTTTTTGATAACTTAAGAAAGGGGATAATATCCTCTCTTCTTTCAATTAATTCTTTTTGAAGATCTATTGCTTCTGTTATTCGTTGAGAATTTTGTAACTCATCTAGTCTCTCAATCATGGTTGATATATCCATCTGACTGTATTTTTCCATTTCTTATCGTCCACCTTTCTTTTGAACCCATTTATTATAAGAACCAAAGATATTTAACAAAGTGGTTGTGTATCTATTCCAACTTCCTTGAGTATTATAATTATATGAATCTTTCGCGGGGTCCCCAGTATTTGGACGTTGAGAAGCCCAATACTTAAGATTCCCATCTGTAGGTACAACCGAGACATGGTTCTGCCCATCAATAATGGCTACAAGTATTCCAGTAGCATTTATTTGTTCAACTGTTGTTTCAATAAAACCTCCAGAGGTGGGACGAGTTAGTTGGAACGATAATCCTGTAGTCGCATCTGTAGCCCTAGGTGTCAAATTCCAAGGACTATCACTTCCTAGCCGATAAATTTTCGTTGGTTCTTTTCTTTGTTTATCGTTATTGGGTTGGTTTACAGGTGGAGCTTTGGGTTTAGGATTTGGATCTGGTTTGTTAGTATTGTTTCCACCTGGAATTACTTTAAGTTCTATTTTTTTCGGAATCGACACATTAGGCGCCTCTTCTGGAGCAGTAGCCCACTGATAAATCTTGTATCCTCCATACACTACAATACCTGCGCCAGTAACAACAGCCAATACCTCTCCAACACCAGGAATTAAATATAATCCTCCTGCCGCCATTGCTATATTTCCTGAGGGATCAACATATCTTAAAGGGTTGTTCTCCACATACGTATAAAGATTCTGACTCAGCGGATTATCAATCTGCCCTTCATACGTATCCTCACTAATAAACCGGCCAATACTAGAGTCAAAATCCCGCGCCTGCGCATGGGAGTAGCCGCTGTAGTAATCATAGCCCAGGCTGGTGTAGCCGAACAAGTTGTCTGGACCGGACCAGTTCAGGTCGAATTTCTCCGGGTTTTCGGCTACGCCGAATTCGTCGTAACGGTACCGTGCTGACATGCTGCCGTCTTGGCCTTCCAGTCCGATCACGCTTCCCTGTGCATCACTCAGATAATAGAGTGTCTTCGGCGCTACAGCCGCCGCTCCTGCACCACTGGCTCCATCAGCTGGTTCCCAATCATTACTCTCGTCTCCGCTGACCAGATAACTCATGCTGATCCGCTCTTCACCGGCTCCGTAGACGTAGGATTGCTTCCAGTTCTGGCCGTCAGCTCCGGTTGCCATAAGAGGCTGTGGAATGCTCATGGTGATGTCATTGGTAAAATAAATGTCAATCTGCCGCTTCTTATATTGCGGCTCCCAGCAGGATTGCTTGAGAGATAGGCATCCTGAATTGCACCGTCACCCCCACATCTTCCAAGCCAACATCCCCCACGATACAAGTTCAAAGAGTACGTTAACCGTATTGCCTTCCAAGAAAAAGCATCGGCGGATTTCTTGAGAACTTGGCATAGAACGTGGTAATGACTTCATAAAGCTGTATCGCTTCTTGTTCAGCCGTTTGTTCAACACGGGTATTTCTGAACAAGTTAGACTGTAGTTCTTCCCAATCCGTTAATTGCATGTCTAATACTGCTTTCCCCCTCGGTATGTTAATGGAGTGGGCGGCTAGCCTTCTCATATGACCTACTCTCTATGTCAACTGGTCGTCACCAGATTGCCTTTGCATAGTAATCATCGTTGCTTATTGCCAGTTCGTTGCGTGGGATATTCAAATTGTCCTTACTATTCGTAGTCGGCTTATGTCGTAATGAAGTTGCGGAAGCTGTTTACTTGGAAAAACCATAAGAAAGCGAAGATATCAAAAAACAGGTCAATCATGATGGTATCTGACCAAAATGAACCTGTTAGATGTAACGCTAAAGCGTTACTTAGGTTATAAAATTAAACATTGGATGTGCGTACAGGCATATTAGAGGAATTACATACGGGGGTGATGAGATTTAAGTTCGTTTTGATGTAGCCGCCCGATTCATTCGGCACTGGGTGGGGTACAAAAAAATCCTTGGAGGGAATTATCCCCACAAGGACTTATCAAGAAAATATTTTATCTATTCGACTTCGGTCATAATCTAATATCCAGTTATTATATTTGTCATAAACTGCTCTTAACGTCTTTTTATCTTCTGCCACAACATCCATACCTCTGTTATCGTAGACATAAAATATGGATTTTTTCGTTTCATTGACCAAAAAGATATCTCCAACGATGCGCGGCTCGTATCCCATTTCTCGATTTGCAATTGCACCCAGTAATTCTTCCACCTTCAAATCTTTCACTTTAGCCTTTGTGCAATATCTCAACGTAATAGTATCGTCGTCGCCATTTTCATCCGGGTCTTTATAGCGAAACTCTTGCTCTAGCTTATCAATATCTTCATTTCTGACTCCAGACGCATACGCGAAAAATAGTTCATAAACATCCTTCTCAAAAGAAGCGACCGGATTTTCACCCCAACTATCAACAAAAACTGTTAAATATATGTCATCGGTTGGCTGATTAAGTTCCTTAAATATGGACAATGCTCTATCGATTACTCTTTCGACCCTACTTTGCTCTTCAAGATTGCCCCCTAGTTCGAATCTAACAGCAATTGCAGAATTATAAAAAAGGGGGCTTTTAAGTTGAAGACCAGGAAAACTACTGGATAAAAACCCATCTAACTGTTTATTATAGCCCATTCATACACCGCCTATGATATGTGTATGATGGAATGGGGGGAATATCCCCCCTCCCTCCATCATATGCACTAATTCAGTTTTATTACAGTACCTGTCTGACTCTTGTGCTTGTCTGTAATCCAGTTACCGTACTCATCTGCATCTGCCTTCCAATGGAGTTCTTTACCTTTCTTTTCAAATACCTTGTAAGCAGAGCCGCCATGACCAGTGGTATCTTTCGCCCACCAGTAGCCATTACTGTCTTGATAGGCTTTTACTTTTTGCCCATGGAAATTATAGGTTAATTCTGCTTGTGCATTTGATTTAATATCCCATTTCGTAGTTGTATTAGGTGTACTGCAAGCATTATGAGTCCAAATACCAAGATTAGAAACAAAGTACGTATGGAAA
The DNA here is from genome assembly GCF_038593025.1 of Paenibacillus sp. FSL L8-0436. Taxonomy (NCBI): domain Bacteria; kingdom Bacillati; phylum Bacillota; class Bacilli; order Caryophanales; family Paenibacillaceae; genus Paenibacillus; species Paenibacillus sp. FSL L8-0436. Next base: position 2,468,689 of record NZ_CP151955.1, on the reverse strand, counting down.
TCCTTGACCTTAAAGTTATAGACGGTTTTATGTTCCTTCTTAACCTCAATCTTTTCAATGGCTAATTCTTTGCCATCCGAAGTGGTTAGAACATCGCCTACCACAAGGTTTTTGGATTCCACCCAACCTTTGCCGACAATCCAAAACGGATGCTCATCAGTTGTCGTTATGACTTCGTCACCAACAGTAATATTATACGTTTCCTCGACATCACGTTGGAAGAGCCATTCAACTTCCTTGTAAGCCATCTCGCCAGTCTCATCGTCTTTGGCTAGAACTTTGTCACCTACCTCAATTTCCTCGATAGGTTTTTCCCCTTCGTCTGTTTGAACCTTAGTACCCGCTACAAAGCAATTACATCCAGATGAAGATTTGCTCTTTGTCTTATTCTGGTTGCCTACACTGCCACGCATACTGACGTTTGTAGCAAATCCCATCGCCATAGCTGCGACATACTCTGCCTCTACTGATTCATAATACGCTCGTATTAACTCTTCTCTCGCCCAGCCTGCATTACCGGCACTGTTCGTGTAGGCACTTGTTCCCGTTAACAACCCATATAAGTAATTGTAGCGGTTTTTCTTCATGAAAGATGAAAAGTTGTAGTGATTCCATATGAAATCCTTATACACCTGATAATTCTTATTGGTTGTACTGAATTTAGATTTCACCCTAGCTTCATCCACTATGATTCTTAGCTGCTTGACATTATAGGGTTCCCATGCCATATTCCCGCTAGGATCTGTATACCTCAACGGATTATTCAACACATACGTATATAAATTCAACGTCTGCGGCTCATTAATATCCCCTTCATAAGTATCCTCACTCATAAACCGGCCAATACTAGAGTCAAAATCCCGCGCCTGTGCATGGGAGTAGCCGCTGTAGTAATCATAGCCCAGGCTGGTGTAGCCGAACAAGTTGTCTGGACCGGACCAGTTCAGGTCGAATTTCTCCGGGTTTTCGGCTACGCCGAATTCGTCGTAGCGGTAGCGTGCCGAGATGCTGCCGTCCTGGCCTTCCAGGCCGATCACGCTGCCCTGTGCATCACTCAGATAATAGAGTGTATTTGGCGCTACAGCCGCCGCTCCTGCACCACTGGCTCCATCAGCCGGTTCCCAATCGTTGCTCTCGTCTCCGCTGACCAGATAACTCATGCTGATCCGCTCTTCACCGGCTCCGTAGACGTAGGACTGCTTCCAGTTCTGGCCGTCAGCTCCGGTCGCCATAAGAGGCTGTGGAATGCTCATGGTGATGTCATTGGTAAAATAAATATCAATCTGCCGCTTCTTATATTGCGGCTCCCAGCCATCCCGGTTCCCGGCAGGATTGCTTGAGAGATAGGCATCCTGAATTGCACCGTCACCAATGGTGGTCCGCATGGAGACCCGGTTCCCGTCACCGTCATACTTGTATGTGGTGATATCGCCGTACGCGTTGGTATTCCCGATCAGCCGGTTCGATGCATCCCAGCGGTTGCTCTCCAGCACCTGAGGGCCTGCTGCCTGCGCAACCTTCAGCAGTGCGTCAGGATTCAGGACTTTGTCTGCCCCGTATACCTCTTCCGTGACGCCAGATTCAAGATCTGCTTCCGGCAGGCCGGATAATGAAGCTCCTCCATCATCGGTTGGAATCGTTCCTGCTGGACTTAAGGATGGATTTGCAATCGATGACAGCGGATCTAACAGCTCCGACAATGCATCTGTATTGGTAACTGCATTTGCATTTGCGTCTGCGGCCCCGCCTGCTTCCAGTCCTTTTACTTCCTTATCCGAATAGACACTTTCCGGCACTGTAACCTTCTGCGCATTGCCCTTCGCCGTGAACAAGCTCAAAACCGTTTCGCTGTCGATCCCGCTCACTTCCAGCAAATTGCCGCGCTTATCGTAGGCGTAGTCCTTGTAGTCGCTGCCTTTTTCGTAATGGGTCAGCTTGTTGGCCGCATCGTAAGTGTAGCTCTCCAAGGTGGTAATTCCGGCTTCAGTTGTTTCTTTGCCTAGACGATTGCCTACGGTGTCGTAGGAGTAGACGACCTTGGAACCATTCTGCTTCTGCACTTCAACCAGTTGGTTCAGCGCATCGTACGCATAATCCGAGATGTCTGCCGGACGCTGTGTGCCGGCCGGATTATCCTCATCGCTGCCGCCTTCCTGGCGTTCCGTGCGTATTTTGTTCCCTGCCGGATCGTAGACATAGGTCAGCTGCTCCAGAAGCGCGCCGCCCGGTGCCTGATGCTTCATCTCCAGCAGTTGTCCAACCCCGTCATAGGTATAAGTGCTTTGACCGTTGTTTGGCAGCAGCTTCTCCGTCAGGCGGCCGCCCGCATCGTACTGATAGCTGGTCGTCTGGTTCTGCGCATCCGTCACCTGCTTGATGCGGCCCAGCTTATCGTACGCATAGTTAACCACCGAGTTATCCGGATAGATCACTCTGCTGCGCTGTCCGGTTGCGGTCCATTCATAACGCACGTTATTGCCGTCCGGATCAATGACCGACGTTGGCCGGTTAAGTGCGTCATAGGTATATCTTGTGTTTCCGGTACTGTCCGTCATCAACTCACGACGTCCCGCGAGGTCATATTTGTAATTTACAGTTAGATCATTACCGTACTTAATCTGCTCGACTTGATTGCCTTTATTATAGGCATATACGGTTGTATTACTGTCCGGTTCAGTAACCTTCTGCAGGTTGCCGTTCTTATCATAAGCAAGGCTGGTCTTCTCCTGCAGCGGATTCACTGATTCAATCACCCGGTTCAGTGCATCGTAGTGATAGGAAGTCACTGCTCCCAGGGCATTGGTTTTGTCCAGCAAGTTGCCGGAGGCGTCATAGGTGTAATGGGTGGTGCTGCCCTCCGCATTCTTCACATCTGTTAACCGGCCCAGCGGATCATACGTAAAAGCAGTTTCACGCTGATTCGCATCCACGATCTTCTCTACATTGCCTTGAGCATCATAAGCATATGAAGTTTCGTACCCGAGCGCGTTGCGTACCCGTGTACTGCGTCCCAAATCATCGTATTCGTAGGTGGTCTTCTGGCCTGCCGCATCGGTGAACCCGGTCATTAGTCCGCGTGCATTGCGGGTTACGACCGTTTCCTCATTCAGCGGATTGATTGTCCCTGCATCCAGACCTCTGCTGTCGTATTTGGTCTTCCAGATGGAATGGTTAGGGTCGATGACGGCAATCTGATTGCCGTTCTTGTCGTACTGGTATTCCGTTACCCCGCGTAGCGCATCTGTTACCTTCACCAGTTGTCCCAGTGCATTGTAGTCATAATAGGTGCTATTGCCCAGTGCATCCGTCTCTTTGATGGTATTGCCAGCCGCATCATAACGGTAACTCGTCTTGGCATCGAGTGGATCGGTCACACTCAGCAGTTCATTGCGTTTACTGTAGGTATAGGAGGTGAGATTACCCTTGGCATCCTTCCGGGTGAGCACATTTCCGTTATCGTCGTAGGTATAAGTGCTCTTCCCGCCTTCAGCATCCGTAACTTCCTTTACTTGTCCGACACTGTCGTAGCTGTAAGCCGTTGTCTCACCCGCCTTATCTTTTTGCTCTATCACGCGGCCGAGCGCATCATACGTATTGCTGGTACTATGCTCAAGTCCGTCCTTCGTACCGCTTAACCGGTATACCTGGTAAGAGCTGACAGTCTTTGTCCCGGCTTCATCCGTTTGTTCTTCCACATTGCCATTTGCGTCAAAAGTGACCGTGCTCGTCTGGCCAAGCGCATTGGTTATGGAAACGGCACGGTCCTTCTTGTCATATTCGACACCTTGCAGCTTGCCATCGGCATCTGCCACTTGGGTGGTGCGGTGCAGGGTATCACGCTCAATCACTGTCGTATATCCGCTCGGGTCCTTAATTTCCTGTGCGAACCCGGCAGCATCATTGATATATGCTGTGGTATGCCCTTCAGCATCGGTTACGGAGACCGGAACCCCTGCACTGTCTCTGACAATGGTGACAGTGCTGCCGAGGGCATCCGTACTTGCGACAAGATTGCCTGCGGTATCATAATCGTAGGTGGAAGGGTTGCCGAGGGCATCGATCTTCTCAACCGCACGATTCAAGGCGTTATAACGTGTGAGGGTGGAAGTACCATTCTCATCTGTCAGCTGAGTAACATTGCCGCGCTCGTCATATGCCAATTTTTCTTTATTGCCGTTAGCGTCTGTGATCGCGGTTACCCGGTCGCTGCTGTCATAGCTGTATTTTACGATCGAGCCATTCGCCGCTTGCCGCTGAACGACTTGAAAATTATTATTCCATATATAAGCAGTATCTTGATGAAGCGCATTGGTCCACGTTGTTTTATTCGCAGTAGTGGCGATGGAAGAGGCCAATCCGGCAGCACTCACCGTTCTGGCATTCCCGGAAACTACATCGCTTGCTCCGCTCTCCGAGTAGGTCAAAATGGTCTTGCCTGCTCCCACTCCCGTATGAACAACAGGAGTCTGGTTCGGAGTCATGTCTCCGCCAAGGACGAATAGACCGCCCGTCTGCACATTCAAATTATTGTTAACACTGACGTTGTCACGAACGAACAGATCGCCGCCGGACACGGTTAGATTCGCCGTCTGGTTGTTGGATACGATCCCGCCAACGACCATCTCCTGGGCGATGTTCATTTCCACCCTAGTGTTAATGGACAAGTCTCCGGCAATCAATATCCGCTGCGCATCAATGGTCAGACCGCCGCTGTTATAGGTCAAACTGCCCGTTTGCAGTGTATCCCCCACAGTTACGGAAGAATCATTGTTGAGATGAATCGTTCCGCCGGACCACAGATTGCCGTACAAACCTTGAACCTTCTGCACATCCAGTGCAAGCTTTGTATTGGCATTAAGTCCCTGCTTCAGAATCAGCGTACCATACACACGCACGGTAATATCCCGGTTCGTATTCATACCATCCACGATCAGCACCACAGGCTTGTTCGGCGACCCGAATGTTACGCTTTCTTCAAGATTTAAATGACCCGAACTGACAACTGCCGGAGATGTACTGCTGGCCGCAATTGCACTTTGGATGGCAGCAATCCCGCCTGGAGCGGCAACCGCAGAAGTAATGAAGCCATCCCGTTTGTTCTCGATGGCTCCGATGCTGCCCGCCAAATAGTCAGCGATGAGCGGCTTCAGCCCGGCAACCTGCCGGTATGCAGGTGCATGGGCAAGATTATGCATCGTACCGGACAAAATCACTTCATCCGAGTCCGGAATATCCCGTCCGTTTGCAGGATTTATCCCAGTCTCGCCGCCATCAGACACCTCTCCCCGAACTACCGGAGCTACGCGCCCTTCATAGCTGGATGAACTTGTCTGCCCGTAAAAATCGGTAAAGCCGGTCACGCGTTGATGGTCATCATAGGTCACACTCATCGTGGCGGTCCCTTTGGCATCCGTAACACTAAGCACATGGTGCTTGTTATCATAGGTAAGCTTGGTTATAGCTCCGTCCACATCAGTAATCGAGGTCAGGTCTCCAGTGGCCGGGTCATAATGAAATGACATTTGGCGGCCGGTTGGATCACTTGCAGTCATCAGCTTTCCTGCTCCGTCATAGCTTAAGCTCAGAGAAGCCCCGGCTGTACTGACCGTTGCCAGCTTCGTACCCTGGTAAGCAAAAGTGATCTTATTCCCGTTCAAATCCGTAATGGACTGCAGCAGCCCCTCTGCATTGAACCGGTAGAGATCGCCTTGAGGTGATGATAGAGTATACGCCCCTGCTGACGGAGTACTCAGCGTCCAGTCCGTGCCGCGCGGTGTCAGATACTCTCCTCCCGACAAAGGTACGTACTCAAAACGCGAGCCATCCGGGCTCATCACTTCTACCTTGCCGTCTTCTACCGCAGTCAGCTTCCATTCATAGCTGTGATGCCACCCTAATCCACTTACACCTGTAAAAGGGTCACGGCTTAAATAGTTCAGGCCGAATTGCAGCGGCATCAACGCCTGCAGCGAGATTGAATCACTGGAGTAGACAAAATCTCCCCGTGCCGGATCAACCGGTGCCTGTCCGGACGGGTTCACAATCCGCAGCCGATCCTGAAGTGCCGCTTCCGTAAACTGCGGCAGATCCCCGCTGTTTATAGCCCGGCTGGTTTGCGGATTGGTCAGCAGAATGGAGGTCAGGCCGCTGATTGTTCCCGCAGAGGTTGCAGACTGGTTCAATAATGCAATGTCCTGAGCCTTCTCCTGCATGGCCTGAACAGTATCCAGCTTATAATAATAGGCTGCCAGCGCCTCCCAGCTGAGTGAAAAAGCAGGCATAGGCGCACGCAGCACTGCGAGCGGCTCCGAAACCCCCGAGTACTTACCTTCCTCTTTCGCTCTTGCCGTGATATGCACGGCTTTACCCAGCGTTATCCCGATCTGTTCACTCCATTGTCCTGCGCTGTTGACAGCAATATTAGAGTACAGCCGTTTTTCCCCACTGGACGGATAATAAAGTTCCACTTCCAGCTGGGCCCCTGGTTCAGCAGTTCCTGAAACCACAGATTGTCCTGCAGCAGCAGGTTTGATCTGCAAAGCTGCCGGAGGAGGCAATTCATCGCCTCCAAGGATTTCAAAGCTGGCGATCTGCCCGTAGTACACGCCAACACCGTTATACTCGGCAGGGGAGATACAGATGTTATAACGCCCTTCATCCAGCGGTACACCGCCGATTTTCCCGTCCCATTCATACTCATGAACGATATATTGGCCGTTAAGCTTCGTTGGATATTCACCGCTCTTAATCAGATCCCCGAGGAGCGGGGACGATCCGTCCCGCTGTGGAGTACAGAGGCTGATATTCGTTTTATGATACTCCTGACCGTTGTCGGCCGCGTTGAAGCTGAAGGAGATTTTAACCGATTTTCCCGATTCCGGGTTAAGTTCACTGGGTTCAATCCGCATATTGGTAGCTGCATAGGCCGGAGAGATGAACTTATCCAGACCTGGAAGGATGGGAATATAAGAAATGACCAGCAGCAAAGCAAGCATGAGGTTAAAACGTGCCTTCATGCTGCCGCCGCGCCACTTCCTTTTGAGCGCTCCGAATTTCATGATTTGATCTCCTATCCGTTGTAAGTTAGAGTAATTTCAGCTCAGCCAGCAGCTTGTACATCACGACCGCTGCTTCTGCTCTCGTTGATGAGTCTTTAGGCTTCAAAAGCTGTCCGTTACCCTGCACCAGCTTCTTGCCCACCGCTGCAGCTACGGAATCCCTTGCCCAACTGCTAACGCTGCCGTTGTCCTTATATCCGCCCAATTCAGCTTCAAGCTTGGCAGATTCTGCAGCAGAAGCCCGGCTGCCGATAGTGCTGTCTATTGCCCGCATCAGCATCACCATCATCTGTTCACGGGTCAGCGGATCATTACCGTGAAAAAGTCCACTTTCTCCCGTTACGATTCCTGCCGCTGCAGCTGCTTCCACATAAGGGTAGGACCAGTTCGCAGCTGAAACATCACGGAAAGCCGGTGTCTCCGGCCGCTGCGGCTGCAATCCAAGAGTTGCTGCCAGCAGCTTGGTGAATTCAGCCCGGGTCAGGATCCCTTTTGGCGCATAAGCGGTTCCGTTCATCCCGTTCACAATCCCCCTAGCCCCTAGCACCTCTACAGCTTGCTGCGCCCAGTGGCCTGACATATCTGTGAATTCAGCTCCGCGCAGCATTACCGCATATAGTCCGGAAGCTGTAATTCCGGTTTGAACAACGGCGTCTTCCGCCGCAGTCACTCCGCCAATATAGTTCCATATGCCTTTTGCCGGATCGTTGCTATAGATTCCAAGCTTCTCACGGCCTGTCGTCCAAGGCGCTTCCTTCGGGTACCCTACCGTCAGCTTGGCCGGCATCAGGAACGGAGCACTCGCTTGCACCTGCCACGCTGAACCTGCCTTCAGCAGTTTTTTGCCGGTTGCGTCGAGCAGTACTTCTTTCTCCAGCTCAGCTTGGGCCAAGCTTACAGTGGTATTGTCAGGGAAGGTTCCTGCTGAAATCTCCAGCCGTGCCCAGCCATTCAGTACAGACAAAGTACCTCCAGCACTTCCGATAACCTGACTGTCCTTGGCTCCGGTTACTACAGGGGTCTTCACTTCCGGGGCTGAACCCGGGTTCGGATCTGCGCCTGGATTTGGAACTGCACCTGGATTTGAGGTTGTCCCTGGAGCTGGAGTCGTTCCTGGGGTTGGGGTTACCCCTGGACTTGGAGTGGCTCCCGGACTCGGAGGGGTTGATCCTTCTTTCAGGTCAATCGACTCTATGTAATCATCCTTCTTGCTGTAAAGCAGTTTATCCCCGGTAATGCCGATCAGCTTCGTTCCGGGCTCTATTGCTGGCAGTGATTTCACTGCATATGTAGAAAGGTTCACTTGCTGCAATGTGGCAGCACCGTCCCTCTCCTCTTGAAAAACTGCCTGCCCTTCACCTATCGACATGAAGGCATACTGGGTTCCTCCAGGCTTCATCTCGGTGAGATCCACAGGCAGAGCAGTCAGATCCTTGATATTCAGAATCACATATTTGCTCTCGGAAGCCCCATTTTTTTGCTTAAACAGTACATCGCTGCCGTTAAAAACAAACCAGTCCACATAGCTTGCTCCGCCCAGACTAACCAGTGCACGCGTAGCCCCGCTTTTCAAATGGAGCAGACTGAGCCCCCCGTCACGGGCATTCTTATACACTACATTGCCGCCGGCCAGCACCGGGAAACGTCCTTCGCCGAGGTCGGCTTCAACGCCCGTAGCCAGATCATGATAGATCATGCTGCCGTAATTTTTGCGCTCGTACCAAACCACACCGACTCCATCCGTAGTCGGATTGCCATATGTGCCAGACTGTTTGTTAAGCTTTCTTCGTGTACCCGTCTCAAGATCGGCAGTGTAAATATCCCAGTTCAGTGAAGACTCCTGCTCTGTTCCTTTGTCGGCCCACACTGCAACGTTGCCGCTCACATAAGGCGCATCCTTGGCAGATGAACCCGATGTAAGAACAGTGCTGGCACCACTGGCCTGATTCATCGCGTGAACCTGCTTCACCCCGTCAGCCTCTGCTTCCAGCCATACGATCCGGTTGCCGGATACGTTATAGTCCGTTCTACCCGGATCGGTCCCGGCAGCCAAAACCTGCTTCATGCTAAGGCCTCCGCTAAACAGGCCCACAAGCATACTCACCGCCACTGCGGACACAACCGTCCGCGAAAACTTCCCTTTCCTTCTAAACCTCATTTACTTCTCTCCCCCAGCGCTATTTGTAGGCACGCCAAAAAACCAAGTGCCTTGAGCGGCCCGGCTGTCTTAACATCCTCCTTTGGATGAAGTAGACCCGTGGCTTTGCGTCTCCGACTTTCGTACGGATTTGCCTTTGTTTCAAACTCGGTTTTTTCTGTCCCGTTATGGGTATGCAGGTGTGACTTTAGTTGTACAGGACTCTTTCTTTATCGGAATTTATCCCTATAAAATTAATAAGTTCTAGTTCTCCCTTACTTATATACCTTTTCCTTTTTTTCGGAAATAGGCTTCGTTCTTCGGCATTTGTAAAGATTTATAACAAATTTAGAAACAAAAAAACGGCATCTCTGCCGTTTAATTGTGTTATAGACTCTCAGGATTCGAACCCAGGCCTTATATAAAGGATTTCACTAACTACTCCTGCTTTAAATGCTTGGCTGCGGCTGCAGGTGCAAACAGTGAGCTTGCAAGCAGAGCTACCGTTCCTTTATACACTGCGTGCGACGCTGCGACACTTCCCAAATGTCCTCCTATGTGCAGGTGAATCACTCCGTGAAGAGAGGACCAAATCGTACCTACAATAAATTCCGCATTTGAATCACCAGTAATTAGGCCTTGCTCTTGAGCGCTGACAATCACGGATAACAAGCGCCGCATAGCAGTAACAGTGCCTTTCATGCTCTGCTCATCCGGTTTGAAATCTGCAAATGCTCCCCCAAACATCAATTTATAGTAGCTGGTATAGCGCTGGCCAAATTCCCAATACACTTCTGCCAGATTAATTAAATACTGCTGCAGATCCTCTGACTGTGAAGCACTCTCAAATTCGCTCGAGAGTATTTTGCAGCCCTCCAGATATAATTGCTGGGCTAAACCTTCTTTATTAGCAAACAGACTGTAGATGATCTTGGTCGAGCAACCCATCTTCTGAGCTACTTTTCGCACGGTGACAGCTTCCGGCCCTTCTTCCTGAAGAATAAAGGCTGCTGCATCAACTACGAGTTGACGAAGACTAGCTGTGTTCTGTAAGCGGGCTTCCTGGTAGGTTGTCAGCTTTCTATTGCTTGCGTCAGCAAAATTGTTAGGTTCATTCAACTTAATCGCCTTCTTTAGTTATGTTGTTATTCTCGGGAAACGCAGTTTCCAATCATATACCACGCATTCTATACAGTCGATTCCACAAAGTCAATCCTACATACACATATCTTCTTGCAAATTTTTAAAAAAAGAAGGTTTGACTTTCTCCAGCCAGCAGGTTACTATGATTTCAATAGGAAACACTGTTTCTTAACGAATACATCGTTTTAATAGGAGGAGTTATTTTATGAATATTCAAGGAAAATGGTCGCTAGTCACGGGTGCCTCTTCCGGCATTGGCGAACAATTCGCAATACAGCTGGCTAAACAAGGAAGCCATCTGGTTCTCGTAGCCAGATCTAAGAACAAACTCGATGACTTGGCAGCGGAACTCGAAAGAAGCTATAACATCAAAGTCAAAGTCATAGCTATGGATCTTACGGAAGCAAGTGCACCAAGCGAATTGTTCCAGCAATGCCAGCTGTTGAAGCTTGAGATTGAGCTGCTGGTCAATAATGCCGGATTTGCCACTCATGGGAGGTTCGAGCAAATCTCAGGTCAGCGGCAGCATGAGGAGATTATGTTGAATGTTGCTGCCGTCGTAAATATGACTCATTTATTCTTGCCGGATATGCTGCGCAGAAGCTCTGGTACTGTGATCAATGTATCGTCCACCGCAGGATTTCAGCCGCTCCCCTATATGGCTGTGTATGGGGCAACCAAAGCTTTTGTCTTGTCCTTTACAGACGCATTATGGTGGGAGAATCGTGACCGTGGAGTCCAGTTCTTTGCACTTTGCCCCGGTTCTACCGATACAGCTTTCTTCACCGTCGTGGGGACTGAGGATGCTTCAGTCGGGAAGAAAGCAACTCCACAGCAGGTAGTTGAGACTGCGCTGCGCTCACTCGCGAAAAAGAAGATATACACTGTTCCAGGCTCGCAAAATTACCTCGGAGCACAGTTGTCCAGATTCGTTACCCGAAAGCAGAGTCTGCGGATTGTTGGAAACATGCTTGCCCCAAAATAGCGTATAATGAACAAAATAGAAAATCCACAAAAAGGGGATAGGATACATGATATTGAGCATGAATTGGATTACGCTCAGGGTGCGGGATCTGGAGGCATCCCTTAATTTTTATCACAGCATTCTGGGACTTCCGATTGACCGCAGATTTGAGAGCAGAGGAAGACAGATTGTTATGTTAGGCACGGAGGGGCAGCCCAAGATCGAGCTTATTCAGGGAAGCGACCCGGCTCTGAAGCCGGAATGCGGTGTGTCCATTGGGTTCGAGGTGGCGTCACTGGATGAGGCAATAGAGAGTTTCAAAAGCCAGGGTATCCCGGTAGCGCGTGGTCCGATCACGCCGAATCCACGCATATCGTTCTTTTATGTACTGGATCCGGACGGTTTCGAGGTACAGATTGCAGTGCACAGCTAAGCCTGCGTTTTCGTCTTTTCCCCATAGAGCAGAAGCAATAAAGCTGCACCCCGTCACAAGATTCATAAATTACCCGAAACGGGGCACGGCATTCAGACAAATTTGTTTCAGTGTCCTGCTAGGGTGTTAGTTAACTTTGGTAAACAACCACTTCTGAGCATCACTTCCATTGTCGGTCCATTGCTGGACCACTGCCCCATCTGCCGTAGAAGATCCGGATACGTCCATGGCCAGTCCACTCACTTTGGAAACAAGTTTGAAATATCCGCCTCCCGCATCCACGATTCTCCACCGCTGGGCATTGGAACCATTATCGTCCCATTGCTGAAGCTGTACACCGGTGGAAGTACTTGAGTTTGGGACATCCAATACTTTTCCGCTATGCAATGCTGTAAGCTTGTAGTATCCGTCACCTGTACTCTCTACCTTGAATTTCTGGTTATTGGCAGTGTAATTGGTCCATTGCTGCATTTTAGCTCCACTGGCTGTGGAAACGTCCACTACATCCAGCGCCTTGCCGCTCGCCTTGTTTGTTAAGGTATAAATACTGCCGCTTTCGATGTTTGGCGAAGTGGACGCCTGATACACGCGTACATAATCAACCAGCATTTGTGCCGGGAATGGAGTTGAATTGTCGGGACTGCCCGGCCAATTTCCGCCCACGGCAAGATTGAGCAGTATAAAGAATGGCTTCTGGTATTCTTCCGTATTTCCAGTTCCGTTCTCAATATAGAAGGCATTATATTGGTTGCCGTCTACAAACCACTTAATATAATTTGCATCCCACTCAATGCTGTAGACATGGTACTGGGAAAAATCCAAATTGCCGGATACCTGTCCATACTCAGCATGTCCATTGGCATCCCAATGCACTGTGCCATTAACAAAGGCATTATTGTTCACACGCTCCATAATGTCGATTTCCCCGCACTGAGGCCAATGCGCCGAATCGATGTTCGTTCCAAGCATCCAAAATGCCGGCCATATTCCCTGCCCTGAGGGCAACTTGATTCTCGCTTCGATTTTTCCATAGGTAAAACTTTTTAATCCTTGTGTCTTTATCCTTGCAGAGGTGTAATTCTTTCCGCCATAGGATTCTTTTAGTGCAGTAATGACGAGATTCCCCCCGGTAACTTTCAAGTTCTGCGCACGGTTGGTGTAGTACTGCAGTTCATTGTTTCCCCCGCCATCGCCGTTAACTTCGGCAGACCAATTGCCAGTATTCAGAGAATTCCCGTCGAATTCGTCGCTCCATACCTGATTCCAGTTAGAAGCTGCATTTGAATGCCCAGCGGGTACTAAAGAAATCAAGAGTGTGAACAGAAGTAATAGAACCAGAACTTTTCCCCTTCTCAACATCATCTTTCCCTCCTCTTAAAATGAAAGTTTTAATAGGACGCAGGAAAACAGACGGTAACAGTCTACCCATGATCAGCCCAGTAATATCACCTCACTTATTTTCTCTTATTTCAATGCACGGCGCGCGCTCCGCACATTTGAAACCCGGAATAGCCAGAGCATAAATAAGCGTTTTCCACACTGTATAGGTGCCGACACCTTTGGAGGGGGGCAGTCGAATCGGCTTAGACTATTGTTATTCCAACCGGTTTCGTATATAAACGCCTGTTGACTTCGTTACAGGGGTAGTTTCACAGGAAAATATGTAAGCGCAAACATTTTGTATAAACCCATTATAAACCGGTTTCGGTTCATTAATCTACCTAAATTTTGTACAATTTTCAAAAAAATAGTGGATATAATGCAGGAGCTCGCACAACTTACTAGCCTTAATGCTGAGACATCTTCACAATCCGGCGATAATAAACAACAGTGAGCACAGCGAACAGAAAATAGATGAGCGTATATACCGACATGGCAATAGCTGCCGGGAAGGTGAGGTTAGATAAAGACAGCGCAGAAGCCGCTTTTACGGCGAAGATGGAATGCAAAAGCCCGATCGCAAGCGGTATCGCGAATACAAACATCTGCTTGCGGATAATGCCGCCCATGATCTCACGCTCTCCGAATCCGAGCTGCCATAGAATCGTATAGCTATCCCTCTCCTGCTCCGCCTCTGTCATTTGCTTGAAATACAGAATACTGCCCGTAGAGATCAGGAAGATCAGGCCGAGAAAACCTGCTATGAAAATGATCAGCCCGAATTTTCGGAGCGACCCTTTATAAAAGCTATCGAAATCGGGATTGCCTCCCTCTTCCTTGACATATTTCGCATAGATACCAGCTGCCGCTGCACGCTCATTCTTATCCGCAATTTGGTAAGTGTCGATCACAATCGCTTCATATGCAGGCGAAGATGGCATTTGCTCACGAATAGCCCTTATCGAGGCCAGCGGCATCACAAGCTGATGGCCGTGTAAGCTGAAATTCATGGCATAGCGATCATTTCCCCGTATTAATTGTATGTTGGCGTGAACCCCACTTGCCCCGAAATCAACAGCTTGTGGAAAAGTAACCGGAAACGGCTGCTTGCTTAGCGCCTTCTTGAGGCCAGTGTACCAGACGGCCTCCCCCTGTCCTGGGACAATAATGTCTGCACCGCTTGCCTGCAATTGTTCTGCCGCGAGCAACAACAGGCTGCGTCCGTCCCCTTGCCCTATACTGATCGTGCCAGGCAGCCGGACAGCCTCAACCGGTCGATGAGCAAACGCAATTCCGGCCTTCTCCAGCTCAACACGAAATGACTTCGCAGCCCGCTCATTATTGGCAAAGATAACGTCGTAAGGCAGCATTGCTCTAGACTCACTCTCCGCCGAATAGTACAGCGAATAAGAGATGGCTACCATCGTCAGCGTCATCGCAGATAGAATGGTAATCAGGGTGAGCGAGTTCGCATTCCCCTTCATGCGATGCATGATCGGGGCTAGCGACAAACTGTTTTTTAGCCCGAGCTGTCCATCCTTCCCCTTTCGTATCCGGAAGAACAGCCAGCCTATCGTCACACGAAACAGCAAATAGGTTCCAAGTATGGTCGAGGCAAGAATCACTAGCACCTGCTGGAACAGATTCTGGCCGAGGGTTTGGCTGGAGAGCAGATAGCCTGTAACGATCAGTCCAATCCCAAGCAGCCCCATCAAAGCGGACAAAACAGTCTTCGGCTCTTGCGGATAATCGCCCTGCTTGTCCGCCTTGAATAGATCGAGCAGCGTTGAGCGGTAAACCTTGAACAGCATTTGTACCATGGTAAGGCCGATAAGCACAGTAAATACGATGACGGTCTGCAAGGCGGCTCCACTCGAGAAAGAGAGGGTTACAACGCTTTCTATACCGATCAGTTTCATCAGAATAAGCATAAAAATCCGCGCCACAAGCGCTCCCCCAACTATTCCGGTCAGGAGCGCCCCCATCCCCAGCAGCGCACTCTCCGTGATGAGCAACCTTGCTACCGCGCTGTGCGTCAGCCCCACCAGCTGATACAGCCCGATTTCCTTGCTGCGCCGTTTCAGAAAAATGCTGTTCGCGTAGATCATGAATACAACTACAATCGTGAGCACCAAAATTCCGGCCACATCAAACACCAAAGTAAATGGAATATCGCCGAATGATGCTGCCATTACCGATGAGTCATTCTGCAATGTGGCAAACACGAAATAAAGGGCTGTACTGAAAATTAGTGCAAAATAATATAAGTAGTAATTTTTAATATTTTTCCGCACACCACGGATAATCAACTCAAACAGTGTCAATATGATCACCCCCGAGCACGGCCTGCACATTCAATATATCTTTAAAGAAAGCTTGCCGTGTCTTGCTGCCACGGTACAATTCGGAATACAGCATTCCGTCCTTCAAAAACACAACTCGGCTGCAATAGCTCGAGGCCACAGGATCATGAGTCACCATCATAATGGTAATATTTTGCTGCCCGTTAAGCTCCTCCAACATTCCCAACAGAGAGGAGGCCGCCTTCGAATCCAAAGCACCTGTCGGCTCATCCGCAAAAACGATGGAGGGCCGGTGGATTAATGCGCGTGCAGCAGACGTCCGTTGCCGCTGCCCCCCGGAAATTTCATTCGGATATTTATGGGCAATCTCCCCGATGCCAAGATCTGCAGCCATGGCCTGAAAATCAGCCTCCACCGCTGCTTTCTTCATCTTATCGAGGGAAAGGGGAAGCAGGATATTCTCTTTTACCGTCAACGTATCAAGTAAGTTGTAATCCTGAAAGATGAAGCCCAGCTTCCTGCGCCGAAAAGCAGACAATTCGCTATTTTTCATAATCGAGACGTCCGTATCTTCGACGAGAATTTTGCCTTCCGTCGCTTTATCAATGGTCGCCAACACTTTGATCAAAGTCGACTTCCCCGACCCGGACGGCCCCATGATTCCGACAAACTCACCTTCCACTACACGCAGGTTGATGCCCTTCAGCACCTGCTGAACATTTCCCCTGACACCAAATGATTTACGGACATCCTGCGCATGCAGCACGGTTCTCAGCCCATTGTTTTGATTCATCTCCATAGCCTCCACTCTGATATAACCTTCATTTTAGAGAAACAGGCCATGCCCGTCGCCCGTATCAGATGACAAGCAGGAGGTTCTACGTGACAATATTATCATATTGAAGTCCGGACAGATTCGAACGCATTGATCGCGGTGAAGGTCATCTGCATAGCCGTTCCTGATTGGGGCTCCGACTCTACCGTTAACCTAATCCCGATTTTATCCGCAACAGTTTGAGCTAAATAGAGCCCCAGTCCAGTTGCCGCATTTTGCAGTCTGCCGTTCCCACCGGTAAAGCCTTTATCGAAAATACGCGGCAAGTCATGTGCGGCGATGCCCGGTCCTTCATCTCTAATCGTTAATCTGACAGGCCCATCCTCTATGGCTGTAGTTGAAAGTACAATCATTCCGCCCTCCGGGCTATATTTAACCGCATTCGTCAATATTTGACGGATAATAAAACGGCACCATTTGCGGTCCGTTCTAACTAAAGTCTCTTCGCCTTCAAACTCAACAGCTATATTTTTCTCCATACACCAGGAGCTAAGCTCACGTACTTCCAGTGCAGCAAGCCGCTGAATTCCCGTCTGTTCCAACACATAATCAGCCTCAAGTGTCGGCAAACGCGAAATGTATAATTGCTGGTCGATTAGTAAATGAATCCGCAGCCATTCCGATTCGATTTTACGCATCGCCGGATGGTCTCTGTTGGCATCGATGGTTAATTTCACCGCAGTCAGCGGCGTCTTCACCTCATGCACCCAGGCAGCGATATAATCCTGCTCCATAGATCGGGCAGAATGGCTCTTCGATATTTTATGCCAGTACCAGTGGTCCACTGCCCGTAAGAGCTGGTTCGTCGCCTCCTCCTGATACAAATAAGTTGAAGGCAAGGTTTCAACCCAATCCTCATGGATCCCTTCAGCCAGTTCAACCAGCGCTCGCGAATACCTCGTTTCTTTGCGAAAACGCCACCCTAGGAAAACGATCATCGCCAGAATTAGCAGCAGGTTTAAATAGAGCATCGAATTGCCCCGGATGGAAATACCATTATCGATCCAGATCAGCAAATCTACAAATAACAATGAGAACAGGAAGAACACAATCCAGCTTTTCCTGTCATACAGATAGCGGAGGAATAAACGTTTCCCGCTCATAACGTACACGCCATATATCCAAGCCCTTTTTTTGTTATAATTGCTTCTTCCAGTTGGAAAAGCGCCAGCTTTTGACGCAGCCGCGTTATGTTCGCTGTCAGCGTATTGTCGTTGACGAAGGTCTCATCATCCCACAGCTTGCGGATCAGATCCTGGCGTAAAATCACTTTATCCTTCTCCTTGACGAGCACCACCAGAATAAAAAATTCGTTCTTGGTCAATAACACGTCCTGCCCATCCTTGCGGATCAGGCCACGCTTCATATCAATAATGGTGCCGTTCCATTCGATAAGGTCATCAGCTTCCTCTCTGTAAGCATAGGTCCGGCGGAGAATCGCTTGTATTTGCGCGAGCAGCACGTCTATATGAAACGGCTTTTGAATATAATCGTCCGCCCCCATATTCATCGCCATCACCATATCCAGCGGATGATCGCGCGAAGATAGAAAGAGAATCGGCACTTTTGACACTGCCCGAATCTCCCGGCACCAGTGAAAACCATCATACATTGGAAGTTGTATATCTATGATGACCAGCTGGGGCTGCACTTTAATGTAGGTGCTCATCACATCATCAAATCGCTCCGGTCCCGTGACATGAAACGACCACTGCTCCAATCGTTCCTTTAAGGAAGCAAAAATGGCCTCATCATCTTCGATAATAAATATATTAAAATCCATATCGGCGAACTCCCTTCCGGCTGTTGCTCCTTCATCATACCATTCCGTGCTTCCATACAAAAAGGGGAGGCAAATGAATCGCCCCCCCCACTGTAATGAACTTATTGCGGAAGCAGCATCGTGAACAGCAAAGCCGCCAGTTCCTGCTTGTTCAACGCCCGCTGAGAGCCATAATCGAACATGCCGTTCGATTCGGTCACCTCCGGTCCATGCAGCTTCCAGATGACCGCAGAGCTGACAGCATCGGCAGCCCATTTCGACGTGCCCGGTGCAAGGACAGCCGTGGAATCCGGCACCCTAATTCCCGTTACAGTAAGCAAGCGGTAGACGATAGCCGCAGCTTCTTCGCGAAGAATCGGACGGTCCGGTTCGAACAATCCGCTCCCCGTTCCATTCAGCATACCGGCCTCGACAGCGGCTTGAATATCCTTTCGGTAGGGAGAACTTTCAGTATCCTTGAATACAGACGGATTTGAAGATTCAGGGATGCTCCATATCGCGTTAAAAGTATGGATGAACGCTCCACGGGTGACCGTTTGCGTAGGCTCAAATGGCTGTGACAAATCTTCCGTTAAGAAGCCCAGTGACTTTAAGCTAAGAATGTAACTGGCATACGGATGATCGGCCGATACATCCGGGAATTCGGCTGGATCCTCCGGTATTTTGGCCGCATAGCTGAATAAATTAGAGTATTTCATATAGAGGATACGGCCCTCGGCATCCGCCTTGAAGGCTAGAGGATTCCCCTCCTCATCAACGAACAGCAGCTCGCCGGTCTGCTTCAACTGGTGACGGCTGAGCATATCGCTCACCATTAGAGTGCCATCTCCTGCCACTTCGACTTTGGTCAACAGTTTAATCCGCAAATCGGAGTACAGGCCTTCAAACTTGGCAAGGTCTTCCGCGGACTGTACCTTGAAACCCTTCGCTTCATACGGCGATTTGCCACTCGCATAATAATGATTCATAAAAGCGGTAAACAGATCATTACGCAAATCCTGATTCGTATTGTAAGAAACGAAAACACCCGTTTTACGGTCAGGCAGAATCCATAGCAGCGAACTATAGCCCAGAATGTCGCCACCTTTGGAGATCACTGTTTCACCCTTCGTTTTGGCCGGAAGAACGGGTGACTCAAAGCCATATGTCATATCCGGCAAATCCGGATGGATGGCTATCTGATAAGCCGACATCGCCTTCACCGATTCAGGTGACAGGATAACCGTGCCGTCCGCCGCACGGCCATCATTCAGAAAAGCTTTCATAAACAATGCCATATCGGAGGCGGTCGATAACATGCTGCCCTCCGGCCATTCACCCGGCGAAAAACCATACACCGGAATAACATTGCCCTCCGCATCATAAGAAGTTACAAGCCGGCGGGTCAAATCTTTGGTCATGCTAAAGCTGCTTGAAGTCATACCGAGCGGCTTAAACAGATGTTTTTGCACATAACTCCCGAAGGATTCTCCACTTACCTTCTGCACAATGTATCCTTGCAGCCTGGAAGCAAAATTATCGTACATATAGGACGTTCCCGGCTTGCGAACAACAGGCGGGAACACATCGTAGATGCTTTCTTTTAATGAAATAGGTTTCTGGGAAGGGTCAAATAAATAGCTGGCATCCGTAGGTTCGCGTACTTCAAAACCGGTCGTATGCGTCAACAGATGCTCTATCGTTACCGGTGTATCGAAGGGATTTGTTACTTTATAACCATCCAGGTACTTTTCAATGTTGTCCTGAAGCGAAATTTTCCCTTGATCGACAAGTTGCATAATGGCTGCGGCTGTAAATACTTTAGAAACGGAGCCGATCCGGAAGGTACCCAGGTTGGCATCAACCCGTGCCTTCGACGTTTTGTCAGCTACGCCGTAACCTTTGGAGACGAGCACCTTCCCGTCTTGAACAACAGAGATCGCAGCCGATCCGGCTTTTTGCTTTATGGCATCCTGGGCAAAAAATGCGTCAAGAAACGCCTCAACTTCCTTCGCATCACGGGGCCCGTTCTTTAAATCTCCCGGGGCAGCGCTGCTGAGTGCGGCAACTTGTTGGACCGAGGCTAAATGATCTGATGGCTCAGACGGCTGAGCATACGCGCTTGCTTCACCGGCAAGAGTCAGCATCAGCAGAGCGGCCAGCATGCCGGACGTGCGGCGGGTTTTGTTATTCTTATTCTTATTCTTACTCAACGAAAATCCTCTCCTTGCTTCCCTTAAATTTGGGCTTAACCCAAGTCAGATCGAACAGGCAGTTCCAACCAACACATTAATTGTATGGTTAAGCGCAAACCCTGTCGTTCGATCCAGGTGATAAGCAGGAGGGGGTTTGTTACATTGTTGTCACTTTGGGAATCACTTTCTAGCGAGATGAGTTATCGCTTCGATCAATTCTTCCTCGGATAGACCGTTCTCCCGGGCCAGACGGATATGAAAGGGCAACTGCCCGGTAAGTCCACCAGCGACTAGCGCCGATACCGTAAGGAGACTGCGTTCCCGAAGCGATAGTTGCTCTCTCCGCCATACCTCCTCGAAGAGCACTTCTTCCGAATAGCGGGCAAACGCTGGGGCAATCTCCCCAAAGGTTTCAAGGGCTTTCGATGCAATTTTACGATGCTTCATTCCATTCCCCTCCTTTCCTTCTATGGACGTTCAATCATTTGTGCGATGCCACTACCAAACGTCCAGTCCTCAAATTCCGTATCGACCAGCACGACGAAGACGTCTTCCTTCCTGATGTGGAGGGTATTCGATAACAGTTGAGCCAACTTGCTGTAAAAGCTCTTTTTTTGCTCCGTGCTTCTTCCGGATTTGAGCGTGATTTGAATAAAGAGCAGTCCATCCGTTCGCTCTATGTTCAAGTAATTCGGACTATAGTAAAACTCACTTGCTTTGTGTGCATGGAATACTTGAAAAAAATCATCCTCAGGTACGTTAAAATGCTCAACTAGAGCACTCATGATATCACGGCTAATAATGGGTAATTGCTCCGCATCGTATTTATTTTCCATGTAACTTACCCTGACGAATGGCATGTTCACTTCACTCCTTTAGCGCGATTTATCCTTATTGTACTCTCCACCTCTTATTCTGTATAATTGAATTAAATGATACAAAAATTCAATTTTTCCGATGGAGATATAGACTATGGACTTAAAGGAACTCACTACATTTCAGACTATCCTTCAAGAAGGAAACTTCTCCAAAGCCGCCGCAAAACTGAACTACGCACAATCTACGATTACGAACCAGGTTCAGCGGCTGGAGAAGGAACTGGGCATCAAGCTTTTCAAACGAGGCTGGGATTCAGAGCTCACCGCTGCCGGGCAAATATTTGCAACAGAGATCGACAAGCTGATTCAACACTGGAACTATGTAGCAGAACAGGCCAAAGCTTTGCAAAAAGAGGAGATCGGCACTCTCAGTATCGGAGGGCTGGAATCGTTAACAGAGCAGGTACTGCCAAACTCGCTAAAGCGGTTCCGCGACAATAAGCCCAATGTATCCTGCCACTTCGTAATCGGGAACACAACCTCTCTGTCCCGTTCACTGCTTCAGAATGTATTGGACTTTGCCCTATGCGGAGAACCTGCCGAGGCGGCTTCGTTTCACTTTGAGCCACTGTACAACGAGCGTATTTCTTTCATCGCAGTGGACAACCACCCGTTGGTGGGGAGAGACGGAATCTCTTTTGAAGAATTACTGGGTTATCCAATCATTTCCGGGGGAACTACCTGTTTATATTATTCGCGGTTATCGAAGCAATTTTCCCGTTACACTGAAACTCCATTTCTGTATACAGTAAGTCAAATCTCAGCCATTGCGGGGTTCGTCCAGCAAATCCCTTCCTCCATAGGAGCCGTTCTCGATTCTACGCCATTACCGCCAAATGTTGTGAGAATCCAAGTTGAACTGAAGGATTCCGCCATTCCGGTCGGCCTGCTGCAAGCACGCAATGATGAGTATATCTCCTCTTCCAAGAAGCTTTTGATGCAATATATAAAAGAAGAGCTGGAGCATGATCGACGCCGAAATTAAACGCAAAAAAACACGCCGGTATTTGACGTGTTTGGTTCGCTTGTCCCATAAGAGCAAGAGCTTTGGAGTCGCTTTGTATGTGTCAACCGCCCTCTCGCAAAGGATGCGGTCTATCTCTGCCCGTAATACCTTAAAGCCGCCGCCCTTAAAAGCGGCTATTGCCTAGAGAGTCGTGTTGACGCACGGCTCTCTTTGCATTGTACGTCTTTTCTATCCAAACTATACCACGATTCAAAACCAAATAAAAAGCCACTCCACTACCCGAACAGCAGAAAAAACGGCATCTCTGCCGTTTTTTCTGTGATGGACTCTCAGGGACTCGAACCCTGGACCAATTGATTAAGAGTCAACTGCTCTACCAACTGAGCTAAGAGTCCAAATAGATGTCTAATTATTCGAATTCCACTAGACTAGAATCTTTCAAAAAAAGAAATCATCTTTAAAAGACGCTTTAATATCATATAACTTTATATTTCTTCTGTCAAGAAAATTATTACTCAAGTTCTTTCATTATTTTAAAACTACCGGTTTTTGCGGGACAGCACATAGTAGACCGGGAGTCCGGCCAGCGTAATGCCGATACCCACAAGAGAACGCAGCGGATCACTCACAATTGTGCTGGCCAGAATATAGATCCCGCCTGCCACCCCTAAGATAGGGGTAACCGGGTAGAGTGGCACACGGTAACGTCCTTTCTCCTGCGGCAGTTTTTTACGCAAGATGAACACACCAAACACACCCATTGTAAAGAAAATCCACAACACAAACACCAGCAAATCCGTCAGCGTATTAAAGGTTCCCGAGAAAATATAGATGACCGCCAGCACACTTTGAAAAATGAGCGCATTGGCTGGAGTCTGGAACTTGGGATGGATGCTTCGGAGTACCCGGGAAAAAGGAATCTGATTCTTCTCCCCCATTGCCTGAGGCACCCGCGCCGCGGTCATTAAATACCCATTTAGCGCACCAAGTACAGACACGATAATCCCCGCAGTAATGAAAGCTCCGCCGCCGCTGCCAAACAAAGCCTCGGCTGCATCAGCCCCAGGAGTCTGAGAAGAAATGATCTGATCGTAAGGCAGCGCCTTGAAAATTGCAATATTGAACAACACATAAACGGCGATCACGAACATCACACCAATGGAGATGACCTTCGGCAGGGTCTTGGCCGGATCTTTAATTTCACCTGCCATATTGGTCACGCTGATCCAACCGTCATAGGCCCATAATGTGCCCAGAACCGCCGCCCCAAAGCCCGCACCAGTCGCAGTAGCTCCAATCCCTCCAAAGCCGGGAGCCAAATCCGAGAATAAACCTACTCCTACGATACCTGCAACCGGAATCAGCTTCCCAACAGTCGCAACCGTCTGAATAATACCGCCGAATTTGGTCGCAATGACGTTCATGAGGAGAATGAATGCCAGAATGGACACCGCCAGCAGCTTCTGCTGCCATTGATTGAGCGGCAAAAAGTATCCGGAGTATGTGGCAAACGCTATCGCCAGCGCCGCAACGGAGGCCGGATAGGAGATTACAGCCTGCACCCAACCCAGCAAATAACCGAATACCCCGCCGTACAGTTCACCTAGATAAGTATAGAGACCTCCTGACTTAGGAATGGCGGCTGCGATTTCCGCCACGCTCAGCGCCGAGGCCAGCGTTATGATTCCTCCAATCCCCCAGGCCAAAATACTCATCCATGCCGTACCGGCATGATTCAGCACAATACTAGGCTTCAGAAAAATCCCCGATCCGATGATCATCCCCACCACAATGGCCAGAGCTTCAATGAATGTTACAGTTTTTGTTAGCGGCTTCGTATTCATAGTGAAATTAAAAGTCCTTCCTGTGTTTACGCGAAAATCACGTATATATAGTTTACGACATAACAGCTAAAGGGTCTAAATATTTGCTTATTTTTTAAGTAATTCCGTGCTAATATATTCTGATGAAACGTCACCAGTCTCCACACCTATTCTGCAGAATCTGAGGGGGCTTCCTAACAATGCATGAGAAAAAGGTTTCTTGGCTAGAGCTTTTTTACGATTTGCTATTTGTAGCTGCTGTTTCCAAAGCTACCCATGTATTACTGCATGTCGAGCATAACAGTATTTCCGTTGAGCATCTGGTGAAATTCATCCTGATTTTCGTTCCGATTTGGTGGGCTTGGGTAGGGCAATCCGTATACATCAACCGATTCGGCCGTGACAGCAATGCGCAACGGCTCTTTATGATCGTGCAGCTGTTTTTTGTTTTGATCATGACCGCCAGTCTTGATGTGGACTTTGATGCAAATTATTTGCCGTTTTTTGTCGGATATATCAGTTTAAGGAGCTTAACCGCCGTCCAGTATGTGCTCTCTTCGCGGACAGAGGCTGCACATAAACAGAAAACAGCCCGATTCTTAGGAGCCTCCTTTGGGCTGGGGATCGTTATCTCCTGCGTTTCCCTCTTTTTTGACTCCTCAGTACGGTATTTGTTTCTATATGCAGGCATTGCTGTGGACATTATTGTACCTCTGCTCGGACGAAAAATTTTGGTCAAGACGCCGATTCATACTGCGCATTTATTAGAACGATTTGCGTTGTTCACCCTGATTCTGCTTGGTGAGTCGGTAGTCAGCATGCTGTCTGTCCTGCAATCCTATAAATTCACAGGATCTTCTGTTTTATTTGCAGCCCTGGCTTTTCTATTAGTGATAGCCATCTGGTGGCAATACTTCGAGAATGTGGAGAAGCACGTAGACAAATCGAAACAAACGGCAGGACAGAGCCTCATATACGGGCACTTGTTTATTTATTTTTCACTCAGTATGATTGCCGCTTCCATACAACTTCTCTTTATAGATCAATTGGAGTACGTCTTTATGCTTTGTTTTGCCTTCGGCTCTGTGCTGATCTATTATATTTCCGTGATGTTCATACTCTATCAGTACAAATTCAATCATCTTAGACCCAGCTTCACCGTTGTTACTCTGTTAACCGGCATTCTGTGTGCCCTGTTTACCCTGGACCTATTTATAGCGGCTTCTCCACATCTTATATTAGGCGAGTTGATGTTGTTCTTCATCATATTTGCTAAAGCAACGGCTTGAAATAGGTTATCACCTAAACGGCGGTTGAGCGAAAACACAAAGCAGCGAATCTCCAATAACCGGGAGACCCGCTGCTTTGTTCGCCTTTCGGATTCTCGGGACGATTTCCGCCAGCCGCTATTTATTTTATGTGTCCCTTATACAGATTATCAAATAGGGACTCGGAGCAAATCTCCTCCAGTGAAAAACCGTTTTTCCCTTGCTCTCGCATGTTCTCTGCAAATTTGGCTATCGTATTCAGGGCTCTTGTGCTCTGCACAGGATAATGACCAACCGAGCTCTCAGCTGACAGCATCACGGCATCGCTCCCGTCCATTACGGCCTGAGAGACATCTGTTACCTCTGCGCGCGTCGGAACCGGATGATCGACCATGGATTGCAGCATTTGGGTGGCCGTAATTACATAGGTCTTCGACAGGCTGCACTCGCGAAGAATCGCTTTCTGAATAAAGGGGATCCGTTCAAAAGGCAGCTCCACGCCAAGATCTCCGCGCGCAATCATGATCCCCTCGGACGCCTCCATGATGGATGGAAAGTTACGCACGGCATGAATAGTTTCGATTTTAGAAATAAGGCCAGGTTGACTATATTTCCCCAGTGAAGCTACAAACTCTCGAATTTCCTCCAAATGCGACGCCTCAAGCTTGACTTCCCCGTCATTGATTAAAATAGTTGCTCCTTGTAAAATATCTTCCATTACACCAGGATTATCGAGCGCTGCGCGTTCCCGGCTCCCCGGTTCATCAGACTGGTCAAGGATAAACGTTTGACCCTCATCTAAGCGAATCGCGTCCCCTTTTACGTTCTTCAGACGGATTTTCGGTCCTTGCAAGTCACCCATAATCCGTACAGGCTGTCCCGATTCGGCAGCGGCTGACCGTAAAGCTTCGATTACCCGCTCATGCTCTTCATGGCTTCCGTGCGACATATTGAGCCGGGCAGTCGTCATCCCGCTCAGCAGCAATTCCTTGAGAACCGCAGGAGAAGAACTAGCCGGACCTATCGTGCAGATCAAATCAATACTCATGTGAACTCACCTCTCATACTTGATTGGCTTCCCTGTCTTTTCCTTTAGTTTGCATTGTTCGTTTAATCTAACTAAACTATACATGATTGAAACAGTTACCATTCACTTTATGAAAGGGAAGGGGAAGCGACCATGAATACGAAACAATTGAACCGGATTCACACGGGAAAGGGCTTCATTGCGGCTTTAGATCAAAGCGGTGGAAGCACGCCTAAAGCACTGCTGCAATACGGTATTCAGGAAGACCGCTATTCCAATGAAGAAGAGATGTTTGAACGGGTTCACGAAATGAGAACACGTATTATCAAGAGCTCAGCGTTTGATTCCAAGCACATTTTAGGTGCTATTCTTTTTGAGAACACGATGGATCGTTTCATTGACGGGCAATTAACCGCCGATTATCTCTGGGAAGAGAAAGGCATTGTGCCTTTTTTGAAAATCGATCAAGGTCTGGACGAACTTGAAAATGGGGTTCAGCTCATGAAGCCTATTCCCGGATTGGATGACCTTCTGAAGCGCGCAGTGCAGAAAAACATCTTCGGAACCAAGATGCGCTCGCTGATTAAGGAAGCAAATCCCGAAGGCATTCAAAAAGTTGTCGAACAGCAGTTCACCATTGCTAAGCAAATTGCTGGTTATGGCCTGGTGCCGATCATTGAACCGGAAGTGGATATCCACAGCGCAGATAAGGGACAAGCTGAGAAGCTTTTAAAACACGAACTCTCTACTCAATTATCCGCCCTTGGCAAAGATGTAAAGGTCATGCTAAAACTGTCCATACCGACTGAGGACAATTTCTACAGCGATTTGATTGAAGATCCGCATGTGGTACGGGTCGTGGCTTTGTCTGGAGGCTATTCCCAAGCTGAAGCCAATGATAAGCTGGCACATAACCATGGACTGATCGCCAGCTTCTCCCGCGCTTTATCGCAAGGGCTCAGCGATCAGCTATCGGACGATGAATTCAATGTTATGCTCGCAAAATCTACACATGATATCTACGAAGCCTCCATTACCTAAGGGTGGCTATCGGACACAAAATAAACCCCGGGCTTTTATGCAGCCCGGGGTTCATTTATACGGCAGAGCCGTATTACATGCCAAGGAGGATTCATGGATAGCATCCAGTATTTATCCCAGTTTAATCTTCTGAATAATCTGTCCACTGAGGACTTAATGGAGATGGAGGAGATGACTTCCATTACAGCAGTCCCGGCGAATACGTTGCTCCAGACACCGTCGACATTTACAGAAGGGTTGTTTTTTGTCAAAAAGGGCAAGGTTCGCCTTTACCAGCTGAGCAGCACAGGCAAGCAATTTACGCTCGATATTCTGAGTGAAGGAAATGTTTTTGGCGAAATGGCCGGCATCTCGCTTGGGACAAGAGAGCTTTTTATAGACACGCTGGATGACTGTGATATTTGTCTGATGAATAAAGACCGCTTCGAAGGGTTCCTGCTGAGCCGGCCCCGTTTCATGTTGAACCTGATACAGACGTTAAGCAGCCAATTTAATGAAATGGGCAGTCTGATGTTGCAGTTGGCACTTGGGGATTTGCGGTTTAGGCTTGCGCATATTCTGCTGCGTTTGTCCCGCAGGTTCGGCTGTGAAGAGCAGGACGGATTATCCAGGATCAACCTGTCCTTATCCCACCAGGAACTCGCCAACATGGTTGGAGCCACCCGTGAGGCAGTAAGCGGCGTCTTGCGGCAATGGAACAGGGACGGCCTGGTCCAGACAGGCTTTAAAACGGTCCGCATCCATCCGGAGCGACTTGAGAATTTGATATCAGATTGTCTTTAAGCTGTAATCTGCATTACATCCTCCATGCGGTTGCTCAGGGTATTTTAAGGAAAGCAACCCATGAGGAGGTCCTTTTTTTGATGAACGAAACGGCTTCACTTCCCGCAGATATCCTTAATCGCAAAGGCGCCAAGAAGGCTGCGGATATTCCGCTAAATGTGCTGGAACTCTTAAATCAAGGTTTTATTGAGAGCGTTAATCTGACAGAATGGCTGGCAGTGGATCACCGGGCGTTATTGTCCAT
The DNA here is from genome assembly GCF_038593025.1 of Paenibacillus sp. FSL L8-0436. Taxonomy (NCBI): domain Bacteria; kingdom Bacillati; phylum Bacillota; class Bacilli; order Caryophanales; family Paenibacillaceae; genus Paenibacillus; species Paenibacillus sp. FSL L8-0436. The sequence goes on along the minus strand of NZ_CP151955.1, from coordinate 2,440,448 downwards.
TGTGCTGAACACTTCCGGTCTTTCACATGAAGCAGAGGTAATGCTGCCAGCTTTAAATAAGCTTAAAGAAGACAAGCCGATGAAGATGATTCCGGCCATTGCAGCGCAGTGGCTTCGCCTGCTGAGCGAGTTGCCCGAGACCGGGCGAGGCCAATTGTTCGCTATGCTAGCGTCACACCGCTCCGACAGCGTCCGTTGTTGGGCGGCTTATATCGTCGGAGTCACTCCAGGTATGGATATTGCCGGCATACTGCAGCATATCCGCCCGTTTGCTGCCGATTCCCATTTTGGAGTGCGTGAGATTGCCTGGATGGCGGTAAGAGCCCACATCTCAGCCAATCTGGAGGCAGCCATCACCCTCTTGGCGAAATGGGTCCGGGACGAGGACGCAAATATCCGCAGATTTGCCGTGGAGTCGACACGTCCCCAAGGCGTCTGGGCAAAACATATACAAGCCTTGAAAGAAAACCCGGCACAGGGGCTTCCGCTCCTTGAACCCCTTCGTTCCGATCCGGTCAAATATGTGCAGGACTCGGTGGCCAATTGGCTGAATGACGCCAGCAAAAGCCAGCCGGATTGGGTGCTGCAGCTTTGCTCCGACTGGCTGGACGCCTCTGACACAATGGAAACGAAACGTATTACTGAGCGGGCGAAACGGACCCTTACGCGTAAGTAAAGCCGTGACGCAGTTTGCATTTTCTAAAAACAAATCTCTGTATATTCTAATGTTCGAAAATGAGGGATACAACATGGAACCACTATTAAACCATTCATGGATTCTAACCGAAACGGAAGCAATAATATTACAGCAAAAGTTATCCTTAAAAGTTATAAAAGAAGATCAATTTGCTGAAATTCGTTATATCGCTGGAGTAGACGTGGCATATAGTGAACAACGTGACTTGCTGATCGCCGCAGTAGTCATTTTAGAAGCAAGTTCATTAGACATAGTAGAATCAATGGTAGTTGAAGATTCTGTTCAATTCCCTTATATCCCCGGACTGTTTTCGTTCAGGGAGCTTCCCCCTTTAGTTAAAGCATTTAAACAGATCAAGACCTCTCCTCAGTTAGTTGTCTGTGATGGTCAGGGGATTGCGCATCCGAGGCGATTTGGTCTGGCCAGTCATTTAGGTGTTCTATTTGATATTCCTACAATTGGTTGTGGAAAAACCAGGTTATTAGGAGAGTATGATGAACCCAATTTAACAAGAGGATCTATTTCACCACTGCAAGATCAAGGAGATATTATCGGAAATGTTCTTAGAACACAGAATAATGTTAAGCCTATCTTCGTCTCCACTGGTCATCGTATTTCATTAGATACCGCTTGTGAATGGGTTCTACACCTATCACCCGATTATCGTTTGCCAGAGACAACACGTCAGTCAGACCAACTTGTTAAAAAGGCTTTAGCAAGTATCGAATAAACTTTATTCAGGGCGGATTACCGCCCTAGATATGTTATCCTGTCTTCATTTTCTAGGCCCCGGTTAACATCAACAAGTTGCTGATTCGGATAGACAGATCTACCTTCTCAGCTTCTGTTAACTGTTCACCTACATCATTTATATCGAACTGTTCCAGCTCTTTTCTGATTTCTACAAATTGTTCCTTTCCCTTAATATCATATCTAATTAGCAACTCTACAAGCGTAGTTTTAACAACAATATTTTCGCTAAGCGTATTCGTACATTCACGTTCAAAACGCTCCAATACTTTCTCTATCATTTCATTTTTATTTTCCACTTCATTAACAATGATCCCAAAGTAGTTCTTAACTTCTTTCTCCATTTCATGGTAATACCATCTTGTGTAGGGGCTATAATCTACTGGAATATTATCAATTTCATCTAATACCATATCTCTGCGCTCTAATATGTCCTTATACTCATCTGGAGTTGTTTCAATTTGAAGCTTATGTAAATCTAAAGAATTTAATGCCTCAACTATTCTTTCTTTTGCTTTAATAAATATTTTTGAATGCGTTAAGCAGATTCTCCCTTCTGAAATATATACAACAGCCTTCTCCATTTCCCCTCTACTTTGTACACCAAAATATGCATCAGCTGTACAGGCAATGGCTTCAGCATCGCTCATCTTCTCGCTTTTATAATCAAAATATATCTCATAAAACGCACCAAATAATGCTTCATAATTTCGTCTCACCTATCTGTCTCCTTTCTAGCTATACACAATGCAAGAAAAGACTTACCCCAGCTCAAATTTGGAGTGGAGTAAGTCCGCCAGGGGGAATTTTGACCTACTGTGCTATGTGCTATCTATTAATCCTCAGGGAATAAATTTGGAAATCTATCTTGGTCAAGATATTCCTTATAAAAATACAATCATTCTGGCTGGTACAGTGAATTCACAAACTCACCAAAACTTGAAGATACTAGTTTGACGAATTCGGGTCTCAGCTCATTGTCCTCTTCGAAATAATCCATATCACAGAAATAAACTTTTCCTTGATCCTCCTCATTAACAGAAAGACATATTAGACTATCTGCAGGGTCTATTCCAATAGGAATAAAGTTAGGAGGGATTATTGCTCCACCATTATATTTTTTAAAATAATCTTCTAGATTACTCTCCGTTTCTTTGCTAAGTGGCAGAAATAACATAATAGACGATGTGATTTTCTGATCTCTTGTTTCAAATCTTCTGCGAACTGTCTTACCTCCGTTACGATACATTAAAAAATTCTTATAATCATCTGGCAAGACAATACTATACGTTTCTTCAAAAGTTTTTAATTCTTGAAGTTGAAATGGTTTAAATGTTGACTCAAATTCTATGTTCACAAAACTCCCCCCAATATTCTCATTCCTCACTAATTACCTTTAACTCTTTACTCTCACATAAATTATGTATAGCTTCATATATATTATCGCCGAATTTCCAAATATAATAATCATCCATAATGCCATATACTTTCCCTGTTTTAGACATAAACATAGTTGCATTCTCGTCATATGCCAATCCGATTACAACTAGTTCTTCTCCTATGATTGTTTCATACCTGCTATAGTGTTTCCTTTCGATGCCTTCCCTTAAAAATTCAGGACCTATCTGGAAGTTATCTGATTCATCACTGGGCACTGAATACTCCAATCCACCGAATTGTTCAAATGCCTCCTTGGCAAGATCAAATACTTCAAACCCTTTTTTCACCAAAAAGTTTATTGTTGGGCTAATCGCTACTTTCCTTTCAGGATACCAGCCAGCATCCTTTAATATATCAATAGTTCTTTGTGAAAAAGTCATATGTTAACCTCACTCAGTTTCTTGTTTAGGCAAAGTAAGCAATAAGTCTTCCTTCGTCCGGGTAATCACCATCCCACCCGCATGGAAAACCACCAGCCTTATAGATTTTAAAAACTTGTTCATAAAAATTTTCAACCACACCATTTATTGCACGATTGATCGCACAGTTTCTCAAGTCCACTACAACAGTTTCAAAAAAATCATGATAGGGGCCAGTTATTTGACTTCTAAGACCATCCGCTATTAATCCAGTTAATTCATCCAAACCCCTAGGTTTTTGGGAAGAATCTAATTTATATAACTTCCCCTTAACTTTTCCCATTTCAAGTTGTCTTATATCAGACCAAGTATACTCATCTTCACCAAAAACTTCAGTACCGGCTAGCCTTTTCGCCTCTTCATATTGATTAATTGTAACGATATTTTGGGCTTTCGCTATTTTCGGGAAATCCATAATAGAATTAGAGAATTGAATAACTTCCTCTACTAAATTGCTGTATATTCCGTTCTGCATAACTTATCAATCCACCTTTGCCACAAGTCTATCTGTTCCCGGCGTCATATCTCTTCTGGTTTTCTAAATAAACTAAAGGTTTCCAAACTTCCATCGGGATGCTTAAATTTATATTCGATTCCACCAAATACTCTTAGTGCATCAATCACTGAATCGAATACTTGATACCCCATTGCTTCTAAAAACTTTACCGTCTTGCTTAAATCAACCTTATTATTTGGGTTCCAGCCTGCTTGTATCAGTGTTTCTCTGACATCAGATGATAAGTTATTCAAATCGCAACATCCTGATAGCCTACTTCAGTTACTTTTTCATTCAATAAACGAATTCCCACTCCATTCTCTATATCCCAGGTACAATCAAAAAGTATTCCGATATCTCGGCCTTCATAAATCCCTGCATATGAAACAACAATTCCAACCAAAGTAATCATCTCAAGAAGTTGGCTGGTTGTTTCAACTAAGGGATAATACTCATTAAATTCAATATCATAACCCAGTTCATATCGTTTTTGTTGGTAATAGTCTAAAATGGGTTGCAAGAAGCTTTGCTGTAATTGCTGCCAGTTTTGCATTAATGATTGATATGCTGTATATTGATCTTCATCAAACTTGCCATCTTCTTCACCATCGATCATCAATGCAATCTCAGTTTCTTTTCCAAAAAAATGAATCGTAGTATCCTTAGCCCAAGTATAGTTATACTCAATTTCACCAAAAATCGGATCGTTTATTGTCATTTTAAAATCTCCTCTTTTTATTTGCCGCCGATGATGATTCTGTAATCCTTACCTGTAATAATAAACTCGCTATTTAATTCAATGGATACGCCCTCATATTTTTCGCTAAGTATTTCTTTAAGTTTTAACTTATCTAACCCTTCCTGAACATATAAAAATAGGTCTTTAATATTTCGATTTATAGGGTCTAGGTACACTTAACAGATAGTCCTTAGCTTTAGCAAGCTCCCCACACTCGAACAAACTCTCTCCAAGTCTCAGTAAAATAAATGGATTTGAAATCCCATCTGGACGGTTTAAAGCATTATAAAAATTACTTTTGGCCATTTCATAGCTATTGTTATGAAAATAAGTGTCGCCTAATGCTGTATAAATCCATGTACTTGTTTCCCAGTTGTTCTTCGGTAACGGAACCAGTTCCAGAGCGGCAGTATAACTCTCGATAGCTTTATATACTTGATCATCTAGTTCCATTAGCAGTCCCTCCAATGATTATTTATCTGGTGGCAAATAGGTTTCAGTTAACTTCGCATCTGCAGGTCGGTTCAAACTATAATGTACTATTACATAGTTATCGGAGTTAAGCATCCATTCCCTAACTTCTGGGGACTTTGCACCATAATATCTCCCCGTATTGCTCCACCACGAGACAACGTCAGTTAGATGAGCCATGGCTGCTTGATCTAGAGGACAGTATTTTCCATGAATTGCTCAAATTCCTATAAAACAACAAAAAAAACAGGTCAATCATGGTGGTATCTTACCATAATCGACCTGATCATCGTAACGCTATTGTTAAGTTATATGTGTTGTTAGTTGAATGATGACTTCATTTGGCACTGGGTAGCCCTCATTCTATCAAGGTTTATTTCACATCATGTTATCACAGAGGGTGTCTTATAACCATACATTATACTTTAAGTCCGTAAAAATACTTATGTCCCTTCTCCCAGTTTTTCTTTGAAAGTCCTTCGACATAATTAATAAAAACTTTATAGTTGTCAGCATTTATTACTGTGTGGTAATCGCCTGGCACTTTCTCCCCAGACCAAATCGATAGTAAGGATGGAACTAACTCCATTTCAAGACGCTGTCCGGTATTAGCGGCAATCATAACTCTTTCAATTAATTTTTTTGCTAAATCACCAAGAAATACAGTTTCTTGATTATAGTAATACTTCTCCGAGTTACAACTGTTAATGTACTCCAAATAATAATGATTAATCTCTTCCACGGTTGCACCATCACCTAAATGCTCTTCAAATTCAATAAAAGCATCTATCGAATCCCTTATAATGATCGACGTATCATTAATTTCATCCCAATCTTCAAGTAATGCTAATAGATATGGAACAACTTCGAGAGAAAGCGTTGTAACTGCCGCTAACGCAAATGTATGAACCACCTCTTCTGTAGCATTTTCTAAAAACAGATGATTGTTCGAGTCTCTTAAATCTTCATGCGTACAAATTGAGCAAAAAATTTGAATGCAGAGATTTAATACTGCTTCATCTTCAGAATGATTTAACAAGTGAATTAAGAGTGTTTTTTGCGTAAAATCTCCTAACTTGAAAAGCTCCACGAGTTGGAGTATAATACCTTGTTCCGTCTTTGAACGTAAAATGCTTTCTTTAATATCCGAAATATTGGAATTTGAGATTTCACCGTACCAACTGCTATTCATAAGGTGCGTATAGTTTGCCATTTTCCACCACCCTTTTATTTTTCCCTTCGTCCAGTATCCATCTGCCATTTTAACACTTTATTTTTTTTGAAAACAGTAACTTCAGTATGCTGAGAATTCACCAAAGTGTATGATTCCATTTTCATCCTAGTCAATACTTCGACATTTTTTTTACCATCACCATTTTCATGGTGAAAAAACAATTAAAGCTAGGGCACTGCATACTTCTTCCTATTTTTTCAGCAGCATTCCCCCCCGATTATACTGCCTAAGCCTACATTAACCTGAGAATCCGTCCGTCCAGAATGATGTAACCCTGCTACTCACGTACTCCCGGGCTTGCTGACAGTTATCAGGAATTCCATCAATTAACTCGTATAATGCGCGGGCCTGTGCTATAGACCGTACCTCTTTTCTGCTTTCTGCACTGGTTGCTGTTTCTTTCTGTTCTGCTGTCACAACCTGTACACGTTTTGCCATTTGTTTCATCCTTCTTTGATTTTGGGTATGTAAAAAAGCTCATTCCTACTCATGGTTCAAGTGGGAATGAGCTTTGGATAGTCCATCAAGTTTGTGCCAAGTTATACTCTACCAGATACTCACACGCTGCTCTGGCGCTACATACATCATATCTTTTTCTGTAATTCCATAGGTATCATAAAATTCTTTAAAGCTGGCAACTGTGCGATTCACACGAATTTTGTTAGCGGAATGTGTATCATTGCTAGAAAGATAAGCAACCACTTCCTTATTCATTGTAGTACGCCAAATCGTTGCATATCCTTCAAAGTAAGCTTTGTAATCAGCATTTTTCGTTTGAGACAATACTTGCAAGGAGGCGGCCATACCACCAAGATCAGCAATATTTTCGCTCACAGTCAAGCTACCGTTATTATATACACCAGGAATGACTTCCAGTCCGTTATAATAAGCAATCACTTGCTCCGTTTTTTCTTGGAACTTCTTATAGTCCTCAGGTGTCCACCAGTTTACAGCATTTCCATTTTCATCATAGGAAGAGCCGAGATTATCAAATGCATGGCTGATTTCATGGGCAATCACCATACCAATTGCACCTAAATTTGTTTCGTGCTTCGCATTAATATCATAAAATGGTGCTTGAAGAATACCTGCTGGGAATACAATTTCATTATTGAGTGCGTTGTAATAGGCGTTAACATTGTAAACACTCATTTGCCATTTACTTTTATCCACAGGTTGGCCCAATGTTGCTACTTCTGTTTTCCATGATGCTTTGCGAATAGCTACAAAGTTATCAAATAATGTTCCACCCTCTTTAATGGATACGATGGATACGTCTTTAAATCTGTCATCCCATTTATCAGGATAACCGATCTTGTAGGTCATTTTATCTAGCTTCAGCATAGCTTTAGCTTTAGTGGTTTCAGACATCCAGTCGAGCGCCTTAATACGCTCCTTGTACACCGCAATAAATTCCTTCACCATTTTTTCCACGTCTTGCTTCGCTTCAGCTGTAAAATGGCGTTTTGCAAACATTTGACCTAAGTAATCACTCATTACACTTTGTGTTAATTGAATTGCAATTTCATCTTGTGTTTTTTGACCTTGAATACCAAATAGATTAGCTTGGAAATCCAACGATGCTTGTTGCAACTCTTCACTTAATACGCTACTGGTATTAATAAGCCAAATCGCTTGCATATAGTTTTTAAAATCTTGCACATGCTCATCAGTCATTAATTGTGAAAGCTTATTGGCTTGCCCCTTGTCCATTACAATTATTTTATCCACGGAACCAAGCTGTAGCTGCTTCAAATAATTAGCCATATCCAGTGAAGGGAACAGCGCAGCAAAGTCTTGGATCGCATATGGATTATAATATTTATTTACATCATTCTGGTCTTGAATGTCCATCGTTGCTGCTGCTATTTGCTTCTCAAACTCATACAATGAGTTTGCCTTTTTCTCGGCAACTTCCTTGCTGTCACCAGCAAGTTGGTATAACTTGCTCAAATACGAGACATACCCTTGTTTTGCTTGAGCATTGTTAGAAACATAACTCGTCTTGTCTAAAATCAAGCCTACACCTGCATAATATAATGCATTAATATCACTTTTTTTAGCATCTGCCATGATACCAAATGATAAAATAGAGCCAAAGCCGAGCTCTTTCTCCATCTTCAAGCCTACATTCATTACCTCCTGGATTGTAGAAGCTTGATTCAAGGATGTAATATAAGGTGCAATTGGCTTAATTCCCAAAGCATTACGATGCTTTAAATCTTGTGCATTCGTATAAAAGTCTGCAATTTTCTGTTCTACTGATCCTTTAGCATGTGTGTCCTTCACAACTTCTTGCAGCATATCTTTAATTCGTTCTTGATTTTGTTTATCCAATTCGTTAAATGCACCGTTGGTCATTTCTCCAGCATCAATGGTAGATGCATTCAGCCACTTTTTATTTACAAACTCATAATAATCATCACGAGGGTTTGTCCCCTTTAACGCTACCATTCTTTTAACTAGTGCAGTTAATTGTTCAAGTGTAACTTGATCCTTAGCTCCAAGTTTGCCATCCGTATAACCGTTAACGATACCTGTCGCAGCAATTTCAGTCATCTCAGCTTGTGCCCACACCGGGATGTCACTAAAGGAAGACGCTATATTTAAGCTACGTGAATCGTTTCCCTGCGGCTTCGGTAGGTCTGAGAATGCTCTACTTAGCATAATTAATGCTTCGGCACGTGAGACATACTCACCACCTTTGGTTTTGCCTTGAGCATCCCCCTTCAAAATGTCTTCTTTCTTCAAGCCAGGGTTATAATCATCTGCAACATTTAATAAATAAGTAACAACCTCTTCTCGTGTCATTGCTGCTTTCTCATCCTTAGCTAGTGCATGTGGCGCTAGTGAAGTAAGTATCAAGGATGAAGACAACAAAAATGCTAATAATTTCTTCAAAGCTTCCCCTCCTCGGATAAAATAAAATCTAATTGGTATTATTTTCATATATCATTTTGTTATTACGTGGTGTTCGTTCTGAGGTTTCACTTTGCTATATGTCAGTATTAAGTTACATATTGGGATTAATCAACAGGCTTGGGCTGGTAACTATATTGCTTCGCTAAACTACTTTCCTATTAAAATGATGGCGCTAATATATCCAATAGCTAAATAACCCTGAGCGTATTCTGAAACCTCATATGTTTGATTTCTTTCAAAAATAACATCAGTACCAAAAATTATGACACCTTCTTTTGTTTCAAAGCCGTTAGTTAACTTTAGGAGATCCCTAAATACTTTGGGGAATTTGAACCCTATTTCTATCTCGATCCTGTTGATTTCATTTTCATCAACTGCAGGATAAAGATTAAAAGTTGATAAAGATTGTAGATTTATCATTTAAAGCCTCCTAGTCCAACAAAGAATCTGTATGCTTCCCCTAACTACCCTCATTACAACTAAAAGTTAGAAACTGGAGGTAACCAAAATTTGCATACGACATGCATATACCTGTCAAATATCAGGGTCAATACTTCCCGTTATGGTCAAAGTACTAGAATTATTTTAAGATGATTTAGATTGCTATGAATCTCTTTTCAATATCGGGTCTGTCAATAATTTTGTGTAAACTCTTTTAAGCATAGATTCCCCCGAGGGGGAAGTCGCGAATCTAACGCAAGTGTTGACCGACCCGATCAGGAAAGAAGACGGACAACTGGAGCAGCATTTGCCCCCAGTTTTGTACACGTCCCGTCCATTTCCGAGTGACGTCAACGGTAGCTAAATAGAGCATCTTCAGCAATGCCTCATCCGTAGGAAAGATGCTTTTTCCTTTCGTTACTTTGCGTAGCTGGCGGTGGTAACTCTCGATCATATTGGTGGTGTAGATGAGTTTGCGGATCTCAGGCGGGTACTTGAAAAAGGTAGCAAGTTCGTCCCAATTTGTCCGCCAGGAACGGATAATAAGAGGATATTTAGCGCCCCAGACTTCCTCAAAACGGTCGAGTTCAAGCAAGGCGCCTTCCTCAGTAGCGGCCTTGTATATAGGCTTTAAGTCGGCGGTCACCTTCTTAATGTCCTTGTACGACACGTACCGTGTGGAACTGCGGATCTGGTGAATAATACACTTCTGGATTTCAGTTTGGGGGTAGCAGGCTGCAATCGCTTGAGAGAACCCGGACAGGTTGTCCACGCAGATAATGAGAATGTCCCCCACCCCGCGATTTTTCAGCTCATTGAGCACGCTCAGCCAGAACTTGGAGGACTCGTTCTCCCCGATCCACATGCCCAGCACATCTTTGTTTCCGTCCAAATCAATGCCAATGACCATGTAGGCGGCCTTGTTGATAATGGCCCCGTCTTGTTTGACTTTAAAGTGGATGGCGTCCAGATAGACGACCGCATAGACGCCCTGCAGAGGCCGGTTCTGCCATTCTTTAATGAGAGGAACAATCTTGTTCGTGACATTGGAAATGAGCGTAGGAGAGACTTCAATGCCATACATCTGTCCTAGATGATCCTGGATTTCTCTTGTACTGACGCCTTTGGCATACAGGGCAATGATTTGTTCTTCGATGCCCGTTACGTTCGACTGATGCTTCTTGACGACAAGTGGCTCAAACTCACCCAGACGGTCCCTAGGGATAGCGATTTCCTGTTCACCGTACTCACTGACGACCGTTTTGCGGCTCTTTCCATTGCGACTATTTGGAGTGAGTTTCGCCTTTACTTCATGCTTTCCGTAGCCTAAGTGAGTATCCATTTCGGCTTCCAGCATCTCCTGAATCGTCTCAGCGAATAGCTCTTTTAGAGCATTTTGCGCATCCTGTGCGCTTACCAAATTGTTTTCCTTAATAAATTCCCGTAACTGCTGTTTTGTCCAAAGTCCCATGTGTTCTCCCCAACCTTTCTCTTACTTCCATTTTAATGGGTTTGAGAGTTTACACAATATATTTTACAGACTCTCAATATCTGCTAATAACGCGGAAGTTCACCATTATATTTCTTTATCAAAAACTCTGAAAAAGTCTCACTTAATTTCGTGAAGTCATTTTGAGTGTATGACTCATCATAGCTTTCTTCAAAAAAGTAGACGGAAGGGTTGTCTCCATCATCAAGATTGAACAACCAATACATATATCCTTGGTGCCCCATAAAAACAAATTGATTATCACCGATTCTTTTATTAAAATTACATTCTTCTAATAGCTCCAATGCTCCTTCTTTAAATCCTTTAAATCTCTCCATATTCCTAATACTATAATCCGAACCACTGAACATCACATAACCTCTGCCAGCGCATTCCATAAACTTCAAATATGCTTCAGGCAATTTTTTGTTATCTGCTAATTGTGTTATTAGCATCATGTCATTTTCATCACAAGGTTTAAGTTCGTTACTATAATGATCCTTTAGGAACATTAAAAATGAATCAATATTGTCTTCTCCCAAGTATTTCTTTTTAATATTATTCATCAAATACAACTCCTCTTATCTGTTAATTCTTCATTTAAACTCTAACAATTTTAATATTTTTGAATTCTTCTTGAAATTAATTTTATAAACACCATTCTCTCTAAATACACGATCGGTATTATTTTTAGCATTGCCTGTTCCCATATTAATAATTTTAAACTCTACTAAGGAAAGATGGTAATTTATTTCGGTACAATATCCATCGAGGTATCTATTCGTTAAGTTGCGACCGATTTCAAAAACTGTGAGAAAACAAAGATAACAAAAAACAGGCCAATCATGGGGGTATCTGACCATAATCGACCTGTTCTAATGTACGCTCTTACGTTATTAACCTTATACTTTCCCAAAATGTGTTATTGATTGATAATGAGTTCCTTCTGTACCTACCCAACTACAAAATCTCTACTTAAAAAATAGAAATAAATATGATTTAAATTATTTCATTTATTCCTCATCATCTTCTTTATCTTCATCACTCATAATATACTCTATATCTTCATCAGTGAACTCGTTACCTTCTGATACTGGATGTCCATTAGGATCTAACATCCCCATTACCGCTTTATCTCGGTCTGATACAATTAAAGTATAATCTTCAAACAAAAATGGATTTGGTGGTAAATCTACAGTAACTCTCCAAGCAGGTCGAATATCATCATTCTCTCTATTTTCTAAATCTACTTTAAACGTATAGGCTTCATCAAAAAATAAACTTTCTATTTGCTCATCAACCGTCCCATCCAATTCATGTTCTTGATGGTACTTTTTTGCGATTTCAATTGCTTCTTCTGGGGTCGAAACGACATCAATCGGGATTTCTTCTATTTTACGATGATGTCTAGGAAACTCTTTATTTACTGATTCTATCAACTTTTCAAGTTCTTCTTTAGTTCTATTGTATTTTTTCACTTCTGTACTCCTTTCAACTATTTAAATTTCAATCGTAATCTGTTGATATACTCAATTGAATGTTTAATTGACGCATCATCGAACAAATGTTGATTTTTCATTATTTGTTCAAATACATATTCTTCTCTGTCTAGACGACTCAACTTCATATAAGCTTCTTTCCCTATACCCAACCATTGTTCAGCGTGATAACCTTCGTGGTATATATTCACAACAGTAGGGTTTTTCTTTATAAATATCCTTCCTTTTCCATAATCGAATGCCGCTTCGTGATTACCTGTGAGAATATTCCCTTTTTTATCCACTTTTACAGGTACCCCTAATTGTCCCCATTTTTCCTTGAATTGTTTCACCTGTTTCTTTGTTGCGAGTGTTTCTCCTATATCATTAGTTTGTTTATTTACTTTTCTATAATCATAACTTTCATTAGCTCTCTTATCACCTTCCCCCGTCCCCTTAGAACCCCCACCTTTCCCTTTCTTCAACCTACTCCGCCCCATAAGCATACTCAGGGTAAACGCCGCTGCCTTCACAATATTCGAATCTGCATGTTCGCTCAGTGCATCTACCCCAGAGCCCATCGCCAAAGTCGCCATGTAGTTGACTCCCATGCCCCCTGCTAGGTTCAGCACTTTTTTCAGCTTCGAGTGTTTTTCCAGGAGGGTATTCATTTGGCTCTTCAACTTGCCAGCTAGATCGAACGCGCTCACATTGCTCGCCAGCTTCTTCGCTTTTGTCAGCACTTTCCCTAGACCGGCATTCAGCGCATCCCCCGCGGTATCCGCTATTCTTCCGATCGCCTTCGCGACATCGGCTCCCTTGCTTGCCACGGTTTTGATTGCGCCGTAGGCTTTGCTCGCCTGGCCTGCCAGATCTACCTTCTGCAGTACTCTCCTGACTTTGTTTCCCAGCTTCACTCCCGTCGGTCCCCAGCCTGCAAAGGGTACTGAAGCACCTACCGAAAGGAGTGCACTCGTATAATCCCCACGCAGCGCGTAGATCCCCGCATTCGCCAAATCCGCGATTTCTCCAACACCCGGGATCAGGCCCGCCACATCCAGCACTGTCTGGCTTACATCCAGCACCTTACTCCAGAAGCCTTTTTTCTTCTTCTTCGGCTGCTCTTCGGGGGCGGCTTCTTCCGGTACTGCCACTTCGCTCACGAACGGGGCTTCGTATTGCGGCTCCAGGTCTTCGACCTGCACGGGCAGCTTTATGATGCCATTCATCGTTAGGCTGCTTCCCCGCAGGTCCGACATCCCGTCCAGCACCAGACTGCTGTCCCCGCATTGCAGGAACAGAATTTCCTTCGCTTCGATCTCTATACACTTCTCGCTGTCCAGTACCAAATCCTGCACAGTCTTTATCTGGATGCCGCTGTTACTCGTGATCGAGATGCCTCCGTCGTCCAGCGTGATGAACAGGCTGCCTTCGGTCGCGATCAGCGACATCTCCGCATCAGTCATCCGCATCTCTTTCCCGAAGTTCGTTCCCCAACTCTTGGTCGCCGGATCCGCGGTCTTCGGTGACGGACTGCTGCCCCGTCTCACCGATCCCATCGCGAACGCATCTTGTTCACGCCCGCTTCCGAAATACACCTGCACCGAATCTCCCGCTTGCGGCATGCAGTAGAACCCTCCACCGTCACTCGCGTAGACCGCTGAGTACGGCATCCAGCTCGCTTCGTGTTCCGCTTGGGTCGCATCCACGTCCAGATGCACTTTTACGGTATCCTTCGTGACCGCCAATATCTTGCCTTCCAGCGAGGCTCCTGCCAGTTCATCGTTGCGGATTTCATTCTCCCGGATCCCGCTGTGGGGACTGAGGGTATACGTATGTATGAGCATGCCCTGCCTAAGCCTGCTCTCTGCCGCTGCTACCCGCAGCTCCTGTCCTTGAAATTGTACGGTATCTCCGAGTCCGAACCAGCGCCGCGTCTCTACCCGGTATGAGGTGAAGTCTGCTTCTTTTACGTCTGCGGCTCCCGCCGACCAGGACATCTTCAGCGCGTGCAAATCTCTTGTTACTGTATAATTCTGATCCTTAAGCTCATGATATCCGCCATCCGGGACACCAAAATACAGCTTCGGCGCATCCGCCGTCACCTCCGGGATCACCACCGCTCCGAACCGGGATGCGATTCGCCGCAGGAACTGCCAATCCGTCTCGCGGTACTGTACCGTCAGCCCTCCCAGCTTCGTGCCGCTGCTCACGTAGTCGATGAGGTCAGACTTTGGGTAGGCTGATAATACCTGACGGATCACGTCCTCACATTCCATCTCGCTATGCTGAAACGAACGAATTCGCGGCTCGATGTCCAGCAGATACGAATAGGAAACGGCCTCCAGTTCCAGGATGTATACCCCCTGAACATCCCGGACGCCCACCTCCTGGATGATCCCCTGAAACAGCTTGCGTATTTCTTGGCCCCGTTCACCAGTCTCGATCAGGGAGATATTCTCTCCGTTTGCGGTCATATCGATTTCCCGGTCCTGTTGTTCTTCGGGAAGAACAGCGGTCAGGAACAAGCGTGCATGTCCGCCTGCCTTCCGCTCCATATGTATGTTCTGGATGCTGTGCACGGGATAGGGCGATTGGCACTTGAGGTTCCATGTGCCTGTTGCGGCTTCCACAATGCCCATTGTCTCACTCCTCTCCTTTACATTACCGGATGGCCCCGCCGAACCCGCTCGTCGTCCCCTCCAGGCTCGATCCCCCAAGCTCCTGACCGTCATCCTCGATCACAATTCGTCCCCCATAAACACACTGGTTCACACATGTACTGAGCAGCGCGGGGTGTCCATCCACAAGCACATCTGTTTTTCCGTCCATCCACGAAGTCGAAATCCCCGGAACACACGGCGCCTTCTTCCTCCCTTCAATATCGAGTTGCCCGATCTGAACAGCCGGGTTCAATAAGCTGGTACAATTCCCGAATGGCATAATGTGGATCATCGGGTTCTTGTCCTCCACATTCAGCTGTGCTTTTTCTTTCAGGTGTACGCCGTGGCTATAAGGGATTTTCAAGCGATTCAGCTGAGTTCCGCATGTACAGCTTAAGATTGCCCCGGCAACCACGTAGCTCGGCTCTGCCCCTCCTCCGTCCTGTTCCACAACATCCGGTCTCGTTATTCCTTTGATTTCTGCCATAGAGCTTCCCTCCTAAATTCAACTGCCTATGTTAGTTGAAGTGCCTACAATAAACGATTTCCATTTGCCTCAAACCATCGGCTCCGCTGTTGTCATCTCTACCCGCTGCATACATAACCCAGTAAAGTCCCTGCGCAAAATGGCTTCCGCGAGGGCGAGGTTGATCAGGAACACATTCTCGTGCAGCCGATTATCCACGGCCTGGACAATCGGCCAGATGCAGGTCTGCAAGCAGTCCGCATCTACCTTCAGCCGGGTAAGGCGGCCGCTGCTGTCGAACTGGCTGTCTTCGTTCAGACAGGCAAGCTGCGGTGGAACCAGGAACCAATAGGGGTACAGCTGCTCTCGTTCGGCGTCCATTAGTCCGGCTAGACGGAAGATCAGGCGCGGGGCAAAGGTCTGAAGCAGCTGCTTCAGAGGATCAGACCACAGCGGATAGGGCCGCTCAATGAGGTCCACAGCCACCGGCTGGTGACTGGGCTGCAGCGCAAAATGCAAATTAGCCCGCTCCAGTTCCCGTAAATCCTCCCCCTTCAGCCATTCCGGACGGATGGCTTCTTTTACACCACGCGGTTCAAGTGCCCCCCGCACACGCATGTCCTGTGAGAGCTGGAACCAGTCGTTTCTCATTGATGTTCCTCCTTCAGCCAATCCGTAATGGCTTCTTCAGTGAACGGAAGTTCCGGCATTTCCGGACGTTCGCTGAGCAAGCTGCATGCACCCGTGTCCATCTGCACTCCCATTAAGCAGGAGCCTGAGAAGTTCGTTCCACGCAGATCAGCTCCCCGGAAATCCGCATCGGTCAGATCGCACCATCCAAGGATCGCTCCGGTCAGCTTCGCCCCCGTGAATCTGGCCCCCCGCAGCTTGGCCAGAACAAATTCAGCCTCGCTTAAGTCTGCTCCGGCAAAGGATACTTCTTGGAAGCCCGGAATCTCCCAATTCCCTGGATCAGGAAGCCCGCAATCTGCCTCCACCCGATGAAATAATGCCCCCACCAGACGACAATTCTCGAAGCTTGCACCGTGCAGCCACCCCTGATTCCATTCCGTATCCGTCAAATCGCAGCCTTCCCAGACTGTACCCACCAGATTGCTCTCTGCGAAGCTGCTACCGCCAAAAGCGCTCTCGCGAAAGGCAGAATAACGAAAATCCATTTCACTGTAATCTCCGCCTGCCAGATCCAGCCGCTCCAGCGCGCCGTATCCGTAAGCACCTTCGATCCGCTCAGCCAGCCATTTCCGAATCTCGGTCTCATCCGTAGGGTCGCTATCCTTGCGGTAGACAGACTCGCTGATATCGAGATACTCGCCCACACGCACTTCAACAATTCCGCATTGCTCCAGCTCACGGAATCCCTCGGTAAGCATCGCCTCCGGCATCGCCGAGCGGAGCAGTGCAATGACATATTGATGCCCATGCTGCGATTCACGCAACAGCAGCTTCTCCAGGTCGGGACGGCTGATACCTCCGGTATACGGGGAACCCGGGCGTTGTCTTTCCTCCTCCAGCAGCAGCTGGAGCTCATCCAGATAGCCGAATGCCCAAGAAGCATCATACTCACCCGCCACAGAAGCAGGATCAAACAGCCACGTCTCATCCGAAACCTCCACCAGATAGACTCCGTGTCCTTCCTGCAGCCGGGTCCGAAGCATCGAATAGGTGAAATGCCCGATGGCTCCTTTCTCTCCTATGCTCTGCAGCTCCGCCACCTCCCGGCACAGCTTGTCAAAGTGGCGGATGAACGCCTCCTGTAGAGGCTTGCGGTTGGCCTGATACAGCTGCTCCCAATGCAGCAGCACCCGGTTACGAACCGGTTCCAGAATTTCTTCCATAAACATCTCCATCACAGCAGTCTGAGCCAACAGCTTCCCCTCCTGTTATCGCTTGCTCCAGTTTAGGCTTTCCTTCATAGCGAAACTAAACCGTTGTTTATAGGATGTTATCTGCACATCTTAGCTTAGTTCGTACGTACTTCAGTTCCGCTTAAAGCAGTCGTGCCGTCCATCTTCAGGCTGCTGTCCTTACAGATAAGGCTGAGCTGATCCTTGGCGGAAATGACAATGCTTTTATCCGCGCTCATCATGATATCTTCCTTAGCATTGAGCTTGATCAGCTTGCTGCTGATAATCTCGATCCCGCCGCCCTCACTAAGCCGGATGTAGATCTCTCCGTCCTTGCCGGTCACAATCACCTCATCCGGCGTCATCTTCAGCTCCTTGCCGGCCGGTGTGCGGAAGAACTTGTGGTCAGGGTTGCTCAGCTTGTTGCTCTCGCCTTCTTCGGCATTTTGCCGCACCGAGCTGGTTGCTACCCCTTCTTCCTCCTTGTTCCCCGGAAAATACACCCGAACATGATCGCCCTTCTCCGGCATGACGTACCAGCCGCTGTTGCCTTCTGCCGTGTACACAGATGAATACGGAAAGTCATGCGCCTCTCCTGCCTGCTGCTCCGAATCGATGTAGAGATGAATTTTGAGCTTGTCCTTGTTGATCCCGATTACCTGGCCTTGCAGCGAAACTCCGATAATTTTGTCATTATAAAAAGTATTCTGGCGAAGTCCATGACGCGAGCTTAAAATATAGCGGTGACGAAGCAGGCCCTTCTTCATTTCAGTGTAAGCTTCGTATACATACAGCAGCTTGCCTTTGAATTCGATCGCATTGCCCAGATCCAGTACCCGGCCCGTCTCGACCTCATAATATATGAAATCATCCTCGCCTACCTTGGCTGACGTATTCTGCGTAGTGTAACGGAATTTGTCCATTCTTTTGCGAACCCGGTAGTTAAAATCCTGCAGCTTGCCTTTCGAGGAGGTATCGAACACGCCAAAATAGAACTTCGGCGTATCAAAGA
Organism: Paenibacillus sp. FSL L8-0436; assembly: GCF_038593025.1. NCBI lineage: Bacteria > Bacillati > Bacillota > Bacilli > Caryophanales > Paenibacillaceae > Paenibacillus > Paenibacillus sp. FSL L8-0436. The sequence continues at coordinate 2,421,866 of NZ_CP151955.1, read as the reverse complement.
CCGATGCAGGCATCAGACCGGTACGCAGACGTGAAGCGATCCGCTTCAGAAACTGCCAGTCTGTCTCTTCATACTGGAGCGTGAACTTGCCGATAGCCGCTCCATCCGTTGCCGCGTCCATAATATCAATATTGGCATAACCCTCCGCGATCTGATCCAGAAGCTGCGGGTAAGTCATGCTGTGGTTCTGGAAGGAACGGCTTTTCTTGCGAATGTCCAACTCATGGGTATGGGAGACCCCCTCCACTTCAAGGATGTGGACCCCGCGGTTCACCGACACACTCAAATTCAGAATGAGTCCGCTGAACAGCACCCAGCTGCCGCCTTCTTCATTCACCTGCGTGATCTCCACCACTGTATTTGATGAGCTCAGCCGGACATAGCTGTCCTTCTTCTCTTCATCCACAATACCGGTGAATTTCACATAGGTGTGCTCATTCATTTGCTTCGTAATGGTTAACTCCTGCAGACTGACCAGTTCAAACGGGCTAACCCGCAGATTATCGTAAGATAAGGCTGGTTCACTCATGAGACTCGTCTCCTTCCTTCTGTGGAATGAACTGAATGGATTTCATCATGGCCAGTGCGACCGGCTTCCAGTCATCAAGCTCCTCGTCCGTACAGTTAAAGGTACACATCAGTGCCCGATCCTCAAGTGAAGCGAACAGAATCAGATTATACAGATTGGCATTAACCGCCGGGGTCAAAAATTCACAAGTGGCGACCGGCTTGCCGTTAATGCTGAACTCATGGTCTCCATACCATTTCGTCAGCTTCTGCGTCCGGCGCAGCATCTGGATCATGGCCTTCTTGAAATCGGACAGCTCGTCCTCCGGCAGCGGGTTCATGGTGTGATTGATGGCAATGTTAATTCTGGCATTGGAAGTCGTATATATAACACTGGGTCGATGCTCAGAAGGATATTTCCGCTTTGCCATCTCCTTACTCATGAGCTTAAATGTCTTCGGGAGCAGCATGCGCATCGCACCGTCCAGCAGCTCCGTTTCCACAAAGGTGTGCGGCTCGTCTCCAATCTGCACCACGGGTGCGGTTAAATCCGGTCCAGCCTCTTCCGGAATCACTCCGTAATTATCCGTAGGCTGTCCGCCTGTATTGCCGTTAAGCATGGACACAATCTTCTCATCCCAATGCTCCATCTTCACCCCATCCTTCCAATAGTCGATTGATGCGCAGCCGCTCTACTCCACCAGCATCCGCTGCATACCCCCGTGGGCTTGCCCCTTATGTCCCTGTCCTCCGCGCGCATTTGTGAGAATCCGGTCCAGATAGCGGTGAATCTGCAGGCTCGGATAATCCCGGTATTCCTGTCCCAGCCGGCTCGCAATATAATGCAGGATAACGCTCCGGGCGATGACACCTTCATTCATACACAGCATACCGAACATCACATCATGCGGATCCGGCGTACCGGTACGCATAAGGCGCTGAGCATAGTCCTGAAGCACAGCCGGAGGAAGGGTACTGGCACCGGGAGCCGCATAGGGAACCTGCACCACCTGGAGCGTATTGTATTCGGTGGCCAGATCCGCGAAGCTCTGGTAATCCTTGCGCAATCTGGCCCCTTCCTTCAGCTTGAAGCGGGCGAGCTCCATCTCATGGGAACCGGTCCCGGACGCCGCATCTTCCAGTGCAAGCGAGGTCTGCCCCAGAGACAGGTCATGACCTGTCTCCAGCTCTGTGAAGCGGAGCTTCAGAACAGTCTCTTGACCTGTGGCCTTATAAGCAATTTCCGCCGGCTCCGTCATCATATAGAGCCGCCTCTCATGCATAAGTATGCCGGGGCTTACCGATAACCGTTCGGCGTGTACCTCCACCTCTGCCCCAGACACAATTCCATCTGCATAATCCCTGTAGTACAGCTCCCAAAACTGCCGGGGGAAATCACGCAGATCCTCAAGCATCCGGGTCTTTAGAATCCGTCCCTTATGAAACTCAGGGTAAGTATAGGTGAACATTTGCGGCGCTCCTTTCCCAGACTTGCCTTTTTACTTCAGTCCATCAAAAAAGTCCAGTTCCGAGGATTCATTCTCATAGGCGAACAGCCTTTTGTGACCCAGCAGCAATTGCTCATCACGGCGGGCCACAGGCAGGACATGGAAACCCCAATGCGAATGATCCGCGAACACGAAGAACTTCGTCTCCCCGTTCATAATGGAATCCGTATCGTCCTGCGGAATCTTCGTACCAAAGCGGGACTGGATGTCCTCGTACACCACCTGCTCGTAATTCTCCTTACGATTGACGTATACACATTTCTGCCGCAGGGTCCCGTCGCTGCCGCTGACATACAGCTCGACCTCGGCCGTCTCGAACGGCCGGGAAATGCTGCCGGGCAGACCGTCACTCCGCTCCAGACTGTTAATCAATACCTTCTGCCGGAGGTTGTGGGTATACGCGCTGACCGTATAAGGAATGACCGCCGCCTCATGGGTGATTTCCGCCTGAATTGCCCCCGTCTTTCTGGCACTGAGATAGCGGATCGCTCCCCGCAGGCAAGCCAGCTTCAGATCAGGAACACGGCCTTCCGCCGGTTTCTGGCGGAATTCTATACTGCGCCCCGGCACGAACTCCTTCAGCGCTTCCCGGAAAACATCGATCCGGCAGGACTGGCCTGTCAGCTTAATCATCGAATACTGGCCAAGCCTTCCCTCCCGGTAGAACTCCTCCAGGAACTTCCGGACTACGTCATAAATATCCGCCTTGATGAGCTGGGTTATCTCCTTGATGTTAAAGACCACATCCGGAAATTCAAATTCATCACGGAGTTCGCCGTTCCGCACCACGGACAGGAACCAGCGCTCCATCGTGGTAATCTGCAAATCGCTGTCCTGTCCGTCCTCGATGGCGGAGTGGAATCGGTTGCGGAGCATGCCGGTCTTGCGGAAGAATTGCTGCTTCATCTCTTCAGCAATCTCCCAGAGAAAATGGAAATTTCCGCGGACCCGCAAATATTCGTCCCGTGAACGATGCTCCCGGTGGGCGTAGGCTGTAGGAATAATCTGCTCCGCCTCCAAATACCGGCGATCGAGCTCCGCATATACACTCTGGACTCCCGCTTCATCGACCTGGCGGAACACATCTGCCCCCGGTGCTGCAATCAGGCTGTCAATATCGGTTGCGGCCCGCCGTCCGGAGTAATAATCCGCGAAGACAATCTTCATGAACTGCATAATTCTGTAAGTGATATTATTGCCGCCGAAATTGGTATCCCCATTCTCGTAGGTGGTGTGGATGTCCAGCTTGTAAGCAATCTGTCCGTCTTCCACAGTAAAGCGGCAGGAGGAAAGGTCGGTTGTGCCCCCGCCGCAATCAATTACCAGAGCTTGATACGGCACGCCCTCCATAAAGGCATTGCGTTCGATACCGTCGGCAATCGTGTTGTAGAGCACTGACATTCCTTCATCGAGGGCATGCTCGCTCTCGATTTCGTATTCGGGCAGAATCTCGCTGAACATCTCAAGGAACTGGGCCTTCATCTTCACAGGAGCGGACAGATGCAGCCGTTTGAATCTGCATTTGAACTGGTGCTCCGCCGTCAGAATTACATGTTCAAGGTAGGCACGCACAATATCCAGACGCGTCACTACAGCTGCATTGCCCTGGGCATCCACTACTTCCTCCTGTTTACTGTAATCGCTGATCCAACGCTTGATACCGCGGAAGACACTGGCCCGGCTGCTGTAGCCCCCCCTGCGCATGCTCTTCAGTGCTTCATATCCGAATTCGTACAGGATATTGCCGGGTTCTGAGCAATCTGCGATGCTGACTGCTGTCGGGAGCACTTCAATCCAGTCCGTATTCTTAAAGGTTGTATCCGGAAAGGTCACATAATTAATCTCTTCCAGGCGTACACGTCCGTTCAGAAGGTCCTGGCTGCTGGGTTCCTGAATATAACCTCTATGCAAATAAGCACCCGCCGTCGTATTGGAGGTGCCAAAATCGATGGCAAGCACGGCTTGCGTCTGTTCCAGCTCACGGATGTCCAGATGGGCTAGCGGAATTTTGGTATATTGAATGTTAACAGGCGGCAGCGGCTTGTCCGAATAATAAATCTTGTACAAATACTCCGAGTCACGCTTGCGGAAGAACAATAGACTGTACTGGCGGTTCCTGCTTCTCTCCCACCTCGCTCCACTGTCGGCGGTTAAGTAGAAGGTGCCCGGCACGGCTTCATCCTGCTCCAGATTGAAAATCCCGCACAGCTCCATACTTTCGTTCACCAGCAGCACATTGGAGTCCGTAAGCCCTCCTGCTGCAGTAACGATGTAGCGGTCCAGCCTGTCCACCTTAAGCCCTTCGTACAGAATCAGACGTGCGGGAACACTAATCCCGCCATCACTGCTTAGCGGCGAGGTCATATGGCGGTTGATCGCCTGCTGAATCCGTTCGAACCCGCCCTTATGCACACGGCCGATACACAGTACATCATCCGCTCCCAGAAATTTCAGGATAATCCGGATCAACTCTTCGCGGTCCGTCTGCGGACCCAGCCCTTCTACCATCCGTTCTTTGTAGCAAATGTTGCGAAGCTGAAAGGTCGTCATGTCCATAAGCTCTGCCCGCGTATATCGGGTGGTTCCCCGAATGCGTTCACGGCTCGCAGCATCAGGATGCAACCTGTATGTATAACCGTTCATGTTCGTAACCTCCTAGGCGGCTGCTCCCGCAGCATCTGAATCTGCCCTCTCTTCTTGCTCCTTTAATACAAGGCAATGCCATCCTGAACCATCGTGTGATCCACGTCGAGAATGCCGAAATGGCGTTTCCAGTAAATCTCCGTTTCGAAGCGTACCGGTAAAAAAAGCTCCAAAATCAGTTCCAGCTTCTCCCTTGTCTCCGGGCGCTCTTCCTCACCGATATAGAGCAGCAATTCGTCCTTATCCTCACAATTCGCATACAATGTGGAACGCGGGAACATCCGGACCAGCAGTTCCCGCAGAAGATGCACCGCTTCGCCGGTATCGAACAGCCGCAGAACATGCCCGGCGATGACTTCCTGCTCTTCCCGTCCAAACAGCTTCAGCCGCTGCCGGATCCGTTCTCCGAAGACTCCCTCCTGCATTTCCCGCAGTGTGAAGCGGATTTGATATTCCCGTTTGTTCATCCCCTGCATCAGGTCCAGTTCAGCCAGGAAATGAATGATCAGATCGAATAAAGTCTCACGCAGTTCGGAATCCTCAGTGTTGTTAGGATCGAACAAGTCTCTGAAAATATCATAAAAACGGTAGTACGGGTTCACCTCAACCTCCTGCTCCACAGCAGCCGCATTGAGATAAGCATGGCTCAGTTCCATATAAGGTGAATACACTTTCGCCGGAACAAAGTGAATGTCGCTCCTCTTCATTCCCGCCCGCCCCGACCGAACCAGCAGATCCCAAATATAGTTCATACCCAGGCTCCTTCACAGCGGTACTCCGGAAAGATTAGCTGAACTTCAGAGACGAGGAAGCTGAGCACATCGTCACTTAGATAGGATCCGGCAAGTGATCGGTCCCTGGCCACAGCTCTGAACAGAAGGCGCATCCGGTACTTATCCGTCTGTACGCGGACCTGGTCGCTGACAAAGCTGTTCAGTTCATAAGTCAGCGGAATCTCCTGTCCCGGCGGCAGAATCTTGACATCCTCCAGTTCTACCTCCCGCGAAACTTCAAATGCCCCGGTCAAACGGGCAATGCCCCCCTTGGACCGAACCGGACTGCCGGCCTGCCGGACATATCTGCCGATATACCCTTCCTGTCTGCGGTTCGACAAAAGAGGATAATGCATCCGGCCAATTCCAGAATTCATGGGCCTCGTCACCTTCAGCATGGTCCAGGAATCCGATTTATCCAGCGGAGATACAACTGTAATCTCTTCCTCCGAGCGTTTAATATAACGGATATTTGCTTCCTCGCCATCTACAAGATATCCGTGTTCTGTGCCTGTTCTTCTTAGCGGCAGCACATGCTCGTAATTCACCCGGTCAGCCGCCGGAACGGGAAAGCCGCCGATCTTCATTTCCATTCTCTGAATATTCCAGATCGGCACCAGATTCATATGTTTATACGGTTCCAATTCCTCCAACTGTATGGAAATCTGCTTCACCGTCTCCTGGTTGTCCCACTCCGAACCGCAGGATATCAGGATGCAGTCCATAAATTTGTAGGCATAAGGGATGTGGACTGTTTTCCACGGCAGGCTGTTTTTACGGAATATCCGGTACAGTTCTTCAATGCGTTCGGTGTACATTGAGCTCTGCTTCAGCCGGACTGTTATCTCATACCGGCCTCCGCTGGTGATCATCTCACCCTTGAACTGGCGCTTGCTCCGGGTAAGAGAGCGAATCTGTGAGGTATCACACTGAAGGAACAGCGTACATAACTTCATTTCCTCCTGCTTCGATAGGGCAGCCGCAACTTCAGCCAGATTGATAAACTGCGGCTCTGAATCGCCTGGGACCATGGGGTACAGGAATTCATGCAGTGGATCAAGCTCTTCCCGGGGACAGAGTGACGCATACACATCATGCCGCACCTCCTCCGGCTCCAGTTCATTGAAGACGCGCTCCTCAATTTGCCGGTTCAGCGTCTCCTGATATTCCACCAAATTCAGAAATAAACCGGTCATTACATCCTTCAGCATCCGGCGCTGCTCCAGATCCTCCATCTTGTTCAGACGGTCACGAATGATATCTTTCATGGCTGCACCTCCTCTTCAGCAGATTTCTGGACCGTTTCCTCTTTCGGCAGCGCGGCATCTACACCGCTGCCCGGTTCTGTGCTCGCTGCACCTTTTGCGGCACTTTCCTCTAAACCCTTACCAGCTTCATTATTAGTTGAATTCCCTGTGATACTTCCGTTGTTATCCGTACTTTCATCTGGAGTCACCAGAGGCAAATCCATACTTCCCGTAAGGTCTGCAGCTCCGGCAGCATTCGGGTCTACAGCAGGTACAGGCGGGTTCAATTTCTCTTCCAGCTTGGAGATCTTGCGCTCCATTGCCAGTACCCGTTCCAGCATATCAATACTCTGATAGACCTCTTGTGCTGCTGCGTAAGCATCGAGCGCCCCGCTGTAATCAGCGGCTTCATTGTAACGGTCGCCCTTGGCTTCCAGCTTATCAGCCTGGAGCTGACTTACTTGCCGTTCCACATCCGATTTTTTGGCTTCCGCCGTTTCCAGCTTGGTTGTAATTTCAGCAAGGGCCTCTTTATAAGCGTTCTCTGTGGCGGAGGACCGCGCCCGCAGGTACAGCGTAATGGCGCCGCTGGAGTCTCCGTTCTGGAATTTGAGATCTGCTTCCCGAAGCCAGTCCTGTACCTTCTGGAAGGCAGTCATCTGTCCCAGTCTGTCTTCAATCGCCTGCCGCTTGAAGATACTGTACGGTTCCGACAGTTCCAGCGCTTTGGTATAGCTCGCTTTGGCTTTTACAATATCCCCCTCCTTGAGGTGGGCTTCGCCGTCAACCAGCTTTTGCGCAGCCGCCATTTTGTCTGTCAGCAGCTTTTTATGAAGCCGGTCCTTGAGCTTGATCGAGTTGTTGCGGCCCAGACTATAGTCGGATACTGCCTTGACATACTCCTGCTCTGTAACATACACGTCAGCACTCTGTTCGTACTGGAGCATGTCGGCAGCTAATTCGGCCTTCTTAGCCGCACTTTTGACCTTATAGAAGATCCCGGCGCCACCTACCAGAAGCACCGTTAATAGAATAATAAGAATGCGTTTGATCCACTTCTTGCGGTTCTTCGGCTCTTCCTGATAGGTCTTATTAGCGTAGATACATGCTGCCGTATAATTGTCTATCCGCATCCGCTGTTTGCTGAGCATGACTTCCTCAAGCGTATCCGCCAGCATGACCGGGTCATTCGCCGCCTGAACAGAATCAATCATCTCCGCGTCCTCGACAGCCTGCCACAAACCGGAGGTGCACATCACCAGCACATCGCCATCTGCCAGCGGAATCTTCCCGGAGACATAAGGCTTTAGCTTACCCGGCATCCCGGCATATTGCAGCAGATTGCCACGTTCATCATTCGTATCGATCTTGTCCTCGGCAATTTGTCCTTCGTCTGCCATCTGCTGGGCAAGGCTGTGGTCCCGGCTTTTCAAGATCAGGCGCTCCCCGCGAAAATGATAAAGTCTCGCATTCCCGGCTGATGCCCATACCATCTTCGTATAATCCGTCACCACAATTAGTATACTGGCCTTCAGACGGACTCTTCGGCTCTCATAATGCAGCCACTCATGGGCAATCCGGATGTAATCGGTCAAACGCCGCCGGGAGAGGGTGGGTTTCTCCAAAAAGCTCTCCAGAATCGTCTGCACAATCATTTCGGCACTGTGAGCCTCTTCATCTGAATCCAATCCATCGGCAATGATATAACAGGCCTTATCCTCCAGCTCAACGCACCCGAAAAAATCCCGGTTAGTCATAAAAGAACCCGATTCGGAGACGAAACTCATTAAAAAATCGCTGTTCTCCTTCCTCATGCGTATCCCCATTTCCCGTATTGATGATTTATGCTATGTACCCGGCGGGACATCTCCTGTTCTACCAACGCCTCTCCACAATAATGACTGTAGCGTTATCCTGATGTACAAGCCTTTTCTCCTCTATCAAATCAATCATGGCCTGAGCAGCATCATAGGGTGACAGCGGCCGGGACAGTATCGTCTCCATTTCCATTTCCGTGAGCGTGTTGTACACCCCGTCGCTGCACAGCATAATCTTGTCCCCTTTATACAGCTGAAAAGGTTCTTCTGCCAGCTCCATGCTCCTGAAATTCTCGGACCCCAGATAATTGACCAGAGTCTTGCGCTGCGGATTGCCTAGCGCCTCCGACTCGGTAATCTCACCGGACAGATACTGTTCCTGCAGTGTGTTCTCCAGCGTATGCTTATGGTTAACCGGAATCAGAATACCGCCGCGGTATACGAACAACAGGCTGTCCCCTACCGCCCCCCAGTAGAGCATACTACTGCGGATCAGCGCCGCTACCAGCGTGGTCCCTCCCTGCACTCCGTGCAACTGGTTCATGATCTCTCCATTGGCGTTCATTGCCGCATCACCGAAGAATTCCGGCGGATCGGGGAAGCGCTCCAGTTCCCGAAATTCTTTAACAAAAGTATGGACGGCCGCCGTACTGGCCACCCTTCCCCCGCTTAAACCGCTGATTCCATCCGCAAGCACAGCTAGCAATCCAAAAGGCATATTGACCGTCGCAAAATAGTCATCCTGCTCTTCACGCGCACCGATCGTCTGGCCGTTCCCGATTCCGTCCCCGGAACCGGTGCCAGCCTTCGGCATCTTTTGAATACGATACCTGAACATAATCAGCGGCCAGATCAGCAATATCCAGACAACAATCATCCAGTATGGGGTCAATGCACTATCATCCAGCAGTTGCTTCAGCGTATTCATTGCTGCTGCTCCCATTCAAAGTGAACACCGCACAGGGGAACAAAAATAAACTTGCTTCGTCCTAGCTGAATAACATCATAAGCAGCCAGCTCTACCGGGGAATATACCGCCTCGTTATTGTGATAAGCAAGTCCGGAAGCATCACCGGGCAGCAAGTAGAAATTGCGTTTCTTCGGATCATAGACAATCACCGCATGATTGCGTCTGGAGATCGTATTGTCACCCAGAATGCGCACATGCATCTCTTCCGAGCGGCCGATAAAATTCTTCTCCGCCATAATCCGGTAGTCCTGTCCCATTTGTGCCCCTTCAATACAGACCAGCCAACCCGTCACCGGTTCAATTCCGGTAGCCTCTCCCAAATACGGCATCGTTCTGTCATCTTCGGAAGGACGGGACGCCATAGCAATGGCTGCTCCCTTGCTGCCGGACGGAGCCGGGCTCTCCACGGTAAGATTACAGTAAGGACACGTGTTGCCGTGTCTTCTTGTGCTGAACATATGTCCGTTAGCGCATCTTGTCAGACTCATTCGCTCTCATACCCCCGCATGTGTTGTTCATTTCACCAGAATCCTCGTGTTGGCAATATAAATTAAGTCCCCCGCCTCAAGCAGGCTGGGTTCCTCGATTTCCAATTTAACTGCTTTGCTCTGATTGCTTTTCCGTATACCCACACCGCTGGAGGATTCAATATCCTCTATGTACCATTTGCCGGATGCTTTGTTCAGCACAGCATGCTGGGCGCTGATCAGAGAAGCATAAGGTGTATCTGACAGATCTATATCCGCTTCGCCGTGCCTTGAGCTTTTGCCGATCAGAACACTTGTCTCGCCTTCTATGTACCATTCCTTTACACTTTCACCGTCTTCACTCAGCAGCACCAGCTTTACAACCTTGCTGCCGGGTTTGACCTTGTTCTGCGCCTTGATCTTCTTGGGTCTTGTTCTGACTGCAATTATGACTACTGACAACAAAAGGATTGCTGCCGCAACCACCTGTGCCCCCCTAACCTTTGCAACCACAAATATGTAATAGAATATTACAGCCGAGATGGCTGTTATCAATAGATCCAGCACCAGGGTCCAGATCGACCTTCCTTGTTTCACTCCCATAACCTCCGCCTTACCGGGCTACGCCCCAGAATGACTGCCGGATCACTTCTTTCGGATTCCAAAATAGCGCTCAAACAGCTCCGATGACTCCATACTTTTTGCTGGCTCAGAGCGTTTGGGGATGCTCCGGTCACTCTCCTTTTTCGGCTGGAAACCAAAAAAACGTTCGAACTGCTCTTGCATATTTCCCGGATCAAAACTGACCCGCTCCTTGCCTGGGGATGGCTTCTCCGGCGGCTCTCCGGATGCCCGGGTTGTACGCGACTGCGACTGATAAGCCGTCCTTGACTCTTCATTACCTAGTACCTTATAGGCCTCATGAACCTGCTTAAACCGCTCGGCGGCCTGCGGATCTCCTCCGTTCGTATCGGGATGATACTTTTTGGCCAGCTTCCGGTAAGCTTGCTTCACTTCGGCGGATGATGCATTTGGGGCAATACCAAGCACTTCATAATAATCTGTCAATCGCCTCACCGCTTCCCGTTACGATTTAGAGATAAATAAACATTAAGAGGCGCATAAAGGCCCCTTAATGTTCTGAACATCAGGCCGACACAGCAGCCCGATGTCCCAGTCCGATTACCTAATATTAGGCCGAAAATCCGCCATCGATTTTGGTAAGTTCGGTTTTGTCTTTCTTTTGTTTGATGTACAGTGTGAACTCACCAACACCTTCGGTGTCCCCGTAACGTTCTGTGTAATCTACAACGAATGCGTTAGGGAAATGGATCTTGCGCACTACTTGGTCTGCTGCAATAACTTCAAGCGTTACTTTGCGGTAGCAGTCCGCTTTTTCAGCAGGAACAATAGACCAGAGCGCCAGCTTGATGGTGTCATCTGCATTATCGCCGTCAGTAGCCGTGATAATTTTACCAGTGATGCGCAGGGTTGCTCCAACATCGGTCGATCTTGCGTTTGAATCATCCGGAGTGTCCGTGTCGTACACAACAGAACGAATATTGTCCATTCCCAGTTCGATTGTTTCTGCACCTTCAACTTTTAAAATAAAACCCATAAATAAAAAACCTCCTCGAAAAATAGTATTGAAATATGTATAAAGGCTAGCTCGGATGAACAAGCCTCTGATACCTTAATAAGTTCTGTAATATAAACTTTTATCGTTGTTATATGAATGATTAAGCCTTAACAGTGCTGGTTCCCTTGGTTATCATGACCTCAAGATTCTTCACGTTACCGTTGAAGACCAGATCTATATGGCACAGGTTGCTCTTCTCGTCGATAATATAGCTCATATCATCGCCTTCTTGAATGATCGAGTTAACCGATCCGCGTTTGCCCAACCAGCGGCTCTTCTGACTGCTCGGATTGTTGCTGAAGAACTTCACTATGTTCTCATGCTTGAAATCTCCGGTCTGGAAGCGCAGGAAACGTTCGATATAGGTACTCACCTGTGTTTTGTAAATGGAATCATATCCGTCCTCTGACATAGCCATACTTCTCGATTTATATACGGTAATCCGTTTGATATCCGTATCCTGAAGCTGTGCGTTCTCAGAGGAGAAAATAAATCCGAAGTTCTTGCGGTTAATGGAGTCCTTGATTGTATTCGTGAACCCCGAGATTTCCTTGGTCATCGTTGTTACGGAGCGCAGACTGTTGTCTCCCGCTTCGATATCGAAGCGTACCCCCGGAAATTCCCGGTTTACATTCTTAAAGTTGCTTCTCAGATATTCAGGACATTGATAAGCAGCTACAATACCAGCGGCAACATAAGCGGCTCCGATATAGACACCCTCGATCCAAAGCTTCAGAATGTCTTCTTTATCCTTGGACAATTCCACACCGTTCTCGGTCTGCAGCATTCTGCTGTCAATGATAACACCGGACTTCTCCTTAGGAATCACCGTGAAATTCGGTGCACTCGGGATCGCAAATTCACTGTATTCCTTCCGTGTCAATCCTGCACATTTGTCAATGTACTTGTCGATTCCGGCAGTAGCCATACTGCTGAACGTAGTGTCCTCGCCAGACTCGAAACTGAAGAACAACTGCACCTTGTAGTCCTTGATCACTTGGAGCAGCATTGTAAGTGATTCCATGCTGTTGCCATCCTGCTTGACCACTTTGTCGTTTCCGCGAAAACGTTCCCGGCTAACTTTGACCTTGCCGGTTGTCTCTAGCTCAACGGAAGGTACAATCCCGTACCAGATCGTATCGGAGAATTCATTTTTCGAGTTCACTGTATTCAAATATGTCTCCAGCCGCGGGATATTGCTGCTCTTCACGAGCATATCCAGCTTGCTGTTGGCAATCAGCATCGAAGGCTGCATGCCTTTGTTTTTAACCGCATACTGGTCGAAGAACATCTTGACACCCAGTATTTTTTCCACTAGCGGTTTAACCGTCTTGACGAAATCATCTTTGGCATTCTTGTAGAATTCCAGGTATGTATTGTAATTCTGTACTTCCAGTGCGGCATTGACTTCAGCCCGGACCGCCGGAAGCGGACAGAATGTGCGTACTACCAGGTCCTGCACATAAGTAGACGGAGATTCGGACAAAGAGCCGTAATCTTCAGCAAATACCTGTGTGAGATCTGTATTCGTGCTTTCATCCAGAAGCATCAGGTCGGTACTGTCACTCTTGGGAGCCTCGATGATCTTCAGTTCACCGCTCTCGCCGATGGTAAGCTGGCCTACTTGAATCAATTCGGAAGATGTATCCTCCTGCGCCCGGCCGAGCAGCAGCCGAGTCTTGATATCCTCGATGGCCAGTGGCAGCATAGCCATGACATTGTTATAGTTGCGGCTGGCTTCCTCAAACATAATATTCAGTTTATCGCCGACATCCAGTTTTTTGGGATCTCCGTCATCCAGCTTGTCGTACTGGCCGTACATGTAGTGAATCTCTTTGCGGACCTGGCGGATATCATCCATAACCTTCTTTGGAGAGATCATGTCCAGCAAATTTTCAAATTTGAAATCAACATTCGTAATCCCTTGGCTTCTTTTCGTATCGATCAGCGTGAACAACATTCGCAGGAAGTCATTGCTCTGATCAATCTTAATCTCTGAAATGGTATCATCCGGAATGCCTTCAGGCTTCTTCAGCGTGTACATTACTTTCTGGTTCGCCGCATTAAAAAAGGAGTAGATGCTCGGTGAAAACTTGTCGAGGAACTCATCAAAATTGTGCACAAGAAGATGCTCATTAATCTCTTTGATCTTATCGTCACTCAAGCTGTCGATACCTTTTACATCCCCGACGATGGTGATTAAATCGAGCTTTTCCGGGTTGATTTCCTCAAAAAGCAAGGTTCGGTTCGTTTGATTGATAATGTCCATTCAGGCAGCATCCCATGTTAAAAAAGGCTCATGAGGATGCCTTCCCCCCTCCATTATTTTCTGTTACCCGGCATGCATTCGTGAGTCTTTGGTTACACCATTCGACTAAATACTGCCATTTGCTGCGATAATTTTTAGATTCATGGGACCCATCTTAACCAGTAAAGATAATTTTTGTCAATATAAAGGCATATAGTTCCATTTAATCATTTTTATGACTAACTAGACTAAAAGGACTATTTTGTATTTTTTCCTTATTTTCCCTCAAAGAGCTGCCGATGATAACCTTATCCCAGCATTTTATGGAGCTGCATCAATAACTTTAGGCCTAAACAGATACAAGGGGGGATTCCGCAGCTTATGTACTTTAGATCACTCAGGAAAATTGTAGTAGTGATGATACTGATTTCAAGTTGCTTGGCAGGGAACGGCGGGACTTCCAGCTACGCATCATCCGGCAAGAACTCTACCGCTTCCGCTTCGGCAGGAGGTCTGGATGCCATGTTTGTACTGGATGTCAGCTACTCCATGAATCAGACGGACAAGGACCGGATAGCCGATGAAGTTATCCGCATGTTCATGGATATGAGCGGGGGGCAAAAAACCAGGCTGGGCTTCGTGGCCTACAACGACCGGATCACCGCTTCTGTCCCGCTCACGGATATTACGTCTTCCGGCGCACGACAGCAATTACGGAGCAAGATCGACAGCTTGAAGCGGACCGGCTACACGGATCTTGGCCTTGGACTGCGGCGCGGCGCGGAACTGCTGGAGAAATCCCGGGCAAACGGTAGACAACCCTTCCTCATCCTTCTCTCCGACGGAGAGACCGATATTGGAAACAGCTCCGGTAGACGGACTTTTGCTGATTCTGCAAATGATGTGGACAAAGTCATTAACATGGCCCAAAAATCAGGATACCCGATTTACACCGTTGGCCTTAATTATGGAGGCAAGGTTAATTCAAGTGAATTGGAGCGGATCTCAAGTGAGACGGGCGGCACCTCTTTTATTACCGGAAGTGCAGACGATTTGCCTGAAATATTTAACCAGATCTTTGCCAGTCAGATTCAATCCGTACTTACATCCGTAGCAGCCGTTACAGCAAATGGCTCCCTTCAGGAAATCACCGTGGAGATTCCCAATTCCAGCATGGCTGACGCCAATATTATCATGCTGTCGGAGCATCCGGTAACGGAGGCCCAGCTCTATTACAAATCAAGCAATGTAAGCTTCATTCAATCGGATAAATACTCGCTGATGAAAATCGTCAAGCCGGTTAAAGGCAATTTCGTGCTGAAATTCCGCGGACATGCCGGTGACCTTGTCAAAGTCAATCTGCTTGGCAATTACAATATGCGTGCCGAAGCCGCTATATCCGGCGGACAAAAGGTGCTCAAAGGACAAGCTACCGTCTTCGAGGCTGCACTATACGGAATAAACGGCGCTTCTAAAGTACAGGATACCGATATTTACAATCGGCTGAAAGCAGAACTGATCGTAACACCCAAAGAAGGCAAAGTTGAACGGATTCCACTAACCAATACGGGAAGCGGCTTTCAGGGCACCTATATATTTCCTAAATCAAATACATACCAATACCATATCCGTGTAGACGGTTCGGATTTCTACAGAGAAGGCAAAACTGCAGTCATCGAGATTAACAATCTGCCGCCGGTCGCTTTGAATAAATCCATTGATTTGTCCAAGGATGACGGAGCTGTTGAGCTTGACTTAACCAGCTACTTCGAAGATCCCAATAAGGATTCGCTTACTTATACCGTGGATACAGAACAAGGAGATCGGAGCCTGGCTCAAGCAGACATCAAAGATGGACAACTCTTATTGTCTTCGCTGCATTCAGGAAAGTCCTATCTCTCAGTAACAGCCACAGATGATGAAGGCGCCAAAGTAACCGCCCGAATCCCTGTACATATCACTTCCATGGTGGAAAAGATGCTGCGTATTGGCGTACTCTCCGTACTGTTGCTGATTGCTATCGGACTGCTGTACTGGTTCGTGCTGCGACCAAAGCCAGTATTTCGCGGCAGACTGGAGGGTTATTTCCTAAGTACTGCAAGCGGTACGGATATTCCTGTGACCCACTGGCCGATGACCTCGTTTCAACAGCGCAGGATGAATCTGGCTGAATTGCTTAACATGATGGAGATCCGGGAACATGTTCCGGAAGCGGGGAATATCTGGTTCAAGGCCGGCAAGAATGAAACCTTGATCGTCCGGCATGATTCCCGCTGCACCGTCGTACATGGGAGAACCCCTGTGGAGCGTGGCAAGCAGGAAGTGCTTGAATACAATGACCGGCTCTATATTACGTTCGAAGATGGTCTGACGGAGATTGAGATTCGTTATAAGGCCATTAAGCCAAAAACTAATATTTATGTAGGCCAGCAGAGGGATTCGGAAGCTATATAAGCTGTGGAGAATAACCGGGGGGCGTGCGAGCGTTGCTTCCAGGCAAAAGAAAAGTGACCCTCAAGTCAGGATCACTACCGGTTACCGTATGGGACAACCTTTAGAGGTTGTCCTATTTCTTTCCGGACGACAGATCCATCGCTGCCTTCCCAAGTACTGCTGTACCTTTCCACTTCCATAGAAAAGACTGAACTTGCAGTGCCCTCCTGAACTTGGCGAGTGACGGGCAACGTTGTTCCTGCCGCATGGCCAGGCCCCAATGAACGGTTCGCGACAGCCAGCGGCTGACTTCCGGATTCTTGGTCCTAACCGCAGGAATTTGTTCATCGAACAAGCGCAGCTTCACATCGGCAGGTGCTTCACCGCAGAAGCAGTAATGTAATAGCGCAGCCAGACT
The DNA here is from genome assembly GCF_038593025.1 of Paenibacillus sp. FSL L8-0436. Taxonomy (NCBI): domain Bacteria; kingdom Bacillati; phylum Bacillota; class Bacilli; order Caryophanales; family Paenibacillaceae; genus Paenibacillus; species Paenibacillus sp. FSL L8-0436. Next base: position 2,405,196 of record NZ_CP151955.1, on the reverse strand, counting down.
GAATATATCAGACATTTCATTATGAGGTGACAATTCAGAGTAAAGCTCCAAGGGAGAGTAACATGCTGATGTAAAGATTGTCTGCTTCTCCCCTTCCTTAAGCGGAAGGCGGACTGCAGACCCAAAATCAATTAGCTTCGGAGTGCCATCCTCCATAATCATAATATTGGAGGGCTTGATATCCCGGTGAATAATGCCTTGAGTATGTATGTATTCCAGCGTCTCCACCAATGGCAGCAGGGTATGATTGATGAATAATGCGCGGTCAACCGCTCCACGTGCACTCAGCCACTTATCCAGAGATGTTCCCTGGCAGTACTCCATAATAATATATCCTGTCCCGTGAGCTTCCAGATGAGCAAGATACTTCAGAAGATGAGGATGCTTCAATTCAGAAAGAAGCTCCGCCTCCTGCATAAACGAATGCAGAAGCTCATCATATTTGTCCAGGCTATTCCCCAATCTAATTTCAACCGTACGCTTATCAGCCTTTCGCCGGGCCAGCACCGAAGGATAAAACTCCTTTATTGCGACAGGTTTCCCCGTCTCCTTTTCCCTTCCCAAATAGACAATTCCAAGCTCACTGCGCGATATTACTTTTTTGATCTGATAGACGCCATTCAGCAATGTGTTACGCGGCAAGGCAGAAGCATTTGATTTTCCGTCCACAGCCAGCCCTCTCTTTTGTTAGAATTCTATTAGACTGCATGCAAATCGAGTGAATATGAATATTACATTATTCGTATATGATGTTTATCGACCGCTGTTGCTTAATTATTTAATCAGTCAGCAAAAAATCTAAAAATGTTGTCAATAAGCTTTCGATCCAGCAATGAAACGGCATCTCTACCGGACAAGTCACATATATATTTATACCTTTTTATACGTCATTTTTGCAATCTTTTTCTTCTTTGTAAATATCATCCTCTATTAAAATTCTTACACAACACATCACCCGGGCAAGTTTGGTTATATACAAATTTACCGTTGTAACATCCATACTCTGGAAATATACTTAAGTGGTATCGTGCTGAAAGCTATTACCATGCAGAGCGGCACGAATAGGCGAGTTCCTGTGAAAGCGCTTAGATAGATTAGGTATCCTTGCATGGTGCTAATAATTTCAAGGAGGCATATATGTATGCTGTTTACGCCAGGCATTACCGACTGTTCACCGGCAGAGGTAGGTTATGATACTTCGAGAATCGGGGTTTTGCACAACCACTTCCAGAACCTGATTGATCAAAATAAGATCCAGGCCGCATCTTACTGCGTCTCAAGGTATGGAAAGACCTTTATGCATGGTGCTATGGGATCGCTTTCGTTCCGGGAAGACAAGGCGGAGCCGCTTTTACCGACAACCGTTCATAATATCGCATCTATTACCAAAGCCGTTACCTCAGTAGCAATGGCCAAGCTTGTTGAGGACGGTATTCTCCGGTTTGACCTTCCTGTCAGCGAGTTCCTGGAGCAGTTTAACGTGGACCCTTTTAACAAAATCGATATCTACAGCCTTCTGACCCATACCTCGGGCCTGTTTCCCGACTGTGCGGGCAGCTTAGTTCCCTATCATAAATCCTATTGGCAATTAATCGGTGAATATTTCGAAAAGTATAACCCTGAGAATGGGGATCCGGACTGGATCACAGCCGCGCTGAGCTGCGGGGTCAATAAAAAAGTCGGCGAGGAATGGCAGTACTGCTCATTTGGCTTCTGCCTGCTCGGAGAAATCATCAAGAAAGTGACTGGCGTAACCGCTGAACAGTACATAGAAGAGCAAATCCTGAAGCCTCTTGGCATGAAGGATACTGTTTGGGAACTGACTCCGGAGCTAGCCGGACGCGCCATTATAAGAAACGAGAGACATGAGAAGCGGCTGAACGATCTAATTAACGGTAATCAGCCTGAAGTCTCTCCAGAGGAAAAGCTGTGGGATACAGTCTCCAGCACCGGCGGAGGTCTGGCCTCTACGCCAGCCGATCTCATCCGGTTCGCCAACATGCTCCTGGGCATGGGAACACTGGGCGGTACCCGTATCGTCGGCCGCAAAGCGGTTGAGAAGATCACGACCCGCACCCTGTACGGGGTTCCCGATTATTGCTGGAATAACGATGTCAAAGACCGGAGCTATGGCATTGGACTGGATATGAGGAGAGGCCCCGCCTTCCTCTACTCTCCAACCAGCTATTTTCACGAAGGCGCTGGAGCCTGCTGCATGGCCATCGACCCTACAGAGCAGCTTGCCGCTGTTTGGTTTGTGCCTTTTACCGGTGATAATTGGTACGCAGAGGGCCTATTTAATGTAACTAATATCATTTGGTCTGGACTCACCTGATGAATAGCCTGCAACGCAAATGGCTTATTTGCCGGACGGTGGCGGAGGTAACCTACAAAGAGTGGAGTGCCTACCGCACTCATTCCATGGTGTCCATTATCGTCGGTCCTGTATATTTTATGGTACAATATTTTATCTGGACGGCGGTATATGGAGATCATGCTTCGCTCAGCGGTATCGGACTCCCCCAAATGATCCGCTATTTCGGCGCTACTGCGCTTATCGGTTACCTGGTCATGGATTTTGCCGATTGGAACTTATCCATGCTTGTGCGCACCGGTAAATTCCTTACCTTTCATTTGCGCCCGATTCATCACCGTTCTTTCGCTTTGTTTCAGAAGATCGGGCATCGGTCTCTCGGTTTCCTGTTTGAATTTTTACCCTGCCTATTGATCTTCATTTTTATTTTTGGAGTTGATATGCGGCCGGCAAGCTTTCCATGGATGCTTCTGTCGGTGCTGCTTGCCTTTCTAATGATTTTTTATGTGAACTACATGATCGGCCTGACTTCATTTTGGCTTGTCCAGTCAGCTGGAATACGAAGCGCTTTTATGTTGGTGTCGGGTATTTTTTCGGGTGCGCTTATTCCGCTTGATTTTTTTCCGCACTGGCTTCAGGTGATCCAGTTCTTCCTGCCGTTTCAGTACATGGCCTACCTGCCTGCAATGGTTTTTACCGGCCATTACTCCCTTGGAGGCGTTGAGCTTTCCATTGAGCAAGCCGTGGGCATACAGGCGGTGGCCTTGTTAGTTACGTTCGGATTAAACGAGCTTGTTCGCCGTCTGGCCATGAAGCAGTTTACTGCTGTCGGCGCGTGAATGCCCCCATGAAAGGACAGTTTTTTACATGAAACGGTATCTGGATATTTACAGGCAGTGCATGTATTCTGCTTTGCAGTCGGCTGTGGCCTATCGTATGAATTTCATTATCAGCAGTCTGATCACCCTGGTCGGCAACATTCTGTTTCCGCTGGTGACCCTGCTTATTTACCGGGCGGGCACCAGCTTTCCCGGTTGGAGCTTGTTTGAGGTGTTGTTGATCCAGTCTGTATTCACCATGTCCAGCGGCCTTTCGAGCCTTATTTTCGGCGGCGTTCTCTGGACCACAATGTCGCATGTCCGTGAGGGAAGCTTCGAAGTTATTCTTATGAAACCGCTGAATCCGCTGTTTTTTATTATTGCCACAACATTTTCTACCGAAAGTATTGGCCTGTTTCTGGGCGGGGTTTCGCTATTCATATTCTCCGCTATGCATGTCGGCGCCATTCCGGTCCTTTGCTGGCTCCAATTTGCCGGGATGTTTATCGCAGGGACGGCGGTCCTTGCAGGATTATCTCTAATGATGGCCGCTATGTCCTTCAAATGGGTGGGCAACTCGAGAATTTCCGAGCTTGCTGACAGTGTGCTGCACATTGGAAAATATCCGCTGTCCATATTTCCGAAGGCTGTACAAGCTTTGGCCACGATGATAATTCCTGTGGGAATGGTAGGCTTCTTCCCTGCTTCCGCTCTTCTAGGACGGGTGCATGCCAGCGATTTCGCTGCTGTTCTGCCCTGCTTTTTATTTCTGGCGGCAGGAGTATGGGTTTACCGGCATATGATCAGATTGTACGAGGGGGTAGGCGGATGATGCCGGTTATTGATGTGTTGCATTTAACTAAAACGTATAAAACCTATAAGCGGGGCGCAGGTATGGGCCAGACCTTTAAGAGCTTCTTCCAGCGCGAAGAGGTCGTGGTCAACGCCGTCAACGATATCAGCTTTGCCATTGGGCAGGGGGAAATCTGCGGTATTCTGGGTCCCAATGGGGCGGGAAAATCAACGGCGATCAAAATGCTCTGCGGCGCGCTGTTTCCCACAAGCGGTGAAATTCAAGTTCTTGGTTATTCGCCTGCCCGGGACAGGAAACGTTATGTCGGCAAAATCGGAGCCGTATTCGGTCAGAAATCCCAATTGATCTGGGATATTCCGCCTATCGACAGCTTCAACATGAACAAGGCAATCTACGGAATCGCCAATCAGGACTTTAAACACCGTCTGGAAGAGCTGACGGGAATGCTGGATATTGCGCATGTGATCGAAAAACCCACACGAGTGCTGTCCCTTGGCGAACGCATGAAATGCGAATTCGTCATGGCTATGCTGCACCGGCCGGAGGTTTTGTTTCTGGATGAGCCGACCATCGGGCTTGATGTGATCGCCAAGGTCAAAATCCGCGAATTCATTCACCAGATGAACAAGAAGCATAATATGACGTGTATTCTGACCACCCATGATCTTGAGGATGTGGAGGAGCTTGCCCACCGGGTCATTGTCATTAACCACGGGGAGAAGGTTTTTGATGAATCGCTTCAGCAGCTGAAGCTTTTTCTGGGGGATAAGAAACGGGTCAGTTTTACTTTTGCGGAGTCTGTGCACAAAACCATCTTCGACAATGCCTACACCAAAGTGGTCGAGCGCCCGTCAGACTTTCAAATTACGCTTGAAGTGGATACGGCACTTATTTCAATCAGCGATTTTATCGAAGAAATCTCCAGGAAGCACCGGTTCTCCGACATTTCGGTCAAGGAACTGCCGATCCAGCAGGTTGTCATGAATATTTATGAGAATGCGGAAGGTGTGACCGGCTAGCGGTTTGACTCCTGCTGGATCATATTACTGTAAGGTATGGTGAAGGAGTCGGGTGAATCGTTACGGACCGAGGAGCCTTTATTTCCACAAGAAGCACTGTTTTGTCTACCTTCCGGACTCAGATGCAGCTAATTGCTGACATTCCGCGTGAAACATGCCTGATGGAGGGGAATAAGTGCAGCACGGTCCGCTAGCATTGCTAAATGTGTCAATTAGAGAAAATAAGGGCTGTGGGGTCCGAAGTTCAGGAGAAGGAATTCAGGGACTCGATAGCCTATCGCAGAAGCTGGTGTTTGGGGCTTAGGGATGGATCAGGCGGGCGCGAAGGGGGAAAGTCGTAGGTGGTAAATCATATCTGGCCTTCCTTTAGCAAATACTGTACAGCACTTTGAAGTTCTGCCTGCACCTTCTTATATTCTATGGCTTGTCAGGTTCTAAGCAGTGGCACAAAACGGGCATTGCCTGTCCCCTTGATCTTCTCAATCAATAGAAGGATCATTCCGCGATTGCGATCCTTAAGCGTTTCTACATAAGAATAGTCATGCCCGTCCAGCAACGAGCCAAGCTTGAGCAGCAACTCCTCAGCATATGTTTCACGTTCTATAGCCCACCCTTTTTCCGAAAAAACTATCAACGGCAATCTGTCGCTATATTCGATTTCCAGATACCCTTTGCGTGGTAAATAATAAAGGGGAAAATCCGCTCTCCCAAGATTCCCCATATTCTGCTATGCTAATATAATCACACAGAACGAAGAAGCAGGAGGCGCAAGTAGAACAATGGATGCATTTCAATATGAGCTTACTTCAGAGACTGCTATCAATCTGAAATATGAATATGGAGGTGAATACTTCACGTTCAGCCTGTATCGGGATGACAGGGGATGGGTTCTTCACCCTTTTGATGGTATGCTGCTGGGGAATCAGACGATGTGCGCTCTTGTCGTACAAGAGTTGTTCAAGCACAAGCCTTTTCAGGTAATGCTGGCGAAAGAAAGTATTCTCTTTTCCGATATACGTTCTACCGTTAACCTCGAGAATGTTAACACTCCGATTGCTGCACGCAATGAGCGGGAATCACACGATAGCCCGGCCGATGACATGATGGAATTTGTTGAGCAGCACACGGTTGAAGAGGTCATTGATTACGAGTGCGGGCTTATCGGAAGCCGCATTTCGTTTTATAAGGAAATCCTGCAGCGTATGTTCATGGACAATTTGGGTCCTTCGGATCCTGAGTTCCAAAAGGTGCAGGATATTGTACGTATTTACGAACATTCCTTGGAGAAGCTATCCAGTCTGAACGGTCCAAATCTCGACGCCGGAAGACGTGGCAGATTCTAACCTGCTTCAGGTATTGATCCAGCTCTACTAATCTTTTGAAAGGCTGATTCTAATGACATTTGATCTGATTAAGGGACAAAAATGCAATTTAACGAAAGACGAGCCTCTACTTACCCGTATTATAGTAGGAATGGGCTGGAATAATACCAGATCTGAGGTTGAGGTTGATTTTTCTGCTTTTTTGCTTACGCCGGCCCAGACTGTCTCTAAAGATGAGGATCTTATTTTTTATGGCAACCCTTCTACTTCGAACCAATCCGTAGCTGTATTGCTGTCCGATAAAAGAGCCTACGCGGGCTTAACCGACAACACCCAAATCACTGTCGAGCTCCGGCAAATTCCTACGGACTACGAACGGGTTGCATTTGCGCTAACGATTTATGAGGGTGAAAAGCGGCAGCAAAACTTCTCGCTACTGGACGATGCATATTTACGGATTATCAACGCCGCTGATGGAACGGAGCTTATCCGCTACAGGCTAGGTAAAGCTTTTTCTGTAGAGACCGCCATTGTCGCCGGAGAAATCTATAGATTCAATAATGAATGGAAATTCAGCGCTGTGGGTTCCGGATATGCAGGAGGTTTAGCTGCCTTATGCGAAAGTTATGGAATACAGGTTAATAACATAGTGCCGTCAGTTCTACCCTCTAGCCCAGTAATTCAATCGCAGCAGTCACCCTTTTCTCTCCCAGAGCTGCGGTCACGCCCTAAGGCGGGCAATTTGCCCCCCTCTTCACCAGCATCACCTCCAGCCCCTCCTCTAGATCTCAATACTATCTTGCTTAAGAAACGCGGTGAGATGATCAATCTCCAGAAAGGGACTGAATCCCTGGGCGAGATACTGATCAATCTCAACTGGTATCAAAAAAAAGCATCGGGCTGGTTCGGAAGTAAAGGCATCGACCTTGACCTTGGTTGTCTGTTTGAATTAAAAAATGGCATTAAAGGCTCTGTCCAAGCACTCGGTGAATCCTTCGGAAGCTTGAACAGACCACCTTATATCTCCCTAGACGGGGATGACCGCACCGGATCCATTGCCACGGGCGAGAATCTGCGGATTAATGGCCATTATCTTTCCGAAATCAGCAGAATTGTTATCTTTGCTTTCATCTATGAGGGAATCACGAACTGGTCGGAGGCTGACGCTGTTGTAACCATCAAGCAGCAGAGCGGACCGGAGATCGAGGTCCGGCTGGATGAGCATAACAACAATAAGGGTATGTGTGCCATCGCCATGATTCGTAATCAGAATGATGATACATTCAGCGTGGAGAGACTCGTAGAATATTTCGGCGGGCACCAGGAATTGGATCAGCATTATAACTGGAATCTAAGATGGGAAGCCGGTAGCAAATAGCGACATTCGGAATCGTTGGAGAGAAATCTATACGGTTATAAATACGTTCATTCCTCCCGTTTATCGGAAGGAATGAACGTTAACGAAAGACTATGAATCGGCGGACAATGCTTCAGAGTACTCATAAGCATTCACTGCTTCACTCCCCAGCAGGCCCAGGCGGTCGCACCCGTACAGGTAGCGGGGATCCTCCAGCTTCTGGTGCTCACGGGCGCCATTGAAGCCCATCGCTTTTATCAATTCCACATCCTGCCTGATGTCATATTCGCTCGGCGGTGTCAGGTTCCCATCAGGATAGTACCCCGAATCTTGGCTGCTTGAATTTCAGATTTGATAAAGGGAACTCCTCCTTTAATCGAAGTAAACGGCTTTCCCTGTGCGCGCGGATTCATAAAGTGCTTCCAAAATCAAGGAAACTACATATGCCTGCTCAGGTCTTACAACCGGTTCCTTATCCTGATCAACCGCTTCAATCCACTTTCTCATCTCCAGGTCAGGCGCACTTTCCTTTGTGCCATCATAGAATGCTACTCCACCTGCGTTCAGCTCAATCTCATTTTTATATAAGCGGCCATGCTGTTCTCCGTTAATCCGCAGGCCCTCTTTCATATCCGCGCCGGCTTCCGTTCCGCTCAAGCTGCATTTTGCCTCATCAACCTCCAGCGAATTCAGGGCCCAGCTGGATTCCAGCATGATCGTTGCACCATTCTCCATAACAATCATTCCAAACGCCGAATCCTCCACTTTAAATTTGGCGGGATCCCAGGGTCCCCAGGCATTTGCAGCATTTTCCCGTTGGGACAGCTCATGATATTTGGTTCCCAAGACGACTTTGGGCTGGTAATTGTCCATCATCCATAAGGTCAGATCAAGTGCATGGGTTCCTATATCGATGAGCGGTCCTCCACCCTGCTTCTCCTCATCAAGAAAAACGCCCCAGGTAGGTACTGCTCTTCTTCTGATGGCGTGCGCCTTGGCGTAATAAATATGGCCTAATTGTCCTGCTTCGCAGAGCTTTTTCAGAAATAGACTATCCTCTCTGAAGCGGTTGTTATAGCCTACCGTTAGTTTTTTCCCTGTTCGCTTGGCTGCATCAACCATTCTTTTGGCTTCTGCTGCCGTCTTGGCCATCGGCTTCTCACACATGACATGCTTGCCGGCTTCCAGCGCAGCGACAGAGATTTCCGCATGAGACTCATTGGGAGTAAGCACATGAATAATATCAAGTGTGCCATCTTTAAGTAATGTTTGATAATTCGTGTAGACTTTTGCGTCTTTGCTTCCATATTGTTGTGCTGCTGCTTCAGCCCGCTCCTGAACGATATCACAAAACGCAACCATTTCAATATTGTTCAGCTTGCTTAAACTTGGCAGGTGCTTCCCGCTCGCGATTCCACCACACCCGATTATGCCTAACCGATACACTTTACTCATATCTATCATCCTCACTTTATCGTATGTTTCCCGTTTCTATAGGTCGCGGGAGTTATTCCTAACCGCTTGCGAAAAACATTATGCAAATAGTTGGCATTCGTAAAACCTTCAGACTGAGCAATCTGTTCAATCGGCTGGTTGCCCTCCGAAAGCTTGCGGCAGACACCTTCCAAACGGATATTCTCAAGAATCTGGGAGAAGGATTGATCAGGATTGACCTTATTAAAAATCCGCTGCAGCTGTCTGGAGCTGATATTCAGCTTTTCTGCAACATTGTCCAGCGTGACAGCCCCGGAATAATTAGCCCTGATATACTGAATGGCGTATTCATATCTGTAGGTCAGCATATCCCGCACCGGCGCTTCCGCTCTAACCCCTTCCGGATCATACGCTCTTGCTGTTTTTAACAAAATACTGATTACAAACTGTTTGATGGCTGTATAATATCCGGTGAACTTATCCTCACAAGCTTCATAGGCTTCCAGAAAGCAATTCATGGCATGATGCCGGTCATGGATCGGAATGAGGGGGAGTTTCCGCAGTTTGTCGATACATTCCTCCGCTTCTGCTACCTCCCACGGATCCACTTCTGCTCTGCTTTTCTGTCTAATATCAATATGGAGGCAAAGTTCGTCCATGGCTTCTTCCTGGTCAGCCTCCTGGTAATGCATCACACCCGGCCCCGTTAAATACAGCATACCCTGTGATAATGGGTACTCCTGCTCAGCGAGAATCACTTTCCCTTTACCTTTAGGAATAAAGTGAAACTCAAACTCTGCATGATTATGGAAATCTATGATTTTTCCGGCCGGGAATGAGGTTAAATGGAACCTGAGTACAACAATCTCATAATGTCCCCATTGAACTGTAATATCGAGTCTCTCCAGCAAATCTGACTTTTGAGACATCGTTTGGTAGATCATGCGTTTACATCTGCTAACGGGATGACCCGTCCTTCTTTTGCCGAGCGATTTGCAGCTTCCATTAATCTGGTCAGTTCTATGGCAGTCTGAACATTAATATCAGCAAAAGTATCACTCTGTATATGATTGACCCATTGATGAAAAGCACTGTCGTGATTATCTTTTATTGGAATCTCCGTCCAGCTATTCGGGGTACCCTCAGGTTTATTTGTCTTAAGAAGTAATTTATCCTCCGGCGTTCCGAAGAGCAGAGTTCCTTCTGTTCCGTGAACCTCGATGGTAAACGGCGAATGGCTGTTCACAAATCCGGCCTCCACCACACCGATCGCCCCCGAAGTAGTAAACAGGGTTGCTACTGCATTGTCCTCCACGTCTTTCCCTGTGATATATCCAAAATTGGCACTTACACCGGTCACATCCTGACCTAAAAATAGGCGGGTTAAATACATAGGATGGCATCCCAAGTCGATCAAAGCACCCCCTGAGCATTGTTCCTTATTATAAAAGTGCTCAGGCAGCCAGCCGGCAATGGCCCCATTGTGGGATAAGCGAACTCTGACATACGTTATCTCCCCCAGTAGCCCCCCGCTAATCAACTCCATAATGGACAAAGTGTATCCGTCGTTCAATCGCGGCAAGGATACGGTAATTTTCACTTGATTCCGATTTACCTCGGTAATAATATCATCAACTTCCTGCACTGTCGGAGCGATAACCTTCTCGGTAAAGATATGTTTGCCTGCTTTGGCGGCGGCCACTATTACATCCTTATGAATGTTTGTCGGCGCATCCACGATGACAGCGTTAACATCTTCCTGAGCCAACATATCATCGAGAGACTCGAAGTAAGGCACCTTCAACGTTGCAGCCGCTTCTTGTCCTCTTATCACGTCTTCGTCCCATACTGCAGCGATAAACGTATCCTCATGCGCCTGCGCTTGCTTAACATAGTCCCAAGCATGTACATGCCAAAAGCTGACTAGACCAATGCCAATGCTCATTTGCTATAACCTCCAACATATAGTATTCTGACATCCCACTATAAGGTAACATATCTGAGTCGCTTTTTTTAATAGGAAAATACGACAAATTATATATAATATTACGACATACGTTCATTAACTTAATGATGCTTGCGCTGTAGTATTTAGTATATTCCATACAACAATTGGTTATTTTACCCCCATATCAATTGCTACGTGCGTGCGGACCGCCCCCCCCTAAAAGGGTTAGCTCTTGCTCCAGGAAAAATAAAGATCCGTTGCCAAATTTGGCACGGATCTTTTATTACTATTTGGACATCGTTTTATTTGAACCGCTGGGCTTGCCTTGAAGGCATAATGGTTAGTTCCGGAATGCTGACATGCTCAGGCTGCTCCAATGCATAAAGTGCCGCCTCTGCAACATCATCGGGATGTAACGGCAGAACTTTCGAAGCAAACGCCCGTATTTCATCCTCGGAATACCCGGCCACCTGAGAAAACTCCGTTGCCACCGCCCCGGGCAGAATCGTCGTAACGCGAATTCCCTGATCGATTGTCTCCAAACGTAATGCAGACGCTATGGCGTTAACGCCGTATTTGGTAGCGCTGTATGGACCTCCTCCGGCAATCACTTCCTTGCCTGCAATGGAGGAGATGATGATGACATCTCCCTTCCCCTGATCCAGCATTGGCGGAAGACCGTAGTGCAGCGTCAACATTAGACCGTGTACATTCGTCTTGTACAGCTCCTCCCATCTTTCCAGATCCACTTCTACCAATGGACTTCGATACCCGAATCCGGCATTGGCAACTATAATATCGAGACGGCCCCAGCGGTTAATCGTTTCATTGACCACATGCTGTACTTCTTCAGCCTTTTGAATATCAGCAGGTACCGCCATAACCTCGTATAATCCCTCTTTATGCAATTCCTGAACCAGCTCATCCAATCGATCCTGCCGACGTGCCACTACAGTCACATGGGCGCCGCGTTTTACCAGTTTCCTGGCGATCGATGCCCCGATTCCGCTGCTGGCGCCTGTCACCAAGGCCACTTTACCGGTCAGACTCTCCTTCTCATTCCAAGATAGCTCCAAATCATCCAGATTCATTTTGCACCCTCCCAGATTCCAATCTTATTTTGTTAAAAGCACACGATGAACACCCTTGCTGCCTCCAGGTGCCGTTCCAATATATAAATAACCATTATGGCTTGCAGCCGTAGTTACACCATACAGTTTGCCTTCCGGATCATGCCAGCTTCCGATAAGTTCTCCCTGCGGACTGAACTCCGCAGCAAGCCCATGCTTCACTGGTGCGCTTGCACCGTTAAGCAGCGACTGCGGCACTTTGGCCATGGTACTGGCCAGCCAAGGTTTGCTATGCATCTGATCTACAAAAGAAAGGCGAGTCGTGAAGATACCGACCCAGAAATGACCTTGGTCATCACGCGTAATGTTGTCTGGAAAGCCTGCGAGATTGTCTGCGAAAATATCAGATGTGCCCTCCTTCGGTCCTTTGAGCCAGTATCTGGTCAACTGATAATGATACGATTCTGCCACAAGCACAAAATCTTCATCCGCAGACAAGGCAACCCCGTTTGCAAAATAGAAGCCTTCTAACAGGACGCTCGTCTTCTTGGTCATTGGATCGTACTTCAGCAAACGTCCATGCGGCTTGTTCTCGGCCATTTCCTTGAAGGTCACTTTACCATAATTAGAAGTATCGGAGAAATAAATGGAGCCGTCCTTGGCAATATCAAGCTCATTAGCTAAATAGATCGGCTTGCCGTCCACTTGATCGGCCAATACCTCTATGCTCCCGGATGGGTTTATAGACAGCAGTCCCCTCTGGACATCCGTAACGATCAAATCGCCTTTGGCATCGAATTTAAGCCCATTAGGCGTTCCTTGGGTGTCTGCAAACAGTTGGGCTTTTTGCGGATTTCCCTCTGCATCGAAAGGAACCCTGTAAATTTTCCCGTCTGAATCTCCTGTATATAGCTGGCCTTCTTTATCGAATGTAATGAATTCCGGGAATTGAGGGGCATCAGTAACTAGCTGAGCCGAACTGAGTTTGTTGTTCTGTTGCCACGGACCCGCTTCCTCAAAAGAGGGAGCCGTCGGTGCGGACCATTTTGCCGGTTTGACCGGTGAAGGATAAAGTAAGAAAACAAGTAATCCTACAACGAGCACCGCGAGCAGTGATAGAACCCATCTGGATATCCTAGCACGCAGTGAGCGTTTAGGACGATTCACGCTTTCAGTAGATTTAACGGAGTTAACTGGTTTATTGGGCATTAGAGCGCCTCCTGTATCATTTTTGAGAGATTTTAGATTTGGACTACGATTTTACCAAAATATTGCTTTCCCTCAGCCAAGAGCGCGATAGCTTCTCCAATTCGTTCTAGAGGGAATACACGGTCGATGACGGGATGTAAACGATGATGGGCAATCGCCCGATTCATCTTTTCAAAGTGATCCCGGTTGCCGACTTGACTGCCGCGAACCGTTGCGGCTTTGTGCAAGATGCTGGAGACATCGTATTCCGGAATGGTCAAGCCCGATAAGAACCCGACCATACTCACGGTCCCTCCAGTGCGAAGTGCATTTATGGATTTCCCCATCGTTGCCGCTCCTCCAACATCCAGAACATGGTCGACGCCGCCAGTCAGCTCTAACGCTGCCTTATCCCAATCAGGAACCTCCGAATAGTTGATCGTTTGCCATGCGCCAAGAGCTTTTGCTCGTTCCAGCTTGTCGTTGCTGCTCGACGTGATGATGACTCGTGCTCCGGTCATAAGCGAGAATTGAAGACCGAAGATGGAGACACCGCCTGTTCCTTGCAGCAGCACAGTATCACCCGCTTGCAAACCACCGTATTCGATTAGCATACTCCATGCGGTTAATGCCGCGATCGGCAGGGTGGAGGCCTCCTCATAAGTGAGGTGATCGGGAATAGGAACGACTCCGTCTTCATGTAGAACGACATACTCGGCCGCTACTCCATTCAACGGACCTCCCAGGCTTTCTTCTAACACCCCTGGTCTTGGGCTGCCGCCAATGAAACGCTGTTGAAAATTACCTGCTACTCGTTGTCCGACCTGAAATCTAGTTACGCCTTGTCCAATGGCTACAATTTCTCCCGCTCCGTCTGATAATGGAATGAAGGGGAATTTAACTACGATCGGCATTAATCCGCCGAGGACCACTAGATCCCGATAATTGAGAGAAGCCGCCCTCATGCGGATCAGCACCTCCTTAGGGCCTGGCGTTGGTTTGTCGAGTTCCGTCATGGTTAATTCCTCAAAGCCGAAGCCGTTTGTCAGTTGTATAGCTTTCATTATATTGTCCTCCCTGCAAGATCAGATTGATTACCCCGATTCATATCCCCTTATTTGTCATAGTGGTGCTCTCCTTTTAAATACTATGTTATAATTCAGAAACACCGTTACCAGAACTCAGAAGTATTTTTCGATTTTTTTAAAAGTTAAGTTAAGTGTATTTACGGTAACGGTGTTTCCTTTTGGTATCATTGTATCCACTCCATTTCAGAAAGTCAATATGATTTTTGAACCTCCGTCGTTTTATAGACAAGTTAAGGATCAACTGTATACATTTCCTGCTAAGATGCCTCCTACAATACGAACACACGAAAGTTGAAAACCTACCAAGAAGCTCGCATGCAAAATACTGAAAATCTCCACAAGCTCAACGAGGAAGCATGCGCCATACTGACAACACCGAATCCGATGTCCCTATATTCTGGAATTCGCTCCACGGCGTCATTTTGAAAGATGGAGGCCGTTTTTAAGCCAAGCTGTTGTAATGTTCATGGTACTACTACTGTGAATTTCCGGCTGCGTAAACGGTACGAAGTTATTGATTGTAGTCACTAACTTCTCTGCACAAGAGCAGACCGTCGTCTTGGATGCCCGGCTTCAAAGCCGATCCTTCTGATGACTAATTATCCTTCCTCAGAGCGAACCCGCAACAATCTCAAGACAAGACAAAGACCGCCTTATGGATTACATGCTTTCCATCATAAGGCGGTTTGTAGGTTCGCAGAACCCGTTGCAGTATCTTCTAAATATCTAAAATTCGTTGCAACCACTAGAAATGGGGAAAAACGAAGGTGCTACAATTGCGTTTGACAGTCTCGTTCATGTCAGCGATTGGAACACCGGTCCCGTTCACGGAGTGTCCACACCAAGCGCTCACGTCTACCTGTTCAAAAAACGAGGGCATCCCAACCAGCCATTCATGGCTTTAGGAACTCCCCCCATTACTTTTAATAATCGGTGCTAATTGTTATATCATGGTAGGTCGAAAATAATTTTTGCATACCCGTTAACTTTTCCATTGCCCGCTGATAGGCATCACTCCCTAAAAGAATTCGCAAAGGAACATCACCACGATTCACCAGATCATATATTACCTTGGCAGCTTTGTTAGGGTCTCCCGGCTGGTGTCCAGATAATTCTCTAAGGTTTTTGATATTTTCACCTGCCGTTGCTTGATATGCTTCTATAATATTTACATTTTCAGTTGCAGATCTGCTTGCAAAATCCGTGTTAAAATCGCCTGGTTCTACCAAGGAAATATTAATTCCTAGAGGCTTAACTTCTTGACTTAAACTTTCGGAAAAGCCTTCTAAAGCGAACTTAGTGGCATGATAGTATCCGAAACCTGCAAATGCACGTAAACCGCCTAAAGAAGATATATTTAAAATAGTTCCGCTCTTTTGCTCTCTCATCATTGGTAGCACATGATCTATCATGTGCTTGACTCCCCAGAAATTAACAGCAAACATATTTTCAATTTGCTCATCATCAGCATTTTCAACAGGTGAGAAGTAGGCATAACCTGCGTTATTAACAAGAACATCAATTCCGCCAAACTTTTGCTTGGTTGCTTCAACAACACTTTTAATGTGCTGACTGTTTGTGACGTCTAACGGTAAAACCAAAAGATTGTCATTCTCCTGAGCGCCAGGCAGGTAATGTTCTATGTCTAGCGGATTACGCGATGTTGCTACTACTTTGCACTTTTTAGCTATTAGCTCTAAAACTATGGCTTTCCCTAGTCCAGTCGAAGCTCCCGTAACAAACCATACCTTATTTTCCACCAATCATTATCCTTTCTCTATCAAGCATTTATAAGTTATAATAAATATACAACCTGAGAGTTACTCTCAGTCAAGAGAAAGGAGCATATCATGTACACCATTAATGAGGTAGCAAATTTTACAGGGTTATCTCCCCATACTGTCAGGTTCTATGCTAAAAAAGAGCTGTTTCCAAATATAATCAGAAATCATCAGAATGTACGTCTTTTTTCCTCAAAGGACGTGGAATATGTTGAAATCGTCAAAGCACTGCGCATGACAGGTATGTCGCTTGAGAATATCAAACAATACATCGATTTATGCGAACAGGGATCAGATACCGTGGAAGAACGATATAACATCATAAGAGATCAACAATTATTGGCAGAAGATTACCTTCAAGAAGTCACACAACAAATTATATTGCTACGAAAAAAAGTTAATTATTATCAACAAGCTATTAAGGAGGGTGAAGAAAATATAATTTGGAATCCTCACATATGAAAGTTGAAAGACACAAGTGGTATGAAAAATGGATTGTCCCAACTGTTCATTAAACAAACGTTTTGTGAAATAATGAGCGTTCTATTCTAAGAAGAAATGGGAGCTTCATCCTCCCGCTTCCCGAAAAAGCAAAAAAACGGCATTTCTGCCGTTCTTTAGGATGGACTCTCAGGGGCTCGAACCCTGGACAAATAGATTAAGAGTCTACTGCTCTACCAACTGAGCTAAGAGTCCATATGAAATTTGGTGGAGCCAAGGGGGATCGAACCCCTGACCTCATCGCTGCCAGCGATGCGCTCTCCCAGCTGAGCTATGGCCCCGTAAATTACCCCGTTCTGTCAACGGTCAGTCAGCATACAAACCGCGCTACATCAACGTTTTCCAGCGTTTTATCAACCCGCTCGTTTTCTTCCCGCTCAAATAATATATCACATGGGAGCGCATCGCTGCAAGCTTTTTGTGCGCATATCTGCGAAAATATTTTTCGGAGGCTAGGAAACGTTGATGCAGCGCGGTTTTTTGGCTGCTGACGTTTATCAATCAGATATGCGCTGAGCGCATCGCTGTTAAAACGCAAAAATGGGCGCAGACTCGCGGAATCAATCTCCGTTAGCCTGCGCCCATTTTTCGTTACTCTTCCGTCTTATCTCCGCTTCCCTTTTTCGCTCCGTCCGCAAGGTCTCCGCTCACTTTGTTCGCTGCGTCAGAAAGACCCTCCGCCAGCATGTACGCCACGCACGCGCCGACCGCGCCAATCACGCCGGTTACTTGTAGCGCTACGCTTTCTCCCGCACCAGCCGCCGTTAGTACTGACGTAGCCAGCGCCGCCAACAACGCCCAAAACTTACGCGAGGATAATTTCGCTGCCCAATCGATCTTCTTCATTATACTGCGCCACCTTTCGTTTTAACTACCGCCGTCTTACTTACGTTATCCCACGCAATGACCGCGCCCAGCTTTTCCGCAACCTCACGCAATGGTACGTAAACCGATCCGTCTATGATTACGCCGTCCTTCGCCTTGCATCCGTTAATGACTACGTTCGCCTTATCGACTTTCACTTCGTCGTCCCCCTCGTTTAATTTCGCTATCAGCGTTAATACCGCGTCTGTCTGCGCCTGTGTCGGCTGCTTGCCTGCGCGATACTGCGCGGTTTTGATTCCGAATGTCATTTCGAAATGCGGCATGTCGAGGAACGTTTTCCAATCGCCGCCCCACGTAAAGCCGAGCGCCTTCGCTAGCGCAACCACCTCGTTCCAGTCCGCCCTACCATCGCGATTACCGTCCAGCTTCGTATCCCACGAAACCGAGCGTCCGTCATTCGTCAGCAACGCGAAATCAATCGCAACGCCGAAGTTATGATTCGAATATCCTCCGCGCGCATTTGTGACTACGTTGCCCGGCTTCGAACGGCCCTGTGCGTAAAGCGCGTCCTGTTCCGCAATTGTCCGCAGCCCCTGCGTAATCACGATCGGAATGCCCGCCGCAAACGACCGGTCGATTAACGCCTCAGTCGCCGCTTTTACACACGGAAGAAGCCCGCTCAATTTAGCAGCGGACTTGCTCCGTACCTGTTCGATTGTTAGCGCCATTATGCCGCATCCTTTCCGTTCAAATTCGATTTGATATCGTGTACATCGAGCGCCAGGCTCTCGTACTGACCCGCGAGCGCCTCGAAACGCTGCGTTAAGCCTTCCGCTAGATTCATGAGGCGATCCTCCCGCGCCAGTGCTTCGCTGTGCATGCGGTCACGCTCGACTTTAGCCTCCGCGCTAATCCGTTCCTCGCGCGCCTTTGCTTCGTCTGATATCCGCTGCATCTGCTTCCAGAACGCGTAGGCAACGACCGCAGCGGCCAGCGCGAATATTCCGTTCTTAGCGACTTCCGCCCATAATACGTCCATTTACGCAGCCGCCTCCGTTTCATCCGCTAATGACGCGAGGGCAACGCCGACCGCTTCGTCGAGACTGCGGAGGACTGATTTGCGTTGAGCCGGCGCGATTGATCCGAGGACTGCGCTGATGGCGTCCGTAAGTTCAGCGGCTGGATTAGCGAGATCGACCGTTAATTCGAGTAATGCGCGTGCTTTCATATAACGTCTCCTTTACGTAAAAAGAGCCCCGCCGGGAATGGCGAGACTCTTCGTTATTTGTGCGTATTTTATTTCGATGATGCCGCGAGCTTAGCGTCAATTTCGGTTAGTTTCGTTTGGAGTGTGGCGAGCTCTGTTTTTAGTTGCTCTAGCATCACGGAGTACTTTTCTTTAGCCGCTTTCCATTGCGGTATTGTTGTTGAGTTTGGATTCTCAGCAATCAAGACATCCCAAAAATCAATTTGGCTCTTTTGGAACTCCTCAATTCCTTTTGTCTTTTTCTCTATTTCGGCTTTCAGTTTTTCTCGTTCTGCCTCCAGAGCTACAGGCTCCACCTGTGTTGTTTCTCCGACTGCTGGCGCAGCATCCGATCGTTCTGCCATAATAATCTTCTTCCCCTCTACGGTCAGTTTTGACCCGGTCGCTTCCGCTATAGCTCTCACAGGCGCATAAGTAGAGCCATTGATTACCACGGCGTCAGCGACCTTTGTTCCGTTTCTCTCTATTGAAAACAAGCCCTGAACTTTTTGTCCGATCAGACTCGACGAATCTGCAAACGCAGAAGCACCCGCAAACAGCAATACCCCAACTATTAAACCGGATACGAATTTTTTCATAGATTAACCCCCGTAATGGTATTTTCCTTATTGTACCACTACGCAAATGATGTCGTAAACGTTTCACCTTGTTTGATACACTAATATAGGTTAGCTTACGCTCCTATTGCTAACCATATCGCGTTTAACTCATCGCGGAGTGTAACATTATCTGCGGTACTGTAAAAATCTCCCCATGAAGGTACCCGTACTCGTCCGGCTCCGGGTTGGAGGTCAATATTTGTCCCCGATAGTGTCGCGTTTCCAAACGCCGCGATAGCCATACCAATTCCCGGCGAGTTATAAATAGTAGACTGATTCCCGTCCGCAGTAAAAATAATCTTACTTACCCCTCCTTCATACGCCGGTATCTGAATACCGTTATTAGCGTCAGCATATACGCCAAACGCCACGCTTGTCGGATCGATTACTACGCGCGGATATACGGAGTCTGACGTTTGTATCTTAGCGCCCGTAATCGTTCCGCCCGCGAATATGCCGCCCTCTGCGTAAACGTCTCCGCCGGCACTTACCGTAAACTTTCCGCTACCTACGTTAATCGACGAGCCGATAATCTCCCCGTCCGTAAACCGCGACGTCAGTATCTTCGCAGAGTTAGCGGTCAGACTATTCGCGACCAAGTTGCCTGCCATATCCAAGCGAAACGGAGCGCTGTTAAAGTCCGCATGGCCGGCGCTGATTCCGTGCGTATTAATCTTAACTACGTTATTGTCTGCGCCGATTACCATGCTTACGAAGTTACCGAGTTGTCCTACGATTGTCTCCGCCACGATACCGGTCGCTGTAATAGCGGTCCGCGCTGTCACTCCGCCGTCCGTAGATAGAATGATGCCGTTAGACGTATGGACTACGAGGTCGTCCGGATCAATCGTAGACTGCAGCACGATCCCGCGCGTATCGTATTTAACCTCCGTCTTACTTGCGTTGATCTCCTTAACCGCAGCCGCCGCGAATGCCTCGAACGCTTCTGCCCGGATTCTTCCGCCACTAAATACGTTGTCGATCGCACGCCGCGTTGATTCTAGGTCCGCTATGATCTGCGCATAATCTCGCCGCTGGACGTTAGCGATCGTTCCTTGTGTGTGCTTGTTGCGTGTATACGGATACTCGGTCAACTCCGTGATCCTTGCGTTGACATGCGCGAGGTCCATATCCGGATCAACCAGCGTAACGGTATCGCCGAGGCCCGGTCGCGGCTCCGTACTGTCGAGCTTGTATAAGTCCGCAGCCGATACCCTGACCTCAAGCGCCGGGACTTCGCGTTCGGCCAATCGTAAGCGCGCGGCCTCCAATAGCTTAACGGGATCGGTAACGTCCTGCTCCGTCAGCAGATCGTCATAGTACGGAACGCTTGCGCTGGCCCACGCAGCAGCATACGGAGATACGAGATAGTTGACGCGGATAATGCCGTCAGTGATTGCGTTCGGGTCCGCCGCTAAGAGCCGCGCGCGTTCGTCCGCCGTAAGTATCGACGCTGGCTGCCCGATCCATGTGCGCGAGTCTTTCATTTCCGCAAACAACCGCGTGCACAGCGAAGACGTATCGTCGCTTGCGGACGAACTTACGATATTCTTGCCGATGCGGTACTGCAGCGCGGAGTTAACATCGCCGATCTTTTTGCGCAGGTGAATAACGAAATTATCCGGATCGACCTCCGCGCCGTAGAGATTGATTACCGCGTTAAGCGCTTCGAGACAGTTACCGCCGCCGAACTCTTTGACGTCCGCGAGATCGAACGTGTCGTCGACGGAAATAGTAAAGCGCCCACCCGTAGCCGCCGAGATGAGCGCTGTTAATTCCGTTATGTGTTTACCGTAGCCCTCCGCGATATATGACGCGTAGGGAAATTTATAATCCGCGAGTTTATACATGACGTGAGTGCACGATATCTGCGCGGTTAGCTTGCGGCCGTCGCGGTTGCGCTGGCGCTTGTTGATTACGTAATATTGACCGCGCTCGTCCTGTACGTGGCCTTTTAGCGGCAGCTTATCGCGGTAATCTGCGGACGATAACGGGACGGTGAAAGCGAGCGTGTAGTCGGCGTTGATACGGCGTGTGCGCGTAACGTCGTCTGCGGAGACGAGCGCTCCGATTGGCGTGAGATGGCGGTCAAGCGAGAGTAGCGTTGAGATGGTAGCGTCCTCCTTTCGTGTGAAAACGGAATAATTGCGCAGCACAAAGAGCCCCGCGCGTGGGAGCGTGGGGCTTGCGTGAGCAATGCGAGTTGGTGCACAGTATGGAATCCCGAGCATCACGCAATTTAATTATTGATATTATCAAAGATACTTTTCAAGTACTTTTCTCCAAAGTTTATACCCCTCACCGTTCAAGTGTATGCCTTCTATTGTCAATGTTTTTAATAATTGATTTTGTTCTGAAAGCTCCGAGTAAACATCGACGTACTCATATCCAAATTTGCTAGCAGTT
The DNA here is from genome assembly GCF_038593025.1 of Paenibacillus sp. FSL L8-0436. NCBI lineage: Bacteria > Bacillati > Bacillota > Bacilli > Caryophanales > Paenibacillaceae > Paenibacillus > Paenibacillus sp. FSL L8-0436. The sequence continues at coordinate 2,383,445 of NZ_CP151955.1, read as the reverse complement.
TCTTTCAGTTTAGTATTAAGACTAACTACATCCGTGTTATGTATAGCATCTCCATACATTTCGTTGTTAACTGGCAAAACGCTTTGGATATACACTTTAGTATCTGGAGAACTTGTTTTAAATGATTTCATGATTTCAGAATAGTTCGAAACAATTTTCTTTATCGACCTCTTTTCGTATAGATCATTTATCCCTGCCATAATGAAAACTTTACTAGGCTTTGCCTCGATAACACTGTTTAACCTACTCTTGATCCCTTCGGTTGTATCACTATTAATACCTCTATTAATAGTACCGGAATTTGGAAACCATTCATCCCACAATCCTCTGTTAGTGATACTGTCCCCTAAAAATATTGTTTTATTCTGCGGTAATATCGTACTTTCGTAGATATTTTCTCTCTCAATATAGTAGGGGTTATCCGAATATTTCAATGCCTTATCCTCCAGCTTTGACAGCACAAAATTAACCCCGCCAACCTTGTAAGTGATCAACAGAACGACACAAGCCATAAAGATGTTTGTAACCAAAGACAGAGTTAAGATAATTTTTATCTTTTTCATATAATTTCCCACCTTTTGAAGTATAAACATAGCTTAACATATCAAAGGTGGGATATACCTACATATTTTTCCTCTAGTGTAAAATAAAACTTAAAATTTGTAGCTTTTACTGTCAGGCAATGCTGCTCGTTGGTTCAACGAATTACATTTATATAGGCGGTATCAATTTTCAATTCAAATGGCGAGGTCGCGTTACCTCTCACCGTGAATCTGGTGGTCGACGTGCCTGCTGGTGGGCTAAAATCCTTATATATCTTAACGAATGGGATTCCTGTAGCGTACCAAATTTCGTCAACGATAATGCTACCGATTGATGTCCCGCCTGAATTGAAAAACTCAAACGTTGCCGCGACGTTAGCGTTGTTGGCGCCGCCGTCTGTCCGGTCGGTCAACGTAAATTCTAAGCCGCATTGGAAGCGATATGTTGCGTTTTCTGTCAAAGCTCCGATAGTTTGGTAGATACCACTCGTTCCAACCGTAGTAGAAGTTTTTGTAATGACTTGCCGCTTACCGCCGGAAGGGTTATCTATAAGACTGAACGTAGTATGGGAAGTGTCTACCGCTGTCCAACTGTTAGCCAGACCGTCAGCATTCGTGTCTAGCGTAAAGATGCCGTTTTCAAGGATCGGGTATTCACCTTTAAAGAGGTTAAACGGATAGTCAATATTATTTTGAGTAGGAACCTCAAAGCATTTAGCTACTTCTCGCGCACCCAAAAGCGCTCCATATGTGGCCCAGTGAAGATTGTCGGCATTGTGAAGTACATAATCCAGCGGAGTACCGTCCTCTTTCGCCAAAGTGTTGTACATATCAACGAACCGGATGCTTTTTTCTTGGCACATATGAAGCAGGCATGAGTTAAAAATTCGTATAGCTGCATTATCACCGGGAAAGTCTCCGCGCGGCAATACCGACAACACAATCGGCTTTATTCCGTTGGTAATGAGTGTGTCTAAGATATACTCATAATGTCCTAGAGTGATATCGCGCGACTCTCCACCATGAATAGGATTGGTTCCCATGAGCATGAGGCAGTATTCTGGATGTAGGTCGAGTACGTCTTCCTTTAATCTGTTTCGCACATCCACTACCCAGCTACCCCATACCGCGTTATTTATAATCTCGCGTTTCAGCATCATGCTTAACCACATTGCCATGCTCGCGCCGTTGGTCCCACCCTTCGCCGTGCTATCACCTATAACCACGAGATAGGGCTTTCTAGTCACAGCGTATATCAAATCTTCCTGCGCCGCCTTTGCCGCCAACTGCGCAGTAACCACGCCATGCTCCGTATCCAACCGCTCACGCAGCGTCCCGTAATCCTCACGCGCATCCACAATTTCGACGTTACTCTCACCGCCGCTCGCTACGATATTGTCAATACGGTCACTCTGCGCTGTCTGTTCCGTTTCCACCGTCGCAATCCGCCCGCGATGATCCGTTAAGTCCGTTTCGATATCCGCAAAGTTAGCGTTATGCTTCGCCAGATTCGCCAAGTCCAGCGCGCTCGATATTACGCGTCTTACAAATCCCATTCGCAATTACCTCCGTTAGTATAAGTATTTATAGCGGAATACAAACTCAATCCGCACGTTAACCGCAGCGCCCGTAACCGTAAACGTCGTGTCGCCCGGTAACAACGTCGGAAACACGCGGTTACTCATCGCGTAGGCATTCGCGCCATTCTTTTTCACCGTCTGCTTATCCGTTGCGCAATCGATCTCGATAACGTCAGAGGGACCAGTTGATCCCGTTAGCGTCAGCGTATCGAATCCGTCCGATAATGATAGATTTGTAAACGCACCGGAAATCCGAATCAGCGGTCCGACATCGTTCGATCCCGCGTTATTCACCGTGAACGTCTGACCGCTATGCGTGATTTCTACGCTGTGATCCGTATAAAAATAGCCCTCCCCGAAGGAAAGGCCGTCACCGTATTCGTGTAATTCCGTAGTCTGTGCGGACGTCGGCCACGGATCGTTCATCCGCAACTGTACGTCGATCAAGCGCGAGCCGGTCGCACCGAGCTGCAGCGTTCCCGCATATACGCATCGCCACTTTTTGTCCGGCATGTCTTTAAACTCTAGCGCCAGCTCTCCGCGTCTCGCGTTAAATGTGCGGGCGAGATTCGCAACCGTTGCGTTAAACTCCTCCGCCCCTACCGTAATTTCGAACGTCAGCGTCAGCGTTCGCGGGCCGTAATTAGCGCCGAAGTCGAGCACGCCGTCTCTGTCCGCGAGTTTAAGCGTATTGTCCTCAACGTCGGGCAAAACGGGAAGACGACGCTCAAAAAGCGCCGCCCCTACCGTTGACATCCATATTCCGTTTATGTTTACGTCTGGTTTCGTCAATCCGTTTTCACCCCCGCCGCTTGGATACGTGACACAGCGCGCGCACGCTCATCGTAAAGCATCTCTATGTCAGCGCGGTCCTTAAGCTCGACGTCATTAACGCTCATATCTATCTTCTGCGTAATCTGCGTAACGGCCGCCGGAGCCTGCGCGGCCATACGCGGAATCGGAATCGCGCCCCATAACGCTGATTGCTGCTGCGCGTTAAGTTTGATTCCGCCTGCGCTCGACATGATAGGTGCTGCCGCCCCAATTACGCCTGTGCCTACGCTTGTCTTCGCTGCTGTCTGCGGTGACTTAACGGTTGCCATCTTCGCGTTGTACTGCGTGATGAACGCGTCAAGCTCCGTAAGGATCGCGGTATTCGCGCCGTTACTCGCGCTAACTCGATACGCTGCGATTCCGTCTTCGACCGTTTTGATATTGCCGCTATACGCTTCGAACGAACTCAATAGCGCACTGTACTGCGCCTCGGCTGCGGATTTCTCAGCGTCGTACGCCTGACCCTTCGCGTCCTTTTCGTCCTTGAGCGCGTCCTGCTGCGATTCGAGCGTACGGTCCGTAAGATCGCGGTCGTGTTCGAGTTGCATACGCTCGATTTCCTTGAGTACCGCGTCACGTTCCGCTATGCCTTCGGGTCCGACTGCGCTCTGCAATTCCGCTGCCCGCGCACGTTTCTCGCGTAATTGCGTTTCGTAATCAGCATCCGCGCTCAGCGTTTTATTAGCGTCGCGTAGCTTTTGGATCGCATCAATCCGCGAATCGTAATCGTCCATAGCGGCCTTTTTGCGCTCGTCGATTGCGTCGAGGTCCGCCTTCTTTGCGTCGTTAATCGCGTCCTTTTGCGCCTTGACGAGATCGTCCGCGAGTGCTACCGTCTGCTTCGTGAGTTCCTTGCGGGATTGATACGCCTGTTCGTCGGCCTTCGCGTAATATTCGCTGTCCTTCGCGTAGCGGTTACGAATACGAGTCCACGCGTCGAGTTTCATCCGCGCTATTTCCGCTTCCGACTTGCCCGCGTCTTCCATACGGCGCTCTTCTGCGTCGATCCATTTCGCAGAGGCTTCGTATTGGTCGCGAGCTTCCGCCTCGGTCGCACTCGCTACGTCCTTACGCGCTTGACGGCGCTGATCATCGGCGGCTTTATACTGCTCCGAATCCTTAGCGTATCGGTCACGTAATCGCGTCCAGCTTGCGAGTTTCACCTCCGCTATCTGCAGCTCCGTTTTGCCGGCGTCTTCCATGCGCTTCTCTTCCGCGTCGATCCACGTTGTGCTGAAATCGTAGCGTGATTGTACGGAATCTTCCGATAAGCTCTTAAGCTGGAGCGTGAGAGTTCGCGCGTCTTCTACGGACTCTTTCAAAAACTGCGCGTGCTTCTTCCGCAACTCTTCGTATTTCTTGATCTGCTGGTCCGCAGTCATATCGTAAAAGTCCGCTTGAAACTGGACGGTCTTAAGGTCCGCGTCATATGCGGCTTTACGCGCTTCGGCAGCGAGTTCGGCCGCTGTCTTGCCGGTCTTTTCCTTTGCCTTCGCTTCTTTTTTCGGATTTGGCGCAATGATCCCTTTATCAAACGTCTGCGTACCGCTCTCCACTTGCGAGGCTAGCTTCTGCAGATCGCGCGCGGCATTGGAGTATTTCTGTTGCTGCGCGAGTGCTGCGTCCCGCGCCTTCGTAGTCTCCGCCGTAACCTTTGACGTAAGCGCGTTGTTAAACACGATGTCCATTACGTCAGGCGTCTTGCCTTGCCCCACCGACTCCGCAAATGTTGCCGCGCGAGTTCCGGAGACCTGAGCCATAGCTTCGATCAGCCGCGTATAGTTTGCAATCTGCGCCTCGACCGATTTCGCCTGCGCCTCATTCTCCGTTGCAAAGTTTCGAATACGCTGCGATGCATGCTCGGCGGCTTGATCCGTGAACTTCTTATCCGTAGCAATTTGCGCAATGATTACGTCTATGTTATCCGCACGGATACGGCCGTCTTCGCCTTGCTGCGCGTTAAGCTCCGGATATTGTTCGATAAGAGATTCCGTAATGTCGACGAGACGGCTTTTCTGTGAGGCGTCTAGCGTCTGGAGCGACGAGAGGTCCCGAAATTGCGTAGCCAGCGCGCTCATTTGTACCAGCGTAGCCTTCTTCGTCGCGAGCGCTTCATACTCGGCCTTGTCCTGTTCGGTAACGCGGTCGACCGAATATTTGAGCGCCTGGTTTAATTCGCCTAGTTTATCCGTGGCCTGCTCGACGCCGTCATAACCCATGCTGCGGAGATTATCGTCCATCTTTTCGAGTTCGTCGTTAATGTCCATTGATTCCGACAGCATCGCCGGCGTACCTTCGCCCCGCTGACCGGCGGCTTGAATCTCGTTGATGCGCTCCTGCAGCTCTGCACGCTTTTCTAACGCGGAGTTAAGCTCGTCCGCTTTAGCTCGCAGCGTCTCATCATCCGCAGCAGACCGGTCGATTGGCGCTTTTTCAAGCAGCTCGTTAAGCTCTTTCTGCGCGGCCAACATCTCTTCGGTAGCCGCTTTATCTTTCGCTTTGGCTGCCGTTAATGCGCCGAATGCGGTCGCCAGAGCACCGACTGCTAAAAGCGCAATACCTAACGGTCCAGTCGCAAGGCCGAGCCCTGCCGCTGCGGCTTTGATCGCGGTAAACAACATCGGGATTACTTTTAGCGCCGTTGATAGAGACGTAAGGATAACGATAAATCCGAGTACTCCGGCTGTTCCCGTAGCGAGTCCGGATACAAGTTCCTTATTCGCGGATGTAAATTCCGCCAGTTCAATAATTAACGGAGTCAGCGTTTCCAGCGCTTTTTGTACGACCGGAGTAAACGCTTCGCCCATTGCGACCGTGGCTTGATTCGTCGCTTGAGTAAACCGTGCCTGACTACCGATGATCCCTTGCATCGCCTGATCCGCGTTACCGACGTAATAGACACCCTCGCGGATAAATCCGTTATACGCCGCTTGAATCTTTTGCGCATCCGTCAATTTACCGACGGTCGTACCAATCGAGGCCGCGTATTCCTTTTGCATAACGCTGAGATTCTTCGTCACACCGACCGCATCCGCGAGCACGGAGTTACCGTTCTTAATCCCGTCGAGTGACGCCTGTATCGCGCCGCCCATCGTATAAAAGGACTGCCGTCCGTATGCCGCTGAATCCGCGAGCGACGTAATCAGCTTCGTTGACTCGTCGAGGCTGAGTCCGGTTGACAGCGCAGTCTTATACGCCTGTGCCGCCTCAGTTAACGATAGGAATCCGCGTGATGCGAGATCCTGTACGGCTGCGTTCGCATCTTTTGTCTGAACTCCGAATCCCTTCGCAACCGCGTTAAGCCCCGCAAACGCCGAGTGTAATTTCGTAGCTGCGTCGACTGCGCGCTGCATCTCGTTAACCAGCTTCGATAGTCCTGCGCCAGCCGCAAGCCCCGCAATCGCGCTGCCCATATCGCGGAATCCGTCAGCGCCGCGTCGTGTATCACCTTCGAGTTCGCGTATTCTACGCCGTGCTTCTTCGAGCTGGCGTCGGAACTCCGTCATTTCGAGTGTAATTCGTGCGCGGATTTCTCCGACGTTTCCCGCGCTCCCTGTCGTCATCTTAGCGCCCTCCTTATCGCGTCATTTATAAACCGTTGATATAGCCGCTCGTTCGTGCGCAGCGGCCGCGATAGGAACTTCGGACGCGTGCCGGGCGTTGTCGGGCTCTTATACTCGCCCATTTCGTGTACTCGTAGCGCATAGTTAAAGCGGACGCCGCTCGATCCTTCTTCCGTTGCGGAATAAAACACCTCTCCGTATATCTGACCGTTCTCCTTCGTGACCTTTTTGCCCGCCGTTATCCGCAGAGTCCCCGTCTTAAGTGGCGCTTCATTACGTGATGTCGCGAGCAAATGGTCCGTAGCGTCGTGTACTCCGGATATCGCTGCGGCAATAACAGCGGACTCACGCTCCGCTAGAAATCGGTACAATCCCGACGTGTCTGCGCTAAAATCCATATCCGATCACCTCGCCCCTATCCGCATCTGCTCGCGCAGTAACTTAATTCCGGCCTCGTCGTATTTCGGTGTACTACTCTGCGTAAATCCAGCCGCATTACGTAAGCCGTCCGCGTAGCTTCGGAAGTCGTCAACGTTTGTTGAGTGCGACATGACGGTAACGTTGAGCGCGTCCAATGTTTCGCCGGCCTTGCGCCGTGTCTCCGCTTCAAGCACATCGAGTAAGTCCATAACGTAGTAGCCGCGCTCAAACTCGACTTGCGTCTTGCCCAGGCGTACGGCTGCGTCGATAAAAAACTGCTCAACCGTTATTCCGCGCTCATCGCTGCGTCCGCTGCTTTGTCCAGCGTTTGCGTCAGCTTTAGAGCGCCTTGCACGTTTTTTAGGAGTCCGCCGAAATCGTTCACGCGCGCAACGGCGACAAAGTACGCCATCAATTCGTCTGGAGATACGTTCTCGTCGATCCACGCCGGCTCAAGGCCCGTCAGCACCGCGACCACGTTAACAACGTCGTCAATCGCGCTCTCCACTACCGCAAGCAAATACGCAACCCGGCTATCCGCTGGCGCTGTTATTACGCTGATTAACATTTGCGGCAACGTGCCGACTACGCTGTATAACTCGCGCCATTGTCCGATCGTTACTTTACGTACCTTTACCGCCTGGCCGCCGAGGAGGATTACCGACGGGTCGATTACGGGTGTCTGCGGGGTTTCTTGCTCGGCTGCTTCCGCCGCTTTATCTGAACGCTTAAATAGCTGCATCATTTTCGCTCCTTGTAATAAAAATAGAGGCGCAGTTAAGCGCCCCTTTCATGTCGTGCGTTGCTTACGGAGTTGCGGTAATCGTATCGTCGCCCATAATGAGAATGACGCCGGTTCCATCTGGAGTAGAACGAAGTGTTACGTTGGTGATACGTTCGTTCTCATTGTTATACGAATAGGACAAGTCCGTTTCACTGTATGCAAGGGGAAGCGTTACCCATGTGTCAGGGTCGGTCAGCCCTGCCAACGGTTTGATAACGGCTTTCTTTGCGGTATCAATCAGATTCAATCCAACGCCAGTCTTAATATTAACCTTCGACCCGCCTGCTCCAGTAATAACTTCTGCACCCGCCATGATTTTCGGAATGATGGATAGTTCGTACTCACCGAACGGAACTGTAACGCTGACATTACGCCCGGTTACTCGCTTACCTACAATTGACTCACCGGTCTGGTCCGTTTTCTGATCTCTGTATGTTGTTTCCGTGTTGAGTACGACTCCGCCTATAGTAGTCTCAAACTTAATCAAATCCGCGCCTGTACCGTACTCGACGATAGCCGGCCCTATTTCAATCTTGCTAAAATTTTGCGCCATTTAGTGTTTTCCCCTTTGCCTCGGTATTTTTATTGCGCAGCAAAAAGAGCCGCCCGATTACGGACAGCCCTGCGTTTAAAGCGATGTAGTTAGCGTAAAATTGACGGAGTAGAGTGCGCGGCCGCTCTCGTCAGGTCCGAGATACCACGGCGCAGATTGATCCGCCAGGCACTTAACCACGCGTGTACTCCCGACCATAAATTCCGTCTTACCGTGTAGCGCCGCGATTAGCGCATTCCCCTTCGTTTCGGCGGCCGCTGGCAACTTCGCGCGTATCACGACCTGAAACGCAGGATAGGCAACGGACGACCATTCGCTCGGCGGGCCGCCTCCCGTTATCCGTACATATGCGCAATCATCCGGATTAGCCGCGATAAAATCGTTGCCGACTACGGTAATTCCCGGCATCGCTGTCCGGACGGCCGCATTGATATCCGCTAGAGTGAGCGCTGTCGCTCCTACCATTTATACGTCCACCTCCGTCAGTAGCGGTTTCCCGTTGAGCGCCCGTTTTACGCTGATTGCGAGTGGCGTGTACGTTGTTTCCGCTAATAGTTCGTTGGTGTACGTAAGAGAGGCGTCAAGCCCGATGTCCGCCAGCTTATCGAAGTAAAACGTGCCGACGCTGACCACTTCGGCTCCGTGTTGATTGCGCACAAGTTTAACGCCTTCTTGAAACCGGCATTTCAGCGTATAAGGGACACCAGGTATCGGCGTGTTATAGTCCGGATCAAATCCGCCCGGTGGCGTAATTACGACCGTCTGTTTCAGCGGTATCAGCGCCATTACATCGTCACCCACTTAACTGCGCGTTTGCTGAGCTTAACGCCGTTCGCCGCGCCAATTAGCGTATAAACGACGTCAGGGATCAGCGCGTCAAGCCCCGTCTTCATTCCGTCCTTAAACGTAAAATTAGCTACGCCGGTCAGCCCGAAGCTCGCTACGCCTTGCTGCTGCAGCGCGTTCGTATCGTTAAACGCGATCGCTAACGCATTACTAAATTCGTATACTGCCGCGTCCGGTATCGTATATTGAGCGTATTTGAGCGTCAGCGTCCGTCCAGCCACGTTAACTATCCGTAGTTTTTTGGCGTCATCTGCGTCTGTCCAATCGTCAACAAGGATACAATTCGCGTTGATGTACGTTGTTGCGTCTTCTACCGTTAATGCCATGCGCCCACCTCCCGTTATTTTGCGGAGGTATTCGCGGCAGCCTTGCGCGGTTTAGGCGTCGACTTAACGGGTTCCTCCGGTGCTGCTTCTTCCGACTTAATCGCGTCGGCCAAGCGTTCAAGTACCGCAATTTCCTCCGCAGTTTTTGCTTCGTATTGGCCGGCGCTGAACTTGCGTTCCTGACCGCCGACGTAAAAAGAAAGTTCCGCGTATTTTGACGTGTATTTTTCCATCGTTAACCTCCGTTACAAACGAAAGCCCGCGCGGTTAGGCGACGGGCTCCGTTGTATTTGCGGCTGGGATTACGCCAAGCCTTTGATGCGAGCGTGTGCGGCTTCTTGGTGCAGCTCGAACGTGTACTCTCCTACGAGCATTCCTTGGTAGTAGTCGCCCTTCTTACCGAGGTATTCGTGCGTGAAGTCGCGGCCGTTCAGCGGATGGATCATCGCGCGGTTCTTATCGAGGATCAGCGCTTCGGATGCGGCCAGGTTATCGTTAATGGAAACCGGGAACTCACCGAAATCCGTAGTCAGACGGGAAACGACCGCGCCGCGACGGTTATCCGCCTGGTCGATGCGAATCTTATCGTCGCCGAACGCGGACACTACGCGTTTTTGCTTGGCCGGCACGATGATCTCGTAATTACCGCCAGTAGCGAATCCGCCTTTTTCGTAGATCGCCTGCAACGAGTCATTGATCATTGTCAGCGTGAGTGCTGCGCCCTGTGCGTCCTTAACGTTGGTGCTAATCAAGCTGCGTACACCAGCCATTTGCCGGATAGAGCCGTTTTCGTAGCGCACACCGTTGATCAGCGCTTTTTCGAGTTGCAGCGCGAGTTCAAGCTGTTTCTTCGATTGCTCATACGTATACAGGTCGGAGATACCGTAATTTGCGACGGCGGCTGCTGTACCGGTGATTTCTACGGTGTCGTCGAAGATTTGCGTCAGATTAGACTTGCGAACGCGCTGTTTGTACCGGGCGCTACGTGCGTCTGCGCCTTCTGTGCCTTCGCTGAATTGGAACTCGACAACTGCGCCAGACGCTACGGCAGCAGCGGTAGTGCTTGCGTAGCCGCGCGTTACGGTCAGCGTTTTAGTACCGGAGTTGATTGCGGTAACTTTCAGCAACTCTTCGCCGATCTTAACAACGTCGCCCACGCGGTAAGGCTCTACGGATGCTACTACGATAGCTGTAGCGTCGATTAATGCGGACGCTGTAGTTGCGGACTCTGTCGAAAACATCGAGTCTTCAAACCATACGTGCTCAACCTGGCTGACCGGATTGGCGAAACCTAGCATTGCGAGCATTGGTGTCTGCAGCGGATTGAGCATCAAAATCTGTTCTGTCACTGACTCCGGCTTACCGATGATGTCTGCGTTAAAAATTTTAGTCATGATTTAATTTCCCCCGTATAAGTTATTTTGTTTATTGCGGTGCAGCGCTAAAGTATGCGCGCAAAAGAAAAGACGACCGTATGGGCCGCCTCGACTTAACTCGATAATTCACGTTTCAACTTCGTAAAGGCTGCGATTGCCTGCGGTGTCGGATTCTTCTCCGCAGCCGCCTTCGCTTCGGCCAGGCGCTGGTCCTTCGTTTTAGTTGCGGGATCGCCGCCACCTGACGGACTTCCCACCGGCTTCGGCTGCGTTACTTCCGCCAGATACGGATGTTCCGTAATCAACGCGCTAATCACGTCGGCCAGTCCGCTAACATTTCCGTCATCATCGACGGTAACTGCGCTGGTATCCGCCAGTTTCAACGCGGCCGCTAAACGGTCCACCGGAATGTTCGCGTCACGTGCTGCGGTCTTAAATTCAGCGTTGATCAGGCGCTTATTCGCCGCAGTCAATACGGATGCGTTGCGATCCTCGGCTTCCTGCGCACGTTTGAGCGCGTCGGCCTTCTCCGCTTCCAGACGTTCCGTAGCGGTCATGTCCGCTTTGGTGCGTTCTGCTTCCGCTTGTTCAAGCGCTGTCAGCTTCGTTTTTAGTTCGTCGTAATCCGCGAATTTCTCCGCCTTCTTACGTTCGCGTGCGAGTCGGTCCGCGACAATGCGGTCTAGCTCCGCCTGTTGCTCCGGTGTAAACTCGACCTTAGCCGGCTTACCGTCGCCCGCGTCTGCGCCATTACTACCGCCTTCCCCTCCTCCGCCGTCATCAGCGTTATAGAAAGGCATAAATCCGTTGAATAATCGTTTCATAGCGTATCCTCCCGCGTTTAAGCGCCGCGTAGCGCATTGGATGACTAACCGTAAAGTTTATTGCGTCAATTCACGTCTGGACGCGGAGCCTGGCGCTCCTGCTAAGCTGCGAGTAGTTCTGGAGTCGTCGCTGAGACTGCGCATTCCGGAATTGTGTTACGGATGAGTTCAATAGCTTCGATACATGGCCGCGATCTGCGTTTACGGTCGTAGTATCCGCCTACGTAATTTGTGAATATTGTGAACTTGCGATCAAGACGTAGACCTCTCGGCGTATCAGCATACATAAAAAAGCACCAACGCAGTGCGTCGGCGTTCGATTTGGTAGTTAGTGTATAAAGCGGGCTCTTACGGCCTGACTGTCCGGCGGGGTGCTCTTTAAGCGTTGTATTAATTCCCCTCTTTTGAAGCTCGGCCTGCATCTCTTCAAAGAAGTTCTTTGTTGCCCCACAAATTAGTAGTTGCAGATCGTTCCACTGCTTGCCGTGTTTCATATTTCCATCGCCTTCGAAAACGCCTCGTGTGAAGTCCCAAAACAAGGAGTCCGGAACATCTGGCACAGACGTATTGAACGTCTTGTTCTTTCTAGCCATCCCGTGAGCGAACAAATCTTCTGTCATACCTTTGCGACATACTCGCAGATAGGCGAACTGCCGGCCGTCCTCATGCATCCCCTGAATAACTGGACCAGTAAACCGCATGACGTTTTTAATCTTTTCAAGTACATCAGTATCGTGTGATTTAAGCATTAGGCGGATATGACCACTTTTCCCGTCAACGGAGCCGTCAGTGACCAGCCAACCAAATGCCCACGCGCTTTCTCTAGTCCATACCTTAAAGAAGTCTTCATTAACACTGTGTACCCTACGAATTAAATCTCCCAAAACACCAAACCCCTTCGGTTCGATTCCTTGAAGGAAAGCCACGCAGAGCGTCAAGGTCACGCCTTTTCGGTGATCGGCCTATCGCGGCAAAAGAAAAACCGCCCTATTCGGCGGTCAGTAGTTTTGGATCACGTACTGCAGTTACTACGTGGCGACAATTCGGCGCACGCTGTTTTCTCCGGTTTCCCGAAGTGTCGGACTATCCCATGACCTCGAAAGGTCCCGCTATTATAGTCTCTGCACGTCCCTGCCTACTTTGTGATTGCGATATACGCGAGCAGGTTTCGCTCAGGATTGCCATAGCGCAAGCGCCGTAGGGTTCCCTGAGTTTAAGCGGTTATTCGGTGCGGATCACTCCGCAAAGCCACCCGTTTGTCGATGGAAAATTTCATTACGCGGCAGATCGCCAATGAACCGGTAATCTCCGGGCGCATCCGGGGTCAGCTTAACGATCATGCCTTCGTAACCCCGGCATTTATCGACCGCGTTATGCCGCGAAATCACTCCGTAGTAAGCGCCGCGACCGACCGCTTCGTTGACGGTTGACTCGCGGTGTGTAGACGCCATCTTTGTTCGTGTCACCATTTCGACGTACACTTCCGGACGCCAACGCCTGCCTGCTGCGTCAATAATTCCAGTATCAATCGCGCTGCCGAGCGTTTTCTTCATGCGCGTCAGGATGTCCGCGTTAAGCGTTCGATTCCCGTTGATCCCGCGCGTGAGATTCGCGCGCATTGAATCGGCGGTCACTTGGCGTATCGCTTGTTTAACGCGGCGGTCGACGTTTTGCGTTACGGCCAAGAGGTCCGCCTGTGTATCCGCGACCGCTGACGCCACAAACTCGCGGTTTATCCGGTTAAACTTAACGATCTTCTCCGCATCCTGAAGCGTATCCGCAGCGCCGAGGGCTACGATCGTTCGCGCGATTCCGTCCGTAGCTGCCTTCGGTATGTAGCGCTCGACCCACGCGGCCGATTCGTCATTAAGCCCATGCAAAATAGCCGCAACCTCGGCGAGTGCGGCGCGTGAATTAGCGCGGGACATTGCGGTTAAATCTAAGCGTGAAAGCTCCGCGCTTATTGACGATAACGCGGATTTATATGCGCGGACGAGTAATGCAATCTCGTAGTCGTACGTTGGGTCCGGAATTAGCGGCGTCATTCGTTAAACACCGTCGATTCGACCGTTCCCAACGTCCGCGCTTCGTCTGCGTCAATTCTGCGTATGATTTCCTCGGCCATCGCGTTGTCTACGCCGCCCTGCGCCTTGATTGCGTCAAGTACGGACCACGTCGCCTTTCCGCCAGTTCTAATCTGCGCCACCTCCGCGTCCTCTTTCGGATTAGAGGGAATGCCGTCGCGCCAATTTATCGTAGGATAAACGGCTTCGACCGGTTCGTAGCCTGTTACATCCTTACTTCCGTAATTTTCAAGGGCCAGCGCCTTCCATAGCGCGTTTCTAAATGCACGGTCAACGTGTGAGCGAATCCGCTTAACCTTCGAGAGTATCGGCATAAAGCGCGCTTTGATTGCACCGGCATCCGTATGTGATGTACCAGTTCCGCCTTTATCCGCTGCGAGCGTAGTGCCGAACAACCATTGCGGCGTTTCGCTCATTTGGAATACGAGTCCGAGTAGAATATCGAGCTCCTTAAACGCGCCCTCAAGCTGCGAGTTCCATGTCATGTAGCCAGGCGTCGCGTCCTCTTTATCGACGGGGATATAGCGACTGCCGAATCGGACGTTTCCGTCTGTACTATCCTCTACGTCCGGACCGTACGCGGTCGGATCGCTGTGCTTCCACAGGATATAATCGATCTGTACGAGGCGGTCGTTAATCGCGCTCAGCACGCTTTCCAGCTTTTCGACCGAGCTGATGCCGCGCCAATCGTCGTCCGTCGTTTTATTTGGAACATGTTCAACGAGCATGTACGTCTGGCCGGTTGGTTCAATCCGCGATTCCCCGACTTGTTCGCCGATCATGTAAACGGGAACCGGCACGTCGTAGAACGTATTCAGCCCGTTTGTAATCAGCTTATAGCGCTCATAAATGATATAGCCGGGAATATGCCGCTCAACGTTTAGGAACGGGTCCTCGTTGGTTGATACTCCGGTTAAATACGATAGAAATCCGGTTGACCGCTCGACTTCCCACTCGACCCACGCGATATTAATCGCTTTAAAACGTTTCTTTGATCCGCGTGATAACTCCGGAAAGACAATCGACGGGTCGATCGGTTCGATAATCGGCTCCATGACGGCGGGCGGCGGTGTTAACCCGAGTTCTTCCGCTTCGGTAAAGTCGTCCCGCAAGTTGAAGCGCGTCTTGATAAACGAGTCGCCCCGGTAGCCGCCGCCAATTACGATTTCGTGCATCATCTGCGTAAGGTCGTTCTCCTCAACGATCGAGTCGAGCCGCTGCTGTTCGCGTGAGTCCGGTCCGCGTCCGCTGTCATACGTAGGTGGATCGCCGACCATTAAATCCGCTGGCTTCGTGAGTAATACGTCCATTATGTTAACCGCGATGAATAGCGTCTTAAGCTGCGGTGCTTGTGGCGTATCTGCGAGTATAGACGATGCGCGATCGTATATTTCCGCGTGGCGGCCGGAGAAGATAACGCGGCCCCGTTCGTATTTCGCTAAGCGTTCAATTTCGGAAGCCGGCGGATACTGAGCGCCAGTATAAAACAGCTTCGTCTCGCTATACGTATAAAACTCCGTCAAATTATCACATCCACTTCGGTTTATTGCGTGCTTGCTTGCGCCCGCTCTTCGCTATGCTTACGGCCATTTCCAAAGCATCAGGTAGATCGTCGTGCGTGCCGGACGGGTACATTTCGAACTGTTCGAGTAGTAGCGCGTGTCGGCGGCTGAACTGTATCTCTCCGCTTTCAATCGCGGGCATCATCGCTTCGATACGAAGTCCCTTGCGCGAGCGCTGGTGAATCTCCTTGACACGCGTATGTGACGGATAGCCGGCCGCCTTGAGTGCGTCCTTGAGTTGCATAACGAAGAACTCTTGCGCCGCCTGCGCCTCGGCCGCGATTGCGTTCGGTTGATACCGCAGCGCCTTCTCTACGATTACACGCAAAAAAGCGTCCGGCTTTATCCGTTCGCCGAACGCATCTATGACGTATTTTGTTCCGGTCTTTTTGTGGCGAGCTATAACGGCGATTGCGCTATAGTCGCCGCGCGTTTTACCCATCGCGAAGTCAACGCCCATGTAAACGTCATACTCAGCGTCGGCCGGACGGGGATACACGGATAACGCCGCTTTAAGCTGACCGCCGTCCCAATACGTAAATGACTCCGGATTGAATATCATCGACTCTTCATCGATCGGGTTGTTCATATACTCCGTGTTGAACGCTTTACTACCGTTATCCCATTTCCACGTCATCAGTTTCCAAATCGGCTGTGCTTCCGGCCATAGTACGACGCAGCCGCGATTCATTTCCTCGCGATTGAGCTCGTACAGGGCTAGCGCTTCCTTAACGCGATCCTCTTTCGGCCGGTCCGGGTCTTTATATACGAGCCGGCACGCTTCCCACAAGTCCATACGTTCAGGCCATTCGATGACCGCACGATAAACTCGCGATTTAAAGTCTGACCGATTGTACAGTACGTCAACGAGTAGCGCTTCATGATGGACCGTTGTTCCCATATATACGAAGGCTGTACGCTTGCCCTTCGGTCCGCCGAGTGGCATTACTGTCTGTGAAAACCAATCCTTCATTTTTCTACGCAGTTCCGGAGTGGCCGCGTTCGATTTAATATCTTCGAGGTCATCGCAAATGATGAGGTCCGGGCGTTTTTGGTTCCAGTTACGTCCGCGTATTGCTTGGCCGGTCGACGCCGCTTCTACTTTCGCAAGCATACGTTTCGTACCGTCTTCGCGCGGTTCCCATGCGATAAATTCTGACGAGTTATCTTTTGGATTCTCCTGCTGTTTCGCGCTCAACAGCGGTCCGAAGTCCGTCCGGAGCTTTTCATTACTCTTGAGCTGCAGCGATATCCAATCGAGATTCGCGGAGCTTACCGCCGGAGTCTCTGATATCGTGATCACATACCGCCGCTTACGGTAACAAATCTCACGTAACGGGAACGCCTTTGATAAATACGTAGACTTCCCGTGTGACCGGGGCGCTGCTTCCGCCACCTTATCATTTATATGGACGTTGGATACGTCGTCCATTAACCCGCATATCTCGCGGTGAAAATCGGGAGCTTGCGATACATCCGTAATGTCGAAGTCTTCCCAGTTTCCGTCGTTGCCGGGATTGCGCGCTTCCGAGAAATATTCGATGGAAAATTCGAGTAGTGACGTTTCGCAGCGCTGTATCCGCTCTAACCGCTCAAGCTCCGCCATCTGTGCGTCTGCTTCGCGCAAGTCTTCCGCAGAAAGAGACGCGATATCTACGCTGGACAGCGCGTCTCTGAGTCCGTCTAAGCCGCGTATATGCTCGTCGCGTTCAGCCCGCGCGACCCATTTACCGCCGATCCATGCGATAGATATCGCCTCCCTTCCGTTAAGGCGCGAAATGACTGCGCCGGGAATAACCGTGATTTTACCGTTGAATTAGCGCTCGTACTACGTGACCCTCCCGCTAATACCATCCGAGGGTTACACTGGCTAAATCAACGGTGATTCTACGTGATATTAACGATGCGTTCACGGAGTTCCTCGACCTCGCGTTCGAGTTCCGCTAATTGTCCGAGAACATTCGTCGAGTATTCGTTAATAGCGCTCCCTTCTGCGCTAAGGTAATCGTCCAGCAAGTCGAGAGCGATCTGACGTAACTCCTCCACGTAAGCACCTCCGTTTATTAGCGTCGAATTAGCGTGAGTAATCCGTACCCTAGCGTTTATACCTGCCGTGGCTGAATCGCGCTAATTTGACGGTGATTCTACCATAAAATTACGTGTAGATGCGTCTGGTTACCGAAGCCCAAACGTTAATTTTGGTGCGCGGATTGTAATAGCACCTAAAAGCACTTACTTTAGGTAAGCCCTTGGGGGTATCCAATCGCTTCACTCCGATAAATCATCGTAATCTTTACGTTATACATCGTTATGCGTAGACATATGTACTAAATACGGAGTTTTGTGGTCATGTACTTTACCTTGACACCCGCAGAAAACCGCGCCATATCAACGTTTTTAGCCGCACATATTCCGCTGCATAAACACGCCTTATTCATCGCATATACATTTACCAGCGCGCAGACGCAAAGAAGCGCATAACCACGCGATTTCCCGGTGATTAGCGCTCATCTGCGTTTCCAGTTTATGCAGCGTGTATAAGGCGCTGTGTAATACGTTTATGCAACGGTTATGCAACGTTAAAGGCGATTTACTACGGTGCAGCGTGAAAAGTTTGCGGAGGGTACGCGCCAGGCGACCCGTGCAGGCAATACGCGATCACCCGAACGTATCCGAAACGCTGCCATTCGCGTTCCTTCATTATATGGCGTAATTACTCGCTGCTTTCGGATTCGTTATCCTTACGCTGCTTCAACGCCTCGATACGCTGTCTCAACGCCTCTACGTCTGTACCTCCGCTGTCCTTCGTTTCCACTTCGATCTTATCCGTTAACAGACCGCTTATCTGCAGCGCCAGCTTCGCCATTGCCGCGTTACCATCGCGAATAGCTATCGTAGATAACGAATCGACTAACTCCGGTAACTTAGCGCTGTTATCACGTATGACTGCACGCTTAAACTCCGCATCAAAGAACGCGTCCTTACGCCAGTTCTCGAGCGTACGCGCTGTTACTCCGCATAGCTTCGCAATCTCTTCGTATGTCTTACCGCCTTTACGTGGCTTCGCTAACCATTCGATCGCAAGCGTCTGTTCTGACGTTAATTGCTTCGCCATTTAACCGTCTCCTTTCCGCTGTATTAGCGCTTCTATACGCTATTCCTACGCCCGGGCAGAGCGTAGGAATAGCGCTCTTTTTAATCGCGACTTTTGCGCTTATTCTAACGTACTAAGTACGCGGTCCTGCGCTATAATAGCCGCTGCAATATCGTCTACTCGCGCTACATCTACGCCGTCCTTACGTATGATAAAGATACGATAACCTGCGAATCTCATTTCGTTAATTACCGCATCTACTTCGTCAACATCAGCGCATTCGAGCGCGTCTATATCTTCATCATACGTAAACCCTTCGTACTTACCGCTTATGACCGTATACATAACGTTATCCCTCCGCTCAACTACGTAGCTACTGTACGTTCGCTTGCGCTTTAACATCCGCGTTATTCTTTGTGTTGTCTACATGAGATACTTCGATGAATAAGCTTCATGTTCATTACAATCCGAGGTTTAAGTCAAGTGCTGATTCAGCCAAAGTTCGGCTAAATCCCTTGTCGCTGCCGCGCCTTCGGAACATGTTATTTAACTGCGCTCAAGCTTTTATTAAAGATCAGCGCGTTTAGATAATAGTTACACAAGGCCGGGTTTTGGCCGCAGTGTTCGAGGCGCTTTCCCTCGATACGAACTCCGCTGATTTGTTCGCGTTTTTACCGGTATGGCTGCGTTTGTTGAACGTTGTTAACGGAGAAGACTAAGAAATAAATTACCGCCCAAAACGCCGAAAAGCCGCACCACTACACGGCGGAATGGCTTTTTTCGATGTACGAATAAAGTCACTTTTTTCGGCGAAATGTACGAATCAGGTCACTTTTTACGCAGCCGCCCCGTTAAAGATCGCGGCCAATAACGTACCCGGCTCCTTACTACTGCGGTAGAACACGTTCGGATTGAACACGTATTTCGTAGCTTCTCCGCTCACCTTAACGCGAGCCACAATTGGAGCGCCGCCCACCGTAATATTCGGTAGCCTCCGCGTTACCGTCTTCTCATCAACGCCAATCGCTTCCGCAAGTTGCTTACCGTTAAACCAGCGCACCTTTCTCGCGTCACGCTCAAGCGGATTAGCGCAAAGTGCGTTAGTGTCCAGATGCACAAAACGCAGCATTCGGTAGACAAGACCGAGGTCCGACGCCTTATTCTCGCGATATGAGCGCTTGACCATCGTAGAGTACGTTCGAACCACCGCCCGGCTGCCGTTTGCTCCCCGGAAGTGATATCGTGGATTGACGTAATAGGTTCCGTCCTCATCGCGCGTGATTATTGCGTTCTCAACGCAGCGATCAAGGAAGTCGTAAAATGTCTGCCGCTTACGTTTCAGTCCGAGAACATCCAGCAGGTCCCCCGGCTTCATTGCGTCGCCTTTGGCGTTAATAAGGCGGCCATTGTCGTAATCGACGTAACACTGCAGCAGAAGCAAATAGCCGCATTGCGACGTAGTCAGTACATCAATCACGTCATGTAATTCGGTCATATCGGCGAAAGTGAACTCCGCCTGCCTGCCTTGGTGCTCCTTGCGCTCCTTGTACGCGTCGGCCTGTGCAATGTTTACGACCTTATGCGTACTGGCCGGACCGTATACGAGCATCTCGCCTGTTTCCGGGTCATATGCGGTACCTGTGCCGGCGAATGCGATGTGTTCAGCGGTGTATAGTTGCGCAGTACTCATGCGACACCTCTTTCGCTACGTCTCCGAAGCCTAGTTGCCTCTCCGTTCAACCTAGCTCGTTCACGAACCAGCCTACGTACCTCAGAGCCAGCGAGGAGGCAGTCGCCCAGGCCGTCCATATCATCAGGACGTTCCTCGTGCTCCAGTTCCCTTATTTCCTCTTCTATCTCCCGCAGCCGGACTTCGACTTCTGATAGTCTATCCGCAACTATTAAGTATCTTTCCGCGTAATGAGCCTTGTCGTAGTTAAACGGAGGTTTCAACTCGTTGATTAGGTAAGTCTCGTATATGTCGACGTAGCATTGGTTCGGCTCCAAATAGATACGGATACTTTCGATCAAGTGGGAAAATTCGGACCTTCCGCTTCCTAGGTGCTCTTTCAGCCTCCGGGACAAGTCCTTAGACTTACCAATGTATAAAGGTCGACCCAATCGGTCATAGAAAACATAAATCCCACTTTTACCGGCAACCTTTGCAGATTCCCTTGTAGCCTCGTTGCGTCTAAACTCTGTGTAATCCTCTGGCATTTCTATTACTATCGCCATTCCCAGTCCCCCTAATTTGTTCTCTTCCCGACAAGAAAAAATAAAAATGAGGAAACGCACTGCCGGGGAGCCTGCGCTTGTCGTGCGGCCACACTATCCTCACCTGCAGCCCTTTCGCGGGGCTCATAACGTATAGGCGCAAAATCACGCTTTTTATAGGTATCCGCGTGCCTTTCCCGCAAATAAAAACGCCGTCTCCCGCAGGAAATGGCGCTGTTTTTGTCGAAAGGACTGCGCTATGACACGATTTATGAAGCCGCTAACCTCGAACGTGCAATTGTATACCGCGCAAATAGAGCGCGTACCGATCGTAGTATTCGTCAGCGGAGTTATCGAAGACATTACGGAGGTATCCGTTAAGATACGCGGACTACACTATATGCGCGCAGCCTGTACGTTTAAATACGCGAGCTAGACGGCCGCCGGTTGATCGCGTATAATACGTACATACGTTCTCACACGGAGGTTACGCACATGAACGGTCACATCACGGTTGAAGAGCGCACGATGCTGCGCGATTATATATTACTGCCGCATATAGACGCGATGGTCCAGCGCAGCATTGACGATATCGAGCGCTCAGGCAACGTGCTCAAGCGCTTATACGCGGCTGCCGGCACGTACATCCAGCGCCAGATAGCGGAAGACACGCGGCGGATTCGGGCGGAGCTTAAGCGCGCAAATATCCGTATACTCGGCGATGAGCATACGGACTTTATCCTGTATACGGAATTTAATTGTCGCGGATATCCGGAGCGCTTCGGACTCACGCGCGATGTTATGCGCGCGGAAATTAGCGTGCGGCTGACGCAATATGTGGCGGAGTTTGGCGCAAAGATCGCGGAGGTAGGAAAACGCGGGTAACGTAAAAAAGACGCTGGCCCAAACGGAGTCTAGCGTCTTTATTGCGTAATATTTACGTCGTCATAAACCGCGCAGCCAAATCCAGCACCATTACGCGCGGACCTCCGTCCATTTGAACGATGCCGGCACCGCTAGGCCAGGCGCTTTCTACCGTACCCGCCGCGCCAGGATTGAACGCTGCTTCCTTCGGGACGTCCGCTTTACCATAGAACATTTGCGTGCAGCTTAGCGGCTCCCTTGCGGTGACTCTATCGCCGGTCTGCAACGTAGCCACCTCCGATCAGTAGCGCTAATTCCACGTAATTCCCGCCTGCTGTCCTCACGTAAAGCCGTCCGTTCATAACGCATCCTCCTCCGTAAGTTCTAGCGTATACTCTGCAGAGCGCGGGTTACTTACCGCAAATCCGCTAACTGCCCATCCGTCCGCCTCCATAATGCGGCGGTGTCTAAGCGCCTCGTCTACGCTATCGTATTCGTATGTTACCGTTACAACCCGTTTTATCCGTCTCATTTCCGCAACTCCCTCCGAATAGAATCCCGCAGATCGCGGTTAACCAGCTTATACACGTGATTGCGATACGATAACAGCCGGTAACGCCGCCAGCGCCAGCGGTCGTACTCCGGATTAGCGCGGAGCCTAGCGCCATATTCCGTGAGCTTGCGGTCGAGGAAGGCGCTGCGGTCGGCGGCGGTTTTAGGCTGGCGCGTGCTCACTCCGCTACCTCGCACAGCTCTATCCCGGTTTCCGAGCGGCGCCTGCCGTTCATTTCTTGTATCTTTACGAATTGCTCCTCGCCGTACCTCTCAATCTGCACCGCATGCGTAGCGAGTAGGGCAACCCCATTAGCCGCTTGCAGTATTAGTCCGTACTTCTCAGCGAGAGTCATAACTTCCTCCCAATTCTCGTCCAATGCAATAGCACTCCCCTTCCCAAGCAGAACCCCTTTAATGGAGTTCCGCATATGATTCAAGCGCCATCACGCTCATAGCCTGCGGATTGTTAGCGATTAACATCATCATAAGCGCCTGACGAGCCTGTGCCGCCTCAACCTCACTAAGACCTTGACTCGCAACTGCTCCGTTAAATGCTTCGAGTACGCGGCGCGCCTTTTCGTCACCGTTCAATATGCTGATGATGCTTTCGCTAATGTTTGTCATTTTTATTACCTCCGTTTGTGTTGTTCTTTATATCCTTATTATACACTAGTGATTATTCATTAGTCAATACTATTTGCCAAACTTTATTCACTTATGTATAATTAACATCGGAGGTGACCCGCATGTTAAAAGTAACGCCCGCACTCGAACGCGCACGCAAGGACGCCGGCCTCACGCAAGTTGAACTCGCAGCGAAATCCGGCGTTCCCCAGGCGGCTATCTCGCGCTTTGATAAATCCGCGCAGGGCTCATACGCTAACTTAATCGCGCTGGCCCGTGCGCTTAATGTAACGGTCGAATCGCTGTTTATAATCGAAGATGCGGCGGATTAATTACGCAGCGATCGGATACTCAGGCATCTCGGCTGTTTGCCCGTAATAATCGTCAACTATCCGGTCCTGCCACGCGAAGTCGAACGAGCTGACTCCGTTTATGTCCTCGCCGCGCCCGAGCGTTAACACGTTCCAATACGCCATATATCCGGACTTCGCACGCCAGGCTTCGTACGGCGTTATCTTAACGTTAAACGCGTGGATATTCGCGCCTAGCTCCGGTGTGACCGGGTTTGTATTTGCGCGCATGATGTCGTCATCAAACGCTTCGGCCAGTTCGTCGAGCTGCGTTAAGCCGTCGCCCCATTTATCCGTACTTTTACCGTCCTTATCGTAGCCAATATCGTTAACCTGCGCCTGCAGGACCGGCATTTGTCCCTCGTACCAAAACGTATCGGCCGTACTCTCCTCCGCCTGCTCTGCGCGGTGATAAACACCGGCAACCTCGACGTATTTAACGAACACTTTCCGCGCGTTTGGCGTTACCTTGCGGAGTATGTGGATATCCGTTTTAATCGTCGTACCGGTCAGCGCAAATGTCTCGCCGGGAAGCTCTATTGACGCGATGTGCCAGCACGTTTCTCGCATGATATCGCGAATTTTCGCTGACTGCGTACCGTATCCGATACCCTTCGGAAGCACGAATGCAATGTAACCGCCTGGCTTGACCGCCTTAGTCGCGAGCTCGATAAACGCTGACTCCGACTTCCCTTTCGCGCGCCCTTTCGTTATCCTTAGCGTCTCGAATGCGTCCGGTAAAGCGTCAGCAGCTACGTCAATACTCACGCCATACGGAGGGTTCCCGATAACGTAATCGTAATAGTCGCGGCGGCTGTGCAGGAACGCGTCGCCCTGGGTAACGTTGGCCTGCGGATAAATGAGTGACGTTACTTTTGCGGAGGTCTCATCGAGCTCAAGCGCTGTAATCTCGGAGTCCGGCGGCAGGTGCTCGATGAATACGCCGGAACCTGCGCTTGGCTCAAGGAAACGGGAGCCCGGTGGAAATGAACCTCCGCTCAGGCCGCATAGTGCTCCCGTAATGAATCGCGCAACGTGAGTGGGCGTATAGAACGCGCCGCCAGCGTATGCGTTCGGTAATAACCCGCCGGTCGACGTATAGTTATCGCGGAGAAACTGAACGTCCTCCTCCGTAATGTCAGCGTGAGACTTCGCAACAATCGCCATCGAGCGTACGTTACCGTCCCATCTAGCGCGCGATGCTTTACCCATTACGCTGCCTCCCTTACGTGTTCTTCCGCTGGCTCCACGGTCACCTCGTTAACCGCTGACATATCCGTCAGCCACCGCGCACCAATCCCGCGCTTCTGCGTAAACGGCTCCGTAAGCTCGCCGCCTGTTTCGTACAAGTTATACGTAATCTCCGGTCCCGGCGCTGTGTCACGCTTGTACTGCGCTGCCCGCGTCTTGTTCCGGATTTTAGCGTATTGGTCAACGAGCATACCCTCGCCCTTGCTGCGCTTTCGGCGGCCCGGTGCGCCATAATTCCGCCCATCTACGCCATACTCTTCCGCAGCTTTATCCGATGCCTCGCCGCCTTGCCTCCGCGCGAATTGATGCTCGGATAGGAACGGATACTCCGTGTTGCGCGTCTTCATCCGATCCGTATCCGTAAGCTCCTCGCGCAGAATATAGTCGGTCAGGCGCTCGACCTCCGCAGCGTCCGGCTGTTTACCTACGCTATCGAAATACGCGTCAGTGAGCGCGTGGATGGCCGCCATACGTTCGGCGCGGTCCGTAATGTCCTGCGCGATCAAGCCCGTAACAGCATCGTGAAATTCCGTTTTGTAATCGTACATATTAGGCGGCCTCCTCTTCCGTAATTTCTTCGTCCTCAAGCGGATACTCAACCGTAATCTCTCCGTATTCCCATTTCCGATAGACGGCCGCGATCTTCTCCGCCGCTTCATCTAGCGACTGCTTAACGGTCGGCTGCGATACGCCTATAATGTCGGCGGCGTCTTTTTGCGTGAGGTCAGCGCCATACACCCACGCGATGGACTCCGTTTGTTTGTCCGTCAGGCTGGCGCTGCTGATCGCGGAATTCAAGTCAACGAGCGTATCCACAGCGTTATAATCTCCGAGAAACTGAGCGCTGCTTACGTGGTGGCGATCGCGCAGCAACTTCTTAACGCCGGCTGCGTCGTTTAAAACGTATTTAACTGCGTATGTGCGTGCGCCCTTATCGATATCGATCTTTACACTTCCGATGATAATCCGCCCCTTTTGCGGAGGAGCCGACGCTTATTTTCGCCAACTACTCCGCTTATTATGAATTTTTCTAACGATGAAACTTGCGAATATTATTCCGCAATCGTCCGCTCTAAACCGAGTTCCGCACGAACGTACTCGTCTTCACAGCGCCCATCATGCGTCTTGTCTCCGTTCGCAAACGTTGTAACCGGATCGCCTACGTAAATCTCTCCGCCGCACCATGCGCAGGTTGCGAATACGGACGGTTCATCCGGCGATTGAAAGCGTTCGTCCAGCGGGGAATAACCCGTCCACGTCATCAGCGCGCACCTCCGTATCCTCACGTTTAGTCAGCGGAGTCCGATCGTCGTAAGCCGCGCCGTTAATCGCGTCAATGCGCCCGTACATATAGCCCGCGGCATAACCTGCGCGATAGGCTTCGCGTACTCCTTCCGCTGTCATTACGCCGCCTCCTTTGCGCTCAGCTCCGCAATGATATCGTCAATCTGCGCATAGAGCTCCGTCAGCGTCCCGTCATTCGTAACGGTGAAGTCCGCTAAATACCCGTCGAGCGCCGTTTCCGTTCCGTGCATCAAATCCGCATATTCGAACGTGTCGCCCGATTCGACTGCGCGCTGGATACGGAGGCCGTCCGGTGCGTCGACGCGGATGAGGACGTATGAACGTGCGGCGAGCGCTTCGTATTCGTTGGGCTGCCTGCAATCCGTAATCACCGCGCGGAAGGGTGCGGTAGGAATGTGCGGTGCGTGTTCCCGTAATGAAGCGTTATATGCAGCGCAGTCATCCGCACGCCAATCGATAGCAGCGAGACATTTGCGTATCCATATTCCGTCCTCTACCGTTCTGCACGCTTGGCCGAACGTTTGATAGAGCGCGCGTGGCTTCGTTCCCGGCAAAGGCTCTCCGAATATTTCGTGAGCATAACGCTTGAGTTCGTCACCGAACGCGAAACGTGTGTATCCGTATTTGGACGCGAGGTAGGCGGCAACAACGTCCTTACCTGCGCGGAGCTTTCCGATGAGGCCGATGTTAGGAAGCGTCATATTCATTCACTCCTTCTTGTGGGTCTGAGTATGGGAGGGCCTCCCTAAGAGCCTCCGCAGCTACTAAGCTCGCTTCTTCCAGTGTTGGGTACCTTCCAAAGTGTTTGGTCGTGTAGTTAACGCGGAATTTAACCTCCCACAAGCCACGCGCTTTACAGTAGCTGACTCCCCGGACACCGCTTGAATTGTTTCTACTCAAGCTTCTGTTCTGGATGTTCTGGGCATGTGTGACAATACGGAGGTTTTTCCGTCTATTATCTAGTGTGTCGTGGTTTATGTGATCTACGACCAACCCCTTCGGGCAATTAGTTAAGTATCTGTGAAACTGGATAGACGATTTTCTGCGGTCTTCAGTAAATCTAAAACCAGTGACGTAGTGAACCCCGGCTCCCTTTTTAAAGCTCGGCACCCACTTTCCTGGATATCCTAATGCGCGCTCAAGGTCCTCGATAGATATTGTAGTGGCAATCTGTTCTCCACCTTTCTTATCAAGGAAAATAAGAACGTCATCACCGACTATTTCGAAGTTATTTTTCAAAGCCGCACCGCCGCCCAGCATTCGTCTATAATTCTTTCAACGTCAGCCTTCGCACGCTCAACGATTTCGTCGCGGATTTGCTGCGCGGACTTAACCAGCGGAGCAGCGAACATTTTAGCGGCGAGATCAGCGTATGCGTCGGCGGTACTCGGCGATTTACTGAACGACGGCGGCGTAGTATCCGCAGGACCGGACGCGACTTTACACTTAGCCGGCGCGGACTCAAGCGCAGTAATGCGCAATTTCAGCGCATCAAGCTCGTCGCTAACGCCCTCTTCGATGAGTACGATATCCTCGCGAGCCACGCGCAGGTCAATCGCAGCCCGGCGGTGCCACTCGGTCAACGCTTTAAGCTGCGTTTCGAGTTCCGCAACTTTAAGCGTTAAGGTAACGATATTAGCGGCCGCTTGGTCCTCCGCAGGTTGGTCGGATAACAGCGTAGGTTCAGGCGTAGAGTCAGCGGATACAACCGGTTCGAGTACGCGGTATCTCCCTCCGCCTGTTCCGCACACTCCATCCACGTAACAGATAATACCTTCGCGGATGTCCGCGTCAGGATGTACGGTAATTACCGAGCCTGCGGGGAAAGCTACACCGCTCTTCGTCATAATCACGCGCTCGCCCAACGCAGCCTTACGGTCGACCGTGCGGAAGCGCTCGTTATTGATTACGAGGATTTCCGTAGGTTCGAGGACGACGTAATTTTTGTGCCACGTAGGTATACCGTCCGCACCACCGCTCACACTTCCGGTCTCGATATCGTCAGTGCCTGTTACTGTAAATACCGGCGGAGTATCTACGCAACTTTTGACGAGTTCACCTACGGCCGCCTTCCGCTTAACCTCGCGATATTCGCGTAAAGTTCCGCCGAGCGATTCGTCGGGGAGGAGCGTGATAGGCGCGGTTTCGGCGTCCGTTTCGAGCGTGAACCACGTTGCGAAGCTGTCTCCGTCTGAGTCAGGCTCCTTCGTGTAGCCTCCGACGAGTTCCGCAACGTAGTAGCACCGCTTATCCTCGCTAATTACCTCGAATCGGTCCCCTACGGCATACCGACCGGATACCGCCGTATGACACCGCAAATACTTCGTTGTTTTTCCCATTAATAATCGTCTCCCTTATCGTTTAATTTTCGCCTCTAACGCGGCGATGTGACGCGTACCTCAACCGCCTGCCGTCCGAACTCCATCGCGTCATTCACGTCCGCCATCAATACATCAATCTCCGCGCCGTTAATCGCGCCACCAACGTCCTGCGCGGTCGCTTCGAATGTGCTCCCGTCGGCTAAGCGGATTTCAACCGTTGAGCCGAGCGGAATAACGTCCGGATCGACCGCAATCACGCAGCGTCCTTCGTGTGTAACCGTGCGCCTTACGTCGATGCCCGTTTTGGTGATGCCGCTGCAGCCGGCGCAATCCGCAACGTAAGCGGTCGCGGTGAAAGAGCGCCATGTTTCCGCCGGTTCCGCTATTGGCGTAGCGGTTGGCTGCGGAGTTACTTGCGCTTCTTTCTGCGCCGGTACTGTCGGAGTCTTGTAGCCAGACGAGTAATTGCCCGTTTCACTCGTCCCCGTTGACTCCGTAATACCAGCGACTAAGACTGCGAACACTAGCGCGAGTATAATGCGTACGTCTATACGTCTTCTCCGTTAACGAGAGCGTACAGGCGGGCGTCGTTCAGTTCCGTGATCAATACGCTGAGCTCGCGTTCGCTTACGCCGACGTGTCCAAGCAGCGGATCGGCCGCGAGTCCGTGCGGAGTTAAAGCCGCGATGACAACGCCGGTTACGTGGCCGGCCCGCGCTAAATTCGCGTAATGTTCGAGCGTGTCGGCGACTGCGTTCGGAAACGGGATGATTTCGGCCGGCTCCGCAACTTCGCAGATTATCAATTTGTCCGCGACCTCAACCGATAAGCTATCGATATACTCCCGCGAGCAGATATCGCCCGGCATAGCGTCGCCGTTTCGCGCCTTTAGGCACACGTACTCGCCCGGATTCGCTGTACATTGGAAGATGAACGCATGGCTTGCGATAGTGTCGGCGCGTAACCAGCGTGGAAACCTTACCGTGCTCATTAGCGGACCTCCTTTTGCGCTGCAAGTTCGTTATACTCCGTGATCCATTCGTCGGGTATTGGCATCCATGCGCCCATATAACGCTGAACAGCGTCCTTGATCCCGCACATCCGCTGTGCCTTCGAGATGTAACGCGGCTTTAATCCTAGCGGTGGTTTAACGCGTGTTCCGTTCATTCGTACGCCTCCTTTACGTTAATATTGTCAGCGCCTTGAATAGTCCGTACCAAAACGCCAAGCATACGATAATCACGACGGCCCATACGAGGATAAATTCGTAGTTGAGGCGTCTCATACGCTGACTCCGGAGGAACCGAATCCGCCGTCTCCGCGCGCTGTTTCCGATAATTCCGCAGCCTCTACGAAGTTAATTCGCGGATAAGGGAGTACGAAAGCTTGCGCCACTTTATCGCCTTTCCGCACGATGTACTCTCCGCCGAGCAAGTTCACGCCTACCGCCTCTTCTCCGTTAAGGAACGTCGGCCACTCGCAGTACTCGTCGATTGACAGCGCCGGCCGCGTATTATCGAACATCATCGCAACCTCCCCGCGATAATCCGCATCTATAACGCCGATTCCGTTCGGCTGCCGCAGCTTTGTCTTAAGCGCGATCCCCGACCGCATACACACGAGCATGACGTAGCCGGGCGGTATTTCGAACGCAAGGCCGAGCGGTACTTTGGCGGTCTCACCAGGCGAAATCACTACGTCCTCGACCGCAACAAGATCGAAGCCGGCCGCGAGGTCCGTTGCATATTGTGGTATTACTGCGTCCGGATGCAGACGCTTGATTTTAACGTTAACTTCGTTGTTCATCCGCTCACCTCTTCGTAATTTGTCGAGTAAAACCGTCCGCTGACGTTTGCGCTCCGCCATGATGTCCGCCTGCTTGCGGTCGGGTACGCGCGTTACCATGCGAGTTTATCCGCATGTGTAGCAATCTCGCCGCGGAAGTTTACCGTCAGCTCACACACGTTGACGTACGGTTGATCGCGGTAATGTTCTAGATACGGTACGAATCCGGATTTACTCGGGTCCGGTAAATCGGACTGGCCGCTGTGGCCCTCAACTATGACGCGGCAATCGTCGTGCAAACGCGTTAATACTTTTTTAAGCTCGCGCCGGGTAAAGTTCTGCGCCTCCGAAATGATGACCGTTTTACCCTTTACGTTAGTGCCGCGTACGTAAACGTGTGACTTCGGGTAAACCCACACATCACCGCGTTTCTGCGCTTCTACGTTCTCCTCGTCGAATATCGCTTTACGCGGGTCTTCGCCGATCTCGTACAGCGCGTCTTCCAATGGCGTGAAGTATACGGATTCCTTCGCTTTGACTCCGCCGGGCAGGAAGCCGAGGCGCTTTTCCTCAACGGGGCTGATTACGTAGACGAGCGGTTTGCCGAGCATCTTCGCAACCGCGACCGCCATCGTAGTCTTACCGGTTCCTGCCGCGGCGTTAACGAAAGTCACGCGGTTATCGAATATCGAGTTAACGTAAATGCGCTGTTCGTCCGTTAGCTTATCGGCGAATCCGAAGAACATCGAATCTTTCGGTAGTGGCATACGTTGGCCTCCTTCGTATTATGCTGCGGATAGTTTCGCTTCGACCGCGCCGTAGTCAACGTCGGTGTCGTCGGTGATTTTACCTTCGCGGGCTACTTGTGATGACGCGGTGGCTTCGTTTGTACCATGCGTGCCTTCCTTAAAGTCCCCCGGCGTAATCGTGTAGCGCTCGTTCGCGTACGTTACTTTCGCGTAGTCATGCGCCCTCTCCGGTTGCGGCGCGTCCGTATACTCGCTAGGCACCGTGAGCCCCAGCGCCTTACGCAGCGCGATCGCTTTGCCGATTTCCGCGTGGAATACGTCGGCTGGCGAACACTTTGCGGTGAACTTAGCCTCCGGTACATCCCTGGCGAACGTCCCACATCCGCGAAAGACAAGCGCGGTAACAGAGCGTTTCTCACGGTTAACGTGTAATTTGACGCTAAAGAATACGCCTTGAAAATCGACAGGCTCCGGTAACTCTGAGTCAACATCGTGACCAATCCGCAGCAACTCCGCAACGTCAGCGGCCGCCTTCGCGATAACCTGTGCGCGGGTCAGCGGTTTAACTGCGTAAGGTGGCGTGATAAGCGGAGTTACGTGCGGCGTAAGTCTTAGCGGAACCGACGCCTCCAACTCCGGCAGAATCGCGCGAACGGCTTCCGCGTTGTCTAGGATGAGCTGGCGGAAGGCTGCGTAGAGAGGATCGGCGGACAATGGCGTTGGGGCAGCGGAGGTTACCGGTTCGAGGACTACGTATTCTCTATCGTAGACAAAAACGGGCTGCTCGACGGTCCAGACTCCGTAAGGTTCCGTGTCCTGCCGCTGCTTGACCGTCATCTCCTCGCCATTTTTGTATGACCCCGAAATCACGACCGCCGCTACGATCTTAATCCGCTCCCCCACCGCTGCCTTACGTGATACTTCGCGATACTGCTTCGTCATACTATCGTCCTCCTTCGTGGATTGGCGGCGCGTGTGCGTTGCATCTGCGCCTCACATACATAAAGACGACATACGCAAGCCTGTGACACACTTTGCGCATATTAATTACGAAAAAAAAGAACGGAGAGCCGGCGAAATTAATCGCAAGCCCTCCGTGTTCTCATCATTACATCTATCTTCCGCGCTTCCTCGTCCGTTAAATCCGCCATGTTATTTGCGCGCCGTAAGAACGGGTGTAGCCGTATCGCACGCACCACAACGAACCAATTAACGTATTGGACACGCGCCTCCTTCGCAGCCATCAGCACCTTCAAGATCGCTCACCCCCGTTGTTTCATAGCGCGCCAGCACCGCCGAGTCGAACGGAAGCATAGCCGCCGCCATCTCTTCGTAACGTTCGCGGGATATCGCTTCGTACGGAGCTAATTCGTAAGAACCGCCGTCCAACGCGAGGAAGGACACCGCAGTAAACTCGTCCCACTTATCGTAGACGACGGATTCGACTTCCGCCCATTCATGCGGACGTACTGTTATCGTATTCGACGAGTTGTGCTCCGTATAATGGCGCTGGAACGCGAAATACGTATCGAGCTGCTCCGTTGCGCTGACGTCGTCCTTCGTGCGCTCGGCTCCGGATGCGACCGGAAAGTCGATTACGAGTGTGCGCGCGTTAATGAGACGTTCCGCCTCAGTTGCGCCCGGCGTACCGACTTCGGGATTAACCGGCCAGCCGAGTTCGCGGACAGCGGCAGCCAACGGATCGGCGGCGTTGATACGGATGCGGCGGATGTAATACGGAGAGTGCGACCAGTGCAGACCGCTCGACACTCCGCCGGCAACCTGCGATATCGTACCCTCCGGCTTAACCGTTGTTACGAGTAGAGGCGCTGAAACCCGGAGTTGCTTAGCGTAGGCGTCCGCTTCGTCACGCGCTGTATCGCCCAAGTCCGCGAGTAGTTCACGCTCCTCAAATGCGGAAATCCGCGCGGAGGCAAGTGCATCCTTAACGCCGGTTAGCGACGTTCCAAGCAGTCGGTCGCGCTGTTGAATTGCGTTCCAATGTGGGAGTTCCAACTCAGCGAGAGTCATACGCATTCCGGCGCGGGCAGATAGTCGCTGAGCTTCGTCGAGTCCAGCGTAATCCACGTTAACGCCGCGTACAAACGCCGTCATATTAACGGTCGTCAGGTTGCACACACCGTAACTATCGAGCAGTATTTCCGCGCAAGGATTGAGCCCCTCCGCATTCGGACGCCGTCTACGCGCTTCTTCGAGATTGACGAATCCTGGCTCGCCCTCCGCCTGCATCATCGTGAATACAAGATTCAGAAATTCACGTGATGGCTGCGCGGTAAACGCGATCGAGTTATTCGACATCCTGCGGTGATGCAACGGACGGGCATTCGGATCATTCAGCGGTAAGCTTTCGAGAAACTCCGCCTGTGCTTCGAGTCCGACTGCGCGAGTCTTCGCAATAACGGCTTCGTGTTTCTCCGCGTCCCATAATCCGTTGAGTCCATACTTGGCGAAGATACATTCGTAGTCGTCCGCGTCCATGAGGAATATCTCCGCTGTACGACGCACGCCTCCGACAACTACGTTATTACCGATGAGATTACCGATATCAAGTACGTGAATCGGGCGTACGCGACTATACTCCGTAACTGGACCGTTCTTAACTTCGTCAGTGTCTACGAAGTGCACGCGCTCTAACGGATCGAGTCCGGGATCAATCGCGTTCTTAAGTACCGCATCAATCCCCGCGAACATCTCACGCAGAGGCTCCGGTCCGGACGCGGTCCCGCCGAACGTATTCAAGCGCTCACCGTTCGGACGTACACTGTTATACGAAATCTTAACGGTATGAATGTGCTCGTACGATGGCTGCGTGAGTATATCGAGGTATATGCGCAGCGATTCGACCCAGCCCTCCTTCGAGTCACCTACGTATATTTTCGCGTATCCGTTGCCCATGTCACGGAGCTGCGTGCGCTCATAGCGTGCGGCCTTTGGAACCGGATCGTATTCGGAGTGGAGCAGCGCTGTATTCGTCCGGATTGGCGCGAGGCCAGCCGCCATTTCCTTCGTACACTTGAAGCCGACACCAGTGCCAACCATTAACAGGTAAAATAGATCGCCGAGGTCCGCCCATGACGCGACGTTAATGAACGAGCAATTGAAATTCGCCAGCGGATACTTATCGGCGACACCGTTCTCCGCCCCGCCGACCCACAACGTACGGCCGCTTAGAAACTGGCGCAAGTTGAACATATTATCGAAGAGTAACTCCGCTTCTTTCCGGTGCCACTCGATGTCAGCCCCGTATCCGATTCGGTCCATATGCTTAACGCCGAGCTGTACGTTATATTCCGTAGCACGCCGCACAGTCTCGCGCCAGTTTTCACGTCGGCCCTCCGCCGGCAAGAACCGCGAGTATGTCCGCAAGTATACGAAGCGGCCCAGCGCGTTCATTTGTTCCGGAAACTCCGGGTATTTCGCGATAAATTCATCCGTTAGTAGCTGTGTTGATTTCGTCATTAAATCGCTCCTATTCGTTAAGATGCGCGGTCGTCTCGTTATATCTACGCCGCGCATCAGTTAGTTTACGTTCTAAATCCGTGAGTAAAGCGTCATATACCGCGATCGCACGTTCAATCTCCGCGACTTCGGCGGCTTGGGCCTGCGCTAGTTGCCGCGTGATGCGGTCGGGGCCGGGCGTCATGCGTCCTCGAGTAATACCGCGCCGTCTCCGTAAGTAACGCGCGAGATATTCGTAGTAGCGCAGCCGGCGTTATACGATTCCCATACGTAGATTTCCGCGTCGTCTGGAACGTCAGATAGTAACGCGATTAACTCCGCTTTTGTCATGCCGCAATCCCTCCGATTTCATCGATTAGATTCTCGCGTAATAAATACGCCAGGCCGACCGCACACGCGTCGCTATCGTCGTAGCCGGTCCGCCATTTATAACCGTCCGCCAACCGCAGGTACTTCCGTACGCCTTCCGCAACCTCCGGCTTCTCCGCCTTACCGCTGCCGGTTACATATTTCTTAACCGACGTCGGGCTTAGCGCTGGCTTTAAATCCTCCGCGTAATATCCGTACGCATGGAGCGCTTTGTCTGCGGCGGCCCATGCGCTAAATATCGTTTGAGTCGCGCGCTTATTCCGTCCGGACGTAAAGTCTTCGCGGACAACGATATCGAACGGACGATGTTCGCGGAGGAAAGCGGCGATAAACGTTTCAACCGTGTAGTTGCGGATTGCGTCCGTATCGGCCGTCGAAGTCGCAACGGAGGAGCACGCAAGGAGGAACGGAGTCCTCCCGCGCACTTCCAGCGCTGCGATGCCGGGGCTCAGCGATAAGTCTAGCGCGAGGATACGGTAGTTAAACTCCGCTGGTTTCTTCGTCTTTGCCGCGATCGCTTCCGCCTCCTTCCGTAATCAGCACGAGTATCCGCGCAGCCGATTCGTCGAGCAGCGTAAGTAACTCCGCTGTAGCCGTCAGGCGGTCGAACGGTTGGCTCGCGGCCATAAGCGCGTCAATCTGCGTATATGTCTCCGCGCTGAGTAATTCCTCCGCCGGCTTATCCGTAAGTTCCTCCGCGAGAGAGCCGAGCGCGCCGAATACGATGAGTTCACGTAGTAAATTAGCGTCCATTATGCCGCCACCTTTCCGAATGTGTATTCGCTATTCTGTGTCCAGACTACGATGTCGACTGCGCCGTATGATACGTTTGTAACCGGAGTCGACCGCATGAGCTTGTTGTAGTCGTCGCGGTAGACGAGTAATAACGCCTGGCCGACCGTACAGTTAAGGATTTCCACTCGCTGGCCTTTACGCCGGGATTCGCGTTCGTGCGTCGTTCCGTCGAGATTGCTGACTGATTCGATTACATAGAGCTGCGACATTAGGCGGCCTCCTCATCTTGATCTGCACTTACGTGTACGCCAGTATTCCGATTGACAACCGGCATAAAGTATTCTCCGTCATCCAGCGTCCAGGACCGCCCGGAATCGTCCTGCACAACGGCCTTACCGTTATCGATTCCGCGTAGGTACACTTCGCCCAGCTCTGCCCATGCGAATGCTCTCGCTGTGCGGATAACGTAGCCCCTCTCGCCGATCTGCATACTACGCCGCCTCCTTCGCTGACTCTTCCGCCCGAACCGCCTCGATGAACGCCAGCGCCTCCGCATAGTCGCGCTTCTTACCGTCCGGAAGTGACGAGCGTAATGTCGCGGATACCATGCGCTGAATCTCCGCGAGCTCTTCCTCCGAGAGTGACAACGAGACCGCACGCTTGAAGTCGAGGAACGTCCACTTATCGAGATCAAGCTTCGGCGGTGTTCCGGCTTTCGCTGCGCTAACGATACCCGCGAAGTGGTCGAGTACCTCCGCGCGCATTGCATCCGTTATATGCAGTCCGAACGCGAGGATATCGGGAGTCTTGGCGAAGTCTTCCGGCGTCATCGTCCAGCCTTTTTTACTCGCGTTAACGTAGAGGATCACGTAGTAGTCAACGCCGTACATTTCCGAATAGCAATACGTTTGTTTAACGTGGTCGTCCTTCGGTCCTTTTCTCGCCTGGAATCCGGACGTCTGCGAGTACGAACCTTGTTTCGATTTCACTTCGAGGCCGACGCGCAGCACCTTTCCGTCATCCGCCGTGTATAACATGATTCCGTCAGGCTTACCGGACAGCGCGAACGTGGTGCCGGCGCGATTAACAACGTGATTCTTCTTCGCGAAGTTCTCAAACATCGGTTCGCCACGGTCATTACGCTCGAATACGAAGCGCGGAGCCTCGCCGCACAGCTTAGCGTAATGTTTCTCCGCGAAGATAATATCGCGCTGAATAAGGTCTCCGATCGCTGTGCCAAGTTTTTTCCATCGCCCTTGATGCGGAGGCTGTGCGACGTATTCCCGTTTAGCTCCGCGCGCCTTTTCGTAAAGTCCGCGAGCGTCCGAATTAGCTGCGGAAGGGGAGAACATTGGGATACCGCGCGGAGGCCACACTTTGCGTGACTTATCCGTCAGCCAGTCCGCATTCCAGCGGAATAGTTGTGCGTCGAGTTCGTCGTCATACACTTCCGGCGCGGAGTGGAATGCGTTGAGGAATTGTGTAAGGTCCTGCGCGATTTTATTAGCGATTGATTGCGTCAATTTATCGTCTCCCTTAGTAACTCTCGTATTGGTAATCGTAGATTCCGAGCTCGCCCGTTTCCGTCATAAACGCAATCGCGTAGCAGTCAATATCGTAGCCCGTACTATCGAACCCGCCGCAGTATTCGTACTCGCACGGAATGCCGAAGAACTGGCGCACAACGCCGACCGCGAACTTAACGACATCCTCTCCGCCTTTGTCCGTATCTTCTGACGCGGTTTCGATAGCCTCCGTGATTTTAGCTCTAACCTGCGCTTTATCCGCCACCCTTACGCAGCCCCTTCCGTTCTCTTAATCGTCCGCACTATCGCGCCCGGCGGCACGTATTTGAGCGGTCTTTCCTCCGAATCAATCACGACGTTCCTGTACGTAATCCCGTTAATCTCCGCCTTCTCGCGGAGTATCGCATAAACATGCAGCGTAGCATCAACGTCGTTCATCGCGCGGTGATGTCCGTTAAGCGGTACGCCATATCTAGCGCAGACATCCGCGAGCCTAGCGCTTTCTTCCGGATCAACCAGGCGTGAGAGTGCGCGTGTACATACGAACTCTCCGGAGTACCCAATCGTACTAAAGATGCGGATTACGAACGCCAGGTCAAACGGAGCATTATGCGCTATGATGTACGAGTGTCGGGCGAAGTACCACAACGCTGTCAATGCGCGCTCTAGCGTTGGAGCACCGTGCAAGTCGTCCGCGCTAATCCTCGTCAACTCCGTAATTTCCGGCGGGATGACAACGCCATCCGGCAGTGCTACATACGTTTGAAACCGCCCGATCTCGCGTATCTTAAAGCCACCGCTCCCGTCCGCCGAGACCTCCGCTCGGATAGCGGCGATCTCCGTAATGTGATCCGCAGTGTGATCGAGGCCCGTCGTTTCAACGTCGATTACCGTGATGATTTCGTTCATGCTGCGTCCTCCTCTTCGTATGGGATAACGTTTAGGCGTGCGTACTCTCCGAACAGTTCAAGCGCTTTAGCGTTGTAAGCGCGGGCCGCGTCTTCCGCAGTAGTGAACAAGCCTAAGAAGTTCCGTTTGCCCTCTACCTGGACACCAGCCTCAAATCTACTAGTAGCCTTGTTCCATGACACGCCTTTATACCCTGACGTATTGTTCCGATTCAGGCTCGCTCTATTGGCTTGATTCCCGACCTGATCGGTCACCCGTAAGTTCTCTAGCCGGTTGTCAAGTTTGTTCCCGTTTATATGGTCAACTACTTTTCCGGTCGGAGCATCAACAATCTGACGGTGCATAAGGACACTTTGCTTTTTCCCGCCTTTCGTCGCCGACCGGCCCGCATAGCCTCCTGAATGGAACCACCAGGAATATTGAGAAAGACTTTCAAAGAGATCGTCGTCAACAATTGCAGACATTCCCTTTGTTAATTTAATTGCCTTCACGCGGCATCCTCCTCTTCCTCAAACCACGCATCAATATCGACTTTCTTAAGCCATCGTTCCGGATTGATTTCGACGTCACAACGGACAGGGCACAGCAGTTTAACCGCGTTCTCCATCGTGTGCTGAATCTCCGCAAGGGCTTCGGCAGTGATATCGCGCGGGCAATCGAACACGAGCTCGTCATGTACCTGCAGCAGAATGTACGTGTCATATTTCGGTGTCACTGTTTCCAGATCGACCAGCGCTTTCTTAAGAATCGTTCCGGCCCCGGCCTGAATCGGAAAGTTACCGCCCATACGTTGCGCACTGAACACTTTCCAGCGTTCTTTCGCCTTAATATCCTCGTGGAGTCTGCGCTTACGCCCGGCCAAGTCCGTAACGAATCCGTCTTTCATAACCTTCGCGTGCTGTTCGTCCATATAGCGCTTGATGCCCGGATACCCACGGAAATAGTTATCGATGATCTCCTGCGCTGCTGCCTTCGTGATTTCCAGCGTATCCGCAAGCTTCCCCGCGCCCATTCCGTACACAATCCCGAAGTTTACAATCTTCGCCTGCTTACGAAGTTTCGCGCATTCGTGGCCCTCCGTATCCTTCCAGCGCTCGATATCCTCGTACGTATACTTACCGTTTGATATAAGCGCAGCCGTCGTCGAGTGAATATCGCGGCCCATTTCGAATGCTTCGATAAGTACGGTTTCATTCGCCATGTGTGCTAGGACGCGGAGCTCTATCTGCGAATAGTCGATCGATACGAGAATGCGGTCGTCAGCGGTTGCGAGGAATAGGTGACGTATCTCTGGCCGTTTCGCGGGAATCTGCTGCGTATTAGGGTTGCGGCAGGTAAAGCGCCCGGTCGCTGCACCCCACGTGTTATGCCACGGATGAATTTTACCGTCAGACTTAACGTTAAACGGCAGCTTTGACGTGAACGCCTGGCGCAGCTTGTCAATACCGCGATATTCGAGAAGCATTGGAATAACCGGGTGCTCCTTCTTTATCCGCTTAAGGCTACGTACACCGGTCGATCCGTTATCGTTGTCCGTGAGCTTTAAGTCCTCGAAGAGTTTACGCTTAAGCTGCGCGGGTGAATTAAGGTTGATCTCCTCGCCGAGTTGTTCGAATATCTGGTGGCGTAGCTCCGTTTCCTCTTCTTCAAACTTGGCGTCAATCTCCCAGGACTTCGCGGTGTCAAAACGTATGCCTCGCAAGTCCGCCTTAATGAAGGTTCTGCATACCGGCATCTCAATATCGAAGACAAGGCGCTCAATCTTACGCAAGTCTTCGCGCTTGGCGTACCATTGCGTAATCCAGTCGTACAGCTTAAGCGTCTTTTCCGTATCGCCTGCCGCATATGCTAACGCGATGTCTAGCGGAATTTCACTGAACGGAGTACGGCCGAACAGCGCGTCAAAGTTATCGCCCGGCAGTTTCAGCCAGTCCGTACACAAGTCTTTCAACCGGTGATTGCGGTTTTCATCGAACGCCATCGCTAGAATCCGCGTATCCGCGTGCAGTGCGTCGATTAAGTTGATTCCGTATTTCACCGCGAACCATTTGCAGTCAAACGGCGCATTGTGCATTACGTTAGGCTTCGTTTCAAGCAACGGACGAAGCGCGGCAAATATGCGCTCCTCCGTAAGTTCCGTTTTCTCTATGTGGTTCAGCGGAATGTAAAAACTTTCACCCCGCGTCGACACGCTGAATCCCGCCATGTTACCGCGCCAGGGGTCGAGCGCTCCGTCATCTTCGCCGAACGTTTCGCAGTCAATCGCGATTAAGTCCGCAGATGCGATCGCGTTGTACGCTTTGGCGAGCGTACGTTCATCGCGAACGAGCGTGTAATGTACCGGAGTACTTTCGACCATCTTGCGCAGCGTCTCCGCCTTGTTTCGCTCCTGCAGCCCGGTGTAAATCCGCATAGCCTCCGCTTTGCTGAACCGTTTACCGACGCTGGACGGGTGCCTGCCCGTCACACCCGTGTCCATTGCGTCTTTTACCGCGAGTAACTTTTCGCGATCGGCATCCGTATTCTTTAGCGCTAGTATGCGAACCCATGCGTCCGCTATCGTTTCCTCCGCTGCCTTCTTACGCTTCGTCGCGCTTGCTATGCGGTCAGCTACGTCCTCCGGCGCTTCGGCTGGCGTTGGACTGCGTAGATTAAGCGTTAGTTTAACGTCCATATATCCGCGTCACCTCCGGTAATTTAGGCTGCCGCCTTTTCTGCGGCCTGTTCCGTGTCAAAGCGCTGTTCAACCGGTACGACGAGCTTAGCGCCGTCTTTATTGACCGCGTGGTACTCTCCGTCCGCCGCGCGTAGTCCAAGCAGTTCCGTACCGACGTCCTCAATCTGCGCGGTAACTATTTTCGTAGCACCGTTATAGCTCGCGGAGGTAACGATATCGCCCGTTTTATACTCGCCGATCTTGCGCCCGATTGCGTTCCAACGTGCGGTTTCCTGCGCTTCTGCCGCTTCCTCTGCGGTCAGTTTCGTAAGTTCGCCCGGCTCGGCGTCCCAACCGCCCTGTTTCGGGAAGTCTACAGTAATTCTAACGTCAGACACATTCGTAACTTTGCCGGTGTCTCCGTTACTAACGTGGCCCCATCCGTAGCGCGGTCTTTCCCCGTCAGCAATCGTAACTTTAACGCTATCGCCTACGCTAAACTTCGGTTCAGGCGCAACCGCCGCGTTATACTCAGCCTCCGTAATCTGGCGCAGGGCGTCCGCGTTGCAGTATCCGAAGGCACCGTCAACATACGTAACTTTCAATGCGCGCAGACGGCTCAATGTCGTAGGCTCAACACGTACGAAGGCGTTAGGCGTGCTGCGCGGCGTAGGGCTGGCGGTATCCTCCGTAGCGTTGACGATCTGCGCAAAGCCTCCGTCAGCGAACGGACCGACAGCTTGCGCCTTTTCGATTTTACGTTGAGCTTCGCTTACTTCTTCCGGAGTGGCTGTCGTGAATCTGCGCGAGAACATATTATATGCGTCCCCTGCCGAAGTTTTAACGGAGACCATATCGCCGTCACGAGGGTCGGACGCGCTGCGTACATGCGTTACCTCTACAATATCACCGAGGACCGCGCTGCCACTCCCGGAAGCGTCGATTACTTTCGCATAGTCGCCGACTTTCAGACGGGCAGGCTCCGCCGGCTTACGCTGAGCAAGAAACTCCGCTTCGGTTGCGGGCTCGACCAGTTCCTCCGTAAGCCAATTGCCTACGGTCCCGTCTGCCTTCTCCGCTCTGTAGGGCGCCCCGGTGCGGTCGTCTTCCGTGATCCTAACTACGCTATCCACTTCGTAGTTATGATTACCGCCCCTCGCGATAACTTTCGCATAATCTCCGACCGTCAGGCGTTTAGGCTTCGGTTCGAGAACGACATACTCCTCGTCTCTTACGATTGCACTCCTACCGCCAACGTCTACGCTTACTCTCTCGGAGTCAAGGCGCTTACTAACCGTTAACTCATCGCCGGTTTCGTACGGATCAGACATAAACAGGCGGTTCACGATCTTAATCCGCTCGCCTACGTTGGCCTTACGCTTGGCTTCTACGTACGCCGCCGTTGGCGCTGCGATTGGCTCAAGGACTACGTATCCACCCGGCATCCGCCCGCCATCTGCATAGTAGATATGACCGTTGTCCTCTACGCGGATTACGGCTTGCTCCGTATTTTGCGAGGTGTCGTGATGGCCGAATACTCTAACGCGCTCACCTACGTTAGCTTTTCGCTTAACCTCGCGATACTTCGTGGACGGTTCCGTTACCTTTTCGTACACATCGAACTCCTTCGCGCAAGTATCGAAGTCGTCTCCGTCGTCATCCGTAATTTGCGCATCATCTGCGCTATCAATCTCGTTGACAAGGTACGGTTTTCCCACCGAAACGTATGCGGTATTCTTCGTAAATACGATAACGTCGCCTTCGCGGGCCGAGCGGCTGACCTTGCGGTATTGCGTGCCTTCGAACGTGATCTGACCGGACATGTCAACGGGGATATCTGCGGTAGATGCGGAGATTACTGGCGTGTAGACTTCGTGCTGCCCCACTCTGCCTTCAATACGATAACGAGCGTGTCCGACGTCGTCACGGAAATAAAGTTCGCGACCGCGTTCAACAAGGTAAAACGCACCGTTCGTAATATCCAAACCGCCGGCCAGCACCTTAACGATATCGCCCGCTTGCGCCTTGCGGTCAACTTTGCGGTAAATTACGTCTCCTACAGTCACTTCGCTAGCCGGATAAGTTACGTTCAATTTCGCCATTAATTTACGTCTCCTTCGTTGGGGCTGTATCAGCGCAGTCACCCGCGCCTTTACCTCCGCCCCGGTTACGTCCACTTGCGCTTGACTCCGTTTAGGCTGCGGATAGTGAATCCACCGCTGTTGCCGCCGTATACACATCGCGATTCAGCGCGAGGGACAGTTCGACCCAGCGCTCAGACGCTTTAGCCTCCGCACACCAGTACTCAGTCAAAACGCGATTTTCGAACATGAACACGCGGGGAACTTCGCTTTCGACCGCCCATACGCCAATAATATAATCAGCGTCGGCCAGGTCGTACGTCGTCCCGTTACCTTTTTTCGCGTATACTACGAGGTCGCCGCCGCGATCTTTGCGCTGACGGATCGTCTTAATTTGAATCTTCGCGTACTCACCGCTGACCGGGTCTTTGGCGAGGACGTCATACGCCTCGTCAGTCTCCGCTTGATGGACGGTCCATCCGTTAGCCAATAAGGCAAGTCGCGCCGCCAATTCCGAGTACTTACCTACGTTCTCACTTAAGTGTGCCGTATTAATCACGCTCCCTTTCGTAATCTGCCGAACGGTCTTCGTCGCCCGCCGTATAGATAATCTCTACGGTAGGCTGCGGAACTTCTGCGCCACCCGCCGAGATAACCACGTTGACGCTAAACGGGCCGTGCGCGATGTCAACTTCGTCCAAAAAGCGCTTGAGGTACGCGCCTGCCTTCGGTAAGTCCTTAACGCTATCGACCAGGAGGCCGACGGATAGCCGGCGCTCGATCGGATTCGTTACGTTGCTCATGCGCTTACCTCCCCGTTGTTATGCGTAGTTTAGAAGGGCAACTCGGCCTCATCGATTTCCAGCGAGGCGGCAGCGTCTGCAGGCGGCGGAGTCTGTGCGTTAGGCTGCGCTGATGTTCCCGCGCTAGCTCCGATAGACAATCCGAGGCGGCCGATATCAAATCCCGCGATAACGAGGTTCTTCGTTTGCTCGGCGGTGTCAGCAACGTATAAGCACGTTTCGAACGACGCCATATCGAACGGAGCCTCTCCGAGTTTATCGAAGTTAGTGCACTCCTCTGCGGTCAGATCGCGGTCCATTTTAACGATGGCCGACAGCGCGACAACCGCATTTGTACCGGAACCTTTCTTCGTCAACTTAAACGCGATTGCGTCGAGGTCATCGAGATTGTCTTCAATCGTAGCCTTAAGCGTCTGCTCCTGTTTCGGACTCAAATCGACCACGATATCCTTACCGGTTGTCAGGTCGAAGAATGCGCGCAGGTAACGCTTTTTACCTTTGTAGAGATACGCCTCATCCGTGAACACTTTGACCGCAGCTTCATCCGCGCCGGCTTCTTTCGCTGCGTTAGCGTCCGCGTAGAGCAGGTCAGCCGCTTGATCCCACAATGACGGATTTTTCGTTACGTAGCCTTTAGCGTTGCGCTCGGCGGCTTTCTCCGGCAGAAACGTGTTCACTTTTCCGAACATCCCGTAGCCGTAGTATTCCGCCACGTCATTAATCGATTTGACTCCGACTTTAAACGTTGATCCGGATTTAAACGATACAATCGGACTCTCCTTCGCGTCTCCTTCGTTGTTACCTGCCGCCGCTGCTTCCGCGCCTACCTTCGTAAACATGCTCATTCGATCACGTTCCTCTTCGTATAATGTACGGATTAAGGTTCCGCCCAACCTCGGACACTTCCTACGTCCGCAACGCGGCATTAACGGATACCGTCGCGTTAACACCGCACGGCCGACGTAGGAATTATGACGTCATTGATACGTATCCTTCCGCGAAACTTGTTAGCTCCCGCTTAGCGCGCTTGACTGCCGCAAGCACCTCGCATAATTCCGTTTCGACTATGGCGAGCTCAGCAGTCAATACTGCGGTCCGCGCTTCGGAACGTGTACGCAATAACGCGATGTTAAGATCGATGCGGCGCGCTTCTAACTCCGCTTTCTTAGCTGCACAGCCTCGTTCCGCCTCAAGTGCGCGGACCTGGCGCTTACGAAGTTCCTTTTCCGCGAGCTCGGCGATACAGTCGGCGGCTGTCTGCGTGCGAGATGCGTATCGAACGGATTTAACAATGTCCTCAAATAGCGCGACGAAGAACATGATTTTACCGTTGACGAACATGCGCGCTTCGCTTCCGTCGTCGTCTACCGTGTTACAAACGTATCGAGCAGACGCGAGTTTATCGCTAAACCACTCGGATACTGTTTCGGCGGTCGCGCCAAAACGTTCAGTGGCGCGTTTGGCTGCGTGAGCACTAGCGGTCCAAGTCATGCGATCACTCGTCCTTTCAATACGTCGCGGACGTCAATGTAATCCGCTGCGTCTTCGTATTCTTCGTAGCTTCCGTTATAAATGCGGTCGATACTGCGCGGTGTTTTATGTGATGATTCCGTGTCATTTTTACGTTGCATGGCGCGTTCCTCCGTTGTTTAAAGATGG
Organism: Paenibacillus sp. FSL L8-0436; assembly: GCF_038593025.1. NCBI lineage: Bacteria > Bacillati > Bacillota > Bacilli > Caryophanales > Paenibacillaceae > Paenibacillus > Paenibacillus sp. FSL L8-0436. The sequence goes on along the minus strand of NZ_CP151955.1, from coordinate 2,338,821 downwards.
GCGTAGCTAAATAAGCGTTGACAACCGCAAATTTTTTGCGTAATATTGAAAACGTGGAGTTTCAAAAAGGAAATATTAGGCTATTCTATACATAAGTAATAAAGACTAATTGTTTGACCCTTGTGATATAATTAATAGTGGAACGGACTTTCTGCCCGATAGCCCGTTCCGTTAAGTTAACTAGCTAAGTAATCGTTAAGGTCTCCGAAACGATTGGCGTCGTATCGGCGAGATAGCTTGCGAAGCTTACGGTTAACGTACTCGTAGTGGAGTCCGAGCGCTTTTGCGAGTGCTCTTATGGACGGAAACTCCGAGAAAATGGATACGATTCGTGTCGTATCTTCATCGACCTGTGCAGGGTCCGAGAGGAAGTCGATCAGTTGGCGCTGGTCGGCTTCTTTTTTTCGTTGTTTATTAATGATTTCAGTCTCAATCGGGTACTTGTCATCACCGTCAGCGACTTCGGAATTTGGCGATCCCGCGTCGATGGTTAGCTCGTACCTGGTTCTGCGCCGCCGCTCCGTTTTGAAGAAATCAAGCTGCGCGTTACGGATAGACCTTAACATCTCGGCTCCGAAGTTATCCGGTGATTTGGCGATCACCTTCATGATAACTTTGTCCAGCAACTCATCCGCATCATTGTCGTCACCGACTCTGTTACACGTAATCCGTACACGGTTCATACGCTGGAACAGCTTGGTAGCTTCACGGTACATCTCAGAGAAAGTAAAATCATTCGGGCTGGCGAGATGCGCCTTCGCTTTAATATTCAATTGTTCAAAGTCCATTCATTTAACAACCCCTTATGGTTAATCATGCCTTACATAAATAAAGACGACGTCCTAGTGTCTGTGACACACATTCATAAGAAATTTATGATAAAATATTTTGTGTGAACTATTAGAGTAGGAGGCCCCTCATGTACGTTGTCGGTGAATGCCGACTTCGGGTGCTTCTCAAGGAACGGAAGCTATCGCAGGCGGAACTCGGACGACGGACAGGTATTCATCGGTCGCAGATTGGACACTGGATCAACGATCGTAAACGTGTCGGCGTCATGGGTCTAGATAAAGCCCGTATGATAGCGGAAGTTCTTGGACTCGACTCTCCGTACGATCTGTACGAATGGGACGAAGTTGCGCCCGATAAGGCAGCGAGCGAGTAACATCGTTCGCACCGCATAGATGTCGTCAAATTTAACGACATTCAACGTACTATTAAACGCGGCCTCACCGTTGACACCTGCGTTGCTTTCGTGCACGCCTCGCGCGTAGCTTTGATGCCTGCCGCGTTAAAATCCTTGTGGCCGCTTATCTCTACGTTGTACAGCCGCAGGTAACCGCGCAGCTTCCTCTCGATCTGCCAGCGTAGTTTTTCGCCGGCCTCATCGTTATCGCCCGCGATTAACAGTTCCTCGATCGGACTCCGCCGCAACAATTCCGCCTTCTCCTCCGTAAATTCCGATCCGCCGACTGCCAAGCCGAACGTTCCAGCCGTCGCCGCAGTCATAGCGCAAATTTCGGCCTCTGTGATCACCGCGCGTTTAATCTTACGCGCATATGCGATTTCGATCCCGTATATCATCGACTTAACCGGCGCGCCTCCTGCAGCGTACCAAAACGCTTTTCCCCAGGTCGCCCGCCACTTTGCGTTAAGGACGTTACCCGACGGCCCAGCCCACGGCATCACGACCGCATTCTTCTGCGTATCGAATCCGCAACGGTAAAGCCGCTGGATGACCGGCGCAATGCCGCGCCCTGTTAAGTACGGGACCTCGCGTGTTATGTACGTCGTGATGTCGATGGGCTTGCGCTGGGCTGCCGTATCTGGAGCGCGTAAGTTAATCCGCAGGCTAGGCGGCGCATCCTCGTCCTCTGCGCTATATAACATTGTAAACGCTTCATACTCCGTTATGTTGCGCAGAAACGCAAACAATTTTACGGGGCTGCCTCGCGCCCACTCCGGATCAGCAGCGCCTGAATCTACCCAGCATCCGAAAGCTGACGAGTTGGCGTCCGTGATAACGGAAAATGACGGCGTCTTGTCGACGCGCTCGCCAAACGGTGAGGATGCGTTAAGCCGGCCGCGACTGTTCGGCTGAATATTGCGCCAGGGGTAGCGTTCGAGTGCGGAAAGGAAGAGTTCGTGATTAATTACGTTCATAATTTCACCTCCGTATGCTAAAATAAGTAGCGTTGAAGAAACCTACGAACTGGATACCGTTACCAATCATACACGTCATTAAATGACGCGTCAATACATCCGTTATACATAAGATAGGAGATTACGTAAATATGAACGTTTTAGGGCAACGCATTAAGCAACTACGCGAAGATCGCGGGATTACACAGCGTGAACTCCGCGACTTACTCGGCTATAAGGAAACGCGGTCGGTTCAGCGTATAGAGTCCGGCGAGACAGCGGTCGATCACGAGAAGCTAATAATACTCGCGGACTTCTTCAACGTCTCTGCGGATTACATACTCGGCAGAACCGACACTTTAGATTAATTGTTACTCTTCGTCTACGGCAGTGAACATCCCGCGAGTAGTAACAAGTTCCCTACACCTTCTGATTGAAGCTAAGATGCTTCTCATCTCAAGTACGGTATTCATATCGTCGAAATCAAGCGTGCCTATCTGTGTGGGGCTGACTCCTCTAACATCCTCGGACATTGGCTTAAACCTTTCAACTTCCTGCTCAAGCGCAGTGAGAAGAGTCCACGCACTTTGCACGACTTGTTTCCCTGAGAGTGACTCATAATGTGCCCCCTCTTCCGAGACCCTTCCTGCTTGGCGACTTCCCCCGCGTCTAGCTCCTAAAACAGGAATCAGCATAGCCATTCGACCGCCTAAATTTTGCTTGCTTACCGCGTACGGCATCTTCTCCTCAATATTCCACACGGCATTCCTGATCTTAACTTTGGGGTCGTCGTTGGAAGCGAGTTCATCCTTGTATATCGTAGCTATCTCCTTTATTAGGTCAATTTGACGAAGGCCTTGCGGGTGTTTTCTTATTATCTCGACAGCAGCTTCGCGGATTTGTTCAGGGGTCATTATAATCAACCTTTCTAATATCAATGTTAGTTAATCTAATATTTGACACCCTTAATATAATACTAACTCTTCCTGCTGTCAACTAAAATCCACTCACAAATTGCGCAGCGGCTTCGGCACCACGCGGAGGTTCTCGCAGTACTCCGTAATCAAGTAACGCGACGAGCTCAACGGTAAACCCTTCGCCACCATTGCGCCCCTTCTCTACGCCGAGCTTTCCTATTCCGTTCGCTGCATCAAACGTAAATAAGTTAGTCGCTATTTCAAGTACGGCCTTCGTCGTCTTTACCTTATCGCGTTTTGGGAGACGGAGTTCGCGTTGCTCTCCGCTTTCCTCATCCTGCTTGTCCGTTTGTGCCTGGATCGTATATATCCCGATAACGTCGTGCTCGCCGATGATTCGTTCAAACCTCCGCGCAGCCTGTTCCGCAGCACCGCCGGCGGTCTTATTTGCGTTGCTTCCGTACACATCGGCCAATCCATAAAAAGGGTCAATGACCACTACATCAATATCGCTGTGTTCGTATAGTTCGCGATCTAGCTCGTCGAGTGTTCGCGACAGTGCGCTGTCTCCCTTTGCCTGTAAGATGAGGTTGCCCGGGTAGTATCCGTTAAGCTTATCTAGCATTCCCATTAGATACGTTTCAAGTTCCTCGTCTAACTTTCCGGAGAGTAATCCTTTGTTCGGCAGTCCAACATTAACCCCGAAGTCATCTGCGGACAACTCCTCTTCACGCGCAGTAATAATCGAAATGAGCCGCGCTAGCCATTGATACCATTTTAGCTCGTATGACTTGACGAGCACCTTCGCGCCTTGACGTAATAATTCGTCTATAATCACCTCGGACACGTACGTCTTACCGCGCCCAGACTCCGCCATAATTCCGTATATATCCCCGGAATAAAGACCACCGATCTCTGCGTTAAGCGACTCGAAAGGGGTTCTCCATAACTTGAACGAGTTTCCCGCTTTACGTGAGTTGTACTCTTCGCGGAATAACACCGCCAAATCTTGGATACCATTTCCAACTGAACTAGGAACAAGTGTTCGTGTTTTCATTCTAATCCGTTCGAGTTGTTTCGTCAATGACTCGACAAAACCCTCCGTAGACATCGTGTCGAAATCGTGCTGCATTCGCGGGTCACTCAGTAACGCCGCAGTCTCACGCTTTCCGGCCGCATCCTTAATCTCGCGCGCCAGATACTCGAAACTATCCGTCACGCTGGGAATATATGCGCACACATCGTCGGGAAACTCCGCGACAAACGTTGATAAGGACGGCGCTGCTCCGGCGTTTTCGGCTGCGTACTTAACGATAAAGTCATGCGCCTGCTGTTCGCCTTTTGTCGCGAAGTCTGTCCTGCTAACGCCGAGTCGCGTTAAAGCCTGAATGTCACCGGTATCGACGATTTTTGACAATAGCTGCTGTCCATGTGCTGCCATACTTTACACCTCCTATTTTACCGCCGCATTACACAACGTCCAAATCCCGTATAAGGCGGAATTCCGTTCGCACTTTCGACACGTTTGGGATTATTTATAAATTATTGGACGTCATTAGGAAATATTTAACGCTATTAACGTTATTCTCAACGGATTATCACGCGCAATTTGTCGAAAATAGCCGTGACGTTTCGTTAACTCCCGTTTACTTATCGTAGCTACTATTTACGCTGTTTTGCGCAGACCGCGCTTACTCTCGCCGACGAACGCGATCTCTACGCACTGCTCCCGTATGCGGTCGGCCAGGCGGGCGTCGAACACTTGCGCCAGGTCCGCGAGCAGCACGTTCGATGTGTATACGGTCGGCAATCCGTTACTGACGCGGTGATTAACGATACTATGCAAATCCGCGCGAAACGCTTCGGACGCTGACCGGACGCCGATATCGTCAAGTACCGCAAATGGGGCGGCTTTGGCGCGCTGCTCCATTGCGTAGTATTCAGCGGCGTGTCTCTCGGCGGTTTCTTGCGGTATGCCTGGCCGCGTGAATCCGAGGAACAGCGTCTGGAACGCGTTTACGTCACAGAAGTAAGCCGGACGTTCCAACGGTTGCCCGTTCCGTTGGATGCTTCCGATATAATGACGTATGACCCATTCGTGGATTAGTGCGGCGGCCGTCGTAGTCTTACCGGTGCCGGGCGACTCGCTATACAGATAAAGCGATTTAATCCGTTCCTCTGACGTATCACCGAATTGCCGCGTAAAAGTGTCAGCATACGGAGTTACCACGCTGTACGCCCGATACTCCCTCGTTTTATCCCGCGCCATTGCTTCGCGTGCCGGCGAATTGGCGAGCGTAACGCCTTTGTAATCCGCTGGTACATTCGCAGCGCCTACGCGTCCGCCTTCGCCGTTGAATCCGTGGCAGGCGATGAATGATGGGCAGCGGGCGTTACACTTATCGGTGTCGGCGAGCGAACACTGCGCGGATAATATGCAGTTTTTAGCGTGTGACATTGCGTTCCTCCTTTTCTCCATCTCCTTGCTCAATTACTCTATCAAACCGACCGTAGAAGCGTATAGATTATGCAACGTCAATTTCCGAGAAATATGCCCATCTAGGAACGAATTTATAGGCTTGAGTGTTGAGAAAGACAAAATACCTCCGCGTAGCTTTAGATTTATCAATATCTCTACGGTTTTCGAAATTGACGGTTCCCTCAGAGAAACTCCGCCAACTCCTCCGCCGTCATCCCGCCATTCACGACCGCACTCTCCGCCCGCTCCTTCCGTTTCCTTTCCGCCAGCACCTGCGGCATAAGGCGGGGCAGCAAGTACGTTATCAAAAATCCCGCGGTCAACTGCGGATAATCCCGTGTTACGCGATGTTCCGCGAAGGCGCGTTCTATCGTTTCGCGTAGAGACTCCGCACCGTACAACGTGAGCGCACGTTTTATTACTCCTTGTTCGAAGCGATAGCCACCCGCAGCCGGGATGTACGGATCGACTCCGTAGCGCTCGCGGTTGAGGTCCGTAATCATCACCTGTACGGTTAACGTATTCCAGTCCGCGAGAGGAAGCGCTCGCCAGTCTTTGCGCTGGTCGGCGGTGATGCGCGGTTTATTCTCCGTTTTCTTGCGTGGAGCCATCGCGTAACACCTCCGTCAGCAACTTACGCAGCATCTCGACAATGATTCCGCCTGAGTACGTCATGGCAACCGCAATTCCGGCGCGTAGGCGTTCGAGTTCTTCTATTGCGTCGAGGTACTGCTGCACTTGTGTTGCGGTTTCGCTACACCACATCTCCGCGATTTCCTCCGCTTTAATCGCGCGCTCCAAAGCGATCGGCCATCCGGTGCGCGCTTCGGCGATAAACTCCGCCACTATTGGAGCGCTTGCCCACGCTAACGAGTCAAGTTCACACGAGCCCGGCGGGTCTTCGCTCATTACGTCCGTATCGTGCATTACGAACCAATGGTGCGGGGAGTGTTCGGCAACCTCGCTGCATAACGCAAGGTCAGCGTGTAAATCACGTTGTGTTTCCGTAGTTTCACTCGTGGTCATCCGTTGACACCTCCGATTATATGGTAAATGCGTACAAGCGGTAAAACGTCATATTCGGCGATTTTTCAGCAATGGCACTGAAAGACGAGAAACCCATTTCATCTCACTCCTCCCAGAAAGTACCTATTTATATAACATCTGCGTTACATATGTGACACATATACTTTACAGATGTAAGCGAAATCTAAAATGTTCAAAAAGCCTAAGAAACCCGGATATAGGTGGTTTCTTCCGTATACTCCATTTCTCTTACGATTTCGATTCCGCCAGCTCCGGACGACACTCCGCGCACCAATCGTAGCCGGGAACAACCGGATTGAATCCGCACCTTGCGCAATCCTCTGCGTCAAGCCACGCCGCGACTTCCGGATTCTGGCGCGCCTCTACGATAAGCTGTGCGTAATCAGCGCCAAGTTTACGTATTGTCATTTCGGACCTCCGTTTCCTCGCATATAATAATATAAAGCTCGCGCGCTAAATCACACATTTCGCGTAAATTACTTGCGCGCTGTCCCGTTGTAATGTTCGATAATATCGGTAACCGTCTTCACTTACGCTGCCTCCTCATTTAATCCGAATCTACGCATGTATCGCTGGTAAGCCGCCTGCGCACGTCGGTCCTGCGATATTGGCGCACCCACCCGAATACACTCCGCGATAAACTCGCTATCCGTATCGTCAAACGGAAGCCCGAGCGTATTGAGCCGCCAGTGTACGAGCTCATGCAGGAGGTTTCCCTCCGCTGCAGCCGCGCCTATCTCAGCGTTAACCGTCGTCGACATGCGGATTTCCTGCCGCGATAAATCGAGAGCCCACGCAAAGCACGCGCCTCTTCGCGTCCAGTTTCGCGCAGTTAAGCGCAGCGTCCCCGTATAATCAACGCCCCAATGACGCCGGGCCAATTCGTTCGCGAGCGCTAGGAGTCGCGCTTGTTCTGCGCGGAGTTCAACGGTAGTTAAGCGTGTCATACGTCAACCCTCCCGTCCCATTTACGCAAGGCTACTGCGCCAGGTCTGCGGTCAGCTCCGTGATCGTGTGCGATAAATACGCAGTCTCGCGCTAACTTTACGAAGTTCGGATTCGCGTGGTTGTATACGCCGTTTCCGCTGATAAAGCGCCATTCATCTACGTGACGAAATCCGGGGAATCTCCGCCGCTTAACGTAGACATCAACGGTCAGCACATAGCGTGATCCGTAGACGTTCGTTTCGTCAAAGCGCACTCGATAGCGCGTGCCATCGTTTGTCGTTACGTTTACCTTCGTTTTCATTCCGCACCTCCCTCCGTTTCAATCCGTCCGTCCCAAGCGTTGAAGCGGTCGACTGCGTCCTGTTTACGCGCTGCTGCTTCCGTTTCCTTCTGCACCCATATAGCCGCTACCTCAATGTTCCTGTAGTAATCCGCGACTGCCTCACGCGCCACCGCTACGTACTCGACGTCGTTCGGGTCGTAGTCCTGGCGGTGCGAGTACAGAGTTAACGTATGGATTCTACGGAATCCCCATCGTTTACGAGGAACGTATAGGACAGCGCTCAGACACGGGCCGATTAGTGATTCGCGCCACTCCTCTATCTTAACGCGATACTCCGTTCCGTCCGGCGCAGTTACGGGAAATTTACGCAGCTCCATTAACGTTCACCTCCGTTAATTTAACGTTGAAATACTTGCGGAAATGTGCGAAGTCCTCTTCGCGGTAGGTGCGCTTTGTTCCGCAGATAGGGCACGCGATGACGAAGAAAACGTAACGGGCGCAGCCTATCGTCTTTACGAACGTATCATCCAGCCGCCACTCATGCGCGCAGAGGTGCGGAGACGGTTTGCGCTTAAACGGCCACATCAGCGGACACCTCCGTTAGTTCAGCGATTAGGGCCGCGAGGCATATCGCTTCTGGAGCGCTGTTACTTCCCGCGCTATGCTCGCCGACTTCCGCTACGTAGTTTCCCGTCGAGTTTACTTCGCCTGCGATTCGCATAACGCTGACCCAATGCGTCGGATTCATACGCTCCATTACCGTCCACGCTGCGGAAATTTCCGTCGAATAGCGTGGTAGGGATATGCTGAACTTGCGCCGGTCACGCGCCTCCTCTTCGCTAATCGGAAGGACGGCCGCTTCGACCCACGCGTCTCTTTCCCGCGCGCTAAGCCCCGCCCACTTTGCGATAATCTCATCGCGTTTCATAGCCCCGCCTCCAATCGCGCCGTATCCATCGCCGTCTTTGCGGAACCCCTACCATAAATCGGCCGCTCGGCCAGGCGTCGCAACTCGTCAAGCCCCGCGCGCATTCTCGCTTTCTCCGCTTGCTCCTCCTCAACCTCGCCGAGCAGTATATCGGCAACTCCGGCCAGCGCCTCGAATACGTCATAGCTAACGTACCCCGGGTCGTACTTACACATCGCAGCCTTTACGCGCATTTCCGTCAGCGCTTGGCGCACTTCTTTAACGTTAAAATCCGCCATCATCTACACCTCCCACGTAATATCCGCAGCGTGTGCGTTCTCGAATATCTGCGCACCGTCTCCTTTACGTTGATTTAGCGTTCCTACCCGTTACCCTTCCGCTAACACTCCGGCCGCCACATCGCCGCTAATTGCACGCCTTTTCCCCGCGATTTCAACGGTAACGTCCGGCCACGAATGTGCTGACGTGTGCAACGCGCTTGTTATGCGAAATGTTTCTGCACGTAACCGCGCTGTAAATTCGCTGAGTGACGTCGTATCCGCGCTAACCGACGCCTTGAAACGTACGTAATCGAGTGCCGCGCGCAGACCGTCGCTGTTAACGGGAAAGTAAGCCACGTCGTCCCATACTTCGCGCTTAACGGGAGCTGGCGCTCCCTGAACCGCCTTGTATCCGGGAGCCTGCGTCGGGTCTACGATGCGGCGGCGCTTGACTACGAAGTTCTGAGCGTTGGCGTCCGATTGGATTGCGTAGTCTGGCGTGAGCTGAGCGTTTAACATTAGGCGTTCACCCCTTCGATAGTGATACCGAATTCGTCTAACACGAATCTGGCTCCGTTAATGAATCCGAGTTGCAATTCGTCCTCGTCCGCAAATTCTAACGCCTCTAAATAGCGGTGCTTTACGTAAGTTGCGGATTGTGCGCGCTTCTCTTCCTCCGTCAGCTCACGTTCGTATCCGTCGAGCAGAGCGCGCATCAACGTGTCGAACGGGATTTTACGTAGGTTAAGCGCGATAGGACCAACGTACGACTCCGTAACGTAAGCATGCGCAATCCCTTCGTTATCGAACGCCGGGTCACTAGCGCTATCCCTCCGCAGCGTTTCAATCGCATCCGCCACCTCGCGCGGAATTGTTACCGGTTTAATTTCCGTTGTCATCAGCGTTCACTCCTTCGATTTTTATGCCGAGCGTGTTAAGCGCTAGTTCGATGCCTCGTGCGATCCCACAATGAAGGTCGTACGTATCCGCATCGTAGTATTCGGGATGCCGGCTGCTTTCATATATCCGTTTGATTACGTCGTGCGCTTCTTCCTCGTGTGGCGGTCCGTCGGCGGCTTCGTAAGTCTGCGCAAATATCTCCGGCTTACATACGTAGCGATTACCGGATGCGCTCGTTATAATCCAATCGTCCGCGCTGATCTCCTCGAATCCGCCGTACTGCCTTAGCGCGGGTACTTTCCGGAATCCCGGCGGTATCAGCGTGGCCTTATCGTGGTAGCCGACGAATCGCCCTCCGTCAATTGCGTAACATGCGTAGCCGTCTTCGAGGCCCGGCGTGTATTGGACAGCGTCGACAAGTACGGGCTTCTTGCGGAATTTCATAATAGCGTCATCTCCTTCGTTGTGTTAAATAGTGCAAATTTAAACGCGGACGAAACAGTAAATATATCGGCGCGTAAAATTGTTGTTGACAATGTGCGGACGTTGTGTTATTTTATAAATCTTTAAGTACTTAAGATCTAAAGATATAAGACCTTAAGATCTAGTTTATTAATCACTATCGTTCTTAATAAACTCCGTAACGGGTAAAGGTCGACCATTATACGGGATATCAAAGGGATTACGCGCGATAAGCCTTGTATTACACATATCTAACTGCGCGGATTTTAAAATATAAGAGAAAAACCGTACCCGATGCGGCCGCCTCCGCCCCGTTTCCGTAATCCTACCTATACCCTCCGCCCGGCTTCCGTCGTTTTATCGTGGAATCACCGTTGAATTAGCCGTTTTGATAGTGTGAGGGTAGATTTATCCCTCCCGGATATCACAGGCGCTAATTTCACGGTGATTTTACGGGAGAGCGAAAGGGAGCGTGTGAGCGGCGTAATTTGAACGGATGAGGCTGCGTGAGATAAATACGCGTCGCTGCGTTTGTGTTAAATAGTGCAAAAATGCGATGTGATAACTTTACGTAAGTGTAAGAAAGTACAAACGGTTATGCTGCGATTTCCTCTGTTGGACATTTGCCCGTTATGCCCAACTCAGAACTTAATAATCATTTCGTGTTGAACTTGTATCTTTTAGCGAACGCGAACACACTTTCTCGGTCAGCGAGCATCAGTATAGTGTCAATCTTTCTATACGGATATTTACCTTCTTCACACAGCTTGATTCCTTCGATTCGTTCCTTATGCTGTGCGGAAAATTGTACACACATTTCTCTCTCTAGGTCAGTGTAAAATGTGCGGAGCCTAGACGGGTGTTTCGATATCATTTTATCAAACAGCATCGCCACTATCTCGTCACCGGCTTTTTGTGGTAGTAGACCACTAACCCCGCCCGCAACAGGCTCATCAGGTATCGTCAGTGGTAAATGTATCGTAGATTTCACCTCCTGTAGCTGCAGCACGAGTGAAGACGTACTCTCGTGCATTTCCTGTATGTTTGACAATAGTCCCGCCAATAGTTCCCGAACCGGTCTAAACTCATCCCTGACAACAGTAGACAGTGCAGTTTCAATTATCTGCTGTATCCCCGACATTGCCCCATCAGCCAATCCGACCTGTCCTTTGAACAAACTAACTACGCTACTCATTAGTATCACTCCCTGTATTAGTTTAGATGTTGATAATATCTCGATTTATGTGTGAGTCTGTGTATCCGACGCTTAAAGTAGTAACAAAGTTAGCCAACGCCCCCACTGTGTTCCTGTAATCTTCCAGTACGGAACCGTGCATCCGCGAGATATCAGCTCCGTACTGTTGCAAGAACGCATAACGCTTAAGGAGTGTCCTAGCATCATAGTCAAATGTCTGTAAGGATGTCGATATATCCGCGACGTTGCCGATTCTCGCCTGTTTGTATATTTCTATATCCCCGAACTTTTCTTCATACTGCCGAAGTCTATCTTCTGCCGCTGCATCTCTTACATATTCCGTCTCAATCCTCGGCGGCTGCTCGCGTACAGATTCGAGAGTATCGCGTACGAGTTCGTAATCCTCCTGCGCCTTCTCACGCTCAGCCTCCGCTTGTTCTCGCGCCGCTTGCTCGCGCTTCAATTCCGCCCTAACTTCGCGCAGTTCTCTTACGGTCATCTCTTCGACCGTTTTTGTTGCGCCAGTTGACGGGATCGTGTGCGAGCGTTCGCGTTCTTCGGGGTGCAGTAACGAAATTTCGTACAGACGAGTTACTCCGATATGACAATTCGGATTGTCAAATGCGCCTAGCTCGTCGAATACCACAATGAACTTATCCGCCTGCTGACGTGTCATCCCAATATCCTCTATGCACCACCGCGACCACTCTCCGTGAACCAGGTCATTCTCCTTAACGTGTTTTAACCTCCGCCCAATCTCGAATATCGCTTCGCCGGCAACTCGTTTGTATGCGTGGATTTCGGCGGTCAGCGTGGGGAGATCGGAGGATAGCGTTATTTCTGCACTCATTTGTGTGCCACCCTTCTACCACTTCTCCTTACATCAATAAAGACGACACACTAACTCCCCTGACACACTTTTACAAAAAAAAAATACGCCAACCTCCGAAGAGACTGGCGTATTTTCACTGCTTCTGTGACTTTAAGTACTCCTGTATAGCTATTCTTCTTTCGTCATATTTGCTGTCTTCTGTTAGTTTTAGCACTTCATTTATTACCGGTTCCTCATACACCCCACCTTCAACAGCTGTACTTGCTGAATAGAAATAGCCCACGTAATCAATTGTACCATTGTCATCGAACAGGCGATCTAAGTTGTACTGTACAAGGGATTGAAAAGCATACGTCAGTACCTCGTCAATTTCGGAATCTGTTGGTACTGGATAACCTACGTCCTCGAAGAACGATAAATCTTTTTCCAGAACCGCTGGAGTAAATCCAAACATAGGACTTACGTGCTGGCCTGAATGCTTTGCATAGTTATCAAGGACATATTTTACGGTAGGCTCTAGTTCTGTCACCGCTTTAGTGCTCCCAGCTATGTTGGTCTCTAATATGTCTACCACGCGCTGGAGTACGTTCGCCCCTAAAAGACTCCCGGACGCTTTCTCACTGCCTTTGGTAAGCGAACTACTCATGTATGTGTAACTCTGTACCTTCGCCGTAAGAATCGAGGACTTTACTACTGATGCTAGATACGCGGCCTCAGTGCCTGGGAAATCGCTTATTGTCAAATCAAGATAAGTCAATGTACGGTCTAGGTTTCCGGCACTTAGTTGCTCACTTGCTAGACGCAGAGGCTCCGGTATCTGAGACGGACTCGAGCTAACCGAAGCGGATACCGTAGCACTAGCACGGGCGCTATCTTTAATACCTTCACTCACGTTTGCGCTTCTTGTTGATTCAGTACTTGTGCACGCGGTAAGTGTAACCAAACTTAATAAGACTATTAATTTCATTCTACTCTTTACCACTAAAATGAACACCCCTTACTAAATATACCACAACCGGGCGTTTACAGATATAAATAAGCGCCAGATTTAACGGCTTGATTCCGCTAAGACTGGCGCTTATTTGTGTGCTAACGTTTTGTTTTACGAGGCCGCTCCGCCTTACTAATGACGGCATTGATTGGCGAAAACTCGTCGTGGTTCTTTTTAACGTTCTTGTCCGATAGATGCGTATAGTGCGCCGTCATCCGCCCGTCCGCGTGACCGAGGATCACCTGCAGATGATGTTGCGCACCTCCTTCCTCAAGGAACAGCGTCGCCCCTGAATGGCGCAGTAAGTGCGGATAGACTCGCTTTTCTATGCCCGCTCTGTCTGCGTATTTCTTGAGCTGGTGGCGGAAATGATTCGGAACCAACCGCTCGCCGTAGTTATTGAGGAAAATGTACTCACTGTCGAATTCCGTAGTCTCGCGTATTAACTCCTGCAACAACTTAGCTGTCCGCTTCGTAATCGGAACAACACGAGCCTTGCGTGACTTTGTTATCTCCCTGCGCAAAGAAGCGTAACAGGCAGTTAGATCAACATCAGTCTTTTTCAACGATAACGCCTCGTCCACGCGAAACATCCCGTCAACTAAAAGGTTGAGTACCACGTAATCCCTAAACTCGTTGTATTTGCGCTGATTCGGCGCGTGTATGAGACAGCTCAATTCGTCGGACGTAAGAACGTCAATGTCTCGCCCAATATCTTGAACATTCTTTAGATATACAAACGGGTCCGCATCAATAACTCCTTCTTCCTTTAGAAACTTAAACATCGTCTTCATATTCTTTACGCGCGTATTAATGGACTTGGGCAATAGCCCAACCGTTCTAGATGTTTCCGGAACGTTGCAATTATCGCTAAACTTCGTTTTCTCATCGCGTAGCCATATTATGTACTCGCGTCCAGTCTCTACAGTAACATTGCGGATATCGCGGATGATCCCGCGCATGTCTAAGAACTCGCAAAAGTACCCGTAGTTCTGTTCGTACGTCTTAAGCGTATTCTCCGCGCGCCCTTCCGACTTCTTCGCCTGGTAATAGTAATCGTACAAGTAGTCGAGTGAATAGCGCAACCTATCCGATGACCTGTCGCTTTTAACCGTTCTTCCTTTACGTTTATCTTCGCTCAAACTAAAAAACACCTCCCGTATTATTACGGAAAGATGCCGATTGTATAACGCATATCATCGTTTTGTCGTAGCGCATATCTGCGTGCTGTCACCGTCAGTCAACGTACCAGTCATCGTACAAACTACGTTGTTAAACTGCGGATTTTAATAAGCGCGCTGCCAGCGATGCGCTCTCCCAGCTGAGCTATGGCCCCATGTGGCTGATTTAGAACTACAATTATGTATTCTAAAATCCGGACTGAGCTGTTAGCTCCCATCGCTTCGTCATGTTTAAGTTCCGTAGGCGACTTCTATATAATATAAAAAATCGCCTTCGGTGTCAACACTTTTTCAAAAAAAGTTTTTCGGGGTGCGCAAAATGCTTCTACACCCCCTCAAACTCCTCGGTGTTTTTAGAGAGCAGTCCCTTCAGTTCCTTCATAAACATGTTGATATCCTTGAACTGGCGGTACACGGAGGCAAAGCGGACGTAAGCGACCTCATCGACAGGGTAAAGCTGCTCCATGACCAGCTCGCCGATCTGGCGGCTCTCCACTTCGGCTAAGGCGATGCCACGCAATGACTTCTCCACCTCGGAGACTATGGACTCCAGGCGCTCTACGGAGACGGGACGTTTCTCGCAGGCACGGATAAGGCCGCGCAGGATTTTGTCGCGGCTGAATTCTTCGCGGCTGCCGTCTTTTTTAATCACGATCAGCGGAGTTTCTTCAATCATCTCAAAGGTGGTAAACCGCTTGCTGCAGCGCTCACATTCCCGCCTGCGCCGGATGGACTTATTCTCGTTGGCCGGACGCGAGTCAAGCACTTTCGTATTCGTGTGATCGCAGTAAGGGCATTTCATAAGCCTTAAGTCACTTCCTTTTGCATTAATGGTCGCTTTCCGGTCCGGCAATACGCCGGCTGCCGGTAAGCTGATTTCATTTCCAGAAAACACCGTTTCTTTGTTGTTATGAATATGCCATGTCCGGCACATAATACAGTTACCAACCGATAGGAGGTGAACAGCAATGAGCCAAAACAACAGCTCCAATAACCTGGTAGCTCCAAATTCACGCGGTGCCTTGGAACAACTGAAATATGAAGTTGCCCAAGAACTAGGTATCACGCTCTCCCCAGATGGATACCAAGGCAATAAAACTTCTTACGAAAACGGTTCGATCGGTGGTTACATCACTAAACGTCTTGTAACCCTGGCTGAGCAATCACTGGCAGGTCAATACAAATAACCTGTCCCCATAAGCTTGCCTAAGAAGTATTAAACGGCCTTCAAGGCTGTTTAATGCTTCTTTTTCGTACAAATACAGTCTTCTCCCTTAGAACTCGCTGTAAATCTCCGTGTACTGGTCGTAATAATAAATGACTCGCTGCACATAATGCCGGGTCTCGCCAAACGGGATATCCTTCACGGAAGCCGCTGTACCGTCCCAATTGCCCTTTTCCAGCCAGCTCTTCACTTTCCCGGGGCCTGCGTTATAGGCCGCGATCACAGCGGTACGGTTGCCATCAAACTGGCGGGAAAGCGATGACAAATACCAGGTTCCAAGCTCAATGTTGGCCGATGGCTCCCTCTTCAATTGTTGCAGCGAGACATCCGGAAGCTTGGCCTTTTCAAGCGCCCACTTCGCCGTATCCGGCATCAGCTGCATGAGTCCCAATGCGCCTTTTTTGGACTCCCGGCCGGTCTTATAGTTCGTTTCCACCCGGATGATGGCTGCCACAAGGAAAGGGTCCATATCGTAGGTAATGCTGTGTTCACGAATTTCTGCTTTATAATAAATCGGATAAAACCAGGACATCCAGTTGGTACTCAAGAACAGGATTGCAGTGAATCCAACGAATAACAGGAGCAGCACTCTTTTTTTACGCAGCCATTTCATCATAGGCCCAGCCTGTCCCACAATACGGCAACCTGCTGCTCAGTTTGGGCAAGAGTACCGCTGTTGTCGATGATGTAGTCCGCTCTGCTGCGCTTCAGTTCAATATCCAGCTGGGCATCCAGTCTTCCTTGGGCCTGCTCCAGAGACAGCCCGTTGCGCTCCATCAGCCGGTCCAACTGGACCTCCCGGGGAACATAGACGACCACAATTTGCCCGAAAAGGTTGTCCAGCTCCGATTCATACAGCAGAGGGATATCTACAATAGTCAACCGCTGCGGGTCTTCTTGTTCCATTGTGTTCATACGGTTTTTGATTTCCTGGCGAATCGCCGGATGCGTCAACTGATTCAGCGCCTGCCGGGCTTCCAGATCATGAAAAACGATCTCCCCCAGCCTGGTGCGGTTCAGTGTTCCATCCGGCAGCAGGATTCCTTCTCCAAAATGCAGCACAGCTGCAGCCAGCACCGGATGTCCCGGGAGCATGACTTCTCTGGCGATGGCATCAGCGTCCACGAGCCTTGCTCCCTTTTCCACAAACAGTGCGGACACGGTGCTTTTTCCGGAAGCAATGCCTCCGGTTAAGCCCATAATCATGTACTCACCTCATAATAGCTTCATTATTCCCATTGCAATTAACATTAACGCAGGCAGTACGGCAGCATGCTTCATCCAGTAACGTCCAGACAGCTTAAGACCTGTTCTCATGCCCAGCAGCAGAAAGGTTCCGCTGAACAGGGCGATCATAAGCGAGGTGGATACCGGACTGAATCCCAGCAGTGCAGCCCCAAGACCCGCTCCGAAGGCATCCAGCGACAGTGCTATTCCGAGCAGCATCGCTTCCATGGAGGAAATGCTCCCGGAGGCGTCCATATCGGCCGAAGACGGCGTACGGAGAATCTGGATGACCACCCCGAGATGGCGGAGCTCCAGTGAAAAGACTGCCAACTTCTGCGCATCTTTTTCGATCTCACGCACACAATCCGCAGTCGTATCTGCAAGGTCAGCAGTTGCAGCCTTCCCCATGGAAGCCACACCCGGCAGCAGTACCGCTCCTGTCTCCCGCCCTCCCGGACTGTGCTCCTTCTCCTTCTGGATCAACATCTGGACGAGGGACCAGCAGCCCATCAGGACCAGAATAATTGCGCCAATGCTTGAAGCGGCCTGCGGTGAAATTACCTTCGCCAGCAGCACACCGACCTGCATAGAGACACAAATGACTACCCCCGAGCAAAGCGAGATAATCATAATGGAGAGCAACGGTATTTTCATTTTGCGGAGTCCATATGTAATGCCTACACCAAAACCGTCCAAGCTCAGGGCAAAAGCCAGCAGCAGCAATGAAAACAAGGGGCTGAGCACCCGCAATCCCTCCCGTGAAGAACCGGCAGCCCGTGCGGAACGTTCCGCGGGCTCCGTTCGCTTTATTGAGCATTCTTCACACAGTATATGGGCGGGACAAACTGTCGGTGCCTTACTTTTGCAGCAGCATGAACAGCAGCGGTGTATAATGCCTGTAAATCATCTCTTGCTCTAGTGCAATACCCTACTAACTGCCGCAGCCAAAGGCTGGCAGCTTGGGCAAATATGAGTGCCCCGGCCGCCTACAACACTCTTCTCGATAAGAGTGCCGCAGGTCGCGCAGGGCTGGTCCTTACGTCCGTAAATGAGCAATTGCTGCTGGTAGCTGCCGCTTTCTCCCTGGCCGTTGACATACGACTTCACAGAGGAGCCTCCGGCATTCACCGCCTCAGTCAGCGTTGCCACAATCGCATGATGCAGCTTGTTCAACTGCTCTTCCGTAAGCGCCTTCGCGCTCACCTCAGGGTGAATTCCAGCGCGGTGCAGCGCCTCATCTACATAAATATTACCGATGCCGACCACATATTCCTGATTCAGCAGCAGCGGCTTGATTTTGGTGTTTTTGCCGGAAACAATTTCCTTGAACCTCTCCACTGTAAAGGAAGGATCAAGCGGTTCCTGCCCCAGCTTGCTCAGCGGCTTAAGAAGAAGATCCTCACCCGGCTGGAACAAATGCATGGTACCAAACTGACGCACATCCGTATACCGCAGCTCGGTGCCGTCGGTGAAATGGAAGATGACATGCGTATGCTTGTCCAGCGGCTCATCTCCCTGGAAAAGACCGTACCGGCCCTCCATCCGCAGATGGGAGACCATTACCAAACCGTCGAATACAAAACGCAGAAATTTGCCTCTGCGCTCCACATGAACCACGCTATGGCCTGCCAGCATATGGGCAAAAGCCTGAGTATCGTCCGGACGCTGGATAATCCGCGGCAGCCGGACGGTGACATTCTCTATCTGCTTGCCTTTAATTAATTCATTTAGTGTTCTCTTGACTGTTTCTACTTCCGGCAATTCCGGCATAATAGCTCACCTCTCCTCCATTATACCGGAATTGCCGGGCCTGCGGGGAGTCTATTTCGCCTCATACCAGTTACTTCCAAAACTTACCTCTGCTTTCAGCGGCACAGAGAGCTTGAGCGCGCCAGCCATAACCTTGGGCAGCAGTTCCTTCATCAGCTCAAGCTCATCTTCCGGCACCTCGAAGACAAGCTCATCGTGCACCTGCAGCAGCATGCGGCTCTTCAGCCCGCGCTCATAAAGCGCCTTGTCCATATGGACCATAGCCAGCTTGATAATGTCTGCAGCCGTCCCTTGAATTGGGGTATTCATCGCCGTACGTTCGGCAAATGAGCGCAGATTAAAGTTCTTCGCATTGATCTCCGGCAGATAGCGGCGGCGTTCCAGCAGCGTGGTTACATAACCCTGCTTGCGGGCATCAAGCACGATATCGTCCATGTAGCGGCGTACACCCTCATATACTTCAAAGTACTGCTCAATAAAATGTGATGCTTCCTTGCGGGAAATCCCCAGGTTCTGCGACAGTCCGTAATCACTGATGCCGTACACAATGCCGAAGTTAACCGCCTTGGCGGACCGGCGCATGTTGCTGTCTACCTGGTCGGCCGTGACTCCGAACACATCCATCGCTGTCTTGGTATGAATATCCATATCATGCAAAAAAGCTTCCTTCATCCGCTCATCACCGGAAATATGTGCCAGCACGCGGAGTTCGATCTGCGAGTAATCTGCCGCCAGAATGGACCAGCCCGGTTCGGACGGTACAAAGACCTTGCGGATCTTGCGGCCTTCCTCCAGCCGGATCGGAATGTTCTGCAGATTCGGAAATTGGCTGCTAAGCCTTCCTGTTGCGGCAATGGTCTGCCGGTAGAAGGTATGAACCTTACCGGTCACTTCGGAGACTTCCTTGAGCAGCCCCTCTACATAGGTGGACTGGAGCTTGGCGATCGAGCGGTATTGCAGGATCAGACGCACCACATCATGATATGGGGCCAGTTTCTCCAGCACCTCGGCATCGGTAGAATATCCCGTTTTGGTCTTCTTGACAACAGGCAGACCCAGCTTCACAAACAGGATTTCCCCGAGCTGCTTAGGCGAATTGAGGTTGAACTCGGTTCCGCATATCTCGTAGATTTCAGCAACCAGCTTGGAAATCTGGGCTTCGAATTCTTTCCCCAGCTCTTTAAGATCTTCTTTATTGACGGCAATTCCCTGTTTTTCCATATCGGCAAGAATGCGCGACAGCGGCATTTCGAGATCTTCGAACAGTCCGGTCATTGCCGTCTCGGTCAGCTCCTGCTGCTGCTTCTCGACGATACCAAGCACGGTAGCGCTTTTGCGCGCCACATGATTGCCGAGGATTTCAAGCTCCGGTATTTTATATTTGGCGCCTTTGCCGAACACCTCTTCATCCGGAGATAAGCGGGGCAGGCCATATTTGGCGGTAAGATCATTCAAGTTCTGATTCGCTTCCGTCGGATCCAGCAGATACGCAGCAAGCTGCACATCATTGGCTGCTCCGGCAAAAGGAATCCCCTGCCAATGCAGCGCCAGATCGGCGCGGTGCAGATCATAACCGCTCTTCGGTGCCTTGCTGTCTCCCAGCCAGGCCCGCAGCTGAGCTGCTGCATGGCTCTGCAGCAGTGCAAACGGCACGAAGTAATGCCGCTCCGGCGAAGACAAGCCAAGGCCAATCACTTCTGCACGGTGCGGGTTCTCACCGTTTGATTCCACATGCAGCGCGGAAATGCCCGGGAGAGCGGAGATCAAGTCCTCCAGTTCACTTTCACCGACGATGGTAATATCCAGGACGGCAGCTTCAACCGCTTCTACAGCTCCATCACTGCTGGGCGAATAAGCGCTCAGCGACAGGCGCTCAAGCAGGGATTTGAATTCCAGCTTGGCGAGTGCCGGGCCGGCGGTATCCCCCTTAATTCCGGTGAATTCCATATCCACCCAGGCATGCTCCAGCGGAACCTCGCGGTAAATCGTCGCCAGCTTCTTGCTCATTACGGCACTGTCCGCATGTTCCTCCAGCTTCTCTTTCATCTTGCCCTTCAGCTCGCCGGTTCCGGCCAGCACGCCTTCGACCGAACCGAACTGGTGCAGCAGCTTAAGTGCGGTCTTCTCGCCTACGCCAGGCACTCCGGGAATGTTATCACTGGCATCGCCCATCAGCCCCTTAAGGTCGATGATCTGCTCTGGCGTCAGATCGTATTTCTCGCGGATTTGCTGCGGTCCGTACAGCTCGACTTCTGTAACGCCCTTACGGACCAGTGCCACCGTCGTATACTCCGAGGCCAGCTGCAGCATGTCCTTGTCCCCGGACACGATCATTACCTGGCGTCCGGCTTCATCAGCCTCACGAGAGATGCTGCCGATAATATCGTCAGCTTCGTAACCGGAAATCTCAAACTGCGGCACCCCCATATCACGCAGCAGGTCCTTCAGCATCGGAAACTGCTCAGAGAGCTCCGGCGGTGTCTTTTGACGGCCGCCCTTATAATCTTCATACCCTTCATGCCGGAATGTAATCTTCCCGGCATCGAATGCAACGATCAGATGACTCGGCTTATGCTCTTCTATTAAACGCAGCAGCATCGTCGTAAATCCGTATACCGCATTTGTCTGCTGCCCCGCCGTATTCGTCAGCGGCGGCATGGCGAAAAATGCGCGATAAATGATGTTATTTCCATCGATTAGTATCAACTTGTCCACTATAGCACCTCGCCTTTATCTTGCTTACTCCCTACATAGTAACATATGCCCCGCTCAAAAAAGAACCAAGACATCCGAAAAGAAGGCTAATTCGAGAAAGCGCCCGAATTTATGTATTTAATGTAGGATTTCCATTATTACCCTTGTTAAAACCGCTTAACTTCCAAATAAAAATGAAAAAAGCAGCAAGCCTCCAGTACAGGAGTTTGCTGCTTAATAGGTACACGCGAAATTAATCCGGGCTGCTGCACAAGGTCAGCCAGCACCGGCTCAATCGTGCCTTCGTTATTGATTCAGATCCGGGCGTTTGCCTGTTACGAGATAAACCACACTTTCGCCGATGTTGGTCGCGTGATCGGCAATCCGCTCGATATAGCGGCCAACCAGCGTCAACAGCATCGCCTGATTCAGCGATTCCGGCTTTTCGACCATATAAGTGTACAGTTCATTAATCGTTGCACTGTACAAATGATCGACCTGATCGTCATCCTGGGCCATCTTGTACGCCAGATCGGTGTTCTCATCCAGATAGGATTGAATCGCCTCGTCGATCATGACGGCCACAATTTCAGCCATCCGCGGAATATCCACCAGCGGTTTGATCAATTGCTGGCCCTGAATGCGCAGCGTAACCTTCGCAACATCCAGTGCCAAATCGCCCATACGCTCCAGATCGCTGGATATTTTGAACGCAACAATAATTCGGCGCAGGTCCTTGGCTACGGGCTGCTGGGTGATAATCAGCCGCGAACCGATTTCCATTATTCTGTCTTCCATGGCATTCAGCCGTAAATCGGCTTTGACGATTTCTTGTGCACGTACGGTGTCAAGAGTCTGCAAAGCTACGATTGCACCTTCCAGAGCATCCGTTACATGCTCGCCCATCTGCTGCAGCAGACTGCGTAGTTCTTCCAGATCTTTATCGAATTCTTTTCTGCGAATCATAATAAAAGCGATCCTCCTCAAAAACGTATGGTCAGCTTGTCATTTCCAGGAACGGGTCCCTGCGGGGGGGTTAGCCGAAGCGGCCGGATATATAGTCTTCTGTGCGGGAGTCCTTTGGATTGGAGAACAACAGTTCCGTATCCGCAGCCTCTACAATTACACCGTTCAGGAAAAACACGGTTTTGCCCGACACCCGGGCCGCCTGATGCATATTATGTGTGACCATAACAATGGTGTACTTATCGCGCAGCTCCTGTACCAGTTCCTCAATCTTCAGTGTGGATACCGGGTCAAGCGCGGAGGTTGCCTCATCCATCAGCAGAATATCCGGTTGTACCGCAAGCGCTCTGGCAATGCAAAGACGCTGCTGTTGTCCACCGGACAGGCTAAGTGCAGATTTCTTCAGAAAATCCTTAACTTCCTCCCAAAGCGCGGATTGCCGCAGACTTTGTTCTACAAGTTCATCCAGCTCCGCTTTTGCGCGTACGCCATGCAGACGGGGGCCGTAGGCCACATTGTCATAGATCGACTTGGGAAATGGATTGGGCTGCTGGAATACCATGCCGACCTGCTTGCGCAGGCTCTCCACCTCAACCTCGTCGCTGTAAATATTTTTGCCGCTGATGTTCACTTTACCTTCAATTCGTGTTCCGGGAATCATGTCGTTCATACGGTTTAGTGTGCGCAGTAATGTGGATTTACCACAGCCGGAGGGACCGATAAAAGCTGTCACCTGTTTCTCCGGAATCTGCAGATCCACAGCCTTCAGTGCATGAAAAGACTCATAGTAGAGATCAAGTTTCTCTATGTCAATGATGGATTTCATTAGTTTTTGCGTCTCCTTCTCATCATCTTCGTTCCCCATGATAAGCTTTCAGTGTAAATACAGTTGAAGAGAATTGTTAACGCAGTGTAAAATCGGTGACAATCGTCCCGTTTTCACGAAGTGCCGTTGATCTTATTATTTCAATTCTTTGTATATTTTAAAAAAAGAACACCGTCATTTCAAATGACAGGCGCTCTTTTCTTGCTAACTACCAGTTTGTAGCCTACACCGCGAATCGAATCAATATGGACCGATTCCGGATCAAGCTCCAGTTTCTTGCGCAGTGAGCTGACGTGGACATCCACCGTCCGCTGTCCGCCGATATAATCAAAGCCCCATACGGCATTCATCAGATCGTCGCGCGTCAGCACCACACCCGGCTTGCGAGCCAGATACAGCAGCACTTCAAATTCCTTCGGCCGCAGATTAATGCTGACTCCACCCAGAGAAACCTCATACCGTTCAGGGTAAATCTCCAGCTGTCCCAGAATAATCGTCGATGCCGATACTACAGCTTCCGGCTGGACTTCTTCGGCAAGTCCGGAGATCCGCCGGAGTACTGCGCTGACCCGGGCAAGCAATTCCGATACACCAAAAGGTTTGGTTATATAATCATCAGCACCGGATTTCAGGCCGCGGACTACATCCTCTTCGGCATTTTTGGCAGTCAGCACGATAACAGGCGTACGGATGCCTTGTCCGCGCAGTTTATCAAGAATATCAATCCCGTTCATTCCCGGAAGCATGAGGTCCAGTACGATCAGGTCAAAAGGTTCTCTAGTCGCACGGTCATATCCTGCCGTTCCATGATCCTCCACCGTCACTTCATAACCTTCCTGCGTCAAATTATAGGACAGCAGCCGTGCCAGCGTCGGTTCGTCTTCAATGACAAGCAATCGTTGTGCCATAGGTTCCCCCGTCTTCATATGTTTTTAAATTTACAAATCAGTTCGCAAGCCCATCATATCACCGGAATGTTAACCCGGTGTAAAATCTTAAAGACTTCTGAATTTTTAAAAAGAATTCAATTCCATAGTAAACCTTGAAGGGCCCACTGGCAAATTTGAAAACGCACTTCCGGGAGCGTGTCCAGCTGTAAACCGAGCCTACTCCTATTCTGCCTGCTCCTGCAGCAGCGGCAATTCCAGAATAAACGAGCTGCCGATGCCAAGATCACTCTCCACCGTAATCGAACCGCGATGCAGCTCCACCAGATGCTTCACGATTGACAATCCGAGGCCGGTTCCGCCGGAGCTTCTCGATCTTGCCTTATCCACCCGGTAAAAGCGTTCAAAAATCCGCGGCAAATCCTTGCGGGGAATGCCCATGCCGGTATCGCTGACGGTAAAGACAACCGTTTCTGTGCCGTCGGCCTTATGGCCGTTAACGACGGTTACTTTCACACTTCCCCCATCATGCGTGTAATTGATTGCATTGGAGAGCAGATTCATAAAGATCTGGCGCAGCTTGTCTTCATCACCCTCCACGAACAGCTCGTTCGGCACATTTGCACTGAGGCTGATTTTTTTCTTCTCTGCCACTTTGCTGAGCGTCCCCAGTACGGAATCAAAAAATTCAATTAAATGGACAGGAGAGCATTCGAGCTGTACGCGCTTTGATTCGATTTTGGACAATTCCAGAATATCTCCGATCAACCGGTTCAACCGTTCATTCTCATCATAAATAATCTGCAGGAAAGAACGTGCCGTCTTCTCATCCGTAACGCCGCCTCCAAGCAGGGTCTCGGCAAACCCTTTTACCGCAGCCACCGGTGTTTTCAGCTCATGTGAGACGTTGGCCACGAACTCACTGCGCATCTTCTCCAGACGGCGGATTTCCGTCACCTCCTGCAGCAGGAACAGCATGCCCCGGTAAGAGCCATCCTGCATCATCGGCACACCGTCAAGCCGGACGATCCGCTCAGCCGGGTTATAAATGCTCCGCTCCTCGTGGATTGCCTCCTTACGGGTAACTCCCTCGTCAATCAATCGGGTAAGCTCATAATGATGCTTAATTTCCTTGTAGGAATAGCCGGCCATTTCACTGTTCTTCACGTCCAGCAGATGTTCCGATGCCCGGTTCAGCAGCGCGATCTCGCCCTCCGCATTGATCATCACAATTCCGCCGGTCATATTATCCAGCACGCTCTGCAACAAATCCTCGTTGTCACGGATCGTCTTCAGCTGGGTCTGCAGGCTGTCGGCCATGGCATTGATTGCTGTGGCAAGCTGACCGATCTCATCCTTGCGCTTCATCGGCACCCGGGCATCATAATCCAGATCAGTAATGCGCCGGGCCACTCGCGTAATCTGCTCCAGCGGAGAGGTCATGCTTGAAGCCACCTTGTAGCTCACCAGGGTTGCCGCAATAAACAGCAGAACCAGCCCCCCGGCCATAATCAGCCAAGCCCGGCTCAGTCCTTCCGTCACCGCGTTCAGCTCCATGGAGAGCCGGATATAACCGTCGAACCCCTGATCCGAGACTACAGCTCCGGCTACATACAGCATTTGCCGGTCGAGTGTATCACTGTAACGGATCGCCCGTCCGATTCCTTCCTTGGCGGCCAGCACTTCCTCCTCACGGGTGGAGTGATTGTCCATTTGCAGCGGATCCTTCTCCGAATCGCCGATGACCTTGCCGTCCTTGGTAATGAAGGTGATCCGGGAATTGGTCAGCTTAGAGATATGCTTGGCCTGCTCCGTATAGAAATTCAATGCGCCGGAGCTGTTCATATCGGCAAACTGAAGCGTTCCGGAGAGCAGCTTTATTTCCCGGGACATGTTTTCCTCCAGGGCCGCAATATGGGAGTCCTTAAACAATTGGGCCATGGTAAGTCCGGCGCCGATCATGGAAATCCCGATCATAGTCATCAGTATAAAAGTAAGCCGGATACGAAACGGTTTCATCTGAAAATCCTCTTCCTTGTCATTATGTCATTGAGAACATCCTACCTCCATTTTGGCTAAAATACCAGTTCTCCAGGCAATTATCAACGCAGTGTAAAAATAGGACAACATGTGCTGCCAGCAGAGACGTAAAACATTAAGGCTCCACCCGATTTATGGTATTATCATTACAAAACCTGTTAAATTCGAGAGGGAAATCTAATGAAAGTAACGATTTCGGATGTTGCAAAAGCCGCCAATGTCGCCAAGTCAACTGTCTCCAAGGTACTGAACGATTCTCCGAAAATTTCGCAGGACACCAAACGCAGAGTCCGTGAAATTATGAAGCAAATGAACTATACCCCGAGCAGTATCGCCACCGGTCTTGCCAGGCAGAGCAGTAATACCGTGGGGCTGCTGGTTGACATGTCCAAAGGAAGCGAATTTCTGAATCAATTCTTCTATAACATTATAGGTGGAATAGAGAGCGTGATCGGTCCGCTGAAATATGAGCTGACCCTCTGCAATGTGCAGCATAATGATGAAGAGGGAGATTTCCTGAACAGACTGGTCTACAATCAGCGCGTCGACGGAATTATCGCCAACAATTCAGTGCTGACGGAAGAACTGTCCGCGCAGCTCGATCAGCTTGGGTTCCCCTACATCTCCATTGGCGAAAGTAACGATCCGGCCAGCTGGGTCGATTTCGATAATGAAGCCGGCGGCAGAATGCTGACACGCCATCTGCTGGAGCAGGGTTACTCCCTGCCCGCTTTCATTGGCGGAGAGCCGCATGAGCGAATCTTCACTTCCCGCATAAACGGCTATCTTAAGGCTTTGAACCAGGCAGGCAGGTCCGCCCCGGAAAGATTAATTGTGAATGGGCAAGCCGACGAGCATGCAGGCTACCGCGCCGCCATGCAGCTTCTGCAGGGTAGTGACCGGCCCGACTGCATCGTATGTATGACTAATTATGTTGCCTTCGGCGTGCTAAGAGCCGCCCGCGAGCTGGACATTGAAATCCCCGCACAGCTCGGTGTGGCTGCTTTTGATGAATACCCTTTCTCCCGATACACCACACCTCCCCTGACCTCATTGAATATAGATACCTTCAAGCTTGGGGTAACCTCCGGCCAATGGCTGATGGATCTTATCCAGAGCAAAAATACGGGATCACGGCAGCTGCTGCTGGAACCGGAGCTTATTGCCCGTGAATCCACGTTAAGACATGTTGTCCGGAATTAGCTTAGCCATAAGCTGTTCTGAGCTTGTGATTGCAGAACTAAGAATAAGGAGCGGCCTCCCGGGGAGCCGCTCCTTGTTTATAAACATCCATTTGGAAACCGATTAGTGTGGCAGAGATTTAATGACAGCTGTTATTGATCCTTCCAGCGCTGCACGGTTAGCGTGACTGTCTGTGCTCCGCCTGCCGGTGTCAGTGTCCGGTTGGCGATGTCCGTACCGCCTGAGGCGGTTTCTACGGCCGCCCAGCTTCCGCGGGTCAGCTTATACTGCACAGCAGTTCCTGCAGGCAGGCTGAGTGTAATCGAATATACGCCGTCGCTTCCCTTGGTCAGCTGGTAAGCAGGGTCCGCTGCGTTCCAGCTGTTAAAGGAGCCGGTCAGATACACCGGTCCGCTTGCAGGCGTAGTACCCGGAACACTGACCCGGAACGTCACGCTGTCGGCCTGCGGTTCTCCAGCCGACAGGCTGCCGTTCACCAGACTCGAGCTCCCCGGTCCAAAGTGATAATTGTTGCCGCCGTTGCTGTCCCATGTGCCGCTGCCATTATTAAAGGCAGCGGTCAGACCCGCCGCATTGCCCAGCGGAATCTCTAGTACTTTATAATCCGCATAGGAGGATGACTCCATCTGCACGCCTGGAGTGGTCGTCCAGGTCGTTGAACCATCCAGCTTGTAATGGATATAGGAATTGCTGAAAGCTGTATTCTTGTAATAGATCGTCGCCGTATTGCCCACAGGTGTCGCTGTTGGCGTCACCGTTGCTGTTGCAGTCGGCGTTGGTGTTGGCGTCACCGTCGGTGTAGCTGTCGGTGTTGGCGTTGGTGTCACCGTCGGTGTGGCTGTCGGTGTTGGAGTCGGTGTCACCGTTGGTGTGGCTGTCGGTGTCACGGGTCCGCCGGATTGGATATTTCCGGTCGGTGTATAGGTCCAGGTGCCGGTGCCGAAGAAATAATTGCTGCCACCGTTGCTGTCCCATGTGCCGCTTCCGTTGTTGAAGACGGCCTCAAGCTGGGTGGCAGCGCCGATATTGACCGTTATTTTGTTGTAGCCTGCCACCTCGGCTGCCGGTATGGCTACGCCAGGTGCCGTCGTCCAGGTCCCTCCGGCCGGGCGGTAATGGATATAAGGTGTGGTATAGCCCTGCTTGTAGTAAATCGTCACATTGTTCCCCGCAGGTGTGAGAACAAGAGCGGCTAAGCTGAATCCTGACAGGTTGGAAGCAGCATCATAAGCTTTTATTGTATAAGAATAGCTGGTATTACCCGCTAACCCGTTATCCGTATAAGTTGTGGTAGAAGTAGTCCCAACCTTGACGCCATTGCGGTAAACCTCATAGCCGGTTACCCCAACGTTGTCCGTGGACGCTGTCCAGCTTACCAGCACACTGGATGCATTTTTCACAGTGGCTGTCACATTGGTTGGCACAGTCGGAGGCTCGTTTTCTGAAACAGGCTGCGTTTTGGAGTAAATTTTGGCCGTATTGGCGCCCACAGTTACAGTGATTTGCTTGCCCGTTACCCCTCCCGCTTGCACTGTCACTTTGTCAGACGTATTGAACTGGTTCACCAGAACCGTTCCCGCAGTCAGTGTGCTTTCAGCGCGCAGCGGGATAGTGAGGGTCTGCGAACCGCTCGAGGCATTGCTGAATACAGAGATGACCTCCTGGCCGACATTGGCCCCGGTATCAATGCGGCGTGAGAACGCGTACAGGTTCTGGGCAGCCCACATTTCACGCTGGGTGCCGGTGCGCAGGGCCGGGTTATTTTTGCGGATTTCATTCAGCTTGGCGATATGCTTGAAGGTGCTCGCGTCTTCATTAAAATAGTTCTGAAGCACATTGCCGTTTGCATCCCGTTTCACCATCGACCAGCGGTTCCAGGTATCGGCGATTCCGCCGGTCATAATCTGGCCGTTGCCGTTGCCCTTATTCTGCTCTGTGCCCTGGAAGACCACAGGAGTTCCGCGAACAGTGAAAATAAAGGACAATGCATTTTGCAGCTTCTCAACGTTTCCTCCGGCTTCCGTCAGGAAACGGTTGCGGTCATGATTATCTATAAAGGTGACCATATGGTTGGCATTTCCATTGTAAAGGGAATCGAGCGCCAGCGTACTTTTGATGTTGGACTCAAAAGATTGGCCGTAGGCGAAGCTGTTCAGCACGGAGAAAAACAACGGGAAGTCGAGCATTCCCCATTCCTTGCTGCTGCCTACCCAGCGGGAGACAAATTCGGCATTGCCGTCAAAGTTCTCGCCGAAGGTATTGACGCCCAGCAAATCTTCCAGCTCTCCAATGTCCGTAGGCTTCATCAGCTTGGCTGCATCGACACGGGCGCCATCCGCCCCGGTATAATCAAACCAGCCCTTGATGGAATTGAACACAGCCTGCTTCGCCGCCGGAACATCGAAATCGATATCATCCAGCCCGCCGAGATCATGATTCTCCATGTAGTCCTGAGCCCACTGATCATATCTTCCGTCGGCCAGCGACCAATTGATATCTCCGTTATGATGATACCAAGACGTATTATTAAAAGGGGCGGCCGGCTGCAATGAAGGTATATCATAATAAGCCTGACTGCCGAGCATGTAGTCCCCAATATGATTCGGCACCACATCAATAACCACTTTTATTCCCAGAGCATGGGCGCTGTCTACCAGCTCCTTAAGTTTTTCTTTTGTTCCGAAATAAGGGTTGGCAGCATTCGGGTTCTTCACGTTGTAGCCATGATAAGCCGTGTTTTTCCCGGTGCCGTTGTTCTCGCGGTTCGTCATTTGTGGCTCAGCGACCGGAGAAATCCAGATTGCCGTATATCCCATGTTATGAATGTAGGGGAGCTTATCAATAACCCCCTGCCAGTCGCCGCCCTTCATGTAACGGAAATCTTCTTCCGAGTTCTCTCCGTAACGGATTGCAGCGCCGGTCGCATTATTGGATGTATCCCCATCATTAAAGCGGTCAACCATAATCTGATAGATCGTATCATTTTCGGTAACAGTGCCTATGCTGGCGGCTTCAACCTGCGACGGCGGGACCACAAATAAATTCATCGTGATCGAAAGAACAATGGACGTGATTAGAACGGGAATAAGCCATGGTTTACGTTTCATTCTCATCTCCCTCTCATAAAAGCGTTTACAAAACCTGTGTTAGACTGTAGATGCATTTCCATCACTTGCCTCACTGCATTGCAATTCGGGAAACCGGTTTCCTTCTAGAAGAAATTACCATGCAAACGTATGCTTGTCAAGAAATTTAAATTTCTTCGTTTTTTCTCCTTAATTCTTCTGAACATTGGCAAAAAAAGAAGCCTCGCTCCAGAGTGAAAATGAAGGTTGGCTTCTGTTATTGTGGTCTTTATCTTCCTGATGACTTATTTGAACACCGGTTCGCGGAACTGGGCCAGCTTGGCTGCAGAATCCTTCTCCACATCAGCATGCAGGCTGTTGCCGTGCGAATCCATCGTAACGATTGCCGCAAAGCCGTCTACCTGCAAATGCCACATCGCCTCGGGGATTCCGAATTCCATAAAGTCGACTGCATTGACCTTCTTGATACATTCGGCATAATATTGCGCGGCTCCGCCGATAGCGTTGAGATATACGCCGCCATGCTCCTGCAGAGCCTTCAGCGTTTTGGGGCCCATTCCGCCTTTGCCGATCACGGCGCGGATGCCGAATTTCTTAATAATATCCCCTTGGTAGGGTTCTTCGCGAATGCTTGTAGTCGGCCCTGCCGCTTTTACATGCCAGCCTTCCTCATCCTTCAGCATGACCGGACCGCAGTGATAAATGACTGCACCGTTCAGATCAACCGGCGTTTCGTGGTCCATCAGGTATTTATGCAGCGCATCGCGGCCGGTGTGCATTTCCCCGGACAGGATTACCACATCACCCACCCGCAGGCTGCGGATATCCTCCTCGCTGATCGGCGTCGTCAGCCGGACCTCGCGCGATCCGCCGGCCGTTGCAGGTTGCCCTGCGCCTTCAGCAGCTTCAGCGGCCGACAAAACAGCCGGAGCCCCTGGAATCGTGGCATCCTCGGGAACGACACCGGACCCGGCAGCACCTGCGGCATGCACAGCTACCGGCTCGGGCGAAGGTACTCCAGCGTCATCAACGGAAATCCCCGTGCCGCTCTCATACAGCCATTCCCTGATCTTGCCGGACGCAGGATCAACCAACACGCCCTGGCGGCGGAAGGCCCAGCAATTATAGGCCACCGAGACGAAGAAGCTGGCCGGAAGCCGGTTCATCACTCCCACCTTGCAGCCCAGCAGCGTGACTTCGCCGCCGAAACCCATCGTACCGATGCCCAGCTTGTTGGCATTCTCCATAATATAATCTTCCAGCTTGCCCAGATCCTCTACCGGGTTGATATCCTCCACCTTACGGAACAGCTGCTTCTTGGCCACCTCATAGCCTGTCGTGCGGTCTCCGCCGATGCCCACACCGATGAAGCCCGCGCTGCAGCCCTGTCCCTGTGCCTGATAGACGGCATGGAGAATACATTTGCGGATGCCGTCGAGGTCACGGCCAGCTTTGCCCAGTCCTTCCAGCTCTGCCGGAAGGCTGTATTGGATATTTTTGTTCTCGCAGCCGCCGCCCTTCAGGATGAGCCGGACATCTACGCCCTCTTCTTCCCATTGTTCGAAATGGATTACCGGTGTCCCGGCGCCCAGATTGTCTCCGCTGTTTTCGCCGGTAAGCGAATCTACCGAATTGGGACGCAGCTTGCCGTTTTGGGTCGCCCGGACAATGGCGCTGTGTATATCTTTTTTCATTTCTATCTGATTAACGCCTACAGGTGTATGAATAATAAACGTCGGCATCCCCGTATCCTGACAGATCGGCGATACCTGAAGCTCAGCCATTCCGATATTCTGTGCAATCGTGGTCAAAGCAAGTCCCGAGCGGGTCGCCCTGTCTTCCAGCGCGCGCCCCTTCGCTACCGCCCTGCGCACATCGCCCGGCAAATTTGTGGAGGTCTCTACGATCAGATTATAAATGCTGTCTTCAAAATGCTGCATCTTCATTCAGGACTCCTCTCCATCAGTTCCAGGTTGTCTAAACTCTGTTACAATTAGTTATTATAATATCATATTAATCGGCTCATGAAAGGGGTTACTTAAAAATTGAACTACCATTTTTCAGCCTATTTGTATCGCCTTCAATATATTCAGCGCTGGAGCCTGATGCGCAGCACCGCTCCGGAGAACGTGGCGCAGCATTCATTCCAGGTAGCTTTGCTGGCCCATATGCTGTGCTCGATCGGCAACGCTCATTTCGGGCGGTCGCTAAATGCCGACCGGGCTGCGGTGATGGCGCTGTTCCACGACGCCTCCGAGGTATTCACCGGCGATATCGCTACGCCGGTGAAACATAACAATCCGCGGCTGCTGTCCAGCTTCCGCGACATGGAGCGGGCCGCCGCCGAACGTCTGGCGGCGATGATTCCGCCGGAGCTAAGCGCGGTCTACACGCCGCTCCTGCAGCCGCAGGACAGCCCGCCCGGCTCAGAGGATGCCGGGCTGCTGCGCTATGTCAAAGCAGCAGATGTGCTGGACGCCTACCTGAAATGCGTCTGGGAGGTCGCTGCAGGCAACCGCGAGTTCGCTGCTGCCAAAGAGCAGACCGCGACGAAGCTGCGCGTACTGGAACTGCCGGAGATGGATTATTTCCTGGCCCATATGGCTCCAGGGTTTGAAATGTCGCTGGACGAGCTGTCCGCTGGCATGAGCAGTGAGCCCGGGGCAGATTCGGCAGATTGAATGCAGCAATTTGATCGCTTCGAATTTATTAACGCAGGGAGTCCACCTGATGGTGTGGTGTAATCTTTGGTGAATGGAGCGGCTCTGTCAGGATATCCCAGTCCTTGAATACCGGCTGCAGTCCCTTGGCATACAACATTTCTGTAATTTCAAACACTTTGCGGCCATCCGATATTTCAAACTGCGGGGTTCCGCCTTCAAGGGTATGCCCGCCTACCTCGGTGGATACTCCTGCGGACATTTTAGTGATGCCGAGATGGACCAGATGATCGCGCAAAGCTGCCGGCTCCCGCGTGGACAATGAAATGCCCGCACGGGGCAGAAACAGGCGGTAAGCCAGTATGATCTGCACCAGCGCACGGTCGGTTACATCACTTGCCGGATTGAATTCTCCGAGATACGGGCGAAAACGGGGAATCGACAAGCCGATCTCGCACTCCGGGTACTTGTCCTGCAAGTATCTCGCATGCAGGGCCGTTGCCAGAGCCTCCTGGCGCCAATCGTACATCCCCAGCAGGGCACCAATATTCACGGATCGAAACCCGGCGCGGCAGCCGCGCTCGGGCGCATCCAGACGGTTGCGGTAGACTCTCTTCGGACCCTTCACATGCAGCTTTCGATAGGTCTCCTGATGGTACACCTCCTGATACAAGGTAAGACCGTCTACCCCTGCCACCCTCAGATCATTGTATTCTTCCGTAGAGAGCGGATTAACCTCAATGCTGACTGAAGAAAAATAGTCACGGAGCACCTTCACACACTCCCTCACATAAGCGGCCGGACTTTCACTCCGGGATTCCCCGGTCAAAATCAGAATGTGGCGCAGGCCTGTGGCGGCGATGGTTTCTGCTTCTTGCCTGACCTCCTCCAGTGTCAGTTTTTTGCGCGGAAAGTCATAAATCGAGCTAAAGCTGCAATAAGTGCAATGATTCACGCAAAAATCGGCCAAATACATCGGCGTAAACAGCTGCATCACATGCCCGAAGTGCGTACGTGTCAATCTTTGCGCTTTCTGCGCCATTTCCTCCAGGTAAGGCTCCGCCGCCGGAGACAGCAGTGCCATCAGCCCGTCTTCGTCCAGATGTTCCAATCGTAACGCCCGCTTCACATCCACCGCAGTATACTGCTTCCATAAAGTCTCGTAAGGAAGCTGCTCTAACCTGGTCACCGTATCAAAAAAGCTCATGCTCTTCCTCCCTTCCTTCTCTCCATTGGCTAGAACAAAAAGCCGGTCAGCGGCGAAGAGGCCGTTGCCGCCTCCTCCACCGGCCCCAGTCCGGCCAGATAAGCCTTGCGCCCTGCGGTTACCGCCTCACGGAATGCCTCCGCCATCAGAAGCGGATCATGCGCAGTAGCAATTGCCGTGTTCAGCAGCACGGCGGATGCGCCCATTTCCATTGCCTCAGCAGCCTCGGAAGGTCTGCCAATACCGGCGTCAACAATCACCGGAAGATCCACTTCTGCGATCAGAATCCGCAGCAGCTCCTTGGTCTGCAGGCCGCGGTTCGAGCCGATGGGCGCACCCAGCGGCATAACGGCGGCCGCTCCGGCTGCCTTGAGCCGGATAGCCGTGGAAAGATCGGGACTCATATACGGCAGTACAACGAAACCCTCTGCAGCCAATATTTCCGTAGCTTTAACTGTCTCCATATTATCGGGCAGCAAATATTTCTGATCATTAATGACCTCGATCTTCACCCAATTGCCCAGCCCTGCCGCCCTGGCCAGTCTGGCAATACGCACCGCTTCTTCGGCTGTGCGCGCGCCGGAGGTATTGGGCAGCAACGTCATATGGGAGGGGATATGCGCAACAATGTTGTCGTTGCTCTCCGGATCAACCCGGCGCAGAGCCACCGTAATGACCTGAGAACCCGAACGTGCAATCACTTCGGGAATAAGGGTATTGCGGCTGTATTTCCCGGTTCCGATAAACAGCCTGCTGGATAAAGGGATTCCGCCGATAACGAAAGGATCTTGCATAAAATCGCCTCCTGAGATAGTGGCCCGCTAAAATGCGGAGCCTCTGTTACTGATACGCCGAGTTTTCATCTTACCTCTTATGTCTTACGTCTTATGTCTTATGTCTTATGTCTTACGTCTTGCCTTTAACTCTTGCGTCTTACGTCTTACGTCTTTCCTCTTTCGTCTTACCTCTAACTCTTGCTTCTTACGTCTTACGTCTTACCTCTGGCTTCCTACCACTTGCCACTTACCTCATACCATTTACCTCTTGCTTCTTGCATCCGGCAACACGCACCGGCACTTTAGCCCCCGCCGACAAAATGGACCAGCTCTACGCGGTCACCTTCACTCAGCAGCGTATCTCCGTAAACCTCCTTGCCGACGATCTCACCGTTCAGCTCCACGATAACCAGTCTCCCGGTCCACTCGGACCGGCTTAGCAGATCAGCTACAGTCCGGCAGCCCTCTTCATAGGCCCCGCCTTTTCCATTCACGATTAAATTCATGCTTGCTCACCTCCTTTAACTGGTGCAGGAGCATTATTCATGGCTTCAGACTTAAGGTACGGCCTGAACTGCTGATCTGTAGGCTGTAGCGGCGGCCACAGGATCTCCTGCACTGCATATTCCGGACATTACGGCAATTCCGGCAGCACCCGTTGCCAGAACCTTTCCGGCATTGCCCGGCTCAATTCCGCCTATGGCGATCAGCGGAATGCTGCTGTAGCGGACAGCCTCAGCCAGCTGCTGCAATCCGCGTTCCCGCTGCCCCTGCTTGCAGGCCGAGGGAAACACATGCCCGAACAGGCAGAAGTCCGCTCCCTGCAGGCCGGATTCAGCCGCCTCCTCCGGGGAATGCACCGACCTTCCCAATCGCAGGTCCGGTGCTACACTGCGCGCTGCATTAGGCGGCAGGCTGTGCCAAGCCAACTGGACCCCGCCCGCCCCTGCGGCCAGAGCAACGTCTATCCGGTCGTTGATCACCAGCTTGGCAGGCGGAACCCCCGCTATAATCAGCTGCTCCATCAGAGCCATGAGCTCCCGCGCAGACATTGCCTTTTCCCGGAGATGGATATAATCCACTATGAATTGCACAGCCGCAGCCAGCTGAACAAACTGCACCGGATTCTGCCTTCCATCCGAGATCAAATGTATCTCTTTCAACACGTTCACCTTCTCCTGTTCTTTTGCATTACCGGCAAACACAAAAAAGACCGCCCCCCGTAAAGGAGGCAGTCTGGAATATATACAGGAATACCGGGCCATTCAGCCCGCTGCAGTTATTCGTTCTCCACTTCCCTACGCTGGTATAAACCAGATCAGGTTCAAAGGGTCCGAACGGGTATGTTCGTCTCAGCCTTGCGGCACCCCTAGTGACAAATTCATATTCAATTACGCTTAACGTTTCATATACTAACATATTATTCCTTGAAGAGCCATCCTTTAAAGGAGGCCTGCACAAGTGGAAACGGCTTCGCCGTCCTCAAAAGGACGGTATCCGTTTCAGCGAGAAATAGAAGGATAATTTATAGCGTGAAGCCTATAAATTCTTATATTTTCAAAAAGAGCGGAACCCAAGGTTCCGCTCCAGACTCTAATTATTCATAGCAGTGGAATCAGCAACCGCATTTAGCCGTTTACGACCTCGCCGCCGTTCACATGCATTACCTGTCCGCTTACATAAGATGAATCGTCAGAAGCCAGATACACGTAGGCC
This sequence comes from Paenibacillus sp. FSL L8-0436, assembly GCF_038593025.1. Lineage (NCBI taxonomy): Bacteria > Bacillati > Bacillota > Bacilli > Caryophanales > Paenibacillaceae > Paenibacillus > Paenibacillus sp. FSL L8-0436. The sequence continues at coordinate 2,301,973 of NZ_CP151955.1, read as the reverse complement.
GGAGCGAGCTCCTCCGGTTGTCCCGGGCGTTTCATTGGCTGCGTGCCGCCGAATTCACTGACTTTCTTCGCGTCAAAGGTCGACGGAATAAGCGGTGTCCAAATCGGTCCCGGCGCTACGGCATTGACCCGGATGCCTTTGTCCGCCAGATTCATCGACAGCGAACGGGTAAAGCTGAGAATCGCCCCTTTGGTGGACGAATAGTCCAGCAGCTGCGGGCTGCCCCGGTAGGCTGTGATCGAAGTCGTGTTGATGATCGTGGACCCTTTTTTCAGGTGAGGCATGGCTGCCTTGGTCAAATAGAACATCGAAAAAATATTCGTGCGGAACGTCCGTTCCAGCTGCTCGGAGGTAATATCCTCAATCTTCTCCTGCGGATGCTGCTCGGCCGCATTATTAATCAGGATGTCCAGCTTGCCGAGTCCTTCCACCGTCTTATTGATCAGATCCTGGCAGAACGCCTCCACGCCGATATCGCCGGCAATCAGAATGCACTTCCGCCCCTCTTGCTCCACCTGGCGTTTAGTCTCTTCGGCATCGGAATGCTCATTGAGGTAGGAAATAACGACATCCGCACCCTCCTTGGCAAAATGAACGGCAACCGCCCGGCCAATACCGCTGTCTCCTCCTGTAATCAGAGCCGCCTTGCCCAGCAGCTTGCCCGCCGCCTTATAGGCTGAGGTCTCGAATTCCGGCAGCGGATTCATTTCACTTTCAATTCCGGGCTGGCGGTCCTGCACCTGCGGAGGTAATGTTTTTTTGGTTTGCGTGTTGTCTGGCATGATCCATTCTCCTTTCGCTGTGTACCTGTTGGTTACTCATCGTTTTAGGGTTGGCTCAGGGTGCCTGGTTTATGCACCTGCAGATCATCTCTTCATTTGCTTTACGTTATGTTACTTACCACACCTTGGGCGCGGTCAAACTAAAATGTCTGTCGTTTTTGCCGGGGAAGGCGATATACTTTAGAGAGAAAGCACTAATCCAGCAATGGAGTTGCAGATTTATGCAGACTCTGCGCAGAGGGGAGAGCACGCAATATGGTCAAACACACACGCAGCATCATCGTTGCTGTCAAAGGAGTTATTGTACATGGAGGCCGGATTCTGCTTGTTCGGCGTGCGGCAAGAGATTCCGTCGGAGCGGGCACCTGGGAATGTGCAGGCGGAAAAATAGAATTCGGAGAAGACCTGGAGGCGGCTCTGGAAAGGGAGATTTATGAGGAGACCGGACTTGCGGTTACTGTCGGCAATCTGCTGTATGCAACCTCGTTTCTAACCGATCCGGCAAGGCAGCTTGTCATTATCACCTATTTGTGCCGGAGCACAGACCATGCGGTACAGCTGTCCGAAGAGCATTCGGATTATAAATGGTGTACCCGGCTCGAGCTTCAACGCCTGCTTCCGGCGGGAATCCTCGCTGAATTTGAGAAAAGCCATGTTTTCTCCCTGAACGAACTGCTGTAAAACGTTGTCTGTTACAATCTGTGGCAGCGCCATGGCGGGGGAGTATCCGATAGACTAGTCCCGAAGTAATGTCTGCACCCAAAAGCCCGCTCTCCATGCCATTCCGGAGGCGGGCTTTCTGTAGTCTTTCTATGAAGGAAAGTCTTAAATAATGCTGTTGTACACCATAAAAAACACCATCAGCACCAGCGCCACCATGAGCAGCAGGCTTAAGGTACGGATTTTGCCTGTCTCTGCGGACACGTCACGGTTCTCGCGCATGCCGGCTGCGGCAAGACGCAACGGTTTGCTGATGATGCCGCCGAGTGCAAACATCGCAAGCAGCAGAACAACAACCACGATCATCCACGGTACCGAATATTCACCCTTCGTCATCATATAGCCGCCAGTCAGCAGTTGGATGACCAGACCGTACTGGGCGAAGCGGTTGAAGCCGCCGATTGCACTAAGCGTTCCTTCTCTCGCAGGGACGCTCAGCTTCTGGACACGCCCGAGAACAAACGGCAGCACCAGATAAAAGCCCAGCGCCAATGTACCGATCATATGTAGAAAAAACAAAAAGTGACCCATAACATACCTCCTCTAATGTTTTCAGTGATTTTAGTTACACTTCAATTATACCTAACCAACAAATAGAAGAAAAGAAAACCCCCATTTTAATTTCTAAAATGAGGGCTCCTGCAGGCTGATGCTCAGATCGTAACTAACGAAGTAACGGCACGTACCGAATCTGCCGACTTATCCAAAGCCGCTTTCTCCTCTGCCGTAAGCTCCAGTTCATATACCTTCTCAATGCCGTCCGCACCCAGCAGCGCCGGAATGCCCATGAACAGCCCATCATAGCCGTATTCACCTTCAAGCAGAGCGATTACCGGGATGATCCGCTTCTTGTCCTTCAGGATCGCTTCAGTCATCTGGACCAAGGAAGCCGCTGGCGCATAATAAGCGCTGCCGTTGCCGAGCAGGCTGACAATCTCGCCGCCGCCGACTCGTGTACGCTGTACAATCTCGGCAATACGCTCTGCGGAAATCAGCGTATCAATCGGAATGCCGCCCACGCTGGAGTAGCGTACGAGCGGTACCATATCATCGCCATGTCCACCCAGCACAAAGCCGCGTACATCTTCAACCGAAACGTTAAGCTCTTGGGCGATAAAAGTACAGTAGCGGGCCGTATCCAGCACGCCGGATTGTCCGATTACCCGGTTTTTGGGGAAGCCCAGTGCATTGTAAGCCACATAAGTCATCGCATCTACCGGATTGCTCAATATAATTACGATGGATTCCGGAGCGACACGTTTCACATTTTCGCAGACCGATTTCACAATTCCTGCATTGGTATTCACCAGATCATCGCGGCTCATGCCCGGCTTGCGGGCGATGCCTGCCGTAATAATCACGATATCCGAATCCGCTGCATCCTCATAGCTTGAGGTTCCCGTAATCTGGCTGTCGAACTTCTGCACAGGGCCGGCTTCCAGCATGTCCAGCGCCTTGCCTTTGGTCGGGTTCTCGAGCTGCGGAATATCCAGCAGCACCACGTTGCCGAGTTCCTTCTGGGCAAGCATAAGCGCCGTGGTAGCGCCGGTGAAGCCGGCACCCACGACTGTAATTTTATAACGTTTGATGGCCAAGAGATATCCTCCTACAAGACTACAGATTATTGATAATTTCGTCGGCAAACGCGGAGCATTTCAGCTCTGTTGCGCCTTCCATTTGACGGGCAAAATCATAAGTCACCGTTTTGTTGTTGATCGCGGTACTCATTCCTTTGTAGATAAGGTCAGCCGCTTCCTGCCAGCCCAAATGCTCCAGCAGCATTACTCCGGAAAGAATGACCGAACCCGGGTTCACAACGTCCTTATCGGCATATTTCGGAGCTGTACCATGTGTTGCTTCAAAGATAGCATGCCCTGTTAAATAGTTGATGTTCGCTCCCGGAGCGATGCCGATGCCGCCGATTTGAGCAGCAAGCGCGTCGGACAAGTAGTCACCGTTCAAGTTCAGCGTAGCAATCACGTCGAAATCGGTCGGACGGGTCAATACCTGCTGCAGAGCGATGTCGGCAATGGCATCCTTGATGATGATTTTGCCGGCAGCTTCCGCTTCCTTCTGGGCAGCATTGGCCGCAGCTTCACCATCACGTTCCTTGATGACATCATATTGGTTCCAGGTAAATACTTGGTCGCCGAACTCCTGCTCAGCCACTTCGTAACCCCAGTTCTTAAACGCACCTTCGGTAAATTTCATGATATTGCCCTTATGCACAAGCGTTACGCTCTTCCGTCCATGCTTGATCGCATATTCAACTGCAGCGCGCACGAGGCGCTTCGAGCCTTCGGAAGACACTGGCTTGATGCCGATACCGGATGTTTCCGGGAAGCGGATTTTGTTCACACCCATTTCCTTCTGCAGGAATTCAATCACTTTCTTGACAGCCTCGGAGCCTTCCTGGTATTCGATACCCGCATAAATGTCTTCTGTATTCTCACGGAAAATAACCATGTCCACCAGCTCCGGATGTTTCACCGGTGAAGGCACGCCATCGAAATAACGCACTGGACGCAAACATACATACAGGTCCAGTTCCTGGCGCAACGCCACATTCAAAGAACGGATTCCGCCGCCGATTGGAGTGGTAAGCGGGCCTTTAATAGCTACAATATATTCACGAATGGCTTCCAGCGTATCATTAGGCAGCCATTCACCATATGTATTGAAGGCCTTTTCGCCGGCAAACACTTCATACCAGGCAATTTTCTTTGAACCGCCGTAAGCTTTGGCAACTGCTTCATCAAGCACCCGTTTGGAAGCTTTCCAAATGTCGCGGCCAGTGCCGTCACCCTCAATAAAAGGAATAATCGGATGATTCGGAACCACCAGTTTGCCGTCTTCAATCGTGATTTGTTCGCCTTCTGTCGGCAGATCGTATTTTTCTAGTTTCAACATTTGTGGGGAATCCTCCTAAAAAGTTTAGTTTAGTTTGGTTGGCACTTGCGTACATTCATTCTACTAGAGGGGTGGAGCGGCCCGCAAGGGCCGCCTTTATCTCTCGTCAACGGGAACGTATTTTTGTTCGGACATCCCTGTGTATTCAGCACGCGGGCGGATGATACGGTTGTCTACATATTGCTCCAGAATATGCGCTGTCCATCCCGAAGCGCGGCTGATGGCAAAAATCGGTGTGAACAACTCCCGCTCAATGCCAAGCTGTGTGTATACCGAAGCCGAGTAGAAATCCACGTTTGGCTTCAGTCCCTTCTGCCCGGTGATCAGCTCCTCAATCTTGACGGACATATCGTAGAGTGTAGTGTCATTCTTCATGGTGCCCAGCTCGTGGGACATCTTCATCAGATGTTTGGCACGCGGATCCCCATTCTTATAGACACGGTGTCCGAAGCCCATAATTTTCTCACGGCGCTCCAGCTTCCCGCGAATATAGGGCTCCACTGCATCCAGACTGCCGATCTCCTCCAGCATCTTCATTACGGCCTCGTTCGCTCCGCCATGCAGCGGACCCTTAAGGGCACCAATCGCAGACGTCACACCGGAATACATATCGGAGAGAGTAGCCACAGTCACGCGGCTGGCAAATGTGGAGGCATTCAGCTCATGGTCTGCATGCAGCACCAGTGCAGCATCCAGCGCCTTGACGGATACGACATCCGGCTGTTTACCCCATAGCATATAGAGAAAATTCTCTGCGATGGACAAGCCTTCTTTGGGTGCAATGGGCTCCAGACCTTTGCGGATACGCGCCAGCGCAGCCACTATGGTCGGAATCTGCGCCTGAATCTTCACTGCTTTGATTTCATTCGCTTCACGGCTCATGTCATCCGCCGCTTCATCATAGAGCGCGAGACTTGATACGGCGGAGCGCAGGGCAGCCATCGTGTTCGCTTCTTTGGGATACAGCTTCATTTGTGCAATGACCTGCTCCGGAACCGGTGCAAATGCGCTGAGATCACGTCGCAGAGCCTGCAGCTCAGGCGTAGTAGGCAGATTGCCAAACCACAGCAAATAAGCGGTTTCTTCAAAGGTGGCATTCTCCGCAAGATCGTCAATATCAAATCCGCGGTAAGTGAGGACGCCATCCACAATCGAGCTGATTGAGGAAGTCGTGGCGACGATGCCTTCCAGGCCTTTAGTAGCTGTCATAGTATATCTCTCCTTTGCGAACAAGGGTATAAAAGCCATTTCTAACATCGTGAAAACATTTACATTTTAAAGGTTTAAAAACATAAAAAGAAGGGGATAAGACATCCTTAAAGATTGCAACCAACTTTCAGTGTAGAACCTTTAATAATCATACCGGATTTTGACGGTTATGTGAACAACGTGGAAGCTTTGACACGCATCAAATGATTTTATCGGAGAGATAGAAAAAAACTTCCGATCTTCCTGTTTCATGATTGCGCTTTCAGGTTATAGAGTCTGCCCTGTTTTTGTGCTTTATGACTTTTGATAGTCTGTAAAATCAATCTATGAATATACATAAGACGAGCAGTTATTTTCTTGCGGGAGCAGCAATAGTGGAGGGATGAACGATGGACACGCTTGTGTTAAAAAGAGTGCTGCGCGGCCTTTGGGTCGTTCTCGCCGCTGCGGGGCTGATGTTCGCCATCTATGTATTGCTTCCGCTGCTCTATCCGCTCCTCTTGGCCTGGCTGCTCGCCTATATCATTCATCCGCTGGTGGTGATCCTTAAAGGATTTAAGCTTCCGGGCTGGCTCGCCGTCTCGCTCTCGCTGCTGTTCTATATCGGAGGTACGGCCCTTGTACTGACTGCGCTGATTACCCGGCTGGTGAAAGAGCTGATTGTGCTGCTGCAGACCTTAGATCTCCATACCGACCAATGGCGCGAGCTGCTGCTGTCACTGGGCCGCAATGCCAGCATTCAGAATATTATTAACCAAATCAACCAGTTTTACCACGACAACCCGGACTATCATGCCACTATCGACAGCAACATCAGCCGGACTACCGAAACCGTGGGCCACGCCATGACCCAGTTGATCACCGGTTTTTTCAATATGATTCTGAAGCTGATTTCCGCGCTGCCAAGTATGGGAACCATCCTGATTGTGATCGTGCTGGCCGCCTTTTTCCTCAGCACCGGCTGGGATCGCCATAATGCAAAATTGACTTCATTGCTGCCGGCGCCTCTGCTTAGACCGGTCTCTGAGATTTGGAGTGATTTGCGCAAAGCGCTGTCCGGCTATCTGCGGGCCCAGTTAGTGCTGATTTCCGTTACCGGGGTTATCGTCATTATCGGGCTCCTGCTGCTGGGCGTAGACTCCGCCTTTGCCATCGGTCTGACGGTCGGTATCGTTGATTTGGTCCCTTACCTTGGCGTCGGTGTTATATTGCTCCCTTGGGCGCTGTACTCCTACATGACCGGCAACCTGGCTCTGTCCATCGGATTGCTGGTGCTCTACGGGATCATTCTCGTGACCCGCCAGGTGCTTGAGCCCAAGGTGCTCGCCAGCAGCATCGGGCTGGACCCGCTTACCCTGCTGGTCGGTATGTTCGCCGGCCTGCAGCTGTTCGGCATGCTCGGTCTTCTTCTGGGTCCTGTTATTCTGGTCATCCTTGACGCCTTCCACCGTGCCGGTGTGTTCCGGGCGCTGCACAGCTACATTGTGAGCGGACGTCTGCATTAGTCCAACTAGGTGTATGGAATACAGCGGGAACCGTAAAACAGTCCCTTATAACGAAACAGAGCGGAAGCCGTCCAAGTAGACGGCTTCCGCTCTGTTTCGTTTCCTAGGTTCATCCTATTCGTCTGGTACACTAAGCAGCGCATAAACAGGTTTCTGTTACCTGCGGTAAAAGGTAAAGGTGCCATTTTTCATTTTCTTCTCAATCCATCTAAGCAGAAAAACCCGGTACAGCGGCCGGGTCAGCGGAAACACCAAAGAAAAGCCGATTATATCCGTTACAAAGCCCGGCAGAATCAGCAGCAGACCGCCGAAAAAAATACACAAGCCGTCCAGCATCGTCCGTCCGGGCACTTTGCCTTCCTGCATTTGTATTTTGCTGTCCTGTAGTACCTTTTTGCCTTCGAACCGCATCATAAGCAGTCCGATCACTGAAGTAGCCAGAATGAGCAGTAGCGTTTTGGGCGCTCCAAGATAACCAGCGACATAGATGAACCCGAATAATTCCACGGCCGGGATAATAAACAAGGCAGCCCACAGCCATTTGTTCCTGATCATACTGCTCCTCCTTCTTCTTCTCTAAGCGCCCCGGTTATCGCTTGATACAGCTCCGGCAGCGCCCGATCCAGTCTTACCGGCTTCCAGTCCTTGTTCAGCCAGACATGACTGGTAGAGCCGCTAACCAGAAATTCTCCCGGAAGAGTCTGGGCTGTAGTCAGCGGTGAAAGCTCTCCGTGTTCCGCAGAACCTTCGCCGCCACTTTCCCCATCCTCCTCAATCCGGCGCACCTCATATTCATACACAACTCTCAAAGCTGAAAAAACCTTAAGCCGCGCATAGACGGCGATAAGATCATCATATCGCGCCGGACTTTTAAATTGCAAATCTGCCGCAGTCACAGGAAGAAGCACTCCCATGTTCTCCAGCGAACGGTAGGCGAAGCCGAGCTCGCGGAACATCTCGGTGCGCCCGCTCTCGAACCAGCTTAAGTAATTGGCGTGGTACACCACACCCATTTGATCGGTTTCCTGGTAACGCACGCGGAAAGCCGTGCTGTACCAGCGGCTGGAAAGCACCCGATTACGTGATTCCATAACTTATGCTCCTTTCTGTATTAACTTGCGGAAGCGGCAGCTAGACGCCAACTCCGCCCGAGGACATCGTCTTCGGAACGCTGCTCCTTGAGCTTCTGGCTACATAGAAGAGCAGTACCGCCCCGACGGCAGAACTTATCATGCAAGACACATTCATCAGCCCGACACCGCCCTGACTAAGCAGAAATCCATTCAGCAAATTGCCCAGAATTCCCGCAAAACCGGAAAATACGATATTGAAGACACTTTGGCCTGTTGCCTGCATCTCGGATGAGGTAATCTGCGACACATATTCAACAGCAGCAATATAAAAGAGCCCGAATGACAGACCGTGCAGCACCTGCACGCCGATCATCACCGAAGGATGGGGAAAGGCCACCTGAATCCCCCAGCGCAGCACATAGATCAGCGCACCCAGCAGCAGCGTACGCTCGCGTCCCAGCTTCCGGATGACTTTCGAGGCATACAGCATGGAGGGCACGTTGGTCACAGAGGCTAGGAAAAGCGCAATTCCGGCATACCCGGTGGAGCCGCCGACAGATTGGAAGGCCACCACAAAATAAGTGCCGAAAGCTGTCATCGTCTGGTTCACCAAAAAGCTGCCGCCCAGAAAGGCCAGGAAGATGCGGTTGCCGAGTAATTTTTTGACCCCTTGAGCCAGCGATTGGCTCATCATATGATTCTCTTCCGCCTGTCTGGGCAGGGTCAGGGCAAAAATGACGGCAACTGAATTTAAGAGCAGGAACGGGAGCCATATCGTAGAGACTGAAAATCTCTCAACATACTGGCCACCGGCATAGGCTCCTACAGCCGCTCCTATGCTCATCATCAGCCGGATGCTGCCGTAGGTGGATCCGGCTCTGTTCGCCGCTGCAATGGCGTAAGAATCGGCGATAGGGGCCTGTGTGGACGAGAAGATCGTGGACACCGTGTATACCATCAGAAGAACAATGAAATATTCCGAACGGTAGAATACGGCCAGCACCGCCGGTACAGCCACACTTAGAATAAGTACAAGACGCGCCTGGTTATACCTGTCGGAGATAAGACCCCATACAGGCTGAATACATATGGCAATAAGTGTTCCTACCGCCATCATCATACCAATTTGGCTGACATCCATTCCGTTATACTTCAGCAACAGCGTCAGATAGGAACCAAACGAGCCGCCGGCAAGTCCCAGGAAGAGATAAAAGCCGCGCAGCTTCAGTAGTTTTTCCATTTGTGCTATATTTCCTCTCCAATCCTTTTTAACAGAATACCCAACCTTTGCAAGACTTCGCCGCATTAGATAGAGCAGAACCTAATAGAGGCGGTGAACAAGTGAGCACAGTTTATAAATTAAAGCGTGGTCTGCCTTGTCTCACGGACAAAACCAACAAGGGAAGAGCTCAAAGCACGGGCTTCGGCTGGACCTCCAGCAACTGGAGCGGATATGCCATCACAGGCAAAAAAGGAGCCTTCCGGAGGATCTCCGGCGAGTGGGTTGTCCCCTATATCAAGCCCACTTCCAAAGCCAGCTATTCCTCGGCCTGGATTGGAATCGACGGCTTCAAAAACAGCAATCTGATTCAGACCGGCACCGCACATGAATCTATAAATGGAGTCGTCCGCTACTATCCCTGGTGGGAAATACTGCCGGCAATGGAGACGGTTATTCCTCTCCCGGTCTCTCCCGGAGACCGCATGCGGGCAACGATCGCCAAGATCAGCCGCGGCAAATGGCGCATAACCTTGCAGAATCTCAGCAAGAACTGGATTTTCCGCACTATACAGCATTACACTGGTCCGCAGTCCTCCGCTGAATGGATCATGGAAGCCCCCCAAGTCGGCGGAACTATAGGCGCGCTTGCCCGGGTAACACCCACAAGGTTCAGCCGCTGTACAATCAACGGAAAAAGCCCTAAACTCACTCCAGCCGATGGAGGTATTATGGTACAGAACAAAACCGCAGTTGCCTTCCCTTCAAGCCCCAATTCCGCCGGAGATACTTTTGTAGTTAAACGTGTATATCATAAGGGATCGCCTCTCGTTAACACAAGAAACCCCATTCTCATACGTTCCTAGTGTTCATTTTGCCCGAAACTCTCAATCCAATATATACATTTGACCCTCGTATATCAAGCAAAAAAAAAAGCAATGGTGGGATCCACCATTGCTTTTTATGAATAGAACAATCTGCGTTATAGAAGACTCCTAAGCTTAGTCAGCTGGAATGGTGTCTACTTTCACCAGGTTTGTAGAACCGGAACGTCCCAGTGGGATACCCGCTGTAATTACAACAAGATCGCCTGCTTTAACCAGACCGGAATCCTTACCGCCTTTAAGGGCAGTTTGCAGCAATTCGTCTGTCGACGTAGCTTCTTTACCGAATACAGGAGTTACGCCCCATACGAGAGCCAATTGACGCATAGTTCTTTCTTGAGTAGTCACGGCAATAATTTGTGATTTAGGACGGTATTTGGAAACTACGCGTGCAGTGTGGCCAGTTACAGTCGAAGAAATGATAGCTTTAGCGTTCAGGTCCAGAGCGGAAATCGCTACGGATTGGCTGATGGCTTCAGTAACCGTTGTTTCTTGAGCAATTTGTTGCTTCATGAAGATTTCACGGTGGTTCAGGGCAGATTCAGCTTTCTCAGCAATGCGGGACATTGTGAGAACGGACTCTACCGGATATTTCCCGGCAGCAGTTTCACCGGACAGCATGATTGCATCTGTTCCGTCGAAGATAGCGTTCGCTACGTCACTTGCTTCAGCGCGGGTAGGACGCGGGTTGCGCTGCATGGAATCCAGCATTTGTGTAGCTGTGATTACCGGTTTGCCGGCGATGTTACATTTTTCGATCATCAGCTTTTGAGCCAAAGGCACATCTTCAGCAGGGATTTCCACACCAAGGTCGCCGCGGGCAACCATTAGGCCGTCGGAAGCTGCCAAAATTTCATCAAGGTTGTCAACACCTTGTTGGTTTTCGATTTTGGAGATGATTTGAATATGGGAAGCATTGTGCTTCTCAAGCAGTGCACGGATTTCCAGAACGTCGCTAGCTTTGCGAACGAAGGAAGCGGCGATAAAATCGATGTCCTGTCCGATCCCAAAAACGATATCGTTGGTGTCTTTTTCCGTAATACCCGGCAGGGAGATGGCAACTCCTGGTACGTTAACGCCCTTCTTGCTCTTGATCGTACCGCCGTTAACAATACGGGTCTTGATTTCTGTGCCTTGAATGTCGACAACGGTAAGTCCGATAAGGCCGTCATCGATCAGGATGGTCGAGCCTACTTGAACATCATTAGGCAGGTCGCTGTAAGTGATGGAGATACGGTTTTGGTCGCCAAGGATCTCTTCCGTAGTCAATGTCAGATACTCGTCCTGAACCAGTTCAATCGGTTCTACTTCCAGCTTGCCTGTGCGAATCTCCGGTCCTTTGGTGTCGAGCAGGATGGCAACAGTTTTGCCCAGTTCTTTAGATGCCTGACGGATCGTCTTGATCCGGTTGCCGTGCTCTTCAAAATCGCCGTGGGAGAAGTTCAGACGGGCCACATTCATACCAGCCAAGATCAATTTTTTGATATTCTCCAACGATTCACTAGCAGGACCGATCGTACATACAATTTTACTTTTCCGCATTAGGTTTTCCTCCGTTTTTTCGTTCTCTCTGTCTCACTTTTTCCAACTACAAAATCTACTATAAGGCTTTCTGTTTGTATAGGAACTTTATCACATGTACCTTTTACTGCGCCCTAATGAATATTACTGCAACTTGGACACAAAATCAATGTTATAGCCTTCTTTTGCTGTAAATTTAAGTCGAATACATGAAGTTTCAGGACAAAATAAAAATAACCCTGCGAATGCCGCAGGATTATTTCAATGGTAATAAATGTTAATTTAGGCCAGTCCATATTTTGTACCTGCTGATAGTACTATATGTCTGAAAGTGCAAATGAAACAGGGAGTATTACTCCACGTTCTGCACTTCTTCTTCCGGGTTAACGGCTTCCTGCTGAGCTTCGGAAAACTCGCCGATTTTGCGGAATTTGCGGTAGCGGTCTTCTTTAAGTTCCGCAAAATCCAGGCTCGACAGCTCCTGCAAATGGCGCCATATGACATCCTTGAGCGCAGCGGCAGTAGACTCGTAATCACGGTGTGCGCCACCCCGCGGTTCAGGAACAATTTCCTCAATCACTTCCATCTCCAGCAGATCGGCCGCGGTGATCTTCATCGCTTCTGCGGCTTGTTCCGCCTTCGAGGCATCCTTCCAGAGAATGGACGCCGCGCCGTTCGGGGAGATCGCTGAATAGATGGCATGCTCCAGCATCAGAACACGGTTGCCTACAGCCATCGCCAACGCTCCGCCGCTTCCGCCTTCACCAATGATGATGCAGATGACCGGCACGCCAAGCTGAGACATCTCATACAGGCTGCTGGCAATCGCTTCGGACTGGCCTCTCTCCTCCGCCGTATTGCCGGGGTAAGCCCCTTTGGTATCGACAAAGGTAACGATCGGACGGCCAAACTTCTCCGCCTGCTTCATCAGGCGGATCGCCTTGCGGAAGCCTTCAGGATGCGCGCTGCCGAAGAAACGCAGAATGTTCTCCTTCGTATCCTTGCCGCGCTGCTGGCCGAGCACAGTAACCGGAACGCCGTTGAGCTTGCCGATTCCGCCTACTACAGCCAGATCATCTCCGTACAGACGGTCGCCGTGCAGCTCAATAAAATCAGTAAAGATCAGCCCTATAAGATCAAGCGAAGTCGGACGTCCATGATGCCGGGCCAGATGCATCTTCTGTGAAGCAGAAATATCGGTATAAATTTCTTCCTCAAGCACGCGGTAACGTTCCTCAAGCCGGGCGATCTCATCGCTGAAATCAATGCCCTTCTCTTCACCGAACTGCTTCAGTTCGGCAATCTTCTTGCGCATTTCTACCAGAGGCATTTCAAAAGGCAACTCTCCCGCCAACCTAAAAGCCCCCTTTCACGTCGTGCAAATCCAAAAGCTTGGTTAGCGTGGACCGTAATTCCTTGCGGTGTACGACCAGATCAAGCTGACCATGCTGAAGGTTGAATTCAGCAGTCTGAAAATCATCCGGAAGCTTCTGCCGAATGGTCTGCTCAATGACGATTCTTCCGGCAAAACCGAATACTGCTCCAGGCTCGGCAATAATAATATCGCCAAGACTGGCAAAGCTGGCGGATACTCCGCCCGTTGTCGGGTCCGTAATGACAGAGATATAGAGTCCTCCCGCTTCGCCAAACCGGGCCAGCGCTGCACTTGTCTTCGCCATCTGCATCAGACTGAGAATACTCTCCTGCATTCGGGCTCCGCCCGAAGTCGAAAAGATCAGCATCGGGAGCTTCTTCTCCGTAGCTTCTTCTACAGCCCGGGTAATCTTCTCTCCCACAACCGAGCCCATACTGCCGGTGAAGAACTCAAAATTCATCACGGCAACAATCACCGGATGACCGCCAATGGTTCCCTGGCCTGTAAGCACGGCTTCAACCTGTCCAGTTTTGGACTGCTGTTGTTCCAGCTTGGAGGCATAGCCCGGAAACTGCAGCGGGTCTACGGACGCCATTTCACTGTCGAACTCGATAAAGCCTTCCGGATCAAGGATCATTGCGATCCGTTCCGACGCGTTTAGCCGCATATGATAACCGCATGAAGGGCATACTTTCAGATTCTTCTCCAGCTCCTTGCTGTACTGGATCGTTCCGCATTTGCTGCATTTGCTCATTAAGCCCTCGGGAATCTCCCGTTTGGGGCGTTCGCCTTCTACCGGTCCGCCGCTCCGCTCCAGACGTTCTGAAGGAATAGTCGCGTACTTCCGTTTTTTCTGAAATAAATCTTTGAACAAGGGTCGCACCTCTTCAGCCGTTTATTTGCGCATATAGCAGCTTGCCGCTGTCATGAATGCCATCTTGATGTCTATTCAGGGATGTAAAATTAGATTAAGGACTTCCTGCACTTCCTCCAGTTCTCCTGAAGGAACCAGAATCTCGAACTGCTGCTTGGACATATTGACCGGACGGCACTTTACCATAAACCCTTCTTCCGTAAGCTTGCTCTGAATCATATCCGCCACTCTGGCGGTTGGCGCAATATAGATTACCGTCCACATGCCCAACAAAGCCTCCCTAATCTCAATTCCCAGCCGTATCCCGTATAATGGAATCATGATAACACAGTTTTCTTTTTTCCCGCAACAGGAGTAAGGTGCAGAAAGCAAGACCAGGGAGCATTATTCACCAAATAATGGGGGTTAATTATTCCGTACCGATGACATGGGGATACACCTTGGCCCCTTCATGCCGATGCGCAATTCTGGCGGATGCCGCCGCCGCAATTCCCGCGACAAGATCGTCCAGAAATACATGAATCCCCTGCTCATCATCATTCAGCTTGCCGATGATGCCGAGCTTTATTTTATCCAGATAACCGAAGCCTGTCAGCCCGATCATTCCGTATACGCCGGTGATGCCAAGCGCCAGAGTCTCGTCCGCTCCGTAGAGCGATTCATCCGCCTCCATCACCGCCTGCAGCGGCTGCGGCAGCAGGCCTTTTTCGGCCAATTCATCCAGTGCAACGCCTGTCATCAGCGTGTACTGCACCTCTCTTTTGCCAAGCACCGATTTAACGCTCGATAAACACTCTTCTTCGGTTAAATCCGGATAATACGCCGACTGCAAAATATATACGATCTCAGCGATGGACGTTAGCGTGACTCCCCTGCGCTCCAGCAGCTCTTTTGCCATTTGATAGGACATGATGTGATTCCCCTTTCCGCACGGGACAGTTCCCTGTGGTTTCCTAATGTATGCGGAAAAAGGCGGAAATGTTCTTATTTTATTCGAACTGTACCTGCTCCAAGCATCCCCTCGATCGCTGCGAACAGCTCCTGGGAAGGCTTGATCCGGTAGCCGTCGCTGAGCGCGAGCAGCTTCTGGTCACGCTCGTAGAACAGCAGGGTGGCTGCAGGGCCGGGATGGGTCTGCAGCAGCGCCTGCAGGCGCGAGAGCAGCGCCGGGTTCTCGGAGTCCGGCGTGATCTTGATAAAGACACGCTGGCCGCTCCCCGCTGCGCCGGGACTCCGGCCAGCGGACTCCACAGCGTCTGCGGCTGCAGGACGCTGGCCTGCCGGTCCCGGCGCTGCGGAGCGCGGGGCTTCCTGCGGCGCCGCTGCTTGCGCGGCAGCGGGCCTTGCGGGCGCAGGCGAGGTAACGCCGCCTGCGGTGCTGCGGGCGGCGCCAGGGCCGCCTGCGCCCGCCCGGGAAGCAGACGCACCTCCGGGTGCGCCTGCCGTCTGGGTGCGGCCCGCGGCGGACGCGCGGGCGGCAGCTGCGCTGCGGCGCTGCAGCAGGCTGCGAATCGTGTCGGCGCCAAGCGGCGCGACCTCTTCGGCCAGCAGCTTGAAGCCCTCGTCCTCCTGCTGCACCTTGGCGCGCAGGGCCAAGAGCGCACCCTTCTCAATCAGGCTGCGGCTCCGCTTCCACACCTCAGGGAACAGCACGACCTCGCAGCGCTCGATCTGGTCCTCCCATTCGACAAAAGCCATCGCTTTGCCGGATTTTGTCGTAATTTCCTTGAGCGACACAACCATACCTGCCGTTACGATCTGGCTCTCATCCTCGGCCTCGCCGAGATCCATCAGCCGCTGCATGCCCGGCTCCTCCAGCAGCTCGGCGCTGTCGTCCAGCGGATGGCCGGACAGATACAGCCCAAGCAGCTCGCGTTCCAGCTCCAACTGCTGGCCGATGGTGAATTTCGGGATATCCGGATAGCGGATTTCCCAGTTCGGCATTTCTATCAGGTCGTCGAACAGCTGGATCTGCAGCTCGTCACGCTCCTTGCGCCATTTCAGCGCGGCATCGACTGTCTCATCCAGCATCGCAAGCAGCTGTGCCCGGTGGCCTTGCAGACGATCGAAGGCGCCGGCCTGCAGCAGCGATTCTATCACGCGCTTGTTGCAGACCCGGAGATCAACGCGGCGGCAGAAATCCAGCAGGCTGTCGAACGGCCGCTCCTTGCGGACGGCAATGATGTTCTCCACAGCCAGCGTGCCGACATTCTTGACCGCAGCCAGACCAAAACGGATATGGCCGCTGCCTTCTCCCGGCACAGGCGTAAACAACACGCCGCTCTCGTTGACATCCGGCGGCAATACGCCGATGCCCGTGCGGCGGCATTCCAGCACATATTCGGCCACCTTGCGGTGTGTGCCCATTACTGCTGTCAGCATCGCCGACATAAACTGCACAGGATAATGTGCCTTCAGATAAGCCGTCTGGAAGGCCAGCACGCCGTAAGCTGCGGCATGGGCGCGCGGGAAGCCGTAATCGGCAAACCGCACAATCATATCATAGATAGCGTTGGCATCAGTCTCCAGATAGCCGAGCCTCAAGCTGCCCTCCACGAAGTGACTTCGCTCTTTATCCAATGTCTCGCGTTTCTTCTTCGACACCGCGCGGCGCAGCAGATCAGCTTCACCGAGCGAGAACCCGGCCATCCGCGAGGCGATTTGCATAATCTGTTCCTGATATACGATGATCCCGTAAGTATCGGCAAGGATCGGCGTCAGGTCGGCATGCGGATACTCCACTTCGATTTCGCCGTGCTTTCCGGCAATAAACTTAGGAATAAATTCCATCGGACCCGGGCGGTACAGCGCCAGCACGGAGACTATGTCCTCGAACCCTGAAGGCTTCAGATCCTTCAGCACGCGTCTTACCCCCGCCGATTCCAATTGAAAGACGCCGGTCGTTTCACCCGCACCAAGCATCTCATAGGTTAGCGGATCGTCATCGGGAATGCTGCGGAAATCGGGTGTACTGCCGCTCATTTCCTTGATCCAGTTCATGCAGCGTTCAATAATCGACAAAGTCCGCAGCCCCAGAAAGTCCATCTTGAGCAGTCCGACACTCTCCAGATGCTCCATGGAGTACTGGGTGAGCGCGGTGCTCTCGTTGCCGGCCTGAAGCGGCACAGCATCGGTCAGCGGACCTTTGGAGATGACGACCCCTGCAGCATGCGTGGAAGCATGGCGGGGCATGCCCTCGACCTTCATCGCCATGTCCAGCAGACCTCTGGTCTTCGGATTGCCTTCATACAGCGCCTTAAGATCAGGGCTGCTCTCCAGCGCCCGGGCAATGCTGATGCCGAGCTGGCCGGGAATCAGCTTCGCAGCCTTGTCCACCTCGTTATAGGGCAGGTTCAGTGCCCGGCCCACGTCACGCACCGCCGCCCGCGCCGCCATCGTTCCGAAGGTGATGATCTGCGCCACATGCTCCTGGCCGTATTTATCAACGACATAAGCGATGACCTCATCGCGCCGCTCGTCGCTGAAGTCGATATCAATATCCGGCATCGTGATCCGCTCAGGATTCAGGAAACGCTCGAAGAGCAGATTGTACTTCAGCGGATCGACATCGGTAATACGCAGACTGTACGCGGTCAGGCTGCCTGCGGAAGATCCGCGGCCCGGTCCGGTGGCGATGCCCTGCCGGTGGCAATAAGCGATGAAGTCCCAGACGATCAGAAAGTAATCGCTGAAGCCCATGCTCTCAATGACACCCAGCTCATAGTCGAGCCGGTTCTCGGCTGTTGCCTTTTGCTCCGGTGAAGCCCATAGCGGTGTATCCGCATAACGCTCCTCCAGCCCGCTGCGGCACAGCTCACGCAAGTAAGCTGCCGCATCCAGCCCTTCCGGCAGCGGGGAATATTCCGGCAGAATATGGCCCCCGAACGTCAGCTCCAGATTGCATTTCCCGGCAATGGCCTCGGTGTTGAGAATGGCTTCCGGCACATGCGGGAACAGTGCCGCCATTTGCTCGCCGCTTTTGAAAAAGAGCTGGTCTGTCCCGATCTTCAGCCGTTCCTCATCATCCACCGTCTTGCCGGTGCCGATGCAGATCAGCACATCCTGTACCTCGGCATCCTCCTTGGCCAGATAGTGCACATCGTTCGTGGCGGCCAGCGGAATATCACATTCGGCGGCAAGGGCGATCAGCTTCGGGTTCACCCGCTTTTGCTCCGGAATGCCATGATCCTGCAGCTCCAGATAGAAGTCCCCGCCAAAAATCTCTTTATATCTCAGCGCGGCCCGGCGCGCTTCGTCATCGCGCCCATGCAGCAGATGCTGAGGCACCTCGCCCCCCAGGCAGGCGCTGAGGCAGATGATACCTTCAGCATGCGCGGCCAGGGATTCCATATCGATGCGGGGCTTGTAATGCTGGCCTTCCAGATGGCCGATCGAGATCAGCTTCATCAAATTTTTGTAGCCGGTTTCATCCTTGGCGAGCAGGATCAGGTGGTAGATCGGCTGATCCTTGCGGCTGCCCCGCTCACGCCGCGAGCCGGCAGTCAAATAAGCTTCACAGCCGATGATCGGCTTGATGCCATTAGCCTTGCAAGCTTTATAGAAGGGGATTGCCCCGTACATCACGCCATGATCGGTCAGCGCCAGCGACTTCATGCCGTATTCGCCGGCCCGGCGCACGAGATCGGTAATGCGCGCCGCCCCGTCCAGTAAACTGTATTCGCTGTGCACATGCAAATGCACGTAAGGGCTCATATCCCCACTTCCCTTCAGTCAACAATCAAAACATAAGATGAAACTATTTTATCATATTAAAGGGGGAACCGCCCATAGAATGGAGTAAGAGCACAAGGACAGGCTGAGCTGACGAACAGGCCTGGTCCGGAAAGGGGCCTTGTATGAACGTGTTTTTGAGCAAAGCCGTCCTAGACTTCTTTATTGCCTGCGGCATCGTACTGGGTGGAGCCATGCTGGGCGGAATCGGTGCGGTAGTCTCCCTGCAGCCGCCTACACAGACTATGCTGGATATCGCGGACCGGATTAAAATCTGGGCGCTGGCCGCCGCTGTCGGCGGAACGATCGACCCGATGCGGGTCATTGAGAGCAATATGCTGGGAGGCAACCTCTCCCCCGCCATCAAGCAAATTCTCTATCTAGTATTTGCCTTCCTGGGCGCTCATATGGGCAGCGAGCTGGTCAAATGGGTGTGCGGCAAGGGGTGATGCCGGAATGAGAATCCCCCCGTTCCACCGCTACCGCCGCTTCTCGCAGATTTCCGCTGTGTTTGTACTCGGCATGGTCGCAGGAGCTGTCGCATACAATGCTATTTTTCATATGGGGTATAATGTGCTCTGGCTGAACAATCAGGATCTTCGTGTGCAGATCGAGCAATACCGGAAGGATATCCTGACACTCAAAAAATACAACAACACCTCTACCGTCATCCGGGAGATCAAGCTGCGCACAGAGGACAGCAAGGTCAAGGATGGCGCTGCGGCTCTGGATCCCGTTACGACCAAAGAGATTATCAGCAAAATGGTCTCCGACCTTGAACCGATGCGCGGACGCAGCATGTTCGAAATCGACACGGACGGCAAGCTGGCGCGGCTGCTCCTCGACGGTAAAATATACATCGTGCGCGAAAAGGAATACGCGGTCAAAATCCGCACCATGCTCGTCATGGAGGGGGTACTGCAAATCTGGGTGGAAATTAATCCGTATAAGCGCAGCTGAGGCCAATCATGCTACAATAGTGGACAGGTGATATACGGATACATCATAGGGCAAAACTATCATTTTCCACTATGTTGATAAAGGAGCTGCCTGTCCATGATTCTGCTCATCAAGTACGTGCTGTTTGTCCTGCTGGTGATTTGTATGATCAGTGCCGCCGTGTACAGCTTATCCTCGCGCAGAGCGCCAGATCCAATGGAAAAAGGCCGCAAGCGTGCTATTATGAATGTGCTGCTCGGCGCCATGCTGGTGACGCTGTCGCTGATGTCGATGTTTCTCTTCCGCGGTTCCACGGTCAATGTCATTGTGGAGGCGGTTTTCCTGGTGATTGGCGCCTTCAACATTTTCTCCGGACTGCGCAGCCACGGATACTACAGCCGGAACAGGAATGAAAATCATTTTACCCGCCATTAGTCTGGCTGCATTGCCGGCATCCTCAGCATCCTTAAGTGAACCGTTTCAATTAGAAGACAACCGCTGTATCGTATATGCGTAAAAGACTATCCCGGCGGGATAGTCTTTTTGGTAGAATATGAGGGCTCAGCCGTGGTCGATCGACTGCAGCATCAGCACCGCTTTGGCAACTATTGTGTCATTGTGGGAGATCTCAATCTCCAGCTTGCAGGTCCGGCGGCTGATCTCCAGCAGCCTCGGCAGGACGACAACCGAATGCTCAATCTGCACCGGGCGGATAAAATATGTTGACATATTGTCCAGCACGTAGTCGTTCCCGGTGATGTCCTTAGCCGCCTTGAATGCGGAAAGCGTCATCAGCGTGGATAACACGCCTTCGGAGATTGTACCCAGATCCGTCGCCATTTGCGGTGTGATGAAGCCGTGGAAGAACAGCTTTCCTTCCTCGTCCCGCTCCTCGGCAAAGCCGTTCCAAATCAAGTGGTCGAAAGTCTCCCCGAGCTGCGGCTGATTGCTGACATCACGCAGGCTTTGCAGTACCTCCCGGCGGGTCAGCGAGCCCACAAGCTTGCGGTTGCGGTCCACGATGGGCAGGAAGTCAATGCCCTCCCACATCATGATCTGCGCCGCCGAGGCCAGCGACGTCTGCAGGGCCGCTGTGACAGGGCTGCGGATCATCGCCTTCTCAATGCTGTGCTCCTCACTGAACTCCTCCACATCCCTGCGGCCGACGATGCCGATAACCCGGTTCCATTCATCTGTAACCGGGAAACGCAGTTCGCCGCTGGTCTGTGACAGCATCCGCAATTCCCCGACGGTGCTTGTAACTTTCAGGGTGTTCAGCCGCGGCTTGTTATCCACGATATCTTCAACCAGCATGATCTTTTTCTTAATCAGCCTGTCAAATATGGCCCGGTTAATCATGGAGGCCACTGTAAACGTATCATGCCTTGAAGAGATCACTGGCAGGTCCAGCTCGTCAGCAAGCGCTTTGACCTCACGGCTTGTCCCGAAGCCCCCCGTCACTAGCACGCCTGCACCCTGCTCCAGCGCAAGCGAATGCACATCATCACGGTTACCCACGATCAGCAGGCTGTCAGCGTCGATATAGCGGATCATAGCATCAACCTTCATCGCGCCGATGACATATTTATGGAGATGCTTATTCAGGCCGTTCACTCCGCCGAGCACATGTCCTTCCACAATATCCACTACATCCCCGAAGGTAAGCTGATCGGAAATATTCCGCGGCTTCTTCTCCACGCGGACAGTACCGATGCGCTCCTTCGTAATGACAATGCCGAGATTCTCGGCCTCTTTCACTGCACGGTAAGCCGTACCTTCGCTGACTGCCATTTCCTTAGCCAGCTTGCGGACGGAAATTTTGGTGCCAACCTTAAGGCCTTCAATGTGCTGGAGCAGTTGTTCATGTTTTGTAATGTTATCGCCTTGACCCTCCAACTGTTACACCCCCATAGCCCGATCTGTACTATTCTGTACCTATTATACACGGAGGCAACAGTGGAGTACAACAGCAACGGAAGCTTAGATTTGGCTATATCTGTGAACATATTGTTATACCGTAGCAAGTATGAAACACACTGCGCTTCAGGCTTCGACTTTACAGCTAAGCAACTGCACAACAACCCCTGCCCCCGCCAAAACGGCGGATGCAGGGGTTGTCCTGACTGCGGAAGAAATTCGGGAACGGGACTACTTTTGGCGGAATTACATCATCTTTCTGCCACACGGGACTCCTCGTTCCATTTGCCCTGCCACTGCTCCAGCTTATGCTTGCGGACAGACTCCAGGCGCTTCTGTTTCTCTTCATCCACACCGATTATAAAATGCAAATGTGACGCTATTACCAGAAAGGCAAAAATGCACCAGACCACGCCGAACCCCAGCACCCAGCCAGGCCCGTTCTGAAAGGACAGCTTGGGCAGCGCATAGAGCAGCATGGCCAGTGCCGCCAGCATATACACACCATGCTTGAACTTGTTTCTTTTCTTCATTACAGACAGCTCCTTCTCTCTTAAAAGGTTGTTCCATGGAATCTATATCTCTACTCTATGAACATGCAGCCGGAATTATGAGACAAGTTGCAAAAAACTTCCGGGAAGTAATCTACACCATAGCCTCCACCGTTCTGATATGAGATGATGTTAGCATTACAGGGAGGCGATTCTACATTGAATAACGCATTCAATCATACTGAGTACATAATCCGCAAAAAAGTTTTTTCCATTATGGGCGCTAAGCTGCACATCTACAACAGTTCGGAAGAGCTTGTGCTTTATTCGCAAATGAAAGCCTTCAAACTTAAAGAAGACATTGCACTGTTTACGGACGAGAGTATGGAAAAGGAGCTGCTGCGCATTAAAGCCCGCAATGTGATCGACTTCAGCGCGACCTACGATGTGCATGACTCGGAGACCGGTGAACATATCGGGGCGCTCCGCCGCAAGGGGCTTAAATCGATCCTGAAGGATGAATGGACCATCCTGGATCAGCGGGATACCGAAATCGGGCTAATCAAAGAAAATAGCACACTTATGGCTCTCCTGCGGCGCTTCATCACCCTCATTCCGCAAAAATATAACATTGAGCTTGGGAACAATGTTATTCCCGCCTTCCGGCAAAATTTCAATCCCTTCGTCACCAAGATCATCGCCGACTTCTCCGAGGACCGCAGCGGCCAGCTGGACCGCCGTCTCGGCCTGGCTGCCGGGATTCTGCTCTGTGCGGTGGAAGGCAAGCAGGAGTAATCTTCATCGCTATAAACAACAAACAGGAGGGTGTCCTCTAGCCATCAGGCTAGGAGACACCCTCCTGTTGTTCATACATTGCAGCCACCCCAGGCAGCAGTGTGACCGGATACAGAATTATTGACCGCCGTACATTTGCGACAGGCTGTCAGTGATGATTTTGTTCACGTCCTCGATAACGACACTTAGGCGGCGTTCCGCATCAAACAGGCGACGGATGCCCAGATTCAGGTTCAGCACCTCGAACAGCTTCTCCATCTTCTCCATTTCTTCCTGTGGAGGCATCTCCCCGCTCATCATGCGCTGCTGCAGCTCAATCTGGTTCTGCCGGAAGCTGTCGAGCATCCGTTTGCTTTCCGGATCGGCCTCAATTACCTTCATAGCGCTGGAAATATCCGAAAACTCTGTACTTTCCTTAATGGCTCTCGCCAGTTCATGCGCCTTGTCAATTACGTTCATTATAATTCCTCCTAAAAGTTTTGTAAGCATCGCTTCCTGATTCAGCTTCGTTCAAAACTCGCTTCGGAAGCATCTGCCTAAGTTTTGTAAGCATCGCTTCCTGATTCGCTTCGTTCAAACCCGGCACGGCTTTTTAAAGAATAGGTCAATCACCAAGGGTCAGATGTCTCCATATGATGAATGATATGTAACCCTTAAGATTCATATTGCCGGCATCATGCTGCCTACTGGAAGGAGATCCACGATGTCCAAATTCAAGATCCCGGTCCACACGGTCCACTCGGGCATCCTGCAGGAAAACGCTGTAATGCTTGGCGAAAAATCCATGAAAAAGCTCAAAATACCCGCACACGGAACGATCCGGCTCACGTTCGGCTCTTTCCGGCAGGAGGTCACCGTCATTCCGGTTCCCAAAGCCGACAGTCTGCGCGTAAACGAAGCGCTGGCACGGAAACTCGGACTGCGGCAACGGCTTACACTGAACGCTTCATACAGCTCCGGCAGCCGCACCTTACGGCTCGGACCGCTGATTGCCGTTCTGGTGAGCCGGGACCATCCGGACCGTCCCGAAAGGGTATTCGGCCCGATCACCCTGTTCTGCCGGGAGCTTACCAATGCCTGCCATGCACAAGGCGCCTATGTATATTTCTTTACCCCGGAAGGGCTGGAAACACACAGCTCCTCCATTGAGGGCTGGGTATACGACGAGGGATGGCGGAAGCTGAGTCTGCCTATTGCCGATGTGATTAACAATCGGCTTACGACTCGAAAGGTGGAGAATAAACCTAGCGTACAGCATTTTTTGGCGGATGTAAAATCCCGCTACGGAACTCATTTTTTCAATGAAAAGTTCCTTGACAAGACAGAGGTGTTCGAAGCACTGGCACAGGATGCCGCCCTGCAGCGGTATTTGCCGGAATCGCATGCCTTAACCGGCTTCGCCGTATTAAAAAGAATGTGCAGCAGCTATCCCAGTGTCTTCCTGAAGCCGGTACGCGGAAGCCTTGGAAAAGGCATTCTCCGCATTTCCAAAGATGAGGGGGGCGGCTACCGGCTGCTGTCCACGACACCGCTTGGCACGCGTAAACAAGTCTATCCAACCTTGGCGAAGCTATTTCAATCCATTGCGCCCAAGATGAAAACCACCCGCTACCAGATTCAGCAGGGGCTCCCTCTACTAGAGCTTGGACGGCGTCCGGTAGATTTCCGGGCACTCGTGCAGAAGAACGGCACCGGCAAGTGGGGCGTCACCTCAATCGTTGCCCGTACCGCCGGAAGCAACCATTTTGTCTCCAATCTGGCGCGGGGCGGCACGCTCAGCACTGTCCGCGAGGCCATCGGCAAGAGCAGCCTCTCGTCCGGGACCAAAGAAAGCACACAGCTGCAGCTTCCACGGGCGGCTCTGGCGATAGCCAGGGGTGTGGAAACCTATATCCCCGCGCATTTCGGGGAGCTCGGCATTGACCTTGCCCTGGATCAGTCGGGAAAAATCTGGCTGCTGGAGGTCAACTCCAAACCGTCCAAAAACGACAACACGCCCCTCAGTGATGTGAAAATCAGACCGTCCGTCAAACAGATGATTCTATATTGCCGCTACTTGGCCGGGTTATAAGGAGGGCATTATGACAGAGACAGCAATGGGGTTCCTTGGCATCATGACGGGCCGCCGCCGCGGGAATCCTCCCATCGCGGAACCGGAGTTCTGCAGTCAGTTATGCCGGGTAGCCCCGCTGTATGATCTGCAGGTGCTTATCTTTCACCCCGAGGGAGTTGCAAGAGACGGCCAATCCATACGCGGCTATATCTGGAATGACGGACAGTGGCAGCCTACCCTGGCAGCTCCGCCCGACATTCTGTATAACCGTTGTCTATACTCAAGCCTGCAGGAAAAAAGATCCGCCGCTTCCGCCCTGGCTGCCTTATCCCGGTCGCTTCCCTGGTCGCGTGGATTGCCAGATAAATGGAGCGTCTATGAAATTTTGCGGCGCAGCCGCAGAGCTTCCGCATGGCTGCCCGAGACCAGACTTTACACCGGTACCGGTGATTTGGGTACGATGCTCGCAGAAAGAGAGGACGGCGTTTTTCTGAAGCCAAGGTCCGGCACCCATGGCAAACGCACAATCCATGCGAAGCGCCTAAGCAATAACGAGGGCGGGCGCATAAGCTTAAGAGGTCGTGATGAGGCAAATGCCCCCTTTGAGAAAGGTTTCCGCACGCTGGACGAAGGTCTGAGCTGGATCCATGACTTTATCGGCCCGCGCCGCTATATTATACAACCTTACCTTCATCTGACCGGCAGCGGAGGACAGCCGTTCGACGTGCGTGTACTAATGCAGAAGAACGGCAGAGGCGTCTGGACGCTTACCGGCATGGCCGTCCGGTTGGGCAGCCGCGGTTCGCTAACCTCGAACCTCCATGGCGGGGGAACCGCGGTTCCCGCCCAGCCCTTCCTGCTTGCAGAATACGGCAAGATGGGAATCGAGCTTATGGAGGAACTTGCAGCAGCATCGGCTTTGCTGCCGCCGCTGTTGGAGGAATCATGCGGCAGGCTGGGAGAACTCGGCCTGGACTTCGGTATCGATGAAGGCGGCAGGATCTATCTGCTTGAAGCCAATTCCAAACCAGGGCGCACGGTGTTCCGGTTGACGGGCGACCGCCGGGCTGCTAAGCTCGCCGCCGAGAACCCCCTGCGCTATGCGCGTCATCTGCTGCTGAA
Organism: Paenibacillus sp. FSL L8-0436; assembly: GCF_038593025.1. Classification (NCBI taxonomy): domain Bacteria; kingdom Bacillati; phylum Bacillota; class Bacilli; order Caryophanales; family Paenibacillaceae; genus Paenibacillus; species Paenibacillus sp. FSL L8-0436. The sequence continues at coordinate 2,275,853 of NZ_CP151955.1, read as the reverse complement.
TTCAGCAGCAAACCGCAAGCCATCTACGCGGCAGTTCCGTTACAAACGGGAGAATGATATCAATGGTTCCTAAGGAGGATTCATAAATGGGTCTCACTTTTTGCAATGTGCATTTCACCAAGCAGCCCCAAAGAGTTGTCTACGTCTCGGGTGAACTGATGAAAAGCCTGAAACTAACCGGCAAGAAAAATATCCGCCTGCGGCTCGGAAAAGATGCCATTCCGGCAACGATCAAGCCGATCAAACGTGCCGGCAAGCATCTGTTCCTCGCCACTGGAGTAAAGAGTGCAATCAAGGTCCCCAAAACAGGCGGCGTCTATCTGCGCAACCTGCAGGATGAAGTACAGCTTGGACCGCTGGTCGGTGTATTGTCCGACGGCCCCGGGTCCTCGGCGAGCCCCTTCGGGTCCCGCACCGGCTTTATTAAACAGCTCCTGCGGGAAGGCAGCAACAGATGTTATATTTTCGCCTTCATGCCGCGTGACATCGACTGGCAGCAGGAGCAGGTGAACGGCTTCTTCCTGAATGCCAGCGGCAAATTCGAACGCAAAATAGTACCGCTGCCGGATGTGGTATATAACCGTCTGCCCAGCCGCAGAGCTGAGGTATCCCCCTATATCAACCAGTTGCGTGAACGGTTTGCACGCAAGAGAATTCCGTATTTCAACTGGAGCTTCTTCAATAAATCAGATATCTACCGGCTGCTGGAAAATGACGGGGCAGCCAACCGTTATGTACCGGAAACGCACAGCAACCCAAATCCGGATAAAATGCGTGAGATGCTCGAACGGCATCACTTTGTCTACTACAAACCTTCCGCAGGCAGTCTGGGCCACGGAATCTACCGGCTCACCTACCTGCCGAAGAAAGGCTACTTCGCCCGGTACCGCAAGAGCGGTAAAAATGTGCTGCTGCGGTTTACCAACTTCGACAGCCTCATGCGCATGCTGCGCGCCCGCCATGGCCAAAGCCTGAGTAATTATGTGGTGCAACAGGGTATCCGCCTGATCGAAATTGACTCCTGCCCCATTGACTTCCGCTTCCATATGCATAAGAACGGCAGCAATCAATGGGTGGTTGTAGGCATCGGAGCCAAAAAAGCCGGCAGAGGCAGTGTGACCACCCACTTAAAGAACGGGGGCGCCCTGCTCACACCGCAACAGGCTCTGGGCCGCGTATTCGGCGCCAGAGCGGATGAAGTGCTGCAGCGTGCGAAAACAACCGCCGTTAAGCTGGCCGAGTCGCTGGAGACCCAGCACCACCATCTGCTTGGCGAAATCGGCTTTGACCTTGGAATTGACCAGGATGAAGATATCTGGATGTTCGAGGCTAACGCCAAACCGGGACGCTCGATCTTCCGCCATCCTTCCCTGCGCGCTGAGGGCAAAGCTTCCATTGAGCACATCCTGGAGCATTGCCTCTATCTCAGCAAATTCCGCAGGAGGGATGATCTGTGAACAGCCGAATCCCTGACCCGAGCAAACCCGTAATAGCTATACTAACGACCAGTGACAGAGTAAAGCAATTTCGCGGCAACCGCAATAACTTCCGCGACATCATCCGCACCGGCAGAGAAATGGGCTTTCTTGTGTACGTTGTGACTACGCGTGATTTAAAGCTGGAGGAGCGGACGGTGAACGGCTACGTCCCTTCCCCCAGCGGCAAGCTGTGGTACAGCATTCCTGTCCCGCTGCCGCAGGTCATTTATAACCGGATTTCCAATCGTGAAGAAGAAGAAAAAGCACCAGTCGCCCGCAAAATTGCCGAGTGCCTGGAGCATGACCATATCAAGCTCTACAACCCGAGGTTTTTTAATAAATGGGATTTGTTTGAATGGCTGAAGGCATCGCGCGCAACCTCGAAGCATGTGCCCAAAACTAGACGGTTGCGCAGCGCAAACACCCTTATCGCCATGCTGAGTACTCATGACAGCCTCTACCTGAAGCCGGAAAGCGGCAAAGCCGGCAAGGGGATTATGCGGCTTAAATACCGCGAGGATGTAAGCCTGCCCTATCGGCTGCAGATACAGAGCGGCAAAAAGAACGCGACCTACAAAGCGGCCTCCATGGACCGCTTGTGGGCACGGATCAACAAGGAAAAAAAACAATCCCGTTATATTGTGCAGCAAGCCATTCAGCTCGCCACACACCACGGGCGGCCTTTCGATCTGCGGGTTCTCCTGCAGAAGAATAGCCGGGGAGGCTGGGCAGTGACCGGAATCGGTGCAAGACTGGCCGGCGCCCGGAGCATTACAACCCATGTGCCGCGCGGCGGCAGCATTGAAGAGCCGGCAACCATGCTGGAAGGAACCTTCGGTCCAGAAAGGGCCGCAGCTATTCTCAAGAATGTCCCCACCACCGCGCTGCTGATTGCCCGCCAGATTGAACGGGCCTCCGAAATGATGCTGGGTGAGATGTCCATGGATCTTGGTGTCGATGAGGCCGGTGACCTGTGGTTCTTCGAGGCCAACTCACGGCCGATGAAATTCGACGAACCGGCCATCCGCAAGCTGTCCCTGGAGCGGATTTTTCAGTACAGCCAGCATTTGGCCCGCATGAACAAGTAGAAACCTGTAAAGGAAGTGACACGCCATGCAGATATCCTCTATCTATGACAGCAGTCCGGGCCAGTGGAATTCCAGATTGGCCGGGCTGCTGGAATTTTTGAGGGAGTATGGGGAGCAGCGGATTACGCTTCGTGCATGCAGGATGCTGGCCCGTCTGACTCCGGAACAGCTTGCCGAGCCGGGCGTCTCCCTGCTTGTCGCCACCGTACGCGGTCAAAGCGGCCGTCAGCTGGCAGGCGTGAGCTTCGTATCCGGTTACGGCAAAGAAGCCTGTCTTGTTGCCGTCCATCCTCTATACCGTAACAGACATACCGGTACAGCCCTGCTGTCCGGGCAGCTGGAGCGGCTCGGCCGCCTGGAATGCAACGTCGCTACCGACAATACGGCAAGCCTGAAGATGTGCTTTAACAGCGGGCTTGCTGCTGTGGCATTGAAGAGCGGACCTACCGGCAAGCCCACGCTGCTGCTGCGGTCGCCCCAGAGCAGAGGCAGCGTGGAAATTTACCCACAAGAAGGTGAGCTCCTGTGCCAGAACCCGTCTTAGGCATCCTTACACTGTACCTGAACGACGCCAAACAGCTTGAAGAGAAGAGTGTATACAGGAGGATGATTATTGAAGGCAGCCACATCGGATTGGATGTCTTTGTATTCACCCCCGCAGATGTGAATCCCGGTAAAGAGTTGATCCATGCAATGGTCTATGATCCGGGGAGCGGCAAATGGTCGCGCAAATGGCGGCCATTCCCGAATATGATCTATGACCGCTGCCGGATCCAGCGCAATGCCCGCTTTCAGCAGCTGCTCAAATTCCGCTCCCGCTATAATCATCTTACCTTTCTGAACCGGCCGCTGCGCAATAAATGGACCGTTCACCAGACCTTTTCGCAGAAAAGCCGCTTCCGCCAGCATATGCCGGAAACTTTGCTATATCAGTCTTCCGCCGATCTGCACCGGATGCTGAAATTCAGCCCTGTCGTCTACGTCAAACCGATTAACGGCACCGGTGGACGCGGCATCCTGCGGATTGAACGGCAGCGGGACGGCAAGCAACTCTACGATATCCAGGGACGCCGCCAGAACCGGCAGATTATTGCCCCCCGCAAGGTGTCGCTCACCCGTCTGGAGTCCATTGTGCGCCAATGGTGCCTCGGCGGACGTTTTCTGGTCCAGCAGGGCATCCCGCTGCGCCTGCCCAGCGGGCGCTACCACGACTACCGCATGCTAGTGCAAAAGAACGGCCAAGGCGTGTGGGAGCTGACCGGCATGGCCGGCCGGGTGGGAGCAGCCCGCAGCGTAACGTCTAACCTTCACGGCGGCGGACATGCGGTACGTGCGGAAGTCCTGCTGAAGAAATGGCTCGGCAGCGAAGAAAAAGCGTCCAAAACCATGAAAACGGCTGAAAAGCTGGGGCTTGAAGCCGCTGCCTTCCTTGAGGACAGCTTCGGCGCCCTGTGCGAGCTGGCGCTGGACCTCGCTATCGACCGTGAGGGAAAGATTTATGTGCTGGAGGTCAATCCCAAGCCGGCCCGCGAAGTCTTCGCCCGTTCCGGCGACAGCGGCACCTACCGCAAAGCGCTGGTCCGCCCGCTGGAGTATGCGATGTGGGTGTATAAGAACAAGAACACGCCGAGTCCGGTGAAGACAACTGATGAGTAAATCTGTTACTCAAAGCCAAACAACCACCTCTACAATTTTCAGAGAGGCGGTTGTTTGCTGTGTGAACTGAACCCACCACACATCCCTAAAGGTAACGGCCTCAGATCCAGCTAGGGTCCAGCATGAGCTGTAGAAGCCACTGTCGGCTGTGGTGTGAATGTTGGTGCTGCAGTCAGCAGTGGTGACATTACTGGTCCTGTGTAAGAATAATAACTTAATTTGATTATCCGCCCTCTCCATCTGCGTAAACCGGAATATTATAGTTTATCAAGAAAATTACGTATCAACGATCAAAGTGAGGAGGACAACTTGAATCCAAAAATTCCATGTGTAGTATTATTCTTTTACAATGCCGATATTATTGCCAAAACGATGGATTTTCTGCAGCAATACTCAGACCGGCTAGATTTCACGGTCGTTGAGAACAAGAGTATTCATACCGATTCTACAATCAAACCATACCTGTTAAACCTTGTAGAGGAGAGGAAGATTTCCCGATACGTTCTATTTGAACAAAATATTACAATGAACGCGTTACGGATGACCTTCGATCTCGGGCTGGTTAACCTGTCCGACAGCAATTATGTGATGATAACTGATGGTGACTTAATTGTAAATAACGCCGATTTTTTAACCGAGCAAATCCATATCATGGATTCCCATCCCGAGCTATTTGCCTGCGGTGTTAGTTTATGCACCGATAATCTTCCACTAAATAATTATCCTGAGGCTAACACGTGGATCCCGAATGACATAGCCGTACATGAAGATTATATTGAAACCCTTACCGGTGCACACCTAACTTTAATACGGTCACAGGACTTCATGCATTACCTGACTTATAGCAAACAAATGAATTATAAAATCCTGGACGTCATGATGCATGAATTTTGTTACAAAGTCCTTGGTAAGCGTTGGGGTAAAACCAAGGCCAGCAAAGCTGTTCATTTAACATGGGATGTCTATGCCGACAGCAATCATCCTTACCAGCAATGGAAATCACAAATGAATCTTAATCAATTGTTTATCCATGATAATTATTGTACTTATGAGGTTTACGAGAGCAAGCTGTAAGAGTATCTCTCAAGTAGAGGTGAATAAGTTTCTTATGGACCCTTATAAAATCTGTTTCATCTACTGTGTTAATCAGTTCAGCTTACTGAGAGAATCGATGAATTATATTTCAGCCCTTCATGTTCCTGAAGGCATCAAGGTCGAGGTATTGACCATTGAGAACGCCAAGAGTATGGCTTCCGGATACAATGAAGCCTTGAGTAAAACTAATGCAAAGTACAAGGTGTACCTTCATCAGGACGTTTATATTCTGAATCCAAATTTTATTGCGGATATGTTGAACCTTTTTCAAAAGAACGCAAAATTAGGGTTGATTGGGGTGATAGGATCCGCCTATCTGCCATCCAGTGGAATGTGGTGGGAATCCGCTGATAATTATGGTCAAGTATTCGGCAGCCATTCTGGTAATATGGAGCTTCTTACTTTTAAAAATTGCGAATCCGGAATCACCTGCAAAAGAGTTATGGCTGTGGACGGGTTGCTTATGATCACTCAGGCAGACATTCTCTGGCGCGAGGATTTGTTCCCAGGATGGCACTATTACGATATTTCCCAGTGTATGGAGTTCAGCCGGGCCGGCTACGAGATCGGGGTTCCTTTTCAAGATACTCCCTGGGCGCTTCATGACTGTGGAGTTGCGGATTTAACCGGATTTGAAGAAAATCGTATCCGTTTTATTCAAGAATATCGAACTGACATGCATGAGAAATTCGCAGTGTATTACAGCGATAAATGCAACAGCTTATCCAATGCATCGATCAACAGAGGCATTGATTTATCTCTCCTCAAGAAACATCTGGATGAATTTGGCCTTGGTTTCTGATCATTGAGATATACCAGCAAAGGAGTGCGATACATTAATGTATAGTAGTAATGAAGTTAATATAGCAGCAATGCTTGAGCAGGTTCGTGGCACAGAAGGCTTTTTAATGGAACTGGAGATGCTCGCTCTTCTTCATTTGCCCTTACTTGTCGATCATCTTCCCGGGGAAATTGTTGAAATCGGCTCTTTCAAGGGGAAAAGCACAGTGGCTCTTTCTCTTGGAAGCCAATATCTCACTGCCAAAAAACGTTTGGTTTATGCCATCGATCCTTTCACCCATCCCGCACTGCCGGTTAATTATGAAGAGGATTTTATTATAAATCTACGAAAAGCCGGAATGGAGTCTTACGTTAATGCGATAAAAAAGCCCAGTCAATCCGCTTATGACGATTGCCCGCCATCAATCTCCGTGCTCTTCATAGATGGAGACCACAGCTATGAAGGGGTTGTGCACGATATTATCCACTATGCTTCAAGGGTTGTAAATGGCGGAATTATCGCCTTTCATGATTATTCCTACAAAAACTCCCCGGGATATGAATGGGCAGAATTGCCAGGCGTTACTAAAGCAGTCGATGAACTATGCGCACAACAAAATTTTGCTTATTTATGCGACTATAATAGCCTTCGCCTTGTTCAAAAGCTGGCGTAGATTCATCATCTTATCTGAGTGATCCAGTTCCAAAAAGCAGGGACTCTCCCATCATCCAATTTATGGATGATGGGAGAGTCCCTTTTTAAATACAGCTGGAACGCCAGCATACAGGACATTTGACGGAACATGCTCCTTCACAAAAGAGCCACCGCCGATCATAGACCACGCACCAATTGTTACTTTTTCACGGATAGCTGAGCCTGTGCCGATAAACACTCCTTCTTCTACCGTAACATTCCCGCTTATGTTTACGCCTGGGGAAACGGTGGCATAATCGGAAATGGAAACATCATGAGCCAAGGTAACGCTAGTATTCACAATCACGAAATTGCTGACAGATACGTTAATGCTAACTACCGTCCCTGCACACAGAATACACCCCACACCAAGATGGGTGCTTCGCGGCAGGTTGACAGAAGGATGAACAAGCGCCCCGGACAGGAGAAACCCGTGATTCTGCGTTTTTATTACAAATTTCCTCTTTAGTGCAGGGTCTCCGACTCCGGCGCATATTACGCCCACACTGTCTTTCCACTTATAAAGATCTGTGATATCTCCGAGAACGGGAACACCGTCAATAACAGTGCCCCGCATCTCCGGTCGTTCATCAAGAAATCCTACAACTTCTCGCCCCAGTACCTGACATAAAGCTAGAACCTCACGCCCCATTCCTCCGCAGCCCCAAATGACCAGCGTCTCATTATTCATTCTGCCAAACACTTTACAATCCGCTGTATTTGATGAAGCTTGATGTCTTCCCAAACAGGCAGACTCAGAATACGCCGACTGATGTCTTCAGTAACGGTAAGCCGGGTGCTGGGGTGATGCTGGAACATTTTTTGCCTATGGCATGGAGGGGAAAAATAAGTCCTCGCTTGAATGCCTGAATTCAGCAATTTTTCAATATAATGATTATTTTCATGATGTGGGGGACATAATATCGGAAAAAATTGATAAGCAACCTTACTTATGCCCTCTTGAACCCTCCAGCCCGCTTCCGAAAGCTTATGCTTGCCCACTGCCTTCCTGTACCATTCCCCTACCCGCTCACGATTCGCGATTTTCTCATGAAATACATCCAGTGTTGCCAGTCCTATAGCAGCCGTATATTCAGACATTTTCCCATTCAATCCCAATTTATTGGATTCCCGCTCCTCGCTAAAGCCAAAGTTGGAGGACTGCCGAAGATTTCGGACCAAATCTGTGTCGCCGCTATATATGAGCCCCCCTTCTCCGATTCCGAACGATTTAGTAGCATGAAAGCTGTAAACGACTGCCCCCCCAAAACCCCGGAGGTGATGTTGCTCTTTGGTTGACCCAAAACTTGAAGCCGCATCGACGACAACTGGAATGTTCCGATGAAGCAATGATTCATAATAAGAAAGATTTAGTTCGGTGCCGAACGTTGCGTATGGAATAACAACGGCAACGTCATCCCCGAGTAACTGCAAAGCTTCCTCCAGCAGCTCTTCATCCATGCACCAATCACCCGGCTTGATATCAATAAAATAAGGCTCCAGGCCACACCATAATGCGCTTAACGGAGTAGCAGCAAAGGTGAAGCTGGGCATGAGCGCGTATTTTCCGGGGCGTTTCATTTGAGCGATCGATAAAACTAAGCCAGTTGTCGCATTATTAACAGTAACATCAGCTCCCATATTACCGAAATATTCCTGTAGAATACGCTCTTCAAGCCTCTTGTTCAAGGGGCCATTATTGCTATACATTCTGGTTGCATCGATTTCAGCCAAATAACCCTGATACGCCTCTTTCAGAACGACAAGGGGACGCAAAAACGGAATCTCCTTCATAATTAAACACATCCCTTAATACTTGAAAGTAAGTGGCTCCGGATACCTTGCTGTTCTTACCCCAAGTTCGAGCATACGCCGAACTTTATTCCAATCACCCGGCTCATTCAGCAAATAAGACTGTGGATCCCACGGCACACATTTCAACCAATGATGATAAAACATGGAGGAAGTCGTCACTTTTGCACACATGAGCGGTTCAGCATCATTCACGGCCCATTGCTCGGGAAGGTATGGGAAGTAAAAGGGATGATAAATCAAATCTGCCTGTGTGGCCTTAGCGTACTCAACCAGTTTTTCAATACGATCTGCAGTAAATTCATCATCGTCATCCAGATGAGTAATAAAATGGCCAGAGGCTTTCTCTAGTGCTTGATTGGTTGGAATGCTCCCTGCGACCAGCCATCGTTGAGCAGGCTCATCTGGATATTGACCCCTGCTGGATAAATTCTGGAACACAATTCTTGGATCTTTAAATCCGTGTACAACTTCTTCTGTATGATCTGTGCAGGCATCTCCGACAACCAAAATCTCCAGATTCGTGTAGGTTTGCTGAACAGCCGATTTAAGGCTGCGGGTCAGCAAGAAATCGGCTCGATTGAATGTCGGTATACAAATCGTAACAAGAGGTCTTTCAAGGTCGAATATATCCTTATACTCCCTGGTACTGGCCGCTTGTAAATAATCCGCTTGGGTCACCACTTCTCTCACCTCCAGTAAAGGAATATATTTGTTCGAATTTCGTCAGCTGAATAAACTGCTCGTTATTTGTCAAATAAAGATCAGGTCCGAGCTTACGAAGGCCATGCACCGGTTCGGACAGGTAAGTTTGGACAATAGCGATCACCAGCAGCTGATCATTGTTGCGAACGGCTAGAAGATTTTGTTGCAATTCCTCTTTCGAATCGGCCCATTCATCGGGACAATAGATCAATATGGGGTGTTTACCGCTAGCAGCCACTATTTCGGCTATTTTAGTGCTGTCCTGTACGTTAATAAACAGAGACAACGGCAAATTCGGCTGTTTCCACTTTCTTTTCCATTTCGACTCGAAATAAGCTTTATTCTTTTGAAATAAGCTCGTATATTCCTCTTTACTCCATTGTTTAAAGACTGAACTTCCCTGGTGATAGACAAAGGCATCTTCAGCAATTGCCAGACGATACCCTGCCTCAATCATCCGCAAACAATAATCGTCATCCTCAAACATGCCATACCCGTAATTTTTGTCTAGATGACCAACTTGTGCGATGACTTCCTTTTTAAGGGCTACACAGAAAAAACCCAGTAATTCCGTAAAACGTATTCTTTGCTTATATAGTTTGTAGAATTCGTCAAGCCAAATTTGATTAGCTCCAGTTATTCCATCTGCAATACAAAAGTCCAGTTTTTGATCGTTGCCTACGTAATTGGACATCGGGCCAACTGCACCAATCGTGTCGTCGACAAAGAAGGGACGGAGCAAGCGGGGAAGCCATCCCTCGGGGACAATCGTATCGTTGTTTAACAAAACAATATATTCCCCTGTAGCATTAGTTATACCTATAATATTCCCCTGTGCAAATCCAGTGTTCTCGGGAAGCAAGATGGGCTTGATTTGGGCCTGGCTGTACTTTAGCAGTTGCTCTGGCGTTTCATCTGCTGAAGCATTATCCACAACAACAATTTCCAGTCGCGGATAACCGGTATTGCTCAGCAAGCTATCGATACAACGACGGCTCAATTCCCAGTTATTATGCGTTACGATAATAATGCTTACTTTAGGATAGAGCATTTTTTGAATAATTGTTTGAAAGGAGTCGAAACGTTTCTTCCACGTATTTTCGGCTGCGAACTGTTTACGCCTCGCTATGCATGTAGTTCCGTCAGTTTCTTGAAGAGCCACCCGTATCAAAGCTTCGAATTGTTTGGCACTACTGGCAAGCTTAACATAATCTGTCATACTGCCCAGTTCCGGCAGGTCCGAGGAAACCACTGGCTTGCCTGCAGCCAAATATTCGTATACCTTAACAGGATTAGTAGCGATTGTCAGTTTATTGATCAAGAACGGGATGATGCAAACATCGAATGAATGGAGATATCCGGGTAGAACGGAATAAGGCTTTTCTCCCAGAAAATAGACATTATTCAGCTTCTCGATTTCCGTTGTATCACTGAAATACGTACTGCCGATTAGAACAAAGTTCCAGTGAGGATTTCCATTAGCTAGATCGTAAACCAACTGCATATCAAACCAGTCAGCAATGGCGCCTATATAGCCGATAATCGGCCCGCTCACCTGCGAAATATCTGCGGGCCGTTTCATTGCACTGCCCGAAAAATGATCAAAATCTCCTGCATTTGGTATGAGATAAACAGAAGGATTAAGCTGTTTAGCTTTGTTATAGAGATGATTCGAGGAAGTGACTATGACGTCAGCCTTATCCATAAGAACAGGTTCGAGCGCCAAGAGCTCTGAAGAAGTATTTGAGAATCCGGAGTGTTCATCCATGCAATCATAAATGATTTTATTATGCTCAAGCTCGAAAACAAGTGTCGACCAAAACGGCAGATCGACAATCGATACGGTATGAGTAATATTGAACCTTTGTTTCAGCGCCTCTAAAGACCACTTCAAGTATTGGAGGTCTAATGGATGGTGGATCGTATTCCGGTAGACATTCAAAACTGAATAAGAGCACAGCTTCACCCGCCATACCTTGTTTTCCACCTCATCCAGCTCGATCTGTGATCGAATATCTTCAAATGTCGCGTTCTGGTTTTCTATTGGCAAACTATCGATGTAAAAATAAAATACACGGCAGCCATTCTGCGCAAATTGACGGCTTAATTGTTGCGGTCTTTGCCAACGGTAATCCCAGTCAATGATGGGGAAGCAGAATAAATCGATATTAGAACTGCCTGGCTGATTGATTCTCGCCATATGCTCTTCAATCAATTTCGGATAGTAATTGCATTCCAAGGATTGTCCGTAAATCGGCCCTTCAACCAATTTTAAAGGATACATATTTTCCACTGGTTTGTCATAACTCTGCTCTTCAATCAATTTCGAAGAATGCATCTGAGTTGCATATTGGTCATTCATGTCACTCTCGTTGAGTAAAGGTATGTTTCTTTGCAAAACTATATTCGGGTTAATAGGCGATACTTTTGGACGAATCGGTTTTCTTTTCTTCGTTTTCTCCCAATAATGGATCTTACGGATCATTTTTTTCTTTTGTAAACGTGATAGTTTTTTACTCTTATCCCACTTGATAACTTCATTCAGCATTCTTAATAACCTGCGCTGCTCTTTTGTATACACGTCAGTCCACCCTTCCAATTGGTCTCTTCTTTATCAGATGTTAAAATATTTCCTAATACTTTCAGGATGTTTGCCCCTATAAGGGACAGTTCTCACCTCGTATTCATCATGATGATAAGACCAGTTGGGATCACCCGAATTATTGTATAAGTTAACATCTCCTCGCCGGTTATCGTTGAACTTGAATCGTTTCCCAAGCGCATAATGATAATGATAAAGCGGCACATTGATTCGTTCTGAGGGCAGCGACCAAACATCACCTGCTTCATTATGCAATGTGCAGTGATGTTTTTGATCCCGGTAGCGAATCCCTTTCCCGTTTCTCCACATACGTACGATATCATTTGACCATCTCTCATCGTTTGGCGCGTTAACGCGCACGGTCCACGGATCTTTCCAAAAATTAATCATCGGAAACAGAAGTACGTCAGCACTCGTCTGCTTCATTTTTTCAGGCAATATAGTCTTTATAGCGTCGTCGAATATTTCGTCGGCATCAATATTGGCGATCCAATCCCCTCTGGCTTGGTTAACCATGAAATTTCGCACAACCGACTCATTCCACTCATCGGTGTACGCCGTCCCTTGTTTTCTGATAAATAGGCGAATATTGCATTTACTGATGTACGATTGAATAATTTCAACTGAACGATCCGTGCTCCCCCCGTCAACAATGATGATTTCGTCTGCATAGGATGATAAGCTTTCAAGATATACGGGTAAGAAAGTTTCTTCGTTTAGAACCGGGGTAATAACCGTTATTGTCATTTAGCTCACACTCCACTTTTCTTATGCACTTAGTCTATTCCCACTTGACAAGATTGAACGTAAGCATTCACCTATTTTGATCCTGTTTGTTTTTTCATCACAAATAGTCCTTCATCCATGTCACTGTAGAGTTTATTTTCATATTATGAAAAGAATACGATCATTGGAACAAAAGGGGGACCTGTCAATGGGCACGGATTTGGTTATTGTCACCTTCAACTCTGTTTCTACTATCAAGAGGTGTTTAGATGCCATTCAAAAACATACGCCTTTTCCTTATAGAATCATCATTGTGGATAATGGAAGCACCGATGGCACACTTGAGTATGTAAGAAGCCGCAACGAAGTTACATTAATAGAGAATGGGTATAACAAGGGGTATTCAAGTGCGGTCAATCGAGGGATAATGAGCGGGAATTCGGAGACGGTCGTTGTGATGAATCCGGACGTTTTCGTTACAAGCGGATGGCTGTCTCCGCTCCATGAGTTGCTCTGGTCAGATCAGAAGAACGCCGTGGTGGCGCCTAAATTAATCAACAGCAACAACCAACTGGTGGGGGTGGGAACAAACTGGGATTGGACTTCTCCATACTTTATGTGTCTCAATGAACCTGGCCTTCTGGAGGAAACAAGAGCATGCTTAGCAATAAACGGAGCATGTTTTCTATTGAAAAGGAATCTGCTGGAGAAGCTGGGCTTATTAGATGAACATTACTTTCATTACTTTGAAGAGACAGACTATTGCTTTAATGCTAATTATTCAGGCTTCCGCGTCTTATTCTGTCCAGCCAGCACCATTTATCATGAATATTTCCCGAATCCCGAACGAGATCAGGCTATTCGTCAGTATTGGGAACAAAGCGAAGCGATCTTCAATGCCAAGTGGAGTTATCCAGGTAATGGCATAGTCTCAAAAAATCTTTGAAACGATGTAACCTTATGGTATATTTCGTATCCTAAAGGTCATGGGAAACGGCTACATGCCCGCTCGGGTCCACATAAATTAGCGAATTAAAGACTGTACGAGTTCTGGGTAATCGGGTGGCTAATCCGCCCTTCCCAAGCGTCTTCAGTGATGAATCGTCCGATTGCCGGGATCTTATCACCGCGCACGCAGGTCTGTATGTTCGTGTTCTTATTCCTGTCCTCACTCGAGTATCGGGAAATGTTGCGAACTATTTGGCTTGGATCAAGAGGGAGTACGGCATCAGTTTATCCAAAGCGACCTATATGCTTACCAAAATGTAAAGAGAAGGAGCCCAGTTGTTCGGGGCGATTACAATCCCATGAGCAGAATACGTTATTGAAATCCGCGCTTAATAAAGTGGTTTATAAAAAGGTCCCTACCAGTATAAAGAGCTGTTTGAACTGTTTCTGTATCTACATCTATGATGAATGTGTCTTTGTATTCACTCCCGCAGATGTGAATCCCGGTAAAGAGTTGATCCATGCAATGGTCTATGATCCGGGGAGCGGCAAATGGTCGCGCAAATGGCGGCCATTCCCGAATATGATCTATGACCGCTGCCGGATCCAGCGCAATGCCCGCTTTCAGCAGCTGCTCAAATTCCGCTCCCGTTATAATCATCTTACCTTTCTGAACCGGCCGCTGCGCAATAAATGGACCGTTCACCAGACCTTTTCGCAGAAAAGCCGCTTCCGCCAGCATATGCCGGAAACTTTGCTATATCAGTCTTCCGCCGATCTGCACCGGATGCTGAAATTCAGCCCTGTCGTCTACGTCAAACCGATTAACGGCACCGGTGGACGCGGCATCCTGCGGATTGAACGGCAGCGGGACGTCTAACCTTCACGGCGGCGGACATGCGGTACGTGCGGAAGTCCTGCTGAAGAAATGGCTCGGCAGCGAAGAAAAAGCGTCCAAAGCCATGAAAACGGCTGAAAAGCTGGGGCTTGAAGCCGCAGCCTTCCTTGAAGACAGCTTCGGCGCCCTGTGCGAGCTGGCGCTGGACCTCGCTATCGACCGCGAGGGAAAGATTTAGGTGCTGGAGGTCAATCCCAAGCCGGCCCGCGAAGTCTTCGCCCGTTCCGGCGACAGCGGCACCTACCGTAAAGCGCTGGTCCGCCCGCTGGAGTATGCGATGTGGGTGTACAAGAACAAGAACACGCCGAGTCCGGTGAAGACAACTGATGAGTAAATCTGTTACTCAAAGCCAAACAACCGCCTCTCTGAGTGATTCAGAAGGGGCGGTTGTTGTTGCGAAAGTGGAGTTTAATTTCAAAAAAACTATTCAGAGGATTGAGACAATATTTACATATACCCCTGGGTACTCATGGATGCTAGAAGATGCATATACGAAAAGAATTAATATATTTCTGAAGGATGATGAAAACTATAAACAAGAAACAAAGGAACATGAAGAATTGAAGCAAATTTCAAAACAAAGCCTCCTGAACTTCAGGGGATAGAAACATATCCAGATTCATTACACGAATTCTGCCGAACGGGTCAATGAAATCTTTAAGATTATAAGTCACAATCATATCAGCATTATGTATTGTTTTTCCCAAATACTCCTCAATCACATCTTGGCCCTTATTACGCCACCCATACTCTTCATACAAGATCTCATCGACGATCAGTTTATAATCGTCTGAGAATTCAGGCCAAGCTATATGCGCTAATGAATCTAGAAATTCAACATTAAAAATTCCGGCGAACATTCTAAAGAGTGGCATAAGTTTGTCATGTTCAAAAGCAACCGGTCGAATTCCTTGCGAACCCTATGGTTACGATAAATAAACCGATCAGCGAGTATACAACCATCCCAAATTACAATTTTAGTCTTCATCGCGGTATAGATCCTGGCGTTTAACGAGTTCCATTTCAACAGCATCATTGAATATTGATTTTTCCAGATCTGAGGCCTCGGCTTTGGCAGGAGGACTTTTAAATTGATTTTTGGGAATACGGATGTCCCTACTATTTTGACTGGTCCGCTCCCACTCAATTTTATTTTGTTTAATCCATTTATAGACTGCTTTATCCGTCACATTGAAGCGTTGAGCAACCTCTTGGACCGTGTAGTACTCGTTCGATTGGAGCATGTCTTTTAAGGCTGGAGTGAATCCAACCCGATGTCTTAAGCGAATTCTCGTGTTTCCTTTTCTCAGTACACTACTTGACGGAATAATGACTGAAGAATTTAAAATGGACTGTGCATTGTGAATGTCTTGAGCAGTAACATCACCCGACTCTACCTTCTTCAGAAAGTGAAGCAAATTATCTTTAACCTTTGACATCAGAAGCACCTCCTTTAATTAGTATATCATAACAGCTCATAATTCAACCATAATTCAACCTATTGGAAAGTAGTATTTTGTGGTTTTTCTATACACGTCCCCGTATAATACATCGCCCGCACCGGGGACAGCGCCACTTACCGCAAAGCGATGCTGTGGCCGCTGGAATATGCAATGTGGGTGTAAAAGAACAAGAACATCCCGAGTCCGGTGAAGACAACTGATAAGTAAAGGTATTTGAAAAATAACCACACCTCCCTTTAAATTTATAAAGTATGATAATGCAAACATATATCCTAAGAAATGCACTAGTACCTTGACCAAATCAAATTTCAGGATACAAATGTTTTAACTTTCCTCGTGCCTGCTCAGTGGTAAATTGCCAATCAACGGATTTTTGGATTCGGTTGCGTTCGGTTTCCCAAGCCGACACCTCGCCTTGCAATTCTTCAATAGAGGCAATTCGGCGGTTCAGGCATTGAATTGTCAGTACACTGAGTTCAATCTCAGCGATGTTCAGCCAACTGCCATGCTTAGGGGGATAATGAATTTCCAACCGTTTCGCCAAGGCTAAAGCCTGTTCAGGTGCAAAGGTTTCATACAAGGACGAGATCGTATGGGTATTCAGGTTGTCCATCACCAGCCGAACCCGTTTTGCTTCTGGATAGTGAACCTCTAGCAGCTCCTGGATCTGCAGAGCCAGTCATATTTAGTACGTCTTTCTGAAGCCTGCACGTGACGCCATCCCGCGAGCGGTTCTGTGAACAGAAACAAGCTGCAACTTCCTTTGCGAACATATTCGTAATCTTCTCGCAGAACCTGTCCTGGCTTCATGGTTTGTGGAGGCCGCGAATGATCGAGCAGTTGGATCGGCTGTTCATCCATACAAATGAGCGGGATTTCAGGGTCATAAGGAAGGGCGTAGGTCTCTAGGACGTCTTCCATCCGAGCGACGAACTCACTGCTCGATTTGGCGGGAATGCACCATTGTTTTTTCAGGTGAGGCTTAAGTTTTGTTTTTTTAAAGTCGTTCGAATGGTTTCTCGTCCGACAGATTCCAAAATATTCAGTTCGATGACTCGGCGGGTCAACAAACGAATGGTCCAGCGAGCATACCCCTTTGGGGGCTCAGAACAGGCTAACGCAATGATTCGTGCTTCTACCTCACCGGTGATCGGGGAAGGGCGTGCCGGTTCAGCGCGGCGACGGTAACTAAGCGTCTCCTGAAGCCCACGTGTACAATAGTCTTTTACCGTATAAAAGACCGTCACATTACTGACTCCTGAACGACTGGCAATTTCAGTCTGCTTGGGGATGGCACCTTGATTTTCATCCGAAAGCAGCAGCACGAGACAGCGGCGGCGAATGCCGGGGGATGTTGAATCGGCATGAAGAAGTTGTTCGATCCATTCGCGTTCTTTCGGCTCCAGTCGAATCTCGTATTTTTTGTTCATTGTCTTACCCTCCCATATTTTTCTTATAGGAAGAATGTAAAACTAGAATCAAAATCGGTCAAGGTACTAGTTGTTTTTTGGAAATTTCAATATCCATAACGCTATAACTAGAACCAATTGTATTAGCAAGTACGAAAGAGGAAACAAAATCATCAATTCAACAAAGCCCTCGTCAATTTTAAAATCAATAAACAACCATACACAAAACACTATGATGCTTGAATTATGATTTAACTTCTTTTCTTATTTTGATGAGATAATATAAAGCCAAAATAAATTGGATTACTAAAATACTCCCAGGAAGCAGAATGAGCATTTCCACCTGATATTTTGGGAATAATTCAATAGAAACGACAACTGCATCCTCACTATCTCCACTAGTTTGTATTGCTGTGAAAAATAACAAAAGTAAAAAATTTGGGAGCGTAGTTAACAGAAGCCAGATGACATGGTACTTTATCCTCTGAGTCCTTATAAACAAAAAGGAATTAATAAAACATAAAAATAGCGGCACAAAGTATACCTTAAATGAGAATTTTAATAATCCTGTCCCCCAGCCCTCTATCCTTATCTCAAGAAAATAAATCAAAATTAGATGTAATCCAACAACTATTAGTACATAAAGAATGGCTTGGAGTAAGGTCTTTATCAATTTCTCCATTTGTCTCCCCTTTTAGGACAAAAATTACATACAGATCATCCTTTTAAAGTAATTATCGGAACAATTATCACGATCTCCAATAGACTAACGAACTTTGTAGCCTTCAAATAATCCTTAAAGTTGTTGCAGGTTCATTATGTTTTTCATTGAAAAATAAGAAGATATTCCAGTAAACCTTATCATTTGCACGAATGTTGTACTATACTATTAGAGGGTAAGCTGATTCCTTGAAATACAGTAAACTCTCGGGAGGTTCTAAACTTGTCAACAATCAGCAACGGGACAACAATCCCTATATTTCCTTGCAGCTTCATAGACGAACAGTTGAATTTCTACCAAGCATTAGGTTTTGAAATAACTTATCGGCAAGCCAAACCAAACCTTTACGCTTGTGTCCGTCACCGGATTGCAGAATTACATTTTTTTGTACTCAAAAAGCTGGAATCCGCAAACTCTTACAGTATGTGCTATGTAAATGTTCCAGACGTAGATGCTGTGTACAACGAATTTTGCGGAAATTTAAAAAAAGCCTATCACAAGGTCCCTTCCAAAGGTTTGCCTAGGATCACCAAGGTCAATAATCTTGCAGAGGATCGGAGATTCAACCTCATCGACCCTGCCGGCAATCGATTAATAATTGGACAAAAGCATGCCTCATCCATGCCAGCTGAACAAGAACCTCCGTCAAGATTTGCCACTGCCTTCGAAACCGCATACCAATTGGCCTATGCCAAAGATAAACCCGCTGACGCAGCGAAAGTGCTTGACCTTGTGTTCTCGAAAGATGAAGAAGCAACATTAACACTACAGTACAAAGCTTTTGTATTACGAGCCGATATTGCTGCATCCATGGATGAAATCGAACTTATGAGTAGTTTTATTGAAAAAGTCGACAGTTTATCTTTGACAGGTGCAGAGCTTGAAGAAGTGGTAGAAGCAACCGCAAGATTAGATGAACTCAAAGCCAAACAACCGCCAATCTGAATGAGTCAGAAGGGGCGGCTGTTTTAGAAATAGCATTCGCTTTAGATTTATCATAAAATAATAAACTCACTTTTTTGATTTTTTTGCTTTTAGCCTCATCCACAAAAAATTCGACCTCATCTTTTGTAATGGCTCCCTCATTTTGTTTCACTAGTACTACAACATAATATGTTTTTAATTCCTTACTCTTTCCTCGCTTGTTTTCGAATCGATTAGATATGGAATATGTTTATTGTTAATATCCGCTTGGATTTTGTTTATGAATTTATCATTGTTTTCTATACTCACTTTATGGAAAAAAGCTTCCACTCTTTTGAACCGAATTCCCGTATACAAGTTACATTCAATCTTAGTATAATTTAACAGGTGATTATTTCATTTACCATTGTTGAAAAATACTATGTGACTTATGAAAGGTGCTAAAAGAATGAAGCTCACAAAAAAAGTATGCTTGATATCGTCAATACTTGTGCTTCTTTGTAACTTGAGCCAAGTGTACGCTGAACCAGCCGATGTAGAGTCATTGAAAAATAACGCCAGCTATTATCAATACTCCAATGGGAGCAGCAGATTGAATTATAAAATATCCCCCTCTGAAACAACTTATTACCTATACGACTCCAACGGCAATACGACTAAAAAAATCAGTTCAAAAAAACCTCCCATGTTTACCTCTTCTGAATATAGTGGTTTTGAAGCTTATAAATTAGGTGACAGCAGTTCTAGCACCTTTTGGTCAAGTAATGGTCACCCTGTAGAAACTGGACAGGAATGGGTTGCTACGGATTTAGGTGAAAATCATATGATTAGTGGAATCAGTTTAACTCCCAGAACCACATTAGGCTTTCCAAAAGATTTCAAAATCCAATTCAGTGATAACGCTGTAACATGGTCTGACGTCCCACATCAGTCTTATACAAACTATGTTAATAACGGTTCTGTGCAATCGTTTAAATTTGATAGTTCAGTGGTAGCCAGATATGTTCGGGTGTATGCAACAAAGTTGGGGAAAGATGATATGGGCAATTATTACTTTCAATTATCCGAGTTCAATGCTGATCTTAGCAATATTGCAGCCTCATCTAGCTTGCAAGGTTGGTCTGTTAACAGATTAACTGATAATAATACCTCCACCCTTTGGTCTACTCCGGCACATGGGAGTGAATCAGCTACAGAGTGGATTGCCTTCGATTTAGGCAACATGGAGACCGTAGGCAGTATTAGCTTAACTCCCCGAGGAACCTATAGTTTTCCTAAAGATTTCAAGATCCAGACCAGCAATGATGCTTTAACTTGGTCTGATGTTCCAAATCAAAGCTATACCAATTATGTAAATAACGGGAGTGTGCAAACCTTTACTTTTGAGAGCTCAGTACTGGCTAAGTATATCCGGGTCCACGCCACTAAACTAAGTAAGGATGACATGGGCTCGTATTATTTCCAGCTTGCCGAATTCAAGGCTAACATCACCAATGCGGCTGCATCATCAAGCTTAATTGACTGGCCTGCCAGCAGATTATCAGATAATAATACTACGACTTCGTGGTCAAGTGTGGCACATAGCAACGAGTCAAACACAGAATGGGTTGTTTTGAATTTAGGAAGTACAAAATCGGTTAGCGGAATTACGCTATCCCCGCGGGCAACCTTAAGCTTCCCAAAGGATTTCAGTATTCAAGCTAGCAATAACGCTATACTGTGGACAGATATTCCAAATCAATCATATACCAATTATGTTAATAACGGATCTGCGAAGAATTTCAATTTCACTACTCCCGTTTCAGCAAAGTTTATAAGGATTTATGCGACCAAACTTAATGTTGATGATAGGGGGAGTTATTATTTTCAACTGAATGAAATAAAGGCTACTCTCAGTAGCCTAAAACTCTAATCATAGCAAAAACCCACCTGAATCAGGTGGGTTTTTATCAAGGAGACTTTATTTAATGAAAAAGAAATGGGTTTTTTCTTCTTTCCTCATATTTAATCTCTTGTTATTTAACTTTAGTACCTTCATCTTTGCCGATTCTTTTGAGCCGGTTCCAAATGAACAGATTAAAATAACTATACAAAATGAATTCAAATTAAAGTATCTTAATTCCTTGAGTTCAGTGAAATCAGAATACGGCCTCGATGGAAAAGAAAATTTTGAAAATGCACAATTGAGTTCAGGAACTGCTTACTACAAAATATCTGATAATGAAAATAGTAGTGAGTTGTGAATAATATAGATGTTGAAACAATTTATTCAAACAATGATTCAGGTTCGTGGGAGATATTCAACATTACTAGTAATATAGATAATGAGCAATCATTTTTAGCAACACAATCATCCCTTAAAGAAGGAGAAGACGTAAAACTTGTTAGTGACGTTAGATATGGTATAGATGCTTTATACATCCATGGGATAGCAGGGGAACGAGTAATAGATCTGAACAGCAACAACGCTACATCAGGTAGCCTCCACGCAGAGAATACAATATCCCAACCCGTTTTTGATGAAAAAATAAAAAATATTAAGGAAAAACGGGCTGCTTCTCCTACTAAAAACGGAGTCCTTGAAATGGGGACAGGACAAGTTAATTTCACTGAACCTAAGGCTACCTCTAATAACCTTCCAGTAATTATATTTCTTTTTGGCGTTATCTTAATTATTCCTGTCTTATTTGTCTTAACACTTATTCTAAGGTTACATTAGGATTCAAAGTAATCTCAAAAGCACGGCCCCAAATAAAATCCGGATCATCATGAATGAGTTCTGCACTGACATATTCCGAAAATGACCAAGTGGTTCCACAAATCTGGCGGACGTTATAAGCCGTTCCAGAACCGCCGATAAGGAATGCACTTTTCCCGGAAAGTGAGGTTGTATGCGTCTGCATCCGCTCCCTCAGCACGTCTTGTAAATGAGAATAGTCTGCTGGACTATTGAACAAAATCATATTTTGATCTGCAATCGTAGCGATATTTGTATACAAAGAATTGGCTCTCGAGTACTCCCGGATTTCACCAATGGCCAACGTTTTGTAATAATAGTCTTTCAAGAATCGCTTAAACAAAAGCGTACCGTGAGCGTTGACTGCTGAACTGAGTGCCTCAGCATCTTTTTCCGTAACCAAGTACGTATACCGCGCCTGGCCCATACCCAGTGCAATCCCGATCTTGTTACCTGGTGTGTTCCAGCCACTGTATCCTAAAATACTCCCCGTATGCTCGCTACTCAGCAATGCTTCGGTTACAGTGGCATTCGCTGCGCCACCACCCACGAAATCAATGACTACAGTTGGAACGTGCTGGGTACTATTGGCAGCAATCCGGCTGACCGCAGCCGTTACCTGATTCGCAGCAGTTATCGCGATAATTTCTAAGGTAGGTGAAGTGCTCACAGACTTTCCGCCAACAATATCCACATGACGCAAAATATTTTGATGCACATCCATATATTCATATGGACTGGTGATGGTGGAGCCATGTGGTCCAAAGTATTGCACGGCATACCTTGGCTTTATTCCGCAGCGGTAGAGCTGATTCGCCATACGTGCCACTAGCGCCTGCCCCAGTCCGTCTGCATCTGGAAGAATAATAGCCCGATCTGGGTTTTGACCATTCGTTCCGCCAAGACAAGTATTGATGCGCCCTTCCAGAAAGTTAATCTCATTGATCTGTACCCCCTGCGTATTGGCATCATCGACACCCACCGCAAGGAAATCAATGTATCCCGCTTGGACCAGCTTCTCTAGAATGTAACGATTACTCTTGAACTTGTGCTGTCTGGTATTGTAATATTGGTCTTTATTAAAATGGGTCGTACTGCCATAAGAACCGGTTGGCGACAAGTTATATCCGGTGAGAATATCAGCAAACTGTGAAAAACTTTTCCGTGGCTGTAACATGAAATTGCGTGATTCTGTATAGGCTTCAAAGGTTAAACCTTCTGCAAAAATCGTTGTGGCCAGCCTCAAAATGGTATCCATTACATAGACCGGCTTCTTAGGATAAGATTGTTTAACTAAACGAATCACGTCGAGCAAATTCGTGATAGTCGCATCATAATCCGGGTAAGCTCCTCCTGCACTCGTCCGAAGACGGCGACTTCCGATCAAGCCCCCATAAGCTAGCATATCTGTTGAGATGATAAAGCCATCTACAGAGGCTGCATTATCAAGGATAAACTGCCGGATGTTTGCGGTATTTCCATAGGCGGGTGAAGAGGTCGCCAGTAATGTTGTTCCCGATGCTGTCTTTTGTGAATCCAGCCGGTTTCTAAGATCGCCCACACTTGGCGTGATCACATTGATCCCCGCCGATCTCCCTTGGACAATGACATCATCCAGGTTGACCGATCTATCATCCAACGGTACATATAGTACATTTTTCATTTTTATCATGCTCCCTCCCAAAATCATTTTGTTCTTCTTTATTTGTGCCTTCACTTATAGGGTAATTTAAGGGGATGTAATACAACCAAAAAATATATTTTGTTTGTTTTGCGACCAGCGCGGTACTGGGGCACCGGGGGGCAAAAAAAAGACCTTGAGGACTATTATATCCTCAAGGTCTTACACCGAAAACCTGTTATTGTATTTGCCTTTTTAATTCTTCAATATCATCTGTAGTTTTTAGTATGCACTTCTTTAAGTACTTTTTTCGAAGCTTTTGCAATTGGTTTTTTCAAAAAGTAAACTTCTGTATCAAGTGAAGCAACTACCTCCAAGCCAACCTTATTTCTTCGCATAAATTCAGTGAGATTTGTAAATAAGCTGTCTTTGATATCAGTTTTCTACTCCACCAAAGGATAGAATGTGAATATCAAGTTCTACTCCTAAAAGTGCTATTTTTTTCATCATTTCGTTTGAAAGCTTGAAGCCCATTTGACCATAATCTGATCTTAAGTAACAATTAATAATAACTTCTTTATAAACTCCAATTAGTTCATTAATTTTTTCAAAATTCGGACTTAACTTGTTCAGTAAATACTCAAGAGCATCTTCTGGTTCAGTTTGTTCTGATATTGTTACTTCTAATCGCCAAATATCATATGGAGCTTGTGTTTCCCCTCCTTTTCTAATGTACTGTCCCTTTTTAATAATTGAAGTTGCTGCAATTGACAACTTTTCACTTATATCATCAAAGTCTAAATTTTCATCACGTACTATAAAAGAAAAACTGCCTTTCAACTAAATGGCCCCCCTTTTTTACCGAACGAATCTTTTAGTTCTTGTGCATATTTTAATAAATCTTGATAAGTGAAATTTTGATTAGGTCTCATGTAGAATGCATCTTTCAATTCGTGAATGTATCTACCAAATGCTTCTCAGTCTACACTCCTTGAGATATTATATGTGTAATCTTCATATTTCACATCATACGGCAGATCGGATTTGTTTTCGATACTGTAGTTACCGTCTTAGCTGAGAGCGTGATAAGACATCATCTGGCTCTTGATAAATGGGGATATTATTAAAGTTTTTTAACGTGTTTACACTTAGATCCGGAAACCATTATCGTGGGAAATATGACAGTTAGGTATAGCTGTAAGAATGTGGTTGGTTATAGTGCTTGCCCCTAAAAGTAGCCTCGCTAGCCGGAATTCCTTTGAAAAAACCCGTGGTATCGTTTGCTCCCATTAATTGTACTCGACTTGTGCTCCTATTTAAAACTTAAACCATCATCCATAATTTCTCCGTTTAATTTTTGAAGAATGCGATACTCTGCAAAAAACCCCTCCATAAAAAGTACCACTAATGTAGTTTGTACATATTCTATCGGTTGCCCTTTCTCTAGTACTATTTTAGAAATATCAAAGGTCATGAATGCTTCATAAAATTCATCTGGTTCATCAACCTTCCATGAGTTCACATACTCCCAAAAGCCATTAGTAGCTTTAGTAAAACAGCTATACTTCAACTCAAATTCTTTTAAATTATCTGTTTCCACTAATTTATTCACTCCTCACTTGCAAATAGTTGTAACTCAACTATAGACATCATTTTTAGTGATCACCAAACAGATCAAAACTAATACTTCCCTTTTCGTCTCTATATCTATAAATACGATAACTTTACAGCTGCCATTGGAACAGGTGATGCATTTCCATTGTATAATTTGCTATACAATGAAGAAGTATACTCTTGGCTCCCTCTCCTCTTGAAGGGTGTCCTTGCGTAATAGTCTACATAAATAGTTCTGCTTACCGTGCTTTCATATCTCAATCAAATTAGATTAGCGCCATCATGTGCTGCTTGCATTAAATATGCGTAGTTCTGGGATTGAACCATAGCAAACAATTGTTGATACGCTGCTGCTATAGTTACTTTATCCGCATCTGTGTAACTAACGCCAATTTCGGTATGCATATGTTCACTTGGATCACAATAAATCAGAGGATTATTTGCAACATACGGATACAAATTAAAACTCAGCGTGTTATCAATCTGTCCCTCAACTGTATCCTAGTTTATAAAGCGGAGCTTTGAATAAAGAAGGTGGCAACTGAGAGAGCACTCCCAGTTACCACCCATTCTATCATCCCACCTTAAAAATTCGTATATTCGGCATTGCTTCAGCTTACTTTTTTTCCATCTTAAATCAGCCGAGTCAAATAAATCTATTCCCAATGCAATTGAGTTATTAAATCCCTCCATTTAAGCATCTGCAGATTAGATTGATCTTTTTCTGATGTTTCGTCAATTACTTCTTTATAGATACAATAATCCGGCTCTCCTATTTGATTGTTCACTACTCTAAAATCGTACCAATTCTTCTCATAGGTATTATTTAATACAGCAGATTGTTTTGTAGTTAAATTCACAAAAACTATTTCAGTAACATCAGGAATCCGATCTTCAGAAATAAAAACCACATACGAGTCGTCTGCGGATAAAAAGCGATGAAAATAATATGGGTTTATCTTGAAACAAAAATGATCATCAAATGTTATTCTATTTAATCTCCATACTTCTCCA
Source organism: Paenibacillus sp. FSL L8-0436 (assembly GCF_038593025.1). Lineage (NCBI taxonomy): Bacteria > Bacillati > Bacillota > Bacilli > Caryophanales > Paenibacillaceae > Paenibacillus > Paenibacillus sp. FSL L8-0436. The sequence continues at coordinate 2,249,868 of NZ_CP151955.1, read as the reverse complement.
CTAAGATAGTCATTTTCAAGCAATAATCCATCGTTATCTTCATCAACAATTTTGACATAATATAAATAGTTTTCTGTTAGGTAAACATCATTAATATCAAATTCTCCATATTGGATAATTTCCTTTTTCATATCATTTTTACGATTGACCAGCCAAATCGATTTGGTCCTAATTTTGTCTTCATTCCTATCAATTACATTTCCATTGAAATCAACTTTTCTAATACTAGTCTTTGAAATAAATATTTCATCATTAGAAAACGCAAGGAAGTTAATTTCTTCTTCCACTGAAGTGGAAAGTAGTATTCTGCTAGAGCTGAGATTAGATATGTTCGTATTTCCACCTCCTAAGGGTTAATAAATTTGCGGGCAGTGTAGGCCATACACCCTTAACGGTGCAATCTGGTGATCATAGTGTATTTCAGGTAAATGGACTTGTGGAATTAAGATGGATTGTCGCAAGCATATTTATGTAAATACCATAACTTCAGGAAATTTTCATAAGGGACTATAGGGTGAAGTGTACGCGAAGATGAATATGAGTTTAAATCTGCACTTGGTGGGCGCTAAGTCATAATAATACAAAAAGAAACCACATGGAGTTGTTACACTCATGTGTGGTCGATATAATTTCATCTTGCTGCGAGTCCTTACTTCTGGCATTTATTATTCAAAATTGAAACATTTCTCACCAACTTGATTGCATTACCATGCTCCGCGTCGATTTTCAGTACTTCATTCCCCCAGTGAATAGAGTTATCAAGATCTTTAAGTTTGTAATAACAATCGGCAATATCATACAGTATATCTGTATCATCCTTTATATGTTTGTGGGCTTCAAGATAATAATTCAATGCATCTTTATAATTTCCTATTGCATAATAAGCTATTCCTTGATTATAAATTGCTTTAATACAATCTGAGTCCAATAGGTAGGCTTGTTTAAATTCTATTATAGCTTTATCTATTACATCTAACCTAAGATAACAGAGACCCAGATTTAAATGAGTTTCTGATTGGTTATTATCAATAGACAAAGATTTTTCATAATATTCTTTTGCCTTCATAATGTTATTTTGTTGAAAATAGTATACTCCCAAATAATAGTAAACATCCTCACTATTAGGTTCAACTTTTGCTGCGCTCTCAAAGAACTCTAATGCTTTATCACGATCTCCCATCGCCAAATTCACTCTTCCAAGATTTATCAGCGGTTTCTCCCAATTAGGATTATTCAGAACTAAGTCTTTCAATATACTTTGAGCTTTGGTTAGTTTGCCTAATTTCAAATAACAACATGCTATATAATTAAGGCTCAATCTCAAAATCAGTGCTTGACTATTAGCGAAACATACGATGGCGGTTACATTCAATGAGAATGCCTGCTTTATAACGGCTACGATTTCGCGTAAAGTAATGGCGACGCTGGAAGGCTTTAATGCGATTGTGACGACCTTCCACCGTTGCGTTTGTCCATCGGCATTGATGGTAGTTTACGATTTCTATGTTCCAATTGCGCATCGTCTTTAAGGTGCTACGAACAGCAGGATGATCCATCTTCTCGCCTTGCTTACACCAACGCTCAAAACCCAGTTTGGCAGCACTAAAGCTCGGCGAACAGTCATACCAGGTCGAGAATGCTTCCTTCCATTCCCAGACGCTACGAAGTAGTGGGGAGAAGGTTAGCAGCATCTCCAGTCTCGTCCGGCTCTCCTCTTCCAGCGATTCCACAGGCGGATTAAGCAAGCGATGATGGGCTTTCAGGTAAGCCCTTGCCCGTGGCGATAGCGTAGGTTGAACGGTTTTTCGAACCTCCTGTACACTGTCGATCACATAACCATGAACATGAAACCGATCCGCAATGCGAATCGCGTGGGGAAAGCACTCGCTGATCCAGGTATGATACGCCTGTGCTAAATCCATGACAACCGCTTTGGGGTTCAACAGAAGGAAGTCTGGATGAGTGTTGGCATACGCCCGCAAGTCGTTTAGCTTTCGACCCGGAAGCAGATCCAGCATGGTCTCGCCTTTGAGATTATGGATACCGGTATTGTAGGTATGACCTTTTCGGATGGCAAAATCATCGACACCTAAAACCAGATTGGGCATTTCTTTCGCTTCGGTCCACACGTGCTTCTCGATGCGTTCACACTCCACCGGAACAGCCTCGTTATGCATGCGTTGTACGGTACTGGTAGGTAATTGCTGCATACGAGCGCTATGTGCAGCCGTTGATCCGAGCGCTTGTTCGAAAGTATGGAAACGAAAAAGCCAGCTGTAGCGCTGCTTGGGTCCGACAAATTCATAGAACCATCCAAATCCGGCTTCGCAAGTGGTGCAGGACAATCGGATGGAAGGCACATGCAGAAAGGTTTTTTTCGCAAACACTGGCAAATGCCTTACCGTCCGCATGCCATTACTTCCCTTACGAATGACGTTTTGGTCGGATTTGCACAGGGGACAGCATTGTTTATAGCTGCGTGGAATGGCTTCGATATGAAGTTCGTCGGCCACCATAGACCGAATTTGACGAACTTGTAGCTCTGGTATGTCGAGCATTTCATTGATATACTGGATCTGCATCTGTTTATTCCTTTTTTTGTTGTTCGGTGAGACTTACAACAATACAGGAGTAACAGATGTTTTTCCATTTTCATCCTTCGGTCACTTCGTCAAGCACTGATTACGGCTTTGAGCCATAATTAATACAGTCTTTAGAATATCTAATGGCTAGAGCCTTCTCAAAAAACTCCAGGGCAGTTTGATACCCTCCTTTTTCATAATTATTTTCTGCATCCTCAAATAACTCATCATAATTGCTCATTGGATACCTCACTTTTATTAAATAAATAATTGATATTTATGAGCGATTCATCGACTTATATCATAGAATAGGAATAATATAGACCATACTGTAGGCCTAATTCAGCTCTTGAATCAAAAGAAGAAGGGGCCTACTCTTCATTCCATAAAGAAGAGAATTACTATTCAATTCCTTTCACTGCAAAAGCGATAAAATCTCGGCTGCCTCTTCGTTGACTAATTCTTGCTTTTCACGTTCAGTAGGGTTTAAAGCTAACCTTTTAAGGTCAGCCTCCATTTCCGATAATACAGATTCCGGTAAATTTTTAACCAACTTCACTAGTATTGAATATTTCCAACAGTCATCATCAGAAACGAAAATTTTCCTTAGATGAGGAATTAATTCATTGCCTAAGGGTAGCAGCAACTTCCCAATTTCTTTTGTAATAGGCCAATTTGCATCTTCAGTCCACTCTAATAAATCAGGTATAATAGGTCTAATTAAATTGATATCCAATGTTTTCAATTTATTAACTGAATCGATATCCATTTTATCTTTCGGGATTAATCTTTTGATATCCATCTTTTTCCCCCTACCTATGATCATATTGAAAGGTGATTGCTTTCAAAACTAAAGTTAGATAATAAGGATTAGTATCAGCATTCACTCTTGATTCCATCCATAACCTATGTTCGTATGTATTAACAACTCTGATATTCTCATGACCTGATTACAGGATCATCTATTTCAGCACTCAAGACTCCTGTGACATTAACCGCTTCGATTGATGTAAACCAACCTTTAGGTTCATCTGGCGCAAGAAATGCGGATAATCCCTTTGTATCTTTAAGTCGAGGTGTATGATTTGTATTTGTCATTGAGCCACTATGATATATTGTCTGCTGTCACCACATTTATGCCTGTCCTGGGTACAAGGCAGTATTGAGAAGTCCCTGAAAGTTCAAGTACTCTTTCTTTCCTCCAATTCTCAGGATGTCAATTGTTATTCCCATGAAATGAAATATAGTACTATTCTTCCTCTAGATAAGGTGATTGAAAAGGTTCAATAAAAAGACCAGAATTAACTATAAATCCTAAAGAATCCTTACATTTTAATGCACTGCCAATATACATGTAATAATCAAACCCAAAGTGAACAAACATACAACTAGTCTTGAGTTTGCACCAAAGCTTTTCTCTTAGCACTAATTTACATAACAACACCAATTCATTCCCAGAAATAGAATCACCATTCTTAATATTACTATAGATTTTTTTCATTTCATCAGAATAAAAAGTATGGAATCTGTCGTTTAAAAATCCAAAATCATGCTTCTCAAGATTTGTCACTTGAAGTGAGTTTATTTTCATCTCATTCATAATTGAAATTAAAGCCATTATATATAACGATTCAGTTTGTAAATAATGTTCAATTAAAAACACTTCATTTGAGTATGATTTTCCAACATCACTTATTGAAGTCCATTCTTCTTTTGTATAATCTCCATTAATGCGGTTACTTGGGCTATATTTGGTAATTCTCCAATAATACACATTAGTCTCCAATCTTGGTTAAAAGTGCATCAAAATTACCTGACCGAGTATCTTTACTGTTAATTCTTTTACTGATTTCGCCATTTTCCACCATTTAGCTATTATATCTGTCTGTTTATTTGTCAATTGGCAATGTCTTGCCTTTTTTTTGAGTTGCTAAAGGTTTGTTGCTCCTAGGACTAGTCATACCTATAACCATACTTACAACTGCGTCTTTAATAGCTTGATCTTTACCATATATATCCATTAGTTGTCTTTTAGCCGACGAAGCTTGATCATTTGAGCTTTTTGAAGATGTAACCATATTGAAAAGTTGTAACCATTCGTTTCTTAGTTTTTTACTGAAATAGTGCATCGGTTTTTGTTCGCCAAGATCACTTCTAATATCTCAATAAACCTGAGATTTTTCTCCATACTTCATAGCAATCGAACGCATTGCATCAACATGACTTTCAGTATAATGCCCTGTAGGGTCAATATGAGTTATAATGGAACACTTTTCTCCACTACTATTTCTTCGTGAAAACCTTCAAGTTTGCAAATTTCATCAATGGTAAGTTTTCTATACTCCAAGATAAGCACCTCCAAATATCTTGAAATCCCTGCATTCTGACCTAAACAAATAAACAGAGGCCAGCACTAATTGTCTGGAGAAGTGCTGACCACTGCTAAGTTTGTTTGTGGGGCAAAAAACAACTATTACATATACGGGCTATCTCGATTTTTCAAATAAGATTACCCACAAATAACTCAAATGCTTCGACTTCTTGCATAGAAGAAAAACATTATCGCGACTGCTTTAACAACTCTAGAAGGTGGGTCACTGCATTATCACTATTGTTATCGCTGTTAGGAGAAGCGGCAACTACTTCAGGACGAGTCGGTCCTTGTGAGTTAATTGCGTTCGTCTTGTCGCCGTAGGGGCGGCGTAACAACTTTAGGAGTTGGGTTACTTCATTATCCGTATCTTTATTACTATTAGGAGATGCGACAACTACTTCAGGACGAATGGATTCTTGCGAGTCAGTTGCCGCAGCCATAGCTGCACCAGTCATTAGAACACCTAACATCGTCATACAAAGAATAATAATGCCTGTCTTCTTCTGCTTTGTGTCCATAATTGAAAGAATGCGACTTTTCATATTTCTTCCTCCATAAAAATTTGTTGAAAATGCTGTTTGGAGCTTTGCCCCGTTCTTTACAACATTAATAATTGCTTCAGCATATTGCTTTCGCCGCTGTAAATCCGCTCCCTGAATAACTATTGCGTCACAGGAGATTTCACACTGTGCTGCTACGGATCTTGACATTAGATAAACTATCGGATTGAACCAATGAAGCACGGTTACCATTAAAATCAATGCCTTATACCAAAGATCATGCCTTTTTAAATGAACCAACTCATGCTTCAGTATCATTGATAATTCATCATCAGAAAATTGTTCAGATGGCAGCAAAATCACTGGACGAAAAAAAACGACCAGCATGGGGCTTGTAATAATCTGACACTCACGTAACTCTACATTTTTTTTAATGTTCATCTCTAACTTTAATCCATCTAAAATTTTCAAGCATTTGAAATGAACTATAGGAATGCTCCAACGGCTTACCAACTTTAAAAAATATCTATATCGCCAAATATGATAAGCCGCGATACTTATAGAACCCAGAACCCAAATTACCAGTAATATCCACCATAATAAAATAGAAGCTGGAGTGTTTATAACATCTTGCACGGGCATAGTTGGAGTGGCTCTAATAATTGTGTGTACAGACGTTAGCGGTATATCTGAAAATTGCATAGGTTTCAACAAGAAGTCAAATTGAGGGCCAAGTGGAAACACCCACCCGACTGCAATTATAATCCAACCTATGTAACACCACTTTGCTGCATACCGTTTCGATAAAACGGGTAGTATTGCCGCATAAATAAGTGTCACTAACGACATAGTAACTGAATTCTGAAGTAAAGTGCTAAAAAACTCCTGCATACTATTCCTTCTTTTCTTTCAGCCACTTTGTCAGTTGGTCAAGGTCAATGTCTTTTATCTTGTTTCCGTCATATAATCTTGCTACCAGACTTGTAAAAGAATTTCCATGAAAGCGTTCGATAAAGTCGCTAGTTTCAAAATTCAGGTAGTCATTTTTTTCAATAAGCGGAAAGTAGAGGTTTTCCTTGCCGTTCTTCTCCGATCTGACAAAACCTCGTTTAGCCAACCTCAACATAAGTGAAACGACTGTCTGAGCCTTCCAACTTCTTTCACTTCCCAGTTGTTGCATAATGATACTGGTTGTTACTGGCGCCTTATTTGCCCATATCACTTTCATAATGTCAAACTCTGCATCTGGCAGTTTTTTAATTGTGCCCAACGTATCACCCTCCCAAGACATTTGTCTTACTATTTTACATTTGTCTTAAAATGAACGTCAATCATTCTTAAAAACCAGTTGATTCGGTTGAAGGAAGGTGATTCCAATGGGCTAATAATTCCTGTCCTAATATGCTTAATGTGCCGCAAGGTAACCTTAGATTCGTGAATTATCAGGTGCGTTTATTTTTAAGAATTCATTGCCCCTCTCCCTAATTACAGCGGGCTTTGCACTTGCAGCAAATCAGCCAAATTATGCTACTCTGTCCATAGAGAAACTGCCATATTCTGATCTTAAAACAGCACCTGAAGAATGGAAAGGCGCTATCTCGACTGCCAATTATGCAGGAAATTCTATTTGCAAGCCCCGCCGACAAATGGGGAATCACCCATATAAAACGTGTCAGCTATAAAAATTTCAACCCTATCACCATATTCACCGCCATGCTTAGTATGTATTACTAATTTGATTATAATGCCATACTTAGAATGTCAACTATTTTCCCAAAAGAAAAACCACATGGAGTATTTAACCCACATGTGGCTACGTGCAAATCCCCTTTACTTTAGACTATCATTTGTTCAATTGTTTCTTTAACTTCATTGCTCAGATGTATGCCTCGCATATTCTGATTGAGGTATTCATTAAAATCCGAGAAATCAAAAGTAGTATTTTTGTCATACACAAATTTAATATTTTCTAAGGCTTTCTTTATCATACTGCTGCCTTCTGTAATATCTCCTCTTTCAATAAGCACCCTTCCCAATTGCACATAAGGATTAACATTACTTGGATTGCATTCTATAGATTCACGCAGCATTTCAATTTTTTTTGTTTTATCCTTATCTTCAAAGTACCACGATAATATTAACTTTTTAAGTGAACATATATCTGAGTCAGTATCATCAATGCATTTAATTTTGTTTACTAAGTTCTCATCAATACCTGCTAAATGATAATAATGGATACAACATTCTAGAATTGTTGCTGCTACATTTTTCTTGTCATACTCAAAAATACGGTTCAAACATACAATGCTCTTAGCATAGTCGACTAATGGAACAGTTAAAACTGTAACTGCTAAGCGCAGCAATAAATCAATATTATTCGGTTCTATTACAAGTTGGCTCTCAATAATTGTTTCAACCTTTTCTATATTGTAGTTATTAATTGCTTCAGATATTTCCTCATAAAATTCATTCAACTTTTTTCCCCCTAAGGATAAGTAATAGTATTCCCCATATCTCTTGTTGATTGTCCCTTGAACATATCTAAATTTATAAGTTTGCCATCTTTAACGAAAATCCTAATCTCCGATTTAAACCCATTAATCGTTGTTCTAATTTGAGTCGCTCCCTCTTTTATAAGCCCTTTTCCATTCATCTCTTCAACAATATCAAGTCCAGATTTCATAATTGCTTTTCGGGTGTTCCCTAAATCCATAATTCCACTTTTAATATGATCTGCAGAAAATATGTGTTTTTCCTTTTCTTTCAATAAAAAATCTACATTAAAGTCTTTTATTATCCCTTGACTAGGTTTAATAGCTTCCTCAGCTTTCTCTGCCTTTTTTACACTATTGATTATTTTTTTTGCCCCTGAGGCAGCTCTAAAACCACCAATCTCAACAAGCATAAAGTTTCTTTTCATGAATTCAGCCATTGCTTGTGCTCTTGTGTCAGCTGATTGTTTCTTGTCATCAACAATAGATAGTAATTCGAACTGTGTAAGAGTTGTTAAGTCAACATACCATTCAGAACCACCTACACCACCCGTCCCAGCCTCAGCATAATGTCCTGTTGGATCATTGTATATTAACGGATTATTATGCACATACGTATACAGATTCTGACTCAGCGGATTATCAATCTGCCCCTCAACCGTATCCTCATTTAAAAACCGCCCGATACTCGGATCATAATACCGTGCACGCAGATAGTAAAGTCCCGTTTCTGCGTCGTAAATCTCACCTGCATATTTAAAGGAGTTTGGTATCCCTTCCGTCTGGCTGGTGATATTCCCCCATTCGTCATAGCTGTAGGTGTTGACCGGTGTTCCGCTGGTATTGACGATTTGCACCACATCGCCATGACCATTGTACAAATAGTAGTAATCCTTTGCTGCCGTCTTGTCCTTTTTCACCAATACCCGGTCTCCACGGACAAAGGAAGATTTTTGTATTACAGTGCTGCCGCTTAATTTCTCCTCTGCGATAACTTGACCACTAAAATCATAATTGACCTGAGTATGGCTCGTTCCAGTGCTCTTCAAATACCGAAGGCCGTCCGCATAGTACGTGAAGATGGTCGTATTCCCATTTTTGGTTAATCCGGTCAAGGTGTTTTGCAAATCATAGGTGTAGCTTGTATCGCTCAGATCCAGACTGGAGCTGACACTCTCGCTTGAGGTTAGACGATTGCCACGCACATCATACGTGTACTGCGTACTTTGACCATTGGGCCGTTTGATTGACAGTAGACGATTTAAAGCATCGTATCCATAACTTGTCGTTTTTGCTGCTCCATTATTGAGGACTTCAGTTATCGCTGTAATATTCCCATTATTATCATAGCTGTAGGTGTATCCCGATAGCACGGAGCTGCCCTTCGTATTCTTCATGCTCTCTACCCAACCGAGTGCTTTGTTGTACGTGTACTCTGTTTTTAAGATACTTCCATCCGTCAACGGCGGGTACGTAATTGTCTTGACTCGGCCATTGGCATAGTAGCTGTACTGTACATTGTCGGATGCGGCTTTGCTTAGGGACGCGCTGCCGTTGGTTTGAACGTTGATCAGCCGCTGACTGTCAAATTGGTAATTTACATAAAACCCAAGATTGGAATCATTTATTTGTGTCATTCGGCCCAGTACATCCAACTGGTTTAAGATGGACGACGAGTGGTTACCCGCACCCGTTGTAGAATATCCAACGGAGTAATCGGTGAAACTGTCTAAATAGGTACGTCAACTGACCTGTTCACCCTATCTATCGAGACCTACCTATAAACTGTTGCGATAACTGCAAAATGTCATTTTCTCGAAAAATCCGAGAGAAAACAAAGATAAGGTATTCAGAGTAAAACATGGTGATATCTGATGAAATTGAGGTTTTTACGAAATCGGAGGATTTTGAATTTTAAAGCATTGCATGTGCGTACAGGTACAGGTATATTTAGGAAATATTATACGGGGGTAATGAGGGTTAAGTTCTTTCGGGATGTACCGCCCGATTCATTCGGCAATGGGTGGGGGTAAAAGAAATGACCTTGAGGATTGTAGTCTCCCCAAGGTCATATACACTAATGTAATTCCTTTTTTAACCTGACTATTCTTTCTAACTCATAGGAATAATCACAATCGGAACTAAACGTATCAGTCATGCAGGTAAAGAACTGTTCTGCACCTTGAACTAGTGCTATCAGAAAATCATTTTTAGGTAATACATAATTTGTAACTTCGCTTCCTTCAATTGAGAATAGCAGTAACTCTTTAGTTGTTGGACGGAGAATAATTTTGACGGGTTGATCAGGGAAATATACGCTTCCCTCTCCTTTTTGAAGTACTTCTTCAATTAAATTCATAACGTACGCCCATAATTGGTCGACCAAGTCCCAATACCTCATATCCAACATACTTTCGCCGTAATACTTTAGACAAATTGCCCCGTTAAGATACTGGAAATCAAGATTCTCATAGATTCCCTTTAATCCTGACGAATCAGTGATTTCGACAAAATAGTTCTGAGGATTTCTAACTACATCGCTTAAATCAGCTATTTTACATTGCGGTTTCATCAAATATGAATCAACTTGAAACATCGTATCACCCTTACGGAGTATAAAATTGACCTACACGCCCATTGTTTAACCCAAGTACATAGTCCTTGCCGTTGTAAGTACCCGTGATTTGATACATCCCTTTAGTCCCTTTACTCGCAAGGATGTCTCTATTTTGGGACATAACTGATTTAATGGCGCTCGTAATATCGTCAATTGACATACTTGCATCAAAAAACGATTGTTGTGCCTTTACTGAGCCATCCCAGTAATTCGGATGGTGACGCTCTAGAATATGTTTCATTCCTGACTTATCAAGCAGGAAAGTATTACTACCAAACTTCATTTGACTACTTTGAAAATTTGATAATGCATTTACAACAGTATGAGGTGCTACCCCACAAGCATTATGTGTCCAAATCCCAAGGTTTGAGACAAAATACGTATGGAAATCCTTCACCTTGAAATTGTAAACCGTAGCATGCCCCTGCTTAATCTCAATCTTCTCAATTGCTAATTCTTTGCCGTCCGAAGTCGTTACAACTTCGCCCACCACAAGGTTCTTTGACTCCACCCAACCTTTACCGACAATCCAAAACGGATGTTCATCCGTTGTTGTTATGACTTCATCACCAACAGTAATATTATACGTTTCCTCAACATCACGTTGGAAGAGCCATTCGACCTCTTTATAAGCTACCTCGCCAGTCTCTTCATCCTTGGAAAGAACCTTATCTCCGACCTTAATGTCTTCGATATTCTTCTCCCCTTCGTCTGTTTGGACCTTCGTTCCAGCAGTGAAGCAATTGCAAGTCTTTAGTGCACCTCTTATAAAATCGGTTCCCTTATTCGTTAATTTTGCTGTTTTACCTTGAGGAGTTAACTCTATAAATATCATTCCAGCAGATAGAAAATGCTCTAAAGACCACGGATTCTCCTGAGATATTTTATAATAGTCATTTAATTGAGACATAGTCCCCATTGACCAAAAGTCTATTGCCGAATACCACGTTGAATTTGCCTCTTTAAAAGAATTCCACTCTTTTTGCCAGAATCCAAAATCTTTACCTCCTGCTCCACCTGTGCCCCATTCTTGTCTATGTCCCGTCGGATCAGTATAAATCAACGGATTATTACTCACATACGTATACAAATTCTGGCTCAGCGGATTATCAATCTGCCCCTCAACCGTATCCTCATTTAAAAACCGCCCGATACTCGGATCATAATACCGCGCACGCAGATAGTAAAGTCCCGTTTCTTCATCGTAAATCTCACCAGCATATTTAAAGGAGTTTGGTATCCCTTCCGTCTGGCTGGTGATATTCCCCCATTCGTCATAGCTGTAGGTGTTGACCGGTGTTCCGCTGGTATTGACGATTTGCACCACATCGCCATGACCGTTGTACAAATAGTAGTAATCCTTTGCTGCCGTCTTGTCCTTTTTCACCAATACCCGGTCTCCACGGACAAAGGAGGATTTTTGTATTACAGTGCTGCCGCTTAATTTCTCCTCTGCGATAACTTGACCACTAAAATCATAATTGACCTGAGTATGGGTCGTTCCAGTGCTCTTCAAATATCGAAGGCCGTCTGCATAGTAGGTAAAGCTGGTCGTATTTCCATTTTTGGTCAATCCGGTCAAGGTGTTTTGTAAATCATAGGTGTAGCTTGTATCGCTCAGATCCAGACTGGTGCTGACGCTCTCGCTTGAGGTTAGACGATTGCCACGCACATCATACGTGTACTGTGTGCTTTGACCATTGGGCCGTTTGATGGACAGTAGACGATTTAAAGCATCGTATCCGTAACTTGTCGTTTTTGCTGCTCCATTATTGAGGACTTCAGTTACCGCTGTAATATTTCCATTATTATCATAGCTGTAGTTGTATCCCGATAGCACGGAGCTGCCCTTTGTATTCTTCATGCTCTCTACCCAACCGAGTGCTTTGTTGTACGTGTACTCTGTTTTTAAGATACTTCCATCCGTCAACGGCGGGTACGTAATTGTCTTGACTCGGCCATTTGCATAGTAGCTGTACTGTACATTGTCGGATGCGGCTTTGCTTAGGGACGCGCTGCCATTGGTTTGGACGTTGACCAGGCGCTGGCTGTCAAATTGGTAGTTTACATAAAACCCAAGATTGGAATCGTTTATTTGTGTCATTCGGCCCAGTACATCCAACTGGTTTAAAATGGACGACGAGTGGTTACCCGCACCCGTAGTAGAATATCCAACGGAGTAATCGTTACGTACTTGGTTCATGCTATCCAGGTAACGTTTCTGCGTTGCCCTTAAGGCTCCATTCACATAACTATTGATCGTGTGGTAGTTTGGCGATCCATCTCCGTAGATATAATCAATTTTTTGCGTCGCAGACGTATTATTGATTACTCCACTAACGGAACTGCTCTTTAGTTGGCCTCTCTCGTCGTAGTTGTAACTGAACACACTGCCCATACGGTCCGTTTTACCGGTCTGTTGACCCAGATTATTATAGGACAACTTTGGGCTAATTGGTCATAGGAAGATGTGTGACATTCGGAAATGTTGAATACGATCCTGACTTGCATTACTGTAATTACATCTTCAAACAGTTTAAGATAGTTCCAGAAGGGGTTACTTCACCAAAAAAATCAGAAATTTTGATGATTTCTTAACCAAAACAGATGAACATGAAGAAGTTGAGGTTACAACCGAGATGATGAAGGATACTAATACACAACAATACAGCACTATTTGCAGAATAGGCACCTTATTGAGTGCATTCAGGAGAACAAAAACAGGAACGACTAATTGAACAGTTAAATGCATTACTGACATACTGATCCAATCGAAGCAAATGAAAATCAACGTTTAATTCTCGATTCTGAATAAATTGGACAGTTGCTCAAGAAGGTTTACCGAATTTTACGTCTTTCTTGATCCAATCCTGAATCGTTTGTTTCTAAACACAAATTTCTTTTGCAACTTTTTTGTACTCCATGTGAAACCTATCTGCTATTATTGTAATCCTATCATCTTATTCACTGACATACTCAGTCAGTCAAATGTCTTTTCAAAAGAAAAACCACATGGAGTATTAATCTCACGTGGCTTTGATAACTAAAACTACATTTATTCATTGGAGTAATTAAGTATCTTTCTTATATATGTCGCCGCTTCACTCATTAATTGAAATAGATCAGATAATTGTTTAGAACGTCTTTCCCAAAGTGAATTAGACCAATCCAAAGATTCTATAATCAATATTGCGTATTCTGTTCCATACCAGCCTAAATCAAGGACATACTTATCGTCACCGTATGTCACTTGAAATAAGTCTTCTTCTTTTAAATATCTAGGTTCGTTTATCTCATTATAAGTAATAGTCCCTGGGGAAAAGTTGATTTATTCAAACATAATTCACCTCTATATAGACCGATTAAGATTAAAACCTGACAAGCAGACGATCCTTTGTTTCCATCGGTGCTGATTGATTCGCTTCATAAATTGGCTACCATGAAGCTTATTTCAAAAAGATGTTGTGACCACATCAGCTTTGAGTCACAGCTACAGCCCTTCCGGCCGGATTCGGGATTTAAGTTGTAAGGCGGCAGAAAGAACACCTGCAGACCTGTTCATAATGCAAGAGCAGCCCCTATTGATAAAACAATGGGCTTGCCCTACATTTTGAAATAAAGAATATCACTCCTCAGTTTCCTTCATATTTACTGTAGAAGCAATAAAATCTCGGTCGCCTCTTCGTCAACATATTCTTGTCTTTCACGTTCAGTAGGGTTTAAAGCTAACCTTTTAAGATCAGCCTCCATTTCCGATAATACAGTTGGTGGTAATTTGTTCACCAAATTCACAAGTATTGAGTATTTCCAACAGTCATCATTAGAATCGAAAATTCCCCTAAGATAAGGTATTAATTCAGAGCCTAAGGGAACGAGCATATCTCCGATTTCCTCTGTAATTGGCCAATTTGAATCTTTAGTCCACTCTAATAGATCAGAAATAATAGGTTTAATTATGTTTATATCCAATGTTTTCAAAGTATTAACTGAATTGAGATCGAATTTATCCTTTGGGATTAAACTATTGATATCCATTACTATTCCCCCTACTTAAAATTATATTTAAATGTAATTTCCTTTAAAACTAAAGTTAGATAATAAGGACTAACCTCGGCATTCTCTCTTGATTCCATCCATAACTTATGTTCGTATGGATCAACAGCTCTGATACTCACATGACCTGTTACAGGATTATCTACCTCTGCAGTCAAGACTCCTGTAGCGTTAATCGCTTCTATTGATGTAAACCACCCTTTAGGTTTTTTTGGCTTAGTAAATGCGGATAAGCCTTTTGTATCTATGACTCGAGGGGTATGGTTTGCGTTAGTCATTGAACCATCACGATATATTGTCTGCTGTTTCTTCTCTGAGGTAGTAGTATCACTTATAGCTGTGTCCATAGAGAGAACTGTTGTTATTCCTATCGCCTGTACAATTGCATTTAATGCCGAACCCGCTTGTGCACCAGGAAGTGGGACGGCTGCTGCACCGCCTTTGACTACGTAATTATGGGGGTCAATCTTTGCAGCATTAACAACCGCTTGTGCTTTAGTGTTTTTATAGATTTGCAGTAGTTCTGTTATGCTTTTTCCAGAGTTGTTATTCTTAATGGAATCTGGAACATATATAGAGCTAGATCTGCTACACCCCCCACTATGCCCATAGCGACTATTACCAGACTCACAATAATGTCCTGTTGGATCAGTATTAATTATTGGATTATTATGCACATAAGTATACAGATTCTGACTCAGCGGATTATCAATCTGCCCCTCAACCGTATCCTCATTTAAAAACCGCCCGATACTCGGATCATAATACCGCGCACGCAGATAGTAAAGTCCCGTTTCTGCATCGTAAATCTCACCTGCATATTTAAAGGAATTTTGTATCCCTTCCGTCTGGCTGGTGATATTCCCCCATTCGTCATAGCTGTAGGTGTTAACTGGTGTTCCGCTGGTATTGACGATTTGCACCACATCGCCATGACCGTTGTACAAATAGTAGTAATCCTTTGCTGCCGTCTTGTCCTTTTTCACCAATACCCGGTCTCCACGGACAAAGGAGGACTTTTGTATTACAGTGCTCCCGCTTAATTTCTCCTCTGCGATAACTTGGCCACTAAAATCATAATTGACCTGAGTATGGGTCGTTCCAGTACTCTTCAAATACCGAAGACCGTCTGCATAGTAGGTGAAGATGGTCGTATTCCCATTTTTGGTCAATCCGGTTAAGGTGTTTTGTAAATCATAGGTGTAGCTTGTATCGCTCAGATCCAGCATGGTGCTGACGCTCTCGCTTGAGGTTAGACGATTGCCACGCACATCATACGTGTACTGCGTACTTTGACCATTCGGCCGTTTGATTGACAGTAGACGATTTAAAGCATCGTATCCGTAACTTGTCGTTTTTGCTGCTCCATTATTGAGGACTTCAGTTACCGCTGTAATATTTCCATTATTATCATAGCTGTAGTTGTATCCCGATAGCACGGAGCTGCCCTTTGTATTCTTCATGCTCTCTACCCAACCGAGTGCTTTGTTGTACGTGTACTCTGTTTTTAAGATACTTCCATCCGTCAACGGCGGGTACGTAATTGTCTTGACTCGGCCATTTGCATAGTAGCTGTACTGTACATTGTCGGATGCGGCTTTGCTTAGGGACGCGCTGCCATTGGTTTGGACGTTGATCAGCCGCTGACTGTCAAATTGGTAGTTTACATAAAACCCAAGATTGGAATCGTTTATTTGTGTCATTCGGCCCAGTACATCCAACTGGTTTAAAATGGACGACGAGTGGTTACCCGCACCCGTAGTAGAATATCCAACGGAGTAATCGTTACGTACTTGGTTCATGCTATCCAGGTAACGTTTCTGCGTTGCCCTTAAGGTTCCATTAACATAACTATTGATCGTGTGGTAATTTGGCGATCCATCTCCGTAGATATAATCAATTTTTTGCGTCGCAGACGTATTATTGATTACTCCACTAACGGAACTGCTCTTTAGTTGGCCTCTCTCGTCGTAGTTGTAACTGAACACACTGCCCATACGGTCCGTTTTACCGGTCTGTTGGCCCAGATGATTATAGGACACACTTTCGCTTTTGGCGGCGGCGTCCTGCTTCGTCGTCATCAGTCCGATTTCGTTGTAACTCTTCGTGTTTAAGGTTTGTTCCGACTCACCCTTACCCTGAACGGTCACCTTGGATATTTGTCCATTTCCGTCATAGCTGTACCGTGTAGTCTGATTTAGCGCATCCTTAACACCAGTTAACTGATTTAATGCGTTGTAACTGTAAAGGGTTGTCACGCCAGCCTCATTGAGATGGTTCATCGGGTCGGTATATCCCGTAAGATTGCCGATAATATCGTAACTGTAGCGTTCTGTGATGGGCTGCGACTGATTCGGCCAATCTCTAAACGTCCGCTTCGAAATCACCCGGCCCCACGGATCATAAGACTCCTCGATGTAATTCATCGTTTCGGAGGTGCCCGCCGCAGTCAGGTAGCTTACCGCTTTCCGCTGCTTCAAATTATAATTTGTCACAAAGACATTACGATAGGAATCCGTTAAACTTTTTTGTTGGCCCCAAGCATCATACCCCACCGTTATTTCATTGGAAAGCGCGTCTTTCTGATAGATGGGTCTGCCCATATCGTCATAGTGATACTGGGTGAACACCCACTTTCCAGCGTTATCATCAAAGTGTTCCTCTAAAAGGGCCAAACCCATTCCGTTATAAAGTACATTGGCATAAGTTTTAACCACGCTGTTATTCGATAACTGAGTGACAGTTCGGATAGAGTCCACTTTTAAGACCGGCATTCCCGTATTGACAGCATCAAAGTTTGCGGAACTTGTATTAGAGTAGTTGTACTCTACTACCTCGCTGTACACTTCTCCGTTAGCGTTGGAGCGATTTGGATAGGTCTCTTTTTTCAGACGCCCTGCGGCATCATATTCATATGTTGTGGTCTTGCCATTCCCGTCGCTCTGACTTTTCAGCAACCCGTAACCCATCTCATAGCTCATCGTGGTTTTCACAATCTGCTGATTGGATGTACCAATGTTGAACCACTGCTGTTGTTCGGTAGGGTAGGCACGACGGCCTTCAGGCCCGTACTGGGTCACGCTTTTGGCCACCAGTTGGCCTTGGGCGGTCTTCTCCGCCGTTGCCTGGGAGATCCCTCCCGTACTATTAAAATAACTATAGCTGTATACCGTCCTGTCTCCTAACGCATTGGTTACCGTTACCGGCCGTCCCTCAGCAGTATAGGTATAACGTTCACTTTGCGGTGTTGCATCATTTTCATTGTTATACCAGGACTGCGTTTCCAGCAAATGATACTTAGGTTCATACTGGTAGGTGGTTGTATAATGCTGTTTGATTGCCGGATTATTAAACTGATCTCCGGTCAACGGCTTCGTTTGACTCTCAACCTGCCCCCAGCTGTTATACACGGTTTCGGTGTATAAATGATTTGCGGTTGCTTCAGTGTCTTGAGGAGCATACTCCGAAAGGGTAGTCCTTGTGGGATACCGGGTAAAGACTCCATGAAACGCCGTATTGTCAGTGATCTTCCGCTCGCCTCCAGCCTCCCGGGTTTCCGTCCGAAGCACTCTGCCATCTTTATCAAATGTATGAGTGGTTTGGAGCCCATTACTGGCAGTCGTGCTAACCACAGTTGATGTCGTACTAAACCGAAAATCCGCAGGTAAAACAGCCGGATATTGATCCGGGGTATTCCCCGTATAATCACCTGTATACGAATAGTTTATTTCCTGATACGTCTTGGATGCCGTCTTGTCCTTTCTAGATTTCGCCCGATATTCTACGACGGTGGAATTCGGGCCGGTATGACGATCGGCTTGTTCATATTCATATTCTGTAACAGAATTGGGATACGTAATTTTTTTCAGTAACGAATTAAAAAGAAATCCGTCGTAAGAACCAACATAAGACGAAAAGCCATTTTGATACTCGAAATAGGTTTTCTCTCCGTTTTGATCGGTAATTGACGCAAGGTACGGAATATACTTTTGAAGTGGGGGTATGCCTATATTTCTTTGAATTTCCCCCAATACTCTCCCTTTCGTCAATACCACCTTCTGAACTTCTTGCGTTGCGTTCTCTTCGCTATAGACCCGAATATCTACGTTTTCCCCATCAAACACCTCGGAATCCAGGTCTTCCTCGTAATTAAATTTCACCACACGGCCAACGGTATCCGTTATCGAGAACAATCTTCTTGATCCGTCGTATTTAAATGTAATCGTATTGCCGAAGCGATCTACGATTCCAATTAAATCCCCATCAATGGTAAAGTATTCTCGTTTAAGATCTAAGTACTCAATATAGAAACTTGATCTTTCTTGCCCGTTACTGAATGCGCCGTCTGTATTCGCATTTTCTGATACCAGTCGCTTGTCTTTGCCTTTATAATTGAGTAAATTTGTATAAAGTGAGAGCTCATCATTACTATAGTCATCACGAACTCTATACGCATTGCCTGTTCCATCGTGGTAAATCCACCCAAACTGACTAACCCTTTGTAAGTGAGGGAATTGATACGACCACCCACTGCCTAAGACCGGAAGACGATAATTGTAGCTATATTCCCAACTCTGAAAGTTGGGATTCCACCATGTACTAATAAGAAAGGGAATACTTTGGTTGGAATTGTACATAAGGCCAATATCTAAGTCCAGTCCGTCCACACCGGGCAAATGAATCAGGTTTTCTTTCCGGGTCACACTTCCTGACACCGGATCGACCATTTCACTGGAAGTGTTGCGGTCATTAAACTGTGGCTTATAAGTTTGATTGATTTGAGCTTGAATGACCAAGTTGTTGATCACACCGGATACGGCTGCATCGAAGGTACTCATGGAGAGGGCTAATTCTGATCGATACCCTTTCCCGGTACCCTCTTCTTGTCCATATACTGAGGAGGAAACTGTTTGCTTTCCATTAAAAGAAAAATGGTTCAACATTTCAGTTGCATACACATTTTCCTGTACAGTGGGCTTACTGAATATTCCTGCTTCTTTTTCAAATTCCCGTTGGATATCCTCCCAGGATCTTTTCTCATTCAGTTTCCATTTCCAAAGTTCCAGCGGGGTTCGCTTCTCCTGTAGCAAGCTCAGATAATTTACCCAATATACATCAACCTTGGAGGCTCCAGCCAGAACAAGCGGTTCAATTTCTGTTTGGGTTAAATCCAGGGACCTGGGTTCAGCCGCACGGGCAAGAGGCTTCTCTAAATTTTCCTTTGTTTTCCCAGGAACTAATTTCATACGCGTTTCATAGGTTTTCTCTTTTAACATTTGAATGGTTAACATGTTCGGATCGTAAACGTCTCCAGTTACGGATACAACCTCGTCTATAAGCTTTTTATTTTCAGCAAAGGCTGATTTCATCTGGACATTTCCGGGATTAAATGTAGGCTCAATTTGCTGTTCGGATATTGTATTCAATGGGGCTGGAGAAGGAGCAGGACTTTCCACCTTAGTTTCGGCCTTAACATATTCAGAGGAAAGGATCGGATTGCTCTCAGCAGCGGCTATACGTTCATTTGTAACTTGAAATCCGCCTACTAATATAGTAAAGGATAAAGCAACGTTGAGAAATGAATTCATCTTTTTTCTATTCTTCAAATAAATACTCCCCTATCATTCATTTTTAAAGTCATGTATAGCAAAGCACGAATCTAGTGCAAGAGCGGTCCACCCCCTAATTCAATTCACATAAGCTATTACCGGTCTCCAGATTGTTCCATCATAGGCGGCTTCGGCATTTTTAACCGAGTTTCCGAAAACAAAGGGAGGTTCTATAAAGAAAGCTGATAATAGTGAAATTATGACGCCAAATATCCATACAGCTGACCGTTTCTTCATTAGCATTCCTCTTTCGCAAATTACTTTCAGCGCATAGTAGCACTATTCCGTTCGAGTCCCCTTCAGATTGCCATTTGAGTCATAGTTATAGTAAGTAATCTTATTGTTGGGTTGTTTGATCTGCACCAGCCTTCCATTATCATCGTATAGATAAGTTGTCGCTTGCTTAATAATAATGTCATCAATGGAGAGAGCGCCTCCACCATAAATTCCCCAGAACAAATAGTAGTTTTCTTGATTCCCGGTAGTAAAGGTGACCGTTTCTACTCCTTTTGTTCCCGCGGCACTATTCCATGTAGTCCAGCCTTTGGTTTCAATATCATCTAGGCCACGTGCTGAGAAGTAAAAATAGCGGTTGGCATTGGTTGAATCCATATCAATAGATTTATAAGAAAAGGTCACTGAATAAGTCGTATTGCTCTGAAACTTTACTTGATCCAAATCTGTACTTGCGAAATTCGCCCACTGCTGGGAAGCTGTGGAGCTTAAATAGGCAGAATATGAACCGCTGACGGTTTTTGAGGATTCATTAGTAATCCTTCCGGATACGGGTGAAAAGCCAGTCCCGCTATACGAGCCACCTTCAAAAGATTCGCTTACTTTAGAGATTTCTATATCATCCAGCGAAAGAGCACCACCTTGACGGATGCCCCAAACCAGATAGTAATTATCCTTGCTCCCTGTCGTGAACGTAACGGTTTTGCTGCCCTTACTGCCACTAGGGTTCTGCCAAGTAGTCATTCCTTTCTCTTCTAGCTTGTCTGAACTTCGGGCCAGGAAATAGAAATACCGGTTGGCGTTCGAAGAATCCATGTCAGCTGATTTATAGGAGAAAGTTACTGAATAAGTCGTATTAGGTTCGAATTTATACTTATTAAGATCTGTATTTACAAATTCCTTTGTTGGTTCGGTCGCCAGTGATTTAAGGTAAGCAGAATATTGTCCAGTAATCACTTTAGAAGATTCATTAGTAATGACTCCAGAGCCAGCATTGAAATTAGTATTGGTAAACGAACCACTCTCAAAGGATTCATTCACTTTTGTGATTTCTATATCGTCAATGGACAGGGCGCCGCCTTTAAATATTCCCCAGATCAAATAGTAATTCTCTTTGTTTCCCGTTGTGAATGTTATCGACTTTCTTCCCTTATTCCCACTTGCGTCGCTCCAGGCCGTCCAGCCTTTATCATCTGTATTATCCGTACTTCTGGCTAAAAAATAAAAACGGCGATCACTTCCGGTTGGCACCATATCGATAGTTTTATAGGAAAATGTAACTTTGTAGGTCGTATTTTTTTCAAACTTCACTTTGTTCGTATCCGTATAGGAAAATGCTTTCCAATCCTCTGTGTTTAATGAAGAGAGATAAGCTGAATATTGACCGTTAACTATTTTTGCTGGGTCATTAGTAATAACACCGGATCCGGCAAGGAAATTAGTCTGATCAAATGAACCCTTTTCAAAAGATTCGCTCTGTGCGGAAATTTTCTTCACGATTGTTATATCATCAATTGAAAGGGCGCCTCCTGCGTGGATTCCCCAAATTAAGTAATAGTTTGCTTTATTTCCGGTTGTGAACGTCATCGTTTTTATGCCGTTTCCCCCACTTGCATCATTCCAGGTTGTAAACTGCTTGTCTTCCAGGTTATCAGTACTGCGAGCAAGGAAATAAAAAAAACGGTTCGCATCCAGCGGCTGCATATCCAATGATTTGTAGGAAAAAGTCACCGAGTAGGTTGTGTTTTTTTCGAATTTAATTTTGCTTTGATCTGTATAGGAAAATTCCTTCCACTCCTCTGATGCTTGAGAACTCAAATGAGCGGAATACTTTCCACTAACTATCTTTTGTGCATCACTGGTAATTGTCCCATTCACAGGGAGATAGCTGGTTCCGTTAAAAGTACCACTTTCGAATGATTCTTTAGGAGCCACTACGTTCTCTGCAGCAAAAGCCTTGTTCTGAAAAAGGCTGAATACAACAATAATCATAAAAAATGGCAGTGCATAGCTAGTAATTTTATTGGTTTGCATTCTTGCTCCAATCATCCTCTCCACTTTTCCAACTTCATTCTAATTACTGCTTGGCATTCGTTATCTCTGCTATTTGTACCTCAGCTAACGATTAACATTACAAACTAAAGCCCCAACATATTTATTATCAGCATAGATATGCGTAATATAGCTTCCCACCTCAGAGTTGTGTCTTTGAAAGACTACTGTGGCTTTCCAGACTCCAGGGGCAACCTTCACACCTTCAATCCACTCAAGGTCATCCTGCTCTTTATTAGAAGTCCAGGTAGGGAACTGAACACGTTTTATATTAGGGTCTAGTCCGTATATCAAAACATCGTATGAACCCGCCGAGATATTGGCTGTTTTCGGTCCTGATACACCTACACCTCCCTTAACAGTAACTGACGTTCCTCCGATATAGTTTGAATTGCCATACTTGTCATGGGCATAGATATGTGTGAAATAGTTACCTGCTTCATAATTGTGCTTACTGAAGGGTATCCGTATCTTCCACGTTGTATTGCCTATCCGCTCACCGATCACATAGGGCCGCTCAATATCATCCTGGTCATTCTTTTCTGTCCATGTCGGGAATTTCACTTCTTGTATGGTTCTGGACACGCCTTCTATAACCACCTCATAGTATTCAGCAGCTAATCCTACCGTTTGAGGAGCGCTGACGGTTTGAGTATTCTTAACTTGAGTCGTTACACCCGCTACAACTTTGTTATCCGCATAAACATGTGTTGCATATGCGCCAGTTTCCATCCCATGTTTGGACAGAACGACCGTACCTCTCCAGAGATTTGGAGCAACTTTCACACCATCAATCCATTCGAGATCATCTTGCTGATTGTATTCCGTCCATGTCGGAAAACGTACAGTTTTAACACTGTCAGGAACCCCTTTCAGATAAATATCATAGGAGACTACCGAAGTGCTGAAGATATACGGTTCTGCGGGTGTAGCCTTACTTCGCTTAAGAAGGTTGCCATTCGCATCATAGGTATACTGAATCATTGAATTATCAGGAAGAATCTCCATCTCAAGCCGACTCTGATTGTAAATGTTGATCTTCTGCCGCTGTGACGTGCCGTTCATATCTTTGATTATATAATTGGAATCAACACCTTCTAATACCGCAGCCGCTGAA
The DNA here is from genome assembly GCF_038593025.1 of Paenibacillus sp. FSL L8-0436. Lineage (NCBI taxonomy): Bacteria > Bacillati > Bacillota > Bacilli > Caryophanales > Paenibacillaceae > Paenibacillus > Paenibacillus sp. FSL L8-0436. The sequence goes on along the minus strand of NZ_CP151955.1, from coordinate 2,226,238 downwards.
GTCTGAGAATTAAAGATAAAAAAAGTTAAAAAGACACTGGCTAGCAGGGTCACTATCATTGATTTCTTCAAGAACGTCCCTCCAAAATTCTGTTATTTATTGATAAAAATATTAGATTGCAATTCCTAGAATCGATTTATTATAGCAAATCATTTATACGGAAATTGTCGAACCTTGCTATAAATTCTGAGTATATTTATTGACTCCTAAAGTGATTAAATCTGGGCTATAATAATAGGTAAATAAGCTTATGAGGTGTATTAGTGAAAGAAGACAGGTATGAACATGTGGATGAATTATTGGGGGCTTTTCAGCAATTCTCCAAGATGAATTGGCAGAAGCTAACGATGTTTGGGCTAAAGCCCAGTGAAATACGGGTGCTGATCACGATCAGACTCCGCAATACAAAAGCGGACAAGCAGGTACTGACTGTCTCCGAGATCAGCAAGCTGCTTAAGGTAACTTCCCCTACGATTACACAGATGGTGAACAGCCTGCTGTCACAAGGTTTTGTTGTGCGCACCAGCGACTCACAGGACCGGAGAATCAGCAGCATTGTCTTGACGGAAAAAGGCGAGCTGCTCGCAGATAAAGCCGTCGCCAAGATCCGGGAGATGTTTAAAGGCATGGTCGATTATTTGGGCCAGGAGCAAAGTGAAACTTTAATTGATCTCCTGAACAGGGTACATGCCTACTTTGAACAAATACAGGATCAGCCGGATGGCTACTAGAGTGTACCAAAAAAGCACAAAGCGTAGGTTTACAACCTATACTTTGTGCTTTTGATTATTGTTCCAGGTCCGGCAGCTGCAAAATATAGCTATTGGACAGATGCAGCAGACGTTGTACAGCATCAAATTGCGCTTCTGTAGATCCGCCCTCAAGAGTGGAGTTATCCAGCTGACTGTAGTTGGTACCGTCCGCGTAGGCATCCCCTGTTACATAAATGCTCTTGTCGTTAATGAAGGAGCCTGTCGGCAGGAAATGTCTGACCGGCAGCAGGTTAGTCTGCTGATTGAACAGATCTTCACCAAAATGGAGCTGATTCTGAACCGATACACCCAGCAGATTGGCCACCGTCGGCAAGATGTCGACTTGGCCGCCTGTGTGATCCATTACCGCAGGCAGTTTAGCACTCGGCGAATGGACGATGAACGGAATGTTGAACATATCGGTGTAGCCATATTCATGGCCGACCAGTCCATTGATCAGTTCCTTCTCATCGCTGCCAAGCGTGTACATCGGCAGTCCCTGGTGATCGCCATAGAAGACGATAAGGCTGTCATCCCACAGGCCGCTTGTCTTCAGTTCCTCAAGAAATTGCCCCATCGCATAATCCGCGTAATTCTGGGCGCGAATATAATTCCCCAACAGCGTTCCCTCGAAGCGCTCCGGCAACTCGATCTTATATTTATCTTCCGGCATATGGTAGGGATGATGGGCGGTCATCGAAATCACCATCGCATAAAACGGCTTATCCCCGGCATCCATCTGGGACAGCTGCGGCACTGTTTTGGCAAACAGCACTTCATCCGATGCGCCAAAGGCGATATGGTCATCGTCGCCAAAAAAGGACTGGTCATAATAGGTGTCAAAGCCTACCGCTTTGTATAACTCCTTGCGGTTCCAGAAATCCACACTATTGGTGTGGAAGGTTGCCGTGTCATAGCCATTCGAGGCTAGCAGCTTCGGCAAACTCGGCACGGATTTCTCCATATACGCCGAAGAGGTAGCCGGCTCATTCTTGGGAACGTAGAAAGAGGTGTTCACCACAAACTCCGCATCCGAAGTTGTCCCTTGGCCCGCATTCGTATAAAAATTGTTGAAATACGTGTTTTCTTTTACCAGCTTATTAAGATTGGGAGTGATCTCCTGGCCGTCAATGGTCAGTCCGAGCAAGAAGCTCTGGAACGACTCCATCTGCACCACAATGAGGTTTTTGCCTTTATCAGCCCCATAAAATTGCGGTGATGCCGGCTCCTGGATTCCTTTCAGCTCATTGACCGCCTGCTGGGTAATCTCCTTGCTGTCAATAAGCTCCTCGTCCTCGGTGGTATCCGCAAACAGGGTATACAGCTCATAATTGAGAATCCCCATACTCTCCGCTTTTTTAATCTCATTCATGCTCGCATGATTAGGCCAGATGCTAAAGAAGCAGAGTCCGATGGAAACGGCCGTGATGACCAGCAGAACTGCCCGGTTCATGCGTTTCAAGCCTCTTTCCTTCCATTTGGCAATATACTTGGGACGGAACATAAAGAAGAGGAAGAAAATAATATCCACAAAGATAAACAGGTAATAGGGGGCGATCAGAGAATACGTGCTCTCCCCTACCTTAGTGACTTTATCCGCTTGCTGCAAAGCATGATATGTAGCGATCACACCGTAATATTTGTAATACATCAGAACGGAAAAATAAATAACCGTAATCAGCAGATTGGCGATCATGTAGTACAATATCTTCCGCTTCGAGGCCAGCCATTCAATCAGACTGAACACAATGATGAAAAAGGGGATTTCCGTTAACACCATGCTCCAGTTGGGACCGTCGTTAAAGACGACAAACCAGGCAACTGCACTCTTTATAAGCAACACTAAGCTGAATAATACTATAGGCTTGTATAATTTATTTTTAATATTGAATTTGTTCATAATGACTCTATCCCTTTCTTTAAAAACTTGGCCAGCCGCCGCACCTCCTCCCGATTTCAGAAAGCTTCTCGTTAATCCGGATTAGGCATAGATCTGATGCGGTACCGGATGACTCTTTTTTTTAGCCAACCGATGACAACAGCGTCTACGAATCCTGTAATTGCCGGACTGAGCACACCATATTTGGAATGTCCGTGTTTTCGCTCTTGATGCGTTACTGTAACCTCGATGACTGTAAATCCGTTCATTTTGGCCAGTGTAGGCAAAAAACGGTGCATGCCATTGTATAAAAAGAAGCTGTCCGCCACTTCCCGCCTCATAAGTTTTAAGGGAGATACAGAATCCTGGATCCTTTCGCCTGTAAGCCAATTCCTTACTCCGTCGCCGATCCATGAGGATATCCTTTTCAAAAAAGTAACCTTCCGGTTCTCCCGTTTGCCGTTCACAAAATCCACTCTGCCGATAAAGGGCATCAGCCTGAATATATCGCGCGGGTCGCTTTGCAGATCGGCGTCCATGAGTGCGACCAGTTCTCCCCTGGACTGCCTTATGCCCGCCCAGACAGCAGCCGTCTGCCCGCAATGTTTCTCGAAATGAATGACCTTCACCGACTTGTCAGACCGTGCAATCTCATCCAGAATCAAGGCGGTCCGGTCCTTGCTGCCATCGTCGACTAGCACAATTTCATAGCTGTCCATCTTTTCTTGCACCGCATCCGTTATGCTCTGGTGAAGCTCCCGGATATTGCCTTCTTCATTATAAACCGGTACGACCACAGACAATCTAACCAAACAGACTCACCTCAGTACCAATTAATATATTCACGCCGCACCCGACGGGTTACAGGACAGTAAAAAAACGCAGGTTAGTGCGTTCCGGTCCGATCCAAAAGATTTAACAGTACTACTGCATTAAATCACAAAATAGATAGGTTATCAACCTATTTTTCCAGGCGTTTTGTCCGGCAAACCGCCGAAATACTTAATCTTTTCCAGAGTAGAAAAATAACGCCCCTTGTCCGCAGCACCGCGGAGCAAGGGGTGTTTGTAGGCAGGCTTGAACTGCAGATGTACCAGGAATGGAGCATCCCGCTTCTATCCGTTACTCAGCCCGGTCGTACAATCCGATTAATTCATCGAAGGAAGTAATAATAACGTCTGAGCCCTTCAGCTCATCCTGACGTCCGAAGCCTGCATAGGCACAGCCGATTACGGTCTGTCCGTTTCCTTTGCCGGCCTGCACATCGGAGGAACGGTCCCCAACCATCCATGCGCTGCTGATCCCGTGATTGTCCAGCAGAATGCGCAGCAGCTCGGTTTTGGTCGCAGTGCCTTGTCCACCAGCGCTGTACAAGCCCTCGAACAAATCCTTCAGCTCATGCACAACAACGATGCTGTGGATGTAATCCTCCAACCCGTTGCTGGCCACGAACAGCTTGACTCCACGTTCATGAAGTGCGGCAAGGGTCTCCTTAACCATTGGATAGAGCAAGGTGCCGCCTGCTTCCAATCCCTCAACCTCCATCTGCAGCAGCAGTTCATCCGCCCGGCGGTGTACAGCTTCATCGGCATCCGGCATTACATTCTTCCAAATTTGCTCCAGCAGCATGCCAAGACTGCCCAGAATAAGTTCCTCCGGCGGAGTCGGCCCGGTATGCAGCCCTTCTTCCCGCAGGATATCGAACATTTTATGGTAAGCAGGCAATAACAGGGTTTCCGTCTGGAACAACGTTCCATCCATATCAAATACAATTGCTTCCGGTTTCTTTAGCATCAGGTGACTCATCCTTTCCAAATTGTTTTGCGAGTGATCTCTGCTCTGCACATGCAGCTCTAGGTTACATTCCTTTATGATATAGGAAAGCAGTGTGAATTGTCTATGGAGTCGAGATTAACAAAAGGGGACCAGTGGCGGACACTGTAACGTGTCTGCCACCGGTCCCCCGCTGTCATTGGAATCTGTAAGGTTAGGAAAAGAAATTAGATATGGTCAAAACTTGAAATCAATTCATCAAGAACATCTTTGCTTACCATTTTACCTTTGAAGTTAATCAGGTTTTCCGCACTTCCAGAGAAAATGCAGGTAGGCTCATATTTTCTGAGAATGATTTTTTCACCATCAACAAAGATCTCCAGTGGGTCTTTTATGTCAATTCCCATTGTTCTGCGAAGCTCAATCGGAATCACGATACGTCCCAGTTCATCTACTTTTCTTACAATACCTGTTGCTTTCATCATTATGCATCCTCCCTTGATATAAACACTTTATATAATCATTTGTGTTAAAAGCTATCATAGCTTCTAAATAGTAGTAATGATTACGCTATATCTGCATTTTAAAGTGCTATTTCTTTCCTGTCAATTTAATTTTCAACAACTTTTGATATTTATCGACAAAATATTCGTTATAATTTAGAGTCAATTCGACAAAATATTCGATGTTTATAAATTATAATAGCCGAAAACGGCTGCCATTGACAGTTTTTTGTGGAATAATGTTAAATTAGGAGGACTGGCAGAATGAAGATTCAAATGGCATAGCAAAAAACCGCCTAAATGGTCATAAACGCGTTGACCTAGGCGGTAATCATGATCCAAGAAGGTATTAATCATTTAAATGAAACAGATCCTTTTTCCGCAGCATTGAATCCATACTGGCTTGACGCACACTATTTATATACACGTTATTTGCTTCTTCAACACTACTGGAGGTCTCTGTAGATGACCCAAATTGTGAGAGGAGCGTGCTGCTGTTTAGTTTACTTAACAAGTCCGACTGCTCCGCCTTCTTCTTTTGGTCTGCCTCTACTTCTTTTTGAATCTTTTCCCGCTCGGCAGGTGTCAAATAATCACCAATAACCCAAAACGTAGCTTTTCCATCCGGATGTATAATTACCCCGCTGGCATCCCCCGGTTTATCATTAGCGCTGGACGCAAAATGGTCCTGTATGATATCTTCTACTTTTTTTTGCAATTGTGGATCTGTTGCCGACTGATTCAGTATATTGGGAGCGATCGTAACATTTCCTTTGCCAACACAGTGGGAATACACACTCTTTACTGCTTCTTCGGTCTTGGGTATAGCTTGCACATTGATCTTAATGCCGAATTTATTTTCCAATTCCGTCAAAACTGCTTCCGAATTCGTTGTCGATAATGCATTTTGAAAAGAAATCCCTGAATTCTGATTTTTCTGGCTTGCTATTGTTGCCCCCGCACGATTAAGGCTGCTGAGTGGCACTACCTTCAACAAATTAAACCAACTCCTTTATTCTTTTTTACTGAAGCATCCATTTAGTATATCGGCTTCCGGAATTTGTATTTTAGACTTTCCTCAATATGTACAAAAAAAGAACCAGCAGCCGCTCCCCAAGAATCAGGTTCAAGGGGACCGGCCCTGGCTGCAGGCTTTACGAACTTTACGAAGTAATCTCAAACAATCTCGCTGTTTTTCCCGGTGGGAGGACCACCGTCAATACTCCTGCTGATTTATCCCAATTCCAGGCCAAGTCATGCTGCTGCGGATAGGCACAGGCGATGGCTGGTTCAAGCCCCTTCAGCTCTTCTATCGGCAATTGGACATTCTCGGCTTCTCCGGCAATCCGCCATACCGCGACGTACCTGCGTTCCCCGCGCCGCAGCCCGAGGCTAACCCATTCGCCCCCGCTATCCGGCAAGCCGAGCGGCCAGAAAGGCGTGGCATGCGGGATATCGCTGCGGATGGTTTTGTAATAATCCAAAGCTTCCTTCACCAGTTTTCTGCGGCGGGGCTCTAGCTCCGCCAAATGTCCGCTCTGGTGCACACGCAGCAGCAGCGCATTGACCATATTGAAGATGACTTCCTCATCATCGCCCTCGCGCAGCGGATACGACCAGACCGCGGACTGCTCCGGTGTCAGTGCCGCCGGCGAGCCTGCGGCTATGGCCGCGTACTGTACATAATCCTCCTGGTCGCTGGTCGACTGGATACTGTGCCGGCTGAGCATCGCATAATCCATACGCATGCCGCCGCTGGAACAGTTCTCGATCACAAGATTTGGATAACGCACAAAGATGCTGTCCAGCCAGGCCAGATAGGCACGATTATGCTGCAGCAGCCCGTCGCCGAAGCTGTCCGCATCTGTCTCTGTTCCAATGCCTGCATTGATGTTGTAATCCATCTTAATGTATCCTACGCCGTACTGCTCAACCAGACGGGCAATAACACCGTTAGCATGTTCAATCACTTTCGGGCTGCGGTAATCGAGCTGGTAGCGGCTGCGGTCCTTAACCCGTTTGCCATGCCGCATGAAAAACCAGCTGCCATCGGTCTCCGCCAGCTTCGGACTGTTGATGCCTATAACCTCCAGCTCCAGCCATAGCCCGGGAATCATTCCTTTGCTGCGGATATAGTCCAGCACATATTTAATCCCTTCCGGGAACCGCTCACTGGAAGGCTCCCACTGCCCTACGCCATCCCACCACTCTCCAGGCGCATACCATCCGGCATCGATGCAGAAATATTCACAGCCGACATCGGCGGCGGCGTCGATTAAGGGCAGCAGCTTCTCCGTCGTCGGGCTTCCCCACAGGCAGTTCATATAGTCGTTAAAAATAATCCGCAGCAGCTCATTATCCTCATTGGGTCTGCGGATCATCCGGCGGTACGCCGTAAGCTGTTCCGCTGCTCCCTGGAATCCTCCCTGTACAGCACCCACAGCTACAGGCACCGAGGTGAACTCCTCACCCGGGGCCAGCTTCAGCCACCAGTGGTTGTCATGCTCTGTAGGCCCGCTGGCCAGCAGTGTAAGCTGATCATACTGATCCGTCAGCTCCCAATGCCAGGAGCCGTTATGCTCAATCTGCCAGAACAGGCTTGTCCCGCTCTCCTTGTTGTGCAGCACAGCCATGGGAAGCAATTCTGCCGCTGACCAGGAGCCTGTATTGCTTGCGGCAATCCGTTTCGAGCCGCGGTCGGCCAGATGGGACATCCCCAGCTCAGGCAGCCGGTAGGTCCGCCACTGCAGCTCACTCTGCCACCCGCTATGCGCGAGGGTTACCTCGATCTTGTCGTTGCGGTCTCCGCTTCCCTCCTTGTCTACACCTGTAAGAGCAAATGAGGAGATGTATTCCACGGCCGCCTCTGCTTCCCCGGCATTCTTCAGCACTGTCCAGCTGCGTACAATCTGCACGCCCTTATAGAACTGAAAATGCTGTACCGCCTGAATTCCCGTAATGTGATCGGTCAAGGTTAGCTCCAGCTTGCGTCCCAGCGCATTCCCCGTGTCGCTGTGCCCGGCATATACCATCCGGAGCCCCGGATAGGAGGCCCGGTGGGTGCGCCCGTGATATTCGGCGCGGTCTTCACCCGACAATTGCAGCTCCAGCAGCCGGAAGCCCGGTTTATTCTTGTCGGCGATAGCCCCGGCTTCCAAAGGTGACGCTCCGAAGTGGAGCAGCCGGACATCCTGCTCCGGTGTAATTTCAATCGTAAGATAAAGTCCATTTTCGGCGATTTCAATGATCTTGCTGTCCATATTTAATTTAGCCTCCTGCCATATGTTGGTGTCTTATATAATTATAATTTGTTTCTTTAACTTTCGCCTCCCGCCAACAAAAAAGGGACGGCCCCCCGGTAAATGAATCTTACCTTCGAGACCGTCCCACATCGAAATGTTTTATTGAGCCGATCCGAATTGGATCCAGGCTTTCTGAATTTCGTTGATCGCTTGATCCTTAGTTTTGCTGCCGCCGATGTAAGCCTGCATCAGTTCACCAAATTTCTGGTGGAATGTATCCAGGGAGTAGTTGACCGACAGGTCACCGGATTTCTCCGTCTTCAGGATTTCTTCCATTTCCTTAGGCATTTGCAGGTCAGGCATTGGGGCATCCTTGATTGGCGGGATTACCTTAGCCACGGTGGAGAACCAGTTTTTGCCGTACTCGGAAGTATACAGCCAGTTGAAGAACTCAATAGTTTCCTTAACTACAGCAGAATCCTTGTTGATGCGCAGCGCCTGGTCAGCACCAGTAATAATCTGGGACTGTTCCGGTTTGTCGCTGACAGGGTAGCCGGCGATGCCAAGGTCAAAGTCTGGTGTAATTTTCTTAATGGCTTCTTCATCCCATGCGCCTTTACCGTTCATGAATGCGGTTTTGCCTAGAGCGAAGTCGCTGACTTGAGCATTGCTGTCGCGCTCCAGCGGCTTGTCCGTACCGTGCTTAACTGTAGTGTCAATGTAATTAAAGAAGTTATTGTACAGCAGCGGGTGATCCTTGATGGTCGTCTTGCCGGCGATGAAATCCGCTACAAGCGTTTTAGCGTCTGTTCCCGCATCGATTGCAGCCGCATCCACAAAGTGTTGGAAGATGTGCTTCCATACCCACCACTCTTTGTAGGCATTGGCGAACGGTGTAATGCCTTTTGCCTCCAGCTTGGTGATCGCATCATCCAGCTGGGCGGTTGTCTTTGGAATTTCTGTGATTCCGGCATCAGACAGCAGTTTTTTGTTATACATCAGTACGAACAGGTTGCCTTTCACTGGAAGTCCCAGCACCTTGCCGTCGGTAGAGCTCATATTGGAGCGGACCGCATCGGTCATCGCTGCCGCAAGCGGCTCATTCGTAAGATCGGCACTGTATTCAGCAAAGGTATCAATATCTCCACCGGCTGTCGTCTGGAACACGTCAGGAGTGCTGCCGGCAGCAATTTTCGATTTAAGTACCGTATTGTAGTCAGCCTGCATAATTTCCAGGTTGATGGTAACGTTCGGTTTTACCTTTTTGTATTCTGCGATGTAGGCATTGAACGCATCGGTGTACTCCGGAGATGCGGTAAACATATTAATCGTTACGGGCTTGGAAGAATCAGTTGTGGCAGCATTATCCGTCCCATTTGTACCAGCCGTATTATTAGTAGCGGCATTATTGTTGTTCCCGCCGCAACCGGCCAGCAGACCGCCGACGAGCAGCAGACTTGCAGATAGTCCCATAAATCGTTTTAACATGATGTTGCCCCCTCTTTCTTATGCATCTTGTGTGGTCTTGTTGCTATTCTAAATAAAAAGAAAAAGGATAAGAATGTACATAAGTGAACTTATAAGGGTAAAAAAGTGGGCTAATGTAACCGTTTCACTTTTCTACCCCGGGCAGCAGGAGCCTGAATTCAGAAGGTGAACAGTCGTAATAATTGCGGAACGCCTTGCTGAAATAGTTTTTGTCCTTATAGCCCAGCATCTCGGAGATATCCTGGATTTTGAGGGCAGGATCAGACAGCAGGTCCTTGGCCTTGTCCATTCTTACCTTTTGTACATACTCATGAATGCCGTAACTGTATTGGGCCTTGAACAGCTTCATCAAGTATTCTCTGCTCAGGAAATATTTATCCGTGAACATCGATATTTTAATATTCTCGAAATAGTGGTTATCAATGTATGCTTTAATATTTTCCAGTACATTGCCGCGGTTACCGGCAAGGGATCTGCCGATTTCACCGGCATAGACATCCAGAATATGATTCAGCACGCCTTCAAACTGCTCAAAGGAGGCAAAATCACCGGCGATCCCCAGCCCGCGCAATCCCTTGTCTTTGCCGCCGCGCAGCCGTTCAGGAACCGCATTCAGTTCCTTGGCGATATCGTTCAGCAGAATAATGAACTCTTGAATCGTCCGGTCAGCCGCACCGAGGCTGAAATGCCCGGAAGACTGCCATTGTCCGGTGAATTCGCCGAGGATGCTTTTGGCATGATTCACATTTCCGCTCTCCAAAACATTGCGGATAAGCGGCATCCGGCCAGTCAGAGAAGGGCTGTCCTTAACTGGTAGTTTAGTACCTGCACCGTCAGCAACAATGCCGCTCTTTAGATTCAGCAGATCAATGGCGTCCAGCGACGCTGTGGCGGTGTCATACGACTGTGCGATATCCATACAATCGCTATAAGGCTCTCCAATGCCTCCTGCACAGGCAATTCCGAACAACTCCTTCAAAGTCGAAGCAGCCTTTTTCATATGATGCAGGGACAGAAAGGCCGCATCCTGCCCGTAACCGCCCTTCATGGTAAAGATAGCGATAAATTCACGCTCTGCCCGGGGGCTGACGAAGCTGAACGCTTCAAAATCCCCGCCGCTGTTCTCATTAATGACATTCGTTACGGCAAAATGCATCAGATCCCGGTCCTCATGAAATCTACCCTTGCGGACCTGCTCCAGATTGAGCAGCCGGACAATCCCAACAGCAAAAAAATGGCCGGGTGTATCTGCACCGATCAGCGGCAAAAAGGCTTCATTGGACTGGTTCTTGAAGCTGCGCTCGATAATCGACAGATACATTTTCTCCTTCAGCTTCGGAATGGACATGTTCAGCGTGATGTTCTGGCTGATAAATTCGCTTTCTTTCTTGCGTTTCGCCTCCAGCAGGTCGACGGCCTTGTGCAGCGCACTGTTCAGATCAGTCCGGTTAACCGGCTTCAGCAAATAGTCGACAACCTTGGAACGGATGGCCTGCCGGGTATATTCGAAATCATTGTAGCCACTGATAACAATCAGCAGCAGATCCGGAAATTCATGCTCGGCGATTTGCAGCAGCTGGCTGCCGTTCAGCTCCGGCATCTTCATATCGACAAGCGCGATATCTATTTTGTGCTGCCGCAGCATGGCCAGTCCAACGTTGCCGTCCGTAGCCTCCAGCACCTGATCTACCCCTAGTCCCTTCCAGTCCCCCAGAATGTTTATGGCTTCGCGCAGCGGCTCTTCATCATCTATGATCAGTACTTTATACATGTTGTCCCAGACCTCCCTGCGGTAATTGCATTTCCATTGCCGTTCCGTGCTCATTACTGCTGATCGCCAGACCCGCTTCTTCTCCATATAAGAGCTTCAGCCGTGTATTCAAATTTTTCAGCCCGATGCTTTCATTTCCGTCATCGGACAGGTCTCCTCCAAATTCCTCCCACTGGATCTGCAGCGAGCTCAGCACTTCCGCAAGCCGTTCCCCGCTAATGCCAGGCCCGTCATCCAGTACAGAAATCACATTGTAGGTTGGAGTAATCCGCGCCACAATCCTGATCGTGACTGTAGAGGATACCCTCTCCAGCGCATGCTTAATGCAGTTCTCCACCAGCGTCTGAATGGACAGCTTGGGAATACTCAGCTCCAGCAAGGTCTCGTCCCAATCGTAGACGATCTGCATCCGGCTCCCGAAACGGGCCTTCTGCAGCGCCAAATAGCGTTCAATATGCCTCAGCTCTTCCCTGGCCGCAACAACATCACGTCCGCTGATGCAGTAACGCAACGTCAAAGCCAGATTATCAACCATCTCAACGATATCGTCATTGTTGTTCTTCAATGCCTTCGTAGAAATCGCCTGAAGGGCATTGTATAAGAAATGCGGGTTAATCTCCGCCTCCAGCGCTTTGAGCACCGCGTTTTTCTCGACGATTTTCATTTTATAACGTTCATTGATCAGTTCATTGGTTTTCTCCACCATCTTATTGAAATGGCGCGACAGATACGCGATCTCATCGTTGCCCTCCACCTGTGCCTCGGCATCAAAGCTGCCGGTACTGAACCGCTTCATTTGCAGCGACAGATTTTTCAGCGGATTTGTGATCCTGTTGGAGATGAAGCTGACAAGGATCACCGAGACGATCAGAAACAGCAGGCCAATGAAGTAGTTTAATTTACGTGTCGTTGTCGCCGCTTCATAAATTTCTTTGTAGGGAATCGGCTTGATCAGCTTCCAGCCCTCTTTTTTATTAATGTCATAGATCACCAGATATTTTTGTTCATCAGCCGACCACGTAAGTCGTCCGCCTTGGGCTGGGGTCAGCTGGTCCAGCAGGCCTGCCGCTTCACTTTTGGCATAAAATTCACGGTCATCCACCACAAACGCCTCATTATCCGGGCTGACATACATCAAATGCTCTCCGCTGTTGAACGGAATGTCCTTCATGATCTCATCGGTGACGCTGGAGTTGAAGTACAAGGACAATACCGCCTGCGGTTCTCTGGACGCGATTGAACGGAGCAGCCTGTGGTAGCCCATGAAGCTTTTGTCTTTATTAATAGGATAGTCATCCTGTTCCGAAGTGTCCTGCACAAAGGATTGATAAGAACGGTTAAACGGGCTTGCCAGCGCACGCTTATACCAGGTGAGATTCTCAATCGGGGGGTGCTGGGCGACCCGGATTGTAATATTATAGTTCTCTTTGGTGACATAATAATACTTCTGCTCTTTGATCACGTAGAGGGTTATGGCCTCCAGGTCATTGCGTGAAAAATAGAGGTTCTTCAGGTAATCCTCCACATACATCTTGGAAGCATAATCTTCCGATTCGTGCATGATGGCGTAAGTAATCTCATCATAGGAGATTTGCGGCAGGGACAGCTGCTCGATCCCGTCAAGGTAACTCTCCAGATTACGGCCGACCAGCAGCAAGTTGTTGCTTGTGCTCGTTATTCTGCTGTTCACTGATTCCTTGCGCAGCATTCCATAGGAAATGAACGTCAGCGAGGTAACCACCAGGATAATAATGGTCGTGAACAGCAGAATCAGCTTATTCGCCAGACGGCGTGAAATCCGCTCCAGTAAAGGCTCAAACAGCTTATGCAGAATTGATCTAATGATGTGCGGCGGCCTCCTTTGCTTGCAGGGTTCAATACCGGAAATGGTGGCCTCCATAAAATGCCAGGACCCTTTTCTCCAGCTTCAGCATCTTTTTGGTGTTCTTTTCAGTTCACCTTTTTACCCCTAACTGTACTCTTAAATCCATTTTTGAGTATAGGGGTCTGCTCTATAATACACAATATAGACTAACCGGAATGGTTATGTGTGGCAAGCCAGGCACATTACTCCCACCCTATAAATACAAGAAGAGGTGCTTCCATGTTAAAAACACTCGGCAGAAAATGGCGTGAGAAAATAGAATTCGGAATTTTCACGCTTCCTGTTCTGATCTGTATCGCTGTAGCATTCTACATTCCTTTTGCCATGACCATCCGTTATTCGATGACCAAATGGAACGGGATATCCAAACACCCCAAATTTGTCGGACTGGATAACTTCAAGCAGATCTTCACCGGAGATACCAACTTCTCCGATTCGGCGTGGTTCACCATCAAATATGCGGTGCTCTACATCATACTTGTTAACGTGCTGGCCATCCTGCTGGCCGTGCTTCTGGACATGAAGCTGAAGACGACTTCCTGGCTGAGAGCGGCTTTCTTTATCCCTTATATCCTCAGTCTTGTTATCGTCGGCTTCATCTGGAAATTCATCTTCATGCAAGGCTTCAACTCCCTCGGAGAAAGTACAGGCTGGGGCATATTCGACCTAAGCTGGCTAGGGACGCCGGGACTGGCCTTTATCTCGATCTTAGGAGTCTCCATATGGCAATCGGTCGGCTTCTATCTCGTCATCTATATTGCCGGTCTGCAATCTGTACCTGAAGACCTGAAGGAAGCAGCCACCGTGGACGGTGCCGGACCGCTGAGAAGATTCTTCAGCATCACCCTGCCGCTGCTTGCTCCATCCATCACCATTTCGGTATTTATGGCCCTGACCAACTCGATCAAGGTGTTCGACGTTATCCTGTCGCTGACCGGCGGCGGCCCTGGCGGAACTACCTACAGTATCGCTTATGATATTTACCGGGATACCTTCCAGAACAATCTGTACGGATATGGTACGGCAAAAGCGCTCATCCTCTTCCTGGCTGTGCTTGTCGTGACGATCATCCAGCTTACGTTCTTCAAGAGAAGAGAGGTTGAGGCATAATGAAAACAAACAACAGCAAAGCGGGCAAGATCATTCTGGAAGTTGTTCTGGTCCTCCTATCTCTTTTGTTCTTGTATCCGCTGTTCCTGACCGTAATCAACTCTCTGAAAAGCTTCAGTGAGGTCATGACTGACGTTATTGCCCTGCCGAAGAAGTTGACCTTCAGCAACTACTCCTATGTGTGGGAGTTCATCAATTATCCAAGATTGTTCCTGAACAATTTCATTATTACCGGCGTCGGCCTGCTGGGAATCGTGTTCATTTCGTCCATTGCGGCTTATAAGCTTGCACGGACAAAATCCAGATGGAGCGGAGTGATCTACTTCCTCTGCATCATGCCGATGCTCATTCCGTTCCAGTCGATCATGCTGACCGTACTGCAGACTGCCAAGAACCTGAACCTGTCCGAAAGCACTTGGGGACTGGGTCTGCTGTATTGGGGCTTCGGAGCTCCGCTGGCTGTATTTATCTATCACGGCTTCGTCAAAGGCATTCCGCTGGAAATCGATGAAAGCGCCACGATCGACGGGGCTTCCGGCTTCCGCCTGTTCTTCAGTGTAATCTTCCCGCTGCTGAAATCGGTAACGACGACCATCGTCATCATCGACGTCATGTGGATCTGGAATGACTTCCTGCTTCCGCTGCTTATGGTCAACGGCTCGCCGGATACGAAGACACTTACACTTGCAGCTTATACATTCGTGGGCCAATACACTTCGGACTGGCAATATGCGATGACGGCCATGGTAATGGCTGTACTGCCGTCCATCGTCGTATTCATCTTCCTGCAGAAGTATATTGTTAAAGGCGTTGTCGCCGGGGCAGTGAAGGGCTGATTTCAATACAGTGTTAAACTTCATATGACAAAAAAAGAGCATGTGATTAGCCATTAGGCTCGATCACATGCTCTTTATATTATTGAGGTCAAAGATCCTCTGTAACTGTACCGTCTGCCGCTATGACAGCATTGAACGACAGCTTGTTCATTCGCTTGATGGTCTCCTGATTATAGGCATTGCCCATAAAATTCGGCTGTCCGCCGATAATCTTAACCGGCGTAATTTTGCCGGTTACGCCGCTATCGCTGATTGTAAAGTTGACCAGCATCGAATGCAGGGTCTTCTCTCCGCCGCGCGTAGAACGGTTGAACACAAAATTGCCCAGCGAATAGTAGATCGGCTTATGCTTGTAATATTCGATCCCCATCAGGTTGTGGCTGTGCGCGCCAAGGATAATATCCGCACCGCAGTCGATCATTTGCTTCGCCAGCGTCCGGGCGTAGTCCTCGGGATAGTCCTTGAACTCCTGGTTCCAATGGATATACACAATGGTATAATCGTTGTCCTTAGCCGACTTCTTAATCGCACCCATCAGCGGCTCCGCAGTGTAGGCTGAAGCAGCTCCGGGATTGTTTTTCCCGGCATACCAGGAGGTGCCGGATAACACGCGGCTTGTGCCCAGCACAGCTATCCGTTTGCCTTTGACAGTCTTAATATACGGTTTGAAGGCTTCCTCAATATTGTTGCCTGCACCTGTATGGCCGATCTTGTGCCGGTCCAGATGCACCAACGTATCCAGCATGGCGTTCTGCCCGTAATCCAGGATATGGTTGTTGGCCACGGTCACGCCGTCAATTCCCGCATAGGTGAGTCCACCCAGTGTTTCCGGCTTGGAGCGGAAGGCAAAGTTCTTCTCGGCCGCCTTCCCTCTAACCGATACCGGCGTCTCCAGATTCGCAAACGCAAGATCCGCTTTCTGCAGGACCGGTGCCACTTTGGTGAATGGAAAATGAACCCCGTATTTTGCAATCTGCTCACCTACAAAACCGTCCAGCAGAATATCTCCGGCAAAAGCAAGTGTGATGTTCTCCTGCCCCCCTGCTCCTTTGCTAAATACAGCAGACGAGGGAACAAGCAGGCACAAAATAACTGTAATGATTGCCAATCTTTTCAATACTCTAGCCCCTTTTTATAAGATATTGTTCTACTATACTGAAAGCAGATTCTTAAAAGAAGGGTATAAAGTCCTGCTAGTTTTGCGCTTTTTTGAGCACAGCTCTGAAACAATTCAGTCCGCCCCACAAATCCGTTCGCACAGCATCCTCAGGAAGATTGAAATCCGTCTCCCCCCAATACTGGAATCCGGACTGCAGCAGCACGTCGTTCATCAGCGGCAGATTGACTGTAGGATAATCAAAGGTCAGTACCAGCAGGCCCTCTCCGTTCAGCGTTCTGTGGAACTCCTGCACCGCACGCACAGAATCCTCCAGCGACAGATGCTCCAGTACCGAGATGCAAAAAATCGTATCAAAGCTCTCATCGGCATACGGCAGCTTGGTGAGATCGGCCTGGGCCAGATGAAGACTTGTTGTCCGTCTCGCCCCCGCCTGCCGCGCCGCTTCGGCTCCGATATCTTCGGCAATGTTCTGGAGGATCGCTTCCTTTGACAGGATGCGGGCATCAAGATCACAGGCATAAACCTCGTCGCTGAATCCGGCGAGATAGAACTTCAGCGGATGGGAAATGCCGCAAGCGGCATCCAGCACCACATCATGGGGTGAAATAAAGTTTGTACACCACTCGTATTCATAAGGGCGGCTCCACCAGGATTCCGGCAGATCGTAAATCAGCTTCTCACGGCGTGCATCGGAATTTACAAAAAAACGGGAGACATACGGATGTGTCGGCATGGCCAGGACTCCTTTTAAGGGAATTTCGGTAGTGAGAGTATATTCAAGATTCCCCGTTTCATGCCACGCCTCACATCAGCACGTATAAGCAACAAAATTCCCCACAAAAAGACGGTGATCCTTATTAGGAATCACCGTCTTTTGAGCTTATGTGCACCCTATGAGCTTAAACTTAAACGTAATAAGAAAGCAGCTTGGGATCGATGCCATGTTTGCTGATCAGGTTGTCCAGCATCTTCGACCATTCCTGGTCCATCAAGCACAGCTTAGGATGACGCTCAAACCACGCCACCGACAGCTTCACTCCTTCTGCGAATGGAACCGTAGCCTCGTAATCCGGCACAAGCCGTTTGATTTTACTGTTGTCGAACACACTGCTTACCGCCTGGTCCCCGATCAGGCCATCCGCTGTGCCCGCCGGTGTATGGGCTGCGATGAAATCCGTGGAGATATGCACAACCTTCGGCTCTCTGCCTGCAGCCTCCCCAATGGCAGCATAAATCTGATTCCAGCTCAGCACTTCATCAGAAGTGATATGGACAGCCTCTCCAATGGCTTCAGCATGTCCCAGCAGGCCGACAAACCCTTTGGCAAAATCGGTATTGTGGGTCAGCGTCCAGAGTGAGGTTCCGTCCCCATGAATCACGAGGGGCTGGCCTTTGCGGATACGCTCTACCAGTGACCAGGGATGCTGCCAGCTCGTCAAAGCTGCAGGAATTGCTGTAACGCCATAAGTATGCGACGGACGGACAATCGTAACCGGGAAGCCGTTGCTGTGATGGGCTTCCAGCAGCAGTTCCTCACAGGCGATTTTATCGCGTGAATACTGCCAGTATGGATTGACAAGCGGCGTCTCTTCCGTGATCCGGTAATGCCGCTGCGGCTTCTGGTAAGCCGATGCCGAGCTGATAAAGACATATTGCTTCGTCTTGCCGGTAAACAGTTCGATGTCGAGCTGTACCTGCTCAGGAGTGAACGCGATCCAGTCTACCACAACATCAAATTCATACCCCTTCAGCACTTCACGGGCTTCCGCCCCCTTGCGGATATCTCCCTGGATCACCTTCGCACCTTCCGGCACGAATTCGCCCCGCTCTCCGCGATTAAACAGATACAGCTCTATCCCGCGCTGAACGGCCAGTCTGGAGACGGCCTCGCTGATTAATCCTGTCCCTCCGATAAATAATACCTTCATCTCTGTCTGCTCCTCTCTTTAGCCCAGAATCTCTTCAATCTTGGTCACAATATCCCCGGAGAGCTCTATGCCTGAGGCCAGAACATTCTCCTCAACCTGCTCCGGACGGCTTGCACCGACCAGCGCGCTTGCCACATTAGGCTGACGCAGAATCCAGGCCAGCGCCAAATTGCCGACAGAAATGTCCAATTCAGCCGCAACACCCTCAAGCTGACGCACTTTGGCAATCTTCTCATCCGTTATCCCTTTACGCATCCAGTCCAGCTTAGCTGCCCGGCTGTCCTCAGGAATATCAGAGACGGAGCTGTACTTACCCGTCAGCAGACCTTGGGCCAGCGGGGAAAAGACAACCTGTCCGATTCCTTTGCGCTGGCCGAGCGGAATGATTTCTTTCTCAATATAACGTTCGAACATATTATAAATAGGCTGGTTAACAACGATATGATCCAGCAGGTAACGGTCGGCGACCGCGAGCGCTTCCGCCATTTGCGCTGCCGTCCATTCACTTACACCCACATAGAGCACCTTGCCCTGACGGACCAGATCATCCAGTGTCCGCAGTGTTTCTTCAATAGGAGTTTCCGGATCATAGCGATGGCAGTACATAATGTCCACATATTCGGCCCCAAGCCGTTTCAGACTGGCATGGCACTGCTCGGTAATATGCTTGCGGGACAATCCGCGGTCATTGGGCCCCTCCCCCATAACGCCGAAAACCTTGGTCGCCAGAACATAGGACTCGCGGGGAAATCCGCGTAAAGTTTCGCCCAGCACTTTCTCCGCCGCTCCTTTTTCATATACATTGGCCGTATCAAAAAAATTAACACCCAATCCGTAAGCGGTTTCAATGGCTTTAACGGCATTCTCACGTTCCACGTAACCGCCGTAAGTCAGCCAGCTTCCCAAGCTGATTTCACTGACCTTAAGCCCTGTTCCACCCAATCTGCGATACTTCATTTCACACTGCTCCTCTCCATAGATCCGGCTCTAATGGCTCCGGTTGTTTTGTACACAACTTTTATTTTAGATCAGTTCACCTGTAAATTCCATCCTATTTGAATAAAATAGAAATCGTATGGTAAAATTTAAAGGTCTATTTTACTAATATACGGAAATAAAATGATAGAAAGTGGAGATCAGCTGGTTATGACAGAAAAAGAAAAATCACATTTAGGTTTATTGTACGATGCAAATTATGACAAGGAATTGATCGAAGAACGTTTATACGCTAAGGGAATGTGCTATGAATACAACCGGCTGCATCCGGCAAATACCGAAGGAAGAGAAGAAATCATCAAAAAACTTCTGGGAAGCACAGCAGAGCGGTTCCTGATCGAACAGCCTTTTGTCTGTGACTATGGCTATAATATTGAGGTCGGGGAAAATTTCTATATCAACCACAACAGTGTAATGCTCGATGGGGCGAAGATTACCTTCGGCGACAATGTATTCGTAGCGCCCAACTGCGGATTTTATACTGCAGGGCACCCACTCGACGTGGAACAGCGCAATCAAGGGCTGGAAGTTGCCTTTCCGATTGCAGTTGGAAACAACGTCTGGATTGGCGGCGGCGTAAGCGTCCTGCCGGGCGTGACCATCGGTGACAACACGGTCATCGGCGCCGGAAGTGTCGTAACTAAGGACATTCCCTCCGGTGTGCTGGCAGCCGGCAATCCCTGCCGGGTCATCCGTGAAATTACAGAAGCAGACCGGGATAAATACCGGCGGGAATAGCCGTCTGAGTCCATTGGATATTGTGATCTTAAGAAAGCAGCCCTGGTGAGGGCTGCTTTTTTCTTTGGCTTACTGGACAATTGCAAAAACTCAGGATATATTATTTACAATACTTTTAATAACCAATATTGAAAGTTCCAAAGGTATGGAGGATGCCCCCAATGAATCAGATCGCCAACAATTCCATTCGCGTCAAAAGGATAAATCAGGAGCTGATCAAGGAAGCCTTAAAAGCGATGAAGCAAGGCACAAAGGCTGCGGTAGCCAGCGTTACAGGGTTAAGTATAGCAACCTGCGGAAACATCCTCAATGAACTGGTCGAAACCGGCGAGGTTATTGAAACCGAACTGGAAGCTTCCAGCGGGGGACGCCCGGCAAGGCGTTTTCTGTACAATGCCGATTTCTCCTATATTGCCTGCATCTATGCCAAAACGGAGGACGGCTCGTTATCCTTAACTTTTGCGGTCACCAATTCAACCGGTGAACTTGTGGAACAAGGTCTGCTGGAACCCGAGCTTATCGACGCGGCAAGCTTGGATCATCTGGTCGCAACGCTCACACAGAAATATAACAATATTAAGGCCGTTGGTATCGGTATTCCGGGTCTTGTACATCAAGGTGTTATTAATATTTGTGATATCCATTCGTTAATCAATGTTCCGCTGGAATCACTGCTTAAGGAGAAGTACAACGTCAAGGTCACTGTAGAAAATGATATGAATCTCACCGCCTACGGATTCTACAACAAACAGTCCTATGATGAAGACTCAACCATCGTGGTGCTGACCTTTATCCGCGGCAGCTTTCCGGGCTCGGGGATTATCATTGACGGACATATTCACAAGGGAAATACCCGGTTTGCTGGCGAAGTTTCTTTTTTGCCCTTTGGAATTTCCCGGGAAGAGCAGTTCATCCGCTTAGGTGGAGATGATACCTTTCTCCCTTTGGCCGTGCATGCTGTAGCTTCATTGACCGCGGTTATTAATCCGAAGACCATTGCGCTTACGGGAGAGCAATTCAGACAAGAAGATGTGCAGCACATTCTGGAAAGCTGTCTGGAGATCATCCCCGCAGAACATATGCCTCAGCTTATCCTGCTGGATGATCCTGATGATGATTACATGAACGGCCTTATTGCCATCACACTCGACAGCATGACGTATTCTTTACAGCTTATAGAGAAACGCCGGTAATTCTGGCGGCAATCTTGCAGTAAAGATAATAAAGAACACTTCAGGAGGCCACAATCATGGCGACAAACAAAGAAAACATGCTAGCGGGCAAGCTGTACCTTGCCAGAGGTGGGGAATTAGCCCGAGACCATAAGAAATCCAGAATGCTCACCCGTTTGTTCAACAACAGTACGGAAGAACAGTTAGGATATAGAGTGCAATTGCTCAAGGAATTATTCCGTTCTACAGGGGAATCCTTACATATTGAGCCCCCTTTCCGCTGCGATTACGGCTGCAACATCACAATCGGCAATAACTTTTATGCAAATTATGACTGCATCATCATTGACGTGGCACCCGTAACCATCGGCAGCAATGTGTTATTTGGTCCAAGGGTAGGTGTATATACTGCCGGCCACCCCATTGATACAGAGGTCCGCAATACCATGCTCGAATTTGGCAAACCGATTACCATTGGAAACAACGTGTGGGTCGGCGCAAACACAGTAATAAATCCCGGTGTAAACATCGGCAGCAATGTGATCATCGGTTCCGGTGCCGTAGTCACCAAGGATATTCCCGATAATGTTATTGCTGTGGGCAACCCCTGCAAAGTGCTTAGAACCATTACCGATGAAGACAAACAGCATTGGGAAACTCTCAAAGATGAATATTATAGAGACATTGAGATTGATCAATAAGCAGCATCAGAATCCGCCGTTTTGGCGGATTTTTTTAAAATATAAGATTTTATATGCTTCACGCTATAAATTATCCTTCTATTTCCCGCTGAAACGGATACCGTCCTTTTGAGGACGGCGAAGCCGTTTCCACTTGTAGTACGCCTAGTAATTTCTGCTCAAATTCAAAAATTAATAGTTTCGAAAAACCACTTGCTTTAAAAAAGTAATATGCTATAATAAACACATAGAAGTTATTAGAAACTATAACTAAGAAATCACTCAGGAGGTAATTCAAATGACAAAGTTAAACATCGGTATTATACTCGGCAGCACTCGTCAAGGACGGGTAAGTCCGCAAGTAGGTGAATGGGTAAAAGGAATCGCAGACGCACGCGGAGATGCCAACTATGAAATCGTGGACATTGCTGATTTCAAATTGCCGCTGCTTGGTGAAAGTGATGATTACGCACCCGCTCAGGCTTGGGGAGCAAAGCTTGCCACACTTGACGGATTCGTATTTATTGCCCAGGAATATAATCACAGCCTTACGGGAGCACTCAAGAATGCACTGGATTCTGCCCGTGATGAATGGAACAATAAAGCTGCAGGTATCGTAAGTTATGGTTCTGCAGGCGGTGTACGCGCTGCTGAACACTTGCGTGGAATTCTCGGTGAACTGCAGGTTGCGGATGTCCGGGTACACCCGCTGTTGTCCTTGTTCACAGACTTCGAGAACGGTACAGTCTTCAAACCGGCTGATCTGCATACCGCAAATGTAAACGCGATGCTTGATCAAGTGCTGGCTTGGAGCGGAGCGCTAAAGACATTGCGTCAATAATAGAGTAACGATATTTCGGGCCACTTCACACCGTGAAGTGGCTTTTTTGCGTTACTCCCTCTCCCCTCTCTTCACCTCCTGGTGCCCGGCGCTAAAGCTTTAAAAGATCATGAGCCTTGGACCGCCCTCCGGCTAACCGGACGATTAGCGACGCTGCTGCCAAAAATACAGCTACACCCGCAAGAATAATAAAAAAAGAGTGGTCAAAGGCAGTACGGCCTGCCTCTTTCAATGCTTCTGCAGCCTGAGGAGGCAAGCCCTCTGCAACCAGCAGTGCTTCATCCAGACTGTCCTTCACACAAGCTTGATATTATAAATGTGCTGAAAAAGGCAGGGAGTTCACTTCAGGAAATCAAGGGATTCATGCAAAATCAGAACACCCCATTGCTCCTGGAGCTGCTCAAACAGAAGCTGGATGTCCTGGAAGTCGAGCGGAATAAAATTAAAAGGATGCAAAGCCTATTGAAAGGTGCTATTGAAATGACGGAGCAAGCTCAGGGGGAGATAGACGATAGGCCGTCGATAGAGGAATGTGAAGAGGAATATTTCATTGCCATACAATTACAACAGGGCGATGGTGACAAGGAGTTTGCTCACAAATTAAGCGAACAACGGGAATATTGCGAGAATCATTTTATTGATTGCGAGTTCCCGATTTGGACCATTCTAGACAAGGACCGCCTGGAGTCGGGAGATTATTATGTGGATTATATTGCCAATAGGCTCAAGACCCCGATTCTGGGGGAGCGGATGATCATCAAACCCAAAGGACGTTATGTCATCATGAATCATAGAGGATCGTATGAAACCATGCCCGTAACGTACTCAATTATAAACAAATATATAAGTAGCAAAGGAATGGCTATCTCCGGGAGTGCTTACTCAGTGGATCTCCTCAACTATTTGGCAGAAAAAAATCCGGACAACTATGTTATACAAATATCAGTTGAAGTTTCAGACTGCTAACGTGAAACTGTTGCCTTCCCCAGTGAAAGGCGTATTCAGGATCAGCCTAATAATAGAACGAAGACCCTGCATAATGCGTAGAGTCTTCGTTCATATCACATTCTAAGGGTCAACAATATTTTACAGCTTTATCAAAAGAAAAAGTAAATTAGTGTCCTGTTCCATGATTATTGAGAGAAATGCTGTTAACGGATACCGAATTTTTCGTCGGAGTATTATTTGCACTTGCAGAGGTAACAACTACGACTGAACTAATTACGAATACGGCTGTCAGCAACAAGATCATCTTTTTCATTGTTCAAAAACTCCCTCTCTAAGATATTTTTCATTATCTCTTGATGCCTCTCATGTTGCGAATCTGAAGCTTCACTTCTGAGCAATTCGTAAAATGCAACGGACTTCCGAAAGCCTGTTCCATCTTCAAGTTTACCACTGAGTATTAAAATATCGAGAATCAAGTTTATGGAATCAGAGATATTTTTCCTTTTATACAAGTATGTAGCGTGTAAATATTTATAATCTATATAACTTCTTACATCTTCTCTTTTCTCCTTACTTCCGATCTGCCCGATTTGATCTTTAAATAAATCAATTACCCAATCAACAGAATAGTTGTATCTTATTGCAGACTCAAGGACTGTTAACATTCCATTTAACAATTCTTCCTTACCTATACTTTGCAAAAAAACAACATACTCCGGCAAAACCTCTTCATTTCCCTCAAGTAATTCGATCACATAGCCGTTTGCTTTAGCCATGTTTTTGTAGTATTCAACTTCCTCTTTGCCTTCTTCATCTAAGTTCTTAATCCAGCTTAATTTAGTATATTGATCAATACACTTTCTTGACTCTGAGTATTGTCCCACCTTTTGGTAAGCGACTCCCTTCATTAATAAGCTATACCCAAAATAGTAGACAATATTTCTTTTTAACTGATATTTTTGAGGTGTCTTGGTATTATACTGAGAGGTTTCATATGCGATGGCGATAATTTCAAATAATTTGTCTGAAATTTCAATTACGGCTGACCAGTTCTCCCACGAAAATGATAGTTTGAGCATGTCAACCAAAGAATCCGCATTCACCCCATCTAGTTCCAGCAATTTCTATATCTCTCCTTTACATACCATTTTATACCAATTATAGTTCTCTTTTTTCCTATGGTCAATTAATCAAGCGCATACATATCTCTAAAATATCTTAATTATACCAAATCCACTAAGGGTTTTAACTATTCCGACATGGTTAATTGGATTATTAAATACAAAAGCCAGCATTTCTGCTGGCGTATTATTATACATAAACGAACCTAATAAAACCATGATTCAAACAGGCTGTTGACGGGCCTATAGATCACCATGACCAGAAGGAGCGGGCTTGGTACTTTGATTCTGTACAAGAAGCAGACAGTCGCACCAAGGCCCATGATCCAGAGCGTACCCCAGACCAGCAAATCCCGGGTCCTGCTTCCCCGCTTTAGCAAAGGCACATCGACGGCTATACAGACAGCCGCAATAGCCAGAAATAACAGCAACAGCATTTCGCTCACTCCTTGACATCGTCAATAAAAGATCTGTCTGTAATACCGATCCGGTTTATCGACATGGTGGCTTTGTAATGGACAGGCAGCGATTTCAGGTAATTGTCCCCCTTTGTCTGCTGCAGCCTGGCCCAAGCTTTAGGATTGGCACGGTAGATCATCTGTCCAAAGCCCATGACATCCACATTGTAGCGCTCGATAATTTGCTTGACGGTAGTTTCCATCCGCAGAATTATCCGCTCTTCCGATTTCCTTTCCAGTTGTCTAATCACACTCTCCGCCTCCAGGTTATCCTTGCTCTGGACTTCTTGCACATTGCCCTCCGCCTTTACATGAATATAAATATGCGGTTCACCGCCGACCATCTTCATTTTCCGTTTAGTGGTTGTCCGTATCGCTTCAATAACAATAGGCCGGCCGTCGTCCCCTATTACATTACCTGAGGTTTTGACAACGTTATCGGTGATGTAATTGTAGCCGATTGTCTCTTTATCACTTAACCACCCGACCATCCTGTCTTTCTTGAATACAGCTAAGCTACGGTATTGTAAATTGGCTTTAGGTACGCTCTGTTCCAGATTGCTCATCTTGTCGCCTTCGCTGGTATTGCCATCCACCTCCACTCCGGTCAACACCGGGTTAATTCCTTCATACAGCAGATCATCAACGAACTTGTTAAGGGAGACAGCAGTTGTTTTGGCTGATATCTTGTAGGATTTGTCCAGGGAACTAAACAATTTATTCGCCGCTATTTTATCAAGCGGGGTGAGAACCTTCAGCACTTCTTCGGCTGTGGTCCCTTTCGCGACCATGACAAAGTAATCATTCCGCGGCTCCCGGCTGCGCTTCAGTACATCAAGTGTCTCGGCGATCCCGGCCCGGGCTAGCTCCTCTCCGATCACCAGTACACGGATATGCCCTTTGTAGCTGGTTCTCGAACTGATGAGAGTGTATTGCCGGTCCGCTTCATAGATCGTGGGCACTGTGAAGCTGGATACAACCACTGGTACCCCGCCGCCGCCGCCCGCTCCTCCAGCTGTCTGTGAAGAAATCGAAGAAGGAATAACCACCTGCATCGTGACCTTGTAGCCGGATTCTGACTTATCCAGTCCCATTCCCAGCACAAAGGCTATTTCATTTAATTCCTTTCTTTCCCAGCAACCGCTAAGCAGCAGGGGAATGAGAAGGGCAAGCAGCAGCCGAAGGAGTTTACTTTTTATTGGGCTCATAAGCCGGTTCCTTCCCCTTGGAAGTGTCTTGACGGTTTAAATTCTGTACTTTCAAGTTAGCCGGCCTTGTCTTTAAAAGCGGCCAAGGAAGGCGGAAGATCGAATCCTTCAGATCTTTCGATTCGTATGGAGCGATTGGACTCATATAAGGCATGCCGAATGAACGAAGGCTTGCCAAATGCAGCACAATCAAAAACACGCCAAACAATATCCCGTACAATCCTATAAAACCAGCAAGCACGATAAATACAAAACGAATCATTCTTGCGGCAATGGCCATGCCCGACTCCGGTATGACAAAGCTGGAAATGGCCGTAATGGATACAATAATAACCATCGCCGATGAGATAAAACCCGCCGCAACAGCTGCCTGGCCAATGACCAGCGTACCGACGATAGAGATGGCCTGCCCTATATTCTTCGGTATTCTCACGCCCGCTTCCCGGAGAATCTCATACGTCAATTCCATAAGCAGCGCCTCCACGAAAGCCGGAACCGGGACGCTCTCCCGTTGTGCGGCAAGGCTTATGACCAGACTGGTAGGGATCATCTCCTGATGATACGTAGTAACCGCCACGTAAAAGGAGGGGGCAAGCATCGTAATAAAAAAAGAAAGAAAGCGAACAAACCGCAGCAAGGTACCAATATCGGACCGCTGATAATAATCTTCGGCAGATTGGAAAAAGGAGACAAAAAAGCAAGGCACCAACAGGACAAAAGGCGTTCCGTCCACAAGAATCGCCACTTTCCCTTCCAGAATTCCCGCCGCGATGGTATCCGGCCGGTCACTGTTATAGATTGTCGGGAAAGGCGTGGCAGTCTTATCCTGAATAAATTCTTCGATATATCCGCTCTCCAGAATGCTGTCTGTATCTATTTGGTCCAATCGGCGCTTTACCTCCAGCACCAGGTCAGGGCTTGCGATATTAGTGAGATACATAATGGACACGCTGGTCTGCGTCACCTTGCCGATCTGGAAGGTTTCGAGCCACAGGTGACTGTCTTTTATTTTTCTTCGGATCAATGACGTGTTCGTTCTCATATTCTCTGTGAACGCCTCCATCGGTCCCCTCACAACCGATTGCGAGCTGGGTTCACTTACACTCCGGTCATCCCACCCGGGAAGCCCGATCCGCAGGGCACTCGATATTCCGTCCACCAGCACCATCACATTGCCGGACATCAGCTGATACACAAATTGTCTCAGATCATCAGTAACAGATAGATCTCCTGCGATGAGGATACGTTTCTGCAGAAGCTCAAACTTCTGCCCGGCATCAAGATCCCGCAGCAGCTCGGGGGCACAGCCTTCCTGAAGGGAAAAAAGAATAGAGTTATGCAGCACCTGCGTGTCTATAAGACCATCTATATAGATCACTGCAATTTGCGTACATGGATCCAGCTGCAATTCTTTGATTATCAGATCGGTGCTTTTCCCGAGCAATTGGGATAGCTGCTTCTGATTATCCTCTAGCCGGTGTGACAATGGGCTCCTAAGGATATCCTCCATAACGTAACCTCCGTTTTTCGTGAACAAGCTGTCCTTAGTATGATGCGGAATTTGATAATTATCCCGATTCCACCTCTATTTTGTTTAGGGTGCATAATTATGGAAGGATATTGCATGCTAAGGAAAATGATATTGAAACGCTGAAGAGGGCTTGCAGCAGATACGGAGGAATCACATGGGACTTGAAAAGGACCAGATCAGTACCGCTCAAATGATAGTACTCGGGCTTTTTACTCTTATTGGGGACATGGCGCTTACATATCCTTCTGTAATGACAGCAGGAGCTCACGAAGATGCGTGGATCGCCGGCCTCATTAGTATTCCCTTGGGTCTCGCAACCCTAAAGCTGATGATAACTACAGCCAATATTGATCCTAATAAAACAATTATCGAGCTTTCACAACAAATTTTAGGAAAATGGGCAGGTGGAGCGGTAGCTCTGAGTTATTTATTCTTTTTTCTCATTGCTGCCTCTACCTATGTCAGGGAAATTGAAGATTTTATGTGCACACAGGTTTACGAGGCGACCCCCGGGGGAGTTATCCGCTTCATGGCCATTGTTCTGCTGGTGTATGGCTTAAGACTGGGTCTGGAAACGCTGGGGCGGGCGGCCCAGATTTTCCTCCCTTTCTTTACGGTTTTTCTGATTGGTATGCTCGCTCTGCTGATTCCCGATATGCGTATAGAGCAGATCTATCCGATTATGAATACACCGTTTCCTGACATGCTGCACACGGTTTTTTTCGGGGTGTTTTATCCGTTTGGGGAATTATGCGTATTCTTCATGGTGTATCCCTATGCCAAAAAACAAAGCAATACAAGCCGGAATATATTCATCGCCCTGCTCATCGGAGGGGTTGGACTAAACCTTATTTTGTTTCTTTCCCTGACGGTGCTTGGGGCTTATTTCTCCGAGCATAACTTCTATGCAGCCTATATTCTTGCCCAAAGGATCAACATCGGCAATTTTTTGCAGCGGCTTGAGGCTTTAATGGCTACCACATGGATTATTAGCACCTATTTCAAAACAGCGCTTTACTTCTACGCCTTTGTCTTAGGGACCGCCCAGCTGCTGAAGCTGAAATCATACCGCCCCCTAATTTTTCCGGTGGCATTTTTGATTTACGGGCTGACCCATCTGATTGCAAAAGATATTATTTTCTACGTCAAAGAAGTCCCCGCCTACTGGGTAGACTGGGACTTCACTTATTCCATCGTTTTCCCGCTAATGCTGCTCATTGTCTATCACATCAAAAAACGCATCTGAACTTACGCCCGTCCCGTACTGTAGCTCTCCTCCGGCCCAAGGCAGGTATAGGGCAGCGCGGAAACAGACAGCACCAGCTTTTGCACAACCAGTCCGGCAGCGAGCCTGTAAAAACGGAGAGTGTGCACCCCTTGGGTCAGTGTATGACGGGTGACAGGCGTATGAATATTGTCCATAACGGCGCGGCACCAAGGTTCATTGTCATGGTTGCCGCCTTCATAGTCCGGCGGCAGGGCGTCCGCAATCACCGGAGTTTCGCCATCAAAACCTGCCGCATATTTCAAGCCTCTGACCGGTGACAGATTGTTTGTCGGAGCAAGATAGGCGGTCAAGGTATACTCCCCGTCCTGACGCACCAGAATCCGGTACTCCAGATATGGCGCATGCTCCGGCCCGGCAAAAGCTGCTCCGGCCGGGAACATTTTGACCGAGGATAAAGAACGGCCATAGTTCTCGATAATCCTCCATTCAACTCCGGATTTCGCAACACGGCTTAGGGCATGCTCCGCCTCAACCGCCACGATATTATGAGCTTCAATAAAGGTTGCCGGCGGCACCTCCCGGAGGTCAAACCAGTCCAAGGATACCTCGATCCTAACCGTTCCTCCGGTACCGGTGAGGGTAATTTCACCCGACTCCTCCCCCTTTGCTTTCTCCCAGTCCACACTTACCTGTATCGTCTTCCCTGTGTCCACCCACTCCTGCATTCTATCCAGCCTGATCCAGTCCTCATTGCAGTCTGCCCGATACATGAAGCCCGCCGCTCCGCCATTACTGATCGTGATCTCATACGTCTCTTGGTGCAGATTGCTGAATACCGGGAGAGTAGCCGTACCCGTAACATATCCTTGCTCCGTTCCCTCTACATCAACGATCATTTGAGATTCCTGACCAGGAATTATGGTGTGCACCGCCGGATACTTCCACCCTTCCGCATCCCAGTGGACATACCCGACATGAGCGGAACTCATCATTCCCTGCCACTTCCCTCCTGAAAGCCGGGTATTATAATAATGCTCCAGTTCCTTATCCCGCTCAATTGCTTCCGTTGTCAACTCCGCGTAGGTGTTGGCCAGAACACTGCCCCGCTCAGCGTACAGCTTGCTCAGTCCGGCATAGATATGCATTTTGACCACATTGGCCGAAGCTACCGCAGGATAATAGACGAGCTGATAATAGGCATCCTTCTGCGATTCAGGGATCAACGCATTATAGGTATCGGCTGCGTTTTCAATTCCAAGCGCCAGCTGCAAAACTCTCTGCGCCTCGTGACCGTTCACAAGGCTAAAGGTTGAAGTATTGATAATTTCCGGTTCGCGCCGGCCGCCTGAACCTCCGGTTTCGTTCGGCTCGAATGAATACAGGGGCATGATTGCAAAATCCTTGATGCATTCAGGCAATAATACAAGATTGAAGACAGCGATAGCAAAAGCAGTGAAAGGCGAGGACGTCACGATCGCCTACATCGGAGGTTCCATCACTCAAGGTGCGGGGGCCAAGCCTATACATACCGGGTGTTATGCCTATCAGTCCTATTTAAGATTTAAGGAACTATTCGGCAAGGACGGCGGAGAGAACATTCATTATGTGAAGGCCAGAGTAGGCGGAACGCCATCGGAGCTTGGGGTCATACGCTATGAAAGAGATATTCTCAGGGACGGTGCCGTAACACCAGACGTCGTAGTGGTGGAATTCGCGGTAAACGACGAGGACGATGAAACAAAGGGCAACTGCTTTGAAAGCCTCTGCCTGAAGATCCCTTCCGCGAGCAACCAGCCGGCCGTGATCCTGCTGTTCAGTGTTTTTGTGAATGACTGGAACCTCCAGGAACGGTTCTCCCCCGTAGGCATGCACTATCATCTCCCTATGGTGAGTGTAAAGAACGCAGTGACAGAACAGTTCCGACTGATTAAAGCTGAAGGTAATATCATATCGAAAAGGCAATTTTTCTATGATATCTATCATCCCACTAACGACGGTCACCGGGTAATGGCGGATTGCCTCACCTTCTTATTCTCCGAGACCTATAAATCACTTACGACCGGCGGGGATATCACACTGGATAAACTGCCCGTTCTGGGGAATGATTTTGCCTGCACCCGGCTGCTGGACCGCAAGAGCCATACAGGTCCCGAATTTGGAAAAGCGGACATTCTCGTCGATGGCAAACTGGTGGTCACTGCTGATCCGTATACGAACAACTGGACACATTGCAACCCGGTTATCCTGTACCAGAATGAGCTTAACTTGGAGCATGTGATAGAAATAAGAATGGCCGCCGGTGATGAGGACAAATGCTTCACGATCCTGGGCTTCGGCTATAACGTATAAGAGCTGAATATCTGTACAACCCATCAAGACAAATATCAAAAGAATCAAACAACCCGAATAAGGCGCTGTTTGATTCTTTTTTTGTAGCCCTCGTACAAATTAGCCAGCGGGTCATTAGCACTCAATAAAAAACGGCCTCAACCGTGACATCAATCAAGTCGTTGCTGCTCATTTTCAATGTATGCAATAAACCGCTTGGCAGTTGGAGAAATATGACGATCCTCTCTCCACTTTAAGCCTATTTCCCAATACCAGCCCTCATCAGTAATCGGAATCCAAACAAGTTCATCCAACATCAAGCCCATAGTCTTAGGCAGGACAGATACACCGAGATTTGACTTAATAAATCCGGCTACTGTGATTAAGTCCTCGGCTTCATACGCCGAATCAAGGACAAAACCAGTATGTTGGAAACGTGACATAATCGTCGCTTTTAATCCGCAGTTGTTTTTCAAACCAATGAAGGGTTCGCCCGACAGCTCTGCCAAACTCAAAGCTGGACGATTCGCTAAATGATGCTGGGAGGATACAACAATAAACAATGGTATATTTTGCATAACCACCCATTTATGATTGTCTAAAGTAGATTCCTTCGATGTAATCATAAGATCCGAATGTCCTTGTTCCAAATGATCATCTATATCTCCAAGATTTCCTTGCGTCAATTCAAAGCGGACTTTGGGATGGTCTAATTGATAGCTTCGGACTAAATGGGGAATTAAGTCAACGCCAAGAATATTGAGATAGGATAAAGTAATAACCCCCGTATCCGGGTTAGACCATTCTTCGATTTCTTTTACGCCGTTTTCAATATTTTGCAATGCTTTGCCGACCCATTTAGAGAACATTGCGCCATTACGGTTCAGCTTCACATTTCGCCCATTGCGCTCAAACAAGGGAGCGCCGATTTCGTTCTCCAGTTTGGCAATCGCATGACTTAGGGCTGGCTGGGTAATGCCGAGTGCCTTTGAAGCCATCGTCATGTGTTCTAACCGTGCAACAGTCATAAAGTACTCTAATTGTGTAAGCTCCATAACATGACCTTCTTTATATTAATATTATTCATTAGTTTTATGAATATAATAAATTGGACGTTATAAAAGAGTCAAGTGTAATATTATAACCAGCTCCTCTTGAACATTACATAAAGGTTTAAGGGACAGAGCGCTGAACACACGGATTCAGTTATTCATAATAAGGAGGTATAGATATGGGTAGAGCATTTGAATACTCGGCAACAGAATTTAAAGGCAAGAAAGTGCTAGTAACGGGCGGGACAAAAGGAATGGGACAAGCTGTTGTGAATAGACTTGCAAGCAGCGGAGCAATAGTCCTGACAACGGCCCGTTCCCTTTCTGCTGACATGGCACATTCGGTTAAATTCGTTCAAGCTGATCTTGTGTCACCTGAAGGGGTAGAGCAAGTGATTACAGCAGTGAAAGAACAGCTTGGCGGTATCGATATTATTGTCCATTGTGTAGGCGGATCAACTACTCCGCCAGGCGGCGCTCTTGTTCTTAGCGATGACGATTGGCTGCAGGCCTTAAATTGGAATCTTCTGGCCGCAGTCCGGCTTGATCGCGGCCTTATTCCATTGATGTTGGAAAATAAATCAGGTGTTATTCTTCATTTCACCTCAATCCAAAGGAGATTGCCCCTTTATGAAACTACATTAGCTTATGCAGCAGCTAAAGCTGCTCTCGCTAATTACAGCAAGGGACTTTCTAATGAATTTTCTCCCCGTGGCATTCGGATTAATTCATTGTCTCCTGGTTTTATTCAAACTGAGGCAGCAGATGCGTTAATTGATCGGATGCAAACTACAACAGGAAGCAGAGAAGGTGCGCTCCAGCAGCTTATGGATTCGCTCGGAGGTATTCCAATTGGCCGGCCGGGATTACCTGAAGAAGTCGCTGAGCTGGTTGCATTTTTGGTTTCTGACCGTGCAGCATCCATTACAGGAAGCGAATATGTCATTGATGGCGGTACCATTCCGACAGTTTAATTGTTCAAACTAAATAAGGGGGAGAAATAATGGAAATCGATCAAATCCCTGCTGCGATCAGTAAATTTATTGATGCATCGAATAAGCCCGATCCGGAAGCATTTGTAAACTGCTTTTCAGAAGATGCCGTTGTGTTGGATGAAGGAAAAAAGCGGATTGGCCAAAAAGCGATTAAAGAATGGAGTGATCAATACCATTTTGGAGCAAACGTAACATTAGAGCCAAAAGCAGTAAAAGAAAATAAGGATGAGGTTGTTGTAACATGCAAGTTGGATGGAACTTATGACAAAACAGGTTTACCCGATCCGTTATTGCTGGAATATCACTTCAGCATTGCAGATGATCAAATTGTGAGCTTATCCATTTTCTAAGATATTACAAAAGAGATTAAAGAGGACAATCGGATAGAGGGTGTACTCCCTGTTTCACCATTGGGAAAACGTAGGCCCAGCCATTGGTATGTAGCCAGGGCTTTCTCTTCGGCAGCGATGTCTTCATAGAGACCGGCCAGCGGATCGCCCTGATACAACCAGCAAAACGAGCAACCCGGCTTGGGCTGCTCGTTTTGTTCAGCTTATTTACATAAGCCTTAGTCGTTAAACTCTACTATGAGAAATTGAACTGCTTCTTATGGTGCAAGGACCTTATCCAAGAGACGGATGATCATCACTACTGATTCGGCACGGGAAGCAGATTCGTTCGGTTTGAACGCTCCGTTGCCTTTACCCGATACGATACCTGCATTAGCAAAGGCATTGATTTGCTCTGCTGCCCAGTTCGTAGAGACGTCGGAAAATTGCGTCGATGTGCTGGTAACATAGTTCGTAAGACGAGCCAGCATAGTCACAATCTCCGCACGGGTTATCTCCTGCGTGGGATGGAATGAACCATCGGCGTAGCCCATAATCACTCCATTCTCTTGAAGCGCAACAATCGCCTCCGAAGCCCAATGCCCTTGCGTATCGGAGAATCCGGTCCCCCCCGAAGCTGTCAGACCAAAAGCCTTTACAAGCATTGCAGCAAACTCAGCGCGCGTTACTTTGGCGTCAGGATGGTATGAACCATCCGCATAGCCAGTTACGATCCCCATCAGGGCCGCGCGTTCAACGAACGCTGCACTCCACAGAGCTGCAGGTACGTCCGGGAATTTAACAACAGAAGCTGTTCGCTCTTTCGCCAAGATAGCTTTAACCTTATCTAAGTCTACTCTGTCGTTGAACACAGGTTTCACTCCGGTTGCTTCGCAGGCTCTACAGTTACAGCTGGTGTTGCTGTCGGCGTTGATATTGGTGTTGGTGTTGGCGTTGCTGTTGGTGTTGGCGTTACTGCCGGTGTTGGCGTTGCTGCCGGTGTCGTGCCTCCATTGTTGTTGCCTGTGGCCGCCGTTACCGAAACCGATATCTCCTTCTTGATTCCCCCAAAAGATATTACGATCGAGGCCGTCCCCGTGCCAGCCGCTGTCACTACCCCTGTTTCACTCACAGTAGCAACAGAAGTCGCGCTCGATACATAATTCGCATCCAAGGTCTTAAGGACAGTAGAAAGATCCGAATATTTTGCCGTCACCGACAAGGCTTGCGTTTGACCTGCTTTCAAGGAGAGCGAAGCAGGTGTTACAGCCAGATCAACCAAGGTCAGAATTGGAACCTCAGTAACCACAATTGGAATCGCAATTGATTTGCCGCCGAACGAAGCCGTGATCGTTACCCCTTTACCCACCGCAACGCCCGTAATGACACCTTCACCCGATACCGAGGCAATGGCAGGGTCCGAAGTCGTCCAAATGACCTGATCCGTTACAACCGTATTCACTGCATTGTCATATACTGCTGTGATAACAGAAGCAGCTGTCTGACCCGCCTGCAATGTGTGAGTGCCTGGATCAGCTGTCAGCTTAAGCAGAACAGGAACCATACCTTCAGCCTGAACGGTTACAGAAATTTTAACTGGCGACATGTTGCCGTAACTCGCCTGGATTGTAGCCCCGCCAATTCCGACAGCGTGAATGATGCCTTTGGCATCTACCGTAGCTACACTCTCATTCGAAGAAATCCATGTTGCTTGATTCGTGACATCGACAGCGGAATTATCGCTATAGGTAGCGGTAAGAACAGTCCCGCGCTCGTCACCGACCTTTAACGTCAATTCGGCTGGTGATACTGCCACGGAAGTTACCTTTAGCTCATCCTTCTTCTCAATCGTGTAGTTGTCGATCAATTCTTCGCTTTCCGTAGTACGAGCTTGAATTATAATTTTATCATGGCTAACTTGAATTGCAGAGTATACCGGAACATCATCGTCAAACATGAAATTCAGATACTCATATTTTGTTCCATCGTAGAACTTCCAGCCAGATGCGCCTCCGTCCAAATAGACAGTCCCCTGCTCTCCGTTCAACAATGGCTTCCCTTCACTCATTGGATAGGTGCGCGCGTACACGTGGTCGTGGCCTTCCAGCACCAAGTCTACTTTTAATTCTTCCAGAATAGGGGCAAAATATGTTTGTGTATATTCGATCATATTGCCGCGTCCATCTTCGGTATGATAAGCAGGTTTATGGAACATAACAATCTTCCATTTTTTATTACTTTTTTGAATATCCTCACGAAGCCAAGCTGCTTGCTTGTCCATGGTTACTTCGTCTGCTTCGGAGTTCAGCACAATGAAATGCACCTCGCCTGAATCGAATGAATATGCATACTCCTTCTGGATATCAGGCCCATTATTTGGAAGATCCAATCCCTTGGCAAAAATATCTTTGCCTTCCCCTTTAACATCATGATTCCCCATTGTGTAACCAGAAGGAATAGAGGATGCGTAGATCGATGAAGCTTCCCAGAACTGGTTCCACTCATTCAAGATCGACCCATCGTCAACCATATCGCCGCCATGCATAATGAACTGGGTGTCCGGATAATTAGTTAAAGCATTGCTGATCAATTGTTGATAAATTGCAAGCCCATTATCACCTTTGGTATGCGAATCGGTTACAAATACAAAAGAAACGGGATGATCCGGTACTGCCTCCAATGTCTTGTAATCGTACCACCTACTCCAATGTCCTTCGTAGCCGACTCTGTAATGATAATCCGTACCTGACTCGAGGCCAGTAACCAATGATTTATGGAACTTAATTTCGCCCAGAGGCCCACCTGCGACCTCATGAATGACCTCCACATCAGAAAGCGCAAGCTGCTCTGCCGCTTTTTCCGGTGCATTACTCAAGTCACTATTAACCAAATCGCTATCTTTCACATATTGGATAGAAGTTTCTTGAACTCTAGGTGCCGTCTGCCACCCTACACTCATCATTGTGCTCATATCTTCGGTAACAAAGGTTTGTACATATTTCGGATCGTCCCCACCAAACTGAGAAACAACCGTCATGCTGATACTCTCGCTGGTACCGCCATCCTTGACCGCTTGCACTTTCCAGGTGCCTATTGCAAGGTTAGCTAGTGACGTATGGATCTCTCCCCTGGCATCCGTCAAGCCCAACCCTTCGGTAAGATCCTTCTGCTGTACATCAGCGGATGGTATGTAACCGGTCTTGGTTCCATCCGGCATATACACTTTTACAAATCCGGTTGTACTTCCTGTTGCGGCGAAAAATTGCCCGTTTTTCTCTGCCGCCAGCAACACTGCGGACGAACTATCAGCGCTCGTATATATATTGGAACCCTCAGCTGTTACGGTCACATAAGTCTGAGGGCCGTTTGTATCGGTAAAATCAATTTCCGCTCCTTCTACCGGATCTCCTGCGTGAGTTGTGACGGTGATTATATTCTGTGTTTGCAGGCCTGATCCCTTAACTTTTAGAGTGTACGGAAACCCGATCTTATAATTAACCGGTGAGGCAAAGGAATTCACCGAAGGGCCGCCGTCATACCCAAAGCCGCCCCCCACCATAGCAATATGCTTATACGTCTCGCCACGTTCCATCTTCGCGGATCTATTCACGTCGAAATCGATGATTGCCAGCGCATCCGCATGGTCGCCTTGCAGTCCCTCTGCACTAAATTCAACATAACCGCCTGCATTATCGATGGTAGTCTGCACATTGCTTAAATCGGAACGTGCGTTAATAGCATTCGCTTGCAGCGTCTCCAGATCGAACTTGATCTTAGCATGCACGCGCTTGGCTTCGCCTACATCCTTCGCCTCGAGCTTCAACCGGTAGGTCTCGTTGCTGACAGCTTCCGCTGGAGCTTCTAATGTAAACATGGCGCCATGCTCAATATTAAAAGCATACTCTGCTGCTGCCGGATTGCCGGCCAGATCTTTAACTTCTGCCAGCACTTGATGATAGCCGCCGCCGAGCGGTATAGCCGGGTGATAGGTTATCACCTTATTATTCAGATCATATGTATAGGCCGCCGGTGCAACAGACTGACCATCTACAGTTAACCGGATCGAGTCGGGATCGATACCCGACTTAACATCATCCGCTGACAGGATAATGTCGGAGACGGGGGCGTTCAAGGTTTGATTGGGAGTAGGTGTAGTTGGACTTAATACAGGAACATCCATATCTTCATCCACCGGTTCATCATAAATGAGCCTGACGTCGTCAATCCAAACCGAGCCTTTATTCTTTTTGCTCATTTGTCTTTCTTTCATCTGGAAGTAGAACGCCAGGGTACCCGGCAGAGTCAAATCAGCCCCTATTTCAGCCTCTACATACTTCCAGCCGCTCCAGTCTATACCTACCTCTTCACTCCTAATCTCATACGTTTTGGATTTTCCAGTGGATGAAACGTAGAACTTAGAGGTTAGACCATGTCCTTCGTTATTGGCGTATACCCACATCCCGATTTTTTTGGGAACTCTGTTTGTTAACGCCAACTGAGTTGCAGGCCCTACCGCAACTTGGGATGGATTATCTGTTACACCAATGAAGTCATAATCAATCCGTAAGGACTTTGCCCCGTTACGAACGTATTTCGGATTCGTTTCAAGCGCCATACTGCCGCTATGAATGCGTGCACTGTCAAAGGCTAAGTCAGCTAAGTTAACCTTTTCGAAATCTTCTGCCATGACGATACCGCTAGGCTCCGCTGCATCTCCATAGACGGTCGATGACGATGAAAGGGAGGGTGGAATGAACGGGAGCAGAACCGTCACTGCCAATATCCCGCTCAATACTCTCTTTACAAATGGATGATGATAACTCACTAACTTTCACGCTCCTTGTTGTCTGTTCTTGTTAACTTCGAAACCTCTTTATAAAAATTAAAATTTTAAAGAACAAGTTATTACAGCATAACGCGGCAACATGTTCGTAAGATCATCGCAATGTAAGCAATAAAAAAATTTCAGAACATGAAAAAAGAGCCGCAGAACTATCTCTGGGCTCTTTCTCCTCAGCGGCGATGTCTTCATAGAGATCGGCCAGCGGATCGCCTTTGGCGGCAATATAGGCCGGGCGCTCTCTTCGGCGCTGATGTCATTATCGAAAAGATATTTTTTTATGAAAATCCTCATCCAATAACATTATTTCAGCCTTCCTGCTGACAGCCTGGTTTCCAAGCTTAACATCAATGATAAACTCATCGCTCAGCATCTGGCGGTATTGGGATATAATATCTTCTACAGGCAATTCACCCATTAACTTCGTTTCAGGCGGAATTACCGGAATTCCGGCTTGCGCTACCAGATGAATATTTTGTTTAATATCTGCGGCAATCTTACTTAGAGTATTCTCGTTTCTTGCTGTCTCTATATCCACCATTCCGTCGTTCGTATAGAGATGCTTGTTCACTACAGCGAGCGCAGCATGCGAAACATGGAATGCTTGAATGTCTTTTTGTATTTCATAAGGCAAATCAACTGTTTCAAATATTTGGGCAAGCCTCGTCACTCTTTCAGTCAATTGTCCATTTATTTCACCAAAAAAAGTTTTGGAACCGAATTGGGCGTATAGAACACCGTCTTTGATGTCTCCACCTGCACCCGGGAATCCTGGAAGTAAACGATCACCCACGATTTCAAGCCAGCGGTCGTATCCCACGGTGTTGCTCAAGGTGATTATTGTTTTGCTCTGATTATTCTTGATCGCAGACAGGGCAGATTCTGCCTGATCATAGCGCACAGGAACAAAGATGAAATCGTAGGTATCGTCGCTCGCAAGCTTTTCTATCATCTTGATAGATATTTGCTGTATCGTCTCATTATCGTTATATCGCAGCCCATCCGTTTTAAGCGAATCCAACCTCTTTCCCCGGGCAAGCAATGTGACGTCCAGTCCTGACTGTGCAAATCTGAGTGCGTATAAACTGCCAATCACACCGGCGCCAACTATCAAAAGTCTATTTTGTTTGATGTTCAATACTATCCTTCCTTTCAGCTAACTATCACAGTTTGTTTAAGCAACACCTGTCTGATACGATAATAGTAGGGTACTATTACGATTTCAATCAGCAGAGTAAAGAAAAAGTTGCATAGACAACACATTTAGATATCTGATGTTTACATAGGGAGGTATTGATACGGCAAATCAGGAAGATCCAAGAGTTTTACGCACACGACAGTTAATTAGGGAAGCATTCAGAGATTTGTTGCGGTATAAAGGATTTAATGCAATTACCATAAAAGATATAGCACAGAGAGCTACCATTAACCGTGCCACCTTCTATGCCCACTATGAAGATAAATACGCTTTGCTGGAGAAAATTACAGAACAGGCTTTTCAAGAGTTGATTCCTGAGCAAGTGGTGAAAGCGCAGGAGTTCACGGATGAAATATGTACAGAGTTGATCTTGCTGACACATAACTACATCGTAGATTTTTATCAGGTATGCAGAATGGACTCCAAATCTATTGATACACTTGTTCATGAAAAGGTAAAAAAGATGCTGCAGCAAATGATCGAAAGCATAATTTTGAACGGTGATAATCAGCGTATGGCAGACCGCAATCATACTAAGGTCATTTCGGCTATGACAGGTTCAGCGATCTATAGTGCTGCGTATTACTGGTTTATAAGCGGGGAAAAAGATCGAACCGATCTACTTGTAGATACTGTCCGCTCTTACGTGATGAACGGTTTAAGGCTCTAATCGAAACTGCATTGAGTTGTTACCAGAATAAAAGAGCCGCAGAACTATCTCTGGGCTCTTTCTTCTCAAACCGAGTGCTTACTACATCGTTTCAGCTGATCAAAACACCTTCTTCTTCCCCCGCTCATCAATCAATATCTGCACCGACTCCTTGAACCGGATTGCATGAATAATCTCCCGCTCCCGCAGGAATTTCAGGCTGTCCTGCAGATCCACGTCATCAGTCATATCAATCAGCCATTGGTATGTAGCCCGGGCTTTCTCCTCAGCGGCGATGTCTTCATAGAGATCGGCCAGCGGATCGCCTTTGGCTGCGATATAGGTCGTGGTGAACGGGACACCCGCCGCATTGTTGTAGAACAAGGCGTGGTCGCGTGTCGCATAATTCGGGCCAAGGCCTGCCGCTTCCAGCTCACAGATAGAAGCGTCCTTGGTCAGCTTGTAGATCATGGTGGCAATCATCTCAAGATGGGCAAACTCCTCCGTTGAAATATCCGTGAGTACGCCGATAACCTTATCGGGAATCGCATATCTCTGATTCATGTAACGAAGCGCTGCCGCCAGCTCCCCGTCCGCGCCTCCATATTGCTCCATCAAATACCGCGCCATCCTCACATCGCATTTGCCGACACGTACCGGGTACTGCAGTTTTTTTTCATATATCCACATTCGGGAACGAACCCTCCTTATAGTTTTATTCGCCTAGCCGCTTCGCCGGGGCCAGCGTGCCGCTATACCTGCCAGGGCCAAGGGCTCTGGCTCCATTCCCAAGGACATTTGGAGTAGGCGCGGCCAAAGTTCTGCAGCGGGCCGTACAGCTCCTGAAATTGATTAGCCAGCCGGGTGCGCTCCTGAGTCAGCTGATTGAACTGTTCAATCGCTCTTAAGTCCTCGGGATGGGTATCCAGATACAGGTTAAGCTCCACCAGGGCAAAATCCAGAACCTGCAGCTGCTCCAGCAATTCATAGTAACGGGGCTCGCAAGGATTTGCTTCCATCGTCCTAAATTCCTCCTTTGCCGGCTTTGGATTCATACGGGCTGAACAGAGCGGGCCAAAGTGTCCCCGCCCTCAGTGCTTCAGGTAACGGAAACTGCGGCAATCCCG
The DNA here is from genome assembly GCF_038593025.1 of Paenibacillus sp. FSL L8-0436. NCBI lineage: Bacteria > Bacillati > Bacillota > Bacilli > Caryophanales > Paenibacillaceae > Paenibacillus > Paenibacillus sp. FSL L8-0436. Next base: position 2,184,512 of record NZ_CP151955.1, on the reverse strand, counting down.
GGGGCTGAAAAGTAATAAATTGGTTAGGCGGCACAACATACGTTTTGAACGGCACCGGCGGACAAGGGTCAAATGGTCCCCTATACGGGGTCCATACACGTTCCTCGGAGTTCAATAGATACACCCTCCTTAAAGTTTTGTTAGCAAATACTTCCTTGATTCAGCTTCGTACAAACCACGCTTCGAAGGATTTGCTTGATTTACCTTTCTTCTGAACGCACATCTCTTCGTAACTAATTTATGACTGGCTGGGGTGGAATCAGAACGCCCACGCAAAAAAACCGCACCTTTTACAAAGAGAAGGAATTCTCCATGTAAAGATACGGTTTGTAAACTGTCCGGCTGCATTGAACCGGCAATATTGTAAAAGCTTATTCCTTTTTTTCATCCGTCCCGGTATCGTCCTCTTCACTTACAACCGGCTTTTCCCGGTGGATATTGATTCTTGTAATCCGCAGCCGGGTGGATTCTTCTACTTCAAAGGTGACATCGCCCACAACAATCCGCTTACCCTTGGACGGATTGCCTTCCAGCTCTTTGAACAGCCAGCCGCCGATGGAGTCGACCTCATCATCCTCAATAATCACACCCGTAAGATCGTTGACATCCTCAATCAGCATCCGGCCCTCAACTGAGATATAATCTCCATTGCGCTCGACGCTCGGACGTTCATCCTCGAACTCATCATGCAGATCGCCGACAATTTCTTCAAGAATCTCCTCAGCGGTCAGAAGTCCGGCTGTACCGCCGTATTCATCAACAACCAGCGTAAGCTGGGCTTTGTTCTTCTGCATCAGGCGCAGTGCATGGCTGATCTCCATCGACTCTGGTACATTCAGAATCGGGCGGACCAGCGAAGCCAGATCATTCTGCTGCTCTAATGGTGCGAACAACAGGTCGGTAATGTGGATGAAGCCGATAATCCGGTCCTTATCCTCGTTGGCAACCGGATAACGCGAATGTTTCGTCTCCGTAATGATCCGCATATTCTCTTCCAGTGTAAGATTGCTATAGAGCACATCCATATCGGTACGCGGAAGCATAACTTCACGGGCCAGCAAATCGGAGAATTCAAAAATGTTATCCATCAGCTTCATCTCGTCTTTATCAATGACACCGCTCTTGGCGCTCTGATTCATCAGAATCCGGATTTCTTCTTCCGAGTGAGCCGCCTCGGCTTCACTGGCCGGTTCAACCCCCACCAGTCTAAGAAGAGCATTGGCGGATGCATTGAGCACCCAGATAAAGGGCAGAAACAGGTTATAGAAGAACATTAGCGGTGCAGAGAGCAGCAGCGCGGAGCCTTCAGTTTTTTGAATCGCCAGGGACTTTGGAGCAAGCTCACCCAGCACAATATGTAAAAATGTAATAATGGAAAATCCGACAACGACAGACACAGTGGAAATCAGTGTATGATCGGTGACGCCGAGTTGGAACATTAGCGGTTCAACCAGCAGCTCTGAGATGGCCGGCTCACCGACCCAGCCGAGACCCAATGAGGCGAGGGTAATACCGAACTGGGTCGCTGACAGGTAGGAATCGAGCTTTTTGTTGACCTTCAGCGCGTATCCAGCCATCTTGTTGCCTTCACTGACAAGCTGGGTCAGACGCGATTGTCTGACCTTTACCAGCGAGAACTCCGCCGCTACAAATATACCATTCAACAATACAAGCACCAGAACCAGCAAAAGATTAAGCAGCAATCTTCCTATGTCAAATTCCGTATGCACCACTATAACAACGCCTCGTTTCTACAAAGTGATCGCTTTCCTTGATTTGAAATCTACCTCTGGATAATACATATCGGCCACCAAAAGGTTGGGCCCGCAGCAGCCAGCTTCATCACAGTGGCAATTCACTTTCTGATTAAGCGGATGCTTAGTCTGCCACTCGGCGAAAATGTCATCCAGCTTGCTGGTACTGATGTTGCCAAAGGCGGAAATATCGGCAAAATCCGTGACAAACACATCACCTGTAAATAAATTTACATTCACACGGTTTCTTCCGTCCGGATCATTGCGCAGCGTCACATTCTTCTCGGTACGCAATCTGCGCAACAGCTTCTGATCCTGTTCCAGGAAGCTGCAGGCAAAAAACGGCAGAGTGCCAAACAGCATCCACATCTCCGGATCGCGGTGATCCAGCAGGGAATGAATGGCATCACCCATTTCCTTCAGAGACAGCACAGGGAGCGAAGAGGCAAAGCTGGAAGCGTACATCGGATGCACCTCATGCCGTCTTGCCCCCATATCGCCAATCAGCTTATGAATTTCAGGCAGCTTGGTGTGTGTACGGTAGTTAATCATAGATTCTGCTGAGATCAGCATACCGTCTTCACTGAGCCGCCGTGAATTCTCAAGCATCGTGTCATATAAACGATACGCCGCTTCACGTGACACCGGATGACCGCTGTTGGCGAAGCCTACCTCATGGAAGTCGTCTCCGTTCACATAATTGAATGAAATATGCATCACGTCCAAATACGGCAGCAGTTGCTCGTAACGGGCGTAGGGCATAGTCAGATTCGAGTTGATCTGCGAACGTATGCCCCGCTCACGGGCATATTTCAGCAGCGGTACGATGATATTCTCTACAGTCGATGCGCGGAACATCGGCTCCCCGCCGGTAATACTGATCGTTTGCAGATGTTCTACCTGCTCCAGGCGGTCCAGCATATTCTTCAGAGGCAGCATTTCTCCTTCTTTCATCGTCAGGCTGTCGCCAACCGCACAATGTTCACATCGCATGTTGCATAGATTGGTAACCGTCATCTCCACACTGGTCAATACATGCCGTCCATGCTTGCGCAGTGAAGTAATCGGATCCCATGGATCGAAGTTCGGCGACAGTTCACGGACAGTTGTGGAGGATGGTTCTAATATACTCATTTCTTATTGCTCCTTTAGTGCGTATTCCTATTATTAACCCAAAATAAATCAAAAAGAACGTTGACTTAACCTATATCATACCACGAGCAGCAAAAAAACTGCACTTTCCGGCAATTATGCCGCTCCAAGCGGTGTAATTGCCAGATCCATTTGTTGCGGCCCGGGGAACCTTTCCTTAGGAAGAGTATAAAAAACAGCGGGGAAGAAAGCAGGCCGCACCGCTGCGTAACCTGCTTTCTTCCCTCGCTGCGAAACGGCAGGGAAGCCGAAAAGATAACTCCCTGCCGCCAACATCAATTAGGTCACCTTCACCATAGATTGATCCTCATCTGTCACGCCGACGATCACAACGGAAAGGGCTCTGCCAAGATCCCGTTCAAAGGGAATAACTGCCTCACCTTCGGGGCCGGCAAATACCCGCACAACCGGCCTGTGAGGGATACTGGAATCAATTTTGACCACGACGCCGCTCTCACCGGTGCTCAGCTTCACTGTGAGCCCCAGCGGGTAGATCGCTACACGGTCTCTGAACAGCTCCAGCTGGTTTTGCTCATACAATGTCCCTGATCCGACATACAGTGCCTCTACCGCCTGATGCGGCAGCATCGCTTTTTTATAAATCCGGTTCGAGGTCATGGCATCATAGGAATCGGCTATGCCGAGCCACTTGGCATATTCATGGATTTGCGGACCGGTCAGCCCGCGGGGGTAGCCGGAGCCGTCGATACGTTCATGATGCTGCAGGGCACAATGCGCCGCGAGCAGCGGGATATTCGGCTCATCCTTGAGAATCCGGTATCCGATTTCAGTGTGAGCCTGCATATGGCGGAATTCCTCGTCGCTGAGCATCCCCGGCTTCTGGATGATTTTGACCGGAATCTGCGTTTTGCCAATGTCATGCAGCAGCGAGCCCAGCCCAATTACCCGCAGCTCCTCTTTGCTGTAGCCATGGGCAATTCCAAGCACCAGCGTATACAGACAGACATTAAGCGAATGGACATACAGGTAGTTGTCAGCTGTATGCATATCCGCCAGCATAATCATCGGGTCCTCCAGGGATGACATGTCTTCCAGAATGGAGTCCATCATCTTGGAGAATTTTTTGTCGAGATGATAGAAGCCTTTAGTTATGCCGGAAGCACCGGACATATCCTGAAACTGGCTCCTAATGACCTTCAGCGCCTGATTGCGTGTCTCATCATGCAGCATTCCAGTAATTACGATATCTTCCGTGATGGCATCCTCTATGTAGATATAGCCGATGTCGATCCTTGCCAGCCGCTTAATTAAGGAATCCGTAAGTTCTATTCCGTCCGCTAACAGAACAAGTCCTTCATCATTATAAATTTTTTTACCCAGCTTCATTCCCGCCTGAAGCCGATTCACGGATACTAAACGCACCTTGGCTCACTCCTGCCTTTAACGGTAAATTACTATTCTGTTTCAAAATCCTAGGGTCAACACGCTGTGTCTATACCGTTGCCTTGAGCGATCCGGCAAGAAATTTGTGATGAACGGTTACATCCTTGCCGGTACCAAGTTTTTTGGAGATTAACGCATAATAAACAGCCAGAAAACAGCTGCCAGGATAAACCGGTAGATCGCAAAGTGTGTCGGTCTGATCTTCTGAATCAGCTTCATGAACAGGATTACGACCACATAAGCGACTATAAATGAAATTACGAATCCAATGGAAAAATCCCAGATGGTATCACTTGTAAAATACTTGTACGAATCCAGCAGCTCATAGCCCGAAGCCGCACACATAATCGGAATGGCGATGAGGAAGGAAAAATCCGCCGAAGCCTTATAGCTGACACCGCTCAGCATACCGCCTGAGATTGTAGATCCGGAGCGGGAGAAGCCGGGCCAGAGTACGGAAATAATCTGATACATGCCGATAGCCAGCGCCTGCCCGTAAGATAGATCATCAAGCTCATGCGCAGTTACACGGATCTTGCGTTTGTTCACCCATTCTGCAACGATCATTAGAATCCCGCCGGCGACCAGTGCCCATAACACCGTCGTAGCCCCGAAAAGCCCCTTGATAAAGTCACGGGCAAAAAATGCCACGGCCAGCGCCGGAGCAATTCCGAGAATGATGTGCACCAGATTGAGACGTGAAGCAGGCATCACACCGCCTCTGCCTTGACGGCTGCGTCCGATCCCCAGCAAGTTCAGAACCCGCTGGCGGTAGACCAGCGCAATGGCCAGAATCGCACCGAGCTGAATGACAATTTCGTATGTCTTCATTATCGGCTCTTGCTCGTTATAGCCTAATAGTTTCGTGGTAAGAATCATGTGGCCTGTCGATGAAACCGGAATAAACTCCGTAATCCCCTCTACAATAGCCAGAATAATTGCTGTAATAGTATCCATCTTAGCCTCCTGTTCTTGAACATATGAAACTTGTTGCAGCTTGTTGCTCTAGATTTACATATGTAGGTGGTGCCACATTAAGTCGCTCTGCTCTCCCAGCGGACGAGCATACATTCCTCAAGACTTCCCGGACGCTGCAGCTCCATCCGCAACAGATCGCGCAGAAAATGTGGCAGCAGATACACTGTATCACGCCCGTTAGCGATACTCTCATATCCGCTCCGAAAAGTGAACATGTCCAAAGTCCCTACTTCATATTCCCGGCTTTCCTCCAGCGGTTCTCCATCGACAAAAATGGCAATATCGTTATCATAAGGCATGACCGCCGGATCGTACAAGATTTTTAATCCATCCACAGCCAGACTTCCCAGCACGTTTCCCCGGAAACCATAGCCGAAGATTGCCTTATTGCAGAACTCGTCTGACAGGCTCTGTTCAAGTGCCGTGCGGATGTCTTTGCCGGCAAGCTTGATAGTACAAGGATTAATCGGTGAGGGACAGAGCGCATGAAGCATCCCTGCAGTGATATTCCCCTTCGGAAGTGGCCCGAGCAGCTGTCCGGTATTGACTAATGAGATCGGACTGCCTGTGAAACGCCGCACCGCCTGCGCCAGCAGATTGCCAAAGGGTGATTCGCCCTGCAGATCCAGCGGCAGCTCGCGGTCACTGATCGCCACCGTTTCCTCCAGCACTTCAAGACCACGCTGCAAATTCATCCTTACGGCAGGAGCAATAACATCCTCGCTCAGATTGGGGTCAACAGCAACGCAGCCGCCGTTCAAGAACTTGAACGAATCTCCAGACGCTGTCCGTTCAAACACAAGCCTTCCTACATAGCGGCCGAACTTCCCCGCACCACATACGGCGGTCCCGTTAATAAGAAGCGGCGTTTCCAGCATATGATGCGTGTGTCCGCCAAGGATCGCATGCACACCTTCCAGCTTCTCCGCCAGCGCCCGGTCTGCAGGCAGGCCAAGGTGAGAGAGAATAATGACAAGGTCGACCTGCGGGGCCAGAAGACGGCACTCCTCACGCAGCGCCTCCTCAGGGTCCGTGACATCCCAGCCCATCAAGGAATAGAAGGAAGTGAAAGCTGCCGTAGCTCCCGTAATCCCAATTCTGATGCCTTCCTTTTCTACAATCGTATGGCGTTTGATCCAGTGCGGAGGTTCTCCCGTCGACGAATCCAGGAAATTGCAGCACACCACCGGGCACTGTAGGCCGGTAAATATCGCAGACAATGTCTCTTGCGCATCTCCCTGCGAGAAGGTCAGTCCTTCGTTGTTACCGATGGTGACAGCGTCGTATCCGGTCAAGTTAAGAATATCTATGTTCGCCTGGCCCATAGTACCTTCTGTTTCCACAGCTGCCCGGTCCATATGATCCCCGATATCCACGAGCAACACGGGATCTTCGCCTGCCTCAGCCTTTAGAAGTTCTATCTGCGCAGCAATCGGACTCATCATTTCGAAGTGGCTATGTATATCATTCGTATGAAATATGGTCAATCTTTGCGGCGCGGATTCCATCAGCTTCTATCCCTCCCACCTGTTTAGCCGTTCTGAATGTAGCGGCAGGTGTCTCATCTTATAAGACCTAGCATAACATTTTCAGGGCTAATATGGTATATTTGAATCATTATCAGAACCTAAGAGGTGAATAAACCATGCATATAACTATACGTCTGTTTGCCGGGCTGGCCGAGGTAATCGGCTCTTCCACCCTGTCTTTTCACATTCACGATAACTCCGTAACTGCGGGCCGTTTAAAGGAGCTTCTCTCTGCCTCCTACCCTGATGCGGCGGCACAGATCAGCGTTTCTTTGGTAGCTGTTGACCATGAATACGCTCCTGATGATACTGAGATCTCCGAAACCTCCGAAGTCGCCCTGATTCCTCCCGTTTCCGGAGGAGAAGCCGAACCCTCAACGAGCGAGACCGAAGATGGTCTGTTCAGTATTACCGATCTGCCGCTGAATGCAGAAGCTCTTCTGGATAAAGTCCTTGACAGTGATCATGGAGCTTCCTTAGTCTTTGTCGGAACTACGCGTGAGATGACCGGAGACCAGCGGACAACAGCGCTTCATTATGAGGCTTACATCCCGATGGCGCTGGGCAAGCTGCAGGAAATCGGCAGGGGGGTTCAGGAACGCTGGAACGCCCGCTGCGCCATTGCGCACCGGATAGGACTCGTAGGCCTTAAGGAAGCCAGCGTTATTATTGCGGTGTCAGCGGCGCATAGGGATGTCTGTTACGAAGCGAGCCGCTACGCCATCGAGAAGCTTAAAGCCTCCGTTCCAGTGTGGAAAAAGGACATTAATGAATCTGGAGAACAGTGGCTCGGCTCTGACCTAAAAGCACAGAAATACCAGATAGATTAACCTGTAATTCAAAACCATTGAATATTTCCGACTTTGTTGCTATGCTGGAAAAAATAGCTAATGTAAGGTGGCATATTCATTGAAAGTACACGTCATGGATCTTAAACCGGGTGATTGCCTGCGGATGGACACCTTTAATTCAAGAGGGCTGCATGTACTACCTAAAGGATCATCTCTCCAGATCGAGGAGATAGCCAAGCTGATACAGCATGGCGTTGATTATGTTGATATCGAGGAGGCGTACATAACACCGGTCCCAACCAGCAGATCCTCCATCATTCAGGCCGTAGCTGCCAACTTTGATACAAGTATTGAAGGCTTTGAATCGGTATATATGGAAGCGTTAACCAAAGGGAGCTTTAATCAAACCGTAGTGGACGATATTCTCCAGCCGTCACTGAACTCCTTGGATAAACACAAGGATGTAGTCTCTCTGCTGCTTCTGCTGAACCGGGATGATAATTACACTTATAACCATTCACTTCAGGTGGGCATGCTTTCTTATTATATCTCCTCATGGCTGGGGTATTCCAAGAAAGAGTGCTACGAAATCGGCCGGGCCGGATACTTGATCGATATCGGAAAATGCCGGATCTCCCCCTCCATTCTGAATAAGCCGGGCAAGCTGTCCGCGGAGGAGTACGAGCAAGTCAAATTACATACGATTTACGGTCACGAAATCATCCGCAGCTCCATGAACGATCCTTATACCGCGTTGGTTGCCCTGCAGCACCATGAGCGTGAAGACGGCTCCGGGTACCCCAACAACCTTACGAAATCAGACATCCACCCTTATGCCCAGATTGCTGCCGTAGCTGATATCTACAGCGCAATGACCACACACCGTGTTTATCAATCCAAACAAGAACTGATCTCCGTGCTGCGTGAAATCAACAATCTCAGCTTCGGCAAGCTAAACGGCAGACCTGTACAAGCCTTTATCCAGCATTTAATGCCTAATTTCATCGGTAAACGCGTGCTGCTGAGCACGGGAGACATGGGTGTCATTGTCATGAACAATCCGCTGGATGTTTTCCGCCCGCTTGTGCAAAGTGAAGGCATATTCCTTGACCTGTCCCGCGAACGCAAAATCACGGTGGTTGAAATTTATATGGAATAGTTCACTTCGGTTTAGATATTCCCACGCAAGAAGAGGTTCCCTTTCGCCAGTGACGGCTGAGGGAACCTCTTCTTTATGATCCATAATTATTGCTTGTGAGAAGCAACTCACATTATTACTCCTGAGTCCTACAATTCCTCACCATTGCTGGCGATGACTTTTTTGTACCAGTGGAAGGAATCCTTTCTGGAACGGTTCAAGGTACCGTTGCCGTCGTCATCCAGATCAACGTAGATAAATCCGTAACGCTTGGACATTTCAGAAGTGGACATGCTCACCAGGTCTATCGGCCCCCAGCTTGTATATCCGATCAGCTCAACGCCGTCCAGTACCGCTTCCTTCATTTGAGCAATATGCTGTCTTAAGTAATCAATACGGTAGCTGTCATGGACAGAGCCGTCTTCCTCAACCTTGTCATACGCGCCAAGACCATTTTCGACGATGAACAAAGGTTTCTGATAACGGTCATACATCGTATTCAGCATAATCCGCAAACCGATGGGATCAATCTGCCAGCCCCATTCCGAAGCCTTCAGGTAAGGGTTCTTCACACCGCCGAACAGATTGCCCTGTGCGCGTTCTCCTTCCGGACTTACAGACACGGTCAGCGTCATATAATAACTGAAAGCCACATAATCAACGGTGTGGAGTTTCAGAATTTCATCGTCACCCGGCTCTTTATGAATAACCACATTGTTTTCCTCGAAAAACCGCTCCATATACTTCGGATATTCCCCGCGGGCATGCACATCCGTAAAGTACAGATTCATCTGGTTCTCCTGCTGATTCTTCAGGACATCCTCAGGATTGCAGGTATTCGCATAACTTTCCATCCGGGCCAGCATACAGCCCATCTGCGAACCCGGGATGATCTCATGCACCAGCTTGGTGGCGAGAGAGCTGGCGACAAACTGGTGATGCAGCGCCTGGTAGATCGTCTGCAGCTTGTTCTCTGCCCGGTCGATTACAACGCCGCCGCCCGTGAATGGGCTTAGCGTCATCATATTGATCTCGTTGAATGTGATCCAATATTTCACTTTGTCCTTATAGCGCCGGAATACGGTCTCCGCATAACGGGTGAAGCAAGCGATAACTTCGCGGCCTGCCCAGCCGTTATATTTGTGCGTCAAGCCCAGTGGTGTTTCGTAATGGGCCAGTGTTACAAGCGGCTCGATGCCATATTTATGCAGCTCGTCAAAGACATCATCATAGAATTGCAGTCCTGCTTCATTCGGCTCGGCGTCATCGCCGTTCGGGAAGATGCGCGCCCAGTTGATCGACAGACGGAACACTTTGAAGCCCATTTCGGCGAACAAGGCAATGTCCTCCTTATAACGGTGATAGAAGTCCACCCCTTCACGTTTCGGGAAACGTGCGCTGAATTCCCCGGACAGAATCTGTTCAATCCGCTCGGAGGTGATTTCTATAGCATGGTCATTTGTACGCTCGGCCTTAGGCACGTAGGCAACCATGTCCGCACTGGACAATCCTTTGCTGTCGGCATCGTATGCCCCCTCCAGTTGATTCGCGGCTGTAGCGCCGCCCCATAAGAAGTTCTGCGGAAATCCTTTTTTGATCACTGTCATGATTTAATCTCCCTCTTTTCTAATTGATAATGGTCAACAGCAGGTCGCCATTTTGTACTTGAGTTGCAGTAGTCTTAAGCACATCCAGATAATTTGCAGAGTTGGTCACAATCACTGGGGTTGCAGTCACAAAGCCGGCTTCTCGAATCGCTGCTACATCAAATTCCAGCAGCAGTTGGCCCTGCTCGACCTTATCTCCCTCTTGTACCCGTTTGTCAAAATGTTTTCCCTTGAGCTTCACGGTATTGACCCCGACATGAATCAGCAGCTCGGCGCCGCTCTCGGAGGTAATACCAATCGCATGCCCTGTCGGGAATACAGTCGTCACGATTCCTTTAACCGGAGAGGTCAGCCGCCCTGAATCCGGTTCAATCACGATCCCCTGGCCCATGGCTCCGGAGGCAAAAGCTTCGTCCGGCAAAGCTTCCAGCGGCATAAGCGTTCCTGTCAGCGGGCTGACCACCGTCTCCTTGTCAATCTGTGAGGGTGACGATGCGGCAACAGGTCCGGGAGCCTCCTCAGCAGGTACTGCAGGATCATCGAATCCGAACATATACACCAGAATAACCGCTAATACAAAAGCAACAACGATACCGATGACAACCCAGGAGAATCCGTCGCCAAAATAGGTCGGCAGAGCCAACAGGCCCGGTAAGGAGAAGCTTATTGCTTTGGCTCCGCCGATAGCGATGATCGCACCACCGATGGCTCCGGAGATGCAGGCATAGATGAACGGTTTCTTCAGCTTTAAGGTGACGCCGTAGATCGTCGGCTCGGTGATCCCAAACACGGCAGCCAGTGTTGAGGAGCCGGACAAAGCTTTTAGCTGCGGATTCTTTGATTTCAGGAACACGCCGAATACCGCACCCGCTTGTGACAAGACTGCAGCAGTAAGGATAGGCAGCATAGTGTCGTAGCCCAATGTGGCAATATTGCTGAGCATAACCGGCACGAAACCCCAGTGTACACCGAAGATTACGAACACCTGCCAGAACGCTCCGGCAATGGCACCGGCAACCAATGGACTTAAATTGTAGAGCCAGGTGTAGCCGGAAGCCAGCCCATCACTGATCAATGAACCTACAGGACCGAAGGCCAGGAAGGTCAGCGGAATAACGATAAGCAGTGCAAACATCGGAACCAGGATATTTCTAACCGATTCATGGATGAACGAGCGGAACCACTTCTCTATATAGGACTGTACCCAGACCGCCAGAATGATCGGAATGACACTGGATGAATAGTTGATCAGTACAACCGGTATTCCCAAGAAGCTGAGCGGGTCCGGCGCGCTGACTGCGGTTATCACTGCCGGATAGACTAAAGCGCCTGCTACAGCAATGGAGACAAATTGATTAGCCTTGAACTTGCGCGCAGCCGTAACCGCCAGAAATACCGGCAGGAAGTAGAATACGCTGTCCGAAGCCGCATTCAGAACCAAATATGTCCCGCTGGCTGCATTAATCCACTCCAGAGATAAAATTAAGGCGAGCAGCCCTTTGAGGATCCCTGCCCCTGCCAGTGCCCCGAGAATCGGGGAAAAGATACTGGAAATGATATCGACGGCTTTGCCCAGAATACTGGTACTCTCTGAAGACTCATCGGCTTTGCCGGATTTTTCGGCATCCTGGAGTGAGGTTTCCTTCATAATCTGCTCAAACACCTGGCTTACATTGTTGCCTATGACTACCTGAAACTGGCCGCTGTTCTCCACCACAGTGATAACACCTGGAGTTTTCTCCAATGCCGCTTTATCTGCCTTCCTCGAATCCTTCAGCTTAAATCTTAATCTTGTGGCGCAGTGGAACACGGAATTCACATTGTCTTCGCCGCCTACAAGCGTAATAATCTGTTTGGACAAGTCTTTGCTGCTCATATTAGTTTGCTCCTTTACAGCTTTAGAATGTAGATCGTTGCAGCAAATATAGGTTGTGCCAGCTGTTGACCTTATACTCCTGCAAACAAGAAAAACCTGAACTCACGGCAAAAAGGAAATGTCATCACACGCCCATTTTGCCATCAGTTCAGGTTTTGCCTGCCTTACCAGTAACACCCTGTCAGATGATCACTATTTTGTTTTCACTTTCAACCCAAGCTTTACTCCAGATTGTTGCGTTCCGTTACCCGCTGGATATGGATGGTCAGATATACGTATTCATCCTTGCTTAAGCTTTGGTTATAGGCCTTTTCCAGATAATCATTGATTTTGTTAGCGCATTCAAACGCCTTCACATAAGTCTGCTTAAGCTGATTGTACAAAAAATCCTCACCGCTGCTGCTGCTCTCCTTCTTCAATACCCGCATGGAGAAATATTGCAAATGGGTAAGAAACCGCGAATAATTCAGTGAGCTCTCGTCCAGAACAACCTTGTAGTGGTAAGTGACGATATTCAGAATGTTCTGGACAATTTCCGTCATCTTGATCGTGGACTTCATTTCACTGCCGTCCATTCTGGCATTTACCAGATGCAGCGCGATAAACCCGGCTTCATCCTCGCCCAGCGAAAGTCCGGTAGCCCTTTCAATGATCTTCAGTGCATCCATCCCAATGGAGAATTCCTTCTTATAGAAACGTTTAATTTCAAACAGCATCGCATTTTTCAGTGCAATCCCCTTTTCAAAACGTTGGACAGCAAAATGGATATGATCTGTCAGGGTCAGATAGAGATTGTCGCTAAGCTCTGTACCAAGAACTCCATTCGCATAGGTGACAATTTCATTGGCTAATTCCAGATGAGCCACCGGAATGTCATTCAGAAGTTCAGTCAGTCTGGCCGTGAATTGATTTTCGTTCAGCAAAAAGATTTTATCGACCTTTTCCGGATCTACATAGTCCCCGGCTACTTTATTGAAGGAAATCCCCCTGCCCATCACAATGACTTCCTTGCCTTTCTGGTTCTTGGTTAAGAGCACATTGTTATTAAGTATCTTCTCTATAATCATCTGTTGATCACCCCCTAACATATAGTTTGTACAAAAAAAGCCTAAGCTGATCCCAATATCATTAAAAAAATGATACTCGCATCAACTTAGGCATTGCCCGCCTTACCGGTCACAATCCTGTATTACTGCTATTGTAGCACAAAAAAAAGCGATTTCAAGATTTTTGTGTTCATTTAGTCAAAATTTATTATTCCCGGTGATTCTGCCTGGTTTGGATTAACCACCGCATGGCGAGGCTTAAAAAGAGGCAGTGATTGAAGTTGTTTGCGGGCTGCTCACAACCTTTGAGGAGGAATACCTATGCTACCGGTTCATCAGCGTCTAGCAGAGCTTTATACGGTAAGCTGCAGGCGCCCGCTAACGGCGGCCGAAGAAGCCGAGCAGCGCCATTGCCTGCAGGTGAACACCATGTATTGCTGGGAGATGGCAAGGCTGACCCATGAGGCTGTTCTTGCTGCGCATACAGAGGACACCGAATGGCAGCAGGAAATCAGCGCACAGATGTTTGAAGTGCGTATTTCCGGCAAAGTTGGGAAACGACGCCACTAGGCACCCCTTCTTATCCGCTATTGTAAATAGGATAATCTAAAAAAAGAGCAGCCCCTCTAGCATTTCTTATGCCGGATGGGGTTGCTCTTACCTTCTATAAGAAGCGGAACTGCGCTTCGATTAAACCGTTATAAATGCCATCTCTCGCGGTAAGCTCGGCATGATTACCTTCTTCCTTGATCTCCCCGTGATCCAGCACGATAATTTTATCGGCGTGGCGGATCGTTGACAGACGGTGGGCCACGATAAAGGAGGTGCGGCCCTGCAGCAGAATCTTCAGCGCTTCCTGAATTTTGATCTCCGTCTCGGTATCAATACTCGCCGTAGCTTCATCCAGGATCAGAATACGCGGATCGGCCAGGAGTGCCCGGGCAAAGGAAAGCAGCTGACGCTGGCCCATGGACAGCGCACTCCCCCGCTCCTCCACCTCAGTTTCGTACCCACCGGGCAGTTTCATGATGAAGTCATGGGCATCCACTGCCTTGGCGACCTCTTCAACCTCCTTGTCGGTGGCATCCAGCCGCCCGAAACGGATGTTGTCGCGGATCGTTCCAGAGAAGATAAACGTATCCTGCAGCACGATACCGATCTGCTCCCGGAGACTCTGCAGGGTAACCTCACGGACATCCTTGCCGTCGATAGTAATATCGCCGCTCTTAATGTCATAGAACCGGCCGATCAGGTTAATGATCGTACTTTTACCGGAGCCCGTGTGGCCCACAAGCGCAATCGACTGGCCGGCCTTGACGTCCAGATCAATACCCTTCAGTGCCGCACGGCCCTTTTCATATTCGAAGATGACCTTGTTAAAGCGGATATCCCCTTGAATCTTCGGCAGCGGTGTTGCACCCGGTTTATCCTGAACCGAAGGCTGCTCATCCAGATACTCAAAGATCCGTTCTGAAGATGCCATAGCTACAAGCAGCTGATTGTACATCTGGCCCAAGCGGTTGATCGGGTCCCAGAAGTTGCTCACATACGTACTGAATGCCACCAGGTAACCGACGGTCAGCTCTCCGGATTGGATCAGGTATGCCCCCAACCAGAACAGGATCATGGTGCCGAACCCGCCTGTTATTTCAATAATCGGGCCAAAGGCCTGGTTCATCGCTGAAGCCTTGTTCCACGATTTCCGGCTGTCCATGTTCATGGCGTCAAAGTAATGCATATTTTCCTGTTCCTGTGTGTAGGCCTGAGTGACCCGGATACCTTGAATCGACTCATTCAAATGTGAATTGATCCGCGAGTTCTTCATCCGCACATCCTGCCAGGCAATCCGGATCTTCTGCCGCAGCTTGGTTGAAACCAGGAACATAACCGGCACCGTAACCATCACGGCAAGCCCCAGTTTCCAGTTAATCAGCAGCAGAATCACGGTAATGCCGACCAGCTGCACACAGTCGATCATTAAATTGACGACCCCGTTGGTGAACAGATCCTGCAAAGAGTTAATATCATTCGTTACCCGTACCAGTACCGAGCCGGCCGGACGTTTATCGAAAAAGTTAAAAGATAGCTTCTGAATATGCCGGAACAGGTCCGAGCGCAAATCATAAATCACTCGTTGGCCTATTACATTAGTATATTTGATCCGGTACACCCCTGCGATCCACTGGATCAGGTACAGTACAATTACACTTACCGTAAGTGTGTACAATAACGTTAAGCTGGGGTTCCCCTCTTTCGGGGCAATTGCCTTGTCAATAGCCATACTGGTCAGAAAAGGGACCGTGAGCTTCGTGACTGTGCCCAGAATCATCAGAGCGGAGACGAGCGGAAGCATCTGCTTCGCGTAAGGCTTCATATATCCGAACAACCTCGTGAACTGCTTCCAGTCAAAGGATTTGTCGATCTGATCATCATCCTTGTATACAAAACGTTCCTCAAGCGTCTGTTCCTCGGTTTTATTGTGCTTTGCACTAGCCGCTGTGGCTTGTTTGGCTTCAAGCTTCATGCTGAATCCCCTCCCCTCTCACCGAATTCCGGGCCAGATAATCGGCGTATTGAATCCGGTACACATCCTGATACGGGCCGGGAACTTCAATCAGCTCCGCATGCGTTCCCTTTTGAACCATCCGTCCTTCATCCATCACGATGATCTGGTCGGCATGACGCAGAGAGGAAATCCGGTGGGCAATGATCAGCGTGGTCCGTCCGCGCATAACCTCCTGGAAGCCGGTCTGGATCTCATGTTCCGTCTCCATATCCACGGCGCTCGTGGCATCATCCAGTATGAGGATACGCGGATTCTTAAGCAGGGCACGGGCGATAGCGATCCGCTGCTTCTGTCCGCCCGAAAGTCCCATCCCCCGCTCGCCGACTACCGTGTCATATCCATCAGGCATCTCCATGATGAAATCATGCGCTTTGGCAAGCTGTGCCGCCCGGATGATTTCCTCCATGCTCACATTTTTGAGGCCGTAAGAGATATTATTGCGGATAGAGGACGAGAACAGGAACGTCTCCTGAAACACTGTCGAAATCTGCGAACGCAGGCTGCGAATATTGTATTCCCGGATATCCACGCCATCCAGTGTAATGCTTCCTTTATTTACGTCATAGGCGCGCATCATCAACTGGGTAATCGTCGATTTACCGGAGCCGGTACCGCCGAGGAACCCGATAACCGCACCCGGCTTCGCTTCGAAATGAATGTCCTTTACAGCCGGCATTTTATTCCCGTACGCAAATGTAACATGGTCGAAAATGACCTCGCCCCGTACCTCGGAGGATACAAGCTCGCGGGCATTCTCCTTATCCTTTACATCAATCTGCTGGTTAAGGACTTCAAGTACACGTTCTCCCGAAGCTTTGGATTGCGTATAGTTGTTGATATGGAAGCCAAGACCCCAGACCGGACCGATAATATACCAGATCAGACTGAAGAAGGCGACCAGTTCACCCAGTGACATGCGGCCCTTGATGACCAGCGTTCCGCCGACACCGAGCAGAATGGCTATACTGACGGAGGCCAGAAGCTCCATGACCGGAAAAAATTTGCTCCACAGCTCAGCGGCAAAAATCTGGTTATCCTTATAACGTTCATTACGGTGCGAAAATTTCTCAACTTCATAAGCCTCTCTGGCAAATGATTTGACCGTCCGTACACCTGTAATATTCTCCTGAACAGCCGTGGTCAGAGAGCTGAGGGCAAGCCGCATCTCCTGAAAGGCCGGATGAATTTTCGATTCGAATCTGAGTGCTACTGCAGCCAGAAAAGGCATAGTGATCAGTGTGACGAGCGTAAGCTGCCAATTGATCGTGAACATCATAATAGACCCAAACAGCACCATAAAAAATACATTCAGCAATTGGGCGAAGCCGAAGCCGATGAAATTCCGGATCGCTTCAAGGTCCCCGGTCAGCCGGGACATCAGGTCGCCAGTCTTTGCCGTATCATAGTAGCGGAAAGACAGAAATTGCAGTTTCTCATAGCAGGCATTGCGCAGCCGGTAAGCCAGAAAATTACCCAGCCGTCCTCCAAAAAAACCATGCGCAAACTGCAGGCAAGCTTTGACGATTACCACGGCCAGTACAGATAGAGCGAGTACGGGCACCTCAGTAAACTTCAGGGGAACAATCACATCATCAATTAACCTTCGTAGCAAATTCGGGGTAATAAGCCCCACTGCAGTTGCGGCAGCCAAGCATAAAATCGACAGAATCAGATAGTGCAGCTTCTCCCGATAAAAGCCCCGCAGTTGCCTGAGAACATCCATATCTCTCCTCCTTAAAGCTTTACGAAGTAAAGCTTACTTCGTAAGCATGAACTTGGCTTTACGAAGTAAAACTCACTTCGTAAGCATGAACTTGACCCTACTTGGCGGCGCCTGCCCCGTAAGATACATTTGGCTTGCGATGCAAATCTCACATCGCAAGCCAGCTTTTTTAGCGCTTCCATTTTAGGGACTTTAAGCAGTTTATCACCCATATTTTAATGCGGCAAAGGGTAGAATACGCCGTTTTCCACGTTTTTCCCGAATAAAGATGGCTTATATGATAATAAAACGATACCTATAGCTTTAATTGCTTCCATTTCCTCGCAAATACTGTTCAATTAAGCAAACACAAGATTCAGGGTGTATATTTATGCATATTTCATCCATTTCCGTGAAGCTTGTTACAACAAAAAAAACGCAACAGCCAAAACATGGGGTTCATGTTCCAGCGGTAGCGTTTTTGGATTGCATTTTGTTGTTTCCTCTGCTGCTGTACAGCTCTTAGTTCTTTGCAGGCCGGTAGCAGACTACTGCCACACCGGAGGAGAACCGCTTAGTCTGCACCAGCTCAAAACCCTGCTTCTCCAGCCCATCTCCAAAGAGACGTTTGCCCTTGCCCAGCACCACCGGAAACACCATTAACCGGTACTCATCCACGAGACCCAGCGAGATCAGGGACTGTACAAGCGTGCAGCTGCCAAACACGAGAATGTCTCTGCCGGGCTGCTCCTTCAGCTTCGTGATTTCTTCCACCAGATTATTCTTGATCACAGATGAATTGTTCCACCCGGCTTCTGTCAGGGTTGTGGAGACTACATGTTTGGCATAACCATTCATCATCTCGCCGTACTCCCCGGTCTGCTCCAGCATATTAGGCCAGGCAGCCGCAAAGCCTTCATAGGTTACGCGCCCCAGCAGCAGCGCATCGGCAGCTTTTAACTCCGCAAATTTAAACTGATCCTGCTCATCCGAGCTGTATTGAAAGGTCCACTGCGGGTCCTCCATTACACCGTCAACAGTTAAAAATTCAGACACGATCAAGTTTCTCATGTGGGCCTCCTAAATACGTAGTGGGCAAAAGCAAAATATGTGCCCGGCAGGCCTGAAAGATGAGAACATCAGGGCTGCTGCGGACACACATTATGGTGACAACTATAAATATTAATTTAAATTGTAGGAAGGTGGAAACCCTGAGTACAGCAAGGTTATCCGATACTTCCTTCCATCTCGAACTTAATGAGACGGTTCATTTCGACCGCATATTCCATCGGCAGTTCTTTGGTGAACGGCTCGATGAAGCCCATGACGATCATCTGTGTGGCTTCGGCTTCTGTGAGACCGCGGCTCATCAGATAGAACAGCTGCTCCTCGGAAACCTTGGATACCGTCGCTTCATGCTCCAGCACGATATTATCGTTCATGATCTCATTATATGGAATCGTGTCCGAAGTGGACTGGTTATCCAGAATGAGCGTATCACATTTGATATTCGATTTCGCACCGTCCGCCTGACGGCCGAAGGAAGCGAGTCCGCGGTAAGTAACCTTGCCGCCGTGCTTGCTGATCGATTTGGATACGATCGTCGAAGTCGTGTCCGGTGCCAAGTGGATCATCTTGGCGCCTGCATCCTGGTGCTGTCCTTTGCCTGCAACTGCAATCGACAATACTGAACCTTTGGCTCCGCGGCCTTTCAACACAACCGCAGGATATTTCATCGTCAGCTTGGAACCAATATTGCCGTCCACCCATTCCATGGTGGCATTCTCTTCGGCAACCGCACGTTTGGTTACGAGATTGTAGATATTTGGTGCCCAGTTCTGAATAGTAGTATACCGAACACGGGAGTTCTTCATACACAGAATTTCAACAACGGCACTATGCAGGGAATTGGTGCTGTAGATTGGTGCGGTACAGCCTTCTACGTAATGCACGAAGCTGTCCTCATCCGCGAGGATCAGCGTACGCTCGAACTGACCCATATTCTCGGAGTTGATACGGAAGTAAGCCTGCAGAGGCACTTCGCATTTCACACCCTTCGGAACATAGATAAAGCTGCCCCCCGACCACACGGCACTGTTCAGTGCAGCAAACTTATTGTCTGTCGGCGGAATGATCGTGCCGAAGAATTTCTTTAACAGCTCGGGATGCTCACGCAGCGCAGTATCGGTATCGGTGAAGATAACCCCTTGGTCTTCAAGGCTCTTCTGCATGCTGTGATAAACAACCTCAGATTCATATTGTGCCGATACACCGGCAAGGAACTTCTGCTCCGCTTCCGGAATACCCAGCTTATCGAAGGTTTCTTTAATCTCGGAAGGAACTTCCTCCCAAGTTTTTCCTTGCTTCTCGGAAGGTCTTACATAGTACTGAATGTCTTCGAAATCCAGATCATCCATGTTGCCGCCCCACTGAGGCATCGGCATCTTGCGGAATTGCTCCAGAGCTTTCAGGCGGAAGTTCAACATCCATTCCGGCTCGTTTTTGATTGCGGAGATTTCCTTCACAATTTCGGCCGTAAGTCCTTTACCAGACTGAAATATCGACTTGTGCTCATCACGGAACCCGTACTGGTATTCCTCCATATCAGGCGCTTTCTTAGCCATGGTGTCAGCCTCCTTGTTATCTAATGTTGTTGGTGTTCTTCTTCCACGTCTATTCCTTTGCGAAGCGCGTTCCATGCCAGTGTGGCACATTTGATCCGCGCCGGAAATTTATTAACACCGGAAAGGGCTTCTATATCTTCATAGTCTCCGAAATCTACTGTCTCACCCTTCATCAGGGAGGAGAACTTGTCAGCAAGCTCAAGCGCATGCTCTATAGTCTGTCCCTTGACGGCTTCCGTCATCATGGAAGCCGACGACATGCTGATCGAACAGCCTTCGCCGCTATACCGGGCATCTTTGACGATGCCGTCCTCTACCTTAAGCTGCAGCGTAATGCGGTCGCCACAGGTCGGGTTGTTCAGCTCAATCTTCACAGCGTCGTCTGCAAATGAACCACGGTTCCGGGGATTTTTATAATGATCCATAATTACGCGTCTATACAAGTCATCCAAGTTCATAGGCGAAATACTCCTTTGCCTTGATTAAAGCTTGGACCAGCGCATCTACATCCTGTTCCGTATTGTAGAGGTAGAAGCTGGCCCGTGCCGTTGAGCTTACCTCAAGCCAGCGCATCAGCGGTTGGCAGCAATGATGGCCGGCGCGGACGGCAATACCTTCCGCATCCAGCACCGTCGCCACATCATGCGGATGCACATCACCCAGATTGAATGTGACTACACCCACCTGACGATTACGCGGGCCATACAGTGTCAAGCCGTTAACCTCTGCAAGACGCTGCTCCGCGTAAGCGGCAAGCTGGATTTCATGACGGTGAATTTCATCCAGTCCGATCTCCTGCAGGAAATCAATTGCTGCTCCCAATCCGACGGCACCGGCGATAATCGGTGTCCCGCCTTCGAACTTCCAAGGCAGCTCTTTCCAAGTGGATTCATAAAGACCGACGTCATCGATCATCTCGCCGCCGAACTCAACCGGCTCCATAGCTTCCAGCAATGCCTTCTTACCGTACAAAGCACCGATGCCGGTCGGGGCCAGCATCTTGTGACCGGAGAACGCATAGAAATCGCAATCCAGCTCCTGGACATCGACCTTCATATGCGGCGTGCTCTGTGCTCCGTCCACCACGATAACTGCACCCTTGCGGTGAGCAATGGCTGCAAGCTCTTTAACCGGATGGGTAACCCCCATAACATTGGATACATACGCGATGGCTACGATTTTGGTCTTGTCCGTAATCGTATTCTCGGCATCCTCCAGGGTGATCGTTCCATCCTTCTGCAGCGGTAGAAATTTCAGGGTCGCCCCAGTCTTCTTGGCCAACTGCTGCCATGGAATAAAGTTGCTGTGATGCTCCATCTGCGTGATGACAATTTCGTCGCCTTCACTAAGAACAGCAGGGCCATAAGATGAAGCCACTATATTTAACGCTGTCGTTGTGCCGCGGGTAAAGATAATCTCCTTCGTGCTGCGGGCATGAATGAACTTCGCAACCTTCTCACGGGCTCCCTCATAAGCATCCGTAGCCCGGCTGCCCAGAGTATGCACACCGCGGTGGACGTTGGCGTTATCCCATTCATAATAGGATTTCACCGCTTCGATGACTTGGCGCGGTTTCTGTGAAGTTGCCGCACTGTCCAGATAAACCAGCGGATGGCCGTTAATCTTTTGATTCAGGATGGGAAATTGCTCCCGGATGTTACTGTTAATCATTGGCCTAACTTCCTTTCCACAAGAGATTGGAGCTGATTGCGCAGTCCCTCCAGTGGAATTTGCGACACTACAGGTGCCAGGAAGCCGTATATGATCAGTGTTTCTGCATCGTGCCGTGTAATTCCGCGGGACATCAGGTAAAACACTTGCTCGTAATTGACCCGTCCTACGGAAGCGGCATGGCCGGCTGTTACATCATCTTCATCTATAAGAAGGATCGGGTTGGCGTCGCCGCGTGCCTTCGGGCTCAGCATCAGAACTTTCTCGGTCTGCTGTCCATCAGCTCTTGTCGCGCCTTTTTCGATCTTCGTAATTCCGTTAATAATAGAAGTCGCAGAATCCCGCATAACAGCACGGGTAATCATGTCACTCGGCGTATTCTTGCCGAAGTGCTGCGCCTGCGTCGTATAGTTCAGCTTCTGCGAACCCGATCCTACTGCGATCACTTTGGCATCGGAGCTTGAACCATTGCCTTTCAGCACCGACTTCGTGTCACTCGCTGTATCGCCGTAGTTCATTTCGCCGACAATCCACTCAATAGTTCCATCGTTCTCAACCACTGCACGGCGGTAGGTCACATCTGTAGTGTCTACGCCAAGCTGATGTACCGACGCAAAGCGCACTTTGGCGCCTGCACCTACAAATACTTCAACCGCACCGTTATGCAGTCCGGCTTCCGTTTTGTCGGATACATAGTTGTCTACATAAGTTACTGAGCTGTTCGATTCGGCAACCACCAGAATATGCGGAACGAAAGCAGCTTCTGCGTCGTCCGTCAGCAGCACCGCTTGCAGCGGAGTGTCGATAATCACATTCTTTGGAACATAGAGGAATACTCCCCCGTTCCACAGGGCGGCATGAAGTGCAGCAATGGAATGCTCGTCTGGCAGCACAGCCTTATGCAGATAACGCTGCACAAGATCTCCATGCTCCTTGACTGCTGTCTGCAAATCGGTAAAAATCACGCCTTGCGCAGCAAGCTCAGGAGCCAGCCGTGTATAGACAGCGCCTGAATTGCGTTGAATAATCAGACTGCCTTCCTCCTGACCCTGAATCAGGGCCGTTATGGAAGCAGGTGCTTCACTAAGTGCTGTAAAAGGCTGGCTTGCTTTGTAGGTCCCATAGTTGTTTACGTTCCAGCGTTCTATCCGTGTCTTTTCCAGTTTCGGCAGCTCCAAGCTTGCTGCCAGTTCCAGCGCCTTTAACCGGCTGTCCTTCAGCCAGCTTGGCTCGCCGCTGCTCTGCGATAATTCGCTGAGACGTCCGGCATCCACCGGAAGAATGGTTTGCGTCGTCATAAGTGGTTTCCTCCTTCCTGGCGTCTCTTTAAGCTTCCTGTCCTACAGTTTCATCTTCAATGCCGAGTTCTTCTTTAACCCATTCATAACCTTCTGCTTCCAGACGCTGCGCGAGTTCAGGTCCGCCGGATTTCACAATGCGGCCCTGCATCATAACATGCACGTAATCAGGCGTGATGTAGTTAAGCAGACGCTGGTAGTGGGTAATAACCAGGAAACCGCGTTCCGGGCTGCGCATCGAGTTTACACCTTCAGCGACAATTTTGAGTGCATCAATATCAAGGCCGGAGTCAATTTCGTCAAGAATGACGATCTTCGGATCCAGCATCATCATTTGGAGAATTTCGTTGCGTTTCTTCTCGCCGCCCGAGAAGCCTTCGTTCAGATAACGGTGCAGGAATTCCGGATTCATATCCAGTTCCTTCATCTTAGCTTCCATCTGACGGATGAAACGGATGAGGGAGATTTCACTGCCTTCTTCACGGCGCGAATTGATCGCGCTGCGCAGAAAGTCGGAGTTGGTTACTCCGCTGATCTCGCTTGGATATTGCATGGCCAGGAACAAACCGGCGCGTGCGCGTTCATCTACTGCCATCTCCAGCAGGTCTTCACCTTCCAGCACAGCTGTGCCTTCAGTTACTACATACTTTGGATGACCCATGAGTGCCGAAGCCAGTGTACTTTTACCTGTACCGTTCGGACCCATAATAGCGTGAATTTCGCCGCCCTTCATCTGAAGATTGATACCCTTCAGAATTTCTTTTCCTTCGATTGTCGCTTTTAGTCCTTCAATGACAAAATCTGCTGCCATAATAATTATTCCCTCCACTCATCAATTTGCAAAATCAGAAAGCTGTATTGAAACAGGGGGTCCCTGTTTGCCAGCACAATTAGATTTTATATCACATTATAATTATTATAAAGTGAATCACAGTGATTATCAATGATTCTCACTAATTTTATTACAAAGAAGGTTTTTTTACAAATATCTATTTTCAATTTTCATACCCGTCATCCACGTTTAGCGCTTTTCTCAGCCTGTTGCTGTCCAAGGGCAGAGATGATTTCCTCTTTCCTGATCCGGAACTCTTCGTCGCCCAGAACCGGGCGCAAGTTGCCGGCTTCAGGCGGGGACTCCAGTTCAATCCAGGAGCGGCAGCCTGAATACTCCGGCCGCACTTGAATAATGGCGGGAGCCTCAGGAACGTATACACGAAGCAGCAGGATATGAAGCGGTTCCTTCGCTTTCCAGCGCAATCTTTCGGACGCAAGTCCTTCGCTCCAGATGTGATAGGGGTACAGGCATTCCAGCTGATTCAAATCATGAACCTCCAAATCAGCAACCGCTTCAGCGTATGCATTCAATGAAACCACAGCGGAGTCAGCGCTGCCTGCTTCCAGTGTCTGGGAGACGAGCGGGCGGTATGGCTCCTTCAGCAGTTCGGCACGCTGGTGTTCATAAGTGGGATAGAGATAGAACGAAGGGCTTTTAAGTTCAAAACGCCGTGTTTCTTCCTCTATCCCCCCTTTGCGCATCAGCATAATCATCCGTCCTTCTGTCAGCGTTTGGATCGCTGAGGCCCATTCTTTTAAAGCTACGGGGTTAGCGTTCAAGGTCAATCACTCCTTCCACTTATCCTGTTCAAAATCATCATCTTCACTATAAATTATATCCCTTGCCGCAGGAGTCTACAAATTCCGCAGCCTGCCAACGCTCATGCCACAGTAACACAAAAACAAAGCCTCCGCACAGGAGGCTTTGCAGAATTTCAAATGTAATTTCGGGTCAGGCTGGAATCAGCCCAGGAACGAGCGCAGCATCCATTGCTGCTTCTCCAGATCAGAGCGGATCTTGATGAACAAATCGGCTGTCGGCTGATCGCTGGCGTTCTCTGCAAGCTCAATGCCTTCCATTAGTTCTTCGGATACCGTAGCAAAATCTTCAATGAGGGATTGGACCATGCCCCGGGCATCTTCTTTGCCCGTTGCTTCCTGAATGGTGGCAATCTCCAGATATTCTTTCATTGTAGCTGCAGGGCTGCCTTTGATACTCAGCAGGCGTTCAGCAACTTCGTCCATTTTCAGCGTAATATCATCATAAAGCTCTTCAAATTTCACATGCAGGGCGAAAAATTGTTCGCCTTTGACATACCAGTGAAAGTTATGAACTTTAACGTACAATACATTCAGGTTCGCAACTTGACGGTTGAGGACTTGTTCCAATGATGCAGTGTTTACTTTGTTAGATGCTTTAGCCATGATATGATCCCATCCTTATCCATAATTTAGCCGGCTGCTTGTCCAAGGTCCGGCCTTGCAATTGTCTATACTTACTTTACCCTTCCAGCGGTTAGCCGAAACAAAATGGAAGCCATACCCACAGTGAAATCGAGCTCTCTCCGAGGGCTAAACCAACTCCTTATCCGTAGGATGACCAAGATTGTCCGCCTTATGCCCTTTAACTGCCCGCATAAGTGGAAACGGCTTCGCCGTCCTCAAAAGGACGGTATCCGTTTCAGCGAGAAATAGAAGGATAATTTATAGCGTAAAGCATATAAATGCTTATATTTCAACAAAAGGGCCCCCAGAGGGCCCCGTGCAACACGCCAAATCATTACGTTCAATACCGCTCAGAGCATGCGGAGCAATGCCTCGCTGCCTGCCATCCCCGGCACAATCCCAAGATTTTCCGCTTCTATAGTAACAGACTCCAGCGGAGCTGCCAGGAGCTGCGCCAATGTGCGTACGCCAACGGCCCGTGCGGCAATAATCTGCCGGTCACTGAGCATCTTATTCAGCAGTCCCACATCCAGCGCTCCGCACATAATATACCCTCGGCTTGTGCTGATGGTGAGCAGCGTTGTTTTGGGAAGTTTCACCTCGACTCCAACTAAGGTGTGATCTCCGACCTGAATAGGTTCTATGGTAACCAATAGCAGCGCCTCCTTTTTTCGTCATCCACGCTCTATGTGTATGCGGAGCCCTTTTACTGTGTGTAGACGATGGTCCTATTTCCTAATAAAATACAGAGACTTTAAGCCTTATTTCCAAGCAAAGAAGTATATGATTATTGTTTATTTAATGTTATAGTTTATTTACTTTAGGAATCGATTTAGTAAAAAGCTGGGGGATTTATGGACAAGAAACTACAACACACGGACGGAAATTATTTATTTAACGTCGACATCCTGATTAATGCCCGTACCAACCCGCTTGCACTGCAATATTTACTTGAAATGTTGAACAACAGCGACAAAATCACAGATTTCAACATTAACTCAGGTCTTGAGCTGGGAAGAACCATTGACAACCTTCTACGTTCTGCGAAGATAGCTCTGCAACAAGAGTCAGCCCCTCCAGTTCCATTTAAATTGCCAGTGAAGCCGGCGGACAAACAACCGGAAAAGCCCGCAGAGGATAAGCCCTCAGTGGAAAGCCGTGCGGATGCTTATGGAAAGATCAGACAGTACATTCAGAACAATCAACTGGTCCGTATCCGGACGAACCGTCATGGCAAGCAGATGTCCATGCCCTGCCGTATTCTAAATTTTGATGAAGCGGCCAACTCGATAAGCATCTACCATGTTGATGAGAAACAGGTCTATACCTTTAACCTCAATGAAATTGACGAATTTCATTAGCACGAACCTGTGCAGCACAAACAAGCACCCTACCGGAATGGCATTCCGTGAAAGGTGCTTGTTTTATTTGCTTATGCCTTCCGGTTGACTTCAGTCAGTTCTTGCGGGAAAGGGCTTCCCAAGCCAGACATATCCAGCCGGCAATAAAACAAACGCCGCCGAGCGGGGTAACCGCTCCAAGGATTTTGATCCCGGTAATACTCAGTACGTACAAGCTGCCGGAGAAGAGAACAATTCCTGCGATCAGCAGCCTGCCGCTCCAGCGCAGGCGGACACTCTCTCCCCATTGTCCTGCAATAATCGCGACCAATATCAGTCCCAGTGCATGAATCATATGATAATGCACACCGGTTTCATACACCTTCATGTAATCCTCGCTGATCGAAGCCTTCAGCATATGCGCTCCGAATGCGCCGATCCCCACTGCCAGCATAGCCAGCAAAGCTCCCCAGGCGATCAATCTCCGTTGCATAATCAGAATACAACTCCTTATTATTGGACTTCCCCTATCTTACCTTACCGGCAGAGGTCAATTCCAGCGGAGTTCAAGGATTTTTTCAATGTGGGACTTGCATTTGAAGCGTTCTTATGAAAAAGTGGATAGTATCAAGAACCCATTCTTTTACAAGGAGCGCACTTTTATTATGGACTATAATTCTCCACCAAAATCCGACTCACAGGAAGCCCGGCAGGACAGCCTATTTCCAGGACAAAATGATCTGTCAAAACCTGAAGTGCCTTACACCTACCAAACGAATAAACGTGATTTCAAACATTCCGGCCCGGGTATCGCCTCTTTTGTGATCGCGCTGGTCACGTTTATCGGTTATGCAATTACTTTTGTGGTGGTAGGGAAGCAGGCTTCTTCCATTCTTAGTGAAAGCAACAGCGGCATCAATGAGTCTGCAGGAACCTTCATGTTTCTGGGATTGACCGTTTTGATACTTGCAGCTGTTAATGTAATCGGAGCAGTTGTCGGAATTATCGGGCTGACTCTCCGCAACCGCCGCAAAGTGTTCGCCGTTATCGGCACCATTATCAATGCTATCATCCTTCTGTTGTTCATGCTGCTCATTTCTACCATTCTGGTCAATGCCGGCTCCTACTGATTATCCCGCTATTTACTTCCATTAATGGAAAAGAGCCGCTCCCGTCGTTCGTGGAGTGGCTCTTCTTCTAATACTGCAACTCAAGCTGAAATACAATACAGGTAATTCAGCCTTCCGCCTGCTAGCGGCTTACGATGGAATCCAGCGACGCGTAGACATGTGGCCCGAAGCCTTCCGAGGCCTCTCTCTGTGGAATATTGAGTTCGATCATGTAGCCCTGTCCGTCAATTTCCTTGACGATCGTTTGCCGGGTCAGGCCGGAACCTGTTGCGGTCAAATATAACTGCAGGTCAGACATTCTGAGATCACGCTCTTCCTTGCTGAGTGCTGTCACCTTGCCAGTAGCAGACAATTTCTTACGGCCTTCCTGCTCCAAAAGATCGAGATTAAAATCAGAAGGCAATTTTTTAATTTCGGCGTAATAATCAGGATCCACCTTCATAGATAACCGGTTGCTTGCCGCATCAAAGGTAAAGATATCAAATACATAAAGCGAATAACCTTCTCCGTCCGCAAGCGCGGCACTCTTCTCTTCCGCCATACCTTCCAGCGTAAGCTTCATGGTTCGGGTCTCCGGCAGTTTGGTCACCGGGGCTGCCCCTTCTTCCGCCTTGGACAGCTTAGAAAGAATCCGTTGGACAACGGAAGGATCACCCTCCACCGGCTTTTCTACATATTCAAAAACTACAGGGTCCTCCATCTCAAGACCTTCAAGCACACTCTCGGTGCCAGCAGCCAGTTCAAAAGCGGTAGGGCCTTCTTCCGTTTCTATTTCAATCGAATGACTGTCAATTTGACCGACATAGCTGCCGGTTCCTTGGATGACCTGTGCTTCAGCAGTAGCGGTAGGACTAGGTGCAGGCGCTGCTGTGTTTGCCACAGGTGAAGGAGAAACCGTTGCCGAAGGCTCACCCGGAGCCTCAGCAGGAGTGTTACCTCCGCAACCGGTTAATGTCAGCATCAATACAGCGACTGCCGCAATAGCCGGTAATGAACGTTGTGATTTCATGTTGACTGCCTCCTCATAGACGTGCGGTATGGTCAATATCTGCTTGTTACCCTTATTAACGTTTAACCCATAGCCGGGGTTGCATAAACTTTGTCGAAATTGATGGGGAGCGCACTAGAAGTGTATGAGGCGGCATTTCTTCAACTCATCATCCCGTACCCGGACTGCTTTTTTCATTGCGCACAGTAGGCGATTTTCCCATTGACCACAGTCATCCGTACTTTCACCTGCAGCAGTTCCTCGGGATCGCTCAACACGTCACGGTCAATTACCGTAAAATCCCCCTGCAAGCCCGGTGCGATACGTCCGCGTTCCCGCTCTTCTCCCGCGGCAGCCGCACTGCCCGTTGTGAACAGACCTATCGCCTCCGGGATGCTCAGCTTCTCACCCGGCAAGTAGCCCTCATGGGATTCTCCCGGCTTGCGGCGGGTAACGGCAGCGTGCAGGCCAAGAAATGGATTCAGCGGCTCAATCGGCGCGTCACTGCCACCGGCACAGGTAATTCCGGCCTTCATCAGCTTATTCCAGGCATATAGATGCCCTGTTCTTGCCGGGCCTACCCGTTCCAGCACCCAGGGAAAGTCACTGGCCACAAAACGCGGCTGGATATCGGCAATGAGCCGAAGTCCGCGCATTTGCTCCACCAGCGCGCCATTCAGCACCTGGGCATGTATGAAGCGGTCCGGCAGGACGGCTTCCGGAGACAGCCGGTGATGGTCCATCGCAGCCAGCGTCATCCGGGCTGCCGCATCTCCGATCGCATGCACAGCAACCGGAAATGACAGCCGTCTCGCCGCGCCGACAATTTCATTCAGCTTCTCCTGTGTATGGATCGCGATGCCGGATGTATCCGGGGCATCGCTGTAAGGCTGCTCCAACAGTGCGGTCCGTCCGCCGATGGCACCGTCGGCGAACAGCTTGACCGCACCAAGCCGCAGCCACTCGTCACCGCTGCCTGCCTGCAGCCGCAGCTCCTCCACCTCCTGCAGATAGCCATAATACAGCAGCTGGTGTGTGCGGAAGAACAGGCCTTCTTCGCGCAGCTCACGGTGAATCTGCAGCATCGTCTCCACACTGTCCAGCAGCCTCAGATCCTCTGTATGCACGGCTGTAAGCCCCAGGGAGAGCGCGTCGGCAATTCCCCGGCGGACCGCATTCTTCTTGGCGGTATAATCGGGCACCGGCTGCACGGCATTAAACGGCTGTGAGGCATCCTCATAAATCCAGCCGTTCAGCTTCCCTTCAGCATCACGGCCGTAGGCTCCGGAAGCGAAGTCTGGAGTGGATTCGGTCACGCCTGCCCGCCTGAAAGCCTCGCTGTTGCCGAGGAAGGCATGAAAGCAAGTACGCGTAAGGAATACGGGATGCTGCTCTGTCAACGCATCCAGCTCGGATATATGCGGCGCTGCGGCAGGCCGGAATTCATTCTCGTTCCAGTTCAGCCCGAGGATCCATTCCCCGGGAGGCGTAATCTCTGCGCGTCTGGCAATTGCATGCAGCATCTCTTCTTTGGAGGTCATACCCGTGAAATCCAGCATATCCAGCTTCATCCCGTGCATGCCCAGATGCACATGCGCATCGGTCAGACCGGGCAGCACATAGGCTCCGTCCCAATCGACAACGTTATATTCTCTGCCGCTAAGCTGCAGGGCCAAGTCCCTGCCCTCTCCAAGGGCAGTCATCCTGCCGTCCTCCACATATACTGCGTTATCGCCAGGTTGGCTGCGAAATGGCAGAACGCCATTTTTAAATAAGGTTGCGGTCATGTACTTCTGCTCCTTTGTTATAACAACTTTTATATTAAAAGCATGTTTCTTTCAATCTATGGGCATGAGCCGGAAGCATGCAGTCTCAAGACGCTTCAGTCTAATGTAGTTCATGAAATCATGTATCACTCTGCTGTCATTAAGAAAGAAATCACCCCGGAGGAGCTCGAAACCATGAGCAGGAATTACCCGTCATAGGTTAATATAACACGATTGACGGCCGGAGATATTCCGGGGAATCCCGGTCAAACAGCTATAAGCTTAATATTGAAGAGATCAGTGAATAAGGCATCAAAGTTCCCGGCTCCGCAGTTTATACCCATTGATATCTTCACATATCCTCCCTACCCCTGAATATACTTTAGTTACAGCATGCCTCAGAGTTACTCTCTTTAAGAAGCATGTGCATACGCCCGTACCGATTTATATTCCATGGGAGGTGGTCATCCTGTCGCAATCACCCGGTCCATATGCGTTTGTCGTGTCAAAAGAAGACTGGTCCCTTCACCGCAAAGGCCATCAGGATCAGGAACGTCATCAGCAGAAGGTCAGGGAAGCCATTAAGGATAATCTGCCCGACCTCGTTACCGAAGAGAACATTATCATGTCGGACGGAAAACAGATTGTGAAGGTGCCGATCCGCAGTCTGGATGAGTACCGGATTATCTATAACTTCCGCAAGCAAAAGCATGTCGGCCAGGGAGACGGAGACAGCCAGGTTGGTGATGTGCTCGGCCGTGATTCGCAATCTGCCCAACCGGGCAAAGGTGACAAGGCCGGCGATCAGCCGGGTCAGGATACGGTTGAGGCTGAAGTGAACCTGGAGGATTTGGAGGACATTCTGTTCCAGGACCTGGAGCTGCCCCACCTAGCACCGAAGGATAAAGAAGAGATCGAGGTCAAGTCCATCGTCTTCAACGATATCCGCAAAAAAGGCATGATGTCGAACATCGACAAGAAGCGCACCTTGCTGGAGAATCTGCGGCGCAACGCCAGCAACGGAAATCCCGGCATCCACAGCATCAGTCCCGATGATCTGCGCTACAAAACGTGGGATGATATTACCGTTCCTCATTCCAATGCAGTCATCATCGCCATGATGGATACCTCCGGGTCCATGGGCACCTTTGAGAAATACTGCGCCCGCAGCTTCTTTTTCTGGATGACCCGCTTCCTGCGCCGGCAATACGAAAAGGTCGAGATTGTGTTCCTCGCTCATCATACGGAAGCCAAAGAGGTCAGTGAGCATGATTTCTTCACCCGGGGTGAAAGCGGGGGCACGATCTGCTCGTCAGCCTACCAGAAGGCGCTGGAGATTATCGACAGCCGGTATCCGCCGGCCAAATACAATATCTATCCTTTTCATTTCTCGGATGGCGACAATCTCACCTCGGATAACGAACGTTGCGTCAAGCTGATCGGGGAGCTGCTGAAGCGCAGCAATATGTTCGGATACGGCGAGGTGAACCAGTACAACCGCAGCAGCACGCTGATGTCCGCCTACCGGCATCTGAAGCAGGAGCAGTTCATGCATTATGTCATTAAGGATAAGAAGGAAGTGTACCAGGCGCTCAAGACCTTTTTCGGCAAAAGAGATTTGGCGAAATCGTGATGAGACGGATTTAGAGGAGAACTAATAAGATAATAAGAAGGTATCCCACGGGCTTCATTCAACAAATTCAAATCGGGCGGGTAAGCGATGTCCCTTGGTACGCAGGTGAGGGCATCCAACAGTGCTTCTCTTCGAACCGCATCGGTCAGCATCTGCCGTGAGTGACATATCCCCTAAAAAGAAAATGCAGCGCGTAGCCTAAGCGGATACGCGCTGCATTTTTATACTGCACCTAGCCCCTAACTGAAGATCCCTTCCCTAAATACAAGCTTTTTCAGGGCTAACATTAATCATTCCTGTTTTTTGCAATAAATTCAGCAATTTGGATAAAACTCCGATCTGTTAGGATATTCAGGTCTCCTTGCAGCACCACGTTAAACTTTTTTTCAATATTAACGAGAATCATGATGAAATCAAGGGAATTAATATAATTGGACAACTCCAGGTCACCTTCCAAGCTGGCCAGCAATCCAGTTTCACCCGATTTTCCCGCTTCTTCAGCTCTTTGCAAGAGATGAGCATTAATGATTTCAAGCAATTCCTGAGTAATCGTATCCATGGAATGCATAGTAGACGCTCCTTTGTATGGACCTAGTATGTGTTAACACCATCATCGATCTGTATAATCCCTTTCATCTGTGTACCTCTTCATCGCTTCGTTAAAAAGGTTTCATAAAACTTTAACTCGGCATCGTAAATACTGCTGATTCGATCCGGCAATTCGGCGAATTGTTCAACTTTAAACTGATTGGAGTATACATATTTGCCCACGATCGCTCTAATCATGCTCCACTCATTAGTAATACTCTGTAGAATGGCACTTAAAGGCTCCTGCTCCATCTGCAAAAGCTTCAGCTTGTAGCTCTCCGCTTGTTTCGCCAATATGATTGAATTCAGCTTATCGAGTTGCTGTGCAGCATAATCTATAGATATGTGCGCTTGCTGCATCAATCTCCCATACCACAGCTCCGACACTTCCAGCAGCTGGTCTAGACCTTCTGTAATTACATTCATATTTGCCTGAATGAGTTCCTGGTATTGTTCCGCTTCGCCGGAAATCATGGAAGCAGCTTGATTCAGCTTATAAAATTCATAGTAGGAATCCAGCTTCATTTGTCCTTGATTGAATTCATGATCAAATTCAATATAAGCCCGCTCCAAATCTTCCATCCGGATTGTTTTTTTATCATAGGACAGGTTCTCCATCTGCAAATGTTCAATAATATGAAAATGGCCGGTACAATCATTATATCCATGAACTAAGATGGTGTGTGGCAAATGCTTCTTCCGAAAAGTGTCTTTGCGAATCGGCAATTCGTAACAATCAACCCATAGTACGACAGGTCTCCCCATGTCTACCGCACTCTTGATTTTGTCAATGACTGTTCCGGCAAACTGTTCCTTCTCGACTGCGATTCCAAGCCCTGCAAGAGCTTCAATAAGACCCTTATTGCTTCTGTAAGAGATTCCGCAAAGGGCGCCTTCCCCTGTCAGGGCCGTTTCATACACAACCCAATCGTTAATCAGTAACGGCAATATACTAAGCTGAAAATGCCGTATAACCGGAAACAACGAATTATACAAGCAACTTTGATAATAGATTTCGTTAAAAGGTTCTATCGGTTCAATGATTTTTGCCATCCCTTTTTCCCCGCTTTCACTTCAAGCACGCACTCAGTCCTCAACCTTAGAATTCGAGTTTTCCAGAGTTTCCGCTATTTTCTCAAGCGTCCGGTCCCGTTCAATATTTAAATGGTCTACCGCCACACCATGCTTTTCCAGCTCAACCTCCACCCGGATAAGCAATAAGGAGTGTCCCCCCAAGTCGTAAAAATTGTCATCCACCCTCATCACATCACGTTCGAACAGTTCTCCCCAAATGCTTGCCAATAATTTCTCAAGTTCGGTGTATTCACCGGATTCTCTTCCAACCAGCTGCACGTTCTTGAAGAACGGTTGCTCCTGAATCTGACCATTCATCGCTACTTGATCTGCGTGTACAGCGTTCATCTCTCCCAGAATCATTCTGGGCCGATTCGAATATAGGATTTGATCAAGTGCAGCCAGCGCAGAACGAGGTGTAATATGGCTAATACCTTTATCGCTTTCTTTGACGCCGTAATTAGCAGCCATACCGACTTCCTTCCAGGCCGGCCAATTGATAGAACAAGCCGTCATACCTAATCGGGATCGGTAGGAAGCGAATGAATCCAAAAACCTGTTGGCAGCCGTGTAGTCCCCTTGGCCCACTCCCCCAGTAAGCGAAGCGAGCGACGAGCACAGCACAAAAAAGTCAAGGTCATTGTCTTTCGTAAGCAAGTGTAAGTTCCATGTCCCCATTACTTTAGGAGACAGGACCGCGTCCATTTGCTCTTGGCTTCTCCTGAACAGCATCCCGTCTCCTGCGATGCCTGCAGCATGAAAAATTCCACTAATATTTCCGAGGCTGGCTCTAATCTGCCGGATCAGCACGTCCATTTGATCGAAATCGGTAACATCCGCGCTGTAAGAATGTATGGTTGAACCCAGACTCTCCATTTCTTCTATGCTTTCAATGATGCGTTTTCGTTTAGGATCATCCCCCGCTTTAATAGAGCTCCATTCTTCACGGCTCGGCAAGGGCGTCCGGCTCACAAGGGCAATGGAGATTTGCTGTTGTCTCGCCCAATGTTTGGCCACTTCTAAGCCAATCCCCCCATGTCCTCCTGTAATGACATAGACACCATTGTGGCGAATGGAAACGGCTTCGGTTGTTCCTAGATCCGCTGCCTGTAAGCTTTCTATATATCTAACGCCGTTGCGGTATGCAAATTCTGTCGCTTCTCTGATTGAAGATAACATTTGCCCAATTACGGGAGGTTCAATCGTTACGTCCAAATCAAAGCTGCGAGTGTACAGGTACGGATGTTCTTGATGAATAACCTTCGCCATCCCGAGCATAGCGGCACCGATCGGATCGATCTGTGGCTCGTCCCCTGTCACGGCATTTGCAAATCGGGTAAGGACAGAAATCACTGTTTCTTGTCTTCGCTGCTTCTTGAATAATGCTTTTGATAAAGAAGCCAAGCTGTACACGCTGCGAACGAGGCGTTCCTGCAGCTCCAAGGTATGGTGCGGCAGCCGTTCTTCGAGATCAAAGGCATGGATGACATGCCCAACCTTTCCTACTTGCTCGAGCAATAAGAGGTAGTCAGAGTCATTGCCTGAAATCACGTATTCATAATCCGTTACTTTGCTGTACTGGGGTCCATAATAAACTTCAATATATTCCCGGTTTTGTATTTCCAGCAATGTACAGATCTGGCCGCAAACCGGAGCCGTTGTTCGAAAGAAA
This sequence comes from Paenibacillus sp. FSL L8-0436, assembly GCF_038593025.1. Lineage (NCBI taxonomy): Bacteria > Bacillati > Bacillota > Bacilli > Caryophanales > Paenibacillaceae > Paenibacillus > Paenibacillus sp. FSL L8-0436. The sequence goes on along the minus strand of NZ_CP151955.1, from coordinate 2,148,905 downwards.
ACCGTCATCCCGTCAATGGGTTCCGGGAGTTTGTCATTAATACTTTGGGGCACCCATTTTGGCTGGTAATAACAATACTCCTCTTCATGCACGGATGTTAAAGTCTCACGTCTCTCAACAGGCTGTGTATGCTTCTCCGGAATGTTGATCCAGCATCTGCTTTTCGAATAGCTGTAGGTCGGCACACTGACTTTATTGTAAGAACGTGTCGGATATAACAGTTTCCAATTCATCTCTGTTCCTTGTGTATAAGCCTGAGCGAAATCATGAAACGTTCTTCCCGCATCGGACGAATCTTTGCTAATATTGGACAGAAGTTCTTTGACGTCCTTGGAGGCGGAACCGGTCGCAGCTTCAGGATTTGTCCAGGTGGCTTTGTTAGCGCTGACGTTATGGCTGCCGTAATAAATATGATGCTCTTCCATCGTAACGAATGGGGTTTTTAGAAATCGCTCCAATTGCTGAAGCAGTTCTTCTATGCTGCATGCCTTCAGCACCAAGCGGTGGGCGTAGTGACCTCTCCCCGTATTAACGGTGTAGCAAATATCCCCGATTCTATGCTGGCCGGCAGAACTCGATAGGAAAAGTATATATCTGTTTACCATATCTAACAGGTTCGTTTGTTCCATGGCAGATAAGGTGAAAATATGATGTGAATGGTCAGGGGAAGTCTCTGTTCGTTCAGGAGCCTCCTCTAATACGACATGGCAATTCGTTCCGCTTAAACCGAACGAACTTACCCCGCATCTTCTTTTTGAACCTGGTGAACGCTTCCACTCGATTAACCGGTCTGCAATATAAACGGGCGAATTAATAAACGATATATTAGGATTAGGTTGTTTAAAATGCAGCATCGGTGGAATTTGTTGATGCTCTAAGGCCAGCACGGCCTTAATAAAACCAGCGATTCCCGCTGCATGATCCAAATGACCGATATTTGTTTTGACAGAACCGATGGCGCAAAATTGCATCTTTGAGGTATGCTTGCGGAATGCATTGTGTATCCCTTGGATTTCGATAGGATCTCCCAGCTTTGTTGCCGTACCATGGGCTTCCAGATAGGAGATGGATTCAGGATCGATTCCCGCATCTTGCCATGCTCTTAGAATAACCCGCTCCTGTGCGGCTGGATTCGGTGCTGTGAGTCCTACCGAGCTTCCATCTTGATTCCATGCACTGCCCTTAACGACCGCATAGATATGATCATGATCCAACATCGCTTGATGCAGTGGTTTCAACAGAACAGCCGCGACTCCCTCTGCAGTATTTGTTCCATCCGATTCTGCATCGAAGGTTCGCGTGTACCCGTCTGATGATTCAGTTCCCATTTTGTAGTCATTCGCCTGACTGGCCGGTAACATATTGATTCTGACGCTTCCCGCTATCGCAGTATTGCATTCGCCTGTGCGAATAGAGCGGCATGCCAGATGAAGTGCAGACAAAGATGAAGAGCATGCAGTATCCACCACACTGCTGGGGCCTTTAAAATCAAATATATAGGAAATCCTCCCGGCAATAATCGATTTTAGATTACCTGAAGTTGTCAGACCCACAAGCTCCGGAGCGGACCTTTGCGCGAGTGCTTTGTATTCATTGAGCCCGTCGCTTGATAATCCGACGAATACTCCGGTTTCGCTGCCAACGAGTTCCCTCCCCCCGTATCCCGCATCCTCCATAGTGGCATAGACAGTCTCCAGAAAGAGCCGTTGGTGCGGATCCATTAACTGGGCCTCAATAGCCGGCAGAGAAAAAAATTTATAATCGAACATGTCGATGTTACCAAGATAAGTAGCTTTCTTAAATTCCTTAGGGTCGATGCCGCTTTGCTTTAGCACATCTGTAATATCTTTTTTACGTGTTTGCGGAATTTCTTCTATTAGACTCTTCCCTTCAACTATACAATTCCAAAATTCATTTGTATTTTTTGCGCTCCCAATCTGACAGGATACACCAATCACTGCAATATCCTTACTTGAGATTTGTTCAAACTTGATATTCTCGTTCGTTGATAGCACTTCGGAAGTATCGAAGTCGACTAGTCTTTTTTTCACATCGCACCCTCCAATTCGAAACCTGCTCTGATGTATAATCGGTAGAACAGAAGAGAAGGACCTTCGTTTGCCTTCTCCTCTCTTCTCCTGTTCACTTCACGTCTCTTACAGACCGACCTTTTTTTCACATTGTTCCATCATTTTAGCCAATAAGCTTACGAACTGGCGAAGCAGCCTCTCTACAGACGCTTGTAAAATCCGGCCCTGGTTGTACTCACATGTCATTGACTGGACAATGCCAGCCTCTCCACAATTGAGCACAAGATCAAACTGCTTTGCAAAGCCTGACGGCAATGGGTCAGCGCCTGTAAATGCACAAAGGATTTGGCCTTCTTGCGGCTCATAAGCAGCATACTTCACCTGGTCCCAATGAAATCGCCCTTCCGTTTTCAGGTATCCGTCTACTATTGCAAAAACTTCCTCCAGCTCTTCGGCTTCCCGGAACGAAACCTCAACCCGGCATACATCGCCGCCTTCTATCAGGCAAGGCAAAGTAACCGTTTCTGTCTGTGCGTATTCCGACATTAAATATGCAAAAGCGGTCAACAGCACAGACCTCTTTTGAATGCTGTAGTGACTCGAAATGCGTTCCAAGCTTTGACTCGTTCGTTCCGAGAGCTCAAAGCGCAATACATCGCCCGGAATGTAGACTCCTTGCTCGGTCATACCTGACGTTGGGAATGCGAGGGGGAGGTGCTTCCATGTAGATGCTTGTTTTTGCACATGGACCGTTTCGATATACTGAGCCAATTGACGCACGTTCGGGTTTCCGAACAAATCCGCTACAACAAGTACGCCCGGATACTTTTGCTCTAGTTTGGAATATATATCCATAATGCGCAATGAGTTTCCACCCACATGGAAGAAGTTATCCGTAACCCCGATGTCGTCTTTGTGAAGAACCCCTTGCCATACTTTCAAAATTCCAGACTCAATCTCAGTAGCAGGCGGCAGTTTTTCTTCTTGATCATCCATGGCCACATCTGGAACAGGCAGAAGTGTTCGGTTCACTTTGCCGTTATTATTAAGCGGAATATGGTCCAGTTCCACAAAATAGGACGGGATCATATAGTCCGGCAGATATCTGGACAGGTGAGCATGTATTTGGGCTACAGTCAGCGGCATGCTGCAAACCAGATAAGCGCATAGATATGCCTGCCCTTGCTCGTCCTTCCGGTCGACTACGACAGCTTCACGGATATGCCCATGCGCCTGAAGCTGCGCCTCGATCTCCCCACACTCGATCCGGTAGCCGCGGATCTTCACTTGATGGTCGATCCGGCCCAGGTACTCCAGGTTGCCGTCCGGCAGCCATCTCGCCAAATCCCCGGTCCGGTACATCCGCATCCCCGGCTCGAACGGGTTGTCTACGAACTTCTCCGCTGTCAGGTCTGGCCGGTTCAGATAGCCCCGGGCCACGCCGGCTCCCGTGAGACAGATTTCGCCCGGCACACCCATGGGCAGTAACCGGCCTTCCTGATCCAGAATATACACCCGCACATTGGACACCGGTTTACCGATCGGAACGATTCCCATCTCTTCTTCCGCCTCGTCTGCCGGCCACATCGTGGCGCACACCGTCGTTTCCGTCGGCCCGTACGCATTGATTAAGTTGACGTAAGGACTCCACTTCCGCACCACCTCCTGCGGACAGGCCGAGCCCGCCGTGATGACCGTTCTCAACGGGCGGACCTGCTCCGGATGCATCCGTGTTAAGTATGCCGGCGGCAGAGTGATTACTGTAATGCCGTTTTCCCGGATGTACTGCTCGAACTCCCCGAGGTGATGGATCACTTCCACCGGCACTATATGCAATTGCGCCCCGCTGCACAGGCTCATCACGATTTCCGATAGAGAGGCATCGAACGAAAGCGATGCAAATTGGAGAATCCGGTCATCTCCGGTAATCTGCAGCGTACGTTGAAACATGGACGTCAAGTTGGCCACACTCCGGTGCTCGGCCATCACTCCTTTGGGCCGACCCGTCGAGCCTGAAGTGTAGATGATATATGCCAGGTTCTCCGGCCCGCTGACCGCTTCTAAATTGCAGCCATCGATACTGCTGCTTTCCCCGACAGACATTGTACCGGTCGCAGCGGTTTCGGCCTTTGCTATCGTCAGTCCCAGCTTCGCTCCCGCAAAGGCAGTTTCCGCCAGCAGCGCCTCATCGCCTATCAGCCACTGACTGCCGCTGTCCTCCAGCATGTATTGGATGCGCTCTGCCGGATAGGCCGGATCGATCGGCAAGTACGCCCCGCCGGCCTTCAGGATGCCGAGCACCCCGATGATCATCTCCACCGAGCGTTCCATCAGGATCGCCACGATGTGGTCCGGCCCCATACCTTGCCCGCACAGCGTCCACGCCAGCTGATTCGCCCGCGCATTCAGCTCCGTATAGGTGAGCTGCTGTTCCCCGTACACGGCCGCCACCGCATGCGGCGTCTTCTTCACCTGTTCCTCGAACAGACCGTGAATCGTCGCTTCCCGCGGATACTCCGCCGCCGTGTCGTTGAACCCGTGCAGCAGCTGCTCTTTCTCCTCTGGCGTGACAAGCTCATACGAGCCGATGCTTGCTTCCGGCTGCCCGGTGATTTGCGACAAGAGCTGCATGAAGTGCATCAGGTACCGCCCGGCTGTCTCCTCGTTGAACAGCGCGCAGCTGTATTCCAGCATCAGTTGAAGTCCTTGATCACTCTCCGCAACGTTCAGCGTTAAGTCAAACTTCGTCGCCAGGTGATTTAGCTCGACCGGACGAACGTCAACATCCGCCAGGGTAAAGCGCGCCTGCTCCATGTTCTGCAGCACCAGCATCGTGTCAAACAGCGGGTTGCGGCTCCTATCGCGCCGCACGTTCAGCTTCTCTACCAGTTCCTCGAACGGATAGTCCTGATGCTCGAACGCCACCAGCGTCCGCTCCTTCACCTCGCGCACGAAGTCCATAAACCGCTTCTCCCCGGACGGGGCGTTGCGCAGCGCCAGCGTGTTCACGAACATCCCGATCATCGGCTCCGTATCCGTATGCGTCCGCCCCGACACCGGCGTCCCGACCACGATGTCGGTCTGCCCTGTGTACTTGTGCAGCCACACGTTATAGGCGGCCAGCAGTACCATGTACAGCGTGGCTCCGGTCTCCGCAGCGATTCGTTTTAGGGCCTCTGCCGTCTTGACGTTCACTTTCGTGTATACCCGTCCGCCTTCACTGCTTGGCACCGCTGGACGCCTCCGGTCGGCCGGCAGCTCCAGCACCGGCGCTTCCTCCGCATAGGCCGACAGCCAGTACGCTTCATGCCCTTGCATCTGCTCCACCCCGAGCGTGCCCTGCTGCCAGACCGCGTAGTCCTTGTACTGGATCCGCAGCGGCTCCAGCTCTTCGCCGGCATACGCCGCCATGAAGTCCGACACCAGAAGGTTCATCGACACGCCGTCCGACACGATATGATGCATATCCCACACCAGCCAATGGCGCTCCTCTGCCAGCCGCAGCAGCCCGGCCCGCAGCAGCGGCGCCTGACTCAGTTCGAACGGCCGTACGAAGCTCCGGGTGAGTTCCCGCGCCTGCGCTTCATCTGCATCCCGGTATACCCATTCCAATGCCACGTCATCATGCACCTGTTGCCGCGGTTCGCCGTCGATCCACCTGAACGACGTGCGTAGCGATTCGTGACGGGCGATGACCGAACGAACCGCTTGTTCCAGCCGATCCGCATCAATTTTCCCTGTGAGCTCCACGACTCCCGGCATGTTGTAGCGCGTGCTCTCCGGCTCCACCTCATGCAGCACGTATAGCCGCCGCTGCGCCGAAGACAGCGGATAATCCTTCCCCGGTTTCGCCGGTTCGATGGCGCTGTATGCCATCTTCGACATCCCCTCGATCTTCCGCGCCTGCTCCTTGATCGTCGGCAGTCGGAATACGTCCTGCAGCGTCAGCTCTACGTTCATCGTCTTCTGGATTTTGGACACCAGCGCGGTTGCCCGCAAGGAGTGCCCTCCGATTGCAAAAAAGTCGTCGCTCATCCCAATGTTCTCTACGCCAAGCACGTCCTGCCAAATCCCAAGCAACTTCCGTTCCGTCTCGGTACTCGCTGCCTCATACCGTTCTTCCGAATGCATTCTGGCATCCGGCTCCGGCAACGCTTTACGGTTCAGCTTGCCGTTAGGGGTCAGCGGCAAGCGCTCCATCGGCATCATATACCCCGGTATCATATAGGACGGCAGGGCCCGCCCGAGGTGCTCCCGAATCTCCGCCGAAGCCGTCTCCTCCTGCAGCACCACGTACGCGCACAAGTATTTCCCGCCGGCCGCATCCTCCCGGGCGATCACCACCGCTTCGCGGACCGCCTCATGCTTCAGCAACTGGTTCTCGATTTCTCCCAGTTCCACCCGGTAGCCGCGGATCTTCACCTGGTAATCTTGGCGTCCCAGGAACTCCATGTTGCCGTCCGGCAGCATGCGCCCCATGTCCCCCGTCCGGTACATCCGCCCCTGCGGCACAAACGGATTGGCCATAAACGATGCGCTTGTCTTCGCCGGATCGTTCAAATAGCCTCTGGCTACGCCCACTCCCCCGATATACAGCTCGCCGGCCACCCCGTACGGCACCGGATGCCGATCTGCGTCCAGAATGTAGAAGGTATTGTTCGCCAGCGGCTTTCCGTACGGAATGCCCGTTTGATCCGCCGTAACTTCCTGGATCGGATAGTAGTTGGACCATACGGTGGCTTCCGTCGCACCCCCAAGTCCTATCACTTGGACGTTCGGGAAGTATGCCTTCGCGCGTTCCGCCAAATCGACCGGAATCCAGTCCCCGCTCACCAGCGCCAGCCGTAAAGCCTTCTGGCTGATCGCCTCCTCCTGTTCCTCTAGGCCATGCAGCACATGATTCAGCGTCGTCGGCACCGAGTCCCAAATCGTAATGGCTTCCTCTTCCAGCAACTGCTGCATCTGCTTGGGATCCTGCACCTGCTCCCGGCTTGCAATCACAATCTGGGCGCCTGCCGCCAGCGGTCCAAAAATGTCATACACCGACAAGTCGAAGCACATCGACGTGATGAACAACAGCCGGTCTTCCTCATGCACGCCAAATTCCTGATTGACCCAGCTGACCAGGTTCACTGCCGAATGATGCTCAATCATGACGCCCTTCGGCTCTCCGGTTGAGCCAGAGGTGTAAATAATGTACGCCAACTCGTGCGAATCTTTGGCAAGGCGAAGCGGCTCACTGGAATGCTCAATCAGCGAAGGGTCCCGGCTGTCGACGAATAGCGCAGGCGCTTCTGCATACGCCTGATCGACGACAACGACGCTCACTCCCGCATGGCTGATCATATGTGCGATCCGGCTTTGCGGGTAGTCCGGATCCATCGGTACATACGCCGCGCCGGCTTTCAGAATCGCCAGCATGCCGACGATCATCTCAAAACCCCGCCCGGTCATCAGCCCGACATGATCATTGAGTTTCACCCCCTGGGCCCGCAGCCGCCGCGCCAACCGGTTCGACCGCTCGTCCAGCTCCCGGTAGGTCAATGGCTGGCCGTTCCAGTTTAAAGCGGTCCGCCCGGGTGTCCTCGCCGCTTGTTCCTCGAACAGTTGGTGCAGCGTCTTCTCTGCTGCGTACGGCATATCCGTCCGGTTCCATTCGTACACAATATCTTGCCGTTCCGCAATCGCCATCAGGCGCTCTACCGACAAGATATCGGTCTCCTCGTCACATAGGGCCTCAAGGATTCGTTCGTACCAAACGAACGCCGTTTCGATCTCCCGATCCTCAAAATAAGCTGGCGCATATTTGATCTGCATGTTCAGCCTGTTAAAGTATTGCGATACTTCCAGATCAAACCACGTATTCGTCATTTCGTTTGCTTCCAAGCTCAGCGCCGCCATCTCCGATGCCAACTCTTGCCCCGGCCCCATCTCCTCCAGCACATGGAAATCCGTATAGTTAAACAGCGTATCGAAGATCGGGTTGACGGACGGACTCGACACTTCACCAATTGCCTGGGCAATGTCAGCCAGAAACAGTTCATGCGCCTTCATTTGCCCAAGCTGCCGTTTTGTACGGTTCACCAGTTCCCGCTTGGACACTTCGCGCGCTAGCCCCATGCGGATCGGCACCGTATTGAGGAAGCAGCCTAATACTTTGTCTGCATCTTCGATGGCCGGCCGGTCGTGGCTGACCACGCCCGTGACAATCTCTTCCTCCGTCGTCAGGATGCCCAGCAAATACACGTGCGCGCTCAAGCACAGCTCCTTGACGGTACAACCGTACCGCTTCGCCTGCCGCTTCAAGGCTCCCAGCAGCGTGCTGCTCAGTGGCCTGCGGTAAATTTTGCTGGCCGCTCCGCGGTCCCTCTTCTTGCCCGCGTAGTTAAACGGCAGCTTGTTGCGGGTATACCCCGCCAATTCGCGGATCCAATATTGCCGGCTCTCCTCGTCGCTCTCCCGGAACCGGTTGATGGCCACATAATCCTTGTAATTGCTATCCAGCGGCTTGACCTCCGCCGGCTCTCCCTGCAGCAGTTGCTGATAAATGCCTGCAAACTCCTGCTGGAAGGATGCCACGCTCCATCCGTCCAGAATCGCATGGTGGAACGTAAACACCATGCAATAATCGTAGCGTGCGTTCAGCCGGAACAAACGAACTCGCCACAGCACCTCGCCGTCGAACCGGAACAAGTTACGCTGGTCCTGTTCGATATGCGCGCGGATGACGCGCTCCTGCTCCTCACGGCTAAGGGAGGAGACATCTTCCACCGAAAACTCTGGCACGATCCGGTCGTGCACGAGCTGGACCTCTTCCTCGAAATGCGTGAGATCGAAGGTGGTACGCAGAATCGGATGCTTGTCGGATAACCGCTGCAACGCTTCTTCGAACTGTTCTACCGAAACGATTTTGAAATGATATAAGAACTGATCGTGGTAAATCGGCTCCTCCGGCCGCAATCTTGAGTAGAACACCATGCTCTGTTGAATTTTGCTAAGCGGATACACGTCCTCGTAATCCTCCGGCAGGTGCTTCGCCTGCTCGGAATCCTCCATGATGCGCCGCTTCATCTGCTCCAGCATCTCCCGCCCCAACTCCAGCTGCCGGTTCGGCTTGTGCTCCTGCGCCAAAAGCTCAGCCAACTCTCCGATGGTCTGATGCAGGTACAACTCTCTTAACGGGAGATCCGCCTCCATGTCGCAATTCATCCGGCTGACGAGGCGGATCGCCTTGATCGAGTCGCCGCCCAGCACAAAGAAGTTATCGTGGACGCCGACCTGCTCCGCTCCCAGCACTTCCTGCCAAATCTCCGCCAGTTGCCGCTGCGTCGGCGTGCTTGGCGCTTCGTAGACGCTGCCGGTATGCACCGATTCCGGCGCCGGCAGCGCCTTGCGCTCCACCTTGCCGTTAGGGCTCAGCGGCAGCTTCTCCAGCTCCATAAAGTAGGACGGGATCATGTAATCCGGCAGCTGTGTTGCCAGTTGCGCCCGCAGCTCCCGTACCGGAACGGCTTTGTCACTTACGAGATACGCGCACAAGTATGCCTGCCCTTGCTCGTCCTCGCGGGCCATGACCACCGCTTCGCGGATCTGCGCATGCGCCAGAAGCCGCACCTCAATTTCCCCGCACTCGATCCGGTAGCCGCGGATCTTCACTTGATGGTCGATCCGGCCCAGGTACTCCAGGTTGCCGTCCGGCAGCCATCTCGCCAAATCCCCGCTCCGGTACATCCGCGTCCCCGGCTCGAACGGGTTGTCTACGAATTTCTCCGCCGTCAATTCCGGCCGGTTTAAATAACCCCGTGCCAGTCCGTCGCCCGTGATGCACAGCTCCCCCGCGACGCCCATCGGCTGCAGTTGCTGCCCTTCGCCCAGAATATAGGCCCGCAGCGTCGGGAGCGGCTTGCCGATGTTGCTGATGCCGCTTGTGATCTCCGCCTCTCCAAGCTTCTTGTACGTCACGTGCACGGTCGTTTCCGTGATCCCGTACATGTTGATCAATTCCGTATGGGGATACTTCCGCCGCCATGCCCGCAACTGGACCGGCGCCAGCGCTTCTCCGCCAAAGATCACGGCTCGCACGCACAGCTCCGCATCCGCCTCTTCCATTTCCCGCTCTGACAACGCATAAAACGCGCTCGGCGTCTGATTCAACACCGTCACCCGCTCCTGCCGCAGCAGCCGCACCATCTGCTCCGGGTCCCTCGCCGTCATCAGCGGCACAACAACCAGCTTGCCTCCATAAAGCAGCGCTCCGTACATTTCCCATACCGAGAAATCGAAGCAATACGAGTGGAACAACGTCCACACATCCCGTTCGTTGAAATCAAACGCCATGCGGTCGTTGAACAACAGCCGCACCACGTTCCGGTGCGTAATCATCGTCCCTTTCGGCTTTCCAGTCGTCCCTGAGGTATAGATCACGTAGGCCAGATGCTCCGGCCTCGTCGCCTGCGGCGGATTCTCCGCGGGCATCAGCTCCGTTTCTAAGGCATATACCCGGCATCCCGCGAACGGAAGCGCCGGTGTCCGAAGCTCGACGTCACGGGTCGTCACCAGCCACTGCGCTCCGCTGTCCGCCAGCGTATAGGCGATTCGCTCAGCCGGATAATCCGGATCGATCGGCAAGTACGCCCCGCCGGCCTTCAGGATGCCGAGCATCCCGACGAGCATCTCCACCGAGCGATCCATCAGGATCGCCACGATACGGTCCGGCCCCACACCTTGCCCGCGCAGCGTCCACGCCAGCTGGTTCGCCCGCGCGTTCAGCTCCGCATAGGTCAGCTGCTGATCCCCGTACACGGCCGCCACCGCATCCGGCGTCTTCTTCACCTGTTCCTCAAACAGGCCGTGAATCGTCGCTTCCCGCGGATACTCCGCCGCCGTGTCGTTGAACGCATGCAGCAGTTGTTGCTTTTCCTCCGCCGTGACAAGCTCATACGAGCCGATGCTTGCTTCCGGCTGCCCGGCGATTTGCGACAAGAGCTGCACAAAGTGCATCAGGTACCGCCCTGCCGTCTCCCCGTTGAACAGTGCGCTGCTGTATTCCAGCAACAACTGAAGTCCTTGCTCACTCTCCGCAACGTTCAGCGTCAGATCGAACTTCGTCGCCCGATGGTTCAGCTCGACTGGACGAACGTCAACATCCGCCAGGCCAAATCGCGCCTGCTCCATGTTCTGCAGCACCAGCATCGTGTCAAACAAGGGGTTGCGGCTCATATCGCGCCGTACGTTCAGCTTCTCTACCAGTTCCTCGAACGGATAGTCCTGATGCTCAAACGCCGCCAACGTCCGCTCCTTCACTTCGCGCAAAAAGTCCATAAACCGCTTCTCCCCGGACGGGGCGTTGCGCAGCGCCAGCGTGTTCACGAACATTCCGATCATCGGCTCCGTATCACCATGCGTCCGTCCCGACACCGGCGTCCCGACCACAATGTCGGTCTGCCCCGTGTACTTGTGCAGCCACACGTTATAGGCGGCCAGCAGCACCATGTACAGCGTGGCTCCGGTCTCTGCCGCGATTCGTTTTAGGGCCTCTGCCGTCTCGGCGTTCACTTCGGTGTATACCCGTCCGCCTTCACTGCTTAACACCGCCGGACGCGTCCGGTCGGCCGGCAGCTCCAGCACCGGCGCTTCCTCCGCATAGGCCGACAGCCAGTATGCCTCATGCGCCTCCATTCGCTCGACCCCAAGCGTACCCTGCTGCCAGACCGCGTAGTCCTTGTACTGGATCTGCAGCGGCGCCAGCTCCTCACCGGCATACGCCGCCATGAAGTCCGACACCAGAAGGTTCATCGATACGCCGTCCGACACGATATGGTGCATGTCCCACACCAGCCAATGGCGCTTCTCCGCCAGCCGCAACAGTTCGATGCGCAGCAGCGGCGCCTGATCCAACGCGAACGGCCGCACGAAGTTCCGGATGAGCTCCCGGGCTTGCCCTTCATCTGCCTCCCGGCATCCCCATTCAAACGACACGTCTTCGTGTACCTGTTGTCTCGGTTCGCCGTCAATCCACCTGAACGACGTGCGCAGCGATTCGTGACGGGCGATAACCAAGCGAATCGCTTCCTTCAGCCGATCCGCATCCACCTGCCCTGTTAGCTCCATGACACCCGGCATGTTGTAGCGCGTGCTCTCCGGCTCCACCTCATGCAGCACGTATAGCCGCCGCTGCGCCGAAGACAGCGGGTACGATGCCTGTGCCGCTGCCGGCTCGATTTGGCCGTAGCCGCTTTCCTCCGTGCTGCGCACATAGACCGCCAACGCCTTCACCGTCGGACGCGCAAACAACTCCCGCAGCGGCAGCTCCACCGCCAGCTGCTGATGAATGCGCGACACCAGCGTCATCGCTTTCAGCGAGTGACCTCCGCGCTCGAAAAACGAATCACCGATGCCGACCTCGTTTACCCCCAGCACTCCTGCGAACAACTCCGCCAATTGCGTCTCCAGCGCATCCCGCGGCGCTTCATAGCCTTCGCTGTACGCCTCCCGGTCCGGCGCTGGCAGCGCCTTCCGGTCCACCTTGCCGTTAGAGTTCAGCGGCAGCTTCTCCAGCTCCACAAAGTAGGACGGGATCATGTAATCCGGCAGCTGTGTTGCCAGATGCGCCCGCAGCTCCGGTACCGGAACGGATTCTTCGCTTACAAGATACGCGCACAAGTACGCCTGTCCTTGCTCATCCTCGCGGGCCATGACCACCGCTTCGCGGACATGCGCATGCGCCAGAAGCTGTGCTTCGATCTCCCCGCACTCGATCCGGTAGCCGCGGATCTTCACTTGATGGTCGATCCGGCCCAGGTACTCCAGATTGCCGTCCGGCAGCCATCTCGCCAAATCGCCGGTCCGGTACATCCGCGTCCCCGGCTCGAACGGGTTGTCTACGAATTTCTCCGCCGTCAGGTCCGGCCGGTTGAAGTAACCCCGTGCCAGACCGTCCCCCGCGATGCACAGCTCCCCCGCGACGCCTATCGGCTGCAGCTGCCGGTTGTCACTTACAATGTACAGCTGCGTATTGGCGATCGGCCCCCCGACGGTCACTGTCTGGTCGACGGTCGCTTCCCGCACCGCTGACCAAATCGTCGTCTCCGTCGGACCGTACATATTGAACAGCGCGGCCTTTGATTTGCTTTGCAGATCAGCCAGCAGATCGTCCGTCCATGCCTCCCCGCCGACTAGTATTTCCGTTACGCCTTCAAGCCACGCCACGCAGCCCGCCGACAACAGCATCTTCAGCCGCGACGGCGTCATCTGCACCATGCCAATGCGCTGGCGTTCGATCAGCGCCGCCAGCTGCTGAGGGTCCTTCTGCTGTTCTTCGCTCGCTGCCACGACCCGCATGCCTTGCGTCAACGCTAGCAGCGTCTCCACCACCGAGATGTCGAATGACAGTGTGGTCGCAAATAAAATCGACTTCGCCGGAGCGAATGGAATCACTCTCGTCATCCCTGTGATGAAGTTAACCACCGAGCGATGCTCAATCATGACCCCTTTGGGGTTTCCTGTGGTCCCCGAGGTATAGATCACATACGCCAACTCGCCCGACGTTGCGTGAAGTGCGAAATTCACCCCGGCTGGTGCTTGCCCGGCTTCCGCCAGTTCCAGCACCGTGCCCTCAAATCCGCATGGATCCAGGCCAGGCTGAATCAGCAGTACCCCCGCGCCGCTGTCCCCGAGCATATACCGGATGCGTTCGGCCGGCAGCGCCGGATCGATCGGCAAGTACGCCCCGCCCGCCTTCAGGATGCCATAAAGCCCTACCATCAGTTCCAGCGAGCGTTCCGCCATAACCGCTACAATCGTTTCTGTCCCCACACCTTGCCCGCGCAGCGTCCACGCCAGCTGGTTCGCCCGCGCGTTCAGCTCCGCATAGGTCAGCTGCTGATCCCCGTACACGACCGCCACCGCATCCGGCGTCTTCTCCACCTGCTCTTCGAACAGACCGTGGATCGTCGCTTCCCGCGGATACTCCGCCGCCGTGTCGTTGAACCCGTGCAACAGCTGCTCTTTCTCCTCTGGCGTGACAAGCTCATACGAGCCGATGCTTGCTTCCGGCTGCCCGGTGATTTGCGACAAGAGCTGCACGAAGTGTATCAGGTACCGCCCGGCTGTCTCCCCGTTGAACAGTGCGCTGCTGTATTCCAGCAACAGCTGAAGTCCTTGCTCGCCATCCGCGACGTTCAGCGTTAAGTCAAACTTCGTCGCCCGGTGGTTCAGCTCGACCGGACGTACGTCAACATCCGCCAGGGTAAAGCGCGCCTGCTCCATGTTCTGCAGTACCAGCATCGTGTCAAACATGGGGTTGCGGCTCATATCGCGCCGTACGTTCAGCTTCTCTACCAGTTCCTCGAACGGATAGTCCTGATGCTCAAACGCCGCCAGCGTCCGCTCCTTCACTTCGCGCAAAAAGTCCATAAACCGCTTCTCCCCGGACGGGGCGTTGCGCAGCGCCAGCGTATTCACGAACATCCCGATCATCGGCTCCGTATCACCATGCGTCCGCCCAGACACCGGCGTGCCAACCACGATGTCGCTCTGCCCCGTGTACTTGTGCAGCCACACGTTATAGGCAGCCAGCAGTACCATGTACAGCGTGGCTCCGGTCTCTGCGGCAATCTGCTTCAACTCCTCGGCTACGTCCGCGCTGATCTGCGCATGAACCTGCCCGCCTTCACTGCTTGGCACCGCCGGACGCGTCCGGTCGGCCGGCAGCTCCAGCACCGGCGCTTCCTCCGCATAGACCGACAGCCAGTACGCCTCATGCCCTTGCATCCGCTCCACCCCGAGCGTGCCCTGCTGCCAGACCGCGTAGTCCTTGTACTGGATCCGCAGCGGCTCCAGCTCTTCGCCGGCATACGCCGCCATGAAGTCCGACACCAGAAGGTTCATCGACACGCCGTCCGACACGATATGATGCATATCCCACACCAGCCAATAGTGCTCCTCTGCCAGTCGCAGCAACCCGGCACGCAGCAGCGGCGCCTGACCGAGTGCGAACGGTTGCACAAAATTCCGGATGAGTTCCGGGGCTTGCCCTTCATCTGCATCCCGGCATACCCATTCAAACACCACGTCTTCGTGTACTTGTTGTCTCGGTTCGCCGTCGATCCACGTGAACGACGTGCGCAGCGATTCGTGACGGGCGATAACCGAGCAAATCGCTTCCTCCAGCCGATCCGCATCCACCTGCCCTGTTAGCTCCATAACCCCCGGCATGTTGTAGCGCGTGCTCTCCGGCTCCACCTCATGCAGCACGTATAGCCGCCGCTGCGCCGAAGACAGCGGGTACGATGCCTGTGCCACTGCCGGCTCGATCCGGCCGTAGCCGCTTTCCTCCGTGCTGCGCACATAGACCGCCAACGCCTTCACCGTCGGACGTGCGAACAGCTCCCGCAGCGGCAGCTCCACCGCCAGCTGCTGATGAATGCGCGACACCAGCGCCATCGCTTTCAGCGAGTGACCGCCGCGCTCAAAGAACGAATCGCCGATGCCGACTTCGTTTACCCCCAGCACCTCTGCGAACAGCTCCGCCAATTGCGTCTCCAGCGCATCCCGCGGCGCTTCATAGCCTTCGCTGTACGCCTCCCGGTCCGGCGCCGGCAGCGCCTTCCGGTCGACTTTGCCGTTAGGGGTCAGCGGCAGCTTCTCCAGCTCCACAAAGTAGGACGGGATCATGTAATCCGGCAGCTGTGTTGCCAGTTGCGCCCGCAGCTCCCGTACCGGAACGGCTTTGTCACTTACGAGATACGCGCACAAGTATGCCTGCCCTTGCTCGTCCTCGCGGACCATGACCACCGCTTCGCGGATCTGTGCATGCGCCAGAAGCCGCACCTCAATTTCCCCGCACTCGATCCGGTAGCCGCGGATCTTCACTTGATGGTCGATCCGGCCCAGGTACTCCAGGTTGCCGTCCGGCAGCCATCTCGCCAAATCCCCGCTCCGGTACATCCGCGTCCCCGGCTCGAACGGGTTGTCTACGAATTTCTCCGCCGTCAATTCCGGCCGGTTTAAATAACCCCGTGCCAGTCCGTCGCCCGTGATGCACAGCTCCCCCGCGACGCCCATCGGCTGCAGTTGCTGCCCTTCGCCCAGAATATAGGCCCGCAGCGTCGGGAGCGGCTTGCCGATGTTGCTGATGCCGCTTGTGATCTCCGCCTCTCCAAGCTTCTTGTACGTCACGTGCACGGTCGTTTCCGTGATCCCGTACATGTTGATCAATTCCGTACGGGGATACTTCCGCCGCCATGCCCGCAACTGGACCGGCGCCAGCGCTTCTCCGCCAAAGATCACGGCTCGCACGCACAGCTCCGCGTCCGCCTCTTCCATTTCCCGCTCTGACAACGCATAAAACGCGCTTGGCGTCTGATTCAACACCGTCACCCGCTCCTGCCGCAGCAGCCGCACCATCTGCTCCGGGTCCCTCGCCGTCATCAGCGGCACAACAACCAGCTTGCCTCCATAAAGCAGCGCTCCGTACATTTCCCATACCGAGAAATCGAAGCAATACGAGTGGAACAACGTCCACACATCCCGTTCGTTGAAATCAAACGCCATGCGGTCGTTGAACAACAGCCGCACCACGTTCCGGTGCGTAATCATCGTCCCTTTCGGCTTTCCAGTCGTCCCTGAGGTATAGATCACGTAGGCCAGATGCTCCGGCCTCGTCGCCTGCGGCGGATTCTCCGCGGGCATCAGCTCCGTTTCTAAGGCATATACCCGGCATCCCGCGAACGGAAGCGCCGGTGTCCGAAGCTCGACGTCACGGGTCGTCACCAGCCACTGCGCTCCGCTGTCCGCCAGCGTATAGGCGATTCGCTCAGCCGGATAATCCGGATCGATCGGCAAGTACGCCCCGCCGGCCTTCAGGATGCCGAGCATCCCGACGAGCATCTCCACCGAGCGATCCATCAGGATCGCCACGATACGGTCCGGCCCCACACCTTGCCCGCGCAGCGTCCACGCCAGCTGGTTCGCCCGCGCGTTCAGCTCCGCATAGGTCAGCTGCTGATCCCCGTACACGGCCGCCACCGCATCCGACGTCTTCTCCACCTGGGCTTCGAACAAACCGTGGATCGTCGCCTCCTGCGGATACTCCGCCGCCGTGTCGTTGAACGCATGCAGCAGTTGTTGCTTTTCCTGATCCGAAACCATATCGATCTGAGCAAGCGGCGTGTTTATCTGTTCCATTATTAAATCAAGGAAGTAAGCCAGCTGCTGCTTCAACCTGATCAGGCTCTCATGAGCATAGCGACTTGCATCATAATGCATTACAAATGAAAGTGTGTCGTCCTTCTTTTGAAAAGATATGTGTATGAGACATTCAGAGAGGATAGGGTCAATCGTTTGGTGAATGCTGTTAAGTGAGACAATCGTACCGAAACGCAATAACTCGTTACGGTTCATAGGCAGCCCGGTTTTCTCGGCTATGTAAGGATGGGGAAATTTCTGATGTTTGGCGGCTTCCGTTAAGCCATTGCGCACCTGGATTAGCACGTCCCTGAAAGTACTCTCAGAGCGGATTTGGATTCGAATCGGCAATACAGCCGAAGCAACTTCTTCGCTTCCTTTTTTTTTCAGTGGAGGCATACCTACTAATAAATCCGTAAGATTCAGATACCGGGAAAGAAACAACAGCGTTCCGGACATTAAGACCATGAACATTGCCTGTTCCGAGTTTTTAGATAGCGACTCTACACGATGTAAGGTCTCATTCGAAAGTTGCTGCTCAACCTGTCGGAACGACTGGCCGGCTACAACGCTTTCTCTGCCTAGAGAGAGGGTTGTTGGTGCGGGAGATTCCGCAAGCTGTTCAAGCCAATAATCAACGGCCTCCGAGTATTTACCACTAGAAGCCATAAGCCTAACGGTTAAAGAATCCATTTTTAAACCTCCAATACATTGAGTAGCTTTGCGTTCGATCTGTATCTCTACCAGTCAGTCAAAACATCAGCAGTCCTTGAAATAAACCGGGCATACCTGTTTCGTTAATCGCCTGTTCCAAACGTAATTTCAGCTCATCGGCAGGCAGCTTCTTCCCTTTAAGAATAGTCCGAAGCAGATGTAGCACTTTCTCTGTCTGCTCTAATGTTGGTTCTTTTCCGGAAACAGTTATTTCTTCCTTCATTCTCTGGATCATCTTATACGGCCCGATCACATTTCTTTGATATTCATCCGCATTTGAATTGTGATTTTTGGTGCATACGGCAATAGATAAGCATTTATCCATCAGATTACCCGTGCTTCTTAGATGACTTCTCTCCGAATCACCCCTCAGGTTGTCAAGACACTCTTGCATTGTCGAATGGATGGAATCTGTTGCATATACCTTCGCTTCTGGAAAATGTTCCTTCAAAAGCGGCCCTAGTGTTTCACGAGGCCCCGTATCGATAAATGCTTGAACGGGCAGAGTCGCCATCCTGTTCATGCAAGCCGTCCACAAAACGGGGTTCATTAATTGGTCAGTGAGCAACGGAATAATATCCTGTTCACTTTTGTAAAAATCCCCTGTAACATTCGAGACAACTGGATGCTGCAAAGGATGAAGTGTAAGTCCGCCCAAGAATTCGCGAAACGGAGCTAAGGCCGGTTCCATGAGCGGACTGTGAAAGGGCGCGCTGACTTTTAACGGTATCACTTGCGCACCTGCATGTTTCATGGAAATCGCTGCTTCTTCCACTGCGCCCTTTACCCCTGATATTACAGTTTGTTTGCTGGCATTATAGTTAGATGGCACCACGGTCCCTATATTTAGCGAAATCTCCCTGCATATCTCCTTCACTTGCTCTGATGAAAGTCCAACCACGGCATACATCAAACCCCGGCCCTCCGGCACCGCTTCTTGCATATATTTCCCTCTGGCATGCACTAGCTTGACTGCGTCGGCAAACGATATAGCTTCCGCTGCACATAACGCCGATATCTCTCCAAGGCTATGCCCCGCAAGGACGGGTTGCATAATTTCAACCTCTTGAAGTATTATGCGATAGGCAATCAAACTTACAGTTAAAATTGCGGGTTGGGCGATTTCCGTCTTTCTAAGTATTTGCGTGCTTCCCTCGAAACATATTTTTTTAAGATCGAAACCAAGAGCATCGTTGGCCATCTCGAATAATTCCCGTGCGATAGGATACGCTGAATGCCATGCTTGACCCATCCCGACATATTGCGAGCCTTGGCCAGGGAATATAAATGCCATTTTATACAAATACAACACCTCATTATATTAAATCCATTAATGTCCATAAAGTTAAATTATTAACTTTTATCGGTTTTTTATCGAAGAGTCACAAAAATCGATGCATTCGCATTAAAAAATGAATAGGAACGTGAAATTATGCATGTAATAAATCTGACAAAATTAGAAATTGATTTTTGTGAATTCTAGTTCCAGCTTCTTTCCAGATCAATTACCAAGCCAATGGCTCCGAAGCTTTTCATCGCTGGAACTAGAATTCTGTAACTATTTCAGATAAAAGAGTACACACTATCGATCAGCACAGAAACTAGATTCATATAAACCGACTTGGCCATTGTTACCGAAGATTAACCCTAGTAATACAACAGATCCTGTTATTCAAAATGAATAATATCGAATAATTCGTCTTCCTCCTCTTCTTTTTCATGTTGAAAGATTTCCATTTTTAATTCTCTAATGCAAACGGAAGGATCGGTGGCCGTGGCTTTGATAAGTTCACAAAATCCTTGAAGCAGTCTCGTCGCCGTCCCATGCTCGAATAAATCCCGGCTATACTCTAAAGATAATTGAAGGCCCTGTTCGATTTCGACAACAATCATCGTCAGATCCATCTTCGTTGTCGAAGTCTCTTGTTCAACGGAGCGAACCTCAATATCTGTTAAATAGAGACTCGATTGCTCCATGTTCTGCAGCACCAGCATCGTGTCAAACAGCGGGTTGCGGCTCCTATCGCGCCGCACGTTCAGCTTCTCTACCAGTTCCTCGAACGGATAGTCCTGATGCTCGAACGCCACCAGCGTCCGCTCCTTCACCTCGCGCACGAAGTCCATAAACCGCTTCTCCCCGGACGGGGCGTTGCGCAGCGCCAGCGTGTTCACGAACATCCCGATCATCGGCTCCGTATCCGTATGCGTCCGTCCCGACACCGGCGTCCCGACCACAATGTCGGTCTGCCTCGTGTACTTGTGCAGCCACACGTTATAGGCGGCCAGCAGTACCATGTACAGCGTGGCTCCGGTCTCTGCGGTAATTCGTTTTAGGGCCTCAGCTACGTCCGCGCTGATCTGCGCATGAACCTGTCCGCCTTCGCTGCTTGGCACCGCCGGACGCGTCCGGTCGGCCGGCAGCTCCAGCACCGGCGCTTCCTCCGCATAGGCCGACAGCCAGTACGCTTCATGCCCTTGCATCTGCTCCACCCCGAGCGTGCCCTGCTGCCAGACCGCGTAGTCCTTGTACTGGATCCGCAGCGGCTCCAGCTCTTCGCCGGCATACGCCGCCATGAAGTCCGACACCAGAAGGTTCATCGACACGCCGTCCGACACGATATGATGCATATCCCACACCAGCCAATGGCGCTCCTCCGCCAGCCGCAGCAGCCCGGCCCGCAGCAGCGGCGCCTGACTCAGTTCGAACGGCCGTACGAAGCTCCGGGTGAGTTCCCGCGCCTGCGCTTCATCTGCACCCCGGTATACCCATTCCAATGCTACGTCATCATGCACCTGTTGCCGCGGTTCGCCGTCGATCCACCTGAACGACGTGCGTAGCGATTCGTGACGGGCGATGACCGAGCGAACCGCTTGTTCCAGCCGATCCGCATCAATTTTCCCTGTGAGCTCCACGACTCCCGGCATGTTGTAGCGCGTGCTCTCCGGCTCCACCTCATGCAGCACGTATAGCCGCCGCTGCGCCGAAGACAGCGGATAATCCTTCCCCGGTTTCGCCGGTTCGATGGCGCTGTATGCCATCTTCGACATCCCCTCGATCTTCCGCGCCTGCTCCTTGATCGTCGGCAGTCGGAATACGTCCTGCAGCGTCAGCTCTACGTTCATCGTCTTCTGGATTTTGGACACCAGCGCGGTTGCCCGCAAGGAGTGCCCTCCGATTGCAAAAAAGTCGTCGCTCATCCCAATGTTCTCTATGCCAAGCACGTCCTGCCAAATCCCAAGCAACTTCCGTTCCGTCTCGGTACTCGCTGCCTCATACCGTTCTTCCGAATGCATTCTGGCATCCGGCTCCGGCAACGCTTTACGGTTCAGCTTGCCGTTAGGGGTCAGCGGCAAGCGCTCCATCGGCATCATATACCCCGGTATCATATAGGACGGCAGGGCCCGCCCGAGGTGCTCCCGAATCTCCGCCGAAGCCGTCTCCTCCTGCAGCACCACGTACGCGCACAAGTATTTCCCGCCGGCCGCATCCTCCCGGGCGATCACCACCGCTTCGCGGACCGCCTCATGCTTCAGCAACTGGTTCTCGATTTCTCCCAGTTCCACCCGGTAGCCGCGGATCTTCACCTGGTAATCTTGGCGTCCCAGGAACTCCATGTTGCCGTCCGGCAGCATGCGCCCCATGTCCCCCGTCCGGTACATCCGCCCCTGCGGCACAAACGGATTGGCCATAAACGATGCGCTTGTCTTCGCCGGATCGTTCAAATAGCCTCTGGCTACGCCCACTCCCCCGATATACAGCTCGCCGGCCACCCCGTACGGCACCGGATGCCGATCTGCGTCCAGAATGTAGAAGGTATTGTTCGCCAGCGGCTTTCCGTACGGAATGCCCGTTTGATCCGCCGTAACTTCCTGGATCGGATAGTAGTTGGACCATACGGTGGCTTCCGTCGCACCCCCAAGTCCTATCACTTGGACGTTCGGGAAGTATGCCTTCGCGCGTTCCGCCAAATCGACCGGAATCCAGTCCCCGCTCACCAGCGCCAGCCGTAAAGCCTTCTGGCTGATCGCCTCCTCCTGTTCCTCTAGGCCATGCAGCACATGATTCAGCGTCGTCGGCACCGAGTCCCAAATCGTAATGGCTTCCTCTTCCAGCAACTGCTGCATCTGCTTGGGATCCTGCACCTGCTCCCGGCTTGCAATCACAATCTGGGCGCCTGCCGCCAGCGGTCCAAAAATGTCATACACCGACAAGTCGAAGCACATCGACGTGATGAACAACAGCCGGTCTTCCTCATGCACGCCAAATTCCTGATTGACCCAGCTGACCAGGTTCACTGCCGAATGATGCTCAATCATGACGCCCTTCGGCTCTCCGGTTGAGCCAGAGGTGTAAATAATGTACGCCAACTCGTGCGAATCTTTGGCAAGGCGAAGCGGCTCACTGGAATGCTCAATCAGCGAAGGGTCCCGGCTGTCGACGAATAGCGCAGGCGCTTCTGCATACGCCTGATCGACGACAACGACGCTCACTCCCGCATGGCTGATCATATGTGCGATCCGGCTTTGCGGGTAGTCCGGATCCATCGGTACATACGCCGCGCCGGCTTTCAGAATCGCCAGCATGCCGACGATCATCTCAAAACCCCGCCCGGTCATCAGCCCGACATGATCATTGAGTTTCACCCCCTGGGCCCGCAGCCGCCGCGCCAACCGGTTCGACCGCTCGTCCAGCTCCCGGTAGGTCAATGGCTGGCCGTTCCAGTTTAAAGCGGTCCGCCCGGGTGTCCTCGCCGCTTGTTCCTCGAACAGTTGGTGCAGCGTCTTCTCTGCTGCGTACGGCATATCCGTCCGGTTCCATTCGTACACAATATCTTGCCGTTCCGCAATCGCCATCAGGCGCTCTACCGACAAGATATCGGTCTCCTCGTCACATAGGGCCTCAAGGATTCGTTCGTACCAAACGAACGCCGTTTCGATCTCCCGATCCTCAAAATAAGCTGGCGCATATTTGATCTGCATGTTCAGCCTGTTAAAGTATTGCGATACTTCCAGATCAAACCACGTATTCGTCATTTCGTTTGCTTCCAAGCTCAGCGCCGCCATCTCCGATGCCAGCTCTTGCCCCGGCCCCATCTCCTCCAGCACATGGAAATCCGTATAGTTAAACAGCGTATCGAAGATCGGGTTGACGGACGGACTCGATACTTCACCAATTGCCTGGGCAATGTCGGCCAGAAACAGTTCATGCGCCTTCATTTGCCCAAGCTGCCTTTTTGTACGGTTCACCAGTTCCCGCTTGGACACTTCGCGCGCTAGCCCCATGCGGATCGGCACCGTATTGAGGAAGCAGCCTAATACTTTGTCTGCATCTTCGATGGCCGGCCGGTCGTGGCTGACCACGCCCGTGACAATCTCTTCCTCCGTCGTCAGGATGCCCAGCAAATACACGTGCGCGCTCAAGCACAGCTCCTTGACGGTACAACCGTACCGCTTCGCCTGCCGCTTCAAGGCTCCCAGCAGCGTGCTGCTCAGTGGCCTGCGGTAAATTTTGCTGGCCGCTCCGCGGTCCCTCTTCTTGCCCGCGTAGTTAAACGGCAGCTTGTTGCGGGTATACCCCGCCAATTCGCGGATCCAATATTGCCGGCTCTCCTCGTCGCTCTCCCGGAACCGGTTGATGGCCACATAATCCTTGTAATTGCTATCCAGCGGCTTGACCTCCGCCGGCTCTCCCTGCAGCAGTTGCTGATAAATGCCTGCAAACTCCTGCTGGAAGGATGCCACGCTCCATCCGTCCAGAATCGCATGGTGGACCGTAAACACCATGCAATAATCATGCTGTGTATTCATCCGGAACAAGCGAACTCGCCACAGCACCTTGCCGTCGAACCGGAACAAGTTGCGCTGGTCTTGTTCGATATGCGCGCGGATGACGCGCTCCTGCTCCTCACGGCTAAATGAGGAGACATCTTCCACCGAAAGCTCTGGCACGATCCGGGCGTGCACAAGCTGGACCTCTTCCTCGAAATGCGTGAGATCGAAGGTGGTGCGCAGAATCGGATGCCTATCGGATAACCGCTGCAGTGCTTCTGCGAACCGGTCCGCCGACACGATCCTGAGGTGATGCAAAAACTGATCGTGGTAGATCGGCTCCTCCGGCCGCAATCTCGAGTAGAACACCATGCTCTGTTGAATTTTGCTAAGCGGATACACGTCCTCGTAATCCTCCGGCAGGTGCTTCGCCTGCTCGGAATCCTCCATGATGCGCCGCTTCATCTGCTCCAGCATCTCCCGCCCCAACTCCAGCTGCCGGTTCGGCTTGTGCTCCTGCGCCAAAAGCTCAGCCAACTCTCCGATGGTCTGATGCAGGTACAACTCTCTTAACGGGAGATCCGCCTCCATGTCGCAATTCATCCGGCTGACGAGGCGGATCGCCTTGATCGAGTCGCCGCCCAGCACAAAGAAGTTATCGTGGACGCCGACCTGCTCCGCTCCCAGCACTTCCTGCCAAATCTCCGCCAGTTGCCGCTGCGTCGGCGTGCTTGGCGCTTCGTATTCCTTTCCCGCCTGCACCAGCCCTTGCGGCGCCGGCAGCGCCTTGCGCTCCACCTTGCCGTTAGGGCTCAGCGGCAGCTTCTCCAGCTCCACAAAGTAGGACGGGATCATGTAATCCGGCAGCTGTGTTGCCAGTTGCGCCCGCAGCTCCCGTACCGGAACGGCTTTGTCACTTACGAGATACGCGCACAAGTATGCCTGCCCTTGCTCGTCCTCGCGGACCATGACCACCGCTTCGCGGATCTGTGCATGCGCCAGAAGCCGCACCTCAATTTCCCCGCACTCGATCCGGTAGCCGCGGATCTTCACTTGATGGTCGATCCGGCCCAGGTACTCCAGGTTGCCGTCCGGCAGCCATCTCGCCAAATCCCCGCTCCGGTACATCCGCGTCCCCGGCTCGAACGGGTTGTCTACGAATTTCTCCGCCGTCAATTCCGGCCGGTTTAAATAACCCCGTGCCAGTCCGTCGCCCGTGATGCACAGCTCCCCCGCGACGCCCATCGGCTGCAGTTGCTGCCCTTCGCCCAGAATATAGGCCCGCAGCGTCGGGAGCGGCTTGCCGATGTTGCTGATGCCGCTTGTGATCTCCGCCTCTCCAAGCTTCTTGTACGTCACGTGCACGGTCGTTTCCGTGATCCCGTACATGTTGATCAATTCCGTACGGGGATACTTCCGCCGCCATGCCCGCAACTGGACCGGCGCCAGCGCTTCTCCGCCAAAGATCACGGCTCGCACGCACAGCTCCGCGTCCGCCTCTTCCATTTCCCGCTCTGACAACGCATAAAACGCGCTTGGCGTCTGATTCAACACCGTCACCCGCTCCTGCCGCAGCAGCCGCACCATCTGCTCCGGGTCCCTCGCCGTCATCAGCGGCACAACAACCAGCTTGCCTCCATAAAGCAGCGCTCCGTACATTTCCCATACCGAGAAATCGAAGCAATACGAGTGGAACAACGTCCACACATCCCGTTCGTTGAAATCAAACGCCATGCGGTCGTTGAACAACAGCCGCACCACGTTCCGGTGCGTAATCATCGTCCCTTTCGGCTTTCCAGTCGTCCCTGAGGTATAGATCACGTAGGCCAGATGCTCCGGCCTCGTCGCCTGCGGCGGATTCTCCGCGGGCATCAGCTCCGTTTCTAAGGCATATACCCGGCATCCCGCGAACGGAAGCGCCGGTGTCCGAAGCTCGACGTCACGGGTCGTCACCAGCCACTGCGCTCCGCTGTCCGCCAGCGTATAGGCGATTCGCTCAGCCGGATAATCCGGATCGATCGGCAAGTACGCCCCGCCGGCCTTCAGGATGCCGAGCATCCCGACGAGCATCTCCACCGAGCGATCCATCAGGATCGCCACGATACGGTCCGGCCCCACACCTTGCCCGCGCAGCGTCCACGCCAGCTGGTTCGCCCGCGCGTTCAGCTCCGCATAGGTCAGCTGCTGATCCCCGTACACGGCCGCCACCGCATCCGGCGTCTTCTTCAC
The DNA here is from genome assembly GCF_038593025.1 of Paenibacillus sp. FSL L8-0436. Taxonomy (NCBI): domain Bacteria; kingdom Bacillati; phylum Bacillota; class Bacilli; order Caryophanales; family Paenibacillaceae; genus Paenibacillus; species Paenibacillus sp. FSL L8-0436. Next base: position 2,122,977 of record NZ_CP151955.1, on the reverse strand, counting down.
CTGTTCCTCAAACAGGCCGTGAATCGTCGCTTCCCGCGGATACTCCGCCGCCGTGTCGTTGAACGCATGCAGCAGCTCTTGCTTTTCCTCCGCCGTGACAAGCGATATCGAGGCCACCGGCCGCTGCGCATCCGCCAGCATTTGCTGCGCGATCTCTCGGATATGTCCCTCCATTCGCCGGATGAATGTTCCATCGTATACCTTGGCGTTGTACCGGAATTCAATCGACAACGCTTCGCCCGGGGCTAGCACGACGGTTAGGTCATAATTCGTCTGCTCAAATACTTCAACGTCACGGATCCCAAACGCAGCCTCGTCCGTTCCGCCTGCTTGGCCAATCGCTTCAGCAATCGGATAGTTCTCGAACACCAAAATATGATCAATCAATCCTTGCTTCAGCGCGCTCAGCCCCTGAATCTCATACAGCGGATAATAGCTGTGTGATTCCGACGCCAGCGCCGCTTCCTGCACCTGCTGCAGCAGCGCCGTTACGCTCTGGTCGGGGGAACTGCTGACCCGTACCGGCGTCGTATTGATAAACAGGCCGATCATCCGTTCGATTCCCGGAACTTCCGCCGGTCTCCCCGATACGACAGTCCCGAATACCACATCACCGCTCTGGTTGTACTTCTGCAATAGCAGTCCCCAGATCGTCTGCATCACTGTGTTCAGCGTCACCTGTGCCTGGCGGGCCAACTGCTCCAGCTCCCGGGTCATCCCCCGATCCAGACGGAAGGCATGCTCCTGCGGCTCGGCTCCCGCATGCCCTGCTGTCCAAAGCGCTCGCGGCACACTCGCCTGTTGCTCATAGTTTGCCAAGTACCGGCTCCAGTACTGCCGCGCCGCTTCCCCGTCCTGCTTTTCAAGCCATTGCATGTAACTGTTAAATTGTATTGGCGTGTCAAGTCGAATGGGCTGCTTAGTCTTCAAGCATTGATATATATGCATAAATTCCTGCATAAGAATGCTTACACACCAACCATCCATCAAAATATGGTGGAAGCTCCAAATCATTATGTGTGAATCAGAATCCTTTTTTAGAACAGCTAATCGAATTAAAGGCCCCCTCAATAGGTCAAAGCCCTCATCTCGATCATTTTGCATGTACTCGTTCACATACCTAGACTTTTCATTTTCACTCAACTGAGAAATATCTTCGAAAATCAAGTCCGTCTTTTGATTTTTTACTACGACTTGAACAGATTTCTTCACCTTTTCCCAGACGAAGATGGTTCGAAGTATATCGTATCGCTCAATCAGCTTCGCAAAGGATTGATTAACTAGGGTTACATTTAAATCACCTGCAAGCTCCAAAGTATATTGTTCAAAATACTCATTTGATTTGTGAAGCAAAGAATGAAATAACATACCTTCTTGCATCGGCGTAAGATAATAGATGTCTTTTATCGAGTCTCTTCTTCTACTCATGTTTACCTCCCGGCAAGTTGTTTAGAGACGCTATTATAAAACCTGGGCTAATTCCTCCGACCATTTAGTTTAGATACTTGGTACCTCGTTCTCTTCAATAACAACGTTAGGGGAGATGTTTTTATCTCTCCCCCTTCTGTTAACCCTTTTTTTCCTAGTCTATTTGTTCAAGCAATGAGTAAATGTTCTCTACTTCATCAATATCTAATCCACTAGAACTAAAATCGCTCGCGGTCTTCTCGCTGTGCGCCTGCCCCATGCAGTGGGCAATCAGTCTGCGAAGCTGTTCCGCATAACACGCCATCCAGCATTCCACCGTTTCCCTCCGGTACACGTCTGCCGCATAGTCGCACGTAAACACGAGCTCCCCGCCGATCACCATCCCGTTCAGGCTCAGCTTGTACTCACTGGGGAGGTTCGGGTCGATGCTGGTGCCCGTCCCGTACACCGACGTTTCGAATACGCCAGTGGTCACGTCCCGGTCCAGCTGGCCCAAGTAGTTGAAGCAGATCTCCGGGCGAAGGTCGAACGTCAACTCCTGTTTGTGCTCCGCTGCTGTCATATACTTCAGTACGCCATACCCGAGCCCTTTGTTCGGTACGCTGCGCAGCCCTTCTTTCACCGCCTTGATGCAGTCGGACAACGTCTCGCATGCCCCCAGGTCAAGCAGCGTCGGCACTATCGTTGTAAACCAGCCCACCGTACGGCTGACATCCACCGCTTCCCCGATCTCTTCCCGGCCATGCCCTTCCAGGTCCACCACAAACCGCCGCTCGCCGGTCCATTCCTGCAGCGCCAGGCCCAGCCCCGTCAGCAGGATGTCGTTGATTTCCGTATAGTACGCCCGGCCCGCCTGGTTCAATAACTGCGCCGTCTCTTCCCGTGACAGCCGGATGCTCACCGCTCCGCCGGTTCGCTCCGCTTCCTTGAGCCCTTCGTCCGCTGGCAGCGCCGCAGCCGGCGTCTCCTCGATTCGCTTCCAATAAGCGATTTCATTCAGCTGTTCCTCACTGTCCGCATAACGCGCCAGTGCCTCCGACCACGTCTGGAACGCGTCCGTCTTCTCCGGAAAGCGGATCTCCTCGCCCCGCTCCGCCTGCTCATAACCGGTCTGCACATCTTCGAACAGGATCCGCCACGACACCCCGTCCACCACCAGATGGTGGATGACGATCAGCAGATGATCGCCCTCGCCGGTTTTCATCAGCCCCAGGCGTATCAGCGGCCCCTGCTCCAGGTGCAGCCCCCGCTGCAGCCGCTCGGCTTCCGTCGCAATCCGTGTGTCCACGCCGTTTTCCCCGCGCAAGTCGATCACGTCCAGCCCGAAACTCGCCTCTAGTGGCCCACGGCTCCACTGCACCATGCCCGTAGCTTCTTCCCGATACCTCATCCGCAGCGCATCATGATGCTGGGCGATCCGTTCAAACACACGGTGCAGGACACCTTCGTCGAATCCGCCCCGGCGATGCAGCATGACCGCCTGGTTATAATGGTGCGGCAGCTGCGGCGACCGTTCAAACAACCCTTGCTGGATCGGAGTTAATCGTACTTCGCCTTCTACCGGACGCTGATCGATCTGCCGCGCCAACTTCTGCACATGCGGACTCAGCTCCATGATCGTCGGATACCGGAACAGATCGCGGATCCCCAAGTGCAGCCCATGCCCCCGCAGCCGCGCGGCGATCTGAACGGCTTTGATCGAATCCCCGCCCAGTTCGAAGAAGTTGTCTTGGATCCCGACTTGTCCGACTTGGAGCACGTCCTGCCAAATCGTTGCCAGCTTCGCCTCCGTCTTGCTGCGCGGCGCCACATATTCACTTCCCGCCTGCATCCGTCCTTGCGGCTCCGGCAGCGCCTTGCGGTCGACCTTGCCGTTAGGGCTGAGCGGCAGCTTCTCCAGCTCCACAAAATAAGACGGTATCATGTAATCCGGCAGCTGTGCCGCCAGGTGCGCACGTAGTTCTGCAACCGGAACAGTTTCATCACTTAGGAGATACACACACAAGTACGCCTGCCCTTGCTCGTCCTCGCGGGCCATAACCACCGCTTCGCGGATATGCGCATGCGCCAGAAGCCGCGTCTCGATCTCCCCGCACTCGATCCGGTAGCCGCGGATCTTCACTTGATGGTCGATCCGGCCCAAGTACTCCAGGTTGCCGTCCGGCAGCCATCTCGCCAAATCGCCGGTCCGGTACATCCGCGTCCCCGGCTCGAACGGGTTGTCTACGAATTTCTCCGTCGTCAGCTCCGGCCGGTTGAAGTAACCCCGCGCCAGACCGTCCCCCGCGATGCACAGTTCACCCGCGACGCCCATCGGCTGCAGCCGCCAGTTGTCGTTCACAATGTACAGCTGCGTATTGGCGATCGGCCCCCCAATCGGTACCGCCGCTTCCGCGAAAGTCGAAGCGCTGTCGTAATACGCGACATCGACCGTGGCCTCCGTCGGCCCGTACAGGTTGTGAAGCGTGGCTCCGCTCCCTTCCATTAACTTGTAGAACCCGCTTACATGCTGCGGCTTCAACGCTTCCCCGCTGGCAAATACCCGGCGCAAGCTGCCCAGCTTCTCCGGGCTAAACGCTTGTCCCGCCTGCTCCAGGAAGACGCTCAGCATTGACGGCACAAAATGCATAACCGTGACCCCGTGATGCTTGATCGTTTCGGCCAGCAGCACTGGGTCTTTCTCTCCCTGCGGCGGAAGCATGCAGACCCGGGCCCCGGTCATTCCCCACCAGAACAGCTCCCACACCGAAACGTCGAACGTTATCGGCGTCTTCTGCAATATGAGGTCCTGTTCTCCGATGGGGTAGCGATTCTGCATCCATTGCAAGCGGTTGATGACCGCGCAATGCTCAATCATGACCCCTTTCGGGTTGCCAGTGGTCCCCGAGGTATAGATCACATACGCCAAACACCGGGAATCCGGCTCTAACGGCGGATTGGCCTCGGATTGTGCTTGCCCTCCAGGCGTCAACTCGATGACCGTCCCCTCAAATCCGCATGAATCCTGGCCGGGCTGAATCAGCAGTACTGCCGCGCCGCTGTCCCCGAGCATATACCGGATGCGTTCGGCCGGCAGCGCCGGATCGATCGGCAAGTACGCCCCGCCGGCCTTCAGGATGCCATAAAGCCCTACCATCAGTTCCAGCGAGCGTTCCGCCATAACCGCTACAATCGTTTCTGTCCCCACACCTTGCCCGCGCAGCGTCCACGCCAGCTGGTTCGCCCGCGCGTTCAGCTCCGCATAGGTCAGCTGCTGATCCCCGTACACGACCGCCACCGCATCCGGCGTCTTCTCCACCTGCTCTTCGAACAGACCGTGGATCGTCGCTTCCCGCGGATACTCCGCCGCCGTGTCGTTGAACCCGTGCAACAGCTGCTCTTTCTCCTCTGGCGTGACAAGCTCATACGAGCCGATGCTTGCTTCCGGCTGCCCGGTGATTTGCGACAAGAGCTGCACGAAGTGTATCAGGTACCGCCCGGCTGTCTCCCCGTTGAACAGTGCGCTGCTGTATTCCAGCAACAGCTGAAGTCCTTGCTCGCCATCCGCGACGTTCAGCGTTAAGTCAAACTTCGTCGCCCGGTGGTTCAGCTCGACCGGACGTACGTCAACATCCGCCAGGGTAAAGCGCGCCTGCTCCATGTTCTGCAGTACCAGCATCGTGTCAAACATGGGGTTGCGGCTCATATCGCGCCGTACGTTCAGCTTCTCTACCAGTTCCTCGAACGGATAGTCCTGATGCTCAAACGCCGCCAGCGTCCGCTCCTTCACTTCGCGCAAAAAGTCCATAAACCGCTTCTCCCCGGACGGGGCGTTGCGCAGCGCCAGCGTATTCACGAACATCCCGATCATCGGCTCCGTATCACCATGCGTCCGTCCAGACACCGGCGTGCCAACCACGATGTCGCTCTGCCCCGTGTACTTGTGCAGCCACACGTTATAGGCAGCCAGCAGTACCATGTACAGCGTGGCTCCGGTCTCTGCGGCAATCTGCTTCAACTCCTCGGCTACGTCCGCGCTGATCTGCGCATGAACCTGCCCGCCTTCACTGCTTGGCACCGCCGGACGCGTCCGGTCGGCCGGCAGCTCCAGCACCGGCGCTTCCTCCGCATAGACCGACAGCCAGTACGCCTCATGCCCTTGCATCCGCTCCACCCCGAGCGTGCCCTGCTGCCAGACCGCGTAGTCCTTGTACTGGATCCGCAGCGGCTCCAGCTCTTCGCCGGCATACGCCGCCATGAAGTCCGACACCAGAAGGTTCATCGACACGCCGTCCGACACGATATGATGCATATCCCACACCAGCCAATAGTGCTCCTCTGCCAGTCGCAGCAACCCGGCACGCAGCAGCGGCGCCTGACCGAGTGCGAACGGTTGCACAAAATTCCGGATGAGTTCCGGGGCTTGCCCTTCATCTGCATCCCGGCATACCCATTCAAACACCACGTCTTCGTGTACTTGTTGTCTCGGTTCGCCGTCGATCCACGTGAACGACGTGCGCAGCGATTCGTGACGGGCGATAACCGAGCAAATCGCTTCCTCCAGCCGATCCGCATCCACCTGCCCTGTTAGCTCCATAACCCCCGGCATGTTGTAGCGCGTGCTCTCCGGCTCCACCTCATGCAGCACGTATAGCCGCCGCTGCGCCGAAGACAACGGATAATCCTTGCCCGGCTTCACCGGTTCGATCCGGCCATAGCCGCTTTCCTCCGTGCTGCGCACATAGACCGCCAACGCCTTCACCGTCGGGCGTGCGAACAGCTCCCGCAGCGGCAGCTCCACCGCCAGCTGCTGATGAATGCGCGACACCAGCGTCATCGCTTTCAGCGAGTGACCGCCGCGCTCGAAAAACGAATCACCGATGCCGACTTCGTTTACCCCCAGCACTCCTGCGAACAACTCCGCCAATTGCGTCTCCAGCGCATCCCGCGGCGCTTCATAGCCTTCGCTGTACGCCTCCCGGTCCGGCGCCGGCAGCGCCTTCCGGTCCACCTTGCCGTTAGAGTTCAGCGGCAGCTTCTCCAGCTCCACAAAATAGGAGGGGATCATGTAATCCGGCAGCTGTGTTGCCAGTTGCGCCCGCAGCTCCCGTACCGGAACCGCTTCATCACTTACGAGATACGCACATAAGTACGCCTGCCCTTGCTCGTCCTCGCAGGCCATGACCACCGCTTCGCGGATATGCGCATGCGCCATGAGCTGCATCTCGATCTCCCCGCACTCGATCCGGTAGCCGCGGATCTTCACCTGATGGTCGATCCGGCCCAGGTACTCCAGATTGCCGTCCGGCTGCCATCTCGCCAAATCCCCGCTCCGGTACATCCGCGCACCCGGCTCGAACGGGTTGTCGATGAATTTCTCCGCCGTCAGCTCCGGCCGGTTCAGATAGCCCCGGGCCAGACCGTCGCCCGCTATACATAGTTCACCCGCGACGCCTATCGGCTGCAGCTGCCGGTTGTCGTTCACAATGTACAGCTGCGTATTGGCGATCGGCCCTCCGATCGGCACCGCCGCTTTCGCAAAGGTCGGAGCGCTGTCGTAATACGCGACATCGACCGTGGCCTCCGTCGGCCCGTACAGGTTGTGAAGCGTGGCTCCGCTCCCTTCCATTAACTTGTAGAACCCGCTCACATGCTGCGGCTTCAACGCTTCCCCGCTGGCAAATACCCGGCGCAAGCTGCCCAGCTTCTCCGGGCTAAATGCTTGCCCGGCCTGCTCCAGGAAGACGCTCAGCATCGACGGCACAAAATGCATCACCGTGATGCCGTGAAGTTCTATCGTTTCGGCCAGCACCGCCGGATCTTTCTCTCCCTGCGGCGGAAGCAAGCAGACCTTGGCCCCGGTCATGCCCCACCAGAACAGCTCCCACACCGAAACATCGAATGTTATCGGCGTCTTCTGCAGAATGACGTCCCCTTCTCCGATGGGGTAGCGATTCTGCATCCATTGCAGGCGGTTAATAACCGCGCGATGCTCAATCATCACCCCTTTGGGGTTGCCTGTGGTCCCTGAGGTATAGATCACATACGCCAATCGCCGGGAATTCAGCTCCAGCTCCGAGTTGGCCCCGGATTGTGCTTGCCCTCCAGGCGTCAACTCGATGACCGTCCCCTCAAATCCGCAGGAATCCTGGCCGGGCTGAATCAGCAGTACTGCCGCGCCGCTGTCCCCGAGCATATACCGGATGCGTTCGGCCGGCAGCGCCGGATCAATCGGCAAGTATGCCCCGCCGGCCTTCAGGATGCCATAAAGCCCTACCATCAGCTCCAGCGAGCGTTCTGCCATCATCGCTACAATCGTTTCCGGCCCCACACCTTGCCCGCGCAGCGTCCACGCCAGCTGGTTCGCCCGCGCGTTCAGCTCCGCATAGGTCAACTGCTGATCCCCGTACACGGCCGCCACCGCATGCGGCGTCTTCTCCACCTGCTCTTCGAACAGACCGTGGATCGTCGCTTCCTGCGGATACTCCGCCGCCGTGTCGTTGAACGCATGCAGCAGCTCTTGCTTCTCCTCTGGCGTGACAAGCTCATACGACCCAATGCTTGCTTCCGGCTGCCCGGCGATTTGGGACAAGAGCTGCACGAAGTGCATCAGGTACCGCCCAGCTGTCTCCTCATTAAACAGCGCGCTGCTGTATTCCAGCAACAGCTGAAGTCCTTGCTCACTCTCCGCGACGTTCAGCGTCAGGTCAAACTTCGCCGCCCAGTGCTCCAGCTCGACCGGACGAACGTCAACATCCGCCAGGGTAAAGCGCGCCTGCTCCATGTTCTGCAGCACCAGCATCGTGTCGAATAAGGGATTGCGGCTCATATCGCGCCGTACGTTCAGCTTCTCTACCAGTTCCTCGAACGGGTAATCCTGATGCTCGAATGCCGTCAGCGTCCGCTCCTTCACTTCGCGCACGAAGTCCATAAACCACTTCTCCCCGGACGGGGCGTTGCGCAGTGCCAGCGTGTTCACGAACATCCCGATCATCGGCTCCGTATCACCATGCGTCCGTCCCGACACCGGCGTCCCGACCACAATGTCGGTCTGCCCCGTGTACTTGTGCAGCCACACGTTATAGGCGGCCAGCAGCACTATGTACAGCGTGGCTCCGGTCTCTGCGGCAATTCGTTTTAGGACCTCAGCTACGTCCGCGCTGATCTGCGCATGAACCTGCCCGCCTTCACTGCTTGGCACCGCCGGACGCGTCCGGTCGGCCGGCAGCTCCAGCACCGGCACTTCCTCCGCATAGACCGACAGCCAGTACGCCTCATGCCCTTGCATCCGCTCTACCCCGAGCGTGTCCTGCTGCCAGACCGCGTAGTCCTTGTACTGGATCCGCAGCGGCGTCAGCTCCCCGCCGGCATACGCCGCCATGAGGTCCGACACCAGAAGGTTCAGCGACACGCCGTCCGACACGATATGATGCATGTCCCACACCAGCCAATAGTGCTCCTCTGCCAGCCGCAGCAGCCCAGCCCGCAGCAGCGGCGCCTGATCCAAGGCGAACGGCCGCACGAAGTTCCGGATGAGCTCCCGAGCTTGCACTTCATCTGCCTCCCGGCATCCCCATTCAAACGACACATCTTCGTATACCTGTTGTCTCGGTTCGCCGTCAATCCACCTGAACGACGTGCGCAGCGATTCGTGACGGGCGATAACCGAGCGAATCGCTTCCTTCAACCGATCCGCATCCACCTGCCCTGTTAGCTCCATGACACCCGGCATGTTGTAGCGCGTGCTCTCCGGCTCCACCTCATGCAGCACGTATAGCCGCCGCTGCGCCGAAGACAGCGGGTACGATGCCTGCGCCGCTGCCGGCTCGATCCGGCCGTAGCCGCTTTCCTCCGTGCTGCGCACATAGACCGCCAACGCCTTCACCGTCGGACGCGCGAACAGCTCCCGCAGCGGCAGCTCCACCGCCAGCTGCTGATGAATGCGCGACACCAGCGTCATCGCTTTCAGCGAGTGACCGCCGCGCTCAAAGAACGAATCGCCGATGCCGACTTCGTTTATCCCCAGCACCTCTGCGAACAACTCCGCTAATTGCGTCTCCAGCGCATCCCGCGGCGCTTCATAGCCTTCGCTGTACGCCTCCCGGTCCGGCGCCGGCAGCACCTTGCGGTCGACTTTGCCGTTAGGGGTCAGCGGCAGCTTCTCCAGCTCCACAAAGTAGGACGGGATCATGTAATCCGGCAGCTGTGTTGCCAGTTGCGCCCGCAGCTCCGGTACCGGAACGGATTCGTCGCTTACAAGATACGCGCACAAGTACGCCTGTCCTTGACCATCCTCGCGGGCCATGACCACCGCTTCGCGGACATGCGCATGCGCCATAAGCTGTGCTTCGATCTCCCCGCACTCGATCCGGTAGCCGCGGATCTTCACTTGATGGTCGATCCGGCCCAGGTACTCCACATTGCCGTCCGGCAGCCATCTCGCCAAATCCCCGGTCCGGTACATCCGCGTCCCCGGCTCGAACGGGTTGTCCACGAATTTCTCCGCCGTCAGGTCCGGCCGGTTGAAGTAACCCCGCGCCAGACCGTCCCCCGCGATATACAGCTCACCAGCGGTGCCCATCGGCTTCAGCTGCAAGTCGTCACCTACAATGTACAGCTGCGTATTGGCAAGCGGCTTGCCGATCGGCACCGCCGCTTCCGCGATGAGTGGCTTGCAATCAAAATAAGAAACCTCAGCTGCTTCCGTCGGCCCGTACAGGTTGTGAAGCGTGGCTCCGCTCCCTTCCATTAACTTGTAGAAACCGGCCACATGCTGCGGCTTCAACGCTTCTCCGCTGGCAAATACCCGGCGCAAGCTGCCGAGCTTCTCCGGGCTAAATGCTTGCCCGGTCTGCTCCAGGAAGACGCTTAGCATCGACGGCACAAAATGCATCACCGTGACCCCGTGACGCTCGATGGTTTCGGCCAGCACCGCTGGATCTTTCTCTCCCTGCGGCGAAAGCATGCAGACCCGGGACCCGGTCATTCCCCACCAGAACAGCTCCGACACCGAAACGTCGAACGTTATCGGCGTCTTCTGCAGAATGACATCTTCTTCTCCGATGCGGTACCAATTCTGCATCCACTGCAGGCGGTTAATAACCGCGCGATGCTCCATCATGACCCCTTTGGGGTTGCCTGTGGTCCCCGAGGTATACATCACATACGCCAAATGCCGGGAATCCAGCTCTAGCGGCGGGTTGGCCACGGATTGTGCATGCCTTCTGGAAGTCAACTCGATGACCGCGCCCTCAAATCCGCATGGATCAAGGCCAGCGTCAATCAGCAGCGCTTCCGCGCCGCTGTCCCCGAGCATGTATTGGATGCGCTCTTTCGGGTATGCCGGATCGATCGGCAAGTACGCCCCGCCGGCCTTCAGGATGCCATAGATCCCTACAATCAGTTCCAGCGAGCGTTCCGCCATGATCGCCACAATACGGTCCGGCCCCACACCTTGCCCGCGCAGCGTCCACGCCAGCTGATTCGCCCGCGCATTCAGCTCCGTATAAGTGAGCTGCTGTTCCCCGTAAACAACCGCCACCGCATCCGGCGACTTCTCCACCTGCTCCTCGAACAGACCGTGGATTGTCGCTTCCCGCGGATACTCCGCCGCCGTGTCGTTGAATCCAACTGTAAGTTGACGGGTCCCCTCTTCATCTAATAGACGGATATCTTGCATCATGAGACTAGGCTCCCCAAGGATATCCTGAAGCATGACATTAAAAGAGCTAAATATCTGTTCTACAATTCCATCCGAATGGTCAGCTTTGTAATCAAAAGCCAATTCGAGTTCACCAGTCAGAGACCAGTCTTTAATCATAAGCTGAAATGGATAAAATTGATGCCCATTGTAAACCTCGTTCGCTTTTACAGTCAGGTTTGCCAAATTCGTCACAAGTCTGGTGCCAAGATTATTTACAACAACAGAAAATAGCTGATCTATTCCCCTTTTGCGCAGTTCTAATTCTTGCACCAGATTATCGTAAGGATATTTTTGATGAAAGTAACATGACATCAATTCCTGCTGTACTTCCCTGCTAAACGAGTCGAAGCTCTGCATAGCATTGACTTGAACCCGAAGCGGCATCGTACTGGCAAACATACCAATTACAGATTTTTCTTTCACTCCGGAACGGTTTAAGACCGGAGTCCCAATGACTAAGTCGCTTTGCCCTGTAGTCCGATTCAAATAGGCGAGCATTAACGAAACAAACCAGGCGTTTAGTGAAACCCGGTTCTCATCAAGTTTTCCCCTGATCTGGTCAGAAAGCTCTTTGTTCAGTAGGAATGATTTCCGTGTACCGGCCGAATCACTGGTGACCCCTTTGGAAGTTCCCATAATCGTGGGGGACTCAAAGTTCTGATAACGGTTTAACCAAAACTGCTTGTCTTTTATGTACCGGTTAGACCTTAAATAATTTTCTTCATGATCTGCAAAATCAAGAAAATTGCTGGACCTGCCAACCGGATTGTTTTCGCCTTTCGCCAGCTTTTCATAAATTTCCAGTGTATCTTGAAGCCATGCTTGCCCTGACCATCCATCAGCAATGATGTGATGTGCCTTGATTAAATATCCCAACTCATCGTCACTGATTTTGAAGAGGGCTACGTAATATAAAGGGTTATTCTCGAATTGGAAGGGGATTGCCGCTTGCTGCTGCGTCCAAAGCTCAAGCGCCTCATTAGGGTTATTTGAAGTACTGAAATCGATTAGTGGGAACGGGGTTTTATGATGGGGCACATAATATTGATAGGGCTCACCGTCCTGGTTGCGGGAGATTCGCAATCCAAAGCCTGCGTGGTTGCTAAGATTATAGTGGATGGCTGCTTCAATCCACTCTAAATTCGCTTCTCCTTTAAAAATAAAATACAGCGTTATATTATTGAGCGAAGTGTCAGGATAATGCTGCTCCATCATCCAAATTCTCTTCTGTGCGTGCGTTAATGGAAATGCAGATTCGCTCCCGCTTAACGGTCTCATACAAGTAGTCCCCCTCATTAATTATGCTGACTCTGAATGAACTGCATGCTTCTGAAGGCAACCGCAAACCAATCTGAGAAAGTGAGGTCGAATTAGGCAGTATGATGATTGGCCTGGAATATAGGTTCTTGTTGTAAAAACACATCTTGTTGCGATTAGCGGAAATTGAGAGCCTTCATAAGAGCCTCTATAACCAATTGCGAATGACTATGAATAAAAAAATGATCTCCATCAAAACCAACATACTTGCAAGCGTTATCAGATATTTGGTCCCACTCTTCTATATCTCCTGACAAGGTGTCATCCTTGTAACCGAAGAATATGTAGACGTCACACCCAAGTTTACTGTTTCTTTCTTTGAACATATGAGTCTCTGACAACCGGAAATCCGACCTGATAATAGGCAAAAAAAGATCCATCAATTCCGTATTATCAAAAAACTGCGGCGGCGTTCCGCCTAATTCCATTAAGTGCCGCTTAAACTCTTCATCCGGGAGCGTGTGAACGATAGTTTCATCCTTGTCTGGTACATGCGGAGCAGATCTTCCTGAGAAAAAAACGACATCAGGCTCCTTATACCCCCCACTTTTCAGTTGATGAATCGTTTCATAGGCAAGATTTGCCCCCAAGCTATGCCCGAAAATCCCATAGGGAGCTCCACTTAATTGCGGCACAATAATCGATGTAATATCTTCAACTGCTTCTTCAAAAGATCGATAAAACGGCTCGTGCACTCTCCTGCCTCTGCCAGCTAACTCCACAGGAATAATCTCAGCGATTCCGTTTAAATGGCTTGACCATTGACTGTAGAAGAAGGCCGAACCACCTGCATAAGGTATACAGAATAATTTCATAGTCCATCTCTTTCATGTTTTATTAATAATTGAAAGAAAATTCCAATTAACTGAGGATATCCAGACTAGACCCCTCCAGCCCGCATCAGCGGGGCTGGAGGAATCTTGATATGTGGCAACTTGCTGAAATTCAGCTATCCGCTGCCTGCCTGGAAAGATATACAACTAATATTGAGGTTCTTCGGAACAACTCTACTGCATTTGTTCCGGACTGTCCGCTTGCGGATTTTCAGCTTGTCCGTGAAAAGATATCAGCGATTGCTTCAAGCTCTCTGCCAGTTCCTCCAGCTGCTTGGACAGCGCCACCAGTTCGCCGCTTACCGTCAATTGCCGCGAAGACATCGCCGCCACTTCCTCTGTAGATGCACTGGTCTGCTGCACCACAGAACGGACACTGCCCATCGACTCGCCAAGACGTGCCTGGAAAACGGTCAACTCAGAAACCGCAGCCGACGATTGTCCCAGGTATTCAATGAAGTCTTCCATTTCCTTGCGTACAGCCGCGAAAATCTGAGACGATTCCCGCACCGAACCGATCTGCTCGCTGAACAGCGGCACGGCTTCGCCCACCACCTTGACGGTGTCCTCGATACTCCGCCCGATCTCCTCCGTAATTTGCGAGACGGAGGCAATCGATTGGCTGGACTGGCCGGCCAGGGCGCGGATTTCGTCGGCGATAACAATAAAGCCTCTGCCGGCCGCTCCGGCACGGACTGCTTCAATGGAAGCATTAAGCGCCAGAATATTGGTCTGCTTGTTCATGGCAATCATAGGCGCCAGAATATTGCGGATCAAATGAGTGCTTTCCTGCAGCTTGGCCGAATTCTCTTCAATCAGCCGCATCATCTCCACCGTCGACTCACTTTGTGCAACCAGTGTCTTCATCAGCGCCGCTCCCTGCTCGCTGACTGCGATCACTTTCTCGGCTGCCGCATCCATTACCCGGTTAATCTGGTCCACCTCATGCATCTTGCCGCCCATCAGCTCCACATCATGGTTGCTGCTCTCGGCTTCCGCCGCCAGACTGGCAGCACCTTGGGCAATTTCATCCGTGGCTACCGCCAGCTCACGGGCGTGGTCCGAGATCGTTGCCGAAGCATGAACCAGCTGTTCGGATGTCGCCAGAACCTCTGTCGCCGAAGCGCCGCTCTGGCCGGCCAGCCGGGAAATCTGCTCCATCATTTGGTTGAAGCTATGTCCAAGCCGGCCGATTTCATCGCGGCCCTTGAAGTTGGTACGAACATTAAGGTTGCCTTGCTCCCCTTCCTCCATCAGCCGGGCCAGCTTACCGAGCGGCCGGCCAATCAGACGGACCAGCACATAGCCGATCAAGAGAGCAATCAGCGCCGCCGCGAGTACTACGAGCAGTGTAATGTACAACAGGCGTTCGGCCGACTTGGTGAAATCACTGACCGGCGCATAGCCAAGCAGTGTCCAACCACCTGTGGTCAGCGGCTGGTACACCGCCAGTTGCTCTGTTCCGGCTTCATCGTCTGCCATAAAGGAACGATCCAATTCTTGGCCCGGCTGCGGCTCGACCTCTGCCCTCGAGGGCTTGATGAATGAGGTCTGCTCCAATTGAGCATCATCCTTCGCATACACAACCTCTCGGTCAGCATCAAGGATGCGCAGCTCACCGTCTTCTCCGATGCGCAGATTCGCTAACATGTCGTTGAGAGAGCTTCGCTTGATCTCAATCAGCATATAATATTCCGCTTGCGGATTTTGCATATTGCGCAGAAGCCGTCCCATCGTGAGAGAAGCTTCCGAGTATGTATCGAAGAAACCCGTCGGCCGGACCGGGAACCACACTGGATTGCCCTTGGCCTCGTCAATCTGCTTGAATCTCGCCAGGATCCCTTCATCGGTGCGGATCCCCGTAATGCCCGAGGTTTTATAAGATTCAACTTCGGCGAGGCTGCGGGAAACAAGCCGGATGCCCAATAGACGATCATCGGAGCTTTTGACTGCATCCAGCTTGCTGTTGATACGCCCTTCGGCGGCAACCTTAGCCACGATCCCGATACCGGGATCATTTACCGCCTCCAGATCTGCCTTGAGCGCCTGATCTACGGCAAATTGCCGCGAGAGCGCTTCATACTCGACAAAGAGGAAATCCAGTTTATCAGCGGCCTGGACAATCGCTTGCGATGAAGCAGCAGCTACTTCATCGGTAATAATACCTTTGGCGGCGTAATAAGAAGTCAAACCAAGCACGGAGGACAACAACAGAATGGTACTGAACAGGATTACAAATAATTTGACGCCAACCGATTGCAGATGCAGGCTTCGCTGCCGTTTCATAAGTCTACTCTCCCATAGAATAAAATAACGCCACATTAGTGGGTTTTATCCTTGAAACCTAATTAGGTGCCCAGCTGAAGTCCCTGAATAACTCCACAAAGTGGTGATTTGCCTGGATGCCGGTTCAGATCCTTTGCGAGGGCCCCGCTATTAAACCCCATAAATTAAATAAAAATACATAAGACAAGGTACACCCTTCGCAGTCAAATGAAGGCTGTACCTTGTTTTCGTTAAATCGCGCAAAGTGGCAAAGGGCCTGATTAACCCTTGCTCGCCCCAGCCGTCAACCCTTCGACGAGCAATTTTTGCAAGAAGCCAAAGAGAATCATGATCGGAATAGAGATCAGTACAGCGCCTGCCGCAAAAGTCGTGAAATTGGAGTTCTGATTCGAATCCACCATGTCCCACATACCGACGGCAACGGTCCATTTATCCTTGGTCCGCAGAATGAGTCTTGCAAAGATAAAGTCAACCCACGGTCCGACAAATTGGGTAAGCGCCATGTAGGTAATCATCGGTCTCGACAAAGGCAGAATAATTCTCCAGAAGATTCCAAAGTTACTTGTTCCGTCAATGCGGGCAGCTTCGTCCAGCGAACGCGGTATCGTATCGAGGAACCCTTTCGCGATTAGAGTCCCGCCTAGCGGAGCACCGGCTGCATATACGATAATCAGAGCCAGATGTTTATCCAGCAGATCAAACTCTTTCAGCAGCAAATAGATGGCAATCATACTCATGAAGCCTGGAAACATTCCAAGCACCAGCAGTCCGGACATGGTGGTCTTCCGCGCCTTGAATCTGAACCGGGAAACTGCATAGCTTGTAAGCAATGTCAAGAAAACGCCCAGGATCATTGAGAACAAGGCAATCTTAAACGTATTAAGCCACCAGGTAGGGAACAGCAGGGTGTTATCATAGAATAGCGCCCGGTAATGTTCAAGCGTAAACGTTTCAGGAATCAGTGTTTTACTGTAAAGGGATTTGCCCGGCCGCAGCGACGATAACAGAATCCAAATGGCAGGATAGAGTGCTGTAACAGACAGAATCAGCAACATCAAATAACTTAATCCGAGCCGTATTTTTGTTTTAATTTTTGCTCCGCTCATTGGATCATGTCCTCCTCCTGGAATGATTTCGACCGCCGGTAATTGTAAAGCGAGAAGCTGGCTACGATCAAGAAGATAATGATTCCGACCGCAGATGCCATGTTATATTTGTTCTGGTCAAGCGTGAGCTTGTAAAGCCACGTCACGAGCAAGTCGGTGGAACCGGCGTACTGATAATCCCCATTTGGGGGACTACCGCCTGTTAACAGGAAGATCGCATTAAAGTTATTGATGTTGCCTGCAAACTGGGCAATCAGTGTAGGCGCCGTCGAGAACAGCACCATAGGCAATGTTATGATGCGGAATTTCTGGTAGTTGGTCGCCCCATCCACTTCGGCCGCTTCATACATATCGCGCGGAATCGTTGTCAGAACCCCCATAATCAGCAGCATGGATACCGGAATACCGACCCACAAGTTAACCACGATAACCGTTACTTTGGCCCAGAATGGATCCGTTAGCCAAGGAAGGCCACCGAGCCCGAAAAATTTTAGATATTGGTTAACTGGACCAAACTGGCCGTTGAACAGGTTACGCATGAGCAGAAGGGAGATCATCTGCGGAATAGCATATGGAACAATCAGAATAGCTCTCCAGAAGCCCTTGAAACGAATGCCTTTCTGGCTGACTAGCATCGCGACCAGCATACCGCCGAAATAGGTAGTAACCGTAGACAAGATCGCCCAGATAATAGTCCAAGTAAGTACCCCGTAAAAGGTCTGG
Organism: Paenibacillus sp. FSL L8-0436; assembly: GCF_038593025.1. Lineage (NCBI taxonomy): Bacteria > Bacillati > Bacillota > Bacilli > Caryophanales > Paenibacillaceae > Paenibacillus > Paenibacillus sp. FSL L8-0436. The sequence goes on along the minus strand of NZ_CP151955.1, from coordinate 2,105,602 downwards.
CTCCATGATTTAAGTACCACCAGATTACGGAATGTTTCAAAGCCAACCCAATCTACCAGCTTGGCCGGAGGCATATGGTTAGGCGCGGCATAGTTCGTAAACGCCAGCATGATCATGAAGATGATCGGCATTACTGTAAATAACAGAATACCTACAGACGGCAGGATAAGAAATGTCTGCGCAAACTTGTAATCGAGGATATAACGGATGCTCTGTTTAAATGTAGCCGGAGTATGGCCTGCGTCTCGCGCAGCTCCAGTCTTTTGGGCATCTCGAATGTTCATATACCACGCAAGCAGAAACAGAACAAAGAATATAATTGTAATCAAACTCTGAATTAGAATAAATATAGAATGATCACCTTTGACCAATCTGGCAATCCCTTTGACCTTCTCAAAATGTTGGGAGGTTGTACCCAAGGTAACGATACCCCAGAACGCCCGTCCCAGCTTCTCAATAAAGTAAACTAAGCTTAATGCCTCTACAATCAAAAAAATAAAACCTTTGATAAATTGGCGGTTATATATTTGTCCCAATCCCATAAACAATGTAGACAGTATCGTTGCTGTTCTAGTATGGTGTCGCTGCATTTCCCTTCCGTTCTCCTCTCCTGGGAAATCAGAGAATCGCCCGCCGCTACCAGGCGGCGGGTGATTTGATTTCATAAATATACTGACTGTTGGAATAGACCTGCAGATGTTTACTTCGAAGCGCCGTTGTTCAGATCTTTGATCTGTTGGGCTGCTTTGTCCATTGCAGTCTTAGGGTCTACGCCTTTGTCCCAGATTTCCGGCAGGGCTGCATTTACAGGACTCCATACATTGCCCATTTCAGGAATGGAAGGCATTGGCTGGGAGTTGTTAGCCTGTTCAGCAAAAACGGATACATAAGGGTCATCCTTGATTTGCGGGTCTTCCAGAGCCTCCAAATTGGTTGGAATCGATCCGACCAGTTTGTTCAGCTTAAGCTGGGCATCCTTGCTGGAAGCGAACTCAGCATAGAGCTTGGCGGCATTTGGATATTGCGTATACGCGTTAACCGCGAAGATCTTGAAGCCGGCCAAGGAGATGGCAGTTTTTCCACCGACAGTCGGCAGCGGTGTCAGTCCCAGATTGTCGCCCAGAGCCTTTTTGTATCCGGCCAGTTCCCAAGGTCCGTTGATATCCATTGCGACATCGCCGGAGTTGAAGAGACTGCGCTTAATATCCGGGTTAATATCGCCACTGTTGATTGGCAGAATTTCTTTCAGTTTCTTAAATTCACTCAAGCCTTGGATTGCGCCGTCGGTATTGATCCCGATATCGTCTTTGTTCGTGCCTTTATCCCCGAAGAGATAACCGCCGTTGGAAGCGATGAACGGATAGTCGAAATACATGTTGCCGACTTCCCACATGATTCCATACCGGTTTTTGGATTTGTCGGTGAAGGTTTTGCCGAAGGCGAGTACATCATCAAAGCTCTTAGGCGCTTCAGTAACAAGGGACTTATTGTAGTACAAAGCATAAGTTTCAGCTGCACGCGGGTAGCCGTACAGGAGACCGTCATAGCTGGCACCGGTAATCGAGGATTCTGTATTGTTCTTTACTGTTTCTTGCTCGAACACATCGTTTGGAAGCAAAAGCTGTGCACTTGCTGCTCTGCCCAGGTTGTCATGCGGAATCAGAATAACGTCGGCAGCCAAACCGGAAGGACCGTCTTGGGACAGCTTGGTAACTTGCTGTACCGGTGACAACTCTTCAATTTTTACCGGAACATTGTATTTTTCAGTGAATTCCTTCGCGATTGCGTCTGTAAAGGCTCTTTCTTCCTTACTTTCCCATACGGTCAGGGTTGCGCCATCTTCCGGGGTGATTTGTGTGGTTTCGGCGCCAGTGTTGTCTGTGCCTGCGTTTCCGGCCGGAGCCGTGCTTTCTGATGGTGCGTTCGTTGCGGTTGAGTTGCTGCCCCCGTTATTTCCGTTGTTGTTAGATCCGCAGGCAGTAACAGAAAGTGCCATAGACGCTGCGGCGGTAAGAACCATAAGCTTTTTCAACTTCATGCTTTAACCCCTCCTAATTTGTGTACGCTTGCCAACAATGATCCTGCAGAACTTGCGCAAACGATTTCAGAAGATCCAAAAAAAATGTCTGTTTTATTCTTTCAACCTTCTGTATCCGCTTTAGTCAAGTTCTAGAAAGCGCTTCATTACTTAATTTATAATACAACAGGAATCTTAATTGTTAAAACGTTTGCACATGGTATATTCGTCCATTTTCGGTTATTTATCCATGATCATAATACAATATATCCCTTATTCGCAAGATTACTCTTATTTTCTTTTGTTTTCTTCAATCTCAAGTCAATCATTTGTTTTTATAAACAATTTATAGCCACACTTATCTCCTCTAAAGAATTTTTTGAAAATCAGGTCACCGTAAAAGAACCTGATCGCAAGTGAATAATTGTGCAATGGTTTGAACAATAGTATTGAACGGCTATTTATTCCGTGCTATAATCCAAACCATTATGAGCAGCTTGATCTGTTGGAAGCAGCAGAAGCATCCGCCCTTTGTTCTTTTATAACTAAAAGGCAATGTTACTTGACACAGGTACAACCTCGGAACTATCTCTTCGGCGGCGGTTGTGCCTCTTTGCTATGGGCGAATGTAAGGGCGATATTGTGCAATCGTGGCACAATGTTTGCGCACCGCGGGCACATGTCCGTATATCACCCCTTAAGTTCCTTATATATCCACTTCATGCAAATTGCGCATAATGCACCGTCTTAGTTCTGCAATTGGGATTCCACAACACAAACCAACTTTTTAGGAGGAATTATCATGTTATTGGAAGCTGTATACCACCGTCCACGCTTGAATTGGTCTTATGCCTATGACCGCCAAACCATCCATCTTCGTCTACGTGCCAAAAAGGGAGATTTGACAGAGGTGTTCGCCTGGGCCGGCGATAAATATGCCTGGGATGCTACTAAAGAATTGATTCCGATGAAGCTTTTCACTTCGGATGCGATGTTTGATTATTGGGAATGCGAGTCGGTTCCCCTGTACCGCAGGCTGAAATACGGTTTCCTGCTGCAAAAAGGTCATGAGCGGATCTGGATGACGGAAAGCGACTTTCAGACAGAACGTCCGGCGAATCCGAACCGGCTGTTTGAATTTCCGTACATAAACCCTGTAGATGTGTTCGCACCGCCGGCATGGGTGAAGGACGCTGTCTTCTATCAGATCTTTCCGGAGCGCTTTGCGAACGGTGATCCCAGTCTGAATCCAGAGAATGTGCAGCCATGGGGCAGTACGCCTACACCGGAAAATTTCTTCGGCGGAGATCTTCAAGGAGTCATTGACCATCTGGATCATTTGACCGAGCTTGGCATTACCGGCATCTATTTCACTCCCATCTTCGCGGCGACTACCAACCATAAGTATGATACAGAGGACTATATGAAGGTTGATCCGCATTTCGGTGATGTGAAGACACTCAAAAAACTCGTCGATGCCTGCCATGAACGCGGCATTCGCGTGCTGCTGGACGCCGTGTTCAATCATTCAGGCAGAACCTTTGCCCCATTCGTTGATGTGCTGGAGAACGGAGAGAACTCCCGCTACAAGGACTGGTTCCATGTCCGCGAATTCCCGCTGCAGGTGGTGGACAACATCCCGAATTATGATTCCTTTGCCTTCGAACCGCTGATGCCAAAGCTGAATACAGAGAATCCTGAAGTTAAAGAATATTTGCTGAATGTAGCTGAATACTGGATTCGTGAGGTAGGCCTTGACGGCTGGCGTCTGGACGTTGCCAATGAGGTCGATCATGAATTCTGGCGCGACTTCCGCAAAGTAGTAAAACGCGCAAATCCCGAAGCTTATATTTTGGGTGAAATCTGGCATGAATCTGCCCCTTGGCTGGAAGGTGATAAATTCGATGCGGTAATGAACTATCCATTCACCGATGCCGTAATTGATTTCTTCGTCTCCGGCACGCTTGACGCCGAAGCTTTTGCCAATGCCATCGGCAAGCAGCTGTCGCGTTACCCGCTGCAGGCCAGTGAAGTGGCCTTCAATCTGCTGGACAGCCATGATACACCGCGCCTCTTGACCTTGGCCGGAGGAGACAAGAACAAGCTGAAACTGGCCACATTGTTCCAGTTCACCTTTATGGGCACGCCGTGCATCTACTACGGCGCTGAAATTGGCATGGATGGCGAAGGCGATCCGGGCTGCCGCAAATGCATGGAGTGGGATCCCGAGAAGCAGGACCGCGAGCTGTTCGGCTTTTTCCGCAAGCTGATTGAGATCCGCGGCAGCCATCCTGCACTCCGCACCGGCGCCCTCACCTTCCTGGAGGCGGCCCCGCAGGGCAGCAAGCTGGCTTATGAACGCAGTCTTGGCGATGATATTATCATCGTACTGATGAACACAGAAGGGACAGGCCAGACTTTCCACATTGGCGTAGAAGAACGTCAATGGGAGAACCTGTTCACTGGCGAATCCTTGCGCGCTGAGCGTGGCAAGCTGTCAATTAAGCTGCCAGCATACGGCTATACCGTCATTAAGGCGGTAGTATAACAAGCTCCATCAATTCAATCCAGACCTGATATCATTCATAAATAAAAAACGGCACTCTTCGCGATGAAGAGTGCCGTTTTCGTTATGTGGCTATTTATTTGCCAAGCAGATTGTAGATCACTTGTGCGCTTTCAGCGCGGGTCATCAGCTCTTTGGGAGCAAACTTATGATCGGCTTTTCCTTGCACTAACCCCAGCTCTGCAGCGGCATTTACATAAGAGCCCGCCCAGGCACTGATGCCGGAAGCATCTGCAAACCGGGTTGTCCCGGAGGCCACCTCAACCTTCTTACCTTGTTTGACTTCCAGCGCACGAATAACCATAACGGCCATTTCCTCGCGGCTGATGGCAGCATTTGGCGCAAAGCTCTCTTGGCTTCGTCCGGTCACAATTCCCCGGCTAACTGCTGTTGCCACGTACGAAGAGTACCAGGCATCAGGCTTCACATCAGCGAATGCAGCCTGACCTTCCACAGTCACACCAAGCGCACGAACCAGCAGTGCGGTAAATTCCGCGCGGCTGACATTGCTCTTTGGTTTGAATTCGGAAGAGGTAACACCCGTAACGATTTGTTTGGCGCTAAGCGATTTAATCGCCGCTGCCGCCCAATTGGCTGCCGGAACATCCTTAAATGTCTTGTCGAGCTCAAGTGCCGCATATTTGCTGAAATGCGTAACTTGTGCCGTAATGACATTCCCGTTCAAGGTTCCACCCGCATATGCCACACTTCCGCTATCGCCCAGAACATAGATACCGAGCAGATCTTTATCCGGATTGCCGGTAATTTTGAAAGCAAGCGTAACCGGCGCTTTAAAGGTCGTAACCGGAATACGGGTGCCGTCTTTTTTGACAATATGCAGTGTAAACTCATATACATCCGATGCAGCGGTCACTCTGGTATCCTGAAGCTTCAGCCCGGCCAGGAAGGTGTCTGCCGCATTGCCTTGAAGCGGACTGGTTGCGAACAGAATGTGCGCACCCTCCCCCTCAGTCCCGGACAAGCTTCCTAGAATCCCGCTCAGCACTGCACTAGGCAGGGTTACAGAAATGCCGCCCATATGAAGCACCAAATCATTTGTTCCGAGGACGCCCGCTGCCTGAATCGGTATGAGCACTGATTGCTTGCCTGCAGCAACCTGCACTTCCACCTTGCCATCCTTGCCGTTTTTCAAACTGTCTACCCCAATGCTTTGCGGATCTGCAGTTGTTGTTGGCGTTGGTGCTGGTGTCGGTGTCGGAGTGGGTACAGGTCCCGGCGTTCCATCAGATACCACCGCCAGAATAACGGTTCCTCCCTCATCTCTGCCCGGGAGCTCAAGCGTTACTTTCCGGTCGGATGATACGGCATAGGTTCTGCCGCTGTACTCATCTATTACAGAAGCAAATGCTGTGTACGGCACTGGAATACTTGCAGTTACAGCCTTCGTGCTGGTGTTGATGAGCGTCACAATATTTTGGGAACCGTACTGCTTGTCAAAAGCCAAATATCCTAGTTCATCCGAACCTGCCAGCTTCGTACGTGTACCCTTAGCATATACCGCAGAGTATTTGGCACGGATATTCAGCAGCTTCTGATAGTGGTCGTGAAGACCCTGCTCAGCAGTAAGCTGATCCCACGGCATATCCGAACGGTTTTCGCTGAATTCTCCCTTCGACATGTCTCCGGCATTTCTGCCTGAACGTCCGAGTTCTTCACCATAGTAAATAACTGGCTGTCCTTTAGCTGTAATCTGCAGAGCGGCAGCGATTTTCAGCTTGCCTTTGTCCCCGTCCACATAGTCAGACAGGAAGCCGTTCTCGTCATGGCTGCTCAAGAACTGAGCCATCATCCGGGTATTGTCAATCTTCGATTCACGGTCCTGAAGGTAAGCATCCACATCACTGATTTTGCCGTTCGTGAAATCTCTCGCCGCATTCTTGAAGCCGAAATCCAGCAAGCCGTCCATTTGCCCGGTTTGCAGCATGCCGCCATCGCTGTCAATGGTGCCTCCGTAGTATTCACCGACCAGTTTGAAGTCGGGATCAATTGCTGTCAGCGCATTTTTGAATGCTTTCCATGTCGTATCTTCCACATGCTTAATGGTATCCACACGGAAATAGTCGATGGTATCGCCACGCGCTGTCCGTGCGTTGTCCAGCCAGCCCGTTTGCCACTCAATAATTTTCGCACGAACTGCAGGATCTTCCGTTTTGAAGTCCGGCAAGCCGGCAAGCTCTCCCTTGATCGGGTCAGTATCGGCCGATATACCGTCCGTACGGAGCATGCCCTCAAAGCGCGCTTTATCCTCTGCGGTAACGGCCGGATAGTTATCCTCTGCTTCCAAACCATAGCCTGCATGATTCAGCACAACGTCAACCATGATTTTGATACCCTTGTCATGTGCCTTCTCAATCAGTTCGCGGAAGGTCGCCATATCGCCAAGATGTTCATCCAGTTGGGTGAAATCCTTGGCCCAGTATCCATGGTAAGCATGCTGCGTACCGCCGAAATCAACCCCCTTATTGAAATCAATGTTGTCGACAATCGGCGAAATCCAGAGCGTGTTGATCCCCAGCTGTTGAAGGTAGTCCAGACTGTTGATCATCCCGCGGAAGTCTCCGCCGTGGTAGGCTTCAAGATGTGTTTTATCGACGTTCTCATTGTTGGTGAGGTCACCATCCTTGAAGCGGTCGGTCAGGGCAAAATAGATCCGTGCCTCATCCCAATCGAAATCCAGCTTGGCTCCCGTATAGGTTCTGGCTTTCACTTCAATGGAGGTGCTGCCTTTATGCGTATTTCCGTACTGGTCAATAAGCGTGACCGGAATGGTTTTGATGCCCGCGGCTACGGTATCCTTCACCGCAATGGTCTGTTTCATGAGCCCGGTATCGAGCTTCACTTCGCTTGGACCCCCAATGGCAGTCAGATCCATGAATCCATGCGTATAGGTTACAGCTTCTTCGGAGGCTGCACTGACAGTCACAATGGCATTTTCACTCGATGTGACAGCTTCCGGTTGAACTTTTGCACTGACTGTAACGTCTGGACGATGATATACGGCAACCGATTCACCGTTCACCGTATTTTTCGGATCGGTGAGTTCTTCAGTAACTCCATCCTTAGTGATCAGGAAGGTATACTTATACGTTCCTTCTTCCACACCAGTCAGTTGATAACTGAACCACTCACTCGACGGATCATACACCATCGGGTATTCTTTGCCGTTTACTTTCACTTTGACCTCGCTGATAGATTCCATGTTGCCGCTGCGGAAAAGCTCGTCATCACGGTACTTGAAGGTAATCGTTCCGTCCTTCATGACCGGACCGCTAATAACCGGCTTGATGTCAAGCTCCTTCACCATACTGGTCACAATGACCTTGGTGAAATTTTCACCCGGGGTAAGCGGAATAACACGGTCATCCGGGTAGTCTTGTTTGCCCGTATTCCAGTCCGTTCCTTTGCGCAGTACGAAACCCACGCTTGTGGCATTTGGCGCCACCTCAATCAGAACACTGGCTTTACCATCCTTAAACGTTGTGAAATCAATTTGATCATTTATAACTCCAGTGTTCCATATCCAGAGATTCCAATCCGTATAATCCTTGTCGTCACGGACATAGGTCAATTGGACATAACGTTTGCTATCCACCGGCTCTTTCGTTACCTTCACGGTTACCTTCGTTGTTTTTCCGCCATAGGTAATGGTAAGGTTGGCTGTTCCAGCCTTGAGCCCCTTTACGAGACCTTTGCTTGTAACGGCAGCCACTTCCGGTTTATCGGAAATATAGGTGGCAGTATTCGTAACCGACCGTTTGCTGCCGTCATCATATTTAGCATATACAACCGATTGATGTGTGCTGCCAATTTGCAGTGAGTAGCTGCTGCTGTCCGTTTCCAGAGAACTCAGCACAGCTGCTGCGGCATCCATCTTGATAATTACAGCAGTCAACGGCTGCAGTTCAATGGACGTAGCCGTTAATGCAAAACCGGACTGGGCTGCAGCAGGGATAACTTCAGTACCCGCTTCGTCATCATCGGCCAGTACGCTGCCGCCTGTTAAATCCTCGGAAAGTGTCAGCGTTCGGGATACATTGTCGCCATTCATGAACACATAATAGATGCCGGTGCCATCAGTGGCCTTGTTCTTGTACCCGATCACAAGACCGGTCTCCTTCATTTCCGGCGCCGGAATCAGGCTGACATTAGAATCCACCAGACTCATGTCGCCCAGACGGAATGCATCTGTAGACTTTCTCAGCTTAATGAGGCCTGAGGTATAATCTTTGGTCATGTTCTGCACCGGGAAGTTCACTTCATCGGTTACCTTGGACCAATCGAACATGTTGACCGCATCCGATGAATCATAGGAATCATGAATGAAATACCCGAATGAATTATTGTTTGCGTCCTTTAGCTCTGTAGCTTTTTGCTCAGGAATAGTATCTGCCTTCCACTGCTTGGTGCGTCCATACTCCTGGCCTGCCTGCAGGAAGGAGGTACCCTGGGAAGTGAATATCAGCATGTTACCGAGCCTGATCCGCTTCTGTATTTCCAGCTCGTTCCCGGGAATTGCCGGATCTTTCTTGATGGACTGCGCAATTACATCATGCAGTGTCAGATTGTCATGGGCTTCAATGTACGGCACGATATCCCCCGGATCATCCGCCGGGATATTGGACGGCTGGCCTTTAATATTGTCCAGTATCGTCTCAATGGAACGTGCCCCGCCCGTAATAAACCTCGGTTCACCTTCCGAACCATAACCTGATTTCAATTCATTGCGGAATTCATCGGAGAATACGCCGACACTATCCGTCTTATTCATCCAATCCTGATCCGCGCCTTTACCTGCAAGAGAAGGATCGGAAGCAGCTCCGCCGAACGTTTTCCAGCCCTCGCCGATGAACAGCGCCTGCGGGTTAATGGCTGCTGCGGCATCATAGGCAGCCTGCACAGCATCTGCCGTGGCATCTCCCATCATGTCCCAGCGCATGCCGTCGATTTTGTATTCACTGAACCAGTACTTGACGGAATCCACCATCAGCTTCTCCGCCATCTTATGGTTTGTCGCCAGGTTGTTGCCGAAACCGCCGATAAAGTTGCCGTTTGCATCCTGGAACGCATAATAATTAGGCACGATATCGTTCAAGAATTCCTTCTTCGCCATATGGGTATAGACAACATCCAGAACGACGCCCATCCCGGCCTCATGCACTGCGTCGATAAGCCCTTTAAGCTCCTTGATCCGCAGTTCTGGATCGGCAGGATTCTGTGAATATGCGCCATCCGGGGAGAAGTAGCTATGCGGATCATATCCCCAGTTGTACTGATTATTTTGCGCTGAATATTCACTTTCTCTTTGTCCCATCTTCGTCTCGTCGCCGTTATACCATGCCATTACAGGCATCAGCTGAATATGGGTTACGCCCAAAGATTTAATATAATCCAGCTTCTTCTCAAAAGCGGCATAGGTGCCCCAGCGTTCGCCGCCCAGACTGCTTTCGATTGAAATATCCGACGTGAAATCACGGACATGGACTTCATAGATGACGGCATCCTCGCGTTGTTCATAACCGGCGATATCTGCCTCATGGAAGTTAGCCGGATTGGTCCGGCTCAGGTCAACGATGGCCGCTTTACCCACTGTATCTCCGCCAGCGCCCGCAGCACCTGTGGTATCCACAGTGAACACAGCCATGGACTTGGCGTACGGATCAAGCACCTGCTTCATAACCCCGTCATTGGTAACTTCATATTGATAATAGTATCCGCTTACATCTGACTCCCCGGGAGCGCCTGTTAAATCAGATGCCTTCAGCTTCGCAGACCAAACGCCTTGTTCGCCCTTAGTCAGACTGATATGGCCGACAAGCTTAGTTGCATCACTCTTATCGTACACATTTGCCACAACAGAACTGGCCACAGGAGCCCATAACTTGAGCGTGGCCGATTTCTCAGCCGCATTATATTCAGCCCCAAGGTCGTCCCCTGTATAATTGTACATTTCATCGATCATTCTCCAGCCGCCGGAAGCAGACACCGTTTTACCGGAAAAAGATACACTCAGCGGCGTTTTACCCAGGTCAAAAGCTGCTGTATCCACCTCAATGGAAGTCGGGCTCTTAATGGTTACTGCATTTACCGGGACAGCTGTACCTTCTTTGTCCTTGACGGTAATTCCAGCTTTTAATGCAGCAGCATCTAAACCGTCGGTTAAGGTGAAGCCCAGAAGGATTTTGCTGGTCGATAGTACTTCAGCCGACACGAGTCCTACCGGTTGTTCCCCGAACGGAGAAACATAGACATTGTTATCCCCTTCTTTTACCCACAGCTGATTGTAACGGTCCAGCAGGCTGAAAGCTTTATCGCCGCCGTCCTTGTCCTCGTTTGTCGGGTTAACGATAAGGAAGCCAATTTTCTTGGCATTTTCTTTCAGCGGAATATCGATATACGCACCGAAGCGGTCCACATTCTCAGGGAGAAACGGAGCAGCATCCGACGGCCAGTTAACCGGTGCTGTTGCGACATCATCCCACAGCCATAAACCGTACTGGCTTTGATGATTGTCGCCTCTCATGTAATGAATCCGGACGGTATTCGCAGGAATTACTGCCGGCTCATACGGCGTCACCTGATCCGAACCTTCCTTGATCCAGATTTCATTCGCTTGCGGAGTATTGATTGTGAACAGCTTGTCGCCGCCGTCTTTGGCCTGATTGTTGCGGTTGACGACTAAGAAGGAGACTTTTTTGGCTCCTGCCTTAAGCGGCACGTCAGTATACGCCCCATAAGAATCAGTTTGACCTTCAGGGAATGGTGTGGCACCCGCAGGCCACCCGGAGGAAGGTGCAGCTACATCATCCCAGAGCCATAAACCCTGATCCGTATAATCACCGGCTGTACGTTGGTAGTGAACCCGCATATGCCCATCGGGTACAGGGGCATTGTTACCCGGAACAACCGGAGCCGTAAATTTGGCACTGACAGCATGATCCGCCGCGTTGTATTTGAAGGTGACCGGCAGATCCGCTGGCAGATTCAAGGCCTGTTCATGCTCAGGATAAGACTTATCCTCCTGCGGGGTTGCTCCCGGCACAAAGACGCTGTACGAATAGTCGCCTTTAGGAAGATCAGCCGTCCGCTCATATACATTATCAAAGTTCGGATCGGACAATGTCGTCTTCGCGTCGGCTGGCGAGGAATCGCCCGCATCGCCAAGCTCACTTTGCAGAGTACCCACCAGCCGCGGCAGTCTGTTGTCTGCTATTGGCGAGTAATACGTCGAGTCGGCAATTTTTTGGGTAATCTCGTTGAAATAGAAGGTAACCGTTGTTTCAGCAGCCAATGTAATCACGATGTTGCCGCCGTCATCGGTTCCTTCAGTATGGGTATAACTGCTGTATCCATAGCTTTCGTCCCAGGTGCCGTTAAGGGCTACCTTGTACTTATAGGTCCCTGCCGGCAGCGTGCCTGTAAAGACATAAGTACCATTGTTTGTGTAGGTCATCTGAGTGACTGTTGCATCTGGTGACCAGTCTTCCACTTGCCCTGAACCAGCAGACAATTCTGACTGGAGGTCGCCTACAAGCACAACTTTGGATGTGGCTGCATCCACTTTTGCCGTGTACCCTGTAAAGTAAGAGCACACAAGAATAAGGATCATACTGATGGCAAAAGCCTTTTTACCCCATAAAGCCAATTTCATTCCTTCAATCCCCCCATATTTGCATTCGATTCCTGAACAGAGATAACACTGATTTCTTATTCCTTGATCCAACATTTCATGCTTCTAAAGCCTGATGGAATGACACCCCCTTATAGATTTCAATTTTGAATTCATTGCGCAAACGTTTGCAAAAATAACAAACCTACACATTCACTGCAAACTTTATTTTGTGCAGCAGACATGTTGCACAAAATAAGCGCTTGTAAGCGCTTTTATACCTTGTTTAACATACTAATCTTAGTCTCAACTTGTTGTCAACCAAAAAAATAAATTGCTAAATCACCCGTCAGCCGGGACAGAAAGTTCATACTAATAGGCCTGCAGTAATGCCATTTATTGCACAGATTTGCATCATCAATAATAGAATAAACATATGTAGCGTAAGACTTTTAAAGAAAAACCGTTTGCGCATTGTATGACTTTACATTTCAGCTTACCCGGCAGCATTTTTACATCATATACAAATATTTTTTATATTTTTCCATTTCATTTGTGGAAATGTGCAAATTTAAAGCGAAGGTTCTAGCCCTTATTCCCAAATCGGCTCTAAAGGGCTTTTAGAAAGACTTTGTCTATTTACAATTTACAGCACTTCGATTAATATTACTTTGTAAAGCAAACGGTTCCATGAGGAGGTTTCTATGACAGTTACCATCAAGGACGTGGCTAAGAAAGCGGGAGTTTCTCCCTCCACTGTATCCCGGGTGTTGTCAGGTCATCCCAGAATCAGCCTAGAAACTTCCCGCAAGGTCAAAGTGATTATGGAGGAAATGGGCTACACTCCGAATATGATGGCTAAAAGCCTCGTTTCGAAGACCACTAACAGCATTTGCATCATCTTACCGAAACCGGCTGAGGAGCTGTTCTCCAATCTGTTTTTTATGGAATTAATCAGAGGGATTGTGACTCAATCGAGCCGATCCGGTTATGATGTGTTGATTAGCTCCGGAGCAAACGAAAAGGAAGAGCTTGAGGCTGTTTCCCGCCTATTGAAGGGCCGCCGTGTTGATGGCGTTATTCTGCTGTATTCACGCAAAGATGATGCGGTTATTGATTTTCTGGAATCAGGCGGCTACCCCTTCGTGCTTGTTGGGCGAAGCGACCGCTATGAGGATATTTTATCCGTGGATAATGATAATGTCATGGCCGCTTACGACGCTACAAACCACCTAATCTCCATGGGACATGAACGCATTGGTTTTGTCAGCGGACCGCCTAACCTCATCGTTTCACGCGACCGCCTCGAAGGATACCGCAAAGCCATGCTGAACAGTGGCCTGGAGATGCGTACAGAGTGGATTGTAGAGGGCGAGTTTCTGCAGGACAGCGGATATAGGGCGATGTCATTTTTCATGAATCTCCCGAACCGTCCAACAGCACTTGTTGCAGTGGACGATATGGTCTCTTTCGGAGTATTGCGCGGACTGAATGAACTGAAATACAAGGTTCCGGAAGATTTGGCGATTGTCAGCTTTAACAACATCCCACTATCGGAACTGTCCAGCCCGCCGATCAGCAGCATCGACATCGGAATTTATCATCTTGGCTATACGGCCTCCCAAGTGCTGATCCAAAGCATCAAGAAGCCGGGTATTCAGGCAGGATATACGAACCGTTTTGTCATTCCCCACCGCTTGATCGTTAGAGAGTCATCTATGTATGCTCCAGGGAAGAAATGATCAGGTCACAAGAATAAATGAAGCGAAAGTGCTTCATTTATTTTTTCGAACTTTGTTCAAACGTTTGCGCTACTTATAAACCGCAATATATCCGTCAAAATAGCTTACAAAACTTAAGTTTATACTTTCGAAGTGAGTTTTGTACGAAGTCGATTCAAGGAAGCTATGCTTACAAAACTTTGATGGGAAAATAACGCGGACAGACGAAGTGACTTTTACGGGTTCTTGTCCAAACGAATCGCTCCCTTGCGAGGTGACCGCTAAAAAAGGCAATAGGATGCCCGGGAGGCTTAAAAAGCTCCTTTTAAAAAGGGCTATAGGGAGGGCCCCGGCTTCTGAACGGTGTACCCGAGTCGTTGCAGTTGGCGGATTAAACGATCTTCGGAAGAAATCGCATTTCGCCCAAGTAAATAGTCGGTACCAAGCTCCCGGTAAGGATCATTCGTTCTCAAGATGTGATAGGCGATGACGAGTAATTTATGAGCGAGGGCAACAATGGCTTTGGGTTTACCCCGCCTGCGGGCGAGGGCCCAGAACTTTGCCCCTAAAAACGTTCGGGTTTTACTGGCGGCCCAAGCGGCTTCGACGAGTGCGCTGCGAAGTGCGGAGTTGCCTTTGAGGGTAGCCGAACTTTTTTTTTACCGGCGCTTTCGTTACTGCCTGGACTGAGTCCGGCCCAGGAAGCAAGATGGGCAGCGGACGGGAACACAGACATATCGATCCCGAGTTCTGCGACGAGAATCTTGGCGGTATGGGGACCGAGACCGGGAACGCTCTGAAGGAGCTGAAGCTTCGGGAGATGAGGAGCAAAGGCGATGTCCATCTCAGCCTCCAGTTCAGCAATAGAGGATTCCAGAAAGGCCAGATGCTTCAAGGAATGGGAAATCATTTGGCGGTGGTGCTTGGTAACGCGCCCGTTCAAGGCGGCGGTCAACTCCGGAAGTTTGGCGCGAAGCTTGCCTTTAGCCAAGTCGGCGATCACGTCAGGTTCGAGGACCTCGCCATTGACAATGGCTTGAAGCATAAGGCGACCCGAAACACCAAAGAGGTCGGAGACAAAACTGGAGAGTTTGATATTAGCATCCTCAAGTACCTTGTGAATGCGATTGCGTTCGGAAGCCTCGTGGCCTTTGAGTTTTTTGCGGTAACGGGTCAAATCACGGAGGTTGCGGATCTCTTGAGGCGGCACAAAGCTGCTGCGAATGAGATCGCAGCGATGAAGCTGGGCCAGCCACTCCGCATCCTTGACGTCGGTCTTGCGTCCCTTGATATTCTTGACATGAGCCGCATTGGCGACGGTCAAGGAACAGGAATCTTGAAGGACATTGAAGACGGGTTTCCAAAAGACCCCGGTACTTTCCATCGCGACGTCGGTGCAGCCTTCGTGCTCCAGCCAATCGGCGAGGGAGAGAAGACCGGAGAGGACGGTAGGGAATTCGCGAATCTGTTTGGTGGGTTTGGTGTCTAAAGGTCCTTTGAGAAGACAGGCGACAATCGTGGCTTGATGAACATCCAGGCCGGCACAGCATTGACGAATAGCATCCAAAACAAAACATCCTTTCTTGGCAGGGCTACGGGCCGTCCGATCCAGTGAAATTTGATGGAGGTGCTCGGGGCAACAATACATTGTACTCGAAGACGGCCGTATTTCAATTTAGGAGTCGAGGTCGTACACACAATAAGTTTACCGACTTCACCTGTCCTGCTTAGTATCTGGTATGTACAGGATGCTTGTCGGTTAAACCTCAAGCCTATTTTCATAACACATTGTGCCCGCAAGGGCATTAAAATTTAGGAGGATCAACATGTCAGAAATTAAAGCCTGCCTGTTCGATTTGGACGGTGTGATCGTCGACACTGCCAAATATCATTTTATCGCCTGGAGAGAACTCGCGGAAAACCTTGGGTTTGAATTCACCGAACAGGATAATGAACGCCTTAAGGGTGTCAGCCGCGCCGCTTCACTGGATATTCTGCTGGAAATCGGCGGACTTTCGCTGGACGAGGCGGAAAAAGCCCGGCTGGCCGAGCAAAAAAACAACCGCTATGTCGAATACATCGCCAAGATGGACAGCTCGGAGATTCTGCCCGGTGCCCTGGACTTTCTGAAGGAATGCCGGGAATCCGGTATCAAAGTCGCCCTTGGCTCCGCCAGTAAAAACGCGATGACCATCTTGAATAACACCGGTCTGACACCGTATTTCGATGCGATCATCGACGGCACACATACCAGTGCGGCCAAACCTGATCCTGAAGTGTTCCTGCTGGGGGCCCAGGCACTCGCCGTATCCCCTGAGCACTGCGTAGTCTTTGAGGACGCCGAGGCCGGAATCCTCGCTGCCACCCGCGCCGGTATGCGCAGCGTAGGCATCGGTTCTCCTGCAACACTGGGAGCAGCGAACATCGTTGTGTCTTCTCTCCAGCAGATTAGCGTTGCGCATTTGCGGGAATCTTTTGCAACGGTTTGACGAACATTAACATCTATCAGCAACCCTGTGAATTGTCTTTTACCCTACTCTATTTACCTGAACTATATGTGAGAACAAAGTTACGCTGAGCAGCAGTGAAGGCGGACGGACCTTCGAAGAAGACCCTGCGTTCGTCTTTGTCCCCGGATGCTTGCCCCATACCCCCATTTCCGAGCATCCGGGGACAACAGCGATCGTAACATCCATTCGCCCGAGGGGCAGCCAGCACGTAACCTGTATAGTCGAACTCATAGTTCCATCTATATCACCCCCACCTAAAAAGGAGCCGGTAATAATGAAGCAATATCTAAAAATTGATGAATGGTCAATCATTGAAGAATCCTTCGATCCCCAGACCCAAGAAATTTCTGAGAGCGTATTTAGCATCGGAAACGGATATATGGGCGGAAGAGCCAACTTTGAAGAGCAATACAGCGGACACAGCCTGCAAGGCAGCTACATGGCCGGTGTGTATTATCCGGACAAAACCCGGGTCGGCTGGTGGAAAAACGGCTATCCGGAGTATTTTGCCAAAGTGCTGAACAGCACCAACTGGATTGGTATTAACATCGACATCGACGGCACACCGCTGGATTTGGCTACCTGCACCGTTACTGAGTTCCGCCGGGTGCTCAACATGAAGGAAGGTACACTTTCCCGCAGCTTCACCGCCACTCTTGAGGACGGCAAGGAAGTTAAGGTGGAAAGTATCCGCATCGTCAGCATGGCCCGCCGTGAGATCGGCGCGATTCGCTACTCGATCATTCCGGTGAATTTTGCCGGAAAGCTTACCGTTACCCCTTACCTTGACGGCGACATCAAGAATAAGGATGCCAACTATGACGAGAAATTCTGGAACGAAGTGGAGAAGAAAGGCGAGCCGGACGGCGGATACCTGACCCTGAAGACGAAAAAACTTGATTTTCACGTCACCTCGGCATTTACCTTTGATATTCTGGTCAATGGCGAAAAGCTTACTGCAGAAGCTGAAGTCACCGAGCAGGAGAAATATGTGGGCAGTACGGTAACTCTCCCCGTGCAAACCGGCGATCAGGTTGTCATCTATAAATATGCTGCCAATGTCACTTCCCGCAATTACGGCCTGGGACAGCTGGTTGATGCTGCGCAGACGGCACTGCAAAGTGCCCAGGAAGCCGGATTCGTCGCACTTTTGACCGAACAGGCTACTGTGTGGGGCGATAAATGGAAGGAAAGCGACATTATCATTGAAGGTGATGTGTCGGCACAGCAGGCGATCCGCTTTAACATTTTCCAGCTTAACCAGACCTACACCGGTGAAGATGACCGTCTGAACATCGGACCCAAAGGCTTTACCGGGGAAAAATACGGCGGCAGCACCTATTGGGATACAGAAGCTTACTGTGTGCCGTTCTACTTAAGTACAGCGGATTCCTCAATCGCCCGCAACCTGCTGATTTACCGTTACAAACATCTGGAAAAAGCCAAAGAAAATGCGCTTAAGCTTGGTTATAAAAAAGGTGCACTGTACCCGATGGTAACGATGAACGGTGAAGAATGCCATAATGAGTGGGAAATCACGTTCGAAGAAATTCACCGTAACGGCGCGATTGCCTATGCGATTTACAACTACGTTAATTACACCGGGGACAAAGCTTATCTCGGCCAATATGGTCTTGAAGTGCTTGTGGAAATCTCCCGCTTCTGGGAAGAACGCGTTCACTACGTGGCGCACAAGGACAAATATGTGATGCTCGGCGTAACCGGACCTAATGAATACGAGAATAACGTCAACAACAACTGGTATACAAACCGGATTGCTGCCTGGACGATGGAATACACGCTGGAAGCATTAGCATATCTGCAGGAGAACGAGGCTTCCCGGTATGAAGAGCTTGCCGATAAGCTGGAGCTGCTGGACAGCGAAACCACACAATGGAATGAAATCATCGCCAAAATGTACTATCCGGCCGATGAAGAACGCGGTATCTTCCTGCAGCAGGACGGTTTCCTCGATAAAGAGATCATTCAGGTGAAGGATGTTCTGCCAGAGAATCTGCCGCTGAATCAAAAATGGTCCTGGGACCGCATTCTGCGTTCCTGCTTCATTAAACAGGCCGATGTGCTGCAAGGTTTATATTTCCTTGGCGACCGTTACGATCTGGACACCAAGAAACGGAATTTCGACTTCTACGAGCCGATTACCGTTCATGAATCCTCCCTCTCCCCATGTATCCATGCAATTCTTGCCTGTGAGCTGGGGTATAAGGATAAGGCTTATGAAATGTACCTGCGGACTTCGAGACTGGATCTCGACAATTATAACAATGACACGGAAGACGGCTGCCATACTACAAGCATGGCGGGAACCTGGATGTCGATTGTACATGGCTTCGGCGGACTGCGCGTTCAGGAAGACCGCTTGATCCTTAAGCCTTCCAACCCGGGACACTGGACTTCGTATTCCTTCAAGATCATGTTCCGCGGCTCGCGGCTTAAAGTCATTGTTACCGATGTACAGGTTACGGTTGTTAATGAAACCGATATTCCGGCGTCCATCACGATTCACGGCAAGGAGTATACTGTGAACGGACTCAGCAGCGTCAGTGCTGAAGGCTCCACCGTCACGGCATAATTCCGGTTAATTGGCCCCGGAGGCTTCAATCTCCTTCGGGGTTGTTTTTTATATATGATGAACTCAAAATCAATTAAGCAGTAGTCACGGTTCCGTGGAAGATTTGGAGTTCCGGCCGCTGTTGTTTTCAGATTTCTATATTGAATACCCAATTTTGCGGATGAAATCTGAAAACAAAGGCGGACGCTATCGCTCCTCCACTTCCAAACTTCCCCTCCACCTTACTTGCTAATTAGGTTACAAGTTCATCTTATATAGTTTTATGGTTTCATTATAAAATCACTCAAAGGAGTCGTTTAGAATGAAAAGAGCCTTTTGGAAAGAAGCCGTAGTCTATCAAATCTACCCTCGCAGCTTCCAGGACAGCAACGGAGACGGAATCGGGGATCTGCAAGGGATTATCTCCCGCCTCGATTATTTGCAGAAGCTCGGCGTCGATGTCGTCTGGCTGTCCCCGGTCTATAAATCCCCTAACGACGACAATGGTTATGACATTAGCGATTACGAGGATATTATGGATGAGTTCGGCACTTTGAAGGACTGGGAGGAGCTTCTGGCCGGACTGCATGAACGCGGCATCAAGCTGATGATGGACCTTGTGATCAACCATTCCTCGGATGAACACGCATGGTTTGCCGAATCCCGTTCCTCCCTGGACAATCCTTACCGCGATTATTATATTTGGCGGCCCGGCGGACCGAATGGCGAACGGCCCAACAATTGGAGCTCCGTCTTCAGTGGTCCGGCCTGGGAGCTGGATGAAGCTACCGGAGAATATTATCTTCATCTGTTCTCCCGCAAGCAGCCGGATCTCAACTGGGAGAATCCGCAACTTCGCGAAGCCCTCTACAAAATGATCGCGTTCTGGCTCGACAAAGGCGTCGATGGCTTACGGATGGACGTCATTAATATGATCTCCAAGGTGGAAGGCCTGCCTTCCGCTCACAGAGAGGGGCTGGCTCCGGGAGAGCTGGCCGGTGGCGGTGAATATTTTATGAACGGCCCGCGGGTCCATGAATATTTGCAGGAAATGAACCGTGAGGTCCTCTCCAAATATGAGGTGATGACGGTTGGTGAAACTCCGGGGGCTAGTGTAGAGGATGCGATTCTGTATACAGCCGAAGACCGGCAGGAGCTGCAGATGGTGTTCCAATTTGAACATATGGATGTGGACTCCGGTCCCGGCGGCAAATGGGATGTCACCCCTTGGAGCCTCAAAGGCTTGCGCGACATTCTGCATAAATGGCAGGTTGGCTTAGCCGAACGCGGCTGGAACAGCCTGTACCTGAATAATCATGACCAGCCGCGGATGGTCTCACGGTTCGGCAATGATGGTGAATACCGTGTTCTGTCGGCCAAAATGCTGGCTACACTGCTGCATACGCTGAAAGGCACGCCCTACATCTATCAAGGCGAAGAAATCGGCATGACGAATGTGAAATTCCCTGTGCTGGAAGACTATAAGGATATCGAGATCCTGAATATGTACCGGGAAAAGGTCACGGAAGGCGGCGCGGAGCATGAGACGATTCTACAGGCCATCCACACGAAAGGCCGGGACAATGCCCGTACTCCAATGCAGTGGGATGCCTCCGCAAATGCAGGCTTCACTCAAGGCGCGCCATGGCTGAAGCTTAACCCGAACTACCCAGATATCAATGTAGAGCAGGCGCTGGCTGATCCGGATTCCGTGTTTTATTACTACCAGAAGCTGATTAGCTTGCGTAAAGAACATCAGATTATGGCTTACGGCGAATATAAACTGCTGCTGACGGAGCATGAATACATTTATGCCTATACCCGGACGTTAGACGATGAACAGTGGCTTATTCTGCTGAATTTCAGCGCTGACCCGCAGCCGGTTGATCTCCCTGCTGAGCTGGCGGCTGTAACCAGCATCATTATCGGCAATTATCCGGGAGAGCCGGATGCTGCCAGCCTTGCAACCTTGCGGCCTTATGAAGCCCGGGTCTATCAAATTCGTCTATAGCATATACCCGATTTGTGTTAACCTGTCATTAATGAGCAGAGAATAACAGGCTTGGTTGACTGGCTCATGATAGTATAAATGCAAAAGGGAGATGGCAAACGTGGAATGGCTGATCCGAATGAAAAATGCCTTGGATTATATGGAGAGCAAGATGACCGAACCCCTGCGCATAGAAGAAGTGGCTAAGGTGGCTCATGTCTCCCCTTTTCATTTCCAGCGCATGTTCGGCATGCTGACAGGGGTAACGGTGGCAGACTATATCCGCAAGCGCAGATTGACATTGGCCGCCCAGGAGCTGGCCATTTCCAAAATTAAGGTGCTGGATGTAGCGCTGAAATATGGATATGACTCCCCGGAAGCCTTCGCCAAAGCGTTCCGCAAAGCGCATGGACTGACCCCCTCCGCCGCGCGTGAACCGGGTGTACAGCTCAAAGCATTCCCCCGCCTCTCCTTCCATCTATCATTGAAGGGAGATCAGGAAATGGAATACAGAATTGTGGTGAAAGACGCATTTACCGTCATCGGCAAATCAATGGAGGTTACGACCAGGGAGGGAGAGAATTTCCGCAGAATCCCTGAGTTTTGGAATGAATGCAATGCGGACGGCACTTCGGATAAGCTGATTGAAATCGGCACAGGCAAAGATTGGCTCGGCATCTGTATGAGTATGGACATGGAGAAAGAGCTGCTGTCCTACTGGATCGGAGTGGAAGGTACGCCGGAGACGGATCCCCAAGGCTATGAAACCGCGGTGGTTCCAGCTGCAAGCTGGGCCGTATTCACCTCAGTCGGCCCCATGCCGCATGCGATTCAAAATGTGTGGCAGCGGATTTTCCAGGAGTGGTTCCCGGGTACCGGCTATGAGCATGCAGGTGGTCCGGAATTCGAGCTTTATCCACCAGGCGACCCGGATGCAGAGGATTATGTCTGTGAAGTGTGGATTCCGGTGATGAAGAAATAAGCAACTGGGCTACCCGATTAGGGTAGTCCTTTTTATTTAAACCTTGCTGGAAGCAGCCGTGTAAAGAGATTGACATCTTTTCCGTCTCCTACTCTATTATTTTTCATTTTGAGAATTGGCAATAGCTTGGTATAATAAACAGATTATATGGCTTATTCTATTATGTCATATTGTCATCCGAGATTCGGTGAAGGAGAATTTCATGTCTATCGTAAAAATCTTTTCAGACAGCACTTCCGATTTGCCGCAAGGCTGGAAGGAAACGTATGATATTGGCATCGTCCCGCTGTATGTAGTATTTCAAGACGGTACCTACAAAGATGGTGTAGATATTACACCTGAGGAAGTGTATCGTCGTGTCGCCGCAAATGGAGCACTGCCGAAGACCGCTGCACCTTCGCCCGCCGACTTCATGGCCGCTTTTGGGCCGGTCATCAGCAGCGGAGGAGACATCGTCTATATCAGTCTTTCCTCTTCTTTATCCTCTACATATCAGAATGCCCTGCTGGCTGCAGAGGAGTTTCCTGAAGGACGCGTACAAGTGGTCGACTCCCAGACGTTATGCGGAGGGATTGCGCTCCTAGTGATGAAAGCGGTTCGCGCCGCAGCCAAAGGCCACAGCAGCAGGGAAATTGTCGCTATGCTGAAGCAATGCCGCGACCGAGTGGAGACAGAATTTGTTGTAGATACACTGGATTACTTATATATGGGTGGACGTTGTTCAGGTATGCAGAATTTTATCGGCAGCCTGTTGAAGATCCGGCCTGTGCTGCGGCTGATTGACGGTGCGATTGTACCGGTGAGCAAAGTTCGCGGCAAGAAAGAGAAAGCTGTGGAACAAATGCTCCAGCATGCCCTTGCCAATGCCGGGGAAATGGATAAGGAGCTGCTCATCGTGGCCCACACACTGGGTGAAGCGGATGCCAACTTTTTGGTGGCGCAGCTGCGTGAACAGACCGATGTTGAAGAGATTGCTGTCATTCATGCCGGCTGTGTCATTGGCAGCCACTGCGGACCCGCTACAGTAGGCCTCATGTATATGCACTAACTATTGAACAGCCAAGTGGAAAATAGAAGGATAATTTATAGCGCGAAGCATATAACTTCTTATATTTTCAAAAAAACCAGCAATGCCCCGATAACCGGAGCTTGCTGGTTTTTGTTATGTCTGTGTTTAATCCAGTTCGAACATTCAATACAAAGAAGGCTTGTTCACAGGTAGGGCGTGATTCCCGCTTCTGCTTCTGATTCAGCTTCTTCATGGACGAATGGCAGCATAAAGCGGAAGGTCGAGCCCCGTTCTTCTTCACTCTCCACAAAAATCGTTCCGCCCATCAGCTCGACGAGCTGCTTGCAGATGGCCAGTCCCAGTCCCGTTCCGCCATATTTGCGGTTAATGAACGGATGCAGCTGCGAGAAGGATTGAAAGAGCAGATTCAGCTTGCTGTCGGCAATTCCCACTCCTGTATCACGGACAGAAAATTCCAGCAGGTATTCCGGTGAACCCGGTAGCGGAATATTCTTCACCGACAAGGTTACGCTCCCACTTTCCGTGAATTTGAGCGCATTACCGACCAAATTGACGATGATTTGGCGCAGGCGGCTGGGATCGGTCTTCACTATGGCCGGAACGCTTGTATCCGCCCACCAGCGCAGCGCCAGATTTTTCTCTTCAGCTTTGGGGGTGAATAAATCTATAATGTTCTCCAGCATTTCGCGCAGATCAAATTTCTCCGACAGCAGCGGCATTTTGCCGGCTTCCATTTTACTGAAATCGAGAATGTCATTTAGAATTTGCAGCAGACTGCAGCTGCTGCTGCGCAGAATCTCGGCGTAGCCGCGCTGCTCCTCTTCCAGCTCTGTTTCCAGCAGCAGATCGGCCATGCCGATCATTCCGTTCATCGGGGTACGGATCTCATGGCTCATCATCGCCAGGAAATCGGACTTAGCCTGAGCCGCCTGCTCTGCTGATTCCTTGGCCCGGAGAATCTCCCGTTCATTGGTAATATCACTGAAAGAGCCCACTACACCGCAGATGATTCCTTTATGCAGAAGCGGTGCAATCCGGTAGCTAACAAAAAAGCTGGTGCCATCCTTCCGCCAGAAGATTTCATCCCCTCTACTGCGGGTGACACCATCCTGCAGGGTCTGCCAGATCGGACATTCATGCTGCTGGTACCTTGACCCGTCTCCACGGATGTGATGGATCACATCCATCAACGGAAGCCCCCTCAGCTCGTAGGGCTCATAACCCAGCATTTCTGCTCCCTCACGGTTGATAAAGAAGGTCCGGCCCAACGTGTCGAGCCCGAAGATTCCGGCTGCAATAGAATTGAATATCAGGCTAAGATGCCTGTCCTCTGACATCTCCAGCACCAGCTCTGCCTTCTGCTGCTCCTCTACCATAGCCAGTTCTATAAGCTCCTCTTCACGCCCCGGTGTCCGCTCATCCGTCCATTCCATGGGAGAAACTTCCCCGGTCAGGAGCCTGCCGAACCATTCCTGAAGCAGAAGAGGAAGAACACGGCTCTGGTCATATCGGATAATGGCGAATACGCCTGCGATCCCTTCTTCAGCTTTTACCGGCACATACGTAACCGCAGCCGGGCTGCTTCCGCGGCTCTCATCCGCCTCCAGTTCAAAGCCGGAGCCGATACCTCCGAGCGCTGCAGCAAAATGTTCTTCTCCGGGAGGTTCTGGCCGCAAACCAGACGATGGCTCATGAAGTTCCGGATCTGCGCCAGCGGCAACTTCAAAAGCACGGTTGCTGTCCACATAATATCCCTGCCTGTCCAGCACAATAATCAGGTCGGGGTGATGATCGTATAACGCTTTATAAGCACCTTCTTCCGAAAGCACCCGATCCAGAATAAAAGACCATTGTTTAGTCATAGCCCACCTCCTCTGCTGCTTCAATCCTGTATCTTCATCTATTCATTAACTGCGGATAAACTGTAGCCATAACTTCAATCTGTACTCCGCTCGAAAATTGCTGAATTAAGAACTATTATAGCAAAAAAACCGCAGTTGGTCGCCATCAAAACATTGATGCCAAACGGTTTTGCAGCAAAAAAGTCCCTCCGGCAGATGAGCAAGAACGGTTGAACCATCCTTAACCTCATCGCAGAGGAACTTAGGAAATGAAAACACTCAAAGCTGTACTTCCGGTTACCTTCAGGCAATATCCTTCTGTTCAATATTCCGGATCGACAGGTAAGCAATGGCTACGCCAAGCAGACTGAGGAAGATGGAGAACCCTACCAGATTACCCGGCTGGAAATTACCAAAATCGGAGGCACTCACGCTGACAAGCAACACTGCAGTAACTATGGTGGCTGGTACGGATTTCTTGCGCATTCCGATATATAAAGGAATTAGTCCAATCCCTGCCGCATATGCCGCATCTGCACCTATCCGGATCATCTCTCCAGGAATCACAGCCAAATCCAGCTGTCCCGGAATCGCATGGGTGAAAGAGTTAAGTCCGATCAGAAGAGCGCTAATCAGAACATCCGTTACAAAAATACTGATCAGTGTAAAGAGGAAAACGATGATAATTTTGGCACCTAAGAGCTTTTTACGGGAGATAGGGTACATAAAGAGCAAAGTAATGGTATTGTTCTTATACTCATCAATAACCAGCTTGCTCAGTACAACCGAAGCAAACACCACAAAGGTCGCCTTGACCAAAACATACAGGCCGGAGAACATCTCTGCATAAGTATTGAATTCCCCGCTGCCGCTGCCTTCAGAATCAACGTAAGTAAGCAGCAGCATAAAGACAAAAATTGCGAGGTTGGCGATGGCAACGCCTTTGAGCATACCTGCCAGTTTGTTTTTACGGATTTCCAGTTGTATCAGCTTAAGCAATGCCCTCACCCCCCATCAGTTCCACAAAATGATCTTCCAGCGAATGATTCTTTTTACTCAGGCTTTCCAGCTCCACACCCGCTTCTACCAGTGCTTTATTCAGTTCAAGCTGCTGTATGGCATCGTAAATGCGGATCGTCCGCGGGTCGAGCACCTTGAAGTTGGTGAGGCCCAGCTTGTGCTCCAGAACATACACCGCTTTGCTGCTCTCTCTGGTAATCAGTTCGATGTATTGCGTGTTCTGGCTGCGTATCGTATCCATCGCCACTTCCTCCAGCAGAATTCCGTCACGGATCATGCCGATGGTGTCGGCGACCTGTTCAACTTCACCCAGAATATGGCTGGAGATCAGCAGCGTCATTCCATATTCGCGGCTCAGCATGCGGAACACCTCACGCAGCTCCTTGATGCCCATGGGGTCCAGCCCGTTGATCGGCTCATCCAGAATGAGCAGCTCCGGTTTCGTCATGACTGCCCGGGCAATGCCCAGCCGCTGTTTCATCCCCAGGGAAAACTGCTTGACCGGCTTTTTGTCCACACCCTTCAGCTTCACCAGCTCCAGCGCTTCTTCCATGGCCTTGGCATCGTAGTAACCCATATACTCCCCGTGCAGCTGGAGATTTTCTCTTGCCGTCAGCTTGTCGTAGAATACCGGATATTCAATTATGCAGCCCATACGTTTCAGCATTTCATAGGAACGGTTTGTCATGAACTCGCCAAAAAATTCAATCTCCCCCGCCGTCGGCTTCACCAGATTGGTGATCATTTTCATCACCGTAGTTTTGCCCGCACCGTTAGGTCCCAGGAACCCGTAAATTTCGCCTTGCTTGATATTCATATTCACGCCTTTGACAGCCTCTTTGCCTTGATACTCCTTGGTTAAATCCCAAGTACGCAGTATGGTGGTCATTTCCGTTATCCCCTTTGGCTTCTTCGTTTGTCTTCCTGGTTCTTATTGTACACAGCGGAATTTTCTTTTTTATTACCTGATTCTTACGAAAATCTTAAGTTGCAGCCGTAAGTACAGGTTAAGCCGCCGGACCAGTATAGTTTTTAGAAGGTCAGCCTGCGAAAAGAAAGCGTAAATACCGTTTTGACGTAAGGTTTGCTGCGTAAGGTAATGCTGCCGTTCATCTGCTCCGTCAACCGTTTGGTGATGGTCAACCCAAGGCCGCTCCCCTGATAGTCACGGTTGCGGGAATCCTCCAGTGTGTAGAGCCGTTCGAAGACTTTATCCTGATGCCCTTCGGTGACGCCTTTGCCCCGGTCCCATACGTCTATGCACACCTGGTCTCCGGCGCTGTAGAGGGTGAGTCCAAGCACACCTCCGGCATCCCCGTAATTGATCGCATTAGACAACAGATTGGACAGCACCCGGTCCAGCGCCTCCTCGTTGCCCATCATGTACATCGCCTCATCCGGAATCCCAATCTCCACCTCACTGCCCTTGGCATTCAGGATATCGTAAAAGGAAAGAATGTTCCGCCGGCAGACCTCGCCCAGCTCCACCCGCGACAGCGCGATCTGCTTATCCCCGGACTCCAGCTTGGCCAGATCAAAAAAGCTGTTCATCAGCCGGATCACCTCTTCTGCCTTGGCATGAATCATCCGCAGAATATGCGCCTGCTCCTCTTCCGTTATATTCCCGTCATGGAGAATCGTTTCAATATAGCCGAGCACTACCGTCAGCGGAGTCTTCAGATCATGGGAGATGTTCGCCAGCATGCTGCGCATAGACTTCTCCAGCTTGGCCAGCTCGACCGCTCCCTTGTGATTGACGTCCAGCAGCCGGTTGAGATCAGTTAGCAGGGTTTGCAGATGAGGGTTGCTATTGAACAGAAGCAGCCTTTCGTGCGAGCCCCGGTCAATAATGCTCGTAAGTTTGGTGTGGATATAATCGAGCTGGCGGGAATGCTCCCGCAGACGCAGGTACTGCCAGAGGATCACGAGCAGCAGCAGCAGGATAGCCACACTCAAAAAAGCGATCATTCCAGCACATCCCCCAGCTTATAGCCAATGCCCCATAACGTTTTGATGTATTCCGGCTTTGACGGGTCATCTTCAATTTTTTCACGCAGTCTGCGCATATGTACATTAATGACATTCTCATCCCCGTAATAATCGTCTTCCCAGACGACGCTGTAAATCTGCGCTTTGGTGTACACCCGGCCGGGGCTGCTCACGAACAGCTTAAGAATCTGGAACTCCTTGGCCGTCAGCTTGACCTCTTCCCCGTTCTTCAGCGCCGAGAAATTATCGAGATCGACGGTGAGTCCACGCAGTGCTATCGTGTTGGCGCGCTCCTGAACGGCAGCTGTTTCCTGAACAGGACTTCCAGCAGCGGCATATCCTGCCCGCCGGATCGCCGCCTTCACCCGTGCCGCCAGCTCGATCATCGAGAACGGCTTCGTAATATAATCATCCGCGCCGAAGCCAAGGCCCAGCGCCTTGTCCACATCACTGTCCTTAGCCGACATGATCAGCACAGGCACCAGACTGTCCCACCGAATCGTCTGCAGCACATCGTTGCCGCTTCGTTTCGGAAGCATCAGATCCAGCAAAACCAGATCATAGGCGCCGCCGCGATGAAAAAGCTTTTCCGCTGCCTCACCATCAAATGCAGTCTCCACCTCATAGCCCTCTTTTACCAAATAAGAAAACACCATTCTACTAATATCTTCATCGTCCTCAACCAGCAGTATACGATGCGTCATGACTGAACCTCCCAGCAGCTCTAATAACCGTCTTGTTGTTAAAGTATAGCAATAGATTCCTTGATACAAAAGCAAAAATCAGCGGTTCCCCCGATCGGCATCATCGTTTATTCATAACCGCAACGGACTGGATTCATAGCCTTTACCCTCCTTATCATTGCTGGAAATGGCCGGATCTCTGTTAAAAGTATACCAATTGTCCGGTGCGGTTACTATTTCAGTTTCACTAAAGGTAACCCCGGTATGATGACCTTAACAACTTACATG
The DNA here is from genome assembly GCF_038593025.1 of Paenibacillus sp. FSL L8-0436. Classification (NCBI taxonomy): domain Bacteria; kingdom Bacillati; phylum Bacillota; class Bacilli; order Caryophanales; family Paenibacillaceae; genus Paenibacillus; species Paenibacillus sp. FSL L8-0436. The sequence goes on along the minus strand of NZ_CP151955.1, from coordinate 2,076,766 downwards.
ATGAGGTGATGGTTCAATGATGAACATAAGAAAAAAACAACCCTGGAGTTTCAAACGCAAACTTCTGATCGTGATGATCGTGGTCCTCCTGAGTCTCGGCACGGTGATCTATAGCCTGGCAGACCGTTACTTGATCGAACATGTCGAAGTCGTCGTAGCGGATGACACAGCCACAGCCGGCGTAAGCACAGCAGCAGCCACAGTTGCAGCCGAGGTTAACGCGACTTCCGACGACTGGAGTTATTCCAGTGACGATATCCAGATCCAGATCGACCAGGTACAGACCGGGTCCGGTTCAGACCAGATCACTTATTTTGTCGCTGATGTCGTGCTTAAGGACGCAAGCAGCCTGCGCTCTGCTTTTGCCGACAGCAGCTTTGGCACGAACATCATAGAGGACACCTCAGAGATTGCCTCCAGCAACAATGCGCTCTTTGCAATCAACGGCGATTACTATGGCTTCCGCGAGGATGGGGTCATTATCCGCAATGGAACGGTGTACCGGGATGATCCGGTGCGGGATGCGATGGCGCTGTTCGATGACGGGACCATGAAGACGTATGACGAGGAAGAGATTTCTTCGTCCGATCTGCTGGCGCAGGGAGCCACCAATACCCTCTCCTTCGGGCCGATTCTGATTCAGGACGGCAACATCGTCAGTGATTTCAGCAGTGTCAAAATCGACAGCAATTTCGGCAACCGTTCCATCCAGAATGCGAATCCCCGGACCGCAATTGGCATGATCGCACCGAACCATTATGTGTTCGTTGTTGTGGACGGGCGCAGTGAAGGCTACAGCCGGGGCATGACCCTTGCCGAGCTTGCTGCTGTGATGTCGGATCTCGGAGCCACCGAAGCCTACAATCTGGACGGCGGCGGTTCATCCACGATGTATTTCATGGGACGGGTCGTGAATAATCCGCTGGGCAAAAATCAGGAACGCGGGGTCAGCGACATTCTTTATATCAAGGAGGGCGTAACCTCATGACGATCCTTATTCCGGCCTATGAGCCAGATAAACGACTGCTGGAATTAATTGTGCAGCTGCAAGAGTATCAGCTTGGACCGATCGTCCTTGTAGATGACGGGAGCGGCCCGGCTTACCGCGGAATCTTCGACATGGCCGAAGCCTTCGGCTGCACCGTCCTGACGCATGAGACCAACCTGGGAAAAGGACGCGCGCTGAAGACAGGCTTCCGGTATATCCAGGAGACCGGACTGTCCGGCTATGTAGTCTGCGCGGATAGTGACGGACAGCATCTGCCTCATGACATTAAACGGATTGTCGAGGTGCTCCAGAACCAGACCACGCCCGGAATTGTGCTGGGCAGCCGCCGGTTCAGCGGGACCATTCCCCTGCGCAGCCGTTTCGGCAACTCGGTGACACGGGCAGTCTTTTCCCTCACTACAGGCACCAAAATCTATGATACACAAACCGGCCTGCGCGGCTTCTCCTTCCCGATGCTTGACTGGCTGTGCCAGATTCCCGGGGAACGGTTTGAATATGAAATGAACATGCTGCTGACTGCCCATAGAGAGGGGTATAGCCTTACCGAGGAATATATTGATACCGTGTATCTGGAAGATAATAAATCATCTCATTTCCGGCCTCTGGTGGATTCCTTCCGGATTTATCTGCCAATTCTAATGTTCAGCACTTCATCGCTGCTGTCGGCCCTGCTCGACTTCACGCTGTTGTTCCTGTTCCAGAGTCTCAGCCACAATCTGTTCCTGTCAGTCGCCGCCGCGAGATTGTGCAGCTCCATCTTCAACTATTCCATGAACCGGAAATATGTGTTCACCGGTGGCAAGGCGTCCAGGCTCCAGGAGTCGCTACCCAAATACTTCGCGCTGGTCATTCTCGTGCTGCTGTTCAATTACGGGCTGCTCTATTTCTACAATGAAAAGCTGATCATCCCGCTTGTCGCCGCCAAGCTGCTGACCGAGGTTTCGATCTTCCTGTTCAGCTACTGGGCGCAGCGAAGGTTTGTGTACTGAGGCATGAAGAATTAAGAGGCTGTAAGACTTTAAGACTTTAAGGCTATACCTTTCGGGTTTGGCCGTGACTGCGGGGAATGTTTGGACTTCCGGCCGCTGTTATGGACCAATTTCCTGATTTCAAACCGCTGATCGCGGTAGAAATTGGTCCATAAAGGCGGACGCGTTCGCTCCTCCAGTTCCAAACTTCCCCTCCGTCACTTTCCCTTTTGGTGGGTTTCAGATCTAAATTCAAGTTCAAGCCCTAAGTGCACCAAGTCCTCATAGCTAGCTATGGAATCAGGAACATGCTCCAGCAGAGCCAAAGGCAGCGGAAACCGTAGGAAAACAGGCCTTCCCGCCTGAGCCGGAGAAGGATATCGTCTGGCACATCCAGCAGTATTCAACCATGCCGGGGGACTGGCAGCGTGACATCATGATAAGGCCTGTGGGTACCTACTCGAACGATCCGACTCTTCGATTACATACTCCAATTTACATGAACTCTATTTATCCAACTCCCGATTCATGGCATCATACTCCCTCCCCTCCTCCCATATACATTAAGAAGAACAGAACCGATCTAACGGAACCTCTGCGGTCTAGCCGGAATAGGTTGCAGCAAACACAGCAAGCTGGAAGGAGCGATGGATTCATGCCCGGGGATGAGATTAAAGCGCTGGAGCGGGCGATTGCCGAGATCACGGAGATTGCGACCGGATTTGGGCTGGATTTTTACCCGATGCGTTATGAAATATGTCCTGCCGATATTATTTACACGTTCGGGGCCTATGGAATGCCTACCCGATTTGGACACTGGAGCTTCGGAAAGACGTTTCACAAAATGAAATCGCAATACGATTTCGGACTAAGCAAAATCTATGAGCTCGTCATTAACTCCAATCCCTGTTATGCCTTCCTGCTGGACGGAAATTCGTTGATCCAGAACAAGCTGATTGTCGCGCATGTGCTGGCGCATTGCGATTTCTTCAAGAACAACATGCGTTTCTCCATGTCCAACCGGGATATGGTCGAGAGTATGTCGGCCACAGCCGACCGGATTGCCGGCTACTCGGTGACCTACGGAACGGATGCCGTGGAGAGCTTCATCGACTCTGTGCTGGCGATACAGGAGCATATTGACCCCAGTCTGATCCAGCCGCGCAAGCTGGGCAAAACCCATCTGCTGGAAGCCAAGATGAAGGAACGCAAGGATGCCCCAGCCGGCGGTACCGCTGCGCCAAGTCCTTATAGCGAGCTGTGGAATCTGGATCCGGCTTCAGCAGAGCCACAGGCAGCGGAAACCGCAGGAAAACGGGCCTTCCCGCCTGAGCCGGAGAAGGATATCGTCTGGTTCATCCAGCAGTATTCGACCGTGCTGGAGGACTGGCAGCGCGACATTATGACGATGCTGCGTGACGAAATGCTCTATTTCTGGCCGCAGATGGAGACCAAGATCATGAACGAAGGCTGGGCTTCGTATCGCCAAGGTGCTTACGCAAAAAGGCTCTCCATGAACGATGTAGCATCGTTTATGGAGAGCTTTTTTAATTGCTTGCAATTAACTGATACAATAAAAGGATAAAGCTGTCTTGAGGTGCCAGCCATGCAGTGGGAAGAATTTGAATGAGTTATCCCAGTTCATTCTAATTTCACAACTATACCATCCTCTGCAGGGTTATTTGTGCCCAAGTTACCCTTAAAAGCAATGGCAAGAACTTGATTTGTCATCAGCTCAATATTATTAATAACATCACACATTTCCTTTGCATTTTGTTCTTTGGCAAATAAATTGTCTAATATGCGGACAATTTCTTGCTGCTCGGAAAGTGAGGGGATCTGCAATGGGAGGGTTCTCATTGCTTTAAGCGAAAGATTTTTAATCGTACTGCCTGTAGCCATTAAATTAGCGTAGTCTTTAAACTCTTGGGTTTCTAAATAGTATCTAGTAAAGTGTTTATCTAATGTGTCAAGTACATTAAAGTAACACGCACTTTTACCTAAAATCACAGGTTCATCATTATATAAAGCTGTTTTCCCAAGAGTGCCATTAATTGATACAAAAACTGTCTGATTAGATAAGTTTTTTTTATGTTTCTTATACTCTTCCTCGTTCACCCTTTTAGTATCTGGCTTTAAAACTATTGAAAACCCATCAAAGTTATTTCCATTAATAAAATAAAAGTCCCCTGTATCTGAATATTTGGGCGTACCATGAATTCCATCACCCAAATATGATATATGTTCCTGAAGGGTACTTTTCACCCAACTATCTATTCCTATCCCATGCTGCTCTCGCCAATTCTTTGTTAGTTCCCCACGAAAAGCCTTATCCAAAATTGCCGCTCGACGAAGTTCAAAAGTTTCTTGAGCTTCTTTGATTAGTTGTTTGGCTTGATTGATTTTATTCAAGAGTTCTTCAACTTTGATAGCAATTCTTTCTTGTTCGTTCAACGGTGGAAGCGGGAATTTTATTGGATATATAGTTTTTCCCGATATAACAGGTTGAGCAGTAGAGTTGCTATATTGACCAAGATTTAGATTTTTTAGTAACCAGTATAAATAATTTATATTTAATTTGTTTTTATCGAAGTTCACAATAAAAGCATTGTCTGTTACCCAGGCATAGTTCTCTGATAAATGCACACTTCCACAATTGAACCCTACTCTTCCGACAATTATACTTGTTTCGGAAATATTATTTTCTTTATGAAATCCATTTACTCCATTACCACCATATACAGGATAGGGCCCATCAATCATTTGTTTTTTTGTAAGTGCTTCGCCAGATTTCACAGTTATTAAAAACCCCAGTTTCACCCACACCCAATTCTCAGGAATTGAATAAGGCTGCTCCTCCTCAGGTACCAGTGCCTCTTGCAGCAATTCCTCTGCTGTCTTTCCTTTATTCTTACTCATACCTTATACTCTCCACGTGCTTCCGCAACCTGAAGCAGCTCCTGGCGTTCTTCAGCAGCATACTCTGGCTTGTTTTCAACCGCCTTAAGCTCTGCAACAACCTCAAGAAGCAATGTCATTGCTTCATCCAGCTTCGCAATTGCTTCTTCCGCTGAATCAATCGGATCAGGCAGATTATCATAAGCTGACAATGACTCATCCGCGATCAGACCAATATCCAAACTGTCGTCCTTCTTGCGGATGTCCTCGCGAGTAAACACATTAAATCTTTCGTCCTGCACACTGCTCCGATCCTCAGCCGTATAAGCCTCCACAAACGCATCAAAATGCGCAGTAGTCAGCGGGGTCCGCTTCCCGAAACTCGGCATATTCGTCCGCAGGTCATATACCCAAACGTCCTTTGTACTATCCTTATCCATCTTCTCTCGTGTGAAGAACAGAACATTCGTCTTCACCCCTTGAGCGTAGAAAATCCCCGTAGGCAGCCGCAGAATAGTGTGCAAATTACACTTGTCCATCAAGTCTGCGCGAATCTTCGCACCTACTCCACCTTCAAACAAAACATTGTCAGGAAGAACAACCGCTGCGCGGGCCTTTCCGTTCGCCTTTAGCGCCCGATAAATATGCTGCAAAAAGTTCAATTGCTTATTGGAAGTCGTAAAAGTTAAGTCATCACGAGTTAGGCCTTCTCCACCTTGTTTGGTACCAAACGGTGGATTAGTCAATATCACATCGTAATTCTTCAAGCTTTTTCCAAGGTCAGAGAGCGTATCTCCAAGCATTATATCCCCATGAAGGTCATGAAGCATTGCATTCATCATCGCCAAGCGATGTGTATCTTTAACTAGCTCAACCCCTGTGAAAGCTTCGTTTCTTTGGAACTCAGCTTCTTTTTGACTCAACTCAAAATATTCATCTGTCTTACTCCGAATATAGCTATCCGCTGCAATCATAAATCCAAACGTGCCTGCGGCAGGGTCATTACAACGCTCGCCTGGTTTCGGGTCAACGAGCTTTACGATCATATCAATCAATGGACGCGGGGTGAAATATTGGCCCGCCCCTGATTTGGTTTCACTCGCGTTCTTCTCCAGCAGTCCCTCGTAAAGATCTCCCAGACCTTCCTCCTTGGCAGAATACCAATCAAGTTGATCAAGCGAACGCACGATTTTCTCCAGATTCTTGGGTTCATCAATGTTGGAACTGGCATTCATATAAATCTGCTTAATGATCTCGTGACCGTCTTTACCAAGATCAAGCAGTAGTTGGCGGTAATGGTTAGTTAGGTCCATTCCATGCCGTTCCTCTAATGAATCCCAGCGATATTGTTCAGGAATGATCCCCTCATTCTCTGTTTCCTTCATCATTTTAAGAAACAGCAGATAAGTAAGTTCCGTTACATATTGGTGATACGTGATGCCATCATCACGCAGTACATTACACAGGTTCCAAAGCTTTTGTACAATTTCCTGATTCCTCATGGTTTAAGCTTGCTCCTTCTGTCTGGTTGGATATAACGCAACATTTATTGTAGCAACAATCGCGTCCAATTGACCATCAAAAATTTTATTTAACTGCTTATAGCCACCTTTGCTGCGGAAAGGTTCCACATCGAATGCTTTTTCAGGATTCGGGTCTAACACCGATTCTTGCAGCAACTGCTTCTCTATCCGTTTCAGCCAATCTTTCTGCACCTTCGGCCATACTCGCATCTCATAAATCTTCTTCATGGCATTCTCGATCCGTTCTTCATGGCTGATGAGTGGATCACCGAGTGCCTGTTGACGGATAAAACTGATAATATCTGCGGCAATGTCCTGCTGCTTCACATCACGCCAAGCGGTTTGTAGATTTTTCTCGGTAAAACCTTTCTGATCTAGCGCCACACGAAGCTTCCGCAGCTCTTCACGGGTCAGATCATTCGGGCGGGTGCAGATAATATTCAGTGCTGGAATCAGGTTGAGGTTCTCACGGATAAAACCATTAAAACCTTCCAAATAATCCTCAGGTTTATTGGCATCTCCATAACCGCGTGTAACTCCGACCAGCTTATCCTTGTGATCCGAGATGAACTGACGATTGTGCCGCCCTCTGTTCTCTTCGATAAACTGAAGCAATTGCGGCTTGCTCAGCAAAGCTTCACTTACCTGCTCAGTACTTGCCTTCTTCACCTCATCAATAAACTCATCAATATTCTGCCCATCGGATAAAGCTTTGAAATCTTCATGATCCTGAAGCGTCCAGCTCTGCTTCTTCCGCTGCATCTTAGCCACAATCTCTTCCTGATGCGACTTGATGTGATGCTCACTCTTCATCTGCTTCAGCTCATCGACCAGGAGATCCAGGCTGACCTGAGGTCTAGTCACAACAGGTTTCATGTCTGTATAGGGCTTGAGCGATTCATAGATCCCGACGGCATCATAGATCATAAAATGATCCTTATCGATCTCATCACAGCGGCGGGTAGCCCGTCCCAGCATTTGTTCATACAGGATACGAGAGCGGACCCGCCGCAGGAAGACCACATGGGAGATACTCGGGATATCGATCCCCGTTGTAAGCAGATCCACAGTGACCACAATGTTCGGCAGCCGTTCATTTTTGAAGAGCTTAATGGCATGCAGCGGATCTTTAATTGAACCTGTGATTTTTAGAATCGCTCCATCATCTACTGGCCCGTAAACCTTCTCCAATTCTTCCTTAAAGATCCGAACCACCATATCCGCATGATCATCCGTTGCCGCAAAAATCAAGGTCTTTCCATCCGCTTCAGGGTCGATATATTCAGTGAGCGCCTCCAGCACCACACGATTGAAATTCTCCGTGATCACCGTCTTGTTGAACTGGGTTACTTCGAGGTTGACCTCATCTTCCAGCATTTCTTTCTCCACGGTTCCCAGGTCCACATTATATACCGCTACTTCCTCACCAATCTGCCACTTGATGCCGTTCTTCTTCAGTTCTGTTTCAAACTGAACAGGCGGCTCATGGTCGATCAGATAGCCGTCAATCACAGCTTCACGGTAGGAGTAGTTAAAGATTGCTTTGTCAAAAATCTCAACCGTATGAAGAGCTGGGGTAGCCGTAAGCCCGATTCGCACAGCGTCAAAATAATCCAGTACCTTCCGATACTTGCTCACATAATCGGCATGATCACGAAACTCCAGCTCGATCTCAGTCATTTCCTTATCTAGCGTGTAACCACGGTGAGCCTCATCCACGATGATGCAATCATACTGATCTACAGAAGGAATGCCCTTATCATCCTCACTATAAAACAGCCGCTTCACCATACCTTGAACGGTAGCAATCTGAACCTTCGTTTCCACATTCGGTTTCTTGGCATCCAGCGTCTGAAGCTCAAAAATCTCGGTAAACGAATGATAGCTCTCCAGCTTGGAATCCTTAAACGCCGCCTCAGCCTGACGGCCTAATGCTGAACGGTCCACGAGGAATAGAATTCTTTTAAAACGATTATGTTTGATCAAACGATAAATTAACCCGATAGCCATTCTTGTCTTGCCTGTACCTGTTGCCATGGCTACCAGAATTCTGCGCTGTCCTGCTTCTATCGCATGTTCCACTGACAAAATCGCATTCTCTTGATACTCACGCAGATGCAGGTAATCCAGTGATTCATCACGGAGATCCTTTGTCGCCTTATCAATGTCCTGCTGTAAAAGAGCTTTTAAACCTTCAGGTGAATACCACGTTTGTAGCACTCTGGCATGGTTCGTAGACTTGCGTGCATCCAGAAACCATATTCCAGATTTGTGTTCAAGCTGCTTTAAATAGGGACGCCCATTCGTTGCAAACAAAAACGGCACCTGATAATTTCCCCAGGGTCCATGAATGATTTCTTCACCGTGCTTAACTACATAAGAGGCATATTTCTTCGCCTGTTCAATGTCGGCTTGAACATCCTTGCTCTGACGTTTAGCCTCAACAATACCGATCAATTCCATTCCATAAAAAAGAGCATAGTCCGCAAACCCATTTTTCAGAGGCCATTCGGCTATAGCCAGGTACCTGCCTTTTTCAGGGCGGGTACCTGCGCTAAAACGCAGTTGTAATGTATCTGCCTCCCAGCCAGCCTGAACGAGCTTCTCGTCAATAATGATTCGGGTCTGGGCTTCAGTAAGCTTAAGAGCACTGCCTAACTGTCTGGCCTTCGTATGGCGTTTCTGCTTCTCGTCAGGGGTTTTGGTATCCTGCTGCTGAGTAAGTTTTAACAATTCCTGTTCCAACTGCTGTACCTTGGCATCATAGGAAGCGGCCAGCATCACAAGCTGCTCTTGATTTTGTGAATCCTCCACTTCAGAAGGTTCAACATACTCAGGCGCTATGAAGTCCCACTCACCGTACACCTGCATAAACCAAACGGATAAGCGAAAGGCCATGTTGAGCAATGCTTGGGCTTCCTCGGTCGTTCCGTAAATCCCTTCTTCGTGATTGGCTTTATTCCCAATCTTACGAATAGCATGGAGAATATCAAGAAGTTCTTCTGTCAGGAGATCTTCTTGCTTCAAAATCCTGAGTCTATCATCCTGAGTCGCTCTATCTGGTAACTGCATTTCTTCAAAAGCACATATGTATTTCGTTAATGTCTCCCCGAACATACGGAGCTTGATAAGAGAAGTGTTAGGGTCAATATAAACGTTCCGCTCCGCCATTTCGGCCAAATTGGATAGAATATTCCAATGGTTCGACAAGAAAGTGAAATTGCTGTTACTCATTCCATTCACCTCTGGATGATTTATTCTTAAAATGTAAAATGATTCATAGGAAAATATTCCTAAGTTCATAATAACATGTCTAAATACAAGGAGAGTATAAAAAAATGAGGACTCAAATTGAGTCCCCTACATTTGTTTCATCTATACGTCTTAGCCATGCATCGAAATAACTTCTGCTGAGGTTCTCCACCCAATGATTACATAATAGATAATCATAACCATAGATCGAATATGGATCACTGTAGAATCTCGGCCGTCCGTTAATATTTCGTTGTTCGATTAAAGATAGGGTAGGGTCGACTTTTTTCAATACAGGATAAGTGATATTAAATGTCCTCTTGGCGTAGTCCAGTCGCTCCAATCGCTCAACTTCGCGCTCTGTTAATAGATCATCTGCAATCAGTCGCTCAAAACTGGATCTGACCAAAGCACCAATTTTTATTTCCTCAGATCCTTTAAAATCAGCAGGTAATTTCTTTACTTTTACTGGCGATTTCGGTAGGCCTACTGGCTGCTTATCATCTGCAAAAAGATTATACATTTGTATACTTCGCATAAACAGCTCCGAAGTATCAGACACAGAATTGGATAAGGCTGTAACCACATTGAAGATTTTCTCCTTGAAGTCTTCATTGCAAAGAAGCTCAAAACGAAAATCTAAACCTTTTGCATGGAACAGCTCCTGGAGTTCGGCTATGTAGAGTTGCAGCGGTTCACGTATTGCACCATATATTTTTGGAGCAGCAAATATAATATTTCCAGCATTCAAATTGAAATACCCATGAATCGCCATAGCAGTGCGAATCATTTTCTTCAGCACTCTGGATATCGTTTCTTCCTTGGAGCCGTAATTCAAGCCATTCTCATGAAAAGCTACATCAATACCATATATGTTTTGAACACCATTCTCCCCTCCAACTTCCATACCCAAAGCATCAATCTCCGCCTGTTGGAGTAGTTGAGAGAATGAACTGTTTTGCTTAAACAAATCAAGGCTGTATTTCTCTTTAAAATATAGGTCTGAATCTTTCATCATACTTTCGACGACAGCTTCGTTATGAATTTCCCACGACTTCACCGATGGCTTCCAGTTCAACTGAACAAGCTGACAATTCTTTGCATGTCTCAGCCATGAGAGCATCAAGGATTCTCCGATTTCTATTTTCATTGAATCAGTCCTCTCTGTTATTTTGATATTAAATTTCTATGGCTGATTCAATTTTTCCAATATACAATGGAGTGTTGCTTGGAATATTAGTACCACCAATTATTTTGATTGGTCCAAGGAGTTGCCCTTCAATTAGTGGTGTTCCCGTAAGAAGCTCAACAAATGTCTGCAAATCTTCATTGTTTTGTTTCGATTTTTTCGAATGTATTCCCGATGGTACGAACTCATGAACAACAAACACTGCCTGAACGCAGTTGTTTATATGGGCTTCTATTAATGTTCCAGCGACAGCATGAAGCAACTGATAACGGATATGTCCAAACTCCTTATCTCCAAAAATAGAAAGACCTAACTGTTTTATTCGTTCTGGTACTTTTGTTCTTGGATTAGTTGAATACCTTTTGATCAGATTAGAGATAACCTCTCCGAATGATTCGTCAGCTTTCGCTTCAATAGAAATTAATATTTTATTATCAGATGTTTTTCCATATACAATCAAATCGTGTTTACGCCCACTGCCGTTGAAGGCGTCCAATTTAGTTTCACACTCTGGTATGGCTAACTCGGCAATAAAACCCTTAATATCTTGATGCGAGTCTAATAACCGTTCCAACTCCTTAGGAACTGTAGGAGCACCTGATTGGGTCCATGCCTTTGCAAGTTCCTTCGCACTTCTACCATCTACCCAATGTGCTTCACCTTTTGCTGGAGGAGCATGTTGAAACCAGTCCGTCAAATTAGAAATATTTAATCCAAGTCGATTTTTTATTTCCATATTGCATCTCCTCAGAACTGCTATGGTTAGGCTAATTTTATGGATCTGTTAAGGTTCAGTTTAATGAGTTCATGCATGAATATGTAACACAAAACTTAAGAATATTCCTACTTATCACAAATTCCAGACTTCAGTAAATGCCACCGATGCATCCTCATCTCGTCCTAATACCATAAGGAGGACAAAATCATCCTCATCCAGTTCCATCTTCCACGCGTTATCACCAAACAATTTTTCACGTATCTGCTTTATTTCTTTGTTATCTTTACTAATAGAAGAAGACCAGCGTTCCACCATCAGTTTCTCCAAAAGCACCGCGTGCACATATACCTCTGCCCCTGCCTGGGTAATATATTTTTCATAATCCGTTACTTCAATGAGATAATTATACTTTTTTAGATTAATGACTTTGTTAGTAATTAATTTATTTTGGATTTCCAGGAACCGCCTTAAATCATATACAACACTCCTTAAGTGCATTTGAAATTTGCGTTCATCCTTTGCTTTGATCCTGTTGTTTGTAGTAACCATAATAAATGCAATAACTGCTCCGATTCCGATGATTACCCACAGCCACATAACCATTCATCCCCTTACTTGTTGTTAATGATATTTCCATTATCCCATTAGAGTCTATTCCTTTGGTTTCAAAAAGCATTCAAGTGAATTGTTTCATTAAACCTACTCAAGGTGGGGTTCCTATTTTATAGCTGATTTGCCCATTAATTTAATCCGTAGTATTTATCCTTTTGCTGAAGCCAGTTAATAATTACACTCTCAAAGGCATCTAATGGCAGCTCACAATAATCTCCGTCATCGGAATATGGATCTATTATTCTCGCTTTTGTTTTGCTTAGCTCAACAACATGATACTTAACAGTAGAAAGGGTTATGTTGGTCACATCATTGCTCAATATTTCGTGAACGGAATCAATGATCCACTTTCCCTTTTCAGTTTTACCTTGAAGATTCGTCCCGATAAAAGCTTCTAACAAATCATAACCTGGTGGTAAAGAAATTACAGGCACTCCATCCATATCTATGAGTTTAAAATGCATAAACTACTCCACCTCTCAACTCTATTGCTAAATCGTTTCATGAAATTAGAAGAGCAGGCTTTAAAGCATTCTTCGAAAGGTGACTACCTTTCCAAGCGCAACCTTATCAACTTCCCAGCCTGCCATTAGCCACGATTTGGCGTGGGATTGACTCAAGGAATTAGCCCACCACGGACGGTGGTTCAATGAGGAGCCTGGCGAGGAAAAACCAAGGATCGCCTCAATTTGTTCTATAGAAAGGACTACTTTGCCATCCAGATGATTTACCAAAAAGTCATGAAGGGAGTGGTACTTGCCGATGCTGCTTTCATTTAGATTGTTCTCCCGAGTGATGGAATTATTTTTTGATTTTGCCTTATCTTCTTTTTTAGGGATCTCTGACGCTACGATAGACGTCAATTCCCTATTTTCTTCAAGTGCATGTGTAATCTTCTGAAGCATATAGCCGATCCCTTTACAGTCACTTAGCGGAAAGATCAGCTGTTGTCCTTGATTGAATATGGCTTTAACGCGTTCTGCATAATGTTTCCCTCCAAGAACGGTAACTTCCTCGTACGCTAACAATCCCTTACTCTTTGCCTGTTCATGTAGTTGATCAAGTAAAATTGTGTCAATGGATGGTTTAACGAATGAAACGTTATAATCCTCTGGGATCAAGTCGCTTGGAAACAGAAATCCGTGCTTGGCAGACAGGATCACCCAGTTATCAAAATAGGTCCTTGCGTATTTTTGACAAGTCACTGCAAAGACTCCCGTATATACATACTGCGCTTCGGTCGCCCCCTGGTTCGGCTGCTTATCCCAGATCTTTGCGGCCCCGCAAGGAATAATACAAAGCGATTTATCTCGATTCACTGGCGAGCACCTCGATTCTGTCAAAATCTTGGTTATTCAATGGTTCTTTATACAACTCGTTCACTTGCCAAAGTCCACTTCTTCTTAATTTTTCATGGGGTGATGACATCCCAAGCCATTGAACAGAAGGAGCGCACTCATCACATAACGACAACGTAGATATGAGCCTGGATTCTAAAGATAAGCGCTCTTGTTTATCTTCTATAGCCAGCACACAAAATGAGAAATGCTTCTGTATATAATCACTGACTCTGTTCTCGATATTTGACTGATAAGCTGGATCTACCAGATGACCATTATTAAGTTTAGCTTCCCGAGTTGTAAAATCGAGTTCCCATACACTTGCGTATGGATCTTTGTCTCGGTTCAACAGGCACCTACCTATGTTTTTGCGAAATATACTTCTATCCTTATTCTCCTGAACAAAATGCTGCTTCAAACGTGACCTAAGTTGATTAGGGCCTGTGTGGGTACCAACTCGAACGATCCGATCTGCGTCATGCCCGTATTCCCCCGTTTCAAAAAGCAAATAGACCCCATTTCTGGGGATCACGTTGTCCTCGAAGGGAAAATGATGCCGAGTCATTTTATTGACGATCCCATGTAATTCACAACAGTGTTGGCTCATACAGATTGGCCCCCTTTAGATCTAGAAAATCATAATATTAAAGTGTTAATAAATGTAATCTTAACACAATAAGATTGCTATTGGTTTATGATATAATGAGCGAAAGGAAGGTGAGCAGAATGTCCATTTCAAAAGAACAATTAGAGCAAAGCTTTCAGGGCAAATCTTACGTAGACCTTAAAGATTTGGTCCAGCTAATCGAAGAAAACTTTGGATTCAACGTTACGCTGCAAAGGAAAGATGAGCGGCCTACATTTACAGATGAACAGAAGAAGCGAATGACCTCAGTGATTTTTAAAGATGAAAATGTTCTGTCCCAACTGAAGCAAGCTCAAAAGGATCGTAAGGATGGAATTTCCACATATAGTGACAGCGAAGAGGAATTTGCACAACTACTGAAAGAGGCTCAGAATGAACTCTGACCGATTCAAGGTTCTCTGGACCACTTACGCAAGGGTAGCTCTTGCCTGAATGAAGGAATATAAAGTAGACGCCAGTGAAATTGAAGCCTATAGTGATAAAACAATATTTGTTAATCTAAACGACAATTTAATCGATAGAAAATATAAAATCGAACTCATCTAGCATCACTTGTCATTGGACCGTGTGCTTTGTAATTAAATAGCTTAAATATATTATGCTCTGGGAATTCTTCTCGCAGTTCCTCCAAAAACGTCACGGGAAAAAGTGGGAACTCTTACATCTGAATTAGATGCTAATATGCACATTATACCAAGCGAGGATTTACGGGAAATCAATTCTGTTGTCCATCGCCCCTCTCGATTTAATGTTCTCATCGCGCGCTTGGTGTCTCCTGCTATCTTATCTCCCTGATACTGAGAGAAACTGTCGCGTATGGTCTGCGATAACAACTCACCTTCATCGTAACGAGTGTTATTATGAATCACATATACAGGAATTTCATATTCTATGAATTTCTTACGGATTTCACGATGTTCTCTGGTTTTTCTCGCCAATCGATCTTCAGACCATACCAAGACAAAATCAAATTTACTCTTTTTGGCATCTTCAAGTAATCGTTTTAATTCAGGGCGTTCATACATCACCTTTTTTCTAGCTGAAACTGCACTGTCTAAATAACTATCTATGAGACTTAATTCATGCTTCTTTACGAACTCTTCACAAGCAGTTTTTTGGGAATCCATCTCCTGTTTATCCGTTGAATGCCTTCCGTAAAATGCACCCTTCATTCCAGGTTTTACAAAGTCGGTTATATTCAAATTTCCACCTCCGTGTATTTACTTTGACCACCATAATTCCACTCGATTCTCATCATTTCAGGAGTTACTGTAATCCCCTTGCTCATGGATATAAGAAACTGGATTAACTCATCTTTCGCAAATTCCGTTAATCTGGATTTAAGAGCAAACTCCGCCGCTTTCAGATGAGGTATGGTAGAGTATCGAACCATTCCCTTAAACCTATCAATCTCACCCTTCATACAACTAATATCCTCCTGTATGAGATCATATCTATTCTTTATATTTTTTAATTCATCCTTATATTTATCCCTGTCGTCCTTCGATTTAGCTTGCATATATTGCTTGG
The DNA here is from genome assembly GCF_038593025.1 of Paenibacillus sp. FSL L8-0436. Classification (NCBI taxonomy): domain Bacteria; kingdom Bacillati; phylum Bacillota; class Bacilli; order Caryophanales; family Paenibacillaceae; genus Paenibacillus; species Paenibacillus sp. FSL L8-0436. The sequence goes on along the minus strand of NZ_CP151955.1, from coordinate 2,061,081 downwards.
TCTTTGTTATTAATGAATAACCTATAGTCCTCAGCTCGAACTCTAACTGAAACTGTCTATTTTCTAAAACGCTTGTCTTTTCAGCCACATATTTTGGAAACAGTTTTTCTACTTTTATCGGGAGTTCACCTATGAGTAAATCAATGGTTGCTTGTAAATAGCTTCTTTCAACTTCATTCTTTTTAACCTTAAGATCGTGCTTCATACAGACGTAATACCCCTCAACATCCTTATAGTTATATCTCTTTGTTTCCATCATATCTCCACATAATGAACAGAAAACTTTGTCTTTAAGAAGAAATATGACATTATGTTTGGCATTTGTTCGGCCAGTTGAATAGGCTGCGAACTTCTCCTGAATCTTCTTCCATTCTTCATCTTCAAAAATACTCAGGTGAGGAACCGCCGTCTGTATATCCCCATAACTTAGATAACCGTTATAGTACTTATTACCGAACATCCCACGTACCCGAGAATCACTCCATTCATGAGGCACAATACCCTGTGACTTCAGGAACTTCACATAATTAGCAAATGACTTGAAATCTTGTGCGAGAAAAACATCAAACATTTTTCGTATCACTAACACTTCTTTTTCCTCTTTCTTCATTATTCCAGATCCAATATTATCATCTGTCTTAATTAATCTGTAGCCATAAGGTGTTTGACCTCCTGGGTTTCCTCCCTTTTTCGCTTTTGCTCGCTTCCCCGCTTTCGTCCCTTCAACAATATTTTTGCCTACAAGTTCATTTTTCGCGCCAAAGATAGCCTCAATAATTTCACCTTCCTCGGAATAAATCATTGGAGGTTCTGCCTCCCCTGAGAAGATCACATTCGTTTTATGCTTCTTAAAAATATCGTAAATTTCAAGATGCTCGGCCAAATTGCGTGCTAATCGGCAGCGGCTGCTAACAATCACATTTTGCACGATATCTGCCTGGATATCAGACAATAGTCGATGTAACTGTGGTCTCTCGGCAGTGCTATTGCTACGTGTAGAAACTTCAGGATCAAGATACCTCTCATCGATAAATAATTTGTGCTTAAATGCGGTAATTTCTCCTTCCCCAATCTGTGATCTCATCGAGGTTTTTTGGATTTTTTCGTTTATCGAGTGTCTTGCATATAATGCCGTCTTCATTGAAGCTCCTGGTTCTGCTTATTTATTTCCTCATCAACAATTCGCTGAATAACCTCAAGAAACAAAGCGTGATATTGTTTGGCTGCTTCGGGATCATTCACGTATTTTACGGAATGAATTTGGGCATCCTTAATCTCTTGGTACCTTTTTTTCATGGGCTCAATTCCTTTTTAGTATTTTGAATTAAGGAGGCTGTGTAATGCAGGAAATCGGTCAACAAATTCGTCAAATTCGCAATCGGAAAGGCATTAGTCTGAATGCCTATGCAAATGAGCTCGGCGTATCTTCGGGCTATCTTTCAAATTTAGAAACGGGAAAAACCCAAAACATAACCCTTAGTGTTCTAGAGCAATTGCAAAATGACCTTAACCTAATTCCATTTCCAACAGACGATAACGATGAGCTGCGAGTGCGGCTTGATCGCGTATACGAACTTCTTGTGAATTTACAAAACTATAAACCTGATGCCGTTGAATATTTGCTTCGATGTGTCGAAGAAGGGTCCGAGGTCTTTCTGGCTCATTACACCTCCTCGCCTCGGTAATTGGTAATATGTGCTTTGTTAAGAAAAAGTATTCATAAACATGAACAATTATTTACAATCATGAATGACAACAGCTTCATACTCATAAATATGCGTTTACAACCGTGAATAATGATCAAGCAAAAGGGGAGTCTAACCTGCAATAGGTTGGCTCCCCTTTTCGTGCGTTATCAGACCACCAACATGCAAAAAAGGAGAGTCTATCCCACCTCGGGAAGACTCTCTTCTGAATGAACAAAGCTAATTTGATACCCACTTGCTTGTTCCGAGCCAAGGGTCTCTGCCATTAGATGTTCGGCTGCTCTTTCTTTTAGGGTCTTCTCCCAAGAAGCGAAGTGTTCCGCTAACTTCTCTAATGTTTCGGGATGATCGATTTCCTTAAGATTGCCAAAACAAAGCTGCTGCGAAGGAGTGTTGACAGTAAAACGGATCTTCAGGTCCATCGTGCCTTCCCCCTTTAATACAACCTATGTGGCGGATCGGCGAGGACAACCCTATAATCGTAAATCTAATTTTTAGCGCATAGAATAAAGGACCAGCCGCTCAGGAGGATCAGCCAATGAATGTAGAGAGCACCACAAGCCGTTTTGTGGCGATTTATTGCCGCGTATCCACCGATGAGCAAGCCCGTGAGGGTATTTCCCTGGATGAGCAACAGGAGCGCCTTAAAGCCTACTGTAAAGCCATGGGATGGTCAAATGAAGTCCTGTTGTTCATTGACGATGGATACTCCGCAAAAAGCACAGACCGCCCTCAGCTCAAGCGGCTGATGACATACATAGAGAACGGCGAAATCTCAAAGGTTATGGTCACCAAACTGGATCGGATGAGCCGCCGACTGCTCGATTTGCTTACGCTGATCGATATGTTCCAGCAGCATCAAGTCGCGTTCATCTCCATTAGTGAATCATTTGATACGAACACGCCATCAGGCCGTTTAACGCTTCAAGTGCTGGGTGCTGTCGCAGAATTTGAACGTGAACGTATTCGAGAGCGTGTACTGGATAATATGTTCCATGCTGCCAACCAAGGTAAATGGCTGACCCAGAGTCCCTACGGGTACCGCTTGGAAGATAAAGTCCTTATCATCCATGAGCCCGAGGCAAAGATTGTACGACAAATGTATGAACTATACCTCAATCAGGGAATGGGCTTCTTCGCAATTGCCAGACAACTGAACGAAGAAGGCATCCCTTCCAGGCACAACAAAGAATGGTCTATTCGTTCTGTAAAACTGTTGCTTACCAATCCTGTATATAAAGGCACTTTTGTATGGAATCGTGTGGATTCAAGCAAGAAGAAAAGAACCATAAAGGATGATAGGGATTGGATTGTCATTGACGATTGCCTACCCGCTATTATCGACAAGAACACTTGGGAAAGAGTGCAGACCAAAATGAACAGACCAGGCATAGCTCCCCGCGCCCAGACCAGCCCCCATCTTCTCGGCGGCATACTGAAATGTGGAAACTGCGGGTCGGGGATGAGCATTGGCTGGTCAGGGTCACGAGACAGACGTTACCGCGTCTACCGCTGTTCTGCGAATAAGAACAAAGGAACATGTACGAGCAAGCAGTACAAGGCCAACGAAGTGGAGTCCTGGTTTTTGCAGGGGTTAGCAGGTTTGTCAGATTCACTTAGCCTTGAACTGGTCCCTCATCTCGTCGAAAAAGCCCGCAGCAGCATGAGCAGCCGTGGAGATCAACAAATTACGGCTGCTAAAAATCGTTATAAGCGGAAGGTTGAAGCCTATACTGCTGGATTGATCGAGTTGCAGGATTTAAACGAGGAGAAGCAGCGGATGGAGATGGTTATACAGGAGAATCAAAGTTCGAATGAACAGGGAGAGAAAGTACAGGTGGAAGAGCTGAAGGAAGTGCTTGAAAGCAAGATAAAGACGGTTTTGGATGCGATATATGTGCTGCCTGTTGAGGAGGCCAAGGTACTGCTGCGGACGATGGTTTCGAAGGTGACGGTTTTGGGGGCGGGGGAATTGGATATAGAACTTAACATTGAATGAAGTTGGATGAATCAAAATGACCACCAATAGCAGGGATATCATTATAGAATGAAGAAGACAATTAGGAAAACAAAAAAACAAGGAGATGTGTTAATAAAGGTGATAACTACGAGAGCAGCATACTTAAGATACAAAGAGGAAGCAGAGTTCCAATCAGAGGGAACGAAAAAACAATATCGTCCTAAAATTGATAAATTTTCAGCTAATCATTCTGATACTAACGTTGATGAGGCTATATCTGCCGAAATATTTGAATTATTTATTTCAGAGGATAAAACAGAAATAACTCTAGCTGCTCTAGAACATTTTTATCATTTTGTGAATATTCATCTTTTAAAAAAAGACCATTTCCCGCCATTCCCCCTAAACAAATTACTTCTAAAACAAAATTTCCGAAAACAAAATGCAGAGGGGGAAATCGATTCCAACAAAAAGCTATACTTACCTCATGATTTTGATTTCACCGAGTTATTTAATGACAAATGGTATGAACATTTGAAGGATCGGCAGATAATAATTGCATTAAAAGCGTGTATCGCGGTTTGCCTAGGTGCTGCTTTTGATACAAGTGAAATCGAATCGTTAACCATTGGTGATATTGCTGTAAATAATAATCTGGTAAAAGTGAAAAATCCGTATCAAAATTTTAATACACCATGGATTTCCTACAATGAGGAACTTTCTGAAATCATAAATCAATTTTATAAGGTCAGATTAAGTCAAGAACACGAAACAGATCTGTTTTTTGTAAATACTTGGAGTTCAAAAGATACGAGATATATAGAGCCTGATAAAGAAATATGGAAGTTGAAAAAACCAACCTACATCAAAGGTTGGGTTTCATATATCCTCAGTTTTATATCTCATCATCTACAGTTGGAAACACGCTTAACCTTAGTGCGATTAAAGGATAATGCCATTTACCAATATCTCCTTCGGACTAATGGCAGCGGAATAGACAGACTTATTAGAACTTATGGATGGTCATCTTTTGTCATTAAGGCTGTTACAAAATATTATGAAGAAGAAACAACCATCAGTGCAATGACAATGAACTTGGACATAATTCCAAGTCAAGATATTGACGATTCGGAAAATAACTATTTTTTTCAGTTTCCGCAGCGGAAAACGACAACAAAATTTCTAATGCGGAGCACAAATTCATTAAATATTTACTAAACAGACTCAAACGTAATGGAAAGAAAGCCAGAGATTTGAAGAAGCTTTATAATGAAGCATGCCAAATTTGCGGAACACCACTTGTGTTATATGGTTCACTGGAAAGAGGAATAGCATATTCAGAAGCTTGTCACATCATTCCGCATTCCAAAGATTATTTGGATGACTTCCCTAATATGCTTGTTTTATGTCCCAATCATCATACATTATTCGATTTAGGAATCATCACCATTGATCCCTCTGATGATGAACAAAAAAGAGTTCTACATATTGATAAGAATCATCCTCTCCATAATAGCCATTTAGCGTTAGCAAAACATAAATTAGCTACTGAGAGTGTGCAATATCATCACGATTTAGTATTTATGCCTGTATATAATATGATAAATTAAACTCCTCTCATTTTAAGTCAAAGCTCATCTGCAACACTTAATAATACAAAGGATGAACTTCGGTTATCCATTTTGAAGAGAGAAATTGCTGTTAGAGTTAAAAGTGGACACTCCTTAAGAGAACAGGAATAATGAGATTAACGAGGAGGTGTCCACATGAGTGGAACACGAAAAAGCTACAATGATGAATTTAAAAAACAGACGGTAAAGTACATCCAGGAGCAGACCAAGACGGTGGCGGAACTGGCCCAGGAGCTGGATATCCCCGCTAAAACCCTGCATCAATGGCTGGGCAAGTTCCGGCAGTTCCCAGACGAGCCCGTGGCCAGCGCCGAAAGGGTACGAGAACTGGAACGACAGTTGCGGGAAAAAGAACAGCAACTAGCCGATATGGCGGAGGAAATGGCCATCGTAAAAAAAGCAGTGCACATCTTCAGCAATCCAAAGAACTGAGATTTCAGTTCATCGAAGATCATCGCTCCCGGTTTCGTGTGGAGAAGATGTGCAGTGTCCTTGAGGTATCGCGGAGCGGCTATTACAAATGGAGAACGGCAAAACCAAGCCCACAAGCGACCCGAAAGGCGTTGCTTCTTCAGCGAATTACCTATCATTTTGACGATACAGGAGGCTGCTACGGCAGTCCTAAAATCACGATTCTTCTCCAGCGCGAAGGCCACAAGATCAGTGAGCGTACCGTAGGGAAATACATGAGAGAGCTGGGCTTGCGCTCCTGTGTAGCAAAGAAATTCCGCGTAAACACGACCGACTCCAACCACACCTTACCGGTTGCACCTAATCTGCTAAACCAACAATTCTCCACCGAAAAGCCAAATCAAACATGGGTCGCGGATATCACCTACATTCCCTGCCGGGAAGGACGGATGTACCTTGCCAGCGTGCTTGACCTATGCACCCGGGAAATCGTAGGCTGGCGGCTGGACGACCGGATGACCACAGATCTGGTAATGGGCGCTCTAGAAGACGCCTACAAGGCCAAACGCCCAAAGAAAGGTCTCATTCACCATTCGGATCGAGGCTCACAGTATGCCTCAGCCGACTACCGTAAACGTTTGGTGAAATACCGCATGAAGGCCAGCATGAGCCGTAAAGGCAACTGCTACGACAATGCTTGTATTGAATCTTTTCACAGCCTATTGAAAAAAGAGTTTGTGTACTGTACCCGATTCAAAACGAAGAAACAAGCCTATGATGGCATCTACCAGTACATTGAATTTTTTTATAACCGCAAGCGAATCCATGGTGCTCTGGGCTACGTATCGCCGGTTCAGTTTGCAGCTAGATTCAAACGAAAATCAGCCTAATTTCATTTTTTAGTGTCCACTTTCTTGACGGAGGTCCAAATTTTCGGTTAAATTATAAAACTCACTAGCCACGGGGTTAAAAGTTCTCCCAGTGGCTAGTGAGTTTTATTTCACATGTGATTCTTCACGCATGTTGAAATTTGATGGTTCAAGCCCGTACTTACTAAATTTATACTGTAAGTAACGTGATACATCTTCTTCATGGGTTGAGATAATTATTTGTTTATGTGAAAAATCATTTCTTAATAGCTCTGTTAATGAGGCTATATTAATCTCATCCATGGTTTGCACTGGATCATCTATCAACAGTATTCCCAAGTCTTTATGCCCATATATTTTATTTAGTGCAAGCATAAATGAAATTACTAAAGCTGATAGTTGTCCCGAACTTAAATAATTTAGTGCATCATGATCGGAATTTATATCCGAAACGAAACTAATACTTTCAGTGTCTGATTTTTCTTTGATAAATAATCCTAATCCCCTTTGGTAATTTTGCATTATCTTCCCACTGTAAATATGAAAAGGTATTTCTATATCGATCATTATGGTCTTCCAGTGTTGCTTTATAGCTTGATCATAACCATGAATGATAATATTAAGCTCATCAAGTTTGTCAGAAAGTTTATCATGGTTCTCAGTATACTTAGCTAACATTTCTGTTTCTTGTTGTCGATTGGAAGAGATCTGATTAAAAAAGACCCAATCAATGTACTGTTTTTTAGTATTGATTTTTTGAAGCGTCAAATTAGTTAGTCGGTGTTTTGATTCACCAAATAATTGTGAAAAGAGTGTGGAAAAGACTTGATACTTCTCATCAAATTCAGAATAACCTTCCTTAACACGTTTCAAATGACTAACTAAGTGTGATGTTAATTCATCAATTTTAATTTTCATATTCCCATCATCTAAGTGCATATTAAAGTCAATATTACAAAAATTGGTTATTTCAATATTATTATTACCACAAAATACATTTAATGCATTAATATCAGTTTCTCTTTGCTTAGCGACTTCAACTTCACGATAAAATACTTCATTAAGTTGATTCTCAGGCAAGGACAAGAAGAGCTCCAATTCTAAAAACGCTGCTCTAATGTGCATCTCATACAATTGATTGATTTCAGTATTTTGTTTTACTGAAGACTCGTCACACAATGACGAAAAATAATTGCTTTTTGATTGAATTTCATTATTTAACGATTCAAGATTACCCCAATCAAAACCACAGAAAGGACATTCGCCACGGTTATCTTCTGTATGTTCGTGAAGAGATCTCATTTGTGTTGTTAATCTATCACGTGTATTATTTAGTTCAATGACTAATTTAGATAACTGAGAAATGTCCCCGTCTCGATTTTTTAATTGAGCTACAATTTCAACAATTTGCTTAGTATCGAGTTCTAACTTGAGTTCATCATTTAATTTCTCATAATTAATTTGGGAATAGTTTTTCTGGAAATCCTGTAACTGAGAAATAAAAAATTGAACTCTGCTGCGTCTCCCCTTTAATTTATCAATTTCAGAAAAGTCCGAGATAAATGATTTTCCCGCAATAGTTTTACCTAACAAGTCTTTATCACTAGCAAATTTCCGTAACTGTTTATTGAATCCCGCATTTACGAATTCATCAAAATTATTGATAAAGTCTTCAATACTAAGTAATTCATTGATAATTCGATCTCGCATTTGATTATCAGAAATAACTACATCCTCACGATCCCATTGCTTATTTAATGGTTCAGCAAAAAGCCTTTCATACTTCACATCCCCGTTTATCTCCAACAATTTGATATCGTTGAAATGCTCAATACGTTTTGTACTTTCCTCAATTTTTTTAGCAACATTCTTTTTTTCCTGCTCTATATACTTACTCACCTTCTGAAAGTACTTCATTTCTTCCACTTCTTCTGTTGTGTCAAATAAACTGCTTATTTCCGTTAGCCTTTCTTTCCCTGATCTTTTTAGAAAAGAGGTGTTCTCCTGTTGTTGTATATAATAAAAGAGGCTATATACTCGTTCTAACTCTGATATATCGAACCTTGAATTTAGTTGGAATTGAGTAATTTTATTGTCTTCTTCTAAAACAGAGTCGAAATCCTCCAATAAATATGTGTCAAAAATTTCCCATCTACCTGGTTGCTTTTGTATTCCTGTCAGCCTTTTCGTAGAAGGTAATACTTTTGCAAGTGTAATTATCTCTTCGTCAAATTCAAATTGTATTTTGATAATTAAATCTCTGGTCGTATCGTTGCTGAATAAAACATCATTAAAACTTACACGAGCATCCTCAGGTTTTTTGATGCGATCAATTCTACCTGTCAAAACAAGTTCAATTGCATCAAAAATGGTTGTTTTCCCAAAACCATTCGGCCCATCTAAAACAATAAGTTGTTTTTTAGACCAATCTAATTCTAAACGTTCAATCGCTTTGAAGTTTTCAATGTAAATACGTTTCAACGAGAAATTTTTATTCATATTTCTCCACCTTTATAAACTCCAGAATTAAATTACGCCGAGTTTCTTCATCAAGTTTGTCATCTGATCTAAGATTTAATAATTCATCACGTAAAGTAAGAATTGAAGGAGTTAACAAGTTTTCAATTTCTTTCTTTAAACTTGAAAGTTCTCTATCCATTTTTCTTAAACTTAAAAATGGCAGTTTAATAAAAAATTGGCTTACCAAATTGTATTCTGTATTTAAAAATTGAGATGTTTTATGCGATTGAAATAAACCCTCATCATTTAGAATTGTATGCATATATTCCATTATTGAGGAATCACCCCAATTTTTAATTACTATTTCAACTTGAGATTCAGTGTATGTTAGGACATACTTCTTAAAAAAATAGGGGTCTTCTTCAATATCAAAAATAATCTTATTTAATACTGGACTCGGATGAAGCTCTTTCCTTTTTATACATACAATTAAAGATGTATTTTTATCCATGTCTGGACGATACCCAACTTCTAACCCCTTTATTTCATCAAAGTAAGAGTTGAATAAGTCAACTGATGAATGATCGATAGAAGTTTCATCTAAAAAGATTACTAAGTAATAACTTCCCCTGCTTATATCTAATGCAAATGTATTTGTTGGCATCGATATAAAATGCTGTACATTAAATTTATTTTCTTCAAATAGTGCATTAAAAATTCTTATCATTTAATTCAATTCCTTCCTCGCTGTGTCAATATCAATCAATCTAATCCTTTTTATTTTGGTGATGTTATCATTTCTTTCTCCTTTTGGATCGATATCAAAAATTTTATTAGCGGCACTTTCTAAAGATTCAGCCCAAACGTTTTCAGTAATAATAACCTCTACTTCATAAAGTTCATCACGTATCGCTGCATTGCCTAATATACCAATCGCAATTCTTGAAACTTCCCTTGATTCACTTCTTATCCGTCCGATATTTAATTTTATAGTACTTGGTAAATATACATAATTTCCTTGTTCATTTTGGATTATATATTTGTATCCTCTAAGCACATGTTTAATCTCATATAATGCGTAACAAAAAACATCCATGCCATTTTCAGGAATTAAGTCTCTAAAGGCATGAGTGTTTGCTTTATGAAACTCTATGTGTGGTGTAACCATTTGGCAAAAGGTAAAAAAGGCTCCGTTACTTAATTCGGAAATTTGTCGCACATAATCTTCAGCCCTAAATAAATCCTCCAGCTTTTCTTCGCATTCCTCCGTAACAATTGTTTGATGTAAATCTTCGAATAAAGATTCACATGTTGTATGAAAAATACTTCTTAAACTATGTAATATGTATTCTTCTGAGGGTTCTTCCCACTCGGTATCCAAAACATCAATTAGCACTTTAAAGGGGATACGGTCAGGGAATACTTCGTACTCCTCGTCATTTTCTTGCGATTTAAAATGTCTGTTCGTGATATGCTTGTCTAATTCACCTAATAAATAGTGATAAGTGGTTTCAACATGAGCTTTAGTGGGGAGATGTCCTTTATTTTTTTGGAAATACAATCTAATGCGTTTTTTTATTTCTTCTTCCAACTCATTTAAGGGACAAAATCGTTTTGAATTATCATACAAATATATTGAAAGACTATCGAATACTGAATCGTAAGCATCTGTATCAATCACCATTTTGTAATAATGCCAAGGAGTATAGCCTTTTATTTTCGGACCCTTAGCTGGTTCCTTGGGTGGCTTTGGCTCTGATGGTGGATCAAGTTGTTTTAAACGCGATTTCATATCCTCAATAGTATCTAAATCAGTTGCTGCATGTAGATAACTCTCAATGCCTGGTTTCAAAACAGATTTCCCCAAGAGATTCCACAGCGCGTCTTTATACTCACTTAAGGTCTTCTTTTTGTATGATTTAACTTGATGAATGGAGACATATTCATCATTTTTGATAATGGAAAAATCTTCGTACCACTCTAATTCTAAACGGTAGTTTTCATGCTCTGATGGCTCAATTTTAAGTATATAATCGAGCACAACATTTAGAGCAACTTTACCCTGATATTGAAAACCGCTCCAGCTAGGAATAGCACTGTGATAAGGAGTTAATTGGATCGCATCCATTTTTGACACCCTCTAAATTAGTATTGAAGTAACAATTCGACCAATTACTACATTTTCCCTCTTTATCAAAAAAAATCTTCGAAAAAAAGGCCCTACATGGGCCTTAATGAGTTTCCTTATTATTGTAGTATTAAATATCATACATACTTAATTTTGTAAAATTGATTACCTCTTTAAGAAGTTTCACACCACCAATATAGAACAAGCCTTCAGCCTCGCAACGATTAATTGATGACACATAAGAATTCGTTTTTTCATTATAATTATTTGGATAAAACCAAATTTCTTCACCAATAGCAAAGGTAGTACAAATTAAACCATTGGAAAATAAAAAATCACTGATATTTATTGAAATCGGGTAATCTAAACAATAACTTGTGTAGTTAAAACCAAATTGATCAATTAAAGTGTGATAAACAGTTTCATGCATGGCCTGACTAACGTCATGTGATGATACATTACTATCAATACTTTTAACTGATACTTTGCTGAATTCAATAAGTTCCCTTAATATAGAATAACAGCAAGCCTTCAAATCGAGAAACGGTATTTCGTCCTTATTACAACTGTTGTTAGTAAATGAATAATCCCACATTGTATTGTAATATGAAGGGATTTCGAAATTGACTTCAATTTTCTTAATTAATCTTCTCCACTTAATTAGCAGTTTGAGTTTATACCTTTCTTTCAATACAAGCACGGATTGATAAGCACAATCAGCTAAGAACGATAACAATGTCTTCTGATAATAAGTAAGAAATTGTATCCCCTCCTCCATATCCCCTTTAAAATAATTATTTTGAATGCTCCTCATTTAGAAGTCCTGAGATCAAGCACCTTAGCAATACGAAGGCTGGGCCTCCTATTGGCATCAGCGGATCATGCGCGAGCTGGACCTGACTCCGGAGGAGACCATTGAATACTCGAAGCTCAATTCCTCGGTCGTGCAGCCTTCGCGCCAGAGCCTGAACCCTTACTATCTGGGGCTGAAAATCTTTGAAGACATCGAACGCCGCTGGGATCGCGACAAAATGTTTGAGGTGCGCGAACTGGATTCGGACATTTCATTTATCCGCAGCTACCTGTCCAAAGAGCTGGTCAATGACCTCGACCTCTATGTCTTTGAGAAAAAAGGACCGGAATGGAAAATTACCGACAAGGCCTGGGAAAATGTACGCGACCAGCTTGTGCTTGCCCGGGTCAACGGCGGCTCTCCCTACCTTGTTGTTCAGGACGCAGATTACGAGCGCAATGGCGAACTGCTGATCGCCCACCGCTACGAGAGTATTGAGCTTGACCTGAAATACCTGGAACGCACGCTCCCGCACATCTATGCCCTCTGGGGCCGGACCGTGCACCTCCAAACTGTGGTGGAAGACAAAAAAGCCCTTTTTACCTATGACGGTAAAAAGGTGCAGCGCAAGTTTGTGTAGTAGCACATACTTTGTGCGAGCGGGCTTTTCTTAAGGTCGCTACCCACAGCGACCTTAAGAATAGGAATAATAACCAGGCAAAGGCTGTGGAGGTGAGCGTAACGGAGAGAATTTTGGCACTGTAGGAGCGATAGCGGCCGGAAGTCCAAATATTCGCGCAGTGAAGCTCATTCACCGGCAGCCTTTGCCCATCTTTCAAATGTTAAAGTCGCACCCTCACCGGAACATAAATCTCCATCACCGTATCCACCCTGGAATGGCAGCGTTCGTCGTAGAACTCGTAATCTAGCTTGCCTTCGTCATAGACATACCCGCTGTCCTTGAACCATTCCTCAAAAATATACTTCCAGGTGCTCTTGATCACCTGAACAAAATCCCCCTGATCCTTCTCTTCCGAAGTATCCACGGGTGGTGTGGTGAATACCGCGTAGTCTGCCTCAGGGACTTCAACTGTCAGCATCTCGTCGGTCACCCGGCTAAAATCGTCAACGATCACGCCAAGCAGATAAGTAGCGTTTCCGCTCTCAGCCGCCGGAACACATAAGCCGACTTCTCCGTGCCTTGGGGGTGCGAGAATTTCATACATTTTGGATTCCAGGTTCTCTCCATCATAGTGGCTCCAGAAAGAAGCGGTATCCTTGGTGTAATTGCCTTCGGCCACATTGGTTTCAATACCGTAACCCGCGACCTTAAAGGCCGGTTTATGCATAATAACAGGATTCATTAAATAACCTCCGATTTTGACAACAGAACCGCCCTGAAGATAACCGTCCATACGGGACGCATACTGCGATGGGCTATAGCCATAGGCCTTGCGAAACGCCTTGGTAAACCCGCCTGGCGTCTCAAAGCCATACTCCAGCGCAATATCAATAATTCTCCGTCCGCTGAACAATTCGACCGCTGCCAGTGACAGCTTCCGGCTCCGTACATATTCCATTACAGACATCTCCTTGCACAGACTGAATACCCGGCTAAAATGATATAGCGAATATCCGGCCTCAGCGGCAATCTTCTCAGCAGTCAGGTTGTCTTTGATATTTTCCTCAATATAATCGATACATCTCTCAATATCCTTGCTGTAATTCAATGAGTCACCCAGCCTTTCCCCGTACGGTGATTTCATTATAACAAGCAGTTTGCAAGCGGGCTGTTCCTCGTTTGCTGTTCGGCAGCACACGCTAAAAAAAACAGGCAAGCCCCGTATACCGGAGGCTTGCCTGTTGTATATATGATACTTTTTAACATATTGTGTTGCTGTGCAAGAGATGTGCTTAAGGAATCGTAATGGTCAGAGAGCCCCCGGGATCTATGCCCCCGGCTGCGGCTTTGAACTTCAGATCGAGCGTATAATTCTTGAAGTTATTCATGTCATTGACCCTATCGAGCTGGTAGTTTCCGTCAGGCAAAAGTACGGTGAATTTCCCGTCTTTTATTTGTCCTGAATACGAGTTGTTGTTGTCAGTGTCATGCAAGTATAGAACAACGCCAGTCATAGGTTTACCGCCTTTAGTGACTGTACCGGAATACTCCCCAGGCACGGTAATCACAAGCGGATTGGGCACTGACTGTCCAGCTGCAACACTAAAGGAATAGTAGATTTAATGTCCTTCTGACTGGCTTCGTCAATAAATTTATCCACTGTGTAATCAGCCTCCGGGAGATACAAGGAGAACTGTCCATCTTTGATTACAGCAGAGTATGCCTTGTATTCGCTGCCCCCGACACTGTGGAGATGAATTGTTCCATTGGCAACTGGAGTTCCATCTGCACTAATGATTGAGCCCGAAACTTTTGGAGGAAGCTTCAGAATATACGGCTGCGGGTTAAGATGTCCATCAGTTACAGTGATGCCAGTATATAATGGAATATTCCCCCTGGTATCATTAACGGTTACACTATATATCTTATACTTTCCATCGGGAAGATAAAGACTGAATACGCCATCTTGTGAAGAAGTACCGTAGCTCGTAGATGTCCCTCCATCAGTGCTGATATTTAAGTAGCTCCTACCAAGTGCTGTACCATCAGCATAAGTTACCTTAATCTCGAATCCCCTTCTCCTGCACTGCACTGATAGCATCTTTGCACCACGCCGGACTATCCGCTGTATCGCTGAAGTTGGCATCTGCTGATGCAGTCAACCCGAGCAGTTTGCTGACAATGACCGCTAATTCCTGCCGGGTAACCTTGTTGCCCGGTCCAAAAGAGCCGTTGCCATATCCGCTAATGTATCCAGCAGCATTTGCTTTTAACAACTCCGGATACACCCAGCTTGAAGCTGCCACATCCTTGAACTCCACGGACTTGCTCTCCACAAATCCAAAGGATTTGTTAACTAATGAAACCAGTTCGGCTCTGGTGATGGGGTTAACCGGTTTAAAACGGCCATCCGGATATCCGGAGATGAAGCCTTTTTCCATCCACTTGCTAATTTGCGGTTCGGCCCAATTCCCGGAAATATCCGAAGCCGTCCCGGCGAATACGGAAGCGTAGGGAGATATCGTGAAAAAAATCACAAGTAATAAGGCAAAACCTTTCTTCACAATCTTCATCTTCGACAACGTTCTTCCCTCCAATGATAAAAAAATGAATCCGCTATTAAATTACACGATCTCCTAAATTTCGACTATAAGAAAAAACTGATATTCCTATGAAAATGTCGACTTTTGTATGTATTTTTGGTGGCTATTTCTCCACATTCGCTATATTTAACGGCATTTGCAGCATCACAAGGACTATACGGTCCGTGAATCTGGGTATATGAGCTCAAAGTACATAAGTCAGTGCTGTACGGTCCGTTTCCCCTTTGGCTAGTTCAGCATGTATCGTGCACCAGCTTTCTGCTTCAGCGTTTTGCATGGGCGTTCAGCAGTACATTTCACTTAAAAAAACACCACAAAAAAGGACCGCCTCATGGCAGTCCGCAGTGTTGCAGTTACATACAAAAGTATGCAGCTTGCAGATTTCTTTATTAGAGAATGTGCCTAATGAGTGCGGTCACCGGTTCAGCAAACTTCCGACATATTTCAGCAGCTCGTTGGCGCAGATCGGGCAGTAGTTATGCTCGTCGATCAGGCGTCTGGATACCTCGTTGATCCGTTTGAGCTGGCTTTCATCCGGCGTTTTGGAGGAGGTGGTAATCTTGACGATATCCTTGAGATCGGTAAACAGCTTCTTCTCGATCGCTTCCCGCAGCCGGTCGTGGTTGTTGTACTCGAACTTTTTGCCTTTGCGGGAATAGGCGGAAATACGAATCAGGATTTCTTCACGGAAAGCTTTTTTCGCATTTTCGGAAATGCCGATCTGCTCTTCAATGGAGCGCATCAGCCGCTCATCCGGCTCCATCTCCTCATCTGTCAGCGGATCACGAATCTTTGCCCAGTTGCAGAAGGCTTCGATATTATCGAGATAATTTTCGAACAGCGTTTTGGCGGACTCTTCAAAAGAGTAAACGAATGCCTTCTGCACTTCGCTTTTGGCCAGAATATCGTATTCCTTGCGGGCGATGGAAATGAAATTCAGATACCGTTCCCGCTCCTCCTTGGTAATCGAAGGATGCTGATCCAAACCATCCTTGATCGCCCGCAGCACATCCAGTGCGTTCATGCACTGCAGGTCGCCTTTGATCAGGGCGCTGGAAATCCGGTTGATAACATAACGCGGGTCGATGCCAGACATGCCTTCATCCAAATATTCGGTCTGCATCTCCTTGAGGTCGGCTTCCTTGTAGCCTTCAACCTCTTCGCCGTCATACATGCGCAGCTTTTTGATCAGGTCCATCCCCTGCTTCTTGCTCTCCTTCAGCCGGGTCAGGATTGAGAAAATCGCAGCGGCGCGCAGCGCGTGGGGCGCAATATGCACATGCTTCATGTCGCTTTGGGCGATCAGCTTGGCGTAGATTTTTTCCTCTTCCGACACTCTCAGGTTGTACGGCACAGGCATGACGATCATGCGGGACTGGAGCGCTTCATTCTTTTTGTTGGAGATAAAGGATTTGTACTCCGTTTCATTCGTGTGGGCGATGATCATCTCGTCCGCCGATATCAATGCGAAGCGCCCGGCTTTAAAGTTGCCTTCCTGGGTCAGCGACAGCAGGTTCCACAGAAACTTCTCATCGCATTTGAGCATTTCCTGGAACTCCATCACTCCGCGGTTCGCTTTGTTCAGTTCCCCGTCGAAGCGGTAGGCGCGCGGATCGGATTCCGAACCGAATTCGGTAATCGTGGAAAAGTCGATGCTGCCTGTGAGGTCAGCGATATCCTGCGACTTCGGATCGGACGGACTGAAGGTCCCGATGCCCACCCGCTCCTCCTCCGACAGCAGCACCCGCACAACCTTCACCTGCTCGATGTCACCGTGGTATTCATTCTTCAGCCGCATTTGGCAGGAAGGGCAAAGATTGCCCTCGATCCGCACACCCAGTTCTCTCTCGATCTCCGGGCGCAGCTCCAGCGGAATCAAATGAAGCGGGTCCTCATGCATCGGGCAGCCTTCAATGGCATACACCGCTCCTGCATCCGTACGCGAATACTGCTCAAGGCCACGTTTCAGCAGCGTAACCAATGTCGATTTCCCTCCACTGACCGGTCCCATAAGCAGCAATATCCGTTTGCGTACGTCTAGACGCCGGGCTGCGGAATGAAAATATTCCTCCACCAGCTTCTCCACCGCCCGGTCGAGTCCAAAAATCTCCTGCTCAAAAAATTTATACCGCTTGCGTCCATTAATGTCCTCTACGCCGTGTGACTTGATCATGTCGTATACGCGGGAATGAGCTGTTTTAGCGGGAGAGGGGTCTTTTCTCAGCAGTTCTATATAGTCCTTGAAGGTGCCGCTCCACGCCAAACGGTCGTTCTCAGCCCGATACGAAGCTATACGCTCAAAAATATCCATTGCTCGCTACCTCCTCTTGCGCTCCTACTTGCTCCACAGCTTTAAAAGTGTATTACATACCTATGCGGCAAGCCCGGAATAGTTTACCTCTTTTTTGCTGTGCTATAATAGAGAATCATGATTTCCCTTATAAAATACCGGCACAAAGTGCGGGCTTGTCCTCCAAGCTTATTCAGACACTTTGCCATTCAACCGTAAACCTGTAGATTCAGCGGGGACGCAACAATAGGACACAGGAGTGACAAATATGGCCGTAAGGCATGAAACGGAGCTGTATGCTCCTTTGAAGAGTTTTTTTGAGAGACAAGGCTATGACATCAAAGGCGAGGTGCGGACCTGTGATTTGGTAGGCCTGCGTGAGGGTGAGGAGCAGCCGCTGATCGTGGAGATGAAAAAATCGTTCAACCTCGCCCTGCTGCTGCAGGGGGTTGAACGATTGCGGTTAAGTCCCAACGTTTATCTCGCCGTGGAGCGCGTGCGTGACAAAAAAGGCGCGGTGAACCAGCGCTGGGGCGAACTCAGCGGGCTATGCCGCCGCCTTGGCCTTGGGCTGATCACTGTCGTTTTCTACAAGACCAAGGCGCCGCTGGTCGAGGTGCTCGCGGAGCCGGGCGACGCGCCGCCCCAGCCCCGCAGCCGCACACGGCGGCGCGAGCGGCTGCTCTACGAGTTCCGCGAGCGCAGCGGCGACTACAACACCGGCGGCAGCACGCGCGTCAAGCTCGTGACGGCCTACCGCGAGAAGGCGCTGCGCGTGGCACTCGCGCTGCAGGCCGCCGAGGCCGAAGCCGCCCTTGCGGCGGCCGGCCTCGCCGCGAAGCGCGCCGGACGCGGCGGCGCGCCAGGGGCAGACGCAGCAGCGGACGCCGCTGCTGTGTCTGCCTTGGGCCCGGCGGCTGCGGACAGCCGGGCGAAAGCGCAGCTCGGCGTCACACCCGCCGAGCTGCGCAAGAGAAGCGGCGTACCGGGCGCCGCCGCATTCCTGCAGAAGAACTACTATGGGTGGTTCTTCCGGGTGGGGCGCGGCCGCTACAAGCTCACGGCCGCCGGAACAGCGGCGCTGATCGAATATGCGAACATCACCGGAAGCCGAGCCTAAGCTTTATTTTCCGTACAGCTCATATTTCCGTCCGTTCAGCAGAAGGGCTGCCCCGCTGCCTGCAACACAGGCGACCAGCAGATTCATGCCAATAGACTGCCAACTGATCGTATCGTTAATATTGGCCGCCTGCTCCTGATAGATGGGACTGACCGTCAGCAGATTGGCGTATTGCTTGAAGGACTCATTAGCCGACGTTCCTAAGCTCCAGTGCGAGCTGTCCTGGATAACCAGAGCGAACTGGACAGCAACAACCGCAACAATCAGGACAGCAATGCAGAGATACCTTAACAACGGTTTGCGTTGTCTTTTGCCTGCAGCCAGCGCCAGTCCTATTAAGGCCAGTCCGGCAGGAATACTGCACAGCTTGGACAACAACAGATACAGGATTCCTAGCGCCGGACTGGCCGAATCAGCAATCCTCGCCTGATATAAGCCATCAGGATTTAAAAACACCTCCAGCAAAGTCGTCGACCATACCGCCGTGGTGCCGAGCATAAAAACGGCCGATTTCACCAGAAACAGCGATGAAGTCTTGACGGGCAGCATATGATTAACCGGCATCGTACCCGTGAAGAATTCCCTGTAATCATCCACATAGATGTACACCGGGATCAGAATGCCGATGACCATGTTTACGGTAAGAATCAGAAATGCCAGATCTTGGCCTGAGCTGAACAGGAAATACAGGTTGATTAAGCAGCTTAACTCCCGTTTCAATTCCTCCACGCTCCCCTGCAGCTGCACTCTTCCTTCGTCCACAATCGCTATATTCGTAATGGAACTG
This sequence comes from Paenibacillus sp. FSL L8-0436, assembly GCF_038593025.1. NCBI lineage: Bacteria > Bacillati > Bacillota > Bacilli > Caryophanales > Paenibacillaceae > Paenibacillus > Paenibacillus sp. FSL L8-0436. The sequence continues at coordinate 2,041,701 of NZ_CP151955.1, read as the reverse complement.
TTAAATTCAGTCCGTTTAAAGCATCCTTTTTTTCATACATTTTCGTCAGGTTCGCACATTCCAGTACATTTCCCATATTGCCCCTCCTCTTCATTCGGTCTTTCTTATATCCATATATGAAATGCCATGTATTGGCATAACAAAAAGCAAGCCCCCCATACCGGAGACTTGCCTTTTCACCAATACCAGCCTGCACACTGCCAATATCCAACGATTTGTTATTAATCGATTATTACATACTGAACTAATTCCTTAAGATCTTCAAATATTACATCCGCCTCTACATCCGTAGAAAACTGTGTACTTTGTTTCCATGCTGCTCTGAGGCCAGCGACGCGGCTCGCCCGGATATCATTGTCCGGGTGGTCGCCGACAAACAGCGCTTCCTCCGCCGTAACCCCTAGCTTAGTCAATGCCCGAAGGAAAATCGCCGGATCCGGCTTCCGCAGACCTTCCCACTCTGAAATCAACACCTTATCGAACAAAGGGCTGATCCCCAGAGCTTGAAAATTATCATATTGGAATTGTCCATAACCGTTGGATACCAGCGCGAGTTTGATTCCGTTTGCCTTTAAGGTTGTAAGCATACTCATCATATTAGGAAATCCAATGCAATGTCCTTGGAAACCATGCAGATAATCATTCAGAAGTTCTGCGCAGCTTAGCTCCCGGATAGAAAACTCCTCAAGAAGCTGCTGATACACTTTATCTTTCCAGACATAACCGTGCTGATCCAGCTCGACAAACCGCTGCAGAAATTTTTCTTTGGGAACAGAATGAAATTGTGGATATCGTTCATACTGATCGCGGACAAAAGAGACCAGAGAGGACTCGCGGTCCAATAACGTTCCATCCAGATCGAAGAGCACCGCTTTAATTTCCATCTTCCTGCCCTCCCACACGTAAGCGCGTTGATTATTGAGATTATCGGCCGCTGACTCCCGCCAATCTCTTGATTGTTGTTTGCTCCGAGTTTCGATAAATGTATTTTGTGCATCAGAATCCGGCTAGAAGAGGCCGAAGTGTGGTTCTATTGCATTTTGTACATTCAAATTCAAAGATATCACTAAATACAACAGACGATGTGCTCAACCTACGCCTAACAACCCTACCCTCAATCAGTAATCAATAACCCCCATTCCCCTCAGCTCCGGGCCGTAAACTCCGTCACGGCCTCGCTCATCAGGTTCATGCCCAGCAGCAGCTCATCCCGGCCGGGATGGCTGAAGTTGAGGCGGATGCGGTTGCCGCCGCCGCTGACACAACACAGCGGGCCGGGCAGGAAAGCTACGCCTTTAGCCAGCGAGGCCTTAAGCAGTGTCATAGCGTCCAGCCCAGCCGGCAGCGATACCCACAGGAACATGCCGCCTTCCGGCAGACTATAAGTGCTGCTCTTCCAGGCCGGACGCTTCAGCAGTTCAGCCATTAGCTTGAGGCGGGTATTGTATTCCCGGTTCAAGAGGGCAATATGCTCGCGCAGATCAAAAGAGGTGACATCCAGCAAATGATGCAGCAGCCGCTGATTTAAAGAGCTGGACTGCCAGTCGGCCATCTGCTTTGCGGCAGCCATCATGCCGATAAGCTCCCGGCTGCCTGCCGCCCAGCCCGTCCGCAGAGCGGGCGCGACCGTTTTGCTGAAAGAACCGATGTAGAGCACATGTCCACCCTCGCTTACATTCTCCAGCGCATAAAGCGACGGATATTTTACGGACGGATGCTGGCTATAACGCTGAAAATGCAGATCACCATAGGAATCGTCTTCGATAATCAGCACGTTATGGCTGGTACACAGCTCCAGCACCTCCTTACGTCTTGCCAGGCTCCAGAGAATACCGCTTGGATTCGTAAAACTTGGTGTTGCAAACAGCATCTTAGGCCGGTGCTGCCGGATTTGGGCACGCAGATGCTCCGGCAGCAGGCCGTCCCTGTCTCCCTGCACGGGAATAATCACCGCACCCTGCATACGGAGCGCCTGCAGAATGCCTGGTGAGGTGGGATTCTCTACAAGAACCCGGTCTCCGGGATCTATGTATACCCTGGACAGCAAATCGATGGCTTGTTGACTTCCCGTTGTCAGAAGAACTCCGCCCTCGGCAACAGCCACACCTTTGGCTTTCAGCCAATCCCCGGTAAGCCACTCCCGCAGCGGACCGTACCCTTCCGGATCACCGTACTGCAGTGCCCCGGCATCTGCGGAGATGACTGTAGACGCGGTTTCGGCAAGCAAGGACAACGGGAACAATTCTTCTGCCGGAAGCTCTTCCGCCAGTGAAATCAACGTGCCCCGGCGCGTCTTGGTGCGGATACTCAACAGCGGTGAAGACAGCAAGGTATGTGCGCGGGCAGAAAACTCATATCTCATATGTTCCCCCCTCCCCTGGTACCAAGAATATTCCAGCCCAGCCGGCAATATGTCGTTAGGGTGATCCTATGCGTAGATTTGCTTGTTCTGCCTTGAGAAAAGAGCAAACTTCTCGATAGCCTGCGCTCTCGTCGACACTTCAAGCTTCACATAAATTTTGCGCAAATAATTGTCTATGGAACGCCGGCTTACCTCTATTTCAAGGGCAATTTTATCATAAGTGATTCCCTGCACAATACGCTCCATAATGAACATCTCAGTCTGGGTCAGCTGCATGACACCATCCAGCCCCTGTGACGATGGTGCCAGCCGAAATCCTTTTTCAATCCAGTCAAACGGTATAGAGAGGAAACCTTCCCGCAATCCGTCGATCATCAGCAGCAACTGGCGGGGAGAAGCTCCCTTGGAGAGTATTCCGCTTGCCCCAAGCTCAAGCAGCGGCTGAAATAAAGTCTTGTCCTCTTCTTCCGTCATGATGATGAAATGAGAATTTGGCGAACTGCTCTTCATCTCCGGCAGAATGCTCTCCACATTTCCTTCCGGCATCTGATAATCCGCCAGCACCAGATCCGGCTGACTTTCACGCACATTGTAAACGCCTTCGTTCCAAGTCGAATACATCCCGAGAATTTCCAGCTCCCCCCCTTCCTCCAAAATCAGTTTTGTTCCAAGCATACTTGTGGGATGACATCCCACGATGATCCCCCGCCACACCTTCATCATTAACTCCCTGACCTCCTGCTATCTATATAATTTACCCAGAGTGAAAAACGCCTCGGGGTTTTACGGTTATTACGTATGCAAGGATGGTTGCAATTTTATCCTTTCTTCCTTCTTTTACCTTGTATACGCCCATCAGATATTCCAATCTATAGAAATTGTATCGCAGTAGTTTAATAGGATGCAATTACTTTTTCACGTTTTCAGACTCTCTTTCACTTTTGCGAAAACTCAAAAAGTCTGATAGAATGGGGACTTGAAAAAAAACAGCCTGAGGTGATGTAATGCAACCGCTAGCGGAATCGACCCCGGTACACTCGCGCCGTACTGCAGCGAGAAGCGGCCCTTCCGTAAAATGGTTTTTACTGTTCTGGATTTTGATGATCGGGCTCGGCTTCTATGCCGTGTACAGCTATACCAACCATCTAAAGCAGCAGGTGCTGAGCGAACTTGGCACTCAAAGCCAGCAGCAGCTTACCGTTTTGAAGACCGATTATGAATCGCGAATTGCCGTTCTCTCTGAAGAGGTGAAGGAACTGCAGAGCACTGTTCAGAGCTTTAATGAACTGCTCACCTTTACCAAAGACAATGCAAGCAGCAAGACAGACAACAGCAACAAGCTGTATACCCAGTTAAACGAGGTCCGCAAGCAACTCGATGCCCTGAAGAAAGAGATGGATCTGCTGAAATGAGAACCCCTGTCCAACGAGTCAACCGGTTCTTTATGCTGCTGACTGCTCCCTTCTTCGGGTTATTGCTCTGTCTGTGGTGGTATCAGCCGCCGCTTGACCTGAAGCTGAACACAGAACAGTTCGCTGCAGCCCCGGGGCCGCTTGAATTAACAACCTCTTTGAAGAATGATTTGAAGCTGGCCGAGGCCTCTGCTTCCTATACCATAGATTCAATAGGTGCCAGTGCACAGCTCTACAAACAAACAACAAACGCGATGAATGCCATTGTTAATACCGCCAAAACCCAGGCATCCCGCCCGGAGCAAATCTATAACCGGAGAATTTCAGCCAGGCTGGGAATTCCTGCCGATATTGTGAACAGCGAGCGCATTACCATCGAACTTTACCGCTTAAATCCCGGCAACTATAAAGCCTATGCCCTAAAAATCAAGCTGAAGGATGCTTCGGCCATGAAAATGAGCCTGGCCGGAGACGGCTCCGGCGGAGCTGAAACTACCATGCGCGCCGTCAACCGTTACGGTGCAACAGCCGGCATCAATGCCGGAGGATTTGCCGATAAGGGCGGTAAACGTTATCCCTTGTCCACAACCGTTGTAGGCGGCCAATATTTGTACGGATTCGAGCCGAGTTACAAGGATCTCAGCTTCGTTGGCCTGAATAAATCAGGACAGCTGATCGGCGGCAAATTCTTCAGCCGGACACAACTCGACCAGTTGGAGCCGGTGTTCGGCGCCACCTTTGTCCCGGTCCTGCTGAAGAACAACACCAAGATGGTGATCCCGGATAAGTGGAAGAGCAGCCCCAAACGTGCCCCGCGCACCGTAATCGGCAAGTATAAGGATGATCAGCTTCTCGTGCTCGTGGCGGACGGCTACAACGAAAACGGCACCTCCGGTGCCACACTGGAGGAAATCCAGAACAAGCTGTACAACATGGGTGTGATCGATGCCTACAATCTGGATGGCGGGGGTTCTTCGTCCCTGATCTTTAGAGGAAAGGTTATTAACAATCCATCGGACGGGAATCTCCGCCAGGTGCCGACCAGTTTCCTGTTTTTCAAATAACTTTTCCCAGTTGTCTATGCGGCATCTCACATTTTTCTTTTGTTTTTGATATAGACCAGGTTATAATCAGGATAACGAATACAGATCCTTATGGAGGTGTCCAGCATGTCGTTTTCCTTGACCTTTTGGATCATAACCCTGGTATTTCTGCTGTTCCTGACCGGAATTCTAACCTCCTCCTACAACGACGATAAGACCAAGGGCTTATAAAAGCCTGGATGGACCCAAGCATTCGCTGCTTCAAAAAAAGAGCACCGCACATCTGTGCGGTGCTTTTTTTAGTAATGGAGGCGGCAGACACCCTGCTGCGGCCATACTATGTACAATTAAATTTGCTTGCTTTCAGCAGGAGAAAGCGTAATTTCTAGGCGTGTCTTGAAAGTTGAGTCATTTCCCCAAGACATTCAGCACAAATATAACGATCTTTATATTCACTTACACCCTCAATTGATCCGCAGAATACACATTTGGGGCGGTAACGCTCCAGAATGATATGGTCGCCCTGTACCAGAATTTCTACCGGGTCGCCTTCATTCATTTGATACCTTTTACGCAGGGACTTAGGCAGAACAATTCTACCCAGCTGATCTACTTTCCGAACAACGCCAGCAGGTTTCATATCTAACTTACACCTCTCCTGTTCAACTAATAATTAGTAACTACTACTTTTTTCGGCACTATTCAACTATTTCGTTAATCAATTGTCGAATCCTGCTGAAATAAATAAAAATTCATGTCTGTTTTTAGAAAAGTTGTGGAAATTCTAGCTGGCGCAGCGCTTCATAGACAATAATGGCCGCCGAGTTTGACAAATTAAGCGATCTGACAGCATCGCTCATTGGCATGCGCATTCTCGTTTCTTTCCCGGCTTCCAGAATATCGGCTGGCAGACCCTTGGTTTCCTTGCCGAAAACGAAAAAATCCTCATCCTGAAAGGCAAAATCGGTATAGCGCTTCTCGGCCTTGGTTGTAGCATAGAAAAACCGGCCTTCCTTATACTTCTCCAGCACTTCCCCAAACGAATCATGATATTCGATATTTACGGCGTGCCAATAATCGAGTCCTGCCCGTTTCAGCGTAGCGTCGTCTGTACGGAAGCCCAAGGGACGGACCAGATGAAGATGCGTGCCTGTTGCCGCGCAAGTGCGGGCAATATTGCCGGTATTCGCCGGAATTTCCGGTTCTACCAGCACAATATGAAGTGCCATAGTGTGAATGCTTCCTCTCTTTAGGCTCTAACAGCCCTATAATGTGTTAGTAAGGACATCCTCTAAGGTGAGGGCAGCGCTTATAGATCATACACGGCGCGTATGTGCCACGCAGAAAACCTTCCGCCTGCAGGCGGAAGGTTCAAAAGCTTTCATTCATTAGCCCTGAGTTTGCCGGAAATGCTGCATGAAATCGGTAAGCGCCTTAACACTCTCATAAGGAACCGCGTTATAAATGGAAGCACGCAAGCCTCCAACACTGCGGTGGCCCTTAAGACCGACAAAACCTTCTAGTTCAGCGGCTTTGACGAATTGCTTCTCAAGCTCTTCCGACTGCATCCGAAATGTAACGTTCATGATGGAGCGGCTGCCTTGTTCCGCAACTCCGCGGTAGAAACCATCACTACCGTCAATATGATTATAGAGCAGCCCGGCTTTGTCGCGGTTCTTGACTTCGATACCTGCAAGCCCGCCCTGCTCCCCAATCCATTTTAACACTTCATTAACCATATATACAGAAAAGGATGGCGGAGTATTGTAGAGAGAGTTGTTCTTATAATGTGTATCGTAACGCAGAATCGTCGGGATATTGGAAGGCGACTTCGCGATCAGTTCTTCCTTAGCAATAACCACAGTTACGCCTGATGGTCCGAGATTCTTTTGCGCGCCGGCATAAATCAGCCCGAATTTATTCACGTCAAAGGAACGGCTCAGAATGTCGCTGGACATGTCTGCAATCAGCGGGATAGAGCCGGAATCCGGAAACTCCGCATATTGTGTTCCTTCAATCGTTTCATTCGACGTAACATGCAGATACGCTGCGTTATCCGCTGCCTTGATGCTGCTAAGCTCTGGAATCGCCAGAAACTTCTTGTCCTCTGAGGATGCGGCGACATGGGCGCCACCAACCAATTTGGCTTCCTTGAGGGCTTTATCCGCCCAGCTTCCTGTCATGACATAGCTGCCCACTTGGCCCTCGGAGACAAGGTTCATCGGAAGCATGGCGAACTGGGTGCTTGCTCCGCCTTGGATGAACAATACCTTATAACCCTGCGGATTGCCAAGGAGTGACAGCAGACGTTCCTGAGCTTCGTTATGAACGGACTCGTATACCGCCCCACGGTGCGACATCTCCATAATGGACATTCCGCTTTCCCGGAATTCGACAAACTCCGCTTGTGCGCGTTCCAATACTGCAAGCGGCAGCGCCGCCGGACCTGCATTAAAATTGTATGCTCTCTTGCTCAAAATTGCCCCCACCCTTTCTCTCCTGCGAATATGGATAGAGATTATGATAGCAGTAATCTAACACACCATCAAGTATAATTATTCACATAGAAGGTATAATCGCCAGGCTTAAATGGTGAAAAACTGATAGCTGCGGCTCCAATCCTTGCTGTGACGCGGTAAAATGCTGATGTCCGCAAAAACTTCCGGCGAAATAACATGCTTCTCGCCCCACAGTGCTATCTGTTCCGGATGGAAACTTCCGTATTCCCTGATCCCAACTCTGCTTGGCTGATGAGAAATTTCCCAATAAAAGGAATTTTCTGCATCTTCCCAGCCGCCCAGCTTACAGTAGAAGGGGCGGTCGGGCTCATTCTTCCAGCTTAGTGTATCTCCGGTTCGGCTGAGCAATTCCTCTGTATAAATGGATTCCGCCTGCTCTACCCTGACATTGTCCGGCAATCTCAGTTCATACCCTGATCCGACATTTTCACCGTTAATTCCAACAAAATTATGATTGTACTCCTCCGTCAGAAGCTCCTTTGACCCTCTGTTCTCCAGAGTGTAATAGATGTTCAGCCTGTCTTCGTCAAGCGAGATCCTTTTGGTCAAAAGCATGCTGTATCCCCGGCACTCCATCGGCTGCACCGAATAGGTAACCGAATCTGTAGTGTGTTCTTCAATCACCTCAAAGGGAATCAGCGGATAACTTCCGGCAAAAAAATAGGGAGCATCTTCCTGCTTCTGCAGCAGCCCTACTCCCGGCTTCGGAAACCATTCTCCAACTTCTGCATCGTCATAGCCAATTGCCCGGGAAATGCCGAATTCATTACATAGCCCAAAACCGCCAGTACCCTGCCCGGGCACAAGGCTTTCCGGTACGCAAAACGTATGTTTACCCTGCTCCAGTGTTACCTGTGTAATAAACCCTGTCCAATCAAATCTAGTGCCGTTATAGGCTCCAGTATCAGCAATCTCCACAGTAAGTATCCCATTAGTGAGAGTGTAAGCCATAAGTTAATCTTCCTCTTTCTTTTGCTTATTATTATTGTTACCTATATTCTCAGAACCTCTTCACCGCTGAAAAAAGCGTCTGCATTCGCATTTCCTGCGAAGCAGGCGCCTTTTCGTATACTTTTATGCAGTTAGGCCAGCTCCACTTGCAGGAGATGCAGTTCTCCTTCCGGCAGCGCACGGAGTATGCTGCGCGGTATCACAACACCCTCTGAGACGCGCTGAAGCGTCACCTCAGCGCCGTTAAGCGACACAGAGTATATTTCATACTCCCCGTATTCTCTGCTTCCTGTGGACGTATAGGCGACCTCCAGCATGCGTTCCGCAAAGACCGTCTTAATCGTTGCCTTCCCCTGCTCATCGAACTGTTCCTTCACCAGTTTGGGCTGAAGCAGCAAATCGCCGAGCCTGCCCTTGACCCCAAACACCTCTGTGACCATCGTCAGCAGCAGCCAGCTCGCTGAACCGGTTAAATAGGTGTACATTCCTCTGCCCTGCTCATTGATATATTCGGGAATGCCGGGATACATCCGGCTGAGTTCGAAATTCGCGCTGAGCTTGTACAGTGAATCCAGCACTTTGCGGCCTTCCTGAACAAAACCGCGTTTATACAGGGCGTTCCCGTACATCACGGTCATATGGCTGAACATAGCCCCGTTCTCTTTATGACCAAAGGCAAAACCAAAAGCACGGCCCAGATTCTGCTGGATGCCGCCAAAATTGGTATTCAGCCGGTATCCGATATTGTCGTCCAGCAGGTTGCGTTCTACCGCTGCGACGATATGCGGAATTTGCTCTGGCGCTGCTGCATGGCCGAGCAGCGGGAATACCTGGCCTGTCAGCGTCATGCGTACACCTTCGGCATGTTCGCCTTCGACGCGTTCTCCGTCGTTATTATAATAACCGTTGAACCAGCCGTCGCCATGATCACTTTGCACCCACTCATTCCGGCGCAAGTGATTGAATATCCATTCTGCCTTTTTCGCCAGATCAGCTGCCACTTTCGCTATTGGCAGAGTTACCCGGACTCCGCTTACTTTGTTAGGCGCAGCGGTGTAGTAAAGGTTCAACTGTTCCCGCTTGGCTATTACAGACTCATAGTTCAGCGATTTCTCTAATGTATCCAGCAGCAGCGTCATCTCTTCCGCCAGCTCCAGCGACTCCAGCCCGGTACGTTCCTGAAGAGTGCGCAGCAGCACGGACAGATCGTACAGGTTGCTGCCATAGAAGGCGGTGAAGGTCACACTTTCTCCCCGCTGGGCCGCCATATCCAGCCCGTCATTCCAGTCCGCGCCCTCCAGAAGAATATTGTTATGCTCCCCCACATTGAAGAACGGAACCAGATTCTGCAGCAGAATATGCTCCAGAATCGTCCCCTTGTAGGTCTCTCCGGTTGAGGTCTGCAGATGGCTTCCCCCCGCAGCGTCCCAGGAGGCGTCGCGTTCCCGGCACCGGCTCATGAAGGAGTCGCGGAAATAGCTTTGCTCCTGCAGCAGAAAATCCAGATCCCCGCTCTGGTCCAGGTACAGCATAGTGGTCAGGAACGGCCAGGCCCCATGATCCATCCAAACCCGGGGAATATTATTGCGGTCGGCAATAAATTCGCCCGGCTGCTGGCCGATAATGGTCGCATTGCTGCCATCGATTCGCACACCTGCATAATTATTCAGCAGCAGACTCCGCACATCTGCCGGCTCCATAATAAGCAGCGCCAGGCAATCCTGCCACAGATCGCGCCAGCCGCGCCCGCCTCTTCCGTAGTCATGATAAGGGAGGAAAGAGTTGCCGTACAACCTGCGCAGCACAGGCTGCAGCGTTACCCATTTCATCCACTGGTCAGCAGCATGATCTCCGGTATGAAACTCAACTGTATTCACCTTGTCCGCCCAGAAAGCCTTGTTTTCTTCCAGTAAAACGTCAAAGGCTGTGGCGGATCCGTATTTGGCCATTAACCCCGGAATATCTATTCTTTCACTTTCAATGGCCAGAATCACCACATAGGAACGGCCTTCTCCTGGAAGCAGAGATGCGGTGGCAAAACGCAATCCGCCAAAAGCCTCATAACCTTCTTTATGTACGCCTTCTTCGCGTGTCTCAGGAGCCCGATTCCGCACAACAGCCTCAGGCCAATCCAGGCTTCCGCCTTCACCGATAAATTCCTCCTGCACCGGGAAGAAGCCCACAGGAGTTCTTCCTTCTCCTTCTACACCGAAGACGCCATAGGAGGTATGATTCACACGATGGCCCCGTTCATCAAAGGAAAGTGCAGGCTGAACCTCGACACCTTGTGCTGAAGTATAAATCCGGTTTAGCAGAGAGGTCACATGCCGGTGATCACGCAGATCATCCGCTGAACGGGCATACAGCGGAACAGCCGCAGTCGGCGTAATGATGAGCTCAGCCGCTCCGGTATTCGTAAGCATCACCTGCATCAATTCTACCTTGTCTTGGCCGCAGGGTACAATGCTGGTGATTTGCGCCTTGATACCGAGTTCACGGCTCTCACGGGTTACCCGATGCCATAGGAGCCCTGCTTCCAATTCCGAATCATCAGAGTTAGGCTCATAGGCCTGTGCATGCTGTCTGGCTGAATTCCCCGCTGCCGACCAGGCGCCTTTGCCCTCAATATATACCCAGAAATTGCGGGAAGCACGCGAATTATGCAAATCCTCCACCGAAAGCGGCGGAGTAAGAAATGTATTGTGCCCTGAAGTGGCTTGGCCATGAAGATTCGGAGTGACCGAAGACATCATCCCTCCCTCATTCACCAAGGGAAAATATAAAAAGCTGCTTCTTTCGGGATACTTAAGTTTAAACTCTCCATTTGTTCCGGTAAATTCCCAACCTGACTTAGACGTTTGTTCCACTGCAATCATCCTCTCCATAGCCTATTGTTTTGTTACTTTTTTATCCATTTTACAGAAACCGCTTTCGGTATTTATTATCACATCGTTAGATATTGTTGTAAAGTAATTTCCGTTTGTTAACCTCGATTAATAATAAAACATAGAATAAAGTCTGATATTCCAAGGAATAAACAGGTTTATTACGCAGGGGATTACTTTTCATTAATCAATAATAACCGCACTAATTCAACCGAAACTATTTTCGATAATTCATATTTTTGATCAAATCCACTCGAATGAACCTCAAAATCTTGAGTTTTCTTATCAAAAAACGCCTTCAATCAATCAAATTACATATAAGCTCATGCTAAATGCACTCTAACTATGTTAAATAATGTTATATTAACGAAAATTATCGTTGTTTTCGTGAATTGTTTTTAATTTTCAGACATTGATTAAGAGAAATAGACCACAAAGAAGCCCCCGGGATACCCGGGGGCTTCTTAACAATAATTAAGCTAACTTATAGGTCGAAGTACAGGGAGTATTCATGCGGATGTACACGAATCGCAACTTCTTGAGCTTCAGAACGTTTCAGAGCGATATAGTTATCGATGAAGTCTTTAGTGAATACGCCGCCTTCAGTAAGGAATTCGTAATCAGCTTCCAGAGAATCAAGCGCTTCGCTCAGGCTGCCCGGAACGCTGCGGATTTTTTCTTTGTCTGCATCGGACAGTTCGTAGATGTTCTTGTCCAGAGGACCGTAACCCATTTCTTCCGGGTTGATCTTCTTCTTGATTCCGTCCAGACCGGCCATCAGCATAGCTGAAAATGCCAGGTAAGGGTTGGCTGTGGAATCCGGTGTACGGAATTCGATGCGACAGCCTTTAGGTGTCACAGCAGCTACCGGGATACGAACAGCAGCGGAGCGGTTTCCTTTGGAGTAAACGAGGTTAACCGGTGCTTCATAACCAGGAACCAGACGTTTGAACGAGTTAGTGCTTGGGTTAGTCAGCGCGATCAGTGCCGGAGCATGATACAGGATACCGCCGATATAGTGCAAGGCCATCTCACTCAGGTTGGCATAAGCGCCTTTCTCGTAGAACAAAGGAGCGTCGCCGTTAAAGATTGATTGGTGAACGTGCATGCCGCTACCATTATCGCCGAACAGCGGTTTTGGCATAAATGTTGCCACTTTTCCGTATTGGCGTGCAGTGTTTTGCACAATATATTTGTAAGTCAGCAGATTATCAGCTGTTTTCTTCAAGGTATCAAAACGGAAGTTGATTTCCGCTTGGCCTGCAGTTGCCACTTCATGGTGATGACGTTCAATTTCAAGTCCGGCTTCAGCCAGCAAACGGCACATTTCGCTGCGGATATCCTGTTGGGAATCCACCGGCGCTACTGGAACATATCCGCCTTTAACGCCAACTTTGAATGCAAGGTTGCCGCCTTCTTCTTTACGATTGGTATTCCATGCCGCTTCTTCAGAATCTACGAAGAAGGAAGAGCTATTCATTCCGCTCTCATAACGCACATCGTCGAAGATAAAGAACTCGGATTCAGGTGCGAAGAATGCTGCTGTACCCACACCGCTTGCTTGCAGGAATTCTTCTGCCTTTACCGCGATACCACGGGGGTCGCGCTCGTAACGTTCACCATCAGGGGTGAAAATATCGCACATGATGTTCAGCGTCGGATGAGCTGTAAAAGGATCGATATATGTAGTGCTCGGATCAGGCATCATTACCATATCAGATTCTTCAATACCGCGGAATCCTTTGATGGAAGAACCGTCAAACGCAACACCATTTTCAAATGTTTCTGCTTCCACTGCGGATGCTGGCAATGAGATATGGTGAGCACGTCCACCCAAATCTACAAAACGAAAATCCACCCACTCGATATTGTTTTCCTTGATCGTCTGCAACACTTTTTCAACCGACATGACTATATTCCTCCCCAATTTCCGAACATTAGGCCGCTCACAGTATCAAATGTTCTTGTTTATAATTTTTTTGCTGTCGTCATTATAAATCTCAAACCTAACATCGTCAATGCTTATGTCAGGTATTTTTGAAGACAATGTAAGATATTCTAACGCTTTAGTGAAAAAATCAACTTTCTCTATTTCCTATGTCATATTCATTCAATACGATACATAAAAACCGTCCTCTCCCTACGCCCGTAAGCGAGAAGAGGACGGCCTAAAGGCTGATTTCTGCTTCTTGTACTAAAGAATCGGGGCAGGCTCAAGAGACTCCGAGAACTTGCGTCCCACCAGCGGAGCAAGCTTCTCCAGATCTCTCAGCAGGGTGTCAAACTGCTCAGGGAACAGAGACTGGACCCCATCGCCTGTCATGGAATTGTCGGGATCGGTATGCATTTCGATAATAAGCCCGTTGGCTCCCGCAGCAACAGAAGCTTTGGCCATCGGTGCAACCAGTTCACGCCGTCCTGTACCATGGCTCGGGTCAGAAATCACCGGAAGATGGCTGAGGTTCTGAAGCACTGGAATTGCTGACAAATCCAGCGTGTTGCGGGTGTAGGTTTCAAAGGTGCGGATTCCGCGCTCACAGAGCATGACATCGCGGTTGCCGCCGGCCAGAATGTATTCAGCCGCATTGAGGAGCTCATCGTAAGTAGCACTGAAGCCGCGCTTAAGCAATACCGGACGTCCGCAGGTGCCCAGCTTGCGCAAGAGGTCGAAATTCTGCATATTGCGTGTGCCCACCTGCAGTATATCAGCATGCTCCGCACAAATATCCACATACTCCGGTGTCATTACCTCGGTAATGGTCAGCAGACCATGCCGCTTGCCGGCTTCCGCCATCATTGTCAGTCCTTCTACACCGACACCCTGGAAGCTGTAAGGTCCGGTACGCGGCTTGAACGCGCCTCCACGCAATACTTGGCCACCGGAAGCTTTGACCAGCCGGGCGATTTCGTCAATCTGCTCCGGGGATTCAACGGCACAAGGCCCACCCATAATGACAAGATTTTCCCCGCCGATCTTCACGCCGCGGATATCGATAACCGTATCCTCCGGATGGAAATCGCGGCTCGCCAGCTTATAGGATTTGGAGATTTTTACTACGTTCTCCACACCTTTCATCTGGCGCAAATGCTCGGCAAGCTTTGGTGTGACACCACCGATCAGGCCGATAACCGTATGATCCGCCCCCCGGGAGAGATGAACCTGCAGCCCTTCCTTTTCGATAACGGCAATAATATCATTTACCTGCTCTTGCGGTGTTTGATTGGATGTAATAACGATCATATTATAGCTCCCCTTTTAGGCAAATATTTAGCAAATGTTACCTTATAAATCGCACGTCACTATCACGCTACGACGCGTGTACGCTTTTAAGCACTAAAGTAATTTTACCGCATTTTGTTCTTTTCGTCAACCTTCAATTACCGTTCTAGCTGCATTAGTTACCATTTATTAGTATTCATGAAGCTATTCTCTGGTGCACATTGGAAAATCAGCTGGTATAGCATGGAATAATAAAAGGGATATCTATCCAATAACAAAGAGCACACAGGTTCCGCTGCCGGAATCTGTGTGCTACATATCCACCTAATTTATAAGTTCAAATGCCGGGACAAACCTTAGGTAGCGCTCGCAGTCTTGTTCTTCACCGGAGGCAGCAGCTTCGCCATATTCACCGTACGTTTGATTTCCCATGTCTCCGGAAGCGCCGGATCATACTGCTCCAGGTAACTGATAACTTCCTTCGTAATCGGTGTAGGCGTCGAAGCGCCGGACGTTACCCCTACCTTGGAGACTCCCTTGAGCCACTCTGTATTCAGTTCCGACACGTCGGAAATACGGTGGGCAGGCACGCCTGCGATCTCTTCTGACACCTGTGCCAGACGGTTGGAGTTATTGCTTCTAGGGTCGCCAACAACGATGACCAGATCACATTGACCGGCCTGCTCCGCTACCGCTTCCTGCCGTACCTGGGTAGCCATACAGATCTCGTTGTGCACCTCGGCGCCGGGGAACTTCTCCAGCAGCTTTTTCATGATATTTTTAATATCCCACTGGCTCATCGTGGTCTGGTTCGTAATAACGATACGGGAAGAAGGCACAGACAATCCTGCAATCTCTTCTTCCTTCTCAATCAGGTGGACATGCTCCGGGGCAATACCAACAGCACCTTCCGGCTCCGGATGGCCCTTCTTGCCAATATAAATAATCTCGTAGCCTTCCTCTGCCTTCTCCTTGATGAGATCATGCGTTTTGGTCACATCGGGGCAGGTGGCATCTACGGTCGTCAGCCCCTTGGCGCGGGCCATCTTGCGCACCTCCGGCGAAACGCCGTGTGCGGTGAAGATAACGGTACCACTGTCGACTTTATCGAGAATATCCAGACGGTTATGCCCGTCTAGAGTTATAATTCCGTCATCCTCAAAAGAATTGGTAACATGACTATTATGAACAATCATGCCCAGTATATAAATCGGCCGGGGCAGATCAAGATTTTGTGCGGCCTGCCGTGCCATTACCATGGCGTCGACGACACCGTAGCAATAGCCCCGGGGAGAGATTTTGATAACTTCCATGAATTCACCGGCTTTCTGCTGTCAATGACGGCTGTAATAGGACCTGCCTAATTATACCCTATTCCAGCGGCGGAGCAAAGAGAAGGGGCAGCCAGATGACAAAAGTAGTCCCCTCGCCCTGACGGGTAACGACCTCCACCGAACCACCATGCTCATCAATAATCCACTTGGCGATGGACAGCCCGAGACCAATTCCTTCCGTAATTCCCCGCGACTCATCGGCCCGGTAGAACCGGTCAAAGATATGCGGCACCTCATCCTTGTCCATCCCGATTCCGGTATCCGTGATGCGGATCCCCACCTGGCTCTGATAAAAGACAGCGTCCAGCGTCACTACTCCGGAAGGTGTGTATTTGAAGGCATTATCGATAAAAATGAATAACATCTGCTGCAGATAATCCTTGTTGCCGACAATATATTTGCCGTTCAGATGCCCCATAGCCCCTACAGACCATTCCGCCTGCCGCGGCAGGAAGGACGCCCGGCGTGCAACCTCAGTCATCATTGGCTCAAGCGCTACTGGCTCCTTATCAAAGGTCCGCCCGGTATCGGAACGTGCCAACGAGAGCATATCTGCGACCAGCCGGCTCATGCGCTGCGATTCATCGGCAATATCCTTTACCGACTCCATAGAGAGCTGGCGGATTTCCGCCTCGGTCATTCTGCTCTCGCCCGGCTCCATCTCCCATATTTTTTGCAGCAGGTCGATGTTCCCGCGAATCGTGGTAAGCGGAGTCCGCAGCTCATGCGAGGCATCGGATACAAATCGGCGCTGGGTTGCATACGAATCCTCAAGATCCTTATAGAAACCCTCCATCCGCCCCAGCATGCTGTTGACCGTTTCAATCAGCCGCCCGATTTCATCCGGCGGACCGTCATATTCAATGCGGGAGCTCAGATCGGTTCCCGTCTGAATTCCGTTCGCAGCTTCAATGACCATGCCGATCGGGCTCATGGATTTACGGGCCAGGAACAGGCCGAAGGTGAAGGCTGCGATCAGCGTGGCAAAAGAGCCGACGAGCAGGATGTTCTTGAGCCGGGTCAGCATTGTCACTTGTTCCCCAATATATACTGCAACCTGAAGTACACCTGCATGATTGCCGCTGCTAGTAGCAACATCAACTGCCTGCTGGTAGATCAGAAAGGGATTCCCGCCATAATAGGACTGAGAGAATCCTTGCTGTTTCTGGATGTTTTCTTTCGCAGGATATTTGAATTCCAGATTGATCTGTGTCATGTTCGTGCTGAGAATCAGCTTTTCCAGGTCATAAATATACACTTGGGCAAATAAACTTTGTCCTGCAGGCCCTCTAAGCACCGGCCCCAAAGTACCGTCATTGTTCAAGCCCATGTCAGGTTGAACCTGCTGTGCCTGCAGTTTAAGCCGGTCCTTCAAATCACCATACGTATTAAAATAGACAAAACCGTAAATTGCGGCTGATAAAGCCAGCAGCATAACGGCCAAAATTCCTGAATACCAGGCTGTCAGCCGCAATTTAATAGACATGTTTAATTGTCACCTCTTAGAATGTAACCGGCTCCCCGGATCGTCTGGATCAAACGTTTGCCGCCGTGCTCCTCCGTCTTCTGGCGCAGCATGGCAATATAGACCTCAAGCACATTGGACTCCCCGCTGTAATCATAGCCCCAAATTTTATCCATAATCAGGTCGCGGGACAATACGCGCTTCGGATTCTGCAGGAACAAATGCAGCAGTTCAAACTCCTTGGCCGTCAGCTCCAGACGTTTGCCGGCGCGAGTGACTTCACGCGAGTCCACATCCAGCGTAATATCCTCATACGACACTGCCTGATCTGCGCCGCCTCCCTGCTCGCTCTTGCGGCGAAGCAGTGCGCGCACCCGGGCCAGCAGCTCCTCCAGCGCAAAAGGCTTTACCAGATAATCATCTGCTCCGAGATCCAGCCCTTTGACCCGGTGTTCGATTTCATCCTTGGCTGTCAGCATCAGTACAGGCACACTGCTTCCGCCTTCCCGCAAACGACGGCAGACCTCAAAACCGTCTACCTGTGGCATCATCACATCAAGTATGACTACATCGGGATCGCTGTTCAGAACAGCACGCAGTCCATCGGCCCCGTTAGCCGCAGTTTTTACATCATAACCCTCAAAGGCAAGACCACGGCGCAGCATGGAAATAATTTTTTCATCGTCATCAATAATTAGAATATTCGGTCGCATCAAACAGCCCCCATTGTCTAGATCGTTTATCTCTATTGTAGCATGAATGCGCGGCCCAGCGCCCTGTGCAGCAAAAACGGAAGGGTTCCCCCTTCCGCTGCTCACTTTACCGTCCGGTGTATTTACTGCTTCTGAGTTTGGGTGGTGTCAAAATCATTTTTGTTGCCGATGGTAACCGGAAGCTCAAGCGTTTTGCCGTCACGGACCACATTCATTGTGACCTTGTCTCCAACCTTCAAGGATTGGATATAAGTAATCAGATCCTGGCTGGTTGCATATTTCGTTCCGTTCACACCTGTAATGATGTCATAAGGACGCAGGTCGGCGGAATAAGCTGGTGATTTAAAGACAATCTCTGCAACTACAGATCCTTCTTTGATGTCAGTGCCCATTTGTTTCGCCACTTCATCTGTAATGGTCATGAGCGAGGCACCGATAAATGGAACAGGTTCTTTCGGAATTTCCTGGTTGGCTTCAAGTTTGTCTACTACCTCTTTGATGGTGTTGACTGCAATGGCAAACCCGATACCTTGAGACTGCGTGCTTACCGCAACGTTCATTCCGATAACCTGGCCGTTCATGTTAAGCAGCGGTCCGCCGGAGTTACCAGGGTTGATCGATGCGTCGGTTTGAAGCAGGTTTTTGTAATTGCGTGTCCCGCTGCCGTCTTCTTCGTTAATATCAATGCTGCGGTCCTTGGCACTCAGCACACCAGCAGTGACTGTATGATCGAAACCTTGCGGGTTGCCGATCGCGACAACTTCAGAGCCTACCTTGATGCTGTCGGAATCTCCAAGAGCCACTGTAGGGAAGTCTGCCCCTTCGATCTTCAGGACTGCCAAATCCAGATCTTTGCTGGCGCCGAGCAGTTTCGCCCCATAAGGCTTGGTGGTTCCATCAACAGTTACTTGTATAACATCTGCATTATCAACAACATGCTGATTAGTCAGTATATATCCGGCCGAATCATAAATGAAGCCTGTTCCAATACCGTAAGGAGTTAGCTGTGATGAATCCGACTTTGGTTCTGACTGGGAATTCTGGTCCGTCCCGGAAGATCCACTGCCTCCGAATTGATCACCAAAGAAAAATTGTGAGAACGGATCGCTCGTGTTTGGATTGGTTGAGCTTCTGCCGGAGCCCGTTTTGACCAATGTCTCGATTTTGACGACTGCCGGTCCAACTCCATCTACTACACTCGACACATCACCTGATCCGGTAACAAGTGCCGTGGTGGACGTCGAAGGAGTAATATTGGCATTGCCGACTGCCGTCTTGGCTGCCGGGCTGGCCACTGTAGCTGTTGCCGCCTGTTCACCACCTGTGAACCAGTTACCGCGGTCTGCCATGAACATTGAGCCTGACAGCACGACCATCCCGGCGAGGAAAGAAATCAAGGCGGTTTTTACCGGTCTCTGGGGCTTGCGGTTATACTGCCAGCCGTTGCCGCCATCCGAACCATTGCCGCCATTGCTGCCCCGTCCACCGCCGTCATTTCCGGTAGTGCGAAGTGAAGTGCTGTAAGGGGCCGGTTTGATCGGCTGCGGAGGGGTGACCTCAACCCGCTCCGACTCCATCCGGTTGTAATGCTGTACATCATCCGGATTCATCTCGTCTTTGTTCAAAGATTTAAAAGGTCCATAGGAATAGTAGTATGAGGATCCTGAATCGGTTGATTGGTTATTATTGCTGCTGTCATTGTTCTTAGCATTATCCCATTCCCGATCCGGTGAAGGTTCATTATCACGATTGAAGTTGTTTTTGTTATCGTCCATGTTTACGTTCCTCCCGTGCCTTGCCTGTTCGACAAGGAGTATTGTGTTGTTCTCTTGTTCTTATTTTGTACTTTAAACCTTAAGGTCACATTAAAAACAATTTAAGCGGAGATAAAAGATAATAGGGTTCAGACACCGTAGCAGAGGAATAACAACCAAAGACTGTTGTATTTGTTACTTCAGCATATAAAAAAACAAAAAGACCCGCGCGCACATTGCCGCGCCGGCCCTTAACAACATCTTATTATGATCAAGCTTCATTCTGCCATCCAGTAAATAGTCAGGTCCTATTTACTGATAGATTCCTATAAAGCCATTGTAATGAATCCATTTCCTTTATCCCTGCGCCCAGCCCTTGCGGTGGGCGTAAATCGCCAGCTGTGTGCGGTCGTCCAGTTCGCATTTCATCAGCAGGTTGCTGACATGTGTCTTCACCGTCTTGATGCTGATATGCAGCTCCTCGCCGATGTCCTTGTTGGTTTTGCCTTCGGCAATAAGCAGCAGCACTTCCTTCTCACGCTCGGTTAGGCCGGAGGAATCCCCCTGTACAGTCCGCTGGCGGATGCCGCGGGTCAGCGCCTGTGAGACATCGCCGGTCATGACCGGCATCCCGCGGTACGCTCCTTGCAGCGCATAGATCAACTCCTCGGCCGAGACAGTTTTGAGCACGTAGCTGACAGCTCCGGCTTCAATGGCGTCTACGACCAGATCATCTTCCAGAAAGCTGGTGAGGATGACAATTTTAAGCCCGGGGAATTCGGCTAGGACGGCCCTCGTCGTTTCGGCACCGTTCATCACCGGCATCATCAGATCCATCAGCACGAGATCAGGCAGACCGTCCTGTCCGCCGGCCTTCAGCATTTCCAGCGCTTCCTGGCCATTCGCCGCTTCGCCGATAACCTCGAAACTGGGCTCCAGCATCAGATACGTTTTGAGCCCCATCCGCACCATATCATGATCATCCACAAGCAGCACTTTTATAAGACTCATGTTTTAATCCCCCTGTTCCTGATAGCCCTACACAAACTTTGGAATATGTACGCGGATCGTCGTTCCCGCTCCCTTGCGGCTGATAATTTCCACTTGGCCGCCAAGCTTTTCCGCACGCTCGCGCATCGTGGTGAGCCCGTAGGACCCCTGCTTGTGCTGCACATGCTCAAAGCCCTGACCATCATCGCTGATGCTCAGTACGACCTGCCTCGGCACTTCGCGCAACGACAGGCTGACCACCCTTGCTCCTGCATGTTTGACGATATTGGCCATCGACTCCTGAATAATCAGGAACAGCTGATGCTCGATCGCTTCCGACAATTCGCCCTGCAGTTCAAGCTCCTTCACACCTTTAAGCCCATTCTGGCGGCAATAGTCAGGAAACCATTTCTCCAGCGCTTCAAACAGATTACGGCCTTCCAGTTCCACCGGACGCAGCTGTGCAATCAGCGCTCTCATCTGCTTTTGCGCCATTTGGGACATCGTAATTAACTGGTTCATCACGATCTGGCCCTGCTCTTCATTGCGTTCCAGAACTTTAGGCAGCGAAGAAGCGGACATATGAATCGCAAAAAGCTGCTGGCTCACCGTATCATGCAGATCCCGGGCCATTCGCCTCCGCTCTTCCAGTACCGCGCTCTCCGCCGCCTTTTCTTTTTCAATCACTTCCTGTTCCCCAAGCCGCTGCAGCAATTGCATCTTGTTCTCCACGGTATCCATCATGATGTTGAATTCATGGTAGACCCGCGCAAAGGACTGATCATCACTTTCAGGCATCCGTACAGACAGATTGCCTTTAGCCACCTGCAGCATGTTCAGATCCAGATGATCGATCCGGCGCTGAATCCGCTGTCCCGCCACATAGCCGATAACCACGGTGAACAATACAATCCCAACACACAGGTACACCCACATGCGGTAATCCACAACTTCGATATAGCCCAAGCATGTTCCGGCATACACAAGTCCGGCAGCCAAACCTCCGCTGAGCAGGAAATAAACAAGCAGCATCCATTTGGTATTGCTAAAGATCGTCCCCATCCTTAACCTACCGTTTTGACTTTAATGTCGCCGATGAAAGCACTCACGTTAATACGGACCTTTTTGCCTGCTTCCTTGTAATAAGGTGTCTTGCACTGCACATTGCTCATAAACCCGCTGCGCGACTGCTCCAGTACCTGCATGTCACCGATAAAGGAACTGCTGGTCACAGATACCCCAAGATTCATATCATCCGGAATATACACTTTGATGTCGCCGACAAACGCGGAAATATTAATCTTCGTCTCCCCGTAAGGAATTTGCGCATTGGTCAGGTCCAGCACCGTGTCACCGATAAATTGCGAAACGTTGGTATGCTTCAATTGAAAATGCTCACGTCCCATATGGACATCTCCGATAAAAGCAGACCGGTTCGTCGTTTCCTTATGATCCTCTGTCTGGTGAAACTCTTCATGCCACTCGCCGTGTCTGCGGGCATGCCGTTCCTGGCGCTCCTGCCGTCTGCGTTCATGACGTTCCCGGTTCTCCTGCCAGCGCGATTCCGCAGCGGATTGAAAACGGCCATCCTTAGGGTCAATCTCGTCTTCATTAGTGTCTTTATTTAAATATTCATTCCAGTCACGCTCTCCGGCAGGTTTGCCGAACTTCTGCTCAAACTGCTCATCCAGCGTCGATTCCAGCGGCTTTGGAGGCGTGGCATCCGGTGAACCCTGGCCCGGCGGGTAGAAGCTTGGCGGCGCTGGCGGTGCTGGCGGTACGGGAGGTACCGGTGGTGTAGCATTACGCGGCTTGAAGATCACAAACAGTCCTCCGCCGATCAACATGACGGGTATCAGCAATTTAAAAAAGTCGCCTGCTGAAACATCGAACCAGTCCAAGTTGCGCCCCAGAAAAAAGACCCCAAGCGCCAGAAAGAAAAATCCGCCAAGCGCTGATGAAAATTTAGATTGATGATCGTCGGTGGATAGTAAACGCTGCACACCCATATAAATGAGAATAACCGGCCAGTAGTCAGAAATTAGTGATCCTATGCTGAAATCGGTATAACCCATCTGCCTCAGCAGGAACACTGCGCCGAGTCCAATCAGGATCAGACCGCCAAGTACCTGGCTGGTGAACCTTCTTTTCATAATCCATTTCCCCTTTAGTTGTTATAGCAATCATGTGATCCGTTTCTTATAGCCTTAGTCTACAGGAATACTGGTGCGGGGAACAGCGGCGCGAGAAGTAAATAAGCCTCAGTCTCTGGACGGAGTCCATTGGTATTAATAGTAAGAAATTTCATGGATTATTTCAATGGCTACTCTTTAAAGCCGCAAAAAAAGCTGCCCCTCAGCTCAATATGAGCGTGATCGGGACAGCCTGCTTCATTGCTTTTAGATGTAACCCAGAGTCCATCACCGCATTACTGCTGCGGTTTTTGGGCCGGTTTGGACAACGTGTTGTTGCTTTGCTTTGTTGCGCCGTCATTCTCGACAGCAAACTCAGCATTGTATTTTTCATTCGGTGTTTTGTAGTTTTCTTGTACCTTTGGTTTTTTAGCCACGGAATTCACCTCCCTTTTCGGAAGAGGCAAGTGTTTTGCCCCAGTCCGTATTATGGGAAGTGAAGGGCTGTATTATGCATCCCCAAGTGAAAAAGAATTCAAACTGCCTAACGTCCGTAATTGCGTTTAAACGATTTCCTCCAGCAGGTCTTGCGGAACGGTCTTGTATGTCTGGATCGCCCGGCTGAGACTCTTCAGCATGCTCTCCGTGCATTTCCCGTTCCCGCGTTTGATGAGCTGGACCACAACTGTTTTTTTGCCCCACTCCTTATACACCTGCTTGGTAGTGGAAAAATATAAGTCAATCTTCCGTCCTTTAATCGCCGATCCGGTATCTGCAACAACAGCGTAGCCATAACCCGGAATATAAAGGATGCTGCCCAGCGGCAGAACCTTCGGGTCCGCTGCGATGGTGGAGACGGTATTTTTGTCCCTGCGCACCTTGACACCTGAATACGTGATCCCGTATTGCGGATGCTTTGAGGTTTTGCCTGTAGACTCAAATCCGGCCGTATAGCCGGTTGCCATGACCTTTAGCGAAGTGATGATCTGCTCCGGCGCCGGTGCGGCTACAGGCACGGTGGCCGGCAGCTTGGAAGCAGCATTGGTCTTCTTGCGGCCCTCCGTTCCTTCCGCTGGCTGAGGCGCCTGTGTTGCGGCAGGGCGCGTTGCTCTTGAGGCGCCGCCGAGTGAGGATGCTCCGCTGGAGATCGTCTCCTGAGAATGCAGGATCACGCGGCCGGTAGCCAGCACCTCTGATTGCTTGGTATTGCGAACACTTGTAAAAACAGCTGGATCCTTTGTATTTTGAGAAGCCTCTGACTCCGTTATACGGACGTTTAGCGGATTGGCAGTGTCTCCCGTCCCGCTCGCCTCAACCGACTTGCGTCCATAATCCGGATAGATATCCGCAGCAGCCAGCATAAGCACGATGGTAACGAATAGACACCAAAACCTCTGACATAAGCCCATTTTGTTCATTTCTTAAACCTCCCCCTATTAGCGAAGGTTTCCCGTTTCACAAAATTTTATACATGAAGCACCAGGTTCCGGCTTCATGGGGCCTATGACAGAGGTTCATATCAGGTGACTAAATTACACGCTCGGCGATCTCTTTGGCAAGGGACTCAATAACTTCCTGCAGCGGCTGGGCGCCGATATCGCCTTCTCCACGCTTGCGGATGGAGACGGATCCCGCGTTCATCTCGTTCTCTCCCACGACGAACATATATGGAAGTTTTTCCAGTTGGGCTTCACGGATCTTATAGCCCATCTTCTCGTTGCGCAGATCCACTTCAGCCCGGATGCCGCTCTTCAGCAGCTTCGCTTCCACTTCTTTGGCATATTCGTCAAAAGCAGAGGATACCGGAATAATCTTCACCTGTTGCGGGGAAAGCCACAGCGGCAGCGAACCGGCAAAATTCTCCAGAAGGAACGCTACGAAACGCTCCATGGTGCCGAGAATTCCGCGGTGAAGCACGACCGGACGATGTTTCTGACCATCATCGCCTACATATTCAAGCTCAAAGCGCTCCGGCAGCAGGAAGTCGATTTGCACAGTGGACAATGTTTCTTCCTTACCCAGAACTGTTTTGATCTGAACGTCCAGCTTCGGACCGTAGAAGGCGGCTTCGCCCTCTGCTTCGAAGAACGGCAGGCCCGCTTCTTCAACAACCTCGCGCAGCATCCGCTGAGCAGTCTCCCACATTTCATCGTTAGGGAAATATTTCTCAGTATCTTTAGGATCACGGTAGGACAACCGGAACCGGTAATCGGAAATCCCGAAATCGCTGTACACCTGCTTGATCAGCTCAAGCACGCGTGTGAACTCACTCTTGATCTGGTCCAGGCGGCAGAAAATATGGGAGTCATTCAAGGTCATGGAGCGTACACGGTGCAGACCGGTCAATGCGCCGGACATTTCGTAACGGTGCTGAATGCCAAGCTCGGCAATACGGATCGGCAGATCACGGTAGCTGTGCATCGAGCTCTTATAGATCATCATGTGATGCGGGCAGTTCATCGGACGAAGCACAAATTCTTCGTTGTCAATTGTCATCTTAGGGAACATATCTTCCTGATAATGCTCCCAGTGGCCGGAAGTTTTGTAGAGTTCTACGTTGCCCAGCACCGGAGTGTACACATGCTGATAGCCAAGGCTTGCTTCCAGATCCACAATATAACGCTCCAGAATGCTGCGCAGCTTAGCGCCCTTCGGCAGCCAGATCGGCAGACCTTGTCCAACAAGCTGGTTAAATGTAAAGATCTCCAGCTCCTTGCCCAGCTTCCGGTGGTCACGTTTCTTAGCTTCCTCCAGAAGATGCAGATGCTCGTCCAGCTGTGCTTTCTTAAGCCAGGCTGTGCCGTATACTCGCTGAAGCATTTTGTTCTTGCTGTCGCCGCGCCAGTAAGCACCGGCCACATTCATCAGCTTGAACACTTTGATCTTCGCAGTCGACGGCAGATGCGGGCCGCGGCACAGGTCAAAGAATTCGCCCTGCTCATAAATAGTAATCACGCTATCCTCAGGCAGCGCTTCGATCAGCTCCAGCTTGTAAGGATCGCCCAGCTCGCCAAAGCGATCCAGCGCTTCCTTGCGGCTAACCTCTTTGCGTACAATCGGCAGATTCTCGGAAACGATGCGATCCATTTCCTTCTCGATCTTCAGCAGATCCTCGGGATTCAGCGGATGCTCCAGATCCATATCATAATAGAAACCATCCTCAATTACCGGACCTACTCCCAGCTTGACTTCCTTTGTGCCGAATAGGCGTCTGACCGCCTGGGCCATCAAGTGGGCTGTACTGTGGCGCATAACTTCAAGGCCTTCCGGCGAATCCAGCGTTACAATTTCCACCAGCGCGTCTTCCTGCAGTGGAGTCGACAAATCTACGACAATCCCGTTCATTTTGCCCGCTGCGGCATTCTTGCGGAGTCCGCTGCTAATGGAGGCGGCCACATCATCGATGCTGCTGCCATCGGCGTATTCCCGGACCGAGCCGTCCGGTAGCTTGATACTTACTGACATTGTTATTCCTCCTAAATTTTAATGCCCTTGCGGGCACAATGTGTTATGAAAATAGGCTTGAGGTTTAACCGACAAGCATCCTGTACATACCAGATACTAAGCAGGACAGGTGAAGTCGGTAAACTTATTGTGTGTACGACCTCGACTCCTAAATTGAAATACGGCCGTCTTCGAGTACAATGTATTGTTGCCCCGAGCACCTCCATCAAATTTCACTGGATCGGACGGCCCGTAGCCCTGCCAAGAAAGGATGTTTTGTTTTGGATGCTATTCGTCAATGCTGTGCCGGCCTGGATGTTCATCAAGCCACGATTGTCGCCTGTCTTCTCAAAGGACCTTTAGACACCAAACCCACCAAACAGATTCGCGAATTCCCTACCGTCCTCTCCGGTCTTCTCTCCCTCGCCGATTGGCTGGAGCACGAAGGCTGCACCGACGTCGCGATGGAAAGTACCGGGGTCTTTTGGAAACCCGTCTTCAATGTCCTTCAAGATTCCTGTTCCTTGACCGTCGCCAATGCGGCTCATGTCAAGAATATCAAGGGACGCAAGACCGACGTCAAGGATGCGGAGTGGCTGGCCCAGCTTCATCGCTGCGATCTCATTCGCAGCAGCTTTGTGCCGCCTCAAGAGATCCGCAACCTCCGTGATTTGACCCGTTACCGCAA
The DNA here is from genome assembly GCF_038593025.1 of Paenibacillus sp. FSL L8-0436. Classification (NCBI taxonomy): domain Bacteria; kingdom Bacillati; phylum Bacillota; class Bacilli; order Caryophanales; family Paenibacillaceae; genus Paenibacillus; species Paenibacillus sp. FSL L8-0436. The sequence continues at coordinate 2,014,789 of NZ_CP151955.1, read as the reverse complement.
AAAACTCAAAGGCCACGAGGCTTCCGAACGCAATCGCATTCACAAGGTACTTGAGGATGCTAATATCAAACTCTCCAGTTTTGTCTCCGACCTCTTTGGTGTTTCGGGTCGCCTTATGCTTCAAGCCATTGTCAATGGCGAGGTCCTCGAACCTGACGTGATCGCCGACTTGGCTAAAGGCAAGCTTCGCGCCAAACTTCCGGAGTTGACCGCCGCCTTGAACGGGCGCGTTACCAAGCACCACCGCCAAATGATTTCCCATTCCTTGAAGCATCTGGCCTTTCTGGAATCCTCTATTGCTGAACTGGAGGCTGAGATGGACATCGCCTTTGCTCCTCATCTCCCGAAGCTTCAGCTCCTTCAGAGCGTTCCCGGTCTCGGTCCCCATACCGCCAAGATTCTCGTCGCAGAACTCGGGATCGATATGTCTGTGTTCCCGTCCGCTGCCCATCTTGCTTCCTGGGCCGGACTCAGTCCAGGCAGTAACGAAAGCGCCGGTAAAAAAAAAGTTCGGCTACCCTCAAAGGCAACTCCGCACTTCGCAGCGCACTCGTCGAAGCCGCTTGGGCCGCCAGTAAAACCCGAACGTTTTTAGGGGCAAAGTTCTGGGCCCTCGCCCGCAGGCGGGGTAAACCCAAAGCCATTGTTGCCCTCGCTCATAAATTACTCGTCATCGCCTATCACATCTTGAGAACGAATGATCCTTACCGGGAGCTTGGTACCGACTATTTACTTGGGCGAAATGCGATTTCTTCCGAAGATCGTTTAATCCGCCAACTGCAACGACTCGGGTACACCGTTCAGAAGCCGGGGCCCTCCCTATAGCCCTTTTTAAAAGGAGCTTTTTAAGCCTCCCGGGCATCCTATTGCCTTTTTTAGCGGTCACCTCGCAAGGGAGCGATTCGTTTGGACAAGAACCCGTAAAAGTCACTTCGTCTGTCCGCGTTATTTTCCCATCAAAGTTTTGTTAGCATTTGCTTCGGAACGGAATGATCCACGCACACAAAAAACACCCGTCCCGCAAAGGGACGAGTGATTGCACCCGTGGTTCCACCCAAATTCGATTCCTCCCGGCTAACTACCTTAAATTAAAAGCAGCCATTTACGGGATTACATCCTTCGTCAGCATGGGAATAACGGCCATGAACCGGCGGTTCTTACTGTCCCTCAGCGGCTGTCTTCAACAAGCAGCATTCGGGAGTTCATAACCGCAGCTACAAAGGGGTAAATCGGAAGCCGGATACCGGAGGAACTTGCAGCCTTGTTTCCTCTCTCTGAAGCGGTCCTGAGCTAACGGTCCATGTCTTTGTCGGAGCTGATAACGTGAATTATGGAGTAATTATAAATCTGTCCTCATCTTCCGTCAAGCCTGCAGCCTGCCCGAAATTCCGCAAGCTATATTATTCTTCCCGGCGTTTACTTCCCGGCAAGCGGCCCGAACGCTTCAAAGACTCACGCAGCAGGTACTCTATATGTCCGTTTACGCTGCGGAATTCCTCTGCCGCCCAGCGTTCCAGCGCCTCATGGAGCTCAGGATCGATCCGCAGCGGAAAGCTTTTTTTGGCCGCCATGATGAACCGCCTCTAGTACAACGAGCCGGCGTTAATGACCGGACTCGCTCCGCGCTCCGACACAATCGCTACCATCAGATTGTTGATCATCGCCGCTTTGCGCTCTTCATCAAGCTCAACGACTCCGCTTTCTTTAAGCTGGCGGATGGCCAAATCGACCATTCCAACTGCGCCTTCCACTATAATCTGGCGGGCAGACAGAATAGCGGATGCCTGTTGGCGCTGGAGCATCGTGCTGGCAATCTCCGTAGAATAGGCCAGATGAGTCAGCCGGGCTTCAATGACCTCTACACCGGATAAGGACAATCTCTCCTGCAGTTCGGTTGCCAGCTCCTTGGCAATTTCATCCGCATTGGCACGCAGTGACATTCCTGATTCGTTGAAATTGTCATAGGGATACCTGCTTGCTACATGCCGCAGAGCCGTCTCACTCTGGATTTCCACAAAAGCCATATATTTATCTACATCAAACAACGCCTTGGCCGAATTGATCACTTTAAACACAATAACAGCGGCAATCTCGATCGGATTGCCTTCCACATCATTCACCTTCAGCTTGACGCTGTTGAAGTTGCGTACGCGAAGCGATACCGTCTTACGAATGCTGAACGGGATAACCGCCCATAAACCGCTGCTTGAAATGGTTCCGACATATTGTCCGAAGAAGGTCACTACCACTGACTTGTTAGGCTGAACTACTGTAATACTCGTACACAGCACAGCAGCTAGAGCGAACAGGATGAGCGGTACCGCCACATACTCCTGAGACGCACCGTAAATGCCTCCGCCTAAACAAATGACAATTAAAGCGACAACCCAAAAACCGCTGACCGGGCGCAATGTTTTCTCTTTCATAAAGATACCTCCATAAGATATGTATTTGATATGATTATGATATCACTTTTGGTTGTATATGTAAATCCTTTTTCTCACCTACTTTTTTTATCCCCCAAAAATATCACTGCGTTATTGCTCATATTTTCCTATACTACTAATCTATATAGAATGAACTTAAAAACTACACAAAAGGGCAAGTCGCGGAGGGGAATTTTGGAACTGTAGGAGCGATAGCCACCGCCTGAAAGCTTTCCATAGGAAAGCTCGCTTCGGAAGCATAACCAGTCATGGATTTCCACCGCATCAAGCGGGTTAAATCAAGAAATCCTTACGACAACAGCGGCTGGAAGTCCAAATATTCACCGTAGCTACGTCCTCGGCTAATGGGAAAATCTTAAATTCAATCTATCTATCAAAGCTAATGTGATACACAAAAATCAAACGAGGAAGTGGAAGACATGAGTGTTAAAGAACAGGTATTGGATATTATCAAAGCTTCGCCGAACCCGCTTAGCGCAGGTGAAGTGGAAAAGCTGTCGGGACTGGAACGCAAAGCCATTGACAAAGCCTTCACCGAGCTGAAGAAAGAAAATGCGATTGTTTCCCCTATCCGCTGCAAGTGGGAAGCTGCAGCGAAGTAATCCCTGAGCAGCCGCAGCGGTCAGCGGGTTGCAGAGATCAACTTTCTCCCGGATATCCTCTTAATGAACTTGGCACAAGTGGAAACGACTTCGCCGTTCTCAAAAGGACGGTATCCGTTTCAGCGAGAAATAGAAGGATAATTTATAGTGTGAACATATAAATTCTTATATTTTAAAAAAAGATGTTCCGCTGCTCTCTAAGAGAGCCGGCGGAACATCCGGGTAAAAGCTGAAATTAAGATGCTTTATTCTCCAGCATGCGGTAGATGATCACCGCTGCCTGAGCACGGTTCGCATTTGATTTAGGTGCAAACTTGGCGTCATCCATCCCATTCAGAATTCCAAGCTCTGTCAGCTGTGCAACAGCTTCCTGGGCATAGGAGGCAATGGAGGACTTATCGGCGAACTTTGCCAAAACCGCAGTCTTATCTACGGAAGGCAGCTGCTCTTTAAGCGCACCCGCAATCATAATCGCCATTTCCTGGCGGGTAATTACACGTCCCGGCTCAAAGCGGTTATCTCCGGAGCCTTTTACAAGACCGGCATTCACCGCAATGGAGATCGGCTCAGAATACCAGGTTCCTTGCTTAACATCCTTGAACGTTGCACTTCCTGGCGTGCTAAGGTTCAGTGAACGAACAAGCATGGTTACAAATTCTGCTCTGGTTACCGTTTTCGCCGGAGCAAAAGTGTTGCCGTCCAGGCCTTTGACAATGCCTTTGGCGGCCAAAGCACTGATCGCTTCCTGTGCCCAGGCTACCTTGCCCAGATCCTTAAATACAGGAACCGCTGTTGCACTCGGCACCGGCGTTGCGCTAGGCGCTGAAGTTCCCGCCGGCGCAGGTGTTGCGCTAGGAGACGGGCTTGGTGATGTGGTTGGAGAAGGCTTTGGTGTTGCTGACGGTAATGTACCGCCTCCCCCTGTGCTAGGAGCCGTAAGATTATTGACGATACGTCCTTCAAGCGCCGCAGTAATGGCACCGCCCTTGAATGTCTTCACAACGTAGTCATAGAACACGTCGAGGTCAATAGGTCCCGGCAAAGTTGCGCTTGCCTTCGTTAATACGCTGTAATTGTCACCGCCTGCAGCCATGAAATTGTTGACTACTGCCGTATAGCTCTGAGTCATGCTGATCGCGGTTCCGTCAGCCTTGGTAAGATTGGCCACACGGTCAGCAACCGGCAGGTACATGTTGGCCGTATATTTCAGACCGGAAATCTGCAGTGTTTTTGTATCTACCGTTCCATCGGCTTTAACGTTCCACTGCTGCTGAAGCAGCGTTTTGATTTGTTCGCCGGTCAGGGTCAGCTTCACCAGCGTGTTGCCGAACGGCTGGATTTTGGCCAAATCGCCAAATGCCACATTCCCCTTTGGAAGGTCAGCGCGGATGCCGCCCGGATTCATAAAGGCGAAATCAGCAGCCCCTTTGCCGTCACCGAAATCGGCTTGGCGCATCGCATCGGCAATCAGGTTGCCGAGATTGGATTCCTTGGTGTAGGCATCGTTGCGGTTAATCGTTCCGTCTGTAGTGCCTACAGGCTGAGTCAGCTCCGGATGAAGCGCCAGATACTTATTCACCAGTGCCTCAGTCTCGGCATCAGGTGTGATATTTTCCTGGAATGTGGTCGTAACTACAGCCGTTTTGCTCTTCACATCACGGGTAGTAGAATCAATGACAAGCTTGATGTCTTCAAAAGCGGTGCCGTAAGAGTAAGCCTGAACAACCAGCTTGCCGTTCACAACCCCATTGGCCAGCGCATGGTTATCTCCGGCTACGATAACGTCTACCGGCGAGTTGGCCGGAAGCGCGTTGGCCAGATCGGCAGCTTCGCCTGTGGTCACATCATTTTTAGTTGTAGCGGGATCATGGGCAAGTACAATGATCGTTTCCACGCCTTTTTGCTGCAATTCCTTGGCGTATTTCTCAATCGCCGCAACTTCTTCCTCAGCGGACAGGAATTTCACGCCAGCCGTTCCGGCAGGGGATACTTTGCTTGGCGTCGCTTTGGTAACCACACCGATAAAGCCGATTTGGATACCGGCAACTTCCTTAATAACATAAGGCGTGATGATCGGTTCTCCGGTTTTGCTGTCTACTGCATTAGCATTGATGTAATCAAAATCCGAACCCGCATGATTAACTTTGCTGTTAACCGGGTCCACACCGCCGAAAATTTGTGTTTTCAGCGCTGCAACACCCTGATCGAACTCATGGTTGCCCAAGGTTCCCACATCAAATTTCATCAGGTTCATCCATTCGTGGGTCGGCTCGTCGCGTTCAAGCGAGGATACCGGTGCAGATGCACCCACGGAGTCACCGTTATGGAACAACAGAGAATTCGGATATTTCGCGCGTGCCTCTTTCAAATAGGTGGCGAGCACAGCTGCAGTACCTGCCTTTTTATCGCCCACCATAGAAGTTGTATCCAATTGGCCGTGGAAGTCATTGATTCCGAGAAGATGAACCTCGACATCCCCGGTAGGCGGAGGAGTGGTTTCCTTCAATTTCAAATTGTAGATTTCAAAATCACGTCCGTCACGCTCACCGGTATCCGTAATGTTCCCGGTCATCACTGCTGCTGCAGCTGGTGAAGAGGTAAAGGTAACGTTGACATTCCCCTTGATCGGAGCAATGGACCAGTTGTTGTCAGCGGTTGGATCAATTGTACCGGCAGTGGTGATGTAATCCATCAGCACCTGACGGTTCTCTTCCTGGGAATTCAGGATCATGACCGAGTCCTTCACACCTGGGAAGTTGCCGCCGCCGCTGGCACGGTAGTTATTCGTTACGACTACGAAATTCTGATTCATGTCCAGCGGCTGATCGTTGTAGGTCACTTCCGTCACCCGGCTGGAAGTTGCGTCATTGATAGACCCGTCCGGCTTGTACTTTGCGTTCTTGGTCACATCAATTTGATATTTAATTCCGTCAATTACATCGAAATTATATACGGCAAAAGAAGGATTAAGCAAAGACTGCGGCGTCGAAATGCCTGTTTTGATACGGTTGAAGGCACCGGCGCTCATTTCAAGCCATTCTTTGACTGTGCTGCCTTTAACCAGAATTGCTTTCAGCGTATTGTCATAGAGATAGAGGTCGCTGGCGCTGCGGATCGTCAAATCGCCTTTATCAATTTTGGTGTATTCGTCAGGGCCATTTCGTCCCGCTTTGAAAGGAGCCCCGACACTGAGAATTGGCAGATCCTTGTATTCAGGTGCGCTGGTGGCGATGTAATTCTCCACGTACCATTTTTGCGCATAGGTTACGATCTGTACTGTCGGATCATCCTGTACCATAGCGAAGTAGCTGTTCATCGGAGCCGTAGTTTCGCCCAGCTTCTGGCCGGTGTACGCGATTGTAGCTTCATGGTCGGCTGCAACCGCCGCATCCACTTCGGCATCCGGAGCAACAGTTGCGATGTTCACTTTGTTTTCTGTGCGGTAGATCGAACGTGTGGAGGATTCCGAGTTGGCTTTATCCACCTTCCAGCCGCTGTCTCCGTCTTTGACAACCGAGAGATCGATGATGCCCAGGTATGCACCGCCGTAGCCGGCTTGTACAGCAGGAACATTATTGATGTGTCCCTTTGCATTGTCGATGACCGCTTTGTCGTTATTGTACGGCAGCTTGGTCACGGGATCTTTAAAAGAAGCATCCAGCAGGGTGTCATTCCCGTTGGTCGGGAATACCTTGTGGCTGTGGGAGAAGGTGATGGCGTCGATACCCGGCACTTTGCTCAGCGCATTGACGTCATTTTCGGAAAGATCACCCTTCACGGCAGATGCATCAAACCCGGTATGTGCCATCGCCACGATTACATCTGCGCCCGCTTGCTCCATTTGGGGAACAAACTTCTCTGCGGTTTCGGCAATATCCTTGGTGATATATTTGCCTTCCAGATTCACTTTGTCCCATTCCATAATTTGCGGTGTTACCAGTCCAAGGAGTCCCACCTTGATCGTCTGCGTCTGGCCGCTGCTGTCAGTAACTGTCTTAGGAATGATGATATAAGGCTTATAGGCATTGACGTCATCTGCAGGATCCGCATTATGGTCGTCAATATAAATGTTTGCATTCACATATTTAAAATCAGCATTCGTAGCTTCGCTATCTTCCTTGCTTCCATTAACTACCCGATCCAAATACTCCAATCCGTAGTTGAATTCATGGTTGCCGAAGGTTGCTGCGTCATAGCCCATCACGTTCATGGCTGCGATCAGCGGATGAATTTTGCCCGCCTTTGTCATAATGTCCGATTTGGTTGCCATATAAGTGCCAAGCGGTGTGCCTTGAATCAAATCACCGTTGTCGAGCAAAAGATTGTTCGGGTTTTCTTGTCTGGCTGTTTTGACCAATGTTGCCGTACGGTCCAGACCTACCGTCAAGGATTTATTATTCTTGAAATAGTCCCAGCCATAGACATTTGTATGCACGTCCGTTGTGCTCATGAGCCGCAGTTTAACTGTGGCCGAAGAGTCTGCAGCAGCACCTGCGGCTTCAACCTTTTCCGCTCCCAAAACTGAACCTGCAAACATCCCCCCCAACACTTGCGCACCAAGAACCGTGGCCGCCAGTATTGAAGCGATAGGCTTGTTCCATCTTGTTACTTTCATAAGTTAATAATCCTCCCACTTTGTATCTTTATACCGACCGCAAAAAGTGTATCATGACAAAGTTAAGGAATCTGTCGAAGTTTATCAAATCTAATAAGTAGTTTTGTAAAACTTGAAATATTAGTAGATTCGACATAGCCGCTGGTTAGTTATTACCACGCAGGCACACAAGCAAAAAGCACCCGCCCGTGAATTGCCAAGTACACGGACAGGTGCTCTAACGCATTGATATGAAGGTATATTAAACTTAGAATATCGGCGGAGCTTCCTAGTTCTGCATCACAAAATCATTGTCGATCTTCGCATTGGCATCCTCGAACGTCCGCAGGATATCGTAGCGTGTGTTGCGCTGCGCCGGGATCTTGCCCGCTTCACGGATGAGCTGGGTGATCGACTCGATGTTGACCTTGTAGGTCGCACCCGCCGAGGAAACCACGTTCTCTTCAATCATTGTACTGCCGAAATCATTGCATCCGTATTGCAGGGACAACTTGCCAACCTCAGGACCCATCGTTACCCAGGAGGATTGGAAGTTCTTGATATTATCCAGCACAAGCCGGCTGATGGCTACCGTCTTCAGGTATTCCTCCGGCGTCTGTCTGTCCAGCTTCAGGTTGGTGTTGTCCGGCTGGAATGTCCAGGAGATGAAGGCAAGGAACCCTTCGGAGTCATATTTATTGGCGATACACTCATCTTGAGCTTCACGCACACGTAGCATATGAAGCGCGCGCTCTTCCATACTCTCTCCCAGGCCAATAACCATCGTTGCGGTCGTGTTCATGCCGATTTTATGTGCGGTCTGCATGACGTCCATCCATTCACGCCAGGAGCCTTTCAGCCGGCTGATCTTGCGGCGGGTACGGTCGTCAAGAATTTCCGCTCCACCGCCTGGCAGCGAATCTAGTCCTGCGGCATGAATCTCCCGCACTACCTCTTCCAGAGAAAGGCCGGACACTTCCTTCATCTTCATAATCTCCGCCGGGGAGAAGGAATGCATCGTAATTTCCGGGAAACGCTGCTTAATGCCACGCAGCAGATCCGTATAGTAGCTGAACGGCAGATTCGGATTTGTGCCGCCCTGCATGAGGATTTCCGTACCGTTTACGGCTATGGTTTCGGCAATTTTTTGATAGATGGTCTCATCCGGAAGCACATAGCCCTCCTCGGATCCGGGTCTGCGGTAAAATGCGCAGAAACGGCAGTATACATCGCACACATTGGTGTAGTTAATATTGCGGCCGATCACGAATGTGGCCAGCGGGTCCGGGTGCCAGCGTTTCATAATAATATCTGCGGCAGCGCCCATTTTCTCAATTTCGTTGCTCTCGAACAACCGGATAGTGTCCTCCAATTGAAGACGTTCGCCCTTCAGCGTCTTATCCAGAATAAGATCTATCGCACTCATCGTTCGCAGCCTCCTCTTAAGCCCATTTAGTATGATGGATGAATTAAATTTGTATAACATTTGAATAAGCTCGTTTCTTCATCGTATCACAATCCGGGCAGCTTGAGAAACTTTTTGCGTACACGCGATTCCTCAGCCGAGGCAAAATCCTCCCTCAAAGTAGGGCATGGACTTCGCAGCTTCATCTGGAAGTTTGCTGGCGCTCCTAAGGTGTTCAATCTCTCATTCCGCCATTTAGCGGGCATACGGTGAATTCAAACGCACTTTTACCGCTTATGCCGCTACATTGCCCACATACGCCAAATTCAGAGGCACTTCTACCTTTCACTCCACTTTTTACATTTTTTACTTCTACATACAATCAGGACCACCCGTCCAACGGGTGGTTTGCTCTAGGGGTATAACCCCTCGTTGCCAAACTGCGCCTAAAGACGCTAGCCTGACCACACATTTGTTCAGGCTCAGTGTAATTTGTCATCTTCACTTACCCGTTAAACGGGCTTATTTCTTTTTGTTCCTTTTGTCACTGAATGGATCTTCGTATTCTTTTACACTCAATTTGTCTATGGCTTGGTCATGTGCTTCTTGTTCACGGATGTATTTGGCTACCGTGGCTTCATTTAAACCCACCGTGCTCACGTAGTATCCTTCCGCCCAAAATTTTCGATTCCCATACTTATACTTTAGTCCAGCGTGCTTCTCAAAGATCATGAGCGAACTTTTTCCCTTCAGATATCCCATGAACGTGGACACGGCGATCTTCGGCGGTATCGCGACCAACAGGTGCACGTGATCTGGCATCATGTGTCCCTCTATGAACTCGACTCCTTTGTATTTACATAAACGCTTGAAGATTTCGATTAAATCTTTCCTTACTTGATTATATATTTCTTTCCGTCTATACTTCGGGGTGAACACGATATGGTATTTGCACATCCACTTCTATAGCTCTTGTTTGCCATCTTTGACCATTCCTTTCCATTGAGCCTGAACATCTCAATTCTATCGGAATGGTCTTGGTGGTCAAACCCTCGTTCCCTCCACCCGCATAGCGGGTGGTTTTTTGTTTCGCGCGTTTCACGCACTCAACTGGCTAAAGCCATAATAAAACAGCAGCGCCATAAAGCGGCGCTGCTGCCTATATCCTTTATCATTTGCCTGCGAGAACCTGGTCCAGATCAGTGATAGGGTCTTCGACCGGCTCGCTTTCCGGTCGATTTCCCCGCCGAAATGAAGCAGTTGGACAGCGGATTTTAACGATTTTTCATTATCGCTCATCCCTGTTGTTTCCTTAATTCGCAGCTTCCTCAAGCTCGCTCCGCGCTGCTTCCAGCGCCTGGCTGAGATCGCCCTTCAGATCATTCACATGCTCTATTCCGACGGAGAAGCGCAGCAGGCGGTCATCCACGCCTACGGCATCGCGAATTTCGACCGGAATGTCGGCATGGGTCTGCACCGCCGGATAGGTCATCAGCGACTCGACACCGCCCAGGCTTTCAGCGAAGGCGATCAGGCGGATATGGCGGAGCAGCGGCTCCACATATCTTGCGTCTTTTACCTTAAAGGAGAAGATCCCGGTGTTGCCCGAGGACTGGCGGTTCTGAATCTCGTAGCCCGGGTGATCAGGCAACCCCGGATGGAATACCTCTGCAATAGCCGGGTGCTCCAGCAGATAATGAGCTAATTCCAGCGCATTGCTCTCATGCCGCTCCATACGCAGGGCCAGCGTCTTCATGCCTTTCATCAGCTGGTAGCTGTCATTTGGTGCAAGCACGGCACCCAGAGAGTTATGCAGAATGGCCATTTCTGCTGACAGCTCGGTGCCTTTGGTAACGATAAGACCCGCAAGGACATCATTATGGCCACCCAGATATTTGGTGGCACTGTGGACAATAATATCCGCCCCGAGCTCCAGCGGACGCTGGAAGAACGGGGTAAGCAGCGTATTGTCTACGATTGTGAGCAGCCCATGGCGGCGGGCCCACGTACACACGGCTGATACATCCGTAATCATCATCAGCGGATTGGTCGGGGTTTCAATAAATACAGCCTTCGTATTCGGAAGGCGTGCCGCTTCCAGCGCATCAAGATCGTTTGTATCCACATAGGAGGCGGTGATCCCGTACTTGGACAGAATCCGCTCCAGCAGCCGGTATGTGCCCCCGTACAGATCCAGCGAGACCACCAGATGGTCCCCATGCCCGAACAGCGCAAACACTGTGGTCAGCGCAGCCATCCCGGAGCTGCAGGCAAAACCGGCATCCCCGGATTCCAGCTCCGCAGCCGCCTCTTCCAGCACGGAGCGGGTTGGGCTTTTGGTGCGGCTGTAGTCAAAACCTGTGCTTTGTCCGAGTCTAGGGTGGCGGAATGCCGTTGCATTATAAATCGGATAATTTACTGCCCCTGTACCGGGATCTTCCTGTGAGCCAATTTGCGCCAGTCTGCTTTCAATCCTAAGTTTCTCGTCCATCTGTAAGCCTCCTAAATGTGGTGTAATCATTTCTATATAGTGTGAAGCAGCTAACGTCTTCTCTTTTAAATTATTGGACCAATATCGTAAGGGGTCTCCTGGTATACATAGTAATTGAGCCAATTGGCAAACAATAAGTTGGCATGGGCCCGCCAGACGGCCGGCGGTGTGCGCTGCGGATCATCCTTAGGATAGTAATGCTTCGGCAGTGCGACATCCATCCCCTTGGCTGCATCCCGGTCATACTCCCATTTGAGGGAAAAAGGATCATATTCAGAATGACCGGTAACGAAAATCTGTCTGCCGTCATGTGTCGCTACCAGATAAATTCCGGCTTCCTCCGATTCGGCCAGAATCTGCAGATCCGGATTAGCGAGGATATCCTCACGGGAAATGTCGGTATGACGGGAATGTGGAACATGGAACACTTCGTCAAATCCGCGCAGCAGCTTGACGTTATTATGGCTCACGGTGTGCGGGAAAACTCCGAAGCATTTCTCGTCCAAGCTAACCTTACGCACTCCAAAGTGGTGATACAATCCTGCCTGGGCAGCCCAACAGATATGCATGGTCGAAGTAACGTTGTGTTTGCTCCATTCAAAGATTTCTTTCAGCTCTTCCCAGTAGTTCACATCCTCGAACTCCATCTGTTCTACCGGGGCGCCTGTAACAATTAATCCATCCAGACGGCGGTGGCTGATTTCGTCAAAGGTTTTATAAAAGCTCTTCAAGTGCTCTGCCGAAGTGTTCTTGGAGGTATGGGAGCTGGGATGCAGCAGAATCACATCAACCTGAAGCGGCGAGTTTCCGATTAGGCGCAGCAGCTGCGTTTCCGTTGTTTCCTTAGTCGGCATTAAATTCAGAATAGCGATTCTCAAGGGGCGGATGTCCTGGTGGAAGGCCTGGCTTTCATCCATTACAAAGATATTCTCCCCGGATAATACCTCTTTGGCCGGCAAGCTGTCGGGAATTTTAATTGGCATTGTTGTGTCCACTCCTTAACTGAATTTGAGTGCCGCTAATACGGCTTGTGTTTAAAATACAACCAAAAAAGACCTTTCTCGGGCGAGAAAGGTCATAGATTTGCAGTCATATGCGCCTCTCTCATCTGCCAGAGAACTTCTGCCGGGATTCAAATATCCCCTGCAAAGCTTCCGCAAGAATTAGCACCGTGCGTTCACACGCCGGTTGCCGGGTTTCATCGGGCTAGTCCCTCCACCTGCTCTTGATAAGATTTAGCTGTATTCAGTTAGAAAAATCTAAAATGTCAAACGTTGTTTTTCTTAAAATTCACTTTAAATCATGAACCTCCTTTTCGTCAAGTCCATACAATGCTAAAGAGCCCCTGAAAGTGAAAAGAATTTTGCTTGAAAGAGGCATACCCCGGCGTTATACTAGACAAGTGTTTCATACCATAAATGACGAAAAGAAGAGGTGAGAGAAGCATGGAAGGCGACCCGGGTGCGCAGTTAAGCGTGCAAAGTGAGCTACCACACAGGATTAACATCAGCTTGCCGGCGGCGGGAGCAGTTCTTCTTCATGCTCTCGAAACGTCATTTGGCCTGATTCATTGATTGTACCACCGGCCAAGCTGATTTTTTTCTCTGTGCTTTAATTAGCATATCCCTGGAGAAGACCGGGGACAGAAGGAGTGAATCAGATGAAAATCCGGCTGGTGAACGCAGGGGTTTTTACAACTATTGAGGATATTGAAGAAACACTGACAGCCCCTACAGAGGGCTTCTACTGGATTGATGCGGATGTTGAGGATTTGGAGCTGCTTCAGCCCCTATACAATCTGCATGACCTGGCCGTTGAGGATTGCCTCAGCGAAGAGGAGCAGCGCCCGAAGATTGAAATTTATGAAAGCCATTATTTTATAGTTGTCAACAGTATCCGTTTCGATGACGAGGAGATTTTCCTCCGTGCACTGAACGTGTTTCTCGGCAGACATTACATTATCACCGTCACCAAACAAAAGATCCATGAGCTACGTGTGCTGAAACCTATCCTGTGGGAGCAGGAGGTCAGCGAGCCGGACCGCTTCCTGTACCATCTGATCGACACTGTCGTGGATAACTATTTCTCTGTCGGCGACCGGATTGAAGTGCGGATTGAGAAGCTGGAAGAGGATATCCTTATGCATACCAAGAAATCGCATCTTAGCGAGATCATCGGTCTGCGCAGCGAAATTCTCTGGCTGAAGAAGATGCTTGGACCGCAGAAAGAGGTTATCAACACCCTAAATAAAAAAGACCTCCGCCTGATCGATGACCAGCTGCAGAAGTATTTTAGCGACATTTATGAAAATGCGGTCAAAATCTCTGAAACCTTTGAGACCTACCGCGATCTTATGGGCAACTTGCGCGAGGCGTACCAATCGAGTATTGCCAACCGTGCCAACGAAATTATGAGAGTATTTACAGCCATTACAACGATATTCATGCCGCTGACCGTAATTACCGGGATCTACGGGATGAACTTTGACAATATTCCCGAGACCCATTCAGAGTACGGCTACTATGGCGTTATTGCCGTTATGGTGACGCTCGGCTGCGGGATGCTGTTTGTTTTCCGCAAAAAGGATTGGCTATGAACAACAACGGACGAATACGCTAGGCGAAGGCACCGGTACCGCAAGGGAATGGAAGCCTTCGTCTTTTTGTTCAAAAGAAGCTGAATAGAATCTATTCTAATCTTCGTTAAGCATTGCCCATTGCTGAAATATTTGTAGGATCTCTTCTAAATTGTTCACTCCTCCTCTTCCCTGGAAAATATTATCGCTTACCTTGCCGTATACCCAGTCGACATCCGACCTGTCAATATTCAGCAGTTCAAAACCTTTATCCTCCAGTTCGGTTCCCCCCAGAAAAATGTCAACAGACCACCCGGGATTATCAAGTGTCGTGATGCTGACAACCTGGCTGTGTTCCCAATCTCCGTCACATTGCCGTGAATACCACACTTCAAGCCATTGTAAAACATTCATGTATACAGCTCCAATCCAGAATATGTTCAGCGGCAATCCGCAAATCCCCTTTGATCATCTGCCTAAAGGTTAATGTTCATTACCCTGTTTGCATATTTTGTAATACAAATCGAAAAAAAACCTAAGCGGAACTCTCTCCTGCAAGGGGAAAATCCCGCTTAGCTACAATTCTTTCGCTTAGGCAACTCCATTTCGCCCCGGTATCGAAAGCCTTATTCTAAAACCCCGTAGCCATTTCCACTCCGCTCTCCGTACCGCGCCGGAAACGGATCCGGATCAGCCGCAGCCGCTCATAATACATATCCAGCCCTTCGGCAGGTGAAAATTCCTCTCCGTACGCTTTATACAGCACAGGCTTCAGGAAGGAATCCCCCAACAGTTCATAAGCGGTCCATATACTATCCTGCTCGTTTGGTGAAATTCCCTGTAGTTCCAGCTCAATCAGCTTCTCCACGGAATATCCGTCCTTCTCCAGTTCTTCTACCGCTTCGAGCACTTCACGGCGGCTAACCCCGCTCGCCGTTTTGAGCTGGTCCATTCCCAGGCCGTTTTCAATCCCCTGGAGCACTATGCGCCGCAGCCGCAACCGTTCCAGCTGTTTCTTGTACTTAAGCTCTTTCTGCTTATAAAGCCATGAGCTGAAAGCTTCCTCTTCAACAGCCTCGTTGACCCAGCCCAGCGGATAACTGTGATCACGCGAAGCTCCCGAAGTGATGTTCAGCCATTCTGCCCCGTATTGCGAAGCCTTTCCCTCGCCGACCCCCGGGATTTGCAGCAGTTCCTCCGGCGTGCGGGGAAGAAATGCGCTGAGCATCCGCAGCAGACGGTTGCTGGCCAGAATATAAGGCGCTTTGCGCTCACTGGAAGCCCTGCCCCTGCGCCAGGCGCAGAGCTCCTCATAGATGGCTTCGTTAGCGTGCTGTTCGCTGTAATGCTGCAGCTTGAGCTGCTCCTGATTACGGCTGTTCAGACCCTCTTCTTCATGGAATGCTCCGTCGATTAACGGACGATAGCCGTCCCCCATCTTTACCGCCAGCTCATGCCTGTATACACATAACATCTCATTCCATGAGCCGCCCTCATACCAAATGTTGTCGCTCAGCTCCTCGGCTCCGGAAAAATCGCGCCAGCCCAGACTCCAAATGCCTTCTTCCTCGCCAATCCATAGCTGGGCAAACGCCTCCTGGTCCGCCCCTGACATTCTCGACAACCGGTTCATAAATACGATCTGCATCCCGATCCCTACCTTCCTCGTCTTACAGCAAGCATGATCGCGTCAACGCCGGAGCTTCCGATCTATAGAGCACGACTGCTATATAGACCCCTTGAACGCACAAAAAGCACCTCTCTCACGCTGAACGTGAAAGAGGTGCTCCCTCTTAAATGCTATACTGTTAAATCCTAGGATACCATAGATTGCCGAACAGTCAATCTCTTTTTGTGTTAGGCTCTGTCTAACGCCATTTTGGCTAATCCAAGCGCTCCGGACAGTCCGGCATTGTCTCCAAGCTGTGGTGAAACAACATAGTTGCCGATGCCTTCATTCAGGGCAGGATGCTGCACATAACCTCCCAGCAACTCTTGCAGCTTGGCATGGATTAACGGGAACAGCTGGCTTTGCTTCATGACACCACCGCCCATAACGATCTTCTGCGGAGACAGAATAAGCACATAATTCATTAGTGCATGCGCCAGATAATGGGCCTCCATAGCCCAAGCCGGGTGATCCGCAGGCAGCTCGCCTGCCGGCTGGCCCCAACGGCTGCCGATTGCCGGACCTGCGGCCAGGCCTTCCAGGCAATCCCCATGATAAGGGCAAAAGCCTGCAAAGTTGTCCTCCGGATGGCGCGGCACGAGAATATGCCCCATTTCAGGATGGGATAAGCCGTGAATCAGCTCACCGCCGACCACTGCCCCGGCCCCGATGCCTGTGCCAACGGTAATATAAAGACAGCTGTCCAGCCCTTGAGCCGCGCCCCATTTGTATTCACCCAACGCTGCTCCATTCACATCCGTATCAAAACCGATCGGCACATTAAATTGTCCGCCTACGGCTCCTACCAAATTATATTGTCCCCAGTGAGGTTTCGGAGTCGTCGTAATATATCCATACGTAGGGCTTCCGAGCACCGGATCAATGGGTCCAAATGAGCCGATGCCGATGGCGCCGACTTGTTTTTTGCCAAAATAGTCGATCACGAGTCCCATCGTCTCTTCGGGCGTTGTCGTTGGAAAGCTGACCCGGTCGATTATCGTCCCGTCCTCATTCCCCACTCCGCATACAAACTTCGTTCCCCCTGCTTCAATCGCTCCCAACAATTTCACTGCAGTGTTCCCCCTTCTCCATGAACGGCTGGCCGTTAACCGGCTCTACCGGTAGTTATACAATATTAAAGCGCTCTCTTGCCTTTATTATACGTGGGTTGCAGGGTTATGACAAGCGGTTGACATACTTCTGTTTTCCGAAAAAAAAGGACATCACACGCTATCCCCTGTTTAACCGGAGCTGCTGTTTTGTCCTTTGTCATAGCTGGTAAAGCTCTGGCTTACTTACGTTTATGATAGGCCCGGCATGCTGCGACAAACCGTACGGCCGCTGGCAGATAAGAAGCCAGATGAATATGGGCATAAGCTGCCATCACATTGCCGCTTACATAACCTTCCGGCTGGCTGCCGCCCCTCCCTTTGCTCTCATACGCAAAGGTCCTCGGCTCTCCATGGTCATAACTCATGACGGAGTAATGAAATTCATGTCCGCGCAGCGTCTCTCCCTGCTGCAGCAGCAGGCAGTCCCGGATCGCGGTAACTTCCCGGTAACCAAGCGCCGCACGACGCTCCTGCATAACCGTATGGGCCGGAATAATCCCTGCCATCTCATGCAAGTTCCCGCTGCGGTCGGTCAGACTGCGGGCCAGTACCATATAGCCGCCACATTCGGCATAGAGCGGCATTCCGTCCGCCGCAGCTAACCGGATGCCGTTCAGGAAAACCTTGTTCCCCGCGATCACGGAAGCGAACTCTTCGGGAAACCCGCCCCCGATATAAATGCCGTCCGCATCCGGCGGAATGCCCTCGCCGCGCAGCGGGCTGAATTCAGCCAGTCTTGCACCGGCTCGAACCAACAGCTCCAGATTGTCGGTGTAATAGAAATTAAATGCCGCATCACGGGCAACGGCAAGAACCGGGCGGTAGTCGGCTGGTTCAAGGGACGGATGGATGGGGTGAACCGGCCTGGAGCTAGCTGATGCGAGTGACGGAGGGATAGGGCGAACCGGCGGCTGGTGACTGGCTGACGCAAGTGACGGAGCGATGGGGTGAACCGGCGACTGGTAGCTGGCTGACGCGAGTGACGGAGTGATGGGAAGATGGCTGCTTGGAGATACGGCATGGGATACGGCTGGGGATACCGCCGCAGACTCGCTGCCGGTTGTCGGCCGTTCTGGCCACTGGGAAGCCGCTGCCCGTTCACTTTCCACACCCCGGGAAAGGTCCAAATCGGGAGCAGGATTAGTTCGTAATCCTGTTTCCACGATGCCTGCCGGTTGATCTTCACGCAGAGAACCGGACGCCGCCACCGGGTAGTCTTCAGCTGGCGACCCGCCCTGTGCCGGGTTGCCAAACAGGGGGATTTCTGCCAGCGAGATTTCCGGCAAAAGGAGCGGATGCCGCAGCGGAGGCGCTGCTCCGGCAAGCTGCAGCAGCGCCAAGAGGTCGGTGCCCTCCGCCAGCAGATCGGCGGCACGGTCGAACAAGGGCTCCAGCTCCCCCCGCTCAACGGCGGGCAGCAGGCCCAAATGCCGCTCCGGAATGTCGAGCCCGCTATCCCGCAGCAGCCAGCCCAGCACGGGAATTCCACAGGCAGCTTCAATCGCCCCCTTCACCGTCTGGTAATGGCTGGCGCTGCCGCAGCGGTTCACGATAACTGCGGCAATACGTACGCGCGGCTCAAGCTGCTGGAAGCCCAGTACTATTGCCGCCGCACTGCGGCCCATGCTGCGGACATCGAGCACCAGCAAAACCGGACTTTCTGTCAGGATGGCAATCTCGGCGGTTGAGCCGGTTAGCCCTGTCGCTTCTTTGCCGTCATACAGCCCCATGACCCCTTCGATCACCGAAAGATCCGCTTCCGCTGAGGAGCGCAGAAAGTACTCCAGCAAATACTGACCTGAGGTCATCCAGGAATCAAGATTCCGCGGTGAACGTCCGGTGACAGCAGCATGATAGGCCGGATCAATGTAATCCGGGCCGCATTTGAAGCCCTGTACATTCAGTCCCTGCCGGGCAAACGCCCGCATCAGCCCAAGTGTTACCGTCGTTTTTCCCGAACCGCTGCCTGTACCGGCTACAAGGATGCGGGCACGCCGCTGCAACGGAAGCCCGTCTCCCTCCCACTCATACATCTGCATTTGCCTCCCCTCTGTCAAAAATAACCCTGGCCACGGCAATGGTCACATTGCCGCTTTTTTTCTTGGGCAAAAGCAAGTCCCTCGCACCGGAAGACAAAAGGGCTGCAGGCTCGCAAACACCATAGGCTCCGGTCGCCTTGAATACGATCTCCGACGGCTGGTCCAGCGGCACCGTATTCAACTGCTCCGGCGGATACAAAGCCAGCTCCCAGCCGTGCTTGGCGCATAAAGCGAGCAGTCCGGCTTCATCGCCTTTGATCCCGGCAGTGGCCGCATTCCGCACGCTTAGGAGGGACAGCCCCAGCTCTGCCAGGGTTTCTGCCACCACGGCTTCCAGCTCCGCCGCCGAAGTGCCGCGGTTGCAGCCCAGGCCGAGCACCAGGCTGCGCGGACGGTACACTACGGTCCGTTCCGGCAAAGCCGCCGCTTCCGGCGCTTTCAGCAGCCGGTCGGTTACAACAATTGCCGCGCTGAAGGAAGCCGCGCGCATTTCAGCCATACCCCCGCAGAGCTGCACATGCTCGGGCAATGCCGCTCCAGGGTGCAGCCAGCCGCACTCCCCGTACTCCTGCAGGAAGGCTACCCGCTCGCCGTTCACCAAGGCGGCGCTCAACGCCTTCATGTGGGTGAAGCTCTCCGGCCGCCAGCCGAATTCACGGCCGAGCAAATCCGCCGCGAACGTCCCCTGAACATCCGAGGCGGTTGTGATCACGGGATGGCTACCCAGCAGCCCGGCAATCTGCAGCGTCAGCCTGTTGGCCCCGCCCAAATGGCCGGAGAGCATGCTGATTACATGCTCTCCGCGTTCGTCAATCACGATGACGGCGGGGTCGGTTTTTTTATCCTGCAGTAAAGGCGCAGCTAATCTTACCGCTGCGCCAAGCGAGAAGAAAAGAATCAAAGCCTCATAACGTCGGAATAGAACCGGCAGCAGCTCTTTTAGCGGCTCGGCAAATATCCGGCGTTCCCCCGGTAGCTCTTCAAGCTCCCCGCTATACTTGGCATAGCAGAATACTTCGGTACTGCCCAGTTGCTCCCCCAGCGTCAGCGCAAGCTTAATGCCGTTACGTGTAATGGCGACAGCCGCATATTTCTTATCCATGATTGCCGGTCCCTTCCCGGCAGCCGTGGGTAAACGTCTTGTCGTACAGCTTTGAGCGGTGAGCATCGCGGTCGACCAGCCCGGGATCCAGTGCCCAGCCGGCCAGAATCATCGCATGCATCGTAATGCCCGCTTCGCGCAGGTCAGCCTCCAGTCTCTCTACCGTTGTCCGCAGAATCTGCTGATCCGGCCAGGTGGCCCGTTTGACCACAGCCACAGGCGTGTCCGGACTCCATCCGGCGGCGAGGAATTCCTCCGCCGCATGTCCAGCCAGTGAAGCGCTGAGGAACAGCGCCACCGTGCAGTGATGGCTGGCCAGACGGCGCAGCTGCTCGCGCTCGGGCACAGGCGTGCGTCCTTCGGCACGGGTCAGAATGACCGTCTGCGTCAGCTCCGGCACCGTCAGCTCCGCGCCAAGCGCCGCCGCTGAGGCAAAAACAGAGCTGACACCCGGCACGATCTCATAGCCGACGCCGCACAGCTTCAGCAGCGACATCTGCTCCAGGATCGCACCATACATCGAGGGGTCGCCTGTGTGCACACGGGCTACGCTTTTGCCGGCCTGCACCGCTTCTGCCATCAGCTCCACCTGTCGCTCCAGATCCAGCCCTGAGCTTTGCAGCACCTCAGCACCGGGCTTCGCGCTGGAGATCAGCTTTTCACTGACCAGCGAATCGGCGTACAATACGAGATCGGCCGAGCGCAGAATACGGCTGCCCTTAACGGTAATCAGCTCTGGATCGCCGGGTCCTGCCCCGACGATGTAGACCTTAGGTTCCAGCTGTACTTCCGTCATTTGCTCACCACCATCAGACTCAAATACTCCAGATCTGAGCCGCGCAGCTCGCGGGCATCCCGCCAGACGGTCTCATAGGAAGAAGTCACCTTGGTGACAACGGACGCTTTTCCTCCAAGACCCAGTTCATCCAGCACCTCCAGCACCAGATCAAGCACCTTCGCCACCTTAAGGAACACTACAGTATCATGATGCAGCAGTGCTTCCTTCAGCGCCTCGCGGTCATCGGTAGCCGGAATAATACCCACCCGCTGATCGCCGTCGGCAAGCGGCTGTTCGAGTGCCGCAGCGGCACCCAGCACCGAAGAAATTCCGGGAACCGATACAATCGGCACAACGGGATGCTGCTCTTGCATTAAACGGGCCAGATGAATAAAGGTGCTGTACAAATTGGGATCACCCTCCGTCACAAAAGCAACATCATTGCCAAGGCGCAGCTCATTCCAGCACAGCTCCACAGTCCAGCGCCACCCGTTCTCCAGCTGCACAGGGTCTTTGGTCATCGGAAACACAAGTCCCAGCATGACCTTTTCGTCCTCATTTACATAGGTGTCGACGATCTCCTGTGCATAGGATTTGCCGCCTTTTTTGGTAGCCGGATAGGCGATCACCGGACATTCTTTCAACAGACGGCAGGCTTTGACCGTAATCAGCTCCGGGTCCCCGGGACCGACACCCACTCCATACAAGGTACCTACAGCCAGCAAAGCAGCCTTAGACTCAAATGCATTCTCGGCCTCCAGCTGGCCGTCAACAAACTCATACTCTTCCACAGCAGTTTGGGCCATCGCTTGGGCTGTTTCTTCACCGGCAGTATACTGCCCGCTTGTGGGCGCCAGCTGCGGTTCCGCTTGATTGTTTGTCATCTCCAGTTTCTCCTTTTATTGAGCTGAATGTTTATTTGGATATATCTTTAGGTCACTACTGCCTATGGCAGGAGGGATTTATGCTGCGACAGTTTCGTGTATGTACGGCATGGCATTTTGCGTTACAGGTATGCATATAAGAGTTCGGATTGGCACGCACGGGTGCAAGTATGGACTGAAGCTGTTAGTGACTGAAGCTGTTAGTGACTAAATCTGGTAGTGACTAACTCAGATATGGACTAATCCTCCATGTGCTTCGCTTTAGATTGCCGATTGCATATCCGGACGATAGGCAGTTGATTCCTTGCAGCTGCTGGATGCAGCACTCTGTTTCTCAAGGGGGGGACTGGCACAGAATGCTTGGTCCATCGCTCATGATCCGATCAACTTGCGGTTATGCGGACTGGAGAGGCGCTATTTGCAGATTTATTGCTGTTTTTCGCTCTTCTCGGACTCCAGAGACGTTATTCGCATCATTTACCTCCACGATACAGCCCGGCGAGGAAATAGCGGCGCTGGGGTCCGTTTACTTGGAAAACTAAAGCTCATTGATAAAATAACGTCGCTGCGGTCCGCCTCTGCTCGTAGCTAACTTCGTGACGTTACCTACTAAATATCGTAGCTGTCTAGTCGTCTAGTAGCCTTCGTATCGCTACCTTCTTCGCATCGTAGCCGTCTAATCGTCCTCTTATCGTTACATCTTCGCACCGTTGCCGTCTAATCGTCCTCTTATCGCTACCTTCTTCGCACCGCAACCGCTGTCCGCCTCATACCTATCTTCCGCTGCCCTGCAGCGTTCATCGGTTAAACCGTGTTTTGGCCGCTGACCACATAGACGGGATTCATCCCTTCAAACCGGGTCATGCCAAGAATCGGTTTGCCCCGCGAGGCCTGCAGCATCGTTACTTCCGGAGCAAATCCGGCGAGTGCCAGCGCCTCCATGCTGCCATGCAGCGTCTCAATCGTGATGGCCCCCACAACGATCCGCCCTCCGGGCCGCAGCCGGGCCGCACTATGTGCAATTATAGCTGCCAGCTCACCACCGCTGCCGCCGATGAACACGGCGTCCGGGTCTGGAAGCTTATCCAGCCCCTGCGGGGCTTTTTCATGGATAATTGCAAAATCCGCACGAAACTTCCGCCGGTTGGCTTCAATGTTAGGCAGATTGTCTGCCCCTTTTTCCAGGGCATAGACCCTGCCAAGACGGGCAATCCGCGCACATTCCACCGCTACTGCACCGGAGCCGGAGCCGATATCCCAGACAATCGCATCCTCGGACAGATTCAGCTCCGACAGGACAAAAGCGCGGATCTCCCGTTTGGTAATCAGGCCTTTTTCCGGCTTTCGCTGCTGGAACACCTCATCGGGATATGCGAATCCGCGCCGTACCTCCACCGTACTTCCCGGCTTCCGCCGCAGAATCACTACATTTAATGATGCAAACTCCGCCTGCTCCAGCGCCTCCAGTTCCCAGAACCTGCAGACCTCTTCCGGGCCGCCCAGCCGCTCGCAGACAAAAGCCTGATACTCCGTCATGCCAAACTCCCGCAGGTAAGCTGCAATCCGCGCAGGAGTATTAACTTCATCCGTCAAAAGAGCAATCTTCTGCCTGCCGTCAATCCGCTGGGCCAGCCCGTTAATCGGCCTGCCGTGCAGACTGATAAGCTCTGCATCCTGCCAGCTGTCACCCAGCCGGGCAAAAGCAAGCTGCACACTGCTGTAATGCGGAATCACTTCGACCTGCTCCGGCCCAAACCTTTTGGCAAGGTAGCCGCCAATCCCAAAAAACAGCGGATCCCCCGAAGCCAGCACAGCAATACGTTTTCCCGCTTTCCACAATCCCTCCAGCTTATCGGCAAAAGACTTCAGCCCGCCCTGCAGCGTGATCTTGTCCCCATCGTACCGGCTGAAAAACGACAGTTGCCTCTCCCCGCCGAGCAGTACCTCGCTCTCCTGCACTTTTCTCAAGCTACCCGGCGTCAGCCCGCCTGCGCCATCCTCGCCGATACCGATGATATAAATTACATTAGCCACAGATTTCCGCCCTTCCCAGCACTCGGCCTTTCATCGTGATCAGCACCATTTCTACCGTCATCTCCCCATTCATGTGAATCAGGCAATGTCTGCAGGCATGAAGGCATAATTGTTCAAAAAAAGCGTAATTCCCGGCCTCCGTCATCATGTCCACAACCTGCGAAGCCGTATTGGCGGCAGCAATCTCCTGCACCAGTTCTTCGTCAGCCCCGGCTTCGGACGCTACTTGGGACAGGAAACCGAAATCAACCGGCGCATTTTTTGAGTGAATCAGCATGGCACCCTGTGCTACTTTGGAATATTTGCCCGCCATGCCGACAAGCGTCACCTTACTAAATCCATAGGCTTTGGCATGGCCGAGAGAGAACCCCACGTATTCGCCCATCTGGATAAAAGCTTCCTCCGGAAGCTCAGCGAACATTGCCATGGCATATTTTTCACTGCTGCCGCCGGTAGTGAGGATCAGCCCCCTGTTCCCTGTAGCAGCTGCAACCGATATGGCCTGAACCACACTCGCCTTATAGGCTTCAGTGGAGAACGGCGTAACCACTCCCCTTGTGCCAAGTATCGAAATACCGCCTACGATGCCTAGGCGCGGATTAAGTGTCTTGAGCGCAATGGCTTCGCCTTCGGGCACACTGATTACCACCCGCAGTCCCCGGGCGGCGCCATGCTCTTCCAGCACCTCGGATACAGCTTCCAGAATCATACGACGGGGTACCGGATTAATCGCGGCTTCTCCTACCGCTACCGGCAGCCCCGGTTTCGTTACTCTGCCGACGCCCCGCCCGCCGTCAATCTCCACACCGGGATGTTCCAGCCAACTGACAGTGGCCTCGATCCAGGCCCGGTGAGTGGCATCCGGGTCATCCCCGGCATCCTTCACCGTGGCACAGGTTGCCATGAAATTATCCTGTCGCTGCCATCCGGTCAGTTCGAAGGTATGCCGGAATCCCGCCGGCAAGTAAAGCTCCACGCTCTCCGGCGCATCGCCTGTGATCAGCAGGAGTGCCGCGCCTTTGGCTGCGGCGGCAGCACAGGCGCCGGTGGTATAACCCCGGCGCATAGGTTTCGAAGCGGTCTCCTCGGTCATGCCGATCCCTTCTTTGCTGTATGTTATGGGTCTCTGTTGATATCGGTAATTGCTGTACTTGCTTGGCTCACTAGATTTTAACTTAGTGCTTCTAAGTGCTTAGTGCTGCTTCTTAGCTTATTATTTTTTTTAATGCTCTTAGTGCTTCTTAGTGCTTCTTAGTGCTTCTTAGTACTTCTTAGTGCTTCTTAGTGCTTCTTAGTACTTACTTGATGTTACTTTTCTTGTGGTCTGTGGATGTTCTACTCTCTGTTTGGCTCTCATTAATTCGCTTCTTCTTGTCTTAGCTTGGCTAGTCTTGGCTTGTTTCTGCTTAGTTCCCGACTTCTATGATTATTTATTCTTTATTCGTATAAAACCCTACCTTTACTGCTACCGTCCAGATTCCTGTTGCTCAGTATCCTGCCGGACAGCCAGCAGGCTTAAGGCATTCACCGCTGCTACAACGACCGTACTGCCGCCTTTGCGGCCTACGTTCGTAATGTAGGGAATATCCAGCTTGCGCAGCTCATCTTTGGATTCGGCAGCGGATACGAAACCAACGGGCATGCCGATGACGAGCCCGGGCTGGGCCGCTCCTTCTTTTACCAGACGAATCAACTCCAGCAGCGCCGTGGGCGCATTGCCGATAACATATATCCCGCGGGGAGCTTCGTTACAAGCTTTGCGCGTCGCGACAATCGCCCGGGTCGTCCCCAGCATTTTGGCTTCTTCGATGACATCCGGATCGGAAATATGCACCCTGACATCTCCGCCGTATTTATGTATCCTTTCCTTGGCGATACCGGCCTCTACCATCCGCACATCGGCAATGATCGGCTTGCCCTGCAGAATGGCAGTTATACCCGCTTCAATCGCCCGGGGATGAAACACCAGACTCCGCCCCAGCTCGAAATCGGCAGATGCGTGGATGATCCGCTGCACCACCGGATACTGTATAGCGTTAAAATAATGTACTCCCAGTTCCTTCGTGATCATTTGAAAGCTCAAGCTCTCAATTTCCTGCGGCTGCACCGTCAGCGGTTTGAAATCCGTTCCAAAGTCCAAGCCCATTCCCCTTTTCATAATTCAGTAGATGTTTCCACATCTCTTCGCTCACGCCCCGCCAGTACTGCTTTTACCGCATAAGCTATCTCATCCATTGCATGATAAACACTGCCAAAATCACAATAAGGCGTGTCCGGACGCGTTATCAAAATAACGTAAAGCCCCATATCCAGCGCAGCATGCAGCTTCTCATCAAGAGCTCCCTCGGCTCCGCTCTCCTTAGTGATCATGACCTGCGTGCCGTATTGCCGGTACATCGCTTCGTTCATTTCCCTTGAAAAAGGTCCCTGCATCCCAATAATATTCCGCTGTTCTATCCCAAGCGCAAGGCATTTCTCGATGTTCTCCCGGCAGGGAAGCAGTCTGACCGTCAGGCACACCTCCGGATCGCCGAGCAGCTGCTCCGCAAAAATCTCCAGTGTTTTCCCGCCGGTGGTCAGCATGACCGAGCCTTTTAATTGTTTTGCTTTGCGGGCCGCAGCTTCATAAGAAGCTACACAAATCAACCGGGGATGGCTGTCATACTGAAGGCTTCGCCGCTCGAAGCGAAAATAGGGCAGCCCCAGCGCTTCCGCAGCCGCCATTGCATTGGCATGCGCCTCAAGCGCAAAGGGATGGCTTGCGTCTACTACAACACTGTAATTCCCCTCCTGCAAAAAGGAGATCATCCCCGGCCGGTCCAACCTGCCAACCGCAGTCCGTATTGCGGCTGCTTCAAGCCGCTCCGCTGCACTTGGCGTCACGACAGAAGCCACCAGCGGCAATTCATGAGATGACAAAGTCAGCGCTAATTCCCGGGCATCACTCGTTCCGCACAACATAAATATCATAACGTTCAGAATTCCTTCGGTCCGTTGGCCGAAGATACTGTCTGTACTGAAAGGTCCCGCTGACGCGGCTGTATTTCGCCTTCCGTACCCATCTCGGAGTGATGCTCCTGTTCATGCTGCCTGCTGCAGCACTGATGCCCATGAGCCGCATGATTATGCCCACATCGCCCGTGCTCCTGGCTATGATGTTCTCCGTGATGGTGGCGGTGATGGTGGTGTGCGGCCGCCTCAACACGGTATTTGCAGTTATCGCAGTTGGCGAAGGATTGGCCTTCCAATGTCTCTTCAATTCGCTCCGCAAGCATGTCGGACAGCAGCGGGTGAGAACCAAGGTAACTGCCTTGCTCCACCTCGACCTCAGGATGCCCGGCAGCGAACTGCGAGATGATATCAGAAAACTGCTTCATCAATACTCCGGTGAAAAGCAGGTACGGCAGCACCACAATTTTACGCGCACCCAATGCCAGACAACGCTCCAGCCCCTCGGGCAGCGAAGGTTTGGCAATGGCGATAAAGCAGCCCTCTACGCTTTTATAAGCAGTCCTTTCCCACAGCAGGCGGGTCAGCTTAAAGAAATCACTGTTGGCATCAGGATCGCTGCCTCCACGGCCCATAACAAGAATAATGGTGTCTTTGTCCTCCACTTTCGAGGTTTTTATCTCAACTGCAGCAGTGCCTGTATTGCCAGCTCCGGAGTCAGAAGGTGCTTCCCCCGGACCCGCGTCATTCGCATTCTCCCCCGTTGTCAGCATCTTGTCTTCCAACTGGTCCGGCTGTCTCCACGCAGTTGCTTTTGCGATCCGGTCCAGCAAAATATCCACCGCCCGCTCCTGCACGCCGACCGGACGTCCGTATACAAATTCCACGCCGGGATACTTTAGCTTCGCCTGGTCAATGGCCAGCGGAATGTCCAGCTTGGAATGGCCAGCCGCGAACAAAATAATCGGCACCACGTAAACCGTCGAAGCGCCTTCTTTTACACCAAGCGCTATGCCCTCAGCAATCGAAGGCGAAGCCAGTTCTATAAAGCAGGTTACAAAGGTCAGCTCCGGCTTGCGGGCGGCAAGCTCACTTGTGAATTTCCGCAGCTCCTCGTTGCCCTCCGCTACCCGGCTGCCGTGTCCTACGAGCAATACTGTTTTCATTCGTTGTGACCCCCATGCTGAAAAAATGTATAAAACCGTTCATTGATTTTGCCCTGCGAACCGTATCGCTTGACAATCGCTGTAACTGCGGCTATGAGCTCATCTTCATTCATTCCTTCGCCGACGAGACTGCCTGCATGCGGGCCTCGTCCCGACTTCTTACCGCCAAGATACAGCTCGAAGCTGCCCTTGGAGTACACTACGCCGATATCCTCCAGCACGGCTGAGCTGCAGGCCATTCCGCAACCGGCTACACCGATCTGAAGTTCCCGTGGCACCGGCCGTCCGTGGAGCTGCTTATGAAGGCGGATAGCTGCATTAAGCCCGTCTTTCTTTCTTAATTCACAGAAGCCGCACGTCTTCACTTTCACAAAATCCCCCGGCAGGCTCACATTCAGCCCGGCCTCTGCCAGCCGGTACGCCTTATCCTCCTGCTCAGCCCCACTGCTGCGCAGCAAAAAATGTCCGTCCCGCGTATATACCAGCTGACCTTCATCGCCTGCAAGCTCCGCAAGCAGCGCCATCTGGGCGCCGCTATATCTATGGCTGCCAAGTGCCGGCGAAACCTCCAGTTCGGAGGCTTCGAATTGCACCGCCGGCGAAACGGCGGAAGCAAAAACCTTAGGCAGCTCCGTCCGGGCCGCTGCAGAAACAGCTCCGCTCTCCGCAGCCGCCGCGCTGCCCATAGGGCCAGCCGCGTTATTCGCCTCTGCTGCGGCCTCTGCGGCAACCGCTGCCGCAGCCAGCGACCACGGCTCTGCCGCTGTCCGCAGCCGCTCATGCGGCTTCAGCGCCTGCGTCTCGGCGCCAAGACTGTACTTGCGCTCATAGCCGCGCGGCGTCACCATCAGACCTTCATAGACGGTAGTCGCGGAGTTGCCGACCACAACTGTGGAGAGCATGCCGATCTCATGCTCCAGCATATTCTGCAGCGTAGTTACAACCGTCTGCTGGCGGTCACGGTAGGCGCTTTTGACAATGCCGACCGGCGTGGAAGGATCGCGGTAGCGAAGCAGAATGCTGCGGGCTTCCTCAATCTGCCGCGTCCGTTTGCCGCTGCGCGGATTATAGAAGGCAATTACAAAATCCGCCGCACCCGCCGCATCGACACGCGCCGCGATGCTCTCCCACGGCGTTAGATGATCGCTCAGACTGATCGTGCAGGCATCATGCATAATCGGCGCTCCCAGCAGAGAGGAGCAGGACTGGATCGCCGATATTCCGGGAATCACCTCAACTTCCACACCGCCCGCACGCTTCCAGCCCCGTTCGATCAGCACCTCGTACACCAGTCCGGCCATCCCGTACACACCTGCATCCCCACTGGAAATGACCGCAATGCTCTGTCCCGCTTCCGCCCTGCGCA
Organism: Paenibacillus sp. FSL L8-0436; assembly: GCF_038593025.1. Lineage (NCBI taxonomy): Bacteria > Bacillati > Bacillota > Bacilli > Caryophanales > Paenibacillaceae > Paenibacillus > Paenibacillus sp. FSL L8-0436. The sequence goes on along the minus strand of NZ_CP151955.1, from coordinate 1,985,576 downwards.
CCGCTTCCTGGGCCCGGCTGACCTCTTCGGTCATACCGGTGCCGACAATTTCCTGATGCTTCAGCAGCGGCTTGATCAGCTCTACATAGGTGTTATAGCCGATGACAGCTTCACTTTCCTCAAGCGCAGCCAGTGCGCGGCCTGTAATATGCTCCAGGGCACCGGGGCCAAAGCCGATAATCAGCAGCTTTCCTTGTTTCTTCATCCTTTTTCCCCCGTCCACAAAATAACCTGATTTCATGCTTCCCCTGCTGCTTGCTACAACGCTCTATATCTAGCAGATGCTTCTGCCCAATCAGGTACTTTCACATCTATCATTGACGTAATCACTCTACTGAATTTCCCGCTTCAGAATAGCTTTGAACTCTTCTGCATTCCGGGGAGCAGTCTGCCCGGCAGTCAAACGGCCGGGCAGGCTATGCCATAAATCGGCGAGCAGCGGCAGGTCAAGGCCGATCGCCCGAATGTCTTCCCCGTCTGCAAAAATATCCTCCGGCGATCCGGCTACCCGGCAGGCGCCTTTATCCAGCACGATGATCCAGTCTGCCCAGCGGTAGGCCAGATTCATATCATGCGTCGCCATGACCACTGTGGTGCCCTTGGCAGAAATGCTCTCAAGTCCCGCAAGCAGCTGTCTCTCGGAGAGCGGGTCCAGATAGGAGGTCGGCTCATCCAGCAAAATCAGCTCCGGCTCCATCGCCATAACCCCTGCGAGCGCCGTGCGCTTTTTTTGGCCCAGACTGAGCTGATGAACCGGCTTATCTTGCAGAGCCAGCAGATTCAGCTGCTCCAGCACTTCCAGGCAGCGCTTCTGAATAGCGGCCTCATCCATGCCCGTCCCCCGTAGCCCGAATGAAATATCCTCGATAGGCGTACTAAGAATCAGCTGCTGCTCGGGGTCCTGAAAGACGAGGCCCACGCGGCGGCGCAGGGCGGCCAGCTCTTTTTTGGAATAGGTTAGCGGGGTGCCGCCCTGCAGCACCCTGCCCTTCTGCGGATGCAGTACGCCAACGGCATGCAGGAACAAGGTTGATTTGCCGGAGCCGTTGTGGCCGAGCACTGCTGTTTTTCGTCCTTTGGGGATGGAGACTGTCAGCTCCCGCAGCGCAGGTTCCGCCGTGTCCGGATAACTGTAGGCGACCCCCTCAAAGACCAGGCTGTATTCATTATTCATTGCAATCTCCTTACCCTTAGTTCAGTCTCCGCTTTAACTCCTGCCGTTGGCCGATTCCTGCATCAGGCAATCACCTGCTCCGCAAGATCCATAGCTGAGCGAGCAGCAGCAGGGAAATACCGGTGCAGGCCTGAACCGCGAATCTGCGCGGCACCGGTTGTGACAAGTAAGGCGGCAAAATAATCTCACCCATGTACCCCCGGGTTATCAGCCCTTGCGACAGCCCATAGTAGCGGTGCATCGTATTGGCAAACAGCGAGCCCGCCATTCCTGCAACTTCACGCAGTTTGGCCACCCGTCCTCTTTTGCCGCCGCGCAGCCGCCGGGCCAGCATCATTCCATGTGCTGTATCACTCAGCAGGAATAGAAAACGGTACATAATCAGCATGAGCTCCAGTACGATCTGCGGCATCCGCAGCCTGCGGAGTACCTGCAGCAATTCTCCGAACGGTGTTGTAAATATAATGAAAAAGCAGCAGGTCAGGCAGGCCAATACGCGCGCCAGCAGCAATCCTGCCCGGTGCAGCCCCTCCGCCGTAATGTATAGCGAACGAGTCGAAGCCGGGAGCTGCAAGGACATTACCGCCTCACCGGCAGTTGGAAGGCCAATTTCAAGCAATAAGGCCGGCAGGCTCAGACAAAAGAACAAAAGTGCCGTACCAAACAGCAGGCCGTAGGCGCGCAGCGGGATTTTGGCGTACAGGACACACCACACGGTCATCCAGCCCGCAATCACAAGCTGCAAGGCCGGATGAAGCGCATAGGAAAGGATGAACATGACTGCTGCGAACAGGCTTTTCCACATCGCGGGCAGCTGCCTCAGCGCATTGCTGTAGGATAACGCATCAATTCTTCTGATCATTAAGCTTGCGCCGGTCCTGTCTGCCTTTCAGCAGGCCGATGGAATAGCCAATCACTCCGGCCCCGATCGCCGCCTGCAGCGCGAACAGCATGCTTTCCGTTTCGCCGGGCAACTCCGTCAGCGGTTTGAACCAGGGCTCATAACCGGGATCAATCTCTGTAATTACACCCTCTGCGGCATCGTCAGCCCCGCCGAATTCCCCGTTCACCAGCAGCAGAGGCAGCACCACCAGCAAAATCACCGCCAGCAGCATCAACCCATTTTTCCACTTATTGCTCATCACAGACTTCCTCCCTTGGTTTGCCGTTTCAGCAGTGACAGCTCATTCGGGCTGTAGGATTTCAGCCAGTTCCAGAGCAGCACGGTCAGCAGCCCCTCGCTGATAGCGAGCGGAATCTGCGTCACGGCAAAAATACCGCCGAACTTAATCAGAGAAGCCAGCACACCTCCGTCTGCTGCCGGAAAAGCCACTGCAAGCTGAACCGAGGTCACTACATACGTCATGAGATCAGCCACTGCCGCCGCCATAAAGACAGCCAGCTTTTCACGTCCATTCACCTTCATCAGCAGTTTATAGACCGCATACCCGGCAAAAGGACCAGCCACCGCCATCGAAAATGCATTCGCTCCGAGTGTCGTTATCCCCCCGTGTGCCAGCAGCAGCGCCTGAAACAGCAGCACAACAGACCCGATTACGCTCATCGGCAGCGGCCCCAGCATTACAGCACCAAGTCCCGTTCCTGTAGGATGGGAGCTGCTTCCGGTTACGGAAGGCATTTTGAGTGCCGACAAGACAAAGGTAAATGCACCCGCCAGCCCAAGCAGCAGCTTCAGCTCCGGGTTGTCCTTGGTCATTTTCTTCAGCTTAAGGACTCCAAGGGCAAAAAACGGCAGAAACGCCGCCCACCAAAATACGGCCCAGCCTACCGGCAGAAACCCCTCCATAATATGCATCGCATTGGCCGTGCCCGGCTCATTCAGCAAAAAATAAACGCTAAATCCGGCAATAAGTGCAGCAAAACTCCAAAACTTGCGTTTGTTCATGCTTTTCCCTCCATCGATTCGTCATTTTGTGCCGCATCAAATCAAAAACTCCCGCCCCGGGGGGTGGGAGTGCTATGTACGTCATCAGATATGTAAGAGATGGTGTTCCCGCTGCAACAGCGCGGAGAATTCGCAGAATTGTAATGTGGGGGAGCTGAAGACGGCACTTGCTCTGCACCAAATCTTCAAAATCCACCGTCTCCAAAACTGCATGCCTTCATCTCTTTAACCAATTCGTACACCGCTCCTATCCGCGTAGAGTCGTGGTGCGCGCAAACAAGGTAGGTCTCCTGGCTCGGGATCATAACGCCTTCCTTCGTCTTCCCCGGCTGTTTGCCGAGTGACATGCTGAAGTTCAGCTCTTCCTTACAGTGGCGGGACCGCTCGGGATTTGCACCCGATTCCCTGTTACCCCTTGTAGTTACAAGGGCACCTTGTCTTATCGCTAATTTATCCTGTACATTATAGTAAACTTCGCCGGGTAGTGTCTGTGATAAAAGTGGAGCGGCAAAGTTCTCCAGCACACCATCCGGTGAACCCTACGGGTTGTAAGAAAGCCATTTAAGTAATATAATTATTAACTATATAACTTGAATCCGGAGGCGTACCCAGAAAATGAAACTTGATCTTACCGAAGATTCCCTGCCGGTGTACGAGGCGCTCTCAAGCGCTGTACGTCTGCGAATGCTGCAGCTGCTTGCTGTTCAGCCCATGAACGTAAAGGAATTGGCGGGAGCGGTCAAGCTGAGCAGCGCCATTATGACAATGCATGTGCGTAAGCTGGAAACGGCCGGACTGATCCGCACCCATATGGCCCCCGGACGAAGCGGACTGCAGAAGATTTGTTCTCTTGCCGCTGAAGGGGTGGAGATTATCTTCCCGCTCCAGGCCAAAGCAGAGCGCAAGGGTCACCGGAAAGAAATACCGGTCGGACATTATTCCGACTTTGAGATAGAGCCAACCTGCGGACTGGCCACTACCGAGCATATCATCGGCAGCTTCGACGATCCGCGTTATTTCTGGGATATGGAGCGGATGAATGCCGGAATTCTCTGGTTTGGCAAAGGTTATGTCGAATACAAAATACCCAACTTCCTGTTGTCCAGCCAGCAGCCGGAGGAGCTCATCATTACGATGGAGATTGCCTCCGAAGCACCGTCAACCAATAATAACTGGCCTTCGGATATTGCGTTCACGCTGAATGGCCAGAAGCTCGGATATTGGACTAGCCCAGGCGATTACGGAGACAGCCCGGGGAAATATACCCCTGCCTGGTGGCCGGCGTACACCAATCAATACGGCCTGCTCAAGCAGCTGCGCATTACCCCAAAAGGAACCTATATGGACGGCTTAAAACTCTCTGACATTACGCTGGAGCAGGTTGCAATCCGCAACAAGCAGTGGACCTTCAGGCTCTCGGTGGAAGAGGATGCCGAACATATCGGCGGGCTCACCTTATTCGGCAAAGGCTTCGGCAATTACAACGAGGATCTGGTCATAGAGCTGTTATATACCGATGGATTCAATGGTGCTGACGCGGATAAAAGGGATGCAGCAGGTACTGACAATGGGAATGGAACAGTTTCCTAGCCAAGCGACGCCTGCTCTGTCAAGCCCATCTATAAATTCTTCTCAAACAAACGCCCCATCACTCGTGGATACAATACCGCGAGGGATGGGGCGTTTAAAATTTCAGTATGCCTGGGACTCCAGGGGGTTCTTTCCGGTATTCACAGCCGATGATGCTTCCTCTGTGACAAAGGCTCTCCAACGGCTTGGCGGAACGCTACTCCGTGACCGGACTCCACAAACCGCCGCCCGGCAACGGGCAGCCGCGCTCCTTCAGCTTGGCCACTACTGGAATGATACAGCCGCAGGCTGTGCATGTTACGCCATCCTGGAGCTTCGGACAGGCTGAGCAAAGGGCAACCCGCTCCCTGTATACTTCATCTGAAGCGGTGTTGTCCGGGGTGAACATTGATGAAGCCAGAATCCGGGCAATCTGGGCATCCGTCACCTTATACTCTTCCCGGCAGCCCTTGCAGGTCGATAAAGTGCTCATAACGGATGCTCCCTTAAGCCTTCGGGGTAATTTCCAGCACAGTCACCGACATCGGAGGCAGCTCAACGTTAAGCTTGCCGCCTTCCAGCTTAAAGCCAGTAAACGGCTGTGGCGTCACTGCCTCCGGCTGGCTGAATGTATTGTGGGCATCAATTGCTGTTCCGGCCAGCGTCGTTCCTGTAATCTCAACCTCTTTCCCGGCAAGTCCGCGCAGCTCCAGCGGAAGTGATGCTGCTGCAGCATGATTCAGGTTGCACAGGCTGACATGAATTACACCCTCCGCCGTAATGGAAGCTGAGGCCGAGACTTCCGGAATCTCGCGGCCTTCGAAGCTATAGGTGCCACTCTCCAGCGAAAGATCAAGCAGTTCCGCATCCTGATGCACCTTGTACATGTTGAATACGTGGTACGTAGGAGTCAGCAGCATTTTCTCGCCTTCAGTAAGAATTACAGCCTGCAGCACGTTGATCGTCTGGGCAATATTCGCCATCCGGACGCGGCCGCTGTGCTTATGGAAAATGTCGAGGGTTACACCGGCAACCAGCGCATCACGGATCGTGTTCTGCTGATAGAGGAAGCCGGGATTGGTTCCAGGCTCAACATCATACCAGGTTCCCCATTCATCGACAATGAGGCCCACACGTTTCTCCGGATCATATTTGTCCATAATCACACTATGGCGGGTTACCAGCTCATCCATGCGCAGCGCCTTCTCCAGCGTAGAGAACCATTCGCCGGTTTCAAATCCGGTAGCCGCCCCCTTCTGTTCCCAGGCAGGACCCGGAATGGTGTAATAATGAAGTGTGATGGAATCCATATAGCGGGTGGCCTCACGCATCAGGACCTCCATCCAGTGATAATCATCGACGTTCGGACCGCAGGCGATGCGATGGATCTTATTGTCTCCATAATTGCGCACATAGGTCTGATACCGGCGGTACAGATCGGCATAATATTCAGGACGCATATTTCCGCCGCAGCCCCAGTTCTCATTGCCCACGCCAAAATATTTCACGGTCCACGGCTCCTGCCGGCCGTTCTCCTGACGCAGCTCCGCCATTGGCGAAACGCCGTTGAACGTCAAATACTCCACCCACTCCGACATTTCCTGAACCGTGCCGCTGCCGACGTTGCCGTTGATATAAGGCTCGCAATCCAGCATGGCGCATAGCTCCATAAATTCATGGGTGCCGAAATGGTTGTTCTCCACCGTACCGCCCCAATGCGTGTTGATCATCCGTTTGCGGCCTTCGCGCGGACCGATGCCGTCTTTCCAGTGATATTCATCGGCGAAGCAGCCGCCCGGCCAGCGGAGCACCGGAATCTTGATTTCTTTAAGCGCTTCCACAACATCGTTGCGGATGCCGTTCGTGTTCGGGATCGGCGAATCCTCGCCTACCCAGATGCCTTCATAAATACAACGTCCCAAATGCTCAGAGAAATGTCCATAAATATTCCGGTTGATTGTTCCCTTGCGGATATCCGCATTTAATACTGCACGCTGAGCCATTATAATAATCCACCTCTCAATAATTAATACATATATTAACTACTTAATAATTATATTAATATTATAAACACTGCTAAACCCCTTCGTCAATCTTTATATAACATGTTCCGCCCCATTCGCAAAAAAAGCACTCTGGAACCTATATGGGTTCAAGAGTGCTTTTGCAAAAAAATAATCAACCTGTATCAGCAGCTGGCGAAGATCAGCCCAGATCCCCAAGCTCGATCTGCACAATGCCCCGCTCATCCTGCACACTGCCGATCAGATGCATCAGGCTGCCGAATTCCAGCTCTTGGAACTTGCGGGCTGCCGTCTCGCGCTGCAGCGCCCACAGGCATTCAGCTAGCGTGCAGACTACCGGAACATCACAGCGGATTTCCGCCAGCTCACGGGACAGGTGAAGCATATCAAGATCGGCCTCAATCTTGGCACGCACGCCTTTAGGAAGCAGATGAAGATTCTCGATTACGCCTTCCACCGTCCCGTATTCGGTCAGCAGCTTCAGCGCCGTTTTCTCGCCAATGCCTTTTACACCGGGGTAGTTATCGCTGGTGTCGCCCATGAAGCCCTTCAAATCGATCACCTGGGCAGGGGTGAGGCCCTTTTCCTCCAGCAATTCCGCCGGATCATAAACTTTATAGTTCGAGCGGCCTTTTTTCATAATGACGACTTTGACGTTATCGTTGACCAGTTGCAGCATATCGTGATCGCCGGTGAGAATGTACACCTCGGATTCCCCGCTGTAGCATGAAGCAAGCGTACCGATGCAGTCATCCGCTTCATAGCCCACCAGTCCAATATTCGGTACACCCAGTTCAGCCACGACTTCCTTGACCAGATCAAACTGTGGAATCAGCTCCAGCGGCGCATCTATCCGGTTCGATTTGTAGCCGTCATACTTCTCGGTGCGGAAAGTCCCTTTGCCCATATCCCAGCAGCAGACCACATGGGAAGGCTCAAATGTGCTGACCGCATCGAAAAAATACTGCAAAAATCCATACACCGCATTGGTCGGCAGTCCGGCCTTGGTCTTACGGATATATCCTCCATAAGAGGTCGCATAAAAGGCCCGGAACAGCAGAGCCATTCCATCGACGATCATTACCCGGCCCGTTGTTACTGAACTCATGTGTAACCTCTCCTTATATTCCATCTTATTAGGCGTTGCTCCAGGCTTCGCCGTATTGCTCTTCTTTATAGCCTACAGTGACTTTCTTGCCGTCAGTGACTACCGGGCGTTTGATCAGCATCCCGTTACTGGACAGCAGTTCAAGCTGCTCATCTTCACTAAGGCTGGACAGCTTGTCCTTCAAACCAAGTGCTTTGTACACCTCACCGCTCGTATTAAAAAACTTCTTCAACGGAAACCCGCTGTTCGCGACCAGCAAACGCAGCTCTTCCACCGTGGGCGGCTGCTCGGCGATATGCTGAAGCTCCAGCTCATGCCCCTGTTCCTTCAGCCATTTGACAGCGCTGCGGCAGGTTCCGCATTTTGGATATTGATATACTTTCAGTTGACTCATAGCAGCTCCTTTGGCAGTTCCCTTTAAAATTTATAGTGAATTCAATTGCAGCCCAACTGCAGCTAATGAGATGACCCGTGGTGCTGTCATGTATCATTCACTGATAGAATTGTAATTCCGCTATCTTTTCGTTTTACCGTGCATTAGATCAGTAATACGGGCGTTACTAGAGGGAAATATGCCCGCTAGTTCCGGCCGAACCCTCAATTATAAAAGGACAGCGGGAATTACTCCCTCTATAATTGTAGAAATCACGCTATAACACACTATCGATAAAATTACAGGTAGTAAATCCCGCTATTCACTCCGCTACTTCCAAAAGCGATAATTACAGGGACCTTTTCCCGTTAATCACGAGGTCCAGGTGTTGCGGCGACATATGCTTGTGCAGGTGCAGTGCAGGTGCAGTACCGCTACTCCCCAGCCGTCTCCTTTTCCAGCTTCTGCTCAAGCAGCGCCATATCCGGCGGCAGTGGCGCTTCAAAGACCAGCTCCGCAAGCCCGACCGGGTGCTTGAACGACAGCCGCACCGCATGCAGCGCCTGCCGCGGAATTGAGGCATCCAGCTCCGCGATGCTTGCAAGCCATGCCGCTTCCTCCGAAGTCAGCTCCTCCTTGCCATACAGCAGGTGACGGTACATGCCGTCACCGATCAGCGGGCAGCCGATGGAGCTCATATGCACCCGGATCTGATGGGTGCGGCCGCTTTCCAGCTTCAGCTCCACCCTCGCCGCACGGCCCGGGTAGGCTGCCTTGACCTCATACCGGGTCAGGGAGGGATAGCCGTCCGGCGTCACAATACGCCGGTGCGGTTCTGCCGGGTCACGGTCGATGGAACCGTCGATATCACCGCGCGGCACCGCAGGAATTCCGTGAACAAAGGCCGCATAACGTTTGTCCACGGTTCCGGCAATCATCTGCTCGGAAATATGCTGGTGGCTATAAGGATTTTTCGCGATTACAAGTACGCCCGACGTCTCCTGGTCCAGCCGGTGAACCGGGCGAAAGCGGTACTGTTCTCCCTTTTGCGCCCAATAATGGACGACCCCATTTGCCAGTGTGTCAGTATAATGGCCATGGGTCGGATGGACAATGATTCCGGCTGCCTTGTTCACGACCAGCAGATGCCCGTCCTCATACAGGATATCAAACGGAATATCCTGCGGCAAAATATCCTCCGACGTTTCCTGCTCCATCCGGATGTCCACGGTGTCTCCGGCGCTGACCCGGACGCTGATATAGACTCGCTCGCCGTTCAGCATAATCCCCTGCTCTGTCATCTTCAGGCGGGAGAGCAGCTTGCGGGACACATCCATCCGCTTCTGCAGGATGGTCTTCAGCAGCCAGCCGTCCTCGGACGGCGGCACAATATAGGAGATCGGTGAATAATAGCTTGTCATATTATTTACGGAACACCTTTTTGCTGCGCACATACTCTACATCAGCAATCTCCAGCCGTGTATTCGCTGTGCGGGCCAACGCAAAGAAATAGTCCGAAAGCCGGTTCAAATAAATCACAGCTTCCGGATTAATATCTGCGCTGCGGCCCAGCGTAACCGCCCGCCGCTCTGCACGGCGGCAGACGGTGCGGCAGACATGCAGCACTGAGGACAGCTGGCTGCCGCCTGGCAGAATGAAGCGCTCCAGCACCGGATTCTCCGCCTGCAATTTGTCGATCCAGCCCTCCAGGCGAACCGCCATCTCGCTCTTGACCTTATATTTGCTCTCGCTGATTTTCACAAAAGCCAGATCCGAACCGCAATCGAACAGCTCATGCTGGATCTCCAGCAGTTGTTCCCGGACATCGGCGAATTTCTCGTCCTCCATCAGACTGCGGGCCTGACCCACAAAACAGTTCAGCTCATCAATCGTTCCGTAAGCCTCGACGCGGACATCATCCTTGCCTACCCGGCCGCCGATGACCGATGTTTCTCCCTTATCCCCCGTACGCGTATAAATCGCCATCTCTTCCCTGCCCCCTCACTCTCAACATCACATATTCATAGTTTAATCGGTAGGATGTAAGGTTGGCAAATGAAGATCGGTATTTCTGCCATGTTAATAACTGCCTGAGTCCGGGCAATCCATGGCAAGTTCAGTCAAATTACAGTTTTCGCGTTTTTTTATAGCCTCTTCTATCACACCTATGCCTCCTGTTCCTGCAGGAAGCTGATAATTTCCCTGTTGATGATCTCCGGCTGCTCATGATTAACCCCATGCCCTGCGTCTTCGATCACTTTATAGCGGAAATCCCCATCCTTCAAAATCTCCAGGAAATCCTTCTTGTGGCCCAGCTTGTAATCCCCCACCAGAAAGTAAAGCTTGTCTCTGATCGCAACCGCCTTCTCTTTATCATAAAGATGAAGCTGATGAACAAACATGGCCTGCTGATTATGGCTCTTCATTAACAGCACCAGATGCTCGGCCACTTCGGGATGTTTGTCAAAAAGTCCGGAGTTTGGCGAGATTAGCTTTCGGGTGACCTTAAGCAGGTTATTGCGGGTCGGAACAAGAATTTCCGGGAACATCATCATCAGCGTCTGGATCATCGCCTTCATCGGAGCAGTAATCATCCCGCCTTCCATGCACACCACCCCGTATACTCTTTCAGGCAGGCAGGTCGCATAATTAAAAGCCATGTAGGCACCATTCGATACACCCGCCAGATGGAATTTCCCGATCGCCAGCCCATCGGCTACGGCAGTAATCCAATCCACCTGTGAGAACGTCCGCTTGCTGAAATTGGCGTTAGGAATACTTTTGCCGGGTCCGCCTATCGTGTCTACCGCGATGCAATAGAAATGCCGGGCTAATTCCTGCATATTGAGCATCCACATCACTGCAGAATTATCACCCACCCCGTGAAGCAGCAGCAAGGGCGGATTGCTTTCATCTCCTGCCGTTATACAATGTGTTGATCCGTATTCCGTTTCAATATCCAGCTCGCGGAATTCCGTCGCCCAGCGTCCCAGCAGCTCATTATAGGAACGCAGCACCCTCTCCTTGCCTGCTTCACGTTTAAATACCTTGACCATGACTGTTCTCTCCCTTAGGTTCAATGTCCGCTTCTGTCAGCTTCTCTTCAAAAAGCGCAGCACCAGCTCTGTAGTAGGAAAAGAATTCTGCTCCGTGGCCTGAGCTCTTGCAATTCCCAGCCCCTGGATGAATGAAAAATAAGCAATCGCCAGCTCCAGCGGATCGCCCTCCACAATCTCCAGGGCCCGCTGGCCTTCCATAATAAGCGGAATCAGCTGCTCAAAAGGCTCTCTAATCTTCTCCTTCGAGATCCGCTTCGCTTCTTCCGGGATAGCTTCGGAGGTTGCTGTCTGCAAAAGAATCAGCCGCCAATGCTGCATCGCAAGACTGCCCGGGGACAGAAACGCCTCGGTCAGCCAAGTGATTCTCTCCATAGCCGTCCCTTCCAGCTCCGCTGCATATTGCACGGATCGTCCTGCCCCTTCCGACGCCAGTTCGACAATCCTGGTGAAGATCTCCTCCTTCGATTTGAAATACATATATACATATCCCTGGCTGAATCCTGCACTGGCCGCAATATCCTTGATTTTGGTCCCGGCAAATCCTTTCCTCGAAAAAACCTCGAGCGCGTGAGTTATAATTTGGCGCGTTGCCTGATCTGGAGCGAGTTGCTCAAAGCCGTCGATAAATCTCTGCTCCAGCATTTTGCTTTGAATGCTCATAGACACCTCCATGAAATGAATGATCGTTCATTCATAACCCATTATAAGGAATTTACTAGTAATAGGATACATCTATTTTCAGCGAAAAATAGAAGGAGGGCCCTAAGGCCCTCCATCTCCAAATGGATGTATGTGCAGTCAATCCCTGCGCATACGTCCTCTCATATATTCATTAATCTTCAGGTCCAGCAAACTGCTGATTTCAATCACAATATCTGAGGTGAAGGATTTCTCCTGTATAAAGAGCTGCTCCATTCTGCTGCGAAGTGCCTGAATCTCATCTTCCAGAGAGAGTTCGCGAGTTGAAGCATCCGCCTTGCAGGACCGTTTTCCGTTTCCCGGATAACATTCCCCGCTATAGGAAGGCAAGTAACAATCGGCGCAGAGCACAATCATCCCTCCTAAACTTCATCTCACTGCCTTATTCAGTCCGTTCACGTTCCAGCTGTAAGACGAATTCACCTATCCGCTCTACCGCCTCGTTCAGCTGGGATACCGATGTGGCATAGGAGCAGCGCAGATAACCTTCGCCGCCTAAGCCGAATACACTGCCAGGAACAGCAGCTACCTTGTACTCCAGCAAGAGACGTTGGGCAAATTGATCCGAGGTCAGTCCGGTGCGGCGTATGCTTGGAAAAGCGTAGAATGCGCCTTGCGGCTCATGGCAGTCCAATCCCGCATCGCGCAGGCCTTTGATGATCAGGCGCCGCCGCTGATTGTAGGAATCCGTCATCCGGTCTTTCTCTTCCATACCGTTGGTCAAAGCCTCCAGCGCAGCTACCTGCCCCATGGAAGGGGCGCACATTACGGTATACTGATGAATCTTCAGCATGGCCGAGATCAAATCGGGGTGGCCGCAGGCATAACCCATCCGCCATCCGGTCATCGCAAACGCTTTGGAGAAGCCGCTGACCAGAATCGTCCGGTCGATCATCCCCGGCAGTGATGGGAAGCTCACATGATTGCTTCCATAGGTCAATTCGGCATAGATTTCATCTGAAATCACGATGAGATCATGTTTCTCGACGACTTTGGCAATCGGTTCCCAGTCTTCCCGGCTCATGATCGCCCCCGTCGGATTACTCGGGTAACAGAGGATCAATATTTTCGAGCGCGGTGTAATTTTGGCTTCAAGCGCCTCTGCCGTAAGTTTGAAGTTATTTTCTCCAAAGGTCTCGATCCCGACCGGAATGCCGCCGCCAATTGCAGTGATCGGTGAATACGAAATATAGCAGGGCTCAGGAATGAGAATTTCATCTCCCGGTGCGATCAATGCGCGGAGTGCCAAATCAATGGCTTCACTTCCGCCTACCGTGGCGATAATCTGATTAGCGGGATTATATTCAACAGCGAAACGGGATTGAAGATAATTGGCAATGCCTTCACGCAGCTCCGGCATCCCTGCATTGGAGGTATATCCGGTAAAGCCTCTCTCAAGCGAATAGACACAGGCTTCACGGACATGCCATGGGGTCTTGAAGTCCGGCTCCCCGACCCCGAGGGAAATGATATCCTTGCTGCCTGCCGCCAGGTCAAAAAACTTGCGGATGCCTGAGGGCTGGATTTGCTGAACCAGCGGTGCCAAATATGAATTCATTGATTTGCCTGTATCTCCGGTTGGTTTGGGTTCATTGGTGATCATATCATTACTTCCTTTACGGAGATATCATCAGACGCTTGTCCTCTTCATGCTCTTCAAAGATGATACCGTCCTGTTTGTATTTTTTGAGGGTAAAGTTGGTTTTAGTAGAGAGCACCGAATCAATCGGAGACAGCTTCTCGGAGACAAAATTGGCGACTTCGCGCAGGTTGCGTCCTTCCACTTCCACTAATAGATCGTAGGCGCCGGACATCAAATAGACCGATTTGACCTGCGGGTACAGATAGATCCGTTCGGCAATGCCTTCAAATCCGCGGCCCCGTTCAGGCGTGATCTGCACCTCGATCAATGCGGTCACCCGTTCGTCATCCACTTTATCCCAATTCACGACAGTAGCATATTTTACAATGACATGATCTTTCTCCATTTGCTCAATAACTGTCTTAACATCATCTTCTTCCGCTCCGAGCAACGTCGCCATCAGCGCCGTAGAGCTTCGGGCGTCCTCCTTGAGCAGTTCCAGCACTTTCCGCTTCAATTCATTCATTTCCTTCATGCCTTCCCTCCGGATAGTTCGCACCGGCAACTGCGTAAAGATCACGCATCGTCCTGCGAAAAGAGTTTAATACTAATATGACACGAAAATGACAGTTCTGCAAACAAAATAACCCCGCGGGGAAGACGGGGCAGTGCTCGAAATAAGGGTCGCCAACACAAAAAACCGTCCACCCCTCCGGAGGAAATCCGGCGGATAGCGGACGGCTTTAGCTGCTGAGGTTTTTACGCACGAACAGGTCAGGCCCTTCGTTGCTTCACCCCCCGGCAGGAAGGTTACATATAGTAAGAGCTTTGTACGTTCGGCTGATGCTGGGGAACATTTCCATAATGTACGTTTGTTCCGGCTGCACCTGTTTTTTGCTGCACGAACTGCTGGCATTTCTGCTGAGTCTGGTGAGCGGTCTGAATCTGCTTGTCAATATCTTGGCGCAGTGCCTTGCCTGGCGTAGTGTACATGTTCATTTGGGACATCTTCGTGTACAGTTCCCCCTGCAGGCGTAAAGTATCCATGGTCAGGTCGTTGAATACCCGGCGTACAGTCGGACAATTCGACTCCGTAGCAGCGGTCGTATATTCGCGTACCGTCCGTTTCAAATCTGCAAGCACTGTGTTGAGTAAATCCTCATCCGACATAAATGCCGATCCGTTTTGTGCGTACACAATATTACCCCCTCAATAGTTTGGTTTTGAAATTGCTTTCCATACTAATACCCGGCCGCTTTATTGCGGCTGTGTCGGTGCGTATTGCTGATGCTGCTCCAGCAGCTGCACAAGAGTATTCATATGACCAGTATGGCTTTGGATTTGTTGCACGCAGATTTGGTGCACCGTGGCGTTCTGAGTCGTCCCGGCGGTTGCGGCCAGCTGCTTGATCAACAGATCCTCATTAGAGATGGAGTCAGCGATATATTCCACTTCTTTGCCGCTAAGCGCCTGCATTTGGTTCGATTGCATAGTGTGTATTTCCCTCCTTCTAAATGGTTCAAGCAGTCGTTATTATGCCGCGTATCCAGGCACATTATGTATGCATGGATGTTATGCGTGCTCCCGGATGAATGCCGGTTAAACCCGTGCATAAGAGCGGGCAAAGCTGGCGAAACTACCCTATCTGTATCTCATAAAGGAGAGATCAACAAATGAAACTAAACAGCGGGCAGCTACCTTGGGGCAGCTCATTTCCAAATCCTCCATCCTATCCTGCGCTTGAAGGGGATATTACATGCGATTGCCTGATTGTTGGCGGAGGCATGGGCGGAGCCATGTCCTCCTACCGCTTATCTTTAAGCGGAGCAGATACAGTTCTCATCGATAAAAGAGCAATTGGAAGCGGAAGCTCCCATGCCAATACCGGCCTGCTGCAGATAGCCAACGACAAATCGCTGACTGCGTGCATCAATACGTTTGGAGAAGCAAACGGTGTGCTGTTCTATAAGCTGTGCCAGCAGGCTACCCGGAGAATTCTCCAGCTGCCGGACAAGCTGAACATTGATCCCCAGATTATTCCCCGCAGTAGCCTGCTGTATGCAAGCACACCGGAGGATGTGCCAGCTCTGGAGCTGGAGCATGAGAATCTGGTATCGCACGGCTTTGATTCGGAATTCTGGGAGCAGGATAAGGTCAGCTCCCATTACGCCTTCTCCAAACCAGCCGCGCTGTATTCCAAGGGCGATGCGGAGACAAATCCTTTCCGTACTGTTCACAGCCTGATTGACAAGGCCCGTGACAACGGAGTCCGCGTCTATGAGCATACCCGGGCACGGCATTATGAATACAGCGCCGAGGGTGTAACCTGCATTACCGAGAACGGACGGATCTTCGCCAAGAAAGTGATTTTTGCCATGGGCTACGAAACCCAGGAGATGAAAAAAGACCGTGGCGCCGAGCTTATTAATACCTACGCCATTATGACAAAACCGCTTGAACATTTGCCTAAGTGGTATGAGCAGAGCCTGATCTGGGAAACTGCCCGCCCGTACCTCTATTTCCGGACTACGCCGGATAACCGGATTATTGCGGGAGGCAAAGATGAGCCGTTGACCGATCAGGAGCGCCGGGATATCCGCGTGCTCTCCCAGGGCCAGCGGCTGCTTGAAGAGCTGGAAGCCCTTTTCCCGGAAATCCGGGGGATCGAAGCGGAATATTCATGGGGAGCCGTCTTCGGTTCAACCCGGGACGGACTTCCCTATATGGGCCCGCATCCAGAGTATCCCCACTGCTATTTCATTGAAGGTTATGGCGGAAACGGCACGATCTACAGTATGATTGCTGCCGAGCTTCTGGCGGATACCCTTGCAGGCGTGTACCGGCCCGAGCTGGAGCTGTTCTCACTGACCCGGTCAACCAAACCTTCTCCTTCTCCCGCCATACAGGCATAAAAGCAGCAAAAAGCTTGGGCTCTGTTGAGCCCAAGCTTTTGTTTTGCCTAATAGAAGAGGTATTGATTGCTTATTGTGCTTTGACGAATTCAGCAGCTTTAATACCCGCCTGACGGCCAAAAATAATGATTTCCGCTACAGAGTTGCCGCCGATCCGGTTTTGTCCGTGCAGTCCGCCTACAACTTCCCCAGCCGCAAACAGTCCTGTAATAGGTTTGCCGTCTTTATTCAGTACTTCTGTGTTCGTGTTGATTTTTACGCCGCCCATGGTGTAATGGATCCCTGGGCCGATTTTAATCGCATAGTATGGCGCACCGGACAAGTCGTTGTCCATTCCTGTAGTTCTGCCGAATTCAGCATCCTTTTTATTCTTCACCGAGCTGTTCCAGGTATCCAGTGTCTTTTGCAGCTGATCTGCCGGGACATTCATTTCTTTGGCCAATGCCTCGATAGAATCTCCTTGGATCACAAAGCCCATCTTTTCGTACTGTTCAATCGCTTTAACACGGGTCTTTACGCCGGAATCAAATACAAGGAAAGCCGATTTCTCTGGAAGTGTATTGATTGCAGCTGTGACTTTGTCCCGCGTGTCCAGTTCATTGGTGAACCGTTTGCCTTCACTTGAGACAAGCAGAGCGCCTTCACCGCGGACAGCTTCCCCAATGAGATAGGATTTGTCCTGCTGCACCGTCGGGTGAACCTGAATTTGATCCATATCGACTGTCGTGCCGCCGAGTTTCTCAATCATCTGGATGCCGTCACCGGTGCTGCCGATCTGGTTTGTAGTCACATATCCTTCCAAGTCAGGTCTCACTTTAGAAATCATATCCATATTCGCGCCGAAACCGCCGGTCGTCACAATAACAGCAGCCGCTGTAATGGTTTTCTCATCCTTTTGGTTAAAGAGGACTTTGACGCCGTTTGCCTTGCCGTCTTTTTCAGTTATCTCCTTAACATCCGCGTTCACAAAAAGCGGGATGCCTTTTTCTTGTACGTTTTTCACCAAACCTTTAACAAGGTATTGTCCGACCGCTGAACCATCTTCAGGACGGTGTGTACGTTTTTCCTTCATCCCGCCAGTAATCGTGATGTTGTTCAAGCGAATTCCGATGGAATCCAGCCAATCAATAGCGCTTGCTGAATTGTCAACGAAGAAACGGAGCATTTCTTTATCGTTGGTATCATGACCGCCTTTTAATGTCTCTTCATAAAATAAATCATTGCTGTCTTCAATGCCCTGCTCTTTTTGGAATTTCGTTTGCGAAGCATTCATTCCGGAAGATGACTTTGTTGTGTTCCCGCCGGCAACCGGCATTTTTTCCAAAATAACCGGATTCATGCCCTTTTCTTTTGCTTCAAGTGCAGCAGACATCCCAGCCCCGCCTGCACCGACAATGATAATATCATATTTATCTTTTAATTGATCGAACGGTGTATAGCTTGCTTCGGATGCCCCCGAAACGGCTTCAGTTTCTTTCGGCGCGTTTGTCGCGCTGTTCTTGCTCTTGTTCTCATTTGCGTTGCTGCTGGTATTATTGTTGCTGTTTCCGTTACCGCATCCAGCGATAACAAGCATGACGGAGAGAATGAGAAGAAGAGCAGCTGCTGTTTTCTTTTTCATGTGTAATCTTTGCCCCCTTGTGCATATTTTCACAATAATCATAGCGGCAAAGCTGCTGTTTTTGGAAGCTTACGTAATTAAAAAAAACATTTAGTAACTAAAGTAACTGGATCTTCCGGCTGGAGTGGTCGGCCTCAGGTTCCTCTATTCAATTCTAGCTGGCGATCGTTTTCCCGCTTCCCTTCATTCTGTGCAGACGCAGATTATGAACCAGTACAATCAGCTTGGCAGCACCGATCCCCAGCGATAGGATACTCAGGACAAAGACGAGATGTCCAACTCCAGGCAGAAAGGAGACCACCACTCTCCATGGGGCAAAAATATGACTAGGACCGTATAATACCGTAATCGGCAGCGCTACATTAAACAAAAGCAGACAAAATGCGAATACGCTGATCCGCAACGGGGTAAACCGAAAGCTTTTCTTGCGTTTAATCAGGTTGAAAACCGACACTCCCAGCAAAATTGCCACTGCTGCACAAGCCAGATCAATGAAAATATGGGTACCGGTAATGCTGCCCGTATCCTCGACCGGCTCGCGGCCATGTATAATGTCAAGAATTCCATCAGCCACCATGCTTAATTTGTAGCCGCGGACCAAATAATCATGGGCATTGATCAATACCACAACACCTACGTCCCCGTCCAGCTTCATATCGGCGTGAAAGCTCTCAACATCACCCGCATGCTGAACAATACCATTAATGATCTCCCAGCCCATACCGTATTCACTGCCTTCGGTGGTAGGGTCTTTTATGACCGGCTGATGCATCTCCGCAACACTTTCCGGAGTAGCCACGCTGCGATCATGGAACTTTCCGCCATTGATTTGAGCAATTAAATAATGGTTCATATCTTCTGCGCTTGAGATCAGATAGGCGGACGCAAGCATGGATTGGTTGTCCGGCTGCTCAAAAGGAACCATGAAACCAAAGACGGACTTGTAGCCTGTGGCCAATCCCTGTAGTTTCGCTTCGGGTGTAGAAGTATAACTGTTCTGCATATTCAAAGGAGAATACACATGATCCTGAATATATCCAGCATAAGACTTGCCGGAAACGGCCTGAATAATCCCCCCGAGTATATCGTAATTGGCATTGGAATATTGAAACTTGTTGCCGACGGCCTCAGTTAAAGGTGTATCTTTCAGATTATGTATAAGTTCATCTATCGTTGGCACCGTGTTGGTAAAAGCTGTCCGCCCATGTAAAGTGGACAGTCCGCTGTTCTGATTCAGTAAATGCCGGACCATAATGGTTTTGGACGCTTTCTTGTCGGCAAGCTCGAAGTCAGGCAAATAGCGCTGTACCGGCGCATCCAGGTCAATCTTCCCTTGTTCAACCAATTGCATGATGGCCAGCGCCGTAAACGATTTGGAGACCGAGCCTAGAATAAAAGGGGTTTGCGCTGTAACGGGCTGACCCTCAGGGCCGGAAATTCCATATCCCTTGGTGTAGACGGTCTGGTCTCCCTGCACAATCCCGACCGCCACACCCGGAATATCCAGTTTCTCCCGCATCGTTTCCACAAATTTGTCAATCCGGTCCGCATCTACAGCAAGTGGAGCCGCTTCCGCATGGGCCATCCCCGGTTGCAGTAAGGGCAGCACGCCTGTGACCATAACCAATATAATCATTAATGCTTGGATGATAGTCCGCTGTATTGTTTTCATCTCTCTTAACCTCTTCTCCTGATTCTGTCCCTTCTCTTGTCAGACATATGGATCAAGAATATCCTTTCAACCTTTCTGCTATATTTCGAGAATCTTAAGTTAATCTTAAATTGCCTGGTGCAGATGCTTATGTATGGCTGGAAATGAAAACGGCAGACCTGTAGTTTCGGGTCTGCCGTTTTCGCATGATGTTATGATTTAACTATCACTTCTGCAACACTCACCGTCCAACATTTCCACTGCCTTCTGCAGATCTGCTTTATTCAGTAACGCCGCTGCTTTCCGCTGCGTTACTGTTTTCTTCGGAGGGTGCTCCTCCTTCATTAATGCTATTGCTTTCAGTTTCGGCGCTATTATTTACTTCCTCTGCACCCTGTGACACTGCCGTAGGGTCCGCAGCCTCTACCAGAGTAAGCGAAGTTCCGTCAATCCACCACGTCCCGTTCAAGCTCGAGACCAGCAGCCAATTGGCGTACTTGCCTTTGACCTCTACCTTCTGTGGCGGAAGGCTGCCCGCCTTGGGAGCCAGAAGATCAGGATACTTATACAGCTTTGTTTGTGCATTCAATTGAGCAGTAGCTTCTACTGCCTCCACGACAGCCAATGTTCCAGGTGCAGGACAAATCCAACCCACACCGCTGCCGTACTTGATCTGGAACCAGTTTCCCTTACGTGCGATTACATATACTTCCTGCGGCGGCTGCGTGCCTATGGCTGGCGAATTTCCGGTACCGGAGAATACTGCCGATTGGGTGAACAGATTCATGGGTAGCCCAACCTGCTCCAGCGTCTGCTTCTTGAGCCAAAGATCATATGAGACCGCAGCTGCATACACTCCGACTTTCTTATTCTTCGCCCAGATGTTATTAAAAGCGCTGAGCGGCAGTGGCCCTTCACCGGCGTACGAGCCGATTTCAATCGTAAGGCCAGGTCGTTTAAACTCCTGGATGAACCAATCCTTGTAGCCTCCACCGGATGGATTCTTCTCCGGCTTCACAAGAGAATAGCCGGTAAAGAGTCCGACATCGGCGGCGATTTTTTTGTCCCGTCCCAGATTGGCTGCCAGCGTGTTGAAGTTCCAGAAAACAATCTCGCCGGAGCTGTGATAGGAAATGGTCATTTCCGGATCCAGCGTATAAGTGAAATCCATCATAAGCCGGATCTCCGGCGCTTGCGCCGGTTTCACACCCTTGTAATTCTGGTACGACGGATAAGGCGAAGTATTCCTGATCGTGCTCCAGCTCGCTGGATACTGGCGGTTCAGGTCGAGCCCTTGCATATTCGCTTTCCAGCGTTTGAAATTACTGCTTCCTCCATTGTAGCCTACCAGTGTGGAAGCTAGACTCTTAGACAGACCCGCTGTGCCCTGCTGAGCCAGCGTGACACCATCCGGATTCACCATCGGCACGATCCAGATACTGACATTGTTCAGCAAATCTCTCACCTTATAGTTTCCCAGCTTCTGATCCTGGACATAGGCCTCAGCATACGAGTCTGCCATTTTCATGAGCAGTGAAGTCGTCATCCATTCCCGGGCATGGTGCGAGCCATTCAGAAACAGCGAGGCTTCCCCGCGCCCTAGCTGAACCGCCCACAACTCGCGTCCGTATATCGTCTTACCCAGCGATTTGTAAGTGATCAGTCCAGGATATTTAGCGGCCAGACTCTTAATATCTCTTTCCATAGTGGAATAGGAATAGACCTGTCCAGGGTTCACAATATTAGCCGAACCTAGCGACGGACGCGGAAAAATAGCAAGACCCAGAATTAACAAACATAGTACCATACAAAACTTGTAAAACAATGATTTCATCGACAACCCTAGCATTCTGAGCATGATCCTCTCTACCAATATTTGAGTTAACACTAGTCAAAAAGGCCTAGCATTGTCAAGTAGATTCGACATATTATTTAGAGAAGGACCAACATGCCTAGTATTTGCTTCTTAAATTCATAGAGGAGTGATGAAATCCCTAATCCATAGCGAATAGGCGAGTAACCACGTCTGGTTCAACGACTTCCTGTACAGTAAAAAGGGACCCGAAGGTCCCTCTTGATTGGCAGCTGCCGCTTATATATATTTAGCTATAATTTCATGGCCCGTAGCAGATACTGTGTACATATATACCGGCCTGCCCACCGCTCCATAGCTGATCTCCATCTCCAACACACCGGCCTCCGTGAGAAAAGCCAAATATTTGCGGACAGAGATCCGCGAAAGCGGAGCACTTGCCGTAATATCCTCGGTGGAGAATACCGGCCTTTCCAACTGCTGTATGGTGTTCCAAATGCTCTCCAGCGTCCCTTCCGCAAGTCCCTTGGGCAGAGTCCCCGCTTTGTCTTCCTCGGTTCCCAGGGAATGCCGCAGCAGCTTGTCAAGCTGCTCCTGGCTGAGATGCTCCCTATGCTTCATCAGCAGATGATCCTCCCGGTATGCAGACAACGCCGCCTGAAAACGGGCGAACTCAAAGGGCTTGATCAAATAGTCAACAGCCCCGTGCTGCAGCGCTTTACGGATGCTCCCATTGTCGCTGGCTGCGGAAATCACGATAACGTCAACCATGCTTCCCTGCTCCCGCAGGGAGGACAGCAATTGCAGCCCGTTGGTATGCGGCATATAAATATCGAGCAGTATCAGGTCTACTTCACGATCCATAAGCATCTTTGCAGCCTCATCGCCTGAAGAGGCCCAGCCTGCGAACTCAAAACCCTGCACCTGCTCCAGATAATGGCGGTTGAATTTCGCCACCATCGGATCATCCTCAACAATCAGCACCTTAATGTTCATACAGTTTCATCACCCTTCACAGCATATGGCACATCGGCCATAAACGTTGTTCCCGGCTTCCCGTCATCTACAATCTGAAGCTTACCCTTCAGCTTCTCCACGCTTTTCCGGACCAGGTACAGACCGATCCCCCGTTGCTCTCCTTTGGTGGAGAAGCCTTGAACAAATATCTGCTCCCGCAGCCCCCCTGGAATTCCCGGCCCGCTGTCCCGTACGGTACAAATCAGGTGCCCCCGGTCATAATAAAAAGCAAGCCCTATCTCCTTAACGCTATACCCCTTAAGTACCTCCATAGCGTTGTCAAGCAGATTGCCGGCAATCGTAATCAGTTCATGTATGCACTGCGGGTCTGCCGATTCCGGCAAATAGCTGTCCCCGGTCAGCTGCAGATCAATTCCCGCTTCGCGGGCCCGGCTCAATTTCCCCAGTAGGAAGCCTGCCATCACGGGGTCCTTAATCTGTCTTGTAATGGAACCAACTTCCTTCTGGTAGTTGCCCACCATGCCCGAGATGTACTGCTGAAGCTCATCGTACAGGCCCATATGTGTCATTCCCATAATGACATGCAGCTTGTTCATGAATTCATGCGTCCCGGCCCGCAGGGCGTCCGCATATACGGAAATGCCGGACAGCTGTTCAACCAGCACGGCAAGCTCGGTCTTGTCCCGGAATGTAGCGATGGCTCCCGCAATCTGGCCATTCACCCGGATCGGAACACTGTTGACGAGCAATGTGATTCCGTTCAGTTCAAGATCCTGATCGACCTTAGCTTCCCCGGTGGCCAGCACGGGCTCAAGACGCAGCTCAGGCCAATAATCTGCGATATGCCGGGTCATCGCATTGCCAGTAATGCCCACCGTTCCCAGAAGCCGCTCTGCTTCCACATTGATCATTGTGATCCGGGCTTTATCATCTACCGCAATAATACCTTCGCGTGCAGACTGCAGCATGGCGCTGCGCTCTTCCAGCAGCTTGGAAATATCTGAAGGCTCCATGCCGAACATCATCTGTTTGATTTTCCGGGCCAGCACGATCGCCCCTCCGGCTCCAAGCACGGCACCGGACAGCAGAATCGCGATAATGGTCCATTCATTCTGCCTTATCAGACGGTGTACGCGTTCCAGCGAAAGTCCGACTACGACTACTCCCACCTGAGAACCTCTGTTGTTATACACTGGTACAAAGGCGCGCAGTGACTTGCCCAGCAGCCCCTCGCCTTCGGAGATACTCTCTTCCCCGCGCAGTGCCATCTTCTGTCCTCCACCCACAAAGTGCCTTCCAATCATTGAGGCATCAGGATGCGAATAGCGGATACTGTTCATATCGATAACGACTACAAACATAATATCATTGCGGCGGGTGATTTTGGAGGTATAGGCCTGAATCTCCTTGCTGCGGCCCTCCCCTAGCCCTTCCGACACCAGCGGCATCAGGGCAAGGGTGCGGGCAATCGTAATGGCTTTATCCTCCAGGGCATGGCGGGTCTGCGGGATAATCTGATTCCGGAAAATAATGTAGAGCACCAGCATGACCAACATCACCACAGCGGATACCATAACTGCAACCTTCGTCCTTAGGCCATAACCTTTTTTCTTGGCCAAACTTAACCTTCCCCCTATCCGGTCATCACGCCCTCTTCAAGACGGATGATATTTGCCGCTTCTCAGCAGACGGCGTAAGATCAGCCAACTGCCCAGCGGAGATGCACCCAGCAGCAACATCAGCAGCGTGATGACCTGCGGTGAGTCGTTCACAGACAGCACCGCAATGAATACGAACACCCCTAGCAGCCGTCCGCTCATGAGGCTCAGCTCCCTCAGGACGACAAGCTCGACCCGTTTGCCGGCAGCCTCCGCAGACAGGCCCATCAAGTCAAAGCTGGTCGAAACCATAGGCAGCATGTAAAGCGGAATACAGAGCGAGGTTCCTATGCCCATGATCAGCAGCGTCCCGTAGCTGACTTTCCAGAGCAGCGGCGTAATCACAGCCAACAGCAGCAGGCCCCCGGCCAACATGCCTGCGGAGCGGAATTTGGGCTTGAACCACTTACCGGCGGCAAAATAGCTGATCAGAGATACAGCTGAGGTAATGAGTGCAAACTGCCCCAGCTTGCTCTCTTCTTTAGCTGCTATGTACACTAATAAGCCGATGAGAAATGAAAAAACACCCTCACGCAACCCTTGAAACAGCAGCGAAGCCGCTGCCGGTCTCCATGGGCTCCCGGCACGCCGGAGCTCTTTCCAAGGCTCCAGCCACAGGTAGATCCCTTCGCTCTTACGCTTCTGCAGCAGAAAGCTGAGAACGGCTGAAATACCATAAGTGCAGAGCGAGATTATAAATACGACGCGGTACCCGTGTTCCCCTGGCCACAATGAGATCAGCCAACCGGAAACCCACGGTCCGACGATGCCGGTAAAGGAACCGAGCAGCCCCATCCACCCATTGAAGAAATCACGGTTAACCGCTTCGGTAATTTCGAAAAACACGATGTTGAATGCCAGCCAAAAGAAGCCTATCGAGAGCCCCAGGATCAGGCCGAGCGGCCAGATATAATGCACTGCTTGTCCGCCCAGCCACAGCACCAGCAAATAAAAAAAGCCCGAAACGGCGATTCCCAGCCGCAGGGCATTCATCTTATTATGCTCCTTCACCCATTTGCCGCCCACCCAGAAGCTGAGGCCAACAGCCACCTGCTGAGCAACCGTAAACCAGCCGATCATGGCAAAATTTTGGCGGCTTTTCCACAGATAGACGTTCAGAAAAGTGCCTGCCAGCACACTCGCCAGCATATACAGCCCGGCCACGGCAAGCAGCAGAACCGCCTGATTACGTAATAAGCTTTTCATAATTAACCCCCTGCCTTTTGGACATTCCTAGCTTTAATATGTCCAGAAAGCAGGGCTGACATGAATCGGCATTTATTCCGCAGAGGTGCTCAGGTTACGCACAAACTGAATACGGTCTTCCTGCGCGAGATTGTGCTGAACATGAAAACATGAAGGGCATACATAGAGATTAAGCGCAAACGGCGCTTTCAATACAGCTCCACCCAGTGCTTCGGGAATTGATGGCTCAAAGCTGTCTACCTTCTGTGTACCGGCAAGCACCATCAGTTCATGACATTGCGGGCACTCGGGCGCTTCAAGCTGTGCAGCAAGAATTGCAGAAACGCTATGCTCGTAACGCTTCATATCATAATCGTCGCTGAATTGGCTGGCGGTATTGAATATTGGCACTACGCTCTCCTTGTCGCTGTCGTCCCACAAGTCCTCATCGCTGATTTCCTCTGACTCCGGTTCGTCCTCAGTCTCCGGCTCGTCTTCTTCCAGATCGTCACTGCCCAGAGTGACTGTACGGTAGCCGCTAAGCTCATTGTTGCAGTGGGGGCAAGTCTCTTCGGGTCCAAATTCCTCGTCCCACACGATTTCGGTATGACACCAAGGGCATACGGTTGTTTCCATCACTAAAATCTCCTTCTTACCTCACATTTAAATTCAATTCACCATTAAATAAATAATACCGGCCGCTATAAAAGCCAGGGCGGAAAAAAACAGAATCCGGATCAGCATCTTCATGATTTTCCTACTCCCTGAGTTAGAATATAGCGGCGCCAATTACATAAGACAGTGAAATTGAGATCAGCATGGCCGTCAATCCGACAGCCCGGTTATCTGCGGCAATTTCATCATCAATTGAAAAAACAGGGGTTAAAAACTCGAACAAAAAATAAGCCAGCAAGAGCAGCAGAAATCCGACAACCGACCATTTCATCGTTTCGTAAATCGATGCCCCTGCCTGTATGCTGAAGCGCAGGATATTGCAAATGCCGAAGATTTTGCCGCCTGTCGCCATGGCTACCGACAAGTTTCCTTTGCGGATTTCTTCCCAGCAGTTATATTTCGTCACCATTTCAAAAAAGGACAGAAACACCACCAGCCCCAAAATCGCCACGGTGAAGTAACCGATCAGCGCGCCCAGCGGATGGCCCAGCATAAGATCAATAGTTTCTTGCATCTTTCCCCCTCTTTCCGCCAGGCTCCGCCGCTATTGCAGTTCAGCCACGGTTACGCCCGCGCCGCCCTCATTATAATTCCCGAGCCGGTAGCTTTTGACATGCTTATGCTTGCGCAAGTACTCCTGAATGCCTGTTCGCAGCACGCCGGTTCCTTTGCCGTGTATGATCGAAATCTGGCCCAGGTTGCCGAGAAAGGCTTCATCAATAAAGCGGTCGGTCTCCATGATTGCCTCTTCCAGGTTCGTCCCGCGCAAGTCCAGCTCACTGCGGATGTTCTCGTCACGGGTACGTTTCACTGTAGTAGCCCGGCGAAGCGCAGGAACGGGGACATCCGGGGCGGAAGCCAGGAACTCCAGATCGTTCAGATTAACCTTCATCTTCATAATGCCGAATTGCACCAGCGCTTCCTTCGTTCCGCTCAGCTCCACGACGAAGCCTTTCTGATTCACGCTCGGCAGTTTGACTTCATCTCCGGGCTGAATCCGCCGCGGCGCTTTGCCGCTGCTGCTGCGGGATACCGCCTTCTTACGCGGTGCCGGCTCGGCTTCATCGAGGCGGCGGCGTGCTTCAATCAGCTTATGCTCCTTGACGGAGGCACCTTCCTCCATCGCCAGCCTCCGCAGATCGCTGATGATTTCCTCCGCTTCCTTACGCGCCTTGTCCAGAATGGCACTGGCGTCTTTCTCCGCCTTCTCCAGCCGCTTGTCACGCTGGCTCTCCAGCTTCTCCAGCTCCAGCTGCTGCCGGTTGCGGAATTCTTCCGCTTCACGGCGGACCACTTCAGCACGCTCGCGTTCATTCTCTGCACCCAGCCGGTTCTCTTCAAGTGAAGCAATCATGTGCTCCACGCGCAGATCCTCTTCCTTGACCTCGCCGCGGGCATGCTCAAGAATGTCACTCTGCAGGCCGAGGCGTTCGGCAATGGCAAATGCATTGCTTCGGCCCGGTACACCAATCAGCAATCTATAGGTTGGGCTGAGACTTTGCACATCAAATTCCATGCTGGCATTGATGACCCCTTTGCGTTCATAGGCATAAGCCTTCAGTTCGCTGTAATGCGTGGTGGCCACCATCCGGCATTCTATCCGGTGAATATGCTCCAGAATCGCAATGGCGAGTGCCGAGCCTTCGGCCGGATCTGTTCCCGCTCCCACCTCATCCAGCAGGATCAGACTTTTCGGAGTCATACGCTTCAGTATGGAAATAATATTGGTCATATGGCTGGAAAAGGTACTGAGGCTCTGCTCAATGCTCTGTTCATCCCCAATATCGGCATAAATCGCATCAAATACACACATCTGGCTGCCTTCCTCTGCCGGAATGAACAATCCGGACATCGACATCAGGCTAAGCAGGCCAATGGTCTTCAGCGTAACCGTCTTACCGCCCGTATTCGGCCCGGTAACGATGATTGAGCTGTATTGATTGCCAAGCTCCACATCCAAGGGAACGACTTGTTCCGCCGGAATAAGCGGGTGGCGTCCCTTGCGCAGCTTGAGGTAGCCACGATCATTCATCCGTGGCTGGGTCGCTTTCATATCACGCGCCAGACGCGCCTTGGCAAAGATGAAATCAAGCTCACCAAGGATATCGACATCATAGGTCATCTCTTCAGCAATGTCGCCTACCAGCGCGGTCAGCCGGTGGAGAATGATCTCAATCTCGCGTTCCTCGCGCAGTCGGGTCTCCCGCAGCTTATTGTTCATCGCCACAATAGACTCCGGCTCAATGAACAGCGTTGCCCCCGAACCGGACTGGTCATGCACGATTCCGCCAAAATGGGCACGGTATTCGGCCTTGACCGGAATGACAAACCGGTCACCGCGGATCGTCACCAGCTGATCCTGCAGCATCTTGGCCACTGAGGAGGAACGGATCATTGAATCCAGCTTTTCACGGATTCTCGTCTCCCCTCCGCGCAGCTCCCTGCGGATCGTGGCAAGCTCATGGCTTGCCGAATCAAGCACATCCGCATTCTCATCAATGCAGGCCCGGATGTCATCCTCTACATGCTTCTGCTCCGAGAGCAGATCGCTTAAGGCAAACAGAGAATGGATCTTCTCATCCTCATGCATGGCCGCCAGAAACCGCTTGACCCGGCGGGCGCCGCCAATGGTATTACCAACCGACAGCAGCTCCGTCGTTCCCAGCATGCCGCCGATGGAGGCGCGTTTCAGCGCAGGCCGAATATCGCTAACCCCGCCAAAAGAAGGAATACCCTTCAACCGGTCAACGTTAGCCGCCTCATCCGTGGCCTGCAGCAGTTTCTTCACCCCTTCAAAATCACCGGAGGGCTTCAGGTCTTCCGCCGCCAGCCGTCCCATCGGAGTTTGCGTATATTGCATCAATTTATTTAAAATCTTGCGATATTCAAGCGTATGCAAAATCTTGTCGTCCAATTACTGTCACAGCTCCCTTCATAGATGTTTACATTATACCTAATTCGGCCCATTTGCGCTATTTAGGCATAGAATCGGCGATTCAGGTCACAATAACAACTGCACATATCCTTGAAACGAAGGCAAAGGAGGTTAGTTCAGTGAAATTTTTGGGTCATGTCGTCCGTTTCATCGTTGCAGCCATCGTGCTGCTGATTGTCGGCTGGATTGTCCCGCAGTTTACGATCGGCGGTTTCTGGAGTGCGCTTGTCCTTGCCCTGGTGATCGCTCTGCTTGGCTGGGTTATTGAGGGAATCTTCGGCAAAAAAACAACGCCCTTCGGCCGCGGAATCGTCGGTTTTATCGTCAGCGCGTTAGTCATCTGGATCGCCCAATTTGTCGTGAGCGGTGTCAGCGTCTCCATCCTTGGAGCGCTTCTGGCAGCACTCGTCATAGGGATTATCGACCTGTTTCTGCCGGTATCCACTCCGTTTGAAGCGGGAAAATAACGTATCGCCTGTCAGAGGCTCTGCAGACAACGAAACCCCCTATTTCCGGATTATAACGGAAATAGGGGGTTTATTATAGTAACTTACGCATAGGACATGACCGGATCATCGTCATGGGCTACAGATGCGGTAACCACAGTATTCTTTCCGCTCCGCTTAGCTTCGTACAAGGCATTGTCTGTCTTGCGGAACAGCCGCTCTTTGCCGTCTCCGAGCTGGTAATCACATAACCCGATGCTGACCGTAATCGGCTTGTCCCCGGCATAGGGATGCTCCATCTGGGCGATATTTATCCGCATCTTCTCTGCAGCGGCATAAGCATCGTGAAAGCTTTTATCCGTGAAGATCACTGCGAATTCCTCACCGCCATACCTCGCCGAAAAATCATTTAAGCTGATCAGGCTGCCCATCTTGGCCGCAACCTCCTTCAGCACAAGGTCTCCGACCCAGTGTCCATAAGTATCATTCACCTGCTTGAAGTTATCAATATCAAACAGCGCCAGCTGCAGCCGCAGCCCGTTGCTTTCACACTGCTCCAGCAGCGAGTCCAGATATTCATGAAATGACTTGTGATTGTAAAGACCGGTAAGTGCATCAATCTTCAGCATCTTATCGGAAATTGCCCGCTCAACCATAAGTTCCTGTTCGGATATGGTCAGCTGCTCCAGATGCTCACGGGCTTCACGTGCCCGGACAATTACGGCCTGAGCCATCACAACGAACACAATAAACACGCACTCTACCATCAGAAACTCCAGCACCGGCTTGTCCAGCACCGGCCGTTCCAGCCCCAAATAAACACCGGCATAAAACAGTAAGCTGATCAGTCCCAATCCGTGCAGCAGTCTTTGATCGAAATAAACAAGCGCAATCATAATTGGCATCATCAGGGTCATTTGTGCACCGTCAACAAACGGCTCCAAGACGAAATACATCAAATAGGAGACAATAAACCCGCAAACAACAACAGCCTGCTTGTGATATTGCAAGGTAGTGCGCAACCACATTTCGGCGAGTATCATCGCGATCACAATCATTATATTACATCCTATAAATAGGTGCCCCTTGCTCGGAATCAGCACCGTCTTGACTTCAGGCATATGGGTTGACAACATAAAGATGAGCTGGGCAGCCAGCATGAAAATTACCAGCACCCAATACCCGCTTAATATTCTCCGGTGCCATATCTCTGCATTCAACGTATCATTAGCTAAATTGATGTACATCCCCTACTTCTAACCGTTAATATAATAGCTTTCATTATAATAAATTTAATTTATTTTTGCATCATTTATTTGCATTTTTCGACAAACTTCGGACATATTTTTAGACGAAATTTTGAGCCTGATTGTTTGTCAACAGTTTTGAAAAGTTTATCCAAGACTTCCGCTTAAAAGTAAGCTATGCTATTGTCACCGAACGGTATCAAAATATAGTTATAGGAGGATGAAGATGATCCGAAGATCAGCTATGCTGCTGTCCATCGCATTTGTTCTTATACTATCGGCCTGTAGTGGCGGCAACGGCAAGCAAGCCAGCTCCACCAGCAATAATGCCACTGCCGCTTCCGGCATTAAGCCGGAGGATGAACTCGTCATTTCTGCTACGAATTACAGCTTTGACCAGGAGGAATATCATTTAAAAAAAGGCGTGCCGGTGGAGATCACCTTTAAGAACGAAAGCGGCAACCACGGAATTCTTGTTCCTGAGCTGGAGCTTCAATTAACCGCCAAGGATTCTTCCCGCGTCATTGTTCCAGAGGAAGCAGGAACCTTTGAAATGACCTGTGCAATCATGTGCGGCTCCGGGCACAGCTCGATGAGCGCTAAGATTATCGTGGAATAATAGCATACAGTTACCCGCAGATGCTAACTTGATATCTAACAAGTGGAAACGGCTTCACCGTCCTCAAAAGGACGGTATCCGTTTCAGCGAGAAATAGAAGGATAATTTATAGCGTGAAGCCTATAAATTCTTATATTTAGACAAAGACGGGGCCCAGGCAGAATTCACTGCCCGGGCCCCGTCTTTGTCTTGCGTCCGCCATTCAACTATCCTGTTCGATCAGTTGAATCCATTCATTATATTCACTTTGCAGCTTGGCATATTCCCCTTGGAGATTGCGATGTTCCTGAGAGAGCTTATCCAGCTCACCTTGTTGCAGTTCGAACTGCGCCTGCACTAAACGAAGCTGGCCCTGCACGAGCTCGTAGCTCTCACCGATTTCTGCGAGCTGCTGCTGCACTTCACTGCGCTCCCGGTTCATGGATTCAGCCTCGGCTTCGGCTTCTCCGGCCTGCTGCTGCCAGATCTCGATTTCCTCGCGCAGAGTGGCTTCCGCTTCACTCCACTGCTGCTGACGCTGCTGAAGCTCTTCATACTTATGCTTCCAGGATGCCTCGTATTCCCGCGCTTCCTTCAGCACTTCCTGCTGCTCTGCTGCGGTTACGGCAGCTTCACGGCTAGCTTCGTAGAGCTCCTCGAGACGCCGTGTGGACTCTTCGCTTTCGGCTTCCAGCAGCTCGTATCTTTCGCGAAGCTGCTCGCCGTCCTGCAGAACATCATCATACTGCGCAATGAGTTCCTCATAACGCCCGCGCAGCGCCGAAAGTTCCTTGCGGGCTTCCGCTGCAGCTTCGCGCTGTGCTGCGCTCTCCATTTCCGCTTCTGCACGCAGTTGGGCCTCACGGTCCAGCTGCTGTACCATTCCGTCTGCCTGGCCGCGGAGCGTATCAATCTCACGCTGCAGTCCTGCTGACTTCTCTTCGGCTTCCAGAAGGTTCATCTCCAGCTCGCTGATATCCTCCATATGCTTGTCCGCAAGCTCCTGCCAGTTCCCGGCTTCTTCTGCTGTACGGGTAAGCTCCGCCTGTACGTTCAGCAAACTGTCCTTGGTTCCCTGCAGCGACTTGCGCAGCTCTGAGGATTCTTGCTGTGCCAGCTCATACCGCTGGCGTAGTCCTTCCAGCTCATCGCTGAGCAGCTCTCCCAATTCGGCTGCAGAACGCAGCTCTTCCTTGGTGTGGCTCAAGGTATCGGTTGTTGCCTGCAGAGATTCTCTGAGTTCTACGGCTTCGCGCTGTACCTGCTCATAACGCTGGCGCAGCTCTTCCAGCTCCCCATTCAGCAGTGTTCCCAGTTCCGTAGCGGAGCGCAGCTCTTCAGAAAGCTGCTCCTCCCGGCTTAGAACCGCTTCATATTGCGCCAGAAGTGTCGTACGGGCATCACGTTCACCCTTCAGCCCCGCTTCCGCCGCTCTCAGCCTGGACTGAAGCTGCCCGGTTCCGCCGCGCAGCTCGCTAAGCTGCTTCTCGAGCTCTCCGAGCTGCTGCTTATGCCGGTGCTCTTGGGTACCCTGTGACTGCCGCAGCTCCTTATTCTTGGCAAGCTCTTTCTGCAGCGCTTCTCTTTCGGTGCTGAGTTCTTTGTCCAGCGCGGATTTGGTATCCGCCAGTTCCTTGCTCAGCGAAGTGCGGATCTCCACAACCTCGCTTCCCAGCGACTCCCGGGTCTCGGCCAGTTCCTGCTGGAGAGCCGACAGCGTTTCCGCTTTCTCCTTGGACAATGTCTCGCGGAGAAGTTCCAGCTCCTGCGCATGTGCCGCTTTCAGTACTTCCAGCTGCTCCAGACGTACAGCTTCAAGCCGTTCCAGCTCCTGCCGGTGACTCTCGCGGGCAGCAGCCTGCTCATTCTCATTCGTATCCCGCAGCGTCTTCAGTTCCACCTCGCGGGCCTGCAGCTCTTCAGCCAGCTTATCCCGGTCCGCAGCGGCCGTCTTCCCTGCTTCAAGCAGCTGCTCGGCATGAACTTTGCGCTCATGTTCCTGTATCTCCAAATGCCGTTTGCGTTCCTCTTCAGCGGCGGCAATCAGCCGTGCTGCCTCTTCTTTGGCCGCAGCATCCAGCCGTTCGAATTCCTCCTGCCGCTCCCGCTGTACTTCGAGGAGACGCGATACCTCCACGCGCAGCTCCGTGCGCTCGCCGGTCAGCATATTCAGCTCATTCTTAAAGTCCTGAACCTGGATGGCCTGCTCTGCCATATGTACGGCTGCAAGCACCGCAATCCGCGGTGTATCCAGTCTGGAATGTGATTTGGAAATTGCGCGCATGTGCTCGTCCACATAACGGGCAACCTGCTTCATATATTCAGTGCTGCTTCCGACAAGTTTATAGGAAGTTCCATATATCTCCACGGCGACACGAGTCCGGTCCATAGCCACAGTTGTGCCCTCCTTTGTATGTGTGCGGATTCTAAGTTGCTATCCCTGCTTCTATTGTAGCGTTA
Source organism: Paenibacillus sp. FSL L8-0436 (assembly GCF_038593025.1). Lineage (NCBI taxonomy): Bacteria > Bacillati > Bacillota > Bacilli > Caryophanales > Paenibacillaceae > Paenibacillus > Paenibacillus sp. FSL L8-0436. The sequence continues at coordinate 1,951,903 of NZ_CP151955.1, read as the reverse complement.
TTCTTAAACATTTGGCAAAAAAAACGTCTTCATTATATTGATTTAGTCCATATCCGCCGAACCTTAGACTTATTAGAAAAAAGCCGCAGCGAATCTCTGGTTCTAAATGGATTCGCTGCGGCTTTGCACAATTCCTGCTACTTTCTTAATTCCGCACCAAAAGTTTGCTGAAGTGCGGAAACAACCTTATCATGCACTTCCCCAACTTCCTCGTCGGTCAGTGTATGTTCCGTATGACGGTAGAGCAGCGAGATCGCTACGCTCTTCTTCCCGCTTTCCATTTTGCCGCCGGTGTACACGTCGAATACCTGCACATTCTGCAGGAGTGTTCCTCCGTTCTCACGGATGGATGCCAGCAGATGGCCTGCCGGAACTTCCGAATCCACAACGACTGCGATATCCCGTTCCATTCCCGGGAAGCGCTGCAGTTCACTGTACTGCAGGTTAGCGCGCGCAGACTCATAGAGCGGCTGCAGCAGGATCTCAGCTACATAGGTATCCTCCAGGTCAAGCTTGCGCTGCAGTTCAGGATGAAGCTGGCCGATTGTTCCGATCTTCAAGCGCCCTTCATCTCCCAGCAGATACACCGAAGCGGAACGGCCCGGATGATAGTCTTGCGGGGCATCAGCTTCGTAGACTACGCGTCCGGTAAGTCCCAGATGGGCAAATACGGTTTCCAGCGCGCCCTTAAGATCGAAGAAATCGACAGGCTCTGCCGTCACATTCCACTGTTTGGCTGCGCGGCTTCCGCTCAGCAGCAGTCCCAGCACCGGCAGCTCACGCGGCTGGCGGGTGAGCTGCTCTTCGTCGGTGAAGAAGACATTGCCGATTTCGAACAGCGCCAGATCGCTTTGCCGGCGGTTGGTATTGTAGAGGGCAATATCCAGCAGCTGCGGAATGAGGCTGGTACGCAGCACGCTGCGTTCCTCGCTCATCGGCATGGCCAGCTTCACAGAAAGTTGGCCTTCTGCAAGCGCAGGGAACCATTTGCTCTGCTCCGGCTGAATGAAGGAATAACCCATGACCTCCTGATATCCGCCAAGGGACAGCAGGCGGCGCAGCTCGCGGCGCAGGAACTGCTGTCTAGTGAGTGCTCCAGGAGTGGTAATGCCTTCCATCAGGGTTGTCGGGATATTGTCATAGCCATACAGCCGGGCAATCTCTTCAATGAGATCCACATCGTAGCTGATGTCGCCGCGTCTGGTTGGCACCTGAACTTCAACAACTCCCTGGGAGGCATCACCGCATTTGAAATGCAGACGGCCAAACAATGTCTTCACTTCCAGCAGTGACAGCTCCGTGCCGAGATAGTTGTTCAACTTCTCCAGTGGCAAGGTCAGAACCTTCTCCTGTACAGAGTCTCCTCCTGCCTGAACAATGCCTTCATGCACTGAACCCCCGGCATAACGCGCAATCAGCGCTGCCGCCCGGTCCAATGCCGGAATTACGGCATTCGGATCCACTTCTTTCTCGAAGCGCAATGATGCTTCAGAGCGGAGGCCGAACTGGCGTGAAGCCTTGCGGACCGTTCCACCGTCGAATTTGGCCGATTCCAGCACCAGATTCACTGTTTCTCCAGTTACTTCCGTTGCCAGTCCGCCCATTACTCCGGCAAGCGCTACGGCTTTTGCCCCATCGGCGATCACAAGCATTTGCGGCTCCAGCTTGCGTTCTTGCCCGTCGAGCGTAGTCAGAACCTCGCCTTCCTGCGCAAAGCGGACACCAAGCACGCCGCCTTCCACCTTGTCACTGTCAAAGGCATGCAGCGGCTGTCCGTATTCCAGCATGACGTAGTTAGTGATATCCACGATGTTATTGATCGGACGGACACCTGCAGCCATCAGCCGGTTCTGAATCCAGAGCGGAGAAGCAGCAGGCTTCACTCCGGTAATATAGCGTACTGCATAGCGGGAACAGTATTCGTCATTCTCGATTTTTACGGAAATAGAGTCGGATGCCTGGCTCCCGGTCTCTACCAGATCCGCTGCCGGATCGGGCAGCTTCAGATCCCGGCCAAGAATCGCACTTACCTCATAGGCCGCGCCAATCATGCCTAGGCAATCGGACCGGTTCGGTGTCAGATCGAATTCAAGAATTTCATCATTCAGGCCCAGCACCTTCAGAATATCCTGGCCGATCTCGGTATTCTCAGGCAGAACAAGAATGCCTTCCTGCAGTTCTTTCGGCAGCAGCTTGTCATTGAGCCCAAGCTCCTTAGCCGAGCAGATCATGCCTTGCGACAATACGCCGCGCAGCTTAGCTTTTTTGATATCCAGACCTGGAAGCTTCGCGCCCACCAAGGCTACAGGCACCTTTTGCCCCGCTTCGACATTCTTTGCTCCGCATACGATCTGCAGATCCTCGCCCTGTCCTGCATCCACGATACACACGTTCAGCTTATCGGCGTCGGGATGTTTTTCTTTCGATTTCACATATCCGGTTACAATCCCGGAAAGCCCCTTGTTGCGGCGCTCGACACCGTCAATCTCGATGCCTGCAGTGGTGATTTTGTCCGCCAGCTCTTCAGCGGTTACTCCCTCTAACGATATATAATCAGCCAGCCATCCGGTTGATACTTTCATGTCCGCTCACTTCCTTTATTTCAGATGTATTTATCTAACAGCCGCTCACCCGTCAAAAATCTAAATGCCCTTGAACTGCTTCACGAAGCCCATATCATTGATATAGAAATAACGGATGTCGTCGATGCCGTATTTCAACATGGCAATCCGCTCCGCACCTACGCCGAAGGCGAAGCCGCTATATTCCTCAGGGTCGTATCCGCCCATTCTGAGTACATTCGGATGTACCATGCCAGCGCCGAGGATTTCCAGCCAGCCGCTCTGTTTGCACAGCCGGCAGCCGTCTCCGCCGCATTTGAAGCAGCTGACATCAACTTCAACGCTAGGCTCGGTGAATGGGAAGAAGCTCGGACGAAGACGGATCCCCGCACTCGGGCCGAACATTTCTTTCATGAACTGCTGCAATGTACCCTTCAAGTCACTCATGCGGATTCCCCGTCCAATGACCAGACCTTCGATCTGATGGAACTGGAAGGAGTGGGTGGCATCATCATCATCTCGGCGGAACACTTTGCCCGGACAGATGATTTTGACCGGGGTTTCGCCCTGCATTGCCTGCATGGTGCGGATCTGCACCGGAGAGGTCTGCGTACGCATCAGGAGATCATCCGTCAAATAGAAGGAATCCTGCATATCACGTGCCGGATGGTTCTTCGGCAGATTAAGTGCCTCGAAGTTATAGTAATCCGTCTCTACTTCAGGGCCTTCTGCTACCAGGTAGCCCATGCCGATGAAGATATCTTCAATCTCCTGCACCACCCGGGTGAGCGGATGAATTCCGCCTTGCGGCAACCCGCGGCCCGGCAGCGTAACATCGACTTTCTCTGCCTGCAGGCGGTTCAGCGTTTCCTGCTGCTGGAATGCCTCCTGCTTGGAGCCGATAATATCTTCTATCGCGCTGCGCACCAGATTCGCCACCTGGCCGATTACCGGACGCTCTTCCGCGCTAAGCCCTCCCATTCCCCGCAGAACCTCGGTTAACTCGCCTTTTTTGCCCAGATACTTCACGCGTAAGTCATTCAGAACCTGCGGATCGGTTACTTCCTGCAGCTTAGCCAATGCCTCAACCTTCAACGCTTCCAGCTTCTCTTTCATGGCGTGTACTGCCCCCTTAATCATCATATTGTCAACAAAAAAAGGCCTTTCCTCCCGGTAAGGGACGAAAAGACCGTGGTACCACCCTTGTTAGACTGCCGTACCCCTTCCCTTAAGAGCTGTATTCCCTCTTTCGGTGCGGTAAAGACATGCCTCACTTTAACAGAAATAACGGTCTGCGGCCGGTTTCCCCTACTGTCTTTCTTCAAAAAGATCTTGAAGTAAATTCAGGGAACTGCTCCGGAGTGAACTTCGGCAGCTCTGCTCTCCTAGAAACGCTCTCAATCTGCGGCGTCTCCTCCCTGTAAGCCAGGCACTGCGTACTCTTCTCCATCACTGCATTTATAATGATGTAGCTGAGAAACTGCATCTTCTTACTCAGAAGATATGTCTATTTATTATATGCACAAAATTTCATTTTGACAAGCCGACAAATTCAGAGGAATCAATCCCTAAACTCGCCGGGAACGAACCCGCTAACCTTTAATATAAGGGACGGGAGCGGCAGCTATGATATTTTAGTGCTTAGCACAGAAAGGGAGTATCGTTTGTAGAAAACTTGGGTAATAGGACTCAAGGGTTGGAGTATGAATAAGTCAGTACTATACATAATGTTTAAATCTGAAGCTAATTATATCAAGAATCCCGTCTCCTCCCCGGCTTACCGGATCGCTTGATGACCCGAAAGGTCGGCTGGCAGGGGATTTCAGGCTCGGATCAACCTCTTATATTCCATACTCGGCCCGGATGCCCTAAGCAGTACGTCCTACATACTGATGAGAAGGATCCCTAATCGTACTGGAAGCACTATGTTTCTATGACTATTTGAAAGACACTCTCTCGTTGTCCCTGCGGCCAATTACCCGCAGCTGGGATTAGTTCCGCATAGGTATCATCTACTATCAAAGAGATTTCTCAAAGTTTTATGCGGGGAGAGGATGACAGTGGCTTTATACAAAATCAAAAACACACGCAGATTAATCCTTTTATTTGCCGCTATCTCCGTTATTCTGGTGGGCATCAGCACCGCTTCTCTGCTGTATCTGAACCACACAATTAACCGGCTTTCAGATTCACTGTACAGCGATGTCTACCAAAACTCAGAGCTGATTCTGAATGCCGACCGGGATCTTCATCAGGCTGCCCTTGCGCTGCACACGGTGATGAACCGGAACATTACCCGTGAACAGCGCAGCCTGCTGTCTCAGGAGTTTCATGACAATAATGCCCAGGTGAAGCAGCGGCTGGGCATGGCCAGCTATAACATCAACGCTATGAAGCAACCGGAAAAGAGGATGACACAGAGCAATCGGCTGCTCTCCCGGCTGAGAAACGAGCTGCAGAGCTTCGAGGGTTCTTTTGAAAGCTGGAAGAGTACCGGGCAGGAATTGATCTCCCGGCGTATGGAAAGCAATTGGAACCCGGATACGTACTCAGCTACCATGATCAACACCCGGCTGAGTGAGGTCCGCAGCAGCCTGGATCAATCCGAGAACCTGATCGATAACTACGGACAGCAGATTACCCAAGAGTTCCGTGAAAGAAAAAGCACCCTGTTCGCGGCCTACTCGCTGATCTTGTTCCTGCTTATGCTCGTTATTATCTATCTCTGCCGCAGAGTAGTTTCGCTGCAAAGTGAGATGCAGGAAGATCAATCCCTATACCAGCTGATCGGTGAGACCATGTCTGACTTCATTATTTTGACCGATCCAAACGGCATGATCCTGTACGCCTCGCCTTCCCATTCCAGCGTGCTTGGCTACGTGCCGGACAAAGGTGTTCCTCTCTCCAACTACATCCGCGAAGCTGAAATCTCCTGGGCGAAGCTGAAGAGTGTAGTCCAGGGGACTCCGCGGATTTCGGAGCTGCGCATGCGTTCGGCAGAAGGCCACTGGGTGTGGCTGGAAACGAAAATCTCACCGATCACCGGCAGCCGTGCTTTTCCCGCGCAGTATATGCTTATCTCTCGTGAGATTACCCAGCGTAAGCAACATGAGGAACGGCTCCACAAGCTGGCCTTCTATGACCATTTAACAGCAATCCCCAATAGAGCCCATTTTAAAATGTACATGGAGAACCTGATTAATCAGCCGGAGGATCGCAGACAGGAAATAGCAGTTGCGCTGCTCGATTGCGACAGGTTCAAGCAGCTTAATGATACCCTTGGCCACTTGGCCGGAGATGAATTCCTGCAGCTGCTCTCCCGTGAGCTGCAGCAGACGGTCAAAGGATTCGGTCAGGCGTTCCGCATCGGCGGCGATGAGTTCGCCGTCGTGCTTCACCGCCTTACCAATCCAGAGATGCTGGAGGAAATGCTGGACCGCCTGCTTCAGCTGTTCAACAAATCCTGGTCTGTCAACCAAGGCTCCAGCTTTCATACTACCGCTAGCATCGGCGTAGCCCTATATCCGCAGCATGGCGGCAGTATCAACGAACTGCTCCGCGCCGCCGACCTGGCGATGTACCGCTCCAAAAACAGCGGCGGCAACGAAGCCAATCTATACAATAAGCTTGTGGATGAAGAACATTCAGACAAGCATAAATAAAGAAACAGGCAGCAAAACAGGCTGTTCCGGAATCACTGCCCAAACGGCGGCGATGCTAGAACAGCCTTTATCGGCTGAGTGGCTATGCGTTTCTTCTATATCTTAACCTCAGCTGCTTAACTGAAGCGGATTATCTCCATCGCCGCTGCTTGCACTGCTGCGGTCTTGCACCACTACCTTAAGCAGCGCTTCACTGCCGGAGCAGTCAATAAAGCGGTCTCCGCTACCCTTCTCTTCCCAGTCATTCAGCCGCAAAATATATCCAACTGACTCTGTTCCCGGCACCACTTCGATCCGTGCTACCGCACGTCCATCCTCCATCTGCCGGAAATCGCACTGCCCATCCTGGATGCCTGTACCCCACACCCAAAGATTCCAGCCGCGGTAATCGCCGTCGGGGCGGTCATAATGAACCTCAATGATCTTTGCCCGTGGTGCAGGCTCGCCGTAGACATCATACAGTACCATCATCGACAGTCCTTCAAGCTCTACTGCATGATCTGTAGCAATACGGAAGGCTTCTGTACCGGCACCGGAATGATCTACCACAATATTCCAGCAGCCGCCTGTCTCAGGCAGCTGCTGAGTAACAGGCCCCCAATTGGCGTTGAAAATAACAACGATATTGTTCCAGACATCACCGCCTGCATTATCCTTCAGCTGATAAGCGACGACGCCGTCTTCACAGCGCAGGAACTCCAGTGAGCGTTCGATCTCCTGCCGTCCATGCAGACGGAAGGCCGGATGCTTCCGCCGCAGTTCAATAAGCCCTTTATAATATTGAAAGACAGGCATAAATGTCTCTTTGTTATCCCAGCGGATCGCATTGACCACATCAGGGGAACGGTAGCTGTTATGATCCCCATATTTGCTGCGCAGCATTTCATCTCCGGCCTGCAGAAAAGGAATGCCCTGGGAGGTTAAAATGATCCCGTTAGCCAGCAGGGAGCGGCGTACAGTTTCATTGTCAAGAACATCCTGCGGGTCGATTGCGAAGTACGGATTTGCTCTAGCGACCGCCTTTTCGACCTCTCCGCCGCCCTTCAATCTTCCGTTCTCCAGTTCAGGCAGATCTGCCGCCTGGCGCTGGCCTTGGGAAGCAAGCACCTTATCCCACAGATTCAAGTTATCATGAGCGGTAACATAATTCACGGTTTCGACAGGCGAGTCGGTAAATTCATGAATCGCTCCTTTTATTCCCGACGCCACTGCGCCTTCTTTGCCGTATTCACCGGTTGCGAAGCCTTTGCCCCAACCATCGCTGTCGCCTTTTATTGCCGCGCGGAAGTTGTCATTGAACACGGCATAACCTTTGCCCCGCTGCACACCCTTCAGCGTTTTGTCCGCCAGCGGAGAGTCCCCTCCTGTCCACGGCTCCCCGTAGATCAGCAGATTCGGATTAATGGCAAGGCGCAGCTCTTCCGTAATTTCGCGCATGGTTACGCTGTCCATCAGACCCATCAGATCAAAGCGGAACCCGTCGATATGATACTCCGAAGCCCAGTATAACAAGGAGTCCTTAATATATTTGCGCACCATAGGCCGCTCTGTGGCAATTTCGTTGCCGACGCCCGAACCGTTGGACAGTCTACCCAAATAATCATGACGGTAGAAATACTCCGGCACCAGCGGCTCGAATGGCCCCTTCTCAACAGAATACGTATGGTTGTACACCACATCCATAATGACCGAAATGCCCCGGCTATGCAGTGCCTGCACCATTTCTTTGAATTCACGGATCCGGGTCCCAGGTTCAGCCGGATTCGTACTGTAGGACCCTTCAGGTACATTATAATGCTGTGGATCATACCCCCAGTTATATTCTGAGTAATGTCCCGCTTCGGTGTCCAGACCATTTGCATTCAGTTCGTTTACCGTCTGGAAATCGAATACCGGCATTAGATGCACGTGGGTAATCCCCAGTTCAGCCAAGTGATCAATTCCCAGTGCATTCCCTGCGGAATCACGTAATCCGGTTTCCGTAAAAGCTTTGAACTTCCCCTTATGCAACATACCAGAGCTCTCATGGGCGGAGAAATCACGCACATGCAGCTCATAAATTACCGCATCTGCGGGATGTGGCAACTGGGGTGAACGGTCCTCTGCCCAGGAGGGCGGATCGGTTTCACGCAAATCCACAATCGCCGACCTCACCCCGTTTGCCGAAACAGCGGTTGCATAGGGATCGGCGGCCTCCCTTATACTGCCGTCGGCAAATACGGTGCGGTACATATAATATTTGCCTTTCAGATCTCCGGTAAGCTGCGCCTGCCAAACACCGCCGTCCTGGCGCTGCATGGGGATAATCACTCCACTGTCTTTGGAATAAACGGCTGATACATCTGCGCCGTTCCCGCCGGTCTCGTACAATACAACCGATACGGTAAAGGCCGTCGGGGCCCATACTTTAAACTGGCTGCAGCCTGCAGTGTAGGTTACTCCAAGGTCCTTGCCTTCATAAGTTTCTATTATTGTCTCTGTATTTATATAATTGCTATTCATTATTCCACCATCCCCCTGTTCTCCGCCATATTGCCGGATAACGGTTTACTTCACTTAAATCCAACTATTTCCACTACGGAAGAAATTAATACTTGCACAGATCTGCAAGCGAAGTCTATAGAGTACTGTCTTTCTTTTGAATCATAATATAATATGTAACACTATGTTCACAGGTTTGGGTTCCACCCGTTTTATGTGCCCACATTCTATTATCGGCTGCTGCGCCCAGGCATTTGAGCTTGTCCTTATAAAGGACAGCACGAACAACAGATGATGTACTGCCGCTGACAACAAAAAAAAGGCCTCCAATAGAGGAGACCGGCAGTAGTAGTTGGAAGAGTGAATTGCCTAAACGGATAATGCAAAAAATCTTTGCGAATTTACTTCACGCTGCTCTGCACAAGTGCAGCAACTTCCTCGGCGGTGCCAAGCTGAAGTGCTTTAGCAGCCATTTCCTTCATGTCTGCAGCGGACAGCTTGGAAATCTGGCTGCGTGCAGGCAGGATGGAGGTTGCGCTCATGCTGAACTCATCGAGGCCCAGACCGAGCAGCAGCGGAATCGCTGTGCTGTCGCCGGCCATTTCGCCGCACATGCCGGTCCATTTGCCTTCAGCATGGGCTGCGTCGATAACGATTTTGACCAGACGCAGGATCGCCGGATTGTATGGCTGGTACAGGTAGGATACCCGTTCATTCATACGGTCGGCAGCCATCGTATATTGAATAAGATCGTTGGTACCGATACTGAAGAAATCCACTTCTTTGGCGAACTGGTCAGCCAGAACCGCCGTTGATGGAATTTCTACCATGATGCCCAACTGAATGTTGTCCGATACTTCCTTGCCTTCTTCGCGCAGCTTAGCCTTTTCTTCCAGCAGCAGATCGCGGGCTGCACGGAATTCGCCGAGCGTAGCGATCATCGGGAACATGATGCGCAGGTCACCGTGAGCACTTGCTCTAAGCAAAGCGCGCAGCTGGGTGCGGAAAATATCCTGACGGTCCAGACACAGGCGGATCGCACGGAATCCAAGGAACGGGTTCATTTCCTTCGGCAGATCCAGGTAAGGCAGCTCCTTGTCGCCGCCGATATCCAGTGTGCGCACAACAACCGGCTTGCCGTTCATGTTCTCAAGCACGGTGCGGTAAGCATTGTACTGAATTTCTTCGGAAGGCAGCTTGTCGCGGCCCATGTACAGGAACTCGGTGCGGTACAGACCTACACCTTCGCCGCCGTTCTCGATCACACCGTTCACATCATTAGGTGTGCCGATGTTGGCAGCCAGTTCTACATGTTTGCCGTCAGCCGATACGGTCGGCTCATCGCGGAGTTTTTTCCACTCGGCGATTTGCAGATCATAGGCTTCCTGCTTAGCTTTATATTCGGCGACTTCAGCATCGCTCGGGTTGATTAGAACATCTCCGCTCAAACCGTCGACAATCACCAGATCTCCCGCCTTGACTTCAGACAGTACATTCTTGGTGCCGACTACCGCCGGAATTTCCAGGGACCGGGCCATGATGGCCGAGTGCGAGGTGCGTCCGCCGATATTCGTCGTGAAGCCCTTCACGTATTTACGATTAAGCTGTGCCGTGTCGGATGGAGTCAAATCCAGGGCAATGACGATAACCTCTTCATTGATTTCCGCAGGACTTACATAGTGAATACCCAGCAGGTGATTCAGGATGCGTTTGGTTACATCGCGCATATCAGCGGCACGTTCCTGCAGGTAAGCACTTTTCATATTTTCGAACATTTCGATAAACTGAGTGGCTACTTCATTTAGGGCATAGTCCGCATTAACCGATTCCTCGCGGATTTTATCCATTACGGGACTGATGAGTTCGGGGTCTTCAAGAATCAGCAGATGGGATTCGAAAATCTCCGCCTTCTTCTCGCCCAATTCAGCGAGCGTGCGCTCCTTAATGGCCTGAAGCTCGCCCTTGGATTTCTCCAGGGCGCTCTCCAGTTTGGCAATCTCGGCTTCCACATCGCTAATAGCAGTCTTCGTGATTGTATAATCCGGATGTTCCAGGATAAATGCACGGGCTACGGCAATACCTGCTGAAGCCGCGATTCCTGAAATTTTATTCATGGAGCTCTCCCAGCCCTTCTTTAATCATCACATCTTGCAGTGCGCTCAGTGCTTCCGCTTCTTCACTGCCTTCAGTAATCAGACTCAAGGTATCGCCAGCTTCAAGGCCCAAAGACAATACGCCGAGAATGGATTTAAGTGTTACTTTTTTACCTTTGGCTTCCGCGAATGCTTCTGTGCCTTTAAACTTTGTTGCTGTATTTACCAGCGCTGTTGCTGGGCGTGCGTGAATTCCGTCTTCGTCAATAATTCTGAATGTTTTTTGCATGATAATATCCAACTCGCTTTCTGTTAATTTGAATGTTTGTCTTATGCGAAGGCCGCACTCCCCTCCATTATAAGGGAAGCGCCATGCCAATGCACATGTTACTGAATGCTGATGATGTCTTTATCGCCTACAGCCACTTTACCCGGCTTCTTCAAGGTAACCGTGGACCCTTCAGGCAGATTGGAGAAGATGACCGGTGAAATAACGGAAGGCGCATGGGCTTTCACGTATTCCAGATCCACTTCCATAATCGGCTGTCCTGCAGCTACAAGGTCGCCTTCTTCTACTAGAATCGTGAAGCCTTGGCCTTTAAGCTTTACAGTATTAACACCAATATGCACGAGCACTTCCTTGCCGCCGTCGGACATAATCCCGATGGCATGCTTGCTCGGGAATACATTGAACACTTTACCGTATACCGGTGAAGCAATCTTGCCGTCATCTGACAGGAAGGCGAATCCGTCACCCGTCATCTTCTGGGAGAAGACAGCATCTGGAACCTGCGTAATATCAAGCAGCTCGCCGTTTACCGGGGACACGATGTCCTCAGGTATAATTGCTGCGCCTTCTTCACCGGCCTGCTTCTCAAGCTCAGGCTGCGGTGCGGCAGCAGCTGAAGCAGCTGGTATTCTGCCGTTCATGACATCCTGTATCTGTGACTTGATTGTATCTGAACGTGTACCAAAGATCGCCTGAACGTTATTACCAACCTCAAGCACACCGGAAGCCCCCAGCTTCTTCAGCCGGTTCTTATCTACGCCTGCCTTATCCTTAACCTCGACGCGGAGGCGGGTGATGCAGGCGTCCAGATGGGTGATGTTTTCTTTGCCGCCCAGTGCGGACAAAATGTTGCGCGGCAGATCATCCCCGCTTGTAGATACTTTCCCCGTGTTGACGTCTTCCGAATCATCGGATGCATCTTCACGGCCCGGAGTTTTCAGATTGAACTTCCGGATGACATAGCGGAATCCAAAGTAGTAAATCACGGCAATAACCAGACCTACCGGGATAACCAGCCACCACGCAGTACGGTTCGGGATAATACCGAACAGCACATAGTCGATAAAGCCGCCGGAGAAGGTCATTCCGATCTTAACATGAAGGATTTGCATAGTCATAAAGGAAAGACCTGCAAAGACAGCATGCACTGCGAACAGAAGCGGAGCTACGAACAGGAATGAGAATTCCAGCGGCTCTGTAATCCCTGTCAGGAAAGAAGTAAGGGCAGCAGAAACCATCAAGCTGCCGACAATCTTTTTGTTCTCAGGTTTGGCTTCATGGTAGATCGCCAGTGCCGCTGCCGGCAAACCGAACATCATGAACGGATATTTACCTGTTGTAAATGTACCCGCTGTGAAATCCACCCCGTCGCGCAGCTGCTGCATGAAGATCCGCTGATCCCCGCGTACCAGTTCGCCGGCTTTATCGACATAACTTCCGAATTCATACCAGAACGGCGAATAGAAAATGTGATGCAAGCCGAAAGGAATCAGTGAACGCTCAATGACACCGAAGATAAAGGCCGACAGCGTCAAGTTCGTGTTGATCATGCTTTGCGACACATAGTTCAGGCCGTGCTGGATCGGCGGCCAAACAGCCGTCAATACAAGACCAAGAATCAGAGAGGTTACTGCCGTCATAATCGGCACAAACCGTTTACCCGCAAAGAAACCGAGATACGACGGCAATTCTATGCGGAAGAACCGCTTGTACATCGACGCGGCCAGTATCCCGACCAGGATACCGCCGAAAACCCCTGTCTGCAGCGTCGGTATTCCCAAGACACTGGAATAGGAGAAATCCTTCCAGGTCAATACATAAGCGTTAATGCCCAGTACCGTTCCCATGGTTACATTCATGACGAGGAAACCGATGATTGCCGCAAGACCGGCAACCCCTTCACCACCGGCAAGACCGATGGCTACCCCGACCGCAAACAAGAGCGACAGGTTATCAAAAACAATCTGTCCCGAGTTCATCAAAACGTTAGCAACGGCCTGAACCCCGCTGTTTTCCAGTGCCGGTACGTATTGGAGGAAATCCGGGTTAACCAGCATGTTTCCGATCCCGAGCAGCAAGCCCGCCGCAGGCAGGATGGCTACAGGAAGCATAAGCGCTTTACCGACTCTTTGCAAAACGCCAAACAACTTTTTGAACATTTTGGCCACTTCCTTAATAGTAATTTCGCACAAACAGAAACCAAAAAAGGCATGAGCAACACAGCATTTAGGTTTGTCTCTCTAACACTAAGGTTAGATTGCCCCAGCTTGGGGCCTGACAACCAAAATACTGTAAATCACTCATGCCTGATCGTATCAGTTACACGTAGGTATTCTGTTTTATTGGAACAGGGAACATTGTAGCACCGATTTTTTGAAGTTGCAAGCATGTTTTTGTAAGGGGTTCATTTCAACCCTCATGCTGCTCCATATCCTCTTCATCCTCTTTCTTCTGGGCCAGGCGCTGCAGATGAATAGTCAGGTAGCTCACCTCAGCCGGATATACCGGAATACGCACCCGCTGCTCAATGACCTTGGTCAGCTTCCAGGCCAGCATGTACATTTCAGGATATTCGCGCTTCATTAACCCGTCCAGAGAAGAAGTCTCCCGCACACTCTCACCACGGCGCAGTCTTTCCAGAACAAAACGCAGGTGAGTGACCAGCCGGGAATAATCCAGGGAATCCCGCGGAACATGATAACTCAGATTATCCTCCACCAGCCCCACGAGATCACCGATCAGCACGGAATGCTGCTTCACCTCGGAGATATGGCGGTTGCTCAATGCGCTTACAATATGCAAAGCCACAAAACCGATCTCATCAAAAGGCAACGTTACCCCCATTGCCTGATTGATCCGCCCGACTGCATATTCGGCCAGACTGTATTCCTCAGGGTAAATCTCCCTGGTTTCGTACAGAAACGGATTATGTATGGCGATATCTTGTTCATGACGGCGGATGGCAAATGAAATATGGTCAGTGAGTGCAATATGAATATGTTCATTCAGCGGTTGGCGGCTGCTCTGCATGATATGCAATACAATCTCCTGAACTACCTCGATCAGCTTCTCGTCCACCTGCGGAACGAGCTGCTTGTATTGCTCCTGCTCCTCCTGGCTGCGGAGAATAAACATCTTCTCCACGGAAGACAGACTGATCCGATCACGTATTTTCCGGTTAAAGCCTATGCCCTTGCCGATCACCACAACCTCGGCGTATTGGGGATGCTCGGCAATAATCACATTGTTATTGAGTACCTTAGCCACTGTTATGCTGCTCACTGCTTACACCTCTTTGAATTCTGAATACCTTTGCCGCTGCGGCAGCTGCATAACTTGACAGCATGTGTAGATTATACTTGGCTACCGCCATAACATCAAGATTTCGACTGTGGAAGAGGCTGAATCATTTTACCCGAAAGGTTCTGCCCGAGTATTTATAGACCAGGAATAAGGCGATGGTCATGTAGGCTACCGTGGTCAGCAGTACCATTCCCGCAAAATAAGCCGGAGTGCTCTCCAAGCGGAGGCACACAATGGTGGCAGCCAACACAATGCTGTTGACAATGGTGAAGAACGGATTCTTCAAATTCAGCTCTGTGCTGTAAGGCTGGAAAATATAATACATGAACAAGTGATGCACGGAGAAGAACAGGGATAGGCCGAGGATAGCCCCGCAAAAACCAGCTGCATCCGCAATCCCCCAGGTTTCATCCGAAAGCAGAATGAGCAGATTCACAGCTATACAAATAGCTCCGGCCGGAATCAAATTCAGAGCGGTTATTCTCAGCAGCCGAATCCGGAAATTGCTCAGCACCGCCGTCCGTTCCCGGTAGAATCCATACCGCAGCAGACTAATGTCGCAGTTGTAAAACATCGCTTTGCAGACCTTCTCACCGATCGAGGTAAAATTCATAATAAATACAAAATAAGAAAGGCTGCCGATTAAAAAATGTGACATCTTGGTAAACATTGCCGGTGAGACCATCATCGACAGCAATCCGGCTGCGAACAACACGCCAATGATAAGCATCCGCCGCTGAATCGGCTGTATTAAAAAACGTTTATGCCGGGAGAAAAAGATCGCATTCAGGTAAGCATAGCCGCTTTTCTCCTGAAATTGACCGGGACTCAGCTGTTCCGCTGAAAAATCTTTTTCTTTCGTCTCGACATCCTTCACTCTCGACTCCTTCATCATACGCCCCATATCCAGCAGCGGATCGTCTATTTTGGTCACAGCATCAACCGCACTGCGGTAACGGGGATAACGCGCAATATAAACGGCGGCAACCACTCCTATAGCCGCAATGGCTAAACCCGCCGGCAGGTTGAACAACATAGCGCTGTCCACGAAGGACACTTCTGCATACAGCAGAGCATAGGCAAGCGGAAATCCCACGCCTATGACGGTCCACACCCACCCTGTTTTTTTGACAAGCACAATGTCCGTATAGTCGAAGAGCCATAAATGCAGCGCCTCACTTCCCAAACGCCAGGCAGTTAACAGCAGGGCAAGCAGCACTCCCTGCCAGACCGGGGCCTGTAGCAATGAAGCGAAGAGGCACATGGCCGGTATATAATAAACAAAGAAACTGAAGGTCCGAAGCGACAAAGTAGCGTGCATGTACTGATCAGCAGGCAACCGCATCAGCTTCACACAAATATATTTGTCCCGCTTCGGTTCCAGGATGACCGCATTTGAAACTGCCGCTACGATACAACTGATGATGACCAGCACTTGCAGATAGAGCTGATACTGTTCAGCAGGCGGCAGTTCCTTGCCGATTGTGATCACCGGCCAATAGACTACAATTCCCAAGTAAGCGAATTTGGTCAGAAAGCCCCATATTATCTTCAGAATAAGCACGATTACAGTCAGCGTCTTTTTGAGTCCTGTCCGGGAATACAAGTCATTCTTTGCCATCTTCCCAATAACCGGCAGCCGCTGGAGATAATAGATCAGCCGGTTCGCCCCGGATGCGCCCCTGATATCCAGTATGGTGTTCAGCGTCTTAATCATTGCTGCCCTCATCCTTTAGCAAGGTTATGATTCTCTCCTCGAATTCCGGGCTGTGCGGAGTGTCGGCAGGAATCTCCTGGAGTGTCCCGTTATTCAGGATAACGAGTTCGTCGCACAAGTCGGCTGCAAGCTGTAAAATATGGGTAGAGAAAATAATGATATGATCCTGCTTCATCTCCCGCAGCAGCTTCTTGATCTCCAGTGCCACCACAACGTCAAAAGAAGTCAATGGTTCGTCCAGCAATATCAAGGGCGGACGTGTAATGATAAAGCAGAGCATTTGGATCTTGTTCTTCATGCCATGAGAATACCCTTTGATCAGCCGGTGGCGGTCCTCCTGCTCAATCCGGATAATGTCGAAATAGTCTTCGATGCTTTTGCCAGGTTCAATCTTGTCGCGGTTGATATCCATATAGAATTTCACAAACTCATAGCCTGTAAGAAATTCCGGCAGGATGGGCAAAGAAAACACATACCCGATATCCGCCTCGCGAAGCGGACTGCTTACTTCGTTTTCCCGTAAAAAAGCTCCGCCGCTGTCCATTCCAATCTCCCCGCTCAAGCAGTTGAACAGCGAGGTTTTACCGGCACCGTTGCGGCCCAGCAGACCGTAAATCTTGCCTTTTTCAAAAGTGTAGTCAATGCCTTTGAGCACTTGTTTATCTCCGAAGCTCTTACGGATGTTATCCAAGAGCAGCTCCATACGAAGTTCCCCACTCTCCATAAAATTCAAGGTATGACAGGCAATGCACCTGTCATACCTTGAGTTATCCCGCATTATCCTTCAAGTTTATCAGTTGGAACCACTGGCACTGCCGGTACTGTAGGTACTGCAGGTACTACCGGTACCGCAGGTGCAACCGATACTGCCGGTCTGTGGTCCGGAGTTCCCGTTTTTCCTTTAGTCAAACCTTTAATCAATGCCTCTACATCAATTCCCGAGACACTCTTCAGCATTTCCGGTGCCGTCGACATCAGCTGGGTCACATAATTGCTGACCCGCGCCGCTCCTTCACCGTTGCCCGTATCCACTACAGTGAGCTTGTCGATGGATGCCAGCGGCTCGGCAATTTTACCGGCCAATTCAGGCAGCATCTTCACGATAATGTCGAGCACGGCAGCTTCGCCGAATTTCTGGAACGCTTCGGCCAGCTTCTCTTTGGCTTCTGCTTCTGCGAGACCCCGCAGGCGGATAACTTCGGACTCCGCTTTACCTTTAGCCAGTTCTGCATCGGCTGTTGCCTGGCCTTCCAGGCGTTTCTGCTCGGATGTTGCCTTCGCCTGGGTCTCAATGCTGTACTGCAAGGCATCGGCTTCGCGCATCCGCTTGGCCTTATCGGCTTCTGCCGCCTGTTCCACTGCGTAGCGGTCAGCTTCCGCTTTCTTCTTCACTTCCGCATCGTACTGCTTCTCGCGCACCTGTATTTCTTTGGACTGCAGGTCTATCTCGCGTTCCTTGCGAACCAGTTCGACCTTCATCTGCTCTTCGACCACCGTCTGCTTGGCGCGCGCCTCCTGGATGTGATAAGCCTGATCGGCTTCCGCCTTGGCTGTATCCTGATCACGTTTAAAGGCTGCAACCTTCAGCTGATTGTCCTTGGAGGCTTCGGCGATGTTCGTATCCCGCAGCAGTTCAGCCTTCTGCCCTTGCTCCTCGGCGTTTGCCTTCTGGATCCGTGCATCCCGCAGCGCTTCCGCTTCAGCGATTTCTGCATCCCGCTTCACTGCAGCAATCCGCGGTTTACCTAGAGCTTCCAAGTATCCGTGCTTGTCACGCACATCTTTGATGGTGAAGGAGACAATCTGCAGTCCCATCTTCTTAAGATCGCGCGCTGCTACGCCCTGAACCTCCTGGGCAAACCGGTCACGGTTGCGGTAAACCTCTTCCACGGTCATTGAGCCGAGAATCGCCCGCAGATGCCCTTCAAGCACTTCCTGCGCCTCGCTCTTCAGCCCTTCTATCGGCTTGCCCATGAACTGCTCGGCTGCTGTTGCCACATCTTCGGTAGAACTGCCTACCTTGATAATAGCCACACCGTCGGCGATAACCGGCACCCCTTGCTCAGTGTATACCTCCGGTGTCGTCACATCGAGCTTATGCGAGAGCAGAGACATGAACTCGGCCTTCTGGAAAACAGGCAGAATGAACGCCCCTCCTCCGCGGACTATCTTGATTTTACGGCCCGAGCCATCATCTGAGATATGATTGCTGCCGAGAAAGGAACCGGTGACAATCATTCCTTCATCGGGTCCGACCGTCTTGTAACGTGCCCAGAACGCAATCCCAAGCACCAGTAGAACCGCTACAACTACAATAGGAATAAACAAAAAATCTGGAATGTCTAAGCCTAACATTAAGAATCCACTCCTTTTCTCTCTTCAAATTCAGTTACCAGCGCAACACCTTCCCGGACCTCTACCACTACAACCTTAATCCCGGCCGGGAGGGAAAGCTGCTCAAAGCTGGCTGCTGTATGCAGGCTGTTGCCTGCGCCGAACTTCACCATGATTTCGCCATAGCCCTGTGCCGGAATAGGAACGGTAATTTCTCCGATCTTGCCGGGCAGCTCGCTCATGGAGAACCCGTTTGACATCTCGCTTTTGTCCATCGGTTTGACGACTCCCAAGTAAAGAACCACCCCCATAAAGGCTGCGATCAGCAAGGATAAGGCAAGAACAGCGCCATCTTCCAGCCTGCTGTAACGCGTGAGCAGAATGCCTGCTCCGCCAAATACGGTGACTCCCCCGGCCAGCACAGCAGGGTTCAGGAAATCAAAGGAAGCCACATCAAATATCCCATCCAAAACATTGCCGATCAGATCTCCCACAACTACGCTGACTACGGCAAAAATGACGCCGAGCGCCAAACAGCCCAAATACAGCGTTTGCATTATTTTCTCCTCCCGTCTAAAGTTCCGGACTGTCATACTAGTATAAACGTTCAAACCATGTCCTTGGTTTCACAAACTTGGATGATTATCTCAATATTGTATCGTGGCAGCAGCCTTGAATCCAAGCCGGCCTATGCCAAGAGTTTATGCAAAAAAGCCGCCCCCATTACCGGGAACGGCTTGATTTCCTGCCCGGAGCTGCAGTTCTGCAGCTCCTTTATGGTGGCATTCTTACAGTGCCATTGTATAAATTTCTACGACATCCTCACGCTCCAGCTTGCGGAAATTACCGAACGGTCCGAAACGCACCGCTTTGTCGGCCATGTTTCCGATTTCACTGTCATTGATATCATAGTCGCCCAGGGTCTTCGGCGCACCGATGGAATCCCAGAAGCGGCGCAGTGCTTCAATGCCTTCAAGACCGGCTTCTTCATCGCTTTTGCCGGACGGATCAATGCCGAATACGTTCACGGCCAGCTGGCGGAAGCGGGCAGGGTTCGTACTGAGGTTGTACTTCATCCATTGCGGAAAGAGAATAGCCAAACCGCCGCCATGCGGGATATCGTAGACTGCTGATACGGCATGCTCAATGTTGTGTGTTGCCCAGTCTCCGGCGAAGCCCATGCTGACCATGCCGTTCAGAGCCATTGTGCCGCAGTACATAATCGTTTCGCGCAGCTCGTAATTGTTCAGGTCCCCGATCAGCTTCGGTGCCGTTTCAATAACGGTGCGCAGCAGCGTCTCACAGAAGCCGTCCTGTACAGGCGTGTTGCCGTCGGTATGGAAATAATGCTCCAGAACATGCGACATGATATCCACCATGCCGTAGACAGTCTGGTCACGCGGCAAAGTGAAGGTGTTCTCGGGATCAAGGATGGAAAATGCCGGGAAGGCATGCACGCTGCCCCAGCCCATTTTTTCCTGGGTGACTTCGTTGCTGATGACAGAGCCGTTGTTCATCTCGGAACCGGTAGCCGCCATCGTCAGCACTGTGCCCAGCGGCAGCGCGGCTTGCGGAGCAGCCTTGCGTTCCACAAAGTCCCACATATCCCCTTCATATTTCGCGCCTACCGCAACTGCCTTGGCACAGTCCAGTACGCTGCCCCCGCCTACGGCAAGGATCAGCTCAATGTTGTGCTCCCGGCACAATGCCACACCTTTATGTACAGTGGACAGACGCGGGTTCGGCTCGACTCCGGCCAGTTCGGTCACGACAGCCCCGATGGAATTCAGCTCAGCCAGCACATTATCATACAAACCGCTGCGTTTGATGCTGCCGCCGCCGTACATCAGCAATACGTTCTTACCGTATTTCGGGACTTCGGTCTTCAAAGCCTGCAATGTTCCTTGTCCAAAAATCAGCTTGGTAGGATTATAAAATTCAAACTTGCGCATATGGGTAAACCTCCATTAGTTGATGAATGTGATGCAATTTCATATTATAGACCTCCGGCGTGCGTCATTCAAATCACAGCGTCTCCCCGTATCACGCCAAGCTGAACGAACTGTATAAGAAAAGCCCCCAAACCTGCGTGGCCGGGGACATTAATACTAACATTCAGTTGTTTATAGGGCTCCGAAGCTCTGCACAAACCGGCGGAAAGCGGCTTGTCCTTCCGGTGTCCGTTTGTAGACCCCGGCATGCTCCAGAATATGGGTGAACTTGATACCGACCTCATTCTGCACGATTTTTACAGCCTCTTCGTGGTTGTGACCTGTGCCGAAGCGTTCGGCCAGCTCTTGTATCCACGAGGCATGCTGCGCAAGCGCGTGATCAGCTTCACTCTTCACGGCAGCCAGTAGCGGGAGATCTCCGGCAAGCACGCCTGCGATAGCATCCAGCTCTTCCTTCAGTCGTCCCGGCAGAATAGCCAGACCCATAACCTCAATCAGGCCGATGTTCTCCTTCTTGATATGGTGCATCTCCCGGTGCGGGTGGAATATCCCTTCGGGGAATTCCCCGCTGGTCCGGTTGTTGCGCAGCACCAGATCCAGCTCGAAGCCGCCGTCTTCCGCCCGCCGCACGATTGGAGTAACGGTATTATGCGGGGTTTCCACACCGTCAACTTCGCTGAAAGCCAATACCTCAGCCTCAGGATCGCTGTAGGATTTCCAGGCTTCATAGAGATCGTTGCCGCATTCCAGCAGCACTGCAGGGTCTACTCCATGCAAACGCAGGACCGACATCGGCCACTTCACGATGCTGAGGCTGACGCCCGGGTAGGAGGCATGGGTGAACGTCTGCTCTTTCGGTGCTTTCTGGATCGGAAAGGTATGGCGCCCGCCCTGGAAATGATCATGGGTCAGAATCGACCCGCCGACAATCGGCAGATCGGCGTTCGAGCCAATGAAATAATGCGGGAAAGCTTCCACAAAGCTGAGCAGACGCTTCAGCGACTCCTTGGTCAGCTTCATCGGCACATGATCGTGATGGAACACGATGCAATGCTCGTTGTAGTACACATACGGCGAGTATTGTAAGAACCAATTCTCATTGTTCAGCTTCAGCGGAATTACACGCAGGTTCTGGCGTGGCGGGTGATTCAACCGTCCGGCATACCCCACATTTTCGCGGCAGAGCAGGCATTTCGGATAGACCGGCGGAGGGAGCAGCCGGGCCATGGCGATTTCCTTCGGGTTCTTCTCAGGTTTGGACAGGTTAATCGTCATTTCGATATCCCCGTAGGGTGATTCCTGCAGCCAGAACACATTCTTCGAAATCCGGTCCATGCGGATATAGTTGGAATCAATACTTAATTTGTAAAAGCGGTCGGTTGCCGCCTCAATGCCCTTCTCCGCCGAGAGGCTATAGAATTGGGCATTGACTTCAGATGGCCGTGCCATCAGCAGGCCCATAATCTTCGCATCCAGCAGATCACGGTACGTATCGGTATTCTCCGGAATCAGTCCGATTTCGAAGCCATAATCGATCAGAATGTCCAGCGGTCCCTGCGGGCTCTCAAGCGGTGTTTCACTGAATTCAAGGGCATACGGCTCACTGAAGCCGAACTGGTCCAGCAGTTCATTGCGGCTATAGTCAACATCGGCAGGCTGGATCAGCTCCTGGTGCAGCGCAAACAGCACAAGCTGTTCGATGGCATGCAGCGCCTTCTCTCCGGCCGGAGCGGTATTAATATCGTTAGGCATTTAAATTCTCCTTAATGTGGTGTAGCGAGTTGTCTGCGTCCTTTTTGGGGGGCAGCTGGTTCAATAGAATGCCATACTACCCCGGACAGCCAGGAGTTATTCTTCTCCGTATCCTTGCGGATTCGCTGAATGCCAGTTCCAGGCGCTCTGAATAATATCCTCAAGGTCCGCATGCTGCGGAGTCCATCCGAGAATGGAGCGGGCTTTATCAGAAGAAGCTACCAGCACAGCAGGATCACCGGCGCGGCGCTCTTGAATGACAACCGGAATGTCCAGTCCGGTCACCTTCTTGGCGGTTTCGATCACTTGTTTGACCGAGAAGCCGAGGCCGTTGCCAAGGTTGAAGATATTGCTTGCACTGCCGCTGCGCAGATAGTTGACCGCCCGGACATGGGCGTCAGCCAAATCGCTGACATGGATATAGTCGCGGACGCAGGTTCCGTCTTCGGTCGGATAGTCTTCGCCGAAGACAGCAATGCTCTCCCGCTGCTTCAGCGCAGTTTGCAGCACCAGCGGAATCAGATGGCTCTCCGGACGGTGGTCTTCGCCAATCTTGCCGCTGGCATGTGCCCCTGCAGCATTGAAGTAGCGCAACGCCACGTATTTGATGCCGAGCACCTTGTCAAACCAGGCCATCATGCGTTCCATCGTCAGTTTGGTTTCACCGTACACATTCGCCGGCTCTGTGCGGTCAGTTTCCTCGATCGGCACCTTTTCCGGTTCGCCGTAAGTTGCGGCCGTGGAGGAGAAGACGATTTTGTCCACACCTGCATGCTGCATCGCTTCCAGCAGACACTGTGTACCATATACGTTGTTGTCATAGTATTTGACCGGGTCCTTCATGCTCTCGCCCACCAGCGAGCTAGCGGCAAAATGGATCACCGCTTCAATCTTGTTCTCCGAAAACAGCTTGGCCAACAGCGCCTTGTCCCGCAGGTCACCTTCATACAGCTTGCCGCCCAGCAGCGCCTCACGGTGGCCTGTCAGCAAATTGTCGATAACCACAACTTCCTCGCCCCGCTCCAGCAGTTCAGCTACTGTATGAGAACCGATATACCCCGCTCCACCTGTTACCAAAATCGCCATCTTACTTCACTCCTTTCAATTCTTCCACACCATTGCCGATACCGCATACGTAGAATTCGCCTACCAGACCGGATCTGGTGGTATAGGCTTCACCGACTTCACGGATAAAGCGTTCGACATCATCCTCATGCACCAGTGATACCGTACATCCGCCGAATCCCGCACCGGTCATCCGCGAGCCAAGGGTTCCGGGAATCCGCTGTGCTTCTTCAACCATAATGTCCAGCTCCTCGCAGCTTACTTCATACAGATCGCGAAGCGAAACATGGGAGTCATTCATATATTGACCAAACTGCTTCAGGTCATTGTTCTTCAGTACTTCAACCGAGTCAAGCACACGCTGGTTCTCTTCCACTACATGGCGGGCGCGGCGTCTGACGGTTTCATCTGTAATTTTGTGCTGATGGATTTCAAATTGCTGAGGTTTCAGCTCTGCCAGGTAAGACAGGGAAGGAACCTCCTGCTTCAGAATGGACAATGCTTCGTCGCACTGGCTGCGGCGTTCATTGTATTTGGAATCCACGAGACCTCTCTTCTTGTTCGTGTTGCTGATCACCAGCTTGTAGGCGCCGGTCACAAATGGAATCAGGTTATACTCCAGCGTATCGCACATCAGCAGAATCGCGTGATCACGCTTGCCGTTGGCTACGGCGAACTGGTCCATAATTCCGGAGTTTACGCCGACATACTGGTTCTCCGCACGCTGGGACAGCAGCGCAATTTCTACTGTATCCGTATCCCCACCCAGCAGTGTCAGGAACGCGAAGCCGGTAACCACCTCAATGGAAGCGGAGGAAGAAAGGCCCGAACCGTTCGGAATATCACCGTGAAACAAGAGATCATAGCCGCCGGAAACCGGAAGATCCTTCTTTGCCAATTCCACCATGACGCCAATCGGATAATCGATCCATTCCCCTGTTTTGGCCTTGCCTATTTCGCTGTAGTCGATGGACGCTTCGTAAGGAAGATTCGTCGATGCGAATTGAACCTTGCCGTCGCTGCGCGGGCGTACAATCAGTGTTGTGCCGAATTCCAGCGCTGCCGGCAGTACATAACCCCCATTGTAATCCAGATGCTCTCCAATAAGATTGACACGGCCCGGTGCGTAGAAGACGCGTGCCTCTTCGGTACTCTCCCCGTACTTCTCAATAAATTTGCTGTTAAGTTCCTGTATGCTCATTAGTGCCACTCCATCCTTTCGCTGCTCTTGCTTCAACTTGGAATCAGTCTTGCTGTCTTCATGGTTATATTATAATAAAATCAGACTTGCCCTGATAATGCAATCATGTGTGCAATGCATGGATAAATGTGACTTCCGTGTTATAATCGGAGGACGGGCATTTCCAGCGATTACCCGTTTCCAAAGCGGTGACAGCGTTAACTCCAGAAAGGAAGCTTCTTCGTGGAACATACTTATTCCGTAGGGTCAAATCCCGTCTATTATGATAAGCAAAATCTGCATGTACTGTTT
Source organism: Paenibacillus sp. FSL L8-0436 (assembly GCF_038593025.1). Lineage (NCBI taxonomy): Bacteria > Bacillati > Bacillota > Bacilli > Caryophanales > Paenibacillaceae > Paenibacillus > Paenibacillus sp. FSL L8-0436. The sequence goes on along the minus strand of NZ_CP151955.1, from coordinate 1,927,202 downwards.
GCCGGCGAAAGCCAGACCTTGCCGCTGCATCAGGCCGGTCCCAAAATCTATGATTATTACCTGCTTCACTTCATTGAATCCGGCTCCGGGACCTTCCGCACCGAGCAGCGCAAATATGAGCTGGGACAAGGCGACTGCTTCCTGATCCATCCCGGCCAGCTGGTCAGCTATCTCTCGGACGGGAAGCAGCCCTGGCGCTACCGCTGGGCCGCTTTCACCGGTGCGGAAGCCGACGCGCTTGTGTTGCAGACCGGCTTTACTCCGCAGAAGCCAGTGCTCTCCACTGCCGAAGGCAGTGTCATCCCCGCTGCGATGGCCGGAATGATGCAGGCGTTCTACGCCAATAAGGAGAGCGCCCACCTGACTTCACTCGGCTATCTGTACCTGATTGTCGGAGAAGCCGCTGAGCGGCATATCTCCTCCTCCAGGCTGTCGGGGGCGGAATCACAGGTCAAGCGCACCGTGAAGCAGATGATCCACTATATGGCTTCCCAATATGCTCACCCGGTCTCGATTGAGCAAATGTGCGGCAGCCTCGGCTATAACCGCGCTTACCTGTCGCGGATCTTCAAGCAGGAGACCGGTCTCTCGCCGGTGACCTATCTGCTTAAGCTGCGCATCGAGAAATCGCGCCAGCTGCTGCGGGAACGTCCAGAATTATCCGTAGAGCAGGTTGCGGCATCCGTTGGTCTGACGGATGCCCTGTATTTCTCCCGCCAATTCAAACGCTTCTGTGCCCAGTCCCCAACCGCTTACCGCATCTCAACGTCCAGACCCGGGGAGAAGCAGCAAACTTAAGGTCTATGTTATTGAGGCCGGAATTCTGTACACCCTCCCGAACCCAATAAGACACTGCAGCTCGCGATAGCCGCGTTGATCTCAGTCCACCCGGCAACCCTGCTGAATTCTCTGCACCTTGCCGTGGCCCGTGCTGAACCCTCTCACCTTATTGTGTGATGCGCTGCCACACGGTATCAAGCTGATTAGTTAACCCCGTGTCCCTCCGGAGATAACAGGCTGCAAACGGACTCCATAGCCACTATTACGCTGATCCGCCTGTCTTTTACACAAATTCGGACCTTAGAGGCGTTATTTTCCAATATTGCGCGTGTTCTGCCACTTTTCAGATAGAATAACGGCTATACGGTCCGTTTGTGTAAGTTTTGGATGTTTCTCCCTGAAATAACGTCCCCTCAGTCCGATTCACACCCCACTTCATCCCCCTCTATTCCCTATGTTATGTCCTATCCCTTTCCCAGGTTATGCCCTATTCCTAATTGCCCAACTACAGCAACAGCCCGTCTTCCGGTCAGGAAGCGGGCTGTGCAGCAATAGGCCCCTAAACGGGATGCATATGGAGGCCATAAATGTAGTGGATGCAAAGCTTACACATCACTCTCTGTTTTGAGGATGGTCTCGATCCGATCCAGCTCCTCCTGGGTAAAGTCCGCATGGGACAACGCGGCGATGTTCTCTTCGATCTGGCTCACCCGGCTTGCGCCAATCAGTGCAGAGGTCACTTTGCCGCCGCGAAGTGTCCAGAGGAGCGCAAACTGGGCCAGACTTTGGCCGCGCGCGACAGCCATCTGGTTAAGGGCACGGATCTTGCGCTGCACCTCCGGTGTAATCCGGCTTTCATTCAGCGCGGTGGATGGACCCGCCGCTCTTGAATCCTCAGGGATGCCATTCAAATATTTATTGGTCAGCAGGCCCTGGGCCAGCGGAGTAAACGCAATGCTGCCGATACCGTTCTCTTCCAGCACATCCTGCAGTCCACCTTCGATCCAGCGGTCCAGCATCGAATACCTCGGCTGATGAATCAGAAGCGGAGTGCCGAGACCCTTCAGAATACTGACCGCCTCCACAGTCTGCTCCGCCGTATAGTTGGATAATCCGATATATAGCGCTTTGCCTGACCGCACGGCATAATCCAGCGCGCCCATCGTTTCTTCCAGCGGTGTCTCCGGGTCCGGACGGTGAGAATAGAAAATGTCGACATAGTCCAGTCCCAGCCGTTTCAGGCTCTGATCCAGACTGGACAGCATATATTTGCGTGAACCCCATTCCCCATAGGGTCCAGGCCACATATAATATCCCGCCTTAGTAGAAATCACCATCTCATCACGGTAGGGGGAAAGGTCACGGGCGAGCACCTTGCCGAACAGTTCCTCTGCCGAACCTGCGGGCGGGCCATAATTATTGGCCAGATCAAAATGGGTAATGCCGAGATCAAACGAACGGGTAATCATCTCCCGGCCATTCTCATAAGTGTCGATCCCGCCAAAGTTATGCCAGAGTCCCAGTGATATCGCCGGAAGCTTCAGTCCCGATCTGCCAGAGCGGTTATATTGCATAACTTCATACCGTTCATCGCTAGCCACATATACCATTGCTTATCCCTGCCTCTCGTATCCTCAGTTGTCACATTACCCTATTTTAAACCACTGGCGGCCTTTGTAATCTTGTAATGCTGAAATCGCCTGCAGTGATACGCACAGGATGTGAGATCTATAAGATTCTTAGAGCTGGTCCTGAACGGCTCCCATCACTTTCCCGATCCGGTCGGTAATTATCAGATCCGCCCTATGGTCATACGGTGTCGGGTCACGGTTCAGCAGCACCGTATGCCGCCCCCGGAAGTAGGTGACGAGGCTGGCTGCTGGCTGAACGGTCAGCGAAGTGCCGCCGATAATAAGCAAGTCCGCAGCCGCAATTGCTGCGACCGCCCCAACCAGCACATCATGATCCAGCTGTTCCTCATAGAGCACAACATCCGGCTTGATGATGCCGCCGCATTCCGGGCAGAGGGGCGCCCGTTCAGCAGACTGAATCACCTGCTCCAGACCGTAATAACGGTTGCAGCCCATGCAATGATTGCGGTGGATAGAGCCATGCAGCTCCAGCACCACACGGCTGCCGGCCAGCTGGTGCAGCCCGTCAATATTTTGCGTAATGACCGCTTTCAGTTTGCCTTGCCGCTCCAGCTCTGCCAGCAATAAATGGGCACCGTTTGGCTCTGCCTCCGGGTGAATCATTTTGCTGCGGTAGAAATCAAAAAAAATGTCCGGCGAGGACATAAAAAAACTGCGGCTTAGCATCACCTCGGGCGGATAAGGCGAGTTATGCTCAGTCTGGTATAAACCCGCCGCTGAGCGGAAGTCCGGAATGCCGCTCTCCGTGGATGTTCCGGCTCCTCCAAAAAAAACGATGTTTCCGCTGTCCTTAATCCAGGAAGCCAAAGTTTGCAATGAATCCATAGTCTGCACACGCACCCTTTCCACGAGTTATTTGTTAGCAGGTAATGCGGAGCTCATGAAAGCCGGAAACGACAATGTCGGCATCCTGCAGATGTCCAGCTGCTCCGGCAGGAGAGATGCCGACCGATAGACGCAAGCCCGCACCTTTGCCGAGCTGCATATCCGCATTGCTGTCACCGATAATAACAGTCTGCTCCGGCAGCAAGCCCAGTTCCCGGCAAGCGGTTTCGGCCATCTCCGGATCCGGCTTGCCATTGGAAACCCGGTCCCTCGTGACAATAGTATGGAAGTAACCGGTTATTTCAAGTAAGTCCAGCTGCTCACCTGTGGTCTTGTCACCATCGGATGTAACTACACCCAGCTGCAAGGAAGCATCGGCACATTGCTGCAAGAACGGCAGCAGGTCCGGCAAAGGCTCGATTGTGCGGCGTCCGCGCATTCCATTCATCGCACCCTGGGCAATGGCCTTCACACGGACCAGCGCCTCATTCCAGGGAACTCCGGCAGTGTACAGCTGCCACGCGAGAATGCCATAACTCTCTTCCGTAGTTGCCATAGAGAGAGGTCCGGCGGGATCATAGCCTATTACCTTACCTTCAGCATTATGAGATGTGCCAAGCACCTTGGACAGATCAACATGCGATCCGGTGCCAGTAAGGGCAAGCTCATTGCCGAGACCCAGCAGCACCTCCTCCGCCCAGCTTCCCCAAGTGGCGAGCAGGTCGAGCAGTGTTCCATCCTTGTCAAACAATATGCCTTGGCAAGGCACGGAGAGATCCTTTACATGCAGCAGTGGCATCATACATCTCCTCTCATCTATCTATAGCCATGATGACTAGCACGTTACCGCAGGTTTCCCATCCAGTCCAGCATCGTTCGTGCTGTGCGGGCCTGCTGATCATCCTCGGTAATCGTTGCTGTACCGTCACCTTTTTGTGGCCCATAACTTCCAAACTGGGCATGATTTCCGCCCAGAATCGAGAAATACACCGTATTGCCCGGCAGATAGGAACGTCCCTCGTTGTATTTGTCCCTGTCAACAACCTCATCCTCCGTACCGAGCAGGGATAATACGGACAATGTAGTGTCCTTCAGACTGCCTTTCTCATCTGGATAGGAAGCGAGAAAAAAAACACCCTTCAGCTGATCCGGATGCTCTGACGCATAACGGGACGCCATCACACCGCCCAGCGAATGACCGCCGAGCACAAAAGACTGCTTGGGATGCACGCGGATGATTTCATCTGCGGCATCGCCCTTGATGACCGCGAGATTCAGCGGCATCCGGGCTATATAGAATGGATGCCCGGCAGCGGCAATCCGTTTGGCCAGCGGGGCATAAGCCTCCGCTTCCACCAATGCACCGGGGTAAAAAATCACTGCCGTCCCCAGAATGACCGTGGGCTCGAAAGAGATCCAGTTGTCGTTCTGCTCAACAGACACACCTCCGGCGGAAACTAGCGCAGACTCGGCCTTCTCCGCCGGAGTATAAGGAGTTAAGTATTTCCACAAGAGCAACCCCGCCACAATTAAAAACAAAAGCAGTGCTATGAGGATGCTGCGTCTGGTGATTCTTTTTTTCAATAGTGTTCACTCCCGGGTACTGCATACAAAAATTATAGAGGAATCAAGTAAATCAAACAACCTTCAACACATCGCCACAATTGAGTCTTGTGATAGCGCTTACCATTGTGATGTATTTCACAATTTATTCTCCGAAAATCTTGTATTTTAAAATTAAAGTAATTTCCACAGTGCATAATTTGGAGGTTAGGTCATGACCAGGGAAAACACGCTGGAAACGCGCGGAGAAACTTTTTTCCTAAACCTGCGTTTCATGCTTATTGTTACTGTATTTGTAGGCAACGCCATTGAACCTTTAATTAGCCGCATGGATGGAATGCACAGTCTTTATCTGTGGATCTTCAGCTTTCATATGCCGCTCTTCGTGCTCGTAACCGGCTATTTCGCCAGAAAGAGCCTCACGGGGTCCGCAGGCCGCAAGGTGCTGCTGCAGATCGCAATGCAATATCTTATTTTTCAAAGCCTATACTCAGCACTGGACGTTTCCCTCTTCCATGTATCCAATATCCATCATTCCTTCTTCGCCCCTTATCTGCTCCTATGGTTCCTGGCCAGTCACGCCTGCTGGCGTCTCCTGATGCTGGGGATGGGCAAATGGTCCCGAGCGGCACAAATCGCCTTCGCCGTAGCCGCGGGAGTAGCCGTCGGATATTTGCAGCTTGACGGGGTCTGGTTCAGCATCAGCCGCACCTTCGTATATTTACCCTTCTTCGTAATCGGCTATCACTTTTCCTTCAGTACCTTTGCCAAATGGGTTCAGAAGTATGTCAAAATTGCCGCAGCCGCATTCTCTGTCCTGATTTTTGCCCTCCTGGCAGTACTGGGCTCCGGGTTTCCAATGGGCTGGCTGTACGGAAGCATGACTTATATGCAGCTTGGGGCAGGTGAATGGTATGCGGGTCTGTACCGGCTGGCTGTCTACGCTCTGCAAATCACCGCTTCCCTGGCTTTTCTGGGCTGGGTGCCTTACCAGGTTAGCCGTATGACTGACTGGGGCCGCCGCACACTCTATGTCTTTCTGCTGCATGGCTTTATCGTGCGTTTGGCCGCTATTTCAGGAGTCTACGCCTATATCGGCAACGCCGCCGGGACAGCTCTTCTGCTGCTCTGCGCAATCCTCTCTACGGTGCTGCTGGCCCAGCCCGGGGTAAAACGCCTGCTTCACCCGATTGTCGAGCCTTCTGTCGACTGGATGATCACCCTGCAGCGGACCGCCCTGCGCCGCACCCCCTGACTCTAGCGTGCTATAGAGGAAGCAAGCTCCGTCTTCTAACGATACGCACAGCTGTTATTTTCCTTATTGAATAGTGAACATTCACAGAACGCCCACTCAAGCTTTTACCTATGATCTTTCGCAACAATAAAAGGGGGTGTCTCAAGCCAATTCATTCACGGCTTTTGAGACACCCCCTTGATGATGGAGAGTAGATAGAGCTACAGGTTTGCTTCATCCTGCTCCATCGTATATTTCACATGCATTATTATATGTTGTTCGTAATCTCCAAATTGGCGGCCAAACAGGTTCAAACCGCCCTGATGAACAGCATCGGGGTTGATTCCAATGCGCAGCCGCAATTTGGGGCTCCGGTTAATCAGAAGATCATCTAAGGTAACACCCGACACCTTCTCCATATCGAGCGTTGTCTTTTCATGGTCAACACGCCAGGTCTTGAGAAACCCGTATTGCGTGGATCCATCCCACCACCAATTCGGATTCAGTTTGCCGCGCCGGTCACCGAAATCACCGGGACTGGTCCACATGCCGATCTCTGAACCATTCACCCATACGGATATGTTCGAAGGCCAGTTCTGATCATAATTCGGAGCTTCGGAACACATCTCCATAGACAGCTCAAGCGATTCAATCCGCGCTCCGGAGGGGACATCCATAGGCAGCAAATATTCCAGGAACCCTTTGCGGAGCCAGATCAGCTGTGCGTTGACATGTTTGGGGTGATAAAAGCTCGACGGTTCATCTTCTTTAATAATAAGGCCCTCGCTATTCGCCATCCCGCATGTAGGAGATACCTCACAATCGCTGTAATGGCCGATCGGCATCTCTACTTCATAGACATGGGTTACTCCCGTCGGCATCGGCTCTTTCAGATTGAGGGCAATGTGGAGATCATCGTAATTCCTGCTGCAGACTTTCATCGCCCCGCGGGAGGCCGGAACTAATTCTGTATGAATTAACTCAGCCGCTTCCAATACTTTGATATTGCTCGCTACCGTCGAAACCGGAAGCTTCAGCTTCTCGGCTATTTCGATAATATTTAAGTTTTTAGAGTTTAAGAGCCGAAGAATATCAACCCTGGAACGGGTGGATAAGGCATGGGTCACCGTGACCAGTTTGTCCGGGTCATTTAAGCTAAGTTCCAGCACAATTCAGCTCTCCTTATTTCCTAATCATTATACTTATCTTACTTCTTAATGAATTGAAAAACAATTAAGTCTGCTGTTCACAGGTTTGATATCAATGAAATCAATTTCTCCGTATCCTTCGCCTTTCGCAAACCGGATCTTGTTCTGTCCTGCCTTCAGCTGTACCCGGGCTGTGGACAGCCCCCAGTTCTCCCAGCCTTTATTGGTGATGTAAAACGGGCTGGAAGGTCCTGAATTGACACTAAGCTGAAGATTGGACCAATTCCCGCCAGCCGTTCCGTTCGCCGTCCGGGCCAAAAGAATATATTCGCCTGCAGATGCCGCCCGAACTGAAAATTCCACGTAGCTCGCCGCTGTATCCAGATGACCCGCTTTAAGACCTCCCGAGCCCTTAGGACTGGCTGAGGCATAAGCCTCTCCACCAAATATCCCCTCTTCCCCTTCATAACGGAAATGAGGGGCTTCGCCGGAGGGCAAAGCAATCGGGTGATCAGGATCTGCGGGAGCACCGAGATTAGGCGTCTGGTCGGCATTCCAGCTGAAGGGCTGCGTGCGAACCTCGCGGTTCCATCCGGCTCCCCTGTATTTGGCGGCATGGTAGACGATCCAGTCCTCCGTGCCGTCTACAGATGTAGTAAACGAATGATGCCCCGGCCCGTAAAGTCCGTTTGCTGAACTGAATATAGGCTGGCTGCGTTTAACCCATGATGCGGGATTCATTAGATCACTGGATGTGTCCGCTGTGATCAGTCCCAGACAGTAATCATCGGTCCAGCTTCCGCTTGCCGAATAGACCAGACTGATGACACCCCCGCGCACGATCACCTGCGGGCCTTCATTTACATGCGGGGAATGGTTGGTTTCCCAGCTATGGGTGGGTCTTGAAATCTCTACGCGCCCGGAATCAATCGTCCAAGGATTGCTCATATGGGCAATGTAGAGATTTTGCCGCACATTGACATCGCCCTCCCAGCCCGACCAGATAAAATACAGCTCGCCATTCACTTGCAGCACAGTGCCGTCTATAGCCCATTTGTCGGCCGCATCTGTGATCCGGCCCTTAAACTGCCAGGTTCCCGTTGTCGGATCGGCGGAGGTATTCTCCATGACATACATCCGGTGGTTCACATTGTCTCCGTCATCCATCGCGTAGTAGATGTACCAAGCCCCGTTAATATAATGCAGCTCAGGCGCCCATATGCCGCTGCCGCCTGTATTCACAACCTTAGTGGGAGCAGCATCTATCGTAGTCAGCTGGGCGGACTTCCAGAGGGTAACATTCCCGCCGGTTGTTTTGGTGAAATAGTAGAACCCGTCTGTATGCTTATAAACCCACGGGTCCGCTCCATCCTGCATGACTACGTTGTAGAAGTTGTTATGGCTGGGGACGGCATATGTCTCCTGACCCATTGGAAGAATAAGGAGTACGCCTATGGCCAGCAGCCACTTATTGCGGACATTTCCCTTCATAACCCTTCACGTTCCTTTCGGATGATGTTAGAAGGCTCTACTCTTCGATGGCTGCCTTGCGCGAATTAATGCGGCGAATCACTTCGGGATCAAATTTCGGCTGCCGGTCATAGGTATACAGGCCATTCACTTCCTGCTCCACGTCATATAGCTGGGTATAGCAGAAGCCGAACATCATCGGATGATCCAGCAGAACCTGGGTCAGTCCCTCGTAGCGTTCAATAAACGCTTCTTCAGTTGCCGGCCGGTCCCCATAACCCCAGGACTTCTCGTCCTTCTGCTGCGGATTCCACCAAATTCCGCCGTACTCGCTGATGAAATAAGGCTGGCCTTCATACGTTTGCCGGTCCGGGAAGGTATTGAACACTTCTCCGCCATCCTTCATCGGTTCATATCTTTCCCGGAAGGTCTGCGGGTTCTGATCATAATCATGCAGATCAAAAATATCCGTCACCACATGGAAATTGCCGCTTGTATCCATTACAGGACGCGTCGGGTCCATTCGTTTCGTAACCTCGTATACAATCCGCAGCACATCGTTATTTTGCTTGGTGCCGTCTCTGTCCCAGGTCTCGTTAAAAGGACACCAGCCGATCAGCGCAGGATGATTGTAATCCCGCTGCATGCCCTCAAGCCATTCTGGCAGAAATTGGGCCAAGCTCTCCGCTCCAGTGATATTCAGCCCCCAATTCGCATGCTCTCCCCATACCAGATACCCTAATTGGTCAGCCCAATACAGAAACCGCGGCTCGAAAATCTTCTCATGAAGTCTCGCACCATTAAAGCCCAGTCCCATGGAGATTTCGATATCTTTGCGCAGATCCTCATCGCCTGGAGCGGTATAGATCCCCTCCGGATAAAATCCCTGATCCAGCACAAGACGCTGAAACACCGGTTTTCCGTTGATCAGGAATTTCATTCCATCCAGTAATACGGTTCTGAGGCCAAAATAAGAATCGACGGTATCGCTCTCCCGGCCCTGTGTATGCAGGGACAGCTTCAGGTCATACAGTCTGGCATTGCCAACCTCCCACAGGTGAACCTCCGAGAGCGGAAGGGTAAGTTTTACGGAGTGTCCCGAGACAAGGACACGGGTCTTCCCAACGGATCTGCCGTCATACAGAGCAGAAGCGGTAAGTGTGCCTCCCGATACATTTCCGTGCACCTTGACTTCGAGATGCACGCTAGCATTGTCGGGATCGGGGACAACCTTCATGTCCGACAAATAAACGTCGGGCACCTGCTCAAGCCAAACTGTCTGCCAGATCCCCGTGGTACGTGTGTAGTCGCAGCCATGCGAGTGGAACATTTCACTTTGTTTGCCCCGCGGCTGGCGCCCGGAACGGACATCGTCTTCAGCATAGACGGAAATGACATTTCCGCCTGGCAACAGATTGGAGGTAATATCAAAGCTGAACGGAGTGTACCCGCCGCGGTGCGTGCCTACGGAGACTCCGTTAACCCATACCTCCGCCATGTAATCAACTGCACCAAAGTGCAGCAGCGTTCTGCCATTGGTCCAGTTCACCGGCAAGGTGAACTCCCGTTTACACCATACGGCTGCCATAAAATCTGTATATTCTACGCCGGACAGCTTGCTTTCCGGACAGAAGGGAACCGTTATCGTTCCCGAGAGATCATGTCCTTTGTCATGGTAACCGCGTTCTTTTCCGCTTTTGCCATGATCAATCTCAAATTGCCATTGACCGTTCAGATTGATCCACTCGGGACGGACAAAGTCGGGACGGGGATATTCAGGACGGGGAAGCGTTGGTAGATGTGCCATTGTGTAGCTCCTTTTGTGAAATATTATTTATTATGGATAAACATCATAATATTGCGAATGGCTTCAAGCGGCGCTTTGGGCGTTCTGTCATAAGTGAGCAACCCATTGATTTCCTGTTCGACATCTGTCAGCTGGGTATAGCAGTAGCCTTGAATCACCGGTGAAGTGAACATCGGGTCCACCACTGCCTTAAGCTTAATCAGGAAGTCCTCCTCATTCTCTGCTCCCGAATAACCCCAGCCCTCCCAGTCGCTTTTCTTGAAGGCAATCCCGCCAAACTCCGATACGAGAATCGGCTGGCCTTGATAGGAAGCTCCGCCGACAAATATTTTGCGGTTCGCCGGCATCGCATTCACGGCGGATTCTGCCGTGGCATATCTTTCTTCCAGCACTTCCTGGCGACTTTCATAGTCGTGAATGGTTACCAGATCCGTAGTCATATGCTCCCAACCATCGTTATAGATAACGGGTCTCATCTCATCCAAAGATTTTGTTAAATGATACATTGCCAGTCCGTGCTGCTGCTGGCGTGTATCAATCTGGACATTGGGAACTCCCCAGCTCTCATTCAGCGGAACCCAGGCCACGATGCTTGGATGATTATAGTCCCGCTCAATAATCTCCTGCCATTCGCTGGTGTACCGCCGGACATACTCTTCAGAATATTCATAGGCATTGGCTGCTTCACTCCAGACGAGCAGGCCAAGCTTGTCGCACCAGTACAGGAAACGGGGATCTTCTGTCTTCTGGTGTTTTCTTACTCCGTTAAATCCCATTTCCTTCGCCAGTTCTACATCACGTTTCAAGGCTTCGTCCGTAGGCGCGGTTAGAATTCCCTCCGGGAAGTATCCCTGGTCCAGCACCAGTCTCTGGAAATACGGGCGGTTATTCAGGCACAGCCTGCCGTCCTCAATAGACACCTTGCGCATGCCGAAATAACTCGCAGCCTCATCGACTACCTCGCCATTCCGAAGCAGCTCGAATTGAATGTCATACAAATTCGGATGTTCGGGGCTCCATAGGCGTCCAAGACCATGATCCGTAAAATCACCCAGTCCGAGGGTCCGATGCTGCTCGGCATTCCTGATCGCGTATTGATCTTCCGCAACCACTTCACCGCTATACGATACCATTATGCGAAGTTTAAGCTCCTCTGCAGCCTTAAACCCCTGGAGGAACGTCCGGATGCGGATTTCATTGCGGTCAATGTCAGGCGTCAGCCTAGTTTTGCTCAGATGTACCGCTGACACCGGTTCGATCCAGACACTCTGCCAGATTCCGGTCGTCCGGGTATAGAAGATGGCAGCGGACTGTTCCAGCCAGTATTGCTTGCCCCGCGGCAAGGTTACATCCCGGCTGAAATCTTCCGCCCGCAGCACAATCGTGTTGCTTCCTTTAATCAGCGACGGTGTGATATCTGCCTGAAACGGCGTATGACCGCCTGCATGTGACGCCACCAGTTGCCCGTTCACCCAGACCTTTGCCAAATAATCCACTGCACCGAAATGAAGGACAAGCCGCTTGCCGTCCCAAGCCTCCGGGACTTCGAAGCTTCTTCTATACCACACCACATCATGAAAAGAGGGATCTTCAATGCCGCTCAGCTTGCTCTGAAACGCAAAGGGCACCTGGATGGTTTCTGTAAATAAAGCGGGGGCATCGGCCAGGTACCATCGTTCATCCTCACCAACCCGTTCATCATCAAAACTAAAATCCCATTCTCCGTTCAAGCTCAGCCACTCTTTGCGGAGAAACTCGGGCCTTGGATACTCCGGACGCGGAACTTGTGTATTGCTTGCCTCTGGCAACATGGTGTACTTCACTCCTGTTTATTAATTTCTATTTCATTTTATATAGTCTATTGCCTCATCCTTTAATCGAACCTACGTAAACCCCTTTAACAAAGTATTTTTGCAGGAATGGATATACCACTAATATAGGAAGCGTAGAAACGACAATCGCACAATATTTAACGAGTTCGCGGAAAGCCGTTTGGCTCTGCGCACTGTCGATAACTACCCCGCCTGCGCTGCCGATCGAGGTTGCAGTAGCGTCATTGGCTACTAATATTTCCTTCATTAATAACTGCAGCGGGAACAGCTCTCTGTCTTTTAGCAGCACCATCGCATTAAACCAGGAGTTCCAATTCCCGACAAGGTAGTATAAAAAGATTACGGCCAGTGTAGCTTTGGACAAGGGCAGAATGACTTTCGTTAGAATATGGGCCTGGCTCGCCCCGTCAATCGTAGCCGCTTCTTCCAATTCCTGCGGAATGGCTTGAAAGCTGGTCCGTAAGATAATGATGTTCCATGTGCTTAAAGCGCTTGGCAAAATCATGGCCCACAAATTATTGTATAAGCCGATATCCTTCATTAATAAGAACCAGGGAATCAGCCCGCCGCCAAAGAACATGGTGATCGTAATCAGGATCATGATGAAGCTTTTGAAGTATAAATTTCTCCTGGATAACACATAGGCACCCAGTATGGTCATGATCATATTGACTAACGTGCCTAACCCTACATAGATAATCGTGTTTTTGTACCCGTTGATCAGACTGTTGTCTTTAAACACCAGCTTATAGCCGTCCAAAGTGAATCCCAGCGGTCTCAGCAAAATTCCTTTATGAGCCACTAAGGAGCCCGGGTCACTGACGGAAGCAAACAAGATATGCAGGATAGGATAAAAGCACACCAGCGTTAATGCGGTTAATAAGGCATACAGGGTGAAATCGAATATTCTGTCCCCTGTGGATCTATGCTTCCTGATTTTTTTCTTTTTAGGCTGCAGGTTATCTTTCATGGCTGTCCCTCTTTCTTACCATAAGCTGACCTCGGATCTGCGTTTGGCTATTCTATTGGTCATCCACAGCAGCCCGAAGTTAACGATCGAACTGATTAATCCCACAGCCGTAGAATAACTGAGACTGGCTTCTCTTAAGCCGCGGCGGTAAACATAGGATGCAATGACATCAGCAGTATCGTAGATCAGAGGATTGTACAGCAGGATAATTTTTTCGTAACCGGAAGACATTAACCCGCCGATTGCAAAAATAAAAAGAATGATAATGACCGGACTGATCTGAGGCAGCGTAATATGCCACATTTTCTTTATCCGTCCTACGCCATCAATTTCAGCCGCTTCATATAATGAAGTATCAATGGAGCTCATCGCGGCGAGATAAATGATGCTGTCCCAGCCGATGCTCTGCCAAATGCCGGAGAACGTATAAATCGGCCGGAAGAAAGAAGAATAGCCAAGCAGTGAGGAGTACTCTTTTCCGGTTATAAATTGAAGAATTTGTGTAATGATCCCCTCATCTGCGGCAAAAATATGAATGATCCCGCATACAACCACCAGTGAAATAAAATGAGGCATATAGGTAATGGTTTGAACGGTTTTCTTAAACTTGGCCCCGCGGATTTCATTCAGCATTAAAGCTAGAATAATCGGGGCGGTAAATCCGAAGGCGATCCCCCAAACATTCAAAAGCAGGGTGTTCTTAACGACTCTCCAAAAATACGGGCCTTGGAAAAAATCAATAAAATGCTTAAACCCTACCCAGTCGCTCTCGCTAAACCCCAGCAAGGGCTTGAAGTCCTTGAAGGCGATCAGAACTCCCCACATAGGCCCGTAGCAGAAGATCAGAAACCATGCAACTACAGGAACAGCCAACAGATAGACAAACCAGTTCTTCTTCAAATCCTTTTGGATCATGAAACAACCACCTATCGTTTGTTATATCGATCCAAGGCTGCCTGATGGATACTTAAAAATTCGTCCAGTCCCATACTCTGAGCTTCCTTCAAAAATTTATCATAGGCATCAACCGGCATTTCACCCATTATGATTTTTGCAAAATACTCTCCACGGAGTGTCGACAGCTGGTTGCCAAGTTCGGCTTCCCGTGAGGCTTCATCTTTGGTAAAGGAAATCGGCGGCATTGCCATGCTGGTATCCATATTTTCAGTCCAGAATTTCCGGATATCGCCGGAGTAGCTTCCTTTGGTGGCGATCAGCGGGTTGGCATGATGCTCATCACGGATATTCGGCCAGCTATGCATGCGGTATTTATATAAAGTAGTCGATACCGGCTGACCTTCAGGGTCCTTATAGATATAACTGTCCTCCGGATAATAAGGCATTCCCGTTTCATCTATCAGATGTACCTTTCCGTATTCGCCAAAGTTAATCAGTTCCCAGCCCTTTTTGCTGAAATTGAAATCGAGCCAGGCCATTGCCGCTTCCACATTCTCGCTTTGGGTAGTGATCGCAGCTTCAGTCCCTGCCCTTTTAAAATTCTTGTACGTAGTGGCGGATTTATCCCCCTTGTTCAGAACCGGATTCAGCGCTCCCACAAAATCGATATTGCTCTGCTCTTTCCAGTAGCTCCACATCGTATCCGGAGAATCCATCATCACAGCGGTGTCCCCCGAAATAGCGCTTGCCATTCTTTGGTTAAAGTCGGCCGTTGCCCAATCCGGGTTAAGCAGTCCTTCTTTGTTCCATTGCTGCATGGTCGACAGGTATTCTTTGGCTTTCGGCTGTGCCGGTCCCCAGGCCACTTTGCCGTTCTTATCGAGGAAGGTCCAATCCCATACTCCATATGCACCATTAATGATGCCGGTAAAGATTTGACCGTAAGAGGATCCGTAATTAAGCGGTGCTTTGTAGCCGGCTTCCTTTGCTTTGGTCAAAAAGGTATGCCATTCATCAATCGTATTCGGAATTTCAAGCCCTGTTTTGTCCAGCGCCTCCTGCTTAATCAACGTTCCAAACCAGGTCCATTCGGAATACGGGGCGATCCCGTAAAAGCCCAGCAGCTTGCCGTCATCAGTGACTGTAGTTTTTCTTCTCGATTCATCGGAATTGCGCCATTTCGTATAGTTCGGTGCATTTTTTTCCATCAGATCTGTCAGATCGATATAAGCGCCGTCATTTACACCCGCTTCCAGACCGCCCGGATAACGTCCCGGCTCAATGATAATGTCTGGTAGATCACCCGAAGAAATCATCAAAGTAAAGGCGTCGGCTTCCTGGCCGATTGGCGGCGTGATGAAATTCACCTTGATTCCTGTTAATTGCTCCACCTGTTTTTGGACCACATGATTGTTCATATCCGGGATATTGGAATTTGCAGGCATCCAGACATCCAGAACAACGTCTCCTTTAACAGGATAAGCTGAATAATCGCTTGGAATCACTTCATCATAAACGTCGCCGAGGTATGTATCATTCAAGGAATGATTCACTTCGTCGGTTTGCTCCTGGGTGGGCGCTTTATTACCGCGTATGTCTCCGCTGATATCTTTAAAAGCAACCGGGTCTTGTGCATTGGATGTGTTCTCTTTGTTGGAGTTACTGCTATTTCCGGCCCCATCTTCTGCCTTATTGCCACTGCATGCTGTTACAGTCGAAATGATCAGTACTAATACAAATAAAAGACTTAACAGACGCTTTGTATTGTTCTTCATACTTAACCTCCCACTATAAAATAAGTTCCGCAATATCTTAGGCGAACCCAACGTTTGAAACCACGCTCCTTTGCACCATACCGATTGCTCCCTTTTTACCTGTAAAATGATCAGACATAAAAATCATGTGATTGATACAATTTTTCTGTATCATAAGTCGAATTATAAGGATGTTGATCTTCATTGTCAACGCTTTCAAACAATATTTTTGTAATGTTTTAATTCTCAATTAAACAAATAATCCGGCCTACCAGACTCCTATTCGAGTGCAAAAGGGTTTTAAAAACCTGTTCAACACCTGATTAAGCTTGATAACCAGCCGTTAAATCCGTTATTTACGGCAGAATTTTTTTTGGAATTCAATTCGCATGAAAAGGCCATTTGTTACAGTATTATTGTAACAAATGGCCTTTTCTATCTTGATTTTATATTTGTTTGATCCTCAGTACTTATTCACCCGACGGGACGGTCAAGGCATGAGTATCGCTATAGGGAACCCCGAAATCCGGTGTTCCATCCGGCTTCCACCCGAATTTCTGGATCCGGGTTGCCCGCAAAGATACATCCGCTCCAGCGGCAGGAAGGGCATGATAGACGATCCAATCCTCCCGGTCATCGGGTGATCGGGTAAAGCTGTTATGTCCGGTAGCATAAATCCCGTTCTCCACACTTTTGCAAAAAACAGGCAGCATCGATTTCTCCCATGATGGCGGTTCCATAGGATCAGAAGCTTCGCTCATTGTGAGCATACCCAGTGCATAATCCTCAGACCAGGTTGTGCTCGCCGAATATACCAGAAAAATGCGGCTGTTGCGCTGCAGGATCACCGGACCTTCGTTAATGGCCATACCGCCTTGTTTCTCCCAAGACAAGGTTGGAGCGGTGAGCAGACGATGTTCTCCTGCAACCGTCCAGGGATCACTCATCCGCATAATGTAAACAGCTGATCCGTACTCAGGGAAATGGCCATATCCGGCATACAGGAAATACAGCTCATTCCGCAATCTCATCACCGTACCATCCAAGCCAGGAACAGGTGTCTGCAGCGCGCCTTTCCACACCCACTCCCCTTCCAGCGGATCAGACTGTTCATTCTCCAGCACGCAGATTCGGCGCGACTCATCGCCCCCGCCGTCATTGGCGGTGTAGTAGATATACCATTTGTTATCCAAGTGATGAATCTCCGGCGCCCACAGGTTGTAGCTGTAGCTGCCTCCCGGTGCGGGAGACCAGATTAATTTCTTGCGGCCTTCCGCAAGCCCGGTCAAAGTACTGGATTGGGTGAGTTCCAGACCTTTGGAGCGGGTAGACATGAAGTAGTAGCAGCCATCGGTATGTTTGAATACCCACGGGTCAGCTGAGCTTGCTGCAATCGGATTAAAAAAGGTTGTGCGCTGTGACATTTTCTTTCCTCCTCAGTGATATGATGGACAATCCCGGATCTTCCAGCACCTCCCATAAAAAGCTAAGTACCATCTTACTGAGGTCTCCTTAAGTTGTCTAGAGTGGAAGGAAAATACAATTCCGCTTGTCCCTCAGCTTCTTCCGGATTATAATCCCCTCTGGATGCACTTCCAAATAAATCCTCCTCCTCCGGGGATAGGCTTTTTCTGCGCCCCCCGGCCCATTGCGTCATCCGACAAACTTCACATTGTCCGGTAGAAAAAAGAGGCCTTTTGTGATAGACTCACTAATAACAATGGCTGGCTGCTATTCATGGCAGCTTACCGTTTAAGCTTAATCGGTCTTATTTTTTATAGAAACGGCTTCGCCCTACTTCTCCTTTAAGAAGCTGGACCCCGTTCTATCTATAAACCGCAGACACGCAGCTTTTGGGATTGTGATGCGTTAATGCGACACTATACGACACCAGGCAAAAACTTCCGTAGTGAGCTTGGATACATTCACGGAAGCTGAAACTAACAAACTTTTCAGGGGGGGAATTTCATTATGGCAGCCAAGAAAATGCGTTCAGACATGATTAAAAAAGGCTTTGACCGGGCTCCACACCGCAGTCTCCTGCGGGCAGCCGGAGTAAAAGAGGAGGATTTCGGCAAGCCGTTTATCGCGGTCTGCAATTCCTATATTGATATCGTTCCGGGTCATGTGCATCTTCAGGAGTTCGGCAAAATTGTTAAGGAAGCCATTCGTGAAGCTGGCGGCGTTCCCTTCGAATTCAATACGATCGGTGTAGATGACGGGATTGCGATGGGCCATATCGGTATGCGCTATTCGCTGCCAAGCCGCGAGATTATCGCCGACTCGCTGGAAACCGTCGTTTCCGCCCACTGGTTCGACGGCATGGTCTGCATTCCTAACTGTGATAAAATCACCCCGGGCATGATGATGGGCGCACTGCGCGTCAACATCCCGACTATCTTCGTCAGCGGCGGCCCGATGAAGGCCGGCGTAGACAGCAAAGGCAAGAAGTTATCCCTTACCTCTGTATTTGAAGGCGTAGGCGCCCATCAGGTCGGCAAGATCAATGATGCTGAGCTGCTGGAGCTTGAACAATTCGGCTGTCCGACCTGTGGCTCCTGTTCGGGCATGTTCACCGCCAACTCGATGAACTGCCTTGCGGAAGCGATGGGACTGGCGCTGCCGGGCAATGGTACAATCCTGGCTGTAGCGGAAGAACGCAGAGATTTTGTCCGCAAATCGGCAACCCAGCTCATGGAGCTGATCAAGCTGGATCTCAAACCGCGCGACATCGTGACCCAGGAATCGCTGGACAACGCTTTTGCTTTGGACATGGCGATGGGCGGCTCCACCAACACCGTACTGCATACGCTGGCACTGGCTCAGGAGGCAGGCATCGACTATCCGCTGGAACGCATCAATGAAGTAGCGAACCGCGTGCCTTATCTGGCCAAACTGGCTCCGGCCTCCGATATCTTCATCGAGGATGTAGACCGGGCAGGCGGCGTAAGCGCCGTGCTGAACGAGCTGCTGAAGAAACCGGGCGCCATCTTCGGTGACTGTATGACCGTTACCGGCAAAACGCTGGCTGAAAATGTCCGTGGACATGAGATTCAAGATACCTCGGTTATTCATACGCTGGACAACCCCTATTCCGAGGTTGGCGGTCTGTCCGTGCTTTACGGAAATCTTGCACCGGAAGGTTCCATCATCAAGGTCGGTGCCGTTGACGCCTCTGTAGGCGGCTACCATAAAGGCCCGGCAATCTGCTTCGATTCTCAGGAAGAAGCGCTGGAAGGCATCGCGAACGGCAAAGTCAAGGAGGGCCATGTCGTGGTTATCCGTTATGAAGGACCGAAGGGCGGTCCCGGCATGCCGGAAATGCTTGCACCAACTTCGCAGATCGTCGGCATGGGTCTTGGCGCCAAGGTCGGCCTGATCACCGATGGCCGCTTCTCGGGCGCGTCCCGCGGCATCAGCATCGGCCATATCTCTCCGGAGGCAGCTGAAGGCGGTCCGATCGCTTTTGTCGAAGATGGCGACATCATCGAGCTGGACCTCAACAACCGCAAGATCGAACTGCTGGTTGAGGAAGAAGTCCTTGCAGTCCGCCGCAGCGGCTGGAAAGAGTTCGAGCCGAAAGTCAAAACCGGCTATCTGGCCCGCTACTCCAAGCTTGTTACCAACGCCAGCAAGGGCGGCGTGTTGAAGATCTAATCAAGCTTTAAGGCATCAGCCTAATTATAGTTCGGACAAAAAGAGCAGTCTCCACTACGTATGTGGGACTGCTCTTTTGTTTAGCTGATTCGATCATTTTTGTATGTAGTCCGTGTCCGGCAGATTCAAGTGCACTTCTGCCTCTCATTTCACTAGGGCGTGTCTTCAAACCGCTTCTCCGCCAAAACCGCTGCTGTATGCCCAAGTAATCATAGGTACAGTACCATTTTCTGATCATACGCGGAGAAAAGCATTTCGCCAATAGGTAGTTTTTTGGGCGGAGGCTTACGTCTCGGGGTTTCAGAGACTTCGCTCTTCTTCCGAAGGCGTGTGTGTGCGTCCGGAAAGTGTATTTCTCGCTTTGAGCACAAACGGACCAAGTTGCACTTATCTGGAGCTTTTAGCCTGTTACAGTAGGACAACGGACTCCAGTGCAGTTATTTCTCCCTGATAGCTGTTTTCAGATAGAATGCAGAGCTGATAAGGTCGCCTGGGTCCGCATAAGAGAATAAACAGGGGTTTTACTCTCCATAGCGTCTCCTGAGTCCGTTACGAGTACACGAACCCGCTGCGGGCTTTAGGGACCCTACTTTCAATACTAAATTCCCTGCTTCCCCAGAACTCTTCCAGTTTGAAGTCACGCTCTAGGTAGCGTAAATGCGGCTTAGTTCATCCTTCTCTTCAGAAGTTTATCATCGTCATGTTTAAACGTTCTTCTTCAACACATATTCTATTCGCCTAGGCAACAATCTTTTTTCAATCCTCGGATACTTTTCGCCGGAATTCATTAGGGGTTATTCCATATTCCTTTTTAAAAACACGATAGAAAGAGCGCAAACTGTTGAATCCGGAATCAAACGCGATATCAGTGACCGGATGGGTAGTCGATAACAGCAACATGTGGGCAAAGGCTGCCCGCTGTCCATTAATATAATCCCGAAAAGAGATGTGGAACTGTTCAGAAAAGATGCGGGAAATAATAAATTTGCTGATGCCAAGCTCTTTTGAAAGCGTATCCAGATCTATATGATCTAAAAAGTGAATGTCGATATATGCAAGAATTTTGGGAATGAGGTCTATTTCTTTCTTGTAGTCTACTTTTTTCATTAACAATAATGGCAAAGCGTGCCCTAGTACTACAGAGGTGTAAGCCTTGAGCAAACGATTGTCACATTGTTCTTTATATAGTGTATACAAGGTTGTCAGCAGGCCCGGAAGCATCTGATGTTTGGGGATCACAGGGTTATCCGGGACATGATTAAACAACTCCCCCGTGAAATCCCCCGGAAATGTGGCATCGAAAAAGATCAGCAGGATCTGGTTCTTCTCTATCGTTTTGTAGCTGTGAGGTTGATTGGAAAAAATGATCGCCATGTCCCCCTCAGACAAAACATAATCTTGTCCATTGATGCTGATATTGATTTTGCCGGACAAAACCATCGTGATCTCTACATTCTTATGCAGATGAAGAGGATAGGTGTTATTGGTTGAAATAAAGGAATGAAACGCCTGGTCACGATGCTGATATTTAATATTCATATCTTCCTCCCTATCGTCACGGAATACCAAGCAGTGAAATTTCTGCAATACTAAGAACATAATATGGATTTGCTCATCTGCGCAAGAACCAAGAGCAATAGTTGGCACAAAATAATTTCTTTTTGGCAGGTAAATGCGGCCTAAAAGTTTTAAAGTATTAGCAGTAGTCTGCTTGTTGCAGTAAAAAGAAACAAAAAATCACGTACGTACCCACAACATTTGACTGAAAGGAGGAAGTATAACAGGAGCACTGCCTCAAGATAGGGCTGCATCCATGTTATACGTCAAAAGATGAACAGAAGGAGTAAAAGATTCAACAAGGTTTTAGCCGTTTTCACGAGTATTTCGGTAGCGTTTTCATTTTTGGGAATCCAGCCTCTTGATGCCTCAGGACAGGCAGATGGAGACAAGATTTTTACAGGTGCCTCTATTATTGCCTTTCCGGGCGCAGAAGGTGGCGGCGCCTATACCAGCGGTGGCCGGGGGGGCGATGTATACATCGTAACCACCCTCAAAGATTACGCTGTCAATGACAAACCGATTGAAGGGTCGCTTCGGTATGGGATTGTATCTACGCCTATAGAGGGGCGTACGATTGTTTTTCATGTTTCCGGAACGATTGAACTGAAAAGCACCCTGCGGCTCAACAATATCAAAAACCTGTCCATTGCCGGGCAAACCGCCCCAGGCAACGGAATCACGATTGCAGGCTGGGATACCGATATCAGCAATTCAGAAAACATCATTCTTCGCTATATCTCTTTCCGTCCGGGTGCCACCAATGTATTTAGCGGCAGCGATTCAATGGATGCGCTTTGGGGCAGGGACAACAACTACTTCCTTATTGACCATTGTTCCTTCAGCTGGAACACGGATGAAACCTTATCGTTATACAGAGGCGAAAACGGTACAATCCAGTGGTCCATGATTTCGGAAAGTCTGACTCTGTCCGGGCATACCAAAGGAAGACATGGCTATGGCGGTATTTCAGGCGGAGATAAAACAACGTTCCATCACAATCTGTACGCGAACCACACCTCGCGCAACCCAAGGCTGGGCGGCGGTTATGCAGGTGCTGCGGATGCAGAGCATGTCGCAGTTGTTCAGTTCTCCAACAACGTAATTTATAATTGGGGCTTTAACGGTACTTATGGCGGGGGTTTTACCTTTACTAATTTTATGAATAATATCGAAATTGCCGGTCCAGGTACAAGAGATAACGTGACTCAAAGGGTTATTGATGCTGGAGAGTCCAAGAAGCTTGGCGGCTTCTACATCGCCGGGAACCGAATCAACGGGGAGCTTACTGGATTGCTGAATGAGTCCTCTGATACTGTGAAATTTTCCGGTGACAGCAGCGGTGACCAAATGACGAACTTAGTAAGCAAGCCGTATCTTTCGGCGGACAGTACGGGGGTAAATCACGGTACTTCCAATAAAGCATTTGATGATTACGTTAATTCCGGTGTAAAACCTGCTAACCAACCGTTACTGAAAAGCATTCTGCAACAAGCGGGAGCTACCTACCCGCGTCGCGGCGCTATCGATGCAAGAATTGTTGCGGAAGTAGAGCAAGGCTCGGGAAGATATATCAACACGGAACATGAGGTTGGGGGATATACTCGGCCTTTGGTGTCGTAGAAGAACAGAGAGAGGATCAATTTGACACCAATCAAAACGGCATAGACGACAAGTGGGAAAAGAAGAATAATATCTGGGGCATCAAGGATGCCTATAAAACAATTACAGAAAGCGGTTATACATGGCTTGAACTTTATACTAACGGTCTTGCCGGTATGGACCATGTTGCCGAAAATCCTGAAGCCAGCCTCATGGCACCAGGGAATAATGCCCAGTATGCTTTAGGGAAAGAGATCGAAGTTAAAATCAAAGCTTCTTCCAAATTCGGACACAAAATAAAGAAAGTTGCTGTATACAATGGATCTAAATATCTTGGAGATGCAGTGAAGAAAGGCAACACTTACACCTATTCGATCAAGGGACTAGAGGATACTTCCCACTATATCTCCGCAAGAGTCACGGATACCAAAGGAAATGAAACACAAACCACTGCCGCTAACATCTATGTCACTACCTCCTCCTCTGCTTTGGCTGGCAAGGGCTGGACCTCTAAAGATATCGGCAAGCCGGACATTAAAGGTTCCGGAAGCATGACCGGCGATGTGATCACCGTTAAAGGTAACGGAAAGCTTGGAAGTAGCGAAGGCAGCCTTGAACGATCAGATGCGAACAATGCAGCCAAAGACGACTTTCACTTTGTGTATAAAGAAATGAACGGAGATATGGCAGTTACCGCGAAGCTGGAGAAGATCGGAGACGTTGACAACCACGCCTTCACAGGACTGATGATCCGCGATGACTTAAAAGAAGACAGTGCTGCTACGGCCCTTGGCCTCTCCTGGGTGAAGTTATTTAAAGCTACCGCCTGGTCATCTTATCTGACGGGAAGAAACCTTAAGGGCGGAGAATTTGATGTATTGGCCGAAACTTTAGACAGCCCTTCTGCTGCCGAAAAAGCCGGGATTCAACTACTTCCGGATATTCCGTTCAAGATTAATGGTGTGGAACAAGGCTATTGGCTTAAACTTGGCCGTCAAGGAGATACTTTCTATGCTTATGGATCTATAGACGGAAAAAAATGGACGCTGATCGGCAAGCGGACAATCGTTATGCAAGGTTCGGTATATGTCGGATTTGCCGTTGACAGCAATGATGTTGCAAATGTGATTGAGCAACTGAACTATGCAAAGTTTTCCAATATTACTATGGAGAATAAATTCACTCCTATTGGCGAATAGGCTGTACCCGAGGATGCTGTGAATAAAGCTAAATAGTGTGATCTTCTGCACAGATGTTACACCAACACGGCAGCAGTACAACGGCTGCCGTGTTGGTGTGTTTGTTAGGATAAGGTTACCCGTTCGCTCAGCGGTCCTCTGGTTTTTTACCACATGCCATCACAAAGGTCATCATCGCATGGGCTTCAGGGGAATTATTAAAATTCTCAGAGGCTTGTTGTAATTGTTCATACTCTTCTTCATTGATAATTCCCTTATTGTAAAAAACCCTAAACCGGTTAATATCAAACTGCCGTTTAAAACCTTCCATTCCATGAAGATCACTATGCTGGATAACAGTATCCATATCTAAATCGACATAACCTGCCTGTGCTAAGAGTCGTGGCAGCCCCCTGCCGATATACCGATTGCCCCCTTTTGAAGCTTGATGCTCCGCCAGCTTCTTTATCACAGAAGGCAGTAAATCCATATTCGACAGTCCTTAAGTGATTCCTTCCTTTATCACAATGCATATTTCCTTATACAAAAACAAAAAATGCCCCGTCAGCCAATTACGGCTGCCGGAGCATTTAGCCAGCTATATCGAATTATATAAAAGTTCGGGAACCCTCAAATCAATGCATAACCGTCGCTCCCGGCAGCTCAGCTTCCAGGGTCAACTCTTCTTCGCGTTTGCGCTCACGCGGGTTCGCTTGTTTCTGCGGGCGCTGCTGATTCATCTGATCCAAGAGCTGTGAGATGGGCATCAGGATCATCTTGGGGATCAGAGCCTCGCTGCGGACTTTCAACCTCTCACCGCCTGAGGGATGAATAACACTAAGCAGAAGACTTAAATAAAACTTGGAGGAACGGGCAAACCAGCCGTTCGGCAGATCCAGGATCATGAAGCCGAATTTTTCCGGCCCGCGGTTGAGCATGCTGACACCGTACAACGCCTTGGCCTCGGCCAGGTCCACATCGCCGGCTATTTGCTCCGCAAGCACCGGCAGATCCTTTTCCATTCTGCGGATCATGCGGATCGCAAGCTGTGCCGAAGAGCGGGAATTCAGGCTAATCTCGAACAGCTGCCGGTTGTCGATATGCAGCTCAATGATCTTATCGCCTTTGTTCAAGACCTCGCCGCCTTCCATCTGCACGGGGCCGCCTTGATATTTGCGCAGCCGGTAATGGAGGAACGGGTCAGCCGGTGAGATCGTCTTTAAACGGAAAAGGAACTGGAAGACTTGCTCCCAGGCCAGCCACAGGCCGACAATCAGCCGTTTGCCGTAGGAGATCCGCTGAATCGGCGAGTTCTGCACAGTCTTGATCATCCGGTCGATCCGGATGCTGCGCAAGCCCCGAAGCCGCGCTTCCTCGAGCATCCGTTCCAGGGCAATCAGCATATGCTCCGGCGCTTTCAGATCTGCACCGAGTGTTGTCCCGCAATCATGGAGCAGCATCACTTCGCCCGGGTTCAGCTTGTCGATCAGCTTCTCGGTCAGCCGGTCTGCGCCAAGCTTCTCTTTCCAGTCGCCGAACATAGCCGACCAGAGCACAATTTGAACCTGGCGGCGTTTGGAGAAGTCGAACAGATTGACAATCCCCCACGGCGGACGGTAATAGGTGCTCCGCTCCCCGGTAATACTGAAAATAATATCATCCGTGCGTTGAATCTGCCGCCTGACAGTAGCGGGACGCATCACCCAGTTGCTCTTGTGCACATAATTATGAATGCCGATAAGATGTCCCTCATCATGCATACGCTTAATAAGTTCCGGATTCTCTTCGGCATGCGCCCCGACTACAAAGAAGGTCGCCTTGGCATCATAACGTTTAAGCAGATCCAGTAAAAGTGGTGTATAGCGCGGATCGGGACCATCATCAAAGGTCAGTGCAAATTCGGAGCGCCCAATCCCTTTGCGGAATACGCGGTAACCGAAGATCCGGCTGATCATTCCAGGAATGAACGCATAAAAGGTCGAGATGTAAAATAACCAGAGCAGCAAAGTCTGCATGTATATTCACCGCTTTTCCAGAGTTGACTTTGGCTCGTCTTACGTCTGCAAGCAGATATTCGGGTACGGCCAAGTAGAGTATAATATGCCTCGCGGTTTTTAGGTGAGCAGAATCCCACGAAAAAACGTTACCCCCTATTTTAACACAGGTACCAAAGAAAAAGACGCTTTTTTATTAAAATCGTGTACAATGAATTGGAGCCTGAATTGTCAAATTTTCTAATAAAGTAATCTGAAAAAGGAGTCGTTTATACTTATGCTGCCGCTGTACAAAAAATATTGGCGCACCTTCTTTGATATTGGTTTGGTGGTGCTGACGGTGTATCTCGTAATGCTAGGTTTCAGCAAGCTGTATCAACTGGCCGCACCGGTATTCCTGTCTTTTTTTGTATTCCTGCTGATCGAGCCGCTGGCCCGCTTCCTGAACCGCAAGGGACTGGGCAAACCGTTCGCCTCCGCAATTTCCGTACTGCTGTTTCTGATTATTCTGCTGGGCGTCTTGTTCGGTGCAGGACTGCTCATTGCGACAAAGGCCATTCAATTCTCGGATAGCTTACCTGAATACACAAAGATGCTTCAAATGCATTTTAAAGAAACCACCACTTATCTGCAGCATAAGATTGATGCGCTGCCGCCTGATCTTACAACGAAAATAAATGGCTATTTCACCGATGCCACCAACATTCTTTCCAAATGGATGGTCAGCTTCTTTAAGTATATGGTCGGTGTGCTTGGCTCTTTCTCCTCCTTTATGGGTAATTTCGGCGTTGCCATTATTCTCGCTTTTTTCCTCAGCATGGAGATCAAGGACTGGCGCAAGATCGCTCATGATAAAATGCCCAAAACCTTTAAGACGGCTTTCGCTTTCGTCCAAGGGAACGTTTTTAAAGCCATCGGTTCCTATCTCAAAGCCCAGCTGATCTTGATCAGCATCACTTTCGTTCTTGTGCTGGCCGGTCTGTTCATACTGAGAACGGGAAATGAGATCACCATGGCGCTGGTATGCGCTGTATTTGATGTGCTGCCGCTGCTTGGGGTATCGACGATTCTGATTCCCTGGATCATTTATTTGTTTATCGTGGGCAATACTTCGCTTGCGATCGGACTGCTCGTCCTTCTGGCGGTTGTGCTGATTGTGCGCCAGCTGCTGGAGCCGAAGATTACCGGCAATTCGATCGGCGTATCCTCAGCGTTTCTGATGTTGTCCTTTGTACTCTTCTCCATGTCCGCCTTTGGCGTAGCCGGACTGATCCTGTCTCCGATCCTGCTTATTCTGATCAAAGAGCTGATTCAGCAGGGTTATCTCCAGCGCTGGATCTACCTGCCACAGGAGGAATTTATCGTTTCGCCGTTCGCGGCAGCCGAACCTTCGACTGCCGGAGGATCCGTCACCGGTGAAACAGAACCCTCTCAAGCTCCCGAAGACGCGGCCAACAAGTCGAATACCTGACCAAACAGCTTGGTTGCCGTCTGGGCACTGCCGGGGGCCACGTTCTCCACAGCGATGGATACGGCATACCGGGGATGGTCAACCGGACCGTAGCCGATGAACCACTGATTGTTGCGCGGTGCTCCCTTCACTAGGGTCTGGGCCGTGCCCGATTTGCCGGCCAGCGGCCAATGTGCGTCTTGCAGGCGTCTGCCGGTTCCCTCTGTGACGACCAGCCGCATCCAGGACAACAGCAGCCTGGACGTCGACTCCGAGATTTGTCCGGCGGAAGCCGGAGCCAGGTGTCCCGGCAGCTCCTTAAGCGTCTGGCCGTTTCTGAACGCGACCCGCTGCAGAATGCGCGGCGCTCTGACCTTGCCGCCATGCAGCAGCGTGACGACGAGATTGGCCGCCTGCAGCGGCGTCACTCTTACATCCCGCTGGCCAATGGCTGTCTGCACCCTTGCTCCGCCGTCATCCGGCAGCAGGGTCGTAAAGATCGTTCCGGGCTGCTCCCCGGCGAGCGGCCGGAGCAGCGGCAGGCCAAGCGTGTCCTTCGCTTGCCAGCCTATATCTCTTCCCAGGCCAAGCGCCAGTGCAGTGGCCTGAAGCTGCGCACCGCTTAGCCGCTCGGCGAGGGAAGCAAATACTGTATTGCAGGACACGGCGAACCCTTGCGCCAGCGTAAGAGGACCGTGTCCTTTGCCGTTCTGGCAGGACAGACCGTATTTGTCATAATGCCCCGAGCAATAGAACTTCTCGTCCGGCGAGGTGATCCCGGCCTCCAGCGCGGCTGCGGCCGTTACAATCTTAAAGATGGAGCCGGGTGCGGCTGCCTGCAGTGCCCGGTTATTCCACTCCCCGCCTTCAGGCGAAATATGCCCTGGATTATAAAAGGGCAGAGACACCATCGCCTGTATATCACCATTTTTGGTATCCAGTACTACCACCGCGCCCTCTTTCAATCCCGCCTCCGTAACCAGCTGCTCAATTCCTGCTTGAAGCTGCTTATCAAGCGTCGTATAGATCGACAAGGGGTAATAGGGATTCCCTGGCGCCTTCACTTTTATAGGGCTGCCCGGAAGCCGGTTGCCACGCGCATCCACCTGGGCATATGCCTCCGTGTGACCAACACCTTGAAGCAGCGGTTCCAGAGTTTTCTCCAGCCCATCCGTTCCGGTCAGTGGAGTTCTTAGTCCCGTGGGTGAGTCCTTTGCCTTCGTCTTGGAAGCCTCCGACAGATACCCCAGCCATTGCCGTCCTGACGCTTCATTCTCATATCTGCGGGAGAACGGCAGGACTCTGACCCCGCCCAGACCCAAATGCTCCACTTCTTGTGCCTGCTGCGGTGTCAGTGCCTGGGGGATCTTGGTTGTGGCAGAGGGCCATAGAAACGGCTCCTTTACTCCGGAGATTCTGCTCTGCAGCTGCTCATACGGGACTCCGAGGATCGCGGCAAGACGACGTTGAGGTTCTGTTCCCGCTTCCGCTCCCGGGCTAATGGCAGCAGCAGGTTGTTCTTCCTGCGGAAAAAAAGCTGCCGCCCAAACGGTTTCACCGGCAAGCGGCTTTCCGCTGCGGTCATAGAGCCGGCCACGCCCGCTGTCCAGTACGGTCTCCCGCTCACTCTGAATCTCGGCCATCTGGGCAAGAGAATATTCCGCACCGGGGACCGGCTGATTCTTAAGCAGCAGTTGAACCCATGCCAGCCTTAGAATGAGGACTGCAAGCAGTGCCGACAAAATAAGCAGGCCCCAGAATATACGTTTATGGATTACTTTATGCAATGCCATTCCTCCTGAATGTATGTACGGATAGCCGATTGTGTTGTTCCTGGGATCTATTATGCCCACCTTGCTGATTTATTACATGGGACGTTCAAGGTATGGCAAAAAACCGCTCTACCCTAAATGGGTGGAGCGGTGTAATGGATGTATTACTTTTTTGCATGCAGACGGTTAGACACTAAATTTGGACAGTCTTTCCTTAAGCATGCTTGAAGCATGTTCCAGCTTGCCGGAAAGTTCAACCAGATAATCGCTCACATTCTGCTGCTCACCGCTTAAGGAAGCAACCTCCTCGGAGGCAGCTGATGATTCCTCGGCGAAGGAGCTGACATTGCCAATCGTCTCTGACAGCACTCGTTGTGACTGGTTAAGTCCGTCGACCGATGAAGAGACAGATTCCAGCCGGTCGATGAAATGATTCATCTGTTCCTGTACGGATACGAAGATGTCGCTGGTATTGCGGACAGAAGTCACCTGTTCATTGAACAGCGGAGCTACATCCGACAACGCAGCCACAGTCTCATTCATATCGTTCATGATCTTGTCGGTAATCTCAGCTACAACCGTAATGGAACGCTTGGATTGGTCAGCCAATTGGCGGATTTCATCGGCCACAACCATAAAGCCCTGACCGGCCTCCCCCGCTCTTGCCGCTTCAATCGTAGCATTCAGTGACAGGATATTAGTCTGCTGCGTAATATTCTGCATAACCTCAAGCACTTTAATCACCGAAGAAGCAGTTTCCTTCAATTCATTGACTTTCACCACGAGATGATGGGTCATTTCGCCTGTCGTTTGTGTTCTGCCCAGCAATTCCTTTAACTTCACAACGCCTTCTTCACTAGCTTGTCCTACACTATGCGCCGTGCTTTCCATCTCATGGGCGGCAGCAAAAACCATATCCATCTGCCCGGAGATTGCCGCCGTCATTTCATTTCCGCGGTCCGCTTCCAGAGCCAGATTGCCTGCACCGCCGGCAATCTCTTCGGTCGCCGCAGCAATATCCATTGCCGCAGCAGCCGTCTTGCGTGATGCGCTGCCTAGTGCATCAGCAGTCTCCAGCACTTCGCGGGCGGTCTCGTTGGTATGGATAACCAGTTCTGTAATCCGCTCCATCATTGCATTGAAGGAGCTGGACAACTGGCCGATCTCGTCGCGGGAAGTGATCTTGGTCCGCACACGCAGATCGCCTTCGGCTCCCTGAAACATCAAGTGCCTCAGCTTTGATAGCGGCCTCGATACCATCCTTACCATCCACAAGCCGATCATAATGGCAATTACTGCGGCTGCGCCAACCGCTATGTACGTAGTGTTAAGAATACGCGCGGCATCCTTGATCAGATTCTCAGCAGGCACCACCCCGAGTACTTTCCAGCCGGAGCTCTCCAGTGTGCCGTACACTGCAAGAATGGATTCGCCTTCCTCATCCTTGGTCGGCAGCGAGCCTGAGGTTTGATTAACGCCTTTCAGCAGCGTTCCGCCCAGCCGCAGATACGTATCTGCCTCCTGGTGCTGTGAAGAGGCAATCAGCTCGTCTTTGTCCGTCAGCAATTGAATGTAGGAGTCCATTCCCAGATTGACTTTGCTGAGATGGTTCTCCAGTTCTGTAGTCTTGATATCGCAGACAGCGATGTAGCCAGTGCCGCCGGCATCCCCCGCGATGGATTTGGCGAAATGCAGCACTCCCGACTGGTCCCCTTGCTTCAATGCCTGCGTAATCCATAAGCTCTGCGGTTTCTCCTGCAGCTGCTTGAACCAGGAGGATGCGCGGATCTCCTCCACAAAGGCGCTGTCAGTCGTTCCCGTAGCAGAGATTGGGAGACTGGCATTTAACGGTACAAGGTACACGGCTTGAATCCCGCTTACTGCAGAGAGCCAATGTTCCAGCTCCCCGGTGATCACTTTAGACTGCTCCTGAGGTTGCCCGGAGTTTGCAGGAGACTGGTTACCTTGCGTTACAGCATTCTGAATATCCTTGTTGTAAAAAAGCTGTCCCAGGCTGTCTTCAAACCGCAGCAATATTACGTCCAGCTTCTCTGCCGTTTGCAGGACCGTCTGCTCATTGGAGGACAGCGCGTTGTTCTCGATCGTTTGTCTGGCTACGGAATACGAGGTGTATCCGAGGGACAGGACAATTCCCATCGTGGCGATGAAGAACACGAGAAATAGCCGCATCCCCAGCGACTTGGAGGGATGCAGCCGGGTTAGGAACCCTTTACTGCCTTTTGCTTGCTTGCTCAAAAAAATTCACCGCCAAATCTACTGTTTTCTTGCAGGGAGGATTACACCCGTTACAAGGTCATGAACGTCTGAAGCGTCCGATCAGCAAGATATGGAAGATACTCATGACCGTATTCATAATAAACCATGAGGTCTTTTGATGCTGTGATTTTATTGTATGCAGCAAATTGTGTTGAAGGAGGACAGATCGTATCCGCCAAACCGGTCACCCACAGCACTTTAGCCTGGATCCGGTCCGCCAAATTCTGAATATCAATATAACCCAGCCGGTTGAAAATCTCCTCCTCGCGCAAATGATGCGGATCAAAAAAGCGGAAATAGTAGTTGATCTCCTCGTACGCCGAGGTTGTGATATTCGTTTCCCAGGCCCGTTTGTAATCGGACAGGAACGGATAGACCGGCACAGCTATGGCAATGCGCGGTTCAAGCGAGGCGCAGGCTACAGTAAGTCCACCGCCTTGAGACAAGCCAAAAGCGCCAACCCGCGCCGGGTCAACTTCAGGCATCGCCATCAGAATACGTGCCGTCTGGGCGGTATCCAGAAATACGTTGCGGTAATAAAGGTTGTCCGGATTGGGATCATCAATACCGCGGATAATATGGCCGCGGATCGTGGTGCCCTGCACTGTAAGATTGTCTTCGGACAGCCCGCCCTGTCCCCGGCAGTCCATCGCCAGCACGCTAATTCCGTGAGCGGCATAAGTGACCTTCTCCATCCAGTCCCCGCTGTCGCAGGAGTAGCCGTGGAACATGACAAGGCCCGGCCCCTTTCCTTGCGCCGCCTTCTTCGGTCTTACATATTTGCAGTGCACTCTTGCTCCGCCTACGCCGGTAAAATAGAGATGGAAACATTCCGCCAGCTCGCTGGTAAATTCCGCAGGCACAAGTTCATAATCAAGCGGCTGGGTGTTAAGGTCGTTTAGCGCCCTTTCCCAGAATAGGTCAAAATCTTCCGGCTTCGGGCTGCTGCCCCCGTAGGCTTTTAATTGGGACAGGGATCGTTCATTGGTCACTTATCATCTTCTCCTTAAGGTGGTGTGAAATCTTGGGAAATGGGGCGGCGATTGCCTTCACCCCGTTAATCAACAATCAAGCAGGAGCCTCAGAGGCTCCTGCTTATCTTTTTGCCGCCTGTATTAGATCTTGCCCAAGCCCGCGTCGTCGCCGACTTCCTCATGGGTAGCAATAACATAATTAACGATTTCCTGAACAGTCGTATAAGCAACGCCTACATAAGTATCTGCAGCGCCGTAATAGATCGCGATGCGGCCGGTTTCGGCATCATTCAGCGTGGCGCAAGGGAAGAGCACGTTGTTCACAAAACCTCTTTCTTCATACCATTCTTCCGGTGTCAGGACGAAGTTCTTGGAGCGGTATTTCACTCTCGACGGCTCATCTTTATCCAGAATAACTGCGCCCATGCTGTATACCAGACCGTTGCAGGTTCCGGTTACGCCATGGTAGAACATCAGCCAGCCTTCGGAGGTTTCAATCGGAGCAGGGCCGCCGCCAATCTTGGTGCTCTGCCACCAGCCTTGACCGCCTTTAGTCATCACATGGCGGTGTTTGCCCCAGTAGACGAAGTCTGGACTTTCGCTCAGGAACACATCCCCGAACGGGGTATGTCCGCTGTCGCTCGGACGGGAGAGCATCACGAAATTGCCGTTAATTTTTTTAGGGAACAGCACGCCGTTACGGTTGAACGGCAGGAACGGATTTTCCAGGCTGATGAAGGTTTTGAAGTCCTGTGTTTTCGCTACACCGATAGCCGCGCCGTAGAAATCCGTACACCAGATGATGTAATAGGTATCTTCGACTTTCACCAGACGAGGATCGTAGGCATAACGCGGCATGTACGGATTGCCTTCTTCATCAATGAATTGAATCGGCTGATCGTCGATTTTCCAGTCCAGACCGTCAACACTGTAGCCCATCCGCAGATGTGGACGGGTGGTGTTGTCCTCTACGCGGAATACACCGAGAAAGCTGCCATCATAAGCAACAACCGCACTGTTGAAAATCCGTGCAACCCCTTTAGCCGGATTGCGTTTAATTACCGGGTTGTCATTATGTCTCCAGACCGGATTTTCGTTTCCTGCAGGTCTCTCCTGCCATGGGATATTCGGCAAATCATGTCCAATCAACTTTACTTCTTTCATAGTTAAGTCTCCCTCCAAAGGTACTGCAGCCCCGCTGCAGTTCTTAAATGTAATGGTTGAATCTACCTGTAACTATTTTACAGAACCTTGCGCAAACCCGTTATAAATATATTTTTGCAAAGAGACGAAAGCGACCAGTGTCGGGATAATCGCAATCATGATCGCGGCGCAGATAACCTCCCACTGCGAACCGTACGGGCCTTTAAATTTAAACAGCGCAGTCGAGACGACCTGCAGGTCACTTTTTGGCATGTACAGGAATGGGGTGTAAAAGTCATTGTAGATATTTACGCCTTTTACGATAATGACCGTTACAATGGCAGGACTCAGCAGCGGCAATATAATCCGCCAGTAAATGGTCCAATACGAAGCCCCGTCCAGCATCGCAGACTCATCAAGCGACTCCGAAATCGAATCCAGAAACTGCATGAAGATGTAAACGGCGATAATATCTGTACCCAGGTACATCAAAATCGGCGCCCAGCGGGTATTGAACAGCTCCAGGGAGTTGATAATCTGGAATGTAGCCACCTGAGTCGTCACACCCGGAATCAGCGTAGCCAGCAGGAAGGCACCCATCATCAGCTTGCTGCCTCTGAATTTGAAGCGGGACAGGATATAAGCCATCATCGAACCGGTCAGCGTTGCACCGGCGATGGAAATCACCACGATAATGATCGTGTTCTTGAAGCCGAGCAGCATTTTGCCGTCGACAAAGGCCTTGGTGTAGTTCGAGAAATTCAGCCAATTTTCCGGCAGTGTTAGCGGTCCGGTCGAAGCATATTCGGCGTTTGTTTTGAGTGAAGCGAAAAGGACGACAACGATTGGAATAAGTGCCACCAGCGCTCCTAACAGTAAGGTGAGGTATTTGAAGAAAGAAGCAGCGGTGTATTTAAAAGTATGCATAACTCTTACTTCTCCTCCTTGATCAGAACACGCTGTAAAATGGTAACAAGTATAACTATACCCAGAAGCAATACGGCCATTGCGGAAGCAAGGCCAAGCTTGCTGTATTTGAAGGCCACATCGACGGTCTGGATGACAAACGTGCTGCTGCCGTTGGACCCGCCGGTCATGACATACGGAATTTCGAAGACACCGATCGCTCCGCTTACCGCGAGAATCAGATTGAGCTGCAATATACGTTTGATGCTCGGAATAATAATATGTCTGAACTGGTGCCAGCGGTTGGCGCCGTCAATTTCCGAAGCTTCATAAATATCACTTCCGATCGAGGAAATCGCTCCAAGGAAGATGATAAAGTTCATTCCCATGTATCTCCAGACGGAGGCAAAAGCAAGGGAAATATTGATCAGATGAGGATTTAGCAGCCATTTCTGCTGCCAGGCTCCAAGTCCCAACAAATCAAGCAGTGTATTGAGAGTCCCTTCCGGCTTGAAGAAGAACAGGAAGATAAAACCGATAGCCACACCGTTAAGCAGTGTCGGGAAGAACAGAATTCCCTTGAACCAATTTTTCATCCGGACATTAAAGCTTAGAATGGTGGCAAAATACAGCGCCAGTCCCATTTGGATAAAGGTAGCGAAGAAGTAATACAAACTGACTTTAAATACAGAAAAATACTCCGGTTTGGTGAAGATCGTCTTATAGTTTTCGAGCCCTACATATTCCATCTTCTTGCTGAGTCCATCCCAGCTCGTGAAGCTGTACTGGAACATCTTGAACACCGGCAAATACGAGAAGGTTAACAGTAAAAGAAGCGGAACCAACGAAAATAGAAAAATAATCAAAATCCGCTGATTTTTATAACTCAAGTTAGACAATTTGGGCACTCTCCACACCTCCTAAGAACAAATGCTTTTTACTCCAAATCCAGCTCCAGGCAGCAAAAGTGAAGGGGAAAATGCCTCATTGAGCATCTTCCCGTTCTCTTGAATCTTTCTTCACCCTGCGTTTTATCAAGTTAAAATGTTATAGCAATCACCGGCACTTACTTCGCAGCAGTAACCTTTGCTCTTGCTTCTTTCCATTTATCGTTCAGATCTTTCATGATATCGTCATAGGAATCTTTGCGGTTGCCGATAGCCGCTTCAATGATCACTTTCTTGAAGTCAGGCTGCCAGAGGCCAATTTGAGCTTCCTTGTCGATGGCATCAACCCAGCCTTCTTCTCCAGCTTTAGCAGGAGCCAGTGTATCGAAGGTTACTTCCGTGCCTTCAAATTGTTTGAGGATTTCAGGAAGCTCAGCACCCTTAACCGGGCTCATGCCGCCGCCTTCAGTAGTCGGATAGCCGGATTCATTAATGAACCAGTCCAACCAGGCTCTTGCTGCTTCTTTATTTTTACTGTGAACGCTGACACCCAGGTTGTAGTCATCAGACAGCGGAACCAGAACCTTCTCGGCATTGGTAGGGAATGGCATGAAGCCTACATCGTCAGGATTTGTAGCCACTCCTTTAATTTGGCCGATCGCCCAGGAGCCGAGCATCATGGTACCGATTTTTCCGTTAGCCAGATCAGCCTTGGAAGATTCCCAGTCTGTTGTTGTAGGATCTTCTTCAATCAAGCCGTTCTTAGCTGCATCGTACAGTACTTTGTACAGGTCATAGTGAGGTTGTCCCTTAACGAAGTTGTCATCGGAAGCTACTTGAGCGATATTGACATAGTCGCGGTTGCCGGCAACGGTAGCCAAATCCGATTCCCATTGAGTCAATGTCCAACCGGCTGCATAGTTCGTGTACAGCGGAACAGCCTCGGTTTTATCTTTGATGCTCTGCAGAGCCGTCATGAACTGGTCCATCGTTCTCGGTGTTTCCGTAATGCCCGCATCTTTAAATACTTGTTTGTTATAAATCACGCCGGAGAAGTTAACGGTGATTGGAACACCGTAGGAAACTCCGTCTACCGAACGTTCTTCAAGCCCTGTATATTTCTGTTCAAGGTCGGACATTTGGCCCAGCGGCTCGAAAAAGTCCGGCAGATCCTTGATCGCTACGCTTGTAGGCAGCAGCAGCACGTCACCGTAATCGTCGGTGCTCATACGGATTTTGATTTGATCCTCATAGCTGGAAAGTGCTTCAAAGTTCACTTTTACGTCCGGATATTTCTCATTGAATTTTGCTGCATAATCTTTGAATACGGTATCAACAATATCCGTTCTTTGTGTAATCACAGTGATTTCGCCTTTGATGTCCTTGGCGGCATCACCTTCAGGAGCAGCAGTAGCCTCCGTGTTGGTTCCGGCGTTTCCTTTATTGTTCGCTGTTTCATTCTCCGCGTTGTTGTTCGATGAACAGCCTGTGAATAAGCCAGCCATTAGCGTAAGTCCCATTAAACCAGCCATTACTTTGCTTTTCTTCATTACTTTTGACCCCTCTCTTTTAGTCACGTTTCTAAATAACAAAATACTAACACTCCATATCACTCGTGATTGAGATAAATCACCGTTAATTCGTGTCTTGTCTGCAATCGTTATGAAAAGAATGATGGTATCGCTTACAAATATATTATAAATCGTTTCCAGAACCAAAACGATGGTTTCAATTGTTTTTTCTGGTCTTAAATTTGTTATTTTTGTTTTTCTAAACTTAAATTTGTTATCTACCTTATATTAAACAACCTGAAAAGGAGGGCTTTCGCCCCCCTTTTCACGAATCATTTCCTATTAAAGAGCAGATTACTTGGTTCCGGATGCTAGCTTTTCGGAGTCCTGCATTCGCTTTTGTAATCCTTTGGTGTCATTCCGCACATTTTCTTGAACAGCTTGTTAAAATATACAGGATCGCTGTAACCGACCCTTTCGGCAATTTCATAGTTTTTGAGATCAGGCTGTCCAATCAGCAGCTCCTTGGCTTTCGCGATACGAATACCGATAAGATAATCCGTTATCGTCTGGCCGGTCTTGAACTTAAACAAGCGGCTGATATAACTTGCGTTCATACCAACGGTCTCTGCCAGACGCTCCAGCTCAAAATTTTGGCCATATTCCTTCTCCAGAATGCTTTTGGTCTGTTCAACCACATAATGCTCTCCACCCTCGGCAGCCTGAGCTGGAGGATTCTCCTGTTCAGGTACGGCAATCTTCAGCTCCTTGTTCTCCTCCACCCGCTTCAGCAGCTCGTACAATTGTGCCTTCTCTATCGGCTTAAGCAGGTAATCCAGTACGCCGTGACGCATGGCCCTCCGGGCATAATCAAACTCGCTAAATCCGCTCAGCACAGCGATGGATAAATTTTTCATATGGCCCCTGGCCTCTTCTATCAGCTTGAAGCCGTCCATCCTCGGCATCTTGATGTCCGTAATCAGGAGATCAATATCCTCAGGGGCCAGCTTAGAAAGATGCCCCCAAGCCTCCTGTCCATTGCCGTATGAGCCAATGACCTCCACTTCCAAGTCCATGCGGGAAGTAATCTTCTCCAGCCCGCGTCGTATTACTTCCTCATCGTCCGCAATCATGACCTTAATCAATTCGAAACCGCCTCCAATTGTAAATCCGTTACGAATGATTGCGCTACCATTTCAATTATATGCCTCATTAGCCGGTTAGAAAATGTGTTGTGTTGCTCTTTTATAGTCTTCAGTTTACTTTAATTAATTCCCCCTTGAAATCAAACACAAAAAGGTATATAACTAAATTGTATTGTTGTTATTAATAAATAACAATATTATAATAATAATACAACAAAAATTATTATTTGTTAGCATTATTTTATCTATTCTTCTAAGTAAAGCGAGGTTTCCAAATGTCACTGCTTAATGAATATGTCGGAGGTGTCACCTGGGGCTTTATGGGCAGACGCGGAACCTGGACTACTGAAGCAGCCGAAGCTTCGATGGGGCTTATGAAATCGGTTACGGGTGCGAACTGGACCGCAATTGCCTTCAGCGCCATTCAGGCCACTCCGCAATCCACGGAAATTCCGTACTGGGAGAAGCCGACAGTCACCGACGAAGAAGTAGTCCGGGCGATCCGCAAGGCCAAAGAGCTCACTTTAAAGGTCTGCCTGAAGCCGATTGTCAATTGTGCAGACGGCACTTGGCGCGCTCATATTAACTTTTTCGACAAGGATGTTCCCTGCGAGCCCAAATGGTCGGAGTGGTTCCGCTCTTATACTGACTTTATCCTGCATTATGCTGCGATCGCTGAAGAAAGCGGTTGCGAAATGTTCTGCATCGGCTGTGAGCTGGTTCAGACCGACCGGCGCGAAGCCGAATGGCGGGCCCTGATCGCTGAGGTACGCAAGGTCTACCACGGGGTCATTACTTACAATTGCGACAAATACCAGGAGGATAACGTGACCTGGTGGGATGACCTCGATGTGATCTCCTCCAGCGGATATTATCCGGAACAGGACTGGGAGGCCCAGCTTGACCGGATTGAAGCGGTGGTGAAGTCACACAACAAACCGTTCTTCTTTATGGAAGCCGGTTGTCCCAGCCGTACCGGGAGCGCTGCTATCCCCAATGACTGGACGTTACAAGGTGAACCCAGCGAAGAAGAGCAACGCCGGTTCTACCAGGCGATGTTCGGCAGCTGCGAAAGCCGTGAATGGGTACGGGGCTTTAGTTATGGGATTGGCCTGCACACCTCTACCCGCTTGAAGAGGCGGCAGACAATGATGATTACTGCATGTACGGGAAGTCGGCAGCAGGTGTCATCAAAGCGTATTATGGCTCCAAAATCAATAACTAACGATGGGAGTGGACCAGAAAATGAAGAACTCACCCGAAGATTGGCTAAAGAAGCTGGAAGCGGAGTTGCAGGACAATATTCTTGGCTTCTGGATGGAACACACGCTGGATGAACAACACGGCGGCTTTGTTGGCGAAATTGATAACCAGTTGAATGTTGTCGAAGGCGCAGAGAAAAGCCTTGTGCTTAATGCACGGATTCTCTGGACGTTTGCGAGTGCTTACCGCATGTACCGCAAAGCTGAATACCTGTCCATGGCTGAACGTGCCTACAGCTACCTGCTGGAGCATTTCACAGATAAGGAATACGGTGGATTTTACTGGATGGTAGATGCTTTAGGTGCACCTTCCCAGCCGAAAAAGCAAGTATACGGCCAGGCTTTTGCCATCTACGCGCTAGCCGAGTTCCATCACGCTACGGGAAATCCGCAAGCCTTGGAACAAGCGGTTGAGCTGTTCCGTCTCTTGGAAAAA
This sequence comes from Paenibacillus sp. FSL L8-0436, assembly GCF_038593025.1. NCBI lineage: Bacteria > Bacillati > Bacillota > Bacilli > Caryophanales > Paenibacillaceae > Paenibacillus > Paenibacillus sp. FSL L8-0436. Next base: position 1,887,519 of record NZ_CP151955.1, on the reverse strand, counting down.
CACGGTTATGATCCGCTTTATAAAGGATATATCGAAGCACTGTCGCGTGAATGGCAAGTAACGGATGATCTGTCGCTAAGCGCCAAGGATATGAATGAGAAGAAGTCGATGAATACGCATCTGCATGTGCTGGAGGGTTATACCGGCCTGTACCGTGTATGGAAATCCGAAGAACTTAAGGTTAAGCTGTCCGGGCTGATCGAAACGATGCTTGATCATATCATTGACGGGGAAGGCAAGCATTTCCACCTGTTCCTGGATGAGGAGTGGCATGTGAAATCCGAGCTCGTCTCCTACGGCCATGATATCGAAGGCAGCTGGCTGCTGGTGGAAGCCGCAGAGGTGCTTGGTGATGAGAAGCTGCTCAAGCGCGTACGCACAGTTGCCCTGACCATGGCGGAAGCTGCGCTTGAAGAAGGCATCGCCAGCGACGGGGGCATCTGGAATGAGGCCGACGGCAGCGGGCTGCTGAGCAAGGATAAGGACTGGTGGCCGCAGGCTGAAGCTGTTGTCGGCTTCTACAATGCCTATCAGCTGACAGGGAATCAGCGGTTCCTGAATGCCGCCGAAGGCGCCTGGACGTTTATTGACAGCTATTTAGTGGACCGCAAGTATGGCGAATGGTACTGGGGTGTTGACGAGAAGCTGCAGCCGCTCGCGCATGAGCCGAAAGTCAGTGCCTGGAAATGTCCTTATCATAACAGCAGAGCCTGCTTCGAGATGATCGAACGTCTTAAATCAACTATAAAGGAGAATATCTAATGACAACTTTATTCGAAGAACGCAAAGAGCAATTAACAGCACGTTATGAAGCCCTGATCGGACGCAAAAATGAGAAGGTGCCTTACGGCAACGGGACTTATGACCGTTATCAGTATCCGCTGCTCACCGCGGAGCATGCCCCGCTGATCTGGCGTTATGATTATAATCCGGCAACCAATCCTTATTTTGCTGAAAGAATCGGCGTTAACGGCATCTTCAACCCGGGCGCCATTGAATTGGATGGCAAGTTCTATATCGTAGCCCGCGTTGAGGGCAATGACCGTAAATCCTTCTTCGCCGTAGCCGAAAGCGACAGCGGTGTAGACGGCTTCCGCTTCTGGGACCATCCGGTAGTATTGCCTGAAACAGAAGACCCGGATATCAATGTCTACGACATGCGTCTGGTTAAACATGCCGATGGCTGGATCTATGGCTTGTTCTGCACCGAGCGTAAAGATCCGGATGCTCCGCACGGCGATCTCTCCAGTGCTGTAGCCCAGTGCGGCATTACCCGCACCAAGGATCTGAAAACCTGGGAACGTCTGGCTGACCTGAAGACCGGTTCCGCCCAGCAGCGCAATGTCGTCCTGCATCCTGAATTTGTGGATGGCAAATATGCCTTCTACACCCGTCCGCAGGATGGCTTCATCGACGCCGGTTCCGGCGGCGGCATCGGCTGGGGATTTTCCGATACAATCGAAAATGCCGTAATTACCAGCGAGTCCATTATGGATCAGCGCTATTATCACACTATCAAAGAAGTGAAAAACGGCCAAGGCCCGGCTCCAATCAAAACTCCGCGCGGCTGGCTGCACATCGCCCATGGCGTGCGCAATACAGCAGCAGGACTGCGGTACGTGCTTTATGCTTTCCTGTCGGACCTGAATGAGCCGAACAAAGTTACCCATGCTCCAGGCGGCCACTTCATCGCTCCAGACGGTGAAGAACGTGTCGGCGACGTATCTAACGTAGTGTTCTGCAACGGTGTAATTGCCCGCGATAACGGAGAAATCTATATTTATTACGCATCCTCCGACACCCGCATTCATGTAGCCACCACATCAGTTGACCAAATGCTCGACTATGTGCTGAATACACCGGAAGATCCGCTCCGTTCCTATGCCTGCGTACAACAGCGCATCGCACTGATCGACCGTAACTTGCAGCTATAATTAACTTACTTCATACGTAAAAAGAGTCCGCCGGGTTGATCTGGCGGACTCTTTTTTTATATTTATATGGGCTGAGGTAAGAACCGGCAAGCGGAATGACCGTATGGCTTTTTGGCCAAATTCACCACTCTCAATGCGACTTAATTGTACTTCGTACACTTAAAAACGTAAATTCTACTGCCACCGCGAGTATAGTTGCATTCCGTACATTTATATTGGATGATTTCAGATCAAATGGGTGAATTTATTATTTTTAACTGCATGAACTGCAATTATTTCTAGAAATAATCTGCTTATGCCTTGAATAGTTGCAGGTAATGCAATTAAAGCTACAGGTGCTGATGATGCCTTCTAAATTGCCCTAATAGACTCTCTTGGTCTCAGGCCAAATTATACAGGTGGCGGAACAGCGCAAAAAGAGAAACTAAACTTGCACTTTTTCCTATTATTTGAGATTTCAGCAGACTTAGTGCCAACTTACACCGCTGCGCGAACGATGTAATTATCCAAGGTTGCCTGCAACCCTTGGGATGACTGGTGCTGATTGAAGATCCGGCTGATCTCAGGCATACATTGCAACACCATTTCGTGAACCGCTGGCGTCTGGCCAAAACAGCGCAACCGTACAATATCCAGCGGCTCATGAAAATACTGCACACTCGTAACAATCTCGATTTCAGCGCTTGTAATTCCGCTTGCCTCGAGCCGTTGATTGATCTTGTCCAGTACCGGAGTTCCTTCCGGCTGAGGTGCAAACAGCCCGGGAAAGAGCCGGGACAGCTCTGGCGACAAACGGTCTCCGGGATGAAGAGCAAGCAGCCTCCCGCCTTTAGTGAGGATTCTCGTAAGATCGGAGTATGCGGAGGTCGGGCCTTTACGGTTGTAAGCACAATCAAATTGTCCGTCTTCGAAGGGAAGCTTGTGCTTGGTATTGGCTGTAACAAAAGAAACATTGGAAAGGGCTGTGCTGCTGGCCGTTTCAATAAAATCAGCAGTGACGTCCAGCCCGACAATTTGCTTCACCACAGGACTCCAGCGAATCGTAAAATCCCCGTGGCCGCAGCCGATATCGAGCACTCTTTTCCCTGGCACCAGCCCTGCAACCTCCTCGGCAAACATCGCCTCCGCATCGGGCCCCGTGATCGTGGAATTCCAAGGGTACGTATATTTCCCCGTTGCCCCTCCCAGTCCGGCATACCATTCAAATGAATGCGGCAGTCTCCAATCCGGGTGTTCTGTCGGATCTGCTAACGTCTGGTTCATTCCATCTCCTCCTGTCTTCATCGTAAAGTACGGCAGCGAATCAGCTATAGAGTTCGCCGTCATCCCCTTGTACTCTTGCTCCCAGCGCAGCAGAGATTTCAATCATTTTCTCAATGACAAACTCATCCGCTCTGTGTACAGTAATTCTGCCTTCCTTATAGCTGAAAGGCACACTAAAATCTTCGACAGACCAATGAAAGAAATCCCCTTCAAGGCTCATTGTTCCGAATGGGCCTTTCAAGGAGAGCATATTAGTATACTCAAAATCATCTCTCTGGTCAAAGCAGGACTTTGCCTCTTCGAGAGAGATCGGATTATTCATACTTTCGGTCCAATGTTCGGCCCGGGTAAGATGTACATTATAACTCACTAGAACTCCTCCACCACATAAACTATAATTCTTCTATTTTCGGATTGGCCGTGACTACAGAGAATGTTTGGACTTCCGGCCGCTGTTGCACCTTCCCCTTAGCTCTGCGGTCCAGCTGAATCCCGGTGGACGATATCCGCAGCGATCAGAATCTTCTCCAGCGGTGCTGACGGATTATGAATCCGGTTCAGCAGCTTCTCCACTGCCGCCCGGCCCATTGCCTCCTTGGGCACATGCACGGTAGTAAGCGGCGGAACACCTCTTGTTGCATCCTCGATGTTGTCAAATCCCGTAACCGAGATATCACCCGGTATGGAGAAGCCTTCTTCCTTCAGCGCCTCGCTAACTGTGAGCGCGATGAAATCATTGGCGCAGACTAGCGCTGTCGGCATGGTTTTGGCTTTTTTCCGCTTCGCCATCCATTGGTTGAACTGCTCTTGAATGATTGCGTCATCCATACCTTCCAGCTGAAGCATCTCGTCATCACCGGCAGGGGGCTTCAGTTCATTCTCTTCCAGGGCGCTGCGGAAGCCGATCCAGCGGTCGCGGAAGCTGCGCGAGTAGCGGATATTACCGATAAAATGCAGCAGCTTATGCCCAGTTGCCATCAGGTGGTTGCTCAGCCGGTTCATGGAATCCGTATTGTTGGCGAATACTGTATCACTCGGAATTAGCGGATCTTCATGATCAATCAGCACCATCGGCAGTCCGATACGGTGCACCTCCAGCAGCAGCGAGGTAGAAATCTGTCCTACCCCAACCAGACCGAGAAGACCGTTCGGGTTCAAAATATTGACGAAATTATCTGCGCGGTGCTCGGAAACAATCACCATTCCGAGGCCTTCCTGATCCAGCGCAAGTGCGATACCGTCAACAATTTTGCCCCAATAGAGGGAATCCTGAGTCTGTGAACGGATATTGGGCATCAGCACCAGCACCGACTGCTTATTCCGGTCGCTCCCTGAGCCCTGGGAGGAACGTTTTATATTTTGCACGTATGCATTCTTCTGTGTGAAATAGCCAAGCTGTGAAGCAGCCTGGATTACCCGCTCTCTGGTTGTTTCGTTGACGCCGCCCTTGCCTGAAAGCGATTTGGAGACGACAAACTTGGATACGCCGAGATGATCGGCAATTTTCTGCATGGTAACCTTTTTAGCCATATGAAAACCCTCCAAAATAATCTTGATTTAAAAAGCAATTCCCGTTTACGGCTGCGGAGAAGCCTGCTGCCCCTGACGCGCTTCCTTCCACTTCTCATTCAATATGTCAAAAGACTGCTGTAAATCCGGCGCGGCAAGCAGCTCCTGAATATAATCTCCTGACCAGAACGACAGCTTCGCCCTGTTCGCCATTTCTATGAAGGCGTCACTTTGCACCGTAGCCTCAACCAACCGGGGATTGTAGGAGAGAAACTCGCGGAATGGCTCCATAGAAGGCTCTGCAGCTCCCTCAGGAGGCAGGAAGCCCCAGTCAGCCGTGTAAGAGGTCTCTTTTACAAAATACTCCACCCAGGCCATGGAAAGTTCCTTATGCTTGCTGAATTTGCTGACTCCAATGAACCAGTCCGGATTGAGCGGAGCATAATGTTCACTGCTATTGTCATACGGAAACGGGAAGAATCCGATATCCCCTTCGGAAGCACCGGCATCCAGCACCTGGCGGATCGTCCAGTTTCCGAGCAGATACATGCCGACCTCCCCTTTCGCCAGCTTGGTCTTGGAAATCTCCCAATTGTTCGAGAACAGCTCGTCCTCCACATACCCCCTGTCAATTATCGTTCTGGCAATGGACAGAGATTGCCCCCATGCATTATCAATCTGCCACGGGCTATCCTCATGAACCATGTTGTTCATGTATTCGGGATCACCGGTCATAAAATTGACCATATTATTCCCCCATTCCCGCAGCGGCCAGACAGCTCCGTAATTTAAGTAGACGGGGGTAATTCCCGCCGCCTTCAGCTTGGCGCAGGCAGCGTAGAATTGTTCAAGGGTCTGCGGAATTTGCGTAATGCCCGCCTGCTCGAAAGCCCGCTTGTTATAAACGATCCCACTGGTTGTCGTACCTGTAGACAATCCGTATCTCTTGCCACCGTAAGTGGCGAATGTGGTGAATTTTTCCTGGGCGGACATTTCATTATCCAGCGGCTCAAAAAAAAGCTCAAGCTCTTTCGCCGGCAAATTGACGGGCAGCAGCAGAACATCCCCGGCGTCCTTGGTCGATAATCGGACGAGAATGTCGCTCGCATAATTGGACAAGCCTTCGAATTCCACATTAGCTTCCGGATACTTCTTTTTAAACTGGTCGGCATACCCTTTGAAGGTTCCATTCTCAATCAGATCAATTCGATTCGTCAGCATGACAATCGTACCTGACAGACTGGATGTGCCCCCGTCTACGGCAGCTGATGCAGCAGGCTCCTTGCTGTTGCTGCGATTCTCGCAACCCGCTGACAGCAGCAGCAGAACCAGCAGCACCGTTTGCACAGGCCAATGCATTTTAATCCTCTTCAAGGTGTTTCCCCCTCTCTCTAGCTCTCGCCATCCGTCCGTTCGCTTGGCTCCAGCAGTGGCAGGGATAAGATTACATCCGTCCCTTTCCCGGCCTCACTGAACACTTCAATGCCGTAACCCGCACCATAATGCAGCTGTACACGCTGGTGCACATTTTTCATACCGATTCCTCCATTGATGCTTTTCTTTCGAGGTGTCTCACGTTTCAGGCTGTCATTGAGCTTGTCCAGCGTGTCCTGATCCATACCACAGCCGTCATCGCTGATATGAAACAGCAGCTTATGCTCCGTAATCTCACATTTAATGCTGAGATGCATCTGCGGCTTGCTGTCATCCAATCCGTGATAAGCAGCGTTCTCTATGATCGGCTGGAAGACCAGCTTAATGATGGAGTATTCGTTAAGCTCCTCCGGGACATCGATCTCCAGCAGGAAACGTCCGGGATAACGGCTGCCCAGCAGCTCTACGTAGTTGCGCACATACAGCAGTTCCTGCTTCATCGTCGTTTTGCCGGTTAATTCACTCGTGCTGTAACGCAGCAGCTTGCCCAGTATGGAGATCATGTCGGCGGCTTCCACATCGTCATTAAGCTCTGCAGTCATGCGGATAGTCTCCAGTGTGTTATAGATGAAGTGAGGATTGATCTGGCTCTGCAGCGCCTGCAGCTCCGCCTCCTTCTTCTGTTCTTCAATCCGGTAGATATCCTCGATCAGCTGCCTGATCCGGGCAAGCATCCGGTTGAACTGGTGACCCAGCAGGCCAATTTCATCCCGGCGTTTGACTCGGAAGGTGACATCAAGATCGCCGTGCTGCACTTTTTTCATTAGCTGAATCAATTGAGTCAACGGTTTGGTCAAAGCAAAGGATAAAATAATCGAAATAATCAGCGCCAGCACAATGATAATCAGCGTTGCGGCAAAGGTCACATTGCGGGTCAGCTTCACATCGCGGGTCAACTCATCGACCGGAATGGAGATAATCACTTTCCAATTGGTCTTGGAGGAGCTTGAATATATATTCAGTCTATCCCTGCCGGACACCGTATCGTAGAAGCTCCCGGCGCTGCCCTGCGCCTTACGGTACAGCAACGTGTGTGAAATATCCGTCGTCAGCAGCTTCTGATCGCTGTCATACACAACTTTTCCGTTCTCATCCACAATTAATGACTTACCGTGCGTAACCTTATCCAGTTCAGCAACTTGATTTTCCATGTTGCTGATATTGGCATCCACCGCGATCAGTCCGATTGGATTCCAGAGGCCGTCGACAATTTTACGGACAACCGTGAATGCATACCGGGTGCTTTGCAGATTGCTTGTGTATGCCTGAGTGCCGAAAAGCAGTGCTTCCCCGCTGGAATACTTGGCCTGCTCGCTCCAGAACTTGTAGCTTTGCTTCAGATCCAACCGGACGCCTCCGTCTTTGGCCGAATAATAACCGTTGCCATAGCCGTCAAAAATATACACGGAATTCGTGCCCCGTTTGATATTGTTGATGAAGGATATATTTCCTTCGATCCCCCGCTGTATAGACAGCAAAAGATCAAAATCACCGGGTGCAATCGAAGAACTGTCCGTCTTGCCCGTCATGGCCTGCTTCTGCTCATAATAACGGTTTGAGCGCAGCAGGTTCTGCTTGATATCGTTTACATAAGCGGGCATGGATGAGATTCGTTTCATATCCTCTATGTAGTCATCAATCCCGTCCATCATTTGATCAATCAGCTTTTCTGAATAAGCAATGGTATTATACTCGATGGACTTGGAGTAGCTCTTGAAGCTGATTACACTGATAAAAGAAAGCGGGAGTGTAATGATAATCAGAAAGACGAGGAGTAGCTTGCGTTCCATGCTCATATCCCCGATAAAGGACCACCAGTTGTATTTGCGTTTACCCTTCATACGGCCCTTCTCCTTCAATGGCGTTTACCTAACTTTTCTTATATTCATAACAATTTGCCTAACAAAATCATTATACGTGTTAGTGTGTGGTTGTACAAGAAGATAGCACGCAAAGTTCCAAGTTAACTTCGCAGATTGGTTCCATAAACCCTTTGCCAAAGCATTGAAACCTGTTAAAGCGGAAAAGGCCGCTTCTTCCTGTGGAAGAAACGGCCTTATCGGCTCAAAAACCTGCGTAACTCTATGATTTATTTGATGGTAAACAGCGCCAGCTTATCCTTCAGCTGAGTTGAAACGCTCTCCAGCTTGCCTGACAGCGAAACGAGGTGATCGCTCACGTTCTGCTGCTCGCTGCTGAGTGAGGCTACCTCTTCCGAAGTGGCCGAGGATTGCTGCGCTACCGCACTTACGTTGCCCATGGCATCCGACAGGACACCTTGGGAATGATTGAGGCTTCCAATGGCGCCGGTCACTGATTCGAGGCTTGTAATGAAATCCTCCATCTGTCCCTTAACCGATACGAAGATATCGCTTGTGCTCTTCACCGAACTCATCTGCTGCTTGAAGAGCGGTGCAACTTCGGACAGCACAGTTACTGTCTCGTTCATTTCAGCCATGATTTTATCGGTAATCCCGGCTACAAGGGCAATGGACTGCTTGGATTGATCCGCCAGCTGCCGGACTTCCCCAGCCACGACCATAAATCCGCGGCCTGCTTCGCCCGCTCTTGCTGCTTCAATGGTTGCATTCAATGAGAGAATGTTCGTCTGCTGTGTAATGTTCTTCATCACATCAAGCACTTTGATTACAGAGAATACCGTTTCTTTCAAATCGTTGACACGATCCACCAGCGCGGTTGTCATCTCTCCGGTACGGCCTGTCTGCTTCAGCAGCTCTTCCAGTTGCTTCGCTCCGTGTCCGCTGGCTTCACCGACACCACGGGCCGCCTCATCCATCTCGGCATTGGCAGCGATAACGCTCTGCATCTGCGTAGCGATCAGATCCGTCAGTTCATTGCCGCGTTCAGCTTCCAAAGCCAAACTTCCTGCACCACCGGCGATCTCTTCCGTAGCAGCGGCAATTTCCTTCGCGGAAATGGCAGTCTTGCGGGAAGCTTCACCAAGCTCACCAGCAGTATCCAGCACTTCACGGGCTGTATCCGTTGTCTGTGCAACCAGTTCTGTAATCCGTTCCATCATTGTATTGAAGGAGGCCGACAGTTCGCCGATCTCATCCTTAGATACGTATTCGGTACGCACGCTCAAGTCACCTTTCGAACCTTCAACCATAAGATCCTTCAGGCGTGCCAGCGGTTTGGCGATCATTTGGACCATCCAGAACCCCAGTACTACCGCAAGCGCTGCTGCGGCAAGCGCCGCCAGATAAGTCGTGAACAGAATCGGACGTGCTGCCTTCACCAGCTCGCCGGTAGGCACCACTCCGGTCAGCTTCCAGTCAGCTTTGGTCAAGGGATTATACACTGCCAGCACATCCTTGCCGTCGGCATCGCTGGCTTCCTGACTTGCGTTGTTGCTCTTGCTCTCCTTGATGAAGGCTAGCTCTGAAGCCACCCCATCATCAGCAGGTACATTAGAAGCGACTACTATACCATCCGGGTCCACAAGCTGAATCCGTGAGCCGTCTCCGAGGGAAACAGTTTTGAAGGCTTCCTCCAGCAGTGTATTTTTCAGTTCAAGCATGATTACATATCCTGAATTGGAACCCATGTTTTTGAGGGATCTTACCATCGCGATATTTTTCCCTTTATCCCCTTCAATGGCCGTCGAGAACCAGTAGTTCTGGGATGCTTTGGTTTCCTTGGAGTAATAATATTCATATTCCTGAGTACGGCCTACAACCGTGTTATACCAATCCTGATCTCTTATTCCATCCATTTTCAGTCCGGAGTTGCCGCTTGTAATTACACTATAGTCCGCTGACTGCGGAATCAGTGAAATAGCCACAATGTTCGAATCCGTTGTCGTCTGGCTGGATAGCTTCTTGCTTATTGAATCGGTAGCTACAAATTTATCATAATTGGAACTTGCGGAAGCCAAATCCGTCAAATCACTTTGCATTTTCGAATCAAAATACAGTTGCAGTGCCAGATTCTCATACTGTTTGATAAGAATATCAAGCTTATCAGAGGTCTGGATAATGGTCTGCCGGTTAGCTTCTGATACATTATCTTTAATCGTATTCTTGGCCTTGTTATAGGACAACAGTCCCAAGAGCAGTACCACAATAACAATTGAAGACAAGAAAATCAAAAACAGCTTGACACCAACTGACTTCAGCGGGTTGACCCTTTTCACCTGACGCACCGAAGTATGTAGTACCCCCTTAAGGGTTACCTTGTCGCGCACTTTCTTGACCTTACTTTTGCTTGCTGTCTGTGTTTCACTTGTGCGGTTTGTCTCTGCTTTTTGTACTGACACCGGTTTCTTCTTGTTCTTCCCCACTCTCATCCTTCTCCCTTTCTGCTGTTCTCCTCTTTTTTCACGCTCGGGAGCCCCCATTACCATCACCTACCAATTAGTTTAGAAGATGTATGTAAGCGTTCACGGAATATATATCGGCATATTGGGTCTTTTTTCTTAGTTTTCTTTACAAATTCCCAGAGAATATTTTATATTTCCTAAGAATATCCCGAATTTTGGCGGGAGCGCAAAAAAAAGAGATGCTCTTCAAAAAAATAAGAGCATCCCTTGTAAAATAAATAATAATATTATTTTCTCTTCCGCATCATATCGAAATAAGCTACCGGCTGGTCTACCTTCATGCGGACACGCTGAAGCGGGTGGCGGGCAACGTCAAGCCGGTTGCCTTCTTCATCCCACAGCTCTCCGACGGTCTGCTTGAAGAAGGTGTTGTCCGGGCCGAAGAACTCCACTTCCTGCCCCGGCTTGAAGTTGTTGCGCTGCTGAATTAGAGCCATGCCGCTTTCGGCATCATACTCCAGCACCAATCCGGCAAAATCATAAGGAGCCGCTTTTTCCTCCGGCTCATAGATATGATCCTCATGATCCGGGGTATCGTAGAAAAATCCGGTGTTCAGCGGACGGTTTGCCGCTTTTTGCAGCTCTTCCAGCCACTCCGGCTTCAGCTCATACCCTTCCGGATCGGCCATGTAAGCATCAATGGCCTTACGGTAGGCGTTGACTACAGTCGCCACATAGTGAATCGACTTCATCCGGCCTTCAATTTTGAAGCTGTCAATGCCCGCCTCAATCAGTTCAGGAATGCTCTCCAGCATGCACAAATCCTTGGAGCCCATCGAGAACTGGTTATCCTCCGGCTGATGCAGTGGAAGCTGGGTTACACCAAGCTCAAGAGGCTGCGGGGACGAAAGGGCTTCAGCCTGTTCTTCCTCAGATACCCATGCACCTTCCGGGCGGGCATCTTCGAACAGGTCGTATTTCCAGCGGCACGACTGGCAGCAGCCGCCGCGGTTAGAGTCGCGGTCCGTGAAGTGATTCGACAGCACGCAGCGACCGGAATACGAGGAGCACATGGCTCCGTGGATAAAGCTCTCGATCTCGATGTCCACATGTGCTTTGATCTCGGCAATCTCTTCAAGGCTGGTCTCACGGCCCAGTACAACACGCGGCAGACCTTCCTCTTTCCAGAAAGAGACAGCCTGCCAGTTCAGTGTGGACTGCTGGGTACTGAGATGCACCTCTAGGCCCGGCACCAGGCGGCGCGCGGTATCGACGATGGCCGGATCCGCTACAATAATGGCGGCAATCCCGGCTTCATATAGATTGCGCAGGTATTCTTCAATCCCGGCGATATCTTCGTTATGGGCATAGATATTGGTGGCAACAAATACCTTGGCCCCGTATTTCTTGGCGAATTCCACGCCCTCACGCATTTCTTCAAAGCTGAAGTTATCCGCTCCGGATCGCAGGCCGTATTTCTGGCCTCCAATATATACTGCATCCGCACCATAATGCACGGCGAATTTCAATTTTTCCAGATTACCCGCCGGAGCTAGGAGCTCCGGTTTGTCCAGACGGTAACGTTTGCCCTTAAACTTAGGCTTTGTCATGGTTCCCATTCCTGTTCTCCCCTCCATATTCCTCACCTGTTAAAATAGCTTAAAAACCTTCCATTCTGGTGCTGGACGCAGCTGCGGGGAATGTTTGGACTTCCGGCCGCTGTTAGGTTTGGATTTCCTGATTTGAACCGTTAGCCACGGTAGAAATCCAAACCTAAAGGCGTACGCTATCGCTCCTACAGTTCCAAACTTCCCCTCCACTGCTACACCTTTATGTTGCTTAAACAACAAGCTATTTTAAAAAGCTGAGTCATTGCTTATTTATATTTTAATATACCTGTTCCTTGTAGAAAAAGCCGAATGTCAGTTCACGCTCAGGATCCTGCAGCGCCCGGATTCCGTCCATCCATTCCTCCTGGAACGCATAACCTGCCGGATCAGCGGTGTAGAGGTCTATCGCATGGCGGTAAGCCTTAACTACAGCGGCATTGTAGGCAGCTGGCTTCAGCAGCCCTTCAATCTTCAGGCTGTGTACTCCGGCACCCAGCAGCAGATGAAGGTCCTCCAGAATGCAAATATCGTCGGAACTCATAATATGTGTCCCGTTGACATCTTCATAAATCGGAAACTTCTCATTCTGGCGCTCTGCTTCAATCAGGAATAAGCCGCGCTCCTTACCAAGGCTTCCGCCTTCACTCGGACAGCCTTGATGCGACATATAGCTCTCTACCAGCTTGCGTTTGGAATGGTATATATTCGTCATGCCGTGGACCTGTACCTGGGCTTCGATATCCAGCAGCGGTACCATATCCGTCATCTCATCCATATTCAATTCACGGGCCAGAACGACACGCGAAGCTCCCTTGCGGCCCCAATAGTTCGCAGTGGCATAATTGGTCGAGGTCATTTCCGCATTCCAGTGCAGCTTCATGCCCGGCGCTTCATGCTTCACAGCCGCCAGCACGGCAGGATCTCCGAATTCAATGCCGTCAACGCCAAGCTCACCGATCGCCTTCACATAAGCAGGAAGCTCATCCAGCAGACGGTTCGTCATCAGCCCGCCAAGACCGGCATACACCTTGCGGCCTTTGCCGTGAGCCAGACTAACGACAGCCGCAGTGTCCTCCAGCGAGAAGTGTCCGGCAAGTCGCATGCCGAAACGGTCATCCCCGATGAGGAGCGCATCTGCCCCGGCATCCAGCAATACACGCGCTTCTTCCAAGGAAGCCGCCGTTGCCAGCAGCTCCGGTTTGTTATTCATGTTGATTCCTCCTAAATTCATCCGCCCAGCTCATCATCATTTATTTAAATTAGAGGGAGAATTCCCCCTCAAACTCTAAAACGCCTACTAGAATTCCTGGAACGGCAACAGTTATCATTTTACAGGTTTCCTACTGATTTTGTTCACTTTTTTTGATATTGGCTAAATGTTCCTTGTAGGTCTTGGCAAATAGATGTCCCTGCGTGCCGTCTTTTTTGGTCACATAGAAATAGTACTCTGAGGCTTTCGGTGCAAGCGCAGCCTGAATCGATGCAAGGCCCGGACTTCCGATAGGGCCAGGTGGAAGACCCGGGTTCCGGTACGTATTGTACGGGCTTTCGACCTTCAGGTCCTTATTCAGCAGTCTTTCCTTCTGCTTGTCCAGCAGATACTGGACAGTTGCGTCGATCTCCAGGTTCTGGCCTTTCTTCAGCCTGTTGTAAATAACACCGGCTACAAGCGGACGTTCTTCGTCCACAACTACCTCCCGCTCCACGAGAGAAGCTACGGTCAGCAGTTCATGCAGCGACAATCCGCGCTCCGCAAGCTGTGCCTGCCAATCCGGAATACTGTCCAGCTTCTTCGTCAACTGCTCCAGCATGGCTTCAACAACCTCTTGCGGTGTACTATCCTTGGCCAGCTCATACGTTTCCGGGAACAAATAGCCCTCAAGCCGGTGCCGTAAACTAGCGTCCTCGGGAATCTTCAGTGTATTTACCGCAGTCAGCCCTGCCCCCGAGTTCATCATTTTCAGAAACACATCGGCCGGCTGGTTCCAAGCCTCTGCAAGCTTCTCTGCTATCTGCTTCGCCGTGAATCCTTCGGGAATGGTGAACACCACCGTATCTTCCTTCACTACATCCCCGGCATTCAGCCGGGTAATCAGCTCATCATAGGTGTCCCCTGGACTTGCCGTATAGGTGCCTGCCTTGAAGCTTGACCCTTCCTTGACCCATTTCAGATATCCCCTAAAGAACATTCCGTTACGTATAATGCCGTTATCTTCGAGCAGGCTGGCGATTTCCGCACTCCCCATGCCCTTCTCTATCGTAAACGTGACGGCTGGCCCTGCAGGCTCTACCGGCTGCATGCCATTCCAGATATACCATGCTCCTCCCCCTCCTGCCAATGCCAGCAAAAGGATAATAATGAGCACAGCGCGGATTGCGGCTTTCAAATGTGATTCCTCACTTTCCGACTATAAAGTATAAAATTGTATTGTCTTAAATTCAACATAAATTTCATGAGAACGCTGCATCAACCTTTTATGGTCGTATATCAAGCAAAAAGAGCGCGGAAAATTCCGCCCTCTTCATGCTCAACATAATGTTGCATACAGATAAAGATGCTTATTCCGTGTCCTCTGCGGGAAAAGTCAGCTCATCATACAGCTCGGAAATATCTTCCCACTCTTCATCGTCAACGATGCTCTCCAGCTCCGGAAGACCGTCAGGCGAAACTACAATCCGCAGAATCTCCTGCTCCGCGTCTTTTCCGGAACCGGTCAGCACCGCATATGCGCGGTCACCGACTTCAAACTCGGCAATAATATCGTAAACGGAAGATTTACCCTGCTCGTCTTCCAGTTCTACTGTTTCTCCGTATATTTCTTTGAGCTTAGATGTCCATACCGCTTGTTCGGCGGAAAAATCAGTCATTCTCGGCTCCTCCGTCCAATTCGTCTACCAAAGTATTGAAAGTCTCTTCAACAATGGCCCATTCTTCGTCATTCTCGATCATGAAGAGCTGCAGGTCGTCACCATCTTCCTCGTAACGGAACGCATACACCTCATCGCTCTCTTCATCCTCGGAATCGAGTGGAACCACCATCATATACTTTGCATCCGAACCGTCGACTTCAAACTTCATGATGACCTCAAATTCCTCTTCATTACCTTCCTCATCGGGAATATAGATGATTTCCGGTTCTTCTTCTTGGCCGATCTGCTCGTTTGTCATATCCGCGCACCCCTCACCTTTTACTGTTAGCATCCAAAAAATTTTGCAAAATCAAGGCTGCGGCCAATTTGTCCACAATCCCTTTGCGTTTCTTCCGGCTGACGTCCCCTTCAATCAGCACCCGCTCAGCGGATACTGTCGTCAGACGCTCATCCCAAAGGTGTACGGGTAATTCGAGTTGTTCCCGCAGCTGGCCGGCGAATTCTATACAGATTTCACCACGCGGTCCAACTGAGCCATTCATATTTTTCGGAAGCCCCACCACAATTTCTCCAATTTCGTGCTCTTTCACCAGTTCGCGGATCCGTTCGAACTCATTCCCGTTTCCGCGGCGCTCAATCGTCTCTAGAGCCTGGGCTGTCCATCCGAAAATATCGCTTGTGGCGACTCCGATTCTACGGTCGCCGTAATCCAGACCCAGCTTCTTCATTTCGGCTGATCCACCCGATGATTGGCAAGGTAGAAACGGACCAGTTCCTCAATCAGCTCATCACGTTCTTTCCTCCGGACCAAACTTCTCGCATTGTTATGGCGCGGAATGTAAGCCGGATCTCCGGAAAGAAGATATCCAACGATCTGATTGATCGGATGATATTCTTTCTCCACGAGCGCGTCGTATACGGCGAGCAAGATTTCCTGGGGAGAAGCTTCCTTTTCATCGCCCTTCACATTGAATTTAACCGTTTTGTCCATGGAGTCCATTTGTGACACCTTCCTTCTGCAAAATCACCCTAAAAGGGCAGCTTCGCAAAGTTGCTGCTGTACAGCTTACTTGCTGCCTTCATCATAACATATTCATGCCCCAACGAGGAAATCCTGCCACAATAATAACGCTTTTTTTGGCATTTCATCTACATTAATATAGATTTTTTTGGCTTTTAAGCTATTGCAGAATACCATGAAAGGCGAATATTCGCAAAAATTCAAAACTTTTTATTTTTTTGAATAAAGCAGCGGCACTGATATGGAGCACTCAGTACCGCTGCTTCTCTGTCTCACATGCTTTTACCTTGTTCGCAGGCAGCGTATCAGCCTAGGGCTGATCTGCCTTAGTGTTAGTTGACAGCTACCTTGGGAATCCCGGTAGCCAAATGTTTACGCCAGTGCAGCTACCAGCTCTTCAGCCTTAACAAGTGCTTCGCCAAGCTTGGAGGCATCTTTACCGCCGGCTTGGGCCATATCCGGCCGTCCGCCGCCGCCGCCGCCGCATACCGCAGCAACCTCTTTGACCAGCTTGCCGGCATGGAAGCCTTTCTTCACCAGCTCCTGAGGTACTGCGACTACAAAGTTGACCTTATCGTCCATCGCTGCACCCAGCACAAGTACAGCATCAGGCAGCTTGGATTTCAGTTCATCGGCCGTGGAGCGCAGGGCATCCATATTGCCGGCTTGAACAGCAACAGCCAGCAGCTGTGTACCGCCGCCCACTGTCTTCACGCTGCTTGTCAGTTCTGCCGCAAAGGTAGCGCTCAGCTTGGACTGCAGCGACTCATTTTCACGGGCAAGCTCACGAACCTGGGCATGCAGCGCGTCAATCCGCTTCGGCACATCATTCAGGGAGGATTTCAGCAAACCTGCCGACTGCTTCAGCAGATCAAGCTGGCTCTCCGTGAACTCATAAGCATAACGGCCGGTAACAGCTTCAATCCGGCGTACGCCGGAGCCGATGCCGCTCTCGCTGACCAGCTTGAAGATTCCAATTTGCGAGGTGTTGGACACATGGCAGCCGCCGCACAGTTCAAGACTGTAATCACCCACCTGAACGACACGTACCACATTGCCGTACTTCTCACCGAATAGGGCCATTGCCCCCATTGCTTTGGCTTCTTCAATCGGCTTGCTCTCGATCACGACATCCAGGCCGCGCCAGATTTGAGCATTTACGCGATGCTCAATATCACTCAGCTCCTCCGGCGTAATTGCGCCGAAATGCGAGAAGTCAAAACGCAAACGTGCGCCTTCTACTAAAGACCCGGCTTGGTTCACATGGCCGCCCAATACTTCCTTGAGCGCTTTATGCAGCAAGTGGGTTGCCGTATGGTTCTTCACGATATCCTCGCGCTGCTCGCGGTTCACTTGCGCGCGGATACTCTCGCCTACCTTCAGCTCCCCGGCTTCAACAGTAACCAGATGAACATGCTGGCCATGCGGTGCTTTGAACAATCCGGTTACCTTGGCAGTGACAGAGCCTCCGGTAAGCAGGCCGGTGTCACTGACCTGTCCGCCGCTTTCAGCGTAGAACGGTGTTGATTCCAAAATCACCTGGCACTCGGTACCTTCACCGGCTGTATCGACAAGTTCACCGCCGACAACAATAGCAAGTATTTTTGACTCTGTTACGGAGTCATTATAACCAACAAATTCACTTTTAACCGTCAGCTCAGCAAGCGCGCCGCCCTGAATCTTCATGCTGGCTCCATCCTGGCGGGCAGCTCTGGCCCGGTCACGCTGTTCCTGCATCGCAGCATCAAAGCCTTCACGGTCTACAGTAAGTCCTTGCTCGGATGCAAAATCTTCCGTAAGGTCAAACGGGAAGCCGTACGTATCATAAAGTTTAAAGGCATCTGCTCCAGCGATGGCAGTAAGGCCTTCCGTCTTTGCCTTGGCGGTAAGCTCGCCAAGAATGGCCAGACCGTCGGACAAGGTTTCGTGGAAACGCTCCTCTTCCGTACGGATGATTTTTGCGATATACTCCCGGTTGTCTAGAATGGATGGATAGTACACACCCATAACCTCACCGACGGTTTCCGTCAGCTCATACAGGAACGGACGATCCAGACCCAGCGTCTTACCGTAACGGACCGCACGGCGGAGCAAACGGCGGATAATATAGCCGCGTCCTTCATTGGAAGGAAGCACACCGTCGCCTACTGCAAAAGTAACAGTACGGATATGGTCAGCAATCACCTTAAGTGCGATATCCTGCTCCAAGTTGTCTTTATAGGTAACTTTGGCCAGCTTCGCCGTCTTCTGGATCACCGGCTGGAACAGGTCCGTATCGAAGTTGGAATCGACATCCTGCAGGATGGAAGCCAGACGCTCCAGACCCGCTCCGGTATCAATATTCTTATTCGGAAGCGGTGTATAGCTGCCGTCCTTGTTATGGTTGAACTGGGAGAACACCAGGTTCCACACTTCGAGCCAACGCTCATTTTCCCCGCCCGGATACATTTCCGGATCACTCATGTCGTTGCCGTAAGCTTCACCGCGGTCATAGAAAATTTCTGAGCAAGGTCCACAAGGACCTTCGCCAATATCCCAGAAGTTCTCATCTCCCAGCTTAATGATGCGTTCTGCAGGCAGTCCTACCTTTTCATTCCATAGCTTGAAGGCTTCTTCATCCTCAGCGTACACCGTCACGGAAATGCGCTCCGGATCAAAGCCGATCCATTCCTTGCCGGTCAGGAACTCCCAAGCCCAGGTGATCGCTTCTTCTTTAAAGTAGTCGCCGATGGAGAAGTTCCCCAGCATTTCAAAAAACGTGTGGTGGCGGCGAGTCTTGCCCACATTCTCGATATCATTGGTGCGGATACATTTCTGCGAGTTGGCCAGGCGGGGATTCTCAGGAATTTCCCGGCCGTCGAAGTAGGCCTTCAGCGGCGCCATACCGGCGTTAATCCACAGCAGGGATGGGTCATTATGGGGCACCAGCGATGCGCTGGGCTCGATTTTGTGGCCTTTGCTCTCAAAAAACTGCAGCCATTTGGAACGGATTTCACTTGCTTTCATCATGTACAGCTCCCGTCTTCTCATTAATTCGGCACTTCTGCCGGAAAACACAAAAACGCCCCTGAATGAATTCAGGGACGATTATTATCGCGGTACCACCCTGGTTATCGCCCTGCCCATATGCATGGGACAACTGCTGGCGATCGCCTTGTCGCGGCTGTTAACGGGCGCCCCCGGCGGGATTGTCCCCGCACTCCGAAATCAGCTTTCCGCCGGTCTGTCTTCCGGATTCTCGCAGCCATTACGATTGTATTCGTAACGGAATCCGTTCTCTGAGGGAGCCATGCTCCGGCGTACTTCATTTCATCAACGTTTTATCCGATTTGCATTTTAACATTTCAAGTATAGCCAGCGCCCCTAAATCTGTCAATCTCGGAGGGCAAACGGCTGATGGAAACTTCCCAAACTATATTGTATAATCGCTGACTTTGCATAACCAAACCATGTGAACCGAATCCGGTCCCCAATAATCCTTAACCACCTTATACGGCTTGCCAAATTTCTGCAGCCATTTTGCCTGCGCACGTTGGTAGCCACTGTCCAGGCAAAACTGCTCAATCCCTTGCTTTCCTAGATATGCCATCAATTCCTTAATCAGCCTCGAGCCTACACCGAGACCCTGATAGCTTGGCAAAACGTATAAGCTTCCTAGCTCTCCCACATCATTAAGTTGATTTCCGGTGCATGAGCGAATATCCTCGTCGCAGGGTGCAAATGAAATCGTGCCGACAACCGTCCCATCTATTTTGGCAACAAGGAAGTATATATCTGTATTCGCCGGGTTCAGAAAGGCATCAACCCTTTGTTTTTTATTGTCAACTTCATGTTGAATGTCCTCCTGCAAATGCCCCAGTCCCTCCTTTTCGAAGGCATCTGAAATTGAAGATTTAAAAAGCTGAGATACAAGTCGTCTATCGCCTTGAGTGAGCGTATGTATGGTTAACTGATTAGTCCTAGCCATTGTAAAAATCACCTCTATATTAAAATAGACTAATTCGAATACTTCATAATCATACCCTGAACTCGGATATACGGATACACCGTCATATATAGCAAAAGATAGAATTCCATGTTGCAGCATATATTAATAGCGTAGTAACCTCGATAAAACTGAATAATACACCTTAGTTCTCAGCCGCAATATTAGCTAGCCTAAAGCGGACCGTCCCATAAGTGGATTTTTCGAGAAATGAGACTGCCCTGTTATTAAAAAGAGACCGTAAAAAGATAACAGACCAGGGATTCTCCCATTACTGGAGAATCCCTGGTCTGTCTTTTGGGTCATTGGCCGCTTTCTTTAACAAATTATAGGTAGGGAAAACTACTGACTTCTAGTGTTAGTTCATGGTTCATAGTTCATTGAACGCTTGAGTCCGCGTATTCTAGCAACTGCATTATGGGTTCCCCCTGCCCGTTATTGAGCTTGCCCAAGCAGCCTGAAGATAACTGTTGCTGCTTGAGCTCTTGTGGCCTGGCTGTCCGGCGCAAACTTGCCGTCCGGCATTCCGCCAATCACTCCGCTCTTGCCCATGTCTTCCACGGCATCAGCCGCGTAGGATGACACTTGATCAAGATCAGAAAATGACACAGGGGCAGCATTGTTACTGGTATTCGCATTGACACCGGCATTCACTGCACCGCTCAACGAAACGTTTGCAAGCTGTGTTAGACGATACAGCATGACGGCCATTTCCTCACGGGTAATCTCCTCATTCAGTCCGAAGGTGCCGTCCGGCTTCCCCTTAACAATGCCCAGCTTCTGGGCGCTGGCAACCGCTCCGGCATACCAGGCACCCTGCTTCACATCTGTAAATGTGCTTACGACTGACTCATCAACCAGGTCGAACGCATTCATCAGGATCTTGATGAACTCTGCACGGGTGACGTTGCCTGAGGGATTAAAGTTATCCGCATTTGTTCCTTGGATAGCTCCTCTGGCCGCGAGTGCTTCGATGCTGTCCACTGCCCAGGCTGCAGTTGCAATATCCTTAAATGAAACATTCGAGTAGCGTGTTGCGTAACTTCCGCTCCGGTTGAGATTGAATTCCAGTGTCCCGGCAGCGGCGTTGTATTTGCTGCTCTTCACAACTTCCAGCTCGCGCTTATCATTGAGATAATAGACTACTACCTTGTTCGGGTTCTCACCCGGCTTCAACGTGTACGGCAGCGCGAGCTTGACGCCCTTCGCCTTCAGTACGGATGCCGGAACAGCAGTCCCGTCAACACTCAGTCCGAAATCGCTGAGCACATTCACTCCCAGCAGCGCGCTTGCCTGCTGCGGTAAACCTGCCGGATCTATAGCGCTGACAGAAATCTCAAGCTTATTACTCTTCCCGTCGGCATAGACTTTCAGGAAACTCTCGTTCAATAGAATGTCCGCCGCTCCAGTCTCAATCTTGACTGCGCGCACACCTTGTGCCGCCATGAGCGCTTGCAATGGAAGTTCAACTGACAGCTGCTTCATGCCTGCCGCCGCTTTAATGGATACTGTCAACCTGCCATCTGTTATTCCCTTGGCTGCAGCCTCAATATTCCCCGCTGTCAGCACTGCCTTGACCGTTCCGTCAGCTCCGGCCACCGGATGCAGCACAATGCTGCCTATGCTTACGGCAGCAGGTGCTGCTGTCGGCGCCGCGCTTGGCGAAGGCTTCGGCGTCGGGACATAAGTCTCGGACCCGGACGCCGGAGTTCCCGGCGTAGGGGTCGGTGTCGCCGAAGGCAGCGGCGTTGCTGATGGCGTTGCCGCCGGAAGCCGCTGCAGACCGGCAACCGCTGCCGCAAGCCTGCTTAACACGGCGTCGATTCCCGCCTGGTCAGCCGTTCCGCTCTCCAGCAGCGCAGCCGCAGCGGCTACAGCCTTCTGGAGCGCCGTCCAGCTGTCCGGTGTATACAGCCCCTGTTCCAGCTCCAGCACTTCCTTCAGCTTCGCCTCCAGACCAGTCGTGACCACCGGCGGAGTTACGAAAGCCAACGTCAGTGTATACGTCCGGTTCGTCGTTTTGTCCGCAGCCGTTACGGTCACCTTGTATCCGGTCTGGAGCTCCGTTGCAACGGTTATGCCGTCACTTCCATATACGGCAAAGGTTACGCCTGCCGGAACTTGCAGCCCTTCCTTCAACTCTGTCAGCGTAGTCGTCTCCGGCACGATGATTTCTTTCGCTACCTGATCGACAATGCCGCCGGGAATCGTGATTCCGCTGATCAGCGCATTGCGGCCTTCCACCGGCTGCAGCGCTTCAAAGGCCGCTTTTAAAGCTGTATAAGCAGCATTAATGTCACCTTCGGTCGAAGCCCCGTTCTCGTACACAGCTTGAGCCGTTTCCAATGCGGCATGAAGCGTCTCCCACTGCCCCGGCGCAGCGGTATAGTTCTCTTCATTCACCGCCGGATCTGCGGCCGTATCAATAGCAGTCTTCAATCTTGTCTTGTCATACTTCACAAATATACGGCAGCTTGCTGATAGCTCTGTTCCGGCAACCTTGCCGGAAATCATGAAGTCTGTAGCAATCGTAAGCTTGTTAAGCGGAATGTCCTCCCACTGCACATCTGCCATGCCCTTATTCCCATTCGCATAAGTTACCAATACTTTGGACGGCAGTGCAGGAACTACCCCTATCGTCGTATTTACGGCAACCTGCTCTATGCTTACAATTTTGCCGAATGTGCCCGGATCGGGCGTTTCTCCCTCCGGTTTGGCCGAGATCGCGCGCCATTCCTTGACTCCCGTGAACACACTAGCAGATTGTTTAACCAGTGTCAGCCGCAGCTTATCCGTTTCCACCTTATCAAAGGTTACATCGTTAAATTTGTCCTTCTCCTTGCCCTTCTCACTCAGGTTGGTGACAGGGACAAATTTACCGGCTGCCTCATCCCAATAGTCAAGGCTGTAATCAGCTGGCACCTGCACGCCGCCGCCGTCATCGAAGAAATATATCGAGCTGCCGGAGAGGCTTACCTTCTGCTTCCAGGTATATTGCAGCCATTGATTGTCCCCTGATCCGCCCCAGTTGCCGTACTGTGTTTCTATTGTATTATCACCTAAACCAGTAGAGAAAAGCGGAATATATCCGTCGTTAACCGCATACACCGACTCCCATGCCGAGGTGTATGAAGCGCTCGGCACAGCCAGCAGCGCCGCATTTCTGTAGCCGAGAGTACTAACGGCTATACGCAATTGGTCGGTAGTAGCCTTTACTTCATCCAGAGTGTAGTTGCCTTTGCTCAGTAATGCTTTAGCCGCAGTTAATGCGGACTGCAGTTGCTGCCAGGATTCCGGTGTGAAGTCGCCGGAATTCCGGACAATTTTCCCTTGCGCCGAATCCCGGTCTGCGAATTTCGCAACCATATCGGCCAGTTCAGCCGTTGCTATGAACACGGACACAGGAACTTCTACGACCGTTTGCTTGTCTCCATCGCTGACGGTCAACTGATACTTATATTCACCTACAGTCTTGAAGGTGGCTTTCAAAACAGCCTGATCGAGCGCACCCTCTTCGACCTCGCCATCACCGGATATTTTCTCCCATTGATAGGTCAGCTTGCCGCCAGGCAGACCGTCATCGTAAATTTGGGGAACCACAGCCAGCAGCTCATCCTGCTGCACTCTTACCGGGGTATCTACCGTTACCTTCGGTGCCTGATTTACTGCTGGCGTAACCGTCAGGCCGTTAATGTAGATTTGAATTTCTTTGATCCCTGTTGCAAGTTCGAGTGCATGGGTCACACTGACACGAATCGCTGTCGTATTAACCTTCTCGAACTCCACATTGTTATAGTTGGAGGCCACAACATCCGGGTATCGGAATTCCCTTTCACCGGCTTCCAGGTTATGCCGTCCGCCTCCAGACACTCGACACCGAACGTCTGCGGTGTACCGTAGCCATCCAGGAGACGGTTATTGTAGAAATAGACCTTCACATTGTCTACGGGCTTGGTGGCGTCAAAATTGAACGTGACCGTATCGGCAGGATTCGGCGAACCGCCGAACAGAGCCGTGTTGGACGTGTGGTCAATGGAAGCTATCGTTGAGCCGTCCGCCAAGCTTTTAATACTTGAACCACTCTCGATATACGTCGATTCGATCGTCGTTCCGGCAGCAGCGGCCAGATTCTCGCCACCATTGACAATATCTACGCCCGCCTTGTTGAACATATCCACCGTTTTTGCATTCGTTGCCAGTGAAGTATCATCAGCCTTGGCTAGAGGAGTAGCGCTGCCTTTTTCAAACAACACTTGCGTCTTAGAATTGTCACCAACCGCTCCGGCAACATCACCCTTAGGCATTTCCACCTTGCCAGTCACCGTATCATAAATAATATGTGACATTTCATTCGTGGTCATCACAAGCTCACCGTTAATGAACAGCGAGAAACCGGACGGAATGTCTTGATAAGGCAATTTTTTGTCCCCGGTATATACCTTAGGGTCCTGCCAGACGATCGACAGATCCGCATCATGATACCGCACATTGTCTACCGCAAAATGGTCATATTCGACATTGATCGGCCACAGCTCGATCTTGTCGTCGGTTCTCGGCTGAAGACCTGCCATATCCTCCAGTACGGTGTAATTCATCATGCCCAGCGTATCGTGGTGAATCCAAGCCCGCACCATTTTGCCGCTCGGGTTCGGAGGATTCTCCTTTGTCCACGGCGTTCCGAAGAAATAGTCCTCCAGCCAGAAGAATTCATTGGAATCGAGGTGATCCGTATTGCCCGTCTCCACCGTATGCAGCCATGCACCCCAGTCGAACAACGTCTTGTAAGTATCACTGTTAATATTGTCCACAGGGTAATGGCGCAAGGAAGCACGGACAGTATTAATGTAGTTGCCGAAGTTGCACCAGGCGAACTGGTCGGTGCCGAAGGCATCCGTCTTGCCATTCTTGAAATCCTCCACCCGTTTCATAATGCTGTTCTGATCCGCTGTGAAGAACGGAAAGATCGGATAATAATCAGGATCCGCGTAATCGGTCAGCTGAGTCAAATATTTAGCCTGAAAGCCCTCCTGTCCTTCTGTCGGCACAACGCCGAAGTTGAAGACAAACATGTTGTTATCGCGCCACGGGTTGAACACATCCTCTTTACCGACAACCTTTTTATGCAAAAAGCTGCCTTCGCCGTTCGTATCCGCTTTGCCGTCTCCGTCAAAATCCTTACCGTCAAACCACATATCGTTCAAAATCGTACTCTGAATCTTCCCGGCAGTTTCATTCATCCGGGTCTCGTTCACTGTATCCCCCAGCTGCTTATACATTTGGGCTGTGGCCACTGCATTGCCATAAGTAGTCGCAGAGCCGTCCAGCCGGGCATTGTTGCCGTTGCCATTCCAGTGCATGGAGACGGTGTCACCGTCATTTCCAGTCATCGGGCCGTGGTTATAATAGACGAGATTCGGATCATTGCCCTTGAAATGAGCCAGTGTGCCGGTCACATCATTGGCTGAGAAATCAGCGAATTTCTTCAGGATTTCCGAACCGCCACCATAGATTTTGTATGCTTCCCAGCCTACCTGCGAGCTGTTCTGCATCATATCCCAGGTCCAGATGTTGGGCCGCCCGGGGTTGTTCTTGTAATTCTTGTTCTCTGAATATTCGCCCTGCGCCAGCCAGGTCCCATAGGCATAGGACGGATCGCGGAGCCATTTCAGATCCTGCAGCGCCCACGGCACGCTGACCGTGATCCCGTTGTTGTAGCCAAGCACACCCTCCATATTCATCGGGAACTGCCAGTCATTGCCGGGAATGTTGGCATCCAGGATATTAAAGCGGTTACACCACCAACGGTAATAGAGCACTTTTTTCACATTTTCATCAGGGACATCAATGTACGGGATATTATCCGCCCACCACTCGTTGTACTCCTTCACCTGGGTGGAAAAGGCCTCATTGTTGCCGGGCGCAGACTTGAATTCCTCATACTGCGTCTTGGAGCCGGGAATTTCATCCGCGAGCCAGCCCATAACCACCTTCTGGTCAAGCGTCCCGCCCGCAGGAACGGTAATCTCTCTGACCAGCTCATTCCCGGCAGGGGTAAGTCCGGTTCCGCTAAGATGAACATCCACATATGACATCGCTTTCACAACTTTTTGGCCGGACTTCCCGATCATCAGCGGAGCCGCTACCCGGTCACCGATCAACTCATCCCCTTCTGCCCTGGATACAAACGGAGATTTGACCTTCAGTGTCAACTGGATGTCGCTTGCCGTGGGATTCTTGAATTCCAGCAGTGTTACTGCACTGTTATCATTCGTAATAAATTTGCGCTGGTTAATCTCCAGTTCCCCGCTACGGTAGGTTTGGTTCTCGTGGCTGGGATAATTTTTCCGGGCAGACTGATCCTCCGTAACCTCTCCCGTCGAAAGAGAGAGCGTATACATAACATCCTGGTTCAACGTATCCGCATAATACACACTCCCGGCAAAACCCAGCTTCGAGTTGTCCTGTGTCTTCATGTACAGGGCGCTGCCCCGGCTGAACAATGTATTGGCGCTGGCATCATCATTCCCATTATCATCAGGAATCACGCCTTCGTTCACGAGCAATGAATCCAGCCAGGGCAGATCGGCGTTATCTTTCTTGAAGGCATCAAAGTCAAAATTCTCAATCGTCTGCATCATTTCCCCGACGGTAGCTTTGCTGAAATCAATTCCTTCCGGGGTAGTGATGTTACCCACTTTCCACTCCGGTTTCCCGTAATCGGTTCCTACACCCTTATGATCGAAATCTGTCGTATAATTCGCCGATGCCGGGACGATCCCGCCATTTAGGACTACGGCAGCGCAAAGCGCTGCCACACAAGCCTTCCCTGACCGCTTAGTCTTTCTCATAACTTGTTGTCTCCTCCTTTTTATCCCTTGATTCCTGTCAACGCAATACCTTCCACAAAATATTTGTTGCCAATCAGGAAGAACACCAGGCAGGGAGCCGTAACGACCAGAGCGAGCGCCATAACCTGTTCATAGTTAGGAATGCGCATTCCGTTCACAATATACAAACCCATTGGCAGTGTATAATCCGCTTCTGTCTTCAAATAAATCATCGTATAGAAAAATTCATTCCAGCAGTTGATGAAGCTGAACAGGGCTACAACAATCATGGCCGGACGAATGAGCGGCAGCATGATGCGGGAGTAAATGCGGAAATAACCCGCACCGTCAATCTTAGCCGCTTCACTGAGTTCAAGCGGAATGGTCGTGAAAAATTGCCGGAGCAAAAAGACAAAGTATGCATTGCCGCCTGCGCAGAAAAATGCGGGAATAATAAGTGCTGGCTTACCGGCCAGTCCCAGGGAGGTATACAGGGAATATTGCGGTAGCAGGGTTACAGCGCTTGGAAGCATCATGGTGCTGATTACGAGCACGAACCACATCCCGCGCAGCGGGAACCGCAGCTTGGCAAAAGCATAACCGGCGAAACTCGTGGTCAGCACTGTTCCGATTACATAAGGCACCACAATCGAAACTGAGTTCCAGAGCTGCCGCAGAAACTGGATGCGCTCAAGCCCCAGCCGGAAATTATCAAAGCCCGGCTCACTGGGGATAAATACTGGCGGGCGCGCCAGAATCTCTGAATGGTTAACGAATGCGCCGCGCAGCAGCCAATAAAGCGGAAAGGCGAATACCAAAGCGAGCAGGCAGGACAGTAGGATGAGTATGACGTTCACCGCTTTTGTTTTGTTCTTTGCTCTCTTAAGACTTGAATATTTTACAGTCGCAGAGACAGCCATTATCTCACCCGCTTTCTTTTGCCCATCGAATCATCCTTCTTGAGCGCGCCCTGGAAATAGAACAGAATAACCGTAATGAGCAATGTGATCAGGAAGACGACCCAAGCCTCGGCAGACGCCAGCCCGCGCATCCCCACCTGCACAAAGGAATGATCATAAATCATAACGTTGATGAAATAAGTCATCCGGTCCGGTGCTCCGTTTCTGGACAACACCACACTCTGGGTATAAATCTGGATAGAGGTCATCATGCACATAATCAATTGGAAAAAGAGTACTGGCTTGATCGTCGGGTAGGTGACCTTCTGGAACTTGTGCCAGGCATTGCCCCCGTCCATCTCGATCGCCTCCAGCAGTTCACCGGGAACGTCCTGCAAGGTAGCAATGAAGACAACAATCGTGCCCCCGCATGTCCACAAGCTCATAATAAACAACGTCTCAAAGATCCGCACCGGGTCTGTCAGGAAGTCTAAAGGCGTTATGCCCAGCTGCAGCAGCAGCCAGTTGACCAAACCGCCCTTGGCCTGATTCTGCAGCAGCATCTGCCAGACAATCGTGGTCGCCAGCATCGGAATGACTGAGGGCAGGAAGAAGACCGCCCGCAGCATATTTCTGCCGAGAAACTTGCGGTTCAGCAAGAGCGCGACCAGCAGACAGAAGGCAATAACAAGCACTACGTTGATAAAAGCGTAAATCAGGGTGACCGTGATCGATTTTTTGAACTCGGAGCTTGGATTGCTGAAAATATATCTGAAGTTGTCCAGCCCGATCCATTCCATCACCTGCCCGCCGCTCATCACCGTGATTTTGTGAAAGCTGTAGAACAAGCTGGCCAACATCGGATACAGGGTCAGCACCAAAAAGCCGATAATCGCGGGTGCTGCAAATAAATATCCGGCGACCGCTTCCTTGGTGGCGCCTTTGGCAGGCTTTTTAACATAGTTGGGTGCCGTACCGGTCTTGCTCTCTGGATTCATAAGCCATAGCCCTCTCTTTGAAAATAAGCTTTAATTACGAAACCTTTCCGCTTTCCCACAGTTTCTTAATCGTTGGCATAATCTCATCGTAGATGTCCTTGACGCTCTTCTGACCGGTCAGCGCCTTGTCGATGGATTTCTCGTATTCCGTATTCATCTTAAGATAGGCCGGAACATAATAAGCAGGCCACTGTGCAATGGAATCCTTGGTTGTGGAATAACTGAGAATCGTTTCTTTGGCACTTGCCGGAAGATCGGCAGTCCATTTCTCAATGAGGGCAGGGTCGGTGTACCAGTCGGCTTGGTTAGGCAGCCATGCTCCGCTCTTGAGCAGATCCAGGGCATTCTCCGGGTTAACCATGTAAGCGTAGAATTTCTTGGCTTCCTCAATATGCTTGGACGTATTGTAAACTACCAGTGGAGCGCCTGCGTTCATCGTTACGGCTTGTTCCATCTTGGGCAACACGCCGACACCGATATCATCATTGCCTTTGATGTTAGCCAAATCCCACGAGCCGCTGACCGCCATCGCATAACCGCCGCTCAGCGCATCAATGACCGAACCGGCGCCGGTAGTCCATGAATAATTGAAGGGTGAGGCTACCTTGTCCTTGTTGATAAGATCGGCCAGCTTCTGGATACCCTCAACCGATTTGGGCGAATCCCACAGAAACTCCTTGCCGTCCGGGGATACAATACCGCCTCCGTTCGCATTGGCTGCCCAGAAGTGATGGAACTCACGTCCCGCGGTAAACCCGATGCCGTAATTTTCTGTCAATGAAGCATTGAACCCCTCATCTGCGGCCGTTTTGCCTTTGGTATCAGTGGTCAGCTTCTTGGCATTGCTCACGAAGGTGTCCCAATCCCAGGCATCCTCAACCTTGGATGGCGGATAGGCGATGCCCGCAGCATCGAACTTTGCTTTACTGTAGTACAGCAGCTCCAGTTGGTTGGAGAGGCCGACACCGATAACTTTTTGCTCCGGAGAATGGATTGTAATCGCTGCCAATTTCTCAGGTATTGAACCATCGGCCAGCAGGTCACTAATGTCCTCAAGAATGCCCATTTCATTGTACTTCTGAATATCCCCCTCGCCCATGTAGCTGATATCCGGCAATTGATCGGAGGCTAGGCGGGTCTGAATGAAAGTATCAAAGGTTCCGTCCGCCGGCAACACTTGCGCATTGATCTTAACTCCAGTGTCTGCTGTATATTTCTCTGCAGCCTCTTCCACCAGCTTCTTCTGCGCATCATCGCCCCAATACAACAGCTCAAGCGTGATATCCTTGCCGGACGTGCCTCCCTTATCATTCGCGGCTTTTTCTGTGGCTTTGGCGGCAGTGTTGCCCGTGTTTTTCTCTCCATTCCCCGAACAGCCGGCCAGCGAAGCGAAGACCATTGTTAATGCCAGTGATAGAACCAGAGTGCGTTTACCAAACTTCATGTTTGTTGCCTCCCTTTTCTTTTAAATCTATATAAAATGAACTTGTGAGACCTAATGTCGATTTTCCAAGTTCACCTATATTTATTTCGATTATACTAAGTTAAACGTTTAATCTAAAAGCTTCGCGGGTTTTGTCCGTTATAGTAGCCTGTCCCATTCTGCCGCTCCTGCCGGCGATTATGGACAAGCGCTGAAGACGCCGCCTTGAAGTCTTACTTGGCGCTGCAGCCGGCCTTGCCCGGAGCGGAAACCCACCTTGTCTTCAAGCAGCAGGTATCTGGAAGGGTATGCCGCATAGCTCGTAATTGTCCAGCCGTCCGCCTCTTCGGTAACATAACCGTTAACACAACGCAGCTTGCCGCTGCTGTCTCTATAGAGGTAGGCGGTTGTCCCAAAACCCAATAAGTAGGCAACCAGCTCTTCACCCATGTCCCAATCATCTCCGGATACAGTGGAGAACAGCGAAGCGAATAACGGATCACTGCTTGCTACAAATACCGACTGTCCGAACCTGTTCCTCGACAGCTCCGGCATATTCAGATTCGGTGCAGCCACACTGTAAGTTGAGGCCGCCTCTCCCGGCTGCAGGCGGCGCGGAGTGGAGCGCACATTCCAGTCATAACAATTGAACACGGCCATTGTAGAACGGTAAGCCGCCTCCAAATATTCGGGGTTGCCCAAATGCTCGTAGGCAACCCGCGCCGAGCCGGACACCAATCCCCCCCATAAGGAATGGATCATGGAAGAGAGGGCTTCCCACCAGCGGTCCGGGTTCTGGACCCTGTAGTCATTACTGAAACCGATGTTCGCCAGAATCAGCTGTCCGTAACGTTCCGCTTCGTCCAGATTCCCAAGATGGCACAGCGTTTCACAGGTAGGTCCGAACCCTGCGTTATCATAGAAGTGCTCTGTAATTGCCCCGCCGTATTGCTGTACTTCTGTCTGCAGATTCCGGCCGAACCGCTCCCATAACTGCTGCAATTGCCCCTGCCATTCCGCAAGTCCCTCCTCCTCAAGTGCCTGCAGCAAATCCCGAATATATAGAGTGAAAATGCCGTTCAGCCCTGCCTCGTCCTTCTCTCGCTGCCTGGAATGGCAGTCCGGGTTCAGACGCAGGCATATCACTTCGGCAGCCCACTCCAGATAAAGCCGTGGCGGATGCAGCCTCAGCAGCGCAGCATCCATTCTCGACAGCAGGTAGAAAACATGCGCAATATAATCCAGATCATAAATCCGGTAGAAGCCTCCATACAAGGGGCGCGGCCGAGTGAAATCGCCCTCCTCGAACCAATGGAGCTTCATATCCAGCACTGCAGCAGCCTCGGCCTTCTCAACCTGCTCCGGCACTGCAGCCGACATGCTGTTCTTCATCAGCAGGAAGGTCAGCTTGCCAAGTGATTCTCCCTGATTGGACAAGGGACGGAACGCGTAGGGGCGTTCCACTCCATCTGCGCTTCCATAGCTATGGGCTACCAGCCATTCCGCCCGTTTCTCCAGCATAATGTCGATTGGCTCCAGCACGTTCCACACCAGGATGTCGCTGCGTCCGTCTTCAAGCACCAGCTCCAGCTTATGCTCACCGGGCGCCGGGCGAAGCAGCGTAAGTGTGTACCTGCCATTCTCTCCTTTTACCGGAATCGCCTGATCTGTAACGTCTTCACGGCGGATCTCCTCCGTTCCCGGTGGAGCGCTGAATAGGCAGATTTCACGTATAGACTGTTCCTGCGTTATCCCAACCTCAGCTTGGAAGATTCCGCCCTGTGTCAGCACAGGCGTATAGCTCCAGTGCGGGTGGCCAAACGCGGCTCCCTGGCGGTAGAAATCATCCTGATCCTGGCAAGGGAGAAATACATACTCCCAGCTGGAAGTCTGCCCGGGCTCCAGATCCAGCGCATGGTAAGCGTTACCATAGATCCAATCCGCAGCTGCTGAGGCGGGCATTGAAGCTCCATCCTCCACCAGCGACAGCCGATGATACAGCAAGCCGTCCAAGGAAGGGGATACCTGCTCAAGAAAGCGGTTACTATAACGGCAATAGGAGCCTGCCGTGACTGTCCTGCCCCCAGTCTGATAAATACCTAAGTGCGGCGCCTCATTGCTGCGCCTGATAGCGGCGAACTTGGTGAAGTCTCCGCCCAGATGAGTGAACACTGCACACGATTCACGCATATTGCGCAGCACGTTCTCATCCCTAAACATGATATAGGCCAGCGAGAACCATACATGCAGCCCGTTAATCCGTACAGCTTGTGCGGAGCGGTTGGACAATTCGATGCTCCACCTGAAGCGCTCCTCCTCCAGTGTGTACACGAAGCGGATTGTTACCGGAAAAGCATCAAACTCAACAGCAGCGCGATGCTCTCCCTCCTGGATCACCCTCGGCTTAAGATCCACACTGTGTATAATCTTCCCATTTAGTTCGAGCGTCCATTCCCCGAACAGCTTATCCTCGTCTTCGTATCCTGCCTGTTGCAGATAAGCGGGATCAACCACCCAGTTCATTGCGGCGGGATCTTCCTGCATCACCAGGGACTGCATGGCTCCCCGGGCGCTAAGCTCCATTCTGTATTTTGCATTGCTGAGAAACGTCATCGCCATCACCTCTTTCGCGTCCTGCCTTATAATCTAAACGTTTAGATAAATGAGAAAAATATGATGTGAGACATCGGCTTTATCTCACATCGATTACAGCAGCTACAGAGTCACGCTCGATTAACCGGCATTCCGGCATAATCAGGGGCGCCGACTCGTTCCCATTGATCACATTGTACAAGCTCTCTATGGCCTGATAGCCCATCTCGTGCAGCGGAAGTTCCATCGTCGTAATCCGCGGGCGCAGATAATCGCTGAATTCCCGGTTATCGAAGCCAATCACCGACAAGTCCTCCGGAACCTTAACGCCTCTTTCGTCGGCTGCCTGCAATACCCCTACCACCATAACATCATTCATGGAGAGGATAGCCGTCGGCGGCTCCGGCAGAGATAACAGCTCGCCGGTCAGGCGATATCCGGATTCCCGCTCCCAGTCCCCCATCTTAATCAATAAAGGATCAAAGGGCAGTTCAAAGTCAGTAATCGCCCGATAATAACCGTTCAGCCGCTGTCTGGACGGAATGGAATCCATCAGCCCGCTAATGACCGCAATTCTGCTATGACCCTTCGCGACCAGATGGGACATGGCCTCATAAGAAGCCTGTTCATCGTTATAATGTATGGAAATGTCGTCCCGTGTATAACCATAGGTATATACAATAGGTTTGTCGTCTGCATCGATTAGTCCGGTTAGGTCACGGGTATGTACACCGATATAGATAATCCCGTCCACCTGCTTGCTGAGCAGCTCGGACACGGCATTGGCGGCGTACTTCCGGTATGCCTCTATATCAGCAAAATTACGGCCGATACGTTTATTTAGACGAAGATTGACCAGTAAAATATGCAGATCATGCCGATCGCCAAAATCATTAATGCCATCGATAATTTCGGGTGCATTAAACACCGTCACATCCTCTGCGATAACACCGATCGTATTCGTACGGTTGAGCTTGAGGCTCTTGGCAATATCGTTGGGTTTGTAATTCAGCTCCTCAATGGCTTCAACTACTCGCTGACGCGTTTCTGGACGGACATTGCGGGTACCATTAAGCACATAGGAGACGGTAGCAATCGAAACATTGGCTTTAGCAGCGATATGCTTAATGCTGGTTTTGCTCATTGTAATCTCCTATTCTATGCCGCAAACGTTATGTTAAACGTTTAGATTATTAAATGACACCTAGAATATACCATACGAAGCTATCAGTAGGCAAGAGATTTCCGTCAAGTCTAAACCCCTAGATGAATCAAGGGGTTGTATTGTTTAAGAAGGAATAACCGTAATATTTCTCCGCATTACTAATACTTGTCCAAATATCCGGACTTTCCCCGCCTATGTACCAGTAGGCCACTCCCGCTAAATTTTTAGTAACAGCAAAATGATATTTGGCAATTAACGAGCGCCCGTCCTCAATCCAAATCATGTGTTGCATAACATTGTTCGTATAGCCGGCAACATATTGAGCCAATGATTCATTCCATAGCGGTTTCATCGAATAGGTATTGATCCTCTGATTTTGCTCAGTGAACGTAATGAATTCGGAGGATGAAACTGTTCCATTTTGCTTTAACGTCCAGTCCCGGTTATAAAATGGCAGTGCCAATATGACCTTGTCATTTGATACAACCTTTAGCAAGGTTTCGACTGCGTTTATGATATAGGGAAGCGAAGCATTGGAGCCTGGATTGACACTTCCACCATAATGCTCATCGTAGCCCATCATTACTACATAATCCACTTGTTCCCCAAGCGCAGCGTAGTCGAATGCCTCTGTCCAATCCGTACCAAGATCAGGCGACACATCTATAGACAACGTAGCATTAACGCCATGCAATCTCTCTGCTAATATAGCAATAAAATCTGTCAAATATTTCCGATCCGCTGCCTTTACATTCTCAAAATCTATATTTAGCCCATCAATGCCATATTTACTTACCATCGCTGCTAATTGGGTTATTGCAGTATTTCTTGCTGTTACGCTAGATAACATTAGATGAGTAGCTTCTTGATCGGACCGGTTACCGACCATCGCCCAAATTTCTTTGTCCTTCGTCTTTGCCCACGAAACAAGCGAGATATCTGTTGAATCCGTTACACTCCCAGTTCCCCCTACAAAGTACCACCGTGGAGATAAGATGTTCACATTCGACTTCAGAATAGTGCTCTTATACTCTGCGGTTGTTTGTCCATACTGCCAGCCGATTACAATATGTTTTTGCGGCTCGTTCTCAAGCTCCGTGGCCCAGCTTTTATTTTGCAGCACCCGATAAATAAGTACAGTTGCTTCCTGCCTGGTAATTGCATCCGTTGGACGAAAATATCCTGTTTCATCGCCCTTCATTAATCCTAGATTACTAACGGCAGCAACAGAATTACCAGCCCAGGCAGCAATAAGATCACTATCCTTATATGCTGTCAGATTAGCGGATTTGCCGTTCGTTTGTTGCAATGCACCAGCCAGCCAAACAGCTGCCTCTTGTCTTGTAACTGCTCTCTTTGGTGCAAAGGTAGTCTCCGAGGTTCCACTTGCCAGGTTCAGCTGAACAGCCGCCTGAATTGGACCGTAATACCATTCATTCATTACTACATCTCTAAAAGCAGATACTGGACTAGCCACTGGATCAAGCTTTAGCAAACGTTCCAGCACAGTAATAAATTCTGCTCTGGTCATAGACTTGGCTGGTGAGAAACTCGTCAACGAGGTTCCTGTAATAAGCTTTTTATTATATAAATCTATGATCTCTTTTTGGGCATAGCTTGTGCTTATATCATCAAAAGGCAGCCGTCCATCGGCCAATATATGCTGACAAAACATGCTTGTCGAGCAAATGACAGCGGCTGCCGCTATTATGAATCTACCTAATATGGCCTTCACGAGATTCCTCCTATGACATCAATCTTAGAATTGTATCAAAGATAGAATCTTTATTCATTGATGAAATACTGGTAAATCACAGCAAAAAACAGCCAGTCACCGGAAATTCCCCGGCGGCTGGCTGTTTAGGTTACAAGCTGTAAATACAGATTACAAATTCCAAATGCGGTACACAATAACTGCCGCTTCAGCGCGGGTGAGTGTATCGTCCGGTGCAAGCTTGCCGTCTTTGCCGCTGACAATTCCGAATTTCACCAGAGCCGCCAGGCTGTCTCTGGCATAATCAGCAATCCGGTCTGCATCCGAATAGCTTTCCAAAGTTGCGCTGCCACTCGCCTTTTTGCCGGCTGCCGCCAGTGCGCGGTAAGCGATCACCATCATATCCTGGCGGGAAAGCTCACTGTTTGGCTTGAACATGTTGCCTTCATAGCCAGTAACGATGCCTAATTGCTTCGCAATGGCAAGTTCATTTCTATAATCAGCATCTTTCTGGACATCGCTGAAGGCAGCACTATCCTGATCTGTACCCTTCAATTCAAGGGCTCGCACAAGAAGCACGGTGAAGTCTGCTCTA
The DNA here is from genome assembly GCF_038593025.1 of Paenibacillus sp. FSL L8-0436. Classification (NCBI taxonomy): domain Bacteria; kingdom Bacillati; phylum Bacillota; class Bacilli; order Caryophanales; family Paenibacillaceae; genus Paenibacillus; species Paenibacillus sp. FSL L8-0436. Next base: position 1,851,397 of record NZ_CP151955.1, on the reverse strand, counting down.
TTCATCGCTGTCTCCGGGGAGAAGCTGGTCTTTGGGGTTCCTTTGACGATATCCCGGGCAGCCATGGCAGCAACAGCCTGCTTTGCCCAAGATAGGTTCCCTGTCACCACGCCGTCTTTGCTCCCAACGTTTCCGGCCTGCGGAGTTGATCCGTTGCTACTGTTAGTGTTGTTATTGTTGCTGTTGCCGCCCTCGTTCGATTGGCCAGGTTTACCCGTAAGCGTAAGCACACCGTAAACAGAGGTGTCCTGATATCCATTGCCGGTTGTATCATTCCATGCGGCAACACTTTGCCGGGCCCCGTCTTTGGCGTCATTGATCTGTACGTCGAAACCGATCTTCCTGTCGTTGCTAGCTGAGATTTTTTTAAACGGAATCTTCACTTCAACTGTGTAGTTGGTTCCGGCAACCTTGGTTGATGATTCGAATCCGCCAGCGATCCCAGCCGGATTGAAGGAAGTCCCGTTGTCAAAATTGACTCTGAACTGTCCGTCATCGTCTTGATAGAACGTCGTCTTCCCGTTGTTTTCATCCAGGAAGATTTCGACGGAATCCTGTTCCCATATGTTCTTACTGCTCTTGTCCAGCTGCGCGTCGCTGACCTGAATCAAAACATACAGATTTTGATCATCCCAGAGGGTTTTGGCCACTCCGGTCGCGCCCTGCCACGCCATCTGGTACCGATATACCGGCAACTCCGGTGCCTTGCTCCAGACAGCATCAACCGTCCCGTCAACTACAGGTGAAGCATAAACAGCGGTGGATTGGTTTGCGCCGGTAGAATCAGGTTTATGCTCCTCCATAAATTTACCGGGGTTGATCACCCCGTAGTAAGCCGGCTTGGCCTGCAGGTTCTTATCAAATAATAACGGATTAGCAGAAGCTCTCCAGCTCGTATGGTCGTCCAAGCCCCAGAAGGTAACGCGCTCTATATTTGCGGCGTGAGTTTTGAAGAGCTCCATCAATTGCGCGTATAAATAGCCCTGGGCATTCGCAAGCTTCTCGGAAAGCTGATTGTTGCTTCCAGCCTGAATATCAAGCTCGGTGATGCTTACTTCTACGCCTAAGGAAATAAACTTCTCCAGCGACAGCTTTACGTTTTCGGGATTGGTGTTGACACTGTAGTGCCCCTGCATACCGACGCCGTCGATGAGACGTTTTCCCGGATGTGTAAGCGCATACCTATCATTGATGGCTTTGACCATGTTATAAATGGCTGCCGCTTTATTCTGGTTATCTTCGTTGTAATCGTTGTAGTACAGCTTGATATTCCAATCTGGATGTTGGTCCAGCACTTCTCTTGCCGCCAGGAAGGCCTGCTCCACATAATCTGCGCCAATGGAGCTCTTCCAAGGGGATTCACGCAGCGAGGTTTCCCAATCTGCCGGATTACCCGGATTATCACTCATCGCTTCGTTCACGACATCCCAAGAGATCACCTTATCGCCGAAATGTTCCACGACCGTTTTAATATGAGTCTGCAGATTTGCGAGCGCTTCGTCCCGCCCCAAGGGAAGGCTATTCCCTGCTGCATCCTTTGTCGTATTCATCCACACGGGAGATTGCTGATGCCATACCTGCACATGCCCATGCATCAACATCCCTGCAGCGCATCCGGTTTCATCGCGTTTCCTGCGGTAGCGACATTGTGATGCATTTTAAGCAGCTCCAGCCGCACGCCTTCCAGATCCTCGGCTGTTATCGCGTTGCCGATTAAAAAATCATTTTGATAGGCAGTCTTTACAGGAATCAGGTCCTTTTGTATAGCGATTGGACCTGTGCTTGTTTTCTCAAAATGGATGTCGTCGATATAGAAAGATGCTGCTGCGTTATTGGCGCTCTCGACATAGATGGTTAAATATTCGCCGCCCACACTGTTATAACGGTAGCTCCCCTCAAATTTAACCCAACCGTCGCTGGCATTGATTGTTTTGGGGGAAAGAGCTACATAATTTGCACTGCTTCCATTCCCGGTCTGCGTGGACAGCTGCAGCTGCGAGCTTGCGGGTTCGATCAGCTTGACCCAGGCCGAAATGTTATATTCGCTGCCCTGGTCCACATACTTCTCCACACGCAAGGACGGCCCATGCCACGTAGCTGTTCTGCCCTCTACTTTCAAGGCAAAGGAACCACCCTCGGTATGATTCTCTGTATCTGTAAGAGTCAGCTTCTCAGTCCCGGCTCTGCCTCCAAAACCGCCGGTAGTCTGATCCTCAAAGGTGATGGCAGTGAACGGTAAAGCCGGTTCTCTAGGCGGCTCTTCTCCACCGTCCGAAGCGATTTTCTCGGTGACAAGGAGGTCTCCGATATAGAAAGAAACCTCAGCTCCTGCTTTGTTGGAGTTCATGCGCAAGGCCTGATCTTTGCTTGTATCGACGGTAATTTCCTTAGTCAGGGTGACGGCTTTGCCCGCTTCAAAACTCACTTCCGCATAATTTCCATAGCTGTTCACAGTTTGAAGTGCAGCACTCGCGCCGGTGGGCAGATTCACATTTGCATCCACATAAACAATTGAAGTCACCGTGTAGGTTTTTCCGTTTTCCAGGCCGAGGTCGTTGAATTTGAAATCAGCCGCGTCCCAGTTGTTTATTCTGTTGCTTACGTATAATGCCGCTCCGTCTGCATTGCCTGCAAAAGACTTGCCGGTGACAGCCGTCAGGCTGGCACCTCCCGATTGAACAGCTTTGCCTGCACCGGCCGCAAAGGTTTCGTGATAAACCGTTTTCGTTACTTCCAGTTTCGGTGTTGCAGCTTGCGCAACCGGAGCAAGACAGCCTAACGGAATAAGCAGACTCGCCGCCAGTACTAACGAGAAGACCTGTTTAATCATTTTACTCATGCGTTGCACTCCTCTGTATGAATTTGGGTTAGACAAGTTAAGCGCTTACAATTATGGAAAGCCGCCCCCTTTCTCACCCCAAATCGTAGCATAATGCAAAAAGTGCATCTTACTCTAAATTAAAGATTGTACCGTACTTTTTATATATCATTTGAATTGCGCTTAATCCGCAACTTACCTAAGAACTTGCACAACAAATCAACAAAATGATTGGCTTATAATAAACATAAGAACAATTGAGCGATACTATGGAGGTTATTATGAACTGGAAACCGGCGATTGAACAAACGTTGGCCACCACCCGCCTTAACATCAAGCGCTTTGGAGACCAATTTCCCATCGTAAGCCTTGGGGACGGCAAATATCATTTAACGGACCATACCAGCTGGACGGAAGGATTCTGGTCCGGGATATTATGGCTGAGCTACGAATACAGCAAGGACCCGGAGATTCATGCCGCAGCCATCAAAAGTGTGGACTCTCTCAAAAAACGCTTGGAGGCTGAAAAAGAACTCGATCATCATGACATCGGCTTTTTATATTCGTTGTCCGCGAAGGCCCGCTGGATTGTGGATAAGGATGAAGCCTCCCGCCTGCTGGCGCTGCAGGCAGCCGATATTCTGATGAAACGCTGGCGGTCTGCCCCGCAGCTGTTTCAAGCCTGGGGGCCGGAAGGCGATAACGCCAACGGGGGCCGGATTATCATTGACTGCCTGATGAATCTCCCCCTGCTCTATTGGGCTACTGAACAGACCGGGGACTGCAGCTATGCCGACTGCGCCAGCATTCAGGCTGAGAAAAGCCGCCGGTTCCTGGTGAGGGGAGATGACTCTTCCTACCATACTTTTTATTTTGATCAGGTAACGGGAAATGCTATCCGCGGAGGAACAGAACAGGGTTTTCAAGACGGTTCCACTTGGGCGCGGGGACAGGCATGGGGTGTGTATGGCTTCGCCTTAGCTTACCGCCATCTCAAAGAACCTTATTTCCTGGATACCTCAAAACGGCTTGCCCGTTATTTTCTGGAGCAGCTCCCGGAGGATCATGTTGCGTACTGGGATTTCGATGCTCCGCAAGAGCAAGACACACCCCGCGACAGCTCGGCTTCCGCTATCTTTGTGTGCGGTATTCTTGAGCTGCTTGAACACTTGCCGGAAGATGATCCGGAGCGGGCATTCCTTGACGAAGCGGTCCACAAATCTATAGATTCCCTGGTGAACCGCTATTTCACTGCCGGCAGTCAGACTGAGGAGGGTTTTCTGAGGCATGGTTCCTATTCCGTCAGGGGAAATTCGTCTCCCGATGATTTCATGATCTGGGGCGACTATTTTTTCCTGGAAGCGCTGATGCGGCTGGAGCAAGGAATACCGGGATATTGGTACGAGCATTAAAGTGAATTTGGGCACCCGATAAGATGAATCAACCTTACAACCGTATATGTAGCCGCAAACCGGCAGGCTCCCCATCGGAGCTCTGCCGGTTTGATGTGCTATATGGATTGCTGACGCTTTTATAAAACTATTTTATTTTTCATCGCCTGCTATTTATACTGTAAGTAAAAATGGTTGCAAGGGAGCGTTTCATGAACAGGAACGATCATACACCCAAAGGGCTTGAACCCGGTCTATTGATGTACAAGTATAAATATGAAGATGAGGAATCCCATTGGTTTCACGCGCACAGGGGAATTGAGATACTGTACATATATAACGGTCATGGAGAAATCATGGTGGAGAATCAGACCTACCCCATTCAGGATCATACGCTGGTTTGGTTCCAGCCCTATCAGTTGCACCAAGTGATGGTTCCTCCGGCCCCCAACCGTTCTTATATTCGGACCAATCTGACCTTTGACCCCAGTTTTCTGGAGCATTATCTTACCGCTTTTCCTCTCCTTGAGAAGTTTTTCCGGAACATGTGGAAGGGCACTCTGCAGAGGCCGGTTTTCTATGCCATGAATAATACCCCGATTCTGGATTTGCTGGAGGAATTACATCATTCCGTAAATGATTCTGCCGCAAACAAAGAAGAAGATACCGGATTCCTGATGCTTCAGCTGATGCGTTTGCTTCAAAAACAAGTGTCTGATGTCCAAACCGAAGACAATCCCATCCAGTCGCGTGGAGGCTCACATGTCGAACGGATTACCGACTGGCTGGACGAACATTACAAGCAGCCCTTCAGCCTCGAAACGCTGGCTGCCAGTTTGCATCTGTCGCCTTACCACATTTCACATTTGTTCAAGCAACATGCCGGCATCACCCTGTCCGAATACTTGATTCAGCGGCGTGTAAGAGAGGCTTGCATACTGTTGGCCAATACCGGTAAATCCATTCAGGAGATTGCTGTGGAGGTGGGCGATCTTTCCCCGTCCTATTTCAGCCAGATGTTCAAAAAGATCAAAGGAATTTCACCGGACCAATATAGAAGAAGCATCCGCTGAAGCCCTACCATAGGCTGGATCACACAATCTCATACTAATCACAAAAAATCGCCCCTTGGTAAAATGGAAGTGATACGCAACCATTTCAAAAAGGGGCGATTTTCGCCTGCCCTAGCTGATTCGGACACCAGAGCCGTTATTTGCAGATATTCGGCACATTTCCGGTGCTTTCGGACACCAGTGATGTTATAACCACATTTCACACGCTGTTTGCTGCTTCCCGGCGAAATAACGTCTTTCCAGTCCGCGACACTGAACGCCATGTCTCTTTTCCACAAATAACGTCTCCTCAGTCCGCAGCGCTAATGCCTCGCCCAGATTGAGACCGAAAAGATCAACCACAGCGGCATCCCCCCGCCTGCTAGAAGACCAGCGGCTGTCTACAGGAAAACTTCAACCTTGACGGACGAACGTCCAGGATACGGTGGCAGGACGTTGCCCTCCACCCGTTCTCCGTCAACGGTGATTTGTTTGACGCCTTTGCAGACCTTGCTTGCGTTCGTAACGGTGATGTCATAGACACAGCCTCTAAAGCGCCGCTTCACCGTAAAACCATCCCAATCTGCAGGAATGCAAGGGTCGATGGACAAGCCGTTCATCACCGGCTTCACCCCCAGAATATACTGGGTGGCGGCGACATACATCCATGCAGCCGTTCCGGTTAGCCAGGACACGTTGGCGAGGCCGAACTTGTCAGACTCCGGCCCGAACAGGTTGGAGGCATAGACGTAAGGCTCTGCTTTGTACCGCCATAAGCCCGCCTTATCCATGGCCACATTCGGCAGCAGCTGGCGGTAATATTTGTAGGCCAAATCTCCCCGGCCAAGCATACATTCAGCTATAATAGCCCAAGTGTTGGCGTGGCAGAATACCGCTCCGTTCTCCCCCGTCCCCTTGTTGTAATTGGTCAAAGGGTCGGCAGGATCGGGAAAGCTGGTGATGGAAGGATGAATTTTTTTGATGCCGAGCTCCGTGTCCAGCATGTCGCGGACGCTGTCCATCGCCCGCAGCCCCTTATCCTCGTCAGCCATGCCGGACAACGTGGCCCAGGTCTGGGCATTGAGCCAGATTTTGGCTTCGTCGTGTTCATCGCTGCCGAGGAACCGGCCGTCGTCCATAATGGCCCGCCGGAACCATTGCCCGTCCCAGCCGAGGCTGTTGACCCGTTTACGCTGCGCCTCATACATGGCTTCATACTGAGCGGAATGCTCCGGATGGCCGGCGGCAGCCGCAAGATCAACCATACGCAGCAGGACCGTTCCAAGCTGCATCGCCGTCCAGATACTCTCGCCCCGCCCCTCGCGGCATACGCGGAACAGCTGGTCGTTCCAGTCCGAGCGCAGCATCAGCGGGAAGCCGTTAGGCCCCAGCTTCGACGCCGTAAAGTCAATCGCTGCCTTCAAATGCTCATATACCGTGCCTTCGCCGCCGTCATAATAAGGCAGTTTGGCCTCCAGAAAAGCGGCATCTCCGGTTTCTGCAAGCAGATCCCATGCGGCAAGTGCGGTCCACAAATGGTCGTCGGAATGGATACTGGTTACCGGCTCCCAGCCTTCGTTCGGAAAGAAATAATGATTAACATGGCCGTCCTTGTACTGTTGGCCGAGCAAAAGCCGCAGCTTGTCAAAGGCAAGCTCCGTGTCGAAGGGCACCACCGCCAAAATATCCTGCGAGGTGTCCCGGTAGCCCACTCCGCGGAACGTACCGGTGGCGTAAAAGGAAATGTTGCGTGAAAACAGAAAGTTACGGTGCGCCTGGTACGGATTCCAGATGTTGATCATCCGCTCGGCGTCCTTGTCCGGCAGCCGGCTCTCCCACGCTCCCAGATAGCTCGCCCAATGCTCTTTCAGCGCCCGGAAGGAGGATTCTACAAATCCGGCTTCCCGGGAGTGGGCTACGGCCCGTTCAACTTCCTGCTCATCTGCTGCGGTGCCGAGAAATACATTGATGGTGCGGCTCTCGCCCGGCTGCAGCGTAAGATTGAACTGCAGCGCACCACAGGGGTCCCCGCCCATCAGCGTCGATCCGGTGCAGCCGCCGTTCTCAATCGCCTCCGGGTTGGATTCGCTGCGGTAACAGCCGATAAATTCCTCGCGGTCGCCGTCATAGCCAGAAAGCGGCGTGTCCGAAGCCAGATAGACCAGCGGCGTCTCTTCCGGTTTGGGCTGATTTTCGACCCCGTAACGGTACACCAGCGTTTCCGCTGGATGATATTGCACCGAAACCTGATGTTTGTTGTAGCATTGCCACTGCAGCTCGCGCATAAATTCCATCATGCCGAACTCGGCGTAGGCGTAAACCTTCAGTTCTTTCGCTACACTGCCCTGGTTGGACAAGGTCAGATTCCAGATCAGCGAGTTCTCGTATGGCCCGACAAAATACACCGTCCTGGCGGCGATATCGGCCCGCTTCGCCTCGAAGCGGGTATAACCCATGCCGTGGGCGCTTTTCCACTCCTCAGGTTTGTCCGAGGCGGGCTCGCTGGTCGGGCACCAGTACCCGCCCGTTTTTGCATCCTGCACATAGATATAGGGACCCGAGCGGTCCATCGGCAGGTGAAAGAAACGGTAGCGCGTGATCCGCCAGATCTGGGGCGACTTATAAAAGGCCACACCGCCCCCCGCATGCGACAGCATTGTGTGAAAGGTACCGTTCGACAGGTAGTTCATCCACGGCGTAGGCATATCATGCCGTTTAAATTCAACTTCCTTCTCCTCGTCGCTGAAGGTATAGTAATCCTTCGGCTCAGCGCGGTTTGTGCGTAATCCGCTTGACGGCAAGCCGCCTGTGTCCTCCTTATGTTCCTGCTGCCCGGATGGTTCAGCATGCTTGAAGTGTTCCGCTTTCACTGGGCTCCAGCTCCTTTATGATGATTATTATATAGATTGAACTTGTGGTTTTAGAGTACAGGATCAGTCGCAACTACGGTGAATATTTGGACTTCCGGCCGCTGTTGTCTTCAAATTTCTTGATTTTAACCGCTATTAGCGGTAGAAATCCGAAGACAAAGGCGGACACTACCGTTCCTACAGTTCCAAAATCCCCCTCCGATGCTCCTTTCCCTTCTCTCAAGTTTTTCAGTTCAATCTATATAGATTATTTATTTCGGTTCGACCTCGTCCAGGGTCAGGCGGTATTCCAGGTCCTTCATATAGGTACCGTCGGCGTTCAGAAAGGTCAAACCGAAGGTCAGGTCACCACCGGTTCCATGCAGTATCGCGATCAGCCGGTTGAGGCCGCCCCGCAGGATAAGCTCCTGCTCAGGCTCTGCCACCAGCACGCCGTTCAAATAAATCTCATAAGGCACGGCCGTATTGACGCGCAGACGTCCGCGGCGAAGTTGTCCGGGCACCTGCACAAAGCAGCTCAGAAACCACGGATCAAGCCCCGCATCTGCAATCCGCAGTGTCCCGTCGCCGGAACGCCGCTCTTTCTTCTGCATCCAGCCATAAAGGCCTTCGCCCAGATTATTCAAAGAAAACTCCGGATCGGTGTAGTAAGCCTTCATCGCCCCGTAATCGACATGGGGCGGACAAGGCAACGCCATCGCCACTTCCATGGCCCACTCGCCGTCACCCTTCACGCTATCCAGTAAACCGTCGTCAAAGGACGCGCCAAGATTGGCGAGCAGGCGGGTATACAGGCGCAGCGCCTTGTCACTCCCGGGGTCCGTCAGCAGCTGCGAGCAGAGCACGGAACCCGCCCCTGTCTTCACTTCGGCAAGGAATGTTCCAGCAGGACTTGTGTTTCTGCGGTTTAGCTCCACCAGTGCCAGACGGCTGTATTCTGCCGTGTAGCCATGCACGAAATAGTCCTTCCATGGCGTGCCTTCGACACTGGTACAAAGAGCATAAGCGTCCGGCAGCTCCAGGCTGTTGAGGGCCAGCGCGCGGTTCATGACCTCGCGCGGCGACAGAAACACCTTGTCGAAGCCGAAGAGGTCGACCGGACTGAAGCCGCGCACGGCGGCGCGGGCGTAGTCCGCCGCCAAGTGATACGTCTCGTGCGGCACCACACGCACGGGACGGCCCAGCAGGCGGGCAAGCTCAGCCTGCTGACTGTCCTCCGCCGGCAGGAGTAGCACCTGTCCGCCGGCTTCGGCATGACGCCGGAGCGCCTCGGCTGTCCCCGGCGCCTCAAGCATGCAGGCTTCGGCCACGATCAGGCCGAAGTCCTGCCCGTCCCCAGGCGCCGCTTCGCCCGGCGCGTTGCCCACTGCCGGCGCTGTCATATCCAGCGCCGTATACCGCAGCCGCAGCTTATCGAGGAACGCTGCGGCTTTCCCGCCGGGGCGCAGCAGCGCGGCCACCGGCCGGGCCTCAGCCCCGGCGTTGTCCCCGGCGCGCCCGGCGTAGGCCAGCAGGTTGCGCAGCAGCAGGCAGGCCTGCGGCACGCGGCCAATGTTCGCCATCAGCTCCAGCTGATTGGCCAGGAACAGGCCCTCTCCGCTGCGGTATTCCAGCAGCGGCGACCATAGATCGCCACCGTCGCCAAAATCGCCCGCGCTGCATTCCAGCAGCAGGGTGAAATCGCCTGCGGCCGGCTTCTCGAAGGCGGCATGGACAATCGGCAGCGGACCCTCCTCACGCAGTTCCTCATGCCAGAACATCAGTTCCTCGTCGCCAAGCCCTTCAAGCACGGGATGCTGGTAATTGCCCGCATGGGCGCGGAGGAAGGGCCGGCGTGAGAGCGGCAGCCTGCCCAGCGAAAGCTGGGTCTGCTCCAGCAGCAGCAGCTTGCCGCCCCGCGCGACAAACGCCTTCAGCAGCGCTTCCAGTCCGCCATCTACATCCTCGGCCTTGCTGCCGATAACGAGCAAATGATCGGCAGCAAGCCCGGCCAGTCCAGAACGGTCCACCTTTTCGCAGCCCGGAACAAGCCGGCGGATGTGTTCGTAATCCTCATCCGCTCCCCAATACACGGTCTGACGCTGTACGTTCACGGGTTGGTTCAGCAGGCTTGCGGACATGATCCTGTATTCTAAGCGCAGCTCATGCACCCGCCGCTCGCCGTGAAACAGCACCGCCGTCAACACCGCCTGCTCTCCGGCTGCGGCGCGGAACGGCATCCACTCCACCCCGACGGCCTTATGCTCGGCGGGGCTTTGGCGGAAGCCGAAGCTTTGCTCATGGACGATGCTTTTCCCCTGCAAGATAACGAATTCCACCCGGACATCCTGTGTAGAGAACGTGTCGTTGTATACGTCGAAGCTGCGGCTGACCGGTGCATCGTCATAGAAGCAGCGGTTGTACTCGGCGGCGATAATCGTAGCCGGCTTAAAGGCCTCAGCCATAATGCCAAAGGCTGGATTAGGCGTGTACAGCGGATAATCCTCCGGCAGCAGGCCGTTGTTGATTGAAAGCGAATAGGCCGGAATACACTTTGGCTTCACGCCGGACATTCCCGGCTCAGAGGATGGCAGGACAATGTTCTGCTCCGGCATCGCCCGCATGAAATAATGGGCGAAATTGAAGGTGGAAATACCGGACACGCCCTGCCGTCTTGCATACTCCACAAACAGCCGCTCCTTCTGCGCCAGCCCCGCTGTGCTTTCGTCCGTACCGCGGTAGGCCTGCAGTCCAACATACATGCTGCTGTTTTGCGGACATATATACCACCAGCCGCCATGTTCCCCGAAGGTCAGCGGAACTGTGCGGTCCCACTGGCTGATCGTGCCGTCGATGTTATAATGGCGGCTTTCCACCTCCGTATGCACTTTGGGCAGCAGCCTGTTGTCTCCTTCGGCGATGATCGGACGGGTAGGATCAAGCTTGCGGATCGCAGCCATCAAGCCGGGCATATGCAGTTTGAAGCCGTCCCGTCCGTCCACCCAGCGCATTTCGTTCTGCAGACTCCAGAGAATGACAGACGGATGGTTTTTGTCGCGCTGCACAAGCCGCCGCACATGCTGCCTGCAGTTCTCCACAAAAGCGGGATGGTCTGCCAGCATGGATTTGCTCGAGCCATAAATCGCCGTCTCATCGACGATCAGCATGCCTTCTTCATCGGCGATCCGCACATAGTCAGCCGGATACGGCTCGGCGTGCAGCCGGATACTGTTGACACCCACGGAGCGGCATATGCGGTACCAGTTGCGGATGTACGCTTCCGTCTGCTGCGCCCCGCCCTGAAAATGCCAGGAATCGCCGCGCAGATTGACCGGAATGCCGTTCAGTATAAACTGCGGGCCTTCGCGCCAGATTTCACGGAAGCCGAAATCTTCCACACGCCGGTCGATGATCTCCTCTCCATGCAGCAGTTCCAGCACCGCACTGTATAGAAACGGCTCATCCGGGCTCCACAGTCTGGCACCGCTCCAGTCCATATTGAATGAGGCACAGTACACTGCCCCGGCCACTTCGTTTTCACATAGCCTGAGCGTCTCCACAGCGGCGCCATCGACTGGATGGGCCATGCATTCAGCAGACAGGACCGGTGCAGATTCCAGATCAACTCCGTAACATTCCGGTCCGTCTGGCCGCATGCCGGTACCGGCTTGCTCCGCTCCTGCCCCTTCAGATCCTGCGCTAGTCCTATCTGAAGATTCCAGCGCTTTCCGGCCCTCCTCAGACTGCCGCAGCACGCCTTTCTCCCGAATGCTCAGCTTTACGCGCAGCGGGCTGCGGGCCGCATTTCCCGCTGCGGAGGCAACAGCATTCACCTCTATCCGCCCTTCCCGAACGGAAGTACGAATAGTTACATCCTCCAGCGACAGTGCCGGATAACCTTCCAGATATACATCCTGCCAAAGTCCACGGCAAACCCTTCCATACCAGGAACCCAAAAGTCCGGTTATTTTTTGCATGCCGTTTGGAAGCGCCACCCTGTCGAATCCGCCGCAAACGACATGCAGATGATGCTCCCGCCCCTGCACCACCAGGGAAGTAATGTCGAGCCTCAGCGGCAAGTAGCCGTCTTCCCAAACACCAATCTCCTGCCGGTCCAAATAAATAACGGCCTTCTGCATAATGCCGTCCAGCCGCAGCACGATCCGTTGGCCGGCCATGCTCTCTGGAACCCGAAAGCTTCGATGCAGCACTCCCGCTTCCGCGGCATCCCATTCCTCCGGATAACCGTACAGCTCGAACGGGGCATAGTCATACTCCTGGAATTTGCCGAATCGTTTGCCTTCCGGGAGCGGATAAGTCCACCTCCAGCTGGAAGGAACCTGGATCTTGCGGGCTTCATAAACTATTTTTTCCGGCAGCCTGCGGCATTGCGGCTGGTCGTACAGGGGCATGAAATCCCATTCCCCGTTTAGACATAGCAAATTACGCATCTCTTATTCCCAACTTTCCGGTGAAGGAGCGCACCTCAAGCACTAGATCGAGCTTCCGCCAAATATCCTGGCCGGCAGGGGTCCCTTCCCATTTGATAAAATGCGGCTCCATAATTTCGGCCCAGTTGTCCGGAGTAAGTGTCGTTTTCAGCCTTCCTTCATAAGGGGCAGGCTCCCGCGTGGCCGGCTGCTCCGCATAAAAAAACAGCACATTCTCATGAAGCCCGATAATTCCGTATTTATCTCCGTCACCCGGCCGTTCTTCCTGATATTGATAGTGGTAATACACATAGCTGGCGGCTTCTTCCGGCTTCAGCAGTGCAAGCCGTCCGTAGGGCTCGCCAGCAGCGTTTGAGCGCTCCCAATGCTGCGCTGAAACAGGCTGCTGATAATGAAAAATATCAGCCAACGGCGCCCAGCGGCGACCCTGTTCCCCTCCCGGCCAAACTGCCAGCCGTTCTGAGGCTTCGGGCAGCAAACTTTCCGGCGGAACCGCCTCTTCCAGGCATTCATAATAAAGAAACAGCTGGCTGCTGCAGGCAAACAGGCTCAGATTGACCACATTGAGATGTTCCATCGCTTCGGCGAGCGGAGATGAGACCTCTTGGCTCCGAAAAAAAGAAGCAAGTTCCTTGTCCCTGAGCCCCTCGGCCCTGTATAAACTGCGCTTCATGCCGAACCTCCCTTTCGCTTGTTTTCCCTATCATGTTACCGCATACAATTCTTCTTCGCCTTGACGATCGGGACCTTATTTAGCATGATAGCGACATGTGATCTCAAGACCGTCTGAAACCGCAACGGCGGTGAGGAAATAGGCGTAAGAAGGTTCTTCGAAATCCAGCTCGGCATGGCAAAGGCCCGCAAAAAAAGGAAAACTCCCTTTTGCGGGCCCGGTTAAATCATAAATTGAAATGAATAGGTGTGGAAACAACTCCGAACAGCTCCGACAGCAGCGTCCGCGCTATCACGCGGTGACCTGATGCGTCTGGATGGATACCGTCACCATAGCTATAACTGGCGTCAAGCCTCCGCTCATACCGGATATGCTCCAGCAGCGGAGTGCGCAGGTCGATCACGCCATCGGCGGGACAACCGCCGGAGAACAGCCAGTCCGCATAACGCTCTAGCACACGGTCATAATCCCTGTAGGGCGCCAGATAACTGAAATCAGGCGCCTCTTCAGGCAAGAGCTGGCCATTCATTGAAGCGGCGTCGAACGGCGGCGGGGTCATGAGCACCGCTTTGGCCCCGGCTTCACGGATCTGTGCGCTCAGCTGACGTATTCCCGCCTGATAGGCCGCGAACCGTTCATCCGAGTAGGGATGGTAAATTCCGTCGTTCATGCCGTAGCAGGCTACAACTACACCGGGAGCGGCAGCGGCGAGTTCTTCCGCCAGCCGGTCGTGGATACAGGGCCTTGGAAATGGATGCCTCGCTTCGCTCAGGCCTGATGCCGTCTCGCTGGGGATACCGCGTGCTATCAGTTCCACCGCCTGATCCGGGCGGTGCTTCCGCAGCCATTCCTCTGCATAACGGATATATCGGCCATCCGCCGTAATGCTGTCCCCGAGAAATAGAATCACCGGCTTCACCGGATCATTTGTGATTGGACCGCCAAATAAATGTAACATTGTTTTCCCTCCTGACAATAACGCAGGTCTTGGCTTAGCCGAAGTCCGGCAATAGGCCGCAACCTAATGGTAACGCTGCCTGCCCATTTTTGCCTTGACGATCCCGACCTTCTTTAGCATAATATGGCCATGACAACTAAACTTTTTGCGCGGGACATCGGACTTGAGCCCGGCTTTACCTTCAGGATCCAGAAATGCCCGCTGACCCATGATTACTATGTCCATAGCCATGATTTCTCCGAGCTGGTCGTCATTCTGTCGGGAAGCGCCGTGCATATTATCGAAGGGAGAGAGTATCCGGTTACCGCCGGACAGGTTTTTCTGATCCACAGCAACGTTTCCCATGGTTATAAGAATGTCGATGGCATCGAATATGTAAACGTCATGTTCCAGCCCGAACAACTGCTGCAGCTGCCCGAGCTCAGGCTGCTGCCGGGCTTTCAGGCGCTGTTCTATATTGAGCCTTTCTACCGCAAGGAGATGTATTTCAAAGGCATGCTCACCCTTGACGCCGGGCAGCTGCGGGAAGCGACGCGGCTGCTTGATGTGATCCTCGAAGAGCATGACCGGCAGCCGGAAGGATACCGGCTGATGATCCGCACCTATTTTACCGCTCTGGTGGGCATGCTTTCGCGCTATTATCAGAACAGCCTCGGAAGCGAGGACAACAAGGCGCTGCGGATCGGCGAGACCGTGACCTATATCGAAGAGCATTTTCTGCAGCCCATTTCCCTGCAATCCATGGCGGATATGGCCTATTTGTCCACCCGCCAGTTTCTGAGAGTCTTTACCCGCAACTACCAGACCACCCCCATGGATTACGTCATCCGCAAGCGGCTGGACTATTCCTGCACGCTGCTGCGCAGCCCCGGCCTCACCATTTCACAGGTAGCTATGGACAGCGGATTCCATGACCAGAACTATTACTCCCGCCAGTTCCGCAAAGCATTCAACTGCACGCCAAGTGAATACCGCGAGAAAATGCGGGATTCCTAACGGCCTCTGCAGTCACTCCTTATCCTCATCCCTGCCGGCGGCCATTCCCTCATCCCTCTGACGCAGCCGCCGCCGGTACTCCCCGGGCGTCACGCCAAATCTCGCACTAAACAGCCGCGTCATGTAGTTAGGATCGCGAATGCCCACCCGTTCGGCAACTTCGTGTATGCCGAGCACTGTACCACCCAGCAATTTTTTGGCTTCTTCCAGGCGCAGACGCAGCACATACTGCAGCGGTGTTGTGCCGATATGCTGTTTCATGCACCTTGTAATATAATCCGCCTGGAAATGCAGCTCCTCCTCGAGTCCGGCAAGATCAAACGGCTGTCTCCAATGACCGTCCAGATAAGCTGCGGCTGCCCGGGCCAGCCGGACCGCAGGCTCCGGCGCGGAAGTCCGGGCGCATTCCGCCTGCAGCGCGGCCAACAGCTCTGCCAGCAGCAAATGGAGCCGGACTGCGTTCTCTACGCTCAGCCGGTTGTGGATCTCGTTCATCCCACGCAAAATCGGCTCCAGAGCTTCTACATCGACTGCAGCAAATTTGGGCATATACAAACGCTGCTGCGCAGAAGGCTCAACATCCTCTACCGTCCCTTTGGCGAGCAGCGACGACCAGGGAATATCCTCCCGCCGGATATGCGCTGTCGGACATCCATGAATGAAATGCACCCAATAAATTTCCGTATCCTCCCCGCAGGGCCGATGCCCGGCATGCGGCAGCCCCGCCTCCAGCACCAGCAGCTTTCCCGGACCCACGGCATATTCCTTATCTTGTTCTGTCATATACAGCGTTCCCCGCTTCACCAGCAGCAGATCGTACACACCGAAGGTGCGGGCGAAATGCCGGTCACCCGGCGACCAGACAGCATGTCCTACTGTTACAAATTGCGGCAGCGGCGGGATGGCGAATTCCAGACACAGCACAGTATTCCTCTCCTGTCATAAGTCGATTTTGTGCTATTCAAAGTCTATATTATCACTGGTTACTCCGGCAGAAAAGAGGTACATTGACTGGGAATCCGCTTTTCATCCAACCATATAAGGGGCTGTTTAACCATGCGTTTTCGTCAGGTACACCTCGACTTTCATACTTCCGAAGCCATTGCCGGCATCGGAAGCGAGTTCTCCAAATCCCAGTTTCAGTCCATGCTGCGGGCCGGGCATGTCGATTCCATCACCGTCTTCTCCAAATGCCATCATGGCTGGGCCTATCATCCCAGTGAAGCCAATGAAATGCATCCGCACCTCAGCTTCGACCTGCTCGGCGAGATGATCGCGGCGGCCCATGAAATCGGGGTCCTCACACCGGTTTATTTATCAGCCGGTCTCGACGAAAAGCTGGCACGGCGCCATCCCGAATGGCTGATCCGCGACGCGGAGGACCGGACGCGCTGGGTGAAGGACTTCATGACACCGGGGTATCACGAGTTTTGCTTCAACACGCCTTTTCTGGACATCTTGCTGGCGCAAATCCATGAAGTGGTCTCCCGTTATGACGCGGACGGCATCTTTCTCGATATCGTGGGCATCCGCAAATGCCGCTGCCAGTACTGCGTAGCTGCGCTGCGCGCGGACGGCCAAGACCCGCGTGACGAATCTGCCGTCGCCGCCCTGGGCGAACGGACTTACCTGAACTATGCGCGCCGCGTACGGGAGACCATCGACGCCGTGAAGCCCGGTCTTCCGGTCTTTCACAACAGCGGCCATCAGCGGCGGGGCCGCCGTGACCTCGCCCGAGTCAACAGCCATCTGGAGCTGGAGTCGCTCCCGACCGGAGGCTGGGGCTATGATCACTTCCCGCTGTCGGCACGCTACGCCCAGACGCTGGGCATGGAATTTCTCGGCATGACCGGCAAATTCCATACCTCCTGGGGGGAATTTGGCGGATACAAGCATCCGAACGCCCTGCGGTTTGAGGCAGCGCTCAGTCTTGCCCATGGCGCCAGATGTTCGATCGGTGATCAGCTTCATCCCACGGGCCTAATGAATGAGGCGACCTATGCCCTGATCGGCGCTGCCTATGCGGAGGTGGAGTCGAAGGAGCTATGGTGCACCGCGACAGAGTCTGTCGCGGACATTGCTGTCCTATCCCTCGAAGCGGCGCGTGAGGCCTGTCCGGACGGGCAGGAGCTGAAGGGACGGCGCAATCTGGCCGATGCCGGTGTGGTGCGCATGCTGACCGAAGGCCATTATCTGTTCGACATCGTGGATACATTAAGCGATTTTGGCGCTTACAAAGTGCTGATTCTGCCGGACGAAGTGCCGGTATGGCCGGAACTAGCCAGCGCTATAGCGGAATTCACAGCAGGAGGCGGCAAAGTGCTCGCCACCGGGCGTTCGGGCCTGAACGCAGCAGGTGATGCTTTTGTCCTGGATTTGGGTCTGAACTGGAAAGGAACTAATCCGTACCAGCCGGCTTATTTCCGCCCGGACTTCACTCCCGGCGCCTTGCTGCCCGCCTCCTATGTGATGTACGGCGAAGGCCAGCTTGTGGAATTAAACGGCGGACAACCGCTGGGCTGTCTGGAGAACCCGTATTTCAACCGTGATGTCTTCACTTTTTGTTCACATCAGCATACGCCCAGCGCCAAGGAAGATAATGGGCCGGGCATGGTCGAAAGTGAAAACGGCATCTATATCGCCTGGGATGTGTTCAGCGATTACGCGGATGGCGGGCATCTCATCCTGAAGGAGATGGTACTCCATGCGCTATCCCGGCTTCTGCCGGAGCCTGCTCTGCGCACCCGGTTGCCGGCCCGTGGGATAACGACCCTGCAATACCAGCCGGCGGAACGGCGCTATGTCAACCATCTGCTCTATGCCGCCCCCGTGCTGAAGGGACGTATAGAAGTCATCGAAGATATCGTGCCGCTGCGGGACGTTTCCGTCAGCCTGCGCCTCCCGTCTCCCGCTCCTGTCCAGCGGGTCTATCTGGCCCCGTCGATGACAGAGCTGCCGTTTACGGTGGGCCATGGCGGTGAAATCGGCTACACGGTTCCTTATCTGGAGAATCACCAGATGGTAGTGCTAGAACTGGCGTAAGTAGAATTACCGGCCGGGAGGCTGGGTTAGCGGGAACAAGTCAGTGTTATCCTTCGGGACCCAAACGGTGAAACCTTTGATCATACAAGGGTTTCACCGTTTTGTGTTTTTTTTCAAATTCCGAACTGATATTTCTTAACTCCACTTTCGCAGAGTCAAAATTGAGTTGTTCTCAAGCCAGGGTTAAAGTGGAACAGCTTCAAGTAAAGGTCTTGCTATCATAGTTTTAATTTTCACTCTGGATTACATGATGATATCTAGGTAAAGCGGCAAATCACACTTGCCTCTGGGGATAACTTGATTTACAATAAAACAAATAAAACAAATTGTTTTATTTGTTTTCCATTACATAAGGAGGTGATCCCTCACAAGATGACAAAACCGCTAAAGCTGCTCATGGTGATTACAGACGTAGGGTTCCTGATTTACTGGTTAGTGACATGGCTTCATCTGGTGCCGGATGAATATCTGTATAAAGACTACAATAATGAAATCATGATGGCCTGGAATATATCGTTTGTGCCTCTGGATCTTTTGATCTCATTAACCGGTCTTTTGAGTATGTACTTTTTTAAAAAGAATAAGGGACAGTGGCTGCCGCTATGTCTCCTATCACTCAGTCTGACCTTTTGCTCCGGGCTGCAGGCGATAGCTTTCTGGGCGATCCGGTTGGATCTGGATTGGTCCTGGTGGGTTCCGAATTTGTTTCTCATGGTGTACCCATTGTTCTTTTTGCCTTCGATCATGAAGAAAGGGCGATATGCGGCGTCAATGACGGCCGTACAACCCAATAAATAAGTGTGGATGTGAGAGCGATGAAGGAAAGAATTATTCAAGCTTCGGTAGCTGAAATTAAGATGCGGGGGTTGAAATTCTCCATAAGAGATGTGGCAAAGCGTGCCGGCATTAGCACAAAGACTTTATATCAAAATATAGAATCCAAGGAGCAGATCATAGGTTATATTGTCGAGCAATCTGTGTCAGAAATGAGACATGCCGAGCAATTAATCATAAACGAAAGTTCTCTGTCCAATATGGACAAGTTGCATAAGACATTGGCGCTATTGCCGAGCAGACTTGTTTTACATAACGTACATTTTCTTGAAGAACTCAAGCAGCGTTATCCTGTTCAATGGGCGGAAGTCGATCATTACATCCATAATGGCTGGGATAACATTAGGTTACTAGTTGAAAAAGGAGTCAGGAATGGGGAACTCCGTGAGTTTGATTTTGAATTGTTTATTCAAGTGTATATCGGGGCGTTCTATCGTTTGATGGAGCACCAATATGAAGTTCAGGACGGGTTGTCGCTTGAGAGGGCGCTGGGGCAAATGGTGGATCTCTTGCTGGTGGGTATTTGTAAGGGCAATATTGATCACGGGGGTAAGTGAGTGTGAAAGCATATTTATTTTTGGCTGTTGCAGTTGTCAGTGAGTTGTTCGGGACATCTCTGCTCAAAGCTTCAGAGGGACTCACGAGAGTTTATCCAAGCATCGGGATGGTCCTGTGTTTCGGTGTAGCCTTCTACTCCTTGTCTTTGTCGTTGCAACAGATTCCCTTGGGGGTCGCTTATGCCATATGGTCAGGTGCCGGCACTGCCTTAACCGTCGTCATAGGGATTGTTGTATGGAAAGAAGCGGCGAATGTTACAACTACTTTTGGCATACTACTGATCATTGCTGGGGTTGTGTTGGTTAATTTGAGGTCGGCGTAGGGGAATGATATTAGATGCTGGAGTATGATCCGATAAATGAACGGATTCCCCTACACCGGTAAGGCTTCCGAAATAATACAGTTTTACAGATTTTAAAAAGGCTGCCGGGACGTTCCCGACAGCCTTAACAGGTACATCTAAATCAGCTTATGCGCAAACCACTTCTTGCCCCGGAAGCGCCATAGAAAAACACCCCCGCGAACGGCCCACTCGCAGTTCATCGCCAGCCAGACTCCCATGACGCCATAGCCCAGCACGATCCCGAGGATATAGCCAAATACCACCCGAAACAGCCACATTGTCAGCATCGAGGTGATTGAGGTGAAGCGGGAATCTCCCGCTGCCCGCAGCGCAGACGGCAAAATAAAGCTGACGGCCCACAGCGGAACCTGGGCAATGGAATTCACCAGCAGCACCACAAACAGATCGTCAATGATCTCGGGAGGCGGAGAAAAGATCGACACCAGCGGGTGGAACAGCGGCATCAGGATCAAAGCGATCAATGCCAATGAAGCGGACCCGATCCAAAGGAAGGCCTTGATGAACTTTCTGGCATCGGCGACATTCCCCCGACCGATACATTGGCCGACTACCGTTACAATGGTTAGCGACAGCGCACTGGCTGGGATTTGAAACACCATGGCCAGCGAGCCGGCGATCGCATTGGTCGCAATGGCATAAGTGCCAAGGCTGACAATAAACACCTGGGTCAGCAGTTTTCCCCCGTTGAAGAACATCTGCTCCGCTGCGAACGGCACGCCGATGAACATGATTTTCCGCAGCATGGTCAGCGGAATATGGAACAGGTCGCGAAAACGCACACGCAGGGCCGTATCCACCTTGAACAGATACACCAAGGCACAGACCATCCCCGTGTACCGTGCGATATTTACCGCAAGCGTCATCCCCAGCACGCCCATGTGCAGCAGATTAATGAAGACTACGTTCAGGATAACATACAGCAGGTTCATGATGAGCGACAGCATCAGAGAAGCCCGTGTCCTGCCCACTCCCCGCAGAGCTCCGCATACCGCCTGCACCACCGCGATGCCCAGATAAGAGATACTGCTGCCGATCAGATAGATCCGGGCATTATCCAGCACGTCGGGCGAGGCGGTTCCGAACAGAAGGTTCAATATGGGAGTATGTAAGCCCATCATCAGAAGCCCGATTCCCAAGGCGATCAGCGACACCGAGGTGACCGAACCGGCCGTAGCCTGAGACACCATCTTGTCATTTCCGCTGCCTTTATACTGTGCGACTACCACCGTCCCCCCGGTTGCAACCGCAACAAATACATTAATCAGAAAAATATTCAGCGAGTCTACCATATTCACCGCACTGACCGCCGCCATCCCGGACGAGCTGATCATTGCGGTATTTACCAGATTAAGCCCGATGATGAAGGCCTGGTCAATCAGGATGGGAATAAATAAAGCTATAATTTGCCTATAATCCATACCTTCGCCGGAAAGATATTTCTCCAGCAATTTTTTCTTCTGAAGTCTAGCGCGAAGCTGCATAAACATATCACATCATTTTCTATATAATGGAAAAAACTCTTCATTCGAAGAGCTTTTCAACAAAATATCCCCATTGAATTATGGGCACTTTACATTCAGTTTACTATAAATACACTTTTTAGTCTTCAATGTTTTCCCCAGCACGCACAAAAATAACCCGCAGGCCTATGCCAACGGGTTGATTATTTATGATCTTGCACAAATGTTACTGAGCCTGAATCAGCTCCGATTCCTCTGCACCGGTAATGACGGAAACGATGCTCTTCCGCAGTTCTTCTGCATTAGATGCCTGGTACGGATCAGCATTGAAAATAATAGCATCTGCGAGATATCCGCTGGAAATCCGCCCCAGCTCATTGCCGCTTCCCAGAATCTCAGCAGCAGTTAGTGTGGCAGCCTGCCACACCTCTGCCCGGGTCATGCCGTAATCCATCAGCGTATCCAGCTCTTGAAGGTTGTACCCGTGAAGTGCAGGCGTAGCATAATCCGTACCGAATCCTATGCGGACCCCCGCCCTCTTGGCATAACCAATCGCTTTGGAGTGGGCTTCGGCAGCGCGGGCGGCCCGGTCACAAATAACCGGGTTCAGCGCCAGAACGCCTTTCGGATCTGCGGCAATGCTATAAATTGAGGTCGTAGGCACAAAAGCTGTTCCGGACTCAGCAAGTCTGCCGGCCTGATCCCCGGTCAGGAACATCCCGTGCTCTATGGATTCCACACCTGCAGCGATAGACCAGTCTACCGTTACCCCGCCCCAGGTATGCACCAGGACTTTTTTATGATGAGCATGCGCATGGCGGACAATGAAAGAGAATTCTTCCTCTGAAAAAATCGGCTCCAGCACTTTTTCAGTAGGTGCACCAAGACCGCCTGTTGCCATAATCTTAATCCAGCCTGCTCCTGTATCAAAAATCTCGGCCAGCCGCCCCTCCAAAACCTTAAGTCCGCGGGCATCCGCTGCTCCAAGCATAGCGCTGCTGGTTTGCACCCTAAGCGGCTGCTTATAGTGCTGAACGAGATGCCGTACGGTGCTCGGCAGAATCCCGCCCGCATCACGCGCCGTTGTTACACCGGTCCGCAAAGTGGCTTCGAAGGCCTCAGCCTGCATGACTTCGAGCTCATGGCTGCCGCGTTTCAATTGATCCTCATGGTCAAAGTCCGTCCAAGCCAGATGTGTATGAAGATCAATAACCCCCGGACTGATCCATAAATCTTGGCCTGGATGAGCGGACTGATCCTTAGGCGGCTCCGTTTCAGCTATAGAGGAGAACCGGCCGTCCTTAATGTTAATATCAAAACGTTTTCCTTCGATACCAGCTATAAAAATATGATTGAAGGCTAACGCCTCAGGATGTTTATTGATCATGTTCATTCCCCCAAAGCAGGCGGATTGCCTTGAGCGCAGGATCAGGGTCCTGATTCAGCAGCCCGGCGAGCGTCGTAATGGCTTCTTCCACGCTTTGACGGGAAGCATTTGTTCCGAAATGATTTATCCGCAGAAGCTGGCCGAATAGCTCTCCGTCACCGGGAGCTACGATACCGATAGGCTGATTGATACGCAAGCCCGGTTCCCCGGAAATCCGCACCGTCGTAGTCAGTGTAGAATAGTGTTGGCTATCCTTCTGCCAAGGCTCCAGACCCAAGGCCTTGATACCGGCAACGGCCGAGGCCGCAGCCGATTCATGGCGCTTGATGACCTGTTCCAAGCCTTCTTCCTCAATGGCTGTTAATGCCGAGATCAAAGCTCTTGCCTCCAGCGTTGGAATGTTGGGAGGAACACGTAACGGTGTTGTCCCCTTCTGTGAGGGTTTAAGATCCAGTAAGGACAGAATGGAATTGCGCGGAGCATTGCTATTAGATTCGAGGAATTCCCAGCCGCGCGGTGAGATGCTTACGGCGCTGACGCCGTTAGGCCCGGCCAAAGCTTTCTGCGCGCCTATAGCTGCAAAATCAACGCCCCATTCATCCACCGGCAGGGCTTCTCCCCCAACCGCCGAAACGGAATCTGTCACCGTAACGAGGTTAGCGGCGCGTGCGAGCTTAATTATTTCTTTGGCCGGATTCGATCCGCCTGTCACCACTTCTGCCTGAACAAAGGAAAGCGCACACGGTTTAAACCTTTCAATCGCCGCAGCGACTTCCTGAACAGTAACTACTTCATCAAAGGGGACCTTTACTTCAACAACCGTTGCCCCGCCGCGTTCAAGCCATTGTCCAAACAGACTCCCATAGGGTCCTGTCACTATATTTAGAATCGTACGGCCAGGCGCAGATATCCCCGCCGCTACCGCCTCGATTCCCAGAATTGCCTCTCCGGGAATGATGACCGGGGGATGACCGGTAGACAAAAGCCGGGAGAGCAAGCTTGTAAGTGTGTCAAACTCAGACAATGACAGCGGTATAAATCCTTTATGTTCTCGGCTCATATTAACCTCCTGATGTGATCGACTTCGGCATTTTCGGAACGGCGGATAAGAGCTCACGGCTGTATTCCGTTTCAGGGCGGGCGAAGAATTGATCCTTGGGACTGATCTCAACCAGCTTTCCCTGCCGCATGACTGCTACCGTATCGCTGATTGCATGGATAACCCCCAAATCATGGGAGATGAACAGCATAGTAAGATTAAGCTCACCTTTGAGCGTGTTAAACAGTTCGAGCACACTCCGTTGTACAGATACATCCAAGGCGCTGGTCGGTTCATCCGCAATCAGAAGGCTCGGCTCAATGCTTAATGCGCGGGCAATCGCGATCCGCTGGCGCTGGCCGCCGGAGAATTCGTGAGGATACCGGTCCAATGCCTTGGCTTCCAGCTGAACACGGCTCAATAGCTCTTTACAGCGCTGCTCGACCTCCGTGCGGCCGACAATTTTATGAAACAGAAGCGCTTCGGACAGAATCTGCCTGATGGAGTGCTTGGGATTCAGCGAAGCGTCCGGATTTTGGAAGATCATCTGGATTCGCTTGCGCTGCTCCCGGCTTCTCTTCCTGGTTAATTCTTGTGCACCCAGCAGAATCTGCCCCTCACCCGGGGTGATCAGCCCGGCAATGACCCGTGCCAGCGTGGATTTGCCCGAGCCGGACTCTCCTACAAGGCCAAGGGTAGTATGCTGCTGCAGATTCAGATGGATATGATCGAGCGCAGTAAATCCGCCGTAATGAACCGCCAGATTTTTCACTTGCAGGGCTAGCTCCATGGTTGTCCGCTCCCTTCAAGCTCCGGCAGAGGAAGCACCGAGTTAATCAGCATTTGGGTATAAGGATTTTGCGGGTTCTGCAAAACGCTGAGGGTATCGCCCTGCTCAACAATCCGCCCCTCTTTCATCACACACAGCTTGGAGCACAGGGCAGCTGCAATCGCAAGATTATGCGTAACAAATACCATAGCAAAGCCCAGTTCATTCTGCAGGCGGGTGATCGTTTCAATGATTTGCCGCTGAACGGTAACATCCAGCGCCGTTGTCGGCTCATCGCAGAGAAGAATGCCCGGCTTGCATGCCAGTGCAATGGCGATGACTACCCGTTGGCACTGCCCACCTGAAAGCTGGCTCGGATAACGGTCGGCCCTCTTTAAAGAATCGGGCAGGCCAAGCATTTCGAGCAGTTCCAGCGCCACGCTGCGTGAAGCCTTCCGGCTTAATTTCTGCCTATAATATACGACTTCCGCAAGCTGCTTAACCACCGGACAGAGCGGGTCCAGCGCCCCTCTCGGGTCTTGAAATACCATAGCGCTGCTTACGTCATTCTTAATGACTCCGCCTGTCTGTTCAACACCTCGTGGAAGCAATCCCAGAATCGAACGCAGGGTCAGCGATTTTCCGGAACCCGATTCGCCTACTAATCCCAGACTCTCCCCTTTGCCCAGTGAGAAGCTTACATTGCTTACTAATTTAGTATTGGACTTGGTTCCCAGCGATAATGCTTCTATTTCCAAAACCGGACTTGTAGAAATCATTTTTTCCTCCATAAGTCTGCCAAACCATCTCCCACAAGAGACAACGCAATTCCCGTATACACCACTGCGAATCCCGGAACCGCCGAGAGCCACCAGGCTGTAGTTATGAAGGATTGTCCATCCGAAATCATGGTTCCCCAATCCGGGGTTGGCGGTGCAATGCCAATGCCAAGATAACCGAGTGTAACAATGGCCACCAGAAGTCCGACCATATCCGTCATAAGGACTACAACCGCTTGAGGCAGTACATTGGGCAGGAGATGACGAAGGATAATTTTCACTCCTGGCAGCCCTAACGTCTGAGCGGACGCCACCCATTCCTGCTCGCGAAACGATGCGCTAATACCTCTGACTACACGGGCAAACACAATCCAGCCTACAAGCATAAAGGTAATATAAATGCCCCGCTCACCTGCTCCGCTGGCAAAAGCCACGATAATCACGATCAGATAAAAAGGAAAAGCGATAAACGTATCCGTGAGCAGCGTAATGACCTTATCGGCCCATTTTCCGTAATACCCTGCAACCATTCCCAAAAATACACCGGTGCAGAATGGAACAATTTCCGCCAGAACCATGATGCTCAAATCGGTTCGCGCCGCATAGATCAGTCTCGTAAACAAATCGCGTCCCAATTGATCCGTCCCCAGCCAATGTTCGGCAGAAGGAGGCTGCAAAAAGGCGCTCAAATTTTGCGCTGAAGGGTCATAAGGACTCAGAAACGGTATGAATACAGCCAAGATAATAAGCACTGCAAACATAATGCTCCCCACCAGAAGGGAAGGCGTATTCCTTATTCGATGGAGAACGTTTGTCTTCCTGGCGTCCTCAAGCAACATAGGTTCTGTTATTATACGTTTCATTGTTTTCCTTTCGTTCTGGGATCGAGCCACCACGAAATGATTTCAATCAGGAGGCTGATGATCACAACAGATATCGCACAGTAAAGCGCTATTCCTTGAATGACCGGGAAATCCCGATTCGAAATTGAAGTGAACAGCAAGCTGCCAATTCCCTTGATGCCAAACACCTGTTCAACAACCAGGGTACCGCCGATCAGATAAGAAATATTAACGCCAAGCAGCATTAGCGTCGGAAGCGCAGAGTTGCGCAGCACATGCTTAAACAGGATAACCCCGCTTGGCAATCCCGCAGCCTTCAGTGTGACTACAAAATCGGATTCCAATATCTCAAGCATCTGTGCTCTTAACGAACGTACCAGCGTAGGAATCTGCGAAAAGGCGACGGTAATCGCCGGAAGTGTAAGACTGTACAAGGTTCCTAACCAACCTTCGCCTACACCCCCAACGGGAAACCAATGAAGCCGGACACTAAACAGCAGAATCAAAAGCATGCCAACCCAAAAGATTGGCATACCCAGAGTTATTGTAGGAAAAATACGGATCAAATGATCCGGCAGCTTATCCTTGTGTGTGGCTGCAACCGTAGCAAGCAGGAGGGCAATAATAACTGCCAAGATACAGGCCATCACAATGAGCAGCAAAGTAATGGGAGCCCGCTCGGCAATCAGCATTCTTGTAGAGGTTCCGGTAATAATAGAATTGCCGGTATCACCATGTGTGAACAGCGTCTTCACAAACCGGACGAATTGTTCCCATAAAGGGAGATCCAGCCCGAGAGTATGATGCATACTCTCGAGGGCCTCAGGTGTGCTGTATTCTCCCAGAATCATTTTCGCGGGATCTCCCGGCACGATTCTGATGATGAAAAAGACTGCGGTCACTACAAAGAGGATCACTGCCAAAGCTCTTAATAGAGCGGTCACAAGCCAGCTGTAAGATGTATTCCTTCCTGACGATTGGCTTAACAGCGTGCTACTCTTCATCATTTACCGATACGGACTTCTTCAAAGCGAACGCTGCCGTTAGGTAAAACTACGAGACCATCCACTGAAGATCCTACGCCTTTCAGGATATCCGGATAATATAAAGGAATGTACGGAACTTCATCAGCAAGAGTTTGCAGCAGCTTGGTGTAGGTTGCCTCACGTTCCTTACCATCCGGCGTTTTTTGGCCTTCATATAGAAGCTTGGTCACTTCATCATTCGTGTAATGGGTCCAGTACGATTTACTGAAGCCTTCCGGGTCGGTCTGAAAAGCGATAATCGAGTTCGCTTCGGGAGAATCGGCTTGACCGCTGTTGAGCATTGCCGCAAAATCATAAGCGAAGAAACGCTCACGGAAAGTGGCCAGTTCAATGGATTCAATCTCAATGTTAATCCCGATCGATTTACCTGCTGCCTGGATAATTTGCGCCTCTTGTGCTCTTGTGCTGTTGCCGGAGGCTACAAGCAATTTTGTATTGAATCCATTAGGGAAGGCAGATTTGGCAAGCTCCGCCTTGGCCGCATCGAGATCGAAGTTCAGTGCCTTGATTGTCTCATTCGCATTATATGGAATGGTTGTCGGCAGCAATGAATTTGCAGTCTGTGCATATCCAAAGGTAAGCGCCTTAGTCAAGCCTTCACGATCCAGTGCCAGAGCGAGCGCACGACGGACATGCACATCAGAGAAATTCTTGTCCAGTGTATTGAAGAACAATTGCTCTGTCACCCAGCTGCCATTGGTTACTACTGTAGTGTCAGGGCCTTTTTTTATTTCATCGGCATTTTGCAATGCCAAAGATTCAATAGCATTCACTTCTCCGGCCTTCAGCTGGTTAATGGCCTGACTGTCATCTTCAATCAGCTTGTAAACAAGCTTATCAATATAAGGTTTTCCTTCTTGCCAATAGTTCGGGTTCTTGGTGAACGTCAGATCGCCAGCAGCATCCCACTGTTCAACAACGAAAGGTCCTGTACCTACCGGTTTCTTGAAAAACTCTTCTTCGGATACCCCGCCGAAATTGTTCGGAATTATTCCGTTGGAGAAGTTGGACAGCTCAGAGATGAACGGTGTGTAAGGCTCTTTAAGCGTAATAACAAACGTTTGTTTATCCTTCGCTACAGTGGTATCGACCTTTGCCGCTATCGCCAGCGGTCCGCCAACCTTCAAATGCCGCTGTAAGGAGAATACTGCATCCTCTGCAGTAACTTCAGTACCGTTCGAAAACTTCAAGCCGTCACGCAATACAAACGTATACGTCAAGCCGTCTTCACTGATGCTATGGGACTTGGCGAGCCAGTCCACAATTTCACCCTTGCTGTCAAAAGCAACCAAAGATTCAAATACTTTATCAATGGCAAAGGCGTTATTCGATGTAATCTGATTATGCAAATCAAGTGAGGTTACGGAAGCAGGCCGTCCATAGACGAAGGTTCCTCCCGCCGCAGGCTCCTCCGGAGTTGCGCTCTGGTTTGCCCCTTGATTCGTGTTCTGCTGGGCGTTCTTATTTGACTCAGAATTATTCTTGGAATCAGAGCATCCTGCAACCACCACTAATAATAGAAGTGCTACGGTTCCTATCCAAAATGACTTTCTAAATGCTTTAAGCTGTGACATGTCTGACTCTCCCCTCTTATAAATCATATATGTTTAGTATGGATTGTATTATGGCGTAAACCGCCTACTCTGTCAAACAAAATATAATGGTTACGGAAGGTCAACCCCGATTAAAACAAAACGGGACGAAGCCGGAAATCCGCTGCTTCGTCCCGTTTACTATATTGCGATAACGTGCCTAAGTCAAACATTCCGGGATCATAAAATTTCCTGGAGCGCAACTTTCACTTGCATGGCCTTGTCAATGCCGGCGGTTACTGTTCCTGGCGAAGCGGGGTTCACCTCAAGCACATTGTCAATCCCCCCCGGAACGATAACCGGAGTGACCGTAGACAGCCCGGCAGCCCGGATCACGTCAAGATCGAATTCAATCAGCAATTGCCCGGCCTTCACCTGCTCACCGGTCTCCACATGAAGCACGAAGCCTTCTCCCTTCAGGGAGACTGTATCAATACCTACATGAATAAGCACCTGCGCTCCACTGGCATGCTCCAGAATGACGGCATGTTTGCTTTTCTTGATCACATGGGCCACGGTACCGCCGAACGGCGCGTAGACCTTGCCTTCGCTGGGTTCAATGGCGATGCCATCTCCCAATTGTTTGCCGGCAAACCCGGGGTCCGGCACCTGATCCAGAGCCACCAGTGTTCCTGTAAGGGGAGCCAGGAATGTAAGGGTTCCCGGCTCATCTGCCGGCTCAACCAGATTCGGAGCGAAGACCGGGGAGGCCGCGCGTACACTCACGTCCGCGGTATTCTCCGTACGCATCTCTTCAGACTGAGGAGGCGCTGATACTGTTCCACCGGAGCCTGCCGTCTGCTCTGCCGGTCCTGCGGGCACCTCATCACGATAGCCGAACAGCCAGGTAAGCACGAAGGCTACAGCCATCGCAACCAGATTGACCAAAATGTACAGCGGAAGTTGGCCGTTCAGATACAGCAGGGTTCCGGGAATCACCGTTATGGCCATGCCGTTGCCGGCCAGTTGGAACAGCGAAGCCAGGAAACCGCCGGCCGCACCGCCGATGAGCCCCATTACAAAAGGTTTCATATACCGGAGGTTGACCCCGAATATCGCCGGTTCGGTAATACCGAGCAGAGCGGACAGTGAGGACGGCAATGCCAGCGCCTTCAGCTTGGTATTCTTCGTCTTCAGTCCCACAGCGAGACAAGCGGCGCCCTGAGCAGCCATTGCGCAGGTAATAATCGCATTGAACGGGTTGACGCCCGTACGCTCCACCAGCTGAATCTCCAGAAAATTAAAGATGTGATGCACGCCGGTCACAACCACAATCTGGTGCAGCGCCCCGATCAATAGCCCTGCGATGCCCAAGGGCAAATCAAGCACATAAGTGGTTGCATTCAGTACACCCGTCTCCAAGGAATGGAACAGAGGACCGATGGCGAACAAGCCAAGTGTGATCATGAGCAGCAGAGTCAGGAATGGCGTCAAAATCAAATCAAGCGCTTCTGGAATGCGCTTACGTAATGCCTTTTCCAGCTTCGCCCCGATCAGTCCCATAATAAATGCCGGCAGTACCGACCCCTGATAACCTACAATCGGGATGAATCCGAACATAATCAGCGGTTCCGCCGTCCCTCCGGCAACTGCATAGGCATTGGGCAAAGCCGGATTGACAAGCATCAGCCCAAGCACAATCCCAAGAATGGGACTGCCGCCGAATACCCGGAAGGCCGACCAGGCCACAAGTGCAGGCAGGAAAGCAAAAGCGGTGTCCGTGAGCACTTGGGTGAACAGCAGAAAATTAGCTGAGATATCCTCAGGCACGAGCCCGAACAAAGAAAGAATCTGCGGCTGGGTCAGCAAACCGCGCAGTCCCATAAACAACCCGGTGGCTACCAGAACCGGAATGATGGGAACGAATACGTCCCCAAAAGTGCGAATTGACCGCTGGAACACATTCCCCGCCTTTTTGCCCTGATCTTTCAGATCTTCCTTGGAGGTGCTCTGAAGGCCCAGCTTCTCTACTTCTTCAAAAATACGGTTGACGGTGCCCGTGCCGAAAATAATCTGATACTGTCCGGAGTTAAAAAATGCCCCTTTGACTTTGTCGATGCCCTCGACCTGCTCTTGGTCAATGCTATCCTTGTCCCGCACCATAATACGTAGTCGGGTAGCGCAGTGCGCGAAGGAGATGATGTTGTCTTCTCCTCCTATAGCCTGCACAACCTGCTTGGCGATCATTTGATTTTCATTCATAACGCTATTCCTCCCCGTTGTATTCAATCTCCCATTGGACAACCCGGAACTCCGCGCTGCCGCCTTCGGCATAAAGGCGGATGCCTGTGCTTACCTGTTCAGGAAAAATTCTCGCCGAAAATACCGTTTCTCCGTCATTCACAAACACTTCAGCCGATGATGTATCCACAAACATTTGCAGGGTTAGCATGTGATCCCGAAGACCGGTCGTGCAGCTCCGCTCCGTCCCGAACTCCAGGGCCAGGGCTTGACCTGACTCAGAACGGTCCAGTACCACTTTCCCCGCTGCAGTATCGTAATAGATGACCGTTCTCTCATTGGGGCCGACACGGAACTCAATGCCGAAGCGTTCTGCTCCATCCTCCCGGATCTGGGCCAGCAGCTCATAGACGGTACCCCCAAGCTCCTTCATCTCAGCTGCCCCGCTGTGTACTACCGTGTGGGCCTCTGTCATCCGCCCCCGGCGTTTGACCAGTTCTCTGGCCGGACGCTGGATCAGACGGCCGTTCTCCAAGGTCAGCTCGCGGGGCAAAGTCAGACAATGCGCCCAGCCATGCTGATCCGTAGGATAATCAATCTCCGGCAGCCCCATCCATCCGACCAGCAAACGTCTGCCGTCGGGTGCCTGGGTTGTCTGAGGCGCATAAAAATCAAAGCCATAATCAAGCTCCCGAAATTCACCATGGCGGAAATCCCTGTCCGGCAAACGTAACGGATCGCCAGTGAGATATCCTGACTGATAGATATTCGGGAATTTGCCGCCCTCCGGCGCAAGACCTTGCGGGGAAAACAGCAGCACCCCTGCTCCGTCCAGTTCAAAGTAATCGGGGCATTCCCACATATATCCAAACTTCATCAGCCGGGTGCCAAGCTCCCCTTCAAAACGCCAATTGTGCAAATCCGGCGAGCTGTACAGCACCACGCAGCCTGTATGATCAGTGCGCTGCGCACCGATGACACAGTAGTAGCCCTCCGCTGCCTTCCACACTTTCGGATCACGATAATGATCTGTATAGCCAGGCGGCACATCGAATATCACCGGACGCTCGAGCTTTATAACCGTTCCGTCCTGTTCCATTACAGCTAGGCACTGATAGGGCAGTCTGATCCAGTCCTCGGTGCGGGTATTCCCCGTATACATCAGGAACAGCTTGCCATCCTTCTCAATCGCACTTCCCGAGAACACCCCGTGTGAATCGTATTGCCCGCCCGGAGCAATGCCGATGCCAAGGTTCTTCCAGTGCACCAGATCAGAAGAAGAAGTATGATACCAATATTTCATGCCATGCTGCGTCCCCAAAGGAAACCACTGGTAAAACAAGTGGTATTCGCCTCCGTAGTAGGAGAAGCCGTTAGGGTCATTCAGTAATCCCGCTTCCGGCTGAATATGAAATTGTTGTCTCCATGGGCTGCGTGCGACCAGCCGCTCAAGCGCTTCCCGTTCACCCGGCTCTGCTTCTTCAATAAGACGGTACAGCTGTTTTCTATCCATTTTTATCATCAGACTCTCCACTATCTATTTGGTCTAGTTCTCATCAACGGAACCGGTTCCAAGTATCTTAAAAAGAAAACCTCTTTCCAACATCGCTGTGAAAAAAGGCCCGGAACCGGTTCCAATATTATTGTATGCTGAGTCTAGTCAAATTGTCAACGCTTTCTCGCTGAATAATTTCGCAGCCGGAGACGGAGACTTTGGCGACCTCTTCTCCATTCACCAAGGCTATGATGTTCTCCGCAGCCAATTGCCCGGCTTCTCTGTAATAAAATCTCATAGTCGTCAACGCCGGATGAACAATTTCAGTGACCTCGTAATCGCCGAATCCCGTCACCGACACTCCGGAAGGAATCAGTATATGTCTGATCGAGGCTGCTTTCATCACACCGAGCGCAATATTGTCGGTCGCGCACACGATGACTGTAGGCACCCTGTCCTCAAACAGCAAATCGGCCGCCGTCACAGCCTCGTTCATTCTGAATCCGGAGGTATAAAACCTTGCATCGCAATTCCCGTATTCGCGAAGAGCCCTTTGGAAGCCTTGCTTCCGCCTTACACCTACCGCGATGTCCTGCTCTGTAACTCCAAGATAAGCGATGTGGCGATGTCCTTGTTCAAGAATATGCTTGCCCATCAGATAACCAGCCATTACATCATCATGAATCACGCTATGCAGGTCTGCATGCTGCTGCCCGATCAGTATAACCGGAATTTTGCAGTCCCGGACCGCCTTCAGGTGCCGCTCCGTTACTTGCGCCGCCAGCAGCAGCAGACCGGAAACTTTTTGCCTCGCCATCTCATAAATGAATTCAATTTCCCGCTCCAAGTCCTGATTGGTGTTGGCAATGAGCAGCTGATACTGGCGTCCCCGCAACTCATCGTCTATGCCCATCAAGGTCTGTGAGACTGCATAGGAGTCGAGGCGCGGAACGATTGTGCCGATAATGCTGGTCCGCTTTGCCTTCAGGCTTTGGGCGAATGTGTTGGGCACATACTGGTTCTGTTTGATGATGCGTTCGATTTTCTCTCTCGTCGCATCGCTGACAGAACCACCGTTCAAATATCTTGAGACCGTACTTTTAGCCACACCCGCCGCCCGGGCGATATCAATGATAGTTTTCATTCTCAGGGCTCCTAGCTGAATTTTTCTTTCATATCCCTCTATTTTACCACATGGATACCAGTCAGCTTAATAGAACAAATCCCAGCCTAAGTCCCATTCAAAAAAAGTGCCTGCCCCTAATGTACACTGGGACAGACACCTTCAACTTCATCATACATTTACAAACGGATTTCTCAAACTTATTTCAAACTCTTCCAGACCCAATTCTCCACTTCCGGCAGGTCAATGCCCTCTTCACGGATATACTCATAATGCTTCTTAACCATAGCATCCATCTCATCCGCGATGGCAGTGTGTTTGTCAGCTGCAGGCAAGCTCAGAACAGCTTCCTTCGTCAGATCGAAACGGTCCATCTGATTCAGTACACGCATATCGAACGGAGTCGTGATGTCGCCGTTCTCACGGTAGCCATGCACATGCAGGTTATGATTGTGGCGGTCGAAGAACAAGTCTTTAATCAGGCCTTCATAACCATGGAAAGCGAAGATGACCGGTTTATCCTTTGTGAAAAATTGATCAAACTCATCATCAGATAAACCACGCGGATCAAGTTTCTGGCTTCTCAGCTTAAGCAGATCTACCACGTTGATATAACGGATTTTCAGCTCAGGCAATTTCTCATGCAGGATAGAGATGGCAGCCAAAGCTTCAATCGTAGGTTCGGTACCTGCAGAAGCGAATACAACATCAGGCTCGCCGCCTTTGTCCGTGCTGGCCCAGTCAATGATCTTGAGTCCTTTATCAACCAGTTCCTGCGCCTCTTGAGCCGAGAACCACTGTGGACGCGGATGTTTGGAAGACACAATCAGGTTAATCTTTTGACGGTCGTTCAGGATGGTGTCAAATACAGCCAGCAGGGAGTTGGCATCAGCCGGCAAATATTCCCGGATGAACTCCGGTTTTTTGTCTGCCAGATGACCCAGCAAACCCGGATCCTGGTGCGTATAACCGTTATGGTCCTGCTGGAACACGGTTGAAGTTGCGACAACATTGAGTGAAGGGATATCAGCGCGCCAGCCTTGATCGGTTGCTTTACGCAGCCATTTGAAGTGCTGGGTAATCATCGAATCCACAACGCGCAGGAAAGCTTCATAACTTGCAAAGAAGCCATGACGTCCGGTTAATACATAACCTTCCAGCAGTCCTTCCGCCTGATGTTCCGATAATTGGGAATCAATTACACGGCCATACGAAGCGAGAAATTCGTCATTAGGTTCATTAATTTGATCCAGCCATTGGCGTTTGGTCACTTCAAACACAGGTCCCAGACGGTTGGACATCGTTTCATCCGGTCCGAAAATCCGGAAATTGCGGTTATCTTCATTGAGCAGGACAACCTCTTTCAGATATTTTCCGAGAACGGCCATATCCTGGGCTACTACTTTACCTGGAACGGAGTTATCAAGCACATAGTCGCGGAAATCCGGCAGACGCAAATCTTTGATAAGGTTGCCAGCGTTAGTAACAGGATTCATACCCATACGTCTGTCGCCTGTAGGCAGGATTTCGGCAAGCTCTGCGTTCAAGCGGCCGTTCTCATCAAATAATTCTTCCGGTCTGTAGCTGTTCATCCATTCAAGCAAAGCTGGAGCATGTTTCATATTTTTCTGGTCAACCGGAATTGGAACCTGGTGGGCACGGAACGAACCGGTATTCGGCACACCGTCCCATGCTGCCGGTCCAGTCCAGCCTTTAGGGGAACGGAAGACGAGCATCGGCCATACCGGGCGGGTAAGGTCGTTATTTTCACGCGCATTTTTTTGAATGGCTGCAATTCTTTCGACGATGGTATCGAGTACCTTCGCCATTTCCGGATGCATATGTTCAGGGTCTTCGCCTTCTACAAAGAACGGCTCCCAGCCCATGCCTGTAAAGTAAGCGGTGATTTCTTCTTTCGATTGACGGGACAGAATCGTCGGGTTGCTGATTTTAAATCCGTTCAAGTGCAGAATCGGCAAAACAGCGCCATCTGTAACAGGGTTGATGAAGCGGTTGGAGAACCATGATGCGGCCAGTGGTCCGGTTTCAGCCTCACCATCTCCAACGACAACAGCCGAAATCAAATCCGGGTTATCTAGAATAGCGCCGGCGCCGTGGGATAAAGAATAACCCAGCTCGCCGCCTTCATGGATGGATCCAGGAGTTTCAGGTGCAGCATGGGAAGCAACGCCGCCCGGGAACGAGAATTGTTTGAACAGTTTTTTGAGACCCGGGATATCCTGCGTAATTTCCGGATAAATCTCAGTATAACTTCCGTCCAGATAGGAATTCGAAACCATGACCTGACCGCCATGACCCGGACCTTCAACATAGAACATGTTCAAATCATATTTAGTAATTACACGATTCAAATGGGCATAAATAAAGTTTTGGCCCGGAATAGTACCCCAGTGTCCGATAGGTTTAATCTTAACGTCAGCATCTTTCAAAGGTTCTCTTAACAACGGATTGTCTTTCAAATACAGCTGACCTACCGAAATGTAGTTGGTTGCACGCCAATAAGCGTCAAGCTTTTCCAGATACGTTTTAGACGAATAATCGACTTTCATGGTTGATAATCCCATTTTATCCACTCCTATATATATATTGTTGCTTATTGCCATTCTTTTTCCCTACAAATACATCATACCTCTGCCCAAAATAAATACAACCTTTTTGACAAGTGATACGGTCCAATTTTGTGAAAATTTGAACATAGTATGAAAAACTCAGGAAAAACGCTGTCAAAACACAGTTATATTGAAATTTATGTAAATACGTTACATCCATAAAAAAGTAAAGTATACAAAAAAATAAGACCGGGAAAATCCCCGGTCTTATTCTGCTCCTTAATGAACAGATACAAACGTATTAAATTTCAAATATTGATAATGAAACCGCATATGGGAAAATTCAAAGGGAGTACCATTGTCCAAAAAGAAAATCCCCTCCATAATGCCAACCGGTTCATTTTCTTTCAAGTGCAGCAGCTCCTGATCCGTGGACAAGGACGGCTCGGCAAAAATAGATAAAAATGATTTGGTTACGGCCAGGTTGCGCGAGTCTTCCAGATAATTAAAAATGGAGCCCTCAATAATCGTCTGGTTTAAATCCTGAACGATTTTTATCGGGATATACCCCGTCTCTATCATAAAGGGATCATCATCGAACAGGCGCAAGCGGACGATTTTGTATACAAAATCATGGGGCCCCAGGAACAAATCCCGCTGCAATTCTTTTGTTGGCGGAATAACCTCGAAATTCAACACTTTGACTTTAGGTTTCTTGCCATGCATCTGGAAATTGTCGGTGACACCCAGATTGGAACCTTCGTAATTGAAGATGGATTCGTTTTTTATGTATAAGGGGTTAATAAACGTGCCTGAACCTCGTTTTTTAAAAATGATTCCGACACTTTCCATTTTGGTTAATGCGCGCTTGATGGAGCTGCGGCTAACCTGATACGTTTCGCTAAGACTGCGTTCATCGGGTAATCGCATATCCGCAAACTGTCCAGCAAAGATTTTCATTTTAAGGTCATCAATTATTTGCTTGTAGACAAATTGTGTCATGGAGTACTCCCTCTCAGGTCTTCTGTACCAATTGATATGTATTCAAACAACCTCTTCTGTCTAACGAAAGGGTTTGGATTAAAAATCAATATTAACTATATCATAATAATGAGATGGTTTATACTTTTCTCCACCCGATTTCTGCTAATTGAGGAAGGTTTATTTCAAAGAAAAACCTGATGATCTGCCGAAATATAAGAATGTGGCTATTTTTCCGGAGAGGGGGAGTTTATTATGCATATTGAAATCGTCAAAAGTCTGATCAGCCAAGTAACTGAAGAAGTCTTCTCAGAGAACAAGGATGCTATTGAGAAGGACGGAATTCAGAAAGAAAGCGTTGAATTAGCCGTTCAGTTATCCGCCTTAACAACAATAAAGATCCTTGAAAAACTTGAACTCATCGATAAAAACTAAACGTCTGTCTATCTATATTACATACACACTGACATAGACAAGAACGCAAGCAACCCGCAGCAAGGGAATCATCCTTACTGCGGGTTTTTTATTGCTCTTTTTTAAACGGTGGACCTTTTTACTTACCATTAAAACCGCTCTTTACAAACCGGCCTTATTCACGCCGGGCGGCTGTTTCTCCCTCTTTACCAAGCTGCCTTAGCTCCGCCATCTGATGCAAGTGATTCAGCATCTGCTGAAAATGATCAGCTTTTTTCTGAATCGTAAGGACAAGCATCTCAAACTGTTCGGAATCCTGCCCTGATTTCTCTATGACATGCAGCAGATCGGCATTGATGCGTTCCACATCTTTAAGGCTGCTGTCCTGGGAAACCTGTATTTTCTCCAGATGCTGGAATACTTCTTCCTCCGCTTCGACGATCTCGTTCATATAAACGGTCGATTGGCCGATCCGCTCGTTCGTCTCTGCCATGGCCCGTGTTCCATCACTGGACTTGTCGTGTAGCTGTTCTATCACGCCTGTCATCCCTGACAGCGAGCCCATAATTTCTTCCACGTGGCTGCGGGTCCGGTCGGCAAGATTGCGGATTTCTGAAGAAACGACCGCGAACCCCCGCCCATGCTCACCAGCCCTTGCCGCCTCGATGGCTGCGTTCAGGGACAGCAGATTGGTCTGCTCGGCGATTTCCGTAATAATGCCCGCCAGTTGCCCAATACTCTGAAAATGCTGGCTTAGCTCTTGATTTAAAGAAACAAACTGGGTGAATATCGCCGAGGCTTTTTGCATTTCAGCAGATATCTGTACGTTGGCTTCCTTCGCATATTCAATTTTGTTTGAGGAAAACGCAAGACTGCCATACATTTCATTGATAAGCCTTTCTGTTTGCTCGCTGTTGGCCTTCAAATGCTCCAGCAGCCGCTGCGTTCCGCCGATCTGGCTGATCATCTCGCCGCTTCCCGCGCGCAGAGCTGCGAAATCCTCTACCATCCGTCCCTCTTCCTGGAGGATGAACCCGGTTTCGCGGCTGATCTGCTCCGCCAAGGAATAGGCATGAATGCCATAGGATAATGGCTTGGAGACGGGATTCGAATCATTCCAGGTGCTTGATTGGCCGGGCATACTGTCCTTTTTTGTCTGGATGACGCTGCCATGAGTTTCTATATCCGCGTCACGGCTGCTTTTCCCCCATGAAGCGCGCAGCTTGTTGATCCATTGCATAATGAGTCCCCCTTATCCGACCAGCAGTAATACCATTGTCTGGTTGGCATGCTTTTTGTAATATTGCTCCCCGTAGCTGATGAAGCCGGCGGTATTCCCGCAGAACCCGATCATCTTGTCGTCAAATCCTCCCCACAAGCCATCCCGGAGGAACAGCCGGTCGCGCAGCGTACAATTGATGTTGAGTACAAAAGCAGGCTTAAACGGAATCTCACGCAGTGTCTGCTCCAGCACTACAAGCGGGTCAGCCGCGCTAAGCACCTCCAGATAAGTGCTCGGCATCAATTGGCTGTAGAAGGTAATAGACTTGTCCGGATTGATGACCATCGGAGATGCGATAATCAGATCGTCTTCGTATCTTTTGCCCAGCGGGTTGCTCAGGAAATGCCCGGCTAACAGGTCTTCCTCCACATCCAGCACACGCGCATATTCCTCTGCCGCCGGGCGGCCGTTAAACGAATATACCGTTCGTCCAAACACATCCGCTTCTGTTACCAGCAGTTTCGTTCCGGTCGGAACGTATATGTTCTCTTTGATCAATGCGGTACGGACGGTCAAGTTGAAAAAGATTCCCAGGTTGCGCACCCGGCGGCTTCCGATATAAAGATAGGTCTCTCCGCTCTCATCATCCGCTGCGCTTCCGCCAAGCACCTTGAACTCTTGATCGATAAAATAAAGCGAGGAGAGAATCGTCTCTTCCATTGCAGCCCTTCCGTCGCACAACAGCAGCAGAAACGCATTCACGTTGTCTTCCATTTTATGGTACGAGGCCTTGAGGTTATCGCCGCTGAGCACGGGCGGGTGCAGAATTTCCACAATATCGGCGATATCCGCATCGTATTCAAACCCCGAAACCACGCCGTTCCGGTAACCCTTCGGGGTATATTCACCTTTGGTCGAACATAACACGGCATTTGCAGGCGCATGCGGGGAAAGTTCCCTGACAGCAGCAGCGGAGGCGAACAGCACGAGACCACGGCTGCTTGGCTTTTCCCCCAGGTAACGTTTAACTTCGTCTAATGTGTCAAAAGATAAAGCTTTCATTATGTATAACAACCTTCTTTCGCGGGAAGCTTCCCTTGTAAACTGTTATTGAAAAATTTAGCTTTTATTTTCAATTCTCTAATGGTAAAACAAGAATAGGGATTGTTGTCTGTGAGCAATGTCGCAGGCAGCTTGAAGAGATCACCATTCCATGGCTGAAAAGGCATACGCCTATAGGTCAGTTGAGGTCATCCCCGAAAGCTTGTATGATGAACATACAGTTACCCGAAAGGACAGGAAAGAAGGTGCATGATGACTTATTCACAGCGTTCAACCCACAGCGCAGCCTCATCTGACTTCACGTATCTGGAGTACCAGATTGGCATCGCCGGGGAAGAATTGAAACAAGCTGAACATGCCGGAAAAGCTTGTGAGGCAGATTTGAACCGGTTAAGAACCTCTCCGGCATATGACCCGGTGACTGATGCCTCCGGGGAGGAGAAACTGCTGGAGCAGGCAGCCAGACAACATGCCTTAGCCGAAGCTATCCGCACAAGTCTCGCCGGACTTGAGGATGAGCTTGCAAAGCTTGAGGATGAATAATATCTGATCAACCAAGCGGAAACGGATAATTTATAGCGTGAAGCATATAAATATTTATATTTACAAAAAGCCGCCGAACCTCTCAGGGTTCGGCGGCTTTTGTGTTGAGCATCGCGTAGTGCGGTATTAGGTCAATTTTGGGTCAATTTTACCAGACTGTAATTTTTCTTGCCCTTGCGGATGATGATGAATCGTCCGCCGATAGCATGATCAGCCGTAATCTCCACTTCAAGCTCACTCACACGCTCACCGTTAATGGAGATTGCCCCTTTGGTGATATCCTCACGCGCCTGGCGTTTGGACGGCTCAACCCCTAAGTCCACCAGCCATTCCACGATATTTTTCGATTCAGCGGCTGCGGTATAGGTCGGCATTTCCTTGAAGCCTTCCTCGATTTCGTCTGCGGTCAGAGAGCGGATATCCCCGCTGAACAGAGCAGCGGTGATACGTTTTGCCTGCTCCAGCAGCTCTTCGCCATGAACAAACCGGGTCATCTCTTCGGCCAGTGCTTTCTGAGCTTCCCGTTTATGCGGTTCAGTTTGTACTTTTTCGGCAAGTGCCTCGATTTCCGTCTTACTCAGGAACGTGAAGTATTTGAGGTATTTCACCACATCGCGGTCATCGGTGTTAGCCCAGAACTGGTAGAACTCATACGGCGTCGTTTTTTTAGGATCAAGCCACACGGCGCCCCCGGCGGTTTTACCGAATTTGGTGCCGTCCGATTTGAGCATCAGCGGGATGGTAAGGCCGAACACCTTGGCTTCGCTGCCTTCTTTTTTACGGATAAGATCCAGTCCACTCGTAATATTGCCCCATTGGTCAGAGCCGCCGATCTGCAGCTGCACATCCTCATGCTGGTACAGATGCAGGTAATCGATCGACTGCAGAATCTGGTAGGAAAATTCGGTGAACGAAATCCCGCTGTCGAGCCGGCTGGAAACAACATCTTTGGCCAGCATCGTGTTGATGCTGAAGTTTTTGCCGTAGTCCCGCAGGAATTCGATCACGTTAATGTTCTTCGTCCACTCGTAGTTGTTGACCATACGCACCTGGTTGTCACCGTCGGTAACAAACAATCTTTTCATTTGAGCAGTCAGCGCTGCAACATTCTCCTGCACCTGCTCCATCGTCTGCAGCGAACGCTCACTCTGGCGGCCGCTTGGATCGCCGATTGTGCCGGTTGCCCCGCCGATCAGAATTACCGGACGGTGTCCGGCGAGCTGGAAACGCTTCAGCATCATAAAGGGAATCAAATGGCCGATATGCATGCTGTCGCCTGTAGGGTCTACGCCGCAATAGAGCGAAATCGCCTTCGTATTCGTTAGTTCCCGCAGTCCTTCCGCATCCGTCTGCTGATTAATCGCATCGCGCCATTCCAGTTCATCAATAATGTTCAACATGATACAGCCCCTTTTGTGTAATTATTCGTGTTCTTTGGATTTACGTTGAAGCAAGCACAGCGGCTGGGTTTCGGAGGATTTGGCCAACAAAAAAATCGCCCCCTTGTCTATGAAGACACAGGGACGACTATAATTAACCGTGTTACCACCCAAATTGCACGAACACTTAACAGCTGTGTCCGTACCACTTTCAGCGAGTTATCGTTCGCTTCCTTCCGCTTGGCATTACCCAAGATACTCCGGAGTGTAATTCGCAGTCCATGTGTGTGCCGGGTTCCATCACCCCCCGGCTTTCTGTGACAGGGACAAAGGCTGCTACTGTCTCGTTCAACGTATACCAACTATAAGATTACAGAAAGTATAGCCAATTCCAAATTTGTTGTCAATGCAGCGGCTGTGTGTAAACCCAATCTGCGTCTCACTTTTGTTTCATCTATAAGACATGTTGCAGGCTATGCCCAATATTCTACCATTCCTCACAGTTACCCCTACTCTGGTTTCAGCTTTGCTTTCACATAAACGATTGGCACTATATTCACCACGGCGAAAATTGCAATTGCCGAGTATAGCGCCCACCAGCCCGGCAGCAGGCAGCCCAACACCATTGCCGCACCCCCGGCGACATACCATTTTCCAGCGAAGCGCTGAGTCCTGAACCATGCCTGTTCATCTCTCATTGTCTCTTTGGTCCGCAGACCCGCCAGGGAATTCCGTCTCAGCTTGGGCATCCGGTTGCCGGTTAGCAGCATAATCAGTCCGAGCATCCCGGCAGCAATCCGCACAAAATCCATTCTTGAAAAATCAAAACTTCCCGCTTGCACAAATAATGCCTGAACCGATATTCCCGCAAACAGCACGGTGCAGCATAGGGTCGTAATATCCAATGTTTTGGTGATGGATCTTGCGTTATCTTCGCCTCTACGTGCGGCGCTTCGAATGATGAAAAAGAATATCAGCTTAAAGAATATGAACCCCATCAGGCCTAAAGCAGCCAGAAAGGGTACCTCCGAGCTGGATTTGGGCACAAAGCGGTCGGCATTCCCTTTGATGTCGAAATGCATCGGCACCATGTCCGGCATTTGCGGGTACAGATAGAGATATAAACCCATCGGAATTAAGGCAACAAGCAGGGCAATGATGCTGGTCATCTTGAATTTGAGCATCTTCATTCCTCCTCTTTAAACGCTAGAATCCACTTCATTACATCGTCAAATACACTGGTGTTCAGTTCATAATAAATATACTTTCCGTCCCGCTCGGTGCGGACCAGATCGGCCTCCCGGAGTACGGACAGATGATGCGACACGGTCGCCTGTGTCATCTCAAAGCGTTCGCCGATGCTTCCTGCAGTCATCCTTCCGCCCTTCAGCATTTCGAGCATCTCTCTGCGGTATTCATCCGACAGAGCTTTGAACGTATCCTTAATTCCCATGCGCACCTCCCGTTAACAATTAGATCAAAATCATTTCGAAATATTTCTATATGTAGGATATTCCATTTTCACTAAAATTACAATAGGGGGGCTCCCAATTATTCATGAATGTAGAACAAGCCTTGGAAGATACTCCAAGGCCCATTTTTTTCTTTTTCTAAACTATTATTTCCTCAATCATGCCCTGACTGGACACCAGCTGCTCTCTCACCTCATCCACCACATTCCGCAGGCGTTCACAAGTGTCAATCAACTGGTTGACCTCTTCCCGGCCCACCTTCTCAATAATCTCGTTCATGACGCTGGAATACCGCTCCATGTTCTTGTTGAATTCCGTCTGCCCCTGTTCCGTAAGGCTGATATAGATCACTCTGCGGTCTGTTACAGACATAGCGCGTTCAATATACCCCTTCTCTTCCAGAGAGCTGACAACCTGCGAGGCGGTGGGTCTGCTGATTTGCAGCAGCTCGCTTAATTTGGAGATCATGACTCCCGGACACTCCGGCGCCTCCGGTTCTCTACTTTCTTTCTTCATCATGACATTGATGGCGAACATCATAAGAAATTCCCCGTGGGGAATCGAATCATTCCATTTGGTGCGGGTGGTCAAGCGTTTGATGTTCTCGAATACCATTAGCAGCTTTTCTTCTTGACTATCCTGGGGATTCATAAGACACCTCCGGTTATAGTAGGTTATACCCTTACCTTACATTTCTCGAAAAATAGCGTCGTTCAGCTTCTGCAGCAGCTGCCCGAAATTCTCCCGTTCCTCTTCGGTCCAGTCCTCCAGCATTTTGCCGACCTTATCCTGGCGGATATCCATGTTCTGTTTCAGCATGTTAAGTCCAAGTTCAGAAATCTGCAGCGTATAAGCCCTTCCGTCCTGCGGGTCCGGTTCACGGAACAGATAACCCTTCTGCT
This sequence comes from Paenibacillus sp. FSL L8-0436, assembly GCF_038593025.1. Taxonomy (NCBI): domain Bacteria; kingdom Bacillati; phylum Bacillota; class Bacilli; order Caryophanales; family Paenibacillaceae; genus Paenibacillus; species Paenibacillus sp. FSL L8-0436. The sequence continues at coordinate 1,807,153 of NZ_CP151955.1, read as the reverse complement.
CCAGCGTTGACGCCTGTCTGCTGATCGTAGAGATATCCAGCCGGAATTCCTCAGACAGCGCCTTAACACCGGCCGAGCCGTGCGAGGCGATTTGACGCAGCAGCAGATACGCGGAGAAGTCCAGCATTCCGAGTTTTTTATATGTGCTCATTGAAGTCAAACGGCGGCTGAGAATTGACATTTCCAGTTCTATGGTTTCTATCGGACGTTTCTCCATGGCAGGTTGTGACCTCTCTCTCAGCTGAAGCATATTAAAGTGATACGAGTAATTTTCATAGGAATACACGGATGATTATTGACATCATCATGGCAACTTGTATAATACAAGTATATAGTTTCATTATACAAGTTATTCTTATAAATGCTAGTGAATTGTTACTGGGGGAACTTTATGAAAGCTCATGAATTTATGATCACGCAGGTCTACAAGGTCAAAGAATATGATACCGTACAGACCTTTATTGAGAAATGCATCCAGCACCGGATCAGCGGCATGCCAGTCATCAACGACAGAAACGAAATCGTCGCTTATTTAAGCGATGGAGACATTATGCGCTATATCGGCAAACATGATGATGTCATCGTTGATTCCTTTTTCCAATTGAATGTGATTAAAGGCGATGAGGATGAGTACGAAGAACGGACCCGGAAGCTGCTGAATCTAAATGTGATGGCAATTGCCAAAAAGAAAGTCATCACGGTATCCTGGGACGAAGACATCGAACGGATCGCCGCCATTCTGGGTAAAAAACAGATCAAAAAGGTTCCGGTTGAACGCGGACGTGTGCTCGTAGGCATTATCAGCCGCGGCGACGTCATCCGCCATTCCTTCAAATCCCTGCTCTAGCCGCACATCGCTTCGAAAAGATAGACATCTTCCGGCCGTCCTCCCCAGTTGTGGTCAGGTGACAGGACAGCCGGTTATATCTTGGGAAGCTCCTGCCCGCAAAGCCCATAAAAGAAAAGATGCAGCAGCTCATCCAGAAAAGCAGCTTTATTCTCGTGTTTTTCCATCACCCCAAGCATTTCCTCGGAACTCTTCATGTAGATTTGAATAAGCATCAGAAACGCCTCTACAGAGACCTTATCCGAAATTTCACCGCTCGCTTTTCCGTCCTCCAGCATTTTGACCATCAGTGGAATTATCTTGGTATCATACTGCTCCTGAATGTACGCATACATCTCCGGGTCATCAAACATAACCTCCTTGATCAGCGCCGGGGACAGGTTGTAATACGTTTCTTTCTCCTTAAAAATCGTGTAGCTGATCAGTTCCCTCAGCGACTGTTGCTTCAGCATTTCTTCCTCGAATTCACGGATGGCCCGCTGAATAAAATCCTTGAAAGACTCCTTAAGCAGCTCTTCCTTGCTGCCAAAATAATTATAAATTGTGACCTGCGAGACTTCCGCCTCCTTGGCAATATCAGCAATCCGCAGCCGCTTCGGCTCCCATGTCCTCAGCATGACCATGGTTGTCTTCATAATATTCCCCTTGATCATTGCCTTTCTCTTCTCGAAGCCGTTCATGTCCTTCACCCTAACTTGACGATTTAGTGTACAGTCCGAAAAATAATGAAATATATCATTAATATGAGTTCATATTTATATTGACTTAGGTAATTCCCGGGACTATTATAACATATGAACTATACAGTCACTAATATTTCATTATTACGGCGGGGGTGCAGCATGCTGAAGGTAGAGGGCTTAACCAAACGGTTTTCAAACGGCAGAGGGATTGAAGAAGTATCGTTCACGGTAGCGAGAGGCGAGGTGTTCGGTTTCCTGGGGCCTAACGGAGCAGGGAAATCGACAACGATCCGGCATATTATGGGATTCATGAAGCCGGACCGGGGTTCTGTCACGATTAACGGGCTGGATGTCTGGAAGGGACAGGGAACGGTGCAGAGGCACACCGGGTATTTGCCCGGTGAGATCAACTTTATTGACGGCATGACCGGCAAAGGTTTTCTTGATTTCATGGCATCGATGCAGGGTGTGAAAAACTCCGCCAAACGTGAACAGCTGATCGAGCGGCTGCAATTTGATGCCGCTACCCCAATCCGCAAGATGTCAAAGGGTATGAAGCAGAAGGTTGGAATTGTTGCCGCCTTCATGCACAGCCCCGACGTTATTATTCTCGATGAACCGACCTCAGGCCTGGACCCGCTGATGCAGAAGGTATTTATTGAACTCGTGCTGGAGGAAAAAGCAGCGGGAGCCACCTTCCTGATGTCTTCCCACAGCTTCCAGGAGATCGAACGCACCTGTGACCGGGCAGCAATTATCAAGGACGGGAAGATCATCGCCGTCAAAAATATTCATGAGCTGCAGTCGATGCAGCGCAAGCTGTTCGACATCATTTTTGAAACGGCCGAAGAAGCGGAGCGTTTCGCCCCCTCCGGCCTGCAGGTGCTTACCCGTGAAGGAAACCTGGTGCGGATTGCCGTACAGGGCAATTACAATGAATTCACCCGGGAGGTCGCCAATTTCCGGATTCGAAGTCTGGATGTATCGACGCAGAACCTGGAAGATATTTTCATGAATTATTATGATCGTGAGGCGGATGTCCAATGAATCTTCCACTCTATAAAGAAATGATGCGTGTCAATTTGAAGGGCATTATGAATTACGCCTTTGGTTCCGCCTTCTATATCGTGTTTATGATCTGGCTGTATCCGGGACTTGCGGACAATACGAAAGCCATTGATGATCTTGTAAAAGCCATGCCCGAGGGGGTCAGCAACGCCTTTGGACTAAGCAACGGCTTCGCCAATGCCGAAGCCTTCATTTCGGGAGAATATTACGGGCTCATTCTGGTGCTGATCCTGTCCATCGTTTGTGTACAGATGTCTACCCAGCTGGTAGCAAGGTTAGTGGACCGCGGCTCCATGGCCTATCTGCTGGCCACGCCGACTACACGCCGCAAGGTTGCCTTTACGCAGGCACTCGTGCTGGTCACCTCACTGTTCATTATTATAGCTGTAACCACACTGGCCGGATTCGCCGGCAAGCTCTGGTTTCTTGGTACGGAATATGAATTCGGCATGGGCCGGTTTACCCAGCTTAACACCGTTGCGTTCCTGCTGTTTTTTGCCATTGGCGGCCTTGTCTTTCTGGTCTCCTGTGTATGTAATGACGAGAAGAAAGCGTTTGGGATTTCCGGAGGCATCACCTTCGGTTTCTTCACAATCGACATTCTCGCGAAAATCACAGATAAGCTGGATGCGCTGCGCTACTTCACGTTGTTCAGCTTCTACCGCCCCGGCGATATCGTGCAAGGCACGGCGGATGTCGCCTGGATATCCTTCTGGCTGCTGCTGACCGGGCTGCTGGCCTTCGCCGCAGGCATCCAGATTTTCCGGCAGCGCGACCTGCCGTTGTAAGCCGGGGGAATCAAAGATACCTTTGCGAGAGCGCTGCAATTTTTCACATTGCAGCAGCTCTATACAATTAGAAGAACCGACTTTTCCGTCCTTAGCAAAGGACGGCAAAAAGGGCATCCCCGCGGCAGATTATCCTGCCGGCAAGGATGCCCTTTGCTGCTATGCGGATTACCGCAGAATCCGATTGCTTGCGGAAAACTTCCAAATGTCTTCACGCCTTCCTGTAGATTCGTTGCCAGAGTTGTTTCTGTATGCTTTGATTATGTCACCCGGGGCCCTAATTCGACAATGACCGGCCGTTAGAATAGTGACTTTACCGCCTGTCCACAATAGGTTGACCGCCCCTCGCAGAAAGGCGTACAAAAAACCAGCAGGAAACCGCGTTTCACGCGTTCCTGCTGGCTGTTCTGTTGTTATTGGCGGTTATAGGATCATCTGTGGTGCACCTGCGAAAGTCTGGCGGTAAAGCAACATTTCAGTAGCGGGAATTACACCCGGTAGATCACTCTAATTCGATGCTAATATACCATTAAAAGGAAATTGTCCCTCTAATTTATGGCGAATTAGCTTTTATTCTTCTAACGCCAGATTTAGCGGGCGCATTTCCCTATAATGTCTCCCGTTATGTGATGGGCGTAAAATCAGCGGGCGTATTTCCCGTTATGGCTCTTAATACCTATTATATGCGCCAGGATCCAGCCGCCAGGCGTCAGAGGCCAGAAGTCAGAAGTCAGGAGCCAAAAGCCAATTCAGTGCGATCCCGCAAGCCTCATCAGATTACCAAAGTAGTCGTATTAGAAATCATTAGAGGATTAAGTTGAACCTGGTAGCAACACAGCTGAATCAGTTGATCCACCTTCACCGGGGAACCTACAGCTTGATCAATTGATCTATCTTCACCGGGGGAACCTACAGCTTGATCAATTGATCTATCTTCACCGGGGAACCTACAGCTTGATCAATTGATCTATCTTCACCGGGGGAACCTACAGCTTGATCAATTGATCTATCTTCACCGGCAGCCCGGTGGCCATGGAGCGGTTGGCAGCGATTCCTGTCATGATCGACCAGGCACCATCCATATGGGAGGCTGCACGCCGAAACCGGTCCTCGGCAGGCCGTTCAAAAATATCCCGCAGCATCACCGGGTCGCCTCCCCCGTGACCGCCGATGCCTTCCTCAATCTCCACTTCATACGGTGCGGCAAATTGCGGATAGACAGTAATCTGCTTATCTTTTACCGCCCCCTCCAGTTCCTTGCCGCCTCCGGCATTGACATAGGATTGTTCTACAACCTTGACCTCCAGCCGCCCCTTGGTGCCGTTGAACACTACATTGAAGCCTTCCCACGGCAGATAAGCATTAAGCGAATAGTTCATAATCGTCTTATTCTTGTATTTGACCATTACACCCATTGTATCCTCAATGCTGATGTTATCGCCGAACACGCTCTGGTCACGCAAATATCCATCTTCCTGCTCGGTATCCAAATACATCTGTTTCAGCTGCTCGTTATCTTTGAGATGGAGGGCAAACGGATCATTCTGCGCTGCTGCGCTGCCATGCACCCGCTGATAAAATTCGGTTACTCCCCGGTTCTCGGCATTTTCCCGGCCATAAAAGCGCAAATCGCCCATTGCAAAGACTGTATCCGGCTTAGAGTCCAGCCAAAAGTTCATGAGATCGAAATGGTGGGTAGACTTGTGAACCAGCAGGCCGCCGCTGTTGCGCTTATCTCGGTGCCATCTGCGGAAATAGTCCGCACCATGCTGTGTATTCAGCAGCCACTCGAAGTTGACGGACAGCACTTCTCCAATAGTCCCTTCCATCAAGAGCTCGCGGATTTTGGTATTATGCGGTGCATAACGGTAGTTGAAGGTCACCCGCAGCTTCTGCCCGGTGCGCTCGATCGCCTCAAGAATCTCCTGGCATTTCTCTACGTCCGTCGTCATCGGCTTCTCGGAGATCACATCACAGCCAAGCTCCATCGCCCGGATGATATAGCGGTGATGTGTGCGGTCAATGCTGGTTACAATCACGGCATCGGGCTGCGTTTCCGCAATCATCCGGTCAAATTCATGCGCCTTGTAGACAGGAACCTCATGGTATCCGTATTTCTCCACCAGCAGGGTGTTGGCATACGCCATTCTTGCTCCATTCACATCACAAAAGCCTACAATTTCAGAGGTTTCACAATAATTCGTGGTGATCTCACCATAAAAAAACTCCGCCCGGCCGCCGGTTCCTACGAAAGCATATTTCTTTTTGGACATAAGGATCACTCCATCACTTATTGATTTAAAAGCGTTTTCTTCTTATAGTGTATAGTATAAAATACATCTAAATCTAAGCTATTCTTAGCAGAAATCACAAAAACCTTGCATATATTATCTTCTTCATCTGAAAGGGGTAGATCTAGCATGGAACAGGAGCCTCAGCCTCCTTTTATTATTGAGCAAATAAAAAGAGCCGGTCCATTCAGCATGGATTCCGACCATTATCACGATACTTATGAAATCTATTATTTACTCGCCGGGGAACGCAGCTATTACATTAACAACCTGATTTACACGTTACATAAAGGGGATCTGATTTTTATTAACAAAAACGAGCTTCATCGTACCACCTCTAAAGGCTCCGCAAGCCATGAACGAATCTTAATCAACTTTGAGGAAGTTTTTCTACAAAAAATATTGGCGCACTATGATCTGCATTTCCCCTTCTTGACTGCACAATGTTTGCTTTTGCGGCCCGGAGTACATGAACAGGGGACCATTGAATATCTCCTTTTCTCTATGCTAAAAGAACAAAAAGAAAAACGGACGCAGCAGATCCCGTATTTTCAGACGCTACTCATCCAATTATTTATTGAAATGAACAGAATACAGGAAATAAGCAACGAGCCCATCGCCCCTGAGAGCAGTAATAAGCAGCTTAAGGTCTATGAAATTATCGATTATTTACAGGCCCATTATGCTGAAAAGCTTACATTAGAGCGGTTATCTGAGACTTTTTTCATCAGCAGCACTTATCTCTGCCGCGTGTTCAAACAGACGACTGGCTTCACCATCGTTGAATATCTAAACTACATTCGTATCAAGGAAGCTCAACGTCTCTTGCAAAGCACCAATGCTAAAGTTACGACCATTGCCGAGGATACAGGTTTTGACAGCATCGCCCACTTCGGGCGTGTGTTTAAACAAATTGTTAAACGCTCGCCTTTGCAATATCGCAAGGAAAACCGCTAATCTGCAGCAGGAGCTACAAACGATTCTCTGTGTAACAGCTCCGTCACCCGGAAGTACCTTATGTGAAATGCCATGGGCATACAGGGGCAACAACATCTCGTCACTAGATGACCTTTTCGCGCGAACAAAGTTCATAATGCTATCGGACCCAGTTGGCCTTATACGCTGCATATTCCCCGATTTGGGATTTTATCGGACCCCATAGTCGCTATTGGCATAAAAAGCTACCTATATTGACCGTTCCTGAAGGAATAACGTCACTGGGGTCCGAACCCCTGACCAAAAGGCAATAAATCTGCAAATAACGTCATTTGGGTCCGCCTATCTCAGCCTAGGATGAGTAATCGGCGGTTTTTGGGGTTTAAGCAGCACTGTAACTCACAACAAAAAGCAGCAATCCCCACTAACGGAGTATCGCTGCTCAGCTGTCATTTTGTGATTAATACGGTCGTCTCATTTATCCTCATGCCATTCATTTTGCTTCATTATGTGATTTCATTTCCAAATCCCGTACAAGCCGGTGAACCTCAATTCCCGCCAGCAGAACGATGCCAATCCCATGTGTATCGTTTAATTGCCAGGTCAATTCATCTTTATAATACAGCTTGTTAAACGAATATCCCGAACCGCGGCAGACACCGTAAACATTGCCTTGTTTGTCAATACAATGATGGGTTAAGCCGCTCCAGCCGCTGATTGCGGATGTTACATACGGTTCTGGCTCAGGCAACCAACCGCAATGTACACCTCTGGCAAAAGCATAAATGAACATAGAGGTACACGAAGCTTCCGCATAGGACTCCGGGTCCGTCAACACTTGATGCCATAAGCCGCGCTCATCTTGCAGCCTAAGGTAGCCCTTACTAAGCTCGCGGAAATAATCAAGCAAATCAGATCGCAACGGATGTTGCTCAGGCATAACTTCAAGCAGCTCGGTCAGCGAGAAAATCACCCAACCATTGCCTCTGCCCCAAGGCACGCCATTGGGTTTATTAAACTTATAATCATATACATGATGCATAATGCCAAGCTCCGGCTGGAACAGCCGCTCCTTATATAACAAAAACTGCGCCGCTGCATCATCAAGATAAGCCGCATTTCCGGATAATTCATAATATTTGCTTAGAAAAGGTGTACTCATATACAGATCATCACACCACATGGTCTGCTGCATAAAATCGACTGTGCCACTGGTCCGGTACAAAGCTCCGTCAGGCAGCCTGCTCTGTACTTCAGTAATGTAATTGGCAATTTCAGCAGCAGCATGCGTGGCGCCTTGTAGCGGACAAAGCTTATGTGCTTCCAGCATTGCGGCTCCGAAGGATCCGCAGTCGTCCAGCGAATCCATCAGCGCCAGCTGATGATTGATTCCTGGAGCGCCATAGCGATCAAGGTCCCATAAGGCATATTCATGCAGCACTGTACATTGCTCAATATGGTGTTGTGCATATTCGGCATAATGTGGTGCCTTAAGCTCTACCCCTGTTCTCAGCAGTCCATACAGGGTTACGCCTAGAGGGTAATTCCAGCGCCCAAACATAACACTCTCCAAGTAAGGCCTAACCCAGCTATTCGGCTGGTCCACACGCCAAAAGGTTCCTTCATCCGCCTCCCCAAATAAAGTATCCATAGCCGTCAGCTCTAAGACTCTCGGCGCTGTCTCTGAGGTGAACAGTCCAAGGTACAACCAAGGATCAGTTAATCCTTCAACTGGATAAGGTTGCACGAGATTACTCTGAAGACCGCCAGACCGTACGTCCAGTTCAAATCCCCAGTTTTCCTCTCCACAGATGGACTCCACGACCAGATCATGTAGTCCATAACCAAGCTCCAGTTGGATATCCAGCATGCCGCTCACGTTCTGATGCTCAGCTACAAGTTCCCCATTCACATAGATAGAGATTTCAATCATTCCACGATAGCTGCCTAGCAGCCGAATGTCCTCTCTCTGCAAGCTTTTGACTTCCAGCTTGCACCAAGCAAACGCCGTAGCTCCTGGCATTTCCCCAAATATACGTGAACAGTTGCCATATGCCTGTTCCTGTGGCGACCATTGCTGCGTCGGAAACCAAACGCAGCGGGCTGTCATTTGCTCTTCAGTGAATTCAGCTTCCAGCCAAGCTGCCCAAGACGTCTGCTGGGGTCCACTATATATCCAACCTTCACAACCGCTTAACTGCGCCGTTGGAGTAAGAAAGTGCACCGGTGCACCTTTGACGCTGCCCGTTCCAAAAATCCCTCCGCAACCTGTACCTGTCGCTGCATACTCCAGTACAAGATGGTTCCAGCCTTTATCTATGCCCGCCCGAAAAAACGTCCTCCGATCCGGAAACACATCATCATTTAGATTGGAGCTAAACACCAGCCGTCCATTTATGTAAACCTTAACTGGACTGTAGCAACTAACTGAGAAAGGGGCTTCTACCTCATTGTCGCTCCACAGCTTCCCCCACACATATACGAATTGTCCTGCCTCTAGCTCCGGCAGTCGTTCTTCCAGATTCATCTCGTAACGGCAGTCGCGGAGCCGTTTGAAACCGTTCTGCGAATGTACCCGGTAAACCGGAGGCTGCGGCGGATAGGCACCGATAAAACGGCTGGCCACAGCGGCCAGTACATTTTCGATTTTGCCCCCATTATATTTTGCAATACAATCATGATCAGGAAAGTATTCTGGAATATAAGTACTCACTCGGCGTATCCTCCTTCACACAGTTATTTCTCCACCGGGATACAGCGTCGAGCTGTACAATCTTTTAGGCTGAGGTAAAGATTTCTCAGAGGCACACGTACTAATATCTATCCACTCACTTGAAAATACCGTTGCGGTCTCGTCATTATAAATCACAACCTGCTCCCTGCCACATCCCAGAAGATCGCCGTGAACGGCATAACCTTCCTCCTTGAATTCTGCTACAACTCTCATATGTCCATCATACAAAGCAGGATATACCCCGCCTCCCCGGCGGTAGGCGAGAATATAATCCGGAGCACCCGCTTGCCAGCTGCTAACGGCTTCAACAATGGTCAGCCAACCGTCAGTTGTACGTTCTTCTTTCCACAGTTCCTTGCCATCAGAGTCAAGCAGGAACAAAGCATCCTTGCCTTTCAGTCCTTTGCCGTCATCTTCGCGGATCATTCGGTCCAGCCCGGCTACCTGAAGGCCAGGCAGTTCAGGCCGGAATCGGCCTAACGCCAAATGCTGTGACTCTATGGAGCCGTCATAACGCCAAAGCTCTTGTCCGTCCCGATCGTACATCACCGTTACACTTCCGCCGACAACCAGTTCAGGATATCCATCTCCATTCACATCGCCAACCCAAATACAGTCTGCGTGGTCATCCAGATCGTGGCAGCTCCATAGTAAATTACCTTTAGCATCAAGCAGATCATAACCTGCCATCACTTGATCCTGTCCATTTCCATGAAGATCGTGAACCCACGGATAATGTCCTACATTGCCTTTGTGCGTCCATAATAAATTGAAATTCTTATCCAAGGCCCACAGCTGATGATAACGGTCCTTTAGAATGATGTCGGAAGCATGGTCTTTCCCCGTCAGATTGGCGATGATAATACAATCATGTGCATGTTCAGCAGGTAAGCCGTATATGGACTTAACCGTTCCTGTTGAACCTTCAAGAATATGAAAACGTCCATCCATTACACAAAGCACTTCCAGCGCCCCATCATCATCTATATCATAAACCTGCGCCGGATAGTCCGAGCCTTGGCTGCCAGCGTCAGGATCGGGTGTACCCACCTGCCACAGCAGCTTGCCATCCATATCAAAAGCGGTCAGGCACTGCACCTGATGGGGAATATATCGTACATCCTGGCGATTATCCGGCTGGACCAGCAGCATTTCTGCACGTCCATCCCCATTCAGATCGCCAATAAGCATTTTACATCGCGGACCGGCAGCGGAAATATCTACTTTTGCCAACGGATAGACTGATTGTGTTTCCTTCGTTTTCATTAGAATCCTCCTGTCTTCTCTCTTCGATTAGATCTCAGGGAAACGTACGGTTTGTCCGCCTGCTATTTCTATAATCACACCGGCGATTTCCAGCCAGACAGATACCGCTCCCGGATTATATACAAAATCCCGGGCAGCGGAGAAAATAAGGGCTTCACAAGCCTTCATATAATGAACGAGTTCAATATTAGTGGTGTACCAGATTTCCTCTAGTCCTCCCACTGCTTCACAGAAGTTTTCCATCAGTCCCCAGTTATTATCGTTATCAAATTCATAACTATGGCCCCACACATACATCAGATATAAATACTGCCGTTTATGCAGCTTCACGAACTGGTCCGCATGCTCCAGCAAATGATCCTTATGATGGCAAGTGCCCCGCCATTCCAGCCAATCCTCCGGCAGCCCAAAACCGCCGCCAGTGGTCTGCACCACACGGGCATATTCGATGCCTAGATGAGGCAAAAGCTTCTTTATCTCCTTGTTAAAGGAACCGTTAGGATAGGACATTCCCCGTATCGGCAACTTGAGCAGCGTCTCAAAATATTTTCGGTCCTCCATAATCTCATGGATGATTTGCTCCTGCGGACAACGAGCCAGCGTCGGATGGTATTGCGTATGAACAGATACCTCATGTCCCTGGTACAGCTCAGTTATTTCATCTGCCGTAATACGATCACCTTCACCCAGCAGACCTGAATTGAGATGAAATGTCCCTTTAATGCCGTGGCGGTTAAATAGTCCAACCAATCTTTCGTCAGCCCGTCTGCCGTCATCATAGCTCATCGTAAGCGCCTTATGTCTGCCCCCAGGGTAACAATAATAAATCATAGACATCATTCTGAAACCTCCTTCGCATTACTGCCCATAAACCGTCAGATCTGAGTATTCAGCAATTAGGGGTGCCATCTGTCGAAACCCCATTTTCCCGCCTGTCAGTAGCGGCCCATAGGTATCACCATCATCTGTCCATGTGAAAACCGGCAGTTCATTGATCGCAAAAGACAGAACAGGTCCGCGCTTCACCACTAACATCCGGTAAGGTTCAGTCATGTCACTGACACCCGGAAGCGGATCGGCTCCCTGCGCAACCAGATGAAAACCATAGCTTTTGCGCAAATTACAGGTATGAAATTCACGCTCCTCCACCCAGCGCCTGCGAAAATACGAGATATGATACGTATCCATTTGCCCGTGATGATATTGATCATATTCACCCGTGCGGCGAGCGAGCGTAGGATCAAATAAATCCTTCCCGCCCTTTCCTTTGGCCGCGATAAACAGGATCGCCAGACCCGGCTCTCGCAGTGGGCGAAACTTCCAAGATACCGCAATGTCTGCCGGGAACTCCTCGGGACACCAGAGAACAACATTTGCTTTTTGTCCGGCCCCGGCACTAATAGTGCTCTCTAGTCTCATTCGCTGCAAAGGGAAGGAAAGAGCTCCCTCTCCCTCCATTTGAAATCCGGCGATATCACTAGTTGAAGCAAGTGGATTATGGTAGATAGGTTTCCATGCTTCAGGGATCAAGCCTTCTACACCCGGGTCCTGCATCGGCTTAGCCATAGATCATTCCATTCCTCCCCAACAATGAAGCCCTCAATCCGTGTGTTCCGGTAAAGCACTACCGATTAATTCCAAGGCAATGATCGTATTTAAAGACCACTGCGACGCTTCATTTGTATTCATCCAATCAACCTCATTTAACTCCGCCATATAAGTGACCCGCTCAGCTTCCTTTTGCAGATTCACACGACCAAACGGATTCTCCAGCAAAATAGACCAACACCGCTCTGCCGTAACCAAATCCTTGCGGTAATACGCTCCATATGCAGCAATGGCTACGCTAAGTACAGGATGCTCAAAACGGAGTTTTCCTGAAATCAGCCCTCCCGTAAATGCATCCTTCTCTTCTTGCGGCAAATTATAAAACACGCCGAACTCAGCCAGCATATCTTCCCAGACCGGATCCTCCAGCATTGCAACCAGCTCGAACCACACCTGCGGACCTCCCATACTAATCGCTAAATGACGCCCCCAATTATCGTCACCCATTCCTGACAATATGCCAGTTGCCGGATCATATCCGTACGTTGGGCCAGATAACAGCCGTAAATTTGCCGCTTTGATGCAATCGATGCCTGTTATAATCTTGTCACGATAAGCAGTATCCTCAAATCGCTCCCAGCGGGTCATCCAATTAGAGCTAAAGGCCGCCCAGTCCGGACCGACCCTGACATGAGTGGGGAATTCATCCTTTGGGAAATAAGCCCGCATCGGGTCCAGGGTAACTGTTGAATAATCAGCATCCTTAACACTGTCCATAATGTCGCCGACCCGCTCGTCTCCGGTCAAATAATAATAGTAGCGGTGCAGACCAGCCATGGCGATACGGGCCTCTTTGCAGCCGCAGCCCCAGTGGACGACATTATGCCGCGAGCCTAGTCCAGCGTATTCGCCAAAATGATATACATCTACCTCACTCGTATGCCTAGTCATGGCTTCGGCCATACGGAACACATCAGCCCTCCCGGACCGGAGAAACGTTACCCACAACCACATATTTGGTACAAGCTCGGAATTTTGCCAGGCACAGCCACCGAGATCATAGTTCCATACATGTCTGACAGGATCGTAGCTGTGCATGAAATCACCGTAATCCCAGAACCCATACCATTTCCGCTGCTCGATCTCTTCCTTGTAAAAGGAAATGATCCCGTCCAGCCGCTCTTCCAGATACTGCTTGGCTGGCGTGCTCCGGTCAGGCAAACTCCAGAAACCAAAAGCACCCGCTTCATGGTAATAAGCTGGTTCACAGACCAGCAACGAAGGTTCTTCAGCTTCTGCCTGCATCCGCTGCAACAGTTCAGGCCCGGGAGTCTGCGCCGTACACCATAATGTTAGCTCGCTAGTATTGGCGATACCGAATGGAGTAGCCCGTAATTCTTCTGCACCTTCATACGAGGATTTTACATGTGTTTTCGTATCATAATGCCGCAAGTCCATGGCTGCCGCATCAGGTGACCAGAACCAGACAGTAAAAGCTGCCGCGTCGGTGGCAGTGGACCCAATCTCCATTCCTGCCGGATGCTTACGCCAGAAATTCTTCATCCCGGCGGCTAACCCTCCACCCTCTGCCCCAATATAACCAAGTCCGCCTGCCCGGCGGCCTTCTGCTGCCTTGATCCAAGCGCAGCCATCCTCTGTACGCTTCCAGATCCCATAATGCCCGGAAGAATCTTGAACCAGCCGAAAACTGCCCCAAGTGGCGGAGTCATCCAATAAACTAAGGAAATAGCCATCCTCTTCTGGATCAAATTTCACAGAATGTCCCGCTGCCTGATCGACGAATAAATCACGATACTTACCTTTGGTTCGCCGTGTATGCAACGTCTTAGGAGACTCGCTAAACAAGCCGCTGTCTCCGGCAAAACGAACATGGCGGTTGTAAAGCGGCCCACGCAGCGGCACTGTGAATTCTATTCCTAATCCTTTAATAAAATCCTGCTGTGGATTACCATCATAATGAAACGTATGAACTAATCGAATAGACTCCAGCCCGGCATAGAAATATAGACGAAGCGTATAGGGAAGCCACTCACGAGCACTTTGCGAAGCTTGATGAATTCCTTCTAGCTTCACCACTGCACGAACGGGTCCGTCCTGTTCAAGGACGGCACTTAACGTTCGTCCTGTGAACCGCTCCTCACGTATGCTCAGGGTACCAGAACCCTCATCTCTCTGTTCACGAATACATACAAGCCCGCCATTACTGCATACTTCCCTTCCTGCCGTGTCCGCCAGATTTCTGCGCACAATACTGCGGATAAGCCCCCTCCCCTGCTTGTTAACCGTGCAAATAATAACTCCTGTATCTATAATGAAGGCTTCGTCTGTTTCCTGCACAGTTAGTCGCTCAGTTACTTCGGTTGCTGGAGCCGCTTGATTTATTGTCATTGCCGCTAAGGAATAATGCTGAATATCCGAGTTTTTGCTTACTGCCGAGTGGGTGGACCATTTGATGCTCCCGTCTGGCCAAAAAGCTGCTGGCCAGCTTTGCAGCGGCATATGTCTTCCGTTCTCCGGCATACTCAAGCAGAGATTCTTTAACGTTTCCCTGTCGAGCTCTCCTTTTTTCCAAGGAACTCCCCAGGTTACACCCACATCAATAGCGGGCTTTTTTAGCCAATGCAGGCTAATCGGCAGAGCCGTAGGCACAACAACCATCTCCTTCATACCTTCTTCACCGCATGCCACTCACACTTTTAAAGGGCTTCATTATTATGGCTTAGCTCTCTATAGCGGCTTGGGGTTATTCCCTCTTGTTTCTTGAAAATCCGGTTGAAATAGCTATGCTGATAACCCACCTGTTCAGCTACATCGTTAATTCGCAGCGAGGTATCACGCAGCAGCTCCTTAGCTTTTTCAAGCCGCAATTCGGTCAGATAATCGATGAAATTTTTCCCGGTGACCCGTTTGAATGATTTACTCAGTAAAAATGGGCTGATCCCTGTATAATCCGCACAACCATCCAGCGAAATATTATCCATATAATGCTCATTGATATACATCATGGCATGCTCAATCGTCCGTTTGATTCCAGCGTCAGAACGCTCACTCAGCTCCGTCAGATACGGTGCTACAACTTTTTCCTGAAACCAGGCAAGAATAAGCTTGGGCTCATGAATTTGCGACAATGCCGCGTACAGGTTAGCCCCTTTGAACAGTTGGTTTGGATGAATGCCTGAGACCATAATGGCGTGCTGAATACTACCTAACAAATGAAGCATGCCCTGCTGTACATCAATCACTTTCGCCCCATTGGCACACAGTGCCTCCAGAAATTCCTCCAGTAGACGGTAGGCCTCTTCCGCTTCTCCTGTTCGAAGGGCCTGAATCATACCGCGCTCCAGAGTGAACGAATACTGCGGTTCAGGTGTACTCTGCCCCTCACGATCCAGTAGCTCCATATTAATAATCTGGTTCTCACCACCAAACTGGCGATAACTGGCGGCTTGCTTCGCAGCCTCGAACGCTAACGGAATACCGGATATATTTCCGACTGGTGCACTAAACGCCACTGTTACCCTCATTTTCAACATGCGATTAATCGTTCCTGTCAGTTCTTCGCTAAAAGCCTGCACCGCTTCCAGCGATGGATTCTCAACGGGTTCAATAAGAAGTAATCCTGCCGTGAGATCATGAAAATTGATAATATCAGCCTGGTTGAAATGCTCGGCGGACAATTCTCCGATGATATTGACGGCGGCGAACGATACAAGACTTTCATCCCCGTTGCGGAACTTCCCCTCCTGGCTGGAGATGCCTGTGAGCTGAATATAAAGAATAATATAATGACAATCCTCTACTTCCCACTTAAAGCGCCGCATCCGACTTTGCAGATCCTGCTCAGAATAAGAATATAGATATCCCTGAAACAGCTGATGCAGGAAACTTTCCTTAACATGCGGGAGCTGCTCGGAAAGAGTGTACTTCAGGGCATGGCTTTCCCCGTGCAAGTTCTGCCAATGCCGTTCAATCAGGATGAACTCATCCTCCCTACTTGCAGCCGCCGCTTGGTCAGGCAACAAAGTCTGCAGCAAACGTCCTATCGGTGAATAAATTTTGCGGGAAGCAAACCAAGACAGAATCGCCGCCAGCAACAAAGCACTGAAGCTAACTAAAAATATCAGTCTTGAAATGAATACGACGGGTGCAGTTATGCTGGTTATCGGCGAAGCGGACACATAAAGCCAATCTGCGGAAAGCCGGGAAAACTCACCATAGGTCACTGCATATGTAGCCTTCCCCCAGTCGAAGAGAAAAGAGGACTCCAGGTTTGATTTATGGTCCGCGCTTCGTTCCAAAATTGCGGAATGCAGTGCGGTAAGTAGCGGAGAACGCTCATCGCTGTCCCCTGCTGACACGTATAAATCCCCGGTGGTCTGCAGCAAAAATGTCTCGCCGCTATTATAAGGTGTCATAGTTCGTAGCATCGCAGCTACTTTCTCCGTATCCATGCGGAGCAAAAGAGCTCCGAAGGGCTTCAGGCTTCCGCCGGGAATATGGTGGACAAGCGTTAATTCTTTGACATCCGGTTTATTGGGATCGAATGCCCACTGTGTCCAATAGATGCTTTGTTCAGTTTCAATCAATTTGTCATATTGACCCGATACCGCTTTGGAGTCAATCGTGCCATATTCGGGATTAAATAGTAATGGATGATCTCCTGACAGATAGAGTTCAACGTTACTCGTCATCGTGTTCGAACCCTGCATCACTACGAGTGTCTTCGTAATATCCCAAGCCCGCTCATGATCCTGAATAAAATCAAGGCCATTCAAGCTGTAATCAAACTTGGTGTCAAAGGCCCAATGTGCCAGCATCAACTCCAGATTGGACAGTTGATCATCAATATTAGCCGCCCGCTGTTCAATCTGTCTGTTATGCATCTGCAGCAGCTCGCTCTCCAGACGTCCCCCAGCCATCCAGTAGACCAGCGCACCAATAATAAACCCCGGAATGGATGACACCACCAGCATAATGATCAGGTTTTTACGATAATATCGGCCTTTACAGCCTGACCAGCCTTTTATATAACGCTTCCATTTCGTCACATTTCTCATCACTATGCTCTCACCAGCCGAATCAGATGAATTTGAAGTGCAATCGAACCACCTTCGTTTTGCTCCTCAGATCTTTTCCAGCCGGATAAAAGCACCAGGAAGGATCTATTGGTCAGCCTTAGCGTATAACTCGTTCATTTCCTTAACTAAATCATCTCCACCTGTTTTTCTCCATACGTCAAATGCTGATTTCAATTCGGCTTCATCAATTTGTCCAACAATATATTTTATACGTGCATCATTAATTACATTGTCGAGTTGAGCGCCTTTTTGCGAATATACTGTGGAAATAAAGGCCTCTGCTGGATTAACAACGATCGAAGCTTCATTTGCCTTTTGAACTTCAGTTTGCTTGAGGCGCAGTTCAGTCTGTGCTACGGTCTTGGACTTATCCTCAGGAATATAGGCCAATATTTGGTTTAGCCCTTCCACTTCTGACTCCACAAGTACAGTGTCTTTGGAGCGTTCAATAAAACCATCCACCATTGTGTAGTGAGTACCTTCCAAACCGAAACCTAACATGGTTTGTATTTCCGGATTATTGGTCTGATCCAGAAAAGCCAGTACCCGTTTCAGTTCCGCTTCGCTCTTCACGGATGATTTTGGAATAGCCAGCACGCCAGAGAAACCAGAGGTCGGCAATGTGTGTAGCTTGCCGTCCGTACCTGTTACGCCCCCGCTTACATCTACATAATGTTTATCCGCTTCGTCTTTGCCTTCTTTTTCTAACGCAGCGTGAATTTTATCATCCACCCGGGCACCTGTATCGACCACATCGACGATTACTCCTGCCTTATTGTTAACGATCGGATCTGTCCATTTAGCACTGTCCATAACTGCGAAGTCGGAGTTGATTAATTTCTCATCATACAGCTTCTTCATGAACTTAAGCGCTTCCAAATATTCCGGATATTCATGCTCAGGCACCAGCTTCCCATCCTGCACGCCCCATTTATTCGGTGTTCCAAACCATAACTTAATGGTATCAAAACCGCTGGCCCACTGGCCGCTCCATTTGACCAGCACCATGCCATACGTATCTTCTTTACCATTGCCGTCTGGATCTTTTTCCTTGAACGCTTTCAGCATATTGTAGAAATCATCAACCGTCTGCGGTGTTTGCAGCCCCACCTTCTCCAGCCAATCCTTGCGGAAAACCATACCGTTGCGGCCGAGTACACGCCCCCGGTAGATTCCGTAATTCTTCCCATCAATGGCCGAGTTTTTCAGAATAACCGGATTCGCTTGGCTTAAATTCGGATAGTCCTTAAGATAAGGCCCTACTTCCCAGAATGCACCCGATTTGGCAGCGTTCACAAAACTAGAAGCCTTAACATCCCCCACGTAGATAATGGTCGGCAGCTTCCCGGAAGCCAGCGTAATATTAAATTTATCTGCATATGATGCGTTCGGGACCCACTCAAAGTGGATTTTTGTACGGGTCTGTTTTTCTAGTTCAGCAGCAACCGGGCTGCCATCCTTCGGATAATTTGTTTTAAATATCGGCAGCATGAGGGTCAGATCCAGTGGGGACTCGCTTTTCACTTCTCCGGCATTACTACTCCCTTCACTTTTGCTATTAGAACCTGCAGATTCATTACCCGAGCAACCAGCAACAACAGTTGTAACCATCATAGCCACAAGTAAAAGTAACAACCAGCGATTCTTTTTTACCGAACGGTTAGCTTCCATTATTATACCTCCAAATTGGAATATGTTAAGTTCACTATCCTTTAACAGAACCCAGCATCACCCCTTTAGCGAAATGTTTTTGCAGGAACGGGTACACACATAAAATAGGCAGAGTACCTACTACAATAACCGCCATTTTAATCGACTGCTCCGGCGGCTGCACGAAGCTCGGATCCATGGAACTCATATCACCAGCAGCGGATTGGGACAACATTACGATCTGTCGCAGCATCACCTGCAAAGGCCATTTTGTCGGATCCGTAATGTAGAGCAGTGCCGAGAAGAAATTGTTCCAATGTCCCACAGCATAGAACAACGTAAATGTAGCGAGAACCGGCTTGGATAAAGGAAGGACAATTTTCCATAACAAGCCCAGCTCAGAACAACCATCAATACGCGCCGCTTCTTCCATTTCTATAGGCAGTTCCTGAAAAAAGTTTTTGACAATGATCAGGTTAAAGGCGCTGATCGCTCCCGGTAAAATAAGAGAATTGAGCGTATCCAGCAAATGCAGTTCCCGAATAACGAGATAGGTTGGGATCATCCCTCCACCGAACAGCATCGTAAAAATAACAAGGTTGAGTACCAAATTACGGCCCATCAGATATCGTTTCGCCATCGGATAAGCCATCGTTACCGTGAAGAACAAATTAACGACAGTTCCGATTACCGTAACATAAATAGAAACTCCTATACTGCGCATAATCGTATCTGTCGAAAAGGTAAACCGGTATGCATCAAATGAAATCGTGGTCGGGATCAGAAATACAGCACGTTTAGTAATTTCCGCATCTGTAGCGAAGGAGCCCGAAACCACAAAGAGGAAAGGGAGGATCGCTACGATTCCGATGATCCCTAAAAATACATAATTGAATATATCAAATGCAGTTCCACCCGTACTCTTGTATTGTTTGGCCACAGCAAGCTTCTCCCTTCTTAATAAAGTCCAGATTCACCAAATTTTTTGGCGATCCAATTCGTCCCGAGCACAAGCGTCACACCAATTATCGATTTAAATAGTCCAACAGCCGTACTGTAGCTAAAGGCTCCCTGCGTTATTCCCAGTGCGTATACATAGGTGTCGAACACCTCACCTACTTCACGATTAAGGGCATTCATCATTAAATAAATTTGTTCAAAGCCATTATCCAAAATCGTTCCCATACGAAGAATAAGTAAAATAACGATTGTACTGCGGATAGCAGGCAACGTAATATGCCAAATCTGCCGCCAGCGGTTCGCACCGTCTACTACCGCAGCCTCATATTGCTCCACATCTACCCCAGCCAGCGCTGCCAGGAATATAATTGTCCCCCAGCCGCACTCCTTCCAGATCGTCTGGAGAATAATCAATGGACGGAACCAGTCGGGATTAGCTAGAAAGTCTATTTTTCTTCCTGTAAACGTATACAAAAATTCATTTACAGTCCCGCCTTCCGTAGTCAGAAACACATAACTCATACTGGCCACAATGACCATGGATATAAAGTGCGGAACATAAATCATCGTTTGAATCGTCTTTTTATAGAAGGAAAGACGTATTTCGTTTAGAAGCAGTGCCAGAATAATCGGCGCCGGAAAAAAGAAAATCAGATTGTAAAACGATAGCAGCAGCGTATTGCGCAGCAGCATATAGAAATCGGGATTCTGGAAAAAAACACGGAAATGCTCAAAACCTACCCATTCACTTTTCTGAAAACCAAGAAACGGCTGATAATTCTTAAAAGCCAGCAGCACGCCCCACATCGGAACATATTTGAAAATAAGGAAATAAAGGAGCCCAGGGAGCAGCAGAATATATAACCATTTATCACGTTTTAAACGTTTCCATCTTCTTACCCGGATATTTCGATAGGTCTGCGGCTTTGGCTGTCGTTCTGCATTTCCCGGAACTGTTACGTGCTTCATCCTGTTCACCTCCATTTGTCATGTACAGCTCGCGATTACTGTAGCCATGGATTACTGCAATCACCCTTACTGCGATTCCTATTATGCTGCTACTTATTTTTTCCAGCAATTGGACTTTTTTGAACGCTCTATATAAGCTAAAAATCCAATCTTATCTAAAAAGTCCAAACCGTGCAAAAGTTTACTATTGCCCGTAAGAGGCTAAGCACCTATGCTTCCAAGTGATGATTTCCAGCAAATGTTTGCCTTAAGGGGGAGCTGAAATGAAGAACAAGTTATATTACGGTGCTGCTTGGTATCCCGAGCTATGGAGTGAAGAGGTGCTTGAGCAGGACATCCTTCTAATGAAGGAAACGGGTATTAATCTCGTGCGAATCGGAGAATTCATTTGGTCTGCCTTGGAGCCAGAGGAAGATAAGATTGTTATCCGTCCATTCGTGAAATATATCGAAAGGTTACATAGAAACGGAATTGACACAGTAATGTGTACGCCGACACCTACACCCCCCATCTGGCTTACCCATGGACATCCTGAGCGCTGTTATGTGGATGAGAGCGGAACGGTAATGGGACATGGAGCACGGCAGCATATCTGTACGAACAATTCTTACTTTCGTGAGCGGGCTGCCATCATTACGGAGCATATAGCAAAGGAGATCGGAGCACTTCCGGGGTTAACCGCCTGGCAGCTCGATAACGAATTCAAAGCGCATGTGGCGGAGTGTATGTGTGAAACCTGTAAAGGCTTATGGCATATATGGCTGCAGCAGCGCTACAGCTCCATTGAAAGATTAAATGAGGCATGGGGAACAGCAGTCTGGAGCCAGACTTATCAAAGTTTTGATCAGGTACCACAGCCAGGCCCCGCACCTTTCCTCCACAATTCATCTCTGCGGACGATGTACCGCTTATTTTCAATGGAAAAGATCGCTGAATTCGCCGATGAGCAGGCTGATATTATCCGCCGCCACTCCTCTGCGCCAATTACCCACAACAGCAGTGTAGCTTTTCATCTCGATAATGAGCGACTATTTCAGAATCTCGACTTTGCCGCCTACGACACTTATGCCTCACAGGAAAATATGAATGCTTATTTGCTTAACTGTGATCTGTGGCGAAATTTCAAGCCGGGAAAAGATTTCTGGGTTATGGAGACAGGGCCATCGTTTGCCGCATCTCTAGTGAGTTTTGGTGTGCCTCACCCGAACGGATATCTGAAGGCAGAAGCCGTAGCCGCCTATGCGCTGGGTGCAGGTGCATTTTGTTATTGGCACTGGCGCCAGCACCGTTCCGGAAGTGAACAAACGCATAGCTCGATCTTAAGTGCTTGGGGAGAACCGGCTCTAGGTTATGACAATGTGTTGGAAGCCAATCAAGCACGGCAAGAAATTGAACAAATTATGTTATCCACTCGGCCGCTTCGTGCGGATGTAGCGATTACTTATTCAGACAGAACCAAAGCTTATCTCGCCACTGAACCTCACCGGAAGCTAAATTATCGTAGTCTGCTGGGCGATTTCTACAAGAGAATACTACACATGGGCATTCACCGGGATTTGCTGCCGGAGGGCGGGGACTTAACCGGATACAAGCTGTTATTCACTCCATTTGTACATTATTTGTCCCCCGAGTATGTGCAAAGTGCGCTGTCATTCACAGCAGCAGGCGGGATTTGGATTGCCGGTCCTCTTACCGGAGGACGAACGAAGGAGCATACCATTCATACGAATGCCGGGCTTGGAGAATTGGAGCGGCTAGCAGGAGTCAAAACTAAGTTCACCTATCCGCTGGAATCAACAGGTACGATTGGACACGCTTTTGGAGTATCTGCTCCCTTGTCCTTGTGGAGTTCTGTCTTTGAACCCGTTTCAGAGTCCGCTTCCAGTATCGGTATGATTACGGAGGGGGTGACGCCGGGGTTGTCCTTCCTGACGGAGCAGCCTTACGGACAAGGTACTATTGTTTTGCTGGGTTCAATGCCTGCCGGTGAAGAAGGTGACCTAATGTTATGTAAACTGATTGATCATTATGCAGAACGTTCTGGTGTTACCGTACGCAGTGATGTCACCAAAGGAACAATTGTCTGCCCTAGAAGCGGAGACCAAGGCGAACTCTGGACGATAATAAATATGGACGGATGCGGGGGAAGTCTCACACTGCCACGGGACGGACATGATGTTCTCTCGGGCAAATCCGTCGCCTGCGGCCCACTCTCACTTGGTGCATATGAATACAGAGTAATCCGATTATAACTGCTTATTCTTGAAGCATAAGAAGCCGCTAACTGCTTGGTCACCCAAGCGGTTAGCGGCTTCATTTCCGTTCTTCGCCATTAACTGAGAGAGAATGACTTTATAACTTAGTTGTTATAAGACCACTTTCCTGGGCGACCTTCAGCCACTCCCTAGCAATCAGATCATGCCCGGCAGTCGTCGGGTGAACGCCATCCCACAGCCAATAGGCTGCCTCTGCTCTCTCCACAGCTGCGTTGAAAGCATCCTGCAGTGGAACATGCACGGTGCCGAATTGCTGCGATAGCTCGCGGACAACCCCCTGATAATGGTTGATCCATTTGGACCATCCACTCCAGTCTTCCGCGGGTGCTCCGGTATTCAGGATAAACGGCTCGACCAGCACCAGCTTCGTATCCGGCAGCACTTCGCGCGTCTCTTCCAGCACATGGCGGTAAGCACGTTCGTAACGGTCGGTGCAGCCGCCCGGCTCGCCCTTCATCATTCTCCAAATATCGTTGACCCCGATCAGGATGCTGAGAATATCCGGCTGCAGATAGATCGCATCCTCATTCCAACGGGCATACAGATCGGAGATCCGGTCACCGCTCACTCCGCGGTTGTAGAACATAGGTTGCTGCTCAGCCAGCTCATTGCCCAGCTTGCCGCCAATGATGTAGGCATAGCCATGCCCCAGAATATGATTGGGATCGTTATCGCGGCCACGGTTGCCGTCGGTGATGGAATCTCCCTGAAATAAGATAACTTGGTTTGGCTTAGCAAATGAAATAGACATCCAGCTCACCCTTCACCTATTATAATTAGATAGATTTGGCACTATCTATAATTTTACCGTAATTGCGGCCGATGCTTCAATGATTTGTGATGCTGCTATGCAATGTGGTAAGATTTAGCAAATGACATGGAAGGGAATGGAACAAGAATGAAGTATAGAAGATTAGGCAATACAGGCCTTAAGGTCAGTGAGATCGGCCTGGGCAGCTGGCTTACCTACGGAACAGCCGCAGAGCAGACAGCAGCGGACGCCTGCGTGGCCAAAGCATTTGAATGTGGTATCAATTTCTTCGATACCGCCAATGCCTACAACCGCGGGGAAGGCGAGAAGGCGATTGGCGCAGCTCTCCGCTCCTACCAGCGGTCGGATTATGTGCTCAGTACCAAGGTGTTTTTCCCGATGGGAGACGGGGTGAACGACCGGGGGCTTTCCCGCAAGCATATTATGGAGCAATGCGAGGCCAGCCTGAAGCGTCTCAGAACCGATTACATTGATGTGTATTTCTGCCACCGCTTTGACAAGGATACGCCGGTGGAAGAAACCTTGCGCGCGCTGGATGACCTTACAGCCCAAGGTAAAATCCTCTATTCCGCAGTCAGCGAATGGAGCGCGGCGCAAATCGCCCGTGCCGGAGGCATCAGCCGCAGGCTGAATCTCCGCCCGCTGGCCTCCAATCAGCCGATCTACAATATGTTCGAGCGTTATATCGAAGAAGAGGTGCTTGAGGTATCGGGGCAGGAAGGACTGGGACAAGTCGTCTTCTCGCCGCTCGCCCAGGGCATTCTGACCGGCAAATACAAGCCGGGACAACAGCCTCCGGCCGGGACACGCGGCGCAGACGATTCAGTGAACGGCGTCATCCGCAGCTATCTGCGCGACGATGTCCTCGGCGTCGTTGCCCAGTTGGATGACCTGGCGGCCAGCCTCGGCCTGAAGCTCTCACAGCTGGCGCTGGCCTGGGTACTCCGCCAGCCAGGTGTCAGCTCTGCACTGATCGGAGCCAGCAAGCCCGGCCAGGTTGAAGAGAATGCACAGGCCTCCGGCATTCTTCTCCAGCAGGAAACGCTGGAGACCATCGACGGCCTGCTCCGCCAGGTGGCCGATTTCGCACCGGCGAGATAGGGAAGCATATAAATACTTATCTTTACAAAAAGGACTGTCTTACCCGCAGAGGTTCTCTACGGGTGAGACGGTCCTTTCCATACTAATAATGGCCAGGCATCAGGCTGTCTTTCTTTTCACTCATCCGCCCTGCCCCGCCGATTAGTGTTTTATACTTCTTTTGGTCCTCTATAGTGGCCAGATGCCTGCATTCTTCAAATAATCTCACGCACCGGAGTACACATGCATCACCATTTATTTTGGCGGAATACTCCAATGCCTTTAACGTATAATGAATAGCAGCCTCATATCGTTGTGCATTAAAGTAATAGGCGGCCACCTCACAGAGAAGGTCTGTATATTCACCCCAGGTAACCCGTGAATTAATGATGCCGATTCGGCTCCGCTGCTCTTTGAAATCCAGCTGATCCTGAAAACGTTCAATAATTCCATCCACATTGAACTGATAGCGGTTGGCAGCCTGCATAATTTTCATTAAAGCCGGAAGAATTTCATTTTCCCGGTCCGCAATGAACTCGACATACTCTGTAAGCACATCCATTTGACCGGCCATTAACCGATGGAGATAGGAATTGGCAATCGCCCATTCCTGAAACTGCGCCTTCACCTCCCGGATCTTCTCCGTGTCCTCACGCACCCAGCCGGAGTCCGCGTAGAGTGAAGCATAATGCAAAGCCCGTTCGTATTCGCCACGTTCATGGCATACCGCCGAACGGAGCAGATAAGCGTAAAGGATGTAGAAGCAGATTGGTCTTGCCGGTTCCTTACGCGTCTCACGCTGTTTGGTCACCAGGTACTGATTCTGGTATTGGATGGAGGCTTTACGCTCCATTTCTTCAGCCAGAATATTCACTTTGCTCCAGCGGTGCAGGGAAATGTAAATATTCGCCAGCGCGTGCAGCGCATCAAGCTGATCGGCCTCATCCAGCCGTTCGACAAAATATTCAAATTGCGTGGCAGCCTGCAGGTTGATATCCTGATTATCACCCAAAGCGATCGTGAACAAGCGGTATTGGCAGAGCGCCAGCCGTTCGGAATGCTGATACTTCTCACTCTCCGCTACGCCTTCATACAGCAGCGCCGCAGCTTCTTTTTTGTCATTCCTGTAAAACTCCTCCGCCGTGTCAAACAGCGCTTGAGCATAGGAGATATTATCCATCAGATTATGTACCACTTGCCGGATGCATTCCAGCTTGTCCAGCTCGGCGCAGCGGTGCAGAAACGGGCCCAGCCGCCGCCAGTCCGGCGTGGAGTGAATAATGCATTCATCTATATACATTTCATAAAACGCACCTTCAGGCAGCCCCATTCCGGCGGTTATCCGGTCCAGCTGCTGCATTGCAATCGGGCGGTTGCCATTGATAATGCTGCTGAGCGTTCCGGAGTTGACAGCGGATATTCCAGCAAATTGATTAATGGTTTTGCCTTCCCTTTTGAGAAAAGCGTCCAGTTCCCCTTGGATCGTAGTCTTAGGCTCCAAACAAACTCCACCTCTCAAATCCAAATATTTGAACAATAATCCAGATATTCCTACATAATAGGTGTAAATATTACACAGGTCAACATCCATTGGCACGTTCAAAAGTGGTTGACAGATGGAAATAAAAGCTCTTATCTTCTAATTCCTTACATCAAGAGATCAGCTTGGACTTCTCAGCCTGTTCTGCGGCTTTGCGGATGAAGCGTTCAAGCGGTTTCTGCAGCGTAAGCCCCAGCAGCAGCGCCAGCACGCCGAAAAGCAGCAGAGCCAACGCATCGCGGAAGACCACCTCCGGCAGAATCCCCCCTACCGCTTCCCGCAGCAGACTGATCGCATAGGTGAACGGCATAAAAGGATTCAGGATCTGAAAGAAATGCCCGGTGGTACTGATGGGAAATGTGCCTCCGGAGCTGGAGAACTGCAGCACCATAAATACAATGGCAATTCCTTTTCCCAGATTGCCGAAGACCGAAACGAGGGTGAACACAATCGTCACAAATACGATGCTGATTAACACAGCAAACAGCACAAACCAGCCTTTATCCGCGACATAACAGTTCAGGATATAAATATTGCCAAATACCGCTACCAGCGCCTGAAGGATTCCGATGGTCAGAAAGGTCAGCAGCCGCCCGAAATACAGCTGGTGGCCGGTATATATGATTCCTCCTGTGTCGACTCCCGTTCGCAGCAGGGAAATCATCAGGGTTCCCCCCACCCATAAGGAGAGCACGACATAAAAAGGAGTCATCGCCGAGCCGTAATTCGGAATCGGGTAGAGCGTCTTCTCCTTCAGGACGACCGGACTGGCGAGAAAATCGCTTTTGCTCTTGATATCTCCGCCCAAGAGCTGCGCGATATCTTCCAGATTCACTTCACTTTTAATTTGCCGGATGGTCACCGCCGCTTTGCGGACGGCGGCTTCAAGCGTAGGAAGATCCTCACGCACCAGCTGTGCAGCGCGCTCCACGCCCTGATCAGCACGTGGAAGTCCGGTGGTGATCAGCGCCGCTGCCCTGCGGAATTTCTCCTCTGCGGCAGGCAGATCACTGCGGGCAAATTCAGCGGCTCCATGGATCGCTTCTCCGGCAGCGGGGAGTCCGCTCTCGATCTGCGGAAGAACATCCGTGACGAAATGATTGAACGTAGCCATCTTGTCCTCAAGGCCGCTGGCTGCCGCATGCACATTTTCGCGGATTGCAGGCAGGTTCTGCCGCAGCGAAGCAAGGCCCGACTCTCCGTATCCGATTGCCGCCGCTGCCTCATCCAGAACTGTATTCAGTGCGTCAAGGCGCTGTGGAACATTCTGCAGTGCCTTGGCGGCAGTCCCTGCGGTGCTGGTTAGCTGCTTCATGGAGTCCGTTACCACCGGCATGCCTTCTGCATTGTAGCGCGCAACAATTCTATTCAGCGCCGTTTGGCTCTGCCCCGCGGCCAGACTAAACTGCTCAAGCACGCCGGCGTCCGGGCCGCCTCCGGCCTGCAGCGCCGCCGCAAGCTTGTCCGCCCGGGAAGCAGCGGATGTGAATTGCTCCTGCACTTCACTTAAAGCATGGATGTCGCCGGTACGCACCGCCCCGGGCGACAGGCTGTTCACCGCGCCAAGCAAAGCCGCGGTGTGGCCCAGTGTCCCGCTTCCAGCCGACAGCCGGGCTGAAGCGAGCTGCAGCTGCCGGGCTTCCGCCGGCTGCTGTTCCTTGCTGTTCTGCAGCTCTGCGGCAAGCTGCACGGCGGCATCCCCGGTCTGCTGCAGCAGATAGAAATTCTGCTGCATAATCAGGGGAATGCTCTCGAAGGCCGCGCCGTTCTGTTCCAGAAACTGCTGCAGCTCCTGCCCAAAGCTGCTTCCGGCCGCAGCCAGCCGGTCCGCCTGCGGCAATGCCTTGGCCGCGGCATTTACCACTGCTCCGGCTTCCGACAACCGCCCGGAAGCCCGGTCCAGCACCTCGTCCACCTTGCCGAAATTGGCATCCAGCCCGCTGACCAGAAGAGCGGCCCGCTCCAGCTCAGGAAGCTTGCTGCTCAGCGTCTGCAGCTGCCCGGCGGCTTCACTGATCTGGGACCAGTGCTCGTCGATCGTCTCCGCCGCCGCTCCAGCCTGTTCCACCTCCGGCAGCTTGCTGGTAAGAGAAGCGATCCTCCCGGCGGAAGAGGAGATCTCCGGCCAGTTCTGCTGCAGCTTGAGCACCAGCTTGCCCGCCTTGTCTATTTCCGGCAAGCTGGCCTCCAGCTTGAACAGCCCCTGCTCCACCTTGCGGATTACCGGCAGCTCGGATTGAAATTCCTCATCAATATGGCGGAGGGCGTTAAGCACCGTGCTGCTGAGTGTTTCGATAAAATGCTCACTGATTTGCGTCGTGATCGTCGAAGCACCCTTCGCAGTGATTTTGGGCGCAATGGCATTGATCTTTTCGTTAACGGTATATTCTACCTCAGGCTTCACCAGGTTGCCCTCAACGATTCCGGCCATCCGCTGCGAGAACTCTGCGGGAATGACGATGCTCGCATAATAGTCTCCGCGCCGAACCCCAATTTCAGCGGCCCGGGCATCCGTAAAGGTCCAGCCCAGCGTCTTATTGTTATGCAGGCTGTCCAGCACCTGGTCACCGATATTGAAGCTTTTTCCCTTCAGCTCCGCCCCTTTGTCCAGACTGGCCACGGCGATTTTGATGCCGGAGGTGTTGCTGTATGGATCCCATACTGCGGCCACATTTACCCAATCATACACAGAGGGCAGCACAATAAGCGCTGCAATCAGCAGCACCGCCACCGGAATCCTGAACAGGTTGCGCCAATCGTTTAAATAGATCCGCCATATTTGCGCCATCCGCCAGTCACCCCCAAGCCGTTATTTGGATATTTTAATATGCCCCGGCATGAAGCTTTTTACAAATCAGCTGCCGTTTATCACATCTTCGGCAGTTCTGGTAGACCTCAGCAAAATTTTTGCAACATTTCTTGCTAATTTACGTTAATAGAGGTACATACCCCGTTTGAGAACTATAGGTAAGGGTAAAGAGGTATATAGGCTATTCACAAGCCATATTTAAGCCAAGGGGGAAATAAAAAGATGTTATTGAAAAACTCCAAGTATGTACTGCCTTTGCTGGTCCTGCTGTTTCTTTCCCTCGCAACAACGGCAAGCACAGCGGGAACACGTGCGGAAGCGCAAAGCGGCGGGCAGATTCAGCATCTCACAGCATATATTCACGATCTACAAATCGTAGACGGCAAGCTGATGCTTAATGCAGACGATATCGAATGGTTTGAAGGCGCGGATGCCAACCGGGTGTTTGCCGAGCGGGACCCGGATGGCGCTGCAGAGCTGGGAGGCGCACCGGACGGATATTATATCGTTAACGACAGCGATTTGCTAACCACTTATCCGGTTGCCGATAATGCCGGTGTAACCATGCAAATCTATGATCATACCGGAACGATCGAGGATCTGGATATCAACTGGAACGAGGGAATTTCTCTACCTCAGTTCCAGAAGGAATTCGCCAAGACCGATATTATCGACTTAAGCCAATTTCCATACCATCTCACCATCAAAGACGGTCAAGTAACTTCAATCGTGCAGCAATACATTCCATAAGCATTGTTATAGTCGTACAAATTAAGACGGTGTCTGCCCATCCGGGCAAACACCGTCTTTTTGGTACGCCTTCTTAGCGCGCGCCCCATAGTTTTAAGTTGAGAGTTGCCAAGGGTGGAAAAACTAAAGCATTAGACTAGAAATGCTGCTGCTAAGCAGCTTTCAAAAATAATACCGCAGTGTCCATGAAATAAGTACTAGACTGGCCCAACAATAAAAACAGCGGTAAGCCTTAAAATAAAGTTCTAGACTGCCGCTGTTTACTGAGCTATCGTTTTCCTTTAGCTGAATTGAAAGACTTATTTATAGCTTTCTTTAAGCGCCCAAGGAATAGTGCCCTCAAACTCTAATTGCAGAGTAGGGTTAGGGAACCCATCAGGGAGTGAACGGACTCCATTGGTGAATCCAAATTTAAAACCATTGATCTCTATCATATTATTCGTGGCTAAATGACTGACTTCTTCACTCGTTTCAATCCAACAATCAGGACCGCTTATTAACTCTCCTACTATATGAAAAAAACCGCCGTATAAATGCATACCATCTTTTATTTCACAATATTCCGAGACCTCACCTTCTTTGGTTGGGTCTATTCCTAAACTTCGAAAAAAATCTAAAACTGGCTTAGGTATTAGTTCAATAGCACTTACAAAATTCTTACAGAAGATACAATCACAACTTTCAGTGATTTGATGATAGGCTTGGTAAAAATCTTTAGTTTTCTCAACATCTACTTCAAGATTCCAATCCCCAATTTTCATCTGCTTCATGGAAATATCCCCTTATAAAGAGTTCTTAAAACAGTCATATACTAAGGGTCGAGTTCCTACACCGTCATGCTCAATAACTTAACGACAGAAGGAGTAGTTGCGGCGGCGGCAAACTGCTCCTGGATCGCTGAACTAACGTTTGCCGTTAGCTTAATGACTTGAAAAAGCCCATATGAGTAACGTTCCCGCATTCACGAACCATTACTGGGCATAAGCTGCCGGGGCCGACGGGCTTAAACGGTGCAGGGTTGTCTGGTGATTGCGCTTCCTAGAAAACCCTCATGCAGACCAAAAACCGTAAGGTCTGCCGCGTGAATATGGTGTTAGCTGATATGCCCTCTTCCTCGAACCCCATTCAAAGGTCTTATGCTTTTGTTAATGACTTGTTTGTTCGTGTTTTTTTGTTTCATTGCTCTTGTTACGTATTAAATATTTCTGCGTCTATTTTCTTCTTGCATAAGCCAATACCTTATTCCCTTACCAGCAAACGGTTCATCTTTATATCTCGGTACAATATGTAAATGAGAATGAAAAACAAACTGACCGCCTACTTCTCCGATGTTCCAACCTAGATTGTAACCATTTGGCTTATATTTTGTGTCTAAGTAATTTTTGGTTATATCAATCAGTTTTTTTGTGTCTATCCATTCTCTTTCTGATAAATCAAATGGTGTTTCTTTATGTGCTTTCGGTATTATATAACATGATCCTATTAGTATATCGTTATCATCAGCGACGCAGACAACTGATTCATACTCAAATAAAACATACTGAAAATTTGTGAGGTAATTACAGCATTTACAATTATCTTTTGTGTCCATCTTAACCCCCAGAATAAAGTTTTAAATTTATAAAAAGCATAACTACAATTATAGGATCTTATCCCGAGTTACTCAGATCTTTTGTTTTTTTGTCTTTCAATATCTATCAAATCTCATAGACAGGACATTAATTTCAATCAGCAAATGAACTCTACACAAAACTTTCTTCATTTTTTAGATGTGTTTATTTATTATGGTTAGGACATTTCAGCTAACGTCTTATTTACAACTTTGTAAATAACTCCATATGTAGAGTATTCGCGAAATCATTAAGCTATCCTGCCCTTTAGTGTAACAAGGCCGCCGATTATGCGCGGCAGCCTTGTCTTGGTGTGTTTATTGAACTATCGTTTCCCGTTAGCCAACCATGCAGCGCAAAATCAGCGCTGCACCACAGAGAATGAAAATTTTCGCTTGGTATTTTATACTGGAAGTACGGCTGGGAGAGGAAGGTCGATGAACTATGGTGCGATTAGAGCCCATCCGTTAGTCTGACTCCAACGACCACGGTGCACCACTGAATGTTGCTCCCACTGGGAAGCACTCATAGTAGATTAATCCTATTCTGGTTGTTGCACCAGTCTCCAATCATGATGCCGTAGAAAGGTTGAATGGCGTGGATGTAATTATTGAACGGGCGTGCGGTATGGATGTCCATAAAGACAATATTACTGCATGCATCATGACACCTGAAGGAAAGGAGATTCAAACATTTTCAACTAAAACTGTATTTCTTCTTAAGTTAGTGGACTGGATTAAGGAGCACAGCTGTACTCATGTCGCCATGGAAAGCACAAGTGTTTATTGGAAACCTATTGTAAATTTAATTGAGGCTGAGGAGATCGAATTTCTGGTTGTTAATGCCCAGCATATGAAAGCTGTGCCTGGACGCAAAACCGATGTTAAAGATGCAGAATGGATTTGCCAACTCCTTCGCCACGGACTGATTAAAGCCAGTTTCATTCCAGACCGTAATCAACGTGAGTTAAGAGAGCTTGTTCGTTATCGTCGGAGTATCATCGAAGAACGTGCCAGACAGCATAATCGAATCCAAAAAGTATTAGAGGGAGCTAATATTAAGCTTGGTTCCGTTGTCTCAGATATTATGGGAGTTTCCTCTAAAAACATGCTTTATGCGATTGCTGAAGGTATAGATGATCCTGAGCAACTGGCCAACATGGCCCTTCGGACACTAAAACGAAAAAAAGACGAACTCGAACTTGCCCTCCAAGGATACGTAAGCCCCCATCAACGCCTAATGATAAAAACCATTCTAACTCACATCGACTTTCTAACTCAACAAATTGATATGCTGGATCAAGAAGTTGCACGGCGAGTAAATCCTTACCAAGAAGATATTGAACGATTAGACTCAATTCCAGGCATATCAACACGAATGGCCGAACAAATCCTGGCTGAAATCGGTACTGATATTAAAAACCAGTTTCCAAGCGCAGCTCATATGTGTTCCTGGGCAGGACTTGTTCCTGGCCATAACGAAAGTGCGGGCAAAAGGAAATCGGCTAAAACCAAAAAGGGCAATAAATATTTGAGATCAGGCTTAACCGAAGCAGCTCATTCCGTAAAAGGATCTAAGAATTACCTTGGCGCCCTGTATAGGCGTACAGCAGCGCGAAAAGGAAGGAAACGAGCAGGAATTGTAGTCGCTCATGCCATGTTGAGAATCTCCTATTACCTTCTAACTCGTAAAGAAATGTATGTTGATCTAGGGGAAGACTACTTCGATAAGCAAAGGGAACAGTCCATGGTGCGACATGTTTTACGCAGACTTGAAGGACTAGTACAGTATCAGTCCTTAAATTGTGGATAAAGCCTTTTAAGTTTTATTCGCGCATCTTCAGTAGTGAATTGCCAATCTATACCTCTTTGAGAAGCGTTACGAGCAGATTCCCATTCGGTCAGTTCACTTGCTAATTCTTCCATCGACGGAATCCGTCTTGCTAAACATTGACGCGTCATTACGCTTAGCTCAATTTCAGCAATGTTCAGCCAACTGCCATGTTTGGGGGTGTAATGGATTTCGAGCCGTTTGGCTAGACGCAAGGCGGTTTCCGGTTCAAAGGCTTCATACAACGAGGCGATCGAATGCGTGTTTAAATTATCCATCACTAAACGAATTTTGGGTGCACTCGGGTAATGTACGTCTAACATTTCTCGAACTTGCTCCGCCCATTCGATTTTTGTACGGCGAGGACGAACGCTAACGTATCTCCAGCCCGCAAGCGGTTCGGTGAAGATAAAGATACTGCAGGTCCCGTGACGTACATATTCGGAGTCTTCACGCAGTGGCTTGGCGGGCTTCATCGGGATCGGTTTTCGAGCGTCATCCAGCAGTTGGAACGGTTTCTCATCCATGCATATTACCGGACATTCGCTGTCGTAGGGCAAATGGTAGACCTCTAATACATCTTCCATGGCAGCCACAAACGCTGCATTCTGCTTCGGTGGAATGCACCAACACTTACGAAGATGGGGTTTGAGTTCGTTTTTTTAAAATGCGGTCCACCGTGTCGTATGAAATGCTGTCAATGTAACCCAGTTCAACGGTCTTGTTTGCTAAAAGTCGAAGGGTCCACCGACTTCTTCCAGCGGGCGGAGTACTGCAACTGAGCGCGATGATTTTCGTTTCTAGTTCGCCGGTGACCTTAGGAGGATTCGGGGGTGTCAGTCTTTTTTTTCGTATAACAGCAGCCTGCAATCCCTTCTCTACAAAGGTCTTACGGACCAAATACACCGTGTTGGTGTGGATATGTAGTTGCTGCGCAATGGTGGTATCCGAAAGCTTATTACCTGCCCGATTCTCGTCCGCCCACAGTAGAATTTGTGCTCGCCGGAGTGAACGTGCAGCCACTTTTCCTTTGGAGCACAGCTCTTGTAATTCTTTCTGTTGATCCGGACTCAAGATAACCGCATATGCACGTAGTTTCATAGTCGATACCTCTTTTTCTCTCGACTATATCATATATACCAAATGTTGACTATTTTAAATCTGATACTGTACTAGGCTACTCCATTACCATCACTAAACCAGAAGGCTCTTGATCTATATAAAGCTGCAATAAAAAGCTATTCAGGCGCTCTCCCCTTTAAAAAAACGAACGAGTTGCGTCTTCTTTAGTGCTGCCTTTTTCCACACTTTGGCGCAATGAATTTTCATAGTAGTTAAAAGAACAGTTCATCAACAAATTATCACTTCACTCTTTCGGAAATATTTTTACTTATTTCTTCAGGATTTTCAACACCAATGATCAACTTTGATATTTTGAACTTACCAACTTTAAAGCTATTCAAATCTAAATGAAGAGTTTCAAGCTCATTTTCAAAAAAGTGCAGTTGATAACCACCATTTGATCTAAATAACCCATTTCTCATTCCTCCTAATAAAGCACCATATAGTTTAAAAGCATTTGGTATCGGTCTACCTGTTGTTATTCCTGTGATTGAAGAGTATGGAATTTGCAACCCTTTATCTAATTTTAAAAAGGGTGAGTTTCCAAAGTCGATATTTACGTAGGTTTCCATTAGTTGAATTTTACGTTCCATATTTTGACTCCCCCATTTTCAAATAATCCATTTATTTCACAACCCATAATTACATATAATACCACAAACACCTCTTTTCTTCATAAAAATCTAAACTGCCCGTTAGCTTCATGAAGCAACGACAGTCCAATACTTTATTCCCCTTAGACATCCAATAAATCTAACCTTTTCACACATATTCGAACGTTGTACTATTTACCCGAAAACACTATACCTATAAGCTTATTTATGAATCAAGCTTCGTGTATCATACTTTATAGATTATAGGATTGGTGATAAATATGACTGTTGGAACAACACCGCACACTGCGGCAAATAAACCTGTACTACACGATTTCCGGATGGATCAGGTCAGCATTACCGATCCCTATTTCATGAATGCGTCCGCTAAAGAAATCCAATATCTCAAAAGCTACGATCCCGACCGGCTGCTCGCAGGCTTCCGGGAGAACAAGGGACTGGCCCCCAAAGCCGATAAATATCCCGGCTGGGAAAATACAGAGATTCGCGGCCACACGCTCGGGCATTACCTTGCCGCCTTGGCCCAAGCTTATCAGAGCACCAAAGATGATGAAATCGGCCTTAGACTGAAGTATATTGTCTCGGAGCTTGCACTCTGCCAGCTGGAGAGCGGATATCTTTCGGCTTTTTCCGAGCAGCTGTTTGACAATGTGGAGAATAAACAACCCGCCTGGGTACCTTGGTACACCATGCACAAGATTATCTCCGGTTTGACAGCTGTTTACTCCGCCACCGGAAATGAAACAGCTTATGCCGTTGTAACAAAACTGGGCGAATGGGTGTACCGCCGCACCTCCTCCTGGTCTCCCGGGATCCAGCAGATTGTCTTATCCGTGGAATACGGGGGAATGAACGATTGCCTGTATGAGCTGTACAAAATTACCGGAGATGAGCATCATTTGAGCGCAGCCCATCAATTCGATGAGCTGACCTTATTCACACCGGTCCGTGAAGGCAAGGATATTCTCAAAGGCAAACATGCCAATACTACCATTCCGAAATTCCTCGGGGCCTTGAACCGCTATCTGGCGCTCGGCGCAAGCGAACAATTTTACCTGGAGGCTGCCGCACAGTTCTGGGAAATGGTTGTGCATCACCATAGCTATATTACCGGAGGCAACAGCGAATGGGAGCATTTCGGCGATCCGGATATGCTGGACCGGGAACGCTCCAATTTCACTGCGGAGACCTGCAACAGCTACAATATGCTGAAGCTCTCGCGCGAGTTGTTTAAGATTACCGGTGACGTCAAATATGCCGATTTTTATGAAAACACCTTTTTAAACGCGATTGTCTCTTCACAGCACCCGGATACCGGGATGACGATGTATTTTCAGCCGATGGCTACAGGCTACTTCAAGGTATATAGCTCGCCCTTTGAGCATTTCTGGTGCTGCACCGGAACGGGCATGGAGAGCTTCACCAAGCTGAATGACAGCATTTACTTCCACAATTCCGGCAGCATTTATGTGAACCAATATTTAAGCTCGACGCTGCTTTCTGAAGAACATGGCCTTAAGCTGACGCAAACCGCCGCCCTTCCGTACAGCGATACCGTGCAGTTCACGTTGCAGACCCTGCAGAATAAAGATATCGCTCTATCGCTCAAGCTGCGGCTGCCGGACTGGATTGCCGCTGAACCCGTGCTGAGCCTGAACGGAAAACCCGTCAGCTTTGTGACTGAAGAGGGGTATGCCGTACTGGATAGGGTTTGGGCGGACAGGGATATCCTGAAGCTTAAAGTGCCCATGAAGCTTAACTATTTCAACCTGCCGGATGCACAGCATGTGGTTGCCTTCAAATATGGCCCGGTGGTGCTGAGCGCTGCCTTGGGACAGGACGATATGTCACAGTCGGCGACAGGAGTAGCCGTCAGTGTGCCGACCCGAAACATGCTGGTCAAGGATTTCATTACTACGGTTAACGCCAGCCCTGAGGAATGGCTGAACGGTTTTGCTGACCATTTTGAGTCTCTGGAGGATGGCCTGGCCTTTGCCCTGCGTGGTACTGACGAAGACAAGCGCCTGGTATTCACTCCTCACTATAAGCAACATAGTGAACGTTACGGAATCTATTGGCGCCTTGTTGAAGCAGACTCTGCGGAGCTGCAGGCCCATATTCTGCAGGCCAAGCTGCATCAGAGAGTGCAGGATGCCACCATCGACAGCCTGCCGGTCGGCAATGACCAGTACGAGCTGGAGCATGGGATACAAGGCGAGAACACCTCTGTAGCCACCTGGGACGGATATAACATCCGCAAATCGGAGAATAACGGCTGGTTCAGCTATAGACTGAAGCTTGTGCCGCAGACCGACAACTACTTGTCCGTTACGTACTTCTCCGGCAGCAACGGCAAGGAGATCGCTATTTATGTGGACGGCGAGCTGCTGGCCAGCGAGACGCTGCACACGGATAAGCCGCGCAGCTTCTATAACAAGCGGTATCTCATCCCGGCCGCAAGTGTACAGGACAAGACAGAAGCGGAAATCAAGTTCGTGATCCCGGGTCAGGAGAACGGCATCTTCGACCTGCTGCGTATGATGACAGGCTTTGACGCCGATGCCCGGCTGCAGGAGCTGAGCTTTAGCAGAGGGGTCTTATCCGATCCGTTCAGCAGCAATACCACTTCCTACACGCTGACAGTTCCGCAGGGGACAGAGCTTCTTGAGATGAAGGCGGTGCCGAAGCACAAGAACGCGCTGGTCTATATGGGCGATATTCTGGTCGAGGATACGTCACCAAGGGAAATTGCACTGGAAGACAGCCGTACAGAACTGACCCTCACTGTCAAAGCGGAAGATCATTCCACGGTTCAAGAATACAAGGTTACTGTATTAAAGAAATAATGCTCAACCCCATCCCAAGCAAAAATCCAGCCGCAGTTGCGGCTGGATTTTTGCTTGCACATATAATCTACCTTGTAATAAGGGGTGGAGACCGGATGAATCAAGCATGAAATTGGACAACATCATTACCCTTTGACTGAACCGATCATGACCCCTTTATCGAAATATTTCTGGATAAACGGATACACAATCAGAATCGGCAGCGTGGAAACGATAATGACCCCATACTTGACCTGATCCGCATACTGCTGGGCATAACCTCCGGCCGAACCACCCGCACCTGCGCCTTGCGAGAACACCTGATTGGACAGCAGGATATCTCTTAACACAATCTGCAGCGGCTGCAGGTTGTTGCTGCGGATGTAAATCAGGCCAGTGAAGAAATCATTCCAGTGTGCAACCAGATAATATAGACCGATGACCGATACTACCGCCTTCGACAAAGGCAAGGCTACCTTAAGAAAAAATTTGAAATGCGTGCACCCGTCCATGGAAGCAGCCTCGAACAGCTCCTTGGGGATGGAATTCTCAAAGAACGAACGGGCAATGATCAAATTGTAGACGTTCACGCAAAACGGAAAAATAAAGACCCACATCGTATTGGTCATATGCAGATCCTTCATCAACAGATAAGTCGGAATCAGTCCGCCGTTAAAAAAGAGGGTGATTACAAATGTCAGCATCAGGAATCGTCTGGCCCGGAATTCCTGTCTGGACAGCACATAAGCCGCAGGCAGCGTGAACAGCAGGTTCACCGCCGTTCCGAGAACCGTATACAGCAGGGTATTTCCGTACCCCGTCCAAATCCGCGAGTCCTTGAAGATTTCACTATAGCCAAAGAAGCTGATATTTTTCGGGAAAATCGTTACCTGCCCCGTCGACACCAGCGTGGAGTCACTGACGGAGGCGATAATTACAAAATACAGCGGGTACACGATGCTCAGAAAGATAAGCAGGCACACTGCATATACGACGGCATCAAAGAGGACATCCGTCAACTTTTTACCCTTTTGGTTAATAAGCTGCATGAACACTCCACTCCTTCCCTAAGTGCTGCTACCACAGGCTGATGTCTGAGGATTTCCGGGCAACCAGATTCATCGCATACAAGAAAATAAAGTTGATCACGGTATTGAACAGGCCAATGGCCGCTGAATAGCTGAACTGATTGCTGATAATCCCGATTTTGTAGACATAGGTGGCAATGACCTCAGATACCGGAAGGTTGAGGGCGTTCTGCATCAGGAAAACCTTCTCGAAGCCGGTACTAAGCACGTTCCCCATACTAAGCACGAATAAAATGATAATCGTAGGGATCAGCGCCGGAATATCGACATGCTTGATCGTCTGCCAGCGGCTGGCTCCATCAATTTTGGAAGAGTCGTAGAGCTGCGGGTCCACCGTGGAAAGTGCGGCCAAATAAATGATGCTGTTCCAGCCGCAATGCTGCCAAATCTCCGATAACACATACACGGGAACAAAAGTTTGGGTTGAGCCCAGCAGATTGATATCACCCAGACCGATCGAACTCAGGATATGGCCGATAACCCCGGAGTTCGGGGAGAGCAGCACATTCAGCAGCCCCACCATCACGACAATGGAGATAAAATGGGGCAGATAAACGGTCGTCTGGAGCGTTTTTTTCGCCCGCTTCCAGCGCACCTGGTTAATCAGCAGGGCAAGAATAATCGGTGCGGGAAAACTCAGGATCACGGTTGCCAGACTGATGGCTATCGTATTCTTCATCAGGTCCGCAAACATATAGCTGTCGAAAAACTGCCGGAAATAAAACAGCCCTCTCCATGCGCCCCCCGTCAGCCCCTTGGAGAAGTCATAATCACGGAACGCCAGCTGGATACCGTACATCGGAATGTAGTTGAAGATAAAGATCACAACGATTGCCGGAAAAATCATAATCCACAGCTGATAATCCCGTCTGAAGGTATTCACCACGGTAGGCTTTTTATGAGCCGATTTCATCAGAACCATCACTCCCATTAAGGAGCCGGAAGAAAGGATGCCTTAAGTCCCCTAGCATAACTTCTTCCGGACTCAGTTTCTCTTAGGGTCTGCGCTTGCTGCTTATTGATTGCTCTTGTAATCGTCGTAATATTTCTGTATGATCTCGATATTTTTGGAGACGCCGGTCTTCTCAATGTTTTTCACATAAGCATCCCATTCCGAATCAATTCCGCCCTTGGTGATCCATTGCGACCACTTCGAGAGGGCCAGAGACATCATGCTCGTATTGTTAAGACTCATCGCGTTGTTGTCCGCTGCACTGTATTTGATAAACATGCTTGGCAGCACATCCGTATCCTTGTTGATGGCGTCCAGGGCCGCCTTAAGCGGTTCGGTCTGTTTACCGACGGACTGCATATCCGTCCCTAGCGTCAGCTTCAGGGAATCCGCAATGTACATTGCCCCGTTATCCGCCCAGGATGAGGTCCACTTCCAGGTGCCCGGGTCCATCGCCGTGTCTGTAGGAGGCAAAATAGTATAGGT
Organism: Paenibacillus sp. FSL L8-0436; assembly: GCF_038593025.1. NCBI lineage: Bacteria > Bacillati > Bacillota > Bacilli > Caryophanales > Paenibacillaceae > Paenibacillus > Paenibacillus sp. FSL L8-0436. The sequence continues at coordinate 1,766,560 of NZ_CP151955.1, read as the reverse complement.
TCCGTCCCCGTTGTCGCCAATGTTAGTGCCAAGCGAGCCGAACAGTACCTGCATACTTACTGTAGGATCATACAGCTCATTAATGAACTTCATGGCCGCTTCCTTGTGTTTGGATTTGGCGGACATTTGCACGGTGTTGACCCCATAGTTCAGCGAATTATAGTCATAACTCCAGGAAATCCTGCTGGTTGAATCGGCTGACACTTTCAGAGGTGACATCGAAGTATACTGCGGAGCCAGCGCATTGCCGACTCTGTCGGTCACTTCCCAGCCCCAGGTGAAGCCGACAGCCGCCGTGACCCCGTTGCCCCGGGCGACGGATTGGAATTTGGTATAGTCCTGGGTGAACACCTCAGGATTGATAAGTCCTGCGCTGAAGCATTTATTCAGGAAAGTTACCAGCGTTTTGTAGCGTTCATCCGTGAAGAAGTTCTTCACCTGTCCGTCCTCCACAAAATAGCCGAGCCCGCTGTTGTCCGTCAGTGTAATACCTTCGCTGCCCAGCAATACCGTAGGCATGAAAGCACCAAACGCTACAGTTCCTGTAGGCGCAAAGTCCATAGGAATTTCGTCGCCCGGATCGCCGTTTCCGTTGGCATCTTCATCCTTGAACGCTTTCAACACATCGTATAATTCATCCCAGTTGGTCGGCATTTGCAGTCCCAGCTTATCCAGCCACTTTTGGTTGATGAACTGGCGTGTGGTCGTTTCCGGCCAGAATCTTTGATATTTAGGCAGGCCGTAGATTTTACCATCGAGCTGTGTAGCAATTACCTTGGTCTCCGGCTTGGCGTCGAACATGGCCTGCACGTTAGGGCCGTACTCTTTGATCAGCCCGGTCATATCCTCGAACAACCCCGGGAACTGCGAGAAATCGGCATCGGTGATGGAGTTGACGCCTACAATCAGGTCAGGAATATCTCCGCTGGCCAGCAGCGTACCTTTTTTCTGATCCCAGTCCGCCGTGACCTCCTGCCACTCAATTTCAACCCCGGCCCGTTCTTGGGCTTCCTGCAGCCATTTCATTTTAGAGAATTCCTGAGTTAACGGATGTTTGGTCATGATGGCGGTAAGCTTAACCTTCTTGCCTGTGTTGCCTGCGCCGGCAGCCTCTGTATTTGTATTTGTATTGTTGCCGCCCGAGCACCCGGACACCGTTGCTGCGCTAAACACCAGCACGAGCAGACCCACTAGAAATTTCCTCATTTTGTATCCTCCCTTTTTCTGTTCGATCGTAGCAGGAAAAAGATGATATACTTCATGAATATCTAAAATTAACCAAATGAAACTGAAATACAAATACACACATCATCAGATTGTATCCGCTTTCAAATGCAGTTTAAAAAATAGAGATCATAATCTCCGGGAATCTAAGCGGATTTATGAGCCTTTTCATCCTTCTCCTTCCTTTGGAACGTCGTTTTGTTATCTCTAGCTTACGCTTGTTTTAAATTTGGATAAATAGTTTAAAGTTCGAATATGTGTGAAAAGGTTATCAATTACCTAAACATTTTTAAGTGGTAAGCGCTTTACTTCGGGGCTGCTTTCCTTAATAATAAGAGTACGCAAGAGTGTACAAAAGTCAGATTAAAGGGGACAAGCGGATGATTGCTTTCGAGCTGATCGTAGATACGCCGGTCGATTTGGAGATCACAGGAAAATTTATCGCCCCCTCCTCCGATTGGATTCACTTAAGCAGAATTTTGCAGGATTACGAGCTTATTGTCATGACCGAGGGGGTGTTGTACCTGGCGGGAGACCAGCAGCATTTTGTTGTCTCCAAGGGAGAGTATCTGCTTCTGCCCCCCTCTACCAAACAGTACGGATATAAGGCTTCGGAATGCAGCTTTTACTGGCTTCACTTCAAGTCACAGGACGGGATCAGCATTACCGACAGCTCCACCCATCCCCGAAACAGGGAGGACAACAAACTGCTGCTTCCCCAGTATGGAACCTTGAAAAGTCTCGAGAAAATCATTGTCATGATGAAGCAGCTTCAGGATTCGGTCCGCGGCTACAATCAAAAGACACTCAATAACTATATGTCCACGGTCATTTTGTGCGAGCTGTACAACCAGGTCTTTCACAGTGAACATAATCCTGCCAAAAAAAACAAGCAGGAACAGCTGTACAATGACATCGTGGACTATATCAAGTGGAGCAGAAGCGAGCATATTAAGGTATCGCAGATCGCCACCTACTTCGGTTATAACGAAAAGTATTTATCCCATCTCTTCACCCGGATTTCGGGCATCTCCCTGAAGCAGTATATTTTGCAGCAAAAGATGGAGCTGGCCAAATTCCTCCTGTCGGACACCAACCAGAATGTAAGCGAGGTCTCACAGCAGCTTGGCTACAAGGACTGTCATAACTTCATGAAGTCCTTCAAGAAGATCGTAGGCTTAACGCCCACGGATTTCCGGAATGCCTACGCCAAACGGCTGCTTTTTTATGAGTGAATATACCAACAGCAAAGAGTCCAGGCCCCCATTGTTATACGGGAGATTCCTGGACTCTTTGTTGGTTTGCAGTTGCTCAGTTCAGAACCTTACTTACTGCTGTCCTTCACGGGCAGGCCGAAGTTTGGTGTGCCGTCTTCGTTCCAATACAGCACCTGTGCACGGGTATGACGGTTCGGGTCATAAAGCGGATCGCCGGTAATTTCTTTATAATTGCGGGCATGGTAGATCAGCACATCTTCACCTTGTTCATTCACAGTGAAGCTGTTGTGTCCCGGACCGTATTGTCCGTTCTCTTCACTGGTCTTGAACACAGGCTCGGGATGTTTAGTCCAAGATGCAGCATCCAGAAGATCGCTGTCTTCATCGGCATACAGCAGGCCCATGCAGTAATTGTAATCGGTAGCACTGGCCGAGAAGCTCATGAATATGCGGCCGTTGCGTCTCAGTACCGCTGCGCCTTCATTTACACTGAAGCCAATTTTCTCCCAGGAATACTCAGGTGTCGCAATCATGGTCTGGGGGCCGGTCAAGGTCCAGGGGTTGCTCATTTCGGAAATGTACAGGTTGGAGTTCCCTGGAATTTCAGGGTCCTTCTGCGCCCATACATAATACAGCACTCCCTTGTGCTGGAACGTAGTCGCGTCCAGGGCAAAGGACTCCCAGGCTGTTTTTACCTGGCCTTTCTCTACCCATGTGCCTTCGAGCGGATTGGCCGATTCGTTCTCCAGGGCAAACATACGGTGATCGAACAAGCCCTCGTTCGTTTCGGTTGTGCGGGCAGCGGCGAAATAAATGTACCATTTCCCGTCAATATAATGAATTTCAGGTGCCCATATATTCGCGCTTAGCGGTCCCGTCTCATATTTCCGCCAGGCTACAACCGGCACGGCTTCAGTAAGTCCTTCAATGGTCTCTGACCGGCGCACCTCGATCCGGTCATATTCCGGCACGGAAGCGGTGAAGTAATAATAGCCATCAGCATGTTTATACACCCATGGATCAGCGCGCTGTTCCACAAGCGGATTGCTGTATTCTCTATTTGTGTTCATAATGGTTTCTCCTTTGATCTGATCAGTAAATATAAAGAATGAATTCGCTGCTTCTCTACTCCAAAGTAAGCACAACTACAGACGCAGGCGGAAGGACACAGTTCAGCAGTCCATCCTCCAAAGCTGCAGCTTCATAGACAGACGGCGCTACCTTGTCTGGCGTCTGGAACGTGTTATGTGCACCAAGCTCCGTATGCGTCAGAATTTGCCCGGTTACCCGGGTTGGCGCTGCGCCACCGATACCAAAGCTGAGAGTTGCACCGTCCTCATGGCTCAAGTTGCAGATCGACACATAGATCTTGCCTTCCCCGTCACGTGAAGCAGATACGCTAAGCTGCGAAATAGCAACCCCGCCGCTGGTGTATTGCGGACTCTCAAAGGCAACCTCGAGCAATTCATTATCCTGATGCACCTTATACATCTCAAACACATGATACGTAGGGGTTAGCAGTAATTTATCGCCTTCGGTCAGGACCAGCGCCTGCAGGACATTTACCATCTGCGCAATATTGGCCATCTGCACCCGGCTGCTGTGATTCTGAAAAATATTGAGATGGATGCCTGCTACCAGCGCATCTCTCAAAGTGTTCTGCTGGTACAGGAACCCCGGGTTCGTTCCGGGCTCGCTCAGGAACCAGGTCCCCCACTCATCTATAATTAATCCTACCCGCTTCTCCGGGTCATACTGATCCATAATGGCCGAATGTCGGGTAATGAGCTCATCCATATGAAGTGACTTCTGCATCGTTTCGAACCATTCAGCTTCGTCGAACCCGAGCGCCTGGCGTTTCTCTTCCCAACTGCCGGGAATGGTATAGGAATGCAGGCTGAGGCCATCCATGAAACGGCCGGCTTCCCGCATTAATACTTCCGTCCAGTTGTAGTCGTCCACATTCGCTCCACCGGCAATTTTGTACAGCCGGTTATCCCCGTAATTTCTGGAATAGGTCTGATAGCGCCGGTACAGGTCCGCATAATATTCGGGACGCATATTGCCGCCGCAGCCCCAATTCTCATTGCCGACACCGAAGTATTTAAGCTTCCAGGGCTGTTCTCTTCCGTTCTCCCTGCGCCAGTCCGCCATAGGCGATTCGCCGTCAAAGGTCATATACTCGACCCATTCCGACATTTCCTGAACTGTACCGCTGCCTACGTTGCCGCAAATGTACGGTTCGCATTCCAGCAGCTCACACAGGCGGAAAAATTCATGGGTGCCGAAATGATTATTCTCCACTACACCGCCCCAGTGCGTATTAACCATCCGCTTGCGGCCTTCCCTCGGTCCAATTCCGTCTTTCCAGTGATATTCATCAGCAAAACAGCCACCCGGCCAGCGCAGCACCGGAATGTCCAGTTTCTTCAGCGCTTCGATGACGTCATTGCGGATGCCATCCGTATTGGGAATCGGCGAATCCTCGCCTACCCACAGACCTTCGTAAATGCATCTGCCCAAATGTTCTGCGAAATGCCCATATATATTTTTGTTGATTTTGCTTTTGGGCAGGTCAGCGTGAATCACAAGCTTTGCAGTCATAGTTTCTCTCTCCTTGGCTAATGTTTTTTTATTTAGCCCTTTATCCCTGAATTCAAATTAATCGATTGTACAAAGTATTTCTGCGCGAACACGAACAGCAGCAGCGTAGGAATAATAGCGAGAATCGCCGAACCCATGAGCTGTCCGATCATCCGGTAATTTCCATAAATATCCTGCAGCAACAACAGTCCGGCAGTAACCGGCATTTTGTCAACATCCGTGAATACGATTACCGGCCACAGGAAGTCATTCCATGATCCGGTGAACGAGAACAGGGCACACACGATCAATACCGGCTTGATCAGCGGCACGATAATCGACATGTAAATTCTGTAATGACTCGCACCATCGACATGGGCCGATTCGTCGAGTTCCTTCGGAATACCGTTCATAAACTGTCTGACCAAAAAGATATTCCCCATACCCGCGAGTCCGGGGATTACCATTGCCCAGGAGGTATTAACCCAGCCCAGAGCATCAATAATTTTGTAGGAAGGAATCAGATTCACGACGCCCGGGAAGAACGAAATACCGAGCAGGGTGAAAAAGAGCGTGTCTCTGCCTTTAAATTTCATCCGCGAATAGCCGTAACCGGTAATGGAGATTACCACAACCACCAAAAGAGTATGCATTGTGGCAATAAGCAGTGAGTTCATCAGCCAGCGCAAGATTGGTGCGGTAGAGGTGTTTTCCAAAATCGCAATATAGTTGTCAAAAATCCACTCTTTCGGGAACATTCTGAACCCGGAGCTGACCACCTCGGTTTGCGACCGGAAGGAGGTTGTGATTCCGAAGATAACAGGAACGATCCAAATAATGCAGAGAATAATTAAGAAGAGATAGGAAAGATATTTAGAGATACTGATGCCGGAACCTTTTCTTTTCCCTGCGTTTTGTCCATTAAGAAGCGGACTATTATCCATTTGTTGTGCCGCTTGGTTTGACATACGGGTACACCTGCCTTTTCAATTTCCATTGCTGGTCCATTGTCTTATCGAGTGTTAAGCTGCATTCCGGTTCATCACATAATATTGCAGAGCCGAGATGACCAGGATTATTAGTCCCAGCAACACCGCCATCGCCGATGCCATTCCCGCAATGGATTCCCCGTTGCCGAACGCCAGTTGACGAATATACATCATGAGTACATGCGTGCTCTGCCGTGGTCCGCCGTCGGTCATCATGAGCGGCTGCCCGAATACGTTAAAGGCTCCGGCAGTAGTCATGACAAAGGTATAGATGAGCGGAAAACGAATGGAAGGCAAAGTAATACTCGTAAATCTGCGGACGGGTCCTGCCCCGTCTATTTCCGCCGATTCATACAGATCCTGTGCCACACCGCTTATGGAGGCACGGTAAATAATCATATTGCCCCCGACGCCGCCCCAGACTGTAATAATAATAATGATAATCCACGCATATGGCTGATTGGCCGGCCAGGATACGTCTGAGCCGAACACATTTCCCGCCATTCCGAGCTGCTTGTTAAAGAGCAGCAGCCAAATCAGCGCGCCTGCAGATATGGAAATAAGGCCCGGAATGTAGATGATGGACTGGATCAGGCTTTTCCCTTTGACTTTCTTATGTTCCAGTGCAACGGCAACAAGCAGCGGAATCACAATCAACAGCGGAACACTGAGCAGCACAAAAATCAATGTGTTCTTAAGCCCGTTGTTAAATTGGGTATGAAAGGTGGAACTGTTGTCAAACAAAATGGTCTTGTAGTTGTCTAAACCTACCCAGACCGGATCATTCATCAGATTCCATCTGGTAAAGGAAGCGTAAATCCCGTAGATCGTGGGCAGTAAAATAAATACAGCAAATAAGATGACATGTGGACCTACAAAGAAAACAGGCGCCAAATTAAGTTTCTTTTTCATAGGCATTCTTTTCTCCTTTGGCATAAAGCAATGTGCCGTAATCCGGCACATTGCTTTATGCAATCATTTCCGCTTCCTTCTATTACTTCGCTGCTCCGCTTGTGCCTTCAGCGATTTTATCTTCTACAAATTTCTGCATTGTCTGAAGAGTTTCATCAATATCTACGTTGCCGCGGACGATATCTCCGCAATACGTATCCACTGCTTCTGCAATATATGGGTAGTATTCATAAGTGTAGATGTAGAGAGATTCAATCTCTTTCTCATTCGAAGTAAAGAAGGACTGCATGTAATCCTTATACTCAGGGCTCTCAATAACTTTTTTACTTGCTACGGTCTGTCCGGCTTTGGCCCATTCAATGGAATTCTGACGGATGAACTCCAGGAAATTGCCGATTCCGGCTACCTTTTCTTCAGATCTGTCTTTATTCTTGAACATGGAGAACAAGTGCGAAGAGGATCTGTTCGTGAACTTGTCAGCCGTGCTGGAATATACGTTGGTTACTCCGAAATTGAGGCCTTCAACTCCGGCATGCGCTGTGGAGCTCCAAGTGCCGTCTGTGGAGAACAATACATTGCCCGATTGGAACATCAGGTATCCGTCTTCACCAAACGGTGTCATCAGACCGGCATCGTTGATCTTTTTAACATTTTCAAAAGCTTGTTTCATCACCGGTGTGTTTACAGCAGGTTTTCCATTCTCCTGGATATCTCCGCCAAGGTTCTGAACTTGCCCGAGGATAACCCAGCCCAGCAGGGCATCGTTGACCACAAAGTCGCCTTCAGCCAATTTACCTTTCAGCGACAGCATTTCATCTATCGTCACCACATTGTCGTCGAGGAAGGATTCCGCACCATATTTCTTAAGCAAATCTTTATTGTAGTACATAACATTACTGTGAATATCGAGAGGCACTGTATATTGAGTTCCATCTATTGTACCTGTTGACCACGCTTGCGGCAGGTAATTGTCTTGTTTAATTTCAGGCTGAGCAGTTGTTACTGCAGTCATTGGCTCCAGTGTTCCTTGCTTCACATAACCCGGTACACGGTCAGCGTGGATAATGGCCAAGTCAGGCACGCCTTTGCCGGAGTTCAGAACCGTCGAAATTTTGGTATACATATCCGCGGTAATTACATGCTTCACCTTTATCTCTGGATTGGTAGCATTGTAATCTTTAACAAGCTGGTCCATATAGGCACCGTCATCACCGGTCAGCGGCGTCCAGAAGGTTATTGTCTTTGAATCATCTTTCCCGCAGCCTGCCAATACCGTCGATAATGATAGAACAAGTGCTAATGCCGAAAAACCCCACTTTTTCTTCAACACTTTCTCCTCCTAATAATTAAATTAGTAAATCATCTACAAAAATGTTTTTGCAAACAATGAACTCAGTTTGTTGCCTGCCAGGGAACCCAAAATCAGTTCACCTTGCCTAAACGAATCACATTCCATGAGGCCTTGGACAGCATAGTCTCTACAAAACCATCCTTGCATTCGGTTCCGGTTGCTTGTCTTGGTTTCACATGTTCTTCCTTGGCTGTATTAACCGCTTTCAGATCCTCGTGATGGAGCTCAATATGTTCGATTAACCGGTAGCCCTCAAATCCGCGCACATCGCATTTTAAATGCAGTGCTTCTTCCAAATGCCGGTTAATGGCGAAGATCGTAAGCTCATCGGCTTCCTCATTATACACAAGGGCACTGTCGAGATAAGGAACATCGGTATAGTCCTGAGCGTCATATTTCGGCGAATTGACAATCGGCTGAAGCGAAACGCCGCGCCCGTATTTGGAGGTATGCAGGTATGGATAGAAGATTGTCTGCTTCCAGGCTGCTCCACCCGCTTCTGTCATAATAGGCGCAATTACGTTTACAAGCTGTGCCAGACAAGCCATCTTCACACGGTCCGCATGTCTGAGGAAGGTAATGAGCATACTGCCGATCAGCAGGGCATCTTCAAAATTATAATGATCCTCAAGCTGAGGCGGACCTACTGTCCAAGGCTCAATCTTCGTATCCGACTCATTGGAGTGGTACCAGACATTCCATTCGTCAAAGCTGAGATACATCGTTTTCTTGCTGCGCTTCTTGGCTTTGATGTAATCGCAGGTGGCCGTTACGGTGCGGATGAAATGCTCCAGGTCCATGCTGCGTGCCAGGAAATTGGCAGAATCGTTGTCCCGGTTTCCATAATATTGATGAAGGGAAACATAATCGGCAACATCATAAGTATGTTCTAGAGTTACCGCTTCCCATTCAGGAAAAGTCGGCATCGCTGAGCTTGAGCTTCCACAGGAAACCAGCTCTATCTCTGGATCTACCAGACGCATCGCCTTGCCGGTTTCATAAGCCAGTCTGCCATATTCGGCAGCTGTCTTCTGGCCGATCTGCCAGGGTCCATCCATTTCATTGCCGAGGCACCAGGTTCTGATCTTATGCGGCTGCTCCACGCCATGATTGCGGCGCAAATCACTCCAGTAGGTTCCGCCGGGATGATTGCAGTACTCCAGCAAGTTACGTGCGGCATCAATACCTCTCGTACCCAAATTGACAGCCATCATCACCTCTGAGCCTACTTCCTTAGCCCAGCTCATGAATTCATTTGTACCTACCTCATTAGGTTCAATAGTTCTCCAGGCCAGCTCCAGCCGCTTCGGACGCTGTTCTACCGGACCTACGCCATCTTCCCAATTGTAGCCGGATACAAAATTCCCTCCGGGATAACGGATAATCGGCACACCCAGTTCCTGGACAAGTGATTTCACATCACCTCTGAAGCCAAGAGAATTGGAGCTGGGATGACCAGGCTCATAAATTCCGCCATATACTGCACGGCCTAAATGTTCAATAAAGGAGCCGTAAATCCGTTTATCCACTTCAGCGATAACAAAGGACTTATCGGCGATAAGCGTCGCTCTTAATGTGTCTGCCGACAATCTCATCACTTCCATTTCACGTTTTTATTAATTAATTAAAAAACATTTGAATGTATTCGCTTACAGATATAAAATAACATATATAAGCCTTCATGTAAACATAAAAGTATAAACCTTTTTATATGTATTCAAAACAAAATGAGTTTAAGGCTGTTTTCAGAAAATAATAGGTCTTTTTCATCTCATTTCACTAAAGTATCTTTATAAATATATGAATCAAAGGACTTATTAGCTTAAAAAATGACTTAAATTTAATTGTATTACACAAATAAAGGAAGAAGTCTTTCCTTTTTACCTCAATTAGTTTATAATTTTATAAAATAGTCTTTCATGACGTCCGCGGAGGAAGGTATTGTACAATGATTTATATTAAAGATTTAATGAGTGGCATTGATATTTTCAAGGCACTGAGCTCCGAGATTCGCATCCAGATCCTTGAGCTGCTTGCCACCAATCAGGCACTCAACCTGAATGAAATCGCCAAGAAGCTGAATCTCAGCAATGGCGCCATCACGATGCATATCAAGAAGCTGGAAGAAAGCGGCCTGATCGAAATTAATACTTCTGTAGGCAAACATGGCATTCAGAAAGTCTGTTACCTTAATAAAGATAAGCTGATGGTTGATCTACGCAGCAAGGATGTCGACAACCTTTATGAAGTTGAGATTCAGGTTGGCCATTACAGCAACTATCAGGCTGTTCCTACCTGCGGGCTGGCCACCAAGGACAGCATTATCGGTGACTTCGACGAGCCGCGCTATTTCGCTGATCCCCAGCGGATTGATTCGGAGATTATCTGGATGGCTGAAGGATTCCTGGAATACCGCATTCCGAACTATCTTAAGGCCAATCAGACCTTCCGTGAAATTCAGTTCTCCATGGAAATTGGCTCGGAGGCTCCCGGTTTCAGCGATAACTATCCTTCAGACCTCTACTTTTATGTAAACGGCATCGAAATCGGTTACTGGACCAGTCCCGGAGACTTCGGGGATCAGCGCGGTACCTTTAATCCAGACTGGTGGCCTCCTCACCTGAATCAATACGGCATGCTCAAACTGATCCGGATCAACAATGAAGGAAGCTTTATCGACGGCTGCCGCATTTCGGACATTACCCTTGATGATATTAAGCTGGACTACAAAAGCGAGCTGACCTTCCGCATTGCCGTTACCGACAAGCCGGTCAACAAACGCGGACTGACCATTTACGGCAAGCATTTCGGCAATTACAGCCAGGATCTGATGGCGCGGGTGCTTTATAATGTACATGAGGTTGAAGAAGTTGGCAGCTCTGTTTCCATGACAACAACCGAGTAATCACACAAGGACCATCCCAGGCGGCTAGCCCAGAAGATGGTCTTTTTTTCATGTCTATGTGAAACATTTCCTGCCTGTATAATTGTCATCGGCTTAACCCACACTAAACGATGTCTCCCATACCACCGAGAAGGAGTGTTTCATATGCGTGAAGGTCTGATCCCTGCCGTTCTTGGTACCGTAGTCTCCGCTTCCGGCGCAGCTTTTCTGGGAAGCAAATACAAGCTGGCCGCAACCGGCGTGCTTGGCTTTGGTCTGGCGCATATTGTCTTAGGCGCGATCGATTTGTTTGAGCACCGGTAAAAGGTTGGAAGATGCCGGCCCTTGCCTAAGTACGGGCCGGTTCCTTATTGGAACAATCGGATTAGACGCAAAAAGGCCCTTACCCTCCGGGCAAGGACCCACATAAGCATATGATTTATTTCACTGCTACATAAAACAGCCGCTGGGCACTGTCATCCGCCTCTACCCATTCGAAGTCGGCATAGGTCTTCACATCACTGAACCCGGCTTTCAGCAGTTCCGCTGTCATCCACTCCGGATCATAAGCCCGCTGCACATGCGTCTCCTCAAAGCGGCGGTAAAGATCACCCCGTTCCTCTTCACGAACAAAGATAGACAGATGATGCTCAATTTCCCGCCGCGGCACATCCAGCTCACTGGTCCAAATATACGATATGGAGGGCTCATTCATGAAAAAGGGCTGCTCTTCCTCGTAACGGATCAATGTATTGGGATGATGCACGTCAAACAGGAAGGTTCCTCCCGGCTTAAGACCGGCAAAGGTACTGGCGAAAACCGCCTGAATGTCCTGCTCTTCCAGCACATAGTTGAGGCAATCACAGAAAGAAATAACGGAATCCACCGGTTCCGGCAGCTCCCATTCCTTCATATTTTGCCTTACCCAGCGCACACTGCCCTCCCGCAACAACCTGCGGCCCTGCGGATGCTCCTCCAGCTTCTTTTGCGCCACAGACAGCATGTCGGAAGAGAGGTCAATGCCCGTCATATGATACCCTGATGCGGCAAGCGGAATGGTAATGCTGCCGGTTCCGCAGCCGAGTTCAGCCACGGTGAGCGGCTTTCCGTGCAGCTTCCAGGCGGTTTCCGCAAACTCCAGCCAATCCGGATATGGCATATCGGCCATAAGCTCGTCGTATACATATGCAAATTTCCCATAGGAAGACACTGCGCACACCGCTTTCTATAATTACCTGTAATCAAATGCTGTCACAACCGCTTAATTCTCCGTTGTTCCTTCATCGCCCTGATTCTCATCCGGAGCTGTGTCTTCCTTGCCTGCAAGGTAGGTCCAATTCTCCTTCTGGGTAATGAGGCCTTCCTTCATCAGCTTGCCCATCGCCCGTTTGAAGGCCGACTTGCTGATGCCGAAGCGCTGCTTGATAATATCCGGAGGCGTGGAATCCGAATACGGCATGGCACCGCCCGGTCGGGAATTCAGAAAGTCCAGCAAAGCAGCGGAATCCACATCACGTCCCACTTCCTTGCGGTGGGTCATGGAAAGGTTGACCCGGCCATCCTCGCGGATATGTGAGACCCGGGCTTCAAACTGCTCGCCCAGACGCAGCAGACGGCTGCGTTCCGAGGAATGAACCATTCCGATAATGCCGAAGCCCAGCACTCCGCCGTCCACAAGCACGAAGGTGCCCATTTGCAGCGGTTTGTACACTCTTGCGGTCACCATTTGCCCCATCCATGAGGTTGGTGCAGGAAGTGCCAGCGGAGCAAGCTCCTGTTCACCGGCCAGCTTGGCACGGAGACGCCCCTGCTTATCGTGCTCCATCATGACAAATACTTTGTCACCAACCTGCGGGCGCAGCTCGATCAGTTCAGGAAGCTCGCGGATCGGCAGCAGGAGCTGGCGGCCAAGTCCCATTTCCAGAAAGCAGCCGAGACGGGGATGAATATCTGCGACTTCCAGCAATGCCATTTCACCAAGTGTCAGAAAAGGCTTCTTCATTGTTGCCGCGAGCCGGTCTTCCGTATCGAAGAAGATGAATACTTCCACTTTATCGCCCGGCTTGGGCTTGCTGCCGACAAGTTCCGTATAATGCAGCATAACATCCTGATCACCGGCACCCAGGAAGTAGCCGTAAGGCGATACTTCCCGGAGTACATCCAGTTTAACTACAGTTCCGGCAATCAGACTCATACGTTCTCCACAATCTTGGCGTCAGACCACAGGCGCTCAATGTTGTAATATTCGCGTTCATCGCGGTGGAACACATGCACAACGACATCACCAAGATCCATCAAAACCCAGCGTGCTGCGTCCATGCCTTCGATTCCGCGGATCATACCGCCTGCTTCATGAACAACCTTGCGTACTTCGGTGGCAATCGCCTGCACCTGGGTATCGGAATTACCGTGACAGATCACGAAATAATCACTGATTGGGGAAACATTGCGCAGATCCAGCGCGACAACATTCATCGCTTTTTTATCTTCCACAGCTTTTAAAGTCAGTTCTAGCAGCTTGCTTGATTGTACACTCATTATTTATCCTCCAGTATTCTTACTAAATCATTACGCGCCAGCACCGTTAACGGAAACACAATCCGGCGCTTCTGCAGCAGCAGGCTGATCGTTGAATCAAATCCGGCTATCAGCCCTTCCTCCAGACTTATTTTGGAAAGCCTGCGGATTTCGTCCACACCGGGAAAATCCCGTCCGGGCTCGATATAATCGGCCAGGCAGACAATCTTCTCCAGCAGGCTCATGCCTTCACGGCCCGAAGTATGATAGCGTATGGCTCCCAGCACTTCTGCATCGGTAATTTCATAATCCCGTTCCGCTACAAATGCCCCCACTTCCGCATGCCACAGCTGCTTATCGTAGGATAACAGCTCGGAGGGCAGACCATTCTGCTCCATAATTTCCTTCATTCTCTCCACAGGCCAATATTTGGCCACATCATGCAGAATCGCCGCTGTCTCCGCACGGGCAGGATCGGCACCATAACGCTCAGCCAGCTTCACTGAGGACTCCATTACGCCAAGGGTATGCTGCCAGCGCTTATCAGGCATCTGCGAAGAGACCGCTTCAATCAGCGCTTCCCGGCTGTAGGCCATACAATCCACTCCTTTGCACATAATCGAAAACCTTGTCCGGTACCATATAACGGATTGATTTCCCTTCAGCGGAGCGCGCCCGGAGCATCGTGGACGAAATATCCACCAGCGGCATGTCCGCCAGCAGCACCTTGTCGGCGATATAGCCGGGCAGCGCTGCCAGATCCAGCGGAGTGCCAGGACGGCCCACACCGATAAAGGTCAGACGCTGCACAAGTTCTTCAATCCCCTGCCATTTCGGCAAATATTGCACCATATCCGCACCGATGATGAAATAAAACTCATGGTCCGGGTATTCCTGCTGCAGGCTGCGCACGGTCTCCAATGTATAGGAAACGCCGCCTCTGAGGACTTCCCAATCCAGCGTGCGAAAAGACTCATTGTCCTCGACCGCACACTGCACCATCGCCAGCCGGTCTGTACCCGAAGCTCCGGCTTCATGTTTATGGGGCGGGATATGCGAAGGCATAAACCAGACCTCTTCCAGGAAATAGGTGTCCCTCGCAGCTTCCGCCGCCATCATATGTCCTATGTGAAGAGGATCAAAGGTTCCTCCCATTATTCCAATTTTCAAGAGAGGCCTACCTCCTCTTATCTTCCTGCGAAATGACTCCATGTGACTGCAAGGCAGCCGCAAGGCGCAGCTTTTCTAGCGTGGAAGCTCAATCGTTTTGTTGTCGCGTGACTCTTTGTAAAGAACGATGGTTTTGCCGATAACCTGCACCAGCTCAGAGCCGGACTGCTCAGCCAGAGCTGCACCGATTTCCTTCGGGTCATCCGCATTATTGTTAAGCACGCTGATCTTCATCAGCTCGCGTTTTTCAATAGCTTCTTCAATGTGACGGACCAGGTGGTCGTTCACACCGCCTTTGCCGACCTGAAAGACAGCGTCAAGATGATGAGCCAAAGAGCGGAGATAGCGTTTTTGTTTTCCAGTTAACATAAATGAACAAACCCCTTAATTAACATATATTATTACCCTAAACTTGCGGATCCATTTCACTGGCACTGCCGCCGAGGCAGTCGATAATCGTCTGCCGCATAATATCCACAGGTGCAGCCTGCCCTGTCCAATACTCCAGCGCATAGGCGCCCTGATATACGAACATTCCCAGACCCCCATGGATTGTGCAGCCCCGCTTCAAGCCCTCGAGCAGCAGCCGGGTACGCAGCGGATTGTAGATAAGATCGCTTACGACCATTCCTTCACGCAGCAGTCCGGGATCCATCGGCAGGTCATCCGGATGGGGAAACATTCCGACAGATGTGGTATTGATTATAATACCCGCATCCTTAGCCGCTTCCGCGATTTCATCCATGCCCACTCCGGCAACCTTGCCCCGGCCCTGGAATAATGCCGCCAGTTCCCCGGCCTTCCCGGCAGTACGGTTAGCGATCTTAACCGAATATGGCTTCTCTGCCAGCAAAGCGCTGACAATTCCTCTCGCTGCACCACCGGCACCGATTACCAGAATACGGGTTCCGGACAGATCAGGGACCGCTTCCGCCTTCAGCGAACGGACATAACCGATGCCGTCCGTATTGAATCCGGTAAGCACCCCGTTGTCATTAACAATCGTATTCACTGCACCGACAGCAACCGCACTTTCATCCAGCTTGTCCAGATACTCCATCACCGCAACCTTATGCGGTATGGTTACGTTGACTCCGCGAAAGCCGAGGGTCTTGATGGCCTGCACCGCATCGCCAAGCTGATCTCCGGTAATATGCAGCGGGACATAAGCCCCTTGTATGCCCAGCGCTTTCAGCGCGGCCCCGTGCATGACCGGGGATTTGGACTGGGCAATCGGATCACCCATAACCCCCAGCAGCAGATCCGTATTTCTGTCATTTCCGTTTGCAATTGTCACAGGCAATGCCCCTCCCTTCGTCAGATCAGCGAAGGGCGGGTAACCACCTTCACGCCGCGCGGAACGTGAACTGCCACAACGGCACCTTCGGTTCCGTTCACCTTGATCCAGCCCAAGCCGGAGATGAACAGATCGGTCTGGCTGCCCCGGCTGATCCGGAATTCATGACGCTGCCACTGCGGCAGCTTGTCCATGTCGGCAGTTACCGGCGGAGCCAGCATCACACCGCGGTGATCCTGATACAGGGAATCCGCACGTTCCAGCTTCGTACGGTGAATCTTGAGCGTAGTGCTGATGAAGCAGGTGAAGGATTGCCGGGCACCCTGAATGAAATCAAAACGCCCCAGACCGCCGAAGAACAGCGTCTGGCCTTCATTCAGCTGATATACCGCAGGTTTGAGCGGATTCTCCGGCATAACGGCACCGAGGTCCTTGCGCTCCACCAGTTCACTGTACCGCCAAGGATATACAATTCCCGGAGTATCAATGATATAGTGACCGTCATCCAGCGGGATTTTGACCGTATCGAGAGTCGTTCCCGGATATCGCGAGGTCGTCAGTTCCTGCTCGAGATCGCTGTAATCGGAAATAAGCCGGTTAATCAGCGTAGACTTACCTACGTTGGTTGCCCCTACGACATAGACATCACGCTGTCCGCGAAGCTCATTCACCGCTTCCAGCAGACGTTCGAACCCTTGATTGCGCTTCGCGCTGCAGAGTATAATCTCCGCAGTCCGCAGTCCATGCTCCTTGCAGCGCTGCTGCATCCAGTTGCGCAGCTTGTTCCAGTTCGTTACCTTGGGCAGCAAATCACATTTGTTCACTGCAAGAATAACCGGATTATTGCCGACGAAACGCTGCAGGCCGGAAATCAGGCTGCCTTCGAAATCGAAGAGATCGACAATATGCACTACAAGCGCGTTCTTCTCGCCCACTCCGCTGAGCAGGTGAAGAAATTCATCCTGGTCGACGGATACCGAAGAAGCTTCATTATAGTTTTTGATGCGGAAACAGCGCTGGCAGATAACCGGTTCCCGTTCAAATGCAACCTCCGGAATATAACCCGGGAGATCCTTCTTTTCGGTCTGCAGCTTAATACCGCAGCCGCTGCATTTTACAGGGCGCTGTGTTTCATTCTGTTGATTCATTGGGGTTTATCCTCCTCATGCCACAATCCTTGCTTGCGAAGCCGTGTCAGGGCAATCTGCTCGATCCGGCGGTTAATTCTTGTTCCAATGCCTTCATCCTTCACGGAGATGGGCAGCACCAATACCGTATACAGGCCGAGCCGGTTGCCGCCGAATACATCCGTAAGCATCTGATCGCCAACTACGATCGTCTGTTCCGGCTTCAGATCCATCAGCTTCATCGCCTTCACGAAAGGCGTATTGATCGGCTTGCGGGCCTGATGTACAAATTCAATATTAAGCGGCGTTGCAAAGCGTGACACCCGGTCCATGTTATTGTTCGACACAATGATCAGCTTGAAGCCCAGCTCTTTCACCTTCTCGAACCATAACAGCAGCTCCGGAGTGGCCAGAGGCGCTTTGGCGCCGACTAGCGTGTTATCCAGATCCGTAATGATACCGCGGTATCCCCGGCTGTACAGCTCTTCCAGCCCAATATCAAATACCGTATTCACCCGGAGTTTTGGAACCAACCTTTCAAACAATACGTTCACCTCGATTTCATACGAAAAACTATATCATACTCTTTGCGCTTCGCAAATGAATCTGCGACGATGTTAGGACTGCCACGTTTATTTATCTGATTTCAAGAGACTGTGCAGCCGCAAAGCTTCAGTATACACGCTGCGCCAATCTTTGTCTTCTATAACATCCGGGCTGTACTTCGCCTTCTCAAACATCTGCAGCAGCAACGCCAGACTTTCTGCAGCCGCCGGACGTTCACGGCTCCAGCGGGCCACCGATTCACGAAGCGTTTCGTGCTCTTCTTTAAGCATGCCCTTTCTGCGGGCATACTTTACCCACCGCTCGGTTTCAGCCACAACTTTTTGCACCGGAGACAATGGTTTGCCGTTGCGCAGCCGCCCAAGCAGGAACCGGAGACTGAAGCGGTAATGCCAGAGCAGATAACCTCCCCACAGCAGCAGCACTGCCGCAGCGGCCGATACGGCCCAGACGCCTACATGAAGGCTTCCACCGGTTTTGCCGGGAGCTGCCACCTCTTGTTCAGGCTCAGGTTTATCCTCTTCCGGCTGTATATCTTCCTTACTCTCAGGCTCTTCGCTCTGTGTCAGAAGAGGCACATTAAAGCCCGGTGTCGCTTCAACCGGAATCCAGCCGTATTCACCGTAATAGATTTCCGCCCAGGAATGGGCATCGGCATTCGTAATCGTATAATTATTATTGGATAATCCCTGCTGGGCCAGACTGTCCGGCAGCTGGGCCTGTTCACCGGGTGCATATCCCTTGACCCAGCGTGCCGGAATATCCAGCGAACGCGCCATGGTCACGAGTGCGGTGGAATAGTAGTCGCAGTAGCCTTCCATAATCTCGAACAGGAAGCTCTCCACGAAATCCTTGCTTTTGCCGCGTGACAGATCCGGCTGATTCGAGTATGGATAGGTTTGCTGCAGATATTGCTGGAGCAGCACAATTTTGTCATAAGGGGTCTTCGCGCTTGCGGTTATTGTCTCTGCCAGCTCTGTGACCCGCTCTGGAAAATTGTCGGGCAGTTGCAGGTATTGCGTATTATTCTGGCCGGTGTACAGCTGCTCGAAGGTCTGTTTGCTCAGCTCCTGCACGGATACGACAGGGACCTCCGAAGTAAGCACGTAAGTCTGGGGATAGTTTCCGCTGTTCCCATCCGTATCCCACAGCATTTCGCTGTCTGCGCTTCTCCATAATAAACGGCTGCTCTGTTCCTTGCCGTCTATGGAATCAACCTTCGCAATGGAATAGGCTCCGAACAATACCGGATAATCAATGTTCCCAAGCAGCTTTACCGTCTGCTTCAGGGGCTGCGTCTCCACCTTGGAGCCGGGTTCCCTGTCCAGCTCTTTGCCTACCGCTGCCCCGGACAGCGGACCGCGTGTAAGCCGGTCGTCATCACTCCATCCTTTTCCGGAATATACGCTGCGGGTTTCCCCCCGCATGTAGGACCGTATATCCGAGGTCACCGTCATGACTGGCGAATAATCATAGTTAAAGCCCCCGCCCAGATTATCGTCGTTCATACTATAACCCGAAGTAGTCCTTCCTGCAGAAGCATCACTGGTTCCGGCATTTGTTGTTCCCGATGTGCCGGAGCTTGCCGATAATCCGGTGCCGTTCCATTTATGCCAGGCGGTATAAGGATCTGTCAGTGTCGGCCGCACCTCTGGCATGTTCACACCTGTAATAATGACAAAGGAGAAAATAATGGCGATATTTATGAAGATCTTGAAAGGACATTTCAGCAGATAGGTCCAGCCGCGGGGATAATGCAATTGAAAGCTTCTCAAATGCTGGGTAACAAGCCAGCCCATCCCCGCGAACACCGTCCAGGCGACCTCCTGCCAGAGTATGGCCGAAGTGAAGGAATCCAGTGCCGCAAAGGCTACAATGTTCGTGGTGATAAACAGCAGAATCCGCGTCTTGGAGGAGACCCACCACGATGACAGGAGCAGCAAGGTCAGCGCACCCGCAGCAAACCATAGATATGGAACCATATTTATGGCGATGTCAGGCAGACGGTCGCGCAGTGAAGGCAGCAACGGATCAGGAACATAGAGTTCGTAGCGCAGAATCACCCTGTACACGAAATATAGCATGGCGCAAACTTCAAGAATCAGCCGGTATCCCCGTTTAACAGGTAAAAGAATTTCAATAACCCCCGCCGCAGCCAAGGTCAGCAGTACGGCGGCAGTGGTCGCCTTCAGCCAGAAGGGTTCTGTATACGTGAGCCATTGCAGGGCGATAACCATCAGCCACAGCAGGCTGAAGGAGTAATGCCATGAGGACTTCATCCCGCTCCACCAGCGTCTCATCATACTTTATCACCTCCGAGCACTGAGGGCAGCTCATGAAGCGAACTTACGCTATAGCCGGTTGCCCCGCGGGATTTCAGCACATCTATCCATTCTCCGCCGCGGTTGACCGCTGCCGGATTGCGCACATGAATATGGGAAGGCGTCATTCCCCGGCTCTCCGCCCAGCGCATCACATCCAGTACAGGCTGTCCGCTCTGCGGACTGATCAACACCAGATAGGAGCCTTTGGGAAACAGACGGTGTCCTTTTTCCAGCCTGGGAACCAGCGGCCCCCGGCCTTCGGCATTAATGTCAATCAAATATTGGATCATCTTCTGCCGCTCCGCAGCGCCCTCGGCAGGCATGAATATCTTGGTGTTCTTGTCCAGACAGCATAACCCGATGCCGATCCGGTCGCGGATCCCAAAGCCGAGCAGGGAGGCGGCAATGGACACCGCCAGCTCAAACTGGTTCGAGCCGGCATATACCATGGCGCTGCCGTCCAGCACAATCATCGTCTTGGGTACAGATTCATGCTCAAATTCCTTGGATTTCCAGTTGCCCGTCTTGGCGGTGGCATTCCAGTGGATTCTCGTCAACCGGTCGCCATAGACGTAATCGCGAACCCCGTTGATCTGCGTTGTCTCTCTCCGGGAATGGAGCAGCGAGGCTTGCTGCCCCGCCAGCCGTGACTTCCGCTCATAGAGCTGCCAGCGCGGCACGAATACCGCACGGGGCAATACGCGGAACTGCCCTTCGGCCATAAAGGTGCCCTTATGCTCCACCAGGCCAAAGATATCCTCACTCAGGATATCCGTTCCTTCGAACGTATAGCGGCCGCGCTCCAGTGCCGGCGTCTGAAACAGCAGTTCCCCCTGCCCTCTCAGGCTGGGAACCATGCTCTCCTCAAATACCCAGGATTCGCCGTTATGGCGCTTCAGAATTTCTCTCACCACCACATACGGCAGAGGCAAAAAGCCCGGAATTGTAACGTCCAGTTTCACCCGCAGAAAACCGCCCGCATAGAGCAGATCAGGCTTGTCCAGTTCGGAATACAGGCTGCGCGTGCCTTTGGCCCGCCGTACTCCGCCTAAGCCTCCAATCATCAGATATATCATTAGTACAGATACCATTATAAACAGCATGAATGATGTTTTGCCGCCCTGAAACAGTACGTAGAGCAGCGTGATGCCCCAGATCGCAAGGATGCCGGCGAATTTCCCCGGCTGAATGACAGCTGCCGCTCCGGACAAATACCTTTTCATCATTATTGCCTCATCGTCACAGGCACATGTATGCTCTGGAGCAGCTTCTGAAGCAAGGAATCTACACTGATATTGTCCAGCCGCGACTCCGGACGCAGCAGAATGCGGTGTCCCAGCGCATACGGGGCAAGTATCTTCACATCATCCGGAAGAACATAATCGCGCTCCTGCAGGAAAGCATAGGCTTTGCAGGCCATCATGAATGAAAGCGAAGCACGGGGGCTGGCACCAAGCAGGACTAGCGGATGCTCTCTGGTCTGGCGGACAATATCCAGCAAATAGTTCAGGACAGGATCGCTGATATAAATCTCGCGGATTTCTTCCTGGATAGCCGCAATTTGTTCCATGCCTGTTACCGGGGTAAGCCTGTCCACCGGCTGTCCCTCCTGATGGCTCATCAGAAGATTCTTCTCGGTAACCGCATCGGGATAGCCAAGGCTGATACGCAGCATGAAACGGTCAAGCTGTGCTTCAGGCAGCGTGTAGGTGCCTTCGAAATCAATCGGGTTCTGAGTCGCACAGAGCATAAACGGATGCGGCAGCGGATACGTCTCTCCGTCGACGGTTACATTCCGTTCTTCCATTACTTCAAGCAGCGCAGATTGCGTCTTGGTTGTCGCACGGTTGATCTCGTCGGCGAGCAGAATATTCGTCATCACGGGACCAGGACGGAAATGGAACATCTCATCGCGCGGATGATAGACCGATACCCCCGTTATATCACTAGGGAGAATATCGGGATTGCACTGAATCCGGCGGTACTCCCCGGACATGGATCTGGAGAGCGCCCGAATGAGCTGGGTTTTGCCCGTTCCCGGAACATCCTCGATCAGGACATGCCCACCGGCCAGCAGCGCCGTAAGCAGCAGCTCTATTTCAAATGTTTTGCCGAGTATACAGGATTCCAAATTATGGCGAACAGCCTTCATGATGTGAATTGATTCTTGACGTACGGGCATATATAGTAAACCTCCTATGTCAGAATAAGCGTAATACATATATTTTACATGATTATGGGTCCCAAAGTACATTATTGCAGCCCGTGAAATTAAAGATACACCAAACAACGGACAAGGAAATCTCTCTATTATATAGAAGGAAAATTTTTGTTCCTATAGAAATGATTATAAACCGAGTCCGTTTGTCTATTCAGACAGACGAAAAAAAGACCGCCAATGTGGCGGCCTGAAAAGAAAACCTATAGTTTTCAGCTGATCAATGCGTCCCCTTAGGCCGTACAAGCACGGCTGCCAGAAATGAGAATACAATAGCTGATGAAATCCCCGCACTGGTCACATCGAAAATCCCCGTCACCACGCCGATCCAGCCGTCACGCTCCAGTTCCGTTAGTGCTCCGTGCACCAGCGAGTTACCAAAGCTGGTAATAGGGACGCTAGCCCCCGCTCCGGCAAATTTCACCAGCGGGTCATACAGTCCAAACGCGTCAGCGATCGCTCCAGACACGACAAGCGTACTCATCGTGTGAGCGGGTGTCAGCTTCAGCACATCGAACATAAGCTGCCCGATGACACAGATGGCGCCTCCAATCAAAAATGCCCATACATAAATCATCATGCTCCTTCACCTCCGCTCTCCAGCGCTACAGCATGAGCCACGCACGGTATGCTTTCTCCCTGCTGATAGGACAGCGGCGAAAGCAGCGCTCCGGTTGCCACAATCAGCACCCGCTTCAGCTCGCCTTTTTTCATCCGTTTGAGAATATGTCCATAGGTGACAACCGCCGAACAGCCGCAACCGCTCCCTCCGGCGATGACATATTTCTGCTTGTCGAGATTATAAATGAGCATCCCGCAGTCATCAAATGTCGTCTGCTCCATGGGAATGCCTTCTTTGGCCAGGAGATCTTTGGCAATGGGCAGGCCGACGGAAGCCAGATCGCCGGTTACAATTAAATCGTAATGGCCGGGGGACAAGCCCGTATCGCGGAAATGTGCAGTTATCGTATCCGCGGCGGCCGGAGCCATGGCTGTGCCCATATTAAAAGGGTCCGTCAGTCCCATATCCATAATGCGTCCGAGGGTTGCCGCCACAACATAGGGGCCTGCGGCGGAGCCGTCATTGCGGCCGACAATGGCACAGCCCGAACCGGTTACGGTATACTGGGCAGTCGGCGGCTTTTGGGAGCCGTATTCGACTGGATAGCGGAATTGCTTCTCCACGGTACAGTTATGGCTGGAGGTTCCCGCGAGCGCGTATTTACCCCCGCCGGAATCCACAATCATCGAAGCGATGGCGAGACTCTCCATGGAAGTGGAACATGCGCCAAAGACGCCAAGATAAGGCACACCCAGCTTTCTCGCCGCAAACGAGCTGCTGATAATCTGATTCATTAAATCCCCGCCGACGAAAAACTCCAGCTTCTCCTGCTCGAGTCCCGCATGCATCAGTGCCAGCTTGGATGCTTTTTCGAAAAGGGCTCGCTCTGCCTTCTCCCATGTCTGTTCGCCCATTTTGAGCGAGTCATAGATAAAATCAAAATCGGAAACCAAAGGGCCTTCCCCTTCTTCCGGCCCTACTACTGCGGAAGAACCGAGAATGACAGGACGGGTAGTAAATTGCCAGGTCTGGCTGCCAAGCTGCTTCATAAGTGAGAACCTCCCCAGCCCATAATGGCATAAACTACCCCGATCACAAAGGCCGCGACGACACCGAATACAATGACGGAACCGGCCAGCTTGAACATATTGCCGCCAACTCCGAGCACAAGACCTTCGGCACGGTGTTCAAGCGCTGCGGAGCACATACTGTTGGCAAAACCCGTGACGGGAACAGCAGTGCCTGCTCCTGACCATTGGGCCAATTTGTCATATACACCGAAGCTTGTCAGGATGACGGAGATAAGGATCAGAACCGCAACGGTAGGGCTTGAGGCTTCCCTGGAGGTCATATCGAATATCGCCATAAAAGCCTCCTGGATGCCTTGTCCGATTACGCAGATCAACCCTCCGGACAGAAAAGCCCGGATGCAGTTTTTGAACACAGGGCGGCTGGGCACATACGGCTTGGACAATTTCTCATAATCCTGTGGGGTCATGGTGTCAAGCCGAAGCTTGACACCGGACTTTCTAGTTTTGGCCGGCAAATGAGGACACCTCCTGGAATGTATGCGAGGGGAGGGCTGGACCAGTGAGTGCGGACATTTCCCCTCGGACTTTTCTTCGCTTAGAAGTTTTTCCTTATTGTTCGCCGTAAGCGGCTTCGTTATGTCTCCCCAGCTCAGGTAAAATACAACAGTATTACAATCAGCAGTATAAACAGAATCAAAATCAGCACTGCATTACGCTCCGGCCCATACCGGCGGAGGTATCTTTTCGGCACCCCACGGGCATTCACTTTACCGCAGTAGCCCTGCGGGTTGTCCGCGGACCTGCTCCCAGCCACCCTCATCTTCCTCGCTTCCTTTCCCGGCTCCTGCCTGCAGAGCCACTACTGCATAATATTCGCAAAGGCGGCGCCCAGTGTTCATTTCCCCCTTTGCAGACATGGACAAGTAGCGCGACAATGTTCATACTAGACAATAGTAAAGGAGCGATATGTATATGAATCAAGAAACGACTAATCTGTTCAAAACATTGACTGAATTCCCCGCAGCTCCGGGCTTTGAGCGCGAGTTGCGTGCCTATGTCCAGGATGCTATGACACCGTATACCGAAGAGTTCGTCCAGGACCGGCTAGGCAGCCTGTTCGGTGTGCTGCGCGGCGAAGAGAACGGCCCCAAGATTATGGTAGCCGGTCATTTTGACGAGGTGGGCTTTATGGTCACCGGCATCACCGACAACGGAATGATCCGCTTTCAGCCGCTCGGCGGCTGGCTGGCTTCCGCTGTAGCCTCACAGCGGCTGCAGATCATTACCCCGAAGGGTACATTGACGGGTGTTGTCGGCAGTACGCCGATCCATCTGCTGAGTGAAGACGAACGTAACAAAACCGGTGATATCCGCAGAATGTACATAGATATCGGTGCGGACAGCCGGGAAGAAGCACAGAGCTACGGCGTAGCTCCGGGACAGCAGATTCTGCCGATCTGCCCGTTCACCCCGCTGGCCAATCCGAAGAAAATCATGGCCAAAGCGTGGGACAACCGCTATGGCTTAGGCCTTGCCATTGAGCTGGTCAAAGCGCTGCACGGCAAAAAACTGCCAAACACCGTATTTGCCGGCGCTACAGTTCAAGAAGAGGTCGGCCTGCGCGGTGCCCGCACAGCAGCTAACCTGCTGTCGCCGGACATCTTCTTCGGCCTGGATGCCAGTGCCGCCGCCGACATGACCGGCGACCGCCAGGCCTTCGGCCAGTTGGGCCAAGGAGCGCTGCTGCGCATTTACGATCCGACGATGATTACCCACCGCGGCCTGCTCGAATACGTTCAGGATACGGCAGATACCCACCGGATCAAATACCAGTATTTTGTCTCCCAAGGCGGAACCGATGCCGGGCAGGTGCATGTCAGCGGAATTGGCGTGCCGTCCACAGTAATTGGAATCTGCTCGCGCTACATCCACACATCCTCTTCCATCATTCACAGTGATGATTATGATGCCGCCAAAGAGCTGCTGATCAAGCTCGTAGAAGGACTGGACCGCACGACGCTGCAGACCATTATTGAGAACAGCTAAGCTATGATGCTCGAAGAGCCGCAGGGGATAGAATCTCCCCTGCGGCTCTTTATGATGCCCTGCATCGTTATTTCAGTTTGTCATACTCTGCCATCACCGACCGGTGCACCGCATGATCTGCAGCCAGGCCGGTATATTTCGTAACGGCTGCTGCAGCACCAAGCTCCATAACAGCCGCCTGAAGCTCAACCGCTTCCGGATCATCGCTCACGTTGAACAGCAGTGCTGCCGCCATAGAGCGGGTCAGGGCCGTGAATCCAAGCCCTCTGTCAAAAGCCTGGAGCGCCGGCGATACCAGCCGGTCATTCGGCGACAGCTTGCGGATCGGTGAACGTCCTACACGGATAACTTCATCCGTCAGGGCCGGATTACGGAAGCGTTCCAGTATTTTGTCGATATACTTGCTGTGCTGCTCCGCGTCGAACCCGTGCTTCTGAGCCAGCACCGTCCCTGTCTCCTCCAGCACTTCGCGGACAAGCCCGGTCAAACCCTCATCCGCCATAGCTTGCTGGATCGTCCCGTAACCGCGCAGGTACCCGAGATATGCTGCCGAGCAGTGCCCGGTATTCACCGTGAACAATTTGCGTTCAATATAAGGTTCAAGATTATCTACATAGTGAATACCTTCTACCGGACGGTAACCCGGAAGCATCTGAGAAGCGTCTACCACCCACTCATAGAATGGCTCTACCACTACCTTGAGGATATCCTCATGCTGCTGCAAGGGAACAATCCGGTCTACAGCCGCGTTCGGAAAAGCTACGGATATATCCGCTTTGACCCGGACTTCTGAATCCAGCTTGGCATATACGAGCTCTTTCAATTGCGCACTGCCGCCGATGGCATTCTCGCAGGCGATGACATGCAGCGGAGCGGTGGAACCCGCAAGCCGTCTGCCGATCCCCTCAGCCAGCACCCCTGCAATATGCTTCAGGATGGATACTCCGATCGCTGTCGTAACAAGATCCGCTCCGGCAATGGCCGCCGCAACTTCTTCGGCATGGGTTACACTGCTTAATGCAGTCACGTTCTTCACGATCACCGTTTCCTGACCCTCGCTTGCCAGCGTCACCGGATATTCCCCGCGTTCTTGAAGCTGTGTGACGAAGGTTTCATTCACATCGACAAAGGTGACCTCATAACCTGCCTGCGACAGAAGCAGACCGATAAAACCTCTGCCGATATTGCCGGCACCGAAATGAACAGCCTTCATCATTCCAGGCCTCCTTCAAAGATGGCGATCACATCGGCCGGGGTTGGCGCATTCATGACCCGCCCAATGGCATCCTCTTCCGAGAAGATCATTGCCACATTCGTCAATATCTCCATGTGCCCGTCACCTGCCGCTGCAATGCCAATCACAACAAAGGCCGGCTCATCACCGCCAAAATCAACACCCTCTGGAAAGCGGATAATGGATAATCCGGTAGATTTAATGAAGGGTCTGGCTTCTTTGGTTCCGTGGGGAATGGCCAGTCCTTCGCCCATATAAGTGGAAACGACCTCTTCGCGCTCCAGCATCTTCGGCACATATTCTTCCGTTACATGTCCGGCATCCACAAGCAGCTTTCCGGCCATGGTGATCGCCTCGTATTTATCTTTGGCAGCACCGTTCATAATCACTTTATTCTCTGACAGTATACTCATATGGTTTCTCTCGCTTTCACATTTTATTTTCGAAAAAACGCAGCAGCTCTGACGACAGATATCGCCTGATCTCGGACTCCGTACGCTCCTCTAGCAGCTTCACCAGCTCGGAATTAAGCAGCATTGCACTGATTTCACTCAGCACTTCCAGGCTTTCCTTGGACAGCTTGCGCGGTGCAAGCATCAGCAGAATGACCCTGACCTCGGTATCCCCATCCAGAACAACCGGCTGGCGCAGACGGTACAGTGTCAGGGAAGACATCAGGATGTGGCTGCTTCTTGCATGAAACAGCGCAAGCCCAGTGTCCGGAATGACCTGGCTGGCCATCCTTTCCCGTTCCAGCAGCCGCTCCAGCAGGATATCTGCATCGCCGACCACCCCGCTGCCATCCAGAAAATCGAGCATCGCCGAAATCGTTGCGGGCAGCGTTATCCCGCTGTTATCAAGCGGATAGAAGCGGAACCGCTCCAGCAGGCTGACCGTTTCATCCAGCATGCCCTGGTAGCTTTTCAACCGCTCCAGGGAATGCTCTTCACGCGCTGTTCTGTCGTATTCGCCTTGCGGAACGTCCTCCCGTTCTCTCAGCGTGGTGTTCTGGATATAACTCAGCAGTTTTTCTATTTCTTCCCCCGTCAACAGAGGACTGATTTTGATATAGCGGTCTTTGTCGAGCGGCAGATCAATCGTTGAAATAATCAGATCGTAGTCAACCTCAGGCAGCCTCGCCGCTTCGTACCAGGAAATATTGCCGAGAATTTCAATCTGCGGCATTTCTTTGGCCAGCCGGGTAGCCAGCAGCCGGGAAGAACTGAGACCGCTGGCGCAGACCAGAATTGCCCGGACGCCCCGCCTGAGCTGATTCAGACGTTCGACAGAAGCGCCGAAATGCATGACCAGAAATCCGATTTCCTCATCGGGGATGTCCAGTTCCAGCTCCAGCTCCTCCACCGCGGCCCTCACAATCTGGAACAAATATTCATAATCCTTACGGATGGGACCCAGCAGCGGATTGCGGATACGGGTTCCCTCCCGGAGCCGCTTGAAGGCCGGATCCATATGCTCCAGCAACCCTTCCCGCAGGGAGCGGTCGCTTTGAAACGGAACTCCGGTCCGTTTGACAACGCTTTCCGTCAGCTTATATACAATCTCCATCAGCTCAATGTCACCGGAGGCGAATCCGGCTGAAGAGAATGATTCCTGGACCCTGTCGAACAGACCGGCTATATATAGAATCTCTGCCCGCGGAATCTCAGCTCCCAGCGCCTGACCCAGCCGCTGCCCAAATTGCTCGGCGGCGGCAATATGGCGATGGTTGGGCATACGGGGATATCCCGCTTCACCGCCGTTGTCGATACTCCGGCTAATCTCAATCCGTCTGGTGGTTACAGCGAGGCCAAGCAGCATTTCCATATAAACGATCTCCGGCAGCTCCGCCGTCCATTTCCATTCCATATCCCATAGCGTGTTCTCCACGTCCATCAGATTGGTTTTGCCTACCGTATCCAGTAGAATCCGGAAGACCGGACTGCTCGCGGGCTGCGGATTATGCCCCACTAGATCTGAAAGATCCAGATGCTCGGCGGCCAGCCGGCCAATCGCCCTGCGCTTGTCAATCTCGCTGCCGGTAATCTCAACGCCGTAACCCCGCCTGCGGACCAGCTGCAGGCCGAACTTGCGGACCCAGGGCTCCAGTTCATCCAAGTCATAACTCACAGTAGCCACCGTAACTTTGAGCCAGTGGGCCAGTGTGAACAGCTTCACCGGCTCTTCTGCCTCCAGCAAGGAGCAGAGCTCATACACCTTGCGGTCCTCGCTGGAATGTTCCGCTGGCTTCTCTTCCCGCAAAAACAGGCGCAGCTCGGCAAGACCGGCCGCCGGGCCGCTCAGCTGAATCCCTTTTCCTGATTTCCGGATCAAATCCAGACCGAAATCCGCCAGGGTGATCTCGATGTCCTCCATCTCCCGGTGAACCGTTCTTACACTCACACCGGTGCTCTCGGCGATTTCGGCGGCAGTAATCTCTTCACTGACCCCTAAGAGAAGCCAGATGATTTGACGCTGCCTCGCGGTAACTTTTCTCATAACCGTGTACCCCCGCCCTAAATGGAGACAAACGCCGGCTTTGCGGGCCAGCGTCTCCTGAGTTAGCGTTATACATCCTTTCTGTGCTTGTTCCACTTACTTTAAACGTTCCACAAGCTCGTCATATTTAGGGCTCTTCAGGAAATTGTCGATGGAGATATGCTCTGCTTTCGGATTGCTGGCAATCGCCCGGTCCGTCAGCGTTTTCTGGGTAACCACGATATCAGCATCCGCAGGAATTTCGCTGACTGCGGAATTGACAACCGTAATATTGACTCCGGCAGCCTGCAGTTTTTTTCTTAGCACGGATGCGCCCATCGCGCTGGACCCCATACCTGCATCACAAGCGAAGACGATTTTGTTCACATCAGCCTTGCCGCGGACATTTGCCGCTGTAGTTACAGTTGCGGCAGCAGCAGCAGTTTGCGCTGCAGTCCCTGCCGACTTCATGTTTTTCAATTTTGCCGCAGCTTCTTCCAGATCCATCTCTTCTTCGTTGTTCTTCTTCACGGTCTTAAGGAGCAGTGTAGCCAGCACGAAGGATACGGCTGTGGCAACAATGACACCGGCAAGCATTGGCACATACCCACCCTTAGGTGTCATGGCGAAGTAAGCAAAGATACTGCCTGGCGATGGAGAAGCTACCAGACCTGCGCCCAGCAATTGCAATGTGAACGTTCCAGACATGCCGCCACCGATAACAGCCAGGATCAGACGTGGATTCATCAGAATGTACGGGAAGTAAATTTCATGAATACCCCCCAGGAAGTGAATGATAACCGCTCCCGGTGCGGAAGCCTTCGCCGAACCGCGTCCTACCAGCCAGTAAGCAAGCAGGATACCCAGCCCTGGTCCCGGATTCGATTCCAGCATGAACAGTACCGATTGTCCCAGTCTCTGTGATTCTTCCAGCGCAATCGGTCCGAGTACGCCGTGGTTGATTGCATTGTTCAGGAACAATACTTTTGCAGGCTCAATGATGAGGTTGACGAGCGGCAGCAGGTTATGATTGACCAGAAACTCCACACCACTCGAAAGGATGTTGGTCAAGCCTTCGACCAGAGGTCCGATTCCCTTCAGCGCAGCAATGGACAAGCCGCCGCCGATGATGCCGAGCGAGAAGTTGTTGACTAGCATTTCGAACCCGGCTTTGATCTTGCCGTCAACCGCACGGTCGAATTGCTTCAGGACCCAGCCGGCCAGCGGTCCGACAATCATGGCGCCGAGGAACATCGGAATAGAAGAACCGACGATAACCCCCATTGTGACTACTGCCCCGATAACACCGCCGCGTTTGCCGTGTACCATCTGTCCGCCTGTATACCCGATGAGCAGCGGAAGCAGAAATTTGATCATTGGATCTACTAAAGCTGCAAGGCTTTCATTTGGAAACCAGCCCTTTGGAATGAATAAAGCCGTGATTAAACCCCATGCGATAAAAGCGCCGATATTCGGCATAACCATACCGCTGAGCATGCGGCCGAATTGTTGAACTCTCACCCTTGTACCCCCGGATGAAGTTTGCGTTGTTGCCGTTGTGGCCATTTAAAATGCCCCCTTAATGAAATTAAATGGGATGCCTTTGTTTAAGCTTTCTTTAAAGGATATCCCTTATGCACACAGCGTAAATCAAAGCGCTTTCTTTGTCATTAAATTGAAAACACGGTTTCGTCATGAACGTTGTTGACAACATTTAAGAGCTGTTGCCACAGGCTTTTGGACATGCATCCGGCTTATGGACACAAGAAAAAACGGCCCTCCCATCCCTATGGGATGAGGTCCGTTTCTTTAGCAAAAACAAAAATAATTTATGGCGCGAATCCTAAACATCCTTATATTTACAAAAAAACGGAAGTCTGCATTGGCTGCAAGACTCCCGTTTAGGGTGTGCTTTATTTAAATTTCCACTCCGTTATTTCTAACCTTTAAAAGTTTCAGATCATATCCAGCGGAACTCTCCAGGCGGGCTGCGGAAAAGCCTCATCCAGCTGCCACAGCTCATCGGTACTGAGCTTGATTTCCCCTGCTGCCGCGTTCTCGGCCACATGCCGCGGAGTCGATGCTTTGGGAATAGCGATTACGTCGCCTTCCCGGATGCTCCAGGCCAGCAGAATTTGCAGCGGTGTCGCTCCATGTCTAAGGGCAACCTCCTGCACTGCAGCATTCTCCGTCAGCCCTTTTCTCAAGGTGCCTGCCTGTGCCAGCGGAGAGTAGGCCATTACGGGTATTTTGTGGCTCCGCTGCCAGGACAGCAGCTCATGCTCAATACCTCTGGAGCCCAGGTGGTAGAGGACCTGATTAACAGCGCAGCGGTTGCCTCCGGGGATGCGCAGCAATTCCCGCATATCGTCCGTGTCCAGATTGGACACGCCCCAGCGGGCTATTTTTCCGGCGGCCACCAGTTCCTCCATGCCTTCCACCGTCTCCTCCAGCGGAATCTTCCCGCGCCAGTGCAGCAGATATAGATCCAGATGATCCGTACCGAGCCGCTTCAGACTGTCCTCACAGCTGCGGGCCAGCTGATTCTTGCCTGCGTTTTGCGGATAGACCTTGGAGACCAGAAATACGCTGTCGCGGATTCCCCGGATCGCTTCGCCGACAAGCTCTTCCGAGCGGCCGTCCCCGTACATTTCTGCCGTATCTATCACACTAAGGCCCAACTCTACCCCATGCCTCAGGGCAGCTATCTCCTCGGAACGTCTGGAAGCATCATCACCCATACACCAGGTTCCCTGTCCGATTCTCGGCAAGTCTGTTCCGTCCGGAAGTTTAATCCGCCCGGGGATATTTTCATTCATAGTGGAAGTCTCCTTATACGATGGATTAAGTACTACTTACTATACTTACCATGTTACATCATTCGAAACATCGTACAGGTGTCTATTTCTTTAACATCTCAGCGTCGTCAGCCTACCATTTTCAAACCGACGGCAGCTCCGAGAATCACCACAATACAGATGATCCGCCGCAGATCCCGGGCTTCACCATACAGGAGCATGCCCAGTATCGCACCTCCGGAAGCACCAATTCCTGTCCATACCGCATAGGCCGTGCCCATCGGGAGACTTTCCATGGCGAGCGACAGCAGCAGAAAGCTGCCTCCGAATCCGAGGACCAGCAGGGCAATCGCCTGCCAATTGCGGTCCCGGTGCAGCTTGCCTATCATCGCCACCCCGAACATTTCACAGCAGCCGGCAGCAATCAGCATTAACCAGGCCATTTTAGGACACTCCCTTCTCTTTAGATTCACCGCTCACAAGCTTCAGCCCGATAACACCCGCCAGCAGAATCAAGACCAGCACCAGCTTCAGCGGCTTGAACGGCTCACCGAACCAGAGGATATCCGCCAGGACGGTCCCGGCTGTGCCGAGTCCCACAAATACAGAATAGACCGTACCTACGGGCAGCTTGCTGCTCGCCGAGATGATCGTATAAAAACTGATGATAATGGCCACTACCGTAACGAGCCACTCCCACGGAGCCGAAGCGTGCTTGAGCCCGATGACCCACACGACCTCGAAGCAGGCAGCGCCTGCGATCTTAACCCATGCCATACTGTTATTCACTGCCATTCCCTCCTCTTCCCCTAAATAAGTTATGGTACAAACCTCTTGACCGCGGAAACAAAATAAGCCCGGAAGGTCATCGTCTAATTGACGATACCTCCCGGGCTTTTATCCCTCCGTGTAGACATGTACATCGCAGTACATGCGTTTTCCCTCGGACCAGACCAGCCTGTAGCAGCTGCGGAACCCTAGAAAACAGAACAACTGATTAAGTTACATTGTATGTTAGCAAATACCGCCGATAAAAGCAACCCTCTATTATTCCCGGGGCCGCTTCCGGTCTCATTGTCCGCTTGAATGCTCCAGCAGGATGCGCACACCCCAAGGCTCAAGCTCAAGTTTCCCCTCAGGTTGAACCTCTCTTCCCGACAAAAGCTCTGCCGCCGCACCATGCCGGTACACCATAGATACCGGTTCATCGCTGTAATTGAAATAATAGCGCACCCTCTGCTGCTGCCGGTTCACTCCAGTCTTCACAATCAGCGGAAAAGCCAGCTCCTGATCGGGCCCCCATAATCCGGCCTCCTGGGCAGCGGATTTCAGGATGCTGCCCGCCAGCCCGCTGCTTGTCATGCAGCCGATATAGGTTGCCGTACCGTTTCCGAACCTGTTGCGGGTGACGGCCGCATATTCGCCCCAATGGGGATGCTCATAGCGGAGCAGCACCTCCGCCGTATCCGGTGTAATCAGCTCCATCCATGTATTCACCGCAGGATCTGCCGCACCGGTATCCAGAGCTTCGCTGCGCAGTGTCACCTCATGCGGAGTCACAAACATGCTGTAGCTGATTCCGCAGGCCTCGCTGATGATCCCGGGCTGCTCTGCCGTGCGCACTTTGAGATCTTCATCCGCGAAGCCGGATTTGAAGGAATAGACGGCGTGGCCTCCCTCGCGCACATATTCATTTAAGCGCAGCAGCGCTTCATCCGGAACGGCATAAAGTGCGGGAACAATGATGAGACTATATCTTGAAAGCCCGGTACAGCCGGGCTGAATGAAGTCGCATTCGATATTCATCCGGTACAGCTCATCGTAAAGCCAGCGAACCACATCATTGTAGTTCCTGCCATCCGGCAGCTTGAACCATTCCATCGCAGTCAGGGCTTCATTGCTGACCATTACCGCGACCTTGTTATCCTTGCGCAGGTCCACCAGCGCCTGACTTAAGCGGGCAAAATCCCGGCCGATAGTCTTGGCCTCGTTGTATACCGGATTCGGCTTGAAGTCGTGGCTGAGCAGCCCCTTCCAGTAGGTCTCAAACGAATTATGAATGGAATGCCAATGCCAGTAAGCCACCATATTTGCCCCGGAGGCGAGATGGCTGAAGGCCTGGAGCTGCAGCTGGCCCGGATAGGGTGTCCAGTGGGGAAACGCTTGGGCCTGTGTCTCCAGCACAAGATAATTGCTGCGCTTCAGGGAACGGGCGATATCCCCTCCGAAGGAGATTTCCGTTCCGGTCAGCTCTTGCTGCGAGGGATGGTAAATATCCACTCCGGCGATGTCGAAGGCTTCAGCTGCGGCAAAATGATCCACGGATGGCTGTACGCCATACGAATAGCCGCGCCATTCAAAATCAAAATTCTGTGTGACGAATTGTCCCGGCTGCTTGTACTCGTTCACCAGCGACACCTGCCAGGCAAGAAATGCCGTCACCAGACCGCGCTGGAAACGGGCGAATTCCGCACCCAGGCTGCCGTTGATCGTACCGACAGCGGACGGAAAGTCCTCCCAGCTGTTAATCCGGTTGCTCCAGTAATCCAGCCCGAACCGGTCATTGATCTCATCCAGTGTTCCATACTTCTGCCGCATATGCTTAACAAACAGCAGCTGCACATTCTCTCCGGCTGTCCCGTAGTGCTTCGTCTCGTTGTCCGTCTGGTAGCCAATCACCGCCGGATGCTTGCTGACCCTGCCGATCAGCTTGCGGATGATCCGCTCCGCATGGAACAGGTAGACCGGGTTCGTTATATCCATGATCTGCCGTGCGCCATACCGGCCGGGACCGTCCGCCGTTACAGCCAGCACTCCGGGATGCTCCTTGACCAGCCATGTGGGAACGGCATAGGTTGGGGTCCCGACAATCACGGAGATTCCTGCGGCATGCATCGCATCCAGCACCCGGTCGACGGAAGTGAAGTCGAATATCCCGTTCTGCGGCTCATGCGTGCTCCAGGTCGATTCGGCGATGCGGACGGTATTGATCCCGGCCTCCAGCATCATAGCAATATCCTCATTCAGCCTCTCATAAGGCATATATTCATCGTAGTAGGCGACGCCGTAACGTAATTGACTCATTACTCTGTTGCTCCTCTCGCTTTAGCCTTTTATTGCCCCTTCGGCAATGCCCTGCATAATAAACTTTTGGAAGAATCCATAGATAACGATCACAGGAAGCGCAGTCAGCACCAGCGCCGCCAGAATCAGCGACCACTCCTTATTGTACTCTCCGAACAGAGTGTTGGTCGATAGAATCAGCGTATATTTGGTAGAGTCGGTGAGCATCAGCAGCGGCAGCAGGAAGTCATTCCAGATCCACAGGAAGTCCAGAATCGCAATGGTTACCGTAATCGGCAGCAAGAGCGGAAAGATGATGCGGAAGAAGGTCTGGAACTCGCCGCAGCCGTCAATCCGTGCCGCTTCCTCCAGCTCGCGGGGGATCGACTTCACAAAGCCGTGGTACAGGAAGATCGCCATGTTCACTCCAAGACCAATGTAGATCACAGCAAGGCCGTAGGTGCTGCCGCTGACATGCAGTGCTTTGGCCATCCGTGTAAGCGGAATCATAATCGAATGAAACGGTACCAGCATGGAAGCAATGAATAGCGAGAAGAGCGCCGCGCTAAGTCTGCCGGAGGTCCGGGACAGCTTGTAGCCGGCCAGGGCAGCGCAGAAAATGATGCCTCCAATACCGATGACCGAGACAATAACCGAGTTCAGGGTGCTGCTCAGCAGGTTGATTTTGCTAAAAGCCTGGCTGTAGTTCTCAAAGTGCAGCTTGGTCGGCAGCGCCGTGAAGGAAGCGAACATCTCGCCTTGGGTTTTCACGGAATTGATAATCGCCAGATAAATCGGGAAAAAGGACATGACAGCGCCGATACCGAGAAACAGCGTGATGAATAGGTTGGCTCCCTTTCTCAGTCTCATGCTTCCACCTCTTTTCTCTTCATGACACCGATCTGGATAAAGGTGAAGAGCAGGATAATTACGAACAGAATCACCGATTTGGCGCTGGCATACCCGTAACGGAAGTTGTTGGAGAACGCCTCTTCGTAGATATTCATCGTAATGACCTGTGTACTGCGTCCCGGACCGCCGCCGGTAAGCCCGTATACTACCTCAAATACCTTGAATGCCCCGTTCAGCGTAAGGAAAAAACAGATCGTAACCGCATGCGTAATCATCGGCATCGTCACCTTGCGGAACGTCTGGAACGGGCTGGCCCCGTCAATGACGGCAGCTTCCTTCAGGCTTTGCGGCACCCCCTGCAGGGCGGCCAAATATATAATCATCATATAGCCGACGCCATTCCACAGCGATACGATAATGATCGAATAGAAAGAAACGCTGGGATCTCCGATCCACAGCTGGTCCAGGAAGGACGCTGCCGTCTTCTCGGCAAGCTGTTGCAGCACTTGGGAGAACACGAAGGTCCACATAAAAGCGCTGATGATGGTGCTGATCATATTCGGCATGAAGAAGATCGTCCGGAAAAAACCTTTGGTTCTTGTTTTTGTCTCAATGAACACGGCAAGCACAAGTGCGAATACATTTTGCAATACG
The DNA here is from genome assembly GCF_038593025.1 of Paenibacillus sp. FSL L8-0436. NCBI lineage: Bacteria > Bacillati > Bacillota > Bacilli > Caryophanales > Paenibacillaceae > Paenibacillus > Paenibacillus sp. FSL L8-0436. Next base: position 1,729,468 of record NZ_CP151955.1, on the reverse strand, counting down.
ATCATGAACAGCACGTATTTCAGTGTAAAGAGCAAGGCGTGTACGAAATCCGGGTCCTCGCGCAGCGCTTCAATGAAATTGCCGAGGCCGATAAAAGAATAGTCGCGGTTCAGCCCGTTCCAGTCCGTGAAGCTGTAGTACATGCCGCCGATGGTCGGAATCAGCAGAAACAATGAATAAATGATAAATGCGGGTGCAACGAAAGCAAGCAGCGAAACAACACTTTTATAGCGCTTGACCGGCATAGTATCCGCCCCTCTCCCTCTGTGGTGTGCAAAGCAAACAGGATGGAGGAAGGAGGGCCAGCGCCCCCAGTTTCTTCCATCCCGGACTGTAAAGCTGTTGCTTATTTGTTTACCTTGTTGTAGGATTTCCAGGCTTTGTCGAGCGCCTTGAGCACATCATCCTGACTCATTTGTCCGGCATAATATGCCTGCAGTCCTTTGCCCACCTCATCCTTGACAGATTGCGGAATCGCCGGGTCCTGCACCGACTTGCCAGCTTTGACATAGGTGGTCGCTTCGGCGATCCAAGGATAACTCTCATAGGTGTGCACCGTGGACACCGGATTGAATTTCATTGCCTGGAATAAGCCGTTGGAGGCTTGATCATCCAGCACATAATTCAGGAAATCAAGCGCAACCTCCTTGTTCTTGCTGGTCGGCGATACCGCGAGCGAAGTCGAGGCGCTGAGGTTGATCAGGGTCGCATCCGCATTGTCGCTGATCGGCAGCGGAGCAACACCGAAATCCAGATCCGGGTTCGACTTCAGGATGGTTTCCGCATACCACGGTCCCATCAGCCACATGGCTCCCTTGCCAGCGGCAAATACCGCCGCACCGTCATCGCCGCCGACTTCGGTGGCCTTCGCCGTGCCGTTTTCGTTGATGAGATCAAACACATCAAAGATCGCGGATTTCATCTCGGTAAAGGAGCCCTCATCCTTGTTCATCTTGTTCACGAATTCAGGGTCCGCAGTTTTCATCATCCCCCCTACAGCCAGCGGAAGCACCAGCTGTGGAATCCATGATTCTTTATAAGAGAGCACGAACGGCGTCACGTTCTTCGCCTTCAGCTTCTCGGTGACGGCCTTCATCTCTGTCAGTGTTGTCGGCGGGGTCAGGCCATTCTCGGCAAATATGGTCTTGTTATAGAGGTAACCCCAGGACAGGGTTTCCAGCGGCAGCGCCACAACCTTGCCGTCCGTAGTGGTTACAGAGGGCTTCACGCTGTCCAGCAGCTTGCCGACAAAGGGCTGATCTGTCAGGTCTTCAAGGTATCCGGCCTTGTAATAGGATGGAATTTCGTTCACAGCGTGGATAGCGAATATATCCGGTGCATCATTGGAGGCCAGGCGCGTCTTCAGAATTTGCGAGGCATTGTCCGCCGTCGGCATTTCGAGCTGTACGGAAACATCGATATTTTTGTCCGCTTTCTCTTTCTTCACGAACTCGGCAATATAATTATCATATTGTTCCTTAAAGCGCGGCTGCGCGATGAACATCTTCAGGGTAACGCTTTTGGCTGTACCGCTGCCTGTATTTCCTTCTTCTGCAGCATTGCTGTTGTTTGTCCCGTTATTGCTGCCGCAGCCGGCCAGCAGTGTGGCGGTGAGGAATGTACAGAGTACACCTTTGGTCATCTTGTTCATGTTGTAAGACCTCCCAATGTCTATGTTTTGTTTACGCTTTCATTGTATCTTTATTATGAAAGCGGTTAATTGGACGGAATTACCCTTTCGGATTGGACATTTTTAAACCGGCTGCTTGCTTGCGCATTTCACCGGGGGCAACGCCGTAATGCTTCTTGAACACTCTGTAGAAATAGCCGACATCCTCATATCCGGCCAGCTCTGCCACCGTCTTGATCGGAATGCTCTCCTCAGCCAGCCATTCCTTCGCCTTCTCCATCCGCAGCTGCAGGATATAATCTGTAACATTGCAGCCATACTCCAGCTTGAACACCTTGCTTAGATATTCCTTGCTGACGAAAAAAGCTCTGGCCAGCCCTTCCAGCGTTACCGCTTCGGCAAAGTGGAGATTGATATACTGCCGGACCTCATCCAGATTCAGCTTATTCTTGAACTTGCGCTGTCCGATCAGCTGTTCCAGACTTGTCCCGTAGAGCTGTTTCAGATACGCGGCGGTGCTGCTCCCGGACGACAATACCTCACGGGGGATCTCCGCTTTCAGGACATCCTCCTCCAGTGCGTTGCTCCGCATGAGCTCCTTGAGCAGCAGCAGCATTTCACTTGCCGCCTGCCGCAGCATTCCCGTTCTGCCAGAGCCTCCCTGCACCAGTTCCTTCTCTATGCCTTCAAGAACAGCATTGACCCCTTCGGGATTCAGCTCATTGAAATGCACCCTCATCAGCTGCTTGTACGAAGACAGCGAGAAGGATACCTCAATATCGAGGGCGAACGGCTCCCGGGCACGGGAGCTCTCCTCCAGCTCCTTCCGGCATTTGCGCAGCACGTCATTCAGTTCCCCCGGATCAATCGGCTTCAGCAAATAATCCACCGCACCGTAGCGGATGGCATTCTGGGCATATTTGAAATCGTCGTAGCCGCTCACAACAATCACTTTAATCTCTGGATAACTCTCATGAAGCTGATTCATCAGCTTAACACCGTCCGCACCAGGCATTCGCATGTCGGTGATGACAATCTGCGGGGACAGCTCACCGGCCAGGCGCAGCGCCTCACTCCCGTCTTCTGCTTCTCCGGCAATCTCCATGCCCAGTTCATCCCACAAGCCAAACGTCCGCACAATGTCACGGTTCCAGCTTTCATCATCCACCAGCAGCACTTTAAGCATGGTTTGCACCGTCCCTTTCCAGTGGTATTGTTACAGTTACCTTTGTGCCTTGCCCCTGAATGCTATCTAGACCAATCCCATATTTCCCGCCAAAATGCATCTGAATCCGTGAAGCAACATTGCTTAGGCCAATCCGCTCCCCATGCGTCCATAAATCGCCGCTGCGCCGCTCCAGTCTTCCCCGCAGCTCCGCCAGCTTATCCGGCTGCAGCCCGATCCCGTTGTCGCAGATGGTAATGACCGTGTCCTCCCCTTCACAAGTTACCTTGACCTCCAGCACCCAAGGGCCCGACTGCTGTTCCAGCCCATGAAAAAAAGCATTCTCGACAATCGGCTGCAGGCTCAGCTTCGGAATCAGACTGTCGGTCGCCTGCTCATCCACTTCGATTGCATAGCTGAGCCGGGCCGCGAAACGCTGCTGCTGGATCTGCATATAATTGTTCAGATGGTTCAGCTCCGCCCGCAACGGGGCCAAGTCCTCCGGCTCGCGGATGATATAGCGGAACATGTCGCTGAGCGATCTCAGCACCCCGTAGCTTTCCGCCGGGCTGTTCTTGAACAGCATGCTGCCGATCATCTGCAAGGTGTTCTGCAGGAAATGCGGATTAATCTGCGCCTGCAGTGCTTTAAGCTCGGCACTCTTTTTCTCCAGGCCGATGACATATTCCGTCCGGATATGCTCGCGGATGCGGTACGACATCTGATACAGCTTCGTCTCCAGAAGACCAATTTCATCGACCCGGTTGCTGAGCCGCACTTCACGCTGCTTCATTAAGCCGAAGCCCTGGATGGACCGGGCCAGGCTGACGATTGGCGTCGCCAGCCTCCAGGCCAGAATGACGGCGAGCAATATCGCCACGACCACGGTAATGGCGCCTACTATCAATCCGAAGTTCATGGTCGCCAGCGCACTCTGGTTAATAAAGCTGTTCGGAATAACGGTGACTAGCTTGAGACCCACTGGATCAATCGTATTGTAGAACACATAGGCCTGGTCACCGCGGAAATAACTCTGTGCCTCACCGGTACCAGCAACCCGGTCCAGAATGGCTTCCGAAGGAGTCACTCCCCAGGGCTGGTACAGCACCTTGCCGTCGCTACTAGCGATAAATACCGTATGATCGTTGCCCCGGCCTAATAGATTCAGCGTCTGATCCAGTACACCCCAGCGGATTTCCAGGGAGATGCCTCCGAGCTTCTCCTGATTCTCAAACCGGTTAATGCTGCGGATCAGCTGGAATTTCCCGTTGTCGTTGCCGCCAACGGCTATTGTGAAATCCTTGTTTTGCTCAAAAAGCAGCTTATACGGAGCAGGAATTCCGGCTGTTGAGGCAATGTCACTCTGCGAGGCGTTGATAGTAAACAGCTTGTTATATTCTTTCAGATACAATTCCACCCCCACCACATGATTGCCCGCAGAGTAGAACAGATTCGTCAGCGTATCAATAATGTTCCGCTGTGCGGCAAATTGGCTGGACAGGCTGGACTCCTCTACATTCGCGAGGTATTCGCTCAGGTGGGGGCTGATCAGCACGGTATAGATCAGATTATTAAGCTGGGCGAACTGGTCCCCCAGATAGACACCGGTCCATTTCATATTGGAAAGATTCGTGCTGATGACCTCGGCCTCCATTGACCGGCGGCTGTTCTCGGCTGCCAGTGCTGTAATCGTCACAATTGGCACAACAGCGAGGATAATCATAGTCAGAATAAGCTTATTGCGGATACTGCGGCGGAAAGGCTCAGTAAGTTTCATAATCCAACCGGCAACCCTCATTGCTGCACCAACCTCCAAGTTTCACTTGCCATAGTTTGCCCAAGTCAGAATGGAATTTTCTTGGGTTTAACAATTCATGTTAAGTGTGGAATGCTTTAAATTATTTTATCTTAACAAAAAACTAACGCCCCGCGAAGAATGGACGTTAGTTTAAGGAGAATGCCTTGTTAACTAAGGACAAACGTATGGAAGGATTCCGGTTCAAGCTCCAGGGAGTACGACGAGGAACCACTATGCAAGTGAAGCATCCGCCGTTCCTTGAATGGATTGGCCAGAACGAGCGTGATCCCGCCCAGCGGTGTCCGGAAAGCAACGGCATGGCCGCTCCACGGACCTTTAAGCCCTACTCTTACGGAACCTGGGACGGCAAAGCGGGAGAAATGCTTCATCACGTAATACTCCGGATTCACGGTCGCTTGTCTTTGGCCGGGGTCAATGGTCAGCAGGGAATTCTGCTCCCAGCCCCAAGTGCTCCTTCCCTTGGGCTCAAGCACCATGTTCCAATAGATATAAGCGTTCACACCATTCATGAAGTAATGCTGATACAGGTTAAATACATATCTCGCATAAAACCACGTATTTTTGCCATCGCCGCATTCATTTTCGGTCTGCATATACCGCAGCTCCGGGTAGCTCTGCACGGTGCGTTGGATGGCATATTTGCCGGCCCATTGATAGCCTACTCCCTTAATATATTTATAGGCTTCGGGATCCCCGAGCACCACCCCGGCGAAGGCATCATGATCGCTTGATTTAGCTTTAAGCCATTCATCCCATGGCTCCGGGGCATTGATCGTCCCCAGCCAAATTTCCGTCTCCAGCCCATGCTTCTCGAATGCCGGGCCAAGGTAGTCGCGGATGAAGATCCTCAGCTGCTCCCCGGTCCAGACGCAGGAAGGAAACTTCTGGTCGGCAACCACCTCATTCTGCACATGCACCTGATGAATCGTTATACCTTCTGCACGGTAGGCTTCCACGAACTTCACGAAGTAAAGGGCGTATGCTTCAAGAACTTGCGGTTCCCAGCGTAGTGTTCCATAGTTATACGCTTTGGGGAACTTCATCCATGTCGGCGGACTCCAGGGGGACGCGAACAGCTTAAGGTCCGGGTTCAGCTGCAGGGCTTCCTTGATGTAGGGAATCAGCATCTGCCGGTCACGCTCAATGGAGAAATGCTCCATGGCGTAGTCCCCGTCATTCTCGTTCAGGCTGTACCATTCCAGCGCATAATCGCTGGCTCCAATCGGCAGGCGGCAGATGCTGAACCGCTGCTCCCCTTCGGGATGGAACAGCTCATGCATCAGCCCCGCCCGTTCTTCCTCCGGCAGGTGGCCCAACGCCACAAAGCCCAATTCGTTAAAGCAGCCGCCGAAGCCTTCCAGCGTCTGGAACGTCTCTGCGGTAACGGTCAGATTAGCGGCCGTCCCGGCTTGTTCTGGACCAGGGATGTTTTGGGCTATCCAAGGTGCTTTTTCCGTGCTGGCAAACCATTTCTGAATTGTATCAGCCATATTATAAGTTCCTCCATAGGTGTAGTTTGAAGCTGTATTTGATTTTAATGTTTGCGCTTTCATTATATCCCGGGTCATTCATAATGGAATTGGATAATCCGGCAATCACGGATTGGATTATTTTAACCTGTCAAAAGGCAGCGGCCTCATAACGGGACGCTGCCTTTCCTAATTCCTAACAGTTATGCCCTCCTGCCAGTGATTCGGCAGACGGCGATTATTGCTCTGCAACCAGCGCGTTCAATTCCCGCAAATCTTCGGCCAAATCGGCCTCAGTATATTTCCCTTGGCCAAAGCCGATCATCGCACGCAGCGGCATATATTTCATCATGGCAAGGAACATTTCCGGATTATCATCCATTGCATCTTCCAGGCCAAAGATACTGCTGTAATTCTTTGCTTTTTCCGCAGTCAACGGATTTGCCAGCAAATCGCCTACCGTGGTGTTGCGGTGGAAATTTACCGCAATCTTCGTTGTCGAAGTTACCGTAAGTGGAGCGGATAGCCGGATATCCCGCGATGAAGAGCCTACGGCAATGTTGAACGTTCCGCTTTCCACATGCCAGTCCGCCAGCTTCACGTTGTAGTAAGCAAAAGCACGCTTATTCAGGGTAAAGGAGACTTCACGCTGTTCCCCCGGCCGCAGCTCCAGCTTCTGGAAGCCTTTAAGCTCCTGCAGCGGCCGGATGACACTGCTCTCTTCGTCACTGACGTAGAGCTGAACCACCTCTTTGCCTGTCCGGCTGCCGGTATTTTTGACATTCACTGTCACCTGAACAGCATCTGTATCCCTGATACTGCTCTTGTCCAGTTTCAGACCGCTGTACTCGAATTGCGTATAGCTGAGTCCAAAGCCGAACGGGAACAGCGGCTCGATTTCTTTTTTATCATAATAGCGGTAGCCGACGAACAGGCCTTCCTTATATTCCACCATATCGCCTTCGCCGGGGAAATTGAGGAAGGAGGGATTGTCACTCAGCTTCTGCGGGAAGGTCTCGGCCAGTTTGCCGCTTGGGCTTACTTCACCAAAGAGCAGATCGGCAATCGCGCCGCCAAAAGCCTGACCGCCCAGATAACCTTCCAGAACGGCCTTCGTATGATTCAGCCAAGGCATCTCAATCGGGGAGCCGTTGCTCAGCACCACGATAATTTGGTCTTGAACTTCAGCCACCGCCTTGATCAGCGCCTTATGACTCTCAGGCAGCGACAGATGGCTGCGGTCATACCCCTCCGATTCATAGCTGTCAGGCAGTCCAAGGAACAACACCGCAGCATCTGCGCCTTGTGCTGTTTCCTGTGCTTCCTTGAGCAGCGCACTGTTGATTTCATCGCTGTTCAAGTCATAGCCCTGTGCATACAGGAAGCTTGCGGAATCGCCCGCCACCGCCTGCATTTCGGCAAAAGCATCATCCAGCTTCGTTGGATTGACATGCGAGCTGCCTCCGCCCTGGTAACGCGGCTTTTTGGCGAATTCACCGATAATGGCAAGCGTTCCGCTCTTGGCAAGCGGCAGAATATTGTCTTCGTTTCTCAGCAGCACCATACTTTCCCGGGCCACCTTCCGCGCCAGCGCATGATGCTGCTCCAGATCGAACGTTGCATTCTCCTTGCGGTTCTCCACTCTTTTGAAAATAAAGGACAGCAGCCGCTCCACATTTTTATCCAGCGTTTCCATGGACAGCTCACCGCTGTTCACTGCGGCCACGATTTTGGCATCACCAATGCCTCCGCTTGACGGCATCTCCAGCTCAAGCCCGGCCTGCAGCGCCTTCACCCGTTCATTGACCGCTCCCCAATCGGACACGACGAAGCCCTCAAAGCCCCATTCCTCTCTAAGCACCTTCGTCAGCAGTGTTTCACTTTCGGAAGCGTATTCACCATTCAGCTGATTATAAGAGCACATTACACTCCAGGGCTGGCTTTGTGTCACTGCGCCTTCGAAGCTGGCCAGATAAATTTCCCGAAGCGTCCGCTCATCAATGATAGCATTCGTAGACATTCTGCGGTGTTCCTGGTTGTTGGCGGCAAAATGCTTCAGCGAGGTGCCCACGCCCTGGCTTTGCACCCCCTGGATGTGGCTGGCGCCCATTTCCGAGGATAGATAAGGATCTTCCGAGAAGTATTCGAAGTTCCGCCCGTTCAGCGGGGAACGTTTAATATTGGTTCCCGGTCCAAGCAGGACCGCTACATCCTCCGCCTGGCATTCCTCGCCGAGCGCCTTGCCGACCTCATGAATCAGCTCACGGTCCCAGGAAGATGCAAGCCCGGCTGCGGATGGAAAACAGGTTGCCGGTACACTATTATGGAGTCCGAGATGGTCGGCGCTCCCTTGTTGCTTCCGCAGTCCATGGGGACCGTCGGTTAGCATCAAAGAGGGAATGCCCAGCCGCCCGATGCCTTTCGTGTGCCAAAAATCCAGCCCGGAGCAAAGTCCGGCCTTTTCTTCCAGTGTCATTTGCGAAATGAGGTTTGAAATGTGAGTTGTCATCATATGCCTCCTCGAAATAGGTTTTTCTACTCTCATTCTAATATACTTCAACCTGCATTTATGGTATTACTATTGTATTATTGGTATTTTCATTGGATCAGGAGGTGGATGGATGAAGATGTTAGACTACATGGAGGAAACAGAGGGATTGCAATACATCTGCAAATTAATCTACGAAGCTTACCGGATTCCGGTCTGCTGGCTGGACACTGCAGGCAACCTTCAACTGGCGCTCCCTCCTTCTATGGAAGAGCGGCCGGCTGCGCCCACCCACGCCGGGATGCTGGCCGAAATTGCGGAGTTCGTCTCTGGACTTGAAAACAACCATCCCCGAAACACCGGAGGGACTTCCTTTTTGCCGTATCTGCACACTACCGGTTTTCTGGAAAATTTCATTATGCTCAAGCTGCCTGCAGAGCTTGGGACTGGCGGAACGATAATACTCGGCCCTTCACTGGCCGCTTCAATGACCGAGACTACTGTAGCCAGCCTGATAAATGACCACAACCTCCCGCTTGGCCATGTGGAAAAGTGGCTTCAGTATTACTGCGGCCTGCCGGTGCTGAGCCGGACGAGATGGTACCATGCCGCCCTGCTGCTGTACTCACTGGTTAACGGACAAGCCCTTTCGGTCACGGAGCTGCTGCTTGCCTCCACTCATCATGAGCCTGTGCAGCATACGGAAAGCCGTTCGGATCTCGATCACTCCTACCGGCGCGAGAACACCTGGCTGCATCATGAGCCGATGCTCGAACGGGAGATGTTCCGCCATATCGTAATCGGAGACAAAGCAGGACTCCTGCGGTCCCAAGCCTCCTTCTCCGAGGAAAGCTTCGGGCGGCTCTCCAAGAAAAGCCAGCTGCGCAGCAAAAAGAATCTGGCCATCTCCTCCATCACACTGGCAACCCGGGCCGCGATCGACGGGGGCCTGTTCTGGGAAATCGCCTATACGCTGAGCGACTTCCACATTCAGCATATCGAAGAACTGAAGGATATTCCCGCCGTTGACAAAGCCCAGCTCGCGGCTTTGTGCGATTTTGCCGATCATGCGCGCGACAATCGCCGATCAAAGCTGTCCCGCACTTCTGCACTATGCCAGAACTATATTTTCAACCACATGTACGAGGAGCTTACTCTGAACAAATTGGCTGAGGTGGCCGGGCTGAATGCCAGCTATCTCTCTCAGCTGTTCAAGAAGGAGAATGGAATTTCTGTCAGCGATTATATCCAGCGGGAGCGGATTGAGGAGGCCAAGCGGCTGATCGAACTGCCCGGGGTCACGTTGTCGGATATCGCCACCCGGCTTCATTTCAACGACCAGAGCTATTTCACGAAAGTCTTTAAGAAATATACCGGAGTAACACCCAGGCAGTTCCGGCATGACCGCTGAATTATCTACTAGATGCGTCATTCTCCTGTGCAATTAAGGTGCAGAGCTGCAATAATATGGTACAATCTTGGTAAGAAACCTTGAAGGAGCGATTACTTTGGGCATCGGCATTGTTTTTATTGGTGTGTTAGTGTATATCGTCGTCCAGGCGGTTATCCGTGATAACGGCAGGAAACACGGCGGCAGCAACCGGCTGCGGAACCGAAACAACTCGGCTGACAATTATTTCTTCCCCGGCGCGGATCCAAATCTCTTTACGGGCGATAACGACAACAACAATCACACCCGCAATCACCATGACGGAAACAGCGGGAACGGCGGTAATCACGGTCAAAGTCATGGCGGCAGCAGCTGGGACAGTCATCATGGCGGGCATGGCGGCTGGGATGGCGGCGGCCATAGCAGCGGTGGCGATTCCGGCGGTGGGGGCGGCGATTCCGGCGGCGGTGGTGGTGGGGGCGATTAAGCTTGCCTCCAACTTATATAGTGCAATTTGAACTCACAGGCATTTTTAGCCCTGTGGGTTCTTTTTAATACAGCCAATTTATTTCTCCTGCAGCTACGCCAATTTCTTGATCGAGGAAAATTGGCTTTTTTTGTGCGAACTCAACACTTGTTGCAATTTTATCAATAGGAGAAAAACAAAGATTATGTCGATATGCTTAAAGAGTGGCGATAAATTCCTTATCAATCAATGAAAAAGCGCCGCCAAACGGCATCTCTAGTAGAGGTACTTTATTAGATTGGCATTCCAAAGCAATTAAAACGTGCTATGAATGTTCGTAAAAAGTATGCCTTATGTAGATTCGCGGTTCAATCGCTTCGACGAGACCTGAGCCCAACCTGGATCAAGTTCAAATGCATCCCATTTGCGGTTTAAGTTCTCTGCAGCCTTTGGAACAACACCGCTTCCAGCGAATAAATCCACGAGCACCTTCTATACAACTATCCAAATATAACATTTTAAGCCCCCCTTTGGTGCATTTGGTTCCAAATGTATGTACGGATCAGGGGGGGACAAATGTTCCCGTAATATCTTTTTTATAAAAAAACTTACTAGCGAATTCTCATGTGACAAATGTCCTATTTATATCAAAAATAGTTGAAAATTAGAATATTATATGCCATTGTGTTTCCATAACAAAGAAATTAATAAAAACATTGGTGGTATGACATAAAAAGAACAAAATATTTTCTTTCACTACTTTTGACACTGGTACTTGCTATTCATTTGATAGGGTTTTAGCTTTGGGATTGACACTTACACCAGCAGGAATTGCTGCTTTTGGACCGCAAGTCACAGTCTCAGCAACGAATGGTACTGTTACTACAGCGTCTGGGCTCACACATTTTTTAAATGGAGCAAATATTTACGCCCCTCAATGTCCTCTAACTATTTATTTCACGGGAGTATATCGACTTACCGTACCAATTTTAGGGGAAATTCATACCTAGAATCAGGTGATATTGTAGGTGTTAATTTTAAGATTGATAGCTCACGCGCGGGAGGGATAGTGTTAGTTTCATGCTTGGTCCATAAGATATAACCAAATATAAATTTTAGCCTTTTTCATTGAGTAAGGGAGGTATTGCCGTGGTCGAGGGACAAAACACAGATGAATACTCTTCTCACTTCATCAAAGATGAAAATCAAAGAACACACAAAAAAGATATACGCTGGTTCAGAGAAATGATGAATTTTGATACTTTACGTGAAGCAGAAGAATGGGTTTATAATGGCGATGCTTTTAATAAAATAGGGACTGAATTTGAAGGCTATACTACTGGCGATCCTAAATTAGCATATGCATTACTTTATAACCTAGTAAGAGAAAACACACTAAACCAACGCTTTCACAATATATATGCTGATAAAGAGTATAGAGATGGACAAACCTTATACATGGTTTGGGTAAGTTGATTTTTAACAATTTTTTCGCAAAGGAGGCTATATTATACTTTCATTGAGTAGCTTCTTCATCCCCCCTTCTCATGGCTTCCGTTGCAGTAAACTCACCAGATTTCCACGCCTCATATACTTCAATGAATGTGTTATCAATTTCATGTTTGGGTCGACCAAAGGTAACCCCTTCAGTCCGAGCCACCTCAATGCCTTCAGCCTGCCTTGAATGATTCTTCTTCCGTTCCTGCTCAGCTACATATGCCAGCAGGCTTAGAAATTGATCCTCCATCACTTTTCCAAAGTCCCCCATCGTCTTAAACTTCCGGGAATCGAACAATGTTTCGTTACCCAGACATACAATGTCCGCACAAATCTCGCGTGTGATATGCTTCCACTCCGCAATGATACCGTCATAGTCCCGGCCTAACCGATTTCGCTCTTATTGGAGATAACTCATACAATTCAAGAAGTAGATGTATAATTAATTGAGTATAGCTAGTCAGACGATTGGATGTTATTTCAAATGTAAAAATTGGAGGTGTGGTTAATGAAACTATTTCGTTCTTTAATGAAATCATTTCGATTTTGGTTAGTTTTAATTTCATTTGTTGCTATTGCTGTAAATGTTTCAGGAAATGACGACTATAACATACTGTTGGCCATAACTAGTCCGTTGGTCTGGATATACGAATCATCTCATTTTGTACGAAAAGCAGACATTCCAATAACGGGAGTTTATCTCACCACATTAGCTTTCTGGTATCTTGTTGGTTTCATTTTAGATCGACTGTTAAAAAAATTAAGGAACAACAAATCCTAAATAAGATTTATTTCCAAAACCCGTTCAAACAATGTAACGATTTTAGATTTTATCATTTTTTTACCATTAAAAATAATCTTCCGACATGTGAAGGGGCTTGAATTTAGCCGTTACCTTCAGCTCGTTATAAAAACCAAGCCAGCTAACTATGGCACCAGGCTTGCGCATCGATCTGCAGCCTGCTACAGCCATGCGCTGAAGAAAGCCAGGCTACAGGGCGTCCGCCTGAGCCAACTTACTTGGTCAAGTGTTCCGGGGAGCGCATCCTGACTTGCTACCGCCCATGTTGGCGCACTTCTGGATGCCGGCCAGCAGCGGTACCCGGCCGGCGCATCGTTCTGCAGCGACTTCGTTGAAAAACTAAAAAAAGCCCGAGAAAGATTTCTCGCGTTTTTTTTTAATATACTTGTGTTACTTCTAATTGTTTTTTTAGAATTTCTCGTCATAATCCCGTATGAATGAATTTCACCGCTACCCATGGACACTTTGGTTCTTAGCAGGGGGAAATTCGATTCCAAGGATTATAAACAGATGTTTCGATAAAACTGTGTGTGAAGAATTGTAGACGCATACTGCTCACTAGCGAATTCCATAGAAGCTCGTTTTGAGGGTTCCAATATAAAAACCAACAGCTGTCTTAAACTCAAAATAAAGTCCTAGACTACTGTTGGTTTTTATTGAGCTATCGTTTGCTGTTAGCTTAGAATCCTCCATCTACTTGTTTATTTCATTTTTCTTCTGTAGAAGATTCTTGACCAAAAGAAAATTACATTTCCTATCAGCAATATAGTAAACTCCCAGCCCGTTTCACCTTTTGAAAACATGTTGATTAATGACCAAACCAACAACGCTAAAGTGAAAAATATGTAAGTGTTTCTAGCAGATTTATCATTTTGAAATTGTTCCATTTCATCAGCTCTCTGCAGTTTCATTTTAAGTCCTCCTCGTAGGAAAATAATTGGTCAATTGTAGTATCGAGTTGAATTGATAATTTAAATACTAAGGTTAAGGTAGGGTCATATTTTTTCATTTTCTATAGCATTAATTGTTTGTCTTGTGACGCCACATCTAGTAGAAAGATCTCCTTGAAAAAGCTTCATATTTTTTCTAATATCCTTAATCTTATTCTTCAATAAGTTATCACCTTTTCTATAATGTAAAATACTATTTACATTTTCAATGATAAAACACCTGAGCATTTATGTCATATTGTTTTTACATTTTGATTATGAGGTTATTGTACTAACTTGCCATTTAGATGATGCACAGTACGAAGATACATACCCTAAGGGCAAGGCCCTTATAAGGAGGCGACCAGAGCTTGGCAACCATCCACCTCAAACGGCGAATAGAGCGTTTTTACGATGATTCTGAAGGTGAGACAGTGTTTGCTTTATACGAAGGTAGACGGATATGTTTACTACCAGTCAGTAGGATTTGATGCTGACAGGCAGCTTGTGCTATCCCGGCTATTTTATAGGATGTTTACTCGGTCTGACTTACAGGCTGAGAAGTAAAAAGTAGTAGACGCAAACGGCGCAGTAAGGGAGGGATTGTACGGTGATAAAACTCAGCCTATTCTCCGGTATAGGCGTTATTGACTTAGGAGCTCATTGGGCTGGGATGGAGACAGTAGCACTTTGCGAACGAAACCATTTTCGCTAAATAGAAAGGTGCTTAAAAAAACATTGGCCCTTAAAATTTTAATCGACGGCAGATCTTAACGACAAAATAAAGTCATAGACTGCCGCTGTGTTGCTGAATTAACGTTTCCTGTTAGTTTAATCGATCCTGATGTTTAACTTCATAGTCCAAGAGGTTCCAGATACCCCAAAATACTCAAATCCAAGTTTTTCATATAACCGAACTGCCGCTTGATTCTCTGGATCAACGCTTAAAGAAAGTGATTTATAACCATCGGATATTGCTTGTTGAATGATGTCTTGCATGAGTCTCATTCCTAAACCCTGTTGTCTATAGTTAGCTAGTATAGCAATACCTAGTTCTGGGGTTTCACAATCAATAAACCCATATCCTTTATTCATCTCGCCAAATAATCTATACCATGCGGCACCTACAGGTATATTCTCAATTAGAGCTATTAAAGCCATATCACCTTTTCTTCCCCAATTCTCACTATACTTCACGATATGTGGAGAATTTAGAAGCTCATGTTTGGGTGGCTTCCCTTGTAAAATATTTATGGACTCATAATGCATATCCATAAGAAAATCATATTCCTTTTGTTCCAATGGTCTTACATGTATCATAGGATCACCTCTTTGCATCTTATTCTAATTCTAATCATGCATGTGGTCAAAGGAAAGATTAGAATTATTCCACTCTAATTGTGACCATGACACAAATCCAAGACAACTATCCAAACTCTCTACACTCCATATTTCTAAAAAACGAACCTTATCGATTTCGGCAATCTGCGGAATAAACAAGTAGCTCTTGGCAAAGGCATCATAGAGCGGTGACATGAGGTCTTTGAACGATTGAATCATATCATCGACTTTTTGAATCATGTCATCTACCCAATCGGGAATATACCAGTTCGTCTCCCGCTCCACTGGCGGGGAGGCTGTAGGTGTAGGCCCTGCGGAAGCCAGTGACCTCCAGATGAGGCGGCGACCTGACTGGATGCAGCCTGAACCTTTATATCTGGCACACTGACACTCGACCCCACAAACATAGAGAGTATGACTACCAGGATATAAATACACCTTCTCAACTTCCCAACCTCACATGGCGATGTAACCATAAAACTGTGGAAGCTAGCTGAAATCCGATCCGGTCATAATCAAGATAATGATAAGAGTGCCACACCAATGTTCCGCCAAAAGCGAATATCTACTAAACTTTTAGCCAGGCAAAATCTACGGTAGTCGAAAAAAGGCAGGTTTTATTTTAGTTTGAGTTGTTCCTCTGAATTTCAAATTATACAGTTTACAGGAATTCTAACGGGAATGATTATTCCGATGCCTCTTCCTTTGAATCCGTTGAGATTCCCCTTCCCTCTTCTATGTTAAACATTGGTGAGAAATAACTGAGGGACTCCTTCTTAGCTTTTAACGTCACATCAAATGATTTGCTGGTTCCATCACGAAGTATTACATCATACATTCCTGAAACTGCAATAATGTCACTAGAGTAGGAGTCGATCTTCAAATTCTTCAAATTCGCTTTTTTAGCTGGCAGCAACCCTTTTTTAAGAAGCTGTTCATACTCAAGATAGTAGGTGTGATTTTTAAGTTGAGACTTTAAACGTGTCCGTGCATCATCGTCAATGTACCAAGTGATAAAAGCATATTTATTGAAAAGATCATCAACGGATTTTGCAGTAAACAGCTTAGGCCAATCAGATTCCAATTTCCCAATCAGTACTTGGGTGTAGCTCTCTTGGATTTGGACTTTTTCTAAAATTTTAATTTTCCGCTCTAGAGTTGTTGCCGACTTGGATTGGGCATGGGTGACAGTCTGTGAAAAACAGAACATTACGGCTATCACTCCAAAACAGCCAAGGAACCAATATTTCCGGAATTTCATAAAACATTCTCCTTCTGGGGAACAACGAAGATGATTTTGAAATAAATCGACTTTGATAAATTATAATAAACCGTTAAGAATGGACATTGCTTTTGGATTATCTTTATACTTCTGTTTAGCATTCTCGATTTCAATATCATTTAGTTGCTTTTCTTTTTCATCGTTAATATCAAAGTGTAAATGAGGAGGCACACCTCCAGAGGTTCCTGAAGTAGCAATCAAAGAACCTTAGAAACATAGGTTACAATAGAATAATTTCTTGCACTCAAATGTAAGTATCGGGAGATGAGATTCAATCCGCTATCTCTACTCTCAGCATAAACTCCCGTGACCGTTGTATTGGGTGTCGGCCATTTGAAACCATACGAACCATAGTTAACGGCGGCAGATGCACGGATTGCTGGAATTACTAACATTGCTGCTGAAACTAAAGATAAAACAAACATAGATTCCCGACGCTTTTTCGCTCAATTATCTCCCATAAATGTAATTTGTAAACATATGAGCATACAACAAGAAAACTCACCTCGCAATACTTTTTACTAAATTTAACATTAAATAGATATTATTTTACAAAAAATACAATTAACATCTTGAGGATGTCTTCTAATTCTTAAAGTAATTACAGAAAACTAGTTTAAGACCTTGGAGTAAAAAAGGTCACACTATCTCCTCCACATCTGAAGATAATTGAATTTCTTTCAAAATGATTTTGTTATAATATTCGGTTCATAACATGCCATCTGAATCTCCATAATACCCCATATTCATTTCTAACGATAAGTCCTCAACTTTCGACGATATTTACAATTTATAGCATGCAACTTATTCTCTTGGTTTTAACCGCCAACTCGCAAAATTAAAGCCCCTGGCCATGAAGGCCAAGGGCTGAAAATCCTTGATATACAAGGGATATTAACGTTTCGAGAACTGTGAGCGCGACGTGCTGCTTTGAGGCCGTATTTCTTACGTCCAGAAACACGGGGCTTTTGCATACTCGATATGAAATTATACCTTATTACGCGTTAGTTAGCTGGAGCTACACGGAAAAATGGAAGCGGCTGAGCAGTGTCTCGCCTTTAAAGACCAGATATACATTCTTTCCGCCAGCTTCAATTTCAGCTTGAACAGACAATGTCTGCCACTGTTGCAGGCTTTCGCCCGCCGGAACCTCAAGGGTCGCCGCCAGTTGTCCTGCCGGGCCTTCTGTTCTGACCTCGATGCTGCCGCCGGTCACGGAGGATACGAGCGCGTGGAACGTTGCGGTGCCTTGACCGAACTCCACATCTTTGAAGGCGATCCATGCTCCTTCACCTGCCGGATGGACAGAAGCGCCGCCCGCCTTGCATTCATCCAGGTATACCGCTTCGTAGTCGTCGTAGTTCTCGGCTTTGACCGTCGCATAGAGATTGCGGGCCGGAATCGTTTCGCCATGCACTTTGATCTGGGCGGTCAATTGAATATCACTTGAAGAGCGGCCGATCATCACGGCATAATCGCCGTTTTCAACACAATATTGTTCACGCGTTACATCCCAGAAAGCCAGCTCGGCAACCGGCAACGTGAATTCCACCGTTTGCGGTTGTCCTGCGGCAAGCCGGATCTTTTGGAACCCCTTCAGCTGCTTCAGTGGACGTTTGACTCGGGAAGACAAGGACTGCACGTATAATTGAACGACCTCGTCGCCATCCACGGTACCGGTATTCTCAAGCTGAACGGACAGGCTGATCGTTCCGTCCTGCTCCAGTTCCCCGGCAGCCAGCGACAGGCTGTTATAAGATACCTGTGCGTAGCTCAGGCCATGGCCGAACGGATACAGCGGCTCACCGTCGAAGTACATGTACGTTCTTTTGCCTTTAATAATGTCGTAATCCATCAGCGGAGGAAGCTGATCCACCGACCGGTACCAGGTCATATTCAGCTTGCCGGACGGGCTGTAGTCGCCAAATAGAACATCGGCTACCGCGTTGCCTAGCTCTTGCCCGCTGTGGGAAGTGTAGAGGACCGCCGGGATATGCTCATCAATCCATGTGGAGGTGATCGGATAACTTCCGACAATAACCACCACTGTATTAGGGTTGGCTTCATACACAGCCTTAACCAGATTCTCCTGCTCTTCCGGCAGGACGATATCCGGTCTGTCGATCTCTTCCTTGCCGTTCAGGAGCGGATGATTGCCGACGAATACAACAGCAACTTCTGCGGCTTTCGCCGCTTCAACCGCAGCTTCTACACCGTTTACCACGATATTTTTACGGAATGTGTTGTCCAGCGCAACAGTATCCTGATCGGCTACACGGAGGGTTCCGTCTTCGGCATGGATTGAGATCGGCTTGTCATTCCAGGTCCGCAGGCTGACTGTACCTTCGGCTTCCGGTACAATATTCAGCGCTTCCTTCACATACCAGCCATAGATTTCATCAGCGGAAGCCGTCAATGTATCGGCGTCGCTAAGGGTGACATATTGTCCCCGGCTTGTAGCTTCAAGAGTGTTGCTCGTCCAGCCCCAGGCCGTATGGCGGAACAATTCTCCGCGCTCCTTAGTCTCATGTTGCACTGCCAGTCTGCCGTCCTCGCCGGTGATTCCTACGGCTTGGCCTGTTGCCGCCGAAGTCAGGATGATCCGGTCATCGCCGCTTTCGAACGATACCTGTTTGCCTGCAAGCTTCTTGGTCACTCCCTGCAGAGGTGTGACAGCATAAGGCTGGGTGCCGGAATACCAGTCTCTAAAAGCTTCGTCCCCGAGCGGACCGATGACCGCAACTTTGGACAACTCTTTCGGGTTCAGCGGAAGCGTACTGTTCTCATTCTTCAGCAGTACAATAGACTGCTTCGCAGCTTCCAGCGACAACTCGCCATGCTCCTTGCTGAGGATGACGGAATCGTCGATTGCCGCATACGGATTGCCTTCTTCAGGATCGAACTCACCCAGAAGGAAACGGACACGGAATGTGTTGAACAGCGCACGGTTCAGATCTTCCTCGGCAAGCAGCCCTTCAGCCAGTGCTTCATGAATAACCTTGATCGTCTCCGCCGTTTCTTCTGTCACGCTGTCTATCCCGTTTTTGATCGATTCAGCCATTGACTGGGCGAATGACTCATAATATTTATGATCCTTCACAATACCGAACAAATCCCCGGCATCGCTTACAATAAAGCCGTCCATTTCCCATTCGCCTTTGACAATATCCGTCACCGCAGGATGCAGGATGACCGGTACGCCATTAAGCGAGTTGTAGGCGGTCATCATGGACTTGGCGCCGCCTTCCTTGAAGGCAGGCTTAAAGGCTTCCAGATAATATTCACGCATATTTCTCGGATCAATGCTCGACGAGTCAACGCCGCGGTTAATCTCATTATTGTTGCCAAGAAAATGCTTCAGTGTTGCTACCGCTTTCAAATACTTGGGATGATCGCCTTGGATCCCCTGCACCAGTGAGGTACTGAGGCGTCCCGTTAATTCCGGATCTTCGCCGTATGCCTCTTCCGTGCGGCCCCAGCGCGGATCACGTTCCATATCCACCGTAGGTGCCCATAGTGTCAAGCCGTTAACCGTCGGATTCTTCTTGTAGAACGCTCTCGCCTCGTCACCGATGGCTGAGCCGATCTTTTTCAAGAGTTCCGGATTCCAGGTACAGGCCAATCCGCTGACCTGAGGAAAAGCAGTTGCCTTGCCCAGCCACGAAATTCCGTGAGCCCCTTCCGTACCATGTTTATAGGCTCCTACGCCCAAGCGCTCTACAGCGGCTTGATATTGCGGCATCAGGTTTACCTTTTCATCCAGAGTCAATCTGGAGATCAGATCTTGCACGCGTTCATTTACAGGTAAATCCGTATGCTGATATGGGTATGTAGCTGTTTCCATTAGTAGTTCACTCCTTCAATCTTTGTGATAACGGTTTCATCGTAGCTCATGGATAGCTGATTAAGGCGCTTCCACAGGACTCTCCTTCACCATCATAAAAGATTACCGTGAGCAGCAACACCTTAACAATTATAATAAAAATCAGTTCATAATTAGAGATTCTAATCATGAACTGAGAAAACGCCGGGCATCAGGGGAGATGCCTGACAGATTACCATCCGGGTGATAGATAACAAACCTGCTGTCCTGGTAGTTCAGCTCTGCCGAAGCCGGCCGGCTGCGGATTTCCTTGGGAGAAAGGCCGTACCTGGCTTTGAATACCTTGTGAAAATAGGAATACGTCCCGAAGCCGCAGCTCCCGGCAATATTCTCCAGACTTAAGTCGGTAAACCGGATCCGCTCCAGGGCGTTGGACAGACGGATTTCCTGTGTATACTGGATAATGGTATAACCCGTCAGCTCTTTAAAAAGATGTACGGCTCTGGATACACTCAGTCCGGCAAACCTGGCAACTTCCTCCACTCTTAGCGGATTCAGCGCATTTTTGTTAATATAGCGTCTCATCCGCAAAACCAGTTCATTCGAGCGTCCCTGCGGGTTATGCCCCGAGACAGCTTCACCCGACAAACGGTCAAAAGATAGGCATAAAGCACACAATAAATGCCGGATGAGCTCGGGGTTGCCTTGTGCAATACGGTGCTGCTCGATGCTGAGCTGCTGCCATAACGAGAGCATGCCTTCATCCAGATGAACTCTCTGCTGAGTCAGCCGGGGCTGGGATTCCCACCACTCTTCGATCCAAGAACCTTCACACAGTAAATAATAGTCGCCGCTTTCGATTTTTCCGTCAATCGTATCCACCGCTAAATGATAAGGCTCTCCAGGACGATAGATTAATAGGTCACCTGGCTGGACAAGACTCATTTTGCCGCCTACAAGCGCCCTGCAGCTGCCCACCACCTGCAGCCGGAACAGGAAAAACGGTGGCGGCGTAAAGGAAGATTTAAACGGAAGTGTATGAAAAGAATAGGCGCAGGCATGCAGCCTCAAGTCCATATCGTTCACCGCCTCAGCCAAATAGTAGAGCTTTTCAATCAGATTAAACATTCAATAATCGCAAGCCATTATCTATACTATAACCAAATCAAAGAGAAAGCCGCAAGGCTAGAAAGTGAAGGAGAAACTTTACGTACATGTTGACGCGAACCCGCCAGCTTTTCCTAATTCCAAGCTACTCCCTGTTTATGATCTGCATGATGCTGCAGGGGATGGCCATTTCCATCAGCTCTCCCTTTTTGGCCGTTTATTTCACAACAAAGCTGGGGGTCTCCGCAGGAACCTTCGGAATCTTTACCGCAGTGACCTTAATCAGCGGGGTCTGGCTCAGCTCGATCATTGCCAAACGCTCCGATTCCGGACTGAACCGTAAAACACTCATGGTCACAGCCATGCTGTTCAACGCGCTGGCTTTTGCCGGTTATTTATTCATCCACGAATTTTATGCGCTGCTGCTGTACATGACGGTCTTCACTGCTATTGGCGCTCCGGCCATGCCGCAATTGTTCGCCAGTGCGCGGGAAGCGGTAAATGCCAGTCCGTCCGCCGATCATGCCTTTGCCAATTCCAGTCTGCGCTCGATGTTCTCCCTGGGGTTTATTACCGGCCCGCTGATCGGCTCGATCCTCCTTAATCACTTGGGGTTTCAGGGCATTTTCATGAGCACCTCACTGATCTTCCTGCTTAATGCCTTGCTGGTCTGCTTCTTCGTGAAACGTCCTGTATTAAAGAAGCCAGCCGGTATCCAAGCAGCAACGCAGCTGAAGCTGCATCAGAACGCCAGAGTGCTTATCCCGTTTCTGGTGCTGACCCTGTTATATGCCGGGCACTGGCTTAACAATCTGAATATCTCATTGTTTATCATTAACACCTTGGGCGGCAGTACGCAGAATGTAGCTACAGTCTCGAGTATTTGTGCGCTGCTGGAGATTCCATTCATGCTCATATTAGGGGTACTGTCTGCCAAAACCTCCAATCGGGTACTGATGTTCTGGGGGATACTACTGGGAGCGGCTTATTATATTTTGGTGCTTGCCTCGACACAATTGTGGCATATCTTGGCCGGACAGGTGCTGCTGGCTTTCTTTGTTGCCGTGATTTCGGCCATCGGAATCAGCTACATTCAGGATTTGCTCCCTGATCTGCCCGGATATGCTTCAACGTTATATACCAATGCCACTACCATCGGACGGCTGGCCGGAAGTCTGGCCGGAGGGGCCGCTGCCGAGTGGGTCGGATACCGGAATGCTTACTGGGGCTGCTTGCTGCTTGTTGTATTCTCCCTTGCACTTATGTTGCTTCCCCAGCGCTACTCCGCACAAAAGGTGTATGAATCCTAAACGCAACCAGACAGGAGGCCATATTATGAAAATTATGCTTGTTGACGACAAACCTCATGTACGCAGTCACCTGAAGCTGATACTGAAACAGCTTCATTTTAAAGAGGATGTTATTCTTGAGGCTAATTGCGATCAGGAAGCCATTCGGCTGATTACCGAACATGAACCGGAAATTATTGTGACCGATGCCAAACTGCTGCTGCTCGGAGAAGCGCCTTTATCTGAACGCCTTGCCACTGCCCAATATCCGCAGAGTACAATTATTGTCACCAGCAGCCATCCGTTTGTCCTCGAAGCTTTCAGCAAAGGGGGCATTGTTTCCCTGTTGAAGCCTATTGATACAGGCGAGCTGGAAGGCGCGTTAATGAGAGCCTTTGCCGTCACCGGATAATACATCTTTGATTTAGAAAAAAAGAGTGCCCTATCCAATGATAGGTGCACTCTTATTGCATTCATCCACTATCTTCTCCGTTTTTTAGGCACGGCTCTGCGGTTGACTGAAACCGGTCTTCCCGGGGTCAGCTTTCTGGCCTTCAGCGGAACTCTGCGCACAATCGGTTTTCCAGACTTTGTAGGCAATGCTGTCCGAAGATGGGGTAATCCTTTTTTGCTTCGGCTGCTGCTGGAGATTAACACAACTGTGTAGTTGCGGACGCTGGATCCAACAGGAATTCTACGGAAGCCAAGTTCTCTGCAGTCGTCACAGTCGCTGTTCCAGCACTGATGGAAGGCTTCATTAGGGATCTCTGTATAGTATCCCCCTGACCAGGTATAGCTGTCACTCTCTGCATAGTAAAAGAATGTGTTGCCTCCGGCATGCCCTCTCCATACTTCTCTCGTCTGGCCAGGTTGGATCCGGTACCAGCCAATTGTGGCGTAGTTAATTGGAGTACAGTTGAAATTCGGGTAAGCATAGGCAACAAATATCGTCTCACTTGTACTGTTGCGAAATCTAAGCCCCATTGTCTTCATTCCCTTCTTCACTTTTTTCCTTACCCTGCATCATATGAAAATAGTGAATAAAGGGGCTGGACAATAGTTTATTATTAGACAAATAGGGCATATTGTCATTCCAGTAATTGTACGGCATGTAAGACAAAATAAATAAATCGCCTCTGGACTTCATAAAAGAGCGGATAATCGCCCATGCCTTTTACACCTCAGGATAATATACTATCTTATTCTAATGAGGTTAGGTGATGAACAGTGGCAACATTTGCTGAAGCTCTTGTGATAAAGGAAAACATAGCAAGTACCGTGCTCAAGAACCGGAAAATTCATGGAGTCGGGATAGGGTATTACGACCCCAAACATCCCAAAAAAGGCGCAGCCGTGATCCTCTACGCCAATGCCGTAAGCAGCAACGCCCTGGGTTTGGGCCCAAAATTCTCCTCGCAGGTCAAAGGCAAACCTATAAATGTCCCCATCCGGGTAGTAAAGACCAAAAAAATACGCAGCAATGCAAGTTATCGGGACCGGATTCGTCCAGTCGTAGCAGGCTACAGTATTGGTACTACCGGTGGCTCAGGAACCGCAGGCTTAATTGTCAGCAGCGGCAATCAGCTGTATGTGCTTAGCAATAACCACGTGCTTACCAATCCGACCAACTCCAACAACCGGGCGGAAACGCTGCAGCCGGGCGGTGCGGATGAAGGGCGGACCGTAAGGGATCGGGTCGGGTATTTATCGCGTTTTGTAACTTTGAAGACAAATGGTACTAACCGCATAGATGCGGCCTTGTCCCGCCCTGTAAGAAACAGCATTCTCAGTCCGAAATATGCAACGGTAGGCAACATTCCCGGTCATGTCACTTCCTACCGTGTAGGGGAGCGTTTCAAAAAGGTAGGGCGGACAACAGGTCTGACCAGGGGAAGAGTCGATTCGGTGAATACGGATGTACAGGTGGATTATGGTCCGGATGTAGGCGTGCTAACCTTCCGCAATCAATCGATAATTCTGGGTGAGACACCGGTATCACTTCCTGGAGACTCCGGTTCTGTCTGGCTAAGGAGCGCGGATAATTTCGCGGCGGCTGTAAATTACGCCGGTACAGAGGATGGAAAGACTTCGGTTGCCTTTCCCGTCGATTGGGCACTCCGGGCACTCCGGGTGCGTGTAGCACGTCCAGCGGGACAAAGAGCGGGCAAGGTAAAGGTTGTAGATACCCACAACGGCAATGCTGCTTATACCCGCCGCCTCACTCCGAAAGAGCTTTCCATGCTTAAGGTAATCCGGCCAAAGTCTAAATAAGAAGCCCTAGAATAATTTGGATTAATTTCCATGTACATTCATACAAGCTCACAACCCTCTCTTTTCGTAAGATAATCTATCCTACGAAGAAAGAGGCGAGCAGCAAATGGCAATAAAAAAACTATCACTTAGAAATAAGGCCAAAGGTAAAGGTAAAAGAGTCACCCTGCGGCCAAACAGAGCCCGCTCCACGCAAAACCTTGGGAATGGTTTCCGCCGTATCGAGTTTCCTGCTGTAACCATCGAAGCCAACGACTTTCTTTTCCTCTTTTTATCTGCTGGAAGAGGCAGAGCTGTCGTTAGTGCGGGATGGACAATTTCCAATTTGACTTCCGCCTGGCCAACTGACAGCTTCCCGAACAGCGACTCGGAGTGGGTTATCATCCTTGAAAACCCGACAGGCGTTGCAAGAAGCGTCATTCCGTTCCTGATTACCAAGTCACTCCGCTAATAGCAGAGGGTGCAAAAAGAAACGGCAGCTCCCCCTTTGAGGGGAGCCGTTGCATTTAAAAGAGACACGGATATCCCTAGGGTATCGTGTCTCTTTTTATTAGAGATTACACTGGCCTGCTATACTCTCGATCCTGCATCCTTGTTAATAGACGCCGGTTTCACTCCATAGGTGAAATCACCGGCTATCCCCCGAATCCAGACGGAATATACTCTCCCCAACCCTCTTATGGTCATAGGCAGCAACAGGGCCAGCACTAGGCCGATTGCAGCCGCTACCCAGGAACGCTGATATACATTGAGCCACGGCAAGAACAGATTCATCGTCCCGTCAAAGGAATACAGATCAAAAGAAAGGGATAAAACCTTGCTTAACTTGTAAGCTGCCGGTGACAATATAATCGCAATAACAACGGCGGGAAGCGTGACAGCAAGGGTAAACCCGGCAATGCCTACGGGAAGCTGGGCTATACTGTAGAGGATCCCCCGCCAGCTCTTACGATTTATAAGGATAGACAGCATGGAACGCCAATCCTTCCAATCTACAATGGATCGGGAGTCCTCAGTTTGGAGCGGTTGCTCTTCTCCCTGCATCCACCCTGTAACCGCCTGCTCTTCTTTGGCCATCATCCAGCGGCATAGGGTAAATGTTGCAGCCAGCAAAGGCAGTCCAATCCCTACAATAAGCAGCGGCAAGCCGGCACATATGCCTGTAACGGCAATTACAAACGCTGCAATCCCCTTCGGAAGGGACAGGATGAGCAGGAGCCAGGACTTTAGCGCGCTTGGTTTACGCATAATTAAAAGCCTCCTAATAAGGTCATTGTAGAAATGTACAAGCTATCCATCAGCCGATCCACACTCTGCCGAACACTTAATTCAGCAGGGAGCTCATCACCGGCAAAACACAGCTCCAGCGTGGCATCGCGGATGATTCCATCCACAGTTACCTGAATGAGCATCAGAATGTCGGTTAAGGGAACAAGGGGCCGGAACTGGCCTTTAGCTTCACCTTCTGCACAATAATTCATCAATTGCTGAAAGAAATAATTGTAGCCGTGCCCGGACTCGGCTTCTGCTTCCGCAGCCTGCTCAGCAAGCTGCTTCTTAACCAGCTCCGGCTGACTGGCATAGATTGCATTTAGCTCAAAGGCCAATTTGCTGTAGCCACTCTCTATAGAAGCCGTAATCTCTTGCCCGATGAAGGTAAAGATTGCGCGAAGCGTCTGGTCAGGTGAAAGGCTGGCCGCAAAAAGCTGCGTTAAAAAACCTTTGAAATCTATCTCAAGATCAAAACGGTCGGACAACGCAAACCACACCTCTTCAATATTGGCAAAATACTTATATACGCCCCCTTGGCTTAGTCCGGTCTGCCTCACGATATCCTTCATAGTTACTTTATGCAGCGGTTTACGCGCACTAACCTCCAGCGCTGCATCCAAAATTTCATTGATTCTATTCTCTGTATATGCCTCGCTAACCTTTGGAATACAATGTCCCCCCTCACTCAAAATAACGACACATTGTCGTTTTAGTTATTCTCATCTTACGCAGTACCGGGATCATTGTCAATATTTTGAAATTGAAATTTTTTACCGGTCACGCAAAAAAAGCAGCCTGTCCTTAGACAAGCTACATACAAGCTTCAATTTGACGAGTTGCCGAAACGACTACCATTACAGGTCTGTTATTGCCGCAAGAACGGTATTGTTGAAGTAATCAACGTACATATTTTTAAATGGCTTCCGGTGATCAAGCTCCACAGAAAAATGAACGGTTACTGTCTGATAGACCGGATCGACGCAGAGAAAAGGACCCGCTGCCCCCCAATGCGAATAGGCTTCCGGTGAGAATAGGTCTCCGCCATCACGTTTTGTCCCGTTAATCGCCCAGCCGTATCCCCAATACGCTTCAGGAAATACTTCATCCCGATATTGCGAGGATACACCGGGAATTTGATTACGTGTCATTTCTTTTACAGTTACCGGACTGAGCAGCCTTGTCCCGTTATAAATTCCGCCGTTCAGAAACATTTGCCCAAATACAGCCAGATCGGGGGCAGTGGAGTAAGCACCGCCCCCGGCCGATACAGAATTTAATTGATTTTCGGTTTCTATCCACTCTGCACAAGCTGCCTCCGGTATACGTCTAACGACTCTGCTGCGTGCTTCCTGCGGAACCCGATAATATGTATTTTCCATTCCAAGCGGTTCAAAAATGCTTTCCTTTACGAACTCATCATAAGCTTGACCTGTGGTACGCCGGATAATTTCACCCAACAGCTCATAACCATACCCGCAATAAGACATGACAGTCCCTGGCTCGAAGCTAAGCGGTGCATCATATCCGCCGTACAAGTATTGATGAATTTCCGGATCCTGATTGGGTTCGCTTGCAGGGAACTCTTCTTTCGCCAGTTTCGCAGTTCCATTCAACCGGATCACCTCAACATCCAGACCAGAGGTGTGTGTCAACAAATGATGCACGCAAACCTTTGATTTTCCTTCTCCTGTAAACTCGGGGATATAATCCGAAACAGGTCTATTCAGTCCTATCTTCCCTTGTTCCATCAACATCATAACCGCTGTTGCGGTAAACAGCTTCGTTATGGAGCAGAGTGGAAATAACGCGTCAACAGCTAATTCGGCTGCGTCTGGCTCAGGTCCGAGGGTTCCATTCGCTTGATGGACAATTACAATTCCCTTTCTCGCGGCCACAATCACTTGTGCGGGCGTAATGTTGTCCTCAACCATTTGCGCTGCAGCTGTCTGAATGCGTTGAACACCGCAAGCTGAAACCCCCGCCTGTTCTAATGAACCCAATGATAGTTTTTCCATAGATATTCCTCCATTAAGCACTCGTTAATATATGTGTTAAGTACTATGTGAATATATTAACATCTCTGTTTTCTGGAGTACATCCCGGATTTTCCGGAAAATCAGCTTTACCTTCCTCAATTATCTTCCGCCTTATAAAACTCAAAAATACAGCCTCATCCGCACAGACTTCTGGGACCGCGGCACCTGGCTGCGGCTGATTATATCTTCATATCTTTGCCGGTATAATCCACGAACCTGAAATGCCCTTCCGGAGCGCGGCGTTGCTCGATCAGGCTGATAATGCCCTCGGCACTGCTGCGCGGGTTCGTCGGCGCCTCTTCCCCGCCCATATCCGTATGCATCCAGCCGGGATGTACGCTCAGCACCTGTACGCCGCGTTCTTGCAAATACACATGCAGCTGCTGCGAGAACATATTGAGTGCTGTTTTGGAGATGGCATAAGGATAATCGCCCGGATAAGCATTGGTAATGCTGCCCGCTTCCGACGAGATGTTAATGATTGAACGGTCCGGCCCGGTGAGCAGCGGCAGGAAATGCTTGACCACCCGTATCGGCCCGTACAAATTAATATCCATCGTTGTCAGCATGTCCTTCAGATCCAGCTCTTCAACCGGCGTATTCCGGGCGGTCAGGATCGCCGCATTGTTGATGATGGCACCGAGCGTCCGCCCTTGCCCTTTCAGACCAGCAGCCAGCTCCGCGATTCCCTCTTCGTTCGTCACATCCAGCGCAACCACGGTCAGCTTGGCTCCATAGGCTGCAGCAAGCTGCGACAGCGCGGCCTGTTCCTGATCGGGATGGCGAACTCCGGCAATCACTCCATGCCCGCGTTTCAGTGCTTCGGCCGCCAGCTCAACGCCTAGCCCGCGTCCCGCACCGGTAATTAGAATGTTCATCTTTTGCTCCTCCTCTATTGCATAATTTCCTCAAGCGCCGCTGTTCTGTTCATGAATAGGCAGAATTCACGGCGGGAGAATATCCATTTGTATGGGGGTATTCTGCTAATGCACTCTGTTGCTGATTTATTGCTTATCGTTCTCCAGCAGCTCCACGAGCACCTTTAATTCCTTGAACGTATCCATATAAGCATAACGTCCACCGTCATACTCGCCCTTCTGCTGCAGCGGGAACCCTCTGCCTTCGAGCAGCATAATCTTTTCCTGCATTCCTTCGATTACAAAAGCGATATGATGAGGCCCTTCTCCATGCTCATTCAAGTAATCGCGCCAAGTACTCGGCTGATGATCCGGCTCAATCAGTTCCAGCTGCAAGGAGCCCATGTCAAAAAAAGCGAGCCTGGCCCGCGCCTCCGTCGCCCCGCCGTTATACCGGGTCTGGGCAATATCTGCCGTATCGGTAATGATGATTTCCGGCACCGCCAGTCCAAAAAAGTCCGCATACGCCCGGCTTACCTTCTCTATATCATTCACCAAAATTCCAATCTGCGTAACGAAATGATTGCCGAGAACTCCTGACATGTGCCTCAACCTCCTTCTAGTGTGACCAATCTACCATACCCACACTATGAAAGGGCTGTCAAGCCTGAGCTAAAATCGTATCTGGTGAGGGAATCCGCGTACAAACCTCCGTACTCTCCACGAGATTTCTTGACTGTACGTGGATTCACTCCAAGCTCGTTCACTAGATCAACAGGCCGGATGAACCCATTCCAACGTGTCGCCATCCGTAGAATGTCCCTCTCCAGCCTGCTGTACGGACGACTCTCCCCATCCGCAATCTTCAACAAGCTTGGCGCCAATAAAGATTTAAATAGAGAAATTGTCAGCTCCGGTACAGATTCCAAATCATCATAGGGAACCGCGACTACACGATACCCTGCAATTTGCAGATAAGTTTCTCTATTTAATTCCTGCCGGTACCTGGTCCGATCGGTCTGCTGCACATGTGGCCCGTACCCTTTGATCTCAATGGCAAACTTAACCTGTCCCGGTTTCCAGACCAGATCAACAAAATAAGGCCGTCCCCGCCAATCCGAGACCTCGTACTCCGGATGAAGATCATCCATATGTCCAAAAATCGGCCACCAGACCCGCTCCCCAAACATTTTCTCACCATGCCCGTGCCCTCGCACCAACCGGTCAAGTCGTTCTCCTGTTCTATGGTTCTTATGAGAATCCAGCCACTTTTGGTGTTCTTCAGCAAAACCCATTCCTATCTTCCTCCTCTGCATAAAAAAATCCCGCACCCCAATATGCCATGGAGTACGGGACGTTCTTCGTCCGTTTTTTTAGATTATAGAGCTTATAGTTTTCTCGCTAATTCACCCCCGCTAAACACCGGCTGTTCCCCCTGTTTATCCACTTGAGCCCGTCCATCATGAATGCCATTGTCTGACACCCCAGCGAGTAAAATCTGGTAAATTCTAGTTTTTCTTGTTTGGTTAATCGGTGATCCGGTTATTTAATGAAATATTTACTTTATACAGAGGGGTGAGGAACGATGGACCATAAAAAAAGATCACGCCTGATGCAGCAGTTTATTTTTGTCGGGCCAACTTCCCTGTTTTTCTTTGTTATTGTGCTGATTCCATTCTTTTTGGGCCTTTATTATTCGTTTACCAGTTGGAACGGAATCTCACGGCATGTCGAGTGGACCGGGCTGCGGAACTATTTACATATTTTCACCAAAGACCCTTCGTTTCTGCATTCGTTCTGGTTCACCGCGAAGTTCACTTTGTTTGGACTGGTGCTGACGAATCTGCTCGGATTCACACTCGCTTATGTGCTGACCCGCAAGATATTTACGCGTAATGTGCTGAGAACGGTATTTTTTGTCCCCCATGTCATTGGCGGTTTGCTGCTCGGATTTATCTGGCAGTTTATTTTTGTTAGAGGGTTTGCCTCCATGGGACAGGCCACCGGCTGGTCCTTCTTTAATCTGCCTTGGCTCGGTACGGAAGCCACTGCCTTCTGGGCTATTGTAATCGTCTTCGTGTGGCAAAATGCGGGTTATCTGATGGTGATCTACATTTCGGCCATCAACAACGTGCCGCAGAGCCTGATCGAAGCGTCCAAAGTGGACGGGGCCGGACGTATGCAAACCTTGCGCCATGTCACCATTCCGCTGGTGATGCCGGCGGTAACCGTTTGTTTATTCTTGTCCATCTCCTGGTCCTTCAAGCTGTTCGACCTGAACCTGTCGCTGACCAAAGGCGGCCCTTTCAAGGCTACCGAATCGGTCGCGCTTAATATTTACAATGAGGCCTACACGATCAGCCGGTTCGGCATGGGATCGGCCAAAGCAATGGTCTTCTTCGTCATTGTGGCCGTCATCTCCCTGCTGCAGGTTAGTGCAACCAAGAAAAGAGAGGTGGAGCTGTAATGGAGACTACCGCCAAAAAATTCAGTGTCCCCCTGCTGCTTGCCGAGTTACTGATGATTGTGCTGGCGCTTGCTTTTCTGGTTCCGTTTTACTTCCTGCTGGCCAATTCGGTCAAAAGCTACAGCGAGATTCTTTCGGATTCCGCTGCGCTCCCCTCCGTGTTCCAGTGGAGCAACTATGCCGAAGCGTGGAAAGCTACCGATTTCCCGCGTGCTTTCCTGAACTCTTTTGTTGTCACGGTGATCAGCAATATCCTGCTGGCTTTCCTCTGCTCCATGTGTGCCTATAAAATGGTCCGCAACAACAGCAGATACAACCGATTCCTCTATATCGCGCTCGTAGCGGCCATGGTTATTCCTTTCCAGGCGATCATGATTCCGCTGGTGCAGATCGTCAGCGGCCTGGGCGTAATGGATTCGACGACCGGTCTGATTTTGGCGTATTTGGGGTTTGGTGCGCCAATGACCGTTTTTCTTTTCCACGGCTTCGTCAAATCGGTACCCATCGACATTGAAGAGGCTTCGCGGGTGGATGGCAGCAGCCCCTACGGTACCTTTTTCCGGATCGTACTGCCGCTGATGCAGCCGATCATCGTCACCGTCATAATTCTGAACACCCTGTGGATCTGGAACGATTACCTGATGCCTTCACTCATTCTGCAGGCCCCATCCCTCCGCACCATTCCCATCGCCACTTACAGCTTCTTCGGGCAATACACGAAGCAGTGGGATTTGGCGCTTCCGGGTCTCGTGCTCGGGATTACACCTGTGGTCATCTTTTTCCTGCTTATGCAGAAGTATATTATTGAAGGGATTGCCCAGGGCTCCGTCAAGGGCTGACGATACATGTGACTTTTCAGGCAGAGAGGATGAATCAATATGAATAAAAAACGTGGAGTTCTCCTCGCATGCTCCCTGCTGCTGGCCCTGCTAACGGCCGGCTGTGGACGCGGCAGCGACAATACGGGTGGAATCAAAACTGTGCATATCTACCAGTTCAAGGTCGAAATCTCCGAAGCACTAGCTTCGCTCAAGACTGAATTCGAGAAGGAACACCCGGACATCCGGCTGGAGATTCAGAGCGTCGGCGGCGGCAGCGACTATGGCGCTTCCCTAAGGGCGAAGTTCTCATCCGGGGATGAGCCGGACATCTTCACTATCGGCGGCAACAATGAGCGCGACATGTGGCTGGAATATCTGGAGGACTTAAGCGGAGAAGCCTGGGCTAAGGATGTGAAGCCGCTGGCTGCCGAACAAATGACTGTAGATGGCAAGCTCTACGGCATGCCCATGAATCTGGAAGGGTACGGCTTCATTTATAATAAGGATCTGTTCAAGCAGGCCGGAATTACCGGAAAGCCGCTGACTCTGGCCGCTCTGCGCGAGGCTGCCGAAAAGCTGAAGGCCGCAGGGATCACACCTTTTGCCAACGGCTATCAGGAATGGTTCGTGCTCGGTAACCACAATGTGAACGTAGCCTTCGCCCAGCAGCCCGATCCCGAAACATTCATCGCCGGTCTGACGGACGGCTCCAAGTCCTTCGCCGGAGACCCGGTTTTCTCCAAGTGGATCGACCTGCTTGACCTGACGGTGGAATACGGGAACAAGAACCCGCTCTCGACCGACTATAATACCCAGGTCACCATGGTGGCCAGCGGGGAAGCCGCGATGATGCAGCAGGGCAACTGGACCCAAGGCCAGATTGACGGGATTGACCCGGATCTGAACCTGGGCATCCTGCCAATGCCTATTGAAGATACCCCGGAAGATAACGATAAGCTCTATGTAGGGGTGCCAAGCAACTGGGTCGTCAACAAGTTCTCCCCGGTTAAAGAGGAAGCTAAGGTCTTCCTGGATTGGCTCGTTACCTCGGAGACCGGCAAGCAATATATCACCAAGGAATTCCAGTTCATCCCTGCGCTCGACAGCATCAAGGGAACCGAAAAGGATCTCGGGGCACTTGGCGCTGAGGTGCTGGACTATACTGACAAGGATCAGGCGCTGACTTGGAACTGGTCGCGTCTGCCGAACGGAATGCCGCAGGAGTTATCCAGCAGCATTCAAGGTTATCTCGGCGGCAAGCTGACTAAAGAAGGCATGCTGAAGGAGTTCCAGATCAATTGGGATAATCTGAGTGTGCAGTAATTGCATGAGGACTTTTTTCATATGAGTGCACTTTATACAGCAGAATGCTCATTATTCTCCGGTAAATCGCATTCTGCTGTATTTCGTGCAATAGAATTATTGGTTTTTAGTCAAAACCACCTTTCCCGCAAAATTCCGCTGTATAGAGTGCAATAGAATCTGCTTTCCGGCTATTTTAAAAAGATTCTGTTGTAGAAAGTACAATAGAATGCGTCTCGACCTGAACTTGAGAGGGTTCGGATTTTAGAATTTTAAACCAAAGCAAGCTACATAACCGGCACCTTATAAGCATTCACATTGACAGCAGACCCATTAATGGTCAATATGGCGTTGTAATACCCCCGGTCACCGTTTGGCTTGCATTTATAATCCCCTGAACATCCGCACACGAAGAATTTAGTTGTAGGGAACCCCGGATAAATATTGGCCAGCTTCCGATAAAACAAATGCCCGTGGTGTGTAAATATGGCCAGCACTTTATCTCTCACTTTCGCTGGAATCGCCGTAAAAAACTTATTCGTCTCCGCCCCGCTTAACACATGACTGGGAGCAACCGTAATCCCGCTCACTTTCAATGGCCAATGAAAATCAATAATATAATAATGGCGGTCATCTAAATTTTTCAGAATATTTAGGCTTTCCGGTGTGAACGCCCCTAGCGCACAATCCAGCCATACATACTTCACCTTTGCCTGCGTCCCCGGAAAATTCATTTGCCCGGCAACCGCACCTAAATATTGTTTGAACAAGGACTGAGTACTTGCCTCCCAATTTCCTATCGATGCTTTATAAGGAATGCTCCCGAGTGTGCTGGTAACCGTATCCTTGAAGTCCTTGTAGAGGGCATCGGCATTATTTCCATGATTGGCTCCTGCCTGGGCATTATCCCCGCCAAAAATCACAAACTTCTTACTCCCGCTGCTCACTGCTTTTGGCAAAAGCTTTCTAAAAATGGCCGAGCTGTTCCCATACCCCACATGACTATCTCCGATCACGGCAAAGTTAATGATCTGTGCCTGCACCTTAAGCTTCAAGCTGTCTTTGGGTCGGGGTCTGGGTGAAAGGTTCCGTTTCTTAACTGTCCCTGCCTGCCTTCTCACTTGAAAACCACCTCTTCGAACTGGATTAGAATATCTGGTTATATTTATATTCGATTCGGATAGCAAGTTCTTGGATTCGCTGGCGGCCTAGATAGTTAGAACCATTTTGAAAACTTTGAGCCTTTTTTCACTTGATGCTGAACGTGCCAATATTTACAATATAAATTAAAATGTTCCACTATCCAAAAGGAAGAAGGATGACGTATGCGTATCAACAAAAAGGTGTCCCGAATACTGTTTCCCATCATGGTCTTGTCTGTGATGGCGGGATGCGGAAGCAACGAACAGAAGAACGAGGCAGACACGAATAAGGAACCCGCTACCACAGTAAGCGCCCACCCAACGCATTGGTCCTATGAAGGTGAAACATCCCCGGAACACTGGGCTGAACTGGATAAACTGTTCACAACCTGCAGTACAGGTACGGCCCAGTCGCCGATTAACATTCTTCATGAGAAAGTGCAGGATGATGAGAGCCTGTCCCCTATCAAGGTTGAGTATGCGCCGTCCCCGGTGTCTATCATTAACAACGGCCACACGATCCAGGTTAACCTAAAAAATCAGGACAACCGTATCACCCTTGAAGGAAAGACGTATATCTTGCAGCAGTTTCATTTCCATCTGCCCAGCGAACATGAGGTAGATGGCAAACATGCCGATATGGAGCTTCATTTTGTCCATAAAAGTGAAGACGAGACGCTTGCTGTACTGAGTGTCCTAATCACTAAAGGCTCCGAAAATGTTGAGCTGAAAAAGCTTTGGTCCGTGCTCCCCTCCGAGGAGAGCGAACAGGAAGTCCCGGTTGAGGGTGTCTTCGACATGAACCAGCTGCTTCCAACAGACCTTGATTCGTTCCGCTATCAAGGATCACTCACCACACCACCATGTACCGAAGGGGTACAGTGGATCGTCCTGGAAAATCCCGTTCAATGGTCTGATGAGCAAATCGGCAAATTCGAAGGCATTTTCCCGCATGACAACCGCCCCGTACAAGCGCTCGGCTCCCGGGAAATAGATAGCGAGAAATAAAAGGATAATTATTCTTATATTCGAACAAAAGCCTTGGACAACTTCGTCCAAGGCTTTATTTTGTTTAATTCCCTTTAGCCGGGAATCCCATCCTGTAGTTTATCTTGCGCTCCCATCCCTTGAAGGATATGGTTGGCATCCCGCAGCAGATAGGAGGCCGCTTCAGCCTGGATATGCTTGCCGCTTTGGGCTTGAACCTGATGAACGAACGCTTCCACTTGACCTTGTACCAGTTTCACGAGCAGACTGTTCGCAATCCCGTGATTGTCTATCCAAGACTTCTCTTTGAACAGGCCAACGAGTGCTTTCAGCGAGCTTACGTCGGCATACGTTGAGAAAGTCACCGTGCTCTCCTGCCTGTTCCCCGCGCTGTCGCTGACGGATACCGCGAACGTGTGCGGGCCGATATCCAGCGTGTACAGTGGAACCTGCGTTCCCGGCTCTACGGCTTGCTCATCCAGCCGTGCAACGGTCTTAGCGGAATCCACCCCGGACATCGCATCGATGGCCGCCCAAGACAAGGTCAGCGATTCTGTTCCCGCATAGGCTTTCGGGGCCGGCTCTGCCACAGTTAACTCAGGGGCACTGCTATCCAGCTTAAAGCTCAAGGTTTTTGATTCCTCGCTGTTTCCGGCGTAATCAACCGAGCGGTAAAGCAGTGAATACTGGCCGTCTTGGCTAAAGGTGAGCGGTCCCTGGTAAGGCAGCCATGTGTCTCCGCTATTTATGCTGTATACGGTGTCCGTTACACTGGTACCCGTATCTGCAGTATTCAATTGGACCGTAACGGGCTGAGTATACCAGCCGTCCGCACCATCAGGCAGCGCCGGAGTCAAGACGGCTGTGCTAACAGGTGCGGTCTTGTCAATCCTCGTAAATTTCACGTCGTCGAACCACATTTCACTGAAACCGCCCACATAGAAACCTACCGTTCCCGAAGCATTATGTTTGGGATCGGAACCATCTAGTCTCACTTCTCCGTTCACATAGACGCGGATGCTGGCGCCATCCACCAGAATACGAAGATTATAGCCGGTATCCGGCTGCAAGTCTTGGGTTGGAAGATTCTTCGTCTGAAGCACTGTCCAGGTTGGACCGTAGAGAATCCACTGTGAAGTGCCGTCCGCCAATTTCTTGTATGCGATCTTGCCTGAATTGCTGGCGACAGAACGGTCATACACATAGAGGGTCCCAAGATCCGGCATTACAGCAGGCGTTTTCAGTTTGAAGGTCAGGTCATAATCCGTGAACAGCTTCGGATGAAGCGCAGAGGCGCCCTTCAGAATTTTGTACATCTTGTTTCCGTTCACCGTTACCATGCTGCGGTTCGGATCCACCGGCCACCCGTTCGCTCCCGAATCGTAATCTGTGTAGTCAAGAATATCCGACACGATGATCCGGGCAGAGGCGGTGGCCTCCGGTTTGGCAACGGAGGCTACCTTGACAACAGTCTCCCCTTTGGCGTGGGCGGTGACTGTTCCGTTCTCATCGACAGAGGCAATTTCCGGGTTAAGAGACTGCCAGACGACGGAACGATTCTCGGCATCCGACGGATCGAACTGGACCTGCAGTGGCGTCTGTTCATCGATTACCATATTGACGCTGCTTTTGTTGAGCATAAGCCCGGAGACATTTTTTGTCGGGACCATAAATTTGATGTCATCGAACAAGAGATAGTCAAAGCCGCCGGCGTAGAACCCGACTTTGCCGGAAGGATTAAAGGTCGGATCAGTGGCCTTCAGCTTAAGCTTGCCGTCAGCATAGACGCTAATTTCCGAACCCTTGACGATGATCTTCATGTTGTAGACGGTATCCGGCAGCAGGTCCGGGGCAGACAGTGCGTTCTGCTTAACGGTTCCCCAGGCTGCATTGTAGAGAATCCAGGAAGAAGTTCCGTCAGCATACTTCCGGTATCCGATTCTTCCTCCGTTGCCGCCCGGATTCAGCCGGTCGAATATATAGAATGTGGCCGATTCCGGAATCACTGGAGGCGTCTTCAGCTTGAAGCTCAACTCGTAATTATTGAAGTCGTTCTCATTCAGCGTGGTCGCGCCTTTGAGCAGCTTATACATGTGATTGCCGCCGTCGGCCTCCACGATACTCCGGTTGGCATCGGCCGGCCAGCCATTCCGGCCGTTCTCGAAATTCGTATCATCTATAATCCCGTCACCGACTTCGACCATCACCTGAACCTCATCCTTTAAGAGCGGGTTGTCGGCGGAGACCGCTGTAACAACTGCGGTCCCCAGGTTGACCCCTCTCAGCTTGCCGGTGGCATCTACGGTCACCACGGAAGGATCACTGGAGGTATACTGCAGTTTATTGTTGGTGGCGTTCCAGGGAAGAACCGCCGAGTACAGGGTATGTGTTTTCCCGATGCCGAGGGTAAGGCTATCGTCATACAGTACGACAGCTTGGACGGGAATATTATCCGGTGCGAGATAAGGGCCTGCCTTACCTGAGATTCCCATCTCACTGAAGGGGATCGCCTGGAAGCCCGGTATCTGCTCAAACACCGCTGCATCCGCTTTCAGGTTCAGATCGCCGCCCGCCAGATTCACGAAGCCGGGATCCTGTTTCGTTACCCAGTTGTTTGCGTATTGGACCAGATTGAACTTATCATAAGCACCATTCACATTCGTCGTGCTGCTTATCGTTTTTGTCGGATTGTAGATCACATTGTTCTGGTACGTGTTCGTGTCCGGATAATACCGGTTCTCTGTGAAGAAGTCCGCCAGCTCCGGGTATTTGACCAGATGCGGCATGCCGGCGAAGTTATTGTATTTTTCGAACAAAGCGTGCCACGGCTGCATATAGTTTTTGGAGATTTGCTGCTCCGGGCCGTCGCCCAAATACAGATCCGCATAATCATACGGAACCTTGGCGTCGACAAAAATGTTGTTCTTCGTGCGGACATGAGCGCCCCCGTTGTTCAGAATGGCTGAATTGCCCATCTTGTAGAAGAGATTTTCTTCAATTGTGATTCCCATGGTGAAGTTATCCGGATAGATCCCCTGAACCCCGGCTTTGCCTTCTCCAATGTTATGGAAATAATTCCTCCGGATGACCGTTCCCCGCTCCTGCGGTGCAGCACCCAGATTCATGTAGATAGCTCCGAGATCCGAGAACGTCTTGCACACATCATAGATGTTGTTGTATTCCACGACATGGTCGTTGCCGAAGATCAGAATCCCCGGATGCGGGGCATCATGAATTTCACTGTGTGATATGCGGTTCCCTGCTCCTGTCAGAATTACAGCAGGGTTATACGCTTTATGATAATAAGCAAAGTCATGGATGTGGCTGTTCTCCACCACATTGTTGCCCGGCTCAAGCGTCAGCCTGTCGCCGCCGTTCAGAATGACTCCAGTTCCCCCCACATGATGGATATGCGTATTCACGATGGCATGGTTAACCCCTGAGCCCTTGGCAAAGTCATTGTACAACCAGCGGCTCTGGGTATTGATCCGTACGCCTCCTTCGGTGAAATTGCGGATCTCAGAGTGCACCAGCCGGATATGGCTGCCGCCCATGATGACCGCTCCGGAATCCCTGCCGATCTCCAGGATCAGGTCCTCGAAGGTTACATACGACGTATTGGCCGTATTGATCATGGGTGTCTTCAGCATGGATACAGTGATCTCCGGATTGTTCGCCTGGAAGGCGGCTGTCGGCATGAAATACAGGATGCCTTGGCTCCGGTCAATGTAGTACTCCCCTGGCATGTCGATTTCTTCCAGCAGGTTCTGGGCGAAATGGAAGTCCGGATACCAGTTTTTAAAGAGGCCGCTCATTTCCCCGTAAGCTAATGTGATCGACTTATTGTCTGTATCAATAGAAGCAATTTTATTGTACGACCATTCCCAGCTGTAGCCGAAAATCCCGTCAAGCCATATATCATCCGCCTGGGTCCAGAGCTCTGGCCGATCATAGGTATAGGTGAACGTGCCTCCCCGGGTCTGCAGATCGGCATCCTTGCGGGTGGGTCCCGGATCAAGAATATTGCCCATTTGGACCGTGCCCTTATTGGGCCATCTCGCCAGAGTCATCCCTTCGCCTTCAATGTACAGCTCCATGGGGGGAGTCTGGCTTACGTCATTGGCTTTGTAGTAGCCATGACGGCTCATGACTCCGTAATCGGTAATGCCATGCCCCGGCAGCTCGACCTGCAGAACCTTGGATCTTGCATCGGGACTGATGATCCGGTTCAGAACCGCCGGATCTGTTACCGGGGCGAACCATGACTTCTCCAATTGCCGGCCGCCGCTCAGCCGCACGGATTCACCCGGATATGCCTTGTAGGTGACCGGTTTGTCTGCCGTCCCCGAATCCTGCTCCTCCAGCAGGAAGCTTGCGGTACGGCTGTATGTGCCGCCTCTCAAATAAACCGTAACGCCGCCGTCAGGCAGACCCGTGCCCTGCTTCAGCTGGCGGATGGTGTCCCTGGCCTTCTCCAGGGTACGGAAAGGAGCCGCCTCCGCACCTGAGTTGGAATCGCTTCCATTTTCCGCTACGAAATAGACTGCTCCGGGACTTGGGGCTTCCTCCGCTTGAATCTCCGTACCCCGTACAAACCCCGGGGTTAAACCTATTATCAAGGCAATAATCCAAAAGACAATGACCGCTTTTCTCTTCATGTCCGTACAGGCCTCCTTGTTATCGGTTTTAATTCGAAAGGGAACCGTGAGGTTCCCCGGAGCTTACCCTTTCACCGACCCGATCATTGTTCCTTTCTCAAAGTACTTAAGCAAAAAAGGATAAATGATGAGCACAGGTAAAGAACATACGATTACTGACGCCATCTTCAGGCTCTCTGGTGCAGGAGGCATCAGATTGGTTGCCGTAGTGAACGGATCGAGCTTATTCTCAATGAGGATTTGCCTTATGACTTGCTGCAGGACAAATTTCGACTGGTCGGTAACATATAGCAGATTGTCCATGAACGCGTTGATATGATGAACCAGCGACCACAGCCCGATCGTCACGAGGGACGGAATGGAGAGTGGCAGCACGATACGGAACAAGATCCTAATGTCTCTGGCTCCGTCGATACGGGCCGCTTCAATCAGCGCATCCGGAATGGAGCGGAAGAACGAGAGCATGACCAGAACCTGAAAGGCGTTAGCTGCCGAAGGCAGCACATACACCCAGCGTGAGTTCAGCAGATGCAGCTCCTTAATGAGCAGATAATTCGGCACAATACCCCCGTCGAAGATCATGGTGAACAGCAGGAGCATAACCAGGACACGCTTCATCGGAAAATCCGGGCGCGACAGCGGATAAGCAGCGCAGACGGTGACCAGCAGCGTCAGGAAGGTGCCTACGATCATGCGGAATATAGTATTCGCATAGCCCGACCAGATGAATGGATACTCCAGCAATTCCTTATAAGCTCTCCATTCAAAGTCCCTTGGGATGAAATGGAATCCGCTGCGGAGTGCCTCCCCGCGGCCGCTGAAGGATACTGCGATAACATGGATGAACGGGTAAACGACGATAAGCGCGAGTAGTGATAATACAAAGTAGATAATTGCCGGGGCAATAAGATCCTGCCATTTTTTCACCTTCATGACTGACTTCCTCCTGCTTCTACCATAATCCGTTCTCCCCTTGGCTCATTTTCCTCACGGTCAGATTGGCGCCCAGAATGAGCAGCAGCCCCACAAATGATTTGAACAGACCGATAGCCGCCGTGTAGCTGTATTGGAACTGCTGCAGCCCCACCCGATAGACATAAGTGTCGATGACATCGCCGGTTTCGAAAGTGACCGGATTCAGCAGGTTAATGATTTGTTCGAAATTTGCACTTAAGAACCCGCCGAGACTCAAGATGAACATGATAGAAATGGTAGGCATGATCGAAGGAATATTGATCCGGATGATCCGCTGCCAGCGGTTCGCTCCGTCAATAATGGCTGATTCCTGAATTTCGGGATTGATCCCCGATAAAGCTGCAAAATAAATGATTGAACCCCAGCCCAGATCCTTCAGGATGGAGGAACCTACGATGATGCTCCGGAAGTATTCCTTCTTGCCCATGAAGAAGACGGGCTCCATTCCGAACCAGCCTACGATTTGAGCTACAACTCCGGTAGTTGGCGATAGAAAATAGATAAGAAGGCCCGACATGATTACCCAAGATACGAAATGGGGCAGATACATAGTCGTCTGAACAAATCTCTGGAAGCCGCGGGAGCGGACTTCGTTCAGGAGTATTGCCAGAATGATTGGTGCAGGAAAAGCAAAGATCAGCTGGTACATGTTCAGAAGGAGCGTATTTTTAAGCAGACGGTAAAAATCGCTGCTATGAAACAATTCCTGAAAGTGATGGAAGCCCACCCAGGGACTTCCCCATATTCCATCCACAACCCGGAAATCCTTGAAGGCAATGATCACGCCGTAGAGCGGACCATATTTAAAGATGACGAAGAAGATAAAGGCAAACAGAAACAACGCCATTAGTTCTCCATGCTTTCTTATGGTTTTCATACTGCACTCCCCTGAAACCCCGACCGGCTCATTTCCGCAAGAACCCTTTTTTGCCCTTGCGGAACCACCGTAACCGGATTTATTTATTTTTTAAATTGAGCCTGGTACATCTCATTAGCTTCCTTGGTCAACTCATCGCCGCCTCTGGATTTCCACTCTGTAACGAACTTATCGAAATCATCGAGTGGAATTTCACCACTGATGATTTGGGCGAAATATTTTTGCATCAGCGAAGTCAGGTCATTCTTGTATTTGCCATCGGAAGGCAGCGCCGAGAAGAGCAGCGCATCGGTCATATTTGGAGCGGAGGAATAGGTTTTGATGGCTTCATTCAAATCCGGATTAGAGTATTTCTCACGGTAGGCCTGCGTCGTGATGTTACCGAATGAGAAGAGTCTAACGCCGATCTGATCGCGTGCTTCCTGCTTCTCGAAACCAGTCAGGAACGTAGTGGCTCCAGAGGTGGCTCCGCTCTCAACGAAGTCCCAATGAGTGCCCTTCACCCCGAGGCTCGTCATGTTGATGGTTTCTTCGTCACTGCTTTCTGCTCTCAGTATTTCGAACAGCTTCTCAAGCTTTTCCGGTTGATCCTTCACTTTGTTGCTGATGACGACAAAGTTGCTCTTCACTCCCCAGTCCCAGGAGCCGTCACCACCAGGTCCCTTAGGATTCTTAGCAAAGACCAGCTCCGAATTAGGATTCAAAGACTTCATCTCCGTCACGGTTCCCGAAGTCGGGAGCGCACCCTTGGCAATCTGCTCCTCAATGACACCAATCCGGTTATTGTAAAGCTTCTTGCGGTAGGAATCCTGTGTATCCGTGATAAACTCAGGGTCAATGACCCCGTCGGCATACCACTGCCGAAGTTTGGCCAGCGCTTCCTTCGTTTCCGGCATCACGGAGCCGTTCATCAGTTCTCCGTTCTTCTCGTGCCACATGGTCGGTTCCACGCCGAACGCACCGAAGATGGAATAGAAGCCGGATGACCAGGTGGACGTCGCCGTACCGGTCAACCCGTAGGTATCTTTTTTGCCATTTCCGTCCGGATCCTTCTCAGCAAA
Organism: Paenibacillus sp. FSL L8-0436; assembly: GCF_038593025.1. Lineage (NCBI taxonomy): Bacteria > Bacillati > Bacillota > Bacilli > Caryophanales > Paenibacillaceae > Paenibacillus > Paenibacillus sp. FSL L8-0436. The sequence goes on along the minus strand of NZ_CP151955.1, from coordinate 1,686,245 downwards.
TGCATAGACTGCCTTCTCGAACTCATCCAGTGTCTCCGGTGCCTTTGTGATACCTACCTTATCCAGCCAATCCTTGCGCCAGAGCATCGCCAGATCATATGGCTTCAGATCAATAAACATGGGGATGGCCCATAACTTGTCGTCTACAGTAACGGTTTGAAATAGCGCGTTGTTTTTTTCAATATCTTTGGAATACTCCGGCATTTTTTCCTTCAGCATGTTCGGATCAATATCCATCAGAACACCCTGATTCATATACGCTGACACGTTGGAGGGATCGCCCAGCATGAAGATGTCAGGAATCTCTCCGGATGCGATGCTGGCATCGGTCACTTTCACCGGTTTGATCTTTACATTGAATTTCTCTTCAAGCCACTTCTGAACGGCGGAGTCCTCTACAACTCCCTGAGCCTGAAAGTGAATACCCCATGTAATCTCCACCGGCTTTGCTGCCGCCTTTTCAGTGTTTGCAGTATTTGCGCTCTTGCTTGCTTCGGGCGAAGCCGCGTTTTTTCCGTTGTTCGCGTTGTTCCCGTTATCTCCGCCATTGCCGCACCCGGCAAGCAGGCCTGCCACAACGATCACCGGCATAATGGCATTGCCTAGTTTCTTAAGTTTAGTCTGCACAAGAATGTCCCCCTAATCGAAACTGTATTAGACCGCATCCTCACGATAGCTCCCGGCCGGGGTTGTGGTAGCGGTTACAACATTTAAGATAGCCTGCTCTGACCAAGTACACAATCCTCTCTTTCGCTTCTTTTTATGTTTTTGGCCATTTCTGTCCCGGAAATCGGATTATGTTTTTCTTTTTTTTATATGTTTTTCGGTCTTCCCCTTGCCGGAAAACCCATCTGTGATATAATCCCCCTGTACCTCGCTGTGTCGCTGGTTAAATATGTAAGCGTAATCATCTTAGAGAAGTGGAGTGAGTCCCTTGCTGAGAAACCGCTCGATCAAACATAATACAATGTTCGTCAAGCTGCTTCTATCCTTCACTGCCATTGCCGTGATCACCGTCATTCTCATTTCCACCATTACTTACTCCATTTCGGCGGACAATAACATTCAGAACGCCATTGCGTACAACGAATCCATATTGACACAGCAGCAGGAGCTCATCCACAAGGAACTGACCGCCATCAAATATGCCGCCACCGGCATGATTACGACCCAATCCTACCTGTATCATACAAACAGCAGCAAGTTAAGCGTCAGCTCCCTCATTGATCTCACCGGCTTCGTGGAAGAACAGAAGAAGGTCAGCCCCTACATCGATTCCATCTATTTATATTACGCCCCCTTGGAGCTTATCCTGACCTCGCGTCCCGAGATCAAGGCATCACCCATCTCCACCTTCGTGGACACCTCCTGGATTGAGGTCTGGAATCAGCCTTCTGACAGCCGCACAATCTGGGTTACCGGACGGCAAGACGGTTTCTCACCGGATCATCCTGCCGCCAGTCTGCTTCAAAAAATGCCTTTAATCGGTCAAGTCGACGGTGCCATCGTCATGAATTTGAAGCTTCAGCTGCTATTCGACGACTATTTAAGCCATTATCATAATAAAAAGGGCAATACCCTTGTCTTAGGGCCGGATTCTGAGCTGCTCTATTCTGATGCTGCTGCCGGGGAATCCCTCCTTCAACAGCTGGACCCCGGCCGGCTGACCGGGGCCAGCGGCTTCTACATTGATGATTCCGACCGGATCGTCTCCTATACAACCTCGGAGCTGACCGGCTGGAGATTCGTAGACATTACCAAACGTTCCGCTCTTCTGCAAGGAATGGACCGCATCAAGGTCATTGTCATCACGGTTGCGGCGGCATATCTGATAGCCGCGTTCACCTTATCCTTTTTCCTGTCCAGAAGATTGTATCGGCCGCTCCAAAGTGTAATTTCCTATATTGGCGGCTCCCAAGCCGGTCAGAAAGACGGAGAAGCCTCCCAACTGCCTGCCGGTGACGAAGCCGGCTTCATCCGTCATATCTTCGATCAGCTGGCCCGCAACTGGGAGACGCTGATGACGGAGAAGGGAAAGGTTGATTCCCTTCTTACCGATAACCGGACAGCGATCAAGGAGAAGTATTTGAACGACCTCATCCAGGGCGGCAGTACAGATCAGGCAGCGGAGCTGCTGGGGCTCCGGCTGGACTTTACCCGGTTTGCTGTGCTGACCCTTGAGCTGGAGGAGCCTTATCCGTTGAACGGACCGGATGGCAACCTCCAATTTCACCTGTTCCGCTACGGACTGATGGAAGAGCTGGGAGGCGATATCAATGGTGAAATCTTCGCCAAGGATGAGAAGCGGACGGTGATTCTCCTGACCGTTCCTCCGGGCGACGACGAATTCCCGCTGGAGCAAGCCAAGAAGCTGAAGCAGCTTCTGCTGACCCGGTACAGCATGAACGCGACCTTCGCAGTCAGTCCAATTTACAAGGGGGAAGAAAAGGTACGTTTGGCGTACGAGAATACTTTGGAAGCTCTGAATCTGAAAATGTACATCGGCAAAGGAGAAATTCTGTCCTATGACATTCTCGCCGACTGGAAATCAGAAGAGGAGGCTTATTATTATCCGTACGAGCTGGAAACAAAACTGCTGCAGGCGCTGCTGCAGACGGATAGAGAGGAATGCTTCAATGCCATTCGCCAGATCACCCGGACTGTGATTGACAAGAAGCTGGGAAAGGCCAATATCCAGCAGCTGTTCTTCCAGCTGAGCGGGGAAATTATGAAGACGCTTGTCCAGACCCGGGGCGATATGTCCGCAGTGTTCGGGGACAGACCGGCTTACGCAGATGTGCTGGCGCGTGCCGAGACCCTGTCCGATATGGAAGAGTGCCTGCTGGACATGTGCGGCAGGATCATCACCTACCACAAGGAGAAACGTTCCAAGATGACGGATGTGACCCTGCAGCTGGCGACGGACTATATGGATGCGAACTTCAATAATAATATTTCTGTGGACACGGTAGCCGAATATGTTCAGCGCAGCTCATCCTACTTAAGCCGCATCTTCAAGGAGTCCACAGGGATGACCGTCAACGATTATTTGATCCAGCTTCGCATGAAGCGGGCTATGGAGCTATTGAAGCAGCTAGACCTTTCCATTGAGGAGATCTGCCGGGAAATCGGATATGCGAACGTAAGCTATTTCAATAAGATGTTTAAGACCCGGACGGGGCTGACTCCCGGACAATACCGGCAGCAGCAGGCGGCCGACAAGCTTCTCGCTCAAGGAAAGGAAAAGGCCGAATAATCCGGCAAAAAGCCGCCGGGAAATTCCCGGCGGCTTTACTTGCAGATCAGGCTATTTATGCATTGTGTAATTATCGTTGCAGATTCCTACTTCAAATCAATCGTCTCATTAAGATTCGATTGCTCCGTATCCTGCTTCGTTAGCCGTTTAAACAGGTAAGTCACTTTCTCGGCCAGGTTGCCGCTTTTCCAATATTCCGCCGCTTCGGCTTGGACCCGGATTAGAATCACGTCGGGGTCATCATAGCTGGTCTGCAGAAAAGCATCGTAGCCGGGATTCCAAAATTCTTTTTTCTTCTCCACATCCTGCACGAGCTTGGCCGTACCACGGATGGAGACATAGGATTTATCAGCGTATATGACATTAACCCTCGGGTCATGAAGAATTTCCTCGAATTTGCTGGTATCCTTCTTGGTAAGAAACCATAAATCTCCGTCGAACTCGACTTCCTGTGTCTTCATGGGACGGGATACCAGTCCTTCGGCCGAAATCGTTGTTAACATGGCCGTATCAATGCCTTTGATCAGATCTCTAACCGTCTCGACTGCTTCCTGATGACTGTTGTTCAAATTGGACATGCTTATCGCCTCGTTTCTTCCGGGTTATGGATAGGTTATCCAAATGCATATCAATTATTACCCAGAAAGCACAAAACATTACCTGTTCATTTCAGTTCAGCGGCGTGATGGTGTGTAATGCTAACCTATAGACGAGCCTGCTTCTTGTATTCTGTCGGATAGCAGCCTTCGGATTCTATAAATAATTTGACGAAATGCCTGGTGCTGTAATATCCCACTTGCAGGGCGATATCTTTTACCGGAAGGTTGGTCGTACTTAAAAGTTCCTTGGCCCGGTGAATCCGCAGACGAGTTAAATATTTCGTAAATGTGGTCCCTGTTTTTTTGTGGAAGGTAGAGCTCAGATAATTAGGTGTGATTCTCAGCCTCTCCGCCAACTGGGCAATGGAGATATTGCTGGCATAATGTTGTTCAATAGAATAGATCACTTCTGAGATCATATCCGGAGGCTCGCCCTCCAGTTTTTTCTTGTCAGTTAACAGCTTATCCGCATGGCGGGTAAGTAGGACCGTCAGCTCAACGGTTTCAAGCTCAGCACTATCATTCATTCCATATTGAATAAAACTCCGCATATGCTTTATTTGTTGCTTGGAGTGTTGTTCCGTCCTTAACAGGGTCGTAATTTCTTCCAACTCCCTGCAGTAATCCATATAGAGATGGTGATGGTAATCATCGACCAGCTTGGTCATTACAAGTCCCATATGAGCTGCCGCAGGAGGCTGCTTCTGAAGTTCTTCAAGCGAAAATCTCTGGTTAATTCCTATAACGGCACGCAGCGGCAGCAACCGGCGAATGTCCTGCAGACCTGCCAGCATGCCGCCAATATTTGTATATATGCTGCTATCAACCTGAGTATAGGCAATCCTTTGGTCTGTCAGACGGTTTATTCGGTGATATATGCTGTCCGTCATAACTTCCATCTGCAGATCGTCCTTCGGCTCCCCCTCCTGCCAACACATCGCCACCGCTGTTTCCCCGCTAGTCAGCGTAAATATTGCCACACGGCAAGTTAAAGAGGACCCTCCACTGACAGCTTCCTGTATTGCCCTGTATAAACAGCGCTTGGCTTGTTCCATTTGTCCCGGGAATACATGCGTATCTGTCGCAATCAGTAATACCTTATATTTCGTATAACGGGCTTCGGAGACGAATTCTGCCAGGCCGGGGGACTGCCCGTTATTCAAAGCTGCCAGTATGTAATGCTCAAATTCGTCGTCAAGCCTTTGGTAGGTCTGATCAAGCTTAGTAAAAAGTGAATCCAGGACCGATCCCAGCTCCTCCATCCCCAGAGGCTTTAATAAATACATAAAGGCTCCCAGGCTAAGCGCCTTGCGGGCATAATCAAACTCGGAAAAACCCGACAAAATGACCCATTGGGTATGGGGAGAAAGCTTGCGGCCGCGTTCAATCGCTTCCAGTCCGTTCATTTTGGGCATTCGGATATCGACAAATGCTACATCGGGCTGCATTTTTGACAAAGCATTCAGCAGGTCCTCCCCGTTGGTTGCCTCACCGGCAATTGAAATGTCGCGCTCCGATTCCTCCAGCATGCTGATCAATGAGACTCTGGATAGCTTCTCATCATCTGCAACAAGCACTCTCATTTCTCCACATCCTTAAGCGGTATTCGAATGGTCACGGTGGTCCCCATTCCGGGCGAGCTGTGAATATCAAAGGCAGCGGACGGATAAGCGAATTTCAATCGCTCCTGCACATTACGCAGTCCAATGCTATCCTCTAATTCAGCGGCTGGTTCCAGGAACCCGACTCCGCTATCTTCTATTTTTATGATTAAGCAATCTTCGCCCTTCTGTTCAAGAAACGCATTGACAACAAGACGGCAGGGCACTCCTGAAGGTTCAATCCCGTGAATAATCGCATTCTCGACCAGTGGCTGGAGCAGCAGCTTGGGAATTTTAAATTCTGAAATTCGGGGATCAAACTGCAGGCTGAACTCCAAACGTTCATCAAAACGCAATTGCTGCAAACCGCAATATTTGCGCAGAAAAGTAAAGGTTTCCCCTATGGTAGTCCAATTCTCCTGAACAAGCGTATATCGCAGCAGCGAGCTGAGAGAAAGGATGGCCTCCTCCAGTTTTTTCTTTTCGCCGATCCTGTTCAGCGCGAAAAATCCATTTAACGTATTGAACAGAAAATGAGGCTCAATCTGGGCTTGCAACGCCCGGAATCTCATCTCCTTTTCATTTAAGACGGCGACGTATTCTTTTTGGATCAGCTCGTTGATGGTATCAATCATATGGTTGAAGGAGTATCCCAGACTGGCGATTTCGTCTTTGCCGACGGGCTCCAGCCGGACCTGGAAATTCCCTCTCTCCACCTGCTTCATGGCCTGTTTCATTTGAAGAAAGGGACCCACAATCCAGCGCGAAACATAACGCAACAGCAGCAATGTGAGCAGCAGGCCGATAAAGGCGAATAGCAGCCCTACAATATACATCCATTCTACCTTTTCCCTCAGCTCTGATTTCGAAAGCAGGGCAACCATTTTCCAATTGGCCTGGCGAATCGGTTTGGAGATGACGACATAAGATTCTCCGGAATCTTTAACCTGAGTTACCCCCGCACTGGAGATCTCTTGGAGAATATGCTCTGACAAAGGAGCCGTGGAATAAAAGACCTCTCCCTTTTCATTGAGGATCGCACTAATGGACCGTACGCCAAAATCCTTGATCACAATCTCGTCCAGCAAGCTTGTCTCCGCATCAGCCATAATGACAGCCAGCGGACGAAGGGATTCAGGATCTTTAATAACGCGGGCTACGGAAAATACACGTTTGGTCAGCGGGGCTGTAAAATAATCCTGATGGTGGGTGCTTATAAAGGTTGCTTTGCCATCGGCCTGTACCGTTTGAAGATACCACGGCTGATCAAAAAACGGATAATCTTCAACGACATCCGACAGGCCGTTGGTCTGACTGTAGACGTCACCATTTTGAGTCAGCAGCAAGGCGGCTGATAAATTGTTGCCGTAGGTCAGCAGAAATGCCGGCAGGAAGGTATTTAAGGACAGCTCCACCGGGTATTTGACGAATTCGGTGTTGGAAGAATAATCAGAAGTATTCTTAGTAATCAATGCTTGCATTAATTCCGGGCTAAAATAGGGAAGATAAGTGATTTGCTCTAACTGTTCCAGATAGGTCACAATATGTTCGGTCATGGAGGTAAGCGTGTTCCGGGTCAGCGCTTCGGTCTCCCGTTCCAAAAGATACTGATAATAAGCCGGCATGCAAACCATAATAATCGCCACGGGTATGGCTATGATCAATGCGTAAGAAAGGGTAAGTTTGGATCGCAGCGTATGCAGTTTCATTGGAAGCCCCTCCTTTACTACAACAAGAATAAGGAAAGTACACCCAGAAGTCAATTCGAGAAATGAGCGCATAAATCGTAGAATGGTGTCATTTGATAGCGCTTTTATAAATGCTATTCTTTTGTATGTAAGCGCGTTAATTAATAATTGGGGGATGACAAAATGAAAAAGAAATATCTAAGTTCTGTACTGGCCGCCAGTCTCTGTCTTGGACTTGCTGCCTGCAGCAACAATAACGAAAACAAGAATGTGGAAGGTGCTGCAGAGAACGTCAAGCTGACCATGATGCTGACCGTAGGTGAACAGGGAGTGCGGGATGTCATTCAGGAAATTGTAGCGAACTATCAAACGGAACATCCGGAGACACAAATTGAGGTTCAGTTTCCAGGCTCCAACTATGAAAGTATTATGAAAATGAAAATGGCCTCCAACGAATTGCCGGATATTTTCGATACCCATGGCTGGGCCAAGCTCCGTTACGGTGATTACACCATGGATCTGAAAAACGAACCTTGGGCAGCAAAAATGTCGGACACGATCAAACCGACGCTTACTGATGAAAGCGGTAAAGTCTACGCACTGCCGCTCAACGAAGCGAAAGACGGCCTTTTCTATAATGTTAAAGTACTTGAGAAATACGGTGTGACGCCGCCGGCTACCCTGGATGAGCTGCTGGCTTCCGCCGAAAAAATCAAAACAGAAAGCAAAGGCGAAGTCATTCCGATGTTCTTCTCCGGGCTTGATCCTTGGACCATCGGCCAGTTCTTTGATATGATGGCAAATCCGCTTCTGATTACTCCGCCGCAGAATGAAGCACAGGCACTTCTTGATGGCACCTTCGACTGGAATAAATGGACCTATCTGCCTGAGAAATTCAAGGAAATATATGATAAGGGCTATACGAACAACGATTTGCTGACGGCAAAATATGCGGACGAAGCCCGTCTTTTCGCTGAAGACAAGCTGGCATTTGCGTTCCATACTCCTTCGTCCTATGCAGATATCCAAAAGATCAATCCTGATGTGAAAATGGGAATCGCTCCGCTGCCAGCTATTGTTGCAGGCGACGAGCCTACCTTTGCCGGAGGCGAGCGGCTTGCACTCGGAGTATGGAAGGACACCAATTATCCTGAACAAACGAAAGATTTCCTGAATTATATGGCGCAGCCGGATAATGTCAAGAAAGTATCCGATGCAACCCTTTCTCCAGCCGCCCTCAAGGATGTATCCGGCGGTGGCGCTTTCAGTGATTACTATGATCAATATAAGGATACTAAAGTACTGCCTTATTTTGACCGGATATACCTTCCTAACGGCATGTGGGATGTAATGATTACGAACGCCCAGGAATTGTTGGCCGGAAATATTACCGCTAAGAAATACAGCGAGAATATGAAGTCAGAAGTAGAACGGCTAAAAGCTCAGCAGAAATAGATATAGAGCAGGAACAGAGAGTCCTCACTGAAGAGAGGGCTCTCTGTTCCTCATAGAGGAGGGAATTGTGTGAAGAAATCATTACTCGGAATCAATATGATGTATGTGCCGGCACTGATTTTGTTTGCCGCATTTATTTTTTACCCGTTTATGAACGGCATACGGATCTCTTTTACAAACTGGGACGGCTATTCGCAAAATTCCGCCTGGGTTGGCTTAGCCAACTATAAACGCTTGTTTACAGATCCGAATATAGGAACGGTTGTCAAAAATACATTAACCTACGGTTTGGGCAGCACAATTCTGCAAAACTTGTTTGGCTTGCTGTACGCGCTTTTGCTGAACCAGAGCATTAAAGGCAGAGGAATTGTTAGAACAATCATCTATTTGCCGGTTATTATCAGCCCTTTGATCATGGGTTACATTTGGTATTTCATCTTCCAGATGAACGGCGGCGCCTTGAACGATCTGGTTAAGCTGTTTGGCGGAGATCCGGTTAATTTCCTGGCCAATCCGCAGCTGAATGTCTGGCTGATTACGCTGGTCAACACTTTTCAATTTGTCGGTACGGCCATGATTATTTATTTGGCAGGCCTGCAGTCCATTTCTCCCGATTATTATGAAGCAGCTTCATTGGATGGCGCATCCGCTTGGCAGCGTTTCAAGAATGTCACCTTCCCTCTGCTAGCCCCGTCAATCACTATCAATGTGGTCATTAATATCATTGGCGGACTGAAGCTGTTTGACGTAATCATCGCTCTGACCAACGGAGGCCCCGGCTACGCCTCACAGTCTCTGTCGACGATGATGTACCAAATGTATTTTGCCAGACAGGACGCTGGATACGCAGCATCTATGGGTAACCTAATGTTCTTTATTACTAGCATTATCGGCATAGCTGCATTGATTCTGCTGCGGAGAAAGGAGAATGCATAATGGCAACCCCCAAAATAAATAAGTGGCAAATCGCGTTAATGGCGCTGATTGGCGTAGTTCATATTGTTCCGCTGTACCTATTAGTCAGCACCGCGTTCAAAAAGGAAAGTGATTTAAGTTCGAAGTGGGTTCTTCCGGGTTATTTCAATCTGGACAATTTCAAGAATGCTTGGCAATATGCCAATCTGGACCGTGCCTTTATTAATAATATAATCATCACGTTTTTTGCCGTTCTCCTTATTCTGGTCGTCGGTTCGCTTGCTTCCTATCCGTTGTCCCGTTTTCAGACACGCTTGAATAAATTCGTTTATATTCTGTTCATTTCCGCGCTGATCGTCCCCCCCTTGACCGTATTAGTGCCGTTATACCAGTTCATCGTGGACTTGAACGGTCTGAATACGTATTGGGGTGTGATCCTGCTTAATGTAACCTTCAATCTTCCGATGACCATTTTCTTGTACACCGGTTTTATCAGCACCATCCCCAAAGAACTGGATGAAGCCGGGATGATTGACGGAACCTCCAGAGTAGGACTATTCTTCAAAATCATTTTGCCGCTGCTGCAGCCCGTAACGGTGACGGCGATTATTTTGTCAGGGGTTTCGATCTGGAATGACTATCAGTTCTCTCTTTTCTTCCTGCAATCGTCCAGCATGCATACGCTAACAGTTGCCTTATCCGCATTCTTCTCCCAGTTTACCAGCAATCTGAGCTGGGTAGCCGCCGGATCTCTGATGTCCATGCTGCCGCTTACGCTGTTGTATCTTTTCCTCCAGCGTTTTTTCATTGCCGGTTTATCCGCCGGGGCTGTAAAAAGCTGAAGCTTGTCAATTAACCGTTAAAGGAATGAGCCCAGATGAGTATACAATTTGATGCCGAATCCCGTACGTTCCATTTAACAGCGGGTGAGACCAGCTACATCCTGCGAATTATTGATGGGGGTTACCTGGCCCATCTCTATTGGGGCAAACGTCTCCGCCGATATGATGGCAGCAATCCGCTGCAATATTTGGACCGGGGATTCTCCCCTAACCCCAACCCGGATGACCGCACGTTCTCTCTTGACACACTGCCGCAGGAATATCCGGCTTATGGAGGCACTGATTTCCGCAATCCGGCCTACCAAATCCAGCGCGCAGATGGAACAACTATCTCCGATCTGCGGGTGGTCTCCCATCAAATCGTACAGGGAAAACCGTCCATAGACGATCTTCCCGCTACTTACGTGGAAGACGAACACGAAGCGCAGACCCTGCAAATCCATCTATTGGATTCCCTCCTCGGTCTCTCCGTTACGTTGTCTTATACCGTTTACGAAAGACGAAATGTAATTGCCCGCTCCGTCCGCCTGCTGAATAAAGGAGCCGAGCCCTTGCAGGTCCTGCGGGCTTTCAGCGCCAATGTCGATTTCCGCGATGACAATTTTGACATGGTACATCTTCCCGGCGCCTGGGCCAGAGAACGGCATATTGAACGCCAACCGCTGCATAAGGGAATCCAGTCTATCGAGAGCCGCAGAGGCGCCAGCAGCCACCAGCACAATCCCTTTCTTGCCTTGGCACGAAAAGGAGCTACAGAAGAATGCGGTGAGATCTTTGCATTCAGCCTGGTGTACAGCGGAAGCTTTACAGCCTCAGCGGAAGTGGATCAGTTCTCGACCACGAGGGTCTCTATGGGGATCAATGATTTTGACTTCAGCTGGAGTCTTGAGCCTGGCGGGGTACTTCAATGTCCTGAAGCAATCCTTGTCTACTCGGCGAATGGGTTGGGAGAAATGTCCCGGACGTTTCACGGATTGTTCAGAGAACGTTTATGCCGCGGGGAATACCGCGACCAGGTCCGCCCCATTCTGATTAACAACTGGGAAGGAACCTACTTTGACTTTAATGCAGACAGTATCGAACGGATCGCAGAAGCAGGCAGTTCACTTGGCATGGAGCTGTTTGTCTTGGATGACGGCTGGTTTGGCAAACGCGATGATGATAAATCTTCGCTCGGAGACTGGTTTGTCAATGAGAACAAGCTGGAGGGCGGATTGAACAGGCTGGCCGGGCGAATCGTAGACAAGGAGATGCAATTCGGCTTATGGTTCGAGCCGGAGATGGTCTCACAGGAAAGTGAGCTGTACCGCAAGCATCCTGATTGGTGTCTGCATGTTCCCGGCCGCAACCGTTCCGAGGGACGCAACCAGCTGGTTCTTGACTTCTCGCGGACGGAAGTATGCGACGAAATCATCTCCATGGTTTCGGGCATCCTGTCGTCCGCCCCGATTACCTATGTCAAATGGGACATGAATAGACATATGACAGAGATCGGCTCGGCGACCCTTCCGCCGGTGAGACAACGCGAAACCGCTCACCGCTATATCCTTGGCTTGTATAGAGTAATGGAGGAACTGACGACAACGTTCCCGCATGTCCTATTCGAAAGCTGTTCAGGCGGAGGCGGGCGTTTTGATCCAGGCATGCTGTATTATATGCCTCAGACCTGGACAAGCGATAACACGGATGCCGTGTCCCGCTTGAAGATTCAATATGGAACAAGCCTTGTCTATCCGATCATCTCCATGGGTGCCCATGTCTCCGCTGTTCCGAATCATCAAGTGCACCGCAGCACTTCACTGGACATCCGCGGGCATGTCGCCATGAGCGGGAACTTCGGATACGAGCTTGACGTAACCGCGTTAAGCGAAGAAGAAAAGGCTGAGATTCGGAGGCAGATTGAGCTTTATAAAACAAACCGGATGTTAATCCAATTTGGCGGTTTTTACCGGCTGCTCAGCCCGTTTGAAGGTAATGAAACCGCATGGATGTTTGTTTCCGCCGACCAGAGCGAAGCGCTAGTCTTTTATTTTAGAACCGGAGCGGAGGCAAACAGCCGGGTGAGCTCGGTTCGACTGCAAGGTCTGGATGAAGGCAGCGATTACTCCTGCGACAAAGGCGGCGTCTATGGCGCGGACGAATTGATGAACAGCGGACTTGCCGTTCCTGCACTATGGAAAGGCGATTATGAAAGCATCATGTGGAAATTAACACGAGAAACTGACATCACCCACTAATAATACCTACAGGGCAGAGAGGAACATTTTATTATGCAAATCAAAAATGAAGCCATGCTGATCACCTATGCCGATAGCTTGGGACGCAATTTACAAGAATTGAATGAAATATTAGACAAGCATTTAAAAGGAGTGGTCGGCGGGGTCCATTTACTGCCCTTCTATCCTTCGTCCGGCGACCGCGGATTTGCCCCCATGGATTATACCCAAGTGGATGAATCCTTTGGATCATGGTCTGAGGTTGAAGAGATGAGCAGGAAATTCTATATGATGTACGACTTTATGATCAATCACATTTCCAGACAGTCGCCTTATTTCCGGGATTTCCTGGATAAAAAGGAGGATTCGGAATATGCTGATCTGTTCATCCGCTATAAGGACTTCTGGCCCGGCGGCGAACCCACAGATGCGGATGTCGATCTGATCTATAAACGCAAACCCCGTGCTCCGTACGTTGAAGTTACATTTAAAGACGGCACTACGGAGAAAGTCTGGTGTACCTTTGATGAGCAGCAAATTGACCTGGATGTGACAACAGAAACCACGAAGAAGTTTGTCCGGGACAATCTGACTTTTCTCGCCGGAAAGGGAGCCTCGATTATCCGCCTGGATGCTTTTGCTTATGCTAACAAAAAGATTGGAACGAACTGCTTTTTTGTAGAGCCGGAGATCTGGGAAATGCTCAAGTATTCCGAAGATATTGTAAATCCTACCGGTATCACCGTGCTGCCGGAAATTCACGAACATTACAGCATTCAGCTGAAGATTGCCGAGCAGGGTTATTATGTCTACGATTTTGCGCTCCCGATGCTTGTGCTGCATGCGCTGTTCAGCGGGAAGGCCCATCGACTGGCCCACTGGCTGCAGATTTGTCCGCGCAAACAATTCACCACCCTGGATACTCATGACGGCATCGGAGTCGTTGATGTGAAGGACTTATTATCAGATGAGGAAGCGGAAATGACCCGTGAACATCTCTACAGTCAAGGCGCCAATGTTAAGAAGATTTACAGTACGGAAGCATACAACAATCTCGATATTTATCAGATTAATTGCACTTATTATTCTGCACTCGGAAACGACGATCAGGCCTATCTACTGGCGAGGGCTCTTCAGTGTTTTGCACCGGGTATCCCGCAAATCTATTATGTAGGCTTATTGGCCGGAGAGAATGATATTGAACTGCTGGAGAGCACGAAGGAAGGACGCAATATTAACCGGCACTATTATACCAAAGAGGAAATTGAGGCTGAGACCAAACGCCCCGTTGTGCAAAAGTTGTTCCAGTTGCTGAAATTCAGAAACAGCTGCCCTGCCTTCAGTGGCGATATTGCAGTTCAAGAGAAAAGCAGTCATGAGCTGGAAATCACGTGGAAACATCAAGCTAGTGAGGCAAAGCTTACAGCGAATCTACTGACCAAGCAGTTTACCATTCTCGCTAGAGAACAGGCAGCAGAGTGGGCTGAGGTATTTGTGTAGGGTAGAATATAAACAACCAGCGCGCACGGATGCGATCCGTGCGCGCTGGTTTTATTTTTTATATCCGATAAAATAAAATCAACTATCATACATCAAAGAGCAGATGATAGAACGTTGAAGGTCTAATTCTCTTTTTACAATCTTAAAAACTTCTTCCAGCGATGAGACAAACACTAAATCTTCTTGAGCGAAATAAGCTAGTGTTACTTTTATGCTCTCTTCATACGTTATAAAATAAGGACTATCCTTACTTTGCAGGGTCTCTCGTGCCATTTCAATTAAGTCTATGTAATCAGCATATAGGCGCTCTCGGATGGATGCTGCATCTGCACTTAGGGGACTCCAAGAATAAGCTCCTCCTTCAACAACTGCAGTTGAACCTTCAAGAAAAGTTAATCCCGAGTATTGGTTAACAAGTTCTTCATAACGTTTTTCGATCCCCAGATATGTCTGTACAAGGATGCTTACAGTACTCAAACAAACTTGCCTCCTATCTTAATAATTATATGAAGACAAGATTCTATTTCTTTTTTAAAAATGATCTCAAGAGCTTCATTTTAGCTGACTCAAGTATATATGTATTTAAAGTTCCTGTACATATATATGAATATTTTAATATTTGAAAAATAAGCTTTTTTTTCGGTCCGTTGTTCCAATTGGATCTCTGCTCCCTGCAGAATTCAAATTCAATTCCCCTCTATTTCAATGTAACTTTTTCACAAATAATAAGTCTATATAATAGAAGTTCCAGAATATGCATCGGTTACAATACACTTGAGGATGGAGGATTCACAATGAGTAAGGAACAATATTTCAAGAAACTCAGCTGTGCCATCTGTGCTGCACTGATGCTGCCACTCGGAGCGGGTGGTGGAACAGCTCAGGCAGAAAAGGCGGCAGTAAGCACAAGCAACATCTATTACCAGCAAATTGAGGCACCGGCGGTACAACCTGCTTGGTCCCTGTCGATCGCAAAGCCCAAAGTGGCAGATAACCCTGACCCGGTGACAGCCATCGCAGAGAACGGCAAGGTATTTATGCTGCAACCAAACGGCAAGCTGGCCGCATTGAAGGCAGCAACCGGCAGCAAGCTATGGGAATATGGCAGCCAGTTGGCTCAGCGAATGGTGTACAACAATGGCGCCATTTACGGAATGACCCAAGCGGGGACGCTTTATAAGGTGAAAGAAGAAAATGGAGGCAAAGTTTGGTCCGCCACACTCGGCTACTCGGCTGCTGACAGCCTTACGGTAACCGGAGGAACGGTGTATGTAATCCAGGGGCAAAAAATGGCGGCCGTAGATGCCGCAACCGGCAAAACCAAATGGCAGATTGCCGAAGATTCGAACTATTACAATGATGATTTAAAAGTCCTGGAGGCGGAGGGGGTTGTTGTTAGAAACTATTCCGTATCCGGCGCACTCACCATGCCTCTGATCGCCGTATACGATAAATTGACCGGCACCAAGCTATGGGAGGCTTCCAGGCAGTTCTCCCCGCTGGCCATAAAGGATGGCATTCTTTATTCAGTGTGTGAATTATTCATGCTGGATGATGACCCGGTGAACCGCAAAATCAAAATCGCCGCCTTCAATCTCCGAACCGGAGCACTCAAGGGAGAGCGGACCTACAGCTGGACGGACCATGCCGTAACGGACGGAATATATCACGGGGGCGGCTCTTATGGCTCCGCATTTCTTAACGGGAACGATCTGTACATTCACCAAGGGCAGCGCCTCGCTCTATACGATTTCAATAACTATGTACCCGGCGCAGAGCCGGTGAAGAAATGGGCACAGGAGAGTTATGATCAGCGATCGCCGCTGGGTCTGGTGCATAAGGAGCGGATCTATTTCACCGATAACAACAGCCATGGTCTGATTGCCATGAAACTGAATACCGGACAATATATACACTTCGATCAAGGAGAGAACGCTACGGTACAAGCCGCTATATTCGGCAAGGGGGTTTATGTCGGACAGTCCGACGGACTGCTGCATGCCTATGACCTTATAAGCTCGAAACCCGTATTCACCGTCCATACCGGATCACGTGAATTCGGCTCCCTGCTGAAGACCGGCGGCATGCTGCTGATTCAATCCGGCGGCAAGCTGCACGGGATTAAACTGCCCGCCTCACTGAAATAGCCGGAGAAGAAGAAGGTTCAGGCAACATGTGCCGCGGACACGTCGATTGAACGGTCATTCCTAAACTATAATATCGTCAGATGAGCATATTGAGGCGGCCGCTTTGGCCGCTTTTTTGTGAACAATGCTGAACACAAAAAAAAGCAACTCATCCGCAGACAAGTCGCTTTTAACGTCAGCATCTTACATGCTTGCGTTTAAACCCAACCCGACCTTTGCCGACTGCCTTTTGAATATTTTCATAAGCGTGAATAAATTTGCTTTTGGCCTTATCCTTATTGACTTCTATCGGGCCTACAGCCTTTGCTGTCTCACACGCCTGATCATGAAGCGGCAGATAGGATACCGCCACGGTGTATAAAAAGTTGTTCATCGCGTATTTGGTGCGTTCCGGAGATTTATGAATCGTTTTTTTCACAAGCTCAAGCATGCCGGCAATTTTACTTTCGGAAAATTCATCGTCCGGCCGGTTGCCGAGCAGCCAGCAATAACAGTTCCAGCCCCCTGACATTCTCAGCTCCTCACCGCTCGCGATCCATTTATCGGCAACCTCTTGCGCAATATCCGCTTCTGCCAATGTTACTGCAACTACAAAATCGGACAACATATAAAAATAAGCCGCATCCATCCACCGGTCATAATCGGCTTCCGTCATTGCATTAGGGTCGGCAATGATGCCGGCAAAATACATAGCATCGTAGTTCCCTGTCGCGTATAGCTGCTCAGCCAGCGGCTGATTTATTTTGGTTTTCTTAAAGATAGGCTTCATTTCTCCGGTGGCCACGCCAAAAAGCGGTTCCTGCGCGCCATTCGAGCTGTATATTTTCTTAGTTCGTTCCTTGCCTAGCGCCTCAAGCTCCTGCATGACCATCTCTGCATTCATTGTTTAACACTTCCTTTTTTACTGGATACAGAAAGTGTACTTCACAGATTCCTCTATCGCAAGCTTGTCCCCTTGAAAAAATTTAACAAAAAAAAGCTTGTAGACTCGCGTCTACAAGCTGAAGCTGCTGAATGCTCATCTGCTGATATTATTGGGGTTAAGATGCCCCTAGTAGAATGGATTGGACAATTTTTCATTCACCTTAATAAAGTCGGGGCAGCTTGTCTAATGTAACTGCATAGGGATGGTCATAAGCACGCCGAAGCTCCTCTTTCGTTGTCCATTCCTCGGAAGCGCCGAAATCATTGGACCACGTCATATACCAAACCCACGGAATACGTGTCTCAGATAGCATAGGGAGGCTCGGGACCACACCAATTTCACCCAGTGCAGTGAGCTTATTGGCCGGCGTAATCGCCACCAACTCCTTATATTCTTTCTCTAAGTCAGTATGGGTATGCTTAGGAGGATACACATCCAGCGAGATCACATCGCAGTAATCGTCTCCGACATAACCTTCCGGGTTAGGTGAATTCCAGACCCAAATTAAGTTGTTCAAGCCATGATAAACCGTATACCGCTCATACATCATGCGATACAGCTGTTTGGCAACTTCCGGCCCTTTAGCTCCCCACCAGAACCAGTCACCTTCGGATTCGTGGAATGGACGCCACAAAATCGGGATAGACTTCTCGCAAAAAGGTTTAAGCAATTCCGCCATATGATCCATATCGGCAATTAGCCGCTTGTTCTCTTCCGTCCCTCCTATAATTGCCAGGGAGGCATCAAAAGTGGTGTGCTCATTGTAGAATCCTTTGTCCCGGCTGCCGAACGGTGAGAACCAGTGCCAGGTGAATGTAATTAGCCCCCGCATGTATAACGCCCACTCCCATGCATTGTCTAACGTATTTTTATTTTCCTCTACCTCTATTAAACAAGCTTCACTGGCATCGCCGTAGTTGATGTTAGGGGAATACGCGAGAAGCTCAAAGCCGCATAAGGCAGGGAGTTTGCCAGTTACCTCTTCGATATATCGCAGTTCCTTCTGTACGGTGGTTTGCGTATGTTGTCCGGTAATCATCCCCTTGCCGGACAGTTCGCTTAAATAGCGAAGAACGGCTTTTACTTCATCACTCGCTTTATGATTGCAGGGTGCCGGGTTAATAAGCTTATTCATTGATCGATACTCCTAGTTAGTGGACCAGAGCTTAATCCGGTCTTGGATGTGCTTGGTATAGGACTCTTCCATTTCTTTAACTCCTGCCTTATCCAGCTCCGCCATATAGGCGTCCCAAATCTTATCGAATTGCTCCGGCTTGGACATAACCGC
Organism: Paenibacillus sp. FSL L8-0436; assembly: GCF_038593025.1. Taxonomy (NCBI): domain Bacteria; kingdom Bacillati; phylum Bacillota; class Bacilli; order Caryophanales; family Paenibacillaceae; genus Paenibacillus; species Paenibacillus sp. FSL L8-0436. The sequence continues at coordinate 1,667,813 of NZ_CP151955.1, read as the reverse complement.
TTCCGGGATGCGTTTCCAAGTAATATCCTTCATTTTGGCTCCTAGTATAACAGCAGGATCATCGTTTGCCAGTGGCATGGTGTAAGCTGCACCGTAAGCTCTTGGCTGGAATTCCTCTTCCTTAGGGAAAAGATCTTTCCAATGCTCTGCTTTGTAAGCCTTTAGAGTTTCCTTTTCAGGCTCGCTGTAAGTTGTGGTCAAGATTTCCGGATAATTACGTGTGAAATAGTTACCGGTTGAATCCTTAATTCCATCCCCGTAATGAACCATCATGTTCCAGTAAAGTCCTACACCGGATTCTTTTTGGAAACCTGCATTGTCTTTGTCCATCCGTTCCTGTACAGCCGGAATAACTACCCTTTTGCCAGCTTCAACCGTGTAATGCTTCCCTTCAATACCCCAGTTATTCAGGATTTGTCCCTCTTCGGATGCCAGGAAGTCAAGGAACTGAATTGCACGTACCGGATCCTCACACTTGCTGGAAATCGAGATTCCGTAACCTCCGTCAAAGCCGGCAGACCAGAAACTGGTATCCTTGTACTCCTTACTCATGGTAACCGGATAATGACCGTAAGTCTGATCGAATTTCCCTGCAGACTTTAGCGCATTCTGTGCGTCACCATAATCCCATTCCGGATCAGCCAAGCCGAGAACACGGCCCGAAGCCACTTTAGCCTTAAACTGATCGGTCTTTTGCACGAAGCTTTCCGGATCAAGCAGTCCAATGTCATTCATGTGATTCAGCCAGCGGAAATATTCTTTCTCTTCCGGACGGCGGAAATGATAAGTCGCCTGATGTGTTTCTTGATCAATGTAATATTCGCCGTCGTCCGGTCCTCCGGTTGTCTGGAATCCCGAGTTGGTGACCTGGTACATATGCCAATCGTCCCCATTCAGCGAAAGTCCGATATTTTTGTTGCCGTTTTCGTCCTTCGGATGTTTGGTGATATAATCCTGGATCACTTTTTCGAATTCCTTTACCGTACGTATTTCAGGATATCCAGCTTCCTTGACGACACGGTGTTGGAGTTCAAAGCCTCCGTCGGCTTTAATTTTCTTCTCATCAACGGAGGACCAGGTTGGAATAGCGTAAATCGCTTGATCGTCCAAATTGTACTTGGTGCGGACAATCTTGTCTCCCAGCATTTTTTTGATATTAGGCGCGTGCTCCTCGATCAAATCCGTCAGATCGAGAATAGCACCAGCGTCGACAAGTTTGCCGACATCCGCCTTTGCGGCTATCAAATCAGGATAGTTGCCTGTCGCGGCAATCAGTGAAATCTTTTGTACCGGGTCACCGACAGCAAACTCAGCATCCAGGGTTACACCGGTTTTTTCAGCAATAAGCTTACCGACTTCATCCTTCATGTTATTCCAGTTCGTGCTGGAGTCCTCCGAAAAATAAGTAAGCGTAATCGGCTTCAAATTTGTCCCGGACGTAGAACCTCCTTCTGCGTTGTTTCCCTCTCCGGCAGCTGAATTGTTGTTGTTTCCACTACACCCTCCAAGTGTCGACGCTAAAGTCAGCGCCAGTATGGAAGACATAACCATCCCTTTTTTTCCCGATTTCATGAAGCTCCCCCCAAAATAATGAATTAGTTAATCATTTGTATCGTTTTAACTCTTTACTGCGCCGAGCGTCATGCCTTTGACAAAGTATTTTTGCAAAAAAGGATACACGATAAGAATCGGCACTGTAACAATAATAGTGATTGCCATTTTAACGGATTCCGGCGAAATTTGTGACATGCGCTCAGCCATATTAGCGGCATCTTGAGAATTGTTTGCACTTGTAGTAGTACTTTGCAAAATTTTCATTAACTCATATTGCAGAGTTGTCAAAGATTCGTTAGACCCGTTAAAAAGATAAGTATCGAACCATGAATTCCATTGCCCCACCGCCAAGAACAGAGCCACGGTAGCTAATGCGGGTTTGCAAAGAGGAAGAATAACGCGCCAGTATATAGTGAAATCGTTGGCGCCATCCAGCTTAGCAGATTCTTGCAGCGCATAAGGCAGACCGTCTATAAAGGAACGGATAACGAAGACATTAAATGCACTTACAAGACCTGGCAGAATGTAGACAGCAAACGTATCAATCAAGTGCAGATCCCTCATCAGAATAAAACCCGGAATCAAGCCCCCGGTGACATACATAGTGACAGCAAGAAAAATTGAAATAAATCTTCTCGCCTGAAAATCACTCCGCGCAAGCGTGTAAGCCAGCATAGAACCGCTGATCAAGCCTGCTATGGTACCAATGACGGTCCGCAGAAAGGAAATTTTGAACCCGGTAGTCAGGCTTCCATAAGTGAAAATCAGACTATAGTTATCCAACGTGAATTGCCTTGGCCAGATGGTGATTCCTCCTCTAACGGTATCTACTGAATCGTTAAAGGATATGGCCAGTACGTTTAAGAATGGATAGATCGTCAGAATGGTTACGATAATCATTGAAAGATAAACGATTACTTCAAGGATTCGATCTTGTGGTGCTTTCGCCTGAAGGCTCTGTTTTACCCGGCCGACCGGCGCATTGCTATTAACAACCCCCATGTCACCCTTCCTCCTTACATAATGCTTTCATTTGTAAAGCGCTTAAAAATTCCGTTAGCCGCAAACAATAGGATGAGGCTTATCAACGAATTGAAGATATTGATAGCCGTTCCGAAGGAGTATCGTCCCATAGCCAGACCATAATTAAGCGCATACAAATCAAGCACTTCAGAGTAATCGATGACCAGGTGATTCCCTAGCAGAAATTGTTTCTCAAAACCTGTACCTAACAGATGACCAATGGACATAATCAAAAGGACGATCATTGTCGGCCGGATACCCGGCAACGTAATATGCCATATTTGTTTCAATCGGCTAGCACCGTCTACCCGTGCAGCTTCATACAATTCAGGACCAATACCGGATATAGCAGCCAGGTAAATGATTGCGTTCCAGCCTGTTTCCTTCCAAATATCCGCACCAGTTACAATCCCCCAGAATAAGTGGCCTTTGGCCATAAACTGAATCGGCTGATCGATAAGGTTCAGGCCAAGGAGGATATCATTCACTACTCCGCCGTCCGTAGAGAGCATTTTGGCGACAATCCCTGCGGCAACCACCCAGGAAACAAAGTGTGGAAGATAAGATACGGTCTGGACAAACCGTTTTAAAGCCTGAACACGGACCTCATTTAGGAGCAGAGCAAAGACGACAGGTACAATGAAACCGGCGATCAGCCCCATAAAACTCATAGCCAGCGTGTTTCGCAGCACTTGGTAGAAGTGATCATCACTGAACAAGCTGCGAAAATGCTCTAAGCCCACCCATTTCTGTTCAAAAAAACCTAATCCAGGTTTATATTTCTGGAAAGCCATGGTCCAGCCCCATAAGGGTAAATACTGGAACACAAAGACCCAAAGAACGAATGGTATAGACATGTAGTACAGATACTTCTGATTTTTAAACTCCTTCCAGGCACTTTTTTTTCTCTTTTTGTATGCGTTTTCCGCATTTACTGTTATCGTTTTCATAGTTCCTCCCCTCTCTTGAATACATAATAAATCAGAAGGGAGGCATGGCCCATACTAAGAATTTCGGGGAAAATCATCCACTAATTATGGATTTTATAATCCGACGGAGAACGGCCTTCGTATTTTTTGAATTTGCTGTGAAAGTAATTAACGTTCGTGTAACCGACATGCTCGGCCACTTCGTATACCTTCATTCCTTGGCCCAGAAACTCTTTTGCTTTTTGGATGCGGACCCTGTCCAGATAAGTATTAAAGTACTCTCCGGTCATAGTCCTGAACAACTGTCCCAAATAAGGGGTGCTATAGTTTAGCAGTCCTGCAAGCGATGACAGCCTTAGGTCATCTGCATAATGTCTATTAATGAAGTCGAGCATTTTTTTAATTTCCTGCTCCTTGCCTTTAGGTTCGAAGTCCTCCGCAAATGCTGACAAGAAACAGTGGATCTCTTCTATGAGATCCTGCAGATGATCATGCTGGTATATCCCGTTTAAAAATCGTGAGACTGTCTCCGTTTCCTTTAACTCGATCCGGGAGGCAGCGGCCAGTTTATGAATAATCGCGTTAGAAAGAAAAAAGAAGGATTGTTTAACAGACTGCTCATCTTGTCCCTGCTTGAGAAAAAATGCTGCGGCCTCGTTTAGCAGCTGAAGTACCATTGTCTTGTTTCCTGCATCCAGGCAATAATACAAGCGGAATATTAAATCTTCTATCCTCTCTTCATAGTTGTCATCGGGCAGCCGGGACATTGCCGGCGAAGGCAAACAAGAAATATCCGGCTCCAGAAGACTATCCTTAGTGCTGAAAAAAGCTTGTTTTACCGCTTTCTGGGCTTTTGAATAAGAGCTGCTAATATGTTCCGGTTCGGTAACAGCCCCTCCGGTTGCAGCAGCGAATCGGGTATCGCCTGCGATGCTCCGAACTTCGCCGTACAGATTATCGCGCCGTTGTCTTCCGTGCAGCGGCGCGTTGAGCAGAAGAATGACATAGGGGGAGATAACGGTCACCATTCCCCTACTTCGCCCCTCTATCCCTTGTTTCAGTCCAACTGAAAGCCGGATTAATTCTTCAGAACGATCCGCATCGGAAACTCGCGGATAGATGACCACAACTTCGTAGCTGCCCCATAACAAATCCGCTTGTTTTGTCTTACTTCTCAGCTTTGCCGGATCTTCCGTCTTCTGCTGAGGAACAAGTAGACTGTGTAGATACAAATCCCGGTCCATAACCTCTGTCTGACGCCCCTCGTTCGAAAGGGAATCCTTTTCGATCTGCTCACGCACCAGCTTTAAACTAGCGGACATTTCGCTGATGTTCACTGGTTTAAGGAGATAACCCGCAACCCCATACTTGATCGCTTGTTTGGCGTATTCGAAATCGGCATATCCGCTGAGAATAAGAACATGCAAATGTTGACCTGCCGCTCTTAAGCGCTGAATCAATTGTAAGCCGTCCATAACCGGCATACGGATATCTGCAATTACAACCTGAGGGTTTTCTTCCTCGATAACTTTCAATGCTTCTTTACCATTGCCTGCTGTAGCTATAACTGTAAAACCGAGACTCCCCCACGGAATTAGCGTTTGAAGTCCTTGACGGAGCTTCGGTTCATCGTCCACGATCACTACCTTAATCATTGGATGCACCTCCAGGAATGAAAAACGTGATGTAAGTGCCTTTCCCGAGCTCGCTTTCGATACTCAAGGCACTGGATGCCCCGTACAGCATGACGAGCCGATCGTTTACATTTCTAATACCAATCCGCTTGCTTTCCTGCTCATGTACGGATACGGCAAGCTCCGCTCGAATACTAGCGAGACGTTCTGCCGGGAAGCCTGCGCCGTTGTCCCATACCTTGACTCGAACTCCCTTCGGGATTCTCTTCACTTCAACACTAATGACAGCTCCTTCTTCGCGGTTATCAAGACCATGAACGATGGAATTTTCCACTAAAGGCTGAATAATTAACGGAGGGACGGGCATCTCCTCCAAATCGGGATCAACCGTCAAGCTATATTTCAACCGGTCTTCATAGCGGAACTTTTGCATACCCAGATAACAGCGCACACGCTCAAGTTCTTCCCGAAGCGGAATGTTGCCGTTACCAGCCTCCAGACTGCTGCGCAATAACGTGCTCAGAAGCCACACGGCCTCCGCGATATCATCCTGCTTGCGAATGTGAGCCTCCATTCGTATAGATTCCAAAGAGTTGAAGAGAAAATGCGGATTAATCTGGCTTGCCAGCATTTTGAACTTAATCTCGTTTTGTCTTTGCTCTACAAGATTTTTCTGATGATTCGTTTCTTGGACTTCTTGGACCAAATCATGCACGCTTCTAACGAGCGCATTAAATTGCTTGGACAACAAACCAACTTCATCTTTACCGTCAATATGGAGATACGTTTCCCAAGATCCCAATCCCACTTTGGACATATGTTTGCTTAGGCGAAGCAGCCTTCTGGATAATAGCGAAGCTGAAGCATAGATTAGCAAAACTGCAAATACCAGGCTGACCGTTATCACAACTACGCCGAGCCTGATCACTTGATTGGCATCACGGGTAATCTCGGAAACGGAAAAAATGGAAATGATCCGAAGTCCATTCCAGCTATTCTCCGGATTCAGATTTGCGATCACCACTTTGGAGGCTTTGCCGCCCACGACCGTGTTATAACTGCCTTCCTGACGCGAAAGTATCTGTTCTTCTCCATCAATTTCTGACAGGTTCTTCCCGAAAAACTCCGCTTCATTAGAGCCGACGACCCGATTCCGGTTATCCACGATAAGCGTAGTGAACGACTCCTGGTCCAGAATCGAACTTAATTGCTGTTTATCTACATTAATGACCAGAACACCTTTTTGCCCAATTGAATCCACAGAGAATGAACGTATGAGACTAAGATGCTCGGTATCGTTACGTTCATCCTTGATTAGGTTCCAGCCGGCAAGTCCTTTCTGATCTATGGCCTCCTTGTACCACGCTTCGGCCGTAATGGTATGGTCCGGCTGGATAAATTCCCAGTTGTTGAGTGCTTTCGGATTAACGACATACACACGAATGCTGGAAATCTCTTTATACAATTGGATATAGTCGCGAATATCCGTATATTCCCGGTATGCCTGAATAACCTCGGTGTAACTTTCATATTTTTTGGTGGCCACCCTCTTCATCCGGTTATCAATGGTTAGCCGATAGGAAATGTCCAGCGGTACCTTAATCAGCTCTTCCGTACGTTTTCTGACGCGCTCCACATTGTCAGTTACTTGCGAAGAGGCGTTATTAATGACAATCTCCCGAAGCTTCCCGGTCAAAAATAAGCTGGATAACACCAACGGAAGAACAGCCGCTGAAATAAATGTAAGCGCCAGCTTCTTCTTCATTTTCATGTCATTCATCATTCGGGTAAAATTCATGGAATAATCCTCCCGGGCCAATACGGCCACTGCACGCAAAATGCCCCTTTTCACACAAAAAGGGGCATTGATTTATTGATGTGTTTTACTCTTTCGGATAGTGAAAGCTCCTTTACATCAAGCCTTGTCAGGACTCACAGCTCGGATACGGAACCATCCGCTTTCATGATCCTTTTGTTCATAAGGAAGGGGCAGCCCCAACTGCATTAACCTATCTCCCCCATGGATAGACTGTTCTCCACTGTATCCCGACTGAATCTCGTATGCGAGTTCCGCATGAAGCCCGGCTAGACGCAAAAATCTCTGGGGCGCGTTTGGCACGGCCATCACTTGGAAATAGTAGACCAGCGCCTCTTCTTTATTCTCGGAAACAAACATCCAAGCGGACTCATTTCCTTCGAAGGGGCTCTTCAAGCGGTACAGATCACCCCTCTGTACTAATCCGCGAATCTCCTTGTAAGTTACGATTTGGCGTTTGACCGTCTCTTTGTCCTCTTCAGAGAATTTCGTAAGATCAAGCTCATAACCAAAGTTTCCAGACATCGCGACATCGCCCCGGAAATCAAGGGGTGTTATTCTGCCCACTTGATGGTTCGGCACGGCCGACACATGCGCTCCGATTGCGCTTACGGGGTAAACCAGGCTGGTGCCGTATTGAATCTTCAGCCGTTCCACGGCGTCGGTATTATCACTGGTCCAGGTTTGCGGCATGTAATAGAGCATGCCTGGATCAAACCGGCCGCCTCCGCTGGAGCAACTCTCGAAAAGAATATGCGGGAATGCGGTGGTAATGCGCTCTAACAGCTCGTACAATCCCAGAACATAACGATGGGCGGTCTCGGATTGACGCTCCGGCGGCAGGTCAGCCGAGCCTATTTCTGTTAAACATCGGTTCATATCCCACTTCACATAAGAGACCGGCACACTGGAAAAAATAGCGGACAGCGAGTCATAGATATAATCGCGCACTTCTTTGCGGGTATAATCCAGCACTAGCTGCCATCTTGCTTCGCTGCGTCTCCGTCCCGGAACATGAAGGCACCAGTCTGGATGCTCCCGGTACAGCATACTGTCCGGCGAGATCATCTCAGGCTCAACCCAGAGCCCGAATTTCAGGCCTAGCTTATTGATGCGTTCCGCAACCTCCTGAAGACCACCCGGGAGCTTCCGGCGATCCTCGTACCAATCACCAAGCGAAGAATTGTCAGAATCCCGTTTCCCGAACCAGCCATCATCCAAAACAAACAGCTCAATCCCCAGCTTGGCTCCCTCTTCTGCTATCGACACCAGCTTATCGCTATTAAAGTCAAAGTAGGTAGCTTCCCAGTTATTGACTAGAACAGGACGTTCTTCGTCCCGATATTCCCCCCGGCAAAGCCGGGTCCGATACAGACGGTGATACGTTCGTGACATGTCTCCCAGTCCTTGCCCGGAGTAAACCATAACGGTTTCCGGGGTCTGGAAACTCTCCCCTGGACTGAGCAGCCACGCAAAATCAAAGGAGTTTATCCCGATGCTAAACCGGGTAGAGCCAAACGAGTCCACTTCCGCATCTGCTTCAAAGCCACCACTATAGACAAGGCTAAAACCAAAAGCCTCACCGTGGTGTTCTGTCGTTTCCGGAGTGACCAACGCGGCAAAAGGGTTGAATTGATGGCCGCTCATGCCTCTTTTACTATCGATTCGGGTCTCCCCTTGATGAAGCGCTTTGCGGGTAATATTACCTTCCCGAGCCCAGGCACCTGAAAGATACGTTATCTCAAAATCGCGTTTACCCGGAAAATCGACACTGGCACTCAGGGCACGCCGAAGCCGCAACTTTGTGCCACCCTCATTACTCAGCCGGGCCGAGCGAATGATGACGTCACGATCCGCGAAGATGCTATAACTAAGCACAACTTTAAGCCCTGAATAAGCATCTGTTAAATCCAGTTCCAACGTATCTGTTTCCGTTTCATCCTCGGTATAAACGGCCGGTAGCCCGGCTAGGAGAGGCTTTCCCTTAGTCATCCGGTAACCTTCATATTTCAGCTCAGTGATACGTGTTCCATCCTCAAGTTCAACCTGATACGCCGGATTCCGGAAGTCTCCGCTCCCATATTGCGGGTATTCTTGCGGCAGCCGATCTATTCCAGCCTTTTTTGGGGTAGAAATTAGCAAATCGGACATTGGTTCCCGGTGTTTCAGTCTGCTTCCCCAATATACATGCACAGGGTGACCATCTACTATCTGTAAAATGTAGCTCATACCGGACGACTGCAGATGAAACAGCCCGGCTTGCTCTTGTACAATTATGCCCATAGCAAAATATCCCTTCCTTCCAGTGAATACTGTCCACATGGTTTAATACTTGATAAGCCCATGCAATAAGACAGGCACTTCTATAGAAATAATATATTAAACTCAGACATAGAGTACATGGCATGGTACTCACTAAATATGTTATGATACTAGATATTTTATATTAAGGAGATTTACTGTGATTGAGTATTTACCACGAAGTAAACAGCATACAGAGTTACAACTCAACCAATTCGGCATTGAGGAATGTATACCGGGTCATTTTTTCGGGCCAGCTGTGCGGAGTCACTATTTACTCCATTATGTTTTGAGCGGAGAGGGATTTTTTGAAGTCGGCGGAATCAAATATCCGTTGCGGAAGGGGCAAGGTTTCTTAATTTCCCCCGATGTATTCACTTATTATCAAGCTGATACAGCAAATCCTTGGTCCTATTGCTGGGTTGGTTTTAACGGAACATCGGCGGAACTGCTCCTCAAGCAAGCAGGGCTAACAAAGGATTCCCCCATCTTCCACTACGATAGGGATGATAAGATTTACCAATACTTGCAGTTAATGAACGAGTCGCGGGAATTCCGTAAAGCCCGGGAAACCAGATTGACGGGGCTTCTTTATTTATTGTTATCGCTGCTCGTGGAGTTCAGTCCGGCTACATCCCCTGAATTAAAAGAAACCCGTGCTGAGATTTACGTTGAAAAGGTAAAGGATTTTATCGAGATGAATTATCCCGAAAAAATAACCATTACGGACATTGCCCAATTTATCGGACTCAACCGGAGCTATTTGTGTTCATTATTCAAACAGCGGATGCATATAAGCATCCAGGATTATTTAATTCGCTATAGAATCAATAGAGCATGTGAGATCATGGGAAACGCGGAACTTTCGATCGCTGACATTTCCCGATCCGTAGGCTACAGCGATGCTTTACTATTCTCAAAAATGTTCAAAAAGCTAAAGGGCTCCTCTCCTAAACATTACCGTGCGGAAATTCTTGCCCTATCCCAGGACGATTCCCCAAAGCAAATTCTGCAAATTGAAGAGGAACATCTTTTTTATAGCGGATTCACACCATGAGAAATAGAAGAAATAAAAATGGTAAATTCCGAGATACAAGTGTCGTTATATTTAGAGCCTAGGTTGACTTCTAATATGGTGAACGTAATGCTGGTTGTTGCTTTAACTTTTGGCAGATCCCATACGGATTCCTTCGTGAAATCAGCAATGACAGAGGTTCCATCGGAGAAGGTTATTTTTGCTTTGCGCACACTGTTGTTCTCCAGATATGCGGAGACGGATTTACCATACCCCGGAAAAACCTTCAAGCTGCTAACCTCAGTTTTTTTGGGGAAGCTAACCGTAAAGCTTTGTCCTATTCCACTCCCTTTAACCCCTTCGCACCAGCATGTGGCTGTATCCCCATCGATTACTTGATTTGCACTATAAGAGCCGGCCTTCGATTTAGGTAATGTGGATGATGCTGTGATTTTTGAAACCTTAACTTTGTTGGCAAAATGAGAGGATTGCGACCATAAATCCTTGATTTCTGTTGCCTTATAGGTGTGCAAATTCACTTTATATTCGGTTAAAAGAATTCCTCTTACATACACTTCGATATAAACAATCCAATTTTCACCTCCAAAAGCCGAAAAGACTCCGACCTCTATAGGCGGAGATGAATCGGCGGTTTTCAACTATTCAGCGAACATATGTGCTATACTGTAAAAAAATACTACAAAAGGGGGTGTCGCACATGATCGTTCACCAAGCGTATAAATATCGCATCTACCCAAATACCGGGCAACAGCAACTCATTCGTCGAATGTTTGGCTGTTGCCGCTTTGTGTTCAATCATTTCCTGGAAGAGTGGAACCAAACCTATGCCGAGACAGGCAAAGGTTTGTCCTATCAGACCTGTGCGACACAGCTCCCCGTCCTAAAAACCCAATATGACTGGCTCAAAGAAGTCGATAGTATTGCTTTACAGTCCGCCGTTCGGCATGTGGCAGATAGCTTTGACCGCTTTTTCAAAAAACAAAATCAAGCGCCTCGCTTCAAAAGCCGGAAGCATCCAGTACAAAGCTACACCACGAAATTCACGAACGGAAATATCGCCATTGAAGGCAACCGGTTGAAGCTTCCCAAGCTCGGCTGGATGCGTTTCGCCAACTCTCGGAAGCTGGAGGGGCGTATACTGTCCGCTACGGTACGTCAAAACGCCAGCGATAAGTATTTCGTCTCCCTGGTTTGCGAGGTCGAAAAGACCCCGCTCCCACAAGTAGATGTACATATCGGCATTGACTTGGGGCTTAAGGAATACGCGGTGTGCTCAAGCGGCGAGCATTTTGCCAACCCCAGGTTTTACCGTCAATACGAGAAAAAGCTAGCGCTGTGGCAGCGGCGGTTGGGGAGACGCACACCAGGGGGCTCCAACTGGAAGAAAGCCAAGAAACACATTGCCCGTATTCACGAACACATTGCAAATTCCCGGCACGATTTTCTCCACAAGATGACAACGAAGCTGATCCGTGAGTACCAAACGATCAGCATCGAACATCTGCGTGTGGCGAATATGATTCAAAATCCCAAACTCTCCAAGTCCATCGCTGATGCGTCCTGGGGCGAATGGGTTCGTCAACTCACGTATAAAGCATCCTGGTATGGAAGAACCCTCCGGGTTGCCGACACCTTCGAGCCGACCAGTCAGCAGTGCCACGTATGCGGCACAATCCATCCCGAAGTGAAGAACCTCTCGATTCGAGAATGGACATGTGCAGCTTGCGGAACACACCATGATCGGGATGAAAATGCGGCTCATAATATCAAACAGTTAGCGGTATAGCTATTACACGTAGAACTGCGGGAACGCAGGGATCGCTTGCCCATAAGAGGAGATTGCTCCTCTGTTCGCAAGAATCCACCCTTTCAAGCGTCAGCTAAGTGGTGGGGATTCAATGCTTTCATTGTCTGCAGCAGGGTAAATGAATTTCACCAGATTGGACTCTTTGCATTTGCAGTATTGGGATACAACAGCTTTGGCATCCTCAGGCTTTGGAACGCGGTTCGCATAAGGATCACGAATGAAGGTCCGCGGCTGAGCAAAAATTTTGTCTATGTCCGGCGGAAGTCCTCCCATTTTAAGCACGATCGTGCCAGATTTGAATTCAATGATACCCTCTCCCCGCATAGTCCTTGGATTTTCATGCTCGGTATAGTCCAGGTATTCGTAGGTGAATTTCACGGGTTTCTGTTCATTAACAGTAATAGGTCTGAGACTCTAAAGCAGCTTTGCCCGTATTCTTATCAAATGTAAGATTTATCGTACCGTCGAGATCCTCGACCTCAACCAATACTTTGTCAACCCATTCACCTCCGTAAGACGACCCCAATGAACTGGAAGTTGGAGACGCAGCATATAAACTGTAGGTGAATAGGGAGTTAACAACCATAAAGATAATCAAACCATTAATCATTAGTTTTCGAATTGCCATCGCATCCTCGCTTCTTTTCTTATCCAAAAATAAAGCTATTGACTTCCACCCCCATATACACTAGTACTTGACAGGCATATGCTATAGTAAAAATAAAAGGTGAAAATATGGAACGTAATAAAGCAATAAAAGACAAAGTTAATGAAGAGGATAACAAAGTATTTGCTTTATTAAGCAATTATTTAAATAATAAACCTGACTTCATAAGCAAAGAAGAAATTGATGAGATTGTTAAATATGGTGTAACTATCGAATATGCGTTTAATCTAATATTTGCAGCTGCTTTAGGACTAGATATTGTTGATAAGGTTGATGATGCAGACTTATTCAACAAATATTTCAATAAGATGTCTCATAAACTGGATGCCAATGAGTATTATAACAATTCGTATTTTAAGAACATTAAGATACCAACAATAAAAAAGGGCAATAGTGAACTAAAATATGAAAAATACAAACCTTACGAAGTTTTTGTTTGCAATGACATAATCACAACACGAGAAGGAAGACAAATCCCACAGATTGGTTTCTTTGAAACTGAATTCATATTCCCAGCAATTCTAGAGAATAATAGAATCTGGATGACCATCACACCGAATGAAATAGAAACCATGAAAGAAGCTGTAGCCAAGGCATTTGGTAATGTACTTACTTTTGGACTGGGGCTTGGTTATTATGCCTATATGATCTCAGAAAAAGATCAGGTTGAAAGTATTACGATTGTTGAAAGCAATGAAGATGTTATTCAATTATTTAGTAAATGTATATTGCCACAATTCAAAAACACTCAAAAAATAAAGATTATCAAAGCAGATGCCTTTGAATATGCACAAGAACATATGGCTAAGGGGAATTATGATTTTGTCTTTACGGATTTATGGCATGATGTTTCTGATGGAATTGATATGTATTTAAGTATGAAAGAGCATGAAAAACAAAGTCCATCAACTGTATTTATGTATTGGATAGAAAAATCTATTTTGTGCTATTTATAACTATGTAACATGTCCAGGTTACAGTGGACTTTGCTCTTTTCAATCATCAGATCGGCTTCCTTGATCATATCCTCGGCTCTGAGCCGAGGATATCTATACGGGTTATTTCATCGACTTCCTTGTCTGTCCCTCTATACATCACTCTTTAAGAGAACCTACTACAATTCCTGTAACAAAATATTTTTGCATAAAAGGGTAAATTAAGAGCAGCGGCAATGTGGAGACAACGATTTTGGCGGCATTTAGTGTCCGGTTTGAAATTTTGGCGTATTCGATCAGCTTTTGCGGATCGGTTATATTTTGCGCGTCTACGCTGAGCTGCTGGATATAAGTCTGCAACGGATAGTTTGACGTTTTATTTATATACACCAGAGCACCGAAATAATCATTCCAATGCCCAACAATCGTGAACAGCGTTACCGTAGCAATTGTAGGCAACACCACAGGCACGTATATGGTTGAAAGAATTCTCCACTGCGAAGCCCCATCAATGGTTGCAGCTTCCTCCAAGGATTTGGGCACTGCCCGGAACGCATTCATCAATAGAATGACATTCCCGACCGCCACGGCTCCCGGCAGAATCAGAGCCCATATGGAATCGAGGAGATGAAGCCCTTTGACTACCATAAAGGTTGGAATTAGCCCCCCGGAGAACAGCATGGCGATAATCACAATATTCATGTACACCTTCTGCGCCCGGAATTGTTTTGAGCTTTTCGATAACGGATAAGCGGCCAGAATCATCAGACTCATGTTGACAATCAAACCAAGGACAACCCGCTCTACCGAAATCATAAATGAGCGCCAAAACTGGCTGTCCGAGAATAGCTTCTCATAGGAACTGAACGTAGGATGAACCGGAAAAATACTTACCATGTTGGCAGAAACCGCTGCGTTGTCACTGAACGAAATAGCAACCAGATTAATTAAAGGAATCAGGCAGGACAAAGTGAAAGCTAGCAGCAATATCCAGATCATGATGTCGGCAATTCGGCTTTTTATGGAATGCGCGTAAATGGAAAACACCTCCCTCTTTAGAAAATCCGGTAATCCGTTAACTTTTGAGCTAGCTTATTGGCAGAAAGAATGAGGACGATTCCGACAACAGACCGCAAGAGCCCGATGGCTGTACCCAAGCTGTATTGTCTCTCCACTAAGCCTACCCGGTATACATAAGTGTCAATAATATCGGAAGTTGCGTAAACCAAGGGATTATAAAGATTGAAAATTTGGTCAAAACCGGCATTGAGTACATTAGGCAAATTTAAAGTCGTAACAAGTAATATGGTAGGCATCAAGCCGGGCAAAGTCACATACCACAGTTGTTTAAAACGATTGGCTCCGTCGATGGAAGACGCCTCATAAAGTCCCGGATCAATAGCCGTCAATGAGGCTAAGTATATGATGGAGCCATATCCAAACCCTTTCCACACATCAGTCAGCACCAGCATAGGTCTAAACCAATGATTGCTGGCCATAAACAAAACCGGGTCAATGCCAAGCCATCCCAATAATGCGTTGACCGGTCCTTCGTACGAAAAAATATTCATCACGACTGTAGCCAATACGGCCCAGGAAAGAAAATTAGGCAAATAAACAACGGTCTGCATAAACTTTTTGGCAAAACGTACGCGGATTTCATTTAACAATAAGGCGAATACAATCGAAACAAAGGTTCCCACAATAATTTTCCATATGGCGATTACCATTGTGTTCATTAAAATCTGCCGGCTGTCGGGAATTTGAAACATAAACTTGAAATTATCAAGACCCACCCATGCTGATCCGCTGATACCTTTCGCCGGAATGTAATTTTGAAAAGCCATTACGATGCCGAACATGGGTATGAAGGAGAAAATAAACAAGAATACCATACTCGGTGCGAGCATAAGGTGGAACGCAGTTTGGTCTTTTTTATTTTTCATCAAGAATCATCTCTTTCAGCATCATTTGGAGGTGAGTGCTTCGTTGACTTCCTTTGTAATCGTATCGCCGCCGGTTTTTTTCCAGCTGCTCACAAAACTATCAAATGCATCAGGCGTTTGCTCTCCGGTAATGATCTTCAAATACATTTCAAGCTCCATTTTCGTCAATGTCGGCCACTTCAGCGCCATGGAAGGCGTTGTTCCAAAAAAGATAGGGTTAATCTCGTTAACTTTTGAATTCTTGACCAGGTTGGCAGTTGTGATGCTCGAAGTATACCCAGCCCACGCGGTCGGGTCCGGCTTCTCTCCGTTTTTTAAACTGTCCAGATATTTCTTGTAGGAGCGGTAGGAGTTCTTATCAATATTACTGAGCAGTTTGCTGCTGTCACCGGTCTTTAGCGCATCCTCATAAATCCCGACATTACGGTAAAATGCATCATAGTAATCGATATTCATGGCCAGCGGAGAGCCACCGATATTATTGCTGCTGTAGTCTTCAAACTCCTTCAAAATGGTTGCGTCCTTTTCCAGATAACGCTGGTAATCAAACTGAAGGCTGGCCATTTTTACAGCAACCTCCGGATGCTCGAACCCCTTCCGAACCACAAGGTAACTGCTCGCAGGATTGCCGGTGAACATCGTAACTGAGCCATCCTCCGATTGCGGAGCCACATAGGAAACCCACTTGGCATCCGGGTTCAGCTTAAGCGTATCCGCCACCGTCCAGCTTCCCCACCAGTTGTCCATGAACGAACCGCTTTTTCCGCTGGTAAGCAGTGCCTTTCGGTCGTCCGATGTCCGCACGGCAAATTGTTGGTCAATCAATTTCTTGTTGTATAGATCCGCCAGCTTTGCAAGGGCAGGTTTCATTTCAGGCTGTACGGAACCATAAGCCGCCTTACCACTTCCATCCTTAATCCATTGTTTTGGGAAAGCGCCATACAGCGCAAAAATGTTATTCAATTCATATTGCCCCCCGGATATTCCGGCAACATTTTCATTATCGACCACAAGACCGACCGTTTTTCCGGCTCCATTGCCGCCGGGATCTTTCTCTAGAAATTGAGTAATAATATTTTCTACATCATCCATCGTTTTAGGCTCGGAGAGGCCCAGTTTATCCATCCAGTCTTTACGCAACCAAAGTACACCCGGGCCGTGTGAAATTTCGGTAGTGGGCAGGGCCATTATTTTATCGTCAAATCTGGCGGTCTCCAGAACACGGCCATCATAGGAATCGTAAATCTCCTTGATCCGGTCGCTGGCACAGTTTGTATAAGCATCCGTCAAATCCGCAATCAGATCGTTCTCATAGAGCTGTTGCAGGGTGGTCTGGTCGGAAACCACCATGATGTCGGGAATAGTGCCCCCTGCAATGGCCATCGAAACCTTTTGAACATAATCCGTGCCGTCATTCGCTTCAAATGCAACTTCGTTTTGCACGTTGAGCTTATTTTTAAAATATCTCGTCCACACATTGTTGGTGGAATTATCCCCCTCATAAGCTGTCCCCTCAAGCGCCGTATAGCTAGTTGCTGTCGCTCCAACCGTATAGTTAACGGTTTCAGGATAGGCTTCATAAGGTGTCGTCATGGCTTTCTTCCATGCCGGATCATTCAAATTGACCGCAGAGTCTTTGGTGGTATTGTTGGAATTGGAGTTTTGACAACCTGCGAGCGAAGCGGATAAAAGCGCTGTCAACAAGATAAAAGCAGACTTTTTAACTGTCGATTTCATTACATAATCCCCCTTAATTGATAAGAACAAAAGCCCGTATTGTTTTGCCTCTTCATTGTAGAACTATGGCCATTTGACCGTATACGCAAATAAATTACGTTTTACACAAATATATAACTCACTTTAAGCAACATGTTTTGCCCGCTGATTGAATTCATTTAAACCATGGTACAATCAAAATGAATTACTGGGTTTGGCATACTGCGCTTGGAGAGGAAGACCGAAATGTTAAGCATATTAGTAGTAGATGACCAAAGGGAAGAACGGGAGGGTATTGAATTTCTCATTCATGAACTGGGGTTTCCCCTCCATGTCGTAACGGCGGAAAACGGACGAAAGGCTCTCGATTATTTGGAGCATAAGTCTGTAGATATCCTCTTTACTGATGTTAGAATGCCCTTAATGGATGGACTGCAGCTTTCAAAAAAAGCTTTAAGCCTTCAATCCAGATTGAAAGTTATTCTGTTCAGCGGCTTCGCCGAATTTGAATATGCAAAAACGGCCATCTCCCTCGGTGTTTCTGATTATCTCCTCAAACCGATCAATGTTGAAGCCTTTCAAAATACCATGCAAAAAGTAATGGATCAGTTAATGGACCAAAAACAGGAAAATGCTGCTTCGCAAATTAAACAAGGTTATGTTAAGAAACATGTGCTTTTTAATCTGGTTAACGGCTTGGGAATGCCGTCCTCTATGAAGGATGTTTCGTTCGGTCTGCCCGATCATTATCATGGAATGGTTTTGATGGAATTTGAAAAGAATTTTTTTGAGAATGCCGAACCGGATTTCGAGGAATTTATCTTGTCTTTGTTAGAGGGGCAGATTGATTACTTAAATCTAAATGATTGTCAAAGTCTGCTGCTGTTTTCCCAGCGCCAATCATGGTCTTTCTCTTCATCCCATGAATTAGGCATGCATATACGAGACAGCATACTAAAGAAATATAAAGTGAATTGCTACCTTGCTATTCATGATGAAATCACCAGGCTACCGGATCTTTCAACAGCTCTGATTCAATTAGATCAACTGATGGAATACCGGTTCTTCTCACCGGATTTTTTTGTATTTGATGTCAAAAAAGATTTTTATTTTGCTGATGATTGGCTCCCCGAACTATCAGATAATGATTTATTAGACAAAATCAGAAGTGATTTGATGGCTAGAGATTTTTTCAGTCTTAGAGCCAATACAGATTTACTGTATCAGAAATATGCGAAGCAGCTTCAATTTTCACAATTATATGTCAAGTATTTGTTCTCCTCTTTGTATCAGGAAATTATGACTTATTCAGCACCTATCCCTGAAATAGAGCTCTGCCGGGGAATCGAAAAACTATACAAATCAGAAGAATTAAAGGAAATAAAAGAAATCATATTTGAAGGGATTGCCCGTCTTGAACAAGAGTACAGCATTTCGGAATTTTTAAACCGGGATATTGCTTCTGTAAAGCAGTACATCGGGGAACATTATGGCGAGGATTTGAGTTTGGATCTTCTTGCTGCAAAGGTACATTTGTCTCCCCATTATCTAAGTTCAATTTTCAAAAAGAACACGGGGAACGGATTAAACAAGTATATTAAAAATGTTCGTATGAAAATAGCGAAAGACTTGCTGATGCAGACACATCTAAAAGTATCGGACATTTGCTATAAAGTGGGATTTCAAAACGTTTCTTATTTTTGCCAAAATTTCAGAGATTTTTTCGGGCATACTCCTGAGAAATTCAGACAGCTGAATCAGAAACTCAACTTGGGAGAGGAATAGCATGCAGATATGGCGGTCTTTTAAACAGAGAATCGGTGACTTTCGATTTCAAACCAAAATAAAGCTTTCTTTTTTACTGGTAAGTATGATTCCTGTGATTGTTCTCGGAAGTTTTTGCTTCTCGAAAACCAGGTCACTCTTAGTGCAGCAAGCAAAAGCCGATCTAAATGCCACATTAACTCAAAGTGTCTTAACTGTAAATAATCAACTTGATGTTTATAATAAATTCATGAACTTTCTGAGCTTCAATCAAGAAATTATAAATGCCGCTAATAACACTTATACCAGTGAATATGAAATGTATGATCAGTTAACTAATGTAATCGATCAAAACTTCTATACCGCACGTTATTTAAATCCTGGAGTAGAACAAATCACGCTTTATACCGGGACTAATTTACCTCAACACGGAAACACCGTAATCCCTATTGATGAAATAAAGGGAACCTCCTGGTATCCGAATGTAATGAAATCGGTTGATGTTCTTTGGTCTGCCAGTGAAAAAAACATATACAGTGTCCGCAGAATCCTTAGCACGAAACACAGAAATCCCAAAGATAATATTCTATTTGCACGGGTTAACTATGATAAACTATTCAAAACTTTTGAGCCCCTCCAATTTCACGGCTCGGAGATTATTATATTGGACTCCAGCGGAAATACCGTCTATTCCTCGGGCGCTAACCGTGAAAATCCGGACATTCCGGTTACCGCTAAGCAACATTGGCAAAGTGAAAGCTACACCGCCTTGTCTTCTACTGTTCCGCTTGCGGGATGGAGCGTATATTTATATAAGCCGACAAATCTAATCACAAAGTCCGCATGGTGGATTGCCTTGATCGTGCTGTTGATGATTGCCGCCTGCATCGCGGCAGTTGTCGTGGCTGGCACTCTCTTTTCGCGTAGAATTATGTTGCCTATTCACCGGCTGCATAAAAGCATGAAGCTTGTTGGAGAAGGGAATTTGGAAATTAAAGTCTCTAGCGAGTCTAAAGATGAAATTGGTGATCTGATCAGAGGATTTGGAAATATGGTGGGGAAAACCAAAACTCTTATTGATACTGTGTATGTGGCAGAAATCGCACGCAAGGAATATGAGATGAAAGCTCTGCAGGCGCAAATCAACCCTCATTTCCTTTACAATTCCCTCTCTATAATTAATTGGAGAGCACTGCGAATCCATGCGACGGATATTAGTGAAATGGCACAGCTTTTATCAACATTTTATCGTACTACTCTCAATAAGGGAGATAATCTTATATTGGTTTCAGATGAAATTCTTAATGTGCAGTCCTATATTAATATCCAATTGATTATGCACAGCAACAATTTCAAAGTGGACTATCAGATTGATGACTCTATTCTTTCTTGCCTTATGCCCAATCTGATGCTCCAACCTTTAGTCGAAAATGCGATTATTCATGGAATTGAAAACCGTGAAGACGGTGATGGAATAATACGTCTCTCAGCCAAGAAAGAAGAGCAAAGTATTGTTCTGCAGATCACTGACAATGGGGTTGGAGTGGAGGAAGAGCAGCTTGTTCTTTTGCTTAAATCTCAATCTAAAGGTTATGGGCTTAAAAATGTAAATGATCGGGCGGTTCTAATGTACGGCAAGCAGTATGGATTGACGATCCATAGTATTGTCGGGGAAGGGACTCAAGTTACACTCAAAATTCCTTATGGCGAACTTCAAGTATGTTCCTAGTTTAAAGCATCTCCCCCCGTTGTTATGAAAAACTATTTATTAAATTTCTTTTCTAAAGAATCCGCCAAAACCATTTATCCATGCTGCAATAGCCAGTAGCCGAGATGGAAAGTCCGCTCCAATCGTACAACTAAGTTCGTAAGAGGTGTTATCAATAGGCGTGATCTTCATTTCCCATGGAACTCCAACAATGGCTGGTATCCATCGGCATATATATGCTTTATAGAATTCCCCATCTTCAAAATAACTGCCCATTGCCTTGTGACCTTTTGAAAAGGATTCATATTCAGCTGGAGTCATCTCAGTTACCCATTTGTACAAATTCACATGATTAGCGGCAATCTGCAATTTAAATTTCTTTGTCATTCTCATAGTCATTAACCTTTAGCAAGCTTAGCATCTTCCTTGGTGTTATACAGTAACTGAAAACAAACGCATCAGTTGGGTTGCAGGGTTGGCGCACTTCATCGTCTACCCTATAGAAAGCATACTTTGAGAGGTAAGCACCTAACGCATGTCAGATTTAGGTTTGCACACAAGTTTAATGATTAATGGAGGCTTTCTATATGACAAAACGCTCATCTAATTCAAAAGCAAGAACTATTAAAACATTTGGTCTTGTCGGACTTGTCATCGGTGTAACTTTATTTATCCTTTCGTTTTTCGGAGTAACCGTTCCTATTGTTATCCACACAACTAGTTATGAAGGCATATCCTCTGGACTTATCCTGTTGTTTGGTGTTCCAATTGTGCTGCTTATCATTGGCAGTATAGCGGCTGGAGGAATTGAGGTAAGCCAAGCAAAGGGAGCACCGATTATGGCGCTCCCTTTGCTGAAATATTGCGGTAAATACGATATGCCGGATAGACTAATTAATTCTCTTCATATAACAGAGTATCAAAAATATCATTCAGAGGAATATCAGCAACTGCCATGACTTCGTCAGCAGCCCCATAATACATCCGGACGGTATCCCCGATTAAGAGGGCGCCGCATGAGAAGACCACGCCGCCGAAGAAACCGTTCACTTCATAATCCGCCTCCGGCTCCATGAACGGCCGGGTCGAACGTGCCAGGACTTTACCCGGATCTTCGAGATCCAGCAGTACGGCTCCCATACAATACCGGTGTTTGGTATCGGCACCATGGTACAGTGTCAGCCAGCCCCGCTCAGTCCTGAGCGGTACGGCTCCGCCGCCCATTCTGCCACCGTCCCAGGACGCCTTGCGGAGTCCCATCAGGAAACGGTGATTGCCCCAATGCAGCAGGTCCGGCGATTCCGCGATCCACATTTCCGGCGCACCGAAGGAATGCGGTACCGGACGGGTTAAGGCATAGTATTTGCCGCCAATCCTCTCAGGAAACAGCATCACGTCCTTGTTCTCAGGAGCCAGGATTATTCCGTGGCGCTTGTAGGTTACAAAGTCGTATGTCTCAGCCAAGCCTACGCCTACCCCGCGGGAAGAAGCTGCACTGTATGTGATGTAATACTTATCTCCGATCTGCGTGATGCGCGGGTCTTCCACTCCCCAGGCTTCAAGCGCCGTCTGCGGGAAGATCGCCGGCTGATCCTCCACGGTGAAATGGATGCCATCCTTGCTGCGTGCCACGCGAAGATGGGACATGGAGGTCAGCATCACCATTTGACCCTTCTCCGCAACAAAGCGGGTATCGCTGAGATCATACCGTTCATCGTTTGATGACAAACGTTCTACCGTAATCTCTCCTGTAGCATCATTCAGCTTCGGGACCGGCACCTCTCCTTCGGCGCTCCGGACCGGCGCTTCGGCCACACGGAGCAGCAGAATGGTTTCTTCTCCATAAACAGCAACTCCAGCATTGAAGGCTCCAAGCACTTTGAAGTCCGGCCGTGAAGGCTTCACATCGGTCGTCCTGACGATAGGATTATGTTCTGAACGTATTACTGTCATTCATATCTCCTCTTTCTGCTCTATTTGGCTACTACCGCATCGATCTGCTTCTGAATCTCGTCCATTACCTTTTGACCGCCGACACCGAGAATCTTGTCCTTCAGCATTTCTTTGCCTTTATCTGCAGGCAGTACACCTTGGGACAGCGGCAGGAACACAGAATCGAAGAATGGCGTGGTCTTGGCATATTCAGTCTTCACCTGTTCGGCGTCAAAGCTGAATCCGGTGATGGGGCTTAAGTTGAAGAAATCAGCTGCGCCGGCCTTTTCAACCCATTCCTTGTCACCGGCCAGCATGTTGTCCGGAGTACGCTCCAGTGTTGGACGCCAGGTGAGCACAAACCCGGGGAAGACATACGTAGAAAGCTGCTTGTAACTCGAATCGCCCACGGATTCCCAGTCTTTTCCTTCAACACCATACTCCAGCAGATCATGATTTTCTTTAACCGACAGCCAATTGGCTACATCCATGACCAGCTCGGCATGCTTCGAAGCTTTGGGGATCGTGAGGAAGTTCCACTGCTGGTAATTGGAATACGGCTTGGAGGTCTCGTCGTGGGGAACTACCACTTCAAGCTCGGCTCCATCAATCTTGAGCGCGTCCAGATACTTCAGACCTTCTACGCCATCAGCCGCATAATAGGTTGCCGCATATTTACCCTGGTTGAATAAAGTCTGGGCATTCTGCTCCTGGGCAATATTCTTGGACAGGATGCCATCCTCATAATACTTAGTCGCCCGTTCAAAGGATTGGTCCAGCGTCTTGGCATCCCACGCTCCTACAACCTTCTTATTTTCAAGTGAATAATAGAACATAGGCACTAAGGTCTCAATATAGCTTACTTTCCCAGTATTTAAGGTGTCATTAAATAATGCCGGAAGCTTGTCTGCTTTGCGGCCGTCGATTACAAACGGCTTAATCGTAGTTTCCTTTTCTTTGACGGTATACAGGAATTTCTCCACATCAGCTACTGTCTTCAGCTCGGGCATCCCGTATTTCTCACGCAGATCCTTGCGGATAACGAAGCCGTACAAGGTTCCCTGCACAGTCCCGAGTGGAATACCCATGATCTTCCCGCCAAATTTGTTGGCATCCCACATTTGATCGGGAATGGACTCCTTCAATTCCTTGCGCGAAGCTACCATATCATCCAGCGGAATAATCGAGCCGCTGGCAATCATCTGTGACATCGATAACCACGGCGCATCCAGATACATGTCAAATTCCTCGCCTGCCGACATTTTAACCGAGACCGAATTGCCATAATCGGACCACGGGAGAAAATTGATATTTAACGAAGCGCCTACGTTGTCCGCTTTCAGCTTTTCATTGACTGCCTTGAGCACATCCTCGAAGCCAGAAGGCTTATCACCCGGGAAATATGCTTTTAATTCGACATTCTCCTTCGGTCTGTCCGCTGAATTACTCTGGCCCTCTCCGTTATCCGGAGTGCCAGCTCCCGCATTTTTGTTTCCGTTTCCCCCGCAGCCGGATACAAGCATGGATAGTGACAGTACCGCAGCTATAGTGATGCTGAGCATTTTCTTTGATCTCATTTTAATAACCCTCCCTAATTCATAATAATGCTTATATGCAATAACCGGAAATCCGGTTGATGCCAGAAACTGCCTTACCCTTTGACTGCCCCTACCGTCAGCCCTTTGACAAAATATTTCTGCAGCATGGGATAGAGCAGGATAATCGGACCGATAGTCAGCACTGTCGTTGCCATGCGGACCCCGTAAGTCGGCGCCACGGTAGAGATTGCAGCGGAAGCCGGAATCAGATTTTTGGCCGCTTCCATATTAGAGACCATCCGGCGCAGTATCAGCTGCAGCGGGAACAGCTTCTCGTTATCGATAAACATCAGTCCCATATACCAGTCATTCCAATAATAAAGCGCGTAGAACAGTCCCACTGAAGCCAGAATCGGCTTCGAGATCGGAAGTATAATCTGAAAGAATACTCTCATTTCATTGGCGCCGTCTATACGTGCCGCTTCCTCCAGCTCCTCCGGAACCGTTCTGAAGAAGCTTACGAGAAGGAATACAAGGAAAGGCTGGCATAGCAGCGGAAGAATCAGCGCCCAGATTGTATTTTGCAAATGCAGCCATTGGCTGACCACGATATAGAAGGGAATGATTCCTCCCGAGAACAGCATGGGCAGATAGCAGAAAAGTAAAAATGGAGTTTGCAGCACATTACGTTTATTGGCCAGTGAATAGGCCAGCATGGCCGAAATGCAGAGTGCAGTGATCGTACCCGCAACTGTAATGATTATGGTTATGCCATATCCATTGTACAAGGCGTCTGAATGCAGGAGCGCTCTGTATGCGGCAACCGAGAATGCTTTAGGGAAGAGCGTATAGCCGTTCACAATCAGCTCACTCTCCTCTGTGAATGAACCGATGACCATCAACAGAAATGGAAGAATGCAGAATAGGGTGAACAAGATGAGGACAACATAGGCAAAAATGCTAAATAAACGGTCAGACAACGTCTGTTTCAAGTGTTTTCCCTCCTAGAACAAAGCAGATTCTTTGGACATTTTGCGCGTAACCGCATTGGCGATAATCACGAAGATAAGACCCATCACCGACTGGAACAAGCCCACCGCGGAGGACATCCCGAAATCATGAAGCTGCCGCATGGAACGGAATACGAAGGTATCAATCACATCCGTCGTCGGGTACAGCAGAGAGTTATCACCGATAATCGCATAGATCATGGCAAAGTCGCCGTTGAAGATTCTGCCTACCGACAGAAGGGTCATAATGGAAATGGTCGGAACAAGCAGAGGTAAGGTAATCCTCAGCATAATCTGCATCTTGGAGGCGCCGTCTATCCGTGCTGCTTCATATAAATCCTCGGAGATACCCGTAATGGCCGCCAAAAAGATAATTGACAAGTAGCCGGCTCCCTGCCACACACGGATAATCGTAAGGATCCATGGCCATAAGGCAGATTCAAACATCCAATTGACCGGCTCAAAGCCCAAATTCTGAATCCACGCATTGACAGGCGGAGATTCACCTCCCAGGAAGGATTGAACCAGCATGCCGATCACAATCCATGACATGAAGTAAGGAAGAAAAATCAGCGACTGCGAAATCCGTTTGAAATACTTATTGCGGATCTCATTGAACATCAGAGCAATAAGAACCGCTGCAAGTGTTGTAAAAACAATGAACAGCACATTCAGCAGCAGGGTATTGCGCAGGATGATCCAGAAGTCGTCCGATGTAAAGAAATAATTGAAGTTGCGGAAGCCTACCCACTCACTTCCGGTAATCCCTTTGGAAAAGTCATAATTCTTAAACGCAATAAGGATTCCGTAAATCGGAAAATAACTGAAGATAAGAAAGAAGAGCAATCCTGGCACCGCCATCCCGTATAAAAAAGGATTACGTGCAATTTGCTGCAGTTTGTAGCCTGCCCCGCGTTTCCGGACATTTGGCATTTCTGTGTACCCCCTCGTGAATAATTCGTTACAAGCTTTGTCTGGGAAAAACATACCAGGCTTTGATATTCCAGACCATTGCGGGAATTAACGATGTCTACTGTATGCATGAATCAGCGGACTTCCCAAAAGCATCACAGTTTCAGGAACCATCGATTGTCTTTATCAAAAGCAGCGATATGATACAATAAATCTGCCTTATCAATCCACAGAGATACAGACGGGGGTACAACATGCCTAGATTCAAACTATCCCGGTTGAATTTTTTGAAGCAACGCTCCACTTTTATCAAAATCATCATTTATTTTGTCAGCGCCAATATTATCGTGCTGGCAGTTTCATTCATTGCCCTCTATTCTCTATCCTCAAAGACCCTGCTCAAGGAAATCGGCGACCACTCCGAGTCTCTGTTAGTCAATGGAGCCAAGAATACAGCGCAGCTCATGGAATGGTCTATCAATTACGCTTATTCCTCGAGCTCCGATGTCCAGATCGAGTCTTATGCGCTCTCAGAGCAGCACAGCGACCTGGACACCTATGCGGTTTGGAGCCGGCTGATGAACATCAAGAAGGGAAATCCATCCATCGATTCGGTCTATCTGATTAATGATTATACGCAGCAAATTATCGATTCCCGGCTGGGCGTGAATGAATTTGACAGCTTCTATGACCAGGAAGTATTACAGCGGCTGCGGACCCGGAAACTGACTGACGGAGCCTTTCTTATTCCCCGGACCCTTATGCTGCCGCTGGAATCCGGCAAGGAGAAGAAAGTGATTACGGCTATCGTCCCCTATGAGACCGGCAAATCTATTTCCGCTTTCGTACTGAACGTCGATGCTGACAATATCATGACGCTGCTGCAGAATAACAGCAATGTTCTGGAGACCAGCGTCTTTGTGCTCAATGACAAAAAAGAGCTTGTCTTCAGCACCGTGAAGCTGGATGCAGAACAGATACAAGAGTTCAGCCAGGCCGTGGAAAAGGAGGCGAACGGCTGGAAGATCGTGAAGCCGCAGAAATCCCCGGAGCAAATGCTGGTCTACGCCAATACCTCCATCAACGGCATCCAAAACTGGAGATTTATCGAGACGATTCCCAAATCGATAATCTTAAGCAAAATCACATGGCTGCGGAATTTGACACTGCTACTGTTTGCAGGCCTGTTTGCCGCTTCTCTGTGGGTGATCATTCTATTGTCGAAACGGGTGTATTCGCCAATCCAGGAGCTTGTTCACAATGTTATGGAGCAGCATCATGCGGAGCAGCTGGACGGGCAGAACGAAGCCAATGAGCTGGTGTATTTATCCCAGGTATTTGTCTCCCAGAATGAGCGGATCCATGAGCTGACCGAGCATGGGCGGAAGAACAAGTTTCTGGCCCGGGAGCGGTTTATACGTGAATTATTGGGGGGGCTTACCTTATCCATTGCGGAAATCCGCAACAATTGCAGCGAGCTTGGCATTGAACTGTCTGAGGAGGGAATATCTGTAGCTATCTTCCGGATAGACCAGTTTGCTTCCTTTACAGTGCGGTATTCGGAGAAAGACCAGCGGCTGTTGCGCTTCGCCATGGCTAATATTATCCAGGAATCCCTGCAGACAGACGTTATGAAAGGGATTCTTACCGTTGATATGGGCAAAGATCATGTTGCAGTGATTCTCCCGGTTGGCAGGGGGCAATCTGCGGTTATGTATGCCGGGAAGCTTCAGCAGGCGCAGCAGCTGGTAGCACAATTTCTAACCATCGGAACCACAGTAGCCTGCGGCAAACATTTGGAGGGGGTGAACGAACTTCATGAGGGGTATATGGAGGCCTATGAGATGACCCAGGAGCGTTTCCGTTTAGGGCAAGGAGCCTTTGTAATAGAGGAGTATGCAGATGCAAGCCCTGCCGAGCTGTATCATATGCCGCTGGAGCTGGAAAGGCAAATGGTACAGGCCATTCATAGAGCGGATCCTTCCGCCTTCCTTGACAGCCTGTATATGGCTATTTCTTCGCTTAGAGAACGGCCATACTTCGAATGCAAAATGTCATTAATCACTTTATTTATGGAAATCCGCCGCTCGATGCAGGAGATCACCCATCAACCCGTGCTGCCCAGCTCCTGGAGTCTGACCTCGGTAGAGAATCAGATTATTAAGCTCGAAACACTTGAAGCCGTTGTGGAGTGGATGGCAGGAGTATCCGCCAAATTTCTGGATGAGATCGCAGCCGTCCGCAGTGTCTCAAGAAATGCCGGTCTGGTCGGGCAGGTTGAACAGCTCATCGAAGCACATCTGACCGATGCTAATTTGTCCGTTAAGATGCTCTCCGATGAGCTTGGCCTGTCGGTAAATTATATTAGAAATTTGTACAAGAACGAGACGAACCGCTCCATTACGGAAACGATATCCGAGAAACGTCTAAGCATCATCTGCGGGGAACTGCTATCCAGCGAAGCGCCGATTGAGCCGATCGTACTGAAATATGGCTTTTCTTCATTAAACACCTTCTATATTGCTTTCAAAAAAAGATATGGCGTTACTCCGGCAGTCTACAGGAAATCCAATCAGAAATAGATCCGGGCCGGCTGTAGTGAAACCTAGCTCCTCCCCAAGAGAAGAATTCCCACCCGGCACGGTAACTTTCAATGGCCTTGATCAGTCCGATCGTGCCGATGGAAATCAGATCCTCCATATCCTCGCCTGTGTTATCGAACTTTTTGAGGTTATGGACACGATATAATGTCAAAAAGAGGACGATCCTTATTCATTCCCCATCGTGCTGATATCAATTACAAACCGGTAACGGACATCTGAAGCAAGTACACGCTCCCAGGCTTCATCGATCCGGTCGGCAGAAATAACCTCGATCTCAGATGCAATATTGTGCTCAGCACAGAAATTAAGCATTTCCTGCGTTTCACGGATTCCGCCAATCATTGATCCGGCAAACGAGCGGCGGTGGCCGATCAGCGAGAATACGTTAACTGCCAATGGATCAGCGGGTGCACCGACATTGACTAATGTACCATCCAGCGCCAGAAGCGAAAGATAGGCATCAATATTAATCTGCGCACTTACTGTATTTACGATCAGGTCGAACGAACCGGCAAGCTGCTTAAATGTCTCCGGATCGCTAGTCGCATAATAATGGTCCGCCCCTAATTGCAGACCGTCTTCCTTCTTTTTCAGTGACTGTGATAAAACAGTAACCTCAGCCCCCATGGCATGAGCGATTTTCACAGCCATGTGTCCAAGTCCGCCAAGACCCACCACAGCTACTTTTTTGCCTGGAGCGGCCCCCCAATGGCGCAGCGGTGAATAGGTTGTGATTCCGGCACACAAAAGTGGTGCAGCAGCATCAAGCGGAATAGCGTCAGGAATCCGGACCACGAAGTCTTCTGTTACAACAATGTGAGTGGAATACCCGCCCTGGGTATAGTGCCCGTACCGGTCGGTAGCTCCATAGGTGCCTGTACTTCCATTAAGGCAATATTGCTCCTCACCTTTATGGCAATTGCTGCACTCTCCGCAGGAGTCAACCAAGCACCCTACCCCTACCCGGTCACCTACTGAATACTTTGTGACTGCGGAACCGACCTGGCTAACAATTCCGGCGATCTCATGCCCTGGAACAAGTGGATAGGTGACCGGCCCCCACTCCCCG
This sequence comes from Paenibacillus sp. FSL L8-0436, assembly GCF_038593025.1. Classification (NCBI taxonomy): domain Bacteria; kingdom Bacillati; phylum Bacillota; class Bacilli; order Caryophanales; family Paenibacillaceae; genus Paenibacillus; species Paenibacillus sp. FSL L8-0436. The sequence goes on along the minus strand of NZ_CP151955.1, from coordinate 1,637,913 downwards.
CGGGCTGTATGAATGTCCGAGTGGCAGATCCCAGCGTACTTAATCTCAATAAGAACATCGTGCGGCTGAAGATTCCGGCGCTCAATGGTGGTTAGCTTGAACGGACCTTCCTGGCTGAATGTAGCGCGTGCACTAACTTTTATCATAATGTAACCTCTCTTCTAGTTAATATTAAAATCTGTAACACCGGCTTTACAAAACATATGTTATTACTTAAAGTTAACTCTAAGTCAAGCAAAAAATACAATTGAGACTGGAGATACATAATGAAGACATACTCCATAAGTGAAGTTGCAGAACACTTTAACATGACACCACATACCCTGCGTTACTATGACAAGGAAGGTCTTATGCCCTTTATAGAAAGGACCTCCAGCGGGAAACGCCTTTTCAAGGAATCGGATATGGACGCTTTAAAAGTCATTGAATGCTTGAAGTCATCCGGGATGCCGATTAAGGAAATTAAACATTTTATTGAGTGGTGCTCTGAGGGGGATTCCACCTTGCAGCAAAGATATGACATGTTCCTGGAGCGGAAAGCTTCCGTAGAAGCACAGATGGAAGAATTAAAAAAAACGATGGAAGTCATAGAACATAAATGTTTATATTACAAGACCGCCTTGGATAGCGGTACGGAAGATGTTCATAAAAACAATAAAATAAAAAGTTCATCCGCTCATTAGAAATGGACTTCACGTACTTCTACGGACTATGCAATTCAATATTTAGACCTTGATTCTATTTACGAAGTGGAGAATTGCATCAACAAGATTAAGGAATTATTATTTATATCAGAATTCCCCAAGGCGTTGCTCAAGCTCTTATTCCAGCGTATCCGGAACTGGAGAGGCGCTTTGAGCGCGACTTTTTTTGAAATATAAGCGTTATATGTTTCACACGATAACTTATCCTTCTATTTCTCGCTGAAACGGTACCGTCCTTAAAAAGGACGGCAAAGCCGTTTCCACTTGTCAATTCGAGTCATGCGGCTCTTGTGTTATAAATGCAGTCCATGTAAAGAGGTTGGGAGGTATACAGATGCCAAAAACGATATTAGTTGTAGACGACGATGAAGAAATCGTAAAACTCATCACAAAGAGTTTAAGGTACGAGCAATTTGCAATAATTTCGGCATGTTCCGGGAAAGAAGCCTTATCTGCATTGGAAGAAAACCACATTGATTTCATCGTTCTTGATATAGTGATGCCTGATATGGATGGACATGATGTCTGCAGAAGTATCCGAAAATCTTATAATGTTCCAATTCTTTTTTTAAGTGCGCGTGATAAGGACATTGATAAAATCGTCGGGCTCGAAATAGGAGCAGACGATTACATGACCAAACCTTTCAGTATTCAGGAGCTTGCCTCCAGGATAAAGGCCCACTTCAGAAAAGTGGACAGGCTGTTTAAAGAGTGGGATGAACTTAGTACCAGTAACGAAAAGGCGGATGCTCCGCTCATTTTGAACGATAAGACGTTTGAAGCATTCCTGCATAGCAGGAAGCTCGACTTATCAACGAAGGAATTTCAAATTTTGTCTATCCTTATGCGTCACCCCAATCATGTATTGACTCGCGAGCAGATATATGAAAACGTCTGGGGAGACGAATACGGAGAAATAAATACCGTAACGGTCCATATAAAAAATATCCGTAAGAAACTTGGTCCTGATTATGACTTTATTAAAACCATATGGGGCATAGGATATAAATATACGGAAAGAGAGCAATAGTATGAAACTGAAAATAAAACTTCCCCTCTTATTCCTGCTGATGCTTATAATTTTTATGTTTTCAATTGGAATGTACCTGAAGCTTGTCTTTGCAGTATATTCCCCTATACGCAGTTCATTGCTGGACTCGCGATATATAGCATTGCTCCTGCCCATATTTGCCATTGCCTTTTTCATATTTATTATTCTGATTATCTATATTCATTTTTGCATAGAGAAACCCATTCAGCTTCTGAATACCAGGCTGGAAGAAGTAAATATTGTACATCCAATGCCTCCGCTAGCTTTGAGGAGTAATGACGAGATCGGAGAACTATATAAGCACTTCAATAAGATGGAGCATAGGCTTCAACTCGCCCACAGAGAGCAAACCGATATGATTGCCGCAATCGCCCACGATTTGAAAACACCCCTGACCTCTATTAACGGTTTTACTGAACTGCTGGCTGCACACAAGGACTTACCAGAAACTGAAAAGCAGGAATATTATGAATTGATTCAAAGGAAGTCAGAATATATGGTCGAACTCATCAATGATTTCTCCAGCTTCACCAAAGAAAAACTGGAGTTGGAATCCATGGTAGCTAAACCTGTAAAAGCATCAAAATTATTTGAAAAAATTGCCCTTGAATATGAGTACGAGCTGGCGGGACTTGACAACGAGCTTACTTGCCGCCATTCATTCACGGAAAATATATTGCTAATGCTCAATGAACCGATGATCCGTCGGGTTTTCGGCAACCTCTTTAGCAATGCTGTAAGATATGGAGGGAAGAATAAGCTGAAAGTGTATATGACCGGATACCCGCTAGGACATTATGCCTATTTCCAAATCGAGGATAACGGAATTGGAGTGCCGGATAAGGATATTTCTTCTCTGTTCCTCAAATTTTTCACTGTGGATAAATCCCGGCAAATCCAAAAGGGCGGGCTGGGGCTGGGGCTAGCAAGCTGTAAATCCATTATTGAACATCACGGGGGCGAAATTGTTGCCTACCCTTCCGAATATGGCGGTTTGGGGATAAGATTCAGCCTTCCCCGGGCGGCACAGCGCTGACCTTATTTTTGCACATCTTCTTTTACAACAAAGTTAAAGGCTGCTGCCAGGTGTGACCACACCCAGGCAGCAGCCTTTTTTGATTTTTTTCAGCGGTTTATAGTTTTTTATATTCTCTTTATAAACATTTATTTTTCTTTTAAAGAAGCTTTATCTTTGTGTTGTAAAAATATACTTGTAGTAAAAAAACTACAATCACTAGAACTGGAAAAGGAGGAGGTTGCAATGTCAATTGAGTTCAGCCGTTGGCCCAGTAACTACATGATGTCATACCAAGTCACCAAAGCTTTGGGTATGGCAAGCCTCGGTGCTACGGACGTCACCGAGATCTACGAGTCCTGCAAAAAAATCGACCCCGATGACAAGGATACGTGGCACAGGGAATGGTTCATAACCGCCCAGGCATTGGAAAGACACGGCAAGGAGGCCGAAACGGCTGGAAACTGGTATACAGCACGAAACTGCTACATTCGCGCCTGCAATTACTACAGAATCGCAGAGTATGCGGTGATGGATGATGACATCGAGAAAATCCGTATCTTTAAGAAGGTAAATGAACTCTTCGAAGCTGCCGGAAAGTACTTCGATGTCCGACCGGAGAAGATCCAAGTCGATTACGAGGATGTCAAGCTGGAGGGGTACTTCTTCTCCCCTTCCTGGATAAAAGGTCCAAAGCCGACCCTTTTTGCGCTTAACGGTGGCGACGAGTGGTCAATTGAAAATTATTTCTGGCTAGGTCCCGCCTTCATTTCGTGTGGATATAACTTTCTGGTCTATGACCAGCCTGGCACCGGCCTCTCGCTGTACGAAAAGGGAAAGGGGAGACGGGCGGACAGTGAGGCTTTTCATTCCCGAGCAATCGACTTTCTTCTAACACGGCCGGAAGTTGATCCCGATAAGATTATCGTGCACGGGGAGAGTTTTGCGGCTTACGACTCGCTGCGATTCGCTTCGTTCGATCACAGGATTGCTGCCGTCATCTCCGACGGCGGTACGCACGCCTTCGACTGGGATGCCATGCTTAAATGGATGCCGCCGAGTCTGGCCGCACACGGCATGAGAATTCTGGGGGCAAAAAGCTTGGAGGATTTTGCGGGGAATCCGCGTTTTGCCTATAATCTTGAGGGCGTGCTCCACCAGATAGAATGTCCGCTTCTTGTAATGCACGGGGCGGAAGAGATATTGGTTCAGCCAAATCCGCTGACACAAGCCTTGAAGAATTACGAGCAAGCGGGTTCGAAAAACAAGACGTTCTACCCGATAGAGGATAGACGACTTGGCGGATTAGAACACTGTCAGGTAGACAACATCAACGTGCTGCATGAGGTAGTGCTGAATTGGCTCTGCTCAATTGGGCTTGGGCCAGCCTCGCCTCGCTTAAGCGATTGCCAGGACATCATAAAGTAGATTTATTGAAAGATTTCTGATTGAGCTTGTTCAGGAGTGGCGTACTTAGAATCCTGAATAAGCTCTCTCTTTATGGAGGAGTTGAAGTTTGGCGACTATATCGCATTGAACAATCTTTCGCTGGAGGTGAGCCGAGGAGAAAGATTTGGATTTTGGGGACTGAATGGCGCTGGAAAGACAACGACCATAAAGATGCTCTTGGCGATGCTCAAGCCAACCTCCGTGTACCTCTTCCGACTTCCTTCAGATTCCACCTCACGATGGACAACCTTGTCCTTGGCTAATGTTAGGCGCTCACCAGCCTCCGTTCGGGACTTTCACCCTAGAGATGACGCCCATGCTGGGCGTACTAACAAAAAAGCAACTTCCCTGTTGGCAAGTCGCTTTTAAAATGTTCTATTGTTAATCGCTACTTATTACTTAAATTATCATCCAGACCTCAGCGCTTCGCCTTATAAAACTCATGATACAGCTTCATCAACGCCCGCTTTTCTATCCGAGACACATAACTGCGACTAATGCCGAGATCCTTGGCGATCTCCCGCTGCGTCCGTTCTTCACCGCCTGTGTCGAGGCCAAAACGTCCGACAACTACTTCCTTCTCCCTCTCGTCCAAAATGTCGAGGTTGCGGTAAATCTTGCTCTTTTCAATCTTCAGATCGACTTCTTTAATGACATCATCAGCTTCGGAGCCAAGGATATCGATAAGTGTAATTTCATTACCTTCTTTGTCTGTCCCAATTGGATCGTGGAGAGATACGTCCTTACGTGTTTTCTTGAGCGAACGTAGGTGCATCAAAATTTCGTTTTCTATACAACGAGCAGCAAAGGTCGCGAGCTTCGTGCCTTTGTTCGGCCGATAGCTCTCGATGGCTTTGATTAATCCGATCGTGCCGATGGAAATCAGATCCTCCATATCCTCGCCGGTGTTATCAAACTTTTTTACTATGTGGGCAACTAAGCGCAAATTGTGTTCGATTAGCAAGTTACGAGCCTTAGCGTCGCCCTCAGCCATCATGCCTAAGTATTTGCTTTCATCCTGCTCCGAGAGCGGCTGGGGAAAAGCATTGTTTCTTACGTACGATACCAGCAGCGTCAGTTCTTTGATCAGTAGCGCTATCGTGCTTATGATTCCTGGCAACTTGGCGACACCTCCCGCACATGTACAATGAAACCGATCAGCAATGAGAACTACGGGTTCATGGTCCTTTTATTGTATGTGGGTAGATGCCTAGAAGTGCCTGTACGGGAGAAATAGGTACGGGCTATTATAACAGGGGTTTTAGGTATACTCTTTGGTGTGATAAGATACGAATATAAAAGGAGCCGTGCGTCAACACGACTCCTGTGTACAATCCGCGTCGCAAATGAAATCATTAGCGTCAGCGCATGGTATACCTCCACTTGCCATATTTGCAATCAGTTTTGAGCATTTTTTTGCCGACAGTAAATTCGATGAATCCCAACAATAATCCCATGATCATAATGTACCAGTAATCACTGATTGAAGGTGATAATATCACCAGAGTGAAAATAATTGTATCTATGCCGTACAAAAGAATAGACCCACTTAACAATCTGTAAAACATATTTCTTTTTGTAATAAAAAATAAAGCAATAGAAAGTATTAAACACACTGACAGCAGAATAGATGGGAAGTAGTAGAAAGAGGTTGTTAATGAAGTGTTGAACCCGATTGAATGGGTTTCACTTGTTAAATTATAAAAATTTTTAAATCCATCTGTTACTATTAAGATTACTATGATGATCTGAACTGCTCTCCAATCCTTTTTCATATTAAACTCCTTTCGTTGAAACTCACTCCATAACCCTTTTTATGTAATTATAGGTAAGATGAAGAAGAAATTAAAGGTGGATTTCTCGTGATAGATTAGAGCGTGTCTTCAAACCGCTTCCCCGCCAAAACCTGCTGCTGTAAGCCCTAAGGAATCATGGGTACAGTAGCACTTTCTGATCACACGCGGAGAAAGGAGTTTACGAACGGACCGAGTTGCACTTAATTGGGGCTTTTAGCCTGTTACAGGAGGACAACGGACTCCAGCGCAGTTATTTCTCCCTGCTGGCCGTTTTTAGATAGAATGCAGAGCAGATAAGGTCGCCTGGGTCCGCAAAAGAGAATAAACAGGTGTTTTACTCTCCATAGCGCCTCCTGAGTCCGTTACGAGTATATGAACCCGCTGCGGGCTTTTAGGTCCCCTACTTTCAATACTAAATCCCTGCTTCCCCAGAGCTCTTCCAGTTTGAAGACATGCTCTAGAAAGGCAATAAAAGTGACCTTAAATTACAATCTGTTACAGATCGTAATTTAAGGTTCATTCATTAAAAACTTATGATTTTCAGCCCTAAGGATGGATCCATCTGACGTCGCTATCCTTAAGTTTCGGAATCCAACCGTTTGGAGGCTCTTGATCGGAAACGATAACATGCACCTCATGAAAATCAACAATTTTGGCCAATGTTCGTTTAGCGATTTTCGACTCATCTGCAACTACAATCACTGTCTCTGAACAACGAATTAATTCCCTGGTCAGTACCGCCTGCTCATAGTCATAGCTTGTTATCCCATACTCCAAGGAAACACCATCCACAGAAATAAAGGATTTATTGACATAGAAATCCTCCATAATTTTCTCAGCAATCGGACCGGATACCCGCAAGTGTTTTACGTTGACTTCTCCGCCTATCAAAATAATCTTACCGTCGAAGGCCCCGCGTTTTTTATTTTCAATCAGTAACATCATCGCTGGTATAGAGTTGGTCAATATCGTTACATTATGCTTGCCCTCTAAAAAATGAATAATTTGCAGGGCCGTACTTCCTTCATCTATTATAATCACATCGTTGTGATCAATTAACTCCGCAGCGAGAAGCCCGATCTTGCTCTTAGCCTCAGCGTTTAATAATTCTCTTTCATACAGCGGAGGCTCCATCCCCACCTTGAACTTAACTGCACCGCCGTATATTTTTTTCAATTTATTTTCTTTTTCCAGCTCATCGAGATCTCTTCGTATCGTTTCCGTTGAAACTTCAAAGAGCAAGGAAAGCTCTCTGGCAATCACTTTGCCCTTCTCATTAAGCAGATTCATAATACTGATCTTTCTATCCTCCCCAGCAAGCGACAACTTGCTCCCTCCCTTAACATAGTTTCAAAATCATCCTGCGTATTAGGTAATGACCTTGCCGGTTTCTTCATCGAAAATATGAATAGCCTCAGAGTCTAGTGTAAGATAAATACGTTCATTATACGACACATTCAGATCCGAAGGGCTTAATATACGAATAAAATTCGTCGTGTTTTCATTATTGCCCAACATGACCTTGATCAATTTCTCCCGCCCAAGCTGTTCGACCAGCACGACCTTCGCCGGAATACTATTCTCCAGCTGTACTTTGGAAATCTGAAGATGATGAGGCCTTGCCCCTAGGGCTACCTTTGTTCCTTTAAATTCAGCGTTCAATTTTTTAGTCGATAAAAGCTTATAGTCAAAGCCATCTCCACGTAATATACGTTCATTTCCGTTGCGGAGCAAATCACATTTCAGGATGTTCATTGGCGGATTCCCCATAAAGTGTGCGACAAACAAATTAACAGGCTTCATAAATAACTCGTCCGGTGTACCGTACTGCTGAATTTTCCCATTTTGCAGGATCGCGATTTTATCAGCCACTGCCATCGCTTCTTCCTGATCATGGGTCACAATAATTGTTGTAATTCCCAGTTTCAGCTGCAGGCGCCGGATTTCGTCGCGGACATCAACCTTTAAGCGGGCATCCAGATTTGACATGGGTTCATCCAGCAGCAGGAACAAGGGGTCTTTAGCAAGTGCCCGGGCCATCGCTACCCGTTGTTGCTGTCCGCCTGAGAGCTGGCTTGGCATCCGGTCTGTCAATTGATCAATTTGCAGCATTGCAGCAATCTCTTGGGCTTTTTGATGACGTTCTTTTTTCTTCACTTTCCGCTGCTTTAATGGAAATGCAATATTATCAAGGACAGACATATGCGGATAGAGCGCGTAACTTTGAAATACCATCCCGATATCCCTGTCCTTAGGCTCCACATGATTTACAATTTTCCCGTCAAAATATACCTTTCCGCTCGTAGGCTGGAGAAGTCCGGCCAGAATCATTAACGTGGTTGACTTGCCGCAGCCGGATGGCCCTAGAAGCGCGACAAACTCACCCCGCTTAATATCCAAGCTGACATTTTCCAGCGCTGTTGAATCGCCAAATTTCTTCGATATTCCTTCTAGTTTTATCATACGCCTTTGGAACCTCCTATGGTCACCTTCATCATCGTCCGTTGGGTGAATAGATAAAATATGCCGATTGGAATGGTATAGAAGAGTCCAATAGCTGTAATTAGCCCAATATTTGTAACCTTATCATCATCTGTAAAAATCAGTTTGGCCAGGTAACCGGCAAGCGTCAATTTGGTGTTATCGAAAATAAACAGCTTGATTAGCAGCCATTCCCCGTAAGCCCCCATAAAAGCATAGATGGCGATCGCTGAAATACCCGACAGCATATTCGGCAGAATAATCTGATAAAGACATTTGAAACGGCTGCACCCGTCAATCATGCCGGAGAATTCCAAGTCCCAGGAGACTTCATCAAAAAATCCCTTCAGAATATACACATGCCAAGGAATCATTCCTGCTGCCGACAGCACAACAACTGCAAATACGGTGTTGAGCAGCCCTAAGTACATCATTATAAAAAAGCTTGTAATCAATAATGTAATCCCGGGAAAGGACCCCATAATAAACAGAAATTTCAAAGCAAATCCTTTGCCCACAAAATTCAATCTGGAAAAGGCATACGCGGCTGGAACAGCGACCAGAAGGTCAATCACCGTGATGAGCAGCCCAAACACAACCGTATTCATCACAATCGGCCAAATCATCGGAAAACTTATTCCTTCAAGAACAAAAGATCTCCTTAAAAACTGCCAATTCTCCCAAGACAATCTCCCTGAATTATAGTTGTATACCGACGATACAAATAACCAAATGATCATAAAAATGATAGGCAGCATTAACAGGACCATGAAGAAATGAATCATATTCCGTTTGCTGAATTTCCATAAGCTCACAGGGTTTCACCACTCTTATCTAGTATGGTTAGTCTTCTATCCGGGGAGGACGAATCAGTTTATTGAAATCAAATATCCGAAATAACAGCAGGGTTAGCAGAAGTGAAATAATGACCACTATGACCGATATAGCAGCGCCATATCCATACTCCAACCGATTAAAGGCCTGCTGGTAACCATAGAGAGCCAATGTTGTGGTATCAAACACGGGACCGCCTCCCGTAGCAAGCAAAATAAAATTGTAGCTTGCAAATAATCCGATCGTCGAAGTCACCGTAACGTACATAATCGGCCATTTTAATGCGGGAAGAATGATGTCCTTAATAATAGAACGGTCTTTGGCTCCATCTACCCTTGCTGCTTTATATATATCTTCGGGAATTGAATTGATCGAAGCCGAGAACAGAATCATGCCACCCGAGGCACCTGAGATGACTCCGGCAACAATAATAATTAATAGTCCTGCTTCATTGAACCAGGATACCGGTTGTTCCAGACCAAAGTACATGATGACTTTATTCGCAAATCCTCCTGGTGTCGGGTTGAATATATATTTCCAGAATACAACATAGACTAAGCCAGGCATGGTGCTCGGAATAAGCCATATGACACGATAAAGGGCACCTATTCTTTTATTTTTCACCAGATACTGTGTGCAAATCGCCAAGAGCAAGCTGAAAGCGACGGTAAGGATTAAGGAGAAAAATACATAAATCAGGGTTATCTTAATGATTGGCAATAAATTAATGTCTGCAAGGATTTGCCGGAAATTCCCCAGCCCGATGAAATCCGCCTTCATCTTCCGATCTAGATTTGTTGTGGACATCCATATAGTCGCAAATGCAGGAATGACAAAGAATAATAAAGTTAAGATCGCAAACGGCGCCAAAAACAGATAGGGGTAAGATTTTTTCTTCAATCTGGCTAAATTCATTGGCCCCTTCCTCTCTCATATGTACGGCTTGCCATAGGAGGACTTTACAATCCTGCAATATGCAAGCCGTTGTTTCTTCTATTATCGAAAGTATTGCTGCCGGCTATCTGAAGATAACTTGGTCCTGATCCACATTTTGCTTATAGTTTTCTTCGAATAACTTATAGGCTTCTTCTGCCGATGCACCATTAACCATGATTGCTTCAAGACCTTTAATTTGCTGCTTCAAATAATCAGGGTAGGCAAGATGCGGCGGACGTACCTTGGTATAATCCAGCATGTACGCTACGTCATGTAAAAATCTCAAATCACTAAACCGTGGATCTTCTTGTCCCGATTTTGTTACCGGCAGTTTGCCTGAGGCTATGGTGTGGTCCATTTGTAAATTTGGAGCCATTGCCAATTCAATGATTCGTTGAACATAAGGCATTTTCTGCTCATCTACCTTGGAGCTGACATAATACAGACGCGGATTGGCCAGTGAACCCGGCTCCCCGCCCTTACTTCCAGCCGGAATTAGAGTAAAGGTACTGTTTGCATAAAACCAATCCTCGAATTCCTTATCTGTTTTCCCGTAAGCTTCCTTCATAATATTGTATGATCCGGTACCTCCAATGAAAAACATGACATCTCCGTTAACAAAATATCCGAAGCCCACATCTTCCAATGCAGCAAAGTCTTTCGTAATGGCACCACTCTTAATTCCTTTCTCCCAAAAACTATAAGTATCTGTAATGCCCTTTTTATCGAAAATCACTTTACTTTGTTCCTGATCGTAAGGCTCAAAGCCCATCATTTGGTTGTTAATGTCCTGAACACTGATGTTGTCGAGCCCATCACTCACCAAGCCGTACTTCGTCACCTTTTTCTCAACAGCTTCAGTAGCAATGTTCAGCATATCCTCCATCGTCCAATCACCTTTAAGCACCCGATCCGGAAGTCCTTCAATATCCGCATCAGACCAACCCAGTGTTTTTAAAGCTGTTTTGTTTATATACAGAGGGGAAGCGTCCATATCCTGAATTGCACCGTATACATGCCCTTGGTATTCCATGATATCCCATAGATTTTGAGGAAGAGTTTTGAATACCTCTGACTCCTTCAGCCAATCAATAGGTTGAATAAGTCCTGCATCCAGTTCCCAGCCAATATCCAGGCTTGAATTCATAGAAATATCGCGGTATTGGCCGGCTTGGGCTTGTAGAACAAGTTCATCATCACCAACAGCCGGTAAAATGTCGGCAACTACTTCTACATTTTTGCCTTGTGCCGTCAACTCTTCATTCAAGGCTTTAAAAGCAGCTGCATAGTTTGACATCCGGGCACCGTAATCGTCCTCACCTACACTGATTTTAATAATTTCTTTCGTCTTGGCATCCTTCGGTGTATTAGATTTATTCTGAACATTTGCCGCAGAAGCTGCTTCTTTCCCCGTATTATTCTTCGCACTACATGCTCCCAATACGACGGTCAATCCTAGCAATACTACAATTAGCATGGATAATTTGGTCCGCATCTCCATTTCCCCTCATCCCATTTTTTATAATTTAGTACAATATTAGTATAAGATTAGAGTGTAATAAGAGGATTAATTCCACGTTAAATGTATGTTTTCTTGTTGTTTTATTATGTTTTCATGTTGTTTACCGTGGAAACACTTGCGAGATCGCCGTTTCAATACACTGGAGGGCATGCTGCAGCTGCTCTTGAGTTGTAATTAGGGGCGGCACCAAGGTTAACACGTTGCCATTAGAAACCTTAAAGCTCAGGCCCATCTCCATACAGCGGTACATGACCTTTTCTGCCCCTTCTACCGCCTCTTTCTTCGTTTGGCGATCGGTAACCAGCTCAATCGCAGCGAGCATTCCAATCACCCGGACATCCCCAATGACTTCATGTCTATTCATCATGGCCATCAGCTCCCGCTCCAGATAAACTCCCATTCGCTCCGCATGTTCGAGCAATCCATGCTGCTCAATATATTCGATTGTCGCCAAAGCAGCGGCACAACCTACTGAGCTTTTCTCATGGGTATAATGCCCGAGGGATATATCATGAGCCACATCCAAGCCTTCACGTGCAATGATGCCCGCCATTGGAAATAATCCGCCCCCAAGCCCTTTGCCAATCACCACAATATCCGGAACAATATCGTAATGCTCATGAACGAACATTTTGCCGGTTCTCCCGAGGGCTGTTGGAATTTCATCCAGCACAAGCAGAACACCGGATTGATCGCATATTTGACGTAATCTTTGGAAGTACGCTTTCGGCGGAACCTGCACATCTGTGCTGCGTACCGGCTCCATGATAACTGCCCCGACATCTGCCTCCCGCTTCAACATGTATTCCAGATAATCAAGGGTTTTCGAGCCGTCAGGATCGGAATCCCCATAGAAGCTGCGATAGGAATTATAAGGCATCATATGCTCTGTTCCCGGCAGCAAGGGTCCCATATGGTTTCGGAATACACCTTCTCCTCCTACAGAAATCGCATCTAGGCTTGCCCCGTGGAAAGAGTCCCAAGTAGAAATTGTCTTAAAGTTTCCCGTCGCTTTACGAACAAGCTTCATCGCGATTCCGATGGCACTTGTACCCCCAGGTGTGAATAACACCTTATTCAGATCACCAGGTGCCAGCTCCACGAGCTTGCGTGCTAATTGAACTGCAACCGGACTCGTATAACGCCGCGGCAGAAAAGGCAGCTCGTCCAATTGCTTCTTGACCGCATCGATAACATAACTGTTCTTATGCCCAACCTGATGCACGCTGTTACCGTGAAAATCCATATATTTGCGGCCATCCAGATCTTCTAAATAGATGCCTTCGGCATTTGTAATTACGTTCAAACAAGGCGTCGACATCGATTGATGCAGAAAGTACCGGCTGTCTTCTTCTAGAACTTCTTTAGTGTGGCGGCTTAAATTCGTTTCTTGCCATTGCCCGCGTTCTGCCGATAGATTAATATCTCCTTCACTTCTCTGATAAGCCTTAATATCCATGAGGGCTGTCCCCTCCCAGCAAACGGCTGTTAATCGTTTCAATGAGACCAGGCAGCTGAGACATATCCTCAATAACATCATGCGCTCCACATTCGATAAACTGCTGCTTAGCCGCTTCAACTAGAAGCTTCAAAGCAGCCGGCTCCATCTCATTCACTTCTTCCTGCGTCAAACCTAACATGGAGCTGCCTTTAACGATGCCAACCGCCCATACTCCGGCATTTCTTGCCTCTTGCATGTCCGACTTCGTATCCCCTACTTTTACGATTTGAGAAGGCATACCCATATCCAGATGAATCATATTCGCGTAGATCATATAAGGATACGGACGCCCTCTGCCATGGACAGAATCAGGAGTCAGCCAATAATCTGGTGCGTAACCGTTCATCTCTGCCCTGCTTGCGACAATTTGCATCATGGTGTCGTTATATCCTGTCGTCCCGCCAATTCGTAACCCTAACTCTCTAAGCTGCTGCACGGTATCAACAACATACTCAATAGGTTCAGCAAATCGATGCAAGATTTCAAGCAGCTTCGGTTCAAAAGCATCATGTAGCTGATCCACATCGCTGTCGGTGAATGGACGCCCCATCTTTTCTTCAAATTGTCTGCGTATCCGCGGCATTTCCAGCATCATCTTGATATGATCCCGTTTTAAGCACCCCATTGGAGCTCTGACTTCTTCCATCGTCGGTTCGATCCCAATCATCCGGAAGATATCGAAGAACACATGCACGGGAGCCATACATCCATAATCGACCGTCGTTCCGGCCCAGTCCAAAATTAATCCTTGTACTTTCATAAACGAATCGCTCTCCATTCATTCCCCATTGTTTGTCGCATAGGACAATATTGCCGCACACAAACCCACCATATCTTCTAGATGCACATCGCCAATTGAACCGATCCGGAATACTTGTACGTCGCTTAATTTACCTGGATAGATTACATACCCTCGCTCTTTCAGAAAGAGATACATAGACTCAAAGCTGAAATGCTCAAAGTCCGGATACCTGAACGTAGTGATAATCGGTGACTGCAGCGCTTCGGGAAGGTATGCTTTAAATCCTGCACTTTCCATTAAATGAACTAATGTTTGTTGATTCTCAAGGTATCTGACATAACGCCGCTCGACTCCGCCTTCTGCCTCTAATTCAAGCAAGGCCTGAGAGAAGGCCCGTACCACATGCGTCGGAGAGGTGAACCGCCACTTCCCTTCCTCCTGCTCCATCACTTGCCATTGATCATACAGATCTAATGATAATGACCTTGCATTGTGCTTACACTTTGCCAATTCATCCTTGTTACAGAGAACAAAGCTGAAGCCAGGTACACCTTGAATACATTTATTCGAGCTGCTGACTAAGTAATCAATGCCCCACTCCTCAACTTCTACCGGTATCCCTCCAAAGCTGCTCATGGCATCGACAATAGCTATTTTCCCGTGTCCCTTAATCGTCTGTACCAGCTGTTCGAGCGGATTAAGAATACCTGTCGTTGTCTCACAATGTACGAAGGCAACATGGGTTATCGCTGGATCTTGCTTCATCAAGGCATCCACTTGCTCTACATCAATAATTTGGCTCGGGGCGAATTCTAAAGTTCGGTAACCAATTCCGAGTATCCGCGCAATTTGCCCGATCCGTTTGCCATACGCTCCATTATCCAGAATAAGGAGTTTGCCATCCTGGGGAATAACCGTTCCAATCGTTGCTTCGATTCCGAAGGTTCCACTTCCTTGCATTAACACTGACGTATAACGGGCTTCCGATGCTCGGCCTATATGAAGCAGCTTACTCCGAATCAACTGAACGATATATTTATAACTGTCATCCCAGGTACACCAGTCCTTCAGCATCACTGCTTTGACGGAAGGTGTTGTGGATAACGGTCCCGGTGTTAATAATAAATAGTGGTCTCCCATCGTAGTACCTCCTACATATTTCGAACAAGATTTCTTGCCCATTTATTTGATCTGTATCTGAAATAGCCAAAACCAGCCTTCGCAACTTCCTCGAAAACGAACAGCATATACACGATCTCGACGGGCAGGTGAAAGACATACACCCCAACAAACACTAACGGAAGAGCAATAAGCCAGGTCGTGACTAAAACTAGCTTCATTGTGTACAGATTATCGCCGCCCGCTCTGAACATGCCGACAATCCACAGGTTATTTAAGAAGAACATGATCATCACTACAGCTTGAATGACCATCACATGCCGGAAGGAGGTTCGCACCTCAATGCTAATGTTGGGGAATAGATGTACAATGTACGGATTAAGCAGCAGTATAAGAGCTCCAACGACTACACCCGAATAGAGGGCAATCCGCGTGAATTTACGGGCATAGATAAGGTATTCACCCGATTCGACTTGACTTAACTTCTCGCCAATCATGACTCTGGCTGCGTAGGCAAATCCGAAAATTCCCATCATGAAATATCGGTTAAATGTGAGCGCTAATTGGTAAGTTGCTAGAGCAGCCACTCCTAAATGACCAAAGGCTACCGCATATAACATATTGCCAACCGACCACATCCCTTCATGGAACAAGAGCGGCAGTGTGGTTATGTATATTTTCCGGGCGAAATCCCAGCGGATAGAAAGAATTTCTTTCAGCGTGACATTGAAATAATATTTGTTCCAATAGACGTAACCTAATAGAATAACCGCGCTGAGCATAGAGGATATTAAGGTTGACCAGGCCGCTCCAACAATACCGTACACAGGAAAACCAAGCTTCCCGTAAATAAGCGCATAGTCCAGTAAAATATTGACGAACATAGCCATAACCCCAACAATCAGAGTCAGCTTCACCTTACCTATCGAACCCAATGCGTTGCTAAAAACATCTTTGATAGAATTAATTAAGAAAACGAATACGATCACAGATAAATATTGAACGCCATATGCGATTGCCGATTCATCCTGGATAAAAAGTGAGATTAACGGCGCTTTAAACATAGAAACTAGAATAAATACAATCAATGAAAGGAGGGTGCTTGAGATCAGCATAAGAGCAAATGCTTTTTTAACATTTACAAAGTCTTTTACTCCATAAAATTGTGTAATGTAAGCTGAAATACCATAAATCGCTGCAAGAAGCATTCCAAGAATAAAGCTGATTTGACCCACAGCAGCCGTTATGGCAATCGCCGTATCCCCTAATCCTCCGACCATTAATGTATTGATCAAAGAAAATGAATTCCCGAGTAGCATTTGAAGTACGGAGGGGATGACTAACCTCTTCATGTCTTTACGAAATTGCATATCAGAACCGTTCATCTCTGCCCCTATTGCAGTTCATCCGGAAAAATTGGATTTGACCATGCAATATTCCCTTCAAAATCAATGCATTCCACGCGAATATACTGCTCTGTACCCTCTATCTTGAACTCGCCGCTGGTAATGGGAGAAGCATCTTTGTTATATAACGCACGCCCATTACTGGGATGTGTAATAAACTTAATGAATTTTACCGGTGAGCATTTGATTTGCAAGAAGCCATTCTCTACCCGCAGATCCAAAATTTCCGGCCCCTGTGAAGAGTAGAACTGTCCGTTCTTTAGCGCCGTGATCAACGTTTGCTGCTCCAGCTTGTCCGCATCGACCGAAATCCACCCACCGAAAAATTCCGAGATTACCTCATCTATACGCCCACCATGGGCATCATCGGCAGCCACGCCGAACACTTTACGCCCGTTCTTCAGTAAATAATCCCAATGGCGAACGCTGTACCCGACAGCTTCGTCGATTTCGGACTGGTGATTATAAATTTCTACCGCAAAATAGTTCTCTAGCTTCAGCAAATCCTCAGCGCGGTTTCTGGACCATTCCGGATGATTCATAATAATTAAATTCCCTTTATGCCTCATCTCTTCTATCAGGGCCTGGATCGTATCCAAGCTTTTATATTCCGGCTTCGCATGTTCTTCGTCGTGCTCGAATCCGCATTCTGAGCCTAGTGATTTATCGAAAAGCCCGTGTATATGGTATTGCTGGCCCGTTTCTTTCCTGCTCATTTCACATGCCATTTCATAACCATCCAGCATGATAAATTTGTCATCGTCGTAGCTATCGGATTTGAAATAAATTTCATGATCGCTTAAACACATGAAGTCATAACCCTTATTCTTATAAGCTTCGATTACAACCTGAGGAGCATATTGACCATCGCTGCGAGTTGAATGGGTATGGAGATTCCCTTTGAATTTGCGCTTACTCTCGTCTAAATAGATTTTTGACTTCATAGCTATTCTCCTCCCTGAAGCAAATCGGACACAAATACAGGGTTGGACCATGCCACCTTCCCTGAGAAGTCAATACATTCCACGCGAATATATTGCATATCCTTATCGACCTCCATGGACGCTTGGGTCAATGGCTCACCGCTCTCAAAATCCCCTAAAAAAGCTCCTCTTTGGGGAAAAGATTTAAACATAATAAATTTACAGGGAGAGCACTCGATCATGAGTTTACCGTCCACCACTCGCAGATCGTAAATTTCCGGACCGCTGCTGGAATAGAATTCACCTTGCTTCAAGCTTTTCACAAGATCCACTGGGTTCAGCGCTGTCGATTGCACCTGTACCCAGCCTCCTCCGTATTCAGGAAATCTCCAATTTGGATCATGTTCGTGAGAATCATCCGCAGCAATACCGAATACTCGTTTGCCATTCTGCAGCGCATGATCCCAATAAGCTGCGCCATAAGAGCTTGTGGTCGACCACTCCGTAGCATGGTTGTAAATCTCTATTGCGAAAAATCCATCATATTTAACCATGTCTTCAAATCGGGTCAAGTGCCATTCCGGATGGTTGAAGATGACCAAATTCCCGTGCGCCCGCATTTCGTCAATGAGCAGTTGGGGCGAGTGGTCCCCTACCCATGGAATCGGCACCGGGAACTGCTCTAAATGTTCGAATCTTTCCAGCTCTGAATCTGCGGTAGGATCATTTAACACACCGAAATGGTAGCCTGGATTTTTATCTGCAACCTGGTTTAATCCCCCTCGTTCCATCCCTGGGAGAGTGACGAAGTCAGCCGTATTGAATTCTTCCGTTCTGGCATAAATATCGTGGTCGGTAATCGAAATGAAATGATAACCCTTGGCTTTAAAAGCTTCTACTACTTGTACTGCAGGTAAACTGCCATCCGACCAAGTGGTATGAAGATGCAGGTTGCCTTTATATTTAGTCTTTTCCCGGTCTAAATAAACTCTATTAATCATAACTTGCCCTCCTAATAGTTCACATTGTTTTCATGTGTTTTCATTTTGTTTTCTGTTGTTATTTTGATCATACAGCCTGGAGTAGGGGCCTTTCAAGCCATCCGCTTATAATTAACAGTGGGCTAACAAAATTCATCATCCGTTAATAAAATTGCGGCTTACGGACATCAAAAACGGACATAAAAATAGAAACGGAAGAGTTCTTTTATGGACGTCTCCCGTTTCTCAGAGCAATAAATATTATATTTTCAATCATACTCTGCTTTTGTTAGTCCAATATTATGCGTAATCATAAATACAGCAAGCAGCCATACCTTTGTACAAACTAAAGAAACCTAAAAGGTTGCTAGACCTTTTAGGTTTCCATGTTATTCTTTATTAGCAACAGGAGTCCGGATTCAGCTTCTTAAACACCTCAAAGCTCCGGGCCGCACATTCAGAAATGGGGATGGGATGGAAACCATTGATTTCTGCATACAGGATATCATTTAATGGTGCAGTCCATGAGCTAGGAATTGCCTCTGCTCCTAACATAGCGCCCATAATAGAGCCGACTGTGGCCCCGTTGCAATCTGTATCCCAGCCACCCAGAACCGCTGTGGTAATGGCTTTTTCGAAGTCCCCTTGACCGAAGATCAGTGAAGCCGCCACTAAAGCCGCATTGTTGTTGGTATGAACCGGATTATAGTGCTTGAAGGCTTCCCATATCCGGTTAACCAACTCCACTTGATCCTTCGTGCTACGTGCAATCGCAACGGCTTCCCTAACATCCTTCGCCAATCTGCTGGCAGCAGGAATCTCGCTTAAGCCGATTTCGACGATCCGCTCAGGATCGCGTTCCGAGAATGCAGCAGCAATCATGGCGGCTACGAACATTTCTCCATATATACCGTTCTTTACATGAGAGAAAGAAGCATCACGCCAAGCCAGTTCAGCCGCTAGCTCTGGTTTGCCGGCTGCGCCATAGGCTAATCCGTCTGCCCGGATCTGGGCGCCGATCCATTCACGATAAGGATTCAGATAGGTACGGACCCAATCCTTCTGCTGTTCCCAGTCTGAATTCCGGGCATTCCCTTCATTTTTCAATAAATTGTTAAGATGTGAGGTTACCTGTGCAAAGTTTAAATACGCCTGCGTCTCAGCTGTACATACCTGAGAATAAGACAAAACTCTATGCCATAACAGACCCACATCCCAAGAATCCCACTCCAGCCCTTTTTCTTCCAGCATAATGAGGCCAAGGACCGTATACCGGATATCATCGTCGCTCTCCATGTAGCAGATGTTTTCACGCAGGCTCTTAGGGGAGACATTAGCAATGTTCAGGCCAACTTCCTTTTGTGCACGGGATTGGGCAGGTACGTAAGTCGTTATAGGCCATGCGTCTGCACCTTGGAACCAAAGCTGAACATTCTTCCAGCCTGGATTGCCGAAGCTGCCGGCCATATATTCCCACTGCTCAAGGGGTTTGCCAAGTGCACAGCCAACACTGCGTCCAAGCCATGCTCCATAAAATTTGTCCCGCCAGACTGGCTCGGAATGTTGCCGATGAAGCACTCTCGGCCCTTCCGGACGTTCTTTACGGATTTCATCCAATTCAGACAGCTCGGTAAACGGGAAATCGGTTCTAACCGGTAGCCTCATCAATTGTTCATATATTGCCATCAATTGCTCACGATCATTGCCTGCAGCCTCAATCTTTTCAATAAAGCCCTCTGTATTGCAGCCTTCATCCCTGCGCTGAATAACCTCTTCTTTCACCAAACGTTGTAAACTATCCCATCCTGCCATGATCCGCACCCCAAACTTTGTATTTTATATTCATTATAGAACCCGTTTGGAGGAGAGGCTTCTCAATAACTATAGGGAAATTCTCAAATATTGCGAAATGTTTGATATTGCTGCCGGTATTCAATTGGAGAAAGCCCAATGATTGATCCAAATAAACGGTAGAACGTCGATACACTTTGAAACCCGCTTGAGAAGCATACTTCGGTGACATCCAGGCTGGTATTCACGAGTAAACGCTTCGCCTCGTTGAGTCGGACCTGCAGGAGGCAATCCTTGAAATGGCGCCCGGTTGCTTCTAGAAATACATGACTTGCACGTGAGGGGCTGACTCCCAGATATTTAGCAACCTCCTGAAGGGTTAAAGCTTCCGTGTAATGTTCCTTAATGTAATCCATCAGTTTCCGGTACTCCCTGATCGTACGTGTCAGCTTCTGCCAATCCTTCTGTTGCAGTGGGATCGAGCGATTGCGAAGCAGGAGGGTACATATATGCAGCAGTGTTGCTTTTACCATGCTGGAGTACCCCTCCTGTTTATCAACAAGCTCAGATCGGACCCGTTCGATGAGCTGTCTCAATTCAATGGCTAGGGGTTCGCTATGTGGAATCCGGTTCTGATAGAGTCCGTTAGAATAACAGAAAGGAATCAGGAGCCTCTCGTCCTCTGTAAGCAACAACCCTGGATCGAAATTCAGAAAGATATATGTACTTGGGTCCTCTTCATCAGACCAGGCAATATGCAGCTCCGAATGGTTAACTATGAATACATCCCCAACCTGAACAGGGTACGTGTTTTCTCCGAAATGAAACCATCCCTTTCCCGAAATACAACAGCCGATCTCTAGACTGGAATGGTAATGCAGGGGCTGCATGAATGTGTTCGGTGACCAAACAAAAGCATTAACGGGTATTTCATGCTCATACTGTATGTTTAATTGCTCTCCTTCGCTCATGCATTCACCCTCCTATCGTCCAATATTCATAGAGTAGCATAAGCGGTGTAAATTGGGATATAACGTGAAAGAAAAGTCTATTCCAGTTCTGCTTGCATCTGCTGAAGGATTTTCTCCACACAACCTTCCAAACCATCCCTAAACGTATCGACCTTCAGGTCATACGCCTCTTCCATATGGACGAACTCCAGCTGCTCTTTGGCTTGCCCGATTCTGCGGTCTCCTCTTTCCTTTTCCCTGCGCTCAAGCTCATCTAGCGGGCAAAACACACCCACAGACATAAATGTAACGAAAATCTGGATTAAAGTGACTTTTATCCAATCCAATTCTGTAATAAAATTGTCGGTCAAGTTTCGAATAACATTCACTGGTCACTTGGCATCGTTGCTGTGCTATTATTATCGAAGCTCCAGGCAATGATAGTAGCACTGTCACGGCCTTTTTCCTGATGCACCTCCATTAGCGCAGCACCGATACACTCCTTCATATCCCTTGCCGAATAGAAAGCATCAAACAGCTTTTGCGGATTTGCATAGGACTGTGCCCCATATTCCAGAAGACCGTCAGTCGTCATGACGAGCACTTGATGTCGTTCTCTCAGCTCTCTGACTCCAGTTGAATAGCAGGGAACAGGCTGGGCAAAGGTGTTGGCATACCCGATCCATTCATAATAATTCCGCTGGTTCAATAAGAATTGGCCCCGGGCAGCGAGGTCCGGATGAAGCAGGTAGAGTGAGTTGTCACCGACAGACAGCCACCATATGTAATTCTCTTTACGGGCGCAGATCAGGCATGCCGTTTCACCGGTCACTTCCCTGCATCTGTTAATGAAGGCTTCCGAGGTAAAGAGGGATAATAGATACTCCTGTAAAGCATCAAAAGCCTGTGATATGGGCTGTGATAGATGTCCGTTAATTTCACTGACTGCACTGTCAATGGTGCTAACCAGCAGCTCTGCACTTTCTGCCGTTTTATGGGCATCCAGCAACATAACGAACTCCCAGCTTCCGTCCGGGTCAAGCAATACAAAGAGGCCGTCTTCGTTTTTGTCCGCACCTGCTGCAGTATTTCCGCCATAACAGCCGATAGCCATATTACCAAAATTCATGGCCGCAGGATCGTCAAGGTACATTGCGTGACTGCCCACCCAGCTAAACTTAATCTTATCCCGTTCCATTTTCGCCTCTATCTCCTATCTTATCACTCTAATACCTCTCTACAATGGACCAGACAATCTTATCGTCCGGTGCATTTTTGGGATACACGAAGCTTGCTTTGATCCGGTTTTCTTTGTCGTAATACACCCTTGCTTTTAGGCCCTGGGCGGAGTCGTAGCTTCGAACCGTGTATTGGTCTCCCAGTTTGCTTTCCACCTCGTTCAGCTCTGTCAGTTCGTCACCAGCCTGGCTCATTATTCCATGCTCAGACAAGGTTTTTAATTTGATAATGGCTCCGTCACTTTCATACACAACGAGGAAATCCTCATAATATCTGTATTTAGCAGCTTCAGTGCTTTTATCCACAAAACTTGGATTCTTCTTGTACACATCCCACTGCACATCCGCGATATTCTCGTTTACAGCGATTCCATTGATCGTCAGTGAAGACAAGTCCGTAGATTCAACACCGAACGCCGCCAGCTGATCTCTCAGCAGAAAGGCGAGGATAGTGACAATAACAATGACAATAACAGTAAGACCCAAAACTGCTTTAAGCTTCTTTTTACTACTACTCCGTTTATTCATATACCCGCACGCTTTCTTCATGTTATATTTGTCATATCTATCCAATCCGTAAAGCAAGAAAATCAAATTAACTATGCTGTAAACCGCCGGGAGGACTGAAGTGCAAATGCTGTGGTCTTTGTTCATCACGATTCTATTATCGTTTTCGTTCAGGATCGTTCATATAGTAATTGGGCTTATCTATAAGCAGCATCTACGGTTCTCTGTCTATTATTGGGGAATTATGGTTATCATTGCAAGCTTATTAATAAAAAACACTTATATCTACAGCTTTCCGAAGAATCTGTCTACGGCGCTGCCCTTGTTCCTTATCATTCTGATTGTCAATTGTCTCATCTCGAGATCCTCCGGCTATTCTCCCGCAGGCAGGTTTGACCGGTTCAACTTCGTGATTATCTATCCCGTGCTCGAAGAGATTGCCTTCCGGGGGCTGGCTCTGCCTGTTCTCACCCGTCATCATAGCCTCGGCCAAATTCATCATACGCCTGTAATCGAACTCAGCTTCGCTGTCATAATTACAGCTGCACTCTTTGCAGTCTCCCACTTGCAATATTATAAGCTGAACAGCCAGAGCATCAGATTTATGATATTCGCATTTGCCGGCGGGCTGTTCTTTGGGCTGATCGCCCAGGTGACAGAGTCTATTGCGCTCACTGTCCCACTGCACATCGCTTTCAACGGTTCAGCGGTCTTTTATGCATATTTGATCGCCACGAAACAATCCAACTCTATGTTTAGCTGATCTCTGCTGCCCAGTTTCGCTCTTCATTTATTTCTATGTATACAAAAAAAAGCCCCCGCCCCTAAACTACAGAGCCAGTGCCTCTTCCGTGATCCGTTTGATATCGATGGAGGACAGTGTTTCCTCATTGACCATATCCGGCAAAATCTCAGCCAGGAAATATTCCACGCATTTCAGGTCTATGTTCTTGATCTTGATCAGGGCATTGCGGTACATAACCACAAACTCCTTTTCCGTATTACCTCTTTGCAGTTCGGCGAATGCCTCGTAGACCTGATCCATCTTGTCGGCTACCTCCAGAATCAGCCCCTCCAGCGATTCATCCTTGCCTTCACGCAATTGATGGAAGAAGATGCTTTTGAAATCCTCGGGAATATGCTCTTCAATGAAATTGTGAACCATACCTTCCTCGACCTGCTGGATTAAAGAACGCAGCTGCAGCGAGGAATGTTTGACCGGTGTTTTGATATCGCCGATAAAAATTTCACCGTAATCGTGGCTGCTCGTAATCTCGTATAGCTTCTTCCAGTCAATAACCGCACCATGTTTTTCTTCGATATCTGCCAAGGTTTTGGCGTACTGCACGACCTTCCAGGAATGGGCCGCTACACTGTGCTCCTCGAATTTAAATTTCCCCGGACAGCGGATGATCCGTTCCAGTTCGTTCAGAGAGCGGAAATATTTATGAATACCCATGGGGCCAGTCCTCCCTTATCTTCATCATATGCTCCGGCTGTTTACAATCTCTTAAACTATCGGAGGAATAGAGATAATAACAGTATAGGTTCCCATTGTTAAATGCGGATAAAGCAGTTGACGTCTTATGTTAAAAGAGAGAAAGGCGTTCTTCCGGCACACCGGACGAACGCCTACATCTTAGGCCAAGATTGCCTGCGCTTTAAATCCCAGTCCGTCTGATAAATCAACTTGTCTCAGAGTTTCGTGTAGTTCAAATAGGATTCCGCGCATTGTGAGAAAGTATTGGTTCTAGCTACAGGTTTAATTCTCTCTTCGTCTCAAGAAGCTTATAGACTGGAAAAAAAACCTTTTACCGTGTCCCTATCCCATTTATGACTTAGCGCCATCTGCTCGTCCGGGATCAAGAAATATGTATATCTGGTATACCCAGGAATATTTGGTACAGGGTCATCCCAAGTTGCATCCAAGTGATAATAGACACCATCTACAACAACAATATTCCAGGCATGGCCATCACCTTCATTGTTCGTCCCCGCTATGTAATAATTCTCCACATCGGCTAAATCAAGCAACATTTTCATAGTTAAGGCATAACCTTGGCACACACCTGTATGCAAAACTAAAACGCCATATTCGCTGTACGACTCTTCCGGTATGGTGCCGTTTAGATAATTATCATAATCATAGGCAGTATTCAATACGACATAGTCGTGCAGCGCCTTTACTTTGTCCCTGGTGGTCATACCCGGCAAAAGGGTCTGCTCTATCACCGCCTTGGCGGTTTGCTGTGCTTCGTATTCAATTTTCGGGTCCTTTTCAGGTAAATTCGATACGTACGCACCCGAAAATACATTAGATGAATGGACAAATTCCTTAGGAAGCACTTTTCCATATAAGCTGTACGCTAATTTCGAACTCAAATTCACGGCATACATCGCCGAAACATAATTGTTTTCTGATGCAAAAACACCTTTTTCATAATATACTGCTCCATCCAGAAGGTTAATTCGAAGTCGCATGTCCGCCCCTTCGAGTGTTGCCACCTCCTGCCTGCCGCTACCGTCCATTTCACTTTGATAAAGAATAGGACCTGAGCCAAAATATAGTTTGTTCCCAGATATGTTATATCCACTTGCAGCTGACAAGCTTTGCAAACTGCCCCCGCCCACCGGCATTCTGCCTATTTTAGGGGTAGATTCGTCGATATAAGTAAAATACAGATAGTCGCCCTGAACAGTTAGATCTTCATAGTCCAACCGGCCAAAGCTGACATTGCCCGTCCCGTTTATACGGACCTTACCAATGATTCCTGGTAACTCCCCGTTTCTGTTCTCTTTGTAATAAATCCAGCCCTGAGAGACCGTAATTTGATCAATATTAGAATTATCCAAGACTCTTACAGGTAGCGCTCCTTCCCGGTCCAACTGGAGACGGTAAATCCCATTCTCAGTGTTATAGAGCAGCCAGTCATTCAAAACAAATAACTGAGTAGTACCAGGGGCATTTGCCAGTTGTGTAAGTCCGCTCCCATCTGTCCGTACCCTACTAACTTCATCAGCGCCAAGAAAATAAAGCCAATCCCCTTGAATGTTCAACATCTGCGCTTGGTTTGAGATTAACCGGGTCTTATCGCCGCTGCTTTGGTTTATTTTATACAGGTAGCCACTGCTGCCCTCTGACACATATGTATGTCCGTTTCCCTCTAATCTTTCATTCGTTTCCAGCCCGTAAATCCATTCTCCCTGCTTAACAAGAAAACCACTGTTGGTCAAATTTGCAGCTGAGTTACCGGTTGGCTCCGCAGAAACAGAAGACAGCAGCTTCTCATCTGAAGTTATCTGTATGGATTTTATGTCTGGCCTCCAAGTCAGTTCTGCTCCAAATGTCTCCCCGACAAAGCGGAGAGGAATCATCACGTCACCGTCAATCACTTGACCCGGTGAGCTTAAAGAACACTCGACACCGTTAATCCGCGCATAATAGTTGCCGAGTGTATACTCCATCGTCTGTGCGCCTTTGCTTGCAGTTATAGTACTTGTGTTCTGATCCCACTGAATACTCACTCCCAGCCGTTCAAATAGTCCACGCAATGGCACATAATTAATATTATTGATAGTGACCGGATTCCTTGGTAAATTAACTACCATTCCGTCTACAATAACCGTGATTTTCTGCTGCTGCGCTGCCACAGTTGCCGTGTGAGTTCCACCCCATATCAACCATAACCCCACAAGCAAACTGGTTATCTTCAAAACCAACCGATTATCCAGCATAACCTGCCCCCATTATCATAAGTCTCCAATCCACATTATAAATTTTATCTTCACTAAACAATATAATATGAAATAAGTTCGACAGATGCATAATTCGTCACTTTTTTGTCTCTCGCAGTGCTTAAATATAGGTCCGAAGCATTATGCGAAAATTATCGAGGGACTTCTTCCGTTAAGTAAGCATCTCGTTCGTCATGAACTACCTGATTCATCCCCGCCTTACTGCGGAACCTTTCCCCGCCTCAGGTCTGGATTGAAAAACAGTCTTCAGGCCGTTTTGCCGAACTTCATATAGCCTTACAATAAGTACATAGACACCGGATATTAAAAAAGATTCATTCTGGTAAATCCCAATGGAGAGGACGCGATTCAACCATGACAAAACTATTCCGTTCCGAAAGAGACAAAAAGCTTACCGGCTTATGCGGAGGATTGGCCCGTACACTGAACATTGACGCCACACTTATTAGACTGCTTGTTGCGGTCACTGCCGTCTTCAGCTTCGGCACCGTTGCTCTCATTTATATAGTGGCCAGCCTCATCGTCCCTAAGGAACCTATTACTAGCTTCACGGATGACTACCATTCTTTTTAATCAATTTAAATTAAACCATTGAAACCATTAAATTCATCCAAACCTAAAGGAGAAATGAACATGAGCATATTCCAAAGAATCACCACCCTGACAAAGGCAGCAATTCACGAAGGTCTGAATAAACTGGAGGATCCGATTCTGCTGACTGGACAATATTTGCGGGAACTCGATGATAAAATTACAGGCGCTGAAAATAAACAACGCGAATTCAAGGCAGCTGCCAATGTGCTGGAGCGTCGTATCTCCGAATATCAAATCCTTGCGGAACGCAGTGAAGCGGATGCGGTCAAAGCAATGAGCGAAGGAAATGAGCCTGCAGCCAGAGCCGCAGTAATGGCTAAGCTGCGCTACCTGGAAAGCGAAGCAGAATGCACGGCAGGTCTGGAAGAAACCCGGCAGACTCTGGCTGCCCTGGAAGTCAGCATCCAAAGTGCCAAAGCAGAGCATGAGCGCCTGAAAGCCAAAAGAACCGAGCTGGCTGCCCGTGCGCGCAAAGCGGAGGAACTGGCGAGACAGCAGGCTCAGAACAGCGGTCACCCTGCTTATCCCGGGACCCGGGGCCATGTTATCAACGCCGGTACGGCATCACGCGGTTTTGAACGGATGGAAGACAAAATTAGCGAGTGGGAAGCACTTGCGGAAACCTCCGCACACCATTCTGCTGAGGCAGCTGATTCCCCCGTTAACAGTGCGGTAGAAGCCGAGCTGGAACGGCTCCGCAGCAAGAAAACGGACAGCAGCAAGTAACTAAAATACACAAAAAAGGATACTTCCCTTTCAAGGGAGAGTATCCTTTTTTGTGTACTATATAGATTGAACTTAAGGTTATAGAGTACAGGATCAGTCGCAACTACGGTGAATATTTGGACTTCCGGCCGCTGTTGTCGTAAGAATTTCTTGATTTTAACCGCTAGTAGTGGTAGAAATCCGAAGACAAAGGCGGACGCTACCACTCCTCCAGTTCCAAAATCCCCCTCCGATGCTCCTTTCCCTTATCTCAAGTTTTTAAGTTCAATCTCTATAATCAGGGTTATCAGGATTAAACTGCTTGTTAAACCAGCTGACCTTATCCTCAAATTCGCCCTGCAGGCTCCGTCGACTTGGAATAACGGTTCTCCGGTACCGGTATACCGAGATTTCCGCGCAGTGTATCGCTTTCGTATTCGTTACGGAACAGTCCCCGTTCCTGCAAAATCGGCACCACCCGGTCCACGAATTCCTCCAGGCCGCTCGGTACAGCTGCAGCTATCATAAAGCCGTCTGCCCCACCGGACTCAAACCAGTGCTGGATTTGATCCGCCACCTGCTCCGGTGTGCCAATAAAGCTGCTGCGCGGGGTAGCAGATTGCAGAGCGACCTGGCGCAGTGTCAAGCCTTGCTCCTTGGCATTTTTCTTGATTTTGTCCGTTCCGCTCTGGAAGCTGTTTCGGCCCAAATCGCCAAGCTCCGGAAACGGCTCATCCAGCGGATACTGCGAGAAATCATGATGCTCAAAGAATCTGCCCAGATAATTCAGCGCGTTCTCAATCGTCACGAGGCCGGCAACCTCCTGGTATTTGCGCTCCGCTTCCTCCGGGGTATCGCCAATGATAGGCGCAATGCCCGGGAAGATCAGCACCTCATCGGGATTCCGGCCGAACGAAGTTATCCGGGCCTTCACATCCCGGTAGAATGCCTGCGCTTCCTCCAGCGTGTCATGTCCGGTAAAGATGGCATCGGCCTCTTTCGAGGCGTAATTCTTGCCGACCTCTGAAGAACCTGCCTGGAACACAACCGGCTGTCCCTGCTTCGAGCGGGCAATATTCAGCGGTCCTTTTACAGAGAAGAATTCTCCTTGATGATCCAGCGTGTGCATCTTGTCCGGATCAAAAAAGACGCCGCTCTCCTTATCGCGTACAAACGCGTCATCCTCCCAGGAATCCCATAATCCGCGCGCCACCTCCAAATACTCTGCGGCGATGCGGTAGCGTTTGCCATGGTCAGGATGCTCTTTCTTGCTGTAATTCAGAGCGGAGCCTTCCAGCGGAGAAGTTACAACATTCCAGCCTGCCCGTCCGCCGCTGATCACATCCAGAGATCCGAACTGGCGGGCCACGGTAAAGGGCTCACTGTAGGAGGTGGACAAGGTGCCTACCAGGCCTATTTTGCTGCTGACGGCAGCCAAGGCGCTGAGAATGGTCAATGGCTCGAACCGGTTCAGGAAATGGGGAATGGATTTCTCATTAATATATAAACCGTCAGCTATAAAGATCAGGTCCAGCTTGCCTTCCTCGGCCTTTTGCACCCACTTCTTGTAGAGCTCAAAGTTCACACTCGCATCCGGCTGGGCTTCAGGATGACGCCACATCGAGGTGCTTCCTCCTACCCCGTGCAGCAGCGCCCCCAGTTTCAGTTGTCTTGGCTTGGTCATATCCATTCCTCCTCTTAATTATTGAATATAAGAAGCTGCGCTAGCACTCTGCTTGATACGTTCGATCTGGCCAAGGTGGGTCTGTACATGTGCGGTAAACAAACGTACGATGTCCGTAATCCTGACCGTTTCCCCTTTGAAGTTAATGCCGCTTTTCTCCCAGTCCTCCGGGTTGAGCCGTCCGAGGAGCAGGCTGTTGTAGTGAAGCAGGCTGCGGAACAACTCCAGGCTGTCGCCGGCATTCCCGCTGTTGGCATACTGGCCGCTGACCCAGGCATCCTGATTAAAGACCGGCAGCTGCACTTCGGTACCCGCCAGAATATCGCGGATACGGAATGAAACCACTATACTGTGATCGGCCAGATGAGCCAGCACCTCGGTTACACTCCAGCTGGCTGGGCCGGCCTTCCATTTTAATTGCTCCTCCGTCAAATCCTCCAGTGCCTGGACCAGCTGCTGATGCGTATTCAAATAATCCCTGATTTGCACATTGCCCATTAGATCCCCTCCAAAAGTTGTCCGGCTTGCAATTGACCCGGTGTCTCAAAGCGTGCTAACGAAAACGGCCGGATATTGTGGCGGGTCTGTCCGTCTGCCGCTAAGTCAGCCAGGATTTCCCCCACAACGCTGGAAAATTTGAAGCCATGCCCCGAGAACCCGCCGGCCAGAAGCACATTCGGATGAAGAGGATGACGGTCGATAATAAAATCCTCATCCGGTGTATGCTCATATTTGCAGACTGCCCCCTTCAGCAGCCGTCCGGCTGCGCCGGGCATATACGCCTCCAGGACACGGCGGAGATCC
This sequence comes from Paenibacillus sp. FSL L8-0436, assembly GCF_038593025.1. Taxonomy (NCBI): domain Bacteria; kingdom Bacillati; phylum Bacillota; class Bacilli; order Caryophanales; family Paenibacillaceae; genus Paenibacillus; species Paenibacillus sp. FSL L8-0436. The sequence continues at coordinate 1,607,425 of NZ_CP151955.1, read as the reverse complement.
CCTTCGTCACTCTCTTCAGTGCCGAAAGGAGCCAGCTTCTCACCCGGCTTCCATTCCAAGCCCGTGTCATGCCGCCCGATCTTCAGGCCGGCTCCGCCAATACCGGGAAAGCCGTAATATCCGCCTTCCTCGGTGCCCAGTGTAAAACCGGGGAAGTTTCCGCTGTCAAAGTCAGGCGCACTCTGAAACCAGCCGACAACCTTGCGGATCGCCTTAATCGGCAGTGTGATGAATGGCGACAGCGCGCCAAACCAGGCCCCGGCACTCAGAATGGCCGCCCCTCCATGAATCTCCCCGTTCTTCGTGTGGACCGTGACACTTCCTTCGCGCGCAGTCACATGAAGTACTGCTGTATTCGTCAGCAGCTCTGCACCATGAGCCAATGCCAGCCCGCGGTAAGCGGCGATACATCTCTCACTGTAGAGATATCCGGCATCCGGCTCATACATGGCTTCGAACGAATCCGGGAGGTTCAAGGCAGGCCACCTCCGGCGGATTTCCTGTGCATCCAGCTGCTCTACTCGTACCTTCTGCTTCCCGGCTTCCGCCAGCCGACCGCGGAAGGAGTATACTGCGCTGTCTGCCAGATTCAGGACTCCCGAAGGCACAAGCAGCTCGGTTCCGCTTTGCTGCTCCGCTTCTTTCCACAGCACATGGGCACGCAGGGCCAAGTCAGTATAGGTGGGGTCACCGCTGTAGGCATGCCTGATCAACCGCGGTTCTCCGTGATGGCTTCCTTCCGTATGCGGCGGATCGAAAGCATCGATCAGCAATGTCTTGATCCCCCTCCGGGCGAGATGATAACCGGCACTCATGCCCATTGAACCCGCCCCGACGATAATCACGTCATAAACAGAGTGGTTCGTTATGTCACTGCACCTCCCTCCGAAGAGAACTGTTCCAAATAACGTACAGCCAGATTGCTGAAGAATGCGGCGCCTACCGGAAGTGCACGTTCATCGAGATTGAAGGAAGGATGATGCCACTCCCGGCTTCCGGCGGTGCCCATAAAGACGAACAATCCGGGAACCACCCGCTGATAAAAGGCGAAATCTTCGCCAGCCGGTGAAGGCACCGGCTTCACGGAGGTGTAGCCCAGCTCCTCTGCCGTCTGCTCTCCAAGCCGTGCAAGCGCGGCATCATTAACTACCGGCGGCGGGCCTTCGATCCAGCGAACAGCCGCTTCTGCTCCTAAAGCAGCAGCTACACCGGTCGCCACCTGGCTGAATCGCTCAAGCACCTCACCGCGCACCTGTTCATTGAAGGTGCGAATCGTGCCTTCCAGCACTGCTGACTCCGGGATAATATTCCATGAGTTCCCGCTGTGAAGTTGCGTCACACTGATCACTGCACTGTGCAATGCGCTGACATTGCGGCTGACGATAGACTGGAGTGCAGTCACCACATGTGAAGCTGTCACGATAGGATCGACTCCGGCCTCTGGCACAGCAGCATGTGATCCTGCTCCTTTGATCTCAACCACAAAACCATCCGCAGCAGCCATCAACGGGCCGCTTGTAATGCCGATGGTTCCGACCGCCAGATCCGGCTTATTGTGCATTCCAATCACTGCACGGACATCTTTCAGCACCCCGCTGGCTATCAGCTGCTGCGCACCCTTCGCCTTCTCCTCCGCAGGCTGAAACAGCAGACGTACGGTTCCCTTCAATTCCTTCTCCCGTCGTTTAAGCTGATAAGCAGCGCCGATCAGTGCCGCAGTATGAAAATCATGTCCGCAGGCATGCATTTTACCGGGATGTTGTGAGGCATAGGATAATCCGGTTTCCTCCTGAATCGGCAAGGCATCAATATCGGCACGCAGGGCGATTACAGGCCCCTCCTGCAGTCCGCCAATCTCCGCGACAACGCCGGTCTTCAGCCCATAATCCAGGGTAGTTACTCCGGCCTGCTCCAGCAGGGCTGTAATATATTTCGTGGTTTCATACTCTTCGTTGGACAGCTCCGGGTAACGGTGCAAATGGCGCCGGATCCCGGTTATGATTTCATAGAACGCCTCCGCGCTGGACTCGACGGTTTTGCTTGTCATGAAAGTCCCTCCTTCCCTTCGATAATGTTTATCGGACTAGCCCCTTCTTGTCAGGCCTCCGCAGGCACTTCGGCCAGTGCTTCATGCAGCAGTTCAAAGGAACGGATCCGCTTATCGAAGGGCTGCACATTAGTCGTGACGATAAACTCCTCGACACCCGATGCTGTAGACAACGCCAGCAATTGTTGCCGCACGCTGGCTTTTGTCCCCTTTGTAATTTCCGGCTCCCGCTCTTCTATGGTGTAATCTTCCGTACTCTGCCGGGTAAATTCCTCCGCCTGCTCCCGGGTAGCAACCGTCAGTGTTTTGCCGCTGGCCAGATTAATCCGGATCAGCTTATGCGCTCCGGCCAGTTCTTTGGCCTCCTCCTCGGTTTCGGCAGCCAGGACAGACAGCGCAATAATTGCCCGGGGTTCTTTTCCCGGCGAAGTCTCGAAGTTGTTGCGGTAAGTCTCGATCGCTTCCAGCGCTACCGCCTGATCCCCATTGATGAATAAAGAGAATACGTACGGCAACCCCAGTCCGGCAGCGATTTCCGCACTGGCTACACTCGCACCAAGCACATAAATTTCGGGAGGTGTCCCTGGAATCGGGCCTGCTTTCAGCCCCGCCAGCGGATGGTCTTCCTCCAGCCGGTTATGTACATACTTTTCGAGTTCGATAATCTTGTCCGTCAGGCTGGAGGGTTCAAAGCTGCCCTGCTGCAATGCCTGTGTGCTCCTTGGCAGCCCCCCGGGAGCACGGCCAACCCCCAGATCCACCCGCCCCGGTGCAAGCGAAGCCAGCACGTTAAAGTTCTCCGCTACCTTATAAGGGCTGTAATGCTGAAGCATAATGCCGCCAGAGCCGATCCGGATGCTTTCTGTCTTAGCGAGCAGATGAGAAATCAACACCTCCGGGGAAGAACCCGCTACCTGCCCGGAGTCATGATGCTCCGAAACCCAGAAACGGCGGAATCCCAGCTGCTCGGATAATTGCGCCAGCTTAATCGTATGCAAGAAGGCTTCTTCCGGCGTTTCCCCCGGATAAATTGGACTTTGGTCGAGGACACTTATTGTAATCGCCATATTTTGGCCTCCTAAATGGAATAGTTCAGTTCCGGTGTAATCCGCTTCAGGAACTGCTTTGTTCTTTCTTCACGCGGATGATTGAACAACTCTGTCGGTGTCCCTTCCTCAACAATCACACCGCCATCCATGAACACTACGTGATTAGCGACATCGCGGGCAAAACCCATTTCATGCGTCACGACAATCATTGTGATGCCTTCCTTGGCAATTTTGCGGATGACAGCCAGCACCTCGCCCACCAGCTCCGGGTCCAGCGCCGACGTAGGCTCGTCGAACAGAATCACTTCCGGCTCCAGCGCCAGGGCGCGGGCAATGCCTACCCGCTGCTGCTGCCCGCCCGACAGCTGGCTTGGATAGGCGTCCAGCTTGGCTCCAAGCCCCACCTTCTCCAGCAAAGCGATACTCCGTTTTTTCGCTTCCTCCTTCGGAAGCTTTTTGACGATAAGCAGCCCTTCCATCACGTTTTCCAGCGCGGTTTTATGCCGGAAAAGGTTATACTGCTGGAAGACCATCGCCGTTTTTTGCCGCAGCTGATGAATCTCTTTTTTGCGTGCATGCCTGCAGTTCACTTTGAAATCGCCGATGGCAATCTCCCCGTCACTGGGCTTCTCCAGATAGTTCACGCAGCGCAGTAGGGTAGTTTTGCCTGAGCCGCTGGGGCCAAGGATGACAACAACCTCGCCTTTGGTGACGGTTAAATCAATATTGTTCAGCACCTGATTCCGGCCAAATGACTTCGAAATACGCTCCAGCTTGATCATGCCACTCCACCTCGATTGTAAAGATTGATCCGTTTCTCGATCAGGGACGTCAGCCGCTCGATCAGGAATGTAAGCCCCCAGAAGATCAGCGCCGCCGCCAGGTACGCCTCAAAGAACTTCCAGTTCGTCGAAGCCACAATCTGCGCCTTGGCGTTGATATCCACTACGGAAACGGTAAAAGCAAGCGTTGACCCATGCAGCATACCAATAACGGAATTGGACAGATTGGGCAGACTTGCCGCCAGCGCCTGGGGAAAGACAATCCGCCGCAGGGCCTGAGGGGTGGTCATGCCTATGGAATGTGCAGCTTCCAGCTGGCCCCGGTCCACGGCAAGCAGACCGGAACGGACGACCTCGGACATATAAGCACCAGCTGTAATTGAGAACGAAATATAGGCAAAACCGATCATCGGAACCGACACCGACCTGAACCCCCAGCCAAAGTGGGCGGCCAGTCCGTCAATAAGGACAGGAAGTCCGAAATAAATCAGCAGCAGATGCGTCAGCATCGGAGTGCCCCGGATAAAGGTGACATACCCGACCGCCAGCGGATACAGGACAGGCACTCTGTAAATCCGGATCAATGCGACACAAATGCCGATAAGAAGGCCCACTGACACGGAGACAACTGTAATATATAGGGTGGTAGGAATGGCGCTCAAGATTTGCAGGAACGCCGTCCAGATAAATGATGGATCCAGTTTCATTATCCTGCGCCTCCTTTACCCGATCCCATTTCCGCAATAATCCGCCGGTAGGACCAGTTTTTGTGGACTCTAAACGATTTTTTCTCAGGGGTGCTCCGCTTTTCATGCCGCAGCAGCCGGTGCTCCGCCACAAGCAGCAGCTTCTCAATTGTATAGCTGATGACCAGATAGATCAGGGCAAGGGCAATGTAGGTTTCGATAAAATGCTGTGTCAAGCTGCCAAGCGTCTGTGCTTTGCCCGTCATTTCCATCACACCAAGCGTGAAGGCCAGCGATGTATCTTTCAGCAGCGCAATCACCAGATTGGAGAATACCGGAATCGCGATGCCGAGCGCCTGCGGCAATACGATCCGCGTAAAAGCCTGGAACCCCGTCATTCCCGTAGCATAGGCAGCCTCCACCTGCCCCTTATCCACCGCCATCACAGAAGCCCGGATCATTTCGGACATGTATGCCCCCGTATGCAGGCCGTAGGTTAGAATCACAAAGACAAGCACCGGCGTCCGGGTCATATCCACATGAACCAGTTTTAGGATTTCAGGCAGCCCGTAATAGAACAGGAAGAGCTGGATCAGAATCGGCGTTCCCCGAAAAAAAGAAATATAGATTTCAGAGAAGGTTTTCAGCACCGGCACTTTGTACAGGCGGGGCAGAGCCACGAGAAAACCGACTATAATTCCTGCCAGCAGCGAGCAGGCGACAATCAGCAGTGTGGTGTTTAACGTCCCCAGCAGCTTAGGCAAAAATGAAAATACATAGCTGATATCAAATGGTTCGCCCATAAACTCCCTCCCTTCCCACACTCACAGGCTTAATCATTGAACCGAATTCGCTGTAACATCCGCACCCAGCCATTCCGTGCTCAGCTTGCCCAGTGTACCGTCTGTCTTAAGCTCCTTGATCGCACCGTCAATCGCATCCGATAGCTTCTGCGAATCAGCATCATCCTTGCGCAGCACATAGAGAATATCTGCCGATGACAGCTCGTCGCCCGTTGCCTTCAGCTGGCTCTGCGGATCAATGATCGGAAGGACAAAATCGGCAGCCAGCGTGGCGTCTACACGGCCGGAGCTGATCTGGGCAGCTGTATCGTTAGCCGTACCGTTTTGGTACACGATGTTAATCGCATTGTCATGCTCTTTATTGTAGTTCTCAAGAATTTGCGCCTGTGCACTGGTTGCACCCGTCAGCACCTTTTTACCTTTCAGATCATCCAGCGAATGAATCGACTCATTGTCCTTAGCCACCACAATGCGGTTTCTCCAGTGGGCGTAAGCTTCTTTGTTAAAAGAATACTTCAGCTCGCGCTCCGGATTTTTTTCCATAACATGGGCGACCAGGTCGATTTTTTTGGTTTCCAGACTCAGCAGCAGGTTGCTGAAATCCATCGTCTGCAGTTCGAATTCATATTCCGGCAGGCGATTGTCAATTTCTTTAATCAGCTCCACATCAAACCCGGTCAGCTTGCCGTTCTCGTCGATGTAGCAGACTTTTGGAAAACCTGTGCCTGTGCCCACGATGATCTTCGTTACCTTGGCCGGCTCTGCCGAAGCATTACCCCCTTGCGCATTAGCCTGTGCTGCAGCTTCTGCCACATTCCCGCTCTTGCTGCTGTCCGTGTTGTTGCCGCCAGCACTATTACTGTTATTTCCGCAGCCGGCAATCGCCAGCGTGAGTATTGATGCAAATACCAGTGAGATTGACTTCTTCATGTTTCTATCCCCTTTGAATGAAATGTGGTTTGTTTATAAGTGTCTTTTTCAGCAGATACATGATGCCGTCGCCATTTTGCAGATCAAGCTCCAGGAACTTTTCATAACCCCGCCGCTCATACATCTCAACCAGCCACGGATGTTTTTTCGCCGTTGCCAGAGTGACTTCGGGTGAGCCCAATTGTCCGAGAATAATATGCTCCTCTACCCAATCCAGCAGCTTTCCGCCATAACCCTTGTTGCTGTATTCCGGACTCACGGCGAACCATTTGATAAAAGGCAGCGAGCTGAGCTTCTTGACCTCTTCTTCTTTTGACAAAGTGATTGTCGCAATAATCGTTCCGCTGACTTCAAGCACATAACATTCATTGGTTGAAATATTGTCTTCAACCAGCGCCAGATCAGCGTTTGCCGCTGGCCAATGCAGCCCCAGTTCACGAATCAGCTGATAGGCACGATATGTAATATCCAGTAATTGCTCCGCATCCTTCTGTTCTGCCAGCCGGTATACTTCACCCATCGCATGCCCTCCAACCTTTCGAATTTTAATTTTATAATCCCTATCGAATTAGTCGTGATTATGATTATGCAATTAACTTTATCACCGCAGGTATCCATGCGCTAATAGAGTTTTTTAATACATCTATACAAGAAGTCGATCTCCGGCTTTACCTATGCTAAGTTCCAGCAGGGTTTCGATAAACTCCGCATTTTCCCCGTTCAGGGAAATCAGGCTGGTCCGCAGCGAAATCCCTTCCGTCTCCGCGATATCTACCCGGATCAGCGTCCCTGCCGCCACTTCCTCCTGCACACTGAGTGCCGGTAGAAAGCAAATCCCCGCTTGTTTCAGCACCAGCTTCTTGGCCGTCTCCAGGTTATCCACCTGATATTCAATATTCGGCGGCTGCTCCATACTCTCAAATACACGGTGCAGCCGCATCCAGTCCAAAGAGCCGCATTCAAAGAAAACCAGCGTCTCCTGACGGATATCCTGTATTGAAGCACGGCCTCCCTTGGCCAGGCGATGCCCCTTGTGCACATACAGCGATATAGGGTCCTCGCAGAATGGAAAAGCCTGAATCGCCGGATTTACGACTTTACGGATAAAAGCCAGATCGAGCTCCTTCGACTTCAGCTTGCTGATCAGCACTTCCGTAGACGCTGTCGTTAGCTTGATCGTGATATGCGGATACCTGCGCTTCAGATGAAGCAGCAGATGGGGCATCAAATAATTGGACACCGAGACAGTGCTGCCGATTCTCAGCTCATTGGGAATATGTCCTTTCGATTGTATTTGATGCTTGCCGGTTTGATAGACCTGGAGAATCTGCTGGGCATAGGGGAGGAACTGCTTGCCTTTATCGGTGAGATTAATCTGCTTGCCCAGCCGGTCAAATACCCGGCAATCCAGCTCCCGTTCGAGCGATTGTATACGGGCGGTAACTGTCGGCTGCGAGATATACAGGACTTCGGCCGCTTTATTGAAGCTTCCATAATGGTTGATGTACACAAAGGCCTCAATATTTTCAATGTTCACACCTAGCCCCCCTTAGTTGGGTTTAATTTTACTTTTCCGATGAATTAACAATGAATTATGGCGAAACGTTCTTATAGATTTTGTATATATCTTATTCACGGCATATTTTTTTGTCAACAAATATTCCGTGTATTTCAGTCGGATTTCCATTAAATAAGTCACAAAGATGGATAGAACTTTTCTATTCATTTATCAGAATTATTAAATTCCTCTTATGTCTATGTGATTTGTCAGTTATAATAACTTCACTCGCCTGATCTTTCCACCTGACTTATGTAAGGGAGGTATATCGTGAATATGTCAAAAGAGATCATTATTCGTGACGCTGCAGATAATGAGCGCGAAGCCATCGCCGAAGTGCTGCTGTCCGCATACAGCCAATATTCTGCCGACATGCCTGAGCCGCAGTGGGAAGCGTACCGGAACTCAATCCTTGATTCGGTACACGGTGATGCCCCGTTCGCGCGCATCATCGCTGAAACCGGCCAGCAGATTGTCGGCAGCGCACTGTTGTTCACCTCCTCGGAAACGGCTTACGGCAAGCCGGAGCTTGGCATCCACTCCCCTGTACTGCGCCTGCTTGCCGTCTCCCCTGACGTACGCGGCCGCGGCGTTGCTGCACTCCTGATTCGGGAAGCCGCCCGGAGATCCCGTGGGTTGGGCGCCTCCACCCTGAACCTGCACACCTCGGATATGATGGTCTCGGCGATCAGGCTCTATGAAAGGCTGGGCTTCAAACGGCATTTCGAGACCGATATTATGAACGGCGATACTTTGGTTAAAGGCTTCCGGCTGGATCTTTCATCGTTCCCGCCTGCTGAGCTGGAACACCCCCTAAACACAAGAATAGGCTAGCCCATGGGCCAGCCTATTCTTGCAAAAATGTTGAACTTCCTCTTACGCCCTCAGAATCCGTTTGTCCTTGGCCGCCTTCAGCCAGTGCGGAAATTCATTGAGCAGCCTGTCGTACAGCTCGTCATCCGATACCCGTTCAATCCGGTCCAAGTGAACAAAGTCCGCATTGTCCACGACTCTGCCGGTCATGTTGTCCAATCCTTCCAGCACTTCGAAATCCGAATTGCCGATCCCGACAAACTGCCAGAATATCGGCTGGACGGCTGCCTTCATAATCACCTTTTTGGTTAATTTCAAGACGCCTCCGTCATTGATAAATATGATAAATACCGGAGTAGAATCCTTATCCTCTTTGGTATACTTGCGGATCACATCCTCCATCACCGGAGGTTCATTGTTCCGCCCGAATTTATGAATCGAAGGATTTTTTAGAATATGTCTTTGTACATATTGTTCAAAGTCCCGTTCCGTAACCGGGGGCAACCGGCTGAATTCGTTATCGTACACCCAGACATCCAACGAGCCATTGTCGTCAAATTTGCAGGCAACGGCCAATATCCGTTCTACAACCTCCTGCACGATGCCGCGGGCATATAGATCTCTCATCGAGCCGCTGATATCCAGCACAACCCCAACCCGGGCCGTTACTCCGGTCAACTGCTTCTTTTCGAGTGTAAACTGAACTATTTTTTTGCGCAGATCAATGGTAGACAGGACAGAATTCTTTACAGGTTCCGGTGGTGTGGACGGCTCAGCTGGTGCTGGCGGCAGTGTGGGTGAAGGCGGTTCAAGCGGTGCCAGCACTTCAGCTGCAGCAGCAACCTCCGCAGAACCCGCCTCATCCACTTCAAGTCCGAAATTGACGCATAGTGCAGCCAAGCCTCCATTAAAACCGCTGCCGATGGCGTTAAACTTCCACTCCCCGTTATGGCGGTATAATTCTCCTGCTACGATCGCTGTCTCATCGGATAAATCAGAGCCATACTCAAAACGGAGCAGTTCCTCGCCGCTCTGACGATCCTGGAGCTTCAGATAAAGGCCGGATACATCTTTCATGCGGTGATTCAGCTGTTCGCCTTCATAGATAGTCAATGTCAAGGCGATCCGGGCAACCTGCTGCGGCAGACGGGACAATGAAACCGAGAGACTTTCCTTATCCCCCTGGTTCAAGACTGTGTGTGTTACGGCTCCATCCTGTGATACCGGATTTCCATAGAAAATAAAGTCCTCATCACGTTCGCAGCGTCCCCGCTCCGACAACAAAAAAGCAGCGGCATCAATCCCCATCTCTTGATTAGCGGTTGACCATCCGAAGGATAACGTAATCTCATTTACGTTTTTCCCTTTAGTTACATCTACCTTTTGACCTTTTAGCAGCTGCAGCATAACCTCATCTCCTCATTCCTCGATGTACTCTTCCAATTTTTCATATATAAGGAGTATCATACTCACAAGGTTTTGTAAAATTGCTAGATTGTATTTACCCCCTCACTACTTTAGTATTAATGATATACCTGATAGATAAGGGGCTTTACCAAATGAACTTCACAGCAATTGACTTTGAGACGGCAAATTCCAGCCGCTCCAGCGCCTGCTCCCTGGGTCTTGTCCAGGTTAGAGAAGGCGTTATTACAGCCGAGCATGTCTGGCTGATTGACCCGCGCCAGCGGTTTGACGGGATGAACATCGCTATTCACGGGATCACGCCGTCAATGGTCCAGGGGCAGCCTACTTTTGCTGAGCTGTGGCCATTGCTCCAACCGCTGCTGCAAGGCGAAATCGTCGTGGCGCATAATGCCGCCTTCGATATGAGCGTGCTGCGTTATTGTCTGGATGCCTCAGGGACCAGCTACCCGAATTTTCAATATATGTGCACCTATCTGCTGGGAAAAAAAATGCTCCAGGAGTTGCCTTCCCATAAATTGAATGTAATCTCACAGCATTTCGGCATCCGCCTGAAGCATCATGATGCACTCGATGATGCCCGGGCTGCGGCTATCATCTTATTGAAGCTGATGGAACAGCAGCAGCAATTCGAACCGCTGCTGCTCGCGGACAGTCAAGGCTATAAAGCCGGAACGATGTATTCGGGCGGATATACTCCTTTTAAATCACCACCCAAAAAAGCAGCAAAGAAACCCGGCAAAAAACGGGTTCCGCTGCTCCCGGCAGCACCTTTTGAGCAGCGCTTCTGAGACATCCCGGCAACCTACTGTGGATCAAAATAAAGAGCAGGTCTTCTCGGTTACTCAAGAAGACCTGCTCTTTGCGTTTTTTTGACGATTCTAGATTTTCGACCGGTAAACCGCCTTGTTCTCCAGTCCGCGGATAAACGGTGTCCATTCTTCTGTTTCCGGGGTCGTATCCAGCGCATCCTCCACCATCTGCAGCTTGGCATCCATCGCATCGATATGATGCAGCGCCACCGCTTCCGCCGTTTGCGGCTGAACAGGGCTTCCCCATTCGCCCAGATTATGATGGGATAAGACCAAATGCTGCAGCGCGATAACCTTTTCCGAATCCAGAGTAAAACCCAAACGAATCGCGGCCTCGGTAATCCAGTTCGACGCCATCGAGATATGGCCGATCAGCTTTCCCTGCACACTGTAATCCGACACAATGCCAAACTGGGAAATCATCTCCTCCGGCTTGGCGATATCATGCAGAATGATCCCCGCCTTCATCAGATCAGGGTTCAGGAACGGACGCTGTTTGCAGAGAAAATCGCCAATCTCCAGCATCCGCACCATATGATAGGCAAGTCCGGCAAAATAAGCATGGTGATAGGTCTTGGCTGCGGGATAATGCATCAGCTTCTCTTCCACCTTGCCGACACAGAAGGAGACGATTGCGGAAATCTCCTGATCGGCAATGCTGCTCATCACCCCTTTAATCGTATGGATAAGATCAACGGGACGGATTGGCGCAGACCGGATAAAATCAGTGAGCGATACACCGTCCGTCTCATTGGCCAGTCTGATCTTGGTAATCTTAACCTGCAGCTTCTCACGGTAGGTATGCGCTATGCCGCGCACCTTCACCAGCGCCATAGGGAAAAAGGTTTCTTTATCAGTTGTGCTGACATCCCAATATTTAGCTGTTATCTGACCGCTTGAATCACCGAGTACAATATCAAAATAATCCTTTGGAGGAGTACCGTTTGTCTGTTTGAGCGTCAGCTCCCGTAACAGATAGAACCCGACAAATTCGTCCTGCGGAGATAGCTGTTTAATTAGTGTCATGTTGGAGCCTCCCATTACTAGCAGGTATTATATCCTGCTGTGTATATTAAACTTTTGACATTCACCTTCGAAATCCCTTTAAATTACTATACGATAACGATTCATAATTATGCCCGGGCCTGTACCAAGCCGGTCAATAGCCTTTGCTTACAGCATAAAAAGAGGCTATCCAGAGCCATTTACAGGGCCTGAATAACCTCCTCATAGACGTTGCTGTATTATTTGCCTGCTGCTTCCAGCGCAGCTTTGATTGCTTCTACTGCTTTGGCGGAAACATCCTTCTCAGCATCATTGGCTCCGAAGGCAGCCGGACGGTATCCGTATTTATGCAGGCCATTCGTGCTGGAAGTGGACTCAATTTCTGTCTTCACCGCAAGCTCAGCCGGTGTTAATAGATATGGGGTCTTCACTTTTCCGGCACCGTCGAGATAATAGACCAGCATCAACACAGGAATATTATTTTTGACAGTAACCATAACATTGACGGATTTGTCGGCACTTGCTCCAATGAAAATTCCATCGAAGTAAGCTGCTTTGTCGGTTTCTACAACTTCAGCTTTACCATAAGCTCTGTCTACAGCAGCTTTCAGTGCATTACTGCTGCTTGTAGCGCCGGAGATGGCATCTACCGATTGTACACCTTCTCTTGTTCCTGCAGCAAGGAAGCTGGTAGTCAGCTGCGGAATTGCTTTTTGAACTTCAGCATAAGCCGCTTTACCTAAATCCACCATATTCATACCTACACGGGAAAGAGCAACATTCACAATCTTGCCGTTGCGCAGAGTTACATCTGCTCTGTTGGTTCCTTTATCATAAGCATCACCGAAAGCGGTGAAAGTGCCGTCTTTATAAGTGCCTTGTACTTTGGAAGCATTGGTCAAAGCGTCTGTCAGAGCTGCTTTTGCCGCTTTGGACAAAACTTCTTGACCCGGAACATCCGTCAAATCCACGCCTTGTTCAAGCAAACCTGCAGTCAGCAGTCCGACTACAGTTTTTTGTTCAGGTGTCAGCTTGTCATCGGCAATAATTTTGCCGTCAGCTGCAAAGAGGCTTACTTTAATGCCGCTTACTTTGCCGGCAGCAATGTCGACCAGCAGCAGGACTTTGTTCTGGTTGTCTACGCCGGCGAATTTGCCTTCAAAATATTTGCCTTCTGCAGGAACTTTCAGCGCCTTCTCGAAAGCTCTTTCTACAGCTTGGTTCCAGCCATGGCTGCTTTCGGTAGCGCCGGAAATACCGTCTACCTTTTCATCATAATTGGCCAAATAAGAACCGTTGGCAAGCAATTTGGCTGTCATTGGTGCATTTGCTTTCACAACTTCTGCATAAGCAGTTGCGCCTCTGTCTACCAGGTTGGAACCCAGTCTGTACAGCTTCACATCTACCAGCTTGCCGTTGCGGATAACGATATCGGCTCTTTCCACGCCTACGCTTCTTGCAGTACCGTAGGAAGAGTAGAATCCGTCAACATAAGCGGAAGTGTTATTGATGAGGGCGTTCTGCTCTGCATCCCAGAATGCCTGGATTGCAGCTTTGGAGTCAGCTTCAAATCCGGCTACAGGTTGTGCGGACGAACCGTTTGCGAGCAGTACAGACGTGATTGCCGCAATCGCTGCAGTTTGCTCTGCAGTGTAGGTTTTTTCATCCGCGAAATCTCCGCTTGTTGTCAGCGGGTACAGTTTAACCGCAGTCAGCTTGGTGGCATCGTAGGTTGCAAATACCGCATATTTACCTTGAGGGTCAATACCCATGATGTCGCCTTCGAAATAAGTGGCGTCAGCCGGTTTTACTTTCAGCGCTCTTTCAAACGCTCTGTCTACCGACAATTTCCAGCCGTTGCTGGAGCGGGTTGCACCGGAAACAGCATCCACTGCAGCAGCTCCAACTCTTGTCTTGCCGAGCAGTCTGTCTTTCATCAGACCATATGCCGCCCAGAGGCCGCTGTAATTCTCACGGACATTTCTGTCGATCAGCTTCGGAGATGTTCTCAGCAGATCAATGGAAGCGATTTTGCCGTCTTTAATCGTTACTTTCGCGCCTTCGGTACCTTTGGAGTAAGCATCGCCGTAAGCTACATATACCCCGTCTTGATACACATCTTGTTGAACCGTTACAGGCTTAGCAGTAGCGGCCGGTTTAGCTGTTGCAGTCGGTTTAGCCGTGGTAGCTGGTTTAGCTGTGGCAGTCGGTTTAGCTGTTGCAGCTGGTTTAGCTGTTGCAGCTGGCTTAGCAGTCGCTTTGGGTGTTGCAGCCGGTTTCTTTGTTGCTGCTGGCTTAGCAGTCGCTTTAGGCGTTGCAGCCGGTTTCTTTGTTGCTGCTGGTTTTTCAGTCGCTTTGGGCGTTGCAGCCGGTTTGGCTGTTGCCTTTGGTGTTGCTTCCGGTTTAGCCGTTGCTTCTTCCGAAGCGGCAGAAACCGCATCCACCTTCAAATTCAGTGCAGGTGCATTAATTGTGTAAGCGATTGGCGCAAGCAATAAGGCTGCGCTTACAGTCAAAGAAATCAGTTTTTTCAATGAGTATTCTCCTTTACCATATCCCCAGTAGTATGTAGCACTTTACAGCTGATCTTCCGTTTGGCCGTCTCTCATCCCTTCTTAAGAAGAAGATCCTGCTTCCTCCTAAGAGGTCATCCCCCCTTTCCCGTCCCCCCGTTAGCTATCCCAAGCACCATAGAAGAGCTCTTACGAATATCCTATTCAAAAGGTGAAACAATTCACATAGATAGGTGAATTAATTCACATTTATTAGTTCATGTCTGCTAGAGGCAATTTCTGGCTTGATGGTATCAAATCAAAGCTTGGCTTCTCTGTACATAAAATCACACACCCTATTAGAAACATCACTATTTTCATTTTATTTTAATTAAATAAATTTTTTATCTCTCAAATACTCCCATTTACTCCGTCATATGATAATAATGTGATGTCCTGTATTGTACTTACTAAGAGGATTATGATACTTTATAACGATGTCATGTTAATGTAAAGGAGCGTTCACTACGTTGAATCAGCCCTCTATCGGCGTCATTCTGGCTCAAATCGGAACACCTGACGCCCCCACCGCCAAGTCGGTACGCCCTTATCTGCGGAGGTTCCTGTCCGACCGCCGGATCATTGATTATCCCCCTCTGCTGTGGCAACCGCTGCTGCGCGGAATTATTTTACGGGTAAGGCCACGCCGGTCTGCCAAGCTCTACAGCGAAATCTGGCTCAAGGAAGGTTCCCCGCTGCTGCTTCATTCACAGGCCCAGGTGGCCGGACTGCAAAAGCTGCTCGGCAGCCGTTATCAGGTGGAACTGGGTCTTGCCTACAGTGAGCCCGGCATGGAACAGGCATTTGCCAGACTGGAGTCCTCCGGAGTGACCCGGATCATCGTGGTCCCCTTGTTTCCGCAATATTCTTCTACTACCACAGCATCCGTCTACGACGCCGCCTGCTTTGCCGCCCTCGGGCGCCGCAGCGCTGCCGGACCGGTATCCAAACGTTTTGTACCCGCACTCCGGTTTATGGAAGCCTACTATAATGCACCAGGGTATATCCTTGCCATGAAAGAGCTTTTACTGCGAGAACTACGTAAAATAAACACCAAACCGGATTACTTCGTGCTGACCTTTCACGGGATTCCCAGCAGGTATGCAGAGACCGGAGACCCCTACCCGGAGCAGTGTCTGGAAACGGCCCGCCTGCTTGCTGAAACGATGAATTGGGCATCCGGGGATTGGCAAATCTCGTTTCAATCCCGTTTTGGCCGTGAGGAATGGATCGGGCCATCTACAGAGGAAGTCCTGAAGGGGCTGGCCGGACGCGGGATTCAGCGGCCGATGATTTTTTCACCCGGACTTGTGACCGATTGCCTGGAGACATTGCATGAGCTTGCTGTGGAAGGAAGAGAGCAATTTGCTGCCGGAGGTGGACAAGCAGACTCCTTCCTTGCCGCCCCCTGTTTGAACGACAGTGAAGAATGGCTGGACTTTCTGGCACAAAAGGTCAGTGAGAATGCTCAAGGCTGGCTGAAGGAAGCTGTTTTATAGTGCATTTGAACTCATAGTAAATAAAGGATCTATATAGAATGAACTTGAAAATATACATTTAGGGAAAAGTAGCGGAGGGGAATTTTGGAACTGGAGGAGCGATAGCGTCCGCCTGAAAGCTTTCCGCAGGAAAGCTCACTTCGGAAGCATGGGCAAGGTTTGGATTTCTACCGCGATTCGCGGTTAAAATCAGGAAATCCAAACCTAACAGCGGCCGGAAGTCCAAATATTCTCTGGAGTCACGGCCAATCCCAAAATAGAAGAATTATAAGTTCAATCTATCTATCAAAGAAATAAGCCGCCCCTTGCGCAGATGAACACTGCGGACAGGGCGGCTTATTAAATGCGGGTATGATAGAACTGTGCACCAATCTCATGCAGTCAGTTGTTTGTATTTGGAGGTCAGTTCCTCAAACCATTGTTTGTCCTGGAGGGACAGTGCAAAATCAATCAGTTCGGCAATTTCTCCCGGCTGCAGTTCCGGTGAATCATTAAAGCTGACTTCCGCAGATACCGTTGCCGCTCCGTCTGCACCTTCGGCAAAATCATAGGAGAAGCTGAGCTTGATGTCACTCTCCAGAAATTCATTGCGCAGGAAGTAGAGCACTTCACACATCAGAACCGGTCTGACATGATTGTCGAAAACACATTCCATAACTTTTGCCCAGTAATGCTGGTTGTTGAGATGCAGCTTGTCATTCGTTAAGAGATATTGTTCTCCTTGAAAATCATTCACAAATCTCAACTCAAGCGGCTCCATTTTAAAAATACCGGTAATTTGCTTTATAGTAATATTCACGATGTCCTGCGTTTCTAATTTGATCATCTCATCCACCCCGTTCCATATATTTGAACTTTCAATCATTTTGTCTGATAATCACGATTTGGCAATAATTTTAATTAATTTATAGGTATTATCGTCTATTTTCATTATTTTGTTAATGTTTTTCATTAAAATTTTATAATAAATAGTTTCAATATGTGATGAAATGGTTAAATATATGCCCTCAAATCTAAGAAAATACCTTTTCCCTGCGACTTCCGACTCAAAAAAGGGCTTCCCCTCATGTTGCCACACCGCCATATAAGGACCAATTTCATAGCGAAATGGGGTGTCTCTGTCTGCATTCAGACTAAGAGACACCCCATTTAGTAGAGCGCATTCTATTTAATTCAACCTTGTCACTGTAAGATTAAGACAGCCTTAGCAAAATAATGTTACCAGCTGAATTCCCTCTTCCGGAGAGATGCGTACCAGTCCTTTATCCGAAATGCGCAAGGTGGGAATTACCGCAAGCGCAAGCAGCGACAGCGTCATAAAAGCATAATTCAGTGTGCAGCCCGCATCGTACAGAGCTTTGCTGATAGCAGCGGACTGGGCGGCTGCAGTCTCAAACGGTTCCGCGGACATAAGTCCGGCAATCGCAAGCGGGAACAAGGTCGTGCCGCCGCCGGTAATTACAGCCACTCCACCCTGCGCTTCAGCCACAGCCCGGGCGGCCTTAGCCATCAGTTCATCATCGTTGCCGATGATCAGCACATTGTGGCTGTCGTGGGCAACGGTCATGGCGATTGCCGCCGGTTCATGGAAGCCAATCCCCTCCACAAGCCCGACCGATTTGTTGCCGGTTCCTTTATGCCGTTCGAATACAGCGATTTTGCATAGGCCGTCTCCCACCTGCAGCTTGCCGTCCTTCACGGGACGCTGCACAATGAGTTCACCGGTCTCCACATGGTTCTCGATGACCTTAATGACCCGGACAGCAACACTGCCTGACTCCACGGGAGCATGGATAATAAAATCATCCGGAACCGGAAGCTGCGGTAAATGAACGGACGCCAGCACGTCCTGCGGGTAGGTGAATGCCGGCAGCGAGGCCGTCATGATGCCATTCTCGGCTACGACCACACCTGCGGCAATGGTCATAACGACGTTAACATCGGCCAAATTCCCGTCCAGCAAAATAATATCTGCGCAGGAGCCCGGAGTAATTGAGCCGATATCGCGGGCTACCCCGAAGCGCTCGGCGGTATTGATCGTTGCCATCTGGAAGGCAGTGACAGGTTTCACACCCTGGGAAATGGCATGGCGCACCACAAAATCCATATGTCCTTCATCCCGCAGTGATTCCGAGCTGCGGTCATCGGTAACGAGCATCATACGGCGCGTCTCCAGCCCGTGTTCGGTATGCGCTGTGATCGTCTTCGCCACATCATGCCAGGCGGAACCGCGGCGCATTTTGGCATACATCCCCAGACGGACACGCTCAATCACATCTTCTGCGGTAACACACTCATGGTCACCGGTTACACCCGCTGCCGCATAGACCGGAAGTCTCCAGTCACTGGACGGCCAGGTGAAATGCCCATCCACGTATCTGCCAGCCCGCAGTGTAGCCTGGATCTCGCCGAGCATTTTCTCATCGCCGTAGACTACGCCCGGAAAGTTCATCACCTCACCGAGGGCAATGACATCCGGCCCCCAGGTATAAGCCTCCGCCACTTCCTCCGGTCCGATAGAAGCGCCGGTTGTTTCGAATTCAGCTCCCGCCGAAGGCACGCAGGACGCTACCTGCATATAAGCGGCAAGCGGTGTGCCGCGCATCTCATCCAGCATCAGCTTGATGCCCTTCAGTCCGAACACATTGGCAATCTCATGCGCGTCGAAGAACCCGCCAGTTGTCCCGAGCGGCAGGACCGCACGGGCAAATTCCGTTGCTGTCAGCTGTGTGCTCTCAATATGACAATGTCCGTCAAGCAGTCCCGGAGCGATATATCTGCCGGCTGCATCAATGACCTGCGTGCCTGCTCCTATCGTGTGCGAAACATCCTTGCCGACATAGGCGATGCGTCCCCCCTGTACCGCAACAGACATTCCCTCCAGAATTTCACCGGAGATTACATTGACCAGCTTCCCGCCGGTTATTACCAAAGATGCCGGCTGATCGCCGCGGGCTGTAGCCACAAGCTCAGGCACACAATCCGCCAAAGGTTTTCTAATATAAGTCATGACTTCCACTCCCCTCCGATATCTTGAATATAGCTACAAACTGAGTTATAGCGTAAAACAACTATGACCTTGTATTTCAAGTAGAAACGGCTTCGCCAGCCTTAAAAGGACGGTATGCGTTTCAGCTAGAACTAGAAGGATAATTTATAGCGTGAAGCATATAAATTCTTATATTTTAAGAAAAACGGCCTTACTGCCCTTTGCAGGACGCAAGCCGTTTCTTGGTTAAAGCGCGGGCCGTCCGTTTAATCTGGACAGCACCTGTTCCCTACACTCGACCGGCTGCAGTATTCAACCGATTATCTTACTTTTGCATCATATACGTCAAGTGCCGCCTGAACGCCAAGCCCGGCGGGAACAGCATGCCCATGCCGCAGCAGCGCCCCCTCCAGCGCACCGAGCAGGCGCAGCACATTATTCTCCCGGCAGCTGAAGCCCATCGTACCGATGCGCCAGATCCGCCCTTTTAACGGCCCGAAAGAACTCGCAATCTCAATGCCGAAGCGTTCCAGCAGCATCGTCCGCACGGCTTCCCCGTCAACGCCCTCCGGAATCAGCACACAGGTCACCACCGTCAGTTTGCTCTGCGGATCTCCGTACAGCTTCAGCCCCATTGCCGTAAGTCCGGCAACTAGCGCCGCTTCATGCAGCGCATGCCGGGCATGCCGGGCCTCCAGCCCTTCCTCAAGCACCAGCCGCAGCCCTTCGCGCAGCGCATAAAGCATGGAGGTCATCTCTGTATGATGATTCAGCCGCTGGGGGCTCCAGTAGTCCTGAAGCATTCCCAGGTCAAAATAATTGCTGCGCACAAAATCCAGCGCTTCAGCCTGGACCTCACCGGTCCTCAGGCCACGCTCCACCCGCTTGCGCTTCAGGAGCTTGGCCTCCGCCCGTGCATTATACGTAACCGGGGCCATGCCCGAAGGAATGGACAGGCATTTCTGCGTGCCGCCGATCACGGCATCCAGCATCCAGGCATCCGTCTCCACGGGCACACCTCCGATCGTCGCCACTGCATCCACAATCAGCAGGGCATCCTGCTCACGGCAGGCCCGCCCGATGCCGGCCAGCGGCTGTACACGTCCCGTGGAGGTCTCTCCATGTACGATTGCTACGATATCAGGCTTGAAGCTCTTCATGGCTGCAATCACTTCCTCGGGGTCAAACACGCAACCCCATTCCTTCTCAAGCGTCAGCACCTCTGCCCCGCAGCGTTCAGCGATTTCATGCAGCAAATGGCCGAAGCGGCCAAAAATCGGGATCAGCACCCGGTCCCCCGGAGCAATCAAACTGACCATTGCCGCTTCAATTCCGGAGCGTGAAGTGCCGTCCACAGGGAAAGCCCATTGATTGTCCGTAACGAACAGATCCCGCAGCATCTCCATCGTTTCATTCATAATACCCGTAAATTCGGGATCGAACTGTCCCAATACCGGAAAAGACATGGCCCGCAGCACGCGCGGATCGACTTCCACCGGACCCGGGGTCATAATGCACCGCAGAGACGGCGACAAATCTTCGTACCGCTTCATAATCATCTCTCCCTAGGCTAACTCAGCTCTCTTTATAGGCTAATTCATGTAACATAGCTGTTAAGACATCCAGCCCGGCTGCCAGTTCCTCCGGCGACGAGTATTCATCCGGGGAATGGCTGATTCCCGCCCGGCTGGGCACAAAAATCATGGCTGTCCGGCATCCGGACGCAAACAGCTGGGCATCATGTCCTGCTCCGCTGATCATGGTGCGGAAGGTTTTCCCCTGACTCAGACAGATCTGTTCCAGCGTCCTGCTCAGGCCTTGATCCATAGGCGCAGCCGCTGTGGACAACGTCATGACCACTTCCAGCGTCAGTCCCCGCCTGGCTGCAATATCCTCAAATCCGGCTAACACTCCAGAGCAGAAGCTCTCCAGCCTTTTCGCCTCACTGTGGCGGATGTCCAGCGTAAACTGTACATCCCCCGGAATAACATTGGGTGTGCCCGGGTAAACCTCAAGCCTGCCTGAAGTGGCTACCAGCGGATCTCCGGCTTCCACCGCAGAGCGTTCCACCTCCAGCAGCATTTCCGCTGCACCGGCAAGCGCATCCCGCCGGTGCAGCATCGGTGTTGTGCCGGCATGATTGGCAGTTCCGCCGACCTTAACGGTAAAGCGCCTCTGGCCGGCGATGGCCTGCACGACCCCAATCTGCAATGCGGATTGTTCCAGCACAATCCCCTGTTCAATATGCAATTCGACAAAAGCGCCGATATCTGTTCTGGCTGCCGTTTGTCCTGCCGCAACAGCTTTATGAGCTCCGAGATCCCGGAGATCTCCTAGCGGGTGCTCCGAGCTTAAACCGCAGGCTTCCATCGCTGATTTTATCGTTACACCCTCTGAATCGGCGGTAGTCTCGGCTTCGCTTCCATCATACAGGCCCGTAACATGGCCCGAGCCCCAGAAGGTCAAGGGAAACCTGCTGCCCTCTTCTTCGCTGAAGGATACAACCTCCAGGGTCCGCAGCGGCTGCCCGAAGGTCTGCTGCAAATATTTCAGAGCCGTCATGGCGGCGGCTATTCCATAAGCGCCGTCATATTTGCCGCCGTTCAGAACCGTATCAATATGAGATCCGGTTAATATCACTCTACTGTCCGGTTGTGATCCGCCGAGCCGTCCATAAACATTCCCCACCCTGTCTGTCCTGACCGCCAGGCCCATCCCGGCCATCCGCTCCTGCAGAAACTGCTGGGCCTGAAGCCATTCCGGTGTGTACAGCAGCCTGGTAACCCCGGGTCCGGGGGCACTGAAAGCGGCAAGCTCCTCCAGCAGCATCAGCATCTCCCGGGCCGGTGCCTGAATCAGCGGCGTATTCATGTAGAGGGCTGCCCTTCATAGGCCCTCAGCCATTCCCCGTCGCCTTCGGCCACCACACCTTGTTCCGAGTTGTAGACAACCTTACCCCGGCTGAGCGTTGCCATTACCTTGCAGGACAAGGTCATTCCGGTATAAGGACTATGTTTATGACGGTATAACAGATCTTCTGCCGCCAAAGTATAGGAGTGATCCGGATTCAGCAGTACCAGATCGGCATCCAGCCCGGGTGCGATCGAGCCTTTACGGTGATCCAGCCCGAATCGCCGCGCTGGAAGTCCTGACAGCAGCGCAGAAATCTGCGTAACCGGCAGTCCACGCACATTCACCCCTTCGTGGAACATCAGCTCCAGGCTGCTCTGTGCGCCGGAAATACCGCCCCACGCCTCAAAAAAAGACAATCCGGGAGCAAGCTTAAGCTCTGTCGGACAGGGCGAATGGTCTGAGGCGATGAGATCGATTTTACCGTCTGCGAGTACCTTCCACAAGCGTTCTTGTTCCTCCAGGCTGCGCAGCGGGGGTGCACATTTGGCCAGCGGTCCCAGTTCCTCCATGGTATCCTCATTCAGGATGAGATAGTGGGGGCAGGTTTCCGCAGTAACATCAAGGCCGCGCAGCTTGGCAGCATGAATCATTTCAATCGCGGCAGAAGTGCTGATATGCACGAAGTGCAGCCGGCAGCCGGTTCGCTCACTGTATAGCAGCGCTCTGGCTACCGCCTCCAGCTCGGCTTCCGCCGGGCGGGAAGCGGCAAAATCGCGCGCTCCGGTCCGCCCGCTGCGCAGGGCGTCGGCCGACAATGCCGCCGTCAACTCCTCGCTCTCTGCATGCAGTGCAAGAATGCCGCCGAGCGCAGCAATTTTCTTCATCCCTTGATAGAGGGAATCATCGTCCACCTCGCGGAATCTCCCTTCCCCTTCACCGCCGGGGTTGGAGATAAAGGCCTTAAAACCGGTAACCCCGGCTGCCGCCAGCGGCTCCAAATCTTCCAGATTGCCGGGAACGAGTCCGCCCCACAGCACATAATCCACTGCAGAGTTCCCGGATGCGGCTTCTGCCTTGAGCTGCAGCGCGGCTTGATTGACTGTTGGCGGGTTGCCGTTCAGCGGCATATCTGCATAACAGGTGATGCCTCCTGCCGCCAGCGCCGCCGAACCGGTACGGAAGCCTTCCCAATGGCCCAGTGCCGGTTCATTAAAGTGGACATGCATGTCAACCATGCCCGGCAGCACATATAGCCCTTCCGCATCAAGGATGCGGGTATCCGCTCCTGCTGCAAGCTGCTTGCCGAGGGCAACGATCTTGCCGTCCTTCACCCCGATATCCAGCTTAAGCACTTCCCCGGGGAGCACTACATCTCCATTTTTGATGATAAGCTCATAGGTTACTTCCATGAATCGGTCACCTCCGGTCATCTGATCTTTATGATTTCATTAGCTTCCCCGGTACGTGCTGTACCCTCCGGGAGCCACCAGCAGCGGAACATGATAATGGGCGGACGGATCAGTTATATTGAAGCGGATCGGGATTTGTTCGAGAAAGAAAGGGGCGGCTCCATCAGCACTGTTCCCTTCTCCGGAGGCTTCAAACGGCAAACCGCTGCTGCGAAAATAATCTCCGGCCATAAACAGCAGCTCATAGCTGCCGGCTGCCAGTTCTGCACCTTCCAGCAGCGGAGCGTCCAATCTGCCATCGGCATTCGTTACGGCTTCGCGCAGCAGTGAAGCTGCCCCGTCTTCCAGCCTCCATAGCTGAAGTGCCATGCCGGCAGCGGGGATGCCCCCGGACAGGTCGAGAACGTGGGTAGTCAGCCGCCCGCTCATGCCGGAATCCCTCCGGGAACCACGGTACTAACTATAATCCGGCATGGCAGGCCATCCCGCAGATCTGTCCTGCGGAGCATGCTCGAACAT
Source organism: Paenibacillus sp. FSL L8-0436 (assembly GCF_038593025.1). Lineage (NCBI taxonomy): Bacteria > Bacillati > Bacillota > Bacilli > Caryophanales > Paenibacillaceae > Paenibacillus > Paenibacillus sp. FSL L8-0436. Next base: position 1,583,694 of record NZ_CP151955.1, on the reverse strand, counting down.
CCGCCCTTCCAACCGGACTTCAGCAAGCGAGATATATCCATCACACGGATGCCAGCCCACTGCCAAGCTTTTTCCGTTGAATTTTCAAAGTTGAAGTTATTGGAACCTTTCGTTCCATGCTTTATCAGTTCAATCCGATGTTTAATCCAATGTCCGTTCAGCGGTCTGTTCAGTTGCTTATTCAATTGCTCATTCTGCCGTCTTTTGGCGTGTACCTTCATCCGTTCCGGCATGGCTGATCCCTCCTGCGGGTTGTGTAGTGGATGCAGCATTAATTCTCAAAGGTGCAGTTTTAGCCGCATCGTTTTAAATGCATCATTTTTCTTCCGTTATCAGATCGCGGAGCCGGAAGCTGGTGATTTTGCCGATTTCATAGAGCGCCTGCTCCCATTCCTCCGCCAATGAACGGTTGACCCGTTCCCCGATCGCTTTGATAATGTCATCCTTGTTTTTGCCGCGTACAGCAAGAATAAAAGGGAAATGAAACTTCTCCGTATACGCCGCATTCAACCCGGTCAACCGTTCGAACTCAGCGGGCGTCAGCTGATCCAGACCTGCCCCCTGCTGTTCTGCCGCCGACAGCGGCGTGACCTGCAGCCGCGTGGCCAGATCAGGATGGGACCTCAGCAGCTCCTCAATCCGGCTTCGCTCCGCACTTCGCGCCGTTTCCAGCATGACACCGTGCAGCTGTTCCACAGACTGAAAAGGAATGTACCCGTAAGTCCCCTCCGCCACCCAGGGTGAATGCTCAAATATCCCTCCAAGGGTTTTTACAAATTCCTCTTTGCCAAGCCCATTAATCTTATCCAGCGTTAAAAAATCATCCGGCACAGTCATCGGCCCACCCCGCTTTCTATCGCTTTGTTTACTGCACGCAAGATCCCGCCATAACCGGTGCAGCGGCAAATATTCCCCGACAGCGCTTCTTCCACTTCCTCCTGCGAAGGCGACGGATTCTCCTCCAGCAGGGCGACTACCGAGATCACCATCCCCGGTGTGCAGTACCCGCACTGAAATCCTCCCTCTTCCAGAAAAGCACGCTGCACAGGATGCAGCCCCGCTTCGCTGAGTCCTTCAATAGTTGTAATCTCCGCTCCCTCGCATTGATAAGCCATCGTCAGGCAAGAGTTGACCGGCCGGCCGTTGATCAGAACCATGCAGGCTCCGCAGCGGCCAATTTCGCAGGATCTTTTGGTTCCGGTAAGCTCCAAATCCTCGCGCAGAATACTCAGCAGCCGGCGGGACGGCGGAACCTCCTTAGATACCGCTTGGCCGTTGATGATGCAGTTCAATGTGAACCCCGCCCCGGTATCCCTCGCTGCCTGTTGTGGCGCAAGTCCAGGTTGACTATCCTTGGTGTCCAATTCGTAGTTATCCGACATGCGTCTTCACCGCCTTCTGCGGAATAAACGGCGTAGCCTGCAGCCATTCGGGCTTGATCGGCAGCCGGTTGACCCGTTTGCGAACCGCCTGGAATACAGCAGAAGCGACTGCGGGGGCCAGATTGACCGAACCGACTTCCCCAATGCCGCGGGGGCCGTAAGTATCATGCTCCGGTAAATCTTCAATCGGCTGCACCTGGATGCTGCCGTTCATATCGGCAATCGTAGGAACCAGATACGTATCCATGTTCTTCGTTACATAGCTGCCGCCAGCCATTACCGCATCTTCCGTTAATGTAAAGCCGATGGCCATACTGCTGCCGCCTTCAATCTGACCCAGATAGCCTTGCGGATTGGCAACGGGACCTGCCGCTACCGCATGATACTGATCGGTCACGCGGACCCGTCCGGTCAGCAGATTGATCTGCACCTTAACCGCGATGGCGGAATACGTGTACAGAAAATGGGCACCCACCCGTTCCAGCTTAGTGGTCGGATATTTGAACACTGTCTCACAGACAATCGGCTCTGTGATGCTGCGCGCAAGCTCCGTATAGGACAGCAGCAGCCCGCCATCCTTATGCCGGATTCCTCCGGGGCCGGGCTTCAAGCCTTCAACCGCTGCTCCCGTCCTGGCCGCTGCGGCTTCCAGCAGCCGGGCTGTAAAATCCGGATGCAGCCGTTTCAGCGCCATCCACATCATGCTTGTGGAGCGGGAAGCAGTGCTGGAGCCGCTGTCCGGCACTACATCCGTATCGCCAATGACGATCCTAAGGTCATCCGCGGCAAATCCGTACTGCTCGATCAGCATCTGCTCCATTGTCGCTATCAGCCCTTGGCCGAACTCCTCGTAGCCGAAGACCGCCTCGATCTTGCCGTCCAGTGCCAGAGACAGCCGTCCGCCTCCCGGATCGGGAATACCGTAACCGAGGCCTGCGCCGTGCATGGCGATCGCCGCGCCGGTTCCGGTCACAATCCACGGCTCCTTCGGCATCGCAGCCGGAGTACCTGGAGCCTCTGAATCATCAGCTCCAGTATGAGGCAACTCCGCTTCCTGCATCATCGGAGATGCCGCCAGCGCCTCCCACACCTGCATCGCCCCATGCGTCTGGGCGATCTCCTGCCCAAGCGGCCCTGGATCGCCGTAACGCCGCAAGTTCCGGCGGCGCAGCTCCCACGGATCCAGATTCAGCCGTTCAGCAAGGCGGTCTACCTGCCCTTCCAGGGCAAAGATCGCCTGATTGCCGCCAAAGCCGCGGAATTCACCGGATACCCCATTGTTCGTATATACCGCAAAGCCCTCCACCTCCACATGGCGGATCTGATAGGGACCTACCACATGCTCTGTGGCAAAATTCAGCACTTCCGCCCCCAGTGTCGCATAGGCCCCGGTATCGGAAATAATCCGCACCTGATGGGCCATGATCGTCCCCTCGCTGTCGCAGCCGGTCTTCATTGTAATCTTCATGGGATGGCGCTTCAGCCCGGCACGCACCGATTCCGCGCGGGAATTATGCAGCCGGACCGGACGCCGGGTCCGCAATGCGAGCAGCGCTCCATACGGCTGGACATTCAACTCGTCTTTGCCGCCGAATGAACCGCCGATTGGACTGGAAATGACCCGGATATCCTCCTCCGGGAGGTTCAGTATCCGCGACAGCTGCCTGCGGTCCATCAGACCATGCTGTGTTGCTGAGTAGACCGTTAGCCTTCCGTTTGACTCCGGGATAAACAATCCGCCTTCGGTCTCCATGTACGTATGCATCTGGCGCGGCGTCCAGTAGGTCTCTTCCACAACATGGGCACAGCCTGCGAACGCCGCTGCCGGTTCGCCCTTGCGGTATTCCGTATGATGAAGCACATTGCCCTCTTCATGCAGCAGGATTGCCTCGGGCTTCATAGCTTCCTCGGCATCCTCCAGCAGCGGCAGCAGCTCATAGTCCACTTCAATCAGCGAAAGCGCATATTCGGCAATTTCGTCGCTGTCCGCAGCTACAGCGGCAATGGCGTCGCCAGTATAACGCACCCGGTCGCTGCAAAAGACCGGCTGATGCGGAAGGGCAATGCCGAAGCCGTTCAGCCCGGGCACATCCTCATGGGTAATGACCGCATGTACTCCAGGAACCTCAAGCGCCTTTGCCGTGCGGATAGACAGAATGCGGGCATGGGCCTGATGGCTGCGCAGCACCCGTCCGGTCAGCATCCCTTCGGCGCTCATGTCGGTTAAATACTGCAGCTTGCCGGATACTTTCCCCTGCCCGTCGGGCCGTGTACGCCAGCGGCTTCCGCTTACTTCCTTGTTCAGCAGCATTCCCCCTCACCCCAATCCACCTAATTTTCTATAACGATTACTTTCCTCCGCCTGCATTCAAGCCCTTCCACAATTCAGAAACGATGAGATTGCCCGCGGTTTTCCGCTTATAGGCTTCGGTGGCAAAAGGATCGCTATATGTGTCAAAGCTGCTATCCACCGCTTCGTACACTGCGGCCATCAGACTGTCGCTGTAGACAGCACCTTCCAGAAGTGCTTCAGCCGCCGGAAGCCGCTGTGGTCTGCCTGTACCTCCGCCTGCTGCAATGCGGACACCACTCAGGCTGCGGCCTGCGGCATCGAGACTTGCCGTAACAGCTATGGTAACGAGCGAGGCTGTAAAGGCATCCCGCCGCCCCACCTTGCGAAAGATCTCCAGCTTACTCCGCTCCCCGTATTCATGGCCTGCCGAAGGAAAGCGGATCCCGGCAAGAAGTTCAGCTGCCGGCTTCTCCCCGCTCCAGCGGCGTTTCAGCCAGGCCTCGACAGGCTGCACCGAAAGAAATTTGCCGTCAAAGGAGGCCACTTCAGCATCATAAACCAGCAGCGCCGGGAGAATATCTCCATAACCGGAAGATATATTGCCGCCAAGCGTAGCCAGATTGCGCACTGCGGGTGCGGCGATGTTGCGCGCCGCCTCCTGCACCGCCGGAGCGATCTCCCGCAAATCCAGGTTCCTGCGGCATTGCGACAGCGAAACCAGAGAACCTATGGTTAAATAATCTTCGGCGAGTCCGATTTCACCCATCCCGGCGATATTCCGTAAATCGATCATCTGCTGCGGCAGAGGAGCCGTCCCCGCTTCCCATTGCGTCCGCAGCAGCGTTCCGCCGGATACATATACGGCTCCTTCGCCTAATATTGTCTTCAGCTCCCATGCCTCCTGCAGGCTGCGGGGCTGATGCACTGCCGGGGGAGCCGGCTTTTCACTCCATATAGCTCCCATCACTTCCGCCTCCTCACCAGTTGGCCTTTCTTCCATGCATTATATTCATCTCGCTGGTTCAATCACCGCCGCTGCGTCAAAAACGCTGCTCGCGGATATAAGGTGTACCCAGTGACTCCGGCGTGCCGGATGGTTTGTTGCGGTTGCGGTAACCGAGGTACATCAGCACGAGAATCGTTACGACGTACGGAATCATCTTAAGGAAATAAGGCGGAATTGCGCTGCCGAGCAGCTGGAGGCGGAAACCGAGCGAATCCAGTGCACCGAAGAAATAAGCGCAAAAGAGGGCACGCAGCGGATTCCATCTGGCGAAGATCACCAGCCCGACGGCAATCCAGCCGCGTCCTGCCGTGAGGCCTTCATTCCAGGTTGGCGCGTATGCCAGCACCATATCGGCACCAGCAAGGCCGATTAATGCCGCACCGGCTGTCACATAGCTGTAGCGGATCAGCTGCACGCGGATCCCCATAACATCCGCCGTGGCCGGACTGTCCCCGACCGCACGTAAATGCAGTCCCCATGAGGTATGGTGGATCAGCAGATGCAGCACCAGAACGAGCAGCAGGCTGAACCAGGTCAGGTAATCCAACCTGCCGAAGAGATCTCCTATCACCGGGACTGACTTGACCCAGCCGAGATCCAGCTTCGGCGAAGTTCCCGGCAGCGGAAATCCGCTGATGGACTTGCCCAGATAGGCGCTGAGCCCGCTGCCGAACAAGGTCATGGCCAGGCCGGACATCGTCTGGTTCGCCCGGAGTGTGACGGTGAGAAACGAATGCACCAGGCCTAGCAAGGCGGTGACGGCCACCGCTGCCAGCAGAGCTAGCAGCAGGCTGCCGCTGCGGATGTAGATGATGCAGGTGGTTACCGCCCCCATCAGCATCAGCCCTTCAGCGCCAAGCTGGATAATCCCTGCACGCTCATTCAGGATGCCTCCCAGTGTAGCCAGCAGCAGCGGCGTTCCGGCGGAAATGGCGGCTATTAATAACTGTGTAGTGAAATCCATGGCTTAACTCCCTTCTCTCAGCAGAAACAGCTATGCGCTCCGGCGGAAGCGGAAACGGTGAATCATATCCCCTGCAATCAGGAAGAACAGGATCGAGCCCTGCAGCATTTCCGAAATGGACGAAGGCAGTCCGATAGTCTGCACACTATAGCCGCCGACAATCAGGCCGCCGAACAGAATCGAAGTAACAATCAGTCCGAGCGGATTCAGCTTGGCAAGCCAGGCGACAATGATCGCAGTATATCCGTAACCCGGAGAAATCCCCTGCATCAGCTTATGTGTAACTCCGGAAACCTCCGCCATTCCGGCCATTCCGGCAAGACCGCCGCTAATCAGCATTACGACAATAATATGGCGTTTGATATGGATACCTGCATAACGCGCAGCCGTCGGATTGGCACCAATCAGCCGCAGCTCATAACCCCAGCGGGTAAACTTAATCATCAAATAATAGATAGCCACAGCGACAAGGCCGAAGATCAGCCCGATGTGCAGCCTTGTGGTACCGAGAACCGGCAGGGACTGGGCGGCGGTAAACATCGGAGAGCCCGGGAAGTTAAAGCCCTTCGGATCTTTCCAGGGCCCGAATACCACATAATCAAGGGCAAGCAGGGCCACGTAGTTCAGCATCAGGGATGTAATCAGCTCATTGACCCCGAAATGCGTCCGCGGAATTGCCGTCATCAGTCCCCAGAGCGCACCTGCGGCAGTGCCGGACACCAGCATCAGGGAAATGGACCAGAACGAAGGCAGATCAGGAAAATAAATCGTCACTGCCGTAGCTGCCATCGCTCCGACCGTCAATTGTCCTTCCGCGCCGATGTTCCAGACGGAAATCCGGTAGGCTACAGCAATGCCGAGTCCGCAGAGCAGCAGGGGAATGGCTTTGACCATCGTTTCGGTAAGACCGTAAGAGGTGCCAAAAGCACCGCGGAACATCTTCTCGTATACGACCACGGGACTCATGCCGTTGGCGGCAATAAACACTGCGCAGAGCAGCAGGGCCAGAAGGACAGACAGAACGGGAGTCCACCACGGAGAGCGGGTTCGGCTTGAATCATACTCCAGCCGCAGCTTGGACCGGTTGCCCGGTTTGGCCGGAACAGGATCAAGCACTGCAGCATTGCTTATATTCTTCGGACTCATACGGCGCTCTCCTCCCTATTCTGAATCCCGGCCATCAGCAAGCCAATTCTCTCTCTATCTGCAGTCTCATGGTCACTTTCCCCAAGGATCGAACCGTTATAAATCACCAATATCCGGTCGGATAATTGCAGCAGTTCATCCAGATCCTCCGAGATGAGCAGCACTCCGCTGCCTGAGCCGCGCAGCTCCATCAGCAGTTCATGGACACCGGCTGTCGCTCCCACATCCAGACCTTGCGTCGGGTGAACCGCCACCATCAGCTTAGGGTTGTGGCTGACCTCCCGGGCAAACAGCAGCTTCTGCTGATTGCCGCCCGACATTTGCTGGACTGGCGTATCCAGCTCGGGAGTTTTCACATTGAAGCGCTCAACCAGCTCCCGCGACCAGGAACGGTTCTTCGCCGCCTTCAGAAAGCCGAGTTTGGAGTGCTCTTCACTGCGGTAGGACTTGAACAGCAGATTGTCCACTGAGCCCAGCCGTCCGGCAAGGCCGCTCTTCATCCGGTTCTCCGGCACATGAGATATTCCCGAATCAATTGCGCCCCGCACCGAAGCCGCTTTTACCGGACTGCCGTCAAATATAATCTCGCCGCTCCGCCAAGTCCTAAGTCCCGTAAGCACTTCCGCCAGCTCCTTTTGTCCATTGCCGGCAACACCTGCGACCCCTACGATCTCCCCTTCATTTACAGTCAGGGACAAGCCGTCCAGCGCTTTACGGCCGTGATCGGCAGCGACGTCCAAATTCCGTACAATTAGCAGAGCCTCACCTTGGGTAACTTCCCGCTCCTGGCGGCTGATCGTAACCTCCCGGCCCACCATCAGCCGGGCCAGCTCCAGTTCATCTGTCTGCACCGTGTTCAGCGTAGCGATCATTTTCCCTTTGCGCATGACGGAAATACGGTCGGAAGAAGCCATAACTTCCTTCATTTTATGTGTGGTCATGATCACCGTCTTCCCCGCCTGCTTCATCACCTTCAGCGTTTCGAACAGCTGCTCCGCCTCACCCGGGGTTAAAACGGAGGTTGGCTCATCCAGAATGATGATATCCGCACCGCGGTACAGCGTTTTGACGATTTCCACACGTTGCTGTTCACCGACAGACAGCTGCCAGATCGGGCAGTCTACCGGAAACATCAGCCCGAAACGCTCAGCCAGCGCCTCAATCTCCAAATGCTTATTTTTCATCCATTTGCTTCCACGCCAGAAAGACGACTTTTCGCCAAGCACGATGTTCTCTGCTGCCGTGAGACTTTGCACCAGTCTGAAATTTTGAAATACCATGCCTACGCCGAGGGATGCTGCATCCTTGGGGGAACGGATTTTGGCCAGTTTACCGTGAATGAAAAGTTCGCCTTCATCCGCCCGGTATACCCCTGACAGCATGCTCATGACCGTGCTTTTCCCTGCTCCGTTCTCACCAAGCAACGCATGAATTTCACCCGCATTTGCCGAAAAATCGACTTGATCGCTTGCCATTACGGCTCCGAACCTCTTCACAATTCCGCGCATTTCAACTGAATGATTCTGCATTACGGGACGCTCCTTTCCTTATACTTGTAGGACGGGTGGGGAAGGTTCCCCTTCCCGGAACCCGCCCCACCCATATGGCCATACTATATGCAATTGTAGAAAACGAATTATTTCGAGATCGTGCCTATTACGCCTTTGGCCAGCCATTCCATGGAGAGGACTTCTTCAAGCGTCAGCTTTTGGCCTTCCTGAACCACAACATTGCCTTTGTTATCGGAGATCGGTCCTGTGAACACATCCAGTTCGCCGCTGATGATCTTGGCTTTGGCAGCTTCCACCAGTTGCTTCACATCCTCAGGAACCTTGTTGCCAAACGGCGCAAGCTCTACCATGCCGTCCGCCATATCCCCGGAGTATTGCTCGCTCTTCCACGTTCCATCCATTACGGACTGAACAGCCTTCACGTAGTAAGGACCCCAGTTCCATACAGGGTTGGTCAAATAATTGTCCGGTGCATACTTGCTCATATCGGAGTCATTGCCTCCGGCAAATGCACCACGTTCTTTGGCCGCCTGCAATGTGGCCGGAGAATCCTGATACGCCAGCAGCACATCCGCGCCTTTATCCAGAAGACTGATCGCCGCCTGGCGTTCGGTTGCCGGGTCATACCAAGTATTCGTCCACACTACATCCACTTTAATGTCCGGGTTGACACTCTGTGCTCCCAGCGTGAATGCATTAAGATTATAGATAACTTCACTGATCGGAAAAGCTCCTACGTAGCCAAGATGATTGTTCTTGGTCATTTTGCCTGCCGCGATACCGCTCAGATAACTCGCTTGATAATTTTTTCCGAAGTAAGTGCCCATGTTCTCCGCTGTTTTGTAGCCGGAGGCATGGAGGAATTTCACATTGGGGAACTTGCCCGCTACACTCAGTGTGAAGTCCATATATCCAAAACTTGTAGTAAATACGATGTCATGGGACTGTGCAAGCTCCGTGATGATACGCTCTGCATCGGCACTTTCCGGAACATTCTCTACGAAGTCCGCTTTGATGCCGAGCTCTTTCTCCATGTACAAACGGCCTTGATCATGCTGATACGTATAACCGCCGTCACCCGGAGGCCCGATATAGACAAAAGCAACCGTCGGCTTCTCTGCTGCCGGCTCTGTTATTGCCGCCTCTGATGTTGTACCCGCATTGGTTGCCGCCGGTGCTTCTGTTGCATTTGAAGCCGCATTGTTGTTGCTTCCGCAGCCTGCCAGAACTAACGCCATGAGGAACATTAGCACGAAGCTGAAAGTAAATCCCTGACCCCTTTTTTTCATAACTCTCCTCCTCCAGGAAATCTCTCCTAATGACCGAAGCCATTAATGTATCTCTACTATACTGAGACCTGAAGACTACGTAAATTTATATAACATACGTTTGTGTCATTTTATAAGAAGTTTAGCTTTTTTTGTGCTTTATGCACTATAAAGGGGTCGAAGAAGCTTGAAATATGTGATTATTTCTAACATCAATCTATAAACTGCTCAAACCATGTCAGCTTCCACTCCTAAGGCTCCATTCCTTGCGGATCTCCCCAAAATCCACTTCTGTGTCAGCATCCATAAAGCAATGGGCGGAATCTGTCTCCAGCACCATCCCCTTATAATCGGGCGAGCGCAAAATCCCCGCCGCGCCTTTGTCGCCGTCCAGTCCCTGAAGCACCGTGAACATCTCTTTGGAAAAGAGCGCCGGCGGCATGGCCAGACCTTTATGGGTGCTGGCTATATAGTCCAGCCCCGGATTCCGCTCATAAGTGTCTATCAGCCGCTTCACCAATGACGCAGTAATAAACGGCTGGTCAGCCAAAGCCACGATAGCAGCATCAGGCTGCATAGGCAGGATCGCATTCAACCCGCAGCGCAGGGAAAAAGATAAGCCCAAGTGGGCGGTCAGGCAGGTTTCCGTACGCCTAGTACTCCGCTCACCGGCTGGAGGCAGCCATTTGAGGTCATCATCGGCCCGCACAACAACGATTAACGGCGAAAGGGCACAGCGGTCCAGTTCACTGAGCGCGACGCTCCCGAGTGACACCTCTTGCGACAGCTGAAGTGACACCTTGGATACTCCCATTCGTCTGCTCTGCCCTGCTGCCAGATAGATACCGGCTACTTTCAACGCTCTCCACTCCTTTCGGCAGCTCATGCAAGCCTGCCCTTCTGATTTGAATAATCTCGGCCACAATACTGACTGCAATTTCCTCCGGCCCTTCCGCGCCGATAGACAGCCCTACAGGAGCGTGCAGCGATGCAGGCGGCTCCAATCCCTCAACCAACAGCGCAATCCGGGCCTTGGAGCCGATGATTCCGATATAACGCGGAGACACTGGCAGCAGGCTTTCCAGAAACTGCCGGTCGCGCTGAGATTGATGGCTGCAGATCAACACATAATCCTCCCGGGTTATTCTAAGACGTGCTGCTGCCTCGGACGGGGAACAAATCACTCGTTCGGCCCCGGGAAATTCATGCTGCAGGCTGCCTTCCCGCCAGTCGGCGACGGCAATCCGAAATCCGGATTTTGCCGCAAGGTCCGCCACGGGACGGGAATCCAGTCCACCGCCAAAGATAATAAGCCGCGGCTTCGGCACGAATAGAGTGTTGAAGAGTTCGAGGGGCGGACCGGCCGCTGCCGTTGTTCCGGGAAGCAGACTCCGCCCTTTTTTCACCAGACAGCTCCCCCCTGCACTTCTCTGATTAGAAAAAGATTGTTGTTCAGCGCCGAAAGTTTCGACAGTATACCGGTATCCTGCAACGGCGGCAGCTTCACGAGTAAGTATCAGGCTCTCACCTGCGGCCATCCGCACATAGACTTCTTCCAACAGCCGGCGCAGCTCTCCACGGACCGGTTCAAGAATCACTTTGATTTTGCCGCCGCAGCCGACAGCCTCCCCCCAGGAAAAATCATCGGGAGACAGCATGTCATACTCCACCGGTTCCGGAAGGCCGCGATCCCAAACCTCCTGCGTACGAAGCGCCAGGTCGCTCTCCAGACACCCCGGACTAAGACTGCCCAGTGTTCCTCCTGCAAAAAACAGCATAGCCGCTCCCGGTTTCCGGTAAGAATGACCTTCCACCCCAATCAGGGTTGCAAGCACCGCAGGAGCAGCATTGTCGTGGATGTGCAGTACAATATCATGTGTACTCATAAAGCTCGCTCCCTCCTCCGTATTTCCGCCCCGTTCAGGGTGGCGGCTCTTGCGCCATACAATTCGCAACAGCCGCTCAGGTTTCGCGCTCCAGCATTTTGCGGAACAGGAATACCAGCTTCAGCCTCATCAAATCATTGATCTTCTTGAAATCGACATCCAGCAGCTCGCTGAGCTTCTCGATCCGGTAGGTAGCGGTATTGCGGTGAATAAACAGCTTTTTGGCTGTCTCGTTTACATGGCCGTCATTGTCCAGATAGACCTCCAGCGTGTGCAGCATTTCCTTGATATATTCCGGCTCCCGGCTCAACAGCCCGCGCAGACTGCCGTTGCAATACTTCTCCATCGTTTCTGCCGGTATCTGGCTCAGCAGAAGATTCAGCTCAAGCTGTCTGTAATGCACCACATTTCCGTGCGCACCCCAGTACTGCACCATACCCATACATTCCTTGACCTCTGCAAAAGCTTCCTTCAGCCCTTCCGGCTTAACCTTGGTACTGCTCACAGCTGCCCGCGGATAATTACCCTTGCCGAACTTGAGATTATGAAAACAATCATTGATCAGCTCACGGAACTGATCGGGACTGTGCTGACCCGCAGGGTACAGCGAGAGCAGACCTTCATCCACAACGACATGAATAGCTTTCATTTCCCTCAGTACCGGATGCTCAATGAACTCTTCCTTAAGGCGGAGCAATTCGCCTTGTCTGGATTCCCCGGTGGCGGCCGTATCGGTTAGCAGCAGCTGGAAAGGGGATTGCAGCAGCATCACCTCAAGCCTGGCGGCAGCCTGGGACAGATCGTTACACGACAATCCGCCGCTCAGGCAACGGCGGAGCAGTCCACTGAACTCCCGGTGCTCGGCATGCTCGAAATAGTCCTCATAACCCGCATGAATATGATAAGAAATCAGTTCAGCTCCTTGAACAAACAAGCTTTCTTCCACAGGCAGCAGCAGAGGATCAATAGAACAATATAAAAGATAACCTGTGCATTTCTCCCCTTGCAGCAGCGGGATACGGAAACCAACCTTGTCACCGATGCGGAAGCGCCCATTGCGGTTCTGCCAAGGCCAGCCCTCCAGCAGCAACGCCGCTGAATACTCCGAATTGTTGTAAATAGCGTCGCCCCGGGCACTGATGACCGCCAGCGGGTAACCGATCACCTCGGATACGGAGTCAAATAACGGACCGCAACGTCCTGAGCGGAGCGCAAACCGCATCAGCTTCCGCTGCTTCTCCATCATGCTCTGCAGCACGCTTGTGCTGCGCGACAGCTCGGCGCGAAACAGGCCGTTCATCTGGTCCGAGAACGTAAATTGGAACGGCAGCTCGATCAGCGGAAAGTTCAGCATTTCCGCTTCGGCTACGAGCTTCTCCGGAACAGCGTCCCAGAAACGGCCCAGCTTGATGCCAAGGCCAGCTGAGCCGCGGCGGTTCAGCGTCTGCAGCAGTGCGGAGGCATCCTGGGGACTATCCTTGATCAGATAAGCTGTTGTAAGCAGCATTTCTCCTTCTTTGATCCAATCTGAGATATCAGGGGCATCCATCACATTAATCGACTTGATAATCCGGTGTTTCCCCTTGGAGCCGGCAATCAGTCTGGCTTCAGATAAAGGATAAATGGACAACGCTTCTTCAACCGTAAGATGCATGCCACCCCTCCTTATACAAGTTCATAGATAATGAATTCCGTATTTATGTTACTTTATGTAACATTATAAATAAAATGAACCGTTATGGAAAGATAAAAGTGAAAATTTAGATTATATATGTAATAAAACATAACACGGATCGCAAAGTTTTAACTATTGCTTATGGACCGTCTGCAAAATCATGGGAACGTAGCCGTGTATTATGCGTTTTATCGCATCAGCAGGGGTACGGCAACCATGAGATTTGCAGCAGCTGACTGCCCTTCGGCTCCTCAACGTTCGATAATTGCACTCTGTACAGTTAAATAGTGAATTCCTACCGCCACGCAGCCTTTAATTGTATTCCGTACATCTATTTGAGCTGATTTTAGCCAGAAGTCTCAAATTCACTGTTTTTAATTGTACAGACTACATTTATTCTCTGGTTTCCGGCTGAACTGGCCCGAATAGTTGCAGAGAATACATTTAAATCATTCATTGTCCAATACGCATACAAGTGGAAACGGCTTCACCGTCCTCAAAAGGACGGTATCCGTTTCAGCGAGAAATAGAAGGATAATTTATAGCGTGAAGCATATAAATACTTATATTTGCAAAAAAACTCCCGCTCTCCGCCAACAGCGGAGCCGGAAGTTCTGTGATGCCATGGCCATGCGCTTATTGCCATAACCGCCGGACCCATGAGAGCAGGCGGAGATCCTGTCCATGTCCGCCGATCACTGACAATCCCAGCGGCAGCCCGCCGGGACCCGCCACAGGCAGCGTTACCTGCGGCAACCCTGCCAGCCCGGCAATGCAGCTGAGCATCATCGCCCCGCTGCGGTTCAATTCCAGCTGCCGCAGGTCCCCGCCGCGCAGCGGGGCGGGTCCAGGCACGGTAGGGATGACGAGACAGCCGTCCTCTCCGAGCAAATGACGCAGCCGGGCCGTTATATCGTCACGTTGGGACTGCGCCCAACTGTGATCCTGCCCGGCCACACTTGCCGCCCAAGCGAAGCGGGCAGCAATGTCAGGCCCAAAAACCGGCTGCTCCCGCTCGATCCAGGCTCCATGGGTTGCCCAAATTTCAGCACCCTGCAGCTCGCGGAACACATCCATCCAGTTTGTTAATCCTTCCGGTGAAACTTCAGTCTCCAGCACTTGCCCCACTCCTGCCTGGAGAAGGTCCAAACCTTGCTTCAGGCTGGCCGAACTCTCTGGCCCAGCCAAGGCCCAGCCATCCATGCCGATGAACAGCTTGGCCATTCCGCTTCCCTCCGGCACATTGCGGGCGAATGAAGCAGGGACGGCAGTTGCCTTCAGGAGGGGATGTTGCATGACCGACTCCCCGGGATGTCCTGGTTTACGTCCCCTGGCATGCTCTTGAATATGTCCTCCGGTATCCCACTGTACATGTCCTCCGGCATGCTCTTGAATATGTCCCCCGGTATGCCCCTGTACATGTCCTCCGGTATGCTCTTGAATATGTCCCCCGGTATGCCCCTGTACATGTCCTCCGGCAGACTCACCGTTACGCTCCGGGCCGTCTCCTCCATAAATCACCCGGCCATATTCCGGGTGCTGTCCTAAACCCGCGCCATCCCGCTCCACACTTTGCTGCAGGACATTACTCTTCCCGGAGGAATCCTCCGGTTCTCCCGCTCCGCCTTCCACTCTCCCGAGCAGAACCTCGCCTACCTGCAGCAGCATTCCGGCGCTGTCTGTGATCCAGCCCACGGTATCAAAACCCGGTGCCAGCGGGATTACCCCGTCTATCTCCACCGCCCCGTGGGTCGGGCGGAATCCGTAAACGCCGCAGTACGCCGAAGGAACACGGATGGACCCTCCTGTATCGGTTCCCAAGGCAAATTCCACGCTTCCGGAGGCTACAGCCACCGCCGAGCCGCTGGAGGAGCCTCCGGGAATACGCCCCTCCGCACGCGGGTTGACCGGCGTGCCGTAATGATAATTCTCCCCGCCCAGACTGTACATCAGCTCATCGGTATGGGCGGCACCGCGCAAGGAGGCACCTGACTGCAGCAATCTCAGTACGGCTGCGGCATGCGCCGATGAAGGCTCATGACTGCGCAGCCAATGCGGATTGCCTGCGGAAGAGCGGTGTCCGGAGACCGCGAACACATCCTTAACGGCAAAGCTCAGCCCATTCAGCTTGCCACTCTCAAGGTTCGGCACCTCGAGCTCCGGGTCAATAAATGCGCCGAAACGATTATTAGGGACCATCTCTTCCCTCCTCCTCCCGGACTGTCCAGGGAGCTTCATTGTTTACTCTTACTTGTTTCCAGCTCTACCAGCCGATGGCTGCTCCGTCGCAGCGCGGATCAGTGCCGCCGCTGCGGAAGCCGTTGCCATCGATGGCAATCGCATGGGCATGCCCCATGATTCCGTCATAGTCTGCGCCTTGGCGGACCAGATGACCGGCCTCGGCCAGCTCTTCGAGCACTTGCGGAGCTACCCGCTTCTCCACCTTCAGTTCCTGGGTCGGTTCCCCCCAGGTCCTGCCCCAGACGAACCGCGGCGCATTCACCGCCTCCTGCGGATTCATGCCATAATGCAGCATCCGTGTCAGCAGCAGACTCTGTGTCTGCGGTTGCCCTTCCCCGCCTTGCGTGCCGTAGAGAATGGCCGGCTTGCCGTCTTGGCAGGCCATGGCCGGCATCAGCGTGTGGAACGTGCGCTTATGCGGTTCAAGGGTATTGATATGCGAAGGGTCCAGCGAGAAGAAGGAGCCTCTATTCTGCAGCAGAATCCCTGTATCCCCGGCGACCGTTCCCGAGCCGAATTCAAAATACAGGCTTTGGATAAACGAGACGGCGTTCCCCTCGCCGTCAACTACAGCGGCATAAGCCGTATCCCGGCCAACCGGCTCGCCGCCAAGCGCAGCCGCCCGGCGGAGCGAAATGGAATCGGCCAGCTCCACCGCATACTGCTTATCCAATAGCCGCTCCAGCGGAATCGAGCTGAATTCAGGATCAGTAAGCACCTGATCCCGGTCCCTAAAGCTCAGCTTCAGCGCTTCAACCAGCAGATGATAGTACTCGAAGGACCCATGCTCAATCTCTGCGAGATTAAACCGCTCCAATATGTTCAGCGCCATCAGCGCAGTGAAGCCCTGCGAATTCGGGGGCACCTGATATACCTGATGCCCATGGTAATCCGTGGAGATCGGCTCCACCCAATTGCCCTGATGGTCGGCAAAATCATCACGGGTGAGATATCCTCCGGAAGCCAGCATATCCTTGCTTATCTCCTCTGCGATCCCGCCCTTGTAAAAAGCATCACGCCCTCCCGCCGCCAGCGTCCGCAGCGTCCGGGCCAGCTGCTTCTGCACAAACTTCCCGCCGGCCCTCGGAACCTTGCCGCCGGGCAGATACACCGCAGCCGCGCCAGGGGACAGCGCGGCTCCCGCCAGTATGCTGTTGCCGTGCTGATCCGGCGACAGCGGAAACCCATCGGTGGCGTAGCCGATTCCCGGCTCCAGCACCTCCGCCAGGGTCAGGCGGCCATACTGGCGCTGGACCGCCTCCCAGCTGTCCGCCATTCCGGGCACCGTAATGGCGCTGCGCACACCCCGCCGGGGAATGGCATTTTCCCCGGCATAGCAGTCCCTGCGGACGCCGTAGCCGGATCGTCCGCTGCCATTGTAGGCCCGGACGCGCCCTTCACCGGCGCTGTAGGTCAACCAAAAAGCATCGCCGCCAAGGCCCGTCATATGCGGATAGACCACCGCAAGCGTGGCGCTGACCGCTACCGCAGCGTCAAAGGCATTGCCCCCGCGCTGCAGAATACGCGCTCCGGCGGCAGAGGCCAGATAATGGGGACTGACCACCATCGTTTTTGTACCGATTACCGGCCCTATTGTCATGACTCCCAGCTCCATTCCCATGTCAATCAAGTTAGTGCCATTTAACAGCAGATCAAAAACCCCTGTCAATCGGTTACGCACAAACTCAAATTCCCCGGCATTATTTTGTGAACGGTGCACAAAGATTAATCGAAATACACCGTATCCTGTAGTTGCAGTCATACAAATTGATATAGTATGGGCACAAAAAAAGTTAAAGTCTGTTTATCCCGGAGGAGGAATCGCGTGAAATCCATCAGTAACGAATATGTACAGATAGCTGCCGCGATGTTCAGGACGGGAATTCTCGGCTATGGCGGGGGCCCCTCCGTAATTCCACTGATCCGGCATGATGCCGTAAACCGCTATTCCTGGCTGAGTGATGATGAATTCGGGGAGACGCTAGCCATCGCAAATGCCTTGCCCGGGCCCATCGCTACCAAGATGGCAGCATACCTTGGCTACAAGCTTAAAGGGGTAAAAGGTGCACTGCTTTCCGTGCTGGCGCATATTCTGCCTAGCTGTATTGCGATGATTGCCCTGTTATCCGCGGTGAATTATTTAAGCGGCTCCAAGGTAGTGGCAGGCATGATTGCTGCTGTCTCTCCCGTGATTGCAGTGATGCTGGGAATGATGGCTTACGAGTTCGCGCAAAAAGCGTTCAAAGGATTGGGGAAGTGGATCGGGGCTGCTTTCCTGCTGCTGGCACTGGTACTGCTTGAGGGGCTTCACCTGCATCCTGCCATCGTGATCGTACTTTTTCTTAGCTATGGAACGGTTCATTACCGGATACTGGCAAAGAAAAATAAAGGAGGAACCGCCTGATGGAATGGCTCAAACTGATTTACGGCTTTTTCATGGCCAATCTGCTGGGCTACGGCGGCGGCCCCTCCTCCATTCCGCTGATGTACGAAGAGATCGTGCCGCATTACGGCTGGCTGAACGATGAAGAATTCTCCAATATGCTGGCGCTCGGCAACGCCCTGCCCGGACCGATTGCGACCAAAATCGCCGCTTACGTCGGCTATGACGTCTATGGCTGGTTGGGACTGAGCGCTGCTCTCGCTGCTACGGTTCTGCCCTCCGCTGCCGCACTGATCATCCTGCTCGGCGTGATGCAGAAATACAAGCAGTCGCCCGTCGTTAAAGGAATGACCTTGCTTGTACAGCCGGTGATTGCCATAATGATGGCCGTCCTGACTTTCAGAATGGCCAAAGGTCCGGCGGACGTTATCGGCATCTGGCAGACGCTGATCATTGCCGCAATTGCCTTTTGGGCTATGAAGCGGCTGAAGCTGCATCCCGCACTCGTGATTCTTGCCGCTTTTGCTTATGGAGGGCTGGTACTCCGGTATACGGTCTAGCGGTAGCTGCCGCAAGGACCTCCTATTTCAAAATGTACTGCGAAAGCACCGACTGAACCTCATAGATATTGACGGATTTATTGAACGTCTTCTTCAGCGGCAATGAGCTGCCGGATACATAAAGACACAGCTCCGCATCCAGATCAAAGTGCCCCGCCGTCTCCACCGAATAATGGGAGATGTTTTGGTAGGGAATGGAGTGATATTGCGTTTTTTTGCCGGTGATCCCCTGCTTGTCAACGAGAATCAGCCGCTTGTCCGTAAAAATGAACATATCCCTGATCAGCTTGTAGGCCCGCTCAATTTTTTCATGGGGGGTCAAAATCCGCGTGTATTCACGCTGCACTGCCGCCAGATCAACCTGCGTTGCATTGCCCAGCAGTCCATTAAAAAGTGCCATCACTGTTCCTCTTTCCTGTTGCTGATTTGGTGAGCTGCCTCAGCCATATAACATCCTATTGTGCAATTCCAATTATATGCTGTGGTTCATTCCGCTTTTTTTCTATTGCTATTATTGCGGATATTAGGTAAACTACTGTTAAATTTGTATCGAAGGAGGTGTAGAGGAATGGATCGCAATTGGACCAACAGTGTTATTAGCCGGCTGCCTATCGCTATGGCTGGCATCGTTCATGTAAATGCCGACAACGGGAGAAGTCTGTCCATTTACAAGAATTTAATAACACTACACAATTGTGAAATGCCTTTCCTGCCTACACTTCAACGGATCTCATAAACCGGAGAACAAACAGGCCGCGGGGAAATTTCCCTGCGGTCTTTTTTTGTTCCATGATGTCCTCCTGGAGGCATCCCCTTTGAAAGACAGCGGAGACAGGGCATTCTTAAAAGGAGAATACCTATGATCATTTCATGTCAAAACGTACAAAAATACCACGGTGCCCAGCTTGTGCTGAGCGATATCACCTTCGATATCCGCCAAGGCGAGAAAATCGGCCTGATCGGCCGCAACGGCTGCGGCAAAACCACCCTCTTCCGCCTGCTGAGCAGTGAAGAACGTCCCGATCAAGGGCAAATCTCCATCCGCAGAAACAGCATCATCGGACTGCTCTCACAGATCCAGGAAGCGGACGGCGACGAGACGGTATATGCCGTGCTCCAGCGCAGCTTCGCGAAACCCCTGGAGTGGCAGCAGCGCCTGCGGGAGCTGGAGCAGGAAATGTCCGGGCTGAACGCCGGAACGGACGAACAGGACTGGAACAGGCTGCTCAAGGAATACGGCAGTCTGCAGGAGAAGTTCGAAGCAGCCGGAGGTTATGAGATTGAAGCTTCAATCCAGCGTGTAGCGGCAGGCCTTGGAATCGGAACCGGGCAATACGACCGCCGGTTCGCTTCCCTCTCCGGCGGGGAGAAGACAAAGGTCGGCCTCGCCGAGCTGCTGCTGCGCCGTCCTGATATCCTGCTGCTGGATGAGCCGACCAACCATCTGGATATGGAGGCCATAGAATGGCTGGAGCAGTTCCTCCAGACTTATGACGGCACAGTCCTTGCAATCTCTCATGACCGCTATTTCCTGGATGCCGTAGTGAAGAAGGTCATCGAGATTGAAGATGGCGAAGCCATCACGTATCACACGAATTACAGCGGATACCAAGTGGAGAAAGAAGCCCGGCTGCTTCAGCAGTTCGCCGATTACCAGGAACAGCAGAAGAAAATCAAGCAGATGCAGGAAAGCATCAAACGGCTGATTGAATGGGGCAACCGTTCCAATCCGCCGAACCCTTCCTTCCACCGCCGGGCGGCCTCGATGCAGAAGGCGCTGGACCGGATGGTCAAGGTCAAACGTCCAATTTTGGAGCGCAAATCGATGGATTTGCAGCTGCAGCAGGATGACCGGACCGGCAACCAGGTCGTCATCCTCGACCGGATCACCAAAGGTTACGGTAACCGCAGGCTATTCTCAGAGGCCAGTGACATCCTGCGATATGGCGAGACTACCGCACTAATCGGCGGCAACGGTGCGGGCAAGAGTACGCTGCTGCGGATGATACTCGGCCAGGAGTCCCCGGATAGCGGAAGCTGCACCCTTGGATCAAGGGCTGTCGTTGGTTATCTTGCCCAGGAGGCAGTGCCGGAGGGCGGCGGACAATCAGTGCTGCGCTATTTCCGGGAGGAGGCCGGACTTGAGGAAGGCGAAGCCCGCGGGCAGCTTGCCCGGTTCCTGTTCTACGGCAGCGATGTGTTTAAGGACATCACCAATCTCTCCGGAGGCGAATGGACACGGCTGCGTTTCGCGATACTGATGCACCGCCGGCCAAATCTGCTTATTCTGGATGAGCCGACCAACCATCTGGATATTGATTCCCGAGAAGCACTGGAAGAAGCGCTGGAGGAATTTCCCGGCACGGTGCTGGCGGTTTCCCATGACCGTTATTTCATTAACCGCTGCTTCGGCAAGCTTTGGGCGATTGATCAGGGCCGCTTCACCTCCTTCTCCGGAAATTACGAATATTATAAGGAAAAGCAGGCTGAGAAGGCTGCCGCTGCAAGGCTGCAAACCGAAATGAGCGACCAAGGCGGCAAACAAGTGGCGAAGCCGGATACGTTGCCCAAATCCAAAGTCCCTGCTGAACTAGCTGAGACTGCGGAGTTACGATCTGGACCCCCGGCAAAAAGCGGGTCCAAACCTGAACGTTCCACCGATTCCCGCAAGCAGCGCTCCGGTATCTCCTGGGAGCAGGAAATAGCCGCAGCGGAGGCGCAATTAGGCCTTATTGATGCTGAGATGCTGAATCCCGTTATCGCCAGCGATGCGGAAAAACTGGCTGAGCTTCAGCATACTAGAGATGCCGCACAGGAGAAGCTGGATGACCTCTATGCGTCCTGGTTGAGCGAAGCAGAGACACACCAATAACATCCTTAAGCATAGAGAAAGCAAAGGTGATAACATTGACAGACACTCCGGCCGTGGAGGCCTATTGGAATACTTATATCAAAGCCCATCCCGAAGCTGCAGAACTGTATGACAGCGCGTGGTCCTTCGGCGACAATCCCCGGCTTGCCAACGAATTGCTTGAGCTGGTGCTGAAAGGAATTAAGACAGGAACCGCCTCCGATTATGATTTGAACGAAATCCGCAGGCAATCATCAAAACTATAAAGGTAGTCTGCGAGAATTTTCAGATTGTCGATATCAGACAGCCCCAGTAATTCTTATATTTTCAAAAATGGCTGGCCTTCCTTATGTTAAGGAGGCACAGCCATTTTTTGTTCATTGCTTATGTATACACCCTTGTATCGTCCCGAAGTTGAAATAAGTTCTGATCCATTAAAAAAGGCCGCTTCCTCATGACGAAGAGACAGCCTTCATTCTATAGTTACAATTAGTGGAAGATGAATCCTTAGGATTAAGGTTTAGTGCCAGATCCCCATGATCCAGCCAACCACCGAGATCCATAAAGGAATGCTAATCAGAATGCCCCAGACCAGTCCGGTAGCAATATTACCTTCTGCAGGACGTGTTGCATTCTCCTGCGTTAGCGGAAGTCTTAACTCTTCTTGTTCCATGCGATCCCCTCCTAAATTTCTTATCGACACAGTAGAGGAAAAAATGTAGACCGCCTGACCCAAAAAGTTGTGTTTCCAAATATTTTTTAGATACAAAGGCTCAGCGGTCCTTCTATGCAAAGGCTTACATAATTAATATTAACCAATTTTTGTCTCAATTAAAACTTATATTTTATCTATTTCGTACATTATATGCAATTAACTAGTCCAAAATTACCGGCTTCTGCGGATCATTCAAGAATTGAAACATTGTTCGCAGCTGCTCTGCCGTATTCCGCTCCACGGACAGCTCAGGCAGCTCATCTTCAGCGAAAAAATCCACCTCGCTGGTCTCCACGCCTTCCGCTGCCTCCCCGCCGACAATCTTGCACAGGATAAACATTTTGTAGACATGATAAGGCTCCGGGGGATGATTATGGAATTTCTTATCCAGCACGGCCAGCAGACGGACTGCTTCCGCCTGAAAACCCGATTCCTCGGAGATTTCCTTAACGACTACCTCGCTCGGAGACAGTCCAATATCGGCCCAGCCGCCGGGAAGCGCCCAATTGCCGTCCAGCTTCTCGCGGACCAGCAGAATTTTCCCCTCACGGAAAATAACGCCGCGCACATCTACCTTCGGTGTGCTGTACCCGCCTTCACCTGCAAAAGAGAGCCGGATCCGCTCCTTGCTTTCAAACGTATAATTCGCCAGAATGTCCACGCTCAGCTCACGCAGCGCTTCATAACGTTCGATGTCGTACACGTCTTTGGCGTAGGTAAGACCTGTCTGGGCAATTCCCTGAATCTCCTTCGCCCAAGTTAACCATTTCTGTTCCATCGTTTTATCGCCTCCATTAACATATCGAAAAGGATTATTGGCATAGCATTAAATGACGGGAGAACATCCCCTTTTTAGCAACACAGCGGTCGATAATTTCAAATCCTGCTGTCTCTATCATCTCATCCATCGCTTCGATAGCCACGATGACAACCCTGTCTGCAATCCGGCGGGCGTTCACGAGTATGGCATATTGTTCCTCAGGGGTAATGCTGGAATATAGATTGTAAGGCATGTCCACAATGGCTGTGTCATAATGTTCCTCAATGTCTGCAATATCTCCCAGCGCCACTTCAGCCTCGAAGCCGAAATGGGCAATATTCGTCCGTGCTCCTGCCGCAATAAAGGGGTTGATATCGCGGCCAACGATATTGATACCCATCGACAGTGCCTCTACCATTACTGTCCCGATGCCGCAGCAAGGATCAATGACTTTGACGCCTGCCGGAGTTGGGACCGCCATATTGACAGCCGCACGGGCCACTCTTGTGCTGAGCGCAATAGAATAGCTGCGCGGTTTTTTCATCTGCCGGAACCAGGTTGCCTTGTTCTTGTGATAAGCCCCGAAGTACCATCGGCCGCCCAGCGTTACTATACCGTATACTAGCTCCGGATGGTTCACATCCGCTTCTCCCTCAATCCGCAGGCCGATCTCCCGCTCAATAATTCTGCGTTCATCATACTCTATTTTATCCGCAGGGGACAAATCATTGGTTTTCACAAAAATCACCTTGAAGGTTTTGCCGTTCAACTCCACCTGCTCGGTCTGCTTATAAATTTCCTGCAGGCTGTCCCCCCCGTACATCACGTCAATCCGTTCCTTAATAAAAGGGCTGCGGCTGACATCCGCTTCAATCTCACTTGCAAAAATGGCAGGCGGAATCTCCCGGCCAAACAGGCAGCGCAGCTCCATTCCGCATAAAGAAATCTCGTCCTCCGAGCATGCGTAAGTATAGATATACGCGGGATTCCCGCCCTTATTAGGCATGTTTACTTCTTCTTTCAGATCTGTATATGAATTCAATGACACGTTATTCCGCTCCTATCGCTCCCGCTGCTGGCGGGGTTTCTGTTTCATTTATAAATTCTGCTGTATCGGCACCGGTATGGCCGTTGTCATAGCTGATCCTCGCCCCGGCGATTTCTTCACGATTTCCGTTAACCCATTCAACAAGGGCGGTCAGCGGTTCCAGCAAGGACTCGCCCAATGCTGTAAGACCATATTCAACGGTCAGAGGCACGGTAGGCGTCGCTTTGCGCCAGACTATTCCGTCCCGCTCCAGATGGCGGAGCGTTTGGGTGAGCATACGCTGCGAAATCCCGCCCGAGCGCCGCTGCAGCTCCTTGAACCGCAAAGATTCCACACCTAAATTCACGATAATCAGCACACTCCACTTATCTCCAACCCGGTCCAGAATCTGCCGGGCTATGGTGCAGTCCTCAAGCATCGGCAGCTGACCGTCTTGCTGAGTCAATAATCGATCCATTATGGTTACCTCCATGTAACTTGAGCATATAATAGTGCCTTCTTGCTGCACAAGCCAACTAAGTTTATCATGGTTACTGTTAGTAATCAACAACCGGAAGGGAACTGATATCAAGTGAAAACAATCGCTATCGTAGGGGCCGGCCCGGGACTCGGACTCTCCATTGCCAAGAAATTTGGTACAAACGGCTTTCAAGTCGCTTTAATTTCCCGCAATGCGGATAAGTTAAATCATCTGGTGGACGAATTAAAGGGGCTGGGCATCGAAGCGGCCGCCTTCCCTGCTGATCTTTACAATAAAGAACAATTGACTGCCGCTTTCCAGGGGATCAAAGAAAAGTATGGCTTCATCGACGTGCTGGAATTCAGTCCAACCAGCGGCAATTATCCGCCGACTCCGGCGTCACAGGTTACGGAAGAAAATGCACTTGATGCGTTCCAGGCACTGGTAGTAGGCGCTATCCGCAGTGTGGAGCAGGTCTTGCCGGAAATGCTGGCCAAGAAAGACGGGGCTATCCTGTTCACAACCGGCCTCTCCTCCCTCTATCCCATGCCGATGATGGGCAATATCGGTATTGCGCTAAGCGGGCTGCGCAACTATGCCAACAACCTGCACACCGACCTTGCTCCTCAAGGGATATACGTCGCTCACTTAGCGCTGGGTGTATTCATTAAGCCAGGTACAGCTACAGACCCGGGTCTTATCGCTGATGCATGGTATGATTTATACACCAGCAAGTCACAAGCCGAGGATACCTTCCCGCAAGGCGTCACTCCGGCCACAATTATCTGGTAAGCCACTTCACCAATCCATTTTGATCCATAGTGAGTTCTCCAGTATAATGGAAGCATTACACTGCCAAACCATGACGGCGGTGCATTGCCCTGAGCTCTAGGCTCAGGGCTTGTACTGCCTGTTTTGCGCAGCGAACTCCAAGGAGGTACATATCACTATGTCTTATGAAACTTATTTTCAGACTGAGCGTGAAGCTCAGCTTGCCGAATTGAAGGAATGGCTGGCCATTCCCAGCATTTCCGCCCTGTCCGTGCACAAGGAAGACGTCAATTCAGCCGCACATTGGCTGATGGACACACTGAAGCGCGCCGGGCTGGAGAATATCGAAATCCATCCCACTGCGGGCCATCCAGTAATCTATGCCGATTATCTTCACGCGCCGGGCAAGCCGACCCTTCTGGTATACGGCCACTATGATGTCCAGCCGGTGGATCCGCTTCATTTGTGGACAACCCCGCCGTTTGAACCAGAAATCCGTGACGGCAAGCTTTACGCACGCGGAGCAACAGACGATAAGGGCCAGGTCTTCATGCACATCAAAGCGATCGAAGCCATTCTTAAACAGGAAGGCACCTTGCCGGTCAATATCAAGCTGTGCATTGAAGGCGAGGAAGAAATCGGCAGCGTGAATCTGCCGCCATTCCTGGAAGCAAGCAGAGACAAACTGGCTGCGGATGCCGTGCTTGTCTCGGATACAGCCCTGCTGGAACGCGGACGCCCTGCCATCTGCACCGGGCTGCGCGGATTGTGCTCACTTGAAGTCAGCGTAAACACCGCATTGACAGACCTGCATTCCGGCTCCTACGGCGGCGGTGTGCCAAATGCCCTGCATGCGCTCGTTTCCCTGCTGAGCTCGCTGCATGATAGCAACGGCCGTGTTGCCGTCGATGGTTTTTACGATGGCGTCCCTGAGCTTTCCCCTCTACTGCGTGAGGAGTTCAGCAAACAGGGTGTGAACGAAGAGAAGATCAGAGAAGCCCTCGGCCTTGAACAGCTGTACGGCGAAGAAGGCTACAGTTTTGTAGAGCGTGTCGGCGCCCGTCCAACCCTTGAACTTAATGGGGTTTACGGCGGTTTCCAGGGTGAAGGCAGCAAGACGGTCATCCCTAAGGAAGCCCATGCCAAGATCACCTGCCGCCTTGTCGGCGACCAGGATCCGCAGCATATTCTGGATGTTGTTGAAGCTCATCTGAAAGCGAATATCCAAGCCGGAGCGAAACTGCATGTGAAACAAATGGAAAAAGCGCGTGCCTTCAACATCGACCCGTCGAATCCGATTCTGCAGACTGCGGCAGACGCTTTTGGCAAGGTATACGGCACTCGTGCACTCTTCACCAAAGACGGCGGATCCATTCCAATCATGGAGAGCTTCTCGCGTATCCTCAAAGCACCAGTTGTTCTGATGGGCTTTGGACTGGATGACGAAAACCTGCACGCTCCGGATGAACATTTCAATCTGGAAAATTTCGATAAGGGACTGCTTACGATTGTCGAGTTCCTGAAGACAGTTTAAACAAGAAGCCATTCTCCACTGAGAGTTGCTTATCTAAAAAGGGGCTGTCCCAAAAGCCATGTAATGGCTTCTGGGACGCCTCCTTTTTTTGAGTTCCATTGGTAGCTGTAGTGTTGGTAGCACGTCATGTATGCTTTAATTTCCCGTTAAATCTCATATAACGTAGTGCAATTTTTCAGTGAAACATCACCCTTAAAATGACCAATGAACGACTCCTGCGGAGTGTTATCTCAGCAGTTTCCTCGTCTGGACACGGATTGCCTGGTCTCCCTGAATGCTTGAAGGAAGCGATTATTGATTCAAAAAGCAAAGGGTGCTATAATAATTTAAACATTGTTTTAAACTACGTTTTAAATATCATTTAAAAATGCTGAAGGGAGGGAGAATATGCATATGGACAAAAACAATGAGACCAAAGAAATCATTCTTCGAACTGCACTCGAGATGATCAAGCAGGAAGGATTCGAGAAGATCACGATCCGTAAAATTGCGGTACGTTCGAATACGAACGTTTCGCTGGTGAATTATTACTTCGGCTCTAAGGATAAGCTGATTAGCGAAGTGATCCGGATCCTGCTGTCGGGTTTTCAGGAATCTTTTGATGTGCTGGATGATCTGTCTCTGCCGCCGGAACGGCGCTTGAAGATTTTTCTGCTGCATTATGTACGGGGGGTGGAGCAGTATCCGGAGGTGTTGACGCGGATTATTACAATGGACGCCGGCTTATTCGCGTCGCAGCAGGAGTACGGGGAGTTTATGCGGATTATCGGATTCGATAAAGTCAAGAGTCTGCTTATGGAACTGACGAATGAACAGGATCAAGAACTTTTAATGATGATGGTGATGCAAATCTTTGGAGCCGTGTTCATGCCTGCACTGATGAGACCGACTCTTGAAGTCGGAGCTGGCGTCGAAATGAAGCCGGTCGAGCGTCAGATTGACCTGCTGCTGGAGCGTTACTTATACAACCACTAAGTGCCGAGGAGAGATGAATCATGAATATTTTGCGCAAATACTGGCCTGATCTGGGGATGCTGGTCGCGGCGGCGACAGCGATCGGAATCGTAATGAATCATCGTTCCATGTCTGAACTGAGTATGATTTTATGGCTCAGCTTCATCGCGATCCTGGCGCATCAATTTGAAGAATATCGCTGGCCCGGCTATTTTGGCGGTTTGTTCAATATCGTTATATTTAAGAGTGAACAGCCGAAGCATTATCCGCTGAACCCGCAATCGGCAATGATCATTAATCTGGTCATCGCCTATGTCTTTTATCTCCTTCCGGTCTTCTTTCCGAAAGTAATTTGGCTGGCGCTGGCTCCAATGTTTATGGGCTTTTTCCAGTTTATCTGGCATGGCATCTTCGCCAATATCAAAGCCAAAACATGGTATAATCCCGGCCTATTCGCTGTGCTGGTTTTCCACTTTCCTATCGGAGGATGGTATCTGTACTATATCGCGACGCACCATCTGGCAAGCACGACGGACTGGATCATCGGATCCGTGTATTTTGTGATCGCCGTATATGTCCTAATTATTAAAGGCAATATGTGGCTGAAGGATATCCATTCGCCGTTTAATTTCTCCGACAAACAGATGGGGCCTTATCTGACCAAATAACTGCATTAACAAAAAATCAGGACCTTCCCGGCTGGGGTTAAGTATGCTCTAAATTCAAATCGTTCACGCATAAACCAACTGCCGCTCTCCAAGACTTTGTATGTGTTGTTGTTCAATTAAGTCACCCTCTATTTCAAAACGAAAACTGAGTAAGTGAGACTATTAAAAGTATAATACCAATAATCGAAGATACGGCAGCCATTTTATCTTTAGTTTTAAAATAAGAAGCCCCTCCATTAAATATCAATGATCCGCACATCCCCATTATTGTCCATGACATTATCCCTTGATCCCTGTTACCGAAAAATGTTATTGCCAGAATGATTGTTGCTGCACTAAATAAAATACCAATCACCCTTAGTACTTTCAGCAAAACACTCACCTCCATAAAAAGTAGTAACCCTACACTGGTAGGTTAGACCCTTCCTAACTCTAGAAATTAAGTATAATTCACTTGGAACATTATGTATATTGGACTCTATATCACTGGTAAGGATGATTTTCCTGAACGTAAAGAAAATACCCCGCCAGTGCTGGCAGGGTACGGTAGTTCCGTTACTATAAGCTATGAGAACAGGGGAGCTGCTTAAAGGAACATGCAGATGTTTTTAAGACATGCAAAGCTTGAGACTACTAACCGGTACACGCATGAGACCGTTGCAGTCAACCTCACTCTGATTGATCCACTTGAAGCAATGAATCAAATAGCACAGAATTTGCCCCATGAACTGCCCCATGTACAAATTCACCTACCGTATGTCGAAAATTGCGTAAATAAAAAACCCTTGCATGACAAGGATTTCGAAGTTAAGTGTATGGAGCGGGTGATGGGAATCGAACCCACGCTATCAGCTTGGAAGGCTGAAGTTCTACCATTGAACTACACCCGCAATGCAAAGTGAAGACAAAAAGTATTGTATCATTCCTATGAATAAAATGCAACCCTATCGGCTCACGGAATTGCAACGAAGACAGCGATGCCACTACGAAGACGGCGATGCCACTAAGGGTGTGAGGAAAGCCTGTTCAAATTCAGCCGCCTTGACAGGTTTGCTGAAAAGGTAGCCTTGCGCCTCATGACAATGCTGCTGTCGTAAAAATTGCAGCTGCTCCTTGTTCTCGACACCCTCAGCGGTTACCTTAAGCTTCAGGTGATGCGCCATAGATGTAATCGTCGATACAATCGCTGCGTTGTTGCTGTCTTCCATAACCTCTGAAACAAAGGACCGGTCGATCTTAAGCCGGTCGATCGGCATATTCTTCAGGTAGTGGAGCGAGCTATAGCCTGTACCGAAATCATCTATGCTGATGAACACCCCCAGCCGTTTCAGACGGTTAAGCTGATCAAAGGCAGTTTCTTTGTCGAGAGTCATGCTTTCGGTAATTTCCAGATCAACATAACAAGGATCAAGCCCGATCTCCTGCAAAATGGCAGCAATTTTGCCGTCCAGGTTCGGTTGAAGAAACTGCCGCATGGACAAGTTGATCGAGACACATATCGGCCGGTACCCTGCTGTCTGCCACTGTTTGTTCTGGAGGCAGGCCGTTCTAAGGACCCATTCACCGATTGGAACAATTAACCCGCTCTCTTCGGCAATCGGAATGAAATCGATTGGCGAAACAAGTCCGCGCTTGGGATGATCCCAGCGCAGCAGTGCTTCCATCCCGACAATTTCTTCGGTATCCAGCTGCACCTGCGGCTGATAGACGAGATAGAACTCATTGCGTTCAAGCGCTCTGCGCAGATCATTCTCCAGCTTGAAACGTTCCTTGGCCTTCATCTGCATGGCCGGGATGTAGCGGCGGATTTCTACGCCCTGTTCTTTAGCATTATGAACAGCGGTATCTGCGTTCTGAATCAGTTCTTCTGCTGTATCCCCGTCTCCAGGGTAAATGCTCATTCCGAGACTTAGTGAAATGTGGTATTCTCCCGACTCCAGCTTTACCGGTGTTTCGAATAACCGCAAAATCTCTGTTGCCCGGACCAGACAGTTTTCCACACCGGTGCGGTCTGTCATCAGAAAAGCGAACTCATCGCCACCCATGCTGTACATTTCTTCGTTTGACTTCACTTCATTTCCTAAGCGCTCTGCAACCCTCTGCAGCAGCAGGTCCCCTGCGTAATGACCAAGAGAATCATTGATGTTCTTAAAGTGGTTGATATTCATAATCAAAAATGCTGAGAACCCCTGAGTCTTGTCTTTTTCACCGCGTTGAACGATTTCTTCGGTGCGCTGCATCAGACACCTTCTGTTCGGCAGTCCTGTTAATTCATCATGATACGCCAAATAATTAATCCGCGCTTCCGCCTGTTGGTTCTCATGAAAAGGCTCTTCAATTGTCAGCCGGTAGACGCCGGTAAGCAAAAGGTAATAGGCTACTCCGCTGCTAAGCATTCCAAAGAGATAATCCATCTCGCCGATACTGAACAGATTCATAAAAAAGACCTGGCCCATGGCGAAGAAGATCAGCGCACGGATAATAATGAGCAATGACGCCGATTTTTCAATTTTGCCCGGGTACACGATAATAGCTACTCCAAGCAGATAAATAAAAAGCACGGCCATATCCACAACATGCTTTAGTGTGTTAATCCATGAATAACCCCACTGTTCCGCAGCAATAGAGTGGCTGAAGATTACTCCCCCCAAAGAAAGTACAATCAGCAAAACAGCAACACTGAAGACCTTCTTCTTGCCTCTAACAGATACCGGCTGGTCCTCTCTGCTAAAAATAACTAGGATTCCAAGTGCACTTGCCAAACGGGAGAAGGTAAGCAGCCAAAGCGATTGTTCTGAAGTAATGTACGAAGAAATCCCGGGAATACCTGCAAAGCTTAACGTGTGTAAGAAATCAAAAATACATACTCCAAAAAATAAAGCAGAGGTGTAAAGTCTTGCCTTGGATAATTTATCGGAGAAAAACAGCCAGCCCTGAGCAAAAATTGCGAAACCAAAAGCAATATTGCAACAGCCAATCATAAGATAGAGGGCCGAAAGCCAATTCTGATTCTCAATATTACTGAGCGGTGTACGAAAAATCTGAATTAGAAGGAACAGCACAGCTCCTACTATTGCCGCTTGAATGGTCTTTCTCTCTTCTTGTCTCATAAGTCCCTCGCGTCTGAAATGATATCTATTTTAAAATATACGGATATATTAAGTCCTATGTATAAATATCGGCTTGGCTACCCCATAAAGTTACATTCAGCTTTCTGCATTATAAAAAGAAAAAACAGCAAAAAAGCACCTTCCCCTGGCATAGAGGTCAGTGCTTCTGCATGTAGTCAATTATTTATCTCCAAAGTTCACCTCAGGAGTTGTAAGCTTGTCATAAAATTCTACAGCCTTATCTTTGTCTTCCGAAGAACGCAGCGCCATTGCAGAGCGCGGATGTTCATCCAGTGTTCCGGTGATCATGTAAGGAATAATATATCCCCATTCTTCCTTCTCGCGCAGAGGAATCATCAACCGCTCAACGATATCCAGAACAGGCCGCAGCGTATATTTTGTATTTTTCAGATGGGTAACCAGCAGCTCGGTCGGGCAGTTGCCTGCGGCGCGGCCCATGCCGTAACAGGAAGCATCAAGCAGTTCTACACCCTTCTCGGATGCAATAAGAGTATTGGAGAAGGCCAATTGCAGATTGTTGTGGGTATGTACGCCCAAACGTTTATTCGGCAAATGCGTTCTGAACTTTTCCACCAGATAATGAATATCATTATGATCCAGGCTGCCGTAAGAATCTACAATATATACAACGTCAACCACGCTCTCGCGGATTTGTTCAAATGCTTCCAGCAGTTCATTCTCCATCACATTCGACAAAGCCATAATATTGATCGTTGTCTCATACCCAAGATCATGGAAGGTCTGCACCAGCTGCAAAGCCTTGTCCACATCCTTGCTATAGCAGGCTACACGGATGAGATCCAGCATGCTCTCACTGCGCGGCAGAATATCATTAACATCCACGCGGCCGATATCTACAAGCGCGGAAAGTTTGGTGTTCCCCTTTTGCGGGATGACCTTGCGCAGGAAATCATCGTTCAGAAAACGCCACGGGCCTGCTCCCTCTGCTCCCTTAAGCAGCTTCGGCGAATTTTTATATCCGATTTCCATATACTCAACACCGGCCTCGTTCAATCCGGCGTACAGATTCTGCACAAATTCAACACTAAAATCCCAGTTGTTCACCAGTCCTCCGTCACGAATGGTGCAATCTACAATTTTACTCTGATTACTCTTCACTATTTGTTCTCCCTTCCACATATCCTTCATTATTTCCGCCAGCATAGACTTACTATGCAATCATTATCGTACAATCATACTTTAGTGAAGAAGAAGTTGTAAAGAAAATTCCAGGTTTCTTTCGTATCATTTTCACAACAACATAACAATGACATAAATCACAGTAAATCTCTATACGAAATGCTACAGTACAAGAAAATGAATGAGATTGATTATCAGTCTCTCTTGGAGGGATAGAAAATGACTTCTACATCCTGCTCCTTACTGCGATTACAACCGGGCTCTACAGGCTCCATCCATAAAATAGAAGGAATGAACCCCATATTACGGCGCCGTCTGGCTGATCTAGGGGTGTCCGAAGGCGTAAATATCCGGCTCAAGGGAAAAGGACCTTTCTGGGGGCCTGTTACTCTGGAGTGCAACGGCCAGCTGTTTGCCATTCGGCGGAAGGAAGCCTCCCGCATTGAGGTGAATGTATCATGAGTTCAATAGCACTTTTGGGAAATCCCAATACAGGAAAAACCTCCCTTTTTAATACACTTACTTCTTCCTATGAATATGTAGGGAACTGGGCCGGTGTAACCGTGGAGAAAAAAGTCGGCAGCCTGAAAAACGGTGCAGGAAAGCTGATCGACCTGCCCGGAATCTATTCGCTGCATCCGCTCTCCCGGGATGAGGGTGTAGCTGCCCAATACCTGATCGATGAATCGCCGGAAGCCCTGATCAATATTGTGGATGCCTCCCAGCTGGAACGGAACCTGCTGCTTACCCTGCAATTGCTGGAATACGGCAAACCTACCGTGCTCGGTCTGAATATGATCGACGTTGCCAAAGCACGGGGCATTGTTGTAGATCATGAAATATTGCAAGAGCGTCTCGGCATTACCGTGCTGCCCCTGATCGCCAGAACCGGCAAAGGAAGCGGACAAGTGCTCAGCGTTCTGGAGAAAAGAACGACAATTCCCCCGGTCAACTTCAAACTTGATTATGGTGAATTGGCTGAAGCGGCCATTTCTTCGATTGAGCTGGAATTACAGCATACCCCGGGTTTACCAAACCGCCGCTGGGTCGCGCTCCAACTGATGGAACAAAATCCTGTCGTCCTTGAACTGCTCAAGAAACGTGTAAATACAGACCGCCTGTTGACGATTTGCGACAACTGTCAAAGCGAACTACAGAACAAGAAGCTGGCGTTGACCCTTCCGCAATGGATTCGTTCAATCCGTATGGATTATATTCGTGCCGTATGTCTGGCGGCGATGGATACAACAGCACAGAAACCGCATAATCTGACGGAAAGACTCGACTCCATTTTGACACACCGTTTCTTGGGATTACCTCTGTTTATCGCCTTTATGTACGCGATGTTCAAAACAACCTTTGACTGGGCAGGCGGACCTTTATCGGATATTGTAGACGGATGGATTTCCGGTCCGATCAGTGAAGGCGCGACTTCCCTGCTTCAAACCATTGGAGCTTCCGGCTTCACGCATGCGCTTATTGTAGACGGTATTATCGGCGGTGTTGGTGGTGTGGTAGTTTTCGTTCCACAGATCTTCATCCTGTTCCTGATGATCTCCTTCCTTGAGGACTCCGGTTACATGGCGCGTGTCTGCCTGTTGATGGACAGCACGATGGAGCGGATGGGTCTTAACGGCAAAGCCTTCATCCCGTTCATTATCGGCTTCGGCTGCAATGTGCCGGCCATTATGGCTGCGCGCAGTATTGAACAGCCCAAAGACCGTATGCTGACCACACTGCTGATGCCGCTCATGTCCTGCTCAGCAAGACTGCCGGTATACCTGCTGTTTGCAGCGGTCTTCTTTCCGGCCCAGCAGGCCACTGCCGTACTGGCAATGTATGTCATGGGTGTCGTGTTTGCCCTAATCCTATGTAAGCTGTTCTCCAAATATCTGTTTAAGAATGAATCGTCCATCTTTATTATCGAACTTCCTCCTTACCGGATGCCGCAGCTCAAAGCGCTTTGCCGCAGTACCTGGGAGAAGGGCAAGGGCTTTCTGCGCAAGGCGGGAACTATTATCCTCGCCGGCTCGGTAATTATTTGGCTGATGTCTTACGCAGGTCCCGGCGGATTCAACGTTGAAATGGATCATAGCTTCCTGGCAAAATTCGGGGGGATGATTGCACCACTGCTATCCCCGCTTGGCTTTGGGACCTGGCAGGCAGGCTCAACGCTTGTACCCGGATTCCTGGCCAAAGAGGTCGTAGTATCTACCATGAATATTATTTATCATGCTCCGGATGCTGCTGGACTGGAAGGACAAATTTCCCAAGTCTTTACTCCGCTAAGCTCAATCAGCTTCATGGCCTTTATCCTGTTGTATATTCCTTGTCTGGCTACTGTAGGAGTTATTAAGAAGGAAACAGCATCTTGGAAGTGGACCTTCTTCTCCATGGGCTACTCTCTCGTACTGGCATATATCGTATCTCTGGTTATTTTCCAGGGCGGACGTTTATTGGGATGGTCCTAGAATCTCCAACAAACAGATTTCTTGATGAAAGCGGGGCTTGGCAATGATAATAAATATTTTAATTATAGCGGCTGTGTTTGGTTACTCCGGCTGGATGATTTACCGGCATGTTCAAAAGGGCAAACAGGGGGCTTGTGCTGGCTGTGACAAGGGAAAAACCTGCGCGGCAGCATCCCTGGACTCCCCGTTTTCCTGCGGTGGAGGAGCAGCAAATAACAAGCTTTAACCGTAAGCACGGACGGACAGGAAGAAATAAACGGGTTTGAATTCCCCGCCATACGGGTATGTTTGTTATAAGCAACTGCAACGAAGACCAATACCCAAGGAGGAATAACCATGAACACCAAAAAAACGTTATTTACCACGGTAGCATTGGGAGCAGCCTATTTACTGAAAAATAAAGATACCCGCGACAAGATCATGAACGGCATACAGTCCTTTACTTCCCAAGTAAAAGCCAAAAAATCCAGCGGAACCGTATAGGCCGCTCTGCCGGATGAATGATCAGCATTGGAAAAGCCGTAAAGCTCCGGATGATGGAGCTTTACGGCTTTTTGTTTGGTGAGATCTTTCTCTAGGATGGGGGCTGCTGACTTATTCCCAGCAGATATTCCAGCAACGTCCGGACCATTACACCCGTGGCACCTTTCGGATTAACCCCCCGCTCCCTGGAGAGGAATGCCGTTCCGGCAATGTCCAAGTGAATCCAGGGCAGGCCTTCAGCGAACTCGCCGATAAATAATCCGGCTGTTGTAGCCCCCCCGAATCTCCCGGCAGCATTGCGGACATCCGCGACCTCGCTTTTCAGCATCTCACGGAACTCGGGATACACCGGCAGCTGCCATATCTTCTCCCCGGACAACCTGGAAGCCTCCAGGAGCTCCTGCATAAAGATCTGGTCATTGGTAACGGCTGCTGTGGCAACATCCCCCAGTATGGACAGTACAGCCCCTGTGAGGGTAGCTACGTCTATGAACCGCTCCGCTCCCCACTCCCGGGCATAGGTAAGTCCGTCTCCCAGTACTATCCGGCCTTCGGCATCAGTATTTAGCACTTCAATGGTTCTTCCACTGAGAGAGGTCACAATATCCCCTGGCTTAAAAGCACTGGCTGAAGGCATATTTTCGGCAGAAGGAATAACTATTACGGCATTGAGCTTCGGGCGCAACCTGCCCAGCGCCTCTGTGACCCCAAGCACGGCTGCCGCACCGCCCATATCGCTGATCATCTCTTCCATGCCTGGTGCTCTCTTCAGTGAGATGCCGCCGGTATCGAAAGTGATGCCCTTGCCGACAATTCCCACGACGTCCTTCCACTCGTTTGTTCCCTGATAGCGAATGACGATCATACGGGGCGGATGAATGCTGCCTTTGCCGACAGCAAGCAAGCCTCCCATGCCCTTCTGTTCAATCTCCCGTTCATCCAGCACTTCAGCAGGAAATCCATAACGTTCAGCCACATCAATCGCCGCGGCCGCAAGCGCAGACGGCGTCAGCTGGTTGCCGGGAAGGTTGGTTAGGTCCCGGGCCAGATTCGTTGCTTCGCCAAAGGCCAGCCCCCGCTCTATCCCCTGACTCCAGCTATTCCCCTCAGCTTCTTCTACCTTCAGCTCACTATGGAATGTAATGGAGGTCAATCCTGCGACCGGAGGCTGCTCCTGCTTATAATGTTTGCGCCGGTACGCCCCCAGTACAAAGCCCTCTGTAAGCGCCTGAGCAGTCATTTCCGGCTCTTTCACCTTTAAGCCGGCAGGTAACTGCATCACGAGTGTTGCCGCCTTCAGCCGTAATGCAGCCCGGGATACTTGGGCCGCCAGCACCCTGATCTCCTCTGCATCCAAATCTCCGCTGCCACTCCCGGCCAGCAGAATGACAGGAATTTCAAATGTCTCCCCGGCAGGCAGTGTATAGGTCTGATTCAGCTTGCCCGTAAAAAGCCCGGCTTTGACCAGCGGATCCATTCGCTCCTTCCACTCTGTTGCAAGACTGCCCGCCTCAATTTCTGTTTGTGAAACTATATAGCAAAGAACATCGCCCTTTATGGCAGCTATTGAGCCGCCGCAGCTCCATTCAATATTCAATAGAACCCCTCCAATCATCTTCCATTTTAATAATCCGGCTAATAACGCAGATAAGGCTGATTCCTGCACTAAGCTGTGCAATGCAGGAATCAGCCTCTTTCGCTTATTAAGTATAACTCAGTATTGTCCAAAAATCCGCCTAGAACCCCCTTTTACTGAATAAGCGGCAAAGAAATGACAAACCGGGTGCCTTCGTTGACTCTGCTGCTTACAGAGATGCAGCCGCCATGATCCTTGATGATCCTGTCACTTACGGACAGCCCAAGCCCCGTCCCGTTTTCCTTCGTCGTAAAGAAAGGGTTGAACAACCTGTCCAGTGTTAAGATATCCATCCCTTTGCCATTGTCGGAAATAAAGATACGGACCTCCGCCCCTTCCCGGCGTGCCCCTACCTCAATCTTTCCAATTTGGTCATCATCTCGCTCTGTAATCGCTTCCAATGCATTTCTAATCATATTCAGTACCACCTGCTTCATTTGCTTGACATCGCCGGAGATAATCATATCGCCATGTAGCGGGTGGAGATTAATCTGGCAGCCTTTCATCAAGGCTTCGCTCTCTGTAAGCAGGACAACCTCTTTAAGCAATGCCGATACAGGAATCATGCTGACCTGCGGGACCGAAGGCTTGGAAGAAGTCAGGAATTCATGAATTATGTCATTGGCGCGGTCAATTTCAGCCAGTATAATTCTGCCGTATTCTTCTTTGCCCAGTTGATGTAGATGAGGATGCAGCAATTGAATAAATCCGCGGATCGCTGTGAGCGGATTACGAATCTCATGGGCGATGGAAGCGGACAGCTTGCCCAGCATAGCCAGGCTGTCATTCTGGTAAGCAGTTTGCTCAATCAGCTTGTAATCGGAGATTTCTTTGACCGTAAACAAATAACTGCCCTTCATTTGCTCTCCGCAGCATAATGAAGCCCGCCAGTAACGGCCGTATTCATCTACGAATTCATAGCTCTGCTTCCCCTTTTGCACCATCTCCCGATAACTCCGCAGTACCTGCTTCTTCTTAAAGCGGCCGAGCTGGATGTGGGATAACAGATGGGCCATCGTGCAGCCCAATAGAGAATGGCGGTTCAGTTCAAGCATGCCATACATTTGTTTATTAACAAAAGTTAGAACTCCCTCTTCATCAAAAAGTAATATCCCACTGTCAACATGCTCCAGAACATCCTCATATGTAGTGTCCATTGATCCGGATTGAAACGTTCTTGCCGGTAAAAGCAAGCTTTCTTGATATTGGCTTATCACGATACGAAGTTCCCCCTTTTACTGCATTTGACGAAGACGCTTAAGCGACATCAAATTACTATGTATTTGAGTATATGACGAAGCCGCCAGAACATTCGGAAATCGTATTATATTATCCAACCGTTTCAACTATATTCCAATCATATCCAAGAGAAGAAGACAACGCAATCGGAGAAACTGTCGAATCCTAAAAATATTTCTAAAATGATTCTTAAGACACATTAAATATCGATCCAAAACAAAATTCCGCTCTTTTCCGTACCAAAGGTTGTCCATTATTAAGGAATACTACAAAAAAAAGCCTTCGCTGCCGCGAAGGCTTCCGTAATGAAATATTCCAGGGCTATCCCATCGTATTCTTGGTGACCTTATGCTTTCTGCTGCAAGCGATGGCGCCGCTGGCTCATTACGGCCAGGCGCTTCTTAAGCTCACGTTCCCATTTGGTATCTTCGATCTGCTTGGCAACAGCCAGCAGGTCAAGCGCCATATCGATCTGATTCCGCACAATGGCG
Source organism: Paenibacillus sp. FSL L8-0436 (assembly GCF_038593025.1). Classification (NCBI taxonomy): domain Bacteria; kingdom Bacillati; phylum Bacillota; class Bacilli; order Caryophanales; family Paenibacillaceae; genus Paenibacillus; species Paenibacillus sp. FSL L8-0436. Next base: position 1,545,027 of record NZ_CP151955.1, on the reverse strand, counting down.
AGAGGATCTTCACTCTCCACATTAATGACGTTTTCGAAGATCGCTTCCTCGTCTTCCATCACATAGTCCTGAAAATCAACATCAGTTACCCCGTCGCCATGAGCATACTCTGCCAGAATCTCATACTCATTTTCGACTTTGTAATGTACCTCTACCCGGTGGCATACCGGACAAAAAAGCAGGGGAACATTATGGACTTGCGTGCGATAATGTTTTAGGGTTCCCTTAGTTCCAACCATACTCGCTCCACAGCAAAAGCTCATACTTGTTCACCCTCCTTGGTAAGTTCCATTGATTTGGTATTATTGTATTACAAGATGCGTGGAGAGATTCCTCTCCTTCAGGCTATATATTAACCTCTGCGCCCGTTTTAAAACGAAATACCGTTAAATAAGGGCTCTTTGTTGCAAAAAACCCCCTTTCCGGGAATTGCTCCCGCAAGGAGGTTCTCATTAGTATATCAAAGAACGCTTAAAGACATAGGCTTACAGGTTCTTGTCGCCTGGTTTCCAGTTCATAGCGCACAGTCCGCCGGATTGCAAGGCTTGCAGAACACGAAGTGTTTCTTCTACGCTGCGGCCTACATCATTGTGGTTAACCACTTGATATTTCAATTCGCCTTCAGGATCGATGATGAACAGTCCACGAAGCGCCACGCCTTCTTCTTCGATCAGGACGCCGTAGTCACTGGCAACCTTCTTCGTGATGTCCGAAGCAAGCGGGAAGTTGACTTGTCCAAGACCATTCATATCTTTTGGTGTGGTAAGCCATGCTTTGTGGCTGTGGATCGAGTCGATGCTCACACCCAGAATTTCTGTATCGAGTGCTGCAAAATCAGCAGCAGCATCGCTCAATGCTGTAATTTCTGTCGGGCACACAAAAGTGAAGTCAAGCGGATAAAAGAAGAATACAAGCCATTTGCCGCGATAGTCGGACAAGCTTACCTTACCAAAATCTTTACCGTCGCCCGTTACTGTTTCCATAGTGAAATCAGGGGCTGGTTTACCTACCAAACGTTCTGCCATTGCTTAAATCCTCCTTTGATTATGTAAGAAAAACAACCACTTGTGACAGCTCCGCGAGGAAACCGGCGCAATATGCTTTTCTTGAATTATGATGGTTGGTCAATTTCTTATTGCTATAGACCAAATGGTATCATCGTACAAAATCAAAGTCAATATTACATTCATTACTTTTTTATAATTATTATAAATAAGCAACTTTCTGTGAAGTTTTTTGTTTTTCTGAGTCAAAGGAGGTAAGCTGTGGTACTTTACGCTTTACGGATCGCCGCAACAATCAGATCGCCCATTTCAGTTGTGCTGATCGCTTTGCTCTTGTCTACTGCAATATCGCTCGTACGGTGGCCTGCATCCAGCACTTCAGCCACAGCGGTCTCAATTGCAGCTGCTGCCTCCTCATAGCCAAAGGTCATGCGGAACATCAGCGCAAGCGACAGGATGGTCGCGATAGGATTGGCCAGACCTTGGCCGGCAATGTCAGGTGCAGAGCCGTGGACCGGCTCATACAGGCCATAGCTGCCCTCACCCAGTGAAGCTGAAGCCAGCATACCGATGGAACCGGTCAGCATAGCCGCTTCATCACTCAGGATATCTCCGAACATGTTCTCGGTAACAATTACATCGAAGCTGGAAGGACGGCGCAGCAGCTGCATTGCACAATTGTCCACGAGCACATGCTCCAATTCCACCTGCGGATATTCCGGAGCAATTCTGTTCACAACCTCACGCCATAAGCGGGATGTTTCCAGAACATTCGCTTTATCGACACTCGCCAGCTTATTTCGGCGTTTACCGGCAATTTCAAAGGCCTGGCGGACAATACGTTCCACTTCCGTTACGTTATAAACGCAGGTATCAACAGCTTCTTCCCCATGCTCACCTTGGCGGCGCAGCTTCTCTCCGAAATAAATACCGCCCGTCAGTTCCCGCACAACCATGAGGTCAGTGCCTTCCAGCACTTCCGGTTTCAGCGTTGACGCATCCTTCAGGCAATCGAATACAACAGCCGGACGCAGGTTGGAGAACAGCCCCAGTGCTTTGCGGATACCGAGCAATCCTGTTTCCGGACGCAGCTCCTTCGGATTGTTGTCCCATTTCGGTCCGCCGACGGCTCCGAGCAGCACTGCATCTGCACTGCGGCAAATTTCCAGTGTATCTTCCGGCAGCGGGGTTCCCCGTTCATCAATCGCAATGCCGCCGAACAGCGCATGCTCAGTTTCAAAGGTGTACCCGAATACCTCTTCCGCTTTCTTGAGTACTTTTTCAGCTTCTGCTACAACTTCAGGTCCGATACCGTCCCCGGCAATTACGGCAATTTTTTTAACCTCGCTCATTCCAGTCACTCCTTAGATTGCCTGCTGCACGCAGACATAGTTCTTCTTTATATTGTTGTATCATACCGCCGGGAAAAGGACAAAGATATAGATTCTATGGAAGTGATAGGTATCTCCTATAAGTCAACCAGACTTGAAGTAAGTGCTGTATCCACAAGTTCGCACAAAAGGCTCCCCAGTCATCTTCTTGCAGTCTGACTGGAGAGCCCTTTTACCACAAGCTTGTCATTGATGAATTAATGATTATCGAATCTGATCTTAAAAGCATTCTGCGAATTGGCATTGGCGTTCTTTACGGTGACTACCAGAGAGGCATTCGGAGCCAGATAATTGTTGAGTCCGCCGGACAGGCTGGAACCCCCAATCGTTCCCAGGTTTATTGTTTGTCCGTTGGCATAAACAAGAGAATAGCTGCCTTGAAATTTACCCGTTACCTGGTCGGTTCCCGTATCCAGAGGACCTGCGTTGGTAATTCTGAAAATTGCGGTTTGCGTTGTACTCGAAGTATTTTTGTACTTGAAGGTGACTGGTTAATTTTGTATATATATTTATTGCTGATTTCTGCAAGTACTGCTGCGTTTGCTCTTGTTTCTTAAGTTGTTTACAATTAGTATGCAGTTGTTCGTCAAAATGGATTGAGGGAGTGGTTGCGGAGTGCAATACACGAAGCTTGGCAAGTCCGGTCTGAAGGTCAGCCGCCTATGTCTGGGAACGATGAACTTTGGTCCGATTACGGATGAGAAGGAAGCCTTCCGCATTATGGATGCTGCGCTTGATGCCGGGGTCAACTTTTTTGATACCGCTAACATTTATGGATGGGGTGAAAACTCCGGACTGACGGAGACGATCATCGGCCGCTGGTTCAAGCAGGGCGGCGGCCGGCGTGAAAAGGTTGTGCTGGCCACCAAGGTCTACGGGGCAATGAGCGACAAACTGGACGGACCCAACGATGAAGCAGGCCTGTCCTCCTATATTATCCGCCGCCATCTGGAAGGCTCACTACAGCGCCTGCAGACCGATCACATCGAGTTGTACCAGATGCACCATATCGACCGTAAGGTTTCCTGGGGCGAGCTGTGGGGTGCATTTGAGCTCGCTGTAAGCCAAGGCAAAATCGGCTATGTCGGCTCCAGTAACTTTGCCGGATGGGATATTGCCGTGGCGCAGATGGAAGCGAAAGCCCGCGGTTTCCTAGGTCTCGTATCGGAGCAGCATAAATACAGTCTGACCTGCCGTCTCCCTGAGCTTGAGGTGCTGCCTGCCTCGAAGAATCTCGGCCTCGGCATTATTCCGTGGAGCCCGCTCGACGGCGGACTTCTTGGCCGCAATGCGCTCAAGAAGATTGAGGGCAGCCGCAGCGGCGGCAACTCTGAACGTGTAGAGCAATACAAGAGCCAGCTTACGGCTTTTGCCGATTTAAGCCGTGAGCTCGGGGAGCCACAGGATAATATCGCTCTGGCCTGGCTGCTGGCCAACCCTGCCGTAACGGCGCCGATTATCGGGCCGCGGACGCTAGAGCAATTCGAAAGCGCCCTGCGCTGCCTGGAGATTGTGCTGGAGGAATCCGTGCTGAAGCGTCTGGATGAAATCTTCCCGGGACCCGGTGGGGAAGCCCCGAAAGCCTACGCCTGGTAGAACGCAACGGGCCGTTAACTTCAGCCAATCGGCAGAAGCAGACCGGCAGAACCCTGTCCTTCTATTGATCTTATAAAGCAATAAGGAGCTGCTCCCCTTGTGCTCTACGGGGAAACAGCTCCTTATTTTTGTTATTCAGTCGTATCCACGGTCACTGCACCGTTGCTGGTTGATAAAGATACCTTATGAGTTCCGCTGCCAAGTACGGCGGTTCCATGGTTATCGCCGTCGCGCTGCCAATTGATATTCCCCTTCAGCGCACCGTTGCTGGTGTCAGCAGTAATCTTTGCATCGCTTGCTGCAGGCAGGCTGGCGGTAATTTTGCCGTTGCTGGATTTGAGCTCCCAGTCGCCTGTAGCCGCCGAGTCAATGGTAATCCTGCCGTTGCTGCTCTTGGCCGTTAAGGAGCCGTCTATATTCCCCAGGGTGATCGCTCCGTTGGAACTGACAAGCTTCACTTCCCCCTGGACCTCCTTCACCACCATTGTGCCGTTACTCGTGTGGGCATCTACACCTCCGGCAACATCATGAATATCCAGGGTGCCGTTGCTGGTGTCGATTTCAATGCCAGCCTTCAGGTCTGAAGCCTCAACTGAACCATCGCCGGTGTCAACCTCCACAGCCAGATTCATAGGAAGATTGACGTTCAGGTACGGATCCTTGAAATTAAATCCGATTTGAATATTGAGCCAAGTCGTTTCTTCGTCCAGCTCCAGAGTTAGGGTGTCTCCTTCCGTCGTCACCTTCCACTTCTTTTCCAGCGCACTTGCTGCTTCACTTGCAGATTTACCAGGAAGCTCCAGGCTGCCTTCATAATCAAGCGTGCTGCCTTCCACACCTTGAACCTTAACCTTCCCGTTCGGCAATTCAATCTTAATTTTCTTGATTTCCGGCTTTACCTCCACGGTTCCGCTGAGCGGAGCCAACTGTGTCTTGCCGAGAATGCGGCTTATTGAGCCGCCGGTCAGCACAGTCTGTGCTCCACTGGCTGCGACCAGCACAATGATCAGGACAACTGCCCAACCGCTGACACGGTTCTTAACCTCTGATCTGATGAAAAGCCTGAGCAGCATTTCCAGGCCGAACAGAATGAGCAACGCGGGCCAGATAAAACCCAGTGCGTCATACGTTACCACATCAAATTGGGCAAGTACAATAATGACACCCAGCACGATGCAGCCAATTGCGGCCGTAAAACTGCCGATTTTCCATCTCCCCATGGTTCATTTCCCCATTTCTCTATACTTTAGGATTTTTTCTAAGCATACTAAGCCCGTACCCGATTAAACCAAGCGACAGCAGAATTGCCCCGATGTTCATATCTGTGAGAATGTGCCAGAGCCACGGGAAAGCAGTAATCAATAGCAGCAAGAAACCCACTACTACACAGCCGATCCCCACCCAGACCGGATTCAGATCGTCATGCGGATAATCTGGAGCCGCAGGCATCCCCATCGTCCACGGCGCTCCGAAACTGTCTGGATGAAACATCATCCGCTCATGCTCAGCGGCGGATACTTTCATCCAGGCCGCTTTCTGCAGCGCATCAAACAGCTGGTAGAACCATAAGGCCGCGAGGGCGAATGGAAATACCGTCGGCATGGAAGGAATAAGTATGATGCAGAGCGATGCTCCAATCATATACTGAAGGCCCAACTTTTTGAATCCCAGATATAAGTGGCCAATCCCTGGAACCATCGCGAGCAGAAACGTCAGCCAGCGTCTTTTTTTAATCATCTAATATGCTCCTTTAGTGTTAATTTTTCTATTTAGCGCTTCCCTGAGCATTAAACCAGGAAGTGACTGAAGTTGACATATGCCCGTTAATTTCATTGATGCCATAAGCCAGATTCTCAAATACTCCAAGTTGCAGCAGCAGGAAGGTTAAGCAAGCAGCAAGTCCATAATGCATCCATGAGGTTCCCGGTGCAGTCCGGCGTCTGGACATAGTCGATTTAACGGTACGCTCTCTGCGCCCGGTTTCAAGCTGTTCAATACGTGACATCACATCAGCAGTAAAATCGGGATACTCGGGAAGATCCACCGGCTCACCGCCCGTCTCCATCTCGCTCCACAGTGCCGCCAGCCCTCTGGCTTCTTCCAGCCATTGCGCGCAGTCGGGACAAGATTCAATGTGCAGACGAACATTCAGCTCCACTTCTGGAGATAGCAAGCCTTCGATATAATGTGGCATCCATTCTTTTACTGTTGCACAATTCATCGCCATTCCTCCCCGCTTTTACGCATCATCTGTCTGGCCCTGTAGAGCTGCGATTCCACTGTTTTGACTGAAATCCCTTTTTGATCAGCAATTTCCTGATAGGAGTGACGCTGAAAATAATACAACTGCACGACCGACCGGTACGGTTCTGTGAGGTTGTTCAAATTCTCGTCCAGCTCCTGCGAGGCTTCCTTGCGCAGCACCGCAGATTCAGGTGTTTGCGTCGTTACCCAGTCATTCTCCGTGTAATCCGCCATACTGCGGTGCCGCCACTCCCTGTCATTTGCCCGTTTCCAGTCGAGACAGGTCCGGTAAGCAATCCGGTACAGCCAGGTGGAGAATGAAGACTGCCCCCTGAAGGAGGGAAGTGCCTTGTAGGCTTTTATGAAGACTTCCTGGGCCATATCCTTGGCCGACTCGGCTTCTCCCGTAATTTTGATACATACTCTGTACACCATGCCTTGATAACGATTGACCAGATGCCCAAAGGCTTGGTGCTCGCCGCTTAGCACAGCAGAAATCCACTCCGTCTCTTCCAGTATTCTCCCCTCCTTCAGCTTCATAAAGTTAGACGCCGGGCAACCGGAGTTCCCTGCAACGTGTTTAAATATTTTTTTGTCGTGAACTTTCAAGCTCATTATGTATATCTTACAACAGGATAAATTCCTTTTTGAAGGATTAATGCCTTTTCTTGTCGAAATCACCTCATTATTATGGCAAAATCAAACTTATTCTAGTGAATGCCTTAACAACCCGAATTAAAAACTCATAGTAAATTGGTGGTGATTCAATGATTCGCGCAGTGCTTGTGGATGATGAGCGGCTTGCTCTCATGAACTTGAAGAGAATGCTGGAGGAGCTGGAGACTGTTGCGATTGTAGCTACCTTCACAGATTCAAGGAAAGCCGTCAGCGAAGCTGCTTACCTGAACCCAGACGTTATCTTTCTCGACATTGATATGCCCGAATTAAACGGACTGCAGGCAGCAGAAATCATTCAAATTCACTGCCCCCGGACGAGCATTGTCTTTGTGACCGCTTATAACAGCTATGCAGTGGATGCCTTTGAGCTTCATGCCCTTGACTATGTTCTGAAGCCTGTGCGAAGGGAACGGCTAATAAAGACCCTCGCGCGTGTGGAGGAAAAAATGCACCAGGAGCCGCAAGAGAACAAGGGGAGTAAAATAATGATCCGTTGTTTTCAATGTCTCCGGTTCGAACGGAACGGACTGCAGCTGCACGACATCCGCTGGCGTACCGCAAAGGGGCAGGAATTATTCGCCTATTTATTTCATCACCGAAACCGCTTCATCAGTAAAGACACGCTGATTGATCTGTTGTGGCCTGATTTCAATTTAAAGAAGGCTTCCAACCATCTGTATACAACTATTTACCAGGTGCGTCAATGCCTAAAGCAAGGGAAGACAGATCTGCGGATCAGCAATCTAAGCGGCGGGGAAGGTTATAAGCTGGAAACAGGAAGCAAGCTGGTAGACAGTGCAGAATGGGAAAAAGGAATCCTCTCCCTTGAGCCGATAAATGCTGGAAACTATGGGCAGTACCAGTATTGGTTTGGCTTTTACTCGGGCGATTATTTGGCCGACTATGATTATTTGTGGGCAGAAAGTGAACGCCAGCGCCTGCGAAGCATTTGGCTGCATCATGCGATGGAGATGGCCGAGTTCTATATCGGCTGCGGAAAAATCCCGGAGGCGGTGACCGTGTATCAGCGGATTGTACAGCTGCAGCCTTATTTTGAGCAAGGCCATTTAGGCCTCATGAAGGTCTATGACCGCATAGGAGAACGTTCGGCGGTAGTCGAGCAATACAACATCCTCACGGATTTGCTGAACAGGGAGCTCAGCATTGAGCTGCCCGTAAATATTGAGCGCTGGTATCATAATTGGAAGCAGCACATTCACTGAATCCTCTAGAATGCACCCCTCCTTTTTTGCAATCAAAAAAGCTGCCGGTACAGCAGACATTATTCCACTGTACTGACAGCTCGATAAGAACTTGTTTAGAGACACTGGTCTTCTTTACAGCTGGGCGTGATCACGCTGCGTGTAGGTTTTTCGTTTCTCCAGCAGCTTGTTGAGCGCATCTAAATAGGCTCTGGCACTGGCTTCCAGAATATCCGTGCTCAGTCCGCGGCCCTGTGCGGCCACTTCACCCTGCGACAGTACGACATGCACCTCGCCCTGCGCGTCTTTGCCCCGGCTGACCGCTTTAATCGAATAATCTCCGAGTGTCACTTCCTCACCGGTAGCCTGATCAATGGCATTATAAATCGCATCCACCGAGCCGTTGCCTTCGGCCACCGCCACAATCGGCTGCGCCTCCTGGCTTTTAATAACCACCTTGGCGGTTGGCGTAGCTTCATTGCCATAGGTAACGTAAATCGTCTGCAGGCTGAAAATTTCCGGCGTATCAATCAGCCTTTCTTCCAGCAACGCCATAATGTCCTCATCGGACACTTCCTTCTTCTTATCCGCAAGATCCTTGAACCTTGCGAAAGCAACGTTCAACTCTTCTTCAGAAACATCGTATCCCAGATCGCTAAGCTTATCGCGGAAGGCATGACGTCCAGAGTGTTTGCCAAGCACTAGCTTGCTCTCTTTGAGGCCGATGGTCTCAGGTGTCATGATTTCGTAGGTAGTCTTCTCCTTCAGCATGCCATCCTGATGAATACCCGATTCATGGGCAAAGGCGTTGGCACCAACAATCGCCTTATTGCCCGGTACCACCATCCCGGTCAGCTTGCTGACCAGACGGCTTGTGCGTGAAATTTCCGACAGCACCAGCGAAGTTTTTGCATCAAAAAACTCACTACGCGTCTCCAGCGCCAGCGCGACCTCTTCAATCGCCGTATTTCCGGCACGCTCACCAATACCGTTGATTGTGCCTTCGATTTGATCCGCACCATTCTGGATCGCAGCCAGCGTATTGGCAGTAGCCATACCCAGGTCATTATGACAGTGGGCGCTAAGCTGAACCCGCTCGATGTCCGGTACATTGTCCTTCAGGAATTTAAAAATAGCTCCGTATTCCGAAGGATTCAAATAACCTACCGTATCAGGAATATTCACTACATCGGCACCCTCACGGATGGCCATAGCCACCATCTCGGCCATGAAGTCACGCTCTGTACGCCCCGCATCTTCCAGTGAAAACTCCAGCTTGGAAAAATATTTCTTGGCATAGCGGATAGCGGACTGCGCGGTCTCCAGCACCTGTGCTTTATCCATGCGCAGCTTGTGCTGGCGGTGGATGGGTGACGTGGCAAGGAAAATATGAATGCAGGGGTCCTGCGCTCCCTTCAGCGCTTCTTTCACCGCATCAATGTCACTCTCTCTGGAGCGGGAAAGACCGATCAGTGTAACATTCTTCACGGCTTTTGCCACTGCGTTTACCGCTGCCAGATCACCCGGTGAAGCCGCAGGGAATCCCGCCTCCATCCGGTCAATGCCCAGCTTTTCCAGCTGGTAAGCGATTTCGACTTTCTCTCGTGTGTTGAGGTTCACACCCGGCGACTGCTCTCCGTCACGCAGCGTCGTGTCGAACACATAAATTTTCCGCATGCTGAGCACCTCCTGAAAATTGTGCTTAAACCCTCAAATGCGGCCCGCAAAAGTTACGGCCGCATCTGAGGATTGCACTATAGTTTCAATAATCTTAAGTATATGAGCCTATTTCTTAATCCAGTGCATCATTTCACGCAGCTGGCTGCCTACTACTTCTACCGGATGAGCAGCTTCGTTGCGGCGGGTAGCTGTAAGGAAAGCACGGCCGGACTGGTTCTCAAGGATAAAGTCACGGGCAAATTTACCTTGTTGGATATCGGTAAGCACAGCCTTCATTGCTTTTTTGGTTTCATCCGTAACAATGCGTGGGCCGGTTACATAGTCGCCGTATTCAGCAGTGTTGCTGATGGAATCGCGCATAGTGGCAAGTCCGCCTTCATACACGAGGTCAACGATCAGTTTAAGTTCATGCAGACATTCAAAGTATGCCATTTCAGGAGCATATCCTGCTTCTGTAAGAGTTTCGAAGCCGGCTTTGATCAGAGCGGATACACCGCCGCAAAGTACAGCCTGCTCGCCGAACAGATCGGTTTCGGTTTCTTCACGGAATGAGGTTTCGATAACCCCTGCGCGGGTACAGCTAATGCCTTTGGCATAAGCAAGGCCGATTGCTTTAGCATTTCCGGTTGCATCCTGCTCGATGGCGATCAGGCCAGGAACGCCGAAGCCTTCAACATAAGTACGGCGAACCATGTGACCCGGGGATTTCGGTGCTACCAGCAGCACATCTGCATCCTTAGGAGCAACGATTTGGCCGAAATGCACATTGAAGCCGTGGGAGAACATCAACGCTGCGCCGCTTTTGAGGTTCGGTTCAATTTCATTCTTATATACGGATGCCTGTGTTTCGTCCGGCATGAGAATTTGCACTACATCTGCACGGGATACTGCTTCAGCTACCGGCAATACTTCAAATCCGTCATTTTTAGCGGTTTCGAAGGATTTACCTTCGCGCAGGCCGATGACAACCTGAAGCCCGCTGTCGCGCAGGTTTTGCGCCTGGGCATGCCCTTGGCTACCGTACCCGATTACTGCAATTGTCTTCCCTTTTAACACACTAAGTTCTGCATCCTGTTCATAGTACGTTGTCACTGCCATTGTCAATATCCTCCTTTAATTTGGGACCCATCGTAAAGAGCGGGTACTTCAAGAGCGCCAACCCGCGGTGGTGATCCGGATTGAGATTCAGGCTGCTCCTCAAGTCCCCGCTCTTTAGCGGGGAAATTCAAAATGATCTTATCAAATTAATGCAAACCAGCAGTAATCCGTTAAAGCCGTAAATTATGACAATTAGGCATTGCCGCGAATCATCGCTGTAACTCCTGTACGGGAAAGCTCCTTGATGCCGTATGGCTTGAGAAGTTCAATCATTGCATCAATCTTCTGAGTGTCTCCCACAGCCTGCACCAACACGCTTGTTGTACCGATATCGACTACAGAGGCACGGAAGGTTTCGACTACGCCCATAATTTCTGGACGTTCAGCCGGATCAGCTTTGACCTTAATCAGCGCCAGTTCACGGGCAACCATCGGTTTGGCGCCAAGATCCACTACCTTAATAACATCAATCAGCTTATAGAGCTGCTTCTCAATCTGCTCCAGAGTATGCTGGTCACCAAGTGTAACAATAACCATCCGGGATAATCCAACCTCCTCGGATTGACCCACCGTAATGCTCTCAATATTGAACCCCCGGCGGCCGAACAACCCTGAAACCCGCTGCAGCACACCTGGTTGGTCATTCACAAGCACAGCAATCGTATGTCTCATCACTGTCATTCATCCCCCATCAGCATTTGATCAATGGTTGACCCTTGAGTTACCATCGGGTAGACATTTTCGTCTTTGGGAACAACGAATTCTACCAGAACAGGTCCCGGCGTTTCCAAAGCTTCCTTCCATGCTGCGCCAGCCTCTTCCTTGTTCGTGGCCCGCAGTCCCTTAACGCCATAGGCTTCAGCCAGCTTTACGAAATCCGGGCTGCCGGCGAGGTCGGTATAGCTGTAACGCTTCTCATAGATCAGATTCTGCCACTGCCGGACCATACCAAGCACCTGATTGTTAATAACTACAATCTTGACCGGAATGTTATTGATGGCACAGATGGCAAGCTCCTGGGAACACATCTGCATGCCGCCGTCCCCATTGATCGAGACAACCAGCCGGTCCGGATGCGCCATTTGCGCTCCGATGGCTGACGGAAATCCGAAGCCCATTGTTCCAAGTCCCCCGGAGGTGATCCATGAGCGGGGATGATTAAATTTATAATATTGTGCAGCCCACATCTGATGTTGTCCTACATCTGTAGTAACGATAGCTTCACCTTTGGTGGTGTCGTTTATCATTTCAATAACCCATTGCGGTTTAAGCTCAGTCTCCGAATCCTTGTAGCGAAGCGGCTGATCCAGCTTCCACTGGGCAATTTGTGTTCTCCAGGCATCAGCACCTGCTGCCCGGCGTGCATCGGGAATCAGCATCTGCAGCACTGTCTTCACGTCGCCAACGATCGGAATGTCAGGCGATACATTTTTGCCGATTTCTGCCGGATCGATATCAATATGAACAATCTTGGCTTTTGGCGCGAAGCCGTCCAGCTTGCCGGTAACACGGTCGTCAAACCGGGCACCGATATTAATCAGCAGATCACACTGTTGAATAGCATTGTTGGCGGTATATGTGCCATGCATGCCCGGCATTCCCATCCATAGCTCATCCGCACTCGGGAAACAGCCCAGTCCCAGCAGAGTTGTCGTAATCGGAATTTCCGTCCGTTTTACGAATTCATACATCTCTTCATGCGCTCCGGAGTAGATGACACCGCCGCCTGCAATAATAATCGGACGTTCTGCAGCATCAATGGCCCGGATCAGCTTATCAAGTTGAAGTTTGTTCGGAACGGTCCGCGGGTTATAACCACGAAGGTTAACGCCTTGCAGCTGCACCGGATTGAATAACATTTTGGCTGCCGAGACATCTTTGGGAATATCAATCAGCACCGGACCTTTACGTCCTGTATTGGCAATATGGAACGCCTCATGAATGATTCGCGGCAGATCCTCAACATCACGTACCAGGTAGCTATGCTTCGTAATCGGCATTGTGATGCCTGTAATATCCGCTTCCTGGAATGCGTCGGTTCCAATCAGGCTGGAGAAGACGTTCCCGGTGATGACCACCAGCGGAACAGAATCCATAAAGGCGGTGGCAATGCCGGTTACAAGGTTGGTAGCTCCGGGTCCGGAGGTAGCAATGCATACTCCCGCTTTGCCGCTCGCTCTGGCATATCCGTCAGCCGCGTGAATAGCGCCCTGCTCATGCCGGGTCAGAATATGTTTGAAATCATCGAAGCCATGAAGCGCATCGTAGATGTACAGCACAGCCCCGCCCGGGTATCCGAATACAGTATCAACACCTTCCAGTACTAGACTGCGCAGCAGGACTTCGGATCCCGTAATCACCTCGGGATTCTTCCATTTCTCACGTAACTGCTCTGTAGACCGCACTTCCGGTATATTCGCGCTCATCAGTATTCCTCCCTTCGATATTTAACATTCATTATGCAAATGACAGACCGTCTTTTATACAGCTGTAAGAATTGGCTTGCTCCTTGAAAGTTAGTGTTCACCAACCCAGTGCAGCTAACCATCATCTTATGGGCAACAAAAAAACCTTCCGCCACCCACGCGCAAAATAGAAGCGCGTGAGGGACGAAAGGTTGATCTTCCGTGGTACCACCCATGTTTGCATTACATCTCGCGATGTAACGCCTTATCAGGTAACAAAAATCCATCGATGTAGGCAGGGCCCAAATCTTTGTAACCTGAAGTCCCTAACGCGGACTAAACGATTCCCCCTAATAATTCCACCACTGTTGCCGATGGACCTTTCAGGAAAACAGCTCCGAGGTGAGCTCGTATATAAGGGATTCTGGTGGAGGTTGCAGCAATTCCTCTCACTCTCTGAGCAAAAGAGCCCTTAAAACTTCGTCCTCATCATTGCCGATGCATGTATGTTCGATAAAATGTTTAGACACATTATATGATTCCTCACACGGTTAAGTCAATACCCTTATTTCCGTAACTGACACAAATTGTTGTTCTGTTCTACCGTAACGCCCACACCACCCTGGGCATATGATGTACGACAATGCGTGGAAAGGAGGCGCTCTATGATTCGTTACCGTAGACCCAAGCAGGACGACACCGTAATTCTGGATCTGATTGAAAAGCAGCTCGTCCCTTTATCCCATCTCCCCCAAACCGTAATTAATCAGGTCAGAAAAGATCTGCCCCGCCGCTTGGGGCAAGGAGTTACACTGGTAGCCTGCCCAGACTATGAGAGCGATCCGCTGGGGTTTGTCCACTTTATGCTGCACGGTGATCTGCTGTATATTGATATGCTGGCCGTAGCTCCTGCAGCTAGGCGCAAACATTGGGGGAATATGCTCATGGACCGCGCAGAGCGATTTGCATTATCTCGCGGTTGTCAGCGGGCCAAGGTTGCTGTTGATACTGGAAATACTGCCGGTATTTCCTTTTATCAAAAAATGGGCTACAGAGTAGCCCGTTATCAGGCGCAAAACTACTGTTATGAGTTTGAAAAGCAGTTCAATTGACTCTGCTGCTTATAAACTTCTTAGAAAAAGCCAATCGGAGGTACCGGAGCTCCGCCATAAGGTCCAGGAGCATATCCTCCATACTTGTTATAACCGTATCCACCATATGGATTGCCTCCATACGGGTAACCTCCATAACCAGGGCCATATCCGCCGGCATAAGGGGCCGTACCTATGGCAAGCAAATCAAACAGCACCAGCGGAATCAATGCTTTGGTTTGTACTTTCTTACCGCTGACACGCTGTAGGATCAGACGGTTTCCAGAAATGCGGAGCAGCTTGCCCGTCACTTTAGAACCATCTTTTTTCACTGCAACGATATTTCTGCCCACCAGCTTCATTACCTGTTTCTTTGTAACCGGCTGTGCCATAATATCCCTCCTAAAATTTTATAAGCATCTGTTTACACACCTGTCTCATATGCATTCGCATAAGTTTCAACACAGTTTATTCGGCGCGTCTGCTGTTCGCCTGTACACATGCCCTGTCCAGCGAAAGAGTAGCAATAACTTGCGGTTTAGCCACACTGCATCCCCTGCAGATATGACTCAAAGCCAAGTGGAAACGGCTTTACCGACCTCAAAAGGACGGTATCCGTTTCAGTGAGAAATAGAAGGATAATTTATAGCGTGAAGCATATAAATTCTTATCTTTGCACAAAAAAACGCATTTTCGGCAACAGCCGGAAATGCGTTTTTGAATAATACTGCTATTCAAATCAACTGCGGGTCTAACGTTTGCTGGGATCGTATGGCTCACCGAGCGCTTTTGGTGCCGAAGAGCGGCCGACAGCACTTACCAGTACTATAATCGTCAATACATAAGGAATCATAAAGATAAATTCCTGAGGGATACTATTGGACCATTCAAACAACTGCACATAGTTGCGGATAGCCTGGGAGAATCCGAAGAATACTGCGGCTGCAAATGCGCCAAGCGGATTCCATTTGCCGAAGATCATCGCTGCAATGGCGATAAAACCTTGACCGGAGATCGTATTGTGCCCAAAGGTACCTGTAGTCGTCAGCGTAATTGTCGCTCCGCCGATACCGGCCAGCAGGCCGCTCAGCATAACTCCGATATATCTCATCCGCTTTACATTGACACCCAGCGTATCTGCAGCACTCGGATGTTCGCCAACTGCGCGCAAGCGAAGGCCAAACGGAGTCTTAAACAGCACAAAGTAAATGACAATAACCAGCACAATCGCCAAATAGGTTGTCGGATAGGAATTAAAAATCCCTTCGCCAATAACCGGAATCTTCGAAAGACCTGGCACCGGTATTTTTTTGAAGCCATCCAGCAGCGGTGTTTCACCAGCGCCGTCAAAAAGTAGCTTAACTATATAAAGCGTACTGCCGGCAGCAAGGAAGTTAATTACTGTACCGCTGATCGTCTGATCGGCTTTAAAGGTAATTGCGGCTACCGCATGAATCAATGAGCCAATCACACCCACAGCCATAGCGCAAATCACCCCCACCCACGGAGCCCATGCCCCCATTCCGGCATCCTGGGCATAATATCCGCCCACAGCTGCCGCAAAGGCACCAAACATCATCAAACCTTCAAGACCGATATTAACTACCCCGGAGCGTTCAGAGAAGATGCCGCCCAGCGCGGCAAAAATGAGCGCTGTGGAGAATACAAGCGTTGTATTGAGCAGTTGTCCTAACGTCTGCAGATCCATCTATAACACCTTCTCTTTCTTGCGCTTGAAGTAAAACGGTTTAAGCACCCAGCGGACAATTCCTTGTGCCGCAATAAAGAATATAATTGAACCGATTACGATACGGATCAGGTCCGGTGGAACATCTGCTCCAAAGCTCATGCCTGGCGAACCATACGTCAGTATTCCATATAGGATAGCGGCCAGTACGACTCCAAGCGGATGAGTCAGTCCAAGAAGCGCAACGGCGATGCCGTCAAATCCATAACCCGGCGAGGCTGCGAAGACGGATTGATAGTGGAATACGCCCAGCACCTCACCTGCTCCCGCCAGCCCGGCGAAAGCGCCACTGATGAACATCGCCTTCACTACATTGCGTCCAACATTCATCCCGGCATATTCTGCGGCATGCGGATTGAGTCCAACCGCACGCATTTCATACCCCTGTTTGGTCTTCCATAAGTACACGTAGAAGAACAGCGCTGCAGCAAGCGCAATAACTGTACCCCAGTGCAGACGGGCGTTATCAAACAGAGAATTAAGGAAGTTCATGGAGAGCGAAGCGGGAATATCCTCCGAGCGGTTTTGCTTTGGAAGGAGTAAAAATGTTTTGACAATGTAATTTGCCAGATAGAGCGCGATCCAGTTCAGCATAATGGTAGTGATAACTTCATTAATGCCGCGTTTCGCCTTAAGAAATCCGGCTATTCCGGCCCACAGACCGCCGCAGAGCCCTGCAGCGATAACAGCAAGCGGGACCAGCAGGAATGGCGGCAGTCCGGCCAGCTTAATACCGACCACTGAAGCGGCGGTCATACCGATAAGCACTTGGCCATCCGCACCAATGTTAAACATTCCTGAGCGGAAGGCAAATGCTACGGCAAGCCCGGTAAACATCAGCGGCGTCATTTCACGTATTGCCTCACCGAAATCATAAGCACTGCCAAATACACGCTCGAACAGGGATGAATAGGCGAGGATAGGGTCATATCCGCCGACCAGCATTACGACAGCTCCTACCAGGAAACCCATTATTATTGCAACAATCGGCACAATATAGCTGTCTGTCGCAAATATTTTTTTCAGTCTATGCACCCGCTTTTCCTCCCCGCTTCAAGCTGCCCGCCATCATCAGACCCAGTTCCTGGTCATTCGTATCCTGCGGCAATACTTCGCCGACGATTTGCCCTTCATAGATAACGGCTATTCTGTCGGAAACATTCATAATCTCATCCAGCTCGAAAGAAATCAGCAGCACGGCTTTGCCCTGATCACGCTGGGCAATCAGCTGCTTCTGCACGAACTCAATCGCTCCGACATCAAGACCACGTGTCGGCTGAGCCGCAATCAGGAGTGTCGGATTTTTATCTATTTCCCGCGCAATAATCGCTTTTTGCTGATTACCGCCTGACAAAGAGCGGGCTTTATTCTCAATCGAAGGCGTACGCACATCAAACTGCTTGACCAAATCTTCGGCATGCTGATTGATTACGTCTTTCTTCAGGAAGCCAGACTGGTTATACGGACTCTTGTAGTACGTTTCCAATACCATATTTTCACTTACACTGAAATCGAGCACAAGCCCGTGTTTATGACGGTCTTCCGGAATATGGGATACATTCATTTCCGAGATTTTGCGTGGAGACAGGTTAGAAATTTCTTTACCGGATACGGTAATAGAACCGGAATCAATTTTGCGGAGTCCCGTGATCGCCTGGATCAGTTCACTTTGTCCGTTGCCGTCAACGCCTGCAATCCCAAGGATTTCACCAGCCTTCACTTCAAAGCTGAGGCCATTCAGCACAGATACGCCTTCCTTGCTCTTGCTGCTGACATTGGACAGCTTAAGGACGCTGGATCCCACATGCGGAGCCTGCTTGTCCACTTTGAATGTCACGCCGCGTCCGACCATTTTTTCGGCCAGCTCATTCGGATTCGTCCCGGCAGTTTTAACGGTATCAATCACCTTACCACGACGGATGATCGTAACCCGATCGGAAATCTGCATGATTTCTTTAAGCTTATGTGTAATTAGAATAATGGATTTGCCCTCTGCAACGAGCCGCTTCATGATCGCCATAAGCTCAGTAATCTCCTGCGGCGTCAATACAGCGGTAGGCTCGTCGAATATAAGTATATCCGCTCCGCGATACAGGGTTTTCATAATCTCTACCCGCTGCTGCATGCCGACCGAAATGTCATGAATTTTGGCATTTGGATTGACCTGCAGGCCATATTGATCCGATAGTTTGCGAACCTGCTCCGAAGCTGATTTATAGTCGATTTTAAGTCCTTTTTTCGGTTCCATGCCCAGAACAATGTTCTCGGTGACCGTAAAAGGCTCTACAAGCTTGAAATGTTGGTGGACCATACCAATGCCAAGCTCAATAGCTTTATTAGGGCTATCGATAATAACCGGTTTCCCGTCGATTTCGATGCTGCCTTCATCGGGCTGGTATAGTCCGAATACGATATTCATCAAGGTGGACTTACCTGCACCGTTCTCACCCAGCAGCGCATGGATCTCCCCTTTTTCCAGCGTCAGACTTATAGAGTCGTTCGCTACAATACCGGGAAAGCGTTTTGTGATTTGCTTCAACTCTACGACAGGAGCCGCAGCACTCATGGAATCACCCTCATCACAGAATATATAATAGACATACAGACACGGCTGTACCGCCCCTTGCGAGGCGGCACTGCTGTGTTCACGTATAACTTTTAACAGGGAACAAGGCCAGCTATAGAACCGGCCTTGTTCCTTATTACGTTATTGTAAAGCTGTAAGAATGACTCAATGCTTACTCGGATGGAACAGTGATCTTGCCATCGATGATTTGTTTCTTGAAATCCTCAACTTTAGCCAGAATTTCTTCGGATACGTTGGCTTTTGATGTTTCAGGAAGGCCTACGCCGTTGTCTTTCAGACTCAGTACGGTTGTAGTGCCGCCTTTGAATGTTCCGTCGACCACTTGTTGGGAAACCTTCTTAACCGCTTCGTCAACACGTTTGATCATGGAAGTCAGAGTTACATCGTCGCCAAATTCTATGGATTGGTCTTTGTCTACGCCGATTACCCATACTTTATCGCCGCCTGCATCATTGCGGGATTTAGCTTCATTGAACACGCCGTTGCCAGTTTGGCCGGCAGCAGGGAAGATGATGTCGTTTCCGGCATCGTACAGGGTAGCAGCCAGGGATTTACCAGTATCAGGCTTGTCATAAGCGCCTGCATAAGTATTCGTTACTGTTGCTTCAGGATTAACTGCTTCTACGCCGGCCTTGAAGCCAACTTCAAAACGTTTGATAACCGGGCTGTCCATACCGCCTATGAAGGCCACTTTGTTAGTTTTAGTTGTCAAACCGGCAACAACACCCACCAGGAAGGAACCCTCATTCTCAGCGAAAGTAACGGACTCAACATTTGGAGCGTCTACAACGTTATCGATGATTGCCAGTTTGGCATCCGGATTTGCTTTAGCTACTTCCAGCAAAGCGTCTCCAAGGTCAAAGCCGATCCCCCAAGTCAGATCGTAGCCGCCTTTTACGAATTGGTTAAGGTTTGGCACATAGTCTGCGTTGGCTTTACTTTGCAGATATTTAATTTCCACACCGGATTCTTTATTAAGAGCTTCCAGGGCTTCCCAGGCAGATTGGTTAAACGATTTATCGTTTACCCCGCCTACGTCTGTAACCAGCCCTACCTTAACGTCGGATGCGCCGTCCTTTTTGTTACCGCAACCTGCCAAAATGACACTGGTTGCCATCAACATAACGAGCGACAATTTGAAAACCTTTTTCATCGAATGTGATCCCCCTTAAGAAATTGGATGTCTTCTGTGTTCTGCTTGGACATACCATTAGATCAAATTATAACTGTAAAAAAACCTAAAATCCAGTCTATAAATGACCTCAGGTCAATAATAATTTGCATTTTTCACCAAGAAAACGCTTACCCTGACACAAAATGTTATACTTATGTCTATTTGATGTTAGGAAAGCTCAAAATAGTTAAACATATTCCTAAAACCTTATAAATATTATTGCACACAAATGTATTTTCTATTATCATGATTGTTTATATCTTGCATGAAAAGGGAGTACTGAAAAATATGGATGAACAAAACACCCCACAAGTCGCGCCCGCCTTTAAATACAGCCGTGAATCCCGCGTGTTCAAAACCGGCCGCGTCTTCCCGAATGATGTCAACAACCACAAAACCCTGTTTGGCGGCAAGCTGATGAGCACCATTGATGAGGTTGCCTCCATCTCGGCTATGCGCCATTGCCGCACGAATGTGGTAACCGCCTCTGCTGACTCCGTTGACTTTCTTCTGCCAATCAGACCTACGGACTCCGTGTGCTTCGAATCCTTCGTCTCTTGGACAGGACGCACAAGTATCGAGGTATTTGTGAAGATTATCTCGGAGAACTTATACACAGGCGAGCGCGTTGTCGCCGCTACGTCATTCCTGACCTTTGTAGCGGTGCACGAGGATGGCACACCTGCTCCAGTTCCGGCTATTATCCCCGAGACCGATGAAGAGAAGCTGATCAGCGAATCCGCCAATGAACGTTCAGAGCTGCGCAAACTAAGACGGACAAACAGCAAAAAGCTGGCTTCACAATTGAGTACCACCAAGTACTGGGAATAAAATTCCTACTGCAAGCCCCCTCCCTTACAGAATCTGGCCGGCAGGGGGCTTCTCTGAATGTCACCGCGCAAAAAAAGCACCACCCGCAGGTGGTGCTTTTCGGTTTATTTATCCCTCTTACGCGTTGATCTTCTCTTTGGCTACAACAGCCAGGGAGTTGAATGCGTTAAGATCATTTACTGCCAGGTCAGCCAGCATTTTACGGTTCACTTCTACGCCAGCCAATTTAAGGCCGAATACAAGCTTGCTGTAAGACAGGCCGTTCAAACGAGCTGCTGCGTTGATACGAACGATCCACAGTCTGCGGAAGTTACGTTTAGTTTGACGACGGTCACGGTATGCGTAAACCATCGATTTCATTACTTGCTCGTTAGCTGTTTTGAAAATGCGGTGCTTGGAACCGAAATAACCCTTTGCCAATTTCAACACTTTTTTATGTCTACGACGAACTACAAATCCGCCTTTAACTCTTGCCATATTAATAAACCTCCCAAAAATGTGTGATAAAACTATTTCAAGTTAGCGAGTCCTTGTTTCAAACGTCTTACATCCCCAGGGGCCATTACTGGATTGCCGTTCAATACGCGTTTAGCGCGTTTCGATTTGTGGGACAGCAAGTGGTTCTTGTGAGCTTTGTAACGCAGTACTTTACCAGTTCCGGTAATTTTGAAGCGGCCTTTCAGGCTGCTATGTGTTTTCATTTTAGGCATGGTGTTTCCTCCTTGAATATTATGCGGCGCCAAATTGCTGTGCAAGTGACTCCAAATTATTGGGCTTTAGGAGCCAGAATCATAATCATGCTGCGGCCTTCCAGCTTAGGCTGGCGCTCAACAACAGAGATATCTTCCACTTCGGTCTTAACACGTTCCAGAATCTTCTGGCCGATGCTAGCGTGGGTAATCTCACGTCCGCGGAAACGGACGGAGCACTTCACTTTATCGCCTTCGCCCAGGAACTTAATCACATTGCGGAACTTGGTTTGGTAATCATGTTCCTCAATGTTGGCACGGAACCATACTTCTTTAAGATCCACGATCTTCTGGTTCTTGCGTGCTTCCTTCTCTTTCTTCTGTGTTTCATAACGGAACTTGCCGTAATCCATGATGCGGCATACCGGCGGTTTCGCCTGCGGTGCTACGTTGACTAAATCAAGATTAAGATCAATCGCCATTTGCAGCGCTTCGCGGATCGGCTTAATTCCGATTTGCTCGCCTTCCGCTCCAACCAACCGAACCTCTTTGGCCCGAATTTCATCATTGATCATATGTTCCTTACTGATAATACTCCACCTCCGGATCTACTTTACAATTATTTTATTTACGGTTCTCCATAAAAAAGGGATGCCGGTAACTCCCCGACACCCCGTTTGATCAACGTTCATGAATTATAACCATTCATAAAGCATTGAGATCAAAACCAGCTGGCGTATTTGCCAGTCAGGTGAGAAGCCGGTGCTTCTGCTTGCAATCCCTATGTTTTGCATACTTGAATACTATACAATACTCCGCAAGGAGTGTCAACATGTTCTTTTGTGAAAATCCGGGCTTATCCTTGCTTGCTCTGAACTTCCTCAAGCCGCACGACACGCGTATGCTTGGTATGGCTCCATTGCTTGTTGTTCTGCGTGAAGAAGGCATAGAACGTAATTGGATACCAGGACAGCAGATACACCGGAAAGACCAGCAGGTAAAGATACACTTTTTTGAACTTGACCTTCTCCAGCGCCATGGCCAGCAGGAAGGTGATAATATTGGCGCCGACTGCAAAGAAGCTGAGCCACAACGGCAAATGACCGTAAATATTGGCAATATGCGGACCATTAAGCAGCGAAGTGTCTACCCACATTACAGCAGTCATCAGGAACGTCAGCAGCACGATGTAGACATTCACCCCATACAGCGCGAGATCAAGCTTCGTCAGGCTGCGTTCTTTAATGGCTTGCCACAGCAAAGGGAAGAAGTAGCGGCGGGCCACTGTAAAGTGTCCCTGCATCCAGCGCAGCCGCTGTCTGGAGGATGCTTTGAACGTGAGCGGCTTCTCATCAAATACCTTGGCGTCATAGTTGAATTTTGGAAATACGCCTTTGGATGCGCTGCGCATCGTAAACTCCAAATCCTCGACAAGGCTTGTTGCTCCCCAGCCCATCTCTTTAAGCAGATTGGTTTCGAAGCACATGCCGGTTCCGCCCAGGAAGTTGGCCATGTTCAAATTATGGCGCGACAGCTGCCACAAACGGTTGATGTACCAGTAAGATACGCCGTATGCAGCAGTAATCCATGAATCCTCCGGATTCTTTGTATCAATATAGCCTTGAATTACGCGCCCGCCTGCGCAGAGATCATTATTCATCTCTGTGAGGAATTCGGTATGCGCAAGGTTGTCGGCGTCGAACATGACAACTGCATCATACTGTCTCGGCATCGCCCATAGTTCCTTGAGCATCCACTCGATTGCGTAACCCTTGCCCCGAAGGTTGGTATTGGTGCGGACACAGGCATTCATTCCGTGCTCGCGCACAATTCTTGCGGTGCCGTCTGTACAATTGTCGCAGATGACAAATACATCGTACAACTCTTGGGGATAATTAAGCTGTTTCAAATTCTCCATCAATGCGCCGACGACTTCTTCCTCGTTGTGCGCGGCAACCAATACAGCAAATGATTTTTCCGGCCCGAACTGTACCTTATTCTTTTTCTTGCGCAGTCCAAACAACGATAATGTGAACTGATAGACTGCGATTGCCGCCAAGATCACTTGGAGCGTAACAAACAATGCGTCTGTCATGATCTTTTGATGCCCCCTTTTTCACTCTTGGTGTGCTTTTTTCTTTTTTTCTCTCTGTCTTATTAAACGTTCTTTCTGACCCTTTTGTTGCATTCCTTACAGTAGACCAAGAGTTTCCCCTTTTTGTGGAGCAGGCTTCAATTTATATCTATCCCGTTTATAAAGATGTTATAGAGATACCAAATGGCGGACTCCTCAATTCTCTGTAACCTTATAAACATGTTTCGCCTACTTGAATCATTGTAAGGTGTAAGGGGTTGTTAAGTCAAAACTGGCATTTTCCGACCTTAACCGAGCTTTTTCTTGAAATGGACTGCTTTAAAAACGTATGATAAAGACAGCTTTCAGGTCTTGGATCGAGTGGCTGCTGCTGCGTTTATTATCCTCAGCCGGACTATCGGAGGGACAAAGTATGAAACATTTATTCATGAAACTACATCTCTGGGAACGGCAAATTTTCAAGTGGATCAACGGACGATTGCACAACCCTTTTTTGAACTTTTGGCTTTTCTATCTAACCCATCTGGGCGGAGCTACAAGCGCTATCGGTATCAATGTGCTAATCTGGGCGCTCTCACCCCAGCCTTTGAAAACAACGGGACTCCAGGCTCTCACGGCTCTGGCTGTCAGCCACCTGCCCGTCGCTGTTGCTAAAAAGTTATACCCGCGCATGCGTCCTTATCTGGCGCTGCCGGGAACGAATACGTTTCACAATCCGCTTAAAGATCATTCTTTTCCATCAGGTCATACTACAGCTATCTTCGCCTCAACGGTACCTTATATGGCGGCTTACCCTGCCTTGACCGTTTTCCTGCTGCCTCTGGCCGCTATTGTCGGTTTCTCCCGCATTTATTTGGGACTGCATTATCCTTCTGACGTTCTTGCAGGAGCGGTTATCGGCACTGGCGTTGCGGCAGGCACCGTTGTTTTATGGATCTGAAGCCTGCATCACAAGTCATATCGGCGAAATCCATCCGGGAACAGGTGAATCCAACATTGCGCAAAAAAAGAGTTTTATTGCTGTCGGAAGGTTTTGGCGCAGGACATACGCAGGCAGCCTACGCGCTGTCGAGCAGCCTGCGTAAGTTATCGCCCCAAGTGCAAACGAAGGTGCTGGAGCTAGGGAATTTCCTGAATCCAAAGCTGGCGCCTCTTGTTGTGTCGGCATACCGCAAAACAGTGACGACCCAGCCCCGCTTGATGGGGTACGTGTACCGTCACCAGAAATCATTTAATCGTCTTACCACGCTTGCCTTGCACCGCTTATTTTATACGCATACGCAAAATATTGTAAAGCAGCTGAGGCCCGATATTATCGTCTGCACTCACTTTATACCCAGCGCTGTGGTATCCCGCCTGAAACGGCTGGATCCGGCCTTCAAAGCGCCGCTCGTTACGGTGATCACGGATTATGATGCCCATGCCACCTGGATCAGCCCTGAGGTAGACCGGTATCTGGTATCCACTCCGGAGGTCAAAGCCAAGCTGCGCCGGCGAAACGTATCTGCCGCCAAAATCCAGGTTACCGGCATGCCGGTTCACCCCAACTTCTGGGAACATCCCGGAAGAACGGAAATTCTGGAGCAGTTCGGCCTGCAGGACTTACCGACGGTTATGGTTATGGGCGGGGGCTGGGGCATGATGAACGATGAAGTCGTGAACGAAGCGCTGGCGAGCTGGCGGGAGAAAGTCCAGATTGTCTTTTGTCTCGGCACGAATGATAAACTGCTGAGCGAGATGAACGAGGACCACCGGTACATTCATCCCAATATCTCCCTGATCGGGTTTACCCGCGAGATTGACAAGCTGATGGAGGTATCCGATCTGCTCGTTACCAAGCCAGGAGGAATGACCTGCAGCGAAGGGCTGGCCAAGGGTATCCCCATGCTCTTCCATCACCCCCTGCCAGGTCAGGAAGAGGAGAACTGCCGCTACTTCACGGCTGCAGGTCTTGGAGAACCGATTTCATCGCTGGATGTAGTCGACAAATGGATGGAGCGGCTGCTCTACAACTATGAGGACGTGCAGGCCAAACGAAAAAGCCATCTGGAAGCGATCGCCAGGTTTAATCCGCTGCAAAGCGCCCAAAGCATTATTGATATGCTCGAATAACGCCCACAAGAACAAGGGAACATATAAAAAAGACAGTCCAGGAATTTCTCCTTGGACTGCCATTTTTGTATGCTTCTGCTTTGGTGGAGACATAAATCGGCATTAACTGTTCTACAGCCGGTATTTATCCAGCCGGGCGGCCTGATACCGCTCCAGCGCCTCTGCCCCGACAATCGCTTCGCAACGCTGGATATTGACGCCACGGCCGTAAAATTTGGTCTCATATTCCGTCATGACATGCTCCTCATTGATGACACCGTCCGCATGCAGGTCAAGAGAGATATTCTTCATTTGCAGCCCATAGTCGGCAAACGCATTGAGGGAGAACTCAAACAGGCTCCGGGAATCTGTCTTCAGATGAATTTCCCCCAGCGGACTGAGTAACCCGCGGTATTTGTCAAGAAAACGCGGATGCGTCAGGCGGCGGCGGGCATGCTTGCTCTTCGGCCAGGGATCGCTGAAGTTCAAATAGATACGTTCCAGCTCTCCTGGAGCAAACACTTCCTCCGCGTAGTTAATATTGGCGAGTGCCACTCTGAGGTTAGGCGGCGTCTCATGTCCTGCCGGCTCCCACACCAAACGGGCTTTCTCAGCCGCGCGGCGGATCAATTCATCGTACATATCAACGCCGATAAAATTAATATCGGGATATTTGAAGCTCATTTGACTAATGAACTGTCCTTTGCCCATTCCGAATTCCACATGAATCGGATGATCGTTGCCGAACAATTCAGACCACCGCCCCTTGAGGCTGCGTGGATCGAGGATTACCAGATCGGTCTGTTCCTCCAGGCTTTCACGTATTCCTTTTCTTCCGCGTAAACGCATAGGTATTCCTCCGCTTATTCACTTATTACAATAACTATCACTTGCAATATTGTGCCGAACTTATCTGCAAAAGTAAAGGGATTTCAGTGAAGAGATGCTGATTCCGTCATTTTCTACATATATTTGCCAAAAGGAAAAGGGAATTCTCCGACGGGGGCAAAAAATCCGCCGGAGAATTCCCTTTTATGTTGTATTTGGAATTGGGGTCCACTAGTTCAACAGTTCATAGTCTACCTTGCCGGTGTATTAAAATCAAATTTCTTCTCGAACGCATTTCTGATCTTGCGCTGCGCTTCTGTCTTAATCTTATGGTTGCCATTAAACTCCACACCCGTAAGCGCAAGCGCTTCATCAGGAGTCAATTGCACATCAATGGAGCCTTTGCCTTCGGCATATGATGTTTGAGAATTCATCGTGATCACCTCTTGGGTTTTATTATGGATCGGACGACACGAAATTATGAATTCAATAAATGAAGATTTTGCTTGCTGTATCAGGTTTTTTACAATTTAAATATAACATAATGTGTAAGCATTAACAAGTGAAAACCCTTTATTTTTAGCCTTTTTTTCACGGATTCCGCAGGCGCCAATGTTACGCTGGGCGCTGTTTTTTGTTACAATGGATAGGTTAAAATAAAATGGCTCTACGTTGCCTTTCCGGAACACCGTCATTTTAGCGACAATATAAGGATAACTTCAGGGGGAAAGCAGTCATTCAGCCCTAAAAATAAACGTTCTTATATTTAAGAGAGGAGCTGCACCTGTTGAGTCTTCTAGAGACCTTTTCTCCACTGCTGTGGGGAGATAAACGATTTCATACCTGGAACTACGAAATGCGCGAACAGATGGATACCAAGGTATTCAAAGTAATGCTCGACGCCGGTTTCACCTGCCCTAACCGTGACGGCTCTATCGCCAAAGGAGGCTGCACCTTCTGCAGCGCCAGAGGATCAGGCGATTTCGCCGGAAGCCGCCGCGACGATCTGGTTACCCAGTTCAACAATGTGCGCGACAGACAGCATCTGAAATGGCCGAATGCAAAGTATATCGGTTATTTCCAGGCCTACACTAATACGTACGCTCCGGTCGAGGAGCTGAGAGAATATTATGAAGTGATTCTGCAGCAGCCGGGTGTGGTCGGACTTGCCATCGCCACACGTCCGGATTGCCTGCCGGATGATGTCGTCGAATATCTCGCCGAGCTGAACCAGCGTACGTACCTGTGGGTGGAGATGGGTCTGCAGACCATTCATGATTCCACTTCCGAACTGATCAACCGCGCCCATGATACCAAGTGTTATGTCGAAGCTGTCGAGAAGCTGCGCCGTCACGGCATCCGCGTCTGTACCCATATCATCCACGGGCTTCCGCAGGAAACTCATGAAATGATGCTGGAAACTGTTTCGGCTGTTGCCCGCATGGGTGTTCAGGGCATCAAAATCCATCTGCTGCATCTCATGCGCAAAACGCCGATGGTCAAGCAATATGAGGCTGGCCTGCTGCGCTTTTTGGAGCAGGACGAATATGTCAAGCTGATCGCCGACTCGCTGGAAATCCTGCCGCCGGAGATGATTGTTCATCGTCTGACCGGGGATGCCCCGCGCGATCTGCTGATCGGGCCTATGTGGAGCCTTAAGAAATGGGAAGTGCTGAACGCAATTGATGATGAGCTGGTTGCACGCGACACCTGGCAGGGTAAGTACTGGAGGAAGAGCTAATGGGCTTTATGTCCGTCCTTAGCTTTGCTCATAAATTAACCGCCGAACGCCTAATGTCCGGCGGCAGAGCCATTGACGCCACCGTGGGCACCGGTGCCGATACGCTGTTCCTCGCCAAGGCGGCCGGGCCGCGAGGCGGGGTGTACGGCTTCGACATTCAGCCTGCGGCGCTGAAGCTTGCGGAAGAGCGCCTGCGGCTGGCCCGGGAGGAAGCGCCGTCAGCGCTTTCTCCCGTGACGCTGCTGCAGCGCAGCCATGCAGCGATGGCGGATGCCGTTCCGCCGGAGTGGCGCGGAACGGTGTCGGCGGTGATGTTCAACCTCGGCTACCTGCCTTCCGGCGATGCCGACAAGACCATCATCACCGAGCCGGAGAGCACGCTGGCCGCCTTGGAGGCCGCGCTCTCGCTGCTGCGCCCGGGCGGCATCGTCACGGCGGTGCTCTACCCGGGCCATGACGGCGGAGACCGCGAAGCCTCCGCCGTTGAGTCATGGGCGGCAGGGCTTGCCCAGCAGGAGGCGCAGAGCATTGTGTACCGCCAGCTGCAGCGGTCTTCCGCTCCCTACGTAGTAGCCGTAGAGAAGAAAAAAGGAACTGAAGCCTAAATAGCAATGAGCAAAATCGGGCATTTTGGCATTCAGCTCACAA
Source organism: Paenibacillus sp. FSL L8-0436 (assembly GCF_038593025.1). Lineage (NCBI taxonomy): Bacteria > Bacillati > Bacillota > Bacilli > Caryophanales > Paenibacillaceae > Paenibacillus > Paenibacillus sp. FSL L8-0436. Next base: position 1,516,207 of record NZ_CP151955.1, on the reverse strand, counting down.
AATTGACACGCTGTAAGTAACAGAAGCAAGTAAATATTACAAATTGGAAGGAAGATGTTGTGATGACAAAACCATATCCTTTAAAATTTCAGCCGGAGTTTAAAGAACGCGTCTGGGGCGGCCGCGCACTGGAGAAATTCGGGCTCGAACTGCCGGAGGGCCATATTGGCGAAGGCTGGATGATCGCCGATCACCCGAACGGCACCTCTTCCGTCGTAAACGGCGAACTCGCCGGACAGGGCCTAGATCAAATCCGTGAGCAATTCGGACAGGAATGGTTCGGCAGCAAAGGCATCAGCGAAGAAGGCGGAAGATTCCCCCTGCTGATCAAGCTGCTGGACTGCAATGACAACCTTTCCGTGCAAGTGCATCCTACAGATGACTATGAAGGATTGCCGAAGGGTGAACTGGGCAAGACAGAAATGTGGTACGTGCTGGACGCCAAGCCGGGTGCCAAGATTATTTACGGCCTGAAAGAAAATGTCACCAGGGAGACACTGCGAGATGCACTGGAGAATGGAACCGTTATGGACAGTCTTCAGGAGATTACCGTCTCAGCCGGAGATTCCTTCTATATTCCTGCGGGCACCGTTCACGCTCTCTGCGCAGGAGTCGTTGTTGCCGAAATCCAGCAAAACTCTGACACTACATACCGGATTTATGATTATGACCGTCCGGGACTGGACGGCAAGCCGCGCGAGCTTCATATTGAGGATTCTTTGAATGTAACCGCCTATGAAGGTGCGGGAGCCACCTCGATGAAGACAGACGGCGCTGTTCCCGGAGAATGGCTGCAAATCGCCTCCTCTCCTTATTTCATCGTTGAAAAAGGCCTTGTAAACGGACAATGGGAGCTTGCCACGACTCCGGACAGCTTCACCATTCTCGTCATCTGCGAAGGCAGCGGACACCTGACGTGGGAAGGCGGTTCCCAGCCTTATGCCGCAGGAGAATGTTATCTGCTTCCGGCAACCCTTGGCTCTTACGGAATCGAAGGCCACTCCACCGTGCTGCGTTCTTATTTGCCCTAAAATTCATACTTATAAGGCAACTAGAGGTTAAGCGGAAGCCAGAAGTCGAGAACTAAGATCAGCCGCGGGTTCCGCTTTCATCGCAGGGAATCAGTGTAAAGCGGGGTTTTCTCTCGTTACTCTTTCCGATAAAGAGCTATATCAGCGATTCCTACAATACTCAGATGTATCACTCACATAACAAGCTAATGCTTCAGAGCGGAGTGGGTACGGCGTATGATCAAGGAAGCAGATGTTTTACAAACTTTTAGGAGGGCAGGATAATGCAGGAAAACAGCTTTACAATGACCGATCCCCTCGGCGTGAATATTCATGTGTACGAATGGCTGCCGGAGCCAGAAGCTCCGGTCAGGGGCATCGTGCAAATTGCGCATGGCATGTGTGAGACGGCTGCACGTTATACCCGCTTCGCATTAGCGCTCACCGGGGCCGGATATGCAGTTTATGCCAATGATCACCGTGGGCACGGCAAAACTGCCGGGAAGGTGAACCTGCTTGGCGATACCGGGGAGAACGGATTCTACTGGATGCGGCGCGATATGCTGCAGCTTGCCGGGATTGCCTCTTCCCGGCATGAAGGTCTGCCGATCTTCCTGCTCGCCCACAGCATGAGCTCCTTCCTGGCACAGAAGCTGATGTGTGAGCATGGCAATGAGATATACGCCGGCTTTATTCTCAGCGGCACCAATGGTCCGCGCAATATGCTGAGAGCCGGGGAAGCACTGGCCGGGATGCAGTTCAGACTGCAGGGAGCCCTTCATCGCAGCGTAATGCTGAACGGCCTCGTATTCGGCCCTTACAACCGTTCCTTCTCTCCGGTAAGAACGGCTTTTGACTGGCTGAGCAGTGACACGCAGGAGGTGGACCGTTACATCGCAGATCCTTTCTGCGGCGCGATCTGCACCACCCGCTTCTTCCGGGATTTCTTCCGGCTGCTGCGCGAAATCCAGTCCCGCGAAACACTGCTGACATTATGCAAGAATAAGCCAGTGTATCTGTTCTCCGGGGCCAAGGACCCTGTGGGTATGCAGGGGCAAGGTGTGCTGCGATTGGCCAGCATCTACAAGGAGCAAGGATTAAGCGATGTGGAGTACAGGCTGTATCCGGAAGGCAGACATGAAATGCTGAACGAAGTGAATCATAACGAGGTCACAGCCGACGTGTTAGACTGGCTGGTCCGGCACCTCCCTGCCGAGTCTCTGCTTCAATCGAATGCAATATAAAAGCCAAGTGGAAACGGCTTCGCCGTCCTCAAAAGGACGGTATCCGTTTCAGCGAGAAATAGAAGGATAATTTATAGCGTGAAGCATATAAATTCTTATATTTGAACAAAAACAGGCATTCCAGAAATAATGGAATGCCTGTTTTTTTGAACAAACTTTTAGTCAAGCCGTCGAAAGTCCAGCCTATGAACAAACAGAATAATGTAACTGACACTCCGTTGAGAACGTTGCAAACAGCGGACTGCGGGTCATGCTCTCAATCAGCCGCTCTTGCAGCCGTCCCCGTTGTCCATGTCCCCGCCAGAACCTGCGCTGAATTCCTCAAGCGAATACTGCAGAATCATCTGCGATCCTTTTGCACCGCTCCTGCGCAGACCGTAATCCCGAAAACCGGCACGCAGATAGAGATTTCCTGCCGGGAGATTGCGCTCATTCACAGCCAGCACCACCTCACGGACTGCCGGAAAATGAATACGGACAAAACCCGGCAGCAAAGCCATTGCAGCCTTGGCAAACCCTTGCCCCTGGCTGGCATAGTCAACAAGGAACGCACGCAGCAGCAACGCTTCGGACCAATGGTGGTAGAAGTCGGCGATATCCGCTCCGGTATGCAGGATAAAAAATCCTACCGGCTTTTCTCCAGCCATAATAACAACCGGAACCTTCCCCTCGTCCTGCAAGGCACCATCTATAGTCTCCTCAGGCAAGCCGGTGAATTCCGCCTGCTCCGCAGGAAGCTGAAACGCCAGCAGCCCTTCCCGCAGCTTCTCTTCATACAAAGTCAATCTGACCGGAGGTTGATTGCTCATAGCCGGAAGAATCCTCCTTCTACAAAGGCAGTGTATAATACTGTGCCCGCTGGCTGTCATCCTGCTGGTACAGCACAATCAGCAGCGTGTTTCCTTCCACTCTTGCCTCAGCTTCGGCCACAGCCGTGGCCCTGTCATTTACCGCTACGGCCGCCGCTGCTGCGTTCGCTTCACCGATATTGCCAGACACACCACTCATCTCCACATTCGGTTCTGCACTCGCTTCTGCATCAGCCAAGCCTTCATCGGCCCGCAGGCCGCTGATCGAATCCAGTACCGTCTCCAAACGGAAAGGCAGCACCTCCAGCATCATGAACTTCTGCAGTTCACGTTCACTGTATCCGGCCTCCGCCAGCTGCGGGGATATCAATCCCGGATGAGCAGCGATATCCTTCATATGTTTGGACCAATCCGCTTTATCCAGCAAGACATCCCACCAGATTTTGCGCGGCTTATATTTGTGCCCCAGGAAATAATCAAGCTTCATCAGCCCGGTAATGATGTCCATGGCATCTGTCCCGCGATCTGTAAGGAAGGCATGCAGACGGGTGAACAAATCCTCCAGCTGGTGGCCGATCTTCTGCCAGCCCCGATCTTCCCAGTAATCCCCGAATTCCTGAAAGAAATCAAACGGCGACTGGAACACATGGCGGATCAGGTATTTCACCGTATGGTCGAGCCGATGGCTGTTCCAGTATTTCTCCAGCACATCCTCCAGCCGTTTGAGCCGGATAATATCGGAGAACGGCATCACATGGCTGCTGAGAATCTCATACGGGGCATGTTCCATATAGGTATAGTCATATTTGGCTGCCTGGGCACGCAGTCCGGTGCCGCGCAGCATTTTCAGGAACCCAAGCTGCAGCTCCTCCGGCTCCATGGCAAATACATCGTTGAAGGTTTTACGGAAAGTGGAATAATCCTCCATGGGCAGTCCGGCAATTAAATCGAGATGCTGATCGATATTGCCGTTGGCCTTAATCTTCATCACCGTACGCGATAGCTTCGTGAAATTCTGGCGGCGTTTGACCAGCTCGTTGGTCTCGTCATTGGTTGACTGCACGCCAATCTCGAATCTAAAGACGCCGGGAGGAGCGTTCTGGGCCAGAAAATCCAGGACCTCCGGCCGCATGATGTCCGCCGTAATCTCGAACTGGAACACGCAGCCCTGGTGGTTATCAATCAGAAACTGGAACATCTCCATGGCATAGCTGCGGTTGATATTAAAGGTACGGTCAAGAAACTTGATCACCTTGGCTCCGTTCTCGATCAGATACAGCAAATCGGATTTGACCCGTTCGATATCATAATAGCGTACCCCTACCTCAATGCTGGACAAGCAGAATTGACAGTTGAAGGGACAGCCCCTGCTGGTTTCAAAATAAACGATCCGCTTGCTGAGATCCGGCAGATCATCCGGAAACCGGTGCGGTGTCGGCAGTGTATTCAGATCCGTCTTCGGACGCGGCGGATTGACAATCAGCTCTTCGCCCTTACGGTAAGCCGCACCGTACACAAAATGGAACTTGCGCTCATCCCGCAATTCCTGCAGCAGATGGTGGAAGGTCTCTTCCCCATCGCCGTTTACAACAAAATCAATCCCGGCTTCCCGCTTCATCCAGTACAGCGGCTCGTAAGACACCTCCGGCCCGCCTAGCACGATGGTGACCTCCGGCATCACCTGTTTGAGTATGCCAATCAGCTTGACGGTCTCCTCGATGTTCCATATATAACAGGAAAAGCCGATAACATCGGGCTTCTTCTGGAATAGGTCTGACACGATATTCATCACGGGATCTTTGATAGTGTATTCCGCCAGAAGGATATCTTCGAATTCATGCTCACTGTATGCCTTCAGAAGACGGATGGCGAGCGAGGTGTGGATATACTTGGCGTTTAATGTGGCCAGGACGATTCTCATGCCTAATAACCTTCTTTACATTTCATTTTGAAAAAACTCCAGAAACGGCTTGCCGTATTTCCGGTACTTCACTTCCCCGACACCCTTCACCCTCAGCATCTCCGCTTCGGTCTGCGGGCAAACCACACTCATCTCACGCAGGGTCGCATCATTAAAAATGATATAGGACGGGACATGCTCGCGTCCCGCCAGCTCGCGGCGGATCAGGCGCAGCTGCTCGAAGACCGTCTCGTTGACGGCCGACGGCGAAAGATCCCGCGACCGGCTGCGGTCCCGCCCGCCGGAGGCTCCGCCGGTGCGTGAAGGACGGGCCACGCGCTGCTGCACCTCACGCTGGCCGCGCAGTACCTCGGCAGCCAGCGGCTGCAGCCGCACCACAGGATATTGGCCTTCTGTCAGGGCCAGATATCCCTCCGAGATCAGCACATTGATGCTCTCGGTAATCTCTTTCTCCGTACGGCTCGACATCGCGCCGTGAGTCGGCAGCTGCTCGAAGCCGTATTGCAGCACCTTCTGGTTGCGTGAGCCCTTGAGCACCGAAGCAACCAGCGCCACACCGTAACGTTCACGCATGCGGTGGATGCAGGAGAAAATCTTCTGCGCATCCACTGTCATGTCTACCAGTTCCCGTTCATCCGTACAGGAGCTGCAGATGCCGCAGGGCTTGTCCCCGTGATCTTCACCGAAATAATTCAGCTGTGCACTGCGCAGGCAGCGGGTGGTGTAGCAGTAATCGATCATCTGCTGCAGCTTGCGGTATTCATTCGCCTTGCGCTCCGGGTCCTGCGGATTCTGTTCAATCAGAAATTTCTGCGTCATAATATCCTGCGCGCTGAAGAGCAGGATACACTCACTCGGCTCACCATCCCGTCCGGCACGTCCGGCTTCCTGAACATAAGCTTCCATATTCTTCGGCATATTGTAATGGATAACATAACGTACGTTGGACTTGTCGATCCCCATCCCGAAGGCATTGGTAGCGACCATCACACGGATGTCGTCATACAGGAAACCTTCCTGGCTCTCTGCCCGTTCCTGGTCATTCATTCCGGCATGATAGCGTCCGGCAGCGATTCCCGACGCCTGCAGTCTTTGATAGAGATCATCAACCTCTTTGCGGGTAGCCGCATATACAATACCCGGCTGATGAGAATGAGTAGCGGTATAATCCAGAACGAATTCGCGTTTGTTCTCCCCGCGCAGCACAGACATCGCCAGATTATCCCGGCCAAGCCCGGTCATGAAGACGCCCGGCTGGCGCAGACGCAGCAGCCGGACCATATCCTCCATGACCTCCGGGGTAGCAGTCGCGGTAAATGCGGCAAGAATCGGCCGCTGCGGCAGTTCCTCTACAAAAGGGGATACCGCGAGGTAGCTGGTGCGGAAATCATGGCCCCACTGGGATACACAGTGTGCTTCATCCACAGCCACGCATGAGATGGATAACCCGGCCATCTCTAACCGGAACCAGTCCAGCTCCAGCCGCTCGGGTGCAACATAAAGCAGCTTCAGCTCACCGCGGCGCGCAGCCCGGATGCGCTCATTCACTTCCTTGCCGCTTAAGGTGCTGTTGATATAGGCAGCAGGTATCCCCGCTGTGGTCAGTGCATCCACCTGATCCTTCATCAGCGAGATCAGAGGCGAGATGACCAGCGTCAGCCCCGGCTGCAGCAGCGCCGGAACCTGATAGCAGATCGATTTTCCGCCTCCGGTTGGCATGATGCCCAGCGTATCATGGCCCTCCAGCAAGCTCTCGACAATCTTTTTCTGGCCCTCCCGGAAGTCGGGATAGCCATAATATTTTTGCAGTTCAGCCTGCGCCTGTTCCATAGTAGGTGCTTGCATCTTCATATCTCTCAAAACTCCTTAGAACTTTCTCTCTTTAGTTTACCGGGCAAAAGACTAATGAGCAACAACCGGAGTGGTAAAACCGGAGGTTCATTTTCAAATCATTACATAAAAATCACCGTTCAAAGCAACACTTGATAGATATCCGCAATTTTCCTTTCCAGAAAATTGGCCTTTGTGCTGGCTGAATCTATGGAGCCCTCTCTATCCTCATTATTGTCGGGCTGATTAGTGTTATGTAGGGACCCCTCCATAGTATTTCTTCACGGCCCATGGTATATTGAGGAATACAATATTAGAGGACGGAGAATGCAGGCATGAACACCAGACGAAATCCCAAAGAGGCAAGCAGACGGGGCGGCAAGCCCGGAGGCCCCTCCCAAGCACAGCCAAAATCAGGGGCAAGAAACCATAAATCAGGCGCTAAGCCTGGCATCACTGCCAAAGCGAAGGGACAGGCTGCCGTCAAAAGCTATTCCATAACTGAGCCCGCAGAGCTGCTGCCTTTTTTGCTTAGCGTAATCACAAACAAGGGACGGAACTCCGTCAAGTCACTGCTCGCCCGCGGACAGGTCTCCGTAAACGGCAAACCAATAACCCGGCACAATTTCCAGCTGCATCCGGGTCAGACTGTAACCATTGACCAAGAGAAGCAAGTACAGGCCAAAGAGATGACCCTGCTTACCATCGTTTATGAGGACGATGATCTGATTATTATCCAGAAGGATGCAGGACTGCTGTCCATCGCCACCGGTGAAGACAATGAATTAACGGCATACCGCCAGCTGATGGAGCATGTCCGCCTCACCAATCCGCGCAACCGTATTTATGTCGTTCACCGGCTGGACCGTGATACTTCAGGCGTGATGATGTTTGCCAAGAGTGAAGCCATTCAGCAGAAGCTGCAAAATACGTGGAAGGAAACCGTAAAGGAACGTTCCTACGTGGCACTCGTGGAAGGGGCCGTCAAAAAGGCCGAAGGGACCATCAGCTCCTGGCTGAAGGAAACTTCGACCCTCAAGATGTATTCCAGTCCCCATGAAGGCGACGGGCTTCATGCCATAACTCATTACAAGCTTATTCAAGCCAACCGCCATTTCTCTCTGCTGGAAGTACAACTGGAAACCGGACGCAAAAATCAAATCCGTGTGCATATGGCTGACATCGGCCACCCTATCGCCGGTGACAAAAAATACGGCGCAGAGACTAAGGCCGTAGGCCGCCTTGGCCTTCATGCCCGCGTGCTTTCCTTCGTTCATCCGACTTCGGGAGAACTGCTGACCTTTGAAAGCGCCATTCCCAAGACATTCCTGAAATACACAGCCCCTGCGCCAACCAACTGATTCCTGATCACACCAAGCACCTGTATTTCAGACCTGTTATCGTTATTTCGGTGGCTCCGCATGGATGCAAAAAGACACCCTCCCGGGTGTCTTTCTCTGTACTACTCGATCTTTCCGCCTTCAACAACCAAATCACCGGTGTAGCCTTCCCCGTATACTTCATTTAACGTTTCTTTATACGCCTGATGAATAAATTGCTCTTTCCCCAGCGTCTCAAGTTCGGTGTTGATCCAGTTCAGCAATTCCGTATTGCCCTTGGCAACTGCCGGCGCTATCGTATCCTGGCCGCCAAAAGCCGGGATGCTTACGGTAAAGCCGGGATTGGATTTAGCCCACGCGATCAGTTCCGTATTATCATTGGCAATAGCTGCGCCGCGTCCGTCTTTAAGTGCCGCAAAAATCTCTGTGTACTGGTCGAATTTAAGCAGCTCGATTTCCGGATGTTCTTTTGTGAAGTAGGTTTCGGCAGTTGTACCTTTGGCTACGATCAGCTTTTGGCCCTTTTCTTTCAGCTGGTCAATGGAAGTGATCGGCGCGCTGTCGGGAGAAACGATCCCAAAGGACAACTTCATGTAAGGAGCGGCAAAATCCACTTTTTCTTTGCGTTCATCGGTTACTGTGAAGTTAGCCATAATAATATCAACCTTATTGGATTCCAGATAGGCCACACGGCTGGCTGCATCCACAAGCACAAACTCTGCCTTGGATTCATCCCCCAGCAAATCCTTGGCAAATCTTTTGGCGATATAAACGTCGAACCCCTGGTTTTTGCCTTCGGAGTCCACATAACCAAACGGCGGCTTGTCGGCGAACACACCGATCCGGATCTTGTCGTTTTTCTTAAGCTCTTCAATAGAAGCAAACTTTGAAGAAGCGGCCTCTTCCTTGTTGTTCCCCGAATTGCCGCATGCGGTCAAACCCAGCAAAAGCACTCCAGCTGCCATAACCGATACTGCAAATTTCAAACTCTTTTTCATCCCTCTTCATCCCCAATTTCTATATAGTTTGTTAATACTGAAATATATCCAGAAAGTGCTGGGCACGCTCTGTCGCCGGTTTGGTGAAAAATTGCTGCGGAGCCGCAGTTTCGCAAATTTTACCTTGGTCCATAAATATGATCCGGTCTCCAACAGACTTGGCAAAACCCATTTCATGGGTCACAATGATCATGGTCATTCCCTGCTGGGCCAGACCCAGAATGACATCCAGCACTTCCCGCACCATCTCGGGATCAAGAGAAGCCGTCACTTCATCGAATAGCATAATTTCCGGATTCATGCATAACGCTCTGACAATCGCGATTCTCTGCTTCTGCCCCCCGGACAATTGACGGGGATACGCATCCTTGCGGTCCAGCAGTCCAACCCTGCTAAGCAGCTCTTCTGCCTGCTTCAGCGCTTCCTTGCCGTCTCTCTTCTGTACCTTAAGCGGGCCGAGCAGAATGTTGTCTATAACCGTCATGTGGGGAAACAGCTCATAATTTTGAAAAACCATGCCGATATGCTGCCTTACTTCACGCCAATCTACAGCGTTCCCGGCAAGATTCTGCCCCCGGTACCAAATTTCTCCCCCCTCAATCGGCTCCAGGCCGTTAAGACATCGCATAAAGGTACTCTTCCCGCAGCCCGACGGGCCCAGAATAACTGTAACTTCCCCCTTCGCCACCTGCAGCTCTATATTATTCAGAACCTTCCGGTCTCCAAAGCTTTTCTCCAGCCCTTTTACCTCCAGCAAAATCTCTCTGGAATCTGCCATCGCCCTTCTTCCTTCCTGCATGCTAATTTTGCCATCTGCGCTCTATTCTCTTGGAAATCCTGGACAACGGAAAACATACGGCGAAATAAAGAATGAAAATAAAGCCGTAGACCCAAAAGGAAGCATTCGGCGCCTTGATCACCCCAAGCTCAATAATCTGCTGCCCGATCTTCACCACCTCGATCACTCCGATCAGCACAACGAGCGAGGTAGTTTTGACCATGCGAGTGGCCAGATTGATCGAACCCGGCACCATTCTGCGGACCGCTTGCGGAATCAGAATATACCGGTACAGCTGCCCTTTGCTGAGGCCCAGCGCTTTGCCGGATTCGTCCTGATGTTTTGGCATCGATTCCAATGCCCCGCGTACGATATCTCCGATTTCGGCTGCTCCCCATAAACTAAATACCAGGATAGAGGTAGCCTCTCCGCTGATATCGATATCGAGCAGGGGAGTAAAACTAAAATGCACCACGTAGAGCCAGACCAGAATCGGGATGATTCTGAAGGCCTCCAGATAGAGCCGCAGGACAAATCTTAGCGGTTTCGAATTCAGGGTTCTCAAGAGCCCCATCACAATGCCAAGCACCATTGCAATTGCAATGGAAATGAACGAAATCTCTATCGTGACCAGCAGACCGCCCAGCAGCCGCTCAAAATTTGATCCTTCAAACAGCACCTCAATCCCCGAATTCTGCATACCTTACCTTCCTTTCCAGCCATGTCAGGACCAGCGACAGTGGAAGCACAAGGACAAGATAGGACAACACGAGAAGCGACAGGGATTCCGCTGTTTTATAATGCATGCCGATCAGATCCTTCGCCACATTCATCAGGTCCATTAAAGCAATGGCGCCGACAATCGAGGTTTCCTTCAGCAAAAAAATCACGTTGGCTCCCAGAGAAGGAATGCTGATTGCAAACGCCTGCGGAAAAATCACATACCTGGCGAGCTGAAATTTGGATAGCCCGATGCTGAGCCCGGATTCCAGCTGCGTTCGGCTTACCGCTTCAATTCCGCTGCGGAACGCCTCGGTCATATAGCTGCCGCCCAAAAAGGTCAGGCCGACAATGGCACAGGTCACTTCGCTCAGGCGAAGGCCTACCTTAGGCAAACCATAATAGAGAAAGAACAGCTGGACCAGCAGAGGCGTATTTCTCGACAGCTCGACGTAGGCATGAATCACCATCCGGAGCCCCCGCACCTTGTAATACAAAATAATGCTGAACAGCAGTCCCAGAACAGTAGAGAACAGAATCGCCCAGAATGCCAGCTTCACTGTCAGCCACATCGCATCCCCGGAAAGCGGCAAGCTCTCCAGTATAAATTCCCAATCCAAATTCATAATTGCACAACCTTCTGTCGTAAAATCAACCCGTAATATACAACTATATAAATGTGTATAGTCGGTTATATAATCAGCCATGAGCATCAGCTGACACTCAAAGGACTGCCGCCCTTTCAATGACTATTCTAGCTTATTGTAAATATTTAAAATTTAACCAAAAACCTCACATAATGTGGTAATCATCTTATTCTCATAATGCCCACTTGTCAACTGTGTTTTGTGAATTTTCACTCTCATTCCCCACATGGTACAATGTAGAGAAAATCAAGAAGGTGCATTCAGTGTTCCACCCTACTGTCTTTGAGAATATTAAGGTTTCCTTAGAGAATCAGATCTATGACTATGATAATCTGGATGGAATTCTGGTAGTCACGAACCGTTCCGATCTGCTGGACCTGGCGTTGATGTCCAGGGAATTCACCCTCTCCTTCAAGCTGGCCGGCAGCAGCAAGGTAACAAGTGAACTGGTTCTCCGCTCGTCGGTGAAGGATCTCAGTGATGAAATACTGGAAGTCCCGGATTCCGTTCCCGGCTGTAATCTGCTGCTGCGTTTTCATTTGGAAATCGGGGATATCCCCACCCAATGCTCTGCTATCGAACAGATTCTCACCGGGATTTGGGGCCCGGAGCTTACTCCCCTACAATCGCTAAGCTTCCCCTTCGGCAGCAATAGCGGCCTATACACCTGCTGCGTCTCTCTCGCATTCAAGAGACAAATTAATGAAGAGCAAATGGACGATCTGCCGGACCTGCTTGAGTTTCTGCTTAGAAGCGCTGAGGAACTGGAGAAGGTCTAATATCACAGTGAGGTGAAGCCATGTTGAAGTTCCTGCCTCCCGCCAAAAGCAATCGCTGGTTCGTCTGGTTCCTGATTTATACCTTGATTCTCTGGCTGCTGCTGGCTCTGCACCGTTTTTTGCTGCTCGGGGAAAACTTCGACCTTCCGGTCTTTGCCCGTTTTGCGGCGCTCGCCCTTGTAGTCTCCGGAATTCTGCACAGCTTCGGGTGGTTTGGCGCCAAGCTGGTATGGCTGATCAGCACCATTGGCATTGTTTTCGGACTGGGCACCATGTATCAATACACTTACCAGGACATGTCTGGCTGGGAGGATCTTGCGGGATTTCTGTCTTTGATCGTGTTTACAGCGGGCGGCTTCGTTCTGGGTCTTATCGTCGAAGGCAGTTATTTGCTGATCAGGAAGCTGCGGAAACCTTAGATCCACGGGGTCCACAAGCGAAACAATTGAATAATCCGAACAAATGATGAGGTGATATTGTCATGTCCACTTCCTATTTGACCAAAAAAGCGCTGGCCCAGTCGTTAAAGCACTTAATGGAGCACACCCCGCTCAATAAAATCTCGGTAAAGCATCTTGTCGACGATTGCGGGCTGAACAGGCAGACGTTCTACTATCATTTTCAGGATATTTTTGAGCTGCTGGGCTGGATTTACAAGACGGAGGCAGTAGAGAGCATTGCTGAGTACCGGAGCTACAACACATGGACGGACGGGTTCTACAGAATCTTTTGTTATATCGAGAGTAATAAAACCTTCTGCTGTAATACGCTGGATTCTCTCGGCAGATCCCACCTTGATGCTTATCTGTACGACGTGACCAACGGTCTGGTTATGGGCGTCATTCAGGAGCTGTCAAGCGGAATGGAGGTTAGTGCCGAAGACAAGCGGTTCATCGCCAACTTCTACACTCTCGCCTTTACCGGGCTTATCATTCAGTGGATGCGCGAAGGGATGAAGGATCAGCCGAAGCATATGATTGAGCAGCTCAGTGTGCTGATTGAAGGGAATTTTCTGAAGGCGCTGCATAAATACGAGAAGAAGCTGTCGTTACCTTAGGGTGCGCAGCTTTTTTGGGGTAATTGGATCCAGTTGGCGATCTATTGGGCAAGAATTGCAGAAACGATGTGGAATTTAAGACTTTGAAGTGAAAAATATGCAAAAATCAGGAGGCCACCATGACAGAGGACTTTTATTGCGATGAGGTATTGAACGGCAAAACCCAGGTACATAAAGTGCTGGAGACAGAAAATGTGCTAGCCTATTATCATACGAAACCTTTTTATCCCGTGCATATTGTAGCTATCCCCAAAAAGCATATCTCCTCACTTCTCACCCTTGAAGAAGAGGACACTGAATTATTTCTTGAGTTATTTGGCGTTATCAAGCAGGTCGCCGCCATGGTAACGCAAGAGCACGGAGCTTGCAGAGTTCTCACGAACTTAGGCAATTATCAGGATTCCAAGCACCTGCATTGGCATATTACCTTTGGCAACCCGCTCAGATCACCTTCCTTCCCTGTAGAACCTTGTTAATTACTGTAAAAAAACTATACACTTTGCCTAAAGTGACCAAAATCCATACACTCTGGCGGTTTTGATTATACCTTCTGGATCGGCCTAGGTTTACATTAGGGGTAGCAACAGCAATCAGCAACCCTATGGAGGCGAGTATTCAGTGAAAAGAGAGTACGGTAACCAACAGGTTTATTTTGTCGGCGGCGGGATTGCATCCCTTGCGGGTGCGGCATACCTCGTCAGAGACTGCGATTTTCCGGGAAAGAACATCCACATTATTGAAGAGATGAAGATCCTCGGCGGCAGCAATGACGGCGCAGGCAGTGTAGAGCATGGGTATGTCATTCGCGGCGGACGGATGCTGAACGATGAAGCCTATGAGAATTTATGGGAGCTTCTCAACACCATCCCTTCGATCGACCATCCGGGAAAGTCCGTCCGGGAAGAAATTACCGAATTCGACGACGCCAACCCTACCCATTCCAACGCCAGACTGGTGAACAGCAAGGGTGAAGTTGAAGACGTATTGTCGATGGGCTTCGATATGGCCGACCGGCTGGCAATGGGCAAGCTGATTATTACACCAGAGGAAAAGATGGGCAAGGCCCGGATTAACGACTGGTTCGCTCCACACTTTTTCGAGACGAATTTCTGGTATATGTGGGCGACCACCTTCGCCTTCCAGCCTTGGCACAGCGCCATTGAGTTCAAAAGATACATGCTGCGCTTTATTCACGAATTCCCAAGAATTCAAACGCTCGAAGGTGTCACCCGCACACCTTATAATCAATACGATTCGATCATCCTTCCGCTGCACAAATATCTGGAGCCGTTCGGTGTAGACTTTACGCTGAAATGTACAGTAACTGACCTGCAGTTCAAAGACGGCGACGGCATCACTGTCACGAAGATGAACGTGCTGCGTCAAGGCGTGGAAGATGTTATTGAAGTGAAAGACGGCGATCTGGTTATCGTCACAAACGGCTCCATGACCGAAGGCTCCAGCCTCGGTTCGATGAGCACCGCACCGCGTCTCAACGGCAAAGGCAGCTCGTGGAAGCTCTGGGAGAACATTGCCGCCAAAAAACCTGGCCTCGGCAATCCGTCATCCTTCGACGATCATGTCGACGGCTCCAAGTGGGAATCGTTCACCGTTACGTTCGAAGACTCCAAATTCTTTGATCTGATGGAGAAATTCACACGCAACCGGGCCGGCACCGGCGCACTCGTCACCTTCAAGGATTCGAGCTGGTTCATGTCCGTAGTGCTGGCGTTCCAGCCGCATTTCCGCGGTCAGCCTGAGCATGTTAAGGTGTTCTGGGGCTATGGGCTGTATCCTGACAAGGTAGGCGATTTCGTCAAGAAGAAAATGAGCGACTGTACCGGGGCAGAAATCATGGAAGAGCTGATCGGACATCTGCACTTTGAAGAGCATAAAGCTGAGATTATGGCAACCGCCAACTGTATCCCGTGCATGATGCCGTATATTACTTCCCAGTTCATGCCGAGACTCGGCAGCGACAGACCGCTGGTCGTGCCAGAGGGCTCAACCAACCTCGCATTCGTCGGTCAATATTGCGAAATTCCGGACGATGTGGTGTTCACCGAGGAATATTCCGTCAGAGCGGCCAGAATCGCCGTCTACACCCTGCTCGGCATCAACCGTCCGGTTGAGCCAATCAATCAGTACCAGTATGATGTGCGGACATTACTTTCGAGCCTTGTGACTTCATTAAGATAATAAAATCATAGATAATCAAGAAACCTCTCCCTTGATCACGCAAGGGAGAGGTTTCTTTGTGCATTGACTAACTATGGGGTTGTATGGACCCTAACGCGCTCAATCAGATGCTGCAAGAACCGTCATCGCAGCCTTCGGCATCCGGTGCCTGTGACTGTGGTTTGCCGACAACCTGGAGTACCGGAGCGGTCTTCTCCTCCGCCCATACTGTCTCCAGCACCTCGGAAAATACCGGGCCGGGCTGTGCACCGGATACCGCATATTTATTGTTGAAGACGAAGAAGGGGACGCCGGTTATATTAAGGCGTTGCCCTTCTTCAATATCTTCATTCACTTCAGCCGCGTAGGCATCGCTTTCCAGCATCGCTGCGGTTTCGGCAGCGTCCAGTCCAACCTCGCCGGCCAGCGAAACCAGAACACTGCGCTCTCCAATATTAACTGTATCGGTAAAATATGCGCGCAGCAGCCGCTCAGTCATTGCCGCAGCCTTTCCTTGAGCAGCGGCATAATGGCTCAATCGGTGGCTGTCGAAGGTATTGGTATGCACCACCGTATCGAAGTTGAACTCCAGGCCGACACCTCTGGCTTGCTCCGCCAGCTGTTCGTTCATCGCTTTGGCCTTCTCGCGGGTCATGCCATATTTGGCGGCCAGCTGATCATGAATATCCCTGCTTGCATCTGCACGGGCATTCGGATCCAGCTGAAAGCTGCGGTACACCACTTCCACCTTGTCGCGGTCAGGAAATTGGCTCAGCGCGTGTTCAAGCCGTCTTTTGCCGATATAACAGAACGGGCAGGCGTAATCGGACCATATATCTATTCTCACATTGAATTCCTCCTAATGGGATTGTGAATACATTGATATTACCATTAACAAATAATACGTCACTTACAATTATATAGTTAAAAACCAAAAAACACAAATGCTACATAAAAGTAAACGAAAGTGGTATATACGCCCTACTTATGGGGGAGTAAAATTAGATCAACACGTACTTTCGGTGCTTTACATCATTACTACTATTACTAGCGGACGATAGGCGTCCCAGAAGGAGCCAGCGGCATGCATGATGTGTCTATAGTAATTCCCACGCGCAACCGGATCAGCGATCTTACGCTGTGTATTGAATCCATCGGCAGGCAGACAGAGCTGGAAGACGTCTCGATCGAGCTATTGATTGTTGATGATGGCGATATTGAGGAGAATGTCCTGGACTATTTGCGCAAGGTGCTGGCGCAGATGCCAAGTGCTGAGCTGCGTTATTACCGCAAAACCAAACCTGGCGTCTGGCTCTCCCGTTACGAAGCGCTGAACCTGATCGACGGAGACATTGTGCTCAGCTTCGATGATGACGCCGAGCTGGATGATCCGCTGTATATCCGCCGGATGCTAGACACCTATGCGGCCGATCCGGCGATTGTCGGAGTAGGCGGCATCGCCAAAGGCCTCTCCAGCAGCAAATCCGGCAAGCTGCTCGGCGTGCTTACCTGCCAAATGTCGGCTTCGCCCGGCAGACTGTCGGCCAGCACGCTGGCAGGCTCACTGCTGCTCTGGGGAGAAACGGAGGATACCTTTGAAACGGATTTCTTCCACGGCTGCAATATGTCTTTCAAACGTGAGGCGTTGAGGGATATGAAACCTTACCCCTGGATGACCAGCTATGCCGTGGCTGATGATATTTATATGTGCCATCTGGCCAGCAAATACGGCAAGCTTGTAATCAACCCGGATATGAAGATTACCCATCATGAATCCCCAAGCTCCCGTGATAAAGCGGGACGCGTCGCCCGTGCAACCGCGGTGAACCATTATTACCTGCTCAATCTGCGCAAAGCCCCGGTGAAGAACTACGCTGCCCTGTTGTGGACGCTGACTTATTTGACCGGCAAATCAACTCTGAAGCGCAACTTCAATGCGGTTTCAGGCTATATCAGCGGCATCCTCTTTGTACTCAATCCCCGCAAGAATAAATACAGCGAATATATGCTGGACTAACGCTCTCCACACAAACTTCATAATGGACAACAGCAGAAACACCTGCCTGCCCTTTCGGGAAGCGGGTGTTTCTGCTGTTTCTGCGGACTGCTTCTTTCGGTCTTCTTAATCCGCAAAATGTCATGAAATTAGTATCCATTGCCATTCTTTCTGGGGTATGATAGTAAAGATGAGTTCAAGAAACTACTTTTATGGATGGTGGAATATGTTTAAAAACAAAAAAACGACGCTAATTCTGGTCGCTCTCGTCATCATTATCGTTGCCGTTGCCGGCATCTGGATGCTTACAGGCAACAAGGATAAAGACGATGCCAGTACTTCCGATACCTCAGGCGGTGAAAAAGTTTCGGAACAAGGCGGAACGAAATCCCTTGAGCAGACTTTTTACATTTATAATACGGTCGTTAACATTAAGGTCTTCGGCGATCATGCCGAGCAGAAAAATATGGACGACATTCAGGCCATGCTGGAACGGATGGATATAGAGTTCAGCCGCACTAAGGAAAATGGAGAAATCTACGCGGTCAACCAGGCTGCAGGCAAGGAAGCTGTTACTGTATCTGATGAAACCCTGGACATTGTCAAACTTTCCATTAAATATGCCGAAGAGATGGACGGGCTGTTCGATCCGACGATCGGTCCGCTGGTGGATCTGTGGGATATCGGCAACGGCGGCAAGCAGGTTCCTCCGCAAGCAAATATCGAACATGCCAAGAGCCTGATCAATTACAAGGATATTATTGTAGATGAAGCAGCGAAGACCGTGATGCTGGCTAAAGAAGGCATGGTGCTCGATATGGGCGGAATCGGCAAAGGTTATGCCGCTGACCGGATCGCCGATTATTTGAAGGAGCAGGGTCTGGACAGCGCGATGATCAACCTTGGCGGCAGCAGCATCATTGCCCTCGGCAACAAGCCGAATGGATCACCGTGGAACATCGGCCTGCAGGACCCCGATCAGAGACGCGGCACTCAGCTCGGCACCATCAAGATTTCTGACGAGGTCATTGATGCTTCGGGTGTATATGAGCGTTACTTCATGCAGGATAATGTCCGCTATCACCATATACTTGACCCGCGTACAGGATTCCCTTCCCAGAACGGCTTAAAGAGCATTACGATTATGAGCCCGAACGCAACGGATGCAGATGCCTTGTCCACCGGCGTATTCCTGATGGGGCTTGAGGAAGGCATGGCCTACCTTGAAGCTCTGCCGGAGGACGTGGAAGCCTTCTTCATTACCGATGACAACAAAATCTATGCCACTTCAGGCATTAGAGAGAGACTGCAGCTCACGGATCCAACGTATAGCTTTGCGGAGTAACTAAGAAGAAGATAAGGGGCATTCATAATCCGAAGCCTATATCCCCTTGTCTTTCGGAACCATAGAACGAATAAGCGGCGGAGCTGAGGCTCCGCCGCTTATTTTGTATTCCGTATCGCTTACTCCTCAGATCAGCGGAAGCTCGCTGAATTCTTGGTAACTGGCAAAGGTGAAGCTTGGGCTATGACCGGTTCCCGGCTGTCTGCCGCGCGGATTGTACCAGCATACTTTCCAGCCTGCTGCAAGCGCGCCAACCACATCATTATCCCAGGTATCTCCGACATACAGCGAGTTCTCCGCTGTTGTTCCGCTCACGCGGTTAACATGGGCAAAGATCTCCGGGTCCGGCTTGGCCAGCCCAACGGCATCCGAGATGAAGATCATCTCTTCCGGAATCAGCTTGTCGATGCCAAGTCCGCGCAGCTTGCTCATCTGGTGAGCCTTCGGGCCATTGGTGATAATCCCCACCTTGTGCCCAAGAGCGATGAACCGCCGCAGCTGCTCTTCTACACCGTCTATGAACTGAATGGAATACTGCCGGCCAATGTAGGACGCCTGAACTTGGGCTGCCTGCTCCCGGCTAAGGTCCATCCCGTATTCGGCAAAAGCCAGCTCCAGACGCTGCACCCGCGTCTCCTCCAGCTCAAGCTCGCCCCGCAAATACTTTGGCCAGAGCTGGTCACTGTGATGCCTCACTTTATAAAATAGCTCCGCATAGTCCAGACTGTCCTCATCCGGGGCCAAAACCTCGCGTACCGCTTCCCGGAAAGGCACCAAATGATCGTACAAAGTATCATCCAAATCAAAAAAAACCGCCAGTTTATTGCTGTTATCCACATTAACGCCCCTTACTATTCCTGCTTGGTATTCAAAAATAGATTATAAGTGTAGAACTCATCATCCCGAACATAGCCTTTCGCAACGTATAGACGCTGCGCAGTAGTATTATCTGTCATCGTAGTCAAGGTCAGCCCTTTGCTTCCAGTGCTCAAAGCGAACTCCCGGGCACCGTCCAGCAGTAAGGAGCCCAAACCCTGTCCGCGCAGCTCCGCGGCCACATACAGATCATTCAGTATCCAGAGCCGCTGCATGCTCACCGAGGAGAAGGATGGATAGAGCTGGGCAAACCCTCCGGCCTCCTTATTAGCGCCGTTCCCCGTTACAGCCATCCAAATTGCGGACTCATCCGCCTCCAGTCTGGCTTTCAGGAAAAACTGGACGCCTTGAAGATCGGAAACCTGACCATAATACACGCGATATTCATCAAACAACAGAGCAATCTGTTCAAGGTCTTCAAGGCCAGCACGTTCCAAACGATACTCCGGCATCATCATTCCAACTTTCCGGCAACAGCCAATAATAAGATGTATACATTATTTTAAAAGTTCAGCTGCCAGGTGAACATGGAGAGAATGCATTTTAGTTTGGACAATGCTTCCTATTTCCTTACTTAGTCCCTGGAGTCATAGAAGACATGCCGGGCACTGATTATGCCGTCTTCGATGTCCAGCAGCCCGAATGAATACTGCTTCTCCCGCCGCTTATCGGTCGGTGATCCGGGATTGAACAGCAGAATGCCGTTTTCCCTGCGCATCAGCGGCTGATGAGAATGACCGAATAGAATGCAGTCCACTTCATCACCTTCAAAAGCGAGCAGTGCATTCCCGTCCGTACCTTTGCGCGAATACGGGGCATGTCCGTGGATCATCCCGATACGCACACCTTCCAGCGTAATGATCTTGCGCTCCCCGAACCGCTGAATAATCTCGGCTCCATCATTATTGCCGGCAATCCCCTCAACCGGCGCGAGCTGCGACAGCATTTCATAGATCTCCAGCGCCACCCAATCCCCGAGATGCAGAATCTGGTCAACATGGCGGAATTCCGCCACAAGCGCCTGCGGCAACGACTTCGCGTTCCGTGACATATGTGTATCCGATACAACTCCTATTTTCATCAGCTTCAGCTCCTAATCCCCATATTGCCCGCGCAAGTATCGCAAGCAGCCATAATCATTAATATTCTGCTAATTGTACGATTTGCGCGTGGGAGAAGCAAGTAAACCGGTTGTTTCCCTTAAGCGATCGAGTCCAAAATGCATGATTGCCTCTATAGTTCAGTTCCCTATTCCCGCCAGTTCCACAGCCGAACTTCCCCAATCCGGATATTGCTGATCCATGTATCCTCCCGGAGCTTCAGGAGCTCCTTTACCGGACCTGTAACAACAACTCCATACAGCTTAACGCCGTGCTCCCCGAGATAACTTATGGATTCATCCAGATTAATGAATGGGGCTACGTTGTTTGATATTTTTTTATGCTGCTGCATTAGCCGCAAGGTATCCATGAAGTTCTCCTCACGCAAAGCGCCGTCCCCGTAGGATTCAACAGCTGGAGAGACCGAACTGCTTGAAGTCACCTTGCTGAACCAGCCCGATTTCTCTTCCGAGATCTTTGTTACCTTCATGTCATCGGCATGCCACAGCGGTGTATAAGGAAATCCAAGGGGAGTGCCGGCAAAGCGTTCACGCGAGAATTGACCGGCATCTGCAGCGAACCACACAGGCAGCAGATTCAATGGCTCCAGCTTCTTCAGCAACTCATCCGTTGTGTATAACCGGTCTAAAGACAGATAAGCCTCAGCCACGGTGCCCTCGTGAAGCTTCTCCAGCATCCGCCACTCCACCCCGTCGCTGCGCAGACTGCCTGAGTTCTTCCCTGTTTCCGGGTATTGAAAGTAATAATTCCCGCCACTCCGTTCATCCGTCCAAGAGAACTTGCCTACACCGCCCAGCCCCAGCAGAAACGGAGTGGAGTAGCTTCCCACATCCACCGTTTCCCCGCCGATTTGCTTCTGCAGCCTGCCCGATAACTCCATCCTGTAAAAAACCTTCCCGTTGCTGTTCAAATGCACGATCGTATTGGGGCGGGAAACGGCAATCGCAGAAGATACAACGTCCCTGTAAATGTCTCCACGGTCGCCGGTACTATAGAACACTGCGGTGATAATGCCGCTGATGGTCGAAAATACCAAGAATGCCGCCAGTACAGTAAACGTATTGGCTATTCGCGCCCTCCATTTGCCGCGGCGGATAATGCCCTTTTCCCTGGCGGACGCAGATTTCCTCTTGCTTTTTCCCTTACCCTTGCTCTTGCCGTTGGAGAGAACTACCTCCTGATGTTCAGACATGTGGTCTTCCCGTTCCATCAGCTCATCCACATAGACCTGATAGGCCTCCAGCTTCTCCAACTCTTGCTCCAGTTCAGTCCGTTCCTCTTCCGGCAGTGTCCCCTCGCTGTACTTCCGCAGCTTCTCCTTGAACTCCTCACTCATGCCTGCTCCTCCTCCGCTCTGCCTCCCGCAGCCGCTGTCTGGCGCGGAATAACAATATTTTATATTGAGACATCCCCACATCCATGATCTCTGCCGCCTCCTTGTAAGACATTCCGTGAAAATCATACAACAGCAGCGCGTGCCGCTGCCCCTCCGGCAGGCTATCTACAGACAAGGCCATCTCTTCCAGACGTTCCTGCCGCAGCAGGGTGCCTTCGGTCGTATCCGGATGGGCCAGCTCATTGAAATAACCCGCTTCTTTGGTGACACTCCGGCTCTCTTTCCGCTTGTAATCCACAAAAGCATTATAGGCGACGCGGAACAGCCACGGCTTGATGGTGTCTTCACGGCAATTCTCCAGGTACAGATAAGCCCGGTAAAAAGTCTCCTGCATTAAATCTTCGGCCACATGGTGATCATGACAGAGGGAGCGCAAATAGCGGTAAATATCCTGAACATAACTCTGATAAAGATCATCCAGCGAATTTGGCTTCATTCCCTCCCCCCTTACTCTAACCACGTATAAGATTGGAAAAAGTTACATGGTCAGGATAATAATTTTTGCTGATTAAACAGGTGAAGAGGAAAAGGCCAATCAGATATTCATCCAAGATGAATCAATCACGATAACCCGGTCCATCGATGCAAAAAATACCGCGTACAATCTTTCGGTAGGCAGACGGGTGCCTAACCAAGATAATGAAACGCAAATACAAAAAGATAGCCCGGTGTCTCCAGGACCCGGGCTTCTTTGCCAAATAAAATCAGTAAAATCCAATCGCGGACGAGCCGTCCTTCATCCATTCGCGCTTGCGTCCTTTGTCCAGCTCCCCGCGCATTCCGCGGACAAGCGCCTCCACATCGGCTCTGCCGTTCTCATGCCATTCCAGTGCCGCACTGACATACAGCTCGCCAAGCTGGGTCAGGGAGAAATCTCCGGTCAAGCGTGCGGCCAGGTCAACTCCCTCATCACCGGCAAAGGCGGAGAAGCCGCGCAGCCGTAAATACTCCAGCCTTAGCTCCTCATTCGGCATTTTGATCTCGTAGGCCCGGTCAAAACGTCCGGCGCGGTTCATCAGTCCGGGATCTATCTTCTCCGGATAGTTGGTCGTGCCGATCAGAAAGATGCCTTCCTTGGAGGTCGCCCCGTCCAAAGTATTCAGGAAAAAGGATCTGACCTCCTGCGGCATAGAGTCGATATCCTCAATCACCAGCACCATCGGTGCCAGCCGGGCTGCGGCTTCAAACACCTCGCCTACCGACTCGCTGCTTGTATATTCGGTGATCTGCCAATAGATCACCGGTCCGGGCACACTTCCGGCGATGGACTTGACGAGCGTCGTCTTGCCGTTGCCCGGATGCCCGTAGAGCAGAATCCCCCGTTTATAAGGGATGTCATAGGTCACATAGAAGCTGCGGTCCGAATCGAAAAACTGGTCGAGCGAGCGGTAGATTTCCTTTTTGATCGCGACATCCAGCACCACTTCCTCCCGTCCGACAGAACGGGTGATTGGCTCATCTTCCCGGAAAATACCGTTGCGCCGATCGGTGAACACCGTCACCTTATTGATATTCTGCTCCCGCTGCCGCGTACGCACATTGCTCAGGAAAGCCTGCAGCTGCGCGTCGGAGGCGGCAAATACAAAATCCTGAAAGTTGATGCCGTTCTCCTGAAATACGGGCACGCGTGCCAGCGCCACGCCCATGGCAGGATAAGCCAGCACATTGTTGCGGATCGACAGGTGAATATTATATTCCGGCTGCTCCTTGTCATCGTCGTAGACAAAGGTACGGTCCTCCAGCCGGTCAAATATCCGCGCCACATGCTCTACTCCGGGGTTGCCGGACTGCACATCATTCTCCAGCAGCTTCCAATACTCACTGTTGGGGTCGTCGCTGGCGTACAGCTCATAGCGGACACCATAGCGGGCATAAAGAGCTTCAAGGATACCGTCTACTAGGCGGGCATAGACGTCGTACCCCTTGATCATGCCACTCGTGCCTCCATCGTATTCGTAAATCACAGCCTGTTTCTTGCACTCCTGCTCCATCCTATTTGGTCCCCTTTATCGCTGCGAGCGGCTTGCACTTGGCCACAACGGCAGCCAGGCCGGCGCCCGTAACGCTTTCTATGATCTCATCTACATTCTTATAGGCTTGGGGAGATTCGTCAATGATAGATTCCAGGGAATGCTGGTTTACTACAATCTCATCTTCTTTGCCTACCTTTAGCGACTGGGAAAATTCATGAACAGACACCAGCCGTTTCGTTGCCGTGCGTGAACGGATCCGCCCTGCACCGTGGCAGATGGAATAAAAGTTCTCTTCCCCGCCGGGCTGGCCGACCATGATATAAGAGGCGGTGCCCATTGAGCCGGGAATCAGCGCCGGGTGACCGGTCGCGGCATAAGGCCGCGGATTGTCCGGATGCTGAGCCGGCAAGGCACGGGTAGCCCCCTTGCGGTGCACAAATTTGGTCCCCGAAGAGGTCTCTTCCTTCCAGGCATAATTGTGCATCAGGTCATACAGGGTGCGCAGCTCACATTTCGTGCCGAACACCTCACGGAACGCTTCGCGGACACCGTAGGCGATCAGATGCCGGTTCACGACAGCGTAGTTCAAGGCGGAGTACATCAGATTAACATAACGCTGGCCTTGCGGATGTTCCAGCGGGGCAAAGATCAGGCGCGGATCGGCGCTGCCAAGTCCTAGCTGCCCCATCACCTTGGCGAAGGCCGGGGTGCAGAACTGGTTGACCATGCCGCCCCAGGCCCGTGAGCCGGAATGGATCATCACGACAACCTGCCCGTCCTGCAGCCCCCAGGCTTCCGCCACCTCCCGCTGTTCCTCCGCAATCTCAATCGCCTGAATCTCGACGAAATGATTGCCTCCTCCAAGGGTACCCAGCTGGCGGTGCCCGCGGTGCCAGGCCATATCGGGCAGCTCATTCAGGATCTCCTCGTCAAACGCCAGCTTGCTGATCTCCACATGGGAAAGCGCGCTTGATTTCTTCGGAGTGTAGCTGTCGGGCACATATTTGTTCGGCAGCCCGTGCAGCCCCTTGCGGACCACATTCTCCAGCCGGATATCGCCGTAATGGCCCCGTTGCTGCGCCTCCATCGGCAAATATTTCTCGATGGCGCGGACCAGCTTTCTCCGCAGCTTAACCTCACGCAGATCATCTTTGTGCAGATTCGTGAGATGTACGCGCATTCCGCAGCCGATGTCGCTGCCCACGATAGAGGGCGACACATATCCTCCTGCCGCATCCCATACCGCAGTTGTGCCGATGCAGGTGCCGACGCCTACATGTACATCCGGTGTGTAGCTCATATATTCAATATTCGGGATTTGCAGGTTGTTGTTCGCCATTTCCATGACCTTATAGTCCAGTGTGGCAAATAATTGCCCGCTGGCATAGACCCTCAGGTCGCCTCCCGGAAGAGCCACCCGGTGTTTATATTGCGGCTCATCGAAGCCCGCTTGTTGTGAATTACTATTCATAAGTTATTTTCAATTCCTCTCAAGTTCGTTAATAAGTTAAATTATCTTTCCGTTCGTGAAATCTTTAGTGTTTCAGGTACGCAAAAAAAGCCGCAGATCAGTTCTGATCCACGGCTCCCGAAGAGCTAATCATTGCTTCAAAATTACCTAACATAATTTAAAGCTTACCCATGTGCAAGAATGCGACAGGATGAGCCAAGGGCACATCATGTCTCCCGGACGAAGGCGATGAGATCAGATGGTTCATATGCGGTTGTAATGTGGCAAGGCAACAATTCCAGTACAATAGTTCCAATCATGGCCCATCGGCCTCCCTTCTCTAAATGATAAACCCAATAATATATGGCTCTGCTGCAGATTGTCAACCCTAATATTGGAAGTCCTGTCCGCCAGGCTGCAAAAAAAGCCGCAGAATCTACTGAATTCTGCGGCTCACCTGCACAAAAAATACATCAAAAGGACTATTTCCCCTGCACGCAAAAAAAGAAGACACCCTCTCAGGCGCCTCTTCATAGGTTATTTGTTTACTTGAATTTATGCCAATCCTGTTTGCTGTTCTCCAGCAAATGGGCAAAATCATTCTCCAGCCGCTTCTGCTCGGCTTTCCGCTGATCCTCTACCGCTTTGCGGGCTGCCTCTTTCTTGTCATTCTCCTCGGCTTTGAGCGCATCGGACTGCGCCTTCAGCTTGTCAAGCACATCACTGCTGAGGAGATCCCGGAGTGTTGCCGGAGCATCCGATGCAGCGGGACGTGGAGCAGGGGTTATTTTCTTTTTTTTGGCCATGTAGCTCATCCTTTCGGGCATTGCATGTAGTTCAAATTTGTTTTAGTTATAGGTCTTTTCGTTTATAATACTCAGTAAGAGGTGAGCCTTATGAAATCCCTAGATTTGTGTCCAAAGTTACAGAAAAGCATGGATATCATCGGCAGACGTTGGACAGGCTTAATCATCTATCAGCTCCTTCAGGGACCACAGCGCTTCAGTGTTATCGAGTCTTCTCTGCCCGTCAGCGGCAGACTCTTGTCCGAACGGCTTAAGGAACTGGAGCTGGAAGGCATTGTCCTCCGCGAAGTATTTCCCGAGACACCCGTAAGAATTCAATACTCCTTGACGGATAAAGGGCGGGCGCTGAAATCGGTCATCCGTGATTTGCAGGAATGGTCGGAATCCTGGATTGAACCAGAAGGCTGCGGGCCTGAAGGAATTCCTCCTGATTAAGAGTTATCCTTCTCATACTGTACAAACAATGGTGCGCTGTTCCTTACAGCTTACGGCCAATAATGACCAGATCACGTTGAATGCCGTCCATTTCAGCAACTCCAGGCAGCAGTCCCCATTGTTCAAAACCAAATTTCCGCAGCAGAGCCAGGCTTGGCTCGTTGTGGCCGAATACAAAACCAACTAAATTCTGAAGACCAAGGCGCGGGCATTCTTCCAGTGCCTTGGTCAGCAGGATACTCCCGGCACCGCTGCCGCGGAACTTCCCGCTTACATATACACTGACTTCTGCGGTTCCACTATAGGCCGGACGGCCATAGAACGACTGGAAGCTGAACCAGGCGGCAACCTCGCCGTCCTGCTTCAGTACCCACAGCGGGCGATGATGGCTGTTATGCTCGTGGAACCAGTGCAAACGGTCCTCCACCCGAACCGGCTCCAGGTCGGCAGTAACCATCCGTCCGGCTACCGTCGAATTATAAATCTCCACAATTGCCCCTAAATCCTCTAGTGTTGCATCTTCAATGCTGTAATTGTGCCAAGCCATTCTTCAGATCCTCCTATAAGTTGTGTAAGCCCTTGTCTGCTCCGGTCTGTTCCAGGCTCCAATGCCACAAACGTTCGGCATCTTCCTGATTCAGTGCCCGCGGTGACAGCTCTTTGATCTTTCGGCGGTAATAATATTGTCCGGTCACTCCCAGCAGTTCCGGCGCCGTCGCGAGATAGATTGCCGTGTCCGCCCCCTGCTCGGGTGTCAGGAAGAAATAGGATAACAGCTTCAGCACCGAGCGGCCAAAGCCTGTCTCCCGGTTAACCCCGATATTGGTCCCCACAGCACCCGGATGTACAGCATTGACCGTAACTTCCGTGCCCTGTAGGCGCTTGGACAGCTCTCTCGTAAAAAGGATATTGGCCAGCTTGGAACGCGCGTAAGCCTTGGCCGGATTGAAGCCGCGCGACAGAGTATGATCGTTCAAATACAGCTTTCCGATCTTGTAGGCCCCGGAAGCAACGACCACGATCCTGCCTTGCTCTGCCGCCTTTAGCTGATCCAGCAGCAGACGGGTCAGCAAGAAGTGTCCCAAATGGTTCACGCCGAAGTCCTGCTCGAAGCCGTCTGCCGTAAGCTCACGTCTAACGGCCACTACACCGGCATTGTTAATCAATACGTCGAGTATGGGGTGGCTCGCCTTGAATTCCGCTGCAAACCCGCGGATGCTCTGAAACGAAGCCAAATCGCATAACATCAGCGTGATATGGTCAGATCCGCTCTCCCGCTTGGCTTTCGCAAGCGCCTCTTCCCCGCGCTTGCGACTGCGGCAGGCCATCACCACCGTTGCTCCCTGGCGGGCCATTTCAATCGTCGTTGCCAATCCCATCCCGGAGTTGCCTCCGGTTACAAGCACCGTCTTTCCATTCATGGCCAATCCCCTCTCTAGCAACCTGCCAATTACAACTGCCAGCCTGGCCTTTCCACAGCATATGTTTTAAGATTATGTTACATCAAATCAGGTGCACAAGAAAAGCCTTTCAGTACATATGGCAATTCAGCTATGTGAATCGCTCGTCCAGATTGCTGCAGTCCTGTAATTGTATCCTTATTTGAATAGGATACGGCGTCAATCGAATGGAGTACAGCATAAGTCAGCCGGCAATCAGCATCTAGCGGCTCAGACTGTCTCGCGGACTCAGGAGACGTTATTTTGTACAAAAAGGACTCCTCACTCTTCGAACGGACACCAGCGCCGCTATCTCATTGAAAATGGGTGGTTTAGCCTGTTTTCCAGGCAAATAAGGGCTATGCAGTCCGCGTGGAGTGCTGATCACGGGATTTGAGCCAAATAAAGAACATACAGTCCGCCGAGCAGAAACAGCACCAAAACTATGCTCACGGATATACGTTTGGCGGGTTACGCATCGCATGCTCAAAGTTTCACGTTTGGCGGGTTACACAACGCATGCGGAGGAAGGTGAGGTCATCCTGCTGGCTCCGGACCGCAAGGTCCCGAACGGAACGCCGATTGCTAACTGAGAAAACTTATATGGAGGTGAATTCCGGGAATCCTGTTCCCGGAGCTGAACTATGAATATTGGCCCAAATGTTATCGTACTAACTGTCCCCATGATCTCACCCGTAATGGGCCCTACCAAGATTTATCCGGTGCTGCTGAAAGATGGGGAGGACTTGACCCTCATAGACACCGGCATGTTTGGCCAATACGATGCTTTGCTGCAAGCTATAGAGCAAGCGGGCGAACAGCTTTCCAGCATTAAACGCATCATCCTCACCCATCAGGATATTGATCATATCGGCAATCTCCCTTTGCTCGTGCAGAAGCTCCCCGGCGTTGAGCTATTCGCCCATCCGGGCGATATTCCGGCAATCACGAACAGCCAGCCGATGCTGAAGATGAATCCGCAGCGGGTCGCGCAGATGCCGCAGGCATTTCAGGAGCAGTTCCATGCGTTTCTGGAGCAGCTGGCGCAGCTCGGCAGCTTCACGGAGCTGCATGACAGCCAGCGGCTGCCGTGGGGCGGCGGCATCGAAATTATTCATACCCCCGGCCATACGCCGGGGCATATCTGCCTTTATGTGCAGGAACAAGCGCTGCTGCTGGCAGTCGATGAGCTGCTCGTCGTAGACGGACAGCTGGCCGGACCGGCAGAGTCGGCCACACCGGACATGCCGCAGGCGCTGCGCAGCCTGCACAAGCTGGAAGGACGGTTAATCCAGTCCGTCCTCTGTTACCACGGCGGACTCTACGACGGCAGTCCGCAGGAGCTGATCAACCAATTGACGGATGTGCTCTAACAGAGCATCTCCGGCTATAGTCCAGTTATAAATCAGGCCCGCAAGTAGAGTAATCTACGAGCGGGCCTGATTTATGCTCATGATGGGATATCAAACGAGGAGCGGCACTAGGCTCATTTCCAGTTTGGCTTCAGGGCAATCAGTTTGTCGTCATTGTTTCCGGGCTCGCCCCTGCCATCCCGGTTATTCGTCATTACATACAAGGTACCATCCGGACCCTCGGCCACATTGCGGAGCCGGCCCCATTTCTCCTGGAACAATGCTGTTGCCTTAGCCTTGCCGCCTCCGGACGACGGGGAAATCCACAGCAGCTGTTCTCCGGCCAGCCCGGCAACCAGCAGTTCGCCGCTCCATGGACCCTGTGTAATAAAAGCCATTCCCGACGGAGCCCAGGTTTGGCTGCCGCTATGCAGCAGCGGAAGCCTCAGACTCACCTCACCTTTGCCTGCGGTTTCATCGCCCTCAATAAGCGGCCAGCCGTAATTGGCGCCTGCCTCAATGATATTAATTTCGTCATGGCTGGACTGCCCATGCTCCGAGCTGTAAAGCACTCCAGTGTCCGGCTGCCAGGCCAACCCTTGCGGGTTGCGGTGGCCCCAGCTGTAGACGGGAGAATCCGGCCAAGGGTTATCCTGCGGGATGGACCCGTCAAGGGAGATTCGCAGGATTTTTCCGCCCAGACTGTCTTTATCCTGTGCCAGCTCCGGCTTATAACGTTCACCAGCAGTGACGTACAGATATCCGTCCGGTCCTACTTTAATCCTGCCGCCGTTATGATTGGTGTCTCCAGGGATGCCATCCAGCATCACCTTGTTAATCTCCGCTTTGCCGCTGCTGATCTTGAGCCGCAGTACACGGTTCTGCACTCCGCCGTCTGTATGGAGATAGGAATGGTAGACGTAGGCATACCCGTTGCTTTCAAACGCCGGATCCAGCGCAAGCCCCAAGAGACCGCCCTCCCCCTTGCTGACGAACGGCGCAAGAAGCTCCAGCAGCGGAGCCTTTCTCAGTTTACCATTCTCAATCACCCGCAGGCTGCCAGGCCGTTCAGTAAAAAAAATCCGCCCATCCGGAGCAAATGCCATTTCCCAAGGGACCTTCAGCCCCGTTGCTACGGTTTGAGCTGTATAGGGGAAGGACGTTTTTGACTTTACAGAAGTTGTTGTTGCAGGATCCTCAGGCACTGGAAGTGGGGTTGGTTCTGCAGAGGGAGCGGGGCTCGGTGAGACCTGCGCCTCTGCCTGCTGAACCGATTTTCCATCCGCCGTATTATTTGACGGAGAAACCAAGGATGGCTCTGCGCTCTCTGCAGGGTTTCCTGAGAGGCGCGGCCCTGCACTCTTCAGCGTTTCCCCCGCATTACTGGTTTCGGAAGAAGCGGTGCAGGCTGACAACCCTCCTGTCAGCAGGATCAACATACAGCACCCTAGAAGGCTGTGGTGGACTTTTCTTTTGCCGGACATGGCTGTCACCTCCTGAAAGAATATATGAACACTGGCTTCAAAGCTTGTTATGTTCAGTCTGCAATCAATTTGGGCAACTATTACCCGGCCTTGCGGTTCGCTAAACCCTTTGGGCAAGCAAATCTACAGAGACGTGCACCCTGCCGGCTAATGATCTATAATGAAAACATTGCTTTTTTTATCGTGATTACGAAAGGGGAACACCTGAAATGAATGAGGCTCTACAAAGTTTGGCTGGGGGAATGGCGGGAGAAGGGCTGGACGCTCTGCTCGTCACCGATCCCAAACATGTCTACTACTTGACCGGGTTTGCCAGCAATCCGCATGAACGTTTTCTTGGCCTGCTGCTGATTCGCGGAGAGGAGCCCGTCCTGATTGTTCCGGCACTGGATGCCGAAGCAGCTCATGCGGCTTCCTCCGTCACGACGATCCTGACACACAGCGATACCGATAATCCGTATGAGCTGCTAAAGTCGCAATTTGGCGGCAAAACACCTGGCACACTCGGCATAGAGAAAGAGCATTTCTCCGTAAGCCGGTATGAGCTGCTCGCCGATTCTGTGCCTGCAGCGCAATTTAGCGATATCGGTCCCCTGCTCCGGGCGATGCGCGCCAAGAAGACACCGGAGGAAGTCAGCCGGATGAAACATGCCGTCGAGCTGGTGGAAGAGGTTCTGCGCCGCGGTCTAAACCATGTGAAACGCGGAGTCAGCGAAATTGAGCTGGTAGCCGAGCTGGAATATCTGATGAAAAAGGTCGGCGCCTCCGGTCCTTCCTTCGACACTATGGTCCTCAGTGGTTCTAACACTGCCCTTCCGCATGGTGTGCCGGGAGACCGCATCATCCAGCCGGGTGATTTCCTGATGTTCGACCTTGGCGTATATGCCGCCGGGTATGCTTCCGACATCACACGGACCTTTGCCGTGGAGGAAGCGGACAGCAAGCTGACCGAAATCTACAACACGGTGCTGGCCGCTAACCTGGCAGGCATTGCCGCTTCCCGAGCAGGAGCTACCTTCGGCTCAGTGGACCGGGCAGCGCGTGAAGTGATCGAAAATGCGGGGTACGGAGAATATTTCATGCACCGTGTCGGCCATGGACTTGGCATGGATACCCATGAGTATCCTTCCCTTCACGGTTTAAATACGGATATTATCGAGAACGGCAACGTATTCACCGTGGAACCGGGCATCTATGTGCCGGGCGTAGGCGGTGTACGTATTGAAGATGATGTCTTTATTACGGCAGAAGGTCCCGTAACGCTGACCAGCTTCCCGAAAGAGCTGACTATCCTCCATTTGTAACAGCATTCCAATATAAGATATGTCCATCAAAAAAAGCAGTGAGCCGACCCCATAACGGGAGACTCACTGCTTTTTCATGGTCACAATCTATGAAATGCTGCGGCTATCCGCATCCTTCAGGGCCGGCTCTTCCTCTTCGGCAAACTTAAAGGAGCGGGCAATGTAAAGGATTGGCGTGCCTGCACCGGTCAGCAGGAATTTCACTACATAGGTAGTCAGCAGAATTTCGATCCACACCTGCATATCGAATCTGCCGGCAAACGCAATGGTGCAAAAAATCAGCGTATCAACAAATGAGCTGATCATCGTACTGCCGTTGGAGCGGATCCAAAGCTGGCGCGAGGTGCTGTAGTATTTGCGGATCCACGAATACAGGCGCACATCGAGGAACTGGCTGATGAAATAGGCGGCAAGGCTTCCCAGCGCCAGACGCGGCATCAGTCCAAAGATCGTTTCCAGCGAGGTCTGGAAAATGGGATCTCCCTGCGGTTTGAACACCAGCGCCATCTGCATAATCACCGTAGTCATCAGCAGGGTGAAAAAGCCGAACCATACGGCATTGCGCGCTTCCTTCCGCCCGTACCGTTCATTAAGCAAATCGCTGGTCATATACAGCGTTACATACATCGTATTGCCCAGCGTCATCACGATGTCTAGCGGCATGGCAATCGTCTTGGCCACCTGAATATTGGCGATGACCGTAGCAACTCCAACCCAGGCATACAGCCCCTTTTTACCAAAGAGACGGTAACAGAGCAGAAATAGGCCGAAGTTGACAATAACGAACAAAATCCCCCACAACAAATTAAACATTTTTCTATACTTCCTCCTAGTTTTGGTTACGCGGGATGGTTACGAACCGCGGATATTTTGTTTTTAGGAACAAAACATTAATACTCTACCATATAAAAAGCTAACATTCTATGAGAATTTTAAATTTTCAGAAAAGAAGAATGTTGTCACTTATTTTCGGTAAACAAATGGTTCATTCGACAATTATTCATATTTTTCTGAAAAATATGCGTTATAATTCAATTTTCTCACTATTCAACCGGAGGTTAATTCTATAGAATAGTTATCAATCATATCCCCGGAACGATAGCCTGATATATGACCAACATCAATGGAGTATATAGCTGTGTGCCCGCTTATAAGCGTTGGCATGGGATCGATGCATTCAAATAGAAAAGGAGAGAATGGATATGTCACGCTTTAAGAATTCAATCAGCCGCAAATTTACACTTTTGTTATTTGTCGTCCTATTGCTCACATCCCTTGTGTTAAGTATCAGCTTCTACTTTATATCAATGAGTACCATCGACGGCTACGTAATGCCGCAAATTAACAAGCTTCTGACCGGGGCCGCTCAGGATGTCTACAAGAATTTGAACGCAACCCACGCCCAGCAGACCCTTAGTAAGAGTGCACAGGCCACCACGAATGTCGAATACTATTTCCAGGAAAAAAGAAAGCTGCATGATGTGGAGACCATTTTCCTCATCGAAATGAAAGATGGAAAGGCCACCGTACTGGCCGCAGATCACGGCTCAAAGCTGAAGGCTGAAGAAAGCCTTAACGTATTGCCCGCTATGGAACAAGCCGCTAAAGGAAAAACGGGGCTCAGTGAAATCTATAGTGACAGTCACGGTATACATAAGACCGCCTATGTCAGTGTTCCAGGCAGCAGGATGGTCATCGGAGTAAGTTCTGACGTTGGTTTTGTTGAAGACAAGATAAACAGCATCGTTTGGGCAAGTATAGGAATTACACTGCTGTCGCTGATCATTGGAACCGCCGCCGCTACCTTCATGAGCCGGAAAATCACGCGGCCGCTCTCTCAGCTTACCGCTTATAGCAATAAGCTCGCTGCCGGTGATTTCACGCAGAATCTGGTTATCAAGGGTAACGATGAGGTCGGCCAGTTGTCGGTGAGCTTCCAAAGTATGGGACAACGGCTTAAGGAAATGATCGGGCAGGTGCTCGATACTTCAGGCAGTGTCGTCGCCGATGCCAATGATCTGAAAGCGCGTGTTGAAGTGCTGGGCGAAATGGCCGAGCGTTCGGCGCTATCCGTTACGGAGATCGGCAAAGGCAGTACAACTATTGCCAGCAGCGCACTGGAGAACTCCAGAGCCATGGAAGAAATCAATTTCGGCATTCAGCATATCGCATCCGCAGCCGGTGAAGTCACCGAGCAGATCAGTGAAGCTGCAGCGGAAGCCATGGGCGGCAATGAGGTTGCCCAGAGTGCCGTACAGCAAATGCGTCAGGTGGAGCATGCCTCTCAGAAGTCGCTGGAGCAGTTCCGCATCATGAATGAACGTTCCCTGATGATTGGTGGGGTTGTCCAGGGCATCACGGAAATAACCAAGCAGATTCAGATGCTGTCGCTGAATGCTTCCATTGAAGCGGCACGCGCAGGCGAGCATGGCCGGGGTTTTGCTGTTGTAGCCGGAGAAGTCCGCAAGTTGTCTGAGCAGTCCAAGGAATCCAATGAGCAGATCCGTGACTTCCTGCTTAGCCTGCAGGAGGATATGAACCGTTCGGTGGAAGAAATGAATCATGTGAACTCGGAAGTTGCCTCGGGCGTAGGCAAAGCGGAGGAAGCCGGCAATGCCTTTAATCAACTGCTAATTCTTATTCAAAGCATCAATCACAACATTCAGTCCGTATCTGCCGCCACCCAGCAGATTTCGGCCGGCACCGAAGAAGTAAGCGCCTCAGTGGAGGAAACCGCACAAATCACCGGCAAATCGCAAGCCAGTGCAGAATTGCTTGCCGAGAACTCCTCACGGCAGCACGAGGAGCTGGATGGCCACTCCCTGACCGTGGAGCATCTGCATGAACAAGCGGTGAAGCTGCAGGAAGCTGTGAAACAGTTCAAGATTTAAAGAAAACCCGCTTCTTTCGAACCATATCAAAAGGCAGTCCACAGCTTATCAGAGCTTGGACTGCCTTTTTGTTAGGTTGCGCTGCAATTTAATAACGCTCTTCTCCTCCAGATCAGTGTCTTGGTGCCCACAGGATAACCGATACCCCAATCACACAAATACCTGCACCGATCCAGTCATACAGATCCGGTGTCTTCTTGTCCACCAGCCAGCCCCAAAGAACAGCAAGCACGATGAACACACCGCCATAGGCGGCGTACACCCTGCCGAAAGAAGGGAACTTCTGCAAGGTGGGGATGATGCCGTACGCAATCAGAATTAGTGCACCAACGAGGCCGTACCAGAGCGGCCGCGACTCCCGCAGCCACAGCCAGATCAAATAGCCGCCGCCGATTTCAGCCAGACCGGCAACAATAAACAGCAGAACCGCCAGCACCATTCTTACCCCTCTTCTCCGGGAAGACCCATTATTCTGTAAACTGCCTCCATATCCAGACTGGCTCTTACGGCATCTGCCAGGCGGTCGAATTCCTGCTCGCGGAGCGCTGCCGACGAGAAGGTCCTGGCCAGCGGGGCAAGACCTTTGGCCTGCCGTATTCCGTCAAGCCAGGCTCTGCGCAGGTTATCATTATGAAACAAACCATGCAGATAAGTTCCCCATATCTTGCCGTCCGGCGTACCCCAACCTTCAGGCAACGTCTCCCCATCCGGTCCCGTCAGGTGGAACAGGCTTCTCACGCCTGCACCTTCGTGTTTTGTCGTAGTACCCATATGAATCTCATATCCGGCAACAGGAATTCCCTCAGCCGCTCCGGGGTCAAGGCCGCATAATTGCAGCGGATGATTACCAGCCAGCGTGCCGCTCACACGCACCGTCGTCTTATGCGGCAGAAATTCCGTGGACAGGGGCAGATAGTTCAGCCCGGCACTACCCCCCGGCTCCGCATTTTCAACAGCATGCGGATCAAGCAGCTTCCGCCCCAGCATCTGGTAACCTCCGCAAATCCCGGTAAGCTGCAGTGTTCCGTGCTCCAGCGCATTCGTTATTGCTTCAGGGAAGCCCAGCTCCCGCAAATAATCCAGGTCTGCCGCCGTATTTTTCGTGCCCGGCAGAATGATGGCATCCGGTGTGCCCAGCTCCTCTACGGAGGTCACATAACGCACGGCGGTATCCAGCTCGTCCTCCAGCGGATCGAAGTCGGTGAAGTTCGATATTCTCGGGTAGCGGATGACCGCAATATCCAGCTCCTTCGCGCTGCCGGGCTGCATACGGCCCGAAGTCCCTTCCAGTACTACGGAATCCTCCGCCTCTATCCGCAGCTGCGGCAGAAACGGCAGCACACCAAGCACCGGGATCCCGGTGCGCTGCTCCAGCCAATCCAGACCAGGCTGCAGCAAGGACAGATCGCCGCGGAATTTATTGATAATGAAGCCTTTGACACGCGCCCGCTCATGCGGCTCCAAGAGTTCGAGTGTACCGACCAGAAAGGCGAATACGCCACCTCTGTCAATGTCTGCGATCAGCAGCACCGGCGCATCCGCCCAGCCTGCGAGATTCATATTGACGATATCCCGCGCCTTCAGGTTGATCTCGGCCGGACTTCCCGCCCCTTCCATCAGCACGATATCGTAAGCCGCCCGCAGACGATCCAGCGCGTCCAGCACTGTCCCTTTAGCTTCAGGCAGAAACTTCTCGCGGTATTCCCGCGCGCTCAGCGCCATGTGCGGTACGCCATGGACGACGATTTGCGCGCTCATCTCGCCCGATGGCTTCAGCAGAATCGGATTCATGTCGCTGGTAGCCGTAATGCCGAACGCTTCGGCCTGCATGCCCTGGGCACGCCCGATTTCTTTGCCGTCCACGGTGACATAGGAATTCAGCGCCATATTCTGCGACTTGAAGGGCGCCGTACGGTAGCCGTCCTGTGTCATAATCCGCCCGATCGCTGCAGTGACGAGGCTCTTGCCGACATCCGAAGCCGTTCCCTGCATCATCAGCACGGCCGCCCGCTGTTTCTTCTCTTGTGTGTCCGCTTGATTCTTCATGCTCTTCTCCCCGCTTTCTTCCTGCTGCCGGGATACTGGCGAAGCAGTTGTTCTTGTTCTAGCATACGCCGGAAAGGTAGCTCTCCGCAGAGCCTTCCGGCTACATCAGGTTGTGCTACATCAGGTTGTGCTGCAGCAGCACCAGCAGGAGCAGCAGCACAGCCTCCAGCAGCTCGTTCAGCGCGCCGTACACATCGCCGGTGAGCCCGCCGAGCCGGCTGCTGATCCGCCGCGCCGCGAGATGGCCGCAGAGCACTGCGGCCACCGGGGCAAGGCAGGCCGCCGCCAGATGCTGCGGCCAGGTGCCGCTTGCCGCGCCGAGCGCAAGTGGCGCAGCGGCAGCGGCCAGTGAGAGCAGCGCGGCGGTGAGCAGCGCGCGCCGCTCCTGCCGGGGCTGCAGCTCTGCGAAGCTGGCTGCCAACCCCTCATTGCCGCGGGCAACAGGATAGCGGGCCATCGCCCGCACCATATACCAGCGGCTCCAGACCGGCGGCAATAACAGCAGCGGCAGCTCGTAATAGGTGCCGCCTTCAATAAATGCCGCCAGCAAGGCGGCCTTCAGCAGCAATAGCAGCACGCAGGCCAGGACGCCCATCGCCCCTACGCGGCTGTCCTTCATGATCTCCAGCATCCGCTCCCGCGAGCGGTAGCTGAGCAGTGCGTCGGCGCTGTCCATCCAGCCGTCCAGGTGCAGCCCGCCGGTCAGCCCTACCCACAGGATGAGGGTGATTACAGCGGCAGGCCAAGCCGGCAGCAGCCAAGCCGCTGCAGCAGCGCACAGCGCAGCACTCCCCCCGATCGCCGCGCCGACAAGCGGATAATAGACCACGCTGCGCCGCAGCAAATCACGGGAAAAGTCGCCGCCGCCCTTTACCGGAAAACGCGACAGGAACTGAAAAGCGGCGGCAGCATCCTCCCGCGCACTCATAGCAGATACTCCCTGCTTTTTAGCTCAACCGGTATTCCGGCAGTGACGAGAAAGACCTGCCGGCACTGCCGGGCCAGCAGCGCATTCATCCGTCCGGCGAGATCACGGTACAGCCGTCCCAGTGCATATTCCGGCACGATGCCGTCGCCAACCTCGTTCGTAACCAGAACGAGCGTCCCCTGGAAAGACGCCACACTGTGCTCCAGCCTGGCGATTTCCTGCTCCACCCGCTCTTGTCTGTCCACCTGCCCTTCCACGGCCAGCAGCACATTGGAGAGCCACAAGGTCAGGCAGTCTACAAGCACCGCCTTCCCCCCGGAGAGACGCTCCAGCAGAGCCGGCAAATCCAGCGGCTCCTCCAGCGTCTCCCACTGGCCGCCGCTTTCTTCGCGCTGCTGCCGGTGCAGGGCAATCCGCGCCTTCATCTCTTCATCGAACGCTTGCCCGGTCGCCACATAGAAAGCCTGACCGGCCAGCGACAGTGTCAGACGTTCGGCAAAGCTGCTTTTACCGCTGCGCGCGCCGCCTGTTACAAGGATGCTCATCGGCTCTCCGCCCCGGATACCCCTGCGCTTTCGAAGGTGGCCATTTCGCGCATAATCCGGCACACCGCCTCAATCAGATGAAGGCAGAGGGCGCCCCCTGTTCCTTCGCCAAGACGCAGCCCAAGGTCGAGCAGTGCTTCCAGCCCCAGCCGCTCCAGCATCAGCTTATGCCCCTGCTCCCCTGAGACATGGGAGGCAATCATATAATGGATGGACTCCGGTGCAAGTGCTTTGGCTGCAAGCGCTGCGGCGCCGGAGATGAAGCCGTCAAGCACAACGGGAACCCGTGCAGCGGCTGCACCCAGAATAAGCCCGGCCAGACCGGCGATTTCAAGGCCACCTACCTTAGCCAACACGTCGATAGCATCGTCCGGATCCGGTGCATTGATCTGCAGCGCCCGCTCCACCACTGCGATTTTATGGCGCAGCCGCTCATCGTCAATGCCAGTCCCCCGGCCTACAGCGGTCTCTGCGGGAATGCCCTCCAGTGCACACAGTACCGCAGCGCTGGCTGTCGTATTGCCGATGCCCATTTCGCCGGTGATAAGTATCTCCGTCCCGCTCTTCACCGCTTCCTCCGCCACGTTCACCCCGGCCAAAATGGCTCTCAGCGCTTCCTCCCGGCTCATCGCCGGTCCCTGCGCCATATTGCAGGTTCCACGCCGCACCTTGCGGTCAATCAGCTCCGGATGGCTCAGGTCACCGCCTATCCCGATATCCACCAGCTTCACCTCTGCCCCGCCTTGGCGGGCCAGCACATTCACCGCTGCGCCGCCGCTGAGGAAATTATGGGCCATCTGCACCGTAACCTCCTGCGGAAATGCGCTGACTCCCTCACTGCAGACACCGTGGTCTGCAGCCATGACCACTACAGTGCGTTTGCCGTAGCTTGGCTGTTCCACACCGGAGATTCCCGCCAGCCGGACGGCTAATGCCTCCAGCCGGCCAAGGCTTCCCGGCGGCTTAGTCAGACTGTTCAGCCGGTCCTCGGCGCGCAGTATCGCTTGTTCATCGGCGGGGACAATCCGCCCGATCACTTCTTCCAATGCTGAAATCATAGTTACTCCTCCTATTTCTTCTATTACAACTCTATTTGAATAACCGTAGCTCCACGCAAGTGGAAACGGCTTCGCCGTCCTTAAAAAGGACGGTATCCGTTTCAGCGAGAAATAGAAGGATAATTTATAGCGTGAAGCATATAAATTCTTATATTTGCACAAAGCCCCCTTCTCCAAAGAAGGGGGCTTTGTGCTGCCACTGCCGCAGCCGCGAACTATTTTAGTGCATACCCCTATTTCTTCCTTAAGGATTATAGGTGATATAGCAGGATCATACAATTACATTTTTACCTTCATGCACTTGGAAAGCTGTCTATACCGCTGCTTCCGGGTACAGAGCTTCAATGCTGTCTTGCGGAGAATTTCTTCACATGTATGATCATTTGCATTCACGCTTGCATTCACACTTTCATTTTCGTTTACATTCATATTCTTACTTTCATAAACCCTTCCATCCGCTCCAGCGCTTCGGTCAGCCTCTCTGTGGATGTCGAATAGGAGCAGCGGATATGCCCCTCGCCGCCGCTTCCGAACACATGTCCCGGAACTGCAGCAACTCCAGCCTCCCGCAGGAGGCGCAAAGCAAATTCCTCCGATTTCAATCCGGTATGAGCGATCGACGGGAAGGCATAGAACGCACCCTGCGGCTGATGGCAGTGAAGTCCGATGGTTCTGAGGCCTTCGACAAACAGGGTTCTGCGCTGCCGGAAGCATGCCTTCATCCGGTCTTTGTCGGGCAGCCCGCTGCGCAGGGATTCGATCGCGGCAATCTGGCCCAGCACCGGCGCGCACATCGCGGTATACTGATGTATCTTCAGCATCGCTGCCAGCAGCTCATGGTTCCCGCAGACATAACCGACACGCCAGCCGGTCATGGCGAATGCCTTCGAGAAGCCGCTGATCACTATCGTCCGCTCCTGCATACCGGGGAGCGAAGCGATACTAACATGAGTGCTGTCATAGGTAAGCTCCGCATAGATTTCATCCGAAAGCACGAGCAGATTATGCTCTTTTACAACTTCTGCAATCGGCAGCCAGTCCTCATAGGACATGACCGCTCCCGTAGGATTATTCGGAAAATTCACTACCAGCAGCTTCGAGCGTGGGGTAATGGCCTTACGCAGCGCTTCCGCTGTAAGCTTGAAGCCCTGCTCTGCCGTAGCTTCCACCTCAACCAGCTTCCCTCCGTTTAAGTGGGCAATCGGCGAATAGGCAATATAGCTGGGAGAAGGGATGATGATCTCATCACCCGGAGCCGTGAAAGCGCGCAGTGCCAGATCAAGGGC
The DNA here is from genome assembly GCF_038593025.1 of Paenibacillus sp. FSL L8-0436. Lineage (NCBI taxonomy): Bacteria > Bacillati > Bacillota > Bacilli > Caryophanales > Paenibacillaceae > Paenibacillus > Paenibacillus sp. FSL L8-0436. Next base: position 1,475,165 of record NZ_CP151955.1, on the reverse strand, counting down.
TTCGCTGCTGCCCACCGTAACCATGATCTCGTCCGCCGGATGATACTGCAGTCCAAAGCTGCTCCCCAGATATTGGGCGATCTCTTCTCTAAGCTCCAGCAGTCCGGCATTCGGGGTGTACATCGTTTCCCCGCGGTTCAAAGCGCGGACGCAGGCAGCTCTTACATGCTCAGGTGTAGCGAAATCCGGTTCACCTACGCCCAGTGATATAATATCGTTGTTACCGGTAGTGAGATCAAAAAAAGCCCGGATGCCCGAAGGCGCAATCTCCCGCACACGGGGAGCTATCCAATCCTCTGCCATCTTGCGGTTCTCCTTAAGCATGACCTGCTACCTCTTGCCTTTCTTCTTCCATCTTCGTCTCCGTTACCTCTTGCGTTACTTGGACTGCCTGATTCGCTCGCCGTTCCTTCAGAGAACCCGCGATAATCTCATCCAGCAGGCTGCTGAAGGTGAATCCGGCCGCAAGTGCGCTTTTGGGCAGCAGGCTCGTTTCGGTCATGCCCGGCAGCGTATTGACCTCAAGTACGTAGGGAATCCCATTCTTCAGCAGCATATCCACCCGTGCATATACCGAGCATTTCAGCGCACGATAACAGGCCAGCGCTGCTGTTTGTACCCGCTCCAGGATCTCGGCAGGCAGCTGAATTACCCGTTCGTCGGCTCCGCCCTGCTCATATTTGGAGCTGTAATCGAACCAGTCCGCGCCCAGCGCATGGATGCCGATAACGGGCAGCAGGGTTCCGCCGAGGATCGGGCAGGTAATCTCCTGACCTTCGGTATACGATTCGACGAGTACCGACTGGTCTGCGGCAAAAGCTTTCTCCACCGCGCTCCGCAGCTCCTGCGAGCTATTCACTTTGGTCATCCCGATGCTGGAACCGCCTGAGTTCGGCTTCACCATCACCGGGTAACCGAGCCGCTCCACGGCTTCCGGCGCAACATCCTCCGCCCGGTCCCAGCACAGCCAGTCAGGCGTAGGAACACCTTTGCTGCGGAGAATTGTTTTGGACAGATGTTTATCCATGCACAGGCTGCTGGACAGCACGCCACTCCCGGAATATGGGATGCCAAGCGTCTCCAGCGTCCCCTGAACCGTTCCATCCTCACCATAGGTTCCATGTAGGGCCAGCAGCGCGAAATCCAGACCTTTTACCTGTCCGATCATCTGTTCACGCTCTGTAATAACCACCGGGACAACCTCATATTTGCTCCGGTCCAGGTGCTTCAGCATTTCTCTGCCGGTATTCAGCGACACTTCATATTCAGAGGAAACCCCGCCCATTATTACGCCTACTTTTATCATCCCCATAACCCCTTTTCATCCCAGTAGTTGCCGTGCTGCCCTGCCGATAATTTCAATTCCCCTGCGGATATCCCCGTCAGCCACCCTGGAGAAGCCCAGGCGCAGCGTGTTTTGTCCTGTTCCATTCGTGAAGAAGATATCCCCCGCTGTAAAAATAACCCCCCGCTCACGGCAGGCATCCAGCAGCTCTCTTGTACTAAAGCCTTCGGGAAATGTTACAAAAAGATGCAGTCCGCCGTCTCCGCTCAGCCCAACATACGGCAAATACTCCTTGCAGCATTCCAGCGTCAGCTCGTATTTCCGTTTATATTCCGTTCGCGCACGTTTGAGGTATTTTTCCAGATGGCCGCCGAGCAGATATTGATACAGAATGGATTGATCCAGCGTTGAAGTATGAATACTGCGGGCTCTTTTGACACTTTCCAGATAGTAGATCAGCTCCTGATCAGCCAGCACCCAGCCTACCCGCAGTCCGGGAAACAACACTTTGGAGAAGCTGCCAAGATAGACGACGCTGTTCCCGCCGCCCGCCGCCGCGATTAACGGAGCCACATGCGAACCCGAATAGCGCAGCTCTTCGTTGAAGCCATCCTCGATGACCGGCACCTTGTACTCCGCCATCAGCTTCATCAGCCCTTGTCTTTTTTCGGGGGACATGACGATGCCGGTGGGATTGTGATAGGAAGGCAAAAAATACGCGCAGTCATACTCCCGCTCCTCCAGCACCCGTTTCAGTTCACCGAGGTGGATGCCGTCCCGCTCCATGGTTACTCCAGTGATATCAAATCCATTCAGCCGCATATTTTTGATCGCCGTATGATGGGTCGGATTCTCGCAGAGCACATACCCATGCTTCTGGCCAAGTGCGGACAGCACCAAATCGAAGCCTTCCGTAAAACCATTCGTAATCAGCATATCCTTGCCGCGCATATCCACGCCCTTATGCTCCATATATTGCCGCAAATAGTCTATTAAAGGCTTATACCCCTTGGCATAGCCATAGTTCAGCAGAACGTTGCCCTCTACGGACATGCGGTCCAGAAAGGCCCGCTTTACATTATCCAGATCAAACAGGCTCTCATCGGGCGCAATACTGGTAAAAGAAATCGTGCCCTTCTCCGCGCGGATTCCGCGCTTCATTATATCCAGTTCCTCCGCCAGCAGCGCGCGGCTGTTCATCCGCTTTTTCCAGTCCACGGTCCAGGAGGGGGCCGCCGCACTCTCAGTAGAGGCAGCAAGCGAAACATAACTTCCTTGACCCTGCACCGTATACGCAAAGCCGTCATCCGTAAGCCCCGCATAGGCGGAAATAATCGAATTGCGGCTGACTTTCAGCAGTGTGCTGAGCTCGCGTGTCGACGGAAGCTTCTGGCCGCCTTGGAGGGCGCCTTTTAGAATGAGATGCTTCAAATAATCCTTCACCTGAATATATACCGGACGTCCGGCAATGAGCTTGAAATCCTTAAACATGCTTCAATCGCCCCCATAGCTATCATGGCACAGTCGCCAGCGTAAAAAAAGAACCACAACCCCGGGATTTTCTTCCGGTGTGGTTCTATCCTGCATCATGTGATTTCTTCTAGTGCTTACAGATGCGTTTGGCTGAACGTTTTTTTGAATAAGGATTACCACTGCCACTTGCCTGCGCTCCGTACCAGTGTAAGTACTACCGCCGTTCCAGGCGGCGGAGCGGCAGCGGTACGGAAAGTCACGTCCTCCAAAGCCCGTGCCAGCAGCTGGCGGATTACACCGCCGTGGGTCACCAGCAGCACACGCAAATGCAGCGGCTCTTCACTAGGGTGGTGGTCCGGAGCGGCAGTTTGGACGGTACTGTCTTCAGGGAGCGGGCTTAATTCAGCCTCATCCCCGCTTGCTTCGGCTGCCTGCCTTAGTTCCTTTAAAAACGAGTCCAGCCGCGCTTCGAAGGCCTGCCAGGATTCCCCGTCAGGCGGCGTGACCTCGGCAGGATCATCAATCCAGCTTCGATAATCGAGATTATTCTGCAGCTGCTCATAAGTACAGCCCTCCCACGTGCCGAAGCTCATCTCACGCAAACGGGAATCATAAAGGGACGACGCCTCAAGACCTGGTGCGATGCAAGCCAATGTCTCCCGGCATCTGCGCAAATCGCTGCAATATACCCTCCAGAAATCTCCGCGCAGTTCAGGCTGCTCCCTGAGCGCAGTCAACTCCTCCCGTGCTCCGGGCAGCAGAGGAAGATCCGTGCTCCCCAGATAACGGCGTTCCTTATTCCACTGTGTATGGCCATGGCGGAGAAGAACTAACTGGAGCTGGAGTACTTTGGGCAGTACTTTGGGCAGCACTTTGGGCAGTACTTTGGGCAGCACTTGATCCAGTTTTGGAGCCAGCACCTGTGCTTTCTCATCCCCTTGCCTTGGTTCTTTCCTTATCTCCTGCTCTAGCACTTGTTTTAGTTTTGACTCTTTTCCGTGCTTTTGCCCTTGCTGTTGTTCTTGCTCTTGCCTTTGTTCTTGCCCTTGCCCTTGCCTTTGTTCTTGCCCTTGCCTTTGTTCTTGCTCTTGCCTTTGTTCTTGCTCTTGCCTTTGTTCTTGCTCTTGCCATTGCTCGCGCACATGCTCATGCTCTTGTCCATGTCCTTGTCCATGTCCTTGTCCATGTGTTAGATCTGTCATGCTTTCCGCTCAGCCTCCGATCCAAATCCATGCCAATGCTGAGCAGATGCAGACGAATATTGCCGAAGAGAGCAGCATCAGCCGGGAGGTCACAATAATATCCTCCGGTTCCATAGCGCGCAGCGGGTCCCCCATGTAAGCCCGGAACGAAGTGATGCCGTGATAGACATTTTCGCCTCCCAGCCGAATGCCCAGTGCTCCGGCAACTGCCGACTCCGGGTAGCCGCTGTTCGGACTGGGATGAAGGCGGGCATCGCGAAGTACGGTGCACCAGCAGCCCCGCCAATCCAGCCGCAGCAGCGAGGCGCATAAGGTTAACAACAGCGCAGTGATTCGCGCCGGTATGTAATTGACCACATCATCGAGCCGGGCGGATGCCCAGCCGAGGTCGCGGTATTTATCGTTCTTGTAGCCGACCATGGAATCCAGCGTGTTCACTGCACGGTAAGCCATAGCCAGCGGTGCACCGCCCAGCAGGGCGAAGAACAGCGGGGAAATAATCGCATCGACGATATTCTCCGCTACGGTTTCCACAGTGCCGCGGACAATCTCCGGGCTGTCCAGCCCAGCCGTATCGCGGCCGACGATCATCCCCAGCGCCCTGCGCGCTGCGGGATGATCACCCTTGCGCAGCTCGACATATACGGCAAGCCCAGCCTCCTTCAATCCTTTGGCGGCAATCGTTGTGGAGATCAGCCAAGCCTCGGCTGCCCAGCCGAGCCAAGGAGATACCCAGGACAGCAGTCCGACGAGGAGTGCTGTCAGCCCCCAGGCTCCGCCCGCCACCAGCAGCGGCAGCAGGACCCCGGCCCGCTTCAGACTCCGCGGCTGCGAAACAAAGCGGCGGATCAGCCGCTCAATCGCAGAAATCGCCTTCCCCATATACACTACGGGATGGGGAAGACTCCTTGGATCGCCTACGATCAGGTCCAGCACATAGGCTGCCAGCAATATTAAGGCAAGACTCACGGGCGCTCACCCCGCCGGGTTATCAGGAATTGGCTGCTCATTGCCCGCCCTTCCTAGCCTGCTCCTGTAGAGCGGATGGCACAGCTTGAGTCAGTCGAGCTGATGACACAGTTTGAGCCAGTGGAGCAGGTGGCACAGCTTGAGCCATGGGGGCGCTTTGGATGGCTTGCGCCTTGGAATCGTGCTGCACAACTTGATCCGTTTGAGCCGAGATTACTGGTTCAGCCAATTGTTCCACCTTGGCTGGCTGCACAGATTGCGCCGGCTGTACAGTTTTCACAGACTGCAGGCTGCCGGTAACAGCGGCATACACCAGCCGGCCAATGGCGCCGCCAAGATCAGTCGCTGTTCCTGCATAGACATGCTCCGCGCCGTAGCGCCCGCTTTGGCTCACCGCAAGCACAATCGCATCCGTGGTTGTGCCGGTTGCAATCAGGCCGTTCTCGGGATCAGTGACGCCGAGATCGGCCAGGGCGGCAGCTTTGGCTTCGGCTGCCGTCATTACGGCATTGACCATCGCCGCCGGAGTCAGCCGTCCGTCAATGCCGAGCATAATATTGATCGTGCCGGGGCGGTAAGCCGCCAGCACGGGGCGCTCCACCCCGGCACGCGCGGCATTGCCCGAAGCGGCCGTCACACAGCAAAAGATGCCTGCCGAGCCGGTATCTTCTTCTATCACAGCTGCGTGCTCCAGCGGCACAGCGGTCATAAGGCCCGCACAGCCTTCTTGCGGGTAGCCCCATTCGTACAATTTAAGCTCCATATCCCGCACAGGATCGCTGCATTCGTAATCACGACTGACAAATTGGTTGACGGCCCGCTGTAGACGTCCCATTCCCCCGCCGTACACCGCACTCGAAATCCCATCCGCCTCAGCCGGGAACTCCAGCAGCAGATGTCCTTCCTTCCATTCCAGCACAAGCCCCGGCCAGACCCTGCTCAGGTACACAGTTTCCCCGCCGGTAAGATTAAAAGGGATTTTCACTTCATCCATCTTCTATCCGTCTCCCCTCACAGTTCTTTTCCAAACTCTATGCACAGCATCAGCCTTGTTTGCAGTTTCAACCTCGTTCGTATTGCAGCTCCGTGTTCGCAGCTTACTGCGGCTCCGTAACTCCTACTGTAATTGTACTCAAAAAGCGGGCAAGAAGAAGCATGCCATCTAGCCGAGCTCCCTAAACCTTGCTGCACAAGGAGTGAATAACATAAGACTTTCACCAACGTTGGATTCCTGCTAAATATAGAAGGGCAGCCAGATCACTATGACTTTTTATAGAAATAACCTTGCCTATCTAACAAACTTTTTCTCTACGAACAAACAACAGTTCAGCTGACATACCTCTTCTTAGCTAACTTACTTCTTCCCCTCTAACCTACCTCTTCTCAGCTAACGTACTTCTTCTCCTCTAACCTACCTCTTCTCAGCTAACCTACTTCTTCTCATCCTCAGCTATAGAGATAACTGCATTCTGTACAACTAAAAGCCCCCATTTCAGGAGGAAATTTGATTTAGTTGCACTCCGTACATCTAAACAGCCCGGTTTCAGCAGAAATGTCCTTTTCGGCTACTTTTAATTGCACAAAATACAGGTATCTCTCAAAGCGCCCTGCTGCCGCACCTGATAGTTGCAGAAATTACATTTATTCTATTCGGGCTCTCGTAACCAATCATTTTCACGGACTTTTCATTCCATTATATCCCACCAAATAACCCTTTTCACTATGTGGCAGATGGGTGAGCTTACTCTGATCAATCGCCCAATCCAGAGAATAAATATCAAACAATCCCTTCAACTTCTAATGCAAAAAGTACAACAGATCCAACTCTTTTGACTCCAGAAAAGCTTTCTATTGCATTCTATACAGTAGAATTCGCCACATCGCTCGTAAATGGACCTTTTTGGGGAATTCTGTTGCAGAGAATACAATAGAATCAATTTCCGCCCAATTCAACGTCCATTCTACTGTACAAAATACAATAGAATACTGGTGCATCAAATCAAATCAAATCCGGCGACGCGCCTAATATCCAGCATGCAACCCAGCCGATCATAAAAATTCCCCCTGCATAATCTCCGCCATCTGCCGGAGCAGCCGGGCATTATCGTCGCGCCCCCGGACCGCGACGCGGATATGGCCGTGCCCCAGGCCGGCATACATGGCGCAGCTGCGCACCAGGATGCCGCTGCGGCCCAGCCTGGCCTGCATTTCCTGCGCGCTCCATGACGCAGGGAGGCCGGCGAGCAGGAAGTTGGCCTCGCCCGGCGGCACAGCACAGCCGAGCTGCAGCAGCCCCTGCCGCAGCACCTCCCGCTCCTCCGCGATTAACTCGCGGGTGTTCGCTTCATAGGCTTGCCCGCTGCGCAGGCAAGCTTCCCCGGCCAGCAGCGCCAGGCCGTTCACGCTCCACGTCACCTGCTTGGCGGTCATTGCCGCCGCAAGCTCGGGATGCGCGACCGTGAATCCCAGGCGCAGCCCCGGGATGGCATAGAACTTCGTCATCGAGCGGATCAGCACCGTCTGACGGTAACCCGCCAGCTCCGGCAGCAAAGATTGCCGCCGCTCCCCGGGAATGAAGTCGATGAACGCTTCATCGACCGCAAGAATGGCCCCGCAGCGCTCCGCCTTGCGTGCCAGCAGCCGAAGGTCGTCCAGCGAATACTGGACGCCGTTCGGATTGTTCGGCTGGCCGAGGAACAGCAGATCGACCTGCTCCAGCAGTCCGGCGATGCTCTGCACACCGGCCCGGTATTCCTGCTCCTTCGTTCCCTGAACGGACAAGACCTCCGCACCGAATTGCTCCGCAAGCTGGCGGTATTCGGAGAAGCAAGGCTCAATGATCCCCACCTTGCGCGGTGCTGCAGCCAGCAGTAGCAGCGCCATTGACTCTGCTGCCCCGTTGCCCACCGTAATCCACCTGCTCTCCACTCCAAGACTCTCCGCCAGCAGCGACTTTAATCGGCGGTGTCCGGGATCGGGATAAGCCGTGACGGCTTGCCTGGAATCACGCAGCAGTTCAAGCACGCCGGGCGGCGGGCCCAGCGGGTTAATATTGGCGCTGAAATCAAGAAACAGGCCGTCCCCCACCCCATAGAGTTCCGCTGCTGTCAGCAAATCACCGCCGTGGCCATATTTTTCAAGCATAGTTCTGCACTCCCTCTGATCTTCCTCGCGGGTATGTTCTTCATTGACCCAATTATTGCCCCTTTGCCAAGAGTACGTCAATGCCCCGGCACCAGTGAATGCACAGTTGGGCTCTTCAGCACACACCGCTGCTTATATGAAGAATGTTTTCTATTTTGTGAAATGCAAGCTTTTAGTTTAGAATAAATGCAGTAGTTAATCATGCCTAAGCGGAGGAATACACTATGCTTTTTATCGATAACACAGGAATCACAGACGCATCGATTAATCTGGCGATTGAAGAGTTTGCGCTTAAAAACCTGCCGATGGACGAAAGCTATCTGCTCTTTTATATCAACAGTCCGTCCATCATCATCGGCAAACACCAGAATACGATTGAAGAGATCAACCATGAGTATGTAAAAGACAACAACATCCAGGTCGTGCGGCGGTTGTCCGGCGGCGGGGCTGTCTATCATGATCTCGGCAATCTCAACTTCAGCTTCATTACCAAAGACGACGGACAGTCGTTCCATAACTTTCTCAAATTCACCCAGCCGGTCATCGACTATCTGCAGTCCATGGGTGTAAATGCCGAGCTTAGCGGGCGCAATGACCTTCAGGTCGGCGAGCAAAAAATCTCCGGAAATGCCCAATTCTCCACACGCGGACGTATGTTCAGCCATGGAACCTTGATGTTCAACCTCAATTTGGATGATGTGCAGGCTTCGCTCAATGTCAATCCGGAGAAATTCAAATCCAAGAGCACCAAATCCGTGCGCAGCCGGGTGGCCAACATTAAGGAGCTGCTCGGCACTGAAATGACGATTGAGGAATTCCGCGAAGGCCTGCTGCGTTCCATCTTTGGCATGGAGCCTTCCGAGGTTCCACAGTACAAGCTGACCATGGATGACTGGGTGCGGATCAATGAAATTTCCAAGGAGCATTACCAGAACTGGGATTGGAACTACGGCCTGTCGCCGAAAAGCAATGTGAAGCATACCCGCAAATTCCCGGCAGGACTTGTCGATATCCGCATGGATATTGAAGACTCCATTATTCAAGAGATCAAAATTTACGGTGACTTCTTCGGCGTCGGCGATGTGGCAGACGTAGAGAACGCGCTGCGCGGCAAACGTTATGAACAAGCTGAGGTCAGAGACGCTCTGTCCGGGCTCGATCTGAAGCATTATTTCGGCCGCATTGAGCCGGAGGACTTTATCGGGCTTATTTTCCTGGAAGAATAGCTTTTCGCAAGTGGAAACGGCTTTGCCGTCCTTTTTTAGGACGGTACCGTTTCAGCGAGAAATAGAAACCAGCCAATCTCCATTAACCGGAGTCTGGCTGGTTTTTTAATGAAACAGCGGTTTCCAGCGCGTTCCTTCCTCTCTTCACATTCAGTTATGCTTTGGAAAGCTTACGCTTCTGGTACAGCAAAAGTCCTGTTACAAAATATATTACGGTGAGCAGCGCAATCATTATGAAATCAAACCATACCTCATGTAAGCCTGCTCCATCGTTCAAAATGTGATTAAAAGCATTGGCGGTATGCGTAAGCGGCAATAAATCTGTGATCCCAAAGGAATGCCCGTGAATTGTAAATATACTCATCTTCGGCAGGGGGAACATACTCCCTGAAAAAAACATTAGAATAAAGAAAGGAAAACAGCCGACAGTTAAAACATCAAAAACGGTATTCAGAAAACTTGCTACCACTAAGCTTATAGCAACCATGGAAAAGCTCGACAGGATCCCAACAACAAGGATGGCGCCAAATCCTCCTGCCGGTCTGTAGCCTAACCCAAGCGCGGTCCAGTAGGACAGAACAATGGCCCCTGCTGCTACGATGGCTTGCGTAATACATATACCGGCAAGGAAATTGAAGGCTCCAAGACGGCTGAGCTTCAACCTTATAAGTGTCTTCTTATCATTTTCCTTTACAATGGAAGCTGTAGCTGTAAACAGGATCATTAAAACAGCCAAAGAGATTAAACCCGGAACATAACCTTCAAATTCGTTCAACGGCTGTTTTTTCTCCAGAAAAGTTTCATTTATACTTGCGGGCAATATTATTTTCGCTGCATCCATCCCCTGTTTGCTTACAGCATCTGCCACCCATACCGCCGCAACCGGATATCGCATATTTCCCATACTTCCATAAAAGTTTATTTGAGCAGGGTCTGCATTGTTCCCGGCAGCCTTGCTGCCTAATTTGTCAGAATAATCTTCTGGGATCACGATTCCTATATCTATCGCCTTTTCCTTAATCTTTGCCCTTAATGGCTCCTCGCCACCGAAACCGGTTACATTAAATAGTTGTGAGTTGTCCTGCCCCTTCATATTCTCCAGATTGCTGATTAATTCGATGGACGCGTGGCCTGAATCCAAATTCAGAACGCCTAAATGATAGGTGGTAGGCCCTCCCCCGTAAAAAAGGTTCATCAGTACTAAAAAGAACGGAGAGAACATCAAAACCATCGCGAGAACTTTCCAATCCCTTATGTTTTCCTTAAAGGATTTGGTAACCGAAGCCGCCAGTCTCATTCCCGCAGCCCCCTTCCAGTCACAGCAATAAATGCATCCTCAAGCGTCCGCTTCCGGATCGTCATATCCTCTATATGTATGTTAAAAGCCTGCAATCTCTGGTTCACCTTCGGAATAAGCTCAAGAACTCCACCCGCCCCCAGCAAAAATAATCCATCCGAATAGGTTCGCTCTGTACATTCATCCGGCATCGACTTCAGGACTTGATGGGCCAAATCTGCGCTTACCCCATTTACCCGTAGCTGCAGAAGTTCTCCCTCCCCGGATTTTGCCTTGAGCTTCTCAGGAGTGTCTATCAAAAGCACCTTCCCATGGTCCATGATGGCCACCCTGTCTGAAAGTCTGTCGGCTTCATCCATATCATGTGTGGTGAGGATCACCGTTTTTTCTTGTGCTAGCTGTCTGATGAAGTCACGTACGAGTATTCTGCTCTGGGGATCAAGCCCTGCCTGAGGTTCATCCAAAATAATCAGCTTCGGGTCATGGACAAGTGCCAGTGCGATATTGAGTCTCCTTTGCATTCCGCCTGATAACGTCTTGGCAAGCTTATTTCTTTTCTCCCAAAGTCCAAGCGATTGCAGCAGGCTTTCTGCCTTATTACCGGCTGCCCTGGAACTTAGCCCGTAGGCCATACCGGCAAATTTCAATTGTTCAAGGCAGGTAAGCAGCTCCCAGATGACGATTTCCTGCGGACACAACCCTATCATCCCTTTTACACGTTCATAGCCGGAAGACATGGAGATTCCATTTACAGTAATACGGCCTGAATCCACTTTGAGAAGACCGCACAGCATTCTTATGGTAGTCGTCTTACCGGCACCATTGGGTCCGAGCAACCCGAATACCTCTCCCTTGCGAACCGAAAAGCTTACATTGTCTACTGCGGGCAGTTCACCATATGTTTTGCTTAATCCTTCTACAGAAAGAAAGTTCTCATGCTCCATACATTGGATTACTCCTTTCGTTTATTTCAGCCAGACCTGTTCAAAACGTTCGACCAGAAGCTCAACATCCTCTTCAGGATGAATCATCACATAAGAAACAACCCCATCGAGTGCCCCCATCAAGGAGATCCCATAGGCTTCAGGGTCCTTCAGATCAGCCTCTCCGGATTCCACTGCTTTTTGAAACATCCCTACAAGGAACGCGGTGCTTTGATTTACATATTCTCTGTAATACTCCATAAGGGCCGGAGCTTGCAAAGCCTTTGACATCGATAAGAAAAAAAAGCTCAGTTCTCGTGGCCTGCTTGCCCAATAGTTCAGATATTCTTGAATATATTGTCTTAATCCATCCATAACACTGCTATTCGAGTAAGCCTTTTCTGCCATTTCCATGATTGGCTCCGAAAGCTTCTGATTCGCCTCCATCAGGAGGACTTCCTTATTGGGAAAATGATGATAAAAGCCGCCTTTGCTGACACCGGCCCGCTTGGCTATAGCATCTACAGATGCGCCATCATAGCCCTTTTCGAGAAACTCTTCTACGGCTGCCATGAGCAGAGACTCCACTCTATGTTCCTTTAACTGTTTTTTTGTCATATTCCGTTCTCCATTCCGACCGTCGGTATGTTCAATATAACAAGGACTAGTGGTGATATCTGTGAATTAATTAACACCTTGCTCAAGAAGGACGAGAAAAAAGGCTCCCCGCTGCTTGCAGCGGAAAGCCTTCAGTGCCCCAGGAGAGGCTTCGCCCGTCTCAAGGGGTGAGTACAAATGCATAAATGACCAGTACAAGCGTAAACACGATACAGAGATTCTCTACTGCATCGCCCTTCTTCGTGCCGGTGCTCATCAGCTTGAGCCGAAGCTTGAAGGGGATCGGAGGCAGCGGGGTGATCCCGCGCTGAGTCAACGAATCCGCGAGCAGATTCATAACAGAGAGGGTAACCCCGGTGCTGATTACTAAATGGGATTTGCCCATCATAGAGAACCGCTCCTTTCTAAGTTGTCGAAATAAGAACAAGTGTGCGGTTATCGAAGTATACCAAGGTCTGGATTTTTTGTCCAGCCTGGGCTGAATGATTGAGCTTCACTCCTTATACCTGCTGGCCTTTTGCGCAGTTCCGGCTTGTCCTTCCCCCTGTTTTAGGATACAATTTGGACAACTTGATACAGCAGCTGAACTCTATCTAACCCTTCTTATATTCCAGGAAAGGATGACCACTGTGACCCGCTCCCGAATCGCCGATCTCAGTCTGCTGCTGGTAGCGATGATGTGGGGCTCAACGTTTCTGATTGTACAGCATGCCGTCAGAGTGCTGCCGCCTCTCGCTTTTAACAGTATCCGGTTTACGGGTGCCGCTCTGCTGCTGGCGCTGATTACCGCTGTTTTTTACCGCCATGAATGGAAAAAGCTAAGCTGGCGCATGGTGGGCCACTCCCTGCTGCTCGGCCTTTTTTTGTTTATGGGCTATGGCTTCCAGACGATGGGCCTGCTGTACACGACCACTTCCAACACCGGATTCATTACCGGTCTGTCGGTGGTGCTTGTCCCCTTCCTGTCCTTGGCGCTGCTGAAACACGCTATATCCCGTTATACCTGGTTTAGTGCAATCCTGGCGGTGGCGGGACTTTATCTGCTGACCTTTACCGGCTCGGTATTCTCCCTGAATAAAGGCGACGGCCTGATTCTGCTCTGTGCTGTCGCCTTTGCGCTGCAGGTTGCCTATACTGGCGTGTATGCTCCGCGTTATCCTGCGCTGCCGCTGGCGACGCTGCAGCTCGCTTTTGTCGGACTGTTCAGCATTGCGGCTTCGCTCCTTGTGGACGGAACCGCACCGCTGGCTCACAGCGGAGCGCTGATCCTGAAACCGGATATGCTGTGGGCACTGCTGATATCCATTGGCCCTACGAGCGCGTTTGCCTTCTGGATTCAGACCGCCTGCCAAAAGTACACCACCCCGTCACGGGTAGCCATCATTTACGCTACGGAGCCGGTATTCGCCGTCTTGACCGGCCTTGCCTTCGGCGGTGAGACACTAGGCATCTCCGCTGGTTTCGGCTGCCTTTGCATCCTTGCGGCCATGCTAATGGCGGAGCTCAGCCCTGAACCGGCCAGGAACGGAGTTCTGCAGCAGGATAGAAACTGAGCCTGAAGCAGGACTGAACAGCAGTACAAACCACCGCCACAAGCCGGAAATACAAATACAAATAGAAAAAACTAAGGAGAGAACCACACACATGTACAAATTGATTGCTATCGATATTGACGACACCCTGATCAATGATGAGAAAGAAGTAACTCCCGCAACACAGACCGCACTGGAACAGGCCGTTGCCGCAGGCGTTGTCGTAACTCTGGCTACCGGTCGCGCTTATGCTTCAGCACAAGCCATCGCCCGTCAAACGGGACTGAATGTGCCGATCATCACCTATCAAGGCGCATTGGTGAAGAACCTGATGGATGAAAAAGTACTGTACGAGCGTTATGTCCCGCAGGATGCCGTACACAAGCTGTTCACCTACTGTGTGGAGCATGATCTGCACCTGCAGACTTATATTGACGACAAGCTGTATGCCCGTGAAGAGAACCAGAAGCTGATTGATTACTCCGCGCTGAACGGAACTCAATACTATATTGAGCCGGATTGGGAAAAGCTCGTTCCGCAAAAAACGCCAAAAATGCTCATCATCGACGATCCCGCATTCCTGGACAAATTGTCGCCAATTCTGCGTGAGCTGCTGGGCGATTCCGTCCACATCACGAAGTCGAAGCCGCATTTCCTGGAAATCATGCATCATGAAGGCACCAAAGGCCTGGCGCTTGAGTTCCTTGCGGCCCACTTCGGCTGCGAGCTGTCCGAAACCATTGCTGTGGGAGATTCCTGGAACGACCACGAAATGCTGGAAGCTGCCGGCCTCGGCGTCGCTATGGCCAATTCCATTCCCGCGCTGAAGGAAATCGCTGATTTCATTACACTCAGCAATAACGAAGACGGTGTAAAGTTCGCTATCGATAAATTTATTCTGAATAACGTAGAAGCTTAAGTTGAGGTAAACCTTAGGTAGTGTGCTGTAATGATGGGGAAGCGGATGATTCGGCGGGAACCGGGATTTTGAAGTGTGCGATTGAAGATCGCATAAGTAACCGCCTGCTTAAATGTATTTGCTGCAACTATTTGGGGCAAAAACGATTGATTTTGAGAAATAGTTGTATTCCGCGCAATTAAAAAAGACGAAAACCTGCTTTTCAGCCGGAACCCGCCTATTTAAATGTACAAAGTGCAACTATTCCCCAATTGCTACCGAAGAGTAAAGATATAGCTGTATGAAATACAGTTAACCGCAATTGCGATTAAGCAGATCACTCAGTCTGTACGATGAACCGCTCATTACCTGACTGCTGATTACTCAACTAATTAATAGTACACGTTCTGTCGCTCAGGGCCGCATTGGCGCTACTGTATATCGCATATTTATTCTCCGCCCTGGCCATTATGCAAAAGGGTGCTTAGTCCCGGGTCTGTAGACCTGACTAAGCACCCTTTTGTTGTCTAGCGTGGCACAGCTAACAGCATGCCGGGAAATCTATTGGCTCCGCGCCTGTCATCATCGCTTTTACCTCAACAGCACACCTACGCTCCGCACCTGCCATATGGCCTCTACCCCGCCAGCTCCCGCTCCCCGCCGCCAGTGAGCTCCTGCGCTGCGCTCCAGTCCTCCAGACCCTCTCCCTCTTCCAGCTCCAGCTGGGAATGATAGAGTCCATGGTAACGCCCCTCAGCCGCAAGCAGCTCATCATGACTGCCGCGCTCCACTACTCTGAACGTGTGAGCGGGAGTCTTAGGCCCGTAACCGCCAGCGTCACATTTTCCGGCAAAATATAAGCTTTTCTCAGATCCACATCATGCGACATATGTGTGTATACGGCGCGTGCCGGCTGAACTGTCCGCAGCAGATCTGCTGCTTCCGTCATATCGTATACAGAGCGGGTCGACAGCTCCGCCGCCTCATAATAAAAGCTTGTACCCAGTACCAGCAGATCCAGGCCATGCATGCGCTCCGTTTCCTGCGGTGTAAGGGAGATGGAATCCGGACAATATACCCACTTATATCCCTCCTTCTCCAGCCGGAAGGCGTAGGAGTATCCGTTTTTGCCGTGATTCACTTTCCACGTGTCGATCTGCCAGCCATCCAGCTCGATCCCGTCATCGCATGGTATCATCTGTATATTGCGGTCCAGCCACGGATATTGCCGCAGAATCACCAGAATCACCTCCGCAGGCGCGTACAGCTCCCCTTTATATCCCATCCACCGGCAGGCATCCGCCCATTCAGGCAAGCCGCCAATATGGTCGAAATGGGCATGAGTCACCAGCAGCCTGCGCATAGTACGCTGCCCAAGCAATTCCATCTGCCGCCGCCAGTCCGGACCACAGTCAATCGCCAAAAAATCACTGCCGTTATCTATAAGCACGGAAGAGCGAAGCCGCACATTCAGCCCGCCCGCTCTAGCCTCCATACAGGTCTCACAGCTGCAATATACCCGGGGAACGCCCATCGCGTCGCCTGTCCCCAAAAACACCAAGTTATCCATCTCTAATCTCTCCTTCAGTTCCCGGTGCGGAAGTTTAAGTAACCCCCATTATAGTACATCTCCCTCTTCATCTCATTATTATTAAAGCTCTCCATGCAACAAGCATATTTAGCACAGCGGTGAAAGGGGGGAGCTGTTAATGTAAAATGTGGATTTCAAGAACGCATACAGGAGGTTATTTTCATGGAAGACTGTTTGATCTGCAGGCGGATGGACATGATTAAAGAAGATACCAATCCCTACTTCGTAGCTGAGCTCGAAACTGGCTATGTGGTCATTGGCGACCATCAGTATTTTGAAGGCTACACTCTTTTTCTCTGCAAAGAACATAAACGGGAGCTTCACGAACTGGACAGCGGCTTCAAGCAGAAGTTTCTTATGGAAATGAGTAAAGTCGCTGAGGCGGTCAACATAGCTTTTGAACCGGATAAACTGAACTATGAACTGCTTGGCAACGGTGATTCACATATACACTGGCATATCTTCCCTAGAAGATTAACAGAACCGAATCCTACTCATCCTGTTTGGTGGACACCCAGAGAGACGATGTATTCCGAAAGTGTCAGACCGAGTTATGAGGCATTGGAAGAATTGAAGCATAAACTGCGGGGAGCGTTGGAGAAATTGTAGGCTGACAAGTATAGGTTTAAACATTCCCTTATAAAAACAGAGCAAAGACCGCCCTCTGCGATGAGGTACGGTCTTATTTGCTGCTGCTTAGGCTGCGCAATCCTATCCGTATGGGCTATATTCCGGCCAGTACCTGATACCAGACTCCACGTTTGGCGTAGAGTGTACTGCGCACTTCATCCCAGCCGCCAAGATACTGAATATCAAAAAGCCCAGCCGGGACAGGATAATGGTCTGCATTCTCCGCATACACCTGCTCATTCACCGGACGGAAGCCGTATTCGGCGAAGACCTCCTGGGCCTCCCGGGTTGTCAGGAAGTCCACCAGCGCCTCCGCCGCCTCGCGGGTTCCATGCTCATCCGCGTATTTGTCCACGACCGCCGCAGGATTCTCGATCAGGATCGTATTCTGTGGAATAATAACCTCATAATTTACACCCTGGGCAATCCGCGCCAGCAGCTCATTCTCGTAGGTGACGATAACATCGCCCACGCCGTATTCAAAGGCAGCCATCGAAGCCCGCCCGCTTTTGTCCAGAGATTCTACGTTCGCGTGTATGCTCTCCAAAAAAGCTTTGGCGGCAGCAGGGTCTTTCACCCCTCCTTGCGCCTCAGACAGCTTGAGACCCGCCCCATAGATGGCGTTGATATCCCACTGTGCTCCGCCAGAGGTCTTCGGATTGGGATACAGCACCTTAATGCCGGGCTTCGCCAAATCAGCAAAGTTGTGAATTCCCTTCGGGTTGCCTTCGCGTGTCCCTAGAGCAACAACCGAGCGGGTCACCATCCCGGCTTCTCCCCGCTCCTTCCAAGTTTTCTCTACCAGCCCTGCCTTCACCAGCTTGTCGACATCGCCTTCCATGGCCAGCAGCGTCACATCGGCTTCGAACCCGCCGGCAATTGCCCGGGCTTGGGTCCCCGAAGCCTCATAGGATTCTTGAAAGGCGATAGTCTGGCCGGTCTCCGCCTTCCACTTCGCTGCGAACAACGGCAGAATATCGCCCATCGCGTCTTTAGCCACGCTATAGGCACCGACCACAAGCGTCAGGTCTCCTTGCTGGGGAGTTTCCTCCGTTGCGGTGTCCTGTTCCTTCGCGCAGCCGGCAAGGGCCAGCGCGAGCAATACCAGCATTAAGGCAGCTAGCCATCCGTGCAGTTGTCTGCTCCTTTTGAAAAGCCTCATACCGGCTCCACATCCTTCGGGGTGTTGGGTTTAACAATCTGTGTTGACAGCTTGGCTGGGGGAGGTTGGGGCTAAAGCTGCGGGCAGTTCTTTTCAGTCAAGATGAACCCTCCAATCATCCAATCAAGGTGACGTTCGCAACTGCGGGGAATGTTTGGACTTCCGGTCGCTGTCGCTCCTACAGTTCCAAAATTCCCCTCCGTTGCTTTCACCCGTTATTGTTGGCTAAAGTTCATCTTACTTCATTGCGGGCGCTATCGCTTGCTCCAGCTTTAACTCTCCTCTTGCCGCTTTGACAACAGATTGTTAAACCCTGTTTTATATTTAATAGAAACTGCACCGTCCTGCTAGGGACGGTTAACGATAACTAGTGATTAAATAAATACAGGCATTGGGTCTTCCTTCAGCCCGTTCTCCTGAATCCAGCTCCGCTCATCATTAAACAGATAGGCGCGGTGGACAAGCACGGCGATCTCCTGGCCCGGCTGCAAGGTTTCCTTCTCCAGTGAACGGTAGGTCACCAGCTTGTGGCCGTTCACTTCCACCTCTACCAGCCATTCGCTGCCGCGGAAATGCAGATGCTTCACAACACCTTGCTCCGTGGCCGAAGCCATTTTAAATTCATTCAGATGGCCCACTTCGATATACTCGGGGCGGATCAAGGCTTTGGTCGGCTTGCCGCCGCCCGCATTCTTAAAGCCCTTCAGCTCGGAGGCGCTTTCGATCAGTGTGGACTCGCCGATAAAGGTCGCCACGAACGGCGTCTTCGGCTCCTTGTAAATATCCCAAGGCGTGCCTTTCTGCTCCAGCCGGCCCTGGTTGATGATCATGATCTCATCAGCCACTTCAATCGCCTCGTCCTGGTCATGTGTAACGAAGATGGAGGTGATCCCGACACGCTCGATCAGCTCGCGCAGCCAGGAACGCAGCTCCTGGCGGATCTTCGCGTCAATCGCCGCGAACGGCTCATCCAGCAGCAGCAGCTGCGGCTCAGGCGCAAGCGCCCGGGCAAAAGCCACCCGCTGGCGCTGGCCGCCGGAGAGCTGATGGGGATAACGTTTCTCGAACCCCTTCAGTCCTGTGAGCTCCACCAGTTCCATAACACGGTTCTGGATCGTATTTTTGTTAACTTTTTTCACCTTAAGGCCAAAAGCAATATTCTCATAAACGGTCATGTGCTTGAACAGTGCATAGTTCTGGAAAACAAAGCCGATTTCCCGCTCCTGCGGCGGAAGATTGTTCACCGCCCGGCCGTGAAAAATGATCTCACCGCTGTCCGGCGTCTCCAGTCCTGCCAGCATGCGCAGAATCGAGGTTTTGCCGCCTCCGCTGGGCCCGAGCAGCCCGATCAGATGACCTTTGGTAATCCCGAAATCAACGTCCTTGACGGCATGAAAATCTCCAAAATGTTTATTCAGACCCCGAACCTCGACATGCATACCTAATGCACTCCCTTTCTTCTCTTGCTCCATTCCATCAACAGCAGCAGACCCGCGGAAAATGCGGCCAGCACCAGCGCTATCCCGCCCGCAGCCGTTACATTGAAATTCTCGACATCCTGGTAGACCAGGGTGGTCGCGGTCTGGGTCTTGTTCATGATGTTGCCGGAAACGACAAGCACCGCACCAAATTCACCAAGCGAGCGCGCAACCGTTAGAATTACACCATAGATTACCGCCCAGCGGATCGACGGCCAGGTCACCTTCCAAAATGTTGTCCAGCCATAGGCTCCAAGCGTTGAAGCCGCCTCTTCCTGCTGTGAACCGATCTCCTGGAGCACCGGCATCACTTCACGCACCATTAAAGGGAAGGTTACAAAGAGCGTAGCAATGACCATCCCGGGAAAAGCGTACACAATCTTCAGTCCGATTTGTTCAAAGATTGACCCCAAAGCGCTGTCCGGGCCCAGCAGCAGCACAATCATCAGCCCGCCGATAACCGGAGATACCGCATAGGGCAAATCTACAATGCTGTTAAGCAGCCCTTTTACCCGTTTCCCCAGCCAGTTTGCCCGCACCAGATAAAGAGCCATCATAATGCCAAACAGCGTGTTCAGCAGCGTAACGACAACTACGACAAACCCGGTCATCATCAGCGCATGCAGCGCCTCCGGTCTGCTCAGGGCGGCCCAGAAACCGCCGAAGCCTTCACTGAAAGCCCCCATTGCCATCTTGCCCAGCGGTGCAGCAATCAGCAGGAAAAATACTAGATAAGTTAGTCCAATCCATAATTTTCTCATGACCGTCTCCCCCGCATCTGCAGCAGATTGATCATCCAGAGAATAAGAAAGGACAACGTCAGCAGAATGATGGAAACCGCAGCGGCCCCCACCGGATTATCACTCTCTACTTCCCCGAAAATAAAAACGGAGGAGACGAGTGTACGGCCCGGAATATTGCCTGCTACCAATACAACCGCTCCGAACTCCGCAAGCGCACGTGAGAAGGCCAGCATCCCGCCGCTGATCATCCCCGGTGCCATGGAGGGCAGAATCACCTGCCTGAATACGCGGCTGCTCTTGGCTCCCATCGTATAAGCTGCTTCTTCCTCGGAAGGGTCAAGCTCCTCCAGCAGCGGCTGAACCGCACGAATTACGAAGGGAAATGTTACAAAGACCATTGCGATTACAATCGCCGGCTGATGAAACACAATTTCAAAGCCCAGCGCCTCCGCGAGCCCGCCAATCAGGCTGCCTGGACCCAGCAGCAGGAGAATCATCAGTCCGCCCACTGCTGTTGGCAGGGCAAAAGGCAGATCAACAAGACTGTTCAGCAATGACTTGCCGGGGAATTGATAACGTATAAGGACCCAGGCAATCATCGTGCCGAGTACAACATTAATAACTGTGGCAATAACGGCCAGTTTTAAGGTCAAGAAGACTGACTTCCAGGCAATTGGGTCGCTTATGGCTTCAGCAAAACTGCCGAACCCTAGCGAAAATGAATTGTAATAGACGCCCAGTATAGGCAAAACGATAAGAATTACGAAATACAACAGTATAGTTGAGCGAAATCCCCAAGTCCAACCCTTGTGTCTAAGCAGCGAATTCAAGTTATAAGTCCCCCCACCTCCGGCTTACCGGTCGGTTTACTTGCCTTTATACCCATAATTATTCCTATTAATATACTTGGTTTAATATTATCACTACTTTACCAAATGCCTCAGGTATCGTCAATTACTTTCACAGACTTTTGGGGTAAAATATATTATCATTCCAACTTCTGCAGCACCGAAAGGAGATACTTACTAATGCTTCATACCATGGAGATCACGACCAGCAAGCGGGACGAATTGCGGGATATTACCCGCGAAGTTATTTCCTATGTTAAAAAGAGCGGTGTACAGAACGGGATTATCGTCGTGTATTGTCCGCATACCACCGCAGGAATTGCGATCAACGAAAATGCCGATCCCGACGTGAAGCATGATGTGCTGATGAGACTTGACGAAGTTTTTCCCTGGGAGCATCCCAACTACCGTCATGCGGAAGGAAATACCGCCGCTCATCTGAAATCAATTACGGCCGGTCCCTCACAGAGCATTATTATCCACGAAGGCGCGCTACTGCTTGGACGCTGGCAGGGCATCTACTTCTGCGAGTTCGACGGACCGAGACGGCGGCAGTGTTATCTGAAAATTGTCGAGGGGTAGGCAGACCCGAAAGTTATAGCTATTATTGTATAGAAAAAGCGGCTCCGCCAGTTTCGGGGATCCGCTTTCTATACAATGCATAGCCTCTATAACACTTTCGCCATGCAAAGTTATACCAATGCAACGTTCTAAAGTGTGAAGGGCTAGAAAAACGGTATTTTTACAAACTGCGGCTTAGTACTTTGACATGTGTCAATGCGGCCTCTTTGACATCATCGAAAGAAACTTTGTCCTGAATGTAATAAGAAATGAATCCGTGAGCAGATAAAAACAAGGTTAATGGCACGCTCTGCCAATCCTCCGAAACATAACCCTCTTCCTTCATATGGCTGCGTACAATACTTGAGAATAACTCAAAACATCGTCCCTGTTCCGCTCGACAATAAGCAAGCAGCTCTTCATCCCGGATCATGAACATAATCTCATATTGGTAAGGATGATCCAGTCCGAAGCGGATAAACTCCATAATAAGCTGCTCCACCCGGGTCATTCCCGGTTCAGGCGGTTTGTTCATTGCTTCATTAAGCAGTATTGCCACATGATTGAAATCCTCTACTACAATGGCGTAGAACAACTCCGCCTTTTCCTTGAAATGATAATAAAGAGAGCCGTGGCTATACCCCAAATGCTGACCGATGCTGCGCATGGAAATCGCCCGGTATCCTTTGGTGATAAACAGATGCCTTGCCGCCTCCAATATTCTTTCCCTCGACAACTCTCTCTCCACTGCTCTTCTTGCCATATCTTATTCCCCTTCGCTGTAGTAAAGCCGCCGCCCTTCAGTTACCAGGGATTGCCCCTCAGTAAGATCTGTTATCCATGCCTTAAATGCGTCGCCTTCATCATTTCGCGGGAGACACAGCAGCTTGACTTTATCTGTGAACGAAGTTTCTCCGGTCTTAATGCCTTTATTTCTCAGCTCATTTTCGACCTTGCCCAGCCAGGTGTACTCGATTTCCACGAATACTTCCCGCCTCAGCACACGGGTGATCACTTCTCCAGCTTCGAGTGCCAGCACTGCCCCATCCGTATACGCCCGGATAAGTCCTCCTGCTCCCAGCATGATGCCTCCAAAATAACGGGTAACAACAATTGCGACATTTTTAACACCTTGGTTGCGGATTACCTCCAAAATCGGTTTACCGGCCGTTCCACTCGGTTCCCCGTCATCCGATTGCCTCTGAATCTCGTCCCTCTCACCAATCGTATAAGCAGAGCAGTTATGTGTAGCATTCCAATGCTGCTTCTTGATGTTCTCGATAAATTGCACCGCTTCTTCTTCATTCTCCACCGGCATTACATGGCCGATGAAGCGCGATTTACGGATTACGACTTCCCGGAAACCGGGAGAACGCACCGTCCGATATTGTTCCAGCATCCTTATTCCAGTCCTTACCTACGTATGATAACTTGATATAGTTTAGGAGCAGCCCCGGTATGGATTACCTATGGACTGCTCCCTGATGATTACTTAGTATGAATGTTCTGTGTTAGGCAGTGGTACTACTCAGTAAGTCTGGCTTCAAGCTCAGCCTTTTCTTTCTCGTAACCCGGTTTGCCCAGCAGCGCGAACATATTTTTCTTGTATGCTTCTACGCCCGGTTGATCGAACGGGTTAACACCCAGCAGATATCCGCTGATACCGCAGGCTTTTTCAAAGAAATACACCAGATAACCGAAAGTATAAGGCGTTTGATCAGGGATGGTAACGATCAGGTTCGGCACTTGTCCGTCCGTATGCGCCAGCATGGTTCCCTGGAAAGCCTTCTTGTTAACGAAATCCATTGTCTTGCCGGTCAGGAAGTTCAGACCGTCCAGATCATCCGGATCGTTCTCGATCGTTACATGATGCTCCACCTTCTCCACTTGGATAACTGTTTCAAAGATGTTACGGTTACCCTCCTGAATGAATTGGCCCATCGAGTGCAAATCTGTGGAGAAGTCTACAGAAGAAGGATAGATTCCTTTGAAATCCTTGCCTTCGCTTTCGCCGTAAAGCTGTTTCCACCACTCCGATACAAAATGCAGGGACGGCTCGTAGTTTACGAGAATTTCCGTTGTTTTGCCTTTGCGGTATAGAGCGTTACGTACTGCAGCATATTGATAGCTCTGGTTAGTAGCCACGTCAGGGTTGTTGAACTCATCTGCTGCGGCTGCGGCCCCTTGCATCATTTCTTCGATGTTGATTCCTGCTACGGCGATTGGCAGCAAGCCTACCGGCGTCAGCACGGAATAACGGCCGCCTACATCATCAGGAATAATAAACGACTCATAGCCTTCTTCATTCGCCAGCTTCTTGAGCGCGCCTTTCTCCTTATCAGTAGTAGCGTAGATGCGTTTGCGTGCTTCTTCCTTGCCGTATTTCTTCTCCAGCGCTGCGCGGAAAATGCGGAAGGCAATAGCCGGTTCAGTGGTTGTTCCGGATTTGGAAATGACATTCACGGAGAAGTCTTTGCCTTCTACAAGATCAAGCAGGTGCGTGATGTATGTAGAGCTGATATTGTTACCGGCAAAATAAACTTCCGGCGTCTTGCGTTGGTCCTTCGAAAGGTTATTGTAGAAGGAATGCGAAAGTGCTTCAATGGCAGCACGTGCGCCCAGATACGAACCACCGATACCGATAACGATCAGTACATCGGAATCATTTTGAATTTTCTTGGCAGCTTGTTGAATACGTGCGAACTCTTCCTTGTCATAGGCTGTAGGCAGGTCAATCCAGCCAAGGTAGTCGGAACCTGCGCCACTCTTGTTGTGAAGCTGTTCATGAGCCAATTTCACGGGAGCGGCAAAATAATCGATCTCTTGCTGGCTGAAGAAGGAAAGAGCTTTGGTGTAGTCAAAATTAATCTTCTTGGACATCGGTAATGGTAACCTCCTGTTTATCTCTTTAGATTTGACACCGTTTGTTACAACTTTATAATTAGGATACTTTAAATCGCCTTGACTGGCAAGGTCTTAAGGCACATCCCCGGCTTTAGAACCATGTTTTTGGAAGTTTCATGGAAGCGTTTGCCGTGTAATCATGGGAGCCTCTCCTGTGGAACAAGCCCGGGTGCCGTGATAGAATGTAGAAAAACATGGCTAAAGAATCTGAGCCGGGAACTACTGGTTCAATTTCTATAGTAATCTCTAAGAGCGAAGGTGGAAATGGAATGAAACAGATCGGCTTTATTGGACTCGGTACAATGGGAGCCCCCATGGCTTCCAACCTTCTGCGCGGCGGTTTTCAGGTTACGGTATATAACCGTACAGCCGCTAAATGCGAGCCTCTCGTTGCAGAAGGCGCGTTGAGTGCATCTACTCCGCAGGACGCGGCAGAGGGTAAGGATGTTATTATGACCATGATCAGCAATGATGATTCGATCCGGGAAGTATTCTACGGCCAGGGCGGCATCCTGGAGGCCCTTAAACCGGGAGCCGTTATCATCGATTCCAGTACGATCTCACCCGGACTGGTGCGGGAAATCGCAGCAGCGGTGGAAGAACGCGGCGGAAAATTCCTCGATGCGCCTGTCACCGGCAGTAAACCAGCGGCTGTCGAAGGCACGCTGGTATTTATGGTTGGCGGCAGCGCAGAGGTGATTGAAGAACACCGTGATATCTTCGACACGCTTGGCCGCAAGCTGCTGCACATGGGTGACAACGGCAGCGGTGCCGTTGCCAAGCTTGCTCATAATGCTATGGTCGGGATTCATAATGTCGCCCTCGCTGAAGGCTTCTCTATCGCCGTGAAGTCAGGCGTTCCTGCGGACAAATTCCTTGAGCTCGTCCAGAACGGTTCGGCCGGCAGTAAGCAGGCAGAGCTCAAAGGCCGCAAAATTATCGAAAATGACTTCAGCAACCAATTCTCACTCGCACTAATGCTGAAGGACCTGAAGCTCGCCTCCTCGCTCAGCGATTCCACAGGTGTGCCTTCACCAATGCTTGGCCTTGCCAAAAGTATGTTCCAAGCCGGATATACCCAAGGGTACGGTGATGAAGATCTCTCTGCTGTCGTCAAATGTTATGAAGAGTGGATCGGCCAGAAGATTGGCGCTGGCGCTAGCCAGGAGTAGAAATTTAATTTAGCTGAATTTTCAGACGCAGCCGGAAGTACAGGCTGCGTCTTTTTTTGCTGTATGGCCGGGGTTGTCGCACCGTTCTCTGTGAATCCGTTATTAACCTATTGTAAGGAGTATCCATGCAGGATTCTGCCTGTCCATTGACGAATATTGATTGTGAATATAAGTACATATCATTTCAAGGAGGAACCCATGCTGAACATTCATCCCGCTGACCCTTCGGATGCTCCGGTGTTGGCTGAAATACAGAAAAGAACATTCGACGAAGATGCACTTAAGTATCGGAATAAAGCGGAAGACGGACCCCCAGGTTACGATTCCATTGCTTGGCAGGCAGAAATGATGAAGAAAGGCCATTATTATAAGCTTCTTGCTGACGGCGTTATTATCGGCGGAATGATCGTGTTCCCTGCTTCAGTGGAAGACGAATTCCTTCTCCTCCGGATCTTTATTGACCCCCTCCAGCAGAATCGCGGATTCGGACAGGAAGCATTTCATTACCTCTTTGCCAGCTACCCAAGCGCGAAGAGATGGTCACTTGACACCCCTTCCTGGGCCGTCAGAAATCGTCACTTCTATAAGAAAATGGGATTCGTCCAGACCGGAGTAATCGGGGACCCTGACAGTCAAGACGCATTTTTTGAGTACGAACGGATCAGCTCCAATGTAACAGCATAAATCATCCCTTGAACGATCCAATACGGCAAAACTGGCAGGAGGGTCCCTATCATTTTTCCAGTGAAGACAAAAAAAGAAGCCCCGCCATAAACGCGGGACTTCCAGGTTGAAGCACTTATTGTTACAGAATCGGGTAAGAACAGCAATAATCAGTTAAGCCGAATACTTCCAGTGCAAACTTGGAGTTTCCGGGAACGTGGAACGTCTCCGCTCCTTTAATTTCCTTCCACACCTCAGTGCCGGGAAGCAGCACTTTTAGATCACCGGACAAAATTTCCATGGTCTCGGGACCATCTGTGCCGAATTCATACACACCAGGGAGCATAATGCCGAGTGTCACCTTAGTTCCGTCCTCCAAAATGACTGTACGGCTGGTAACTTTTCCATCGTAATAAATATTAGCTGCTTTTTGAATTGTCGCGTTGGTGAACTGACTCATGTGCTCATTCTCCCCTTGTCCTTAATGCGTATATTATAGCAGGGCTTTTACGCGGCTGACTACATTTTCCACAGTGAAGCCATATTCTTTAATTACAGTATCGCCAGGTGCAGAAGCTCCGAAGGTTGTGATGCCCAGAATATCGCCTTGGTCACCTGTGTAACGTTCCCAGCCGAAGGTTTGTGCCATTTCGATCGCCAGACGAGCTTTTACTTCAGGCAGAATGACGGAATCACGGTAGGCTTTATCCTGTTTCTCGAACAGGTCCCAGCTCGGCAAGCTGATAACACGCACATCAATACCTTCTTCAGCAAGCGCTGCTTGTGCTTTTACAGCCAGCTGCACTTCAGAACCGGTAGCAATGATTTGTGCTTGCGGTGTGCCATTCTTGGAGTCGGAGACAACATATCCGCCGCGTTTGATATTATCGCGCACTCCTTCAACTGTACCAGGCAGGATTGGCAGGTTCTGGCGGGTAAGCACCAGTGCTACCGGATTCGAGGTGTTCTCCACTGCGTAGGCCCAAGCCGCGGAAGTTTCGTTGGCATCCGCCGGACGAATCACAGTAAGACCTGGAATAATACGCAGGGAAGCCAGTTGTTCAATCGGCTCATGGGTAGGGCCGTCTTCGCCGACAGCAATACTGTCATGTGTCAGCACGTAGGTTACCGGCAGCTTCATGATCGAAGCCAGACGAACCGCAGGACGCAGGTAATCGGTGAATACGAAGAAGGTACCGCCGAATACTTTGAGACCGCTATGCAGTGCAATCCCGTTCATCGCTGCAGCCATACCGAACTCGCGTACGCCGAAGTAGATGTTGCGGCCGTCATAGGAATCGGAAGTAAACTGTGTCAGACCATTCAAATGTGTCATTGTCGAGCTCTCAAGGTCAGCGGAACCGCCCACCAATTGAGGAACACCGGCAGCAAGGGCGTTCAGTGCATTACCGGAAGCTACGCGGGTGGATACCGCTTTGTCTTCTGCTTTGAAGAATGGAAGCTTGGCATCCCAGCCTTCAGGCAGTTCGCCGCTGATTGCAGTTTCGAGCTGTGCTGCAAGCTCAGGGTAAGCCTTTTTGTAGGCAGCAAATTTTTCATCCCAAGCTTTGTTAGCCGCGATGCCATTTTCCTTCACTTCAGCAAAACGGGCGCGTACTTCGTCAGGTACATAGAAATCTTCTTCATATACCCATTTGTAGAAGTCTTTTGTAAGCTTCGCTTCGTCTGCACCGAGCGGGGAACCGTGAGTACCGCCATGGCCGCCTTTACCCTGTTTGTTCGGGCTTCCGTAGCCGATAACAGTCTTGACTTCAATCAGTGTCGGTTTGCTGCTGTCCGCTTGTGCTTCGGCAAGTGCTTTACCCAGCGCCGGAAGATCGTTGCCGTCTTCTACACGCAGAACCTGCCAGCCATACGCTTCAAAACGTTTAGCTACATTTTCGGAGAATGAAAGATTCAGCTTGCCGTCAAGGGAGATATCATTTGAATCGTACATTACAATCAATTTGCCCAGCTTGAGATGTCCTGCAAGCGATGCGGATTCGGAAGAAATCCCTTCCATCAAATCGCCGTCGCCACAGATTGCATACGTATAGTGGTCAATTACATTATGTTCATCTTTATTATAAGTAGCGCCAAGCTGAGCTTCAGCCATAGCCATACCTACCGCCATACCGATACCTTGTCCAAGCGGACCCGTAGTAGCGTCAACACCGGCAGTGTGTCCGAATTCCGGATGGCCTGGTGTCAAGCTGCCCCATTGACGGAACTGCTTCAATTCTTCCATTGGCAGATCATATCCGCTGAGGTGCAGCAAGCTGTATAGCAGCATGGAGCCATGTCCTGCAGACAGTACAAAACGGTCACGGTTTACCCAAGTCGGGTGATCCGGGTTGTGGTTCATTGTTTTCGCGAACAGCTGGTAGCCCATTGGGGCTGAACCCATCGGCATTCCTGGATGTCCGGAATTGGCTTTTTCAATTGCATCGATTGCCAAAGTACGGATGGTTGTGATGGCCAGGTTATCCACCGTTGAATTTTCTTCTTTGTGGATCGCTTGTTCTTTTGCCTGTTCTGTCATTACAATAATCCTCCTCTAAATCAAGAATGTCATTTTGACTATTATTGTATCACTAATGTGGAAGCAATTCCAATTGTTTTTGTAAACTCTAGGTTTCAACAGCTTATATTTTGTATCTCCCAAACATCCTATACCTGATTTCACCTACATCAAATAAAACTTGCATCTTGAAGCATGAACCCCTAGCGGCTCTTCCGTTAAATAAATGCTGTCCTAACTGGCGGTAGCATTCTGATAAGCGTTTAAGGTGAAGTTTTAACTTATGTCAACTTAGCCTTTGGTCCAGTTTTGAGTTAAGACTAAAGTTTGTTTTACAAAGCTGGATTATACAGTAAGATGAAGATACTTCAATTAACGGTTTAACCGGATGATACAATACTTCCAGAAGAAAGGAATTTCGAACATGACCGCAAATAGAGATATCTATATTGTGCTTACCGGGACGGGTACCGCCTTCAGCGGATTAATCAAATGGTTCACGAAAGCTGAGCTGAATCATGCTTCGATCGCCTTTGACAGTGAATTGCGCGAGGTATACAGCTTTGGAAGAAAAAAAATGTACAACCCTTTTGTTGCGGGGCTCATTCACGAGAACTTTATCGATCCCTTTTACAGCAGTGCGAATTGCGCAATCTATCAGCTCAGAGTCAGCAATACGGAATACGAGACGATGTACAACCATGTGCAGGGCATGATGCAGCATCAAGAGCGCTATAAATACCATCTCCTGGGCCTGATTGGAGTCCTGCTGAACATAAAAATAGACAGGGAGGACGCTTATTTTTGTTCCCATTTTGTCGCCTCCTTGTTTGAAGAGATTACGTTTCAGCCTGTAGATAAGCCCTCTTGCTTCGTGACGCCCGAAGATTTCGCCTCATCGCTGTGCGCTCATAAAATTTACAGCGGCAAACTGTCCTACTATATGCGCAGAA
Source organism: Paenibacillus sp. FSL L8-0436 (assembly GCF_038593025.1). Classification (NCBI taxonomy): domain Bacteria; kingdom Bacillati; phylum Bacillota; class Bacilli; order Caryophanales; family Paenibacillaceae; genus Paenibacillus; species Paenibacillus sp. FSL L8-0436. Next base: position 1,445,372 of record NZ_CP151955.1, on the reverse strand, counting down.
CTCAAAGAACGGCTTACATAACCCAGGGAATGAAAACAGGATCTGCTGCTTCAACTGCCTCGCTAGGTTCAAGAATGTTAAGAGCAACAGAAGAACGAGCCGAGGGAATCGTCTAACGATTATCCCTCCGCCCGTCCGGTTTTGCTTTTATTTTATCCGGTGACTCTGAAAATATTCGGTCCATTCCCCCATGATAGTTACTGTCACAGTATCCGTTTTGGTATTAAACTCATTTTTAGCGGTAAAAGTGAACGCAACCGGACCATCCGGCAGCTTTTCAAAAGAAGGATCATACAGTTCGCCAATCCACAGCGTTCTGTCGCTGTTCACCGGATTCAGTTGAACCGTGTAACCACCCGTCATGGTCACATCAACCGTATCTGGCATACCCGTAGCTTTTGCCTCAAGTACAAAACTCTCTCCCGCCCAAAAGATGTTATAGCCTCGCGGACTCTCCGCATTCCCGCTCTTTTTTAAATTATAAGCTTGCCTATTCTTGTTCCATTCCCCTGTGTGCTGCACTCCGCCCTTCACCGTCAGCAGATTGACCATAAAATATTTACGTGGAGACACGTTGCTCCAGCCGAAGCCATCATACGCCTCTACCTCCACTGCATACTTCTGATTTTCTGCCAGGCTTCCTGCCGGGATCTGCCACTGCTTCGCACTTGAAGTCTGTTCCCCCGACTGTACAGTCACAGCTCCGGTCGTAAGATTAATGATTCGCACTTTATACCGCTGCTGCAGATCTCCATCCTCGTCCTGGTATTCCCACTTCATAATCGGGGTTAGCGTGTTGACTACCGTTGGACTTGCCTGACTGCTGCTGGTCGGGTACGTAATGTTCACCGTTGGCAGCCGATTGGCCACAGTGATGGACTGCGTCAATTCCCGGTACAGCCCCAGGGAGTCTGTGACCACCTGCCGCAGCGTAAAGGTTCCGTTAGTGGTGAACTGCTTACTGAAATTGCCCTGGGCGCTGGCTAAGCTCTCCGTTCCGCCTGCCGGCTTCAGATAATATTTATGACTGATGCTGTCGCCTTTCACGATATCCGGATCTGTCGCCTTATCCTGTATATTCAAGACATCCGTCCGGTAAATCGGCACTTGAGCTGCATTACGTCCTGTGTCCGTCAGTAAGGTGAAACCCGGCTGTGGCGGATTATCGAGGATGAAGGCCTTCTCATTCGAAATTTCCGACCAGGAACCTTTGGAGTATGCTCGGCCGTACAGATAAAAGTATACGAACCGCTCAAAAGTCGGGTTCGGAATCTGATACTGCCGCAGCGTGCCGGCGGGATCATTGTTCTGAATGGTTTTAACTAATGATCCGTCCTTGTCATAAAACTCTAATAAATACTTCTCTTGCGCGTCGTTCTCCGGATCACTGTATGTCCACTTCACTAGCGGATCTCCCAGCAGCTGCGCATCAATGACGGAAGGACTCGCTGCCGTTCCTGCCGGAGTGGTGAGTGTCAGCGATGGCGGCAGGTTTGGAATAACACTAACCTCCAAGGTGGCGATATTGGACTTCGCTCCAATCTGATCAATCGCCCAGTGCTCAAAACGGTAGGTACCCGTCTCTGGAAAGCTCACCTCTATATTCGGGGTCGTATAGCTCTTCATTTGGCCGCTGCTGTCCGTAACATTCCAGTAATACCGAAGTGTGTGCTGATCCGCTGTATCTTCGTCTACGTCCGCTGAATTGAATGTAAGTGTGTCATCCTGATAAACTTGTGTCCTCCCGATAATCTTCGCTGTTGGAATATGATTCAGCACGGTGAACGCCCGGGAAACGGTTGAACTCAGCGATCCGTCGGATGCGGTCAACTTCATCTCCCATCGATCCGAAATGGACTGTTTGGGCGAAAGACTGTTCGCATGAATTATGTTTTGCATGACCACGGTCTGATTTCGATTGGTCCCTACAGCATAATATGGACCTTCACGGTTCGCTGTTTTCCAAACATAGGACAAGTTGTCACCATCTTTGTCCGGATCTGGAGTCAAGTTTTCTAGGGCAATAACGGTATCCCGGTATACCTCCGAAGGCATATTGAAGTCAGCAATCGGGGGATGATTCATTACCGTCACGCTCTGGCTGTAAGGCTCAGACCATAATCCGCGGTTATCGCGTACTTTTAAGGTCAGTTGATAACTTCCTACTCCATAGCTGGCGATATTCGGTGGTGTACTAGCTCTACCGGTATAGGACCATACCGTCTGTGATCCATTTTTCACGACGGACCATTGATAGGTATCCAGTGGGTCATTGTCGGGATCAAAGGATTTGTCGGTGACCGTGGTTGCCTTCCGGTAGGAAACGGTGCTCGGCTCTACGGTAAACAGTGCTACCGGAGGCAGGTTGCCCGCCGCTGTGCCAACCGTGCGTACGCACCAGTCACTCCACACGCCCAAAGCATTTTCTCCGTCTATGTCTCGTACCCGCAGGCGGATAACATAGTTTTCGGTAGATGATAACGTCCCTGAAGGGGTACCCTCTTTCCATAACTCTTCATCGCCTTTTTTATATTGCCACTGCCGCTGTGTTAACCCCTTATCCACTCTTGAGATATGATCGGAGTCATAGGAACTGTCGGTGATCTGCAAAGCTCCTCCGACTAATTTAGCAGTGAATAAGGCAATCGGCTTGCGGTGTACCTGGAAGGAAAGCTTCGTAAAGTTGTCACTGCCCCACATCCGGTATTCACTGAATCGGTTATCTGCTGTTGGTGTATCCTTGGGCTGATAGGTGACGACATAGTAACCGGTGAATGGAAAGGAATCATACGGCGAATTCCGCCAGGCTCCGGAATCAGCAAGCAGTCCCATACTGTTGTCAAAATAATCGGGATTATGCTGGTACTTAAAGCGCTCCGCGTATTTGGCATCTCCCTCATAATCGCTGTATGATGTGCTGTTCTGGATTTGGCTATTAATAAGCACGAATGCACTACGCTTTAACCTTTGCCTCACTTTAAAGGACATTGAAGCAGAGGCTGAAGCATTCGAGGGATCGACCGCCTTCACAATTACGGTGTAGTCACCTGGAGGTATCGCATCCTCCAGGACATCAATAGGGATCGAAAACGCTTTGGTATTATGTGCTTTGGGTACGATAATTTTCTTGTACAACACATTAGGGACTTCTACACTAACGGTAACATCATTATTATCCGCATCCTGTACATAGCCCTCCACATTAAGAAGGCTTTTACCTGCATCATTTTGCAGCGTTTGGCCGCTTGGTGTTGTGAGTGACAAAGTAGGCGTTGAGTTCACTACCAGATCAAAATTCATAACTTTCCTTATTCTAAAAGTTCTCGAATGATTGTAATCAGCTACATCATTCTGCAATGAAACCTCAACTTCCATTTGTGTTGGTGGGTTGACGATTCGCTTTTGGACCCCCGGATATTCGGCTTCAGTTTCTTTGAAAGGATCATGACTATCATGTAGAATATCCACCATCGTATCTACTTCTCGTTCATTTTGCTCTGGTGGATTTTTTTCCGGGAGATAATCTTGACTGGTAGTAAAATGCATTTCATCCACTGGATTGTACCAAGGGTAATCTGGAAGATCATCTCTAATCCCCATATACATACCAAACTGAACCTTGTTTCTTATATACATATCTCTAGAAATACTTGTTCTCCTTGCCCGATACTGGGCGGGAAGAATTTTATAATTAAATTCTTTAGTGATTTTATTAAACGTTATATTTGTAATCGTGGTCTCAGATGCATCTAATATCAAAGTACCGTTTCTTATAATTCCGTATTCATCGTCGGAATAAGATAAAGTATCACTCCATGCGGGTATGATTACATCTGCATATTGGATAATATTTGTATCCAGGGCGTTCACTTTAGCTGTTCCCGGAAAAGCTTCCGGGAACACTGAAAGGACCATCAACCAGCAGAGCAGTACAGTTACGATCCGTTTTACCATGTCCAATCCCCTTCGGGTCCAAGATTCACTACCTCCACAATTTTCTCATCAATATGCTGATCCGATGAATCGGCATGTCTCCGATCTGCTGCTGTCACAAATTCATCAATGGTCGGTTGATTGAAGCTTTCATATGCCGTGTGCCGGATCTCATATCTGCCCACATGCGAAAGCTCCAAATTTAGCCGGTGCTCATTTGCATCGCTGAATACCACCCAGGATTCGTCAGCAAAACTCTTATCGTTATCCGAATCAAAACGGTACTCCCACACTCTACGGCTGATGATATCGCCGTCAGGCGAATAGGACAGATCATCCAGAGTGACTATCGCTTTGTTCCCCTTTTGCGGATCGCGGTAAACTCTCCCCGGTGTGGAGAAATACATGATCGGAGAATCGTCCGGCACAATTTCAAAGGTAACTTCGTTTGTTGCGCTATACCCTAAAGTGTTCTCTACATAAATGGTAGCCTTATATAGCCCCGGCTCCCTAAATAGAACATCTTTTTGATATATACCATTTAAGCTGCCGCTATACTTGATTGCTCCATTACTGCCTCCAGCCCCGGCCACCGCAGAAATGGTGATTTTGGTTTTATCGGTTTTGATTGGATAATGCTTCGGGCTGGTACTCTTGTCGATCAGCGTCACCTTGCGATTCTGCTTCTTCGTCCCGCCGATCTCCAGGAGCGCCTCCGGAATCGGCTCAATGACCCGGACGAAGGTACCCGCACTGTCGATCATCATGTCCTTGTCCACTACCGTAAGCCCAATGGAATTTTGCCCCACTCGTTCGGAGGGATACCACAGGGTGGCCAAATCTCCTTTTTGAGAGTAGGACACAAAATTCGCTCCCTCTGATGCGAAATAATAACCGATGATGTCTCCATCCGGATCATAAGATCCCGAGCCATTAGCGACAAGTTCATCCCCGGCTTTAACGATAGGGTTAGCAAAAATGGAAGCTACAGGAGGCCTACCCTTTGGAGTTGGCGGTTCTTCGATATTAGGGGGGAAGCTAACAGTGGGTTCGCCCTTATAGACTTCCACGGTAGCCTCTAACTTTTCGGAGAGAAAATCTTTCATCCCCTCTTTCGTCTCTATCGGCTTGCTGAAGCGTACCGTAACCCGTAATTCATAAACCTGCTGATAATTATCTGTACTGTTTTCAACTTTCATCTTTGGGATCTTAAATTTACTAAATGCCTGACTGCTTGTTTTACTTTTCTCAAAACTTTTCTTGGTGTCTAACGTACCTGGATTTTCTTTTTCCTGCGCATAAAACACCCATTCTGCGATGTTAGAGGAATTTTCATACCCCGATAGTATTCCTTTTAGGGTCAAATTGACCGGCACATCCGCATTAGCATATTTGAATGGATTGGGATCGGGTTTGTTAACGACGACTAATCCGGTAAGGGTTGGTCCTTCCGAAAGACCAGATTCGAAAGATACGTTTCCAGAGTAGCTGTAAGAAGTCACATTGGCGATTCCGGTAAAGTAATAAGGAATCGTAACGTAATATAACCGTCCAATCACCCATATGCCTTTACCGAAACTTTCAGGTACGTCTTCTATTGTGAAATTAGCGGATGGTGTAGTGTAATGGACACTGTAGAACATATCATTAATTTTACTGACTGTTCCTGATCCACCCTGCATACTTTCATGAGTTATCTGAATGCTGGACTGTGCAACGCTACTGTAAGGGACAGTATCTATTCCGTTATTTCGATACCAAGTGGCTGTACTCGGATCTACCGGTTCAGAATATGTTGTTACCTCTGTTTTAGGTGGAAACGCAGAGGGAACAGATGCATCACCAGCGTTAACATTGTAGCTATGTTGAGATCTACTTTCAATCTTATAGTCGTTAATCTGCCACCTTTTTCCGTCAGAAAAGCGCCAAATGGAATTACCGACTTTAGATTTAAATTTATCTACAAACTTTCCATTACTACCTGTGACATTTATTCTCTCAGATTTTTCATCACCTTTAAGTGTGACTTTAATCTTCCCGTTTTCCACAGTAATTGCCCCGACTACTGCATTATTCCCGTTATATTTTAAGGTTCCTGTTTTAATAGAGGTGCTTGTTACTCCACTGGGAAGATCCAAAGTGAAAGTCTTTCCGCTATTATTTGAACCCGTCAACCCTGTTATTGTTGGGATAGCTACTGATACAGACTTTGTATCAGCAGCTAGTGTAGTATGTGTTAAAACAGGAAACAATAACAGTAAGCAAAGAAGTATAGCAAATGTTTTTTTCATGCTATTTTACCGGAATAACAATATCTTTATATTCACGACTACTCTTGTTATCTACCCTTACATAAAAACACTCGAAGGGAGCATCGTAAGTATAGGCTTGATAAGTTGAGAGCTTTTGTCCCGGAGACAAATTCCAAGTCCACAAAGCTTCTTTATTATTTTTAAGATCAGCCATTCTACTTGGCATAGAGGTATAAGCTTCTTCTCCAAAATGGAGACTCCATTTATCACTTAAATCCTTCGAAGAAAATTGCACAACTGCCTTGCTATTATTAGCAATGGTGATTTTTGTCCAAATGAAATATTTCTGATCACCGGCGTAACCGTATTTTTTTATCAGTGCCTGAGCTGCGGCCGACTTTGTTTCCATTATCATGATTTTCTCCAGCGTATAACTAAAACCCCCAGCCGTAACAGTCACCGGCAGTTCGATATCCTTTTTCAGACCATAACTTGAAAGGTTGTCCCTTACAACTGGAGCAGCTGTAGCTGCCGGTTTTGCTGCTGCTGCGTTTGTAACACCGACCTCCCCCAACACCAAACTAAACAACATCGATCCTGCTAAAGCTGCTTTAATCATTGTCTTTTTCATTTTGAATTTCCCCTTATATTCATATTTAGTAATGCATCTATTAACAGGATCGATAATCATACCTTTGGGAGACCTGGATAAGACATCAATAGTCTTATTCTGGTTAAGCTGTCAAATAGCCTTCCCTATCCAACGAATCTATCACCTCAAAATGCATAGCAGCGGGTATTGTGGGTCTGTTATCATCCGTATCATTAATAACGTCATGTACGACGGGAGAAAGGATGGCGATTACGATCCTACACAGAGAAAACGATAGCGATAAACAATCCTGTTGAGATAGCATCTTTTTTCAAGGTTAACGTCTCCTCTAATTGAACTTGGTTAGTTTCTCCTCAGCCTGTTCGTTGATCTTGTACTTACCGATTACGCTGTTGTCTCCGGATTTCTTGATTTATACCGATTTTGCGGTTGAAATCCGGAGACAAAGGCGGTCGCTATCGCTCTTACATTTCCACCCTCCCACTGCTTTAGTCTCTAGCCAGTCCTTTAGTCAACTGATATAGCAGATATCTTGCATCTGACAAAATCACTCATTCAGCTTATACTCCTGCACCGCCGGTACAATAATGGCCTCCTGAACTTTAGCTCTGGTGACCAGCACCGGATGTTTGGTCTCGATAACAGCGATGACCGAGGGGCCTTGTATGTATTTGGCGATGCCATGAGCGCTGTCTTCGTAAAGGAACGGAAAATTCACTCCGGTGGATTCATCCACAATGTCGAACTTTACAATCTTCACCTGTGTCTGGAGCCTGCTGCCTGCCAAGGGGGAGAGGCCGCCATCCAGGCCCAGATTAATCCGAAGCGACTGCCGGAAGGTAGCGTAAGCTTCAGCCGGGTCGATGATCAGACGGCCTTGTGCCCGTGCGGCTTCATTCAGTTGCTGTGATGCATCGTGGACAGCCATATTGTTGGCATCCTTCAGCATACTGCGCAGCATGTCCCACTCCTGATTCTGAATCTGAAAAAACCAGGAATAAATAAAAATCAGCAGAACAAAGGCCAGCTTAATAATATAATCCATAAATTAGATTCATCCCTTAATCAGTCAAGATACTCACTCATGATCGATCCATGGCCATAATAACGTGTCGGTTGAGACATGCCTGAGAAATTATAGGGAAACAGGTTCATCCGCGGTGCGGTCACATACACATCAAGCCGCTGTTTGCGCTCCTGCACACTCGTCGTGCTGCTTGTGATTGCAATTGAAGCTTCAGGAAATCCAACTGCCTTCAGGTTCGCAATGACCTCACTTCGCAAGGAAGTCGTAACCATGCCTTCTGTTGCCGCTTTTTGCGTAATATAGGAGGTGTTTGCTTTGACCTGCAAATCCAGCAAATAATCGATGTACGTAAAGATCGGCTGCAGGATGATGAATAAGACAAGCCACATAAACAAAGCGCGGAGGACGGTTGCCTTCAAACTTAACGCCCCCTTTTAATACTGCTCCACTTGCTTGGTATGTGTAATGATATCGTCCTGGCTTCCGCCAATGATGTCTGTTGCTGCCGCAATAAAGATCCCCGCAATCACAAAACCGATAGCCAGAAACATAGCGACTGAAATGGAGTCTTTTTTCATATCGTCTTAGCCCACTTGATGGGGTAAAATATCACCCAAAGCCATTTGCCCCGGCTGGGCAGGTTGAAGCATAGTTACACCGGGGATATCGGGTCTGTTATCATCTGCCTTAGAGACCACATCACGTACTAAAGGAACCAAAATGGCAATTACAATGGCAACACAGAGAAATCCGATAGCGATGAACAGTCCAGTAGAAATAGCGTCTTTTTTCATTGTTAATATCTCCCTTTTAATTGTATATTTTATATTGATGCTTGAATATAACAAAAACCTCACTGAAACATCCCCACACCGTTAAAATTGCCCTTAATCAGCATGATGTACTGCATGGCCAGCGAAACGATCATCAGGAAAGTGGCAAGCGACGGGATCACGTTGATAATGGTGGAAACGTCGCCGATAAACGACCATTTTTTGAGATATTGATCACTGGAGATTTTGGTGATGATCTTGCCTTGTTCCCGCAAATAGTTCGCCGCTTCCGTGTCATCATCCATCCCCTCCGTGGCCAGCAGGATTGAGCGGATATCGTTGATAAAAGCATGACCGTCTGGGAATTTACCACAGAACCATTCGATCGCCCGCTCGTTCCCTTCATCGACTGCCCGTTCGGACAGCTCATATAAATCCTGGCGGATGTATTGGAAATGGCTGGCCGTTCCTGCACAGAAGGCACCAAACTGCATGTACCCCCGCTTGCGCAGCCGGTTGTTCTCGTAGAGGCGGATGAAGGAGATCAGTTCACCGTCTTTATGAATCAGTGCTTTCTGATGCAGCCAAGCGAGCAGCCAGCCGAAAGGCAGATAACGCAGCGGACTGGTGATGAGCAGAATCAGTAAAGCAATCAGCAAATCATAGATGGAAAAGGGAACTGCGCGGATGAAATCACCCGTCACCTGAGCTGCTAAATAAATCAATGCCGCCGAATAACGAAACAGTGTGATTTTCCTTGCAGATATCGAGAGGCCGCTGCCATGCAGTAATTGCTGCAGCCGCTCATTTTGCACACGTTCCCCCAGCGCCTTCCACTTCACGCCTAACCGGTGAACATATCGTTCCTGCCTGCTGCTGCTGCTCACAAAGACCAACAGCGAGAGATATACAACACCAAGTATTGAGATTAATAGCAATAATCTATCCATAGTTCATCACCTTAGTGGTAGTCCAGTTTGGGTCTGGCGAGAATGGTACTAATGATGAAAGAAATAAAAAGCCCGGAGATAATGATCGTCAGAAAAATAATGCCGACTGAAGTTTCAAACTGCAGCTTAAAATAAACATCAGGCTTCAGCATGTAAATAAAAGTTCCGACAGAGGATACGAGCACTATCAGGTTGCCGTACAGCCCCAGGCTGATTGCATCCCTGCTCCCGGCTTTTACCGTCAGAATCGTCTCCCGCTGCTGCTCCATGGACCGATTCAGCATCATGAGCGAGCTTTTTAAATAACGGGTGCCTTCCTTCTCGCAATACAGCAGGTCCGACACGAATTCTACAGCGAAGGTTGTCCCGATCGCCCCGGAGAATCTGGCTGCTTCCTCATTCAGCTCACTTTCATTGCTGTAATTAGCGAATGCCCCGCTCAGTAACCGTAGTGGGGTCTTCAGCACATTATCTTCAGTCAGGAAATCAGACGTTCTGGACAAAATAGCATCTACTGATAAATGCGTGAATTTGGTAGCAATTTTGATGACATCGAGCAAATCGTAGCTTCCGCGCACTTTTCTCTGGGCATAGGTGTATCTCATCCGCAAATAGGGAACGCTCGCCGAGATTGCTGCCACAAATAACGGAAGGCGCCAAGCACCTTTAACCGGTAGCCGTTCATTGAAGCTGATCCCCTCCAAAAAAGGATTACTGAAGCTCATCTGTCCCGGCAGCTCTTTTAACGTCAACAAACCGGACAAGAAAACCGCTGTGAACAGAAAGACCGTCCGCATGGAGAAACGCATGACACTGAGGCCAGGCTCATATTTCCGGTGTGAGAAATACAGCAGATCATCCAGATGCCGGTACAGCCACATTCTTTTTTTGATCCCGCTGACCTTTTTGCCGAAAAGACTGACCCTCAGGTTCATCCGATAGTCTATTTTTTGTCCGAACTCCCGCAAGTGCCGATCCACGAGCGGCTTCACCAATAGCCAGATGCCCCAGACAACCAGCACATGAAGAGCAAAGCGGATTATATAAAAGATTAGCTCCACACGCTCCGCCCCCTCATTCGTTCAACACAATCCTCGATTTCAGGCTTTCCTTCAGCGGCCCTTCCATCGGTTTCATGGCGGCCAAATGCCCCAGTTCATGGAGAAGCAGACGTGTCGCCTGCGGATTTTTCTTTTTCATCTTGGTCATCAGGCCTGTTGTCAGCTTGTCATTATAGCTCCAGGCGGATTTCTCATCCTCCCAGCGCAACAGATCATTGGCAAACACCGAATTGCTGCCTTCTTCATAAAAAACCTCGGAAATCCGCGCCAGCCGCTTTTTCCCGTCCGGAACGCTTTCCAGAATGAACACCAGCTCACAGGACTTCAGCGCGGAGATCAGATGTCCCTTCAGACTGCCTCCGATCCGTGTGGATACGGCAAAAGCGCCCTGATAAGGAATATCCTCCGAATCCACCGTATGAAAGGTTCCCGTGATGCCGTCATAGCCCTTTTCCCCGCTCCACAGGTAAAACTCCCATTCGTTATAGCGCATCTCGGTCATATAGAGGATATTGGGATCATGCCGCAGCGACTCCACCCCGACTTCCATCAGCTCTTCGTTGGCAGCCTGGATCGGAATGATCCGGTGACCTTTAATCTGGTACGGCAAAATCGACTCCGGATGTTTCTCGATCATCACCACGCCCATGCAGGAGGTGGAACCGAGCAGCTGCTCCCCGACAATCGTGTTGGCAAAAGTGGTTTTGCCCGAACCCACTGCCCCGGCAATAATCGTGTTGCGGAACGTGCCCGCTAACGCCCGGATCAGTTCAATTGCTTCGGCAGGAATACATTCCGTACCGGCCTGATCCTCCAGATCCAGAAACTCCACAACCTGGCGGCGTAGCGAGATGGTCGTAAAACCGTCCCACACCCTTGGCGACACCCAGATCGCGAGCCGGATGAACCGTCCGGGCCAGAGCGGATCATCCATTTTGAACTCTACCGAAGGATTGTCCTTGTTCAGCTTTTTGTTGGGATCACTTTTCAGCAGGGAGCGCTTCAGCTGCTCGACCCGGTCAAGCGAAGGCATTCCATACGGGTAAGGCACAAATTTCCCGCGATGGTTATAAAAAATTTGCTTACCGATCATCTGCAGCCCGGTAGATTCGCTGTAAGCCCGGTCCGTGAACCAGCGGTAGGCTGGCCCAAAGCCCTTCCATTCATGAAAAAGCGCCTCTGCCGCGGTCCGGTATGCCTCCGGCAGCTTGCCGGTGAACGGTGTTTTGCGCAAGTATTTCTCGATCTCGTTCATAAAAAAGCTAACCGCCTGCGGATCACCGATCAGCGCCTTTCCATTCAGCTCAAAATAGCTGTCATCCTCCCGCTCCAGTCCGGTGTTCATATCGTTTTTCATCTTTTGCAGGAAGCTATAAAAGTCCTCCTTGCCCGGCTTGCTGGTGCGAAGCAGACTCTGCTTCAGCGAGAAGGGCCGATGGGAGTCCAGATAACTGTGCCGGTTATTCGGCTCAAGACCGGACGGACTATTGCCTCCCGTATACGGACGAGGGTACAGGTTACCTTGCAGCTTCCTGTGATCTTGCTTCTGGCCCGGCTTCTGTTCTGCTTGCCACATCTCTTCCCGGTATTCGATCATTGAAAAATCCCTCTCTTTCGGGCTTCCTGCGCCAGTCCAAGACTAACCAACAGGGAGTGGACCTTGTCGTCTACCTGCTGAAGCTCCTTTTTGCCAAGCGGCAGTGATTCCAGAAAAGGCTGATAATACGGCAGCTCAAACAAAATCTCACTGCCGAACCGCAGCGCCAGATTCTTAGGCGAAGTCAGCTCTTCGACATTGCTGCGGTTTATAATCCACTGGAAGTCCTGCGGATAGAGATCCATGTGTCCGGCCAGTTCCATCAGGGGCTGAAGACGATATTCGTGTTTGGGATGGGTTACGATCATCCGGAGCACTGATTTCTGCATTCCTACGTACCACGCGGCACTTTCAGGAATGGAGCCAAAATCGGCAACCACCAGGTCTGCGTTCGCCCTGGCTTCCGTGAGCAAATATTCAATCTCCTCCTCCTGATAATCCTGTGCGCTTAAGTAATCGAAGTTGCCCGGCAAATAGCTATATCCCTCCTGCTTAACCAACCCTGCGAAATCCTCGGGGTGGAGCATCTTGCCGGTAATACGCGGCCGCAGCCTGTCCAGACTTACGGCCGTTTTGGGATCATAGCCTGGATCATACAAATCCAAACCGAGCAAAATCACACGCAGTCCTGCTGCCGCAATCCTCCTGGCGAACAGCTTGGCCACACTTGTACAGCCAATGCCCGGACCGGATCCGAAAAAGCCGACCAGATTTCCGCGCTCCTCGTGTTCCTCCTCCAGAATGTACCGCAGCTTCTCCACCACCGCCGATGATGTTGAGCGGGGCGGAATGAAGAATATGCCAAGGCTCTCACACAGCATATGTATAGACTGATAGCCGCGGACTCCCTTTTGCAAATACATATATAAAATGGTTGAACCCGGATATCCTTGGCGAAGTCCGCTTAAGGCTGCAACAGGTACCTGCTCGCTTGTTACCATCAGCATGTGCCCCTCGGCATGTTGTGCTTCAGGCAATACACTTTGTGTGATGACGGTGAACCCGGCAAGCTTGATTTCGTTAATGGTTAGCTGATCCATACCGAGACTGAAAATTTTCAAGACTGCCTTCCTCCTTTCTACTCAACTCGTACAATCCATAGCTTCTTGCCTTGCTCCAAATATTGTCCCAGCAGCTCACCGTCGCTTTTCTTCAGCTTCAGTTCCGGCGTCGCAACCTTGCCCGTAGAAGTAAAGCGGTTGTTATTGTTGCCCTTCTCTGTATCCAGCACATCATTGTTATCCTCTGTACGGACATAGTTTACAGTGACACCGCTGAGGAAAACCTGACGGGCAGGTTCAGCCGGCTGGACTGCCTTATCTGCTGAGTTGCTTGCCGATGGATCAGGCTTGACTCCTGTGGTGGACGCCGGAGTTCCGGATGCATTGGCAGCAGTAGGAGGGGCGGCTTCGGATTTATCCGGCGGATCTCCTTCCACCAGATAGATATCCACCTTGTCCCTGCTGCGGAGCGATCCATTGATCGCATAGATAGCTTCCTTCGGAATAGGGAAAATCCCTTCATCCTGCTGCGGCTCCAAATCACTGACATCGACCAGCGATTCCGTCAGGATACTGCCGTCCATCAAATTCACATTAGTTATCTTGTGTTCCACCTGGCTGACTTCCGTAATGACCCCTGAGGGAATATCCTTGGTCTGGACAGAATCCAGGTAGAGATCTCCCACTTTCAGCTCATAATTTTTGGGTAAAAAACCACCCTCAGCCACCTTCACCTTAACTACTGTCTGTGACAGCACATACGGCTTGAAATAGAGATCATAGCCAAGCAGACCGCCAAAGCCAATGATCAGTATAAGAAAGGCGAAGAAATAATTTCGTTTTAACAGATGTCCCCGCTGTGATCCCAAGCGATTTACCTCCTTTGAAATACGGTCATTTGCGCATGACAAAATGCACTTTGGCATACGTAGCCAAAATGCTGGTAAAATGCTTTTTTACCTGATTGAGAATAAGAAGATTATTAGATTATACATATGAGGTAACAAATCTAGAGGCAACTGCAGGATAAAGGTTCCCGGCTGGAGAAAGGATTCCGGTAAAAGCCAGGCCAATACTGCCGTCAATGACACTAGCAATACAGTTGGTATTCCCATTGGGACAGGATTGGCAGCGATATTACACTCTGGCTTTCACCGGATGAATTCAATTAATTAAATACTACTGTCTTATTGTGATGAACAAGGATTCTATCCTCAATATGCCATTTGACCGCACGGGCCAGAACAACCCGCTCAATGGTGCGTCCAATACGTTTCAGTTCATTCACATCATCGCTATGGCTGACCCGCTGCACATCCTGCTCGATAATCGGACCTCCGTCAAGCTCTTCGGTCACATAGTGGGCAGTAGCGCCGATGATCTTCACTCCGCGCTGATAGGCCTGGGCATAGGGTTTGCCACCCACAAATGCCGGCAGGAAGGAATGGTGGATATTGATGATCCGGTGCCGGTAATGCTCAATAAATGAAGGAGAGATAATCTGCATGTAGCGGGCCAGAATGATGACGTCAATATCATCACCGATGACCTCCAGCTGGCGTTTCTCTGCTTGCATCTTGGTATCCGCCGTAACCGGGATATGATGGAACGGAATACCGAAAGACTCAACGTACGACTGCATATCGGTATGGTTGCTGACAACAAGCGCAATATCGGCATCCAGATCGCCTGCCTGCCACTGCCAGAGCAGCTCTACCAGACAATGATCTTCTTTGGAGACGAAAATCGCCAGTTTCTTCTTGTGGCTTACATTGAAAATTTGCCAGTCCATCTTGAACCGCTCGGCGACCCCTCCGAAGATGGACCGTACCTCTTCCAGACGTTCTTCCAGCTTTGGCAAGTCAAACTCCACTCTCATAAAGAACATTCCGCCATCCGGGTCCATTGTATATTGATCGGATTGCACGATATTGGCTCCGTGCTGGTATAGAAAATGCGATACAGCCGCAACAATCCCCGGTCCGTCGGGACAAGAAATGAGCATACGTGCCCGGTTCGGGTATTGTCCGCCTGATGAATGATCTCTTTTCACATGTAATTCCATAATCCCCTGTCCATCCTCTCATCTACTTGCGCAATCTGTAGTTTAGCTTAAGCGTTCACGAGAACTTGTCTGCCGGCCAGCCAGGCGATCAAACGCTGATTGATGGCTTCCTCGCTTAGCTGCGGGAACAATCCGGCAGAAGCGATATTATCATATAAACGTTCCAGCGGTTCACGCGGATCAGCCTTTTTGGCTTTGGCATCATTCTTCAGCAGTTCCCACACATCAAGCACATACTTGCGGGAATCCAGCTCCTGTTTGGCAAAGAAAGCATGCAGCTCTTCTACCTCCTGCAGGAATTCTGCTCCGAACCGTTCAGCCACATTGCCGCGCAGCAGAGCAATCTCCACTTCGTACATCGGGCGAAGTGTCTTGGCGTCCTTCCCGATCCAAGGGGTCTCCAGAATGAACGGCAAACCTGCCAGAGCTTCATGGTGAACCACATTATTGATCGTTTCGAAGCCAATCCAGCCAGACCCAATCGGGGTATGGCGGTCTTTTCCCGCTCCGCGCGGATTTTTGCTGTCGTTAATGTGGACTACGCCAAGCCGTTTCAGGCCAATCACCTCATCGAACTTCCGCAGCACACCATCAAGATCGCCAACGATATCGTATCCGGCATCATGAATGTGACAGGTATCCAGACAAATGGACAGCCGCTCATTATGTACGACCTTGTCAATGATCGAGGCAATTTCCTCGAAGCTGCGGCCGATCTCTGTTCCTTTGCCGGCCATCGTCTCAAGAGCAATGTGTACTTCTGTCTCGTTCGTACCGCCAAGCACCTCGTTCAGGCCATCGGCAATACGCTGAATTCCGTACTCGGCATCCTTGTCGGTATACGCTCCGGGATGTAATACAATATGCTTGACCTCAAGTGCATGGGTACGGCGGATTTCTTCCTGCAGGAAATCAACCGCCAATTGATAGGTGTTTTCCTTGTAGGAACCCAAATTAATAATATATGGAGCGTGAACAACGATTTCCTCGACTCCGTTAGTCTGCATAGCGAGCTTCCCTTCAGCAGGGTACATCGCTTCGATCGGCTTACGGCGTGTATTCTGCGGAGCTCCTGTATATATCATAAACGAGCTTGAACCGTACTCATTTGCTTCATTGGCCGCGCTCAGGAGACCCTTGTCCGCGCAGGACACATGTGAACCTATTTTCAGCATGCCATTTCCCTCTTTCCTTCACGAATTAACCCTTATTCTACCGTGATCGGGAAAATAAATCTAGGCAAGCTCCAGCGGACGTCTTTCGCTTCGCAAAACTGTGGAAATACGCTATACTTTAGAAGAGATTAAGGATTGTGACAATCATCATTGTCAAAGGCGGTGTATACATGTCTTTTAAATCAGACTTGAGCTTATTATCCGCAATACCAAGCAATTGGTTTATGAACTCCATCGCATTCTGGACTTTTCTGCTGCTGGGCTGCATGTGCATCGGCGGCTATTTCATGTTCCGCAAGTTTTTGAAGGTGCTGCCCAAAGCCGACGGCAAGTCCAAGCTGGACTGGCAGAATTACTGGGTCGAGCGCAGCCGTCCGCTATGGAGCGACGAGACGAAGGCTTTCCTGGATCAGCTTGTGCAGCCGGTGCCCGGACCTTTCCGCGATATTGCCAAACATTCCATTGCTGCAGAGATCGGTAAAATCGCGGTAGAGAGCAATGCTCCGGCAGTCACCCGCGAGCACTGCATCAAAGGCTACATTGTCGCCACCCCGCGGCGTGATAACCGGTTTCTTATCACCTTCCTTGAAAAGAACGGCATCGACTACTCCCCTTACCGGCATTTAATCAAGTAACAATCCGCTTATCTCCTGCTGTAGATATACCACTAACGTCTCTTCAGGACGTCCTGAAACGGAGATTGCCCTATGAAATACGTAATTTGCGGCGGCAGCGGCTTTATCGGAAAAGAGCTTACAGAATACTGGCTGCAGGCCGGACATCAAATCATCATCGTCGGACGCAAGCTGCCCAAAACCCAAATGATACATCCGGGACTCAGTTACCTTACCTGGGACAGCCTTTCAGAGAATCCGGATTCTGCTGAAGGTGCAGATGCACTGGTCAATCTGGCCGGAGCTTCGCTCAGCCAGCGCTGGAGTCCAAGGGGAAAGAAAGTTATTATGGAATCCCGTCTTGAAACCGTTGCCGCAGCCGCCAAGCTGCTGAATACGCTGCAGCATAAGCCCCCGGTAGTGATCCAGTCCTCCGCTGTTGCCATTTACGGAACATCGCTGGCCGATACTTTTGACGAAGCCTCACCCGCACATGTAATGGACTTTCCGTCTGAGGTTGTCAAGACCTGGGAAGCAGCCGCGGATGAAGCTTATACAAGGGTTAGGCTGGTGAAACTGCGGACCGGAGTTGTGCTCGGCAACGAGAGCGGAGCATTTCCCAAAATGAAGCTGCCCTATGCTCTGGGCTTTGGCGGCAGAATGGGCAGCGGCAAGCAGTGGCTGTCCTGGATTCACCTTGCCGATATGTCCCGGCTAATCGATTTCTGCATCCAGACTCCCGGAATAGAAGGCCCTGTCAACGCGACTGCCCCGAATCCCGTTACAAATGAGGCTTTCGGCAAAATGATCGGCAAAGTATATCATCGTCCGCATTGGTTCCCGCTTCCGGCGTTTTTATTAAAAGCAGCTGTAGGTGAACTGTCGGAAATTTTGCTGGAAGGCCAGCGCGTGCTCCCTACCAAAGCCATTCAGCATGGTTTCACGTTTACTTATCCGACCTTGCAGCCGGCTCTGGAACAGCTGAAATCAGAATAGAGTATAGATCTGCTATCGGCCCGCTTCTCCTAGGTTAGAGCGAATGAAACGTATAAGACCCTTTTACAATGGTAAAAACAGATCCTTCGTTCAGCGGGTACTCCTTATAAGGAATCATGGCTTCTCCCTGATAAAGGGTGCCGTTCCTGGAGTCCAGATCCTTCAGGATGTACCCCTCAGGACTCTTGGAGATTTCGGCATGCACTCTCGATGCGCCTTCTGATTTCTCTACATACTGGGCTACCTCCGGCGAGCGGCCGATAATGAAGCTGGCTCGGTTCAGTTCAATGATTTCTGCTGGTCCGCTTTCATCCTCACCGCATCTTTCCAGATAAGGAGAGGCAGATATCGGCTTTACCTCCGGCCTTATCTCTGAAAGATTCTCCCGGGAGAGCAGTGCCGTCGCGGCTACAGCCACCGGCGGCTTAATCCTGCTGCGCCCCTCCATCTCCACTTCAGTTCTTTGTATGCCCGCAGGAACACCAGCATTTGCAGCTGTAGACAGCTGCGGACTAGCTCTGACAGGAGCTTCAGTACGGACTGGAGTTACCGGATTTCTGCCAAAATCCCATTCCAGTTCCCGCTTGGACCTCCAGCTTTTGTCCGCAGCATCCACTTCGCCTTCTTCCTCCTCCTCTGGTTTGCTCCCTCCGAGCACAAGCCTTTCACTCCAGACCAACCAGCAAAATCCACCCAATACTAACGTTGCTATTGCGCAAACTGCCAGCCACAACGGCTTGGGACTATTTAAATAGAGGAACTTCCATAACAACGCGCCGGCCAAAACACCACCGAGTACAACATAGGTTCTGTTAGCAGAGGACTGGGAAGAAAGACGATGCTCACTGCCCGCTTTATCCGGCTTTGTCTCCTCCTCCTCGTCCTTCCGCTTAAGTTTTGGCAAGTCATTGTTCCATGGAGGCTCATACTGCTGGGCATTGTCTGCAGTGTTTGCATTCTCGGTTCCCCCATATATCGAACGCCTTGGCAGAGCTGTCGGTCTACCTGCTTCACGTGCACTTGCCTTCTCCTGAATATGTCTCTCTGCACCCGGCGGCACTGCTGCCTGAGATATTTGGATTTCTCCCGGCAGCTCTGTATTATTCACAGGTCTAATCACCGTCAGCAGCTCCGAGAGCAAATCCCTTAAGCCTGCAGGAGTAAAATCCTCTCCTCCACAATATTGCAGCAGTCTCTGCACACCGCTTCCGGCAAGCTCTGTTACCGAAGCCATCATCACCATAATCAAAGACCTCAAACATTCTCCCGGCTTCGTGGTTGCTGCAGGCTGCTGCAAAGGAATGCAGGTCAAGTAGACTCTTCCTCCGTTCAGCGGACCTTCTACAAAAATGTAATCCTCATGCAGCGCATATTGCTCCGCCCGCAGCATGTACAGCCGGCCTTCCTCCATTCCCTGGGCAATTTGCAGCAGCAGCCCGAAAAAATCGTTCATGCTGAGCCTGTCGCTTTTCAGCAAATGGCTGAGCATTTTGCGGCGGGACAGGGAATATTCCAAGGTCACCTGCAAATCAATTTCTCTGAGCAGCAGCCGCAGGTGATACGGAATGCCGCTGTTCATCAGCATCCGGGCCTGAACCATATTAAGCTCGCCCGCAGACAATCCATCCGGCTTGCCGAGCAGCATAGAGATACCGTCCTGCTGCACAAAATCGCGGCTCAATCCGAACATCAAGCTTCACCTCCAATCTATAAGTAGAGATATGTACAAATGAACCCTGGAACTACAGCCAGCATAAAGGGAAACCTGAGCATTTCCTTGCCGTTCCCAGCCTTTAATATTTTTGGATTACGCAGCAGCAGAAATCCGGCAGTCCTGCTGACAATACCGCGAATCCTCCTTCCTGCCTCCCGTCTGCACAAGACAATCATCCAGCCGATTACAGCACCGAATAAGATAGAATACATCATGACCTGCAGCGTGAACAGCACGCCCGTCCATGCACCTATTCCTGCAAAAAGCTTAACGTCTCCAGCTCCGACAGCGCCCATAACATACAGGATCAGCAGCAATGTAAAGCCAACTCCAGCACCGCAGGCAGCAAACAGCAATCCGTGCCAGCCGTTCATTATGCCTTGCACAAGCAGGCCTGTCGTCAGTGCAGAGACTGAAATCCAGTTTGGTATTCTCATCCACCGGATATCAGTTATTAACGCCGCCGTTAGAAACGGCAGGCAACCCCAAAATGCCCATTCCGTCATACATAACATCCTTCTTCCGCCATGTTCATTTCACAACCGTAAATGCCGCCTCTAGGAATGTACCGTCATCCAAACGGACTACAAAAGGCCAGGAACCCGGTGTTGTATTCACGCCGATTTTCCATTCCCATTCGATATAACCGCCTTCATCAGCTTGCTTCCAGCCCAGATATTTGGCCGTGCTCTGGCCGCTTTTATAAAATATCGACAAGTTCGCCGAAGCATTTGGCGGAACTTTAACCCGGATCTTGCCCTGGTGATTTGCCACCCCCGGATTCGGCTTCGCCAGGACTACAATGGAATGCTGCTCTTCTCCGGCACCGCTGTCTCCATCTGCCCCTGTTTCTCCGGTATCGCCAATCCACAGCCGCTCCACCGCACTTGCCTCCAGTACAATGCTCCGGTTCAGAAAGGGGACCTTCATCGGCAGCTCGTAGCTGACAACGAGACCAAAATAAGGACGTGCACCTTTCTTCAGCTCCGGAATAATGGCATTGGAGACATGAACCCGTTCATAATCCAGCCAGTCAGATGAGAGATAAGGCTTCATTATTGGCTTCAGCGCAAGATCCAGCACCGACTGCGACGCCTCCGCCTGAAGCTCCTGAAGCGGGCCTTCACCCCGCTGTATCGCAGCGTTGACCCACTCGTTCAAGGGCTCAGGAAGGTCTGCGGCGAAGCTTCCACCCCATTGCTCAAGCGACAGGCGCGGGATACTCCAAGTCCCGGATGATAACGGGGACGTTCCTCCTTCTGTGCCAGCATTGATTTGCGGAGCTGCATCAGCTTCCCTTCCTCTGCTTCCACCAGTGCTTCCTGCTGCAGCCGGCTGACCTGCCGTTCCGCTATCTGCTCCTTGTTCTTCCCCCCACTTCTGCGCAGCTAGTGCCGCCGGATACATGTGGGCCGATATCACCTTGACCGTATCAGAAGCTGTGCTCTGCAAGGCTGTAGAGTACAAGGTCATCTGCACGATAAAAATCAGGAACAGGACAAACAGCAAAAACATGGGGAGAACCATAGCCGCTTCAACAACCATGCTGCCTTCATCCCGCTGTCTGGTTTGGCTCCGCCATTGCTCCATTCTGCAACCTCCCGCTAATATGAAAAATCAGCCTTTACCCCTCTGTAATACAATCTGCCCTGAACATCCCCGGGAAGACCGGCGCTGTAGTCCACCAGCTTCACTACGCCCGGCAAAAACCAAAGCGGCATCGCCATCTTAATCTCCGCCGAGGCATAGGTGAATTTCTCGGCCGGATTAATTCCGGTGTTCAGCCGGATCAAAGCGAGCATGCGGGAGAGCTGCACATCGCCCCCTCCATGCAGGAGCATGAACAACCGCAAATAATCACGGTAGGACAGCTTTGCAGGCATGTATTTGGACAGCGGGATTTCCCCTGCCCTGCATAGCAGCAGCATATCCTGAACAGCCTGCTCGATTCCGTACAGCAGCGCTGCAGCTAGAATCGCCAGCGGATTGCCGAGACGGGAACTTTCTATAAAGCCCTCCATAGTGCGGATGGCTAGCCGCAGCGCAAAGATCTCACCGTACGCTGCCGCCACATTACCCGCAGGGTTATGGAAGCCGTAGAGAATATATTCAAGCTCCTGGGCATGGGGATCAAGCTGGTCCGCAAGCGGCAGTGCAGCGTCACCTGCGGAGCCGGAAGCTACCGGAGTCAACTTTGAAAGATCGAAATGCGGAAAATACATTGCAGAATATTCTGTTCGGAATAGCCGGTCTCTGGCACCCTCCATAATGCTGCCCATCGCGGCATAAATATCATCTGTCTTTGCCATTGAAGAACTTCCGGCTGCATAAGGATCCGATGTGTTCTGCGCATTCGAGGCTTCCTGGTCCGATCCACTGTTCAGCTGAATGTTGTCCTGATAATATTGGCTCAGCGTCTGATAACGTTCCCGTGCTGCTCCGGCGCTGTCGCCAAGCTGACGAATCTGATCCAACAGCTTCATAGCATCGTTCAGCTTGGCTTTTGCCTGCCGTTCGATTTGCTTGCGCTCTCTGTCCGAAGTTCGGTGGGCTTCAATCTTCCCGGCTTCAGCAGCAATGATATCTCCATGTTCACCATAGTTCTGGAGGTAACTGCTGACGGCCTGTAAAGCGTTCAAAACTGCCATATTCATACTGCCAAAATCCGCATCCAGCCCCGTGGCTCCACTCAATGCGCCAGGCAATCCGGAAGCTGCCTGCTCCGCTGTCTGAGAGGCAGTTTCCTGAATATTTAAGTCATGCTCCATGGCGCTGATCTCTGCCGGTGCGAGAATAAGCGAATCCTCCTGCTCCCGCATTTTTTTTAGCGGCTCTGCACTCAGTTCACCGGCACTTCCCGGTATGTCCCAATTCCGCGCACTATCTTCGGCACTCCCCGCCCCGTTAGTTCTGGACTGTTCAAGTATGTACCTCATCTCTTCATTCAGCTCCCTGACTCTTTGCAGCGCATTCCCGGCATCAGCGATAAGACGGGTATGCTCCGTACGAAAAAGAGTCAGTGCTGACGGAATCCTCGGAAGAAAATCCGTAGTTTGTCTTAAATACTCGCTGATCTGACTGCTGTATCTGGAATATTCATCCTCTTCACGGTAAAAATCCGCATAGTATTTGCCGACATAATCGTCATACATCGCTGCAATGTCAGCCGCAGAAGTGATCTCCCCCAGAAAACGGTACTCAATATGGTCTCCCGGCGGATTCATAATCAGTTCTTGAAGGGATCTTACGCTTTCCGCAGCCTGCTTTCGCCGCTCCATCATAAGATCCAGTGCAGCCTCGCGTTCATCATACAAGGGTTGCAGCTTGCCGAATAATTTGGTTGAGCGTGAAGCCTCACCCATAGCCGCCGAGAGCGGCTTAAACTTGCCGGCCAGCTCCAGGGCAAAATCGATCGGTGCTTTATATTTCATCTCCTCAGCAATCTGCCTTTGAAAAACATCATAGCTTCCAAGAGGGCGACTCCAATTCAAGACCGAAGAATCCAGTCCTAAGGGCAATAAATTAAAAGCATCCCCCCGCCCGCTCTCGTATAGATTGTCGTTCAGCACCCCGGACAGCAGCTGATTGCCGTCACTGCCGCCAAAGGCGAACAGGCCATAGCTCTCGCGCAGCTGAATATCATAAGAAGACATTACCGAACGGACTGCGGCTCTCGCCAAACGTTCCTGCTGCACATTAACGGCGGCAATCCGTGCATAATCTATCAGCACAGCAGTGAACAGGAACACGAAGGCCAGTATCATAATCAGGAAAATAGAAACCGATCCCTCTGTTCCTTTCTTTCGCCACGAATTGAACGCTTTTCTTGGACTGCAGGCCGTACCTTTTCTACTCCTCATCCGCGCCCCTCCTTGGTCTCTTTGGGGTTCCGAACTCTCCTTCACAGCACTTACAAACAAACCAGATCAGCGCAGCTTCTTCAGCATCTGGGATGCGTCTTTCTTTTCCATGCTTGTTCCGGTATTGCCACTCTCCGTGCCTCCCTTGAACTTCGCACCATAATAACGCATCAGATCTACTGTTCGGATAAACTCAACAGGCTCAGAAACAACAGACTGGGCATTCACTTGAGGGTTGGCCTCGTCCGCCAGCATCTCATCCAGCACGGGCAGATTCAGCATTTGCTTCAATTCCGCACTGATCTTCCGGCCGGTTAAACTGTAGGTATAATTCATCTGGCCACTTAGATTTGCCGGAACTATGCCGGAAGATTGCTGAAGCTTAATTACAGGCAAGGTGCCAGTACCCTCGGCAGCATTCGGCAGTGTAACAGAAGCCCCGCCGTTCCCGGCGCTAAGCCCGAATAAAGAAGCTAGCATTCCATCCTCGCCGATCCGCCAATACAGCGAGTCATACTCGCCAATAACAAATGATCCTTCTGTCTCTTTATGGCTGTTGTCCCAATTGTAGGCCGCACGTTCAGTGGCAGCGGAAGCGACCTGCAGCAGCATTGACTTCTGGTAACTGTACAGGCAGAAGAATAGCAGCAGCATCGTAATACACATGATGATAGGCAGCAAAAGTGAAGCTTCGATAGTAAAGCTGCCTTCGTCATCCTCCAGTTTCATGATTCGAATACTTCCTGGCTCTTGCTTCCTGCAGTGCTGATCAAGTCTTCTACCACTTTGACAATCTCCTTACGGAACACCAAAACTACAGCGATCAGTACAGCGATAATCAGGATCATCTCCAGCGTGCCCAGCCCTTCCTCGTCCTTCCACAAGTTCTTAGCGCCTTCTGTTATGAATGTCATCATTCGTCTCATCCTCCTACATTTTCATCATCATAAATGCCGGTGTACCCACCAGAATGATTACAATTAAAAAGATAACCACCATCGGGAACACCAGCTTCGAAGAAGCCTGCTCCCCCCGCGTCCGGCTGATCGCCTTCCGCTTCTCCCAGAGCATCCGCGAAAGATCGCGCAGCGACAAGACAAAGTCGGCTCCGCCTCTGCGGTAATTCAGCAGCACCGTGGTTGTAAATAGCGATACCTCCTGTACGGCGCAGCGTTTGCTGAAATTCTCAAACGCCTGCTGAAAGGAGTAGCCGCTCTCCCACTCCCCAGTCATAATTGACAGCTCTTTATAGAGCGGATGGCTGTAATCTCCCTTCCGGCTCTCCACGCAGCGGATAATCGCCCGCTGCACATTCTCCCCGGCGCCGACCAGCAGGACAATACTGTTCAGCAGCTCGGGCAGCTCCAGCATAATATTCTGCTCCCGCAGCCTTACCTTCTTGTGCAAATCACTGACCAGTGCAACGGGTAGAATAACTGCCAGACCAGCCCCCAGGAGAATTCCCGCCTTCTCGCCGCTGAACAGGGTCAGCGCGCTTCCACCGATAAGCAGCAGCCAGCTGTAGCTGAACATCTCCCCCATAAAGAGCAGCGTCCGTTCTGAGCTGTAGCGCATGCCGTAACTGCGCTGCAAGGATCGCTGAATCCGGAACATCACCGAAGGAATATGACTGCCTATTCCCCATCGCTCAATCAGCAGCAGGAAGGGCTCGCCCAATCCGCGCAGCCGCAGCCCGTCCATAGGCAGACCGCGAAGCCCGGCATAACGGCTGCCGCATTTCAGGCGCAGGAATATCCATCCCAGCCCTAACATCAGAACGGCCGAACCGCACAGCCAAATCATTCTTTCACCTCCTTCACAGCGGGATATCCATAATCTTGGAGGTCCAGAGATAACACAGAAACAGCCCGCCCAGCGCCAGTGTGGAAATTGCAATTCCGGCACCTGTATACATTGGCTGCATATAATCTCCGGCGGTCAGGCTCATGAACAACACCATGGCAAGCGGGGAAGCCAGCAGCGCCTTCGCCTCGAATTTCTTCTGGGCGATGCTGACGGCAATGTCCTGCTGGATATCCAGCTTCTCCCCGATGATTGTGGAGGTGCGGCGCACAATCTCCACAAGGTCGCCCCCTGTCCGCTTGCAGACAGAGAATACATCAGCGAACCGTTCCACATCCTCCATGCCTGCCCGTCTGCTGAAATCCTGCAGCGCTTCTTCCACAGGTTGGCCATACTCCATCCGGGCACATATAATATTCAGCTCAAAGATCATATCGCTGCCCCCTTCCGGGTCAAGCATCCGCAGATCCTGCACGGCCTCGCGAAACGCATTCTCTACGGAACGTCCGGCGGACAGCGAAGAAGAGAGCGAAAATAAGGTCTGCTTGAATTGCAGGTTAAGCGCAGACCGGCGGCGCTGCCGCAGGTATTCACGCAACAGCCGTGGTGTATAAGCTCCCCCCGGCACAAGCAGCAAAGACAGCAACAGGTTATGGTAGAACAGGTACCCGATGCCGAACAGCAGGAGCCCGCCTGCCAGCATAGCCAGCATTCTAGACAAAGGCGTCAACACATAGACGGTATAATCCGGCAGCTGCGGATTGCCCCCGGCTTCAGCCTCCGCAGACGTCCCTCCCTTCTCTGCGGAGGACCCCCTCCGTTTGCCCGGCGAAGACGGCTTCTTCCCCAAATGAATCAGAAGACCACCTCCTTCTCAGTTCCCTTACTGTATTGCGATAACGGATAACTTTGTACCCCGGCCATCTTCAGCTTGCTGGAATGCAGCAGAGGATTCCCGCAAGGAACCAGGCCCCCCTCTACTCTGCCCTCACGTTCCCCCGTTTCTTGAAACGCATATAACGGATTCAGCGCCACCTCCCCATCCCGCAGCCCGATGACCTCAGAGATTTCCATCACCCGCCGCGAGCGGTCCCGCAGCCTGGAGAGATGGACAAAGATATCAATCGCAGAGCCGATTTGCTGGCGGACCACTGATACCGGCAAATCAGCTGCACTGAGCACCATCGTCTCCAGACGGCTGACCATATCCTGTGCGCTGTTGGAATGTCCAGTTGAGAGCGAACCAGAGTGGCCCGTGTTCATCGCCTGCAGCATATCCAGACACTCGGCCCCCCGCACCTCGCCGACCACGATACGGTTCGGGCGCATCCGCAGGGAGGAGCGGATCAGGTCGCGGATCGTGATCTCCCCGCGGCCTTCTGTGTTAGCGTTGCGGGTCTCCAGCGAGACCAGATTCGGCACGGTGACAATCTGCAGCTCGGCAGAGTCCTCAATCGTGATCACCCGCTCCTGCGGCGGAATAAATTGAGACAAAGCATTCAGAAAGGTGGTCTTGCCGGAGCCCGTGCCGCCGCTTATAAAGATGTTGTATCCGGCAGCTACCAGAATCTGCAGCAGCTCCGCCGCTTCTCCGCTCAGCGCCCCACGATGCACCAGCTCGCTCATCGACATCGGCGTTTCCGGAAATTTGCGGATCGTCATCGCCGGCCCTTTCAAGGATACTGGCGGCAGTACGATATTGACGCGGGAACCATCCTTCAGCCGCGCATCCACAATCGGGGTGGAATCGTTAACCACCCGGTTCACACCGGAAACTACGGTCTGGATAATATCCTCCAGTCTGCTCCTGGATTCGAAAGCCAGCGGCAGGCGGCGGATCTGCCCTTCCTCTTCAATAAATATCTCCTCATGACTGTTGATCATAATCTCGGTGATATTCGGGTTATCCACCAGCGGCTGCAACACATCCAGCCCCCGGAAGGAATCGAACAGCTTTTTTACCAGTTCATGCTTTTCCTGGGCAGTTAAATAACGCAGGCTGTCCATCTCCAGAATGGTTCGTTCAATATAGCTGTTAAGCTCACGGTTTCCGACAGCCGAAGTGACATCAAGCCCTGCGCGTATGTCGCTGCGCAGCTTCCTGAACATGGCTTCATTCATGTAAGCCCCCGGTGAATACCCGCGGCAGCGCCGGCTCAATGATACCGGTGCAGAGCAGCTGCACCCCAGCCGTAAACTGCGGAGAATTCAAGCAGAGCTCCACATGATGCTGAAGTGCCCAGGAAGGGATAAAAGGAAGCGCACCATCTATTCTGAGTTCTTCCCGCCCTGGCCGGCCCGCGGCTGAATCCCCGGCAAAATTCATCACAAACCTGCTCTTGCCCGGCACCTCCGGCGGCAGACCGGAATGCGGATCTCCGCAATGCTCCAGCCACCTGAGCGTCTTATACATACTTGCCTCGTCACTTTTCAGCGCCCATAGCAGAATGCCGCACCGCTGCAGTACTGCCTGGGCCCGCTCTTCCTCAATGCTGCCTGTATCTACAATCACAACATCATAGCCAGCATCGCCGGCCAGCAGCTCCAATAAATCCAGCGTATCCTGCCGGGTCATCTGCAGCATTTCCTTGAAATTACCGATCGGTCTGAAGGCGTCACAGCGGAGGCTGTCATGTCTTACGGCGTATCTCCCGAGTTCAGGCTTGCCTGCATTCCCCTTGCTTCCTTCGCTGCCGCTTGCCTTGAGCTCATACAACAGAAGTTCCAGGCCGGAAGCATTACCCGGAGGCATCCGCAGGAACAACCCGCTGCTGTCCACACTTTCCAGGTTCAGATAAAATACAGACAGCCCGATCCCGCCAAGCTGCTTGGCCAAATTGAGCGCAATCGTTGTTTTGCCGCTGCTGCCGCTGGCTGAAACTATCCCGAGCAGCAGCGTCTCCTCCTTGGCAGCCGAAGCTGTCCTCATCCGTTTCACATCACCTATACGGAGGATAGACTCCAGAAGTGAGGGCAGTGACTGATATTTCTCAATCACCATGCCCCCGGCCAGACTCCCCGTATTGCTGCCGGAATACTTCCCGGCCTCGCTTAGAACACCCCAAGGAACTGTATTTTTGCCTTCCACCAGCCAGGCCTCAACGAAAATGGGATCGCCTACAACGGCGTCCGGCAGCTCTTCTCCCTTCATGAATTCCATAAAGGTATCCAGCCGGCTGAAAGCTGTGATCCGCAGCATCTCCCCATACTCACTGTGATGCAAGTAATGCAGCAACGGCTCAATGTATTGACTCTCACGAACTGCCAGTACGATCCTCGCCGCCATGAAACCACTCTCCTTCCTGTAATGCTTACCTTTTAAAAAAAACAACAAAAAAGACAGCAAAAAAAGCACCGCCAATAACCGTGGTATACGGTCATTGAACGGTGCTTCCGTTACTATCCTTTAATTTACAGCTATAGTAGCATATATGCAGTAGAGCGGCAATATCTTTTTTACGAAAACCTCTTCTATACTCCAATTCCTGAGCCCGCACCATATCCTGAGTTGGATATTTACCGGATCATTCCACTGCCCTATACTATTAGCCAGTCCGCTTTCAGCACGGCCAGATTACAACTAAAGGAGATCATTCAACATGAAATTAGTGCCCAGTTTACTCGCAGCCCTCGTCTTATCCGGATCCATCAGCTTGTCAGCAGCCGCAGCAACCAAACCTATCACTGTACTCGTTGACCAGCAGAAGCTTAATTTGACCACCGCCGCCCCGATTCAGGAGGGCAATTCCGTGCTCATCCCTATGCGGCCCATTTTTGAAAAGCTCGGTATGAAGCTGGTCTGGGATGCCAAAAGTAACACGATCACAGCCACCAAGGAAGGTCTCAGCATCAAGCTGCAGATTGGAAGCAAAAAAGCAACTATAAACGGAACCGTTAAACAGCTGGCCTCCGCACCAAAAACAAAAGACAAAGTCACTTATGTTCCTCTGCGCTTTGTAAGCGAAGCCACCGGAAACAGTGTGGAGTGGAAAGCAGCTTCCAGAACTGTTGCAATTACAAGCAAGGAGAATACCGCTGATGTCAAGGGAATCTCCGCATTATTTGATAAATATGTGACGTATTCTAATACAGAGAATTATGACGGGTTCATGAACCTTATTGATCCGGAATCCCCACTGGCAGGGATCGGCCCAGAAATCAAAGAGCAGTACGAGAATTTTGATGCCAAGACTACCGTCCTCCAGATGGAAATTATAGATTCCAAAGGGAATGAAGCAACCGTACACACGATTGAAACCTCCGAGAAAGTAAACGGTCCCTTCATGCTGGATAGCCAAGCGGAGTATGTATACTCCCTCACCAGAAAAGCCGCCGGTTCTGCTTGGCAAATCAGCGGTATCCAAATCGCTGCGCTACAGTACATTCTTCCGGCAGATGTGCTGGAGGCTAAGATCACTGTACCCAAAACAGATGAAGACCAAATTAAAGCTGTGGTTCAGGCCAATGTGGATTACTCCAACAAAGAGGATCTGGATGGGGCATTATCCACCATTGACGAAACCTCCCCTGCATACGAGCAAAGTAAAGAACTTTATATGCAAATGTTTAAAGCCTATGATTTAGCCATTACGCTTGACTCTTCTAAAATTATTGATTATACCGGGGACACTGCGGCGGTATACACAGTGCAGACGTCCAAGAAAGTAAAAGGTCCGGAGTTTCAGGACAACCGGGCCGTATCGGTCAATATACTGAAAAAAACGGCAGACGGCAAATGGAAACTTACGCAAACCTATATCCTCACGACGACAGCCCTTAATCAATAAATCCTCTATTCCCAAACCGAATAGGGGGTTAAGCCAGCCCAAAAAGCAGCAAGGTGACATAGCCACCTGCTGCTTTTTTTGGGTTATACATATCGGCTTGTGCACCTTACAGAAATCTCTTGCGGATTTCCGGTGTGGGAAGCAGACATTGCTCGTCACGCCCAAACCAGCGGTACCGGTTCCTTGCCACAAGCCTGTACAGGGCATCTCTCAGAGGCCGCGGCACAAGTATGAAGATATATGCGGCAGGCCATGGAAAACGCAAGCCACGGGCGATCCGCAGCACTGCAGCCGACTCTGTATAGCAGGTCCCGTTCTCCACCAGCACGACCGTATTCAGCGGGTCTGATCCAAGCCCGCCTGCACTCAGCATTCTGCCTGCTGTCTCACTCTGCAAGGGGGCGAACAGAAATCTGGCCTTGAGATCGCGCGGAATAATAAACCGCACCAGCCCCTGACAAAGATGGCATACGCCGTCGATCAGCACAATAGACTTACCGCCCGTCTTGTTTTGCTCTTCCTCCATCTTGCCGCACCCCCTCTTCATAGTATCTCCCCGGAAATAAACAAAAACGCGGGATAGCTCCCGCGCCTCATCATCCGTCCATTTAATTATTCAGCAATAGCCTTGTCGATCCACTCGTCGCCGAGCATTTGCCCTTCGAAATCAGCAGTGAAGGATTCCATACATTTGCAGATGAAATCTTTGCGGCAAACCGGACATGGTGTCTTAAGCAGGCGGCTGATGTTCGTCATTTTCCATTCCGGAAACCGATGATAGAACGCGCGGCACTCCGTTCCGTCAGCAAGCTTGATAATGAACTCGTACAATCCTTCCTTATCATTGCTGCTGGCTTTGGTCACATTCGTAATATGCGGTCTGTAAGACATCTTCATCACCCATTATTTATATTTTTGGTACTTAGTAGCACACGTGCATAACAGATACTTAGACATATTAAAGAATTTTAGGGGTGATGTCAACCAAAGCCGCCCTTTAGACCGCTATTCCCGGCTGTTTCCTGCCTCACCGTCTCTATTTAGCCATTATTTCCAGAAATCCTTCTAAATACCGACTGCTCGTTACAACACATTCAGTTCAACTTCGATGTTCCCCCGCGTAGCTTTGGAATACGGACAGAACGCATGAGCCTTCTCTGCCAAATCCTCCGCCTGCGCACGGTCAATGCCGGGCAGCTTCACATCCATTCTTACAGCCAGTCTGAAGCCGCCGTCGCTGTCATCCTTGCCGATCGATACGTTGGCGGTGACCTCCACATCCTGCAGCTTAACGCCCTCTTTACGGGCGATATTGGCCAAGGCACTTTCATAGCAGGCACCGTAGCCTGCCGCGAACAACTGCTCAGGATTCGTGCCGGAACCCCCGGGGCCGCCAAGCTCCTTTGGCATTTTCAAATCATGTTCAAGTACACCATCCGAGGACTTCACAGAGCCCTCCCGTCCGCCGTGAACCGTTGCTGTAGCCGTATATAATGCTTTCATCTGTATCTGCTCCTTTATCAAAATGTATTTGTACCGCCGCATACCCTACATTTAAACAACAGAGATATTTTGAAACGAATATACAATGTTGTCACAATTCTGACGGGTTGCTTCTTACGATAAATAGTGTAAAATTAAATTGTGATAAATCAAAGTTCGGGAGGCGTTATTCATGAGTATTTATGATTTCGAAGCCAACACGCTGCGCGGGGAAGAAGAATCCCTGTCCAAGTACAAAGGTAAGGTGCTGCTTGTCGTGAACACAGCCAGCAAATGCGGATTCACCCCGCAATATAAGGGTCTCCAAGAAGTGTACGATAAATTCAAGGACCGTGGTTTTGAGGTGCTTGGTTTTCCGAGCAACCAGTTTGCCGGACAGGAGCCGGGTGAAAGCGAAGACATCGCCGAATTCTGCGAAATCAATTACGGAGTAACCTTTCCGATGTACGAGAAGGTTGACGTGAAGGGCGACGAAGCGCATCCGTTATTCAAATACCTGTCCAAGGAAGCGCCGGGCGTCCTGGGCTCTAAGAGCGTCAAGTGGAATTTCACCAAGTTCCTGGTCGATCAGGAAGGCCGTGTCCTGAAGCGGTTTGCACCACAAACTACTCCGGACCAGATCGAAGCCGATATTGCCAAACTGCTGGACTAATCCTCCCCTATAATATGAAAAGATACTCTTCACAAAGGCCCGCGGCTCCTGTGAAGAGTATCTTTGTGTTCGCTATACCACAATCATTATGCTAATTGTCATTTCCATCCTCCCTAATTATGGTATACAGAGAATATAGCACTCGATGCTTGAAACATATCACCGTTTAATTCCCCGGAAAGCAGGTTGGCTATGAAGCAGGATGTTTTGAAGCGGGTTTTCGATTATATCGAAGATCATCTGAATGAGGAGATCAGCCAACTATACAGAGAAGTCAGGACCTGATGACGAAAGATTCGAGGCCCATCTGTGTGTACCTGTGGTGGAAAAATAGCGGCGATCCGCCGTTTGCATCCTACGAACGGCAACCTTTGTAATCCGGGTTTCCCGTCGTGTCACCGCCACTGGCCTGACGTTGTCTATCGCGTATGTCTTTCCATGAAGTGAGCTGAATCTTTTCGGTTTGCAGTAATCTGTGAATATCCTCATCCATAAATAACAGGTACTCGATCTCCCTTTTCTTCCAGTGTGGAGTAATTGCCCGCATTTCATAAGTATTCAGCGCAGGATGGATGACAACTTCTGTTATCCCTCCTCCCACACCTTTTATAGCTTCCATCATTTTAACCTTAGCAATGTCATAGTCCTCCCCCTGCTCCAAGTGATAGGGAAGATTAATCAAGTCATCAATTAACAAAATCCCTCTTTTCCGCGCCGATTCAATCCTCTCCGTCATTAATTCCCTCGTCTCTAAATCCAGAAATGATTGATTTACTATATTAACAGGCAGCTTAAAAGGCAGCCGGTACTCCTGGCACAGATCAAATACGATCTCCAGAAAATCCCGGCCTCTCGACAATCCCAATAAACTGCCCTCATGACTGTCCAAGTGTGTCGGTTCAATCCCCAGCGTTAGAGCCATCTCGATCTGACTTCGGATTTCAGTTCGGATGGCTTCAGCAGTAGCCCGCTCTTCCACATGAGCTGCATGTTCCCAAAAATATCCCTCTGCAGTAATTAACGACTGTATCCTGGAACTCCTGGTAACCGGGCCCCACTTATAGGCCGGGAGACTCGAAGTAAGCGTAAGATGAATTCCCACATTAACATTGTGATGATTTTTGGCATACTCAGCAGCCTCTTTCGCCCAGGGCCCCGGCATCATAATCATGCTGGAATTGATTGCATCTGCTTGGTACAGGTTCATAATAGCCTCATTCATGGAATGGCACATTCCGAAATCGTCGGCGGTAACGATCAGGAACCGCTCATTAGTGTTGTGAATTTTATTCGGCACTCTTTTTCCCTCCATTGGGTCAGTCTATAAAACAAAACAAAAAAACCTGAAATCCCTTGAGCAACAAGGGATTTCAGGTTTCTTCAAGTATGCGGTAGAGAGGACTCGAACCTCCACGGGTATACACCCACTACCCCCTCAAGATAGCGTGTCTGCCATTCCACCACTACCGCGCGGTGAGTATAACGTTAAAGCATTGTTTGAGGCCAACATTCAATATTATAAATCCATTTCAGCAAAATGTAAAGACACCACTTTAAGAATTTTCGTCATTTTCTTTAAGCCTGCGGTATCGGGCAAACTCGATATATTCCTTAATAAATTCTTGCTCCTTCTGCAGCAATTCCTCACTTTGGCAATTCAGTTGCCGTATTTGGCCAGAAAAATAATCCTCCCCGCCTTCGCGAAGAATCTCCGTTGTAGTTTTGCCCAGAATCAGCCAATCCAGACTCACATGAAAAAAAGCACCGATCTCGATCAGCTTATGTGTTCCGGGCGTCGACTTGCCCCGCTTCCAATCCCCCATGTTGCCGGTACTGATATTCAACTGTTCGCAGAAGGACTTTTTTGTCAGTCCTTTTTGTTTGATCAAATATTCTATCCGCTCGTATATCGACGCCATCAGCAATCCGCCTTCCGCACTATTTAAATATACTTATTTACGTATTTTTTATTGTAAAATGACGTAAAAAAGTATATAATTAACTATTATTATTCCCATTCATTATATCACACGACTGGATAGTCGATAAGAGGTGAAGTGTTTTGAACAGCAAACGTCCTGTTACTCCTTTTGGCTGGGCAATCAAACAGCGGCTGACGGAAATGCACATGGATCAGAAGAAATTCTGCGAGCTGTACGGAATTCCGCCTTATCGCCTATCCAATCTGATTCACGGTACCCGCAGGGCCGAGCGCTACAGGCGCCAAGTCGCAGAGCTCCTTAACCTGCCCCCATCCTAGCTTTCCATCCTGCAATCTATCAAGGAGAGATAACCTTTGCCATTCAGCATATCCACTTCCCTCATCCGTTCCCTTAATGCTCTGCCGCATAATGCACTGGTTATCGACAGCCAGGGGATCATCCTGTTCACCAACGACTCCTGGAAGGAATACAACAACCATTATGGACTCTCCCCGCATGCCGATTGGACTGGCGCTGATGCTCTGGAGTTATTCGAACAATCGATGTCCACCCCTTCCCAGATCACTGCACTTAAGGAGGCGCTGCATCACATCCTTCGCGGCGAGTCTTTAATATCCAGTTCCGAGTTTATTCTACAGACTGCGGCCAAAGGCAGCAAAAGATTCCGTGTAAATGCCTTTCCGCTTATCCATGAGAATCCGGCTGCAAACCAGGCTATCATTCTCTCTCTGCAGGATGTTGGCCCTGTTGTCACAAGTCAGCCTGTTCAGCCTGTCCGAACGATCCAGCCGTTGCGTTTGCACCAGAAGAACCCTCAACCTCTTGTTCCTATCTGCGCCTCCTGCAAATCTATCCGCAACAGCAGCGAGGAGTGGGTGACCATTGAACGTTTCCTGCTGCAGCAGCTGTCTTTGCAATTCACCCATGATATTTGTCCGGATTGCATCCGTGAGCTGTACCCGAAATACGCCGGAGCCTTGAAATGGTGATTTCTCCTGTCCAAGTACCAGAAATCCACAACCTGTGAATGCAAAGAAAAAAGCCCTTGAATATCAAGGACTTTCTCTTCTAAACATCGTATGCGGTAGAGAGGACTCGAACCTCCACGGGTATACACCCACTACCCCCTCAAGATAGCGTGTCTGCCATTCCACCACTACCGCATATATGACCCGTATGGGATTCGAACCCATGTTACCTCCGTGAAAGGGAGGTGTCTTAACCCCTTGACCAACGGGCCATGATTGATAAGTTGTCTTTGTCACAACAAAAATGAGTATATCAAACCCAGGGGGATTTGACAAGAACTTTTCTCAAAAAAATAACGGACATTCACAGCTGCAGCAATCAGCCGTTCATCCCCGCTAAATCTCCGCCTTCCCGCAGAGACCCTCCAACTTATCTATGCCCGTCACACCCCTTGAGCAGCCAGTACCTCCAGCCCATCCGCCGCCTCATATCCCAGACTTTGTGCAACAGCCAAATTGGTCACCTGTCCGGCCACGACATTAAGTCCGCGGGCAAGCGCCGCGTTCTTCACCCCTGCTCCATGAATGCCCAAATTGGCAATTTGCAGGGCATAAGGAATGGTTACATTGGTCAGCGCTAGCGTTGAAGTCCGGGCTACTGCGCCCGGCATGTTGGCCACAGCATAGTGCACAACACCAAACTTTACATAGGTTGGGCGCTCATGAGTAGTCACTCGGTCGATTGTCTCAATCGAACCCCCTTGGTCAATCGCCACATCTACAATTACAGAACCTTCTGCCATTTGCCGCACCATGTACTCTTTTACCAGCTTCGGTGCACGGGCACCCGGTATAAGCACTGCACCGATCAACAGGTCGGCTTTGCGTACAGCTTGTTCAATGTGATAAGAATCAGACATAAGGGTAGCCACTCGCCCGTCAAAAATATCATCCAGCTCACGAAGCCGACTGGCATTTAAATCAAGCACCGTCACGCGTGCCCCCATTCCCAGCGCAATCCTCGCCGCATTTGTGCCGACGATCCCTCCGCCAATGATGACCACTTCACCGGCCTGCACGCCCGGAACTCCGCTAAGCAAGATACCTCTGCCGCCATGCGGCTTCTCCAGCAGCCGGGCGCCAATCTGTACAGCCATCCGTCCTGCTACCTCGCTCATCGGGATAAGCAGCGGCAATGAACCGTCTTCAAGCTGTATCGTCTCGTAGCCGACCGCAGTTACTCCACTCTCCATAAGCGCTTGGGTAAGGCCGGCCTCAGGAGCGAGGTGCAGATACGTGAACAGGATTAGCCCCTTGCGAAAGTAGCCATACTCTTCCGGCAGCGGTTCCTTCACTTTAATGATCATCGCTGCTTTGCTCCAGACCCCGGCCGCAGCGTCCAGCACCTCTGCACCCTTCTCCAGATATTCACTGTCCGTGAATCCGCTGCCCGCGCCTGCCGATTGCTCGACCAACACCTCATGACCTGCTTTGCGGAGCGCCTCCACTCCGGCTGGAGTAATCGCTACACGGTTCTCATTATTTTTGATCTCTTTGGGTACTCCGACAATCATTTATTCTCCTCCTTAATGTTATGCGAAAAGAAAGGCCCAATGTTGAGCCCTTCTCTTCACAGCTAAGGTGATTCGGGGCGCACTGGACACCCCGATGATAAACAAATTTGATTGCGGTTCTTAATCGTTCCTACCCGTTATTGTATGCATTTGAACCTCTTACGGATTTACCTTTGTTTCGAAAGTTTGTGTGCCGTCAACAAATTTCAGAACGACAGCTGCCTTAACAGGGTCATGCGTTTCGTTGAGCGTGATTTTACCGGTAGCCAGCTGCAGATCTTTGGTCGCTGCCAAAGCATCTTTAATCTTGGCAGGATCGGCCTCACCTGCACGGGTAATGGCGTCAGCAACCAGCTTCAGGGAATCAAAACCAAGAGCGGCCATCCCGTCCGGTACTGCGCCCCCGTTGGCAGCTTTGTAGGCATCAACGAAGGATGTAACTTCAGTAGCGGTATCTTCCGGTGAGTAGTGGTTGGACATATAAGTATTGTCCAGAGCCGCTTTGCCGGCGATTTCAGCGAGTTGCGGAGAATCCCAGCCGTCGCCGCCGAGGAAGGGAACTGTAATGCCCATCTCGCGGGCTTGCTTTACGATTTTGCCGACTTCTTCATAGTAGCCCGGCAGATAGATTACATCCGGGTTTTGCTCTTTGATCCGTGTCAGCACGGCTTTGAAGTCGGAGTCTTTTTGCTGATAGGATTCCTGGCTCAGCACCTCTCCGCCTTTTTCCTTAAAGGTTTCTTCAAAGAACTTTTGCAGACCTTTGGAATAGTCACTCGACGTGTCTGTGTAAATTACAGCTGTTTTGGCTTTCAGCGAATCTACAGCAAAGTTAGCCATAACTTCTCCTTGGAAAGGATCGATAAAGGCAGTGCGGAACACCCATTCGTTCACTTTGCCACTGCGCTCATCCACCGTCACTTTAGGGTTGGTGGCACCAACGGATACCAGCGGTATTTTCTTCTCGGTAGCCACCGGGACGATCCCCAGCGTGTTGGTCGAGGTCGAAGCGCCGATGATGGTAACAACCTTATCATTGGTAATCAGTTTTTGCGCGGCTTGCGTGGCTTCCTCGGATTTCGAGGCGTTATCGGCTACGATTAATTCCAGTTTCTTGCCGAGTATGCCGCCTGCGTCATTGATCTGCTGTACCGCCAGCTTCGCGCCTTTGGATACGGAATCGCCGAAAGAGGCCTGGCCGCCCGTGAGCTCAAGGTTCGCGCCGATTTTGATAGTGTCCCCGCCAGAATTACCGCCGCTTGCAGAGTTTCCGCTGTTCTCTGTGTTGTCGTTGCCGCAGCCCGATGCCAATACTGCAATCAGTACTGTTGACAAAATAATGGCCCCGATTTTCTTCATAGTTTCTCCCAGCCTCCCGGATAATAGAATTGTATATATGTTGTTTCTAGATGCTCTTAGTGAGGCTAACCTCTTAGTGCCCGAGATAGGCCATTTTGATTTCTTCGGAATCCGCCAATTCCTTGGCATCCCCCTCAAGAACAACCCTGCCCGTTTCCAGCACGTAGGCGCGGTGGGCGATTTTGAGCGCCTGATGCGCATTTTGCTCCACCAGCAGCACGGTAGTTCCGGCTTCGTTCACATCTTTAATAATCTTGAAAATATCCTGTACCAGCAGTGGTGCAAGCCCCATGGACGGCTCATCCAGCAGCAGCAGCTGGGGATGCCCCATAATGGCCCGCCCCATGGCAAGCATCTGCTGTTCGCCACCGGACAAAGTACCTGCCTGCTGCTTCTTGCGTTCCCGGAGCCTCGGAAAGATGTCGTACACCTTCTCGAAATCAGCCGCCAGACTTCCGGATTCCTGCAGGTAAGCGCCAAGCTCAAGGTTCTCTTCAACAGACATATTGGCGAACACGCGGCGTCCTTCAGGACAATGGATCAGGCCCTGCTTGACGATCGCCTGAACACTCTGGCTGGTTATTGATTTATCCAGAAATTCAATGCTGCCTGTCTTGGGTTTAAGCAGACCTGACAGAGTCTTCAGGAGCGTTGATTTGCCTGCACCATTGGCTCCGATCAGTGTTACAATTTCCCCTTGCTCGACATGGATGCTAAGGTCCTTCAGAGCATGAATGGCTCCATAATAAACATTGATCCCCTGTACTTTAAGCATTGCCATTACGCCTCCTGTCCCAAATACGCTTCGATAACCTTGGGATTATTCCGAATCTCCGCCGGAGTTCCATCAGCAATCAGTATCCCGCGATCCAAGACATAAATCCGGTTGCAGACGCCCATAACAAGCGACATATCATGCTCGATCAACAGAATGGTGAGGTCAAATTCCTCGCGGATCCAGGCGATCAGATTCATTAAGTCCCGCGTCTCGTTCGGGTTCATACCCGCTGCCGGTTCATCCAGCAGCAGCAGCTTCGGCCCGGCCGCCAGCGCCCGTGCAATTTCCAGACGCCGCTGGTTACCATAGCTGAGATTGCTGGCAACCTCTTCACTCTGGTCCGCGAGATTGAATATTTTGAGAATATCCATCGCCTTCCGTGTAATTTCGTCCTCTCCCTTGAAATGCTTCGGCAGCCGCAGCATGGAGGTGAACAAGGAATGTCTGGCATGCTGGTGAAAGGCGATTTTGACA
This sequence comes from Paenibacillus sp. FSL L8-0436, assembly GCF_038593025.1. Classification (NCBI taxonomy): domain Bacteria; kingdom Bacillati; phylum Bacillota; class Bacilli; order Caryophanales; family Paenibacillaceae; genus Paenibacillus; species Paenibacillus sp. FSL L8-0436. Next base: position 1,405,900 of record NZ_CP151955.1, on the reverse strand, counting down.
TTCTCCAATACTGTCATGGCCGTAAACAGCCGGATATTCTGGAAGGTGCGCGCAGCGCCCTTATGGTTGATCTTGTAGGGCTTCATCCCGCCAATGGACTCATTGTTAAGAAGAATGCTGCCTGTAGAGGGCGGGTATACGCCGGTTAACAGGTTGAACAGCGTCGTTTTGCCGGCACCATTCGGCCCAATCAGACCGATCAGTTCACCTTTGTTAATGTGAAGAGAAACTTCGCTGAGCGCCTTAAGCCCTCCAAAGGAACGGCTGGCCTCTTTAACATCAAGAAGCACTGCTGCCTGTGATGCTGTCATCTGCCTTCACCTCCTTTTTGCCAAGCTTCCCGAATGAAAATTTCGTCGTACCCAGCAGCCCGCTTGGACGGAATATCATCATCAGGATCAGAACGATCGAATAAATAATCATCCGCCATTCCGGGAATTCACGCAGATAGGTGTAGAGCAAGGTAACGAAGACAGCCCCCACAATGGAGCCGGCTGTACTGCCGAGTCCCCCGAGAACAACCATAACGATAATCTCGAACGATTTCAGAAAGTTAAAGCTGCCCGGAGTAATCACGTAGAACGTATGCGCAGACAATCCACCCGCTATACCGGCGAACAATGCACCGATTGTAAAAGCAATAATCTTATAGCGCGTCGTGTTAATCCCCATCGCCTCTGCGGCGATTTCATTCTCGCGGATGGCAAGGCAGGCCCGGCCATGTGTGGATCTTATAAAGTTATTGATCACAACCACTGTAATTAAGGTAAAGAGAAATAGCAGGGTCCAGGTCGTTTTGGCCGGGATGCCGCTGAGCCCGGATGCGCCGCCGACGAATTCCGTGTTCAGCATGATGATCCGGATAATCTCGCCGAACCCCAGTGTGGCGATGGCCAGATAGTCACCATTCAGCCGGAGTGTAGGCATTCCGATCAGGACCCCAAACACGGCAGCGAGCAAACCGCCGGCAATAATCGCCGGAACAAATGGAACGTTATAATCCAGTGTCAGAATCGCCGAAGTATACGCACCTACAGACATAAAGCCTGCATGACCGATGGAGAATTGTCCGGTAATCCCGGTAATGAGGTTAAGCGATACCGCCAGCATGATGTTGACACCGATCAAGAGAAGCATCGACCTTGTAACATCACTGAATATTCCCGTTGTTAGAAGAACTTGAACGACTCCATAAAACGCCAGGGCAACAATAATGCCCATCCAGAACTTTTTGCTTATCATCTTCACGCCGGTTCCCTCCTACACTTTCTCCCGGACATTCTTGCCGAACAGCCCGGATGGTTTAAAGATAAGGATCAGGATCAATACTGCAAAAGCCACTCCATCACGCCAGGAGGAAAATCCGAGCGAAGAAATCTCCGTCTCTACCGTTCCCAGCAGTAAGCCGCCAACAAGCGCCCCGGGAATACTTCCAATGCCTCCAAGCACTGCGGCTACAAAAGCTTTAAGCCCCGGCATAACGCCCATCAGCGGATCGACGGAGTTGTAAGTCATACCGAAAATCACTCCCCCAGCAGCAGCCAGCGCCGAACCGATAGCAAAGGTTGCCGAGATGGTGCGGTCTACGTTGATCCCCATCAAACGGGCCGCCTCCACATCGAACGATACCGCCCGCATCGCTTTACCGGTTTTGGTGTAACGTACGATATATTGCAAGAGAATCATTAGAATTATAGTTGTTAGAAGAATCATGACTTGATTGGATTCCACTTGAATGGATGTGCCGAACAACTGGTACTGTTTCTTGTCCATTATGTCCGGGAAGCCTTTCGCCTGAGGCCCGAGAATAAGCACTCCGGTGTATTCCAGCAGGAACGATACGCCAATGGCCGTAATAAGTGCGGCAATCCGGGTCGATTTGCGCAGCGGCTTGTAGGCGAAGCGTTCAATCGTGATGCCCAGCAGTGCGCTGATGGTCATCGAAATTATAAGCGACAAGATCAACACAAGCACAGGAGGGAGCCCTGCGTTCGCCAAATATTTTGCGCTGTACAGTCCGATAAACGAACCGACCATAAACACATCCCCATGCGCAAAGTTGATCAGCTTAATAATTCCGTACACCATGGTGTAACCAAGGGCGATTAGAGCGTAAATACTGCCTACGGAAATACCGTTAATTAACTGCTGAATGAAGTACTCCATCGCCATCCCCTTCTCTCCATAATAATCAAAATTCCCCTTTCTACGCCTTACATTCTGTTCAATCCCTCAAGATGTCATTTATATTAACATACAGTTATTTCTCCGTCACTAATATATGAGCGGTTTTAATATAAAATTCGAAATTAAACGTTAGGTTTATTGACATTATGTGTGAATTGAATGGAGTGTTTTGTGTATTGTTCGCAATAATCGATGAAAACCGGAGTAAAGCAGAGGATTTTAAAGGTCGATTGTTTTTGTATTTATTCCCTTTTCTGTTACAATGCTTTGTTTTTCTGTAAATAATATAACATTTGTCTCTTTACTGCTTCAATCCTTCAATTTATTAAAGAGGTAACGGGTTGCACTGGTAGTCCGGCTGGAAAAGCATGAGTATACAGCACAAAAAAAGAGCCCCGCTCGGGAGCTCTTACTGTCTGAAAGTATCAATACGGAGAGAGAGGGATTCGAACCCTCGCACCGCTTACGCAGTCTAACCCCTTAGCAGAGGGTCCCCTTATAGCCACTTGGGTATCTCTCCAAGTAAATGGCTCCCCGAACAGGACTCGAACCTGTGACAACTCGATTAACAGTCGAGTGCTCTACCAACTGAGCTATCAGGGAACATTACATGAACAAGGAATAATTTATCATGATTTCGTGATCTAGTCAAGCGGACAAAATCCACTCTGAGATCGTTTACAATCAGCTCATGTATCTGACGGGCCCAACACTATACACGAAGCTTAGATTTAGGCATCGATCTGAATCCATTCTCCATCCAGCGGAAGGGCAACACGGTCCAGCAGCCCCTCCTGCTGCAAGCATGCTTTAAGCAAGTCACGTGTAACCAGACAATGATTAATGGCATCCATATGGACGGCGATGACGGATGTTTCAGGGGCATAATGGCATAAATCAACGACATCCTGATCATTCATTGTAATATGGCCTCCCGTTATGAACCGTGCGCCTCCGGCATTGACAATGACCGCTTCCGGACTATACTCGTCCAAGGCTTGTTTGACCTCCGCGCACCAGATGGTGTCTCCGGTCAAATACAGTACAGGCTCACCTTCAGCCTGAAAGATAAAACCGGATACCTTGCCCATCCACTCTCCGATCTCTCCTGTTCCATGCCGGCCTGCGGTTCGTGTCAGGGTCACCCCCCGGAATGTTAATGCAGCATTGTCTTGTACCACGGTGATATTGCCGAACCCTTGGGCAGCGATTGTATCCTGATCCCCATCCTGGCATAACAGCGGGATCTCATGCGGCAAAAGTGACACCGCCGCCGCATCCCAGTGATCCTGATGGAGATGTGTAACCAGCACAGCATCCGGTGAAAGCCACTGCTGAACCGGCCCCGGCAAAGGAACGAGCGGATTTCTACGGTCATTCTCCGTATTCACAATCGGCGAATTGGCACCCTGTTCGCTGAGCATCGGGTCGATCAGGAAGGTAACACCGCCGTATTCCAGCCATAAGGCCGCATTGCGGATCAATTGAATTTTCATTCTAAACACCTCTTCTTTCCAGCTGTCTTCTGCTACAATTCATTATAAATGGACCTGCGTGCGGAATACATTGTACCGTGAAAGAGATTGGCCTGTTCTATTTTCATCTGGAAAGGAATTTAACTTATGACCCCCTACCTCATCGACGATACGGATTACCGCATCCTTCAATATCTTATAGAAGACTCCACGCTCAGCCACAAGGACATCGGAGAATATGTTCATATGACGGGGCAGGCGGTAGGCGCACGAATCCGCAGAATGCGGGAATTGGAGATTATCGAAGGTTATACCGTCCGCTGGAATCCGCTCAAAATCGGACAGAGCATCCACGCCTTTATCACCGTGTTCTTAAGCTCCAACGCCGCCCATCCGCCCTTTCAAAAGTTCGCCCTAAACCACAGCAGCGTAGTGGAACTGCACCGTGTCAGCGGGGAAGGCTGCTACTGGATGCGCGTGCGTACCGGGGATCAGGCGGAGCTGAATGGTTTTCTCGACGAACTGCTGGATTATGGCAATTATCGGATTAATCTGGGTATGAAACAGCTCAAATAAACCGCAGTATCACCAGATGGACAGCAGAATAGGTGAGCAGCAGAATAGGTGAATAGCAGAAACAGCTGATCGGCAATAACGCCAAACAGCTGTTTTTTGCTGCATATTTTCCGCAAATACCAGCCGCCCTCCGCTGAACATCAATAGAGTGACTCTGTGAAAGGTCTCTACCTCTACCCCTACCTCAATCTGCTGCATTCTATACAATAGATTTGCCTCTCAGCCGTCTGAATCGGCGTTCTGATGTATTCTGTGCAATAGAATTTGGCCAGTGCCCCTGATTTTCGGAGAAGTGACGGATTCTGCTGCACGAAATACAATAGATTGCTATTTGCAGGCCAAAAGTAAGAAATCTGCTGTATCTTTTGCAATAGAAAGCCTTTGGGTTCCCGTTATAACTAGGCTGTTATCCCTGTTCTGAGCTAGCCTCCAGCAGACTACCGGAACATTGACAAAACACCTGCCGCGCAGGATAGTTAACTCATTCACCCGCCGCTTCGGCGACGGAACCCACCCTATTCATTATTGGAGGCCAGCATGAATCATAAAATTGATCCGCCCAAAATCGCCGACCCGCTCTCTCTGCCAGTGCAGCAAGTGTTCTCCCTGGAGTCCAAAGAGGAGTTCAGCCTCTGCGCCATCAGCGATACCTTCATTGAATACCAGGAAGCGTCCAAGGTATCCTTCGATAAAGTACTGTTCAAAAATGTCACGATCACCGAGTCCTCACTCCGTGCTGTCGAGCTGACGGATGTGATCTTTGAAAACTGCGATCTGTCCAACGTCGATTTCAGCGAAGCCTTCATTCACCGGACAGAGTTCAAGCTGTGCAAAATGATCGGAACCGACTTTACCAGAGCAAGATTCCAGAATGTCCGTGTGACGGACTGCATAGGCGACTTCGCCAGCTTCCGGTTAGGAAACTTCAAACAAACGGCCTTCGAGAACAGTTCGCTGAACAGCGCCGACTTCTATCAAGCCAGCTTCAATAAAATGTCGTTCTCAGTCTGCAAAATCGATCAGGCGGTAATGGCAGGCTCCAAATTAAGAGATATCGACTTAAGCGACTGCGAATTCAGCGGCCTGAATGTGGATATTGAAGATCTGCCGGGCTGTATTATTTCCGCAGATCAGGCGGCTTCTTTTGCCGGGCTGCTGGGCCTCGTCATTAAGTAGACTGGCCATTTCCTAGTTCAAGTGCTACCAGCTTCAGCTTGCCGGCACATTTGCCGCAGCGGTAGCGCTTCGGGTCAGCCTTGCGCTTGCGCGGATATTCCATGGCACAGTCGGTGCACACGAGCTTATACCGGTAAGGCTGCGGCTTACGGGCCTTGGCCCCCGGCAGCGCTCCGCAGTAACGGCTTCCGCCGACCTGGGCCAGCAGGCTTTTGAAATCGGCATCCCGGTGCATATATCCCCGCTTCGCCAGATGCAGATGGTAGTGGCAGAGCTCGTGTTTGATGATCTTCTCCGTCTCTTCACGCCCATACATCGCCAGCTGCTGCGGGTTAATCTCTATATTATGGCTTTTGGTAAAATATCGTCCGCCTGTTGTCGTAAGTCTGTTGTTAAAGCTTGCTTTGTGCCGGAATGGCACGCCAAAGCTGCCCAGCGACACCTGCTCGATCCACAGCTGCAGCTCTTCGTTACTCATAGTCGTCATAGCGTTTCTCACAGGTCCTCTCCACAGGAAATAAGATCTCTACTTGAATTGTAACTTGCCCATAGGCTAAACTGTCAAGAAGGAAGACAAGTCCGGAGGGAGAATGACGTATGCCGAAAATGCGGTATGTAATTTTGCAGCAGAAACAGGAATTGCAGTTTGTGGAAATGCCGGAGGAATATGCGTACCAGCTGAGTGCGCTTAATCTCCGCCTCAATAAAGAGATCGACAAGCTGACGGCGGACAATGTGCCGAACCTGCCGCTGGCCATCGCGGAATGTGATTCGCTGGATCTGCTGCGCGAGGGGTATACGCTGGAGTCGGGGCTTGCGTACATCAACCGGCTGGAGAGCGCTTTTTCCTCTATTCAGGAGAATAATTATCCGCTGATCTCGCTGCTGACGGAAATCCGTGCGCTGCAGGCACAGCTGGAACAGTGGTACGAAGAGGAAGAAGAAGGTATTCATTAAATTGTAGCCTTCGCCGCACCTTTGGGCACTCCTTCCCATATGCTGTACATAGGAAGCATGCCAGAGGAGGGGTACACTTGCCACAGTGGCTCTGCCATCAGCTCATGAAGGCTTATTTCAAAAAGGACCGCCGTCAGATCAAGCTGCTGAACGAATGCTGGTTTTTTTACCGCAATTCCGCCGAATCCCGTGATTCTGTACCTAGAGAAGTATAGAGTTATATTGCAATTCAGGTGTGTGTGAAGATCAAAAGCCACGATTACCGTCAGGGTAGCCGTGGCTTTTGGTTTGTGAAGATCCTCAGGCGCTTACATTTGCCGCAAGCTCGCTGCCTCGTCGTCTATGATTTTAGAACATCGGGAAAACGTACCTCACCAGGAAGAACAGGATTCCGAAAATGATAATAATATACGCCGCGTATTTAATAAAGGTGGATGCGACAACGCTGGAATCCGATTTCTTGTGTACCTCCGTGCGTTCTACTTCAACACTTCTGTCCTTATAGTTCGGTTCCATCATCAATCTCTCCTTTCGATTCTTGAGCTTGTATAGCATCCATTAACCCCGGCTTTTCCTGCTTGAAACAAATAGCCGCATCCCCACAAAGCCAGGATATACCCGGTCAGCGGAGATGCGGCTTCATTATTGTATGTTAAATAATCAGTTAAAACTGCGGTGGGAAGGCCAGGAGCCTTGCAGCTTGCGGACCAGCACAATCTGTCCGGTGTGGTAGGAATCATGCAGAATCAGGCTCATCACTTCTTCACCCGGAGCATGACCCGATCCGCCCCAGTCGTAGATGCCTTCTTCCAGCGCCTCAATCACTTCCCGCAGTGAAGCATGGATGGTCTTCAGCTTGGAAACCGCCTGTTCCCACGCTTCTTCCCCGCTAGCTGTTACGGTAAACGTGGCGTCGTTGCTCTCTGCATCCGGCAGCTGCGGCAGACCTTTGAGCTTATTCAGCAAACGTTCCTTGTAATAGGTCAGATGGTTGACTGTCTCCCAGATGGAGTTGCCCGCTTCCCCCGGCTTCCAGCTGGCCTGAATGCTGTCCACACCCTGCAGCGCATCACTTAGCGGCGGCGCCCAATCCTCGACATCCATGGCATAATCCCAGTTTTGCAGCAAAACATCGCTAATCTTATTCTGCATGTTTTACCTCCTCAAAGTATTGTGAGCAATGTAACCACTCAAAGCTCCGATAACCGTTACACAAGAAATGTAGCATATTCAAGCGGAGGATTCAAGTAACTAGCAAACATGTTTTTTAACTGTTACAATCAAGAGAAAGAGAAGGCTGCGGAAGGATGGATGAACCGTGCTGTGGGAGGATTTCATTAACAGCTATTGGCGGGATTGGCGGACAGGCGACCGCAGCAAGGACCGGGACAGGCTGGAGGATCAGGAATGGCTGGAGAAGTGGCTGGAGCAGCAATCGTTGCAGGTAACTTCGCCGCCGGAGCCTGATGAACTGGAGCAATTGAAGCAGCTGCGCGGCCTGTTATGGGGCGAAGTGCAGAAGCTCGTGCAAGGCAATAGCGCAGATCCCAAGCTGCTGGAGCAACTGAATATGTATATGGGCAAAGGGCCAGCGATTAGACAAGTAGTCTGGAAGCCGGACGGCCGGGCGGAGCTCTCTCTTCTGCCGCAACGCAACGACTGGGAACAGGTTATGGCCGAGATTGCCGCTTCTTTTGCTGCTGCCCTGCTGGAGAAGGAAACCTCCCGTTTCCGCATCTGCGACAATCCTGACTGCCTCTGGGTCTACTACGACGATACCCGCAACCGCTCCAAGCGCTACTGCGACGACAAGCTCTGCGGCAATCTGATGAAGGTGCGCCGCTTCCGGGCACGAAAAAAAGCAGAAGACGCCGGGGATCATGTTAAATGATAGGAGGATGGTCACCAGATCGAATCCACTTCAATCATACTTAAGCCAATAATCCCATGATAGAGAATAAAGAAAGTAGCCGCCTGAAAAGGCACACATAAACAAGGTTAAATCTAGCCTAAAAAGTTTGCTGAAGTGACCATGCGTATAGGGGGCTACGCGCTATTTGGGCAAACCATGTTGGAGTATTTGGATTTCGATTTACGCTCTCCGTAGGGAGCGAATAATGCGCGCGTGGTTATCTTCCATCCAAACGTGTTTCAATCAACGTTCCCGCACGGGGAGCGACAGTTCACCCGAAACCCCTTACTACGTAAGGGTTCAAACAGCTAAAAGTGCGAACCACTCAAAATATAGATACTACATCACAAGTATATTCTGCAAAATTTACGAATTACCTTCTAACACCAAGGGTGCGAATCTCCCAGAGATTCCATGTGCGCTTCAGGTTCGCACTTTTCAGACTATCAGAGAAGAATTGATTTAAGAAGAGGACCATGCTAAGACAGGAAATGGATTGTACGAGGGTACAAAACGAAGCCATACAAAAAAACTGACGCTTCATTCTTCAATTTCTATAATTCCTTTTTCTTTTTCGAACTGTTCTATTTGTTGTTCGATTAGATACTCTATCTGCATAGCAATGGACCGCTTGTTTCGGTCTGCGATATATTTGATTTTACTGAAATTTTCATCCTTTAACCGTAAAGTAAACACTCTTTTATCCGTAGCCATATATTTATTACTCCCTAAAAGTGATGTCATTATTGTATCATTGTGAAATTCGCACTCATACATTCACATTGACACCTAAGTGATGTCACTATATAATTAGATATATACATTCCATTTCATTTTTTTGTCGGAGGAACAATCATGGCTGATATAGAGCACGCTTTTAATCAATTTCTATCCATACGTATGGACTACATCGATAAGTCAATTTTGTCTCAGTCCGATGAATATAAGCACCTAATTGGTGATTGCAACCGGATTTTTTTAGATTTACTAACCAAGTTGCCTGAAGATTGTAAAGATACTCTTCAAAATTATGATACAGCCACCACCCTCCTTCAAGGGATTGCAGAAGTATTAATGTACAAACAAGGATTACATGATGGCATTAGTCTTAATCGACTTTCAGCCGATACCTAGTTTTATAGAGTGTTATTTTCTTTTTCAAGATACCACAGTACATAATATCAATCCTGCATGGGGAGATACACTCCTCCTAATAATTCATATAAAAGCACTCAGTTTTTCAGTTTTTTTGTCTAACCCTTATCTTTGTCCTTATCTTTCTCCTTACCTTATCCTTACCATTTCCTCGTCCTAATGCTCTTCCTTCACTCTGTCCTGCTCCAGCTCCGCCTCAATTTCCTGATCGCTGACATAATCATCGCCGGCTGTAAGGCCAAGCTTCTCCTTGATTTTCTGCATGTCGTCATGAATTTCTTTCGTTCTGACGTGTATGCTGAGCAAGAATCCAAACCCTACTGCAAACAATACCAGTATCCCGTAGGGGCCCAAAAAAATGGTTAATACCACAGCAGCCAAAATCGCGAGTATCGTTCCAACTATCATCATGTTCAGCTATCCCCTTCAGGTTCATTTCGGCTCTGCCTGTTTTCCGCTTCAACCTCCCGTTCAATCATATTTATTCACCCTGAACCTTGTTTATTTATGGGAATTTTAACATTGGTTTCTCAACCTCAGCAATGCAGATTTTCCTATTCTCAAAAAACACCAGCTATTGCGTCAATAATCAAATGAGCCGCCCTTCACTTGCAAGGGCGGCTCATTTATTTGCAATATTACGACTCTTGAACCACCGTCTCCGGTTGCTCCTCTAGCTTCAGCTTCTCCACCTGAATCGTGGTCGAGAAAAAGGTGGCACCGCGGCCCATGTCGCTGAGCCGGTCCGGTGTCAGAACATTGACCCGCTGCGGGCCGTTTTCCCCTTCCCACCAGAGGCCTTGGCTGATCGCCGTGCCGGGCAGCATTTTGTCGGTCACAACGGCCTTCAGCACGATTTCGCCCCGGCCGTTATAGACCTTCACTCTGTCACCGTCACGGATGGAGCGGGCTTCGGCATCCAGCGGGTGGATCTGGAGCATCGGCCCCTTCTCCATCCGCTGATGTTTCTCCACATTGGCAAAGGTGCCGTTCAGGAAATTGTGGTTCGGCGGCGAGATGAAGTTCAGCGGGTACGCATCGTTTGCACGGGGACGGCGTACACCGTCATATCCTTCCTTCAGCGGTTCGTAAACAGGCAGGGGCGAGAGGCCCTCTGCCTTAAGTGTGGAAGAATACAGCTCGATTTTGCCTGATGGCGTCGGCAGCTTATCCAGAAAGTTCTCCCGCGCTGTCAGATCCAGCTTCACATGGCGCTCGGCCTGCAGCCGCTCCAGCGTGACACCGTTCAGGTACGGATTAGCCGGATTGTCCAGCGCTTCGCGGATCATTTCGTCCTCGCTCTGACTAAAGGCCTCCTCGTCAAACCCCATCGCCCGGCCCAGCAGCGAAAACAGCTCAAAGTTGCTTTTGCACTCTCCCGGTGCCTCAAGAACTGGCTCCTGGAGCTGCATATAGTGATGCCAGTAGGAGGCATACAGATCGGTATTCTCGAACGAAGCTGTTGACGGCAGCACGATATCGGCGTACTTCGCGGTGTCGGTCATGAACAGCTCATGCACCACGGTGAACAGATCCTCCCGCTGCATGCCGGCGCGCACCCGGTCCGCTTCCGGCGCCACTACCACAGGGTTGCTGCAGAACACAAACAACGCCTTCACCGGCTGCTCGGTCATCTCCAGCGCCTGGGCCAGCCGGTTCATGTTGATGCTCCGCGCCCGCGGATTAGGGCGCAGCTTCGGCCGTTCCAGCGCCCGGGCATTAAGCGCGTTATAAGCGCCGTTATACTTCAGCGCGCCGCCGCCTTTCTTCAGCCATTGGCCGGTCAAGGCGGGCAGGCAGCTGATGCTGCGCACGTTCATCCCGCCGTTGTCATGATGCTGCAGGCCGTTGCCGATGCGGATGTAAGACACATTGGCTTCGCCGTACATCCGTGCAAGCTGCTCCAGGTCGTCCACAGGGACGCCGGTAATATCCGAGACAGTCTGCGGAGGATACAGCTGCGCCTGCTGGCGCAGTTCCTCATGCCCAAACGTATAACGGGCCAGAAAATCTTCATCCACCAGCTTGTCACGGAACAGGATGTGCATAATCCCCAGCGCCAGCGCACTGTCCGTTCCCGGATGGAGCTGGATAAACCAGTCGCCCCACTGGGCCGTGCGATTGCGGTGAACATCAATAACAATGACCTTCGCCCCGCGCTTGCGCGCTTGTTCCGCCAGCACCACCTGATGCATATTCGTACTGACGATGTTGGCTCCCCAGATAATAATCAGGTCGGCGTTCACCGTATCCTCCGGATTTAACCCGCCCTTGAAGCCCATCGTATGTTTCCAGCCTTCATTTCCGGCGGATGCACATATGGTCAGCTCCAACCGGCTCGCGCCAAGCGCATTAAAGAAACGGCGGTTCATCCCCTCCACACTGAGGAAGCCCATATTGCCGTAAAAGTTATAAGGAAGGATGCTCTCGGAGCCGAACTCTTCACTCACCGAGCGAAGCTTCCGGGCAATTTCGGCAATGGCCTCATCCCAGCTGATCGGTACAAAAGCACCTTCCCCTTTAGGGCCAACCCGCTTCAGCGGCTGTGTCAGCCGGTCCGGATGCTGCGTCCATTCGCTTGCATGCCGCACCTTATTGCAAATCGCTCCTTTGGTCACCGGATGCTCCGGGTTGCCCTCTACCTTGACAAGTTTTCCGTCCTTTTTGTGCAGCAGCAGCCCGCAGGTATCCGGACAATCAAGCGGGCATACCGCGGGAAAGACTCCATCCTGTATGTTCTTCATGTCAGCTCTCTCCCATCGCTTATAGCAAACGTTAAGATCATAGCTTAATCATACACTAGGGCTCCGGGCATGAACAGAGTGCCTAAATAAATCCCCATTGGAAAAGTGAGCTTTCCCGGGCTACGAGAAATGGATCGATAACATATTCCAATAGAACATAAATCCCGTATAACCGATGCAGGCAATCGCAACGAAGCAGCGCGTCAGGGAAACGACCTTTCCTTTAACAGCCTGACCGGCATTACGCCAGAGCAAATGAAGTGCTAACAGGACAGCCACCAGAGGCAGGGAAGAGATACCCCATGCATACCATGCCGGGTAGCCGAAGGTAATGGCCCCATTGCTGTAAGTCAGCTGAAGCAGCAGAAAGACGGACATGAGCAGCGAGATTGCAGTAATATGCAGCGACACAGTTCTGCGCGGCTTACGAAATAACCGCACGACATAACGGATCAGCGTGACTGCCAGCAGCGCAAGGAACAGTAATCCAGGGACAATGTAAACGATGAGCAAGGTGGAAGGACGTTTCCAGAATCCCGGCTCCGGTGAGAAGGTCGTCTCCTGGATGATGGTCATTTTCCAATCATGCTGCTTGTCGATCAATAGCTGCATCCCACCCTCCTGTTCCTGAAACAATCCATCGGCAATCGGCACGAAGCTCTTCTCCGCCGTTTCTCCGCTCCCACCCGGGAATACTCCGCTCACAACCAGTTCTCCTTCAGCTGCTGTAACCTTGTAATTTCTGCCGCCCAGGAAATACAGCCATTTGCCCCAGCCATGCTGCGGAACCTTGGCAAAGGTATAAGTCCGCTCGTATTGCTGCAAATCCTCCAAGGAATACGGCAATGGCGTCACAGCTTCCGTCTTTTTGGTTAACAGCCCGGCAACCGCATCCGTGACCTTGTTGTAAGTTATCCCACCCTCTTCACCATTGCTGACAATTAGAATGCCAAGCTTCTGCGAAGGGATAAGCTCCATTTTGGCGGCGAATCCTTCGATCTCTCCGGTATGCGTCAGCACAGTGCTACCATCTGCAAGATGTCCCCGATACAGGCCATATCCTACACCGTCAACCTTCGGGTGCTCAGCAAATTGAGACTGCTGCATCATTTCAACGCTGTCAGGCTTCAACAATGCCGTCCCTTGATAAACCCCTTGGTTCAGTAAAGCGATCATAAAATGGGCAAATTCATCGGGAATCACACTCAGGGCCCCGGCCCCAGGGATGTGGGGGTAAGTCGACGACACAGCAGTGTACTTTTTATTGGAATACACATAGGATTTTGCCATATCCGGGCTGCTTTCGGGAACCGTCAGGCTTGCGCTGGGCATCTTCAGGGGAGTAAACACATTCTGGAACATGTAGGCCCCTAGATCAGTACCCGCAGTCTGCTCTATCAAGTTGCCAACCAATCCCAGTCCCGCGTTGCTGTATTCGTATTCCTGTCCCGGCTCCCGCACGGGAGGCTGCTGGCGGAAATATTGCCGCAGATATTGCTCTGCCGAAAGAGACTTCTCCCGGGAGTGGGCCTGAATCTTGTAGATGGACTCGTCCAGCCCGGCAGTATGGGTAAGCAGGTGATGCAGCGTAATGGGCTGCTTTCCGAAGGATGGCAATTGATACGCGTGCAAAAAAGAATTAAGGTCATCATGCAGCGTCAGCTTCCCTTGCTCTACCAATTGCATAGCAGAGACGGCTGTGACCGTTTTGGTAATCGAACCTAACCGCATAATCGTTTTTGCAGGGTCTACAGGGATGTTCTGTTCAACATCGGCATAACCATAACCCTTGCTGAAAATAATCCGGTCTCCCTGAGTCACGACTACGGCAGATCCGGGAATATGCCGCTTCTCAAGCTCCTCTTGCATAATAGGGTCTATACTCTGTTCAAGCTGACTCGCCGATAAAGCGGCAGACACAGCAGGTGTGGCAGCCGCTTCTGCTTCATGGCCCATGAAGACGTTCATCCCCAAGAAGACAAGCGGCACTGCGAGCAATCGCTGTAATTTGTTTTTCATTCTTGCAACCTCCAGCACTATAATGGTTCGTTCTGCTTTTAGCATACCGTCCGTTTCTGTCCTGAATCTTCCCTCAATCTTAAATTCATCTTAAGATCATAAAATACGCATCAAAAAATGATAGACTGATGAAAATAGGACAACTTGAGAGGAGCGGAGCAGCAGATGAGCAGAACTGTTTTGCTGGCGGATGATGACCCGGATATTCTGGAATTGCTGAGGCTGTTTCTGGAGCGGGAGAACCTGAAGGTGCTGGAGGCACTGAATGGCATCGAGGCATGGAGTTTTATACGGGAGCAGCGGGTTGATCTGGCTGTAATTGATATTATGATGCCTGAACTAGACGGTATTCAGCTGCTGAAGCTGCTCCGGACGGATTACAAAATTCCCGTTATTATTATTTCCGCCAAAAATGAGGACAGTGATAAAATTCTGGGACTTCAGCTGGGTGCGGATGATTTCATTGCGAAGCCCTTCAATCCGCTGGAGGTTATGGCCCGCATTCAGGCGATGCTGAGACGGACCTATGAATTTAACGAACCTACCGGCCAGGAGAACCCTGAGCCACCGGCTCCGCAGGAACGCACAGTCATCGGACAGCTAGAGCTGGATCACCTGGATTGTGTCCTGTACAAAGAGGGCCAAGACATACCGCTGACGGCGATCGAATACAAGCTGCTTACCACCTTCATGGACTCTCCGGGCCGGGTATGGACCAAAAAACAGCTGTTCGAACAGGCCTGGTCCGATCCTTATTATGAAGATGCCAACACCATTATGGTACATATCTCCCGGCTGAGAGAGAAGATTGAGGACAACGCCAGACAGCCGGTGTATATCCGGACCATCCGGGGACTGGGCTACAAGTTCGCCAGGAAGGATGAATTCCGGTGAAGAAAAACACGCTTTTGTCCAGGCTGGTCAAATCCTATATCTTGTTCGCATGTACACTGGCTGTAGTCGGCATAACCTTTCTGATTATGGCTATTGATGTGGAGCAGGAAACCATTACGGTCTCCGTGCAGTGGCTGCTGCTCCTGCTTGTATTATTTGGCCTAAACGTCTTAATCTACAGTGTTTGGACCGCCCGGCGGATCACCAGACCTCTGGAGCAGATTGCCGGAGCCATCCGGGAGATGCGGCTGCGTAAATTTCATAAGCGGCTTGATATTCAAACTGGCGATAGCGATGAATTTGCCCAGGTGCAGATGTACTTCAATGATCTGGCTGAGTCGCTGCAGCGGACAGAAGCCGAAAACCGCAGGCTACAGCTGAGCAAGCAGCGGATGCTTGTCGATCTGTCGCATGACCTCAAGACCCCGATTACTACTATTCAGGGCTACGCCAAAGCGCTACAGCTCGGAATGGCGGACAACGAGGAGAAAAGAGAGCAGTATTTGCAGCTTATCTATAACAAATCCCAGCTTGTCACCTCGCTCATCGACGATATTTTCCATTTGTCGAAGCTGGACAGTCCCGACTTTCCTGTATCCGTCAAGCCCGGTGATATCGCCGAGCTGCTGAGGGAAGCCGCAGCGGATTATTATCAGCAGTTCGAGGACAAGCAGTTTATGCTGCATGTTGAAATCCCGTCCAATGAAGTGCTGGTACCCTACGACACCAATCTGATGCGGCGGGCCATTGCCAATCTTTTATCGAATGCGCTGCGCTACAATCCCCCCGGCACAGAGGTTACGCTCCGGCTTGAGCAGTCGGAGGATGTCGTGCGGCTAGCTGTAATAGACAATGGCGTAGGCATTTCCGATGAACTGAAGGCTGTGATCTTTGACCCTTTTGTACGGGGCGACGCCTCCAGAAAACGGGACGGAGGCAGCGGGCTGGGACTGTCGATTGCCAAGCAGATGATGGTGCGGCAGGGCGGCGAGTTGAACCTGGACAACCGCCCAGGCCGGACTGCGTTTGAGCTGGTGCTGTACCGCTAAACAAGGTCTTCGATCAATGACAGGGGATCGGTGAAAAGCCCCCGGCTTCATCTTCCTGCCAGCCTGCGGATAAGATTATCCTTGCGGCCTCCGCCGGTGTTCACTCTTTTGGAGGCTCCCCAGGCGCTGATAACAACTCTGATGTAGTTGCTGATGCCGACTCTGGAGCTGTTGCTGGCTCTGGTAGTGCTGCTGACTCTGGAACTGTTGCTGGCTCTGGTAGTGCTGCTAACTCTGGTGCTTTTGCTGACTCTGGTAATGCTGCTGACTCTGGTGCTTCCAATGCTCTGACCAGCTTTTCCTTGACCTCATTTAGGGGTCTTCCGCTCAGAAAGCCCTCCTTCGGTTCGGACCAGGCAAATCCGTCTCCCTCATACCGGGGGATCACATGCATGTGATAATGTCCCAGGTCATTAAACACTCCGCCGTTCTGGCAGATTGTAATTCCATCCGGCCGGAAGGCGCGCTTAAGCAGCTGTGACATGGTGACAGAGACACGCATAATGTGCGTTGAGGTAGCTTCATCCATCTCTTCAACATCCAGATAATGCTCCTTAGGCATAATCAGCAAATGTCCGTCATTAAACGGGGCGATGTCCAGCACACAGGCCACATACTGATCTTCATAAACAATTTGCACCCCCGGCTCCAGCCGGTTAGCGATTCTGCATCCCAGGCATTCCATACCGATTCTCCATTCTATCCATTCTACTAGGTTACTGCATCCCCCATGTGACATCCCTGCGCACCGCCATGCATCATGCGATCATCAATAATCTACTGCATTCTCTACAATAGAAATGCCTGCCATAACCTGAGATTCGTGTTCTGCTGCAGTTTGTGCAGTAGAAATCAGCGGAACCCCCTTATTATTGCAAATTGAGAAATTCAACTGCAGGAAGTGCAGCAGATTGCCATTTCCAGCTCAAAAATCAGCTATCTGCTGCATTTTTTACAATAGAATCCCTTCAGCCCCAGCCTCTCGACTTCTAGCTTTAGCCCCTCCAGCGCTTTGCCCGCTGGGAGACGTACTTACTCGCATACGGCCGGCATAATCCTCCGCCCCCCGTTCTCCTTCATCCAGCTTCACTCCAACTAAACCTCTTCCACTAGCCTCATCCGTTTCACCCTTGCAGCGCCTTGCGCACGCTGAGGATATATTTGGCTTGGTCGAGCGGGTTCACGCCCCGGCGGGTACGCTCGGCGGTGACGTCAGGCGGGCATTCCTCGTAGCCGGCAAAAAAAGACGTGAATGTGCTGCGCCCCTTCGTGTAGGAGCTCAGGGTCACCGGGTAATCGAGCGATGTCGCCAGCGGCAGCCGGCCCTCGATGATCATCCGCTCGCCCTGCAGCAGCGGCGGCTCGAAGGTGCCGCGCATCTGCACGAGGTCGTTCATTACACGGCCGCCGTTCTCCTCCGGCACGACAATGCGCACCTGGAGAATCGGCTCCAGCAGCGTGGTGCCGATTCGGTTCAGCCCGTCCATAATGCCCATCGGCGTAGCCACGGCAAAATCCAGCGGATGGGTATGCCACACATGATGGTTCCCCTCCACCAGCGTCACCTTCAGGTCGGTCACCTCCCAGCCGTAGAGGCCTTGCTGCAGCGCCTCCGGCACCCGGCGGGCCGTCTCGTTCTGGTACTGCGGGAGCAGATCCGAGCTGCGCACCAGCGATTCATACACCAGACCGCTGCCCGGTTGCCCCGGCTCAATGAGGAAGCGCAGAATCGCCCAGCACGGCTTCGGCATCGTATAGGCGATGAAGCCTTCACCCGCGCGGCTTGGCGTCTCTTTGTAAATCACCGACGGCTGGCCGAAGGTGACCTTCAGGCCGTAACGGCTCTCCATTACGCTGTCCAGCACCTCCAGCTGGATCGGGCCCATGACCTTGATATGCAGCTCCCGCTCCTCCTGCAGCCACTGGGCATCCAGCAGCGGATCTTCATCCGCCAGCTCCTGGAGCGCGCCAATCACCTTGTGGTCATCGAATTCCGTTCCCCAGAAGACACGAACAGTCAGCAGCGGCACAGCCAGCTTCGCTTCCTGCGGAATGGCATCCGGCCGGCCCAGCACATCACCGATCCGCACGCCGGAGAGCCCGTATACTACGGCGATATCTCCGGCCTCGAGCGCCCCGACATCCTCCGTCCGTCCACCCTCCACCTTGCGGATCTGCGTCACTTTGCCCTCTACATTCTGTGAGTAGTTCTTTACCGTATCACGGTTGCGTATCGTTCCGTCATACAGCCTGACAAAAGCCATCCGGCCCATGCTTTTATCGCGCTGAATGTTGTACACGATGCCGGACACCGGCTGCTCCGCATCTCCTCCAGCCCGGGGAAAATAATCGATCATCGCGTCCAGCAGCTCCGTAATGCCGAGGCCTTTGGCCGCGACGCCGTAGACAAGCGGGAACATCCGCCCCGAAGCCGCTTCCGCCTGCAGATGTTTTTTCCATACCGCAAGATCGGGGGAACCACCTGACATGTAGAGCTCCAGCAGCCGCTCATCTCGTTCGGCCAGCGCCTCCAGCAGCTCCGTCCGTGCCGCCGCATCTGCACCTGCCTGCCATAAATCTGAGGCCCCCGTGTATTCCTGCTCTTTGCCGACTGGCTGCTGGACCGGAATAATATCGCCGGACAGGTAGGTGCGCGCCTGGGCCAGCACAGCCCCCGGATCAGCGCCGACGCGGTCCATTTTGTTCACAAAAATCAAGGTCGGAATCCCCAGCTTGCGCAGCGCATTCCAGATCATCTCGCTCTGAGCCTGCACACCTTCCACCGCCGAGAGGATCAGCACCGCGCAGTCCATCACGCGCAGACTCCGCTCCACCTCGGACAGAAAATCGACGTGGCCCGGAGTATCCACCAGATTAACCTGCACCCCTTTCCAGGCAAATGAAGCCAGCGCCGCCCGCACCGATATTCCCCGTTGCCGCTCGACCTCCATCGAATCTGTCATAGCCGTTCCGCTATCCACACTGCCCAGCGCACGAATCCGCCCGCTTTCATATAAAATATGCTCCGTCGTGGTTGTCTTTCCCGCATCGACATGGGCAAAGATCCCGACGTTAATCCGCTCCATTCCCTGCTGCTGAATCATCTATGTTCTCCTGTCATGGTCTGAAAGTAGTAAATATAGCGCTATCATCCTTAAGTGTACTGCGAAATGGCACTTTTGTTCAATTGCAAGAGACATAGCGGTATGAGTTGCTAACAGCGCTGGTGAAGGGACCAGAAGCCTCCCTGCACCTTCCCGCATCCCCGCTTCCGGACTGGTTCATCCCCAATGAGAGGGGTATGTAGTTACTGACAGAGCAACTTTTAGGAGGAATTTATTATGGCAGGCCAGGTCGCTTTTATGAAAATGGCTGCACTGCAGCTGGCGCAATACGCCATCCGCGTAAATGCCGTCTGCCCCGGATCAATTGATAACAATATTGGAGATAATACGTACAAAAGCGATGCAATTAAGGAAGTAAAATCCCCGTGGAGTTTCCGGACGGCAGTCATCCGCTGGAGCAAGCTCCCGGCAAGCCGGAGCAGGTAGCTAATCTGGTGCTGTTTCTTGCCTCGGACGAGTCCTTTCATGTCACGGGGACGGAAATATTTGTGGATGGTGCCGAGTCGCTGCTCCGCGGATAAATGCTTTAATTACATTTAATTTGAGCTACTCTGCAACATTTTGCGGCATTCTGCCATCTAAGAGAATAAGAGGTGAGGCACAATGAAGAAGAATCAATCATTCCAGATGAACGCTAAAAAACTAACCATAGCGTGCAGCATTCTGGCAGCAAGCTTGTCTTTGGGAACATCGGCATTTGCATTTTCCGATTTGAAAGGCCATTCCGCCGAAGCCAAAATCAACACTTTGCATAAGGACGGGATTATCAACGGAGTAACCAGCGACAAGTTCGCACCGAAATCAAAGGTAACCTTCGCCCAGGGCATTCAGTTTATCGTAAGCGGACTGCAGCTGTCCCCGCAAACCGCTGGTAAAGCTAGTGATTACTTTGACAAAGTAAAGGACAAAGCCTGGTATGCTTCCGCATTCGTAGCCGCCAAGCAGAACGGCCTGTCCTTGGACAAAACCGTTGATCCGAACAGCACGATGACACGCGCCCAGTTCGCTCATTTGCTGACCCAGGCTTTGCAGAGCAAGGGCAACTTCCCGGTAACGATGATGTTTGCCAATATTTCCGATGGCAGCAAGCTGTCCACGGCGGAAATGAACAGCCTGCAAATTCTGGTTAACACACATATCGTTACCCTGGAGAAGAACAACACGTTCCGCCCATCAGAAGCCGTTACCCGCGGGGAAGCAGCGGTATGGCTCTTCGATGCAGTCAAATTTGCCAAGGAAGTCATTGAGCCGGATGGCGGAACAACAGCTCCTTCTTATAATTATGAAACGGCAGTGAAGCTGGAAAAAGCCGCTGACGGAGTAAACAAAGTTACGGTGACCGTCAGCAACCTGCCGCATCCGGGCTATGGCCTAAGCATCGACCGGATCGAATTTGGCAAGAACAAGACAGCCGTCATCTATTACAGCGTAACCCAGCCGGATCCCGGCAAAAGTTACGCGCAGGTGATCTCGGCAGCTTCCGTAGTCACCTACTTGCCGGAAGGCTATACAGCGACAGCCCAGCCTGTAACCGGCACTGCCGGTTCCTCAGTATCCTCCAGCAGCGTTCAATAATTTGCCGCTGCTGAACAAGTGGAAACGGCTTCGCCGTCCTCAACAGGACGGTATCCGTTTCAGCGAGAAATAGAAGGATAATTTATAGCGTGAAGCATATAAATGCTTATTTTCTAGCCAGCGGTTATTTATCCGCTGGCTTTTCTTTTCTCACCTACAGAATCTACCCTCCCACATCATACGCAGTCATCGTCAATCCATATCTCAGGCTCTTCCTCCCATGGCTCCCGCAGATCCCTTTCATTAAGCTTATCCAGTTCGTTCTCTTTCACTGTCAGACTCATTGATAAACTCCCCTTGAGCGATCCCCGGCAACGTATGACGCAGTCTTTTTTATTTTCTGGAACTAATCTATGAAAAAGCTTCCGCTTTTGAATAAAATACTATATTATATTAAATTAAATGTATATTAAAAATATATTATGTATATTAATTCATCACACGCGATGTGATTATGACATAATCATGGTAGCATTGCCGTGCGAATCTATTGGAGGGATGCATAAACCTGCAGACGCTGGAGTAGTCCGTTTTACTAGAAAGCCTACAAATAGAGAGAACTACTGGGAGGTAAATGATGTCTAAGAAATTATTATCCTTATTAATCGCGTTAACCCTGACGTTGTCCGGAATCCTTCCGGCAGCCTATGCCGGTGAAGTTGCCGCTGAGGCACAGCCTCAGGTTCTAACCGCACCGGTATCCACGGATTCCGGCTTATCATCTACGGTTTCCTCGGAAGTCTATCAAACTTCTGTTCCTTCAGTATCGACAGCAGTCTACCAAGCCTCAATGACCGAGGCCAGAACACTGCCGATAACATTGACCCTTCCCGATGGTCTGACAGCAGACCAAATCACCTGGAAGTTTGGCAGAACGGCGGAAGAGATGAAGCCGCTAACACAGTGGAAAAAATGGAACAACGTTTCTAACGTTAGAGCATATACGGGTGATCCGTTCGTAAAAGTAAGCTATGAGACTGTCTCACCTTCTACGGTAACCGCTCTGGTATACTTCGATATGCCATTCGGCTCCAACCTGTCACTTAGCGGCATCCGGGCCGAGTATGTGAAGCTTGCGGGTGTATACAACCTGACGGCGACCGCTCCTGACGATGATGTGCTGGTGCAGCAGCAAGTGAAGCTGAACCCGTATGATACCTATCATACATATGATGAGATCAAACCGGCGATTGATACCATTACTGCCGACAGCAACAATAAATATGGCCGTTATGTGGAATATCAGCAGATCGGAACGTCCACACAAGGACGGGCGATCCACTTCTCCATCGTAGCCAAGGACAAAGCGTCCGTAGACCAATATTTGAATGAAACACTGCCGCTGATGAACAATGATCCTGCTGCATTGCAGGAGATGATCAAAAACGGCCAGTTGCAGGACTATAAAGTGCCCATCTGGCTGAACAACATCCATGCGGATGAAGCCAATGGCGTAGACGTTATTATTAAGTTTTTGGATACGCTGATGACCGAGAAAATCGTAAACTATGATACGACCAATGCTGACGGCACTGTCGTCCCGGTTACACTGGACATTGACAAGGCGCTGGACAATGTGATTTTCCTGCTCGACTATGTGGAGAATCCGGATGGGCGGGTTTTGAACACACGTGCGACTTCAACGCTGCTTGACCCGAACCGCGACAACTCCTACCAGACCCAACCGGAGACTCAGGCTGTTACAGCACAAATCGCCAAGTGGACCCCGCTGAGCTTCCTGGATATGCACGGGTTCGTGAGCGGCTTCCTGATCGAGCCATGCACACCACCGCATGATCCGAACGTCGAATACGATCTGGTCATGGACAATTTGATTGAACAGGCCACAGCAATGGGGAATGCCGGGATCGCCAACACCAAATATGAGGAGTACCACATTCCTTACCTGGAAGCTGAGAAATTAAAAAATGACCCGGATTATGCCGATCCTTATGGCAATGCTACCGGATGGGATGATGCTTCACCGGCTTACACTGCTGTCTATGCAATGCACCAAGGTGCCCTTGGACATACCATTGAAGTGCCGGAGCTGAATGAGGATTCCCTGAACGCCTTCTATTATGCAACTCTTGCTGCCACTAACTATGTGCAGGACAACAAAGAGAAGCTGTTCCTGAACCAGCTCGAAATCTTCAAACGCGGCTTGAACAATGAAGACAACAAAGCAGTTGACCCGTATTTGATAAATGCTAAATATGAATCGGTCGGCCGTGAGCGTGAAACGGAAGAAAGTAACTTTTTCCCTGAATATTATGTGCTTCCAGTAGCCAAAGATCTGCAAAAGAACGAGCTGGAAACATACAAAATGGTGAAATACCTGCTTCGTAATGGAGTGAAGGTAGAGCAGACAATTACTCCGGTAAACGTGGATGGCGTCACCTATCCGGCAGGAACCTATGTGGTGAACATGCATCAGGCCAAACGAGGCTATGCCAACCTGGTTCTGTATGACGGACTGGATGTATCCGACTTCGATGCGATGTATTCCGACACCGTACAGAATTTTGCGGACATGCGGGGATTCGACCGGTACATCAGCCGCTTCGCTGGTGCATTCTCCGGCAAGACACAGCAAGTTAGCAGCATCGTCATTCCAACGACAGATCTGAATCAATACCGTTTTGAGCAAAATTACGTCATCCGCAACAGCAACAACGATGCGATCAAAGCGGTTAACGATTTGCTTGCGAACCGAAAAGCAGTAACCCTGCTCTCGAACGATGGACCCGGCTATGAAAAAGGCAGCTTCCTGGTCTCCAGATCAAACCTGAGAACAGTAGCATCCAAATACTTGCTCGACTTAGTGCCATTCAGCACATCAGGTGACAAGACAGGCAAACTGCTCAAGCCAGTGAATGTTGGCATTGCCGCAGCACCTTCCTTTATCGTGGCCGATCTTGGATTTAAGGTAACTTCTGATGCTGCTGCGGCAGACGTCCTCGTCAATACAGGTACAAACCTGATTGCCAGCGGCAAGCCGTTCATCGGATATGGACGTACAATGCTCAACAGCCTTAAATCTCTGAATATCTTACCGGGCCTGGACTACTCCAATCCGGTGAACCAATCGGACAGATCCGCAGCACATGAAGGCTTGTTCAAAGCAACCGTCTCGCAAGACAGCGTAATTACTGCTCCTTATGCAGACAATGAATACCTGTATACCGTATCTGCCGCTTATATCACGGCTGTTCCGGAAGGCGCTGAAGTGCTGGCGAAATACGGAACGGGCGATGATTTCTTCAAAGCCGGCTGGTGGCCGAAAAGCGATTCTGCCAAGGGTCAGGTGCTGGCACTGGATTATCAAACGGACAGCATCCATGTGACCTTGTTCGCGAACGATCTGCTGAACAAATATCATCCGCAGAACCAGTTCAGATTACTGGCGAACGCGATCTATGCCTCCGCTCCGGCAGCTACGGAAGCAGACAGTATGGATAATGGTGCGCTTGAGCCGGTTCCGGCTACACCGGCTTACCCGGATACTAGTGTGCCAGCTCCAACCGCAACGCCAACCGCAACACCGGCTCCAACTGTAGTTCCGGCTACACCACAGCCGACAGCTGCACCAGCTCCGGCGGTCAATTTCACGGATCTCGGTAAAGTAGCCTGGGCAGAAGCTGCTATCAAAGAATTGACGGCTAAAGGCATCATTAACGGTGTAGGCAGCAACTCATTCGCACCGCTCAAAGAAGTGACCCGTGCTGAATTCATCACCATGATCGTCCGCGCCTTTAACCTGCCGCTGGAGAACGTTTCGGCTGACTTCAGTGATGTAGCAATTTCGAATTGGTCTTACAGCTATGTTGCTGCCGGTGTCAACAGTGGTCTGATCAACGGTGTTGGCGGAGGCAAGTTCGAGCCTAACCGCTCCATCACGCGTGAAGAGATGGCGATCATCGCCGCCAACGCACTGACGAAGTTCAAAGGCAAATCGGTTACCGGTGCTGATGCGCTGCTTGCGAACTTCAAAGACAAATCGAGCATTGCTTCCTATGGTAAAGACGCAGTTGCTCTGCTTACCCGGGAAGGCATTGTGAAAGGCATGACAGCCGACACATTTGCGCCAAAAGGTATTGCCAACCGCGCGCAAGCCGCTGTCATTATCAGCAACATCATCAACCTGCAATAGTCCGAAGGGATGATTGCCGTGAATGTGAACAGGGATGCCCCCGGCCGCAATGGCTGAGGGGCATCCCTGTTTGTCGTAGAGTAGTTACGTATCACCGGGTAAATGAGATTACTGTAAGCGAAGTTCCGCGTTCTCCAATTGACGTATTGAAAGCGCCGAAGCCAAGCAGACGCCGCTGCAACGCAAGCACGAAACATTCAGCAAGCAGTTGGGCGTAGCCATTATACTGCTGTCCATTTTGATCTTTGCCATCGGCCGGCCGTGTTTGGCTGTCGGCTCTTTCTTCGATCGTAACCATTGTCCTCTCCGCAATACAGAACAGAGATTCTCCAATGATGGGGAATCTCTGTTCTTCTCTTCTGATGTTGAGTTCATCCAAGGCTTTTATGGCGTCCACTGATCGTGAACGATGCCTACAAGCGCACGATCTTCGCCCATCTTCTCGAAGACCAGCCGCAGGCTGCGCCAGTCCATCCCTTCAACAGAAGGATCGATACCGTCGATATGGTACTCCACGAAGTCGTGAGTTTCCTTCGGATAAACTTCGTTGATATTGTTCACTGTCGTTCCTTGCCCCAATCCCTTATTCAGGGCGATTTCGGCATCACCGGCAAAGTCTGCATCATATACAAACCGCTTAAAGTATTCTGCAAAAGTGAGCTCAATCAGTTCACCTGAACCGGCGAACTCCCGCCACTCATATTTCGTGTTGTCTTTCATTACCCCCTCTAGCTTATCACGGGTAAAGACCAGATCCTTCTTGGGATCGACATATGCATAGGGTGAGAAGCGGACGCCTTTATCCGGGTGCACCCAGGCCGCAAGCGACTCCATATCACTGTTCTTCAGCGCCTTCATCACCGTTGCGGCAGCTTCCAGTGCCGTTGGAGGCATCCCTTCCTCAGGTTCTGCCGTTGCTGTCGGATCAGCCGATTCTTCCGGTGCAGCGCTTGCCTCCGGGCTTGATGTTGGACTGGTTTGAGCTTGTTCCTGTGACTGCTGCGGTACCAATGTGGCCTCCGGTTCTGCTGCTGGTGTCGTGCTGCAGGCTGCAAGGAGCAGCATTGCAGCCACCAGTGCGAACCTTCCAAAAGTTCTTGCCGTGTACATGAATTCCCTCCTTATTCTGCTGTCGTTCTTAATTAGACGCTTCACAACCTGTTAAAGTTGCAAATTAAAGAACCGGCTGCACACCCCTTAAGAGGCATCCAGCCGGTTCATTTGATATAGAATTATGGTCTATTCTTCATCATATGCCGCAAGTGCCGCAGGGAGCGATTGAACCACAGTATTCCCTGCTGCCGGAAGCCCCAGCAGAACAGCACTGATGATTTCTTCTCTGCTGACACCCAGAGCTTTGGCCTGCTTCACGTGAAAAGGAAGTCCGCTCTCAAGTCTGGCCACTGCAAGTACCGCAATGTAAGCCAGCGCTTCCGTTCTGGAATCCAGCTTGCTTGCAGCCCCCAGTCCCTTTACGGCCTGCATCCACGCCTCCTGATGTGCCGGAGCTTCCTTGCTGAACATTTGAAAAGCGTTGCTGATTGAAGATTTGTCATTCATCTCTTTCACCCCATCTTAGTATTTAATGTTAAATTACTCCATCACCTGATCTAAGAGCTATCAGAAATGTCACCAGTGAAACCGCCAGTCTCTTTCCTCAGGCCTCATCCTGTCAGAACAGCACTTCCTGCTTTTATAAATACAGAAGATCATCTATAATTTTGTTCAAATGCACAAGCTATAATCCAAAGACCACAACTGAGCATAACCAGCTTGGCAAAGGAGGAACCCGATTGTTTGAGCTTTCCGAGAAACAGGCACAGGAAATTGTAGATAAAATGATGATGGACATCCCCTATAACATCAACATTATGAACGGGAAAGGGGTCATTATCGGCAGCGGAAAAAAAGAACGGGTCGGCACCATTCACCAGGGGGCAGTCAAAGCACTGTCCACCGGAAAAATGGTCGAGGTCTGGGAGGATGGACGTTATGAAAAAAAGGGCACCAATGAGCCGATTGTTATAGGCGATGCTCCTGTGGGTGTGATTGGAATTTCGGGCAACCCTGATGAAGTCCGTCCCTTTTGCAATATCGTTAGAACGACAGTCTCTCTTCTGATTGAACAAAGAAATACGCTGGAGGATCTCGCCAATGAAGCGAGCCGTAAGAAGGCATTTCTGGAACTGCTGCTGGCCCATGAGGGAGCGTATTCGCAGAAATTACGAAAAGAAGCCGCCGCTTATCACATTGATCTGCTGCTCAAAACAACGGTCCTGTATATCAAGAATTTTACACCGGCAGAGCAGAATGCCAAGATTCTGCTGCTGCAGCCTTCGTTTCGGATCCAAGAGGACATCTGGCTTATGCTGGTCCAGAACCAGCAGGACTGCAATCTGCTGATCCGGCAAATTCTTCATAACCAGCCGCAGGTGCTGCTGGCTTCCGGCAAGCAGGAGGCCAGTATCGCGGAGAGCTACCGGCAGGCGAAGTCGGCTATGGGAATTCTGCTGGCGCTGAAGCCCTCTGCGCAGACCATCCATTTCGGGGAGGCCGAATTTCTGGTGAAGCTGAGCCATGCGGAGTTGACGGACACTCTGAATACCACCATCAAGCTGGAGGATACCGCCGATTTATTGGAGACACTAAGGAGTTTCATCAACCACAACTGCAGTGTCTCGCATACGTCGGAGGCGCTGAACATTCACCGGAATACACTGCAGTACCGGCTGAAACGGATCGAGAGCCTCACCGGCAAAGACCCGCGGAATCTGCTGCAGCTGTTCGAGCTCACCTACGGATTGCTGGCCTTGTACAAGTAACCTAAACTTCAGAGCTGCTGCCTCTCATCTTCCGGCACCTAACTGCAGAAGGGGCTGTCCCAAAAGTGATGTAATGGCTGCTTGGGATAGCCCCCTTGTTTTTAAGTAGGATCAACGTGAGCACTTGGGTGGTCGCTCCGCGAACGGACCGTTGTTCCAATCGCTGTGGTCTCCAGATTTTTCCCATTCCCCTTAGCGGTGAAAATCCGGAGACCAAGGCGACCGCTGCCGCTTTTCCACAATCGTTCTGTCCACTCCGCTGCTTTTAAAGGAAAAAGTTTCTGTAATCCTTCTAAATTCACAAAAAAGAAATCTCCGCCGGACAAACGCTGCATTTCCGCAAAGAAAGCAAGGAAACGTTAGAGAGTGGATATGAAATCCGAAAACGTCATTACCGTAGCCAGAGCTGCGAGGGCTGCCCACTGAAGGAAAGATGTACGAAAGCCGAAGGAAATCGAGAAGTGGTCGTCAGTTTGGAACGACTGCGGTACCAGAGTCAGGCTCGGGAGATTCTACGGAGTGAAGAAGGTTACGCCTTGGCCGTGCGCCGGATGACGGAACCGGAAAGTGTATTTAGCCAACTGAAGAACAACCGGCGATTCCGGCGCTTCCTACTTCGAGGGACGGAGAAAGCTATCACAGTCAAAGAAATCTACTTTTGGGACAGCCCCTTCTACATTTCTCCCATTGCCTCCGCTTCGCCCGCTGGTCATTAGGGATGAAGCTCTGTCCAGGAATAGCCTCCGTCCGCTGTGCTCCAGAGATATTCTTATGTTCAAAAGATTACACAAATGTGCAAACGCTTGCCGTTACGGATTTTCCATGAAAAATAATCATATCCATTTCATCAAAAATTCACATAAAATATGTTTATTTTTGGTATATTTTATGGTATATTTACCCTGAATTTCATACCAAAAAAAAGGAGATGTCGTAAAATGTTCAAGAAGATGAAGATGAGTTTATCGATTTTGGTTTTGGCAGCTGTTTTTGTGCTAACGTTTGCGCAATCTGTCTTTGCCAGTGACCAGCCTGTTCAACTGACTTCAGCCAATCTATATCTTTACAAGTTTGGATACGTTGGATTCAGCGGCAATATCGAAGTAAGCAACCTGGGCAACCAAAAAACTGTAACTATTCACTATACTCCTGGAGACGGTCAGTGGTATGATACGAACGCCTCCTATGAAGGCCCAACGGACTCCACGCATGAAAAATGGGGTTTTATGGTTTCCACCGATAACATAAGCAATAATAATCCGCAGCTCACAAATGCCCAAACGATTCAATTTGCAATTAAGTATGAAGTCAATGGACAAACGTATTGGGACAATAACAACGGACAAAACTATTCCGTCAGCCGTTTTAATCAAAGTTCAACCATTCTTGGTAAACCGAACGTTTTTCGCGCTTACGATGATTTATATGAGAACACCTTCTCGGGAAGTGTATATGTCAAAAATTCAGTCTACAGCAAAGAGGTTAAAATCAAATATACAACCGATAACTGGAATACAACCAGGGAAGGATACGCCAGCTACTCCATACCGGCGAACTCCGATGGCAGCGTAGAAATCTGGGATTTCAGCTTTAATAATATTGACCCAAGTGTTACGCAAATTCAGTACGCTATCTCCTACACCGCAAATGGACAAACGTATTGGGATAATAATTACGGGAACAACTACACAGTAAACCGCTAATAATACAGAAATATATCCGTGAACGGACCGTTGTTCCAATCGCTGTTGTCCCCAGATTTTATTTATTCTCCTTAGCGGTAAAAATCCGGGGACAAAGGCGACCGCTACCGCTTTTCCACAATCGTTCCGTCCTCTCCGCTGTTTAAGCGGAAAAAATTTCTTCAAATCTTTCTAAAATCACAAAAAGAAACCGTCCTTTGGTAAAATGGAGTTACCACACAACCATTTCAAAGGAGAGGTTTCTTTTGTACATTCAATATACCATGGACCAACTTTGCTTGCCAATGGATCTGGAAGAAGATATTCCAGAAAGTCACCTTGTTCGTGTCGTGAATGCCGCCGTCAACCGACTGGACGACGCCATTTTTGACGCCGCCTATCCCGGCGGCGTCCGCGACAGCTATCACCCTAAGATGCTTACTAAAGTCATTATTTACGCCTATACTCTGCGAATCTATTCGTCTCGTCAAATCGCTAAGGCCGTGCGAGAGAACCTCCCTTTCATGTGGCTGGCCGGACGGCAACGCCCCAACTTTCGCACGCTGAATCGCTTCTGTTCCCAGCGAATGAGGAATGTCCTTGAAACGGTAATTTACAGCCGTGCTTCAGTTTCTGGCTGACGAAAAATACGTGTCTCTGGAGCATTACTTTGTGGATGGTACCAAGATCGAGGCCAATGCCAATCGCTACACCTTTGTTTGGGGGAAAGCCGTTAGTAAACATAAGTCCAAGCTGCAAGAAAAGGTACAGACATTGTTTGCCGACATTGAGGCTGCGGAGGAACAAGAAGAACAGGAACACCGCGGCCAGGACCTGAGCGAACTTGGCGAGTCCGCTGAGATCAGCAGTGAGAAACTCGAACAAATGACTCAGGCGCTAGAGTCGCAACTGCTGGAGAAGCCCAAGAACAAACCACTGAAAAAAGCGGTTCGGATGTTGCGTAAGGATTTGCTTCCTCGACTGCTGAAGTACGAACAATATCAAAATCTGCTTGGTGACCGCAACAGTTTCAGCAAGACAGATCCAGATGCAACGTTTATGCGGATGAAAGAAGACCACATGCGAAATGGCCAACTGAAACCCGGATACAATGTGTAAATCGGGACCGAAAACCAATTTATTTTAGCCTACAGTTTACATCAAAGACCGACCGACACCCGCTGTTTAGAGCCGCATATGGAAAAAACGCAGCAGATCCTCGGACAATTGCCAATGACAGTCATTGCGGATGCAGGCTACGGCAGTGAAGAAAACTACGCCTATCTGGAAAAGAAAGAGATTCAGGCGGTGGTGAAGTACGGCAGCTACCATAAGGAAAAGAGTAAAGCCTGGAAAGCAAACGTTGGTAAAATCGAGAACTGGACATCCAACACAGCCGAGGATCACTGGACGTGCCCAGCCGGGAACATGCTGCATTTCCACAGGGGAAGCAAGCTGCAATGGACCAAAAACAGAAAGCAGCGATTCTCCAATAACGGGAGGATCGCTGCTTTTTTAACATTTGAAGCTTTTGAGAAATTTGAGAATCTGACTCGTCAGTAGAATATCTACTTTTGGGACAGCCCCTTCTGCTTTCGTTATTCGCTTAACTTCAGCACTCTCGCAATATTCTCACAGGTCCGTTCGACATTGGCCGGACCGTCGTTTAGCAGCTTTTCCAGTTCAGCCGCTCCCGGAACAATTCCGAAGATGGCATCTATGCCTTCCGCATAGAGCGTCTCAACCCCTTCACCGATGTAGCCGGCTAAGGCAATGACCTTCTTGCCGCCTGCTTTGGCGGTGCGGGCCACCCCGTACGGTGTTTTACCGAATTTGGTCTGGAAGTCAATGCCGCCCTCGCCGGTGAACACAATATCGGCAGCGGCCAGCTTTTGCTTGAGGCCGGTATATTCAATAACGATTTCGATTCCTTTCTGCAGAACTGCCTGTGTAAATATCAGCAGTCCCGCGCCGAGTCCTCCGGCAGCTCCGGCACCCGGCAAGTCACGGATATCCTTGTCCAGCTGTTTGTTTACGATTCCTGCATAATGGGCAAGATTCGCATCGAGCTGGTGGACCATCTCAGGTGTAGCTCCCTTTTGCGGACCGAACACCCGGGATGCGCCTTGCTCCCCGCACAGCGGGTTGGTGACGTCACAGGCCACGATCAGCTGAACCTGCTTCAGCCGCCCGTCAAGAGAAGCAATATCAATACTTGCCAGCCGGTCCAGACTGCCGCCGCCGCGCGGAAGCTCATTCCCCGCTTCATCGAGGAATCTGGCCCCGAGTGCCTCGGCCATCCCTGTGCCGCCGTCATTGGTCGCGCTGCCCCCGATGCCGATAATGATATTGCGGATGTCCCGGTCAAGACATTCCCTAATCAGTTCGCCGGTGCCATAGGTGGTGGTGATAAGCGGGTTTCTGTCCGCCTTGTCCACCAGATGAATACCGCTTGCCGAAGCCATCTCAATGGCCGCCGTACGGCCGTCGCCGAGGATGCCGTACTTCGCTGTAACAGGTTGCCCCAGCGGTCCCATAACCTCTTTGGTATAAATTTGCCCTCCGGAGGCATCGACAAGCGATTGGACCGTTCCTTCCCCTCCATCCGCCATAGGAACATGTATATATTCAGCCTTGGGATAAACCTTTCGCAGCCCCTTTTCCATCGCAATGCAGACTTCCTTAGCGCTCATGCTCTCTTTAAAGGAGTCCGGTGCCAGTACAAAGGTTTTCTCTCTCATTTCCTCACCCCATGTTTGATATTAGAATAAAAATCCGTAAATAATCGTCGCCACAAGCGTCATCGTTCCGCCGACAATCGCCTCGTAAGGGACCAGCCCTAACCGCTGCTTGATCGTCATTTTCATACTATCCGCCGTTACATGGAAGTAGTTCCCCTGTGGAAGAGAGTCAATGACAGTGGCTCCGGTATGGACCATTACTGCCGCTGCCAGCGGAGCGGTGCCCATATCGAGAATGGCTTGTCCGAAGGAGCCTGTAGCCAGAATAACACCCGTTGAGGTTGAGGCGGTAGCCGCCGCCATCAGGATACCGGAAATCGGTGCCAGGAAGGTGCCGGATATACCCGAATTCTGAATCAACTGGACCACCTGGGTCGACAGATCAGAAGCCGCAATCAAACCGGCTATGCCTCCTGCACCAATCAGGATCAGAACAGTTGCTGTCATTTTGTTCAAGCCGGACGAGCTGTACTGCAGGATCTTCTTGCCTTGGCCCATAGCCAGCATGCCGATAATCCCTGCAATCGGCAGGATATATAATGCATCCACCTTGAAGTTGGACAATGCCTCAATTCCGGATAGCGAGCCAATCGGATTGATCATCAGCAGAATGACCGCAACGAGCGGTGCAACAATCGCCTGATGAAGCGGCGGATATTTAGAGGTGTCGGCGGTGTTGTTCACCGCCTCCTGGTCTGTGACCATAATCCCTTTTTTCTTCAGAAGTGAAGCGACAATAACGGTTACGATCAGACCGCACACTGCCGGAATCAAGCCGGCCAGCATCACGTGGCTCAGGTCCAGATCGAACCCGCGGGCCGCGGCTATCGTATTCGGATTGGGGGAGATAATGTTCCCCGCTTTACCTCCGCCCGACAGGGCAAGCAGCAGCGCCATCTTGGAAATCCCCATCTTATTGCCTACCGACAAAGCAATAGGGGCCACAATCAGCACTGCTACGGGAATGAAGACACCCACTGCGGTAATAATCATCGTTGCCAGGGCCAAGGCCAGAATGGCTTTGCTGCCGCCGAATTTTTTGACAATCGCCTGGGCAATGGTCTCGGCCGCTCCCGATTCCATCATTACCCCTGCCAGGACACCGGCGGCGAGCACACGCAGCACCGTGCCCATTACACTTTGCGTACCGCTTACAAGAACAGTTACCGTCTGCTCCAGATTGGCGCCGCCGATCAGTGAGCCTGCAATGGCCCCCAGAAACAGCGCATATACGGGATTCAGTTTTCTTAATATCAGAATAATAGCAATTGCCAACCCCGCCAAGGCGCCATACCAGCCAATCATTAATCCTTCCATTGTTATGCCTCCCATTGCTCTTGTTGAACGCGCTTTCATTGTAACGTTTACCCTCGCCAAAAAATATTGATGATCGGACGAAATGCATTGTGCAGTTGAACAACGTTTTTCCCAATGTCTAGGTGGAGTATTACATGCTGTAATGCTTCAGCGAATAAGCAAAAGCGCGTACAGAAGAATTCCGACGGGTTGAGCACGCACGAATTATGCACTAAGTTTCGTTCGATATGTACACTATTTTCCATAAAAGTTATAAGACTTATACCAAAGTCATAATAAAAAACCGCAAAAAATGCGGTTTTCGTAAATCGGTATAGTTACAAACCATGTTAACAAAAGCTTCCCTGGTCCCAGGCTGGGCTCAGCGCTTTTTCGCCGTTTCGGATAGACCAAGCAGACCGGGTTGGCGACTTATTTCCTAAAATGATGCATTCCCGTCCATTCGCCTCTATTCTTACTGGGCCGTTAAAATCAGCGGTCCGTCCGGCGTGACTGCGATCGTATGCTCATATTGCGCCGACAACTTGCCGTCGGCCGTTCTCGCCGTCCACTCATCGTCGTCGATCGTGATACGGAACGTACCTTCGTTGATCATCGGTTCAATCGTAAACACCATGCCTTCCTTTAACCGAATGCCTTTGCCGGCTACGCCGATATGCTCGTAGCTCGGTTCCTCGTGCAGGCTCCGCCCGATCCCATGCGCCAGCAGATCGCGTACGACCGAATACCCGTTCGCTTCCGCATGCTGTTGAATCGCCGACGTTATGTCGCCGAGCCGGCCCCCGGGGAGTGCCCGGGCGATCCCCAGATCCAAGCATTCCTTTGCCACCTTCATTAATTTTTGCGCCTCCGGCCCGATATTGCCCACCGCATAACACCAGCACGAATCGCCGAACCATCCGCCGTATTCCACGACGATGTCGAGCTTTAGCAAGTCGCCGTCCATAAGCACCTGGTTCGAAGGAATGCCGTGGGCCACCACATCGTTGACCGAAATGCAGGTTTCGGCGGGGAAACCGTTGTACCCTTTCGTAAACTGCTTGCCGCCCAGCTTGGTGATGTGTCTGGCAACAAAGTCATTGATCTCCCGGGTGGTGATCCCAGGCTCGATCAGTTTGGCCACCTCGCGGTAGCAGTCCGCAATGATTTGGCTCGCCGGCTTCATCTCTTCGATTTCCCTGGGTGATTTTAAAATGATCATCTTTTGCTTATTCGCTCCTTATCCATTCTATAATTTTAAAAACAGGGCGATATCCCTGGCCTCCTCGTGCAGCTTTCCGCGGCGAAGCGAAAGCGAGGCGCAGCCGACCAAGGCGGCCAGCAGCATTTCAGCATGCTGTAGCCGATACGGCGGCTCCGCTGCGTTTCCGCCGGAAGCAGCAGCCCCGGACGCCGCACGCCCGGTTTCCAGCAGCGCGGCAAACGGTGCGAGCACCTCCCGGCGAAAGGCGGCCGAGAGCAGGGCCGAGCGCGCTTCAGGCAGCGAGGCAAAGTCCTCACTGGCCTGCTTATGCAGCAGGTACAGGGCGTGGTCTTCTGCCCAAAGCTGCAGCAGCCGGACGCCGGCGGCGGCGACGGGGCCAAGCTCTGCAGCAGCGGCGGTTCCGCGGCTTCCGCTTCGGGAATCCGCGGCAGCCAAGTTCCCAGTGTCTGCCGCAGCAGCCAAACTGAAATGCCCGCCCGCCGGCGCCTCCCCCGAAGCCGAAGCACGCGGGAACTCCAGCGGAGCCTTCAGTTGAGCCTCCAGCGGGACCTTCAGCCGTGCCTCTAGCGGAGCCTCCAACGGGAACTCTAGCGGAGCCTCCAGCCATCCCCCGGCCCGCTCCACTGCGTCCCATAACAGATCGTAGAGCAAATCGCCCTTATTGCTGTAATAATGGTACACCGTTCCATAGCCGAGTCCCGCCTGCGCAGCCACATCGCGGATCTCCAGTAAAGGCCCTTTATTCAAAAACACATCGGCAGCGGCTTTACGAATTTGCGCCAGACGCCGCAGCCGGATCTCTTCGTTTTGTTCCTTCGTGCGTGGAGTCATCTCGTCCGTTCACCTCTTTTATTATTGACCTGCTCTTATGTCAATATAAAACATCAGCTTGCGAATTACAAGAGATTAGCTCGAGGATTTCCGGCTCAACCTAGAAATCGGTGCTTGGCCAACGCTCTACTAGGGCGTGTCTTCAAACCACTTCCCCGCCAAAACCTGCCGCTGTATGCCCTAAGGAAACATGGGTGCAGTACCATTTTCTGATCACATGCGGAGCAAGGCGTTTCGCCACTAGGTAGTTTTTTCGGTGGAGGCTTACGTCTCGGGGTTTCAGACACTTCGCTCTTCTTCCGAAGACGTGTGTGTCTGGAAAGTGTATTCCTGGCAGTACAAACGGACCGAGCTGCACTTATTTGGGGCTTTTAGCCTGTTACAGTAGGGAAACGGACTCCAGTGCAGTTATTTCTCCCCGATGGCCATTTTTAGATAGAATGCAGCGCAGATAAGGTCCGCTGGGTCCGCAAAAGAGAATAAACGGGGATTTTACTCTTCATAGCGTCTCCTGAGTCCGTTTACGGGTAAACGAACCAACTGCGGGCTTTTAAGGCCCCTACTTTCAATTCTAAATCCTTGCTTTCCCAGAGCTCTTCCAGTTTGAAGACATGCTCTAGATGTAAGGAGAAAATAAAGTTCTAGACTTTCTGTTATCAAGACTTAAACTTAAGAAAGTCAAATGAAATAAAGAGTTCTACATATTATGCAGGACTAATATGTGGATCCTTTATGATGAACTGTATCGAAAGGGTGTTGTTATTTTGATTAGAAAAGCGTTTCCTGGAGATTCCCAAGAGATCGCTAGGCTTTCAAGCCAATTGGGCTATCCAGTGGATGTCTCCCAACTTGAAGAGAGACTCAAATATACCTCTAACCACAACGACCATATTGTTTATGTGATGGAATCAAACCATGTTTTGTTAGGATGGATTCATGCTAATGTACGTTTTTTAATCGAATCGCCACCATTTGTTGAAATAGCTGGACTTGTCGTCGACAGTGCCTGTCGAGGAAATGGGATTGGCAAACAATTAGTACAAGTATGTGAGCAATGGGCAGCAGAATCCGAATTCACAAAAATTAGAGTGCGTACCAATCAGACTAGATCAGATGCCGTCCAATTCTATAATCGAATTGGTTTTACAATTAAAAAATCGCAGCTTGTGCTCGATAAAGAAATTTAGTGATCGACAGCGAAAAATCAGTGTCAATATTCTCATTGTTTTCCCCATAAACTGCCTATTAGCTCAATGAAAAAACAGGCTTCCGTAGCGCCTACTCATCAATGTATATCATTCAACTATAATTCCCCGTTAGCTCAATTTCTAACAGTATATGGGTTCATCATGGAAACCTTTTCAATTTCACCTGCTCATTTTGTTCGCTCTACAGAATACAGAAAAAATTCCATATCTATATTTCTAAAATTCTTAGTATCTTTATCAATAATATTCATACCGTTTCGAACAGCAACTTTTTGAGGGGCTATATTTGTGTCCCTAATAATAGAATAAACCCTATTTGCATTAAGAACTGAGAAAGCGTATTCCTTGCAAGCAATTGCTGCTTCTGTTGCGTAACCTTTGTGCCAATACGCTTTTTGAAACAAAAATCCTATTTCCAAAATTTCTTTTTCTCTCCAGCCTTGCATTGTCAAGCCACATTGACCAATCATTTCGTTTGTTTCTTTTAATACAACAGCCCAAAGTCCAAAACCATATTCTTCATATCTTTTAAGATGTCTATTAAGCCAATTTTGTGCTTCTTCTAAGTTGAATGCACTTTCATAAGCAGCACGCATTACTTCCTCATCACACAATATTCCGCACAATGCATCATAATCGGACTGCACCATTTCTCTAATTATAAGACGTTTTGTTTCTATCAAAAATCTCCCACCTTTCTATTAATCAATAACCTTTCAAAAATTCCTTATCCTGTCCGTTAGTTCAATCAAAAGCAGCCTTTCCTTTTGGACTGAACTGCCGAGTTGGTTTTTTTCAACTATCGTTTCCGGTTAGTGCAAAGATTTTTAAAACACGAGCGCTCGTACAACTAAACAAGCCTTTGAAGTTTGACATTACATTCTGACGTTGTTGCAGTGACGTACTCTATATAATTCACAGAGCCATTATAGTTCAAATAAGTTTCATAACGCATACGGATGGCGGGTAAAGTAATCAAATCCAGAACATTTTCCTTTGGAACCCACCTGTACTCGCTGGTTTCATCAGAAGTAGCTAACTCTCCACCCACAGCTTTGCACACAAATCAGACATGACCTTCGTAGGAACATTAGTCACACCGTCATACCACTTATGGACCGCTGTATTCGAAACAACACTAATTAAATGGCTAACAGTGGCATCTATTCCACTTTCCTCTTTGATTTCACGAAGCACGCCATCAATCAGGTTTTCTCCAACTTCAGTTATTCCACCAGGATACACCCAACCATCGTTATGGGCTTTTACTAATAGGATATTACCGTTTCCATCTTCTACAATTCCGCCTGCCGATACAATATGTGTCGGAAACGCCATTTCACGACCTCCACCGATTGAACTAAACTATAAATAATAACGACTGCCGAAGCAACCGCTATTCCACTATAGTTTTCATTCAGTTTTGTATACATGATCCATGAACTTATCGTGTAATTGTATTCCATCTCGCAAAGACTGCTTAGTCTCTTGATCGATCAAATCTACTTCAAAGTGCAACCCACCATAACCATCAATCATTTCCATAATGCGATAAATCACTTGCTCAACAAGCTCATTCTGAATTACAGCAAGTGCTTTTAGATCTTCTTCCGAGTTCAGCTTATTCGAAGAAATTGATATGCCTCATCGGAATCGGCCCATCGAATGAAAAAGGGACAATATAGTATTTTTGTCTAATTTATATTAATGAACATATGCGAAGTAATGAATACAAACATGCGTTTCCTGTCACGTCAATATACATAAATCAATGCATACAAGTTAAGTTAGACATGATAAAAAAGTCGCGTTTCCGTCCTAGCTTCGACACGCTGCAGAAAATACAAACCCGCCAGCATGTTTTAGCTCTGCGGCTTATTTTATGTATGCCCGATTCTCGAACCATCACCGAATAAAATAAACACCAGCTAATTTCGTCTTACGTTCTGCACACTGTCTTACACACTCATAATATTAGATACATATTGCTGATGTTCAGAAAATGATCAGAGGTTGGGTTTGATAAGATAGTATTTTGATATTCTGGGCCTATAGCCCCTCTAAAAGAGGATAAAATAAATCGAGAAAAAGCTATTGTTGAATTAGCCAAGTTTGATTTAACAGTACCCCGGAAAACATGACGTGAGGTTCCGCCGGGCTGCAGCTCTTAGCCGGATAGAAACCATGTCGAAAGTGACTGTTCACCATTTGCCAAGGTACGAGATATCAAGATTGTATTGGCAGCATTAAATAAAGTAGACGACACTGCCTGTGGCGCCTTGGACCGGCTGCGAGGCTGAACGAACTTCGAATCCAAAAGGAAGGGCACCAACATTATGAAATGAATGAGTTGAATCCGGGGCTAACCGTGCAGATCATAGAAGGCCATGATGGTGGATTTGGTAGACGGTGCGGTGAAATTGTGTCCATCGGAACCTGAATAGGAAGAGTTTAACTTATAAGTCGCCTGAGGATTCTTAACGGTTCGCGGGAAACCTACCGACTTATGTCGGGATGGTCGCAGATCGGGTTACGTTAATCAAAATCTGTCCTAGTCTGTCTCTGTTTCATTGAACTAACGTTACCCGTTTGTTGAATAAGCACGCTTTCTTTTATTACAGAATATCTTCGTACTGCGCATCATCTAAAGAAGCCCTTTTTTCAAAAGAAAATAAAGTACTAAACTGTTGAGAGCATGGAGCTAACGGGCAGTAGAGTTATTTCCAACCTTATGGTTTCAATGTTAAAATGGAATTAATTAAACTAATAGGTGGTATCAACAGGATGGACAAAGGTAAAATCGTATTTTTAAACGGTGTTACGAGTGCTGGAAAAACATCAATAGTAGATGCTTTACAGTTAAAATCGAACGAATTTTTTTATGTTGTTGCTAATGACCTTTTTGAAGAAATGATAGGTGAACGTTATCTTCGTGAAGATTATTGGAAGTATTTAAGTGAAGCAATTATCATGATGTATCACACAGCTAAATTATTTTCTGACCACGGGAAAAATGTACTTATTGATGGAATTATAGTAGAAAGACCAGAGTTGAAACCACATTATGAAAAAGTGAAGAATATATATTCTGGCTACCCATTATATATTGTTGAAGTATTTTGCCCTTTAGATATTTGCCGTCAGAGAAATATTGTTCGAGAAAATAGAACCGAAGATCAATCTGAGTGGCAACATAAAATTATGGCAAAAGATATCCAGTATAATTGTACTGTCAACACACATTTAAACACTTCCGAAGAATGTGCAGATTTGATTTTGAAAAGTATAATTTAAAGATGAAGTATGAATTACTTTACTTAGAGCTGCACATTCCGCTAACGAAATACGTTAGTTCAATAAACCAACAGATGTCTAAGACTTTATATTCAGTTTTAGACAACTGTTGGTTTTTATTGGAACCCTCAAAACGAGCTCTTTTGAAATTCACTAGTGAGCAGTTTGCGTCAAATGCGACATAAAACCTCCACTTCTCTTGTTCAACTAAATGTCCTGCCCTTTTAATTGAACAAAAGCAGCCGATCACATGGATCAGCTGCTTTCTTGGTATTATTGAGCTATCGTTTCCCGTTAGCCATACATGCAGCGCGCTAGCGCCGCTTATCAAGACCTAAATTTAAGAAAGATAGAAAGATAGACAGATAGATAGATAGATTAAAGGGTTTCACATATTAGTCATGACTAATATGTGAAACCCTTTATGTTCAACTATCGTGTCCCGTTAGCCAACCATGCAGCGCAAAATCAGCGCTGCACCACAGAGAATGAAAATTTTCGCTTGGTATTTTATACTGGAAGTACGGCTGGGAGAGGAAGGTCGATGAACTATGGTGCGATTAGAGCCCATCCGTTAGTCTGACTCCAACGACCACGGTGCACCACTGAATGTTGCTCCCACTGGGAAGCACTCATAGTAGATTAATCCTATTCTGGTTGTTGCACCAGTCTCCAATCATGATGCCGTAGAAAGGTTGAATGGCGTGGATGTAATTATTGAACGGGCGTGCGGTATGGATGTCCATAAAGACAATATTACTGCATGCATCATGACACCTGAAGGAAAGGAGATTCAAACATTTTCAACTAAAACTGTATTTCTTCTTAAGTTAGTGGACTGGATTAAGGAGCACAGCTGTACTCATGTCGCCATGGAAAGCACAAGTGTTTATTGGAAACCTATTGTAAATTTAATTGAGGCTGAGGAGATCGAATTTCTGGTTGTTAATGCCCAGCATATGAAAGCTGTGCCTGGACGCAAAACCGATGTTAAAGATGCAGAATGGATTTGCCAACTCCTTCGCCACGGACTGATTAAAGCCAGTTTCATTCCAGACCGTAATCAACGTGAGTTAAGAGAGCTTGTTCGTTATCGTCGGAGTATCATCGAAGAACGTGCCAGACAGCATAATCGAATCCAAAAAGTATTAGAGGGAGCTAATATTAAGCTTGGTTCCGTTGTCTCAGATATTATGGGAGTTTCCTCTAAAAACATGCTTTATGCGATTGCTGAAGGTATAGATGATCCTGAGCAACTGGCCAACATGGCCCTTCGGACACTAAAACGAAAAAAAGACGAACTCGAACTTGCCCTCCAAGGATACGTAAGCCCCCATCAACGCCTAATGATAAAAACCATTCTAACTCACATCGACTTTCTAACTCAACAAATTGATATGCTGGATCAAGAAGTTGCACGGCGAGTAAATCCTTACCAAGAAGATATTGAACGATTAGACTCAATTCCAGGCATATCAACACGAATGGCCGAACAAATCCTGGCTGAAATCGGTACTGATATTAAAAACCAGTTTCCAAGCGCAGCTCATATGTGTTCCTGGGCAGGACTTGTTCCTGGCCATAACGAAAGTGCGGGCAAAAGGAAATCGGCTAAAACCAAAAAGGGCAATAAATATTTGAGATCAGGCTTAACCGAAGCAGCTCATTCCGTAAAAGGATCTAAGAATTACCTTGGCGCACTGTATAGGCGTACAGCAGCGCGAAAAGGAAGGAAACGAGCAGGAATTGTAGTCGCTCATGCCATGTTGAGAATCTCCTATTACCTTCTAACTCGTAAAGAAATGTATGTTGATCTAGGGGAAGACTACTTCGATAAGCAAAGGGAACAGTCCATTGTGCGACATGTTTTACGCAGACTTGAAGGACTAGGCTACTCCATTACTATCACTAAACCAGAAGGCTCTTGATCTATATAAAGCTGCAATAAAAAGCTATTCAGGCGCTCTCCCCTTTAAAAAAACGAACGAGTTGCGTCTTCTTTAGTGCTGCCTTTTTCCACACTTTGGTGCAATGAATTTTCATAGTAGTTGAGGAAAGCCAGTGCGGTAGACCTTTCGGTATTGATCTATCACGTCAATCTTTCGGAGATAGTTTTACTTATTTCTTCAGGGTTTTTAACATCAATGATTAACTTTGATATTTTAAATTTACCAACAAGAAAATTATTCAAGTCAAAATGAAGGGTATCAACCTCATTATTAAAAAAGTAGAGATGATAACCTCCATTGAATCTAAATAATCCATTTCTTGTTCCTCCAAAAGAAAAACCATAAAGCTTGAAAGCATTTGGTATGGGTCTACCTGTTGTTATCCCCTTAATCGAAGAGTATGGAATTTGCAACCCGTTATCTAATTTTAAAAAGGGCGGATTTCCAAGATCGATATTTAAATGGGTTTCCATTAATTGAATTGTACGTTCCATTCGTTTAGTCCACCATTTCATAACGCTTTAGTATTTTTAAAATATATTCTCATATTATACCATATATAATCTTATTTATAGAATTTATTGAGCTAATTTACCCAAGAACTGAACATGCAAGCGAATATTTCGCCGGTTGCATGATGGAATATTACATTATCCTGCCCGTTAGCCAACCATGCAGCGCAAAATCAGCGCTGCACCACAGAGAATGAAAATTTTCGCTTGGTATTTTATACTGGAAGTACGGCTGGGAGAGGAAGGTCGATGAACTATGGTGCGATTAGAGCCCATCCGTTAGTCTGACTCCAACGACCACGGTGCACCACTGAATGTTGCTCCCACTGGGAAGCACTCATAGTAGATTAATCCTATTCTGGTTGTTGCACCAGTCTCCAATCATGATGCCGTAGAAAGGTTGAATGGCGTGGATGTAATTATTGAACGGGCGTGCGGTATGGATGTCCATAAAGACAATATTACTGCATGCATCATGACACCTGAAGGAAAGGAGATTCAAACATTTTCAACTAAAACTGTATTTCTTCTTAAGTTAGTGGACTGGATTAAGGAGCACAGCTGTACTCATGTCGCCATGGAAAGCACAAGTGTTTATTGGAAACCTATTGTAAATTTAATTGAGGCTGAGGAGATCGAATTTCTGGTTGTTAATGCCCAGCATATGAAAGCTGTGCCTGGACGCAAAACCGATGTTAAAGATGCAGAATGGATTTGCCAACTCCTTCGCCACGGACTGATTAAAGCCAGTTTCATTCCAGACCGTAATCAACGTGAGTTAAGAGAGCTTGTTCGTTATCGTCGGAGTATCATCGAAGAACGTGCCAGACAGCATAATCGAATCCAAAAAGTATTAGAGGGAGCTAATATTAAGCTTGGTTCCGTTGTCTCAGATATTATGGGAGTTTCCTCTAAAAACATGCTTTATGCGATTGCTGAAGGTATAGATGATCCTGAGCAACTGGCCAACATGGCCCTTCGGACACTAAAACGAAAAAAAGACGAACTCGAACTTGCCCTCCAAG
The DNA here is from genome assembly GCF_038593025.1 of Paenibacillus sp. FSL L8-0436. NCBI lineage: Bacteria > Bacillati > Bacillota > Bacilli > Caryophanales > Paenibacillaceae > Paenibacillus > Paenibacillus sp. FSL L8-0436. The sequence continues at coordinate 1,362,318 of NZ_CP151955.1, read as the reverse complement.
GATACGTAAGCCCCCATCAACGCCTAATGATAAAAACCATTCTAACTCACATCGACTTTCTAACTCAACAAATTGATATGCTGGATCAAGAAGTTGCACGGCGAGTAAATCCTTACCAAGAAGATATTGAACGATTAGACTCAATTCCAGGCATATCAACACGAATGGCCGAACAAATCCTGGCTGAAATCGGTACAGATATTAAAAACCAGTTTCCAAGCGCAGCTCATATGTGTTCCTGGGCAGGACTTGTTCCTGGCCATAACGAAAGTGCGGGCAAAAGGAAATCGGCTAAAACCAAAAAGGGCAATAAATATTTGAGATCAGGCTTAACCGAAGCAGCTCATTCCGTAAAAGGATCTAAGAATTACCTTGGCGCCCTGTATAGGCGTACAGCAGCGCGAAAAGGAAGGAAACGAGCAGGAATTGTAGTCGCTCATGCCATGTTGAGAATCTCCTATTACCTTCTAACTCGTAAAGAAATGTATGTTGATCTAGGGGAAGACTACTTCGATAAGCAAAGGGAACAGTCCATTGTGCGACATGTTTTACGCAGACTTGAAGGACTAGGCTACTCCATTACCATCACTAAACCAGAAGGCTCTTGATCTATATAAAGCTGCAATAAAAAGCTATTCAGGCGCTCTCCCCTTTAAAAAAACGAACGAGTTGCGTCTTCTTTAGTGCTGCCTTTTTCCACACTTTGGCGCAATGAATTTTCATAGTAGCTTAATGAAGTGCACTAAAATTATTCATAAATCTGAGCATAAGCCCTTTTCATTTCTTCTCGTAATCCTTTGTTCTCGTTCTCCAGTGCTTTGATTTTGCGTTTTAACGTTTCGATGAGTACATCCTTATTCGCATCATTCATCTCACGCTTTACTTGCTTTGGAGTAGGTGCTTGTGATTGTTGACGGTGTAAGGATTCGATCCTCTCGCGGATATCTAAATGGTTATATAAATTCGCTTTTGAGACACCCGATTCTTCTGAATTTCTTGAACATCATCGTTAAGGTCAAAGCTAAAAACACCTTGAGTAATTACAGTTTCAAAAGCCTTTCTTTTCGTATCGTCCAACAACTTTGCATACCGTAAGGTCATTTCAGGAGAAGCATGAGCTAAGAACTCTTGGACAGTCAGAATGTCCGCTCCTCCATTAAGCATCTTAACTGCATAAGTATGTCTAAACTGATGGGTTTTAAAGTGAAATACATTCCCATTTTCATCGGTGATATTCTTTTTCATAGCCAGTTCATTTAATTGTCTCAGAAGCCAATGCTGGGTCACGAGAGCCCTCTCAGCATAAAATAGCTCGTGATACCAAAAATATTTTACTTCTAAATTAACCGTAGAGCTTTTGATTCGAAAATGGATATTTTGAGTGGAGTGCTTATAATTCTCCGCCATCTTTTTAAACTGTTTGATTTCGCCAATAAAATCAACATTCCATTTATCATTAACCAAGAAATAAAAAATAAAGTTCTAGACTGACCATGCTTCATTAAGCTACTATGAAAATTCATTGCGCCAAAGTGTGGAAAAAGGCAGCACTAAAGAAGACGCAACTCGTTCGTTTTTTTAAAGGGGAGAGCGCCTGAATAGCTTTTTATTGCAGCTTTATATAGATCAAGAGCCTTCTGGTTTAGTGATGGTAATGGAGTAGCCTAGTCCTTCAAGTCTGCGTAAAACATGTCGCACAATGGACTGTTCCCTTTGCTTATCGAAGTAGTCTTCCCCTAGATCAACATACATTTCTTTACGAGTTAGAAGGTAATAGGAGATTCTCAACATGGCATGAGCGACTACAATTCCTGCTCGTTTCCTTCCTTTTCGCGCTGCTGTACGCCTATACAGGGCGCCAAGGTAATTCTTAGATCCTTTTACGGAATGAGCTGCTTCGGTTAAGCCTGATCTCAAATATTTATTGCCCTTTTTGGTTTTAGCCGATTTCCTTTTGCCCGCACTTTCGTTATGGCCAGGAACAAGTCCTGCCCAGGAACACATATGAGCTGCGCTTGGAAACTGGTTTTTAATATCTGTACCGATTTCAGCCAGGATTTGTTCGGCCATTCGTGTTGATATGCCTGGAATTGAGTCTAATCGTTCAATATCTTCTTGGTAAGGATTTACTCGCCGTGCAACTTCTTGATCCAGCATATCAATTTGTTGAGTTAGAAAGTCGATGTGAGTTAGAATGGTTTTTATCATTAGGCGTTGATGGGGGCTTACGTATCCTTGGAGGGCAAGTTCGAGTTCGTCTTTTTTTCGTTTTAGTGTCCGAAGGGCCATGTTGGCCAGTTGCTCAGGATCATCTATACCTTCAGCAATCGCATAAAGCATGTTTTTAGAGGAAACTCCCATAATATCTGAGACAACGGAACCAAGCTTAATATTAGCTCCCTCTAATACTTTTTGGATTCGATTATGCTGTCTGGCACGTTCTTCGATGATACTCCGACGATAACGAACAAGCTCTCTTAACTCACGTTGATTACGGTCTGGAATGAAACTGGCTTTAATCAGTCCGTGGCGAAGGAGTTGGCAAATCCATTCTGCATCTTTAACATCGGTTTTGCGTCCAGGCACAGCTTTCATATGCTGGGCATTAACAACCAGAAATTCGATCTCCTCAGCCTCAATTAAATTTACAATAGGTTTCCAATAAACACTTGTGCTTTCCATGGCGACATGAGTACAGCTGTGCTCCTTAATCCAGTCCACTAACTTAAGAAGAAATACAGTTTTAGTTGAAAATGTTTGAATCTCCTTTCCTTCAGGTGTCATGATGCATGCAGTAATATTGTCTTTATGGACATCCATACCGCACGCCCGTTCAATAATTACATCCACGCCATTCAACCTTTCTACGGCATCATGATTGGAGACTGGTGCAACAACCAGAATAGGATTAATCTACTATGAGTGCTTCCCAGTGGGAGCAACATTCAGTGGTGCACCGTGGTCGTTGGAGTCAGACTAACGGATGGGCTCTAATCGCACCATAGTTCATCGACCTTCCTCTCCCAGCCGTACTTCCAGTATAAAATACCAAGCGAAAATTTTCATTCTCTGTGGTGCAGCGCTGATTTTGCGCTGCATGGTTGGCTAACGGGTAGGAGGTTTAAGATCAATCTCGGTGAACCGTATTACAAGTAGCGGCATGTTTTTTGAAAAAAAGCTCGCAGGAACCTGTATTTTCATCATTCCGACCATAGGAGCAGGGTAGGTCACTCTCTGGTCGGAATGATACGTAAACAGATGTCTGCGAGCTTTTTTTGTGCTATAAAATGTGATGCATCAATGGGCGGAATCGGAATCTACTGTAGATTATGCCCAATTTGTAATCGTTTCAACGGGCAGGCGGTAGGATGGATAGCCCTCTTTGGCCGTTTTCCCTATCGAGATCAACATGACCGGTTGGAATCGGTCTTTATCAAGGCCAAAAGCATCGGCGATCTTGTCCTTCTCATAACCTGCCATCGGGTTGGTGTCATATCCGTGGGCGCGCGCAACAAGCATCAATTGCATCGAAACGAGGCCAGAGTCAATCAGGTTCACATCACGCAGATCGGATGTGCTCATGCTCGCATAATAAGGTTTCGCTACCTGCAATTGCATATCCATGATGTCTTGTGGCATGTATCCAAGTTCCACTGCTTTGCTGAAAATTTCGTCAATATATTCAATGTTATTGGCATCGTAAAATACTGCAATAACAGCCGAAGAAGTCTGAACTTGCGTCTGGTTAAAGGAGGCTAGCGATGCCAGTTTTTCTTTGCCTTCAGCGCTGTCGATGACAAGGAAACGCCACGGCTGCATGTTAATGGCAGAAGGGGCACGGGAAGCCTCTGCCAGAATTTCTGTCATTTCCTCCCGGCTGATTTTGACTTCTGGGTTGTAGATTTTAACGGAACGGCGCTCCAGGACAATGTTATTGAAATCGTTTGTCTTGTGGAATTTGCTGGTAAGGTTTGAAAAAGTCATCTTATTGTCTCCTTTATTTAAATTTGTGAGATGGGAATGAAGAATCATTTATCATCACTATGAGGATTGTAAACTATGAAGTATACTTTATAGCAAGATAAAGAATGAGGTGAATAATTTGAAGATTAGTGAAGTAGCAAAAATAATTGACCTTCCAATATCGACTATCCGATACTATGAGAAAATGGGTATTATTCCTGATGAATATATACTGAGAGACCAGAATAGTTATCGGAAGTATACGTTAGAAATCATTAATCATCTAGATGTTGTTAAAAAATGTTTAGTTGTTGGTTTTACAATTAATGATATAAAATCTATGATCTCGAAAAATGGAATGTCAAAAGATGAACAAACACGCATTATTAAAGAAAAAATATCAGAAGTTGAAGACGCTCAAAGAATATTAGAGGATTCCAAACAAAACCTTTACAACATTCTTGAGTTGGATATTACGTGTGAGAGTGGGTTCGGAAAACATTAATATAAAGATACGCCGGAACCTTTCTGAATAAAAGAGTTTGTGGATTATGGCTGATCTGGGTGGCCGCTGTCCTGTTAGCGGGATTGCTTGCGGGTGGGACGCAGCTCATTTCCATGCCTGTATTTTCACTGGGGGATATGGCCTGAATATTTGGGATATTGACCATCAAAGCAGTAAACCGCAAGCTATCCCACGAACCGCAAACCGCCTTTCAAGGTAAGATGACGCTCTATTCTATTATTCTCATATTTATCCTAATGGTGTCGATTGGCTATCCTGCTAAGCCCTTGTCTATATGGATATTGCCCTCAAATTGATCTGGGGAACTGCGCTGCTCCTCTCCAGCCACCCGGTAGCTGCCGGACAATCCACAAGCCCCTTTATAGCCAAGTAAATAAGGTTCTAGGCTGTCGAGAAAGTCTCAACAGCCTTCTTTCTGTCTATCCGAGTTGCCAAAAGACAAAGGCTATATAATCCTAAAGAATATCCATAGTGCCGCAGGTAGTTTTTTTGTTGAAACGTAAAGAAGACCATTCAAACTGCTTTGGAAAGATGGTATCTTGGATATAGATTATGGTGAGAGCGAGTGATTTTTGATGATAATGAAATTGTACAGGGAAAGGGTGAATGATAAACAATAGAGGAGGTAAGTCTTTGTACAACCATTTAGAACTAATGAGCATTCAAGCAGGAGTTCTCTATATTCATGATCATGCTGGACGTATCACAACGATTAATGAGCCAACGAACCAGCCTGCTCCTCGATTTTTTTTGGGACAGACCATTGTTGGCCGTATTGTAAGATTCCGCAGCGACGTACCAAATCGCTTAGTCCATGACATTCTGCAATTCATGGATCAGGGTGATTCAACCGAGCAACTTGCTAATGTTATTCGCACGTTGGATAAGGACAAAGAAATTAGAGGCTTATGGATGGGCCCGGCTTTTACATTTCATAAAACCGTAAAGGATTACACAGGCGCCACCTTGGTTACTGAAGACAATATATACTACTTGGAACCAGGGTTTCCTACTCTATTATCGGAACTGAAGTTTCGAGGACCTTGTTTTATGGTGACGGAAAACAACATGGCTGTATCTGTCTGTTTTAGCGCAAGAAGTAGCGATAAGGCTGCAGAGGCCGGAGTCGAGACATTGAAAGATTATCGAGGAAAAGGATATGCGATACGCGTAACGTCCTTATGGGCCCAAGCGATACGACGGTCTCAGAGGATCCCTTTATATAGTACATCATGGGATAATTATTCTTCGCTGTCCATTGCAAAACGCCTTCGTCTTCACCTTTATGGAACGGATATTTCAATATATTAAGATTTACATCTAAAAGAAAGGCCATCCCGAAAAGGATGGCCTTAAAATTGCCGTTACGAGCAGCGCGGACCGTATCACAAATAGAGGCAATTTCTCTGAAGAAAAACTTGCAGAAGTCTGTATTTACAGAATGCAAACCCTTAAGAGTAGGTTAGGTCAGTCTTTATGGAGTATATTGTGTAAACAAGCTTATGCGCGCTTTGTTATACAACATATGGATTTGGTTTGAATGACAGACTCATTCTTTAAAATAGGGCGTAATCCCTCTTGAATATAGGTTCTCCACTAACTTGAAAAATTCTTCTGACGATAAATCCTTTTGACGCTGGAGCCAAAGACGAAATAAAGAAAGGGAAGTTGTCAGGTAAAACTCAATGAAGTATGGCGTTAAGGAATGGTTTTGCGGAACGTTTAATTCTAATTGATCCAAACTGATTTCTTTTTTTAAACGTTTTAAAAAATGGTTACTTCCATAATCGCCCAAAAGGGCATTAAGAACCAGGAGATGTTCTTTTTTGTCCAGACAATAGAGCGTATCTTGAACCGTATGCATCGATAGCTCTTTATTCGCCATTTCTTTTTTAATGTCATTCAATAAGTCATTTTCAACAGAGTCTAACAATTCGTAAATGTCAGTAAAGTATTGATAAAAGGTGCTGCGGTTATATCCTGACTTATTCGCAATTTCCTGAACCGAAATTTTCTCCATCGGCTTTTGGCTATATAACTCACAAAAAACTTCTACAAACTTTTGTCTTGTTTTCTCCGTTATTTGGGGTTGCTTTTTCATGTTTCCCTCCTACTAGCGAATAAGAATATCATCCGACAAATAATAAAAAACTGACGGTTGATCAAGGAATAATGAAGATTTATAATCACATCATACAACATGTTGTCTGATAATTAAAAGGAAATGTTAATAAGTAGGGGTGGTATTCATGTCAGCAAAACAAGATAGAATTTTAATTTTTGGTGCAGGTGTTATCGGGAGCATGTACGCAATTAAGCTTATTGAAGCAGGGTTTGACGTTAGCCTGTTTGCACATTCTAATAGATTTAAATCATTAAGAGAAAATGGCCTGCAATATAAAGAAAAAGGTACAGTTAGATCGATACAAGTAAATGTCATTGATACGCTCGAAAATGATGATGTATACGATTTTATTTTCGTTACCGTTCGTTATGATCGGTCCGAATCAGCGTTGTTAGCGCTAAAAGATAATCAAAGCAAAAATATAGTCACGATGACTAGTAATTCAATTGGATTTTCTTCGTGGCTGGATATCATAGGGGATAGACTTTTACCAGCTTTTCCCGGCTTCGGCGGACAGATTAAAGATGGAGTATTGCATGCTCGATTTCTACCAAAGATTTTAGTGGCAACTGCATTTGGAGAAATTAATGGTGTAGTGACAGAACGCATAGAAAACCTCGCAAAATTATTTAAAACAGCAAAGCTTCCCTACGTTATTAAAAAGGATATGCAAGCGTATCTAATCACACATTCCGTATCAGACATTGCCATGTTGAGCGTTTTGCATTCTGAGAATAAGATAATTGACAAAAAAACAGCCAGAACCAGAAAGACGGCACGCAAAATAACAGTCACTTTAAAAGCGAATCTAAGGGCAATACAAAAAGCGGGCGTTTCAATTGATCCTCCAATGCTTAAACTGGTGCTTAAATTTCCAAACTTATTTTTGGATCTTTTCTTTATGACATGGCTACGAACTAAAATGGTTAGGGATATGATGTTGCCGGATTATGCGAATAATGCTAACAATGAGATTGTGCAGCTGAGAAATGATTTAATGAAATTTCTAAGTCAAAATGATATCAAATCGGAAATACATGTTCAGTAACGTTGTTAACGCCCAGGTTCTTTGAATATAAAAGCAAAAAGCGGCTGCCGCGTCCAGTAAATATGGGCACACACAGCCGCTTTCATGGTTATGAGAACAGTTAGTTGAGAGCGGGAGTAAACCGGACCTCTTCCTGTCATTGATTAAACTTAATTGATGCTGCCCGCTTCGCGGATTAATCAAGCTCAATGTTCTGCAAATATTCCAGAGCTGCATTAAAACTGGAGTCTATTTGGGAAAGCTCCGAGGATAGCGTCTTATTAAAAGCTGCATCGCTTTGTTGGTCTTTGCCTTCCAAATGAGTCTTGATCATCTTGACCAGAGAGGCTTTATGATTTGCGATCTCTTTAAGGGATGCATCGCTTTCCTTTTTGGCGCTCTTTACGGTTTTTGACAACTTGGCTTTTGCTGCCGCGAGCGTTTTTTTATCCTGTGTCATTTCATTTCTAGCCTTGGCGACAGCCTCCTTGCTCAGCTTGTTTTTGACCGCATTGCTATAGTTAGCTGCAGATACCTTGGATTTCTGCGCTAAGGCTGTAACCTCGGTGCCCAAGACTTTACTTAAGTTCTTCTGCGCATCCTTAACCTCTTTCACCCTGTCTTTGTAGGATTCAAAATAATACTTGTCTACGTACGCATTAGAATATGTAGCGGCAAACGCCTGTGATGGGAATACAACCACCAATAGCAACAACAATATCATCGCCTTTTTCATTCTCCCACTATTCCCCCTTAGTATAATACTCTTAATATAAATAATGTTATACGGCAGCACAATACTTACTTTGCAATCGGCTATTTCGGGGTGCAAGCCAACAGTCAGCCATTGCTGATCAAAAAAAGCCCCCTGCCGGCGTTACGGGGTCAGTCCCGCAATCTGCAGAGGGCTTGCTGTTGGATTTACTTGGCGCTGCCTGCTTCGCTGCGCGGCGGACGCATGGTCAGGCTGACCCGGCCTTTCTTGAGGTCAACGCCCATGACCCACACGGTGACATTGTCTCCTACTGAGACGACGTCCATCGGGTGCTTCACGAAGCTGCCGCTAAGCTGGGAGATATGCACTAGCCCGTCGTTTTTGATTCCGATATCGACGAAGGCGCCAAAATCAATTACGTTGCGGACGGTTCCCTGCATCTCCATGCCGGGAACCAGATCCTCGATCTTCAGCACATCGGTGCGGAAGATCGGCAGCGGCAGCTCCTCGCGCGGATCGCGGCCCGGGCGCTGCAGACTTTCAAGGATGTCGCGCAGTGTAGGCACGCCGACATCCAGCTTCGCAGCCAGCTCTTCGGCGTTCTGCGCCTGCAGCTCCTCTGCGACCTCCTTGCTGCCGAGCCGGGCTACCTCCAGCCCCAGCTCACGGAACAGTCGGTCCACCACCGGATAGGACTCCGGATGGATCGGCGTGCGGTCCAGCGTATTATCCCCGCCGGGAATCCGCAGGAAGCCGATGCACTGCTCGTAGGATTTGGCACCGAGGCGCGGCACCTTCTGCAGCGCCTTGCGGGTCACGAACTTGCCGTTCTCCTCGCGGAACTTCACAATATTTTTGGCGATTGTGGCATTCACGCCCGCAACATAGGACAGCAGGGATGCGGATGCTGTATTCACATCGACACCGACGTGGTTAACCGCGGATTCCACAACGCCCTTCAGGCTCTCCTCCAGATGTTTCTGGGAAACGTCATGCTGGTACTGCCCGACTCCGATCGCCTTCGGATCGATCTTCACCAGCTCCGCCAGCGGGTCCTGCACGCGGCGGGCAATGGATGCGGCGCTGCGCTCGGCCACATCCAGATCCGGGAACTCCTCCTGCGCAAGCTTGGAGGCGGAATAAACACTGGCTCCCGCTTCATTAACGATCAGGTACGCCAGCTCAGGATTGCCGATCTCTGCGATGACCTCGGCGGTGAACTGCTCCGTCTCCCGCGAGCCGGTGCCGTTGCCGATTACGATCAGCTGAATGCCGTATTTGGCAATCAGCTCCTTGAACTTCGCCGCCGCCTCCTTCTTCTTGTTGTTCGGCGGCGTCGGATAAGTGACCGCTACCTCCAGCAGCTTGCCGGTATCGTCCACAACGGCCAGCTTGCACCCGGTACGGTAGGCCGGGTCAACGCCAAGCACGTTCCGGCCTTTGACCGGCGGCTGCAGCAGCAGGCTGCGCAGATTCCCGGAGAAGATCGAGATCGCCTGATTCTCTCCTTTCTCCGTCATCTCTCCGCGCACCTCGCGCTCAACAGACGGAGCGATCAGCCGCTTGTAAGAATCCTCCGTCACGGTCTCCAGCAATTCCTTAACCGGGGACGGCCCCTTGATCAGCTTCCGCGAGATAAAGGCATGAATCTTATCAGTAGTCACCTCAATGCCTACCTTTAGCACGTTCTCCCGTTCTCCGCGGTTGATGGCGAGAATCCGGTGCGGCGGCATTTTATGTACCGGTTCACGGTAACTGTAATAGTTCTCGTATACGCTCTCCTGCTCAGCATCCTTGGCTTCGGAGACCAGCACTCCTTGACTAGCGGTGTACTGGCGTATCCAGGAACGGATGACCGGATCATCGGCAATGTTCTCAGCGATGATATCCATCGCACCCTGCAGCGCCAGCTCAGCACTCTCCACGTCTTTGTCCGCATCAATATATTTAGCGGCCTCTTCCAGCGGAAGCCCCTGCCGGCGCTGTTCCATGACCCAGTTCGCCAGCGGCTCCAGCCCCTTCTCCTTGGCCACACTTGCCCGCGTCTTGCGCTTCTGCCGGAAGGGACGATACAGATCCTCCACTTCCTGCAGCTTGACTGCCTTCAGGATCTGCTCATGCAGCTCCTTTGTCAGCTTGCCCTGCTCCTCGATGCTGCGGATGACATCCTTCTTGCGGTCACCCAGATTGCGCAGATAGGCCAGCCTTTCCTCAATATCACGCAGAGCGTTTTCGTCCAGCTCACCGGTCATTTCCTTACGGTATCTCGCAATAAACGGAATCGTATTCCCCTCATCCAGAAGGCCTACCGTCGTACGCACCTGTTTCAGGCTAATGCCCAGCTCCTTGGCAATCGCCGCGGTAATCAGTTCCTGCTCCTGCCGTGCAGCAGCTTCATCCGGCACAGTACCGGCATTCGTATTTTCTGCAGCCAATTAAATCCCTCTTTCCGCACACGTTCTGCGTTCTTATAATCCCTACCTGAAATAGTATCACAAATTGGCTATCTACCAAAGTTTAGGGATTCATTGACCCGGAAAAAGCTGGCTTGCTGCGAAGTATATTATCATTCCTATACAGGAACCACAGATCATTTCATTTGCAGGCCCCGCCGGTTCATCCGCTTAGCGGATGCTAGCGATAGCCCAAAGCACAGAACAAGCACTAGTGCAGCCACGGCATACGGGAAGTTGATATCCAGGTCAAACAGGACTCCGGCCACAATCGGACCGGCAATATTGCCAAGACTGGTATAGGCAGAATTCATGCCCATCACGAAGCCCTGCTGCGATTCCACCGCCAATTTGGAGAGTTGTGTTCCGACAGCAGGGCGCAGGATATCCATCGAAAGAAACACAATGAACGTCACTGCAACGATGGCCCAGTAGCCGTGTACAAACAATGTGAGGAAGATGAACAGGCCCGCGACAAGCAAAGAGAATGAAATGACCTTATTTTCACCAAAACGATTCAATATCCAGCTGAACGCCGTAACTTGAATCACAGCCCCCGAGATGGAGCCAAAGGTTAGGACAAAGGCAATATCCTTAGGGGTGAATCCAAATTTATGATCCACAAACAACCCGAATACCGTTTCATAATTCGCCAATCCGAAGGAGAGTACAAATACAATAACCAACCCGAAGAAATAGGGTTCACGGTAGGACCGCACCAGTTGAGATACAAGGCTCTCTTTATCGTTCTGTGCTGTCTTCACAGCTTCACGCTGGGCTGCGGTGCGCGATTCCGGCAATACAAATGTACTTATCACAGCCACCAAAGCCGCTGCTACTGCTGCTGCGAAGAACGGCACACGGATACCAAACTCTGCCAGATACCCGCCAATTCCCGGTCCAATAATAAAACCGGTGGTGATGGCGGCATTGATCAGCCCCATTCCTTTAGCCCGTTCCTCTGTAGAGGTCGTATCCGCCACGTAAGCCATAACCGCGGGCATAATCAGTGCTGCTCCGACACCTCCTAGCATTCGGGATACAAACAGCAGCCAGGGCGCATTTGCCAACCCAAACAGCAGCTCCGAGAGTGAAAAAACAATCAGGCCGGCGACGATGATTTTTTTCCGGCCCATCCGGTCCGACAGTCTGCCGGCAAACGGTGACACAATCAACTGGGTTACAGAGAAGGCGGCCACCAGCAACCCGACAACACTGCCTCCGATCTGCAGCTCATTCATATAAGTAGGCATTATCGGAACAACCAGTCCGATGCCTGTAAACGCCAGAAAAATATTCAGCATAAGGAGCAGCATAGCGCCCCGGTTTCTTAGCAGTAATGACATTGCAATAACCTCCGTATTCCCGCAACCAAATCCTCAAGTAGGGGTAGTTCTATTTATCTTATAGTTAAATATCCGCTTATCCGTCAGTTGCCATACCTTTTATTCTACAAATGAAAAACCTTAAATAAGACACATAAGACCGACCATCCGGTCTAATTGAGAGTAAATAAAAAACGACTTCCTCAAACTAATTTTTTGGGCTCAATCCTGCAATAAAATAAAACCGGCCCCAGCGTATAGCAGTGCTCTGTCTTCACTGGCACGCTTATTCTCAATGCCTATCCGGTACGTATCCCCTGCAGCAGCAGCCGTATGGCATCCCGGTAATACTCCATGATATCCTCCGGCGCTTTGGCCAGAACTGTAATCTCGCTGACTCTGCTGATTCCCTCCAACAAGCCGCTTACAATAATTACGTAATTGTCCAGGTTGCCCTTGACCAGGTACCCCGTGTCCATACCCTCCTGCAACAGATTACGGCAGGCTTGTGATGCCGATTCGTAGAGCCGGGAGAGACGCTGTTGAACCTCTTCTGAATGAGGCCGGGATCTGGCGTATTCCTCAAGCGCGCGGATCAGCGGATTCTGAAAATCATTCGCATAATGCTCGCCTAGTGCATAGAAACGTTCCTCGATGCCGCTGATTCCGCTCCGTTTCTGCTCCCAATCGCTGAGCCACTGCTCGGTATCGTCTTCTACTACATATAGAAACAGTTCATCTTTACTCGGAAAATGGTGATATAAACTCCCTTTGCTCACCTTGGCCGCCGTACAGACTTCGTTCATGGTCACCGCTGCAAAACCTTTCTGAACAAATAACTGCGTTGCCTTTAGCACTATCCGCTTTTTCGTTTCTTCTCCGTCAGAACGTCCTTTAATTCCGACCACCTCCTTAACCCGACCGTCCGGTCCAATTGTAGCATAGCTATTGTTTAAAGTGAACACATTTAAGCCACAGGTTCGTATACAGTTTCCATACAATTAAAAAGGCACGCCGGATTATACACCGGACGTGCCTCCATTACACATTCTATACTATGTAGCCCTGCCTGATTTAGAAATCGATCAGGCCCAGACTGATTTGCAGCGAATCATCCACTTTCTTCATTGTATCATCGTCAAGGTGGGTGATCTTATCGGTCAAGCGTTGTTTGTCAATTGTCCGAACCTGCTCGAGGAGAATAACGGAATCCCGGTCGAAGCCGTGGGCTGCCGCATCAATTTCCACGTGCGTCGGCAGTTTGGCCTTCTGGATCTGGGCAGTGATGGCTGCCACAATCACCGTCGGGCTGAAACGGTTGCCAATATCGTTCTGAATAATCAGTACCGGCCGTACTCCGCCTTGTTCTGAACCTACAACAGGCGAAAGGTCGGCAAAAAAAACGTCGCCGCGTTTAACGATCAATATCTACACCCCGCTTACTAAGCGGCCAAGAGTACTGTCTGCATCTTCCTCAGCGAGAAAGGCCTCGCATGCCATCGTCAAATTGATCTTGGCCATTTCCATATAGCCCCGCTGCATGGACTCACGAATGATGCGTTTCCTCCGTTCGCTTAAATACAGCTTCATGGCCTGCCTAATCAATTCACTCCGGTTAGAGTTCTCCAATTGAGCGATCCCATCCACTTCCTGTAAGAGATGATCGGGCAAGCTGATCATAATTCTTTTGGTGTTCTGCAAATTGGCCACCTTCTCTTCCACCCCCACAAACCTTCTGCCCTTGTGTTTCAGTGTTACAATATACAAGGAATTTTATACAAGGAATATATGCAACCAGTATATCAAGTATGCTGCATCCCATTATAAACTAGAAATGGCGGTTCGTATAGACCATAAGTCACATAGGTCTTTACGGTTCAGCTTCCTTTATCGATTCCTGTAAAAGTTACACAGTAAGAACATCAAGCCTGCAGCAGGGGATTCACCAGGTTCGGAGTAGCACCTTCACGCACATATACGCGGGGCACCCGGTGGGCCAGCATACAGATTACCTCGTAGTGAATCGTTCCCAAATGGAGCGCCAGTTCGTCTGCCGTGATGGACACGCCAGCCTGGCTTCCGATGAGTACAACCTCTTCGCCAGCTTTGATTTGTTCCGCTTCTTCAGCGAAAGATTTGAGCGATACCATACACTGGTCCATGCAGATCGTTCCGACGACAGGAACGCGACGTCCACGTATTAGCACCTCCGCTTTGCCTGTCAGCATGCGGGAATATCCGTCTGCGTACCCCACTGGCAGCGTAGCAATGATCTCTTCGCTGTCTGTGAAGTAACGGGTGCCGTAGCTGATGCCCCAATCGGGCGGCAGGGTCTTGACATAAACTGCCTGCGTCTTCAGGGTCATTACCGGGTGTAAGGCCACCTTTGTACGGCTAACCTCAGTCGATGGATAAAATCCGTACAAGCTTATGCCTACACGCACCATGTTACTGGATAGAAGAGGTGTATCAATGGCCGTAGCGCTATTGCCCGTATGTATGATCGGGATTTCAATCTCTCTGTCCCGAAGCGTTTCCGCCACGCTCATGAACCGCCGGTACTGCATCAGTGTATAGCTTTTGTTTTCTTCGTCTGCCTTGGCAAAATGGGTAAACATACCCTCCAGCTCCGCCTGCGCTACAGAATGCACTTCAGCGATGAAATCGGGCGCGTCAGCCGGCAGCAATCCCAGCCTTCCCATCCCGCTGTCAATCTTGATATGCACCTTCAGCCGGTGCTCCGGATCTATAGGAAGCCTTCTTATTGCCTCCAGTACATCCGGTGTGAACAGTGTTACGGTTATATTGTACTCCCAGGCAACGGCTATTCCTTCCGGCGAGGTGTAGCCGAGCACCAGAATAGGAATTAGTATTCCCGCCTGACGCAGCTCCAATGCCTCATCCAAAAAGGCTACACTAACATAATCCGCTCCGAGTCGTTCAAGCTCCCGCGTCACTTCCACTGCTCCATGGCCGTACGCATTTCCTTTGACGCATCCCATAAACTTAGTCTCCGGCAGCAAGGCCGCACGAAAGGCTTCGTAATTGGCACGCAGATCATCCAGATTAATCTCGGCTACTGTAGGTCGATAGCTTACTTGCACTTCAGGGTCACCTTCTTACATTGTAGTAAAACATCTCTGTGTTTGTCGTATGGAACCACAAGTCTTACTGCCAATGGTAATGCTAATGGAAGGCGGCTGTCAATGTAAGTACAGCTATCTTGTTGATTGATCCTCCAAAGGGGCGGTTAACAGCAAAAATAAGTAAAAAGCGGATACGGCTTGTAGAGGAATGGGCTCCCACAATGCGCAGTATCCGCCTACTGAATATTACTTACCCGATTGTTCCGCCATAGAAGCGGCAATTTGCATCATTTCGGACTTCGGAAGGTTCGCGCTGGTAATGCGGAATTCCACACCGTCGTTCATCCAGGTCAAAGTCAGCTGTTCATCGCCGCTCAGAAGCCCTGCGGTAAAGCCAAGATCGATTACCTTTCCCGGAACCAGTGATACCGTGTGGTCCAGCGGACGGGCTTCCATAATCGTATACTGGTAAATCCCGTCATAACGGAGGATTGCTGAATGATCCTTGCTGTCCTCGATTTTGTGGCTGTCCTTAAATTCTACACCGGCAGGAATATAAGCCGGTTCAATGATGCCGAAATCGCCAAGCTCCGCAGCAACCGGCTGATCTGCCTGTTCCTTGTCCTCCGGTGCAGCCACCGGATTTCCGTTCTCATCAACCTCGGCTACCGTGCTTTCGGAAGGAGTTCCGTTCGCCATATTTCTTTGCATATCAAAAGAATCCTTATTGAGCTCCGGATCAAACTTGAAGCTGTCGAACTTCACATCGACCACAACCTTGGCCTCGGAGTCGGAGACCTGTACCTGTTTCGGTTCATAGGTCTTTTTGGTCAGCCATATTTTTTGGCGTACCAGTGCGCTGCTCTGGTAATTTGCCGCGACTTCAAACACATAGTTGTCCCCATCCACCGTAAACTGGCGGTTGTTGTCAGAGACAATGCTGTTGAGCAGTGTCTGGTACAAATACACCTGGCCTTGGCTATCCGGCCAATCGCTCTGGAAGCGGAAGCTCTTGCCCAGACTCGGTGTCAGCACGAACACCCCTTCATCATTGCGCAGAACAATCTGCGTTACATCCTTCTGGACATTGGAGAGGCTAATCCGGTAGTAGGAAGGATTTTTGTACCACACCTCCACCTTGTACTCCTGCGGTTGTTCGCCGGTGTACAGGGTCATCGTGCCGGCACCCTGGTAGGCCCCCTGCTTGCTCTCCAGCTTGTCAGACACATTGTTCAAATCCTTGACTACGGAAGCGGCATCCTTCTTCCCGCACCCCGCGAGCACCAGGGCCACGCTCATTATGATCGCGAGTACCCATGTTATCCGGCGCATGACATCATCCCCTTAACCTGTTTTGAATGCATTGATTAGTACATGTCTATGAGGGACAACACCGCAATATGCAGACGGGCATGACAAGCATGACAAGAGGTTCGAATTAGCCGTATGGACATTTCAACAAAGGAACTGGCTGCAGACGTGCAGAATTGTTTTAAGCAACGCTTATTGAAAGGGGTACAAGTTATGCAGGGATTTATTCTCAGGAAAGATTACAGAGAAAATGAGGTGCTCCGAAAGAGCCTGTCCGGGCTTGCCGCCAGCAGCTTTGGAATAAGCTTCGAACAGTGGTATCAGGAAGAGTTCTGGAATGAACGGTATATTCCTTTTTCTTATATCGAGGATGAGCAGGTGATTGCGAATGTTTCAGTCAGTGTGCTGGAGGAGTATGCGAATCAGGTTGATTTTATGTACCTTTTTGCCAATGATACGGTGCTCGATTTCTATCCGAGGTTTGGCTTTATTCCGGCGCAGGAGCAGCTCTTCTCTATCGACTATACTTCAGGCAGCACCGACTCCGCGGGGATCCGGAAATTAGACGGGACTCAGCCGGATGATCTAAACTTTATCCGCACATTTGCAGCGCAGCGATTGCCGGTATCCCGGCGTTTTGGTACAGAAGGCACGCTCGGGCTGCTGATGTTCTACTGCCTGAACGTCTTCAGCGACGACCTCTATTACCTGGAGAACGAGGACGTAATAGCTATTTGCAAGCAGGAAGGCAAGGAGCTGAATATTTTCGACATTGTGTTTACGAAAGCCATTGATATTCAAGCTGTTTTGGCTAAGCTGGCCAGCAGTGAAACTGAAAAAATAGTTTTTCATTTCACTCCGGATTACATAGGGATTGAAGCGGAAAGCCCTCCTTACCCGGGCGGCTTATTTGTGAGAACCTGCGGCAACTCTTCATTTCCGGCCCACATGAAACATCCAGCTACGTCTATCGCCTAGAGAACCCGGAAGTTAGGACAACTCAGCCGCAACCCCGGGATCTGCTATGTTTAGAGAGTCATGAATTGCCCAAACCGGGCCAGAAACTCTTCCTTCTCTTTGTAATCCGGCATGATACTCCCGAGGCGGCGCCAAAATGACCGGTCATGATTCATATGCAGCAGATGGCATAGCTCATGGATAATCACATAATCAATAACCTGGGCGGGGGCCATCGCCAGGCGGTAATTAAACGTCAATTTTTTGTCCGCGCTGCAGCTCCCCCACTTGGTTCTGGATTCGACGATTTCGATCGTCTTCGGTTTTACGCGGAGCTGATTCTGATAAACGGTGATCCGTTCCGCGACAATCTTCTTCAGGCTGGCAAAATAGAACTTCTTGAGTTCCAGCTTCAGCTTCTCCGCATCCCATTCACCGACGTTAATCAATTCATGCAACGGGTATTCCTTCCCAAGGTAAAGAAACTTCCCTTCCTCCTGATATTCCTTCGCTTTGGGTGCCTGCCGCGCCTCCCGGCCCTTGCGCAGCTTGTCCAGAATCCATTCGCCGTGCCGCTCCACCGCGCCCAAAATCATTTCGTCGCTTGTCCCCTTGGGGGCTTTTACTGTAATCAACCCAATGGCATCTATATGAAGGGAAATCTTCTTCCGCTTCGCGTACTGGACATGGATTTGAATCATTTCATCCTGTAACTGAATCTGCATAGCCACCATCGCTTCTATAAATATTCTTTCCTCCACTGTAACATGTTTGCCAGCATAGCATACAGAGTTTCATAGTGCGCCTCTCTTCACACACCACAAATAAAAAGAGTCCACGGTGGACTCTTCACACAATTATATTATTCAGTTCTCCTCAGATCACTGGTATGAAACGCCAATGACCGGGTTAGATCAGGCGGGCAATCTTTTCGATCTCCACTGCAGAAGCGGCTAGCTGCTGCATGGACGCGGTGATTTGCTCCGTTGCCGCAGCCTGGCGCTCGCTTTGTGACAGACAATCCAGCAGGGTTGCATCCATCAGGGTAATGTTCTTTTTGATCGCCTGCAGGATGCTGGCGATTTCTTTGGCTGAGGAGGCGCTGGAGACCGACATCTTTCGAATCTCCTGCGCTACTATCCCAAATCCCCGGCCATGCTCGGCGGCATGTGCAGCTTCGATTGCGGCGTTCAGGCCCAGCAGATTGGAGTTGTCCGCCACCTTTTTGATGAAATCCAAAATCTCATCCGTACTATGTAGCTCTTCGACAACCTTCTGGCCGAGCAGCTTAAGATCGCCTACGGTATTCGCCAAATCAGAAGCAGTTCCGGCGATCTCCCCGGAGGTGGAGCTTATCTCTTCAGAGGTTGTTGCCAGAGTATTGGCCGCATCGCTTAACGTTTCTTGATTGTGCAGGCTGATCCCAATGGTAAAAACACCGATAACCTTCCCGTCTTGCCCCTGAATCGGCATAGACGAAGATTTGAAGGGCAATCCGTAGATTTCCTTCGGAATATTTGCACTAACCATCTCGCCGGTGTCCAGGGATCTTCGGATCCCGCCATTCTGCGGAACCGGCATTCCCTCTTGAATGCGGATGTCCAGCTCATTCCCCGGCAGATAATAGATGGACTTGTCCGAATCGGCTAATGCGAACATGACATCCAGCGGAAACAAGCGCTGCACAAGCGGCAACGATATTCTCAAAGCATCCAGTAATTGTTCAATCTCCGTTTCATTTTGACCCTTCACGACACAACAGCTCCTAATAAAGGATTTTAGATCATTATAGCACGGAGGAAAACGCACCCGACAAGGCATTTAGTCCTTGCTTTTGGGTTGGTCTATTGCGTATTTATCCTGCCATAACTAGATAAAACTATGAAACCAGGAAGAAACGTTACCCTCTTAACCATACATTGATTAGACTGAAAACTTTGAAATACTTTCCTGAAGCTCCTGAGCAAGCTCGGACAGCATTCTTGAGGCCACTGCAATTTCCTCCACACTGGCCAACTGCTCTTGCGCCGAGGCGGATACGTCATAGGTCCCCTCGGAGGAGGCCAAAGTGATCCTGTTGATCTGCTCAAAGGCAGCTACCAGCTCATGAGTTTCATGCGACATTTCTTGGGAAGCATCGGAGACGCCTCCAATCTGTTCATTAATTTCTTGTATGGAGGCTTCGATTTCGGCAAAGGATTGCCCGGCGGTTTGGACGGCATAAATGCCGGCCTCCACTTCCTTCTCCCCTTGACTGACCATTGTGAGGGTCCGGCTAGTCTCCGATTGAATCGAATGAATTACCTCAGAGACGCGTTTCCCGGATTCTGCAGTCTTCTCCGCAAGCTTGCGCACCTCACTGGCTACTACAGCAAAACCCCGGCCATGCTCTCCTGCTCTCGCTGCTTCAATCGCCGCATTTAGCGACAGCAGGTTCGTCTGATTCGCTATATCCGTAATAATTGCAATGATTTCGCCGATTTCTCTGGAGCTTTCGGCCAAGGCGCTGACCACTCCTGAAACCTCACTTACATTTTTTGATACAGCCGATATTTGGTGAATTGCTGATTCAACCGCCTGAATCCCTTTGGTGGCCAGGTCGGTTGCTACATCCACCGATTCCTTGACATGAATGGAACGCTCCGCAATTTGCGCGGCCTCTCCGTCCATCTTCTGAACAAGCGCAACGCTGGCTTCGATACTGTTCACCTGCGTCTGCGCCCCTTCCGCTAATTTCTCCGTAATGGACGCAACATGCTCCGTAGCTTGTCCCGTTTGTTCCGCGCTGGCTGTCAGCTCTTCCGATGAGGCGGCAACATGCTCCGCATTCGTGCCCACTTCCCGGATCAGATCACGCAAGTGGTTGCCCATATTATTGAAGGCCTCAGCCAATTGCCCAATCTCGTCCTTATTCTTGATCTCCACCAGAGTATTCCGAAGATCCCCTCCGGCAATTTGAACCGCCATTTTCTGGAGCTTCTGGATCGGGTTCGAGATCGCCCTGCTGATCAGAGCCGCGGCCAGAGCTCCCAGAAGCAAGGCTGCGCCTGTCAATGCAATGACCAGCTTCTTAGTAGCCGAGACATCACTGAAGGTTGTATTAGCTTCCAGCTCCAGTTCCTCCTCCTGAAGCTTCACAAAACGTTCTGCCGTACTGCTGAATTTACTTAGAACAGGTCCCTGCGTTTGCAGGATCTCCAGATAATCGCTGTTATTCCGCTTTTTACTGTCGATAACTTGCATCGCAGTACCGCTGTAATGCTCCTGCAGGAGATCGAGTCCGGCGAGGATTTGTTTGTCATCACGATCGGTAGTGAGTGATTTCAACTGACCAAGAGCAGTGCGAAACTGATTCTTCGCTCCCTCAAAATCAGCTACTTTGGACTCATCTCCATCAATCAGGAAACCGCTGATGCTTGCCCTTTCCTGCTCCACTGCAATTCGCAAATCCTTGATCAGCTGAACCGATTGGGATTTGTTCGTCAGCAGTTGTGTGTAGGTATCATTGACCTTGGAAAGGTAAAAGTAGCTGGTGAAGGCTACAACCAGCAGGAGGATCAGAATCAGACCGAACCCGCCGTATAATTTATTTTTAATCGTCATGTTTCGGAGTCTGCTCATTTCGCTGCCCCCTTATCTGTTGTGTCCAGAATTGAGGTGGCTTCTGTCCGATAATTCTTAGCTGCTTGTTCCGGGGTTATGCTGCCGTCCAGCACACGTTCCAGGATGATTTTATAGGCATTGTCAGCAATCAAGGCGCTGCTTGGAGCAGGAGGATCGATTGGGGATGAATGAGTCTTGAGATAGTCAAGCAGCTCGTACTGTTCTTTTCCCCCTTCTCCCAGCTTGCCGGAGAGCTGTGCAGCAATCACAGCGGAAACAGGAACTCCCCGTTCTCCCTTCAGAATGTCATTGGCTGCCGCATTATTAATGAAGAAATCAATGAATTTGGCCGCTTCTTCCGGATATTTAGAATAGGATGACACCGCGAGGAACATGGAGGGTTTGATAAAGCGCCCTTCTTTGTCCCCGGCCTTCGGCAGCGGCAGCAGCTTGATGGTTCTTCCTGCCTTGCTGCTCAAGATTGTCGATGCATTGCTGGAAACGGAGAAGAAGGCCGTCTTCCCGGTTATTACCGGATGATTCTCATCATTGCTGACTCCCTTAAATGAGCCTATCAACCCTTCCTCTGTCCATTTTTTATAGAGGGTGAAATAATCCGCCAGATCTTTGTCATCATCATATCCAAGAGCCGTTCCCTCCGCATTGTACATGGATACGCCTCGGGTTCTCAGAAAATAACTCACAGCAAACATATTCCCCATCGGATAGAAATCGGGATCATCTATAGTTTCTTTTAGTTCTACAAGTGTCTTGTACAGGTCATCTATTGTATAGTCCTGGGAAGGCACCTTAATGCCCGCCTCCTGAAGGAATGCCGGATCATAGATCAGAGCTTCTGAATTAATGCCGATATTGACCGCATATAATTCATCATTTTTCATGCCTGGAGCCAGGTACTCCGGGGGAACATCCGAAATGGAAAGACTCTTATTCTTAATATAAGGTCCAAGCGGTTCAATGAGATCCCGATTAATATAATTGAATATAAATCCATAATCCCCCTGAATAATATCAGCAGCCTTCTGATCCGCCGTATCCATAGCCAGACGAGAAGACAGCGCATCTGTACCCGAGAAATCCTCCGTCTCAATCTTGACGCCCGGGTGCTCCTTCATATAAAGATCAACTACCTTCTGCGTATCCTCTTTGCGTTGCTCTTTCCCCCACCACACAAACTTCAGTGTGACCTCCTGAGCTGCTGCCTCTTCCTTGTTTCCGTCACCGGAGTTGCTGCAACCTACAATTCCTGTCAGGACCAGGAGAGCCCCCCACACCTTCAATAACCCCCATACTTTGTTTCCCCTCATAAAGCCACCGCCCTATCTATCTAGTGATGTCGAATAAACAAAAAAATGTAGTATTTTGCACACTCAACAACTGTTTTCTTTATCGGAAAGTGATTCTGCTTTATGAACAGACAAGTGGAAACGGCTTCGCTGTCCTCAAAAGGACGGTATCCGTTTCAGCGAGAAATAGAAGGATAAATTATAGCGTGAAGCATATAAATTCTTATCTTTTAACAAAAAAAGCCCGCACTCTGCACGGACTCCTCATCTTAATATGTATTCAGTTTTGGGGACAGCTTCATGAATCCTTTAACATTCCTATGATGATAAACGTAGAAATATAGAGCACAAACATAATGGCCAGCACAAGGCGCATCCGGCTTTTGTTCTTCACATATTTATTCATCAAAAGCATAATGACAGCTATTGCAGCAACGCTCAGAATCGTGATGATATTGTTCATCGCAAACTCTCCTTTACAGTAGATTCTGCTAAGTATATAGGGAAAATCAATTCATTTATATAAAAAAGAGCATAAATATTGTATTTTATCTCATTTATTTGGATCAGGATTTATAAGAGGTGCGACATTTTATGTCGTACCTCTTGTTTTATACTACGAAGGTACCATTCAAACTGTGAAATGAGGTTCAAGATTATGCCAAAAACAAAACGGGGCCGCGTACTTTGGAACTTGCCGTCACGGGGCCGGGGGACATGCCCGATCTGTGAAACTACGCGCATTAAACTGCTCTATCCAAAAGTGAAGAGCGATGGAACCGGAATTAAGGTATGCAAGCGGTGCAGTAAAGCGCCGCAAGTCAAAGTTGATGCTATAACAGGCTAAGCGTATCCTTAGTCGGGGATGCCGCTCTCTTTTATGCGTATATGCATAAGACCGGTGCAGGCATCCTTGTTTCATTCCGCCGGGTTCCTTATACTCGAAGATAAACAAACACAGGGCCAAGCTCTGATTCCCATAATCATGAAAGGGAGCGTCTTACTTGAGCCATATCCACCGTATTCAATGGTTCGACCAGCAGATTAAGGCGGGGCGTTATCCGAACAGCAATCATCTGGCCGGGCAGTTCGAAATCTCCAAGCGCCAGGCTCAGCGGGATATCGAATACATGGCCTCTTCTCTCCGGGCTCCGCTGCAATATGTGGCGAAGCAGCGCGGGTATTGCTATGAGGATGACAGCTTCATGCTTCCCTATCTCTATATGACCGATCAGGAAAAGCAGATTCTGAAATATTTGGCTTACCGGTACAGCCGCTATAATTACGAGAATGGAGCGGCAGTACGGCGGATTGGCAGCCTGCTGGAGCGGCTTACCGATGACCAGGAGCCGGGTGCAGAGGCACAGCTGCCGATTTTTACGGTAAATGTGCATGTACTGCAGTATATTGAGCTGCTGGAGCATGCCATCAAAGAATGTATAGTTGTAAGAATTGTTCATGATGGGCAGGAGGGTGAACAGGAAATCTGCCCGTTGAAGCTTGTTAACCACTACGATGATGACCATGTCATTGCCAAGACGGCAGAACATAGTCCGCCCCAGCACTTCCGGCTATCCTCCATCCGTTCTTTGAAGCTGACTGAGCGGCGGTTCAATGGAGAAGCCGACGGCGGACTGCGGCAGGAACAGGTCCGAAAGCTCAAACCTTTTACGGCACAGATCCGCCTGGCTGCTCCACCCAAAGGAGAATCATGGCTCGGATTTCCGGTACATCTTATAGATAAGGACATTTACGAAGTGGATTTTTTCGATCCGGAGATGTTCGTGCAGCATCTGCTCACTACAGAATGGCTGCAAATTCTGGCCCCCCAATGGCTGCAAGTCAAAATAAGCAGCAGATGCCAAGCGATGCTTGATTTGCTGAATCCACAGGAGAATCCAAGTGAACCTTAAGAATATTCAGATGAAACGTGAATCGAAGTCTTTTACAGACGCCTTATATGCCATCCTGACAGCCGCGCAGCGGTTTGAAGGACCAAAGTATATGCTCTCCGGGCTTAGCGGCATGGCCTTCAAATTCTCAGTGCACCGCAGGCTTCTGCCTATGTCGGTCACGGCATACGGCCAGTGGGGAAATGAACATGCACCTGCCATTGATAATCTGGGGATTCACACGGTCTATGACGGCGGACGCACAAGGCACAGCTCGTTCGATGTGTATCAGCAGGATGCCATCGCTTGGATCAAACAAAGCATAGATGCCGGTCTGGGAGCGTTGTATTGGATTCCGGAGTTCGGGGTAATTCACGGCTATGATGATGCGGATAAGGTATTTTATCTGCAGGACGGCTGGTCCGGGGAGAGCCAAGTGGTGTTGTATGACAATTTCGGCATCAACTTCACCTCCTTCTGGTACTGCCAGGTGTTCGGCAATCAGGTAGAGGTTCCCTTGAAGGATGCGGTGCTCGAATCTCTCCGTCTGGCACTCTATGACTGGGAGACACCTTACAAAACATGGCCGGATAAGGAAATAGCCTCAGGCCGGCTCGCCTATTCATACCTGATTCAAGCCTTGAAGCTGGGAGACTTTGATTCTTCGGGTGCCGCATATATTCTGGATTCCTACGTATACGCACGGAGGGAGATCAGGGATTATTTGCAGGAAATACATCAGCTGATCCCGGGACTGGATGAAGTTCATCACATATACAGTGAATTGGCAGACCTAATGACGGAAGAACTTGCAGTATCTCTGCCTTCCTTTCATGGAACAGGTCAACTGGCTGAGCACCGTCAAGCCTCATTATGTGCAGCGCTGGCCAAAGCTGAGGCCCTCGAAGAACGCGCAATGGAACGGGTCCGGATTGTGTCCGAACGTTACCCTGACCGCAAACGTTCTATTGTGCCCAGATGGGGCGCACATTCGGCAAGGTAATATTTAAGCGCGTGCTATGAACAAGAACGGCGGAAAGAAGGAATTTATTCATGAGTAAAGTCATTCTCCATTCGCTTCAATACCGCCAGGAATCGCATTCGTTTACAGATGCCCTATACGGTATTTTGACAGAGAAAGGCTGGTTCACTTTGCCGAAATGTATGTTGTCCGGAATGACGGCGGCCTGTTTCCGCTTCTCCGTTCACAGGCAGCTCCATTCCGATTCGGCCACGGCCTACAATTGGATGGCGGAGCATCTTGTAGCTTGTGACCTGATTGGAGTAACCGCCTCCCAAATGGGCGGATTTAATTTCACACCTACCTTTCCTCTCTACCAGCAGCAGGCCATCTCTGATATCAAAGCATGCATTGACCGCGGAACGGGCGCAGTGGTATGGAAAGACCGGTTTGTTATTGTGAACGGGTACCATGAACAAGAGCAGCTATTTTATTATTTGGACGGGATAGCAGATTCCTGCCAGGAACTCCCCTTCTTAGAATTAGGGCGGAACCTCTCTCCTTATGCCTACTATCAGGTCTACGAGAAGCAGATCGAGATAGATGTGCTGCAGGCCATTAAAGAATCTTTCATACAAGCGGTCTTCAAAGCGGAAACCCATGACATCATGCTGCCGGAGTCCGGTTATGCATGCGGGCTTGCTGCTTATGATGCCATTGTAGAAGCACTTCGTTCCGGCGGCTATGACGCTGAAGGAGCTGCCGAAACATTTTTTGTCTACACTGCGGCCAAACAAGATGCGGCAAAGTATGCACAGGAAGTTCTGGCGTACTGGCCCGCTGCAAAAGAGATCGCCGCACATTATACCCGGTTGTCGGAAACATTCGAGGCGATCACACAGGTTGAACTCCATACGCAACCTCTCCCGCCCTCCGGGTTAAAAGAACTAATAACCTTATTCGACGATGCCAAGGCAGCCGAAACCGCCGCCATTCAGTCGATCCGTCACTTGCTGCGTGAACCCATTACCAACCGTTTTCACGATATAGGACTGCGCTGAGCAGAAGCAGGTACGCTTGACAACAAAGTTATAGCTTCTATATATTTTAAGAACTATAACAAATTGGAGCGTGCCTATGAGCGCAGAAGAAGAGAAAACAATAGCTATCCATCAGGTGATGGATAGAATGGCAGCCGTCCAGCATAAATCCCAGGCCTTCGTTGACAGAATTAACAGGCAGGAATCCTTGACCCAGAACCAAATTATGCTGTTGTTCCAACTGCGGCTTACGGGAAAGCTGAATATCACCGATATCTCTGAACGATTCGTCATTACACCGGGAGCCGCTTCCTCCATGTGCGATAGATTGGAAGAGGCGACTCTAATTGAACGGGTACGTACCAAGGAAGACCGCAGAGTGGTCAATATCATACTTACGGAGCAAGGGGAACGGCGGATTCTTGATCTGTTTGACCGTTTCGCTACCGCAGAGCTGGACAAGATTGCGGATACACTCTCCAAAATTCAAATACTGATGGACGAAATAATTGAATAGCTCTCTTATCTGCGTAAGCACCGCCTCAGGCAACTGAAAGGCGGTGCTTTTCGAATGGATTATTATTTCATTGACTATATATTATTATATGTATATATTTTAATTATTAAAATAATATCCGGCAAAAGGGGGCTCTACTCATGATACATCTGGACAAACACACTTCAGTAACAGATGCGTTGAATCATCCTCCGCTTAAAGTAAGAGGGTCTCTCATCCGCCGGGAGGATATCACCTCTGCCTGCGTAGATGTATTCGGTCACTTGAAAGCGCTGGGCAGGGTTACGACGGGACGGCTGAAAGTGTCTGGAGAATGCTCTATAACAGGTGCCTGTCTTGCCGCAAAGGTTGAGAATTTCGGAAGCCTGCGTTTACACAGCCTGCAAGCCGAACATATCCGTTCCTCCGGATATGTTGCGGCATCGGAAGCAATCCATACGCTGACCTTTCTGGGGGAGGGCGCTTTGCGGGTGAACAGCCTTACCGCGAAGGAATCCATTACGGTTCTGCTCGGTTCTTCCTGTACTGCGGATCAGATCAGAACGGACGGAACCCTGATAGTCAGGCGCTCCTCTCTGCTGCTAAAGCGCCTGATGGGACCGTTCCGCAAATTGACTGCCCGCTTGATTCAAGGGACAGCCATTGAGCTGGAGCACACCACAGCTGAGCTTGTGTGCGGGGAGCAGATCCGGGTTGGACCCGGTTGCGATATTCAGGAAATCCGCTACAGCGGAAGTCTGCATGTTGACCCGAAGTCGAAAGTGGGCAGAGCTGTGCATACGAACGGATCTGGAGGGCCTGTATCATGAGCAGAGCAGCCGCATGGATTCCCGGCCCAATGCAGCCCTCCTCGATACCTCCGAAGCTGCCTACGGTATGTGAAATCCTGAATCCTGGAGGTCATCTTTCATACTCAACTATGGTTTCTCCGCTTGAGGCATCCTGAATTTCTCCGATCCGGATGAACCCCAGCTTCTGATAGAGATAATGATTTCTGACTGCCCAAGAGGGCGTGTCCAATGTCCATTTCTGTGCTGAGGGATAAGTGTCAAACAGGAAGCGGAAGGCTTCCTGGCCGTAGCCTTTATTCTGATAATGCGGGTCCATATAAATCCGGCCAAGATGACATTCCTCTCCGCCGGGAGCAGGAAAGACGATCATTCCGCCAATAATGGCATCATCGGCAAGCAGCTTGTAATAGTGGCCCTTCTGCATCATCTCTGCCTGCCAGGCGCTGGAATCATAGCCCGGTGGTCCGTCTTCTTCTTTATTTTGGAACTGCCGCGCGTCCTCATTGAAGGTTTTTTTCTGTATTTCGGCTAAGGTTTTGGCGTCCTGCGGTTCGGCTAGTTGAATCGTAATCATATATGTTCTGGCTCCTTTGAATTATTCATCTTATTAGTTTAGTTGTGAAAGGAGTAACTGCTGTACCGCTGCAAAAAAAATGGGTGATGTTTTGTTCCTTCGGTTACTGTATTCGAGGTTCATAGTCAGAGATTCAGCTGACTGGACGACACTCTTGGATTAAAGGGAAATATGCCAGGAATATTGTGGAAAAAGCCTCTTTATTGTATTTTATAGGGAATCATTCCCTATAAACCCATCACAAACCCCACATACGGCTGGATCCACAGAAATAGCGGGCAGCTTTCCCGTTCATTGCGAAAAAATGCTGATTTTCTAAATATTAGCGGACGTTTCTCCCGGTACTTCTGTTGAACGCTTGCGACTCTAAGTATCCAAATTTGGCGTTCAACGTTTCTGATTATTCAATGGGAAAATAGAGATCCATCGCCACAGATTCGCCGAGCTCCTGTACTTCCTCCAGCCAGTAACGCTCTTTGTCACAGGCTGTTTGGTATCCCCTGCTGTTCACCCAAGCCGCGAGCTTCTTCCAGCCGAGAGGGATACGCTCAAAGGGATCGGCAAAGGGCTCCGTAATCCGCAATATTGCGTACCTGCAGCCCTCCACATGCTTACACGTTATACCTTCAGCCAGTGCCGGAATATCCTGACCCAGTACAACCCAATATTCATACCCCCGCAGGCCTTCCTGCTGCTGCTCTTCAGACACAGGAACATCAAAACCAAACCTTCTTGTCCCGGCGCCGATCCCCGTTTTCGCTGACCACTCACTCATAAATGTGATGACCTCCGCCTCAGGGTCCTTGCTGATTCTTACGCCGCTGGCGGTATTCATCGTGTGGAGACTGTCAATTCTGACCTCACTTAAATAATCCATTGGAACGCCTCCAGTACTGTCGTTTAAGCTTTCCTCTAACAAAGGTTTGGGAGGGAGGGAGTAGTTAGCACTCCGGCATCTGCTTGGAACTTGGCCGAACTCCTGCAGAAATGCCCTGCTGAACGCACGCTCAGAGCTATATCCGTAATCCATGGCAATATCTAAAATCCTTCTTCCACGAATCAGCTCATTCATCGCATAGCAAAGCCGTCTCCTGCGGATATACTCCATTAAGGTGACATCCAGATGAATACTAAACAACCTGTGGAAATGAAATTTCGAGAATCCGGATACGCGCGCACAATCCTCAATCGTAATCGGTCCTTGCAGATTCTCTTCGATGTAATCAATTGCTTTCTGCATATACTCCGTATATCCCAAGCCGTTCACATCCTCATTGCAACGATTACCTTCATTATAATCACCCGGCAAACGGACTACCGGACATTTATTGCTAAGTCCATTTATAGAGAGAAGCATATAAGTTCTATATTTAAACAAAAAGATCCCCCGTTAAGGAGATCCCCTGTTCCGCTGCTCAGCGGATTGATTCAGCAATCTGCATGATTTCTTCGCGGTCTAAACCTTGGGTGCTCAAGCTGTATAATACGCCGTCTGCTTCCCAATCCAAGCTTTTGCTATTCATTAACACTGCGTCGATCCCGTTCACCTTCACCTGCTCGATCTTGCCGTCGGTCGACATCTCATAGGCCGTTTCATGATCAGCATAAGACTGCTGCATCCAGAATTTTATGCCTTTCTTCTCACTGGTGAAGATCAAGTCGACATATTTGCTGCTGATCCCGTCCTTTCCCTTGTAAAGCTCTCCGTGGTCAAAGGCAATCCCCTCAGGTAAATATTCCGGCAGCTTCACTTCAAAAGCAGCGTATTTATTCAGCTCTGCAAGTGTCTTGACACTGAAAATACCTGCGGCTTCTTCCTTATCCAGCACATCCTGCTCCTGCTGTGTGACAGGTTTGCCGTCTACAAAATCCACAATCGGCTCGCCGTCCGCCGTAAAGATCTGCCCCCTCTCAATCTCCTGGGCAAAGGAGACTACCGGATGGCCGTCCTTATCATAAATTTTGCCTTTCAACTCTTCCGGAATTTCAGGGATCTGGTCCGGATCCATCTCATTCGCGATGATATGTCCCAGATTAATGGTCTGAAGCACCCGGCTCAGAACCTCCTGGGCAAAGGATGGCTTGACCACGGCTCCGCTTACTGCAAAGGCTACAAGCAGCGAAGCCGCAATCATTACCGGCCGCTTGAAGCTGCGGGAAGAGTTCCTTCTGGAACCGGCCTGCACTTTGCCTGCCCGGCTTCTAACCTTGGACCAAACTGCCTGCTGATCCGTATTGCGGCTGAAATCATGTTCGGCCAACACTTGCCCAAGCTCAAGCAGCTCACGGTATTCCCCGGATCCCTTCCATTCACCAGAGCCTGCTTTGTGAACACCGTTATCCATATCCCTTGCAAAACGTTGCGCGGTATCCTTGTTTTTCACAGTTCATCGACACTCCCTATTTCAGATTTGAGTTTTCTCATACTCCGGTAGAGAATTACGCCTACATTACTCTCGGAAATCCCTGTGAGCAGAGCGATCTCTTTATTTTTCAAACCGGCACCGAATTTAAGCGCTACGACATTCCGCTCCTTGACAGCCAGCTTGTCCAGCGCATGATTCAGCCTCGTATTTCGTTCTTCCTCCAGCAGCAAATCCTCGGGGGCTTTTTTGCCGGACACCAGCTCCATAACTGTATCCAGTGAGAACAGACGGGTTCTCTTCCGGCTTCTGTAATAATCGTTCACAACATTTCTGGCGATGGCAAACAGCCACACTTCAAAGGGCGCTTTCTCACCGGAAAAGCTGTCCAGCTTAGACAACGTTTTCTCAAATACCAGGCTCGTCAGATCCTCTGCCGTATAACGGCAGCTGACCCTGTAAGCTATATAGTTATATATCCGCTTATAGTAGGTTTCAAAAATCGTTGTAAACTGCTGGTCTGTCTCTGTATTCCTCTGCATTCTCTCTAGAATAAAAGGCTGTAACAATGCGCGCTCTTGCATCCCTTAAGCTCTCCCTTCCTGCAAAATTTCACTTGGCCAAGTAATTTACTCCAGCTAATACGCGTGTACACGCAGTTTCATTACAGGATTAGGAAATTATTACGAAACGGGAAATCCCGAAAGAGAAAATTAATCATTTGGGGAATCACCCTCATGGTGCCTGTCTCTCCCTTGGCATCATGGATGATTTCTTTGCTCTATGCGGACTTTGTTGCACATGATGGATTTGCAGGGATTGCCCTGCTGCTGTTGCTGATTCCGCTTTTTTGCCTGGCCGGATTGATCGTTCTGTTTACAGGAATTTTCCACAAAAAAGAAACGGGCACTGTGTAGTTCCCAGCGGACCGTTTCTTTTCCAACAACTATTAATTATACATTATTATCTAGTTTAGTATATTTATTGATCAACTCATCCAATAACATAGATTGTTTAATTACACTCGGGTGCAGCAGGCCAAACTGCTGTTCCATCTGATTTAGTCTAGCCCGCTCCACTTCAATCTGTTTCTGGATGACTTCTATCTCGTTCATTAGCACTACCTCCCGTAAATATTCTAGAGGTTTATGTCAAAATATAGGTGAAGTTGTACAATGCATCAACGTATAAAAAAACGCCGCTTGCGGTTTAGTTCCTGTTAAGCGGCGGTAAAGAGTCGACAAATATAAATTTCAGAGGCGGAAACGGAATTACCGTAAACAGACCGAGGCGGTACAAGAGTAACTAATCTTGTACCGCCTCGGTCCGGTTCCAGCCATGCTTCACAGTTTAATTTTTTCTAATAAGCCAAGCAGCAGCTGCTTCTCTTCCGGTGCGAAGTCCTCATAGACCGCTGCCAGCAGCGACTCCGATACTGCTTCAAATATCGGCTGAAGCTCCCGGCCTTTCGCCGTAAGAGACAATCGAAAGATCCTCCCATCTCTTTGATCCTGCTCCCGCTGGACGTATTCCATGCGCACCAGTTTATCCACCAAAGCTGTAATTGTAGACTTGTCCTTATCAATGTAGCAAGACAACTGATGCATCGTTATGTATTCCTGGACAAACAGCTGGTATAGAATATCTCCGTGCGAGGGGGCGATACCTTGAAGATTGTGTTTTTTCAATTCCCGTTCGATGAACTTATTGCCACGCCGGTGAATGCGGCCAATGACCGCGAGTACATTATTTTCATTCATAATCCCATGTTAATTTTAAGCAAAATATGTGTCAAGCCTTTCCCCGTAAAGCCGCACTTCCCGGTGTAGATTTCTTCAACATTCCGCTTCCAGCCGGTGAATTCCTGTCGATCGGGGTGTGATTCTGGATACCTTCACTACGTTGGCCGCTGGCACCTGACCCATTCGTAACAGCCTTGTTGTTGCTTTGTTAACAGATCGTGATCTGAAAGCAAGTGTTTTAATATATAATAAAATAGACTGAAACTTTTATACTCTGGAGGTTAACCTATGAAAAAATTATTCGGCGCTGCCGCGATCGCCCTGTTTATTGCAGGATGTACGGCTGCGTCTCCTATAGATACTGCTCACGCCGCTTCCCCCTTACTCCTTGCTGTGGATGGACAACCTGCTCTCACACCGCTTCATCCCTTCTATTCTGGAGGAGTCTTGTATGTACCCGCAAGAGTCTTGCTCGAATATTATCCCTGCCAATTGATCTGGGACAATGTCCGCAAACAACTGACCCTCAGCGATATCAGCTCCAATACAGTCCTTACACCCGGCAGCTCAGCCATGCAAATCACCTATACACAAACAGACGGCAGCAATGAAGAAATGCAGGAAGGACCCGTCATCGCGAAGGACGGACATAACTATATCCCGGCTGATACATTGTATGATCTTACCGGAGCTGAAAGTAAGCTTGAGAACACAGGGAATACAGTATCCATTCTGCCCGGAAGTGTCAGCACGACGGTTCGGGTTCCCAAGGAGCCGCTTGCCGTTGCAGCGAACAACTCCAAGGTCAAGCTATATACCGCACTTAAGAATGGCGACACTTATAAAGGGTTCATACTTGAAGTGAATGGCCGGAAACATAATTTCAATTGGTCGGCTCCAAGAATCTACAACTCTCCGCCCGAGCTTCACTATGCCGATGTCGATAACGACGGGAAGCCGGAAGCAGTCGTCATTCTGACGCGGGGTACCGGAACCGGAATTGTTGCGCAGGAGGTCCATGTCGTAAAGCCTGAACTGTGGAAAGAGCTAACCCTCCCTGCAGCAGATGAGGCAGCTGCAGCTGCCGTTACCTCCAGTCTGGCCATTGATCAGAAGGATGTGCTGATCCGCCTTGAGGTCAAAGGAACTGCACCGGCCAAGCTAACACTGCGGCTTCCCGGCCGTGCAACGGATAACGGTTTGGATTATTTCGGCAAGCAGGCAGGAATCGGCGCTGTTACCTATTACCAAGTGGAGGACGGCAAACTGAAGGCAGAGACCAGTATAATGGTCGGAATGCAGGAGAGTATAGGAACACTCATGCTGGAGTACAAGGCCGGCGGGAAGGGAATGGAACTGGGTTCAATCAAATTTGAGCCGGATGCTGCCATCAAGCCGAATATGGAGCCTAAGCAGGGGTAATTGAACCAAATCAAGAGTCTGCCGGAGACAACAGAAGGAGGTTCAAGAAACCAATGATAGATGCCCATATCCATCTAGAGCAATATAATGACACGGAGCTGGAGTCCATGTTGCTTGAGCTTCCGGGACTCGATATCGAATCGCTGATCGCAGTCTCGATGAACCTGGATTCCTGCATCCGCACGCAGAAAATCGCCGCATTATATCCAGTCCAGGTAAAACCGGCCTATGGCTTCCACCCCGAGCAGCCGCTGCCTCAGGAAACCGAGCTTTTCACACTGCTGGACTGGATTGAACGCCATGCCGGCGAAATGACTGCCGTAGGCGAAATCGGACTGCCCTACTATACACGGGCAGAAGCGCTGGAGCGGGGCGAAGCCTTTGAGATGGAGCCGTATATCAGGCTGCTGGATACCCTGCTTGGCCTTGCTGCCCGCCTGAACAAGCCCGTTGTACTGCATGCCGTATACGAGGATGCTCTGACCGCTTGCGATCTTCTGGAGAAGCACGGCATTACCCGCGCGCACTTTCATTGGTTCAAAGGCCCGGAAGAAGCTATTGTCCGCATGATCGAACGCGGATATCATATTTCCTTCACCCCGGATATTCTCTACGAACCGGAGATCCGCGACCTCGCCCTCCGTTATCCGCCGAAGCTGGTAATGGCGGAGACAGATGGACCTTGGCCGTTCGAAGGTCCTTTTGCCGGGAAGCCCACCCATCCGGCCATGATCCGTGAAGTTGCAGCCGCCTGGGGGGCGCTGCATGGTTATTCCGCCTCCCAGGCGGCGGCCATGCTGACTGCGAATACGGCGAGGTTTTATGATTTCTAGATAGAGACGCGCTGCCGCCGGAGAAGAAGGATGTGTATTTGCCGGCAAGTCAGAGCTAGCCCTACAGCGGGATTCTTTCTACACCTGACAATTTCTCACCGGTGAATTCCATCCGGTAAATATCCGGCTTCGTAGTCTGCATCAGAAATTCCAGTCCATAGTCATCGGAGAAATACCCCATCATTAAGGCCATCACCAGACCATGGGTGCCGATGACTATGTTTTCGCCCGGGTGTTTCCGCAGGATATCCTTAAGGACTTGGACCGCCCGATCTTGGCATTCGTTATTGGATTCTCCGCCCGGTAAGGCAAAATCCGCGTTTGCATACATTTTCCTTAGCGCTGGATATAATTCATCTTCTGGCAATGGGCGGTTGCCTTCCATCCAGATTTTTTCTTTCAGGGCTTCATCGGGAACAATCTCCTGGCCCAGTTCTTCTGCTAAATCTGCTATCGTCTGTACCGCACGGACATAAGGACTGCTGTAAAATGCATGGATCCCTTCACTCCGCAATTTTACCGTCACGCAACGGGCATCTGCTTCACCTTTGGGAGATAACCTGCGTTCCCTCTCATCTCCCCCGGTTTTGGGAGACTCTCCGTGCCGTACCATGTAAATGAAAGTACTCATTTCAAATAATCCTCCTGAAATTGTATTGCCGGCATTGAATTCTTACAATAACTGTAACTGCCTACAAGCCTGCGGCTGAAGCATACGCTTCTCCTAACACTTTCGCCGGTAGGATTCCATGTCCTCCTTCAACAAGAAAAATAGACCAACCAAAGGCTTCTGGCTGACCTAATACTACGAAAGAGCCACGCGGGCTTGTTGGATATTTAAGTTGATTATGGGAAGCTCTACAGGGGGAAGCCCTAAAGGAGAAGCCCTACAGGAGAAGTCCTAAGTGTACTTTGTACAGTTATATCAGGGATATTTGCACATATGGGAGAGTTAGTTGTATTCTGTACAGCTAGAAATCGGCTATCCACCGAATATCGGGCAATCAGCTAATTTTAGCTGTACGAAATACAATTAAAAGTAAAATCAGGCCCTGGGGAGTCACTTTAGCTGTACGAAATACAACTATAAATCTGCCACCCGGCAAATGAGGCAAAGGGAGAGGTCCAGCTTACCAAAACACAACTAAAATAACTCCAGGCACTGCTGCCCTACTACCCAATTCGTCCGCTGAACCAGCTTAACTACGCTGTCACACCATTTAGAGCCACTTCCACTTCTATTGAGCACACTTCTATCCAGCACACTTCTATCCAGCACACTTCTATCCAGCAGACTAATATCCAGCACACTAGCTGACCTGTTCTACAGAACTTACTCTCTCCCGTTTTGCAACTGGCCAAAGCACACGTCCGAACACTATACCGGTCAGACCCAGAACAGCTTGGATGATGCCGAAGTTGACGAAGATTTGACCAGGACCGGCAAGTTCGACCAGCAGACCTCCCAGCAGCGGGGCAACAATCATCACGGCACCGAGGATCGTGCTCTGAATACCGAATACCCGGCCTGTCATATGTGGAGGCGTTTCTTTCTGCAGGCAATAATTAAAGGCCACAATAAACATTCCATTCCCGATGCCCAGTACAAATCCCAGCAGCAGCACCCAGATTACAGAAGCTCCAGGCTGGAGCAGTCCCAGGCCGAGAACTGAGCCGCCGATCAGCACATAACCAGTGCCAAGTCTCCAGCCATACCCCGTTCCCAGCTTCAGCTTGTTCATGACGAGGATGATGAGCACAGCCCCCGCACCGGAAGCGGCAACCATCCAGCCCAGCAGGGATTCATTGGTCGGCGAAACCATCCGGAACAAGCTGGTAAATTGAAAATCAATCATCTGGATCGCCAATGCCCCGCTAAGTCCGAACAACATCGTATTCAGCAACACTCGGCTGTGCAGCATAAAGCTCCAGCCTTCCTTCCACATGGTGCGAAGCGGAACCCGTTCCTCCGGTGACTCGGAAACAGGATTTGCCTCTCCCGCAGGAATGTTTCTTACCGAAAGCAGCAGCAGATAGGAGCAGACACGAAAAATGGCATTCAGTAAAATGCACCACTGCGGCGTGAGCACTGACAAGGCTAATCCGCCCAGCAGCGGGCCGGCAATTTTGGAGCCCTGATTCACAATGCCGTTAAGCGAGGTTGCCTGAAGCAGCTGGTCCTCCCTGACAATACTCCGGGTCATGGACTGCTGTGCAGGCACATTTAACGTAGAAACTGCTGCGCGCAGCGACAGCAAAGGCAGCAGCCAGACCATACTGGGAGCAAATAATACCAGCACGGTCAGAACCGCGGTGAGCAGATCGCACAACTGCATCAGCTTCAGCTTGTTCATCCGGTCGGCGGCCACCCCGGCCACGGAGCCGAGCAATATGCTCGGCAGTGCTATGGCTACCGGAATCAGCGCCAGCATCAGCGGGCTGGCCTGCCAGCGGTAGCCGACAAGCACTTGAATGGCCAGCGTATCGAACCAATCACCAAAGGTTGCCGTAGCGAAGGCACTGTATACACGCATGTATACTTTGTTATGCAGCAGACTGGTTCCCTGCTTAGTTGAAGCCTCCATCTGTCATTCCTCCAGGTCACATTTAGAATCTTAGAATTGTGTAATTCATGATCCTACTGTAACGGAGAATTGTCAGAGAATTATCAGAGAGCTTTCAATATCTGCTGCAGCATATCCTCCAAAGACTGGGCAAGCCGGTCGAACCCCAATTCCTCAAGCTTGGCTGCAAATTGATTATCATATTTGTGCTGCAACGCTTGAGGAGGAGGGAACATCCGGCAGAAGTGATATATGCGGTACAACGCATGAAGAGGCAGAGGAACGAATCCGGTCATTTCCAGCACCTGCAGCCCTTCGTCCAGCAGTTTCTCTGCTTCACGCCACTGCTTGTTGCGCAAACGCCATAGTCCTTTTACTATTTTATAGCTGCCAATCTCCCGCAAAAAGGGCTTGTCCAACAATACTTTCCCTATAGCCTCGTCCAGCCGTTCCAGCTTAACATCTCCGGTTCCCGCCACCAGATGCACAAACAGCTCCACAATCATCGTAACCGGAATGAAATTTTCATAACCGGGTTCAGCAATCACTTGATAGGACCTTTCCAGACGTTCCAGCGCCCTCTCCGGCTGCCCCGCTAAGGTGAACAAATCCAGAATTGTGAGGATCTCCAATTCCACCTGATCAGGCGGAGGCAGCAGTTTTTTCCGGATCACCTGCTCACAGTACGCCAGCTTCGCCTTGGGGTCGCCGGAGAAAAAGTAGAACAGCAGCAGGTAAAAAAGCCGGTCCTTTAAAGGCACCTCTTCCGTATACAGCAGCCACTCCAAATCCCCTTGCACAAAGTGAATAACCATGGAATAATGCGGGTCCAGCTCATAGCCGAGTATGTCCTGCTGACGCGCGAGGGTGAGCATCGATTTGCCCTGGCCGTATACATGAAACTTGCCGAACACGTCACGCATCGTATCGCGCAGCTCCGGATCATGCGTGGTTGGCGTAATCATCACACTGCCCAAACCCGGCACCGCCAGACTATAACCAAAGCCCCGTACCGTCTTGATATCAAGGCCTTTAAGTCCGTGGAGCTTTTTGCGCAGCCGGTAGATATGATCATCCACTGTCCGTTCCACCGGATACTCCAGCGGCCATACTTTATCCAGAAGCTGCTCCCGGCTGAAGGTACGCCCCCTGTTATGGTATAAAAACTGCAGGAGCGCAAATTCCTTAGGCAGCAGCTCGATCGTCATTCCTTCGGCTGACACTTTATATTCGCTCCCGTTTAATTCCAGATGCATAGCTGAACCTCTTTTCCACGGATGAATCTATCACTTTATTATAACAGTCAGCCTTCACTCAGCTCCAGCGGAAAAAGACAAAAAGAGCAAACCCGCAACTTCCTGCAGGTTTGCTCTCCTTTCCACTCTACCTATTGCGCTTTGCAGCAGCAGTATCTCTTATCCGCAGATTATCCCGCCATATTGTTAACTGTATCCTGTTCGGAAAATACAGAGATATGATCCACGGTGCCGGAGGACTCCGGAATAATGAATTTGAGCAGGTATTCCTTGCCGGCTTGGTAAATGTAGATCTTATCGCTGCCGTTCACCGCAGTGCTGTCCGGCTTGCCGAGTACTTCTTCAATCTGCTTCAGAGTCAGCTTCTGTAGCTCAGCAGCGCTTGAGCGGACATCGAAGATCCGGCTGCCTTTATTGAAGCCAAATACGACATGTTTGTCGCTGTAGACTGAATACATCCCTTTACCCGCCGAATCCTTCGTGTCCGGCTCTCCCCATGCTGCTTCGACCTCATCTATTAATCCGCTGTGCGCAGCATATTCTACACCCGGCACTTTGCCCTGCTTGGCAAGCTGGAGCAGTTCTTCCAGCTGCTTGCTGCTATCCTGCGGAGCTGCGGCAGAAGATCCTCCTGCTCCAGGGCTTGGTGAGGCTGCCGCTTCCGGCTGTGAGGCTGGAGCAGATGAAGCGCTCGCTTCCGGCTGTGAGGTTGCCGGTACATCCGTACCAGCCGCCGTTGCCGGCGATGCAGAGGCCGCCGCCTGTTGATCAGAGGAATCACAAGCCGCGAGCCCGATCACCCCTGCCAATATAAAGATGCCGGCTATTGCTCTAAATGTTGTTGTCATCTTCTCATCTCCTTGACTGAACTGCTAGTACTGACGGAGGGAATTAGGGAAAGGTTGCAGAGACACCCTAAATCTAAGAACGACTTTAGGCACAAGAAAAAACGCCACTTGGCAGCCTTAGCAGCCAAGTGGCGCAATCGGAATGTTTTATCCGCTTGTCTAGATTAAATCCGACCGCTGCAGCAACCGCTGAATCATTGCGGCAACTTCGGCTCTTGTGATAGATGCCTGCGGATCTAATCGTGTAGAAGTTCTGCCGGAAACAATTCCGGCGGCAACACTATCTGCAGCACTGCTCACTGCCCATTTCGAAACGCTGCCTGCATCCGTAAAGGAACTCAGCAGCTCAGAAGCCTCTTTATTCTGGAGCTTATCTTTCAACGCGGTGATTTGCATTGCTTTTGCAATCATCGTCATTGCTTGTTCACGGGTGATCTTGTCCAGCGGACGGAAGTTGCCGTCTTCAAACCCGTTGATTAGTTTGTAGGCATACGCTGTCTGCACTGAACTGCTATACCAATCCGAAGCCTTCACATCCGAGAAAGCACCCGTACCGTTCTCCAGTTTCAGACCTAACCCCCGTACAACAATTGCGGCGAATTCGGCCCGCGTAATCTCTGCAGCAGGATTAAACGCTCCGTTCCCAACGCCGTCAATAATCATGCGTGAGCCCATGTTGTTGACGATATCTTTTGCCCAATGACCGTCCATATCCTTGAATTCCAGCGGATGCCAGATAATCGAGTAGGTGCTGTTGGTCAAGCTATTGACGATGGCAAAATATTGTTGATCAATCTTAGCCACTTTTGTCGGCACATGTCTCACCGATCCGTCCGGCTCAACCACAACCCCGGTTGTAATTCTGTTCGGGTCCACACCATCCGGAAGAGCAATCATCCGCTCTACATAAGCGTTGAACTTCGTTATTTCAACCGTGGTATCCCCGTATTGAGCCCGGATTACAAAATCAAGTGGTGGAGCAGCAAGCGTAAACTCCCCTGCAGCCGCCGAATTCTCCACTATTCTCAGCGTATCCGCTGTCGGCTTAGCGATCTCAATTTGAATTTTGATATCTTCAAGGGCAACTGACGCTCCGAGCTGTGTTGAAATAGACTCAATGTTGATTTGCGCCGCAGGAAGCGTGTAGGTGGCATTTCCGCTTTTAAACTCAAGCACCGCCTGCTTTTGTTCCATGCTCTTGATCATTTGGCCGCTTAACTCGCCTATGACAATATTAGAACTGCTGATCACCGGAATCGTTATCAGAGCTCCTTGGCCTTCGGCTGCCAGCCTTTCTTCCAGCTTCTTCTGATCAATTACGACAGTTGTAACACTCTGCCCGTTCACGGTGGAGGTTGTTGCTGTTCCTGCTCTTTCCACCTTGCCATTAACAAAAACATCAACACCGTCGTTTGTCACTGGAGTCGTGATTACAGGCGGGGTCTCATTCTCTCCTCCACCAGATGGCGCGGATGGCGCGATTGGCGTAACTTCGTTCGATAGAGCGGATGAGGCACTGCTGCCTGCGCCGTTAATCGCTTTTACCGTAAAAGTATAGGCCGTGCCGTTTGTCAGTCCTGTAATTGTAATGGGACCCGTTGTTCCAACCCCCACAATGTTGCCCGGTGAAGCCGTAACCTCATAACCGGTAATTGCACTGCCTCCGGTCTCTGCCGGGGCCGTAAAGCTTACCACCGCTTGTCCATTTCCAGCTACTGCGGTTATATCCGTTGGCGCGCCAGGGACCGTTTTTGGAGTAGCATTCAATTCGTTCGAAGCTGCGCTATCCCCTACTTCATTGGCTGCTTTGACCACAAAATAATAGGCTGTTCCATTATTCAATCCTGCCGCCTTATAGCTGTATACCGAACCGCTGACTGTAGCTATTTCATTGCCATATTCAGAGGAAGAAAGTCTTTGGAATATCTTGTACCCTGTTGAACCCGTAACCGGACTCCAGATCAGGTTAATCTCGCCATTACCGGCAAAAGCGGATTGCAGGAACGGCACTCCCGGGATAGGCACCGACGTATCGGTTACTGTAACAACAAGTGTCTGCACTGCGCCCGCTGTAAAGTTGAACGTTAAGCTCGTCGTGCCTTCTGCCAGCGTAGCCAAGTAATCCTTCTGGAGGGTTACTGTGTTGCCTGACACGGTGTAATCACTTCCTGCGGCAAGATATGCCACACCGTTTGAGATGCTGGTGAGATTATTGCCATTCAGCATCATCGTTATTACAACATCCGCCTGTTTGCCCGTATTCTTGTCGAAGCTTGCATTCTTCGGACTGATTGAACTGTTATTGGCTGTTGAAATCGTGTAGCTCTCACTCAACACGGTGCTGTCTGTCATCCCCGGTTTCACCGCGATGGCTTTAATCGTCGTCGCGCTCGTCAGCGTAATCGGACCGCTGTAGAGCGTACTGCTGTTGGTTGGCGTTGTGCCATCCGTCGTATAGTAGATCAACGCGCCGCTGGTGGCGCTGCTCAGCGTCACCGCTGTTCCGGACGCTACCTCGCCTCCGGCTGGATTTGCTGTTGGCGCTGCAACCTGCTGCGCCGTAATGGTATAGCTCTCGCTCAGCACCAAGCTATCTGTCATCCCTGGTTTCACCGCGATGGCTTTAATCGTCTTCGCGCTCGTCAGCGTAATCGCTCCGCTGTAAAGCGTACTGCTGATGGTTGGCGTTGTGCCATCCGTCGTATAGTAGATCAACGCGCCGCTGGTGGCGCTGCTCAGCGTCACCGCTGTTCCGGACGCTACCTCGCCTCCGGCTGGATTTGCTGTTGGCGCTGCAACCTGCTGCGCCGTAATGGTGTAGCTCTCGCTCAGCACCGAGCTATCCGTCATCCCCGGTTTCACCGCGATCGCTTTAATTGTCTTCGCGCTCGTTAGCGTAATTGCTCCATTGTAGAGCGTACTGCTGCTGGTTGGCGTTGTGCCATCCGTCGTATAGTAGATCACCGCGCCGCTGGTGGCGCTGCTCAATGTCACCGCCGTGCCCGACGCAACCTCGCCTCCGGCTGGATTTGCTGTCGGCGCTGCAACCTGCGCCATAATGGTGTAGCTCTCACTCAGCACCGCGCTGTCTGTCATCCCCGGTTTCACCGCGATGGCTTTAATCGTCGTCGCGCTCGTCAGCGTAATCGGACCGCTGTAGAGCGTACTGCTGTTGGTTGGCGTTGTGCCATCCGTCGTATAGTAGATCAACGCGCCGCTGGTGGCGCTGCTCAGCGTCACCGCTGTTCCGGACGCTACCTCGCCTCCGGCTGGATTTGCTGTTGGCGCTGCAACCTGCTGCGCCGTAATGGTATAGCTCTCGCTCAGCACCAAGCTATCTGTCATCCCTGGTTTCACCGCGATGGCTTTAATCGTCTTCGCGCTCGTCAGCGTAATCGCTCCGCTGTAAAGCGTACTGCTGATGGTTGGCGTTGTGCCATCCGTCGTATAGTAGATCAACGCGCCGCTGGTGGCGCTGCTCAGCGTCACCGCTGTTCCGGACGCTACCTCGCCTCCGGCTGGATTTGCTGTTGGCGCTGCAACCTGCTGCGCCGTAATGGTGTAGCTCTCGCTCAGCACCGAGCTATCCGTCATCCCCGGTTTCACCGCGATCGCTTTAATTGTCTTCGCGCTCGTTAGCGTAATTGCTCCATTGTAGAGCGTACTGCTGCTGGTTGGCGTTGTGCCATCCGTCGTATAGTAGATCACCGCGCCGCTGGTGGCGCTGCTCAATGTCACCGCCGTGCCCGACGCAACCTCGCCTCCGGCTGGATTTGCTGTCGGCGCTGCAACCTGCGCCATAATGGTGTAGCTCTCACTCAGCACCGCGCTGTCTGTCATCCCCGGTTTCACCGCGATCGCTTTAATCGTCGTCGCGCTCGTCAGCGTGATCGATCCGCTGTACAGCGTACCGCTGCTGCTTGGCGTTGTGCCATCCGTCGTATAGTAGATCAGCGCTCCGCTGGTTGCGCTGCTCAGCGTCACCGCTGTTCCAGACGCTACCTCACCTCCGGCTGGGCTAGCTGTTGGCGCGTCTACTTGCGCCATGATCGTGTAGCTCTCACTCAGCACCGCGCTGTTCGTCATCCCCGGTTTCACCGCGATGGCTTTAATTGTCTTCGCGCTCGTTAGCGTAATTGCTCCATTGTAGAGCGTACTGCTGCTGGTTGGCGTTGTGCCATCCGTCGTATAGTAGATCACCGCGCCGCTGGTGGCGCTGCTCAATGTCACCGCCGTGCCCGACGCAACCTCGCCTCCGGCTGGATTTGCTGTCGGCGCTGCAACCTGCGCCATAATGGTGTAGCTCTCACTCAGCACCGCGCTGTCTGTCATCCCCGGTTTCACCGCGATCGCTTTAATCGTCGTCGCGCTCGTCAGCGTGATCGATCCGCTGTACAGCGTACCGCTGCTGCTTGGCGTTGTGCCATCCGTCGTATAGTAGATCAGCGCTCCGCTGGTTGCGCTGCTCAGCGTCACCGCTGTTCCAGACGCTACCTCACCTCCGGCTGGGCTAGCTGTTGGCGCGTCTACTTGCGCCATGATCGTGTAGCTCTCACTCAGCACCGCGCTGTTCGTCATCCCCGGTTTCACCGCGATGGCTTTAATTGTCTTCGCGCTCGTTAGCGTAATCGCTCCACTGTAGAGCGTACTGCTGCTGGTTGGCGTTGTGCCATCCGTCGTGTAGTAGATCACCGCGCCGCTAGTGGCGCTGCTCAGTGTTACTGCCGTGCCGGACGCTACCTCGCCTCCAGCTGGGCTGGCTGTTGGCGCGTCCACTTGCGCCATAATGGTGTAGCTCTCGCTCAGCACTGAGCTATCCGTCATCCCTGGTTTCACCGCGATGGCTTTAATTGTCTTCGCGCTCGTCAGCGTAATCGCTCCGCTACAAAGCGTACTGCTGCTGGTTGGCGTTGTGCCATCCGTCGTGTAGTAGATCAACGCGCCGCTGGTGGCGCTGCTCAGCGTCACCGCTGTTCCAGACGCTACCTCG
The DNA here is from genome assembly GCF_038593025.1 of Paenibacillus sp. FSL L8-0436. Taxonomy (NCBI): domain Bacteria; kingdom Bacillati; phylum Bacillota; class Bacilli; order Caryophanales; family Paenibacillaceae; genus Paenibacillus; species Paenibacillus sp. FSL L8-0436. Next base: position 1,318,127 of record NZ_CP151955.1, on the reverse strand, counting down.
CCTCCGGCTGGGCTGGCTGTTGGCGCGTCTACTTGCGCCATAATCGTGTAGCTCTCGCTCAGCACCGTGCTGTTCGTCATCCCTGGTTTCACCGCGATCGCTTTAATCGTCTTCGCGCTCGTCAGCGTAATCGCTCCATTATAAAGCGTGCTGCTGATGGTTGGGGTCGTGCCATCCGTCGTATAGTAGATCACCGCGCCGCTAGTGGCGCTGCTCAACGTCACCGCCGTACCGGAAGCTACCTCTCCTCCAGCTGGGCTGGCTGTTGGCGCGTCCACTTGCGCCATAATCGTGTAGCTCTCGCTCAGCACCGCGCTATCCGTCATCCCTGGTTTCACCGCGATCGCTTTAATCGTCTTCGCGCTCGTTAGCGTAATTGCTCCATTGTAGAGCGTACTGCTGCTGGTTGGCGTTGTGCCATCCGTCGTATAGTAGATCACCGCGCCGCTGGTGGCGCTGCTCAATGTCACCGCCGTGCCCGACGCAACCTCGCCTCCGGCTGGATTTGCTGTCGGCGCTGCAACCTGCGCCATAATGGTGTAGCTCTCACTCAGCACCGCGCTGTCTGTCATCCCCGGTTTCACCGCGATCGCTTTAATCGTCGTCGCGCTCGTCAGCGTGATCGATCCGCTGTACAGCGTACCGCTGCTGCTTGGCGTTGTGCCATCCGTCGTATAGTAGATCAGCGCTCCGCTGGTTGCGCTGCTCAGCGTCACCGCTGTTCCAGACGCTACCTCACCTCCGGCTGGGCTAGCTGTTGGCGCGTCTACTTGCGCCATGATCGTGTAGCTCTCACTCAGCACCGCGCTGTTCGTCATCCCCGGTTTCACCGCGATGGCTTTAATTGTCTTCGCGCTCGTTAGCGTAATCGCTCCACTGTAGAGCGTACTGCTGCTGGTTGGCGTTGTGCCATCCGTCGTGTAGTAGATCACCGCGCCGCTGGTGGCGCTGCTCAGTGTTACTGCCGTGCCGGACGCTACTGCGCTTCCGGCTGGGCTGGCTGTTGGCGCATCCACCTGCGCCATAATCGTGTAGCTCTCACTCAGCACCGAGCTGTCTGTCATCCCCGGTTTCACTGCGATCGCTTTAATCGTCGTCGCGCTCGTTAGCGTAATTGCTCCATTGTAGAGCGTACTGCTGCTGGTTGGCGTTGTGCCATCCGTCGTGTAGTAGATCACCGCGCCGCTGGTTGCGCTGCTCAGCGTCACCTCCGTGCCCGACGCCACTGCGCCTCCGGCTCCGGTTGGATTCGCTGTTGGCGCATCAACTTGTGCTAGGGATCCGGCTGCCGACATCACTAATTGCGAATTCCCGGAGATAACAATTCCACCATTCAGCTCCATCAGTGCATAAATCGCATTGGTATCAATGTCCGAGAAATCAACTCCGGCATCCTGCCAGGTAGAGCCCTGGTCTCCCGTATAGTAAATCCCCGGAACATTGTTGCTGTCGTATGCTACCATATAAATATTGTTTCCCTTTTGTCCCATCATCGTAGAAGCCCCATAGAAACTATAAGTACCAGTTAAAGTTGGGGCGCTCCATGCCGAGAGATCATCACTCGTACGGGAGAATACTTCATAAGTTATTGAATTATACCCGGTCAGGACATATTTACTTCCGTCATAAACAATATTATTAAAAGCATCCGTTTGATTTGGATAAACACCTGAGTGATTTACCCAGGTGTCCCCATCCGCTGAGGTCCAGATACCGGCCTGGTCTACATTGCCGCTGCTATCATAACCATATCCTAAAGCTATAAATTGATTATTATCATAGGTTACGGTATATAGAGCATCAAGGGATTGTACAGGCAGCACGGGCTCATTCCAGACCACCCCGTCAACCGACGTTTTTATTTTGGGCACCGAACCAGAGCCTGCCCCAACTGCAACAAATTTCCCGTTGCCAAAAGCGATGTCTGTCAAAGATGTGGAATCATTTATACTGCTCCGCACAGTCCACGCTGAACCATCGGTTGAGGTGGCCAGTGCTGCTGTCGTTTGACTCACATCGCCGATAGCCACGTATTTGTTGTTGCCATATGCTGCGGCTGTAAAGGTTCCTGTTCTTGAGGGTAAAGCGGCTTTACTCCATGAAGCCAAATCACCCGAAGTCCATATGGCCCCATCTCCACCCTCTTTGCCAACAGCGACATATTGGGATCCGTCATGGATAACTTCATAAAAAGCTCCCCCCCATTTATAGCTCCAATCCGAGCCGTTAGGGGATACCATCATTCCTTCATTTCCTAGACGGAAATACTTTCCGTTCACGAACATCGAGCTCTGCGTCACAAAATAATTCTTAAACGGCTGCATCGTCCATGTGGTTCCGTTCGTCGAAGTATACACCGCTCCATAATTAGGAGCTTCATAGCCGAACAAGTAATATTTCGTTCCATCATAAAATCCATTAAACATCTGATTATTATATTGAGAGGAATTCTGCTTAAAGGGGGCACCCAGCAAAGTGAAAGTTGAGAGGTCTGTAGAGGTCCAAATATATGCCAAAGGATCTGAAATATAATAGCGGTCCTTCATCCAGGTGATCATGTTTGTACCAATGGATGGTCCTGAAGGGCCTGACGGCTGTGCTACAGTCCAGGTTGTGCCATTTGTAGTGGAATATATTTTCCCGTTCCCGGCGCCAATAGCCAGTCTGGATCCATTATTTCCTACCGTTATTCTCGTTACATAATCGCTAGAAGCAAGGCCAGTAGGGACGACTGAGGTCCAAGTAATTCCGTCTGCCGACGTTAAATATTTCCCCTCTGTTGTGGCGTAGAATGCACTGTTCCCGTTAAATTGAAGAAATTCAACATTCCCTATCCCCTTGCTCACATTGGAGGTGCGCTGCGTCCATGTTGTGCCGTCGGGTGAGGTCAGAATGACTCCCGCGCTCCCGCCTACGACGAATAATCCGTTTCCATAGGCTACCCCGTTAAAAGTGAATGAGCTCGGATCTGCCACTCCAGTGTAGGTGATGTCTGCTTTTGTTTTTACGTTCACCCAGGTCTCTGCATCCGCAGATTTAATAATCGCCCCGTAGTAACCTACTGCGATATACGTATTATTGCCATAGGCAAGATCCGACATTGCACTGGATGGTAAATTGTCGTAGCTTTTCAGCGTAAAAGAATCCGGTGCCGGATTAGCAGCATTTACAGCCTGCGGGTGAAACAAGAACAGCGTTAGAACTCCAAGCAACATCGTTCCAACAGAAAAATAACTTAAACCTCTTTTCATCATTAGCTGCCTCCATTATGTGATCTCGTCTATGAAACTGACAATTTTGTGAACAAACTTAATATCCCATAATTCGACATCCTACGCCTAAATCCTCTAAAAATTTATCATTTAAAAAAATAAATAAAAAAAGCAGCTGTTTGGACAACTCCGCATAATTACTTTTGAGTTATTTCGATCTACTATTCAACTCTGATTTAGCATCTCAGGAAAAAATCGCCTGCTAACGCAACCATAACCCACCAGCACGCATCTTAATAGTAAAGGGAGGGGAGCTTCATCTGGATATTATAGAAAGAATTATTGCTAGGGATGAGTCGGCTCTCCGCCTGTTGATGGAGCTTTATGGTGATGTGCTGCTCAGAACCGCCTGCCTGCTGCTTAAAGACCAGCAATCTGCCGAAGAAGCCGTGCAAGATACCTTTATTCAGGCTTACGCCAAAATGGCCCAGCTCCAGGATCCGCAGCGGCTAAAGGCCTGGCTGGTTTCCATCGTTGTCAACCGCTGCCGGATGAAGCAGCGGACGTGGAGCTGGCGGAGCATTTTTCCTGCGGCAGAGAGCGGACAATGGATGGATGAGTCCGGTACCTCCACTGGAGCGGAAGAACATTTTATGGTGGAATGGCATCATGTGCGGTTGGTTGAAGCCGTCCGAAGCCTGGATTACATCTATCGTGAAAGTCTGACCTTGTACTATTTCCATGAAATGAGTATCCGCGAAATATCCGCGGAGCTGAATACAGCGGAGAATACGGTTAAATCCCGTCTGGCCAGAGGCCGGATGCTGCTTAAGCAGACTTTGGAGAAGGAGGGCATTTCCTATGAATACGGATCGTGAACAAATCAAACAGCGGCTTGATGAGGAGCTCCTTCCCGTCACTTTTACAGGTCATGAACAGGTACTGCGGCAAACCCACCCTCCTGCGGGCCGGGCCCGTCTGCTGGCACTGTGGAACAAGGAGCTGGAAATTCCTCTCAAAGCTGTTGGCGCATGCACGGCAATCCTCGTAACAGGAGCACTGCTGTTATATTCACCGCATACCGGTACTGAAACCCAGCAAGCAGTTCAGCAGCCGGGACAACGTGAATTAATCAAAGCCGGAGGCAATATGTACTGGAAAGACATCTATGAGCGGGCGGTGAAACGGTATGAAAATTAGATTAAAGGTCAAACACCTGGTGCTGTTCGTGCTGCTGCCCCTCTCTCTGTTGGCTATAGTAGCTGTTACACTGCCTTTCTCACGATCCGGAACAGGAAACCCCGCCTTAACGGCTTCCACAGCCAAGGATGATCGAATAAAACTTCTCAATACTCTAAATGGCAGCACCGGCAGCAAACGGATGGAGCTGATCCGCACAAAGATCATTGAACCCGGCAATCTAGATACTTCGTACAGCTTCAATGTGTATATCGGAGCTTCGATGACCCAGTCATCACAAAGTGAAAACGAAGAAATTCATTCCCCTCTGCTGCCCGGAGACAGGATCAAATTCCTGCAGGAGTATATTATGCAAGGCCCTGCTGACTATTCTATGCTGAATGCGGTCAAGCAGCTGCTCTATGAGTACGACGTAATTGGCACAATGGATGATGAGGCTGACCAGGCACTGGCAGCTGCGGTGGAGCGGATTAGCAGCTCCTCTTCCTTGGCAAAGGAACTGACACTGATCCGGGTAGAACGGGCACTGAACAGCGGTAATTTCACAGCGGCGGACGACCTGCTGAAACAAGCGGATTCCCCTGTCCAGAACAACGATCTGGAAATGGATGCCCGTACGGCCTGGCTTAGCGGACGGCTGCTTTTTGCCCAGGGGAAAAGCCGTGAGGCATTAACTCTGGTTACAACCGCGCTGGAACAATACCGGGTGGGATGGAAAGAACTCAAAAAGGAATATGGCGGGGACGAACTACAGTCAATCCATTCAGGGGAAAGCGGCAACGGCAGCAGCGCCGAAGCCTTCGAGCAGGGAACTACTGACAGCGACATCAGACTTATTGCCCTTCGGACGGCACTGCAATCTGCTGTAGATATGGGTATCCATACACCGGCGACCCTACAGGGTACACTCACCAAAAGCGATGGAACCCCGGTGTCGCGGGCCGGCATCTTTCTCCGTGCAGAAAGTGAGGTCCATCATAGTGTTATGCGCAATACCGAACCCTATCAAATCGTTACCGATGAGAGCGGACATTATCAATTCAGCGGGGTCATTCCCGGCTTCTATCAGCTTCAGATCGGCGTCAGCTTTGCCCAGATCGACAGTTGGGCCTGGCCAGTACAGTCTGATGACTGGCTTGAAATCAAGCCGGGGGACGATTTAACCGAAAATATCGTTCTGCAGCCGCTGCTTGAACTGAAATCTCCTGTCAATTCACAAGTGGTTACCGGTTCCTCCGTTAAATTTGAATGGGAGCCGGTCAAAACTGCGGCATATTACAACCTGAGCGGCACCGTTAATATAGAAGATGGCTCATTCACAACCATAGTTCGGCAGAACATTAAGGACAACAAGGTATCCATCCCGGCGGAAGAGTTATACGATGCCGGCGGCTTCTCCATCAGCGGCGGCGCAGATGACTGGAAAACTATTCAACCATCCTCCCTGCTTGGGTTCGCAGACCCTGAAGGCCGGTTCTCGTGGACCATCGATGCTTTTGATGAGCAAGGCAAGCTGCTTACCCGCAGCAACGGCTACCGGCTGAACGATGATACCGTGGGCAATCTGCCTTTCTTCTATTACAAGTCGCGTACACTTACTGCCGCAGACAAGCTTGTTAAGAACAAGAAGCCCGAGCAGGCACTGCAGGCCTATCGCCGGGATTATGCCGCAAATCCGAAGGATGCCCATGCTCTGAAAATGCTGACTCATCTCCTGAGAGCCAAAGCCTCCTATGCAAAAGATAAACAAGCGGAGGATGCGACAATCCCCTTGTTAATCCAGCTCGTTCAGCTGCGTCCGGATGCCAATTTTACCTTTTCACTTGTAGATCATTACTTTGACCACGCCGACTGGGTGAACTATAACAAATATTACTCCATGTATAATGAGCTTATTCAGGAAAAACCAAGCTCTTATGAGATGGCCATCCATGCCACCGCACTTATGTTTCAGGGGCAACTGGCAGAGGCCCGCAAGCAGTTTGCCGTTGCGCTGGAGGAAGACCTCAGCCACCGCTTTATCGGCAGCTATCTGGCGGCGGAACTAGCCGCCGGCCAGCCGCTCACCTCCGTGCTGGAGCTGGCAAAACGTTATCCTGAGCACGGGTATCGAACAAGCGGTTACCGCTGGCCTCTGCTGATCTTGAAACTTCAATCTGAGCGGGAAAAGCAGCCGGAGGTTTTTGACAAGCTGCTGCACGAGAAGCTTGCTTCCTATGTCGCAGGTGAATCGGAGGCATTGCAACAATGGACCAAGGAGGGTGAGCCTTCAGCACTGAAAAACTTCATGAAGGCCGTACTTGAAGTTAGTTAAGGTTTTTTTCGGAGACAAGTAAAGGGATAGAATCGGGTAGTTAACAACCCGTTTCTATCCCTTTTCGGCTTACTTTAGTTCATCCAGTGCGGCTTTATTTACTACATATGTTCCGGCAAGAAATTATTCTCCAAAATATTCAATTTTCCTCCAACAGCGTCCCGATGGCTTTCCGCAGATTCACAATCTCCGCCATCAGTTCCCGGTTCTCTTCCTCTGTCTCCAGGGCATCGCTCCGCATAAGCCGGGCCAGGCTCATCTCCAGCAACTGCAATTCTCCTTCACGCGTCTGCTCCTCAGGGGTCAGCACCCGGCCGCGTTCCTTTGCAGTATATTCCTCATAAGTGCCCGGGAAGAACTGCGGTCTCCGACCAGGCTCCAGCAGCAGCAGACGGTTGGCGACCTTAGCGTGCAGATAACGGTCATGGGAGACGATAACCAGCCCGCCCGGATAGGCCGCAAGCGCCTCTTCCACCCGTTCCCGGGTGTCGATATCCAGGTAATTGGTCGGTTCATCCAGCACCAGCAGATTGCCTCTACCGAAGTAGAGCCGGAGGAACGCGACCCGGCATTTCTCGCCCATACTAAGGTCGCCAATGTGCTTAAAGACATCTTCCCGGGGGAATAAAAAGCAGCCCAGAATCGTCCGCGCCTCCGTCTGCGTCATCCCCGGCAATTCCAGCAGGCTGTCAAGTAAGGTTGATTCAGGATCGAGGTGATCCAGCTCTTGAGCAAAATACCCGATTTGAGTACGCGGATGTTGGGTCACTTCACCGCCGGAGAGCTGTGCAACTCCTGCGATCAGCTTCAGCAGCGTGGACTTCCCGGCACCGTTCGGTCCCAGAACGGCAAGCCGGTCGCCCCGCCGCAAGGAGAGATTGAAGTCCTCCAGCAGCGCCGGGTTGTCTCCATAGGCACAGCGGATATTGTGTAAGCTCAGCAGCGCATCTCCCTGGAAAGCTTCACTCTCCAGCTTCATGCTCAGCTTGGGTGCTGCTTTCGGCAGCTCCACGCGGTTTTTCTCCAGCCTTGCCAGGCTGGCCTCCTTGGCATGGAGGCGGGAAACATTTTTCTTCGATTTCGAACGCAGGAAATCGTTCTGCCCGGCGGAGCGGTGTGCCTGCTGGAACCATTCCGCGTAACGGCGGATGCTCTCCAGCAATTGCTCTTTCTCCTGCTCCTGCTTTTTGTATTGTCCTTCAAGCGTGCGGGCCTCCAGCGCTTTCTGCTCGCGGTATTCCCTATAGGCGCCGGGATAACGGCGGCAGCCCTGTGGAGTCAGCTCCAGCACAGCAGTAGCTGTCCGGTCAATGAAAGTACGGTCATGGGAAACGTACAATACCGTACCGGGATAGCTCCGTACCCATTCCTCCAGCCACTCCATCGTTTCCCTGTCCAGATGATTCGTCGGCTCATCCAGCACCAGCAGCTTCGGCTGCCGGGCGAGCAGCGCAGCGAGCTGAACCCGTGTCTTCTGGCCGCCGCTGAGCAGGCGGTACGGCTGGCCCCATAGCGCAGGATCAAGCTTCAGCTGTCTGAGGCATTTCTCCACCTTGGCTTCCCAGCCATAGCCGTCCAACTGCAGATAGCTCTCATAGATTTCTCCATATTCGGCCACCGCCTCCGCATCGGCACCTTCCGTATCCTGAAGCTGCTTGCCCAGTGTCTCCAGTCTGCCTTTAAGTGCAGCTAGCTCTTTCCAGCCGGAGAAAACATACTCCAGCACGGACATTTCAACTGAAATCTCCAGCTGCTGGTCCAGCACACCCCATTCCTCCGCGGGCAACCCGTAAGAGACACTGCCCTCCTCAAAGGCCAGACGGCCGAGCAGTCCTTGCAGCAGCGTCGTCTTGCCGATCCCGTTGCGTCCGAATAACAGCACGCGTTCCCCTTCTGTGATTTCAAACGACACACTTTCAAATAGGGCAATGCCATTCCACTCTTTGCGTATATTTTTGGCTTTTATTAAGGTCTTGGTCATATTCATTCCTCCGCTTCATCAAATCCCGAAACTAAAAAAACCGCAGCCAGCGGCCTGCGGTAGAGTTGTGTATGAAGGGGGAGAGATGCCAGGAAACAGTGGTGCGGACGTAACCTCCCCCTGTTTAATTGCAGGGCAAGCCGTCAACACCAGCTTCAATCCTCTATTAGCATCGTATAGGCCCCGAACGACACACGTATCCCCTGACCGTACACCCTACAAGGGCGTCCCGTGGCTTGTGCATAAGCACATCACAAGTTAACTGGTCTGTTGCTGGGAAACGTGTTAGTTATTCATCAGTCGGGTGAACCTCCGTAATTGTCCGAATTATTATTATTTACAGTATATAGAAGCAGGGACCCGATAAGCAAGGTCAAGAATAATTATAATTAAGAGTTACCTGTGAACAGCATCAACTCCGAGTGGGATCTCCTCATAGGAAATCATAACAGTCTCAGTCTCGCAGGGTTATAGGTCTTTTTGCATTGCGATCCCTACCAGCTTCTCGCCATCCGGTTTGACCAGCACCTTATATCCGCAGGGGCTGAACCCCTGCTTGCAATAGAACAGCAGTGCTCTTGTATTCGTATTGTGGCAGTATAACTTCATCGTCCGGACCCCATGCTCCTGCTTGGCGGTATCCATCATGGTTTGGATCAGGTAAGCCGCAACCCCTGTGCCCCGGTAGCTTGGACTTACAATCACATTGCCCAGCCAAATTGTATGGCTCTCCTCATCCTTATCATAAAGATTGGCATAAGCAAGCGGCTCCGGCGCATCCCCGGATACAATGACTGTCGGACTATATCTGTTCTCCAGCCTCTTCAGGATTTGCTCCGCTGTCAGCGGATACCGGAATTTCGGGCTTACACAAAAAACTTCTTCGGCGTCCCGGACAAACGTACAGATGGAGTCCAGATCCTCCTGTGCTAAAGTCCGGCTGGTCAAATTCAGCGTCATACAGCTCACTCCTCACTCAGTTGTTTTCCTTGTATCCTCAGACTGAAAGAATCCGCCAGATCACTATTTTTGCCGGAGCATCCAGTCAGCTTATATTCAATCTTCTTATCGGTGACCTCTTTACTGATTCCTTTGCAGACACTGGTCCTGACTTTACCTTTTGCATACTCATCGTGGGTATTGTCATATTTAAATTTCACCGTTTCTCCGTCATAGGCAAGATCAATATAGATCGGGTCTGCTTCCTCCGTGTACTGTGTAACCCTGACCTTATCGGAGTGGTTCTCCTCTATATTGCCAAGAAACTCATCCAGTCGCTCTGCATTGGTAATCATCCCATGGAGGTCTACAACATCCCCGCGTTCCGCAGCTTCGTCAGGATCATAGGAACGGCTGCAGGCCAGCAGCGTAGCTGTGCAGATTATAACGTAAAGGGTTGTAAACAAAGCTTTCATCGAAAACCTCCTTTTGCACTTACCTACCTACTAACTTCAATATTTATCCTGTAAAATCCTGCCCTATTCCCGAGAAACGAACAACGTCGCAACTACGGGGAATATTTGGACTTCCGGCCGCTGTTGTCTTCGGATTTCTTGATTTTAACCACAATTAGCGGTAGAAATCCGAAGACAAAGGCGGACACTACCGTTCCTCCAGTTCCAAAATTCCCCTTCGCTGCTCCTTTCCCTTATCTCAAGTTTTTAAGTTCTATCTATATATATGTTAAAAAGACCGCAGCCGGACGCCTTCCCGTCTGCGGTCTTACAATTACGATGAACGTTACATTAGTCCGCGAAAGCCACAGTCTGCTCCTTCGGCTTCCAGGTGAACTGCAATCCGAATAACCCGGTGACGTTGTCCAGCGGAATGAGCAGCCTGCTGCTCTCCAGCCGTGAAGCTGTTATTGCAACCACTTTTCCATTAACTACTGCTTGAGCAGTCTGCGGTTTATGAATCACGGTGCGATCCCCGATGGTAATAATAAGTGCACCGGTCCCTGGCTGAAGTTTCAATGTTCCGCCCCAGAGGGCGACGGATTCTCTGAGAGGTATAAAGACTTTGGAGTCCTCCACTACAAAAGGATCCTTTAGCTTTACACTTTCACCGTGAATGATGAACGTCCCGGCGAACACTTTATGGCCGAGTGTATAACCTGCTTTGGTAGCAATGGTTTCCATATCCGATGAGGAGGACGTAATAATAACGGTTGTATTCTTGGCCACCCGCGGATACAGCCAGTGGATATCGTCATTATGCATCCGGATGCAGCCGGCGCTGACATATTTGCCGATGGAGGATTCATTATTGTTGCCGTGAATGGCATAGGTTGTGCCCATCGTGCCGTTCACTTTCAGTCCGAGCCAGCGGTCACCGAGCGGATTGGCCGGATCTCCGCCGGGAATCTTCTCCTTGTAGTAAGGTCTGTTCTTGACCTTGACCACAATCGGGAAGCTGCCTTCAGGGGTCAGGCTTTTTGTCTTGCCCGTTGCAACCGGAAAAATCTTCTCCAGCTTGCCGCCGCTGAAATAACCGAGTTTGTTTGTCTTCTTGTTGACAATGATCAGCTCTGACGATGCTGCCTTTGCTGCCGCCGCTCCGGTAAAGCAAGCCGTAAACAGCAGCACAAACATTAGCGCCAGCTTGAGACTGCGTGCCCAATAAGCCTTGCACCAGCCGGCCGTATCATGCAGATTCATGTTGCCCCACCTCCAGGTTATGGGTGATTAAGGAAACTCATCTACATAGACGAAATCAGAGTTCATTAGTTGCACCGTTGCCTGTACCTATTCGTTCTTGTTTGTCCCATACTCCCAAAACCTGAATTTGCATGAATATTCCGCCGCCCCCTCAGAGATAATAAATCCGCAAGCTCAAACTCAAACGCCCAAGGAGGCAAATTACTTTGAATTCAAACCTTTCCAGCCAGATCAGTCATTGCGAACAAATCATTCAACAGCTTGTGAGCCAGACACAGCAAGCCAGCCAGAATTATCAGCAGCTTCTCCAGCAGGAGCAGCAGAATGCGGTAAGACTGGAAGAACTGGCCCAACGTGAGCACAAGGCGAGTCAAATTATTCAAAATGCGCTGCAGGGCCATAACACAGCCATTCAGCAGCTGCAGCAGGTTACACAGACGCTTAGACAGCTTGAGCAGTCCTCTCAATTTGCCGGAAATACTACAGGCGCTCAAAGCTTTAATCCGTCTCTCAACCCATCCTTTAACCCTTCCTATGGTCAACAGCAGCCTATGCATTCGGTGCATACCCCGCTGAACCCGTCGTTCAATCCGATGCCATCGCATACCGGTTCTCCTACCGGCCAAAACTATGGCTCATTGATGAATCAAGGACGGAACTTTCAATAGGACTTGCTTATCTTTCGAAAAGGCTGTCTCCGGCAGATTATTCTGCTTGAGACAGCCTTTTGTGCTTATCCATATGGCAAATCGGCTGTTGATCCTAGCTTCACACTACCAGTCTCCCTCTTTTCTCAGCCAGACTGATGGTGGCCTCCACACCGGAATTGAACTCCAGAAAGTCGCTTTCAACTCCATCGCTGAAAATGACTCCGTCCTCCGGCATCTGCGAGGTAATCCGCAGCGGCTGCTGAGCGCCGATCTGCCCGAAGACAACTCCGGCGGAGGTCGTACGGCTGGGGAAAGGTTCCCGCACCGTGAAATAAAGATGCGGATGATCCCAGGCCAGCCGCTGCCCGGAACCGGCCAAGCCAAGTACTGCCTCCGCTTCCGCATCCATTTGCAGCCCGGCTGCGCTGCGGACAATGCCCGTCGCTCCGGCAAGGACGCTCTTGAGCCAGCCGGTGGAACCCATCCCGGTGGAGACAATGATGCCGCTGGAGGACTGCTGCTCGGTTACATCATTCAGTTGAAGCTGGTAACGTGCAGACACATGGGTTTTGCGGCCGATGAACAAATCATTGACACCGTACAGGCTCTGGCCGTCATTAAGCTCCGCCCGGGCAAGCGTCACTTCGCGCACCTGGCGCTGGCCCCGGAACACCTCAGGCAGAAGGAGCCGCAGATCCTTGACGGTGAACGGCAGCAGCACTCCATCCCAGCGCTGCGGATCGGGATTGACACCAATCAGCGGCTGCTCCCGCAAGTATTTCAGTGTATTGGCTACAAGTCCGTCCTGCCCAAGCACAACCACTGTATCCTCATCACCGAAGATGAAATTCGGAACATGCTGCCGCTCCAGCAGCTGAACTCTGCCTATGGCGCTCAGCTCAATCACTGCCGTCTCCACCGCCTTGCGGTAATGATGATCTTCGCTGATATAGTCGCTGAAATCCGCACCCAGCCGCTCAATATAGAACTGGGCCTGCTGGATCGTATTGTAGCGGACCACCAGCTCTTCCAGCCGTGTTTTGCGTTTGATCAGAATGATCTTATTCTCGGACATCCGGCCGCTCATCGCCCTCCCGCTCCTCTCGCCGCACCTGCCCCGTTTCCGGCCGATCCGGCCATAATTCCCTGCAGAAGATCCGGCGTAATGTTCAGCTGGCCGATCTTCCCGGCATTCTCAGCCAGTTCCTGGAAGGCGATGGCGATCAGCTTATCCGGCTTCATGCCGACATGGGTCAGTGCCTGCAGCACATTTGGCGATACTCCCTGCAGCGAATTCATCACCGCCGACAGCTCGTAGGCTTTGGCATCTGCTTCCGCTCTTTGGTTGGCCACAGTGAGTCCGATCAGCTCCTGCTTCTTCTCTTCCAGTGCGGTATCGAAGCTGAGCTGCTCTTCCTTCATTTCGTTCTGCTTTTGCTTTACTGAACGCTCTGCATCCAGCTGGGTCTCACGGATCTGCTTCTTCTTCGTCTCAACAGCAATCTCCGTATTCAACTCGTTTTCCTTCACCCGCCGCTCCTGCTCAATGGAGGCATTGCGCCGTTCATACAGCGCATTGTCTGCGCTGCGGAGAATTTCTTCTCTGGCCTGCGCCTCCAGGGCACGAAGGGTCTCCTTGTTCGGAACAATCGCCAGAATCGACAGCCCCATCAGCTCGATCCCCAGCTTCTCAATTTCCGCGTTCCGTTCGATCTCCCCGGTAATGGTCTTGGCCAGACGTTCGCTTGACTGGATGGCTTCCCGCAGGGGCAGCTGCTCCAGCTGCTTCTTGGTCAGCACCTTGGCGATGTTGATGACCCGCTGGGCCAGCTTGCCGGGATCATCGGACAGGTACGTGTTCTTTTTCAAATTGTAGGTATAATTGAGGATTTGTGTGGTTTTGCGGTAATCGATGATCCGGTAGGTCAGCTGGCCCTGGACAGTTACCGTCTGGTAATCGCTCGTAATCTCTTCGAACATAAACGGGACATCAATCGAGGATACCGGCACTACAACAACCGACGTAGTCGGCACGTAATAATGAAAAGAGAGACCGATGCCTTCACGGACGACTTTGCCGTTCTTCACCTTGAGCACATAATCGCTGGGCTGGAATTTCACGAATCGGAATCCGAACATGGACAAAACCTCCTGGTTTATGTTATTAACATTTTGTTATTAACAACAGTATAGCATGAATTTTTGATATTATCAAGTTGTTAATAACATACTACAACTAATTTTTTTGAAGCAACGCAACTACTTCTTCCCATCCGGGAGCAACAGATTTGTACAAAATGAAAGGACGGTTTGAATTTTGTCCATTGAGTAAAGAACGGGTTTCCTTTAAGATTGGTTTCTAACGAGAATGATTATCATTATTGTTAATCGTTATCTATTTCTGGGGAGGCAAGATTCTATGAAAAAGGCAAGACAACCCTTCGCCGCGTTATGTGTCATCTTCGTGATGAGCACCCTTCTGCTCGCGTGCGGAAATTCAGAGGAACCATCTGCCGGCAATGCTGCGGCTAACTCTGCTGGCAGCAATACCGCCGCGAGCGCATCACCTGCTCCGGAGGCATCCGACGCTGACACTGGTGAAGCTGCAGCGAAAACCCGCTCCTATACGGATTACAAAGGCCATACTATGGAGATTCCGGTTACACCGAAACGTGTAGTTTACTCCGGAGAAACTTATGGTGACTTACTGGCATTGGGTGTGCAAGCAGTCGGTTATCCGCTTTCGATGGGCGATGGCCAGGTGTTCGAAGACCAATTGAAGGGTGTCGAGGATGTAGGATTCCCGATTAACCTGGAGAAGACTTTGTCGCTTCAACCCGACTTGATCATCTATGCAGGAACGGACGAAGCGGATTTCGAGGCATTGTCCAAAATTGCACCCACTGTAATCTTCGATACTTTCGCCCCGCTACAGGAACGGATGGCGGAAATCGGCGGACTTCTTGATAAATCGGCTGAAGCGGAAGCCTGGCTGACCCAGTACCAGTCAAAGGAAACCGCCATGTGGGAGCAATTGAAAAGCGGCGGTCTGATGAAAGAGGGAGAAACCGCAGCTGTCTTCACCTATTATCCCGGTGACCGGCTGTTCGTAATGGCCACAACCGGACTGTCGCAGGTGCTGTATGGTGAGAATGGCTTCAAGCCAACCCCCGCGATCCAGAAGGTGCTTGACGAAGGTATGGGATTCCAGGAAGTATCTATGGAGGCGCTTGAACAATATTCCGGAGACCGGATTTTCCTGCTAACTCCTGTTGCCGATGAAGCCAAGCAATCCACAGAAGCAATGCTGAAGAGTCAGGTGTGGAAGAGTCTTCCCGCTGTCAAGAACGGCTATGTCTACACACAAGACATTATGAAGACATCAAGCGATGCAACTACCCGGGAATGGCTGCTGGGAGAAATCCCTAAATTGCTGAATAATAAATAATTCATCCATTTCTTAGGGTCCCGGTGTTTACACGGGGACATATCTGACACAAAAAGAAGCTTGTCAACGCCAGTTGATAAGCTTCTTTGTTTTATATACAATGTATTTATTGATAATCATTCTCACTATTGAAGGGAGACCGTACCTTGCAGCATCCCTCATTGCCACCTCTCCCTCTTCGCTCGCTATTGTTTCAGCTGTCCAACGCCGAACTGATTATTCAGCCTGCCGACTCCTGCCCAGTACAGCAGATACCACTCTGTCATACGCTTCTTGTCTTTACGGGCGGCAGCGGAGTGCTGCATATTGACGGCCAGATTACACCGCTGAGTGCCGATAAGTGTTACCTGCTGTCTCCCGGAACCTCCTATAGCGCGGACAATCCGGAGATGACTCTGTATTATTACCTTGTCTCTTTTACAGCCATTCATGCGGCCGAACGTCCGGAGCGTTATGCCGGGGAGCTGCTGCCGGGCAGACGGGAATTAATCGTTCATCCGTTCACCAGAGTCATCCGCCTGGCGGAAGAACTGGTGATGAAGGACAACAGCGGCGACGATGTGCAGCACTACAAGCAGCAATTGAAATTTCAAGAACTGCTGCTGCTGCTCTTCGAGCACAATTATCCTTCCGGAAAGCTGCCAAGTCCTGCAGAATCCGTGGAAAGAACTGTGGAGTATATGCAGAAGCACTATATGGAGAGCATCACGGTGAAGCAGCTGGCAGAACTTGCGGGCATCTCGCTCTGGCAGTATACTCCGCTCTTCCAAAAGCTTACCGGCACAAAACCGCTTGATTATCTGACCGAGCTGCGCATTCACCATTCGAAGCGATTTTTACTGGACTCCGCTGAACCCCTGCGGGAAATCGCCCGGCAGGTTGGCTTCTCTGATGAATATTATTTCAGCCGCCGCTTCCGCCAGAAGACCGGGGTCACCCCTGGACAATACGCCTATACGCAGCGCCGGAAGCCGACGGTCAAGGATTGGACCGGCCATCAGGTGGAGATACCTGAACGGCCACGACGTGTTGTCTATCACGGAGAAACGCTGGGCGATCTGCTCGCGCTGGGCGTGAAGCCTGTCGGCGGAGATGAGGCTTTTGCGCGGAACAGCGTTTATAAGCACCGGCTCAAGAAGCTGGCTAATGTCGGTTTTCCGCTGGACCCGCAGCTGACTGCCTCACTAAATCCCGATCTGATTATTTTTGCCAACGCGGATGAGCAGGCTTACCGGATCGTCTCAAGCATAGCTCCGGCACTAACCTTCGATTCTTTTGCACCTCTCGAACAGCGGATGCGGATACTGGGAAGCTGGCTGGGAAAGCAGCGTGAAGCCGAGGCTTGGCTGGCATCCTTCCATGCCAAAAACGCCGCCATGTGGCAGCGTCTTTACGAGGAAACACTCCAGCCCGGAGAGACGGCCTCCGCGCTGATATACGACCACGGAAACCATCTGTTCGCCATGGGAAGGACCGGGCTTTCCAGTGCCCTATATGCCCCTGGCGGCCTGCAGCCGCCTAAGGTGATCCGGGGCATTCTGGATCAAGAGCTCGGATTCGCCGAGGTCGATCCGTCGCAGCTGCATACCTATGCGGGAGACCGGATCTTCATGCTCATTCCGGAGCGCAAGGACTCGCTGGAGGCCATGGAGCAGCTGATGCGGAGCCCGCTCTGGAACACCCTTCCCGCCGTGCGGAAAAGCCAAGTCTATCTGCTAGAGAACGCGAAATGGAACTCTGCAGACGCGTTAACCCGGGAGAAGCTGCTCAATCTGCTGCCCAAGCTGCTAGGCGGTCAGCCGGTATGAACGAAGGAGCTGCCTGCATTCAGTTCACTTTCCCCATAGATCCAGAATCGAACGGACTTCCTGCAGCCGCCCGGGATCAATCGGCCGCAGCGGATCGCCGTCTTCTCTTACCGCTGACCCGAAATGCACCCGTTCCACAGCTGTTTCACCCAGAAACTCTCTCAGGCCAGAAGCTGTGAGGCCGCTTCCGGCCAGAATGGAGACGGATTTCGCGGAGGATAAACGCTCAAGCACCGCAATCCTTTCCGCGCCTTCGGGCGCAGTCCGCTGCCCTCCGGAGGTCAGAATATCCGTCACCTGAGGGTAGCGTGACAGAACCTCCAGGGCTTCGAGCTGATCCGCGGCCTCATCAAAGGCCCGGTGGAAGGTCACCTCCATGCCGTCTGCAGCCTGAAGCAGCTGTTTGAGCAGCTCTTCGTCCACCGTCCGGTCGCGGCCGAGCATTCCCATGACCACCGACAGCCCTCCTATGGCGGCAATATGGCGGATGTCGCGCAGCATCGTCTCCGCATCCGCTTTATCATACCGGAAAGACCGGGCATGCGGCCGCACCATGACTCTGACCGGGATGTCCACGGCTTCGCGCACGCCTTCCATCAGCCCCAGGCTGGGAGTCAGTCCCCCCTCCAGGATGCCTGAAATCAGCTCAATCCGGTCTGCTCCATGCCGTTCGGCAAGGACGGCATCATTTACGGTCGTTGCAATGACCTCTAACAGCATTGCTCCACTTCCTCTCCTTGATTATATTCATCCATGCCTTTTAATCTTTTGTTAATTTACCTCCCATAAGTATAATGAGAATGATACAGAATTCATTCTATTGTATTTAGCTGTTACATTTTATTGGTGAAAGGAACTAAATCCGATGAACCCTAAAATCAATGTTGTACTATTGGAAACATTACTGCCGGAGACAGAGCTTGAATTGAGCGGGCTGTTGACAGAAGTAGTGGAAGATGGCGCCTCGATCGGATTTCTCCCTCCGGTCACAGCTGAGGAAGCTTCAGCCTATTGGAAAAGCGTCCCTGATCCGCATGTCCTGCTCTGGACAGCAATGGAGGGCGACAAAGTCGCGGGTACAGTGCAGCTCCATTTAGCCGCCAAAGCCAATGCCCGGCACCGGGCGGAAATTGCCAAACTGATGGTTCATCCGGAGCACCGCCGCAAGGGCATCGCCGGACTCCTGCTCGACACCGCCGAACAAGCCGCAGCAGCAGCAGACAGAACACTGCTTGTACTGGATACGCGGGAAGGCGATCCCTCCAACCTGCTCTATCAATCACGGGGATACATCGAGGCAGGCCGAATCCCGAATTATTGCCGGTCAGCCAACGGGCAACTGGATGCTACGGTATTATATTATAAGTTAACTTGAACAAAAAAAAGGCACACTCATCTTTGCCAGGGCACAAGTCGAAATAGAAGCTATATAAGCTGAACTAAAGAATGAGTACATGCTTACTGATGAAACGCGGGTCAATGGTTTCACCAATACAGTAAGTTAGATTATTAAGTTCACTCTATATAGTGAATAAGCTTGCTCACCTTTCATTCCGCCTTGCAGCTCGCATGCGGCGGAATCAAGGGCACTTGTACCTTTCATTCCGCCTTGCAGCGCGCATGCGGCGGAATCAAGTGCACTTTTACCCTTCATTCCGCCTTGCAGCCCGCGTGCGGTTAAAATAAAAGCCGGTGTTTCTGCGATTCGCAGAAACACCGGCTTTTGCTATAGACAGAACTAAAATCCCTTTACGCCCACCACATATCCAGTGGCTGGTCGCGGATGAGAATGGACTGCAGATTGGTGACAGCCCGGAAGAATCCTTCATCCACCGACATCAGCGGATCTTCATGCTCAATGCTTACCACATAGTCGTAGCCGTAAGTGCGCAGCGCACTCATAATATCCGACCATTCGGAGATGCTGTGCCCGCAGCCTACGGAGCGGAAGGTCCAGGCCCGGGTCTGTACATCCCCATAAGGCTGCATATCTGTCAGGCCGTACATGTTGATGTTGTCCTGGTCAAGATAGGTGTCCTTGGCGTGAAAATGATGGATCGCGCCTGCCTTGCCGAGAATCTTGATCGCTCCTACCGGATCAATACCCTGCCACCACAGATGGCTCGGATCGAGATTCGCACCAATGGCATCGCAGGTAGCTTCTCTCAGCTTGAGGATCGTATATGGCGTATGGCACAGGAAGCCGCCGTGCAGCTCGATACCGATCTTGACTCCATGCTCTTCGGCCAGCTTGCCGATTTCCTTCCAGTACGGAATCAGCTTCTGTTCCCACTGCCAGGTCAAAATATCGCTGTATACGGTAGGCCAAGGAGTTACCGGCCAGTTAGGTGCTTTGGCGTCGTCACTGTCCCCGGCAGTACCTGAGAACGTATTGACAACCGGCACGCCCATGAGCGAAGCCAGCTTGATCGACTTGCGCAGAATTTCGTCGCCTTGGCGGGCTTCTTCCTTATCCGGTGAAATCGGGTTATTGTGGCAGCTGAAAGCGCTGATGATAATCCCGCGTTTGGTGAATTGTTCGAGATAGGCCTCGCGGGCTGATTCGCTGGCCAGCAGCTCGTCGGTCGGACAGTGGGCATTGCCCGGATTGCCTCCCGAGCCGATTTCCACGGCGTTCAGGCCAGCGGCAGCAATTTTATCGAGCATCTCTTCGAGTGTTAAGCTTCCGAATACCGGATCAAATACACCTAACTTCATTTATATTCCCACCTTTTCTCTGATTGGCTCCAAAGCTTCAGAATGACCGTATACCGGATAATCACGTTTGGTTGGAGCACACCAATTGACGCCATTGATAATCACTTTTTGAATTTCCTTGTTGTAATAGGTCGGATAGGATTCATGGCCCGGTTGGAAATAAAAAATCTTCCCGCTTCCGCGCCGGTAAGTCGAACCGCTCGGGAACACATTGCCCCCCTCGAACCAGCCGACAAAGATGAGGCTCTCTGGTGCCGGCACATCAAAATGCGCCCCGTACATCTCTTCCTGCTCCAGGTCGATGTATTCGCCGATGCCTTCGGCAATCGGATGGCTCGGGTCCATTACCCAGAGACGTTCCTTCTCTTCTGCTTCGCGCCATTTCAGGTCGCAGCTGGTGCCCATCAGCTTCATGAAGATTTTGGACATGTGGCCGGAGTGAAGCACAATCAGCCCCATTCCCTTCAGAACCCGGTTGTACACGCGGCTTACAATCTCGTCGCTGACCTCCTGATGGGCAACATGCCCCCACCAGACCAGCACATCCGTATTCTCCAGCACCTCTTCCGTCAAGCCATGCTCCGGCTCGTCCAGGGTTGCTGTTGCTGTATCAAAGCCTGCTTCCTGCAGGAATCCGGCCAGTTGTCCATGAATTCCCTGCGGGTACACCCGGCGGATTCGTTCCTCCTGCAATTCATGACGGTATTCATTCCATATGGTTACTCTGGTCACTTTGGACACACTCCTAATTTGAGCTATAATTCAGGGATATGCTGAGTTATCCGTTAATGCAAAATCGATAAGCATATATACATGTGGGACTTTAATGTCCTACGTTTCTTAAAGCGGGAAAATCACCCGCTAAATACATGGGAATGGTCATTTCTCGACACTTATAGGGAAATTGGCCCTTTAATTCTGCCGGGTTCGGTGAAATTGAAAGATCCTTAAAAATTAGCGGGCTCAATTCCCCTTACTTGTCATCTGAATCTGCCAGACTCTCAATTAGCGGGCCGTTTTCCTGTTAATGTATGAAGCATCAGGCAGGTATCTTTCATTATTACTCAAAATTCTTTAGTCAAAAAACACCGGCATGCCGGTCTCTGACGATTTGTAGATCGCCTCCAGAATGCGTGTAACCACCAGCGCCTGCTCCGGTTTCACCACCGGCTCGGTGTCGTTCACAATGCTGCGGATCCACTGCTCGGCTTCAACCACTGCAGGATCATCTCCGGCACCGTCGTAGAAATCAACGCCAGCCGCATCAAGTCCGATATACTTCTCGAACGTCTTGCCATAGGCCTCTCCGTTAATGCGCAGCCCCTTCTCCATATCGGCTCCGCCTTCCGTGCCGCAGAGCGCAGTCTTGGCTTCGCCGACATCCAGCGTGTTCAGCGCCCAGCTGGCTTCAAGCACGATCGTTGCGCCATTCTCCATCGTAATGAAGCCGATGGCGGAGTCTTCAACGGTGAATTTCTCCGGGTCCCACGGCCCCCAGGCGTTTGCGGCATTTTTGCGGCCGGACAGCTTGTGGTAGGCATTGCCCACGACATACTTCGGCTTGTAGTTGTCCATCATCCACAGGGTCAAATCAAGAGCATGGGTGCCGATATCGATCAACGGACCGCCGCCTTGCGCTTCTTCATCGAGAAATACGCCCCAGGTCGGAACCGCACGGCGGCGGATGGCCTTCGCTTTGGCATAATAAATTTCTCCAAGCTCGTTGTTCTCGCATACGGCATGCAGATAAGCTGAATCGGCTCTGAACCGGTTCTGATATCCGATCGTCAGCTTCTTGCCGGTGCGCTTCGCAGCATCAATCATCGCCTGTGCTTCCGCAGTCGTCTTGGCCATTGGCTTCTCGCACATTACATGCTTGCCGGCCGCCATGGACGCAATCGAAATCTCCGCATGGGAAACGTTCGGCGTACACACGTGAATCACATCTATATTTGCATCCTTAAGCAGCTCTCTATAATCGCTGTATACCGCAGCGTTGGCATCTCCGTAATCCGCTTTGGCCTGCTCGGCACGTTCAGGAACGATATCGCAGAAAGCAACCATCTCCGCACCTTCCACTTTTTTGAGTGCAGGCATATGTTTGCCGTTCGCGATGCCGCCGCAGCCGATAATTCCAACTTTTAAAGTCATTCTCTCTTAACCTCCACTTGTTGATTTACTATCTCTATCTTACAAATCCGCGGAAGGGCTTTCTTCCTGCAATCTTGCCCTGTTATTCCTGAATATTGTCTTATGGTATTTCAGCGGCGATATTCCCGTCGCTTCCTTGAAAAAATGATGGAAAGTCTTCACGCTGCCAAACCCCGCCGCCTCCGCCACGGCAGACATGGGCAGGTTCTCATTGAGCAGAATCCACTTGGCTTTATTCAGCCGGTATTCATTGAGGAAGGCAACAAAGGTCATGCCCGTATTCTTCTTGAACAGCTTAGTAAAATAATACGGACTGAAGCCCATATGCCCGGCTACCTCGTTTAGCGTAATCGGTTCCTGGTAATGCTGCTCGACATAGATGAAAATCCGCTCCAGCCGTTCCAGCGTTTCCCGCGACTGGATCTGAGTATCCTCCGAGAACTTGGGCCCTCTGTTGCTGCTATTCTTCGGCACTTCCCGCATAATAACCGTCAGCAGCTCGAACAGTCTCGCCTTGATGAGATAGGCATAGCCTTCACGCCGCTGCGTGTCCTCCTCGTAAATGCTCTCCAGAAGGCCAATCACCTTCCTTGCTACCGCTTCCGGCCAGCTTGAACTGGATTGCTCCATCTCTGTGAACAGATCGCGAAGCGAATATTCATTGCCGCCGAGCGCAGTAACCTCCTGGAACAGTCCGAGATCAAACTGGATCACAAACCGTTCACTTTCAGGCGAGGCGAGGAAATAGTGCACATCTCCGCCATTGATGAACTGTATTTCACCCTGTTCCATCCGGATCGGGGTATCATTTATTCCCAGATTTAGTCTTCCTTTGGTGACGTAAATAATTTCGATTTCTTTATGCCAATGCGGATATGTGAGATCGTCACCTCCGCAGACTAAACTGCGGAAGGGGAAATGCTTATCCACATCCGGAAGTTCGAGATAAATATTCATTAGCGCGGCTCCTTGTCCGGGTAATTAGCTGTAATTAAAATTTCATTGAACCCCACTTTATCTTATCCCCCGGCAGAGGACACATCAAGAGGCGCAAAAAAGAGCCCCGCGGGGCTCTCTTTTACACCCTATTTATATCGAAAACAAATCAGAGTTTAATCTTCAAAACAACCTTCCGCACCGCTTCCTTCTTCCCCGCTTCAATTCCTGTCATATGCCCGTCCTGCGGATAGCAGACGACAAGCGCTCCCGGACCTGCTGTTACCGCCGACACCAGCGCGCCCGTAAAGAACACCGCTTCTTTCTCGGGGCTGTATTCATCTCTAACCTTTAGCTGCTCAATAGCGGAATAACCGATCCGCTCCGTGCCTTCAAGAATATAATGCAGATCAAGATTGATCCGGTGGGCTTCCCAGAAGCAGTCTCCGGCGTCCTTGGTCTCGTATTCATTGATGAAATAGAACATTTCTTCATTCACATCATGGCGGCCTGCAGCCATTCCTGCAAAATCCGTATCCCGCAGGAACTGCAGTCCACGCTGAATTTTCTCTCCGTAAGCAGCCTCATTCTCCAGCAAATGCCCCAATGTATCCACTATCATGCCCGAAATCCTCCTATAATCATATATCCCCGTCTCGCGGAATAGAAAAAGAATAGTTGATTCCCCGCAGCAGGTCTATGTATTTGTTCACGTACCCCCGGCATAGATTCTTAATAAACTCACAAAACTTAAGTCTATGCTTTCGAAGTAAGTTTTGCCCGAAGTGGATTCAATGAGGCTAAGCTCGCAAAACTTTTAGGAGGCGGTATAATGCTCATTATCCTGATGTACATGTTCGCCGCACTAGGTGTTGGCTTGCTGCTGGCGGCAGCGGTGCTGCGGCATAAACTGTCCGATCCTTCGTCTGACTTGAACAAGCTGATCCATACACTGGCTGATTTCAACCTTAAATTCACCAAGCGGTTCATCACTCCAGACAAATCTCATATCATTGCCCTGGATGAAGGAGGCAAGCAGCTCGCTATCGGCATGTATTCCCCTGACAACCATGCAACGCCCTCAGCTGTCCTTTACACCTTTGATGTGATCTTAGGCTCTGAAATTGTTGAGAACGCCCTCACCCTGACCAAAGCCAGCAAAACCAGCCGGATTACCAGCAGCGGCGCAAAGGCCGGCACAGGTAAAGTGCTGGATGCTGCCGCAGTCTACGGAACCGCAAACAGACAGGAAGACGGAAAACCCGAGGAAATCATTGAGCTTACGCTTAAAATCTACCTCAGCAGCAAGGATACGCCCGTACTGTCGATTCCCTTTCTTCCAAGGCAGATACCGGCCAAAAAATCGGACCTGGAATACTCCCAGGCCCTTATGGAAGTACAGCATTTGCATGAGATGATCCGGGATATTGTCTCAGCATAGTTACAGTGCGGTCATCGTATTGCTTTCCATCCCCTTGCTCAACTTGCCAATATCCTCGCCCTTCTCTCTTCATTCACAAAAAAAGGTGCATTACTTTGCGCTATTCCAGCAAAATAATGCACCCATAAGTAAAAATCCAGCTACCAGTTTGCGCGCTTATTGATATTCTTCATATCCGTATTCGTCCACTTGCCATAAATGAAAAAAGCCAGATTTGAAATGTCGGGGAAGTTGGAGCGGATTCCCTGTTGTACGTTTTTATACTGGGCATCGCTCCAATCGGTATCCAACGCGGCAATGATTTCGGCATTGCCGATTTTTTGCCGGGTCTGGCTTAGTATTCCTTCGCTGTCATAAACCCAGCTTTGCGGAAATTCCCAATCGTCGAAATAGGCCATCGGAGAAACGAAATCCATGTATGGCATAAATTTAGCGGCATCCTGTCCGACTTCCACAAACTCCGGCGGCAGAATATAAGCCCCGAAAAAGAGTCCTGGCGTAATCCCGTCCAAATCGCTTTTCACATCACGCACATACTCCCCAAGCTTGGTCGTTCTCCAGTCATTCCACTCCTCCCGCTTCGCATTATCCGAAGCAAAGTTAATGGTAATTGGATCATAGCCGTATTGATTTTTATACTGTGTTCTCGTGTAATCCCCCATATCCATGTTGTAATCGTCAAAGCGGAGCCAGTCCAGGACAATGCCATCAACTTCATAATTTTCCGCAACTTCTTTGATGATGGAGCGCTCATAAGCTTGCACACCAGGATGGAGCGGATTCACAAAATATTCAGTGCCATTGGAGCCTGTAAAAGGTTTCACCTTGCCGTCCACAAGCGCGCGCATCTGCCACTCACTGTTCTTGTCAAAGGCCGCACGGTCGTGGAACTGCGGAATCCATGCCCTCACCTGAATATTCTTTTTATGTGCCTCAGCAATAACATCCTTGACTGCGTCAAAATTGGAGTATCCCGAAGCGACCGGCGCAATCTTGCTCTTATAAAATGCATAGCCGGACGGAACCTCCTCATCCTCATCCTGCTTCACACTCAAATTGATGACGGAAATATTGTTCTTTGCCGCATTGCTCACGAAGCTGACAACATCATTATGGTTTTTGAAATTGGCGCCCGTCCGCACGATGATCTCGGATACGAAGGGTCCTGTTTGGGCAGATGTTGTCTGGGCCGGAACACTCAGTATAAAGCTCAGCAGCAGCGCGAGCAGGGCCATCAGCAAAGTCCGTTTTCTTTTACCTTTAGTCATTGTTTTCTCCGCCTTTCTATAATTAGATGGGGTGCAGATTAGATGTTACGAATTCCTTATTCCTCCTCCTTTCCCAGACAGACTGAAAGCTCGGAAAGCTTCTGCCTTATCCCTGTGTCCCGTCGTTGCCGGTGAGCTCTGTATGATGAAAGTAAGGGATAGTGATTTGAACAGTTGTTCCAATTCCAAGCCGGCTGTAGAGCAAGACACCGTATGAATCGCCAAATTGCAGCTTGATTCTCTGGTCTACGTTGCGGATGCCATACCCCATCTTGATCCCGCTTGGAGAGAAAATCTGCCGGATGGTTTCCTTAGTCATACCGATGCCGTCGTCAATCACCTTGAATACAATTCCCTGCTGACCAGCCTCCGCCGTAATGCGGATATGAATGGTCTCCCCGTAAAAAGCATGCTCAAGAATGTTCTCCACAAAGGGCTGCAAAATCAGCCTTACAGTATCAAAACCCAGCACCTTCTGGTCAATATCGAAATTAAAGGTGAGATGATCCTCATATTTGATTTTCTGGATGTCAATATAGGTCTGTACATGCTGCAGCTCCTTCTCGACCGGAATCATCGTCCTGCCCTCATTCAGTGTCAGCCTGTAGAATTTCGCAAGGCCGCTGACCATCGAACGGATTTTACTGATCTCACCGAACTGTGCCAGTCGGTTTATGGAAGAAAACGAGTTATACAAAAAGTGGGGATTGATCTGTGCCTGAAGAATTTCCAGCTCTGCTTCCTTCTTGTGCAGGTTGGAGAGGTAAACTTCCTGAATCAGGCGGTTCATATTCTCCCCCATATTATTTAGTGTCAGGGAGATCTGATTAAATTCGTCATTTCCCCGGTAACTAAGCCTTTTATGCAAATCCCCTTCCTGAAAGGAACGGAGGACAGACACAATTTTGACGACACGCCGGGAAAAATAGCCGGACAGCAGCATACCTGCTGCGGAAAAGAAACCGATCATAATCAGGCAGACGAGAATGGTTACGCTTTTGACCTTCTGGATATCCTGCTCCAAAACTTCATTGGGGATATTGACCGCAAGCGTCCAGTTCAGCTCCTCGACCGGCGCCTTGATTTGCAGATAATCCTTGCTCTCCAGCAGTGGAATTTGCTCGGGTTTCATATTCTTATCCCCTGAAGAAAGGTGGATAATGTCTTGATTTTCATTTTCTATATACACTGTACTGCCCTTGCGGAACTTATCATCTTTCACGCTTTCAAGAAGATCGGCAATCTTGACGGTAATCCGGACAAAACCAAATGGACTCGGGGCAGTGGGCTCATACGTATCCATCAATCTGCGGAGCAAGGAAATATTCCCGTAGGACTCATCATCTTCGATCTGGCGCCACTGCATCGTTACCCCGTATTGCTCCCGGGGAAAACCGCTGAACCATGTCTTGCCCAGAATCCGCTTTTGGTGAAACAGCTGGTAGAACCTCCCCTTCCGCAGCGGGTCCATCCCTTCGTAAGAATAGTAAACCTCGGGTATGGTCTCATTCTGAATATACAAGGACAGTGCAATGTTGCGGTTAGAGGAATGCACCGTATTTTGCAGCATCGGGATCAAATAGCTCTGCAGCGTCTCAAAGCTGTACCAGCCGTCATCGTAGCGCCTTAAGGAATCCGCCAGTGTGCGGTCATAATACAGTGAGTCCGTCAGCCGCTTGGTATCCTCCACCTTATAACGGATATTATCCTGAATCTGCTGAAGCGTGCCCCGGATATTGGCCTTTGTCTGTGTTCGGATGGATTCAACCGCCGTGTTATAAGCAAAGGCACCGACAAAAGCAACCGGGACAATCAGCAGTACAATATAAGAAATCATCAGCTTGTAGCCGAATGACAGAAACCGTTTCTTTTGCTTCATAGGCCGCTGTTCTCCTTTGTTCAGCACTGCTTACGATAATCCCCCGGTGTCATCCCATATTTGTCTTTAAACTGCCTGCTGAAATAAGTCAGGTTTTTATAGCCAACCCTTCC
This sequence comes from Paenibacillus sp. FSL L8-0436, assembly GCF_038593025.1. Taxonomy (NCBI): domain Bacteria; kingdom Bacillati; phylum Bacillota; class Bacilli; order Caryophanales; family Paenibacillaceae; genus Paenibacillus; species Paenibacillus sp. FSL L8-0436. The sequence continues at coordinate 1,290,351 of NZ_CP151955.1, read as the reverse complement.
GGCCACCTCGAAAATTTTATATTGGGGATTCTGCAGTAAAGTGCAGGCTTTCTCCAGCCGCTTCTCCACCACGTAATCGCTGAAATTAATACCCGTTCCCTGCTTGAACAGCACGCCGAGATGATTCGGGGAAAAGCTAAACAGATTGCTCACATCCCGGAGTGCGATATTCTGGTCCAGATGTTTCTCCACATAGGCGCAGACCGATTCAAGCAGCTTCTTATTTTTCTTTTGCTTCTTTACATGCAGTGTTTCAGAGATTTCAAATACCCTCCGGCGCAGCCAGGACTGGATATCATCCATGGTTTCGAATTTGAACAGAATGTCCAGGTTCTCCATTCGCATGCCCAGCATCTGGAATAGATTCTCGTTCAGTCCTGACAGATAGGCATCCAGCCGGGAGATAATCTGAATGGCAAAGTTGTAGACGGTAGATTTGGACTTCATCCGGCGGACCAAGGTGAATACATTCTCAAGTTCATCGTGCAGTTGGACAAGCCTGTAATTCGACATTGCGGCAAACAGGGCATCCAGCGTCATTTCGAGACTCTGCACGTCCTCCACGCTGCCTGACTCCAGCTCGGAAAATTGGATCAGACGGCTTTTGCCCGCAAGCATTTTATAATCAAGCGCCTGCTTCGCCTGCTGATAAGAGGTGTGAATTGAAGCGGTGGAAGCTGCTGTGCTGCTCAGGCCTATTGTGATGGTGACCGGAAACCGGACCCCAATAAGTTCAATTAAACCGCTGAGCAGCGCTTCACATTCCGCCAGTTCCTCCATCTGCAGTACAAGCGCACATTCACGGCTGGAAAGCCTGCACAGCGACCAAATCCGGCACTCTGTGCAATAATCCAGTACCGTTTGATACAGCTGATTGACGATCTGCCTCGCTTCCAGCTCGCTGTATGCATTCAGCTTCCAGGCCACATCATCAATCTCAATCACGGCGACCCGCTGCGGAGAGGATGGGCTAATCCCGCATTGCGCAAGGACTAGATCATCTATGGTTTCTGCTCCGTCTTGCTGACCATCCAGCAGGCCAAGCAGCCTGTTGTTCTTAAGTACAGGCAAGGTCTTATAGTAATCCGATTCCAGTCTCGACTGCTGGGCCTCATGATCCAATTGGGCCTTCACCTTCTGCAGCACCTCGATCATTTCTTCATCCTCTACAGGCTTCAGGACATAACTCTGCACATTCAGCTCCATCGCCTGCTTAGCATAGTGGAAGTCTTCGTAACCGCTTACAAATATGATTTTCAGCTGTGGGAGCAGCTGCAATGCTTCACGGGACAACTCCAGACCGGACATAATCGGCATCCGGATATCGGTGATCAGAATATCAACATGATGATTCCGGATATAATCCAGCGCAGCGAAACCGCTGCTCACCACCGCTGCCACATTCATCTGCAGATCCTTCCAGGGTATAAAGTGCTGCATCCCTCTTAAATCCAGCACTTCATCATCTGACAGCAATACGTTATACATGTTTGACCTCCAATCCGGCCGTGTGATCAAAGCCAACACTTTCTATTGATCACATCATATAACATTTCATTTTTACCGTGTTGCAAAACCTTCATCCTCATTGCAGAAGTCTACAAATCGTTGTTCTTATCAGTGTTTTTGCCGGAACGGTTCCTATACTATGAATTTCAGCAGAGAAATTTGCAAAGGAAGTGTTCAGATGAAAAAAAGCATCGTCACGTCTTCACCACCGGGAGTCCCTCCGGGTGTACGACCGGAAGCCAGCCGCAAATCCTTCTGGTTCAGATTCTCCAGGCAGCTGGATCTTCAACTGATGGTCATCCCGGCAATGATTCTTATCGTGATCTTTTCTTATCTGCCGATGTACGGGGTGCTGATGGCTTTTCAGGATTACGATATTTTTCAAGGATTTCTGCACAGCCCATGGGTAGGCTTCAAGTATTTCCAGATGTTCTTCGAGGCACCCGAATTCTGGACCGTCATGCGCAATACGATTGTGATTAGTGCCCTGAGACTCCTCATCGGATTTCCGGCACCTATACTGCTGGCGCTTATCCTGAACGAAGTAATTCACTCGCGCTTCAAACGGATGATCCAGACCATCAGCTACCTGCCCCACTTCCTGTCTTGGGTCATCGTGTCCGGATTTGTGACCTCCATGCTGGCAACCGATAACGGAAGCGTGAACATGCTGCTGCAAAAGCTGCATTTAATCAGCGAACCTGTCAATTTCCTGTCCATTCCCGGCTACTTCTGGGCCATCCTGATCGGAACAGGAATCTGGAAGGAGATCGGTTTCTCCGGCATCGTATATCTGGCCGCCATTGCCGGCATCAATCCCGAAATTTACGAAGCAGCCTCCATCGACGGAGCAAACCGCTTGAAGAAAATTTGGTACATTACCCTGCCCGGTATTTCCGGCGTAGTTACGATCTTCATGATTCTCGCAGTTGGCGATATCTTGAGCGCAGGCTTTGAGGACATCCTGCTCCTGGCCAAAAACCCTGTACTTCAGGACGTGTCCGATGTCATTGATACTTACGTCTACCGCGTTGGTATCCGCAACTCGCTTTTCTCCTACGCCGCCGCAGTCGGTTTATTCAAGTCAATAATCAGCGTCTTTTTGCTCACAGTTGCCAATCGGATAGCCCGTAAACTGGGACACAGTCTGTGGTAGTCTTCGGCATCGCAACTACACATTGAAATGCAGGTGATCACGGCATGAAAAACAGCTTTTCTGACAATTTGTTTCTCAGTCTCATTTACTCCATGCTCATTCTCATGGCTTTTGTAATGTTGTATCCGTTCTGGAATTCGATCGTTATCTCATTCAACGTGGGTTTGGACACGACGCGTGGGGGGATCACCTTTTGGCCCAGACAATTCACTCTGGAGAATTACATTGTAGTGTTTCAGGATAAGCGGCTAATGACAGGCTTCCTTATTTCCGTACTGAGAACGGTGATTGGCACAATTCTATCCATTGCCATTACATCAATCTTTGCCTATGGCATGTCCAAGAAACAGCTCATGGGGCGGAAAGGGTATATGATCCTATGCATCATCACGATGTACTTCAGCGGAGGATTGATTCCTTCCTTTCTGATTAACCGTGAGCTGGGCCTGATGAATAATTTCTGGGTCATGATTGTTCCGAATATAATCAGCGTCTGGAACATGATCATTTTCCGCACGTTTTTTCTCGAACTGCCGGAAGGATTGGAGGAATCGGCGAAAATCGACGGCTGCGGCCACTTCGGTATCTTTTTCAAAATTGTCATTCCGATTTCAGGTCCGGTGATCGCCACACTCTCTCTATTTGCTGCAGTATGGCACTGGAATGACTGGTTTACGGCCAGCATTTATATCACTTCCGGGCATCTGCTCCCGATTCAAACGCTGCTTCAGCAAATTCTAAGCTCCAACATTATGTCTGAACAGATGATGCAGACCAATGCAGCCGCTCAAGGCCACATGGCCCGGCTCCAAAGCGTCACAACCAAATCGCTCACCATGTCCACCATGCTGGTAGCAACGGTACCGATTTTGCTGGTTTATCCATTTTTGCAGAAATATTTTACCAAGGGCGTCATGATCGGTTCCATTAAAGAATGAACTTGGATAAGATCGGTGTAGCAAATCATAGCTCACGGCTTATTCATAAAAAACAATCCCATGGGGGTATGAAGATGTCCACTACAAGTGGAAACGGCTTCGCCGTCCTCAAAAGGACGGTATCCGTTTCAGCGAGAAATAGAAGGATAATTTATAGCGTGAAGCATATAAACTCTTATATTTCAAAAAAATCATTCCTGCTGCCGGTATGTATGCTGGGTATGAGTATCATGCTTGCCGCATGCGGTGGAAACACCGGTGAAGACGGGGCAAAGCCAAGCAACAACACTGCCGGGGCTGATTCATCCCAACCTTTTGTTTTCGGAGAAACGCCGCTCACCTTTTCCTTTTTCGGTAATTATGACTGGTATACGATGAATCCTTGGGGCCAGGATCCGGCGACTAAATGGATTCAGGAGAACAAGAAAGTAACGGTCCAGTCGATCCAGTCCGGCGGTGCGGCTCTGCAGAAATTCAATACAATGATCGCCTCCGGCGAGTTCCCGGATGTCATCTGGGGAGACCGCGGAGCCGAAGTAGAAAAGCTGAGAAAAGCAGGCAAGCTTGTGGCGCTGGACCCCTATCTTGATAAATATCCTAATCTGAAAAAATGGGCAGGAGAAAAAACAATCAACATGCTCCGCTCTGAGGACGGCAAACTATACCAATTCCCAAATTGGTACACGAAAAATCCGATGGGCAACGGTGGCTACGCTGTAAATAATAAGATCTACAAGGAACTTGGATCGCCGAAGCTGGAAACCTTTGATGACCTGTATGCCTATCTGAAGCTGGTAAAAGAGAAGTATCCTGACATTATTCCATTCGAGGTCGGGATGCTGGGTCAAGGGATTGACTTTCTCTACGCCGGGATGGCGGAAGACCGGAATGTCGGGCAGGTCTCTCTGCGTGTGGTCCCCCAGGGGAATGAGCTGAAATCCCTTTTCAGTGATCCGGTCTACCGCGAAACCATGGTGTTCGCCAATAAATTGTTCCGGGAAAAGCTGATTACCCAGGATGCCATCACGCAGACCCGCGACCAGGTCAAGGAAAAGGTGAATAATGGCCGCATAGCGATCTACGGGGATTTCGATACCACCGTTATCGGCACGGAAGCGAACAGCATGCTGCGCGCCAAAGATCCTGAAGGCGGATACACGATGATCTGGCCTTTGCATAAAGCCGGCGTAGATCCGAAGAAGGTATGGGTCAACGAATTTGATTCTCTTGGCTGGAATGTCAGTGTCATCACAACACAGGCTGAGAATCCAGAAGGTATATTTGCCTATCTGGACTGGCTGACGGGCGAGGAAGGGGAGCGTATTATTTTCTGGGGGCCTGAAGGCATGTACTGGCAGGGCACCAATGAGAAAGGCGCACCCATCTACACAGAAAAATATAAAAATGAAGCCGAGGAGCGTTCCAAGCTCATGGCCATCTGGGATACGTTTCAATGGGCAGGAAATACGGCATTTATTGATGGAGCCAAGGCTGAAAATGAAATGAGTCTGCCTGAGGATAAGCGCGACTGGGCTACGGTCTCCCAAACTACAATCGCCTGGAAGACCTCCTTTGATGCCACGGAATTCGGCAATATACAGCCCCTTCCAGATTCAGAAGAGGGCATGATCATGCAGCGTGTAGCCGATATCGCCGATAAGGTGCGGGCTAAAGCCTTGTTCGCCAAGGATGAACAGGAAGTGATTGCCCTGCTCGACAAAGCCGAGCAGGATGCCCAAAAAGCCGGTTATGATAAGCTCCTGAAGTTTGAAACCGGGAAGTGGCAGGACAATATCAAAAAGATAAAAGGGAATTAAACCGTCCCGCTATAAAAAGAACAAGGGTGTTCCCTGCCATGTAAATGGCCGCGGGACGCCCTTTGCTTTGTGAGGATGAGAATGGAAACACATCAATGAATACGGCTGTAGTCAGAATCAATTGGCCCAAGAAACGGGCCGGAGCCTCGCATTTAAGCTTCGGTGGGTTTAAGGAGATCCACCTTGCCTGCATTCAGCTTCTCAATAATTGCCAGCAGAAAGGTCTCTGCCAGACTGTTCTTTTTGATCTCCCGGGCCGCTTCTTCAAGTGTGAACCACATTGCTTGATCCACTTCGGCACTCATCCGGCTCAAGTCTTCCGAATCAGCCATGCTTATAAAGTTCAGCATCAGCGTATTGGACGGCTCAAAATAAAGGCTGCGCATATATTCATAAGCCACGATATCCAGCCCTACCTCTTCCTTTACCTCGCGGATAAGGGTGGCTTCCGCATTCTCCCCTTTGTTGACGTAACCTGCGAGCAGGATGTAATCCGGCCGGTTATACTGCTTGATTAGCAGAATCTTGTCCATCTCTTTGTTCAACACTGCGGTACTGATAGCCGTGCTAAAAATAGGAAACCGAAACATTCCGCATGCCCCGCAAAAAGGGATCAGCCCCTCCCCGCCGCATTCTTTCAAGATCAGCTCAGTTCCGCATTCTATACAATACTTCAAGAAACATCTCTTCCTCTCCAAGTACACTGAATTCTATTCTATTATACAGGTCCATGGATATGTAATCGCTAGGTAAAATTTTAGGAATTCGCGTTCTGAGGGGATTTTTGGACAGGTTTTTTTTATCTAGTGTGGAATAAGAAGAGTAGCCTGATTCGTCGGGCTCTATTAAAAAACAACTTGGAGGGACTGCAAACAATGAATCCGCTAATTAACTTTGCGCATCGCGGCGCATCCGCTGTGTGTCCGGAGAATACGATGTCAGCATTCCGCAAGGGCCTTACCCTTGGAGCGACCGGGATTGAAACTGATGTACAGATGACAAAGGATGGCGCACTGATTCTGATTCATGACGAAACGCTGGGCCGCACGACAAACGGCAGCGGAAATGTGAAAGACCACACGCTTAAGGAACTGCTTGACCTGGACGCGGGTTCCTGGTTCGGGGAAGAATTCAAGGGAGAGCTGCTTCCCACCCTCGAAGATCTTCTGGATCTGCTCAAGGATAGCGATACGGTGCTAAATATTGAACTTAAGAACGGGGTCTTTATGTACCCGGGGATGGAGGAAAAGGTTATTGCCGCCGTGCGGGAATTCAACATGAGTGAACGCGTCATATTGTCGAGCTTCAACCATTACTCCCTGGCTCACTGCAAATCGCTGGCACCGGAGATTCGCACCGGGATTTTATATGGAGAAGGCTTGTACCGGCCATGGGATTACGCAGCCTCTCTGCAGGCGGATGCGCTGCATGCCTATCATTTCGCTGTGTTGCCGGAGTTTGTCTCCGAGGCGGCAGAGCATGGCATCGCCTATCATCCTTGGACCGTGAATGATCCGGAGCGCATGAAAGAATTAATCGCTGCCGGAGTGTCAGGAATCATTACCGATTATCCGGACGTGCTGGACAGACTGCTTACAGCCAAGGGAGTGTGATGGGGTGAAGAAAGTCTGGCTGCTGGGTTTCGGTTTTTTCAGCATCAGCATTACATGGAGTTTGTATAATGCGTTTGTACCTTTTTTCCTGGAGAAATATGTACACAGTGTAGCCTTGATCAGCTTCATGATGACCATTGATAACTATTTCGCCCTGTTTCTGCAGCCATGGATTGGCAACCGCAGTGACCGTACGGTGAGCCGTTATGGGCGCAGAATGCCTTATCTGCTGATCGGAATGCCGCTGGCTGCTGTACTGACGATGCTGATTCCGTTCCACACCGGGCTGTTCACGCTGCTGCTCTTTATGATGCTGATGAACCTGGCCATGAGCCTGTACCGTTCGCCGACCGTCGCGCTGATGCCGGATATTACGCCGGATAAGCAGCGCACCAAGGCGAACGGCCTGATTAACTTCATGGGAGGGGTTGGGTCGATTCTGGCGTTTGGCGTCGGCTCATTCCTCTATAAGGCCAGCCCAGCATTGCCGTTTATTGTTGCCGGTCTCATCACGCTGCTCTGCCTGTTCATCGTGTCACAGTTCATCAAGGAGGAACGGGATGGGGTGAACAAAGAAGCAGCACTGGGTGCCGAGGAAGTCACAGGTTTATCCGGAGATTCGCAACGCAGCGGTAACATTCCACGGGTCAAACCTACACGCATCTCCTTAAAAAAACAGCTCGACCGTACCACAGTCTGGCTCTTAGCAGCCATCTTCTTCTGGTTCGTAGCTTATCAAGGTGTAGAGACGCTGTTCACATTGTACGGCAAACATCACCTTGGCCTCAGTGAACAGGCAGCCTCCTTCTCGCTGACGTTCTTTTCGCTGGCCTTCGTAGTGTTTGCGATTCCGAGCGGCTGGCTGGGCGGGCGGTTCGGGAAGAAAAAGATGATTGTCACCGGAGTCTGCGGACTGATGGCAGTTTTTGCCCTCGTGGGATTTGCGGAGAATTTGCTTGTGCTGCGGATTCTGCTGCTCGTTGGCGGGATGTTCTGGGCCTGCATTAATATCAATTCATACCCTTATGTAGTAGCGACAGGCACGGAGGAAAGCATCGGCACACGCACCGGAATGTATTATCTGGTCTCCTCGCTGGCCGCCATCACCTCCCCACCGCTGCTTGGGCTGATGATTGACCTTACCGACTACTCTATCCTGTTCTATGCGGCAGCGGTGAGCATGGCAATAGCCCTGCTCTGCCTGTTCCTGATGAAAGGACGCAGCAAATTTAATTAATTGGCTTTGGAGCTGCCTGCCCAATTGACAGATTGAAGCGTGTTTCCCTGCTTGTGTATGGTATATCGGCCCTTTCCGAGCTGCTTGGCGCTGTACATTGCCGAATCGGCTTCCTTCAGCAGCCGCATCGGGTCGATCCTGCCATGGCTCAACGTAATGCCGATGCTGACTGAAACAAACAGTTCATGCCGTTCCAGACTGTAAACGCGGGTCGTTTGCTCCAGAATCTGCATAGCAAGCTGCTCCGCTTCCTTACGGCCGCAACGTTTGGCGACAATTACGAATTCATCCCCGCCGTTCCGGAAGATATGCCGTTTGCCTTTGGAGGTGAACTGTTTCAGACTGCCGCCGACAGCCTGGAGCAGCAAATCGCCCACATGATGGCCAAGTCTGTCATTGATTGACTTGAACCGGTCCAGGTCAAGGAACAGCACCGCAAGCTGCTCGTTTGGTTTGCAGTGGTCCCAGAAGTGATCCATCCCGTTTTTGTTCAAGAGGCCTGTCAAGGTGTCCCTGTAGGCCAGTTCCTTCAATTGCTCTCTTTCGGTCAGGATCTGGCGAAGCTTGGAGAACAGATACGTCAGGGCTAAGAGAGTCAATGTATAGAGTACCAAGGAGATAAACAAGCTGCCTTCAGCCTGTTTCAAGCCGGATTGTGACTGCTTGCCCAGCCAGTGCATTCCGTATAATCCGCCGCTGGCGAGCAGTATTATCAGGCTCGTGCGCACAGCACGGGCTCTTTGATTTTTATAGGTGAAATTCCGGGTCAGCCGGAGAAGGCTGTACACAGTCAACGCTGCGATAAGAACCGAAAATAGAGCCAATATATAATTACGGGCTTCTTCCATCATGATGCGCACTCCCTTTTACATGAAAATAAAGCTGGTTAACAGTAATAAGCGATAAGCTTATTATCGGCAGGAGCGGGCCGATCCTGCATGGAATGTTTTGGAAGACGCCGTCTGGATAAGGGTCTAGTTCTCCATATGCTTCACACAATTATACAGCTCGCAGGTCCAGCCGTTGTCCCCTTTAACGATGCGGGTAATAGAGGTATTCTTCAACAGCACACTAACATCAAGTCCGGGAACCAGTCCGGTCAGGCTGCTCCGCAGAATCGCGCCGTGGCTGACAATCAGGATGTTGTGGCCGGGATGCTTCATTGCAATCTCTTCAATCGCCTTGCTTCCCCGTTGCTTGCCTGATTCATTGCTCTCCAGCCCGAGGTCCAGCGACTTCCATTCTGTCCCCCAGTGTTCCACCCGCTCTTGCTCCGTGGTGCCCTCAAGCAGTCCGCCGTTCATCTCCCTAATTCCCGGAATCACTCCCGCTACCTGCAGGCCCAGCTTCGCTGCGATCACCTCTGCCGTCTGTCTTGCTCTCAGCAGGTCGCTTGAGTAGATATAGTCCCACTGTTCTCCGCTGAGACGTTCTGCTATAGCCGCCGCCTGCTGAAGTCCTTCCTCGTCCAAAGGGTTATCCGTATGCCCCTGTATCCGTCCTTCTTTATTCCAAGCTGTGCTGCCATGCCGAATCAAGCCGATTCTTGTCATTGTTGCTACCCGCCTTTATGAAGAATAAGTAAGTTTACTAGATTATAAACGAACAGTCTGGAAGATGCATACGCCACCGGATATAAGGATCATCAGTTGATCACCGTTCTGCCGCACTGAAGCCTAAGTAATTGACGGTTAGACTTCCCTTATATGATAATAGGACCCGGTGCTTCATTCTGGAGCATGTTCCAAATTCATCCTGCATGGCAGATTATGCTGCCGCCACTTAAAAGGAGATTCTGTTCATCATGAAAAAAATCGTCACCCTCATTCTTACCCTGCTTCTCCCGCTTTACGTTCTTCCTCCCGCATCCTCAAGCGCCTCCGCAGCGCCTGCGTCCAAGCTCGCAGTTTATGTGGACAAGGAGAATCATGCTTTCATTCCGCTGCGTTTCCTGAATGATTTTGCCGGTATCCGGTCGATCCTCACTCCTGGCGGAACGATAGAAATTACAAAGGGCGAGGCTTCCCTCCGCCTGATTCCGGGCTCGGCGAAGGCTTCCGTGAACGACAAGGCCGTAACCTTGAGTGAGCCGGTCTTCAGCGGCAGCGGCACGACGTATGTTCCGCTGTCCCTGGTCAGCCAAACACTGGGCCTTCAGCTGAAGTGGAATCCGCAGGCCTCGTCGCTCACGCTGACAGCGGACGAAACTTCCGCCACCTTGCCCGTACTCAGCGGAGCACTCCTTAAAGCGGAATCCCCGGCGGTAGTCAGCGGCAAACGCACCTTTAAGGTCGGCAGCCGCTCCTTTACAGTGCAGACAGTCACCGCTTCCCTGCTCCATCCCTCGGTGAAGCTGGATGTAGTGCTTGCCGGCAACACGGTCGGCAAGACGGAGTCCCTTGGCAGCATTGCCAAACGTAGCGGTGCTCTCGTTGCGATCAACGGGACCTACTTTGATGCCTACACTAAAGGGGCATACAAAGTCCCTTATGGTTATATCATCAGCGGCGGAAAGATGCTCAAGAACGGCGCTGGAGAACGGCGGGCCGTATTCGCTTATGACCGCAATCTATTAGCAGAGCTGATTCCTGGCACTGAATTCGCATCGCGCTTCCAGAGCGGGACCATCGAAGGTGCGCTTCAGGCCGGCCCCCGGCTGCTGGTTAACGGGAAGGTAGCAGTGGATGTGACCGCCGAAGGCTTCAGGGATCCCAAAATCCGCACCGGCGGCGGAGCCCGCAGCGCGCTGGGCTTGACGCGCGACCACAAGCTGATTCTTCTGACCACCAGCGGGGCTACCATTTCGCAGCTGGCGCAGATTATGAAGCAGGCCGGTGCCTATCAGGCCATGAATCTGGATGGCGGCGCCTCCAGCGGATTGTATTACAACGGCAAATATTTGACAACACCGGGACGTCTGATCAGCAATGCGCTGGTCATCAAAACCCGTTAATCCATCCTTCCGCAACATACAAGCAGCCTCCCGCAGCCGGATCTTTTTCCGGCAGCCCGGGAGGTTGTTTGCGTCTGAATCCTGTTTTGCATAAATTTCCCTTAGCATGTTACTGTAATACTGGACAAAGGAGTGAATTCATGGAAACGATTCTGATTGTCGAAGACGACGCCAAATTGGCAGACCTGCTTAGCAGTTATTTGTCAAAATATGATTTTCATACCGTCATCGTAGATGACTTCAATAGAGTGCTGGAAACCTTTGAGGACAGCACCCCAAGCCTGGTGCTGCTGGACGTCAATCTGCCGAGATATGACGGGTTCTATTGGTGCCGCCAGCTTCGCAAATCCTCGCTCTGCCCCATCCTCTTCATATCTGCCCGCGACAGCGGCATGGATCAGGTGATGGCGCTGGAGAACGGCGGCGACGATTACATTATCAAGCCGTTCCAATACGAGGTCGTGCTGGCCAAAATCCGCAGCCATCTGCGTAGAGCTTACGGCTCTTACGCCCACAGCCAGGAAGAACGCAAGCTTCAAGCCGGAGGACTGACGCTGTATCCGGAGCGTTATGTGATCCAGCACAACGGCCTGTCCGCTGAGCTTACACAGAAGGAAGCTGTCCTGCTGGAAACACTCCTGCTGAAGGAAGGTCGCGTCGTCTCCCGTGAACGGCTGCTGGACCTGATGTGGGAGGATCAGCATTTCATCGATGATAATACACTTAATGTTTATATCACCCGTGTACGCAAGAAGCTCAAGGATCTTGGTCTTGACGATATCGTAGAAACGATAAGAGGTGCCGGCTACCGGCTGAGCCTCTCCGGAGAAACGCCATGAGACTGTTTCTTAAGGATCACCGGCCGCTGCTGCTCTTCTATCTGCTCCAGATGATCCTCATCCCCGTACTCTACTGGGTTACGGGCGAATACAGACCCTTCTCGATTATTTTATACGGTATGGCCCTCAGCTTTGCAGTTCTTATTCTATATCTGGGCTTCCGGTATGTTCAGCACTATAAGCTATATACCCGCCTGAGCGGACCCGGCGGAGCCCCGGGGGAACAGCTTATTCCCCTTGACGATGCGCCGCTGCCCGAAGCGGTGACGGAGATGCTGCAGCACAACCACCGCTACTATCTGGACCAGCTGCATTCCCATACCCGGCGGATGGATCAGCATATCGATTTCATCAACCGCTGGGTACACCAGATGAAGACGCCGCTTTCCGTCATCCAGCTTACCCTTCAGAATTTGGAGGAGGATGCTGCCAGCAGCATCCAAGAGGAGGTGGAGCGGCTCCGCAAGGGACTGGAGATGGTTATCTACACCTCCAGGCTGGAACGCTTTGAGGATGATTTCCATGTTCAGCCTCTATTGCTCCGCAAAGCCGTAAGCGAGACCGTCGCCGATAACCGCAGGCTGTTCATCCGGAGGGGAGTCCGGGTAGACATTACCGTTGACGATGGACTCTCTGTATACAGCGACGCCAAATGGCTTAGATTCATGCTGGCCCAGATTCTCGTAAACGCCGTAAATTATACAGCCGGGACAGGCAAGACGGTAACCATTTCCGTGGAGCAGACGGGAACCGGAAGCGTCTTAAAGATTAAAGATCAGGGCATTGGCATCTCTCCCGAAGACCTGAAACGGGTGTTCAATCCTTATTTCACCGGAGAACGCGGCCGCCAGTATCATGAATCCACCGGGATGGGCCTCTATCTGGTCCGTGAGATCTGCGCAAGGCTCGGGCATACAGTAGAGCTGCAATCCCAGCCCGGCGAGGGGACCACGGTTTGCATTACTTTCGGAGGAGCAGTTGATCCTCTTCGCGGCTGAACTACGGCATCCGCTCAGATGTTTTCCGCAGATTCACTAATGAATCTTTAAGCTCCCTCTCTCTAGTTTATATATATCGGCGGGCTCGTTAACGCGTATGCCGTCAATCAGACGGTGCTGCAGCCGCTAATGGAAATGCTTGCCCCCAAGAGCGGCATCATTACCGCTAAGGACGCCTTCAGCCTGATTAAAGATCAGATGCTGCCAGTCGGGGGCAGTGCCATCGGCCTGGGGCCAAGCCTCAAGATTGACCCGCTGTTCCAAATTGGTTTCCCGCTGCTGCTCTCAATATCCATTCTGCTGCGGGGATGGTTCAAACGAACATTCTCCTGACAAAAGCGAACATAACCTTAACCGCGCTGTAAGGTAACGTTAAGGTAAAACCATAGCATGCCGGAAGCTCATCCTGTACACTCGGAATCAGAAGATAAGCACCTATAGGCGACAATGGGTGACACTCACGTTTTCGGTTAGAAAGGAATGAATTCCATGAATGTACTCGAAGTCACGGCAATGAATAAAGTATATCCGGGAAAAGTGCTTACGCAGGCTCTTACCGATATTCATCTTAGTATCGAACAAGGTGAATTTGTGGGAATTATGGGCCCTTCGGGCAGCGGCAAAACCACCCTGCTCAACATGGTCTCAACCATTGATCAGCCCTCCTCGGGTGAAGTGAAGATCGACGGCAGCAATCCCTATCAGATGAACAAAAAAGAGCTGGCCCTGTTCCGCCGCAGAAAGCTTGGCTTTGTGTTCCAGGATTTCAACCTGCTGGAGACATTGACCGTAGGGGAGAATATCGTCCTGCCCCTGACTCTGGACAACCGCAAGCTGTCCGAGATGGACGCGCTGCTGCAGCGGGTGGCCGGGCGGCTGAATATCACAGACATCCTGAATAAGCGGACCTATGAAATTTCCGGCGGACAACGCCAGCGGACGGCGATTGCCCGGGCAATTATAACTTCGCCCGCCATTCTGCTCGCCGATGAGCCGACGGGAGCGCTCGATTCGAACTCCTCCCGGATCGTAATGGAGTCGCTGGAGGACATCAACCGCAAGGAAGGCACGACGCTGATGCTGGTTACGCATGATCCGCTGGCAGCAAGCTATTGCAACCGCATCGTCTTCATTAAGGACGGCAAGCTTGCTGCGGAAATCCACCGCGGCGACAACCGCCAGGCCTTCTTCCAGAAGATCATTGATACACTTTCATTCTGGGGAGGGAATAGTCATGAGCTTTCCTCAATTCGCGTTTAACAATGTGCGGCGCAACGCGCGGGCATATATGGCCTTTTTCCTCAGCAGCGCCTTTATGGTCATGATCTTCTTTTCCTATTCGGTGTTCATCTATCATCCTGAAGTAACCTCTATTGAGCTTGGACGTAATTCGGCTACCGGGATGAAAATCGCTTCCTATATTGTCTTCATTTTCGCCTTTTTCTTTGTCCTGTACTCGATCAGTGCTTTCCTCAAGCTGCGGAATCTTGAATTCGGCATCCTGATGATTCTGGGCGCGCGTCCCGGGCAGATCAACAGACTGATTCTGCTGGAAAATATGATTATCGGCCTGCTGTCGATCCTGAGCGGCATGGCCGCAGGGATGCTGCTGTCCAAGCTGTTCCTGCTGCTCAGCACTAATATTATTGGTATTGCAGATATGCCATTTTATTGGCCGGTAAAAGCACTCGTGATCACTTCCGTTTCCTTTCTGGCGTTATTCCTGATAAATTCAATCTTCACCCTGCTGTTCATCCGCAGGAACCAGGTGCTAGAGCTGCTTAAGGGAAGCGTGAAGCCGAAGAAGGAGCCCAAAGTATCCTGGCTGCTTTCGCTTCTCGGACTTGCACTGCTGACAACAGGAGCCATTTCCATCGGGTTGGAGCTGTCTCCGAACACACTGCTGATCGCTGCCGTCACAGGCATCGCCGGCACTTATTTCTTCTACTCCCAGTTGTCGGTGCTGGGCATCCGCCTGCTGAAGCTGAGCCGCAAACGGCTATGGCGCGGAACCAATCTGCTCTGGATCAACGAAATGAGCTACAAGGTTAAAGACAATGCGCGGATGCTGTTTCTGGTAACGGTTGTCACTTCATTGGCCTGCATGGCTGCAAGTCTTCTTCTATCCATCAGTTCTTCGAACAATACGACGTATTTGAACAGTCCATTCGCTATCGACTATTCCGTTGACAATGGACACGATCCCGAACCCGGACTGACCACCATTCATGATGCCCTGGAAAACGCCGGATTGCAGTACACAGAGAACAAAGTGGAATTCATCCGCGTTTCCATCCGGGGCCTTAACGATGTGGACCAGTTTGACAACGTTCAATTGCTGACGGTGTCCGTCTTCAATCAACTGGCAGGACAAATGGATATCACCGGAATCCCTCCTTTGTCTGACGGAGAAGCTGTGCTGCTGCTTAACCCCCAGAATGCCATTTTCGAATATAACGCAGGAGAGAGGATTCTGCTGGCAGATCAAGTAGATGTGGAACTCGTCCTGAATCATCTTATCAATCCCTCGGTCATGCCTTTTGGCCAATACAACCCGTCCGTGATGATTGTCAGCGACAGTGTGTATGCAGAAGCTGCCGGTAAGGCTAGAGCCAATGATCGCGAAATAAATTACTTTTATAAAATCCCGGCGTGGGATGCACTGCTTCCTAAGACCGGGGAGCCGGAGACTGTCATCTCCAGTGAGCTGGTGCAATGGAGCAGGGACAGGAATCATGGGACTGACAACTGGCATACGTTAATAAGTGCACGGGCTGATAGCTATATGGATATCAAGCAGGGAACCTCAATGCTCAGCTTTATCGGTATCTTTATCGCCCTGATCTTCTCGCTCTCTTCAGCCAGCTTTCTCTATTTCAAGCTGCATACGGAGCTGAACGCAGATATGCGGATGTACCATGCACTCTCCAAGATTGGACTCAGCACCAGAGAAATGTCGGCTTCCGCCACCAGACAGATTGCCCTGCTGTTCTATATCCCTATTCTTATTGCAGCCGTGCAGACTCTTGTAGTTGTCCGTCCCGTACTGAAAGTGATGGATATCACGAATGTTACCGTTCCTGTACTGATCACATCGGCAGCTTTCCTGTTAGTGCAAACCGTGTATTTCATCATTGTCAGATCCCGCTATATTCATAGTCTGAAGAAGATGATGGTGTAACCCGGAGGCGTTAGGCTACAATGAATGCAGTGTCCCAGTGAGTGAGAATAAAACGCCGCTGCTTGATTGTAACCAGAGAGCAGAATAACAGGCGTACCGGAGGTTCTGCCTGATGTCCAAAGCCGATCATATGCTGTCCATCCTGTGGATGCTGCAGCAGCGGAGAAGAACCGCTGCGGAACTCGCGGAGGAGCTGGAGCTCAGCGTCCGCTCCGTCTACCGTTATATTGACGCGCTCTGTGCCAGCGGTGTTCCCGTAATTGCCGACGCCGGGCCGGGAGGCGGGTACAGCCTGCCTGAGCATTTCAGTGCAGCGCCCCTGTTCTTCGACACCGGGGAACAGAGAGCGCTCGTACAGGCCTCCGCCTTTGCCCGGGGCAGCGGATACCCTTATGTCGCAGCCCTGGACGGAGCGATTGCCAAGCTCAAACGCTACAGCAATGCGGCGCAGCTGTCGCAAATGGAGCGCCACGAAGCCGGCATGGAGATGCTCCATGCACCTGGCGCTGCGCTGCAGCCGCTGCTGGAGGAGTTGGAGGCCTGCATCGCAGGCAGCTTTACGCTGCAGATGGACTACCGCAAGGGAAACGGAGCGGATGTTTCTGCCCGGTCTATAGATCCTTACGGGCTGGTGCTGTGGAAGGGCCAGTGGTATATGGCCGGCTATTGCCATCAACGCCAGGAAATCCGCAGCTTCCGGGTAGACCGGATTGGGGGGCTGCGGCGGACCGGGGAAGGCTTTGTGCGGCCTGCCGGATTCTCCGCACGCGAGTTTCTGCTGCGCGGCCTGCTTCCCGGCCAGGATAAAGATTCCGCACTGGTGGCTGTCATCATCCAGTCCGCGGAAGCTGTCCTGAATGATCTGTGCAGCCATTGGCTGTTCGGCCATACGCTTGCGGAACGAACCCCGGAGCAAGCCCGCTTCCTGCTGGATGAAGCCTCGTTATACAGCTACGCCCCCTATTTCCTGCTGCCTTACGGCAAAGCGCTTAAGATCCTCGAACCCGCAGCTTTAAGGCAGAAGCTGGCAGCTATCACTGCGGACCTTGCGGATTATTATAAAGAATAATATCTTTTTCCGGATCACTGACCGCAGCTGTCAGTGATTCTTTTGTATAGTGAGCTTATCCCTGAGGCAAGCATTCATAAGGCTTTGCCAAGGCAAACAAGAACATAAAAGGCAGGAGGAATACAGCATGAAAGAACTGAAATATCAATTTTATATCGGCGGAACACCAGCACAGGTGTGGGACAGCCTCGTCTCACCGGATAAAGTACAGCAAATCTATTACGGCAGCACGATCCACTCCAGCTTTACAGCAGGGGAGCCGCTGAAATATATCGGGCCGGGGGCAGATGGCCCCGACACCTTGCATGTATACGGTACAGTGCTGGAATTCTCCCCAGAGCAGGCATTCCGCTTTACCCACAAGGTCGGCCCCTCCTATCTCAAGGGCGGCGAACCATATGAATCACGCATCTCCTGGCTGCTGGAGCCGGTTGGCGGCTGTACCAAGCTGACACTGATTCATGATCAATGGCAACCTGATGATCCGTCCTACGGCCCCAGCGAAAGCTCCTGGTGGCAGATTCTCAGCAACATCAAGACCTTGGTAGAGACAGGCAGTACGCTAGATTTTGGTAGCTGGGAGTAGAAGCAGCTACCTGAACATGGACGAATTCTGTGCTTATCAGATTATAGCCAGTACATCCCCACTTAAGCGGATTTTTTTTCAGTCTAATCGAATGCATGGATGCTCTGAGTCCCCAACCCATGCGTAAAAGCAGCAATTGCTGCCTTTACGCATGGGTTTTTTATTTTTCCCTAGGGAAACTTTTTTGTTGCATGGACAAATTTATTCACGTATACTAATATTGTGGCAGACTACAAGAATCTAACCCAAGTACATAACATAATTCAATAAATCATACATGCTCAATCATTCTGGATGGAACGGAGGAAAATCTTATGGACGGAGCCGTAATTCCATTATCTGAAGCTGTGAACGGCAGTACGCTGCGTATCCGCAGTATAGAAGTGCAGGGTGTGCTGAGGAGAAGATTGCTCGACCTCGGGTTTGTCGTCGGCAATGCTGTCGAGGTACTGCGGCGCAGTCCTCTCGGAGATCCTACCGCCTTCCGGGTAAGCAATACAACCATTGCCCTGCGCCGTGAAGAAAGCGCTCTGATTTACGGAGAATTAATCGGAGGTGATGGAGCATGAACCGTTACACTGTAGCTTTTGCAGGCAATCCCAACACGGGCAAGAGCACACTCTTCAATCTATTGACCGGCCTGCGCCAACACACCGGCAACTGGGCTGGCAAGACCGTCATCACCGCCGAAGGCGAGTTTACCCACAAGAACAATACCTACTTGGCTGTAGATCTTCCGGGTACCTACTCTCTGTACTCCAACTCAGCTGATGAGGAGGCCGCAAGGGACTACATTATTTTTGAACAGCCGGATGTCACGCTGGTGGTGCTGGACGCCACTTCGCTGGAGCGCAATCTTAATCTTGCCCTGCAGGTGCTGGAAATTACCGGGCGGGCCGTTGTCTGCATCAACCTGATCGATGAAGCGAAGAAGCTGGGCATTGATATTAACCTGAAGGCTATTTCGAAACGGCTCGGCGTGCCGGTAGCCGCAATTTCGGCACGGAGTGAAATCGGCATTGAGGCGCTGCTGGATCAAATCGAGCGTGTGGCTACGGGTGCTTACACAGCGGAGCCGCTGCGGATTACGTATAGCGATGAGATTGAGCAGGGCATCGCCGCGCTCCTCCCTATGGTAGAGCAGACGGTCGGTTCAAGATATCCGGCACGCTGGATTGCCCTGCGGCTGCTGGACGGTGACGAAAGCCTGCTTGCTTCGCTCAAAGCAAATATGGGACAGAGGAACATTTCCGGATCGAAGGGGGTAGTGAGCCATGGAGTCACCGCATGTCATTAAGGGACCCGATCCGATGGATTCCCTGCTCTCTGCAGCGAAGAATCTCGCAGACAAGGGCGGAATCCGTGATGAAATCGTAAGCGGAATATATGGTGTATCTGCGGGGATCTGCAGAGATGCAGTTACCTACCAGGACAAAAAGAAGCTGGGCAGCACTTATAAGCTTGATAATATTGTCACCTCCAAAATATGGGGATTCCCCATTATGCTCGCCGGGCTTGGCCTCGTCTTCTGGATTACGATTGCCGGCGCGAACTATCCTTCGAGCTGGCTGGCCTCGCTGTTCGGCTTCATCGAAGGTTATTTAACCGCCGGATTCGAAGCAGCGAGCGCTCCAGCCTGGCTGCACGGCGTGCTTGTGCTTGGCCTGTACCGCGGAACCTCCTGGGTTATCAGCGTCATGCTGCCGCCGATGATGATTTTCTTCCCGGTATTTGCGCTGCTGGAGAATTTCGGCTATCTGCCGCGCGTTGCTTTTAACATGGACCGGTTGTTCAAGAAATCCGGCGGGCACGGCAAGCAGGCGTTAACGATGTCGATGGGCTTCGGCTGCAATGCTGCCGCCATTCTCTCCACCCGCATTATCGAATCGCCGCGTGAACGGATGCTGGCTATTCTGACCAATAATTTCGTGCCCTGCAACGGCCGCTGGCCGACCCTGATTCTGCTGTCCTCCATGTTTATGGTGGGGGCCGCTACCACTGGTGCGCTGCGGACCTTCTCGACAGCCCTTGTCCTGATGGGAATCGTAATGATCGGTATCACGGTAACCTTAACGGTGTCCTGGGTCATGTCCAAAACCGCGCTGCGCGGCGTTCCCACCCACTACACGCTCGAACTCCCGCCGTACCGCCGTCCGCAGATCTGGAAGACGATTGTCCGCTCCTCCAAGGAGAAGTCGCTGAATGTGCTGACCCGCGCAATCGTCGTAGCTGCTCCGGCAGGCATTATCACCTGGATCCTAGCGAATGTGTTCGTTGGCGGAGACAGCGTGCTGAACCATATGGCCGCTTTTTTTGATCCTTTTGCCCATCTGCTCGGCATGGACGGCTTCATTATGATGGCCTTCATCCTGGGGCTTCCGGCCAATGAAATCGTGCTGCCGATTCTGCTTATGGGCTACATGTCCTCCGGCGCTATGGTCGATGTCGACGGTATCGGCAGCATCAAGGATATCTTCCTGAGCCATGGCTGGACGTGGTTGACCGCGCTCAACATGATGCTGTTCTCCCTGCTCCACTATCCATGCGGCACTACTCTGATCAACATCTACAAAGAGACCAAAAGCATGAAATGGGCAGTGCTCTCAGCCGTTATACCGCTGGGCATAGCCATTGCCGTTACTTTCCTGGTTGCACAGGCAGCGCGCTTGTTCGGCTGGGTCTGACAGAATTCTTACGCACCCGGCTTCTCCCGTATACAGGGAGGGGCCGGGCTGTTTTTGTGTATCCGCACATTTCCGGAGAAAGCGGAATTTCCGCTGCTGCTGCAACTGCCTTACAGGCTCCTTTCAATGCTCCACTCCCGTTCTGTCCCGTGATTTGACTCCCCCCCTTCTCAGATGTTAGGGTGAAATTGAAGCCATATTTTTCCGGGAGGGAATGTTAATGACGGAAGTAAAGCTTACTGTCGGGTACGACGAATTTGAAGAAGGTCAAAGAATAGGCACGGAGATTGAACGCTTGAGCACAAGTCCTGAAGCGGCGCAACTAACCAGCCTCATCATTGGAGATTGGGGACAGGCCTATGAGAACAGCTCCGAGGAGGTGGTGTCAGCCCTTGTGAAATACAGCGGAAATTTTCCGGCTCTGCGAAAGCTGTTTATCGGGGAGATGGGTTATGAAGAATGCGAAATTTCGTGGATTACACAAAGCGATCTTTCCCCGCTGCTCCCCGCATATCCAGAGCTTCTGTCACTCACCATTCAAGGCGGAAATGATCTGAGCCTCAGCAGTCTGCAGCATGACAAGCTGGAGGAACTGATTATTATTACCGGCGGACTTGGCAAAAGCGTTCTGGCAGAAATCGCCGCAGGTCATTTGCCGAATCTGCGCAAGCTGGAGCTGTACCTTGGCGTGGACAACTATGGCTTTGATGGCAGACTGGAAGATCTCTACCCGCTGATCCAGCCGGATAAGTTCCCTAAGCTTACCTATCTGGGACTGAAAAACAGTGAAATTCAGGATGAAATTGCTGCGGCCGTGGCCGATGCGCCCATTCTGGATCAGCTGCATACACTGGACCTTTCGCTTGGAACGCTTAGTGACAAGGGTGCGGAGGCGCTGCTGGCCAGTGAGCGGATTAAAGGCCTGCAGGCACTTAACCTGAGCTATCATTATATGTCGAATGAAATGATTGCCCGCTGGAAGGCAAGCGGTCTGCCGGCCGATGTCAGCGACCAGCAAAAAAGCGATGACGAGGAAGATTGGCGTTATCCTTCCATCACCGAATGATGCAGGAACCGCAGCCGCTGATCCTGCTATGTTGTCCCGGCGACAGGCGCTCGGACGGTATCCAGCAGGCGCGGAGCCGCCTCGGGATGCCTCCGGCCCTGCTCATCCCGTACTCGGGGCTGCTGCGGGGAAGTTCGCTCGCTGAGCTGCTGGAGCAGGCGCTGCACTTGCAGACCAGCGGAGAGGCAGGCCTGTGGCCAGAGCCTTCCGGTTCACGTCCGGCAGCAGCTCCGCCTCTCCTGCGGCTGGATTCACCCGGCGGCAGCTTCGAGATTGAGCAGGCCCTCATTGCCTTGGGCGCACCGGATGCCGGGGAACAGGATGACTCGCTGCACCCCTTCGGGCATCATCCTGATCCCCATCCGCTAAGTCTCCAGGCCGCCGGGCGGCTGAAGGACATGCCCGGCGTGCTGCATCATCCATCTCAATGGTTCCGCGGCTACTGCCGGCTGCTGGCCAGGCTTCAGCGCGAGGCCGCAGAGCTGATGCCTGAAGCCCGGTGGCAGAACCATCCCGGGGATATAGCCGCCATGACCGACAAACGCCGGACTCAGCAGATTCTCGCTGACGCCGGTGTTCCGGTTCCCCGGCCCCTGGGCGGCGGACATCCTCCGTCAGACTATGCGTCCCTGCGGGAGCTGATGATCACGGAGCGGATGCACCGGGTATTCATCAAGCTGTCCTGCGGCTCTGCCGCTTCCGGCGTCATCGCCTATCAGATCAATCCCGCTACGGGAGCCGAAATCGCTGTGACTACTATTGGGGTCGAGCAGTATATCACTCGCCCTCCCGTGTACTATAATTCGGGGAAACTGCGGCGTTATACCGGCTCCGCTATCCTGTCCGGAATCATCAACTGGCTCTACAGCCATGGCGCGTATGCTGAGCAATGGATTCCCAAGCCGGGCGCAGCCGGAGTTTCGTTCGACATCCGCCAGCTTGTCGTGCTTGGAGAAGCCTGCCATTCCGTTGCCCGGGTCAGCACCACGCCCATTACGAACCTGCATCTGCGCAGCCAGCGGATGTCTCCGGCAGAAGCCGGGCTCACAGAAGAGGTGCAGGAGCAGGTACGGCGTACAGCCGTGCAGGCCCTTGCCGCCTTCCCCCGCTCGGCTATTGCCGGGATTGATATCCTGGTATCCTCCGGCAGTTCCCGGCGCACTTATGCTGCGGACGTAAATCCTTTTGGCGACTTGCTCTACGATGTGGAATATGACGGCTGCGGCACCTATGAATGGGAAATGAAAAAGCTGAATGCCATTGTGAATCATGAATGAGAGACCTTATAGTGTATTGCTATTTTTAATCCATATCTATTAAGAAAGGGCGCTTATAACGGTTATGACAGATATGAATGCCATTGTTGGCACCCATGACATCCTGATGGTCACACTGGATACCTTGCGCTACGATGCTGCCGTTCTGGAGGAAGAGAACTGCCCCAATCTGTGCGGCAGCGGTTCCTGGGAGAAAAGACATACGCCCGGCAGCTTCACTTATGCCGCACATCATGCCTTCTTCGGCGGTTTCCTGCCGACTCCCGCAGACACGGACAAAGCTTCGCATGTGAGGCTGTTCCATTCCAGAAATACCGGGATGAAGACCCATCCGCACACCTGGCTGTTCGACACGCCGGATCTTGTATCAGGACTTGCTGCCGAGGGCTACCGTACGGTATGTATTGGCGGGGTTATTTTTTTCACTAAAAAGGTCCCGCTTGCCCGCGTGCTGCCCGGTTATTTCCAGCACAGCTACTGGCGGATGACCTTCGGTGTCACGAACCCGCGCTCCACGGAGCATCAGGTGAACCACGCCCTGAAGGTGCTGAACGATACTCCGCTGGATCAAAGGCTGTTCCTGTTCCTCAATGTGTCAGCCATCCACGGGCCGAACCATTTCTTCCTTCCGGGTGCCCGGAAGGATTCTGTGGACAGCCAGCGTGCCGCACTGCGTTATGCCGACGGAGAGCTGGGGCGCCTGTTTGCGCGCTTTCGCGAACGCGGCAATCCGGTCTTCTGCCTGGCCTTCTCGGACCACGGCACAGCCTATGGAGAAGATGGCTATCAGGGGCACCGTCTGGCACATGAGACCGTGTGGAATGTCCCTTACCGGGAATTCATCCTCTAGATCGACAGCCCGGTTCAACCCGGAAGAAAGGAGAAACGTATGACGTCAACCGGCAATTTCCTGCAGCATCCTAATGACAACGACGTAAGACCGTCTCTCTCTTCGGAGGAGCTTAAGCGCTGGAAAGAGCAGATTACCGCTAACCCTTACCGCAATTATCTCTATTCCTATCCGCACAAGACAGCCTATCGTGAATTCCAGCCTCCTATTCCGCTGGAACAACTATGGCTGGAAGAGCCTGCGGATTCTTTTTTTCTCTATATGCATATTCCGTTCTGCGGCGCACGCTGCGGCTTCTGCAATCTCTTCACCCTGCCGGACAAACGTGCAGATGTCCACGCCACCTATGTGGATGCACTGGAACGGCAGGCAAAGCAGTGGTCGGCCTTTACCGGCCATAAGCCGTATGCCCGGTTCGCGATCGGCGGCGGTACGCCAACCCTGCTGGCCGCACCGCAGCTAAGCCGGCTGTTCCGGATCGCCCGGGAGATCATGGGCCTGGACACCGCCCTTGCTTCAATCTCAGTCGAAACCTCACCCGAGACGATTACGGAAGAGAAGCTCGCCATCCTGAAGGACAATACCGTGGACCGGGTCAGCATGGGCATTCAGAGCTTCGTCGCCGCCGAATCGGCGGCCATCTACCGTCCGCAGAACCCTGAGGTGGTATACCGGGCACTTGAGCTGCTGGGGAAATATCAATTCCCCATCCTGAATCTGGATCTGATCTACGGGCTTCCCGGCCAGAGCGTGGAGTCCTGGCTCTATTCGCTGAATCAGGCGCTCCTGTATGAACCGGAGGAGATTTTTCTCTATCCGCTCTACACCCGCGAGCATACGATTGTGAAGCCGGGAGATCTGCTGCGCCAGCAGGATCTCCGCCATGATTGCTATACTGCCGCTTGCCAGCTCCTCGCAGAGCACGGCTACCGCCAGTATTCCATGCGCCGCTTCGCTAAGGAAACGGCAGGCACCAGCAAAGCCATCCTCGACTACAGCTGTCAGGAGGAGGGGATGGTCGGCCTCGGCTGCGGTGCCCGTTCCTATACGCGGGAGGTGCACTACGCCTCCCGCTACGGCGTCAGCCGCAAGGCAACGGAGAGCATCATTGCCGATTATGTGTCGTCCGAGTCTTATGACACGGCCGATTACGGCATTGTGCTGAGCCGGGAAGAACAGAAACGGCGCTTTATTCTAAAAGCTGTGCTGCACAGTGAGGGGCTGAAGCTGGCCGACTACAGCGGACGTTTCTCGGCATCGCTGTGGAATGATTATCCTGAGCTTGACCTGCTGCTTCAAAGTGGTCTGGGCGAAGTAGCGGAAGGTATCCTGCGGTTAACCCCTGAGGGTCTGGGCTACTCGGACTCCATCGGCGACTGGTTCATCTCGGGTGAAATCAGGGAACGTATGGAAGGATTCATTTTGCCATGAATGCCGTCCTCTACTACCGCGGGGCCCTCACCTCCTGCAATTATGATTGTCCCTACTGTCCGTTCGGCAAGACGAGAGACAGCGCCACTACGCTTGCCAAGGACCGCGAGGGACTGGAGACCTTTGTCCGCTGGGCTGCGGAGCAAGGCGCGGCAGGCCACCGGCTGTCGATCTTCTTCAATCCTTACGGTGAAGGACTGATTCACCGCTGGTATAAAGAAGCGCTGATTACCCTCTCCCATCTCCCCCATGTGGACAAGGTGGCTATCCAGACCAACCTGTCGGCCAGCCTGGATTTTATCCCGGAGCTGAACCCGGCCACGGCTGCCTTCTGGGCGACCTATCACCCGGGACAGGTGCGGGAGGAGAGGTTTCTGGCCCAATGTATGGCTGTCTATAAGCAGGGTATTCCCTTCAGTGTCGGCAGTGTGGGCCTGCGCAGCGCCTTTCCGGCAATTGCTTCGCTGCGGGCCGCCCTGCCGGATGATGTCTATCTGTGGGTGAATGCTTACAAAGACAAACCGGATTATTACACACCGGAAGATCTCGCCTTTCTCGGCGGCATTGATCCGCATTTCCATATCAACACAGTCGACTATGAAAGCCTGGGCAAACTCTGCAACGCCGGCAGCAATGTGTTTTATGTGCAGGGACCCGGTATAGTAAAACGCTGCTATAAGGACAGGGGCGTCATCGGCAACCTCTACCGTGACGGACTGGAAGGCCTCGCTGCGGAGCGGAGCTGCCGCATGAACTTCTGCGACTGCTATATCGGTTACATCCACATGCCCGGGCTCCGGCTGGAGCAGATTTACGGCTCCGGCCTGCTGGAACGAATACCCTACGGAATCGCGGAGGTGCAGAGATGAGAGCAAATCGCGAAAGTGCTGGAATTGGAGTAAAGCACGAAGACTCCGAGTTTGGAGCAGTGCACAAAAGTGCGGGGATTCGTTCAGGTCGCGGTAAGACTCTGTGGCTCACCGGCTTGTCCGGGGCGGGGAAATCAACGATTGCCTCGCTTCTGACGGACAGACTGAGAGAAAAGGGTCTGGCTGCCGAATGGCTCGACGGAGATGAGCTGAGGCGCGCGCTCGGACAAGGCCTCGGCTTCAGCCGGGAAGACCGGTTCGAGAATATCCGCCGGGCCGTCTACGTCGCCGGAATGCTGAACCGGCATGGCGTCATTTCAGTGGTCTCGGTCATTAGCCCTTATGCGGAAATGCGCGACTATGCCCGCCAGTCGCTGCCCGGTTTCGCAGAAGTCTATGTAGATTGCCCTTTAGAAATCTGCGAGTCGCGGGATGTCAAAGGGTTGTATGCCAAGGCCCGCCGGGGCGAAATCCCCTCCTTCACCGGCATTTCTGATCCTTACCAGGCGCCTGTCAGCCCAGAGTTAACGCTCCGCACAGCCGAGCAGACGCCGGAGGAAAGCGTGAATGAGATATGGTCCTGGCTAACACGAAGCGGGACTCTGCCTACACTTAATAAATAGACCCAAAGCGCCCTGTCTGCTTGCTCGGACAGGGCGCTTTGGGTCTGGATGCTTGTGGATGAGGTACTAATGCCTGGCCGCCCACTTACTAAGACACTGTTGTGCTTCTGGAGGCCTGCTTAGTTGAGACACTGATGCGCTTCTGGTGGCATGCTTAGTTGAGACACTAATTCCTGGGCGCCTATTTAGTTGAGACACTAATGCGCTTCTCGATGCCTGCCTTATGGTACGTCAGGCTATCGCTGCTGTTGTGTTTTCTTCAACTGATCACAGGTACTTTCAGTGCTTTCGGTGCATTTAGTGTTATCTGAGTCAGACTCTGCTACTGTGGATTTTTTGTTACCTTCCCCCACGAACCTGTCTTTTCTGTTCCCTTACAATTCCAAGCGGGCAGGAAAGCCGCTATTGTGCCTGGCTTGGCCTTTTTCCATCCCTTCCGGACTGGAGCGACGTTATTTGCTGGATAAAACCAATCAGCAGCAGGAAATCAGACCAATAACGGCGCTGGAGTCCGCAACACTCCTGAAATGGAGCTTTTAGCACAAATAGCGCCGCTGGAGTCCGTCTAGAGTTATACATACTCGGCAGCAGCAGGCTACTATTAAAACCCCGCGGCACAAATCGCTTTACTCCCAACGCTAACTTCTGTGCTTCCTCTCACATTTCATTTCTCCAATATGACTCCTCGTGAACATCACCAAGCGACGCCACGCGCACTTCAATGTACACTTATCCACACTTCTCCATGGTACTCTTTATACACACTTCTCCATAGTGCTCTTATACACACTTTACTACGCACCTGCTCACACTCTTCTGCATACACCTTCATCATGTGCTTTCATTTATACTCTTGTTCATTTTCTAATTGTCCGGCAAGCATCACCAGACGGCGGATGCCCTCCCGCAGCACACCTTCGCTGGCAAAGGAATAGCTGAGCCGCAGCCAGGATTTCATTTCACCGAGCGGATCGCAGATTTCTCCCGGTATGAAGGAGATCGACTGTTCCATGCTGCGGTCAAACAACGCTGCCACAGAGATGGATTCCGGCAGCTTCACCCACAGGTTCAGCCCGCCCTCCGGCGCTGTCCACTCCCAGCCGGCAGACGCCAGCTCCTCCTCCACAATTTCCTTATGCACCTGGAGCGCAATGCGCAGCTTGCCGAGATGCCGCTGCAGCCGCGGCGAGGTGTAATAGTGCAGGAAAATCTTCTGGTTAAGCAGCGGAGTCCCGTTATCAGCCAGTGATTTGGCGGTAATCAGCCGCTCCATAAACGGATAACGGCAGGCGACCGCACAGATACGCAACCCCGGAGCGACATACTTGCTGAAGCTGCTGATATAAATGACCCAGCCCTCCGTATCATAGGCAAAAAACGGTGGCGGCGGCTTCTCTCCGAAATACATATCGCGGAAGGGATCATCCTCCACCAGCAGGCAGCGGTAACGTTCCGCCAGTTCGACCATTAGCTTGCGCTGCCGCGCCGGAACGGTATATCCGGTCGGATTGTGATGGGTCGGGTTCATGTAGAACATCCGCGGCTTATGCCTGCGCATCAGCTCCTCCACCGCCTCCAGATCATAGCCCTGCGGTGTAATCTCCACTGGTATAAGCCGTGCACCGGCCCGGCGAAAAATATCCATAGCCACGCTGTACGTCGGGCGCTCCACCAGCACATTGTCCATCGGCCCGAGCACAATACCGGCGATCAGATTGATCGCCTGCTGCGCACCCGAGGTGATCAGCAGCTCCTGGGTCGACAGCTGCAGCCGGTGCTGATCGTGGAAATGGCGGCCCAGCGTTTCGCGCAGCTCCTCATCGCCCTGAACAGAGGAATAGGTTCCCATGACCTTCGGATAAAGGTCGAACACTTTTTTCACATAATCGGACAGGAACAGGTTCGGCAGCAGATTCGGATCAATAAGCGCCTGCGAAAATTGGTATTGGACCGGCATCCGCTGGATATCGGATAAGGGATTCGTCAGTGAATAAGTGGCTACCGCTGCCCCTTCGCTTGAACCACCGCCCAGCGCCCTGTCGCCCGGAGATACATAATAACCGGATTTGTCTTTCACATAGACCTTGCCGTCCTCAGTCAGCACCCGGTAGGCCTTGAATACCGTCAGCCGGTGCACCTTCAGCTCTTCCGCCAGCAGACGGATCGAGGGCAGCTTATCATGCGCCTTCCATTCTCCACGTTCCATCCGGTTCAGGATGAATTCGCAGACCTGGCGGAACAAGGGATGGCTTTGGTCCGCTCCCGTAGCTTTTTTCATCGTAATCCACCCTCCCTGTGATAACCGCATATTGCAGCCTCTTCTGCCAATCTTCTTTCCCGTATTGTACCTCATTATTCCTCTCATCTGTTCTGCTGTCTGCAATCTGTTCTGTCCCCACCCCTATATGATTAACAAAATGATTCTACTGGGCTGCCATATTAACTTTACAAAGGGGAACTGGATATGATTCTGTTGGCTTACTCTCTTGTCTGTCTGATCTTCGGCACTACCTTTTTAGCGATTAAAATTGGTGTGGATGCCGGAGCGCCGCCTTTTTTCTCAGCAGGAATCCGTTTCTTTATGGCAGGAGCAATATTGTTCCTCTGGATGGTCTGGAAAGGCAAAGCAAGCTTCTCTCTGCTGCTGCGCAAAGAGATGCTGTTCACCGGCGCCGCGCTGACCTTCGGAACCTTCGCCGGGCTGTACTGGGCAGAGCAACATGTATCCTCCGGGCTTGCCGCTGTGCTGTCAGCTACCGGGCCGATGATGATTCTGCTGCTGCAGACCGCTTTGTTCCGTCAAAAAGCTCCGTCGTATTCGATCTACGGCTGTATCATCGGCTTCACCGGCGTTCTGCTGCTGGTTCTGCCCAGTCTGGCGATTGATGTCTCCCCCTTGTGGCTCATCGGCTGCGCTGCTGTGCTGATTGGGGAATGCTGCTATGCAGCGGGGGCCATTTACTCCAAAAAAGTAACTACAACCTTCTCCGAGGTTTCACCCGTCGCGTTGAATGCAGCACAAATGATATACGGCGGAGCGCTCCTGTTCATCCTGTCGCTTTTCACCGAAAATGTGCATCCCGGGTTTCTGCTCTCGTTCAAAACCGCCGGCTCATTGCTCTACCTGACCGTTATCGGCTCCATGGTTGGACACACCTTATTCTACTGGCTCGTCGCCAAGACGAATCCCGTCTTTCCGTCGACCTGGCTGTATATTTCGCCGCCGATCGCCGTCGGTGTGGGTCTTGTATTCTACGGGGAAGCTGTAAGCTGGATAACCATCCTCGGGGTATTCATCATCATTGCCGGAACCGTGCTTGTGAATGCGGGAGCGCTGAAGCAGCTGATTTTCAAACAAAAACCGCCTGCCCCGATTCTTCAAAAAGGAAGCATTGAGGCTCTTCCACAGGAATAAATATTGTATATTTCCTAAACAACAGAACAGCCTGGACCCCTGAAAAAAATGGGCTCCAGGCTGTTCTGTTGTTGTCCTTCCCTATTTCTCAACGCAGCTCAGTCCATTACTGTTCCTCATGGCTGAAATGAAAATTCAAAAAAAACATTATATATGACATACTATATGTTGCATAATTGATTATTATTGCGTATTATATAACCAAGTTAGGGGATTTTATTACCATTAGGACGTCTAATTGAAAGGGGGATCTTGCTTAACAGAACTCCTTTTCTATAGAGGAGCACCTGATTGTATCCGGAAAGTGGAGGAAACCTGTGATTGAACTGACATCCCGTCAAATGCAAATCATTGACATTGTAAAAAAAAGAGCGCCGATTACCGGCGACCAAATTGCGGAAACCCTGAATCTCAGCCGGCCGACCATCCGCAACGACCTGTCCATCCTGGTCATGCTGGAATACATTGATGCCAAGCCAAAGGTCGGATATTTCCCCGGCAAGAAAGCAGCTCAGCGTCAAGGCAGCAGCTCTCTGCTGCAGGAAACCAGAGTCAGGGATATCCAAAGTATCCCGATTATTATCCGCGAGACGACAACCATTCAGGATGCCGTGGTTACGCTGTTCCTGCAGGATGTCGGCACGCTTATTATTTGCGATGGCGACGGCAAACTGGCCGGTGTCGCCTCACGCAAAGATTTCCTGAAGGTAACGCTCGGCAATCCCGGCGCAGTATCCATGCCGGTGAGTATGGTAATGACCCGCCAGCCCAAGGTAGTAACCGTTTCTCCCGATGACCCGGTGCTTGAGGCCGCGCATAAAATGATTGTTCACGAGGTAGACAGTCTGCCGGTGGTTGTGCCCAGCGGCACGGAGGAAACCGGCCCCAAGCTTGACGTGGTAGGGCGCCTGACCAAAACCTCCATCGTAAAGCTTCTCCTCGATCTAGAAGCCAAAGGATAACGGAGGAATCGAAACGCATGGAGCAATCTTCACACTTCATTACGATCTGCTCAGATTCGATAGGAGATACGGCGGAGGCGGTTGTGCAGGCTGTCATTCACCAATTTCAGAATCAGCGGGTTACCATCAGAAGATACGGCAATGTAAGACATGAGGACGAACTGCGGAAACTGATGGAGGAAACGGCGCAGCTGCAAGGTTTTGTCGCCTATACACTGGTCCAGCCGGAGCTCCGGGAGATGATCCGCGAAGAGGCTGTCCGGCTTGACCTGAGGATTGTCGATATCATGGGCCCGATGATGCAGGCCTTCATCGACACTTTCGACGATGCGCCTCAGGCCCGGCCGGGACTGCTGCATCAGCTCGACGAAGATTATTTCCAGCGGATCGAAGCGATCGAATTCACGGTTGCCAGTGATGACGGACGCGATCTTGGCGCGATGCTTAAGGCCGATATTGTACTGCTCGGTATGTCCCGCACCTCCAAGACTCCGCTCAGTATTTTTCTGGCCCACCGGGGCAAGAAGGTCGTCAATTACCCTGTGGTCCCCGAGATCGGCCCGCCGCAGCAGCTGATGAGTCTGCCGCCGAACCGGATCATCGGCCTTACGATGAAGCCGGAAACTATGCTGAAGATCCGTTCGGAACGCCTTAAGGTGCTGGGGTTGCCGGCAGGCTCCCAATATGCCAGCCTTGAACGCATTCAGGAAGAGACGGAGTATGCAGCAGGGCTTTTTGCCAAGCTGGACTGCCCCGTCATAGATATTACGAACAAAGCCATTGAGGAGACAGCGGGAATTATTATGGGGTATATCTCCGATTCTCCGGAAACACCGGAAACATCCACACTAAAAATGTAATGGAGGGAAAGCATATGGAACGCGAATTGGCACTGGAGATTGTACGGGTAACTGAATTGGGCGCTTTATCCTCGGCCCGCTGGATTGGCCGGGGCGATAAACATGCGGCGGATGATGCTGCTACGACTGCTATCCGTTCCATGTTCGATTCCGTCTCCATTGACGGGACTGTCGTCATTGGCGAAGGCGAGATGGATGAGGCACCGATGCTCTACATCGGAGAACGGGTCGGGAACAAAAGCGGCCCTTCCGTTGATGTGGCTGTTGATCCGCTGGAGGGCACCGAGGTGGTAGCCTGCGGACTTCACAACGCCCAGTCGGTGATTGCCATTGCCGACC
Organism: Paenibacillus sp. FSL L8-0436; assembly: GCF_038593025.1. Taxonomy (NCBI): domain Bacteria; kingdom Bacillati; phylum Bacillota; class Bacilli; order Caryophanales; family Paenibacillaceae; genus Paenibacillus; species Paenibacillus sp. FSL L8-0436. The sequence continues at coordinate 1,258,079 of NZ_CP151955.1, read as the reverse complement.
GGGGCAGCCTGCTGCATGCTCCCGACATTTATATGGAGAAGCTCGCCTGCGGCCCCGAGCTGGCCGGCAGGCTCAGCCTCGCAGATCCTGCCGGGGTTACGCTGCGCAAGGCCAGCATGATCACCGGCAAATCGCTCTCCGAGCTGACGGTGATGGTGCTTGACCGCAAGCGGCATGAAGAGCTTATCCGCAGCCTGCGCGAAGCGGGCGTTCGGATCAAGCTGATCGGCCACGGCGATGTGGCCGGGGCTATCGCCGCCGCGCTGCCGGACAGCGACGTGGATCTGTACATGGGCTCCGGCGGGGCGCCCGAAGGCGTGCTTGCTGCCGCTGCGCTGAAATGCCTCGGCGGAGAGCTCCAGGGAAGACTGCTGCCGGAGGGCCCTTTTGAGATGCAGCGCTGCCTGCATATGGGCATCGACAATCCGACACGCATTCTGTCCATGGAGGATATGGTCGGGACGGGCGATGTTATCTTTGCCGCCACCGGGGTCACCTCCGGTGAATTCCTGAATGGAGTCCGCTTCATCGGCAAGGAACGCGCCGAGACACATTCGGTCATCATGCGGTCACAGAGCCGGACGATCCGTTATATCCGCAGCATCCACTTCCTGCCCGGCAAGGAGATTCCGCAGGGCTACTCGGCCAGACCGAATGCGGCTTTTATGTAAAGAGCCTAACCTGTAGCGCAGAGGATATTCCTTCATAACATCAAAACAAGGTTTCCCCGGGGCCCGAAAAGGACCTTGGGGAAACCTTGTTTTCAATTATAGTGACCGGTGTTAAGCAGGAAACTTTCGCTTAATGCATCCGGCTGTGGTCTCTCAGCAGCTCATCGCTGGAATCGAGCTTCACCTTGCCTGTTTTGTCCACCCGGGCTTCCTCGCGTTTCACTGTATCCTTAACCTGTTCAGTGCCTTGGACTTCACGTTTATGAATATCCACTTCACCGGTAACTACCGTGTTCCTGCGAACCTCCACTTGCTCTTCACTTACAGGAATGCGGATCGTTTCATCTTTTCCGATGGGGGTATCCGTAGAGTCATTATTGACAGATCTTCGCTCAATTACAATCTCCTCATGGGTAACCGGTACATTGATCGTCTTCTGCTCTTCAATAATTTCCTTGCGCACCTGGACTTCACCCGTCTGCACCTTGTTCTTGGACACATCCAGCTGTTCCTCACGCAGGCGCAGCTTGCGGGCTTCGTCCTCATCTGTGAATGGATCTGATCCGGTTCGATCCAAATTCGCTATGCCATCCGGAGTTCCGGAATATACATCCCCTGTCATTCCCGGCCGGTTCACATCATCCAGCGCCCGTGTTTCAGGAAGATCATGAACAGGAGCAGAATTCATTGTATCCAGCCCCGTATCCTGACGTCCCTCCAGCCCTGATCCGTTAAATGCAGCATCCACTGTGTCTGTTACAGAATTGCGGGCCGTCCCCGTAACATCTCCTGCTGCAATATTATCATCCATATAACGGTCGGCATTGGCTGAATTGTGGCTACGGAACACAGAATATGCTTCTTCGGCCCGTGTATTATCCGCATCCACCATAACCAGAATACGACCTTCATCTACATAATTATCATAACTTTCCGCTTCATCCTCAGGAATGCCGAGACCAATCAGTCCACCAACCAGTCCGCCGGTTCCTGCACCAACAGCAGCTCCTGCCAATGTCGCGGCAATCGGTCCTGCGGCGAGTATCGGTCCGATTCCCGGTATGGCCAGCGCCCCGATTCCTGCAAGAAGCCCGGTGATACCGCCCAGCAAACCGCCGGTAGCCGCACCGGATGCCATACCTTCTGGCGCCTTGGTGCCCATCTCATTATTAATCGCATCAACATCTTCTTTGTTTCTGGCAATCACGGAGATATCCTCTGTCAGAAATCCTTGGTTCTTCAAGTCTTCAATTGCCCGTGAAGCTTCATGCTCGGTATAAAATACACCTACTATTTTCTTATTCATAACGATTCCCTCCTGATAGTTAAAGTTTGATGTTGCATAATCATTCTTTCATAGCTCTTAATTAACCAATCGATCCTGCGCTAAACTGCTTTACTTTAAATTCAAAGGAGAGTCCTCAATTATATTTCTCAAACAGGAAATACTCTGGGAAATAAGGGAAATGACACTTTTTGTTCAAACATCTGCTTGGAAAGTCAACTAATCTAACACTAATCTCCCGGATTTATCCTATATATGTAGCCTTTTAGAACAATGCTCTCTACCTCATTACAGAGTTTGCAAAAGAGACTATACTCCTCCTAAAGATAAGTCCACAATTCCCACAAGATCGAGGAGGCTTAACCATGAATATGCGTTTAAAGGTGTTAAAAAAACATCTGCTCTTCTGCTGCAGCGAGCACTGCAACAATCAGGAGGTAGAGGAAGTTATGCAGGCATTCAAGGAACAGCTGGTAGAGCAAGGCATCCATAAAACGGTTAAAATCAACAAAACCAGCTGTCTCGGGCTATGCGGCAACGGACCGTTTGTTATCGTCTACCCTGACGGCATCTGGTACTACAATGTGACGACAGACGATGTTCCGCGCATCGTGGAAGAGCATCTGGTAAACGGCGAACCTGTGGAAGAGCTGGTGATGCTGAAAATGGAGGCATAATCCAGCCTGCTCTGCGAGTCCCTCCCCCCTCCAAAAGGGGGCTGGGACTTTTTGCGGTTTATCCGCCGTTTCGAATCTATTGTATAATGGGAGCATATCCAGGGCGTTGTCCAGGACAACCTCATACAGGAAAGAGGCTGAAGCATGGCCATATTCAAATATAATTCACAGCGTCCGTTCCGGGGGAATTCCGATCTGCATCTTCATTATTGGGGACGGGAGCAGTGTGCCCCCGGTCATACCGTTGGACCTTGTGTACGCGATTTGTACAAAATCCATTTCATCCACGAAGGTACCGGAAAGGTGGCCGTCGGTGAAGAGACACATACACTTCAGGCGGGTCAGGCCTTTCTGGCCTATCCGCATATCGTGACTTATTACGCGGCTGACCTGGATACGCCTTGGAATTATTCATGGATAGCTTTTACCGGAGAAGAAATTGAACACTTGCTGTCCAAAACCTCGCTGTCGCCGGAGCATCCCGTCTTTCCGATGGATGAACTGCTTATGCCCTCACTGTATGATCGGCTGACAGAGGCAGCGGACCGCAGTGATTGCCTGAATCTGCCGCTCAAAGCAATCATGTATGAGTTCTTCTCTCTCCTGCTGAGCAAGGTACCGGCGGCCAGGGATGTATTCCCGATTCCGCGCCAAAAAAGCATTTACGTCGAGCAATGTCTCCACTTCCTGCATGCCCATTACTGTGAAAATGTCACGATGGAGATGATGTCATCTTCCCTTAGGCTGGACCGCAAATACGTATCCGCATTATTTAAACGGACCATTGGCCTTCCGCCGCAGCAGTATCTGTTAAATTACCGGATCGCCAAGGCCTGCGAGCTGCTGATGGAAACCGATTGTACCATCGGTGAGATCTCGCGTTCCGTCGGTTATCAGGACCCGCTGCTCTTCTCCCGCATGTTTAAGAAGGTCAAGGGCTGTTCCCCCAAAGGATACCGCCTCCAGCATGCCGATAATGACATTGTTCTATAAACTTCTTCCTTGCTGACATACGTTTGTCGCCGTGCTTTCGCTACAATAGGAACGTACCCGGCAATGTAGTAAACGCTTCCGAAGCGAGTTTTATTGCGAAGGATGTATGAAAGTAATGCTCCATAAAACTTAGCTTATGCTTCCGAGGCAAGTTTTGTACGAAGTGGCACAAGGAAGCTGATGCTTACAAACCTTTGAGGAGGAAAACAAATTGTACAACGCGAATCCTGAACGCTACGACCAGATGAAATATAACCGCACCGGCCGAAGCGGCCTGCTCCTGCCTGCCATTTCGCTCGGGCTGTGGCATAACTTTGGCGGCAATGACGTCTTTGAGAACGGCCGCGCAATGGTCCGGCGGGCCTTCGATCTGGGAATTACCCATTTTGACCTCGCCAACAACTATGGTCCGCCCGCAGGCTCTGCCGAGGAGAGTTTCGGCCAAATTCTTAAGAAGGACTTCACCACTTACCGTGATGAGCTGATCATTTCCAGCAAAGCCGGATATTATATGTGGCCCGGCCCTTATGGCGAATGGGGCTCAAAGAAAAATCTCGTCGCAAGTCTTGATCAGAGTCTGAAGCGGATGGGCCTTGATTATGTGGATATTTACTATCATCACCGTCCGGACCCGAACACGCCGCTGGAGGAAACCATGAGTGCGCTGGATCTCCTGGTGCGCCAAGGCAAAGCGCTGTATGTCGGCATTTCCAACTACAGTGCCGAGCAGGCGCGCGAGGCCGCTCAAATCCTCCGCCGGCTGGGCACACCTTGCCTGATTCACCAGCCCAACTACTCCATGATGTCCCGCTGGATTGAAGACGGCCTGCAGGATGTGCTTGCCGAAGAAGGCATCGGCACCATCGCCTTCTCACCGCTGCAAAAAGGCATCCTGACCGACCGTTATCTGAACGGAATTACTCCGGATTCCCGCGCAGCCGGCCCCAGCGTATTCCTCTCGGAGAAGGAAATTACCGAAGAGGTCATCGTTAAGGTACGCAAGCTGAATGAGCTGGCAGCCGCACGCGGCCAGAAGATGTCGCAGCTCGCCTTGTCGTGGGTGCTTCGCGGCGGCAAAGTTACCTCGGCACTGATTGGCGCAAGCAAGGTAAGCCAGATCGAAGATGCCGTGGCATCCTTGAACGCCCCTGAGCTAAGTGCGGAAGAGCTGAAGCAAATCGAAATGATTTTGCAGGGATAACCCGGAGCTTATTCTTAAAGACGGCAATCGCGTCCATACAGCCAGCAGGCTAGACGGCGCGCGATGGCCGTCTTTTGGCATAGGAATGGTATAATGGACACAAAAACAGCACAGAAAGGGTTGCAGAATGAACAAAAACCGTTTGGGCCAATCCGATTTATATGTAAGTGCCATGGGCCTTGGCTGCATGTCCCTAGGGACCGATGAGACTCATGCTGCGGCGATCATTTATGAAGCGCTGGAGCTGGGCATTAATTTCCTGGATACTGCGGATCTATATGATGAGGGACGGAATGAAGAAATCATCGGCAACGCGGTGCGCCATCGGCGTGCGGATGTCATCCTGGCTACGAAGGTCGGCAACCGCAGAATCCCCGGCAAAGAAGGCTGGAGCTGGGACCCTTCCAAGGCCTATATTAAATCAGCAGTAAAAGAGAGCCTTCGCCGGCTGAAGACAGATTATATCGATCTCTATCAGCTGCACGGAGGAACGATCCAGGACCCCATCGACGAGACGATTGAGGCCTTTGAAGAATTGAAGCAGGAAGGCCTCATCCGTTATTACGGGATCTCCTCGATCCGCCCCAATGTGATCCGGGAATACGTGAAGCGCTCCGCTATTATTAGTGTGATGAGCCAATACAGCATCCTGGACAGACGGCCCGAGGAAGAGATCCTGCCTTTACTGGCGGAGCATGGAATCAGCCTGATCGCCCGGGGGCCGCTGGCCGGAGGTATATTGACCGAGCAAGGTCACAGCCGGACAGGCAAGGCGTACCTTGATTATGAAGCCGGGGAACTGCCTGGGCTACAGGAGCATTTGATGCAGCAATCCACCGGTTCCCGCACCCTGACGCAAACAGCGCTTCACTATCCGCTGGCGCATCCCGCTGTGGCCGCGATCATCCCCGGCGCGAGCAGTCTGGAGCAGCTGCAGCTGAATATTGCGGCCGCCATAGCCTCCCCGCTCTCTCCGAAGGAGCTTGAGGCCGTCCGTCGCGTAAGCAAACCAAACCGCTACACTGTACACCTTTAATTCCATACACGAAGAAGAGGCTATCCCTTGACTGTTGCCGCAGCCGGGATAGCCTCTTCTTCATCGAACTCTGCTGAATTGGGCCAATGTCTATAATGTCCTCTACGTCAGCCAAAAAACTGTGTAATATACAGCATTGCGAGCAATCCGAAGATAAACGAATAGGTGGAGGGCCGCTCATAGCCATGACTATGACTCTCGGGAATCAGCTCCTTATAGACGATGAAGAGCATGGCTCCGGCAGCAAAAGCCAGTCCGTAACCTACGGCATTATTATGCAAATAGCTGGCCGTGCAATAGCCGATGACTGCCGACACCATCTCCATAAGTCCGGTTAAACCGGCCATGAACAGCGCTTTTCGCCGGGTTGCCTGCGAATTCATCAGGAAGATGGCCAGAATCAGTCCCTCCGGCATATTTTGCGCACCAATGGCAATTGCCACCATAGGACCCAGGCTGGCCTGCTCGCTGGCATAGCTGAAACCTGTGCTGAGACCCTCGGGAATGTTGTGGATGAACAATGCGATCAAAACAAGCAGCGCCTTGGAATCCATGTTGGTGAATCCGGGTTTGTTCTCCACGTCGATATGCGGGATGTTGTTCTCGATCAGATCGAGCAGCAGCACACCGGTAATCAGTCCCAGCGTCAGAGCGATGATCCCAGACTCCCTCATCGCCTGCGGCATTAGGCCAAAGGTAGACGCGGAAACCATAATTCCGGCGGTGAAGGCGACCAGCACATCCTTCCACAGCTCGGAAAGTTTTTTCACAAACAGGATGGGAACCACTCCGAGAACAGTCGCCATCGCCGATAAAAAGCTGCCAAGCAGCGCAGTCGCCAAGTCTTCAACCCCTTTTATGGACAGGACCTTTTAGACAAGCTTATGCTTGCGGCAGCTTTCATTATGTCTGCTTGTTGATTTTTCTCTAGGGTGACGGGATCAGCGGCAAGGTCATCAGGTCTTCGTCCAGATAACTGCCGTTCAGCTTCACCGCATTCCGCTCCGTTCCGTAGCAGGTGAATCCCAGCGATTGGTACAGCCGGATGGCTGGAAGGTTATCTGAGAACACTGCCAAATTAAGGATTTCAAGTCCCGGAGACTGCTTGGCCCTCACAATCAGCTCCATCATCAGCACATGCCCCAGCTTCTGCTTCCGTGCCGAGGGACTCACATACATGGCGTACACATTGCCTTTATGGCTGATCTTGTCTCTGCTCTCACGGACAAATGTGACTACACCAACCAGTTCCTCCCGCCCATTAAAGCCGCCAAGTGTGAATTTGCCGTCCACCTCCTGAAGCCTGGCCCGGGTTTTCTCTATCGGCATTCCCGACTCCGCTTCATAGGAGCTGAGGAAAGCCTCAGGATGGTTCAACAACGACTGCAGCCGAATCTCGCGGTATATTTCCGCATCAGCGGAATTAAGAACTCTTATGTACATAGGGGTTATCCCTCCTCCGCCTGAAATGGAATATTTATTCCATATTATAGGCCATTGTTTTGAATTAAGAGAATATGTTTTTTAATATTTTAATAATAAAAACCTATATTATCCTTCGCTTTTGCGCAATTTTATCGTTCATAATGCCTATTTTTTTACAAAAAACTACTTTTATCTACAATAAAAAGCTAATATCACTTAGGTAGACCTATTTTTTTCAAAGGAGGGGTAGTCTCCTAACTATTCACCTTTACAAAAGTACTATTAAACGAAAGCTGGTGTCGTATTGAGAAGGAAGAACAAGGTACGCAGAAATACTCTTATTGTACTACTATGTATTTGTTTGAATCTAATGTCCTTTGGTCAAGCTTTTGCCGCATCCGGTGCTTCCGGGACTTCCGTTGCAGCAAAGGACATATCCGGCCACTGGTCAGAGAATGTCTTAAAAGAATGGCAGCAGCAAGGGTTACTTTCAGGCTATCAGGATGGAACCCTTCAGCCTGACCACAAGATTACCCGCGCGGAATTTGCAGCATTGATTAACAAATCTTTCGGTTATACAAACACAGCGGAAATTGCTTATAAAGATGTTAAAGCATCTAATTGGTTCTACGCGGATATTGCAAAAGCAACTGCCGCAGGATACATAAAAGGATACACTAATCAGACGTTTAGACCTAACCAGCCGCTTACCCGTGAAGAAATGGCAGCCATTGTGAGCTCTATTCTTAAGCTGAGCGCCACCGATTCACCTGCTGCATTTTCGGATACAGCTGTAGGCCACCAGTGGAGCAAGCTCCAGATTAATGCCATTGCTCAAGCCGGCCTTATGAGTGGAAATGATCAAAAATTCAGACCGCTCGACACAGCCACCAGAGCAGAAGCAGTCAGTGTGCTTGACCGGGCATTGAAGTTTGCAGCGGCCAAATCCTCTGAGAAGGTCGTTTATGACAAAGCCGGGAGCTATGGCCCGGAGACAGGTCTTACTACAGTAAAGGGTTCGGTATATATTGAAGCGCCCGGAGTTGTACTGAACAACACGCTTATCACAGGTGATCTGGTGATTGGTGAAGGCGTTGGCAAAGGTGATGTGACGCTAAAGAATGTCACTGTTAAAGGCACCACTACCATTGCCGGAGGCGGTAAAAACAGTATCCACGTAGTGGATTCAGTCCTGGTAACCGTCATTGTCAATAAAAAAGACGGAAGTATCCGAATCGTTACTGAAGGTGCCAGCTCGGTTGAACAGATCACGCTGCAATCCGGCGCGCTACTGGAAGAAGGCAGCGGCACAGGCAGCGGCTTCGGCAATGTCGATCTCTCCGCAGCAATTCCGGCAAATGCACAGGTATCCTTAGCCGGATCCTTCGAGACGGTGGATGTTATGGCAACCTCCATTCAAGTAAACCTGAGTTCCGGTTCGATCGGCCAGCTTCAAGTGGCTCCCGGCGCCGGAAATACGGGAATTGACATTACAGGCGGAGCCCGCATCAATGCTCTAATTCTAAATGCCATTGCCAGAGTAACCGGAACAGGCTCCATTGGCACTGCCTCAATCAATGCCAACGGTTCAACTCTTGCCCAGACTCCTGAGCATGTAAACTACGGCAATAATGCTACAGCTGTCATCGGCACTCCGGTTGTTTCCGGAGGCGGCTCATCCGGCGGTTCGTCCGGTGGTTCATCTGGTGGTTCATCTGGTGACTCATCCGGCGGTTCAAACGGCGGTTCAAACGGCAGCAATCCAGGCACTGTGACAGAGACAGTGTATGGCTTCGAAGGCGTAATTACGGATGTTGACGATCAGCCCGTAGCAGATATGACGATCCATTTCCGTAGAGGCCTCGGAGCAACTACAGGCGAAATCGCAGCAACTGTGGTTACGGATGCGGCAGGTAAATATTTTGCCAATCTGGCCCCTGGCGTTTATACCGGTGAATTATCGAAATCCGGATTTATTACTACTCACGTTGTTGGTGCTTCGCTGAGCACTCATAAGAATATTAACCAGAATGCCACAGCAATCAAAATCCCTGCCAGCGACGAAATTCGAATTGTACTCACTTGGGACTTGCTTCCGCTGGATGAAGATTCACATCTGATTGGTGCTGCACCCAATAATAAGTCATTCCATACCTGGTACGGCGATAAAGTATATAGTTATAATAATCAAACTTATGCCGATCTGGACCATGATGATGTAAATTCTTACGGCCCGGAGACGACCACCATTCGTAAACGTGTGGATGGAAAGTACACCTTCTTCGTTCACAACTTCAGCGGAAACGGCTCAGCCCAAGCGAACACTTTAACCGCTTCCGGTGCCAAAGTAGAAATTTACAACGGCCACAATGCTACGCCTGTTAAAACGTACCACATTCCTGTTACAGACACCAAGATGCTATACTGGTACGTTTTTGATATGAACATATCCGGCAGCGAATTGACCTTTGTGGACAAGAACATGCTGACAGACACGGCTCCAAAGTCTGATCTTGATCAAGACAATGGTCAGGATACTGAGAGTCCTACTGTTAATACAAACTTCCTGAGTGTAGAAAATCATGCCGGTGCCAATGACGTTGTAAATGTGAGAAGCCTTGCACCCGGAGATGTGGTTTCTGTCTACGCAGACGAGATTGACCATAGCCAGTTGTTGCAAACTGCCACAGTGGCCGAAGGCTCAACCAGCGTTAAGCTGACAGGTCTTGATTTCGGTGCAGACAGCACCACTGTCTATATTTCCTTAAAGAAACCGAACCATTCGGAGAGCCATGCTGTACCTATATCTGTCTACTCGGAAGCACAATATGCCGAACTGGAAACAACGGTCGCCGCTTCATTTAAGGATAAAGTACTGCCTGGCACAATGACTGTGGGAGATGTCGTTTATCTGCCTGATCCACAGCAGCCGCTGCCAAGGGACCTCCGCGTAACTGTGTTGAATTATGATGGCCCATCCACAGTGACTGATGATGTATACATCCTAAGAGATTACGCGGTATGGTACATGAATTACAACGGCACCGCAGATCCTGTCGACTATAGCATCAAACTGGAATTAAAACGCGACTTTTCCGCGGTTACCAAAGAAATTATTATTACGGTCCCTAGTGTATTCACCGCGCTGCCTGATTCTGTTGAACTAGCCGATAAAATGCTGCTGGATGGCTCAACTCATCCCGGCCTTGCGGAAGCTGTAACTGCTGCCAAAGCCGTTATAAACAACACCGAAGCAACTGCGGCAGATTGGATCGAAGCCATAAAAGCTCTTCATGAAATTTTTAATCAGATTGCAAGAGAAAACGAATAGTTCATTAAGCAGATTCAAGTATACGTACAAATTAACGCCAAACAGCCAGGCTTCCCGGAGCCTGGCTGTTTGGTGTAGCTATAGCTTCTGCGTTTTGTTATAGCTTCTGCGTATGATTTCCGACTTTCGCTGCAATGAGGAATAACGTAATCAAGCATCTGGAATCCCGGAATGCTAGGCAGTACTGGATTATACAAGTAAAAAGCAGAGGTTCAGGCTGGAGCCCTACGCCTTACGGGTATCACCCGTCGCCTACTAGATCTCAATTAAGGTATGTTCCCCCCACTTGTATGATTGCAGAAAATGCAGCAGAATTGCTCATTCTCCAGCCAAAAAATGACTCTGCTGCATTTCCTGCAGTAGATTCTAGGCAGGATGAGGTTTTGAGGCAATTTCGAGCAATTTGACTGTATGAAGTACAGCAGAATCCAAATTCCGCAAGCTAGCAGCCGATTCTATTGCGCAGAGTACATTAGTTTGAAACCTACATATTCATGCTGCACTTTGCGGCTGCAGGACAGCTCAGGAGCTATGAATGATACATACTGGACCTGAGGACTGTGCTTGAGGGCTGCATTCAAAGGCTGTGGCTATGCTCAGAAGGATAGTTGTACTCTGTGCAGCTAAAACGCACAAATCACGCCCCTCTCAGGAGTTAGATGTATTTCGTACACTTAAAATTCGCAATTCGAGTCATTTACGCTAGATCGCGCAAAAATAAGTGTACGGAGTGCAACTATCTGTAATTTGTCTTCAAACCCCCTGGATTTAGTTGTACGAAGTACACTTAGCAGACTTCAACTGCTAATGTTTCTGCACTCACTCCAATTTATACTACCGTTGTTAACCTTACTATTGCCGCTTTCACTCCGCACTTATCACCTAATTGCCTAATTGCCTAATGGCCCAATCACCGGCTCACCTGCTGATGCTTTAATCCTCCGGCGCCGTTTCCTCACTCCTACTCCATTCCTGCGTCCCTCGATCACCCGCTACTCAAACAGACTCAAATACCGTCCCAGGCCGTTTGCTTCCAGCTCCTCCTTGGGAATAAACCGCAGTGCGGCGGAGTTGATGCGGTAGTGCTGCTTCGCTGGCTCCGGGCCGTCGTGGAACAGATGTCCCAGATAGGCTCCGCTCAGCCTGCTCCGCAGCGCCGTCCGTACTTGACCGCTGCTGTAGTCCGCTTCCCTGCGGATCAGCCCCTCCTCAATAGGTCTGGTAAAAGCGGGCCAGCCGGTGCCGGAAGCGAATTTATCGGCTGAGCTGAACAGCGGATCGCTGCTCAGCACGTCAACATACAGCCCTTCACGGAAATGGTCCCAATATTCATTCTGGTACGGCGGCTCCGTACCCTTGTTCTGCGTGACTTCGTATTGCAGTCCGGTCAGCTGCTTACGCAGCCGCTCCCGGTCTTCGCGGTTGTTCCAGTGCTGCTCAGCGAATTCGCCTCTGCCCGAGCCTTTCAGGTACATTTTATAATCCATCGGGTGGGTCTTATAGTAATCCTGATGCAAAGCCTCCGCCGGATAAAACGGGGCCGCAGGCAGAATCTCCGTCACAATCGGAGCTTTGAACCGCTTGCTTGCCTTCAGCGCCTCCTTCGAGGCTTCCGCCTTCTCCCGTTGCTCTTCGCTGTGCACGAAGACCGCCGTCCGGTAGGAATAGCCCCGATCCATAAATTGCCCGCCCTTATCAGTAGGATCTATGAGCTGCCAATATATCTCCAGCAGACGCTCATACGGGAATAGCTCCGGCTCATAGGTAATCTGCACCGCCTCAATATGCCCTGTCGTCTCTGTTCCCACTTCCTCATAAGTCGGATTGACTGTATGCCCGCCGGTATAGCCAGACACCACCGAAACAATGCCCGGCAGCTCGTCGAACGGCTTGACCATACACCAGAAGCAGCCGCCGGCGAAGGTGGCGAGTTGTTGTACAGCTTTGTCTCCATTCATCCAGAACAACTCCCTCCGAATTTAGTCCAGGCACTTCATCATCCGTCCATGCTGGAATTTCATTATATATGAATATCCTGCTTCTCCAAAGAAATCAGGGCCACCGGCAAGCAAACGAGAATAACAATAACCGGAATGAGCACCGCTTGAATGTAATCTCCCGCACCCGACAGCAGGATCTGCTCCGAGTCCGCTACATACATCCCGGAAAATTTCATGATTTGCGTCATCAGGGAATGATCCGATACCCATTTCAAGAATGCCGAAGACGAATCCTTGAGATAACCTGTAAGAAGTAAATTACCGAAAATAAAGAAAAAGGTTGCCACCACAGCGGAAGCCGCTTTACGGATCAGCACCCCCAGCATCATGATTACGGCGCAATAAGCCGCCAAATACAAGATATTCAACCCGAAAGTCCTGACCGCCTGAATGGAGTCGTCTCTTAAGCTCTCCATCCCGATAGGAGATCCGGTAACAAGCGCCGCAGCCAGATATAAGATGGAGAAGAGTCCGAAAAATTGCAGCAGCCACCAAAAAATCGCCAGCAGCTCCAGCATATATTTACCCATATAATACCCCGGCCGGCTCTGCCCCGAAGCGATTATATTCTGTACCGAACCGTATTCAAAACCTTCTGTAGAGAAAAAGCAGGCATGCATCGGGATAACCAGATATAGGAACAGGGAGAATGAACCGGCGAGCTTTAAGGGCTGCATGGGACTGCTTAATTCATGCCCGCCATGGTTCCCGATGATCACAACCAGCAGAATGGATCCCAGCACAAACACAGCATTGATGCTTTTGAACGCCAGATCTTTTCGCAAATAATAAATTTCAGCCTGCAAAAAATTCCTCATTGACCTTTGCCTCCAATCAGATCCATATAATAGTGTTCCAGATTAGGCGCGGACAGGTTGAACCCTTCAACCGGAATTCCCTGGTGCAGGAGAACCGTCATCAGCTGCTCCAAATCTGCGGCTGCCTTAGGAATTTCAATGGCCCCGGCAGTATTGATGGAGATGTCTTCAAGCTGCAGCTTCTCCTTCAGAAGAGCCATAGCAGCAGCCGGATGAGGTGTTGAAATTGAAATCATTGACTGTGCCGATTGCAGTAATTCACCGGCAGAGACCTCTTTGATCAGCCGCCCCCTATGTATGAACCCGTATTTAGTCGCCAGCAGCTGAAGCTCACCCAGAATGTGACTGGAGATCAAAATCGTTACCCCCTGCTCATGCGCCAGCAGCTCCAGAATCCTCCGCATTTCCACAATCCCCACAGGGTCCAGCCCGTTGATGGGCTCGTCCAGCACAAGGAACTTCGGATGATTAAGCAGCGCGATGGCGAGGCCGAGACGCTGGCGCATGCCGAGGGAATATTGCGAGGTTTTTTTGCTTCCGGCATCCGTTAACGCTACAGTCTGCAGCACCTCCCCGATTCTTGCTTTATCCTGAATTCCGAAGATCCGGCAATAAAAACCCAGGTTCTCCTCGGCATTCATATGCGGATAAAGAGACGGCGTTTCAATCAGAAACCCAACCTGCCGCCTGGCATGGATAAGCTCCTGCTTTTCCCGCTGCCCAAACAGTGAAACTTCTCCGCTTGTCGGGTGTACAAGCCCGCCGATCACTTTCATCAGCGTACTTTTTCCGGCACCATTCTCCCCGACAAATCCGTAGATCTCCCCCTCTTCAATGGTCATATTCAAATGCTGAAGCGCAAACGCGGAGCCATACTTTTTAGTCAGCTCTCTGGTTTCGAACACAAGCGGTTTCAATCAGAACACTCCTTCATCTGGCTGATATGTATACTGGCCAACCTTATCATGGATAAGCGGTCCGGCCACACCGTCTGCTATTTTTAGGCAGGTTATTGTCGTTTTTAAGGAGTACTCCATAACATCTGGCCCGTTTTTCCCTGGAAATGTATAATAGAGCGATAAATACGGAACGGAGTGAAGGCATGATTCATATCGCCGTTTGTGACGACGATCTGCAGGCTGCAGGACAGATTGAGAACCTGATTTTAGATGCACGGCACCAATGTTCGGAAGAGCTGGAGGTATCCCTCTATTACTCCGGGGAAAGTTTCGCCCAGGCTCTTCAGGACGGAGACCGTTTTGACCTTATTTTCATGGATATTGAAATGGGTGCAATGGATGGAATTACAGCGGGGCAAGTGCTGCGGGAAGATGACGGAAATGATCTTGTACAATTGATTTATATCTCCAGCCATGAGCAGTATCATCTGCAGCTGTTCGATGTGCGGCCGTCGGGTTTTATTAAGAAGCCGGTTGAACCGGAAGCATTCATACATAAGCTTATTCCCGCCTTGCAAAAGGCCGTACGTACCCGCCAGCAGGGCAAAACCAACTTCCTCCCGGTACAGCAAAAAGGCAAGGAGCTGCTGATCCCTTTTCGGGACATCCTCTATTTGGAGAGCAGCATCAGACGGGTTTCCCTTATCACGAAGGACAGGGAGATCCAGTATTACGGCATGCTTAAGGATGAGGAGCGCAAGCTGCCCGGCGGTCATTTCGTGCGGATTCACCAATCTTACATTGTGAACTTTTTCTTTATTAAAGAAATCAGTGCGAAGAGGATTACGCTAGTCAGCGGCAAGGAGCTGCCGGTCAGCGAGAAGCACAGCTTATCCGTGCGGAAAGCCTACCTCAGCTTTAGGGGGACGCTCGTATGAATACCATGCTGCGGGAAGAGCTGCTGTATCTCATCACTTTTCCGCTGATTCCTGTAATCCTTCATTATTTCTTCAGCCGCAGCTTCACCTGCCGGATCAAGAGCAACCCTTATCTTGTCCTGATCTACGCTCTCTATATGGCTTGTCATCTCGCGCTGCATCACAGCCAGCTTCCGGACATGGTTCTGCTCACCGCAAATACCGGCTTGATCTTCTTGTTGTCACTGCTCTACCGGGGGGATAACCTGTGGAGAGGGTATTCCGCCTTTTTTGTTACGGCTCTCATCTTTCTTGGCGAAGCCGTGATGCCGTTTGCGTATACGGATAGCGGATACATAACAAACCTCTTTCTTTCCAAGCTGCTGGTATTGTCACTCGTATACCTTCTGCTGCGAATCACCAAAGGGGAAGGACGCGGTAATTTAGCGGGATGGTACTGGAGTCTGCTGTTGATCTGCCCTGTTCTGAGCGTTATTACTTTGGTCTCGCTGTCGGACAACTTCTTCTTCCAGGCGTATCCCAACCTGTTCCCCGTGGTACCTACCCTGCTGCTGGCGATCAACTGCCTGATTTTTGTGCTCAGCGACCATATCCTGTGTGTGCAGTCCGAGAGAAGCAAACGTCTGCTGCTGGAACAGCAGAACACCTACTATGTTAACCAATATCTGATGACCCGGGACAAACAGGAGGAAGCCTTCAAATTTCAGCATGACTTCAAAAACATTCTGCTTGGCCTGCGCGCCGGGCTTGCCAAAGATGAAGAAACTTCCGTCCATGAACTGGACCGGCTGCTGGGCACAATTGGACAGCCTGCAGGCAGCTGCGATACCGGAAACCCGGTCATTGATGCGATGATCAGCTACAAGGAGCAGACCGCAGGCAGCTATGACACCCCCTTTCGCTTAGAGCTGAACATTCCGCCGCAGCTTGAGCTGGACACTACGGTGATCAGCGTCATTCTCGGCAATACCCTGGACAATGCAATTGAAGCCTGCCGGGAGACCTTTAATCAGGAACGTTATGTCTTGATCCATATGCATTATCTGAATGACAGCTTGTTCATAAAAATTCAGAATCCGTATACCCATGAAATCAGCACCAACCGTTATGGTGAAATCTCCTCGACCAAGGCCGATACACGGTCGCATGGCATCGGACTGCGAAACATCCGGAAAACTGTGGAGGAATGGGGTGGCCTGCTGGATATTACCTATGACAGCGCTCTGTTTCAAGTGGAGGTCGTTCTGTTCCATATTCCAAGAACGCTTGCCGCTTCCGGTTGAAGCCGCGCAAAAAAGGGTAACGGACAGCACAAACCTTTCACTTCAGCCACATCCTGGCGAAGCTGGTCCGGCGTCTGCCCGTTATGGTGCTGCCGAAATGGATGCGCACCCAGACCCATCCCATTGCCCTGTCAGACGTACTGCTTGCTTTGAAGAAAGAGTATAGGCAACGCCGCATTAAACGGCCGTGCGATTGATGTAGGCGGCCCTGACAGCATGACCTACAAAGAGATGATGCAGAGAATGGCGAAGGTGATGCACAAGCACAGAACCTTCTATGATATTCCGCTGCTGACCATCAACCTCTCTAGCCTCTGGGTCACGCTGATTACCGGGGCGCCGAAGAAGCTGGCCCCAGCTTATTACATCATGCCGCCCATACCGCCCAAGCCAATCTATCATAGCTAATACAGCACAAAAAGCCACCTCCCGGTGGCTTATTTGTCTTTATTGCTGTCCCAAATGTCCTTATGCGTCCAACCTGCATGCACTAGAAGAAGCAGTGTCAGGATCATAACAAATTCTCTGAAACTATTGGAAGTACTCTCTATGTTGTATCCAAAAACAATATTCAACCGGCCCCACATCAGATTGAGGCAGAGCAGCGCGACGGTAATGTAGGTCACCCATACACTGCGGAGATACAAATTATAACTCCGCTGCGGGCCGCGTCCGATGAAATATTTACTGTAACGGATCACATAGGCGGTGAACACGAAAAATGCAATGGCTTCCAGTGTGAATATAGTTAAATTAATAATTTCCATGTAGGTCATCTCCTCTCTTGCCTAAGCCGGAACGGTGCAGGTCAATAAGGCTTTCGATATCATTCGATTCATAGGCTTCCTGGATTCTGCCTAGTTTTTCAATCTCCCGTTTTACACGACTGGGTTTGATCTCGCTCTTTCTGAATATATCGAGGAGCTTCACTTGTCGACGACCTCCTCACCATTGGTTTTATCGGTGCTCCCTCTTTC
The DNA here is from genome assembly GCF_038593025.1 of Paenibacillus sp. FSL L8-0436. NCBI lineage: Bacteria > Bacillati > Bacillota > Bacilli > Caryophanales > Paenibacillaceae > Paenibacillus > Paenibacillus sp. FSL L8-0436. The sequence goes on along the minus strand of NZ_CP151955.1, from coordinate 1,240,545 downwards.
TATTAGAAGTTTGACGAGTGTACGATTGTATTGGTTAAGCTGTTTCTCGTTCTCCTCATCGCGTTTCTGATAGTTCTGAATGATCTTTTCCTTACTGGCTAACTGCCTAACGCTCCAGATTAATGCAATAGAGAGAAGGACATTGAGCACGACTGAACCGCTGTTGTCGTTGAATAGGCCAGTCAATGCGTTCAAATCCATCATCATCCCCCCGTTCGTTGTTGGTCTGAGATTCCTGTTGTTTCCGGGTCTAAGCATTATCTGCTCAACCTGTCCAACCTTTCGGCACAAGATATATCATGCTTCGAGCCGGAAGATCGTATATTGTAATCTATTCTTTTTCTATAATTTTGATTGGGTAAAATAGTATTTTGTTAGAATCGCTCGCCTTCCACCTGAACTATTAATCATTCCTGCTGTATCCGGACAACAAAAAAACGGGACCTGTGAAGGTCCCGTTTCTTTGGATAAATAAGGTTGTGTAGACGAATTACATCATGCCGCCCATACCGCCCATACCGCCCATATCTGGCATTCCGCCGCCTTTTTCAGGCTCCGGTTTGTCAGCGATGACAGCTTCGGTGGTCAGGAACATTGCAGCTACGGATGCTGCGTTTTGCAGCGCGTAACGAGTTACTTTGGCAGGGTCAACGATCCCTGCTTCGAACATGTTCACCCACTCATCGGTAGCAGCGTTGTAGCCGATGCCGATAGCTTCTTTTTTCAGACGGTCCACGATTACGGAACCTTCTTGACCAGCGTTTGCTGCGATTGTGCGGACAGGCTCTTCCAGAGCGCGCAGTACAATGTTCACGCCTGTTTTTTCGTCGCCTACTGCATTCACAGCAGCTACAGCAGCATATACGTTCACAAGAGCAGTACCCCCACCGGATACGATACCTTCTTCAACCGCAGCGCGGGTTGCGTTCAGGGCATCTTCGATGCGAAGCTTGCGTTCTTTAAGTTCTGTTTCAGTTGCAGCGCCTACTTTAACAACGGCTACGCCGCCGGCCAATTTAGCCAGACGCTCCTGCAGTTTTTCCTTGTCGAACTCGGAAGTGGTTTCTTCCAGTTGGGAACGGATTTGGCTTACGCGTGCATTGATGTCCGCTTTGTCGCCGCTTCCGTCTACGATTGTAGTGTTTTCTTTGGTTACGCGCACTTGACGGGCGTTACCCAGTTGTTCGATAGAAGTGCTTTTCAGGTCCAGTCCAAGCTTCTCGGTGATCACTTGGCCGCCAGTCAGGGCAGCGATGTCCTGCAGCATAGCTTCGCGGCGGTCGCCAAAGCCAGGAGCTTTAACAGCAACAGCGTTGAATGTTCCGCGCAGTTTGTTCACGATCAGCATCGCCTGTGCTTCGCCTTCGATATCTTCAGCGATGATTACGAGCGGACGCGCCTGTTGTACGATCTTCTCAAGCAGCGGAAGAATTTCTTGCGTGCTGCTGATTTTTTTGTCGGTGATCAGGATGTACGGGTTCTCCAGAACAGCTTCCATCTTGTCCGTATCAGTGATCATATAAGGGGAAATATAGCCACGGTCGAACTGCATGCCTTCTACCACTTCAAGCTCAGTCAGGAATCCGCGGGATTCTTCAACGGTGATTACGCCGTCTTTTCCGACTTTTTCCATAGCTTCAGCAATCAGTTGGCCCACTTCATCGTCAGCAGCGGAGATAGCAGCTACTTGAGCGATAGCCTGGGAGTCTACGATTGGTTTAGCAATATTCTGTAGTTCAGCAACAGCTGCCTTAACCGCTTTGTCGATCCCTTTGCGGATAACCATCGGGTTAGCACCTGCAGTTACGTTCTTCAGGCCTTCACGGATCATGGCTTGTGCCAGAACAGTTGCAGTTGTAGTACCGTCACCAGCTACATCGTTGGTTTTGGTAGCAACTTCTTTAACGAGCTGTGCGCCCATGTTCTCGAATGCATCTTCAAGCTCGATTTCTTTGGCGATGGTAACACCGTCATTGGTGATCAGCGGGCTGCCGAATTTCTTCTCAAGCACCACGTTGCGGCCTTTAGGTCCGAGTGTAACTTTTACCGCATTTGCCAAAGCATCAACACCGCGCAACATCGAGCGGCGAGCGTCTTCACTGAATTTAATTTCTTTTGCCATTGTGTAATTAACCTCCTAAATTTTTGTGAACGTTACCTCACTGAATTGGCTTCGACAAAAATCACTTCGAAAGCACACGCTTAAGTTATGTGAGCGTTACTTCTTGAATCGGTATCGTGCAAAACTGGCGTTTGAAAACATCGCTTAGTTTTGTGTAAGTAATTTAGCTATAACTTATGAACGGTCTTCTTAGTCAAGAATCGCGTGAATGTCGCTTTCCTTCATAATCAAATATTCTTTACCTTCGTATTTGATTTCAGTTCCGGCATATTTCGAGAAAATCACGCGGTCGCCTTCTTTAACTTCGAGTGGTACACGCACTCCGTCTTTCAATACACCGCTGCCTACAGCGATAATTTTACCCTCTTGCGGTTTCTCCTTAGAGGAGTCCGGAAGCACAATCCCGAAAGAAGTGGTTTCCTCTTGCTCGCTTGGTTCTACCAATACGCGTTCACCTAGTGGTTTGATCATGAAAAATAGCCTCCTTTGAAATTATGTTGTTTACCTTGAAAACATAGATAGGGTACCGGTGAATCCCAAGGATTCATGCGGCAGTTATGAAAATATCGTCTTAAGCGCAGCTTTTAAGCGCTAATCCCATATTTTCGAGCAGCATTAGCACTCAACCCTCTGTAGTGCTAACAACAATTTTTATGATACTCAACTTGAGGACGGATTTCAAGTCCTTTTACGTAAATTGTGATCTGTTTTTGGAAAAAATATGGTTTCGGAGGTTGTCCGACACATACTCTCTTACATTCTATCCAGCAGAAAATAAAATATGCTGCGGATTGTCAGCGCAACGAACGTTTCTCCGCCAATCGGATGCCGGGCCTCGCCAATCGGCTGTTAGTATGCAGTTTCAATAGGCTATGCCCTAGTATCCCGCTGGCAGAAGCCAGCCCCAACTGCAGCAGCCGGCCACAGCCGCAGAGCAGCCCTGCGGGAGTCTTCTCCCCGCCGGGCCTACTCTTTCCTGACGTAGCGTGCCTCCCGCTCGTTGTCCATAGCCAGCTGCTTGCGGTAAACGAACGCAGACAGAAACACGCTGAACTCATACAGCACCAGCAGCGGGATCGTCACCAAAAAGTCCGAGATGAAATCGGGTGGTGTGATGACCACTGCGATGAAGACGAGCGCAAAATAGGCGTATCTCCGCATCTTACGCAGCCGCAGCGGATTGAGAATTCTCAGCTTCGTCAGGAACATAACAAGCAGCGGCAGCTCAAAGAGCAGAGCCAGCGGAATCACCAGGCTGAACATAAAGCTGAAATACTGTGCGATTCCGTAGGTTTCTTCCAGTCCCATGCCGCGGGTGATCGAGATGGTAAACGACAGCGCCATCGGAAATACAATGTAATAGGCAAAGGCAATGCCCAGCAGAAAAAGGATAAACACATAGGGCACATACCGCAAAGCCGCACTCCGCTCCACTTGCCGCAGCCCGGGACTGATGAAAGCCCACAGCTGATAGACGATGAAAGGCAGGGATACCGTTAGCGAAACTGCCATGGCAATCTTCATGTACATGCCAATGCCATCCCAGAAAGAGAAGGCATGCAGCACAAAACCCTGGGCATGGTCCGCATGGATCAGGTATAAATAGATCGGTTTGGCGACGAACAGTCCGCCTATGAGACCCACTACAAAAACAATCAGCACGTAGATAATCCGCCTACGCAGTTCGGTGAGATGTTCAACTACCGACATTTCTTCCGGTTCCAGAGTCATGACAGACACCACCCATTTGACATATGTATAGCATGATTAATGGCAGAAAAAAAGGGCGTCTTCCCAGTCTGAAACAGAACTGAGAGAAACGCCCCCGCGTAATGGATGGTATTACTCCGGCAGGCGTCTGTCCTGCGGGAGTTCTGTTGCTAATATGTGCGGGGCCGGCGGAACAGGAGCCTCACTCTTCTTGGCCGGCTCAGGTTCGCTGATAATTTCACGCGCCCCGTCCTTAAATTCGCGGAAGGTCCGCCCGACTGCCCGGCCAAGCTCAGGAAGCTTGTTGGGGCCAAAGAGCAATAGCGCTAAAATGACCAGTAAAATAATTCCGGGAGCACCAATACCGTTTAGCATAGTCATTCCTCCTTGTTACTTTGTCCGTTCATGATATCGTTAACAATAAATTAATAATACCATAACTTATGTCACACATCCATCTGTTATCCGGGGTGATTTCTGTGACATTACTGGAATTGACAAGTTTATTGACGGTATTGGCCGGTTACCATGAGCAGCGCTTCAGGCAGCTGATCCATAATCGCTGCCAGATTCTCATGGACACCCTTCGGTGTACCCGGCAAATTAACGATCAGCGTTCTCCCGCGAATGCCGCAAATACCGCGGAACAGCATAACCGCGCGGTTCTTCTGCATGACGGTACTGCGCATGGCCTCAGAGAGGCCGGGCACCTCCCGCTCAATTACACGCCGTGTAGCTTCCGGCGTAACATCACGAATCGCCAAATCAGTCCCTCCGGTAGTCAGCACCAGATCCGCCTGAAAATAATCCGTAAGTTCAATCAAAGCAGCTATGATCTCATCCTGCTCATCCGGCACGATCCGGTACTCAATAATCTCACCGCCAAGCTCCTCTTCCACCAGCTCCCGAATAACCTGGGCGCTCGTGTCTTCCCGTTCGCCCCTGGCCCCTTTATCGCTGGCCGTCAGGATTGCTGTTTTCCACGCCATAGGTTGTCCCTCCCTCTCTATGTATTATGTATGGAAGGCCTGCAATGTGCTGCCTTCTCGCACTTTCCGCCAAGAAGAACGGCTGCGCCGCCCTTTTTAGCAAATAAATACGCCTCGGGTGTTGCTCTGAAAGACACTCAGGTATCTGTTGTTGCGCTAAGCCTATTGCCACTGCTATGCTTCCAGCGCGTAATCTCCGTTTTTCCCGCCGCTCTTGGATACCAGCATCGTCGGACCGATGATCATGTCCTTTTGCAGCGCCTTGCACATGTCATATACAGTCAGCGCCGCCGCAGAAACCGCAGTCAGCGCCTCCATCTCCACTCCGGTCTTTCCGGTCGTCTTGACGGTTGCTTCTATATAGAGTTCATCTTCGCTGTTATCCGAGAAGCTGATATCAACACCGGTAAGCGGCAGCGGGTGGCACATTGGAATCCAGCTGGAGGTGTTCTTCGCGGCCATAATTCCGGCAACCTGGGCAACAGCCATAACATCGCCTTTGCCGATCTTGCCCGCTTTAATGGCCGCAAGCGTGTTCGGGTCCATCTGCACCTTGCTCCGCGCGACAGCTGTCCGCTTGCTAATTTCCTTGTCGCTGACATCCACCATGCGCGCTCTGCCCTGCTCATTGAAATGGGTTAACTCCACAGCTCTCTCTCCTTCCGGCAATGAATAATGCCGTCTTCCGTAATCAGCATGTCCATATAGGCATCATGGTCATCCATCGGCACTTCCTGCACCAGCTGCAGTCCGTACGCCAGTCCGGCCCATACCGGCGGTCTGGCGGCTTCCGGAAGCTCCGCTTCCCAAGCTGCCCGCAAGCGGTCATAGTAGCCGCGCCCGTAACCGAGCCGTCCGCCCCGGGAGTCGAAGGCCAGCCCCGGCACGAATACAACATCCGGCACTCCCTCAGGGCACTGGAGCTCTATAGCGCCGGTAATCGGCTCTTGAATCCCGTAAGCTCCCGGCGCCAAATCCTCCCAGGAAGCTACCGCATGCAGGCTCATTCTTCCGCTGGCCTGAATTACCCGGGGCAGCAATACCTTACGCGCTTGCCCCCAAGCCGCAGTGATAAGCGGACGTGTATCCAGCTCCGAGCGGAACGAAACATAGGCCATGAATGAAGATGCTCCTTCCTGCCGGAGCCATTCTGATGCATGACTGCAGGCCAGAGAAGACCAGGACGTCCTCTGATCCAAGGACAGACTGTCACGGAGAGCGGCTTTCTCCGCGCGAAGCTCCCGCTTCCACTCAGCTAGCGGGAGCTTTTGGCCCGTCATAGGCAGCCGCCTCCTCTTGTTCATATACCTAGCTTATCATAGTTTGTAAACTCAGTTTACCACTCTTCCCCCCGGTTCGCCAAGGTAGCTTGAATCACGTTGTTATACGAATCATTACCCAACTATTTTTCGCTCCATTACCCGAATTTCCACTTAAGACGCTGGGGTCCACCTCTCGCGCCGCAAACGCTTTTCATGTAAACTATAGAATAAGTATGTAATATGGCCGAAGCGTTCAAAGCCGAGGCGAAATAAGCAAGGGCGGAGGTTTCATCGGTATGCTTCTTCAAGCGACAGGAATTACGAAATCATATGGGATACAAAGCGTGCTGGACGGCATAAGCCTGCAAGTAAACGAGAAGGAAAGAGTGGGGCTTGTCGGTGTCAACGGCGCCGGCAAATCCACCTTTCTGCAGATTCTCGCAGGCGAGATGTCTTTTGACAGCGGGCAAATTCATAAATCCAAGGAAACCACAATCGGCTACCTGGCCCAGAACAGCGGCCTCCAGTCGGACAAGACCATTCAGGAGGAAATGCTGGCTGTCTTTGCTCCGCTGATTGAAGCGGAAGCCGAGCTGCGGCAGCTGGAAGCCAGTATCGCCGATCCCCTGCTCGCGGAGGATCCCAAGCGGTATGAGGACCTGCTGGAACGGTATGCCAAACGTTCGGATTGGTTCAAGGACCACGGCGGATATGAGATGAATACACGGATTCGCAGCGTGCTTCATGGTATGGGCTTCGGTGAATTTGCACCGGAGACACCTATCGCGACGCTAAGCGGCGGCCAGAAGACTCGGCTGGCACTGGCCCGTATCCTGCTTCAGGCTCCGGATCTGCTCATGCTGGATGAGCCGACCAACCATCTGGATATCGAGACGCTCACCTGGCTGGAGGATTACCTGCGCGGCTATGCCGGCGGCATCCTGGTCGTCTCCCATGACCGGTATTTCCTCGACCGGCTGGTCACGACCATCGTTGAGATCGAACGGCATCAGTCCCGGAGATACACTGGAAACTACAGCCGCTACATGGAGCTGAAAGCTGCGGAGTATGAAATCCGCATGAAGCAATATGAGAAGCAGCAGGATGAAATCTCGCGGATGGAGGATTTCGTGCAGCGTAATATCGTGCGCGCCTCCACCACCAAGCGTGCGCAGAGCCGCCGCAAAGCACTCGATAAAATGGACCGCCTCGACAAACCGCTGGGTGATCTCAAGAAGGCCAGCTTCTCCTTCGAGCCTGATTTCATGTCGGGCAAAGAGGTGCTGCAGCTCCGTGACGTCGCTGTGGCCTTCAGCGAAAAATCGGCACCGCTGTTTCAGCACGCTTCCTTCGAGCTGCGGCGCGGCGAAACTGCGGCGCTGATTGGCCCGAACGGGATCGGAAAATCCACGCTGCTGCAGTGCCTGACTGGCACGCGCGAACCTTCGGCCGGAACGGTCAACTGGGGAACAAAAGTGAAAATCGCTTACTACGACCAGGAACAAACCCGGCTGAATCCGCGCAATACGGTGCTGGAAGAGTTATGGAGCGAGTACCCGATGCTGGAAGAAGCGCGAATCCGCACTATCCTCGGCAACTTCCTGTTCAGCGGCGAGGATGTCCTGAAGAAAGTCGCTGCCCTCAGCGGCGGCGAGAAAGCACGGGTAGCACTCTCCAAGCTCATGCTGCGCGGTGCGAACATGCTCATTCTCGATGAGCCGACCAACCATTTGGATCTGGTGAGCCGTGAAGTGCTGGAATCGGCGCTAATCGATTTCGAGGGAACGCTGCTTTTTATCTCCCATGACCGTTATTTTCTTAATAAAATGGCCGAGCGTGTTCTGGAGCTTCACCCCGGCGGCATCGACCAATATCTCGGAAATTATGACGACTATGTCGAGAAGAAGAAGGAGCTTGAAGACATCGCACTGGAGGAAGCCGAACTTGCCTCTGCCAAAGCGTCCCGGAATGCTGACATCGAAGCTTCAGCAGCGGAAAAAGGCACCGCTTCTTCCTATGAAGCCGACAAACAGGCCAAACGCGAGGAACGCAACCGCCAGCGGCGGATTTCCGAGCTGGAAGAGAACATTGCCCGGCTTGAGGAAGACATCGCCCGTGTCGAAAATGAAATGACCAAACCTGAAGTTTATCAGGACTATATGGCGCTTCAAGAACATGAAAGCGACCTGAAGAGCAAGAAAGCGGATCTTACAGAATTATTTAGCGAATGGGAAAACCTTGCTGACGAATAATGTAAATGCGTTAAATAAATATTTTTTAAGTGTTTCTGATTTGTTCAAAAATACTTATCCACAAGCTCATCCACAGATTTCGTGTATAACTCACGCTTCAAAAAGGCCCTTGGGGCCTTTTTTTAGGCGTAAAATCGCTATTTTCGTTGTCAAGGACTTTTTATCCACCGAATTATCCACATTATCCACAATTTCCACAAGAAATGTCCTCTGGAGAAATCAGCATTTTGAGGCTTCAAAAAAAGGGCGTTATTGCTGATTTTACACGGTTTTTACACAACCCGGACAGAATATGTGGATAACGTTGTCCACATCTTGACAAAAGATGCATTCGCTAATTTTCTACCTTTTTCGCCAAAAAAATTAGAGGTGCTCCGCAGTAAAAAGCCCTCATCCTGCTGTGCACAGGATGAGGGCTTTTTCATATTCTCCTCAGTCAGAAAACTCAACGGCCTGGAGAGGATTCTTCGCGCTCCTTTAGGATTCCGCGGCCTGAAATTCCGCTGCCACCGGATCAGCCTCTTCCCCGGCAGACAACAGCGCCGAATTACACGCAGCAATGTAGGCAATCCCCGCCGCCATTACAATATCCTGATGGATCGCTGTCCCCCGGAATTTGCAGCCTGCCCATTCCACCATTACAGCAGCCTCAGCCTGGGCGTTCTCACCGCTGCCGAGTGAATGCAGCTCCAGACCGTCAAAGCGGATCTCTTCAGTGATGCCTTGCGCGATCGCTGCAATGACTGCCTCCAGCGGACCGTTGCCGGTGCTGGTATGCGAGGTCTCCTTGCCGCTTTTCAGGTGATTCACCGTAACGGCAGCTACACGGCGCGGCGCACTGCCGGCCAGCACCTGAACCTCGCCCAGCCCATAGACCTGCGCCTGCTGCCCTGTTGTGCTGCTGACCATTCGCAGCAGTTCGTCGTCGCTGACGGCCTTTTGACGGTCAGCAGTCTCCTTGAACGATTCGTAGAGCGCATCAAGCTCTGCCGAATCCAAGGCAATGCCGTACTTCGCTGCCCGGTCCTTCAGCGCATGTCTGCCGGAGTGCTTACCCAGAATGATCATGCTGCGCGGAATGCCCAGCCGTTCAGGGTCCATGATCTCATAGGTGCTGCGGTCCTTCAGCAGGCCGTCCTGATGAATCCCCGATTCATGCTGGAAGGCGTTTCTGCCGACAACCGGCTTGTTGTAGGCAATCGGAAAATGCATCGCCCCGCTGATGATCCGGGAAGTATCGTACAGTTTTTCGAGAACGATTCCCGTCTCTGCACCAAGGACGTCCCCGCGGGTTTCCAGAGCCATAACCAATTCCTCCAATGCACAGTTGCCAGTACGTTCACCAACGCCGTTGACCGTGACCTCGATTTGGGTCGCGCCGCCCTCGATCGCTGCCAGGCTGTTCGCTACAGCAAGGCCCAAATCGTTGTGGCAATGGGCACTGTAGCTCACGTTCCCGCCGCCTCTGGCACCCAGCCGCACCCGGCGGAACATCTCTCCGTATTCCTGCGGCAGCGCATAGCCGACTGTATCCGGCAGATTAATAATAGTCGCCCCTTCTTCAATGACCGCTTCCACCATCTCGATCAGATCGTCGATCCCTGTCCGTGCGGCATCCATGGCGGTAAATTCCACGACATCGCAGAACTGGCGGGCATAGGCTGTCATTTCGCGGGCGGCAGCAACCACCTCGGGTCTGCTTTTGCGCAGCTGATGGCGCAGGTGAATGTCGGAAGAGGAGATGAACAGGTGAATCCGCCGGCGCTGCGCATCCCGGGTTGCCCGGACTGCGGCATCGATGTCACCCTTGACCGCGCGGGCGAAGCCGCAAATTTCTACGCCCTCCACCTTGCGGGAAATCGTCTCCACCGCTGCAAAATCACCCGGACTCGAGACCGGGAATCCCGGCTCCAGCACATCGACACCCAGTTCGGCGAGCTTGTAGGCCAATATTATCTTTTGCTCGGGAGTCAGGCTCGCCCCGGGGGCCTGCTCACCGTCTCGCAGTGTCGTGTCAAAAATCTGTATACGTTTCTTCACCGGAATAATCATGGAATAACCTCCTGAAAGTGGGTTGATTGACCGCATCCCCTTAGTGTGAGTATGCATTTTGCTGAGTTGGCCAGCGTGATGGTCTGAGCTTTTGTATTACATTTTGGATTACATTTTTTGCATTTCCGCTTGTATTACAGTTTGTATTACAGTCTGTCTAACACATTGTCATCCTGTCTGTCTCACACTTTGTCTTCCAGTCTGGTCTTACGTGTTCTTCCCTGGCACTTCGCGCAGAACCGCACGTCGACTTGCGGCCCTGCTGATTTCCCGCCCACTGCTGCCGGCAGCAAGTAGAGAGTGGACCTCCCGCAGCATTGCGGAAAGCCGTCACTCTCAAACGCCGTTACCGGAGGTGTCCGGTTCCCCGTTCACCTCCTGAACAACGCAAAAACCCGCCGTCTCAATAAAGAGACGGCGGGTCACCCCTCCGCGGTACCACTCTTTTTGACGCATAGGCTCCTGGTAATGCCAAGCCCAGCTGCGTCCAGCTCTTCCCCATGTATCCCGTACCTGCTCGCTCCATAAGGAACCAACCGCGATACATGAAGGTCTGTTAACGGGGACAACCGTTGCGGCGTACCTCATGCCCTTCCGCCGCTCCGCTCCCGGGCGAGATTCAATGTTTTCCGGTGACTGCGTCGCACCACCCCGCAGCTCTCTGTTCACCTTCGTCATCTACTGCTCCCGTTCATTGCGTGTATTGATATTGATTTTGACCTCTGAATCCCTGAAAATCCATACAAAAAAGCCTGCCATCTCATTCAAGAGACGACAGGCTGTTAACCTTCGCGGTACCACTCTTGTTGATATCACGGATCAGCCAAACCTCTGCCATCCTAAGATATCCACTTTATAGCCAAGCAAGAACATCCGGCCTCATAATAATTCCGCCTGTCTTACCCGACCACCCTCTCACGGAGGTAACCCGTAACGGTGTACGAAAGGTACGGCAATCCTGCACGCCGTTCAACACTCCTGTGAACAGGAGGTCCCTGCTTCCACCGCTCCGCTCCCGGACGAGTTCAGGGCTCCTTCGACTGCGTCGCACCTGCCCGCAGTTCTCTTATCCCGGAGTTTCCTTACTGCTTCCATTCATCGCGTTTGTTTCGTTTAATTGCTCTTGATTATACCCGCGCCTCCAGATGCTGTCAATAGGCGGCTACTGACCACTTCTCCAGCGACAAGCCGGGATCGGCCACCATGTCCAGCGGTGTGTCTCCGTCATGTATCCATTTGACATAGGCCGCCGCGCCGATCATCGCCGCATTGTCGGTGCAGTACACCGGCGGCGGGATGATCAGTTCGATCTTTTCCCTGTCACAACGGGCAATCAACGCTTCACGCAAGCCCTTGTTCGCGGCAACCCCGCCGCACAGCAGCAGTTGTTTGGCCTCGCAGGCTTTTACGGCACGCACGGCTTTCTCTACGAGCACCTCGACAACCGACTCCTGGAAACCGCGGGCGATGCCGGCAACATCCGGTGTGAGCCCCTTCATCTTGCTCTGGTTGACTACATTCAGCACAGCCGACTTCAGACCGCTGAAGCTGAAATCATAGGAATCCGGCTCCAGCCAGACCCGCGGCAGCGGCACAGCTTCCTCCGCCTCCCGGGCCAGCCGGTCTACATGGGGGCCGCCGGGATAAGGAAAACCAAGCGCCCGCGCCACTTTGTCATAAGCCTCGCCTACTGCATCGTCACGGGTGCGTCCAATAATCCGGAATTCCCCTTCCCGTTCCATGTTCACGAGTTCAGTGTGTCCCCCGGACACAACAAGAGTCATGCAGGGATATTGCAATTCCTTGACCAGCCGGTTGGCATAAATATGCCCGGCAATATGATGCGTGCCGATCAGCGGCTTGCCCCAGGCCAGCGCAAGACTCTTGGCCGCAACTACGCCAACCAGCAGCGCGCCGACCAGCCCAGGACCCTGCGTTACGGCAACTGCGGTCAGCTGTTGCGGCTCAACACCCGCCGCTGCCAATGCTTCTTCGATCACCAGCGTTATAACCTCGACATGCTTGCGTGAAGCCACCTCAGGAACTACACCGCCGAACGCACGGTGTGTCTCAATCTGGCTTGAAATAATATTCGACAACACCTCGCTGCCGTCCTTGATGACCGCGACCGATGTCTCGTCACAGCTGGTTTCAATGGCTAATATAAGTACAGGCTGAGCTCCGCCCGTTTCTGTCTTCATTTCAGATCCACGCTTCCTTCCATCATTCCATGCTCCTCGTACTCCGGCAGATCCGCCCACATAATAAGCGCATCCTCACGGTTGTCCGAATAGTAGCCCTTGCGGGTACCCGCGGGCCGGAAGCCTTTTTTTCGATATAAATTCTGGGCTACCTCGTTTGTGACCCGCACCTCCAGCGTAATCGACTTCATGCCTAAATAAGCGGCTGTCTTCATCAGTTCATCCAGCAGCCTGTCCCCCCATTTGCGTCCCCGGTAGGCCTCGAGCAGGGCGATGTTTGTCACATGGGCTTCGTCCACAATTGCCCACATTCCGGCGTACCCGATAATATGGCTCTCCAGCTCCATAACCATATATCTAGCGAAATGATTATGCGTCAGCTCGTTGCGGAACGCTTCCTCGGTCCATGGCATAGTGAAGGCTTCCCGCTCAATTACAAGAATTTCGGGAATATCCTCCAGCTTCATCAGGCGGAAAATAAGCTCGCTCCCCTGGTCTCTAATTGGCTCCGATTCCGTCATCTTTTGTTCAGGCTCCCTTCACTGCTCCGGCGCAGATTCGCTTCCGCTTCGGAAAGCTGGGTATAGTTCGGGATTAACCCGTGAATATCGTCACTCCCCGCCAGCAGCCGTTCCTCACCGAGGAAGCCTGTCCAGCGGCCTTCCAGCTCATAAGGCACGGCCCGCACACAACCTTCTTCCATCAATGTACGAAGGCTCTCCTCGCTGCCGTGCAGCTCGGTCTCCCCGACAAACCACAGGATACGCGGCTTTACGCCCTCTGCCGCTGCCTGCTTATGCCGTTCTTCCAGCTGCAGCACCCAGTCTGCCATAAGGCGGATCGCATCGGGCTCAAGCCGCTTCGGGGCTTCATCGCCATTGGCGGCAAACAACGCCGTATAGGCTTGGCCCCGGCGCGCGTCGAGCAGCGGAATAATCCAGTCCGGGCCGTTCCCGGCCTTCTCCGGCACCTGTCCTCCGGCTTCCGGGTGCTGCTGCGCAAGAGCGGCGCCCAGGCCGCCCCAGGCCAGTGCATGCAGGCTCGACACGCCCGCTACCGGAACCTTCCAGGCCCAGGCCAGCGTCTTCGCTGCTGTAACCGCAATGCGCGTTCCCGTATACGAACCAGGCCCGACTCCGACGGAGACTCCAGCCAGCATATCTGAGGTAGTCCCCGAAGCCTGCAGCGCCTCCTGAATAATCGGCAGCAGATGAACCGAATGGTTCCGCTCCCCGGATGCATTAATTTCATGCAAAAGCCTGCCGTCTCCGGTGATGGCCACACCCAGGACAGCCGTTGATGTATCCAGCGACAAAAACCGCTTGCGCGGCTCTTTATTTTCATTCGTCATCTTTCTTTACCCCACTTCTGGATCAGAGCCCGGCAGACCTCGCCGTAGGGCTCTCCGATTCCGGTAACCGTGATCAGTCGTTCGTCCGGCCCGGTTGTTTCCATGTATATATGCAGATGCCGCGGCGGCATCAACTCTTGTATAATGCTGCTCCATTCCACCAGGCAAACGCCCTGTCCGTAAAAATATTCATCCAGCCCCAGCTCGTCCGCTTCCTGAAGCGAAATCCGGTATACATCCATATGATACAGCGGCAATCTGCCTTCATATTCTTTAATAATTGTAAAAGTAGGACTGTTTACAATCCCTTGTACGCCCAAATGGCGGGCATACCTCTGCGAGAATGCCGTTTTGCCCGCACCCAAATCGCCGTCCAGGCCGATAACCATCCCCGCCGTTGAAGCAGCGGCGACAGCGGCAGCGAGCCGCTCCGTATCCTGCAAGCTGTAAGAACGGTAAGTAAACACCGTTTCAACATTATTGTCCAAGCTGCAACTACCACCTTTTAGAATATACCTTGCCGGTAACAATACTCTTAATTATATCGGTATGGTACTGCTACCGCAACAACCCGCTCTACTCCTTTCCCTCGGCAGCAAAGCCCCCGTTGAAGGTCTTTCTTATACTGCAAGTGCAGTTATCCTTTCCCGTGCGCAGGGAGCGCAGGTGATGCGAGTCCACTTATTCTAACGGTTTCATAATCCGAATGCAGCGACAATTGGCAAATACAAAAAAACCGATTGAATAGGGGTTATCCCTTCAACCGGTTGGGTTCATTGCCTGCCATTAATTCTAACTTCCCTGCTCCTCCAGCCGTTCCACACCGACGGTATGCGTATTGGTCGGCCGAGAGCCGACCTGCACCGTAGCCATGCCATTGCCCGCATCAACATGCTCAATCCATACCGGCTCTCCATCCAAATGCACGGAGATCATTTCTTTGGAGTCATAAATAGCCTTCGCCCGCTGTACATCCATTTTTTTGGCTCCTTAAAGTTTTGTGAGCAGATGCCCCATTGATTTACCATCGTACAAAACTAGCTTCGGGAAGCTTGCTCTTTATTTTTTGTAAATATACGCTTTTTTGCACCCTAGCTTGATTCCATTCCTTCACAACATCACACTAAGGTCAATGTTCCTCTGTCTCCTCCTCGGCAGTAGGCGGTTCACCAATCGTCGCCACGGCATCGAGGTGCTCTGACTCATCACTTAACCCATTGTCCTCCCGTACCGCAATAATATTCTCCCAATCCACGACCTCTGCCGGAATGTCCTGCTCCGATAAGCTGTCAATCCATTCATTCGGTCCACGCCCCATATAATACCTCCGCTGCGTTCCTGATTCTTTTTTCATCCTTCAAGGTTTGCTGACTTTATTTTTTCCCATGCTTCGCAAAAAATGCATCCGGCTAGAAAAAGCCCCGCCGCCCCATACTAAGCCAAAGCACTTATTATCAGGAGGCGATATCCATGCATACCGTTTGGAAAGGAGCCATCAGCTTCGGGCTTGTACATGTTCCGGTCAAAATGTTCTCCGCCACGGAGGATAAGGACATTTCCCTGCGTTATATCCACAAGGAATGCGGCAGTCCGCTGTCATACGTGCGCAAATGTCCCGTGTGTGACAAGGAAGTAGCCTGGGAAGAAATCGGCAAAGGTTATGAGTATGAGAAGGGAAAGTTTGTCCTCTTCGACAAAGAGGAGCTGGATCAGCTTACCGAGGAGAGCAGCAAAAGCATCACCATTTTGGACTTTGTGGATTTAACGGAGATCGACCCGATTTATTTTCAAAAGACCTATTATCTTTCTCCCGATCAGGCCGGGATGAATGCCTACCGGCTGCTGATGGAAGCTATGCGCCAGACCGGAAAGATCGGCATTGCCAAAATTTCCATCCGCTCCAAAAGCAGTCTCGCCGCCATCCGCGTCTTGTCGGACTGCCTGGCGATTGAAACCATCTATTATCCCGACGAGGTGCGGCCCGTCTCCCAGGTTCCAGGCCTGCCGGAAGCCGGAATGGTTAATGACAAGGAGCTGGATATGGCCAAACTGCTCATATCCCAGCTGTCTACACCCTTCGAGCCGGCAAAATATACCGATGATTACCGCCAGCGGATGCTGGATCTAATCTCCCATAAAATTGCCGGTGAAGAATTCCATATTGCTCCGGCGCGGCAGGAGAGCAATGTAATCGACCTGATGGCCGCGCTGCAGGCCAGCATCGAAGCGGTTCAGCATATCCCGACAGACCCCGGACTCTCCCCGTCCGGTTCTGCGGCCAAACCGCAAACAGCCGCTGCCAAGAAAAAAACCGCAAAGGCCAAAACAACAGCCGCTGCTCCTGCAGCCGCTGTACTTAACGAAGCAACCGGACCGATTCCGGTCATTTCACCTAAGCCGAAACGCCGCAGCGCCAAGAGCAAAGACACAGTTTCCTAAGATTATTAGCCTATATTTTCTTTAGGAGGGGTTGCTATGAAGCTGCAGCCAGTCATTCCATTTGAGCCTGTACTGGCCGCGCAGCTTCCGTCCGGCGGCGAGTGGATCGCACAAATCAAATGGGACGGTGTACGCATGCTTTCTTATTACGATGGCAGCCATGCGGAGCTCATTAACCGCCGGGGCAACCGCCGCACGCCGCAGTATCCCGAGCTGGCCGATCCCAGCAGCTATTGCCGGGCCGGCTCTTTTATCCTGGACGGAGAAGTCATTGCGCTCAGTGGCGGCAAACCTTCCTTTCATGAGGTCATGCGCCGCGACAGCCTGAAGAATGAAGCTGCCATCCGGGCGGTTAGACCGCAGGTTCCGGTTCTATATATGGTGTTTGACATCCTGTATTGCAACGGACTATGGCTGCTTGATCAGCCCTTATCCCTGAGGCAGCAGTACTTAAATGAAATGCTGCTGCCCCATCCCCACGTCCAAAATGTGCCGAGCTATGCCAATCCGGCGGAGCTGTTCTCCGCAGCCCAAAGCGGCAGTCTGGAAGGCATCGTATGCAAGGACGTGAATAGTACTTACGCGCCGGGAGGGAAGGACAAACGCTGGCAGAAGCGGAAAATCATTTCCGATGTAACTGCCGTCGCCGGCGGGGTAACCTTTCGTGACGGGATTGTAAATGCGCTGCTCTTTGGCCTGTACGACGACGAAGGGAAGCTGCATTACATCGGTCATGCCGGTGCGGGCAGAATGACGGCGGCGGATTGGCGGAACGTGACTGCGGCAGCCCACCGCCTCACCTTACCGAAGATGCCTTTTGCAGCCCTGCCCCAGCGCAGCAAGGATGCGGTATGGATCAAGCCCGAGCTGGTCTTCAGGCTTCATTTTTTGGAATGGAACAGCTCAGGTACCTTTCGCCAACCAGTCATTCAGGCACAAGTAGATTTGCCGCCGCAGTCTTGCCGGATAGAGCAGAAGGGGTAATTAGAAACAAGGGATTAAGCGCAAAAGGCGTGCGCTGCAGCTATGTACGAGGAAGGGAAGGGAGGAGATCCGGCATGCCGGCAACGATCAAAGGCTCCATTACTGTAGCCGGACAAGAAATTACGATAACGAACCCCGATAAACCATTATGGCCCGAGGCAGGGATTACCAAACGGATCTATCTGGAAAAGCTGGCCGCACTCTCCCCTTATTTGCTGCGCTATTGCCGGGACCGGCTGCTGACGGTAATTCGCTACCCCCACGGCATTTCCGGCATGTCCTTTTATCAAAAAAACGCCCCGGACCCCCTGCCGGACTTTGTCCGAACGGCGGTACAGGACAAAATCAACTATATCGTGCTTCAGGGCTTGCCTGAGCTGCTCTGGCTGGGCAATCTGGCTGCACTGGAGTTTCACCCTTCCCTGCATTATGCGGGAAGCGGGCTTCCCTGTGAATGGATGATTGATCTTGATCCCTCCCTTGAGGTGGAGCCGCGGATCATGGAAGCGGCCGCCACTGTCGGTGAAGTGCTGAAATCGCTGGGACTGGCTTCCGTTCCGAAGACTTCGGGGGCCACAGGTGTGCAGATCATCATTCCTATCCGGCCTGGTGTTACTTTCGATGACTTGCGCAAGATTGGGCATTTTGTGGGACGTTATGTCACCGAGAAACGTCCCGATCTGTTCACCCTGGAGCGGCTGAAGAAACACCGCGGCGACAAAATTTATTTTGATTATCTTCAGCACTACGGAGGCAAAACCCTTGCCGCTCCTTATACTCCGCGTGCCAGACCGCTGGCCACTGTTTCTACTCCCCTCTTATGGGAAGAGGTGCAGCGCAATGTCTCCCCTGCAGATTTTCATCTGCTGAATATTGAGGAACGCCTCAGCCGCATGGGCGATTTAATTGTTGGTGTACCGCCTCAGCCGGTAGAGAACATTATCTCCCGGCTCCCTTGATTCTGAAACAGCAATAAGCCCGCAACTGCCTTTTCAGGCTGCGGGCTTATCAGGCGTCCAGCTTTTGGACGGAAGGTATTATATATGAGAATACGGCGCTGCCAAACGCAACCGCCCTATTGATTACTCTGACTTTCGTAAATATACCTTCCTTCGGATAGCGCTCAGGTTGTGAGAATCGCTAGTGGATTGATTTTTTCTTAAAGCGGCCGCCTTTAACATCATGGATATTGCCAATTGCGATAAAGGCATCGGAATCCCAATCCTCAACAATCGACTTCAGTTTGGCTTCTTCCAAACGGGTGATTACCACAAAGATCACTTTCTTGTTCTCACCGGAGAAGCCGCCTTCCCCATCAAGATAGGTAACGCCGCGTCCCAGACGCTCGGTCAGCGCTTCGCCGATATCACGGAATTTATCGCTGATAATCCATACCGACTTGGATTGATCAAGCCCCTCAAGCGTAATATCAATCAGCTTAAACGCAATATAGTAAGCAATTAGAGAAAACATCGCATTATTCCAGCCGAACACAAAACCTGCGCTTGAAAGAATAAACAGGTTGAAAAACATAACTACCTCACCTACGGAAAACGGCAGCTTCTTAGACACGAGAATGGCGACAATCTCTGTACCATCCAGTGATCCCCCGTAACGTACAACGAGTCCTACACCCACGCCAAGAATGACGCCCCCAAACACTGCGGCAAGAAGCGGTTCCACCGTTATGGGATTTACAGGATGGAGCAGTTGAGTACCGATGGACATTACTACTACGGAAAATAATGTGGATAAGGCAAAGGTTTTGCCAATCTGCTTATAACCCACAACCAGAAACGGCAAGTTAAGCAGCGTCAGCAAAATCCCGAGCGGGATGTCAAAAATATCGGACAGCATAATAGAAATACCCGTAATTCCGCCGTCAATCAACTGATTGGGAACAAGAAAAATCTCCAGTGCAACAGACATCATACCCGCCCCGAGCACCATCATAATAATCCGCTGGGCCAGTCTGGCGGTCTTCAAAGCCCCCGACTTCTGCGGTTTCTTCTGTTCCTCACTCGTAAAGACTTTTTGGCTTACAGTCATAGAACTCCCCCTATAAAAAAGTATAAACAAGAATAATCGAAAGCATAATTGTTAAGCTATACTTTCTTAAATTTCTTCTTATACCTATATTATATCATAAAAGAAGCTCAAATAAGGAACGGAACATGTTCGCGCCTTCGAAAAGTTAAGGTTTTGACCCTTTTTCCGTCATAATAGCGGCGAAAGCAGCTGACAGAGCCCTTGAATCAACTTGACATTTCGTCCCCTCTTGCTAAATTTTGCAGGGTCAATAAATTCGCTATGCTTGATATCATTCTCGAACGCTAACTTAAGCGTATTAATGCTCTCCGGCTGGAGCAGCACAGTGGTAAGCTCGAAGTTGGAGTAGAAGCTGCGCATGTCCAGATTGGCACTGCCCACAGTAGCCAGCAGATCGTCTATGATCATGACTTTGGCATGCATAAATCCCTTCTTGTAGCGGTAGAATTTCACCCCGGCATCCTGCAGATTCTCCAGATAGGATAAAGAAGCATTATAAACCAGCCTGTTGTCTGGTGTGGCAGGAATAATAATTCTCACATCCACACCACTGAGCACGGCATTCTTAAGTGCCCGGCAAATCGTAGGATCGGGAATGAAATACGGCGAAGCAATCCAGATTCGCTGCCTGGCTGCACATAATGAGGCAAAATACATCTCCAGTGAGGCATCTATTGCTCCATCCGGCCCGCTTGCCACAATCAGCACAGACTCCTGTTCCTCACAGCTGTGCTTTGGAAAAAAGCGGGGATGGCTCAGGGCGTCTCCTGCCGCCAATCTCCAATCCTTGAGGAACACGTATTGCAGATTATAAACTGCATCTCCTTCTAGCCGCAGGTGGGTATCCCGCCAGTAGCCCAGCTTGGGATCCTTGCCCAAATAATCATCCCCGATATTCAATCCGCCCGTATATCCTATTAGACCATCAACAACCAGAATTTTGCGGTGATTGCGGTAATTAAAGCGCCGGTCCATGAGTGAGGTCAGCGGCGGCAGAAAGAAATGGACTTCTACGCCTGCATTTCTCAATGTGCGGATAAATCTGCGGCTCAGCTTATGACTGCCGAGGCCGTCGCATAGCAGACGCACTTTAACCCCCTGGCGGCACTTACGGATCATGACTTCTTGAAACCGCTCACCGGTGACATCATCCCGAAAAATATAGAACTCCAGATGAATATTCTCCCGCGCCGTTTCCATCGCTTCCAGCATATCCTCATAGGCTTCTTGGCCGCTGGAAAGTATCCGGCACTTATTGTGTCCGGTAACTGGACTTTCCGAGAGCCCGGAGAGCAGATGCAGCAGTACATCGCGGCCTTCAAACTCCGGGTTGCCTGTGTCTGAAGTATTTTTCACGATCTGAATTTTGCCGGAGACATGGGCGCGAATTTCACGTAGCAGCGGCGTGCAGCGTTTGCCGATCCTGCGGTTCTGCCAATAATCATGGCCCAAAAAATAATAGAACAACAGTCCGGCAGGCGGACAGCAGAATGTAATAAACAGCCAGGCCAGCGCTCTTTGCGGACGGCGGTGCTCCAGCAGCAGTATTACGGCAATCTGCAGAATAAAAAGACATAAAATAATTGCAAATATTCTCAAGGCGCACACCTCCTGAAAGTCTATAATAGCTGTCTCCTGCCTGAGCTTCGTACAAGCCGGTTTCGGGCTTTGGTACCCGCATCACTTTGTTCACCATGAAAAACCGGGAATTAGCTGCACCCAAGCCAATTCTAGTACAGGTTTTGCCGTAACTCTCCTTCTTTATTCAACCAAACCGTTGTCATGTTCACCAAAGGCCTGGAATACATAGAGTAGTAGGACAATTCGGATGAGCCCATTTAATAGCTAACACTCGCAGGCACGGAGTTTTAGTTACCACGAGGCGGCCGCACAAGCCGCAGAAAGGAGTAGCTATGAAGAGTCAGCCCGATCAAAACCGGATTACATTGCTCGTCGTCCGCGAAGCCGGACGTCCGGTCAGACAACTTCAGCTATCGAGGCCGCTTGCCCTGGCCCTCCCGGCCGCAGCCGCCCTGTCTATCTCCAGTCTGGTCACCTCCATGCATTTTCATGCCTCCCGCTCGATTGCGGAGCTGGAATCGGAAGCAGCGGCGCTATCCCTGACTAATCTTCGAATGGAAATGAAGGTCGCCGACAAGGACCAGACACTCCAGCAGCTCCGCAGTCAGGTGACTGAGCTGTCGGAGGAGGCTGAGAACATCAAAGACAAGCTAAAAAGTGTCAGTGAGCTGGAAGCGCAGCTCCAGTCGCTGATTGACAAGGAGAGCGGTTCCACCACTGGAACAGACTCAGGTAAAGGTACAGGCACAGACTCCGATACCGAAAAGACATCCTCCTCCAATGCGTCATCAGGGACACTCTCTCATGCCACAGCTTCACTGGACACCGTAGACGGATCTGCTCAAGCCGTTGCAACAGCGCTAAAAGGTGTGAATTTCACGGCTGCAGCGGCTTCCAATTCTTCTTCTCTGTCCGGTATAAGCTACCGGATCGGGGCGCTTTCATTGGTA
The DNA here is from genome assembly GCF_038593025.1 of Paenibacillus sp. FSL L8-0436. Lineage (NCBI taxonomy): Bacteria > Bacillati > Bacillota > Bacilli > Caryophanales > Paenibacillaceae > Paenibacillus > Paenibacillus sp. FSL L8-0436. Next base: position 1,218,603 of record NZ_CP151955.1, on the reverse strand, counting down.
CTGGGCAGTAAGGTAACCCCACAGGTAGGCGGTGAATATATCGCGGTCTATCAGGAGGATCCCTTGGAGCTGGTCCGGCAAACTAAAGATGATTTTGCCGAAATCCGCAGCATGCTTGAAGAGATGGTGAACAGCATCTCCACCACGATTACCCAAGCCGAGAGGGCAAACAGCGTTCAAGCCAACCTTCAGGCCAAAAAAGCGCTCGCCGAAAAAGCCCGCTTGGCACCGGCCGTGATCTGGCCCACCCATTCCAATGTGATCACCTCAAGCTTCGGCTACCGCTCAGACCCTTTCAAGGGCGTTTCCGCCTATCATTCCGGCATTGATATTGCCGGTGATATCGGTGATCCTGTCTATGCAGCAATGGCCGGGGTGGTCACCGCCTCCGATCAGATGGGTGCAAGAGGAAAATACATTATTATCGAGCATCCGAACGGGCTGGAGACCTGGTATATGCATTTGAACGGAATGACCGTCAAAGCCGGTGACAAGGTGAACAAAGGCGAGCAAATCGGAATGCTGGGCAATACGGGGCGCAGTACAGGTCCCCATCTTCATTTTCAGGTGGTAAAACAGAACAAGGCGGTGAATCCGCTCAATTATGTAAAACCCTAAGGAGGAATTAATAGTGTGGAATAAACCAAAGCTGCAGGCAACCTTTAAGTCTACTGACTCGCTGATCGGTCTTGGTGGTACACTGGAGGGCAAGGTGTTGTGTGATACCAACTTGCGGATTGAAGGCAATTTCAGCGGGGAAATTCAGTGCCAGGGGACAGTGACCGTGGGTGAACAAGGAACGGTCCGTTCCAGCATTAAAGCTCAGGAGATCATTATAGCCGGCAAAGTGTTCGGCGATGTTACCGCCGACCGCCGCCTCACCATGACCGGAACCGGACAACTCCACGGCAACATCCTTGCAGGGACGCTCAGCATTATGGAGGGAAGTGTACTTAACGGTTCCATAGGCATGGCAGAACAGCCCGCCCCGGAGAAAGCGGGCGGACTGCAGGAGAATAAGAAGAAGGACAAGGCAGGTAAACGTGCCTCCAAGGCGCAGAGCAAGCTGGAAGCCGGCTAAACGGTTTGAACCTGTCTAGGCTCATCCCGCAGCTTCCCATATGCACCCGCCTCACAGTCCATCTACGTACGGTCTTAAGCGGCGACATCCCTTTTACGGAACACGATCCAGGAAACCGCCAGAAACAGCAGATAATATACAGCCAGCACGGCGGCAGAGAACCCAAGGGTTACACCGCCAGGACCGGCATCGCTCAATATATATCCCCGCAAATCCATGTGGGTAAAGATCAGATACTTAGCCCACTCATACCTTTCCGGGCTAAAGATGGCGATAAATAAATTTTTGGTAAACATAATAAACAAAGACAGACCGATCGCCAGTCCGCTTGCCCGGAAGACACTGGATACCATAAAGGCAAGCGCAGCGGTTAGAAACAGCTCAACATAGCGGCAGAGCACATCGAGGAAGGAGTATTCAACCGGACTCCAATTTCCGAAGTTAGACGCCCCCGCTTCCGCTGAAGAGGAGAAGATCAATGACGAACCATAAGCGAAAGCAATTAATATTGCTGTGCTGAGCAGACTGAAGAGGATCATGGAAATATATTTTGAAAGCAGTATTTTGGAGCGGCTCCACGGGCGGATCAGCAAAAGCTTGATTGTTCCCCAGGAAAATTCGCCCGCCACGGAGTCGGATGCAACTACAACCGTGAAGATTGTATTCAGGAAAAAGGCAATGCTCACGGTCGTCTGAAAGCTCGCCCATAGTCCCATCCTGGACATATCACCACTGCTGGTAAAATAGAATAGTGCCGGAAACAGCGCACTCATTAAAGCCAGAATGAACAACATAATCCATGTACGGACACGGCTATAAATCTTGATATTCTCATTATGTATGAGAGCAGCGAACTCACCCAATGCCTTCACCTCCTGTAATTTCCAAGAATTGATCTTCCAGTGAGCGGGACAGCGCCTTGATACTGTAGACCTTGATGCCGCCTGCCACCAGCTTCGCATTCAGTTCGGCCACTTCCTCACGGCTCGCCACGATGGCTAGACCGCCTTCTCTCAATACTCCGCGGCCAATCAGGCTAAACGCCGCATCCGGATCGCTCACCTCAAACAGTGTTTCCCCAGCTGGCATCACTGCGTCTCCCACTGTCTTCAGCTGTTTCACATCTACAAGCCGGCCATTCTGGATAATCGCGACACTGTCGCACATCAGCTCCATTTCGGACAACAAATGGCTGGAGACAAACACCGTTGTTCCCTCATCTTGGCAAAGACGGCGCAAATAATCGCGAAGCTCACGGATCCCTTGCGGATCAAGCCCGTTTGTCGGCTCATCCAGAATCAGCAGCTTCGGCCGATGCAGCAGGGCCTGAGCGACACCAAGCCGCTGGCGCATGCCCAGAGAATAGGTTTTTACTTTATCATGAATTCTCTGTCCAAGCCCGACGAGCTCCACAACCTCATTGATCCGCTGCTTGTCTACACCCGGTACCATGCGCGCATATTGGCGCAAATTCTGGTATCCGGTCAAGAACTTATACATCTCCGGATTCTCAACAATGGCACCGATATTGGCTACCGCTTCTTCGAAATGATCCTTGATGCTGCGGCCGCAGATCAGAATGTCTCCCTGGCTGATCGAAATAAGCCCTACCATCATGCGAATCGTCGTCGTTTTCCCGGCGCCGTTTGGTCCAAGAAACCCAAAAATTTGACCGGACGGAATGTCCAGCGTTAAATTGCTGACCAGCGTTTTGGAACCAATTTTTTTGGTGACGCCCATTAGGCTGGCTACAGGCTTCGACATTTCTGCCATATTTGTCATTATTTCACTTCCTTTCATTAGTTTGCATTTCTATATTACCACAACTTACCTTTTTCATGAAAATCAAGAAAACTACATTACATAATAAAGGGACCGTAGCCTCTCATTACAAAAGGCTACGGTCCCTTGTTCTTCGACAATTGCTTAAAGATTAGCCACCGACACGGGCAAGCTCACGCATGTTGGCTTCAAAGGCTGCCATTAGGGCAGCTTCGCCAGTCAAGCCGGTTTGCTCAACTTTGCGGATTTGCTCCATCATTCGTTTGTAATCCTTTGGAATCACTCGGGCAAAATTCGGCAGAGCCGCTTCCCAGCCATCCAGAATCCGTCTTCCCGCAGCACTGTCAGTAAGCTCCGTATGACGGGCAATCAGACTGTGCAGTTCAGCGATTTCGTCCGGTTCTTCGACCCGCTCCAGAAGCACCATTTCCAGGTTGCAGCGTTTGATGAAGGTGTTGTTCGGATCGTATACATAAGCGATACCACCGGACATCCCTGCTGCAAAGTTGCGGCCGGTTTCACCGAGCACAACTACGCGTCCACCGGTCATATATTCACAGCCGTGATCGCCCACGCCTTCTACGACGACATTCGCACCGGAGTTGCGGACGGCGAACCGTTCGCCGGCGATGCCGCTGATGTAAACTTCGCCGCCGGTCGCTCCGTAAAGCGCCGTATTCCCGATAATAATATTGTCCTCAGCAGCGAAGGTTGCCTTCGGCGATGGCTTAATAATCAGCTTGCCGCCGGACAGCCCTTTGCCCACATAGTCATTGGAGTCGCCTTCGACTGTAATCGTAATCCCCTTCGGCATGAACGCGCCCAGACTTTGTCCGGCAGATCCGCTGAAATGCAGGCGGATCGTATCATCTGGCAGACCTGCCGCACCATATTTGCGCGTCAGTTCGCTGCCCAGAATCGTTCCTACCGCACGGTTCACGTTCGTGATTGGCAGCGAAGCTTCAACCACCGTACCGAATTCCAATGCAGGTGCGGCCAGCTCAAGCAGCTTCGAAACGTCGAGTGTTTCTTCAAGACCATGGTTCTGGCGTTTGCTGCGGAAACGTGTGCTTCCTTCCGGCATTGCCGGAGTATGAAGCAGGCTGCTCAGATCGACGCCTTTCTTCTTCCAATGACTCGAAGCGCGTACGGCGTCGAGGCAATCGGTGCGTCCAACCATTTCTTCAATGGTGCGGAAACCAAGCTCAGCCATAATCTCACGCAGATCCTGCGCCACGAACGTCATGAAGTTAACAACATGCTGTGGATCGCCCGTAAAGTTCTTACGCAGATCCGGATTCTGTGTTGCTACACCGACCGGACAGGTATCCATCTGGCACACCCGCATCATGATGCAGCCTACGGCTACAAGCGGAGCAGTAGCGAATCCATATTCTTCAGCACCCAGCAATACTGCTACTGCCAGGTCACGGCCACTAAGCATTTTGCCGTCTGTCTCGAGCACTACACGGTCGCGGAGGTTATTCAGCATCAGTGTCTGATGGGTCTCAGCGAGACCAAGCTCCCAAGGCAGACCGGCATGGCGGATAGAGTTCATCGGCGATGCGCCGGTTCCTCCGTCATAACCGCTGATCAGAATGATATCGGCACGGCCTTTGGCTACACCGGCAGCGATGGTTCCGACGCCTACCTCAGACACCAGCTTCACGTTAATGCTGGCACGCGGATTGGCATTCTTCAGATCGTAGATCAGCTCTGCCAAATCCTCAATGGAATAAATATCATGATGCGGCGGCGGTGAGATCAGACCTACACCTGCTGTGGAGCCGCGCACTTCTGCCACCCATGGATATACCTTGCGGCCCGGCAGCTGTCCGCCTTCACCAGGTTTGGCCCCCTGTGCCATTTTGATCTGAATTTCATCCGCATTCACGAGATAGTTCGAAGTTACCCCGAAACGTCCCGATGCCACCTGTTTAATTGCACTGCGGCGGGAATCACCGTTACTGTCCGGAATAAAGCGTGCCGGATCTTCGCCGCCCTCACCGGTGTTGCTTTTGCCGCCGATGCGGTTCATGGCGATTGCCAGCGTCTCATGTGCTTCCTTACTGATCGAACCAAAGGACATCGCACCGGTCTTGAACCGTTTCATAATTGATTCTGCCGACTCCACCTCTTCCAGCGGAACTGGCTGATTTGTCGATTTGAATTGCAGCATGGAGCGCAGCGTCTGATGTTTCTCGCTTTCACCCTGAACAAGTGCTGCATATTTCTTGTACATATTGTAATCGCCGCTCCGCACGGAGTGCTGAAGCAGGTGAATGGTCTGCGGGTTGAACAGATGCTCTTCCCCGTCACTGCGCCATTGGTACTCGCCGCCGGAATCAAGCACTTTATCGTTGCCGTCTTTGTCGGTGAAGGCGCGGTTATGATGAATCAGCGCTTCTGCCGCCACTTCTTCAAGGCCGATACCGCCAATACGGGAAGGCGTCCAGGTAAAGTAACGGTCGACGAATTCCGAATTCAGTCCGACAGCTTCAAAGATCTGTGCGCCACGGTACGATTGAATAGTAGAGATACCCATTTTGGACAGTATTTTCACTACGCTCTTTGTCGCAGCCTTAATGTAGTTCTTCACAGCCTTCTCATGCGAAATTCCGCGCAGCAGGCCCTGGCTGATCATGTCATCCAGACTTTCGAAGGCCAGATACGGATTGACCGCACTTACGCCATAGCCCAGAAGAAGCGCATAATGATGGACTTCACGGGGTTCGCCGGACTCCAGCAAAATGCTGACCTTCGTACGTGTTCCCGAGCGGATCAGATGGTGATGCAGGCTAGATACAGCCAGCAGCGCCGGGATGGCCGCATTCTCGCGGTCCACACCGCGGTCGGACAGAATAAGAATATTATGTCCCTTGGCCATTACGCGGTCAGCAGCCTCATTCATGCGCTCCAGTGCGATACGCAGTCCTTCCGCTCCAAGCTCAGCCGGGAACAGAATCGGAATGGACATCGATTTGAAGCCCGCACGGCGGACATGGCGGATCTTGGCGAAATCCTCATTCGATAAAATCGGCGATTCCAGCGAGATCTGTCGACAGCTCTCCGGTTCTGGTTTCAGCAGGTTGCGTTCCGGTCCGATTGTCGTAGCGGTTGACGTTACCAATTCTTCACGAATTGCATCAATCGGCGGATTGGTTACCTGTGCGAACATTTGTTTAAAGTAGTTGTAAAGACGCTGCGGACGATCCGACAGCACAGCCAGCGGAGCATCATAGCCCATGGAGCCGACAGCTTCGGCACCGGTTGAAGCCATAGGCTCCAGCACCTTGCGCAAATCCTCAAAGGTGTAGCCGAAGGATTGCTGCAGCTGCTGCACATTGTCATGTTTCGGGTTCGGCAGCTCAGGTGCATCCGGAAGCTCGTCAAGTCCGATCAGATGCTCATCCAGCCATTGGCGGTAAGGCTGCTCGGAAGCAATGGACGCTTTCACTTCTTCGTCAGAAATAATCCGGCCCTGTTTCGTATCCACGAGCAGCATCCGGCCTGGTCTCAGGCGGTCTTTATATAGTACATTCTCTGCCGGTATATCAAGAACTCCTGCTTCAGAGGATAAAATAATCATATCGTCTTTGGTTACATAATAACGGGCAGGACGCAGACCGTTACGGTCAAGAATGGCTCCGATTTGCACACCATCGGTGAAGCCCATCGCAGCAGGCCCGTCCCACGGCTCCATCAAGGTGCTGTGGTATTCATAGAATGCCTTCTTCTGCTCATCCATGCTGTCATGGTTGCTCCAAGGCTCAGGTACCATCATCATGGCCACATGCGGCAAGGAACGTCCGCTGAGATACAGGAACTCGAACGTATTGTCGAACATGGCGGTGTCGGAACCGTCCGGATTAACAACCGGCTTGATCTTGCTGAGGTCTTCTCCGAATACTTCACTCTTGAACAGCGACTGGCGGGCATGCATCCAGTTCACATTCCCCCGCAGGGTGTTGATCTCACCATTGTGGATCATGAAACGGTAGGGATGGGCACGCTCCCAGCTCGGGAACGTATTGGTGCTGAACCGGGAGTGGACAAGCGCAATCGCGGATTCCAGCGCTTTGTTCTGCAGATCCAGATAGAACTGGCCTACCTGCTCAGTTGTGAGCATGCCTTTATATACGATCTTACGACAGGACATACTTGGCACGTAGAAGGACTCACCCTCTTCGGTACCGCCATAGCGGATTGCAAGTTCTGCGCGTTTGCGGATTACATACAGCTTGCGTTCAAAAGCCAATTCATCCTTGACGCCTGCGGAACGGCCGATGAATACCTGACGGACATAAGGCTTCGCTGCCTTGGCAGTTTTGCCCAGCATTTCGTCAAAGGTAGGCACATCGCGATAGCCAAGCACCTCTTGGCCTTCTTCTGCAATAATGTCGCTCAAGAGCGCCTCGTGGCGGGCCCGGATCTCCTCGTTATGAGACAGAAAGATCATACCCACGCCATAGCGGCCCTGCTCCGGCAGTTCAAAACCAAGCTTAGCGGCTTCCCCTGCAAAGAAACGGTGCGGAATTTGCAGCATGATGCCGGCTCCGTCACCGGAGTTCGGCTCGCTACCCTGGCCCCCCCGATGCTCCATATTGAAGAGCATAGTCAAAGCGTTACTTACAATATCATGGGACGGTGTGCCTTTAATATGGGCAACAAATCCCATGCCGCATGCATCTTTTTCGAACTGGGGATCATAAAGGCCCTGTTTGCCGGGCAGTTCAGTGTGTCTCATTGTACGCAACCTTTCTATAATAAAGTAGAAGTTATCATCGGAAGAACCCGCTTGCCGATCTGCATAATGGCGGCATCACTTTCACAAAAAATATAAGGAAAAAGCAAAGCGCAAAGCTCTACTTACATTATATTTACAGGAAAATATTTCAGAGAAAAATCTTAATAATTATTCAAGGCAGATTGGTTATATTATTTTATCATCGACCTGACATGAGCGCAATTTAAACTTTTTTATGAGTTTGATTAACAATTGCTTTTGCGGTACAGCTTTAGTGAATAAAAGCGTAAAAAATCTTTACAATGCATAATTATGCATTAAAACCGAATAAGTTCTTATGCAATGAAAACGCTTATTTTGTTTTCTTTCCATAACATGTCATTTTAATGTCGCATATCATTTCCACAATAAGCAAAGAACGCCCCTTAAGGAGCGTCCTCTGCTTATTGTTATATTATTGCCACTAACCGATTATACAGTCAAAACTTGTTCACTTTTCATAGCAGCTTCACTTTCATGACTGCGGGTCATGAAATAGGTGAACGTAAGGGCCAGGAATACAAGGCCGTAGATCGCAAGCAGTCCTGCATCGTTCCACATTACACCCGTATCTCCCGTGGAAATTACTGCCTTGAATCCTCTGACGCTGTAGGTCATAGGAAGAAGCGGATTGAAGAATTTCATCCAGTTCGGAATCAATTCAAGCGGGAACGTACCTGCACTTGTCGTCAATTGGAAGATAAGGATGACAATGGCCACAAAACGTCCCGGCTGATCCATCCAGGTTACAATCGCCTGGATCATCCACATGAAGGCAAGACTGGTAATGAAGATAAATGCATAGAAGAGCGGTACATTCTGCACTTCAAGACCCAATCCGTACAGAACAATAACTGCAGCGAGCAGCGCCTGAAGCACACTCATCATCGTGAATGTAAGCGTACGGCTGACAAACCGGTTGAACCGGCTGGCACCGATCACTTCGGAATCGCGCATTGGAATAATAATCGTGCTGATCAGTGCACCTACAAACAGTCCAAGGGACAGGAAGTAAGGCGCAAAGCCTGTGCCGTAGTTTGGCACGGCATTCACTTTAACTTCTTCAATCTCCACAGGCTGAGCGAACATCGATACCAACGCGTCGGTCTTATTCACCGAACTGGTCTGTGATGCGGCATCGCCAAGCTTCGTTGCAAGTTCTCCTGAACCGGCCTTCAGATCATCAAGACCATCCTTCAGCTGGCCTGCTCCATCGCTTAGCTTCTTCGAGCCATCGGCTACAGAGGTCAGGCCGCTGCTCAGCTGTCCGGCTCCGTTCAGCAGTTTCGAAGTTCCGGCTTCCAGCGCCTTGCCGCCATCGGCCAGCTTCGCACCGCCAGCTGCTGCTTCGTCCAGCTTCGCGCCGAACTGCTTCATTCCTGCGGCAAGTGTAGTGCCGCCGGTTTCCAGCTTCGTTGCACCGGCCACGAGCTGTTTTTGTCCTTCCAGCAGCTGCGTGCTGCCGGCATTCAGCTGCTGCGCTCCGTCATGCAGCTGACTGACTCCAGCATCCAGCTGCTCAGAACCGGTATGCAGCTGTCCGGCACCCTGCACAAGCTGCTCCTGCCCGCTGTGGAGCGCTGATGCGCCTTCCACGAGTTGCTGCTGGCTTTGATCCAGCTGCGCGCTGCCTTGAGCGACTGCCGTACTTGCAGCCAGCAGCTTCTGCACATCAGGGCTGGCTGCAAGCTGAGGATTCGATTTGGCCAGCTGCTGCAGGCCATCGGCCACTGCTTTGGCTCCCGCACTCACTTTCGCGCTGCCATCCTTGGAAGCCTTCAGACCGGCTTCCAGCTTGGCGCTGCCTTCGACGGAAGAAGTAAGTCCCGCTTCCAGCTTCGCACTGCCATCGACAACCGACTTCGTGCCGGCTTGAAGCTTAGTCGTACCTTCTACAGCTGATGCTGTACCAGCCTGAAGTGAAGCTGCTCCGGTTTCCGTCTTCTTAAGGCCTTCACTCAGTTGCTTGCTGCCTGCTGCAGTCTGTGATACACCAGCCTGCAGTTTCTTGTGTGCAGCGGACAATTGCTGGAGTCCGCCTGCCAGAGTGCTGCTGCCGTTGTGTATGGCGGCGGCACCCGTGTTCAGATCGCTCACACCTTTCGTAAGCGGCGCTACACCATCGAGCAGTTTACCTGTGCCCTCAGTCAGTACTACCAGATTATCCTTCAGCTTCAGCGCGCCGTCATCCAGCTTGCTTGCGCCATCGGCAATTTTTGTTGCGCCGTTTCCGGCGTCGCCAAGCCCACTGGAGATCTCCGTAATTTTATCGAATACGGATTCTGTATAAGCTTCTGTTATTTTGGCCGATACTTTTGTCTTAATATCCTTTACCGCAGTTCCGCCAATTTGGCCGGCAAGGAAATTGAAGCCTTCGTTCGGTTCATAAATAATTTTGGCCGGCTGGGGATCAGTACCCAGCAGGGTTGTTGCATTTGCTGAAAAATCTTCAGGCACAATGATCGCCATATAATAAGTACTGTCGTCCAGTCCCGCTTCCGCCTGGTCACGGGTTACGAAATTCCATTCGAACCCGTCGGTTTTCTTAAGTTCTTCTATCAGGTCATTCCCGGCAGTTAGCTTTGAGCCTTCGTAGTCGGCACCTTTATCTTCATTTACGACAGCGACCGGCAGTTCATTCATTTTACCGTAGGGATCCCAGAATGCTTTCAGGAACAACCCGCTGTACAGCACCGGAACGAATAGGACAACAAACATTGGGATCAGCACTTTAGGATTCTTCAGCACTGCCCCAAGGTCCTTAAAAAACACGGATAAAGATTTCATTCTGGTTCTCTCCTTATAATCGTTTGCTCTCTTTTAAAATGCTATGAATCTTCAATTCTTGCTATTGTATTGAAAGTTACAGTAATAACACTTGACTGTTTTCCCCAATTGGTCAGTCCGGGGTAAAAAAAAACTTTCCGGTTTTTGTTACCACTGCCGCCTAAGTAAAAGAACATCCAGGGAAAGCAGACGGTTGACGATGCCATCCCTATTCCAGCTCCAAACCTTACTTTGCTGTTGCCAGTCCTTCGGACAAGAACAAGTGAAAATAATGTTTGATTTGCTCTTTGTTCAAAGGCACATGCACCTTGTTAAGTTCAGCAGTCAGCACAATGTAAAGTCTAAACATTACAACAGATACGATCTTGGGGTCGCAAGGTTTGATTTCGCCTTGACGAATCGCCTGTTCCACCTCCCGTTTCAAATAGTCAAGCACAACACTCTCGATCTTGTCGAGTCCTTCACCAGCCTGCGGCGTTCCGAAATCGCGACTTTCCTGGGAAAGCTTAATGAACAGCTCGTGTTCGCTTCGAAATTCCAGCAAAGCATCCAGAACCCTGTGCAGGTTATCAAAAAAAGGCTTATCCTTTTTGATTTCCCGCTCGGCGATTTTTTTCATTTCGACAATGACATCACGCAGGATTTCATCGAACAGCTGCTCCTTATTCGTGAAAAAGGTATAAATCGTTCCTTTTCCCACATTCGCAATCTTGGCGACTTGATCCATTGTAGTTGCCTTATAGCCAAATAATGAAAAACATTTCGTCGCGGCTTTAAGCACCTGCTGCCTTCGATCTACCACAGCCACCCGTACACTCCCTTTCCTCAGAAATATCGCTGTAACCGCGTTTTGACCATTTTACTAATCCGGTCATTCGGTCATTACTTACTTTAACATGATGCCTCCGCGTTTGCAATACTTTAACCAATGTATATTTTTTTAATTTATTGCAGTGATTTAACTTTCTATTTACGTCTTATCTGTATAATGTAAGAAGAAACGTCTGTCTTGTCTTTGAAAAGGGCGGTTTCCCTGCGGGAAATGGAAGAATAGAATGGCCGGACACACATAGTCTTATATTATGAGATTAACAGCTAATTTCGCTGTATAATAGAAGAGATGATTATAGAGGTATCTCCAATCCGCCAAAGAAGAGAACCCGCAATTCTACCTATGAAGGAAAGTAGCAGGTGAACTTATGCGAAAGAAAAGAGTACTGCTGTTTTCGGAAGGCTTCGGCACGGGCCATACAGGGGCAGCCTATGCTCTCGCCGAAGGAATAAAGCTGTTGAATCCGGATGTACAATGCCGGGTCATCGAGCTGGGAAAATTCCTGAATCCTACGGTCGCTCCTTGGATTCTTTCCGCTTACCGTAAAACAGTCAGCAGCCAGCCCAAGCTGGTTGGCATGATGTATAAGACCCAATACAATAAATCACTGAACCGGTTGACGAAGCTAGCGCTTCACCGGGTTTTTTATACACATGCCTTACAGGTTATCGAGCAGCTTAAGCCGGATTTAATTATTTGCACACATCCCATTCCCGCAGCCGTCATTTCGAGGTTGAAGCGGCAAGGGCTGAATGTCCCGCTCTTTACACTCATAACGGATTATGACGCACACGCCACCTGGGTCAACGCTGAAGCTGACCGGTATCTAGTCTCTACCCCGCGGGTAAAATCAATTCTGACCGGCCGCGGGGTATCTCCCGAGCTTGTGACGGTCACCGGCATACCGGTGCATCCGAAGTTCTGGGAGCGTTCCAACAAGACGCAGCTCCGCAAGGAGCTCGGGCTCGCCGATGTTCCTACCGTGCTCATTATGGGCGGAGGCTGGGGACTCATGTTCGGCAAGGATGTTATGGACTCGCTCACGGCCCGAATGGATGATATCCAGCTGATCTTCTGCATGGGTAGCAACGACAAGCTTGTAGCCAAGATGCAGGCCAACCCCCTGCTGAACCATCCCAACGTCAGGATACTTGGTTACAGCAGTGAAATCAACAAGCTGATGGACGCCTCGGATCTGCTGATTACGAAGCCCGGCGGAATGACCTGCACGGAAGGGCAGGCCAAAGGAATACCGATGCTCTTCTACAGCGCCATTCCCGGCCAGGAAGAGAAAAATTGCCAGTATTTCGTGGAGCTTGGCTTGGCCGAGGTACTGGATTCGAATGTCGTGGACAAATGGTTCTCCCTCCTGCTGCGTGAATATGCCGGACTGGAGGAGCAGCGGAAGCGCCGGCTGGCTCCAGAGCGCCAGCAACCGCATAATTGCGCCTCTACGGTACTGCAGCTGCTGGGCAAACCGGCTGACGGAAAAACCGATTTACGGGGAGCGCGGACACCGGCCCGCAATGAAGAGGCCGTCTATATCACCCCTTAAGCTCGAATGTTTGCCGCCAGTTCTGCCTAAACTGCAAAGCCAAAAAACCTCCAATCCGTTAAAGTATGGATTGGAGGTTCTTTTATTATACCGTCAGCGGGAGTTTAGATTTCCACACTTTCCCCTGCTTGCAGCGGATAGCCCTGAATCCCCTCCTGCCGCAGCCGGTCACAGAACTCTGCGCCATCCTGGGCAATCGCCGGAAATGTATTATAATGCAGCGGAACCACTTTGTCCGCACAAAGCCATCTTGCCGCCAGCAGCGCATCGTCAGGCCCCATCGTCAGCATGTCCCCGATAGGCAGCGCCGCTATATCAATAGCGTTTCGTTCGCCGATCAGACGCATATCTCCGAACAATGCCGTGTCTCCGGCATGAAATAAGGTTTTGCCTCCGATGGTGAGCAGAATGCCCGCCGGTTGTCCGGCATAAATCCAGGTATCCCCTTCTGTAATGGAGGAGGAATGAAAGGCCTGGGTATACTTCACGGTGATTCCTTTATAGGAATGGCTGCCGCCGGTATTCATGTGTTTGACCTCCGCACCTTTGATGCGGCAATATTCTGCCAGTTCATAGACAGCAAAGATCGGACAGTCATTCTTCGCGGCAATCTCCAGAGCATCTCCAAAATGATCGGAATGTCCGTGGGTGAGCAGAACCGCATCGACCGAAAGCTCATCGGGTGAGATCCCCGAATTCGGATTTCCCGACAAAAAAGGATCAATAATAACCTTGACTTCCTCCGTCTCAACAAGCAGCGCCGAATGACCGTAATAGGTGATTTTCATAGAGTGATCCTCCTAAAAGTTTTGCGGTATTATACTTGAAATCAAATTATTTATAAAAGGTATGATTGCCGATGGTCTTGGCGTACTCCTGCGAATGGTGGACCGTCAGATCCTGTGCCAGCTTCAGCGACAGGAAGAAATACGTATCATCCGTCACCTCTTTAACTCCAGAGAGCGCAGCATTTACCGCTTTAATGCTGTCTTTATTGGGTTTGACACGTTTAAGACGCCCGTTTGCCACAGGACTGAACTGGCTTTTCTGATAAATGACCTTATAAATGGTGTCGGGAAAATTGGCTGACCGCAGCCGGTTCAGAACAACGTTGGCAACTGCCACCTTGCCCTGGTACGGTTCGCCTTCTGCTTCTGCCATAACGATTTTTTGCAGCAGTAGCAGGTCTTCATCGGATACGGCGTAGCTCCAGGTTGCTTGCGCTTGCTGTTCCTGGCTTAATAACTGTGTCCGGGAGAAGAACAATTTAGCGGGGGGATGTTGCTGAGATGCCGTTTTCGCTTGTTTTACGGTCTGGCTCCCCTTGGCTGCCGCCTGTCCGAGCGCTTTCTGCGCTGTTGCAGGCGGTGCCTTCACCACAGCAGCCTTAATCTGAATGGTTACCTTCTTGGCTGCGCTTTGCGGCTTCAGCTTATCGGGAGTGAACCAATTCACGGCTGGCTTGCTGTTCCAGTTAAGCCTCAGATCGGCAACTGTGGTGTAGAGCATGGGTTTGGGTGTTTCGGTTATCCTCTTGGCACCGGTTGTGGCAGGATGCGACAGGACAGACGCGGCAGATGCATGGGTTGTCTGTAGTTTATTCATTGGTACTGTATTTTTGCCCTCTGATACACGCTCGGAGTTCATCAGGCTTATTGAAGAGAAACACACTAGAATAACGCCAACGAGCAGCGCAAGACAGCGATTTTGTTTAAAAATAACCATTTTTTACCTCCTATTTTACGGCACATTCCTATTGTATGTAACCGAAAATGGAAGCTTTGAAAACTTTCTTGTCGATTTTAATTTAGAAAAATGTCAATTTTTCAATCATTTCATACATAGGAATGGCATGCATTCTAGTAGCATACACCACAAAAGCATCTACCGTCCAGTCCTTTTCCGAACAATTGTTCTCCTTTTCTCCTCCACAGTGGCGTAAATCCGGCAGCTCTTCGGCGCTGAAGGGCTGCTCACCCCGGTATTTCCGGGCCAGAGTAATATGGGGATTGTACTCCCTTGTCTCGGCTTTAAAACCCAAGCCAGAAGTCGCATTAACCACGTCCCGCTGCAGTTCCGCAAGTCTCTCAAGCTCGCCGGAAACCCCTGCCCAGAGCACCTTAGGCGTTTGCGGAAGACCAAAAGTCCCCCAGTCCTCCAAGCTTAATCGAAACGGCTTGCTCTTTCCGGATATTTCCTTGAGCGCTTTAAGAAGTGCAGGGATTTCTTTCCTGGGTGTGTCACCGAGAAACTGCAGGGTAATATGATAATCTTCAGAATGTGTCCATTTTGCAAATTTCAGCTTCTCGGAGCATTTTTCAGACTCTTTTTCCAGTAATTTACTCAGGTTTGGAGGGACTTTTACGGCAATAAACAAGCGCTCAATATCTCGCTCAGACCTATTACGTTCCATAAAAATTTCACCTTTCCAGACAGATTTGTTATCCTTATTCTATACATTATTAGCCAATCCTATAAAAAAGTATAACGGGAGGGAACCATCATGACGAAATCCATTGTTTGTTTACAGCCCCTTACATCCCAGCAGCAGAAGCTCATTCTCGACGCCGCTCCAGGTTATACCCTCACACTGGGAAACGCCAAAAACCCGGATTTGGAGCTTCTGGCCAATGCAGAAATTGTAATCGGCTGGGGCAAGGGCATCAGCGATACGCTGCTGCGGCCGGATTCACCGCTGCGTTGGGTTCAGACTTGGTCGGCTGGTGTTGAGAAACTCCCGCTTGATCGTTTGGAGGAGCGCGGAATCCTGCTCACGAACGCCAGCGGCGTTCACGCCGAGCCGATCACAGCTGTAATCTTTGGCTTTATGTTGCTCTTCACCCGTAATTTGCATACAGCCGTACGCAATCAGCAGAACCGCCGCTGGCATTCGGAAGGCAATGAAAGTGAATTAACCGGCAAGACAGCCGTCATTGCCGGCACCGGCTCCATCGGCAGTGAAACGGCAAGAATCGCCAAGGCTTTCCGGATGAAGACCATCGGCATAAGCCGTTCCGGTAAACCGGTTGCCGATTTTGATCAGGTCTACACCACTGACGAGCTGCCTGACGCAGTCCGCCAAGGCGATTTCGTGATCAACACGCTGCCGCTCACCGATGAAACACAAGGGTTGTTTAATGCGGAAATCTTCTCCAACTGCAAGCAAGGCGCTTATTATATCAACATCGGCCGGGGAGCCACCACCCATACCGAAGACTTGATGGCCGCGCTAAAGAGCGGCCAGTTGGCCGGAGCGGGGCTGGATGTCTTTGAGACCGAACCCCTGCCGCAGGATCATCCGTTATGGGGAATGGAGCAGGTGGTAATCACCCCGCATTGTGCCGGCACAACAGACCGGTATGCCGACCGCATTGTTGATATTTTCACAGACAACCTGCAGTCCTATCTGCAAGATGGCGCCCCTTCGCGCAATAGGGTTGACTATAGCCGCCAGTACTGACGGCAGCTCACTCTATTGACTGGCGGCCAAGCAACGTGCAGCAAGCTTCTGCCGTCACGTTTATAACAAGTACAAGCACAAACAGCCCCTCACAGGCACATTTACTCCTTGCGTAAATGAACCCGTGAGGGGCCGTCTTCTTATACCTGAAAACGAGTTACCGATTCACTAAGCTCGGTCAGCAGTGTTTTCAGCTGCCCTATGCCAGCTGCAACTTCATTGGTGGCGCTGAGCTGCTCGTGGGCCGAAGCTGAGGTTTCTTCCACACCTGCCGCCGATTGCTGGGCAAGGGCTGAAATATGCTGGCTGAACTCGTTCATCGTTTCGCTTGCTGCGGTCATCTGCTGAAGATTACCGCCCATCTCTTCAATGGTGCCGGACATAACATGCACCGATTTGTTGATGTCATTCAAAGCTTCGCCTGTCTCAGCAATTTGCCGGCTGCCTTCTTCTGTCCTCATGACCCCCATACGCAAATGTTCGACCACCTCTTTGGAGTCCAGCTGAATGCCTTGCGTAATCCCGGTAATTTCCGATACCGTCCGCTGCACTTCCTCCGAAAGCTTCCGCACCTCTTGCGCCACAACCGCAAATCCGCGCCCGCTGTCTCCGGCTCTGGCTGCTTCAATCGCAGCGTTGATTGCCAGGAGATGCGTCTGTTCGGAAATGCTGCGGATCGAGCCAACCAGCCGGAAGATCCCCTCATTCTTGCGGTTCAGCTCCTCCACCGTTTCCATGGACTGTGATACGGCTTCAGCGATTTGCCCCATTTGTGCCACGGAGCTCTCCATTAATTGCTTGCCTCTGTCACCCTTTGTCCGCACCTGCCCGGAATGAAGCGACAGATCCATACCTTTGACTGCAAAAGCCTCAATCAGCATATTCAGATCCTCTATCGCTTTGGATGCTTCTACAGCTGCCTCCGCCTGGCTTCCAGAAGCTTTGGCCAACTCCTCCATGGTAAGGGCAATTTGCTGGCTGCCCTCCTTTGTATCGGAAATATTGCGGACCAGCTCATCCCCCTGCCGCGCGATAATACCAGAAACACTACGGATCTGATTCACAATCTCCAGCAATGTCCGGTTCGTATCGTTTACCGTCCTGGCAAGCAAACCGATTTCATCCTGATTTGCGATCAAGGTATCCTCTGATGTCAAATCACCGCCTGATATTTGTTGCAAATGAACGGTTACCTGCTTCAGCGGATTGATGATTGTCCGCCGGATAACCATATTAATCAGACTGATCACAACCAGCACTACCACTACAGTAATCAGATTCACAATAATGGAAGTATGAAAAATCTCAACGGAACGCTCGCCCTCCTCAGACGCGGCTTTCTGGCTGAGATCAACCAGAGCATCCATATCGGTCTGCATCGAATTAAACGCCGTAATCCCTTTTTGCGAGACCTCAAGTGCCAGTTCTTCGTCGCCTGCACCGCTCTGCTTGATCGCCTGGTTGTTAATAGTCATAAATTCATCCCATTTATGATTCAGCGACTGCAGCAGCTCCTTCTGATCCTTGTCCCGCAGCGTATTTCTATAGTTGGTCATAGATTCGGCCACTTTACGGATAAATTGGTCACGTTCTGTTTCCAGCTTCTTTTTCTGTGCAGCATCGGTGCTTAAAATATGCTGCATACTGACCGCCATGATATGTTCGGTGTAATAATTGACATTATGTATTTCTTCCAGCGCAGGGACCATTTGTTCAACAATATTTCCGGTATTCTTTTGCATACCGTTCATTAAATAGAGGGAAGTTCCTCCGATAATCAAGACCAGCAAAGCCAAAACAACGTACCCGGAAGCTATTTTGAAGCCGATGCTTTGCTTCCCCCTGGATGTTACCCCCTTCAATGTCCCATTAACGAATTTGTGTACAGATCCCTTAAGTCCCAGATCCTTTCTCATTTGCGCATCCTCCTCAAACTTTTCCGAAAATACATGAAATTCCATTCTGTTACATTTCATTTTCAAGAATGGGCAAAAAAACAGATCTACCTTATATTTCGGCAGATTGAAATGAGAAATTTATATAACGTAAGATATTCATTGTTGTCACTTTAGAACATACCAAAAGACCCAAAGCGCACCGTATAGGGGCTTTGGGTCTTCTGCAACGCCACTGAGTCTGCTGGCTTTCACCTTGAGTCTTTAGCCTTATTCATTTGAAACCGGTTAATCAATATCCAGCCCGGCTGCGGCAAGCATCACTTCCTGCAGATACAACTTCGCCGTTCCTTCGCCGTTTGTGATCCCTTCAAGCTTGATGCCGATCGTCTTTACGGCAGTCAGGTCAACCCCTTCTGCTTCTGCTTCTGCTTCTGCTTCAGCGGCAGACGGTAACGAAATGCTCAAAGTTGTATACCCTTTGGAGTCCACTGTTAGGGGCGCTCCGCTGTCCGACCATACCCAGCCAGCTCCTGTCTTGATGAACAAGCGCGCTTTAGCCGCGCCTCCCGACAGTTTGATCTTTGCGTTTATCGTATGGAGACCCGCAATATTCAGGTTTTTAGTCTTCTTATCCAAGCTTTGCCTGTCCTAGTCCAGATCGTAAATAGAACCGACCTTCAGACCATAAAGCTCATTGTAGATTTTCTCGGCAAAAGCATCTGTCATTCCGGCAATATAATCAATCACCATATGCTCCCACGTCCAGATCGGCCTCTGCGACCGCTGATCCTTCTCAAAGCGCTGCAGCCAGTCGCTCGGGATAATCGCCTTCGACGTTTCAGGATCGAGGAATGCGCCCCAAAGCCGCCGCAAAATCCACTCGCTGCGTTTCTGCAGCCGCTGCACACGCAGGTCGCGAATCATCGTGACCCAGGCGAAGCTTTTGAGCACACTGACCGTCCGCAGCATGTCCTCATCCTCTTTGCCCTCCTTGATAAAGGTGACCTTCTTCCAGTCTCCGTCGTGAATCACGCCTAAGCTGGCGACAAAGGTGCTGACCCAGTAGGCTTTAACCTCACGCCGGGTGCGGGAGTAATCATTTTCGCAGGTCGGCATTTTCTCCATCCATACCCGCAGGAATGAGCTCAGCACCTCTTCGACTTTGGCATGGATAGCCTCTGGCTTCCAGCCTTCCCAGAACAAATCCTCCAGCGTGGTAATCTTCTCGACGATCAGCCGCTGGATATAGGCATCATGCATAAAGTGCTCATGGACCTCGATCTTGCCTGCCTTTATGCCATCCTCCAAATCATGGGCGGAATAGGCGATGTCGTCGCAGAGGTCCATAAGCTGGGCTTCCAGCGTCTTCTTGCCTTCCGGCACCCCCCATTCCTTGCGGACTTCCCTGATATAATCCCATTCATGAAGATACATGCCTTTCTTGAGTACCGTGCCGGGAAAAGGATACTTGTTGATACCCAGCAGCACTGCGTCGGAAAGGTTCAGGCCGTCAATGTTCTCGCGCTTCTCCAGAAACATGATCAGCCGGAAATTATGGGCATTGCCCTCAAAATGCTCATATTGCCGTTTCAGATTTTCGTGGATCGTCTGCTTCTGCAGCGGACCCGCGCCGGATTTTAGCGCTTCCTCCTCAGTCTTTTTGGCCACGAGCTGCTCCAAAATATTATCGAGCACTTCTTCCCCTTTGTGGCCGAATGGCGGGTGGCCGAAATCATGCGCGATGGCTGCACATTCCACCACTTCGGGATCGATTACAAGACCCGGGTTGTCCGCCTGCCCCGTTTCCACCTCCGGGTAAGAGCGCAGCAGGCTCTTGGCGGCTTCACGGGCAATTTGTGCTACTTCCAGGGAATGAGTCAGGCGCGTGCGGTAATAATCGCCGGTTCCGGCGCCGAACACCTGTGATTTGCCTTGCAGCCGGCGAAAAGTCGGCGAATGAATCAGGCGCGAATAATCGCGTTCATATGCGGCTCTAGAGGTTTCCAGTCGGGTAATCTCCGGATATTGCCGATGCTCTCTTTTCTCAATAAGTGTCATATCCGCTGCCCCTATCCATTGATCTGTATTTAGTACTTCATTATAAGTCATTTTCGGCAGAACTTTCACTCTAAAATAGAAAGTTGAGCAACTGCCCGGCCGTTGTGAATAGTTTGTAAGGTGCATGGAGCATTCTAAAGCAAAATAACCCGGTTCCTTTGCCAGGGGTCATGTATGGAGTGAAAGGTGAATCTTATGAAAACAGGCCGCAGAATAACCTATACCACAATAACAGCATTCATGCTTCTGCTTGGGCTTACCAACAGCACACTAGCCAGTCCAAATATTAAAAACCGCTATTATTACGAGCAGCGCGGGGACATGATCTGGGAAGTTCCCACCAGTCAAAAATTAATAGCACTGACCTTCGACGACGGACCCGATCCTTCCGAGACCATTCAGATTCTGGATGTACTGCATAAATACAATGCCAAATGCACCTTTTTTGCTATCGGCAAAAAAATCGCCGCCTATCCCGAGGTAGCCAAGCAGGTGATTGCCGAGGGGCATGAGCTGGCTAACCATACTTACAACCATGTGTATTTCAAGAAGCCTATTTCCGAGCAGCAAATTCTGCAGGAGCTGGAGTTGACCGAAAAGGAAATCATAAAGATCTCAGGCAAACACAGCAGCCTGTTCAGACCGCCTGGCGGCATGTACGATGATACGCTGATTGATGTATCCAACAATATGGGCCTCAAGCCGGTGCTGTGGTCCTGGCATCAGGATACCCGCGACTGGAACCGTCCTGGTGTATGGAGTATCTACAGCAAAGTCATCCGCAATGCAAAAAACGGCGATATCGTACTGTTCCATGATTATGTACACGGACAGTCGCAGACGGGCGAAGCGCTCAAAATCATCCTGCCCGAGCTTGCAAAACGGGGCTTCCGGTTCGTCACCGTTTCCGAACTGATTGAATTATCCGATGCACAGCAGGTGAAGCATGGCCGACATCTTGCTTTTTGAATACTTTTGCCGGCCTTTCCGTGGCTCTTTAATTGCGATTGACCTCAAAATAAGGTAGTCTTGAGCTATTATTATGACTTTATGATCGCTGCTGCAGTCCATCCTTTAGGAGGCTTTATCCATGTCTGAGAACACTTCCTATACTACCGAGGAAATCGCCCGGTTATTGAAGATATCCAAGCTCAAGGTTTATGATTTGATCAAAAAGGGCGAGCTGCCCTCTTACCGTGTCGGTAAGCAAATGCGTGTCGACCTCTCCGATCTGGAGGCCTACAAGCAGAATTCGCGCAGCGGAGCTTCGGCCGGTCTGCCTGCTGGTGATGCAGCCGCATTGCCCCACACTCCCTTTACGCTGCCGCCAGCCACTTTTACAGCACCGCTTCACTTTTCCCAGCCGCCTGCGTTTACCGGTAAATCCGCCGGAGTCAATGTGGTCATTACCGGACAGGATATGTCGCTGGACATTCTGGCTACCCACCTGGAGCGCAGCCAGCCCTCTTCCCGGCCGCTTCGTTCCTATGCCGGCAGTCTGGACAGCCTGATTGCGATGTATCATGGGGAGTCCGACATTGTCAGCACCCACCTGCTCGACGGAGATACAGGAGAATATAACCTGCCCTATATCCGCAAGCTGCTTGTCGGCTTCTCCTATGTAGTGGTGCATATGCTGGCGCGAAGTGCAGGATTTTACGTGCTAAAGGGCAATCCGAAGGGCATCCATGACTGGTCGGATCTCCAGCAGAAGGGCCTCCGGCTGATTAACCGTGAGCGCGGCTCCGGTGCGCGGGTGCTGCTGGACGAGCAGCTGCGCCTGCACGGTATCCAGTCCGCCCAGTTAAGCGGTTATGACACTATAGAGAACAGCCATTTGGCTGTAGCCGGAATGGTGGCACGGGGCGGGGCTGACGTCGGCATCGGCACAGAAAAAGCCGCCAAGATTATTGACGGCATTGAATTCATTCCGCTCATTCAGGAGCGTTATGATCTTGTAATGATCAAGAAGCCGGAGCATGAGCAATGGATCGGGACAGTCATCGACATTTTACGGTCATCGGCTTTCAAGAACGAACTCAGCTCCATTCACGGCTATGACCTTACCGATACCGGAAGGGTCATTTACGAGACTTAAGTAGAACGCAGCCAGACGGTCCTTCCTACTCGGCTTCAGTGGAATATTTGATTTTATAACTTCCTTTGGTCGCGGCACCGACAATTTCCAGCTTGTATTTGCCGTCCTTTTTAATCTCCACCTGCTCTTCTGCAGCCTCATTCGTACGAAGCTCTTTCACAAGCTCATGATCGGGATCATACAGCTTCATGGACAGCTTACCTTTTTCCACTTTGGAGGTATAGTCCAGCAGCAGAGTTTCCCCTTCTTTAAGCTTTAGCGTCTTTGTTTCCGTACCTGACAGCAGCTTATAGGATGCCTTAATTTGTTTACCACTGCTTGATCCAACGAACATCAGCCTTTTTTCGCAGCCCGTAAGCAGCAAAGCAGATGTCAGTACTGCGAGTATCAGCAGGCTCCACTTTTTGTTCATTTCATTCACTCCCCGGTTCTAATCAAGTGCCCGCAATGCGGGCAATATTCCTCTTTAGCACTCACGCCGCTGTCTCTTTTGTGCTGCTGTCTGACCACAAAGTAGATCAGCAGCCCGATTAAATTGGGCATGTAGATTACAGCAGTCATCCACAACCATGTGTTCATCCCCATACGCGAAGCATCCCTGTAGATGAATACGGCTATAGCTCCATTCAAACCAATGAGCAGCAGCACGGCCAGCCCCATAAACAAAAACCAGCCGCGGTCCTCGCTAAAGACATCCGACATATAGGGAAACATCCAATATCCCATTAAGGCCAGAGTAAGCAAGAAGCCGGTTGTAAGAACCCAAAAAAGCAATTTGCCAAGCGGCTTATGTCTCGTCATATGCCGTCCTCCTTTGAGAATAATGCAGATGTCTGGTGTCCGCCTGCCCCATATACCTGAAAAGTCATGCCCGGGCTGCTGCACCCGATCTGCCGGACAGGCAGAACAGCAGCGCTGCGGCAGCAGATGTCTGAACGAGACCGAAGGCCAGCAGCAGGGCCAGCTTCCATAGCAGGGGAAGAGGACCCGTCAGCACGCAGGCTCCCAGCAGCATTAGCACAATAACTTGAATCCCCACGACAGCGATAATGCTTCTTCCCAATCTTTCTGCAGCCGTTATTTTCCGGAGCGTATCCGCAACAAGCCGGGGAGGAGCCAGGGCCGGTTCATTAAAATATTGGCTTAGCAGCTGATCCTGCGCTTCCTCTTCATTCATCACGTTTCCTCCTTTACATGCTGCATGGAGGTTTGCAGCAGCTTCTTCCCTTGATTGAGCCTTGACTTGACCGTTCCCACGGGAATGCCAAGCATCTCCGCAATCTCCTCATAACTGAATTCGTTGTAATAATAGAGAACCAGCGGCGCCAAATACCGCTTGGATAACGCACGCAGCCCCTGCTCCAGCTCGGCGTTCCGTTCATTCCGCAGCAAGGCCTCTTCCGTGAGAGGCGACGAATCCCGGATGTTCAGGAAATCCGCCTGGAAAGACGCCACACCCAGAAAACGATGCTGGAGTTTTTTCCATCTGCGGTAGCGGTCCCTATGCAGATTGACCGTAACCTGAAACAGCCAGGCTTTAAAGGATCGCTCACAATCATATTTCTCCAGCTTGCGGATGACCCGGACCCACACCTCCTGAAACAGGTCCTCGGCATCCTGGGCATTCAGGGTAAGGTGGCGGCAAAACCGGTACAAATCATCCTTGTATCTGTCGACGAGCAGTCCCAGCATTTCACGGCGGCCGGACCGGCACCCTTCAATGAGTTGTTTATCGGTAATCATGTGCCCCCGCCCACCCTTTCAATTAACATTACGAATGAACTCCAGGCTTTGTTCGAAATTTCACATAATCATTTATTAGCCGTCCTCAAATGTTCTGTTCTCTCTATGATCATAGTAAATAACCTCCGGTCTCACCATGATGCTTGATGGCAAAACCGGAGGTTATCCGCATAGTTCGATTCAAGAACGGCGATTGACAAACATCAGCATAACGGCTGAGATTACGATAATCGAGCCTACCCACATCCAGGCCAGCGTCATGTCGCCGCCGTCGACGGCCACATATATGGCGGTGGGCACCGTCTGTGTACGGCCGGGAATATTGCCTGCTACCATGATCGTAGCTCCAAATTCACCAAGCCCGCGGGCAAAGCCGAGCACATACCCTGCAGCCAGAGAACGGCTGGCAAGCGGCAGCGTTACATAACGCAGCACCTGCAGTTCACTGGCACCCTGCGCACGCGCCGCATCCTCAAGATCCTTTTCCACATCCTCAAATCCGGCCTTAACGGTCCGGTAGACCAGCGGAAAGGCCACAACCACCGCAGCAATAACGGCAGCCCCCCAGGTAAAGAGGATGGTATGCTCTGTGAACTGCTCATAGAGCCTGCCAATCCAGCTCCGCCGTCCCAGAATGACCAGAAGCACAAAGCCGACCACGGTAGGGGGCAGAACAAGCGGCAGCAGCAGAATGGTCTCGACCAGACTGTATCCGGGGAACCTCCGGCCCGCCATCTTTTTGGCAGCGAAGGTTGCCAGAAGGAATACGAGGATGCTCGTGATTACAGAGATTTTGACCGAAAGCCAGACCGGGGCGAAAAAATCAGTCCAATTAATCTCCATCCGCTTTCACCCCGCTTAAGTTCGATTAGAATTACTTGGCCAGCTGAAAGCCGTAGCCGGTAAAAATATCACTCGCCGCCTTGGCTTGCACGTAGTTATAGAATGCTTTGGCCTCTGCCTGATGTTTGGAATCCTTAACGATCCCGACCGGATAATTGATTGCTTTGTGCACCAGTGCCTCTACCGTAAGGGCGATCTTCACCTTCTTGGAGGTTAGGGCATCCGTCTTATACACAAATCCGGCATCAGCATTGCCTGTTTCCACGTAGGACAACACCTGGCGGACATCCTTGGCGAATACTAGTTTGCTCTGCAGCGTATCCCATATATTCTTTGCGGTCAATGACTGCTGCGCATATTGGCCCGCCGGCACCGATTCCGGTTGTCCGACAGCGACCTTCTTGAACAATTTATCTGTTAGCTGTGTGATTGTTGTAATCTTGGCTTTGGAATCCGAAGGCACAATGAGAACCAGCCGATTCTTTAGAAGTTCCGTATGGTCTGAAATGAGTTTGCCATCCACCAGCGCTGTCATTTGCTTATCTCCTGCTGAGAAGAACAGATCGGCCGGAGCGCCTTGTTCAATCTGCTTCTGCAATGTACCGGAAGCGCCATAGTTAAAGACGAGGTCGATATCAGGATGCTGCTTCTCATAAAGAACGGCAATCTTGTCAAGACTGTCCTGCAGGCTGGCTGCGGCAGATACAATGATTTCGGTTTTCTTCTTCGCCGCCTCTGCCTGTCTCTCAGGTATTGCCGACAAGCCCACAGCAAGCATTACAGTCATGACAACCAACGCTAATTTCTTGAACATTTCCATTCCTCCCATTTATATATCTTGTATATTTAGATGATATTCTAGCATAACTTTTTCCGTTTTTCTATACGTTTGGTTATGTTTGCTTATATTTAGTTATGATTGATACAGATTACACCTCAACATACATTTCTATTTATAATCGGCTTCATAGCAAAAAAGCCCCCAGGCGTGTAAACGCCTAAGAGCCTCCCTGGACTTCATTATTTCAACTCTTCATCCGCGGATCAAGCACATCGCGCAGTCCGTCTCCCATCAGGTTGAATCCGAGTACAGTCAACATGATGGACATCCCCGGAAAAATGACCGTCCACGGCGCTTTCTGAATGAACTGGCGCGAATCGGAGAGCATCTTGCCCCATTCCGGATCAGGCGGCTGCGCACCAAGGCCAAGGAAGCCGAGGGCTGCTGCTTCGATAATGGCCGTTGCGATGCCCAGCGTCCCCTGTACAATGATCGGCGTCAGGCTGTTCGGCAGAATATGAGTCAGCAGAATACGCGTATTCGTCATCCCGATCGCTCTTGCCGCCGTGATGTATTCCTCCGACTTCAAGCTGAGCACCTTGGCCCGCACGAGTCTTCCATAGGTCGGGATATTAACAATCGCAATGGCAAGCATCGCATTCCGCAAAGAGGGTCCGAGTATGGCCACAATTGCAATCGCGAGCAGAATACTCGGAAAAGCCAAGAGGATATCAAACATTCTGGAGATCAGCATATCTACCCACTTGCCATAGAATCCGGCCAGAACCCCCAGAAACGTGCCGACAATAATAGAACCGATTACTGAAGAGAACCCGACCCAAAGCGAGATACGGGCACCGTACAGGACCCGGCTAAACAGATCTCTTCCCAGATCGTCCGTGCCGAACCAATGGTCAGCCGACGGTGCCTTTAGCCGGTTCACCAGCTCCTGCTCCTTGAAGCTATACGGCGCGATAAGCGGGGCAAACAGCGCAATCAGCACGAAAAACAAAATAATACAGAGCCCGAGCATAGCCGTCTTGTTTTTGCGGAATGCCCTCCACGCATCATGCCAAGGTCCGGAGCCCTTTTCGGCAGGCACCTTCGGGGGCGTTACATTAACTGTTGCCTGTGCCACAGATTCACCCCTCACTTGTAATTGATGCGTGGATCAACGACGGCATAGAGCAGATCCACAAGCAGATTAATGATTACGAAAATAAAAGCAATAATCAGAATACCGGTCTGAATCACAGGATAGTCACGCGAGCTGATCGCCTCAAATATATATCTTCCCACACCCGGCCAAGCAAAGATCGTCTCTGTCAGCACCGCCCCGCCGAGCAGAGCGCCTGTCTGCAGCCCCACCACAGTCAATACAGGAATCAGCGAATTTTTTAGCGCATGCTTGTATACTACGAGAAATTGCGATAACCCTTTGGCTTTTGCCGTACGGATGTAGTCCGAATTCATTACCTCCAGCATGCTGGAGCGGGTCATCCGGGCGATAATCGCCATCGGAATCGTGCCCAGTGCAATGCTTGGCAGGATCAGATGTTTAACAACCGTCCACAACTGGTCCCAGCGGCCTGCCAGTATCGTATCAATCACGTAGAGATTGGTGATGCTCTCCACCGGATTGCGCTGGTCCATCCTGCCTATGGAGGGCAGCCAGTGTAATTTCAGCGAGAATAACAGCTGCTCCATCAGACCAAGCCAGAAAATCGGCATGGACACACCAATGAGCGCTATAATCATTGCGGTATAATCAAACCATGAATTTTGCCGCCAGGCGCTTAGAATACCGGCATTGACTCCCGCAACAGTGGCGAACAGCATACTCGCCGCCGTAAGTTCCAGGGTAGCGGCCAGATAAGGCATAATCTCTTTGGCGATTGGCGTTTTGGTACGGATCGAGGTGCCCAAATCACCTTGCAGCAAATCGCCCATATAATTGAAATACTGCTGCAGCCACGGCTTGTCGAGACCCAACTGTTCCCGCAGCGCCTGCTTGGACTGCTCTGTTGCCTTTTGTCCAAGAATCGTCTCTGCCGGATCTCCCGGAATCGCATGGATAATTGAGAAAACAATGATTGTCATCCCAATCAGCACCGGGATTAAAACCATTACACGTTTTAATAGGTAGGAGTTCAAATCAGCTCACCTACTATTCGAAGTAGATTGTGCTGTAATATTCCGTACCTGTCGGACCAGGAACAAAACCCTTGAGGTTGGCTTTGGCAGCCAGCAGTGGAGTCGTGTGCACAAGCGGAATCCAAGGCGCATCTGCTTTGATGATTTTCTGAGCCTGCTTGTATAGGTCGGAGCGTTTGGCTTGGTCCGTTTCCTTCTGTGCATTGATCAGAACCGTATGCAATTCTTCATTAATATAGAAGGAACGGTTGTTGCCCGGAATTGCATCTTTATCAAGGAGCGTATACAGGAAGTTATCCGGGTCACCGTTATCACCGGTCCAGCCAAGCATGTAGATGTCATCTTTTTCTCCGACTTTTGTGTCGTCAAGGTAAGTAGCCCATTCAGGGGACTCGATTACCGTCTTCACGCCAATTTTTTCCCAATCGGCTTGAATCGCCTCGGCTACCTTCTTGCCGTCAGGCATATAAGGACGGGAGACCGGCATAGCATACAAGGTTACCGGATCCGGCAGACCCTCAGGATATCCGGCCTCAGCCAGCAGCGCTTTTGCTTTCTCCAGATCATATTCATAATCATTCACGGCATCGTTATAGCCCCATAGTGATGGCGGCATCGGGTTAACGGCCGCCGTTGCCTGGCCTGAGAAGAACGCTTCGATAATGGCCTGCTTATTCACCGCATGGTTCAGCGCTTGTCTTACCTTCACGTTGTCAAAAGGTTTCTTATTGAAGTTGAAGCCGAGGTACGAGACATTAAACGGCGGGCGTTCAATCTTATGCAGCCCGGTGTTGCCTTCCAGTGTGGACAGATCATCAGGGCTAAGGTCTTCCATCAGGTCGATTTCACCATTCTGCAGAGCAGTGAAGCGCGCAGAGTTATCCGGAATGGAGCGGACGATAACTTTGTTCAGCTTAGGAAGCCCTTCTTTCCAGTAGCCCGGATTCTTGTCCAGCGTAATGGAATCATTGTGCTTCCATTCGGTGAACACAAACGGACCTGTGCCTACCGGCTCATTCTTGAAGTTTTCCTTCTTCTCCTTAATGGCTGTAGGGCTGGCAATCCCGAAGGAGGTCATGGCGATATTCTGCAGGAAAGGGGCCTGCGGCTGATTAAGCACAAATTGCACGGTTGTGGCATCAACAGCCTTCACCTCTTTAATGACACGGCTTCCGTCCGGACCGAACATGGAGTCATAGTAGTCAAAGGAATCGCCTTCGAATTTGTATTCACTTGCCGGATCACTCCAGCGCGTGAAGTTAAACACGACAGCCTCGGCATCAAAGTCTGATCCATCATGGAACTTCACACCCGGATGCAGCTTGAAGTTGTAGATTAAGCCGTCGGCTGAGACTTCCCAGCTGTCTGCAAGTGAAGCCTGCACCTCAGAGGTCCCCGGTTTGTATTCCAGCAGAGAGTCAAATACCTGATGGGCAATCTTCAATGATTCACCATCGGTTACGATTGCCGGGTCCAGCGAAGCCGAGTCACCGCCACGCCCCAATATCAGTGTATCCTGTGACGTTGCCGCAGAATCAGGAGAGCTTTCCGGTGCGGCAGTTGCCGCTGTATTGCCCCCCGCAGTTGATTCTGTGCTTGCATTATTGTTGCCTCCGCAGCCGCTTAACGTTAATACCGCCCCCAGCGTCACTGCCAGTGCAAGACTACTCCATTTCTTCATCTCTAGAAAACTCCCTTCCTTCATTAAAAGTATTAAAGCGTCTATATGGAGCTGCGCCAAAGCGCTGCCATATACCAAGTCCACTAATTGCATTCATGAATGGTTGCTCGCTCTGAATACCAAGTAGAAACGGCTTTGCCGTCCTTTTTAAGGACGGTACCGTTTCAGCGAGAAATAGAAGGATAAGTTATCATGTGAAACATATAATTTCTTATATTTTAAGATAACTCCTGCCGGAGTCTTTCTAAGATGTCGTCAAGTCTTGTTAAGCCAGCCGGGTGTCAGCAGCATCATATAAATGGCATGCGGTTAGATGCCCTGGCCCGGTCTCGATCAACGGTGGTCTTACATTGCGGCATACGTCCATCACCCGGGGACAACGGGTATTAAAGGCACAACCGACAGGCGCATTGGCCGGACTCGGCACTTCACCCTGCAGAATAACCCGTTTCTTGCGGATATCGGGATCGGGTTCGGGAACAGCCGACAGCAGCGCCTGTGTATACGGGTGCTGCGGTTCGGCATAAAGCTTGTACTTATCGGTAATCTCTACAATCCGTCCCAGGTACATTACGGCGACACGGTCACAGATATGCTTCACCACACTGAGATCATGGGCTATAAATATGTAGGTAAGTCCAAATTCCTTCTGTAAATCCTGCATCAGATTAATGACCTGAGACTGGATGGATACATCCAGTGCGGACACAGGCTCATCCGCTATAATCAGCTTCGGCTGCAGGGCAAGCGCCCGGGCGATTCCAATCCGCTGCCGTTGTCCGCCGGAGAACTGATGCGGGTAACGCTGGAGATGTGCCTTCGCCAAGCCGACCACATCAGCCAGCCGCTCGACAGTATCCCTCCGCTGGCTGGCATCGCCGACACCATGTACAATCATTGGCTCTTCCAGAATACGCTGCACCGTATTCCGCGGGTCAAGGGAAGAGAACGGGTCCTGAAAGACAATCTGCATCTCCCTCCGGCGCTTGCGCATTTCTTCCAGAGTGAGCCTGGTGATATCCTGGCCTTCGAACCAGACCTCCCCTGCTGTAGGCTCGATCAGCCGCAGCAGCGAACGCCCGGTTGTCGATTTGCCGCAGCCGCTTTCCCCCACCAGTCCAAAGGTCTCGCCTTTGTATACGGAGAAGGAAATATCGTCCACCGCTTTGACAGCCCCTTGCAGCTTGTTGAAGAAACCTTTATGAATCGGATAATACTTCTTGAGGCCAATAACCTCGAGCAGGTTCTCGCTCATACAGCATCCTCCTGTTGGCTGTCATGCAGCCAGCATCTGCAGCTGTGCCGGTCTTCCTGCAGTGACAGCTCAGGAAGCGACTCGCGGCAGATGTCCATCATATCCGGACAGCGGGGTGCAAACCGGCAGCCCTGCATATCTTTACTGAGAATCGGCACATTGCCGGGAATGGAATACAGCCGTTCCCGGACCTCGTTCATTCTTGGCACAGACTGTATAAGCCCCCTCGTGTAGGGATGGAGCGGATTCTTAAAAATATCGCGCACACAGCCTTCCTCTACGATCTTGCCGGCATACATAACAGCAACCCGGTGGCACATCTCCGCCACAACTCCAAGATCATGGGTAATCAGCATGACCGCAGTGCCTTGTTCTTCATTCAACCGCCGGATCAAATCCAGAATCTGCGCCTGAATCGTTACATCCAGCGCGGTTGTGGGTTCATCGGCAATGAGCAGCTCCGGACTGCAGGAGATCGACATCGCGATCATCACCCGCTGGCGCATGCCGCCCGACAACTGGTGAGGATACTCATCAATGATCGCTTCCGGCCGCGGTATTCCTACTTTGCGGAGCATCTCGACCGCATGCTCCCGTGCTTCTCTTTTCGATAAGCCGCGGTGAAGCCGCACAGTTTCGATAATCTGCTGACCTACCGTAAACAGCGGGTTAAGCGAAGTCATTGGCTCCTGGAAGATCATCGATACCGAGTCTCCGCGGATCTTTCGCATTTCTTTTTCCCTAAGCGGCACAAGATCCTGCCCTTTTAATAGAATGCGGCCGCCTACAATCCGGCCGGGAGGATTCGGAACCAGCTTCAGGATGGACAATGAAGTGACGCTCTTGCCGCAGCCCGATTCACCAACCACTCCAAGAACCTCGCCCGGATCAATATACAAATCGATGCCGTCCACAGCAGGAACCTCTCCACGATCCGTAAAAAAATGAGTATGCAAATCCTCAATTCTCAAAATTGGCTGGATCAAAATGAACCCTCTCTTCTATTAAAAATTGAACAAAGGTCAAATGACAGACAAGAAAATCTCTCTAAAAGAGAGATTCAACCGCGAATATCTTACATAATAAGTTAGTTTTTAGTATCAAATCGACATAGTTGTTATTTATTGTATAATTTTACTATATAAAACCATGGTAGACAAGGAAAATTTACAAGATTAACTAACCTCATAGGGTTTAAGGGTATAATTAATGACAAAACAAAAAGATCCTGCTCTATTTATAGACCAATAGCCACCTTTCCAGTTGAACCCTCATCATATCCCTATAGTAAAACGGCTCCACAATCTCCGCTTCCTCTTCGAATTTCATGATCCAACGAACAAATCCAATATCCTG
The DNA here is from genome assembly GCF_038593025.1 of Paenibacillus sp. FSL L8-0436. Lineage (NCBI taxonomy): Bacteria > Bacillati > Bacillota > Bacilli > Caryophanales > Paenibacillaceae > Paenibacillus > Paenibacillus sp. FSL L8-0436. Next base: position 1,186,453 of record NZ_CP151955.1, on the reverse strand, counting down.
TTCAACAGCTACCTTAAAGTGGAGAAAGCGGCTCTGGCGGTCCACCTTGCTCGGCTTTACAAACAACTCCTCATATTTGATCCAATCCATCATCCGTTCCGAAAATTTCACCTTGAATTCGATCTCCAGACTGTCTTGGTCCAAATGCCACTTCTGCTTCATAAAAGACTGCAAATCAAATTGCTCCTTGGAAAAAAAACGGTTCAACGGCCTGACACTCGAAAACCCGTTGATGTGAAAAGCCCGGATCATGCCAAAGCGATGGCAGAAACCGATTAAATGATAGCGGTTCTCCAGCGGAACCAGACAGTACGGATCGATCTGCATCTCCTTCTCTTCATAGGCATTTTCACTGTAATCTGCCTGAAAGCTTCGCTGTTTCATTATAGCCAGCAGAATTTCCGTCAGAAAAGGCGAAGGCTCCCCCTGTGAAGTCCCCCTCTCTGTCCAATGCTGCCCGGCTTCTTTTTTTACGCTTTCCATCTTCTCTTCCCTTTCCGCCTTCTGCTTATATTCCGCAGCCATGATTTTTTCATAGGCGTCTTCAAAATGCGCAGGTAGCAGTGGCTTAATGTCATTCATAATGCCGCGGAGCTGTGAAAATGCGGCCGATTCTTCTTCCGACAAATCTAAAGGATAGAGTGCAAAGTTCCCGATAAAAGCATATCCCTTCCCGTGCCCCAGGTGGGTAATAGGGATATGCATGGCACTTAGCGCATCCATATCCCGGTATATCGTTCTCTCACTGTTGCCGCAGCGTTCCGCCAGCTCACGGGCTAAAATTCCGGGTTTGGCCTGAACTAGCGTAATGATGCGCATCAGCCGGATTAATCGGTCTGTCATTTTCAGTTCCCCTTGATTTATGGTAAAATAGACCCATTATTTTAAATAAATTAGTTATATATATCTAAAAACAGGGATGTAATAACCTCGTTACAAAAATATAATAGAACTATTTTACTATATTACCACATTAATATATCGCTCTATCTGTCAGCTATTCTGGTTTGCACTCAGCGAAATAGTGCAGTTATGTATGTGCCCTAGTTACCGGTTGATGGATCTTAAACTGTGTATTCCTAGAGTCACCAGACCTGAATCCCCACCTCCAACTGCTTGTACACAGCCTCCGCCTCTTTAACCAGCTGCATGTCTCCAGATTGAGTTGCCAGCAGCAGCAGATCATCCGCCTGTCTGCGCAACCTATCATAGGAAGCTGGGTCGGATGTCTTAGAACGTAAGGCCACTGCTTCTTCCATCACCATCGCTGTCTTGAGCAGCTCCAAATGCTTGGCTACATGAAAGCAGCTGACCGTGCCGAGCACATCGGTATGGTGGGTATACTCTAGGCTTAACTTATGCAAGGGGAGCTCGCGGATGCGTTCCACCGGGGGCTGTTTATATTGCCACTGCAGCCAGAGTGCTTCATGGTTTCCGGCTGGCATCGCCGCCATAGTGAATTCCAGCGCTATATATTTCCTCCCTCCCGCATGTATTTTACCAAGCTTTAGCAGCAGCGATCTTCCTTCCCCTGCCTCCACTACACATCCATAACATGCCTTCAGACTTACATGCGCTTCAAGCCATACTCTCAGTTCGATTTCACGGGCAACAACTTTGCGGCTTTTCTTGCGGGTTTCCACACCTTGGACCATGCCTTCCCACTCGACTAGCAAAACTACATCTCGAGCAGCTCCTGCAAAAATCCGGTTTTGACTCCATGTAAATATGGGCTGGATACTTGCTTGCATATTTCCACCTCTTTCTTTTTTTGGATCTTCTATTAATGTACCAATAATGGCGGACAACTCCTTGTCATGGAATATATGTTCGGACCTAGAATATCGACAAAAAAAGAGCCACTCCACTAAAAAGTGGATTGCCTCTTTGCGAAAGATCGTTCTTTTGTCTAAAGATGACGAAAAATTTGTGTAATTTCACCTATTCCCCAGCTTGCCGTTCCGGCGCTCTTCCTTGAACAAGAAACCCAGTGCCCCTTTGGCGCATAGCAATGAGAATAGAAGAAACAGCACTGCCCAAAAGATGGCCGGCAAAGGAGTCAACCTCGCCAGATTGGCCGCATCCCCTGCACGGGAGGGTATAAATACCGCAGACGATACCAGAAAAAGTGTACCCATTACGGATTCCTCAAGCGTGAGAAACGCCAGAAACAAGTAATAATATTTGCTGATCTTAGGCCAGAGAAACATCATTGCCAGATTCAGCGCAATAAAGCCGGCCAGCCACATCATGCCGAATCCGCCCCGCACATATAAAATCAGCATAATAAGTGCTATGGCGGTGGACAGCATCAGCCCCCATTGCAGCCGGTTTCTTCTATATAAATAGAACAGCAGCAAAGAGAATAACGAAGCCAGCGGATATCCGGCCAGCGACACCAATATCGCTTGTGCTCCCGCACCAATGGCCGAATAAGTGACCCCGCTGTGATCGGCGTACAGCTCAATACGCAGCACACTTCCCGAGAGCAGCAGGGTCATGAGCGCATGGCCGAACTCGTGAACCATCGTATCCAGATTGCGGAACAAGGAAGAAAACGGAATTAATCGCGTCAAAAAGGCAGAACCTGCCAGAAACAATAGCGTCTTAAGCCATTTATTCATCACATCAGCCCCTTTCCGTTCAAAGTATACGATAATTTGTACACCTGTGGTAGCAAAACCGAAACCTGAGTGTCTTTAATGCTGTATTACTTTTATGGTTATGGCCGCAAGCCTCAGGGTAAAAAAAGCTTAAGTCCCTTTATATCCATAACTCGGGACAAAAATGTGCTTTCTCCGCCAAATGATGCCAAGCTTCCCCCTGTAAGGTACCCGGAAGTTGTCCGGCTATGTTAAAATAAAAGTAATATTAGCCTATACCAGGTGGTGATATGTAATGAAAAAACAGGTAATGAGCAAATTGATCAAGCTGTTAAGTTCGGCCCTGCTGCTGCTTGGGATAACGGCAGCCCTGCCGGCTCCTGCGGCTCAGGCCAATTACTTCAGCGATATATATAAAGGATTGCAGAATTTCTCGGAATTGCCCGGTGAAGTTAATCAATTGCAGGAAAGCTACCAGCAAACGGTGGATGAGCTCCAGCAGACCAAAAATGAGCTGGGCGAAACGACCCAAGCCTTGGGACAGACATTGCAGGAGATGGAGACGTACCGTACCCAGAATGAGGCTCTTCAGGAGCAGAACCGCCAATTAAGCCTGGTGGTAGATGAATTGAAAAACGATCGTACAGCCCGGGAAAACTACTATAACCGGATTAAAGTTACGGTCATTACCGGGGTTGCCCTTATATTCGGTTATTTCCTGCTCACCCGGCTGCTTCGCTTTGCGATGCGCTACCGGTCCAGAAGAAGCGACCGGCTGCGTTAGTCCGCAAGGAGAGCGTTACCCACAGAAACAAGAAGTCACAGGAACAAGGAAGTGTAAGCTATGAACGTTGATGTCCAGGATGAAGGCGACAGCGGCAGCGGACAAGCCGTTGCCTTTACTGTTGGAGAGAACGAAGAGGTTCATGTGCTGCACCCGCAGCAGATTATTGCTTATCAAGGTCCCTCTTCAGGCCGGGCGGACCGGCTGATGGATGTCAAGGGCATGTACCGCAAGCGCAAGCTGATCCGCTCGGATCTGTCCGGGCCCTGCCGGTTCGTTGCCGCACTTCCTCCCGGTTATCGGATCAAAACGCTGCAGCTCGACGGAAAAAGCGATCTGCTCTATGATTTCAGGCATCTCTTCTTCTATAGTAAAGGGGTTACGATGCAGACCCGGGTGCTCAGCATGAAGAATATGCTCGTGACGCGCGATGTCATCAAGGTGAAGTTCTCCGGCCGGGGCAGCATCGGCATCCTGACTGAGGGAACGGTATGCGAAGCGGAGCTGCATCCCTTCGATCCGCTGTATGTGGATGCTGGAAGCGTCATTGCCTACCCCGAGAATGCCAAGCTTGAGCTGACCGTCTACGGCAATCATCTGGCCAGCCAGCATATGAGCTATCATTGGAAGATGACAGGCCACGGGCCCGTGCTGTTCCAAGCCGGTCGCCAGAGCCGGCGTTTTGAACGCGACAACAATGAGGACGGGATTATCAAACGGTTTCTCCGTGAGGCGCTGCCATTCGGCGGAGTGTTTATCAAGTAAGGATAAATATAAATCTTGATTAGCAAAAAGAGTGCCCGTGCGTATCCCGCAAGGGCACTCTTTATTTTACAGACAATGCACAAAACCCATAAAACCGGCCACAGCTTCTATACCGGGAATCACAGGCGGTTCCTGATTGTTGCTACTTGGTCACTTGGTCTTATGCCAGGTAGGCATTCAGCATCCAGGCGCTCTTCTCAACACTGCTTCTGATACCAATCAGCAGATCAGCAGTCGGTTGATCGCTCAGCTCTTCTGCTGCCGCGATGGAATGCTTCAACTCTTCTGCAACAAGGGCAAAATCTTTTACGAGTTGGGTAACCATTTCTTTGGCGCTTTCGCCGCCGACAGCTTCCTTGAGCTCGGAGAGGGCCAGATATTGGGTCATCGTAGAGGCCGGTTGTCCGCCGATAGCGAGCAGGCGTTCAGCCAGCTCATCCACATAACCTGCAGCTTCATTGTACAGTTCTTCGAATTTGGCATGCAACGTGAAGAATTGCGATCCGCTCACATACCAGTGGTAGTGATGCAGTTTCACTCCGAGCAGGGTCCAGTTTGCAGTTTGGCGATTCAAAGCAGCGTGCAGTTCAGTCTGGCTCTTTACTTGTGTACTCATTCTAATAGCCTCCTATGGTTTGTATATATGTTATTGTATTTAGACTTGTTCTAAATCTATATACAATATAACATGAAGTTATACTTTTTGCAACGATTACGACGATTTTGTTGCTGCAAATTCTAGCATAACTTTCTGTTATACTCCTATTATTTGCGTCACATTGGAGCATAAGCACCTATATTGACACAAATCACATCATTGCGGCATAAAAAATCATATGAAATACAAGGGTTTAAACCTAGGTAGTTTCCGCTTGCGCCGCCTTGCCTTTTCCGCTCCGGAAGATCGCCCGCATCTCGTCGCGTTTGGACTTCGGACTAAGCACGTAAACTGTATCTCCTGCCTGAATGACGGTATTGCCATGCGGAGTGACGATATTCTTATCCCGTATGATCGCCGTGAAGAGAATATCATCAGGCAGCCCCAGCTCTGCAATCTGCATCCCGGCAATCGGCATAGAAGGCTGTATTCCAATATGATTGAATTCCGAGTCCGTCTTCCCAAGGGCCACAAGCTCCATGAGGGAAGGCTGCCCCGCTTCTTCCCGCCCGACCAGCTTCAGTCTGGAAGCAAGCGGTGAAATCGTCGTCCCCTGAATAACAGCCGATGTAAGGACGACGAAGAAGACGACATTAAAGAACAGCCGTCCCTGCGGAAGACCCGCCAGCAGCGGATAGGTAGCCAGTACAATCGGCACGGCGCCGCGCAGGCCAGCCCACGAGATCAGTGTTTTTTCCCGGAAAGAGAATTTGGCAAAGAGCAGGCTTATAAATACTCCGACCGGCCGGGCAATTACCATCAGGATGACGGACAGCAGCAGCCCGTCCCAAGCGATATTTGCAAGCTCCTGGGGGAACACCAGCAGCCCCAGCAGAATGAACATGGCAATCTGCATCATCCAGGCAAAGCCGTGATTGAAATTCATGATGGTGCGGTGATACATCAGTTCGGAATTCCCCAGCGTCAGGCCAATCACATAGACGGCAAGCAGTCCGCTGCCGTGTACCATGGCTGTAAGGCCATAGGTCAATACAGCAAAGCCTATAGCCATTACCGGATACAGACCGGTGGAATCCAAGTTGATTCTGTTGATCAGATATACGGCCAGCTTGCCGATAATGATCCCCAGCAGCAGGCCAATCCCCATTTCCCATACAAAGGACAGCAGCAGGCTCCAGATGGCAGTATCGGGATGCTGAATCCATCCAATCAGCGATACGGTCAGAAATACGGCCATCGGATCATTACTTCCAGATTCAGCCTCCAGTGTGGAGGTCAGCCTTTTGTCGATGTTTTTGCCGCCCAGAACAGAGAATACAGCGGCTGCGTCCGTTGAACCGACAATCGCTCCGAACAGCAGGCTTTCCGCCCAAGGCACTCCCAGTATGAATTTGGCGAAAATGCCAACTATGGCTGTAGTCAGCAGCACACCCACCGTGGCTAAGGACAGAGCAGGCGCCATAATCGGCCGGATATCCTTCATGCTGGTCTGCATCCCGCCTTCAAACAGAATCACGACCAGTGCAAAAATCCCGGCAATCTGGGTCAGGGATGCATTGTTAAAATAGACAAAGTGGCTGAGTACCATCCCCACCGCAATAAATAATACGAGCGCCGGCATGCCGAACCGTGTAGAGAATTTTGTGGAAAGCACTCCTACAAGCAGCAGCACCGCCAGCAGCATAATAATCTGATCTGCAAGATGAGTCATCGTTTACTTCGCACCCTTCTGATATGAAATCAAGCAGACGTTACCGCTCCTTGTGTGATTTACGTTATTAACCTCAAAAGTCTTTTCTTGAGTCAGCTGCGGTAAAGACTGCCGGGTGCCCTGCTCTGGTCATCTACACTTCCATACTGAATTTATAATGCTCAAACGGCCGTACATCATACATCTCTTCTATTACCTACATAACAAAAGCCTGACCTTGGAAGGTCAGGCTTACGGACTCATTTAACATTGACTATTATAACTCAAACTCCTCCGTTGAATCTGAAAGGCCGCCATTCTGCGTCCCCTTGTTATTTGCCACGGCAAGAATATACAGTTTATATTTTTTGCCTTTAATGATAGGACTACCGTTGACATCGATTGTTGATGCTGTAATTACCGGGTTCGTTCCGTTAGGAATGATCGACTTGTAAGAGGAAGAGCTCACCCCAAGCGCATCACCTAAGCCAAAACCCTGCTTGGCCGGAACTACTAATACCCGGTATTCAGAAATATTAGTCTCATTGGACGATTTGGTGAAGCGGGCCAGTATTCTGCTGTCGTTCACTTGATACGTGACGTTGGTTACAGAAACCACAGGGGTTTTGGACGACAACGTAATGTCCGAGGATGCCTGGGACAAGACATTAGAACCTGAATAATTCCCACTACCAACAGATAATACATACACTTTGTAAGGGGTACCCTCTTTGATCCAATTGCCGCGCACATCTCTGGAGGATGAATTTAGTACTTGACTGGTGCTATTTTCCGATGTGCTCACCGCTGTATAGTTGGAGCTGGATATACGATTGGCTTCAGATACGCTGAAGTTGCTGTAATATGAGGTTGGCACCACCATGATCAGATATTTGCTGATGTACCTTTCGTCCGCAGCATGAGTAAAGGATACTTTCAAATCCCGTCCATCACCATTGTCGCTAACGTCGCTTACAGTTAGATTAGAAACGGCTCCCATACTGAAGTCAGTCAGCAGCGTAATAACCGATGAAGCGCTGGAAAGCACATTTGCACTTGAATTGCTTCCAACCGATAACACGTACACTTGATAACCAGTTCCATTTTTGATCAAATTACCCCGTACGTCTCTGGTTGATGAGGTCAGGATTTGATTGGTGCTGCTTCCTGATGTACTCACCGCTGTATAATTGGAGCTGGATACATTATTCGCTTCAGATACGCTGAAGCCGCTGTAATAAGCTGTAGGTACGACCATAATCCGATACTGGCTAATATTAGCTTCGGCTGTGGGATGGACAAAGGACACTTTCATATCCCGGCCGTCTCCATAGTCATTAACATCACTAACGATGAAGTTTGAGATTCCTGTAGTGGACAACGTAATCGCGGATGACGCAGGAGACAGTACTTGATTGGCCGCATTCCTGCTATCTACCGCCATAACAAATACCCGGTAGCTCACACCCGACTTTATAAGGGCTCCATCGACATCCCTGGATCCTGAAGCCAAGACCTGAGAAAGATTATTTCCCGTCTTGCTGACTTGGGTGTAGTTAGAGCTGGAAACTGCGTTTGCTGCCGCCACATTAAAATTTGTATAGTTCGCTGCTTTGACTACAAATATCCGGTAGGAATTGACCTTCGATTCATCCGCCAACTTGTTGAAGCTGACAGATAAATCCCGTCCATCCCCATTATCCCCGACATCTTTCACTTGTATATTGGTTGGTGCGGATACAATATTATTCACCAACGTAAGCGTTGCTGAACTATTCGAAAGGGCACTGGTATTATTTCCTTTGCCTACCGCCAAAACATAAGCAATATACGGCTGATTGACTTTAATTAATTCACCGCCGATGTCCCTCGACCCAGCGTTCAGTTTAAATGTAGGATTAGCTCCGATAGACAATACAGTAGAATAATTGGACGGTGCGATCTGTTGGGCGGATGACAAGTTTAATGTGTTCCCCGCTTTCACAATCAATACCCTGTAATGATCAACAATGGACTCATCTGCCGCCCGGACGAAGCTGACCTGCAGATCACGTCCGTCACCGCTGTCACTCACATCCTGCAGGACTACATTGGATGCCGGACTTACGTTTCCACCTTTACCTCCGGAAGTTGTTATGGACACTGTTCTCGCTTTGGAATTCCATACCACTTCCTGACCCAGAGCTTCGCTGACGAACCGTGTCGGAACCAGCGTTCTGCCCTTCAAACTTTGACCAGGCACATCGAGGATAACAGGCTTATTGTTAATCGTGGCAAGTGTGGAGCCAAGCTTCAATATAATCGTTGTATCCTCTTTTGTTGCTGTTACTGTTTTTGTCTGCTTATTCCACGTGGTGGTGGCATCAAAGGCTTCAAAAATGGCCCGTAGCGGCACCAGCGTTCGTCCACGCACCGATATAGGGGGTTGATCAGTAGGTAAGGGAACACCGTCAATCACAATTTTGATAGGTGCATCTGCCTGAGCCGGGGACTGCAGCAGCATCGGGAACACCAGCAACCCCGCTAAAATCGAAATAAATAACTTCTTCACAAGCTCACCCTCCTGGATAATAAATAATAATTCCAATTTCTTGACTATCCCTTTGACGCATCAACCGGTCTAAAAGTTTCTCGATTTACTGGTTACATTAAATTAATCCAATTTCCATTCCCAGACTAAGTAATCAGGGATATGGAAACGCAAAAAAATCCCCGCCACACTTACGGCAGGGATTCATTTCATGATCCGGCTGGAACGCCCCTTGCAAAGCTACACGACTTCCGGAATTTCAAACGGCTCCTGGAGCGAAGGCCGGCCTACCGGGTAATACCCGAAGCCCAATCCGCTTACCTGCTGCTCCGAGAAGGCGTTTCTGCCATCAATGAGGACGGTGCCGCTCATGGCTGCTTTTACCTCGGCCAGATTGATCTCTTTAAACTGCTTCCACTCTGTCAGCAGGCACAACGCGTCGCTGTCCTTCGCAGCTTCCAGCGCCGAGCTGCACCACTGAATCCCGGAATGATTCCGCAGCCGCCGGAAATTATCCATGGCCACCGGGTCGAATACCTTAGGAGTGGCGCCAAGCTGAATGAGCCTGTCTACGATCTCCAGTGCAGGAGCCTCCCGGACATCATCGGTTTCCGGCTTGAAGGCCAGCCCCCACAGCGCGATGGTTCTGCCCTCCAGGCTGCCCAGTGCCTGATGTAGCTTGCTAATGACACTATAGCGCTGTTCTTTATTGACTTCTACTACTGATTTCAGCAGCTTGAAATCATAATGCACATTGCCTGCGATTTGGATCAGCGCCGTTGTATCCTTGGGGAAGCAGGAGCCGCCATAGCCAATACCCGCTCCCAGAAACGAGGGCCCGATTCGTGTATCCAGTCCCATTCCCTTGGCCACCTCCGTGACATCGGCCTTTACCTTCTCGCAAATGTTGGCGATCTCGTTGATAAATGAAATTTTGGTAGCCAGAAAAGCATTGGAGGCGTATTTAATCATCTCCGCACTGCGGATATCTGTGATCAATATTCTGGTGTTCAGCGGCTCATGCAGTCCGCTCAGCAGCTTGGAAGCACGCTGGCTGTCCGTCCCGATGATAATGCGGTCCGGAGCCAGCGTATCCCGGATAGCCGTTCCTTCACGCAGGAATTCCGGAAGCGAAGCAATATCGAACGGCCCTTCGTATAACTCGCTCAGCAGCTCCCGGACTCTGTCATTGGTGCCTACCGGCACGGTGCTCTTCACGCAGACTACTTTATAACCGTTCATGGCCGCGCCAATCTCCCTTACGGCCGCATCCACGAACCGCAGATCTGCTTCACCGCTCGGCAGCGAAGGCGTTCCTACCGCTATAATCACCAGCTCTGCATCCGCCACTGCACCGGACAGGTCTGTCGTGAAGCGGAGCCGGCCCGCCTCCATATTTGTGCAGGACATCTCTCCAAGCCCCGGCTCATAAATCGGAATGCCGCCACTCAGAAGCAGCTCAATTTTCTCCGCATCCTTATCGACACAATACACCTGATGCCCAAGCTCTGCATAGCATACACCTGACACCAAACCGACATACCCTGTTCCTATCACAGTAATGTTCATGTCTCTGCTCCTCATCAAAGTTTTGTGAGCTTAAATAGAAGAACTTATCCCCTGGCGATATCACCGAGAGCGATCCTCGCCTCCCGCTGCTCCGCCTGTTTGGCAAGTGCCGCCTGCCTGGACAAGGCATGAAGAACCAGCGCGAAGCTGCAGACAAATCTTGTCCCCATCCCGATGCATATGCTCCACGCGGCACCGGTTGCCCCATAGACCGGGATCAGCAGGAAGGAGCTTGTGATAATGGATAAGCAGGTCAGCAGAAATACCGGAATTTGCAGCTTAATATAACGGGAGACGGTTAAAGCTGCACTGAGGCAGCCTGTCATATACCAGATCGTACTTGCCAGCATGATAATAATGAAGACATTGTTGTACGCGGCATAATCGGGACTGTAGAGCAGGCTGAGCAGAAACTCACCCATGAAATAGGCAGCGGAAAGACCCGCTAGTCCGAGCAGCAGACATAGGCCCATGATCTGCAGGAGCAGCCGTTTGAACCGCTGCAGGTTGTCCCGGTAGTAGCGCGACAGCCTCGGACTCGACGCCTGCGTCATTGCATTGACAAAGGTGCCTCCCGCCATCATGATGTAGGCGATCGCAGAATAGTAGCCGAGCGCTTCCTCACCGCCGATATGCTGAAGAAAATAACGCGGAATGCTGCTGTTCAGGGAATCCAGCGTAGCGGTAATACCCAGTGGCAATACAAGCAGGAGCAGCCCCTTGAGCGTAGACCGCTCCCCTTTCCCGAAATCCTTCCAGAGACTCACCAGGCGGCCCTTCTTAAGTCTCCCTTCCGCCGAAACGCTGTGCAGCATGGAAGCCCCGTTCTTCATGTCGTAGAACAAGAGTATCCCTAGCCAGGCAAGCGCAAGCGCTAAAGCTCCGGCGGCAATGCTTTGGGTCAGATAGACGCTTATCCCAAGCACAAGGACAGAGGACACCCCTTTTAGAATCATGGATTTCCCGACATACTCCATCTTTTCATTCCGCTGGAATAATCCGAAATAAATATCCGAGACGGATTCGACCATTTTGGCTGCGCAGACGAACCAGACCACAAGAAGCGTATTCAGGGATAGCGGAATGAATGCAGTAACAGCGAGAATGAGGAGGAATACAGCCGTCATCGACAGCAGTCTGAGTGTTAAATATTGCTGGAATGAATACTGGTTGTTGGCATCGGTAGCCTGGAAATCACGAAGCTGGAAATTTGCAAACAGAATGACCGGAGCCGTAATTGACAGAGCCAGCACATACTGGCCGACCATGGCCGGGCTTCCGAGCTTCGCCAGCAAAACTACCATTCCCCATTGGGATAACGAATAAATTAAATTTCCGGTGAACAGCCACGAAAAGTTTTTGCCGGAGGCCTTCTTCATCATTCTCATTGCTACTCTCCTTTAATGGTGCAGCCTTTCAGCTTGTGAATCGTTCTTTGAAATACACGGCGGGAAATCCGACATGAACCTGGTTCGCTGGAATGTCTTTCATCACGGTGCTCCTTGCCCCTGCAACCCCCATTTCATAGATTGTTACTCCGGGGTATACAAAGACATGGCTAGCCACCCATGCTCCGTCTTTCAGCTCTATCGGTTTCGTAATGAGACCGAAATAGGGATCATTCAGCTTATGGCTGCCTGTACACAAATAGGCGTTCTGGGATATCACACAATGGTCCCCGATCACGATGCTGTCCAGACTGTACAGCTCCGCATGGTCTCCAATCCAGGAATAATCACCGATCTTGACCTTCCAGGGATACGTGAACTTCGCCGAAGGCCTTATCCTTACCCCTTTGCCTACCTGTGCGCCGAACAGACGCAGCAATGCGCTGCGGAAGCCATGCATATTGTGCAGCGACACTCTGAACACGGTTGCCTGTATCAGCCACCACAGCATTACTACAGCGCCGCTTCTCCCTCTAACGAACCAGGATTGATCATACTTCGCTAAGTTCATCTTCATTGTTCAGACCTCATCCATAATTAGTTCCAACCGTTTTAGATAGTCCGCTTCCTTATACCTGCGTAGAATCTTACTCCGGTTCTCATCAGCCATTTGCTTCATTCCGCTCCGGTCCTGAAGCAGTCCGGAGATGACTCCGGCAATCGCCTCCGGCGACTGCGGTTCGATCAGAAAGCCGTTCTCCTCGGATACGATGTCGGGTATGCCGGCATGTTTCGTCGAGATAATGGCCAGCCCGTTGCCCATTGCTTCAATTATGGAGATCGGCTGCCCTTCATTGGGATAATAGGTCGGAAGCGCAAAAATATCGCAGCGCTCCAGCAGCCGTTTCTTGCGCTCCCCGGTTACCACGCCATGATAAGACACTTTATCCTGCAGCCCGTTCTGCTGAATGTAGGCCAGGAACTCCTCCTCATCCTCCCGATTGAAGAAGCTGCCGGCAAAATGAAAATGAATGTCCCGGTCCTTGAGCCGTTCTGCTGCCATCAACAGATCGAAGTATCCCTTACTCTTAATGAAATTGCTCAGGTATACCACCTCAAGCGGCTTGCCGGTTTCCATCAGCCTGAAGATTTTGCTCTCGTATTCCCACGAGGTTAAGAGCTGGCTGTCCTCAATGCAGTTCTCGCAAATTCTGATTTTCCCGGCATCGACAATCCCGGCAAACAGGCATTCCAGACTTTTGCTGAGGACAATCATCACATCCACTTTCGCGAGCAGTTTCTTGTTGATGGCCCGCTGCAGGGGATTAAACTGGCTGTACAACTGTCTGAAGTAGCCGCCGTGATAATGAATGACCACTTTTTTGCCCTTCCTGAACAGATTGGCCAGAATAAACATATCCCGCAGATTGCCCCACTTGGATTGTGAAATGGTAAAGTAAAAAATATCTGTGTCCTGGCGGTTGATCATGCTCATATGAGCAGCAACCTTCTTATTGTCCTTGATATCCACATGGGTAAGTTCGTATTTTTCGTTAAAAAGCCGGGAATTCAGAAGTGTCTCGAGTGCTTTGGACAATCCGTGCACAGGCGGGGGAAATTGGCCGATAATGCAGATTTTCTTCATTATGATCACCTTCATTGTCACTTGGGATAATGTTCTGACCTCCGCAGCTGGACCCACGGGCCCGAATGCATCTTAGCCATCTTTCTTTTATTCTCTGTGCTCTCCGCCTTGCCAATCCGCAGCCGGGACACCTCCTCGCTCTGCAGAATAGCCACCCAAAAGAGCACCTGGATGAAGGCAAAAGAATCAAATTGCAGAAGCGAATACAACAGCAGGACGACCATCAGCTTCGGGAAATTGCCCTTGTGGCTGAGCCTTACTAAAGAGAGCAATAAAAAAATCAGCATAATCCCCAGCAGGCCGAATTCCGACAGCAGCCGGGTGTACATGTTATATTGCGGTAGGGTCAGATTGTATTTAGCGTCCCTAAGCTCCTCGTTCTCTTCAAGGGTGTCAGCGGGAATATGGTCCAAATTATGCATAAAGCCGTAATAGTAATTCCCCATTCCATACCCGAACCACGGCTTATCGAGAAAGGATCGAAAACCCAGGCTGGAGTATGTGCTTCTGATGCTGAATGAATTATCTTCCGTAATACTGGCAGGATCCTCGTAGATATGCAGAATACGATAGTAATGATCGGATTTTAATTGAAAGAGATTGTTAACAAACACGATATTCAGCAGAACAGCAGCAGCCGCAAGGTACATCATAAACTTCATGAATAACATCAGGAACTTTTCGGGCTTGCTGGTAACAATGACATACACGACCACAAAAAACAGCAGATCCAGATAGTAACGGATAGACAAGGAGAGCAGCGATAACGGGATAAAGATCCATAACAGCACTTTGTCGGATTTCGTTAAATAATTGTATTTCTTCAGGATAAGATAGGCCGGGAACAGCAGCAGATTGGTATGAAGTCCGATGTAGGATGGCTCCGAGAATGTAAAATGCAGCCGTCCTGCGGTGACGTAAGAATCCCTCTGGACGAAAAAACCGATTACACTGCTTAGCGCGCCGCTATGAAAGGCATACATATATACAAGCTGGAGCAGACCGATTATGACGGCCAGCCAATATCCTCTGAACATCCAGCGGAACAAGGTCAGGAATGAATCCTTGCGGTGTTCGCTCGAATGCACATATATTCTGAAGCTCAGATAGATGATAATGCCGGCGGCCAGAGAAACCACTGCATCCTGAAGCCCCGCAAAGGAGTAATTGTTCTGCAGGCCCAGGATTGCGGAGATCAGGACTGCTGATACCAGAACGATAAAGATCCAGATCTCCTTTCTCTGGAACTTCATCCGGATCAGTACCGGAATCTTGAGTACACAATACAGTACGATAAAAATCAGAGAAACCGGCTTGTATGCTCCGCCGAACATATAGGGGAAATTGTCCAGCGGGAGCAATGCAAAAGCTAGATAAATGAAAGCATTCATAGCTATTCTCCTGTACTCTTCTTCTAGTAGATAAAACGGCCGGCATTTTTGCGGTTGACGTTGCTCAGGACGGCTCCAAGCACCCGGGCCTTAACCAGCGCCAGACTCTCTTTGGCCTTAAGCGCGGCACCATTCTTCACCTTGCCCGGCTTGACTACCAGCAGGACGCCGTCACACTGGGCCGCGATGATCTGGGCATCGCTGTAGGTAAGCAGTGCGGGGGTATCGATCAGGATAAGATCGAACTTCCCGCTAAGCTCAGCCAGCAAATCTTTCATCCGCGGCGAGGTCAGCAGCTCCGCAGGGTTGCCGGAGAGGGGTCCGGCCGGAAGCAGCGTCAATGTTCCGTCAAGCACGGGCACAAGCACATCCTCCAGCAGAGCCTGGCCATTTAGAACTGCACTGATTCCCGGGTTTTGCTCTACATTAAATATGGAGTGCTGGGACGGGCTGCGCAGGTCCGCATCGATCAGCAGCACTTTTTTCCGGCACTGCGCGTAAGCCATCGACAGATTGGCGGCGGTCGTGCTTTTGCCCTCGCCGCTTAATGCCGAAGTAATCATAAGCGTTTGGATGCCTTCATCCTGGTGCGAATAATCAAGAGTAGTCCGCAGCTTGCGGTAGGCCTCGGCAGCCGGGGAATCCAGACTGGGATCCGCAATCAGATAATGCTTAGACTTCGAACGTGACATTCTTCTTCCTCCTCGTCGGCTTGGCTGTATTTCTCGGGGCTGCTACCCGGTCCCGCTGTGTAATCGCCGGGACTGCCGAATACGTAGAGAGACCCAGCACATCGCGGATATCCGCTTCCGTCTTGATCGTATCGTCCAGGTAATCGAGCAAGAACATAAGCCCCGTTCCGATCATCAGGGACAGAACGAGTCCGATTATCATATTGAGCAGCGGCTGCGGTGATGTGGGATCTGGAGTATCAGCCGGATTGGCTTCGCTGAGGACGCTGATATTATCTATTTTCATCACCTTGGGCACTTCTGACTGGAATATGGCAGCCACTGCATTCACAATTGCAGCTGCCTGAGCGTAAGAAGTATCCACTGTCTCCAGGGACATCACCTGGGATTCCTCGACGGCGGATACAGTTACCTTCTTCAGCATTTCATCGGATGTGAGGCCAAGCTGAGGATACTGCTGGACGACCAGATTCATGATCCTCGGCGACATGATGATCTCCTTGTAGGTCGCTATCAGCCGGATGTTGGAGTTGATGGTGCTTAGATCCAGCTTGCCGCCAAGCAGCTCAACCTCCTGCTTGGGGGTTACAATAAGCTTCGTTGACGCCGTATACTGCTTCTCGGTGTATTCATACGTGTATATTCCCGTGGCGGTAGTAATCACAACAACAAGCAGGACCAGCAGCCATAATCGCTTTCGGATTACGGTCCAATACTGTTTTAACTCCACTCAAATTCCTCCATTCGAATTATTAAAACGAATAAAAAAATAATAATTATTCAATTCGCGACCCACAAGACATAAACTATTTCTTTAACCCGTTTCCATGCCTCTTTACATACCCATTTTCAACATACCGCAATTTCAGACAGTCTCTAAGGCTCTCAAAAAAACCTCAATAAGAGTATTTGTCGACTAAATTATATTCGTTTCGAATAACATTGTAAACAAATAAAAATTTTCAGGTTCACAGCATGCTTTCCAGCATGAACAGCACGTCGGATCGTATAGCTGCAAGCTTCCGCCTGCTGGCAAGGCTGTCAGAAGCATGGCTGCCGAGGAACAGCTGAATGCCCGGCTGTGCAGATACCGGCCGCAGACCATACCAGGACCCGTCCTCCATTATAAACTTGAGCGCGTCATACCGCGGCATATCCAGCGCCAAATGTTTGCCTTTGGCCAGTTGGATATGCTCCCGGGCCCGGAAGTCATACAACTGCTCAACCTTTAATCCGCCCACTACTCTTAACGCATCCTTGCTCAGCCGCCCCATGATAAAGCTTACCCTCTGCCGGCCTTCAAGTCCGCGGTATGTAAGCTCTATCCTGTCATCTGCGAACCAGCCGTGCTCCGCATACAAGTCCAGCAGCTCTTTGCCAAGTGTTCTGCCCCTGGACTTAAAATAGGCTGACATCTCGGCAATCAGCACAGCATACTGAATGGCGTCACTGCCAGCAATGGAGCCCCCGACCGCAAATCCGCCGTCCTCATCGTAACCGAACAGAAAAGGGAGATTGCCCGAGCGGCAAAATTTCCCCAGCGATGCCCCTCCGCCAAAGCCTCCGGTAACATTGATCGTCTTAATCCCCTCTTTTCGGGCAATGGCCGAGGCAAGATCACTTGTAAAAAAAGACTTAAGCAGCACTCCACCGGCAGTGCTTCCCCCTCTGTTGTTCTTTTGCCGCAAAAGATAGTGGAGAAGCAGCGCCGCCGTTTCACTGTGGCTTAATACAAGATACTTGCCCATTTCCGTCTTAATGGACAAGGCCAGCTCACTGTACTGCGGGTTGAACGCCAGAATCAGATCGGCATTCATCTCCGCAGCCGCCTCATTCGCCAGCCGCCAATCGTACAGTTCAAAGTATTGGGAGGATGACTTCGCGCTCTGCAGCTTCGGGTCCTGAACGACATGTACCGAGGTAAAGCCGGAACGCAGAAGCGTGCTGCGCAGCAGTCCTGCCTCCCCCTGCCCCGGCTGGATATAAAGGATACGCACAGAAGCGCCCATGATTTGATTGATTTCCCGGGAGACCGGAATCCGGTCCACATCTTCCAGATAGGCGCTGGCGACTTCCTCCCCGGTAAAGACGAGCCTGCCCGTACGGGCCGCCTCCTCTACATTCATTAATCCGATATGAAGCCCATCTTCCCACTCCTCCATGTAACGGGCCAAGCGCAGGTTGGTCTCCGTCTCTACCGGCATTCCATGCTCATCATAAAGGGTGCAGCCGCTGTAGCCGGAGGCCTCCCCCCCGCTCGACATGAGCAACCCTCCGGCAGCATGTAAATACCGTACGGCGAAGGCCAGTTCACCTGCGGGAGAAGGCTGGCGGAACAGATAACATTTCACCTCATGATTCGCCAGAACGAGCGCCGCCTGCTCCGCAAGCCCTTTGGAAAAGGAGGTTGAATCATAGCCGATGGCTATGCCTCTCTGCCCGGCGGCAAAGCCGCGGCTCTTAATCTCCTCAGCCAGTCCCCGGCAAACGCGGCGGATCGTAAATATATTCATCCGGTTCGTCCCAACCCCGGTAATTCCGTAAATGCCATGATCCTCAAGCTGCAAATCCTGATAGAAGCGGTCGATAATTTCCGCAGACTTCAGCTCATTCAGCTCTTTGCTGAGATAAGCGGGCAGCTCTGCATTTTTCCAGCGGTTATAACGCCTCTGAACGATTTCCTGCAGCTGATCGGCGATTGCATGCATGCGTTGGCCTCCTTTGGGTTAGGATGATTCGGCTATTCAGGAGGTTTTGAAGCAATGCTGTGACATCTCATCCCATGTAGGGTACAGCTCAAGCATCCGGTTAGGTTCCCGTACCTGCCCGCTTTGGACCACTATCATCTCCAGGTCGGCAGAAGCTCTGAGCGTATGCAATGTCTTCATCGGAATATGCAGCACATTGCCCGGGCCGATAAGCATGAAATTCCCGTTCTGCACAAACTCTGCCTCTCCCTTAATAATGGTCCAAACCTCTTCCCGGCTGGTGTGCATCCGGTAACTGAGGCTTTTACCGCCAAGAATGCATACCCGTTTGGTAACGGCACAGCGTCCGTCCTCATACGACTGGTCATCCAGTATTCTCACCCAGCCCCATTGACGCTCTTCATACATCGGTCCCTGATTATAATCAATGTAGTCCTTGATTCTCGGGCTTTCGCTCTTGTCTGTGACCAGAATCCCGTCCGGGCTCACCGCCACGACAATATCGGATAAACCGATAATGGATACGGGGATATCAATCTCATTGATCAGGTGGGTGTTGCTGCAATCCCCGCTGATCGTTCCTCTGCCGATTTGATTGTTTTTCATCTCTTCTGTAAGAGTGTTCCACGTCCCTAGATCCTTCCAGTAGCCTTCATAGGGAACCACAGTGATATGGGCTGCCTTCTCTACCACTTCATAATCAAAGCTGATCTTGGGCAGCTGGTCATATTGCTCCGACAGCTCCTCGTAGTTCACGGGCAGGCCTTGCCCGCTCAATATATCGATAAGATAGCCGAGCCTAAAGGCAAACACTCCGCAGTTCCACAGGGCGCCCTGGGCAATCAGGTTTTTGGCCTCCTCTTCCTGCGGCTTCTCACGGAAATGGCTGACTTTCAGGCTGCCGCCGGAGGAATCCTCACCGCTTTCAGGGATGATATAGCCGTATTTGGAAGAGGGATATGTGGGCTGCACACCGATCAGTGCAAGATCCGCTCTCGTTGCCGACACAATCTCCTCTAACTGCTTGACGGTATCAAAAAAGCGGTTTTCCACAAACGGGTCCACCGGCAGAATGGCGATCACTTCATCCGGATCCACTCCGATAAAGGAATACAGATAGGCCGCTGTAAGCGCGATGGCCGGGAAGGTATCCCTGCGTTCCGGCTCGATGATCAGAGGCACATGCGGGCCGAGCTGGCTGTGCATCATTTCAATCTGCGATTTCCCCGTAGCTACAAACGTGGATGCACCCAGTCCGCTGCGCTCAATCTGCCCCCATACCCGCTGGACCATAGAGACCATTTCCTTCTCTTCGTTCTCCAGCACTTTGAGAAACTGCTTGGAGCGGGAATCGTTGGATAACGGCCACAATCTTTTTCCGGAACCCCCGGACAATAACACCAGCTTCATGAATTCCCCCACCTTTTTATGAGATTTTTAAAGACAGCAGCAGCTCTCTATAACGTTCAAGAGACAGTTCTCTTCTTAAATACTGTTCCAAATAGGCTCTTCCCCGCATCCCGCAGGCCTCCAGCTCTTCACGATCCCATTCATAAAAAGCCAGCACGCTGCGGACAACTTCCTCATAACTGTGAGGCTCGACGAGAAGACCGCAGTTGCTTTCCAGAATCAGCCGGTACGCCTCACTTCCGTTCTCAAGGACACCAAGCACCGGCTTGCCTGCAGCCATAACCCCGTAGATTTTACTGGGAACGGAGACACCCTTGATTCCCTTCTGATTAACTACCAGATGTACATGGGCAGCGTTCAGGGAGTACACCAGATCCTCTTTCGGCTGGTAAGGCAGAAAATAGACCTGCGAGAGTTCGTGCTCCGCCACATATTCCTGCATTTTGGCTTTCACCGCACCCTCTCCGATAAAGACGAAGGCGAGATTATCGAGATGACGGAAGGCTGCCGTCTGCTTGATCAGGTTCTCCAGATCGTAATAGAGCCCGAGGTTTCCGGAATACATCACAATGAATTTATTCTGCAGGCCATGCTTCTCGAGGAAGCCCTGCACCTGTGGATGCTCCCTGCTTAAAGGAATAATCTCCTCTTCATTGGTCCAATTGTTGATGACGGTATTCTCTGTCACTTTCTTGTTGGCAAACCGTCTCAGCAGGGTCTCCTGCATATCCTGGCCTACCGTAATAATGTGATCCGCCAGCTTGCAGTTCAGGGTGTCCACCCACTGTGCCAGCTTCATCAGCCTGGCATTCTGCATGAAGCCGACCGCCTTCGCCTGCTCCGGGTTGAAATCCTGGATATTATAAATATGCTTCGACCGTTTCAGCAGCTTGCCGATCGTCCCGATCAGCCCCCCGAGGATCGGCGGTTGTGAGATCGTATAGATAAAATCCACGTTTCTTTGCTTCAGCACGGCAACAATGGCATAAAAAAAGTAGGTTACGATATATCGCAGCCTACTCCATTTATTCAGCTTATTGACCACAGGAAGACGGATACGGATAATTTCAATATTCTCCAGGTGGTCGGTAATGAATCTTCTCTTCTCTGAGTTCGCCTCCCCGGAATAGCCGGGCTGCGAAGCAATGACGGTAATTTGAAAGTCATTCTGCAGATGCAGGCACAGCTCGGTCAGCAGTTGGCCGGTGGAAGCATAATCCGGGTAAAAATAATTGATCACGAACACAATTTTCGGCTTCATAGCCTTGCACCTCTCTCGAAATAATCTTAGCCTTACCTTTTAATGGCTGGGCCGGCTCGCCATCCGGATAGCCCGGACCACTGATTTGGCATAGGTCGTGGGATGCAGCTTCTTCCACATGCTCAGCTTGATCTTCCGGTCTGCTTTTAAATAGGATACATTGTCAAACAGCCACTGCATCGCTTCATCCATACTGGCCGGGTCCAGAGGATCGGCGATGATCCCGTTCTCCTTGTCGACAATCAGATCACTCGTCACGCCGGCATATTTGGAAGCCAGCACAAAGGTGTTGGAGACAAGCGCTTCGTTGACCACAAGCCCCCACACCTCAATCAGCGAAGGGACCAGCAGGCAGTCGGCTGCCGCTAAATAGCCGGTCAGCTCCTCCTTCTGCTTATAGCCCTCGAACTGCACCTTCTCTTCCATACCGTACCGCCGGACCATTTCCTTCAGCTTCTTCTCATCCGGTCCCGTGCCGATAATCCGCAGCCTCCAGTTCTCATGGTTCAGCCGGGCCAATGACTGGATGGTCTCCTCCAGGCCCTTCCGCTTGATCAGCTGACCGACAAACAGGAGATTCAGCAGCCCTTCCTCTTCCTTATGGGGCTTAACCGCCAGGCGCTTCCGGTAGTAATAGCGGATATCCACCGTATTGAAGCCGACAGCCATTTTCTCATCCGGAATGCCGTAGTGATTCAGGCATCTTGCTGAGTCCGAGCCATAGGTTACAAAGGAATCCGCCGAACGGAAATACAATCCGCGCACCGCATTCATCGCCCGGTTCTTCACTCTGCTGCTCTCCAGCGTGCTGCCCCACCAGACGACGAACTTTTTACGGAAGAGCTTCGCGTAGAACAAGCTGACCCAATAGCCAATCGCATCATAACTCGTAGTGATAATCACATCGGGATTCAGGCGTACCAGCTTAAAGAATAAACCCGGGTTGATATGCACCCCGAAATCCATACGCTGAATGAACAAATGGAACCCGCGCAGGCAGCTGTACCGGAATCGCATATCCTGATAATCAATATTCCATTCCCGGTTGGCTTCCTTCTCCTCCAGAAACCAAACCGTAAGATCGATATCCTCCGATGCGTCGATCGTGTTATAGACCGGGATACGGTACGGGGCGATCTGATAGGCTATCAATAGTGTTTTTATCATAAGACCCTACCTTTTCTTGATCCTAACGGATGTATTCCAAAGCGGGTTGAACAAGTAATGCCGCCCCTTCGGGTTGTGGTTCCTCTTCGCCCTTGTACGGGGCCATCAGCAGCAGATAGAGCAGCGGGGCATCCAGCAGCGGTTGTGAAATCAGCGAAGTCAGAATAATGGGAATGACTGCGAGTAAATACCGCCTGCGGTCCCCGGCGGCAAGCGCCGGTACCAGATAGACAAGCATCGCGAGCAGAACGCCGGCCACGCCGATCATGGAAGAAGCTGCTACCAGGTTGATCCCCGCGTTGGGAATACGGGTGTTGTACATGCCTTCACCGAACGGATTGTTCCCGAGCGCTTCCAGCCCTGCTTCTGTAGCCAAGGTACGGTCCGAGATGGAAGCGCCATGCGTTTCCGTCTTGTCGTTGATCCCGATGAACGGGGCGTACATGACCACCACATAGGTTAAGCAGAGCAAGACGACGCCTCTCATCACTTTTTTATTCATAAAGAGATACAGCACAAGGTTGGCGAGAAGAATTGCAATCCCTGCCGTTGAGAACGAAGCGATAATCCCCAGCAGCAGTGTTCCTTTAATCCATAACCGGTTCAGCCGGATGGACTTCAGATTGAACAATGACCAGATCAGGAACATCTGCAGAATGCCCGATTCCCTGAACAGCCCCAGCAGCCGCGGAAACCGGATACCGTCTACGGTGTAAACGCCGTACATGACGGTGAAGGGGAAATAGGTCATCCCTGAGGAGGGATAGTCCCCGATTTGAATCCGGAATAACTCCAGCTGCTCCAGGTGAGTCACAAATACAGCCAGCGCGATGGTCACATAGTAGGACACAATGAATCCAATAAAAATGATCACCAGGCTGCGAAAGAAAATATAGTTGGCCCTTGCCTCGCTTAGGATGAAGGCCGCAACGAGAACTATGGTGCAGTTCAGCACTGCCGCTTTCAACACATTCAGCAGGAAGATGGAGTTCATCAGCATGGCGTGGCCCAGCAGGTAGCTGAACAGCAGCAGTACCAGGAACAGCACAAGCCGATGAGGGCCCTGAATGGATATTTTCTTCATGGGATGCACCCGGCAATCAATGAGATGAAACAAAAGGGCAAGCATAGCCGCTGCGATTCCCAGCATGGAGTAGTTCTCTCCCAAAGCCGTGGGCTTGATCAAAAAGGCGGTCACCAGCAGGAATCCGATTTTTAAAACGAACGCCATTTACATTATCCTCCCTCCTACCCGGCAAGCTCCTCGAAATACCGCTGCTCGAAAATACCCGGCGACAGGAGCGCCTTATACTCCGAGCTTTGTGATTTCCGGCGGAGTTCATCCATGTTATGTATGGCATAGACGATTTTGTCGCCAAGATCGCTGATATCCTCCGCCCGGAAGCTGACCCCCAGTCCATAACGCTCAATACAGTACCCGATTTCCCCGTGGCTCGGTCCAATAATCACCTTGCCTCTGGCCGCCGCTTCGGTCAGCGGTCCGCTTTGGCCGGAGAACATTTTGCGGTAAGGCAGCACAATGATATCCGCCCGCTCGAAATATAACGGCACCTCATGATCCGGGATATATTCCAAACATAGCTCTACCTTGTGCTCCAGTCCCTTGTCGCGGATGATCTGCTCCAAATCGCCGCGTGTGAAATCCTGCTCCCTGCCTGCGACAAGGATAGAGAACGACTGGCCGGTTAGTCTCCCGGCTGCTTCCAATAGCAGGTCAATTCCCTTGTCATACCGCAGGCCGCCGAAGCAGAGTAAGGTCGGCACGGACTCCGCAGCCACTTGGCTGGCATGGGTGCCGGGCGCTTGAACGGTTTCCTGCACCACAGCAGGATGCAGGTTGGGATACACGATAGAGCTTACTCTTGACTGCTCCACGCTGGTTAGTTCCAGCACCTGCTTCCTCAGATAATCCCCGTGGACAATAAGCTTGTCGAGATGTTGACGCCGCAGCAGATTCCTCAGCAGCCTGCGCTTGCTCTCTCTTGGCGGATACCAGTGAAGCGTCGCTGTTATTTTCATCCCCCTCAGCGCAGGAATCAGGAACACCAGCGGAATGATCAGCGTATCCAGATATAACAGATGCAGAACGGACTTATGCTTGTAAGCAAAACGCAGCACCTGCAGCAGAAGCAGCGCCCGGACCAGCATGGACGGCATATAGCGGTGGTACCGTCTTTCCACCGCCCGCTGATAACTGATCCCTGCTGCCTCAAGCTCCGCCTGCCTGCTCTCTTCCAGTCTACTGGAATAGTATGTGACTTCACTGGAGGGCGCCCCCTTCAATACCCCCTTCATCACAGCCAGATTATATTGATAATGATGTCCGGTATTCAGCAAATCAAAGAACAGGTACTTCTTCTGATGATTCTCTTCAGATGTTTTCCATCGTCCCTTCACGAACCGGTTCCCTCCTTTGACTGCTGCCATTCAGAACCACTTTCTCCACGTAATACAGGGAGAAGACAACCAGCGGTATGCCGACAAATTTACCCAGGCCGATGCCTATGGCACCATATCTCGGGATCAATAGAACAAACAGACCCATTGTCACCAGTGTGGTGAGTAGCGAAATTGCAGTATTAAGCCTGACGTACCCGGTTCCATTCAGACAATAATAGGGGACTACACCAAGTGCACCCAGAGATACCGACAATACCAGCACCTGGAACAGCACATAATGGGCTTCAGCAAACTCCGGGCTGATCCATAGGGACAGAATCGGCTTGGCCAGCACAAAGGCTGCCAAACCCGCAGCTCCTACGAATGAAATAGCAATGACCAGTGACTGATGATAGGTCCTCCTGATTTCCCGGCGGTCATCACTCTTGGAAAGTGAACTGAATTTAGGCAGTAAATATCCTCCGGCCGCAGCGGGAATTTCATGGATTTTCACTACCACCTGCATGCAAACCGTGTAGTACCCCAGTACTTTGGCACCCAGAAATCCCCCGATAATCAATTTGTCCATCTGGGCATTCAGCGTGCTGATCAACATTTGGCCCCAGGAATAAATCCCGTAATGAAACAGCCTTCTGAAGCTGTCCCGCTCGAAATAGGGAGCAAATCGAAGTCCGGGAAGCGCCTTGCGTGTAACGAAGACATTGCATACCGCCAGCAGCACCGTAAACACGAACATCCACTGCACCAGCAGATACAAGTCTCCATACATGACGGCCAGTATGGTGAAGCCAATCGAGCTCGCCAGGTTGAATACGATATTCACCTTGCTGTTCAGATCGTAACGCTGCTTAGCCATGTAGGCACCGGAAAGAATGCCGTTGATGATCCGAATGCCGATGATTCCGCTAAGAAAATAGGAGACGGACAGCACGGTATCCAGCCCTTCCGCCTTCACCAGCAAAGGAAAAATATAAGTGCCGAACAGAAGAAGAAAAAGAATCGCCGACACCGCCAGAATGACCGACAGCGTAAGCGTTACCCGGAAGAGGGCATTAAATCTTTCTTCGCTGTCACTCTCGGAGCCCAGCTTGATCAGCGCATTGCCAAGACCGAAATTCGATACCGCCAGCACATTAAGCACCGATTGGATAAGAATCCACAGCCCGTACTGCTGATCACCCAGATGCCTGAGCAGCAGCGGCGTTGAAATGAACAGAACGACAGGAGTAATACAATAAGAAAGCAGGCTGTAAATGACGTTATTGAAATCGCGATTGCGTCTCAACCCTGCCAGCCTCAATCTCAGTGCGGTCACAGAGCACTCACCCGCTTTCAGCCTTCACTATTTGATTAAAGGACGGCAGCGCCGTCCCCTGTTAGATCACCTATGCTGTATCGAAATATTAGTTCACCAAAGTAAAGGCATCGTGGTAGCGGATCTCAGCAGCGACACGCTTCATATCTTCATCCACCATCATATGAATCAGCTCATGGAAGCCGACTTCCAGCTTCCAGTCCAGCTTGGTTTGCGCCTTGGAGGAATCGCCCAGCAGCAGGTCGACCTCAGCCGGGCGGACAAATTCAGGATCGATCACCACATACTGCTCATAATCGAGTCCGGCATACGAAAAGGCCACCTGAAGCAGCTCGCGGACCGTGTGCATTTCACCTGTTGAAATAACATAATCATCCGGCTCCTCCTGCTGGAGCATCAGCCACATCGCCTTGACATAATCCCCGGCAAAGCCCCAATCCCGCAGGGAATCCAGATTGCCCATCCGCAGCTCGCTTTGCAGCCCATGCTTGATACGGGCAACGGCGTCAGTCACCTTGCGGGTGACAAACTCCAGTCCGCGTCTTGGCGATTCATGATTGAACAGAATCCCCGAGCAGGCAAACATGTCAAAGCTCTCCCGGTAATTGACGGTAATCCAGTGGCCGTACACCTTGGCTACACCATAAGGGCTGCGCGGATAAAAAGGGGTTGTCTCCCGCTGCGGGGTTTCTACGACCTTGCCGAACATCTCACTGCTTGAGGCCTGATAGAATCTGGCCGTCGGCTTCACAATCTTGACCGCCTCCAGCATATTGGTAACGGAAACGGCGGTGATCTGACTCGTCAGCAAAGGCTGCGGCCACGATGCGGCTACGAACGACTGCGCCCCCAGGTTGTATACCTCATCCGGGTCCGCGATTCTCACCGCTTCAATCAGTGAAGCCAAATCGGTCAAATCTCCGGAAATCCAATGAATGCGATCTTTAATAGAGTACACATTTTCATAGTTGGGCGTGCTCGTTCTTCTCCGCAGTCCGAATACCTCATAATCCTTGGAGAGAAGAAATTCCGCCAGATAGGACCCGTCTTGCCCTGTAACGCCCGTAATTAAAGCTCTCTTCATTGATGAATTCCCCCGCATCATTATTTTTTCACAGCATACGTATGTTGAAAATCAGCGTACACATCATGCAGCCCGTCTTCGAGCCCAATTCTTGCTTTCCATCCAAGGGCGTTGATTCTGGACACATCCACCAGCTTCCTTGGGGTACCGTCCGCAACGGATGTGTTGAAGGTGATTTCCCCTTCGTAGCCGGTAACCTTCTTAATCAGCAGTGCAAGGTCTCTGATCGCAATGTCATCCCCTACACCGATGTTTACGATATCATTGCCCTCGTAGTGCTCCATCAGATAGAGACAGGCTTCCGCCAGATCATCCGCATGCAGGAATTCACGTTTCGGATTGCCGGTGCCCCACACTTCCACCGAAGGGCTGCCCTGTTCCTTGGCTTCATGGAATTTGCGCAGCAGCGCGGGCAGCACATGGGACGAATACAGATCAAAATTGTCATTCGGCCCGTAAATGTTCGTCGGCATCACAGAAATGAACCGGGTGTCATACTGCCTGTTATAAGACTGGCACATGTTGATGCCGGCGATTTTGGCCACTGCGTAGGGCGCATTGGTCGGCTCCAGCTCTCCGGTCAGCAGATATTCTTCTTTGAGCGGCTGCGGAGCCAGCTTTGGATAAATGCAGGTCGATCCCAGGAACATCAGCTTGCTCACCCCGTTACGGTAAGCCGCATCAATGACATGGGTCTGAATGAGCAGATTGTCACGGATAAATTCCGCAGGTTGTTCGTTGTTAGCTGCAATTCCTCCCACTTTGGCCGCAGCAAGGAATACATACTCAATCTCCTGATCCTCAAAAAAACGGTCCACCTCAGCGCCGTTGCGCAAATCCAGTTCTGTTCTGGAACGGAGGACAAGATTATGAAAGCCCTGCTTCTCAAGTGCGCGGACGATGGCCGAACCGACCAGACCGCGATGCCCCGCTACGTATATTCTCGAATGGCGATCCATACGCTTCACCCCGTTATAAATGATTTAGAATGCATTTTTCGATCTCACCAGCTGCCAGGCCGTCATAAACATAATCTTGAGATCCAGACCCAGCGTTCTCTGCTCAATGTAGAGCAGATCGAGCTCCACCATTTGTTTAAAATTCAGTCCGCTCCGCCCGCTCACCTGCCAAAGCCCTGTACATCCCGGTGTGACCGATAGACGAAGCCTGTCGTATTCCGAGTACTTCTCCACTTCGCGTGGAAGCGACGGCCTTGGGCCGACAAGCGACATATCACCCTTAAGCACATTTACCAGCTGGGGAAGCTCATCAATGCTTGTTCTGCGGATAAATCTGCCTACCCGGGTCACCCGCGGATCATTTCTCATTTTGAACATGGGGCCGCTCATTTCATTTTGGTTCAACAGGTTCGGCAGAAGCGCTTCCGCATCGGCAATCATCGAGCGGAATTTGTAAATCCGGAACAAACGCCCCGCCTTCCCGACCCTGGTTTGCCCGAAAAATACGGAGCCGCGGGGATCTTCCAGCTTGATAACCAGCGCAAGAATAAGGAAAAGGGGAGACAGCACAAGGAGTGCCGCCGCAGATGCCGCAATGTCAAAGACCCGTTTATTAAATAGATATAATGTCTCCGGCTTGCCTCCGGCACGACGTACTGCCGGATAGTACCTTTTAGCATACAGGGCCGTTTCCTCTTCTCTTTGACTGGAAGGTATCATCTATTATTCACCTCTTGACTTTGCATACGTACTGGTGTGTTCTCTATCCACAATTTCCCCGAGAGCACTTAACAGTTCATGCCTCAGATCCTGTCTTCTCAAGGCAAAATCAATCGTCGTCAGAATAAACCCGAGCTTCTCGCCCACATCGTACCGTACTCCCTGGAAGTCATAGGCATATACGCCCTGCTCCGTATTGAGCCTTTGAATGGCATCCGTTAACTGAATTTCACCGCCTGCTCCGGTCTCCTGGCTTTCCAGGAAATCAAAGATGTCCGGTGTAAGCACATACCGTCCCATAATCGCCAGATTGGAAGGCGCCTGGCCTAGAGCCGGCTTTTCCACAAAACGGTCCACCTCGTACAGCCGCCCTCTGGCCCGCAGCGGATCTACAATACCGTAACGGTTCGTTTGATCGGCAGGTACCGTCTGGACGCCAATGACTGATCTCCCAAGGCTTTCATACTGTTCAATCAGCTGTCTGGTGCACGGAACGTCGCTTTGCACAATATCGTCTCCCAGCAGCACGGCAAACGGCTCATCTCCAATAAAGTTGCGCGCACACCATACGGCATGCCCCAGCCCCTTGGCTTCCTTCTGCCGGATATAGTGAAGAGTCACCTGGGAGGAACGCCGCACCTCTTCCAGCAGCTCCAGCTTCCCTTTCTCAAACAAGGTATGCTCAAGCTCAAACGCGATATCGAAATGATCCTCTATGGCGCGTTTTCCTTTTCCGGTAACGATGATAATGTCCTCAATGCCCGCAGCAATCGCCTCTTCCACAATATATTGAATGGTCGGCTTGTCTACGATCGGAAGCATTTCCTTCGGCATTGCTTTGGTAGCGGGAAGAAACCTGGTTCCAAGCCCAGCTGCTGGAATAATAGCCTTTCTTACCTTTTTCATCCCGAACACATCCCTTGTTTCTTTATTGACGAACTGAATTCTTGCAATAAGCGGGCATTTAACCCTTCCTCACGTCACACCCTTGACGATTAACGTCTAAGGTATCAGCACCCACAGCATGACCGAGTGTCTCCAGTGATATAGGTACAGGAGGCATTACCTTTGATCCTGCGAAAAATGCAGGCAATGATCTACGGAATCTCAGCGTTTGTCCGCTGTTGCTGCCGCACCAACAGTTGGCGGGGCACATATGCTAATGAAGGTTGACGTCTGCCGCTCTAAAGAGGACTGGCCTCCCTCTCATGGTTCTCATCGAGAATAAATGTTTAATAATTTAAATAAAGTTATTCATATCGCGACCAAGTAACTAAAAAAAATATTCCTTGCCTAATCTCTATCAAGTGGAAACGGCTTTGCCGTCCTTTTTAAGGACGGTACCGTTTCAGCGAGAAATAGAAGGATAAGTTATCGTGTGAAACATATAAATTCTTATATTTTTAAAAGACGCTTATCCCATTTCCTCTCATGTTCCCTTTCATTCTTCACATATTCTGACATCGAATGATTATCGCCATATATTATTCATTAGGAGTATTTGTCAAAATTATTATATTCATTTAGAATAACTTTGTAAACAATTAATGTTTTCTTTTCAGGAAAAAAAGTTTTTCAAAGTTACTCATAAACCATTTCATTAAGGAGAGGGATTCATGATGCGCTGGAAAATAGCTTTGCCCCTGGTTGCCGTCCTTACTGCAGCTCTGGCTGTGGGACTCATTTGGAATAAGGCTCCGGAAAAAGCCTGGAGCAGCGATACGGGCGCAGGAAGTGTTCAGGATTTTGCCATTCCGATGTTCAAGGTGAAGGATTACGGGGCCGTAGGGAACGGAGTCACTAATGATACGGAGAGTATCGCCAAGGCTGTAAAGGCTGCGCAGGATTCGGGGGGCGGCACGGTTTATTTCGACAGAGGGACTTATCTAATCAACTCTATTCATGTCCCTGAAAATATATCCATTCTAGGTGCAGGCAGAAGCGATGCTACCTTGATCCGCAATGATAACAAGGATGAAGCCGCCCTGCGCCTGCTCGGCAAACAGAGTGTTCAAGGCATCGGGATTAAAGCCCGCATTGGCATTATGCCGAACGGGGACGACATCAACATTATTGACGTCAGATTCGAATGCAGCGTTCAAGGGATTCAGAATGCGGTAACAGTCAACCGGCTAACTGTATTTAACAGCCTGTTCGAAAATTCCGGCTATGGCATTCTGTCGAATATAAATCCGAGCTACGAGGTTAAGATCCTGAATACCCGGTTTGTGAATATCAAAGGTGACGGGATTGAAATCAATGCCCCAAGCCGTGACTGGGTCATCGAGAACTGTGTATTTGATACCAACACCAGCCCTTCCCGCTGGGCGGGATTTGGAGTAGGCGTTGCCTTGTCCGCAAAAGACATTGTCATCAAAAACTCCAGCTTTATTCATATCCGGGGACAAGGTGTTCATGTTGAAGATTATGCGGAGGTAACGATTGTCAATTCAATCTTTAAGAACAACGGCTCTGCCAATTATACCGGTGATCCCAAAGCGGATATCGCGGTATTGTCGAATGCAAAGGTGAAAGTGTACAACAGCAAATTCATGGCCTCTACCGTTGGATACAGCAAAGTGGCTATCTATAATACTGACTTACCTGTGGGGGGAACAATCACCGTATACAATTCCACGTTCCAGAGCAAAACCGTAAACAAACAGGTGACCACTGTTAATTCTATATTTCTCCCTTGAAAATAGAACACTCGTAAAGTACCGGGGGATGTGCGGGGGAGTTTCCCAAGCGGTTTGACAGTTGGAAAAGCGATGGATGTTCGTTCAGTTATGTTTATGGTATAATATCCAAAAATGATTCAATACGAATTACGCCTATATCCAATCATGTTGGAACCCGCAATTGGAGGCATGCAGATGTTTGCTAAACGGTTGAAACAGCTACGAAAAACAAGAAAATTCTCCATGCAGGAGGTTGCTGAAGCGGTTGGCGTCGCCAAAAGTACGTATGCCGGGTATGAATCCGGATACCGTCAGCCTACCCTTGAAAATACTCAACTGATTGCCAAGAAGCTTCACACTACCTCAGATTATCTCATCGGCCTTACCGATAACCCCGACCCCATGGAAATCACGAACAATGCCAGAGAGATCCTTAACCAGCATCAGCTGCATTGGGACGGTGTTCCTTTGGAAGAGCAGGATTTAGAGCTTGTGCGCATGCTGCTGGAGCGGGTAGTTCAGAACAGGGCGGCCGCCGGTTCTGGCGACAATGATCAACAATGAATCAATATCCATTATAATCACGGCGGTTCCGCTAGTTAAGGGAGCTGTCGTGATTATTTTTTATTCCTGCTCCTCTTGCAATTCTTATGTATACTTCTCTAGTCTGCTGAATACATTTCAACATATTCCTCTGCAGCCTAGTCAAAAACGAGTAAAATGAGTCAAAAGTACTTAAAATATTAGTTTTATCACCGACACATAGTGACATTCTTTTTTTTGAATTAGTAGTAAAGTAGGCTTACATGAATTACCTAATTTTAGATATTCGCGGAGGAGCTTAGTTGATGAGATTAGAATTTTCTATTCGCAGCTTGCTAAACCAGTTAGGAATGAAGCACGAAGGCACAATTGACCTAAAAGAAAGCTTCCACGCGCTGTATAAACACGGACATATCTCCGAAAGTGAATTCATAAATCTTTGCCGCAATTTCGATAAGAACGGAACAGGGCAGTCCTCGGTTTCTTTATAAATTTCTTATAACTTCATGCCCTCATCAGTTCTCTTAAAAATGCGGCCAGCCCAATCCCAACATCTCTATTCTCTTGAAAAAATCTGCAGCTCCTGAATGGACCAGTAATTTCCTCCCGAGCTGGTCTGCAGAATCTTGATGTACCGCGCATTCACCTTGGCAAACTCAATCTTGGTCTTCTCCAGCTTCCCTTTTCCGGAAGCTATGCGCTTCCAATTGCTGGCGTCATCCGATACATAAAGCTCATATCCCCGTGGATAATCATAAGAAGATAATGTGTAATCCATTTCCACCGCTTCTATACTATGTTCCTTCCCGAGATCTACCTGCAAATACTCTCCGGAGGCTTGATGTTTACCTGTATCCCAGCGTGTGCGACGGTCTCCGTCAATCGCATTTCCGGGATAGGACGCCTCGGTATTGACATTGGAGGATACCTTCCACTGCGAACGGTCCAAAGGAACCAGTCCTGTTGCTGTAATCTGTGTCTTCTCCGACATGACGCTGGAACTAGGCACCCTAACCGCGTACGTATATAATGTTCCTTCCTGCAGCTTGCTGTCGGTGTATTCCGTATCCTTTATCCCCGTTGCGATAACCTTCAGGTCTGTGCCTGAGCCGTCGGCCCGGAGCACTTCATAGCTTGCTCCAGGGGCCTCCAGCCAGTTCAATTTTACGGACAAACCTTTGACTGCAGCAGCTCTAAAGCTCTGCGGTGCAGCATCCGCCACCTCGGAGGATGGCTGCAGGATATATTGCACCGCTTCGCCCGGAGCTAAGGTCTCGGTAAACTCCAGTACAGGTGTAGCGCTTTTGCCGGATACATAGCTGCGTGCCGCCTCGTATGAATCACCGCTGCCGAACCGTTCACCTTCATACACGGTTTTCTTCGGCATATTTACTTTCACATGAACCGTCTGCGGTGTATCCTCAAAGTTGACGAAATTGACCAGCACCTTGTTGGAGGTGGCTTTGCTTCCGGGTTGAGGCTCAAGTGTTGAGGTATCAACAGCACGTACATATAGCAGCTTGTCGGCTAGATCATCCTTATTGATAATTTCATAACTTAACGGGGCTCCGTGGGTAGCATAAGTCAGGCTGAGCCTTCTCATAATGCTGACCCGGGAATCCTCGCCTTCTTTGGTATAGTAGATCTCTGTTTTGGCCGGATCATGCTCTTCCAGATTGAATCCATACTTGAACAGACTGAAATTCTTGAAGAAGGCGGCATGCTGGATGAACATATCCGCGTAGCCGATATGACCGCGCATAATCCGGTCGAAGACCGCCGATGTCCGTTCAGCCGCCCCGTATTGGTAGGCATCTACATGTGTGTCTGAAGTGCCGAACTCCGTCGTCAGCATTTTTTTGCCGAGGCCGTCCGCAGTTCCGCCAAAGGTTTTCAGATTCTCGGTAAAGCTTCCTCCATGGCTGAAAATATAGGATTCGCCATAAGAGTGTCCATTCGTTAAATCCGTCACTTCCTCCAGCTCGTTGCGTTGCTCCGAATCACGTTCCCAACCGTCCGGATCGCCGCACTGTTTAAGCGTGCCTTTCTGGTTGCCGCAGGAATCCGCACTATAACTCGGCCAATAGGCCCAACCCGGTGCCACAGTTTGCAGATGGGGAGCTATAGTTTTGCCCTTCTCGTTCAGCCAGTTGGCAATCGCCAGGTTCACTGCCTTCGAACGATTGAACAGGCCGGGTTCATTGTCCACCTCATAATATTGGAAGTACGGGCTGTACTTCCGGAAATAATCAGTCAGTTTCTTCTCGGCGTCATCCGGCAGTGAGCCATCCGCCTTAAGCTTAATATCACCGGTATATAAATACAGCGCAACGGCCTGCATGTTGTAATCCTTGAGCACCTTGTAGTACTCCTCCATATTCGAACAGGAGCGGCCGACATCGCTGGCACAGCTGGTGCGCATAATATTGCCGCTGTAAGCTACTCCAAGCCATTTCATAATATAAGGCAGATGCGTAACTGCACCTTCGTCAAAATAAAATTGCTTATTGTTCACCATGGTGCCCGTCAGTGTGTAGCTGCCATGAATCGGCTCCTTGATTGGAGCATTCAGCGACTCCAGACTAAGGTCATCCCAGGTCCACCAGTTGTACTTATCCTCCAAATCGGAGGAATAGATCCCGCGGGCTGCCTGCAGCTTTAGTTCGTTGGTTCCAGCCACCAGCTGCTCTTTCGGGATATATAGCTCATACGTTTTGCGGAACGTATATTTGCTGTCTGTACCGGCAACACCTGCAATCTGGATAATCCCCGACAGCTGCCGGTTGGAGAATACGCTCATTTGCGGAACGGATTTATAGGCATCTATGATGCTTACGCGAAATAAGACCCCGTTGACCGGGATCTTATCCAGCTTATACATAATCCTCAGCTCAGGATTAGTGTCGCCTCTAAGACCGGAGGGCACACTTTGGAGCTCCGCAGTCTTGGCCGAAACGGAGGCAACCTTAAATGCCTCCTTAGCGGCTGAAGAGCCGGCAGCCGCAAATTCACCGGCTGTTCCGTCGTGCTTGCCCAGTTGCCACAGCACAGTTCCGTCCGGCAATGCGGGTCCTGCATCTTTCGCTGCGGACAATTTGGACATGTCAACCTCCACCTCAGCCCTCTTCGTCCCGTCATCTCCGAAGATAGAAACAGACAATAGAAACAAGAGGGTTAAAGCTGCGAATTTTAACAGTAGATGTAGAGGTTTATTCTTGTTCTTCTTAGTTCTAGTCCTCATTCCTTGTCCTCGCTTTCTTCCGGGGTGCCTGCCTCACAATGACTTATTGCTTTCATTTCATTATTTGGAAGTCAACGCGCCTTTGGGAATAACCGCCTGCTTCTGGCTTGGGCTCTTCCACATAAGGCGAATACTGGCATCTCCACTGTTCTCGTAATATTCAACCTTGATGTCGTACGAGCTTCCCGCTTCCAGGACTATGCTTCCTTCACGGCTGACACCACTTTGCTTCTTCCAGCTGTCGATGACCAGTTTGCCGTCGATCCATACACGTACCCCGTCATCCGAGGAGGTTATGAAAGTATATTTCTCATTGTAAACCGGCTTGATTTTGCCGCTCCAGCGCACCGAGAAGGCATCCTCGCCAATTCCTGAAGACGGTGAATCTCCATGCCAGTTGAAGTCGATCTTATTGTCGTTGCGGACCAGGACGGCTTTGCCCGACAGCTCCATATTGTTGAAATATTCTCCCGTTAATCCGGTTCGCGATACCGGGGCCGGGTTATTGTTTTTACCGACCAGCGTTAATTTATAATCATCCCGCGACACGGTATAATCATCGCTCATAAAGTTCTTAATCTGTTCGAGGTTATTTTTCTCGGTCAGCATTTTCCCCCATGTCATGGTATATACCCATTTACTCTGCGTTCGGGACAATATGAGCGGGTCTGGCAGTTCTCCGCTTTCACCGATCCCGATCGGCTTGCCGTCGGCCAGCTTCAGCAGCTTCTCATAATAAGACTGTCTATAGTCATTGTTATAAATATCCGCCGCCAGAACGTCAACCTTCCCGGCACCGGGATAATATGGCTCATAGCCATCCGACCACTCATTAGGCGCATTCGGATTCCATACCCACAGGAGGTTGTCCAGCTTGTGAACATTCACCAGACGGTTATACATAATATCCCAAAGTTCGGTGAAGTTGTCCTTCTGCCCCCACCAGAACCAGTTGCCGTTCATCTCATGATAAGGGCGCCATAACACAGGCACTCCCGCATCGCGCAGGTCTCCCAAATATTCGGCTACATCATCAAGCTCAGCAATCAGGTTCTTATACTGCGGGGTGCCCGGCGTAACATAAGCATCAAAATCCTCTTGGCTCAGGCTCATATGCACATTAGCCCATTCCGGGGAGGTGCCCGGCAAATTCTGATGGAAGGTCATCGCCACAATTCCGCCGCCCTGGTGCCATTTGATCGCACTCTTCACGACATTCTGGCGCTGCTTCACGATGGTGCCCTCCGGCTGGTTGTTAATCGCTCCCAGCTCATAACCATGCAATACGGCATATTGTCCGCTTGCATGCTTCAGCTTATTGTTGAATTCATCCGGGGTCTCCAAATAGTCATGCTGCCCGGATATCATTCCCTTGCCTCCAAGATCAACCAGATAGCTGAGCAGATCGGCAGCCTCCTCGGAAGCTGAGGGATTGATGGGAGTGATGGCAGCAGCAGGTGTAACTATCGTCCGGGGAACCGGAAGACTCCTCGCTTCTGACCAGGGCAGCAGGGAAAATATTAATATAAGAGGTAAAATCGTATTAAACAGGCGGTACTTGCGGTAAGTGTTCAAATCGTAATCTCCTTTCTCCAGCGAAATGCCGCCACGGCACACAGGATGCGTTCCCTATGCAGGTTCATACATCCCGAGGCCAAATGGGGGCTATAGCTTAGTAGCCCTGCTGATAAGCAGGGCCACTAAGAGTGGACTTTAGGAATTATAATTGTAACGTCTTAACCAGCACCCGCCGGTGAATACAGAAGCTAACCAGTCGCTCTGCTTAGGAAGCGGAAGGAAGAAACAGGGCGCTAGCAGGAACAGTACCCTTCACTTGGCTTGGGCTTTCCCACATTAGACGCGCTCTGGCATCCCCTTGATTCTCGTAATACTCCACTTTAATATCATATAGCTGCCCGGCATTCAGGCTGATGCTTCCCATGCGTTCGGTTCCACTCTGTTTCATCCAGCTGTCAATCACAAGACTGTCATTGACCCAAACGCGGATGCCGTCATCTGAAGTAGTATAGATTGTGTACATTTCACTGTAGAGCGGCTTAATCTTGCCGCTCCAGCGTACGGAGAAGAAATCGATGCCGATTGCAGGATCCGGGGTGCCTAGACGCCAATTGAAATCAAGAATGGCGTCGTTACGTACAAGTGCCGGAGTGCCTGACAGCAGCATATTATTGAAATATTCTGCTTTTAGCCCATTCTCAGCAGGTGCTGCTGTCGGTGTTGATGCTGGCGTAGATACCGGTGTTGGTGCTGCTGGCGTCGGTGCTGCTGTTGGCACCGGTGTTGGCGTTGCTGCTGGCGTCGGTGCTGCTGTTGGCACCGGTGTTGGCGCAGATGTCCGTGTTGCTGTTGGCACCGGTGTTGGTGTTGCTGTCAGCGCAGGTGTCGGCGTTGCTGTTGCTGTTGGCACCGGTGTTGGTGCAAGCGTCGGTGTTGCTGTTGCTGTTGCTGTTGCTGTTGCGGCTGGTGCTGCTGTCGCCGCTAAAACCGGTTTTGCAACCAGGCTGAGTGTACTGTCCAATTCTGTCTGGCTGGCAGCAGCTGCCCCGGCATTCACAAACAATGCGCTGGCCGGAACCGTCCCTTTGACTTGGCTTTGACTTTGCCACATTAAGCGGATATTCGCATCGCCGGCATTCTCGTAATACTCGACCTTGATGTCGTACAACTGACCGCCTGTTAAAGCGATGCTTCCGGTACGCTCGGCTCCGCTCTGTTTCATCCAGCTGTCAATGACAGCTTTACCGTTAATATAAACGCGGATACCGTCATCCGAAGTGGTAAAAAACTGATAAGTCTCACTATACGTTGGCTTGATTTGACCGGTCCAGCGGACGGAGAAGGAATCTATACCGATTGAAGGATCCGGCGAACCCTGGCGCCAGTTAAAGTTAAGCAATGCATCATTGCGCACCAAGGCGGGCGTACCGGAAAGCGTCATGTTTTTGAAGTACTCTCCCTTAAGTCCGCTCACCACAGGCGCTTCCACTGAATCATTAGAGTCAGGCGTTGGCATTGCCGTCGGCTTCGGCGTTGGTGTCGCCGTTGGTGTTGCCGTTGCTGTCGGCGTTGGTGTTGCTGTCGGTGTTGGCGCAGCGGCTGGTGCACTCCAACTCTTATATTTATTCCGGGTCAGTGTATAGCTATCATTCATGAAACTCTTAATCGTAGTTGTGCTGTTTTTCTCATAGAGCATTTTTCCCCAGTTCATCATAAAAACGAAATTTTTCTGGGAGAGCTTCAGTTTGGCCGTGCTGGGCATCTCACCGTTTTCACCAATACCTATCGGTTTACCGGCAGCCAGACTAAGCAAACTGTCATAATACTTATTCATATAGTCGTTATCATATATATCTGCTGCAAGAACATCCACTTTGCTTGCGCCCGGATAGGTCAGCGCATAAGGATCAGACCAGGCATTCGGTGCATTGGGGTTCCATACCCACAACAGATTGTTTAATTGATGAACGTTCACGAAACGGTCATACATAATATTCCACAGTTCAGCAAAATTACTTTTCTTCCCCCACCAGAACCAGTCGCCGTTCATTTCATGATAAGGTCTCCAAAGTACAGGAACGCCTGCATCCCGCAAGCTTTTGAGCGACACCGCCACTTTATCCAGATCCGTGATCAGGCTGGCGTATTCTGCCGTGCCCGGCGTTACATACTTGTTAAATTCCTCTTGTTTGAGCGGCTTCTGCACATTGGACCAGAGGTAGGCAGTCCCGGGCAGATTCTGATGAAAGGTCATTACGACAATGCCGCCGTTCTTGTACCAGTTGATCGCGCTGTTCATCACATTCTTGCGCTGCGATGCAGCTGTACTCTCCGACTGGCCGCTAATTACGCCAAGCTCATATCCGTGAAGAGCAGCATATTCTCCGCTTGTTCCCTTCAACTTGTTGCTGAATTCATCCGGGCTCTCCAAATAATCGTGCTGTCCAGAGATAATCCCTTTTCCGGTAATGGAATAGAGGTTACTAAGCAGCTTGACAGCTTCGGCTGAAGCGTCCGGATTAACCGGCACTGCTGTGCTTGATGAGGCTTCTGCGGTTGAAGGCGACAGCCCAAATCCTAAAGGCACAGCGGTTAACAATACGGCAAGAGACAGCAAGGCGGACAGCAGACGAGACTTACGGTAAGTTTTCAAAATGATCTTCCTTTCGGTAGCCAGGCTGCCACTCTTGCGAAGGCCCTATGGCTTTGCGTCCCTATCTTTCGATTAGGTTTGCCTTTGTCGTTTTGGAAGGATTTATCCCTCTTACCGTAAGTATCGTCCCTATGAAGTTTTTATTTAGAGCATTAATAAAAATAAATTAATAAATGGTTCTAAATACCTGTTTTGGATCTGTAAAAATTGGTTAAATAGATTATTTAGGCCTAAGAGATAAACTGTTGCAAAGCTATATCTTCCCAATCCAAGGTGATGCGGATGTTATCCTCTTCCACCAGTTCCGAACCGGTCTGTACCTCGATAAACTCTACATCCGTCAGCGCAAGGATCGCATGTTTGGTGCCTTCCGGTATACGCACCACATCTCCTGCCTTCACATTATGCATCTTCTCATTAATCACAATGCTTGCTTCACCGCTGACAAATGTCCAGATTTCACTGCGTTTATGGTGCAGCTGGTAACTGATATTTTTACCCTCTTCGATAAAAATCCGTTTGGTCAGCACTTCATTTCCCTCATCGTATTTCACATAATCTATGACCTTATAATGGCCCCAGCGGCGTTCTTCGTACATCGGTCTTTGTTCAAAAGACTTCAGCACTTCCTTGATTCTCGGACTCTCCGCTTTATGGGTAACCAAAATCCCGTCCGGGCTGGCAGCGATAATCAGATCCTTCGCGCCGATCACCGTAATCGGAATATCCAGCTCATTAATCAGGCAAGTGCCTTCGGAATCGGCCGTCACGAACCCTTTGCCCACGTGGTTGCTGTTCATTTCTTCGGTCAGCGTGTTCCAGGTGCCCAAATCCTTCCAGAATCCGGCATAAGGCTGAACAACGATTTTCTCCTCTTTTTCCACCACTTCGTAATCAAAGCTGATGGAAGCAAGCAGTTTGTACTGCTTCTGCAGTTCCTCGTAGTTCAGCGGCAATCCTTTGCGCTGCAGAATATCAAGCAGATAACCCAGACGGAACGCGAACACGCCGCAGTTCCAGAGGGCATTCCGGCTGATCAGTTCCTCGGCCTGCTCACGGTCAGGTTTCTCCTGGAAGTGGCTTACCTGCAGATAGCCGCTTGCTCCCGCCTCAGCGCTGGTAGGAATGATATATCCGTATTTTTCTGAAGCATGCTCGGGTACTACACCCATCAGCGCCAGGTTCGCTCCGCTCTCCTGCATCGTTTGCTCAAGCTGCACAACTGTATCGAAGAAGGCGGCTTCCACATAAGGATCGACCGGCAGGATGGCCACGGTCTCGCTTGGCGAAACGCCTTCCATGGAATACAGGTAGGCTGCTGTCAGGGCAATCGCCGGAAACGTATCGCGGCGTTCCGGCTCAACG
This sequence comes from Paenibacillus sp. FSL L8-0436, assembly GCF_038593025.1. Lineage (NCBI taxonomy): Bacteria > Bacillati > Bacillota > Bacilli > Caryophanales > Paenibacillaceae > Paenibacillus > Paenibacillus sp. FSL L8-0436. The sequence continues at coordinate 1,145,731 of NZ_CP151955.1, read as the reverse complement.
ATGATGGGCACCTCGCTGCCAAGCTGGCTCTGAATCATTTCCACCTGGCTGCGGCCGGTAGCCAGATAAGCCGAACCCGACATATTAGCTTCCTCCAGCTGCCGCCATACCCGTTGCACCATGGATTCCGGTTCACCCGTCGGACTCTCAAGTACCTTCAGAAATTGCTTCGAACGTGAATCGTTAGACAATGGCCAGAGACGTTTACCTGAACCGCCTGATAGAAGTACCAGTTTCATATGGAACCCTCCTCATTATGTGTTGACGCGAAAATATCGGATTGTTATTGGTTGCTTCAAACGTGAAAAGCATAAGACTTAGCTGTTATGAGAGTCACTGCAAGGAATGTTTGGACTTTCGGCCGCTGTTGTCTGCAGATTTCTTGATTTATACCGCTGTTCACGGTGGAAATCCGCAGACTGCATAGGCTTCCGAAGCGAGCTTTCCTGCGGAAAGCTTTCAGGCGGACGCATTCGCTCCTACAGTTCCAAAATTCCTCTCCGTACCTGCCAACAGCCTAACTATTCGCTTCACCCGCAGGCGAAGCACCCTGCTAAAAGATCCGGCATCGCCGCTTGTTTGGCGGCAGGTAAGAGCGAAGTGCTTTACAGAGCTGGGAACTTAGCAGAGCAAGCTTGAGGCTTAGATCGCACCAGCCACGCTGGCCGAATACCCGCTCAGTCCGCCCATTTGCGGGCGTCCGACGGAATGGTACTCCAGGCCGGTGCCTTCGATCTGCTCCTTGGAGTAGACGTTGCGGCCGTCGATCAGAACCTGGCGGCGCATACTGCCCGCCAAGCGATGCAGGTCGATATCCTTGAACTGGCTCCAGTCGGTCAGCAGGCATACGGCATCGCTGCCTTCTGCCGCCTCTTCCGGCAGGCCGCACCAGCGGAGCTGCGGATGATCGTATTGCATTTTGAAGTTATCGGCGGCAATCGGATCATATAGCTTCACTGTAGCTCCCTCCGCTACCAGCGCTTCGACGATTTCCCGGGCAGGTGCCTCGCGTACATCATCGGTATTCGGCTTGAAGGCCAACCCCCAAATTCCGATAACCGCGCCGCGCAGGCTGCCTAGCGACTCATGAAGTTTGGAAATAATCATAAACCGCTGTCCTTTATTCACCTCAACCACCGATTTCAGCAGCTTGAACTCATAGTCTACGTTACCTGCGATCTGGATCAGCGCATTGGTATCTTTCGGGAAACAGGAGCCTCCATAACCAATTCCGGCCTGCAGGAAGCTTGAGCCGATTCTCCGGTCCATCCCCATGCCTTCTGCCACTTCGGTTACATCAGCTCCCACTTTTTCACAAATATTGGCAATCTCGTTGATAAAAGAGATTTTGGTTGCCAGGAAAGCGTTCGATGCATATTTGATCATTTCCGCACTGCGGATATCCGTTACGAAGATATTTTCAGTGAAGCCTTGATGAAGCTGGCGCATCGTTGGCTCCAAAAGCGGATTGTCCAGACCAATCACAATCCGGTCAGGATGAAGCGTATCGCGGATCGCCGAGCCTTCACGCAGGAATTCGGGAGCGGAGACGATATCGAAGGGATGATTCGTGTGGGAAGCAATCAGATTGCGGATTTTTTCATTTGTGCCAACCGGGACGGTCGACTTGGTCATGATGATTTTGTAGCCTTCCATCGCTTGCGCAATTTCTGTGGCTGCTCCCTCGATATACGTTAAATCTGCTTCGCCGCCCGGCAGGGAAGGCGTTCCTACAGCGAGGATGACGATATCAGAAAGGCGCACCGATTCCTGCAGATCCGCCGAAAAGGATAATCTGCCCTCACGGAGATTCATTTCGATCAGCGCCTCAATACCCGGCTCATAGATGGGGGATTCCATCCGGTTCAATTTATTGATTTTCTCCTCATCCTTATCGACACAGATGACATGATTCCCGTTAAGTGTAAAACATACGCCAGATACAAGACCGACATAGCCGGTACCGATTACTGCCAGCTTCATATAATCATCCTCCTTTAAGAAAATTAACGTAGGCCTGTTCCACATACTGCTTGAACTGAACCATAAACGTCTGTTCATCGAATTTATGCGCATGCCCCATAATCTTGCTGATGTCCCACGCATAGGACTCCACTTCGTGGATAGCCTTCAGCAGATCATCCACTTCCTGATTCTGAAAGAATACGCCATTGACATAAGGGACTATGGTATCCAGCGCCCCTCCGGCCTGATAAGCAATGACCGGTCTTCCTGCGGCATTCGCCTCCAGGGGCGTAATTCCGAAATCTTCTTCTCCCGGAAAAATAAACGCCCGGCATTTCGACATTAGGCCCGTGACCTCTTCATCCTCCAGCCGGCCCAGAAAAGTGACATTATCTTTGGCCATTCCTTCCAGACGCTTACGGTCCGGCCCGTCGCCGACGATATAGAGCTTAAGGCCATTCCGGCTAAAAGCCTCCACTGCCAGGTCGATCCGTTTGTAGGATACAAGCCGGGAGACGATCAGGTAATAGTCGCCGATAGAGCTGGAACTGGTGAAGCGGGCTGTATTGATCGGCGGGAAGATCACATCGGCATCCCTATGGTAATAGTTCTGAATCCGCGTCTTCACTACGGAAGAGTTAGCCACGAACTGGTTAACATTTTTGGATGTCCGCTGATCCCAGGTCTTGAGCCGCTGCATATAGACCTTGAGCAGTCTTTTGAACAGTCCGGAATTCGATTGCCGCTCCATGTACGTGTCATAATCCCAGGCAAAGCGCATTGGCGTATGACAGTAGCATAGATGAAACGTGGATTCGGGAACCTTTATGCTTTTCATAAAAGCACTGCTGGAGCTCAGGACGATATCGTACCCGCTAAAGTCCAAATCACGAATGGCCATCGGATAAAGCGGCAATACCCCTTTAAAATTGGCCTTCACTCCCGGGATCTTCTGCAGCCAGGAGGCCCGGATATCCGCATCTTTGAGGTTGTCGGTCAGGCGGCTTCCGTTAAAAACCGTCGTGAAGATCGGAGCCTCCGGATACATGTGGTGAAAGACCTCCACCACTCTTTCCGCTCCGCCCATTTGGATTAAGTAATCGTGCGCTATCGCAATTTTCATGTAAATCATCCTCAAAGTTTTATGGAGCAGCATCATCAAGTAGTGAATGCATGGAAGGAACGGTGCCCTTAAGCTTTAGCATTGTCCGGAAAAACAGCTCAGGTTGCGGCGAGCAATCCTTTGTAATAAGCGACGATGTCCTTGACCGTATTCTCGATGACAAAATGCTCTTTTACCCGCTTCATTCCACTTTCCGCCATCCTTCTTCGCTCTTCGGGATGGTTCAGCATCCAGGTGATGGAATCTGCAAGTACGACTGGGTCTCCAGGCTGGATCAGCAGTCCCGTTACACCGGGAACCACAATCTCTACCGGGCCGCCTTCATTGGAGGCGATTACCGGCAGTCCAGCCGCCATGCCTTCGACAATAACCTGGCCGAATGGCTCGGGGGTAATCGAAGTGTGAATCAGCAAATCAGCAGTTTTCATAAGGCCTTGTATGTCATCCACATGACCCAGCAGTTTGACGTTGGTAAGCCCATCCTGCTGCATCTTCTGAATTAATTCCTGTTTATATTCCTCTTCCCCGAACAAGGCATCACCGGCCAGCCAGAACTGGACACGGCTGTCATCCTTGAACGCTTTGGCAGCCTCCAGCACGATATGCTGGCCTTTCCAGTGCGCCAGCCGGCCCACCAGCAGGACGTTGAAATCCTTCTGGTCCCGTCTGCCGATGCTTTCGCCGATTGCTTTGGCAAAAGCGGAGTAGACCACCAGTGTCTTCTTCGAGCGCGGCAGCTCCAGCGCATTCAGCGTGGAATGGGAATTGGCAATCACGCCATTGGGAAGCAGGCGTGACAGCAGCCGGATCGCCTTGGCGACAACCGGCTTCAGGTACGGGGCACCGATATGGTCCCGGATATGCCAGATCAGCGGCACTCCCGCTTTCTTCGCGGCAACTGCACCGTAGAAGGCGGATTTCAGGGAGTTGGTGTGCACACAATCCACCTTTTCCTGTTTGAGCAGCGGCGCCAGCTTGCGGCCGTAAGCCAGCAGCTTGAACGCCGCAGCCGGAGCGCCTAGATTGACGGCATTTCTGCCGCGGCTACGGATGCTCTCATCAAGCGGGATGATGCGGACGTCGATGCCTTTTTCCCGCAGACGTTCAGCCAGCGCCCCTTCTTCGGCCAGGATGACCAGCGGCTGAATCTCTTTGCCGATGTTGGTGAGAATGTTGAACAGCGCAACCTCTCCTCCGCTCCACTTGGCGGTGTGATCAATATAAGCAACTTTTAGCATCCTGCAGCCACACCCTTTCCCAATGTTTGAAGGAATACCGATTCCACTTGATCGCCCACATGCTGCCAGGTGTATTTCTCCAGCACATGGTTTCTGCATTCGTCACGACCGGGAAGCAGCTTGCGGTTGCTGAGCATATGAATCATACCCTCCGCCATATCATCACTGGTCGAACCCTTGAACAGCAGCTCCGGACGGAACCCCTGCAGAATCTCTTTATTGCCTCCGACCGGAGTAGCCATAACCGGAAGACCGGAAGCCAGTGCTTCAACGGTAATAAGTCCAAAGCCCTCGAGTGCCTGTGAAGGAACCACGAACATGTCAGCAGCCTGGTAGTAGGAGGCCAGTTCATGATCGGGAATGTAGCCAAGCAGCCTGACTTTGTTACTGAGACCATAATCGGAGATTTTTTCTTCCAGCTCTCCGCGCAGCGGACCTTTGCCTCCGATCAGCAGAATCGCGTTCGGAAACCGCTCGGATACCTGCTTCCAGGCTTCCAAAAGCTGCAGCAGCCCCATCCGGTTCATCAGCCGCCGGACTGTCAGTACCGTCGTTGCTCCCTCCGGCAAATTCAGCGTCCGGCGGACAGCCAGCCGGTTGCTGGCAGGGATGAACCGCTCCACATTGGCTGCACCCGGGATCACGATGATTTTGTGCAGCGGCACACCATGCAAACTGTGCAGCATGTCGCGGAAATACTCGCTAAGTACAATGAACTGGTCGGCCAGCTTGTAGGCCTTGCGTTCAATAGATTTGGCAATCGTTGTTTTGACCCGGTGTTTAATGCCCTGGCCTTCGATCTTCATCTCTTCATTCCATGGGCCATGAAAAGTCATGACCACCGGAATCCCCCGCTTCTTCGCTTCCATCGCCGGCCCAACGCCGTAGGGTGCGAAGTGGGTATATAGAATATCAATGCGCCCGCTCCCGCTGCCCATCAAATCTGCAGCTTTACGCTGAAAGGCATCCTTACGCTTCCAGATCGTTTCCTTGGGATCACCGGCGTTATGAATAATCAGTTCCTTCGAGGTGGACGGCGTCTCCTGACTGCAGATCAGCGCATGCACCTGGTTGCGTGAGGAGAGCTGCTCGCAAACGGATTTAAAATAAGTGTTAAGCCCGCCGGGCTGTAACGAAGGCCAACTGAGGCCTGTCGTCATAATGTTTAATCCGTCACTGTACGGCATAGCTTCTCTCCCCTTTCTTTTCCTTCTCGGCCTGTCCCTGTGCATTGTGCTGGGCCAGCTTGCCGGAGCTGTTCAATTCGTAATGCTTGAAGCCGACCATGAATTCATACATCACCCAAAATACGGATACCGCGAACCCTGCAATGCCTTTCTTGAACAAACCATGCAGAAAATATTTCTGCAGGAACCGTGCCGGCGGCCGCAGCAGCAGATTTCTCAGCTTAAACGGCTTGCCGCTCGCATAAGCGCTCTGCGCTTCCAGGTCGGTGTATTTATTAAACCGGGTTACATGGTCATTGATGCTGCGGAAGCCCTGATGCCAGAGCGTTCCGTTCAAGCGAACCGTCCGTTCCTCCAACACCTCGGGCATTTCATGCACCAGGGAGTTGCGGATGCCGTACTCCTTGCGGTTGTACAGCCGCACCAGATATTCGCCCTTATCCAGCCATCTGCCCAGAAAATCACCGATCCGGTATAGCGAGTAAGCTACGCCCCGGTCCGTCAGCGCCGGCTTGCGCTCAAGAATATCCTTGGCCAGCTCATCGCTGACCACTTCATCGGTATCAATCAGGAAGACCCAATCATGGACGGCGCGTTCCACTCCGAATTCTCTTTGCTTCGCGTATCCGGGCCATGGGTTGACGTATACCCGGCAATCCAGGCTTTCGGCCAATTGCACCGTCCCGTCTTTGCTTCCTCCGTCGATTACAACCACCTCGTCGGCGAAAAGTCGGCAGGATTGAATTGCTTTGGATATTCGAATTTCGTCATCCTGAGCAATGATGACAGCAGATATCGGGTAACTCCCCGGGCCGCCAAGCACGCTTGTCACTGAATCCATGAAGGTTTCCTCCTTTGCTTTGATGGTCCGGTGGTTGTCGTCATTACGAGAAATGTTTGGGCTTCCGATCGCTGTTGTTCTCTGATTTCTATTATTGAACCGCCAGCTGCGGTTGAAATCAGAGAACAAAGGCGAACGCTAACGCTTCTACAGCTCCAAACTTTCTCTCCATTCCTCTCACACCGTCCCTTGTTTATTTAGCAGCTAAGCAGCTCGCATCGTACCTCTGCTCTCTAACTGCTCGTATCCGCGGGTTTTTTATGAATATAGGAATTCATCGTCGTCTTCATCCACTTAATGTCGTCCCCGTTGATCAGCAGCCGCGGCAGCTTGACCTTCAGGTTGTATTTAATATTGAGAATAATGAACAAGAACCGCAGTACAGCCGATGACAACATCGCCACCCCTGCTCCGAACAATCCGAACTTCGGCACCAGCAGGAAGAGCATCGGGATCACCAGCATCAAGCCCACTCCCTGAAGAATGGATACGAATTTCGGTTTGCCGAGCGCCATAAAGACCTGAGCCAGAATCAGTGTGCCTCCGCTGATCGTAACTTCCAGCAGCAGCAGGCGGAATACGGTCAGCGCCGTATTGAAATCCTTCCCGTACAGCAACGGAATAACGAAGGGGGCCACCAGCATCAGGAACACCGCGCCGAGCAGGGTGCAGGTCGTACTGATCCGGAATGCTTTGAAGGTGAGGGCGATCGCCTCCTCCTTCGAGAGCTCAGAGGCCTTTGGAAAAAGCACCACGGTAATCGAGTTTGAGAAGAAGTTGACCATCCGCGACAAGCTCACTGCTACTGCATACAGTCCCAAATCGGCTGGCCGCAGCAGACCGGCAATAATGATCTGGTCAATATAGCCGGAGAATTGGCCGAGCAGGTCATTTCCGTAAGAGCCGAGGCCATACGTGAATAATCTTTTGAAATTCAGGTATGCGTCCTTCAGCTTCACCCTGTAGGTGCGGAGCAGCAAGAATGTCATTCCGATAAACAGCGGTACGGATGGAACCAAGTAAGCCAGTGCCGTAGTAAATGGATTCATATGATCCGTGAGGATCAGAATGCCAATGGCCGCCAGCGTCAGCAGAGGAACCAGATAACGCATCCAGTTAAAGGTCTTGTAATCCCCTCTGAACTGAAATGCAGCGTTGTTAATCTGCGAGATCACAATCAGCGGACACAGGATCATCGACCATTGAGCAAAAACCACCACCTCCGGACTGAAGGAATCCAGCCAGTAGGGAAGGACAAAGATTCCCACTGTCATGGCCACCATGCCAAACCCAAGGCCGATCATCAGCGCCACCCGGTAGAGCACCCCGGCCTCATCCGGATTCTTCTTGGCGTTGTAGATCAGCGCCGAGGGAATACCGAAGCTCATACTGAACGCCAGAAACTGGGACCAGTTCACCATAGCTGTCTGTTCCCCGCGGCCTGTCGGCCCGAGATAGCGGGCAGTCAGCACACCCGTCAGCATGTTAACCAGCAGAATCAGCACGCTGACAAACATGGTTTTTACGGCTGCCGAGCTGTTATCCTTGCTCTTCGTGAATTTCTTGAGCGAGGACCAGACTGTGCTAGTGGGAAGTGATTTCGCGTTCAACTGCTGCATGTGGTGTTCCCTTCTTTCTGCTCTCAATAATCTCTTTGGCGCTTAGCCCAAGGCCGATCAGCATCCATATCAGATATCCCTTGAGTCCGGGGAATCCGTTGTCAGACACCAGGCTGACTACCGCCCCCATCCATGCTGCCAGCGATAGCCGGGCATAGGGCTGAAGACTGTCCTTGCTGGTGACTCTGACCACAATCTGTTTAATGACGGCCCCAAGTGCGCCGAAGAAGAATAAGGCGCCCAGTACTCCAAAGGTAAGCAGCAGTGCGATAACGCCGTTGTCCATGTTGCCGTACTCTCCAAGCTCCCCGCCGTTGCCAATCTTTGTTCCCTGGCCTACGCTGCCGATTCCCTGGCCAACCGGATTAGCGGCTACCATCGGCAGCATGTTCTGCCATAAGCTGAGCCGTTCATTATAGGAGTGGTCTTCCTGCACGGAGGTAAGTGTCTCCATGCGGGCCACCAGCCCCTCTGCTCCCGGCAGCTTAGGAACGATCCAGATCAGCGCTACGGCGACAAATCCCAGCTGAAGCAGGGTTTTCCACTTCCCTTTGGAGGGAGAAGAGGCGATGTACACCAGCAGCATAACGAGCAGGACCAGCCAGGCGGAACGCACCAGCGTGGTCAGCAGACAGACCACAACGAGCAGGACACCGATCCAGCGCAGCGTGCCTTGCCATCTTTTCTCCAGAATCATCGGGACGAGGGCGAATACCAGGAAGGTCGCCGCCGGTCCGGGAGAATTCAGAGTAGAAAAGACGCGGATTTCCAACGGATACGGTGTTCCGATGGACATCATATCCGCATTCCTCATCCAGAAAGCGTCCCAGGGAGGAACCGTCAGATATTGGATGATGCCGTAGATCGCCACCAGGACTGCAATATTGGCAAAAGCGTACAGCAGCCGGTCAATATCCTTAGGCTTGAAACGTGTTACCGCGAAGAACGGAATCAGCAGCAGCGGTACGATGTAGTTAGCCAAATCGTATACCGAGCCTATGCCGTTCTTCGCCAGACCGATCAATGCGCCATAGGCCAACGCTACCGAGAACAGCAGAATAATCCGCGTGGAGGATTTCCGGATTCTGTGGATTTCCTTCAGCACCGGAATCGCAAGTGTTGCTCCCGTCAGCAGAGGCGCCAGGCTGAGCAGGGATACCGAGTGGTATACCCCTTCGTACCAGTCGGCGATACGCCGCAGCTCCGGGGCCACCGCCCAGATCAGCAGAGTATAGGCGATCAGGTGTTTCGGCTTCAGCAGCGCCAGCAGGAAGGCGGGGAATAGAATTCCTGCCAGAATGACCCCCTGCAGACTGCTGGAAGAGCTGAGCTTCGCACTGGCGAAGCCGATCAGCAGCGGAAGCCCCAGGCACATAGCGCAGATCAGCGTCATCATGACGCCTGACTTCACCGAAGTGAGGGATGGCAATGTCCGGTTGCTTTCATTCTGGCTCATCATCTTCATTTCCCCACCTCCGCCCTACGGCCATCCAAATTTCGTATGTTTACTCAAATCTTCCGCCCTTGATCTTATCCCGCTTGCGCAGCTCTTTAAGCAGCAGGACCAGGAACTGGGCATCATCAACAAGATATCTTTTCCACAGGCGCCCCGGTTCCTGGCTCAGACGCCAGAACCATTCAAGCCCTGTTTTCTGCATAAAGTCCGGCGCCCGTTTGACGGAGCCTGAGAGGAAATCAAACGTCGCTCCCACGCCGATGGAAATCGGCGCCCGGTAAGAGGTGTAATGCCGGTAGATCCATTTCTCCTGCTTCGGTGCGCCCACACCGACGAATACAATATCCGGCTGGGTTTCCGTCAGCATTTGGATAATACGCTGATTCTCTTCCTCGTTGTGCTCAAAACCGTAGGAGGGAGAATAACAGCCGACAATGTTCATGCCGGGATAAGCCGCCTTTAAATTCTTTGTCGCCCGCTCTGGCACACCTTCCGCCGAGCCCAGAAAGAACAGCCGGTACTTTCTTTGCTCGAAGGCGTCACCCAGGCGGCTGAAGAGATCTGATCCGGAGACCTTCTGCTTCAGCGGCTTGCCCAGCATCTTCGAAGCCCAGATCAGCGGCATTCCATCCGCCACTACGGCACCTGCTTCGGAATACACCGCCCTAAACTCTTTGTCCTTGCGAAGCTTGATCACATGATCGACATTGCAGGTCAGGATGTAGGATTGATTCCTTTCCTTAATGGTCTTGTCGATGTATTCAAGCAGATCCATGAAATCGTAGTTATCGAAATTGACATCGAACATATTCACTTGGTTCATCGTATCACTTCTTTTTGTGGGGAATCGGTTGGCTGTGAAGATCGATACAGGCAGTTCAGGTACCAACAGAACGGAATAATAGATTGGACCGTCGACAGCGTGTTGTCGGAAAAAGAATAAATTAGGAACGCTGCAATAAAGAGCAGATAGTAAGGTTTGACCGGCGGTGCCAAAGCTCTGTAAACCAGAAGAAACACAGCCAATAAGGAAAGCAACAGCAGGATGGCGCCGACATATCCTCCATCGAAATAAAACCGGATGTACTCGTTGTGCGGAACCACAAAGCCTTTATACAGCGACCCGTCATTGGCTACAGTCACTGCGCCGAGTCCTCTGCCCGCAAGGGGCGAATCCTCCGCTTTGTGCAGGAAATATTCCCAGGCCTCCGCCCGTCCCGACAAATCAACACCCGTTTCGGTCGTCCGTTCGAAGGAGCGCTTCTTGATGTTGTCCAGCTGCAGATAGACAGCCGAGACAATCAGGAGAAACGAGCACAGCAGCGGAATCAGATATTGCGTTCTCCCCTTTAAGTACTGACGGGAAATGTCGTAAAAATAGTAGAGAACCATCAAAACCAGGGCTAATATCGGTCCCCGCGTCCCTGTTCCGATCAGGATTAGAAAGTTCAGCGCCAGCACGGTGTAGAAAAACTTGATATGCTGCGGGCTCCGTTTCACCTCAATAAATGCGATGCCCACTCCCATAAAAGCCAGCATAGCCAGATGCGCTGGAATGTTCGCCCCCTGTATCCGTATAGCGCCCGTGAACTCGATATCGAGAAATGAATGGATATGAGCCGCCTGCAGCACCACTCCAGCCAGCACGCTGACCAGCGGCAGCAAAGTGATGATGCGGATTTGCTTCTCAGCCACTTCTTTCTTCCAGTTGATCAGGAGAAACACGAAGGGAAGCGACAGACCGATAAAGGCTTTTATGGCAATGGATGAGCTCATCTCCGGTAGCCAGATCGAGAAGCCAAAGGTGATGAACACCAGTGCTACCATGGCCCAGAGCGGAGGACTGAGACGGAACTTCAGGCCGTTGACCAGAATGCAAGGCACCAGAAGCATCAGGATAACCAGCTTATAGAGGGAAAGAATTTCAATCCCGAACATGCTGCCGTTATACAAGAAGTTAATGGAGATCGCCGTCGTCAACAGAACGAAATAACTGATCAGTTCAGGACGAGAGAGAGAGACAACCAGCAATATAATCAGGAGTACGGCAGCTACCGCAATTGCCGGCTGGTAAATGACCGCTGTTCCGAGGAACAGGGCAGACACCAGGTAGAGCATTCCGTATGGCAAAGCGTTGATTTTTGAGCCCCACCCAAAATTAGTCATTGTCTTCCCTCACCCCGCTGCAGATTGCCTCTTCCGGTTCCAAATCATATGAAGAGTTCCCCGAATACTCTCCAGCCGGCATCTGTTCAGAAGCTTTCTTCCCTTGCTTCTGGAGAGGATCGAATCCGCCATGATATAGACTACTTTGGCGGCCGTCTTGACCAGCAGGATCAGATTGCCCTTCACACCTTCGCTTTTCATAGCGTTGGATATGCCTTGACTGTAATATCTTTTCATAATCCAATCTTCAGTCAGACGGCCTGCCGGTACAAAATGATCGACCGCCATCTGAGGATGATAGAGAATGGAATGTCCTTCTCCCTGTATCTGACCGAATAACCAGGTCTCTTCACCGGAGAGAAGTGAATCTCCCTTTCTTCCGAGCTCCAGAGGAAACAGGCTGATGTCAAATACAAGCTTACGCATAGCCATGTTGGCTCCGCAGGGATGCAGCCGTTTCGGATATTCCCTCACCCGGTCGCCCAGATCTACAATCGTGTAAGGCAGTTCAAATGGCTTAATGAGCCATTCAGGCCGCTTACTTTCAAAGATCGGAGCGATTTTTCCGCCCATGGCCATCACTTCCGGATGTTGTTCAAAACTGTCAACAATCGTTGTTATCCAGGTTCGGCAAGGAATCGCATCATCATCAAGAAAGGCGATGATTGGCGACTTGGAAGCCAGAATCCCCGTATTTCGGGCTGCCGACAACCCCTGTACCGGTTCCAGAAGATAACGGATATCCATCTCTGCTCCTTCCGTCTCCATAAAACGTTTGGTGACGGATGCCGTATCATCCTTGGAGTGGTTATCCACCACGATAATCTCTGCCTGATGCAGATTCTCCAATGACAGCAGCGATTGAAGGGTCTTGACTAGCAAAACCGATCGGTTATAGGTGCAGATAATGATGGAAATCTTAGGTACATCTCCGTATTCAAGCATCGGCATTCACCCAATTTCCATATTTTTAATAAGCATTTTTGGACCCGAGCAGCATCAGGACGGTTTTCGCAATGATTTTGAGATCCAGCATCGTGCTCCGGATCTGGATGTAGGTTAAATCCAGCTGCACCATCTCGTCGAAGCCGACGCTGTTTCTGGCATTTACCTGCCAATAACCTGTGCAGCCCGGTGTAACTATGAGCCGCTGCTTGTCGTATTCCGAATACTGCGCCACCTCTTCAACGAGCGGAGGACGGGGGCCAACCAGACTCATATGGCCCATCAGCACGTTCCAGAGCTGAGGCAGTTCATCAATGCTCGTCTTGCGCAGAAATCTTCCCGTCCGTGTAATCCGGGGATCATTCTTGATTTTGAACATTGCGCCGCTCACTTCGTTATAAGCCATCAGATTCGCCTTCAGCTCTTCAGCATTAGACACCATAGATCTGAACTTATACATTGGGAACAGCTTCTCTTCTTTGCCTACCCGGGTTTGCCGGAAGAACACTTTGCCTTTCGGATCCTCCAGCTTGATCAGGACAGCAACAAGAGTGAATAGCGGCAGCAGTACGAGAAGGCCAAGAGCGGAGAAAAAAATGTCGATAATCCGCTTCATCACCAGATAGGAATCCATACCTTTATTTCCTTCTTTGGCATGTAGCATGTAAAGTTTCGGCAGGACGGCCTCATAGTCTTCCGGCAGTTTTTGCATGCTCATTTCTCCTCATTCCTCCTAAAGGTTTTGTGGTTCTCCTCATTTTTAGCTAAGTGTGGTTTGTCCGGCCTTGCTGAGCCATTCAGACATGGCATCCATTACCGGATAGCGTAAGTCCTCACTCTGCAGGGCAAATTCCAGTGTAGTTAAAATATATCCAAGGCGTTCTCCGACATCATATCTCGTACCATCAAAGTTATAGGCATATACCCGCTCGCTTTGATTGAGCTTCTGGATCGCATCCGTGAGCTGAATCTCGCCGCCAGCACCTTTTTCCTGCAGGTCCAGGTATTTGAAGATCTTAGGAGTGAACACATAACGGCCCATAATGGCCAGATTGGAAGGTGCTGTACCCAGTGCCGGCTTCTCGACGAAGTTGTTAACCCGGTAAAGTCTTCCATCCTGCAGATCCGGTTCAATAATCCCGTAACGGTTAGTGAATTCATCCGGAATTTCCTGAACGCCAATCACTGAGTTCTGCGTTTCTTCATATTGGTCGATCAGCTGCTTCAGGCAAGGAACCTGTCCGGTTACGATGTCATCACCGAGCATAACGCCAAAGGGCTCGTCTCCGATAAATCGTCTTGCGCACCATACCGCATGGCCCAATCCCTTTGGTTCCTTTTGGCGGATATAGTGTATTTCTACTTTAGAGGAACGCTGAACCTCTTTAAGCAGTTCCAGCTTGCCGTCCTCCAGCAGCCGGGATTCCAGTTCGAACGCATTGTCGAAATGGTCCTCAATTGCACGTTTGCCTTTACCGGTAACGATAATGATATCCTCGATACCGGAAGCGATGGCTTCCTCTACGATGTATTGAATAGTTGGCTTGTTGATGATCGGCAGCATTTCCTTAGGCATGGCTTTCGTCGCGGGAAGGAAGCGCGTTCCTAGCCCAGCAGCAGGGATAATAACCTTTTTTACCTTTTTCATCGCACTTACCTCCTAAAAGTTTTGTGAGCTCATTTACTATGATTCATGGCAATGCCAAGAATTTTGGTTCCGGTCTGATCCATGAGCGCCTTCAGCTTGCGAAGTGCTTCACGCTTTGATTTGCCGTGCCTTGCCACGATGATGACACCGTCCGTCAGCGGGGCCAGGATTCTTGCATCACTGAACTCCACTGCCTGCGGCGAATCAAGCAGGATAAGATCGAAGCTTGTTCTCAGCTCTTCCAGCAGAGCTGCCATTTTGTCGTTACCCAGCAGATCGGGCGGACTGACAGCGGTAATCCCGGCAGGGATCACGGCCAGATTCGCCAAATTTCCGTAAACTGCGACATCTTTGGTTTCCTCAGTGCCGCCCAGATAAGCGGCAAGCCCATGGCTGCCTTCCACTTCAAACACAGAATGCAGTCCGGGATGTCTCAGGTTGCAATCCACAACAGCAACCCTCTTGCCATCCTGAACGAAAGAAACCGCCAGATTGGCCAGAATCGTCGTCTTGCCTTCTCCGCCTTCCGCTGAAGTGAAGAGCAGCACTTTGCCTGCGTTTCCGCCAAGCAGTCCCAGCTGGCGGATATAGGTGCGCAGCGAGCGGAAGGATTCGGAGATATGAGAGGACGGATTCAAGTCCGTGATCAAACTTTTATTCAGCCGCAACATAAGCGCCCTCCCCTACTCTCGAATTAGCATTTGCTGCTTTACCCAAATCACGTTTGCGGATGGCAGGAATACTTGCAATGACCGGCAGACCCAGGTCAAATTCGGCTTCCTTCTCACTCCGGAGCGTTCCATTGAGTGTTTCCATCAGCAGGATGATCCCTATTGCAGCCATCAGCGAAACTACAAAACTGATGATGATATTCATGTTGGCGCCACCGTTGATCGGTCCGGGAACATCGGTTGGGTCAGCAGGCGTCAGGAATGTTACATTATCAAGCTTCATCAGTGTCGGCAAGCTGCGGATGAACGACTGTGAAACCGCGTTTACTATCCCAGCTGCTTTACTGTAGCTTTCGTCCTGCACGCTGATATTGATGACCGAGCTTTTCTCTGAAGATTTCACCTGCAGCTTCGACGCCAGCTGGTCTTCCGTCAGATTGAATTCCGGGTGATCCGCTACAACATTCTTCATAATCGTGGGGGATTTCATGATTTCCTTATAGCTCTCGATGAGGTTAAGGCTGAAGTTTAGATTGTTTAGATTGTTGCTCTCGGGTACATTTGCGGTATTATTGACCAGCAGCTGTCCGGAGGCGGAGTAGACGGGTACGACGAAGTTCTTGCTGACGTAGAAGGTGGTGGCGCAGGAGATTAATACAAACACCATGATTAACCATAACCTTTTCTTTATCAGGTTAATGTAATCCAAAATCGTCTTTTCCACAGTAACCCTCCTTCCGCATTAATTCTGAAAGCAATCATGAAAGTTTCAGATATCTTACTTTTATTCTATCAATCCATACGACTTGCCACATGGGTCATACCATCACTTTAATCTTCACTTTCGTGTGAGTACTATTGGCACTTAAGTGTACCTATATGGTATACTTTAGTAGTATACGCTTGGTAAATTGTAACAAGTTATGGAAGGAACCCCTACACCAAGTCACCAAATTTGCTGAAAGCGTCCAAGAAAAAACGGCCTCACCGTCCTTTTCAAAAGGAAGGCTTAGCCGTTTACGTGTAAAGTATCCCGGTTCATCTGCAGCTCGGAACCTGGAAAATAATAATTCGCAAAAAAAAACACGGACCTCTAAGTCCGTGCTCCATTCTTTAAGCCATCATAGCTTATCTTAATCATATGACATTTCATATTTGGTCAGCCCGACTGCATTGGCATACAATGCTGCTTGTGTCCGGTCGGCAACCTGCAGCTTCGCCAAAATTTGGCTCACATGCTTTTTGACCGTAAATTCGCTGATGAACAGGCGCGAGGCGATTTCCCTGTTGCAGGCCCCCTGACCCAGCTCAATCAGCACTTCCTTCTCTTTCGGTGTCAATTCATCTGTCGGACTGCTGCCGCTCATCCGCATTTTATCTTCCATTAGGCCGGGGTCATAATACTTTCTGCCCTTATGGACCAGTTGAATTGCAAACAGCAATTCCTCCGGCAGCGCTTCTTTCAGCACATATCCATCAACCAGCACTTCTTCTGCCTTCAGGAAATCCTCCCGGCTTGCCGATGAGGTCAGCAGAATAAACTTGCTGGTCAAACCGTGAGCACGCGCTGCTTTGATTACGTCCAGTCCCGATTCATCGGCAAGCTTCAGATCAATCAGCACAAGATCAGGCTGCGTCTCCTCAATTACAAGAAGAGCTTCTTGGCCATTCGTTGCCTCGCCGGCAAAATGCAAATTGGGCTGCATTGAAATCACAGCTGCCAATCCTCTTCTCACCAAAGGATGATCATCAACAATGACGATTTTCACTTGAACGACCTCCTGCCTAAAATTTATGCATTTTTTAATTCAGCCACACCGACAGGTATCGAAATTAAAATTTTTGTGCCTGCATTCTCACTGCTGGACAATTGAAAATCGCCCCCAAGAGACTGCGCCAGATATTGCATATTCTTCATCCCCAGTCCGCCTGTGTTATCCTCAGACTCCGTCAACAGCAGACTCGTATCAAAACCTACACCATCATCGATTATGGAAAGTCTTATCCATTTTGGCTTAAGTGACAGTTCAACATCTACCCGGCTGGCCGCACCATGACGAATGGCATTACCGGTCGCTTCAGAGATAATCCGGAAAAGCGCCTTGTGGTAGGGATACGGGAGACTGAAGTCATCGCCCGTGATCTTTAGTTCAATCTCCACATCATTCAGTCTGGACAAGCTCTTCAGATGAGACCTTACCATACCCAGCCAGGTTGGACCGCCGCTCTTCTTGGAGCTAAGACTGTAGATTGTAATTCTCAGCTCCTTGGCCACCTTGGTCGCCGAATCATGGATAAGCTCTATCTGCTCCTCCAGCTCGGAATCAGACATTTTCGGCCAGGTCTGCTTCAGCGAGTGAGTGGCATAGACGATGCCGAATAAACTCTGTGAGACACTGTCATGCATTTCATCCGCAATCCGGTTCTGCTCATTCGTGATGATCAGCCGGTTCTCGATGACGCCCAGCTCATGGCGTTCAAGAATAATTGCACTAAGCTCCGACAGAAACATCAACTGCTGGATATACCACCGGCGGCCTTCAAGGCCTTCCGAGGACTCCAGCTTCACGCCGATCATGCCAACAAAGCGGGTGCTCATTCTCACCGGCATCAGCAAAAAATCTCCGAGCCCCGGCAGGCTCTTGAATACAGGCTCGCGCTGTAATCTCCATTCATGCTCATGCTTCTCCAGCTCTGAGAAAAGAAAACGTTCCTCTTCCTGCTGCCAGCCGGTCTGCCGGCTCTGCGGTGCAGGCTCACCGCTCTTCTTGGCGAACCAGAACAAGGCTCTGTCAAGTTTAGTAAGCTTTACCACATAATCCGTGATAACCTGGCCTATATTCATGAAGTCATGCTGGCTTGATGTTTCCACGATATGATAGAGCGATTTAATGTGCTCCATGGTTTCGTTGGTCCGCGCGTTTGCTTCTTCCCGCTGCCGCTTGATCCTGTTAACCATCTGCATAATTATAACCGTAAGTACCAGTGCTAGAAACAGGTTGCCATTTGCCAATGCAGCTTCAGCTAAAGTTTTTCCGGCAGAATTAAGAAAAACATAACAAAATACAGCGAATATACCAATGTATCCAAGCAGCAAACTCCATCCGAAATAGATGGATAACGAACCCGCAGCGATCAGCACAGGATTAAGCACATACAGTCTGAAGGAGCTGTCGTATGCACCAGTTAACAGCGTCAGTGCAATAATACCCGCCATTTCTACACTTACAGCTACCATAAGGACACGCGGTTTATTCCGGAACCTCCGGTAATACATAGTGAATAGTTGGGCAAATAAGAACAAAATTATTATTAAAAGGGATTTATTAATTACGGAAGGTCCCGCGTGGTCCAGGAGGTACATCAGAGATGTGAGGGACAAAGAAAAGTATCTGTAAAATGCTATCATCTTGTCTTCCGCAGTTGTTTTGATTTTCATCCCACCACCCTATTCTCCATTTTTTGGAAAATTCGAGCTTATTTAAGCTTTGTTAAAAGCATCATACATGAGAAAAATCACAATAACAAGTTTCACTATTTACTGACAGCGTTTTCTTTTCAAATAAATAACAGAATATCGCTCATTTTTTTTCGAAGTTTCACTCAGATATATCCATATTTCCAAAAAATAGCGTATTTACTTTCGAAAATGGGTGGACGGGCACGTTAAACAGCCTGTCCGCTGAGTGGACAGGCTGTTCGGCTGATTATATGAATCAGGTGCATCATTAGACCAGTCATTCCGCATTATATTCGGCTACAGCTGGGAAGGATGTATGCAACTCAGTTTGATTACAGATACAAATTTGATAGCGCTGTTCGCCAACGATATGATACCCGGTGGACAGAATGCGTACGGAGCGGTTTGTTTGTACGTCCACCTTATGGAGACTGCGGCAACTGATGCAGTAAAATTCTCTCATGGCTTCATCTCCGGCATAACATAGTCTTTAAGAACTATCATAAAAATTACTAATATTATCTAAATAATAACATTTGATTTTTGCGAGTGTCAACATAAAGCTGCATGATCCGACATTTGTCCGCAACAAAAGAAGAAATATGTCGTCTTATATATAAATGCTCTAAAATTGCCGAGAAATAAAAACGATCATTATAATACCCTATACCATATATTACCTTTGCCTACTGGGAGCCATTTAGCTGCAAATCCACTTGCGAATGAGGCCAAAAGTCCCTCTACCGTTTCACCTTGCGATCGACGTATTGTACTGGGTAAGGACTGATTATATAATCCATGACCTTGGACGTACTTTGCATTCCTTCCTCTGTTTTGGAGTGATATGGTTGTTAGGAACATGATCATATTCTCATGAATAAGAGGTGTCCACACTATGCCTGAAATTCGCACTTTACAGCTGCTTCCCCATCCACGGACAATCACGCGCTCTGAAGGCTACTTCCGCCTTCCGGCCAAAGCAAGCATTGTTCTCTCCGGTGAGGCGAACCGTTCCGTTCTCCCGGCAGCCCGTAAGCTTCAGCTTGTCATTTCTCAAGCTCTCCAGCTCAGTCTGCCTTTGTCGGTAGGTACACGTCCAGCCGTTTCTTCAGCATGCAGCTTTAGCTACAACCGCATGCTGCCTGCAGGTGGTTATGAGCTTGTCATCGAAGAGCATGGAATTTTCATTACTTACAGCTCTCCTGAAGGGGCCTATTATGCAGTGGCAACCCTGAAACAGATTCTGGAACAATCCGGCAGAAACATGCCATGTCTGCATATCCGGGATGAACCGGACTTTGCCGCAAGAGGACTGATGATTGATATCAGCCGCAACAAAACACCCAAACTCGAAACCCTTTGCCGGATCGTTGATCTTATGGCCGATCTGAAGCTGAACCAACTGCAGTTATATATAGAAGGTTCTCCTTTTGCCTATGAGTCGTTTCCCCAGGTTTGGGAGCTCGAAACGCCTATAACCGGTGAAGAAATTCTGCAACTCGATGCTTACTGCCGCGAACGTTATATCGAGCTGGTTCCCAACCAGAACAGCTTCGGCCATATGGAAGGATGGCTGACCCGGCCGGAATTCAATGCATTGGCCGAAAGTCCTGAGGGGTTCATGCTGCCAGACCATATGTATGACAGTGATTTATATCCGGACGGGCTTTTCATGGAGCCGGGCACCTTCGATACTGAAGACCCTAAAGTACTCGAGCTGCTGGGCACAATGTATGATGACCTTCTTCCTTATTTCACCTCGAATCAGTTCAACGTTGGCTGCGACGAGACTTATGAACTGGGACTTGGCAAAAGCAAAGCCGCAGCAGCTGCAGCAGGCAAAGGCACGCTCTACTTGTCATTTCTGCAGAAGATTCATGAGCTCGTTGTACATCGGGAAAAAACGATGCAGTTCTGGGGTGATATTATCATCCAGCATCCTGAGCTGATCCCCCAGCTGCCAAAAAATATTATTGCCATGGAATGGGGTTACAGCGCAGACCACCCGTTCGAAGCGGACACACTGAAATTCCGCGAAGCGCAAATCCCGTTCTACGTCTGCCCGGGAACCAGCTCCTGGAATTCCCTTACCGGACGCACCGGCAATATGCTCGCCAACTTGAAAAACGCTGCTGTACACGGCAAGAACAACGGGGCTATCGGCTACCTCATTACGGACTGGGGTGATTTCGGCCATTGGCAGCATCTTCCGGTGAGTTATGCCGGATTTGTCTACGGCGCTGCGCTGTCCTGGAATGTCGACAACAATCTTGATGCCGATGTTGCAGGATATCTGAATACCTCGGTCTTTCACGACCGTTCGGAGAAGATTGGGCAATTGCTGCTCGATCTTGGAAATTACTACAAGCTTGAATCCGGCATTTCCCGCCCCAATGATTCAGAAATGTCCATGCTGATGCGCAGTAATCTGGACAACATGGGGATCGTAAATAAACTCACCGCTGAGCATTTCGATAATCTGGAGCAGTACATCAGCCGTATTGAGGATCAGCTTGAAGATCTTGCGCTGGAATGCACGGATGCCGAGCTTGTCATCCAAGAGCTTGAGAACGGCATTCATTTTGTAAAGCATGCCGTGCAGCTTGGCCGCATCAAACAGCTGCTGGCTGCGGAACCTGCCGGGATTGATCCGGCACTGGTGGACCATCAGATCCATGATCTCGACCTCCTGCTGCATCAATACCGGCAATTATGGACCCGGCGCAACCGGCTCGGCGGCTTGGAGAAGAGTGTCGCGAAACTTCTCCGGCTGCGCGGCGAGTATGCACAATTAGCTGCACAACTATCCTGTTCACAGCCGTTGTAAGCTCGTACGTTCACATGCCAAAAAGCACGGCAGGCGGGAAACATCATCGCCCGGCCGTGCTTTTGAATTACATCCGCTGTTTCAGCCCTGCTCTGACCACGGCTGGCTATGGGAAGTCACCGTTTCTCCGCTCGCCGCCGCCTGCTCCAGCAGCAGTGCCAAATACTGATCCTGGCATCCTTCGGCCAAACTGTAGAAAGAAGGCCCTCCTTGAACATGTCTCTGCATTCGGACAAGGCTCTCTGCAATGGCAATTTCATCGTCCGTGAGCCGGGCCGGGGCAAATGGATTCCGGTACAGCCATTCGCCGTCTCCCATAATCCCCTTGAGATAAAAGCCCTCCAGGTTTCAGCCATGCCCGGCATCCATCCGCCGCAGCTTGCAGTAGAGCGGCGTATCATAGCTCTGGAGCCAGGACACCTCATCGTTCAACAATTCCCCCCGCTCTCCGCGCACCAAAATCCGGTTGCTGCGGATCCATGAAAAATACTGGTCGCCGGTGAAATCGAACACGCCTAGCCGGGTTCCAAAATCCAGAGTGGCCAGCGTCTGCCCGGTCTGACCCCTCACCTCGGCAACCGGAGGTCCGCTTCGCTGCGGTCCCTTTATAATAGAAGAACAAAAATTCTGTGCACGAATTATTGGATTCTCAAAGCCGATGCCCAGCAGCTGCCGGATAAGGCTGATTCCGTGATATCCGTGTGCAGCCGATACCTGGGCCTGGCTGATCGGGCCAAGCCTGCCGGAAGCGGCCAGCTTGATTCTTGCCGCATGCATCGGCTGGAACAGATACTGCTCAGCAATCTGGATGACGGCGGAACGGCCCACCCTATTCCATAGCTCCGTCAGCTGTTCCAGATCGGGCGCTGGCGGCGTCTCCGCAAGCACCGGAATACCCGCTTCCGCCAGCCGGATGATATACGCTTTGCTGACCTCGCGTTTCAGACTAATTACCGCAAAGGAATAAGTACCCGCTGAGATAAACTCTTCAATTGAAGTGTAGACCTTCACTCCCCATTCCCTGCTTAGGACATCGGCTTTCTCCTTATTGCGCACAAACATAGCGCCCACGGCGAATTGTTCCGGCAGCTGTTTGGCAATACGCAAATAGAACTCCGCCCGCCAGCCGCCGCCAACCAGTCCAAACACAATCTTCTCCATGTTCATCCCCCTTTAACAATTCTCGATCCGTGGATAAGATGAATTATAGTACTCCATTACTATATCACCCCATAAATTGTCATTGAAATCCCAGGTTAGTAGGACTATAATCATGACGGATAACCCCATTTTTTCTAAAAAAATAAAATATTGACAGGGGGGCAGCCTATGGATTGGCTTCATGAGTACGATGAGGAGCTCCGCGCGGTATTTGGCGATGCCAGTGTCATCATCACAGGATTTCCGGAACCGCTTCGTACACAAGGTTTGGCCTATCTTCATCAGTTTAACGTATTTAAAGCAGGAAGCCACAAAAATTACATATGTTATTTACTCCCCTTCTGGCTGCGCTCAGAATACGGTCTTACGTCAGAGCAAGTGCATCAGATGTCGCTTGGGAACGTCTTAATTATGCTCTATTTCTTCCTGCAGGATGATCTGATGGACAGCAAAGAGCCGGCTGCCGCAGAGCAGCTGCCGCTGGCGAACCTGCTGTACGTGGAATTCCTCCATATTTACCGGCCTCTTTTCGCCCCGGACTCCTCGTTCTGGTCCTATTTCAAACGTTATCTTTTTGAATGGGCAGACAGTGTGGCAGGTGAGGCCAGCAGTGACTATTTCCTGAACGACCGTGTCAAAATTGCCCACAAAGCCAGTCCGCTTAAGCTTTGCAGTACAGCCGTCCTGCTGCTTTCGGATCATGCATTTCTAATTGCGGATTCGGAAGAGATGCTGCATAAGGTACTGATTACACTGCAAATGCTTGATGATTACGAGGATTGGGAGCAGGATTTGGCGGAGGGCAGCTATAATTGCCTGTTGTCTCTGGCCCGTTGCCAGCTTCAGGAGGGTCAAGGCCCGCTTACAGCGGGGAAGGTCAAAGATTTCATCTTTATGGAAGGCGGGCTGGCGTCCTACGCTGAAACAGCGCTCGCCAACCACAGCAAACTCGCCGAATACCGGCTGAAGGCTCCCCATCTGGTATCTTTCCACCATGTGCTGGTCCAGAATCTCCAGCATATCGCTGCAGCTATCGAAGCGGAGAAACAACTTTTGCAGGGAGGAGGACTCAGCTACTGGTTGTCCAAAAATAGAAATACATAATATTCACTGGACTCTATTATGGTCATAGAAATAGCAATAGATTTATATATAATCCTATGTTATGCTCATGAGGTAAATATAACCATTTAGGGGAAGGGTGATTATTTTGTCAGAAGCAATTCTAAGAAATCAAGTGATCCAGAAGGCATGGGAAGATCCAAGTTTCAAGCAGAAACTGCTCACAGATCCAAAAGCAGCCCTAAAAGAAGCACTAGGCATCAATCTTCCCGACCATATTACGCTCAAGACGGTAGAGGAAGGCTCCAATGAGTTCTATCTGGTTATTCCCCCCAGTCCTTCTTCAGGCATACTGAAGACAGACGTTACTACACTCGGATCTTGGTAGAACTACAGGCTTAAGACTTCATAAGGAGTTGGAATCATCCGGAGCTTCTGCCAGCGGCAGAATGATGATGGATTCGGTTCCTGCTCCTTTTTTGCTTATAATGCGGACTTCACCATTCATGGCCTCAATGATGCGGAAAGTGACCATAAGTCCCAGGCCTGTGCCCTTCGACTTGTTCGAGAAATACGGCTCGCCAAGCCGGTTCAATACGCCCGGTTCCATTCCCTCCCCGTTATCCTTCACATGAATATACACCCTATCCCCTTTGGCATATACCGACATATGAATGGTCCCTTCCTCCCCGAGAGACTCGATACTATTCTTGATGATATTAATAAAAGCCTGCTTAAATTTGGAGGAGTTGCCCTTCACCCAACAATGTTCCTTCACGTCCAGCACCATCTTGCCCCCGTTCAAATGGCATAGCGGAAGCAGGATGCTCTCGATATGCTTGAATTCATCATGAACATTAAGAATCGAGACCTGCTCGAATTCCGGTTTGGCAAAGGTCAGGAAATCCGTAATGATGTTCGCTGCGCGGTCCAGCTCGCTAAGGGCCATGAACAGAAACCTCTCTTCATCTCCATTCGATTTCTCCATCAGCAGCTGCAAAAATCCTCGCGTAACCTGAAGCGGATTGCGGACTTCATGTGCTACGGATGCAGCAAGCTCGCTGATAATTTCCATTTTTTCCGAACGCTGCAGTTCATTGTTGAACAGCTCCAGCTCCCGGGAATATTTGACCACCTGCTGATGGTTCAGGGCCAGCCTGCGGCCAAGAATAATAATGAGCGAGAGAATGAACACAACCAGCGCCCATTTCCAGTAGAACAGATCATAATTGCCTTGGCGGATATAATACCACACCAGCTCGGCTACTCCAGTAAAGGCTGCAGTTCCGAAGCCGACGGCAAAAATGATCGCATCCTTATTTCCCTTCAAAGAATAGATAATGACACAGGCTATGAGGAGAATGAATTGAAGGATCATTAGAAATCCGATGATAGTGACTGATATAAAATAGTACAGTTCAACAAAGCGGTTATCCGACAGTCCATTGATCACTAGACAAACGATGGAGAATAAAGAATAGGCTGTCTGGAATTTGCGGAACTTACGGATGATGCCAAACCTTCCGCCGCCGAATATTTTCTCAAACAGATAGGTCAGCGCAGGCAGAAGCGACAGTAACGCCAAATCCAGAAAGACTATGCTCACCGGACCTAAATAGCTGTAAAAGGTATAAATAAACGGGGAATACGTGATCGACAGCACTCCGGTGGAGGCAATGACGATAGATAAAGAGGCCGCTATCGAAAAGTAATCCTTGTTGAGATAAAACGCGCACACAAACAGGACTATCGCCACAAACAAAAAGGCACCGCCCAGAATAACGTCAATAAGCCCGTTTTTGATATAGTCCTTAATCAGAACTCCGTGTTCCCCAATGATCACTTGATCCTTGATACCGATCCGATCCTTAAGCGTTTCAGTCCATATGTACAGATTCTTCCCGTTGTCCCCGCTGCTTAGGGGCACGAGCAGTGAATAATTATCCTTAATATAACTGCGGTCAGCTTCAAAGATTAGGCGATCCTCCACGTACACTTTAACATGCAGTGCATATAACGTATCGATATAGACTGCAGGTGAGACATATTTGAATTCCGGAAGCGAAATGCGTGTCCATACAGAAGAGATTCCGTCTGGAAGCTCCGGTGTTTTCTGGCCGGATCCGGCGCTCAGCCACTCTTCTTTATCGGAAACAGGAACTTGATGTCCTGTATCCCCCGCCTTGCTGCCCCATTTGAATTGCCAATTTGTGATTTTTTTAGAAGCATAATGACTTTCCGCTGATACCGTGAGCGAACCGCAGATCATAAAAAGTAAAAAAAATGCTGCTACTATATGTAAACTTTTGACGATCAAGCGCATGTAAGCACCTCAGAAGAAAGTTTCAGAAACAAAGTGTTCTGTATTGGTATTATTTCGCGCTGGCCGTGGCCTATCCCTTCATAAAAACGAAATTTACCAAAAAAATTCTAAATTTTTCCGGCTGATGGCAATTTAACAATCACTTCGGTACCTTCATCTTTTGTACTGTGAAATTGAATGGACCCGTCCATCGCTTCTATAATACGGAAGGTAACCATGAGCCCGAGCCCTGTTCCCTTGGTTTTATTCGAATAGTACGGCTCTCCCAGCCGGGCAAGTTCGCTAACCCTCATGCCTTCCCCGTTATCCTGCACACTGATAATAATATGCTGACCTGATTTCCAGGCGGTTACTTGAATCAACCCATCCTCCTGAAGCGATTCAATGCTGTTCTTGATCAAATTGATAAAAGCCTGTTTAAACTTGGAGGCGCTGCCCTTCACTTGAAGATCGCTTTGCAGGCGGAGCTCTATCTCACCACCCTGCAGATTGGCCAGTGGCATCAAAATGCCGGACACATGCTTCAGTTCCTCCGAAATCTCAAATACATCCACGGTTTCCTGCCCCGGTTTGGCGAAGGTCAGAAAATCCGTAATAATCAAGGAAGCCCGGTCCAGCTCCTCCATGGCCATTTCCAGGTACTCTTTTTCCTTCTTGCCGGAGCGTTCACCCAGAATCTGCAGAAACCCCCGGGTTACCTGCAGCGGATTGCGAACCTCATGGGCAACCGAAGCGGCTAGCTCACTGATGATCTCCATCTTCTCCGAGCGCTGCAGATCGTTGTTGAATTTCTCCAGATCCCGGGAGTATTCCACGGTCTGTTCATAATTCCGGGCCAGCCTTCTCCCAAGGATTATGATCAGAGAAAGGAGGAACCCAACCACTCCCCATTTCCACCAATACAAATGGTATCTATGTGTGGATGAAAAGTACAGGATCAGCTCACTAAGCGAAGGAATCGCGAAAATAACAAAGCCTATCGTGAAGATAAGAGCTTCCCGGTTGCCTTTAAGAGCATGAATAACCGCAAGGACAAGCAAGTAAAAGAATTGCAGGATCATCATGATGCCGATCACTTGAATACTCATCAGTCTATACAGGTGATCCAAGCGGTAGGAAAGTAATATATTCAGCAGCAGAAAGCCGAGACTGAATCCCGAATAAACCAGTTGAAAATTACGAAACCGGACCAGCCACAGGCTTTTTCCACGTCCGAATATCCGTTCAAAATACAAGGTAAATGCCGGCAGCAGCGTGAGTAAAGCCAGATCAAAACAAACCTCAATCCATTGGTCATGGCCGTGCAAGACGAGCTGCAAAAAAGGTGAGTAGGTGATCAGCAGCATACCGAAAGAAGCTATAACAAACACAAGCCATAAGCCGCCCGAGAAAAATTCCAGCCTGAAAAACAGCAGGCACATCAACAGCGCAACAGCCATAAATATTAGGGCCGCACCGATGATAAGATCGATCAGATCCTGTTTAACATAATGGGCAAGGAGCTTGTCATAATTCCCTACCCTGATGCCGCCTTCTATACCGGAACCTTTGCTGCCGCCGCTGCTCCACAAATAAAGCTGGCCGCTTTTATCTTCTGCTGACAAAGGAATCAGCACTTTGCTGCCATTATAATTGACCATATCTGCCGAATCGTAAATAAGAACGTTATTCTTGTAAGCTTTAAGCATATTTCCATACACTTTATCTATAAGCAATGCCGAATTTGCCGCTGTCGGAGGTAAAGTGAAGCGTATCCAGGCTCCTGTCATCCCTTCATTGGTGAGCGGCCTGGATGAACTTGCTGTCTGCTTTATCCAATCCTCATCAGGTGCAGACGCAGCCTCTTCAACATCCTGTATATTTGAACTTCCCCACTTCAGCTCCCATTCCGGCAAGGCAACGCCTGACCGCTCGTCCCACTCCATGACGATACCGATAGGCACTATAGCGATCAAAAGCAGCAGCATGAATATCGCAACTACTCTCTTTGATGATGGCAACTTCATCTTGGCTCCTCAATAAATCATTAGTGGTATTTATATAGTTCATATGATTCTTATTTTCGACAACCTTCGCACTATACCTGCCTAATCTTGCAAAAAACCTCGAATTAAGTAGTTTACCCTTGGTTACACGGTTAAATGGCGCCTGGATTGAATATATTAAGATCAGGCTAAGAATCTCCTCTATACCCGTTCTGATTTCTAATGGACAAGCTGCTCCGGGATGTAACAGATTCGGCGCCGGATAAACGGGTAAAGAACTATTATAGATGTCGAGGAGGATAGGCTATGGACAAGAAGGAGAACATCACCGCGGACCAACCCTCTGACGAGGAGGGGCTGGTAACTGAGCGGGATATCGATGAACAGTTCGGCCTGTTTCAGGAAGGGTCATTTCCCGGCGCCCTGCCGGACGACGACCAGCAAGCAGCAATTGACCATGCTGTTCCTAAAAAGGGACAGACTTAAGCAAAGGAGTTGAACGGCTATGGGTAATGAATTTAATAAAACTGAAGCCGATTTTGCATATGAGCGTTATACAAAAATGGGAGAACGCTCCCCGGAGCAGGATATTCCGCTGGAAGAACTGCGCCCGCTCGGCACGATTACCGAACAGAGCACAAGCGGCAGCGGCACGGATCAGGAAGATAAACGGCCGCTCGAATCTGCATTTACCAGCCATGAACCCGTCGGTGCCGCTCCCATTGATTTCGATGGCGTAGTGGATGACGGTGCCGATCCGGCGCTCGTAGAAGACCACATTCTGGCTGCTGACATTGGCCTCAGTGCACCTGAACCTGCTCTTCGTCCGCGGGCTGAACGGCACGGAGAGATAACCGCTTCACCGGGAACCGGGCGGGATGAGCTGCTTGAATCCGATGCCGTCTTCGCCGCCGGAGCTGCAGGACTGACGGGCAGCGTCATTGATTATGCCGGTGACGACGAAATCCTGGACGATGAGGAAGAGGATCTGCCACTGGAGGATATTCCCGACGCCGACGAGCTTCAGCCAGGAACTGCTGTGGACCCTGCCTCACCTCCCCTGGATGTAATGCCCGGGACCGATGTCCTGAACGGATCGAACGGGGAAGAAGAATAATTTAAGAATGACGCCAAGCGCCGCCGGAAGTTGTTCCGGCGGCGCTTTTTCCATTAACAATGGACCAAGCCGACAGCTTATTTAATCCGCACCTCACGGCAGCGTAATCCGCCTGTTATTTCTGCATCGCTGCCAGTTCTCCAGAATGACGGGCTGCGATGACTTTCTCCTCCAGCTTACGGGTCTTCACCAGCACCGCCGCTACCAGCAGCATCACACCGTTGATGACAAACACCCAGCGGATGGGAATGAACGCGCCGAGCAAGCCGCCGATAATCGGACCGGCCATCGTTGCCAGCTGCGAAGCCGCCTGATTCAGTCCGAATGCCCGCCCGCGGAATCCCGGCTCAATGGTCTGGACTATCATTGCGTTAACCGAAGGAAGCACTCCGGCATAGAACAGGCCATAGGCAAAACGCAGTACTGCAAACTCTACATAACCTGAGACAAAATACTGAAGGATGTTCCCAATCCCCCCGCCGATCAGGCCAATAAACAGGACAAGTCCGAAGCCTTTGCGGCTGCCTATTCTCCCCCATTGCGGTGCCATAATCACAGTAGCAACCCCTACGGCGGAGAATACAATTCCCGAGCTTAGTGTAGCGGTGCTTTTGGAAATGCCCATATCAAGCAAATAAATCGGCAGCAGCGGTTCAAGGATCATTACCGAAAAAGTACTGATACCGGCCAGTGACAGCAGGGTAATAAAGGCGCGGTTGTTTCTCGCCTCCCGGATGTCATCCCTGACCCGTGATCTGGGTGCAGAGCGGTCGTAGTTCTCCTCTTTGGCGAAGAAAGTAGCGATTAGGGCCGAGACCAGAACGATCGCCGCCGAGAACAAAAAGGCGCTGCGGTTGCTGGTATAATAACTCACCACGCCGCCAATGAGCGGTCCGATGATGCTGCCGGTAGCTCCCGCAGTCGACATGATGCTCAGCGCATAACCGGTCTTATCCTCGGGCGTATTGGTGGCCACCATGGCGATGGCTGCCGGAACAAATCCCGCCAGCAGCCCCTGAAAAATCCGTACGATCAGAAATACATATGGGTCATGGACGAAGAAATTAATTAAGTATAAGGCCGCCAGACTGAAGCCCGAGCGGATCAGCATCGGTTTGCGGCCATATTTATCAGCCAGTGAACCCCAATAAGGCGAAATCAGTGCACTGGCCAGGAAGGTGATGCCGAAGCTGACCCCCGACCAAATCTCCAAATGACTCGTGACCCCTAATTGGTCACTCAAAAAAATCGAAAGGAACGGAATTGAGATCGAATATGCCGTACTGCAAAAGAAAACACCCACCCAAAGCACGACCAGGTTCCGCTTCCACGAAAACTGCATGAAGCACACACCCCTTCTGTTATACCTTGGAAGCATCTACCTATTCTACCCCTCTTTTGAACTTGTGCCAATCCCGGCCCTCGCATCTCACTTTGCAAGAAGTGGGACAAAGAAGGTATGATAATGTGGAAGAACATGAGATGAACAAGGAAAAAGGAGAGATTACGAACGTGAAGCTAACAAGAAAAAAAACCGTCATCCTTCTGATGATGACACTGCTGCTGATCATTGTAGCCGGATGCGGCAACAAACCGGCTAACGGCAATGAAGCGGTGAATTCCGGCAACAACAAAACGTCAGGTAATACTGCAAACAGTGAAGCCAGCCCCGCTCCGCAAAAAGAAGATGCTGCTGCGGCTACCGAAGGCGTCCCTTCTGCAACAGCCAGCCACCCGGTCGTAACTATAGAGATGGATAACGGCGGCATTATCAAAGCAGAGCTCTATCCGGAAGTCGCTCCAAATACCGTCAATAATTTCATTTCCCTCATTAAAAAGGGATTTTACGACGGAACCATATTCCATCGGGTGATTCCCGGCTTCATGATTCAGGGCGGCGATCCTGATGGTACAGGTATGGGCGGACCGGATTACAGCATTTCCGGTGAATTCTCCGGCAACGGGTTTACCAACAACCTGCTGCATACAGAGGGTGTTCTTTCGATGGCCAGAAGCCAGGATGTCAACTCTGCCGGATCGCAATTTTTTATTATGGCAGCCGCTTATCCGAGCCTGGACGGAAGCTATGCAGCTTTCGGCAAAGTTACAGAGGGTCTTGAGGTAGTGGAGTCCATCGTCAACCTGCCGCGTGACGATTCGGACCGCCCGGAAGCACCTCCGGTGATGAAAAAGGTTACCGTAGATACGCTCGGCGTCACTTATCCGGAACCGCAGAAGGTACAGTAGTTTGATGTTTCATCTGCTCTGAAAGCCAAAAGCCCATCTCCGCTTATCCGGAAAAGGGCTTTTGCTTATTTATATAGAACAACCGCTATCTTCTGCTGATGGCATGATGCTCATTCCGCAGGAACGTGCTGCGGCTTGTGCGCAGCAGGGCAATCCGCTCTTCTGCCAGGCGGTCTGCAGCGGCATAAGCCGGTATTCCATTGGCCTGTGAAATCTCCAGCACACGGGTAATGCTGCCATAGATCTTGGCAATTTTCTTAAAGGCTCGTTCCTTATTATAGCCGTTCAATTCGTCGGCAACGTTGATTACGCCACCGGCGTTAATGACATAGTCTGGCGCATAAACAATGCCCTTAGCGTGCAGGGCATCACCATGACGCGGCTCCTTCAGCTGATTGTTGGCCGCACCTGCGACAACCTTCGCCTTAAGCACCGGCAGCGACTCATCATTTATGGTTGCACCGAGTGCGCAAGGGGCATAAATATCGCAAGCTACCGAGAGGATGTCCGCAGGATCAACTGCTTTGGCCCCGTAGGCCTCCACTGCCCGGGCCACAGCTTCCTTGTTAATATCCGTTACAATAAGCTGTGCTCCCTCTTCGTGAAGATATTTGCACAGTGTAAAGGACACGTTGCCTACACCTTGTACTGCCACTGTCTTGCCAGCCAGCGAATCACTGCCAAAAGCCGCATTGGCTGCGGCCTTCATCCCTTGATACACCCCGAAAGCTGTAGCCGGTGAAGGATTGCCGGAGGAACCGTAAGTGGCCGAAATCCCGGTAACATAATCCGTCTCCTGATGAATAATATCCATATCCTCTTCTGTGGTGCCTACATCCTCCGCTGTGATATAACGGCCGTTCAAACCTTGTATGTATCTGCCGAAGGCCCGGAACATCGCCTCGTTTTTGTCTTTTTTGGGGTCGCCGATAATCACCGTCTTCCCGCCGCCGAGATTTAGTCCCGCCACAGCATTCTTATACGTCATGCCTTTGGCCAGCCGCAGCGCATCGACAATCGCCGCTTCCTCGGAAGCATAAGTCCACATTCTTGTTCCGCCCAGTGCGGGCCCCAGTGTTGTGTCATGAATCGCAATGATCGCCTTTAACCCTGATGCCTTATCCTGACAAAACAACAGCTCTTCGTAATCGTCCCGCTGCATTGCTGCAAACAATTCCATTTTATTCATTTCTCCTATCTCATCTCTTTGGTCGTGTTACGTTTCATAACAAAGCTAGTACACCAGGAGCGGATTGTCAATATCATTTGTCCTCTCTCCGTGGATTTTTTGAAAAAAAAGACTATACCAGACACTAACTTTACCTTTGATGTGATATTAGTGAAATAAATAATAGAATTGACACTGCTATTCCCAATATTGGTCGGGCCGGTACTCAATCTCGGACTGGACCGCTATCGTTAGACATCCTGAAGAGGCGTCGTAATCTACCGCGTTATCGCCTACATAATACCAATGCTTGATAATCGGCCCCTCCGCAGGCTCCTCGAAGCGGAACACATTGAGCTCGGACTTCAGCTCCACCACTGCTGCCCCTTTATCGGAAGCTACCCCGCAGATCGTAATTACCGTCAATGCGCCTTGCGGATCAAACGTATAGGTAGGGCCGTCCGTGCTGCTGACCAGCAAACGTCCTGTTACCGAATGCTTAACCAGCACTCTCTCCTGCTGCGCCATTATATGTCCCTCCTTGTAACTGTTCTTCGTAAGCAGCTACGGTAAATCAATCACCATAACCAGGGTATTCTCTGCAGCGGCAAGACTTAAGGCACTGACCTCTTCAATCCGTGCCGAATCCCCCGGCAGCAGCTCGACATCCCCCTGCAGCTTCAGCCGTCCCTCAATTAGATATATAAAAATGCGCCGTCCCTGCTCCTGTTGAAAAGATAATACCTGGCCGGCTTCCGCCCGGCCGAGATAAATCGTCATATCCTGGGCAATACCCACGACCTCTTCCGAAGGCTCTGCAGCCACCACAGACAGCAGTTTTCCTTCAAGCTTCGCCGGATCAAATCGGCCGATGCTGTAAGAAGGTGCCGTTCCGCGGGTACGCGGCATGAACCACAGCTGCAGCAGCCGTACCGGCTCGCTGTCCGAAGGATTATGCTCCGTATGAATAGCGCCGGTTCCAGCCGACATACGCTGAATGCCGCCGAAGGTTGTTTCTGCTACATTGCCCAAATTATCTTCATGGCGCAGCCTGCCGGACAGCACGATGGACACGATCTCCATGTCGCTGTGCGGATGGGCGCCGAAGCCCCTGCCCGGTGCGATGGTATCATCGTTGCAGACGCGCATCGGACCAAACGCGGTATTATCGGGATCATAGAAATCACCGAACGAGAAGCTGTGGCTGCCTTGCAGCCAGCCGTGATCAAAACGGTGGGCAAATTGTGCCGGATAGACTTGAATCAAATGATCCCCTCCTGAAAGTTTTGTGAGCATTCCTTCAAAGATCTGCTTCGAACAAAACTGACTTCGAAAGCATCTGCTAACAATATTTTAGCAGAAAGCACCGCAAAACAAAAAAAACCGGCCAGCTTACGCTGACCAGCCCCTGCTTCCCTTGACAGGTGAAACTAATTAACCCTGAAATCCGTTCCAATGGGTAACCTGCTCCAGCGGCAATCTGACGGTTGGCCGTCCTTCCACCGCTGCCTTGCCCAGAGCAATCAGCATCACTGTTAGATAACGCTCAGGGATCTGGAACAGCTCTCTGAAGCCATCGGGGTTGAAGCCGCCCATAGGCACAGTGTCATAACCTTTCGCTTTGGCTGCAAGCATAAGCTGCATGGATACCAGGCCGCCGTCAACACGCGCGATGTTGTTCAGCATCTCAACCGGCATGCCGGAATATCCATCCCGGCTTCTCTTCGCCATGGCAGCCCCCACTTCCGGAGTCACATATCCGGCAGCCTCCGCGTACTCGTAAATAGCCTCTGCATTGCGGTATGCCTCAGAATCGCCAAGCACGGCGATAACGGCAGAAGCTTCTACCGTCTGCTGCTGGTTGTTGGCGATAGGCAGCAGCTGTGCCTTCAGTTCCTGATCCGTAATGACGATGAACCGCCATGGCTGCAGATTGGAGGAGGATGGTGCCAGAACCGCATCTCCTAGAATCTCCTTGATCTCCTCCTCGGAAATCTTCCAGGATGGATCATATTTGCGCACCGAATGCCGTTCGCGGATCACCTTGTTAAATTCCACTTCCGTTTTCAATTCCGTTGACATCACACTACTCCTCCTCTTCCTAATCCGGTTTATATTCTGTGTTTATTAATACACAGTTAAAAGCAAAAAAATATACTCTCCCCTGCGGCAACTCATCATGATGCATTTAACTGTATTTTAATATGCACAGTATAATTCAAATAAATGAATCCTGTCAACAACCTGCTTTGCGCACCATATCGGCAAGCGTATACTGCTCCAGCACGCCAATCACACTGCGATCCATTTCCTCCAAAACATCTCCGCAGGCCGCCTTCATCTGCTCTCCAAAAGCATTGATGCACATCGTATCTTTTACGGCTTTATTGCGGGATT
Organism: Paenibacillus sp. FSL L8-0436; assembly: GCF_038593025.1. Taxonomy (NCBI): domain Bacteria; kingdom Bacillati; phylum Bacillota; class Bacilli; order Caryophanales; family Paenibacillaceae; genus Paenibacillus; species Paenibacillus sp. FSL L8-0436. The sequence goes on along the minus strand of NZ_CP151955.1, from coordinate 1,111,125 downwards.
CCCCCACTTCCAGCGCCAGGTATATTTCCGCGAGCGTCAGCTCCTCCGGGGCACGGTTCAGCAAATAACCGCCATCCCTGCCTTCCCGGGTCACCAGGATATGCTCTCTGGTCAAATTCGCCATCGTGCGTCTCAACAGCGTTGCCTCCGACGAGAGAAGCTCGGCGATCTCGCAGCTTGAACAGGTGTCGCCCTTTTTCGCCAGGATCACAAGCGCCTGCAATACCAGTCCAAACGATTTATATTGAAGAGCTCCGCTGTTTCGCGTTTTTGTCATTATTCCCGCTCCTTTCGGCACATTCATGTAAGCTTAGTATAGAGCCCATCCCCAATTTTGGCAAAGAGAAAGCCCTGCCGGCATCGCAATACGATCTCGGGAGAGCTTGGCCGTTCGCGGAACCGGAAATTTCTTGATATCCGTACGTTTCTTTAGATTGTAGAAATTTGGATTTCAGAAACAACCGCCCATTCCTTGGAAGTAGTATCCTTCAGATACACCTGGATCTTATAGTTTCCCTTTGCACTAAAGGTGCTGGAGAATTCAGCAGATTTGAACCAGAAGCTGTCCTTCTTATCCTTGACCGACGCGGCATCAATATTTTCTGTTTTGCCCTCCGGATCGCTGATGATTATTTTCAAATCCGATATATCCGTCTTCAGGCTGTCCACCTGCACCAAGACCGAAAATTTATTGCTGACACCGCTTCTGACCTTTCCAAAGATCTTCCCCTGATCATCAAGCAACGCTATGTTAACATTCGGCTTATAGACACGGACAGCCTTGGCGGACTCGTCCCAGAACATAAGCGCCTGCAGCCCCCCAACCAGCTGCTGGGCCGGCAGATAGGTCTCTCCATCAACTGATAATCCAGCTTGTTTTTGCAGCACATTGTTCAAATAGACCGCTATATCCGGTTTGCCGGGCGCGGCATAAAGCATGGTTCCGCCTGAAATCACCGTTATACAAACGGCTGCCAGAACCTTCTTTTTCATCTTCCCCATTCTTGCTCCCCCTCTCTGTGACTATGCTGTTTATACCCTTCAGAAGGCAATTAGTTGCATAATATTAGAAAACAGTATAGCCGAACATTTGGTAGATCCAAACGGCGGCAGATGTGCATTGCCAAAAAAACCGGCTGCCCCGTCCTGTTAAGGATGGCACAGCCGGTTTCTCTGAAATCATATGATTAGGAACAGGACAATAACGTCCAGTCTTCCATGCAATTGTTACAGCTTGGCAATCGTTTCAGTAAGCACTGGCACGATTTGCGATTTGCGGGAAACTACACCCTTCAGAATGGCTTTGTTATCATCCAGCTTTACATTATAAGCCTGCTCTACAGCACCTGCAACGCGGCCCAAAGCCAAACCTACGGAATCGTTGTTCAGGATGTCTGTAACAACGAACAGGAACAGATCAAGTCCTTTGTCAGCAATGATTGTGTTCAGCGCAGCTTCCAGCTCTACCTGTTTGGAGAGCACATCGTTCACATCCACCGCATTTACCTGGGCAATTTCTACTTTGTATTCACCCATTTTGAATTCCTTGGCATCCAGGGAAATCAGCTGTGCAATGCTCTTGTCGCTGAGGTCTGCTCCGGCTTTAAGCATGGAAAGTCCATAGCTGTCTGCATCCACACCGGCAATTTCAGCCAGCTCACGCGCAGCTGCCACATCTTCTCCGGTGCAGGTTGGCGATTTGAACAGCAAAGAATCAGAAATAATGGCGGACAACATCAGACCGGCGATTTCCTTCGGAATCGCTACTCCGTTTTCTTTGTACAGCTTGTTCAGGATTGTTGCTGTGCAGCCAACCGGCTCGGCACGGTAGTACAGCGGATGAGCCGTTTCAAAGTTGGCGATCCGGTGATGGTCGATAACCTCGACAACCCGCACCTGATCAATATCATTTGCACTTTGCTGCCGTTCATTATGGTCAACCAGAATAACCTGTTTAGCTTCGCCTGCCACATTCTCTACCAGACGCGGAGCTGCCACTCCAAATTGATCGAGCGCAAATTGCGTCTCGCCGCTTACTTCTCCCAGACGAACCGGCTCGGCATCCCAGCCCAGTTCTTTTTTCAGTGCCGCATAAGCAATTGCTGAACAAATCGTATCCGTATCCGGATTTTTGTGTCCAAAGATCAATGTTTTTTCCATTTCCAATCTCCTTACTTTGTTTTTTGTGAGAATAATATACCATACATTGATAGGGACTAGCCAGATTGTGCGGCAGAACTTAAGTTTGAGGTCACCATTTATACTTATAAATTGTATGCTTATACAAGAATAACCCGCCTACGAAAAAAGTCCGCTGGCAGGTTATCCGGGAGTCAGGAAAATGAAAATGCAGAATAATAACGCCGTACTACTGCTTCCCTTCACCATTATGGATCAGCAGCTGGCCGAGCCTTTCCGCCAGCGTACCTCCCCCGACCAAAGAGACATTGCCGATCCGCTCACTGATTTTCTCCAGAAACTCAAGCTCCTTCAGACGGTATAGCGTTTTGTTCTCGTCCATCAGCTTTGCCGTGTTCAGCAGACTGCGGGTGGAGGCTGTTTCTTCGCGCCGGGTGATCAGATTGGCCTGTGCCTTCTTCTCTGCCAGCAGCACGGTATTGAGAATATCCTTGATCTCTCCCGGCAGAATAATATCCTTCACTCCGGCGGAGTGGAACTGTACGCCATACCCTTCACTCTGCTCCTGCAGCCGGGAGAGTACAAAAGCCCCCACCTCCTGCTTCATCCGCAGCAGATCATCGAGCTTCAGGCTGCCGACGTATTCACGGAGCACCAGCTGCAGGCTGATATACATTTGTTCCTCCACCGATTTGATCGCCAGCGTCCGCTGCGGATTCACAATCGAATACTGGCAGACAAAATTGAGCCTGAGGCTAACCTTATCCTCTGTCAGCATCTCCTGACCGGTCATATCCATTTGCTGCTGGCGCAGGTCAACGGTTTTTACCGCCACCTTCACCGGACCTCTCCAGAAATCATATTTGCCCGGCGGCAGCTCCCGCTGCAGCATGTTATTGAAATAAAGAATGCCGATTTCATGTGCGGCTACCTCAAAGCTCTGAATCGCATATGGAAATCACGGCAGGATGGAGCGGTCAATCTCCGCCGGAATCTCCGGCTGGCGGCTATCGGCGCGGATGAACCGGTGCGTGCTGAGCTTCGTCCAGAAAGCATGCTGGCCAGGAGGAAGCAAGGTTCGGAATCTTTCGTCCTCATAATGCAGCACATATTCATAATCGGTTACATTCACAATCTCCAGGTCTCGCAGCAGCGCCTCGTCCTGCATGAAAACTTTCAACGTTTTGCCAGGGACGCTGAACGGCTCGCTTAATTTCAACTTTTCGATTTTCTGATCTGTAAAGCCTGTCAACCAGTATGTACCGGGCTCTAAATATTTGTCGTAGCTGCCTTTCTTGAACAGTAGTCCGCGTTCATCGGCAGCAATCGTGATTTTATTTAACATTAGTTCCTCCCGAACCCCGAAGGAGGATAAGTCCCGGATCTGCTCTGCAGTATACCCGGCCATACAATGGCGGGCACTGCGGGATCATCAGAAATCCCCGCTAAGCACGCAGATCGTAAATACCCAAATCTATTATAATTTGTAAGTACCTCATTAATAAAGCTAAATTCCTTTAATCACAGCCATCGGCTTGCACTTCGCGACCACATCGGCTAAATCCGCTCCCGTAATGCTGTCGATGATCTGGTCCACATCCTTATAGGCTTGCGGGCATTCATCCAGAATCGTCTCCAGGGAACGGTGGTTGACGATGATCTCCTCCTCCGTGCCCACCTTCAGTGACTGGCTGAACTCATCAACTGTCACTGCCAGCCGGGTAGCTCTTCTGGAGCGCACTCTTCCCGCGCCGTGGCAGATGGAGTAGAAGTTCTTCACGCCTTCCTCCCGCCCGAGCATGATGTATGAGGAGGTACCCATGGAGCCGGGAATCAGTGCGGGATGTCCTGTGTCCTTATACACAGGTGTGTTAAGGAAATGGCCCGGCGGCAGCGCACGTGTTGCCCCTTTACGGTGCACCAGCATCGGCTGGCCGCGGTGGAATTCCTTCAGCGCGTAGTTATGCATCAGGTCATACAGCACCGGCATTTCAAACTGCGGCCCGTACAGTTCCCGGAAAGCTTCCTGCACCCCGAAAGCGATCATATGCCGGTTGGTTACGGCGAAATTCAGCGCAGAGTACATCAGGTTCAGGTAGGCCTGCCCTTCCCGGCTGCTGATCGGCGCGTAATTCAGGTTCGGATCAGGATTACTTACGCCCCACAGATGCATCGCTTCTTTAATAGTTTTCGTATGCTCCCGGCCCACCATTGCGCCCCAGGCCCGGGAGCCGGAATGAATCATCACGACAACCCCGCCGTCAAACAGCCCCCACTTCGCCGCCAGCTCCTTATGTTCCTCGGCAATCTCCAGATATTGAATCTCGCAAAAGTGGTTGCCGCTGCCCAGTGTCCCAAGCTGTCCGTGGGCGTTCTTGCGGATTTTGGGCGGCAGCTGCTCCAGCGCCGCATGGTCGTAGCGGAAATTACTTTCCTCCACATGCGTGATCCACTGCGGCGAAGGAATATATTTATCGGGCAGGCCATTTAGGCCGTTCCGCACAACCTCCATAATGTCGATGTCGGCATAATTGCTGTTGACGCGCTCGCTCGTCGGCACATACTTTTCAATCGCTTCAATCAGCTTGCGGCGGACCGCTTTGTCCTGCAAATCCCTCTTGTGCAGCGGTGTGGTGTGCACCCGCATCCCGCAGCCGATATCCACGCCGACAATCGAAGGGGAGACCATACCGTCCTTCATATTCCAGACTGCCGTGGTGCCGATGCAGGTTCCTACGCCCACATGCGCATCAGGGGTGTACCCCATATACTTATTGCGCGGAATCCGCAGGTTGTTATCAGCCATCTCAAAGACCTTGTCTTCAAACGATCCGTAAATTTCCTTATTGGCGAACACATGCAGCGCTCCGTGCGGAAGCTCCAGCTCATAATGATTGCCGCCATGGGTTTTGCTGTTCCAATTCATTTCATTCTCCTCCTGAACGTAAAGTTTTTTTCGACCCCAAAATAAAAAACTGCCGGTTCACGCGGTTCGCCGTCCTCTTCAGGAGCAGCAAAATCCAGCGTAATCCGGCAGCCTCATCTCTTGTTCCTCATAGCTGCAGCGGCGCAGCCATGCTGCGCTCTGCAATCGGAATCCCCCTTGCCTTACGCCTCGCAGGAGAGAAGCCGGGAAGATAGATGTCGCCGGACAAGTAAACATAACGCCCATCTCGATGAACAGCATATAGCGGGCAGGCGGGATCCTGCGGCTGCGATAGCTGTAGCGGTTGCGGTTGCGGTTGCGGTTGCTCCTGTTTCTTTTCCTGACTCTGTTTTTTTATAAATTGTTCATGCCAACTCATCTCTGCGTTCATGGTTCTCTCTCCTTTCACGAATGGGTTCAACCGTGCTGGAATGCTTAAATTTAGGAAAAGCTAGCTCATACACAAGTGGAAACGGCTTTCCGTCCTCAAAAGGACGGTATCCGTTTCAGCGAGAAATAGAAGGATAATTTATAGCATAAAGCATATAAATTTTTATATTTACAAAAAGACTGCGTCCCGCCGCCTCTTCCCCCAGCCGTCAAAAGGCCAAAGAAAAAAGCTGCGAGATACGCAGCCTGGTTCCCGAAAACTCTATGCGCAGTTGCAGATTATATCTGCATACTGCCGAGCAAGGGGGAGCTGCGCAATACAATCGTATCGTCACTATAGGAGACAAATGATGGCTCATCACCGGATAGAATTCTCTCGCTGAAGCCTGGTTGATCATTCTGTTCAAAGCGATTTAGTATCATCATTGTTCCTGCACCCCCCAGGCCCATTCCGACCCGTAAATTTGTTGCCAGCTTACCATGTTATTCCAGATGATGTCAACCGCTATATAGTTTGAACTTAAGATCGCGGTTGAAATCCGCAGACAAATGTTTTTCAGCCACTATGTAGTTATCAAGGTATCTGACGCTTGGTCTTCGGAAGCGCCTCTGGCACCGCTTCGCCGTTCAGCGGTTCGTTATCCGAGAAGAGATCGGGATTCACAGCCAGCATCCGGCTTAGGATTTCAGTCGTTTCTACTGTGCCGCAGATCATTGCCACGGCATCCCCAAAGCTGCCCTTGCGTAAAGCACCGCCCTCTTGAAGCACCTGCTCCACCTTCCAAAAATGCTGCGACCAGGACAGTCCGCAATGTCTGCGGGAAGGTACGGCGATTTCTTCGCCTTCGGGCGTAACCGTGTAGAGCAGCTCATGGTCATCTGTCATTCTGCCGGGAATATCCACCCATTCCTCGATGCCATGGATGAACGTATTCCGCCGTAAATCAACGCCAAGCAGCATAATGTCGGTTTTGCGGTCGAGCAGCTTACCATAGACTGAATCCCGTGAGCAAGGCGTATCCCGGCTTTCCTCTCCGGCAATGAACGCCTGTGCATCCTTGCCCAGGGCGGCCACGGAATGGGTCGGATGCCAGGAACGGATCACCCCCGGACGGCGGCGGAACAATTCCGGCAAAATCCCGACGCAGACAGGGGAGTTTAATACATCAAATCGCGGATTAGTGGCATTAATATACGACCAGGTGTGTGTCGGCAGCACAAGCAGCCCGTCCTTCATGTACTCACTGAGCACATCCAGTACCGCGTCCGCGCCTCCCTGCACCTCACCGATGCTTTTTAACGAAGAATGAACGAGCAGTGTCCCCGAAGGGTTGATTTCAAGTGCCTTCAACTGTTCAGACAAGCCTGCTTTGGTATGCATTTTTGCTTCTCTCCTTCACGAAATTGTACAGATCATAAATCCTCTATTGCAAATTAGGTTATTAACTGATAAAATTATAGTAACTTAATAATATTCACAAATATTCAAATCTGTATACTCGCCGTTGTGTTCTATCCGATTTCCACATGAACCGAACGATTCCAATACATGCTTAGGCAACTACCTGGAGGTAATATACCATGAGTTTAACATTAAAAGGACTTCACCACGTATCCGCGATTACAAAGAAAGCACCGGAAAATTTCAAATTTTACACCGAAGTGCTTGGTCTGCGCCTGATTAAAAAGACCGTAAACCAAGATGACATCTCCGTGTATCATTTGTTCTACGGGGATGAGCTGGGCAATCCGGGGACAGAATTGACTTTCTTCGAGCTTCCGAATGCTGGACGCAACCGCGACGGCAACAACAGCATCTCTGCCCTTTCACTGCGTGTGCCGGATGATAAAGCGCTTGATTATTGGAAACAGCGTTTAAGCGAGTTCAGCGTAGAGCATGATGAAATCACTGAGCGGGGCGGCCGCAAGACATTGGCTTTCCGCGATCCTGAGGGACAGCGTTTCAATCTGGTCTCGGACGAGAACAATCAGGGTGTGGCCGGCGGCAAGCCCTGGGATAAGAGTCCTGTTCCGGCAGAGCATGCCATTGTCGGTCTGGGCCCCGCACATTTAACCGTCGAAACCGCGGAACACACCGCATTAGTGTTGGAGGATCTGCTTGGTTTCCGCCGCAAAGGCAGCTATCCTTCGCCCGCAGCCGGGCAGCCGGACATCATTGTATACGAAACCGGAGAAGGCGGTTCCGGCTCAGAGGTGCATCTGGAGGAACGCAATGACCTTCCCCAGGAACATCTCGGACGGGGCGGTGTACACCATGTGGCCTTCCGCGTGGACAACGAAGCGGAATTAAAGCAATGGATCGAGCGCATCCGCACAGTACAGCTGCCCAATTCCGGGTTCGTTGACCGCTTCTACTTCCGCTCCCTCTACTTCCGCGAGCCTAATGGCATATTGTTCGAGCTGGCTACGGACGGTCCGGGCTTTGCCACGGACGAACCGCTTGAGCACCTGGGTGAATCGCTTGCCCTGCCGCCGTTTCTGGAATCGAAGCGCGCACAGATTGAAGCTCATCTGAAGCCGCTTGATACCCGCCAGCAATCTTAATCCGGCTGTCTGTTAGTTTTTAAATACTGAGGCACGCCTCTTATATAACAAAGCCGCATTCTCTGTGAATGCGGCTTTGTTCATACTGCTGAATTCTATAGCTGGATATTTATACTTCCGACCAGGTAACGGTGAAAACGTTATAGCCGGGCTGTGCTGTCGAAGCTCGGCCTGAGATAGAGACCGGGCTGATTCCGCCCAGTTTGCCGGTAATCTTTACAGTTGTTGCAGTTACCGTCTCTGATGCATTCTCCGACCGTTTAATCCGGGCATATTCACCATACACGAACCCCATCGTAGCCAATGTCTCCTGGGTCATATAAGTAAAGGAGGCCTTCATGACTCCGCCCGAATCCGTATCCAAAGTTGTTGTAACCACGGCATCTGCCGGAATCGGGAAATCCTTCGGCAGATTAGCAGGCCGCTTCACACCCGCCGCCGGAGTACTTGTGCCGCTGCCGGAGTTTCCGGAACCCGCAGTACCTCCGGTGCTTCCAGAGCTTCCTGACGCCGCTCCAGTTTCGGCCCCGCTGCCGATTCTCACTTTGGAATTAACCGCATCATAGGCAACAGGCACGTCCAGGGCATCTGCGATGGAGCGGATCGGCAAATACGTCGTCCCCTCATAGGTGATCGGAGCCAAGGTTTTGCCGTTGGCATCCTTCAGCCAGTAGGGATTTTCGTCCACAACAATACCAAGTCCATGGTTCAAATAAGCCTTGATCTGCTGCAATTTACTTCCTGCATATACGCCAGCAGAACCGGTTACGGCCATGCCGGCTACAATTGTGGCAATCAGCCATTTTTTATTCATAGCTATCCTCTCCCGTATATTAGAATGATGTGAAATTGAACTTTGCGCCTTAATACTATTTAACACCGGGAGAACTTTTCAACCTGTCAAGCCTCCAACTTCAGGCGATAATTCCAAGAAGCTCGGACAGATCCCGGATTTCATATGTAGGCTTAATCCCCGCTTCATTGGCTTTCTCCAACGGATTGAACCAGCAGGTGTCGATCCCGTAATTCATCCCGCCCTGGATATCCGATGTCAAAGAATCGCCCACAATCAATACTTTGCTTTTATCCGTAATCCCAAGTTTGGCAAAAGCATAATCGAAAATCCCGGGCTCCGGCTTCTGCGAGCCTGCCTCCTCGGAAATAATAATCTGCTCAAACATGTTACAGAGTGGCGAACCTTGAATTCTGGACAACTGCACTTCTTTGATTCCATTCGTGATAATCGCAAGTCTGCAGCCGGTAAGCCCGCCGCACAGTTCCACCGCCCCCTGAATCAAATAGGTCCCCTCACCCAAAAAGCGCAGGTAGACTTCGCTGAAGGCCTCCGGACTGTATTCGAGCTTGTGGCGCGCAAACAACCGGTTGAACCGTTCCACCCTGAGCGCCGCCGAGTTAATCCGCCCCTGCTCTAGATCCTTCCACAGCGCCTGATTGATCTCGCGGTAGCTGGCTCCATATTCCTCCGCCCCCGTCGGCAACCCGAAATGGGCAAACACATTTAGAAAAGCCTGTCCTTCCGCCATTCCATAGTCAAACAGCGTATCATCGGCATCAAATAAAATAACCTCGTATTTCATAATTCCCCTCCAGTTTTATGTTTCGTCGACAAACGTTCTGCTTCTGCGATATAATTTAGACAGACCTGCTTAAAAAAATCAACGGTGGTGATTGTCATTTTATACGTTTTATCGTTTCTGGTGTCATTTTTCATCGTCTATTGGCTGATTCCTCCGCTTAGCAAACTGGCTTTCCGGCTTGATTTTGTGGACAAGCCCCGTCAGGATGTCGAACGCAAAATACATAGGGAGCCCATTCCTCTGACAGCCAGCTATGCCATATTTATCGGATTTTTCATTACATATCTGCTGTTTGCCCGTGACTTCTCACTGGAGACACTAGCCCTGTTCATCGGCGGTGTGCTGCTGCTGACTATAGGCACCATTGATGACTGGTACAAAACCAAGGGCAAGGATTTCCCGGCACTGCCCAAGTTTATCGTACAGATTGCAGCGGCGATCCTTGTTTTTCTCTCCGGTAATGCCTTTACCGGGTTCATTAATCCGTTCTCCGGGGATTACATCTCCCTGCCGGTTATTCTGCAGTTCGTGCTGACGATCATCTGGATCTTCGGCGTAACTACTGTCATTAACTTCTCTGACGGCATGGACGGATTAGCCGGGGGACTCACGGCCATTTCGGCAGTCACCCTGTTTATTGTCGCTGTGACCAAAGGGCAATCTACTTCCGCAATCATGGCCATTGCTCTCGTCGGAGTTACACTTGCCTATCTGCGCTACAACAAGGCACCGGCCAAAATCTTCATGGGTGACGCAGGCGCCACCTTCCTCGGCTTCATTCTGGCCGTGATCGCGCTGGACGGCGCGTTCAAGCAGGCAACGGTGCTGTCGTTGTTCATCCCGATTTTAGCGCTTGGCGTGCCGATTTTCGATAATATCTTTGTCGTCATCAAACGCTTCATTCAAGGCAAATCGATCTATCAGGCCGACGCCACCCAGGTGCATTACCGCCTGCTCAAGGCCGGTCTTAACCAGAAGCAGGTTGTTGCCGTGCTTTATCTGGTCAGCGTGTGCCTGTCGCTGTCCTCCATCATCCTGTTGCTGATCGAGACTTAACAGACGGCGTATACTCAAACTGCCGGGCTTGTACGAACGCAGAAATAAGAAAACCACCCTTAACATGCAGGGTGTTTCAGACTGTAGACCCATAGGGTTTCAGAACTTGTCCCTGAGTTCTGAAACCCTATTATTATATGTTTTTTACATACTTACCTGCGTTCTCTTATATAAAACTGGTATTGCCGCTGCTATAAGGATCATACCCATAAAAGCGGGTGCGGCAGACCCAAGTGATACATAGATTTGACCTCCAATGACAGGCCCGATCATTCTTGCTAAAGCCTGAATAGATTGGCTCCCTCCTTGAATCCTTCCTTGTTCACTAGAATCTACAGACTTGGAGAGCATCCCATTAAATGAAGGCCCAAAGATCGAATCACCAAAACCAAAAATAAACATGCCAGCAATAAAAAGAGGATAAAGTGAGAACAAAGCAGATAGCGCAATAAGACTGTAGCCTATAATCTCTGAAATCATTCCAAGAACTGCTATCTGCTTATCACTAAGTTTTGTCAAAAGCTTTGGCATTATGAAACCTTGTGAAATGATGTCTTGGGCGCCCATAATTGAAAACACAAGTCCGATTAGTGCAGGCTTCCAACTGAAAGTATCCATTGTAAATTGGGATAAAACTGCCTGTAAAGATCCGTTGGGTATCCAAAGTAAGAACGCCGAGACAAGTAGCCTTTTTAAGTTTTTCGTGGAAAGCAGGTTAGCAAGCTGTGTAAATGGATTCAGTCTAACAAAGGTAATCTCTTTCAGTCTATTATTCTTGCCAAGGCTCTCAGGCATAAAAAAGAATCCATAAACAACATTCAATAAAGTTAGTATTGCTCCAAAATACATGGGTACAGCATAACCAAACTTGGCAAGTAATCCGCCTAGAGTTGGGCCAATAACGGTGCCTACACCTACAACCGCACTCACCCATCCAAAGTATTTGGTTCTCTGCTCTTGAGGAATGATGTCTGCAAAATATGCGAAGATCGTGCTTATGCTCCCGCCTGTTATACCTTCTATTATGCGCCCGGCAAATAGTACCCATAGAGCTCCGCCTATGCCAAAAATGAAGTACCCGATTGCGGAACCCAAAAGGCATACCAAGAGCAATGGACGACGGCCATATTTGTCGCTCAAAACCCCAAGTACGGGGGCCGCAAAAAACACGCAGAGGGCATAAACAGAGGTCAGCAGCGTAACAACTACAGCTTGTTCTCCCGGTTTGCTTGTATAAGGCTGCACTAAGAATGGGACGACAGGCATTATGATACTGAAGCCTATTCCGCAAAGAAACACAGAGATAAGACCGAATATTAAAGCGTGTTTATCTACGGTTTTTTCTATGTTCTGTTCATTGTTTGATCTAAATATGGACATTTAAATTCTCTCCTCAAAAGCTGTTATTTAGTTTCCTTGTCAACAAAATAATATCTCCGTTTTGTTTCCTTGTCAACAAATTAAACAGCAAAAAAAGGCAGCCCGTTCTCAATAGAGCCCGGCTGCCTATGGTTTCATTTTCATTATTCAAAGTTATTCGGACTTAAAATCTATACCCAGTTTTTTTATTTCTGCATCCAAATGCCTACTATACTTTTCCACGAAGCTAAGCATGCTGTCGAATTGTTCCTCGGTTACCTGCTCAAATACGGCTTTATCCCGCTCTTGAAACTCTTTGTGCAGGTCCTCATGGATTTTATAAATTACTTTCCCTTGCTCAGTAAGCCTAAAATAGATTTCCTTCTTGTTATCCTGCTTCTGGTAGCTTTCGATAAGGCCTTTTTTTATGAGCTTCTTAGTCATTTTACTTATGGCACCGCGAGTCATATAAAAGGACTCCGCAAGTTTTGTTACGTTGGAATCTACGTTTTTTTCAATGTATTCAATGCAATGTACTTCAGAAGACTTATAACCCTTAAGACTGTCCTCCATCTTATCCTTATTAAGCCAAACCATCTTGTTATATACGTCTCTGAAGCCCATTATAACCTGTTCTTCTTTGTTCACGACCTGTCCTCCCACCCGCTCAGTGCATTAACAATATAATATAGTATTTTTTGTTTCTATTTCAACATTGTCAAAATAATTGATTAAATAACCAATACACGAATGGAGGGAATATAGTGTGATTTTGTATAGAATACAGTTATCCGACTCTAAGTCAGTCATCCTTATGGGTGAAATCATATAGTCTCCGGTAAATAGCCACAATCTCCGGCATCGGCATCCGGACGAGTCCGCTCGACGACGGAGCGACGAACTCGCTCACGCCATCCACTACCGGTTCTGTATGCTCCTGAAATCCCCAATCTGCTTTTGGTTTACGGCTGAATTCAGTGTACACGCCCTTGCCTACAAAGCAGGCTACCTCCGGCCGGTAGAGCGTCAGCTTGGCACCAAGCAATTCCCGCCCCTCGGCATACTCCTCGCGGGTAATATCCTCGGCCCCGCGGGTTGGACGGGCTACAATATTCGTAAAGCCGTAGCCAAGCTTCAGCAGTTCACCGTCCTCCGAGGCATCATAGAGGCGCGGCGTCAGTCCTGACTGCTCTAGAATACGCCAGAAATTATTGCGCGGATTCGCATAATGATGCCCCAGCTCGCCCGAGCGGAGACTTGGATTGAATCCAATGAAGACGATCTGCAATCCGTGATCCAGGTGATCCGGCACCTCTTCCATATCACATTCCTCCTGTACTGGAGATTTGGTGCTATTGTTCTTCCGATGCACTTAATGGCGCTATGCAGGCAGGCGGAACCGGCTCAGCCAGCCATACCTCATTCCCGGCATAATAGAAGGTTACACCAGACTCTACAGCCTTAACCGTATCCACGGCGAGCAAAACAAGCTTGCCTCTGCGGCTTCCGGCCAGAGTTGCGAAATGCAGCCCCTCCGATAAATGAACATACTGCCTTCCCATCGGCTGCAGCCCCTCTTTTACAATCGCCGGCAGCGCATTCTGGTGAGTGCCATGATAGAGTACGGACGGCGGTGTTCCCGGTTCATAGGCAACTTTGGTGTGGCTGTGTCCGTATCTCGCTTTGATCCGCTCCCCCTCAATGGCGAACCGCTGCTTCTCACTGTTCGTGACCGTTTGGCGGATATCTTCTTCTGTAATATGAGACCACTTCGGGGCTGCGTTTATCACTGCGAGCAGTTCCTCCAGCAGACAGGAACCATCCTCCGGATCTAGAAATAGCCCATACTGCTGCGGAGTGTGCCGAAGCAGCTTGGTCATAAATTTGCTGAGCGAAACCTCAGCGCTATGGTTTAACATACATTGCACCTCTTATAATCACTTTCGTATAATCAATTTCGTATGGGATTCCATCCCTATAGCTTACAACCGCGGATCCACCGGCTCAGACTCCAGTGCCAAAGCAGCAAGCACGCATTCATGAATCCGCTCCAGCGGCTCCTTTTAGCAAGCAGATGAGAGAGCATTCCTGCTCCTGTTCCTGTCGCCTTGATAATTAAATGCATAAGGTTGATCTCTCCTTAGGATTCGCTTTGATTTCCCCCGCTAGAAGTCCAGCGGCTGTCTTCTCCCCATACTTCCAGCAGCGCGGCCCGGAACAGTTCATCCAGGGCAGCATCCGCTACACCGCCCCCGCTTCCAAATTGCGAAGCCGCAAGCTCGAAATGCGCGATCTGCTGCTCCAGATAAACGTTAATGACTTCCAAACGCGGCTCCAGATCCAGCTCCTCGCCGGACATTTTACGGTGTAGAAGCTCCAGTACAGCCTCTCTAAGCTCGGTTCCTTCAGGAATCAGATCCAGGGCCAGCACATTGAAATCCAGTGGCGGTACCTCCTCGTATTTCTCGATCCAGGCACACGCGAGCAGCGGACGGAGAACGTAGAAATATTTCTTAATTTTGACCTCGCTGCCTTGCAGATAGGTACGGTAATTCCCCCGTGCCATGTGCAGATAATGATAGATACAGGATTTGGGCGAGAAGCTGAGCGGTGATAGCTTGCGGATACTGTCCGCCACCGTGTAATTTTGCTCATACCGGATGGGGGATTGCAGCCATTCCAGCAGCGGCGGATTGGATTTGCGGAAGAGGGTCAGCCCTTTCCTCAGATCCCAGCCGTTAATATCGAGCAACTCGCTGATCGGCCGTTCAATCACATCCCGCTGCTCAAAGATCGAGAGATATGCCTCGGGGCGGCGCAAATACAGAAAGCGGACGTCATAATCACTGTTCTTCGACGGAAACCCCCAAGCTCGGCTGCCCGACTCACAGGCATACAGAATGCGTACATTCTCCTCCGCCTCAATGCCACGCAGCTCGCGGAGGATCGATTGATGAATTTCAGACATGCTTCATTCTCCTTTCGGACTCTGCCGAAATACAAAAAAAGCCATGGACTCCATTCGTCCATGGCCGGGCACCATCTTATAGCAGAACTACAGTTAGAGTATTCCGGCAACCGCCTCACAGGCTGCTGACCGGAAATAACTAAACGCTGCTAACGCTGAACAGTAACCCAAGGCGGACAGATGAATGGAAGATAGATGATAGCATTATGCGAGTGTAGATTATTCCCTTGTTCAATCATCTGTCCAGACCTCCTGCCGTTCTTGTATTTTCCAAAAGCATAATCCACCCATCCAGTTTCTGTCAACCCGCAGAAGCTAAAACCAGAATCTTAAGGAAGCAGTGATTTTATAGCGGGCGTAAGGTCTTGTTTCCTCAGCGATATATAAGTCACTTCTCCGTACTTATACTTCATCTTTACTACATATTCGCCGGTTTTTCCGCTATAGTAGCGTTCTTTTCCCAGAATATCGCCGATAATTTTCTTATCCTTAGTGACCGCCGCAAGACCTTCGCTGCGCGCCAGCTCAAAATACCGCTCAATATTATTCCTGCTTGCCGCGTCAAGCTTATCAATATACCCATCCTTTATAATTTCGGCGGATTCCACATCCTGTGTCTGGGTACGAATTTTATCCGCGTATCCCTTTTCGGCCAGCCAGCCCTCAAGCTCATGATAGGAGGGTTTCCACTCATAGCCATAATAGAGCTGGTAGCCCGTTTCATCCGGCTTGCCTATCGTTTGGATAGAAGCCTTGGAAACCCGGTTGTCCAGCTGATCTTCATAGGACATGTTCAATATCTCCCGTTTCAGAATTTCCTTGAATTCTTTAACCTCTTGAGGATCGGAGATCGAAACCGCTTTATTTTTGTTGCTGATTCTCAGACTCTCCACATTATCGCCAAGCCGGGAAAGCATATATTCGTTGCGCTTGAACTCCTTGTTCTCCATGATCGCCTTCAGCTCCGGTTCGAAGCCGGCTGATGGAATCCAGTAAGACCGCAGCATCTGCCGCCCATTCTTCAACTGGTAAGCAATGCTGAACTGCCTGCTGCCGATAGAATTGCCCAGAGAACGTTCTTCCTCGCCAGGCCGCACAGTGACAAGTGCCTGATGCAGCTTGCGTACAGCCTCAATATAGCTTTTGTCTTCATTGAAGACTTCCTTCTCTTCATAGGAACGGTTCTGAACTCCCATCGGGCCTTGCCCTGGTTCGGTCAACATCCAGAAATTGCTCCCGGCATAAGCCGCCGTGACTTTGTCCGCTGCTGGCACCCTGCTCTCATAGCCGGTAATCCCAGTGACCGGAACATAGAGCAGGAGTCCCAGCAGGATAGTATAGGCGGCGAAGTCAGCGAATACCCTGCGGGTCATGATCTGCCATGTCTTGCGAATGATCATTTCAGCTACAACATAGCCGATGAGTGCTCCGGCAATACAGCCGCCAATAAGCCAGCCTGTCTGCTGCGGCTTCACATTGCCAAAATAAGACACGGAAACCAGCATGGCGCAGAACATCACCCCTGCTTTGAACAACGGATTGAAATAGGTGAAGGCAATCGCCTGCCCAGCCTTTTCACTATGCCGTTTACGGTAAAGCACAAAGGACAGCATAATTACTAAGAGAGTGATCACGAAATATATCCATTTCTCTCCTGTACTGACCCTATCGTATGCATTGCTGAGTCTCACAATCTGCAGAACCGGCGACCAATTGACCATTCTATACTCATCATTATATCCGCCTGAATACCCGTACAAATACCTATTAAGATGCATGCTCGTCAGCATTAACAGCGCGGAGGGAAGAACGAGCAGGATATAAACAACAACCCCCTGGAGAATAGTTTGGCCTGTACATATTCCAACGAAGGTAGTGAAAACGAACAGGAACAAGGTGAGGAGGGTAACCGTCAGGCACCACTCCCAGACGTCCGCTCCTTGGTAAATGTACCTATTGCCGTCCAGCGGTGCCACGATTGCGGTCACTGCAGCAGTCAGCCAGACCGGAAGAAGCAATAGAATCAGGCCGCTCCATGTATGGGCAGCAAGTAAATGCTCCCGGCGCAGCGGCAGGCTGTGCCACAGATCCGATGAAGGCTTAGACTGCAGAAACCGGAAAAGGAATAGACCGGCTACCACTGGAAGTGTAGCGATAAAGAACACTTGCATATCACCGCCGATACCGAACAAACTCTCGACTTTCTCAGGCTCCGCATTCGGATTGCCGCTCAAGAACATCTGGAGCGGAAGAAAGAACATCAGGCCTAGCATGTATATAATTCCAATCCAGCCGTGCTGGCGCAAGTTTTGGCGGATTACGCTGCTGTTAAAGAAGAATCGGCTGCGCGTCATAACCGGCATCCCCCATTTCATATATAAAGATTTCCTCAAGTGTCAGCGGCAATAGATCCAGTACATACGGATCGTACACCCGAAAAACCTGCCCGATCCGCTCGCGGTCCCCTTTTACAATATAGAGATTAACGCTGCCACGCTGTTCCTGATGAAGAATCTGCAGCTTGGCTGTCAGTACCGATGCATGCCGTTCATCCCGGAACGCCACCTGCACTTTATGCGTGTCCGCTTTGAGATCGTCCAAATCCTTCTCCACCAGCATTTTGCCGCCGTGCATAATGCCGACATGATCGCATAGATCTTCAATTTCCCGCAGGTTATGTGAGGAGATGATGACGGTCATCCCGCGTTCGGACACCTCCTGGAACAGCAGATTCTTGATCTGCCGCCGCATGACCGGGTCAAGCCCGTCGATCGGCTCATCCATGATAAGCACATCCGGGGAGCAGCTTAGGGCGAGCCAGAAGGACGCCTGGCGCTGCATACCCTTGGAGAACCGGCTGAGCTTGCGGCCTGTATCGAGCCGGAACATTTTCCCAAGCTCCTGAAAGTGCGACTCATTCCACCCCGGATAAATAGAGCGGTAAAAGGCGGCCATGCTCTTGATTGATGCCTGCGGGAAGAAATAAGGACTGTCCGGCATGAAAATGATCCTTTGCTTCACCTCGGGGTTTTCAAAGACCGGCTTCCCTTCAAACTTAACCGTGCCCTCTTCCGGCCGGTAAATACCGGCGAGCGTCTTCAGCAGTGTTGTTTTACCCGCACCGTTCGATCCGAGCAGTCCGTAAATGGCTCCTTTATGTACAGTCAGTGAAATGCCGTCAACCGCTTTTTCTCCCTGAAAAATTTTGCTGACGCCGCGAATTTCAATCATGTTTCTCCCCCTCTCTCTGATCCAGCACCTGACGGTACAGCGCACCTATCTCGCTTTCGGTAAATCCGAGGTAGACGGCTTCGACCATCAGGCGCAGCAGCTCATTCCGCACTTCCGCCCTCTTGCTCTCGTTCAGACCCTGTTGAAGCGGAGCCACGAAACTCCCCTTGCCCTGCAAGGAATAGATGTAGCCTTCCCGCTCCAGCTCCCGGTAGGCTTTCTGAATCGTATTCGGATTTATGGTGAGCTGAGAGGATAAGATCCTCACCGAGGGAAGCTGTTCATCTGCCCGCAAAATACCATGCATTATCATCTCTTTGATCTTGCCGGTCAGCTGCTCGTAAATCGGCTTGCGGCTGCGGACATCCAATTCGAACATGACAGTTCTCCTTTCTGATGTTGTATCACAAACTGTGTCTAGGTGTATTAACTGTACTACTATTATTAGTACAGTTAGATATACATGTCAACCCTCAAAACAAATTAAATTAGGCCAACCACAAATTACCGGCTGACCTAATCTTATAAAGCCCCAAGGGTCTTTCTTCTATATATGCACGATATACACGGAGAACTCTATTGCTGCGGCAATGCAAGTTCCCCAGGAACCCCGGCCCCCTTCCGTTTCCGGCGTTTGTCGCTGAACAGTGCGAATACAGCACCCGGAAGCATAATAAGGCTGGCTAAAACGTAAGTTCTGCTGTATGCCTGTTCAGCTGCATGTTTCATGTCTTCTCCTGCACGCGTCAGGACGAGCTCCATCTCCCGGGTTTGCCGGCTCCGGTCAGCGGCAAATGCCTGCTGATCCGAAGGGGCAAGCCGGGCAGCAGCAAGCTCCACCTCCTTCAATACCTTCCCGGAGGTTTCAGCCGGTGAGCTTTCCCCATTGGCCAATGAACCCGCCGCATCAGCAATCACTGTTTTGAGAAAGGGCTGGAGCACAGCATCCTTCTCCACCGCCTTCACCGTACGGACGGAAGCCGCATGCAGCCCGTCGCTGGTATTTTGCTGCAGCACAGTAACGATAATAGCTACCCCGATCACACCCCCCAGTGACTTTGCCATATTCGTAATCCCTGATGAGATTCCCACCTTTTCCTCTGGCACGTTGCGCACGGCTGAAGACATCACTGGTGCCATGGTGAACCCAGTGCCGATACCGGCCACAACCAGACGGATCAATACTTCCGGAAGCGTTGAGTCTGCATGCAGTCCGCTTAATGAATACATCGCTCCGGCCATCATAATCATTCCAACCGCCCCAAACAGCTGGCTGGCGTATTTATTGGACAACGGCCCGGAAAGGGCTGAGCTGACGATCGAGCCCACCGCAAGCATGGAAAGTACAAGTCCGGCCCGCAGTTCGGTCATCCCCATCATCCGAGTCAGGAAGAAAGAGGTCAGCAGAGAGATATTCATCAGCCCCGCACCAACAAAAAGCATAGTTAACGTTGCACCGTTGAACGGGGGAATTCTCAGCAGCGACAACGGGAGCATCGGCTCCTTCCCTTTCCACTGTGTGAGGAAAAAGAAGACGAGAAACAGAACCCCTGCAGCCAGCAGTAGCAGCGTCATCCGGGAGTTCCAGCCATAGTCCTGAACTTTAATCAGCGCATAGGTAATAAAAAACATCGCCCCGGTTATTCCCAATGTTCCGCCATAATCAATGGATCGGCCTGCAGTGTCATCTCTGGATTCCTGTATAAACAGACAAGTAAGCACCACACTCAGCACCCCCAGCGGCACATTGACAAAAAAGATCCATTGCCAGTTCAGATTTTGCGTAATAATCCCGCCAAGTGCCGGCCCGCTCGCAGCCGCAACGCCTGAAACGGCTCCCCATATGCCGATGATCAAGCCGTGCATCTCCTTTGGAAAGGTTGTGGTTGTCAGCGGAATGGTAACCGGAACAATGATTGCCCCCGCAAGTCCCTGAAGGACTCTTAATCCAATGAGCATTCCAAGTGAAGAAGCAAAGCCCGCGAGCAGCGAGGTCACAGTAAACAGCACCACACCGGTGATAAATATTTTCTTCCGTCCGAATTGATCGGCCAGTCTTGAAGCCGTGAGAATGAATACAGCAAACGCCAGATTATAACCATTTATCACCCACGAAATTTGCGATACGCTGCCGCCAAATTGCCTCGTCATTTCAGGCAAAGCAATATTTATAATCGTCGTATCCAGCAGCGCCATGAAAAAACCCAAAACAATTGCCGTGAAAGAAAATACCCTACGCATTCTGATGCTCAATTTCATCTCTCCTCATATGTGAACTATAGTTCATGTTTGAATTATATGAACTAAAGTTCATGTTTGTCAATAACAAATTTGAACTCCAGTTCAACTTTTATTGACAGTCAAATACTGCTCCTCTACAATCGGTTATAAGGGGGGGCTTTAACCATGAGTGAAATGGAAGACAAGACAAGAACACCGCGGCAGGACCGCAGCATCAAGACCAAGGAAGCCATCGTTCAAGCCGCCATGAGGCTTTTCTCGGAGAAGGGCTACCATCAGACCAATACGAAGCAGATTGCTGCTGCAGCGGGTGTATCCACCGGCAGCTTCTATTCCTATTTCATAGATAAACGGGCCGTATTTATCGATGTGCTTAAGGACTATAACGATACCTTGCAGGCTCGGGTTGAGGCCTATATGTCCGAGATCAACTTCCATAATCCAGATAAACACGCGCTGCTTACCCATTTGGTAGACAGTCTACTGCTCTCCCACGAGGTTTACATCGGATTCAATAAGGAACTCTCCATTATGTATCTTAGCGATGATGATATTACGCAACTGATGGATGCCCAATATGAGGCCGGCCGCATCAGAACGCTTCAATATCTTCAAATGGGCAAGGATGAGCTTAAAATTACCGATCTGGAAGCTGCTGCAATCCTCGTGTTTGAATCTATCAACGCCATTGTGGACGTGATTGCATTTTCGCCCCACCGCATTTCAATCGAAAGGCTGAAGTCGGAGCTTGTCAGTATGCTCGTAGGGTATTTGTACATATGACAAGGCTATGCTGCCGGGCATACAGATACGGACCCCTAAACCAACTCGCAGCACAAAAAAAGCGGCTTAAGCAGAAAACAATCTGCTTAAGCCGCTTTTTACACTCTTTCTACCTCTTGCCGTAAACGCTGACGATCAGCGCTTATCCTTCCAAAAATTCAGCGGCTCCATATCCTTCGTAATAATCTCAAAGGTATAGCCTTCCTTCTTCAGTGTTTTGAGTACGTCCGGCAGCACTTTCAGTGTAGCTTTCTGATCATGCATCAGGATAACAGGATTGCTGTTGGACTTTTGCAGTTTATGGACCTGTTCCATAACCGTATTATAGATCCTGGCGCTGTTCTCCTTGTATTTCCAGTCGTTTGAGTCCACATTCCAATCCCACAGATGGAAACCCTGGCTCAGCACTCTGTCCCTGAAGGATTTGGTGAAATAAGGTTTACTTCCGTACGGCGGACGGATCAGCGTTGTACTGGAGCCGGTGATCTTCTTCAGCACTGCATTATCAGCTGACATTTCGGCAAGCGCTGCACCCGGAGAAGCATAAAACTTCTCTTTGCGGTGAGTCATGCCGTGGAGTGCGAGTCCGTGGCTTTCCTCTTCAATTCGTTTCACTGCCGATGGATACCGGTTCATATTGGGTCCAAGCATAAAAAAGGTCGCCTTTACCTCATTTTTGCCCAGAATATCCAGCAGTTGCGAAGTCGTTGCCGACGGTCCGTCGTCAAAGGTAAGATACACTATCCTCCCTTGCTTGCCCGGGGTTGTCTCCGTAGCCGGCTTTGCGCTGACAATCGGCTTTAATTCGCTCTTGAATTGGCTTACGAACGCCGCATCATCCAAAGCCGCTGAAGTATCCCGCACTCTTAGTAAATATTTATCCGGCTCAAAGGTTATCATATACCCAAGATAAGTACTTATCCGCAGCGGAACCATCAGCGATCCATTCTGCACAAAGGTACTTATTGGAACAAGGGTATCATTCGGGAGTTTGGCCCCTCCGTCATTTTTGAGCAGTAAAAGGGATTTGCCGCCTCCGGCGATCTGAACCCCTTCCTGAAGCATGGAAATGTTCCACTTCAGCTTCTGCGCCAAAGCGCGTACTGGAACATAATAGTTACCTTTTACAGAAACAGCTTCTATTTCCGTCAGTGTGTCGTTCACACCAAGACGTAATGAGGCATTCGTTCCGGCTGCGATTGCCGTGTTCTGTAGAATACCGAAACATAAGAATAAAGACATGAATAACAGCATTGTTTTTTTCATTCGCACAAGCAGTAATCTCCTATCTATGTATATTTATCTATACTTTATCACACATAGATAGATTTGAATTTGAGAGATTGTAACCGCCCAAAGAATATCTTGTTACTTTTTCACAGTGACAAAAGACATATTCTTAATATTTATCAAAAAATCGCAATAATCGTCGAAAGCTGTCACGGCCACAAAAAGCGGTTAAAATCAGGCTTTATTGCACAAATTAATTGTGACGAAATTAGTAACATTTGTGAAAAAGTGAACGAAATTTGAACAACCTTAAAATTACCTTAAACCGCACCACTACAGTGATCTTTGTCATACCTTTCGACATTTGTAACAATTCGATCACATATATTTAACTTGTTCGCCATTATTAAGGTCTTATGTGGATTTATTGTTAAAATATGTATTTTGCATTATGGGTAAGTAGTTCTTACTATAGATACAGGTTAATGTTTCTTGGCTAATGAACGGCAATGAAAAGAAGTATTGAAGGAAGGAGTTCTATAATGAAAAAAAAGGGTCCGTTATACGCTTTGTTCCTCAGCCTAATCCTTCTTCTGCCGGGATGCAGTTCGCTCACCGTTCTGAATCCGAAGGGTCCGGCCGCACGCACTTTATCTGACACCATCATCCTGTCCATTCTGGTGATGATCGGGGTCCTGGCAGTTGTCTACATCTTATATATATTCGTACTGGTGAAATACCGGGCGAAGAAAAGCAACGAAGGTTACATTCCAGAACATGAGGAGGGCAACAAGGTTCTCGAAGCCATCTGGATTATTATCCCGATTATCATCGTAACCTTTTTGTCAGTAGTGACTGTAAAATCAACCCATGCGGTTGAGAATGTCGCGAAGGAATACAAGGACCAGAAGCCTTTGGTTATTTTCGCCTCTTCTTCCAACTGGAAATGGCATTTCAGCTATCCTGAGGAGGGAATTGAAACCGTAAACTACGTCAATTTCCCGATTCACCGTGCGGTAGAGTTCAGACTGTACTCTTTCGGCACCATCACCAGCTTCTGGATTCCACAGCTTGCCGGGCAGAAGTATGCGATGAGCGACATGCTTACAAAACTTAATCTCTCCGCCGACACCGCAGGTTCATTTATCGGCAAGAACTCGAACTTTAGCGGTAAAGGCTTCGCCCACATGGAATTCGAGGCGCTTGTGATGAGCGACAAAGAATATGCCGAATGGGTCAAAGAGGTTAAGGATACCGCGCCTAAGCTTACGGAGGATGAATTCAAAGGCCTGCTGGCTGCCGAACATCTTGGACGCAAAACCTATTCCTCCACCCATTTGGAGTTCAGCCCGCCGCCGGGAGACCATAGCGAGCATATGAGCGGGGATGGTACGGAAATGGATATGGATAACGGAAATATGGATCATCAGGATAACAAGGACATCCACCCTTCCCCTGAACCGTCCAGCCAGACCGAATTTGACAGCGAGCCCAACCCTGAGTTGAATCAGCCGCTTCCAAGCTCACCTGTAGAAGAACACACACACGAGGGCCACTAACTCGCTCACAGTTTAATGTAACAACCTGAAAGGAGCTACCCTAATGGATTTAGACAAATTTAAGGTTCACGGCGAACCCCTGATATACGGAGCAATGATCAGTATCGCTCTTGCGACCATCGGGATTCTCGTTGGGCTTACCTATTTCAAGAAATGGGGATACCTCTGGCGCGAATGGCTTACAACTGTAGACCATAAGAAGATCGGGGTTATGTATATCCTGGCCGCACTGCTTATGCTGTTCCGCGGCGGTGTTGACGCCATGATGATGCGTCTGCAAACGGCAGCGCCGGAAATGAAATTCCTCGATGCCCAGCATTATAACGAGGTCTTTACCACCCATGGTCTGATCATGATTCTATTCATGGCCATGCCGTTTATCATCGGTTTAATGAACGTGATTATCCCACTGCAGATCGGCGCGCGAGATGTGGCCTTCCCGCGGCTGAACGCGGTCAGCTTCTGGCTCTTCTTCATGGGAGCTATGCTGCTTAACATTTCGTTCGTGATCGGCGGCTCTCCGGATGCCGGATGGTCGGCTTACTTCCCGCTAGCGAGTCTTGAATTCAGCCCTACGGTCGGTAATAACTATTACTCCCTGGCGCTGCAGATTTCCGGTATCGGGACACTGATCACAGGCATTAACTTCATCGTGACGATTCTTAAAATGCGTGCACCAGGCATGACGCTGATGAAGATGCCAATGTTCACCTGGTCCGTACTGATTACGAACATTATTATCGTATTTGCCTTCCCTGTGCTGACTGTGGCACTTGCCCTGATGATGTTCGACCGGCTGTTTGGCTCTCAATTCTTCACGATGGCCAACGGCGGGATGGATATGCTCTGGGCCAACCTGTTCTGGGTGTGGGGACATCCGGAGGTATATATCGTTGTTTTGCCGGCATTCGGTATTTACAGCGAAATTATCGCCACCTTCTCCAAAAAGAATCTGTACGGCTACACATCCATGGTCGTCAGTATGCTGCTCATCTCCCTGCTGTCCTTCCTGGTATGGGCTCACCATTTCTATACCATGGGCCAAGGGGTTATGGTCAACAGCTTCTTCTCCATAACGACTATGGCGATAGCTGTGCCTACCGGGGTTAAGATATTCAACTGGCTGTTCACCCTCCGAAAAGGACGAATAACCTTTACGACCCCGATGCTGTACACATTAGCTTTTATCCCGATCTTCACCATCGGCGGGGTTACCGGCGTTATGCTGGCAATGGCCAGTGCCGATTACCAGTATCATAATACAATGTTCCTGGTTGCGCATTTCCACTACGTGCTGATTCCGGGCGCCGTGTTCGCCGTTATCGCCGGGTTCCATTACTGGTTCCCTAAAGTATTCGGCTTCCGCCTGAATGAACGTCTGGGCAAGCATGCCTTCTGGTGGATTATTATATCCTTCAATGTCACCTTCTTCCCACTGTTCTTCCTGGGACTAATGGGTATGACCCGTCGGATGTACACCTACTCAGAAGAGACCGGCTTTGGTCCGCTGAATATGCTGTCCTTCGCCGGTGCTGTCGGCCTCGCGATCGGATTTGTTATTCTGGTCTACAACATCTACTGGAGCACACGTTACATGCCGAGAGACACAACAAGCGATCCATGGGATGGCCGTACACTGGAATGGGCTACACCAAGTCCGATTCCTGCTTATAACTTTGCAATTGTGCCAAAAGTTCAGACGCGTGATGCCTTCTGGTCCGCGAAGCAGGATAATATTCCGCTCTTTGAAGATAAAATTACTAAAATCCATTTACCAAACAATACCGGGAAGCCATTTATCCTGGGTGTCATCTTCTTCTTCCTGGGCTTCTTCCTAGTATTCAGCATGTGGATTCCTGCCATCGTGGCCGGAATAGGCATCATCATCATGCTGGCTGCCATGTCCTTTGACCGGGATCACGGCTTCTACGTTTCAGCTGAAGAAGTTATTGCTACTGAAAAGAAATTGCGGGGTGAGACTGTATGAAAATAGATGCGTCCAAGCCGCTGGAATATTCAACAGAGGAGAACAGCAACAAGATTTTCGGTTTCTGGGTATTTCTCGGAGCTGAGATTCCGCTCTTCGCCACTTTATTCACCGTTTATTTAGTAATGGTCGACCGTTTCGCCAGCGGACCAAGCGGAAGCGAGCTGTTTGAAATCGGCCCGGTGCTGATTGAAACCTTCCTGCTCCTGTCGAGTTCGTTCACGATCGGGCTTGCGATCCATGCTATGCGTCTCGGCTACAAGAAGGCCATGATGGTCTTTATGGCAATCACACTGCTGATGGGCCTCGGCTTTATCGGCATAGAAATTGATGAATTCTTCACCTATGTTCATGAAGGGGCTACACTGCAAACCAGTGGATTCCTATCCAGTCTCTTCGTATTGCTCGGCACGCACGGTGCCCACGTCAGCTTCGGCTTCCTGTGGGGCGCAGCGATTATGATCCAGATCTGGCGTCAGGGCATTAATCCGGCTACCGCCAATAAAGCCTTTATCTTCTCGCTGTTCTGGCATTTCCTGGACGTTGTCTGGATCTTTATCTTCAGCTTCGTCTACCTGAAAGGACTGATGTGACATGATGAAGCAACTGTTCCCAATTCGCCATGTGATGGGTTATCTGGCCTCTCTGGTCCTTTCTGCCGCTGCGCTGGTTGTCATCTATGGTGATCTGTCCGATGGCTCAAATATGGCGGTTCTGCTGATTACAGCCCTTATCCAGGCTTCTCTGCAGCTCTTCGTATTCATGCACATCGGGGAATCCGCAGATACCAAGAAAGAGCTTTATATCAATATCGCTTACGCTTTGTTCGTCGGATTGGTTACCATCTTCGGAACCCTGTTCATCTTCGTATGGGGCTGGTACGCTTAAGAACAAGATAAGCTGGACAACACATTCAGGTCCACTCCGGTCATCCGATCCGGGGCGGGCCTTTTTTTTGTTTTGCTGGATGTTCAAAACATTAACCGCAATCTCAGATGTCTTTCAGTTAGCGCTGGTGAGTGATTCCGGCGATGAAATGAACATTCGGACATATATAAAAAGGAGAGGCCACCGGAACGTGAAAGTTCCGGTGGTCTCTCCTTATGTAGCCTATATCTGCTGCAGCTCTGTATTTAGAGTTTGAACTTGGCCAGTTCCTTCTGCAGGTCCTCGGCAAGTGTGGCAAGATACTGGGCAGAAAGCGACATTTCCCCCATCGCAGACAATTGCTCCTCACTGGCAGCACTTGTATCCTGCACTTCCCCTGCGCCTTTGCGGGAAATCTCATTGGCGTGTTCCATGGCCTGTGATACGGCCTGCGATTCCTGTGAGACATGCCCGACAGCCTCTCTGATGCCCTCCGTCTGCCGGACGGCATCATTAATTGAATACTGTATTTCCTCAAACGCCTGCGAGACCACTTCACTCTGCGCAAGACCCTCTGATACCAGTTGTGTTCCCAGTGCCATTGAATCTACCGCACTGGCGGTTTGCTGCTGAATGTCAGTTATGATTCCGGTAATTTGCAGCGAGCTGCTTCCTGTAGCCTCCGCCAGCTTGCGGATCTCTCCGGCAACAACAGCGAAGCCCCGGCCATGCTCCCCGGCTCTGGCCGCTTCGATTGACGCATTCAGCGAAAGCAGATTCGTCTGAGTGGCGACTGCATTAATGGTTGTGATAATCGTACTGATCTCCCCGGACAGATTGCCCAGATTGCTGACTATTCTCTGACTCGATGTAACACTAGAGTCAATTTCCTTCATCTGTGCAAGGATTCGCTCAACAGCTTCTGCGCCGCGGTCTGTCGAGACGGCAGCCCCGGCCATCAGTTCAGCCATTTCATTGCCGCTGCGCTCGACGGCGGCAATATCCTCCGTCATGTTCTGCACGGATGCTGTCGTGCGGCTGATGTTCTCGACCTGGACATCAAATCCCACGGCTATTTCATTCGAGGTTTCGGCGATCATCTGCGAAGCGCGTGCGGTCTGTTCTGCACTGGCACTCATTTCCTCCGACGAGGCCGACAGCATCTCCGCACTTTCCGAGACCCCTTGCATCATCACTTTAAGACTATCCAGCATCGAATTGAAGGAAAGGTTGATCTGGCCGATTTCATCCTTGGCTGTATAGGATGCAGCTACGGTCAAATCACCCTCTTCTGCCCGCTTCATCAATCCCTGCAATTCTTTGAGCGGCTTCGTAATCAGCCGGGTGATTATAATACTGATCAGAATGCAAAGAATCCATGCCGCAGTAATCAGAATCGTGCTCACAGTTGAGGAAGTCTTAGCGTCGGCTAAAGCAAGCTCATTATGCTCAGCCGCATCCTCAACCAGCAACCGGGATGTATCATCAAGCAGACTGACCATCAGCTTCCTGGACTCGCTAAAAGACACACCCGAGAAAATTTGATAGCCTTCAGTATTAAGATTCTTGTTGGCAAGCTGAATGATATTATCGCGCTGTGTCCGGTAATCCGGCAGCAACGACATATACTCGTTGATTTTATTGCTGATTTCAGCATCCTTGAAGGCAATTAACTTCAATTGCCCCAGCAGCTCATTGTTTTTTGCAATGTTTTGCTTAATCCCCTCGGTCAGCTCTTTGCTCTTGACGGTTTCCTTGGTAAGCAAAGCTTCCAGCAAAAAAGATTCAATCGACCGGTTGTTGGCCCGCAGCTCCGTAACCAGGTAAATCGGCTGCAAGTTCCCGCTATAGGTTTCTTGGGATCGCTTGGCCATTTTTTGGGTGGAAGTAATACCAATCGTACCAAGACCGATCAGCATAGCAACGACAATTGCCACAAACAATGCCATTTTATATTTCACTTTCAGATGTCTCATGTCCTATTCCCGCCTTTTTGTATCTTGCTGTGTTATCTTATTCATCGGCGAAAAAGGTCGAAATAATGATGATTAATCACGAAAAATGTCGAAATAAACAGAAAAATATCCTAATTTAAGAACACTCAGACCTCTTAATGACTGAAATAACATGCCAATGTAATTTCACGCAACAGAATCCATGAGATCAGCGGCCTAATCATTCCTGCAGCAGCCCGTATTTCTTGCGGAACCGCTCCAGCACCTTGGTCCAGCCACCGGCCAGAATTGCCAGGAAAAATACATTGGACAAGGCATGGGCCAGATCGAAATAAAAGCTCGAGACGTATGCGGATAACACAAGCCCCCAGCTAAATGCATCCGGCAGGCTGATAATGTACCAGATATTCATAATCCAGCCGAACAAAAACCCCCAGATGAAGCCGAAGAGAAGCAGGCCGCCTCGTTTCTTCATCCACCAGGTATTCCTCAGCCAGCCCGCCGTCAGGCCCGCCATCCCCCAGGCAAACATCTGCCAGGGCGTCCATGGACCTTGCCCGAAATAAATATTGGATACAAGCGCGGCTACCGCCCCGATGATAAAGCCAGCCTCGGCCCCAAAGACATAAGCGGATAAAATGACAATAGCAGACACTGGCTTCACACTCGGCAACGCGGCAAAAGGAACCCGGCTGACTGCAGCGATTGCCGACAGCACGGCCAGCAGCACCAGCTCCCGCGATTCCAGCGGGCGCCGCTCCAGCCGGATAAACAGCGGCAGCAATGCCGCTGCAAGCAGCACGAGGCTGAGCAGCATATAATGACGGTCCTTCAGCGCTGACGTAAGTGCCAGACCGGCCAAAAATACACCTAAAGCAATTAACAGCGGAAGCCGGAATCTTGCCATGTTCTGATCACATCCTCAAGAGTCAATGCTTGCGGCAGCAAATCCCGCACCATGCGGTTTACCACCGTTGTATAGAAATAGTTGCTGCTGAAAAACTCCGCCGGAGTTCCCTCTGCTGTAATGCTTCCGTCAAACAGCATCGCGCAGCGGGTTGCGTATTTTGCAGCAAACTCCACATCATGCGTCACGATAATAATGCTTATGCCTTGCTCCAACAGCTGCCTTAGCAAGGCTGCCAGTTTTTCCTTCGCCCCGGGGTCCAGCCCCTTGGTAGGCTCATCCAACAGCAGAACGCCGGGCTTCAGCAGCATTACCATGGCCAGCGCCAGCTTCTGCTGCTGGCCGCCGCTGATATCATGCGGATGGCTGTCCAGTACTTGATGAAGCTGAAATACATCCAGCAGGGCTTCTATCTCCCGTTTCTCCTCCTCAGGAGACATGCCTGCATACCGGGCCATATGCCGCAGTTCCTCCGCTACCGTGTCATAGCTGAAATAGAGCAGCGGGTTCTGGGCCAGAAGTCCGGACTTCAGCCCTTTGGCAGACCCGACCTTGCCGCGCTGAGGCTTCACCAGCCCGCCCAGTACATGCAGCAGGGTCGATTTCCCCGCGCCATTCCCGCCCATGATAGCCAGCAGCTCTCCCCGGTGCAGGGACAACGTCAGCTTGCGCAGCACCTCCGGGCCGTCCTTCTCATAACGGAAGGTGACTTCCCGGCAGCTGAGCAGGGGTGCTGCGGCATTGGCTTCGCCGGTGAAGCGTGAAGCTGCACCGTCTTGTGATGCTGTTGCACAGTCTGCGGTCACAGGCGGATGGACGCCCGCAGCAGAGTGTGAGCCGCTGGAAGCCGTAGCTCCAGCAGGCGCTGCTGCTGCGTGTGAATGCAGCCAGCGTTTGCCCTCACGCACCGTCAGCGGAATGGATTCCAGCGGAACGGATGAGGCCTCCGGTGACAGGGCGAGGAATAACCGCGACGCTGTCGGCAGGTAGGCCTGATGACTTGCGTTCGGTCCCTGCCCGGCTCCCCGCACGAATCCGCGGGGAGTGTCCTGGGCTTGCAGAACGCCATCCTCCAGCATCAGCACCCGGTCGGCCAACGGCAGCACCTCCTCCAGCCTGTGCTCGCTGATGATGACCGTCATCGACAGCTCCTCATTCAGCCGCTGCAAGGTCTGGATAAACTCGCGGGCAGCGACAGGATCAAGCTGTGAGGTCGGCTCGTCCAGCAGCAGCAGCTTGGGCTGAAGCAGCAGCACGGAGGCCAGATTCAGCAGCTGCTTTTGTCCACCTGAGAGCTCATGCACCGATTTGTACAGCAGCGGCTCCAGCCCGAACAGCCCGGCGATTTCCGCCAGCCTGCTGCGCATGACCGATGGCGGATAGCCCATATTTTCCATCGCAAAAGCCAGCTCATGCCATACGGTATCCATCACAATCTGCGCATCCGGATTCTGGAATACAATCCCGATATCCCCGGCTGCTGTCTCCGCAGGCAATTCCGTCAGCGGCTTCCCTTGATAGCTGATGGACCCGCTGTGCAACCCTACCGGAGCAAGCTCCCGTTTCAGATGGCGCAGAAGTGTTGTTTTGCCGCAGCCTGAAGGGCCGAGAAGCACAACGAACTCGCCCTCCTCTATCGTAAATGAGAGCTCATGGAGCGTGTCTCTCTCTGCATCGGGATACCGGAAGGAAAATCCTTCCGCCGCGATGATCGCCATAACCATTTCTCCTTTCCTTCCAGCCAGAGGGGGATTCCTACGAACAGGCAGAAGCCGGCATACATGACCGCCTCGCCTGAGCCCCAGGCCATAGGTTTCATCCGCGGATATATCTCAAAGATGCCGTACCCCTGCAGCCAGCCAAACAGCGGAATTATGCCGCTGAGCGAGAGCAGAGCCAAGACGGTCTTGTCCTGCCGGTCAAGCCTGTAAATCCCGTACACACTGCGTTTGCGGATGCCGTAGCCGCGTGCTTTCATCGAATCGGCCGTCTGCAGCGCCTCCTCCAGCGACCAGGTCAGAAGCACCTTGAGCAGGGTCATGCCGTCCCGCATTCTTTTGCGCAGCTTTCCCTTGCTTACATCAATGCCTCTGATCTGCTGAATCAGGGAGATTTGCCGCAGCCGCCGCTGAAACAATGGCACAAAACGGATCGTCATCAATGTCAGCAGGGCCGTCTTAGGCGCTGCCCCGGCGAACAGGTACATAAATTTATCCGCCGTTACCGTGTAGTTGTAAGAAATGAACAATATAAAAATCGTCAGCAGCACGGTCATCATCATCAGTCCGTAGAACACCGCTTCCAACGTAATCGGCTGATCCATAAAATAAAACAGGATGTGCGAGCCCCGGTGCGAGAACAAAGGATTAATCACGGCCACCGAGCCGGCCATCAGCAGGTAAAAAGGCAGCCCCCGCAGCAGCTTCCGTCCCTGTCCCTGCAGCAGCAGAAGGCCAAGCAAGCCGGCAATTTCCGTTACCAGAAACAGCGGATGAAACAACAGGGCAGCGAACAGCAGCAGCCCTGCATAGTATAGCAGGGCTACCGAAGGATGCATGGAGCGGAAGCCGCTGTTCATGGCGCTTTGGCTCCCAGATCTTTACCCAGATCCAGGGTGTACAGCCACTCAATAGCATCCCCGGGCTGTACAGTATAGCTTCCGGCACCTTTGCCCGGAAACTCCCCGTTCACCTTGTACATCCAGCCGCTCTCTGCGCCATGGTCGAATTCATACAGATTGTCTATTCCCTCCACATAGGCGAAGCCCTTGGAGCCCTGGTATTCCATCTGTATTTTGTTCTTGCGGGTAATCCGTTTCAATAGCTCCAGCGCACTTTCGCCCTTCTCAATTTCAAAGGCTGCCGGAGCCAAAATCACGCCGTACTCCTCGTCCCCTGTGATGGAGACGGTAGCTGTGCTCTCCGCAGCAGCGGGCTTCGCAGGCGCTGCCGTTTCGGACGGCGGCTGCGTAACGGCAGCCGCTGGACGCGCGGTCGCTGCCGGCTTATTCGTGCCGGCAAACGGACGAGCGGTAGCTGCGGGCTTGTTCGCGCCGGCAGACGGACGAGCGGTAGCTGCGGGCTTATTCGCGCCGGCAGACGGACGAGCGGTGGCTGCTCCGGCGGTGCCGGCTGCCGGGCTATGCGCAGCCGGCGCCGTAGTGCCTGCAGGCACGGGACTTGTCACCGTGCCTGCAGCGGTGTCAAGCGGCGCAGAGGCCGCCGCTCCTTCAAGAGCCGCCGACGCCGCCGCGGAAGGCGAAGCGGGGCTGCCCGCCGGTTCTGACGGCGGGGCCGTGTTCGCTGCGTCTCCGTTTTGCGGAGACGCGGCGTTATCAGGGGCGGGGCTTTGTGTAGCGGTGGTATTTGCTGCACTGTTCAGATCGGAACCGGCAGACTGCTGCTCGCCGGAAGAACAGCCGGCCAGTAGCACCACCGCCAAGAGAAGAAGTAAGGGATAAAACAACCATCGTTTGGATTGCTTGGACATTAATTTTCACACCTCCGAAAAAAGGGAAAGGAACGGAGGCTGTCCTGCTGCTCCCCCGTTCCGTTCCTATACTCTATGTTTTCTTTTGAAGCTTCAGTCCGATGAACCTGTTACTCCGCTCAATCGCCTTCTTAAAGATAGATTACACTTAAGGCAATCTTACGGCTACGACGGCCGCCATTTCTCTGGTTACGGCACTTGATGGGTCAAACCCTCCATTGAAGCCGGTCATATAACCGGACTGCGTTACCGCATGGACCGCTGAAAGCGCATAGCTGCTGATCCGGCGCTCGTCTGTGAACTTCGCAGTCTGCGCCGAAGCCGCAGAACCGTTCTCCAGCTTGAACGCTCTGGAAATCATCACAGCCATATCCTCGCGGGTAATCCAGCCATTCGGATTAAAGGTTGTATCCGTAACTCCGCCTACCCATCCAAGCTCTTTCGCTTTAAGCACAGCTCCATAATACCATGTGCCGGCTTTTACGTCGCGGAATACTGGTGCAGCCGAAGCTGCAGCAGGTGTCTGATCTGTCAGTCTCAGCAGCAGCGCAGCGAATTCAGCACGGGTAATATTCTGCTTCGGTGCAAAAATCAGGCTTGATCCGCTGACGCCTTCCATCAGCTTTTGCTCATAGGCCTTGTGAACGGAGTCCAGCGCCCAGGCTGAAATTTTACTCTCATCGGCAAAGGACACACTGCCGGAAGCGGCTGGCGAGATGCTGAACAGCTTCGCCTCTCCGGCCAGGAACCGGTTGTACGCAGCCAGTGCCAGCAATGCCTGTTCGGTAGCCAGGCTGTTCTCAGGCTGCCCAGCCGAATGAGCATAGCCGCCAGTGCTTTGTCTGAACGAAGCCAGATGGCTGAGAAGTCCGCCCTTAGCTTTAATAAATCTGGAGTCATTAGGACCAACTCCGGCAGCACTCAGGGCAATGATGACCTGTGAGGTACTCTCGCTGTTTTCTGCTCCCGAGAGCTTGAAGCCGCCGCCTTCAAGCTGCTGCTGCGACAGCCAGGTGATCGCTTTATCCGCAGCCGCTTTTACTTCCGCCTGGTCATTATGGGATGAGAGTGCAGTAACCGCCATAGCGGTAATGTCCACATCATCGGTGCTGCCAGCTGTCAGCGGGAATCCGCCGTCTTTGCTTTGCAGTTCCAGGATGGACTTGATCAACCGTTCCTTAGTCCACTGCGCATTCGCAGGTACAGTATAAGAACCGCTGTCCAGGGCAATCAGGGCAAAAATGAGGCCGTTGCTGCCCTGGCTTACCATATGGTCATTGTTATAAATTTTCTCAATCAGATTATACCCGCCAATATTCTGCGGATCACCGCCGGCAGCGGCAACAGCCAGCGCCAAACGTTCATAATCCGTAACCTTGCGGAACTCCCCTTTATTCGCGGCAAGCTGCTCCTTCACTCCGTTCAAATAAGCGGCTGGTACTGTGTGGCCGGAACGGGCGAGTCCAATCGCCTGCCAATCGCTGATCTCTTCGGCTGCCGTGATTGCCTTGGCAGTAGCTGCAATATCGCTCTTCAGCTGCTGCGGCTGCGGCTCCCATTTACTGCGGTCCACTACGGCAAAGGCCGTGAAGTGACTGACCTTTCCGGTGATTACCCCACTTTGCGCATCCAGCGCAGCGGGAACCGGAATCCAGCGGCCGGTGCTTTCGTCAAGCCATGCCAAAGCCAGATTGGCAGGGTTTACCGCCGTAACCGGAACTGTAATCGAGAGATCTGCCGGCTTCACAAATTTCGTACCATCCGGTTTGAAATCATAAAGTCCTGATACCAGCTCAGCGCGTTCTGAATTAGTCTCGCGTACGCTGATCTTCAAATTTACGGACACGGAACCGGCTGGCAGCTGCAGCTTCACTTCACCGCCGCTGTCCTGCAAGGTTGCCGCCGTACCCGGAGTGACCTCCTGCTCGAAGACAGCCACGTTTGCCGCCAGCTTCTGCTTAAGGGCAGCCGCTGCTGCCGGGGTCATTTTGGTGCTCAGGTTCGAAACAGCAGTCGTCTGTCCTACTTGATTCAGCGGAAGGGTATTATCCGGGGTGATATCCACATTCACCGTGCTGCCGCCCGTGCCTGCTGCTGCACCTCCAGTGCCGGAGGAACCTCCAGCCGGTTCCTTCAGATCATCTCCGCCATTAACCGTATAACGCCAGGCTACGGCATCGCCGCTGCTCAGCTTATAACTTCCGGAGCTGTAATCCGGGTAGACACCGTTTACGGAGTACATCCAGCCGCTTTTCTCACCGCGGTCTCTTTCTGCCAAGCCATCAATCGCTTTAATGTATACACTGTCTCCGCTTCCGCCGCTGACAACCTTGCTTCCAAGCTGGCGGATCAGCAGGCTGTATGCGGTCTCTCCCTCGTTCAGCGTCATCTTGGTACCAGCCAGAATGGTTCCCTTAGTAGTGTCTCCAATGACTGTGAGCGTGGCCGATGCCGTCTCAGGCACTTCTACCGAAGCTGTAACGGTCAGCGGCTGCGTGTAGCGGGCAATCTTAGGCGTCCCGCCTTCGACATAACCGGTCACGGCCAGCGTGTATGTTTTGGCAGGCAGGCCTCCCTCAAAGGTTGCGAGCCCTTGCTCATTAGCAGTGATGGTTTTATCGCCAACAGTGACCTGCACTCCCGCAGCCGGTGAAGTCACCGGATCAGAAGTATACGTGTCATTATTCCAGATCCATTTCTTCTGCGTAACCTTAGCGGTGAATGCCTCACCCTGCTTCGGCTGCGCAGGCGAAATCTGTACCGAATCTACTACCTGCGTATTTTCTCCGGCATAGTAGACAAGCACTTTGTCGGAAGTCTGCAGAATATAATCATTTAAGCCCACATCCGGATAAATCCACGCCCCGCCGCGCGATACGGCAAAAGCCCAGTAACCCTGATTGTTGTAGGCTCCGTTCTCGATTCCATTAATGCCCCCTACAAAGATGCCGAAGGAAGATTCCGTAACCTTTAGCGGAATGTTGTTCGCATCTGCCAGCAGCTGCAGCGCATCAAACGCGTTGTATGCTTCCAGCGTGCCTTCAGCTACGGGACCCTGTGGTCCTTCAATGGACAGATAGGAGGTTACATTGCCCGGAGCTACCTTCAGCGAATCCGTATAGCGGGCAATATTTGGTGTGGCTTCCGCAACATAACCGGTTACGGCCAGCGTGTATATTTTGCCGGACAAGCCTCCTTCAAAAACTGCAACGCCTTGGCTGTCCGTAGTGACTGTTTTACCGCCAATGGTTACCTTCACTCCGGCTCCCGGTGAAATAACCGGTTCGGAAGCAAATGTCGTGTTATTCCATACCCACTCCACCCCGGTAACGGTCACTTTAAACGTTTCTCCCGGTTTTGGCTGCGGTGGAGATACTGCAACGGAATTAACTACCTGCGTATTGGCACCGGCAAAATAGACAAGCACCTTATCCTGCGCCTGCAGTTTGAAATCACCCATGCCTTCGCTTGGGTAGATCCATTTCCCGCCGCGCGACACCAGGAAGTTCCAATAGCCGTCATGGGTTCCGTTCTTAATCCCATTAATGCCCGACACATAGCTGCCATAGGAGGACTCCGTAATCTCCAGCGGAATATTTCCGGATGCCGTAAGCTTCTTCAATGCCGCCAGCGCGTTGGATGCTTGCAGCGCTCCCTCAGCGACCGGCCCCTCAGGTCCTTCAACCGACAGATGGACTGGTACATTCTTGGAGATTACCTTTACAGCTTGCGAATATTTAACGATAGTTGGTGCATTGTCCGCAACATAGCCGGTTACGGTTAGCGTATAGTCTCCTGCCGGAACACCTTCGGCAAATACCGCTTTGCCGTCTTCACCGGTTATTGCCTTCCAGTCTCCGACCGCCACCTCCACACCAGATGCACTTGAGGTTACAGGACTCGAAATATTTGTGGCATTGTCCCATACCCATTTTATCTGGGTAACCGTGACTGAGAAAGGCTCCTCCTCACCCGGCTGCGACGCGGACAGCGTCAGCGAATTCACCAGCTGCGTATCATTGCCCGCATAATAAACGAGGACCCGGTCTGCTTCCTTAAGTTTAAAATCCTTCATTCCTACATCGGGATCAATCCATGCCCCGTCCCGGGACACAGCATATTTCCAGCCATCCCAGCCGCCGTAGATTCCGGCATGGATACCGCCGATTCCCGTCACATAGCTGCCTGATTCATTCTTAATCGGAAGGCCCTTCTGGACTGCCACTTTCTCCAGTACCTCGAGGACATTGCCTGCGTATGCCATCCCTTCTCCCAGCGTGTTCTGCGGCCCTTCAATTACAAGGGGCACATACACTAACGGATTCGGAACCGCAGGCTTAGTGAAGTCATACAGCTTGCCGTTTCCGCCCCCGCTGTACAGGGTGTAGGCCACCAGCGCCTGCAGCCCCTGCTCTGTAGCAAATGCATTTACATTTCCGCCCTGATTATGGGCAAACCCGCCGCCCTCTACGCTGAAGCTGAGCAGTCTGCTTATCAGGTCTGCTTCACCCTTGGTGAATTCTGCTCCTTCCGGGTCTACCCCGAAGGAGGCAAGGCCGATAATGACCTGTGCCGCGCTTTCGCTGCTGCCTCCAAAGCCACCGTTGCTGTCCTGCGCAGCGGACAGCCAGGCTACTGCTTTTTGCCCGGCAGTTGCAACCGCCGGATCACTCTTATGCGCAGCAAGGGCCGTCAAAGCCATCGCCGTCATATCCGGCTCGCTTGCCCCGGAAGTCAAGGCGAACCCGCCGTCTGCATTCTGCTTGGACAGGATCTCGCTCAGCAGCGCCGCTTTGCTCCATTTGGCATCCGCCCCAATGGTATAATTGCCGGAATCCAGTGCCAGCAGCGCATAGACCGGATTGTTCAGCGTCTGGCCGCTCATTTTGTCACTGTTATAGATACGCTCAACCAGATTATAACCCGGCTCAGAGCCGTTTCCGGCAAAATTCGCCGGATCAGCCCCCACGGCTTGTACCGCGAGCACAATCCGTGCATAATCAGTGATTGCGGCAAAGCTGCCGCTGGCCGCCCGCACTTTTTGCTCCAGCAGCCGGACATAACTTTCCGGTACTTTGTAGCCCGCCTGTGCGAGGCCAACCGCCTGCCATTCTGACGTCACACCGCTGCTGAGCATATACTCGGCAGCCGCATAGGTCGCTCCGGCAACGGTAATCTGCTGCTTCGCTGTTAATGCAGCCGCAGCCGGCTCTGCACCAGACTCGTCTGCTGCATATACAGCAGACGTAACACTTTCCGTTCCCCCGGACGCGGTAGCGGAGACCGCCCCGGCAAACACTTGTCCTGAAGGAACAAGCGCTGTTCCCAGAATCGAAATAACCAGCAATAAAGCCAGGCCAAGCATAAAGGACTTGGCAGAGAGAAGAGTCTTCATCGTTAACCTCTTTCCGTGAATAAAATAGTGAAGCAGCGGACAACAAGAAGAAACGGCTATGCTGTCCCTTTCAAAAGGACGGGGCCGTTTCTGCGAGAGAGAAGGAACACGTACAATAACTGACTTATACTTCATCCTCATCCCTCAAAAAAACCGCCCCTGCTAAGGGCGGCCTCGGAAGAATACAAATGAAGCACGGCGGTGCTCAAGCTCCGCGCCCACGTCCATTTGTAATGTTCCGCATTCTTACCCCACGAAGAATAGAAACGTTCAAGAAAAAGGCAGGTCTCCTGGCTTATGCTTCACCGCTTCCCTCCGCCTTCCCATCCTTGCTTCACAGGACAGTGGCACCCTTAAGAGTCGCTCCGCATTTACAGTGGCGGGACCGCGCCGGACTTACACCGGCCTTCCCTTTTAAGCAAATTCTATGGATAGAATCTGCACCCTTTTCACTAGACTATCAAATTTTAATATTCATAATCATATCCACTATTCCCTTGTATGTCTATAGAAAAGCTGTTCCAATGCCGCCCGTTGTCGGCTGATCCCTTTTCGAAAGCATCAAACATACTCTTCGTTGCTCCCAGCCTGTCTGCACGCAGTTCATCATTAGTAGCGGAAAAAATGCCCGCTAAGTTTTGGCTACTCCCACATTAATAAGGATTAGGCGGATTTACACCCGCTATTATTTCGCAAAACGCCTCATCTGGCTCAACCGGATAATTTAGCGGTAATATTTCGTCTTATACCACTTATTCTCAATCTATAGTCCACAATATAGGGAAATATCCCCTTTACTGGGTATGATCTGCAATAACCAACACCGGAGCTCAGTGTAAAAAAAATCCTGAACGCGCATCTACCCTACTCTTTCGGGCAAAACATGCAGTTCAGGATTTTTGTCTATTTATATCGCTTTACTCAGGAGCATCGGTTGCTGCTCCGGCATCATCCGAAGGCGTTGCAGTCGCAGCTGCAGTAGGCTGGGCACTCGGTGTAGGGGCAGCCGTAAGTGCCGGATCCGACTGCAGAGTCAGCTTATAATCGCCCGCGATGATCATGTTGCCTTCGGTCAGCTTAGCCCCCGGTTCCAGATCCACAGTGACTTGGTACGATGCTCCCCCGGTCACACCCGGCGAAGGCGAGGATGATACAGCCGGGGACGCGCCAGCTTCCGTTCCGGCGTTCACATTCCCTGTCGCGCCGGCTTCCGTTCCGGCGTTCGCGTTCCCTGTCGCGCCGGCTTCCGTTCCGGCGTTCGCGGTCTCCGTCGCGTCAACTTCCGTTCCGGCGTTCGCGGTCCCCGTCGCGTCGGCTTCCGTTCCGGCGTTCGCGGTCCCCGTCGCGCCGGCTTCCGTTCCGGCTGACGCATCCGGCGTTGCCGTTCCACTGCCGCCGTTCAAGCCGGCGGCTCCCGCATCCGGCGACGGAGTCAGGCATCGGCTCGACGTCGCCGTGACCTTGTAGACCTCCGGATCCCCACCGGAGGCTGCTACACTGATCTCCGCCGGAGTAAAGGCGGTGCATTCTTCAGCGTCAGCAAAGGTGAACACCAGCCTGCTGCCCGTGCCTTCTCCGCTGCCGCTAAGATACACGGCAGCAGGCGGCTGGCCGCCGTCCGGTGCTGCGCTGCCCTCCGGCAGAGCTGTGTCCGGGCTGTCCGGCCGCAGCAGGCTGATGGCGATAATGACGCCAATCAGTACGATCCCCAGAATGGAGCCGGAGATCAGGAGTTGAAATCGGCTGCGGCTAACCCACCGCGCCAGCGGCGAAGCCAGCTGGGAGCGGGCTTCGTTATATACATTTTGCAGGGCAGGCCCGGCAGCGGAGACATAGCTTTTGCGGAAATCCCTGCTCTTGAAGGCTTCACGGTCGCTGTTCAGGAAATACTTTAGAATCGCCCGGCGGTAGCCCGGGTACAGCTTCTTCTTCGACACCGTGAACAGCCTGTTGTTCTGTGACCAGGCCAGGAAACGGTATACCGTTTCTTTGTCGCCGTCCGCTTTGCGCTTCACCAGATCCAGCAGCGCGTCATAATCCAGCGGGCCGCTCTCGCGGTCACTATTGTGATAGAAAGCGAGCGGCAAGCGCTCAAATGGCTCCACACTTCGCGATTCCTTCAGCCAGCGCCGTCCGAGCAGCTGTACATCATCCAGCTCCTTTGGTGACAATCCGGCAAAAAGTTCCTCATCCGGATTCTCCTCCCCGAACCAGCGGTAGGCAGCGCGCAGCGCATTGGATTTTTGCCTGCTGATGGAATCAAGCGGCGGCTGCCAGTCCGCCGTATCCCGGTAGCGCAGGAACGAAATCTCCAGCAGCTGCTCCTGTGTCAGCTCGCTGAGCGATACCCGGTTCAGCAGGAAGCGGTCCGCTGCTGCCATCAGCTCCTTCAGCAGCGAAAGCGCCTCAGGGTTGAACCCGCTGCCTCTGCGGCGCTCTTTTTCCGCCTTCTCTACAGAGTCGTGAATCGAGGCCACCGCCGCAACCGGATCTTTGTCACGCTGCAGCTTCTCCAGCAAATAATCGCTGATTGTATCACGGACAAACGACTGCTGCAGCGCCTCCGGAAG
Source organism: Paenibacillus sp. FSL L8-0436 (assembly GCF_038593025.1). Classification (NCBI taxonomy): domain Bacteria; kingdom Bacillati; phylum Bacillota; class Bacilli; order Caryophanales; family Paenibacillaceae; genus Paenibacillus; species Paenibacillus sp. FSL L8-0436. Next base: position 1,069,910 of record NZ_CP151955.1, on the reverse strand, counting down.
AAACCGGCCCCAGTGGGCGACAAACCGTAAAATGTCAGACGATTGGGCTGCGGCAGCCAGCCGGGATTCCATATACGGTTCCAGCAGCGCCTTGCGGAAAATAGGCTGGGCCAGCACTCTTTTGAAAAAGGCTGCACTCAGCTCGTCATTGCTCTCAATGATAGTGTAAGCCGCCGCCAAGGTATCATCCCGGCCCGCAGACCGGGCATTCAGCATGCCGTTGATGAAATAATCGACCACTTTGACCCGGTAATGATGGCCCTTCAGCACAAAATACTCCATAAAACGCTCCATAATCTCCGGCTGTGGAATCCCCTTTTGGCGGATCAGGTCATACTCACGGTCGAAGCACTCCAGGAACATATCGTTCAGCCGTACCCGGGACTCCAGCGCCCCCTCTGGCTTGAGGTAGGACAGCAGGCCGCTGAGCACAGCATTTTTGTTCTCCGTGTACAAGCTTTCATTGCCCTGCTCAATCTCATAAAAAACCGCCAGCTCATTATAGAGCGCCAGTTGCAGCTTGCGGTCCACATTCTCACCTAGCAGCAGCGAATCGGCAAAACGGGCAAAGTCATCTAAACTGCCCTTGTTCTTCAGCGTTTTCCATACCAGATCGGCATAAGGCTGCTGCGAGTCGCCGAAATCGGCATTCAGGGTCCGGCCTGAAGCCAGATCAAAGATGAAATCCTTCTCGATACTGCGGTCTCCGGGGCGGAGCGAGCCCTTTTCTACAAAGGTAAGATCGATATATTTGCGGCTTTTTGGCTCGTTTGCATAGGTGAGTACTCCTAGCCTGCGGCGGAAATCATACGGCAAAGCCCCGTAAATAATCTCCGTAAGCTCCAGCGCCCGCTGCGACAGCTCTGCGATGGGAACATCGAGGGCAACATAACTTTTTTTCTTGCTTGCCACAGAGATCATGACCGCCTGCAGCAGCGCCTTGAACAATGCTTCGCTGAACCCGAGGCTGCGCAGCACCGTTAGCGGATCAGCCTGTCCTTCACGCTGTAGAGCCGGAATATCGGCCAGCTCCGGCAAGGTTCCTCCAGGCTCTCCTTCATAACTCCCGGCAAAATCGGCATGCAGCCAATCCCCATAGCCCTGAATAATTTCCTCGGCGCGTGTCGGAGGCACTACAAAGTTATGGGCAAAAAAAGCACTCCGCTGCCCGGTAAAATCAGTCGCCTGATAGCGGCTTTGCCCGATCACCGTGTCGTTTGTTTCCGTATGGAATAAATGCAGCGCAGCCGGATACAGCTCCTCATTTTTTTCGCCGCGCGCCGCCAGCTCAGCCGGGGCATCATAAAGGCAGAAAGGATGAATGATTTTTTTGACAAAATTATTGTCCAGGCTCTCCGACTTCGCTACAGTATCGAATCCTTCGGTTGCCCGGTATACGCCCCGCCGCTCGCGGGTATACATTTGCTGGGTGATCCTGGACCCTGAGAATCTGTTCACGGCCCGTCGCTCCCCTCAATATAGTTCAGCTTATGCAGCAGCCAGATAAAAGGCTCGTCCACTCGGATCGGGCTGACGACACCCTCTATCTTTTGGTTGACCGGATTGCTGCCCAGCGCGGAGACGGCAAAATACCCCGTATTGGCAAAATACACATCCATCGTATCTTTGAACGGACGGTCTACCTTGCCGATAAAGCGGCGGATTTCACCGTCGATGTTCTGGAATTCATCCAGGTTCAGCGTGTTGCGGTGCACATAGTTGTTGAATACATTGCTGTTGGACTTGATGTAGTCGCCATCTTCATCCTTCAGCGAATGCAGCATGTCGCTTTTGGCAAGCACGACGGCCGTCGGGATGTCGGTCTTGCTCTTCTCCTGGTAGGCGATGAAATCGCCGAACATCGTCAGCACCACATCACGCGGCTCATCATACTGTGAGACCCATTCCCCGGGACGGTCGCCGTAATTAATCTTGATCTTCTCCCGGATAGAGCGGATCTGCAGCGGATCGACCATGAACAGGATTCCCGCGGAGTTCTTGATATGCTGGCCGTGCAGCCCAAGGTAATCCTGATCGACCATGCCTTCACCGGCAACATCGAAGAACACCAGTGTCAGCGGCGGCTTCTCTTCATCCTTGAACACAAATTGAAAAATAAACGGCTCCTGCATCTTCTCCTTCTGTGTTGAAGCCAGCAAATCGCCGCGCTCAAACAGCGGTTCTTCGTACAGGGTGCGGAACTTGCGGCTGATTTCGGCATTCAGCGGCATGCAGGCCGCGTCGAAATGCCCAGCAGTCGTATGCTGCAGCGTATGGATCAGCGAGGTCATGTACACCGACTTCCCGACCTGGGAAGCACCGATGATCGAGATAATGTTGCTCGGCACCTTGCCTGCGGTCACAGGGAGCTCATTATGGCAGGACTGGCACAGCCGTCTGCGCGTAAGCACACCATAGCGGTCGGTGAGACCGGTCAGCACATGATCAGTATAGTGGTGATATTCCTCGGGAATATCAGCCGGATTAAGCACAGCCTCCATATCATCGACAGTATCGAGGCCGAAACGCTCACGGTATTTATTCAGTGCATCATCTTCGCCGAGCGCATAGTTCTCATCATCCTCACGGCTGTGCATGGCCCGAAAAACAACGTCCTCCGGCGAAAACTTGGTGAAGCAGTACGGACAGACAATATCATAAAAAAGCGGCCGCGCCTGCGGCTGATTTTTCTTCTTAAATCGGCTGAAAAAAGACATCTCTCATCCTCCTAAAAGTTCTGTCTGCATAACTTGTTAGTAAGTGCCTACAAAACTAAGTTCCAACAATTTGATCTACTATGACCTGCTGTAGTCTAATCTACTGTAACTGTTTCGCTTTACTTTACTTTACTTTACTTTACTCTTCTCTGCCTCGCTCTGCGTCCGCATGCAGCTTAATGATAACTGCACTTTGTACAGCTATATCAACGCTCAGGCCCACCGCTCCACTTTTACCTGCACTTTGTACAATTATAGAAGAGCGAATGGCATACTTTACCGGCTTCCCCGAAATATAGATGTACAAAATACAATTAAACCTGTCATAATTACAAGCTCAACACCGGATTACTCCGGCACCAGCTCATAATACAATCCGTACTTACGGCCATCCGTAAAAAAGATGCGTACAAAATCCTCCTTGCCGATTTCAATCGGCGGAAGGACGCTTCTCCCGGCGGGGAAATCCTGCACAAACGGAAAAAGGATGCCGTCCTCTTTAGAAGCCGGATGCCCGCCCCGTTTCTTGACGTAGCACAGTACATCCTTCGGCACCGGCACTTCGGCGGAAATCGTCATATGTACTGTTTTCAGCTTGCCGAACAGTGCTTTTTTCTGCTGGATGGAATAATAAATCCGCGCCTTGCCTGCACTGACCAAGGCACGGTTCTCGCCATCCGGCTGGCGCACCAGCAGCGTCTCTCCGTTCTCGGTGAGCCGGACAAATATGGTATAGACCACCTGGCCGATATCATCCAGCCTGTCGCGGTATCCATTATTCGCTTTGTACTCCTCGCGCGTATACAGCTTCATGCCGGAGGGCGGAAGCTCTCCGCTATCCGGCGCTTCTGTAGACGCCTTGTGAATACAGACCGCCTGAACGCCATCCGGCCAGCGCCATCGCAGCGTACAGAACCGGTCCTCCACCCGGGAGACCACATCCGCAATAACCGGCGTGGAGGAATGAGCCTCGGCGTACCTCATGACTGTAAACTCCTTTCACTATCCCTATCGTTTGGCATGTTCACTATCTGCTGTCCATACTTTTAGAACCCCTTGCTGCCCCTGTTTCTGCGCGGTGAGTGGAAGCCCTCCGATGACGGTGCTGAGGCTGCAGCATTTCTTTCACCTCTGCGGGATAATCGTCCCTCCCCAACCGGCACAACAAAGGTGAACAAGGAGATAATCGCAGCCAGAACAAGCAGGGCGATCAGACGGATGATTGCATCCCAGTAAGAATGCCCGCTGAGGCCGAATTCAAGGATCAGTCCGGCGAATAGACCGGATACTGCACCGCCTACTCCGAAGCTTTTAGCAAGGTGGCGGTTATCGAACACAATACCAAGGCCAACGCCCAGAGTTATGCCGATCAGCATAAGTGCCAAAATACGAACTACAGCATAATACGGACTATCGGCGGTCGCATCACTGCGCTCAGTGAGCAAGGTCCGGTCTCCCAAGCGGTCATAAATTTGCTGGAACACATCACCCAGCCGGTTCGCATCTGTAACATCATAGTATTGCCCGCCGGTAACGGAAGCGATGTCTAGCAACAAATTGGAGCCGGAAGTATCGTCCAGCGCCAGTCCAATAGTATTAACCGCGATGCCGCGCTCCACGTACTCGTTAAGTTCCGTAGCGGTATTGAACTGACTGAATCCGTCGGACAGCAGGATTACCATTGCTCCGCGGCCGGCTTTATCGTCACTGTTAATAACGTTCATAGCTTCTGTGAGTGCGCCGCTGATATTTGTCCCGCCCTCCGTCGTCTGCAAACTGCTGATTACAGCCGATACTTTCTCGCGGTTCGCCGAACTGGAGAGTGAAATCAACGGCTGAACAACCGAAGACTCGTCGCTGAAAGTTACTACAGCCACCTGATTATCTTCGTCCATCTGCCGCACCAGCGCATCCGCAGCCGCATAGCGGCTGTTGTCAGGATCACTCTGCATCATACTGCCGGAGTCATCAATGACCATTACGACATTTTTGATCGGCTTGATTCCGCCGAAGTTCAGCTCGTACACAAACTCTGTTAACACGCCTACTCCAAGCATTAGAACGAGTGTCAGCGGGAGCAGCTTCCAGGACAAGCCCAGATAACGCTGCTTCCAGGACAAGCCGTTCAGCCTTGGAGAGATCATCTCCGCAATCAGACAGCCAAGCCCAACCCCAAGTGCCACAATGGTAAAATAGATTCCGACAAGCACAATCGACGGCAGGTCATAGGGCCTGCGGCTAAGCAGTAGCTCACCGAGAACAAAGGCCACTCCACCGCCCAGCAGGCTGAAGAAGAACAGGAGCAGATTGATTTTTCGCTGCATCGTTATTCATCCTTTCCGGGAACAACTAAAATTTGATATTTATAATTACCGGAGCAGCCAGCCGGTCATGCTGTGGGCATTCTAGTCCATGGCAAAAACGGCGGCGAAGGAACTCCCTTTGTATATTGTAATGATACTCAATGAGCCTGGCTATGAAATTACAGTATTAGCAAGTGGAAACGGCTTCGCCGTCCTCAAAAGGACGGTAACCGTTTCAGCGAGAAATAGAAGGATAATTTATAGCGTAAAGCATATAAATTCTTATCTTTTTAAAAAAAGTATAGTCTGGAGCATACTCCTAAAGGTCTCTTCTTGGATTGATTCAGTAAAGGGATGACACAAGCGATTCTGCTGCACTATGTGCAATAGAATTACCTCCAAAACGCTGGAAATTCAATTCTATTGCACTTCCTGCAGTAGAATACAGTAGAAACCGTCTCAAATCCCGATTTCACCAAAGTCTGCTGTAAAAAGTGCAACAGAACGCCTTACGTGAGCCAAATGAGCCGATTCTGCTGCACTTTTTACAATAGAAACGCTCGCTCATCTGAGAAGAGAAGCATACACAGCCGTCCATTCTGTGCCTGTGCCTGTGCCCGTGCCTTAGCGCAACTCCGGGAGCTGCTCAGCTTCAACGCCGTGGAGCCGGTAGCCGCTTGTGGCGTAGGTCTCATAGTAGACCTTGCCGTTGCGGTAATAGAGCAGGTCCTCCAGATGGAAACCGCCCATCAGGTTCAGCTTCTCGACTCCGCTCCGGCGCTGCTCATGCACGAAGCCGAGCCGGTAGATGCGGGTCGTCTCGTCTGCACCGAAGGCGTAGCGCAGGAACTCGGATCCACTGTCGCCGAAGAAATATTTCTCCTCATGCCGGTGCTCCTGCGTATATTCGAACAGGCGGACATTGATGTTCGCCTCCTCTTCCAGGCTCCGGTACAGCCGCTTGAACAGCTCCTCCTTGGACACGATCTCGCGGTTCTCATAAGCCGCCGCGACATTGGCCCGCCGCAGCAGCTCTTCCTCGAAAGGCAGCGCGAACGGCTCTGCCGCCAGCAGTTCCCTCCGGCAGATCTCAATCAGCCGTTCGGCGACTGCCGCTCCCCCTTGCTTGAGCAGTTCCGAAAGGCTGCCCATAAAACGCTCGCTGAAGAAGATGCCGGCACCACGGCGCGCTTCCATGTCCTTCATGACCTCTTCCGTGACGGTACGGTAATACTCCATAATGTTCCGGTCCACTGTCTCGTTGCTGCGGCCGATATTATTCAGCGCAAGACTGCGCAGTTCTTCCTCCAGCGCCTCCATCGTCTGCACCTTAGCCTTGCTCTCCAGGTGCAGCTGTTCCAGTGCGGCATCATATCGGAGGCAGAGCGCAAGCTCGCTCTCAAGACGCAGAATCTCGTACTTTCCGCCATAGACCCGTTCAAATAAATAATGAATGAAATTGCGCACCGTCCGTTTATCCAGCAGCGGCACCCGCTGGAACGGCTGGCGCTCCACGCTTTCCGCGTAGAGCCGCTCCAGCTCCTCCTGTGCGGAGGATAACGCTGAGCGCAGGCCGTTCATATGCTGGCGCAGCGCATGCAGCACACTGCCGCCGGCTTCGCCCTGCCCGGCGGTCCACTCCGCCAGCTGATAGAACGTCACTGGCGGAACCGCCGTCTCCTGGGCCGCCAGAACAGCGGCCCATTCACGTGCAGGATTTACGGCTGCTGTGCGTCCGGCGGATACCTCCGCAAAGTTGCGGCGGAAATAAGCCTGCCCGCCGTCACCGAAAAGCAGGTCCTCCGCTTCGCGCAGTGACAGCTGCTTCAGTTCGCTGAAGGACGGTCGTCCGTGGCTCATCAGCCCGGTCATTTCCGCAATTCCGGCTTCATCCGGCAGCAGTGCCGCCGCACGTTCACGCAAGGCCTCCGGGTTTAGCCCAAGCAGCGACTGCCGCTCACGCAGAGTCCATGCAGCGCCGCCTCCGCGCAGTTCCTCCGCAAGATAGCGGAAAGCGTGGTACAGCACCGTCAGCGCAATCTGCTTATTGGGTCTGCGAACGGCGGAAAAACCGGCGGACGCATACCCCTGCCTTCCCGTACTGCCCCTGATGCCGCTCTTAAAGGTCATATTGTTATAGCCGCCATGTCCGGTGGCGTGGTCCGTGGAGGGCCGCACCCGGTTCTTCAGCAGGCTGATATGGGCGATAATCTCATAATTATCGTCCATGCCATGCGGGGACATCATCCCCCGCTCGTTCTTGTCAGAGAGCAGATAGACGAGATCAAACAAGGCGGAGGGGCCATGGGCGACCGGAATGGACAGCCCTTCTTCGGTTACAAGCAGCGGCGCTTTGAACGTATAATCCGTAAGCTGCATCCCGTCCAGCTCACGCAGAAAAGCCAGCCCTACCGAACTGGAATAACCGAAATTCTCCCCCTGCTCCCGCTCGTTGATCAGGGCGTAAAGATCGGTCTGCACCGACTTGAACGACTGCCCGAGCACTGCGCGGGCCAGCAGGGCAACTTCCGGCAGCAGCACATTAAGCGGGTCATCGACCCGCGTAATGATGGACAAATGGATGACGTCAAAAGAAGAATACAACCGCCCATAATCCGCTATGCTGTTGCCGAGCTGCCGGAGGGTCCGGTTCATCCCAGCCAAATAACGGCTGTCTTCGTGAAATTCGCGGTAGATGTCATAGCGGACCGTGCGGGGATCACGCCCCGCCGTTTCCGGCAGGGCCATGCTCATCACCCGCTCCCTTCCGCCTTCACCACCCTGCACCTGACTGCGGCCCTGTTCCTTGCTGCCTGCAGGCGCTGCATGCAGTGCCATCACGCCGCCGGCATTATCCCATTTCCGTTCGCAGCTGTCCAGCACCGGTCCGATGGCCGGTGATACCTTGTCGCCCAGGAACAGAAACAAGGCCGGATAATGGATGCTGCTGCGTCCATCCCCTTTACTGCGCTGCGCTTCTTCCTGCGCCGCATATTGCTGGGCATAACTTAATGCTTGTGCTTTAATCATAGGCTTACTTCAGCTTTCTGCGGATGCTGCCAAGCTTGCCGGTCAGGCTCTTGTAGAAGCTGTACATTTCATCGCCGTCCGCATGCTCCACCCGCTCATATTCCAGACTGTCACGCGCCTCCAGGAAGGAGACATACATGCCTTCCAGCTTGTAGAGCAGCGGGGTGACATCCTCCGCAGCGGTCATTTCACCGGCGCGGCGGGCCGCCTTGCGCAGCAGCAGACTGCGGCTCTTCTCATCCAGCGAGCGGAAATGGCGGTATACCGCATACTCCACATAGCTGCGTTCCTTCATTAAGTTGGCGAAGGGTTCCCAGGCATCTTCGTCCTCGTCACGGCCATAGACGTAAAGCGCGCCTTTTTTGGTGATCGTATCGGTGTACAGGGCTTCGATGAACTGATCCAGCCATTTGTCTTCGTCGATATATTGATGCAGCAGTGCCTCAAGCTCAGCCGCCTTCGCGGTCAGCGCCTCGTACTTCGCCAGCTCTTCACGCACACGGGTGATCAGCTGCGGGGAACGGATCAGATTCTCCTGGGCCAGTTCTTTATTAATGCTGCCAAAAATATCCTTGATCCCTTCGCGCTCCAGCCCATTCTGGCGCAGCGCCTTCAGCTCGTCGGTTGCCTTCTTCACTTCCCCGAGATTCGGACGCGAGGAGTCAAGCTGCAGATCATAGCCGCTCAGGAATTTAGCCAAGTCGAACGGCTTGGTGAATACGACCGAAAACCGGCTGCTCGTATTTTCATCCAGCCCTTTTTCGATAATAACCCCGCTCTCCAGTGCTTTCGCGAAATCGGCGCGAACTCTGGCGTTGTAATCACGCACACGGGCGTTGACATAGGTATCGCCCCATGATTTTTCCGGAATCGGAGACGGCAGGTAGGTCCAGTTGTTCTTGTCAGTCATCACCAGATGGCGGCCGATGCCTTCCTTGTCGAGGATGGTACGCTCATAGTTCTCCTCGAACACCCGCAGCGGCGTATACACAAACAGCGGTACCCCATTGCGCGTATTCAGCCAGAAAATCCGGTTCTTCACCTGGCTTTCCTTGATCGTAAACTGCGATTTGCCCAGCGCATTATTCTGATAATTGCGGATCCCCTTCAGGATGCCCGGTGCCTTAACCGGCACAGATACGAATCCCCACGACGGGAAGTGCAGGCTGCCGGAGCTGTTGCTGAGATGGAAAATCGGCACAGCGTCCTCATCCAGGCGTCCGGCGATAATCCGCTCCACGAACTTATCCAGCGGCTCCTCGCGGCCGTATTTCATGACCAGGAAGTCCTCCATCGAACGGGTAATGAGATCGCCGAACTTATCACTCAGGAATTCAGAGATGGAACGCACAATGTCGATCTCCTGTTCTTTGACCCAGCGGCCGGAATGCTTCAGCATTTCCCGCGTGAAGTCACGGATCAGGTCATCGCCGTCCTTCTGGTCCATTACCTTCGAGATCGTCGCCGAAATATCCGGCACATTGACGATATTCCAGTAGTAGGTTTTGTTGCCTTTATGGTCGGCCTGCTCATCACCGTTAATCAAAATATCGCCGTTCTTCTCAAAGATCGTGCTGAGCGCACTGAGAATCTCCGTAAACACACCGTAAATCCGGTTGTTTTCTTCATTCAAAAGCTCAAACAGATCCTCGTAGAATTCGATCATCTGCTCCGTGCGCTCCACATCGGCATGCAGCCAGTACTCGTTGATTTTGGCTTCGATGTAGGCATTTTTCTTCTTTTCCTTGGAGACAAAAGCGCTCCGCGCATCTCCCAGCTTCTCCTCCGCACTCTCCTGCGCCGTCTCGATATCGCGCGGAAGTCTCAGCAGGCTCTCGCGCAGCGCTTCGATATAGGACTGGATCAGCTTCAGAATACAGAAGCCCTTCTCGGTATAAAGCAGGCGGGAGACATAAAACGGTCCCTGCTCAGGATGAAGGAAGATACGCTCCAGCTCCTCACCGAAACGTCCGGTGATTTCGCCCGGCAGCTGCTTCTTGGCCTTGATATATTCTTCACGCGCCCGGGACAGGAAGTTCTGCTCCAGCTCCGTATCCATGTCAACGACCTGGTTCTTGATCACATTGGCATGGCCCAGACGTTCACTGTTCTGGTAGCCGGGCAGCGGCTCCGGCACGCGGGATTCAAAGGTTTTGATCATGGTGTCGAGGTCGATGCCCAGCTTGCGGGCCAGCTTCTCCACATCCTCCTGCCCCGGTGCCTGCTGGAACATCTTGTCCATCTTGTCGAACAGGCGGAAAGCCAGATAGGTGGTCATTTCCTCAATCGGCAGAACGGCGGAAGAGGCCCCGATAATGTTGTATTCATAGTTGGCCGGATAGGTCTTGTTCATCTGCGCAATGTTCGTGCGGATGTTGCTGATATAGTCGTGGATCGCAAATTCCTCACCCGACTGCTTTTCCTCGCTGGCCATAAAGTTCGTGATATTCTCCGCGGTTACATTCATGCAATAATCGTAGGCGTTCTCCAGCAGCTTGCCTTCGGTATTGGTCGCCGAGATCAGATGGCACAGATTGAACGGAGGCAGCGGCGAATTAACCGTCAGTATATTGCCGTATTGCTGGCGGAACCGTTCACCCCGGCTGTCCACATTCATCCAGTAATCCAGCTCTTTGAGCGCCGCATACCCGTTCTTGCGGATATATTCGCGTGTATGCTCGCTGAGGCTCTTGTTTGCCAGGTTCACGTCCGGCGTGAACAGATATCCCAGTGTGTTCACCCGGTCAACACCGGCCGCGCCGTAGTCGCGTTCTATAATCCCGCGCACGATATAAGCAATATCAAGGAACGAGCCGCTTCCTGTTCCCCCGGACAGTCCGGTGAGCAGGAATACCATCAGCTTCTTGCTGGTGCCGACGGACAGCGTCTTGATCTTCTTGTCGATGGCGCCCACAACCTGATTGATCTTCGTAAACAGCAGCAGCCGTCCAGCCTGGCGCACCCCTGCGGCACCGTTCATTCCGTCGGTAATGCTCAGCTCCGGTGACAGCCATTCTGTAATATACGGGTCGAGAATGCTGCGGTTCTGCAGCAGTCCGCCGATCTCGGCATTGGCCAGCAGCACAAATTCATTCTGCGGATCGAGGCCGATGCCTTTGTATTTTTTACCGCGGTCCTGCTCATTGGTCTCAAATGCCAAAAACTCCACATTGTCCGGCTTGTCGCGTTTCTTCTTGGAGAGCGGATCTTCCGGCAGCTTGAAGCGGCGGTTGATCTGGTATTTCAAGCGCAGCAGGGCATCAATGCCCGTGCCGCCGAGGCCGATGATCAGGATCGGATTATCTATCGTGTCTACTCTGATTTTGTCGCTGACGATCCCTCCGCCAAGCGATACATCCAATTGCTGAATATGCTCTCTTACTACCGGTTTCATAGGTTTTCCCCCTAGTCAATTTGAAAAATTCCAGTTACAGGAACTCCCCATACCACTAACTTCTCAGCCTTATATTAAATACTCCAGCAAAATCGTCTTATCTACCGTCTGCAGCGCCACGGAAATACGGTCGCCGCTCTTCAATTCTAGTCCGCGCGAGGTATCGGCCACACGGCCCGATCTTTCCACGGATATACCTTCCCCGCCGCGCAGCAGCAGGCGGTCATTCTTGCCCGGTGTGAAGACGAGCTTCTCGCTCTCCTTCAGCTCCGGCGCCAGCTGCAGCAATTGGTGAAGGGTGAATTTCCCCCGGAATGCCGACAGCTTCTTGTACTGCGGATAGGTCTTCTCTCCGGTATTCCCGTCGAGTACCTCCACCACCATCTGCCCTACAAAACCTCGGGTCGAATTCTTGCGCAACAGCCAGAATGCAACAGCCGCAGCGAGCAGCAGCACGATGCCCCCAATGATAAAATACAGCGTCTTTGAAGAAGACTTCTCCAGAGCAGGTTCTTCCCCACCCGGCTTTGTTCCCGCTGCCGGTGGGCTTGTAGCAACCGTCCCCGTCTTGGCGTTGATCTTGAGCACGTCGCTCTCACGGTAGAAGCTGCTCTCCTCCGCCCGGACCTTCAGCTCATACTCATGGCTGTCCTTGAGTTCAAAGGTGCCTTTGAAGACCGCTGCGGAGTTATCCAGCGGAATCTCCTGCACATCGCCTGTATCCAGATCCGTGGCGAGCAGTACCGCCTTCATATCTTGATACAAATTACTGAGCGTTACCTGAGCACCATTGCTGAACAGGTGCGAGGAAATCTCAACTTTATCGCCCTTCTTGTAAGTTGCAGCGGAAGGCAGCGCATCAATCTTAAGCTCCAGATCATAGTTGAATACGAGATTGATATCGATCTTATCCTTCGGCACACCCTTCACCTGGAGCTTCCAATCCCCCTGCTCCGGTGAGATCAGCTTGATCAGGCTATAGCTGCTCGATTTGGACAGCAGGACATCGTCCGACGGGATAGCTATAGACTTCCCCGAAGGATCCTTCAGCTTCGCGGTAACCGGCTGGGAGGACATAATGGATATATTCGCTTCCAGCACACTGCTGTTAGGAACATTGACCGTAACCTCCTGATAGCTTCCGTTCGCCGTAATCGACTGTACAGGCACGACCTTCAGCTTCAAATGGCTGGCAAAAATTTCACTCAGGATCTGCGGCAGATCATCGGCCGAATCCGTTGTGAATGCCTTGCCGCCTGTCTTGTCAGACAGGCCTGCCAGAATTTCTTTATTCAGCTTGCCATCAGCATTGAGCCCTATAGTATAAACCGGGTATCCTTTCTGCTTGGCTGTTTCTATGGCAGCATCCAGTTCCTGATCCGACTGGCTCTGGGTCCGGCCGCTTGACTCATCCAGATCATTGTTGCCGTCAGCCAGCATGACGATCATTGGCTCATGACCCGGGTCGCTGCCGTTCTCCAGCACCTTGACAGCCTCTTCCATCCCTACGGCGATATCCGTGTACGCCCCGCGGCTTAGACCGTCGATGAAATCCTTGAGGTCCTGCTTATCACCGGCAGAGCTGATTTGCAGCAGCGCCTTCTCCCGCTGCACCTTATCGGTGTAGGCTACGATACCAACCTTATCGCCTTGGGCAGACAGCATATCTATAAACATTTTCATCGCTTCGTTCGCGATCTTGTTCTTGTCACTCTTATTCATGGAGTTGCTGACATCAATCAGCAGTACGGCGTCAATATGAGATGGCGCGGCAGATGTTGCAGCGCTGGCCTGCAATGACGCAAAGGGCGCAGCGGCCATGAACAGAATCAGCAGCAGTAAAGGTACAACACGCTGCAGCATCGTTGGACTTGTTCTTCTTAGGTGTAAATGTGTACGAAGCATAAAGATGGCTCCTCTTGTGTTATATTCGGGTTATGCGGCAGGGTAACGGTATAGCTAAAATCTGTAAATAGTATGCCATTATGATATAATTAAACCTTGTAAACTTCAACTTTAGGACCGCAGGACCGGCAACCGGGTGCATAGAATCGTCATTCTATCAGCCCCTCCAGACCGCTGTGCTTCCAAGAAGAAAGGAAGAGTTCCATGATTTCATACGTCATTCTCGGGATTACGTTTCTATATGCCGTAATTCAGATCTCCTTGTATGCTTCACGCCAGCGCAAGCCGCTTACCCGTGACGACATCGACGAGAGGCTGCTCGCCGCACTGAATGGAGGCGATCCTGCCCGTGAATAAGAAGAAACCCGTAACTTTCCGGCCCTTCAAGGCTCCGCGTTATGCGCATGATAACCTGCGCGTCTGCCGCCATTGCGGACGTTATACCGCACTAGGCGAAGAGCGCTGCGGCAAATGCGGACGTGCCGCCCTGACTCCGGTGGAGAAGCAGGCCACCTCCATCGCAGGACGCAAAATGCACACCCGCCTGCTGCTCATCCTGCTGCTCACCCTGGTCTCGGTCTATTTCGGCGAGAGCTTGCAGCAAATGGTATTGTGCGCTGCAGGAGGAGCCGTTCTAGCCGGACTTCTATTCTATACGCAGCGGAAGGTAAGGCAGAACCAGAATCTTTATGCCCTCAATGAACTGCTGGGACGAAATATCATTAACATCAAGGAGGGCCTGGAAATCAACCGCCAGGAGGCTGTATCCGTACTGCGCGAGAATGATGTGCTGGCCTACGAGAAGCTGCGCGAAATTTCCATCCTGCTGCGCGGCGACCGGATTGCCCGCCAGCGTATTGCCCTTCTGCACGGTTTCCAGCTGCGTAAAGATATGTACCTGGAGCTTGAACAGCTGCTGCTGAAGGATTTCGAGCCGCTACTCGCAGAATATATCGGCGAAATCGCCAAGGTCCGGCCTGACCTTATCAAAGACCGTACGCTGCGCTATGTGAAGAATTATGAAGCTCAGATTCTTGAAATGGATAAAGGTGCGGCCATCCTGGTCGGTGTCGCCGGAGCGGCTGTACGCCTGAAGCGTTACGCGCTGCTCTACTCCGGAATGATCGGAAGATACATACAGGATCTGCCCAAAGACCGTTTCCTGCGCTTATCCAGGCTGATCTCCGCCAGCCCCTATGAAGCCTGGAACGGCCTGGATCTTAAGGTGGCGGAAGTCCGTGAAGCCAAATACCGGTGGGACCCTGAATCTTGAGTAAAGTACTGCAATATTTAATAGTACTTTAAACAAGAAGAAGCGGCTGCACCGTCCAAAGTCAGGACGGTACCGGCTCCGCGAGAAAGGGGCTACTATAATATGACGTTTAAACAAGCCATATCCCTGCGGAATATATTGATCATTTTGTGTACATTCATCCTTATTCTGCTTGGACAGAAGGCATTTAGAATCGAAGACAAGATTAAGGCCGTGCATGAAGGCGACCGGCTGTATGCCGCCGGCGATCTGATTGCCGCAGAGAACCAGTACCGCCAGGCAGCCGCGAATCCTTCCATCCTCTATAAGGAAGAAGAGGTTGCAGCGAAGCTCAAGGAGCTGGCCCCCATAACAGCAATCCGCAGCGGACTAAAGACACTGGTATTAAAAGTGTCCCAGCAGCTGGATACAAAGGATTTTACCGGGTTCATGGAGAGTTATGCTGCTTTGCTTAGCCTGAAAACTGAGTATATGCAGCCGGGAGGGTCTTATGAATCCTATTATCGCCGCTTGTCGGCGGATTCAGGCCTTTCCGGCCAGTTCTCAGCCGGGTTCCAGCAGTTCAAGAGCCAGTTTCTTACCGAACTGGGGGCCAGTCAAAGCGGCAGCGTCAATGAAGACAGCGGGGACAGCTTCAAGTGGAATCTGCTGCGGATTCCTGATGCCTTTTATGGAGGGAGCACAGCCAAGGAGAAACTGCTGGCCGGGTCCTTCCAGACTCATGATACGGTTAAACTCAAGGAGCTGGCGTCGGCCGGAAGCTTCGATGTTCTGCTGAATTCCGCCTTGTCCATGATGGATGCCTACAACAGCCACACCTATAATGCCTCATGGGTACAGGAGCAAGCTGAGTCCAGCGCAAAGAAGATGCTCGGCGGCGATCTGGACAGTGATTCCTATGCCGCCTTTACCGGGCATGCCGTAAGCTACCGCAAATATGCTGCCTCTGCCGGTATTGATTCATCCAAGGTGCTTACGTTAATAGACAGCGGCTTAGCGAAGCTGATGAAGAGCGCTGCACGTTTGGTCCGCGGCGGCCAATATGCTGAAGCGATCCGGCTGTACAGCGACCTCACCGGACTTCAGGACACTGCAGAAGACATTGCCGCTGCCAGGATCGCCTGGAATGCTGCGGAGCCTGTCCGCCTGCTGCCGGGCGGTGAGGAGCAGGGCAAATATGCCCATGTCGTCTCCGTCACCGGAAGATACGGAGCCAAGGTAGCTGTAGCCGGAACAGACAGCAGCGGAGTCCTCTACTTCGCGGATATGAGCGAGGACGGAATTGTCTCGACAAGGACCGGCGAAGTCATTGCGGGCTTCGGGAATCTCCGCAGTCTTACTTTTGATGATACGCTGTCTGCCCTCTCCGAAGTGCCTGTGGTCGTCGCCGAGAGCAGCCGTGAGGATGGGCGCACCTCTTTTACCGCTTATCAGATTAAGCCGGAGGGAATCTCCCAGCTCTTCTCGTTTGCCGGAAACAGCTATACGCTGCAGCCGGATGATGATCATGCTATTTTCGTTGAAAATGCAATTGTAGACAATGGTGGAGACGGCCTGACCGCGGTATACCGATTAATAGAGGGCGTCTACCAGTTCTCCGAGATTCATCAGGAACAGGAATATCCACAGATTTCCGCTACCGAGCTGGAGCTTCATCCCTTTGAGAAGGTTACCCTGCATTGCGATATCTATATTGATTCTTCGGGCAGATCCGTTGCAAGCTCCGATGGACGTCTTATTGTCCTTCAGGGAAATACCGGATCGGTTACGGGGTTAGCCCGGGTGAGCGGTCAGTTCCTGAACAGTTTCGAATACGCAGAGACAGATACAGGAATGCAATACTTGCCCGTGTTCGTGGCAGACTCCTTGGAAAGCATGAGTGTAGTCCTCCCTTAAGCTGCCAATAATACTTCTATTAAAAAGACGTAAGAAAGTAACGGAGGATTGCCGTTAGTCTCTTACGTCTTCTTTTTCGGGGATTGTCCAAAAAAATCTATGATCGCCAAACAGCTGCAGCCTTCTTACGGCGTGCTGCGCTCCCGCTTCCTACTTTTCTTTTCCGGTTCAGCAGACGTTTATAACGCTTCTGCGTATACAGAACATCGGCGGCCTACGTAATCGTTTCCTTAACCTCACCGAGCACCTCTTTGGTCCCTTCTACGGACGCCTTCATCCGCTGCACCTCGGATTTCACACGATCCGACCGCATTTTCACCTCATCCTTACTCTCCTGAATATTGGCCTTGATCTCATCCATCGGCTCCTTTAAGCCGTCTACCGAATATTTGACACCATCCAGCGACTGCTTCAAGCCGTCGATACTTTTCTTAAGTTCTTTCAGCGGATTACCCAAACGTATCCCTCCTAATTTCCCTCTATATAAATTGAACTTATAATTCTTCTATTTTGGGATTGTCCGTGGCTCCAGAAAATATTTGGACTTCCGGCCGCCACTTTTCCCTAAATGTAATTCTCAAGCTCAATCTATACACTAATACTTACCCAGAACGGTTAAGGAGGATTCACCACCTGCTGCTTATGAACTGAATAAAGGCTGGGTCACCATCTTCATGTATTTTAGCAAATCCGCTTTCGCTTGTTCATTATGCTCCCACACCCCAAGGTTCCAGCACATGAAACGAAGCCCCAAGTATCGGGAAGCTATGGAGAACAGCTCTGCATAACGTGGCTCTGGAATGTCTAAGCCGAAATTGCCCAGATAGGTCCGGTAAGCACTGGCCTGCTGCAGGCTGCCGCACCGCATCGGAATGTCCATGAACAGTGAGCCGTAGCGGGCTTCCTCCCAGTCAATAAAATACACGTTCTCATTGTTATGCACCAATACGTTGCCGGGATTAAGATCATTGTGGATCATCGTATGAGTGCTTGCATCATTGATCACAGCAGACATCTCCTCAACGATGCCATCGGCGGCTTCCTCTATTCCGGAGATGACATCCAGCCCAAACGTCCTCTCAAATGCCGGATTGTCCTTAGCGATATTCCACGAATATCTCCATTGCTCATTGATTATTTCTGCAATATAGGCCTCATCAACCATAGGCAGCCACGGCAAATCTTCCCTGCATCCCATATTGGCCCGATGAATGTAGGCCAGCGCCAACATTTCTCTGTCCTGAATGGGTGCAATATCCAGCTTGGCGTAAGCCGTATCAACGTCCACGTCCTGAATAACCAGCAAACTGCGGCCCTCGTTCAGCGGATGGTTCGACAAGCTATACGGCACATTCGCTGCCTGTGAATATAATCTGGACAGTGCCGACCGCTCAATAAAGGTGGCTTGCTTGGAATACAGGTAGATGCCTGGTACCTCAAGAGAGATAGTTGTTGTTCCGGTGGGACCGGTTTCATTTTCAGCTGTCATTTTCCAATTTATTTTATGACGCGACAATCCAACTGCCTGTGATCCCGCGCCTATAGGAATATTCTCAATACCCAGTACCTGAATATCCGGGGAAATGAAGCAGTATATTGTATCTTTTATCAGTTCGGTCAATTTACTGTTATCTATACTCATAGGTCATCTTCCTTTGCAACGAATACAATAGCGATAATCATGAACAAAAGCTCTTTCTAGCGGCGGTAGGTATGCTCGGCAAAAGCAGCCCTAACATAACCTTCCGCTCCCGACGAAATCATTGAAATCAGTTGCAGGATCTTATTAAATTCTGTCTCATCCATCTTCCTTCCGCCCTCACAATCTGTTATGGTTACGAATCCCCGTCACTTTCTGAGCATGGTCCGGTACACAAATTTGGGCAACGCGGACTGCCTGCGCCAGCGGGATTTCTGTCCTTTGGCAACGGGAGCGAACAACAACCGGTGCGCCCATTCCAGGTTAAGCTTCTTCCAGATCACCGGTGCCGGCTTCACTTTTCCCGAGAGTACATCCAGGCTGCCGCCAACTCCAAAAACAAGCTTAACGCCAGTCAGCTCCTGCTTATGCTTATACAGCCATTTATCCGAATACGGTGCACCCATCGCAAGAATGAGAACATCCGGCTTGCTGCGCTGAATGTCTGCAAGTATCCCCTGCTCCTCTGCTGCATTAAAAAATCCATGATGTCTGCCGGCAATCTTCACCTGCGGATAGGAGGTATTGATCTTCTCTACCGCCTGTCTGCTGGTGATTTCATCGGTTCCCAGGAAATAAAAGCTCCAGCCCAGCTCATCCCCCTTCTCCAGCATCCTGAGCAGCAGGTCATAGCCTGTTACCCGCTCGGGAATCGGTTCGCCTTTTCTTCTGGCAGCCAGTACGATGCCGATCCCGTCAGGCACGATTAAGTCCGCCGAGCTGATGATTTCCTGAAGCAGTTCATCGGTTTGACTGGCTAACGTAATCTCAGGATTGGCCGTTATTAGATGAAAGAGCCTGTCCTGTCTATTCTGAACTTGCTCGGCTAACCGAAGCGTAGTTTCCTCAAGCGTCAGCTTGGAAAATGGAACACCTAGAATCGAAACGATATCGTTCATAAATTATTTCCCTCCCAGTCCTCCAGCACATTCCAGCCCATCGCAGGTTCTCCATGGAAGGAGTGCATCGAGCCTACATAAACATGGTTGTGATGAATCCCTGTCTCCAGGTAATGCCGCATCACTTCTTGCGTTGAGGCGGTTACATGCCGATCGGCAATTGTACTGCGATTCACCCACAAGAGCCGGCCTTCTTCGCTTTCAATTAAGGTGCTATCTGCCCGAACGTTTCCGGTGTATATGTACTGTACACGAATTTCTTTATCATCCTTGATTCTATGAATAATGTATCTGAGGTCCAGGCTGTCCATCACCTGTTCTGTCAATCCTGTTTCTTCTTCAACCTCCCGTAAGCAGGCCTGCCTTGGATCATTGATTTCACGGGCTTCCATATGCCCGCCGATGGGCACCAGATATCCGGGTAGAAAAGAGCTGCCAGACCGCTTTTGTAGAAGCAGCACCTCCTGTTTATCATTAAATAAGAAAGCTACTGCCATTGGTCTAATCCGCACCATCATCTCTCCCCTAAATGAACCCTATTTAAATGACACCATACTTTTGCAGCCAGCTTTCCAAGCGCTTCTTTGGTGCTGGACGGCATACATCCGTCAACTTCACTTAAGAGCGTGCCATCCACATCAAAAAACACTATTTTGTACATCCTCCAGAACCACTCCCTGATTCATCGCTATGAAGAGCATCTTCGCACTCCAAATATTTACATACTCATTCTCACCATACCAGCAACTTGGACTTCAAATCAATGGAGAATGTATCTTTAGTGATTTCAAATTAAGTGGTAACGGACGAACGCAACACAAAAGACACCCTAAGGGTGCCTTGTTTGCAGGAAATGCCACCTGCACAGAGGAATTAGAATAAGAGAAAAAAATTGGAGGTAATTGCTCTTGAATATTGATGTTCTCGATAAAGGTTATGTCCGGCTGGTGAATCATATGGGTTCCGATCTCACCGTTGTTAATGCGGCACGGGTATCCTATGCCAAACAGTCGGATGCACTCACCGAAAAAGATCTGCGGCTCATTCAATTTCTGGCCAGAGAAGGACATACTTCCCCCTTCCGCCATGCCGTGATCCAATATGAAATCTACGCTCCGCTTATGGTCGCCAGACAGTGGTGGAAATACGTCATCGGCTCGGCCCATTATGAAGGAACCGGTGACAGCCTGGAGGCCTGGAATGAATCAAGCCGCAGGTATATTACGGAAGAACCCGCTTTTTATACTCCTGCCGCCGGGCAATGGCGAAGCGCACCCGCGAACTCCAAACAAGGCAGCGGCGATATCGTAGCCTGGGAGCTTGGAGAGAAATATACCCGGGAGCTCATGAACTATGTGGATTTGGGGATTCAGAAATATGAGGCTGCGCTGGCAGACGGAATCTGCGCGGAACAGGCAAGGCTGTTTCTGCCTGCCTATGGACTTTATGTCCGCTGGTATTGGACGGCTTCGCTGCAATCCGTAGCGCATTTCCTGAATCAGCGGCTGGAGCATGACGCCCAGAAGGAAATACAGGACTATGCCAAAGCCATACTTGAGATTGTGAAAGCATTATTCCCGGTGACGATTGACGAACTGCTGTCCAAATAACTATTCCTTATCGTGAATGCGGAACGACTGCAAATAATTGTGGATATCCTCCTGAGGCGTCTCAAGCAGGCCTGCAAGCATGCTTTGAATGGAGCGCATTGCAGCAATTCTTTCATCGATTTCCAGTATTTTATTGCGGACCCGTTCCTTCAGCGTCTCAGCATCCATCTTTTGACCAAGCATTCCCAGCACTTCACGGATTTCTTTCAGCGAATACCCCAGGGATTTGGCATCCCTGATGAACTTGATCTTCACCAGATAATCCTCCGTATAAATCCGGTAACCATTTGCTACCCGCCCGGGGACAGGCAGGATGCCACTATCCTCGTAATAGCGAATGGTTGCCATGCTTACCCCTGTTAATTTCGCCAGCTCTCCGCGTGTCATGCCCTCCATGACTGCCCCCCCTGCCTTCTCAGTTTTATCTGCTGATTACATTCTCTTGCGGGTATACTCTTGATCAAACTTCACTTGGGGGAAATCGGCTGATGGCCCGTCCAGAAGAGATTGTGGTTCGTTGTTTAAATATTGATCGAAGAAGGCTCTCACATAAGATCTCGTAATATCAATATTTTGCACCGGATCGATATCTTTAGCGAACAGCGACGGCGACAGCAGCGCGATCTCCGTGAAGCTCTGATGAATAAAATGATCGACCGTCAGATAATAAGTGTCGCTCGCGCTTTTCGTCATAACGGATTTCAGATCGGGGGCAAACTCCTCGTAAAATACTTTGTCCTTCTTCGTCACTGACGGATCGAGACTTTGAGCGGTACCTCCGGACATCATGTACATAAACGGCTGCTGCGATCCGGTATGGGCAACCTCCCCCCAGAATCCGCCTTCCAGACTTACGCCTGCTTTGAACCGCTTGTCCTGTGCCAGCGCCTCCGCAGTTGTTGCCCCGCCATAGGAATGACCAAATATTCCGGCCCGGTCCAGATCCATTCTGCCCTGAAACAAACCATTCGGATCCTGCACATTCCATTCCGCAAGCGTGTCGAGTACAAAGCTGGCATCGGCTGCGCGAATACCTACTCCTGTGACATTATACTCATAAAGCTCGGTTTAATCAGTCTTAGGAGCAACACGATGCCGAGGCCCAGCGCCGCAGCGTAAGCCGGCACCATCTGTATACGGTAATGATCTATCGCACCATGCAGCGTCATAACCAAAATCACACTGAGCAGCAGCCCTATATTCAGCCGGCGGTCTCTTTTCATAAACAGAATTCCTGCTGCGGCTGCCAGAACCACAATGATTACAATGACTTCTAATCCTCTCACAATACAGCACCTCCACTTTATCTATGCTCTCCATAATGAAGAACAGCAATGATTGCGGATAAAGCATAAACCCTGAAGTATACTTCAAGGTCAAGGTGCCAGCGATATGAAGTTTATGCACGCGGCTCAATCACGGGTCCTTACAGGAGTGATCAGGAACAGCGCTGGCGAAAGCGGGTCTGTAGTCAGGATGACCACCGGGCTTTCCTTCCCTGTGTATCTTACTCTGAGGGACCCGCTATCCAGGCAGCGCAGGATATCCAGCAAAAATCTGCCGTTCAGCGTGATGGTGAAGTCATCCCCCTCCATGGCTTCCAGGCTAATTTCGTCCCAGACCTCTCCTATGTCCGCCGTACCGGATAATAAAACCAGCTTGCCGGAAGTCGCTGTAAGCCGAATAATGTTTCCGCCTGCCAGTACGGACACCCTTTCAACTGCTTGCAGGAAACCATAGGGGCCAATGAGCAGTTCGGATTTGCAGGATTGTGGAATCACATTTTTTACGGCTGAGGGGAAGACCCCCTCAATGAGGACGGACTGTACATGCAGCTCATTTGCATTGAAGCTGATTTGATGTCGGCTCACTGCAATTTCCGTTGCAGCTTTGTCTTCGCTAAGCATCTTTACGATTTCATTTATATTTTTAGCAGGCACAATAACATTCGTTCCGTTGTTTATGTTATACCCGGTATGCAGCGTGCGGGAAGCAAAACGGATTCCGTCCGTTGCCATCAGGCTGAGATATTCCCCGGTAAATTCAAAAGAAACTCCCGTCAGTACCGGTCTGGAATCGGATGTGGAGGCAGCCACGCACACCTGTCTTATCGCCGATCGCAATACGTCATTCTGGATTTGAAACTTGCAGGCAGGCTCAGCATCAATGGAAGGGGAGTGTACAGGCGGGAATTCAGCAGGGTCCAAACCGCATAACCGGACATGCGAATCGCCTGAAGTGATGCTTAGGATAAAAGGTTCTTCGCTCTCAAAAGCTATCCACCCGGCATGAAGCCTGCGGATGATCTCACTTAAATAACGGGCCGGCACCACAATTCCGCCGGTTCTTTGCACATTCATCGAGTCTTTATCCCCGGGAACCCTGTACTGGATGGTCATACTTGTATTGCTTGCAGTGAACACCAGCGCCTTCTCATAAGCCTGAATATGTATTCCTGACAGAATTGGATTTGGGCTATTCGCAACAACAGCCTTAAGGACATGCTGCAGAGCATGAAGCAGTGATTCCTTTGTCACATTGACCAGCATTGCCCTCACCTGTCCCTTGTAGTGAATGATTATGAATAATAAGCAGTAATGATATTCCGGATCATTTCCGAGCGGGATAATGCTGTAGCTGTACAATCTTCTTCAAGCTTGTTCCACAGCTTCTCCGGCAACGTCAGGGATACCTTTTTGGTGCACCCGATGCCTTTCCTGCCTGCTCCCTCCCGGAGACCGCCTCTTCCAGACAAGAAACCGAGTTGACCGTCTTTGTTGGAGACGCCAATTTTGATTGCATTATCGCTCATAACATTTCACCTTCCCATTTGATTATAAGAACCTTTTTCATAAATTGGATAATTTTATTCTAGCATACTGTCTGCTGCCTGGCAATGTATGGAATGATCTATTCCTTTTAATTTATTATTTTGGCTTTCCACTAAGCCGCTATTCCCAGGTGGTATTCCCGTGGTATAATTTAGTAAATTTTTTAATTCAAGGGCACTGTTTTCCGGAAGCATCCGGAGACAACCCCGCAGCTTATGCGGGGTTATTTTTGTATAAAGGTGGAATTATCTATGACTGAGCTGCAGGAAACAAGATCCATTTTAACAAAGGAAGACCTGATCCATCAGTTTAAAGGCTGCGGAGTGGCGGCAGGGCAAACCCTGTTTGTTCATGCCTCGCTAAGCAAGCTGGGTTTTGTCGTAGGAGGTGCGGAAACCTTAATCCGGGCGCTGCTGGAGATTGTGGGGGAGGACGGCACTTTGGTCATGCCTTCGCAAACCTGGAAAAACCTCGATCCTTCAACAGGCGTCCACTGGCAGGAACCGGCAGAATGGTGGCCCGTGATACGGGCGCATTGGCCTGCCTATGATAAAGAGGTTACTCCGGCCATCGGCATGGGTGCCGCGGCTGAAATGCTCCGCAAATGGCCGGGAGCCCAAAGATCAGATCACCCCGCCCGCTCCATAGCGGCAGTAGGCAGACATGCAGCCTATATTACGGCGGACCATGATTTGAGCAATATTTTTGGTGCCGGATCGCCACTGGACAAAATTTATCAGCTAAATGGTTATGTCCTCTTGGTTGGCGTCGGCCACGACAGGAATACTTCCCTGCATCTGGCCGAAGCCCGGGCTAATTTCCCCGGTAAGCACATGGTAGACGAGAGCAGCGCAGTTCTGGTGGACGGCAAGCGGGAGTGGCTCACTTATTCGACCCAGGCGGTGGATGACAGTGATTTTGTCACGTTAGGGAATGAATATGAGCAGGAAATCAATCTCAAGATTCATCACATCGGCAATGCCGAAATCCGGCTGCTAGCGCAAAGGCCTCTGGTTGACTGGGCCACAGACTGGATGGGGAAATTCAGAGCTTAAACAGACAGGATTCCGAAGAACCACATAAATTATTGCTTGTGGTCACTCTGCTATACGTGATTACAATTGTGGTTCTGTGGCTGTTGTACATGTTCAAGGCCAACCATGTGATCGAGGATCATTGGTTCTCCTATATTTTCATGCTGGTTCTTCCGGTTGTCGCCAACCATGACCGAGTGCTTATGTACATCGGAGAATATGGTATCTCCCAAGAGGAGAACATGATCCCCCTGGAATTTATCAGCTATTACGAATTCGGCAAATTGAATACGGTCACAAATCGTGTGTTGCTGGAGATACACACAAAGGATAATATGATACGTGGATTACTTCCATCTGAATCTCAAGAAGAAATAAGGCAATTTTCGGAGGAAAACAAGGTTCAATCAAAGCCGGCATAGTTAAGACATACCGCCCTATAAAGGCAGGAGCCCTCTCTCCTGAGAAGGCTCCTTGAGATCTCTACTCAAATCCTGAAAAAATCATCAACATTTATCCTTGGACAAACCGTGAGAGCAGGCTGTAATCGAAAAACCACTCCTTTGGCGGAGTGGTTTCGAATACTAATGCTAACTAAAGGTTATCTTTTATAAATTGATTAATGCGGTCAACATATTCATCCCATAAATAATCCTGATTCTCAATAATTAATTTCGGGATGTCCCAAGAATCAACAATTGCTCTTACAAACGCCTGACTCCCGCCCCACAACTCAGCAGCTTCCTTAAAATCATCATCCGTATGCAGAGCCACCGGCCCCCATTCGTTCCCGCGCACACTGCAAATAAACCGCCATCGCCCTTCAACATTCACTTGGTAAAAGTAGATGAGCAGCGGTTCCAGTGGTGATAATATTTCCTGCAGTGCCAACGAGAAATTGAGCAATTTATCATGATTCATGCCCATATGATACGCGCAGTTAATGGCATCCTGAAACAATACACTTTCAATAATCGTGATATCCTGCGTACTGGCCAGCCTTTCCTGAACAAAAGCCCTGAACAGGGCTTGCAGCCCTTCTATGAATAGATCTGCCTGTGCCTCATCCTCAAAGGAGCTGAATTTGCCCTGTATGAACAAAGGATGGTTGTCTTCAAGCTCCAGAATACACCGGTTGGTTACATTCCACGCGGACAATTGATCTGAGAGCATCGTCGCGCAGGTCGTTTTCCCGGAACCCGGCATGCCATCAATAATAATAAGTTTTTTGTTGTTCAATTTCATTTCGTATTCTCTCCTCTGTTCCAAATGTCCACAATGGGAATGGATTGTTCAATTCTCTGTTTACTCTCCGCGATCCAGTCCTTAAGCCACTGATTATTTAAGCTGCTGAAGGATTCATCCCCGTCGTAATTGCGGAAAACACCGATATAGACGATCATTTCTCTCAGCATTAGAAATAGCGGGATTTGGGGTATCCAATAGTCCTCCAGCGTATTCTCACGCGTATAGCCTTTCATAAAATGAGCCATAAACCGGCGGGCCTGGTCCTCCCGGCTGTCCTTTCCTTCTTCACCACCGTACACATAGACGAGATAATACAGCTGAACCGCGATATCCTCTGCAAACCAGCTGTACTGGGCTTCATCAAAATCAAAAAGGGTAATTTCCCCATGTTCGTCCACCATAAAGTTTCCGGTATGGATATCCCCATGAATAAGTCCGTATAAATTGGGGTCTTTGGACAAGCCGCGAAGGGTCTCCACTAATTTGAAGCCGCTCTCCCGCACGCCTGCCTGGAATGGAGGAATCAGGTCCATATTTTGCAGGAACCAATTCCGGCTCCAATCCTGTCTTTGGTTCTTAGGATCTTGCGGCTGATAGTTTTTGGACAAGGCATGCAGTTTGCCAGTTAGTTGCCCCAGTTTTTCATACAGCAGATGATGATGATCTTGAAGACATTCCGGGTAGCTGATTGTTCTGCCACGGGCTTTTTCGAAGCAAACGCAGATATAAGATCCATCTCTTTGCTCAATAACTTCCACTAATTCACCATACCTGGACAATAGGGGTGTAGAGACAGAAACCCCTTCATTCGCCAGAAACAAAATCCAGTCCAGCTCCCCGAGGATCAGCTTCTTAGAACGGTTAGAGCTTGGAGTGATTCTCAATATGCGGTCATGGCTATCCTGCTGGGCCTCACAAACCATATTCTGGCTGCCTCCAAGGTAACGGAGCTGGCCGCTGCTTATGCTGTAACAACTGGCTGCGATTTCAAGTATTTGATGGGTAAAAGAATCTTTCGTTCTCATACGAGTGTACCTCCATAGAATTAGAAATCAGATGAGACGGAGGTATAAGGGCAAACCAAACAGCCCAAACCACAAACAGGCAAAATCCGCCGTCCGGTGCTTGGGCATCTGTATATAAAGGCAAAGCTGTCCCCTGCCGCTAAATCCGGGCATAAAAAGGCCTCCATCTCACCAGTTGATTGAAAAACGGCAAATCAAATAAATCCTTGGCTGCAGGATTCAAAAAATTGATAGGCGTCTTCTTATCTCAACTTGATGAAACGAAAACCTCGTGACATACATAAGCCTCTTTTCGAGTTGCTGTATTTCAGTCTATCGTATCCAGATGCTGGATATCTGTCAACAAGCAGAGGAGACCTTTCTCGGCAAAGGACGGCCTCATCTGTTCTACCTTTTCATCGCCCTGACTGCTTACCAGTTATTCCCCGTTCCTGAAACAGTAAAGCTTGTGGAAGTATTCAGGAACTAGCCCGAAGGCGCTCCGGTAACCGTAATGTTATTGAAGACCGAGCTGCCGCTGGCGGAGCTTTTGCTCGGTATTCGGGTAGATGCGGTATTTATACGCTTGATGAACGATCATGTGCGACACCTCCTTTTATAGTATTTTTTTACAGTTAAGAACGTATGTTCACTTATTCCTCCCGTTTCTAAATGAGCAGTTCTTCTTTTCCATTTGGAAAGTGAGCGTTTTTCGGCTCACTAAGTTTCAAACTAAGGCGGAATACCTGTTTTTGCTTGATAAGGTGGTAATTCCTGACCATTGATTTTAGAATCGATCATTGTCACAATTAGATTCCTGAGATAGCGGCTGAGCAAAATGGTTGGGAGGCACAGTAATGACGCAAGGGAATATCCGCCCGGAACAGGCTGGAGAGACTGCGAAGGAGATCCGCGGTTCAGCAAGGGAATTGGCTGTACATCTGATTAGACTGTCCGGAGGATCCGGCAATGTATTAGAAGCCATCCACTGCACAACCCGGCTTCGCCTTAGACTGCAGGACAGTTCCCTAGTGGATGAAGCCGGCCTTTCCGGCATGCAGGAGGTTCAGGGCGTGTTCTTTCGAGCCGAACAGCTGCAAATTATACTGGGATCAGCCAACGTCTTTAAGGTGCACCGCCAGGTTGTCCGCATCCTTCAAGACGGCGGGCTAACACAGCAGGAAGAGGTTCAGTCTGCCGGACCCTCTGAATCCATAAGCCAAGACAGCACTGCCGGGTCCAAGCGGGCTCTACTTCCTTTCTTGTCTGAAGTATGGAAACGGAGACCCTCCATGCCGGCCACCGGCACCGATGGTTCGTCTTCCAAGTCAAAGAACCTGGTCAAAGGTGTGCTCAGACAGATGGTCGATGCGGTAAGCTTTTTTTCCGATATCGTCGTGCCCATGATTCCACTCTTTGTCGGGGTCGGCCTGCTGCTGGGCCTGCTTAGTATGATGGAAGCCTTCGGCTGGGCGCAGCCGGAGAGTGTCCCGTTCCGAACCTTGTCATTACTGACAGGTTCAGCATTTCAGATTTTGGCTGTGATGTTCGGTTATCACACGGCCAAGCGGTTTGGAGGCATCCCTACGCTCGGCGCTGCAATCGGCGTTGTCATGACCCGTCCTGATCTATTGCAGGTCACCGGATTCGGAGGAGCACCGATAAGCTCAGAGAATTTATTATTAACGCCGCAGTTCGGGTATCCAGGAGCCGTAATTCCTACGATTCTTGCGGTATTGCTAATGAGTCTAATTGAGAAGTGGCTGCGCCGGATCCTTCCATCATCAACTGCAGTTATGCTGATCCCCTTTTTAAGCCTTGCCGCCGGGGGCAGCATTGCGATTCTGGTCATCGGTCCACTCACCTACGAACTGAGCAGCTCTCTTGGCAGCTTGCTGGAAGTGGTGTTCAGATACGGCAGTTCGTTTTTCGGGCTGCTGCTTGGCGGAATCTATAGCTCTGTTGTCGTGAGCGGTCTGCATCATGGCATTCAGGCCATTGAAATCGGATTGATCACCAATCCGGACGTCGGCGTCAATTTCCTGCTTCCCATCTGGTCTATGGCGAATATCGGCCAAGCTGCCGCCGGACTGGCCGTGTATGCCAGAACCCGTGACAAAGCATTGAAAAAAATAGCCCTACCCGCGTCAATCACCGCCTTTCTCGGCATCACCGAACCGGTCACCTTCGGCGTCAACCTGAAGCTTGGCCGCCCTTTCTTGGGCGCTGCTTTGGGAGGTGCCGCCGGAGGGGCTTATGTAGCTTATTATCAGGTGGCAGCTGATTCGTTCGGCTTAACCGGGATTCCAATGATCGCCTTTACCGTCCAGCTCGGGCAGCTGAATCTTATCCATTATTTGATTGGTTTTCTACTGGCAGCAATAACAGCCTTTACGGCCACCTGGATTCTAGGGGTTGACAAGCGATTTCTTAAGGAACAAACAAGCATAGGAGAATAACATGAAAATCAAAAAAATTCTGAACAACAACGCGGTTGTGGTAAACGACCTTGGAGAGGAAAAGATTGTCATGGGTTCCGGTATTGCTTTTCAGAAAGGGAAAAACGATATTATAGATCCGTCCCTTATTGAAAAAGTGTTCATTATGGATGACCCGGATCAATACGGCCATTTGCAGGAAATGCTGGGGACACTGCCTGAAGAAGAGATCACCGCGTCCGAACAAATTATTTCGTATGCTGAACGTGAACTGGAAGTGACGTTTAATGAGCATATTCATATTGCACTGACAGATCACCTCTCCTTCGCTTTGGAGCGGATCGCGAAAGGAACGATGATCCAGAATACGCTGCTGGATGAAATCCGCATTTTATATCCGAGAGAGTTCCAGATTGGACAACAGGCCAAAAACATTATCCATGAAACCCTGCAGGTCGAAATTCCCGAGGACGAGGTCGGATACATCGCCATGCATATCCATACTGCCTGGAAAAACGCCGGCGCTCACGGAACAGATACCGAAATGGCGGCAATGATCCGTGATATTGCTGAAGGTGTGGAACAGGCTGCCGGCGTTACGCTCAAACGAGGCTCCGCCACTTACGAGCGTCTGGTGACTCAGCTTGAAAACATCCTGAAATCTGATGAAACCGGAAAGCTTCTCAATGAGTTGAACCCTGAAATTGTACGAATTGCCAAAGAACGCTACGCCCGGGCCTACTTGCAGGCCAAGGAGGTTGGCGATCAGGTTGAAGAAGATTACGGGTATACTTTCATCGACAGCCAGCTGGTATTTATCGCCATGGAAATTGATCGGATCTGTACACGGTCAATGGATGGTAATATATTGAAATCAAATAACACGGGACTTTAGACCCTTGATATCGGAATGATATCAAATAAACCTAGTATTATCCTCAAAAAAATAGGAATTTCAGTCTATAGCCATTTACCGTTATAAAATTATAGAATTAACGCGACAACAAAATATGTCGGGATTGTTACTGTTAAGCAGGCAAGACCTAAAAATCCGTTTGGGAATCGATGCGTTTTACGTATCCCCAATGGTATTTTTAGGTCTTTTTTTCTGTTTAAAAACAACAAAAATTCGTAACTAAAAGGAGACCGGGAGAATGAATATCAAAAAGATGGTAAGACAAGCAACAGCAGTAACCTTTACAGCAGCTTTACTTACAGGTGGCGGGGCTTCAGCTTTGGCCAAACAAGATAACAGCAAGAATTACAAAGAAGACTTTGGTTTTTCCCACATTACCCGCGCTGACATGATGAAAATACCGGAACAACAAAAAAGCGAGAATTTTCAAATTCCTTCGTTTGATGCTTCCACCATCAAAAACATTCCTACTGCAAAAATAGTGGATGAGTCTGGCAATACCCTTGATCTGGATGTTTGGGACAGCTGGCCGCTTCAGAACGCAGACGGAACCGTTGCCGAATATAATGGCTACCATATCGTGTTCGCTTTAGCGGGAGATCCTGAAAAAGGATGGGATACCTTCGTATACATGTTTTATCAAAAAGTAGGCGACACCTCGATTGACAGCTGGAAAAATGCCGGCAGAGTATTTAAAAATAGTGATAAATTCGTTTCAAACGATCCGATTCTAAATAACCAAGCCGAAGAATGGTCCGGTTCTGCAACCTTGACCAAGGAAGGCAAAGTCCGCTTGTTCTATACCAACCGCCAAGGCTGGGATCCGGCGAATAACTTTTTCGGCAAGCAAACCTTGACGACTGCTCAAGTGAATGTGTCCAAGCCTGATACGGATACGCTGAAAGTGGATGGCGTGGAAGATCTCAAATCAATCTTTGACGGAGACAGCAAGTTCTATCAAAATGTGGATCAAGCATTCGGTGAAGGCAACTATGACGATAACCACACGTTAAGAGACCCACACTATGTGGAAGATAACGGTCATAAATATCTTGTTTTTGAAGCCAATACCGGAACGGAAACAGGTTACCAGGGAGAACAATCGTTAGACATCAGCACTTATTATGGAGGCAACAAACCCTTCTTCGAAGCTGAAAAAAATAAATTGTTGTCCAGTCCTAAGAAATCTCTTGCGACCTTAGCGAACGGCGCACTGGGTATTATTGAGTTGAATGATGATTACTCGCTCAAAAAAGTGATGAAGCCGCTAATTGCCTCCAATACCGTAACGGATGAAATTGAACGTGCGAACTTATTTGAAATGAATAACAAGTGGTATTTGTTCACCGATTCCCGAGGCTCCAAAATGACCATTGATGGAATCGGCGCTAATGATGTATATATGCTCGGTTATGTAGCAGATTCATTGACCGGTCCTTACAAACCGTTGAACAAAAGCGGGCTTGTACTGCATATGGACCTTGATCCTAGTGATGTTACCTGGACTTACTCTCACTTCGCGATCCCGCAAGCAAAAGGAAATAACGTGGTAATCACAAGCTATATGACTAACAGAGGTTTGTATGAGGACCAGCAGTCCACTTTCGCCCCAAGCTTCCTGTTGAACATTAAAGGCTCGAAGACCTCGGTAGTTAAAGACAGCGTTCTGGAACAAGGACAATTAACGGTTAACTAAGAGGTATCCCTTTGAGCAGCCATAAGCGGACGTTTACACGACAGCTCGTTATAGGGATCATTGGTTTAAGCTTTGTGATCACTCTGGGATTAGCGGGTTATTATTGGGCAAAGAGCAATCCACTGAAGCAAGACGATGGTTCTGATCCAAAGCCAACCTTACGGGCCAGCTATCATTTCACAACGCCAGACAAGTGGAAAAACGACCCGCAAAGGCCCATTTATTACGATGGAGCCTACCATTACTATTATTTGTATAACGGTGATTATCCGAGTGGGAATGGCACGGAATGGCGGCATGCCACTTCCACAGATCTGGTGTATTGGAAGGACGAAGGCATCGCCATCCCCAAATATAGTAATCCGAATGGCGATGTCTGGTCAGGTTCGGTTGTTGTGGACGAGGCAGGTACCTCGGGTTTCGGAAAAGGCGCTCTGGTCGCGATTGTGACGCAACCCTCCGCCGAAGGGGGAGAACAAGAGCAGTATTTATGGTATAGCACCGACCGGGGAAAATCATTTAAGGCTTACAGCAACGCTCCTGTTCTGCCGAATCCGGGGACTGCTGATTTTAGAGACCCGAAAATCATGTGGAATGAGCATTCCCGCAAATGGATCATGACTTTGGCAGAAGGTACAAAAATAGGTTTTTACGAGTCTCCTAACTTAAAAGACTGGCACTATACAAGCGGTTTTGTAACGGAGAATATCGGGCTTGTGGAATGTCCCGATCTGTACGTAATGCTTGCGGACGACGGGACCTCTAAATGGGTGCTTGGGGCCAGCGCCAACGGGAAATCATCAGGAAAGCCGAACACCTACGCTTACTGGACAGGAGCTTTTGACGGAAAGACATTTGTCCCTGATCGGCAGGAACCACAGTGGCTGGACTATGGCTTTGATTGGTATGGCGCTGTAACCTTTGAAGACGGGACTAACAGCGGTCCCCCTGCTCACCGTTACGCTTTAGCCTGGATGAACAATTGGGAATATCCCCATAATACGCCGACGCTGCACGAAGGCTTTAACGGAATGGACTCTATTGTTCGTCAAATTGAACTCAAGCAGACTGGCAACGGCATTTATCATCTGGCCTCACAACCGCTTGAAGCCCTAAGTAAGGCGGCGGATTCAACCGTCTCCTATAAAGAAATCCAAGTAAAGGGCTCTACAACACTTCCATTCACAGGAAACTCGTATGAGCTTGAGGCCGATATTTCCTGGTCTGAGCTCAACAATATGGGAGTTAGACTCCGGGAATCCACCGATAAAAGCCGTCATGCAGATGTCGGAGTTTCTGTAGAGGGCGGTTACACCTACGTCAATCGGGCTTATACGGGAAATCCTGACACGAGTGGACAATATCTGGAAAGCACGTCTCCATTCGATGCCAGCCTGAAGAAGGTTCATCTGAAAATTTTTGTCGATAAAACAAGCGTCGAAGTCTTTATTGATGAGGGTATCATCGTGCATTCCAGTCTCATTTTCCCGGAATTAAACGATCAAGGCATTACCTTATTCTCAGAAGGCGGAACCGCGGTCTTTAAAAATGTTGTGATTAAGCAGTTCCATTAAGCTCTTGATTTAAGTCAATGCTCCGTCATAATTAGCCGTTTACAATGAAATCAACAATGTAAACAAGGAGGTTAAATTATGACTACCCCAGTTAAAGAAGGGTTGGAACTGCGGAAAACAGCACTAACTGCCGGCATATCACTTATCATCATGGCGATTGCAGCATATTTTTCCTATGGTTATGTTCATGGAAGTCTGGTTGTACAAGGCGATGCCAGTGCTACATTGAACAATCTCAGGTCATCCAATATGCTTTTCAGGGCTGAAATCTTTGGCTGGCTCCTCATCCTGATCTGTGACATCGTAGTTGCCTGGGCGTTCTATCTTATCCTGAAGCCCATTGATAAAAAGCTGTCCTTGCTCGGTGCATGGTTCCGTCTTATCTATTCGGCTATATTGGGAATTGCCATACTGAGTTTGCTATTAGTGATGCTTCTCTCGAGCGGCGCAGACTATTTATCATTATTTACAACCGGTCAACTACAGGGATATGTGATGCTGTTTTTGGAAGCTTTTGAATGGATCTGGTCGGCCGGTTTGATCATTTTTGGCGGGCATCTAATGATTGTGGGTTATGTCGCTTTCCGATCTGACACCATCCCTAAAGTCATTGGCATCTTATTGTTAATTGCTGCAGCAGGATATATTATCATTCACTTCTGCAACTCGTTTCTTCCACAATACGATGAGTTCATTACGGTCCTTGAATTTGTATTTAATGTGCCAATGATTGTTGGAGAACTGGGGTTTGGGATATGGCTGATGATCAAAGGCGGAAAAGTCCCGAAGAAAGCATGATCTCTGCCTAAATCTTCTCCTGATTAATCCGTTTTTTTATTCTGCTTAGTGACTCGGGGGTAACCCCAAGATAACTCGCCAACTGATGCTGGGGTACACGATCGACTAGATAAGGCCGTTTCAGTAAAAGTGTCTTGTAGCGTTCTTCAGGTGTAGAGCCGATAAATGCAGCGAATTCCTCTTGGACTTCACCAAAGTTGGCCTCTACCATCCTGCGTGTCATGGACTCCAATTGGGAGTGTTTATGATACATGTCCTGTTCGGTATCAAGATCACCAACGACCAATATGGAGTCTTCCAGACATGTTAAAGAATACTCAGATGACTTATCATGTTTATGACGATTGAAACTTGAAATGCCTTGTTCTTCTGTGTAGAAATTAGATGTGAACTCTTTTCCCGCCTGATCTATGGAGTACTGTCTAACACAGCCCTTCATTACAAAATAACATTTAGTGGGGACATCTCCTTGTCTAAGGAGTATTGTCCCTTTTTTGTATTCCTCAATATGAATTTCCTCAACAATTGCCTGTTGCTCTTCTTCATTAAGAGATGTGAATCTGGTCAGGTACTTTAGCAATATTGTTTTCACTTTACACCCTCTCATCCCCTGCTTAAGCCATTATGATTCCTATTATTCCTGAACTGCTACTCTCATTATAAGCCCCCTTTACTAATTAACAAAACGGCAGATAAGACCGATATATATACATAGCTTTAACTTTATTTAGTATATACATCTACAAATTGGAGGTTCCGTATGAATGTATCGCGTTCTATTCAGCGTTCGCCCCTTCCATTAGCCGATCACGGCCGGCTACAGCGAAAGGGGGCAGAACAGAAGCCCGGTCCAGACATGAAGATTCCAGCAAATCCGCAGACAAAGCTAATTAATCAGTTGACCGAGCAAAAGCAGTCCCTAATCGACAGACGTTCCGAGTATGTGGGCAACGCCCTTAAAAGAGGGGATAGTCCCGAAGCGGTTCAGGCCGAGCTCGCTTCACTGGATGAGCAAATTCAGCAGCTGGACGAGCAAATTCGAATGAATTCTCTCGAAAACCAGCGCAAGACACAGGGTTTGGATGAAGACACTAAAAAAAAGAAGGAGGAGGAGCTTTCCCAAAAATCGTGGAGCCCGGACAAACAAACGCCTGAGGAACAGCAGCTTGCCTATACCACCTACACCTTGAACGGCGTTATATCCGCCCATAATGATTTAAAGCAAAGCGGTTCTGTGAGAATGGCGCAAATCACTTTGCGAACTGAAGCGAAATCCTTAGAAAACAGTAACCCTGTAAAGTCTGCAAGACTATTCCAAAGAGCTTCCAATCTGGATCAGAAACTGATGAACATTGCTAAAAGCGCCCAGGATAAAATGACAGAAGCTGTACAATCAGCCCCTTCGCCAGTTAGTCCGAACGAACCTCCTGCGGACGTGCAAGACAAGAAGGACCCGGCAGCCGAAGGCGCTTCATCTACGCCGGAAATACAGATCTATGCAGAAGCAAACAAGGAAAAAATCCCTCCGGGCAGCCAGATTGACCAATTAGTCTAGGGAGTGTCTTCAAACCACTTCCCCGCCAAAATCTGTCGCTGTATGCCCTAAGGAATCATGGGACTGTACCATTTTCTGATCACATGCGGAGCAAGGCGTTTCGCCACTAGGTAGTTTTTTCGGTGGAGGCTTACGTCTCGGGGTTTCAAAGACTTCGCTCTTCTTCCGAAGGCTTGTGTGTGCGACTGGAAAGTGTATTCCTGGCTCTGAGTACAAACGGACCGAGTTGCACTTATTTGGGGCTTTTAGCCTGTTACAGGAGGACAACGGACTCCAGCGCAGTTATTTCTCCCTGCTGACCGTTTTTAGATAGAATGCAGAGCAGATAAGGTCGCCTGGGTCCGCAAAAGAGAATAAACAGGGATTCTACTCTCCATAGCGCCTCCTGAGTCCGTTACGGGTAAACGAACCAACTGCGGGCTTTTAGGGCCCTACTTTCAATACTAAATCCCTGCTTCCCCAGAGCTCTTCCAGTTTGAAAACATGCTCTATTACATCTAGGATTACATAATATAAACAAGAATTTCCATGCCGATAGGTATGCGTATGCCCCCCTGTTCTTCTGACAGGGGGGCATTTTTCCACGCCAAAGGCTTCTCTACTTCCTGCCCATCCCGCTTATCTCCCCGTGCGCTCTGCAAACAGCCGCCCGGCGTAGTCGCTAATCAGCTCCTGCATCGCCAGCTTGCCGGCCCAGCCCGCCGGGATGCCGCTTAGACCATAATAGGCTCCGGCAATTTGGCCGTAGACTGCGCCGGTAGTATCGGCGTCATTCCCCAGATTGACGGCGAGCAGTGCACCTTCGGCGAAGCTTGCCGATTTGTGAAAAGCCCACAGCGCCGCTTCCAGCGATTCAACGACATAACCTGTACCTTGAATCTGCGGAGGTTCCTTCCGCTTATAAGAACCGGAATAAATGTCGGCAAGATGCGGTGTCAGCAGGTCCTGCTGAAGCCATTCGGCAAATGCATCAGGGGCCAGCATTTCTTCCTTACGCCAGCCATGCAGCCCGGCAAGGATGTAGGCGGCCATCAGGCGGCATGCGCTCAGACACTCCTCTGCGGCATGGGTTGTCCTTGAACTGCGTGCCGCAAAGTCTATGGCAGCTGCCGGATGCTCAGCATAGTACATAACCACCGGAGCAAGGCGCATGACCGAGCCGTTCCCGGCTGAACGGGGATCCTCCGATCCGCTGTAAGCTTCACCCGTGTCCTCGAAATGCTGCAGTGCCGCCCGTGTGGTGTTGCCGATATCGAAGCATTCCCCCGTGCTGCTCAGATAACCCTCGCGGAACCACTCTGTATAGCGCTGCATCTGATCAGCAGCGTCAAAACCCTGCTTCGCCAGCAGACTTTCCGCCAGACAAAGCGCCATCGAAGTATCGTCCGTCCATTGTCCGGGCAGCAGTTCAAACACGCCGCCCCCTATAATATCTTCCATAGGCACAAACGTGCCGGGGGCCTTGAATTCCACTGTGGTCCCCAGTGCATCTCCAACCGCCAACCCTTGCAGACAGCCTTGATAACGATCCATATCTAATTCCATTGCAGTACCTCCTTTGCATGATTTCCTAAATATTAACGTTATGCCTAATAGGCAGTACATTGTCGCGTCATCTGCCGTTACCGCCATTGTCCGTGCACATATATATAGTAAAGGAAGATCACGGATAAAGGGAGCGATGTAATGGAAGCCGGTGCCGCAGCCTCTTTAAACAAGCAGGGAGTTTCCATTATCACCTGCACGAACCGCCAAGGTTATTTGCATAACTTGTTTAATAATTTCAATAGACAGAAATACCGGACAAAAGAACTTATCATCATCGTGAACAACAATAAGATTCCGCTTGAGTCCTATTATAAGCAGGCCAAAAAGCTCCGCAATGTACACATTTTCCGGATCCCTGCCTCCACCTCTCTCGGCGCTTGTCTAAACTTCGCTGTGCGGAAGGCGAAATACAGCTATATTGCCAAATTTGATGATGATGATTATTACGCCCCCTATTATTTGACGGATAGTTTGCAGGCCTTGCGCAGAACAAAAGCCGACGTAATTGGCAAGCGGTCGCATTATATGTATCTGCAGGGCTCCAAAACTCTGATTCTCCGCTTTCCACATGATGAGAACCGGCCCGTAAGCAAACTCCCGGGAGCTACTCTTTTCATTAA
The DNA here is from genome assembly GCF_038593025.1 of Paenibacillus sp. FSL L8-0436. NCBI lineage: Bacteria > Bacillati > Bacillota > Bacilli > Caryophanales > Paenibacillaceae > Paenibacillus > Paenibacillus sp. FSL L8-0436. The sequence goes on along the minus strand of NZ_CP151955.1, from coordinate 1,031,922 downwards.
GCGCAACGTATTAAGCAAAGTGAAATTTCCGGATCGAAATGTTGGGGAAGACGATCTATTTTGCATCAGGAGCAAAAAAATGGGCTTCAAGGTGTATTCCGCAGGAAAATACAACTTTGTCGCCATCCGCCGGAAAAACTCCTCCAATCATACCTGGATCATCAGCGACAAAGAACTGATTGCTCATCATAAAACGATTCCGTCTGTAAAAAATTACAAAAAGTTTGTGCAGAAAAAGCCCAAGGATATCCGCTCATGATTTCCCCATATCTTGCTTACGAGAAGGAAGCGGTTTCGATCATTACGTGCACCAAACGGAGACAAAATATGGACACCCTTTTCCACAATTACGACAGACAGAATTACAGGAATAAAGAGCTGATCGTGATCTTGAATCATCCAAGCCTCAAGCTAAGCGATTATCTAAGGGCCGCGTTGACATATCCTAATGTGAGGGTGTATAGCCTGCCCGGGCATGTCTCGCTGGGTTCCTGCCTGAATTATGGCGTGAAAATGGCCAGATACGGGCTGATTGCCAAATTTGACGATGATGATTATTACGCCCCTGGCTATCTGTCCGGCAGCCGCCGCAGCATGGTGGATACCAATGCCGATATTGTCGGCAAACGCGCCCACTTCATGTACCTGAACGGTAAAAAACTGCTCCTGCTCCGTTATCCCAAACGGGCTGATCAATATGTTTCTCTGGTACAAGGGGCAACCTTACTCATCAAGCGTGCTGTTTTGGAGCAGGTGGATTTTCCAGATCTAAACCGGAATGAATGCGTGAAGTTCTGCTCCCGCTGCCTCCGCAAAGGATTTAAAATCTACGCGGGAAGTCCTTACAATTTCCTGGCGATCCGCAGAAGGAACTCCAAAGATCATACCTGGATAATAAGTGATAAATCTTTGCTCAAGGGAGATATGAAGGTACTGAAGGTGCGGGATGTCAAAAAGTATATTTGCCGATAATCTTTCCGTATATAGGAACGCTCCGATCCGCCTCCCGATATACAGCGGCCCCCGGAGTGATGTGAACATTCTCCGGGGGCCGCCAATCTGTTATAACAGCATTGCTCTCTTATTCACCAGGATACTTAAGTCCCCATTGTCCACGGACCTGATCCAGCAGCTTCATGATGGCTACGGACTCATCGAGCGTCATCACCGGGCTTTCCGTAAGTCCGGCCTGAAGACAGCGTCCCACTTCCTCGGCTTCAAAGGAATATCCGATCGAGGTACGGTCATCCTCAAAGGTCTCGACCAGCTCACCGCCGATGTAAAGCTCAGCTGACTTAGGATTTACCAGTGTTCCTTTGACAAGGATATGGCCTTCTGTTCCGAATACATGGGCTTCCTCCAGCATTTTGAGACGGATACCGCCATTCAGCGAAGCGCTTTTGCCGTCGCCATAGGACAGCAACAGCGAGAAATGCTCATCCACCCCGGTATCACCGATATGCACGGTGCTGGAGATGGTTTCTGGATGAGGCCCAAAGACCATTGAAGCAAATGAAATCGGATAGATGCCGACATCCAGCAGCGCACCGCCGCCGAGCGCCGGGTTCAGCAGACGTCCTTCCGGATTCCAGTCGGAACGAAAGCCGAGATCTGCCTTCACCAGACGAACATCACCGATCCTGCCGGAAGATAACCATTCTCTGATCTTGACGTTCGCAGGAATGTAGCGGCTCCACATGGCTTCCATCAGGAACAGCTTCTGTTCGCGGGCATACGCCACAATTTCTTCCAATTCGCTGCTGTTCACAGTGAACGGTTTCTCGCACAGCACGGCTTTGCCGGCGCGCAGCGCAAGCAGCACATTGTCCTTATGGAACGGATGAGGTGTGCCAATATAGATGGCGTCCACTTCCGGATCGCTCACCAAATCTTCGTAAGTGGCATAGGCCACGGGGATGCCGTGATTTTTGGCGAATTCATCAGCGCTTGCCTGCGTACGTGACCCCACGGCATAAGCGGTCCCATTGCTGGCATGAGCCAGGTCTGTAGCAAACTGGTGGGCAATCCAGCCCGTGCTGAGAATGCCCCATTTTACTTTGTAAGCGTTATCTACTGACACTAATATCTCCTCCTTGGGACTATTGCTAGTCCCTTTGATTCTATCAAACTGCGCTTCTCCTGTAAAAGAGTTAGGGTTGCGCCTACGCCATAGCAAGCAGCGCACATATACTAATCACGGAGCAACCCACTGTCACAAGCAGCGTTGCCGCATTCCAGGTCCGGTGCACTACAGCGAGATTCTCAATGTAGCTGCGCATGAACACTTTTCGCAGCAGCCAATGCAGCAGCCGGATAAACACAAAACCGCACCAGCCGAACAAACTGATCAGCAGCACCTCGTAGCTCCCTTTGTCTACAAACCGGTCAACTACATCCCCATCATAGTGAATTGGCACAAAATCGGGCATCCGCGGGTAAAGGTAGATGTATAACACAATGGGTATAATTGCAGAAATAATACATAGCGTAAAAGTCACTTTCTTTTTGAACATGGGATGTACCTCCTCACCAAAAATCATGCGGCAACTCCCTCCTTGTCCGCTAGTGTGCTTCCTCCAGCTGCAGCAGCAAAATCCGTTCCTTAAATGCTCCGCGGCGCTCCGCCTTCTCTGCACGAATGTTCTCCAGAACTTCGCTGTCCGCTCCATGAGTTTGTGCCAAAGCACGGATGACCTCCAGCATATCGGCCAGTTCCTCCAGTGCATGCTCATCGCTTTCGGCCTTGAAGTACTCCGCTGCTTCTTCGCGCAACTTCGCGCGCAAATATTCTATGTATTCTTCGGGTTCCAGTATTCCCTTTCAATTATATATCGGCTCAGATCAGCATCAGCAGGACTCTTCCAGCAATCTTTCTACAAAAGGAACATCGGCCGGAGCAAAAACAAAACTCTCCAGTTCAGCAGGCAGCACCCAGCTGTACTCATCATGATCGCTGAGACTGATCTCCCCTTCCAGAAACTCCGCTTTCCAGGCAATCAGCAGGATCTGCACACTGCCATAGTTATGCTCATTGACCCCGTAAGCCCCGGTGGGACGTATGGTGATATTCAACTCCTCCATCAGCTCTCTTCGCAGACACTGCGGGACATCTTCGCCGGCCTCCAGCTTGCCGCCGGGGAATTCCCACAATCCGGCCTGCGACTTGCCCTGCCGCCTGCGGGCAATCAATATCTGCCCTTCTTTATTATGTATAATCGCCGCTGCTACTTCAATCATCGTTTTTCCTCCTATAGTTATCCGTTTTTAAACTAGATGGTATATTGTGGTACAATATGGTAAAGTCTTATTTTCATTCAATAATCTATCTGCAAACAGGATCAATTTAATCTGTAGGGGAGGCTGCATGTGAAGTCTATTTTCAAATCGGATTCTTTATCTGATGACCAAAAAACGAACCAGTCGCTTAGTCTGCGCATCAATGTGTTTTTCTTCAGCACGTTTATTATATTCTGCATTATTATTGTCCGTCTTGCCATTCTACAGTTTGTCGAAGGACCTACCCTCAAAGATGAGGAAACAAGCAGGGATACGAAAAGTGTACCGCTTGCTTCAATCAGAGGGACTATTTATGCCCAGGCTGGAGAGAAACTGGCCTATTCGACGTCGGTGCAGACCTTATATTTTACTTTAACAAAAGAATATTCCGAAACCTCGACGGACAAGAAGACCAAAAAAACTGCCCGTACTCCAGAGGCCGTCGCCAAGGCAGACCGTCTTGCAGCCGATCTTGCAGCTGATTTCGCAACACATGGGGCCAAGGTACCTAAAGATGAAGTACTAACCAAAGAAGCAGTGCTGAAAGCAATGGACCTGGATTCCAAAGTTTATTCCGGCTTTATGCTGCGTCCGATCAAACGCGGTCTGACAAATAAAGAAGTGGCCTACTTCATGGAGCACAAGGATAAATACCCCAATCTCACGGTAAGTGAAGAGGATGAACGTCATTATGACAAGGATACGGTAGCATCACAAACGGTTGGATATATCAAGCCGTTCAAAAAAACGGACATGGATATTTATAGAAATATCCTGGCGGCGATGAAAAATGAGGGAGACCCCGGTCTGGCTTACAGGGACGATGAGTTCGTCGGGTACGACGGTCTTGAACTCCAGTATCAAAGAGAGCTGCGCGGGCGCAACGGATATCTGATGGTAGGCGTTAATGCACAGAACATAGCCGAAGGCATTGAGGAAGTGGTTCCACCCGTCAAAGGTAATGACCTGTGGACCACGATCAACAAAAATGTTCAACTAAAGACAGAGCAGGCTATCCTGGATCAGATTGAATGGGTGCACAGAAATCCAGTACAGGGAAAGGTTCATCCCGACGCCAAGACCGGCTACGCTGTTGCCATGGAAGTCGATACCGGTAATATTGTAGCTATGGCCAGCATGCCTGATTATGACACCAATCTGTGGACTAAAGGAACCATGCCGGATGAGCTGTGGAACAAGATGATGCTTAACTATCGTAACGGCACTATTTCGCCGATTGCATCAGGCCGGTCCGGACACAACTTCGATTCGACAGTCTTCCTGGGCTCCGTCATCAAACCGCTGACCGTATTGATCGGCCTGAACGAAGGTTTCATTAGTACAAGCACGACCTACACGGACAAAGGCAGCGCGACCTTCGGCAGAGCCGGACACGAAACAACCGTCCGCAATGCCGGCGGTCATGCTTACGGATATTTTAGTTCCCCTGCCAAAGCGATTGAGAAATCCTCCAATGCGTTCATGGTGGAAATGATCGGCAAAAAGCTTTATGAGAAATACCATGAAAAAGGTGTCAAGGTCTGGGATAAATATATGAAGGAATTCGGCCTCGGTGTATCTACAAAAAGCGGACTACCCAATGAATATCTCGGACAGATCAACTATACCGATACCAAGGCTGCCGGTAGTGACCAAGCTGCGCTGGTGTATGCTTCCTTCGGACAGCAAGGACGCTACACGGTGCTGCAGCTCGCCCAATACGTAACGACACTGGCGAACGAAGGAGTGCGGATCAAGCCGCAGCTGGTCAGCAAAATCACCGATGCCAAGGGCAACGTGGTTAAACAGTTCAAACGCGAGGTACTGGATGAAGTAACAACCTTTAATAAATCTTACTGGAATGAAATCAAAAAGGGTATGAACAGTGATGTTACTGCATTTAACGATTTCCCTTATGACTTTGCCCGCAAAACGGGAACCTCACAGCAGCTGGGTAAAGGAGAATTGCGTGATAACGGGGTATTTATTGCCTATGCTCCGCGCGAGAATCCTAAGCTTGCTGTAGCGGTTGTTATTCCGGAGGGCGGGTTCGGCTCCAGCAGTGCCGCACCGGTTGCCCGCAAAATTTTTGACGCGTACGATTGGGAATATGGCCTGGACGGCACACCGAAGAAGAGCATTCCCCCTAAGGAAGATGCGGCTGACAAGACCACCGGCGATGGAGAAGCAGCGGAAGACGGGCATTAGTCGGAAGGCCCGGCCTTATATCCGTAACGCGCAGGTCGGTCCGGGCGGTAGAACCAATTCAAAGGTAGCAATACATTTGATTGAGCAGTATCCACGCAGAATCGCTAATTCAAAGGTAGATATACCTTTGATTGAACGGGATCCGCGTAGTTTCCAGCTTGTAAGCCGCTCCGCTGGAGGGCTGCACGCCGGGTTCCCGTGCTCGCCGCTTCAGACGATGCAAATTTCCGGGGATAGAATAAGTGACTCTCAAAGTTTGACAACTTGTTCGAGCCCCTCCTCTTCTTAAAGCAAGTGTTTGAACCACAAACAAAGAGCAGGGTTTCTCCAATAACGGGAGAAACCCTGCTCTTTTCATTTTACAGCCCTGCACTGAAGTAGACTTCCACTTATAAGAGCGACAGGCACAAACAGTCGTGATAGACTCTGTATATTCTATTTAGTAAGTGTAAGTTCCAGGCGTACTTCGAGATTGTTCTCCGTATCCAGTACGATGGAATGTGGACTTACCATGCCGAAATCCTCAAACGTTACGGTTGTTGTTCCCGACAGCAGAAGCTGTCCTCCGCTGTATACGGCCTGTGACTGGAAAGTCACGTCCTTCTCAATCCCTTTGACCGTAAGTGTCCCTTGCATCTCCACGGGTACCGCGGTGCCTTCCGTCCATTCTGCCGGCAGTTCGGAGAACGACTTCACGGTGAAGGTCGACTGCGGGAACTGCGTTACCGCGAGGTAATCATCGCTTTTGACATGCTCATCTCTTTGAGCGTTTTCGGAATCCAGCGCGCTCATCTCCAGAGTCCCTTCCCCGGTCATTGCGGCGGCATCCTCAAGATTCACATTCCAGGTTCCCTGAACTTTTTCATTTACAAAATTCACTGTCTCTTTGGAGGTCGTCACCGACCAATAGACCTTGGAAGTGTCAGCAATACTCCAGGCCCCGTTCAATTGTTCCGCTGTAACAGCAGCACCGGAAGCTGTTTCTCCACTCGCATTTGCATTTGCGTTCGCGGCAGCCGTGCCCGCACTATTCGTTCCCTGTTCCTGTGCAGGAATAACAGACTCGATTTCAACGTTATTGCCCAAACTGTTGTTCAAGAAGGCAAAGGCCGTAACGGCTCCGATGATAACGACTCCTGTGGCAATCCAGACCCATGTTTTTTTGTTCATCCTTATTCCCTCCATCCATTTTCTATGCGCCCTTAGGCTTGTTTCCCATTCTAACAAAGCAATATGTCGGGAATAAGTCAAAGCACACGCCTGCACAATGTGGTAAACTTGTCGTAAATTTTAATTAAACTGCAGCCGCTGTCCGTATGGCAGTCAACCTGCCGGACGTGTTCAAGGAGGCACTAGATATGAAGTCGATTCTAATTGTTGAAGATGAGGAAGCCATTGCCCGGGTACTTAGTGCCTATCTCAAAAAAGCCGGCTTCCACGTAACCCGCGCCGCCGACGGACGCGCCGCACTGGAAGCCTTTGAAGTTTCCCCTCCCGCTCTGATCCTGCTCGACATTATGCTGCCGAACATGGACGGCTTCGAACTGCTTGGCCTGATCCGTGAGAAAAGCAGCTGCCCTGTCATCATGCTGACAGCCCGGGACGGCATCAATGACCGGCTGGCCGGATTAGACGGCGGCGCTGACGATTATATGTCCAAGCCCTTTATCCCGGAAGAAGTAGTAGCCCGCGTAAACGCAGTGCTGCGCCGCCCTTCCCAGTGGTCTGACGGCAGCCGTAAACGCCATTTCGGCAGTCTGTTCATCGACTTTTCAGCACGCAGCCTCTTCCTGAACGGTGCCGAGGTCAGCCTCAGCCCGCGCGATATGTCGGTGATGTTATTTTTGGCTGAACGCCCGAATCAAATTTGCACTAGAGAACAGCTGATTGAGCAGGTATGGGAAATGGACTATGAGGGCAGCGACCGTGCCGTAGATCTGTCGATCAAAAGACTGCGCCAGGCACTCTCACACTGGCCGGCGGATGAAGGGGAGATTCGCACGCTCAGAGGAACGGGGTATCAATTATGGACAACCTGAAGAAACGCACTTCCATCCTCTTCTATTGGACTGTCCGCTACCTGCTGATTATCAGCATAGGATTGCTGCTCACCGCACTCGTCACTTTCTGGTGGATTCAGCAGGAAGCGATGAACAACCGCATGCAGACCACCGGTCTGCTGGCCCAGGAGATCGCCGACCGCAGTGTCGGGACGGACGGAAACATGAACATCAGTCCAACTCTGAGCAAGCTGGTTGAGGACCGCAAGCGCTTCTTCAAATTAACGGTGGAAATGTGCGTGATCATCACAGATAAAGAGGGACAGCTGCTGTTCTCTGAGCCGCCGCTCAGCGAGGAAGCGATGCGGCATAAGCTCAATGATACGTTAACCGATTCCCGCAGCCCGGAGTTCAAGGCTGCTGTCGCCCAAATCCAAGGAGACGGTGAAGCGCTGGGGCAGGTCATTGTCCTACAGTCCAAACGTTCCCTGCGCCATATCCCGAAGGAAGAGATTACCTTCTTCTTTATTCTCGTCGTCTTTCTGATCATCTTAAGCTGGCTGACCATCTATCTCCTCTCCAGCAAGCTGGCCAAACCGATTCAGAAAGTGGCTGCCGCCGCCGCACAAATCAGCGGCGGCCAGTATAACATTGTTCTGGAGACAGGGGCCAAGGAAAGAGAGATTCACGAGCTGCTGATGTCCTTTCAGGAGATGGCGGGAAAGCTGCAGCAATTCGAGCAGTCGCGCGCGGTCATGCTGGCCGGAGTCTCCCATGAGCTGAAGACACCGGTCACTTCGATCAAAGGGCTGGTCCATGCCGTCCGTGAAGGTGTGGTCGAAGGGGAGGAAGCCGGGGAATTTCTTGATATCGCTTTGCTGGAAGCAAGCCGATTGCAGCGTATGGTCGCTGACCTGCTCGACTACAACGCCCTGACTGCCGGTATTGTCGCCGTCCGCCACGACAGGCTGGATGCAGTTCGACTGCTAGAGGAAATCATCTATCAATGGAAGCTGACACAAAGCGCAGATGTCAACGAACCTCTGCTGCACATGCCGGAGAAATCCCTGTTCCTGCGGGGTGATCCGCTGCGCATCCAGCAGATTATCGTCAATTTATTGAATAACAGCGTGCAGGCCAAGAAACCGGGAAGCTGCCTCCAGCTCACCATCAGCCTCCTATTGGCTCCAGCCGGACACGCCGAGATTACTGTGGCGGACAATGGAACAGGGATTACGCCGGATAATAGAGATAAGGTCTTCGAAGCCTTCTTCCGCAGCAACGACAAGCAAAGCACGCTGCGCGGACTGGGCCTCGGTCTGACCTTCAGCCGTTTGCTCGCCGAAGCGATGGGCGGAACACTGGTGCTGGGCAGTAGCCAGGAACAAGGCTGCCGCTTCGTGCTGACACTGCCGCTGGCGCCTTGACACCCTGACAAGAGCCTGTGCAAGAAGTAGTCCGGCGCTCCTCCGCATGGTATAATCACTTACAATAAACCGTGAACCGGAGGCTGTATATGCTTACTTTTGAACAGAAATTAGCTATTCTTGATTCCTACCCCCAGCTTGAACGACGCAATGTATCGCTTGGGCGGGTGAATTATCACTTCGAGCAGAGCCGCCATGAGAAGAAAACTGTCGCTTCCCACCTGCATCCTAACGGCAATGGCTACGTGTTCGCCGGGCTCCTGCGGGGCTACGAAAGTGATGACAAGGGTCTGGTGAATATCCGCGACTATACGGAGTCTGAGCTGCGCGAGCTGCTGGATGCGTCGATCACCTCTTTGTCCATGTATATCCCGGAAGTCCCTGCACAGGGCAAAAAGAAAAAGAAAACTGCCACAGTTGCCGATACCCTTTGGGTTAATGGAGACGGACATACCTTAAGCCTGAAGCTGGAGGAAGATCTCTGGTACCTCTACGCCGGGCTTCAGCTCGAGATGGCCTTCGAGACAATCCAGGAAGCTGAAGAGTATCTGGCGGAAGAAGGTTTTGTCCCTGTCCCGGCGGAATAGACATATATTCGCCCCTATTTAATCAACAAAACAAAGCCCGGAAAGGTTCTTATGACCTTTGCCGGGCTTTGTTTTGTCTTGTGATTGTTATTATTTACTCTGTTGCAGCCGCGGTTGTTACTTTGATGCTGCTGTTGCTGAAGGCGTCTGTATTTCCTTTGCCTGCAAAGCTTCCTTCGGGACCTCGATCGCCTTGATTTCATTATGCTGCCCGATCCCATTTTTCATCTTCATATCTATGCTGACTTTCTGGCTGTCGGCGGTCATATCCATGACCATATCCACATCTGTGTGGGTCGGAAGGTACGTTTTTTGATTAACTCCATAGACGATTGTCATACTCTTAATGTCCATCTGATCCATTAAAGCCGTCATTTGCGGGTCCGCGCTGCCGCTCTGGTTCATATAGCTTTTCGCCAGTTCCTTCACATTGTCCCCTGATACCTTAGCGGTTAGAACGTAATCCTCACCCTCCTCGGTGACCTTCGTAAATTCTGCAATGGACTTAAATTGTTCCAGTTGCTTCTCCGGACTGGCCGATTGCTGCATAGCAGACATTACTTGCTCAGTCATTTCAGCAGGCATTTTTATCCACTGTCCATTGACCAAGCTAAAAGAGCCGGCATCAGTAATGTACTGCTCCATCTTTTGCTCTCCCTGACCCGCCAGATTTATCTGGATCAGCTGATGCATTTGCAGCGGGTCCTTCATATATTCTGATTTCATGGTTATTTCAACGTTTTGATCCTGGGTCGTCTCCCCTTGGGTCATGCTCATCTTCTGTGAAATCTGCGATTCCATCGCAAAGCTCTTCAGTTCCTGGCTTGCATCTGCCGTCTTCTGAATAAGCTCTTCTACAGTGGGAGTCCCCTCATTAGCAGTTTGCTCCGCAGCCGCCTTCTCTGTTGCTTCCGGTGCCGGAGCAGCAGTGGCGGATGCTTCGGCAGCATTCGTTGATTTTTCGGCAGCCTCATTGTTGCCACAGGCCGACAGGCTGACTGCCAGTGTTACTCCTAGTACGAATGTTGTCCATTTTCTCAAGATGTTGTCCTCCTAAATTTTTGTGCGCGTTACCTCACTGAATTGACTTCGACAAAAATCGCTTCGAAAGCATACGCTAAAGTTTGGTTAGCATTCATTACCCAACATCTGGAACTATCTAATCACCCTATCAAAAACAATTTGAAATCCACATGCCCCGGGAGTCGTAAAAAGAACGCTGTCAAGACACGGCAAACTATGGTTAGATGAAGGAGAACGACAAACCAAAGAGAGAAAGAAGCGTGAACCTGTATGAGTTTTGAAATCGTAGAGGCTACAATAACGGAGATTCAAACTGCGCTTGCTGCCGGAGAGATCACTTCGAAGCAGCTGGTGCTCATGTATCTTGAACGCATAGCCGACCATGACAAAAATGGCCTGACGATCAACTCCGTGCTGGAGATCAATCCGGATGCACTGTTTATCGCAGAATCTCTGGATGTAGAACGTTCGCAGCAGGGTCCCCGGGGGCCGATGCACGGCATACCGGTCTTACTGAAGGACAATATCAATACAGGGGATAAAATGCATACCAGTGCGGGATCGCTGGCTTTGGCGGATTCTTTTGCCGGTGAGGATGCCTATATCGTTACTAAACTGCGCGAAGCCGGGGCTGTTATTCTGGGAAAAGCCAACATGACCGAATTCGCCAATTTCATGACGAACGGCATGCCTTCGGGCTACAGCTCCCGGGGCGGACAGGTACTGAACCCTTATAACATATCCACACCGACAGGCGGCTCCAGCGCCGGTTCTGCGGTTGCGGTAGCCTGCAGCTTCTGCACAGTGTCCGTAGGAACGGAGACCTCCGGCTCCATCCTCAACCCCGGTAATCTCGGCTCGATCATCGGGATTAAACCGACCGTAGGCATGATCAGCCGCTCCGGCATCCTCCCGCTGTCCAATACACAGGATACTGCTGGACCTATGGCAAGAACCGTCCGCGACGCCGTACTGCTGCTGAATGCAATGCTCGGCAAGGACAGCGGCGATGCCGCCATGGGAACAAGCGCGGGCAGACTGCATGAAGATTATACCGCCTTCCTCGACCCGAACGGGCTGCAGGGGGCACGCATTGGGATTCCGCGGGATTATTATTTCGAAGAATTAACGGAAGAGCAGCTGGCATTGTTCAACGCTTCCGTGGAGAGAATGCGTGAGCTTGGAGCGACAATTATCGACCCGGCTGAGATTAAGACCGCACGCGAGATCAAATATTCCTCCGTTGTGCTGAATGAATTCAAAACCTCCATCAATGCCTATCTTGCCCGCCTGGGTCCAGGCGCTCCGATGCGCACGCTGAAGGATATTATCGACTTCAATCATGCCCATCCGGTCGAGACGCTAAGGTTCGGGCAAGCCACGCTGATTGATGCTGAATACACCTCTTCCGGCACCTTGACGGAACCGCAATACCTGCGCGACCGCGCCACTGACCTTAAGCTCTGCAAGGAACAGGGCATCGACGCCACCATGAGCGTGCACCGGCTGGATGCTCTGCTGTTCCCGGCCGACTTCGGTGCGCGGATTACCTCAAGAGCGGGATATCCGTCCATCATCGTGCCTTCCGGCTATACATCAGCCGGCGCCCCTTTCGGCGTTACCTTCTCGGCGCAGGCCTACCAGGAGCCTATGCTGATCAAGCTGGCATATGCATACGAGCAGAATTACAAGATCCGTAAAGCACCTTCGCTGCGCAGCTTTATCTAACCGGCACTTTCGTTAATCCGCAGCTATGCCCATATGCTTATTGCCTTCATGCGACAGGCCCCAGGTGCGCAGCTCGTAGCTGCGGACGCCCGAGAGGATGTAAGGGTCACGTTCGGCAATGGCCACTGCTTCTTCGTGCGATTCTGCGCGGATAATGACCATCCCGCCAGGAGCATCGCTGAACGGACCACACATCACGAGCTGCCCGCTGCGTTCCAGCTCCTGCAGATGGCGCACATGACCCCGTATAATTTCCATATCCCTGCGGTCCTGTTCGGTCGGGCTTAACAGAATGACATAACAAATATCCTCTTCATAAACAAAATTCATTGGCATTGCCTCCTCATTCATATTCACGTTGATTTTCTTCATCTGCGATATTCTGGATTTCCTCGGCATGCATCAGGAACAGGCCATAATCCCCTTCCGCATGCAGCTTCAATGCCCGCTCCTTAAAATACTTCGGGCTTCCTTCGGCAGCGTCCTCATCATAGAAGAGCAGGATGCCGTCGCTTTTGCGGAACAGCAGATCATCCCTGGCCCGGAATTGCCAGCTTCCGTCATAAGGAGCATTGCTTACAGCCCCGTAGTAATCCGCTCCGGCAATGATCCGCCGGTATTCATTCTGCTTCTCCTCCTTCCATTTCTCTTCCGGTGCGGCATGGGCTGTAATAATGCCCAGCTTCAGTCCGGGATACTGCACTTTCAGCTCAAGCACCACCTCACATGCCCAAAGATCCACTCCGTATTGTCCGGGCGTAATAATCCATTCCAGCCCCTCATCAATGAGGGGAGTCAACCTGCCTCTAAGTGCTTTTTTGATATAGGGAATGCCTTGATGTTTGCTGTCAAAAATACCGAGCTCATGCGCACGGTACCCTGTTACCAGTAAGGTTTTCATCTGCTGCCTCTTTCCTGAACGGGTAATCTTGATGCTCCTCTTTATTATGCATTATACAACATTCCCCTCCGCTAATTCCTTACCGGAAATGTACTGGCAGACAGCTAGTTGAATATTCCTGAAGACATGGATGCGCTCCTGAAATCAGAGGCATCCATTGTTGTTGAATTATATTTTTACAGAAATGACTAAACCGCAGCAAACTTTGGAAAACTTCATTTACATAGTTGTTTACTCTTAAAGCTGGGGTTGATTTCATTGCTCGCATCGATCTTATCCTATATCCCGGGCTGGGGAGTTTTTTATCAGGCTGGAATTGCTCTGCTGGTCCCCATAATTACCAGCCGTCTATACAAAACCTTGCATTCCTATGTAGGCAACGGAAGAGGACCGCAGGCCTTAGGCAACGGGAAAGTATCTAACCGCAGAACACAATCAGATACCGCCCTGCCGCAGACCGCCCCTCCCGCAGCGGCCTTCAGCGGAGATTTCGCCGCCGACCTTCACTTCATTAAGGAGGCTATCGGCGGAAACAGTGATCTCCACTTCAGGGAGTTCACGCTAACGAAGCTGCAGACTCAAGGAGTGCTTATGTATGTGGACGGCATGCAGAACGACAGGCTGCTTAATATGCAGATGATGCAGTTTCTAATGTTTGAGGCCACCGCCGATTCCTTGTCCGCCTCCGGCATCGCCGAACATCTGCTGCCCTTCAGCAATTTGCGCGAAGCCAGTAATCTGGAAGATCAACAAATCCGTCCTGTTCGGACATGCCGCTCTGCTGATTGAAGGAATGCCGAAGGGATTGCTAATCCAACTTCCTGGAGGTGCGAACCGGGCGATAGCAGAACCTGTCTCAGAAGCACTGCTGCGCGGACCACGACTCGGCTTCTCCGAGGTGCTGAGCGAGAATACCTCCATGCTGCGCCGCCAGGGATTCAGCGACCAGCTTGAAATGAAGACGTACCGGGCCGGCAGCAGCGTGCAAAAGGATTTGGTGGTTGCCTACATCAAGGATATTGTCAATCCGGAGCTGCTGGAGGAAGTACAGACCCGTATTTCCAAAATAGACATCGACTTTCTCGCTGAGTCGGGGTATATCGAGCAGTTGATTGAAGACAACTACCTAAGTCCCTTCCAGCAGGTCCAGAGTACCGAGCGACCTGACAGAGTTATAACTGCTCTGCTGGAAGGCCGCATCGCCATTCTTCTGGACGGGACGCCTTTCGCGCTGATTGTGCCGGTTACATTCAGTATGCTGCTGCAATCTCCGGAGGACTATTATGACCGGTGGCTGCCGGGATCATTTCTGCGGATGCTGCGTTTCTCCGCCGCATTTATGGCACTCATGGCTCCATCCCTTTACATTTCCTTCATTTCATTTCATCCGGGACTTATTCCTACGGAGCTGGCGATCACGATTATCAAGACCCGGCAAGGTGTGCCCTTCCCTTCACTGATCGAGGTGCTGATTTTGGAGATATCGATTGAAATTTTACGGGAGGCCGGGATCAGGCTGCCCAAACCCATCGGCCCGGCGATGGGCATCGTCGGCGGCCTGATTATTGGCGATGCAGCTGTAAATGCAGGGATTGTCAGCCCATTCCTGGTCATTGTCGTTGCGGTCACTGCCATATCCTCTTTCTCTATTCCGATGTACAGCGCCGGGATTACCTTACGGCTTCTCCGTTTTGCCGGAATGATATTTGCCGCCATTCTCGGCATGTTCGGCACGATCCTGTTTTTCCTGCTCATCTGCAGCCATCTTACCAGGCTTAAGAGCTTCGGAGTGCCCTACCTGACGCCGGTATCGCCGTTTCGTCCAAGGGATTGGAAGGATTTATTCTTCCGTGTGCCGCTCGCCATGATGAAACGCAGACCTGCAATGATGAAAACAAAAAACAGCAAACGGAGGTCATGATCACATTTATGAAGGGGGGCATCCTATGTTTACTCGTACAGATGATAAAATCAGCGCTTCACAGGCTGCCGTGTTCCTGAACAATACCGTGCTTGGCGCCGGGATCCTTACGCTGCCGCGGAGCGTGAGTCAAAGTGTGAAGACAACGGATTCCTGGCTGTCCGTGCTGCTGGGTGGTGTGATTGTGATGGCGGTGATTGTGGTGATGGTGAAGATCAGCCAGCAGTTCCCCGGAAAAACGGTTTTTCAGTATACCGGGAAGATCATTGGCCGGGTTCCTGGCGGTGTTCTTTGCCTGCTTTTAATTATCTATTTCATCATCATTGCAGGTTTTGAAATCCGCTCGCTCGCGGAGGTCACACTGTTTTTTCTGCTGGAAGGCACCCCGACATGGGCGATCATCCTTCCCTTTATCTGGGTCGGCACCTATCTCGTGTACGGCGGCATTAATTCCATTTCCAGAGTCTTTCAAATCGTGTTTCCGATCAGCATCATGATTCTGCTCATTTCTTACGCTTTCAGCCTCAATCTTTTTGATATTAATCATTTGCGTCCGGTCCTCGGCAGCGGGATTCTTCCCGTGCTCAGCGGCCTGAAATCAACAGTGCTTGTCTTTACAGGCTGTGAAGTCGTCATGACACTTGTGGCGTTCATGCAGAATCCCCGGCAGGCGCTAAAAGCGATGCTGGTGGGAATCAGCATCCCTCTCTGCCTATATCTTGTGACGGTAGTTATGGTCATCGGAGGCATCTCGATAGATTCTGCTATTACAAGCACCTGGCCCACCATTGATCTCATTCGAAGCTTTGAAATCACGGGATTTTTCTTCGAACGCATGGAATTTCCGCTTATGGTGATCTGGCTGATGCAAATGTTCTGCAACTTCAGCAGCTTCTTCTTTCAGGCCTCTCTGGGCATCTCCCAAATCTTCCGGGTTTCCATGCATCCGGTTATTTTCGCGCTTGTTCCGGTCATTTTCATTTCCGCTATGGTGCCTAAGTCTATTAATGATCTGTTTACCCTTGGCGATGCTATCGGCAAAATGGGAATCGTACTGTTCTTTTTGCTGCCGGTACTACTCTCGGCGATTTGGCTTATTCGCACGAAAGGATTGAAGCAGCATGTGTAAGCGGACACTTCCCCTCATCCTCTGCATGCTCCTGCTTCTGGTTACGCAGACAGGATGCTGGAGCAGCAGAGAAATTGAAGACCTGGCGCTGTATTCAGGCCTTTCCTTGGACACGGGCAAGCTCACTCCCACGGAACAAACGCTGGAGGAGCATGGCGGCACCTATTCCAAGCAGAACTTGATTACAGTAACGTTACAGATTGTTCCGGTTAAATCGACAGGTACAATGGCAAAACAGGCGAGCCAGCAGACCGCTCCCTATGTCAATATATCGGGAACCGGCGACTCCCTGCTTGAGATCTTCCGCCAATTCTCCATTCGCAACGAACGTCCGATCATCGGGCACCATCTCAAGGTCATTATAGTATCAACTGATCTGCTCAAGCGGCAGAAGATGGATCAGCTTATGGATTTTGTGCTCCGCGACAATGACATCCGTCCGAGTACGATGGTTTTTATCAGTGAAGGCCGCGCTGACGACACGCTCATCTCCAAGCGAACCGGTGTAATCCCTTCCTTTCATATCAAAGAAATGATCAGTAATCGATTCAGGACAAGTAAGGTGCTGAGTCCGGTCATTTTGTCACAACTGGATGCACTCATGCACTCCAAGAAGAGTTATGCTCTGCAAAACCTCATTACAGCGGATGGAGATACGGAGTTTTCGGGTGCTGCAATTATTAAAGGGGATACTGGCCACTGGATCGGAAACTTGTCACAGGAGGACACGGAGTGCCTCTCCTGGCTGACAGGTAAGGGCACAAGCGGTGCGATCAAAGCCTATGATTGGGACAATGAGCCGATGACCTACGAAATGAAGGCAATGAAGAGCAAGATCAAGGCCATTGTAGACGGGGACGACATTTCATTTGAAGTCTCTATTCGTACCGAGGGTCGACTGATAGAAACCTGGAACAAAAAGAGTTATCCTACTTCAGCTGAGTATTCAGAAAAAGTCGGCCGCATATTTAAGGAGAAGCTCGCGCAGATGATGCAAAAGCTGATGCAGAAGCTGCAAAGTGATTATAAAGCGGATGTCGCCGGCTTCGGCGAGATGCTCAGCATCCAACACCCTGCGGAATGGAAAAAGGTTAAGGAGCATTGGGACGATACGTTCAGCCGGTCGAAGATAAGTTTCAAATATGACTTAAAAATAACAGACTTCGGTTCTTCTACTGAAGAGTAAATATGGAGTTTCAATATGCTGATCCGAGCCGCTCATAAGCAAAAACAGCAGAGCAGCGATTCTCCCGCGATGGGTGAACTGCTGCTCTGCTGTTTTTGTGATGTGATGACCAGACTGCCTCATACGTAGAAATATCCACTTTGGAGACAGCCTTATTGCACTCTCGTTTAGTTCTTGTCTGACAAAATCAGGACGCCACGGCCTGGAACAACAGCGGAGCCGCTGAAGGTCTTGCCGGTCAGCAGGTCGGTGCGTTCAGTTGCGCCGATGTCTGCACTGAGATCGCCTTCTTTGTGGTTCAACAGGAACAGATAAGACACGCCATCTTTCACACGCTGAACGGATTCAATGCCTTCAGGTGCGCTTACCAGCGGCTTAATGCCGTTCTCTTTACACAGATTGGCAAGGAACCCTTGCAGGAATCCAACCTCAGGACTGCTGGCCACATAATAGGCCTTGCCTTCACCAAAGCTGTTCACAGTCAATACCGGCATGCCTTTGTAGAAGTCTGAGCCGTACTGCGCAAGCACTTCGGCACCTTCCGAGTGAATCAGATCGCATAGCAAATCGCATTTGTAGGAACCGCTTAACGTTCCCCATTCCTTGTTCATCACGATCTCATTGCTCATTCCCGGCAGCAGGGCATCGATTTCCTCGGCCCAGATGCCGAGCACCTTGCGCAGCTCTCCAGGATAGCCGCCCACCGTAACCAGATCATTTTCATTCACGATGCCGCTGAAATAAGTGGTTATGAATGTACCGCCAGCCTTCACAAAGGCCTCAACCTTCTCGGCAAATCCCGGCTTGATCATATACAGCACCGGTGCGATTACAATCTTGTACTTGGACAGGTTCTCTTCAACGCCAATCATATCGGCTTCGATATTCTGCTGATACAGTGCGTCATAATATTTGTGCACTTCGTTAACATAGTCCAGTGCTACGGATGGTCCGCTCGATAGATCAAGCGCCCAACGGTTTTCCCAGTCATAAATAATCCCGATCTGCGCCTGGCTGCGTGCATCCAGCAGTTGATCGCCAAGCTGCTCCAGCTCTTTGCCAAGCTCAGCGCATTCGCGGAAGACCCGGGTATGCTCATGTCCCACATGCTCGATAACCGCGCCATGATATTTCTCGCAAGCGCCGATGGACCGGCGGAGCTGGAAGAACAGGACGGTGTCAGCACCGCGCGCTACAGCCTGGTAGCTCCACAGGCGCATTACGCCCGGGCGCTTCAGGGAGTTGTACGGCTGCCAGTTCTGCTGGCTTGGCGTTTGCTCCATCAGCATGAAGGGCTGGCCGTTCTTGAGGCCGCGCATCAGGTCATGCGTCATGGCCGTGTGGCTGACCGGTGTATCCAGCGATGGATAGTTGTCCCATGAGATCACGTCCAGATGTTTGGCCCATTCGAAATAATCGAGTTCCGGATAGAAGCCCATCAGGTTGGTAGTAACAGGGATGTTGGTGCTATGCTCCTTGATGGCATTGTATTCAATCTTGTAGCATTCCAGCAGGCTGTACGACATAAATCTGCGGTAATCGAGGGAAATCCCCTGGAAGTTGGTGCGGTTGCCGTTCCATTCTTCGCTGAGTTCGTTCGGTACTACAATTTCTTCCCAGTCATAGAAGGTATGCCCCCAGAAACGGGTGTTCCAGGCTTTGTTCAAGCCATCCAGGGAACCGTAGCGTTCCTTCAGCCAGACACGGAACGCAGCAGCGGACTGCTCGGAATAGTCATAGCCGCCGTATTCATTGGAAATATGCCAAGCCACAAGCCCCGGATGGTCCTTATAGCGCTCAGCCAGCTTGCCTGCCAGTTTAGCCGCATATTTGCGGTATACCGCACTGTTCGGATTCGAGTTATGACGGCCGCCGAACTTGCGTTTTCTGCCCTGCACATCGACGCGGGTCACTTCGGGATAACGGTGAGCCATCCAGGCCGGATGTGCCCCGGTTCCTGTTGCCAGACATACATAGGTTCCATTCTTATATAAGCGGTCCATCAATTCATCCAGGCCGGAGAAATCGTAGATGTCTTCCGACGGTTGAATCAGTGCCCAGGAGAATACATTAATTGTGGCGACATCAATTCCCGCGAGTTTGAACATCCGTTCATCCTCAGCCCATACCGGGGCATCCCACTGCTCGGGATTGTAATCTCCACCGTACCAAATCTTTGGCAATTTATCGTTGATCACACTTTGCACATCCTTTATAGTATAAGTATATATTTATTTTAAACGGTTAACGTGTCGCTTTATATATAAAATTAAGGTCCATACATATAATAATATGGAACTACGGGAGATGATGATTGTGCCAGCGACAGCGGTACGCAGAATTGTGTTTGCCCAGGAGGGCGGACAGCAGCTGCCCATTACTCTGGACAGTATGGGCTTTAACCCTGATCAGGAAAAAGTATCCCGCCCCGAAGGCTACGACACCTATCACTGGCTTCAGACGGCCCAGGGTGAAGGCATTATATATTTTGAGAACAACCAAATCACGCTCTCCGAAGGCAGCGGCGTTCTGCTGCTGCCCGGAACTCCGCACCGCTATGAATCGCTCACTCCACATCTATGGTGCACCTATTATCTCACCTTCGGCGGCAGCTCAGCCCGGCACATCCTGGAGTCGCTGGGCATGGGCGCCAATTCCTTCTACCGGTGGGAAAGCGAAGCACCGCTTCCTCATATGCTGAAGGAGATGCTTGACCGCCATGATGCTTCGGACGACATGTTCAGCCTGGGCGTCTCCACCGACGCTTACCGCTTCCTGCTTACCTTGAGCAAATACGGCCGGCTGCATAACAATACTTCCATTTCCCGCAATGTGGACAAGCTGCAGCCGCTGCTCAAATGGATGGATGTTCATTATGGCGATCCCGATATCGGACTTTATGATCTCGCGTCCCAGCTTGAGGTATCCGGTCGTTATCTTAACAGCCTGTTTCTGCAGACCTTTGGCCTGTCTCCCTACGCCTATTTCGTCCGCCTGCGTATCCGCAAGAGCAAGGAACTGCTCGTCACCCAGCCTGACCTGACGGTAAAAGCTATCTCAAAGCTGGTCGGCTTCCGCGATGTCAGCCACTTCGTGGCCACCTTCCGCAAGCAGTCGGCGACTACACCGGAGCAATTTAGGAAGCTCCACTAACAGCTAACAGGCGCGTAGTGCTATTGGTAAACTGGTGAGGCGCGGGAGGAGATTTATAGTCACTCCGAGGAACGTCTGACATTCAGCTGTTGCTATCTTCATGAATCCTATCTCTCACTCCGCCCAGAATTACTTCTGCTGCACTTTGTGCAGCAGATCCGGCCCGATTTGGCCTTTATTCTGATTCTATTGCATTTCATGCAGCAGATTCAGCAGAATTCGATCCAAATAGCCCTTTGGTTGAATTCTGCTGCACAAAGTGCAATTGACTTGCTTGCCCCTGCCTTGTACGCGGAATCTACTGTACAAACTGCAATGAAATAGTTAATGAAAGCCAACCTCGTTCCCCTGAGCCTAAAATACAACGAGTCTGTTGCTTTCACCCTTCCTGCTACTCCGCCAGCTCCAGAATCTCCACCCCGTAAGCCTCCATCTGCAGCTCGCCCAAGCGGATCTCGCCGTTATAGAGCACACTAGGGTAACTGCCCGGCAGCGGCACGGTTTGCGGCATCCGGTTCAGGTTCAGCAGGAACAGGAAGCTGCCGTTCTCTCCGCTGCGGATTGTGGCCTGTACGCCATCCGGCAGACCCGCAAAGCGGGTTACTCCGTACTTGCCGGCCAAATCGGCCAGCAGCAGTGACCAGTAGCGATCTTCGGCATGGGTTCCGAAGTAATACACCTGCCCTTTCCCGAAGCTGTTGACAGTGACAGCCGGAATTCCGGCGTAGAAATCATCGCCGTACCAGGCGACAGGCACCGCCGTGACCGGCGTCAGCAGATCGCACCACTGGCTGCATTCGAAGGAGTTCCCTTCAGGGTCCACTAGGGTATGGACTTCCAGGCCGACGGGATCATATTCGTCAACCCGGACCCCTGCTGCATGGCTTAACAATCCCGGCAGCGGCTGCATGACGCAGACGTTGTTGCTGTCCTTAACGCCGCTGCGGTTCGTCAGAATGAGTAGACCGCCTGCCGCCGCATAAGCTTCAAGCTGCTCCGCAAGCGTCTCGTCCAGCACGTACAGGCTTGGCGCGATGACGACCTTATAGCCGTCCAGCGGTTCACCGGCACGGATTACATCGCAGCCAATCCCGAGCTTCATAAGTACCCGGTGAACCTGCTTAATGTTCTCGTAATAGTCCAGACCCCCGGCCTGTGGCTGGATGTCCAGCGCGGCCTTCTGCTCATGGGAATGCAGAATCGCCACTTCATGCTTCAGCACAGTCCCCTGCAGCCTGCCGCTGAGGCCGTTTACTTCTCCGCAGAGCTGGCTGAACTCGGCGAATCGGCGGCCCGGCACATTGCTGTGATCAATCAGGCCATGCCAATATTGCTCGGCCCCGGCGACAGCACTTCTCCAGCGGAAATGCACGATCGTATCCGCACCTCTGGCAATCGCCTGCCAGGCATAGGCGCGGATAAAACCCGGATACGGTGTCCGCCACATCGGCATCCAGCAGCCCGGTGAGCCGCTGAGCTGCTCCATGATCCAGAAGTTCTGCCGTTTAATCCCGCGAGTGACGTCCAGAGACAACGCTCCGCTATAGGGTGTAGTCTCTTGTTTGTCCGGTGAGGTGTTCGGATAATAGTCGAATGCCGCCACATCGAGGTCGGCGCCTACTGCATACATATCCAGCCGCTGCGGATAGCTGTGAAAGTTATGGGTAATAAAATGCTCCGGGCAAATCCTCCGCAGAATATCAATCTGCGTCTTCTGGAACCGGACAACCGAATCCCATTGAAAACGCTGAAAATCCAGCAGGAACGACGGATTCTGGAACGGCGAGCCGCCCAGCGGTACCGTCAGCTCATTCCAGTCGCTGTACTCCCCGCTCCAAACTACCGTTCCCCATGCTGCGTTCACGTTCTCCAGCGTGCCGTACTTTTGCCTAACCCAGCTGCGAAAAACTTCATTGCAAGTCTCGCAGTGGCAGTCAATCATGCCGAATTCATTGTCGGTCTGCCAGCCGATCACAGCAGGATGACCGCTGTAATGGCGGGCCAGCTTTTCGATAATCCGGCTGCCATATCCCCGCAGGGAAGCGCTGTTATAACAGCGGTGCCCGCGCACGCCAGGATGGAACGTCTGCCCATCGGCAAAGACCGGAAGTACATCCGGATAGCTGGTGGTCAGCCAGCGCGGCGGAGTGGCAGTTGGTGTTCCGATCACAACCTGCAATCCGTACTGATGGAACAGCTCCATAGCCCGGTCCAGCCAGGCAAAATCAAAGAAACCTTCCCTTGGCTCTAAACGGCTCCATGCGAATTCAGCAACCCGGACCACCTTGACCCCGGTTTCCTTCATTAACTGAATATCCGCTGCCCACAAGGACTCATCCCAGTGTTCCGGGTAATAATCGACGCCGACCTGCACTGCGTTATAACTGTTCAGTGTCATATCTTCCTCTCCTCCCGTTCTCATCCATCCATTTCCACTTTCCATCCTATCAAAAAGACGCCCCCGCTTCACATCAATGATGCGTTGGACGGGGACGTCCGGCAATCCACTTTATCCAATTACGGCCCTTATAGGGCTCTCTGTTTACGGTGAGACGTTATTTCTTCAGCTTGTCCCAAGCAGCCTGCATGCCTTTTTCCCAGCCGGCTTCGTCGACTTTATCGGCAACCAGCTGTTGAATGACGCTTGCGAATTCCTGTGTTACGCCATCAGGGAATTTAGAGGATTGCAGACCGTACACTTTGCCATCCTGTACATATTTCCATACATCCGAACCCAGCAAACCGATATCCTGCGGAGTAGCTTCGATTGTGGACAAGGCAGGGATAAATTTCCATTTTTTGGTGATATATTCTTTACCCATATCGGAAGTTACCAGCCAGTTCAGGAATGTCTTAGCTTCTTCTTTCGATCCGGATTCTTTGTTCACAACCAGGTTGGCAGGAATCCCAACAGTCAGCTTGTCATTTTTCTCAGCATCATCATTGATCGGCATTGGGAACATACCGATGTTCATGTCAGGTGTAATGTTGTCTACAAGTGTTTGTGCCCAGTTGCCTTCCTGCATCATAGCAGTTTCGCCATTAGCGAACATCGCCAGGTGAGTGTTGGCATCAGTAGTCAATGGGTTCTTTTGTCCATATTTCACAGTCAGCTTAAGCAGGTTGCTCCAATCTTTGAATACTGGGTTGCCCACGATCGTGGAGGTACCTGCGTTAAGTCCGCTGATGAATTCATCTACATTGTCTTGTTGTGCAAAAGCTACGCTGATGCCTTGGTTACCCAGCAGCCACCACTCTTGATAAGCGTTGCCGAAAGGAATAACATCGATAGCCTGCAATTTCTTAGCTGCTTCTTCAAGCTCAGTGATTGTTTTTGGAGTTTCAGTAATGCCGGCTTTTTCGAACAGATCTTTGTTGTACACATAACCGATACCTTCAAGGTTCATTGGCATACCGTAGGTTTTGCCGTCTTTGGTCATTGGTTCAGCCGCCAAAGGAATCAGATCCTTCACCCAAGGCTGGTCGGACAGATCTTCCAATTTATCGCCCCACAGATCCATTTCGGCATAACCGCCGTTGGAGAAAATGTCAGGTGCATCGCCGGAAGCGAATTTGGTCTTCAGCGCTGCTGCATAGTCTGCGCCACCGCCGACAGTTTGGATATCCAGCTTGATGTTAGGGTTTTCTTTTTCAAATTCAACCTTCAGCTCATTGAGGCCTTCAACGATTTCAGTCTTGAATTGGAAGATCTTAACCGTTTTAGTTTCGCCGCCTTTATTGCCAGCGCTTCCATTTTGAGCATTATTTGAAGCAGTATTGTTATTGTTGCCACCGCATGCCGCGAGCACAACAGACATCAGCAGGACGCTGGACATCATCAGTGCAGAACGTTTCTTCATCATTCTAATTTCCCCCTTGAATAAATTTACTAGCTTTTATATTTGGAACGGGGGCCCGGTGTTAACCTTTCACCGAGCCAGCCGCTATTCCTTCAACAATGTAACGCTGCATAAACAGGTAGAATATTACGATTGGAGCTACACCAAGCGCAAGCGCCGGAAGCGCCATATCCCATTGCTTCGTGTACTGCCCGAAGAACGAGAAGGTTGCCAGCGGAATGGTCCGAAGTTCCGGTGCCTGAAGAATCAGGGACGGGAGCAGGTAGTCATTCCAGATACCTAGTGCATTCAAGACGATCGTCGTCATCAGCATCGGTTTCAACAGCGGAAGCACAATCCGGAAGAAAGCACTGATCGGATTACAGCCATCCACGGTTGCCGCTTCTTCAATCTCAAGAGGCACCGATTTGATGAAACCATGGAACAGGAAGATCGCCATCGGAACACTGATCCCCAGATTGGTGATAATCAGCCCGGCGAAGGAGTTATTGACTCCAATAATATTAACGACTTTCAGGATCGGAATCATGATCGTCTGGAAAGGAACCACCATTGCCGCTACGAACAGAAGCAGCAGAATCTGATTGAACCGTGTGTTGGCGCGAACCATACGATAAGCAGCCATAGCGCTGAACAGCGAGATAAAGACAACACTGATGACTGTGACTATGATCGAATTGCGGAAAGCTTCAGAAAAGCGGGCCAATTTCCATGCATTGGAATAGTTGGACCACATGAAGACTTCCGGCCAGCTTGCCGCGTCACTCAGGATTTCCCCGAACGATTTCACCGAGTTCGCCAGCAGGAAATAAAACGGAGACAGGAAGAGCAGTGCAAGCAGGATCATGAATACTTCAATCCCGATATTCCATCTGCCTTTTGACTTTGCGTTCATTAAGCTTCCACCTCCTTGCTCTTCGTAACACGGACCTGAATCACAGTAATAATCGCCACAATTACGAAGAACAGCAGCGCTTTTGCAGTACCCAGACCGTAACGGTTGTTCAGGAAGGCTTCATTGTAAATATTCATAGCCACGGATTCCGTTGATTTGAACGGTCCGCCTTTCGTCAGGGAAAGGTTAAGGTCGAACATTTTGAAAGACCAGGAAATCGCCAGGAACAAACCGATGGTTACAGCAGGCATGATCAGCGGCACTATAATGTTGCGCAGCACCTGCATCCGGGAAGCCCCGTCAATCTCAGCCGCCTCCAGCACCTCTTTCGACACATTGCTGAGCGAAGCGATGTAGATTACCATCAGATAACCGGAAGACTGCCAGACAAAGACCATGACAATCGCCCAGAAGCCGGTTGTTGCATCACCGAGCCAAGGAAGATTGAAGAAGGACCAGCCGGTCATTCCCCCGAGCGTTGAGAACCCTTTGATGAAGATAAACTGCCATATAAAACCAAGCAACAATCCCCCGATAACATTCGGCATGAAGAAAATGGTACGGAGCATATTACGTGTTTTTAAAGGTTTTGTTAGCAGATAGGCCAGGAAAAAGCCCACTACATTGGTCAATATAACCCCCAGCAGAGTAAATCTTACTGTAAACCAGAAGGATGACCAGAAATCCGGATCATTTGTGAAAATCGCTTTAAAGTTATCAAAGCCAACCCAGCTTACATTACCAGATACGCCATTCCAGTCTGTAAAGGAATAATACATCCCCATTAGAAATGGAATAATCGTAATCAGGGTAAAGAACAATAAGGCCGGTCCGACGAAAAAAAGCTGTTGACCAAATTGGGACAACTTATTGCCGCGCATTTACCCGCCCCCCTTTCTTTTACTCACTTACTTGTTTATGATCTAAACATATTATCCGTTTTTTTGCGGACTCCTTACACCTACGCAAGTGATCTTTGAGGTGTAAAATATTGATCGGAAGTGACAAGAAGCGATGAAATGGAACAATATCCGCACCAAGCTGATCGTTTTTTTACTCCTGCCAACATTAGTCTGTATTATGGCTACGATGTATATCAGCTATTCTTATACGACGGAGTCTCTAAGAACCCGGGCCGTGGATGAGAATAAAAACCTGCTGTATCAAGGCTACAAAAATATTAATAGTCTGATCCAAGAAGTGAGCCGGCTGTCTCTGATTGCCTATTCGGATTCCGACTTTTACCGCTTGCTTGAAGCCGGATACGACGACTTGACTGCCGATATTTCGGTCTATTCCTCGCTCAATTACATCTCGACCTCCATGCCGGATATTTCACAGGTGTATCTGTACGGCGTCAAAGACGGCAAGGCAACACTGGTGACACAAAATACGACACCCAAACGCTGGCAGGCAACCGCTCCTTATGCTGATTCCCAAAACACCGGCGTCTCCCAGGTAGCTGTGCAGAGCACTCACATGAGCACCGCCTACGGGGTGACTTCACCGTTTCCGCAGTTCACTTCAGAGCCGGTGTTCACGATGCATAGAAGAATTGAGAAAATCCCGTCCTCCAAGGTCCTCGGCTATTTGTCGGTGGATGTGAGACTGACTGCACTTACCGACATTGTGGATCAATTGTATGAGCAGAATCAGGAGAACGTCTATCTGGTGGATGACAGCGGAACACTGGTCTACAGCCACGATACCGCCGCTCTGGGCAAACCGCTGAATGCTACCTGGTATAATAAGCAGATTGCAGCGAATGACCGGGATCAAGGGTATTTTGAAGAAGGCGGGGCTGTATTTATTTATCAAAAAATTGAAAGCCCCGGTCTTAGCTGGACACTGGTGAAGCAAATTCCGGTATCCTACCTGTTCCGCGAAGCTAAAGAGGCGGCACAAATCAATATCCTCCTGCTGGTCCTGCTGATGATTATGATAATCGCCTTGACGATCCTCATCTCTTTCCGGATCACGGCTCCAATCAAGCAGCTCAGCCGGTACATGACCCAAGTTCAGACCGGTAATCTTGAGATTGACATCCGCCCAACAGGCAAGGATGAGATCGGCGTGGTGACTGAACATTTCCGCAACATGATGGATACGATCAACAACCTGATTTTGCGGGAATACCGGCTGGAGCTGTCCAATAAAACCAATGAGCTGAGGGCACTGCAGGCACAGATCAACCCGCATTTCCTGAACAATACGCTGCAGATTATCGGCACGCTTGCGCTTGAATTGAAGGTGCCGCAAATCTATGGCCTGCTCTCGGCCTTGGCCAAAATGATGCGGTACAGCATGTATAATGATGAAAAGATCGTGACCATCCAGAATGAGCTGGACCATGTCAAAGCCTATATTGAGCTGCAGAAGGAACGTTTTGAAAATAAATTCAGTTTCCGCTACGATATGGAAGAATCGCTGCTCCATGCCCTGATGCCGAAGATGATTCTGCAGCCGATTGTGGAGAATTATTTCAAACACGGCTTTAATCTGTCCCGCAGTGACGGATTCATTGAGATCACAGCAGCGAAGCTGGAGTCCGGGCGGATGGAAATTAATATTCAGAACAACGGCCACTCCATCCCGCCGGCCCGGCTGGAAATGCTCCGCAAGGAGCTTCAGCAGCCCGGTTCACTGGACGTCGCCACACTGAAAAGCAGTGACAGCAAACGTGATGCTCCCGGCGCAGGCATCGGCCTGGGGAACGTGCTGGCGCGGCTGCGGCTGGTATGCGGGGATGACGCAGTCCTGACCGTGGACAATCTGGAGAGTGGCGGAGTAATAGTCAGACTGGAAATTGAAATTCTAGTGGAGAGTGAACGGATATGAAGGCGCTTATAGTAGATGATGAAGCAAGAGTCAGAAAAGCGGTAAGGCTCCTGGTTGACTGGGACGCTCATCATATTGATGAGATTCTGGAGGCGGGAAACGGCAATGAAGCGATTGAAGTCATTCGTGAGGCGAAACCGGCTCTAGTCATCATGGATATGATGATGGAATCGGGCAACGGAGTTGAGCTGATGACCTGGGTCAATGAATTCGCCGGAAACACCAAATTCATTGTGGTCAGCGGGCATAATGATTTTGACTTCGTACGTCAGACTGTCCGCAACGGCGGCATTGATTATATCCTCAAGCCGATTGAAGCTGAAGCGATCAATACCGCGGTCTCCAAGGCGGTAGCCGCCTGGCGGTCCGAGGAAGAGGAACGCAGCCAGCGGCAGCAGCAGAGCATCCGGCTGAACGAGATCAAACCGATTTACGGGGAGAAACTGCTCTCGGCACTGATAGACGATCCCATCAATTCCGAAGCTTCGCTGCGCAGACTGGTAAGCGAGGGGGTTATTCCGGGGAATGCCGAATCCTCCCGGCTGATTCTCGTACAGACAGACTGCGGGAACAATCCGCTGCTGAAACGGTTCGGCGGTGACAGCGAGCTGCTCTATTACGCCATTGTGAACATCTGCAATGAATTCCTGCACCCGCAAAACAAAGGCATCGCCTTTCGCTATTGGGGCGGGCCTCCGGAGATCGCAATCATTCTGTGGGATGTGCAGGAATCTGTAGTGGAGCTGATCAGCCGGATCAATCAGGGGATTTACCGTACCCTGCAGTTCCGGATGCACTTTGGCATCAGCAATACAGGAAGCCTGCCGCACCGGCTGCCGGTGCAACGCACAGAAGCCGCCGAAGCATTGCTCCGGCGGAATTTGTTAAGTCATGAGGATTATTGCCATTTCTCTTCTTCAACCGATGCACACGGCAAGACCGTTAGTCCATCCGGGGATGGGAGCGCCAGCCACGGAGCTCCCGTCATTTTCGCCCATGTTCAGGAGGATTGGAAATTGGCTGTGATCAGCGGAAACAACGAAGCGCTGTCAGACGCGGCGCAGCATTGGACCCATGAACTAAGCCGCGGAGGCGTCGTTACTCCCGACATGCTAAATGCCTGGAAGGCCGATGTCCTGCTGTTCCGTACCCGGCTGGTGCGTGACGCTTTGGGCGTACGGGCAGACGCCGCTCTGGCAGAGCTGGAGCATGCCGACCAGTTGAACCCGGCTCCTTATACCAACGGATATTCTTTCTCTCTGTTTGCCTGGCGCGATTGGTCCTTTGCCCTGATGCAGCGCCTGTCGCAGGAGCTTTCAGCAAGACAGGTCAAAGAGAGCAATCCGATGTCAGACATCGTCCGGTACGTCGAGCAGAACTATGCATCCGACCTCTCCCTGCAGGAGGTAGCCGGCAAATTCTACGTTAGCCGTGAATATGTCTCCCGCAAATTCAAACAGGAATATGGCATCAACTTCTCGGACTATATCGGCAACGTCCGCATTGAGAAGGCCAAGCTGCTGCTGCAGAATCCCAACCTGAAGCTGTCGCAAATCTCGGAAATGGTCGGTTTCCATGATGTAAAATATTTCAGCAAGGTATTCAAGAAGCAGGTCGGCAGCTCACCGAAGGACTACCGTATCCAGAAAAATATTTAAGATTGCGGGAGCTGCCGTAGCAGCTCTTAGCAGCTTTTAGTAGCTTTTTGCTCTTTGTAGCTACCATTATCCGGGAATTTCGCCCGATTCCGGATGCTGACTGTCCATGCGATCGGTGTCGGTACTCAGCGCTTTAACGGGAATATGCAAACTGGGAAGAACCCATGTGTATCTATGTGAGATCTCGTAAGATTGCCGCGAGACTCCAATGAGATTTCAGTGAGTTCCCAGTCAGGTCCAAGTGATTTCCAAGTGAGATTCGGAGACCATGGATGACGGTACCCAAGGAAACCGGCTATACGATACACTTAGCGGAGAATCCTCCCGCTATTTTGCTCGAAATGCCCTTTTTGGGAGCATTAGTGGAAAAATTTACCGGTAATTTGAGCAAGTTGCCTGAAATACTTTGAATCAGCAAATTTAGCGGGAGAAATTCCCGCTCCACTATGAGTTAACCTCATAGTCAAAGAAATAGCGGGCACTATTCCCGCAATAGATGCAATCCGCACCCAGGCCGCAGCGCCGCCTGCTGTATGCGGCCATACTCACCGGCGGCGGCCTACCTTCCAGTCGCCGCCTGCAGTCCCGGCGGCGGCCTGCCTTCGAGCCGCTGCCTGCAGTCCCGGCAGCGGCACGCCTTCGAGCCGCTGCCTGCAGTCCCGGCGGCGGCCTGCCTTCGAGCCGCTGCCTGTATGCCCGGCGGCGGCCTGCCTTCGAGCCGCTGCCTGCAGTCCCGGCAGCGGCCTGCCTTCGAGCCGCTGCCTGTATGCCCGGCGGAGGCCTGCCTTCGAGCCGCTGCCTGCAGTCCCGGCAGCAGCCTGCCTTCGAGCCGCTGCCTGCAGTCCCAGCGGCGGCCTGTCTTCGATCCGCTGCCTGTTATCCCGGCAGCGGCCTGCCTTCGAGCCGCTGCCTGCAGTCCCGGCGGCGGCCTGCCTTCGAGTCCACGCCTGTAGTCCCGACGGCGGCCTACCTTCGAGCCGCTGCCTGTATGCCCGCGGCGGCCTGCCTTCGAGCCGCTGCCTGTATGCCCGGCGGAGGCCCGCCTTCAAGTCGCTGCCTGTTGTCCCGGCGGCGGCCACCCGTCAGCTACACCCATCACCCGTAGTCCTATCTTACGTCTACGTTTACGGACAACGCTGAACGAGTACTCCGCTCCCCGCTTCAATACCATGCCAAAAAGGCTTCAGCAACGGCCTTCCCGGCGGTGCCGTTCGGATGCGGGTCATATTCGCCGCTCATGTACTCCGCTCTGATTCTGTGCTCAGCCGGGGCCGGCATAGCCAGCACGGACGCGATGTCAAACACGCGGCTGACACCTGCAGGCGGATTTGTCAGGATCGCCATATTGACCTTACGCCACGCTTGCTCCCGCTCTTCCGCAAAGTTGAACGGCGGCACGGTGCTCAGAATAATCTCTGCCCCTCCATTGGCCTCTTTGATCTTGGCGATAATATCGCTTAAATCCCTGAGCAGCTCTTCTGCCGAACGCTGGCCGATATCAAGATCATTGACCCCGAACACGATCAGCACCTCATCCCCCTGCTTTGCTTTGTTCATCCACGGGCCATCTGCGGCTACATCATAAGCCCGTCCCCAGCCGGAGCCGATATTCCACAGCCCGTAATCCGTTCCCAGCCCCGCAGCAATCCGCGCAGCCCAATAGCTGTATTGATCCTTCTCTGTCCGTACCCCCTGCGTGATCGAATCGCCCAGGAACACCAGCTTCTTCGCTACTTGTTTCTTGTAGCCGATATAGCTTGGCAGCACCAGCAGCTTGTCCGACAAGCTAAACGCCTCTGCCGATTCCTGCCCGGCCAGATTCCCCGGCCCGTCATAGGCTGAGACCAGAATTCCCTCCACGTTGTAGGGCAGCGTTTTGCCGGGGGATAATGTCTTAATCGTCCAGGTGAACGCCAAATAATGTCCCTCCGGCAGTTCCAGGCTTGCTTCATCGCTCCAGAAGGTTTCTCCAGCTTCAACCTGCTTCGTGCGGCTGCCCGCAAAGGTTAGCGGCACCGAACTACCGGCGGTTACCGTTCCATCCGGAACACTTCCTCCGTCTGAGATGTATGCCGCTTCAATGCTCCATTCCCCGCCCGGCTCGCTTCCGTTTGCTTCCTGCCCCAGATCCCAAGTCGAATCCACGCTGTTACTGTGCCAGAATTTAAGCGTCAGGCTGCCATTTTCCCGCAAACGGATGTATGTCCGGAAGGTATGGGTGAACGGCTCCGGCGAGTTCATGATATAGTTGGCCGCGCTCGATAATGCTGTAGCTGAAGAGTAGTCCGGCTGGCTGTACACTCCATTGTCTTCTATTATCCTTGTCATATGTAATCCTCCATTATTTAAGCATATCTTAGATCCTCTTAAATTAATTACCGTGTGTTCACAGCATTCAACCTATCTTCACAGCATTTATCCTATCTTTCACATCATTGATCACGTAACCCTCAGCATCCAAAAAGCTCTCTGATGAAATCGGGGACGGAGGTCCCCTGTCATCAGAGAGCTTAAATTATATGCTGTATAAACCTATTTCAGTGTAATGGTGAACGATACGGATTTGCTTCCGGCGTTTACCTTCACTGTAGTCGCATCCGCTTGGTCTGCACCTTCTACGGAAGCGATAGTGCCCAGATCCTTCACTGCCAGCGTGAATGCTTTGCCGCTGCCTTCAGCAGCTACCGTTACAGTATTGCCTTTGCGTTCAGCCTTCACGGTCAGCTCAGGAGCGCCCTTGATATCACGGACGGTTGCAGTCGTTGCCGCTCCGTCTTCCAGTGAGTACAATCCGAATTTCACGCCATCGGCAAAATCATAGTCCGGACGGGTATCTACACTGCCTGTTGCAAGCAGCGAATTCTGACGGACGAACAGCGGCAGACTGAAGAAATCATGTGTTTCCTTGCGCCATGATCCGCCCTGCACAGTTTCACCGTTAAGCAGGTGTGTCCAGCGTCCAGCAGGCAGATAATATTTCACTTCGCCGTTCTCCTGGAAGATTGGAGCCACCAACAGGGAATCACCCAGCATGTATTGACGATCCAGCACTTCGCAGGTCGGATCCTCCGGGAATTCCATCACCATCGCCCGCATCGAAGCCCAGCCTTCTTCATGCGCCTGACCGGCCACATCATACAGGTAAGGCATCAAGCTGCATTTGAGCTTGGTGAAGAAGCGGGTAACATCAACTGCTTCATCGTCGTAAGCCCAAGGCACACGGTACGAGGTGCTGCCGTGCAGACGGCTGTGGCTGGACAGGAGGCCAAACGCCAGCCAGCGTTTGAAGACATGCGCCGGAGCCGTATTCTCGAAGCCGCCGATATCATGACTCCAGAAGCCGAAGCCGGACAGACCGAGGGACAAGCCGCCGCGAAGGCTTTCTGCCATTGATTCATAATCTGCGTAGCAGTCGCCGCCCCAGTGAACCGGGAACTGCTGCCCGCCGGCGGTTGCCGAACGTGCGAATACTGCCGCTTCATTTTTGCCAAGCTTCTCTTCCAATACATCGAAGACAACCTTGTTGTACAACTGAGTGTAGTAGTTGTGCATTTTCTGCGGGTCGGAGCCGTCGAAGTACACAACATCCGTCGGAATCCGTTCGCCGAAGTCCGTCTTGAAGCTGTCTACGCCCATATCCACCAGGTCGCGCAGGTATCCGGCATACCACTCACAAGCTGCAGGGTTCGTGAAGTCCACAAGCCCCATGCCTGCTTGCCACAGGTCAGTCTGGTAGACATCGCCGTTTGCTTTTTTGATCAGATAGCCGTTCTTTTTGCCTTCTTCAAACAGCGGTGAACGTTGTCCGATATAAGAGTTGATCCAGACGCAGATTTTCAGGCCTTTTTCCTTCAGGCGTTTCAGCATGCCAACCGGGTCCGGGAATACACGGGAGTCCCACTGGAAATCGGTCCATTGGTATTCACGCATCCAGAAGCAGTCGAAGTGGAAGACATGCAGCGGAAGATCACGCTCAGCCATGCCTTCTACGAAGGAGTTAACGGTTGCTTCATCATAATCGGTAGTGAACGAAGTCGTCAGCCACAGGCCGAAGGTCCATGCCGGAGGAAGCGCTGGCTTGCCGGTTAGGGAAGTATATTTGCTGATGACCTCTTTGATCGTAGGTCCCTCGATAACGAAGTATTCCAGGCTTTCGCCGGCTACGCTGAATTGGGCCTTTTTCACTTTTTCCGAACCGATTTCATACGAAACCAGCTCAGGCTGGTTCACAAATACGCCGTAGCCTTTGCTTGTTACATAGAACGGAATGTTCTTGTATGCCTGCTCGGAGCTTGTACCGCCGTCTTTGTTCCAGATATCAACAACCTGTCCGTTTTTGACAAAAGCAGTGAAGCGCTCACCCAGACCATAGACGAATTCACCTACGCCGATATCAAGTTCTTCACGCATGAAGGTGTTGCCGTCCTGATCTGTGATGTAAGCCATGGATTTGTAACCGCTGCCTGTAATGCGCTCGTCGCCGCGGTAGAAATCCACTGCCCATTGCTCGCCCTTGCGGATGACTACGCGCAGCCCGCCGCTGATCAGCACGGTTTCCGAATCAGTTTCTTCAATTTCTACGTGGTCGCCGGTTCCCTTGGTCAATTCGAAAGCGGGACCGCGGTCAATTACGCCGTCATTATGAATGATCTTCACGCCTACCACACCCGGAAGCGGAGAATGGAATTTTACGGTCAGCAGCGTGGAGTTAAGGGTTGCTGCGCGTCCTGTAATTGGAGTGGTTTGAGTAATTGCCGTCAAACCCTCAGAAGTTTTTTCCACTACATAGTTTTGTACTGCGCCGTTGATGTTGATTCCGTCGCGAACCAGCCAGAGGCCGTCTGTAAATTTCATGTGTGACTTGCCACCCTTCAATTTGGTGTTTATAGTTGCATTATAACGATAATAAAAATACAAAACTAATATAATATAGCTAATTTATAACACTATTATGATGTTTTTACCGAAAGGAGCCCAATTATGGACCGCACATCACAACGTTTGCTTAAAGAAGACCGTGTGCATGGTGATGTTATGTTCCCGCTAGCCGCCTATTGGATCGAACTTCCGGCCGGAACCCATGTCCTGGATACGCACTGGCATGAGGAGGCTGAGTTCTTTATGCTGCTGGAAGGCGAGATTCTGTTTCAGGTCGATACCGATTATTTCCCTCTCCGGGCCGGTGAGGCCGTATTCATCGAATCCGGTGATATTCATGCCGCCTATGTGCTGAAGGAAGGCCCTTGCAGGTTCTGTGCCCTTGTCTTTCACCCTGATCTGCTCGCCAGCGCCCAGTATGATGCCATTCAGCATACAGTGATTCTGCCGCTGCAGGAGAAACGCCAAAGCTTTCCCAGACATCTTACACCGGAGATTGCCTGGCAGCAGGAATTGCTCCACCATCTCGAACGTTTGATGGAGGCATATGCTAATAAATTGCCCGGATTTGAGTCCTTTATGAAAGGGACTTTGCTTATCATGCTCTCGCAGATCGCGATCGAGGGCCGCTCCGTGAACCATACCCAGTCGGAGGGTGCGGATACAACCAAGATCAACCGGCTGAAGAAGGTCATCCTCTACATCCAGGACAATTACCAGGAACCGATACGAACCCGCGATTTGTCCGAGCTTATACCCATGAGCGAAGGACAGTTCTGCCGCTTCTTCAAGGCAATGACCCGCAAGACGCCGGTGGATTACATCAATTCCTACCGGATCCGCCAGGCCGCAGATCTGCTGCAGCAAAGCGACCGCAAAATATCCGACATCGCCATGGATGTCGGATTCGATAACGTCAGCTATTTCATTAAGGTGTTCCGCAAGGCGATGAAATGTTCGCCTTCAGAGTTCCGCAAGGGGGCAGTACAGGGTGCCGGGCAGTCGCAGCTGTATCCGTGAGATGAATGAGCCTCGTTGAAGGTTACAGAACCATGCGATATGCGGCTCCCTTCCTGACATATCAGAAGGTAAGCGTTTCGTGAACCGGCCACTCAACCACTGCTTCTTCGCCTACCCGCAGATCTAGCTCTCTTCTCGTGTTCTGCAGCCGGATAATAAATTGCTGGTCCAGAGACTTGATTACAACTCCGATCAGATAGGAAGAACCGGAGTAGTTGATAAAGGCCACTTCACCCGTCAGCGTATTCAGCCCATGCCCGGGTACCGGGTGGGGTTCCGGACTTTGACGCCGCACAGAAACAGCCTCCGGCCGGACCATAACATATGTCGGAGCGCTCCCGTTCCCGGTTTTCTCCGCAGAAACGGGGTTTCCCTTCGTCAGTTCGAAACGCCACATGCCTTCTGATTCCATGACATTGGTGATCGGAAACAAGTTCGATTCTCCCACAAAATCAGCCACGAACGGGTCGGCAGGATGCATATAAATCTGCTGCGGCGTTCCGGTCTGCACAATATTCCCACCGTTCATTACGGCAATACGGTCAGAAATGACCATCGCTTCCTCCTGGTCATGAGTAACAAAGATCCCGGTAAAACCATACTCCCGCTGCAGCACGCGGATTTCAATTCCCAGCGCCTGACGCAGCTTGGCATCTAGGTTACTGAGCGGCTCATCGAACAATACGAGCGGCGGTTTAAGCACAAGAGTCCGGGCCAGCGCAACCCGCTGCTGCTGTCCGCCGGACATTTGCGCGGGGAACCGTTCTGCATAATCGTTCAGCCGCACGGAATGCAGAGCCGCCTCCACGCGTTCCCTGATTTCCGATTTTGGCACACCGTGACGTTTCAGTCCAAAAGCTACATTTTCAAAAACGCTTAAGTGAGGGAAAAGGGCATAATTCTGGAAGACGAGCCCAATGTTCCTTTTATGCGGAGCAATATTTGTGAGTTCCCTGCCGTCCAGCCGGATAGAGCCCGAGGTCGGATCATGCATGCCTGCAATCATGCGCAGGGTTGTCGTTTTCCCGCACCCGCTCGGTCCGAGAAGCGACAGCATCTCACCGCTCTCTACAGTAACATTCAGATTGTTGACTACGGGTTTTTGCCCGTAATTTTTTACGAGATTTTCGATGATCAGTTGGCTCATGATGTGCCTCCCCGCTATGTTTTTTTGCCCCACCGCATAATGCCGATCCCCAGCAGCCCGATCAGAATCGTGCCTGTAATAATAATGGACGATACCGCAGCCAGCGAAGGTGACAGATTGAACTGAATGTCTGAATAAATGGTCATCGGCAGCGTGTTGATGCCTGGACCCGTAAGGAATAAGGCGATAACCAGTTCATCAAAGGAAAGCACCAGACTGAGGAACGCACTGGCGAGCAGCGAGGTTCTGGCGAACGGAAGTGTCACCAGGAAGAAGGTTTTCAGCGGCGAAGCGCCGAGAATGATTGAAGCCTCTTCCACCGACCGTTCCATCCGCGAGAATCCGGCCAGCATGGTCCGCACGACATAAGGAATAATTAAGATGATATGGGCGAGCAGCAGTCTCAGGAAGAACATCCGTATGCCCAGATAGCTGAAGAAAATCAGCAGGCCGATGCCGAACAGCAGTGTCGGAATAACCAGAGGGGACAGAAACAGCCCCTGCAGCGCATTCTTCAGCCGAAATTCAAACCGCTGTATGGCGTAGGCAATCATCGTCCCAAGCGGCAGCGCAAACAGCGTAGTCAAAACAGCCAGCTTAATACTGGTCAGGAAGGGTCCGGTGTACCTCCCGCCTGTCAGCACCTCTTCATACCATCGCAGGGAGAAGCCTTTGGGAGGAAATACCAGAAACTCACCGGAATTAAATGATGAAATGAGAATGACAAGCAGCGGTGCCATAATAAATAGATAGATTAGAGTATTTACTATAGTAAGGAGCGGAAATTTCCTTCTCATATCAAACGACTCCTCCCGGCTTCCTGCCGCTAAGCATCCGTCTGTAGAGACTGGTTACCCCAAGCATGGTCAGCAGTAAAATGACGCCCATAGCAGAAGCATAAGGCCAGTTAAGCAGGTTAATTGTCTGGTTGTAGATTTCTGTAGCCATCAGCTTCACCTTGGCCCCCCCGATCAGGGACGGAGTGACGAAAAAGCTTAATGTAATTGAGAAAACAAGCAATGTTCCAGCAATAATCCCCTGTTTGGAGAGCGGCAGGGTGACGAACCAGAATACCTTTGTTTTTGACGCACCCAGATTGGCGGCCGCACTTTCGAGATTGCGGTCCATGCCTTCCAGCACCGAGTAAAGAACGAGCACCATATAAGGAAGCATGACATGCACCAAAGCAATAATCACACCCGCAGGAGTATACAGTAGCTCAAGCGGCTCCTGGATCAACCCTATTCCGAGCAGGAATTGATTCAGAATTCCTTTGCGGCCCAGAATAATAATCCAGCCGAAGTTGCGGATCACAGCGCTTGTCAACAGAGGGAGCGCAATTAAGATAAGCAGCAGGAAACGGTGTTTGGGCTGAGCCCGGGATACCCCATACGCGAGGCAGTATCCCAGAATCAGACAGATGAAGCTTACGGCAACCCCGATATACACCGAACGCCAGAGCATTTGCAGATAAAACGGATCTGTGAAGAATCTTCCGTATTGCTGCCAGACGAACGCCGCTTTCATGGCTCCGGATGAGTCCGTTTGATAAAAGCTGAGCATCAGCAGCCGGGCAAGCGGGAGGACAAACACCAGCAGGAAAATTATCAGCCCGGGAGCCAGCAGAATCCAGTAAGGGGGAATGCGTTTCAGCATGGCATTGCAGCTCCCTTCAAATAGTAATGATGCAGTGCTACTGTGAAATCAATTTGCTCCACTTCTCCATCCAATCTGCCTTGTTGTTGTTCACCTGCGCCAAATCAAGATGAATCAGGCCGTTAAACGTATCTTCGCCATTCGGAAGAATGCCTTTCAGATCATCGGACAACTCTGTCTGGCTATTGGTCGGGGAATAGCCGCCACCCTCAGCAGTCAGCTTCTGAATCTCCGGACGCAGCAGGAAGTCTATATATTTCCGGGCAAGCTCAGGGTTAGGGCTGCCTTTCACCACTTGGGCAGTAATATAGATGCCGACGGCTCCCTCCTTGGGAATCGCAAAGTTAATGGGAATCCCCTGTTTGCCAAACGTATAGGCATAACCGGAATCGAACGGGGCTATAACCGCCTCATCCTGGGCGAACAAATTGCCGACTTCGGGACTGGATTTCACAATTGCCGCGGCATTGGGCAGCAAAGTCTTGATTGCATCGAGTCCTGGCTGAATATTATCTTCTCCGCCGCCGTTCATCTTGGCGAGGGCTACCAGGAACTGATTGCCGTAGGTGTTGGAGATATCAACCAAACCGACTTGTCCTTTATATTCTTCCTTCCACAGATCATTCCACGAGACTGGAGGAGTTGGGATTGCATCACGGTTATAGATCATGCCAAGAGCTTCATAGCCGAAGGTAGGTCCATAGCCATCAGCACTGCGCGCTTC
Source organism: Paenibacillus sp. FSL L8-0436 (assembly GCF_038593025.1). Classification (NCBI taxonomy): domain Bacteria; kingdom Bacillati; phylum Bacillota; class Bacilli; order Caryophanales; family Paenibacillaceae; genus Paenibacillus; species Paenibacillus sp. FSL L8-0436. Next base: position 992,707 of record NZ_CP151955.1, on the reverse strand, counting down.
CGGGTACAGCTGGTCCAGGTTCTCCATCTGCTCCGGGTCGAGCTTCATAATCAGATCCTCTTTGGCTGCAATCTGCTCCTGTCCGCCTGAGAACAGCACCACATCAATGGTTTGATTGTTCTTCTCCGCACGAATCTTGGCCAGCGCATCTGCCGAATACAACGTTACAACTTCAACCTCGGCATTGTACTCCTCTTCAAATTGTTTGATGTAGGCACGCTGGGTTTCTTCAATTGCTCCGCCGAAAGAGGTGACCACCAGCTTGCCGCCGGAAGGCTTGTCCGTGGCTGCCGCCGCTGGAGCATCCTTGCCCGAACTGCAGGCTGTCGCCGTAATCAGAAGTGTCAATATACCTGCCGCAGCTTTTCCATAGAACCGTTTCCGCATCGCACATATCCCCTTATCGTTCAGATGATGGTATATTCCCTTGGTTTAACCGTTTGATCTTTCACTCCAGTTGCGGATATACAGATTGCGTGCATTTTCCGAGAGAACCAGGCCAGCCGCAGTATAAGCATATTCTTCATCAATAATTCCATCTGTCACCAGATCCGTTAGCATTTTACCCAGCTCTTTCTTGATCATCCGGCCACCCAGCCAGCTGACTTCGGGAATCGTAAAACCGTCGGAGCCGTACATCACTTTCGTAAAAGGAGCCATTTCAAAGATTTGCCGCAGCTTCGGCTGCACGCCTATGCTGCTGAAGGGAATCATGGAGGACAAGTCGAGATACACATTATGATACTGATTGACCAGGTAACCGGCTTCTTCAACAAACGGATATGCGGTATGAATGAAAATAATCTTTACAGCCTGATAGTGCGGATCGCTGACGATACTGTGCATCAGCAGCGGACTTGCGAGCTTCACATCCAGCAGCGGGGCATCGCCTGCTCCCGAATGCATCTGAATTGGAATGTCATATTCCATGCACAGCTCGAACGCGAGCAATACGAGATAGTCACGGACATCTTTTTCGGCTTCAGTATTGTCCGGCGATTCCAGGAACCGGCTGTAGCTGGCTGCGGCCCGGCTCTTGCTGATCTTGTTTATTTTCAGTCCGGTATGGTAGGCAATTACGGTCTTAAAAGCAATAGTCCCCTGATTCTCCACCTCGTCCCGCAGCTCCCGGATGTAGGTCTCTTCCAATTCCCCGAACGGTACCTTCTCCTCGAACAGCCGGTGATAGGTAGCTTCCACCCGGTGAATGCGGCGGGTCGGAATGGACGACGAGGTCTGATGGAACCAGTCAAGCTCATCCTGGGCCAACCGCGACCCCATAACCGGGAAACCGTAGTCCACCAGCAGTGATTCCAATCCTACATCCTTGAAAAGCATGTCTACATATTCTTTGGGATTGGCTTGATAACGCTGATTGCGCTGCAGGATCAGTTCGTCATCCGTCACGCGGGGGTCAAGCCCAAGCAGCTGGATCATCTCTTTACGGACAATTTTGAATAACAGAGTGTTTCGGGTGTCGCGGCTCTTGGGGGGGATCAATGAGAGGGTGAAGCAATTATCGAAACTCTTCTTCTCTCTGGTCGGCATGAATGGATGACAATGGTCGTCAATGATGGGCAAGCGGCTGATATCAATCGTCATGGTAATCCCCCTTGATCTTTTGTGAACAAATTGTTTTTGTTATTGTATACAATAATACGTACAAGGATGGTTCTTGTCAACAAAAGTTACATCATGGGGATGAAAAGATATTTTTATCGGATTAAGTGTAATATAACATGACACACAACAAAAAAACCACTTGTTTACGCCCATCGAGGGCGCAACAAATGGCTTGTCCATACGATACCAATGTGTTGTAAGCTGCAAAATGAACCTTTCAGGATACCTACAGCTTATCGTTGTATCCGTAGTTCACCAGTTCATTTCTGGCTCTGTTCCAATTCTGCTGTGTATAATGCCTGGCTTTCTCGGAATCTTTAGCGATGATTGCATCGAGTATGAATTGATGCTCCTCTGTCGCCTTCTCCAAATTGACTCCGGCCACAAACCGGGTCTGAATTTGGTAGGTTTTGTGGAACAGCTTTTCCACATGATAAATGAGCAGCTTATTAGGGCACATGCGGTGCAGGGTCCGGTGAAATTCGATGTCATATTCCTTCCACTGATGGAAGTTAGACAGACTTTTTTGCTCATTCATTCTGCCGATCAGTTCCGTAAGCTGGTTAACATGCTCAGTAGAAGGCTGTTGTGCAGCCAGATAAGCGATCATCCCCTCAACGGCTTCCATCATTTCGTAACATTCCTTCACATCTTCTGCTGTCAGTACACTGACATACGCACCTTTTCGAGGGTACACGGTCACAAATCCTTCTACGGACAACAGTCTGATCGCTTCTCTTACCGGAGTCCGGCTCATATCCAGCTTCTTGGCGTATTCTTCTTCTATAATGGGCTGGCCTTGGGTTAGCTGGTTCTCTTTGATATCCCGAAGAATGCTGTCGTATGCAATTTGCGCTTGGTTCTGCTTGCCCATATACACAGTCTCCTTCACCGGTCATGATCATCACAACAATACGCTGATTATAATACTATCTGAATACATCATCTGTAAAGTTAGATCATCACTGCGAGGCAATTCGTTCCGCATCATTCCTACACGCTGCACACGTTGCTTCAGCCTTCCTGAGATCAATGCACTTATGCTTTCCGGATCACAATAAAGCAGGTACTGTCCGGCAACGCCACCTCTTGACCGCTTTCGTCCATAACGACCACCCTGCCCTGCAGCGCCTCCGTATAACCATCCTGCAAATAGTGCCGGAACACTTCAACCTTCGCCCGTTCGCCCAGACTGCGCTTGATAAAATCGGCATACTGGCTGGGAGTGAAATAGCCAAACTGTTCCTGGACCTCATGGATATACGCTTCTTCTCCCCAAGTGTAGGTATACAGAAATTCCATGGCATCATTTACAGGCATCAGCACCTCTTGTTCACCGGTCACCGAATACTGAATGTTGCGTCCGGCAAAATCCTTGGCGTAACGTGCAAGCCAGGCCATCCCGTCTTCCTCCAGAAACCGTACGCGGCGCTGATCACTCTCCGGCTCGCTCATAATCCCGTCGCGGATGATGATCACACCGCCGGCCGACAGCACATCAAAGGCGCTGCGCAGAGCTGCGGCCACTGTCCCGTGATTGAATTTGACGCCATCCAGCGGCACATACGAATACAGCTCATGCAGTATTGATGAGAAAATGACGGTGTCTACGCTGCCCGTGTCCACGAAATCCTTCAGGTTCAGCGCATCGCCCTGCAGTACCTCCCAGCGGTGCCCTTCCCGCTGCTTGCGCTGCCGCAGCGCTTCAATCACATTGCTGGAAATATCAATGCCGACCGGAGTGACATCCGGCATACGCTCTTCAATCAAATCCAGCAGCACACCTCCGCCGGGTCCGATATCCAGCACCTTGCTGCCGGTGACATACTCCAGAATCACTGCTTTATAATCACCCGTATCATTCATCTGGCTCAAATAGCTGTCCTCGTTATGGAACCGGTCAAAGGCATCGCGGCGCAGATCAAACAGATCGAACAGCAGCAGCACCGCCCGTTCATACAAGGCCGACTTCTCGGCTTCCATACAGAATTCGATCAGCTTCTCCGCCGCAGGTGAGAATTCAAAATCAAAGAACACCGTATCCGGCAAGTGAGCCTGCCTACGGAGCCGGTGGGCAAGATGCGGATTACCGGAAGACATGGTTCCGCTCGTGATATCCTGCCAGGTTAATTCCGACAAATACTTCTCGATAATCCGCTTCTTGTACACATTGATCTTCTTCACACCTTTGTAGTCATAATGGAGCGAATTCATGACAGCCTCAAAGCTGATATGATTCAGACCGGAAAGTTCGGCGCCGCAGGCTGTCAAAGCTATCACTTTCAGGAATTGCTCCAGCGAGAAGGTCTGGAGTGCCGACTCCACATACCAGAAGGTAAGGGGCTGCAGCGGTTCCAGCAAGGAAGGCCGAAATCCTTCGGACTCCAGCCTGCTCCATTCGCTGCCGAAATCCTCCCCTTTGGCAATCGGCCCCGATCGCATCCGTTCCAGCCGTTCCTTCATCGGCAGCGGGACATCCCGAGCGCCTGATGTGATTGCCGCAATCAGCTCCATAACCTCCGCGCGCACCTCCTGCCACAGCTCAGGGGAAACGGCGGAAATGATGCAATGGTTCAGCGCGAACAGCAGCCGTTCCAGCTCATCTGCCGTCAGAAGCCCTTCCTCCACCATGGCTGACAGCGGACGGTTAGCGGATGGCGGAACCTCACCGCGAATCTGCTGCCCGATCAGTCCGTGAGTCTCGATCAGCCGGTGTACGATCATCATCTTCTCCGCATCTGCTACCCCTGCCGCCGTGAGCTGGCCCGCTTGCGGTTTATGCTCTGTTGCCGGATCTCCCCCGGCATACCGCCAGTACAGCTGTGCCGAGCCAATATTATGTACGAAACAATTAATGCCCTCCAGCTGCCACATCCGGCGCTGGCGGGAAGTTCCGCCTTTTGCCGTCTCCGACCAGACCAGTGTCTCCTCTGCCAGTTCCTTGATCCAGTAGGATAAAGGCAGGCTGTCCAGCAGGCGTAAGCTCCGCTCCACATAATCCAGCACAGGATTCTGTTCATCCAGTTCGCGCAGCGATTCCACCCGCTCCAGATTGACAATGGTTTGCTCAGCCTGAACAATATATTTCAGCCAGGGAAACACCTCTGCGGCCAACTCTTCCCCTTCACGGTACGATTCAATCGCTTGTAATGATTTCAGCATGTGTGTGCCTCCCTATGTAATTGAACAACTCTCTCTATACCATAGCCCTGCTACCGGCCATTTGAATCAGAATCGGCAGGAAGTATTCCGGCGTTCTCATGACAAACAACACACCCATGCCAGCATAAAAGAACATGATGTTGACCACATACAGGATATTCACCCGGAAGGGTCCGTTCCGCTTCTTGCTCCTCCCGCCACAACTGGCCAACAGCAAAATCGATTTCCGTCTCCTGCAATTCGTTTACAAGCGTCCTAAACTGATTAAGTGCGGGTTCGAGCATGGTTACATTGGGCGTATAATCGAGCATGCCCCATCCCAAGCAGCGGATGGCCCCCTCAATGGTTGTGTCTAAAAAGCTCTTCTCCAGTTGCATCCGGTCTCTTGACCATGGCATTTCCGAGATCGTAAAACCGCAGGTACCACTTCCCAGTACAGATTGATCATGCTCGGCCAGCCATATAATGAAATCCTTCTCATCCGATGTTCTTGCAATCCGCGATCCACTCAGTGTAAGTACGGATATCACTACGGAAAACAAGCCGTTTGAACACCTAATCTCCTGATCCGTCTCTGCGTCTGATCTTGTTATGGTATTCGCCATTTCGGACCACCCTTCAAATTCCCCCGAAGAATTTGCCGATACAACAAACAGCAAGCTTCCAAAGAGAGGCCTGCTGCTTGTCGTATCGTTTATTTATACTGGTTCTGCAGGATAATCGTATTCTAACCTGCCAGAGTAAAACCTGGCAAGAAGACTTGTTTGTGCTGTATTCAAATGACATTCCATTCGCGATATTATCCCCTCTTTGCTCTCCACCAGTACACCCCCGCACCTGCCAAGACCAGGAGTGAGGCTACCGCTACCGGGATGCTCAGGATATGATTTCCTTCATCTGATGAGGAGTCATCGCCGGAGGGCTGTGCTGAAACGGCTGTTGCTGCTGAATCGCCAGAGTCTGCCTGTGTATCTGCCGGTGTTTCGGCTGCTTGTTCCACTGCTTGTTGTTCTACTGCCTCTCTCTTCTTCGCTTCCTCTGCGGATACCCCTACGATCTTCCCGCTTGCTTTTGTAATCGTATACGGGATCACTGCGCCGCTCCAGAAATGCAGCTTCAGCCGCACTTCTCCATCCTTCACTTCCTTCCAGAATTCGTCCGTGAACTTGATCTCTCCAGTGGTATAGTCCGGATAGAAGGTACGTTTGTACTCCTTGAAGGGAGTCCAATCATTGGGACCGGCATTGCCGCCAGCCGTATAGACGGCTTCCAGTGTCGCCAGGCTGTCCCCGTTGAACCAGGTCGGGATCGTGAATATCCCCTCCGGGGCTTGCGCACTAATCAGGCTGGGCGTGTCATAATAAATAATATTTATTTTCCAGTCGGCACCCGCACTGAACGTAGCGGTTAAGGTCGCATTCATTCCATACTTCTTCGTGACAAGCTTTTGCAGCAATGCAGATTTGAGGATTAAGTTTTCTCCGTCAAGCTCATAATCCGTTCCCTTCACTAACGCATTTTCCTGATTGAGCAGAGCGGTGAAGGTATTCCCGTTCAAATTCAGGGGAATGACCACATCCTTAATTTCCGAATCTTTAAGAATATAGACCGAATCCGTTTCCGCATTGGAGGAGCGGCCCTTCCAGCCCTGCTTCATCACCTGATGAAGCTCCTCATCCACCCATTTGAGGGTGCGCCTATCGAAATGCTGGCCGTTATCCCACAGCATCAGCGGCATCTTTTTTTCCCGGGCATAGTAGGTGATGTATTCAAAAAACTTCAAAATTTCGCCATGCTGAACAGTATCCAGCGATTTATCGAACCCAAGCAGGCCAAATTCCCCCATGATAACAGGAATCCCTTTGGCGGTGAAGGTGTCGTAAGCCCGGTCGAACGCCTGAATCAGATCCTCCCTGGCCGTGTTATCGAACGTGGTCGAACCTCCAAGGTTCACACTGAACGCATAATATCCATAGTAGTGGAACGTTGCAATCAGCCTATCGTCGTTTAATTTCGTAATGGTTTTGGCTAACTCATCCAGTCTGGCCTGGGTTGGAGCAGCCGTAAGAGTAGAAAGTACGAGCGGACGCTTATTGTTATTCCCGCCGGAATGACGAACGATAGCATGAAAAGAAACATTCAGTTCATCCAGCATCGCAAAATATTCAGGGGTGTCCTTGCTCCAATCCTCGGAAAAGCGCGGTTCATTCAGGCTCTCAAACATCAGCGTGTCCGGATAATCCTTGAAATGCCCCGCAATCTGCGTCCAGGCCGCATTGAATCTGGCAACCACTTCATCATGCTCCGTCTCCATATTCAGGACCCAGCTTGTATCGTGATGAAGGTTAATGATGACATGAAGATCCGCAGCCAGCGACCAGTCGACGACTTCTTGAATCCGTGCCATAAACTCTTTCTGGATCACATAATCAGGAGCGTCGCCCATCCGGTGCTTCCAGGTAATGGGGATGCGGATGCTTTTGTAGCCTTCAGCAGCAATTTGGTCAATAAATGCCTGGGTTGTACTCGGGTTCCCCCATGAAGTTTCCTCACCCGTAGCGTCGCCGTCACGGCCAGCAGCAACATACAAATCATGACGAACAAACGTTTAGGCTTCATTATCCGGCTCCCTTCCTAATAAAAAATGCTGGAGGCACATTACGCGGGTCTCCAGCATTTCATTTCTCCATTAAGCAATGTATTCTGTTAACCAATAATACCGCTGCGCTCAACGCTCTCTACGAAATAACGCTGCACCACCATATACAGCAAGATCAGCGGGATAATGGCCAGCAAGATGCCGGTATCAATAATCATGGCCACATGGTTTGGATCCGCCTTAATACTAGACCCGCCTGCACCTATCCCAAGTAAGCCCGGAAGCAAGGCATTGGCCTGAGCCGCCAGCGAACTGACCTTCGTAGGCATAAGCGCCACTTCACTCATGAAGAGCGAGGTAAAGAAGGTATCGTTATACTGCCAGACAAAGCAGAACAAAATGACTGTGATCATCGGGGAGACTGCATTAGGCAGCATGATCCGCAGGAATGTTTTAACGCCTCCCGCGCCGTCAATCAAAGCGGCTTCTTCAATTTCTTTCGGCATCCCTTTGAAGAATTGGCGAAAAATATAGATGAACAAGCCTGCTTTTAATCCAATCGCTGTCGCTGATGTAATAATGGAAGGCCAATACGTATTGAGCAGGTTGATGCCTTCTTTGCCTGTGATCAGATGAATAATCCCCAGAATATCAAAGCTTCGGAAATGCAGGTACATAGGCACCATCAGTGTGCTGGTAGGTACAAGCAAGGTTAGAATGACGAGCGCGAACAGGATGTTGCTTCCCGGAAAGTTGAACCGGGCAAAGCCATAACCCGCCAAGGCGCAGGAAGCCGTAGTCAGCAGCGTTGTTACTACGACGAAGAGCAAGGTATTCCCCAGCAGCGGAAAATAATCCAGAATCTGCATCGCCATCTTGATGTTATCCAGCGTAAAGTGGACCGGTATCATATAAATCGTCGGATTATAAATATCTGCTTTATCCTTGAAGGCGATCGAGAATTTCATAAGCAACGGGTAAATAATAATAAATGAAATCCCGATGACAAGCGCGTACCGGAACAATGCATACAAAATATCAACTGCCTTACCTCTGGCCTTCTGAACTCTATAGTGATTCGCTTCTCTGTGAACGGGTTGAGGAGATTGCATAGCCGTACCCTCCTTTGCTATTAATTAGTTGTAATGCACTCTTTTAGACAGCACGTAACCAACGATAATCAGGACGAGGCTGATAATCAGCGTATAGATCCAGGACATCGCCGCACTGAGACCGAAGTTTTGTGTGGTGAATGCGGTTGAGAATATCATTTGGGTCACGCTGCTACCAGAGAAGGAGTCGATAATGGTATAAATAACGTTGGTCAAGATGAGCGGGCTCACTAGCGGGAATGTGATTTTCCAAAAGGATTCATAGGCCGTTGCCCCTTCAATCTTCGCCACCTCATACATCGCCCCGGGAACAGACTGCAGCGCGGCCAGAAAGATCAGAATTTGTACGCCCGAACTCGTAATAATCTCATAGATCCGCAGGATCGCGTCTACAATATAATCCACGAACGACAGCGGCAACCCGATATCACTCAGAATCATAACCATCGACATGACATTGTACTGTGAGCCCGATTGGCCCAATTCGTTGACAGCCGTCGCATCACCAACCAGATTGATCAGTCCGGACGCTTCTGCCGCCGATATCGCATTGGAGGCAAGAATGACCGGCAGAAAAAATACGGCCCGGGCCAGAATTCTCCCCCGAAACTTCTGATTCAGCAGCGTTGCCGAGAAAAGGCTGAAGAACAAGATCATCGGAACGTTAAGCACCATATCCCTGACAGATTCGGTTAATACCCGGTTAAAGGTTGCATCTACGAACAAAGCATTGTTGAAGTTGGACCAGCCTACCCAATCTAAGGAGAAGCCTGATGGATCTACAGTTAATTTACTGAAGCTGAATTTGATGGACTGAATGAGCGGAGTTGCGAACATGAATACGAACCCAAGCAGCCATGGCGCAATAAAAGCTATCCCCAGAAAAGAGCGCTTGTGATTTAAGCTGAGCTTACTTCCCCTCATGACTGCTCACCTTCTATCCCATATTGTCCGGCTCCGATTGCGAACCCATGGACGGTGACATCCTTATCTGTGTGATTCACATAAATCGAAATACCATTACTGTACTGCACCTCCACAACACCCTCCTGATGGCGTATATGGTTCACGATTTGCGCATTCTGTACGGGGGAGAGTACTTTATTGACTTCCTTGTACATCGAAACCGCCTGATCGTACCAATCTTTGTAATAGGTCGCATACTTGCTGTCAAAATGAGTGAACTTCAGCTTGGAGGAGGGTTCATAGGACCACGAGAAATAGGGTGCTGCACCCAGCTCAATTGAGCGGAGCATCTGCTGCTTGAGATCCTGCTCATCACTCAGATTAACCGGAGTCCCTGCATAGTTGATAAAACCATGAACAACCATTTCATAAAAAGGGATCTCTTCATCGGTCAGCAAAAATCCGCTGGAGGATGCCGGTACATTGATCAGATGATCGGAGTAAGGCCATGCGTAGGCATTCCCCCCTGCGATCATGGTTTGATCGATGTTCTGGTCGAGTTTACTAAGCTGCTCTTCCACGATTTGTTTGGCCGTTTCCCGCTGTATAACACGGCTAACCCGGAAATCCGAGCTGAGTACATTGCCGAGATCCCGCAAAGATACGCCATTCATCCCGAAGGATTTATACTTGTTCATAAACTCGTCAACATAATAAGGCAGCTTGGCAGGGGACAATAAATAGTAGCTTCCGAGCGTCATATCCATCCCGTTGTATGCCCGATTGTATGGATAGAGCTCTGCCTCTTCCCTTGTCACGAATCTGGATGCGTCGGAGGAAGGTGTAAAGCCGCTATCATTATGGTAAATCTGCTGGAAGGCCACATCGGGGAATAATATTCCACCTGATTGCTCCAACTTTTCCGTTAATGTAAGGAGCTCCGACTTGCTTCCCAGCACATCTTCAGTCTTCAGCTTATTGGGTGTAGCATGGTTTACGCCTTTGGAAGACCAGCCTGTATAGCGCATAAGCAGCCGGTCAATGCCGTCCTGCTTCAATTGATCGGCAATCTGCGCAGCCTGCTCAAAGGAGGTCATTGCCACCTCGGACCGGTAAGGTACGCCAAGAAATGACTTTTGTTTGTCGACAGCCCCCAGCATTTCCAGATAAAAAGGAATGCCCTGCTCCTCCTCTAAAGGCTGCAGTGATTTCTCCGTCACCAGCTTATTCCGGTACAGCTCAGCCATTCCTGAATAGCTGGCCTCGTCATTGTTCAGGAAGCTGTAGCGAACTTGAATATCGCCTTTGTAAATTTCCTCATTCAGGAGTTGTATTTCCTGAATGGTAGATCCGGTGTACAGCTCAAGCTCATCCTCACCCCGTAAGGTGTAGCTGCTGTGAATGAAATTGTACGAGTTCTTCTTGCCGCTGATATCGGCGGCTATGCTGGCTATGGCATCTCCTTTTTCGATCACGGCGAACCAGGCAGCATCACCAGCCTTTAATCCAAACACCGGCATTCTGGCATTCTCACTGACTTGCCCGCGTCTATAGCTGTTATCATTCGGGTCGGGGCCATACACACGCTGTACATACTGCTCTTCCTTCACTTTTCCATTATTCAAATGGATCAGGCTGCCGGAACCGTCAGGAACGAGCATATAACCATTGGTCTGCTGATCGGCAGCACCGAACATATTGAGCACCTCAAGGCTGCGAATCTGATAGTCCCCGCTTTCCTTGACTTGGTTCACAGGGACGGATACAACCAGAGATCCCCCGTCTAACCGGTATTCCAGCGGAACGACAAAATTCGGCTTGACCGTTCCGGCCCCGGCCCCTACTCCATTCTCCTGATTATCGAAAGTCAGGTCTTCTGCAGAATAACCGGACTTGGTAAAGGCCGCTGTCATTTTGCTCAGCACCAGCGGTTTGGAGACTTGTGCATCTATGCGCTCCAGCACCTCCGGGTCGCCCTCTTTCGGGTAGTAGCGGAGCCCCACGTATTTTGCCGTGGGTTTATCGAGCTTGGACAGAACCTTTTCTTCCATTCTCGTCTTGCTTATATACTTAGGCAGTGCGTCGATTCCGATCGATGTATCTCCAATCGTATACACAATACGAAGCCCATTCTTAATGCTTTCGGCAGTAAACTGTTTGCTGCTGATGCTCTGGGCGAAGTTGGTATAGGATTCCAGCGTGCCTACAGCATCACGGAACAACACTGTTAACTGCGACGACAGCAGTTCTTTCTCGAACCCCGAAGCCAGAGCATCCTCTTCGCGGTTGACAGGATTGCTGTACCAGATATGACCTTGGCGTTTATCCTTAACCGCTACTTCCGTGGTTTCAGGATTGTAGTATAAAGACAGCTCCGTATCGTCGGCTACCAGTTGCATTCCCGGTACACCCTTGGACGAATCAGACAGTGCAGTTAGCTCGCTTCCGGCTTCCAGTTCAGCAGTTATTTCCATATAGGAGGAGGCTTCAACAGCCTTTACTCCGCGGGATGTGAAGAACAGGGCAGAACCGGCAAGAATTAGAATTGCTGCGGCACAGGCGAGTACCGCAACCAGCATTTTACGATTTTTCACAGGTGCGGCCTCCTTTACGTACGGAATGTTAATTCCCGATAAATGTTAACGAAGAACTCGATGATTTGCTGGAGCATACTTAATACGAGCGTCCCCAGAAATATGACAATTCCCATGACAACAACCGTGAGCAGCATCGTTACCACTGTTTTGAGCACGGTATATTGATGGACGGTCATAATACCAACGAATAAAAGAGCTACAAACCATATGGAGGAGATCGACATCATCAAATAATAAAAGGCCGTTTCTTCCTCCGCCATAAACCGGCTTGCAATAATCATCGGCGTATAAATGATCACGATGGGAACAAGCGCATAACCTGTGGCCATCATTATTTCTTTGAATTTCCCTTCCCCATCCATTAAAGTTGTGATCGCCCAGTTTGATAAGCACCACAGAAAGAAGGGAAATACAATCGTTAATAATTGTATGATACTATTCAGATGACGCGGATCATTATAATTGACAAGGAATCCTGCGAACTGATTTTTTAAAATCATCGAAATAACTACAAGCAGTAAAATCGTCAACGTTACCCGGATTTTACCTTTTCCTTCATACTTCATATCCCAAAAGCTATCAAACGGATGCACAATGAGGTGCAGCGGGAATTTAATGAAATCCTGCCTCATGGGCTTTACCCTCCTTAAGGTTTTGCGAAGCCTGCCGGGATCTTCCTGACAGCCGCTTTCTTCTCCAGAAGCGAAAGAGCCTGAAAGCAAGCCATCCTGACACCAGGATCATTATCACGGTTAGAAATGTTCCGAAGTGCTCCTGCATGACTTCCCTGCGATACCGTTTGAAGGCTACAGAATAACCGTCGCGGTCCATTCCGAGCTTGAAATATTTCAGCGCCTCTTTATTGCTTTTGTCCATCAGCAATGATTTGCCAATGCCGATATAAGCGATATCATAGTTGGAATTCAGCTTCAGAACTTCCTTCCACACCGGGACAGCCCGGGCATCCTCGCCATTATAGTGAAACCCTACCGCTTGATTGACACTTGTGCCAAACCGGGTTGGCTTGAAGATGACTATGTTTCCTTTGCCGCGGTCAAGTACAAGCTGGTTCCCGCCAGAGAATTCTATGGCTGCCGGTATTTTGAAGGTTCCGACCTGGTTGCCTTTACCGCCGTACACATAGAGAAGATCACCTTCATCGTTGTACGTGAACACTTTGCCCTGGTTAGCATCAAGAGCACTGTACATCCCGTTGGCAAGAACTTTAATATCCGTGAACTTAGAAGGTCCTATAGAGATGCGGAACCTGATATCACCTTTAACATCAAAGTATCCGAATCGCTTCAGCACATCCTCACCGGATGGATTCAGACGTTTTATCGGTTCCTTCGAGCCCGGATCAATATTCGTGGCATACAGAAACCCTTTAGAATCAACATCAATATTGGAAAACTCTGTAGGCACAAACAATGCCATCTGCGCTTTCTGCGCCTTGGTGGAGAGTAACCGCCATAAATATTCGGTATAGTCACGCTTCACCTTGTTCGTACCGACATAACCGATAAAGTCGCCGTTTTTATCAAACTGCATAATCCCTTCGAATATCCCTTTAGCGATGACATAGACACGTTCCGCCTGGTCTACGGTCACTTTAACAGGAATAAACTTGAAGTCAGCCGGTAAAATATCGGACTTCGGCTGCTCTATCATTCGTAGCAAGTCCCCTTCCGGGGACAGAACAACAATGCGCCCGTTATCCGTATCGGCAATAAACAGATTGCCTTCCTGATTAACATATAATCCGCTTGGATTCTTGAATTTTTCCGCTTTGCCCTTGTTATCGAAGCCGCTAATGACCTTATTGACCTTCCAGTCGCTATCCAGACAAATAATCCGTCCGTTCCCGCTATCAGCAATATAGATCAGTCCGCTTGCCGCAACGACCATATCGCCGGGATCCAGAAAATCACCCACACCGAGTTCCTTTCCGGATAGGGTACGGTCAGGTACATAAGCAGCAGGAGCAGGTACCGCTTCTTCCCAGTAATTATAGTTGTAGCTCTCATAGGGCGTAGATTCAGCAGACGCCGGCGCAGGAGCTGCATAACCTAACAGCAGGGATGCTGCCATAATCGCGGGCAGCCATTTTTTTGCTATCAACTGTCTTCCCCCCCTTAGTCCTTCATTCCCGAAGTAGCCATTGTCTCTATAATCCGGCTCTGCGAAAAAACAAACAGCGTAATGGGTACGCTCATTAAAATGAGAGCTACCGCCGCCGCTGCACCGGAACGGGCAATTCCCCCGGCCACCACTTGGCCCGCCGCAAAATGAAGCGACTTCAGCTGTTCACTGTAAATGAACCCGTTCCCGTCACTGCCCCATAGAATTTGGAATAATAGAATGATGAGCGTCAGCCAAGCCGGCTTTACGTTAGGCATAACGATGGACCAAAAAATGCGGTATTCGCTTGCCCCGTCTATCTTGGCGGCTTCCAGCAGCACATCCGGAATCTGTTCCATAAATTGCTTCATTAAATACAAACCCAGTGAATAAGCAAACGCCGGAATAATGACTGCCCAGTAAGTATCAATCAACCCGAGCCAGGACATGATCATATAGTTTGGCATCGCGGTTACTGCCGGCGTAAACATAAGCGACAAGACAACGATGCTGAACAATATCTTTTTGCCGGGAAAATGATGTTTAGCAAGAGGGTACGCAGCTGCCGAGGCCAGCAATACATGACCGACAATACCCGTGCCGGTAATAAATACCGTATTGAAAATATACCGCGAGAACGGAACCCAGGAATTTCCGAGCAGGTTAAACAGATCTATAAAGTTGTTCATCGTTGGATGGCGGACAAATAACGTCGGCGGGAAGATAAAAATTTCATCCAGCGGCTTGAACGCATTATTAATAGCGTAGACAAGCGGCAGAATCATAAATGCTCCAAATACGGTGAGCAGGGCGAATAAAGATAAAGTGCCCCATGCTGAACGGTTCACCCGCTTTTTCGGCATTCGGATCGACCGGCTTAACCGTTGTTTTGCATTCATTTGAAAGGGGATATTCATGCCTCTATTCACCCACCTTTCTAAGCAATTTTTGAACAATCAGGTTCGATCCAACCATGATCAAGAACAACACGGTAGCAATAGCTGAAGCGTAGCCCATCTCAAATCGGGTTGTGCCAAAATCAATCAAATGTGTGACGATGGTTTCCGCTGCATAGTTCACGCTCGGGAACCCTGCCAGCGCAATCGAAACATCAGCTACGGCAAACGCGGTCGTTATCTGGATAACGGCACCAAACATCAATTGCGGGCGCATGGAAGGCAAGGTGATGTACCACAGCTCCTGCCAGCGATTTTTGATCCCGTCCACAGCTCCCGCTTCATATAACGTTCCATCAACAGTCTGCAGGCCTGCAATGAACGTGAGGAACCCTGTTCCGAGACTGAGCCATAATTGAACAAGGATGATGATAGGCATAATGTAGCCTTCCGTTTTGAGCCATTGGATCGGCTCCAGGATAAAGCCAAACTTCAGTAATAATCCGTTCATGATTCCATACCGGTCCCCGGAGAAGATCATGAGCCAAATGAAATAGACATTTCCCGAAATGGAAGGCGCATAAAAGACAAGTGTCATTACAGCTCTAAGCTTTGGAGACAGCTCATTAATGATCCAGGCAAAAACAAAACAGGCGATATAACTAATCGGCCCTGTGATCACTGCGAATAACAGCGTGTTTTTGAGGGCAATCAGAAATACATCATCTTCCAGAAATAAGCGGGTATAGTTCTGCCAGCCTATAAACTTCGGGAACTCCAACATATTGAAGTATGTGAAGCTAAGCACGATCGAGACCAAAACAGGCAAGACCGTAAATACGGCGAACAATATCATATACGGCGCCATCAAAATATACGAATGCTTATTGGCTCTCATTTCCCGCCACTTCAGGCTCCACCAATTTTGCACGCTTGACCCTCCTCCTTACCGCTATAGACCAAACTCTTTCCGTTTGGTGGTGATTTCGTCCTGAATATATTGGACATAGTCCATAATGGATTCCCGTGCTTCCACGCCGCCGACTACCGTTTTGTAGAAAGCGTTGAATAAATGTCTGCCCGTGAAATACCCGCCCGGAACTTCAGGAACACCTTCGGCCCACTCGAACTGGGCTTTCAAATTTTCATAATCGGCAACGGGCCAAGGCAAGCTGTCCAACGCTTTGATGTTAGCAGTCGGATAACGGGCTGCCGCCCCCATCAACCCTTCCATCTCACGTCCGAACACCGTTTGCGTCTCTTCACTCGTCCACCATTTCATAAATTCCCAAGATGCCTCTTTGTCTTTGGCCTTATCCATCATCACGACAGCACTTCCCCCGCTGGATACCGTCCGGTCCAAGGTGCCATCTGTTTGCACGGTTCCCGGGATCGGCACGAAGCCCCACATCCCCCGAATCTCCGGAGCAAATACAGAAAGCTGGTTATACAGTGTGTAATCGGCGATGCCGAAAGGCATTTCTCCTGTGCGGAACCGATTGGCAAAGTCATATTCACGCTCAAGCTTGTAATCGGTGTAAAACTCCGTCCACTGCTTGAACGTTTCCATCCCGGTCCGCGAATCGAGATCTGACTCCTGTCCGCCATCCCGGTAAAATTGTCCGCCATTCTGAAATAAGAGAGCGGCGTACATCGAGTTAGGCGGGATGTTCTGCCCTTGGACTGCGGATTGAACCACAACCGGCAGTCCAAACTGCATATGGTTCTTACTGAGCACAGCAAGTAATGTGGATACCTCATCCCAAGTCTGAGGCACTTGCAGATGAAGCTCCTCCAAAATGTCCTTCCGGTAGAAGAGCATATTAAAGGTCTGGGTCTCAGGTAAGGCATACACTCCGCTGTCATATCTGTAAGGTACAATTGCGCTTTCCCGGAAACGGCTGCTCACTTCATCAAAGTCTGCAAACTGTGTCAGATCTGCCGCCGCATTGCGCATTGCAAAGTTAACAGGCAGATCATTGCCGATCTGCATCGCTACATCGGGCCCTTGCCCGGCTAAGGTAGCCGGAAGCAATGTCGTCATGTTGACGAGCTTCAGGTTGACATTAATGCCCGTGGCGGATGTGAATGTCTCATCAATCATGGCCTTCATCGTATTCGCCTGATCCCGTCCGCTTCCGATCCAGACGGTTACTGATTTCTGGTCATCCTCTTCCGACACATTTCCGATTTGGTTGTAATCGGTAAAGAAGGAAGCGAAGAAGGTAGCGGTCTCATGCTTAAACTTCGAGCCAAAACCCATCCCTTTCTTGGGAAACTTCTTATCGGGAGAAGCTAAGTAAAGCGCATCTACTTCAAGCGGCTGCTCTCTTGCTGTCTGTACCCATGTTCCAAGTCCTCCGGTATTCGTCTTATATGCGGCCAGTCTTCTTGGAATGGTGTCCGGATCATCAATTAATTCGCCCAACTGCTGTGCCATTGTTTTGAGCAGCGCTTCCTGATCACTCGATTGTCCTGACAACTGGACCAATCGCTTGGCAATCCCGGTTAACCGGTCCCGTTCGGCACCAAACACCTCAAGCATGTCAGGCACTTTTTTATCCAGCTGGTAATCGCGGTATTCATCCGGCTTGGTTCCCGTAATCATCAGGATCTTGCGGTACATGGAATTGAGATTGTACAGGCTGTCCTCCACCTCGCGAATTAAAGGGGCGAACTCGCCAAGGCTTACCTCAAGCCTCACAACATGTTTGCCCTTTTCCAGCTTGTATAAATAGGGTTCATCCCCACCCATAATGTCCAACCGGTAGGAGCTTTTATATCGAAAAGGAACCTTTGCCATTTCCCCAAACGGCACTACTCCGTCTATGGTCAGCTTCCGGGTGGAATAAATCCCCCTGACATAATTTTGCTGTGTCTTAAAGGCCATTTTATATAATCCGGTCTCAGGGACATCAATTTCCCATTCAATCCACTGGCCGGGTATTCGCCAATTCAGCCCGCCTATGGTATTGATCTTGATCTTGGAAGAACTGTAAGGATGAACCGCGGCACTGGAACGCTCGCTAAGCGGGTACAAGGTCGGCGATGATTTGGCAGCCGCATCCTCTCCCTCGATCCTCAGGAGCTGACCGCTGGAGGCCTGAACACCATCGGCATCGAATTGCTTCTTTACTTCCTTATAAGGCAGCGGCTCCGCTTGCTTAAACAGCTTCAACTGCTGAAGAACGACTGGTTCTCTGGAAGATTCCAAAGTTATCGTGTGTGAGCCTTTAGAGAAATAAAATAAAAAGGGCTCATTCTCATAGCCGTTGGAGTCTTGGAACGCTTTTTCACTCCAGCCCGGTTTCTCAATCTGTCTTGGCCTCAGATCATTGCCCTGATTGTCTTGAACCAGCTGATCCAATTGGTCAACCCAAATACGGTCAAACTGCAAGAAAGCTGCTTCCCGAAAAGGGAGCTTGCCGTCAATATATAAGGCGCGCTCAATCGCTGAGCTTTTCCCTTCAACGGGATAATACAGCATGGATAAATTATAGAAGCCCTCTTCCGCAACTTGAACATTCCATTCGACCCTGCCGGATTCCCCCGTTAATAGAGATTGGCCTGCCATGCCTTCGTAATCCGGCAGCTTCTCGAAGCCATTGCCCTCAACATGACTATAATTAGCTGCCTCCAGTACAATTTCTTGATCAGGTCTGGAAGCCCCCTCATGTTCGGTTAAATAGGATACGTATTTATGCTCATTAAAAGCCGCTGTCTCCACTGTAGCCGTTGTTTCATTGGGTACTTGCTCCACTGCGGACGTTGCTTGCGCGCTTGCATCTACCTGTACATTTAAGCCTGCCGGAAGCGTGATCAACAATGCCATTGCAGCAAGCGTTATATTCTTGGCTATTTTGGATTGACGCATTTTACTTATCACCAGAAGTCCTCCTTACAAGCGCAAGCGGTTATCCCTCTTTTACGGGAGAGCTTACGTGCTGTGGTGAAATCTTATATTCATACAACAGGGGGAGCCGCCAAGACATCCCCCTGTTCTTATGACGATACGAACCGCTTCTGTTACTTGCCTAGCTTGGCAATGGAAGCCTCCGCCTCTGGCTTATATTTCTCGGCTGTTGCTGTAACCGATTGATTGTTTACAATAATGTCCTTCATGAAATTGGTGGTCGGGAATTCCGGGTAAGCGGTTTCCAAAAGAATCTGGCCTGTGTTGTTGATATGCTCATGCATCATAGCTACATCTTCTTCATGAGTGTAGATGCTTTCCAGCCACTCTTGGCTCGGGAAATCTCCGGTTTGAGTAATATCATAGGTATCTTCGAAAGCCTGGTAGACAGCCTGTGGATCTTTTACACCTTTAGGAATGAAAAATGCATTCTTGCCGTTATCAGCATAGGTAAGCTCAGGAGAGCCAGAGGGCCCATTCGGGAACGGAACAACACCGAAATCGAAAGTCAAATCTCCCAGATTCCAAATCGGAGCCGGGAACATCGCTACATCGCCATCTTTGAAGGTATTGAATTCATCGTAGCCAACTTTGTCTGATCCTTTGACTTTGACAACGTTTTCAACGTTGTACAAACGGTTTATAAATTCAGCGGTTTCAATGACTTTGGGATCAGTCAGACCTTGTGTACCTGTGGCTTCGTCCACAATCTTCCCACCGTTAGCTGCGGAGAAGTTACGCAGGATATCGATAGCCCAGCCCGAGAATCCATAAGTGTCGATTTTACCGTCATTATCCGTATCCTTAGTAGCTTGTTTGGCAACTTCAATGAATTTATCCCAATTCCATTGTCCATTGGCATAAAGCTCCTGCAAATCGGGAAGTCCCAGTTTTTTGAACAAATCGCGGTTGTAATGGAGGCCCGCACCGCCGGTTCCGGGTTCAGCGAAGGCATAGTACTCGTTGGCAATTTGAGGTGCCTTAACCAATAGATTAGCTTCATTGTTGATATTGGAAGCGGCTGTAGTATATTCGCTTACTTTCAGCAGCTGTCCCTTGAGAATTGCAGGCCATGCCGAGTTGTATTCCATAATAACGATATCGGCAAAGGGTTCACCCGTAAGTGCGGTAGCCGTGAATTTAGGCATAAACTCTTCAAAGGGGACGTTTACAAATTCGAACTTGCAGTTATACTTTTTCTCTACTTCAGCAATTTTGGCAAGCCGTTCCTTCTCGGAAGCAGAATTGCCTGCAGGCTTCAGATCCCACCAAGCCGCTACCTTAATTACACGTCCGCCCATGTCAACCGGTGCTGCCGTTGCTTCTGCGGTTGCTTCTACTGATGCTTCTGTAGCTGCAGGCTCAGTAGTCGCATTTGCTTTTGTATTGTTGGCAGTATTGTTTCCGCCACTGCAGGCTGTAAGTAAAAAAACAAAACATAATAATAAAACTGAATACCCCTTTATCTTTCTCATTCCTCCAACCTCCCGTTAATGATATGAATACGTTAGTGCTGTCCCCTTCTCAATAAAGCGCTTACACTATTGCATAAAAAAATAACAGAAGCACAATTGCCTTCGTGTGTTTGGATCACCGCCTTTTTTGTTATTATATTTTGTTTTTCTTAACATAACAAATGTTACCATTATCCAAGAAAACGGTCAATCATTTTTTACCCGAAATCTCACTTTTTCCATGAAATAGGACAAGTTATATCGTAAATAAGTCATTAGCTTGTATATTTTAAATAATGATGTTATCTTTAGCATAACAAAAATAACAATATCTAAAAACACTAAACAAAATTATAGTCCTGAAACAAAATAACAAAATCATCCCCAAGGAAGCAAATAACCAAATTCAAAAAAACAAGTGTTAGCCACTCATTCTTCATGTAAAATTGTAATGTAATTGTCTTCGGGAATTACAAAATAATCTGATTAAAGTAGGATGATTTGTATGCGACGTAAAGTAACTATCCAATCCATAGCTGATTTTACGGGGCTGTCGAAATTTGCAGTGTCAAGGGCATTATCCGGCAAACCCGGAGTCAGTTCACAGACGAGAGATACGATATTCAAGGCTGCCGGACAGCTTGGTTACTTTAAAGACTCTAAGTCTGCGCAAACTCCAGGCGAGCTGGTCGATCTGGATGCCCGCAAATGGTCCGGCACAGTTCTGGTTTTATTTCCAAACATCCGCTACCAGAACCCGGAATCTTTGTATTGGGGACCGGTATTTAACGGTATCTCTTCCAGATTGAATCAGCGGGGCATTAACGTATTAACATTAACGGAACCTAAAGACGACTCGATGTTTTCTCTTCTTAACCCTGAAGCGATCATGGGTGTGATTACGGTAGGTTCCATTTCAACACCTATTCTGGTAGAGATTCGTAGTCTGGGCATTCCGGTCATGATGGTGGATCACTCCGACCCCAGCTTTCATTGCGATTCCATCTTTACCGATAATCCGTCATGCATGAAAGAAATGATGAATTTTGTCATTAATAAGGGCTACCGGGACTATCAATTCCTTGGGAACATACGTGATGCCCATAGTTTTTATGAACGATTCCTTGTCTTTCGGGCAGCACTCGAAGATAACGATATCGAACTTAAGCAGCTCCCTTCACTTAACGGACCCGAAATTGATAACTTCAGGGAAACCTTCGCGGCTGCCATTACCGAACACGGACTGCCCGAGGTCTTTGTATGCGCAAACGATATTTACGCCTTGTTCGCCATGGAGACGTTCGAATTTATGGGCATGGCTATACCCGACACTTTGGTGTTTACCGGTTTTGACAATACGCACCCTTCCATACCCTTCCTGGCGACCGTTAATGTCAATAAGGAGCTGCTTGGTACAAGAGCTGTAGATCAGCTGCTGTGGAGAATCCTCAATCCAGGCACGAGTTATGAAAAAACACTTATACAGGCAGATGTGATCATTAGGGACTAGCAGATATAAGTTAAACGTCTTTGTTCCATCCAAAAAAGAGAACCGGAAAGTCCCGGTTCTCTTTTTTGCATACAGCAACTACAAAAGCTTAAGTTCCAAACCGCTGCCGGTACCCGCATTTGCGGCACAGCTCCTCTACGGCTTCCCTGCGGGAGAAGCCGTAGAACAGGTTGTTCGCCCGCTCGCCCTCGACAATCTCGGAGAAGGGCTTCTCATGGATGTTGCCGAGGTTGATGACACCCTCGCCATCAAGACAGCACGGCACGACCGTGCCGTCGACCAGCACCGCCGCCTGGCTGCGCAGCGCATGGCAGAAGCCTTTGCCGTCGTCCTCCGGCTCGTGCAGGGCAGGCCATTTGAACTCATGGTCCTGGTTGAGATAGATGCGCGGGGCGATTTTGACGCCAGTGCCCGGCATAACCTTCTCCTCAATCTTGAAATCCAGCTGAAACGCCTCCTCCAGCAAGGCCAATGTCTCGCGGTTGCGGCTTCGTTCCAGATTGGTCAGGTTATCCTCCGTCAAATTCCATAGCCGGAAGGAGATAATCACACCCTGCGCAGAAACCTCGCGCACGAACGAAATGATCTCCCGGAGATAGCCCTCGCGGTTCTCTGAGCCAGCATGTCCGTCGAAGCTGTGCAGCGAGAAGTTCATCTGCCTAAGCGCCGGCTTGCCGAGAATCTTCGGCCCCGCCTTATGGATCAGCGTGCCGTTGGTCGTAATGTTGACCTTGAAGCCTTTAGCGTGGGCGGCGTCCAGCAGCTCGCCGATCTTCGGATGCAGCAGCGGCTCGCCTTTGACATGAAGATAGATATGACTGCTATGTGGCTTGATCTCGTCCAGAATCGTATTAAAGGTGTCGAGCTTCATGAAATTCTTCTGCCGCTCCGTGGGCGGACAGAAGCTGCAGGCCAGGTTGCAGACGCTTGTAATCTCGATGTACACCTTTTTGAAAGTCTTCAAGTTCTGCTCCCCTTTTCCCTCTGTAATCCCAGCCGTTTCAACTATAGATCCGAGGCGTAGCGGAGGCCGATCTGTGCTCTGGCTTCCTCCATAACCTCCGCAACCGCGAGCGAATTGGCATGGCTGTTGGTGTTGCTCTCGCGGTGTCCATTCCTCAGCAGATGGATGAATTCCTGCACCTCATAATACATCGGTTCGAATACCTGCGGCAGCGTAAGCTCTTCGACCGTACCGTCGCGGTAATGAATCTTGACCTGATAGGGCTGGTTGATCTTGTCGATCACCATCGTTCCGTTCTCCCCCTGAATCTCGGCAGGCAAATAGGAATCGGTAATCTTGGAATGCATGACAACCGCATCCATATCGGCATAGCGCATAACCATACTCCCCTCCCCGTCCACTCCGGAAGAAAGCATAATGCCCGTAGCCTTAATCGAATCAGGCTTACCAAACAATGCCACCAGCGGATACAGACAATAAATGCCCAGATCCATAAGCGAGCCGTTCGAATATTCCGGATTAAAAGCATTCAGCACCGTTCCCTGCCGGTATGCATCATATCTCGACGAATATTGACAATAACTGGCGAAATACCGCCGCACTTGACCCAGCTTGTAAAGGTTGTCTCTAATAACGCCGAAATTCGGCATGAAGGTTGATTTCATTGCCTCCATCAGCAGCACATCATTGCTGTTCGCAGCTTCAATCATCGCCCGCAGCTCCGTGCTGTTGGAAGCGGCCGGTTTCTCACATATCACATGCTTGCCATGATTCATGCACACCAGCGCCTGTTCGGCATGCATGGAATTGGGACTGGCGATATATATGGCGTCCACTTCACCGCTGGAGACCATCTCCTCCAGATCTGTGTAAATGGCAGCTCCCGCATATTTGGCGGCAAAAGCGCGGCCCTTCTCTTCTGTGCGGGAATGTACGGCTGTAAGGAGAAATTCCTCATTTTCCAGTCCGGCCTGAACAAAGCGGTCTGTAATCCAGTTGGTGCCTACGACCCCGAATCGAATTGTCATGATGATCCCGTCCTTTTTTTGTTCTCACTAATCTCTATATGCTATTTTCTCACTGTCAGGGTGGTCATGTCCACTTTTAACGGGTAATTTCCGACAAATTCTGATAGGATAACTATGTGAAAAAAAGCACCTGCATAAATGCAGGCGCTTCTCCTCACAACACTTTTAAATTATATAATCGTCCAGCCTCCGTCAACGAACAACGTTTGCCCGGTAGTGTAGCTGCAGGCATCCGAGGCAAAATACAGCACGGCTCCATTCAGCTCACCGGGATTTCCGGGACGGCCCATCGGGCATACGGCATTGTACATTTTCAAAGCCTGCTCCGAAAAGAGCGTATTCTCCGTCATTTCACTCTTGAACAAGCTCGGTCCAATCGCATTGACAGTAATTCCGTGCTTCGCATACGTTGCTGCCACACCCCGGGTCAGGTGAATCACTCCGCCCTTAGCCGCGTTATAGGAATGGGTAGGGATGGATGCCGAAGCGGTAAGCCCCAGCATGGAGGCGGTATTGACAATCCGGCCGTATTTCCGTTCCTTCATATGGCGGATAACATGTTTGGACATCAGGAACACGCCCTTCAGATCGGTATCAAGCACCCGGTCCCAGGCCTCCTCCTCCAGCGCTTCAATCGGCACAGAATCGACGATACCGGCGTTGTTCAGCAGGATATCAATTTTGCCGAACTCGGCCATCACCTTTTGAACCGCAGCAATAATCTGGTTTTCTTTGGTTACATCACATTCGATCGGGATAATCCGGCGATCCGGATACTTCGCCGTGATCTTCTCAGCCACCGCTTTCAGCTTGTCATATCTTCTCGCCAATATCGCCACATCAGCCCCTTGATCCGCGAGCATTTCCGCAAACTCCACACCGATCCCGCTGGATGCGCCCGACACGATTGCCGTTTTCCCCGTTAAGTCAAAAAGATTGTTCATCGTAAACCCTCCTAATAGTTTTGTAAGCCTGTTCTGAGAATGCCGTGTTCTCGACTTATATGGACGATGGGGTATGTTCCGGCTGCAGCTTGTTCTCCCACCAGTCCCAGCGGAGATAGCAATAGGGCAGGAACTCCATCGGATTGAGCTGTTCCAGCACTTTGCCTTTTTCCAGCACATTCGTGCTGACGGTATAGACCGCTCCCAGCATGTTCACGACTTCAAGCTCGCTCCATGGATCATGCTCAGACTCCTGGAAGGTAATCGAAGCTTCGGCAGCCTTATACACCTTGACGTCACTGACCAGCCGCTGGGTCACCAGCGCAGGCATCAGATCAAAGCCGCTTCCGTCAACCGCATTGGCATATTTGATGTTGTATAAAGGAATGTCCTTGCCGTAATACTCCTCCAGAATCCCTCCGGCCTTGCCGTCATTGAAGCGGTCCTCCATAGTGGCCTTTATGTTGAAAAAGTCAACGCCATGCCGGCTGATCGCCCCTTCGAAGGTATGTTCCGAGCTGTTCATGCGGATATCGGCCATCTTCTTAGGCAGGCCGCAGACCTCGCGGCCCATCGCCATACCGATATCGCTTGTAATCGGCATGGACAGACAGTAGTTGCCCAGCTGTCCGTTATAGTCGGCCAGCACGAACAATCCGGCTTCTCGGTAAGGCGGGCAGAAGTTCGTTGCCGGATAGTCGGCCACAAACGCATTGACGAGCGGACGGCTGGCAGGCTTCAGCGGCTTCGGCAGCAGGCGTTCGATAATCTCCGGTTTCGTCTCCCAATACACCGTAAGCATCTCTGCATCATAGAAGGTAGTCGGTCTGCCTCCATACTTCTTGATATCCGCCAAACTTTTCACAAAACTCCCCATCATTGAATCCTCCTTTATTTAGTATCAATTCAGTACAAACGCTGTCTCGAAGCCGGACTGAATCGCCTGCCCGATTCTGCCGGGCTTGCCGGCATCGCCAATTACCTTCACCTTCGGCAGGGCCAGCTTAAGCTCTTCCGTGAATGAACGCTCAGGTGCAACTCCAATGGACAGCACTACGGCATCCGCTTCCCTCACTGAGGTTTCACCCGTGGCGCTGTTCTCCAGCACAATGGCCCCGTCCCGCACTTCTACCAGCTTCGTCGAAGCCAGCAGCTCCACGCCGCTCTTTTTCAGCCGGGTGACAATGTCGATCAGGTTCGGGAGATACGCATCCGGGCCAACCCGCGGCTGCATTTCCACTACCGTGACCTGATTGCCGAGGCCGGCCAGATATTCCGCCGTCTCCAGTCCGGTCATGCCCGAGCCGATCACTACCGCCCGCTTGTTCTTGATTACAGCAGCTCCGCTTAACACGTCGACAACTGTGCAGACTGCTGCCTTATCCACTCCCGGAATAGCAGGCACAATCGGCTGTGCCCCGGCAGCGATAAATACCGCATACGGATTCAGCGACTTCAGCTGCTCCAGCGTAGGCTTCGTTGAAAGCCGGACATCCACATTCAGCTGCTCCAGCTGATGCTGCATATTGTCGATGAACCAGTTCAGCTTCTCCTTAAGCGGCGGGCGGCTTCCCAGCTCCACGCTGCCTCCCAGCACATCCCGCGCTTCGAACAGCACCGGCTTGAACTCCCGCAGCGCCAGAATCCGCGCAGCCTCCATGCCTGCCGGACCGCCGCCGATCACGGCTACAACCTTGCCGCCGCCATCCCGCGGCGGCTCGGCGAATTCAAGCTCCCGCCCTACCCGCGCATTGACGGCGCACTTAATGACCTTGCACTCCATCACTTCCTGGATACAGTACAGGCAGGAAATGCAGGTTCTGATCTCGGCTTCGCGGCCTTCTGCCGCCTTGTTCCCCCACTCCGGATCGGCCAGCTGGGCTCTGCCGAGCGCCACGAAATCCGTATTTCCTTCCTGGAGCAGGCTCTCGGCAAACTCCGGTTTGCGGATTACATCACAAGCGATCACCGGAATCTGAACGGCCTGCTTCATGGCCGCAGCAAGATGTTTTTTCCACCCTTGCGGATAGGAGATCGGCTCAATGATCGTATTGGATGACTCATAGGTGCCAGCGCTTACATTTATGCAGTCCACACCAAGCTGTTCCAGATGTTTCGCTGTGAGCAGCGCTTCTTCCAGCGTAATGCCCCCGGGCACAAATTCATCCCCGTCGATCCGCACGGATACCGGGAATCCGGCCCCGCAGGTCTGCTTGATTCCTTGAACGATCTCACTCAGGAACCGCATTCTGCCTTCCAGTGAACCGCCGTATTTGTCGGTCCGCAGGTTGGTCAGCGGGCTTAGAAACTGCCCGATCAGATACCCGTGGGCACCATGGATTTCCACACCGTCGATCCCTGCAGTCTGGGCGATAACCGCGCCGAATACGAATTTGCGCACCAGCCCTTCAGCCTCTTCCGTAGTCAGCTCCCGGGGCATTTCGCCAATGGCTGATGACATGACTGCGCTAGGCGCCACAATCTGCTTGCCGCCGATCAGCCGCCCGTGATTCTGCCGTCCGGGATGCTGCAGCTGGAGAAAGATTTTGCTGTCATGGCGGTGTACGGCTCTGGCCAGCTTCTCCAGACGCGGAACGAACAACAGATCGCTTGCATTCAGCTGGTTGGGAGTTCCCACACCCGTTTCGTTGTCCACCCGCGTAATCTCTGTAATAATCAGGCCGCAGCCGCCGGCGGCACGTTCTTCATAGAAGGCAATCATTTCGTCCGAGGCTTCACCGCTGGCCGCTGCCAGTGACGTGCCCATCGCCGGCATTACAATCCGGTTCTTCAGGGTAAGACGTCCTATTTTTCCTGCTGC
This sequence comes from Paenibacillus sp. FSL L8-0436, assembly GCF_038593025.1. Taxonomy (NCBI): domain Bacteria; kingdom Bacillati; phylum Bacillota; class Bacilli; order Caryophanales; family Paenibacillaceae; genus Paenibacillus; species Paenibacillus sp. FSL L8-0436. Next base: position 965,057 of record NZ_CP151955.1, on the reverse strand, counting down.
AAACAGTTTCTCATATTTCATCTGCTTAGCACCTCCACCTATAGTGTAAGGCTCCAGATACTTTGTGAATATATTTACAAGCGCCAAAAATCACTTCTTTATAGTGCAAATTGCACTATGATAATTAGGGGGCGATACCAATGGATGTTACCTTAAATGAGCTGCAGCGTGAAACAATCGAAGTTGAGCACTATACCGCATCTTTGTTCACAGCATACATTTCTGGCGCAGGCCTTTCGGCAATTGTGAACACAGCCGCAGGGCTGCTGGGAAATCCCGTGATTGTGTTTGACGCAAGCTTCAAGATTGTGGCCCACTCCGGCCAGGAGGATATCGACGATTATCTGTGGAACGAGAATATCCGCAAGGGCTACTGCTCTTATGACTTCATTGCGGCTGTGAACCGAATGGAAAGTGTAAGGCGGGGCAAACAAACGGATGCTGCGTATGAAGTTACCTGCGAGGAGACTGCCAATACCAAGCTGATCTCCAAAATAAAAGTAGGCGGCAAGCAAGTCGGCAACGTGCTGCTGCTCGGCTGCAAGAGCACTTTCCGGCCCAGAGATCCCGAACTGCTGGCGATTGCCGCCACCATCCTTGCAGAAGAAATGGGCAAGAGCAGCTACTACCGCAACGCCAAAAATATAAAGGTGGAGGATTTCATCTGCGGACTGCTGGATCAGCAGCCTCAGGACCCCGGCAGTATCCGGGACCGGATGTTATCGGCAGGCTTAAAGTTCGGCACACAACTGCTTGTGCTGCTGTTCGATCTAACCCGCTATGAGGGATCGGGCCGTTATGACGACTATTTAAGAGAGCGTTTACAACAGCTTTTCCCCGGCAGTCCCTGCAGCTATTACGAGGGCCGGATCGTGATGATCCATGACGGAAACCTCTCCAAAGAGCTTGCCCGCAGCAGGCAGCTGCAGCAATTTCTGGACCAGACTGGCATCACCATAGGTCTCAGCAGCATGTTCTCCAGTCTGACCCAGTGCAGAATGCACTATCTGCAAGCCTTAAGCGCAATCCGCATCAGCCGGATTCTCTGCCCCGGGCAGCAGTTGACCTACTATGCCGATGTCCAGCTCTATGAACTGCTTTCTGCCGAGGTGATGTCCGGCGAGGAGCAGGTGTACCGTCATCCGGAGCTGCTCAAGCTGCAGGAATACGATGCCGCCCATCAGTCCACCTTGTACCATACCTTCTTTGTTTATCTCAAAAACAACCGGAACATGCAGCTCGCTTCCGACGAGCTGTATGTTCACCGGAATACACTCAGATATAAATTAGATCATATCGCGAGACTGCTGGATACCGATTTCTCCGATTCGGAAAAAATGCTGGCCTATTACGTCTCCTACAAAGTCGCTGATTTCTGCGAGAAAGCCAGGGAACAGCAGTTGGCAGCGGTGCGTGGCGTATAAACCTAAAACCCAGCATGAGCAGATCACAGCCTTATGTGTACTTCGCCAAGTGGAAACGGCTTCGCCGTCCTCAATAGGACGGTATCCGTTTCAGCGAGAAATAGAAGGATAATTTATAGCGTGAAGCCTATAAATTCTTACATTTTAAGAACGCCAAGAGCCCCCTTCTTCTGGTGAAGAAAGGGGCTCCTAGCGTTCTATGAATCAAAGGTGTCCAGTTCAGCCAGCAGCTGGCTTGTTTATCCGTAAAAAGCCTGCAGTTGCCGCACAATCTCCGCCTTGTCATGCTCGACTACCGTCATATGCTGCGGCTTCTCGAACAAGGCCGAAATCTGCGCCGGGAAGTCCTGCTTGATACCGGTCAGGGCAATCGCCTCGTCGAATTTGGCCGGATGCGCCGTTGCAAAGGTAATGGCCGTTTCGCCTGGACCGCTGAAGGCCTCATAAGCCGCGATGCCGCAGGCTGTATGCGGATCCAGCAGATAGCCGTATTCCTGCTCGTATTTGCCGATGGTATCGAGGCATTGCTGGTTCTTGACCCCAAGCGCGGCAAAATCAGCCTGCACCTGGTTGAACAGCTCGCCGTCCACCGTAATTTTGCCGTCTGTTTGCAGCTGTGACATATATGCAGACAGCTTCACTGTATCCTCGTCCAACAGATAATACAGATAACGTTCAAAATTGCTCGCCACCTGGATGTCCATCGACGGGCTGTAAGTGCCCGTAAAACTGCCTGGCTTGTATTCGCCGGTCAGTACGAACCGTTCGAGAATGTTGTTTTCGTTGGTGGCGATAATCAGCTTATTGATTGGCAGGCCCATCTTTTTAGCCAAATAGCCTGAAAAGATGTTGCCGAAGTTGCCGGAAGGCACGCTGATATTGATCTTCTTCTCGTCGCTGCCTTCAATTTGCAGATAGGCATAGAAATAATAAACGGTCTGGGCCAGGATACGTACAAAGTTAATGGAGTTAATCGCCCGCAGATGATAACGCCCTTTGAAATCCAGATCTGCGAACAGCTCCTTAATTACCTTCTGGCAATCGTCGAAGTTGCCTTCCACGGACAAGTTCAGCACATTGCTGTCATCCACCGTCGTCATTTGCAGCTCCTGTACCTTGCTTACTTTGCCATGCGGATGCAGGATGCAGATCTTGATCCCTTCCTTGCCGCGAACGCCCTGAATGGCTGCCGCTCCGGTATCGCCCGAGGTTGCGCCGAGGATATGGATGATCTCGCCCCGCACCTTGGAGATATAGGAATACAGCTCACCCATAAACTGCAGCGCCACATCCTTGAAAGCAAACGTAGGACCATGAAACAGCTCCAGCACATGTAGCGAATCGTTAATCTTGCGTAGTGGCGTAACCTCCGGCGCACGGAAATTTCCGTAGCTGGTGTATACCATTTCTTTTAGATCTTCATAGGGAATTTCGTCGTTGGTATAGTAGGAGAAAATCTCCAGGAACAGCTCCTGGAAGCTGAGGCTTCTCCACTCTTCCAGCGTTTCCGGGGAAATCACCGGGATCTTAAAAGGGACCATCAGCCCTCCATCATCCGCAAGCCCCATCAGAACCGTATCAATAAAGCCTCTGGCTTCCACATTTCCTCTTGTGCTTATATACTCCATACCTGTCTCATCCTCCTGATCCCCTCTTTATTTAACCTATATAGTAACACGTTTAAGCGTTAAAGTCCGTTATTTATGTGTCAACTTTTGCGACAAGTGGAAACGGCTTCGCCGTCCTCAAAAGGACGGTATCCGTTTCAGCGAGAAATAGAAGGATAATTTATAGCGTGAAGCATATAAATTCTTATATTTTAAAAAATCAGGGCTAAACCGGCTGCACTATTTATTCTGCAGCTGCTTCCAGACGGTTTTGTTGCTGTACTTCTTCTCTACGCTGACATCCTCGCCGAACCAGTCCGGGGCGGTGAAGCTTTCTGCTTCCTCCAGCGAATCAAATTCAACCTCAAGCACCGTAAGCTCCAACTGGGTGTAGAGATCAATTTCCACCGTAGTACCGTTCCATACGCCGGTAATCCGGGTTTTGACCAGCGGAATAGCCTTGACCGCATCAATCATCTGATTATAGATTCCTTCCGAGATGTAATATTCAATCTCCTGGCGGCTGATCCCTTTGCCATCCTTGAAGGTATGTGTGAAGGTAACCTCTCCTGAATCCAAATCGGTAATTTTGCGCACCCGCAGTTCCTGCCCGTCTTCAATCGCGAGATAGGTCTGATCTATGCTGTGCCGGGTGAGTATCGTAAGCTGTCCGTCCTCAATAAGCCGCTCCGGATATTCCGGGAGCAGAAACTTGCGTTCGATTTCCATAGCCATGCTGTTCGCTCTCTCCTCTTCCAGTTCCGCTTATATTTTATATTATTAATCATCATAGGGTCGTGTCATACGCAAGTCAATCGCAAAAGCCGAATCTTATGGGAAAAAGCCGTCGATGGATGCATACGCTGCCAATCTGATCAAATGATATCAAGTTCTGATAAAGCCGTATTCTATTGCAATTTGTACAGTAGATAGCCCTTGTAACCATCGGAAACCAGATTCTATTGCACTCTGCACAACAGAATTCAGCGAAACGGGTACCTTTGCTCCACAATTCAGAATTCTACTGCAGGAAATACAGCAGAATACGATTTATCAGCAAACATTGAGCATTCTATTGCAGAAAGTGCAATCACCCAAAAAGCTTAGTCCAAAATATACCATCTGTATTTCAAGAAAAGGGATACCCCTGTTGGGTACCCCTTCTCCGGCACATTCAGTTACACTAAATAAAAGGAATAACAGACTACTCTTCTCCAAGCGGAAACAGCAGCGGTACCACCCGTCCGGCGCCGACATCAATCAGGCCGTGGTCCGTGATTTTGAGTGCAGGACTGACAGGGAGCGAATGGGTGCTGATCGACATAATCGGGTTGTAATGATTATAACCCAGCGATTCCATCGCCGTCCGCAGCGCGAGCACACGCTCAGCCGTCTCTGCAAGCGGTGCTTCGGTCAGGATACCGCCAACCGGCAGCTCCAGCAATGCGAGCACCTCGCCATCACATACGACGCAGAAGCCGCCTTGTGCAGCTATCACTGTATTCGCCGCCAGGATCATGTCCTCAGGGTTATGACCTACGACGAGCAGATTGTGATTGTCATGCGAATACGTAGTCGCAATGGCACCGCGTTTAATCGTGTCGCCGCCGATCAGGCCGTAGGCGCGGTTGCCGTTTTTGCCATAACGCTCAAAGGTGGCGATCAGGCCATAGCCGCTTTCCTGCCACTGCAGCTGGCCGCCCTTAACCTCGGCCGCAGCGTGTTTCTCTTCGGTAAACGTGGACACGTTGTTGACCATCATCACCCGGCAGCCATAGCGGCCGTCCGCCAGCTCCGATGACACCGCGAAGTCGCTTGCAGCCAATGGAGCCAACTGCACGCTGCGGTAGAAATGAGCCGGGAACCGCGGCCCCCGCTCTACCTGAGGCAGCGGCTGCATACGGTCGTAGACCTGGACGCCCCGTTTGTAGACCTTATCAATAGCGAAGCTGTCCAGATCCGACAGCAGCACATAATCCGCTGCTTTGTTCGGGGCGATCACGCCGCGGTCAGCCATCTTCATCCGCCGGGCCGGGGTGAACGTAGCCGCATAGACTGCGTCCTCCGGGGTCATGCCCATGGCGATGGCTTTACGTACCAGATGATCAAGGTGCCCGGTCTGCACCAGGGAATCGGTCATCACATCATCGGTCACGAAGCAGAAATGCTCGCTGACCGCATGGCTGATCAGATACTCCATCACATCCGGGGTCATCGATTTCTCCTGAATCTCGATGAACATCCCGGCTGCAATCCGTGCGGTCAGCCCTTCGATGCTCTGGTGGGTGTGATCTGAATCAATCCCGGCATAGATCAGGCGGTGCAGATCAAGGTCCAGCAGCTTCGGCGTATGCCCCTCGATGACAAGACCGGGATAACGGCTGCGGACATGCTGGATGATGCGGTTGCTTTTGCAATCAGGGTCGCGGATGACATCAACATAATTCATCACTTCACCCAGACAGATCATCTGCTCCGTCTCCATCAGCTCGTCGATATCGGCAATTTCAATTGAGCCGCCCGTTGTCTCCAGCGGAGTCGCCGGCACCGAGCTTGGAATCGCATAGAACATGTCCACCTGACAGTCCCGGCTGGCCCGGATCATCTCATGTACACCCTCTACGCCGAATACATTGGCCATTTCATGCGGTTCTGGAACAATTGTAGTTACCCCATGCTGCAGAATACCGTAGGAGAAGGTCTCCGGCGTAATCATCGTGCTCTCGATATGCAGATGGATATCAATCAGGCCTGGCACCATATATCGGCCTTCCGCCTGAATGACTTCCCCGGCTGTGAACGTCTCCGCGCCGAGCGCCCCCACATAGAGGAAACGCCCCTCCTTCACGGCCACATTCGCCGTCTCGAACCGTTTATAGTAACTGTTGTACACTTTAGCGTTCAGTATAAGTTGATCTGTAATCATCATGTATGCTCCTTATGAAGCGCTACTGCACCAGCACCAGCTTCTCTTTTGGAAAATAAACCGTAACCTGCTGTCCTTGAATGAAAGGCTGCTCCATTTCCTGATTAACGGTGAATACACCCAGCTCCGTCTCCACCTGGTATTGGTAGCTGCGGCCGAGATACGTGCTGATCTGTACCGTGCCAGGCAGTGTGTTGCCGGCGGTGTTTGGATCAGGCGCAGTGCCGAGCAGCTGCAGATCGTCAGGGCGGATGGCACCAAGCAATCCGGTATTGCCTTCCCCGCCCGGCCGTTTGGCCGCCAGGAACTTCAGCGCTCCCCGGTTGAGCTCGATATCCGCTCCCTCGTCATTCCTGCCCTCAAAGGAAATGAAGTTTCCGAACCCGATGAACCGGGCCACAAATTCACTGGCCGGATACTTGAAGATCGCCGATGGCTTGTCGAGCTGCTCGATCTTGCCATTATTCATCACGGCTACCTGATCGGAGATAGAGAAGCATTCCTCCTGGTCATGGGAGACATAGACGGTCGTAATGCCCAGCTCCTGCTGGATGCGGCGGATTTCCACCCGCATATTCACCCGCAGATTGGCATCAAGATTACTGAGCGGCTCGTCGAACAGCAGCAGGTCCGGCTCGATGACCAGCGCTCTGGCAATCGCTACCCGTTGGCGTTGCCCGCCGGAAAGGGCAGCGGGCAGTCTTTTCTCAAAGCCGCCCAGGCTGACAATTTCCAGCATCCGGGTAACCCGCTTCTTAACCTCCGCTTCCTTCAGCTTGCGCAGCCGGAGGCCGAACGCCACATTGTCATAGACTGACAGATGCGGGAACAGCGCGTAGCTCTGAAACACAAAACCGAAATTCCGCTTTTCCACGGGAATCTTGGTATAGTCCTTCCCGCCGAACATGAATGCTCCTGATTCCGCGTTCAGAAAACCGGCGATCAGCCGCAGTGTGGTCGTTTTGCCGCAGCCGCTTGGGCCGAGCAGCGAGAGAAGCTGCCCCTTGGCCAGCGACAGATTGAAATCCTCCAGGATCAAACGGTTGTCATACGCAACCGATACATGATCAAGACTTAATAGTGACATTGCGTTATGCCTCCGTTTATCGTTTGGTAAAATAAGCGAATCCCATCAGACGCTCAATGACGAACATCAACGCCGCCGTCAGCACCATCAGAATGACTGAAATCGCGGCAATCGTGGGATCGAAATAATTTTGCACATAGGTCAGCATTTGAATCGGCAGGGTACTGATCCCCGGGCCGGTCATGAACACGGAAATGTCCACATTGTTGAAGGATTCCAGAAAAGCAATCAGAATGGCCGCCAGAATACCGGAACGGATATTGGGCAGGACCACTTTAAAGAACGTGTACAATCTGGAAGCTCCCAGGCTCTGCGCCGCTTCTTCCACAGCGAAATCGAAATTCTCCAGACTCGAGGCAATTACCCTGATAATAAAAGGCAGCATGATTACCGTATGTCCGATTAACAGTCCGGCTACAATCGGCAGCCCGTACACTACAATCAGGTAGCGCAGCAGCGTGAAGCCCAGAACAATGCCGGGAATCAGGACGGGGGACAGAAAAATCGCATTCAGCGTATCCCGTCCGCGGAACCGGTATCTGCTCAGCGCGTAGGCCGCAGGCACACCCAGGAGAAGCGCCAGCAGATTGCCGAGCAGCGAGATCACAATCGAGGTCTTGAAGGTCTCCATGAACGCGCTGACCTCAAAGATATTTTTGTACCACTTCAATGAAAAGCCCTCAGGGGGGAATTTCAGGACTGTGCCCGGCTCAAAGGAAGTAACGGAAATGATGATGAGCGGACCCAGCAGAAAAATAAAGACCAACAGCGTATACAGCGACAGCGCGCGGTTTCCTTCCTTCATGTTCTCACCCCTTCGGATTTAATCGGTTGGCCCAGACGTTCATCAGCCCCACGACCACAAATGTAATGACGATCATAATTACGGCAATAACCGAAGCCGCCTGCCAGTCATTCAGCGTCATGGCATTCTGGTACAGGAAGGTGGAGACCACCCGTTCCTTACCGCCGAGCAGCGCCGGCGTGGTATAGGCCGTCAGACTGCCGACGAAGACGAGAATTCCGCCGATGATCAGCCCCGGCACTGTCAGCGGGAAGGTGATTTTGCGGAACGCCGTAAACGGGGAAGCGCCCAGACTGCGCGCCGCCCGGACCAGCTCATGATCCAGATTCTCCATAACCCCCAGCAGTGTGATGATAATCAGCGGCAGGAATAAATGCACCAGCCCGATCATCATTGCCGTAGGCGTATAGAGAATATCCAGGGGCTTCTCGATCAGCCCGGTGTTGACCAGGAAGGAGTTGATCAGCCCCTTTTTGCCGAGAATAATCATCCAGCTGAAGGAACGCACAACGGGACTGGTCAGCAGCGGGAAGATCGACAGCGCCAGCAGAAGGCTCTTCTTCCGTGCGCTTGCCCGCGAAATATAATAAGCCGCCGGATACCCGAGCAGCATGCAGACCAGCGTGGTCACGACACTTACCCGGAGCGTAGTCAGCAGGATGCGGTTAAAGTACCCGTCGCGGAAAAAATGCAGATACCCTTCCAGCGTCAGCTTCCCATCCTGCACGAAAGTGGAGGCAATGGTCAGCGTGATCGGGACCAGCATGAAGGCCGCCAGGAACAAGAGGCCCGGCAGCAGCAGATACATTGCTCTTTTGTTCTTCATTTTCTAATGACTCCCGTCCTTCTTCGGCTCTTGGTTCAAGCTATCCATGAAACACTCCAGAAAAGCAGCCGCGTCTACCTCCAGGCAGACAGCGGCATTTACCGGCTTGCCCAGCCGGTTCTGGAAATCACAGACGGTCTGGCCGTCGCACAGCTCGCTGCGGGTCTCCACGTCCACATAATAATCGTGCACGGTGACGAACCCGCGGTTCAGTGCCACGCCAACCGCCAGCGGATCATGCAGGGCACAGGCCTGCACACCGTTGCGCTCATAATAACGCTCCCGGTAGCCGGAGGTGCTCTGCTCCACATAATCGCGGATTGCCGGAATGCGCAGCTTCGCAATGTCCTCCGCGCTAAGCAGCGCACGGCGGGTCACATCCAGCCCGACCAGCGTCAGCCGGGGGAACCCGGCAGCCAGTACCTGCTTCGCGGCCTCCGGATCGACGTACATGTTGTATTCCGCCGTCGGCGTGATATTACCGAAACCCTGCACCACGCCGCCCATGACGATTACCTCGGCGGCATGCTGCGTAAGCTCCGGGCATTTCTGCAGCGCGCGCGCCAGATTGGTCAGCGGCGCGGTCATGATCAGCGTGACCTCGCCGGGCTGCGCCAGCACCTGGCGGATGATGAAGTCTTCCGCAGGCTCTGCTTCGGCCTGCTGTGTTACCGGCATATCCCCCAATGCACCGCCGATGCCATCTGCACCGTGCACACGGTGCTCAAAAATCGCTTCGCGGGCCAGCGGCTTGTCCGCTCCGCGGTATACCGGAATCTGCCCGGACACGCCGAGCAGCTGGAGAATTTTGCAGGTGTTCAGGGTTGCCTGATCCAGCGAGACATTGCCGCTGACCGTGGTGATGCCGAGAATGTCGAGCTGTCCGCTCGTCACCGCCAGCATAATCGCCAGCGCGTCATCCACCCCTGTATCTACGTCCAGAATGACTTTTTTACGCCCCGTCATCCTTAGCCGCCAATCTCACGGTTGAAGCGGTCCGTCCACTCTGTAATGTGCTCGTTCACGAAGGACATATCCAGCTTGCGCAGCTTGCCGATGATATCCGGTCCGTACGTTACGCCCACAGCTTCTTCAGGTGTCAGCATTACGTTCATATTGACTGGGGAATCGACCTTCGCTTTGGCGGATGCCGCCTGCACTTCATCGCTCAGCTGCCAGTTGATGAATTCTTCGGCAAGCTCTTTATTGTTGCTGTCTTTGACAACGTTGACTGTATTCATTACGGCATAAGCACCTTCAGACGGTGCGATAAATTTGGCGTCAGGCACAGCAGCCTGCAGATCCTTGAAGTACATTTCCATAATCGGACCGCCGGCAATTTCCTCCTGGCCGAACATGTTCACATACTCGGAAGTCTGGGCGTAGTATTTAACAACGTTACTGTCCAGCTCCTTCAGCTTCGTGAATGCTGTATCCTCATTGAAGTCCGCATTGCCCGCCGCAAGAGATGCCGCATCTACAACCATTGGACCTGCTGTAGCTGTAATTGCCGGCATCGCCAGGTTTTTCTCAAACTTCGTCCACAGATCGCTCCAGCCGGTTACGTCGCCTTTAACCAGTGCCGGATTATAGGCAATTCCCAGGCGTCCGATCGTGTACGCAGGACCATATTCTGCACCCAGCGGGGCTTTGGCGATATCATAAAGGTTCTGGAGATTCGGAATCTTGCTGCTGTCGATCGTTTCGAACAACCCTTCATTGATTGCCTGCTGCGCATAATAGTCCGACAGATAAATGACATCCACATCGGAGCTGCCTTGACGGATTTTGTTCAGACGCTCGGCGTTGTTGCCGATTTCCACCACAATTTTCACATTGTGCTCTTTCTCAAACGGCGCATAGACCGATTCCTTGAAGAAATCTTCCGAAAAGCCCCAGGTGGAGACAACCAGTTCCGTAGGCTCGCCCGATTGTGCCGCTTCGGGTGCAGCTGCGTTATTAGTTCCTGTGTTGTTCGTCGAGGTATTGTTGCCGCAAGCAGCAAGCACAGCAGTTAGTGTAAGGGCAAGGCCCGCATTCATTATTTTTTTCATTAGTAAATAACCTCCCAAGTGTAATATGCTGTACAAATCCAGTCTTCATCCTATAGTTGCGGCAAATTCAGTTCTCTTCATTCCAGTGAGCTTCTGGCGGAAAACGGTTTGGCAGCACCTCCATCTGGTAGTAAAATCTTGATTTCCCTTATTTTTTCATAAAAAAAAGAAAAGCATTCTTGTAGGAACAAGAACACTTTTCTTTGTATAAACAAAGCAAAGAGCTACCCGTAATAGAAGGACGGTCTTCGCTTAAGATAGATCAAAAACGAAAATCCGCAGATATCCTGTTGAATCTGTCATTCTCCGGCCAATATCATATTCGTAAAGGCCCACCCCGTTGGTGCGTCGTAATCCCTGAGCAGAACCTCAATCGTTAGTCCCATCTCTGCTTCAAGTCTTTCCTTAAATCTCTTCTTAAACAGCAGTGACATCCGAAAATCCACTTCCTGCTTAAGTTCAGGCGCCTCACCTTCAAGGGCGGTCGACCGGGGAGATCTGCGGTGCTTGGCGTGAAAGGTAATGACCCGCTGATCGACAGTAACGCGGAGCAGGGTCGTCCCGAAACCAAACAAATCCTTAGAGACCTCATTGTAGATCTGGCACATTTTCTTCTTCTGCTCGCTGTTTTCCAGTTCTGCCATGAAACCACCTTTGAAAACAGAATATCGTACAATTCCTTCGATAGCAATTGTTATTATACATAAATATCGTATTTTCAGCAACAAAAAAGCAATAACTCACATGAAAGTTACATTAAACACGAACAATTAGCGCTTTCCAGCGGGTAACCGTTCAGAAAAATGTGCCGAATTCAGATGCACTTCTACCTCTCATTTCCCCATATTGCCCGTCTGCGCCGATTTCAGATGCATCTTCACCTCCGCATTATTCCCCAAACAAAACAAAAGAAGCCAAGTCCCCCCTGGCTTCTCCTGTTCTCCTAAATGCTATTTATGCTTGTGCCTTTAAGTGGAAACATCCGCTCACATAGTCCTGCTGGATGTCCGGCAGCGGCAGCGGCAGCCCCGCCTGCATCAGCCGGTCACCGCCGTATACTTCACCGCTGTCTGTAAGCGTGTAGTCATAGTCGGGGTTCAGGCCGCTGAGCAGCAGGCTGCGGCGCGGCGGGTAAGGCACAGCCATTACCCGGAAGTAATAGACCAGCGCCTCGCGCTGATCGTCCGAGACGAACATTCAGGCCGTCTCGTTGCCCTCGAACGGACTCTGCAGCCGGTACAAATTGCCATGCTGCACCAGGCCGCGAATTTCTTTAAATTCGCTACCTGCTCTTTCACCAGCTCCTTCTCCTCGTCCGTGAACTTCGTCAGGTCGAGCTCATAGCCGAAGTTGCCGGACATGGCGACATCCCCGCGGAAGGACAGCGGCGTGACGCGTCCAACCTGGTGATTCGGCACCGCCGAGACAAGCGCGCCCATCGCACTGACCGGATACACCAGGCTGGTGCCGTACTGGATCTTCAAACGTTCCGCGGCGTCGGTGTCGTCGCTGGTCCAGGTCTGCGGCATATACCACCCAAATTGCCATGGTCCGGTTCCTTCTCTCTACTGTTTTTACCCCAGGTAGTCTTCCTTCACATAGTCAGCCATCGAATGAATCTCAAGCCCCTTTGGCGCTGCCGGAATGAAGTCCCGATCTCCATTGCCCCGCAGCATAAACTGCACGGTCTTCGGCTCACCCGGAAGCAGATCAAAGAAGTTATCCGAGAAGATACCTTCCTCTTCCGCCGTCAGGTACACCCCTCTGGCCAGCACGTCGCTGCTGACCGTAAAGTCCAGGCTGCCCGGAATCCCGGTCACCGTAAGAACCGGCCGGTTCAGCTTGCTGTCCTTGGCCGCAGCAAAGTAATGCTCCTTACGCTCCAGTAGGGAGCCGTTCTCCAGCAGAGAAACCACGAATACCACCTGCTTCGGATCGTTGCCCTGCAGCAGTTCCGCAGTCGGCACCGCGAAGACCACCGCCGCCGAATCGGCCTCCAGCTGAACCGGCTGTGTCCATTCACGCAATAGCGAGCCGCTGAAGTCATACAGCCGGAGTACCAGTTCACCAGCCAGTGCCTTTTGAAGATCTGAAACGGCATGCACTTGCAGGTTCTCCCCATCCATCTCTTCAATAGAGAGCAGAAGTTCCTGGAAGCTTTTGCGCACCGTATATTGCAGTGCCTTCCAGCGGCCGTAATAATCCATGCCAGCCCAGGAAGCCACCGGCCAGCAGTCGTTCATCTGCCAGTACAACGTTCCCATGCAATACGGCTTGTTTCTTCTGTGGCTTTCAATAGCGATTCTCATCGCCTCTGCCTGAAGAATCTGACTCATATATAGGAATGACCTGAAGTCCTTCGGCTGCGGCAGGTAGATGTCCATATACTCTTTAATGATCAAATTGCCCCGTCCATTCTTCTGGTGAGCCAGCATCACTTCCGATTCCAGCTCCATATCCTCTTCCTCCGCGTAGCTCAGCACCGATTTCAGCTCAGGGAAGGACTGGAAGCCGTATTCGCTCATGAAGCGGCCTACCTTGACGTTATAGTTCTCAAAAGGCTCAATCCCGTGCCATACACCCCAGTAATGAATATCGCCCTCACCCATGATCCGCGTCGCATGCTGATCTTGATCAGTAGTAAGTTCACGAAGCGGAGAGGATGGCCAGTAATCAGCACCCGGATGATAAGCCGCTACCGCTTCCGGCAGAACCCGGTGGAAGATTTCTTCATAATAACCCCAGAGCGTCTCTCGGATCTCAGCGCTGTAGCCTTCCTTCCAGCCCCAGCCCATGTTATCCTCATATTGCGACCAGGCGGAGTCAATCTCATTATTGCCGCACCATAGGGCGATGCAGGGATGATTGCGCAATCTGCGCACGTTGTATTCTGCTTCCTTCCGTACATTCTCAAGAAAAGGCTCATCTCCGGGGTACATGCTGCAGGCGAACATGAAATCCTGCCAGACCAGCAGCCCATACTCATCGCACAGCCGGTAAAAAACTTCCTCCTCATAGATCCCGCCGCCCCACACCCGCAGCATGTTCATGTTCGACTCTACCGCTGTGGCAATCTCGTGCCGGTAACGTTCCTCCGTTATTTCCGTGGTAAAGCTGTCGTTCGGAATATGGTTGGAGCCCTTTGCGAATACCGGCACGCCGTTCAGCTCAAACTGGAATGAAGCGCCCTTCGCATCAGGTTTGCGGATCAGCTTGATTTCCCGCAGCCCGGTAGTTACTTCTGCACTGGACAATACCGTTGCGCTATCCAGCAGCTCTGCCCGGAAGGTAGTTAAATGAGGCGTGCCCAGCCCATTGCACCACCATAACTCCGGCTGGTCAACGACAACATCCATCTCCACAGTGTGCTTGCCGGAAGGAACAGAAACCGCTTGCATCCATTCCTGTCCATTAGCAGTCGTGATCCGCAGCATTCCCTCACAAGCTTGCGGAGTTTCAATCTCCACGACAGCTGTAAGCCGCGCCTCTTCCCTCTTAACTTCATTCTGGCGGATATAGAGATCCGTAATGGCTGCGGCATCCCGGCCTTGCAGCACCGCTTCCCGCCAGATTCCGCTGGTAAGAAATCTCGGGCCCCAGTCCCAGCCATAATGATAAGGCGCTTTGCGGGCAAATACGCTAATCCGCTGCTCTTGCAGTCCGCCCAGCTCTGATTGATCATTGGGCGCCGGCAGATCATACCCCAGCTGCGCCAGCTTCGGCAGGTCTTCCTTAACTACGGAACGGAATTTCACGAGAATTTCATTGTCACCGGCTACCAGCAGCCCTTTGACATTTACAGTCCAGGCCCGGAACATGTTGTCTGCTGAAAGCGCATGCACATTATTCACAAAAACATCGGCATAGGTGTCCAAGCCCGCAAAGACCAATTCCGTAATGGCCAGGCTCTGCCATTCTTCTTCCAGCCGCAGCTTGCTTCTGTACTTCCAGTCCTTCTTGTCGATCCATTGCAGCTCATGCTCGTTCTTTCCATAAAAGGGCTGCGAAATAAGTCCATTGCGGAGCAAATCCGTGTGCACCGTTCCCGGCACAACCGCCGGAAGCCACGTTTCATCATCGCAGGCTCTAAATTCCCAGTTTGTCAATTCAAGATGATATGATTTCATAAATCCTCCCTATTTCAGCAAAATTCATTTGTTTCATTATATTTTGTTATCTTATTGTTAGCAACAAAGTAATTATAAACCCAGAAAGAAAACAAATAAAGACAATAAATAATAATTGAATACATTTAATGCTAGAATCAATGACGTTATAATGATAATGTAAACGCTAACATCAAAACGAAAAGGGGACAATGCAATGAGAAACAAGTTATTTTCGTTATTTTTTGTTATCACAATGACTTTCTCTTTATCTCTGACAGGCTGCGGATCGAACAATAATAACAACGCAGCTAAAGCCACAGATGAGCCGGCTGCAACCAAAGCACCAGAGAATTCCGGCAGTGAAGCAACTACTGAGCCGGCGGCTGGAAGCGGTTCCGACATTAGCGGAAAGATTACCTTCCTGACCAACAGAACCGATATGATCGGCAAAGAGTATGACGAATATGTTAAACGCTTTAACGAGAAGTATCCGAACATAAAGGTCGAGTTCGAAGCTTCCCAAACAGACTACAACCAGCAAGCCAAGGTCAGAATGGCCAGTGGTGAGCTTCCCGATGTGATGTTCATTCCTTCCATTCCGAACTCCGATCTTCCGAAATATTTTGCTTCCCTGGACGATCTCGGCCTGAATGATCAGATCACCTTTAAAGATTTCAAATCCTATGAAGGCAAGCTTTACGGAATTACCACAGGTAACTCCACCACTGGGATTGTCTACAATAAAAAAGCCTTCGCCGATGCAGGCATCACCGAGGTTCCGAAGACTTGGGATGAATTCCTCGCTGCCTGCGAAAAGCTTAAAGCCAAAGGTGTCGTTCCGCTCGCCTCCAACTTCAAGGACAAATGGCCGCTTAACGATTGGGTGTACTCTGTTCCCCGCGTGATTGCAGGTAACCCGGATTTCCCGAACGAAAAGCTGACCTCCGAAACACCTTTCACTATGGATAACGGCTACGGAAAATCACTCAACCTGCTTAGAGATCTGAACGAAAAGGGCTATCTGGAAAAAGACATCAACTCCACCAACTGGGAACAATCGAAGAAGGACATTGCCTCAGGCAAATTCGCCATGTACTTCCTTGGCAATTGGGTCATCAATCAAGTCATCGGCGCCGGCACTACTTCTGACAATGTAGGTTTCTTCCCGCTTCCTTATGATAACTCGGGCACCCTTACTGCACCGCTCAGCCCTGACTTCTTCTATGCTGTAGCCAAGGACAGCAAAAATCTGGATGCTGCCAAAGCGTTCGTGAAATGGATGATCGAGGATTCCGGTTATGAGGATTTCGCCGGATTTATCTCCCCGCTGAAAGGCAAAGAATCCAAGCTGACTCAACTGAAGGAATTCCAGGCGACTGGCGTAACCCTGCAAGAGGGGACAGTGGATGATGCCAAGGTAACAGAAATCACCAATAAGGCACAGCTCGACCTGCCGGCTATGGTACAGGAATTCGTCCTGGCCAAGGACCCGCAATCTGTCTTCGACAAATGGAACAAAGCCTGGGCCAAAGCCAAAAAAGACCTCGGCTATTGATCTTTAGCAAGACCAGCAACGTTAGAACCTAGCAATCCCCCGGCGCAAAATGGATTATCGCTTTCTCCGGATAATCCATTTTGTCGTCATTGACCAAAGCGCTATTCAGAAAGAAGGTTAAGCGATGTTCGGAACATTATCCTATAACAAGCAAAAGCTCATTATCATTGTATCCTTCCTGCTGATTCCACTGCTCCTGCTGGCGACATTCACTTATTATCCGGCCATTAAACTGGTCTATTACAGCTTTACCAACTGGGACGGGTACAGCCCCGAGAAGCCTTGGGTCGGTCTGGACAATTACCGCGAGGTTTTTGGCAATCCTGATATTTTCAAGGTGTTCACCCATAACTTTGCCTACTTTGCGATGGGGATAGTCCAGAATATTGTCGCCATTTATTTCGCCGTTGTGCTGAACAGCAAGCTGCGGGGTAAAAACGGGTTCCGGATTATGCTCTTCCTGCCTTATATCATGAACGGTGTAGCTGTGGCCTTCATGTTCGGCTATGTGTTTGATACTACCAACGGTTCACTCAATATGTTCCTGAACAGCATCGGCCTCACCGGACTAGGACAGACCAGTTGGCTCGGTACTGAAGGACTGGTGAACTACTCGCTCGCTTCCACTGGTTTTTGGCGGTTCATGGGCTACAACATGGTCATTTACATTGCCTCCCTGCAGGCGATTCCGAAAGACATTTATGAAGCAGCCAAAATTGATGGTGCAGGCTCGTTTCAGACGTTGTGGAGAATTACACTGCCGAATATGAAGCCCGTCATTCAATTGAATTTATTCCTCACCGTAACCGGCGCGCTGGAAGTGTTCGATCTGCCGTTCGTGCTGACCAAGGGCGGCCCGGCGGGTGCCAGCCAGACTTATGTTCAGCGGGTAGTGGATACCGCCTTTGCTTTTAATAACTACGGCCTGGCCTCAGCGATGAGCGTTATCCTGATCTTCATTGTCGTTGTCGTGCTCTTGCTGCAGCAACTGGTTCTTAACCGGGGAGGAGATAAGTAGCCATGGAACATTCCAAACTTAGCCTAAAAGACATTTTTAAATACTTCACGCTGCTTATCGGCGTATTCGTCGTACTCTTTCCGCCTTATGTCGTGGTGGTCAACGCCTTCAAATCAACCGAAGAGTTTAACAGCAGCAGTTCCATGGCTCTGCCGCGCAGTTTCTTCAACTTCGATAACTTCGTGACTGTGTTTCAGCGCGGCGGACTGCTCAGCGGCTTCGGCAACGTGCTGATTATTATCATTATTACATTGACCCTGAACATTCTGTTTGGGACAATGGTGGCATATGTACTGGGGCGGTTCTCTTTCAAGTTGAAGCCGGTTGTATTCGGCGCTTATCTTGTGGCGACCATCATTCCAAGCATTACTACTCAGGTAGCGACCTTTGGCATCATCAAAAGTATGGGCCTCTACAACACCTTGGGTGCTCCGATCGTACTCTATATCGGAGCAGACGTCATTCAGATCATCCTGTATTTACAGTTCATCCGCAACATCCCCGTTGATCTCGATGAGAATGCGATGGTTGAGGGTGCATCCCTGTTCAAAATCTACCGTTCGATCATCTTCCCGCTGCTGTCACCGGCGACGGCAACACTGATTATTTTGAAGACGATCAGCATCTACAATGACATGTACATCCCCTATCTATATATGCCAAAACAAAGCCTCGGCGTCGTTACCACCGTCCTCATGCGTTTTCAGGGGGTCAATACGGCCGATTGGAATTTGATCTGTGCAGCCATTCTGCTTATCCTGCTGCCGACAGTCATTCTTTACTTCTTCCTGCAGCGTTATATCTTTGAGGGGGTAACCAGCGGCGCCGTCAAATAGGGGGTACAGAAAGGAATAACCATAGTGGTCTCTTACATCCGGAGAATTGTGCGCAGCATATGGCTGTTCCTGGCCAACCTGCCGATGGAGCGAAAGCTGATTGTCGTATTTATTTTTCTGATCTCCCTGCCAATCACTTACGTCAGCTATCTTTCTTCACGCTCCACCTTCAACTCGGTGCTGTCGAGCTCCACAAAGAGTGCCGGACAGATGGCAGACAGCGCTTCGGATACCATAGACCGGTATGTTGCTGATCTCAAGCGGTACACGGCGCTGCCGCTGTACAATACCGATGTTCAGTTCTACCTGGAGCAGCGTAATACCGATTGGGAAAAGAACACCAGCATGTCGATGTTCCTGAGCTATTTGAACCATACGAAAGAACAGATTATTGCCGTATACTTAGTGGACAAATACGGTTCCACCTTTTATGACAGGGCTCCCGGCATCAATGAATTATTCCCGGCGGAACGGCTGGCGCAGTGGCAAAGCCTCACCGAGGGGGCCGGTGCAGCTCCGGTAGTCCAAGGCAGGCATACGATCCGTGTAAACTCCGGCGACCACAAAGAGGTGTTCAGCGTTTTGCGCACCATTACTTCGGTCAGCACGCTCAAAAATATCGGAATCCTTGTCTTCGACATTGACATCAACAACCTCTTCAAGGGGATCGTTGATCCTGTAAACGCCGTCACCCAGGGCAATACCCTGATCGTGGACGACAAGGGCGAATTAATGTACGACGGTGAGCATGTGGACGGCCAAGAGACCCCGAAACAGCGGGAACATGCACAGATGCTGCTGCAGAAAGTTACCGCTCCCAATGGCCACTTTCAAATCACTTTGGATGGCCTTGATGTTCTTGCAGTGTACAGGGTATCCCAGAAGACCGGTTGGACGACCATTGTTTCCATTCCGCTGGACCGTATCCTCTCCCCGGTGGAGAAGAACCGCAACCGGCTGATTTTCACTACTCTGTCGATTATTGCCTTCGCGCTCGTCGTTGCCACCTTTATTTCCTATGCACTGACCAAACCGCTGAAGTCGATGGTCCGTCTGATGAAGCAGGTGCAGCACGGCAATCTGGATGTCTGGCTGCATCCGAAATATAATGACGAAATCGGGATGCTCGGCAGCCACTTCAACCGGATGATTATCCGGGTCAAGGATCTGCTTCAGGAGGTCTCCCTTACGGAGAAACGCAAACAAAAGGCAGATATGCGGGCGCTGCAGAACCAGATTAACCCGCATTTTATTTACAATACGCTGGAATCCATCCGCATGCTGGCGGAGAGCAGTGATGACCCCCGCGTCGCGAAGCTCACCTATCTGCTTGGGCTGCAGATGCGTTACGGCATTGTCCGCAGTGAAGAAACCGTTACGATCCGGCATGAGCTGGATCATGTGCGTAATTATTTGCATCTGCTGCAAATCCGCTTTCCTGATAAATTCCGGCTCAATATCCATGTGCCGGAGGAATTCCTGCCGCTGCCGGTGATCAAGCTGGTCTTCCAGCCGATTGTCGAGAATGCCGTTTTTCACGGGCTTGAACCTAAGGAGGGGCCGGGTACACTGAACATTACGGCTTGGGAGGAGGACGGTAAAACTGTATTTTGCGTCGAGGATGACGGAATAGGTATGGATGAGGATACCCTGCGCGCTTTGAATAACAGTCTGATGGGCGGGGCAGACGGTGAAATGTTCGGAATCGGTCTGCGAAATGTGAATGAGCGCATCCGTCTGCATTACGGTAGCTCCTTCGGATTACACGTGCAGAGTGAAATTGGCACAGGAACCCGTGTGACTTTAAGAATCGAGGATCTTTCGGACGATCACAGCGAAGAATAATATCATTCCAAAAAGGGGGACTCGGCTTGCTGCGTATTGCGATTGTAGATGATGAAGTTCTGATTCGCGAAGGTCTGGCACGAATGATCAGCAAAGAGAGCAGCACCTTCGTTGTCGCCGGTATTTATCCGGACGGCAAACATTTGCTTGATGCGCTCCCCTCGCTCCACCTTGACGTTGTTATAACCGATATCCGTATGCCGCAGATCGACGGGCTGGAGCTGATCCGGCAGCTTAAAGCGAACCACCCCGGGATTCGCAGCCTGCTGATGAGCGGATTCGTTGAATTTAATTATGCCCGGGAAGCCATTCGTAGTTCAGCGGTAGATTATCTGCTCAAACCTATCAACAAAGAACAGCTCTTCGAAGTGCTGTATAGTCTGGAGAAGGAGCAGAAGCTGTTACGGGAAAAAGAAGAATGCCAGCGCACAGGCCTGCTGCACTCCCTGCTGCATATCGAAGAGCCCTCTGCCGTTCTTCTAAGCGGCCTTACCTTGCCCCAGCCTTATTTCACGGTCTATGTCCTTAAAGGAAGCTCCCGGGAAAAAGTCTGCGGAATTGCAGACAGTCTGCGGCAAGAGAAGGCGTTCCTCCTCGATACGCTGGAAGTGCAGAAAGGGCTGCAGGCATGGATCTGTTATTCCGCACAGCCGCTCCCCCCTGAAGAATCACACGAAATCGGAGAGATTATCGGCATTGCAAGCAAGGGCCAGCGTCTCCATGCGGGGGCCAGCCGCTCCTACGATGATCCCGGCAAATTTAGAACAGCCTATCTTGAAGCCAAGCTCGCCTGCGATGCAGGGATTTATAGTCCGCTGCCGCTGCATTATGTTACGATTAAAGAACTCCAGGCACCGGTGCAGGCTGTCTGTGATCCCTTCCCTCCATTCCGGGAGCCGCTGATCCATGAGCTGCAGATTCTAAATGTGGCCGGGGTGCTGGAAGGACTGCACAAGCTGTTCTCTGTGCTGGAGCTGCAGCAGGCTTATCCCGACTTGATCCTGCGCGCCTGCCGGCAGGTTGAAGATACTGCCCGCAAGGAGCTGCAGGAATTTGAAGCGGTCTACCGAAAAGACTGCAGCCAGCGGCTGGAAGAGCAAATCGAAGCCTGCATGGCCTTTGCTGAAATTGAGGAACTCTTCACCTCCTCCTTCTCGGTCGCGCTGAACGAAATCCGCAAGCACCGGCTGGAAATGTCCGGTACAGCCGTTGAAACGGTCAAGCGCTGGGTAGCGGCCCATTATAATCAGCATGCCGATTTGAACATGTTGGCCGGTATGGTATTTTTGACGCCAAGCTATTTAAGCAAGCTGTTCAAGCAGGAGACCGGGCTGACACTGACCGACTATGTAATTGAAATCCGCATCCGCAAAGCGAAGCAGCTGCTGAAGAATGCGCCTGATCTGAAGGTGCACGAGATCGGCACCGAGGTCGGCTATCCCGACCCTGCTTATTTCAACAAGCTGTTCAAGAAAGTTGTCGGTGTTACGCCGAACGAATATAAACGCATTTCACTTGTTTAAGGAGAATGATACCTTGCATCCAGAGTTCCTGAACTCAAAGAACAACCCCGAAATCCAGGTGTACGAAACGACAGAATTATATGGTGAGAGAGGCAGATTCCGCGTACTGCAGTTTTCGGGAGACGCCATTCAGGGCGCCCTTGATCTGGACCACCCCCGGCGGGTGGTCTTTGAATATCCGCGGGCGATGATCCACCTAATGGAGGCTGGCGAACCTTATTTCGAAGATGTATTCCTGATTGGACATGGGATCGGAACGATTGCCGGTTATTTTGCGGAGAAGCGCTTTAAAGTGGCCGAAGTGAATGCGGAGGTCGTGAAGCTGAGCCGGCAGCATTTTGGCTACAGCCAGGATAATGTCGTTGTCGGGGACGGACGGCGCATTCTGGAGGGCGAGCCGGAACGCCGCTATGACTTCCTTCTTCTGGATGCTTTCACCGCTGACGGCACTCCCCGGCATCTGGTCTCCGGTGAGTTCTTCGCCCTGGCCCGTTCCAAGCTGAACAGCCGCGGCTCCATCATCATGAACCTGATGGGCAGAAGCGAAAAGGACCGCCTGATAGGGGCCATCCACACGACTTTAGCCGGGGAATTCGCCTATATCAAGGCCTTTGCCCTCCCTTCGGAAGGCACCGCCGATATCCGCAATATCATCATCATGGGCAGCGGCAAGCCGATCCGCTATCAAGCCCGGCAGATGGCCGGGTTTATGGAAGTCACCCTTGGGCAGGGGCATGTGATCCGGGACTAGGCATAGATAACCTATAAACAGAGGGTCGTTAACCCTATCCTCTCACCGGGGTTCCTTGATGAAAAAACATCTGCCACTGCCCATCCCTGAATTTCCAGATTGAACTGCGCAGTGTCTCTCCCCCCGTCTCTTCGTTCATGATCCGGTAGGTGGCCAGCACAGCCTCCCCGGATAACGGATGAAGTTCGAACCCGCTCAGGGTCATTCGGACCTCGCCCGCTCCTTCTTCGCCCATCAAGTCCCGCATATGCCATACCTTCCCGGAGCTTCCGAATTCAAAAAAATCGTCTGCCAGCAGTCGCGACAGTTCATCCGGCGAAGTGCGCACCTCGGTGTTCAGCAGCTTCTCTTCCAGTTCACAGATCTGCTTGGACATTGCGTTTAGTTCCTTGTATCCTAAGCCTTTTTTTCAAGCACTGGTAATCCTTCTTTCTGCGACTATTCGTACCCGGCGAAATCCGGCCCTACAATACACCGTTCATTCCACCAAATATCCGGCCAAAAACATTAAAATAGATCATGATAAAAGATAATATAAGGGCGATAGGCAGAATGGACAAAATTTGAATTTTGTTTTTCGGAATGGTAAGTAACAAAACAACTATCATTATTAGATATATCCCCATAAGCCATGGAATTAAATAGTAATGATGGTGAACGGGTAAGTAAGCGTTACGTAATTCAAACCCTTCTGACAGTAATACTGTGATTGGAAGGGCCGAAACAAGATTAGAAAACAATCCGCTCCCGCGTGCATACCACATAACATAAGCACAAACAGGAGATGCCACTGCGCATAACCCCCAAAAAACAATTTCTCTTTCTGGGAAAAAATGCAGCACAAACGTTGTGTAAAGATAATAAACAGTAAGCATCGACCCAAAAAAGGCAAATATTTTTACAGCCGCTAATTTGGGAGAATAACTGAAAACTGATAAAAGTGTTGCAACAAATACCCATATACCAAGACGTCCTCCGAGATTGTCAAATATCGGGTTTATATTCGGATTATCCACAAGTTTTGCTGCTAACCCCAAAATAACTCCGATAATAATTGCCTTTGCTATCGAAAAAACTTTTTGTTTTGTGGTGGATTTATTATCCATCGTTTGCTTCCTTCCTCGCTTTATCCCATTCCGCCTTGAACTCCGAGACACTCCGGTAACGCTGAGCCCGCTCTGGATCTACGGCCCCCAGCGCAACCTTGTACAGTTCCGGTTCCGCTTCCCATTTATCTCTGGATCGGTCACTTTCTCCACCCAGTAGTACAAAAGCAGTAGCCCCCATATTATATACATTGGTGATTTCGTCGATTGGGGCATCCAGAAGGTACTCTTCTGGTGATTTGAACCGTTTGGAGCCCCATAGCTGCTCTCCCATGCCGTTGAAGAAGGGCTTAGGTTGATAGAAATCAATATCGCAAATCGCTGTACGGTCCTTAGTGAAATCATAGAGAATGCTTCCATCATAAAAATCTACAGCCACATATCCTTTAGACTCTATGTATTTATGAAAGCCAAAGATGACCTCCAGAGAATCCAGCCGTTTCTCCGTCGACAAGGCCCTATAGCGGTAAAAAGGCGATTCGGGATCACTATACTTGGCCGCTCCGCCAAAAGCCCAATGCGAATGCAGGCACTCGCCTTCCGTCCATTCAAAAACCACTGCATATCCCGTTTCCACAGGACCATGAGATAACAACTGGATTAGCGACGGATGCCGCAGCTCCTCATAGAGAGGAACCGCCTGAATCAATCTTTCAACCGCTTCCGCAGGATCACCATGGAATTGCATTGTTTTCGCTCCGGCGAACTTCACAAAATACTTGCATCCGTCTTGCTCAACCCCAAAGCTGATATTTCCGGAATCCTGCTCATCAAACACCCGGAACACCCGCCCCATTGCCGTCAGCCAATCAAAAGAGTAGGCCTCCTGCAGTTGAAACGTAGCCTCGTCAATTACAAATCTATATCCGTTTCCGCTCATCGTCTGCCTCCTGTGCCATTGAATGAAAATCATTCTAGTTCTGCGTTCGACTTTTAGCGTTTGATTGTCCAATCCTTTTTATCAAGTTTATAATAATTAAATCTATCGTTATCAATCCCGATAACACCTTGAAAGTCAAACCCGCATTTTTGTATGACTCTACTCGATGGCAAGTTAATTAATAGAGCAATTGCATTAAGCACCCCGACGTTCGTATTCTCAAATAAATACTTGACTATCCCTTGTGCAGCTTGGGTTGTATAACCTTTACCTCTATGATCTTTTGATATGGCATACATGATCTCTCGGTTTGGGGGCGGCAATTCATCCTTTAATCCCGTACAGCACCAGCCGATAAGCTCTCCCGTCTCTTTCAATATAATTCCCAAACGAAGACGGAGTTCACCAATGTCTCCACCTTCCGATACAGCATGTAGAAACTGCTTGTTCTCTGGAATTTCGTAATTTGTTAACCAATCTTCTCTTTGCTCTTTTGATACGTTCCAACCTGGCAAGTATTCATGTATTTCAGGCTGCCATGTAAGTGAATGAAACTTATCTAAATCAGCAACTTTGAATTCTCTTAAAATTACATCCTTACAGTCAATGATAAAAGTGTTTTCTTCAGAAATATAATAAGTATTGCTGTCCATGATATATCCCTCCCTGGAAAAATGTCCTATTGCTTAGCATATCTCTCTAGTAGACTCCATGGCTAGGGAAAAACAATTATAGCTAAACTATACTGCCTATCAGTGTTTAATGTACAAATCAACATCAGGAACCGAAGTACTGCTCCAACTTAAGATTTTCCTCCCTGAAACAAATTGTTCAGTGCATTCAGCTGTTCTTTCTAAAATTGAGTATTTGCGCTCTCTCCAGAGCCTCAAAATTCAAAGTGTAGTCCTGTCACTGGATACCTTACCCACAGCCTTCATGCATTTTTTATTAATATCGACAGCATAAACCGTCCCCC
Source organism: Paenibacillus sp. FSL L8-0436 (assembly GCF_038593025.1). Classification (NCBI taxonomy): domain Bacteria; kingdom Bacillati; phylum Bacillota; class Bacilli; order Caryophanales; family Paenibacillaceae; genus Paenibacillus; species Paenibacillus sp. FSL L8-0436. The sequence goes on along the minus strand of NZ_CP151955.1, from coordinate 939,729 downwards.
GGCCATTTAGAGCTCTTGATGCAGCAAAGGTGTAGTGTCCGAAGCCACAACCGTAGTCCAAAATTTCCGCATCTTCTGCAAGTCCTAAGCCTTGAAATAAAGCAACCCCTTCTCCGTTCTCCCACTGTTTAACTTGTTCGTGAGTATTCAATTGCAATTTCCCAATTCACGCCATCATGCTTACTTATTCTTCCAACCCCCTTCCTTATCCTTCTTCCCGTTTACCGTAGCTCCTCATCACTCTTCAATACAAAAAGAGCCTTAGCCGCACACTCTGGACGGCAATTCCCCGTCTTATTTCCCATTCCTCCGCTTTTTTTGCTAAAATAGAAGGGTCGGCGCATTCTTCAGCTTGTAAGGCGCCAGTCACTGAAACGGAGGCATTACCTGTGGATTATATTATTCTGGACATCGAATTCAACGGCCGCAAATTTGCCAGCGAGCATCCTATGGAGGTCATTGAGATTGGAGCCGTCCGGTTAGACGCTTCATTGCAAGTTAAGGATGAGTTCTCAGCCTTAATTAAACCTATATACTTCTCCACCCTGAATTCGTTCATTAAGAAAAAAACCGGCATTCCCCAAGAGGATATCGACGTCGCTGACCGTTTTCCCAAGGTCATTACCGCCTTTAGAGCCTGGCTGGATCAGAGCAGTGACGGAGTGCTGCTTCTGACCTGGGGCGGCGAGGATATGAAGCGGATCATTCAGGACATCCGGATGCACAAAATGGATGATTCCTACTGGATGGCTGCAACCTACTTTGACCTCTTGAAGGGCGTGCTTCGTGCCCGCGGCCTTAGCAATGATATCAGCGTCGAAGGTGCGATGACCCTGTTCGAGCTTGAGCCTTCCGGTTCCGCTCACCGGGCGCTGGACGATGCCAAGATGACCGCGGAGATTTTCCGCGCTGTCTTTAACGACCTGGATTTTGAGCGGTCCCAGCATTACAAGGACACCTTCTCCAACGCCAGAGAACGCAAGACAGTCAAGATCGCCATCAAGGCAATGATCTCCCAAAAAATCGTTCCCACCTGGGAACTGGTCGCCGAACATTACTTCCCGGGTGAAGATGCGCTGGCGGATCCCCGGAAGCTGGCAGAGCTGCGGGAATATTTCACGGCACAGGTCGGCAAGAAATAATCCGGCTTCATGTGTAATACAAGGTTAACAGCAGTTTCCTTAGTGGACATACTATAGGGAGCTGCTGTTTTTTTGAGCGATATTCCCCACAAAAGAGTGTTTGACATTGCCGTTGCGTAAAGGTGTAGAGTGATCTTGTAAGCAGCAAGCCGCAGCTTACAAGTGTGGAATTGGGTCCAATAATACTACGCTGAAACAAGTTATGGGAGGTACAGCCACTATGGAATACACGGTGCAGAAGCTGGGAGCTTTGGCGGGCATCAGTACGCGGACATTGCGCTATTACGATGAGGTTGGTATTCTCAAGCCGGCGAGAATCAACTCCTCGGGATACCGCATCTACGGCCAGGCCGAGGTCGACCGGCTGCAGCAGATTCTTTTTTACCGGGAACTGGGCTTAAGCCTCGAAGGAATCAAAGAAATCGTGACCGCACCGTCCTTTGACGGCACCCGGGCACTGCGGGAGCACCATGACCAGCTGCTTCAGCGGAGAGAGCAATTGGATCAATTAATCGCAAACGTCGAAAAAACACTGGCCCAAAGTGAAGGGAGAATAACCATGAGTAATGAAGAGAAATTTGCAGGCTTTAAGCAAAAGCTGATTGACGATAATGAGCGTACGTACGGACAGGAAGCCCGCAGCAAATACGGGGAGGAAGCTGTAGAGAAGTCTAACCGCAAGCTGAAAAATATGACCGAAGAGCAGTATGCCGCCATCCAGCAGCTTGAAGCAGACATGTTCGCAGCCCTTGAGCAGGCGATGGAGGAAGGCGATTCCGCCAGCGGGCTGGCGCAGCAAGCCGCTGAGCTGCACCGCCAGTGGCTCACCTTCTACTGGGACACTTATACTAAAGAAGCTCACGCCCACGTAGCACAAATGTATGTGGATGACGAACGCTTTACCTCCTATTATGACAAGCGGCGTCCGGGTCTGGCCGAGTTTCTGAGAGATGCTGTGCACGTCTATACAGGTACAAAGCAGTAGTCTTCCACTCCGCTTGCCCGAGTGATACAGCAGTTGTATGATCTATAAAAGCGGGGCAGCCGATATCCGGCTGCCCCGCTTTTATATAGTGTTAATTCATCTGCATTTTCATGGATTCAATCCTCATCGTCATCAGAATCTACATCCGTATACAGAACCTTCGCAGTATAGGCATCGACTTCCACTTCGGTCGTCACTTTGCCGTTTCTGATCTCCACTTCATATACGAAACTTCCATTGTCCCCATCAAGGTTAATTTCAGTAACTGTACCCTTTGCGGAGGCGGAGGCCGCTTCTGCCGCTTTAGCTGCACTGATCATCGTTCCGCTTTGTGATGTGGCTGCTGCGTAGTTGTCATCATCGTCATCGTCATCGTCATCGGTTTCTTTGCGCACGCTTAAGATTTTACCTGTGTAGGCATCAACCCGAACGTCAATTTCCTGATGGTTATGACGGATCTCAACCTCGTAATACGAACCGCTGATTCTCTCCTTCAGATCAATGCTCTCTATTCGGCCCTGTGCTGACTTCAGCGCATACGCCTCCGCCTTATCCACGCCAATCAGTGTCTTGCTTTGACTTTGTGAAGCAGTTGACCCTGCGGAAGCACCCTGAACCTCGCTGATGCTGTATGCACCCCCGAACAGAATGGCTGCCGCCGCTACACTGCTCCATAATTTCATCTTCATCATTTATTGCCGCCTCCTCAAGTTCAATCTGTGCTGCTCATGTATTCAATATACACGGCCCAAATGAGAGAAAGGCGGCAGTAACATTAGAAATTGATGAGAATTCTGCTTAAGGATGATCCTCATCCGGTTCTTCCCAAGCCACGGACATAATGTTTCCCGAGATCGCGTCCACCTGGACCACCGCTTCACGCCCATCCGTTGTATTCACTTCCACCAGATAAAAGGCTCCTGATTCGTTAATTTCGGTATCCACATCATCCGGTTCTCCCGGCACCTCCTGCAGCGCCAGCTTGACTGCCTCGTCTTCTGACACTGCACGCGGAGCAGTCGGTGAAGGGGATGGCAGGGCGCTGCCGCCTGCCGAAGGGTTCGAAGAAGGCAAGGGTGTGGGCCGGACCTCTGCGGAAGCGGCTGGCTCCAGCAGGACAATGGAAACAATCTCACCTGTTGCCCCATCCACCTCCAGCTCATAGAGACCCTGGCCGGTTTTCAGCTCCGCTACATAGTTGCCGGATTGCAGGGTCAGGTTCTCTACGCTGCCGGAATACTCTTTCAGCACAGCCTGCTTCGCCTGCTCTTTCGTTAACAGCTGTGCGGATTCATTTGTGAACATTTTAAACGCAGCAATGGACAGAAGCAGCACGGCAGCAATAATAATGACGGCTTTGTATATGAATTTTTTGCTCTCAGGTTTGTTTATTTTCATTGTCTTCCCCTGCTCTCAGCCGCAATTCGGATCATAACCGATGTTCCGGCACCTTCCACACTCTCCATGGACAGCTTGGCTCCAATGGCTTCGGCAATTTCCGCAGCGAGTGACAACCCCAGCCCTGCTCCTCCGCCTTGGCGGCTTCTTGCCTCACCTACTCTGTAGAAGCGGTCGAACACTCTGGGCAGCTCCCCGCTCGGAATCCCGATGCCCCGGTCAGTAATGACAATGTGACTCTCCTGCCCGGAGGCTCCAAGCGTGATGGTTATGGCTTCATCGCTGTATTTACGGGCATTATCCAAAAATATGAACAGCAGCTGTCGCAGCTTCGCTTCATCGCTGTACCCTTTAACCTCCCCCTGTGCATTGACGGTGACTTCTCTGCCATATGCATTGCGGAAGACTTTGGCCGATGCGTTGGCCAGCTCTTGCAGATCAACAACCTTCATGGATAGATCCCATTGTTCGTGGTGCTTCGCCAGCAGCAGCAGCTGCTCGGTCAGCTCTTTCATCCGAATCGCCTCGGAATGGATGGCTTCAACGGATTCATTGAACAATTCAGGATGGGTAAGTCCCCGCCTTTTGAGCAGGCTGGCGTAGCTTTCAATCACCGTCAGCGGTGTACGCAGCTCATGCGAGGCGTCGGACACGAATTTCTCCTGCTTCAAATAATTACTCTCCAGCAAAGCGATCATATCGTTGAACGTGCGCCCCATTTCAACCAGCTCATCTCTGGACGTATCTTCCAGCGTTAGTCTGCTGAATTTTCCGCTGTTCTTGATCTCCCGCATCGTAGCTGTCATTTGCACAATAGGACGCATAATCAGCCCGGACAGCACACGGCTGGAGAGCAGCAGCGGAAGCAGTGCAAAGGCGGTTGCCCCCGCCAGCACAACCCGCAGCACGCGGAGCGTATTCATCGTACTCTCCAGGCTTTTGGTCATTTGGACATTCATCACGATCCCGTCTATCCAGATGACCGGAGTCGTCACGAAAGCATAGGAACGGCCATCCACCTTGATAATCTCACTAAGCTTGTCTTTATAATATACCGGCTTCAGCCGGCTGATCTCCTGTTCCGACGCCGAAGTCACGAGCGCCGGTCCGCTTCCGTCCGGAGCCAGCAGCCGGAGCATTCCCTCAATCGGTACGTACGCCCGGAGCAGCTCCGGGGCAGCCACACCGGTTCCAACTCTTCGCATATCGGCAGCGATTTTGGCAGTCTCGGCAGCGGCCTGATCCAGCTGATTATCTGTCGACAACCGGCTGAACATAAAGTAAATGACGAGGTTCATAATGACAAGAAGTACAGCAAACAGCACGCTGGAATACAGATAAATTTTGCTCCGCAGCTTCATGGGGAGTCCTTCAGGACATACCCGATACCCCGGACGGTATGAATAAGCTCACTCTGATCCCCTCGGGTAAGTTTTTTACGGACATAACGGATATACACATCTACGACATTGGTATCACCGTAATAATCGTACCCCCAAACCGCGGTCATAATCTGCTCTCTATTCAGCACCTGGCGCTTGTTCTTCAGCAAGAACACCAGCAGATCGAACTCCCTCGGGGTGAGGTCAATCGTTCTGCCAGCCCGAACAACTTCACGCGTGGTTTCGTTCAGCTCAAGATCATCCGCTTTAAGCCTGTTGCCTGTCTCCTCAATGTTTCGGGTAGATGCAAGCCGCAGCGCAGCGCGGACACGCGCCAGAAGCTCCTCAATTTGAAAGGGCTTGGTGATATAGTCATTTGCCCCAAGGTCAAGACCGGATACTTTGTCTTCCACCGAGCTTTTGGCAGTCAGCATCAGTACAGGGGTAAGCGCATCATTGACCCGGATACGGCGCAGCAGCTCAATTCCGCTGAACCCGGGAAGCATCACATCAAGCAGAAGGAGGTCCGGCTGCTGTGCCTGATAGATTTCAAGCGCCTGATGGCCACTGCCCGCAATAAATACGCGATAGCCCTCGCATTCCAGCTCAATCTGCAGCAGCCGGGCGATTTTTTCTTCATCCTCCACGACCAGGATGGATTCCGTCATTGGCAGTTCTCCCTTTCTTCGTTCCGCAAGTGGATGATTTAACTACTTGGCTGCCTTCATTGTAGGGCATAACCGGGCGCTGATTCAAACCCGCCGCACCTTGAAGATGATTTATAGTGTGAACCATATATATGTTTAACTATTAACTATCCAAAAAAGGTGTTCCCGCCGTTTCACTGGCTTAGAACACCCCATTCTAATTGTTTCTATATTGCTGCCGGACAATAAATGAACGGTTCTATAGGCTGCGGTGCAGCAGCTCCAGCACCTTCCGCAGCTCGGCAACCGCCACCTGTCCAGGGGCAGATGGCTTATGGGCCGCACCGAAGGTAAGCGCAGAGCCGAAGATTTCCCCGGCTAGGCGGCTGATTATGCCCTCTCCGGCCATGGACATCGTAATGACCGGACGGTCCGCATACAACTCCTGCATCCGGTTTGTCGCAGCCAGCAGTGTCAGTACATCTGCCGCGCTGCATGGCATAACGGCGATCTTCGGCAGGTCTCCGCCCAGCTCCTGAGCCTTGCGCAGCCGGGACACAATCTCCTCCTCGGGAGGTGTTCCCTGGAAATCATGGTTCGACACAATCACGAACACCCCGCAGTCATGCGCGGCAGCGATAAGCGCCTGCACATCAGCTTCCTCATTGAACAGCTCCACATCAATGATATCGACGAATCCACTTGCGGCTGCAGCCTTATTCAGCCGGATATAATCCTCCGTGGCAATCTGCCGCTCCCCGCCTTCTCTGGCGCTGCGGAACGTGAAGATCAGCGGAAGGTCCGGAAGAATAGCCTGGATCATTTCCAGTACTTCCGTAACTGCCTCAATATTGTCCACTCCGGCAAAAAAATCGCTCCGCCACTCCACCACATCCGGTGCCAGAGCTTTCAGTGCCTCCGCTTCTTCCTTCAGTTCGGTCAATGTTGCTCCGATCAGCGATACGCAAATCTTGGGCATCCCCTCGCCCAGAGTCACATTCTTAACCGTTACAGTGCCACTCATTTACTTCAGCTCCTCATCTATCCGATCTATATCTATCCCCGGCTTACCGTTCAGCTGTTTCTTTCAGGAACTGCTCGACCTCCGGCAGCTTCGGCAGCGACGGAATTGCCCCTTCTTTGCCTACAGCCAGCGCACCAACTGCATTGGCGAACCTCACCGCTTCTTCCAAGGCCACACCGCGGGTCAGCTGGTAAGCCAGCGCCCCGTTAAAGGAATCGCCTGCCGCAACCGTATCGACCGCCTGTACCGGGAATCCGGCAATATGCTGCGCGTTGCCGGATTCATTCACGATCAGCGCCCCCTTGGAACCCAGAGTGACAATGACGTTCCGCACCCCTTTCCCCAGCAAAATACGCGCCGCCTGATCAGCCGTCTCCGTATTGTTTACTTCAATGCCGGACAGGATTCCCGCTTCGGTTTCGTTCGGGGTCAGATAAGTCACATTTCTCAACATATCCTGACTAAGCTCTCTGGCCGGAGCCGGATTCAGAATGACCGGAATGCCGTGGCGCTGCGCAATGGAAGCCGCCTGTTCACACATCGGAAGATCCGTCTCCAGCTGCAGCACGATCATTTCAGCTCCGCTGATTACGTGCTCAAGCGCCTGAATATCCGATGGACCAAGTTCAATATTCGCTCCCGGCACAACAATAATCCGGTTCTCCCCTTCTCCTTCGACCACAATTGACGCGACGCCGGTAGCCTGCGAGTTACTCTGGGCAATATGCCGGACATCAATATGCTCCTGCCGCATAATCTCCAGCAGCTCACTGCCAAAGGCATCCCGGCCAACACTTCCGATCATGGCTACCTCGGCACCAAGACGCGCTGCGGCTACTGCCTGATTGGCGCCTTTTCCTCCCGGTGACAAGGCGAAGCCTTGTCCAAACAAAGTCTCCCCGGCTTCAGGGGCCCGGCTGGTGCGTACCACCATATCCATATTCAAACTTCCGATCACCACTATACTCAAGCTTTACACCACCATTAGTTATTTTGAACAATCGGGATTTATAACCTACACTTATCTTAAGCCGCTGCGGCCATAATTTGTCCGCTTTCGGTATAGAACCTGAATATCCTTCCGGCCGGAACCATGCTGAACTGTCACTCTCACATCCATATAGCCCGCTTCAGCAGCAATCACTTCAAAGGGTGATATTGTCCCTTCCTTATCTTATGGCCTGAAGCCGTCTTTATCAAACTTTTCTGTTTAGTATTTTCTTTAATCCTTATGTTTGTTCTTCACAAAAACTTCGTTATGCTTTTTGACTGCAAGTGTGCTAGAATAGGTGTGCAATCGCTTCCAGGGAAGACCACATCATTTTGAGCAAACGTTTGCACCTTAGATTGAGCCTACAGCAATACCAGATTATAATCTAATTCGTATTAGGAGGCTTATCAAGTGAACGAGAACCAATTACCGTCAGTTGCTTATTTCAGCATGGAGTATGGTCTGCATTCCGATTTCAAAATGTACGCCGGAGGCCTGGGCATCCTGGCCGGAGATTACATCAAAGGTGCGAAGGATATCAACGCTCCTATCATTCCAATCGGGTTGAAGTGGAAGCAAGGGTACACGGATCAAAAGATTGATGCCCACGGCAATCCGTATGACTCCTATCACAACTATGTTTATGATTTTCTTGAAGATACAGGGGTTAAAGTAACGGTTAAAGTAAGAAAAATCGATGTTGTCTGTAAAGTGTGGAAGACTGAGCAGTTTGGCAACAATCCGCTGTACCTGCTGGACACGGATATTCCTGAGAACAGCGATGCTTGGATTACAGGCCAACTGTACGGCTGGTTCGGCGAAGAACGGATCGCTCAGGAAATTGTTCTTGGGATTGGCGGCGTTAAAGCGATGCGTGCATTGCAAATTCCGATTGATGTCTATCACTTCAATGAAGGACATGCGGCACTGGCCGCCATCGAGCTGATCCGTGAAAAAATGTCCGGCGGCAGTACCTTTGAGGAAGCCTGGAAAGCTACCCGTGAAGAGGTTGTGTTCACTACCCATACACCCATCAAGGAAGGCAATGAAACGCATCCGCTCGACCGCCTCGAGTATATGGGCGCATTCAATAGCTTAACCCGCGATCAAATGGAACGTATCGGTGGAGATCCTTTCAATATGACCGTAGCCGGTCTGCGGTTGTCGCGCATTTCCAATGCAGTGGCCCAGCTTCACGCTGATACTGCGAACATAATGTGGAAGGAAGTTGCCGGCAGATCCGAGATCATCGGCATTACTAATGCCATTCATACCCCTACCTGGGTGGACGAACGGATTACCCGCACCTTTGAGGAGAACGGGGATCTTTGGGCCACGCATAAAGAAATTAAAAATGAGCTGGTCGGGTTCATCGAGGAACGCTCCGGCATCGCCCTGAATGCGGACAATCTGCTTATCGGCTTCTCCCGCCGCGCCGCTCCTTACAAACGCAGTGACCTGATTTTCTCCCAGCCGGAAGTCATTGAGCCTTACCTGAGGGACGGAAAAATCCAAATCGTCTTCTCCGGCAAAGCCCATCCGTTGGATGACAACGGCAAAAAAATTGTCAGCAATCTCGTGGCAATGATGAAAAAATATCCGAAAAGTGTCGTTTTCCTGGAAAACTACGATATGACCATCGGGGCACAGCTAACCCGCGGCTCCGACATCTGGCTCAACAATCCGCGCAGACCGCTGGAAGCCAGCGGCACCTCCGGAATGAAAGCGGCTATGAACGGCGTCCTCAACTGCTCGATTTTGGATGGCTGGTGGCCGGAAGCCTGCATCGACGGCGAGAATGGCTGGCAGATTGGCGACGGCTTCGAGACCACCGATTTCGAAGTGCTCGACAAGCATGACAGCGACGCGCTTTACGACACCCTCTTGAACCGCGTGCTCCCTACCTTCTATGACAACCGGGAGAAATGGGTACAAATGATGCGCAAGAGCATCGAGACCACCCGTGTTGAATTCGCGAGCAAACGTATGCTGGATGAATATTACAGCAGAATGTATATCAAAGGCTAAGCGGCGTATTTTTCAGCGCCAATCTTTAGCTATACTACTTTTCTGACGCCTTAGCCGCCTATCCTGCCTTTCCCCTGCTCCCGTCCGCTGTTGCGGATGGGAGTTATTTGTATGCGGTCCCAGTATCATGATTCTACCCATTTCCGCATATTGTTAATTAAAATTATTATAAAAAAGAATTGCTTTTCCCGTTTTCTTTGTTATTATAGAACTTATACTAAATCTAATATCAAATCTTAATTACGAGGTGATTGTATTCATGAGTCAGAGCAATAACAAACTTACAACAAGCTGGGGTGCCCCTGTCGGAGACAACCAGAACTCAATGACCGCAGGCTCCCGTGGACCTACCTTGCTGCAGGATGTTCATCTGCTGGAGAAATTGGCCCACTTTAACAGGGAGCGTGTTCCTGAACGTGTTGTCCACGCCAAAGGAGCCGGCGCTCATGGATATTTTGAAGTCACTCAGGATTTGTCACAATATACCAAGGCAGCATTCCTGTCCGAAGTCGGCAAACGCACGCCAATGTTCATTCGTTTTTCCACCGTTGCCGGAGAGCTGGGCTCTTCCGATACGGTCCGTGATCCACGCGGGTTTGCAGTAAAGTTCTACACAGAAGAAGGAAATTATGATCTCGTCGGCAACAATACACCGGTCTTCTTCATTCGCGATGCGATCAAATTCCCGGATTTCATCCATACCCAGAAACGTCACCCGCAGACTCATTTGAAGAATCCAAATGCTGTTTGGGATTTCTGGTCTCTATCTCCTGAATCCCTGCATCAGGTAACCATTCTTATGTCCGACCGCGGCATCCCGGCTACACTCCGTCATATGCACGGGTTCGGCAGCCACACCTTCAAATGGGTGAATGCCGAAGGCAAGGCTGTCTGGGTGAAATACCATTTCAAAACTGAACAGGGCGTAAGAAATCTTGATGTAAATCTGGCAGCACAAATTGCCGGGGAGAACCCGGATTATCATACAGAGGATTTGTTCAACGCAATTGATAAAGGAGATTTCCCGGCATGGAGACTGCATGTGCAGATTATGCCTGTAGAGGATGCAGACACGTACCGTTTCGACCCATTCGATGTGACCAAGGTATGGTCGCAGAAGGATTATCCATTAATTGAGGTTGGCCGTATGGTCCTGGACCGCAATCCGGAAAATTATTTCGCAGAAGTAGAGCAGGCTACCTTCTCTCCTGGTTCTTTTGTTCCGGGCATTGAAGCATCCCCCGACAAAATGCTGCAAGGCCGCCTATTCGCCTATGCCGATGCCCACCGCTACCGGGTAGGTGCGAATCATAACCAATTGCCGATCAACCGGCCTATTGCCGAGGTCAACAACAATCAGCGTGACGGTGCAATGAACTCTGGCAGCAACGGCGGCAGCTCTGTGTATTACGAACCTAACAGCTTCGGCGGAGCAACGGAATCTCCGCAGCATAAACCAGCTCCATACAACGTTTCCGGTCAGGCAGACAGTGTCCCTTATGATCACGATGATCATTATACACAAGCCGGCGACCTCTACCGGCTACTGAGCGAAGAGGAACGTACGCGTCTTGTCCGCAATATTGTCGGTGCCATGACTCCTGTCGAGTTCGACGAGATCAAAATCCGCCAGATCGGCCACTTTTACAAAGCCGATCCTGAATTCGGTCAGCGCATCGCCGAAGGTCTGGGATTGCCTGTACCTCTAGCTGAATAAAATCATATGCAAAACCCCGGACCTTGAGGTTCGGGGTTTCTTGTTGCCCTAAAAATGACGGTGTTTAGATCAGGATCAAGAGGATACTTTACTCCTATTCCCTATAAATACTCATCCAATGCTCCAGCCGGTGCTTTAGCTCCACTCTGGCCGATGTCGGCTCCAGGATTTCTGCATTTGGCCCGTATTGCAATATCCACTTCATGAATTCTTTTTCATTGTTCACAGTCACTTCGAACAGCAGACTGCCATCCGGCTCATCGCTCATCCACGGATGAACGAACAGTTCCTCTTCCTTAATATAACGCGCAATCTCCGGCTGGAACCGCACCTTGAACTTTATGTTTTTATTGCCGCGGTCGATGGACCAGGTATTTTTCAAATATTTCTTAATATTGAAGTTGCCCTTGTCGAAGCCCGCCTCCATTATCTCCACATCCAGAAAACGGCTGATTCTGAAGGTTCGGATGGCCTTTTTAAGGTGGCAATACCCAATGAGGTAAAAGCGCTGATCACGCGGAATCAAATAATAGGGATCGATCTCACGTTCCGTTGTCGCATCGCGCGACTGCGAGTGATATACAGCTCGGATCCGCCGCTGCTCCAGAATCGCCCCTATAATCGGCTGTAGAAAATTCCGGCTTTCTTTACGATAGGCGGGTGTGCCCATCTGAATGATGTCAGCAATGTTCTCCAGAATCCCGTTCTGCCTGGATTTCTCCTTCATATGTGTACCCATTACTTTGTCATAAGCTGTATGGAAACCCGGAGGGATTTTGTCCTCATTGAGTACAGAAGGCAATAGAGAGAATGCCAACGCTTCCTGCTCGGAAAAATCAAGCGGATAGAGAAAGAACTTGCCAAGAAACTTATAGCCGGTGCCTCTCCCCTCATTCGTAACGGGCGCAAAATGGCTGATGATCTCAAGATCCCTGTAGATCGTTCTAACGTTCACATCACATCTGAAAGCCAAATCTGTCGCCGTAATACCAGGATTAGATTGAATCGCATTAATAATTCTGAAGATTCGAATTACTTTATCTGTCATTTGAGTTGCTCCTTAATACTTCCTGATCATTGAAGCCCGATATCGTAAATCTAATATACCAGCTTCACAGACCTGTTGGCTGTCACGAAACACACTTTCCGGCAGACAAAAAAACACGAAGGAACTATCTCCCAACGTGTTCGTCAAGCTACTATTAATTAGTTTGCTTTCCCTTTACTATTAGCTATTGATCAAATGTATTCTCAACTCTTTCAGATAAAGTAAAGTAAGCAGTTTGGTGCCCATACGCTTTATGTATCTCTGTATCGTTTGAAATAGAACTGCCCGATAATACATCTAAATTAAATTTCGAATCCACCATTACTACGTCCCTTCAACTTTATTACTATCCCATGAAAAATTGGGCAATTATAACTTATAATCGGTTTATTGGAACTTATTATGTATAGTATTAAGTCGTTAATTTCTATATGCATACAGATTGCAATAACGTTAATGTTTTTATCGTATGATTCGCTGGGTAATGTCCCACTCTAACTTTGCTAATTTCACTAGACTGTAGCTGCTGCATGACTCTTGAGCACACAGCACAAAAAAAGCCTTGCATATTGCAGGCTTTTTTTGTGGTTCATTCTGTTAAGCGGGTGATGGGAATCGAACCCACGCTATCAGCTTGGAAGGCTGAAGTTCTACCATTGAACTACACCCGCATAGGTGTACAATCGGGATGACACGATTTGAACATGCGACCCCCTGGTCCCAAACCAGGTGCTCTACCAAGCTGAGCTACATCCCGTTAATATTAAAAATGGCGCGCCCTGAGAGATTCGAACTCCCGGCCTTTTGATTCGTAGTCAAACGCTCTATCCAGCTGAGCTAAGGGCGCAAAATCTATATGGAGCGGACGACGGGAATCGAACCCGCGACCCTCGCCTTGGCAAGGCGATGCTCTACCGCTGAGCCACGTCCGCAAAAACATGGTGCGCGTGAAGGGACTTGAACCCCCACGTCGTAAAACGCCAGATCCTAAGTCTGGTGCGTCTGCCATTCCGCCACACGCGCACACTTTAAAGAAATGGTGAGCCATGAAGGACTCGAACCTTCGACACCCTGATTAAAAGTCAGGTGCTCTACCAACTGAGCTAATGGCTCTCATGAAAATGGCTGGGGATATAGGATTTGAACCTATGCATGACGGAGTCAAAGTCCGTTGCCTTACCGCTTGGCTAATCCCCAATATTTATAATTAGCTAAAAACACGGAACAGGGCGGATACTCTGCACTTCGTTGCGAGATTGCAAAGTAATTCTTGCGAAGCTTATACTTCTGATCCCTGATGCCATACTAATGGCGGAACCGACGGGATTCGAACCCGCGATCTCCTGCGTGACAGGCAGGCATGTTAGGCCAACTACACCACGGTTCCAAATTGGTTGCGGGGGCAGGATTTGAACCTGCGGCCTTCGGGTTATGAGCCCGACGAGCTACCGGGCTGCTCCACCCCGCGTCAGTAAAAGTTATTGTTCCCTTTCGGTCCCAGAAAAACACCTAGAATCCATTGCGAAGCTTCAGCTTCTTAGGGAAATGTTATGGTGGAGGCTGAGGGGATCGAACCCCCGACCCTCTGCTTGTAAGGCAGATGCTCTCCCAGCTGAGCTAAGCCTCCATGATATGACCCGTATGGGATTCGAACCCATGTTACCTCCGTGAAAGGGAGGTGTCTTAACCCCTTGACCAACGGGCCATGCTTGTTGAAAATTTGTGGCGGAGAGAGAGGGATTCGAACCCTCGAGACGCTTGTGGCGCCTACACGATTTCCAATCGTGCTCCTTCGGCCAAACTCGGACACCTCTCCATAATGGCTCCCCGAACAGGACTCGAACCTGTGACAACTCGATTAACAGTCGAGTGCTCTACCAACTGAGCTATCAGGGAAAATGGTGGGCCTTAGTGGACTCGAACCACCGACCTCACCCTTATCAGGGGTGCGCTCTAACCAGCTGAGCTAAAGGCCCTTCTACCGTATACAAATATTAAGGGCAAAAAAAATACCACAGTGTGTGTGGTTGTCCGCTTGGCGGCGTCCTACTCTCCCAGGACCCTTCGGTCCAAGTACCATCGGCGCTGGAGGGCTTAACGGTCGTGTTCGGGATGGGTACGCGTGGAACCCCTCCGCTATCGCCACCAAACGGGCATTTACAGCGTAAATGCTTCAGGAACCTTGATTCCTGAAAACTGAATCCGAAACAAATCTGCGTCTTAAATTGTTGGATAAGCCCTCGACCGATTAGTATTGGTCAGCTCCATGCATTGCTGCACTTCCACCTCCAACCTATCTACCTCGTCGTCTTCAAGGGGTCTTACTAATTGGGAAATCTCATCTTGAGGGGGGCTTCACGCTTAGATGCTTTCAGCGCTTATCCCGTCCGTACGTAGCTACTCAGCCATGCTCCTGGCGGAACAACTGATGCACCAGCGGTACGTCCATCCCGGTCCTCTCGTACTAAGGACAGCTCCTCTCAAATTTCCTGCGCCCACGACAGATAGGGACCGAACTGTCTCACGACGTTCTGAACCCAGCTCGCGTACCGCTTTAATGGGCGAACAGCCCAACCCTTGGGACCTACTTCAGCCCCAGGATGCGATGAGCCGACATCGAGGTGCCAAACCTCCCCGTCGATGTGGACTCTTGGGGGAGATAAGCCTGTTATCCCCAGGGTAGCTTTTATCCGTTGAGCGATGGCCCTTCCATGCGGTACCACCGGATCACTAAGTCCGACTTTCGTCCCTGCTCGACTTGTTGGTCTCGCAGTCAAGCTCCCTTATGCCTTTGCACTCTTCGAATGATTTCCAACCATTCTGAGGGAACCTTTGAACGCCTCCGTTACTCTTTAGGAGGCGACCGCCCCAGTCAAACTGCCCGCCTGACACGGTCCCCGTACCCGATTAGGGTACCAGGTTAGAACCTAGATACGATCAGGGTGGTATCCCAACGGCGCCTCCGCAGAAGCTTGCGCTCCTGCCTCTACGGCTCCCACCTATCCTGTACAGATCGTACCCAAATTCAATATCAAGCTGCAGTAAAGCTCCATGGGGTCTTTCCGTCTTGTCGCGGGTAACCTGCATCTTCACAGGTATTAAAATTTCACCGGATCTCTCGTTGAGACAGCGCCCAAGTCGTTACGCCATTCGTGCGGGTCAGAATTTACCTGACAAGGAATTTCGCTACCTTAGGACCGTTATAGTTACGGCCGCCGTTTACTGGGGCTTCGGTTCACAGCTTCGGATTACTCCTAACCGCTCCCCTTAACCTTCCAGCACCGGGCAGGCGTCAGCCCGTATACTTCGCCTTGCGGCTTCGCACAGACCTGTGTTTTTGCTAAACAGTCGCTTGGGCCTTTTCACTGCGGCCCCCTCGGGCTATTCACCCTACCGAGGCACCCCTTCTCCCGAAGTTACGGGGTCATTTTGCCGAGTTCCTTAACGAGAGTTCTTCCGCGCGCCTTAGAATTCTCTTCTCGCCTACCTGTGTCGGTTTGCGGTACGGGCACCTTCTCCTGGCTAGAGGCTTTTCTTGGCAGTGTGAGATCATGACCTTCGCTACTACAATTTTCGCTCCCCATCACAGCCCAGCCTTAATGGTGTGCGGATTTGCCTACACACCAGCCTCACTGCTTAGACGGACATCCATCAGTCCGCGTCACTACCCTCCTGCGTCACCCCATCGCTCATAGCGGATTACGGTGGTACAGTAATTTCAAACTGTTGTCCTTCGACTACGCCTTTCGGCCTCGCCTTAGGTCCCGACTTACCCTGAGCGGACGAGCCTTCCTCAGGAAACCTTGGGCTTTCGGCGGATCAGATTCTCACTGATCTTTTCGTTACTCATACCGGCATTCTCACTTGTATGCTGTCCAGCGCTCCTTACGGTACACCTTCAACCTGCATACAACGCTCCCCTACCCCAGATACATCGTATCTAGCCATAGCTTCGGTGGTGTGTTTAGCCCCGTTACATTTTCGGCGCAGAGTCACTCGACCAGTGAGCTATTACGCACTCTTTCAATGGTGGCTGCTTCTAAGCCAACATCCTGGTTGTCTGTGCAACTCCACATCCTTTCCCACTTAACACACACTTGGGGACCTTAGCTGATGGTCTGGGCTGTTTCCCTTTTGACAATGGATCTTAGCACTCACTGTCTGACTCCCGGCAAGAAGTTAATGGCATTCGGAGTTTGACTGAGCTTGGTAACCCTTGCGGGCCCCGCACCCAATCAGTGCTCTACCTCCACCACTCCATTCACCGAGGCTAGCCCTAAAGCTATTTCGGGGAGAACCAGCTATCTCCGAGTTCGATTGGAATTTCTCCGCTACCCCCACCTCATCCCCGCATTTTTCAACATACGTGGGTTCGGGCCTCCAGTGCGTGTTACCGCACCTTCACCCTGGACAGGGGTAGATCACACGGTTTCGGGTCTACGTCCACATACTCATTCGCCCTATTCAGACTCGCTTTCGCTGCGGCTCCGGCTTCTCACCTTAACCTTGCATGTTAAACGTAACTCGCCGGTTCATTCTACAAAAGGCACGCCATCACCCCTAGATCGGGCTCTGACTTTTTGTAAGCACACGGTTTCAGGTTCTATTTCACTCCCCTTCCGGGGTGCTTTTCACCTTTCCCTCACGGTACTGTTTCACTATCGGTCGCCAGGTAGTATTTAGCCTTAGCAGATGGTCCTGCTGGATTCATACGGGGTTTCACGTGCCCCGCACTACTCGGGATCCGTCTCGGAGAGAACACAGTTTAGGCTACAGGGCTTTTACCTCTATCGCGGGCCTTTCCAGACCTCTTCGCCTACCATATTCCTTTGTAACTCCATGTGAGACGTCCCACAACCCCAAGGGGCAAGCCCCTTGGTTTAGGCTGTTCCGCGTTCGCTCGCCGCTACTGACGGAATCACTATTGTTTTCTCTTCCTCAGGGTACTTAGATGTTTCAGTTCCCCTGGTCTGCCTCTATCTCCCCTATGTATTCAGAGAGAAGTAACTGCGAATTACCACAGCTGGGTTTCCCCATTCGGACACCCCCGGATCAAAGCTTGCTTACAGCTCCCCGAGGCAGTTTCGTTGTTCGCCACGTCCTTCGTCGGCTCCTGGCGCCTAGGCATCCTCCGTGTGCTCTTATTAGCTTAACCAATCGCTCTGGTATTTGGCTTATTCGCTCATCTTGTTTTAAACAGCGCTTCCAGATCGCTCTGTCCGCCAGTCTGTTTAAAGCCAAAAGTCGCTCACAATCCAAAACCTTCGCTCAGTATCACTATTAATTAAAACTTGTTCACACAAGTTTCAGCTAAAAGATGTTCTAAAACGCAAATTCGTTTCGGTATCCAGTTTTCAAGGATCAAGGTACTACTTGAGAGCTTAAACTCTCAAAACTGACCAACGAGTGAGTAACAGGCCTAAACCTGAGTTTTGGAAGCTGAGCTTCCGATTTGAATGTCACCGTTGCAGGTGACGATTCTCCATAGAAAGGAGGTGATCCAGCCGCACCTTCCGATACGGCTACCTTGTTACGACTTCACCCCAATCATCTACCCCACCTTCGGCGGCTGGCTCCCTTGCGGGTTACCCCACCGACTTCGGGTGTTGTAAACTCTCGTGGTGTGACGGGCGGTGTGTACAAGACCCGGGAACGTATTCACCGCGGCATGCTGATCCGCGATTACTAGCAATTCCGACTTCATGCAGGCGAGTTGCAGCCTGCAATCCGAACTGAGACCGGCTTTGCTGGGATTGGCTCCACCTCGCGGCTTCGCTTCCCGTTGTACCGGCCATTGTAGTACGTGTGTAGCCCAGGTCATAAGGGGCATGATGATTTGACGTCATCCCCACCTTCCTCCGGTTTGTCACCGGCAGTCACTCTAGAGTGCCCAGCCTTACCTGCTGGCAACTAAAGTCAAGGGTTGCGCTCGTTGCGGGACTTAACCCAACATCTCACGACACGAGCTGACGACAACCATGCACCACCTGTCTCCTCTGTCCCGAAGGCCGCCACTATCTCTAGTGGATTCAGAGGGATGTCAAGACCTGGTAAGGTTCTTCGCGTTGCTTCGAATTAAACCACATACTCCACTGCTTGTGCGGGTCCCCGTCAATTCCTTTGAGTTTCAGTCTTGCGACCGTACTCCCCAGGCGGAGTGCTTACTGTGTTAACTTCGGCACCAAGGGTATCGAAACCCCTAACACCTAGCACTCATCGTTTACGGCGTGGACTACCAGGGTATCTAATCCTGTTTGCTCCCCACGCTTTCGCGCCTCAGCGTCAGTTACAGCCCAGAAAGTCGCCTTCGCCACTGGTGTTCCTCCACATATCTACGCATTTCACCGCTACACGTGGAATTCCACTTTCCTCTTCTGTACTCAAGCCACCCAGTTTCCAGTGCGACCTCAGGTTGAGCCCAAGGTTTAAACACCAGACTTAAATAGCCGCCTGCGCGCGCTTTACGCCCAATAATTCCGGACAACGCTTGCCCCCTACGTATTACCGCGGCTGCTGGCACGTAGTTAGCCGGGGCTTTCTTCTCAGGTACCGTCACTCCGGTAGCAGTTACTCTACCGGACGTTCTTCCCTGGCAACAGAGCTTTACGATCCGAAAACCTTCATCACTCACGCGGCGTTGCTCCGTCAGGCTTTCGCCCATTGCGGAAGATTCCCTACTGCTGCCTCCCGTAGGAGTCTGGGCCGTGTCTCAGTCCCAGTGTGGCCGTTCACCCTCTCAGGTCGGCTACGCATCGTCGCCTTGGTGAGCCGTTACCCCACCAACTAGCTAATGCGCCGCAGGCCCATCTCCTTGTAGCAGATTGCTCCGCCTTTCATCCTTCGTCCATGTGAACAAAGGAATTATCCGGTATTAGCTACCGTTTCCGGTAGTTATCCCAGTCAAAGAGGTAGGTTGCCTACGTGTTACTCACCCGTCCGCCGCTAAGTTAATCCGGAGCAAGCTCCTTCATAACTCCGCTCGACTTGCATGTATTAGGCACGCCGCCAGCGTTCGTCCTGAGCCAGGATCAAACTCTCCAAATTGGTTTTTTCGAGCGGTTACTTCACCCGAATTACTCCGAGAAAATAACCATCCGAAAAAGATATTGAAAAGAGCGATTGCTCAATTTGAAACATCTGACGAGAATTTACATTCTCACGATGAAATTTCTAAAGCGTATAAATACGCTGTGAAACTCATCCATTTTGGATCTCACTTGCGTGATTTCCATACTCACTCGTTGTTCAGTTTTCAAAGATCAAGCTTGTTGTCAGTGTCGATTATCTCGTCACCAGCAACTCTTATAATATATCACACCCAGCCGATCAATGCAAGCTCTTTTTTTAACTTCTTTTCGAGCCCGGCGTTGATGTTTCGCGGCCGGAAATAGAATATATCATGTATTTCAGAACATTGCAACACTTTATTTATATTACCCCTTTTCAGCTTTATTATTCTGAAGATTCGCTGATTAGCAATTCGTGCACATCTCTTCTCAAGCTTAAAGGCGCTCCCTTTACTGGAGTACCGATACGCACGAGCATTTGAATGGTCTCTCCATCCGCTGCATAACTGCGGTGAATATCGCTGTATAGCCGGCTCATTTCGGGATATTCCTCCAACGCCTGGCTTAAGGGCTGTATGGCAAGGTCCAAACGGTGAGCGGACAGCACCAGCCTGCTGTATAACATTCCGCTGCGTACCTGGGTCACACGGCTGTTGTCGGCAGAACGAATCATGGCAAAGGCAGGCGTATTGTTTACGGAAGTTTCAGTCGATGTGATGAATTGCTTGGAAGCAGCCTCTCCCTTGTTCAGCGAAGGAAACAGTGTAACCAGACCTTGCAGCATATGACGCATAAGCCCATCCGTTCCCTGCCCCTCTACGGAGAAGCCATAACGATATTTATTCTTCTCTTTTTCATTAGAGCGGAATATCTTTGCAGACTCTTCCATGACCGGCTCGACGCCCGCCTCAACAATAGATGCTTCTGTTATGTATGTTGCGAGCCGCTTCTTATTATCCGGATCTTGAGCAATTTTTATGGAAATATCCTTATTCTCTTGAAGACCCTGCAGCTCATCCACCTGCTCAGCACGCAGTGCATCCGATCGGTAAGCCCCTCTGTTAGTGTCCGAAAGGAATAAATACGGGTAGAGCGGATGGCTCACGGAGTTCATTCTGGTGAGAGTGATGACCGCTACAGGTTTGGTACGCATACTCTGCACAAGTCTCTTCTCATCATAGTCACCTTCCGGAAACAGCTCAATCGCTGTCTCATAACCCAGCTCTTTTCCGGCAACCCTGACATATTCTAAAAAAGTCCCCTGCGAAACCATGAACTGCCGCGCATATGGATCAACTGCAGGCGATAAACGTTCACTATCCGCATACAGAGCAAACTTCAGTGGATTGCTGCTGTCCAATTTGATCTTCCAAGGCTGCATGTTGTGGCTGCTGGCAGCCAAAAGCCCATGCGCCGCCAATTGCACCCTCGGGTCCGTGATTGCAGCAGAGTAGCTTGGCTTCCAAGGCTGCAGATACTTCTGCTCCCGGAAGAATCCGCTAATGAACATTAATGAAGCAAAAGTTATGACAATCAAAACGCCAATCGCTGAAAGAATGAGAATCATCCGTCTTCTCCACCTTATCCCTTTCACGTTCTCTCCCCCTTTAGTTACGGATAGACTCAAGCATGAGAGTAAATGCTGCCGAAACCAACTCATCCGGTGTTGTAGAATGCATGTGGCGGATGTATTTTTCCTTCTTATGCACAGTATTCAGCACACCAATTACACAAGACCAAAGTACAAGCGCTGTTTTTACCACATCCAGGTCCTTGCGGATCTCCCCCTCATCCATCCCCTGACGCAAAAGTCCAACCAAATATTCCGTCATTTCTTCACCCAGTGCATAACATTCATCCCTCGCCTCGTCCGTCACCCCACTCTCAAAATCGATCTCTGCAGTCTCATATTCAATAATGGCCTTGAAGTATTCCGGATGCTGCCTGCTGAAGCTGTAAAAAACATCTCCCATTTGCCTCAGACTCTCTATAGCTGTAACTGCACCTGCATTCTGGATTTTCTGCTTCAGCAAACCGATCATCAGCCTATAGCCCCGAATCATAATTTCAAAATAGATTTGCTCCTTGCTGTTGAAATACACGTATACGGTTCTTTTGCTGAACTCAGCCGCTTTAGCCACATCGTCCATGGTCGCCTGATTGTATCCTTTGGCAAAAAAGACATGCTCCGCCGCTTCCAGGATGTCATTTCGGCGGATCTGTTTTTCCTTCTCCCTGCGTTGATCGATTCCCAATGGTTTCGCTGCCCCCTATTACACTACAGTGCTGTTAAGTAAACTATTAGTTTACTTTGCTTCATTTTAAATGTTTTGTCAACCATTGGATTGCTCCAGAAAAGACCGACTGCATGTTTAACAGACACTTACCGCCCAACGTGAATGATTTGATGCCTATATGGTTACAGTAACAAACAGCAGTTTGGTTAAGGCCTATGCTTCCGAAGCGAGTTATGTACGAAGTGGACCCGAGAAGCGGATGCTTACAATACTTTTAGGAGGTTCAGTATGAATACTCACGAATTTGTGGAGAAGTTTCAGGAGAATCAGCGGAAGGCGGAGAAGAACAAACGCCGGGGTAAGGGGTCACCAGAAGCAGCGTTGCCAACTAAACAACATGGTACAAATAAATAGACAAAGGGGATGTCTGCAGAGCCGGTGGCTTTGACAGATATCCCCTTTTTTTTGCCGAGGGTCTTTATTGACTTTAGATCCGAAGGACTGGTGCTTATTTGCTAAGTTTCGCCACGCTTACGGCTACATTCTCCAACTGTGCTTTACTCAATGATTTATCCGGGGAGCTGATGGTGACATAGCGGTCAGCTACTTTGAAGGTCATCATCGCAAGATCACTAGGTGTGTACCATTTGCCTTCCGTTCCGTTCGACAGCTTCACTGTAGTTCCATCATACGAATCAGAGTAATCGCGGGGAGAAATAACCACTCTCATATGTTTGAACAGGAAGCTTACCCCATCCCCGCTGCCGTCAACTTTCTGGAAAGTATCTCCGCTGGTCATTTTGAGTGGAGCATAAGCAGTCTCAAAACCATGGAAGTTTGCGAATGCCTTGGTGATCTCCTGTTTTTGCGCAGCGCTGTATGGAACGGCGGCCAACGTAACAGCTGAGCTGTTATTGGTACCCAGGATCACCTGGTTGGATGAGGCGTCGAAGGCCACCGGCACCTTCAGCACATCCGCCATCGCACGTACAGGCAAGTAAGTCGTATTATTATAAGTAATAGGAGCCAGTGTTTTGCCATTGCCGTCTACCGGCATATAAGCCGCTCCGTTTACTTGGAAGCCAATGCTGTGGTTCAGATAGGCACTAATCTTTTGCAGATTTGTTCCTGCGTACACACCTGCCGAGCCCGTAACCGCCATACCGAATACCATCGTTGCTATGATCATTTTTTTGCTTTTCATTGAATATCGTCTCCCTTGCGAGTTGGTTTGTTATGTCCTTTGCTATAGTTCAATTTAATCATGAACTTGTTTCTAACTTGTATCCGGATTGTAAAGAAGGATTTCCAAGCAGAACAGCCCGCCTATCTTAGCGATAGCGCGGGCTGTTTATGGGAAGAATCAGTATGGACGGCTGTCTGGTGCTGTAACTTTATACACCTCAGTGTACAGGATTTCCCTGTACTTATGGAATTCCTCCCGGTTTATCGGGCGGGGATACGTCATAATGCGCAGCGGCAGATCAGCCTGTCCTGTACGGAGCGGCGGCTGGTTATACTCATAGGCATTGAGGTGAAAGCCAAGCCGCTCATAAAACCCGATTCTCCGCTGCTCCAGTTCCCCGCTTGGCGGCTCTACCTCCAGCAGAATAGGAATGTCCGAACGGCCGATATAATTGAGCATCAGCTTTTTGCCGAGCCCTCCTCCCCTGATGCCGGGATCTACTGCTATATGCTCGACAAAACGCAGAGCTGGAAACTCCCACGCCGCCAAAAAGGCGAGCGTCCTCCCCTTGGCATCCTGCTCAGTGAACAGGCGGTAGTTAGGGTTATGCAGCAAAGATCGCTGCCCGCTGTAGGTTCTGATTTCACTCACTGGAAAAGAAGATTTCATAATACCAAATATCTCATCAAAGGTTGTAGGGCCCATAATCAACTGCCTGCTTTCTGATAAAGTGTGTATCGTTTAGACTGCTTCAAAAGGTCTAGCCCTGCTGCAGCTTGACGGAATATGACCTGCCATTATATTGAAACTTAATCATATCGTTATCTAACATAAACTGTTTCATTTGCGTCTTCCGTTCCTGTTCAAAGGAATATACATACACCTCATATTCATAGCTGCCATCGCCATCAGGACGCTGGCTCACCGATACATATAGCTTGTCCTGTTCCTCGATTCCCCAACTATAGAAGTAACCGCCTGCGGCACGAAAGGAGAGAATTTCAATATTAACCGCCGGATCGCCGGTCTTCAGCGCCCAAGCCTGGTTCCTCAACGCCTGTGCGCCCCCCCCGGAACATGGTGTACGTATGGTAGACTACATATTCACCTACACCCTGCAGACTATTGAGCTTTGTATATTCATCGGAAGCCTCCGGCAATGCCAGCGTCCAAAGCTTACGGGCCTTCGCAGCATTCAGCTCGATATCCGCCGGATCGCTAAGATAAATGGTGAAAGGCTCCAGCGGGATACCTGCCGGATCAGTACCTTCCCCCTCCATTGGGGGAGCAGGTGACCAGACGATCCCGGTTGAGGTTGCTGCCGCAAAATTATAACGCTTCGTCGCAACATTGTGGCCTGGGAAGAAATAAGTCGTTCCTTTTAATTGAATAGAGAGTGCATTTGATTCCGCCGCTGAGTTAGACGGTCCGGGAACAGCCGGAATGACGGAAGCGCCAGGAGTAGCTTGGGCCACCCGGGAAACATAAGGTGACGAAATGGACGAAGAATCCGCTGAAAGATTACCGGCAGCCGCAGGCCGGCTACTGCAGGCTGACAATAAGCAGGACATTGCTAAGAATCCCGTTATAACAGGGATCGGTTTAAAAAGCATGCAGGAGTCTCCTTATCTTTCGTGAAGTTCTTTAATCTATATATTATAAGTCTTCCAAAGCTTGAATGGTCTCAATTTTGATGATTTTTCTCAAAATATGACTATAAATTACATTTTTCTCCTCTCAGATGTCTTTGTAATGCAACTGCAGATGGCGATACACCTAATTCCAGGCTTCCGCTTCGCTCAGGAGGGGATAACCAAAGCACGGATCTGCGAATAACTCTCAAGCCTGCACAAATGCCGAGCATATTCTGCTGGCCCCAAGCGAATCACAATCCTGCTCACCCTGCCCCAAGGTACTATACACAAACATTAATTCTATGATCGTTTCTCTCACGCCGTCATCCTTTATATAGGCATTATAACAAAATAGTCACAGAACCTTCTCTTACCCACCTTCTCATTACCTCTAATTAGCATCTGGTACTAAGTAAAGTGCTATACTATAGAGTATGGATATACCATTACGTTTATATAGGAGAGGTTCATTTGGACAATCAGCATTGGATCGCACCGGAATTTTACAATCTGACTTCGGAAATGGAACAGCATCCTTCCGATAAGATTGCGCTTAAATGGTTGCATGAGGATGGCGGGTACGAGGAAATTACCTATGGGGAGCTGCTAGGACAAGCTAACCGGCTTGCCGGCGGCCTTAAAGAACTCGGACTTCAACAAGGTGACCGCGTGCTGGTCATGGTTCCGCGCCGCATTATTGCCTACGCAATCTATCTCGCCTGCCTGAAGCTCGGGCTCGCCGTTATCCCTTCCTCCGAGATGCTCCGGGCGAAGGATTTATCCTACCGCCTGCGCCATTCGGAAGCGAGAGCTGTAATCGTCTGGTCTGAAGTTACCACAGAAGTTAACAAAATCGCCGAAGATCTGCCGGCCTTGGATTACCGTCTCTCCGTATCCGGAAATGAAGATGACCTTGGTGAAGGCTGGATCAGTTTGGAAAGCCTTATGGCGGACAAGCCGGATACTTTCCCGGCCGTAGCCAGCCGCCGCGACGATATTGCCATCCTTGCTTATACCTCCGGCACTACCGGCAACCCTAAAGCCGTAGTTCATACACATGGCTGGGGATATGCACACCTGCGGATCACCTCGTCCCTATGGCTGGACATCCGCGAATCAGATACCGTCTGGGCAACTGCAGCACCGGGCTGGCAAAAATGGATCTGGAGTCCGTTTTTAAGTGTACTTGGCAATGGAGCTACTGGTTTTGTCTACAATGGCCCATTCCATCCGGACCGGTATCTGCAGCTGCTTCAGGATCAAGCCATTCAGGTATTATGCTGCACTCCGACGGAATACCGTCTAATGGCCAAAACGGAAGGGCTGCCGCAATATGACCTGTCCAAACTGCGCTGTGCCGTATCCGCCGGCGAACCTCTGAACGAGGAGGTCATCCGCACCTTCCAACAGCATTTCGACATTACCATCCGCGACGGCTATGGCCAGACGGAAAGCACGCTGATCATCGCTGCGCTGAAGGATCAGCCTATCCGTGTAGGGTCCATGGGCCAATCCATCGCGCCGGGCATTGTCGAGGTGATTGACGAGGAAGGGCAGCCGGTCCCTGCAGGTGTTGTCGGCGATATCGCCGTGCATTTGAGCATGCCTGCCCTGTTCCAGAACTATTACAAAGACCCTGAACGCAAGGCGAATTGCTCCCACGGGGAGTATTTTGTCACCGGAGACCGGGCACGCAAAGATGAGGATGGCTATTTCTGGTTTGAAGGCCGGGGAGACGATATCATCATCAGCTCAGGCTACACCATCGGTCCTTTTGAAGTGGAAGAAGCCCTGATGAAGCATGCCATGGTTAAAGAATGCGCAGTTGTGGCCAGCCCTGACGAGATCCGCGGCTCGATCGTAAAAGCCTTTGTCGTGCTGAAGGACAATAGCGCAGGCACACCGGAGCTGATTAAGGAATTGCAGAGTCATGTCAAGGAAATGACAGCCCCTTATAAATATCCGCGCAAAATTGAATTTATCACGGATCTTCCGAAGACTACTTCCGGCAAGATACGGAGAATTGAGCTGCGGGAACAGGAAAAGCGGTCCGTGCAGGGGTAATGGATAACAGTAGCTAAGTTTCGTATCAGTGTGCGAACCTAACAAAGAGCAGCCCGGATCCGGGCTGCTCTTTGTTGCAGGTACAGTAGCTATTTTATCATTCGGACTGCTTAACGCAGCAGCGACATCAACGAGTAACTGAACTGAAGCCCTTGCCCATCGTATTCCTCATCCCCGCTCCGCGTTTGACAGCTAATAGCATAAAAAGAAAACCCAACCCAAGTACAAGCGTTGTTACAAGACTTCCCTCTACTCCAAACTCTCCTCCGGTCATCCAATCGGCCCCCGTTAATTTCAGCGAATACAACCCATGTGGTGTATTTCCGCTGACTGCGATGCCCAGTACGTACCCTTGAAACAGATTCCACGAGATGTGCAGGGCTATCGCAAAATATAAGTTTCCTGTCCGGATGACCATCGTTGAGAAGATAAGAGCTACCAACACAATGTTAAGAAAGCATATCCAGTTGTAGCCCGGATTGGCTATATGCGCAAGTGAAAATAGTACAGAGGTGATGGCCACGGCCCAATAAAGGCCCACGCGACTGGCCAGCAGATGCTGAATAAATCCTCTGAACAGAATTTCTTCGCAGATTCCAGCTAGGACTGCGGTGATGACCAGATCAACCATATCTAGCCGCATAAATTGAGGATTGGCCCACTCCCCCTGAAAAGTTGCTGAGCCGAGGCCCCACAGCAGCAGAGCAATGCATGTCAAGAGTAGCACACCGCTAATGAATCCTTGAATGAATCTGGCTCCGTCAGGCCGCGGGAGTCCGATAGAGGTTAAGGGAAGTTTATGCAGGACACGTACCGTAAACCATACGGTGATCAACATATAAAGACCATTTGATTTGAATATCCGCACCCAGCCGTCCTGGTCGAACCATTGCCGGGAATCCACCCGCAGCGAGACCCCAAATGAGACAATCATTGTAATAGCAAATATTGCCGCTGTCAGCAGCAGTATCTCCCATCCTGCTCTGATTTGGCGGTTTTTATTTCTAAATAGATTATGCATCTAACCTGCACCTTCCCTTTACCAGTCTGTCCATTAGACCGTAAAAAAGGAAGAAACCCTGCAACAGATTTGAATTATTCCGCCCAATATTCCGCAGCCGGATTGAGGGCAGCACCTACCTCGCCTTCTTTGACCAAATCGCAGTCGAGATAACCTTCCTCATCCAAAAAATAAACTTCCTGCTTATAGAATTCGCATAACGTCTCCAGAAATTTCTGCGGTGAATCATACATCACAATCAGGTCGCCGTAGTCATGCAGCAGGTCGCAAATCCGCTCCGTTCCGTCAGTGGACCGGTAGTAGCAAATAAAGTCGCTGCCGTAATTGGTCAAGACCGGAAGAATCACTCCGTCTGTCCGGTGGCCCTTCTCCTCCAGAATGCCTGCCAGCACCTGCATTTCCTGCTTATATTCCTTGATATGAATCAGCCTGTATCCCGGTATGAACTCAATCAGGCTCGGTTCTTCCTCATCGCTGCCGGTACCGGAAACCGTGCTGTAGATTACTTCTAGAAGCTCCGGCACTTCGGGTACGATGCTGCTGATTGAAGAGTTACCGTCTTCCGGACGGCTTCCCAGGCTGGCAATATAATTGGGGCGTAATTCCCCGGAGAGCTTAAGAAATTCCTGAAATTGCTCAAAGAGCGGTTCGGTTGATGGGTTAGTGTACATGTTGTCATCCTTTGTGTAATTGATATAGGAAAAGATTGCTGCTGGAACTAAAAACGAAAGAGCCAAGGGCTTGTCCAGTCCTTGGCTCCCCGCTATATTACTGCTAACTATTTCGTCGCTGAAATCCACAACTTCTCCAGCCATTGATCGAAACCCTCGCCCTTCTCACCTTCGTAAGCATCGTAGACGTCGATTCTCATCTTCTTCAGCTTTTCCTTAAACTCTTCATACGAATGGTCTTTAGGGAGGCTCTTCTTGATGCGCAGCGCAATCTTGGATACGCCTCTGAACAGCTCTGCCTTATTCTTCGACGGCACCTTCACATCTTCGCCGAAGGCTTTCAGCTTCTCATACGCAGCTTCTTGAACGGTATATACAGGATCGCTAATCATCAGGCGATTCAGAATATCGATAATTTGTTTGTGCTTCGTCTGTCCCAGTTCTTCCACTGCAGCAAGACGCGCTCTCCAATCCGCCGAACGGCCGGCGGCTTTCTTCAGCTCCTCGTAATTCTCGGGCAGCTCTTGGTTCACTTCTTCATTATTCAAACGATACAATCCCCTTCTTGGTTAAATCTGCTGATAGTGCAATTCTACCGTACTGCACTCCTTGATTTCAATCTTTTGGCCAAACATTAATACGCCGTAAAAAAAATCCTGCAGAATCGCCTTCGTCTTCTATAGATTGCGGGCATCTTCGATGTGTCTTATGCCTGATACCAGCGCGGAATGACTCTACTGAAATAATCATAATCCTCCAGTGCCATTCTGCCGCGGGTCATCATGCATTCAATGTCGGTTGCCCCAAAGGGGATCGACCACTTAATCGAGAAAAGCGAGCTGTAGGCCACGTACAGCGCCTGCCTGTTCCAAAATTCCTCTGGAGGCGTTCCTTCGAAATATCCTTCAAGCTTGCCTACGGCAAACGGAACGCTCCGGTCTCTGTCAAAAAACTGCAGCTTATAGAACTCTTCAACATAATCTCCGTTATCCCAGCGGTTAAAGTCAATTACTCCAATCCCGCCTTCAGGAGTGTAGATGAGATTGCCCATGTGAAAGTCCCCGTGCTGGTAGACCTTTTTCACATTATCGATAAGCCCGATATTTTCTTTTACATAAGCAATAGCTTGCTCATCGCCCTCCAAATGATACGGGCAGTCTTCGTATTCTTTGATCCGGGCCAGAATCTTCGCCTGCATCTGTACTTCCCATTGAGGAAGGTCATTGCTATTCGGGATGGAGTGCATCAGCTTCAATATCTTTCCCGCCTCCACGCCAAGCTCATACTGTTCCTTAGCCGTTAGCGTAAGCAGACCGTCCTCCAGCGGACGCCCCTCTACCCACGTCAGCAGCATATAGGTATACCTGCCTTGGCCGCATGTTCCGAAATCAATCACCCGTGACATCGGAAAATCAAGCTCATTAAACAGCTTTACAACCTGATACTCTGCCTGCTTCCGCTGGAAGGCTTCAATGCCTGAGATCCTCAGCAGCAGCTTACGCCCGGCCTCATCCTCGACATAATACTTTTTATCCTTCGACCAGCCCTTAAGTACCGGTTCAATGATTGTCCACGATTCCGCCCCGTGAATTCCGCTTAGTTCCTCATGCAATTCCCTCTCCCCCTTAAGATCTAGAAGTCAGAGATTCCCCAAACAAGCTTCTACTTATTACTATTTTTTATTCAGTTCGGGCAACGTCAGTGTCACTCTCCACATCTTGTGGCACCGGATAAATATCTTAGCATAAATGGACGCTACTGGAAATGCAGTATTAACTGGCCAAAATCAGAATTATCCACTCGAAAAGTGGGGGATCTCATTCCCCTGTAATGGATGAAAGTGGTAAAATACTTGCGCAGACGGATTCACTGCAGTCCTAATCTGTTCGAAATATGAAATAGGAGAAGGTGATACTCATTCCAGCAGTTATTGCAGCAGGTTGCATTGCGGTCCTTGCATTGGCCGGACTAGTCTTGAGATTCCTACAGGTACGGAAGCAGATGAGCGCCTGTGAGATCATTTTTTCTGAGCGTTTGGCTAACTTCTATGGTCTTTCTTCCCTAGGCCCAGGTCAATTCCGCGGAAACGGCTGGCTGGCCTTGACCAAAGATTCCCTGATGTTCAAGATGTATTTTCCGGACAAAAGCTTAACCATTCCTCTCGAAACGATAAACAGGGTAGAGGCCGTACGTACCCATCTGGGCAAAACCGGAAAAGCGGGTTCCTCCCTGCTCCGTATCAGCTATCTCTATGGAGAGCACGAAGAAGCTGCCGCCTGGAACGTGGACCATACCGCACAATGGATCGAAGGGATTAGGGCAAACGGTAGAACAGGCCTCTTTTCCCGGGAAGGAAATCGGCATCTATAAAGAGGCATCCGGGTGCTCTACAACGAGATGAAGAATGGCCAATCCGTCCGGCAGACCGCTTCCAGTGTTTGAATTTTCATTGTGGATTTGGGCAATCCTAGAGTTTCTTACATGCTTCTATTGCACATTGTATGTTTAATTAAAGACATGCCCAATGTAAGTGCAATGCGCATCTCCAACTTAAAAATTGACAAATTTCGGATGACGGTGTTACGCTCACAATGCGTTCTTTAAATAGAACAAATCCGCCAACGGATCTGTTCACATTCCACTAAGGAGAGTCTCTATGACTGACCGGTATACCCTTGATAAAAGGAGCTTATCTAAGGAAGTATTACTTCTTCTTGCACTTCTTAAAGCTGACAGCATCGATGATATGGCGGAGCGGGATCCGGAGCGGTTCGCGGATATCGACTGGGAGCTGATGATCCGGCTATCGCTGCATCACCGCGTTTATCCTTTTTTATATCCCAAGCTTAGCCGCATGCAAGGTGAATCTGTACCGTCGTTGGTTACCCAGCGTTTGAAATGGGAGTACCGCAGAAATACCGTCCAAATGCTTCAGCTCAGCGGTGAAATGGGGAATATCGGCGAATCGCTTGCCCGGCTGAATATCCGTTCTCTGTTTCTGAAGGGTCCGGTGCTTGCACAGGATTTATACGGTGATATCTCGCTGCGCACCTCGCGTGACCTCGATTTTATTGTGCCGATGGAACAGCTGACCGAGACGGAAGCATTGCTGGTCTCTCTCGGTTACGTGAAAGAGGAGGAATTCGAGAGCATATTAGGAGACTGGAAGTGGCGCGAACATCACAACACCTTCAATCACCCCGCCAAAAACATCAAGGTTGAGGTTCATTGGCGATTAAGTCCCGGGCCTTCTAAGGAGCCGGATTTTGATGAGCTTTGGAAGCATGCACGGACAAGCAGCCAGCTCGGACAAAACGTCCATTACTTGGGCAGGGAGGATTTATTCCTGTTTCTGGCTGCGCATGGGGCAAGGCATGGCTGGTCGAGGCTGAGATGGCTGCTGGATATCAAGCAGCTGCTTCTGCAAGAGCCCGACGCCGGCGTGTTGACCGGGCTGCTCCGGCGTTATAATTACGACAGCGTTGGCGGGCAAGCCTTGATCCTCGCGGCGGATTTGCTAGAGGCGCCGATTGCTCCCGGTCTGTCCGGGTTGACGGACAAACCGAAGGCTCGCCGGTTGGCACAGCTTGCACTCTTTTATGTGGCACGTATGGTTAATCTGCACAATCCGCCCCTGGAGCCCGAGGTGGAGCGGCATAACAAATATTATCAGCCGGCGATTCTTACGCCGTGGCATCAGTTCCTGTATGCAGCGGGCTTCTTTTATCCTTACGCGGTAGATGAGAAAACGCTGCCCCTGCCGAAGCCACTGCATTTTCTTTATTTCCCCCTACGCCCCTTCTTATGGACTTGGCGGAAACTAACCGGCAAAGAAAATTAACATATTTACATAAGTGTGATAAGGCAGCTGCTACAAGGCGGGCCAAATACAATTGTACAACGTGGACGGAGATACACACCTGTGGTTTGGGTTTGGGTGGTGCGGGTGCGAGTTCATAGTGTGGATGCGAGTTCATAATGCGGGTGCGAGTTCATAATGCGGGTGCGAGTTCATAATGCGGGTGCGGGTTGCCCCCTTTTTTTGGTTAGTTCTATTTCGTACAGTTATAATCCAGCTTTTCGTGTTCGATATGGATATAATTGCACTCTTTACATCTATTTTGAGGAGTTCAGCTAAAAGTGAGCAAATTCCTGTTTTTAGTTGCACAGACTACATCTAACTCCTAGAAACGACCGCCGTGGCACCAAATAGCTGCAGTAACTACATCTAACTCGGCTGCTGTCCAAATCAAACCTTCATCTATATAAGCTAACCTTGAGTTTGCGGCGGAGTGATGATTTCGCGTGCTTAATCGGAGGACGGCACAAGAGAAGGATGTGTGTGGCGTTGGGTTAGCTGGCACTGAGTGAGCTAGGTATCACGTGTGCGGGATGTTGGGCGAACTGAGTTTGGACAAGTCTAGCTTTGCGTGTGCGGGATGTTGGGCGAACTGAGTTTGGACGAGTCGAGCATCGCGTGTGCGGGATGGGTGGTCGAACATCGAGTGCCTGTATGCGGCAGTTAAGCCCGCTAATAGCGTCAGTGGGCTTAGAGAGCATTTTCAGTATTTTTAGTAAGAACTATCAAGGAATCTGGTGTACTTCATACACTAGATTCCTTTCTTTTGGAGCTCAAATAGCATTCCGTTGTATTTAGTACACTAGATTTCTCAAACATAGCTGCATATCGGCGGTTCTGCGAAATTCTACTGCACAAAGTGCAGTAGAATCGAAATGTACCTGCTTTCGGTTGAATTCTGCTGTACAAAGTGCAATCATTTTCAAGCTTCATGCCAAGTTGGCTGATAGATGTGACACCAAAAGCCCCTCCCTGCCGATTTCGGTAGAGAGGGGCCATGCTATTTGTCTATTCGTTCATTCGTCCTATTCATCCATTCGTCCATTCGTTCATTCATCCATTCGTCCATTCGTCTACTCATCTATTTGTCTATTCGCCCTGTCATCTATCTATCCCTCTAAGATATCCAGTTGTCAACAGGCCTCGCCAGCTTCAACCCGAAACTGTGCGTCGCCTACATCGCCTCTTCCTGACTGCTGAGCAACCGGCTGAACATGCCGCCTTTTTCTGAGGCCAGACCGCCGAATACGCCCTGCTGGATGACCCGACCCTGGTCGATGACCAGAATCTGATCGGCTCCCCGGATGGTGGACAACCGGTGGGCGATCACGATTACCGTCACGGAATGCTTTAGCCGTTCGAGCGCTTCCTGAATCCGCTTCTCGTTTTCGGTATCGAGCGCGCTTGTTGCCTCATCGAGGACCAGGATGGAAGGCTTGCGGATAATCGCGCGTGCCAGCACCAGACGCTGCCGTTCGCCGCCGGACAGGCGGATGCCCCGGTCACCGATCAGCGTATCCAGTCCTTCCGGCAGCTTGCGGACAAAATCGGCCGAAGAAGCAAATTCCAGCGCTTCCCACAGTTCTTCCTCGCTGGCATCCGGTTTGATCATCGTCAGATTATCACGGATCGTCGCGTTGTAGAGGAAAGGATCCTGCGCTACATAACCAATGGAGCGCCGGTAAGACAGCAGGTTGTCTCCTGAAATAGACTGACCGTCGGCCAAGATCTCGCCCGATTCCGGCTGCATCAGGCCCATGAGCAGATCGACTAGCGTGCTTTTTCCTGCGCCCGAACGTCCGACAATCGCCGTCATCTTGTTAGCCGGAATCACCACATTTACCCCCTGGAGCGAATATTGCGGCTCCTGCGGATCATAACGGAAGTTCACGTTCCGGGCTTCCAGGCTTTGCTTCAAAGCCATAGGTGTAACTTGCTTCGCACTTTCCCCTTCCGCACCGTGTTCAGCAGCCTTCAGGCACTCTTCCTGTAGCGCCTGAAGCTGCTTGAAGGAAGGCAGTACAGAGGCGAGCTGCTCCATCAGCGACTGAAGGGCAGCAAAAGTCGGCCACAGCCGGGCAAACACGAGGATAACCAGCAGGAAAGATGGGCCCTCTGCGTGCAGAAACCGGAAAGACACGAAGATAAACGCAGCGATCAGGAGCGTCGACGACATTTTGTACAGCAGCTGGGAATTCGAGCGCAGTCTTGTATAGTCCAGCTGCTCTTTTTTGACCTCAGCGGTAAACCCATGAAGCCAGTCCAACCGGGAATGCTCCAGATTATTGCTTTTGATATCCTTGATTCCGTTCAGTTGGTCCG
The DNA here is from genome assembly GCF_038593025.1 of Paenibacillus sp. FSL L8-0436. Lineage (NCBI taxonomy): Bacteria > Bacillati > Bacillota > Bacilli > Caryophanales > Paenibacillaceae > Paenibacillus > Paenibacillus sp. FSL L8-0436. Next base: position 905,306 of record NZ_CP151955.1, on the reverse strand, counting down.
TGATTCCGGCTAAATACATCTGGCCGAGCTGGGAGCTGCGACTGCCCAGCCTCTTGGCTTTGCGGATGAATCTGCGGGAGAACAAGGACAGCAGGACCGCACATACCAGTACAGAGAGAGTCATCTTAGGGGATAGCCAGAAGGCGAAGCCGATCTGCACCAGTGTGAACAGGAGCGAGGTGAGAAACTGCAGAAAACAGCTGATTCCAGCGAGCACCCTCGCCATTTCCGTGGTCATTACGTTGATAAGGTCTGAGGTGCGCTTTTTGAGGAAAAAGGCCCACTCTGACCGCAAAAGTGCGCTGTAAACATCATACCGCAGCTGCCGGCTGTAGCTCTGCTGAATCTCTACATTACGGACCGCGACGAAACGCGAAATCAAATTTTGACAGAGCACGATAAAGACATACCCGCCGAGCACAATCCCAAGCGCCGTCGTCTGCGGCAGCTCTGACAGAAAACCGAGCATAGGTATACTGTACCCCGCTCCTGTTCCGCCTAGCTGAATCCCGGCCATTCCCAGCATCGGTACAAGCAGCAGAATGGCTGAGCTCTCCAGCAGTCCGCTTATGACCATGCCAAGGAGGTTAAGGTACAGTTTGACTCCGGACAAGCGCTGAAGCTGCCGGATGTAATAGATTATGGCTTGCATGGTCCCACCTCGATTACTCGGCTTGTAACACTTTGGCAAACTTCTCCACAACTACAAAACCCTGCATGGCATCATCGCCGGAGACATAATGAGCTCCGCTGCGCAGCCAGGCATGGGCGATCATTTGACCTTGCTTATCTCTGGCAACCCCCATATAGAGTGTGCTTTCAATCCCGCGTCTCTCTAACATCTGTAGTCCAGCCACTGCACGGACCATACAGGTGCTCTTCCAGGGCGTATAACGGCTGATGACACGAATCGCTTTCGTAATATGCTTAATCCGGGGAATATCGGCCGCATTGGACACCGCGGAAGTCTCCTGGGACTGTATCCCCAGCCGCGGAGCCGTTCTTGCAAACGGAAAAAGCAGCTGGATTCTCACCAGAAAAAGCCTCCATAATGCCTCTGGAATCAGCGCCACAGCAGCCTTGTCAACGGTCAGCAACAGGCGGATGCGACGGAGGGTTGTCATGATCCGCTAACATTTACGACAAGATCCTCATCCAGCAGACTTTGCACAAAAGAAACCACATCCTGCTCGGCAAGCTCCGCCGAAACTTCAAAAATCTCCTGGATGGTCTCCACAATCCGTCTTACGGTAACCGGTGATGCCAGGGCCGACCAAATCTCTCCGCCAACCTCGCCCAGATTGTAGTACTTGCCGTTCTTCACATTCAGCATGACTTTCTCGCCGTCCATGTCGCTGGCGATATTGCCCTCACGCTGCACAAGGACCGTTTCGAGGGACAAAATATTTGTAGTATTCATAGGTTCATCTCTCCTCCACTTGATGTTGGATCGTTTCATATATAAGCGAAGCTTGTGCCGGGGCACTGAAGCCTGCTTCAGGACGGGTAAGCCGGTACATCGGCAGCCGGTTAACGAAAGAGGCCAACATGCCAAAATGCCATTCACGGATCCCAATCCGGTCAATCATTGCCTTTTGATAAGTGTGATTAAATAAAGTATGGAACCGTTCCAGGCCGCTGATGGCGTGTAGGGTTACCGGGCTTTCTCCGGCCGCCGACAATTCAAACACACCTGCGAGCGGCAGCGGTTCAGCCTGGAAGCGGTCATGCACAGGAACGGCAAATTTAGTTTCACGTTCGAATAACGGGCGGTAAGAGGACGAATTCATTCCCAAATAGTCCAAGCTTTGCTGCCACAGCTTTTGCTGCGGATAACCTGGAACTGCTAATGGATGTCCATTTTGCACCATAACGGGAATAACGTCGTCGCTGATCAGCAGGTGGCCCTGATCCATCAAATAGGAGGCGAGTGTCGATTTACCTGCCCCTGAACGCCCAACCAGCGCGTAAGCCTTGTTGTCCAGTACAAGCGCACTGCCGTGAAGAGGGAGAATTTTTTTTTGCATCAGCAGAACGCCCATGCAGCTTCCCAGAATAAAGAGCCGTACACAGTCACCGTCCGCACCTGGTGCAGGTGACACTGTAATCGTACTGCCGTCCCGAATGGAGAAAATAGCGGTGTCCTTGGCTTCAAACATAACTTCGTTCCCTGATACACCCAGGCTGGGTGTGATCTTCGGAATGGCCTGCCAACGCTCCGACAAGTCTTCTTGAATGACCGACACACTGCCGATCAACCCCGGCTGGTCAGTAAGAGGAAGCTCCGGCAAGGGAAATTCACTATGAATTTGCAGACCAAATGCTTTATAAGCCAAGCCTTGAACGATACTCGCCATACGATTCACTCCATCCTGTAAATTCACATGTTCTAAAAGGTGATGATGAAAAGATAGCCCTTCTCCCCCTTCAGCAAGCATAGGGGGATGAGGGCCGCACGACCAAAAGCAGTCTTAGGAGTAGTGCACGATCTCATCCGGATCATCTTGGAAGGAGTCGGCGAGTTTAAATCCTGGTCCAGCCATAGTCATTTTAACGTCGAGCACTTCCAAAGCAGGCTTGCTGTATTCCTTTTTCATATTCTTTCACCCCCTTTCAGGCGTCTTGCTATCAGGATAATGATTTCAGAAAGCGGTAAAATACAAGTCCCCGTGTAAGGAGGCGGAACTCCGAATTGTAAATCATCTCCGGTTTAGGCTCACTAATCCGGTCCAAACATCCCGCAAGCACATTGTTGTTCAAGTAGGCTGCAGTCCGGGGGTCCTTAATCATTTCCCGAAGCTCTCCGAGGAAGCTGTCCCACTGCGGCTGCATCCGGAGAATCCCGTCTGCTCCCTGCACCCCGCGCTGCTTCCGGTTCATTCTGACTCCATCCGGCAGACGTCCCTCCATGGCTCTGCGAATCAGGGAACGGTCCACACCGTTCTGGACAAACTGTCCCTCCGGCACGGACAGGCAGAAGCGGATCACGCGCAGATCATTCGTGGGATCACGGTCCCATACCCGGTACTTCAGCGACATCTTGGTAGCCACGGTTCCATTGACATTCCAGATATGCGGCTGCTCAAAATGCTTCTGGCGGATATCATAAACCGTCTGCGAGGAGGGTCTACGGTCCATATTGAATTCCCGAAGACGTTCATGGACCTCCGTTCGTTTGGCAAAATCGGGATGAATCAGCTCAAGCTGCATCTCCCGTTTGCGGGGCAGCAGCCGCTCAAGCGACGGAAAGGCCTTTTTGCCGACGATCTGCAGCACCTTTCTGCGGTTCGCTTCCATCGACTGATTATATTGCTTATTCTCACGGTAGAAAGAGAGCCACCGGAATTCACGAATCAGCTTGGCCTGATAATCCAGCGCAGGTCCCCAGGAAACACTCCAATTGCCTCTTTGTCCACTCAGCAGAACACCAAGTCCCTGCTGTTGTGCCTGTTCAAATATGCCTTTAAGCCAGTAAGAATTTTCAATGAACTTGTAGGGCATCTCCAGAATATCCAGCCATTCGTCAATCTCGGTATAAGGACTCTGCTCGGGAAAGTTCAGAAAGCTCGGCTCAATATTCCCTACATGATCAATCGTCTCCTGAATAAAGGGACGCTCATCTGCTACCCTTTTGCCCAGATTAAAACCGGTAAAGCTGTCTACAGGATAATAACTGAAGGTATGCAATGGTTTCCCGCGGCGACGGAGTTCTTCAGCAGCGAAGCTGACTACCGAGCCGGAGTCAAGCCCCCCGCTCAGGTTGGCACCGGCGGCAAGATGGGTCCGAAGCCTGTCTTTGACCGCCTGTCCGAATACTTCGCGGAAGGCTTCCTCGTATTCCCCGTTGGAGCCAAGACGCAGTTTAGGCGGTGCCTGCAATATAAAGTAACGGGAGAATGTAATTTTCTCCCCGCTGATGGTCATGGAATGTGAAGGAGGCAGCTGTTCAATAGCTTGATAAACCGTTGAAAAGCAGTCCGTGGCATCGACTCTATTCTGAATAGCCAGAAACTCTGAGACCCATTCTTCATTCAGCTTATGGCTTACACCCGGCATAGACAGCAGCGGATGAATAACTGTGCAAAAAGCGAAACTTTCAGTGGATCTATGAAAATAGAGCGTCCGGTTGCCGGAGAAATCTCTGGCTCCGAAAAGGATTTGCTTGCGCTCATCCCAGATCATGAAGGCAAAGTCTCCTACCAGATGAACGGGTGTCTGATCTCCCCATTTCTCGTAGGCGAGCAGGATGAGCAAGCTGTCGGGTATGGTGTCCCGGTCTTCATAGGGCACCTGAAGCTGCCCAAACAGCTCGCTGCGGTTGTCGATAATGGCATCCGCTGTAATTGCCAGCCTCCGCTCGGGATCATAAAACGGCAGCTTTTCGTTCAAGGATTGTGGTGTAATCCACTGCGCACGGCAACCAAGGAAAATCCCCTGACCCTGCCAGCCCCTGGCATCATCCGCAGGATAACGGCTCAGCTGCTGCATAAGACTCGGTCCCTGATCAGGATTCAGATTATGGTGCTGCAATTGGCAGATACCGGCGATTGCGCTCATTTTGTGGCCTCCACCTGTATAAAAAATCTCCACTCGGCTCTTAAAACCCGGCAGGAGTTTTCCAGCGTTTATATTTTAATAGTTCTTAATAAAGAACACTTCTTAATATATAAGATAACGGTATTGCCATTCATTGTGAATAGCACCTAAGACTACTTTTAGGTATCCTTTAGCGTATTGACCTCAGTAGACTTTTGTGGTAGGACAAAATAACACTTTTGACCTTAACGGGTTTTCGATCGCTTGTCTGAGGGAAGACAGGATTTTATTTTCACACAGAAAATAACCGTCTAGGAGAGCTCCTAAGACGGTGAGAGTAAATGTCTCTGTCGATAGTCAGTTCGATATTACTGCTTCCGGGAATAGTTAGTGCCGTCGGTTGATTGTTGTTCGGCCATTGCTTACTATAATTAATAGTATCGGCAACCTGTTCAGTCAGCCACCAGACAAGCAACACCCTAAATATAACGATTAAGGAGTTGTCCGGAAAGAAGGAGATCACCGGGGCCTCCAGTTCCATAAGTCCCTCGTCACAGGCGATGCCTACAGCTATGGAGGTGACGCTTTTGCTCAGCGAATACAGCAATTGCGGGCAATCCGGGCGATACGGTGTCCGCGAGAACTCAGCTGTTACCACTCCGTTCTGCAGCAGCATAAACTGGTTTACCTCAAGCTCCCGTTGTTCGATCGCAGTGAAGAAATCTAAGAGGTCTCTGGAAGATATCCCGTGATGATCGGGGATACCTAGGAGCAACGGAGGGGGATTTTGGAACTGGAGGAGCGGTAGTGTCCGCCTTTGTCTTCAGATTTCTACCGCTAATAGTGGTTAAAATCAAGAAATTCTTACGACAACAGCGGCCGGAAGTCCAAATATTCACCGTAGTTGCGACTGATCCTGTACTCTAAAACCTTAAGTTCAATCTATATAGTTGTTTTATCGTTACTATTTTTTTTCGAGTGCATTAATTCATAGTATAGAACAATTACGATAGAATATAGTCTAGTGAAATCTAATCAAGGAGTTGGACCTATGGGCACCGCAGATAGCAGCCTTATTATGTTATCCATACCTGAAAGCTTTGAAAGTGAACGGCTGCTGATCCGCGCCCCCCATTGGGGAGATGGTCTTGCTGTAAACGAGGCCGTCAAAGAAAGCATTGAGGAATTGCGTCCGTGGATGCCTTGGGCAAACAAAGTGCCTACGGTTGAGGAATCTGAAGCAAGCATCCGCCGCTCGCGGCTGGAATTCCTGGAGCGTACAGATCTGAGGCTGCTCTTATTCCGGAAGGAAACGGGGGAATTAATCGGCAGCAGCGGCCTGCACCGGATCGATTGGCAGTCACGCAAGTTCGAGATTGGATACTGGGTTCATTCCGCTTTCGCCAGACAGGGGTACATCACAGAAGCCGTAGATGCCATTACGAAATACGCGATTCAGGAGCTGCAGGCGAACCGGGTTGAAATCCGCTGTGATTCCCGCAATGTGCAGAGTGCCAGAATCGCTGAGCGCTCAGGTTTTACCTTGGAAGGAACGCTGCGGAACGACAAATGTGATGTAACGGGTACTTTAAGACATACTATGATATTTGCCAAGGTTCGGGGTGTAGAGTACGGACGGGAGTGAAATCCCCCATTGTTCATAGCTATAATAACGAAAAAAGCAGACGCCGCATTACATAACGGCGTCTGCTTTTTGGACTATCCTACTTACGGCGTCGGCATCCCGCCATTGGCATTCAGCGTTTCACCACTGATGTAGCTGGACTCCTGGCTGGCCAGGAATACATAGGCCGGAGCCATCTCGGCAGGCTGGCCCGGACGGTTCAGCGGCGTCTTCGCCCCGAAGTCCTTCAGCACCTCTTCCGGCTGGCCGCCGCTGACCTGAAGCGGGGTCCACACCGGGCCGGGAGCCACAACGTTCACCCGGATTCCCTTGCCCGCCACCTGCTGGGCAAGGGATTTGCTGAATGTATTAATCGCAGCCTTGGTGGTTGCGTAGTCCAGCAGAATCGGTGCAGGCTGATACGCCTGAATCGAAGAAGTATTGATGATCGTGCTGCCCGGCTTCATGTGTTTGATCGCCGCCTTGCAGAGCCAGAACAGCGAGTACACATTCGTTTTGAAGGTGGCGTCGAACTGCTCCGTAGTGAGATCGGCGATATCGGTGACGAATTGCTGCTTGCCCGCAATATTGGCCAGAATATCGACACCGCCCAGTTGTTCGACCGCTGCGGCAATCACCTGCTCGCAGTAGCCCTCATCCTTGAGATCGCCCGGCAGGGCGACGGCCTTGCGCCCCGCTTCCTCTACAAGCTTGACCACTTCCTTCGCGTCAGCCTCTTCCTCCGGCATGTAGGACAGGACTATATCAGCACCTTCGCGGGCAAAGGCAATCGCCACCGCGCGGCCAATCCCGCTGTCTGCTCCGGTAACAATCGCTTTGCGTCCGGTAAGCCGTCCGCTGCCGCGGTAGGTTTCCGCACCGTCATCCGGCTTCGGATGCATCGCCTTCTCCAGTCCTGGAGCGGGCTGCTGCTGCTGGAACTCCGGCGTGGCTTTCTGATATTGTTTCACAGGGTCCTGAATCGTATATTGATCACTCATCGTAAATTCCTCCTCAGTCCAAAATGATTCAACTCTTATCTCTTTATGTAACCAGAACTGGGCTCTCTAAACGAAAGATTGTTTCCATTCCAATGCAAAAGGCACAACAAAAAGGCCGCCCTTACGAATAAGGATGCGGCCTGATGCTGTTAGAGCCGGGAGAGAGTCCCGCTATAATTTGCTGCCTAGTTCACCGGAATCGTATAGAACAGCCGCGAACCATTACTGTTGGTGTACCAGACAATATTGCCCCCGCTGACGACCGGATTGCATTCGGATAATACAAAATGCTTAATCGTCTGGATCGCACCTGCGGCTTGCCCCGAACCATCGATGAATACATATTTCAAATCACCCGGATGATTGTCCTTATCAAATTCCTGCCACAGCACCATGAATTTGTCATCCGTTATCTTCACCAGTTTCGGTATGGAGGCAATACGATCGGTGCCTACATACTTAGCCAGGGTGATATGGTTAACGGAAGCGCTGGCAAGGCTGTTCTTGGGCAATACATTCAGCATAATATCCCGCTGATCCTTCTCCAGCCCAACCATCTCATAAGAGGTGTAGTCTTTAACCAAGGAATGGTCGATGCTGTTCATAGCGACAATATAATTGCCTGCGGACATTTCGAATCCGCCAACCGAAACCCCGGTGGCATTCGCCCCGGTTCTCCCCGGAATCTGGAACAGGTCCACCTCGCTGTAACTCTTGCCGTCGCCTTTATTCAGGACGATTGAACGGGGATAGGCATCGCCATGATCCACAAGCACATGGCTGCTTCCATCGAACAGCACATATTGATCGAAGGAATGGCTGACATGATTTTTCTGAAATCTTCCCATATCATTGGTCACGGTCATAGTGCCGGTGTTCACGATAATTGTGAGCTGCGACTGATGGTTTAATCCGTCTTCTGTCGTGTATCTTTCACGGCTGGTGTGGAAGACAAGCGTATCTCCCTGCTCAGCCATCCTTCCGGAGGCTGCATCAAAAGGTACTACCGTGTAGCTCTCCCCGCCTTTAACGGACACACTGTCGATACGGTTGAAGCTTTTATCATAACGGACGATGCGAATGACCTCTTTGCTGTTATCCTCTTCACGGTTCTCTTGTCCAAACGCAATATAGTTGTACTTCACACCACTGTAGAAGCCGCCGAACAGCGGAAGCTCATTCGCTACTTTTTGAGTTGCTGTCAGTTCATATTTAGCATTGTACGTTTCAATCGCAACCTCCTTGCCCGCCTCAATGACGCTTACAGTCCCGTCGCTATTGTTGACAAGGTAGGACTCTACTGTACTTTTCCATCTGGGAAAATCAGACGATTCGGCATTGCTCTCCATCGCAGTCCCCGCCTTCACGCGGTACGCATGGTCCGGAACCTTAGAGAACATCGCCAGCTGGTTCAGCTTATTGTCGTATTCAAGCTCAAAGGGGATCTTGGCGGCCAAATCTCTCAACTGAAAATAATTTCTGCCGTCAATCGTGTAGGCCTTAATAGACTGCAACTGCCCGTCAAGCACCACCTTGGAATTAGACAGTGTAGCGCTATAGCTGCTGCTCTGGCTGTAATATTTGCTGCCTCCGCCCTCCTCAGGCGTATAGGCTTGTCCGGTTATGATCTCAATCGCGTTGTTTTTCTTATTCCAGGTAATATCAAACTGGCTGGAGGTTCCCGAGAAATGTTCGGCGATATCACGCAAGCTGTAATAATTATTGCCGAGTATCGCGAATCCGTTAGACTGCTTCTCTTCTCCATTAAAAAATGTGCTGCTCTCTGCCACCTTAGCCTTCACCGCATTGTCCGCAAAGGTTGTGCTGCCAAAGGCTGGTGTAACCATTAACAATATAAGCAGCAGACTAAATAGCTTTTTCATTCGTTGTTTCCTCCATCACTATAATTTTGCTAAGAATACTCCTGCCTGCTCCAACATTAAACCTTACCGAATGCCCCCGTTTCCGCTTGGTCTAAGAACCGCTAAGCTATGCATGTTTTTGTTGCTTTGGTGCCTTATGAAATAGAATATTTACTTACTTACGCAGTTTCTCCCTTTTTTCTTGGCCCGGTATAAGGCGGTGTCCGCAGACTTCATGACCGTATCCGGCGTTTTGTTTTTTTCATTTTTTTGGGCAACGCCGATGCTTATCGTTATGTATATGGGCTTGGCTGATCTTGAGCTTGCAGATTTCGATTTGCGCTTTGTTTTGCCTTTTCCTCTGTTCTTCCCCCGCAGTGTAAAAGCACGCTTAGCCACTTTCTCGCGCAGCTCTTCCAGATGCGGCAAAGCATCCTGAATGCTTTTACCCGGGAACAGGATCGTAAATTCCTCACCGCCATAACGGAAGGGCCTTCCTCCTCCGGCAACCTCTCTTAAGGTAGAAGCCACCAGCCTTAGCACTTCATCCCCCGTATCATGGCCATAAGTATCATTGAATTTCTTAAAGTGATCGATGTCCAGCATGGCAATCGCATAATTCATCCCCAGCTTCATCATATCCTGCTTCAAGGCCCGCCTGGAAGGAAGTCCGGTCAGCTCATCGGAGAACGCCATCGAATACGAATCCTGAATGATCGAGGTAATCAGAATGATCCCCGACACGCCCCATAATATGGCATACCGGATAGGATCATACTCGCTATACAGCACATATAACATTCCCGCCAGCACCGCAATGAAAGAAATATCCTGCGATGACTTCTGGGAAACCTGCCTGATGATAAGTCTTATCCCCGCCAGCACAAAAGCAATCAGCGAGGTTTGCGACAATGGGGTGAGATCACGCAGCGTTACAGGCAGCAGATCCTTGCCGATCCGGTGCAGAATGGCGCTTTGGTCCGGGTTCAACAACCACACGGCTGCTGCTGCCTGAGCCAATATAAATGCAATGCGGAGAAGTCCCCATAGACTGAATATCCCGCGCTCCTTAAAGAAAGAGAAGATCAGGACATTGACAGGAATCACCAGGCAGAGAATGGAGTGAAGATCGGACACCGACACCTCGCCACCCGCGCCGGGCAGCTCCCGCAAATATTGCAGTGAGGCCAGACTGAGCGTAAAAATAAGGAGCAGAAAAAACTCCCGGCTGCGGTTGAATTTCCAGGAGAGGACGCCTCCGATCAGAAAGATGGGATAGGGGGCAAGCCTCACAAGCTCCAGCTGCGGCTGGGACAAGGTATGTGTATTATTGGCAAAGAAATACGCCAGTACAAGCAGAGCAAACGGCAGTATGATCGTGGATGCGACTTTGAGTATATTTTTCAACGTTCAATAAATCCTCCGTGTCCTTTCAACTATACTTATTTATCGGTTACATGCCCGCGCCCGCTTAATTATGAATCGAACCCTTTTGCCCGCCTGCACATAAAAAAACCTATCCATTACTGCGGATAGGGTTGTCCGATCTATAGCATTTGTGAATGCACATGCGTTAAGTACGTTTAGAATTCCTCATAGGTCGCCGGATCTTGATCCGCGATACGCCCGGATGCTGAGGTTAGTCCCGAAATTGTCTGCATTTCCGCTTCAGTCAGAGCGAAATCAAACACGTTCAGATTATCCCGCTGATGCTCTACAGATCCTGCTTTGGGAATCGGTCCCCATACTGGGGGACTGCCAATGGATAATCTTCTTCTATATTACTCCACGCTGTGTTGCCGTGTCGGTTCACCGGAGCTGATTCCCGATATCCTTAATCTGGCTTTTATACTACTATGAACTTCATTATATACGAATATAGATTTTGCTATGATCCTGTTTTGGTTAAATATGACATACTGCCGTCACTGCTCTATGGTATAACTAGAATAAAAACGAGGTGTGTGCTGTGGCAAGCTATGAATATTCGTCCAAAGAGGAACTAATCGAGACCATTCATTCCAAATATGTGCTGCTGGATGCAGAATTTGACGGGATTGACGACAGCCAGAGGGATGCTAGAATACCTGAGGTGGATAAAACACCCGCCGAAATTATCGCCTACCAGCTTGGCTGGCTTCCGCTTGTCATGGGCTGGGACAAGGATGAACGGGAAGGCCATGAGGTACACATGCCGTCACCCGGCTATAAATGGAACCAGCTTGGCGGACTTTACCAGTCCTTCTACGAGCAATATGCCTCATTATCCCTCGCCGAGCTGCGAGACCTATTCCGCCAGAAGGAGCAGGAGTGGCTGGAATGGATCGGTACGTTAACCGAAGAAGAGCTGTTCACCCAAGGCACCCGCAAATGGACCGGCAGCAAGGACAACTGGCCGATGGCCCGCTGGATTCACATCAATTCAGTCGCCCCGTTCACCAACTTCCGCGCCAAAATCAGAAAGTGGAAGAAACACAGCGCGGCGGGGAACCCGGGTAATGTATAAAGATACCTTTGTTATTCTTGAGCTTGTGGATCAGGCTGCGGGATTCTCCATTGCCTCATCCAAAGCATTAATCACTTCGAGAGAGGATCTCTACCTGCTGGACTATTTGCTGAAACCGGATTTTATATTGAAGGAAGAGCGTTAAGCTCGTTATTGGAGCAAGCCATAGAGTCCCGTTTACTCCCCCCAATCGGGTAAGTGGCTAAATGGACATTTGCACCTGACAAGCCGCCCATTATCAGCGGAACACTATCAATTTGCGGAGAATCGGATAACGGTGTGCAAATTTTTACAGTTGCACACAATCGACATTTTTCGTGATAAGCTTACATACACTGCCGCGATAAAGCAGGAGTCAGGGCTTAGTTATATTTCCATATTGAAACCGGGGGGAAGTAATGAAAACAGCATTGCTCAAGTGGAACCAAGTGAGCCTGGTACAAAGAATACTTGTGGGGATTGTAGTTGGTATAATTTTGGCTGTATCCATTCCTGATGCAACAGGGGTCAGCATTTTCGGCTCTTTGTTTGTACAGGCATTAAAGGCAGTCGCACCTGTATTGGTCTTGCTCTTAGTCATGTCGGCCATATCCAAACATAAAAAAGGCCAACAAACGAATATGAAAGCGATTCTTGCTCTGTATGGTTTAAGTACATTTTTAGCAGGGCTGATTGCAGTTATCGTAAGTTTTATGTTTCCGGTACGCTTATCACTTGTAACGGGTGTGAGCGGCCTGACTCCACCTGATGGAATTGCAGAAGTACTCAAAGCTTTGCTGTTTAATGTAGTCGATAACCCGGTAAACGCCCTAATGAATGCCAACTATATCGGTATCCTGACATGGGCTATATTACTTGGCTTTGCTCTTAGAAATGCTAATGATAACACCAAAGACACGCTTACTTCTTTTTCAGATGCTGTCTCGCAAATCGTCAAGTGGGTAATCAGCTTGGCACCCTTAGGTATCATGGGTCTTGTCTTTGATTCTGTTACAGCAAAGGGACTTTCATCCCTGCTTGATTACGGTAAACTACTTCTTGTTCTCATTGGATGTATGTTATTTATGGCACTTGTGATTAACCCGTTAATTGTATATCTGAATATTCGTAGAAATCCTTACCCCCTTGTTTTCCATTGCCTGAAGGAAAGTGGGATTACCGCATTCTTCACTCGCAGCTCAGCCGCAAACATTCCCATCAACATGAGATTATGTGAAAAGCTCAATCTGGATGCAGATACGTATTCTGTGTCCATTCCCTTAGGTGCCACGATTAATATGGCTGGTGCAGCTGTTACGATTTCTGTCTTGACCCTCGCTGCTGTTCACACGGTCGGCATTGAAGTGGATTTTGGTATGGCGCTTGTTCTTAGCGTGCTGTCTGCTATATCTGCTGCAGGTGCCTCAGGTGTTGCCGGAGGATCGCTCTTACTGATTCCTCTAGCATGCAGCGTCTTTGGCATTCCGAATGATATTGCGATTCAAGTCGTTGGTGTAGGTTTCATTATCGGTGTTCTGCAGGACTCTTTCGAGACTGCGCTTAACTCATCTTCCGACTTACTATTCACAGCAACCGCTGAATATGCAAAAAACCGCAAAGAAGGCGTGGAATTTGTGATTAATACCCAATAAATAAATGTAGATAAAAACAAGCAGGAGACCTTGGGCTCCTGCTTGTTTATTGTTCCCGGTTGGATTGGGTTTCTACGAGAAGCTGCTGAATGAGGAAAACGGTATTCCCAATGGATTTTATTCCTCACGGGAATCTCAGCAAGTGAAGGTTGCTATCTTGAGATGGCTATCGGGTGGTGAACAATTGGAGCCTTCCTATCTAATCTCCACTACAATTTGTTTGATTGCAGCTGCGCTTATAGTCAGGCTGGCAAGGGTGTCCAGCCAATGATCGCCTGCGCTGACAAATTCAATTTCCAAATCCGCCGCAGGCTGGTTAAGCGCAAGAACGGCTCCGGCACTGTTGCCACTGTCGAAAATGAGCATACTGCGCTGGATGGCGGATATGCTGTAATGATTTTGCCTGAGCATATAGATGATGCGTAGCCTTGCAATTTCTTCATCTCCATAGACGCGGGATTGATCAGGCTGCCGCGGAACATAGATCAGCCCGTTGCGCTCCCAATTGCGCAGCACTTCCGGTGTGACTCCTAACAAAGAGGCGGCTTCCTTATGGCTATACACCTTCCCTGTGCCGGGCAGCCGGCCTTTTTCGGTCCAATTCTTAAGCAGCGACGCTGTTTCCAGTGCAGAGGCATATTCCTTCTCCAATAGATGCTGATAGGCTTCAGCATTGGTTAACGCCAGCTCCACATCCCATGATTTAAGGGCAGCTGCAACCGAAAAGGCGGTGTTTCTTAGAGTGCGGTTGGTATAGGGGGTACCGAAGATCAATCGGCAAACCCGAAGCTGTGTAAGATGTCTGTATGTAAACTGCCGATAGCGGTTTTCCGTGCGTTCTACCGGTGAGATCAGCCCTATTCGTTCATAAAACCTTATCGTATTGGGATGTACGCCCAGCTCCTGAGCGATTTGTCCTGTCCTATAAAATGCTTCACCGGATGTATTAAGAATCGGCTTGGGCTTCGCGGCTGATTCACCGGGGATAAACTTCATAATCTCTCCAATGTCACAAGCAAGCGCTGTGCAAATCCGGGCCAGAACGCCAAGATCGGGACGCTTGATTTCATTGGTGATATACAGATTCAGCTGACTTCTCTGAACGTGCGCAAGCTGAGCCAGCTTCCCGCTGTCAATGCCTTTCCTGCTCATGACTGACCCAAGAATAATATCGAAGTGTCCCCACTGTTCCGGCATGCAACCACTCCCTCTGGAAAAAAGATACATCTGTTATACCACAGAAAACAACAGCTATCAAATAGAACCCTCCAGTTTTGCACCACCCCTCCCCCGGCATGATAAACTCCTGTCATCAAAGGAGGATGAATCTATGGCGTATCATATCGAAGCAAATGGACTAACAAAAACATATCGTATTCCAGTCAGGGAAGCCGGCCTTCGTTCGGCGTTCGGCAGCTTGTTTCGTCCGCAGTTTAATGAAGTTAAGGCTGTAGACGAGGTGAGCTTTGCCATAGAACGCGGTGAAATGGTCGGGTTCATCGGGCCGAATGGCGCAGGCAAGACCACGACACTCAAAATGCTCTCCGGGCTGCTCTACCCGACTTCGGGCAGTGCAACGGCGGCGGGGTTTACCCCCTGGCAGCGCAAACCCCAATATCTCAAGAAGATCAGCATGCTCATGGGCAATCGCAGCCAAATGCAGTGGAATAACACCGTGTATGATACGATGCACATTTTCAAAGAGATCTACGGAGTGCCCACAGCGGATTTCAAAAGACATCTTGTAGAGCTTGGGGACATGTTCGATGTAGGTAAGCTTATGCAAAAACGAGCACGCAACCTCTCGCTCGGTGAACGGTCCAAATGCGAATTTATTGTCACCCTTCTGCATAAGCCGGAAATCCTGTATCTGGATGAGCCGACACTTGGGATGGACGTGACAATGCAATTAAGGCTGCGGCAATATATGAAGGAATATAACCAGAAATTTGGTACAACGGTTATTCTGACAAGCCATTATATGTCCGATATCACTTCGCTTTGCTCCAGGGTGATGCTGATCAACGGCGGACATTTGGTCTATGACGGTAAGCTGTCCAGCCTGACGGACAAGATCACACCATACCGGATCATCAAGCTGACCCTTGAAGAAGAGAATCCTCCGCTGAGCCCGGAGAGCCTTCAGATAGATGGAATTCCCGCAGAATGGATTGAGAATAGCGGGAATGAACACACCCTCCGGGTAAAGAAAGAGGATGTCGTCAGGGCCAGCGGAATGCTGATGAGCAGGTATATCCTCATTGATTTCGGAATCGCTGATCCCCCCATTGAATCAGTGATTGACACTATATACGCAGAGGGGATCACTGTATGAATATCCGCGGCGGAATAGCGATGATTCGGGGCCAGCTCTTCAATTTCATGTCGGAAAAAGGATTCTTCTGGACGCTTGCACTCGGCTGGATGATCGGACCTGTGATCTATATGATCGTCTGGTCGACGGCTGCGTCATCCGGCACAATCGGGGGATATGACAGGAATGCCTTTGTTCTATACTATCTGTGCCTCATCCTTATCAATCAAATGACGTATCCGACGACACACTGGTCAACGGCTCAAGCGATACATAATGGCTCGATATCCTCAGCGCTGCTGCGTCCGTTGCCTCTTATTTATGGAGCGGTCGGACAAGAAGCAGCTGTCAAAATGGTGTGCATCCCGTTTGTCGCGGTTGTGGTTACGCTGCTCGGGTTATTGCTGGGCGTGCAGGCCAGTTTTACATTTGTGTCCGTAGCTGCCGGCCTTGCGGCCCTTATGCTTGCACTCATGATTCGCTTTCTGCTCGCCTACATCCTGTCCCTTCTCGCTTTTTGGACACAGCATTCCTCGGCACTGCTCAGCGTCAACGATACCTTCATCTTTCTGTTCGGCGGACAGGTGGCTCCGCTTGCCTTGTTCCCCGGACAGCTTAACCAGCTTACGCATTTTCTGCCCTACAGGTACATGATCTCTTTCCCGGTGGAGGCGCTTATGGGCACATTAAACCGTGAGAGCATGATCCGGGGCTTCACCATGCAGCTGCTCTGGACTGCTGTATTGATGCTTGTGTGTTATGGTGTAAACCGGTACGGCCAGCGTAAATATTCGGCAGTGGGAGGATAATCATGAGATATTTCAGACTAATCTTTACCTTCATGAAGGCGGCGTTTCAGAATGAGTCAGCATATCGGCTGAACTTTGTTATGAATTTTTTAAGTGCGGTGTTAGGTCTGGCAGGCGGTATTGGGGGAATTTATATTCTCTACGTCAACAATGAGGTCCTTAACGGCTGGACGATGCCGGAGACTCTGGCTGTACTCGGCGTTTACATGCTGGTGCAAGCCGTAAAAAATGTTGTGATCGGCCCCAGCATGAATAAGCTTGGCGGCATGGACGGCGAGATTGAAAGCGGGACGTTTGATTACACCCTATTGAAACCTATATCGACCCAATATTATATCAGTGTGCGGGAATGGTCTCTCTGGTCGATTTTGCATATCGCCGTTGCCACAGGTGTAATCCTTTTCGCGATAGACGGCATGAACAGCGAAATTACCCTCCTAGCCGCTGCTCAGTTTCTGCTTGCACTAGTTATTTCACTCGGAATTCTGTACTCCGTGATGCTGATTCTGAGCTCTGTCGCTTTTTGGTACAGAGGGACCTACATGTTGTGGATTATGGAAGATATCCTGCAAGCGGGAAGGTATCCGATCGGCATCTATCCGCGCCCGCTCCGGTTGGTCTTGACATGGGTGCTGCCTGTCGGGTTCATCGTATCGGTTCCGGCTGAAGCACTTGTCCAGAAAGCTGAGCCCCTCATGCTTGCGGCAGGGGCCGTACTTATGGTCATCCTTTTTACAGTTGCGACACTCTTCTTCAACCGCAGCCTCCACAAGTATTCCAGCGCATCCAGCTGAACAACCAATTTGGATGATCCCGACGAAAAACTGGGCTGGAAGCACCACGCTGCCTGGTTGCTCCACTTTTACGATGGCAGCTTCCCAGTTGTACAATTCAGCTTTGAAGCGTAATCGCTCTAACTCTTATACGACGTAAAGAGAACGTCCATTTCAGGATGTTCTTTTTACGTATTTTAATCGATTGCATAGCCGATCGTCAGGATGAACCCGTACAGCTCGTAGCCGATCTGAGTATATAGTCGAATGGCCTTCCGATTGTTTCCATGCGTGCCCAAGGTGGCGATTGATTTGCCCTGCTGCTTCAGATGCTCCAGAGCTGTGCATATCATGCTCCGGGCGACGCCTTGTTTCTGCCATTCCGGTATGACAAAAACACTTTCCGTTGCGCTCCGTTCATCCGTGATGCGCCATGTGGACGTGTTGCCGATCAATTGATTGCCAGCAAACGCACAAAAATTGACCATTTCCGGCGATCCCTGCATCCAGCGTAAATGGTTCATACTCCACGCGACACCGTCAAAGGAAGCAAGCTCAGCTTGATGGTACTGTTCCAAAGCCTCGCTGTTATCTAGTAGAAATGGCAGCACCTGCACCCCCTCCGGTAAAGGATAGCGGGGAATGTCCTGACTGAGGTCGAATCTAAATACGACAATCGTGTCCCGGATGGTAAATCCGCGGGCCAGGTAGTAGCTCAAATCCTTGAGATTATCCGCATCTAAATATTCAGCCAGTACAATGCGCTTGTCCAGATGCTCGGCTTTAATTTCTCTGGACCGTATAATTAACGCATCCGTCAGGGCATCTTTGATCTGTTCATCCTCAACACCGTCCGCAAATAGGATTTGAAACTTTAGATATCGGATGAAATCCTTATCTTCATCATGTCCAGCCGCATGAAAGGTCTCATGCTCCATCAGGTGGGCAACTGCTATAATTTTATCTTCCCCACTCACTGCGCATAACATATTTCTCTTATCCAGATCGCCATGATACAGATAGGTCATATTAAGAACAAAATCCAGGCTCCCGATCTGCTCCGCATCTTCTTCTTTCGGATTTCGGATTACAAAGTCCTTCATTACTAGCATCGCCCTCCAATTTTCTCGGGTACCGCTTACTTTCCTAATTCAATATTGACTGAGTACACTGCACCCGGCAAGGTAGACTTTAAATATAGTCATCTATTGCTTTCGTTTTTCTTCATTTTTGCATGGTATAGTAAAATATCTAATAGGAAATAAAACACAGTTTAGTGAGAGGTGGAAGCTAATGAAGGAGCCGTATACAGCAAGGCTTGTGCTGTTCGCACAAAACGCACAAAGTATCAAAAAGGAGTTCCCTTGGCAAAATGCGCTGGTCAGCCGGTTAGCGGCATTATTGTACACAACAGAGGATAAGGTTGCAGATGAAGGGGCGATCCGCGCCAGCTATGAGCTGATCAAGGAGAACACCGGCCTCTTCTCCTCATTCAGGGGGTCTTCTGCAATCAGCATTTCTGCCCTGCTCTCCCTTTCTGCCGACAGGGAAGGACAGCTTAGAAACACGCTGTCCGTATATGACATGTTGAAGGATATCAAATTCTATGGCTCCGATTATCTGGTCGTGGCGGCTTATCAAATTGCCGCAAACCAAGCGCCGGATCAATATCTGCGCACGGTAGAGCGGGCAAAGCGGTTTTATGACTACATGAAGGCGAAGCACCGTTTCCTCACGGGGCAGGATGATTACATCTTCGCCGCCATGCTCGGCCTGTCCGATATCGATATCGAAAGCGGCGTGGAACGGATGGAGCAGCTTTATGCCACGCTTAAGCCCGAATTCCGGTCCGGCAACAGCGTGCAAGCCTTGACACAAGTACTGGTTCTTGGCAATCAAGCCAAGGCGGCGGCGGACCGAGTACTGGCCTTACGCGATGCCTTCCTTGCACAAAACATCCGCATGGACAAGCAATTCACCCTCTCTTCGCTTGGCGTGCTGTCCCTGCTTCCCCTAAGCAGGGAAGACATTGTGAACGATGTCTCCGGGACCTTCGAATTTCTCCGCACGCAAAAGGGGTTCGGCAAATGGTCGATCACCGAGCAGGAGCTGCTGCTGCTGTCTGCTGCGCTGGCAGCGATTAAAGGGGTGGATGAAGTGCAAAACGGTATCTTGAACACGGTGCTCTCCACCAGCATTACCAACATCATCATTGCCCAGCAGACTGCAATCACCGCAGCTGCGGTTGCTTCGGCTGCCGCGGTGTCCTCGTCAAGCTGATGACAGGGGAAGATCGGGAGCGCATACGCCGGATCACAACCAGAACGGAAGCTCTGCTATCCGGTCTATTGGACATTTGGGAAGCATCGGTACGCCTTACCCATCATTTTCTCTCCGAACAGGATATCGCTGCTCTTCGGCCTGTGGTTCTTGAAGGACTCCGGGAAATCGGCCATTTGCTTGTGTTCACCGATGAACAGGAGCAGCCGCTGGGCTTCATAGGGGTGCAGGATCATAAGATTGAGATGCTGTTCGTAGCCCCTGAGGCGATGGGGCAAGGCATCGGCAGAAAGCTGGTTGCCCGGGTTATTGAAGCACTGGATGTACACGAGGTGGACGTGAATGAGCAGAATCCCCAAGCTGCAGGGTTCTACGAGCATATGGGATTTCAAGTGTTTGACCGGTCTGCATTGGATGGGCAGGGAAATCCTTTTCCTATCCTGCATATGAAATTATCGTCCCTTATTTGACAAAAAGCCAGCCGATATCGGCTGGCTTTGCTCATATTGTTATCAAGCGTTATTCCACTGACTTGAGCGCCTCAATCATATGAATCCGTTTGAGCTTGATATGCATGAAAACCATAACAATACCCGAGAACAACAAGGTTAACAGCGCGGCATACACATAGCTGGGCCACTTGATGATTGGGGCGAACATCGTCGCATCCAGCTCAGCCGTCCTCAGAACGAAGCTGTGCAGCAATATGCCGAGCCCGGAACCGGCCACAATGCCGAGTACACTTAGCAGAATATTCTCGCGGTAAATATACAACGTTACTTCCTTATCATAAAAGCCCAGCACCTTGATCGTCGACAGCTCGCGGATCCGCTCGGACACATTGATATTGGTTAAGTTGTAAAGTACGACAAAAGCCAGTGCCGCCGCTGACACAATGAGCACCAAGGTTACAACGTCCATGCTCTTCATGGTATCGTCGAAGGCGGAGCCTACACTGCTGGAGAAGCTGACCGCAGCAACACGCTCACTAGCCGTCAGCTTTTCACTGAGTCCGTCTTCCCAGGCTGCATCCTGCACGCCATAGTTCAGCAGTTCTGTGTTGAATACCGGTTCTTTCCCGATTACAGAAGAATAATACGCCGGTGTCATGTACACATAGTGCATCACATAGTTCTCCGTAATCCCCGCGACCTGAATCTTGAAGGTTTCGTTCTTGTTGTCCACGACGGTCAACTTGTCGCCCGGCTCAACCCCGTACAGCTTAGCCAGCTTCTCCGAGACAATAGCCCCCTCGTCCGTAAGCTTCCGCCCTTCTCCACTTGTCCGGTCCCGCAGCTCCACATAGTCGGATAAAGAATCAACGGATGCTGGTATGAACAAATTCACATCCTGGTCATTTACACCGCTGGCACGTGCGGTCATCGTTTCCTGCGCCACATTCAGCGTCCCAGTAATGGCGGACTCACCGGTGATCAACTGCTCATAGGCATCCCGTGAACCGGCAGGCACATCATCATGCAGCGCTACAAGCGCATCATATTTCATAATCGTGCCGAATTGCTCTCCGGCGATGCTGCCGATCGAGTCCTTGAGGCCAAACCCGGTCAGGATCAGCGCCGTACAGCCAGCTACACCGAACACAGTCATGAACATCCGCTGCTTGTAGCGGAACAGATTCCGTGCGGTAACCTTCTGGACAAAATTCAGCCGTTTCCAGATAAAGGATACCCGCTCCAATATAATCCGCTGCCCGCTCTTCGGTGCCTTCGGACGCATCAATACAGAAGCGTTGCTGCGCAGCTCTACCCGGGAAGCAATCCAAGCCGTGAGCGTAGTGCAAATTAGCGCCACAATAACGGAGAGGATGGAATACGAAGGATAGAAGCTTTTAACGATATCCGGCAGGTTATAGAGTGAACTGTACGCATTATAGATAATGGTAGGCAGCAGGGTGAAGCCTACAGCAAGCCCAACTACCGAAGCCGCCAGACTGGCAAGCGTGCCATAGACCATGAATTTGGCCATAATGTCACGGTTACCATAACCAAGCGCTTTAAGTGTTCCGATCTGCAGGCGGTGCTCCTCAACCATCCGTGTCATGGTCGTCAGGCTGACCAGCGCAGCAATCAGGAAAAAGAACACCGGAAATACGCTCGCAATCGCCGACAACCGGTCAGCGTTGTCTTTATATTCGGTATACCCCGGACTTACATTCCGGTCTGTGACATAGATCTTGGGCAGCTCCAGCGCTGCGAGCTGCTGCTTGGCAGCAGCCACCTCCAGGGGGCCGCCGGACAACGCCTTCCCGCCTTCCGCCCGCAGCTCCGCAAGCCGCGCTTCCGGCACGCCGGATAGTGCCTGCTCTACCGCTTGAGTATGCTGTTCGATCAGCACCTCATACTTCGGCGAATAAGCCTTCAGCCCGGCAGTATCCGTGAAAGACAGATAGGCTTCCGTATAAACCGGCAGCTTAAAGTCTGCCTCCGGGATAGCGGCGAACGCATCCGCCGTGCCTTTGCCAACCGTACTGGTCCCCCGGTTGTTCTTCTCAATAAACTGGGGACTCCGCACAAAGCCCACTACGGTATAATCCAGTGTCCCGAAGTCGTCTGACAGCTCCGTATCCTTACCGTTTCCGCTAAACGTTATCTTGTCTCCCAGCGCATATTCTCCGGCCAGCACGTCATCCAGCACGATTTCTCCGGAATGCTCCGGTAGATGTCCTTCGATCATGCGGTATTGGTTAAGCGTTGCATCTGTATTGTACGAAAAGACCTTAAGGATCAAAGCATTGTCTCCGGCGAACACATCCGCGCTATAACCCGGCTGAATCTCACCGATCCCCGGCACATCCTTCAGCAGTTTAAGGTTGTCTTCGGTCAAACCGTAGGTGCTCTGCACTTTCAGATCCATCAGCCCCGTCTCCCGGTAAAAGGTTCCCGCGGTATCCAGCATATCCGGCCCGGCTGCCTTGATCCCTGAGAAAAAGCTGACGCCCAGCATAATAATTGCAAATATTGAAATAAAGCGGGCCTTGGTGTGCCCGATTTCACGAAAAATATCTTTCCATAGCGCTCGTTTTTTCATAGATGCCTTCTCCTTACCATTCGATATCGTCAACGGATACCGGCGAAGGATTGGTTACCATCTTCCGTACCTTAGCGTTGTTGATCTCAATGACCCGGTCTGCCATCGGGGCAATCGCCAGATTATGCGTGATTACGATGACCGTAGTTCCGGTATTGCGGCAGGTATCCTGCAGCAGCTTCAGCACCTGCTTGCCGGTGTTGTAGTCAAGCGCGCCTGTCGGCTCGTCGCAGAGCAGCAGCTTCGGCTGCTTAGCCAGCGCTCTGGCAATCGCGACGCGTTGCTGCTCACCGCCGGACAGCTGAGCCGGGAAATTATCCAGCCGCGCCCCCAGTCCTACATCCTCCAGCACCTTACGTGCATCCAAGGCACGCGGGGAAATCTGCGAAGCAAGCTCGACATTCTCCAGCGTCGTCAGATTGGGCACCAGATTATAGAATTGAAACACAAAACCCACGTCATTGCGGCGGTAGCCTGTTAACTCCCTGGCACTGAACTTGGCAATGTCCGTACCGTCCACAATGACCTGGCCTTCGTCAGCGGAATCCATTCCGCCAAGAATATTAAGCACGGTCGATTTACCCGCGCCGCTGGGACCGACAATGACGGCAAATTCACCTTTATTAATCTCAAAATCAATCCCGTCGTTGGCGACAATCACATTCTCGCCCATCTTGTAACGCTTGTACTCACCCTTTACGGCAACAAAGCTCATGCCTCATCCTCCTGTCTCTATCCGGACCAAGCCAGTTATCACTCTATGTACATTTTCAATACGCTGTCCGGTGCGGCTGTATATGGTTTAGTTTATCATAAATACAAAGTTGAGGCCCGCCGGGCCTCAGCAGGAACACCGGATCCGGCATCGTGTGATTTGTTATAGGAGAGGCCGTATGCTAAGTTAGCAATATCTGTTTATATCATTTTATTTTGCTAGGAGGCCGTGAAATGGATTACGCCAAGTCAAAAGCTGCCCTTGCGGACGAAGCAGCTTCATACGTCGAGAACTATAAAAAGTACGCATGGTTTCATCAGCCCCGCTCCATTTATGAGCTGGACACACTGAAACTTCTCCAGGTCAAACAGATCACAACCTACGAGCCTTTAAAAGAATTCGCAAAGCTCAAGAATCTTGAATTCGGCACCACAAATTCCAGGCTGACCCTGCCTGATCTTGCCGGTCTGGACTCCGCCACGAGTCTGGAACATCTAAGCTTCATAAGTAAAACAACGATTAAAAAGAATATAGAGACCCTTTCCCGGCTTGAACATCTGGAATCTCTGCAAATGTTCTATGTCCAGCACACGTTGCCCGATCAATTGCTGTCCCCTCTTAAATCCTTAAAGTCGGTCAGTTTCTCCAAGCATAATTATGACAGTCAAACCGTTCTCCCGGACAGCCTGGAGACTATCAGTATGAGCTTTGATGAGATTGAGGCTGTGCCAGGCTTTGTACCCGCCGCGGGTGTGAAGAAGGTTTCTTTGGGAGGGCAAACCTGTCAGCTGGAAAGCCTAGATTCTTTCAGGGTTTTTCCAAATGTAGAGGAAATCAGATTGATCGCTCCTAAAAAGCTTGTGGATCTTTCATATGTTTCACAGCTGAGGAAACTGAAGGTTCTGGACGCTAATTTTGCTGCCGCAAGTGATCTAAGTCCCTTCTACCAGCATGACAGCATTGAGGAAATACGGCTTAGAGGCTCATCTGTGGAGAGTTTTCAAGAAATGGGGATTTGTCCAAACCTAAAAACATTGTATCTGGAAAAAACAAAACTGAATTCCATCGAAGGCATACGGGAGCAATTCCCCCATTTGGAGCTGCTTTGGATATGGGGAACCAAAGTAAAGAATCTGGAAGCACTGACCGGGATGTCGTCGTTAATCAACCTGGATCTGACTATGCTCAAGCCAAAATCATGGGAATTCATCTCCACCCTGACCGGGCTTGAAACACTGGATTTATGCAAAACCTCATTTTCGGATCCCAGCCTACTCCTGAACCTCCCTCATTTGAAGAAGCTCAGACTGTCAGGAAGCAATGTGGACTCCCAGTCTAGTGAATATAAGGAATTAGAAGAGGCAATAACCGGGCGAAACGGTAAGCTGAGTTAGTAATGAACCTGACCGCCAGTAGACTATGAAGAGTGCTCCCCCGGCTGTTCGTCGGGGCACTCTCCCGCTCTGGCCGCGGTAATAACGGACAGATAATCTTCTATCATATGCCGGCTAATATTCATTTCGTTAAGATATAAATCGGCCAGTGTTTTTTTGAACCGCAACAGCATCTCCCGGTCGTCAGCAGCTTCGGGGACGGGAGTATACTGTACCAAAAACACTGTTCTAGCCACATCATATAGTAAATCTCCATGACACACGTTCATGAAGTCAATAACAACGGGCTGCCCGCTTACGAGCAATATATTACCGGGATGAAGATCGCCATGGCAAAGGGTGTCTCCATCCTTAAGTTTATCCAGAATCCCGCATATTTGTCCGTGATCCATTCTTTTAGACGACGGAACATTTAATAGATGATATTTTAGAAATTCTTTGTAATTCAATACATCACTGACTTTGTTCTGAAGAATTGTCTTATGCAGTCTTGCCATATATTCAGCACAGCCCTGAAGGTCGCCTGTCCTCAAAACCCAATCCAACAGGGATTCACCATCCACTTTCTCATATATAATGCCCATGCGCTCTTCGCAGCTAATCATTTCATAGGCCTTTGCAAAGCTCATATCATTGATCATTCTGGTGTTTTGAAACTCTGTTTCCACAGCACTTTGGGGATAACCCGAGGCGAAAAGCTTAAGCACTTTCCCTTCTTCCCATTCATATACGGTCGCCGTATTACCCTCACCAATGATCTTCCCATATTTCATTTAGATCACACTGCCTTTTCATATTAATTTTTTCGAAAAACACGACAATTTTAGATGATTGAAATGAACAACAACAGGTTGGAATAGTGCAATAATTCCGGGGCAGGTCGTGGTATTATGGCAGCATAAACCAAGAATGGAAGTGTTTTTTCATGCACAAGGATCTGGAAGCAGCCTTTAACAAAGTCGTAGAGATTTTAAAAAAAGATCAGCGCTGCAAAGGCGGCTGGCACTATGGGTCGATCAGCAGAAGGGCAGAAGATATTTATTCGGATTATGATCCTGTTTTTCTGGTAGCGGATAAGGACTTTGAATCTTTTGCCGCAGATGTGCCCACAGTTCTTGCCGCTGCTTCAGATGAGCTTTTAATTTTTTGGGGCGAAAGCTTTAATAATGAGTATTTCAAAAATTACTGTAGTGTGCTTCGTATAGGCAGCCAGCTGCACCAGTTCGATTTCTTCATTATTAACGCTGATTATCCTGAAGAATGGATGTGCAGGCAGCATTGCAAAGGCTGTACAAGAGATCAGCTTATTTTTGACAGAGCCGGTGAAACAGCAGCATTCCTTGATCAGGGTTATCGTACAGATAATAATCTTCCCGACACTGTAAGGGCTATGGATACTTACTGGTTACATACAGAGATGTTGATTAAATACTTTAAGCGAAAGGATTTATTTAAAATCATCAAGAACATGGATGTGTTGTTCCATTCGCATGTAGACCTGTTGTTAAGCTGGTATGATACGCTGGACTGGGGTGCTTGGGAGAGCAAAGTAAAACTTTGTGTGCCCGAGGAGAAGCAAGAACATCTGAAAGCCTATTATACAACTGCAGAATTTCAAGATTTAGAAGCTGCTGTCAAAAAAAGCATAGCCCTATTTCAAGTGGACGCGGCAGAAATATGCAAGGCTAAGGGTATTGAGTACCCTGACAAAATAGCTGCGCAGATTACTGCATACTTTCATAACAGAATAGACTCAGAGGCTTAGGGATCATGATCTTGGCAACCGGTGTTTCCTGCTGTTTAGCGGGGAATCAGCCGGCTGTATTGCCTGGAGAGAAACTTCATATAGATCAGCAAGTATTTGCGGCTGATGAAGGCAATTCCACCAACAAACAGGCTGAACAGAAGGGCAACAGGGATGCTCCACGCGTAGGGAACTTCGTAGCCGTTACCCAGGTTCATATTGATCCAGGAAACGCCGAAGCTGCGGATCACCCCTGCCAGCAAGATCAAAACTGCGCTAAAGCCAAAGCCATAAGCGATAGTAGCCAGGATCGGAATAATCATGATACTTAGCAATCCGGTAGTGCAATAAAAAGTCACCATCTGCCACAGGGATTTCAGCGACAGGCTCCTGCCCCGGCCCATCATATATTCACTTTGGTAAGCCTTGGCCAGCTTGCGCGGATTGCCAAGTCGAGCTAATATGACCGCCTCCGGCTGGCCGCTCGCCATGCCGTCGGCTATGCTGCTTTCAATTTCCCGGACAGCATCTACCCGTTCCTCCTCAGGCAAAAAATCCAATGCCTCATAAAACCTGCGCAGATAATCATTCGAGTTTGTTTCCATTTGTGTTTCCCTCCAACTGAACATGTATTTGCCGCACCTGATTACCTAATCAATACAGCTGAATTTGCCCGATAGCACCTACAACCTTGCTCCATTCCTCTGTCATGGAAGCAAGCAGCTCGCGTCCAGGCGGGGTGAGCGAATAATACTTGCGGCGCGGACCAGTCTCCGATTCCTTCCAAAAAGCTTCTAAATAATTCTCCTTAAGCAGCCGCCGCAAAAGAGGATAAAGCGTACCTTCATTAACGGCCAGCACCTCCCATTGACCCAGCGCCGTCACAAGCTCATAACCGTAACGGGGCTGGCTGCTGATCAGCTGCAGGATGCAATATTCCAGCAGCCCCCGGCGCACCTGAGAAATCCATTCCGACATATCCAAAGCCATCCCCCCTTACACTACTATAATACCACACAGTACTGTGCGGCGTACACTAGTGAACAAACTTTATTTTCCTGTTTTTCTATGACTACCCCAAACAACAAATGATAACGGTTTCAAGATAACTAAAGAAGAGAGGCTGCCTAATGAGTTTAGCAGCCATCTCTTCTACATTATAGATTCCAGCAAATATCTCAATATGGTTTTACATCATACGCCTATACGTTTTTACGCACTTTTTCTTTGATCGGCATCAACAGATCCAACTGGATCGTGCTGTCATCCGCCGCAAGCATGTACTTGTGGATGTAATTCAGATGTTCCTCCAAAAGACCGCTCATGTATTCGGGATCTCCTCCCGCATACTCGTATATTTCGTTGTTCTTCACCCACTCGCCAAGCCGCTCCCATTCGTCGAAAGCTCCCATGGGAATCATATGGGCGGCATAGAGGCCACCGGCAAAGGTTTTCTTGACAAAGGGTGCCTCCACTGACAGCTCATCCGGAATGGTGATCCATCTTTCATAGCCATGATCACTCCCATCTGGCAGTTGTCCATCCGGATGATTGAACCCGATATGGCGGAAATCCGGCTTGATCTGCGGCAGCTTGTTTTTTTGAATAAACTCATAAATCGGTTCCTTCCCCTCAAGCTCCGCTGTCTTCCCAATAATGTGCAGTGCGGCTACCGACATCGGCGGCAAATAAAGAATCCGCACCTCCCTGTCCGTCAGCTTCTCCAACCGGTCGTTCGCCTGATTTAAATCCTCCATCGTCTTGTCCTCCTTGAAATGGATTTTGCTTGTGATTAAGGAGTCGAACAGCGGCAGGATGGACACATCATCTAGCAGATTCCGCTTCAGATTCAGCTGAGTACTTTCATTCAGTCGGACGATGAACGTGTTCAGAATGGTGCGTATGGTAGAGAGCGCTGTAATTTCATCCGCTACCTGCTTCAGGTTCTGTTCAAACGTTGCGATGATTTCCGCCGAATCCTTGCTCTCCAGAATCACAATGATTTGCTTTAGTGGAATCCTAAGCTTCCGCAACACCACGATTTGCTGCAGACGCAGCACCGTTTGGGCATCATAGGTCCGGTATGCATATTCCGCTACCTTTGTACTTTGGATCAGTCCGATTTGCTCATAGTAGCGCAAGGTGCGCGTAGAGAGCTTAAAGCTTTTGGATATCTGGCTAATGGTCTGAAGCTCCATGCGACTCCTCCTCTCAGGGTCATTGTAAAGTGCGACGCGACGTCAAAGTCAAGGACCCATATTCAACCCGTTCCTTCTCTAATTCCGCAAAATCAATCAAACCCCCTTCGAAAGAGTTCAATTGATTGTAACAAGAAAATATTCCAGTAGCCGATACTTGGCCGTTTGATAATGTTATAATCACCTTGATTTATTCATTCTTTTTCCAGCAAGAGTGAAAGAACATTCAGAAACAGGTGATTAGATGTTCGAACTAAAATGGCTGTGGCAGAACCTGGAGGGAAACCGTACGCGGTACATTCTGGCGCTCTGCCTCTCGGTGGTAGGCTCAAGTCTTACGATCGTGAATCCGTACATCAGTCAGCGCATTGTCGACACGTTCATAGCCGGCGATAATGCGCAGCAGAATCTCACACAAGAGCGGGGGCTCTTGATCGCGCTCTGCCTGGGCATGATCGGCTTTTCCCTGCTCCGCACAGGTCTTGCTTATTTGACAACCATGCAGTACGAAAAGTCCTCGCAGAACATGATGTACAACATCCGTATTTATTTGTACAACAAGATTCAGGGACAGGACAGGGAATATTACGACCATAACCGCACCGGCGACCTCATGACCAAGATGACCGGCGATCTGGACATGGTCCGGCACTCCATGGCATGGATTTTCAAGACGATCATCGAATCGTTAACGATTTTCCTTGCTGCCGTTATCTATTTTTTCACGATAGATGCGGAGTTGACGCTGTGGATGCTTATCCTGTCGCCACCGATTTTTATCGTGGCCTTCATTTTCGCCAAACGCGTCCGTCCAATGTATATTGACCTGCGCGAGCGGCTGTCCCAGCTTAACACCACTACACAGGAGAATATTTCAGGCAACCGTGTAGTCAAGGCTTTCGCCCGCGAGGAGTTCGAGATCGAAAAATTCACAGAGAAGAATGTCAACTATTCAACAGCTAACAAAAAGGCTGCCCTGGTATGGCTTGATTACTTTCCTTATCTGGAATCCTTCGCTCAGGGCTTCAACGTCATCCTGATGCTGGCTGGCGGGCTGTTCCTTATGGAAGGCCGGATCACTTTTGGTGAATTCGCTGCCTTCTCTTCGCTCATCTGGGCCATATCCAACCCGATGCGCAACATTGGGATTATTATCAACGACATTCAGCGCTTTTTTGCCAGCTTGACTAAAATCATCGACATCTATTATGCCCGGCCTAATATTGTAAACGAACATAAGTCCATACAGAAACGCCGTTACGAAGGCCGCATTGAGTTCGATCAGGTGCGCTTCAAATATGATAGCGCTACCGTGCTGGACGATGTCAGCTTTACAGTTGAACCCGGTGAAACGATAGCGATCATGGGCTCGACGGGATCGGGCAAAACGACAATCATCAACCTGATCCCCCGCTTCTACGACGTATCCGCAGGACGTGTGCTGGTAGACGGCGTGGATGTCCGCCAGCTTGAGCTTGATGAGCTCCGCGACAATATCGGCATGGCAACCCAGGATGTACTCTTGTTCTCCGATACCATCGACGGCAACATCGCCTATGGCGACCCCGATCTTCCGGAGGAAGAGGCCATGGCCTATGCCGGGCTTGCAGCTGCCCACGACTTCATCTCCAAAATGCCCGAAGGGTATGACACCGTTGTCGGGGAACGTGGGGTTGGACTGTCCGGAGGGCAAAAGCAGCGTATTGCGCTGGCGCGGGCCTTGGCGGTCCACCGTCCTATTCTGATTCTGGACGATACAACCTCTGCCGTTGACCTTGAGACGGAGGAACACATTCAGAAAAGTCTGCGCGATCTGGACTATCCCTGCACGAAGATCATTATCGCGCAGCGGGTGTCTACTACCTCGCAGGCTGACCGCATTCTCATTCTGGATGGCGGACGCCTGATTGAAGAGGGTACTCACGCCGAACTGCTGGCGAAACGGGGCTACTACTACGATGTGTTTATGCTGCAGAACGAAGGTATTGGAAGGCAGGTGACCGCTAATGGCAAGGAATAAATTCGACGTCGATGAGAATCTGGAATCGCCGTTTAATATCAAACACTTCCGTCGTGCAATGGTGTATATCAAACGGAAGAAAAAGCCCATGATCTTTGCGTTTGTGCTCAGCGCGATTTCAGCGGCCATTTCACTGTCCGCTCCACTGATCATGCAGCATGTCGTCGACGTGACCATTCCCGCCAAAGCCAAACTTCCGCTGCTGGGCTGGTCCGCGCTGATGCTTGTGACCATCGTAGTCAGTGTTATTCTGGCTACCTATCGCTCACGCATCATGACAAGCGTCGGACAGGACATTATTTTTGACATCCGCACGGATTTGTTTAAGCATCTGCAGGATTTGCCTTTCAAATATTATGATGACCGGCCGCAGGGCAAGATCCTGATCCGGGTCGTGAATTACGTCAATTCGGTTTCGGATGTGCTGTCCAACGGTATTATCAACTTTGTTCTGGAAATTGTGAATCTGGTCTTTATTGCCGCATTCATGTTCGCCGTCGATGTACGGCTCTCGTTCGTTATCCTGGCAGGACTGCCCGTATTCTTCGGCATCATGCTGCTGATCAAAACCCGGCAGCGCCGGGCATGGCAGGCGGTGTCCAACAAAAGCTCCAATCTGAACGCCTACCTGCAGGAAAGCATCAGCGGCATCGGCGTCACCCAAATGTTCAACCGTGAACAGCGCAATGAGGGAATTTTCACGCGTCTGGCCGGCAATTTCCGCAAGGAATGGATAACAGCGGTGCGTTTCAACATGCTGATCCCGTTTAGCGTCGACAACCTGAGCACCATCGTTACAACGATGATCTTTCTGGTGGGTCTCCTGACGCTGGACCCTGTAAATGTCACCTTTGGTGTGATTCTTGCCATGAGCAGCTATGCCGCCCGCTTCTGGCAGCCGATTCTGAATCTCTCGAACCTGTACAATAACTTTATCAATGCCGTCGCCTACCTGGAGCGTATCTTCGAAACGCTGGATGAGCCGGTTACCGTCAGCGATATTCCGGATGCGAAGACACTGCCGCCTGTACAGGGCCACGTCACCTTCGACAACGTAACCTTCGCCTATGATCCAGGGCTTAACATTCTGGAGAACATCTCCTTTGATGTTCTGGCAGGACAAAGCATCGCCCTGGTGGGGCCGACAGGCGCAGGCAAAACAACGGTCGTCAATCTGATCTCCCGCTTCTACAATCTTACCGGCGGCAGGATTCTTATGGACGGACAGGATATCTCGCAGGTTACGCTGAAGTCCCTTCGCAGCCAGATGGGGATCATGCTGCAGGACAGCTTCATTTTCTCCGGGACCATCCTGGATAATATCCGTTACGGCAAACTCGATGCTACTGAGGAAGAAGTGATCGCTGCGGCCAAGACCGTTTGTGCCGACGAATTCATCCGTGAGTTTGATCAGGGTTACCTGACCGAGGTTAACGAACGTGGCTCCAAGCTCTCGCAAGGGCAGCGGCAGCTCATTTCGTTCGCCAGAACGCTGCTGGCTGATCCGCGCATTCTGATCCTGGATGAAGCGACTTCTTCAATCGACGCGAAAACTGAACGTCTGCTCCAGAAGGGCCTCAATGAGCTGCTTAAGGGGCGCACTTCGTTCATTATCGCGCATCGCCTGTCCACCGTAAAAAACTGCGACCGCATTATGTATGTCGCAAACAAAGGCATCGCGGAAAGCGGGTCGCATGACGAGCTTCTAGCACGCAAGGGCCACTATTACCGGCTTTATACGGCGCAGAAAATGGAAGCTTAGCCACTAAATCAAACTCAGACATTATTCTATAGCTGTCATAATCCCTTTCAGGCACAACCTGGAAGGGATTTTTTTATGGGTATAGAACGCTCCTCTCTCATAAAGGCGGAGTTTGACACAGCTGTATTCTAAAACTGATTTTACATCTTAACACTGTAAAGATTATATGCTACAATCTTTACAGCGCTAAGATTAATGGAAGGATGCATCCATCACATGAAAGACAAACCCTATCACCACGGCAATCTGCGAAATCAGCTTATAGAAGCCGGCATCACACTTATTAATGAAGATGGTTTGAAGAGCTTTTCCTTGCGCAAGGTCGCAGCGAAATGCAGTGTCAGCCATACCGCACCGTACAGCCATTTTAAGAATATTGACGAATTGATTTACGCTATGGGCGAGCATGTCACTGCGCAATTTATGGACACACTGCGTACATCCATTCACGGAAAGGAGGGCACTCAGGAGGCGATTTCCTTGCTGGGGCAGGCCTACATTGACTTTTTCGTTGACCATCCGCAGTATTTTCAATTTCTTTTCTACCATTCGGACATCACCATTGACCTGGACCATTATAATTCGGATAATTATCCGCCGTTTGCTCTATTCCGCACAACAGCCTATCAGTTGTTTGAGAGCTTTGGCCTGCCGGAAGAAGAATATGCGAAGCAGCTGGTTGCCCTATGGTCAATGGTGCACGGAATGGCCTCACTGCTCACCAATAACGGGGTCCGGTATTCCGGAGATTGGCGGGATATCTTTACGCTCAAACCTGTATTTTAGGAGGATAACCCATGAAAATGATTATTCACGACTTGGATCCGCAACAATTTGCGGCATTGGTTGAAGACAACACCCCCGACGTAACTGTAATCTCGGACAATGGTACTATCCGTCATTGTATCGGCTGCTTCGGGTGCTGGATCCGGACGCCTGGAGTCTGTGTTCTGAAGGACGGCTATAACAACATGGGGGAACTTCTCTCGAAATGCGATGAACTGACGATTATCAGTAAATGTGAATATGGAAGCTACAGTCCTTTCATCCTCAATGTGTTGAACCGGAGCATTTCCTACGTGCTGCCTTATTTTGTAACCAAAAACGGTGAAACCCATCACCGCAACCGTTATGACCATGAATTTGCCCTGACCGTGCATTTTTACGGTGAAGACATCACTGAAGCCGAGAAGGGAACAGCACAAAAACTGGTCGCAGCAAATAGCTTAAATTTGTATTCCTCAGGGAATTCGGTCTATTTTCATAACGGGCTGCAAGCCGTCAAGGAGGTACTGGCATGAACATCGCAATGATCAACGGAAGCCCCAAGCTACGAAAAAGCAATTCAGACCACCTGCTGAAGACACTGGAGCCGCTCATAAGCACCGGGCATGAAATCACCCATTATAACATTAACAAAAAACCGCTGACCCCCGGGCAATACAGCGAACTGTGCGGCATGGATATATTGATTATTGCCTTCCCGCTTTATGTGGATGGAGTCCCGTCACATCTATTCAGAATGCTTGTTACCCTTGAGGAATACATGAAAACGCGGCGTGAGAAGGATATTTACGTTTATACCCTGATGAATAATGGTTTTTTTGAAGGGAAGCAGAATCACATTGCCCTTGAGATCATTCAGAACTGGTGCATCCGTTCCGGTCTAATTTTCGGGCAGGGTCTCGGTCAAGGCGCCGGTGAAATGATGGACTTTATCGAGAAGGTTCCCCTTGGAACGGGCCCGCTTAAGAATCTGGGCAAGGCAATGGAAAGCCTGGCTCATAATGTACATTCGCAAAGTATAGATGAATCTATGCTCTTCAGTCCAAACTTCCCGCGCTTCGCCTGGAAGTTTGCCGCGACCCACTCTTTCTGGAACGCCACCGCCAAGAAGAACGGCCTGAAGAAGAAGGACATCCGAAGAACCCTATAGCTGGCCTTGGGATCACGCTTGAGACTTCAGCGGCCTCCCGCAGCGGACAGTACAAGGCAGGGAGTGCTCACTGTCTCCCGCCTTGCCCGCCGTCCGTCCCTTGACTGCCGCTTCTTCCCGGACCTCCACCCTTTGTTCCCTGGCCGGCCCCACCCCGGTCCGTGCCGCCGTTCACTCCCGGGAACCCGTTCATTCTTGAGCCGGAGTCCGTTTTTGTGATTTTTTGAGCGGTTATGGCCTCGCATGAGGTGAGCACCAGTGAACAACCCAGCACTGCTGCAAGCAAGAAGATTGAGTATCTCTTGGTTCGCATCTTCAATCACCTCTTTCTGTTCAACATATAATCATATACGTCTTTGAATCCCATGTACGACAGCACGATCAATAGCGGATACACCGGATAGATATAACGGGACTTTATTTCCCACAGCAGATAGAATGCGATAAAACCCAGAACCACCAGAATTGTAGAGGTTTCCTCAAACCTTTTAGCCCTTATTCCGCCTATCAATCGAATGAGAATAAAGCCATACATCAGGAAATTCTGGACATACAGCACCCAGAGCAGACCGCTTCTATACTTCGAATCTCCTTTAAACAAATCCGTGGCAAAGGTAGTATAACTATAGCGGTCCATCACAAACCCCGCTCTCCCTCCGGTTCTGGACGATCCGTCATTTCCAATGCCGTATCTCTCCATCTGGTACGTCCCTTCTGTCCAGGTCCACACCAGCTTTTTATAATACATTTCCGCGAGTTCACCCAGAGTGGCCTCAGAGAGCTTATCGCCGATGGATGCCTTGAACAGCTCTACGCTGTCCACTTTATTATAGTTTGCCTCTCTCTGGTATATATTGTAGCTCTGCTGATTGTCCCAGAACCCAAGGGTCTCCAGATTGATGCCCATATTCAGCCACATATAGACGGGAGCGGAATTCTTGTTCACCGGCTCATCTACGACATGCGTTGCCTGCAGTACAGCATTCTGGGTCCAGCCGGGCACCTTGAACAGCAATACTGTTATGCCTATAGAAGCTAAGGCCTTCTTAAGCCCAAGGGTCCGGATGCTGAAGAGCAGGCAGATCAGGACTGCGATCAGAAAGATCATCCCGGTGCTTCTAAAATAGTTACCGATAGCCAGCAGAATGGCAGCCAGCAGGATATCCTTCATGGACATTCTTCGGAGGAACCTGACGGCAAAATATAAAGCGCTGGTCAGAAAAGCTGTAGCAATCACATCGTTATATA
The DNA here is from genome assembly GCF_038593025.1 of Paenibacillus sp. FSL L8-0436. Taxonomy (NCBI): domain Bacteria; kingdom Bacillati; phylum Bacillota; class Bacilli; order Caryophanales; family Paenibacillaceae; genus Paenibacillus; species Paenibacillus sp. FSL L8-0436. The sequence goes on along the minus strand of NZ_CP151955.1, from coordinate 869,905 downwards.
TAAAATTGCTCATGAACAAGGAAGGAATATAGGTTGCGGCAATTATTAAAACCCCATAATCATTTTCTTTCGACCGGACATTAAGCTCTTTATACAGCAAATAGACCATTAAAGTTGTAACGAGCGAGAACAGGATGTTGAATATTTTGATCACCAGATAATTATCCGGAAATAAGAACAGCAATGTTTTCAGGTACAGGACCATGGAGAAATTAAACGGAAACATATACAGATATCCCCCCGTTTGAAAAGAGGAATAATCCTGTTCATACAGCATATCCATCGCCAGCGACAGCACCGTTTGCGAATCATCCGTCGGCAGCCGGGGGAACAGGAAAATGATCAAGAGCTGGATCGCAAACGAAAACAGCAGCACAGCCGGAATTACGATTTTCCTGCTGTACCGGTTAAGCTTTAAGCACATTCTGTACAGAACAAAGCTTACAGCCAGAACGGCCGCGGCCGCCAGGATAAACAGAACCCATTGTTGTTTCTCCAGAACCGTGGTGTCACCGTACACAGAGTAGGTATACTTTGCCCGGATAAACAAGGAGGATGCGATAAAAAGTCCTATACAGAAAGCAAGCAGGATATACAGTATTCTTTGAGTTCCCCTTACCATGGAAAACCTCCTATGCGTAATAGTTTCACAGCTTTATATTCTCTTGCCCCGATTCATAGACGTATTATAAACACCCAAACTGAATATTAAATGAAAGTCGGAAGGGGCGAAGTCCCCCGCCTATCACAAGCCCTATAGTGCCTGTGTATCCAAAAAAAAAGACGCTGCGGGGAGCAATTCCCCGAGCGTCTTCCAGCGTTCATGTAGTTCAGCTGTTGCATGGCGAACGCTCCAGTTCAATAATCATCCCTAGGCGTTCTCCCTCGATCCGCGCGTCCAGCTTGCCCCCATGCAGCCTGATGATCTCGGCAGCAATGGACAGGCCCAGCCCCGCGCCTTCGCCAGCCCGCGACGAATCCCGCTTGTAGAACCGTTCAAACAACCGTTGCAGCTCCGCGCTGTCCATCGCTTGGGCCGGCGTGCTCCACAATTCCAGCCGTACCGGGAGTTGGCGGCGGCTCTCTGCCACCGGTTCCCGGAGGAGGATGACAAGCTCTGTATCTGCTCGACTGTATTTGAAGGCGTTAGACAACAGATTTTCGAGCACCCGGACGAATAGGTCAGCATCCACCTCCACATAAACCGCCTGATCCGGCAGCTGCAGAACCGTCTCGATATGCGTGTCCCTGCTTTGGGGATGGTATCCCTCCGCAACCTGGCGCAGCAGCTCCTGCATATTCACCCAGCTCTTATTTATCACCGGCGTTTTCCATTTCAGCTTCGAAATTTCAAAAAACTCATCAATCAGCTTCTTTAAGTACCCGGTCCGCTCCTCCAGAACCTCGACGTACCGCTCCCTTTCCAGCTCACTGCTATACGATTTCTCTTTGAGCAAACTGAGAAAACCCATGATGGAAGTTAACGGCGTGCGCAGGTCATGGGAAATATTAAGCAGAAAATCCTTCTCCTTGCTCCGGCTTGCGACGATTTGCTCGGCCATATCATTCAGTGCGGTAGCCATGGTGGTAAGCTCGTTGTTGTATTTTAACGGGATACGAGCCTGAAAATCAGTCGCGTACAGCGTATGCGTGCCCCGTTCGAGAGTGCGCATATACCGGATTCTCCCCCGGACACCAAGATAAAAAAGCAGCAAAAACACAACAACACCCAGCAAAGATACAGGACTCTCTGTATAAGTAATCGTACTTGCAGCCACCAGATAGAGCCCGTTTCCGAGCTTCCGCGTTTCCTGCAATTTTGTGCCGGAGCCGTTGTTATAGCTGATGTTGATGCCTTCTTTGGGTGAAAAGAACACGATATTGTAGACCTGCTCCTCCTCGGGATTGCCGATCACGAAACCTCCAGCCTCCGGTGCAGGGGAATAATCTGCGGTAGACAGCAATGCCTTTCCCCCAGGCAATCCGGCGAATAACTACGATATCCAAATAGGCCATGAGCTCTACTGACGTAGAAATTCATGGCCTTATCCATTTACTTATCGTAGCGCTGCTGTCCAATAAACGCAAATAGACCGCCCTCCCAGCAAAGGTTTGCGGTCTATTTGCCGTGTCCTGTTTGTTGAGGCCTACCGCCCTTAAAAGCGGCTATTGCATGGGGAGTCGTGTTGGTAGCACGGCTCTCTTTGCATTGTACGCTTGTTCTGCTTTTATTATAACATGGCAAGAGGGAATTTCAATCCACACTCACACTTTCCATGTGAAACGACGCCCCTCTTCTTACGCTTTCTTTTTTCATAATTAATCGATTGCTGTCCAAATGTCTAACGCAAGGGAGCGAATCGCAAGGTTCGTGTGATTTCTATATAATCTTAAAATCCGGGCACAATCCGGACTCCACAATAAAACACTTCCTGCAACCTCAAGCAATGAAAGTCCCATTAACTGAGATTCGTAACTACCTTCCGACCCTATAACATCTACAATTTCTAATAGGGTTTCTGGATTCCAGTAGCCTTTGCTGTCTTTTAAATTTTGTGCAACCTGCTTATAGGCATCGCCTAAACGATGTGGCTGATTTGAAATGCAATGAACTATTTTAGTTAGGCAAGCAACGGATTCCTGAACATTATTCCAATCTATTGAGGCTACATACAATTTCATTACAACCTGCTTTAAGGTCTCATCCGCTGCCAGACAGTCAATAATACCCATATACAGAGGCACGAGGTTTACGCGAGTGTTCTTTGGCAAAGAGGTCAGTTGGTCAGCAAATTTCAACAGACGTTGCCGATGAGGCAAATCTCTTTTGGCATTAGCATTCCATTCCTCAATAATTTCAACACTGGCCAAATCCTTAAACACACCAATTACCCTCTCATTGACCTTGCCATCACGGCATGTTTCTGTCAGCGTGTTCATTGCAATATTCCATCTGGCGTTATCTTCTAAATCCAGAATAACCTTTGCAGCGGCAGCCGCAATGATTTCTTCATGTCCATTTGTCCAACGGACCATACTGTTCAAAGCATATCTTCCAACATCCGGATCTGCATGACCGGCAATTCTAATGATTAATTCTAAATACCGGGATCTATAGTTTACCGGAAGTTCATTGGGTTGTTGCCATAGTACACTTTTCGCAATATCACTTTGTGATGAAGTGGCCATGTTGCTTAGAATCTTCCAGCCGCGTTCATCATCTAAAAGCTGTCTCGCTGCATGCCCTATGGCAATGATTACGTCCTTATGAGCATTAGGCTTTTCAAACTCATTCATCAATAGCGGAATGCTGTCACTGCTTCTATAAGCACCCAGTAACCGGATGGCCTCTTTTCTGACAGTGATTTTAAGTTTGTCCCGGTTTAACAGTTCTTTAAGTATTGAAGACAATATAGCCGGATTCACTCTACGAATGCATCTGGGTATCGAGTAAATGGCTACACGGGCTCTGTCTCCATCTAAATTCTCCAGTAGAACGGGAAGTGCCTTTTCGGGTTCTTCCAACAATGAAAGTGCATAAAGTGCAGCTTCTACTACAGCTACTTCCTTATCTTTTAAATACTTTACCAGCTTATCCGGACTGACATCAGGCATTTTTGCCATTAGCTTTATAGCTGTTGAACGTTCATAAAAACTGCGTTTGGCATCTGACGCGATGCTTTCTATTGAGGTTCTAAAAGATTGTTGCTGACGCGGCAGCCACCTATGGAACCCATCCGTAGCCGGCACAACATAAACGGTTTTCCCCGTTAAAAACCTGCCTTTAATAATCTCACCCGAAATAAATGGATCCAGCCATTCTTGACGTTTCAGATGCAGATGCAGGAACACTTCGTTTACGGTAATAAACGACTTATCCAGGGTTAATAATTCTCTGACTCTCTCATCCCGTGTTTTAGGAGATGCAAGCCAATGCCTTGCCGCCCGTACTGCGATAGAAGCTGTTTTCTCCTGTACCGCATCGCTTAGTAAATTTTGAAGTTTAGAGATGCCAAAGCCTCTTTTTCCAAACGAGTTCGCCAGGCTGATCACCAAATTGTAGTCTTCTCTTTGATTTGCCGCCGCAGCCAGCGGATAAATCACTTCAAATAAATGCTCTTCTATACCCCGGGGGATATTTTCCTGGAAGGATGGAAGTGAAAGCTGTCCGCTCTGCTTGGCTAATTTTACAATCGTGCTTAAAGCGAACTTAAAGATCTCACTTCCCGGATGTACCGCATTAAACCGCATAATCACAAATGCTAATTCCTGTGTGGCAGACCTTGTAGCATAGGAAGTATCTCTAGCCTCAATAACACTATCAACGAGTAAAGTAAGTTCCTTTACATTCTCATCCGTAAACATAGATGCCGGGCTGTTTGCAAGCTCTCTAATCACTGCAGAGCGTACAGGATCCTGATCATTTTTGATGCGGCCTAGATACACCAAAGTCTCATCCATACCTTGCCTTGATAGCGCAGTACTTTTAACCAGCTGCACAAGTGCCATTGCGCGTTCGTCTGCATTAGAGGCATATGCCGCTTTTTCAAGCAGCTCTCTTGAATGTAGAATAGAACGGCAAGCCGTAATTCTAATCATTTTGTCCCGGCTATCATAGATTTCACGCAGACCAAGCATTCGGGTTGCTTCCTTGTCGCGCAATATATGCGGTAACTGATACAGTAATGTCTCTGGAAAAATGCGCTCTTTACGCTTGTCCTCTTCATAGACCGACTCAAAAATCACTTTACGCTTTGAAGGAGCCATATACTCAAGCAATTTCGCTAAATGTATGGGGGTATCTGCAAGCAGCTTGGCTAATTCAATCCATTGAGCTATGGAAAAATATTTTTTCCTTCTTAAAACGCCATCCGGCACACCATGAGAGATCAGATCGCTTCGCGACTCCTTCCGGGTTAGCAGCATGTACACTGCTTCAGGATGGATTCGGACTAAAGTACCCAGATGTTTTTTAAGCGCAGGATGGATGATACCCATGGGTCCATGATTCATGGCACATTCAAGAATTAAATCCGGCTTTACATTGCATAAAGCTTCGATAGCTGATGAAAATCTCCACCACACATATCCCTTTTCCCTAAGGGGGATGCCTTCTAACGTTGTTTTAAAATACTCCGCAACGGCATCAAGATGACGGCTGGATAATTTTTTCCAGTTCACAACGATATATCCAATCTCTACAAGCCATTTACTGACCGTTTCCTTAGAACATGCAGGCAGCAGAATAGAGGCCTCCTCCGCCCCCCACCGGGCATACACAACAGGCAGTAAACGCTCCGCCAATTCTTGACGATGATTAAATGAAATACTTCGCAGTACTTTGCGGCGGCAATCATGGGATAGCTCCGGGAGTTCACGTTCAATATCAATATCTGAAGCCACTTTGGCCAAAAGACCGGCTGCCTGATTTCTAATAGTAGCCATAGGATGCTTTAACGCTGACACAATAATCTTTGCATCCTGTGTGGCAATAGCCCCCATTAAGGCTAGCTGTGCCTCATAGACACCGCCTTCCAGTAATGAAGCGAGCAATTTTGAATATTGGGTGGATCCATGATTTTCACGGCCTAGAGTGGCAATTTTATGGATTCTGTCTGAATAGCCTAGTGAGTCTAATTCTTTAAGCAAACTTTTTTTATCCATTGGATCTTTTTTGAAAATCATAAGTCCTCCTCCTTCACCTGTTCTTGTTCCATCCAAACTTTATTCTATATATATCTATCCATACCCTTTAAAAAAATCTATAATTTTACATCAAATTTCGACATTGTCTAGCCGGATGGTTATATACATCTACCGTTGAAAAAGAATAAGGGTAACCCTGAAGCCGTTTGTTACCCGTTGTTGAACATTCTTATAAATATTTATAAATTAAAACTACTGGTCCAACTCTATACGCTTCTCGCGTTGATTGAACAGGACGGGCGTTTCCTGATGCTGCACAAAGTCACGAGTCGGGGGCTGTTAGGAATGGAGGTTCAGGAGGCCATGGCGATATTCACGGTCAATTGAAAACGATTATTGAAACTGATGGAGTAAACAGGAGCCACATAAGGGGAGAGCAAGCGAAAAGACGACGGTTCATTCTGTGAAATCAGAATAATCGTCGTCTTTTGGATTCACGTTCTTTTCATGAAAAACTGTTTATCCAGTGGGCCTAGTGAAATACAGGAATGATTTTTTTCATGTATGCCCCGTCTGCTTAATCTTTTCTTTCCAAAGCGTCCTTGACGCGGTCTGATTAACTTAGAGTTCAGGCTCAGAAGTTGCAGTCTTAACAGAAAGTTTAGCGTTTACTGGATTACCCTGAGACGGACTCAAACTAACAACATGATTTCCCGATGACCAAGGGACATCTGCAGTTCTAAAATCGTGTTCACCTGGAGGAACCTGAAATTGCATTTTTTGGGTCCCGGCTACTGTACCTTGAGTAACTGTAACAGTGATGGTGTCATTCCCATTATTTTCAACCCATACTTTTACCCAGCCATAATTGGCTTTAACGTTAAAAGTTCTATTAGCTCCAGGATTTCCAAGAACTCGTATCTGATCAAAAGGGTAATCAACATCGAAAGGAGTAATAATGCCCGAGACTGGAGTAAGCTCCTTAGGAGCTGCGCTGGAAGCAAATACTGGCGATGCGCTAAAGATTGTTGCAACAGCTAGAATTGTTGACATTACTGTTTTCGTTGTACGTTTCATAGTAATCCTCCTAAATAAATTTTGTGAATACTTTTACAATTCACTACCAATAATGTAAATCTATCTCAAATAACTGTCAACCATAAATTTCCTTTATTTATAAAAGAGTTATAAAAAGCACTTTTCATACGATTGAGTGATTTACTAACACAGCTTTTTTTCAATCTGTTTGAGGTACGTTAAAGACGTTTCGTAGTTTCGCCCAGCGGCGTTGTTCCTTGTCAAACGCCTCATACGGAACTTGTTGTAGCCTCGTCAACAGATGCTCCGGTCTTAAGGCATCATCGACGAACACCAAACTCACCGCAGCGGAGGATATGTTCGTTCCAACTGCGGTGTCCCGTAGTTCGCCAATATTTCGTTTTCATTTGACGAAAAAAACGTTAATGGTCGTTATTCGCGCGAGGGCCCCAGGGCAAATCATAACAGGTAAAAGGTCCGTGTCCAGGGCAAGTACCTGTGAGGTTTCCTGAATCAGAATCTGCTACCGTTTCACGGCTCGCTTTTCTCATAAATCCGAAACCCTGGGCAAATCCAGTGTAGGATTTCCCTCCTCCAGAAGAAGCGAGCGAGTGACTGCTAAGTAATCTCGAGTCACTTCGCTTTTTACCGAATCGTCATCTTCGACTTGCTTTTCAATCTACCGGAGACCCCTCAGACTTTTTTTGAGTCCGGTTTTGAGTTTGCGATCCAGATCGACGATAGATTTGAAAATATATTTTAGATAGTGGGATTGGTTTTTTTGATATTTTCGCAATAGTACTTAAAACGGGCTAGATTTGAATTGTCTTTCTTCATTGCCTACTTCTCTTCAGACAGTGTAACATATCCCTGCTCAACAGCTTTTAGCACCCGGGCATGATGTAGAAGGTTATGTCCCGCAGTTACAAGCACAACCACCACCAGTAGCCCAACGATGGCTTTATACAGTTTGGTATTGCTGATGGACCTCACAGACACAGAAATCAGCAGGAAGAAGGCAAACCAGAAATGACCAGCGTACAGATATAGGTCATAGTTGAAGGTTGCCAGTCCGTAACCCACAATTACGTGAAGGCAGAAGGCAAAACCGATGAACATTATCGGAATCCAACCTTCCCGCTTTCGGATTCCCAATATCCATCCCGCTAACGCGCTGGTGAGAAATAGGAATCCGATCACAGACACATATATAGGATAGGACTGCGACAAGTCAGTCGCAATAGCAGCAACTCCTTTATGGACCAGGGTCACGTCGGGAGTTAGCAGCGGACTAATCCCCAACATATATATGGATTTCCAGTGGTGGGAGAAGGAAAAGGGGGCGATATAACTGAACCCTCCGTTTTTTAATCCGTCCTGCCAATGAGAGACCCAGGTGACACCGCCCGGCAACAGCAGTTGAATCAACAAGAGGAGGATAGCTAGTAGAATAAAAGAACACAGAACCAACAGCAGAGTTCGAACAGCATCCCGGACCCGGCGTCCCATTTGTTGTACGACTAATGCACCTGCATAAGGAATGAGGTTTGTAGCCGTTATTCCAAAGTTCACTATTCCCAATATGGCTAACGGCAATATCGGAGATTGTTTACTGTCACGGTAATACTGGAGACAAAATACCGAGATAACCAGTCCAAATTGCGCATACGGATAAGAATCCGGAATGAACGATGTGAAGAGAGAATAAGAACTGATGCCAAATAAGGACGCAATCAGAGCGGATGGCCCTCTCCCCGTTCCTTGCCGTCGTGAGATATAGTACAGAAGTGCTGTCCCTCCTGCATTCAGCACGGATTGAACGATGAGGAACAAGCTATTACCCGGACCGTTATTAGCCAGAGCACCAAGGGGACCCGCAATGATATTTTTATAGGGATGTATGACAGAGACATTATCGTAACCGTAATACATGGAAGGATCAAAGTTAAAAAGGTTGAGCCCAAATTTTACGCCATAAAATGGATTGTGAGCGGCTATAAGGCTGGCTTGACGATCCATGAGTAGCAGAAATGGAGTATTAATTGCGATGTATAGGACGACAAAAAAGATAAACAGACCGAGTGCGGTTTTATTGTCGGTCCGGTCTTGCAATAGGTAACGGATCACGTGATGATTCAACCTCATTTCATAAACTTAATTTTGAAATCACTCACCTTGCCAGCAGCCATATGCCAATCCCGATACAGATAACACCTGTAATCTTAGCTGCTCCAATCTGTTCCCTGAAGACGTATTTGGCAAACAGGAGTGTCCAGAGGAAGGTCAATGCATTGGCAGGCATGACCACCGTATAAGGCAACGACCTCAATAAATAGATATTGAGGAGTGCACCGAGTCCATACAGAAGGGTGCCGAAAAGTAGATATACCGGCTTTCCCCAAACGGAGCGAAGCTTGAACAACACTCCTCCGAGCGATCCCAATAGAGTCATGACGACGAGGACGACGACGTTCCATTTATCGTTCATACGATATCAGACACACCCCGATTCCCATTAGCACTACGGCCAAAAACCTATCCCAAGTTATAGGCTCATGAAGTATCCAATACCCATAACCCAGTGCAAAAAAATAACTGAGGCACATCAGTGGGTAGGCCACAGAGAGTTTTTCTAGCGAAAGACTGCGAATCATAAAAAAAGCCCCACCCCCATAGCAAAGAAAACCGAGAGCAAAGTAAGATATAGCATCCCATCCCCATTTCCAAAACAGTTGGCCCGTTGCCGTCAAAAATGCAGAGAGGACCATATATATTTTCCCTGCATGTAGATAGGGTGTTTTCACATTGTCCCATTGGCGAGCCTCTAATTCAGGATGTTGGCCGTTTACTAGATACCGATTACGGACCAGACGAAACATAGGCAGATCTGACAACGAATCAGAGTACGCGCATGAGTTCTCGAAATCAATAGTTTGGCACTTATCTTCTAAATAGCGCCTTATCCGTTCGACTTTTTCTTCCCCTTTGCAGTTAAGTCCCTGTATAAGTGGAACATAGCAACCGTTTTTTCTCATCAGTTCCGTTCCAATTACGAAATCGACCTCCGGAAGTTTCTTGAAAAACTTCAGGTATGCATAGGGAGAAGCTGACACGAGCAAGATTCGAAAACCCTCCATTTTCAATCGGTGGAGTTCCTCATAAGCGTCCTGATAGATACGTGTTCGAAGCTGGGTATCAAAAAAATGTTCCAGATCAGAGTCAGAAAAACCGTTGACTGCGTAAAAGAATGCGGCCTTGGCCTGCTCAGCGGTTATTAATCCGAACTTGTAGCATAGGGTTCTCCACAGCACTACGGCAATCCGATAAGCGGTCAGTGGTTTTTTACGAAGTCCATACCATAAAAAGAGCAGCATGGAATCCCCGCGAAGCAAAGTGTGATCAACATCCCAAAAAGCAAATTTTGTTTTCATAAAAGTATTCTCCCGAACTCGGTCAAGTTTCAAAAATCATGAGGATGGCAACAACACTAATCGCATAAAGCATGACGGTGATTAAAATCGGCTTATCCTCAAATAGAACGCGATCAGGCGAACCTCCTTTGTTGCAGATATGAATAAGATAAAGGTAGCGAAAAACCCCGTAAATGACGAAAGGGATTGTCCACATCAGCTGAACGGTGTGCCCCGAAGTAAAGGTAAACAGCGAGTAGCTTATAATAGTCGCTGTAGTGACGATGTTGTTTAACTGGTCCAGTAATGGCACGGAGTAGCTTTCCAACACCTTGCGGTGCGTACCTTTGCCTTCGTGAAGCAGAATTAGCTCGTGTCTTCTTTTTCCAATGGCCAGAAACAAAGATAGCAGCAGCGTGCAGAGAAGAAACCATGGCGTTAATGGTACTTTGATAACCAATCCTCCCGCAATGGCGCGCAACACGAATCCAGACGCGATGATCATCAGGTCTACGATGACCACATGCTTCAGATAAAGAGAGTAAGAAATATTTAGCAGAATGTACACTACAAGGAGAAGCGTGAATAACGGATTTAATAGCCAGGAGACTGGTAACGCAAACAAAAGTAGTACAGCTCCGACGGACAAGGCCAAGGCAGGCTTGAGTCGTCCAGATGCCATCGGACGGTGGCATTTGGTCGGATGGACGCGATCCGCTTCGCGGTCTATGAAATCGTTGATGATATAAATGGTGCTCGATACCAAACTAAAAAGAACGAAACCGATAGTGGAGAGGGCTATTTCACTTATCTCCATCCTATCGATAGAGAAAAGAAGAGCAGCAAAAACTAGCAAATTTTTACTCCATTGTTTTGGGCGAAGCTGAGTCCAAATCAGGGAGACCGTCGATGGAATATGTTGGTTAAACTGATTCGTTTCAGATGCCTTCCGAACTGAATACAAGCTTCTTTCACCTCTATTATTCTATTTTTTTAAATAATTTCCATGTTACCACTATTTTTTCTGGAAGCAAAGTGCCAAATTATCAAATAAAAACCGATTCGCGATGTTAACGTCATATGAAATCGTAACCCTTGGCCCAATCCAATACTCCCGCCTCATCTGTAGTAAATTAAGATCGTAACCTGAGAAGCAGGCGATCTACCATTTCCGTCAGGTGCTTATTGATTATTAAGATTGGGGCTGTAAGGGGGGAGAAGGACCAACTGCAGACGCGGATGTTCTTTCATAGTCCAACACTGCAAGCAGAATAGCTGAACTATCGGATATTTAGTACAACAATGATATGACCACGTAAACCTAGACGGCGTTCATATTTTTGTTCAATAAATCAACATTGTACGATAACAGGACAAAAAAGAGGGGTTCATATTCCCCTCTTTCCTATTTACAGTATCATGTATATCGCTCCAATTATCGGGTTGCAGCATTACATTCTCCGGTTAAGATTTGTCTATAGCTAGGCCCTGTGCATAAGCGAACGGCGCCCCGCCCAGATGTACGCAGCAGAGGTTACGGCCACAATGAGAATGAACGGGATCACATCCAGCCGGGGCGACAAAGCCGTCCCCCTTGGATACATCGCGTAGTAGGCCGTTGTAGAAGGAAACCAGGCGCCGATCGAGGCATGAAGCCCGGTAAGCACAATGTTGGCTATCACGATCGAAGCCGATAAAATCAAGGAGGAAACAAACGACTTCAAGCGCATGGATACCCATAACTGCAGCGCCGCAAACGGAAGTATGGCCAGCCATCCCCCAACCGTACCCATGATCAATTCGGTAAAATCCAAATCGTTCCCCAATTGAAGCAGTTCTCCCGCGAGCAGATATGATCCGGCAAAAAGCAGTTGAATCAACCCCATCAGCAGCATCAGCGTTCCCAATTTGGCATAATAGACACGGGAACGGGGAATGGGCAGGCAAAACAGTTGTTTCCAGCCCCCGTTTGTATGCTCATAACGGCAAATAAAAGAAGCTAATACCCCGGCGTAAAGCGGATAAAAAAACAACCCGTGAAAGCTGGCCATATGCAGATAAAAGGTTTTCCATCCGCGCTCAAAAAAACCGACAAAATTCTCCGAATTTAAACTATTCATTCCGAGCATCACAGTTCCCAGCGCACCGAGGAGGAACAGGATGAAGATGACGGGATACTGCAGCTTCATTCGTTCGGCTTTCATCAAATTTTCCATAATCACACCCCTGTTAATTAAAATTGTTTGTTTTTAAAATGCAGGGCCCCGGCGGCTAGCAGCACCGCTCCCAGACCTGCACTTATGCCAATCCACCTCTCAGGATGGGCCATGAACGGACTGGACATCGTCGGATAGGCCCATGGCCACAGCCAGGTCCACAATGCTGCTCCGCTGTCCCGCGCTATGAATAGGCCAGAAACAGCGCCCAGAAAACCGATGGACATCGGAATGGCCGGGTTCGAGAATTGGACAGACAGCCACATCTGCAGCCCCAGCACCGCAGTTGATGCGAGAAAGCTGTACATAATTTGCTTGATTAGAAGCTGGAACGGCAGCGGTTCGGAAGTGTAGCAAATCCAGAGCAGGATCAGGCCGGCAATAATCAGCAAGGCCGTACACAACAGCAGAAAAAGAACCCACAGCGCCTTGGCCCAATAAAGAACAGAGCGGGAAACAGGCAGGGTCAGCAGCTGCTTCCAACTGTTGGATTCGTGTTCCAAACCGGCAATCATACCCGTGAGTAACGCGGTATTTAGCAGCAATACGAAACCTAGAAACATATACATCACATTAAATACGCTGTATACCCCTGCCGGGCCTTTGAAATAGAGATACCATTCCAGCGACATAAATGCGATGAACAGCCCGGCGCTGATAACCGGCAGCCAGCGGGCCGCAGGTTTGAGCCTCATGCCTTCGGCCCGCAAGGCCCGCCACATCATAAGCTTACTCCTTTTCCGGTCAACTCCATGAACAGCTCTTCCAGCGATTTGCTGCTTTCCCGTACATTCATAATCCCGTAAGGGCCCAGCAGTTTGAACAATTCTGCCTGCGACATACTGACATTCTCTGCTGAAATTGACAGCATATTTCCTTCCCGCTCCACGGCAAATCCTTGCAGCATTAGCGTGCGAAGCGCTTCCTCCGGGCGCTCCACGGCAAATTCCATGACTTTTCCCCTGCGCCGCTCCAGCATTTCCAATGCTCCCTGATAGACGAGTTTGCCGCTGCTGATAATCCCGATCTCATCTGCAATCGTATCCACCTCGCTCAGCAGATGGCTGGACAGCATGATCGTCATTCCCTGATCATGGGCCAGTGACAGCATCAGATGCCGTATTTCTTGGATGCCGGCCGGGTCCAGGCCGTTGGTCGGCTCATCCAGGATCAGCAGCTGCGGATCCCGCAGCAAAGCTGCTGCTATGCCCAGCCGCTGCTTCATACCAAGGGAATATCCGCTCACCTTGCGGTTTGCACTTGACGTCAGCCGCACAATTTCCAGCACCTCACCGATGCGCCGGTCGGGTAGCTTCAGCAGTGTGCTCAGTATTTTCAAATTTTTGTACCCGGTCAAATGCCCGTAATAGGAAGGGTTCTCTACTAATGATCCTACCTTGCGCAAAATGTCCTGACTGTTGCCCGGCATCTCTTGTCCAAAAATGCGGATCGTCCCGCTATCGGCCCGGAGCAAACCCAGCAGCATTTTGATCGTTGTAGTTTTCCCTGCACCGTTCGGCCCTAGAAAACCGTATATTTTCCCCTCGGGAACCTCCAGGTTTACCTCATTCACCGACACCTGCTCGCCGAAGCGGCGGGTCAGCCCTTTTGTCTCCACTATAAGTTGTGGCATCTCCTGTCACCTCATATCTTTGATATAGGGACAATAATAGGCGCTGGAAGTAGCAGCGGGGTAAAGAATAGTAAAAATTAAGTAAAAAAAACAGGCCAACACCACAAAAAAGCGGATGTCCGGCCTGCATTCAATAAAGAAAAAAAAGTGTGATTTGCGTTCCTTGCTGCGGTTTGCTATGTACAGCCATTTTGCCGCCATGCCTTGTTACAAAACCCTTTGCCAGCGCCATGCCCAGGCCGGAGCCCGCCAATCTGGCCCGCGCCGACAGCATATTGTCCTCCGCCACGTTCAGCTGCTCTAGCGCCGCCGCATCAATCCCCGACCCATTGTCGCGAATCTCAACCGTCAGTCCGTACTGATCCCAGCGTAGCCCGGTTTCAATATGGCACCCCGCGGGATTGTGAACCACGGCATTCCACAGCAAATTGTGCAGCGCCCGCCGAATCATACGTTGATCGATATCAAGGCATTTCTCCCCGTCCGTATTGAAGGCAAAGGTATGCTGTGCAGCCAGCGGATGATCAGCGACATCGGTAACGATCTGCCTGATAAATCCTGCCATCTCCGTAGATTCCCGCGAGAGCGGAACCTCGCTGCCGTCCAGTTGATAGAAAGCATTCATATCTTCAATAAGCTGCTCTACCTGGATCGTCTTTTGTTCCATTAAGGAGCCGAACTGAATTATTTCCGTAGTAGACCAGGCATATTGATCAGCGGCTGCAATCATGGAGCTGTAACCGCGAATATAGGCCAACGGGGTTTTCAGATCATGCCGCACGCCCGCAATCCAGCTTTTGCGCTTCTCATCCAATTCATGTCTTTCTTTCTCCGTGCGCTGCAGTGCAAGGGTCAATGTGGACAACTGTCCGATTATTTCTTTAAAGAGAGCATAGGGCAGCGTGAGCTGATTTCCGGGAATGGGGCGGCCGAGCCAATTGCTCCGCGGAGGCTCGGCATAGTGACCTTTTGCCAGCAGTTTCAGCCAGGTCAGCATATAAAAAATCGATTTCGTCAGGCTCCACAGATAGAAGACAAGCGCAGACAAGCACACGATCAGGAAACTCCAGATTTGAAACTGTATGTACTCAAGTCCCTTCAGCCATGGAACCATTTGCCGCATAAAAATAAAAAGGATAAACAGAACGAGCCAGGCGGCGATAACACCTATACCCAGGGCAAGCAAAAAAAGCAGCAGCCGCAAGCCAACACGAACGACCCCTTTCATATTTGACCAGTCGGTACGGGGTTCGGAATAAATTTGTAGCCTAATCCACGGAAATTGACAATGTAACGAGGCTGCTTCGGGTCCTGCTCTATTTTGTTTCTGATTTTGGAAATATAAATAACAACCGTTTTCTCATCGCCCAGTTGCATTTCACCCCAGACCTGTTCATAGAGCTGGGCCGTTGTGAACAGGCGGCTCGGATGCTCGGCAAAAAACAGCAGCAGCGCAAACTCCTTAGCCGTACAGTGAAGCTGCTGGCCGCGCACCGTCAGCCCGCCGGTATCCTTGCTGATTTCAAAATCAGCAAAAGTGTAACAGGCAGATGGGGCCTCCTGCTGATACAGTCTTCTTCTGGCAAGCTGGGCTTTGATCCGCGCCACCACCTCCAGGGAGTTGAACGGCTTGGTAATATAATCGTCCCCGCCCATCGCAAATCCGGTCAGCTTGTCATAATCGGCAGCCCGCGAAGTCAGGAATAAGATCGGGGCGTTTGTTTTTTTGCGCAGCTCCAGACACAGCTCGAAGCCGTTACAGTCCGGGAGCATCACATCCAGTAAAATTATATCCGGTTCCCGGCTGTCCATCAGGATCATCGCCTCCGCCCCGGTAGAAGCGGTAAGGACGGAAGAATACCCTTCCCTGGACAGCAGCAGTTCCAGCATGCAGGCAATTCCTGCTTCATCTTCTATAATCAATATCGCATCGTTCATCGCCATTCCCCTCCATTTTCCATCCTATTATACTGCAAAATGGAAATGGTATCTTCCGAGTGTGTAAAACCCGCCTGGGATTGGGCTCAGGCCTTCAGAGTGAAGCACCGGCCATAAATGCCGGTGCTTCCGCTTGTCTTCACTGGCATGGAACCCGAATGAAGAAGCTTTTTATCATTTTACATAGTCTTCTTTTAAAATACTGTATATTTCTAAATCGACAATGCCTTTCCCTGCCCATAGTGTCGCTTGTCTTAATGTCCCTTCTTTGATGAAGCCATTCTTCAACAATACCTTTTTTGAAGTCTCATTTTGAGGCATCACTTCCGCTTGAATTCTGTTGATGTTGACATCCACAAACAAAAAATCAAGCAATATTTTTAACGCTTCGCTAGCAATACCTTTTCCCCAATGTGCTTCCGACAAAAAGTAGCCAATCGTCACAGTATTTACCTTTTGATTAAATTCGGCAGCTTCAATAATTCCAAGCAACCGGTCGGGTTCGGGGTTAGCGAATATCCCCCACTTAACCCTTGATCTTTTATTATAGTCTCTCTCGAAATGCCCGATCATGTTTCTCACAGTATCTTTATTGTGTTTGGGTATTATGCCACAGTATTCAAATACTTTTACATTGTTATAGATTTCAAAGACTTCGTTAAAATGATGATCTTCAATTTTTTTCAATACGAATTCATCTGACTTCAGGCTAGGAAACTGCTCATAAACTGCTTCAATGTTCATTCCATCACCGCTCCATGTTTTCTTTTTAATTGATAAATCTCTAAACTCCAGCTCTTTTAAGAATGAATTGTTGGCTGTTAACCCTTTTACCCTTTCTATCGTATTGGGCCCTTTGGGTACACCACCGTTTCTGTTAAGCAATATCCACCGAAGACAAGCCAACGCTTCAAAAGCTTCGAGGTCTTTCTGCAAAATTACATTTCCCAATAGATACGCGGAACGAAACACCTGTGCATGTTCATCTGAAAGGTATATCCTTTGTAGCATAAGCGACCATGCAAAATCATATCTGAAATCGCCTAATTGTCCGTTCGTCCAATCTATTACGGTATACCGGTCATTATCCTCTACAATGTTTCCCACATGGAAATCACCATGAATGATACGGTCCTGCTTGATTTGAATGATTTGAAGAAGAGCAGACAATGCACTGTTTATGTCATCGTGCCCCCTTACTCCAGGAAAAAAATATTCAATAAAGTCGTATTTGGGAAGCTGAATATCCCCGATTTCTTCTACTCGGACTTGATGTATTCCTGATAATATCCTCGAGATATCAGTCATTTTCTTGTCATTCACTTTAAGAACAGGCATTCCGTCAAAGGTTGTCAGCAGCACTTTATCTGCGTTGGGGTTGATCCCCCAGCCTATTGGCTTAGAGACTGATAACCCTCGTGTAGAAAGGGCATTCAATAAACAAAATTGAAAACTAACATCAGGCTTGGAGCTCTTATTCCATACTTTCAATACAAAGCTCTCTTTATTCGAACTTATCTTCATGACTTCAGCTTCAAATCCATGATCCATTGCCTGTATGGTCAAGGTATTCTCTTGATTTAATAATTCCTCCATTTTTTCATTTTTTTCTACCCAATCCACGATCCCTATAGGAGATCCCAATCATCATCTTCCTTCCATATGATTATTTAAATTCTCTTCTTGACCGGTATATATAAATCCACTTTACATTTCCCTTCCTTATCCTTAGCAGGATCATTCATACAGAATTCGAGGCATGGCCTATCGTCGGCATCATACTCACTATCCGGTAACCATAGACTGAATACATTTTGATAGGCGAGAACAAATTTATCGATTGTGTCGTAGAATGGATATACAGCATACCTTCCACCGGATAATGTTTTGAATTCCACATGTTTTGTATGTCCGGATCTATCGAATCCGCTTGGCAATGTGACACAAGCATCGTATCGGCAAGCAAATTCTTCTACGAGATTTCCATCATCCAACGATATTCCGATAAAATAATAATGGTTCGGAGTAAGTCCCTGCCAGCTTGCCCAACGTCCCAACTTGTCCCATGCAACATGAGTATCCAAGTAACTCCCGACATGCCTAACATATGCCACTTCATATTCAGGAAGTTCTTTGATTGTGATCACGTTTTCCCACGCCCTCTTCAGAATGTGATTTCTCCCAATCCCATTGTAAGCCTCAAGAGGAGGGAACTCTTCTTGCTTATTGCTGAAGTGTAATGGAATATTGCGATTCTTCTTTACGCTATTTCTAACGTCACTCGGGGTCTTGCTATAGTGCTTCTTAAAGAGTGCATTGAAGGTGGATACCGATTCGAAGCCGCATTGATTCGATATTTCCAAAATGGTCTTGTTAGTTTCAGCCAATAGATAAACAGCCTTTTGTAAACGCTCTTGATTTACAAACGCAACTGGAGTCACACCGACTATAGAGGTAAATATTCTTGCAAAATGATATTTCGAAAAGTTTGAAATGCCGGCCAAGTTATCGAGAGTGAGTTTTTGATTGCTATTTTCCTTTATGTATTTAATTACGTTATCAATTCTATTAATATAGTCATTATTCATCTGTCAATTCCCCAATATCTATGTATTTATCGATTACCAAAATTATACACTATTACATCCATTATAAGCGCTTATAAATAAGTAAGGGTGAACGGGTCTATTGCAGCAAAAAGCTCAAGCACCGGGCATATAGCCGCAGGCTTGAGCTTTTTAACTGTTTTAATTCCTTCAATCAATTTCCTGTTCCTGTACAGACTTTATTCCCACCAGTTGTCGTAACTTTTTGTATAAACACATAGGTGTTCTCATTTGATAACTCATCCACAAATTCGAAATCAAACCCGGTAAACCCTTTGATATCCTCCACGCACCTGATTTGCCGCTCAGCCATGAAGCGTACCATTTCACCTCGGGCCATCTTGACCAGGGTTGCTTTTTCGATCACTTTACCACCGATGTGCTGCCCGAATACACAAGTAACCATTCGAACATCTCTGCCCAGATAAGGGGCAATGCATTTGCTGTATTCCTTAGAGGCTAAATTCAGAATGCAGCCGCTCTCCGCAAAAAGCTGATCGGCCAGTTTTCTGCCCCAAAATCCATAAATCGAACTGAAGCCCGGTCCGGCCAGCTTGGCCTGCATTTCCAGTCTGTATGGAACAACCCCGTCAAACGGCCGGAGTATCCCGTAGAACCCCGACAAGATCCGCAAATGCTGCTGAAGATACTCCAGTTCCTCCGTTTGTAGCACCCCCGGTGCCATGTATTGGTACTGAATCCCTTCGTAGGCAAAAAGAGCCGGCACCAAATTGCGGGTTAAATCCATATTCTCAATCCGCTGGACATTCAGCGTGGTGATAGCATCATTGCATTTCCATAGGGATTTTGCTTCTTCATAGTTCAGCTTTTTTAATGTGGCCAGCAGAATTTCCGACTCATTTATAAATTGCGGCATCTGGCGGCTAGTAAAGACATCCGTGTCCGGCTTCATCTTTTTGGCAGGCGAAATAATAATTCTCATGTTGCTCCCTTTTCTTGCCCCGTGGGGAAAATAAATGTACCCTTATCCTATCACAATTCACTCTCATAGAGCCCGATCCTTGAGTATACAGCAGAAATAATGTTGACCGAAACGGTACCCTCCCTACTATTTATAAGCACTGGTGAACCGCTGCATTGCAGCAAAAAGCTCAAGCATCGGCATATAGCCGCAGACTTGAGCTTTTTGAATGTTATTTATTCGCCAATCGTTGAGATAATCGTGTCATACGGAGCTAATTCCATCATTTGTTGCCCATACTCTGTATCAATCATAGTGCTTTGAGGCTGATCACTATTGTTAATCACAACCAGCATTTTACTTTCCGGATAATAGGCACACTCTGTAAATAAGTTATCCGTAATGTACTTCATTTCATGTAACTCATTGCCCGCATAGCGGATCAGATTCAGCAGCAATCTTGTATTCGCAAAGCTGAACTCGAACGAAGGAAGGTAGATCCCCTGGCCTTTACCGAAGGCATGAGTAGACAGTGTGATCCTGCCACCCGTTTCATCCACTACTGCAGCTGACCCGTCGGTAAGATAAATGCTATTCTTGGGTGTTATGCTGGCCCCTTCAGGCACCAGGCTGTGCTCGTCCCGAGTCTCATAAGCCCATTTTCCATGAGCGACCCTGGAGCCGGTATCCTCATCCAGACCGAGAACATGTGCCATTCTGAAGTAGCTGTCATAGCCATCGACTGCCGAAGGCTGGTTAATCCCGATAAAAGCACCGCCCTCATACACCCACTTGGTCAACAGGTCCACACACTTATTGTCTTTCCAGTAGTCCCCGCCGCTCCAGGCAGATCCGGCAGATCCGGCATTGATTACTACATCACAATCCTGTAGTACGCCCTGACGGATATCTTCAAAATCAATGAACTGCACGTCAACCGGCAATCCGGATAAAGCCTCATTAATATGAATCAAATCATGCATATACGTTTCATGGAAATGGCCGGACAATGTCCACGATCTTAATTTACCCCAAGCGTGGAGAATGGCTACTCTCGTCTTTATTTGATAAGGTTTGCCTTGTTGATGCAGCTCTTTAATTTGTCTAAATTCGTTGGCAATCTTTTCGATGTAATCGCAAAAATCCGGGTAAGGCTCTACCAGATGCAAATACCCGCCCAGTCCGATCCGGTCAATAGGCTCCCGCAGGAGCGCGCGCCGGATATTGATCCAGTACTTTTTGGCATCCAGCGTGGGGTTGCCGCCCTCCATAAAGGTAGGAAGTCCGCCTAGCCCGACCGGAAAAAGATACGGATGCAGCCGGATCTCATGCGTATCCACTTTTACACCTGAACACAGTCGTGCCTCATAACCCGAGAACACGCATTTAATCATCCCGTCAAAGCCAAACTCCTCAAAGCGGTCATTGTAAGGCTCCACGCCAACCCAGCTATCATCATAGAAGACATACGCCAGTTTCTCGTGCCGATGCACAATGTCAATTAATTGCTTGCCAAATCCGATTACAAAATCATTGATGAAGGCCATCCAGTCGAGCTTGCGCTGCTCAGCCGGGATGTGACTTACACGATATTTGCCGCCATTCACAAAATCCTCGGCAGTCAGCGAATAGCCATATCTCTTAGTGAACAGATCAAGCGCTCTTGAACTCACCGTGAAATCGTATGAACCCCAGTCCGAGAACAGATGGCGGTTGCGCTCACTGCTGCCCCAGATCCAGGCGAAATTATAAAAAAGCGAAGTAAACCGCACAACCGTTGTTTCCTTATGCTGTACACACCATTCTTCCATCCAGTCCAGCAGATATGCCTGCGTTTCCGGATAGATGGGATCAATCTGCATCAAATGCTCTTTATCCCAGTTGTTCGTCGTATGATTGTACATGGAGATCTCTTCCCAGATCCGGTAGGCCATGAAGCTGACCGTGTATTTATGCCAAGGATCTATTCTGGTAAGGACTACATTTCCCGATTCCCGATCATAATTCCACTGTTCTCTCGGAACTTCCTCCCCGGTCGTCCGGTCTACAACCTGCCAATATTTAAATGCCTCTTTGGAATCATTCACTCTGAATTGTTCAGCAAAAAAATCCTCCATCAGATAGATGGATACATAAGCTTGTACAGCCACCTTCGGATTCGTAACTAAAAAACACTGCTGCAGCTTATCCGGATTTTGTGACGCCCACACATTATGTTCCCTAATGATACAGATTGTAGAGTAGATACCGTATCCTGCATTTATAATCTCATCGGACAATTGCGTGCCGTCACTGTCACGGATGACATCGGCACCCCACCGTTCAGCGAGTTTCAGGGTCAGTGCCTCATAACCGGATTCTCCCGGCAGGGTAAAGGCTCCCTTGGTTAGATTGGACAACCTGGTTCCCTCCTATTTAAGCATATCGGACAGAAAAGCGAGTGCTAAGCCTTGACCCCAGCCCTGAATCCAGTCTTTGGGGATATTGCGATACCCTTCCCGGTCCTTCATCACCGCTGTTCCGCCCGATACACCCAGTACCCGCCCATCTTCGCTGATATTGTCCAAGATACCTTTCAGGGCCTTTTGCACATATTTGGTATGCAGCGGATTGCCGTTATTGATCATAGCCGCCGCAATCCCGCAAGAAGCAGATACTTCTTCATAGGACTCTTCGTCATCCAGCACGGTCCGCCACAAACCGTTCGCCGTCTGAACAAGCTTGAGCGCCGCCAGCTGATCCCGGAGTGAACACTCCACGTCCATACACTGAGGATACAAATACCAGTCCTTCAAAAGTGGCTTGACCTGCGACATGGTGTAGGCGCCCCAAGCATTCGCTCTACCCCAATATAATCCGGACATGTGATCCTGCTTGATGTTATTGTAGCCGTGGTACCAGAAACCGCTGCTAGGGTCCTGCAGGTATTTGATATGCCAGTAATATTGATTCAGGGCATCCTGGATCATTTCCTGATCATTTAGCTTGCTTCCTACGCGGAGCAGAAAAAATGCCGCCATAAACAACGTATCCGCCCAGGCCTGCTCTGGAAAATCATTAGACACGGATACGGTATGCTGCAGCACATTGTCCCCAAACCTCAGCGCATTGCTGCGGATATAATCCACCTTACTCATCACAATATCCCAATATTTCTGGTTGCCAGTCTCTTCATACAAGGTGATCAGCATGTGGCCCATGGCACAGGTGTTTACCGTCCAGTCCGGCAGGCCCAGCTCGATATATTCATCTGCCCACTGGACAAGCATATCTAAATACTCTTTATTTCCTGTGGTCTGATAGGCTCTGGATACCCCATAATATGCCACCCCGCAAGGCCAGTCCCACGTTAAATCCATCGCGAGTGTTTTTCTGGTGACTTTGTCGATAACGCTTAATATTTCTTCCCTGTCATAATTGATTTGAAGCATCTCTATTCCCCTCTCCTTCGCACACGCCCCCAAAGGCGCCTTTAGAGCCGTCCGTCTTATTGTAAACGCTTTATATACTCTATTGTAAGCAGTATAATGGTATACATCTAAGCACATTCGCAGCAAAACTGCGCAATTTCAACCATTTGTTGAAGAGAGCTATAAAGATTGAACTTGTGGTTTTTCTACTTTGGGGTTAGCAGTGACTCCAGAGAATGTTTGGACTTTCGGCCGCTGTTAGGTTTGGATTTCCTGAATTTAACCGCGATTCGCGGTAGAAATCCAAACCTAAAGGCGGACGCTATCGCTCCTACAGTTCCAAAATTCCCTTCCGCCACTTTTCCCTAAGTTTATATTCTTAAATTCAATCTATATAGTTGAAGTTACCTATTATTCACCTTCAATCAACACAAATTCACGTTAGGGAATGGGAGCAGCGAATATGCCAAAAAAAAAGAAACCTGTCATCGAGTACCGCCATTACAGCTTGCCTATCCATTTCCCTGTCCTGCTGTTAAGCGGGGACCGCTGGAGGATTTCCGATATCAAAAGCGAACATCTCCATTTCCATAACCATTTGGAGATTGGTATCTGCTATTCAGATAGCGGCATTATGGAGATCAAAGGAGAAGCTGTCCCCTTTAAAGCCGGAGATGTGACTTTTCTCCCCAGATACCTGCCCCATACCACGTACAGTTCGCCTGATACGGCGAGTCTGTGGTCCTATCTCTTTTTTTCGCCGGAGGAGCTGTTTCAGCATTCCTTCAAAAGTGCTTACAGCAGCTTCGAGCCGAACCTGTGGAGAGTGCAGGGAAAGAACTGTATTTTGAACAAGGAGCAATATCCCAAGGTCTATTCCCTTGCCACGTCGGTCGTAGAGGAGCTCAAGCAGCAAAAGCCTTACTACCAGGAAAGCGCTTACGGATTGTTACTGTCTCTCTATATAGAATTGCTTAGAATTCATTCCACAAATGAAACGCTGGCCGAACAAGAAACTGAGCACAGTATGAAGGGCTATTTCGCCATTTCGCCAGCTCTGGAGTATATCACGAAAAACTATATGACCCCCATCACCATCGATTTCCTGGCGGATTTATGCCACTTAAGCACAACGCATTTCCGCAGAAAATTCCATGAAATCATGGGAACGGCACCTCTCGATTTCCTGAGCAGCACCCGAATCGAAGAGGCCTGCAAGCAGCTGAAAAGCACGGATGATTCCATTCTTTCGATCTCTGAGCAGGTCGGTTTTCGTTCTATTTCCAGCTTCAACCGCTGCTTCTCCGGGCTCATGGGAGAGTCGCCCAAACAATGGCGTAAAGGGGCACAGTCCGAAGCGCAGTCGGCGAAGGCATCGATATTGGAGTTTACGGGGTGGGTGTGAGGTGGGCGTATATGGTTTTAGTAATCTTTCCGATCTTCAAAATGTTCCGGTGACTTATCCTCCAGCAAGACGATATCTTCTCCTTGCCGTTGTCTCATTTTAATGTTCTCTTTTCCCCAAGTACACATAACGTCAACGATCTTATTGGCTGTAACTCCATATTCCGTGAGGCTATATTCGACTTTTGGCGGCATCTGCGGGTATACATATCTTCTGACGAGTCCATCCGCCTCAAGTTCCCGAAGCTGCTGGATCAGAACCTTTTGTGAAATGCCTTGAATATTGCGCTGTAATTCGCTTGTTCTCTTCGCACCGGGCATCAGTAAGCAGATGATCAGAGATTTCCACTTTCCACCGATGATTTCAAGTGTTGCCTCTATGCCCAGATGATATTGCTTCATTGAATAACACCTCGTTAATGAAGGTCTTATAACACAGGTCTAAAAAATCATTGTTGCATATATTTTTTTCCGAGTCCAGTACGTACCTTGAAGTAAGCATCTTACTTTATTGTGTGTATTTTCTTTTTTTGGGGCCTGCAAGATAATGATGATATTCAAAAAAACACAGGCCTGTGAAGGGAGATTCCCAATGAAAACACTGGTGATTCTGGCACACCCGAACCTTGAGGCTTCAAGGGTCAACCAGCGCTGGAAAGAAGAATTGCTGCAATATCCAAACGATATTACAGTTCATGAGATTTACAAAGAGTATCCTAACTGGAATATAGATGTTCCTGGAGAGCAAAATTTATTAGAAGCCTATAATCATATTATCTTTCAATTTCCATTGTATTGGTACAGCTATCCTCCACTATTAAAAAAATGGTTTGACGATGTTTTTGCTTACGGGTGGGCTTATGGTTCAAAAGGTGACAAGCTTAAAGGGAAGAGGTTAGGGCTTGCCATGTCCATCGGCGATAAAAAGGAGAATTACTTGCCGGAGGGCTCTGTTTCTTTTACCGTGGATGAAGTAATCGCGTCTTTCAAAGCCAGTGCTCGACATGTAGGTGCAGTCGCACTCCCCTACTTTGCTGTCTTCGGAGCTTCATTTCAAGCCAGCGATGAAGAAATTAATAATAGTGCAAAAGAATATATCAACTATATCTTTAAGCACCAAAAGTAACTAAATACAAATACAACAGCGGCTATCCCAAGGCTTTATCTAAGACTTTATGGATAACCCCTGCTTCAAAAAAGTGGGCAACGCACAGCCAAACGAGTCTACAATGTTTCCGTACTGAGCGTAAAACCCTCGATTACGACTTCCTCGTCAACCTCGATCATGATGCAGCGTTTCCCCTGATAATTCACCTGCTTCACATATCTTAGATCCTGCGGGCTGACGGAAATGGTGGCTACCTTTGTCTCGATCTTGATCGATTTTGAAGTATATTTCGGTATAACACTGCTTGCCTTCATTTCGTAGTACTTATCGTCGACGACCGTTTCGAACGCCCGCTCCACCTTTTCTGCCGTCACGTTCTCTACGCCGCTTACCTTCAGGACGCGTTCCACATCCTTATAATCCAGCTTGGGGGCTTCCTCCTCCTCTGCACCATCTTCGATGACCTGCTGGATTTCCTCATACACCTGGGCGAGAGTGGTCGTATCGAGCTGTTCACCCGCCAATTCCTTCACGATATCTTCGAAGAAGCTTCTCTCTTCCAATGCTGTTACAGATCTCTCAGCATTCAGGACCTGCTCAATGAACTGCGGGTCCGGATAATTCGATTTTCCCGTACAATAAAGAATGCGGTTCACATCAGAATAGTTGTCTGTCACACTCGGATAAAAGAACCCTTGCTCCGGTGAACTCAGCTTGATGATCGGATCGACGATGATATTGTACTTGAATTCCCGCTCCACATAATCGAACATGAGGTTTTTACGCTGCTGTTCCGTGGAATTCACGCTGCACAGAATAAACGGATGCGCGAACATCTCGTCCTTCCCGCTCTCTTCGGCTTCATCATTCCTGGCCTTAGTCGGCCGGTAATACTGCCCGCGAACAAAAGTGATTACCATATCCTTCTCATACTTGACATCTACCAGCATCTTGTCCACGAGCAGCATCATCAGATCCTGCCATTCTTCAGCATCACCTGTCACCAGGCCTTGGTGAAGCATTACCCGCGTCGGGTCCTCCGCTTCCTCCTGAAACTTCAGCTCGAACAGCTTATGGTCCAGCTCACCGGTGAGCAGTTTTTTGAAATTGCCCATATACAGTTCCTGCTTCTCTCTGTCCACGAGGCCAAACGGCAGGCGCTCCCAATGATAGATCTCGTTGCTTTCCTTCATAATATACACGTTAAGAATATCGTAGATGTTCATCAGATCATGATCCAGCTTAAACTGCTTGCGTATGTGTGCGACTTCTTTTTTATTCATAATGGGTTCGGCGGCTCCTTAGATGTGTAATAACTTTATTCAGTATAAATGATAAGGAATGAAAATGGTAAGGACGGAATTTGTGAAATATATTACAGCTGGCAAAATACCCGTAACGGATCGTCACAGGCATTTACCGGGAGATTCAACGCTTCCCTATAACTTCTCAACATATTGCTTCGCTTCGCCCAGAGACAGATTAGTATGCATGCGAACCAATTTGATTGCCGGAATGAGCTTACCGTCCTGCTTCAATTTCCATACAGAGGCTTGGATCTCATCGGGTAGAATCCGTCCTGCGCTGGCTGCTTCCTCTCTGCGTTTCAGTTCAGCGGCTACTTTCTGCTCCAGGTCTGCCGGCAGCGTCTCGTCTACCGTCTGAATTAACTTATAATCGCGTTCCGGCAATCTTCTGTTAACCGCCCCAAGTACGGTCCCGACAATCGAATAGAGAGCCAAATACTGCACAAAGCGGTACAGATACAGCCATGCCGTGCTGAGCTCTATGATCCCCCCATCCTGCTTCAGAATCGCTATGTTATCAGAAATGGCATATTCACCGGGTGCATAATTATTTACGTCCTGCATGACCTGCAATTCCCCGATAGGAGACACGATCCATTCAAGCGGCTTATTGTACATGGGGTTGCCTGAAGTATCAAACATCATGCCCACCAATGTAACTACGGCGATGACATAGACAATATGGTTACTCCACGTAAACCGTTTACCAAGCACCACCCCAGTAAAGATCACCAGCAAAGTAAGGCCCTTTATGTAATAGTTATGTAGATAGATTCGTAAAACTGCAGGCAAGACCCATCCGAACAACAGCACCATAGTGGCTGCAAACAGAAAGACAACTAATAGAACAATGGCATTCTTCTTCATCCATCAACGCGTCCTTTCTCCAGATATACTATATTCTTACCCCAATGTGCAAGCAGGTGATACAGAAGCCGCCGGGCAATATCTGAAGCAGCTGCAATTGAAATACGGAACCGAAAAGCGCTGGGCGATATTAGAAAAGAAGTATGCGGGTATTTTTGGTGAGTACGGGATTTGATCTATTGTGCAAAAAAAAGAACGCCTAATCAAGACGTTCTTTACACTTAACAACATGGTATAATAGCAGAAGCGATAGAAGGCTATATGGGCAGCAAAAAGAAATAGGCCGCCCTGCTCAAAGGTAGCGGTCCTATTTCAATGGATAAACCCTTTAAGCCTCCGCCCTTAAAAGCGGCTATTGCGCAGAGAGTCGTGTTACCAGCACGGCTCGCTTTGCATTGTACGCCTTATCTGCCTTTACTATACCACAGACAAATTAATAAAGTAATAATGTGGATCCAGCGATTCAATGAATTTTGTTGAAAGAATAATGGTTTCTCTGTCGGAAATACGGACGCCCATTATTCATGATCATCCGCTGAATGGGCTCAATGACATTCAATAAATACCTTTTGCATCAATAGGCAATTCCCTAACACGCTTAAGATAATTAGTCATATTGGCATCATCTTTGGCATTGTAAAAATACCCAAAATACTCAGCGACATCCTTGGCCAGAACCCTAAACAATTCACACGAAGCGAATATCGAGTTCCACATATTTTCATAATTACTGTCGGAATAAGTTTCCTTATACATTTCCCAATATGATTCGGGAAGATACTTCTTTATATACTTCTCCATTTTCCCTGTAGAAACTTGAAAATCATTTTTGGTACCCACCCACCATGAAATCAATTCGTCCAAGTGAGGTCTGATAACGTGCTCAAACATTTGTTTCGCATACGGTAATTCATCACGCCAAATTCCTTTAGCAACATTTTGCAGGCACCACCAAAAATTATTACAACAACCCAAATATAATTGCTCTGTAGGCTCTTTAACATGATAGTCGATATCCGTGGGGGCAGGAATGCTTGGCAGGCAGTTATCCTTATCTAATAGAGGAACTGTCAATTTATCACTAACATATCCTTCAAGCATAGATTCTTTAGTTTCTATGTGAAGGTCTATACGATTACCATCTGTAAATAACATTAAATATCCGTAGGACCGAGTGAAATCCATATCTATACCCATAGACTGGTTATTTTTATCAGGCTCTTGAATCATAAGCAATTCACCAAATACATTTACCCATGTCTCGTCTTTTATAAAAGATGAAGTTTCAGTTACTACGTAAACAATATCATAATCCTGAAAAATATCCTTGGTAGCATTACGATTGGTACGCGAACCGTTCATGTATACCGCACGGATTCGTTCATCCATTTGAGCAACTTCTAGTATTAAATCAAACATTTCTTTTTCAGTTCTCATATACATCCCCTCCAAATCTTCAAACATACTAGACGTAGCATAGCGCAATTGGGATATTTTTACTTACATATTCTCAGATAAGGTATACCCCAGCGCCTAGTGAAAGGCAACTTCTTTGCTCAATAAAGTTCAATCTAAAACGCACCCTATGTAAATTACCCAATGTGTATACGGATGTGGGGAATGGGCATCCTTATGCGTCATGGATTCATGAAGCCGACCAGCTCGGTGTATTGTCTCCTGAATGGGACAGCGCTTTTCATCCAGAGCAAGAAATAACCCGGGCCATCCCCAACCTAACAGAAGCATTGTCATAAAGCCGAGTGACAACTCCTCATAACTTTCATGCGACAAGAAAAAGCCGCTCTCTGATTTTTGCCGCAATTGTTGTCCGCTTCTCATTGTCCTGCAACGTGTCTAAATTCGCATTAAAACCGCCGCCCAGAGCCTCTAGATCCTCACCGTTCTGATCGTTCCAATAATGCCCCGTATTCAGTCCGGTTCGGTTATCTGTGAAGGAGCAGTGTCAGGAGGTTATCATATGTAGTAAAGCACCTACCGCATTTGGACAGGTGCCTTTTATTGATTATGACTTCCGTACTGGCCTAATATACTTAAAAAACCGTTCCGGATTAAAATAAAAGTAAATTATTCTACCGGGGGAAGTATCAAAGCAGTGACCAGTGCCTGCAAAATCAAAAGTTGCCATTGCCTTTTCCATCTTTTCCTCCACACTACGATTTTCCTGCTCATAATCGAATGGCCCATGTTCAAAAACAATATACTCGGCTTCGGGAACATCAATCATAAGCATTTGTGGTGGTACTTCGCCTTTATAATCAAAAGGAAGACGTGCACCATGACACTCTGTACGTGGAATACCCCAATCGCAGAGTCTGCCGTCCGGGTCGTTAATGTACGCCATAATCTGACCGCTGCCGCTGTTAGATTCGCTCCCACCATCGTCATCCAATTTGCCCTTGATACTATCGAGTAAGCCGCAAATGGTTTCGCAGTCCTGTCCCGGAATAAGGCTTTGCTTTTGCCAAAAATCCCAATACCCATTACTCTCATAGTTTTTAATGTGCAAAAATTTGTGTGCGGGAATGGTTACAAAATAAATTTTAACATCATCTGTAGATTTCATCATACCAATCTCTCCCAATCCGAAAAAGTAGCGGTCGAACGGGTTTATTTTTGTACGAAGGGCGACAGGCATAGGCTTTTTTCGGTATTCACTTGGAGTTACACCATATGTTCCCTTGAAAGCTCTGGTAAAGGCTTCATGTGATGAAAAACCATAATCAAAAGCAATATCCAAAATGCTTTTTTCACTATCCCGAACCTCTTTTAGTGCAAAGGCTAATTTTCTATGCCGCAGATAATCCCTAAATTGCATACCCGATATTTCCTTAAATTTTCTCGTAGTATGAAATTCGGAATAACCTAACTTGCGAGAAAGAAATCGTAGCGTTATTGCTTCACAGTTACGATTTTTAATACACTCGTCAATTTCATCAACGATTATTTGGATTTGCTTGTGCCACTCGTACATTCGTCGTTCACCTCGTTTCAACCGCTCTATAGTCATTTTAGAGAAATGGAAATTGCATTGCTTGATTCTACTTGCGGAAAAGAGAGGGCATTCCCACCATTCGTGTCAGATGAAATATTAAAATGGCAGGCCGAACAAGCAGAACCGGATAAAATCAACCACGCCATGCGCAATCATCGCTGAAGTCACATCCCGCTTCCATTGCAAATAAGCAAAAGGCAGCCCGAAAATGACCGTGTACAGTATGACACTAACAAGACCCGAAATCACGCCTTGGCTCATAAAGGCCTCTGGCGTATGAATCAGCACATGCGGAATGACCATCATAAACCAGCAGGTAAATCGCTGCCCCTTCGTAGCAATTCTCCCTTGCAGCAGGCTGTAGCAAAAGGCAAAAAATAAGGTTCGCATAGCGATCTCTTCAAGAACTGCCGGACTCAGCGATACGAGAAAGCGTGACAGCGAAAGCTGAAAATCGAGCTCATTATTGGAGAGCATCAGTCCCACATTTACAGCACCCAAAGCCAGCCCGAAGAGCAGCCCCCATATAATGCTGCCCGTCACCCCGCCCTTTCCATTCACTCTCAAAAATTGAACCGGACTCTCCCGATATACTGCAAATGTGCTGAATACAGCAAGTGCAGCCATCACGGTAATCAGGAAGCTGCTGATTATGGAGTAGGCACTTCCTTGAAGATAGGATAAGGATACCAGTCCACCCAACATCAACGAGATACAAATTTGCTTGGCCGACGGCAACCGATGCCGGAAAAGCAGAACAATCGAAAGGACAAGCGACCACACATCCATTACAAGCCACATCCGCTGTGTTGCATTAATATCCCATACCACACTCATATTCAAAATAAAAATAACAACAAATACGACAAACATGATCCATATGCCTCGAAGCGATTTTCCCCTCATACTAGCCCTCCCGAACCCTATGTTGTTCCTCGGCCACCATCATATCGGAATAAGCCGCAGCTTGTCTGTGAGCTTAACAACATTAAAAACCCCGAAAAAACATAAATTCCCCAAACATACACTAAAGAAAATAGACCCTTGACTTTCCCATTGTAGGATAGTTTATGATCGCTTTACATAACCAGTAAGGGAGTGGAATAATTGGAAGCTATTATAGTGAAGGAACTGAATAAGATATTTAAAAATGGAAAAAAGGCTTTAAGCAATTTCAACTTAACTGTCACTCAAGGAGAAATTTTTTCTCTGCTTGGCCAAAACGGGGCGGGAAAATCTACATTGATTAACATCCTTACCACTTTCATCTTACCAACTTCCGGTGAAATTACAATTATGGGGCATAATTTAAAGAATGAAAGCCAAAACATCCGAAACTGCATCTCCTGTGTCGCTCAACATACATCCATAGACAAACACATGTCACTTAAGGAGAATTTAGAATTTCAAGGCAGACTGTTCGGTCTAGATTCTACCGCCATCCACGCTCGCAGTGAAGAACTAATCCAAGCCTTCAACCTAACCGAATATTGTGATTTCAATGTATCCGAATATTCAGGAGGGGTAGCAAGACGGCTCGATATTGCAATGAGTATGATATCCCATCCAAAAGTTTTATTTTTAGATGAGCCGACCGTTGGCTTGGATATAGAATCAAGACAGATTTTGTGGCAAATGATTAAGACAATTCAAGAGAAGTTTAACACGACTATATTTTTGACAACTCATTATTTGGAAGAAGCTCAATTATTAAGCAACACAATTTGCATCATGAAAGACGGGCAACCTCTAATTCAAGGCAGCATGGAAGAACTTAGACAATATTTCAGCGAGCCTGTTATTAGAGTTGAGCTTAATACCGTTGAAAATATTGCTGCTATTGTAGAACGTTTGAATGCTCAGAATTTTTTCAAACATATAAGAGTCGAGGAAAAGACATTATATATTTCTGTAGATGACAGTTCTGAAGGCTTTGCTACAACAAATTTATTATTAACCGAGAATAATATAGGATTTTGTGCCATAGAAATTCAAAATCCTTCATTATCCGATATTTTCCTGAAATTCACTAGTAAGCCCATAAGAAATGAGCTTTTGAATGATTATACGGGGAGGAATTAAAATGAGAACCTTCAGCATTGTCTTAAGAAATGTAAAATGGCGATTCAAAAATATGGAAACTATAATTATGACACTCATACAGCCGTTAATTTGGCTGCTATTATTTACAACGATATTCCAATCGGAAACATATGTTGGAGATAACTATACGGCTTATACGCTTCCTGGAATTCTGATTCTCGTAACACTTACATCATCCGGTATGAGCGGAATTTCAAATTACTCCTGGAAATCAGAAGGGATTTTTTATCGGATATTCATCTCTCCTGTGAAAAGAAGCTCTATTGTATTAGGACATATTTTTGATGCAGCTATTTTAACTTTTGTCGAAGTTTTTATACTCCTTATTTTTTCTTTTTTCCTGTCAGTCAAAATAGCAACTGGAATACTCGGGTGCCTACTCATTATTTGTTTAATCTTCTTTTGCGTTTTTTTTGTAGCAAGCCTCTCCTATGCTCTTAGTATGATTTTCAAAACGGAAAATTCCTTTTTAGCCATTGTTAATACATTCACCCTTCCCATCTTTTTTGTGAGTACTTCATTGATGTCTTATGAATATATCCCGGCCGCTTTCAAAATCCCGGTATCGTTAAATCCTTTCACATATGTTATAAATAGTATAAGGGATCTTATTTTACAGAACTCTATCAACTGGAACTCTATATTAGGTACTTTCTTACTATTTCTGATCTTGGGCGTTTCGGCATTTCTGCTCGCTTTACATTTATTGAAAACCAGAAATTAGACAATGTTAGGGAGGATTTCGGTGCTTAGAATTAGTGACTTTTCCATTCTTTCGCAGTTAAGCACTAAGATGCTTAGGCATTATGCTGACATTGATTTACTTCCTCCGGGCTTTATTGATGAAAGTACTGGTTATCGGTATTATTATGAACACCAGCTAGCAGTAGCTAACAAAATAAACATGTTGAAAACCATGGGACTCAGTCTGCATCTAATAAAAAAGATTTTATATGAATATGATGAGGATATTCATCTGATGAAGTTCTTGAATATGCAAGCGGCACAATTGCAGGAGGAAATAAATGAGAAGCAAGATAAAATATTGTTGATAAACTCCATGATTAAACACCTAAACGCTCAGAAAGAGTCATCAAAATATACAGTAACGGCAAAGAAAATTCCACAACGACGGGTCATTTATTTACGTGCACAGATCAAGCAGTACCAGGATGAAACTCTGCTATGGAAAAGACTATCCAGGATCGTTCATGGCCAGAATGTACGACTAAGCTATCCGCATTTTAATATAACAGTTTTTTACGAAGAGGATGTTCAAAATCAAAGGATTGATATTGAAGTCCAAAAATGCATTTCAGGGGATTATGAAAATCTGCAAGAAGCAAATATTAAAATAGAAAAAGAACAAACCGTGGCTTCATTTATCTATGAAGGAAATTATAACAAACTTAGTGAAGTGAATGAAACAGTCGCTCGATGGATATTAGATAATGATTATGAACTGAACGGCTCCCCTTTTAATATTTATCATATCTCCCCTGAAGAGGCCAACGAAGCTGCCAACTTATTAACGGAAATTTGTTTTCCTATAAAGAAAAAGACAAATATCCTAGGATAATAAAGAATATTTGACTGATAATACCACAAATTAATAGTCACCTGTATGAGCATATATAGCTCGCTACAGGTGACTATTTTCATCTATAAACCTCATTAATGTTCAAATCATTTTGGTAGTCTGGCTTTGATTTGGTTGATAAAGTCATCATCCGCCGCCCATGGATATGTAGCACATGTTCCCTTCATTACATTCTTGACTGCCTTTTCCACTATCTTGGGATCTATGTCTTCAGAGCTAAGTTTCTTTTCAACATGAAGAATCATTTTAATTGTTTGTTCTGCTACGAAACTATTAATCTCTGAAACAAAATCATTCTCAGAATATATAATGTCACCGAAATCTTTAAACAGCCATTCAATATTGAACTTCTGCTCATCGCTTAAATTAATATCCTGAACAACTAATATTGCCTTATTTCCATTTTCGATCTCTGTTGATTCACCAATAATTTTGATATTCAGGATTTCATTAAATTGAAATACCGACTCTAGCTCTTGCCTTCTCAGCAAAGTAGCAATATTTATGATTTGTTTATTATTTGAGATCATCAACAAATCTTCTTTTATATAGGAAAATTCACTGTATGGTATGGCTATAATCAGAATATTCACTTCATCTAATTGCTTAATGTCATTAGAAAGAAGAGCTGCTTTTTCTGCAGCTATAGTTTGTAACTGCGGGGTAACAATTTTATCGACTAAAATTAATTTTTCACATCGGGGTAAAGCTTGAACAATGCACCTTCCCATCCTCCCTACACCCAAAACACCAATTTTCTTACGGATCTCCATACTTCTCTCCTTATTCATATTTTTTCCCTTTTATTGTTCAAATACGAACTCTATTAATTCACTTGAATTTATGTTTCTAAAGTGCGCATAAGTATGGCCTATTTCATCATCAATAACATAACTAATAATTTCAATATTCGGATCTTTACATTTGTTTATTATTTCATCTAAGTTTTCTTTACTAGAAACATTGATTGCAAAATGTGAAATATGTTTGCTTTTCATATTTAGATTGATTTCAGCCCAATCACCGAATCTTAAAAAAGTAAACAACTCAAGCTTTATGTTATTATCAACATTAACTGAAAACCACCAACCCTGTGTTCCGTGATATTTAACTGCTAAATGAGAGGCTCCATAATCAAAATCAACAATTTCTCTTTTATCCTTCTTTTTCTTCAGACAAGAAGCAAATTCATAAACCTGACTATTCTCTGAATAATCACCAATATAAAAAGCGAGGTGATTGACATCTGACCATAACCCTGCTATATCTTCAGTAACCTTCCCCAAAACATCTTTGATTACTTCGTCAATATGGCATTGCATGTTGCAGGTGTTTTTATTAAGGATATCGCCCCATGTTTGTTCAATCTCATCTGTCAAAGGAATCCATCCCTTATCTATAAATAAATCCCATTTCATAGATATTAAATCCCCTTCCTTAATATTTTGGACAGGTAGATTATACTTTTTGAGCAATTACATACATTCCATAAATTAATTCTGCATACACCTTTAATCTCAATTGATTATCTGTAATCGAGAAGAACTGTTTGATTTCATCAACATGATAACTTGCATCTATAGAGCGAAATAAACCTTCCCGCATTTTATCATCTTTTACACTGTTAGGTATAAAACTAATAGCGTTTAAATCAACATCTCTTCTCCAATCCAGAGAAAAGAAATGGCCGCCTTTTTTCAACACTCTACTTGTTTCTTTAATAATAGCCTCTGGATATTCCCATTCATGCAAAGAGAAACATGAAATAACTAAATCAAAAGTTTCATCTTCAAATTCCATTTGCTTAGCATCTCCATGCACATACTTAACTCTATTTTGCAATCCATACTCAGCAGCATTTTCTTCAGCCATTGCAATCATCGGCTGACTAATTTCAATTCCGGTTAGCGTCGAGTTATCGGTTACCTTTAACCATTCTAATCCAAAATATCCTGGACCCGGACCGATTTCTAATGCATGCCCACTAACAAGACCATTTTTAACTAAACGATCCACCTTTTCCATTATGTTTCCACGATCTCTGGTTTCTCTCTGCATTAAATTATACTTTTGAACACTACCAATATCCTGTATACCATCCACTGTTTCAATAATTCTTTCCTTCATCGTAAAGCCTCCTAATTAGATTTTTTCATTTAACTTCCAAAGCGCACCCTCTTCAATATCTGCAATCTCCAAGATCACTTGACTAATGGACTCAAGCAGCTCTTGCTTATACTCATAACAGAGAGGTCTAACTTCATTTCTATTAATCATATCATGTATTTTTATCCATTTTTCTCCTGACAAAGAAAAATCATACGAAGCTTCTCTAACCCGATCAGATTGAATAATATCGGCGGATTGTTTTAGAAAGTTTGCATAAAGGAAGCGAAAATTCCCTCCCCCACCTATATTCCCGCCATGAATAATTTTCATGATCTTGAATAATTCGTAGTCTAATGCCGGAACTTCAATCTTATCTTTATGAACGTATATGGAGAAATCAAACCAATCCACCCATGATAACAAATCCTTTGCACACTGTCTCATTGCGTTTATTCCAGTTTGTGCTTCTATTCTAGGAGGATTCAATATTCTTTTAACATTCTTTTTTATGCTGGTTTTAATCATAGTTTCTATACTAGGGATTTCTTTTGGGAAATCGAATTCATACCATATATTATTAGGCTTCTTCCAGAATAAAGTTGAATTTCTCGCTGCTGATAGCTCATCGAGAGGAACCTTCTGAAATTTCTCCTCTTTACCACATTCATCAGAAATATAAACATAATTCTCATCATAAGAGACAGCCACTACAAGATGTCCACCATAATCTTCATACCCCACTTTCTGTTTCCAATATTGAAGGCAGTATTTGTCGACTTCTAACATAACAGGAATTCCTGAATCAAGAGAGTTCTTCAATGATTGCCATGCATGAGCATTATTATTCGTAGATTTTTTATTAATTCTAATTGAAGTTGTGTCAGCAAAATTGTCTATCCAATTGCAAAATCTCCCCCCTATAAAAACCGGAGGATACTTGTCTTTTCCGAGAACTCTATATACGAAATCCAAACCGCTATCCAAACCAAACATCATAGCATCATTACATAGTTTTTCTGGAATAAGCTTTGAACAATTCAGCATGATTTCTGCTAAAGATTTAGTAATACAATGGGAGCTTTTAATAGTTTTATAATTTCCAAGGACCTCCATTAAACTTGATTGTGAATGGTTTGTTTTCATTGATCTCCTCCTATCCACTGTGCTAAACTGAGGAAAGCCTGCTTTTCAATGTTCTCAACATCCCGTATGTGAATATTTACACTTTCACAAATAGAGTTAATTCTACTTCCTAACGTATCCCTTGGAATTTTAACATTTAAATTCATCACATCTTTATATATATTACTAGCTAATTCAGACCACTTTTCAGATGCAACAACTAAATCATGATATGCTTTATATATGAGTGGGTCAGTATAATAGTTCTTATAAATTTCGCTTAGAAACCCAGAGTACATTTTTCTGAATAGTCCTCCACCTGTTCCATTCTTTTCTATACAAGCATATATGAAGAGTAACTGCTTTTTAGTTTCATAGATTAGCTCTTTATACGACAGACTACTCTCTAAAATTCTATCGAGACAAATTCTAAGCTTCGAAGGAAATAAGTGTAGATTTTTAATACCATTTTCTTCCGAATTTAAAAAACGTTCGACATTTTGTTTAATAGATTTCTTTATACCTAACTTGATGTTTAATTCCGGGGGAAACTCTAAAACAAACCACCTTCTGTTTGGTCTGCTTAT
Organism: Paenibacillus sp. FSL L8-0436; assembly: GCF_038593025.1. Lineage (NCBI taxonomy): Bacteria > Bacillati > Bacillota > Bacilli > Caryophanales > Paenibacillaceae > Paenibacillus > Paenibacillus sp. FSL L8-0436. The sequence goes on along the minus strand of NZ_CP151955.1, from coordinate 831,866 downwards.
ATAATCTTTTTCTGAAGAACGTGCTAATTGTAGATTAGAAAAACTAATAGATAGTAGTTCATTCCGATCTTTTTCAATAAGCTGATCATCCAACCTTTCAGATACATAAACCTCTTCTTTTTCCAGATCGTACCCAATAATAACAATCATATGTCCACCAAAGGGATTTTGTTTCTTTTGAAAATAATCAAGATAATACATATCTGCAAGTACCATAACCGGGGTATTCTTATCGATATATTCTTTTACCTCTAACCAAGCAGACATATCATCCTGAGGTTCATTTTGTATTAGCTTAATCCCTAGGTTATTACAAATATTACCTTCAAAGAGATTGCTTTTACCTCCTACAAACAGCGAACCCAACTTATGGGTGTCTTCACATAAATGATAACCTAAACCGCTATCCAACCCGAATATCATTTCTTCTGAGAAACTAAAACCATTGTATTGAAAAATATCCCTGAGTGACGTGCTTATACAATGCTGACCGGGCTTATTATCAAAGGTTTCAATTACCTTCCTGTTAAACTCCATCATTCATTACAACTCCGGTTTCAAAACGGATAATATCTTTTCAGCAAAAGTATCAATAGAATATAAAAAATCATTCCCTTCTTCTGATAGATCTAATTTGAATTCTTCTTCAACATTGACGATCAAATCCAATGAGTCTACCGAATCAATCCCCAGTTCGTCATATAACAAAGAATCATCATTTATATTTTCCACCTTCACATCAACATCAAGAGTTCGTACAATAATTTGTTTTAATTTGCTAACAACATCTCTTTTCTCCATTACCTTACCTCCTCTTTAATTAAAATACATGTATTTCCTTCTTTCAAATGAATTAGAACTTGTAGCGGTTTATCTGGAACTACCGTCCGTTTCACTTTAATTGATTCAACGATTTTGCAAGCTATAACTACAGCTATACTTGCCGTCGCTCCTTCATAATCCTCCAGCATCATTAATTTATTAGTATCCAGTTTCCCATTAAGAGTGAAATCATTACTGATAACATATGAATAGTCACCATTATTTATCTTATCCTTAATATGGCTCGAATTTATAATCTGAATTTCACCATATACTTTTGCACTTCTTAAAAATGCATTAGTACTTTTCTCTAATAAAATTGCAGCAACCCCCTCCTCCTTTTCAGTACCGGATTCATTGGAATAGAAATAACTTTTGTTGTTAAAATAAACGTCAACACCTCCAACTAAAAAAAAGGGGGTTTGTTCACAATCTCTCAAGTTATTATAACCAAGACGAATAGCGCTGAAAGACGATTCCTTATCTCCGGAAAGCATCATACTTGAACCTCTCATCCCCCACTCGGCAGATATTTCACCGGTTGGAGCACAACTAGTCGAATTTGCAAACTTTGATGAATTAATCTTCTCACACTTTGTTTCACAAGCCATATCGTAAAACTCCATAGCTTTATCAAAAGTTGAAAAAAGCGAGTTAAATACAACACCGCTATTTTCCAAAACTTCCTTTTTAACATTAGCGTCATGAATGGCTTGACCTGCAGCAATAACTGATAACACAGAGGCATTACTCATTTTTTTTATTTTGAATTTGTTTATATATTTTCCAACATCAATATTCAAATTATCAATATTAATAGATTCCGTTATTTTCAACGATCTCTTCTCTATCCGATTTAAATAAAAATCTATAAGATCATCCAAACTAGGGTACGAAGCAGTAATTGCAGCGACACCTGTGACAACTATTTTTTCGTCCTGCAACCTATTCATCCTCCCAACTTCTTCATATTAAACCTTTGAGAAAATAACACTACTATTATGCCCTCCAAATCCAAACGAGTTTGACATTACATGTTGAATTGGAGCTGCTCTACCAATGTTTGGTACATAATCAAGGTCACACTCTTTATCAGGAGTGTTGTAATTAATCGTAGGGGGGATAAATTCATTAACTATTGATAAAATACTTATCAGCCCTTCTAATGCACCAGAGGCTCCTCTTGTATGTCCAAGCATCGACTTTGAAGAGCTTATTGGAATTTCTTTTGAATTTTCCTTAAACACTTGTTTAATCGCCTTTGTTTCCATCCGATCGTTTAATTTTGTCCCGGTGCCGTGCGCGTTGATGTAGTCAATAGCTCCATAACTCAAATTGGATTGTTGTAATGCGGCATTCATACACTTGGCTGCTCCTGTTCCTTCTGGATCCGGTGTAGCCAAACGATATGCATCATTACTAATCCCTCCTCCAGCTATTTCTACTAGATAAGGTATCTTTCTTTTTTTTACGCTCTCCTCATTCTCAATAATTATGGCCGCTGCACCCTCCCCTAAAACTATCCCATCCCGATCGTCATCAAAAGGTTTAATGTTTGTTTTGGAAATAATCCCCAAAGACTCGAATCCTAAAAAATCATAGGAGGATAACGCCTCAGTGCCAATCACTATTACACAATCCAACATTTCTTTCCTGATCATTTTAGCCGCTTCAATAAGGGCAATCGTACTAGATGCGCATGCAGACGTAAAAGTAGTTACAAACATAGGTTTAAAGGGTAGTTTCCCAGTTAAGTATTCAGCGATGCCATTGTATGGTTTTAAAGAATTGTCCTTCAAACGATTAATATGACATATTAATCCTCTTTCACTTTCTAATACAGGAATAATTCCAGTAGCAGTACCAATAAACAAACCCACCCGTTCACCGTTCTTGTAAGAATCTAGTAGATGACTCATTTTGAGTGCATCCTGAAGTACGCTTTCAGCAAGCTTGAATGCTTTAAGAGGCTCCTCTAAAGGATTTGAATCTGTTGCTGCGCACAAGAAAGTTTTTGTTTCTCCTAAAATGGAAATGGATTTCTCTGTAACTCCTGAAACTCCTTGAGCCAGGCGTGAAAAAAATGTATCGGCATCATTCCCAAGAGCAGATACTACACCTAAACCAGATACAACAGCTCTTCCCATTTCTAATCCTCCTTCATTACAACAGTAATACTTCCCTCTGCCACTAATTGTTCGTTACGATATATCTCACCACTAAAAACATCACTTTTGCTAATTTTTCTTACATGCTTTACTTGTATCCGAAGTAACTGATCTGGCAAAACAAATTTCCTAAATGTAAAATGATTTACTTTCATCAAATATCCCTCTTGGCTTTTGTTCCATCGAATCGCATTTAAAACTGCAGCTGCTTGAGCCAAGGTTTCTATTAAAATAACGCCGGGAACAATTGGATTACCAGGAAAATGCCCAATAAAGAACTGTTCATCACCTCTGAACAATTTCTCACATACAATTTGCTCTTGAGTAAAACCAACTATGTTATCTACAAACAAGAACGGACTTCTATGAGGAATCAATTTCAAAATTTCATCTTGCTCCATTAAATTGAGTGTTATATTTTCTTCCATGCCAGAAACATCACTCCATTTCTCAAACCATCATTTTCCAGGTCTTTTTTTTGATGAGATGTTCACATATAATAATTTTTTTAGGTACTTTATGTGCTGACATTTTCCTGCGGCAATACCTTAATATTTGTTCCTCATTTATTGTTGTTTCATCGTTAAGTACAACTTTAGCGATTATTAAGTCTCCCCTTGAAACATTGCTTTCCGCCTCAACTAATACATCTTTGAAGTATCCACTCTGCATTAAAATTTCCTCAACATCGTGCTTAAATACTTTTTTTCCTGCCACACAAAACATTTCTTTTTTTCTGCCGGTGATAAATAATTCCCTAGTTTCCAAGACATAACCGATATCACCAGTGTAAAACCAGTTGTCTCTTAATACTTCTTCAGTCTCTTTCGTTAAATTATAGTAGCCCCTCATTAATTTAGGTGTTCTCAGTAATATTTCGCCTTCTTGACCATAGGCCAATTCATTTCCATCCTCATCTACAATCTTCGTTTGCAATGAAGGTAACAACGTACCAACTGAATGTTGCTTACTGTAATAACAGTTTTTGTTAACTGCTATTGTATTAGTTTCACTTGAACCATATGCATTAATAATTTGAATATCATTTTTCTCGTAATAATATTTCACAACACTATATGGCAATGGAGCACCGGAAGAGATAAACTTTATGTGCTTCATATCTTGATTAATCATATTTTTTATTTTTTCGAGCATTGTAGGTACACAAGAAAAGACAGTAGTATTCCATTTCTGAATATGTCTAACGATATCATTTAAGTTTTTATTCTCATGTAGGACAATTGTTGCCCCTATGGATAATGGTAATAATAAATTTGTACATAATCCATAGCAGTGAAAGAAGGGTAATACATTAAAGAAAACGTCCTTTTCATCTACATCTATTACATCTCTGAGCTCTTGTATGTTAAATAATAAATTATGATGTGTTAACATTACGCCTTTAGGTTCTTTAATTGTTCCCGATGTATAAATAAAACATAACAGATCATCCGATACAACTTCTTCAGATTCACCTATACCATCATGAGTCAACAGTGTATTTCCTAAAATCTGGTAGTCTTTATAGTTGCTATGAATATAATTTTCATTGATTATATATCTAAGCTTGGAACTACTAAGCTTGGAAATGACCCTTTCGTCCACTAGCGTTTCATATATGACAATTGCCGTTGCTTCGGAATCATGAATAATAGAATACAATTCTTCTCTAATATTTAAATCTAATGGGATAACTATACAACCTAGAGAAGTTAATGAAAAAAAGTAATTCACGAATGAGTAGTCACTGTTTACAAGAAGAACAACCTTATCACCTTTTCTAAGGCCTAATTTTCTGAACTCCCGGATCGTCTGTTGAATAGACTCATAAAGTTGACCATAGGTTATATGTTGATCCCTGTATACTAGTGCAAGATTATTTTTCTTTGTCTCAACGCCCCTCTTTAACAACTCAAGAATTGTCATTTCTATCTCTCCTCAGTTCATTTCGATTACAATTTTAACATTCTTCTGCAAGTCCAGTTCCTTTGAAAAGAAATGCTGTACTAAATCTATCGGCACCATTCTTGTGATCAGCTTCGTAATACATTTCTCATTCCGTTCAATTATTCTAATAGCTTCTTGAAATCCCCCTGTCCCACCAATACTTCCAATAATATTTAAGGACTTTTTTATAACCATCCCAAAGTCTATATGAATAGAATTCTGATGGCCAAGGCATAGCAAAGTCCCCCCTGATCTCAATAAGTGAAGTGAAGAGACTATAGCATTTTCGTTGCCTGATGCTTCAATAATAAGATCAAAGTGGTTTACATACTCAGATACATTCTTGGTCATATCTGTATGAATAGGGGTTGCATTTGTCAGTCCCATCGATTGAATAGTACGAATATTCACTTCTTCCACATCTGAGATTGTAATATTGGAGACTCCCTGATCAATTAGTGCAATTGCACTCAGTGCACCAATGCCACCTGCACCCAAAATAAGAACTTCTTTGGCTTCAGATAATTTTTGACTGCCTATTTTTTTAATTCCTTCAACGGCCACCGCCAATGGTTCTGTTAAAACATAGGGCCGGGTAACAGCAGTTTTAGGACATTTGTATAAATATTTCGAAGAAATCTTAACATATTGAGAGCCTGCCCCATCTATTGTAATTCCCCGTTTTTGAACTCTTTCACATAAATTTTTATTCTTTTTACATTGCTCGCAGCTGCCACAATAGATTGAGCAGTCTCCAGTAACTAAATCTTTTTCGCACCATTTTGATTCTGCACTTATGCCAGTTGCAACTACTTCTCCTATCCATTCATGGCCTAAAATTATAGGGTATCGATGCGGAGCCGTATATTGACCCTTATATAATTTAATATCTGATCCACAAAGAGCCACATAATGAACTTTGATAAGCACTTCATCTGGAAGTAAATGATCATCAATTGGTTTATTTATACATTTTAGCTGTTGTTTGGATTCTATCACTAAAGAGAGGTTATTCACATTATCACCCCTCACCGTTTTTTATCAGAACTCTCAATGTACCCATTTAGGTCAAGTAGTCCATTTCCACTAAAACACATCAAGATTGTCTTTTTTTCATTATTTACTTTTGCAGAAAGTGCCTCGTCGATCGTTGCTTTAATCGCATGACAAGTTTCAGGTGCAGGAATGCTGCCATACAATTTGGTAAATAACCTTCCCGCTTCAAAGATCTCCTCTTGATCATAAGAAACTGCATCAAGTATTCCCTTATTTCTGAGCATACCTACCATAGGGGAGCCATTATGTTGACGTAGTCCGCCTACATGAGAGGATGGGGGCATAAAATCATGTCCCATTGTATAGGATAGAGTTAGTGGAGTAATTCCTAATGGATCTGAAAAGTCATATTTGTATTCACCCTTGCTTAATCTTGGAGAAGCATTCGATTCTACAGCCAATAGTTTAATATTTGAAGGGTTCTCCACTTTTGCCTGTATGAATGGAGCCATAATTCCGCCGAGATTACTGCCCCCACCACAGCAAGCAATAACTGTATCAGGCATATCCCCTGCTATCTCCAATTGTCTATAGGTTTCTAACCCTATTATAGATTGGTGCAATAATACATGATTTAAATTACTCCCTGACGCATATTTGTATTCTTCATTCTCCAACGTATAACTAATTGCATCACCAATTGCTGTTCCTAAAGAGCCATAGCTATTAGGATCTTTTTCCAACAAAATCCGTCCTGAACTTGTTAACTTGCTAGGCGAAGGATATATTTTCCCCCCAAGCATTTCACTCCAGTATTTCCGGAATGGTTTTTGCTCCATTGAAATTCTCACCCAGAACACAATGGCTTCAATATTAAACATGTTACATGCATATGACAGACCTAACCCCCACTGACCTGCACCGGTCTCGCTTATTAATCCTTTTACGTTCTCATTTTTTGCGTAGTATGCTTGTGGTATTGCCGTATTCAATTTAAAACTATGTGTAGGTAAAAAATCTTCTCTTTTTATATATATTTTTGCTGGGGTATCTAAATATTGCTCTAATTCTATCGCTCTCATTAACGGAGTTGATCTGCCAACTTGTATATATTTATCTAATACTTCACCTGGAATGTCGACCCACTTCTCTTCAGTACCATCCTGATCTAACATAGCTTTTGTTCTTATTTTCTTGATAACATCCAGCCTTGACCCTCTGTCATCATTCGGTTCCTTTAATGGAGGAAGTTTGTCTGGCAGCACAGATTTTATATTTAACCATTGAGTAGGGAGATCTTGTTCTTTTAGAAAAAACATATTTTTCTGCATGGATTATATTCTCCTAACTTATCGTTATTTTATTTGGTCTATACACTTGATTTCTTTTATTTCTGAATGACTCCAAATCATAATTTCCATAAACTACTCCTTCAAAAAAGGCATCTTTTCCATGATCCATTTCAAATAATTTATTATTGCCGGATAGATGCGGATTACTATAAACATTGCTTATCCCTTTAAAAGTTAAATTTGTATTATCTTTTATCCCACAACCAGAAGCGACAACTATAAAACAATCTAAATCAATTGTCCTTGCTTTTACTATCGATAAATACGAGTCCGAAAATTCTGATGGAATTTGAACTAGACAAATCAGAACCTCTACATTTTCATCCAACAATTTTTGGCATATTGTAAATGAATTAATATCATTGCCAAGCAATAACCCGATTTTTCCAACATGTGTCTCATAACAATGTACATTTTCGCCGGCAGTAATAATTTCCTTCTCGAAAAAAGTAAGATTGATTTTTTTGTGCATACCGAGTAATTCCCCTTCAGGAGATACTACAATAGCGGTGTTGTACAATTTACTATTTTCTGAAATTAAAGTGCCACAGACTATATATAATTTGTATTTCCTTGCCATTTTAAGGATAAAATCAATACACTCCTTTGAATCTTCTGAATCGAATTGATTATTAAGCGAATTTCCCAATTCAAGCTGATAATTAAAACACTCTGGAAAACATACTAATTGCACATTATTCCGTGAGCATTCCTCAATATAAATCTCACATTTATTAAAGAATTCCTCTTGTTTGTAGGTATTAATATTTAACTGAACTATTCCCACATTAACCATTTCATCACCTCATTCACTTCTTAACAAACATTTTCGAGAATGGCTTTAAACTTTTTTTCAAGTATTCAATATATTCTTCCCTTTCTTCCTTATCGAAGATATTTATTATAATGTTGTCTCTAACAGATTCAGGAAAGTTACTTTGTAATTCTTCTGATATAAAATCGACACTATAGCTTTCTTTCAAATCAACCGTTATGTTCATTTGCTTATTATCATATTCCACACGATAGAACTTATTATGGCTCTCACAACTCATAATTAGCTCTTCTAATTTCAAATATGAAATCTGCCATTCACCTATACGAATTACATCATCGATCCTCCCATAATGCTCCATAATATCCGCTGTGTTGCCACATTCGCAGGGCTGAGTGCTAATACTCACTTGGTCATTTGTTTTATATCTAATTAAGGGCATCACCTCATTTTCCAAACTAGTTATAACCAGTTCTCCTTTGCCCTCACCTTTTATGTTATGTCCGCTCTGAACATCAATAACCTCGTAATTATATCTATCATCCATAATATGCATGTTTCCATGATGACAAGTAATTGCCAAAGAACAAGTTTCGGTCATTCCATAAGCATTAAAAACATCGGCTCCCCATATTTCTTTAATTTTCTTTGCTTTGGATTGATTCGCTGTTTCTCCGATGTTTAAAATCTTTTTAACGGAAAAATCCTTTTTCGCACAGTATCCCATTTTTTGAGCAACTTCTGACAGCAGCAGCACTCTAGTTCCTGAAGCCACCATAATTGTAGGCTGAACTTTATATATAAGATCTACTGTCTTTTCCCATGAACAAAATTCATTAAGTACACCACATGCCACTTGAGTAATTCCTATTAAATCAAATGTCTTCTCAAGATCCTGGGCTGGAACAGATAATTCATACGGTGCTGAAATTATGGCGATATCGTCCTCTGAGAATAAATCCATTAGTCTGTAGGCTACATAAATATTATTTTGGAACCAATCTTTCTGAGAAAAATATGCAGAGGTCGGAACACCTGTTGTTCCGGTGCTTTCCGCATAATGACTAACTTTTTCAAGACTAGAAGCCAACAATCCAAATGGATATTGTTCCCGTAAATGCTCCTTTGTTGTGAATGGTAATTTTTCCAGATCTGATTCCTTTTGAATAGAATCAATATCAATAAGGTTATCTTTGTAGAATTTAGAATAAAAATGCGAGTTTTCAGCAGCATAATGAATTTCTTTAATCAGCTTCTGCTCAATATACGTTTTTTTTTGTTCTTTAGATAAACCTTGTGTATCCTCCAGATTTTTCAAGGAGTCCAGTTTTAATTCAGATTCCCTTTTAAGTTGATCTATGCTATTTTTAGTAATCATCAGCCGAGCGCCCTCCTAAATTAAAAGGATTCATTGATCGCTTCTTTCTGAATCTCCGGGTTTACCTCTACCATATAACTGTGTTCCGGTCCCTCAATGCAGGAGCCTATTTCATTTAGCAGAACAAATCTAATACCATGAATATCCTTTTTGTTGTCTAGTTCCATACGTCTCATTATTGTCTCAGAATTAAGCACATCCGGAACTTTCGTTGGAGTTCCCAGTGCCTGTAATATATCGAGATGCTCTTCTACTTCATCATGACTTAAAAGACCTAATTTATTACTAATACGAGCAGCAATTATCATCCCTATAGATACGCATTCTCCATGGGAGTATTTTCCCTTTAATAATCTTTCTATCGCATGCCCTGTGGTATGGCCGTATTCAAGTATCATTCCGAGAGCCTTTTCAGATGGATCATTTTTAATAATTGGTAATTTTGACAAGATACTTATTTTAACGAGATCAAATAAGTTCTCTTCATTAAAGACCAGCCCCTTATTTATTCTCTCTTTCATCTCATAAAAGAAATTTCTATTAAATATCAATCCATTTTTAATTGTTTCTACCAAAGCCCCCCTAACAAGTCTCTCAGGTTCACTTAGCAAAAAGGAAGTATCCACAAAATTAAAAAGTGGTGTGTAATAAGATCCAATCATATTTTTCCCAGACATAGAATTTATAGCTTGTTTTCGGCTCAGTATACTATCCGTTTGTGACATAAAAGTAATAGGAATATGAAAAAATCTTATTCCTCTAAAAATTAAAGCAGCGGCTAACCCAACTATATTCCCTATTACTCCTCCTCCAAAAGCAATCAACACTGAACTTTTAGTTACGTTTCTTTCAAATAGCTCCTCAATTAAATAATTGCAGGTCATATTATTTTTGTTTACTTCACCTGCAGGCAAAACAATTAACTCCACTGGATAATTCTTACTTAAAAAATTATAAAGTGTTTGTCCATAAATATTCAGTATATTGAAATCTGTTATTAAGAAATACTTATCTGTTTTTAACTCATTCATTTTTTCGGGCAAAACACTTTCCCAGATCTTACTACCTAAATAAATTGGGGTTGACTCCTGCAAAAACGTTTCTAAAACAATTTCTTTAATCATCTTTAAGCTCCTTTTAATGAATTTTATGAAAATTAAAGGACTTCTGATTAGAATTAATATTTTGCATACTTGCTAACTTTAATTCTCGCTCATCTTGTGTATAAGCTTTTAGCTTCACACAATCTCTCAATGAGCTTGGAAATCGGTATAATATATCCTCTTTACTACTTTCGAACAGCTCTGGATTAATAACATCCATATAAATTGATATGCTATCTTCGTTATATTCAACATCATAATACTTGTCTTGGAGCTCACTGCTAAACAAAATATTTTCAATTTCCTGATAGGTGAGCGTTTGATTATGGACCGAGATCTTATTGCTCGATTTACCATAACGTTTGAGAACAGTCCGACTATTATCAAATTCATCTTTCCTATAAGATAAAGATGCTAATTCGCCAGTTCTATATCTGATTAGAGGCAATGCCTCATTATCTAAAGACGTTATGACAAGCTCTCCTACTTGCTTTTCACCTAACACTTGATTGGAGTACATATCTATAATCTCAAAATAAAACTTTTCATCCATCAACAAAATATCTCCATATTCATCTGAAACACCCAATGGAGGAAGCCCATCAACTGAATACAAATCAAAGATTGTTGCATCCCATATCTTCGCAACTCTATTCCGTTTTGCTTTACATATATTTTCTGATACGTTAATAACTTTATTTATATTGAAATCCCTTTTTAGATCAAACCCCATTTTAGTTGCAACATCCGCTATTATAAAAGAGTGAGTAGCTGAACAAACCAGCACATTAGGTTTCACTGAAGCTAATAAGTTAAAAAACCTATCCCATGGACAAACTTCGTTAAATATTCCACAAGAAATTATCGTAGCACCTAAAATCTCAAATACTCGCTCTAACTCTTGGGCTGCAATAGACAGTTCATATGGTGATGCCACTACAACTATATCTTTGGGTGTAATTTTACCCAGTAATTCGTTTGAAACGGTAATATGATCGTGAAACCAACTTTGTCTGGAATAAAAAAAGGAAATAGGGCAATCTGCTGAAACTGATTCCGAATAGTGACTTAAATCCGAAACTTTAGCTGACAATGCCTTTAAAGGGTAGGATTCTTCAAGTTTTTTTCGAGGAAGTAAAGGTAGTTTTTGAAATTGTTTTATATTTTCTATTTTTACTATCTGAGTTGCATCAAGTTCATAATATTTTTTATAAAAGTCAGAGTTGTTAATAAAATAATTTATTCCCTCTAAAAATGTGGCTTCGAAATCATAAAAGTTAGTTTTCTTTTTTTCGTTAATTCCTGATGCTAATGATTCAATCATTTCTAGTTTTAGCTCCAAACTGTATTTCAACATATCTATACGTGAATCAACAGTTGGCATTCTTATTTTCTCCCTTCAACAATTCCCTGAAACTCAATCCAAACCTCACCCTTTACATCTTTAAAATTATTTTTCTCAAATAAGCTAATATAGTCGGATAGTGAAAATTTCAAGTGCACTTCATCTGCATCTGATTCAGGATCCGTTCCTTTATGCCAAGCTTCGATTTCCTTATTACGTTCAGGATCTGCTACTTTAATAAAATCAGAGATCACTAGTTTTTTTCCAGGTTTCAAAACACGATAGATTTCGCTTAATATAACCTCAGTACGTTCACTATTTTCATGAAGTACATAGGACATAACTACAGCATCAAAGAAATTATCAGAAAACTCCAAAGAACAAGCATCCCCTAAACAAGGCTTAATAATATGATCAAGCCCCCGCTTCTCTGCTTTTTTTTGCATTACATCAAGCATTTCTTGTCTCGAATCCATTCCAATCACTTTTCCGCTTGCATTAACCTTTTGAGCAGCTATCAAACTTAAAAAGCCAGTTCCACATCCTATATCAAGGACACAATCACCTTCTTTTAGATCCGCATGTAAAATTACAGCTTCATTTTCCTTTAACGCGATTCTTAAAGGACCATCCAAATAATGAATCACTTTTTCCAGTTCTTGAGAGGAATAACTTTTTATAGTGTTTTCTTTTTTCATTGACTCATCTCCTTAACATCTATTGTTATTAGCATCTCTACAAACTTATCTATTAAATCTATACTCAAATGATTATTTATAACTATTCTTAATGCATTTTTAAATCTTCTTGAAACGGATACAATAAACCCTTTTGTTTCTAGTTGATTCATCACATTATGTGCATTATCCACATAAAAAGTAACGATATTTAATTGAGGAGTGCAGACTAGTGTATAACCCAACTGTTCTAATCGTTTAATCAAATATTCCGTACTTTCATAATTTTTTTTTGTTATCTGGATGAACCCTTCCATTCCCAAATATTCCAAAATTGCATATACCGCTAGTACACTAGCCCCACCTCTAGTGCCAGATAACGTTGTATGTGCTTGTGTCCCATAAAAATATGAATTAAAAGTTAAGTAGTTTTGGATATCTTTGTTCTTAAAGAGAATACCGCCAGCAGGAATGGGAGCAAGTCCATATTTATGTGGATCCACTGTGATTGAACTAACTCCATCTATAGCAAAATCAAATTCCGGCAATGAATATCCTATTTTTTTGGCAAATGGGATGATGAAACCGCCTGTAGCTGCATCAACATGAAGATAGATTTTATTTTCGCGTGCAATTTCAGCAATTTGCTCTATAGGATCAATACAACCCAACTCACTACTCCCGGCATTTACAACAATTGCAATCGTATCTTTTCCAATTTTGTGAATCAAATCACTAATATCCATTGAGAAATTTTCATCAGTCTCAACAATTTTGTATTTTAGTCCCATAAATTCTATCGCTTTTAATACAGAATAGTGAGTAGTTGCTGTAAATAGGATTTCAGGTTTTTCTACTTCCGGCCGCATCTTTTTTGCAACTTGGAGAGCTAGAAAATTCGCTTCTGTTCCCCCTGAGACAATATTTCCAACCATGTCTGGCCCGTGAAATACCTCTTTCAAGAGCTCTATTACTTTATTCTCGACTTTAGCAGTTCCTTTAAAGATTCTATTATCTCCCAAATTAGTATCTAGTCCCTTAATAAAAGCTTCCACACCAATATGTAAGGGCTCGGAACAAATTGAATTAAAAACAAATGGCCATTGTACATCTGCTTTTCTAATATCACGTATTTCTTTCATAATCTCATTACTATTTAAGCCTTTTTGTCTCACATTACGTTCCCTCCCATTGTTCAAGTAAATAAAACGCTTTCGCCTCTAGTTCAACAGTCTCTTCAAGCAGCTTTTTAACCTTCAATAATTGTATGAAGATTCCCGAATGATCTAATCGACTTGAATAATGAAAGTATTTTGATATCTCTATCCAATTTAGGCTTGATTGGTGCATCATTTTTGCAGCCTTCAATAACAAGTGATCATTTGAGAATATTTTTGAAACTTCATATAAATACTTAGAATATAATGATCTAAAATTCCCTCCACCAGTACCAACTTCGTCAAACATTTTACCAGTTATAATAAGTTGTGCTCGTAAGGGAGAAACATAAGCCTGTCTATTACTATCAAATTTTTTTAGTGGTAAAATTTCAGGCCAACTCTCTAACTCATTGGTAAATAATTGAAGCTCCCTATAACTTCCTTCATTTGTATCTTTTAAGTAACTCAAGGTATTTTTTTTAATCGCTTTATATATTGCTTCTTTCAGTCTCAATTTATAATTTTGAGGTACATCAATTATGTGCTGTGCATTATGGATATCACCCCAATATAGATCAGCACCTCTAGCTTTTTTAACACATTCAATTGAGGTAACATGTAAATTATTTGACTGTCTTTTGTCGTTGATTTTTTTGTCATAAACTTCCCCCAGCCAAATATGCTTATCGTCATACCCTACGAGAAGCACCATATGGAAAGGAACTTCTCTCAATATTCCTTTCCAGTAATCAAGCTTAGATTTATCAAGTTCAACAATAACTGGAATGTTATTATTAATTGAAGCCTTTGTATCTTCCCATGCTTTCTCACCATTCGTTTCAAATAATTTTTTGTGACTCAACTCAAGAACTTCACAAATATTATCGACCCAAGTGTAATTTCTACCTCCTGTATAGAATGCCGGTATGCTAGTTAACACATCGTGCTTTCTATAGCAAAAACCTAAACTACTGTCTAAACCAAATGCCATTGCTTCTGTAAAGTTAAATCCCCAATAATTAAAATAGTTTTGCAAAGTTGTGGAAATGCAGTGGTAACCTGGATGAAACACAAATCCTCCAATCATTTTTTTCATGCGGACAGCCCACCATCCACCGTAAACACCCCTCCTGTAATATAGTCTGATTGGTCACCGGATAAAAAAAGAATTAACGAAGTTACATCTTGAGGAGTTCCGATTCTTCCAAGGGGTATCTTCTTTAATTCCGAATCCATATCTTTTATAGTCTGATCGGTCATATCTGTAGAAATCAAACCCGGAACTACCACATTCACATTAACCTTCCATTTTGCTGCTTCTTTAGCCAAAGCTTTTGAAAAGGCTACTACAGCTGCCTTTGAAGCCGCATAGTATGTTTGACCTATTTTACTATCATATATACTTACTGAAGAGATATTAATGATTTTCCCAGCCTTTTGTCTGATCATTCGTTTCATAGCCGCATGACAACAACTCATCAAACCTATAACATTCGTGTTTATGCATGTAATCCAATCTTCTTCTGTACTATTGATAAATAATTTATCGTTACTAATCCCAGCGTTATTGACTAAAATATCAATTCTCCCAAACTTCTTTTTAATGTTCTCGAACATTGCCTTAACTTGTTCAGGATCGGATATATCCGCTTGGATTTGAATCGAATTTGGAGAGAAGGCTTTAATAATTTCGAAGGTCTCGCGTGCCATATCTGTGTCATTTTTATAGTTCATAATTACAATTGCTTTTCTTTTAGAAAATTCAATTGCAACTTCCCTGCCTATGCCCCTTGACGAACCCGTAATTAATATAATCTTGTCATTGAACATCAAATTAACTGTCCTTTTGGAACTAATTCAATATGGTTATTTATAAATTCATAACTTTCTTTTAATGCCTTTTGATGAACGCCTGTGTGATTATATAGTTCAACACTTACAAATCCATCATAGTTATGTTTACTAAGAATGCTGAAAATTTGTGGGAAATCCAGATGACCTTGTCCTAGTATTTCATGATAATGAATACGATCTTTAATATCTTCAATATGAATGTGTTTTGTGAAGGGGAGTGCTTTATCAATGGCATTTAAGTAGTCGTCCTCACAACAATTTACGTGCCCTATGTCAAGATTCATTTTGAAATGTTCATGATTAATATCTTTTATTAATTGAATGGCTCCGGTACTAGTGCTAATTAAAAATTCAGGCTCTGGTTCAATTAACATAGTTAAACCGCCACATTCACTGAGCAATTCTTCAGTCGATTCTATTAGCCAACTATAGGCCATACCCCTGTCTATATTGTCTTTCAGTTTACCACTAGCAAAAACTAAGTAAGGTGAATTCAAATTATTAGCAATTTCTATAGATCTCTTTAAAAAGTCTTTTCTAATAGATCTGCATGCTTTATTAGGATTTATGAGTGATGGTTCAAAAGGCATCTCGCCCAATAAATTATCCGCACCAGCAGAAATACAAGAAATAATAATATTGTGGTCTGAGCAGAAGTTTTTTAATTCTTCCACTTCTTTTCTTGTAGTCATTAAAGGATGTAAATGGTTTTCATGAAATGATAATTCAACACCATCATAATTATGATTTCTAACTGTTTTAAGCGCTTCCTTAATAGTTAAATGCCTTAACCCATTAGTGTTATAACTTACTTTCATCAATTACTTCCTCCTATCTATAGACTAATGTTTAAATAATTCATGGCGTTATTTCTAATTCAAACTTAGCACAAAACAAAGTATATTTTTCATTTTTGGCATATAAAGGTTTTTTCGTGGACTGAATTGTACATTTTTTCACATGAAGGAGCAAATTATATGTCTTTTATTAATCTTTTAATTGGATCACATTGATTCCTTGAAACAAAAAATACTTGTCCATCCTCCATTTCTACACTCAATAATCTTTCTACCTTTTTTACGTTTTTAACGTAATTAAAATTAATAATCATTCCTCTATGAATCATTGCAAAATTATGACCATAGAGTGTTTTATAGATTTCCTCCAATGACCTACTTTTTAAAATCAACACCTCTTTTTTTAATTTAATTGCTACATTTCTACCTTCTTTATAAACATACATAATGTCCTCTGCTTTTACATATTGAACACCATCTTTTAATTCAAATTTATATTTTTTATTTGTATCTAGTTTATTAAGTAGAAATTCTATTACTCCATCAAGCGTATGTTCAGTTTTAACAAATTCAAATGCAACATTGAAATCATTATTTAATGAGAAAGCTATTATTGAAATCTTATTATCTGAAAAATACTGAAAATCCATTAGCGTTTTCAAAACATTATCCAATTCAATGAGGTTAACAAAAAAAACATCAAAATCATTTTTTCGATTATCTTTTAAAAAATCAAAACTGTCTTTATATACTTTAATTTCATATTTCGTATTTTCACCTTTAAAAAAGAAATCTATACGAGACCTTATCATTTCACACAAATAACTTTCATCACATATCGCCACTTTAACCATAAAACACTTCCTCTTTTCATTTTAAGATATGAAAGAAATGATTATTTTCCGATTAGCAGATGAGATGGTCAACTGAAAAGTTGTTTGGTAGATTCAAGGTTTCTATTCAGAGTTAGCTTTCGATGCAATTCCTTTGTGGAACAATTTCAGCTGCTAAGTTATACATGACCTTATTTCTAAAAAGCTTATAAAAACCACAAAAAAACCTCCTTAAATTTTGTATTAAACAATTATATCTCATATATGGTTTTTATAGTAATTGTCTGCCAATTATTATTAAATTTAGACACATTTAATCAAATATTCCGAATGCTCTCTTTGTCCCATGCTTCAGTAACAAATCATGAAACGGAAAATAATCTTAGATTTAGCAGTTACTTTAGATGGTTTTATTGAAGGGGCAAACGGGGAACTTGATTGGTGCATTATGGATTCTGAGATGGGGTTTATTCATTTTTTAAATCAGATTGACACTATTTTGTATGGAAGAACAAGCTATGATTTATGGGGACAATATACTCCAGGAATTGAACAAGATGATACTGAAAAAGAAACTTGGGAATTAATTCATAGTAAAGAAAAATACGTGTTTTCCAGGACACAAAAAGGGACTGACAATAAAGCAATATTCATAAATGATAATATTCTTGAAGAAGTAAATAAATTAAAGAACACACCTGGCAAAGACATCTGGCTATATGGTGGAGCAAGTCTTATTACAACTTTTATAAATTTAGGGCTTGTTGATGAATTTAGATTATCTGTTCACCCAGTCATTTTGGGAGTAGGAAAACCGTTGTTTATTGATATTAAACAGAGGTTGAATTTGACAATGGTTAATACAAGAAAGTTCTCCTCTGGCGTTGTGCAACTACTCTATCATTTTGGATGGAAAATAAATTGCAACATGACAATCTGATAAAATACAGCCTAAAGAAGCGGGCATACACCCGCTCCTATTACTTAAGCTTCTATTTCCCTTAAATTAACCTGCCATATACTGACTTTGGAAAAGCAAATCATAGGTTTCGTTGCTGTTATATAGGTTGTCATGGGTATCGAAAGCTACCATCCTGCCATCTTTTAGAACCATTACCTTGTCGCAGTCCAGAATAGTAGATAAACGATGAGCAATGGAAATCATGGTTTTCCCCGACGAAAGGCTCTTGAGTTCTGTAATGATGTCATTCTCATTTTCGTTGTCAAGAGCGCTGGTACTTTCGTCAAAAATGATGATGTCCCTGTCCTGTAAAAAAGCACGGGCAATCGATAAGCGCTGTCTCTGGCCTCCTGAAAGCTGTACACCTTTTTCTCCGATTATCGTATCCAATTTATTCTGCAAGGTTTCAATGAAGTCGTAAATACTAGCTCTGCGGCAGCACTCTATCAATTCTGCATCGGTTGCATCGGCCTTTGCCAGCAATAAGTTTTCTCTGATCGTCATATTGAAAAGAACGGGTTCCTGCACAACTATACTAACTTTTTCTGACACGCTCTCGCTGTTCACCGTATAGATATCAATGCCGCCAATCTGTACAGTCCCCCCTTGCGGGTTAATCTGCCCGGTCAGCAGTTTTGCAATTGTAGACTTGCCGCTGCCGCTTTCTCCCACGATGGCCAGATGTTCACCCTTACTCACGGAGAATGAAATACCGTCAAGAGCAAATGATTCGTTCCCCTCATAGGTAAATCTCAGATTTTCAACGTTTAGATCTGTCCCGTCAATTTTCTTATAGGGCCTCTTGCCTGCTTCTAAATTTAATATCTCGATCACTTTTCCGATGTTCACCGAATCATTCTTATAATTCATCATGGAATTACTAATGCTCTCTATGTACCCGAAGAACTGCCCGTAAAAGCTGATAAAAACGAGCAGCACACCGACTTGTGAGTAGCCCTTAATTACAAATAATCCGCCAATAAAATAGATAAACAGCTGGGTAATGAAGTTTTTCGTGAAGAATGAATAGGTAATCCCCAGATGCAAATAGAGCTGGTTGAGAAACCAAATATGCCTTATTTTCTTGTAGTGTCCGTTTAATTCATCCAATTGTGCGTCTTCAAGGTTGTTGGTCTTAACATCCTTCCAGTTCTGAAAATTCGAGTGTAGGAAGGATTCATATTTAATTTGCAGCTTCCATAGTTCCTCTCCGGTTGTCTTCGTTTTACCTCCCAAAAAATTAACCGTAAATAAAGAGACCGGAACAAAAACAAAACTGAGGAGCGCGATTCGCCAGTCGTAGCATAACAAAATAACCGCCAGCGCAACAGCATAAACGACATAGTAAATAAAATCTAATATATGGGTCGTAAAAAATTTTCCGGCGACAGTGGAATCGTTTTCAAGCCGGCTTCTAACGTCGCCAATGCTGTATTTGCTATACACATCATTATCAAGGCTGATATACTTTTTCAGCAGTTTATTCTTGATTCTCACATCATATTTCAGGATTAACCGGTTTGAGAACCGCTTACTGACTGCAATCCCGATTGTCGTGAACAGGAAAACAGCCAGATAACCGCTGATGACCGGCCACAGCTCGTTCATATTCTTATCTACTAAAACGCGATTAACCAAAAACGAGTACAAGAACAGAGGGATAAGACCGAAAATTAAGTTCCACAGCTTGAAAAATCCCAGCGCAATCAACGGCTTGTTAATACCGTCTATATCCCGGGTTAATGCCTTAAATGTGTCCAATCGTTTCATACAGCTTCACCTCCTAAACACTGTTCGCTGAATAAGTCTATATACGTTTTATTGTTTCTAATCAGTACGTCGTGAGTATCAAAGCCTTTGACAACGCCATCCGCTAAAACCGCGATTTTATCACAGCTTTTAATGGTGGAAAAACGGTGGGCAATGATAATAAGCGTCCGATCTTGTGACATCTCACTCATCATGTTCCGGATAAGCGCTTCGTTCTTGCTGTCGAGGAATGCTGTGGCTTCGTCGAAGACCAGAATCTTAGGATTCTTGACAAGTATCCTTGCGATAGCCAGACGCTGCTTCTGTCCGCCGGATAATTCTTGCCCTTCAGTCCCAAGCAGCGTGTCCAGTCCGTCAGGGAATGTCAGGACAACATCATAAAGTGCGGCTTTCTTAATAGCTTCCATTAATACGTCATCATTATCCTTGTTGTTGGTAAATGAAAGATTGTAACGCAGGGTATTATCGTAAAGGATGGTCTCCTGATGGACAATCCCCACCTGGCTCCGCAAGCTATGCAGGTTATACTCATTGACATTCATTCCGTCGATCAGAAGCTCGCCGCTGTCAACGTTATATAGATTGTAGAGCAGGTTCCCCATCGTTGTTTTACCTGCGCCGCTTTTTCCGACAATGCCAATCGTGCTTCCTGCATCCACGCGGAGATTGAATCCGTTCAGAATAGGTCTATCTTCGGTGTATCCAAAGGTGACATTGTTAAATTCAATCTTGCCCTCCTTTATTTGTTTTGGAGGATGGTTTTCTTTGTAATCTTCTTCCTCTTCATTCAATATATCCACGACACGTTGTAAGGAGACGGTCTGT
Source organism: Paenibacillus sp. FSL L8-0436 (assembly GCF_038593025.1). Classification (NCBI taxonomy): domain Bacteria; kingdom Bacillati; phylum Bacillota; class Bacilli; order Caryophanales; family Paenibacillaceae; genus Paenibacillus; species Paenibacillus sp. FSL L8-0436. The sequence goes on along the minus strand of NZ_CP151955.1, from coordinate 811,103 downwards.
CCCCAGACATCGACAATTTTGCTGTTGATGGAGCTGAAGTAGTTCACGGCTATATTGAAATAGCTTATGGCGGCTACAAAAACGCCGAGCTGCATTTGGCCCTTAACGATGAAATAGGCGCAGATCACAAATATCAACAGCTGTGCGATAAGTGTGATGAACGAATTAAGCCTTTCTGTCGTCACTTCGATTCTTCCGTTTTCTACGTTCATTTTATTGATGGATGTCGTTTTTCTTAAATAAACGCTCCTTACTTTTTTACTTGCGTTAAGGATTTTTATCTCCCGCAAATTTTTCACAATCTCAAATAAGTAAGAGGATAGTTTACCCTGTTCCGCTGCAATGTCTTTGTTGACCTTCTGCGCTCTTGCCTTGAAATATTTTGAGGTAAAAAACACGACGGGAACCAGCACGACCGTAAAAGCCCCCAGAAATATATTGTAGTAAAACATGAAGCAGACAGCGAATAGGATATGCAGAAAGTTGGAGTATCCCCAAAGTCCGCTCCAGAAAATGAGATTCATAATATCCGCGGCGTCGTGGTTCATTCGGCTGATCATATCTCCGCTGTACATCCCGGAGAGGTCTTTTCCTTTTTTATGTAATATCTTTTTGAAAAGAGCCCGCCGTATATCAAAGACAAAACCCGTCATCAATTGCGAGGAAATGAGATTGTTTAACGTCGCAACGACAAACTGATTGAAAATAAGTATGCCGGCATAGATTAAGCACAAATTCAAAAAGGCGCTCATGTCTTTATCATAAAAAGCGATATTGATGATTTTCCCGTTTAGGAACGGATAAATAAGATTGATCATCGTCATTAATGTAGTGATTATGAATCCGCATACAAGTACCCATTTGTGCATCAGCATAAATTTAGTGACCCATTGCCTTTTTGTCATAAACCCACCGCTTTCCATATATTCACAAATGGTATCATAGCACAAATGTTCGTATGTGAGAAGCTCAAAAACACCTGCCAATGACAGGTGCTTGTGAATGAATAACAAATTTATTCCGTGGCTCCGCACTAAGCTGAGGTTCCTTGGCTGCCGCTCAGGCCAGCAGGGCGCGGGCCACCTGATCCACAATGCAATTGATGCCTGTCGGTCCATAGCAGCCGATCCATGTAGCGGCATCCACCGGATATATATGCTGCCGCCTGTCTGCATCCAGCATGCCCCAGACGTTTTGCTCTGTCACAGATATTCCCTCCTGCATCATCTCGTTGCTAAGCAAAAAGTAGTGGTTAGCATGCACAGCCGGTAGTCTGTCGACTGAAATATGATAAGCCGTATCGGAGGTGTCTGCGACAAATAGCGGAGCAGGCAGACCAAGGTCCCGGTACAGCACGGCGCCTGTGCGATGAGAGGCAGTATGTACCCGAACCACTGACTCACGCGGGCGGATCAGAGCCACGCTCTTCCCCGCCAGTACCGGGGCAAGTTCTTCTGACAGTAATGCCGTCCGGCGAATGTAATCCGTAATAATACGTTCCGCCTCCGCCCGCTTGCCCGTCAGTTCGCCGAACAGGCTCAGAATTCTCTGCCAGCTCTCATTACGCTTAAACATTATAGTTGGAGCAATCCGGCTTAAGCGTTCATAGTGCTGAGCATGCACCTCGGTACAGATAATCAAATCCGGCTGCAGCCGTTCCACAGCCTGCAGGTCCGGGTACTCATAGGTTCCGAGCATTTCCGTTGCCTTAAGCCTGTCCCTGATATATGGGGGGAAATTTAAAGCCGCACTGCCTAGTCCTACACTTCCTGCCGGTAGCATCTCAAGCGCAAGCAAATGGTCAGCATATTGAACGTCGAGTACGGCAATCCGCCGCGGAGAGGCGGTAACGCGATATTCGCCTCGCATATGGCATATCACCGGTCCCTGCAGCGACTCGTACCAGCAGGCCAAGCGGTCCGGCAGCCCGGAACAAGCGGAGAGCGCACCGGTCCCGGAAGCGGCAGTGCGCCTGTAGAGCTGTGGGGGAACTCCATAATATTTCTTGAACGCTCTGCTGAAGTAATACATGTCGTGGTAGCCTGTTCTTTCAGCGATTTCGCCGATGGGAGCGTCCGTATGACGCAGCATCCGCTCTGCATTCTCCATCCGCAGCTGGATCACATATTCCATCGGTCCGAGCAGCTTCTCCTGTTTGAACCGCCGCTGCAGCTGTCTCGCGCCGCAGCCGGCAAGCGCAGCCAGCTCTTTAAGCTTCAGCTCCTGACGATAATGCCCCGCTATATAGGCAGCGACAACATCCACCATGTCCGGCTCTGCGCCGCCCCGGCCGCGTTCATGCTCCATAATAAGTTCATACAGCACTCCTTGCAGCAGCGCATTGGCATGGAAACGTTCCAGTCCCTCTCCCCGACCCCATTTGGCTACGATCTTGTCCGCCGCCTGATGCAGCTCCGCCGGGAGCACAGGATAGTGAACAAACGAAGTGCGCAGCGGGTGATTACGCTGCGGGAACAGAACATGGGCGGCTCCCGTCATAGGAATTGCCTTGTAGATAATAACGGTATAATGAATGTTTTCTGATCCGGCAGTCAAAGTAAAAGCTGATCCCTTGACAGCGTGACAAGCAAAAGAGGCCCGGATATGGCAAACCTCACCATTCATCACAAGCCCCCCTTCCCCGCCGCCTGCCAGCAGCAACAGATTGGCTGCCAATCCCGTTTCGCTCATAACACCGCCGGGCGGCAAAGTACCGCTGCGCACGTCAAGCGTCTTGATTGTCGTATCACTCCATAAACTTGCCTGCTCTTGCAGCGGCATTCCTCTCATCTCCTGACAATGTTTCTATTGTCATTTTAATTGAGATTCATTCTCATTGTCAATTTTCGGACACTTTACGCAATATTCTCCTGACATCCGGTAATAAAAGCAGCAGGTGATACGCTTGTTCTTCGCAACCTGAACCCGATCATTGTTCTCTGTAAAACGGGTAAACGGATTCCGCCTTTCGCCAAACAGTTGCCCGGGGGCCGTCCGGGTCAGGAACGTAAAATCTGCATGTATCCGCTGCCTTTCTTGTCTGGATTCGTCTGCTCCAGGAGAATACAGCGGAGCAATACGCACCATAATATTCTCCCAAAGCACCGCTGTAGAGACGGGGCCAATGGCGGCAAGCGTCTGCAGCAGCGGCGCAAGTCTTACCGCAAAAATCTCCTCTACGACCTCTTCCCGCCACACTTCCCTGTCTTCCGGTGGCGACGCTGCCCGAAGTCCGTTCAGCGCCAGGAAAGGAAAAGGCGTATCCACTTTAAAAGCCGGGGAAGCCGGATGATAAAGGAAGCTGTTGTCCAGCGGGAAGGAGACTTCCCGATTATGAAAGGTCATAGCGGTCAGAAGCGGCGCGATCCACAGATAGCCGATCCGCTTGGCCAGCATGGAAGCGGCAACCTGCATATCCGGCGCGCCGATATAATCCTTAAGCCAGCTTACATATTCACGGCATGCAGCTTCTTCATACAACTGGCTCAGAGCAATAGTACGGACGCTGCCTTTAGGCGGCTCACCTAGCCACAGCCGGTATTCTTCCGCCATTTGCTTCCAGGAGACAGACGACAGATAGTTGTCCATTTCAATGCGATCCCAGCAGCGCTTCCGAGGCCTGATCTACGATAATGTTGAGAGCAATGGGACCATAGTAAGCGATCCAGAGCGTTGAATTCACGTTATATGCACGGTTATTCTTGACTGCATCAAGAGATTTCCATACCGGACTGCTCGACAGAGCCTCTGCCTCTTTGGCAAACAATTCATCCGACAGCAGGAAATAGTGATCTGCTCCGATATCAGCGACTCTCTCCATCGAAATTTCAACGGAGGTGTCATCTTTAATCTCCTGAACGAATGCAGGGACATTTAACCCCAAATCCTCATAAAGAATGCTTCCAGTCCGATGCTCGGGACCATGTACCCGAATACCTTCCGGTCTCGGGCGAATCAGCGCTACCGTTTCGTCGCCCAGCTTCGCCGACAGTTTCTCCCGCAGTCCGACGATTTTGTCCTCGTAAGCCTGACGCACTACCTCCGCCTCCGCCTGCTTGCCTGTTATCGTACCGATGGTAGCCAACGTATCCCGCCAATCCTCGTAGAAGTCGAGTACTATTGTAGGCGCAATTTTACTGACGCTGTCATATACCTGCTCCTGAAAGTCGGTCATCAATATAAGATCCGGATTCAACGCCACAATAGCCTCAAGATTGGGCTCATCGCGTGTACCGAGGACCTTCACCTCACCCAGTTGGTCGCTTAAATATTCTGGAAACTTGGCGTCCTTCCCTCCAGCCACAACGCTGCCTGCCGGGTGCTCACCAATCGCTATCAATTGATCGACAAATTTCACATCAAGCGCAGCAATCACCTTCGGTTTCCCGGTCAGCGTATATTCGCCCTTCATGTGCTGGATGGTAACCGGGAAGGCTGCAGCAGCCTGCGCCTCCGGCGATGTCTGAGCCTGTGTTTCCGACGCTGGAGACGGCTCGGCTGAAGCTGCAGCAGACGATTGTGCGGCTGTGCCTGCATTGGTGCCCCCTCCATTGCCGCAAGCCGTCAGCACAAGTACCAGTGCCAGCATCCATACCATTAATGGTCCACATTTTCGGGCGGCGTTTATCCTGCTGCCGGTTGCCTGCCTCTTTGTTGCTCTGTTCATGCTGACTCCCCCTTTTGTATGATAATGATTTTCATTATCATATTATATAAAGCGAGTATAATCGATCCACACACTTCGTTTCCATGTACTTTTGCGACATTGCAGCCGGATTAATGCGACATTGTGTTCCATAGGAGCATGCTTCCTTTTACACAGTATCCCTTCGGGATTCCGATAATCCAATATAAAAAGACTGCCGACAATATCTTCGACAGTCTTAAGGAAGGGGACCTGCTCCCCTCTTTAACTAAGTTAAATATTAATTACCCCAATATTGCTGGGCAATCTGTTGTCCTTGATTAATCTTCGCCCACTGTTCATCTTCCGTTAATTCATTGCCGCCATCACAGGACGCAAACCCGCATTGATGAGAAAGTAATAATCTATCCTTATCAATAATTTTCGAGGCTTCATCAAGCATTTGAACTACACGGGCCTCATCGTCGAGCGTATTGGTCTTAGAAGACAACAATCCAAGTACAATTTCCGTTTCAGGCTTATCTTTGAACACCGCAAGCGCCTCAAGGGAGCCTGCACGATCATCATCCCATTCCAGGAAAAAGCGGTCGTATTTCAGCTGCTTCAAGAACAGATTAGCAATTTTGGCATAGGAGCCACCACCCATATTACGGGAATCATAGTTACCACGGCAGTTATGAGTCCACATTTTGAGGCCTAAGCTATGACCAAAATCAATGATTGTATTGTTAATGTCAATAAATTCTGTAGCTAGAGCCTGTACTTCCTCTTGATTGATATTCTCGCCGGTATACGGAGAGTTCGGGTTATCATCTGCAAATAGCTCCCATAAGCAATCGTCGAATTGAAGAATTTGTCCTCCAGCAGCAGCAAAATCCGCAACAAATTCCTTATAAGCCTTAACCAGACCGTCTTTAAGCTCATGTCTGTCCTTATAAACCGCTTCTGTGCCGCCAATGTTATCCGACCACGATAGCTCACCAAAAATATGGGATGGAGAAGGTACGCACAGTTTGGTTTCCCGGTCGCCAGCAAGGGCTTGAAGTTTCTTAAATACATCAATAAAATGATGGTTCTTCCCACCTAATTCACCTGTGATGCGCAAACCAATATCTTTTCGAGTCTCATATTTTGAAGCCCCATCTGTATCTCTGAAAAAATATCCATGATCCGCTATATAGCGGCTAATTCCTTGGAAGCCCCAGACAAAGTCCAAATGCCACATAGATTTAGAATGTTCTCCATCCGTAAGAATGGACAACCCATTATTAATTTCTTTATCGACTACAGCCTGAATCGCCTCAGCTTCACACTGCTCATACCCTTGGAAATCTTGGTAAAAGGGGTAACTGATATCATCCCGATGTTCAATCTGATGTTTATATTCTAATAAATTCGACGGACGCAACAGGCTGCCTACGATTTGAAATCTATTGCACATGTAAAATCCTCCTCATATTAACCACATGTCTTTCTCTAATGGTTAGATTCTAGCATGGAGGATTATTATCTACATAACACTTAAAAGTAATATCTGGTTATAGTTAAAAGGTATAATGAGGGTCTAAGCTTTCTAAGGTTATCAAATAAATAGCTATTATAGCCTTCTTAAAGGCGAACTATATAAACAACAACCCGAACTTAGAAAAGTTCTCTATTAATGTTTCATATTTCATCCACATTTCTCCCAGTGAATTCAGAATGATTCCATGTATCTTAACAGTCAAAATAGCCTTACCTATTGTTATCATTATAGCATTCTCTATTGTAAAATATGCAGTTGTGCAAGATTCTGTCTGAGCTTCTCCACATCCGCGAATTCCGCGAGTTGGATTGAACTCCTTGTAAATTTGAGCCATTGGAGACTTCGCATATTTCTCGTCGATTAAAGGCTTTTTAAATTGTGCCTCCGGATTATCCCAGCCAAATTGTTCATGCAAGCCATATAGATAAATTCTCCCTGCACGCCCGACGATGATGAGCACTACATCTATGCTAAAACGCTACGATCATAGACAGCCACGGTCGCGCGCAGCTAACCGAGCTGTTTGTCTCTGCCACGATGTCTCATGAAATTAGATCTATAGCGTAGAATAGTAGAGAAGATTGAGGCCGTTATACACGATATGCACCACGACCCCGGGCCAGATGGAACCCGTCTTACGGAACAGTATACCATTCAGGATGCCGACCATGAATGCGTCGAACAGGATGACGTTGAATCCATGAACGACGCCGAAGATCGCAGCGCTGCCAACCACGCCGGCCCATGCTCCGTAACGGTTCAGCGCATTGGCAATAACGCCACGGAATACAAACTCCTCGCCGAGCGGCGTGAGGATAGCGCCAGTGATAAGCAGAACGAAGAGTGAGAGCGCACCGCCTTGCGCCGCCGTCTGGAAGTCCGCTTGGTTGTTCAGCTCGGTGATGAAGTGAAAATACACCCCCTCTATAACGAAGCATCCGCCGAACGCGACAACACCGAGGCCGGCTCCCACAAGCAGCCATTTCCGTTCGACCGCCCGGAAACCGAAAGCGCGCAGATCGCGAACCCGCAGGGCGTAGGCTGCGAACAAGGCGGCGAGGCCAACGAGACCATTGCCTACACCCCCGATGTTAATTCGCAAGATGGCTTGCTCGTCAGGGATTTGCGCCATCCAAAGACCGAGCATAACAATGCCGATCAGATAGAGACCCAGTGCAGTTAGGGTCTCTGGCCAGCCAGGTCGGGCTTGGGGCATAGTGGACGTGGAAGAGCTAATTACCTCCATGAGTTCCTTTTCAGTTTCAGACAATTTTTGAACATTTTTCACGGGTGTACACCTCTTTGCATCGTTATGCGTAGATAACGACTTATTTAGTATATAAGTTGATACGCTAGAGATTTCAGAGATTATCGGCAGAACGGAACGAACGGTCTATAAATATTTGCGACTGACGAAGGAACAGCAAGAACAACTGAAGCAGACCATCGTATCACCTATACGCTAGCTGCGGTGGATGAAATCAAGCAACAAGCCTTCACAGAAGTAACTTTTCCTACTTTGAAATAAGGTGAATGGACGAGAAAATCGCTCACTTGCTCTTCAAAGATGAGTCGATGATCCGCGATTACCAAGCGCTTCAGCATACGTGGTTTCTCAAAGGCAAGCAACGTGTCATCCAGACAACAGGCAAACATCGTGGTGTTAAACGATCACGGCCGTCCCGCTTACGGCAACCATCAGCATGCCATCACGAATGACTTCATAATCAATGTCGACTCCGACAATCGTATTAGCTCCCATCCCTGAAGCTTTCTGAGTCATCTCAGCAAATGCCGTATCTCTCGCTTCCTGAAGCTTGCCCTCGTAAGCGCCCGAACGCCCCCCTACGAGGTCGGTAATCGAAGCCTTGAAGTCTCTGAATACGTTGGCTCCTATAATGACTTCACCGGTGGCAATGCCCAGATACTGCCTTATCGGGGAACCTTCAATAGTTGATGTAGTGGTTATAATCATAATTTATCCTCCTCAATTGGCCTGGCTATAGGGTAATACTTTTGTTGCTGTTTTCCGCTTCAGGCCCCAACCGGCCTTTTTCGGACGACATGAATACAACAAGAGCGGCGGTGACTAGGGACGATCTTCTCATAAACCAATCCTTTGTATGTTCGAATAGCTTTCTCACCCCTATCCTACCAGCCCCAATGAAACAGAACCTAAACGGATAGACAAACATCAGCTTAATTTCACTCCCGCCGTTTAGGTTCTGTTAAAGTGATTATGCTACTATGGAAATGGGTGAAAACAATGACAAATCTATCCGATTTTAAAATCGCAATCGTCGACGACGAGCCTTCGATTGTCACGATGCTGCAAATGGTGCTTCGCAGGGAAGGGTTTCATCAGCTGTACACGGCTTCCACCTGTGCGGAAGCTCTCGATTTAGCGAAGCGTGAAGCCCCCGATATCCTCCTGCTCGACATCATGCTCCCCGACGGCAGCGGCCTGGAGCTCTGCTCCAAGCTCCGCAAATACGGGAATCCGCATATTTTGTTTCTGACGGCCAAGGCTTCCGATCTCGATGTCCTGCGAGGCTTCGCTATGGGCGGGGACGATTATATCACGAAGCCCTTCAATCCTCTGGAGGTGGCCGCAAGAATTCAGGCACGCATACGCCGGCTGGAGCCAGAAACCTCGACGTCCAGTCCGGCGAAACGGCCCGATCCGGGGATTTATCGGTTTGGCCGCTTCACCGTCAACGAGGTGGAGGGCGAACTAATCGTGGAGGGACAGCCAGTTCCTTGCCCCGCGCAGGAGTTCCAGCTGCTGCTGCACTTCTGTAAGTTTCCCGGCATCGTATTTTCCAAAACACAGCTCTACGACAAGGTTTGGGGGATCAACGGACAGGGCGATGATTCGACGGTAATGGTGCATATCCGGCGCATCCGAGAGCGGATCGAGATCGACCCCGGTAATCCGAAGCTGCTGCTTACCGTACGCGGGCTTGGCTACAAGCTGGTGAAGGAGCCGCAGGAGCGATGAAGATCCAACAGCGCATGGCCTTCCACTTCACGTATCAATTGATTTTTTATGCCCTGCTTATGGTGGCTATTACTCTGGTTGCCTGCATCTTGTTTTTCCAGAACATGACGAGTAATGAGATACGCCGCAACTTTCCGGTTGGCGTCCTGCAACAGATCGCTCAAGAAGCTCATTACAAGGACGGGACGATTCAGATCTCCCCTGAGTGGGATAAGCTCATCGAGGAAAAAGGCATGTGGCTACAGGTTGTCAGTGCCGAAGGAGAGGTGATCTACGCCGTCAATACAACTCCGCATCATACGCTGCCGGCCTCCTACTCCATCGCTCAACTGCTCGATATCCAAGAGACACGGACGTTTGGGACGTACGCCGTACACACTCAGCTTAATTTTGCTTTCCAAGACCCGCTTCTGTATATGCTGGGCTATCCTAGTCCTGACCTTGACCAGCTCGTTGCCTGGTTTGATGCCTACGGGCAGCATGGAATCGTGCGTAGCGAAGCGGTTTCCCACTTGGACCGGCGGCTGCGCAAAACCGGCAGCTATCTGCAGGTGATCGACCCCGAGAGCCATATCGTACAAGGCATCGGCGATGAAGCATACGTGCAGAAGGCGTATCGACAGCTGGATATCCTGGCCATCCAGCAATCGCCCAGCAACTATGACACGAATATTGTCGCCCATCGGGACAAGCTGAGCGGAATGACGTGGATTCTCTATACACCCCATGCAGCGGGAGCCCCTCTGAAGCATCCTGTGATGGAAAAGGCAACGCGTGGACTCGTCCGGATTACAGTTCTGATCCTGCTCTTGGCGCTGCCGATCTCCATCTGGCATGGCTACCGCTACGGTCAGCCGCTGATTCTGTTCGCAGGCTGGTTCGAACGTATGGGCCGGGGACAGTACGACCAGGTACTGACCGCCAAGGACATGCGCAAGGTATTCCGCCGCAACGGCATGATGCGCATCCGCTACAGGCTCTATAAGGAAGTGATTGAATCCTTCTATCAGATGACTCATCAATTGGCTCAGATCGAGAAGGAACGCGAGAGGCTGGAAAAGGCGCAAGCGGAGTCGATGTCAGGGATTTCCCACGATCTGCGCACGCCACTGGCCACAATTCAAGGTTATGGGTATATGCTGGAGAGCTTGCCTGAGCAATGGAGCCAAGAGGAGCTGCGCATCATGGGCTCGACGATCCGGGAAAAGGGGGATTATATGCTGGAGCTGATCTCCGACTTCTCATTGATTCATCAGCTCAAGCAGGGCGATTCGATCATGAAGTTTCGGGAGATCGACTTGGTTGAGCTGGTGCGCTGCTCCGTACTGAAGTACGTCAACGACGCCATGATGTCTGAGTATCAGTTTCACTATGTTGGGGAGGATTGTCCCTTGCTGATACAGGCCGATGAAACCTGGCTGATGCGGTTGATGGACAATTTGCTGTCCAACGCCGTGAAGCATAACCCGCCTGGCGTGATTGTCAACGTCTATGTTGGCAGGATGAACGACAAGGCATGCATAAGAGTAATCGATAATGGCAAAGGGATGGACGAGGAAACGCTGCATCATTTGTTCAATCGCTACTACCGGGGAACGAATTCCGATGAATCGACGGAAGGCTCCGGGCTCGGGATGAGCATCGCCAAAACCATCGTGGAAGCGCATAGCGGCGAAATCCAGGTAAAATCCAAAGTGTGGCAAGGCACGATAATTGAGATCTTATTGCCCAACTGAGCGTTTGGCTGGGAATGATTCTTCCCTGTGTAAACGCTCAGCTGAGCAAATTCAGGACACCACTCTTTCTCATCTCTAGGGGGAGACTGATCTGTAAGCATAATTGTAAGCGGCCCCCCCACCCATAAGCACGTATAATATCAAAAAAACTGCAGTCTCCAGTATGTACTCCCAACATTGAACACGATTCCACATGTGTGGAGTAAGCAGAGTCAACACATACAACAACAATTAACGGGAACGTGCAGCCATCACGGTAATCAGGAAGCTGCTGATTATCATGATGATTTGGCCTCCCGTTACTTCAAATATTCCGAACCTCCACAACCCTCCCTAAATCCACATACTGCTCATGATCCAGTTTCACCTTTACTTTACCCCTGCGGCGTTTCTTACGCCATTCGCGAATATCTTCCTCCGTTTCTAAACGGAGCTCTGCAATCTCCAAGGCCCGGTCCAGGATATACTTACTGGTATAGAGCACCGTATAAATCCCTTGTCCTCCCAGCAAGACAGGCGCCGCTAACCGCTGCCAGGCCTCAATCGTGAAGCGTATATACAGCTCTTCTTCTGTACCCGGGCGAGAAGGAACCTCCTTGATCTCCTTACGCCGCAGCACCTTCCAATCGGCTACTTTCCCAACCCAATGAATCCCCGTTTTCGCAGGATCATAGAATTTTTTTCTGGATTGGCACATTGCCACTTATTCGAGCTGAGTGAGGATCTTTACATCTGAAAGATTTTTTAATGGCATATGATAAAAAGCTTTCTGCAACGCCACCTCAACTTGCTCCGGTCCCCGTACAGAACCAACCAGCACATTCTTGCCCGCAAGCTGATTGGCATAGTATTCTCTCGTCCCCCGTGGACGTGTGGAGCGCTCAAAAGCTTTTTCCGGACTATCCCGGATAATCTCATCCAGGAATTGCTCCACCAAGCTTGTAGAATTCGGTAAGAATGGTAACGCGCCGATATTTAATAGCTCAATGCTTTTGTAAAAGTGGTGGGCTTTGTACCGCTCCTCATCCGGATAGGGAAACAACACATACGCCCCAAACATGCTTCGCTCATATTCCCCTGAGCCTTTTTCCTGATACACAATGGCGTCCCGATAGCGGTGCATCGTGTTGATGTCATCCTCTTCCGGCCCAGGCTGTCCATAAGTCCGATGATAGGAAGTCCCCTCATAAGCAGGGTTTAAGCGATACTTGGCATCGAAGACATACTTGTACTCTTTGATTGTGCCCGCATCCTTCTTCTTCAGGGTTAGCACATTATCCGGGCGCTGATTAAGCGTTGGGGTCTTGTCCGTTCCAGGAATCGTATTATAATACAGGATGAACTGCTCGCCATTGATTGGATTCTCATAGACCATCTTGGCGCTCTGCGAGCGATCCAGCGTAACAAAGATACCGTTCCGATTCACCTTAATAATATCCTGCTTCACCAGCTTATACTTCTGCCCCAGAAGCTGATTCAGCTTCAAGAAGCACCAATACTCATAGAGCTGAGCAACATCCTTCATAGATAAGCGGAACAGGTCGCCTTGGATAGACAGGCCTTTAAGCAGCATCAGATAACAGCGATAGACCTCGCGGTATCCAGGGGCCATCTGCAGCACAAGCGTAACGGACATCTGCTTCAGCACTCCAGCCTCACGCAAGAAATCCATTTTGAGCACCCGCTCCAGCTGGGTGAGCATGGCGTCTAACCTTTTGATAAGTAGTGGATCTGGGGTTCGGCTGTTCATCTTCCAGCGAGCCTTGAGCTCCTTCAGCTTCCCATGAATACGTTCCAGCATCCACCGTATGAACCGATTCTCATTAGTATCATAGGCTAGGCGTTTACGTGTCTCTATTAAGTGTGTGGCTGTGTAGTTTCGATTGCCGATGGTTAAGAATCCATGGTTCATGTCTTCTCTTAATCGTTCGGGATGCTTCGCGAGCTCGCGGATATTCTCTCTTCCTGCTTTTTTGACCCGATTGGCATCCACTAGTCGGCGATCCTGGAGCAGCGCGTAATTAGGATTCTTGTTAATCCGCTCGACGGCATCCAAGAGCTGTCTAAAGACATGCTGTAGTATGGTGAAGAACTCCGTCAGGCTCTGATGCTGAGTCTCCCGCAGGCCTGTTAGCTGGTAGGTTCGGCGCAGGAAATCAAAGGCCAAATTATAAATCTGTGCGTTTACTTCATCCAAAATATTCTGGTAATCCAGCTTGTAATCCATCTTGGAGGGGAAAATCTCCATTTCTACCCGCAGTAAAGTCTGTCCCGCGCTTCGGACCTCCCACTCCGTCAAACCAACCTCATTCCCAAAGTTCAGAACACCCGCAAGAATAGAGTCCCCTAGAGGCTTAACCGCCTGCCGAAGCAGCACATTCTCATGATAAAAAGAAAGGCTTTCCGCGCACTTGTTCTGGATAACCAGTTCATACGATTGTGTCTCATAAAAACAAGGAAATACCGACTCATTCGGCTGCCACTCCACCATCCCGCCCAGCTCAGGTGAGAAGACTTTGATCTGCACATTACCCAGCCGTTCAGAGCAATCTAGCCCAAGCTGTGCACTCACCCACTCCTGACTAGAAGAACGATGAAGCTGCAATGTCTCTACCGTAGGATGATAGGGCCGTCCTTGAAGAAAAAGCGTAAAAAGCTCCGTTTCTACACGGAGCAACTCGGCCGCCCCATTAAGAGAGCCAGAATGAGGTAAATCCATCTTCCTCCAGCCTCCTGAGCATAAAAGCCAATTTACGAGCACTTTGCGGATGTTTGGCCGTAGGCGGAGTTTGGCCAGCAGCCCATTTCATATAAAGTGGAGTAGCATCCTCTGTGAGTTCTTCAATATTTACCGTCACGCCAGCACCACTACCAATAGCACCCTTAATCAAGTTCAGCAGGACTCGGCGAACCGAGGAGTGGCTCCCTTGGATGCGCGGCAGTATCTTTTGCAGCAGCTGCCAGTCAAAGGCTTCTTCCTCACTCATCAGCTTGTACCGATCGTTATAAATCATATAGAAGCAAATCGCATCCCGCACCCGAAAGCCCACATGAGCATGAATATCCTCAAGCAAGGCATTGATCTTAACCAATCTTTCTGTCGTCCGGACAACGAGCTCTTTGTTGACATCGTAGGCATCAACTAGCTGCAAATAATCGGAGCGCAGAAAAAGATGATTCAGTTCGGCAGCATCAGGGCTATCACTAGCCTCTATCTGCTCACCCAAATCCGGATACTGCTCTAGATTGATGCAATTGAACTCTAGCGTGTTGGCACGGTCGAGTACTTTTTTGCTAAAAGGATGTGTGGTCTCGTCCATGTTCACCGTCCCGATCAAGAACACATTCTCCGGGATGCCAAGACTGCCATACTCCTCTTGATCCTCAAGCGTATCCAGCAAGGTAGGCGAGATAAGGTCCTGCGTAGTGATCCTTCCCTCCCGCCACTCCTGTGTTTCCAGCACACTTAACAGATCACTGAAATAATGCTCGACCCGGGCCAAATTCATCTCATCCAGGCAGATAAAATAAGGCTTATGCTGATTCTCCAGCTTCCGCGCATCCACGAACACCTTCGTAATCGGACCCGGTTGGAACCTGCCCGAGAGGTCCTTGTACCCCAGCAGATCCGCAGGATCACTCCAATCCGGCCGGACTGGGATCAAGGTAAACTGACCATTATCCCTCGTTGCTCCAAGCGCCTCCGCAAAGAGCTTCACTAGCCGAGTCTTCCCTGTGCCCGATATACCTGCCAGGATGACAAAAGGCTTGGCCTTCAGCGAGAGGTAGAAGTTCTCAATAAGGTGCTCAGGGAAGAAGAAGCCTTGGCGGCGGATGCGGGATTGGATTTGGTGGAGTAATGTTGTAATCGTAGAATCTGACGGCGGTAAAATAGGAATCACCTCATGCAAGCTCTCCGTATTGGAGGCAGCCTCATCTTGATCTAGAATGGTAAAATCAGGCCAATTCACTTCTGCCGTGAGCGACTGAAGTACTTGAAGTCCTTGTCTTGAAAAGCGGAACAAATATCCTTGATTCACACCGCCTCCAGAATGAAGCGGACCTTGGGTTAAGTTCAGTTGCATAATTTGCTGATTAAACTGTTGTAGCATAATAGGCGGAATGAGTTCCGCATACTTCGTCCGAACCAAGCGACCATCCTCTTGCCAACTCGTATTGGCCATAGAGCCTGGCTTGGGTGCTTCCACCGCCGCATCTGTTACCTGGCTAACATAACGAATAGCCTTATTCGAGTAATGAAGGATGATATCTCCTTGTTTAACTTCCTTCATCGTCTCCCAATGATACAGTTTTCGGCCTTGAGTATTCAGTAGGGGCGCCCACAGAATCTCATCTTCCTTCTCTGCTTGAATGGTAGTTCCCTGGTTTACCCACCATACATTAGGCTTCGACTTATACGTTATAAACTCTAAACGGTATTCGAAAGGAACTCCTGTCGCGAAGAAATCTATGTATTCTGCTTGATCTTCTGGAACGACAACCTGGGGTTTCTTCGCATCATCTGCTAGTTGATTCGTTCTCTCTTGCATAATGTAGGAATAGGAATGCTTGAAGGTTTCAATTAAAAAATCCTTCAACGTTTGATTTCCGTTATAGCGGAGTTGAAGAGCTTCTCGACTAACAGATACTTGATCACTTTTAACTAACGTAGTCTCATAGTTCCTATCTTCATAGATGAGCTTAACCTCTCGTCTATCACCTAGGTTAAGCTGTTGACCTTGATTAGCTTCCAAAAAATCCGGATGAAACTCAACTGGAATTTGCGTACCATCACGAAAGATCGAAAAGTCCACTTTCTTGCGGCCGATTAAGTTAGGGATCTCTGTGTCCTTCCACCAGCTTCGTAGTTGTTTAATCATTTCTGTTAACTCCCTTAGTCCAATGATAGGTAACTTACAGGTGTTTCTCTGTCTTTTGCTTTATTCTCTGTACATGAAGCTTGCGAATCTCGGCATCGGTGATATTAGCCTGAACCAAATAATCGTATATGGTTTGGGCCTGCGCCGCAGATATCGGAGGTTCAGGAGTTCCCGTTTTCAAGCTGATCAGCTTCCTAGAAATAAACTCACTTAGTTCCACATCATAGACAACCAGCTCGTCCGAATGGATCTTCCGAAGCTCGGGATCAATACTGAACCGACATCTCATCGTGAATGAAACTATTGAGATGAATTTTACTACAGCAACACCTTTTATCAGACTCTCGATGGCCTTTATATGCCCAAAGTTTTGCTTCAGCGGATTATACATCTTGTAACGATTGCTGACTGTCCATTGTTGGTCCGTTCGCCCACCTTTAATTTCACCATTGTAGTTTTTCGTCTCAATGACAAATAAGCAGTACTGGGAAATAACAATATGATCAATCTGGGTATAACCTGTTCGAGACTTGGGATTAGGGAGCAATAGATCGCTTAACGATTTACACTCCTTAGGTAGCTGATCAAGTTGGATATTAATTTTATGCTCGCCTAGCTCTCCAATTCGTGTGGCAGTAACCTTCGGTTTCGACTTAGGAGTTGGTGCCTTACGCACAGTCTGGGGCGGCTTAGGGTCTGATTTTTTGAAGAGAGATAATAACGCTTTAAACATAGCAAGACCTCGATATCAACTAGATTTACAATATGTATGGTAATTCGACAATATGGGAATGTATTCCTTCCAAACATGCACACAAGAAAAAAGGACTGTCGTATGGACAGCCCATTAATAAAGTATGCATTCATCACTCTTCGTTCTGATACCAAAGTACTTTTCAGCATATTCTGCAGGGCAAGTCTTAGTCCGTTAGAACTGAAGAGGCAGTACAGGTATTTGCAAGCTGCATGCCATCTTTAAGCCCTTGTAGATATAAGCGTTCATAAATAACAGCTTGCTTCAATTGAAGCTTGTCCTCCCAGTACTCAAACTCTGGCATATGTGCAATGTCCATGGACTCAAATAATGCTTGAAATGCTTTGCTCTCTTCTTCAAAGGGATGTCTAGGCTCAGACTGATGTTCGATCTGTGCGGTAACCTCATTCAATCGACTTTGTATCGTCTTTATAAACCATGCTGGAAAGCTCACCACATTCCCTCCAAGACTGAAAAGTTTAAAACGAACTGAAGTGGCATGTCCACTTTTTTCTTGATACATCTGATTAATGAGTTCATCCACCTTACGGCTCTGAGCCTGAACCGCTTCATTGCTGCTTAGCGGAATCCCCTGCTCCAATGATTTATTTCCGAGTTCATTCAGCTTGCGCTTCTCCTCCTCATAATTATGCGTAAGATGTTGCATCGCACCCTCTCCTTCCTGGGAAAGCTATATCTGTAGACGATGTACAGAAATTTTAATGCGTTTATCGGTTTATTTCATTTTAATTCGATATCCGCATTAAAACAACACCTACCTCGCATACAATTTGGTTAAATTGTGAGGTGACACGGAAATGAGACATCGCAAAGAGCCCCCAGGTGACAAAAACATCATTGGAACCCGAGTGGTAGTCATTAGAAAAGCTAAGCGAATGAAACAGAAAGAATTCCTTGCCAAGTTACAAACCTTCGGTTTAGACATCAGCCCGACCAGTTTATCGCGATTGGAGGGTCAACATAGGCTCGTGCAGGATTATGAGGTGGTTGCCATTGCGAAAGCGCTGGAGGTTTCTGTTGGGGAGTTGCTGGGGGAGGGGGATTGAAGGGATAGTGGGGATGACTCTTGTGCTGAAAGAGAGTTTAACAACTACCACAAAGTGCCAATGATGGACTTTGGTCTCATTCCTGCTCTTAAGATCTTGAGTAAAGTTCAAACGGAACCTCTCCAATTAAACATTGTGCAACTTATTTTTCTTGGAGATGACTCTCAGGTTGAAATTCGATAACCTTTTATAGCACGAAAAGACACAATCCAAATTGTTCATCCATCAATATTACATCATTAAATTAGTTCCTGTTAATCCACTCTCTTTCATTACACTTCCATTTACCAAAAAAACTCTTTCTCATCCAGTATTGATGGATATAGAGGTTCAAGAAATTTAAACAGTTAAGTCATCACATCATGAAACGCAAGCTGCTCCTCAATACCTAAACGACGTATGAAATCCGTCAACTGCCTTATTCGGCTGTCATCATCAGCAATTTCAGTCTAAAATAAAGGATATCCTTCTTGCATTAATGTGCTTCGACGTTAAGATGTTTCGAACATTGCCTCATAAAGTATACGACACCAAAATCTCTGTTACCTTTAGATTTTATCGATGGATTCAAGATTTTTCAAAAAGTAAAAAATGTCCTCTTCAATAAATCTCTTTAGTTCGAGCAAAACCATTATATTTTCCCAGCACACGCTCACTACCATTCATATTTCTTGATAATTTATTCTTCATAAGTTATTCGAGAATACTTAATCATTCCTTTTATTATTTTCAGAAAGTTCTGCACTTAGACCTACAATGCAGAAAAATACCCTATAACCGCTGACGGGGGATCAGGAAAAGATAATATGTATAACCATTTATTAACTTTTTATTGATTAACTACTTCTTAAATCTTTATATGATTCTCTTGCGATTTCTTCCATTACAGAAGTGTAAAACTTTTTATTCTCGAATAACTTTGAGAAAGAAGTAACTGACTCCATGTAGCATTCCTGCGCTACCTTTTTAAATATTTCAGGAAAAATGCTCCTCTCGAAAACTTCAGCATCGTTGTTTTTGGCATAAGATTTAAGCTTCTTATTATCCTTGACCACTTTATAATATATTGTCTCCACGATAACCTTATCGCCTTCGGTAAAAGTACCATTAAACTTCTCGTTAATTTTTCTAATAATGTTTTCCAAAAGTTCATCATCACTTACAACGACAGATTCTGGAACAAACCTCTTTGGATTTGTAAGTGTTTGGTAAATTGAATTTGTTTCGAGGATAATATCACCTTTAAACGTCTCTTCAAGCTTATAGAATTCTAAGCGCAGCTTATCCTCGATATTAATATCCTTATCGCTTTCCTTCGGAATCATCTTAGCAAGATATGATGTAAATGCGAATTCCATCTGGAGGCTCTTATCAAACATTCTGATAATCTGAACAATATAAGAATACCATTTGTTAAAATTTCGTATAGTCATTCGATATTCGTAACGTTTTTCTATATTAAGGTCATTATACCTATCAACAACAGGCTTTAACAAAGCGGTCATTTTACCAAGATCCTTATTTGTCTGCTCTCCATTCTTATAATATATTTTGATGAAGTTTTCAATATCAGCATCACTGTAAAGCTTAAATTTACGCAACAAACTTTGTGTCTGATAAATAAGGTTTACATTTATTTCTTCATCAAGCATAGTAGCTTCATAAAATCGTGAAAATGATTTTTTTATATCCTCCGTGGAATTCACAAAATCCAAAATAAACGTATCATCTTTGCCACGGCAAGTACGGTTTAATCTTGAAAGTGTCTGGACTGCCTTAACGCCTTCGAGCTTTTTATCAACAAACATAGTGTGAAGTAACGGCTCATCAAATCCAGTCTGATACTTCTCCGCAACAATAAGGCAATTAAAGTCATGATGAAAGTCTTCTGGTAACTGCTTTTCCTTAATAGTGGAGCCATCAGGTCGTTTGTTTAAACTCTCTTCTGTGTACGTAACGGTTTCACCATGTTCATTGAGATCATTTATTACACCTGAAAAAGCAATAAGAATATCAATCTCATCATACTTATTTTTCTCAATGTACCTCTTGAATTCGTGATAATAACGAACAGCATGAAGGCGAGAGGCAGTAACCACCATTGCTTTCGCATTTCCGCCGATTTTATTTTTGGTTATTTCTCTAAATTGTTCGACAATAACTGCAGTTTTTTGTTGCAGATTATGTGGGTGCAACTCCTGATATCTACGAACAGCTTTTACTGCCTTTGTAGTCGGAACTTCAGGATTATCAGGAGTATTTTTGGAAATTTTAAAGCAAGTTCTATACGACATATAGTTTTTTAATACGTCAATTATAAATTCTTCCTCAATAGCTTGTCGCATACTGTAATTATGAAAAGGACGGAAGGTTCCATCGCCATGCTTCTCGCCAAACATTTCAAGGGTTTTCTCTTTTGGGGTTGCTGTAAAAGCAAAGAACGACAAGTTCTTGTGTCTACCGTGTGTAATCAACTCTTTAATAAGCTGATCTTCAGTATCCTCCAATTCGAATTCTGCTTGGTTTTCAATACCCGCATATTCTTTTAGTGCTTCTTCTACATCAGCCAGAGCTGCCTTTAATTTTTTTGCGCTGTTCCCAGATTGAGATGAATGAGCTTCATCTACAATAATAGCGAACCTTCTGCCTTTGTTGTCATCTATTTCTTCATAGATAACAGGAAACTTTTGAAGTGTTGTGATAATAATTTTTTTGCCATCGTTGATTGCATCCCGCAGATCCTTTGAGCTCTTCTTATCGTCAATGGTTTCAACTACTCCTTCAACGTGATCAAAACCCGAAATCGTATTTTGTAGTTGATTATCAAGTACGCGGCGATCAGTAACAACGATGATAGAAGTAAAGATGCTATTGTCATCTTTATCATGTAGTGTAGATAGTCTATAAGCCAGCCAGGCAATTGAATTACTCTTTCCTGATCCTGCGGAATGTTGAATTAAATAGTTCTTTCCACTTCCATTCAACCTAACATCAGCAGCTAACTTTGTTACAACATCAAGTTGATGATATCGTGGAAAAATAATTTTCTTATTTATTTTAGTTTTTCGTCTTCCATCCACTTTTTCGGTTGATTCTGAAACACCCAAATGAATGTATCTTTGTAAAATGTCTAGCAAAGCATCTTTTTGCAAGACGTTTTCCCATAAATAAGAAGTGACATAACCTTCGCCGTCACCTGCTGGATTACCTGCACCACCAACTTCTCCTGCACCATTCGAACCTCGATTAAACGGCAAAAAGAACGTATCTTTTCCCTTTAACTGAGTTGCCATAGCAACCTCATAAAGATCAACAGTGAAAAACACAAGTATTCTGTTATTAAAATTGAATATGCATTCTTTGGGGTCACGGTCATACATGAATTGCCGTTTAGCATTATCAATTGATTGTCCTTTTAGTTGATTCTTTAATTCTACTGCTACAATAGGGATACCATTTAAAGATAACACCATATCAATGGACTTTTCATTTTGTGTTGAATATTTAAACTGGCGAGTACAAGTTAGAATATTTTTATTGTATTGCTTTATTACATTATCATTCAAACTTGTTTCTGGTCTGAAAAATGCAATTTTAAACCTTATACCACGATCAATGATACCGTTCCTTAGAACATGAATTAAACCTTCACTATCAATATTCATTTGTAAACAACGATAGAGACGAGCTTGAGCGTCTATGCCATCTCGATTTACTTGTCGTTCCCATTCATTGGACTGTGAAGTAGATAAAAAAGTAACAAGTGTTTTCATATCGATAGCTTTTTTGCGATCATAGGTATTAAGTTCGCCTTTTAGATATCCGCCTACAGAGGAAAGTAAATAACTTTCGATATCTTGCTCAAAGCGTTTTTCATTATCTTGCATTCATAATTACCACCTTACCCACTAATCGTCTTTTTCCCATAACCTTTCGGGACAAGATTAAGCTGTTTCATTTGTTCAATGGCACTAAGCCATGCATCCCTTAAAAAACGCTTTTTACTATCATGCCAATTGTTCATTACATCACTAACAATGTCTTCATCATTAAACTCGCAACCTGCGATAATAAAATCATTCCAAGAAGCATAGAGTGTTGCAAAAATTTCAGCTTCTTCTGTAGTGAGCGGTTTGAAAATATTAATGATTCTACTTATTTCTCTATTGTAGTCTGCATAATACTTTTTATAATAGGTCTTATACTTAGATATTTCTTTTGCAGGACTATATTTAACACCATATTTATTTTTTGTTATAGTGAACCACTTATTTTTCTGTGATATCATGTTCTCACATTGATAAATTGATCCATCAAGAGGTCCTGCAACCTCACGTTTATATTCAGTGTCAAAATCAAACCCGATATGTGTTTCAAGAATATAAAGCATCTTTTCAAGTTTTACACGGCCAAATTGTGAAGCATGGGCAGTATCAATAATCTTGCTTGCTAAAATCGCCTGCGCAAAACGTTTTTTATTGGTTGGAAGTACCACTGGAAATAATGGATAAACAGTAGCAGGTTCATTAAGCATTTTAATTGCTGAAACATCAATTTTTCCAGTAACACATTCGTAAATCAAATTCTTTTTATAAGCTTCAAGCTCCAAAATTAACCTTTGTTTTTGAATTACTATTTTGTCAATTTCAGAACATTTTTCATCTAGAATATCCGCAATATCTTGTTGTTCTTTTATTGATAATACCGGTAGAGGGAAATTCATGAATTTTTCAGTCTGTAGTCTCCACCGTCCAAGATGAGACACTCCCTGTGCCAATCCATAAAATGTTTTGTTTGTGTAACAGGCTTGCAATAAATACATATAGTATTTTTTATAGTATTTTTTTTCGTTGATTAGTTTAAACACTCTATAATCAGGACTAGTGACACCATTATAAGGTGAAAAATCAACCCAACCTGTAAGTAAATCCATGTGATTCATTATAAAATCACCAGCTTGAACAAGTTGATATTTACTGTAATCTGCAGAAATTTGACCTTCATTATTTGTAATATCTTTTATCTTTATTCCACTTTGGGTGACTGATAGAATATCATGCCCTAATTCTTTGGAAATTTCTTTTTTTATACAAAAAATATATTTTAGCTTCATTGTTCTCCAATGTTTTGGAATCTTTCCAATCCACTCAACATTACTATCTTTTAAAGGTACATTGGAATCTATTCCTGTAGTTACAACCTCATTTACAAGTGAGTTTTTATATTCTTTAAATTCATTAATAGCCTTTCTAGTATTATCAATTATGCCATCAATCTCTAAACACTTTCGATGAAGATACTCTGAAATAAGTTGTTGTTCTACATTAGGTGGAACAATGGTAAGAATTTGTCCAAAGTCAGTTTCTGTTAAAGAGTTTCTTAAGTTTTTTGATAGATGCAGAAATGATTTTTTGTCATCAATCATTCTTAGCAAATAATAATAATATTTAGCGTTGTAATTATTTTTTAGCACAAATTGACTATAAGCAGGACTTGTTAGACCGTCATTGTTAATTAAACCTACACATCTGGGTGTTACGTCAATATCAAATAAACATAATAGTAGATTACCTGGTCTCACTATCTGATAACCATCAAAAGTAGCTGGCATTTTACCAGAGGGATTTGTTAAGTCTCGTACAATTACCCCTCGCATAGTTAAAGACAAAATATCTTGCCCCTCATATTTATCACAGATATTTTTTTCTTTTCTCATTACATATTTATGAGGGACAACTTCCCAGCTTTTCGGAATTAAACCTATCCAATTAATTCCACTATCCTTCATCTCACGATTCATTTTATATCACCACCCGTTGAAAACAATCTGTCAAGTGATGCCGATATAATCTGCTCTATATTTTTTATTCTAACTGCAACTTTTTCGCTTTTTTCAGGTTCAACATATTTATAAAAATACCTCGGAAATGGAATTTCATATCCAATAGTTGTTTTTTGCTTGTCTATCCATGCATCGGGATTAAATGGCTTAATATTTTTTTCAAAGTAAATATCGATATCATCCGTTAATGGTACATTTTCTGTATCTCTATTATTTGTATTAACAGCTACCTTTTTCCCTTTCATTATTTTCTCACCTTTTTCATCGACAAGCGGGCTTTCAATTACAATTTTGTTATATCCAAATTCAACATTATCAATTATTTTTGATTCGCAGGTTTTCTCTCCCAATGAATAGGTCTTATTAAGGTATTCTCCATAAGCCTTAACTATAATATCTCTGCAAGCATCAGTGATATCGTTTCTTTTTTTACCTATGGCTTTTCTTCTTAATTCATACATGTTAGAAGCATCAATGAGTTGTATCTTGCCTTCTCTATGGCTTGGCTTATTCTTAGTGATTATCCATACATAGGTGGATATAGGTGTATTGTAAAATGAATCGTTTGGAAGTTGTACGATAGCATCAATCCAATCATTTTCAATTAGATATCTTCGAATTTCACTTTCACCAGAACCAGCTGAACCCGAAAACAGCGATGATCCATTTTGAATAATTGCCATCTTTCCTCTGTCCTTCTTTAATTTGCTTATACCATTTAGCATAAACAGCATTTGACCATCAGAAATCTTGGGGAGGCCAGCTCCAAATCTGCCTTTATCACTAAGCTTATACTCTGCTTTAACCGCCTTTTCCTCACGCTTCCAATCAATTCCGAATGGTGGATTCGAAATGCAATAGTCGAACGTATATCCAGGAAACTTGTCATCAGAGAGTGTATCTCCAAACTTCATATTTTCAGAATTACTTCCTTTAATAATCATATCTGCTTTTGCAATCGCGTATGTTTCAGGATTGAATTCCTGTCCAAAACAACGAATTTCTGCGTCTGCATCTAATTCACGAAGGCGTTCTTCCATACATCCCAACATTTGCGAAGTTCCCATTGTTTGGTCGTATACTGTTTTGACAACTCCATTCTCAATCATTGCATCTTTTTCATCACAAATTAGAAGATCAGTCATAAGATAAATGATGTCACGGCTTGTGAAATGCGCTCCTGCTTCTTCGTTATAGCTTTCCGAAAACGTTTTTATTAAATCTTCGAATATGTAGCCCATATCGACTGAGGTAATAATGTCTGCACCTAAATAGCTTGATTTTTTATTAAACTCCTGAATAATATAAAAAAGAATATTATTATTAGCTAATTTGGTAATCTCCTTATCGAAATCAAAATGAGCCAGTACATCTTGAACATTATCTGAAAACCCATTCAAGTAAGCTCGGAAGTTCTCTTCAATATGAGAAGCATCTGCCAAAAGTGAATCAAACGTAAATGGACTAACGTTATAGAAGCTTAGCCCTGCGGCAACTTCGAGAAAGCCATCTTTAACTTCAAAGTTCTTTACTTTTTCATAGGTTTCAGTTACCTTATCTCTACTAGGAAGAAGAGTATCGTGGAATCTTTTTATAACTGTCATCGGTAGAATAACCTTACCGTATTCATGAGGCTTATATAGTCCCACTAGATGGTTTGCATTGTTCCAAATCATATTCGATTTCTCTTTGATATTTATGGTTGTTTGGCTGCTTAAAGACTTTTCTGACATTTATCTTAATCCTTCTTTCGTCAACTTGCATTTTCTAGGTGTAACATTAGATATATTCAACAATCACTGGGCTTTCTCCTTCTTTCGATGTTTACTTACAGAAAGGGGGACGAACTGTTCGATGTTTCCGAATAGTTCGTCCCCAAATTAACATCATCAAGGCAACTGTACCTAACTTACTGGTTAAACGACCATTCATCTTACTGTCAATAGTTACATGAATGTATGGCGAGCTCCCAACTAAATTCCTGGAGACCAAATATTTCTCCATACAGATATGAGGGGTATGATTTTTATCGTTGCTTTTATCGAAGGTGTTATCGTAATAATCCAAGCAATCTCGAAAAGCGACGACAATTTGTGAATTGATAAAGTTCGGATTATAGAGCCATATTTTCAGATAGAATGGTTCATTTAATCTTTTCATTTGCTGGTACCAAGATTGGTAAACTTCTATCAGTGCCTCAAGTAGTAATCG
This sequence comes from Paenibacillus sp. FSL L8-0436, assembly GCF_038593025.1. Lineage (NCBI taxonomy): Bacteria > Bacillati > Bacillota > Bacilli > Caryophanales > Paenibacillaceae > Paenibacillus > Paenibacillus sp. FSL L8-0436. The sequence goes on along the minus strand of NZ_CP151955.1, from coordinate 785,442 downwards.
AGAATACCACATCGGAGGATTACGTCTAGTTAGCCTGTAGAATGGGGCGATCCATAACTTTACATAGTCTCTATTGCTACGACATAGCTGTTCAATGTCCAAATTAATATGACGTTATTTCCACTGTTCAATTAGCTTAATTTCACGCTTCCAGCCACGGATTTTCTTTTTGTTAGAGAATGGATTACCCATATTATTGTCCTTTACATATTTTATTAGAACTGTACGGGGAGTAGCTTTTCATGACCCATTCATGAAATACGCGATAAGCTGAACTGGAATCAGCTACAGAAAAAATGAACGTGCCCTGTACTTCTCTACGGCTTAACTTGGAATCAACAAGAGACTTCTCATCCGCTTCATCTAAGAATATATCATAGGTTCTATCTTTATTTTTGAATCCCACAGCATGGATATCAAGCCCCTCCTTAAAAAAGCCTAATTGAATTATGGATGGCTCTATTTCAACTTTTTCTTTGGAGAGTGTTGGATTCTGTAATTCTTCACCAAAGTTGCTTTCATCTATTAGATAACCTTGAAAATATCCATCTACCATGAAACCAAGACGTTCAATTATTAAATGTTGTTTATCAAAAGGAAAGTTTGTAATTTGACCTAGATCATTATCGGAATATTCCCATATGATATGTTCTAAAATTTTTGAATGCGTGTAGCTAATTGCTCTAGAGATTTCTCTAGTTAAAGGTTTATCAAGAGTCCCTTTGATTACTTCCCTCACACTATTGTAATACTCCCAAAATAACGAAAAATCAAATAATGATTCTTCGCTTAATTTATGTATAAAGGTGTTATCTAGGCAGTGATAGTTATTCATAAGTACCTGTAATTCGCTCTCCATAAAGTCCCTCCAATTTTCACTCTACATAATCATTCCATTCTTAACTGAAAAACCATTCCAGTCAAAGGATGGGTCTGAACCCCGATACATCTTGTTATTAATCTTTTCTTACCAGCACCGCCACTCTCTCACATTGTCGAGCGATCAGTAGGAACAACCTCGACCCAAAGTACCCCCAACAAATAAAAAACCGACGATCTAAATCAAATAGGGGCTTCTCTCTAATTATTACAAGCCACTCAAGAGTGTATTCTTAATTCTCACTACCAATCCATTCGCCGGGTGCCCCCTTACCCATCTATGACCCTTCACAGGTAAAAATCATCCACTTCACACTGTACTACGCCGCAGCTCATAAAAATAATGCACCACCGGATGCTTTAACTCCATCTTCTCCGCCATGCTCAAGAGCCGCTTCTTTCCAACCCTCCTGTCCACCAAAGCCAGTATATTCAATACCATATCACTGCTCTCTAGACTTTCCTCTATAGGAGTAGTTAAGAACTTATTCGCCACCACGATAAAATTCGATTTACTTAATTCAGCCTGTGCTGACATTAGCTCTTTGGCATGTTCGGTACTTTTTCTGCTTCTTGCCATTACTATTAGGCGTTCCTCCGGCACTGGTCCCTTGGTTGCTTGTCTGACCGCTTCAATGTCGTCATTGGTGATAGGAATCTGGATATCCGGATCATTCTTAACTTCCAGCTCTGTTTGATACCATCTGATAGTGTTCGTTTTATCACTCATGTTGAGTACGTTCTTTTTATCTACCGAGATATAACAAATCCCTGATTTATCAGGCAGATAACGGTAGCCTGGTGCGCGGTATTCTACCCTTCCATTTAACGCAGGACTGAGAAAGCCCTCCAGTTGTTGCTTCAATTTGCTCCAGGACATGTAATTCCCCTCCATATAAAAACAGAGAAAAGGCTTATTGGCTCCGGGTTTGTCCCCCTCCCCATTCAGCCGATCCTCTATGTGTTCACTCAAGCGTATACAGCAATTTCATCACCCAGCAAACGGACTCTCAGGCAACCCTAGCGCTATACGTAAAAGGGCCAAATTGGATAATTCCGGATTGATCCGGTATTGCTCATATTCTCTTCGCCTAACGAGTATTTCGGCACTTTCTGCGGGAGCTTTCACTTGTGTGTCGTGAACCCATTGCAGTAGCACGGTTAGATTCCCGTAAGCAGTAACCTCTTGCTCGGAGAGATTCTTGTCTGTTATGATATTGTATCCTTTAACGGCAAACGCTTTGGGGAGCTGATTAGCCTCTCTTCGTTCATTAACCCGGGTCAGACCGACGGCGGTAGCCAATTTCGATTCCAACAGTTCCAGCGTAGCTTCCAGCTCAGCGCTCTGCCAACCAGTGACGGTTACCCCCTGTTTATCGATCTGAATATTAGCCAAATCATTCGAGATCTGGATTTCGTCCAAGCTAAGCTGCTCCCGACGATCCGCTGGTATAGTGCCTAATAGCCCGTCCAGCTTGTCTGCCCGGCTAATTACAGTTATATCTTCTGCAGGATCTGTCCCCGGCGCTAGAATATATTTGTCCCCAATGTCCAATAGCATTGTCTCCAGCAGCTCGGGCAACTCGCAAGTATATTCGCGTGTTACAAAAATTTGCTCCCTCATGTCCTCCAGATTACTAACCGGCTTTTCACTTCTACTATTAATTCTGTTGCACAAATCAAGCATCTCCGGATAGTTGCCGGCCATTATGTCCGCAGGAGACATCTCCTGTTCTGAAGCCTTTGCAGTTTCTTCCTGCAGCTGCTCTATCCTGGTCATTACCTCGGATGCTACATCAGGGTGGCCCCACATAAACACTCCATGGATACACCAATCCTCTATATATGGCTCAATCATTCCGATAGATACGGTCCAAGGAGGAAGCTTAATCATCGTTTCACAGTACGGCATCCGATACCTTTCTTGGGTCCAGATGTCCTCAAGGATCGCACCTTGCTCATATTGGTCCACCAACTGATAGCAGGAAACCTTCATATTTCTCCATCTTTCAAGCATCTCCCGGTCTTCCCCGGAATACCTCTGGCCCCTTTCTTTCACAAACCAGTCTATTCCGCGCAAACCGTTATCATATGCACGAAAGAAATACGCCCACATGTTTCCGGCCCCTTCTCTGTAATAGCTTAAAGTAGAATCGAAGGGTTTGATTTTTTGATGATCGAAGCTCCATTCCCCGCCTTGCTTTTGAGCCAGAAAGGAATACAGGTCATTGGTCAATCTAAATTTCCGGTCAAAAAAATGCCGCGCCTTCGCCTGCACCGTCTGATCCTCCGACTGCTTAAGTAAACAGCATTGCTTGTACTTTTTCCCGCTTCCACAAGGACAAGGGTCATTTCTTCCTATCATGTCACACACTCCTCGGGAGTTTATATATTCACCTCACCTGTCCACACATCTTCAACCACGGATTTCCTTTTTAGTAGAGAGGGGATTAGCTATAGTCATGTCCTTTACGTCGTTTATTTGAAGTTACAATCCTTTCACATAAATCCATCTTCAGGTTCACCAACGTCAAAATCTAATACCTTTGTTGCTTCTGATTTAAACCTTGTTATCCAGGAATCCCAATCGCTCTGATTCATCTGGGCATAAAATGACAATCCGCCCGGCTCAACGGATGCTTCAATAAAAACATCATCATCTTCCTGCCCGAACCAATGTGGAATTCCGTCTTTATACCCCTTCCAACCGGGCATAGACTTATATATAGCAGCAACTTTACTCCATACTTCATCAGGTAGATGATACCATATATTGAGATTACAATGATGAGAGTTTATGTTATTCATTTACTGGGCACCACTTCTCTTATTGCTGCCTACAATTGTAGGTCAGCGAATCAGTAAGTCGAGTTTGGCAACGACATCTGACAGTATGATCTGTGGTACTTTACAGATGAACACTGCCTGTCGGGATTGCCAATCTAGACTCTTTACTTGATCGGCAAGGATAACCCCTTCGATGGGCAGATCCTGCGGAATGACTACTTCAAACGGGTAGCCCTTTGGTTTAGAAGTTACCGGACAGAGCAAGGAAAGTCCGACCTTACCATTATAGGAAGCAGGAGACACGACAAAAGCCGGACGTTTGCCTGCCTGTTCATGCCCCGCTTGCGGGTTGAACTGCAACCATACCAAGTCGCCTCGATCCGGCACATACCCGCCCATTACCATACTTCCCGTCCTTGTTGTTTGCCTGTAGAGACCTCATTATGGAGATTTTCCGGGGTGACCTGGGAAAGGATTTCGTCCAGTGTAGCCGACTTCGGCTTGATGATAAGATGTCCATCTTCCACATCAAGATCGACTTCGGAGCCTTCCTCAATACCGACCTTTAGGGCAAGAGATTTCGGAATGCGAATGCCCAAGCTGTTACCCCATTTTCGAACCTGAAACATAGACCCGCCTCCCAGAATGTATAAACAAAGTGTAAACAAAGTGATTTTAGAAGTCAAATCATTGTGTAGAATATATATAAAAAACAGAGGAAAGGCTTGTTGGCTCCGGGCTCATCCCCTTCCCCATTCATCCGATCCTCACTCGTTTAGCGTCTATTCTATTTTCCACTCGGATTTCTACAATCTTGGCAGCTTAATTCCCACTTTCCTCCGCCTCGTCAGGCTCCTTGCTTCCAAATTCATCGAGCAGCGCACGCACTTCACTTGTCGACTTAGTGTTCATTAAGTTATTTCTTAATTCACTGGCCCCGCGAAATCCGCGGACATATATTTTAAAGAATCGTTGAAGGGGGCTGAACGAACGCGGTGCCTGTACGGAGTATTTATCATAGAGATCCAGATGCAGCCGCAGCAGATCAAGTAATTCCTCACTACTGTGATCCTTCGGCTCCTGCTCAAAAGCAAACGGATTCTGAAAAATACCGCGACCAATCATAATACCATCCACACCGTACTCTTCAGCGAGCTTAAGACCAGTCTGACGGTCGGGGATATCCCCGTTAATGGTCAGCAGTGTATGGGGTGCCACCTCATCGCGAAGCTTCTTAATCTCCGGAATCAGTTCCCAGTGGGCATCTACTTTACTCATTTCCTCTCGTGTGCGCAGATGAATAGACAGATTAACAATGTCTTGCTTCAAAATATGGGTCAACCAGCCGCGCCATTCGTCTAAGTCACTGAAACCGAGTCTTGTTTTCACACTGACAGGCAGTCCCCCGGCTTTTGCAGCCTGGATGATATCCGCTGCGGTGTCCGGACGGCAGATCAGGCCGCTTCCCTTCCCGTTCTGTGCTACATTCGCTACAGGGCAACCCATATTAATATCGATGCCCTTGAACCCTTCTTTCGCCATACCGATGCTCATTTGACGGAAGTATTCCGGCTTGTCTCCCCAGATATGTGCTACGATGGGCTGTTCATCCTCTGTAAAAGTCAAACGCCCGCGCACAGCATGGTGCCCCTCGGGGTGACAATAGCTCTCTGTATTCGCAAACTCCGTAAAAAACACATCCGGTCTGGCAGCAATACTTACGACATGGCGAAAAACAACATCCGTCACATCTTCCATAGGCGCCAGTATAAAAAAAGGCCGTGGTAAATCACGCCAAAAATTATTTGTCATCTCAAAAACCTCTCTATGAATACGGCATGATAAATCAAAGTATATCATAAAAGAAGGGGTATTTTTTTGTTTTACACCTCAGCCTATATGTTTCCGTCAAAAGAAATATAATAAAGCTATGGAGGTGTTGTGCGTGGGAAATACATGGCTTGTTCCGGTTGACGCTGAAAAACCGGCTGACGGACGATATAGGAGTGCTAAAGTAAAGGATGGTGAAAATATATGAAACGGATATTTTTGGTTGAGGACGATAAGGCAATCGCTAAAAACCTTATACTTTTGCTTCGCTCGGAGGGATTTACAGTCATCCACGCCCCTACGCGGAGTGAAGCTCTTGCCGCACTTGCCGGGAATAAATTCGACTTGGCGTTGATTGATATTTCCTTGCCTGACGGAAATGGCTTTACGGTTTGCACGGAAATCAAAGAAACAGGGGATGTACCCGTTATCTTTCTGACGGCATCCGGCGATGAGGCGAGTGTTGTTACCGGGCTGAACATGGGCGCGGATGACTATATCACCAAGCCTTTTCGTCCGCGTGAATTGATTGCGCGAATTGGAACCGCCCTGCGAAAAAGCGGGCGTTCCGGGGCGGATTTTGAAATTCGCGGGCTTCATGTCGATACGGCAAGCGGCGTTGTGAAAAAAAACGGCAACGAGGTTTTTCTTTCAGCATTAGAATACCGCTTGTTGCTGGTGTTTATTAGCAACCCAAAAAGTATTATCACGAGGGGCAAGCTACTTGACGAATTGTGGGACGCGGCGGGTGAGTTTGTCAATGACAATACATTGACCGTGTACATCAAACGCTTGCGGGAGAAGATAGAGAACGACCCGGCAAGCCCGCAAATTATTCTGACCGTTCGCGGGACAGGGTATAGATTGGGGGGCGGGCATGCTTCGGAATAGAGAGTTTCGGCAGTTTGCCATTTTGTTCTCCTTAATGGCCGTCGCCGCTGTAATGCTGGGTTTTGCAATAAATGAGGCGGCGGGAATCCTTGCCCTTGCTTCTGCCGCCGCCTTTGGCACAGCGTTCTTCGCGTTTACCAAAGCCCGGTACAAAAGCATTGCGCGGATTTCAAATCAAATTGATCTTGTACTTCATAATGCTGACCATCTGTATATTGGTGAATCGGACGAGGGCGAACTTTCCATTCTGCACAGCGAGATAACAAAAATGATGCTGCGTATTCGGGAGCAAAACGACGCGCTGAAAAAAGAAAAAGAACATCTTGCCGATTCGCTTGCCGACATAGCTCACCAGCTCCGAACTCCGCTCACATCCGCGAACCTCATTCTGTCATTGTTAGCGAATAACCCTAATGAAAACGAGCGGAAAGCATTTGTACGGGAAACAGAGGAATTGCTTGTGCGGATGGATTGGCTGATTACTTCTCTATTGAAATTATCCCGCTTGGACGCGGGCATTGTGGTGTTCCAAAGCGGGCAGATCGATGTAAACGCTCTTGTAAACGCCGCGCTTCGCCCGTTCCTAATCTCAATGGAACTGCACGATATTGATTTGCAAATAGACGTGCCGAAAGGGGTAATGATTCAGGGCGATTCGGGTTGGCTTTCGGAAGCCATTCAAAATGTCCTCAAAAATTGCATGGAAAGTGCAGGCGAGCACGGGAAGATTGAGATTGTTTGCACGGACAACCCGCTGTTTACCGGGATTGCTATCCACGACAGCGGCGCGGGCTTTGAAAAAGAAGATTTACCCTGCCTGTTCGACAGGTTCTATCGCGGGAAAAACCCAAACGCTACAGGATACGGGATTGGACTTTCTCTCTGCAAGATGATTATAACAAGGCAGGGAGGGACGATTACCGCAAAAAATCACCCGCAGGGCGGTGCGGTATTTGCCATTCGTTTCCCAAAGTGACGAATCTCTCACCTGAAAGTCACAGGGATGTAAGATGAAGGTTCTATTATATGGGTAAACCATGAGAAGGAGACTCACATAATGGAGTTCTTAAAAATTGAAAATCTATGCAAGGTCTACGGCAAGGGCGAAAACCAAGTTACCGCGCTTGACCATGTTTCGCTTACCATCGAAAAGGGGGAGTTTACCGCAATCATCGGCTCCTCCGGCTCCGGCAAATCCACATTGCTTCACATCATCGGCGGCGTGGACGTGCCGACAAGCGGAAAGGTGTATTTGGACGGGCAGGATGTATATGCCCAAAGCAATGAGAAACTCGCCATCTTCCGCAGGCGGCAGGTCGGACTGATTTACCAGTTTCACAACCTCATTCCCACTCTGAATGTGATGGAAAACATCACCTTACCTATACTGATGGACAAGCGGAAGGTCAACGAGGAACGGCTGAATGACTTGTTGGACCTGCTTGGGCTGAAAGACCGGAAAATGCATTTACCCAATCAGCTTTCGGGCGGTCAGCAGCAGCGCGTATCCATAGGACGCGCTCTGATGAATGCCCCGGCGGTCATGCTTGCCGACGAACCCACGGGCAGTTTGGACAGCCGAAATGGACATGAAATTATCAACCTGCTTAAATTAAGCAATCAAAAATATCGGCAGACTCTTCTCATCGTCACGCATGACGAAAATATCGCCCTGCAAGCAGACCGCATTATCGGCATATCAGACGGCAAAGTAGTGCGGGACGAGAGGCAGGTGGCACGGTCATGAACATTTTCAACAAGGTCGCCCTACAAGGACTGAAAAAGAACCGCACACGAACGCTAGTAACGATTATCGGAGTTGTTCTGTCTGCTGCCATGATTACGGCGGTCGCCACCTTTGGCGTATCCCTGCTGAGCTATATGACAAATGGCGCAATTGCAAAATACGGCGATTGGCATGTCGAGTTTTTGGATGTTAATTCCTCTTTCGTACAGGAACGAACCCACGACGATGGAGTTGCAAGCACCGCAACCTTTGAAAATATCGGTTACGCAGCGCTTGACGGCGGCAAAACCCCGGGCAAGCCGTATCTTTTTCTGGCTGGTTACAGTGAGGAAACCTTGGATGCTCTGCCTGTCACACTATTTTCCGGCAGGATGCCCGAAAACAGCGGAGAGATTCTTGTTTCGGGGAAAGTCGCAACCGAAGCCGGCGTGAAATTCGCGGTGGGCGACACCGTTTCCCTCACGGTGGGAAGCCGCATGAGCGGCGGCGAAAAGCTCGGTCAGAATGTCCCGTACAATGCCCAGAGCGAAACCTTTGTACCTCAGGGTGAGAAAACCTACAAGGTTGTGGGTATTTGTCAAAGACCCCGCTTTGAGGAAAACTCCGCGCCGGGATATACCCTAATCACTAAAACAGATGCCGGGGATAGCACAGATAGCTTCAGCCTGTTTGTCACACTGAAAAACCCGCGCCAAATACATGCTTACATCGACAAAACAGCCGGAGACCATGCGTATTTTTTGAATGATTATGTGCTGCGTTTCATGGGCCTTTCGGACGATAACATGTTCAACAGGCTTCTGTATGCGGTTGGCGGCATTGTGGTCGCCATCATCATGATAGGCTCGATTTTTCTGATTTACAACTCCTTCAACATCTCCCTGAATGAGCGTACACAGCAGTTTGGTATCCTCATGTCAGTGGGAGCCACGGCAAAGCAGCTACGAAATTCAGTACTGTTTGAGGGACTTTGCATCGGCGCGGTCGGCATACCGATAGGTATACTGGTTGGCATGGGCGGCATCAAACTCGTAATCGACATTGTCGCCAAGACGTTTGGTAACATCCTCTACACTGATGTCCCATTGACCGTGACGGTATCCATTCCCGCAATTATTGCTGCGGCAGCGGTCAGCATGGTTACGATTCTGATTTCGGCCTATATCCCAGCAAGAAAAGCTGTAAACACGCCTGTGATGGAGTGTATTCGCCAGACGAACGAGGTCAAGGTTGAATCTAAAGCTGTTAAAACTTCAAACCTGTCACAGCACATTTACGGTTTGGAGGGAACCCTTGCACTCAAAAATTTTAAGAGAAACAAGAAACGCTATCGCAGCATTGTGCTGTCGCTTGTTTTAAGTGTAGTGCTGTTTATATCAGCCAGTGCTTTTGTGACAGATCTGAAGCTGGCGTTAGGTCAGTCGACAGAGGTTACGACCTACGACATCGCCTTTGCCGCACGGGACATGGACGACAGCGAAATGCTGCCGCTATATAACAAGATGAAGACCGCTGATGGCGTCTATGCAAGCTCATATCAGGCGCTTGTTACCTATTCAGGCACTGCCAAAGCAAGCGATATGACAGACGATTACTGGGAATATGCGCCTTCTTATGCACCGGGCGATACTGTTAAACTGCCCATGCAATTTCAGTTCCTTGATGAAAGCACCTATCTTAGTATTCTTGCAGAGCTGGGTCTGCCAGCAGAGGAATATACCGGGCAAAATGCGAAGCTGATTTCCGTTGCCAAGATTGAAGAGGCGGGCGAATATGTGGACGTGTTCAAAAACTCTGCCATGAATTTCACCATCGTGCCCAGGACAGATGACGGGACGGAGCCCGAACAGGGGAAAAACGTCAGCATTACGTTTGTCGATACCGCGCCGCCCGATACACTCCCGATTCTGGATGCCACGGAGCCGACGCCGATCTTTTTCTATGTGATGGCTCCCTATTCGCTCAAAGAGCAGTATGTAACACCTGACACTCATGTGGCTATGAAGGGCATGACCTTTCAGTCAGAGAGCCCCACGCAGTCGGCAGCTGAAATGGAAACAATGATCGAGGGCGCGGGGATCACAGCTGCGTACAATATGTACAATATGAACAGACTGATGGATGAGAGCCGTAATTATATCTTCATTGCCAACGTGTTTGCCTATACTTTTATCATTATGATTTCGCTGATTGCAATTGCCAATGTGTTCAACACCATTTCCACGAACATCAAGCTGCGCCGGCGGGAGCTTGCCATGCTCCGCTCGGTGGGAATGTCGGAACACGATTTCCAGAAGATGATGAATTTCGAGTGTGCCTTTTATGGCATGAGGGCGCTGCTCGTCGGGCTTCCCGTAGCGGTGATTTTCTCTTGGCTGATCTACAAAGGGATGTTCATAGGCGGAGCGGACGGTATCGTTTTTGTGCTGCCTTGGGCCAGCATCGGAATCAGCGTGTTCAGCGTGCTCTTTATTGTGTTTGTTACAATGCTGTATGCCATTAGCAAGATCAAAAAGGAAAATATTATTGATGCGCTTCGGGATGATATGACTTGATTCAAAAGCGATATTAAAGTAAAAAGGCTGTTCAAAAAGTAGTACATGCCTACTTTTTGAACAGCCTCAGTCCCCATGAACGGCGTAGGCTTCCAGCGCATTGAAGTAATCCAGCCGGACTTCCTTGGCAATGGAGACGGGAAGAAAACCGTGTTCTGTTCTGTATGTCAATTTAATTCGAGCAGACTGGGTTGCCTCTGTAAATGAAGCCCCCACCTTCTCGCCCTCGCCTCATCAAATACTCAAGCCACCTATTTCTGCCCCAAATAAAAAACCAACAGTAGTGATATCGTTAAAACTAAACACTACATATTTTTTTCAGCCTTTGCCGATAAAGTCCATCCAAGCTACACACTCCACATGTGTGGTTACTGTTCACAACTTTCGCTATACCACCATGCACGATACGAATCTCATAACGGGTTCTAACGGTGTAATCTTTTTCGAATACTCTTTTTCATTTCAATAAAAGCCTCAGCTTATCCGGATTCCTAACAAAGTATAGGTTGCAAATCGCATTTCTCTCAACGTGTATCAGCACAACAACTTCGATGCCCTCGCCTGAACGGACAACAAGCCCTGTTTGACCATTTATATCCGTCATCTCGACATGCACGCCTCCTTCGTAATGAGGAGCCTTACGAGTTAGACCGAGAAGGAACCGTGCGACGAGATCGCGCGATTCAATAGGATGGACGGCGGCGAACGCTTTGCCCCCTCCATCAGAGACCAACACGACATCTTCGGCGAGTATGGATACAACCGTGTCCACGTTTCCCAGTTCGAGAGCCTTCAGGAATCGACGGACCCACTCTTCGCTCGCCGCTTCTGAGTGGACCTGCTCATCGTGGGTAATCCCCATCTTTCCTCTCGCACGGCTGAACAGTTTGCGGCAATTTGCTTCACTTTTGTCAACAAGTTCAGCAATATCTGAATATTCAAAGCCGAGCGCTTCACGAAGCACGAACACCGCCCGTTCCGTATGGGATAGCCTTTCAAGCAACACGAGCATAGCGTAAGACAACAGCTCGTCACGAACAACCGCTTCAAACGATTCATCATTGGGAGTAAGAATGGGCTCGGGAAGCCATTGTCCGAAATACAGTTCCCGCCGTTTACGCGCCGATTTGAGTAAATCCCGACAGCGATTAGTCACCATTTTGCACAGATATGCTTTCGGTTCAACCAAACGCGCCAGATCTACGTCATTTATCTTCAGGAATACGTCCTGCACAACATCCTCCGCATCGGAAGCCGATCCGGTCAGTTGGTAGGCAAGCGTAAACAGCAGCCCTTTATACTGCTCATATAACTCTTGCATCTTACCACTTCCAATCTTAGCCTCTAATCCTCTAATCCTCTAATCACATTATTTTAACAGACTTGGCGCATCCCAGGTGAATTTTCTCAGTCGCCAACCCAGCTTTCCCGTAAAAATAATATCTCCCCCCCATATACGTGTCCATGCCATTCCATGCCCCGGACCTAAGCCAAAGCAGAAAAAGTCTATAAACCCCTTATGCGAGGGTGCAGGGCGCCCTTCAAGATCCGCCGACAAAATCTTTCCAAGCCTTGCCGCTTGAGCGGTCGCTTCCTTACACGTCTTCCCGTCCGCCCGTCCGCTAGCAGGGTCTACGATTCGGGCGCAGTCGCCGATACTGTATACACCTTGAGCACCCTGAACCCGATAACTTGCATCTACGATCACGTATCCTTCCGGAGTGACCGGTAACCCGATGTTTCGCAGCATTGGATTGGGTAACAGCCCCAGCGTCCAAACACATAGACCGACGGACATCGTTTCTCCGCTAGATAAGGTAAGCGTTCCCTCTTTCTCCTGTAATACTCTGCTCCCTTGTAAGACGGTTACTCCGCAAGCTTCAAGTGAACGTTCCAGTTTAAGCCCTACCTTGGCCGGGCCATCCGGGAATAGCCTCTTGTTCGTGTTAAATAGTTTTATCCTCACAGCACCCGGATCAAGTCCCAATTGCTGCGCATCTTCTCGAACGAAATGAGCCAGTTCGGCAGATGTCTCGATGCCGCTTATACCTGCTCCCGCAACGGCAATGGTCATTAATCTCTGACGCTCTTTCGCGTTTGTTTCCTTAACGGCTTTTTGCATATTCGTGCGCCACGCCTCTCTGATCTTCCACGCGGCATCCAAGCTCGCCAATGCCATCCCCCCCTGATCAAGATCGGGTTGCCGTACGACGCTGCCTACCGTCAAAACGAGAATGTCATATTTCATCGAATTCTCATTTCCTTCGGCATCCTGATAAAGCAGCCTTCTCTTCTCTGATTCGATATTGGTTACGGTAGCTTGAACCAATTCAACCCCCTCGGGAAACAACCTTGTCAGTGGGACAATTATATCTTCGTTTCCAGCCGCAGGCTTAAAAAGCAAAACTTTGCGAAAGTGATAGGGATTCTTGTCGATTAGAATGAGTCGAAGCGGACGCTGGCTTGCCTCACCCTTAAACGTTTTTCGAATCACATTAACCGCATTAATGCCCGCATATCCTCCGCCAACGATGATGCATATCAATTCTTTCATTGCAACCACTCCTTATTTTGTTTTGCTTATAAAACGAGATAAGGGGTCGTGTTGTGACAACACGATATGTTGACGACTGCCGATTATTTGAACTTGAGAATTTCTGCTTCCGCCAAAAACTCTTTCCATGTCTAGAAGTTGAAAGAAGCGGACGCTAATACTAAAAAATTTAGCCGTCTCTTGTGATACGGCGTCTTTTCTTTTGCGCGGGAGAATACACGAAACGCTATACTGCCAAATTCGGCGTCTGACGGCATAAAAAAGACCGGGGCGAATTGATATGATCCCCTTATAGTAGACAGAAAAAAGCAAGCCGTTTAATCTGTCTACTATGGAGGGGATTTTTTATGGGCGATATGAGAAAAACGTACGATGATAAGTTTAAGAAAAAGGCCGTAGACCTTTATCTCAAAAAGGGATTGGGATATAAAAGTGTAGCACGCGAAATGGGGATTAATGACTCTTTAGTTCGCCGGTGGGTGAAACATTTTAAGGCAGAGGGATTAAAGGGCCTTGAAGAAAAACGAGGAAAAGCGAAAGGGGCAGGAATAGGCAGACCCCGAACACGTCCCGAAGATCCTGAGGTCAAGATGAAACGCCTTGAAGCGGAGAATGAATTACTAAAAAAGCTCTTACAGATGTGAAAGGAGGAATGGATGCTGTACCGAGCAGCAAGAAGTTTGCAGTGATTAAGGAGTTGCTTTATAAGAAATACGACCTTACTCTGCTATGCAAACTGGCTGGGGTATCTAGAAGTGGTTTTTACAAGTGGATGAACCGACAAACGTTTGTCTCCCCCAAGCAACGTGAAGACGAAGCCATAAAGCTGAAAATCGTCGAATGCTACGAGAAGCTCAAAGGCATTTATGGATATCGCAGGGTGAAGGTTTGGCTAAAGCGTACCTACGCCATCCACGTAAACCACAAGCGCATACAGCGACTCATGGGCGAGCTGGGGCTTCGAGCAGTCATTCGGAGGAAACGGCCTTACTACGGCACGAAAGAGGCTTACGTTATTTCTGACAACCACCTGAACAGAGAGTTTACAGCAGACCGGCCAAACCAAAAGTGGGTTACGGATATTACATATCTTATCTTTAATGGGCAAAGGCTGTATTTGTCTGCGATTAAAGATTTGTTTAACAATGAAATTGTAGCGTACCAGATTAGTCCGAGGAATGATTTAAAGCTGGTGTTTGATACGGTCAAAAAGGCGAGAAAACGGCGGGATACTAAAGGTGTTCTTTTGCACAGCGACCAAGGTTTTCAATACACCAGCCGCCAATACAGTAAATTACTGGAGCGATATGATATAAAGGCGAGCATGTCCAGAAAGGGTAACTGCTGGGACAATGCCTGTATGGAGAACTTCTTCGGTCATTTTAAATCCGAGTGTTTCTACCTCCACTCTTTTCATTCTGCTAAGCAGGTGAAGCATGCCGTGCAGCAATACATCCGCTTTTACAACCATGCACGTTTCCAAACGAAACTAAACAACCTGAGTCCCTATGAATACCGAACTCAGGCTGCTTAAATATTGCTTTTTGTTTACTGTCTACTTGACAGGGGTCACTTCAAATTGTCCCCGGCTTAGTTCACTATTGATACGCGATCTCTATTTATCTTTTCGGCTTTTCCGTTGACGTGCGGAAGGCGATCTTTACGCTATCGTTCCCGGTCACTTGCTCGGCGGCGCTTAATATGACGTTCCAGTAACGCGAATATAGCCACCCCTCGTCCTTTATATTTTTGAAGTCACTGTTGATATATTCTCTTGAGAAAATTCATACCACGTTACATCCCTTTTAGCCTCTTCTTCTTTAACAAAAGCTTTATATGAATCTTCAGTAACTAGTTTATTATTGATGTAGTATGCTGTGGCGAATGTGGTGGATGATTCATCAGTAGCACTTGATTCATGATAAGCTAAATCGTCAATTTCACAGGAATTGGTTTGGAATCTTAATTTTCCATATCCGTTGTAAGTTAACCCGCCGCTTAACCATCTAAATGTTCCGTCAGTTTTAAGAAAACGCAACTGGTCGTTTCCAAAAAAGTAGCCATAGACTTCACCGTTCATACAATGCAGGACTTCAACAAAATTTGGATTCTCATCTACTGTTAATCCAAGAACAACTTCAGGTATTCTGTCACCATCCATATCAAGCACGGCAAAGTGATTTATTTTAATTTTAGATGTAGTTCCATAAATCTCGTTATTAGTTAAAAAATCATTCAAATATACCTTTTTCTTAGTTTCTATGCTGTAAAATTCAATCTTATTTTGCAATACTATCTTATATGCTTCCATTGCTAAACTCTTATTGTTCTCAGGTTTACTTGTTGGAACACTGGTGTCAGAAATTTTATTACTACTTGAGCTACTGTCATTATTTGGGTTTAAGCTGCTTTTATTGGTGGAACACGCAGTTATTGAAATACTTAACAGAAACATAATAAGCACACACTTAATTTGTGATTTCATTTAATCTCTCCTCAACTATCATTCGCTCTCAGGTTTTCCACTCCAATCCTGCTCATTCGCTTCCTGGCGAGTTCATTTCTCGATTCCTGATAAATAGCCTTCCAAATGCAGAAGCAGATAGGAGATCTCCGCAAACAGCACGATTTGTTAAGGCTTTTTTACTCCATCTTCAGTATAATCGAGACAATCAGCAAACACATACTAAAAAAACAAAAACATGCAAAGGATGAAGGATATGGATCAGCAAACCATAAGACAGCATATCGAAGAAGGCGGTACTTTTTATCTGGACATTTTGGGGAAATCTGAACACATGGAGACTGAATAGCTTCTACATTACACGATCATACGTCCTAAAAAGGGGCAGCATAGCGGAACCTCCATTTATATTATTCAAATCGAGCATCTGCCAGAAACCGAAGCGCTTCGCATTGTTCAGGAGATCAAAAACTACAAGGAGCATGTCTTCTGGGGGATGTATCCGTCTGAGCGATTGCTCCAGTATATTGGGGAAGGCGAGCATAGACCAGAGCTATTACCAGAGCCTAATGAGGAAGAGGCAGGGATGGCTCTACTGGCTGCGGAGAAGCCTGATTATCCTGCGATAGCCAAACATATCACTATCAACAAGGTTAACAGTGCTGAGGAGTTCAAGCTATGGGCACTATTGAACAACTTTGTTATTCACCAAGGTCTTCCGATTATCCATCCCGAGCACCATTACCCTGTGTGTCAGGAAAGTATTCTATCGTGCTTTAATGTGTACGATCAAGGAACACTGGCAGGGGTATCCTCTCTTATAAATCATAATGGTATCTTCTCTCTGGAGTTTGTTGCTGTGTTAGGCGCCTTCAGAAGAAGAGGAGTTGCTACCGCTGCAATCATTGCTGCAGTTGAGGATGCAATTGCTCAAGGAGCTGAGCTTATTACCGTAAGAGCGATGGGGAAAAACAAATATCTGCTGCCAAAGCTTGGATTCCGTATTTATTAGAAACTCATCCAACCGTTACTCACGCTACGATTGCCTCTTACGCAATGTACAAGCCAGTCGTAGTGTGAGTCCTGCGCATACTGATCTTATCCTCTTTTCATTTCCTTAGACAAATAAACAACCGAGTGAACACAGGACACTTCACCCTGGATTGCACTCGGCTATTTTTGCCTTTCGTAGACTTTACGCAGTCTTTATACAGACTTGAAGCTGAGCGGTTTCTGATTCCTTTCTCAGTCACCTGCCCATTTTAGCCGGACTTTATTAATTTGCTACACCCTTATAAACTAAAGAACAAATAGCCTCCACATGCACCGTATGCGGGAACATATCCACCGGAGTTACCTCCACTGTTCTGTACCCGCCATCCTCCAATACCCGCAAATCCCTCGCCAGTGTCGATGGATTACAAGATACATACACCACCCGCTCCGGCTTCATTGCCAGAATCGTATCCAGCAGGCGCGGGTCGCAGCCTTTACGCGGCGGATCAACGACAATTACGTCCGGCGTAACGCCCTGCTCTTTCCAGTTCGGGATCACGTCCTCTGAGGCACCTACCTCGAACACTACGTTGTTCATATTGTTAAGCCGTGCGTTCGCACGCGCGTCCTCAATAGCTTCAGGCACAATCTCTACGCCGTACACCTTAGACGCGTGCTGCGCCAGAAACAACGAGATTGTCCCGATGCCGCAATAGGCATCGATTACAGTCTCCTTGCCTGTCAGACCGGCATATTCTACGGTTTTACTGTACAGCACCTCAGTCTGTGCCGGATTCACCTGATAGAATGACCGGGCGGAGATGGCGAACTGCACATCACCGATGTAATCGTAGATGACGTCGGTGCCCCATAAGACACGGGTCTCATCTCCGAAAATGACATTTGTCTTCTGCGTATTGATGTTCTGGCAGATGCTTGCCACAGCCGGCAGCTGTGCGCGGATGCTGCCGAGCCAGGCGTCAAGATGCGGGATGTCGCGGCCGTTCGTGACCAGTACCAGCATCATCTGCCCGGTGCGGAAGGCTTTCTTCACAACGACGTGGCGCAGCAGGCCGCGTCCGGTCTCTTCATTGTAGGCGGAGATGCCCAGCTCTCTGCCTATGCGTTTCACCGCGGCAACGACGTCGTCGTTATGCTCATGCTGGATCAGACAGGTCTCCATGTCGACGATCCGGTGGCTGCCGCGGGCATAGAATCCGCCGACCAGTCCGCCTTCGGTGACACCGATCGGCACCTGAGCCTTGTTGCGGTAACGCCAAGGCTCGTCCATGCCCAGGGTTGGCCGGACGATAATACCGTCAGCCTGGCCACCCGCAGCACCTGCACTGGCCACACTCCCGCCCTCAGCTGCTGCACTTTCTGCCCCGGGAGTCAGATCCGCCGGTTCAACGGCTTCCTTTGCGCCAGCGTTCCCAGCACCTGCACCTCTGCCCGGCGCACCCGCCACCTGCAGCTTCCCGATCCGCTGCAGGTTGTCCACCACCAGCTGGCGTTTCCACGCCAGCTGTGCGGTGTAATCCATATGCTGCAGCTGACAGCCGCCGCATTGGTCATAGATGGCGCAGGGCGGCGCGATGCGGTCGCTGCTGGCCTGCACAAGCTCCAGAAGCTTGGCGTAGCCATACTGCTTCTTCGTCTTAAGCACCTTCGCCCGGACCTTCTCACCGGGGAGAGCGCCCTGCACAAATAGGGTAAAGCCCTCTACGCGGCCTACCCCTTCGCCTTCATGGGTCATGCCGATGATATCGAGCATAACCTCGTCATTCTTATTCACGGGCAGCCCGGCGACAGGCGCCGTGCCTTCCCGGCGGCTTGCGCTGCGTCCACTGCGGTGTTTACTCATATCTATAGGTTCACTTCTTTCATTATCTTCGCTTTTGCAATAAAAGTGCAGGCTAGCCTCACAGCCACCTGCACTTCCCTTCATCTAACTGCCTCAAGGCTTCTGCGCAAAAATCCGCAAATGCTGCGGCAGGATCTGGAACTTCCCTGGCAAAGTGCCGCCAAGTTCCCCGTCCAGATTGAGCTGGACATACCCCGGAGAAGTGACTTCCATGGCATCGGTACGGAAATAAACGACCTTCTTATCCTGCAAATGCTCGCCGCGGATCGCCAAAGTCACGAGACGGATGAACTCTGCAAGGTTGCATTTCTTAACAGCAATAACGTCGAACAGTCCATCGTCAATGCTTGCATCCGGGGCAAGCTTCTCAAAGCCGCCTACCGAATTGGTGTTGGCGATCAGGAACAGCATGAATTCGTCATGAATCAGCTCCTGGCCATTGGCACGGATGTATAGCTCCTGCGGAGAGAGACTTGCCATTTTCTCAATACCCTTCAGGTAATAAGCAAGCTGGCCCATCATCGTCTTAAGTCTGCTTGGAACCTCGTATGTCAGCTCGGTCAGGCTGCCGCCGCCGGCTATATTAATGAAGTAACGGTCATTGGCTTTGCCGAGGTCAATCAGGCGCGACTCCTGGCGAAGAATCAGATCACAGGAATCCTCCCAGTTCTTCGGAATGCCCATAGCCCGGGCAAAATCATTGGTTGTACCCAGCGGCAATACGCCAAGCGGGGGAAGATTCGGTCTCTCCGCCATGCCGTTGATTACCTCATTTAATGTGCCGTCGCCACCGGCCGCTATAATTAGATCATAAGTTCCGCGTTCGACCGCATCAATTGTGGCTGCCGTAGCATCGCCCTCACCGGTTGTTGCGTGACATGAGGTTTCGATGCCGCCAATATCCAGCCGGTCCAAAATGTCGGCGAGCCGCTTTTTCATTTCTTCCCGTCCAGAAGTGGGATTATAAATCAGTCTCGCAGTTTTCATTACCGGAACGCCACCTGTTTTTATAATAGATAACCTTACTGATTATACCCAATTCTGCACCCCACAAGCAATGCCAGAGCCTGAGGAAGAATATATTTTACTTATTGCAATGACATCAAATCAGCAGCAGCAGCAGAAAAGTATAAATATATGTATGCGGCAGCCACCGAAAAAAACACAATGGATACGCGATCTTTTCAAAGTTAGCGGCTTTAGCGGCTACATCAGTCCGATGATATTTATGCCTGCGCCCGCAGCTTCACCAGCATCGTATTTACCTGCTCTTCGATCCAGTGCGGCAGCAGCGGATGAGGCAGCAGTGTCCGTCCCGAATAAGCATACTTTAATCCCTGAAGTCTCTCCGGAATGACTACCTTGGTGAAATAGCCTTCACTTAAAAAGAGCGGAGCCACCAGTACATCATAGCCCTGCTCCTGCCAATATACCGTCCGGCTTCTGATACTGTCCGGGTTCAGCAGGCCGTAATCGGCCGCCGCCACTCCGCTCACAGTGCGCACACGTTCCGCCAGTGAGGAAATGCCCTGCTCCCAGCGCTGGCGGAAGCCGTCATGCTTGCTGCCGTGTCCCACGAGCAGAATCGTCTCCCGCTGCGGATTAGCGGACAGCTCACGGACCTTGTCCCAGATCATGACCGCAATATCCGGATCATCATCGACGGGGTAGCCGAAATGGATGCGCGCATTAACCGTAAAGCGTTCAAGATCCGTTTCACGTTCAGGGGCAGCTTTGGCGCCGAGCGCATACTCTATTTCATCAATATGCGTACTTCCCGAAGACACAAACAAGGGGATCACAATAATATCTGTGACCCCTGCATGTTCCAATTCATTTATACCATCCTGTATCAGACAGCCCTCTACCAGCTCCAAAAAAGAAACCGCCACAGGCAGCTCCTTCTCCAGTGATAAATGGCCGACGGCTTCTTCAACAAGAGAAACCCATGTCTTATCCCGTGAGCCGTGACTAATAATGAGTACGCCCGGCTTCATCAATTATCGCCCCAGACGTTCCAGTGTAAGCTTATACCCGTCATTGCCGTAATTCAGGCAGCGTTTCACACGGGAAATGGTCGCCGTGCTTGCGCCAGTCTCCGCTTCAATCTGATTATAAGTAGAGCCTTTGCCCAGCATCCGCGCAACTTCCAGACGCTGTGAGAGCGATTGGATTTCGTTTACTGTGCAAAGATCATCAAAGAAAACATAACATTCTTCCATATTTTTCAATGTCAAAATAGCCTCAAATAATTGGTCAATACTTTTATCGTTTAGCTTCTTAAGCTGCATCGTAGATCATCCCCTAAAAGTTTGGTCAGCATTAGCCTCATTGAATAAGCATCGTACAAAACTGACATTAAATACATACTTTAATATGACTATCTTGCCTCTACTATATTGTACTGGAGCAGTTTTTTCAAGCATTAACGGTTTCACGCTGTAAAGAACGAAAATCATGGACAAACGTCCACCCCAGACGCACACAATTTATGTATTCGACAGTCTTCCTTCAAAATCCTAATAGGATTACCGCCTTAATTATAGTACTACATAAGCACCGAAAATCAAGCATAGACACGGTTTCTTCACTTCCCGTCCCCCCTTGTAGGCATTCGCCCTTTTCCGCTGCTATCCCGGTAACCCGGGCATTCGTCTATACCTTATGTTCGCCCATGACATACAGTATAGCAAACCACTAACGAAGGAATGTGATGTTATGCCTCATCATTACTATAATCATTCCCGCCGGGATGGGCGTTCGCTGGCCGGGCCGTACACGTCTTCCCCCTATCCCGGTATCACTTCATATGCGCCGCCTGTTCCCGTGGAAACCGGAATGCTTCCTGCCCTTGGAGCGGAAGCTGCCGAAACAGCGCTTGCCCTGCCTGCCGCTGAAGCCGCCACCGCCAAAGCAGGCGGATTGCTGGGCAGTCTCGGCGGACTCGGCAATCTCGCGAATATGGAGCAGATCAAAGGTATCGTTGACCGGCTGGGCGGAATTGACGGCATTGTAAACTCCATGGGCAAGGTGCAGAAGGTGATGCAGGGTTTTCAGCAGATGGCCCCTATGGTTAAGCTCGTAATGGGAAGCTTCGGAAAAGGCAAAAAAAGCGGGGCAGGTGCGCTCGCAGCGGAAGAGGATGCCGCTCTGTACAGCCCCAAACGGCGTAAAAAAAGACGCCCCGCGACGCAGCGACGCCATTCCCCGCCCAAGAACCGTAAAAAAACAGCTCCTGCCTCCAGTAAACGCCGCCGCACTTAAGCGGTGGCGTTTACGCTTCCTTTACTTAAACCATCCGCTTCGCCGGAACCATCTGAACATCCCCACTCCGAGCAGCAGCATTAGCAGCAGTACCAAGGGATAACCGTACGTCCAGTGGAGCTCCGGCATCACCTGGAAGTTCATCCCGTATATCCCGGCAATCAGGGTCAACGGCATGAATACAGTAGTAATTACCGTGAGGGTCTTCATGATGGAATTCATCCGGTTGGAGTTAAGCGAAATATAGCTGTCGCGCAGATCAGCGGTCATTTCCCGGTCCACCTCGATCATATCGGTCAGCTTCAACAGATGATCATAGATATCGCCAAAATAAATCCGTTCCTCTCCATTGCTCTGCACATGCTGCGAATTGAGGATCCGGTACATCAGGTCGCGCATCGGCACAATCGTCCGGCGCAGCTTAAGCAGCCGTCCGCGCACATTGAAGACCTGGCTCATAAGCTCTTCCACTGACTCGCTGCCGCCGCTGCTTTCCAGATCGGCCAGTTCATCTTCAAGGCTGTACAGGCTAGGAAAATACTTATCGACCAGCTTGTCCATTACGGTGTAGGCTGCCGCAATTGGACCGCCCGACCAGCCTTTGCGGCTGTGAATCTCCGATTGCACCGAAGCCCAGGCCTCATCCATCTCCGACTTCTCCTGATGGTGATAGGACACGAGAAAGTTTTTGCTCAGAAACAGGTCGACCTCTTCCGCCTCCAGCGTGCGCTCATTGAGCGCATGCAGCACAAAAAACTGCACATCCTCGTAATAATCCAGCTTCGGCCGCTGCAAGATATGCATACAATCCTCAATTGCCAAGGGATGAAAATGAAAATAGGTGTCCAGCAGCAGGGACTCCTCCGCCGTAGGCATAGCAAAATCCGCCCAAATCCAGGCATAATCAGCAATCACTATATTTTGCAGTGCCAGCCCTGTCAGCACTTCACCCTGATGTGTTATCACTAATGTACGTATCATAATGAATCCTCCGTTTGTTCCTACTTACGCCTTGCAGCAACTTCATGTTACCATTGTACCGCATGAGGCATCCCCAGCCCAACTATTGATGTGAAGCCTAGCCTGCTTACATCTCTGCGCAAAAAAATAACCACCAGCCTGCTGTTCAGCAGTTCCGGAAGTCCTATGATTCCTACATCTATAGTTGCACCTTAGCGGCCCATGCCGTCCAGCAGTTCCAGATGCAGTACTTGCAGAAATTTCTTGATATTCACCTTAACCTTGCCGGAATCCCGGCCCTGCTCGATCTCCCTCATCTTCAGCCGCACCTCTTCAAAATCAAAATAAAGCGGCGCGTAATATTCGAACTTGGGATTCCCGTAATCTGTCAATCCAATGGAGGCAAGATTGGTCAGTCCGGCAGACAATGCGCGGCGCAATCGCTGTTCAATCGCTTTCACCTCTTTTGCTGCTTCGGCGGGAACGGTTTTATAGCTGGCTGCAGCCATTTCGTAGAGTTCCTTAAGCGGTGGCAGACTTCCGCGGTTACTGTGCGTTGCGGCCAGCTCCATCATCGTGATAATATCGCGGCTTCCGCTTTCGGACACCATGCCCATGTTCATCAGAATCGGCTGAATGATCTCCCGTACGGAACGTTTACTGATCTGCACCGGCGGCAGTCCGAACTGCAGTCCCTCCAGCTTGCTGAGGCTAGATTTGATCTCATCCAGGTAGCGGTTAATCGCATAACGTTCGTTCACCTTATACAGCACGGCCTCCACTTCGATCTTATTGATCGGTTTGCGGATGAAGAACTCGATTCCGCTGCGGTAAGCGCGGCCTACCATATCACTGTTTTCAATCTGTGAGATCATCACGAATTTGGAGCGGCAGCCCTGGGCTTGCAGCGAGATAATTGTCTCAATCCCATCCTGATCCGGCATGAGCAGATCCATCAGCACGATGTCCGGACATTCACTTAAGATCAGCCGCACTCCGTCCTGCCCGCATTCCGCCGTACCCGCCACTTCGCCAAGCCCGCTATCCTCGATGATATGCTGCAGCATTCTTCTGGCGGCCGCATCGTCATCCACTATACAGAAAGAAAGCGGCATCCTTTATTCCTCCTTCCGCAGCTTTGCCGTCGGCAAAACAATCTGAAACATTGCCCCTCCGGTATGGGAGGCCTTATGAACCGTAATCACGCCCTCAAATGTATCAACAATATCCCGCACATGCGAAAGTCCGATTCCCGTAGCAGCAATACCTTCTTCATCAAATTTCGTCGTGAACCCGGGCTCGAACAGCAGTTCAAGATCACGTTCCTTAATTCCGCCGCCGCTGTCAGTTACCGTGAGGATCGTAGACCCGGCTTTCTCATAGATATCTAGGGATACGCTCCCTATTCCTTTTATAACCTCAACCGCATTGGCAGTGAGATTGTTCAGCAGGGTAAGCAGTGGAATGTAGCTTGCGGTGGTATAATCGGAGTCTTGGGGAATATGGGTACTGAAGCTGATACTCTTGCCCAGCATTTCGGCGTATTTGGCATTGCTCTTCACGGTAAAACTCAGGATGTCGGATAGACGCATGTCTCCGGTAACCTCGCGCTCCACCAGCTTCACCAGACCGGCCAAAATCCGCTGGGTATCCTTCTTCACCTCATGAATCTGCTGGGTAATATCCAGCACCTGGCGGCTGTATAACTGATGCTCCTCACCGGCCTTAAGGTTCCGATATAGGTCATAGCTGCTCAAGGTAACACTCTCCAGTGTCCCGATCGACTTTTTCAGATAAAATACTTCACCGTAGAGGCCCGAGCCGAATCCGAGCATTTGCTCAATCCGCTGCTTCTGTTCTCTTTGCGCGATTCGCAGCTGGCTGACGGAAATGCTGCTGTACACACCGGTCGTAAAATACGTACGAATGACAGCAATAACCATCAGATAAGTCCATTCATTCAGCCGGAAAGAGGCCGAGTCCAGCACAATCAGCCGGGTCAGCAGCTCCATTTCATTCGACACCAGATCAATAAGCGACGCAACACCGCCAAGCACAAGCGGATGGAAGGTATCCAGCCGGCTCTTAAGCAAATGCATCAATATTGCGAAGACGATATAATAGACCATTGCTGAGAAATGGCTGGTTACACTCTGCACAAAGCTCAGCTCAGCGTCTCCCGCAGCATCCAATCCGGTACGAAACAGCAGCACGACAATGCCTGTGGCAATACCTGTACTAATGTAAGGCAGCCGCCTCATTAAAAGCAAAAACAGCAGAAACGCACTGCTGCCCATTGCAATCCGGAAGATGTCACCATCAAACGGATTTATTTTGAATTCACCGGCCAACGCCGTCCCGGCGGCTACTATGATAATCTGCGCATATTTGGATTTCAGTATCAAATGTCCCATCGCCCACTGCTCCTGCCAAAGATGTTGACAATTATACTACCATAACCGCCTCTGCTTTCCTACGCTAAAGTACACGATTCCTGTCCGTCAGACCACTTTATTCTCCAATCTTCGCGAGAGGATCGACAGCAGGAAATTGACTGCAAAATAAATCAGTGCTACGAGCAGCAACGTAGGAATTGCGTAGCTGTAGCCGTGCCCGATGACAATCCCGGCGTTATGCATCAGCTCCGGCAAAGAGATCACAACTGCGAGCGAGGTATCTTTTAGCAGTGAGATGAATTGGCTTACCAGAGGCGGAACCATACGCCGTAATCCTTGAGGCAGCACTATATGCCACAAGGTCTGGAAACTGCTGAGGCCGGAGGAACGCGCTGCTTCAATTTGCCCCTTGTCAATCGAGGTTAATCCGCCGCGTACAATCTCTGCAATCATTGCAGCTTCAAATATCGTTAATGCGGCAATAGCCGCCGTGATCAATCCCAGCTTGATCCCCACCTCCGGCAGCGCAAAACGGATGAAGAAAATAATCAGCAGCAGCGGCAGATTACGGATCAGCTCCACCAGTACGAACATTACCGGCGACAATACCGGCACTTCCGAATAACGGATCACTCCCATAATACAGCCAATGACAAAGCTCAGGATGATCGATACAAAAGCCACGATGAGCGTAATATACAGCCCATCCAGCAGAAACTTTAAATTATCAATGGAGTATGCGCCGGTAAAATCCAAAATAGTAACCCTCCTTAGGTGCTTTGCATGGGAAGTGTTGAAATGTTGATATACGGACGGATGATTGTCCGTAGGGTTTGGAGTGGGGAACGTGATGCGGTAGCTGGATGGAGGCTGGGGCTATGCTGGACACATGGATTCTAAAGATGCGGGCTTGGTTCGAGCCGGTGACGGGTAACTGCGGTGAATGTTGGACCTCCGGCCGCTGTTATGTTTGGATTTCCTGATTTGAACCGCTGGCCGCGGTAGAAATCCAAACATAAAGGCGGACGCTAACGCTCCTCCAGTTCCAAAATTCCCCTCCGTTACTTTCACCTTCTCTATGCCTGCTTATCTTCATCATTATTTATCCGGTATAGCTTAGGCTTCCAGGCGGGCGCTATCGCTTCCGCCCCCACAGCGCCAAACCCTCTCTCCATTCATTCCTTCTATCAAGCGGAATTCAAAGCTTCGCCAAGCAAAGCTAAGATCGCGAGCCATTGATCGAAGGCCTGTTATCCCGGCCTTCTCTCATCGTTACGAACCTTAAACCGCAAACCTTACAGCCGCTTCGCGGACTGTAAAAGCTTAACCTTAAACCGCAAACCTTACAGCCGCTTCACGGACTGTAAAACCTTAACCCTAAACCGCAAACCTTACAGCCGCTTCACGGACTGTAAACAACTAATAATTCACCCCATAAAACATCCTATTCTAGTAATTGCGCTGCAGACGGCGCTCCCATACCCGCACGCCGTAGCTGAGCGGAAGAGTCAATACGAGATAGAACAACGCTACGAAGATGTAGGTATCGAATGTGCGGTATGTTTCAGTTGAGATGCTATCTGCAAAATACATCAAATCAAGACCGGCGACGATGGTCAGCACCGAGGAGTTTTTAATCAGGTTAATAAACTGGTTGCCAAGCGGCGGGATGACCAGCTTAATCGCCTGCGGGAGAATGACATGCAGCATAGTCTGTATGTAGCTGAGTCCGGACGAACGTGCGGCCTCCATTTGTCCTTTGGGAACAGCCATGATTCCGGCGCGGATCGCCTCGGCGATAAAGGCTGAGGTATACACGGCCAGGCCGATGGTTCCTGCCTTGAAGCCATCAAGTGTGAATCCCAGTGCAGAAGGACCGTAATAGAAAATATACACCACGAGCAATAGCGGAATATTACGGATAAACTCGACGTAGCCCGTTCCGAACCAGCGCAGCCCCTTCACCGGTGTAATGCGGAAGACGGCGATCACTGTCCCCACCAGAAAGCTGCCGAGGAGAGCAAGTACGCTGGAGAGTAAAGTGCCCTTGAAGCCCTCCATATACTGGCCGAAATAATCGGTTAATATCGTAAAATCCATGGATCTCACCTACCCTTGCCTAAAGATGCTTGCTCACTTGCCCCATTCTTCATCCGTTTGATCTTACAAGCAGAAACGGCAGAGCCGCCCTTTAAAGGACGGCTACCGTTCATGCAAGGACCGATGGTGAATGCAGAGCATGATGTCAAAGATGCCTGACCCTCCTTATTTTGCCGGAGCTTTACCGATCCATTTCGTATAGATGGCATCATAGTCACCGCTTGATTTCAGTTCGGTCAAGGTATCATTAATGGCTTGAACTACATCGGTGTTGCCCTTCTGCACAGCAATGCCGTAAGGCTCGTCGGTGAACGGTTCGCCTACAACCTCGAAGTTCGGATCCTGCGAAGCCATACCATACAGGATGGCATCATCTGTTGTTAGCGCGTCCCCTTGACCCGCCTTCAGGGCGCTGAACGCATCCTGGTAGTTATCAAATTCCAGTACAGTTACACCTGGAACCTTCTCTTTAATGTTTTTGATCGAGGTCGCCCCCTTGGAGCCGAGTATCTTGGTATCCTTCGTTACATCCTCAAGACCGGTGATCGTACTACCCTTCTTTACTAGCAGCGATTGTCCGGCTTGGAAATAAACGTCGGAGAAGTCAACCTCCTTCTTGCGCTCTTCGGTGATGGTCATGGTAGCGACAACCATATCGATCTCACCATTGTTCAGCATTGGAATCCGTGTCTTGGAGGTTACTTCCTTCAGTTCAATTGCGTTCTCGTCACCGAGGATATGTTTGGCAATGGCTTTAGAAATGTCGATGTCGAAGCCCTCCACGTTGCCCGATCCCGGATCTTTCAGTCCGAACAGTCTCGTATCGTATTTCACACCTACCAGCAGCTTGCCGCGTTCCTTAATCTTGGCAATGGCTTTGGAATCCGTAGATCCCCCTGAAGCATTGTTGCCGCCGGCAGCATTGTTACTGTTCACATTGTTGTTGCCACATCCGGCAATTACGAACAGGGCGGCAGCGATCATCAGCACACTTAACCGTTTGAAGCTTTTGGACATTTTCATTTCTCTTCCTCCCCTTATTGCTGTCTATTTGGTTAATGACTTAATACACGGCTGAGAAATGTGCGTGTCCGCTCTTCCTGCGGGCTGGCGAAGAACTGCTCCGGCTCCGCTTCCTCTACGATTTGTCCCTGATCCATGAAAATAACCCGGTCCGCAACCTCGCGGGCAAACCCCATCTCATGGGTGACTACAACCATCGTCATGCCTTCACGGGCCAGCGTCCGCATCACGTCCAGCACCTCACCAACCATTTCCGGATCCAGCGCGGATGTTGGTTCGTCAAAAAGCATTATTTTCGGCTTCATCGCCAGTCCCCGGGCAATCGCCACGCGTTGCTGCTGGCCGCCTGACAACTGGGACGGATAAGCCAGAGCTTTATCGGCAATCCCTACCTTTTCCAGGTAATACATCGCTGTCTTCTCCGCTTCCGCCTTGGAAAGCCCCAGCACCTTGATCGGTGCCAGTGTAATATTGTCGATCACCTTTTTATGCGGATACAGGTTGAAATGCTGAAACACCATTCCAATTTCTTTGCGCAGCTTATTGATATCCGTCTTGCGTTCATTTACAGTTATCCCGTCCACGGTCAATCCGCCGCTCGTAATCGTCTCCAGCCGGTTAATGCAGCGCAGCATCGTGCTTTTTCCGGAGCCGGAAGGACCGACCACGACAACCACTTCCCCTTCCTGAACATGCAGGTCGATTGCTTTCAGTACATGAAAATGTCCGTAATGTTTGTCTACTTGATGAAAGTCGATCAACGACAGGCCTCCTTTGCCACGCTTTTTAAGTTCTTGCACAATCTTCGAACCGTTCTCTGTCAGCTATGGTAACACTTAAAACACACCTTACTTTAAAGACTACGAAATCCTACATAATACTACGCGAATCACAAATTTTTCATGTCATTTTCTTTTTTAAACGTGATATATTTCCTTTTCTTTTACCTCTGATTAATGCATTTTATCGGGATTGCGTTACTTTTTGTGACATTCCTCTCTTGAAATCTAAAAAGACACCTTTCGGTGTCTCCGCTCTGATCCTATTCCAATCATCTAAAAAGACAACAAAAAAAGATGTCCGCAGCCATCCGTGGCTTCCGTGACATCTTCATACCCGTGCTCTAGAAGAAAATTGTAAAGATAACTCCCGCCAGCACTGCACTGATCGGAATTGTAATAAACCAGGTAACGATAATCCGTCCGGCAACTCCCCATTTCACAGCGGAGAAGCGTTTGGCAGAGCCTACACCAAGAATCGAGGATGTAATGGCATGCGTTGAACTTACCGGCAAATGCATCAGCGTGGCCGTGAAAATAACAGAAGCCGCGGATATATCCGCTGCAAAGCCGTTGATCGGCTCGATTTTGAAAATTTTGGTTCCCATCGTCTTAATGATCTTCCAGCCGCCAATCGACGTTCCGAGTGCCATCGACGTAGCTGCAGCAATCTTAACCCACAGCGGAACTTCCATAGTCTCCAGACGTCCCGAAGTCACGAGCGCAAAGGTGATAATTCCCATCGCCTTCTGGGCATCATTCGTACCGTGCGTGAAGGATTGCAGCGCCGCTGTAATGATCTGCATCGAGCGGAAGCCTTTATTCACCGTGTGCGGACTGCGTTTGGCGAAGATCCATTTCAGTATCGTCATAACAATATAACCAATGACAAAGGCAATGAGCGGGGAGAAAATCAATCCTTCCACAATCTCAATAAAACCGCTCCATTTGATGTGGTCCGTACCGGCCCCTACATACACAGCACCGGCCAATGCCCCGATAAGTGCATGTGAAGAAGAAGAAGGAATCCCCAGCCACCAGGTAACCAGATTCCAGATAATCGCGGCTATCAGGGTAGCTATAACAATATCAATCCCGTTATCTAGCAAGGTAGGGTCGGTAATGCTGCCGCCGATCTTCTTGGCTACTCCTGTAAACATCAGAGCCCCTACAAAGTTCATCGACGCCGCCATAATGATAGCGGTACGCGGCTTTAGCGCCCGTGTGGAGACGGAGGTGGCGATTGCGTTGGCTGTATCATGGAAGCCGTTGATGAAATCGAACGCAAGCGCGAGAAATATAACAAAACCTAGCATAAATAATGATGTTTCCATATTTCAGAGCCCCTTATGAGTTGCGCATGATGATTGATTCCAGCATGTTGGCTACGTCTTCACATTTATCCGTGGTCGTCTCCAACCGCTCATACAGCTCTTTGCGCTTGATCAGCTCAATCGGGTCTTTTACGGTCTCGAATAAGGCTTTGGTGCAAATGCGAAGCACTTCATCCCCTTGATTCTCCAGATCATTCAGACGAATGGTATACTCACGAATCGCCAGGAGTTTCTTCTGGGACAGCAAATGAACGGCTTTTTGGATTTCATAGGCAGATTGGCGCAGAATTTCCGCGAATTGAACGATATATTCATCAGGGTCCAGCAGGTTATACATATAGAAACGCGAGGCCGAAGCTTCCAGGCCGTCAATGACATCGTCCATGCTGGTAATTAAGTCCATAATGTCGTCGCGTTCCAGCGGCGTGATGAACGTCTTGTTCAACTCTTTAATAACGGTGTGCGTGTAAGTATCGCATTGGGATTCGTACTTCTTCATCACCGCAGCGAAGTTTTCGACATTCTCCTGGAGAGTTGTAATATTCTGAGCGAAGTAATCCGCAGCCTGGACAATGGTGTCAGCCATATTTTCCAGCGTCTCAAAGAAAATGTCCTTTTTTTTAAACTTCATTAGTTTAAACCCCTTTACATAAAATTGCCGTGAAAACTTGAAGCCACTCATATGTAAACAGCATGAAAATGAATGACAACCCTTGTTATCTTATCATATCAATAGAAGGGATAGAAGTAAAAAGAACGAACTTTTTTACACTATATTAACAATTCCCAGTAATAACAAAAATAATTCTCTGAACAGCCATTTTTCAGGTTTGGAATCACGTTGTACTTGGAACCGCTGTATAGTTCACATGGCTGCTGAAGGCTGGCGCATTAGGGACGATCAGAATATGTGTGACGCCCGGATACATCAGCGCTTCTGTCCCGTCACTCTTCACAAACCGGATCACATCGTCCGGCTTGCGAGACCATTTGCCTTTGATCACCTGCCCGCGCTGAAACAGCAGCGCTTCGCCGCCCAGCTCCACATCAATCTGCAGTCTGCCGACATCATCCAGCACCTTATGGTCCGATCCAATCACCATGACATTCGCCGCTTCCACAGGACTGGCATTATTCAGATCCAAATGCGGCTTCCCGTTCACCCAGCGCAGGTAGGTCCGCGTCTCGGGATTATATTTATAACCTACGTTATAACTCGTCAGCAGAAAGTTAACATTTAACTCCACAGCAGCCTCACCTTCAGTCGGCAAGAAATCCGGATCGGTGAATGGATACCCGGGAACCTGTGCTTTCTCGGCATACCCCAGCTTTCCGGCACCCTCCCGCAGCTTGGCTGCATTGCTGTAGAGGTTATGCGGAGCTTTGCGCTCCTTGTCCCGCCAGAAATAGGCACCGGCCCGGCCGATCTCATCCATATCCTCCTTCTTCTGACCTTGCAGAATCGCATATGCAGCGGGACTGCCGCCGGCATGTACCGTGACCGCCCCATAACTCTCACCGATATCGATCAGATAAGGGCGGATACTGCGGATAGGTCCGATTTTGACGACTCCGGTATGACTCTGGAAGATCCCGATCAGACGGGTAATTCCGCCTTCGGCCAACACTTCGTACAGAATGTCCGCTTCGCTGATACCGGACTGCGGCCGGGCAGCGGGTGCATTATTGACCATTACAGCCAAGGGCCTCAGCAGCTCCCCTTGCACCGGAAGCCCAGTCAATCCTGACTGCTGCCCGGTGTTAGCCGGGTCGGTTGTCGGCGACGGCTCTATGGAAGCTGTTGGCACCGGAGAAAGTGTAGGTGATGGGGACGGGGCAGGCAGATTCTCCGCGCTTGGTGTTCCGCAGGCGGAGAGCAGCAGTGCGGTAAGCATAAGACCGGATATGAGACGGGAAGAATAGCGGTTCATGGTCATAAACTTGTTGTTCCTCCTAAAAGTTTTGTAGCTTTACTTCATAGTTTCTACTCCGTACAAAACTGGCTTCGAAAGCATGTGCTTAAAGTTTTGTAGCATTACCTCTTTGAATTCACTCCGCACAAAATTCACTTCGTACAAAACCCGTATCGCGTTTCTTCCATTTAATCACAGGCTAGCAGATTTGTCTTGCACACTGCCTTCTTCACCCGCAAAATAAAGAGGATACAGCCCGCTATCGGCTGTATCCTCTGTTTATTGTATGAATTTGCGCTAGTCTACCATCCAGCAGTTCAGGCTGAGCGTTCCGTATTGATACGCCTGAATCATCAGTTGTGCCCGCTTGCCTTCATCTGCGGTGCCCATAATATAGAAGAGCGGAACAAAATGTTCCCTTCCATAAGACGGAACCGCATCGCGCACATGTGGCGCCTGCTTCTCGTACGCGAACAGAGACGGCAGATCCCATGCCGCAAGTCCTTTGGCAACCCACGCATCGAAATCGAGCGCCCATTGCTCGGGTGTATCATCCTGCTTGAGCATCCGCAGATTGTGGACTAATCCTCCGCTTCCGATCAGCAGTATTCCCTCATCCCGCAGCGGAGCCAGCATTCGCCCGATAGTATACTGTTCCTCGGGAGAGCGCAAAGAATCGACGGATAAAGCCACTACCGGAATATCGGCCTGCGGGAACATCTTCTTCAGGATCACCCATACGCCATGATCAAGGCCGCGCCCCAGAACAGGCTGATGGGCGAGATTATTCTCCTTGAAGAGCTCGGAAATACGGTTGCTGAGTGCGGGATCACCCGGGGCAGGATAGGTCAGCGAATACATTTCTTCCGGAAATCCATAGAAATCATGCTGCGTCTCATGCTGTGCGTCCACGGTAATCAGCTGCTCAGGGCTATCCCAATGCGCGGAGAAAACTACAATACCGCGGAGCTTCCCCAGATCCTGACCAAGCCGCTCCAGGAAACGGGTGTACTCATTATCCTCCAGAGCGAGGAGCGGAGAACCGTGCGCAATAAAAAATGCCGGTAATTTCATAGGGTGCCAACCTCCATAACCCAGTATATGGTGTGCCCCTTTATTTTACCGCTAAATCACAGTTATTGCTAATGCTACATATCACCTATATCATCCAGTTCTGCCATTCCTGCTGCAGATGCTCCTGCTGGTTCATCCACTCCCGGGTCCGTTTCAGCACCTGCTCCTGCGCCGGGCCTGAGGAAAAGGTATGGTCTCCCTGGAAAATGATCTCCTTGTCGCAGCGTCCCTCCGGCCGGGTCCAGAACAGCTTCTGATAAAGGAAGGCATAATCAACCGGAATGACATCGTCGGAGGTTCCATGAATAACGAGCACATCTCCACTGAACTTGCCGGCCTCCTGAAAAGGCTGGAAAGCAGCCAGCGAGTTGAAATATACCGGAGTAAACGTATATCCGGCGTAATCGGACGACCCGCTCTTCACCGACCGGTCATAAGCTTCCCTTCCTACAATCTTTACGATATCATTGAACGGATAGCCGACGGCAGACCACAGGACCAGATTCTTCACCCTCCGGTCGCGGACTCCGGTCAAGAGAGCTACGGCACCGCCGAGACTGTGTCCGATAAGCGTAACGCGCTGCGGATCCACGTCTGCAGAACCGATCCCGTAATCAAGCACGGCCCGGGTCTGGGCAATCATGGATTCCATATCCTCGCTGCCGTAATTCCCGGTGCTCTCTCCGCATCCCGCATAATCAAAGCGGATCACCATATATCCGTCCTGCGCCAATTCACGGGCTGCCTTGACAAAGATCCGGTCAACGCCGATCCGGCTGCCTACAAAACCATGGCAAATAACCGTCAGAGGCACACGGTCCTTGCAGCGGCCGCTGCTCCCCTTTTCACGCGATGGATAATGTATGCTTGCTGTGAGCTCCTCCTGGTTATGCCGGATAATAATGTTCCGTTCCATGGCCGTATCCTCCTCTAAAAGTAAAGCTATTCCAAAGTATAATAATTCCGATTAACTTAGTGTGATTTATATCTTTATTATACGGTTTACGTTATTATTGTCAACAAGAAGCCCGCGGAAATCATTAATGACCGAAAAGGCCCCTTCCGCTCCCAAAGGAACAAAAGAGGCCCCTGCCCGCAGAACTCACTCAATCGTAGCTGTCGTGAAACATATCATGGGTTTCCCGTCTGCCTTCCCAATCCTCCAGGCCGTTATCCTGATCCTGCCCCGCTGCGTCCCACAGGCTGAAGCCGTCGGAATTGCCCCAATCGCCCACTTCATTAGCCTGCACAGGCGCGAAGCCGTCACCCATGAATTTGCCTGGTTCTTCTTTTTTCTCATGTCCCATAACGCTGCCTGCCTTCCTATAAGCTGTATTTGGTAAAGCAACTTCAAACTTCATTATCAGTGTTCACTCTTCCAAAAGGATTATTCACGGGACAGGTAAAATGGATGTCCTTGCACACAACAGCCGCCCAACCGTATACTCTAGGTTATAGGCTATCGCGATCAAGACTACTGGAGGTTTACATCCATACTATGAAAGTCAAAGCTATGATTAAACAAAATAACGTTCTGCGCGAGCAGATGACACCCTCTAACCGCTCTTATATGGAAGATATGATTCTGGAGATGCGGAGCAGCCGGGTAGAAGCTGTCCGCGCGGAGGAACTGCTGCTGGAAGCAGCAAACCTTATGCTGCGGGAACAGAGTAAAGGCAAGGATGCGAAGCAAATATTCGGAGAGCATCCGGGAGATTATTTCCGGGAGATCATAGACAGCATTCCTGAACGCCCTGTGCGCAGCCAGTGGAACTATTACTTGATGATATCCTGGGCATCTCTGACGAGTCTGTTCGCCGTACTCGCGATTGCCGGGCTCATCCTGTTATGGATCACCGGGTCAGCAGGCATATTCAGCCAGATCAGCCTGTTTACGATTCTGCTCGTAGGCGCAGGGTCCGTGGTTATTATTGAACTGCTTATGAAATGGCTGTCTTCCCTGTCCGAAAGCGATGCACCCAGACCTAAACCCTTTGATCTCAAAGGGCTGGGCGTCTATGTCGTAATCGTCATCATCGCCGTATTTGCCGGGGCATTCCTCGAAAACTTGTTTCCGGTCATCTCCATCTCCCCCTGGGTGAGCCTGATTCTGTGTCTGGGCGGAGGGCTTGGACTAAAACTTATATTCTTCAGATCATAGATTTCTTATTCTACTTCCGACCAAACAGGAGGAACTTCCATGAAGAAGCACATCATACTAACCGCGGTTATTGCTGCAGTACTGGGAATCCAGCCGGGCTTCGCTGCACCCGTGCAGGCGGAAGGATCAACCGCCGCATCTGCCGGAGCCTCCAAATCGGTGGTAACTGAAGCCGCCAAGAAGCAACATGCCGAGGCGGTCTATAAAACGACCTTGTCGCTGCTGAAATCTTCCAGCACGCTTCATCAGGGAATCAGCTACCTGAACAGCAACATTTATTCAGTCACCCCCTATCAGGCGGCATTAATGACCCTGAGGCTGGAGAATCTGCAAAAATCGCTGCTGCAATCCTGGGAGAGTAAATTCAGCAGCAACGAAATCCAGCGTAAGCTCGCCTCCATCTACAAAGAGGGCAGCAGCATGGCCAAGCTTGCCGAGAGTACGGAGGATGCTGCCTTGCGCAGCCTGCTGAAGAGCGCCGGAGAGAGCGGCTACAAGCTGGAGAATGCGGAAGGGACTTTTTTTCCAATCATCGATTATTCAACCTACCGCAGATATAAAATGTATGTTACAGATGACATCCGCGATTATATTACGATTATGGCCATTGAGTCGGAGCTTCCTTCATCCAAGGACAACGGCCTTGTGATTTCCTGGACGGATGTGGTTGCCCGGGCGCTGTCCCAGGAAGAGTTCACCCTGTCCTATCCCAAATCCAACCGGATCGCGGCAGTTAAGACGCTGTATTCCATGTATGTTGGCGATACTTTCTATGGCCAGAACAATACGCCGCTCTTCCACTATGACAATCTGGAGATGGATCTGGAAGCCCAGAAAGCCTATAGCAGCATACTGGCTAAGCACAACGGCAGCAGTCAATTTCTCCAGAAGCTGGATGGCCTTATGAAGCTGTTGAAGGAGAATGGCTATAAGCTTGATGAAGGTGTCCAGCAGTATCTGAAGACAGAAGTCCCCCTCTCCTGAACTATGCAAAAATGCCCGCCCCTGCTGTTTCGGGGGCGGGCATTTTCTATAGATAACCGGTATACTGTGTTTCCCTGCTTAAATCAGCATATTAAACAGATTGGGATCCTTGTTGATCTCGGTATAATCAAGACCCTTCTGCTGCATCCGTTCGATCAGCGGAGCGTAGTCATCTGTGTTCAGAAGCTCGATGCCGACCAGCGCCGGGCCGTTCTCTTTGTCATTCTTCTTCGTATACTCGAACCGTGTAATATCATCGTTAGGCCCAAGCACCTCGGCCAGGAACTCACGCAGTGCACCGGCCCGCTGCGGAAAGTTGACCATAAAGTAATGCTTCAGGCCTTCATAAATCAATGACCGTTCTTTAATTTCCTGCATCCGGTCAATGTCATTGTTGCCGCCGCTCACGATACAGACCACCGTCTTGCCGCGGATTTGATCACGGTACTGATCAAGCGCAGCCATGGGCAGTGAGCCTGCCGGTTCAACGACAATGGCATTTTCGTTGTACAGCTCCAGAATCGTCGTGCATGCCTTGCCCTCCGGCACCTTAATAACGTCATCCAGATGCCGGGAGCAGATATCATAGGTAAGTCCGCCGACACGCTTCACGGCTGCGCCGTCCACAAACTTATTGATTTCTTCAAGGGTCACTACAGCCCCGTTGTTCATGGCTTCACTCATGGAAGCCGCACCAGTCGGCTCTACACCAATCACCTTGGTATTCGGGCTTACAGTCTTCACGTAGGTGGCTACACCGGCAGCCAGACCGCCCCCGCCAATGGTAACGAACATGAAGTCTGCCGGCTTGTCCAAACTTTCCATAATCTCCATGGCAACCGTCCCGTTGCCGGCGATAATACGCGGTTCATCGAAGGGATGGATCAGTGTCATCCCGTGATCAATACAAGCCTGCAAGGCTTCATCATACGCATCGTCGAAGGTATCCCCCTTCAGAATAACCTCAACATATTCACCGCCGAACCGCCGGACCTGTTTGATCTTCTGGTTGGGGGTGGTGGTTGGCATATAGATCTTGCCCTTAATGCCTAGTGCTTTGCAGGAATACGCCACGCCCTGCGCATGGTTTCCCGCGCTGGCACAGACGATTCCCTTGCTTCTATCCTCCGCAGACAAGCTGCGAATCATATTGTACGCGCCGCGAATCTTGAAAGAACGGACAATCTGCAAGTCCTCACGTTTCAAATACACATTGCAGCCGTATTTGGCCGACAACACCGCA
Source organism: Paenibacillus sp. FSL L8-0436 (assembly GCF_038593025.1). Lineage (NCBI taxonomy): Bacteria > Bacillati > Bacillota > Bacilli > Caryophanales > Paenibacillaceae > Paenibacillus > Paenibacillus sp. FSL L8-0436. The sequence continues at coordinate 747,644 of NZ_CP151955.1, read as the reverse complement.
TCCAGCTGCAGCGGTGTACGGACGATAACCTCCCGCAGCACATGGTGTGCCCGCACAATATCTTCCATTCCTACGATCCGGTTTTCGCCTTCTCTCATCAATTCCTCGCCTCACTGTCTCTATCTAATCTATTTGCTTCTTGTAACATACTCTTCCAAGGACATTTTATCAAGCATTGTCCTCTCCGGGCAACACATGAATACCTTTTATATACGGTCCTAGTTCGGCAGTTAAGCGTTGAATCTGGATACCGTTGTCAGCAATTGGGCAGAGCTGTGTTTGATTTCTTCCATCTCGGCCACGATGCCTCCGGATTTGCCAATAATCTGCTCGGCTTGGGCAGCGATGCTCCCCGCGCCCTCAGCTCCCTCATTCGTGGCACTGCTGGTCTCGCTGATTGCGGTGAGTATACTCTGGATGGAAGCCAGCAGCTGCTCGGAGGTGGCGCTAAAGTCCGTTACCAGCTCATCGATATATTTGGCATCCTCGCTGTACTGCCGGCCCGTCTCCTGCATGGAATTATAGTCCTGTAGCACCTGCTGGTCCATAAAGCGCAGCATACTCTCCGCCCCCTCCACCAGGCCGGACACCGCTCTAACTACGGCCTCTGTTGCCTCCTGAATCTCAGTCACCGTGTCTCGCGAGTTGTCGGCAAGCTTGCGGATCTCCTCCGCCACAACAGCGAATCCCCGGCCCGCTTCTCCCGCTCTGGCCGCTTCAATCGAGGCGTTCAGCGACAGCAGGTTGGTCTGGGCAGCAATCTCCAGAATCGCACTAGTTAAGGTGCCGATCCGTGAGATGGATTTCGATTGCTCTATCGCGCTCCGCAGCTTCACTTCGCTCTCTCCATACATCTCGTCCGCCTGCTTCCGCGAGCGGAACGCCCCCTCCTTGAGCCGTTCGGCCCGCTCATTGATCGCACTGGCAGCATCAGCGCCCTCCTGGGCTTTGCGGGCAATACCGCTGACCGCATGCCCGATCTCATTCGTACTGGCATTCATTTCCTCCATCGAGGCTGCCGTCTGCTGCATTCCAGCCGATAATTCCTCCGTAATAGCCGAGATCTCGGAGATGCTTCCGTCCAGCGCAGATACATTTTTCTCCGTATTATCTACAGCACCCGAAATGCTCTGCGAGCTGCTCATAATGTCCTGAATCAGCGCCTGCTGCGAAGAGATCATCTCGTTGAAGCCGTGCGCCAACACTCCGATTTCTCCTTTGGCTGTAACCTTGGCCCGTACCGACAAATCACCCGACATCGCCTTCTGGAAAGCAGCAGTCAGGATCGGAATCTGCTTCAGAATGCTGTTGGAGACAAAATAGAGCAGCACGGACATTACCACAATAGAAGCAATAATAGAGAGCATGAAGATCAGTTTGAACATTTGCAGTTCCTTCTCCGCATTTTTTTCAGGAACAATCAGCGCTACCGACCATTGGTTCTCCACCGCAGGGGAATAGGATACATAGCTTGCCTTTCCGTCGATATCCGTCTGGATGACATTGGAGCCCCACTCGGTCATTTTGTCACCGACTGCTTTCCAGTCCTCGCCGAGATCGCCCATCTTCTTCAGCAGAATATTATCGCTGTCCGGATGATAGATGAACGTACCGGTCTTATCAATCAGTACAGCAAAACCGCTGCCCTTATAGTTAAAAGCACTCAACGCCTGTGTTATTTGCTCCGTGGAGATATCCGCTCCCGCCACTCCAATCAGCTTGCCGGCATCATTCAGAATCGGCGCACTGACACTGACTACCATCTTGCCCGAGCCGGCATCAATATAAGGGTCCGTAACTGTAACACGGTTATTCTTGGCCGTCACCGCGTACCAGTCGCGTTCCTTCAGATTAAAATCTGCCGGAGGTTCAAACTCATCCTGGGTAATCACTTTGTTTAGCGCATCCAGTCCCACATATACGTTCAGCAGGTTTTTGTTGTTGTCCTTAATCAGGTTAAGTGTACGGATCAGTTCACTATAGCCGTTTGTCGTCTTTAGCGTATCCCCGGGGTCTGCCCGATCGATGAAGTCACGGACATAAGCATTGGCATTGAGCAGCTCCACACTGTTCATAGCGGGCCGAAGCAGATCATTGACCTTTACACTGATTTTCTCCTTCTCATAGGTCAGCGAGCTGTTCAGATCATCTACAATAATTTGTTTCGCATTGCTGTAGATCACAACCGATACAATAACGAAAATAGCAACGACAGATAAAATCACGGACAAAAACAGCTTGCCGCGGATACCCATATTGCTAAAGATTCGAATCATTGAACGCAATGCGGAGAACAGCCCGCTTACCTTCTTTTCCTGTACAGCCGGGTGATCCGGCTCCTTCTTCTCCACAACCTTAAGCTCAGGCTGCAGCCCGTTCTTGATCTTCTCTTCCTTATTTTTTCTTAGTGCCATAGGACTCCCCGCCTTCCATAAAATATGGGCCGACAATACTCTCTCTATGAATGTTTCCTTGTTTTCGACTTATTTCTGCAAAAAACCCCTTTATCCCTTTAACGTTTTACCTCGAGCTGTGAAAAAACTGTGTCCATGTCAGGTATTTTCACAAAACAGCATAATAAAAAAACATTTTTATGTAAAAATGCGTAATTCGACCCTATTTATGCTGATATTAAGGATTTCGTTGGTTTTTATGTGAGGATTTATATCAGTAAAGGGGATTAAATAGAGAGTGAAGAGGGAGGTGATCCGATATTTTCTTAAAGCTTAGCGCTGGGAGAGGATTGCAGTTGCGGCACCAGATAATACTTCGAAGATTGTGCAAACGATTTGCCGCAACCACGCAAGTTTTTATAACTTTTAACTTTCAATCCTTCTGTGTTCAGACAAACCGGAGACGCAGGGAGTGGGTAGGCCAAAGCTCCTCGTTTACAGGTTCATTGTTGCTATGGAACGATTTCATGGCTGTACGCGTGCCAGAGCTCCTGTTGTATTCATTTATAAGTTCGTCGAGCACCATCGATTGATGGAGCACGGCGGGATGGCCCAGAGTATATTGATTTTCCAACTTATTCAGCTTATACCGGGCTTGTTCAATGCGTTGTTTCAAACATTCCGCTTCCTTCACTCTTATCCCTCCTCATTTAAGTATTTTAGAAGAGTATTTCTTTTTCCGGGTGAAATTTTTTTTCAGAGAACTTCCGCTATAAATTAAAAAAAACACAGCCTGAGCGGCTGTGTCCGTATACATCATATGATGAACTATTGCTTCAGCATCCACTTGAGCAGGTCCGGCATGCTGGCCCATAAACGGGAGTGCATGATGACATATTCAATCGCTTCATTAGAATCTCCCAAGCCTACAAAATCCGGCAGGTTATGCGGCAGCCGCTTCACGCCCAGTAAATAATCCGGCACATGCTTGTTCACACCACGCGCCACACGGTACAGCATCTTGAGCTGGGAGGTGATTCCGTTCTTCTTGTATTCAAGGACAATCCGGTCATAGGCAAACGCAGCCGCTGCATCATCCTTGCCGTATTTCTTCAGCACACGTTCTGCATCATTCAACCGGTTGGTGTACAAGTACGCAGCCGCCAGCAAATACCGCGCACCGGTATTGTCTTCCGGATTAAGCTCCATGATGCGTTCCAGCATCTGCGCCGCTTCTTCCGCGTTGCCACTGAACCAGCAAGACTCGGCATAGCTCTTGCAGACGCGGATGTATGGCCGGGTTTCATGCAGGCCCCAGAAGTATCCTTTGTTTTGGATAAAATACAGCTCCCCCAGCTCACGCTCACCCGCAGCAATTCCCGCTTTGAGGTAGGCACGCGCCTCCTGCTCATTCTCCGATTCCTCAGCCAGAATAAGATAGGCGTCGGAATTGTCCGGATATAATTCAAGTGCAGCTTCAGCCAGTTGAATCCGCCGTTTGGTAGAGGTGGCTTCCGCTGCCTGATACAGAAGGGCCTGTGCTTTCTCCTTAGGAGTACCCGGACCGTTCAGCACTAGCAGCTCGTCAGACTCGCCGCCCATGCCGTATTCCTCCACGTAGTTAAGCATTTCCTTAACCTTGCGGGAAATCGTAGCCGCAGTAACCTCATATTTGGTTGCAAGTTCCGCCTGCGAAATCATAAAGCCATACTCCTCGGACAGCAAATACTCGATCGCGGCACAGAAGGAACCCATTTTCTTCACAGCAGGTTTAGTCTGGCGGGAGAAGCCGTTCCAAAGCACTAATGCTTCAAAAATCAGCTCCCGCTCATACTGGTTTCTCATGCTTTCGATAAGCTGCATCGCCAGCTGCTCGTGGGCCGGATGCTCCCATTTCAGCTCGCGTGTTACCATCTTTTTCAGCTTGGTCAGGGTAAGCTTGCTCTCTGGACGAAGGACAGGTTCCAAAGCCTCAGGGCTCATGACAGGTTCAGTTACTACAGCCTCATGGGCTGCCGCCTCCTCCGTTGTTACGAGCCGAAGTATGGATTCAACCGCTGAGGTTTCTTTACCAAGGCAGCATCTTTTATATTTTTTCCCGCTTCCACATGGGCACAAGTCATTTCTTCCAACCTTACTCAAAAATAATTCCCCCTTAAATCTGTGACTAGCCATACACATAAGCGCATCGCTACTTTTGCACTATAAGTATCATTTCCCGGCAAGACGTATTCTATATTACGGGAACTTCACGGGCACTCCAAAAACCTAATTTAAAAAAGGCCTTTCCATGAAAGGAAAGACCCTTTATCTGTATATATCCGCACATTTTCCCCCGTACGAATTGTATTATAGCACTTCTTCTATCACTTGTCAGTCCTTTTTTGGGACTAATAGCGTAAAAATTTGCTAGGTTGCAGTCCTTTATCCTCAGATGAGCGCCTTCATGGCGATGTCACTGCGGTTCTGCTTTCCCTGGAAAGATATAGTTTCTGCACTGGCGTATGCGGCCGCACGGGCATCCGCAATACTCGCGCCCCTGCCGACAACACCAAGCACCCGTCCGCCATTCGTAACCCAGCTTCCATCTTCACCGCGTGCCGTCCCGGCATGGAAGATCAGCGCGTCCTGGCTGCTCTCCAGACCGGAGATAGGCACGTCTTTAGTATAAGGACCCGGATAACCCTCCGAAGCCAGCACTATGCATACAGCCGCTTCATCGCTCCACTGAATCTCAATATCTGCCAGCCTGCCTTCAGTGACAGCCAGAAAAATCTCCAGCAGATCACTCTTCAGCCTAGGCAGTACGACCTGCGTCTCGGGATCGCCGAAGCGGGCATTGAACTCAATCGTCTTCGGCTTACCATCTGGTGAAATCATCAGCCCGGCAAACAGTACGCCGCTAAAGGGGCGGCCTTCGGCCACCATCGCTTTTGCTGTTGGCTCGATGATCGTCTCCACCGCCTCACGGATAATATCCTCAGCGATGTGCGGCAGAGGTGAATAAGTGCCCATTCCGCCGGTGTTCGGTCCTTTGTCGCCGTCGAATATCGGCTTGTGATCCTGCGCTGCCGCCATTGGCCGCACCGTTTCACCGTCAACAAACGCAAGAATCGACATTTCCTGCCCGGCGAGGAATTCTTCAATGACCACCTGCGCACCGGCTTCCCCGAATACCTTGTCCACCATAATATCATGCAGCGCCTGCTCGGCTTCTTCACGTGAATAAGCTACGGTAACACCTTTGCCGGCAGCCAGGCCGTCTGCCTTGATGACGATCGGCAGCTCCTGTGCGCGCAAATAAGCAAGTGCTGCTTCATAACCGCTGAACTTCTCGTAGGCTGCTGTCGGGATGCTGTATTTGTGCAGCAGATCCTTCATGAACGTTTTGCTGCCTTCGATTTCAGCTGCATTCTTGCGCGGGCCGAACACAGGAATATTCTGCGCTTCAAAGGCATCAACGATACCTGCCGCGAGCGGATCATCCGGTCCAATGACTACAAGACCAATCTCACGCTCCTTGGCAAAAGCAGACAGCCTGTCGAATTCGAACACGCCGATCGGCACACATTCAGCAAGCTGCGCGATCCCGGCATTGCCGGGTGCACAGTAGATTTTACCGGCTTTGGGACTTTGGGACAGACTCCAGATGATCGCATGCTCCCGGCCCCCGCCGCCAACCACTAAAATATCCATATAAACGAAATCCTCCCCGGGCCTCTAGTGTTTGAAATGGCGGACGCCGGTGAAGACCATGGCAATTCCATATTCATTCGCAACCTTAATGGATTCCTCATCCTTGATCGAGCCGCCCGGTTGAATAACTGCGGTAATTCCAGCCTTCGCAGCCATTTCCAGCGTGTCGCCCATCGGGAAAAAGGCATCGGAAGCCAGTACAGCGCCTTTGGACTTCTCTCCGGCCTGTTCAATGGCAATTTTGGCTGCTCCGACACGGTTCATTTGTCCGGCGCCTACGCCAACAGTCATATCATCCGCCGCCAGTACAATCGCATTGGACTTCACATGCTTAACCACTTTCCAGCCGAACAGCAGCTGCTTGAGCTCTTCTTCGGTTGGCTTGCGGGTTGTGACCACTTGAAGCTCTTCCGGATTCACGGAGTGCACATCGCTCTCCTGCACTACCATACCACCCTCAATGGAGGTAACGACAAAGCTGTTCTTGCGTGCGGAGGCCGTGCTTAAGCTGCCGATTCTGAGCAGGCGGATGTTCTTCTTCTTCGTAAGGATCTCCAGCGCTTCATCTGTGAAGCCCGGTGCCAGTACGATTTCCAGGAAAATATCCTTCAGCAGGTTAGCGGTATCCGCATCAATAATACGGTTCGCAGCCACAATCCCGCCGAAAATGGAGGTTGGATCGGCATTGTAGGCTTTTTGGTAAGCCTCGTATACACTTGCGCCCACGCCCACGCCGCATGGATTCATATGCTTAACGGCCACAACCGCCGGCTCTTCGAATTCTTTGACGATTTGCAGCGCCGCATTGGCATCGTTGATGTTGTTGTAGGACAGCTCTTTGCCGTGCAGCTGCTCGGCAGCCGTCAGCGTATCCTGCGCAGCGAGCGGCTTGCGGTAGAACGCCGCCTTCTGATGCGGGTTCTCCCCGTAACGCAGATCCTGAATCTTCTCGTAAGTCACCGTATAGCGCTCCGGCAGCGGTTCACCGGTCACATTAGCCAAATAATCGGCAATCAGGGCATCGTAAGCCGCCGTATGGCGGAACACTTTTGCCGCAAGACGTTTGCGGGTCTCAAGGGTCGTATCTCCGCCTGCACGTACCTCATGAAGCACACCTGCATAATCGGCCGCGTCCACCACCACACTGACAAAAGCATGGTTTTTCGCCGCCGAACGCAGCATCGTCGGTCCGCCGATATCGATGTTCTCGATAGCTTCCTCGTACGATACATCCGGCTTGGCAATCGTCTCCGCGAACGGATACAGGTTCACCACGACCAGATCGATGTAGTCCAGCCCAAGCTCGGTCATCTGACGCGTGTGTTCCTCGTTGTCACGAACTGCCAGAAGTCCGCTGTGTACGGCAGGATGCAGCGTTTTGACGCGTCCGTCCATAATTTCCGGGAACCCTGTGACATCGGAAATACCGATGACTGGTACACCTTCTTTAGCCAAAAGTGTGCTAGTGCCGCCTGTGGAGATGATTTCTACGCCCAATGCAGACAACTCGCGGCAAAAATCCACGATGCCCTGTTTATCCGATACGCTGACCAGCGCTCTTTTGATACTCACTTTGAATAGTCCTCCTCCGGATGATGCTCGATTAGTTGTGTTTGAATGGTTAACGCTTAACAATGTGATGCTTAAACTTGTGTAACTGATCTACAAGCTCTTTCACCCGAATAAACCAGCCTTGCCAAATCACTAAAATTCCAGCAGCTTACAGCATTCTTCCTAAGGCATAAATCAGGCATTCCATCACTCTCCGACACCCTTTGCCCGCTTGTGCAATATTTCCCGAGAAATATCGGAAGTGACCGCAGAGATTAACCTTTGTCGATAAAAAGATCGTCGCACCGCGCAATCCGCCAGTATTTAACGCTAAATCGCAGCTCATGTCCATAGTATGCGACACAGGATGACTCCCATTTATGGCAAGCTCCCTGTCCTTAGCAGTAATCGCGCTTATACTTCTATTCGGAAATTGTGGTTTTTCTTCCGTCCAGTCCAATTTTCCCGGCGGCAAAAGCAGAGACTACCTCAGGGTAAAGCTCATACTCTACCTGATGAATTCGTCCGGCAAGGGTTTCCGTTGTATCTTCGGCCTCTACGGCAACGCCGCGCTGGGCAATAACCGGTCCGGTATCCATGCCCCCATCGACAAAATGCACCGTAACCCCCGTCAGCTTCACACCGTAGTCTAATGCCTGGCCGATGGCATCCTTGCCGGCAAAGGCTGGCAGCAGCGAAGGATGAATGTTGATGATGCGCCCGGCGTATGGTGTAAGCAGCACCGGAGTAATCAGCCGCATATATCCTGCCAGTACGACAAGCCCGATATCCCGGCGCTGCAGCTCGGCAACAATCTCCGCTTCATACAACTCCCGGCTTGCGAAGTCCTTCGGCCGCAGCAGGAGGGCAGGAATCCCCGCTTCCTCCGCACGCTGTGCGACTAGCGCTTCCGGCCTGTCGGATACCAGCAGCTCAATGCGGCCTCCGCCAAGCTTCCCTGCGTTCTGAGCCTGAACCAGCGCGGCAAAATTGCTGCCCTGCCCGGAGGCAAACACAGCGATCCGGCTGTACTGCATCACACTTCAGCTCCCGTAAAGGTAACCTTGCGTTCCCCTTCCGTTACTGTACCGATCAGATAAGCTTCTTCCCCGCCTGCTTTCAGCAATTCCAGCGCTTTTTCTCCGTCTTCTGCAGACACTACCAGCACCAGGCCCACGCCCATGTTGAAGGTAGTGAACATATCGCGGTTGCTTACATTGCCTTTGCTCTGCAGCAAGCCGAAAATCGGCAGAATCGGCCAGGAGCCATAATTAATCTCCACATTCACATGATCCGGCAGTACGCGCGGAATGTTCTCGATGAACCCGCCTCCGGTAATATGCGCCATGCCTTTGACCGGCAGCTGTTCCAGCAGCGCGAGCAGCGGCTTCACATAAATCTTCGTCGGAGCCAGCAGCACATCCACCAATGGAACTCCAAGCTCAGGGACCACATCGTTCAGCGCATAGCCGTCTTTCTCAAGCAGAAGCTTGCGTACCAGCGAGAAGCCGTTGCTGTGCACGCCGCTGGACGCGAGACCGATCACCGTATCTCCCGGTGCGATGTTCGCGCCCGTAACCAGCTTCGCTTTGTCGGCTACGCCAACTGTGAAGCCGGCGATATCATATTCGCCCGCTGAATACATCCCCGGCATCTCAGCCGTTTCGCCGCCGATGAGCGCGCAGCCTGCCTGGTGGCAGCCTTCCGCGATGCCGGCAACAATAGCCTCGATCTTCTCCGGCACAACCTTGTCGCAGGCGAGATAATCGAGGAAGAACAGCGGCTCTGCGCCTTGTACTACAATATCATTCACACACATGGCTACGGCATCGATGCCAATCGTGTCGTGGCGGTCGGCCGCGAAAGCGATTTTGAGCTTTGTGCCCACGCCGTCGGTTCCCGATACGAGCACCGGTTCTTCATACTTGTCCTTATTGAGACCAAACAGCGCGCCGAATCCGCCCAGCTCCGTCATAACCTCCGGACGGTACGTGCGCTTTACATGCTTCTTCATGCGTTCAACGGCCTCATTGCCAGCCGCAATATCCACTCCGGCGTTTTTATAAGCTTCCGACACTTTTGGACACCTCATTATTAGTTAGTTTAGAGCGCGTTTCGGGGCGGCAGGGATTGGGTGTGTGGTTCTTGGACGCCATTGCGATGAATGTTTGGACTTCCGGTCGCTGTTATATTTGGATTTCCTGATGTAAACCGCTGTTCGCGTTAGAAATCCAAATATAAAGCATATGCTTTCGACGTGAGCTTTCCTGCGGAAAGCTTTCAGGCGAATGCTATCGCTCCTACAGTTCCAAAATTCCTCTCCATGGCTTCCGAACCACCCGGGGCAAACCCAGCCGCAAGCCGCTGTACGCGCCTTGCACAGCAGCAGCACCTCGGCGCTTGGCAAAGACAAGCGCCTCCTCAGCGAGAAAAGCGTTCCCTGCATTTGCGCAGCAAACAAGGGTGAGCTTTAAGAGCTTTGTCTTTGGCGCGCGGGGCGAAGCCGGGCGCGCCTTGAGCGAGAGAACCCCCGATTTTGCGCAGCAAACAGGATGGGTTCTTGAGCTTTTAGCCCGGCGAGGCAGCATGCCGCCAGGGCACGGAGCGCCGTAGAGCGTGTCCCGGCCGTGCGCAGCACACAGGGACAAAGCGGGCACCCGCACCCCAGCCTTCTTAGCAAGTTAAAAGCAAACTCCTACCGCCAAACTTTCGGGTGGCCGGAGGGCAGAGCCCTTCGGAATCCCCCTTCGCAAGGGGGACTTAGGGGGATGGGCCACTCGACTATAGGGGGATGGGCGTCAGCAACTGCACCCGTCCTTTTCTTCCCCGCCGAAATCCACCTGCGTCGGGTAATCGTTATCGAAGCAGGACAGACACAGCCCGCCTTTGTAATCATCGCTATTATAGCCGCCGATGGATTGGATCAGCCCTTCCGGTGAAAGAAAGGCCAGGGAATCGGCGTTGATCTCCTCGCACATTTCCTGAATACTCTTGTAGGAGGCGATGAGTTCACGCCGATCAGGTGTATCAATGCCGTAGAAGCATGGGTTCTTGAAGGGCGGCGAGGTAATCCGCACATGCACTTCAAGCGCTCCGGCCTCGCGCAGCAGGTTCACGATCCGGCGCGAGGTGGTACCGCGCACGATGGAATCGTCGATCATGACGACGCGCTGGCCTTCAACGACGCGGCGCACGGCGCTCAGCTTCATCTTCACGCCTTGCTCACGAAGCTCCTGGCTCGGCTGGATGAACGTCCGGCCAGTGTATTTGTTCTTGATCAGTCCCAGCTCATAAGGGATACCCGTTTGCTCGGCAAAGCCGATGGCTGCGGAGATACTGGAATCCGGTACGCCGGTTACAATGTCCGCATCCACAAAAGCTTCAAGCGCCATCCGGCTGCCCATCCGCTTGCGGGCGGAGTGCAGGTTCGAGCCGTTCAGGTCACTGTCCGGCCGGGCAAAATAGATATATTCCATGGCACAAAGCGCCTTGCGCTTCGGCTCAGCGAAACGGTCTTCCCGGAAGCCGTCCTTATCAAGCACGAGCAATTCACCCGGCTCAATATCACGCACCAGCTTGGCACCGATAACTTCAAGCGCACAGGACTCTGAAGCGAAGACATAGGCTTCACCGAGCTGGCCCATGACGAGCGGACGAAGTCCGTGCGGATCCGATGCGACGATCAGCTTGTCGTTAGTCATCAGCAGGAAGGCGAAACCGCCAACCAGCTGCTGCAGGGCATCTTTCGTGGCTTCGACAAAATCCTTCTGCGAACGTGCGATCAGATGCGCCAGTACCTCAGTATCGCTTGTAGTCTGGAAAATAGAGCCGCCTTGCTCCAGCTGCTTGCGGATGAGCGGTTCGTTGACAATATTGCCGTTGGTGGCAATGGCCAGATCGCCGTCACGGTATTTGAAGACCAGCGGCTGCGCATTGGCCAGCCGGCTGTCGCCGCTGGTGGAATAACGCACATGGCCGATGGACATGTCACCAATCAGTGAAGCAATTTTATCTTTATCGAATACTTCCTTAACGAGGCCCATGCCGCGGTGATAGTGGAAGTCGCGTCCGTCTGCCACGCAGATACCCGCGCTTTCCTCTCCCCGGTGCTGCAGCGCATGCAGTCCATAATAAGACATGGAGGCCGCTTCCGGGTGTCCGAAGACCCCGAATACGCCGCATTCTTCTTTTAACGTGTCAAAAATATCTCCCGAGCCTGTTCCTTCGTTGTAAAAATCGCCGGTCCACAGGATTGGAGCCGCCTGCTCTTTCCCGGTCTTTAGTTCATAAGACATGGAATAGCATCCTCCCAAATGGTTTTTAATTCCGTTACAGCTTCATCCAATGCAGCCGTACCGTCTAGGGCCAGGCGTAGTCTGTCCCCGCCAACGGTTCCGATGATTTCCACCGGCACGCCGTAAGCGGCAACTGCTGCTTTCAGCTCTTCCGCACGATCAGGAGCAGCAGTCAGTACGATACGGGATTGGCTCTCGCTGAACAAGGCCACGTCGGGCCGCAGCCCGTTCGCGGACAGCTCTACGTTAGCGCCAATACCGCCGCTGATGCAGCTCTCTGCCAGTGCAGCGGCAAGACCGCCTTCGGAAAGGTCATGCGCCGAGCGGACCAGACCGCCGCGGATCGTGCCAAGCACAGCATCCAGCAGCTTTTGTTCAGTAGCCAGATCCAGTGCCGGCGGACGGCCTTCCGTCAGGCCATGTACAGCATATTGGAACTCGCTGCCGCCAAGCTCAGCCTTAGTCACCCCAAGCAGCAGAATGGCGTCGCCCTCTTGCTTGAAGGCTTGAGTGGTAATGTGATCGGTATCTTCCACGAGACCCACCATACCGACAACCGGTGTGGGATAGATCGCTCCGGAGGCATTTTCGTTGTACAGGCTGACATTTCCGCCGATAACCGGCGTATCGAGCACACGGCAGGCTTCAGCCATGCCGTCTACCGCACGTTCCATCTGCCAGAAAATCTCCGGCTTCTCGGGACTGCCAAAGTTCAGGTTATCTGTAATTGCCAGCGGTTTAGCCCCGGAGCAGACAATGTTGCGCGCCGCTTCGCTGACTGCAATCCGGCCACCGACTTCAGGATCCAGATAGACATAACGGCCATTGCAGTCCGTAGTCATTGCCAGGCCTTTGCGTGTGCCGTGAATCGTAACCACTGCCGCATCGGAACCGGGACGAACCGCTGTGCTGGTGCGAACCATATAGTCATATTGGTTGTACACCCATGCTTTGCTTGCTACGGTAGGGGACGCGAGTACCGTGCGCAGCGCGCCGCCCAGATCGGTAACCTCTGCATAACGCAGGGTATCGACTGATGCATTCTCTTCATAATAAGCAGGAACTGCGGATGGTTTGTTGTAGATTGGACATTCATCTACGAGAGCCGTTACCGGCATATCGCCGACAACCTCACCGTGATGGAACAGCTTCAGGCGGCCGTCATCGGTTACCTTGCCTACTTTGCGGCAAATGACGCCCCAGCGGTCAAAAATCTCCTGTGCCTGCGCCTCATCCTTAGGCTCCACCACAAACAGCATCCGTTCCTGTGATTCCGACAGCATCATCTCGTAAGGGGTCATGCCTTCTTCACGCTGCGGTACCTGATCCAGATACAGCTCCAGGCCATTGCCCGCTTTGCTGGCCATTTCTGCGCTGGAGCAGGTCAGGCCTGCCGCGCCCATATCCTGAATGCCAAGCACGATGCCGCTGTCGATCAGCTCCAGACAGGATTCCATCACCAGCTTCTCCATAAACGGATCTCCAACCTGCACTGCTGTCTTCTTGGCTTCCGACTCCTCGCTCAGCTCCACGGAGGCAAACGTCGCCCCGTGAATACCATCACGCCCTGTAGGCGGACCTACGTAGAATACGGGATTGCCTACACCTTTGGCGACACCGCGCTGGATTTTATCATGGTCGATCAGGCCGACACACATCGCATTGACCAGCGGATTGCCGTCATAGCTGTTGTCGAACATGATTTCGCCGCCCACGGTCGGAATGCCGATACAGTTGCCGTAACCTGCAATACCGGACACGACATGCTCGAACAAATATTTTACCCGGTCGCTCTCAAGCTTCCCGAAACGCAGGGAGTTGAGCAGCGCTACCGGTCTAGCACCCATGGAGAAAATATCGCGGATAATTCCGCCCACGCCTGTAGCCGCACCTTGATAAGGTTCTACCGCCGAAGGATGGTTGTGGCTTTCGATTTTGAATACAACCGCCTGGTTGTCACCGATATCGACAATTCCGGCGCCTTCGCCCGGTCCCATCAGGACACGCGGTCCGCTGGTCGGGAACCGGCTAAGAAGCGGCTTGGAATTTTTGTAGGCGCAGTGCTCGGACCACATTACACTGAATACGCCGATTTCTGTATAGTTGGGCTTGCGGCCCATGAAGGACGTGATCAGTTCATATTCGCTGTCCGACACGCCGAATTGACTGTAGATTTTCTGCTCCGCGATTTGCTCTGCGGTCGGCTCCTTAACGGATACTTGCTGCGTCATAACGATCCCTCCAGGTTTTGAGTATAGATGTAAACATCCGTTTGCCGTCTTCCGAGCCCAGCAGACTGTTCGCTGCACGTTCCGGGTGAGGCATCATGCCAACCACATTGCCCGCTGCGTTGCTGACGCCTGCAATATCGGCTACCGAGCCGTTCGGATTGTCGCTATATGTGAATACGATCTGATTGTTTGCTTTGAGCGACGCCAAAGTCTCTTCATCACAGTAATAATTACCTTCGCCATGCGCGATCGGAATGACAATCTCTTCATCCTTCGCATAATCAACAGTAAATGGGGTTGTGTTATTAACGACCTTAAGCACGGTATCATGACAGCGGAATTTCATCGACATGTTGCGGCGCAGCGCACCCGGCAGAAGTCCCGCTTCGGTCAGAATCTGGAACCCGTTGCAGATGCCAAGCACGAATTTGCCCTGCTCCGCAGCTTTGGCCACTTCAGCCATCACCGGAGCAAACCGGGAAATCGCGCCGCAGCGCAGATAGTCACCATAAGAGAAGCCGCCTGGCACCAGAATGCAGTCATACGCCGACAGGTCTGTCGCAGTATGCCACACATAATCCACGGGTTCGCCAAGGCTGTCTTCTACCGCCTTATAACAGTCAATGTCGCAATTGGAGCCTGGAAAGACGAGTACAGCAAATTTCATGACTTTTAGTCCTCCAATTCGTAGCGGTAATCCTCGATCACCGTGTTGGCCAGCAGCTTTTCGCACATTTCCTTGAGGCGTCCTTCCGCTTCGGCGCGGTTATCTGTATCGAGGGTAAGCTCCATATATTTGCCGATGCGCAGACTTTCAACTTCCTGGAACCCTACCGAATGCAATGCTCCTTGCACGGCTACACCTTGGGGATCGAGCACGCTTTTCTTGATGGTGACATAGACTGTCGCTTTTAACATACGCTTATAGTTCCTCCTAAAATTTTATGGGCCTCAATGGGCAATCAACAAGAACACGGATGTACCTGAGTTTAATATTGAGATAACTGCATTCTGTACAGCTAGATTCCTTTTGTTTCGGGCAAAACCCACTTTAATTGCATTCCATACAGCTATATTTTGAAACAACCGAAGTTCCAGACTTGTTCGCCTGATTTAGTTGTACCAGATACATTTAAAAGGCAGCCCGCGGCGATTTTGCTCAAAATAACTGCAGAGAATGCAACTAGCGGATACACTACAGCTGGCCAAGTTAATAAACTATAAAGACTTGCCGGTGAGGCGATGATAGATGTCCAGATAACGGCGGCTCGTTTCTTCCACGACTTCAAGCGGCAGCGGGTCCGGCGTGCTGTTCTTGTCCCAGGAGGATGCGGCAAGATACGTCCGGACAGGTTCTTTGTCCATGCTGTCGATTTCAATATCCAGACTGTATTTATCTTTGGCCCAGAAGCGGGAAGCATCCGGGGTGAAAATCTCGTCGATCAGAATCACCTTGCCGTCCAGCAAACCAAACTCAAACTTGCAGTCCGCTAGGATGATACCTCGCTCTTCACAGTACTCTTTGGCAAAAGCGAACAGCTTCAGGCTTTTCTCCTTCAGCTCAAGCGCCAGGTCGGCACCGATCAGCTCCTGCATCTGCTCAAAAGGGATATCCTCATCATGGCCTACATCATTTTTAGCCGCAGGGGTGAAAATCGGCTGGGCCAGTACGGCATTTTTACGCAGGCCTTGGGGTAGTTCAATACCGTTAACTTTCCCGGTCTCCTGGTACTGCCGCCAGCCCCCGCCGGTGATGCAGCCGCGCACGACACATTCAATATCAATGCGCTCTGCTTTGCGGACAACCATGATCCGGTTCTTGAGCGCCTCTCTGTCGCGTGCGATATCGCCCAGCTGGTCCACATCAATATGCACGACATGGTTCTCCATCAGGTCCTTCGTCTTGCCAAACCAGAAAGCGCTGAGCCGGTTCAGCACATTGCCTTTCTCCGGCACCGCCGGATCAAGCACATAGTCGAACGCGGAGATCCGGTCCGTAACGACAATCAGAGTCTGTTCCCCCAAGTCATACAATTCGCGAACCTTTCCTTTATAGAGCAGCGGTGCATTTACGAGATCCACAGCCGTGGATACGGCAGGGTGTGTCATGACCTTTCCTCCCTTGAACAAATGATCTTGCCTTAACTCTGCTTAAAAGAGCACTAAGCGCGGATTATAACCCGCCCAATTAAAAGCCTGCAACAACAGTCCGGCAAATAAGATTCACTGCAAGAAATGTTTGGACTTCCGATCGCTGTTATGGTCATATTTCTCTGATTTAACCGCAAGCTGCGGTAGAAATCTGACCATAAAGGCGAACGCTGACGCTTCTCCAGTTCCAAAATTCCTCTCCGTTCCTCTTTCACCGCACTTTAAATTTCAAGCTTCCAGTTACGCTTGACTCAGAACAATCCGCTCTTCCTGCTACTTCACGCCAGTTTATTGCTGCGTTCCTTCGTTCACCAATAACTTACCTTTTATTAGATAAGCTCCAGCTTACGGAAGATAGTGTCGACATGCTTAAGGTGCCATGTAGGGTTGAATGCATCTTCGATCTCTTCCGGGCTGAGTACGGCGGTGATTTCAGGTGTGGCTTCGACGATGTCGCGGAACTGGGTTTGCTCTTCCCAAGCCTGCATCGCACGAGGCTGAACGGTATCGTAAGCCTGCTCGCGGCTGAAGCCCTTGTCGATCAGCTTGGTCAGGATACGGCCGGAGAACGGCACGCCGAAGGTCCGGTTCATGTTGCGCTTCATATTTTCCGGGAACACGGTCAGGTTCTTCACGATGTTGCCGAAACGGTTCAGCATATAGTTGAGCAGCATAGTCGCATCCGGCAGGATAATCCGTTCCACCGAAGAGTGCGAGATGTCGCGTTCATGCCACAGCGGTACATTCTCATAAGCAGTAACCATATGGCCGCGAATGACGCGCGACAGGCCGGAAATATTCTCGCAGCCGATCGGATTGCGTTTATGCGGCATGGCGGAGGAGCCTTTTTGACCTTTGGCAAAAGCCTCTTCCACCTCGCGGATTTCACTCTTTTGCAGCGCGCGGATCTCGGTGGCGAACTTGTCCAGCGAAGTGGCGACCAGCGCCAGCGCAGCCATATATTCGGCATGGCGGTCACGCTGCAGGGTCTGCGTGGAGATCGGTGCCGGGCTGGTGCCCAGCTTGCGGCAGACGAACTCTTCCACGAACGGGTCGATGTTGGCATAAGTGCCGACCGCGCCGGAGATTTTACCGAACTGCACGCCGTTCGCAGCATGGCGGAAGCGCTCCAGGTTGCGTTTCATTTCCTCGTACCACAGCGCCATCTTGAGTCCAAAGGTTGTCGGCTCGGCGTGAACGCCATGTGTGCGTCCCATCATCGGCGTATCCTTGTAAGCTACCGCTTTATCCTTAAGAATTTCGATGAAGTTAATGATGTCCTGCTCCAGAATTTCGTTCGCCTGGCGCAGCAGGTAACCCAGCGCCGTATCAACAACATCCGTGGAGGTTAATCCGTAATGCACCCATTTTCGCTCCGCGCCAAGGCTTTCGGATACCGCACGGGTAAAGGCGATCACGTCATGACGGGTTTCAAGTTCAATCTCGTTGATGCGTTCAATATCAAACTTGGCGTCCTTGCGCAGCTTAGCGGCGTCTTCCTGCGGAATAACTCCCAGCTCCGCCCAGGCTTCGCATGCACATATTTCCACTTCGAGCCATGCATTGAATTTATTTTCTTCGGTCCAAATGGCCCGCATCTCAGGTCTGCTGTATCGTTCGATCATATCTTGTCAGTTCCTCCAAAGGTTAGTTTGCTCCACCCAGGACAGGCCGTCTCCGGTCTCCTTGCAGAGCAGGTTGATATGGCCCATCTTGCGGCCGGTCTTGCTCTCAGTCTTGCCATATATATGAAGCTTGGGCGAAATCCCCAGCCGGTTTGCTGCTTCGTCCATCTCACTAATCCGCTCCACTGCCCCGTCCAGATGCTGCCCAAGCACATTCACCATGACTACAGGAGTCAAAAGCGAGGTATCGCCGAGCGGCAAGTTGCAGATCGCCCGGACATGCTGCTCGAACTGTGAGGTGACGCAGGCGTCCATCGTGTAATGCCCTGAATTATGCGGGCGCGGAGCCAGTTCATTGACGAACAATTCTCCGTCATCCGTCACGAACATCTCCACCGCCAGCAGTCCGACGGCATTCAGTCCGGACACCAGCCGCTCAGCAAGCTCGCAGGCTCTCCGCTGAATCTCTTCCGGCACACGGGCAGGCACAATCGACTGATGCAGGATGTTGTTCACATGAATGTTCTCGGCAGGCGGAAAGCTTTTGACCTCACCGGATGCGCTGCGGGCAGCAATGACGGAGATTTCGCAGCTAAAAGCAACGAATTTCTCCAGCACCAGCTCCGGCATAACGTTTCCGGCTGAGGCTGCGGAATGGGTGGAGCTGTCTGTTCCGCCAGCTTGCGGCGCCTCATGCGCTCCGCCAGTTCCCGGCGCGACCTGCCGGAAGGCTGCTTCCAGCTCCTCCGGCCGGCGAATGACGGCTTGTCCCTTGCCGTCATACCCCCCTGTGGCTGTCTTCAGCACACAGGGCAGGCCCAGGTCGGCGGCCGCGGCGTTCAGCTCCGCCAGGCTGCCGACCTTGCGGTACGGGGCAACGGGCACGCCTGCCGCCTCGATGGCCGCTTTCTCGCGCAGCCGGTGCTGCGTGGTGTACAGCAGCGCGCTGCCCTGGGGCACGTACGACTCTGCCGTCAGCAGCGCGGCCACGCCCGCATCGACGTTCTCGAACTCGTACGTGATCACGTCCGAGCGGCGCGCCAGCTCCCGCGCCGCGTCCCGGTCGTTGTACGCCGCGTGAATCTGCGGCGTCACCTGCCCGCAGGGCGCATCCGGCGCCGGGTCCAGCGCCACGAAGCGGTAACCCATGGCGCTGCCGGCCAGCGCCATCATCCGCCCGAGCTGGCCGCCGCCCAGCACGCCGATGGTTGCACCGGGGCGCAGCGTCCGGGGCCTGTCTCCACCCGGTGCGGCGACGTAGGACACCGCAGCCTCCTGACCTGAAGCTTCCAGGCCATTCTCTTCGCCGAGCTGTCCAGCCTGTCCCTGCTGTGCCAGGACGTCCAGGCCATTCTCTTCGACCCGCTGTTCAGCCTGTCCCTGCTGTGCCAGAACGTCCAGGCCATCCGCTGCTTCGCCCCGCGACTGTCTCCCGACCCGCGCCGTGCTCACTTCCAAACCTTCCGGCTTCAGCTCTTCCGGTTTCATAAGGTGTCGCTGCTTTCCAGCACTTCGCGCTCTGTAGCTTCGCGCCGCTGCTGCACCCGGCTCTGCACCTCTGGCTCGAACGCGCCGATGATCTGCGCCGCGAGCAGCCCTGCATTGACGGCCCCGGCCCGGCCAATGGCTACTGTCGCCACCGGAATGCCGCCCGGCATCTGCACAATGGAGAGCAGTGAGTCCAGGCCGTTAAGCGCCTTAGACTGTACCGGAACACCTATAACGGGCAATACCGTCTTCGCTGCCACCATTCCCGGCAGATGCGCCGCGCCGCCTGCTCCGGCGATAATAACGCGAAGTCCGCGACCCGCCGCTTCCTCCGCATAACGGAACATCAGATCCGGTGTGCGGTGTGCGGAAATCACTTTTTTCTCATAAGGTACACTCAGCTCTTCCAGCACCGCACAGGTATGCTCCATCGTTTCCCAGTCGGATTTGCTGCCCATAATAACCCCAACTTGCACAGACATGACTCAACCTACCTTCCGTTCCCGATATAGATACTCTTATCTGCTTTAAGTTTGTCCCATTTCCCGCAAGTTTCCCATAATTCCGAAAAAAAAAGCCCGGATTCCAAACGCATTCTGCTGCGGGTGGACCCAGACTACTGCAGGAATCAGGAGGGACTACCCCATCTGTCTCCGCCTCGGCAGAGCATACAGGGACAAGCACATAGTGCACTGCCCAAATACCCCGGGGCGCTCTGATGGCCATTCTAGTCATCCTATTTCCTCGTAGTCCGGGAATTTACGGTTGCCGGGTAGAAACTTCCGGGCCTTATCCCCGGTTTTATACGAGCTCTTCATAGGTTCAGTTTAACAATGGCCTACACTTCATGTCAACTTAAACACGAACATTGTAAAATTTTCACGTTAAATCGTTCGCTTTTTGCCAATTTCTAATTCCTGTTCTTGGCTAATTGGGCAGGGAAACTAAAGAAAAAGGGGGGAACACCTTGTGCTCCTCCCGGAATAAAATCTATTATTTTACGACCAATACCGGAATACGGGCGCTCTGCACCACATTATGGCTTACACTGCCCAGAACAAATTCACGTATTCCGCCAAGTCCGCGGCTGCCGATTACAATAACATCCACATCATGCTCCTTGGAATAATTCAAGATCACTTCTGCAGGAGATCCTTGCAGCAGCTCCACCGCAGCATTCAGTCCTTCCGCTTCAAGCCGGCTCTTCACTTCTTCTGTGGTCTGCACCGCCAGATCATAGTAATCTTTGTTTACAGAAGCAGGTAGAGGCGCAAGAGCTTCCCCGATAAAAAAGCGCGGGAATTCAAATGCGTGTACAACGTAAAGAGATGAACCCGGAGTTACCTTAGCCAGCTCGATCGCACGCTCCAATGCCTGATTGGATGCCTTGGAACCGTCATAGGCGAGCAAAATTTTTGAGAATAACATGTACGCCACCTCTTTTTCTGTTTTGTGTAGCCATAACGTAATTCAAAAAAGCTTACCTTAAAAAGTACCCATACAGCAGGATATTAAGCAGCAACAGCAGCGGAATTCCGATCCTGAAAGAAGTATGCCGCGTCTTGTGGCGCTTGCGGTACATGGCAGTCAGCACACCCAGCGCACCGCCCATAAATGCCAGCAGAAAAAGCGTCTTCTCAGGTACGCGTTCCCGCCTTGTGCGTGCCTTGTTCTTGTCCTCGGACATTACCACATACCCGATAATATTAATTAGTGCAAACCACAGCAACACACCCTTGACCATTCCTTCCGGCTCTCCTCCCTCTTATCCTATCTACTTCATATTATAGTACCCTTTCCGGCAAAAAACCAATAATCCTTACATTACCTGCCACGCATGCGCCCTTGTTTTCCTGTTATTTAGCGGGACGCGCCAGCATCCGTAATCCATACCCAGGATAATACGGCAGCAAGTGCTGCCGCGATCCCTCCCAGCCAGAATCCGCCGCTTAAGCCATAAGCAGAGCTCATCCACCCCGCCACAAACGGCCCTCCTGACATGCCGATCGCATACACCGCCTGATAGAAGCCCATCGCAGTTGCCCGTTTAAAGGGCGCCACTCCCGATACCGATTTGCCAAGCAGCAGCGGAAAAATAAGTCCCTGCATAAAGCCGTTCCCGATTTGTGTCGCACACAAGGCGGCAAGCGTCGGCATTGAAGGAATCAGCAGCGTGAACAGCGCGCTTCCGGCAAAACCCAGCAGCAGTGTCCCCCGGTCGCCAAGCAGCCTGCCAAATAGACGGGAACCGTAGAGCGTCGCAACGGCATGGGGTAGCATGAATGCCAAAGTCAGCCAGCCTAAGCTTTCCTTGCTTGCACCGATGTCCAGCGCCTGGTTCGGAGTATAGCCGAACATTGTAATAAAGAGCACACAGTGAGCCAGCACGGATAACAGCGAGACTTTGACCAGCAGCGGTTCTTTAATTACCGCAGCAAGGTCCTTAAGCTGGATCGCGTTCTCCCGCTTCTTCTGCTGCTGTTCCGGCAGACGCAGGGCGAGTACCAGAGCCGCTATCGCCACAAGCCCCCCGATAACAAACGGGGCATTCCAGCCCCAGTGCTCCACCATGTAGCCGCTGATCATCATGCTCATCAACTGGGCGATGACCGTGGTGAACTGCAGCATGTCCATCGCTTTTCCCGCTCCCTCTTTCGGAAAATAGCCGGCAAACATCACCGAGTACACTACCCAGGCGGAGGCTGCTATTCCGGATACGGCACGAGCCGCCAGTGCCCAGCCCGGATGCGCTCCCGCCATAAACAGCAGGCAGCTTGCGCCGCTGGCGATCAGCCCCAGATAAATGAACGGCCGCCGCCGGTTCAAATAATCCGAGCCGATTCCGATCGGCAGCCGGAACAGAATCTGCATCAGACCGTATATCCCCAGCACTGAGCCGACCATAACATACGAAGCTCCGAGATGCTCCACGTAGGGAGAGAGCACCGGAACATAAATATATGAAGAGAACCAGAACATAAAGACGATGACCAGGAAGAAGAACCGGCTGCTTTCCCTGGTCTTTGAACCTTCTACCGACTGGGCCCCCTTTTCTTTTTGCTTAGGCATTGTCACTTTACCACCTGCTTATTCATTTTTTAGAGTTGCTCCTGCTCTTTTGCAATCTTCTTAGTAAAACATATCTGTCTTTTGTTTGACAGGTCCTTCTTAACCTAAACAAGCCTGCCGGGAATTCCGGCAGACTTATTTAGGTTTTTAATTTATGGTTGAATGTCTTCTTCACAGAGGTTATTAAGCTTAATTCCCCTTCTGTTTGGCCTCCATTGCCGCTTTGAGTAGCTCACCCAGATTCGAGCCTACGCTTTCTGGCTTGCTGTACTGCTGCACGAGCTTCTGCTGCTCACGTTTATTGATATGCTTGTGGTCCTTGTCCATTGTCTCTGTTATTCCGCAGCCAAGACACTGTACGTAGAGACCCGCCTTGCCTTCTTTGAGCTCCATTTTCTTATGGCACTGCGGACAACGGCGGTTCGAAAGCCGTTTCTCTCCGGCACGGGTATAGCCGCAGTCATCAGCAGGGCAGACCAGCAGCTTGCCCTTTTTGGTCTTCTTCTCCAGCATTCTTGTCCCGCATTCAGGACAATGGCTGCTGGAGACATTATGCGGCTTGTATTCTGCGCCGCTGCTTTTGACGCCGGATACGAGTTCCTGCGCCATACTGCGGATGCCTTGCAGAAAAGGCTCGGGCCGCCCTTGTCCGCGGGCGATCTTCTCCAGCTCGGCCTCCCAGCGCGCCGTCAGCTCCGGCGTGCGCAGCTGTGCCGAGACTAGTTCAATCAACTGCTTCCCTTTGCCTGTCGGGTGAAGAGAATTGCCTTGCCGCTCGATCGTATCCGAGCTGACCAGCTTCTCAATGATATCGGCCCGGGTTGCAGGTGTTCCGAGGCCATGCTTCTCCATCTGAGTCAGCAGCGAAGCCTCGTTATACCGTTTGGGCGGCTGTGTCCGCCCTGGACGGATCACACAGCGCACAATCTTAACGGCCTCCCCTTCACGCAGCTCCGGCAGCTTCACACTGCTTGCCGCAGGCTCATCGGCAGTATTGTCTTCTTCGTCGTCATTGCTCATATCACCGCCGTATACCTCACGCCAGCCTGCGTCCTTTACCGTGGTGCCTTTCACATGAAAGCTCTCGCCTTCCACGCTTACCGTGACGGCCACCGCGTCATAACGGGCCGGCGGATAGAACAGGCTGATAAATCGCCGTACGATCAGATCATAAAGCTTACGCTCTTCCGCACTAAGCAGATTTAAGAGCACTGTCTGCTCCGTAGGAATAATGGCATGGTGATCGCTCACCTTGCTGTCATCTACTATCCGCTTTGTAATGGGCAGCGGTTTACGCAGCAGAGGCCGTGCCAATGCCGCATAGGGTCCGACAGCGATGCTGTCCAGCCGTTCCTTTAACGTCCCCGTCATATCCGAAGTTAGATAACGGCTGTCCGTACGCGGATAAGTGACCAGCTTATGCTGCTCGTATAGACGCTGCAGCACACTGGATGTTTGTTTTGCCGAGAAGCCGAACTTGCGGTTGGCATCCCTCTGCAGCTCGGTGAGATCATAAGCCAGTGGATGCGGCTCGCTTTTCTCGCTTTTTTGCACCTTGGCGATACGCCCGCTTCGGCCGGTAAGCTTGGCATTGAGCTTCGCTGTCTTCTCCTTGTCAAAAATCCGGCCATCCCCGCCCGGCGCACGCCAACCCGCCTGGAAATTCCCAAAATCCGCGGTCAACATCTCATACTCCTGGGAACGGAAGCCTGTAATTTCGTTCTCCCGGTCCATGATCATGCCGAGTGTGGGTGTCTGCACACGGCCTGCCGACAGCGGAGCACCGAACTTGCAGGTTAAAGCACGGGTAACGTTAAGACCAATCATCCAATCCGCCTCTGCACGGCAGCGCGCCGATTCATACAGACGGTCAAAATCCCGACCCGGACGCAGTGACGCAAATCCCTCTTTGATCGCCTTATCCGTCTGCGAAGAAATCCATAGACGCCGGAACGGCTTTTTCCAGCCGGCCATATTCATGATCCAGCGGGCCAGAAGCTCCCCTTCCCGCGCTGCATCCGTTGCAACGATCAGTTCGTCGATATCCTGGCGTTTCATCAGCTGCTGCACAGCCTTATACTGCTGGCTTGTCTCACGCAGCACCTTCAGTTTGGCCTTCTCCGGCAGAATCGGCAAATCCTCCAATGCCCAAGAAGCAAATTTATTGTTATAGTCTTCAGGTTCTGCCAGACCGACCAAATGCCCTAAAGCCCAGGTAACTACATATTTCGGACCTTCAATATAGCTCTTCTGTTTATTCCCGCAACCCAGCACCCGGGCAATCTCACGCGCAACCGACGGCTTTTCCGCCAATACCAATACCTTCATAATTCTCTCCCTTCCTTGCCAACAACCTATTATACCATGATCTAAAAGACCGCAAATATCGTCAGGCTGAATTCTGCCTCCACATTATACAATAGGCTGTATCCGTTATCCGAAAGGAGTCACAGCAAATGTCCAAGCAAGAAGTGTATAATGTCATACCAGTAGGTGTGGTTGCCGGGCAGCCTGACAATCTGCGTCTTGAGCTAAAACCTGAATTTCACCCTGCCTTGAAAGGCCTGCAAAATTTCAGCCACTGCCAAATCCTTTGGTGGATTCATGAGTTTGCGGATGACCACTTCCGGCAAACCACACAGGTTCAGCCTCCATATGAGGCACCTGTAAGTGGAGTTTTTGCTTCCCGCTCTCCTGTCCGCCCCAATCCTTTAGGCCTTAGTGTAGCTGCCATAGTGTCTGTCGATATGGAATCGGGCATTGTCGAGGTTGCCGGACTGGATACTTACCCTGGTACGCCAATCCTCGATATCAAGGCTTACTTTCCCAGTACGGACCGCGTCAAAGATGTCACTGTCCCTGAATGGGCCGCCGGTTGGGGAGACTGGGTAGCTGATTAATTAGTGCTGATAGCTGCTCAACTGCAGAGAGTTACATTTTATTCCATTAATTCCTGAGGGGGTAGACATGAACAATTACCAGCTCATCGTCCAGGCTTTGGACCATATTGAAGCTGAACTGAAATCTCCATTGTCTGTCACTGCCCTCTCCAGGAGAACCGGCTATTCTCTGTATCACTTCATTCGTTTATTCCAGGCCATTACGGGGATAACACCGGGGGATTATATAGCCAGGCGCAAAATTACCGAGGCTGCCAAGGATCTTAAACAATGGCCGGAGCGTTCTTTCCAGGACATTGCACTGGATTATCATTTTAACGACTACGAGACCTTCACCAGGGCCTTTAAAAGGTTGCTGCATACCACACCGACGCAGGTCCGTAATAAACGAAATAATCCTCTGCTTCCACTGCTGCACCGGCTTCACGAACAGGACCTGCTTCATTTGCCTGTAGTTCAAGGAACGCCTCCGCAGATCGTAAAGCTAGATGAAATTACTCTCAAGGGACCTATTGTGAACGTTATCGCTGACTATTCTGTAATCTCCGAAGCCTGGTCCCAGCTGTTCACCAGAGTGCCCAGCCTGCACGGCCGCAGGCTTCCCGAACGGTATTATCAAGTGGGCTACTGGGCTGACGATTTTGAAAACAGCGGGGTTTCCTTTATATGTGCTTGCGAGCTTTACCCTCAGCCAGAGATATCGGGCCGTCATCAATATGACGTAACTCAAACCTCTTATCGCCATACCGACACCTCTGAACAAGCGCCACTATCAGCGGATTTTCCTGTGTATACCTTGCCTGCAGCCACCTATTTAAAGTTCATACATAAAGGGTTGTCGAAGGATGTCTCTTATACCTACAAATATATTTATGAGACTTGGCTTCCAAAAAGCGAATACCGGCTTTCCCTGCCTTACGAATTCGAATATTATGGTGAGCAATATCTGGGCCCGGATGACAAAAATTCAATAAGCGAGATTTATGTTCCCTTGGAACTGCTGTAACACAAATGTCCGTATCTGCTAAGCAGACACGGACATTTGTATAGGGTTTCTAAGTCTTGGATAGTTTCCCCTCATGTATAATTCCTATATGTATTTCCGTTAATGAGCTTCTTCACCAAGTTCCAGACAAGCTGCAAATGATATGGCCTGCTCCAGCTTTCCCTGAACAAATGCACCTTCACTTGTTAGCTGTGACCGCACAATCATCAGTTCATCCCCATACTTTGCCTCCTGTACATAAGTAATCCGGAACCGCTTCAGTTCCTTCACACCCCATTCCTCCAGAGACAAAACATCGCAGCACAAATCACCATAACGTGCATTGTTCAAATGATTATTGCTGTCCAGACCACTATATCTGACCTGATACCGGTAAGCTTGTTCCATGGAGATGTCCTGAGGAATGGTTACCTTATCTGGAATACTGCCAACCGAATCACCTTCATAATGCAGTACGGATATGGGAAGAGCAGATGGCCGCAGCAGCTTACGCTTCTCCGTATCCACAAGCGCCCAGATGGATCGCGCCACGGCTACCTCTGTATGATCTTTATCATAAATACGGTAGTCACGCTGCCACATCGCTCCTTTGGTCCCTTTACTCCATGTGTGCACTGTCAACTCATCATTCAGCCGGGGAATACGTTTAAACTCCAGATCAAGAGTGATCATCATCCAGCCCATTCCGGCCTCCAGCATCTGTTCAAGACTAAGGCCAAGTGCACTTACCGCTGAGTCAGCCGTACGCTGCATCATTTCCAGAATAAAAGACAGCTTAGCCTGGGAACGGTAATCTGTATCGCTGGCTTGAACTACAAATCTTTCTATCCACACAAGATCGTCTGTATTATCCACTGAGATATCCCCTTTGCTTGCGAAGCTCCCTATTATCAACATTAAAAGTCACATATATCCACAAATACTCAATACTATCCACATTAATTGGGGAGTACTTTTGATTCATTGTATATTTCATGATTCTTATCCACATGTGGACAAGTTTTTCTTCTATTCACTTTATCCCCTATCCTATCCACATTCAATAGCCAGCAGTTAAATCTTAACGCAAAAGACAACAAAAAAGCCACTGTTGAGAAACTCAACAATGGCTTTGTGTGCTTGGCGGCGTCCTACTCTCCCAGGACCCTTCGGTCCAAGTACCATCGGCGCTGGAGGGCTTAACGGTCGTGTTCGGGATGGGTACGCGTGGAACCCCTCCGCTATCGCCACCAAACATGATTTTTCGAAGCTTCCGCTTCTCGAAATCGCTGCGAGAAAAGATCTATCCTCTGAAAGGACATGCAGCTTAGGTGTTGCAGGCTTGATCGCCTGAAAACTGAATCCGAAACGAATCTGCGTCTTAAATTGTTGGATAAGCCCTCGACCGATTAGTATTGGTCAGCTCCATGCATTGCTGCACTTCCACCTCCAACCTATCTACCTCGTCGTCTTCAAGGGGTCTTACTAATTGGGAAATCTCATCTTGAGGGGGGCTTCACGCTTAGATGCTTTCAGCGCTTATCCCGTCCGTACGTAGCTACTCAGCCATGCTCCTGGCGGAACAACTGATGCACCAGCGGTACGTCCATCCCGGTCCTCTCGTACTAAGGACAGCTCCTCTCAAATTTCCTGCGCCCACGACAGATAGGGACCGAACTGTCTCACGACGTTCTGAACCCAGCTCGCGTACCGCTTTAATGGGCGAACAGCCCAACCCTTGGGACCTACTTCAGCCCCAGGATGCGATGAGCCGACATCGAGGTGCCAAACCTCCCCGTCGATGTGGACTCTTGGGGGAGATAAGCCTGTTATCCCCAGGGTAGCTTTTATCCGTTGAGCGATGGCCCTTCCATGCGGTACCACCGGATCACTAAGTCCGACTTTCGTCCCTGCTCGACTTGTTGGTCTCGCAGTCAAGCTCCCTTATGCCTTTGCACTCTTCGAATGATTTCCAACCATTCTGAGGGAACCTTTGAACGCCTCCGTTACTCTTTAGGAGGCGACCGCCCCAGTCAAACTGCCCGCCTGACACGGTCCCCGTACCCGATTAGGGTACCAGGTTAGAACCTAGATACGATCAGGGTGGTATCCCAACGGCGCCTCCGCAGAAGCTTGCGCTCCTGCCTCTACGGCTCCCACCTATCCTGTACAGATCGTACCCAAATTCAATATCAAGCTGCAGTAAAGCTCCATGGGGTCTTTCCGTCTTGTCGCGGGTAACCTGCATCTTCACAGGTATTAAAATTTCACCGGATCTCTCGTTGAGACAGCGCCCAAGTCGTTACGCCATTCGTGCGGGTCAGAATTTACCTGACAAGGAATTTCGCTACCTTAGGACCGTTATAGTTACGGCCGCCGTTTACTGGGGCTTCGGTTCACAGCTTCGGACTAAGTCCTAACCGCTCCCCTTAACCTTCCAGCACCGGGCAGGCGTCAGCCCGTATACTTCGCCTTGCGGCTTCGCACAGACCTGTGTTTTTGCTAAACAGTCGCTTGGGCCTTTTCACTGCGGCCCCCTCGGGCTATTCACCCTACCGAGGCACCCCTTCTCCCGAAGTTACGGGGTCATTTTGCCGAGTTCCTTAACGAGAGTTCTTCCGCGCGCCTTAGAATTCTCTTCTCGCCTACCTGTGTCGGTTTGCGGTACGGGCACCTTCTCCTGGCTAGAGGCTTTTCTTGGCAGTGTGAGATCATGACCTTCGCTACTACAATTTTCGCTCCCCATCACAGCCCAGCCTTAATGGTGTGCGGATTTGCCTACACACCAGCCTCACTGCTTAGACGGACATCCATCAGTCCGCGTCACTACCCTCCTGCGTCACCCCATCGCTCATAGCGGATTACGGTGGTACAGTAATTTCAAACTGTTGTCCTTCGACTACGCCTTTCGGCCTCGCCTTAGGTCCCGACTTACCCTGAGCGGACGAGCCTTCCTCAGGAAACCTTGGGCTTTCGGCGGATCAGATTCTCACTGATCTTTTCGTTACTCATACCGGCATTCTCACTTGTATGCTGTCCAGCGCTCCTTACGGTACACCTTCAACCTGCATACAACGCTCCCCTACCCCAGATGCTAGTGCATCTAGCCATAGCTTCGGTGGTGTGTTTAGCCCCGTTACATTTTCGGCGCAGAGTCACTCGACCAGTGAGCTATTACGCACTCTTTCAATGGTGGCTGCTTCTAAGCCAACATCCTGGTTGTCTGTGCAACTCCACATCCTTTCCCACTTAACACACACTTGGGGACCTTAGCTGATGGTCTGGGCTGTTTCCCTTTTGACAATGGATCTTAGCACTCACTGTCTGACTCCCGGCAAGAAGTTAATGGCATTCGGAGTTTGACTGAGCTTGGTAACCCTTGCGGGCCCCGCACCCAATCAGTGCTCTACCTCCACCACTCCATTCACCGAGGCTAGCCCTAAAGCTATTTCGGGGAGAACCAGCTATCTCCGAGTTCGATTGGAATTTCTCCGCTACCCCCACCTCATCCCCGCATTTTTCAACATACGTGGGTTCGGGCCTCCAGTGCGTGTTACCGCACCTTCACCCTGGACAGGGGTAGATCACACGGTTTCGGGTCTACGTCCACATACTCATTCGCCCTATTCAGACTCGCTTTCGCTGCGGCTCCGGCTTCTCACCTTAACCTTGCATGTTAAACGTAACTCGCCGGTTCATTCTACAAAAGGCACGCCATCACCCCTAGATCGGGCTCTGACTTTTTGTAAGCACACGGTTTCAGGTTCTATTTCACTCCCCTTCCGGGGTGCTTTTCACCTTTCCCTCACGGTACTGTTTCACTATCGGTCGCCAGGTAGTATTTAGCCTTAGCAGATGGTCCTGCTGGATTCATACGGGGTTTCACGTGCCCCGCACTACTCGGGATCCGTCTCGGAGAGAACACAGTTTAGGCTACAGGGCTTTTACCTCTATCGCGGGCCTTTCCAGACCTCTTCGCCTACCATATTCCTTTGTAACTCCATGTGAGACGTCCCACAACCCCAAGGGGCAAGCCCCTTGGTTTAGGCTGTTCCGCGTTCGCTCGCCGCTACTGACGGAATCACTATTGTTTTCTCTTCCTCAGGGTACTTAGATGTTTCAGTTCCCCTGGTCTGCCTCTATCTCCCCTATGTATTCAGAGAGAAGTAACTGCGAATTACCACAGCTGGGTTTCCCCATTCGGACACCCCCGGATCAAAGCTTGCTTACAGCTCCCCGAGGCAGTTTCGTTGTTCGCCACGTCCTTCGTCGGCTCCTGGCGCCTAGGCATCCTCCGTGTGCTCTTATTAGCTTAACCAATGCGTTTTCCGTTAGGAAAATCGCTAGTATCACTATTAATTAAAACTTGTTCACACAAGTTTCAGCTAAAAGATGTTCTAAAACGCAAATTCGTTTCGGTATCCAGTTTTCAAGGATCAAGGTGTTACTTGAGAGCTTAAACTCTCAAAACTGACCAACGAGTGAGTAACAGGCCTAAACCTGAGTTTTGGAAGCTAAGCTTCCGATTTGAATGTCACCGTTGCAGGTGACGATTCTCCATAGAAAGGAGGTGATCCAGCCGCACCTTCCGATACGGCTACCTTGTTACGACTTCACCCCAATCATCTACCCCACCTTCGGCGGCTGGCTCCCTTGCGGGTTACCCCACCGACTTCGGGTGTTGTAAACTCTCGTGGTGTGACGGGCGGTGTGTACAAGACCCGGGAACGTATTCACCGCGGCATGCTGATCCGCGATTACTAGCAATTCCGACTTCATGCAGGCGAGTTGCAGCCTGCAATCCGAACTGAGACCGGCTTTGCTGGGATTGGCTCCACCTCGCGGCTTCGCTTCCCGTTGTACCGGCCATTGTAGTACGTGTGTAGCCCAGGTCATAAGGGGCATGATGATTTGACGTCATCCCCACCTTCCTCCGGTTTGTCACCGGCAGTCACTCTAGAGTGCCCAGCCTTACCTGCTGGCAACTAAAGTCAAGGGTTGCGCTCGTTGCGGGACTTAACCCAACATCTCACGACACGAGCTGACGACAACCATGCACCACCTGTCTCCTCTGTCCCGAAGGCCGCCACTATCTCTAGTGGATTCAGAGGGATGTCAAGACCTGGTAAGGTTCTTCGCGTTGCTTCGAATTAAACCACATACTCCACTGCTTGTGCGGGTCCCCGTCAATTCCTTTGAGTTTCAGTCTTGCGACCGTACTCCCCAGGCGGAGTGCTTACTGTGTTAACTTCGGCACCAAGGGTATCGAAACCCCTAACACCTAGCACTCATCGTTTACGGCGTGGACTACCAGGGTATCTAATCCTGTTTGCTCCCCACGCTTTCGCGCCTCAGCGTCAGTTACAGCCCAGAAAGTCGCCTTCGCCACTGGTGTTCCTCCACATATCTACGCATTTCACCGCTACACGTGGAATTCCACTTTCCTCTTCTGTACTCAAGCCACCCAGTTTCCAGTGCGACCTCAGGTTGAGCCCAAGGTTTAAACACCAGACTTAAATAGCCGCCTGCGCGCGCTTTACGCCCAATAATTCCGGACAACGCTTGCCCCCTACGTATTACCGCGGCTGCTGGCACGTAGTTAGCCGGGGCTTTCTTCTCAGGTACCGTCACTCCGGTAGCAGTTACTCTACCGGACGTTCTTCCCTGGCAACAGAGCTTTACGATCCGAAAACCTTCATCACTCACGCGGCGTTGCTCCGTCAGGCTTTCGCCCATTGCGGAAGATTCCCTACTGCTGCCTCCCGTAGGAGTCTGGGCCGTGTCTCAGTCCCAGTGTGGCCGTTCACCCTCTCAGGTCGGCTACGCATCGTCGCCTTGGTGAGCCGTTACCCCACCAACTAGCTAATGCGCCGCAGGCCCATCTCCTTGTAGCAGATTGCTCCGCCTTTCATCCTTCGTCCATGTGAACAAAGGAATTATCCGGTATTAGCTACCGTTTCCGGTAGTTATCCCAGTCAAAGAGGTAGGTTGCCTACGTGTTACTCACCCGTCCGCCGCTAAGTTAATCCGGAGCAAGCTCCTTCATAACTCCGCTCGACTTGCATGTATTAGGCACGCCGCCAGCGTTCGTCCTGAGCCAGGATCAAACTCTCCAAATTGGTATTTAGAAAGAGCGATTGCTCAATTTGAAACATCTGACGAGAATTTACATTCTCAAGATGAAATTTCCAAAGCGTATAAATACGCTGTGAAACTCATCCATTTTGGATCTCACTTGCGTGATTTCCATACTCACTCGTTGTTCAGTTTTCAAAGATCAAGCTCGTTGTGAGTGTCGATTATCTCGTCACCAGCAACTCTTATAATATATCACGTTTGATTTAGAAACGCAAGCTTTTTTTGAAACAACTTTTCAGCCATTCCTTATTTACTTGGGTGCGCTCTAACAACGCTTACCTATAATACCCCACATCAATATAAAAAAGCAACCCCTTAAACAAAAAAAAGATAACCGGCTTAAATATTAAGCGGGTTATCTTAGGGTAATCATCATTCTATTGGATTAGTAGATCTTAGCTGCTGTATATTTGCTCGACGCTTTGGTGAAGCCTGTTTCTTTGTTCTTACCCAATCCGGCGTCCACTGTCGTATCAATCGTTACCCATTTGCCGTTAAGCAATACTTCATTCCAGGCATGATATACAGATACATAACTCGTATTGCCCATTACCAGCTTTGTCGGAATTCCTTCACTGCGGAGCATGGTGGCGAACAAAGATGCATAATCGTAGCAAATCCCTTTCTTACTAGCGAGTGTGTTGTCGTTGTTCGGGATATAATCCTGCGTAACATTAGCCGCTAAGGTGTAGTCGTACTTTACATTCGCCACGATGTAATTATAGATAGCTTGTACCTTTGCTTCATCAGTGGTCAGCCCTTGCGTAAGCTGCTTAGCTTTCAGTACTGCTTTATCGGAAGAATTCCATTTCACATTCTGTACGGAACTCAAATATACGGCGTTGGTGTTGCTCATGCTCAGGTCTACGGTTTCGGAAGAAAGTACTTTGTATTTGTTGCCGCTGGTGTTCTCTAGGACTGACACTTTATAAGCGCCATTCCCCTGCTGCAGTGGAAACGTTTCTGTAGCTTTGGAGGCATATAAGTTATAAGAGTAGCTCTTATTGTCTTTAGTAATCATGAGCTTGATACGTTTGTCCTTGGGAACATCATAGGAAACTTGGACAACCCCTTGGCTCAATTGCGATGTATTTAACCAGTCTGACTCTACGCTGGAAGCGTTAGCTGTACTTACTTGAACTGAAGTAACCAGGACGAACAAGGTCAAGAACATATAATAGAACTTCTTCATGGATAAAACCCCTTTCGGTAGCTGGCTGCCATCCATACCCGGGAAGGCCCTTTAGCTTTGCGTCCCTACCTTTCGATAGGTTTGCCGTTATCGTTTAAGCTTTATCTGTCTACTACTATTGGAATATACTAGACTCATCTTAAGAACAAACAAAAAAAGCCTCTTCATTCGGTAGCTGGCTGCCATCCTTACCGGGAAGGCCCTTTAGCTTTGCGTCCCTACCTTTCGATAGGTTTGCCGTTATCGTGTTTAGCTTTTATAGTTATATAGTATCATATTAATGCCTAGTTACAAGACCTAAATCACTAGATTTCTACTTAATTCATTTAAATTTTTATAATTTTAGCGTGGATAATCAGTCGATGGGTCGGATTTACCAAAGGATCACATGTAATGAGGGTAAGGATTTTATCTTGTTTATTCCCGTTCAGTACAGACACATCCGTAGGCTCAACAATCGAGATATCATAAACCTCGTATTTATACTCCTGATCGCTTGTCTTGACGGAAATGGTATCTCCGACCTTTACTTCATTCAGTCTGTTGAATAATCTCCCTGCAGTCCTAGACCTGTGTGCAGCTATGGCAGCATTGCCTATTTCACCGATTGGAGCGGTTTCCTTCATATGGGCTGCGGCATGTTTCATGTTGGCTTTGGTCGCCCCTTCCAATATGGGCAATTTCAAATCGATTTTGTCGATTGTGATAATTCCGGTCACTTTGCCGCCGACCTCTATTTCCTGCTCTGCCGGTTCGGCAGCCTGCGCTGGTTCATCCCCAGCTGATTCTTCTGCCAGCAGTGCAGTGACCTCGGCATACTGTTTTTTCAGATCGGGCTCTGACGAAGGGGCCAGCTCACTATAAGCCTGTTCAGCCTCCTTCAGCAGCTTCTCTTGCTGCCGGTCGTTATACCATTCGCTCGCTTTTGGATACAGCATGACTAGAACTCCTGCAATTATGATCAAATAGGAAAACTTACGCATCAAATCCCCCCGATCTTTTAGATAAAGAAACTCCACGGCCCGACATCTGACTTAAAATACCCATTTACGGCTGCCAAAGAAATTGATAATGACGGTGACGAACGTAACCAGCACTTTGGAAATCAGCACCTGAACTCCAAATTTGTCCGTTAGCAGATGCATCAGCAGCACTGATATCCCCAGTACAACCAGGTTCAGTATGATGAATCGGACTAATTGCATACGGTCAAAACTGTCCTTGCTAGTCTGACTCTTATCCTTAAAGGTCACCTTCTTGTTCCAAAAGAAACTGTTCGCTGTCCCTGCGCTATAAGAAATAATCTGTGCCGGGGTGTTCATCATACCCAGAGAATGCAGCAAGGTAAATACGGCGAAATCAATCAGCGTATTCAGTAAGCCTACAGCATTAAATTTTAAAAACTGGATAAATCCCGCATTCAGCTTCCTATCTGCCATAATCATTGTCCTCTTGCCGCTCCTCATGCTCCCCGCCCCGGTAACCCTTGGTCTCACGCACGATATACAGCGGTCTATCCTTGGATTCATCATATATCCGTCCAATATATTCACCTATTACGCCAAGCAGCATCAGCACGATGCCGTTAAACAACAAATTCACACCGACGATGGAAGCCCAGCCCGGAACCGTCCATGAGGTGAAAAAGATTCTCTGGAACAATACAAAGAACAGATACACAAAGCTGGAGAAGGAGAGAAAGAAGCCTACATATGAGGCTATTTTCAGCGGCTTATGTGAAAATGAGGTGATGCCGTCAACCGCAAACCGGATCATTTTCTTCAGCGGGTATTTGGTTTCACCTGCAAAACGTTCCTCCCGCACATATTCCACCATCGTCTGCCGGAAGCCGACCCAGCTTACCAAACCTCTGACATAGCGGTTTTTCTCTTTGAGACCGCGCAGCACATCGCATACTTTACGGTCGATGAGCCGGAAGTCGCCTGTATCGGTGGGAATCTCCACACTAGTCATGCTGCTGAGCAGACGGTAAAAGAGCTTGGCGGTCACTTTCTTGAAAATAGTCTCCCCATGCCGTTTCAGCCGCTTGGCGTAAACTACCTCATAGCCCTCTTTCCACTTGGCAATCATCTGCAAAATGACCTCGGGCGGATCTTGAAGATCCGCGTCAATCACCACAACAGCCTGGCCTTGCGCATAGTCCATTCCGGCCGTAATCGCGACCTGATGGCCGAAGTTACGGGAGAAGTCAATCAGCTTAACATGCTCGTCGCTGCTGCTGATTCCACTCATGATCTCAGCTGTGCGATCCCGGCTCCCGTCATTAACGAAGATCAGTTCATAGGTATCACCGCATTCGTCCATGACTTGCTTAAGCCGCTCATACGTATATTGAATAACTTCTTCCTCATTGTACATGGGGACAATTACACTGTATCTGGCTTTCACCTTTGTTCCTCCTAAAAGTTTTGTAGCATTACGCGCTCCCCTCCTAGAATACCCAGGAAGGGAACCAGCGCAGCACATCCGTCACATATTCTTTGTCAACCACCATTCCCGATAACACCGGATAGAACAGTACAAAAAGCAGCGCTGCGACAGCCACGTATGCATACCGGATGTACCTAGCTTCCCGATATTTGCTGTCCAACAGCTTCATGATATATACAATAGCAAGAATCATGAACGGTACCATCGCAAAATAATGGTATAGGAACGTCTCACGCGGTACAAGCATCCAAGGGACATACTGCGAGAAAAAGCCGATCCAGATCATGTACATGCTTTTGTCTTTCCGTTTTACGGTAAGCCATACCGTAGCCAGCATCGCGAAGATCCCGGTCCACCAGATTAGCGGATTGCCTATGGTGACTATGCTGCTTACCTTGCCTTCCGGCAATCCTTCGCCGCCGCTGAAGAACCATACCGGCCGTTTCATAAACGGCCACTCCCACCAGGAGGAAGCAAACGGATGCGTGGCGACAAGCTGGCTGTGGTAGTTATACATATTCTTTTGCGCATCGATCAAGCCTTTTACAGTAAACCCGTCGGCTGTTACGGACAGCGCAGGGATAAAGGACAGGCTATAGATAACGGCAGGAATAACTACAAAGAATACAACACAGCTGGCCAGCGTAACGATGGTGTTCTTCCAGAAGGAACTATCTGCCGTCCGGCAGGCGTCCTTGAGCTCCTGGTCACTTAATTTGCCTTCTGCCAGCACACGCCCAGCGGCCTTATGTTCCCTATAGCGTTCAAATAAGGCGAGCGCCAGCATAATGGCCAGCCCGGCTCCTCCATAGAGCACAATCCATTTGGAGGCGACGCCGATGCCGAAGAACAATCCGGACCAGAACAGCGGGACGAGTGTCTTGCGCAGCGGAACACGGTAGAAATTCATCGTGAAATACCGCTGCATGAAATAGAACATTAACATGATGAAGAATACGCCGTATACATCAATTGTAGAAATCCGCGTCTGCGTGAAATGCATGAAATCCAGTGCGAACAGTCCCGCGGCAAGGGCGGCGTAAATGCTCTTTTTGAACAAACGCAACGCCATGATATAGATTAGCGGCAGCATAGCGATTCCGAACAAAGTACCGATAATCCGCCAGCCGAACGGATTAACACCGAATACCTCCATGCCGATAGCAATCAGAAGCTTGCCGAGCGGCGGGTGGGTATTCTCATAAGGGACGATGCCATGCGTGTATTCATAAGCTGTCCGTGCATGGTAAATCTCATCAAAATAGGTGCTGTTCATGAAACCTGTATTTTCCGGTATGATTGACTGTTCGTCAAACAGGTTGGAGGGGACGCCTCTTTTTGGCGCTGCACCGGCATCCGGGGTGACACTTGTAACCGGAAGCGGATTTTTTCCGCCCCCCTGCTCGTAGAAGGCCATTTCATTTAAGGTAAAGCCCGGTGAAGTCACCGTAAGCTTCACGTATCTTGCCGCAACGTTCAGCGGCTGGCTTTTCCAGATGAATACATTGCCGACATCCTCATTCACATCGAGCGGACTGCTCCAGGCATCCGGCGTCTGGCTGAATTCCAGTTTGAATTTACCGGTCCCGACACCTCCAAATACGTTGACACGCTCCAACTGGCGGCTCTGGCCCAGATCGGCATAAAAGCTTTCGCCGCTGGCAGCCGGTTCCCATAAGGTTTCGGGAGCTTTTGATGAGCCCAGGTGGTAAAGAGCCAGGGCTGCGTAGACGGCAGTAATAGCCAGCATCCAGATCCAGTCTTTACGCTGCATTCTGAACCTGGATCTCTTACCCGGCTGCGGAAGCGGACGAAGCTCCTCGGCGAGTTTCATATCAGCTTCGTACTTCTCTGCAGGGGCAGAAGGCAGCGGAAGCAGCTTCGTCTCGTTACGGATATACAACGAATACCCAATGTACAGCATATATAACAACAAAGCGAGATTGGCAATCGACGTAACCAGAACAATTCCGTCCGAAGGCGGATTATTTCCGGCGTTCAGATGGGCCAGCGTGTAGCCTACATTGATGTATTGCGTCAGCGAAAATCCGAGAAACAGCGTGAGAAAACGGCGGTCCCGGCTTTCAATATAAGCGAACAGTGAGAGAATCAGAACCGGATACATGTAACGCTCATGCATTTTGGTTCCGAGTACAAACATAATGACAATCAGCACCATGCCGATGAAGAAAGATTTGGACAGCTCCTTGCGGTCCCGCTTAAAGGAATAATACGCCGCCACGGCTACTGCTGCCAGGATGCAGACATAACCCCAGACCCGGTACGTAATCCCAAGCCATGTGAAATCGAGCGGGGACCACATCGGGTCAGTCAGTGCATAGAGATTAAACGCATTAACCGTAGAATACGGATAGGAAGACAGCGTGCTCTTATACAGATCAATAAGCGCGCCTAACCCGCCGTTATTCCAGAAGAATGGTGCCGCCAGCAAGGCAAAGATCCCAAGTCCGTAAAGAGCGCCCACCGCAAGCTGCTTCCAGGCCCGGTGATGATAGAAGGCAAACAGCAGGACTGGTGTGAAGATAAGTGCCTGCGGTTTGATCAGCGTGGCCAAGGCAAAAAATATCGCTGCACGAACAAAGGCTTTATCGGAGGCCCCGGCAATGCTAAGCAGCAAGAACACTAAAAAGAACGAATCTGCCTGTCCCCAGGCAGCAGAATCCATCAGCACCGCCGGATTAAACAAGAAGAGCAGACTTAAGCCGATTGCCATGCCTGATCCGAGCTTTTTGCGGCCGCCTTTGTAAATCAAATACCCCAGCACCAGATCGGAAAGGATCGCCGGCAGTTTAAAGAGCAGCGTTTCCCCGCCTGAGCCATGCGCCAAACCGAATAAACCGCGGATCGAGGACAACAGGTACAATATATATAAATACCCTGGAGGATAGTCTGCAAAATAACCCTCCTCATAGAACTTGCCCGGACCCAAATCCACCATGCGCTGGCCCCAGGCTATAAAGGTATTCATGTCATTCTGATAGCCCTGCGCAGTCAGGCCAATCCAGACCCGCAGGATTAAAGCAGCTCCAACGATGAGATAAAGCCATCTTGTATAAATCACATCCGGCTGCTTCAGCAGTCTGTCGCTCCTGAGGGCTCTATTATATAGAAAAGCGAAGAACACACTGAATAACGCCGAGATCAGCAGCAGCTTGGCTGGTGATACCTTATGCGGTGTTTCCTCTGCCGGATTGTCACCTCCCTGGGCGGCGCCGCTATCCAGCGAAATGACGCCAGCTCCCTCAGGGGCGGCATCCAGCTGTTCTACAGCCAAATCATCGAAGTAAGCTTTGCCCTGAATCAAATTGGCATATCCGCCAAGGGCTGCACCTATACCAAGTTCGGTCTGCTCTTTCCCGGTCTGACCAATAAACTCAAGATACTGCCAGTCTCCGGCAGTATCGGTTGTAGCGGGATACCCGCTGCCGATGCCGACCGGGAATATATTAGCCCCCAGCCCCTGGCCTGCGGCGCTGGCGATTTTGACAAACCCCGAGATCTTGTAATAGCTGTCTGGAGCAACGCTTATATTCTGCACCCATTTCAGATGATTCGGTTCAAGATTCTCAATGACTGCGGCTTTACTGCCGGAATGAACCTCCTCGGACTGGACCGACAATACGCCGGAGCCGTCTCCGGATATCCATGCATCCTTGGTCCAGCTGGAGGGTGCACCCTCCTCCCCATCTTCAAAGCCTGGATTCTGCAATAAGTTTCCTTCTGCATAGATGCTTGTTACCGGAAGCACAAACAATAACAGCATCAAAACAATGATAGCAGCCGCGCGTGTATTTTTGATCATCGTTCCAACCTCACCTCGTCAATGTTAATCCAGCCGTTCCCGCCGGTTATAAAAATCTCTGCCCGATCTCCCTGATTTAGCGCAACAGGCGGCAGTGTAATCTGATGGTATTCGTCTCCCTTGGTCAGCTCTGCTTCAGCCTGCACGATACCGTTCACCCGCAATCCGATCTTTCCACCCTCGCCGCCGGCACTGACCATGGCTGACAGCTTGTATTCCCCCGGCTCTGTTGGTGCTGTAAAAGCCTGCACGACACTTTTGTCACCACCGGCATCAAGATAGGCAAGATAAGTTCCGGCACCCGGGTTATTGCTGGCAACCCCCGTTCCCTCTGAAAAACTCCAGCCTGCAGCCCCCTCTTCAAAACCACCGTTTGAAAACTCCTTATCCGCTGTTGTGTCCAGGGGCGTTCCCCCGTCTGCATACTCTTTAACGAGAAGAACACTATAATTGGAAAAATGCTTGACCGTCCCCTCTCCTGCCACGGCTTCAGGGAGTGGGGTTCCGTTCCTGAAGAGATATGCCGAATTCCCAGTCACAACGTCCGGTTTGCCGAACCTGTATCTGCCAAAGGCAGATACCTGCTGAAAGGCCGCTCCCGGATTGGCATAGACAACAGATTCCAGAAAATCATGCGGATTGATTCTTTCGTAAAACAGCACAAAGATATAAGGCATATTGATCTCATCCGTAATGTAGACGTCTTCTGTACTGTGTTCAGATGCATATTGTATCGCCTCACCCAGCGAATCATAAAACGCCGGACCGATACGCCCGGGGAAATCACGGAAGTATGCATTCGTGAATGCCCCGAACAAAATGGTGAAAGCAAGAGCAGACAGGATGCCTGCAATTTTTATTTTTTGGTATAGCCATGTAAACCCTGCTGCAACCAGCAGGATCAACGGATAAAAGATAATGTTGATCCGGTTGATATTCACACTCGTGATAAAGGCCATGAGTACGGCAAGGGAGAGCCACAGCAGCACAACCGCATGCGGGATACCCTCGCGGCCGCGTGTCCGCAGCGCATGAATCATCACAAGAAGGCCAGCTATAGCAAAAGGCAGAGCGATCGGGTAAGCATAGCCATACGGTGAGATTGAATTCCACGGCAGGCCGTCGCTTCCGCTGAGTAGTATTTTGCCAAAAGCACTAAAATTATCTGCCGCGGTCTGCAGCAGCTGTCCGCTGAATACGGAAGAGACCTCTTCTACACGCGGCATAGTTAATTTGGGAATAGAAAAGAATGGAGTCGCTATCCCCTGCTGTTCATAGCGGTTGATAACTACAAATAAAAATATGGGAAGGGCCAGCAGGATAAATAGTGCGCTGTTCCACCATAATGTCCGTAATTTTAGCGCTCTACTATACAATAGAAGAAGTGCGGTGCCTAAGGCAAATAAAGGTACAAAAAAGTAGGCTGTTCCGTATGCATAAAGCGACAGGGCAAGCAGGATTGTAAAAGCGTAAGTCCATTTGGCGCTACGGAAGGATCTCAGTCCAAAATATACCGCAATACATACCAGAGTAGGCAGCAGGTTGGACTCCAGCGCCCATCTTGACATCATAATATGCCAAGGATTAATCGCGATAAAGAACATGGCGGCAAGACCGGCCACTTTCGATGGGAACAGCTGCCTCATAATTAAATAGAAAAATAACATGCCCAGCAGCCCCATCACGATACTTACCGCCCGCACAGACAGTGGGGTCAGACCGAACAGCAGGAGAAAAGGCAGCGATAAATAGGCATAAAGTGCATTTTGCCCGCTGCCCCAGGAAATGAGATGAACGGGCAGATGAACGCCGTTGCGGTCTATCCCATAATGCAGGATGGCATAAGCATCATAGCCTATGGATGCTTCATCCTGGTTAAGTCCCGGAGGGATACTCCCTATGTATATCACCCGTACGATAGCCCCCAGCAGGAAGATCAGCACTGGCCAAGGGTTGTTCTTCCAGGAGCTGTACGCTCTATTAACAATGCCGGACAACATTAATCACCTCTTCAACAATATAATCTAAATGCCGGTTGAAGAAAAGACCGGGCCCGGTCGATGTCCCTGGCCAAAACCGTAAGATACAGGTACTTTGATTCTTGTTCTGCTACAGCAAAACGGCCCCTTCATCACAGAAGGAGCCGTAATATTCGGGTTTATATTAGAAGTAGACTTAGCCTTGGCTGCCGATCAACACGTAGCGCAGCACAATTAGAACGGCGAGCACCCACATCATCCAGTGGATATCGTATTTCTTCTTGCCGGCCAGATTGGCTACACAAGCCAGGATTACATAGGTAACAATCCCGAACGAAATGCCGTTGGCAATGTTGTAAGTGAACGGCATGATGACGAAAGTCAGGAAGGCTGGAATAGCATAAACCATATCCTGAAAGTCGATCTCGCGAATCGATTGCGCCATAAGCACACCGACCACAATCAATGCCGCTGCCGTAGCGGAACCAGGAATTAGCGCAACCACCGGAGCAAGGAACAGAGCAAGCAGGAAGCAAACACCGGTTGTTACAGCAGTCAGACCTGTACGGCCGCCTTCAGCAACCCCGGCAGCACTTTCTACATAAGCAGTAGTGGTGGAAGTACCCAGCATCGCACCGCCGGCAACAGCAACCGCATCAACAAACATCGCATTGCCGACACGTCTCTTGCCATCTTCCTTGTCCTTCATAATTCCCGCACGTTCAGCAGTACCGACAAGCGTGCCAAAGGTATCAAACAATTCTACGAACGTAAAGGTGGCAATTGCGGAAACAATACCGGTGTGCATAATGCCTTCCCAGTCAAATTCCCAGAAATTCAGCTGTGTGAAATCAGGAACCCAAGGCGTCTGTGGATTGTTCAGCGAGCTGAAATCAACTGCACCCATGAGGATGGCAACAACGGTAGTTCCCAGAATTCCGAACAAAATTGCGCCGCGGACTTGCAGCACCATCAGAATGGAAATCAGCAGCAAGCCGATGATGACCAGCTGGACATTGGTATTTTCAAGGCTTCCCATATGAATAACAGTTTCGAAGGACAAAACATCAGTGAACTTGTTAGCAGCAATGTCGCTGCCGGCTTCAACGCCGATAGTCATAAGACCGCTGTTCTTTAAGCCGATAATGGTAATAAACATCCCGATCCCAACGGTAATGGCATGCTTCAGATTGTCAGGGATGGCTGTGAGCAATATTTGCCGCACCCTCGTTACCGTCAGCAGGATGAAGATGATACCGGAAATGAATACGGCAGTCAGACCCATCTGCCAG
Organism: Paenibacillus sp. FSL L8-0436; assembly: GCF_038593025.1. Taxonomy (NCBI): domain Bacteria; kingdom Bacillati; phylum Bacillota; class Bacilli; order Caryophanales; family Paenibacillaceae; genus Paenibacillus; species Paenibacillus sp. FSL L8-0436. The sequence continues at coordinate 704,385 of NZ_CP151955.1, read as the reverse complement.
GTGAATTCATGTTCAGTTGTAGCCGAGGATAAAACCACAGATGCGAAATATGCATTAAGGCCCATACCAGGCGCCAGAGCTACCGGGAAATTAATGAAAAGTCCCATGGCAATTGTAAAAATACCAGCTGCCAGCGCTGTAGCCAGAAACACGGAATACCAGCCCATGTCAATCCGGCCAAAAGCCGTCAAAGTGCTGGGATTAACCGAAAGAATGTAAGCCATTGCCATGAATGTGGTCAGACCGGCCATAATCTCTGTGCGTACTGTGGTGCCGTTTTCTTTCAACTTGAAAAAGCGATTCAAATTGTTCTCCCCCTAAGATCTATGTGAGTGTCTCGCGCGCAACAGAAAAGCCGGTATCTTGGTAGACACCGGCCCGAAAAAAGAGGATTCACCCGCCTGTCTTCAGCGCAAAGGCCAAAGATTCCGGGAACTCGCTCTTCTTAATCGTAGCCAGGTCATTACGGTGACCTTGTAGAGACTTTCGGGCCGATTCCCGAAATTATACGAATATTTATGTTGCTCAACGCTTTATCATTTTAGGTGTACATCACATAAGTTGTCAATGGCAAATACGAACAATGCGCGTTATATTTTTAATATTGTTCGTAAATCAAACATTTTCATGACAAAATCTGCAGGAATGGTTAATCCGGAACCTCACTCATAGGAAACGGGCGGTATTTCTCTATTTTCATTGCGAGTTCCCGCAGTCTTGTAATACCTTCCTCACTGCAGGAGATGATGGAGCAGTCGCAACTACGGTGAATATTTGGACTTCCGGCCGCTGTTGTCTTCGGATTTCTTGATCTTAACCGCTATTAGCGGTGGAAATCCGAAGACAAAGGCGGACACTACCGCTCCTCCAGTTCCAAAATCCCCCTCCCTTGCTCCTTTCCCTTATCTCAAGTTTTAAGCTCAATCTATATAATTCGGAATTCATTTTCTTACATTCAACAAAAAAAAGCCGGAAGCACCCTGTTAAAATGGTGTTCCGGCTCTGGATATACTCTTATTCAGCTGATTGCTATTCCCATTCAATCGTTGCAGGCGGTTTCGAGGTAATATCATAAACGATGCGGTTGACGTTATCCACTTCGTTGACGATACGCACGGAGATTTTCTCAAGAATATCCCACGGAATACGCGCCCAGTCAGCGGTCATACCGTCGATGGAAGTTACTGCACGGATACCCACGGTGTAGGAATAAGTGCGCTCGTCTCCCATAACCCCGACACTCTTCATGTTAGGGAGTGCAGTGAAATACTGCCAAATTTCCTGGTCCAAACCGGCCTTGATGATTTCCTCGCGCAGGATGTAATCGGAGTCGCGGACAATCGTCAGCTTCTCTTCGGTCACTTCGCCCAATACGCGGATAGCAAGTCCAGGACCCGGGAATGGCTGGCGCCAGACGATGGCACGCGGCATGCCCAGCTCTTCTCCCAGTTTGCGGACCTCATCCTTGAACAGCGTGTTCAAAGGCTCGATCAGGCTGAACTTCATGTCTTCCGGCAATCCGCCGACATTGTGATGCGATTTGATAGTCTGTGCTGTTGCTGTTCCGCTCTCCACAATATCCGTGTACAGTGTACCTTGGGCGAGGAATGCGAAGTCACCCAGCTTGGCCGATTCTTCGTCAAAGCAATAGATAAACTCATTGCCGATGATTTTACGTTTTTGTTCGGGATCAGATACACCGGCCAGCTTGCCCAGGAAACGCTCGCGGGCATCGATCTTCACGACATGAATATCGAATTTGCCGACGAATGTCTCCATTACACTCTCTGCTTCGCCTTTGCGCAGCAGGCCGTGGTCAATAAACATACAGGTCAATTGATCGCCGATGGCCCGGTGAATCAGCATGGCCACAACGGAGGAATCCACGCCGCCGCTGAGTGCGCAAAGCACCTTCTTGTCCCCGACTTTGGCACGGATATCCTTGATGGCATCGTCAATGAATGATTCCATCGTCCATTTGCCCTCACAGCCGCAGATCTCGTACAGGAAGTTCGAAATCATCTCATTGCCGTTCACGGAATGGCGAACCTCCGGATGGAACTGCACCGCGAAGAATTTGCGGGCAGCATTGCTCATTGCGGCAATCGGCGCACTCTCCGTACCGGCATCCAGCTTAAATCCGGACGGAAGCTCCACTACATGGTCGCCGTGGCTCATCCAGACCATCTGTTTGCTCTCCAGGCCTGCTGCAAGCACAGCACCGGCTTCGAAATCGACATCAGCTTTGCCGTATTCACGTTTGGCTGCACGTTCCACCTTGCCGCCGAGCTGCTGAGCCATGAGCTGCATGCCGTAGCAAATGCCGAAAATCGGCAGTCCCAAATCATAAATAGCCGGATCCAAATGTGGTGCGTCCTCAGCATACACACTGCTTGGTCCTCCGGAGAATACGATCCCCTTCGGCGAAAGTGCTTTGATCTTCTCAATTGGCGTATTGTACGGCAGAAGCTCGCTGTATACCCCCAGGTCCCGAATTCTGCGCGCGATAAGTTGGTTATACTGTCCCCCGAAATCGAGAACGACGATCATTTCATTTGGCTTGTTCATTACGTGCCTCCCTTGATTATTGGATTCATTATACTCATGGATAAATCTCATCGTCAAGGAAAGGAAGGCACGCATATCTTATGCTTTTGGCGCAGTTCATCCGGCCGCTTGAACGATCTGAGGAGAGCGGAAAAGACTTCTGGCAGCTTTTGGTCAAGGTATCCGCTTCCATATGGCCTATAAGGATTTATTGCCCAGCCGGTGCCCGCCAGAAAACCTCAGGTCAGGCGGAAAATGATGAGCAGGCAGCGGCTGATAAAGCCTGCGGCCTCCGCAGCGGCTGCATCCGGCGGCGGCTGCGCCGGGCCGGGGCGCGGCGTGGCACGCTGCGCCTGTGCCGTTCCGCTGTACGCCAGGGTTTCCCACTGGCGGACGAACACCCGGACGGCGGTGCGCAGCCCCGCGTCCTCTATATTCAGGGAGGCTGCGTACTCCCTGGCCGTCACACCGGGCAGCGGCGGGCCGTACCGCGCCGCCAGCCCGTGCCAGGCCAGAGCGGCTGCGCGCATCTGCCGCTCGCGGCTCACGCTGCCGGCGCGGCGCGCCGCCGGCAGCAGAGCCAGGCTGCGCCGCCAGCGCCAGACGGCGGCTAGCACAATCGCCGCTGCAGCAGCAAGCGGCGCGGGGTTCCCGCCCGCCAGCGGCAGGGCGGGCAGAATGTCCGCGCCGCTTGCTGCGGACGCGGGGGTTCCCTGCGGCGCAGATGCAGCCGCAGCGGGGGCCGCCGCCGGACCTGCGGCGGCGAGGGCGGCGCCGGGGGTGGGATCAAACGGGATCCAGCCGGCCCCGGGGAAATAGACCTCCACCCAGGCATGGGCATCGCCTTGGGTAACGGCATAACGCTGCGGCAGGGAACCGGCCTCCGGTGTCCCCGGTCCATAGCCCTGGACATAACGGGCCGGAATGCCGCTACTCCGCAGCAGCACCGTCATCGCCGTGGCGAAATGCACGCAGTAGCCCTGCTTCGTCGTGAAGATGAAATCATCGGCGAAGTCGGCGCCGGCTGGCGGAATCCTCGTCTGCAGGCTATAAGAGTAGCCGCTCTGCAAATAATCGCGTACAGCGAGAACGGCATCATAGCGGCTTACGGCAGAAGCTGTGAGCCGCTGTGCCAAGGCGGCGACCCGCTCCGGCATTGCCGCGGGAAGCTGCAAATAACTATCGGCAATGGACTCTGGATCCTCGCTGCCCAGAGTGCGCAGCACAGCCGGATCATTCTCCGGCAGCAGAGAGCTCACTGTATATCCGGCAATCTTCGCAGCGCTTACCGTCTCGGGCAGGCGGAAGCTGTTCTTCTCCCGGTTCGCCAGCACATAGCCTAGCCGGCTGCCGTCCGCCAGTCTCACCTGTTCCACGTTCACCACGGTTCCGGCGCTGAACAGCGGCAGGTTACCGGAGGAAGGCTCGGCAAACTGGATTTCCTGTACCAATGTCCGGTCTTCGTCATTGGCGAATACCGGCAAGCTTTCGGCAGGCAAGCTCGTTAAACTAAGCGGTAGGTATGCCGTCCCTTCCCTGCTCCAGCGGCGGCCGTCATAATAAGCTGAGCTTTCTCCTCTCCAGTAAGCTGGGCGGCTGGATGTGACCGTAAATACGGCTTTCGTACTGGGGGATAGCGGTGCCCCAAGCTCACCTTTGCCCGAGCCGTAACCTGTAGTTCCTGCCTCATCCTCCGTCTGCCGCTGAACTTGTCCACTCGCCCATTCCTGTAACTGGTTAAATACAGGCTTCAGCGTAATAGGTACAGCCGGCCGCGTTCCATACAGCTGGCCGCCTATCCAGGATGCTGCCGTCAGCAGCATTGCCCCTGCGAGAGCACAACCTCCCCAGCGGGCATAGGGAAGACTGACCCGGCCGGTTCGCTCCTTCAGGCGCAGCAGCCCGCTCATGCCCTGCATCCACAGAATCATTCCCGCAGAAACCAGCACTTCGCCGGTTGTCTTTACCCCAAATCCTATATCCAGCATCAGAAGATAACCTACAGTCACAGCTGCGAACAGAGCCGTGCTTCCTCTGTACAGCGCCAGCTGCTGCACGGAAGAAACCAGCAAACCCCAGCCCAATACCAGAATCAACAGCCGGCTGTGTTCACTTAGCTTCGAAATCTGTCCCGTGAACAACAGGACGGCGTCCTCCGGAATTCCTGCGACATAAGGGACAAATTGCGCTATTCCTTCACTGCTGGCGCAGGTGTATAGCCAAGTCAGAGCAATCAGAATAGACCGGATACTGAGCTGCAGCAGGCCCGGGAGCCGAAAGCAGCCCCATAGCAGCAGTGCCGCAGCAGAGAACATCAGGATTTCGAGCAATTCCGCAGTAGAGGGCAAAGTTGTGGATCTGTGCAGCGGAAGCAGCCATGCCATAAACATTCCCATAATGGCCAAAGAGAACAGCAAACGATAATGCAGGGGAATGTCCTCCCTGTTATCGGTATAACTGTTCTCAGCTTGTCCATTCACCGCCTGCGGTTTAACCGTCACTGCCAGTTTGCCGAACGGCCCTTCGTCCTTCCAGGCGCTGGAAGAATCAGCCGATATTCCGGCAGTCCCCCGATATCTACCGTTCTGTCCGTTTCCCCGGAGATTCATGGAATTCCGCCCCCTTGTACCCGTATGACAGAGAGGAATTCTCCAGACAGTAGATCCGCGCTCCAAGCCGCTCCAGACTGCCCCCTACCGTCCCGGTATTACGCTGTGTGCAATCCCGCGGCCCTTCCTTCATCCCCGTTGATTGCTGCTGATTTACCGGAGCAGGCTGGTCCCACACAAAATAAATCTCCACCTTCACTCCCTGTACCAAGAACCGGGCAAGCGTCCGCGCGGATTCCTCCTCCAGCCTTCCTGTGATCACCGTTACCGTCATCCCCGGAATCCAGCTCCGTGAAGCATCTTCCAGCAGGTCGCTCAGGCTTCGGGTACCGTCGGGAGCAATTTCTGTAAGCATATCCTGCACTCTGGCAGGAATTTTGCCGAGTCCCTCATGTCTGGCCATGCCTTCCGGCCAGCCGCCGCTGAACAGCTGCACATATGTGCCGGAGCGCTCCGCTGCAAGCATCAGGCCCATTGCTGCAGATACAGCTTTTTCGAATGCCGGAGTGGTTGTGCCACGCAGCCCGCGCGGAGTGAGTGCTCCGTAGGGAATCTCATAATTCTCCGGGCTGTTGGCAAGAACGATACAAGCCATCCGCCCCTGTTCACGCACCGGTACCCTGCTCTGCAGCGTTCCCTTGCGGGCACTGTTCTTCCAGTCAATCCGGCTAAGCGGATCACCCGGGGCATACTCACGGATATCTGCCGCTTCACTGCCGCTGTCTCTTCCCCTGCCCATGAGCATCATATCCCCGGCCAGCAGGCCGCTCCCCGGCACAGCTGCCCCTACATAGAGCGGTCTGGGAAGCACTTTGAAGCTGTCCTTGAACTCCGGCTTGGTTCCGCCTGTGAACAGCCCCGGCAGATCTCCCCAGCTTATGCTGCAGCTCTGAAGCCGATGAGTTCCCCGGGGAACTTCCTGCAGCTCATAAGAATAGGTGAATTTGCGCCGGAACCCGGGAAACAGCAATTCCTGATGCCGCCGTCCGCCCCAGGTATCGGCAATGATCATCCACGGGAGTGGAATCCGTGAAGAGAAGCTAAGCTGCACTTCTACAGTCAGCGTATCTCCGGCTGCCGGACGCAAAGGGGATATACGGCGGACAATCACCATTTTCCGTGGACCGCAGAGCTGCAGCAGGAGTCCGCCGAACATAAGAATTCCGGCTGCCGACAAGAGGAACAGCAGAGACGCACCTCCACGCCATGCATATAAAGCACCGATGACTGCCGTTATAGCCAGCATCCGCAGCCATTCACCTAAAGCACTGCGGTTTCGCGGGACAGGCCGGATCATGTCACCCGGGGAATCAGACTTCTGCTGCTGCCTATTTTTTTCTTGCTCTATTAATGATGAAGAGGACAAGGGGAAACCCTTCCTTCGGCATAGACTAGCTCCGCCCTGCTGCCGCGATCAACGAGGAAGTACTTTCGGGAGCCTATTACTGTCTATTCTTCCCACGAAAAAGAGTGCCCAAACCCTTGGAGGTTACTTTGGTCCCGTTCTTGAACAGCATGCCGAAGGTCTGCCTAAGTTGTTTTAACTCTGCGCTCCTCTGCCGTCGCGCGGGCATCCTGCGGCAAATGCCCCGCTGTTGTGAGCAATTCCCGCAGGGATATCCAGAGAGAGGAACCGATCATTTGCACCTCTGCCCCTCTTGTTTCCAAACTTCCGTCAGGCAAAGCAAGTTTTAGCTGCTTCTGTAATGCATCCACTGTCAGGTTCCGCCCGTTCCAGACAATCAGTCCGCTGCGGCTGGCGCTATCCCAGCTAACCCGCCCGCCCAGCCGTTCAATGACCGCACGCAGGGGAACCATGTATTGCCCTTGGCTGATTCTGTATTCTCCCGGGTCCAGTTTGGTCTCCAGCCTGCCCACTTCCAGGACCAGCGGCTTGCCGGGGGCAAATAATCCGGCATTCGGCACAATGTTAGAATGAATCCAATCCTGTGGAGGTTTCGAGCGGTTGGCGCCTGCCATAGTTGCAGATACTCTGAAGTGTACAGGCTGCTGACTTGCATCCAGCTGACCAAAGTTATATCCGGCAGCCTTATAACGCTCAATAATCTTGGGCAGTGCTTTGGCACTCTCTTCATGTCCCGCACCGTCATGCAGCAGCAGGATGACTTGGGAGGAAGACATGTCCGCCACCGATCCCTGCAAGATTTCCGACGCCGGCACACCCCTGCGTCTGGAATCTCCGCTGTCCACTGTCCAGTCCATTACCGAGTAGCCCGCTTGCTTCAGCAGGTCGAAATAGGTTGCATCAAAATGGCCGAAGGTGCCTCCCGGCGCACGGACAAGCTGCGGACGGACCCCGGTAATCTCTCTGACAATCTCTTCCGTTTGCTTGATTTGCGTCCAAAATTCTGTGAATCCGCTATATAAATCATGATAATTATGATTATAGGTATGATTGCCGATGACATGCCCCTGCTCCCAAATCGCATTAATCAGCTCGGGGCGGCTCCGGGCCTGCTCCCCCAGCACGAAGAAGGTTGCCTTCACCTCCTGCTCGCGCAGTATTTCCAGCACCTTGGCAGTGATTTTGCTGGGCCCGTCGTCAAACGTAAGATAGACTGTCTTCTGTGTTTTCTTTGGGGCAGCCGCCACCGCGGCCGCTGCGGTTGCTTCCTTGGATTTGACTAACGCTGATATAGCTGCAGAATCTCCTGGATTCTGGAGATTTTGGGTCGATGTTATTGCCGTGGAGACAACCGGTGCAGGTGAGGCAGAGCCGCCTGAATTCACAGCCGGGGCAGGCAAATCTTGCGTCTGAGCAGCCGGCAGATTATTCTTAGAGAGTGCAGGCTCAATTATCCCGGCCTGTAGAGGATACATTTTCGACGATGCCGAAGACTGTCCAGTTTCCCAATCAGGCTTTACCAATAATATAATTGCCATAGCAAGCAGCCCGCGGATAAGGATCCGGCGGATCTGGGTACTTTTGCTATCTTTCATCTTCTCTACCTCCAGCATTCTATTCACTTCCAGAACCATTTGGTAGATTGTATGAAGACAAGCTTCAAAATAGAATTAGGCATGCGGCCCTTGGAGAGTGACAATATTATGGAAATGTTGAGATGGATACAGGAATTGTTCGCCAATTACGGATACAGTGTGCTCTTCTTCGGATTGCTGCTGGAATTTATTGCGCTGCCCTTTCCCGGGGAAACAACAATGGCTTTTGCAGGCTTTCTTTCCTATACCGGCAAGCTTGATTTCATGACACTGATAGTACTGGCTTTTGCAGGAACAACAAGCGGGATGACCATTACTTATTTCGTCGGGCTCAAGGCAGGGATGCCGTTTATCCAGCGCTACGGCAAATGGTTTCTCTTTTCACCGGCCAAGCTGGAGAAAACGCAGCGCTGGTTCGAGCGGTACGGCAGCTTTCTGATCTCAATCGGCTATTTCATTCCCGGCGTCCGGCATTTCACCGGCTATTTCGCCGGTATTATCGCTTTGCCTTTCCGCAAGTTTGCCCTGTATGCCTATGGAGGAGCGCTGCTCTGGGTACTGGCTTTTCTGGGCATAGGCAAATTGTTCGGGCCGCAGTGGATGGGCATCTTCCACCTGTTTGAGCTGTATGCCCTATGGATCGTCTCCGGAATCCTGGCTATCGCAGCCCTGATCTTTCTTTACCGCTACCGCCGGGGCATTTCCGCCCGCCTGCTGCGGCGCAAGGTCAAAGGTTAAATCTTAAGCATATTGCAAAAAACATAGAGAGTTTCCGGGGACGCCACGCAACCTGAAACATTAAAAAAGCAGCCGTTGGACGCATAATTCGAAGAACCCTTCGAAGAGCATCGACAGCTGCTTTTCTTATGCAACTCGAGATGAACTTACTGGCCTTAAATACGGGACAGACTCTTCCGTTTGCTGCGAACCAGGTAATATCCCCCCAGCAGCAGCGCAATTCCGGCAAAACCGGCACCTCCGGCAAACCCTAATTGCCTGGGTTCCACGTAGTCAAGCAGCCAGCCTGCGCTTAGCATCGATACCCCAATCAGTGAACCGCCCGCCGCCGACAGCATTCCGAAAATAACCGGCTGCATGGAAGACGGCGTCTCTCTCATCACCAGCGTGTCCAGACAGGCATTGCCAACTCCACCCGATAAAGACAGCAGAATATACAGGAGAAATGCGGCTGCAAAATGGCTGCTGGCACTGATCCCCATCAGCAGCAAGCCTTCCGCCAGCAATCCTGCCAGCGCCACCGCGAGCAGCCTCTTCTTCAGCAGACGGCCGGCAAAAGAACTGAGGCTAAGCCCGATGCCAAGTGCCGCATAAAATGCCCCGACTCCGACATCCCCGGCATGAAACACCTGCACGGCATACACACTGATCAGTACATTGTCCCAACCGTTGATAACCGGCACCAGCAGCTCATAAGCAATAATAACCTGCAGCACGAGACTTCCCCCTGCCACGTATTTAAGCGTCCGCAGGCGCCCTGCTTTGCCTTGCTGCAGTTCGCTCTGTCCTGCGGAAGCATCATGTTTTGTTCCCTCCTCAGTTTCCCCGGCATTTTGCGGAAACTGCAAACCCCATAGCAATAAGGCTGCAGCCAGAAAAGATGCGGCGTTCATGACGAATGCCGTCTCCGGCCCGAACCAAAGGGACACCAGCCCTCCCGTAAAGGCCCCTAGAATGAGCACAGAGCCATTCATCAGCTGTTCCAGGCCATTAATGCGGAGCAATGAATCCGGAGCAGCCAGGAGCGGGATAGAAGACTTGCGGACCGGACTGTAAACCGCCTCTCCCGCTGCGAGTATAAAACTGCCCGCATACAGCAGCCACAGCCGGTCCTCCCCATTGATCCAAAGAAAGGACAAGGCTACAGGCACTCGCATAATATCAACGGCCATCATAATCGTTTTGCGCGGCAGCCTGCCTGCCAGCATCCCGCCGAGCGGAGCCATAAAAAGATAAGGCAGCACCCTTACACCAAGCGATATGCCTACCGCCATTCCCGATCCGGTCAGTTGAAGCACCAGCGCCAGCATGGCCACACTGCTGAACCGGTCGCCTATTCCATTGATTAATCCGGCTGCGAACAGCCTGGAATACCCCTGCCCGCGCAGAACAGATAATCCATTTCCGGTTTGTGTCATTTCATGAACCCTCACAATCTAAAGATTAAATAAATATCTAATTAGATATTAATCGAATAACATATTTATGACAATGTTTTATTTTCTTTCTTTAGCCAAGATTATAGAATGAGGGTTGACTGCAATTCTCCGGGAAAGAAGGGACTCATCTTTTGAAAATAGATCGTTTGCTCTCCATAGTTATCCTGTTGATGAACCGCCCGCTCATTCAGGCCAAGGAGCTGGCCGACATGTTCGAGGTCTCCGCCCGCACCATCTACCGCGATATCGACAGCATTAACAATGCTGGCATCCCTGTCGTAACCTATCAGGGTGCAAACGGCGGAATTGGTCTCATGGAGGGATACCGCCTGGACCGCAATCTGCTGACGGAGCGTGAGCTGGCCGATATTTTCACCGCTTTGCAAAGCGTCTCTTCCTATGTCGGAGGAGAACATACACTGCTGATGGAAAAAATCAGCAGTGTAATCCCCCCTGCCCAATCCGCCGCCTTCCGCAGCAAAACAACCCAGTTGATCGTCGATTTCTCTCCCTGGGGGCTGAATGGCCCCCTGGAAGAACGGCTGACACTGCTCAAGGAAGCGCTGGAAGAAGGAGTCGCTGTCGCCTTCGAATATGTAAACGCCGACGGCAGGATGAGCAAGCGCTCTGTGGAACCTTACACACTGGTGCTCAAAGGGCAAGCCTGGTATTTGTACGGCCTGTGTGCAAAGCACGAAGAGTTCCGCTTATTCAAGCTGCTGCGTATGAAAGCGCTGATGAAGGAAGACCGGGTGTATGTCCGGCAGGATATCCCCCTGAAGGATTTCCCCTGGACTAAAGGGTGGATGCGGCCCGCTGACTCACTGCCAGTGGTACTGCATTTCTCAGCGGCAGGCAAACATCTCGCCGAAGATTATTTTGATTCGACTGAACTTCAGCCGGACGGCAACGGCGGGTACACCGTTAGGGTTCATTATCCAGAGGATAACTGGCTTTACGGTTTTTTGCTGGGGTTCGGAACCTCGGTTGAGGTGCTGGAGCCGGAGCATATCCGCGTCCGGATGGGAGAACTTGCTGCAGGCATCGCAGCAAAATACAAATAATTCTCAAACGCTAGCAATGCTCCAACAAACCTGACTGAATGCTGTCTAGTTTGTTGGTTTATACTGGACTGGAATGCGGGCGGTACTCGTCCCGCGAAATCTAAGGGAGTGTGTTGATATGAATATAGAAGAGACTTCGCCCCATCAACATGAGGCCGTATTCTGCCAGAGCTGCGGAATGCCAATGCCTGAAGCGGAGCTGCTGGGCAGCGAGCAGGATGGCACTAAGAATGAGGATTATTGTATCTACTGTTACGAAGCCGGGGAATTCAAGCAGCCTGACATAACGCTGCAGGGTATGACGGATCTCTGCACCGGATTCATGGTGGAGGAAGGCATGGAGGAGGCTGCGGCGCACAAGCTGCTCGCCGAGACGCTTCCTTCACTGAAACGCTGGAAGACGGCTGCCGCGGTGGAGTAAGCGGGGGCTTCTCCATAACAAAAGGGACTAACCATACACCCGCCGGTGCTGGTTAGTCCCTTTTTTAGTACATCACAAGTTATGCTTGTTGGGATTTAACGGCTTGAGGTTGTAAAGACTCGGCTTCTTCCGTCTTCAGGAAGTCCGGCTGCGGTGAAGTCTTCTTGATGAACAAGGCCAGCACCAGAGCCACTACGGTCACCCAGGTTGCCACGGCGAATGCATGGGTAATCCCATTGATCGTCGCGTCCTGCGTAAGTTTGAGCATCGCCGCCTTATCGGTCTGTGAGACCGCGCCGCTGGTTACTGCTTCCGTAATATTGCTCTTCGTGCGGTTGGTCATCAGGCTGACGAACAGCGCCATCCCAAGTGCTCCCCCGACTGTACGCAGTGTGTTCGACATCGCTGTACCGTGCGAGCTGAGCCGCTGCGGCAGCTGGTTAAGTCCGGCTGTCACAATCGGCATCATCAGCATCGACATCCCGAACATCCGCGCCGTATACGTCAGGATCAGATGTGTATAGGTTGTGGAATCCGTAATTTGACTGAATTCCCATGTCGTAATGGTGGTAATCAGCAATCCGATAACCGCCAGCCATCTTGCACCGATCTTATCAAAGATAATCCCGGTGATCGGAGACATAATCCCCATCAGAATAGCACCCGGCAGCAGCATCAACCCGGATTCCATCGGTGTAAAGCCGCGGATGGTCTGAAGATAGATTGGCAGCAGGATCATACCGGCATACATGGCCATGGTAATAATAATATTGATTACCGTTGTAAGTGAGTACATGTTATAACGGAAAATGCGGAATTCGAGCAGCGGTTTGTCGGCGGTAAGCTCGCGCCATACAAACAGGGCCAATGCCAGGGTTCCGAGGATCAGACAGGCAATAACAGTCGTGCTGCCCCAGCCGTCTGTTCCGGCATCACTGAAGCCATACAGCAGTCCGCCGAACCCAAGGGTTGAGAACACGACGCCGGTCTTATCCAGCTTCGGAGAACTCAGCTTTCCGACGTTCTGCATAGTCTTCATCCCAAGCAGTGTAGAGAAAATAGCCAGCGGCAGTACAATAAAGAACAGTACCCGCCAGGAATAGTTCTGCACAACCCAGCCCGAGAGGGTAGGTCCGATTGCCGGGGCAAAAATCATCGCTACCGCCATGAGCCCCATGGCTTTACCGCGTTCTTCAATCGGGAAGATACGCAGGAACACAATGTTCATCAGCGGCATCAGAATACCGGCACCAACGGCCTGGATTACTCTGCCGACCATAATCATTTCAAATCCGGTTCCGATACCGCAGACAAGCGTACCTATGGAAAATAGTATCATTGCCGTAGTAAACAATTGGCGGGTGGTAAACTTCTCCACCAGATAAGCACTGATTGGAATGAGCACACCGTTCACAAGCATAAACCCTGTGGTCAGCCATTGTGCCGTATTGGCGACAATGTTAAGATCCTCCATCATTTTCGGAAGCGCCACATTCATCAGCGTTTGATTCAACAACGCGACGAAAGCGCCAATTAAGAGCGCTGCGATAATAGGCCCTTTGCGTATAGCCTTAGTTTCCGCAGCAGCGTTAGCAGTTATTGTACTCATGATTACTTTTTATCTCTCCCTTGTACCAAAATTTTTACGATTTCACCATGAAGCCGCAGCAGTTCCTTGACGTCCTCTGGAGGTATGTCGGACAGCGGCTGCAAATGTTTTCTCATGGACTGCTTGCTTCGTTCCCTGATTTCCTGACCTTTATCCGTCACCGCCAGATTGAATATACGCCGGTCGCTCTGCGAGCGTTGTCTGGTGATCAGTCCTGCCTTTACCATACGGTCAACTACTCCGCTAGCAGCGCTGTTCCCCAAATGGAGCAGGTCGGCAAGCTCGGTAATTCCGATGTCTGGGTGCATAGCCAATTTGCGCAGCACCATCAGTTGGGTGGAGGTAATCTGCAGCTCCTCTGCGTCCTTCCACAAAAGCTGGTGGAAATTATGATTGATACAGCGGAAAGAGGTCAGAATATCATCAAGCTGCTGTTCTTTTTCCTCCAACACCATCACCCCGTTAGTTTGATAAATAAATACTTCGTATACGAACTATTTTACTCTTTACCTATTTATCCGTCAATTAATTACTGAAAATTTCTGAAAAAAATATCTTTCTTTCATTTAACTAACAGGCCCCGCCTCCCCAGAATATACACCCTTCCAGAGTGCCCAGCTTTGGGGATTTTAGATATAATTTAGATGGATGACAATACTCGAAAGCGGTGATTGTGCAATGAATCCTGAACAGCGGAAAATTTGGAGTGACGGACATAAAACTTTAACGGGACTCTTGAAGAGGCCGGAGGAGCATGAGAATGCGGTTGCTTTATTCCTGAGATTGCATGCCTCTCTGTACGCGTCAAACGGGGAACATCCGGAGCTGCCAACCTATGAAGACGAACTCCTGAAAGATATCCGCGAGCAGACTCTACGCAGCTATCCAGTACATACCCCCGGCAGTAAAAATTCTATAGTGTGGCATCTTTGGCACAGCGCGAGAATTGAAGATATCACAATGAATATTCTTGCCGCCGGCAGCGGGCAGGTTCTTTACGAGGCGCATTTTGCCGACAAATTACAGACGGTTTACCTTCATTCAGGCAATGGCATGACCGATGAGGAAATTTCCGGTTTCAGCTCGTCGGTTCATATCGAGTCTTTATTTGAGTACAGGAAAGCGGTTGCCGGCAGAACGCGGAGTATCCTTCCTTCACTGAGCGCGGAGCAATTGAGGGCGAAGCTGAGTCCTGCCAGGATCAGAAGAATATCGGAGGAAGGGGCGGTAAAAGATACGGAGCAATGGCTGATTGATTATTGGGGGAATAAAAACATCGCCGGTCTGGTGCTGATGCCAGCCACAAGGCATAATTTCATCCACCTCAACAAAGCGATGCGCGTGAAGCTTAAGCTGCAGAAATAAGATCGTTCTAATGTTTCTTATAAAATAAAGCGAGTCCGGGAGAATTGCCCCGGACCCGCTTTTTAATATGGATTGTACTATATGGATTGCACTTCTCTTATACCCCGCTCCCTAAACTCCCCACCACCACCGGCCGCTGTGGTCCTGAAATTTCAGCAGCAGTTGAACTGCTGCTGCTTTCCAGACCGCAGGCGATCGACATCATCAGTTTGATCCGGTTGGCCTGGTTCACTACACTGACCCCGGCATCATAATCAATAGCGGCGATATTGGCCCCGGGATACAGCTCCTTCAGTCCTTTGATAGAGCCGCGTCCGGTAATATGGTTCGGCAGACAGGCAAACGGCTGGATGCAGACAATGTTATTCACACCGTTATCCAGCAAATCCATCATCTCCGCCGTCAGGAACCAGCCTTCGCCCATCTGATTGCCGACAGATACAAGCCGGCTGGCCTTCTCCGCGAGGCCGTAAATATTCTCGCGGCCTTTGGCCAGTCCTGCTTCCTCCAGCGCCACTTTAACCGGCTTGCGGTAGATTTCCAGGTAAGAGATCAGCATGGGATTGATGTATCCCAGCTTCTTGCTTTTGCCGAATTGCTCCGCTTTGTAGATCGGATTGTACACGCAATAAAAGATAAAATCGAGGAAGTCCGGCATTACTGCTTCGCCGCCTTCGGCTTCGATCATCTCAATGATCCGGTTGTTGGCGTCCGGATGGAACTTAATCAATATTTCGCCGACAATGCCCACCCGCGGCTTCACTGCCGGTGTGACCGCCAGGCGGCTGAACTCGGCGACAATCTCGCGGATCACCCGCTTATACTCCCGGAAGGAGAACGTCGACAGGCTGATCTTGCAGCGCTCCATCCCTTTGCGGTAGAGGGCTTCCGCGCTTCCCGGAATCCGCTCATAGGGTCTGAAACGGTGCAGCAGCCGCATCATCAGATCACCATAGCAGGCAGCGGCGATCAGCCGGTTCGCCAGCTTGAGGTGGATGCGGAAGCCCGGCTGATTCTCCATTCCCGAAGCATTGAGAGAGATGACAGGAATTTGCCCCAGGTCGGAATCCTTCAGCGCCTTGCGCAGCAGCGAGATATAGTTGGTAGCCCGGCAGCCCCCGCCTGTCTGCGACATGATGACCGCTGTCCGGTTAGGATCGTAGTCGCCGCTCTTCAGGGCCGAGAGGATTTGCCCGATGGTGACAATCGCCGGATAACACGCATCATTATTGACGAATCTGAGGCCTTCCTCGGTCTCCTGCGGACCGGTGGTTTCCAGCACCTTGAGACGGTACCCGGCGTCACGGAAGACCCGTTCAAACAACTCAAAGTGAACCGGCGACATCTGCGGTGCCAGAATGGTATAGGTCTCCTTCATTTCCTTCGTAAACGGAACATTGGCCTGTGTCTTATAGAGGAGCTGCGGCTGCACATCGCTCTTCTCACGCTCGCGCATCGCCGCCTGCAGCGACCGCAGCCGGATGCGTGCAGCGCCGAGATTGCTGATCTCATCAATCTTGATCAGGGTGTATACCTTATTGTGGCGCTCCATAATCTCCTGCACGGCATCGCAAGTGATCGCGTCGATGCCGCAGCCGAAGGAGGTGAGCTGCACCAGCTCCAGATCATTTCTGCCGGCTGCAAGGCGGGCGGCACGGTACATCCGGGCGTGGTACGTCCATTGATTCACCACAGCCACATCGCCTTCGCTGCGGTCCAGGTGGCAGACCGAATCCTCGGTCAGCACGGCGAGCCCCATTCCTGTAATCATATCGGCGATGCCGTGATTGATTTCTGGATCGGCATGGTAGGGATGGCCGCAGAGCAGAATCCCCTTTGTCCTTGTAGACGTGAGAAACGCCAGCGTTTCTTCGCCCTTCGTACGCAGATCATTTTTGGCCTGCTCGGCTTCGGCAATTCCAGCCTGTACCGCTGCCGCTATCTCTTCTCTCGGAATATCCATAAAGGTCTTGATCAGGCTCTTGGTCAGGGCCGAAATATCGTCGAAGGTCAGAAACGGGCTGACGAGCGGAACACCACTTTCCTTGAGACCATCCATATTATTGCGGATAACCTCAGGATAAGAAGCAACCACCGGGCAGTTGAAGTGATTCTGCGCCGCATCGTCCTCCTTCTTCTCATACACAACCGCCGGATAAAAGATAAAATCAACGCCTTTGCCGATCAGGCTCTGCACATGTCCATGGGCCATCTTCGCGGGATAGCAGATCGATTCCGAAGGGATCGTATCCATTCCGCTCTCATACAGCTTCTTGCTCGACTTCGGCGACAACACTGTCCGGTAGCGCAGTGTCGTAAAAAAGGTGTGCCAGAACGGATAATTCTCGAACATATTCATGGTCCGCGGAATGCCGACGGTGCCCCGCTCTGCCTGTTCTTCCGGCAGCCCTTCATAGTCAAAGAACCGTTCATATTTATACTGCATCAGGTTCGGCAGGTTGTTCTTCTCTTTCTTGCCACCCGCACCGCGTTCGCAGCGGTTGCCGGTAACGTGAAAGCTCTTATCGGGGAAACGGCTGATGGTCAGTGCGCAATTGTTGGCGCAGCGGCTGCAGCGGCCCGGCGACACCTGATATTGGAAGGTTTCAAGCTCTTCCGGACCAAGAATCGTGCTGAAGCCGTCCAAGCCGGCATGTTCTCTGGCAATAATCGCACAGCCGTAGGCCCCCATAACACCGGCAATATCAGGTCTGACCACAGTCCGGCCAGTCAGAAGCTCAAAAGCCCGCAGTACGGCTTCGTTATAGAAGGTGCCGCCCTGCACAATGATATTGCGCCCGAGGTCCTCGGGGTTGCGGATTTTGATAACCTTTTGCAGAGCGTTCTTGATTACGGAATAGGCGAGTCCTGCGGACAGGTCAGCCAGGGAAGCCCCTTCCTTCTGCACCTGCTTCACCTTGGAATTCATAAATACTGTACAGCGCGAGCCTAGGTTCACCGGTTTGCTAGACTCCAGCGCGGACTTGGCAAATTCCTCGATACCGAGCTCCAGCGCGGAGGCGAAGCTCTCCAGAAAAGAGCCGCAGCCCGCCGAGCAGGCTTCATTCAGCATCAGGCTGTCAATTGCCCCTCCGCGGATCTTGATGCATTTCATATCCTGTCCGCCGATATCCAGAATAAAGTCCACCTCAGGCATGAACTTGGACGCAGCCTTATAGTGGGCCACTGTCTCCACTTCACCGCCGTCGGTACGCAGCCCGGCCTTAACCAATCCTTCGCCGTAACCAGTCGCATAGGAGCCGGCGATATAGCAGCCTTCCGGCAGAATCCGGTAAATCTCCTTCAGCGCATCGGTGACGGACTGCAGCGGATTGCCTTTGTTGCTTCCGTAAAAGGTATAGAGGATTTCATCGGCGGAGCCGGTAATGACAAGCTTCGTTGTCGTCGAACCGGCATCAATGCCGAGATAGCAAGGTCCGCGGTATGCAGCCAGCTCAGCACGGGCAACCGAAGCCCTGCCATGGCGAAGCCGGAACTCGGCTAAATCCTCGACGGTCGCAAACAGAGGCGCCAGTTCGGCGTCCTCTGCACGGTCCGCCTTGAAGTCCACCGCTTCAATCCGTTCCAGCCAGCTAGGCAGCGGCAGCACGAGCGGGTCGCTCTGTGACAGCGCCGAACCAATCGCGACAAAATATTGCGAGCGTTCCGGGAACAGCACCTCCCCTTCCTTCAGTCCCAGCGTCTCTGCGAAACGTTCCCGCAAGGCGGGCAGAAACGTCAGCGGTCCGCCCAGGAAAGCCACCCGCCCGCGAATCGGACGGCCGCAGGCGAGGCCGCTGATCGTCTGGTTCACGATGCTCTGGAAGATCGAAGCCGCGACATCCTCGCGCCGCGCCCCTTCGTTCAGCAGCGGCTGCACATCGCTCTTGGCGAATACGCCGCAGCGCGAGGCGATCGGGTAGATCCGCTCATGCTTCTCTGCCAGCGTATTCAGTCCGGCAGGGTCGGTCTGCAGCAGCGAAGCCATCTGGTCGATGAACGCTCCGGTGCCGCCGGCGCAGGCAGTGTTCATGCGCTGCTCGATGCCGCCGCTTAAATAAATAATCTTGGCGTCCTCCCCGCCAAGCTCAATCGCCGTATCGCACCCCGGAATCAGCTCGCTGATCGCTTTGGTGCAGGCGATAACCTCCTGGACAAAGGGTACTCCGCCAAGCTTTGATAAGGACAACCCCGAGGAACCGCTTACAGTCAATGCTGCCTCTCTATCCGGGAACCTGTGCTGTACGTCTGACAGGAGGGATAGAGCCGCTTTTTTTATATCGCTATAATGTCTCACGTAATCCTGATAAATGATTGTACTTCGTTCCATAACAACCAATTTGGCCGTAGTTGATCCGACGTCCAGCCCAATACGCAGTATCATCATGCCATCACCATGCCTTGCTCCAAATTTGAAGTAATATGAGGCAACTATATCATGAGAACGCATTAGGAAGGCTGTTAAAAATGTAACAGACATTTACAATTCACTACTAGCATACTTAATTATTTCGTGATTTCACTCAATGCTGTCTCCACATGACCTTTAACGCGAATTTTTCTCCACGCTGCCGCAAGCTTGCCTTGCTCATCTATAAGAAAGGTGGAGCGCACGATGCCCATAAACTCCTTGCCGTACAGCTTTTTCAGCTGCCACACCCCGAACATCTCGCTTACACTATGCTCCTCGTCGGACAAGAGCGGAAAAGGCAGGCCGTTCTTCAGGGCAAACTTGGCATGCGAGGCCAGATTGTCGGCACTGATTCCGAGTACCACGGCACCCTGCGCGGTAATCCGGTCGTGGGCGTCACGGAAATCGCAAGCCTCCTGTGTGCAGGCGGGGGTCATATTTTTCGGGTAAAAATAAAGCAGCACCTTGCTGCCGCGATACTGGCTTAAGCTGATGTTCCGGCCCGTGGAGGCGGGAAGGCTGAAGTCCGGGACTTCATCACCGATTTCAATTCCATTCATTAATGGTTCACTCCTAAAGTTTTTGGGGGAATATTCCGAAATTGCTTGTATTCCTAAAAGAAATTATAATGTAGAGAATGCAAATGCGAAAGGAAGAACGAAATGCCTCCAAGAAAGAAACGGCACGTTAAAGCCGGCAAATCGAAGAAGAAACCGCTGCTCTGGACTCTGGCAATTATACTTCTCCTAGTAATCGGCGGAATTGTCTACTATTTCTCCTCCGTCTACAACCAGCTCGACAACATGCACAAGACCGGTGATAAATCGCCGTTCGCATCTGTTCCCTCCCCTTCGGCGGATGTTGCTGAGCCTCCTAAATGGGAAGGCACGGAGCCTGTAAATATCCTGCTTATGGGCGTGGATGCCCGTGGAGTGAAGAAAGGGGAAGTCCCGCGCTCAGATACGATGCTGGTTGCCTCCCTTGATCCGGTGAAAAAGAAGTTTTATGTCTTCTCCATTCTCCGCGATACCTATGTATCTATACCTGAACATGGTAAAGAACGTATTAATTCGGCAATTACACACGGACCCAATACGGCGATGCAGACCGTAAGCGACTTGCTGGGCATCCCGATTCAATATTATGTCTATACCGATTTCCAGGGCTTCATCAAACTGGTGGATGCCGTCGGCGGGGTAGATTACGAGGTTGAAAAAGACATGGTCTACAAGACAAAAGCCGACGGGCCGGAATTCGACATTGATTTGAAGAAAGGCTTTCAGCATCTTGACGGCAACATGGCACTGCAATATGTGCGTTTCCGTCATGATAAGACATCCGACTTCACCCGGACGGAACGGCAGCGGGGTTTCCTTAAGGCTGTTGCGGACAAGGTGATCAGCACCACTTCCATTCTTAAACTGCCTAACATATTAGATGAGGTGATCCCATACATCGATACCAACATGGATATCAGCGATATGTGGAAGCTTGCCACCGTTGGCTATGACGGCTCGATGGGCGGCAGCCAGCAAATACCGCCGATGAACTTGCTGACAGAAGAGACAACAAGCGGAGGCTCCTCCGTTATCGGCATCAGCAGTGAAGATAAACTGAAGCAATTCGTGCAGGATACCATGACTGCACCTGAGCCGACGCCATCGACTGAGGCTTCCCCGGACAGCAGTCCGTCCGCTAGCCCAGAGAACAATTAAACAAGTGGAAGCGGCTTTGCCGTCCTTTTTAAGGACGGTACCGTTTCAGCGAGAAATAGAAGGATAAGTTATCGTGTGAAACATATAAATTCTTATATTTTCAACAACCCATGCTTGGCCTCAGGACGGGCGAACAGCGGCATCCGCCGCCAGTTCGCCCGTTCCCTTGCCCAAGACATATGAAAGGATGATTATTCATGAACCGTACCACATCAGAACAGTTGTATCAGGAAGCCCTTCAGCATATCGTCGGAGGCGTCAACAGCCCCTCCCGGTCCTTCAAGGCTGTTGGCGGCGGAGCGCCGGTATTTATGAAACGCGCAGGAGGCTCACGCTTCTGGGACGAGGACGGCAACGAGTACATCGATTACCTCGCAGCCTACGGGCCGATTATTACCGGCCATGCCCATCCACATATCACAGCGGCAATTACTGAAGCCGCGCAGAATGGCATTCTGTATGGCACACCCACCCAGCTTGAGATCAAGCTGGCCAAAATGCTCAAGGAAGCAATCCCTTCGATGGATAAAGTGCGGTTCGTCAACTCCGGCACGGAGGCCGTCATGACCACAATCCGGGTGGCCCGCGCTTATACCAAGCGCAGCAAGATCGTGAAATTTGCCGGCTGCTACCATGGCCACTCCGACCTTGTACTGGTCGCTGCCGGCTCCGGCCCTTCTACACTGGGCATTCCTGACAGCGCCGGAGTTCCCGGCAGCATCGCCCAGGAAGTCATCACCGTTCCGTTCAACGATCTTAGCGGATTGCGCGAGGCGCTGGAGAAATGGGGCGGCGATGTCGCTGCTGTTATGGTGGAGCCGATCGTGGGCAATTTCGGCATGGTTATGCCGGAGCCCGGTTTCCTGGAGGGGCTATGTAAGCTGGCCCATGATAACGGATCGCTTGTCATTTATGACGAGGTCATCACCGCTTTCCGTTTCCATTACGGTTCTACACAAACTTATGCAGGCCTTGATAATCACGAAGATATTACACCTGACCTGACCGCGCTCGGCAAAATCATCGGCGGCGGTCTTCCGATCGGCGCTTACGGCGGCCGCAAGCATGTGATGGAGCAGGTTGCGCCGCTCGGTCCGGCATACCAGGCCGGAACCATGGCCGGCAACCCTGCCTCCATCTCGGCAGGTATCGCCTGTCTTGAGGTGCTGCAGGGTGAAGGGGTATATCAGGAAATGGAACGGCTCGCCATCCGGTTGACAGAGGGACTGCAGCAATCAGCAGACCGTCACGGCATTCCGCTAACGATCAACCGGATCCGCGGGGCGTTCTCCACCCATTTCTGCGCTCACCCGATCACCAACTATGAGGAAGCTCAAGATACGGACGGCGAAATGTTCGCCAGCTTCTTCCGCCATATGCTGAACCGCGGGATCAACCTTGCCCCGTCCAAATATGAGGCCTGGTTCTTAACCACAGCACATACGGATGCTGATATTGACGCAACACTGGAAGCTGCGGAAGCTTCCTTCCAGGCAATGGCGGCAGAGAAATAATCATAAACACCTGCCCGGCTGCAGCACTGATTACTTAAGCTTACTAGACCTGCTTCCATTAACAAATTCAAACCCACTGCGGCTTGCCGCAGCGGGTCATTTGCATAGCCAGATTCAGGTGTGAGAATCAAACCAGCCGATCAATAGAAATCAATCTGCTTGTCCAGTTTGACCTCTTCGAAGACAGGGCGCTGGAATCTGCTGCTTCCGGGCACCAGAGAAAACTGCGTGGTACTGAGATCCTCCGGAAGCGGCGGAGAGATCATGAACTGCATGTGAACATGTGCTCCGCCGCCGTTTGCACCGTGATTTTCCACTTCATAGCTTGTCTCACTTAGAACAGCGAGCTTAAGCATCGGGGAAATGCGGACTTGCTCCACCGTTTCTTTCAAGTACTTGATTTCCAGGGTGACGATGCTTAGCTTCTCATACTGCATGGAGTGGGTCAGCATATATTCAAAATCGCTATCCAGCGTAGTCTTCATTATTGCCAGCACCCCAAGCAGCGGCCCGGGCTGATCCCAGAAATGCCGTCTGGGCCGGGCTTCGTTCAGATTGCTTAGAATCAGCGATATTTCCGAAACCTCAAGACCAGACTCCGCCGCCAGTTGCTTCAAGGTTTCCTCTTCTGGAAAAAGCGCCCTCCCTCCGGAGAGCGCCTTGCGCTGCTGCACCAGTCTTAAGATCTGTTCATCAATTACTCTGGCCTCATCATTGTAATCATTTGGTCTTCCCCGTAGTGGCATCCTGCTCCAGCCCATTTCTTTTCCCTCCCAGGTTCAGTGTAATCTGTTTCCATCCTAGCTATGATTGTGATATTATATCACTTTTTTCCCATTTATAAGAAATCTAGATAGACAGCACAAAAAGCTGTCATCCCTAAGGACAACAGCTTTCTGCCATCAGCAGCTCTCTTCAGTTTGCTTTCTGATCATATAGGCTGCGGATTTCTACATCCTGCGGAAGCTTGAACGGATTCTCCGGGTTGATCCGGTCATAGAACATAATCCCGTCCAGGTGGTCCATTTCATGCTGAATCACTATGGCCTGGTAACCCTTGAACTTCAGGACGATTTCCTTGCCGTTCAGATCATAGCCTTTTACTTTTACCGTCTCATATCTCGGAACAAAACCATGAACCGGCCGGTCCACAGACAGGCAGCCCTCGCTCTCCGGCAAATACACCATCGCCAGCGAATGGCTGATGATCTTGGGATTCACCCAGGTATGCTCCACAATCCTGCCCTTGTCATCCTTCAGGTACATCACGAACATCCGCTTCTGAAGGCCGATCTGATTCGCGGATAAGCCAATGCCGGAACGCAGCTTATGTTTGGCGGAAGCCTCCGGGTCCTGGCTGTTCTTCAGAAACTGCATCATGCATTGCAGCGCTTCACGGTCAGCATCCTGCAGCGGCAGCTGTACCGGCTCGGTTACACTGCGGAGAATAGGATGGCCTTCCCGTATAATATCATCCATCGTGATCACATAATCTGCACTATATTTTGTTCTAGACAACAACACTCATCCACCTTTGCCATGCGGGCTAAATTCATAATGATGATTTATAAATTGCAACTTGCACCTATAAGTATTTGCTCAAGGCGTTACACTATTATCTTATGCAGCTTTATGGATTTATGAAAGCAGTCTTCAACTGGCTGCTGTATTTCACGTCGAAACCGAGTCCCGTAGCAAGTGCGGCAAGCGGCAGGTAAGTTTTCTCCTCTTTGCCGACCTTTTGCAGAAACGCCGGTGTCTCAATCGCTTGATCTACCCCATTGACCTTAATATACTTCGAGCCAATGGTAATAACCACCGTCCGGTCACCGTAAACAATTGTTGCGCTGGCTGTCTTACTGTCCCACTTTCCACTGGCACCCACAGCATTCAGAACATCGCGCAGTGCGAGAAAGTTCTGGCCGTTCTTAATGACTGGCTTATTCGGGGTATTAAGCTCTGTGCCTTTTACCACAATCGACATCGGTGCCGATCCCGGCGCTGTTGCAGCAACAGACGGTGTGCGGTATTCTCCCCACTGCAGTTCTGCAAACACCCGGGCGATTTTCTCATATCCCAGCTGTGTAGGATGAAAATCCAACGATATGATATGTGTCAGCGAGCCCTCAAAACCCACGAATTGTTTGGCAATATGGGCTACCCGCACCGGTGCTCCGGTCTGGTCGAAGCTGGCCGCAATACTGTCCGCCATGGCTGTCAACCGCTCCGCTGCGCCCATCAGCTTGGGATAGGCCTCTTTTACCGCAAATTTGGGAGCCGGCTGATACTGGTCGGCTATCAGAATGGTTGCTTGCGGGTTCACGGCACGGATGTTCTCAAGCGCTGTCTTCACATTCGTATTGTAGGCGCTCAAACGCTGCTCCAGCTGAGCCTGGAAATCTTCATCCGTCAGTTGCTTGTACTGAAGGAATAGGCTGCTGACATCATTTCCGCCGATCGTGACTGTAATTAGATCCGCCTGAGCAAGTTCGGTCCGGATCTGCGGAGTCAGTGCCGCAAACTGCTCTATCCGCGGATCGGGCAGCCCTGCCTGAATACCCTCAGCTGTAATCACAGCCCCGTCTTTAATCGCTCCGGTATAATTAAGCAGCCCTGTTGAGGTCAGCCCCAGAATACCGTAATTGCCGAGTGTGCTTCTTCCATGGTAATACCCCTGTTCCAGCAGTCTTTCTGCGTAACCGTAGGGTTTCGCATTTACATCGGTCATCCCCGGCTCATATCCGGCAGTAATCGAATCTCCCAGTGCTACAATGCGAAAGATATCCTGCTCCGTTCCCTGGGTTGCTGCAGCAGCCTCCTCAGCCTTGGCGTATCCTGCACCTGCGCTAACCAGTATGGCGAGCAGCAGCAGACCGCTTGTTCCGGCAGCCGCTATTTTCCTCCATGTATTCAGCATCGTTCCCCTCCTAAAAGTAATATAATTCCATTCTAACATTCGGCCGCTCTGCGCAGAAGAGCGGTTTCCCGTATCGGGAAACCGCTCCTGCTGTTGGCCCGGTGACTTATTCCTGTCCGCTGCCGGACCCGGTGCTGTTCTTTGTACCCTCGGCATTGCGGGGAGCATGGCTCTTCCCTGCACGCTCCAGATATCTGTCATAACGGTCATCCAGTTCATAAGCTATTTTACGGTAGCGCAAGGTTTCTTCTACAATAGGATCGAGTGTAGTCTGGATCCGGATTTCATACTTGGGCGAGATTTGACGGATTTCTTTGTCCTTGTTGTCGCCCTGTTCCATGTCCCCGTCTTCCAAAAGCTCACTGAGCTTGCGCTCCAGATCATCATTACGGCTCATGGTTCCAGTTGCCTCCTTAAAGCTAAAATCCCGTTGCTTTGGCTTCCTTCAGGGATGAAACCAGATAATCATGAATTTTACCGTTGCTCGCCACAACATGGCGAGTGCCGATGTCATAAGGATTACCCAAGGTATCGGTAACCTTGCCGCCGGATTCCCTCACGAGCAGCACGCCCGCTGCGCAATCCCAAGGACTCAGGCCGACCTCCCAGTAACCATCCACCCGGCCAACCGCCACGTAGGCCAGATGCAGCGCAGCTGAACCTCCGGCACGGATGCCGCGGACCTGAGGCAGAATCTGCTGCAGTCCCGCCATATTCGCCGGCTGCGCAAAGATGCGGTCCGGCGGAAAGCCCATCGCAATAAGACTGTCCCCAGGCACCGTCTCGGCAGAAACCGAGGTAGGCACGCCGTGCATGTAAGCTCCTTTACCCTTCTCAGCGACGAACATCTCGTCACGGATAGGGTCGTAAATAACACCTACAGTAAGTTCTCCCTTAACGGCGAGAGCTATGGAAACACAGTAGAACGGAAATCCGTGCACAAAATTGGTGGTGCCGTCAATCGGATCGACAATCCACAGGTATTCGTGTTGGCGTCCTTCTTCCAGAGCGGCAGCAACCGAATCTGTTCCCGGCTGAACACCCTCTTCTCCAAGGATAGCATGGTCAGGATAATGGGTCAGGATCAGCCGGCGGATCATCTGCTCCACGCCTTTATCAACTTCCGTTACCAGGTCCTGGGCCGATGTCTTGCTGCCCAGCTCCTTCACTTGACCTTGTCTGCTCTTGATCCATTCCCCCGCTTTGGCTGCCGCGTTAATCGCTGCCGCCGTGTGCCCTTTGCTTGTAACTACATAGGGCTCCCGTTCCTTCCGGTTCTCAGGATTTAAAGGATTCATATCTTCACTCCACTTTCTTGTACTTAATCGCTCTCCCATGAAACATTGCTGCTACACACAGGCTCACTGCTGCTTAAGTTTCATTCAACGTACCTTATTTCAGTCTACTTATCAAGTCAAACCTGCCAGGATTCCTGCCCAAATCTTCTGGCATGGCGCAGGTTACGGCTCAATATTAATACTGGCCCCGTCCAATATCGTAATTCCGTTGCCGGCTTCCGCCAGCTCCTTCATTGCCTCCATCAGACCAAACAGGGCACCATCCTTCGATTTCGCTTCAATCATGGCATCCACAGCAGGGGTATCTGCTGCAATCCGCTTTAGAAAAGCCAGCAGCGGCGCCGGTTCCACACCATCGGCATGGCTGCGGGGATCAGAAGGACTGCGCGGACTGGAGACATGGATCTTAGGCGGCAACAGTTCGCCTGGAAGCACATCCTGCAGTGCCAGCGGGCTCTTCCAGGTCTTCTGAATCTCCGGCCACAGCTCCCATGGAAGCTCGCCTTCATTATTCACCCACTGGTGATGAATATCGAGCACCATCGGCAGCCCGAGACTGCGGGCAACCTCCAGCGTCTCCCGCGCGTTAAATGTCTTATCGTCGTTCTCGAGCGTAACCCGCTCCTGCAGTTCAGGCGCAAGCCCTGCAAAATGCTCCCGGAACCGAGCTGCCGCCACAGGCTTGTCCCCATAGGCTCCGCCGATATGAATGTTGCTCTTGGCCGTTGCCGGCAGCCCCATTGCAACGAGCATATCCGTATGATGCTGCAAATCACGGATAGAACTCGCCAGCACCTCGGGACGGGGCGTGCTTAGCACCGTAAAGTGATCAGGATGAAAGGACACCCTCATCCCGTGCTTCTTCACATAGCTGCCCACTTCGGCAAACTCTTCAGCCAGTACGGCCAAAGGGTTCCAGTCCTGCAGATCAGGATGCGTTGCCAGCGGAATCAGCTTGGAAGTCATGCGGTACACCATAATATCTGAGCCGGCATTATGCTTCAGCAGGCGCAGCGTATTATGCAGGTTCGTCTTCGCAAGGGTCTCCAGACGCCGCAGCCCGGCTTCACGGTCGTTCAGCTTCGCAAAGCTTGCCATCGTCATTGTCTTGGAGGGTGAACAGTCTGGGATGACGGTGGACATAGCTACATATCCGAAGCGGACAATCATCCTTCTTCCCCGAAGAACATCTCATAGGCAAGCGCCGTCTGCACCCGCGACTCTTCTTCGTTCAGCTTGCGTACCAGCTCCATCTCGACCGCTGTAACCTCATTGCCCTGGAAGTTGATCTCCGCGATCGAAGCGGAGATCTTGACGATCGCCACAGCCACATTCTCCGGTGTATAGGCAATAACCTTCTGGCCGGTCGGATACACGCGAAAACCCTGCTTCACCATCTTGGTGCGGCCGTACTCCAGCAGTTCATACAGCTCCTGCTCATTCTTGAACTTGCAGACCGAATTGAATTCCGATTGAAAACCCATGCTGTTGTCTCTCCTTTCCGGCCGGAAGGATCCCGCCGCTCACCTGATTTTATTCATTGTCGTATTTAAGGCCTTGTTTATATTTGTAACGTTCCAGCGCCAGCTCGATCATGCGGTCCAGCAGAGCAGGATACGATACACCTGTCTCGCGCCACAGCAGCGGGTACATGCTGAACGGCGTAAAGCCCGGCATTGTATTCACTTCATTAATCAGAATTTGGCCGTCGGATTTCCGTACGAAGAAGTCGGCACGGGTAATTCCGCTGCCTTCGATCGCCCGGAAGGCAGCAATCGCCGATTCACGCAGGCGGTCCGCCACCTCAGGGTCGACAGGAGCCGGAATCAGCATCTGCGATTTGCCGTCGATATATTTTGCCGCATAGTCATAATATTCTCCGGAAGAGACGATTTCACCCGGAACGGAAGCCTCGGGTTCCTCATTGCCAAGTACAGCAACCTCCACCTCGCGGGCATCAACAAATTCTTCAATGATGACCTTGGTATCATAGCGGAAAGCAAAATCGACAGCCTTGATTAGACTTTCCTTATCTATGGCTTTGGAAATGCCCACACTGGAGCCCAGATTGGCCGGCTTGACGAACACAGGGTAACCCAGCTTATCCTCTACTCCCATAATCAGCTCATGGCTTTTGTGCTTCCATACGGCAGCGTTGAAATAACAGTACTCGCATTGCGCAAGACCCGCTTCACCGAACAGCTTCTTCATCACGACCTTATCCATACCTGCGGATGAAGCCAGCACGCCTGCGCCGATATAAGGAATATTCGCCATTTCAAACAGGCCCTGAATCGTACCGTCTTCCCCATTGGTGCCGTGCAGCAGCGGGAACATCACATCAATGCTCTTCTCCCCGCCCGCTAGTCCGCTGAATACCGCATTCAACGCTGTACCCATATCTCCGGCTGCCCCGGCAAGCTTCAACTGCTCAATTCCGCTGTAAGCGGCGGTGAGTGTTTCGCCAACCTTCCACAGCCCCTGTTTGGAAATATAGAAAGGAATAATCTCATATTTATCGTAGTCAAAAGCGTTCATAACCGCGAATGCCGTCTGCAGCGATACCTCATGCTCTCCGGATTTGCCGCCGTACACCAGTCCTACGGTTAATTTTGTGTTCCCCATGCCCTAACCTCTTTCTGAATTATAAGTAGTCATTGATATGAAAAAAACGGTAGGCCGTTCTGTCGGTCCATGCATAGGAATCACGGTAATCCCAAAAGCGGTGACGGCTGCTGACCGTTCTTGCATTCACCAGCGGCATTCCGCCCGCGTCAAAAGCAGTGACGATCGTGCTGTGCTGGTAATGGCCGTTGCCGTCCCAGTCGTACAGGATGACATCGCCAAGCATGAGCTGATCCGGCCGCTCCACGGCCTCAGCGCGAAGTCCGCTGCTCCGCTCCCCGCTCAAATAGCGCTGCAGGCTGTCCGACACAGCCCAGCTGAAGCTCCACCATTCCTGCGTTCCATTGTAGCCTTTGTACCACCAGCCGGTTTCTCTTTTACCAGTATAGTTGATAGGTGCGCCCCCTGCAAAGAGACATTGAGACACATAATTTGTGCAGTCCACATCAAAAACCTCAAACTCTGGATTGCCGTCCTTCCACCAGCGGTCAGCATAGGCCGCCGCTTCTTCCCGGCGGTAACGGACCTCCTTCGATCCGGCAATCCCGCGGAGCACATTCCGGTTAAGCAGTGGCTGCGACGGCTGCGGGGCAGGCAATACCTCGCCCCATTTGGACAACCGCAGTGCGGGATCCGCATCCAGTGCTCTGCGCTGCGTATTTCTTTCCTGCACACTGCGCTCCACAGTGGCTATCTCCCAGGCGCTGCCCTCCCGCACAAAAGTCAGACGTTCCGTCTCAATCGTATCCTCACGGTGCGTCATTCCGCCCTTCTCATAATACAGTGCACTGTGCAGCGCTACATCGGCTACGACCTCACCCGGATTCTGGCGGACGGTGCGCAGCGTCCTGACGCCGGTCTCCGCACGCAGAGGAGTAATCCCCCGGCGGTTATACCACTGGGCAAGCCGCCGGGAGCGCTCCCCCTGTGCCACGAGATAACGCGGGTCCATGACGGCAGTACGGCGCGGTTCGGCCCCCGGTGCCACCCGTGCCTTGTTTAACTGATCCACATAAACATACAAGCTTTTCTTCCACTCTAATTCCATCCCGTTTCCCGCCCTTTCATCCCTGTTTGGCTGCTGTCCTATGTATATGAAGGAATACCTGCGGCTATACAGATGGAATCAGTGAATGATAAGCAGGCCAAGCTAATTTCCAAGCTTTAGGCAAAGCGCATGATAGCCTGCCGGACAGGGCAAATCCGGGTGAAAAAGCAGGAAAAAAAACTTTACTCCCCCCTTTGTAACCGTTATACTTAACATACAAACAATATGAAATGATGTTTCACCAGATGAAACGAGGAGGCGCATATATGCCAAGCAAGGACCATTTTTCCCTGGCTAAGAACCTGGAGTCAGGCGGCAAAACCTACCGCTACTATCATCTTAATTCCCTTGAAGAACAAGGCGCAGGCAGCATTTCATCCCTGCCATTTTCCATCAAAGTACTGCTTGAGGCGGCTGTCCGCCAGTATGACGGACGGGCGATCACGGAAGAGCATGTAAAACAGCTGGCCGGCTGGTCAGGTGGCATAGACCGCAATAAAGAGATTCCTTTTATTCCTGCGCGGATCGTCCTGCAGGATTTCACCGGTGTGCCCGTGGTTGTCGATCTCGCTGCAATGCGCGATACCGTCAAGAAAGCGGGAGGCGATCCCAAGAAGATCAACCCGCTCGTTCCGGTTGACCTTGTCATTGACCACTCTGTCATGGTCGATGCCTTTGGCACCGCTGATGCGCTCGAATACAACATGAATGTAGAATTTGAACGCAATGAAGAACGCTACCGCTTCCTGCGCTGGGCGCAGACTGCTTTCAACAACTTCCGCGCTGTTCCGCCGGCAACAGGAATTGTGCATCAGGTCAACCTGGAGTATTTGGCGTCCGTGGCCACTACCAAGTCCGTTGACGGTGAAACTGTAGTCTATCCCGATTCCCTGGTCGGCACAGATTCCCACACCACTATGATCAACGGCCTCGGAGTCGTCGGCTGGGGTGTAGGCGGTATTGAAGCCGAAGCAGGCATGCTTGGGCAGCCGCTGTATTTTGTTACACCGGATGTAGTTGGCTTTAAGCTTACAGGCAGCCTGATGGAAGGTGCTACGGCAACCGACCTGGCCTTGACAGTAACGCAAATGCTGCGCAAGAAAGGCGTTGTCGGCAAATTCGTAGAGTTCTACGGACCGGGCCTTGCCAACATCAGCCTTGCTGACCGTGCGACCGTAGCCAACATGGCTCCCGAATACGGAGCGACCATCGGGTTCTTCCCGGTTGATGAAGAAACGCTGGCCTACCTGCGCAGCACCGGACGTCCGGATGAACTGGTCGAGCTGGTAGGTGACTATTACAAAGCTCAAGGCATGTTCCGCACCGCGGATACACCGGACCCGCAGTTCAGCGACGTCATCGAGCTTGATCTTGCCTCTGTTGTTACGAGCCTTGCCGGACCGAAACGTCCGCAGGACCGTGTCGAGCTGACACATATGAAAGAGAACTTCGAGGGTATCATCCGTACCCCTGTTGACAAGGGAGGCTACGGCCTCAGTGATGAGAAGATTGCCGAAGTCGTGGAAGTACAGCACAAGAATGGCAGCACCAGCAAGCTCAGCGCCGGTGCCGTCGTAATCGCAGCGATCACCAGCTGTACGAACACCTCCAACCCGAGCGTTATGCTTGGAGCCGGACTGCTGGCCAAAAAAGCCGTGGAACGCGGTCTGACTAAGCCAGGCTATGTGAAGAGCAGTCTCACTCCGGGATCGCTTGTGGTTACGGAATACCTGGAAAAAGCCGATCTTCTGAAGCCGCTTGAGGCTCTGGGCTTCTATCTGGCCGGCTACGGCTGCGCTACCTGTATCGGCAACTCCGGCCCGCTGCCGGATGAAGTCAGCCAGGCCATTTCAGAACATGATATGACAGTAGCTGCAGTAATATCCGGCAACCGGAACTTCGAAGGCCGTGTGCATGCCCAGGTTAAAGCAAACTACCTGGCCTCCCCGCCGCTCGTTGTAGCCTATGCCCTGGCCGGCACTGTGAACATTGATCTGAAGACTGAGCCGCTGGGTTATGATCCGCAGGGTGAGCCTGTATTCCTTGCAGACATCTGGCCGACTTCTGCAGAGATTCGTGAAGCAATCAGCCTCTCCCTGAGTCCCGAGATGTTCCGGCGTAAATACGAGAATGTATTTACTGCCAACGAACGTTGGAATTCGATTCCCGTGCCGGAAGGCGAGCTGTATGAATGGGATGACAACTCCACATACATCCAGAACCCGCCGTTCTTTGAGCATCTGGCGGATGGTGTCGGAGATATCAAGGACATCAGCAACGCGCGGGTATTAGCGCTGCTTGCCGACTCCGTCACTACCGACCATATTTCGCCGGCAGGCAATATCTCCACCTCCGGTCCTGCCGGAGAATATCTGCGCAGCCATGGCGTGGAACGCG
The DNA here is from genome assembly GCF_038593025.1 of Paenibacillus sp. FSL L8-0436. NCBI lineage: Bacteria > Bacillati > Bacillota > Bacilli > Caryophanales > Paenibacillaceae > Paenibacillus > Paenibacillus sp. FSL L8-0436. The sequence goes on along the minus strand of NZ_CP151955.1, from coordinate 671,707 downwards.
CCGACTTCAACTCCTACGGCTCACGCCGCGGGAACCATGAGGTGATGATGCGCGGCACGTTCGCCAACATCCGGATCCGCAACGCGGTTGCACCGGGTACGGAAGGCGGAGTAACCACCTTCCTGCCGAGCGAAGAAGTGATGTCGATCTACGATGCGTCCATGCTGTACCAGTCGGCTGGACAGAACCTGATCGTTATCGCGGGCAAGGAATACGGCACAGGCAGCTCACGCGACTGGGCCGCCAAAGGTACGCTGCTGCTTGGGGTCAAGGCGGTCATCGCCGAGAGCTTCGAGCGGATTCACCGCAGCAATCTGGTCGGCATGGGCGTTCTGCCGCTGCAATTCCAGGAAGGCCACGGCTGGAGCAGCATGGGACTGACCGGACGCGAGACCTTCAATATCACCGGACTCGACAACTACGTGCTGCCAGGCCAGGAACTGACCGTTACCGCCACCCGCGAGGACGGCACACAGTTTGAATTCCCGGTCATTGCCCGGTTAGACAGCACCGTTGACATCGACTACTACCGCAATGGCGGCATTCTGCAGACGGTACTCCGCCAGATGCTGGCTGATGCCGCTTCGGAAACTGCGCTGCCTGTAGAATAACTACAGCTGGTCAGGATGGATGGAACCCACTGTGCTTGTGTTCCATCCTGACAGCGTTGAAACAGACTAAATAGCCCCCGACAATCCCGTAAGGGAGATTGTCGGGGGCTATTCAGCTTGCCCTGTGGTGAAGCTTCATCTAATCCAAGCGGTATCTGCAGCTTCGGATCGGGCCTAAATCTCGATGCGTTCGGCATCGAGGATTACCTTATAGATAAGTGCAATAATTTGCGAGCGGTCGGTTACGTTCATCTTGTTAAAGATGCGGCTCAGGTGGTTTTTGACGGTATGCTCGCTGATAAACAGCGTGTTGGCAATTTCCTTATTCGTCTTCCCGTGGACAATCAGCTCAAGTACTTCTTCTTCCCGGGGTGAGACCCCCCATTCTTCCTTGAGTGCAGTCAATGCCGGGCTATCCAGCAGCCTCGCTGCCGATACGATTCTCTTCTTAGGCCGCGAATCCTCCCGGCTCAGCAGAAACGACTGGAACGAGGATATCCGTTCATCCTCAATCCAGGAAGCAATATTGTAGTCCTTGCTGTATCTGGATGGATCAATCCATTTGTGCGGAGGGCTGCCCAGATGTTTCTGGTCTGCACCTCTTCCTGTATGCTGCAGTATCAGTGCAAGCACCTGGCCGGATAGAAGCAAGGGAGGCTTTTCCACAGTAAAGAATTGAGAGGCCAACTCGTCCACCTGCTGCAGCAGCGAGATTTCATCCGGGTAATATCCAAAATCCATTAACGCTTCAATATGGAAAGGAGACAGCAGAGTTGCCTTCCCCACCCTTTCAGCTTCCTCTTCAGGCAAGCCTATGTAACGGGCAAAATCTACCGCCATATCGGAAGCGTCCAGCGATAGACTGCTCAGTTCAGCGTTTGCATTCTGGAGGTAACGGCGCAGTTCGGTCATAAAGGCCTCAGCCTGCCCGATATACCTTTCTTCCTTCTCCAGAAGACGAATGGCAACAGTGGCCAGACAGGCTACCGATTCGATGAAGGTCTGCCATTGCTCCGCTTCACTTCGCCCCCTGAATCCGACAGACAACAGTCCTTTGAACTCGTTCCCGGATAGCAGCGGACATTCGAGCAGAACCGAACCTCCTGCCATCTCAAAGATGACAGCAGACGAGAGAAAGGATTGCTGCGAGTAGCGGGACTCCAGCCCTTTGACATACAATGCATCCTCATCTGAGGTCCAGCCTCTGGAAAAATACGTAATGTTTGAACTCTCGATTTCCTGAAAGTAAACCAACGTGGATGAGGGATAAAAAGGCATGGCCATGACAACATCCAGCAGTTGCATACCCAGCTCTTTCCTTGACAACGCTTGCGGCAGCAGTCTGGCAGCTTCCTTAAGAAGGAACGTTCCTTCTTCAAGCAGTTTTCCCCTGCGCAGCAGCATTTCTCCCCGGTCGGATATTCCCAGCAAAGAGGCGACGATTTGCTCCTGCCGGTCGTAGCCCTGAACCTGTTCATTTCTTCCAAAGCTGATTGCCAGCAAAAGCGCCCTTTTGCCGTTGTTGATCAAAACCGGATAACAAGACAGGCATTCCGGTTGCGTCATCCCCCGCCGGGTGAAGTAAAGAGATCTTGGATCCTTGGCAATGTCTTTCCAATGTCTCGGATCTTTGCCGAGGACCGCTTGTCCAAAAAAACCGTCCCCTTGCGGAAATACAGCATTCAGTAAAAGATGTGCCTCTTTTCCCGCAGCATAATTCACCTTGAATTGCCCTTGATCGTTCTCCTTGGCAAAGGCATACAAATCGGCGGCTGAAAAAGTCCCTGCCAGTTGCTGGAGCACCTCTTCAATCTTCAGGAAATCCTCCTCCAGATGAGTCAGAAGCCGCGAAATCATCATAGTATTTCTTTCCGTCACCGGCTTAAGGGCAGAGCCTCCTATTAATTTGCACAGGATACTGCCAAGAACGGCTATCTTGTCCCTGATCTCGAATATACGTTCACTACTGCTCTCGGGTAAGGCAGCTAGCTCGGAACTTAGCTGATCATATTCCGGATGATTCTTCATCTTGGACTCGAAGGCTTGCAATACCAGTTCCTTCGCACCTTCCTCCATATAGAGGCCTGACCAGAGATAGTAAATCTCTCCGTACTCCGGAACCAGCGGGGTAATGATATACTTCAATCCGGGAATCCACCGGTCCAAGACAGCAGGATGTGACAAGGCCCCCAAGCGGCGCAGTGTCTGCTCAAAGGGACGGTGTATGTGCTGCAAGGAGTCAATGATCTCCTTATAAAACCTTCCTGCAATGGTTGGACGGGTTATCAAATTTCCTTCCTGATCCGTTAGCACAAGAGCCTGACTCGTAACAGCACCGAATGTGTCTTGAAGTTGTTGAATCTCTTCCATTAATGAATCGGGTACTGCAGCGCTCAATGGAATCACCCATCCCCCCGGAATAAAAAGTATAATTACTTATAAAATCTGAATCCTATAATTTTTTTATCATAGTTCATTTTCCCTATAGTTACAAATTGAATATTACTGCTTCTGGCAGCTTTCTCTTTAATTTACCCCCATAATTCGACTGCATAACCAGACTTTCCCGATTACCCCATCATCAATCCCATTTCGGCTGCATTCTCCGAAAGAATCACAGCATATTCCTCGAGAGTTTCCCGGGACAAGCGGCTGACAGGGCCGGACAGGGAAAGGGCTGCCACCACGCTGCCATTGCGGCCGACAATAGGCACAGCCACTGCAGCAGCCCCTGGTTCCCGCTCCTCGAAGCTGGTCGCATAGCCCCGGCGGGTAATTTCCTTAAGCTGCTCCAAGTACAGGCTTCTATCTACAGTTTCCGGCCAAGCCGGATCTGCCAGCAGCCGGATCTGCACCTCATGCGGCGCATAGGCGGCCAGCACCTTGCTGGAGGCGCCAACAGATAAGGGCAGCCGGGCACCAATCTGTGCCACCCGGCGGATTGCCTGCCGGCTCTGCACAGCCTGAATGCGCACACGTTCCAGACCGTCGCGCAGATAGAGGCTGACCGTCTCTCCCAGCCGGTCGCGCAGCCGCTCCATCGCCGGAAGCAGCAGTGCCGCCGGCTCATCCAGCGTTGGCAGATGGGTCGACAGCTCCCAAATCCGCATACCGAGCCGGTATTTCTCGGTACTTTCATTGCGCATCAGAAAGCCCTTCTCCTCCAGGGTAGTGAGCAGCCGGTGCACAGTACTCTTATGGAGGCCGATTTTGGCAGCAATCTCAGTCAAACTTAGATCATCATTCTCCTTCGTAAAACACAGCAATATATCCAGCGCCCGCTCTACAGCGCGTACGGTCAGTTTACGATCCTCCACAGCAATCTCCCCTTACCTGTTTCATTAAATGAAACCCGGTTACATAATTGTACATAGTTAATTCTATCTTAGAGCAAAAGCCCAAGGAAAGTCCAGTATATTAACTAACAGGAAAAGGCTGGGCCGCACTTTACAGTTAGATTACAAAAACGGCGAATTCATTGACTTTATGAGGGCGTCCCCATACGATTAAACATATGAATTAATTATGCCGATACAAATGGAAATAGTTCATAACATGAAACAATTCAGTTTGATTTTGACTTTGCGATTTTAGGAGTGGATCTTATGGATCTGGCAACCCACCGTACCGGCAGACCGGTCTCACGCAAGACCAAGGAGGATAAGTCAGACATCGCCCCCAACCTTTCACTGGGGATGATTCGCGTTAAACATATTGTAGTTGCATTGCTGTTATCCGTATTTTTCTTCTTTGTGTTCTGCTTCATTGCCCTGCATGGCTATATTGCCTGGGTGCTGTCTAATCCTACAGTGGCCCCCCTGTACTCCAACCCTTCACTGGCCAAGGGGCTGGACTATGAAGATGTGACCTTTCAGGCGCATGACGGAAGCCGGACGATGCAGGGCTGGTATATCCCGTCCAAGGACTCTACCAAAACCATTGTCTTCAGTCATGGCTACGGCGCCAACCGCGAGGAATCCTGGGTACCGATGTATGATCTGGCCCATTATGCCCATAGCCTGAATTTCAACGTCGTCATGTTCGACTATGGCTTCGCTTCCCAGACCAACAAGGATATCGCTACCGGCGGCAAAAAAGAATCACAGCAGCTCTTAGGCGCCATACAGTTCGCCAAGGACCGGGGAGCCGGAGAGATCGTCGTTTGGGGCTTCTCCATGGGTGCCGGCACAGCGCTTCAGGCGGGGCTAGTTACCGAGGACGTCGATGCGATGATTCTGGACAGCACCTTTTTGCTGGAGCCGGATACACTTTACCATAACATCAAGCAAAATATCGATCTTCCCCGCCAGCCTTCCCTGGAAATTATGGAGCTGCTCTTCCCGGTACTGAACGGCACAGGGCTGAATCAAATTCCTTATTCCAAGGTAAAAGCTGAAGACTATCCTTTCCCCGTTCTGTTCATGCACGGCACAAAGGATGACAAGGCGCCATACCCGATTGCCGAAGAGCTTGCAGCCAACCAGAGCAACCCTTACTCGGATTCGTGGATCGTCGAAAACAGCCACCATGAGCTGCTGTTCCGGGAGCATCCCCGCGAATATCTGCGCCGTGTTTCCGCTTTTCTGGGCAATGTGCATTTGGCTAAGAGCCAGGAGAATGAGCAGACTTCCATTGCCGGCAAATAACCTCACTAAGGCATCATCTTTGTTCAAAAATAATAGCGTGCAGAATGTATTCATAAAATACAACTCTGCACGCTATTTTTGTTGTTTAGCTGCTGCCGCCTTACCAAAGCCCATATACATAAATCAGCCGACCCTTTGCAGTCTGCAGCTTTGCACTTAATCCCTTCAAAGATGTTTTCTCCAGGCAAGGCCACATAAGACACTGCTTCCGCTCATATAATGAACCGTTTAAGATATCGGACGGGAGGACTGCATGTAATGTTATATGTATACGGACCGTTGCTGCCAGCACGAATACTCGAAGAAACTGTATTTTGGAAGACCCAGGAGAAAGAGCATACCGAAGTCATCAAAGCAATTGTGCCTCAATTGGAAGAGCCTTATGTCAAACTGCTCGATGAATGGGCTGTCGTCTTTGGTGCCACAGAGCAAGCCGCGCGGCGGCTGCTGGAAACTTCGCTCACTCCGGCATTTGCCGGACAGCATGAACTCGCTGCCGAAACAGAGCTGCTGCTGCAGACGGTCTGTTCCCAGTCGCGTGAGTTCATCCGCCAGCTATACGCACTGTGCGAAAGCAGCAAGGCAGTGAAAGCCCAGCCGCTGGCTGCTATTGTACTGCTGCATATTATTCGCGAGTCCGAGTATTTCCTTGCTGTTCTGGGGGGGCTGAGCACACCCGGACAGGTATCCGTTCTAATGCGGGAAAGCGCAGCGGACCCTGCGGAGTTTGCGTCTGTAGCTTCTACAGAGGGCAGCGGCAGCGGGTTTGGGCCGGCAACCCCGGCAGCCCAAACCCGTGAACCCGGTTCTGTGCCTATAGGCGGGCATAAGCTGCCTCCGCTCCCTTATGCTTATAGTGCGCTTGAACCGTATATCGACGAGAAGACCATGACCATCCATCATGACAAACATCACCAAAGCTACGTAGACGGACTGAACAAAGCAGAAATTAAGCTGGCGGAAGCCCGCAAAACCAACGATTTCGATCTCGTCAAACATTGGGAACGAGAGCTTGCCTTTAATGGTGCCGGGCATTATCTTCACACCATCTTCTGGAACGTAATGTCTCCACAAGGCGGCGGACGTCCGACCGGCGCCTTGCTGGACGCCATTGAACGCAGCTTCGGCAGCTATGATGCCTTTAAAGCGCAATTCACCGAAGCAGCGAATAAGGTTGAAGGCGGTGGCTGGGCTATTCTTGTCTGGAGTCCGCGCAGCCGCAGACTGGAAATCCTCACTGCTGAGAAACACCAGAATTTGTCGCAATGGGATGTTGTGCCGCTGCTCGCCCTGGATGTGTGGGAGCATGCCTATTACCTCAAGCATCAGAACAACCGTGCCGCCTATATTCAAGATTGGTGGAAGGTCGTCAATTGGCCTTATGTCTCACAGCGTTATGCCGCCGCCCGCAAGCTGGTCTGGCAGCCCTTTTGAGATTTTCGAAATAAATAGAGCCCTGCTCTCATCTAAAGTGAAAGCAGGGCTCTGTATGTGTACAAATTCGGGAGAATCTCCCCTATCATCCTATTCCTTGATCAAAGCCAAAAACTCCGCGCGTGCGGCAGCATCCTCACGGAAGCTTCCTCTCGTCGCCATGGTCACCGTCTTGCTGCCGGGCTTCTTCACCCCACGGGCACACATGCACAGATGCTCGCCTTCTACGACGACCATGACCCCATGAGGATTCAGCACCTCGGTCATGATGTCGGCAATCTGAGTCGTGATCCGCTCCTGCACCTGCAGACGCCGGCTAACCGCTTCAACGAGACGGGCCAGTTTGCTTAGTCCGGCAATACGCCCGCTTGGGACGTAGCCGATATGCACTTTGCCGAAGAAAGGAGCCATGTGATGCTCGCATTGGCTGTAATAGACGATATCCTTTACAATGACCAGCTCTTCGTGAGATTCATCAAAAGTTACACCAAGCGCCTCTCGGGGATCTATCGAATAACCGCCAAATATCTCCTCGTACATCCGCGTGACCCGTGCCGGTGTTTCCAACAGCCCTTCGCGGCCGGTGTCCTCTCCGATTAACTCCAATATCTTCTCAACATGGTACTCGATCTGCTCGCGGTTCACCGAGACCTTGCCGTTTACGTATTCCTTGATGCCCCCCATGAAACCTCCCCCTTCCGCACCCGCGTATACCTTCATCTATCGGGGCCGTGTTACTTGCCCTTGCGCCGCTGCCCTTTGTTTGCAACAGGAGCACGTCCAGGCTGATTATTGTTCTTCATCATTTGCTGTGCACGCTGCATTTGCTTGCCGTTCAGGTTGTAACCCATTTGCTTCGCAACCTTCTGCAGCATTTCCGGATCATTTTGCATCGTTGTCATTTGTCTGCGTAGATAATATACACCGATAAAGAATCCGCCGATCAGACCAACAACAAGCGTAATAATAGGCCATACAATGTTCATCTGGAATCCACCTTTGTACTCAATTGTCTGCAGCGCCCGCTGCGGGCATGCGAATCTATCATAGCATTTCAAGAACTGGACAGCAATTGGTAAATCCCATGAGTCAGAAGAGGTAGGTTCCGGTGTCATCCGGGAGGGCGTGCTCTGCTTCGAGCTGCAGCAGCCGGGTCTTGATCGCAAGGCCACCGGCGTATCCGACCAGCGTTCCTCCCGCACCGATTACCCGGTGGCACGGCACAATTACCGGAACAGGATTGCGGTTATTAGCTCCGCCTACAGCGCGCACAGCCTGCGGATTGCCGATCCGCACAGCAATATCCTTATAGGAAGCGGACTCTCCGTAGGGAATGCCGCGCAGCGCCTCCCATACCTGAAGCTGGAAGGCCGTGCCACGCATATCCAGAGGCAGCGTGAAGTCCTGCAGTCCTCCGGCAAAATACGCCTCAAGCTGCGCTTTAGCCTGCTCCAGCCGGGACTCATCTTCGATTAATATCACGGTTCCAATCTGTACCTTGAGCCATTTCTCCAGGTTCTCCCGGCTCCCGGCAAATGTCCCGAATTCTATAAGACATAATCCCGCCTCTGTTGCACATAAGGTCAGCGGGCCAATCGGCGATTCCATTTCACTGTAATACACAGCAGTTTCAGTTCCCAGACTGCCCCCCGCCAGCTTGCTCATTGGTCTCCGTCTCCTCCCGCTTCAGCAGCTTGTCCAGCGCCCGTTCAAGCATCTCCCGGACCTGGTTGTCCTCTTCAGCCAACAGTGCCTTTTCAACAGCCGCCAGCGCCTCTCCGCCGCCAATGCGCCCAAGCGCCCAGGCCGCAGTCCCGCGCATTTCCGGGCGTGACTCCCGCAGCACAATTTCGGTCAGCTTCGGTACAGCGCCAGCCTCTTTGAAATTGCCAAGCGCGATAATCGCATTGCGCTGGATCGGCTTTTTACCGCGCCAGGCCGCCGAACTGCTGCCGAATTTCTCTTTGAACTCACGATTGCTGAGCTCAAGAATCGGCAGCAAAAGCGGCTTGACGATTTCCGGATCAGGCAGCAGCTCCGGACGGTGGTTCCAGTTCTTCCCGCGATTTTTCGGGCAGACAATCTGGCAGGTATCGCAGCCATACAGCCGGTTGCCGATCTTGGTCATATACTCATCGCTTAAAAACCCTTTGGTCTGCGTTAAATAGGAAATACAGGCCTGGGCGTTAAGCTGACCCGGGCCAACGAGTGCCCCGGTAGGACAAGCGTCAATACATTTCGTACAATCGCCGCAGCCTTCCTCCACGGGTGCATCCGGGGGGAACGGAATGTTCGTCACCATTTCCCCAAGATAGATCCATGACCCCCACTTGGGAGAGATGATCGCACAGTTCTTGGCACTGAAGCCGATTCCTGCCCGCTCCGCTACAGCTCTGTCTACCAGCACGCCAGTATCCACCATACTCTCCAGCACGGCATCCGGCACACGCTCACGGATAAAAGCCTCCAGCTTCCCCAGCGCTTCACGCAGCACATGATGGTAATCCTGGCCCCAGGCAGCCCGGGCCAGAATTCCCCGGCGCGCACCCGGTTCAGATCTGGGCGGATTCTCCATCTTGGAAGGATAGGCCACCGCAATGGCCAGAATGGATAGCGGCGTCTCACCGGACGGAAGTGCCGGAATAGTCCGCTTATCCAAATCAGGCTCTTCAAAACCGGATTCATACCCCTTGTCCCGGTGATCCTGCAGGATGTTTTTTAAATATAGAAACGGCTCAGCCGTCGCAAACCCGATATCATCAATGCCCAGCGCCGGAGCGGCAGCCTTGATCTCCGCCTTAAGATCTTCCCATATGGAAGGCGGCGGAGCATAGGATGACTGAGTTTTAATGTTCATTTCCGCCTTCACCTTCTCTTATAATGAATTCAGTTTGGAGAGCGGCCACCAGATATAAACTGCCTTGCCGACAATACTCTTCTGCGGGACGGTGCCAAAGTAACGGCTGTCCTTGCTGGCTCCGGCATGCCGGTTATCACCCATCACAAAATAGCTTCCCTTCTCGACAGTCAGCCCCAAAAAATCAGGATCCTGAATTTCCGTATCAATATAAGGCTCATCGGCCATTTCTCCGTTAACGTACAGTTTATGGCCCTGCACCTCTATGAAATCACCGGGTATCCCAATGACGCGTTTCACCAGATATTCCTTGCGGTCCGGGCCGGTGCTGGGATCATGCAGCACAATAACATCTCCCCGCGACGGGTTCGCAAAGCTCAAAGTGATCTTGTTAATGATCAGCTTCTCCCCCTCAACCAGCGTAGGCTGCATGGACTGGCCGACCACAGTAGATATATTGAAAATAAATAAATTCAAAAGCGACATGAACCCAAATACAATTGCCGCGGTGATTACCCAATCCCGCAGTTCTAGAATCCATCTGTTTCCCGGCTGCAGTTTGGAACCGTGATGTGTGACAGATCTGTATCTTTGCTTGCGGCTTCGCATAAATTCCCCTTCAAGCTCCCGGTCCATATGCCACCTTCTTGCCCAGATTGGTAGATCAAGTCTATAACAATAGAAAAGCATATCTCCCGGCCATTTGCAATGGACTCCGGGGAGATATGCTTTAGTATAATGGATCAGACTATGCAAGTCGCTATAGTTCTCTATTTAGTAAATGTTTCCGCTTACGCAGCGCCCATGATAAAAGACATTATCCAACGATGCTGAGCTTCCGTACTGATTTGAAGATTTGATTCTCGTCATATCCCATAGCTTCATACAGCGGCAATGCGAAGGAATTGTGCTCATCAACGGCTACGAAAATACCGCTAACCTTGCGCGCCTGAAATCTGTGTTCCATCGCCGTTACAAGACTTTTGCCGATTCCTCTGCGGCGGTAGTCGGGATGGACAGCAATTCGGAAATAACAGCCGTGGTTCTTCTCGATTGTACCTATCAGCGCACCAACAATTTCTTCTTCATCCTCAGCAACTACAATGAGATCTGAATCCCAAGAAAGCTGTCTGGAGAAGGGCTCGATCGTGCTTTCAAAACACTCTTCCGATAATGCGCTCTGCAGCAGTTCAGTCACAGGGGTAACGTCGCTTAATTGAAAGGAACGAACGTGCATTCTTTAAAATCTCCCTTTTCTATGGCTTAGAGTTTAACAAAAAGAAGGAGTTCCCGTAACAGTATAAAGAGAAAAAAAGGCATCAGAAAAGCAAAAATGGGAATTTCGAGGATGTTGTCGAATCCATCATTTCATGCAGCTTTTCTTGCGATCAAAGAAGTATTAACTTAATGTAAAATAGTCGGTAACTTCTCTAATCTCCAAAAACCGAGGAATACCTGCTTTTGACTCTATTAAAGCACACTTTTCTCGTGATATCACCATTTTTCTTTTGAAAGCGCTTGATATGAAGCGTTTTCATGAAACATGTTTACATATTTTCTTTATAAAGGTAAATTCAAAGGTATAAAAGCAAAGTCTCCAGGGAATTCTATAAGTTTAACACAGCATTTACACTTCCGGTCAGGTTTGTTTGATCACAACTTTTTAAACGTTTATGTTTGTTTAATGTTGCATTATTGTTCCAGATACGGTTTAATAAAAGTATCTTATCGGATATAACCAATAAGAGGCATTGGAAATAAGGGGTTTTGACGTCAAGACTGCCAAAATTCTTTATCTATACAATTCTAATAAACTCAGGAGGGATTTTTCCATGGCATTTCAATTACCGGCACTTCCTTATCCGAACAACGCTCTTGAACCGCACATCGACGCATTGACGATGGAGATTCATCATGACAGGCACCATAATACTTATGTGACGAACCTGAACGCCGCTCTGGAAAAAGCACCTGAACTTCAAAACAAGAGCATCGAAGAGCTTCTCACCGACCTGAACGCTGTACCTGAAGCCATCCGCACTGCTGTTCGCAACAACGGTGGTGGACACGCCAACCATACCCTGTTCTGGGAAGTCATCGGACCAAACGCCGGCGGCGCACCTACAGGTGCACTGGCAGCTGCAATTGACAGCGAGCTGGGCGGATTCGACAAATTCAAAGAAGATTTTGCTACTGCAGCAACTACCCGTTTCGGCAGCGGCTGGGCTTGGCTCGTGGTTAAGGACGGCAAACTTGCTGTAACAAGCACACCGAACCAAGACAACCCAATCAGTGAAGGTGCTACTCCAATCCTCGGCCTCGATGTATGGGAGCATGCTTACTACCTGAACTATCAAAACAAACGCCCTGACTACATCAAAGCCTTCTGGAATGTAGTTAACTGGGAAGAAGTCGGCAAACGTTACGAAAGCGCGAAGTAAGGAACTGCGGCGACATCGCCGCGCCTTGCTCAGCCTACTCTAATCTATAACTCAAACGGCCCCGTCCTTTTTAAAGGACGGGGCCGTTGCTGTACGCAGGATGTGGTGTCCAGCTTCCACCTTATCCCTAGATGTGAAAACGGCTGCGCCGTGTCCGGTTAGGACATAGCGCAGCCGTTTTTCATTGATAGGCCCGGAGTTGATGCGGCAGCGTACGCTTGGAGCGCTACAGTAGCGAATGCTTTTGTACAAACCAGTCGTTATCTAGACTGAACTTGATCCGTAGCACTCATGCCTGATTGCTATCAGGCTTTTTATGTGATTGCACTTTCTGCAGTAGAATGCTCATTGCTCAGCAATAAATGACATTCCGCTGTATTTTATACAACAGATTTCTGGATTTATCGCCAAAGCCGTCTTTTCCACTAGATTCTGCTGTACAGAGTGCAATAGATTCTATTTCCCTGCTAATTTAGGAGTCATCTGCTGTAAAAAGTGCAACAGAACTGCATCTCGACCTGAACCTGAGGGAGATACGAGCTGGATCAGCTGCAATACGGTTTAGAAATCTAGACTTTGGACATTACCTGTGCTCAGATTCCATTGATAAACCGTTCCGCTTCATTACTTGCACGCGCTCACTCTCTCAGGTAATCGCTTCGCTCCGGTTCGCCCTAGAACCCCATTTCGTACCGCCCGTTCTGCCAGCCTATTCGGTCCTATTCCCCTCATCAAGCCACTCTTCTCCGGTCTTACAGCTTCTGTGCTTCCAGCTCATCGAAATAATGGTTAAGCAGCTTCAAAAAAACGTTCGGAAAGGCGTAGTTCGCCATGTCCTCGCGGTTGATCCACCGCAAGGCTCCGGCATCCTCCGGATTTCCGCTGCCGTCTGCAAACTGCTCGACCGGACTGTCCGTAGCGGAGAAGAGATCAACCGCATACGCATCTGGCGTGCCCATGGCGCGCACAACACCGGCTGGCGGCATGCCTGAGGCCAGTGCAGCACCAGGTTGTGTGCCATCTGCGGGTGCAGCGCCGCCTTGCGCAGCACCGCCTAGTGTGCCATCTGCAGTCACAGCACCGCCTTGCGTGCCATCTGCAGGTGCAGCACCACTTTGCGTGCCATCTGCGGGCGCAGTAGTGCCTGGTGTGCCATTTACAGACACAGCACCGCCTTGCGTGCCATCTGCAGGTGCAGCACCAGTTTGCGTGCCATCTGCAGGCACAGCGCCGGCTTGCGTGCCATCTGCGGGTGCAGCACCAGCTCGTGTGCCATCTACAGATGCAGCACCGCCTTGCGGGCCATCTACAGGTGCAGCACCAGCTTGTGTGCCATCTGCTGGCCCCGCGCTGCCATCCGTGGGCACGGCGGCAGCCGCGTTCCCGGCCGCGTATGCCGCCCGCCCCTCCGCCGCCAGCGGCAGCGCCGGGGCGTCCTCTTCCCTGCAGCGGTACACCTGCAGGGTCCACACGATATGGCTGAACGTATGTTCCGCAGCCATCCAGTGCTCTTCAGGCCGGGCGAAGATCCCGGCCTGCCGCAGTGACCGGCGCAGCCGGTCCAGCGCTGCCGCTTCAGGCAGCAGCGCAGCGGAAGCGCCGCCCTCCGCAGGCGGCGCCGGCCAGTGCGGCAGCTCCCACATGCGGGCCAAAAGCCCGCTGGATGGCCGCTGCCGGATCAGCACCCGGCCCGCGTGCTCGCCGCGGCCCGTAACAAGGGCCGCCAGCCGCTCCTCGGGGCGCGGGGGCTTGGCCTTGGTCTTGACGGGCAGCGAAGTCTCGCAGCCCGCCAGGCGCGCGGCGCAGTGCTCCATCACCGGGCAAGGCAGACAGCGCGGTGATTTCGGCGTGCAGACGAGCGCCCCAAGCTCCATTAGCGCCTGGTTGAAATGCGAAGCCTCCCCCTCCGGGATCAGCTCCGCCGCCAGCCGCTCCATCTTCACCCGCGTCGGCCCCTTAGCGATGTCATCCTCCATCAGGAAATAGCGGGACAATACCCGCATCACATTTCCGTCCACCGCAGGTTCAGGCCGGTTGAACGCAATGCTGAGAATAGCTCCTGCCGTATAGGGTCCAACCCCTTTAAGGCTGAATACGGCATCGCGGTCATTCGGAACCATTCCGCCGTATTGTTCCTTCACCTGCCGCGCGGCATGCTGAAGATTCCGTGCACGGGAATAGTAACCAAGACCCTCCCAGCATTTCAGCACATCCTCCTCCGGTGCGTCGGCAAGCGATTCCACCGTAGGAAACCGCTCAATGAAGCGGTTGAAATACGGAATAACCGTATCGACTCTCGTCTGCTGCAGCATAATTTCCGAAATCCAGATATAATACGGATTGCGATGGCGCCGCCAAGGCAAATCACGTTTCTGCCCATGGTACCATTCCAGCAGATTACGGCTGAAAAACAACTTGGTTTCCTGCTGCGCCTGCTCCTGTTGTTCATGCGTTGTCATCATTTATTCTCCTTGATTCTTATATTTACTTCACACGGGCATCAGTGGAGCCACAGCCCGTCAGTTCATTCAAGTCCCATGCTGTAAGCTCCAACTTTCCTTGCCGCTCAAACCCTCCGTTCCATTACCGCAAAAGTCGAAGCCAGCTCACGGCTGTGGGTAATGGTAAGATGAATGAGGTACTCCCGGCCTTTCAGCCGGAGCCGTTCCCAGGCCTCCTCCGAGAGTGTAACTATCGGTTTGCCATATGCATCCGGCAGGATCTGAATATCCTGAAACCCCACTTCCCGGCCGATGCCGCAGCCCAGCGCTTTCACAACCGCCTCCTTGGCCGCGAACCGCCCGGCTATGAACTCCGCAGCATTGCCGCCCCGCCGCTCCAGAAGCTCAAGCTCTGCCTCTGTAAGGATGCGCCGGATAAACTTCGCTCCAGATCCTTTATTCATTAATGCTTCAATCCGCTGGATTTCCAGCACATCATGCCCGATCCCGTATATCAAAATCCCACGCTCCTTATGGACGTGCAGTCATAAACCGCTTCAATCTGATAGCTATCCTTAATAGCTTTGTTAATGGTATGATCTTCATATACATTGTCCGTAAATCATATAGATTATAGTTGTCCCGGATTCTTTCTGCTATCTTAAAAGAAAAAACCGCCGAAGTCTATCCTGCTACTTCCCTCATCATGAATCTTAACCACAGAATCTCAATTCTATATTAAAAAGACATAATAATCTCTGAAAGCTAAAGAGAGGGGAATCGACCATGAACCGCAATTTTCAGTTGCCTGCCGGAGAAGATGCCGTCCTGCGCTGCTCACATTTTCCAGCTCAAGGCAAAGCCAATAGTTTGATTGTTATTGCCCACGGATACAAGGGCTTTAAGGATTGGGGAATGTTCCCTTACCTCGCAGCCGCGCTCAGCCAGGAGCATGAAGTGATCTCCTTCAATTTCTCCCATGCGGGAATCGGCGAGGATCTGCAGAATTTCACCGAGCTTGAGAAGTTCGCCCGCAATACCTATAACCGCGAGATCAAAGACATGGAGATCCTGCTCTCCTATCTCAGCCAGCATCATAAATTTGGCAGCCTGCCCTTATTCCTGCTGGGTCACAGCCGCGGCGGCGGCGATTGTCTGCTTTACGCACTGGACCACCCGGAGGAGATTGCCGGAGTCATCTCCTGGAACGGAATCACCGATCTGGATTTGTTCACAGATGAACAGAAACGGGAAATGAAACAAAGCGGCCGGACTCATGTACTCAATGGCCGCACGGGTCAGCAAATGCCGCTCGATGCCGTTATTATTGAAGATCTGGAGCGGCAAGCCGGGCGCTACAATCTTCTGGAGCGAATGAAAACTGCCGCTTTCCCCGTTGTCCTCATTCAAGGGACCCAGGATAGCGAACGGCTGCGCCGCGGCTCGGAGCAACTGGTCCACCTCCGGCCCGATATAGCGCGGGTGCAAATTCCGGAGGGCAATCATACCTTTGGCAGTGTCCATCCTTTTGCCGGGACCACTCCGCAGCTGGAACAGGCGATCGACGCTACCCGCGAATTTATCCGCAGCGTACTGGCCGGATAACCGCCGGCCCGCCGCCAACGGAAGACCGCCATATCATGTAATACTACACACAAAACCGCCGGAAAGTCTGAGTATGCACTCAGATCTCCGGCGGTTTTTGTATAAACTTCTCCTTCTAGATGCCCGGTATTACGTTGCGCTTGTGCGCCGTTCTCCGGTAATAAGCTTCCAGTTTCCCGGCAACCTCAGGGCTGACCTGTTTGCCCTCCAGATAGTCGCTGTTGTCATCATACGTAATACCCAGCTCAGTTTCATCCGTCTGTCCGGGCCAGAGGCCGGCCGTCGGTGCTTTGGTCACGATATCCTCCGGCACTCCCAGATAGGCTGCAAGCTGGCGTACCTGGCGCTTGTTCAGCGAGCTCAGCGGTGTAATATCGACTGCGCCATCGCCCCATTTGGTGTAAAAGCCGGTAATGGCCTCGGAAGCATGATCCGTTCCCACTACCAGCAGATTATTCTCGAAGGAGAGTGCGTACTGCATAACCATGCGGGTTCTCGCCTTCACATTTCCTTTGCCCTGATGTGTAATGTGACGGTGCTGGCCCAGCGCTTTCAGGCTATGTTCAACCTCAAGTGCGATCTCATTTACAGCTTCTTCAATATTGGTCTCAACCTTATGTGTCAGTTCAAAAGCTTCAGCCACCGCGTAGCTGTGCTCGATATCCTCCTGAACACCGTAAGGCTGAAATACGCCAAGGGTGATGTACTCCTTGCCTTCTTCTGCGGTCAGCTCATCGGTTGCCCGTTTGCACAGGCCTGTTGCCACCGCACTGTCGACCCCGCCACTGATCGCTATGAGCAGCCCTTTTGCTCCTGCCTGCCGTACATATGCTTTCAGGAAATCAACACGCCTCCGTACCTCTGCCTCTTCATCAATGGCCGGCTTTACGCCGAGGGCAGCAATAATCTCTTCTTGCAAGCTCACAAACCACACCCCGTTTCATCACTTTGATCATATAAATTATATTTTGAAAAAATCCCGCAGCAGCCGGATTGCCGGCCACCGCGAGATCCTATGAATTAACCGCTATTATTGGCACAAACGGTTGAATACTTCCTTCAATTCAGCAGCGATTTCGGCAGCTGAACGGTCTTCTACCCCATGACGCTCAATAAAATGAACAAGCTCCCCATCCTTCATCAAAGCGATAGATGGTGAAGAAGGCGGATATGGAGCGAAGTATTCACGTGCTTTAGCAGTGGCTTCCTTCTCCTGTCCGGCGAACACGGTGAACAGATGATCCGGCAGAATTTCGTTCTGCAAAGCTTGGGCTACACCAGGACGGCATTGGCCAGCTGCACAGCCGCATACAGAATTGACGACAACGAGCGACGTCCCCTTTGCGGTTGGAAGAGTGGTTTCCACCTCTTCTGGAGTCAACAACTCCTGGAACCCGATACTTGTCAGGTCATCACGCATAGGCTGAATTGAATCTCTCATATATTGATTAAATGACATGGACATTCCTCTGCACTCTCCTTTGCCTTATAAAGTGTTTGGTCAGGCTGCATTACAGCAGCACTTACTAACTTTATTATACATGCATACTCTGTGAAAGCAAGGGAGGGACCTGCTGCTGCAGCGGAGCCCATCGTCTGTGACTTGTGCCTCTATCAAGGGACGTTACTTCAGCAGCCTAGTCGTTGCTGCACGTTCTTCCTTCTCAAAAGGAAAAGATACGGTGAACACTGTGCCCACGCCCTCCTGCGATTCAACCGCAATCTTTCCGTTATGCCGCTCGGCAATACTCAGACAAAGCGATAACCCGAGCCCGGTTCCATGATTTTTTGTTGTGAAGAAGGGGACAAATAAATTCTCAATCTGGCTTGTTGAAATTCCGCCTCCAGTGTCCTTAATCATCAGCTCAACTCTATCCTCATTCACACGTGTCTCCAAGGTCAACACCCCCTTCGGGTCCATGGCCTCCATCCCGTTGCGTGCCAGATTAAGGACAAGCTGCTTAATCTCCCTGACATTCAGCATCAGCAGAGGCAATGACGGGTTTAGCCGGAGTTCAATGCTCTGGCCCCGGAGATTGGCATCCGCCCAGATCAAAGGACTCAGCTCTTCTACTATAAGATGAAGCTGCACCATTTCTTTATCCGATACACGGGTCTGTGCGAGTGACAGAAAGTCATTGATGATGGCGTTGGCCCGGTCCAGCTCATCCATCACGATCTGGTAGTATGAATCCAGCTCTCCCGGACTCTTCTCTCTCATAAGCTGGAGAAATCCGCGAACGACTGCCATGGGATTGCGGATCTCATGCGTGATGCCTGCAGCCATCTGTCCAACCAGCGTTAGCCGCTCTACATTATCAAGCTCGCTGCGGAGTTTCGCCTCCTCGGTCAGATCCTGAACGATCATCACAATGCCGCCAGGAATTCCGGAATCCCGCGGCAGAGGCTCCGTATAAATTTGATATGTACTCGTTGCACATGTAATTTTGGCATTGGTGCGCTGTTTGCTGCGGACGATGTCCTCCAGCCGAGAATAGGTCTGCTCGTCAAGATATTTTCTGAAAAGCTGGCCTGCAGGCTGGGACATTATAGTCTCCCTTGTCAGTTCAGGATAATGGCGGTGAATCAGCTTGAGCATAAATTCGTTAAGTTCTGTGACATACCCGCTGTCATCCATCGACATAATATTCAGCTGTACTGCGTCGGTAATCTGCTGAAGCTTCTCTGATTCCAGCTTGAATTTCTCGGAGATTCCCTTCATCTGTTCCTTGATATGAAGCCTATCCCAAGCGGTTTCGATACAAAATATAAATAATCCGCCGAGCATAACGGTAATAAACAGATATACCGTCACCAGCAAGGTGTCTGCCGAAAGGGTTTCATATATATTCTTGCCGTTCATTTTGGGCATGAGCACAATAAAGAGCATGCTGGGGGCCAGAATAGCCCATAGCATGCCTATCTTCTGAATAATCTTTCCCTTCTTAAAAGGCCGGACAAAACCAAACAATAGCGGATACATAAGAACCCCAGTATTAACTACTATATTGCCGATTCCCGGTGGCACCGAAAACAGTGCCGTGCAGAGCATAAAAAAAGCAGCCAGACTTATCCCGGAGCGGAAATTCCCATATAATATACCGATATAAGCGGGCAATATAGCCAAATTCAAATAAACAACCCCGAATAATGTTGTTGAGAAAATGGTGCAGAGGGTAATGCTAATGGCACAGCAAATAATCAGCAAAGCCTGATCATCCGGAAATTGCCGATTTCTGCGTATAATGTGGCTTTGATCCAGCCACCATTGAAATAGAAATATAAACGAACTGGCAGATAAGATTTGCAATAAAATATCCTTTACCGCATCTAAAATTGCAATCACTCCCCAAGTTGGACAAATTACCCTTTCCCTTTAGATTAAAGCACAGCCGGGCTTTTCTGACAACGATAATCACATGCCGGTTCCACAGGTCTGGCTACACCGCGGCCGGAATGGTATGATGCCGTTAGTAGAACACCGAAAATGCTGAAATTCGCTATACCTTAAGCATGTAAAGGAGCAGATTCATGAGCAACTATGATGTAATCGTCATTGGGGGCGGCCCCTCCGGACTGATGGCCAGCGTGGCCGCTGCGGAGCACGGCGCCTCCGTATTATTGATTGATAAAGGGGCTAAGCTGGGCCGGAAGCTGGGAATCTCGGGCGGCGGGCGCTGCAATGTAACCAACGTCAAGGAAACCTCCGAGCTTATTGCCCATATTCCGGGCAACGGCCGCTTTTTATACAGCGCATTTGATCATTTTAATAATCGAGATATTGTCGATTTCTTTGAAAATTTGGGCATCGCCCTGAAAGAGGAAGACAACGGGCGGATGTTTCCCGTGTCGGACAAGGCCTCCAGCGTCGTTTCCGCTCTAATCGGCAAAGTTCGCAGCCTGGGTGTGCAGATTATGACAGATAGCCCGGTGCAGGAGGTCCTGTACGGAGACGGTAAAGTAGAAGGAATCCGCCTGAAATCAGGCAAGGGGATTGCCGCTGGCGCTGTCGTAATCGCCACGGGAGGCAAATCTGTACCTCAGACCGGTTCCACCGGGGATGGCTATCCTTGGGCGATCACCGCCGGACATACAATTACGGAGCTGTTCCCGACGGAAGTCCCCATTGTTTCTAGGGAGGAATGGATCAAGTCAGGGGAACTTCAGGGGTTGTCCCTGCGGGATGTGACGCTGAGCGTCTGGAATCCGAAAGGCAAGAGGGTGATCTCCCACCGGGGAGATATGATCTTCACTCATTTCGGGCTGTCCGGCCCGATTGCGCTGCGTTGCAGCCAGTTCCTGCGCCAGGTCCAGCGCAAATCCGGAACGGACACAGTTGAGCTGTCCATCGACCTTTTTCCCGACCATCACCCGCAGGAGGTGGAGTCCCAGCTGCAGAACAAGCTGGAATTGGAGCCTAAGAAGGCCATCCGCAATTCCTTGAAAGGTTTGATTCCAGAGCGCCTCATTCCGCTGCTGCTGGCCAAAGCCGGGGTGGACGGAGACATCACCGGCCATCATCTTCCCAAAAGTGCCTTGCAAGCGCTGGCCGCCCTTCTGAAACGGATGCCGGTCTATGTTCACGGCACCCGGTCTCTGGCTGAAGCTTTTGTTACCGGCGGAGGTGTCAATCTGAAGGAAATCGATCCCAAGACTATGGAGTCTAAGCTTATGCAGGGACTTTATTTCTGCGGTGAGGTGCTGGATATTCACGGCTATACCGGCGGCTACAATATTACCGCTGCTTTCTCCACAGGTTACACAGCAGGCAAACATGCAGCTGGACAGCATTAGGAGCAGAGGGACATCCACCGTCTAGGACTACAAAGCCCGCCCAAATAGCATCCCCTCTAATTTAAAAACAGCGTTACTTGCGTAAATCGGCAAGTAACGCTGTTTTGTATTTAGCGGGTCTGCAGCACCTATCTCTGAAACCGCATTGTGCTGAACATTCTGGCAATGAAAACCCCGATTAAATAACCGAGTGGAATAAACAGCAGCAGCCCCCACCATCCATACAGAGGAATGCACACCACACCAGAACAGATTGCTGTATATGGAACTAGCAGAATCGGTATTGCTGCGGAACCGGCATCGGCTTTTTGAGCTTTGGTAAAGGGCAGGATCCCGATATAGTCGTCCCCCGCAAACAATAACCAGAAAGAAGTCAGCCAGTAGGCCATTAATAACGCCAGAATAATGAGCAACCCCCATTTCAAAATCCCTGGAACGATAAAAATAGCTATCATGGAAACGCCCGTGAACGCAAAATAGAGCTTCAGGTGTGCCGGATTGCGCACAAGTGCTTTAATGCCTGCTGCCGCGAAGCGGCTCTCCGGCTGCTTCGAAGCCAGGAGCGGTTGTGATTTGCGGAAAATCCATGGTTTATAGCGTGTGGGGCGCGGTTTATCAAGCACGCCGCGCAGCAATAAACCGGCAATTCTCATCCGCTGCTTGTAGTCTTCCCGCACATCGCTCATAAAGGTAGCGTGCAGCCGCAAGCGGAAGCGTATGGCCCATACAACCACAGCACCATATATGGCGGCGGCTGCCAGCAGCAACAGAGGCTGGCTGTCCCAATAAATAGCAGCCCTGACATAAGCGGCACAGGGGACAGTCACGGCCGGAATGAGCCACAGCCAGCGGCGGAAGCCCTGGCGCTGTACTTTAACAAGGTGTCCCAGCAGTTTGACGCACCAGCTGCAGGTTATGGTCATTGCAAGAAGCGATGCGGCAGCTGTCCCGCTGAGTCCGTACCCCCGGACGATGAAGGGCAGCAGAATAGCAAATACCGCAGCCATCTTGAGGGCAGTTACGGTAAGACTATACAGAAGCCCCCGCAGCATAATGCTTCTGATCCAGTTTTGCCGCTGCCTGAGAAACAACGAATCCCCTTCCTGGAGCAGCAGCACCATACCTCCGGTAGCAATTAGAGCCGCCAGCAGCAGCGGAAGCAGCATAAAGGGGGTCGCTGTCGTCCATGTTGGCATTTCCCCGCTCCAGAACCCGAAATAGAACCTTCCGCCCAGCAGGCCGCCGGGAATAACGAGGTAGAGCAGGACCGTCCAGTCGGCCGCCGTACGGATAATCGCCGATTGCTCACGCCAATGGTAGATCAGGCGCCGCCGTAACAGCTGCGGAGCCGTAGGAAAAGCATACCCGGCTTTTTTGCCGGAAGTTTTAGGGTTAAGAACAGCCTGTTCCTGACTGCTCATGTCAATTCGTCGAAGCAATCAAACAACGACCCCTCCGGCAATCCGGCAATGTCGCGGATTTCCTCCAAAGTGCCTGTTGCTGTTACTTCCCCGCTGGAGATCAGCACGAAGCTGTCGCAGATTTTCTCCGCAGTATCCAGTACATGCGTGGACATCAGAACGCCCGCACCGCGCTTCCGCTCGGCCTCCAGGAGACGCAGGAAATCCTTCGTGGCACGGGGGTCAAGCCCGATAAACGGCTCGTCCACAATGTAGACATCGGGCTGGACCAGGAAGCCAAGCATCAGCATCATCTTTTGCTTCATACCTTTGGAGAAGCCTGCAGGCAGGTCATCCCGCACATTTCCCATACCGAACTGCACCAGAAGCTTCTCGGCGGTGGCCACAAAAGTCTCGTAGCTCAAACCGTAGGCTGCAGCTGCCAAATCGAGATGCTCCCACAGTGTCAGGTCCTCGTAAAATACCGGCTGTTCCGGCACGTATGCATACGATTGACTCTCTCCGCCGATAATCACTTTAGCCTTGGCATATTTCAACAAGCCGAGCAGCGTCTTGATGGTGGTGCTTTTCCCTGCTCCGTTTGGTCCTATCAATCCCAGCAGCTGGCCGCGCCGCACCTGGAAAGAAACATCTGAAATCCGTTTGTCGCCCGCTTCGTAACCGGCTTCCTCAATGGAAACATCGAGCACAATATCTTCCTCTTCCCATTCGCCCTCAGCTTTGAACTCCTCTGCAGACTCATCTTCAAACTCTGTCTCTTTCATACGGCTTCCATCTCCTAAGTGTCAATTCACAAGTGTCCCGGCTGCTATTACCGTTCTTTTTTATCCATTATACGGACAAAAGGGAAGAATCATCAAACATTACTTCCCCGAAGTGCGGAAAGAGACCTCTCCGACTTAAGGAAAGACCCCCAGGTTGCACCATGATCAGGCAAAACTCCCCATGCTAATCTTTGCTTCTTTGTAATTTATAGTAAGGGAAGCCAAAGGTTTGTTCATCAATCCCCGGGAGTAAATCTCCGCTGCGCCAGAGGCTGTAAATGCCCTCCTGCCGGAGACGTACACCAAAAAAACCAATTCAATATGCACCATTTGCGCACTCTAAAAAAATTGTTTGATTTTTAATAATTAAAAGTGTGCTCATTGTGACAAATCACATGTTCTTGATCCGATGTTTGACGTATTGTAAAGCTATATCAAGTCATTGCACGGCTAAACCGTGCAATTCAAGCCATGATTTAGTACCGTACGGGGCAACCCGTATGATTAACGATAACGATAGAGGGTGGAGAAGCATGATACAATCCTATGAACGCGATACTCAACTGACATTGCATTTGTACCGGGTTTTTGCCAAGTCTTTCAAGAGCATCAACGAGCATGCCGTTACCGGAAGCAAGATTGAAGGTTTCAATCCCACAGCTTTTGCTGTTATGGAGGTCCTCTACTATAAGGGGCCGCAACCCATTCAGCAGATCGGTGCCAAACTGCTCTTGCAGAGCGGTAATGTTACTTACGTGATCGACAAGCTCGAAGAACGCGGCTACCTGCAGCGCAAGCCTTGCGCAAACGACCGCCGGGTTATTTTCGCCGAGCTGACTTCAGAAGGCGAACATCTGATGAACGAAATGTATCCGAAATATTCGGAGCGCCTGCACCTCGCTTTCAGTGGCCTGAGTGATGAAGAGAAGGAACAGATGATTACTCTTTTGAAGAAGATGGGTCTCCAGGCTGAGAAACTCTCCCCGCTCCCGCGCAAATAGGGTCCGGGTCAATAAGATTGTGAATATATTCACTTTTTAGAATAACTCTAGATCAAGTAGAAACGGCTGAGCCGTCCTGTTAAGGATGCCTCAGCCGTTTCTTGTTTCTTGCAGCAATAGAAGGGTTCTGACACAAGTGTTATTCACTAAGCCTTCTTAAGCGCAGGATTCTCCTCCGCAATGGAAGGAACGCCACTCCGCAGACCCGAAGAAATAATCAGGGAAAAGACTGCGAATGCCGCCATCACAACAAAAAGTGAATGCAGGCCGCCTTCCAGCGCACCATGCAGACTGCTCCAGGCCTCCCCGGTCAGTGTGCTGCCGCCATGCGGATTAAGCAGTGTATTGATGTCATCCCCTGTAACTGCACTGCCGGGCTGCTCCGCCAGCCGTCTGTCAATCGTAAGGTTCAGCCAGGAACCGAAAATTGCCACCCCAACCGTCTGCCCGAGTGAACGGGTGAACGTATTGAGTGCCGTTGAGGCCCCGCGCTGCTCATGCTCCACAGAGGACTGGGCGATAATGGTAAAGACGGTAGAGGCATAGCCAAACCCGACTCCGCAGAACAGCATAAGACATAAAAGCAGCAACTGTGATGAATCCCCGTTCATAAACGCAAGGCCGATGGCCCCTATGGAAATCAGCAACAGTCCAAGCATGCCCGTCCGGCGGGAGCCGGAGCGCAGGATCATCCGTCCTCCGGCAATGGAACCCAGCATCCAGCCTACAGACATCGGCGCGAGCAGCAGGCCTGAGAGGGCAGCACTTTTTCCAAACACTCCTTGTACCCACAGCGGTACATAGGTGGACAAGCCAATGATCAAGGTACTGACCAGCAGATTGGCCCCGGTGGATACAGCAATATTACGAACGGAGAACAGCGTGAGCGGCAGCATCGGTTCAGGAGCACGGTGCTCCACAAACAGAAATACTACCAGCAGCAGAATTGCCGCCCCCAATATCGCCAGCAGCAGCGGAGATGTCCAGGGCAGATTCTGCCCACCTGTCGTCAGTCCGAAGAGAAGAGCGCCCATCCCTGCCGCAAACAGCAGCACACCGGCTACATCAATCTTCGTCTTGCGTCTTACCCGTTCTTCCTTCAGATAGCGGGAAATAAATATAATCGATAACAGGCCAAAAGGCAGATTAAACACAAATACCCAGCGCCAGCTTAAGTAATCTACAACATAGCCGCCGAGCAGCGGTCCAACCAGAGAGGAGATCCCCCATACCGAACTCAGCAGCCCTTGTGTCTTTGCCCGTTCTTTAATGCTGTAGATGTCACCGATTATCGTAAAGGTCATCGGAATTAGTGCTCCCGCTCCGATTCCTTGGATGCCGCGGAATATAATAAGCTGTTCCATGCTCTGCGATACGCCGCACAGCAGCGAGCCGAGCAAGAACACCACAGCTCCACCGATGAACACAGGCTTGCGGCCAATCAGATCGCTCAGCTTGCCAAATATCGGGGTCGTGACCGCCATGGCCAGCAGATAGGCGGTAAATATCCAGCTCAGCCACTGCATCCCCTGGAAATCCCCAACAATCGCCGGTCCGGCAGGCCCGGTTACTGTTCCTTCAATTGCTGCCAAAAATGTAGCCAGCAGCACCCCTATCAAAATAAGCTTGCGTTCTGTTTCTCCTGGAGACTTCAATGAATCCAAATCCTCTCTCTATATATTAGCGTCTAGCCTCACTGCGCAGCATCGCATACAGAATAACGTCCTGAAAGCCTGAGGACGTATGACGGTATTCCCGCAACAGCCCTTCCTCCCGGAAGCCCAGTGCTGAAAACAGCCTCTGCGCCCGGACATTGTCCGGATGGCATAATACTTCAATCCGGTTCAGCGCCATGGTGCCGAAGCCGAAATCCAGTACAAGCTCCAGCGCTTCCTGCATATATCCCTGCCCCCAATGGGACGGTGACAGCTCACAGCCGATCTCCCCCCGGTACGCTCCCGGCAGCTGCCAGTAGTTATAGCCGCAGCTGCCGATTACGTCACCCTCCGGTCCTATGATGCTCCAGCGCAGACTCTCTTCTTCCCGCGCCATTTGCCGCAGTAATCCAATCAGATGCTCTGCATCAGCAGCCGAAGACAGAGGGGGCATGTCCAGCCAGGGCGCCACCTCAGGATGACACCAGAGGTCATATAATGCGGCGGCATGATCTTCGGTCATGACACGCAGTTCCACTCTTTCTCCGCTCAAAGCCGGTACCATCCCATTGCACACGTACAACGCTCTCGTCCCCTTCCAACCTTATAAGTATACAACATATGTAAGGATGTCCTGAATAGAAACATTAATTTCACACACATAGAAACGGTACTGTCCTTAAGCGGGACGGTACCGTTTCAGTGAGAAATCGTTTGAAAAACGCCTTTATCGGGGCGGCTTGGTCCCACCCTGATGCAGACGTTTGTTTTTGGGCATAAGGTTCGCTCATGCTGTTGTATAGTGGAAATCGGCATAATCTTCAGGATTAACCTGAGGCCCCTGCTGCCTTGACTGGCTTAAGCACCTCGGTGCAGAGAACCTGAAGCTTCTCCTGGATTGCCTTGAATTCTTCAATCCCCGTCCCGGTAATGCTGAATCCCTCGCCATGGGCAGTCAGGAAGTTCTCCTGGGAGAGCCGTTCCAGTTCCTGCTTCACTTCACGTTCCGCCACCCGGTATCCCAAATTCTCGAGTTCCGGCTGCATCTCTGATACTGTAAGGTCCCTCTCATGTGCAAAATAAAGCATATGGATCCCTACGAACAAGTTCTGTACATCGGCGCGCATATTCCACTCCTTCCGGCCAAAAGCCTCCAGTTTTAGTAAATTCAATCACTGCTTATTCTTATAAAAGCATTACCCTAGTGATGGCTTGTGGAAACACGGGGGACTGTTACGGTAAGGGTGTGAGCTCTGCAATCTGCATAAATCCGGTAATGCTTGACGTATTGAACGTTGCTGTACTATCTTGTTAGTTACAGTTATGGATTCATACTGACTCAAGGTACAGGAAGGTGATGCTTCATGTTTCAGGCTATGCCCTACGACGGAACGCGCAGCGAGCGCTTTGAAGCGGTTCTATCCCAGCTGGGAGCGCTGATGGAAGGGGAGCCAAATGCCGTTGCCAATCTGGCGAATGCCTCGGCACTGCTTAAGTTCTCTCTACCGGATACCAATTGGGCCGGTTTCTATTTATTTGACGGCAAGGAGCTTGTGCTTGGACCCTTTCAGGGACTGCCTGCCTGTATCCGTATTCCACTGGGCCGCGGAGTATGCGGAACAGCCGCAAGCGAACGCCGGACGCTCGTCGTGGATGATGTTCATGCCTTCCCGGGACATATTGCCTGTGATGCCGCTTCGAACAGCGAAATCGTCGTGCCGCTGATTAAGGAGGACCGGCTTCTGGGTGTGCTGGATATCGACAGCCCGCTCAAGCACCGCTTCGATGATGAGGAACGCCGCTTCCTGGAGCGGTTCGCGGCTATGGTTTCGGACGTAATCTAATTTTCCCGGCTGCATGTAAAAGGCCGCCACATTCGCAGGAATTTCTGCGTTTGTGACGGCCTTTTTGCTGTTGATCATTCTTATGCTGAGGACAACGCCCGATTACTGCCGGACCGGACTAATATTCCAGATTTCAGAGGCGTAGCGGCTGATCGTGTTGTCACTGGAAAATTTGCCGGAATGGCCGATGTTGATAATCGACTTTTTCAGCCATTCCTTCTGGTTGCGGTAGGCGAGATCGATTTTGACATGGGTCTCCACATAGCCGGCAAAATCCTTAAGCACAAAAAATTCATCATTATTGTCGAGCAATGACTGATAGAGCGAATCGAACTCCTGGGTATGGCAGCAGATTGGCCCTGGTGTGATAAGCTGATCCAGCACTTCCTTGACTCGTCCATCGCCATTATAGATATCACGGGAATGATAGCCCCCATACTGGTAGTAATCAAGCACCTGCTCTGCCCGCAGGCCGAACAGGAACATGTTGTTGTCACCCAGCATTTCGTGCATTTCCACGTTGGCCCCGTCCATCGTACCGATGGTCAGCGCACCGTTCATCATAAACTTCATGTTGCCAGTGCCGGAAGCCTCCTTGCTTGCTGTAGAGATTTGTTCGCTTACATCAGCAGCGGGAATAATCTTCTCCGCCAAAGAGACCGAATAATTCTCCAGGAAAAAAATGCGGATCTTGCCTTTGATATCCGGATCCTTGTTGACGACATCAGCCACAGTATTAATCAGTTTAATAATCCGTTTGGCCAAATGATAGCTAGGTGCGGCCTTGGCCCCGAATATAAAGGTGCGCGGCACCATGTCCATAGATGGATTGTCTTTAAGCTGATTGTACATATGCATAATATGCAGAATGTTCAGCAGCTGGCGTTTGTAGGCATGCAGCCGTTTGACCTGTACATCGAAGATAGAATCCGGGTCTACCTGCACTCCATGCTTCTTGCTGATGTATTCCGCCAGACGCTGCTTGTTGCGGCGTTTGATGCCGGCCACCTGTTCCTGGAATGAAGCATCCTCACAATATTTAATTAGCCCGATCATCTCCTGCGGATGGTGAATCCAGCGTGTGCCAATGGAATCATTGATCAGTCCGGCCAGCTCGGGATTGGCATGCAGCAGCCAGCGGCGGTGCGTGATGCCGTTCGTCTTGTTATTGAAACGGTGCGGATACATCTCATTGAACAGCCGCATCTCGCGTTTCTGCAAAATCTCCGTATGCAGCGCAGCCACTCCATTCACGCTATGGCTGGCTACTATTGCCAGATGGGCCATCCGCACCTGATCATCATGAATAATTGCCATCTGGTTGATCCGGTCCTGATCACCGGGGTATTTGCTCATCAGCTCGCCGCAGAACCGGGCATTGATTTCCTCAATAATGAGGAAAATACGCGGCAGCAGCTCCCGGACCATTCCCATCGGCCATTTCTCCAGCGCCTCGCTGAGAATGGTATGGTTGGTATAAGACACCATCCGTGTCGTCATGCTCCAGGCCTGATTCCAGCTGATGCCGTGTTCATCCATCAGAATCCGCATCAGCTCCGGGATAACCAGCGTTGGATGCGTATCATTGATGTGCAGAGCCACTTTGTCCGGGAGCAGTTCAATCGGCAGGCCCGTCTTGCTGTACGTCCGCAGAATGCTCTGCAGACCTGCGCTGCACAAGAAATACTGCTGCTTCAGACGGAGCAGCTTGCCTTCATACTGTGAATCATCCGGGTACAGGAATTCCGAAATCGATTCCACCGAACGTTTGTATTCCAGAAACTTGTGATAATCCGTTCCAGCCAGGGAGCCGGTTATTCTCGAAGACGGGTTGATCGATTCGGCACTCCAGTTCCGCAGTGTATTCACATGCTTGCGGTCCGCGCCAATAATCGGAATGTCATAAGGAACCGCCCGCACCGCTTCATAATCCTTATGCTCGAAGGCCAGTTCACCGTTCTCCCCACGGGTCTCCACATGTCCCCAGAACCGCACTTCCACCTGCTTGTCTTCCCGGCGCAATTCCCACACATTATCGTTCTGCAGCCAATAATCGGGCAGCTCCACCTGATATCCGTCAACAATCTTTTGCTCAAACAGGCCGTATTTATAACGGATGCCGCAGCCATGCCCTGCATACTGCAGGGAGGCCAGCGAATCCATGAAGCAGGCGGCCAAACGCCCCAGACCTCCGTTACCTAGGCCTGCATCTGCTTCTTCCTCTTCAATATCCTGAAGACAAAAGCCCAGTTCTGCAAGTCCTTCGCGTACTACCTCCAGCACGCCCATGTTGAGCAGATTATTGCCCAGAAGCCTGCCAATCAGAAATTCCATGGAAAAATAGTAGACCTGCTTTTCCTTATCAACCTTATACTTCTGGTTGGTATCTGCCCAGTTTTTGCCTGCATTCTCACGGATCATATTGCCGATGATGTTATACACATCAGCATTCGAAGCTTCTTCAAGCGGCTTGCCCAATTTCCTGATGAGTGCCTCGCGGAACGCTTGTTTAAAGGTTTCTTTATCGTTGAACAACAGCGGGTTCCTCCTGACAGATCCTTATTTTGTGAATGGCATATTTATGGAAACTCAGGATCAGCTGAACGGGGTGCTGCCCGGTTCAACTGATCCTGAGGTTAAATTTTGCTGCTCTTGGCTATAACAAATGGACGTTTGTTATCTCCGACCAGAATCCGGTCTCTGCTTAAGTGTACATCTTTATCCATAATGACATTTTCAATCACGGCATTTTCTTCAATTACACATTTCTGCATGATGACAGAATTGATGATTCGGGCGCCTTCTTTGATCTGCACACCCCGGAAGATCACGCTGTTCTCCACAGTTCCGGCAATGATACAGCCGTTGGCCACCAGGGAGTTGCTGACCTCTGCGCTGTCCAGATAACGCGTTGGCGCTTCATATTTAATCTTGGTCTGCACCGGATTCTCCTTGAACAGGCTGAAATAATTGTCCTGGCGGAGCAGCTCCAGACTATTTTTGTAATAGCTTTCCAGCGAATTGATCACTGCATGATAACCTTTGTACTCGTAGGCGGCAATTTTGAATTTGTGCCGATTTTTCTGGATTACATCGCGGAAGAAGAAACTCTCGCCATGGGCGATGCAATGTTCTACCTGCTCCAGGAACATTTTTTTCTCCATGATGAAAATATCCAGATACACATTGTGATGGTCCTTCTCATGATGAATATTCGTAACCGCATTCTCTTCGTCTATCTCAACACGCAGGCAGGGATCATGCTCAGGCTGCAGCTGGTCTACCGTTTTGTAGACAAGCGTTACATCCGCGCCCTTCTCCAGATGGTATTGGAACACCTCCTGGAAATCCACAGTGTTGATATGCTGACTGCCGGAGAACACAATATATTTGGCCGGGGCCCGTTTGAAGAAATCCAGATTGTTATGATAATGCTGCAAATCCCCAAGCGAGGTATCTGTCGGATCATTCCAGTCGGGCGGCAAAATAAACAGTCCTCCGTGCTTGCGGTTCATATCCCAGGACTTGCCGTCGCCGAGATGGTCCATCAGTGAACGGTATTTACGGCGGACAAACAGTCCAACGCTTTCCAGCTCTGCCCGCATCATATTGGAAAGAACGAAATCGATTAGCCGGTAGCGGCTGGCAAAAGGCACCGCAGCACCGCAGCGGAAATAGGTCAACTCATTTAATTTATCCAGTTCATGATCAAGATTGATTACGCCCATAAGCTTTTTCATCCCGGTTCACCGTCCTCTAATGGTTATATGGTTTTGGCTGCAACTGATTTACGTTTCTTGCTCCGATTATCGATCAGCAGGATTTCGTCTTCATTCTCCCGATCGACTCCGATCTCCATATAATCCTCGATTACCGTATTTTCGCTGATGATAGCCTTATGGATCCGTACATTCTTGCCGATCTTAACCTTGGGCATAATGACGGAGTCGGTAATGACGCTGCCTTCTCCCACTTCCACACCGTAAAAGAGCACCGAATGCTTCACCTCTCCGTACACGATGCAGCCCTCATTAATAATGCAGCTCGATACCTTCGCTCCAGGAGCTACATATTGTGCCGGCTGATTCGGATTGCGGGTGAAAATGCGCCAATTGGGATCATTCAGATTCAGCGGCGGATGATCGCTTAACAAATCCATATTGGCCTCCCACAGGCTGGCCACTGTACCTACATCCCTCCAGTAGCCTTCAAATGGATAGGCAAAAAGGGATTTGTCGTCCTCCAGCATCAGAGGAATAATATCTTTGCCGAAATCATGGGAAGAGTCTGCATTCTCCCCGTCTTCCAGCAGATGCTTGCGGAGGACCTCCCATTTGAAAATATAAACGCCCATCGACGCCAGCGTGCTCTTTGGCTTCACCGGCTTCTCGTCAAACTCATAAATCTTCAGATCTTCATCTGTGTTAAGAATGCCAAAGCGGCTGGCCTCCTCGAGCGGAACATCAATGACCGAGATGGTGCAGTCAGCGTTTCTAGATTTGTGATATTGCAGCATAGCATTGTAATCCATTTTGTAAATATGGTCGCCGGAAAGTATAAGCACATGCTCCGGATCAAATTGATCAACAAATTTCAGATTGCGGTAAATTGCATCAGCCGTTCCCCGGTACCAGCTGCTTCCATTCTCCCGTTCATGCGGCGGCAATACAAATACACCGCCATCCTTACGGTTCAAATCCCAGTCACTTCCTACCCCAATGTATGAATGCAGTACAAGCGGCTCATATTGAGTGAGCACACCAACTGTATCAATACCTGAATTGGAGCAATTGCTTAAGGGGAAGTCGATGATTCTGTAAGTTCCCCCAAAATAAACAGCGGGCTTGGCAAGCGTTTTGGTCAATCCCTTCAACCTTTTCCCTTGGCCTCCCGCCAATAGCATGGCTACCATTTCTTTTTTCTTCATGGAAGAGCCTCCTTGACATATGGGTAGTAAAGCATGTAATAAATAAGGTTGAATGAAGTTTGGTGGTGCGAAATAGACCCAAGATAGAATTCAAAAAGAAGTGAACCAGCAAGAAGTAAAATGAAAGAAATGTGCTTGATAGGAAATTTGGATAAGGTTAACAAACGGGGGGGACACCTGATATCGGGACAAGTTGCCGGATTCATGAGAAAGGCTCTCCAAAAACCGGGTTTCTATCCTTATTGTAAAGTGTTCTAGAGTCGCCGTCAAAACCCTTTATTGAGTTCCAAAAACCTTAAATTGTAAGTACATTCCTTATTAATAACATTTATATTTCTTATAATTAGATTAACCAGAATGATTAACCATGAACTAAAAATTCTAATCTGATATTGAACTTAAGCCGACGCTTCTTTCAGCAAACGTTCAACGTAATGTGTCATACTGAACTATCTTTTACTGTAAACGGAGGTACTACTCATGAAAGCTGCCCAAGGCGTGCGACTACTGCTCGTAGATGACGAGCCTCATATCCTGCAGTTTCTGGAACTGGGTCTGATGAACGAAGGATTTGAAGTAATGACTGCACCTGACGGTGTCAGCGCAATCGCAATTGCTGCCGATTTCAAACCGCATGTGGCCATTCTGGATGTGATGATGCCGGGCATGGACGGCTTTGAGGTCTGCCGCTACCTGCGTTCAGAAGAAGCGGAGATTGCGGTCATCATGCTGACTGCAAAAGACGAAGTAGACGACCGGGTCAAGGGCCTGTCCATCGGGGCTGACGACTATATGGTCAAGCCGTTCAGCTTCGACGAGCTGCTGGCCCGGATCCAGGCCCGGCTGCGCAATCAGTTCCCGGGATTGCTTGGGGAGGTGCGCTGCGGCCCCTTCCGGATTGACGGCCGCCGCAAGGAAATCCGCCACAAGGAAGAGGTTCTGGAGCTGTCCCCTACCGAATATGAGCTGCTGCAATACCTGGTCATCAATCATGGCCTTGTACTGAGCAAGCCGATGATTCTGGACAAGGTATGGGGATATGATTTTGGTGGTGAGGAAAATATCGTGGAGGTCTATATCCGTTCTCTCCGCGAGAAGCTTGGCGATAAAGAGCATAAGATTATCCGCACGCTGCGCGGCGCAGGATACCGCGTGGACCTGGTATGATTGCCCGCCTCTCGGGCTTCATCAGCAGACTCCCGTCTCCGCGTTCCCTGCGCAAGCAGCTGCTGGCCATCTCACTCATCATTTTGTCCGTGCTGCTGCTGCTGATCGGTGTGCTGCAGTATGTGCTGATGCGGAACTTCATCTACACCAACCGGGCGGAATCCATGGAAACGCAGCTGCGGTCCGTGCCGCGTGAGTTCTATTTTACGTTTCTCAATTCCGGGAACAGTACTCCGGCTGACTTGAGTATTTCAGGCGCTTCAGACCCTTCTTGGACAACAGGCACACCAGGGATGGTTAAGCCGGAACTGCCTGGTGCCAGCCCCGCCACGAGCGGCGGTAACGCAGCACCCGGGGAGAACCAGAACACCAGCCCGGACGGGCAGCGGATGGGCGGAGAGAGGCGTCCTCTCCTGCTGGATGCCCATACAACAATCGCCATCTATAGCCCGGACGGCACGTTCAAGGATTTCCAGGAGGATACGCTTTCCGATTCTGCCGCTCCAAGAATGACGAACAAAGAGTATGATGAGCTGCTCAAACATACTACGGACAAACAAACGGGTGAATACCGGCTGATAACCGCTGAGGATGGTAGTGAACACCTGGCCGTGTTCATGAATCTGCGCAAGCCGGGTGCACCCAAAATGCTGCTGCAAATGAGCGTAGCCACCGGCCCGCTGAGAGATGTAATCATGCAGCAGCTGATGATCTTCGCCGGCTTGGCGGTAATTGCTTTGCTGGCCGGGCTGTTCCTGTATTTGCCTGCACTGCGCAAAACACTGGTTCCCTTATCCAATATGGGCGAAGCCGCGCAAATCATCGACGCAGGCAATTTGGACGTACGCTTCCCCGTCAACCAGGGACAGACAGAAATCGACAAACTGTCCCAGTCCTTCAACGGAATGCTGGAGCGTCTGGAAATTTCGTTCCATAATGAACGTGAAGCCAAGGAACAGATGCGGCGTTTCGCCGCCGATGCTTCCCATGAGCTGCGGACTCCCCTCACTTCGATTCACGGCTTCCTGGAGGTGCTGCTGCGGGGGGCTGCGGATAATAAAGACCAGCTTTACGGCGCACTGAACAGCATGCACGGTGAATCCAAACGGATTAATAAGCTGGTCGAAGACCTGCTCCTGCTGGCCCGTATGGACGGCGCGCCTCAGCTAAGGGTCAAGAACCTGCTGCTGGGTGAAGTCATCGATGAGATGCAGCCGCAGCTCCTGGTGCTGGCCGCGAACCGCAAGGTCAACTTCGATATTTCTTACGGCATCCGCGGCATGTATGATCCTGACAAAATCAAACAGGTCATTCTCAACTTGTTCCACAATGCCGTGCAGCATACGGATGCCGACCAGGGGACGATCCATATCTCCCTGCACGCCCGGGACACCGAAGCAACGCTGACTGTCGGGGACAACGGCTCCGGTATCTCTGCTGATCATCTCCCCCATGTGTTCGACCGCTTCTACCGCAGCGATTCCTCGCGCACGCGCAAATACGGCGGTTCGGGCCTTGGATTGTCCATTACAAAGTCTATTGTGGATGCACATAACGGGAACATCAGCGTGGAGAGTACTCTCGGTGGAGGCACTGTCTTTAAAGTCACTCTTCCCTGCTTGCTGGATTAGCTTATATAGTGTAATCAACGTTATAATAGTGTGTGAAAAGGATGTTAGGCTCACAAAACTTAAGCCTATGCTTTCGAAGTGAGTTTTGTACGAAGTCGATTCAATGATGTTAGGCTCACAAAACTTTTAGGAGGTCGAATTCATGTATGAAATCGCCGTGATCGGAGCCGGGCCAGCCGGTGCCAGTGCAGCCCTCTTCGCCGCCAAAGCGGGCAAAAAAACGCTGCTGATTGACAATGACAAAGGAATGACCCGCAGAGGGTGGTATGAGAATTTTTATGGAATCTCCGAAATCGGCGGTCCCGACCTCGTGGAAACCGGACACAAGCAAGCCGTCAAATTCGGGGCGGAATTAGTGGCTGATCAAGCTGTCGGTCTTACCGCCGGCAGTGAAGGTTTTGTCATTGAAAGCGAGAGCGGTGCCACTTATGAAGCGAAACATGTGATTCTGGCTACAGGCGTCCTGACCGATTTGGCTGCTAAAGCCGGTGTGGAAACCAAGGATGGCACGGAGCCAAGAATCAAGACCGTGGTAGCCGTCAACGCCGAAGGCAAAACAAATATCGAAGGCATCTGGGCCGCCGGAGCCGTTGCCGGAATAAGCGTGCATGCTATTATTACCGCAGGTGACGGCGCGAAGGTCGCCATTAATGTCATCAGTGAATTGAACGGTGCAAGATATGTCGATCACGATCTGCTGAAGGCATAATTATATTCATACGCGAGGGACAGCGGGCGGATACTTCGCTTCAAGAGTCCCTCTCTTAGCTGGATTGAGGCCAGCCGCGATTGCGGTTGGCCTTTTTCATCCGATAATTGCAGTTTGTACAGCTATTCCCCCACGTTTAGCGGCCTACGAAGAGGTAGTTGCACTCTGTACATTTATTTTCACGAAATTCCACTGAACCGCCACGGTTCACAATTTTTAATTGTACCCAATACACTTATACTCTAAAATCGGCCCTTAACGCACCAAATAGCTGTAGTAAATACAACTACGTTCACTCAAGCGTTCAAATAATAATCTTCATGCGGATCACCTACCCGTTCTCTATACTGCGACGTGATAGCGGGGGCAACGATCCACTTTTCTTTAGCAGAAAAGGGCACACGTGACAATTCTAAAATTGTAATATATACAGTTTCGATTGGGAGATCTGCACAAAAAAGCTGCTCCAAATTATGATGGCTGTACGCCAATCATTATCCGGAACAGCCTATTAAGTTTACACTGGGTCTGCCTGATGTTTGCCCCGGCTTCAGCATCAAAGGATGCGGCTGCTTCTGCCTGCTGCCGTACTCCCCAATACAGCCTGAGCTTCCTCTCTGCCCTCCAGGCTTCCGAGCAGCTTGCGTAAATACGGCAGGAGCTGCGGCCGCAACGCTTCCCGCTGCAGCCCTATTTCCAGCGTGGCCTGAATGTACCCGAACTTGTCGCCAATATCATAACGTTTGCCCTGCAGATCCAGGGCCAGCAGCCCTTCATTCCGGCACACTTCATGCAAAGCATCCGTCAGTTGATATTCACCGCCAGCTCCGCGCTCCAGTCTAGCCAGCACCGAAAAGATCGAAGGCTGCAAAATATACCGGCCCATAATCGCATATTCCGAAGGCGCGGCCTGCGGCACAGGCTTCTCCACCAGTCCGCTTACGGCATGTACACCGTCTATGGAACCTCCTGAAGCAATGATCCCGTATTTACTGACTTCCTGCCTTGGCACCCTTTGAACACCGACAATCGTCTTCTCCGCCTGCTCATGCAGCCTCATCATCTGCGAGAGTGCCGGAGGCTCGGACACCATAATGTCATCACCGAGCAGCACCGCGAACGGCTCATCTCCGATAAATTGCTCTGCACAATGAATGGCATGACCCAGCCCCAGCGGTTCTTTTTGCCGGATGTAATGAATGCCTGCCAGCTCGCTGATTCCCTGCACCTCGCGGAGCAGGTCCAGTTTTCCTTTCTCCAGCAAGGTCTGCTCCAGCTCCACCGATTTGTCAAAATGATCCTCAATCGATTTTTTGTTGCGGCCGGTTACGATAATAATACTCTCAATACCGGAGCGGACCGCTTCCTCTACGATGTATTGAATCGCCGGCTTATCCACAATGGGCAGCATTTCCTTCGGCTGGGCCTTGGTAGCCGGCAGGAAGCGCGTGCCCAGACCGGCGGCGGGAATCACAGCTTTTCTGATTTTCACGTTGGATCGCTCCCTTCGTTATTTGTTAAGCGGAGCCATTCTGCGCTCCCGCACATCCTGCTGCTTTTTGCCGCCATAGAATTCCTGGACGATATAGAGTGGACGGCCCTTGGACTCATCATAAATCCGGCCGACATATTCACCGAGAATGCCCAGCATAATAAGCACGAATCCGTTGAAGGTCAAGGTAATGCCGATCATCGACGCCCAGCCCTTAACAGCCTCGTCCGTAAAGAGCACCAGGTACAGCACATACATAAGGTAGAGAAACCCGGATGCGGACAGCAACGCTCCCAAGTAGCCCGCCAGCTTCAGCGGTTTGTAGGAAAAGGATGTGATGCCGTCCAGAGACAGCTTGAGCATCCGCTTGAGGGGATATTTGGTTTCTCCCGCGAGCCGTTCATCGCGTTCATATTCGATCGCCTTCTGGCGAAAGCCTACCCAGCTGACGAGGCCGCGTACAAAACGGTTTTTCTCCGGCAGACGTTTCAGCTCATCGCAGACCTTGCGGTCAATGAGCCGGAAATCTCCGGTATCCACCGGGATCGAGATGTCCGTAGAGTAGCGCAGCACTCTGTAAAAGGCGCTTGCCGTCCACTTTTTGAACAAGGACTCGCCGCGGCGTTTGATCCGCTTGGCGTATACAACCTCATAACCTTGCTTCCACTCTGTAATCATGTCCAGAATCAGCTCCGGCGGGTCCTGCAAATCGGCGTCGATAATGACCACCGCATCCCCCAGTGCATAATCCATACCCGCGGTTATCGCGATCTGATGCCCGAAATTCCGCGAAAGGTCGATCAGCTTCACACTTTCATCCCAGTAGCTGTATTCTTCAATCATTTGCGCACAGTTGTCAGTACTGCCGTCATTGACGAAGAGCAGTTCATACGGCTCACCTGTCGTTCCCATCACTTTTTTGATCCGGCGGTATGTCTCCTGAATCACTGCCTCTTCATTAAACATCGGTATAATTATGGAATAGCGCACGTTGTAGCCCATGAGCAGCTCCTCCTCAAATTGTAGTGATGAAGCGCGCCGGACAAGTAATGCGGCGCGCTTCACGTATATCCGGCAAACAGAATTAATCCAGGGTAATCTCGTACAAGGTTCCGCCATTGCTGCCTGTCACTGTACCTTGCCAATCAGCTGACGGCACCTCTTTACCGTTCTCGGTAATCCAGCTCGTGATTTCGGAATTGCCGCCGCGTCCGCCGCCCATACCGCCGCTGGTAACGAGGAAGTATTTCACTTTGCCGCTCTCTACCAGCGCCTTCAGGGTGTCGGTCGTATAAGGCACATCCGAACTGTTGAACCCGTTCAGGATCACAACCGATTCACCTTCATCGATAATGTAAGGGCCTGCCGTTCCGTAATCCATAGCGGCGAACAGATACTTCTCACCGGTATTATGCTCCTTCAGGTAGGCCAGCAGAGTCTCGTTCACACCAGAGGTACTGTTTCTGCCGCCTCCAGCTCCAACTCCACCTGGGCCCATGCCCCCGCCTCCACGGCTGTCGCTGCTGTCTGGTCCTGCTGCAGGGGTCATGCTGTTCAAGCCATAGGTGATCGGTGTAAATGCCCAGTAGAGCGGTCCGATCAACAGTACAAGCAGTCCGGCGATGGCTGCAGCTTGTGCAAATGGCTTTTTGTTATCTTTAACTATTCGAAGAATTAAGAGCAGAAGGGCGGCAATCATTCCTGCTGCCAGAACCCCTATCGCCCAACCCTTGCCGATGGTATCGTCATAAGGATGAATAATGTACCATTCAAAAACCGCTGTTGTGAGAACTGCCGGCGGCAGCAGCCAGGAAAGCCAGGTTGAACGTTCCTTGTAATAGCTCCAGAGCCGGGACCAGCCTGCTCCAGCCAGCACTGCAATCGGCGGTGCCATCATAATCAGGTAATATTGATGGAAGAATCCGGCGATGCTGAAGAATCCCATGACCGGCACCAGCCAAGCCAGCCAGAACAGTGCTTCCTTATGCTTCTGCGTAAAGTTTGTTCTGCGCAGGCTGGCAAAGATACCGATGCACCCGAACAATACGAATGGCAGCAGCCAGCTGGATTGACCGGACAGAGCGGATTGGAACAGCCGCAGGGGACCGGCTGTCCCCGTATTGAACATTCCGCCACCCCCGCCGTTCATGCCGCCGCGATTGCCTTGGCTCCTGTCGCCGCCGAACTGCCGTCCTCCATCATCCGTTCGACTTCCCGGTGCCTGCCCCGGCATTCCGCCATCCCCGGAGGATTGACCTCCGTTGGCAGAGCCGTCAGTTTGGCCCGGAGGTGTCCCCCGGCCGTCACTTCGTTCGCCATCAGCTCCATTCATCGCCGGCATCTCGCCATTTAACGCCGGCATCCCACCGTTCATCGCCGGCATCTCACCGCCACTGCCGAACATTCCGCCGCCATTGGCTGGCATTCCACCGCTGCCACCGCCGCCAGTACTGCGGTCACCGGTTAAACGGGATACCCCGTTATATCCAAAGGCCAGATTTAATACCGAGTTGGTGCCGCTGCTGCCCATATAGGGACGTTTACTCGCTGGAATGGAATCGACAATGACGGCCCAGGAGAGCGAAACCGCCAGCAGTACTGCGGTGCAGGCTGCCAACACCCCGGTTTTTTTCTTCCAGTTCACTTTGCCGGCCAGAATATAAAAGAGATAAAATGCCGGTAAAACCATATATGCCTGCAGCATCTTCTCATTGAAGGCAACTCCGATTAGCCCAAATGCAGCGAGAAGACTG
This sequence comes from Paenibacillus sp. FSL L8-0436, assembly GCF_038593025.1. NCBI lineage: Bacteria > Bacillati > Bacillota > Bacilli > Caryophanales > Paenibacillaceae > Paenibacillus > Paenibacillus sp. FSL L8-0436. The sequence continues at coordinate 631,514 of NZ_CP151955.1, read as the reverse complement.
CCGATTCTATTCGCCTTTGTTCCTTTGAACAGAAACCATGCTGCCAGCAGCAGCGTGAACACCAGCATGGCATCAATATTGTTCGTCCGGCTGACAGCAGCGGCTACCGGTGTGGAAGCCATGGCCAGTGCCGCTAACCGCGCCGCGGTTCTGCCGAAGGTTGGCTTGACCATCAGGTATACGAGAAGCACTGATCCTACCCCGCCAAGTGCCTGAGGCAGGATGACGCTCCAGCCATGCAGCCCGAAGATCAAGGCGCTGACCGTCTGAATCCAGAATGTAACCGGCGGCTTATCCACCGTTACTGAACCTGCAGAGTCAAGCGATGCGAAGAAGAAATTGTGAAAGCTCTGCATCATGCTGCCCACCGCAGTGGTATAGTACGTATTTACATATTGATCATTCCAGATTCCATAGCCGTACAGAAACGCTGCAAGCAGCAAGATGCACAACAGCACAACATCTGAACCCAGCTTCTTAAGCAGTCTCATCTCTCTCCACTCCCATTCCTCTATAACTCAATCATTCCGGCAGTGCTCTGCCCCCCGGCCCAATCTTTGATTAGCTGTATTATTGCATCCGTACCTTAACTCATAATGAAATGTGGCTGAATGTTTGCTGAAAGCTAGGAGAGCGGCATAGCCTTCCAAATAACGCAGGCTTCCGGGTGCTGGCGGTACTTGATATCGCGCCGAAGGATTCTTTTCTGCGAGTAATACAAGGAAGATTCAGAGGGGAAACCTATCAAGACATCAAAAAAAAGCCCCGGAATCCAGGGCTTCGTTTAAAGACTGCTATGTACATAAATGCAGCAGATTGCATAAACCGCAAAACCATAATTACGTGATTTGCATTCTAAACCGAACGTCCTAATGCAGCCAACTTGTTTACCGTGTTCCAATTGCGGGCGGTAATAGGCGTCCCGAGAAGCTTGTCCAGCTGAACCTTAAACAGCGGCGATTGGCTCACACTCACCTCATACAGCGTGTACATCTCCTTGCCTGTTACCCGCACCTTATCCGCTCCATCCTCGTAGGGACGCAGCTTCTCCAGTGCCTCTGCCGTAGGTTCATCAGCCAGAAAGGAGACATACAGCCGCTTGAACTCGTTAGCTTCCGTAAGCTGAAAAGGGTTGCCCGCAATCGCTGCTTCCAGCTCTTCCAGACTGCGGATAATTACGGATACATCAAAACCAAAGGTTTCCCGTATCTGCTCTCCGATCACTGCAGCAAGCTGATGACCTGAACCCTCTGTGCTTTCAAATACAACATTGCCGCTCTGGATATAGGTGCGGACATGCTCAAAGTGCAGTGCCTGGAACATGCTTTTCAAATCCTGCATTTTAATGATTTTGTTGCCGCCGACATTAATGCCGCGCAGCAGCGCAATATATGTAGTCATAACACACCTCTTCCCATCGGTAATTCAAATGGCCGAACTCTTGCTCAGACGTTTACGGATTTCCCGGACAAGCTGCTCCTTCTCCTGCACAGGAACACCCTCAACAAGGCGCGCCGCCGCTACGGGTAGAATCCAACTGTCTATTGCGGCATAGGATTGCCCCGACAATGCGAGGTATTCCCGGATATATCCTTTGGTAAGCCTTTGTCTCATGAAACCTATAACGAATTCCGTCAACTGTGAGGCTCCCGGAGGCATGGCGCCCATACTGAAGAGAAGCACCGAACGCGCCGCATCACCGGCAGGATTCCCCATGATACCGGTCATCCAGTCGATGATCCAGGCTTGTTCATTTATAAGCACATTGTCGGGGTGAAAGTCTCCATGGCACAGCTTATTCCCCTCCGGAAGTCCTTCCAGGTGGTCCAGCACCGCCGACTTCTCCTCCATGGTGAGCATGGGTGCTGCAATAATGCTTTTTCTCAGCTCCGCCTTTTGCTGGCCAAAGTCTTCTGTTCCCTCCAGCTGATGCAGGTTATTATGCAGTCTAGCCATCTGTTTGGCATATTTGCCAAGCTGCCAGGGCTGTCCGCTGATCATCCCCAGCAGGGAACGGCCCTGAATTTGCTGAAATACGATTCCTTTACGTCCGTCAATCCCGACAAGCTCCAGCGGCTCAGGAGTGCAGAGACCCTGTTCAAATACATATTTACTGACCAGATATTCCCGTTCTACATACGGCTCCGGGATGTCCCCGTTGTAGAGTTTAATGATTCTTCCTTCGCCATGCTCCCACACCTCTGCCGTTCGCCCTTTTCCAACCTGCTTCCCCTGCATCTTATGTTACGCCTCCCGTTTATTCCAAATGGATACGTTCAAATCCTATATCATTTGATCCACTCCTTGAGATAGATTAGATGGCTATTCAATGCTACAATGCATCGCGGAAAAATTCATGATAGAAATTAATAATCACCAGAAGCACCGCCAGCGACTCATTGACACTGCCTACCTCCAGCGCATGATTGGCATCGTCGATCCTGTATACCCTGATATTCTGCAGTCCGGTGATCTCGGCGGAATGCTGTTCATTGAACAGCGGATCGCTGCCGCCGTAGATCATGCTGCCCCGGCTCTGCTTTATCCAGGGGATGGAGTCTACAAGCGGTGTCAAATAAAGATGGGAGGTTTTCTGCTGAACACCCATTTCAGCCGCCACTCTTCCGGCTATGATCGTACCCATGCTTTTACTGATGAACAGCAGCTGTTCATATTCGGGAAGTGCAGGAAGCGCAGCAATCGCCGCCTTGCATTCCTCTATAACGATATCCATGTCTTCGCGCTTAAAGTCCGCCCGTGCACTCTGATAGCCGTACTCCAGCAGCAGCAGATCACAGCCATGTTCCCGGGCCACCTTGGCCGCATAATCGAGCAGCGAGCGCTCCACGGAATAATCCTTCCCCGGAAAGACGACAGCCAGTGCCTTCGCTTCGCCTTGGGCCACATATTTATGTCTGACTTCCCTGCCCCAATGTGAGGACATAACGATACGTGATACACTCATAATGCCTTCTCCTTCCCGTTATCCGTCATCAGCCGTACTAAACGGATTTGAAATATTTAAAGAAATCAATCGTTTCCTGCAGATCAGCCTCGTCCTGATAAATGTCCATCATCCTGCCGAGTTCAAGCGCAAAATCAACATACCCGTTAGGCTTAGCCGTAAGAATATTTCCGTCCCTGATTACATTGACCTCGTCTGATGCTCCCGCGTCCGGCAATCCTTTGGAACTCTCCGCAGCTTCCCTGCCCTCCTGGTTGTCCACATACGATCTGCCTTCCAGAACCCCGGCAGCTTTCAGCACCGTAACCCCGCCGCAAATGCCCGCGACCGGTTTACCTGAAGCGTTCATGCTGCGGATCAAGGCAAGCAGACTCTCATTCGCAGCAAGCTCTTCCACTTCACCCCCAGGGATAACCAGCAGATCTATAGCGTTCACATCAATATTCCCGAGTACCGCTGACGGGTTAATCGAGAAGCCCTCACAGGAAATAACGGGCATACTGTTCAGCCCCAAGGTGTGAACCTCGCTCTGTGTCTTCATAAAATAAGCAGCCAAAACTACCTCAAACTGAACAAAGCTGTTATATACAAATACATATGTATTCATCGTTAAGCCAACAGCCCCTTCCACCTTTATGGTCGCAAACATCCTATTCTCTATGACTATCATTATAGCTATCTTCCCTGCAGCTGGGAAATCGCAAAAAAATCCCGGTCCGGGAGGCGGTGGTGTTCAAGCTTCTCAGTTCCGGCACTACGGTCAGGCCCACATAAAGCGCAGGAATACTGATCGACATGAAGGCCCCCACCACTCTGAGCAAACGGTTGAAAGTAGCGAACATGGAAATTCTCCACAAAAACATAGGGCAGCGTCAGAACAAACGGACTTCCTTCAATCAGCAGGGCAATTCTGCCCTCCATGATCTTGCCCACCACCGAATCCGGCCGTTCCGTGCTGCCGATCATCTCAAAAGGCGAATAAGGTTCATCACGGATCAGCTCAGCCAGATAGCCGGTATCCAGCAAATGGTCAAGCTTTACCCTAACAAGCCTTCCATGCAGCTCCTTGAGAATATCCGGTGAAGCAAGGCTTTCCATATAGCAGATGCAGGCCTGGGTTTTTGACCGGGTACCTCACAGTATTCACTCCCGTCACTATTCTTTTGATCTGATTATCCCCCGACACTTTAACTCCTATTCCCCAACATTTTGCTGTAGAGGAAATTATGAGCTTGCCTCTCACAAGTGGAAACGGCTTCGCCGTCCTCAAAAGGACGGTATCCGTTTCAGCGAGAAATAGAAGGATAATTTATAGCGTGAAGCATATAAATTCTTATATTTGCAAGAAAAGAAGCCGCGCCTGCGGCTCCTTCTGAAAGAGTGTGTTATGTACTTAATTGATAAATGTGTTGTGTACTCTACGCGACCGTATAAAGTAAGGAATCCATATGATGAGCGGAACCAGGCTTCTGGCAATACTTTGCACGTCCGGATCCTCTCCGAACTCGGCAAGCAGCGGAATATTGGTGAGCAGCACGTAATCAACGATATGAAACAGCGTATTGGCGGCATAAAAAAGGATTATCCAACGCGGAAAAGAAGCTTTCTTGCGGTACATCAACACGACCAGAAAAGCTGCAAACAAAAGAAAGACAACGTTGCCTGCCAATTCGAAAATCAGTGTCGGCTTCCATAGCTGATCATAAACGTTAGAATCCGGTGAAGTAAGTGTATCCCAAACCTCTCCGCCCAGCGTTGTGAAGAAAAAATGGATGACGGATAAAGTCAAAGTAAAAATAGTAAGAAAAAGTCCAAGCTGTACAAGCACCAGCCAGCCGCCAATCCCTTTCGGCTCATTAGACATCAGCTTCATCCCGCGTTTATCGGGTATCAATGTTCCCAAACCACGTGCCCCCTCTGTTATAATTCATTGTATTGATACTAAAGATACTACTGCCTACGTTAAGCTTAAGGAGCCCTTATGACACCATTTACAGAGAAGGTTATTTGCATTATTCAATCCATCCCCGAGGGGAAGGTTATGACCTATGGCGGGATCGCCCGTGTTGCAGGAAGCCCCCGGGCGGCCCGGCAGGTCGTGCGCATTCTCCATTCCATGAGCCGCAAATACAAGCTGCCTTGGCATAGAGTTGTTAATTCCCAGGGCAAAATTGCTCTTGCCGAAGACGAGGCAGTCTCTACACAAAGATTGTATCTGCTGGGAGAAGGCGTTCTTTTTGATGATCATGGCGTGATCGACCTGGAGTTGTTTCAGTTCCATCCGGAGCAGGAAGATTATCTTTCTCCGCCTTTGGAATAAGCCTGCACATTCCCTGTGCCCAGTCCATTCAGCAGGAAATACAGCGTAGCATAGATGACCAGCAGAACAGCTGCGACGAACAGGCTGAAGAAGAGCGATTGCCGGTTCAGGCTGTCAACCACCAGCTGGTAGAGCTGATGCCGGTCGGTCAGAACATCCCAGCTGTTGAGCCGGTATACCCGGCCGAGCAATACGCCATATCCGCCCAGCGCACAGGCTGCGAGGACAAAAATCCAGGAGAGCAGCAGATTGCTTCTGCGGAAGATGACGCTTTGAAATTGGTACAGGGAGAAAAAACCGGTCAGCCAGCCACTCCAGGTGAACAGCAGCAAGGTGATTAAATCGTACCAATACCGGCTCTGAACAACTCCTTCTACGAAATATATGTTTTTTCTGATCGTCAAATGCAGCAGGTCGGTCATCAGGTAGGGCGCATTCGGAAAAAACAGCAGCCATGCTATGCCAAGCGGCAACAGCAGCAGCCCGGAAACCTTACGCTTATCCAGGCCGTAAGCGGCCATGGAGAATAAAAAGGGAATCCAGGCCAGAAAGAAGTTCCAGAGCAAAAAAGCAAAAAACGTATCGGTCCGCAGCGAAACCACACGGTAGACAGCCAGCGTCGCCAGTGACAGTCCTGCCAAAAGCATGAATACTTTAGGATAATTCAATTCCTTCATTAGGGTGCGGTCTCCTTATCAATCGTAGTGAGATCTGTTCCAGTATAGAACAGATTCATTACGTTAATTGTACAAATCTGGCAGTCATTAGTCCATTATAATATAACAGCCCGGGCAAAATGCACCCGGGCTGTTATATTATAATGAAATTTAGCAACACAGGGATGGGCCCCATGCTGTTCCTGCTGGTTCGGCAGTACGTGCTTAAACTTCGCTGCCCAGTTTACCCGCCACTGCCGGTTTGCGGGCTCTAAAGGCGCTGCGGCCCGGCGATTCTTCAAGACCGCACAACGCGCCGCATTCCCGGAATGCCCCATGCCTGCAGCCGGCGCAGCGGACCGGATTGATCAGTTCCAGCGCTTCATTGATCGCTTCTCCAGTATGGTCAAAAAACTGCGCAGCCCCAATTCTATCGTACAGTCCCGTCTTCTTCAGCAGATCAAGCGGCTGCGGCTGAATGCCGGAGATCATCAGCCTTCCTCCGTCTGCCTGCAGCTGCTTCACCAGCCCAGACAGATTGGCCTCCCCGGTGGTATCCATAAACGGCACCTTGCCCATACGCAGCAATATAATTTTTGCAAGGTCCGGTCCAAGCTCCGGCATCGTTGACTCGAATCTGTAGGCTGCTCCAAAGAACAGCGGGCCTTCCACATTATAAATTCCAATTTGCGGGCAGTCATGGCTCTCCGTCACCATATGCGCCTCTACCTTGACCGACGAGGGGTCGGGCAGCACCTTAGATACGAGATGCCCTTCACCCATCCGTTTCACAAACAGGATTACGGCAAGCACCAGCCCGGCCTCTACCGCAATCGTTAAATCCGCAAATATCGTTAAGAGGAAGGTAAGGAACAACACCATGGAATCCCCGGTTTTGAGCTTCAGCAGGTGCAGAAATTCCTTGCGTTCGCTCATATTCCAGGCGACCACCATCAGGATCGGCGCCATGGCCGCAAGCGGAATGCTGGAAGCATAAGGCGCAAACAGCAGAAGAATGAGGAACACTACGACACCGTGAATCACTCCCGACAGCGGGGATGCGGCCCCGCTGCGAATGTTGGTGGCGGTTCTGGCAATAGCACCTGTGGCCGGGATGCCGCCAAACATAGGTGCGGCTATATTCGCGATACCCTGGCCGATCAGCTCACGATTGCTGTTATGGCGGCTGCCGGTCATCCCGTCGGCTACCACTGCCGACAGCAGCGACTCAATCGCCCCCAGAATGGCGATGATAAACGCCGGACGAAGCAGCTGCCTGATCCGCTCCCAGGTGATCACCGGAAAGTGAAAACTCGGCAGCGTGTTTGGAATATCGCCGTATGCAGAGCCGATCGTAGTCACCTTGCCGCTGAAGAACAGCACTGCAACAAGCGTTGCAAACAGCAACCCGATCAACGATCCCGGCACCTTGGGTGCAAAACGCATGCCCAGCACGACAACCGCCAGACAAATGACTGCTGTCAGAACACTGTACAGATTGACCGTTGAGATATGCTGGCCGATCTCTTGCATGTTATCCACGAAGCTCTCATGCCGCTCCATATCCTTCAGGCCGAGGAAATTGGCGATCTGGCCGCTGAAGATAATGACGGCAATCCCTGCCGTAAAGCCGATGGTTACCGGCTTCGGGATAAACTTGATCAGAACTCCCAGCCTAAGCAGTCCCATAACGACGAGGATGACTCCGGCCATCATTCCTGCAATCAGCAGGTTCTCGTACCCGTACTCCATGGCAATCGCGAACAAAATGGGGATAAAGGCTCCTGTAGGTCCGCCAATCTGAAATTTCGAACCTCCGAATAAGGAGATCAGAATACCTGCGACAATGGTTGTATAAATCCCGTACTCCGGCTTCACGCCCGAGGCAATAGCAAAAGCCATCCCAAGCGGGATGGCAATAACGCCGACAATCGTCCCTGAAATGATATCCTTGCGCAGAGAAGCAATGCTGTAGCCTTTAAAGCGGCCCCACCCTGTCATCATCTAACCTTCTTTTCTTTGAATATCTGATTATTTGAATATAAGAGCAACATTACTCCTGCCTGCCGCTCTTGTCAACGGGAAATCCGCCCCCGGATGGTCCGGGGTTATTCGCTGCGGATACCCTCCAGGAGTGAAATGGCATTCACGAGATGGTTATCGAATATCTGTCTGGCTACCGCCAGCAGGTCTTTAATCAGGGGGTCGCGCAGAGAATAAATGACGGTGGTTCCTTCTTTTACACTGGCTACTACATTCTTGGCGCGGAGTACAGCAAGCTGCTGGGATACGGCGGAGCCTTCCGAGCCGAGAATCGCCTGCAGTTCGTTCACATTCTTCTCGCCTTCGCTCAGCAGCTCCAGGATGCGGATCCGCATCGGATGAGCCAGCGCCTTGAAAAATTCCGTCTTAAATTGCTGAATATCGCTGTTCATTGGACTTCTGCTCCTCATAGCTTTACTTCAAATCTATTGTTATCTTAGCTCATTTCTTGTGCAGTGGCTATGCCGGCAGTAAATTGCATGCCGTATACGGCTGCAGCACCCCGCCCCGCTTACAAGAATACGGGATACATCTCCAGCTCTCCGGTCCGGATCTCCACATAGCCGCCCAGCGCCATCGGCTCGCCCAGGCATTCGAACATGATCAGGTCGCCGGCAATCCGCAGATAACCAGTTCCGTCTGCCTCAATATTCTCCAGCACCCCGGTTAAGATTATCTTATCCCCATCCATTTGAATGCCGTAATCGACCCCGCTTACAGGCACAATATCTACCCAGCGCATAAATAGCGGGGGGAGCTCAAATTCGGCCTCTAGCTCCTCACCCGCTTCTACAGGATTACCATTCCATATCCCCTTGCCCTCGCCATACTCCGCAGCAAAATACACTTCGTTCTTACGGGGGCCTTTCCGCAATATTGTAATATTCATCTCTTCCGCTCCATCATCATAGTGTTACCGTTGATTATACAGGATAGTGATCGCATTAACGATCAGGTGTAGTTCTGGGTTGCCTTATTTAGATAAGTGCTGGGATGCATCCACGGATGCTTGAAGAACTCTTTCTTGTCGCTGATCTTTTTCGAAACACCAAGGTCATAATCAATCATGGATTTGACCTTCTTCGCAAATCTTTCCCCCTTGACCAGCAGTCCCAGCTCAAAGTCATGGCAGGCGCTTCTTTCATTGATATTATAGGAGCCGTGAAAAACAGCCCGCGACCTGTGGTCGTAGGTGATTTTCCAGTGGGAGAAACGCCCCGTATAGCTGTAGTCATAAAAAGAAACGCCGTTAAGAAAAGGCTCATACATATTGCTGCGCACAGCCGCCCGGTTCGTCGGGTGGTCATTGACTTCCAGCGGATTGCATATAGCCAGATGGCAGGAACAGTCCGGGCCAAGCTCACCCAGCCGGTCCCAGAAGGCCTGATCAATCAGATAGGGGTTCACGATCACCGTCTCCTCGGCTGCATAAGTAATTAAATCCAAATAATATTGCTGGATCAGATTAACGGGGTTGCCCGGAAAACTCACGAAGAGCGTACACTCCTCCTCACCGAATGCATAATTTGTATCAGGATGGTAGAAGTCATCTTCCAGATCAAAATGATCGCCCCCAAGCAACAGCCATCTTGATTGAAAAATAGCATTCAGCGGTAACGCCGCCGCGCCCTGAATCCGGAAGCAGCCATCATGCCACTCCTCCTCCCCGCTTGGAATACCCATCGGCCGGCCGTCTACTTCTACCGGTGAAGAGTCTATCGGCGTCTGATACGTATATTGATCCCCGAAGTTCAGACTGCCGACAATCGAAGTAATCCCGTCAATGACCATGAATTTCCGGTGGTCAATGACATTGAGTCCTGTGATCTCCACGTCCTCCTGTACCTTATCCTGCAGGAAGAGAATACTTTCGGATACCCCTCTGGACTTCAGCTCCGCCCGTTTCTCACTCCATTCTGCCACAGAATAATAGGAGTTGAACGTATCGAGCAGCCTGGCCCCTGCATTCTCCAGCATCGTGGAGATCTTGGAGAACTTACCCACCTCGAGATTCTTCCCATAGCCAAGTGCGGTTACCGTATAATTCACCATGATGCGGACTTCGACACCCCGTTTCAGTGCCTGCAGCAGCGCTGCCGCAATCAGATTTCCCGAATGGTCGTTAAAGAACAGCATTATGGACAGGTGAATATAACGGCGCGCCTTCCCGATTTCCTCAAGGATCATTTCCAGGCACTGCGGTCCGTTCACATAAGGGTCTACCCGGTTATGACGTGTCGTCTTCGGAGCCAATATTCGAAGCTTGTCGGAGTCCAGTCCGCTGACTTCAAGCGCAAGCCGTTCAAGCAGCTCCCCGCTAAAACCCGGCATGCCGGACAGCTGGCTAATCTCTGTAATCACCCCGCCGAGAGCCTGCCGGTGCGCACGCGCCTCCCGGCCATTCAATACATCGGCAAGCAGCTCCTGGGCCTTGTCCATTTCCTTTGCAGCCTTCAGGGAGCCACCCGATAAATAATAATTCACAACATTTATGATATCCTGCTCTACCCTGTTATCCCATTCCGCTTGCGGAAGTTTGTTGTTCATATGTAAATCCTCCATTCCACTGCCCTTCCTCTCAGGTGCACATAGGTCTCTGATCGGGCTAAGGTTAGATACCCCTCAGGATTTACTTATAAACAGCCGCTACCCGCACACGCAAATGTCTCATACAAAATCGCCTCATATCATCCCTTTAATCGTTATGGATAAACCGGATCAAAAAAGCTTCAGTCCCGCTATCCGTTCCACCGCTTCTGCAAGCCGTGCTTCATCGCTTACCAGCCCAACCCGCACATAACCTTCGCCATAAACACCAAAACCAATACCGGGAGCTACCACCACATGCGCCTTCTCCAGCAGCAAATCGGCAAAACTCTGTGAGGTATAGCCTTCCGGAACCGGCAGCCAGGCAAAAAACGAGCCCTTAGGCGCCTCCACCTTCCAGCCAATCTTCCGCAAGCCGCCGATTAAGAGGTTGCGCCGCGACTCGTAGCGGTCCAGATTATCCCGGACAGCATCCTGTGGTCCCAGCAGCGCAGCCGCAGCTGCTTCCTGCACTGCCCCGAACAGACTCACGTACATATGATCCTGCAAGAGGTTCAGACTCTCGATAACGCTGGCATTACCGGCAGCAAAAGCCACACGCCAGCCAGCCATATTATAGGTTTTTGACAAAGTATAGATCTCAATGCCGTTCTCCTTAGCCCCCGGCGTCTGCAGGTAGCTGAGCGGCTTCTGTCCATCATACCCGATGGCAGCATAAGCGAAATCATGCACAACACAAATCCTGTGTTCTGCCGCGAAGCTCACGGTCTGCCCGAAAAAATCCTCCGTAGCTACCGCACCGGTAGGATTGTTCGGATAATTGAGGAACATCAGCTTGGCCTTGGCGGCTAACTCCGGGCTGATGTCCCCGTAAACGGGCAGAAATCCATGTTCCGCAGTCAACGGCATCTTCTCCATGACCGCCCGGGCCAGCTCGATGCCCGACCAGTAATCAGGATATCCGGGATCCGGCACAAGTGCTATATCCCCCGGATTGAGGAGACACTGCACCACTTCAACCAGCCCGGTTTTTCCGCCGAACAGAATGGCGATCTCCTGCTGCGGATCCAGTTCCACTCCGTACTCCCGCTTATAAAAGCTGGCTGCAGCTTCCTTGAGATAGCTGTGGCCGCGAAATGGCGGATACCTGTGGTTCAGCGGGTTAGCCGCTGCCGCCTGCAGTGCTTCTACAATGTGGGCCGGGGTAGGCATATCAGGATTCCCCTGTCCAAGATGGATCACATCATGTCCTGCGGCGGCGACAAGGCCGGCCTTGGCCACCAGCGCGGCGAAAAACTGCTTGGGCAAAGCATTCAACACATCGGAAGGCTCAAAAATATTCACTGGCAATGGTCACCCTTTCCTCAGAGGTTACTTGCTGTAATCGTCATTTAATTATAATACAAAAAAAAGAGCCTCCCGGTGGAGTGCTCTTTGCTTCCTGGATGCAGTTATTCCCTGCTGCCAATAAGCTTTCGGATAAACACGATTTGACCAATGTGATAGGCATTGTGCATTGCCGCGTTGCTGATAATCTCCCACCATTCTGCTGGCACAGGAAATCCTGCCGCTTTAGCCTCAAGTCTGTCTTCCTGCAGCAGCGGCTGCCAAGCAAGCAGCACCTCCAGCAGCTTCGTTCTTAACTGATCAAAGGCCGTGCCCTCCGGTATGACAAAACTGCTGTTGTTATCCTCAATCGGAGGGACAGCATCTACCCGGCCCAGATGGTATCTGGTTTGCCAGGCATTGTTCCAATACAGCAGATGCTGCGTAATTTCAGCGATACTGTTGCTGTTCCCGTCAGGCTTCCAAAAGGCTTCTTCCTCTGTTAAACCCTCAACCGCCTGCGCGAACGGAGAATACCAGCTTGGATCATTAGCATTGGCTAGTAACTGATTGGCCAGAACATCCTTTGCATGAACGATTCCCTATCCCTCCCCACTTGTTACATTGCCCTTACTGCTGCAACAGCTCGCCGTTATATACCTTCATATCCAGCGGCGCAGTCAGAAACTCGCCTGCCTTAGCGGCAAACCCCGTTAAATGCGGGCTTGTGTTATGGCTGCCTACAGCAGCTGCATCGCGCCAGGTTTCAACCATAATATATACATTCTCTTGCGCGGCATGCTTGTACAGCTCATAAGATAGGTTGCCCTCTTCCTCATGGGTTGCTGCAAGCAACGTCTTGGCTTCAGCCAGGAACTGCTCCTCGCGTTCGGGGTTCACTTGCATTAAAACGTGGATAATGATCATAGTTTTGTTCCTCCTAATGGTTTTGTCAGAATGAACTTCGTAACTGAATTCGGGAGCTTATGCTCTTATTTCCACTCGGCAATAGTGTCAATCGGCAGACGGACGGATGCGTATCCTTCTCCATCCGCTTTGCCAATCGAGATCAGCATAACCGGGATGTAACGGTCTTTGTCCATGCCGAAGACTTCAGCAATTTGATCCTTTTCGAATCCGCCGATAGGGTTGGTGTCATAGCCGTGTGCACGGGCAACCAGCATCAGCTGCATGGAAGCCAATGCGCCGTCAATCATCACAGTCTCTCTGTTCACATCTGCTGGCAGTGTTGCGAAATGGCTGGCCAGACGGGTTAATTGGTTCTCTTTCACATCCTGAGGCATAAGTCCGCGCTCAACAGCCGTACCGTAAATCTGTTCAGCATAATCAAAATTGTTCAAGTCGCCGAATACGGCAATAACTGCTGCGGAGGTTTCTACCTGCAACTGATTGAAGCGGGCGATAGGAGCCAATTTGGCTTTGCCTTCCGCACTTTCGATCACGAGGAAGCGCCAAGGCTGCATGTTGACCGAGGAAGGAGCCAGTGTAGTCTCAGTTAGCATCTCGGTCATTTCCTCTTTGCTGATTTTGACAGAGGTATCATATTTGCGGACCGAGCGGCGGCCTGTAATAATAGAATTGAAATCGTTGGTTCTGGTAGCATTCATTTGTAATAATCTCCTTTATAATTGGTATATAAGTCAGGCTACAGTAAATCGATGTTTTGCTGCAGCCGGGTAAGCATATCTATAAGCACTTTGAGCTCCTGCCCTTCAAATCCGGTGAGCAATGAGCGGAGGAACCGGATCTTCTCCTCCTTGTAGGAGAGGATTTTCTCCCGCCCTTGTTCAGTGAGCGAGACCAAAGTCACCCTGTTGTCGGCAGGATTGTTGCGGCGGGAGATCATGCCGTTCTCCTCCAGCCCCTTCAAATGGCGGGTGACAGCTGCAGCATCAATGTCGACTTCCTTTTGCAGCGAAATCTGGCTAATTTCTGCAACCTGAAACAGCTCGTGAAGCAGGCGGAGCCGCGTAGGGCTGATGCCTGCACAACGTTCAAACTTGGGGCTGATTCCCTTGTTCAGCGCCTGCAGCAGTTCTAATATTTGTTCTTCTTCCTCAGGCAGATGTTCAGTCAAAATTAACCCCCTTAAAGTTTTGTAAGCTCCACTACTGTGGATTGCTTCGTACAAAACTGGATTCAAAAAGAACACACCAAGGCAAGTATATTGTGCAAAATCCTTTTGATAAAAATTAGTTTACACCGATATAGTTGACCCGTCAACTAATTTATCAATAATAATGAATGAGGAGGCAGGAAATATGAAAATTTCCCTGATTCAGCTCGATATAGCATTTGGCAAACCCGAGGCAAATTATGTGGCCGCTGAACACAAAATACGCCAGGCCGCAGCAACTCGTCCTGACTGCCTCATTCTCCCCGAATTATGGACGACCGGATACGATCTAACACGGCTTAATGAAATTGCCGATCCAGAGGGGCAGATTACGAAGGACTTTATTTCCGGCCTGGCCCGCGAATATGGCATCAACATCGTTGCCGGTTCGGTAGCCAACAAGCAGGCTGCCGGGATCACCAACAGCATGTTCGTCTTTAACCGGAATGGCGGGCTTGCCGGGGAATACAGCAAGCTGCATCTGTTCCGCCTGATGGATGAGCACCTGTATCTTCAGCCAGGAGAAGCCAAGGGGCTGTTCAGCCTGGACGGCGCGTTATGCGCCGGATTGATCTGCTATGATATCCGCTTCCCGGAGTGGGTGCGCGCCCATACGGCACTCGGAGCGGAGTTGCTGTTCATCAGCGCCGAATGGCCGTTGCCCCGGCTGTCCCACTGGCGGGCCCTGCTGATCAGCCGGGCAATCGAAAACCAATGCTACGTCGTCGCCTGCAACCGCGCCGGGGCTGATCCGGCGAACATTTTCGCCGGGCATTCCATGATCATTGATCCGTGGGGCGACATTATATGTGAGGCCGGAGAAAACGAAGAAATCCTGAGCGGTGTCATTGATTTGCAGAAGGTGCGGGAGGTAAGACAGCAGATTCCGATCTTTTCCGACAGACGGCCAGAGCTGTATACGTAGCTGCTGCCCGCAGGAAAAGCCGAGACAAAAACTATATAGTTTGAACAAAACAACGGTCTCGTTACGCCGCACCATAATAGATGTATTTACTGCATCTAATCAGGGCCAAAATGGAGATTATTTGGAGATAAGTGTATTTCCTGCAATTAAAAATGCCGGAAAGCTATGTTTGGGCCGGATCGACACTTTTTAAGTGTACAGAATGCAGTTATCTCCTTGCCGGGCCTAAAAGGTCAGGTTTTAGTTGTATGGAGTGCAGCTATCGCCTTAGCAGTGCCTCTTATTATCGTGGACACTGTACGGTTAGCATGGGCACGGTATTAGTTGCAAACTTGCGTTCAGCTCAGCTTATATCAGTAACATTGCGGTTCCTTATCACCCATAACAAAAGGTGCTGCCGCAGCTGCTTAAATCAGCTGTGTTGCAGCACCTTTTGCGGGGTTTGGGGTTTGGGTTTGGCCGGAATCGCCAAACCCAAACCCCAAATACAAACCCCAAACACAAACCCCAGTTCAAACTCAAGCTTTAGCTCACATTCAAGCTCAAACCCTGCAGACGCACAGATCTCAGCGGGCATAACGTTCCCGCAGCACCCGTGCCGCTTCCAGCACACGCTGATCCGCATACTGCAAGTTATAACCGGTCTCCTCCTTGAGGAGGGCAGCCGGTTTAAGCTGCACTCCGCGCCCGGATATCGCCTGCCGGATGCCTGAAGCGAACACCGCCGCCGAAGCCGGCCCGCCGAGTTCGCTTAACGCAGCGATGGTCTCCGGGCGGACCCGCGGATAAGATAAAGACTCGTCCCCGCCGGACGCAGTCTCATAGAACCTGCGGATCAGCTCCCCGCGCTCCTGCCCGGAGCCGGAGACTACAACGAACGCGTGAACGAAATACGCGCTGCTCTGCCGCCGCTGGGCAATGCCGCAGAACTTGCGGCCGCCGATAGCCAGATCGAAATCACCGGGACAATAGGAACCCGTGATTTCCCCGGCCTGGATCAACGCCGCAGCCTGCGGATGGCTTACCGCTACGGCTTCCTGAATCAGGGAAGCCAGCAGCCGGAAATCGTCGTGAAAATCCAGCTTGCCCGGAGTTTTCGGAAGGACCAGCGCCACATTGACGATCCCGGCATCCAGCGGCACGGCAGCCCCGCCGGAGTGACGGACCGCTGTACGAAACCCGCGCCGCTCAAGCCCGGCCATCGCCTCCTCTGCGCGGGGCAGTTTACTGTCCCGCAGGCCCAGTGCAACACCTGCGGGATGACTCCAGAGATGCAGGGCTGGAGGGGCCAGTCCCGCTCCAATGTCCCGGCACAGCGTCTCCTCAAATGCAAAGGGAACCAGCATGCCTCCCGCATCTCCTGACCTCACAGCATGTTCCGCCACCGCTCCACCTTCAGCAGCCCCACTTCCGCCATATTTTGCAGCCTTCCCGTCATCATCTGACAAATGCTCAAACAGCACCATTACATTCGGAAGAGCGCGCTCCGTGCCCGATTCTGCCCTGTTAATTCCTTTATTGATCATCATTCATCCCCCGAGTACCTATTGAATGTTAACCTTTGTCCGAACCAATAGTCATATTGTAACCGATCCGCAGCCTGGCGCGAAGGCAAAGCGTGGGTTCAGCATTTGAAATAGCCGCAGAATACCGTTATCCTAATACCATAACAAGTTTCAATCAGCGGCAAGATTAAGCGCTGAAGCTCATGCTATACACAACCTTGAGGAGTGATCCGCATGACAGTCGAACAACTTGCGAAGGACAGACAGTTAAGCAAGACCAGGCAATGGGAACAGGCAATGCACAAGCTGTATATCAACTTTAGGGACTACAGCAAAGACGCGCTCAAAAACTTTGATGACGAGGATATTCATCAAGCCAGAGTCAACAGCCGCAAGCTACTGACCCTGCTGTCCATTCTCGACCCGGATCATTCCGCCGCAGCCGAGCTGTACAACGTATTCAAGCAGGCTCAGAAAAGGCTGGGCAAGGTCAGGGATGCAGATGTTCTTATTGAATCCTTCAAGGAAAGACGCAAGAGCGCCAAGGAAGCCGGTGAGGATAAAACTGCCGAACTGCTGAAGGCGGTCATCAAACACCAGAAGGATAAGCGGAAGGAATACCGCAAGAAGCTGGAGGCTGAGCTCCTAAAGCTGGCCGGCAAGGAATTGGACGGGTTATGGGAAGCTTTTCGGAGCAGCACGCTTGAGCCACTGGCAGCAAAAAGAGATGTAAACGTCGTTATGCGCGAACTTGAAGTAGCTTTTGAGCAGAAGAAAAAAACATGCAAAACCCTATTCAAAGGTGCCGAGGCCGAATCACAGGAAGCCTTCGACGCACTGCATGAGCTGCGGATCGCCGCCAAGGAGCTGCGCTATACAGCCAATGCGGCCGCATTCGCGCTTAACCAGAAATTTCATGCCCATGAGGAGATCTATAAACAGATCCAGGAGCAGCTTGGCGAAATTAATGACAAACGCGTGTGGCTGGAAACACTGAATTCCATCGGACGCGATGAGCTGGGTGTTGGCAAAAAAACGTGGAATGAGTTCACAGATGCTCTTCGGACTGAAGTGCTGGAGGCATTACATCATAATGAGGTTGTTCCCGTTGCAGAGAAAGCCAAGTCACTTTGAATTCATAAATAGACATAGGAAGAGGCAGGAAGCACATGCTGGACATGACGCTCACTGCCTCTTAATCTATTATCTGTTGCTGCTTAGAGCCGCATACTTGTTCAATACACCCTGGTAGGCCGATTTAGGGCGCAGACCGACCAGCTTCTCCACCGGTTGACCTCCGCTATACACGATCACCGTAGGCAGGCCCATGACTCCGGCCTCCCCCGCCAGCTCAGGCAGTTCATCACAGTTCACCTTAACGATAGCCACACTGTCTCCATACTCGTCATTCAGTTCCTCCAGAACAGGCAGCAACATCTTGCAGGGCGCGCACCATGGCGCTCCGTAATCAACCAGTACGGTCCCGCTGCCGCTTAGCTCGGCTCTTAGATCCTCAGTTTTCTCTGCATTGATAATAGCCATCGTAAGTTCCTCCCATGTGTATATCTTGAATAATACAAAAAGTACATTCTTTGGACCGTCTTCATTCAAACAGCGGATTATCAGCTGCCTCTGCCTCCAGCCGTTCCTGCTGGATGGAGGCCATCCGCTGCTGCAGGTTCAGCTTAATTTGGCTGAGCTGCACAATCTGGCGCTCTATCTCCTCCAGCTTGCTGCGGTATAGCGGCATCACTTCCGCGCAGAACGCTTCTTTATTCTTCAGCACGCAGTGCAGAAAACCGGAAATCTCTTCCGTGGACAAACCCAAATTTAAATACAGCTTAATCGTCTCCACCGTCTCTACAGCAAGCGCTGAATACTCCCGGTATCCATTCGCCTGGCGGAGGGGAGCGATAAGTCCCTGACGCTCATAATAACGCAGTGATCGGACACTGACGCCCGTCTGTGCTGCAAGTTCACCTATTTTCATAGCATTCATTCTCCCCGGGGTTCATGAGAACTTCTATTCCAAGTATAAACCCTGACACCAGTGTAAGGGTCAAGGACTTTCTTGAATAACCGTGCTTTATTCGGTGGTGGTTCCGGAAGCCCCGTATTCCTCTATATGCAGCTTGACATCAATGGTTATCGGAACCCGGCTGAAGGTTTCATCCCAGTTCCCTTTCACCTTTCTCCATACAGCAGGATGCTGAATACGCAGGATTTTGCCGAATCCGGCGGCGTCGGCATGCAGCTTTTGCTGCATTGTCTCCACAGAGGCTCTGGCCATTTCCTTTACCTTATCCTGCAGCACCAGTTCATCCTGCTTCATATAAGCAGCGTCCAGCTTTTGTCCTCCATGTGCGAAAGTCTCCGCATATCTGCCCGTTGACTCGATCTTCACGGCAAAAGAGATCTCGCCTCCCTCGACCTTAGCCTTGATTTTGCTGCCCATGGACTTAACCTCATAAGTAATCAGCCTGCCGCTGCCATCCTCATTGGTCTTAAGCACTCCGCCTTTCCCTTTTCCCGTAAGCCAGACCACACCCTCCAGCTCCTCCTCGTTTAAGAAGCCTTGCAGCTTGCCCGTCTCTCCCTTAATCACACCGGCTCCGGCAAATTTCATCTCATTCTTCGCAGCTATTACATTCTGCAACATAAAGGTGGTCTTCCCGTGCAGGGGACCTGCGGCCTTGGCGATAGACACTGGCTCCCAGATTCGCAGGTTCCGGTCCCGGTTGCCAAATATCCCCTCCAGCACAAACGCCGGTGTCTGACCCGGCAGCACGTTGTTCAGCACATCACTGGCCTTTCCCTTGCTGACGAGAATCAGCACACTGGGGCGGATATCATTATCCCGGCTAAAAAAATCGATCAGCTCTGAAAGCTTGGTAGAACGTGCCAGCTGCTCGCCGATTACGATGACCTTCAGATGATGTCCAATGGGAGGTTTGTTTGTACGCAGCGACAGTTCACGGATCGCTTCGAAGATGGAGTCTCCGGTTTCAGTCATATTATAGAAATTTCTGGAGGATGCGCCTTCTTTTTTGGAACCCACTGAACCTTGGGGTACGATAAATTGGTAGGTGCAGGACATTCGTTTATTCTTCGGGTACTCCCCGCCCCTCTGCTCAAAATCCTCTTCGATTGGTGTTTCATCCGCTATGTCGAGCGCCACGGCCACTTCCATATTTAAGTTCTCAATGGGTGTGCTGCTCCAGCAGCCGGATAACCCTATGCTTTGAATTAGAAGCACAGCAAGCAGTACGATTCGCTTCATGATCCGGCTCTCCTGAAATGTGCAATAATTAGCAGCGGCAGCGGCAGCAATCCGAACAGCAGAATGGCCCAATTGCCAAGGCTGGTGCCGAATGCGAACAGGCCATTGATATTCGGAGGAGTTTCCGTAATAAAATAAACAAGCGGAAGCAAGGCGAATAGACAATGGTCGAGCTTTTTGTTGAAGATTTGCGATATTCCGAGCGCCGCTCCATAGAAGGAAATGCAGAAGGTACAAAAAATTTGCATAATCCAGATGACCAGGAGCAAGGATTCGAAACGTTCAAACAGCAGGTTCACCTCAAAGCTGCGTATCAGATCGATGAAGGGCCATGTCCGGGTGACTACACCCTCTATGGAAAGTGCCCCTATCGTCATGACAACAGCAACAACATAAAAGATCATAGAGATCAATGTCCCTACGACAAGCACCCGCCCTGCTTTTTTGGGTTTTTCCATAAAAGCTACCAGGAACAGCAGCGCTTCACCTGCCGTATAAGTCAGTGCTGTCGGCTTAGCGCCTCTCCATACCGGCCCCAGCCCTTCCCCGAGCACTGGGCGGAGGTTGTCTATATCAAATATTTTCAGGCTAAGCAGACAGACCCCGAAAAAAATCGCCCCGGCCATGGGGGCAATCAGCCTGCACATCCGGGACAGCGCATTAATTCCCCCTCTGCATAAATAAAGCGCAATCCACATGAATACAGAGGCAACCGCCCAATAGGGTGTCCCCTCCAGCAAAAAGAATCCGGTAACCTCCTGCATCGAACGCAGCTCATATCCGGAAATACATAGAAAATACGCGGCGATGACCACTCCCAGAATCGCTGCAAGCGGCTTGCCGATAATGATTCTGCTGTACTGATAAAAGGTCTTGCCCGGAAACCGCTGGCTAAGCAGGACAATTACCGTGCCGGCCACCATGGACAGCAAGGCGCTCACAATGAGTGATATCCATACATCAGGAGTGCCGGCGGCCTGTACAGTTGTCCGGGGAAGGGTGAATACGCCTGCTACGAGGATGTAATTGACCATAATAATGGTCGCTTGGCTCGTCGTGATGCTATCCTGTACTTTCGCATTCATGGTTCTCACCTCAGTCTCCTGAATTCTCGTTTATTTTTTACGTATTGGATCCTTCGGCTGCAGCAGTGCCGGACGGCGCTTCATCAATTGCAGGGGGATGCGGATAATAAAATCGCGCAGGTCGCTCATCCTGTAGGGAGTAACCATGCTTAAATAGGGAACCCCGAAGCTCTTCAGCTTAATCAAATGGCTGCTGAGCAGGAGGAAAAACATAACAACGCCATAAAGTCCGAATACAGCAGCGAAAAACATCGCCAGGAAACGGAGAAAACGCAAGGTAATCCCCGCACTGTACATGGGAACCGAGAAAGAGGAGATCGCTGTAACCGCAACGACAATGACCAGAATCGGACTGACAATCCCCGCCTCCACCGCTGCCTGGCCGATAATCAGACCTCCGACAATGCCCATGGCCGGTCCAATGGGTTTGGGCAGGCGCAGGCCGGCCTCACGCAATATTTCGATAGAGATTTCCATAATCAGCGCTTCAATTAATGTAGCAAAGGGGACCCCCTGCCTGGAGCTGATGATTGAAATCGCCAGTTTGGTAGGAATCAGCCCGGGATGAAACGAGAGGAAAGAGATGTAGAGCGCCGGAGCAAACAGCGAGACTGATGCGGCAAAAAAACGCAGGAGCCGCAATAGTGAACCCGAAAACCAGCGGTCATAATAATCCTCCGGTGATTGCAGCAGCATTCCGAAGGTAGTCGGCATTATCAGCGCAAACGGTGTGCCGTCCAGAAGAATGGCCGCTCTTCCCTCCAGCAGCGCCGCCATGACCCGGTCCGGCCGTTCTGTGTTCTGGATCTGCTGAAAGGGGCTGAGGTAGTTGTCTTCCATGAGTTGTTCCAAATATCCCGATTCCTGGACATCATCTATGTTGATCGTTTTGATTCTCCGGGTGATTTCCTTAATCAGCTCATCGTTGGCAACGCCTTTCAGATAGGTCAGCACCAATTCCTTCTCAATTCGCTCGCCCACGGTAAAAGAAATCATGGCCAGCTCCGTGCTCTGCCCGTGTCTGCGCAGCATCGCCGTGTTATCACTGAGCGTTTCATTGAACCCCAGCCGCGGACCGCGAAGAAGCGCCTCCGATATCGGCTCCTCCACACTTCTTGTGTTGCCTTTCGGGGTACCTAGTATAAGAACCTCCGACATTCCGTCAATTAACAATACCGCAGAGCCGAACAATACCTTTTGCAGCGAGAGTCTCAGCTGGTCGGTATATGCAATTTCCGAGACCTGTACTACCTGATGCACGATAATTCCTTTCAATATCTCTGCTGGCGGGGCTGTACTCATGCCTTCAAAGGGCCGCACTGTGTTCATCAAGGGCATCAGGATGTTCTGGTCCATGCCTTCTTTGTCTGTAAGTCCATCCACAAAAAACAGCGCCGCCTTGATTTCCAGGCTTCCGATGCGCAGCTCTCTGACATTGACGTCGGACATATCGGTACTTATCTCCCTGAAGGACTGAACATCATGTTGGAACTCTCCGGTATAGGTCAGGGAAGGAGTTGCCTGTCCAGCGTTGTTTTGAACAAGGGGTGCGGCTGCGGCGGATTTTTTATTCTGCACAGCGATGCTGGTCTGATCCGCCTCCCCCGTATCTTCGGAGCTTGGAACACCCCCGCCCTTTTTGCCTTCAGCCCGCATTCCCCGGGTGCTCGCCTTACCCTCTTTCATTCGGAGCCAGATCATTAGGCGGGTTAAGACGACCGGAACGACGAAGATGACAAAACCTTGAAACAGCACCTTCCAGCCGGGCACAAGATCCCATAGCATCTTCCACATTCCATGCGTCCCCCTTTTTATTCGTAACCCTATTTTGACCGAAGCTGGAACATTCATACATCAAAAAAACAGCTGCATGCTCCTTTTGGGGAACGTGCAGCTGTTTTGATGTGCGAAAACGATTCAAAGGTAGGAGTTACAGCAGACCCGCTGCCCACATTCCGCCTTGGCGGATCATCTGGCGGAACGGCTCTGCCGAGAAGGAAGGCAAATGATGCCCCGGCATCAGATAAACTACACGGCCAAGTCCGAACTCATGGCACCAGGCTGCCTGACGCATGGCCCCTTCATGAAGGTACTCTGCCAGTACAGTCGTCTCAAAATAGGGATGCATTTCAAAGTAGTACGGCTCGTCCTCGATGACGAATTCGCTGATCCCCTGCATAATGGGATGCCCGTGTTCCGGTATTTTCATATGCAGGGAGGTGTATTCCGGATGATGGGTGAAATGCGCGCCCAGCATGGCGCCCAGCTCCTGATTCCGCTGCAGGGAGATTCCGTTATGTACAACGAGCAGACCTCCGCCCCCCGCTACATAAGACAGCAAAGCGGCACTTTGCTCCGGGGCTATTTTCTGATCGGAAAATTCGGTATAGGCGATAACCAGCTTCAATCCCTCAAGGTTGTCTTTGTTCAGGAGACTGTAATCTTCGGAAGCCTCCACCTGCAGATCAGGTGACAGAATGCGCTTAATCTCGTGATCCACACCGGCAAAAGGATGGTATTTCACCTCACTGTAGCTGCCAAGTGCAAGTGCTTTCCCTTCAGACATGTTCTTCCCGCCTCTCTTCCTGCTTCTCTTCGTGTATAGTTACCAGGGCCAGGCATTGCCGTCCAGGTCGAGATAAGCCGGCTCCTCACCCATATATTTCTTGTGCTCCTGCACGATATTCATAATCTTACGCGCCGACTCTTCAGGAGAAATAGGTGCCTCCAGAGCCTTCTCACCATTCATATAGGACTGCAGCCAGCCGGGGTGAAAGACCATAACCTGCCCGCCCATCACCTTCAAATGGTTGTGTATTAGGGAGGACTGCATATTAAGCGCCGCTTTGGACATACAGTATCCGTACATATTAATCCGTTTGTTCCGGCCAATGCTTCCGGCTTCTGAGGAGATATTAACAATCAATTTCTGCTTGCTCTGCATTAACAGGCCCATCAATTCATTACTGACCCTCAAAGAACCAAGCGTGTTTACATTATAAATGTGAGCCATGGCTTCATCGTCCATATCAACAAGCATCGTGGCATCATCAGCTCTATGAATAATACCGGCATTATTGATAATCATATCAACATGAACGGTACTGCCCGAAATGCTGCGTGCCGCTTGCTTGACACTCTCACGGTCGCTGATATCCAGCGGGATCAGAGTTAATCGGTCCGGGTACTGCTTTTTCAGTGCGTCCAGCGATTCCGACTCCTTCATATACTGACCGGCAAATACGGAATATTTGTTCTCTAGAAGCCAGCTTGCCAGAAAAAAACCTAAACCACGGTCAGCACCGGTAACAAAAGCAACCCTTTTCATGATTATGGACACACCCTTTACGATTCTTCAGGATACACGCGGCATCTCTCTCACATTAGCATGGCAGTCACGTTTTTTCAACGTCCTTCATGGGACTGTAATTCCACTGAAAGAGTTGCTCTAACTTCCTTTTTGATTTAATTTTGAACTATGTTACAATCGTAGTTACAAGTACTTATAGGAAGGTGAGATACCGATGTCTATCCAACAACTTCATACTCTGGAAGAACTGCAGCAATATGTTGCGCAACCAGGTAAAAAACTGCTTTTCAAGCATAGCACTACCTGCCCGATCAGCGCCAAGGCCAATGAGGAATTCACAGCCTATGTGCAAGGCTCCGAGACTCCAGCTGCCATTGTGCATGTGATTGAAGACCGTCCGCTGTCCAATCAGATTGCCGAAGATTTCGGGATCAAGCATGAATCTCCGCAGATCTTCCTGCTGGAAGACGGCGAAGTGCGCTGGAACACCTCCCATTGGAAAATCACCCGGGACGCCATCAAGGCAGCTGTAAGCCAATGAGCCAGCCGGTAATTGTCTATTCCACCACAGGATGCAGCGACTGCAATCAAGTGAAACAGTGGCTGACTGAGCAAGACTTTAGCTTCGAGGTGCGTGATGTTATGACAAGTACAGTGTATCAGGAAGAAGTCGAGAAGCTGGGCTTCATGGGTGTGCCTGTTACTGTGTACGAAGGCCGCGCAGTCAAAGGCTTCAACGTTTCCGAACTTAAGCAGCTTATTGGAGCAACCGCTGAATAATTCATAGCGTGAGGCATATAAATATTTGTATTTTGAAAAAGGCATCTCCTTGGACCTCTGTCCAGGGGATGCCTTTTATTTGCCCTTTTATTTGGCCTTATCCCGGATTCGTTGAGACATCCGCCAGAAAAGAGACATTTCCGCTGTGGGAATAGATGACGGAATCCGCTCCAAGTCCTTTATAGACCAGTCTGGGATTCATCGAAGTCGTAATTACGTATATTGGTTTTGTCGTCCAGGTCCGGCACATCTGGATATACCGGCAGCATAAGGTCACACTGCTCTCGAACAGAAATACTCTTCCTACCGGAAAAGAGGGGCGGAACCATGTATTCTGATGATGTGTGTCCACCACAAGATTGACCTCGATTCCCAGCTCCTCCAGACGCCGCTTCTCCGCCGCATTGTTGGCGATTCCTGCGATCTTGTAGCCTCTGAACTTTAAGATTTTGATAAAATGCTCCCCCGCTTTAGTCGGAGCGTTAATGAGTACATATTCTTCCGAATTCGCCATATCTTCCTCTCCTCCGGCCTAGGACTTCCATTCATTTGCCCGTACGAACACAGCAAAAAACCACAAAGGAATTCCCTCTGTGGTCCAATTAACGGTCACATTGTGCTCATCCTCTCTAATACGCTTACGAGGTTAGCTGTCGGATTCGGGCAGTGAGAGTCGCCCTACCTGTATCCATGCGAGCATTCTCTCGCACTTTCACAGGATTCACCCCATAACCGGCTCCGACTCTCACATCGGCTGCCGATTGTTGGTTCCCCCGCTTTCCATAACGGAAATTAAGCGGACTGCGTATTCGATTGTGTAGTAAACAGAAGTAATCATACTCTGGCGGTCACGGCCTTGTAAACCGCCAAACCTGCCAAAATAATGCATTTAGTAAACCCATTCCAGATCAGGTAGCGCTTACTTAAGCCTCAATCTCATCATTACTCTTATTTACTCGGCTTATCAACGATTTGCGAAAAAGCATACAGCGTTGTGATTTTATTCACCCGATGTTGAGCAAATTGCCTTTTGTGCTCTGATCACCCTAAATCAAAAGCAGTCGTATACACGAGATAAAAAGCTGAAAATCGTTGATAAATACCCTTTTAGCACTTCTTATCGTGTCTTTTGCCATAATCCCCTGAAAATCGGCTCAGAAGAATGTTTTTTCCTTTTTACAAAGCTCATGCGAAAAGAGTATGATTCGGTTTGAATCCAATACATGAAATGCGATATGAACGCTGAATTCCCGCAATGCGGGAAACGGGGGAACCATCAGGCCCGCAGGGCCTTACCTGGAAGATAAGAAGGGATAAGCTTCATATTATCCATTACCTTATCTTTCTTGGGGTGAATCCGAAGGAGACTGTGGTCTCATTAGGTAGGGCGACTCTCACCGTCCGAATCCGACAGCTAACCCCGTAAGCGACTAGAGAGAACCTTGATCCGCCACGTTTTTGCGCCAGGTGTATTTAAGCCTGTACCAAAACCGCAGCAGAGGTCCTCCTCTGCTGCGGTTTTTTGTGCTGAGGCTGCAGCTTATAAATGGGTAGGAGGGAAAACGAAATGAACCAGCGCAGGCTGTTACGTATAGAAGTGTTTGTATTCGATGCCCCCTGGCCATTCCATCATGCCACGGAGTCATCCGGCAAATGCCGGTATGGTGTGCTGAAGCTTACGTGCAAGGCTGGGTGCAGCTGGGGAGCGGGGATACTGTCTGCGGAAGGCGATCATTTTGACGTCATTAAATGGAGCAGCTTTCTGAGAAGTATACGCAATCACAGGCTGGAAGAAGCCATAGAAATTGTACAGCAGCTAGGTGCGCAGTGGGAGCCGGGTCAGCAAGAAATCGTGCAAACGGCCCTGCTGGATTTAAAAGCCAAGCTGCAAGGCAAGGTCGTCACGTCACATCTGCAAATGGTCCCCTATTCCCGTACAGCTGGGGCCGGCGGTACGCCCCCCTTCAGACGGATGTACTATAAACCTTCAAGTTCCCTGCTGCATAAAGGCAGCTGGCAGGAACCGGACATAGCCGAGCTAATGGACAGATCCATCGCTTATTTCTCCATCTTATAATTTCTTATTCAGGAAGGAACGTGAAGACATGCCAGACCCATTATCCCCGGAATGGACAGCTGCCAGCGGGTTTGCGGAATATGTCCAAAAGAACACCGGAAATATTTATGCACTCACCAGTCTGCTGCTGGGAGAGGGTGCCGTTGCTGAAAAGACTGCGATGAAGACCTTCACTGAGCTTTATACCCGGTACCTTCATGATGATTTCATCCCGCAGCCTTTCTCTCTGGATGCGTACCGGGAGTGCATTCAGCAATGCTCCCGGGCTGCAGAGGAGTGCAGCCTCTTTGTTTCCAATGGATTAGCCTGGGAGGATCAGATTGTGCAGGTGTTATGGTACGGCATGCTGCTGCCCCTGCCGGCAATCAGCACCATTCTTGAGCAAAGCGTGCCAGTGCTGAAAACCCGGCTGAGACATGTGCGCGAGCAAATGTGCCGGTTGGAAACGTTGCGGCCTGAAGCAAACTTGTTTGTTGTATAGCTGCGTATGGAATATAGCAACTTGTCAAAGCGCATGAAAAAGCCGCAGCATAGTGCTGCGGCCTTTTCTATTTATACTCAGCTCTTGCCCTTGCCGCCTTTGGCGAATCTCCAGGCCGCTGTACAGCAGCCCAGCAAGCCCACTCCGAGCATTAACGTCTGCAGCACACCCAGCAGGGTAGAGCCCTCCGGCTTAAGCATGCTGCTGAGCAGAATCAGCAGAATTGAAGCTGCGAGGATCGCGGGGATTTGATTGTTTTTTTTCAAGATTACCACTCCTTATCTTATTAAATAAGGTACACTATAACCCTTCATTTAACCAGCAGGATCCTGAACTCTCCATTCTCTATATGTAGAGACGTATAGAAACAAGCCTTAGAACGCAAACAGAGGCATCATAGTCAACAGCTTTGATTCGTGGGTTCTTCCAGTGCTTCCAAAGGCACATTTGCAGCTTCCTTCGAAACCATCTATCTATCGTTTGAAAGACTGGTGTATCCGCCAGCGAGAAGTATCCGCACCAGCTTAAAGGTACTGACTCAGTTCA
Source organism: Paenibacillus sp. FSL L8-0436 (assembly GCF_038593025.1). Classification (NCBI taxonomy): domain Bacteria; kingdom Bacillati; phylum Bacillota; class Bacilli; order Caryophanales; family Paenibacillaceae; genus Paenibacillus; species Paenibacillus sp. FSL L8-0436. The sequence goes on along the minus strand of NZ_CP151955.1, from coordinate 603,531 downwards.
CGGTGGAAACCCTTGTCTAAGCTAATGGCTAATATTGCCTTCACCATTCTGGACATGAACTCTAAAGATAGCACCCATGCTGGGCGAACTAAAGGAAGCCGCAGTTTCCGAACCACGGCTTCCTTAGTTAAAACCTATGATCACTTTTCAATGCGCGCATAATGCAGCTCATTATTATTTGGTATCATAAATAAATCATTATTCTTTTATTTTATATTTCGAAAAAACCTCCTTCTTAATTTTTTCATGTTTTACATTCTCTGAATCCGAAGCAAAAGAAACTTCTGTCTCATTAAGGTTGAATTTACCGTTGTTCACGTTAATTACAACGTACTGACCTTGGTCATTTTGCATCAAAAATATAATATATTTCTCCCCTTTTTCTAGTTCAGAATATTCTTCACGAGTAATCTTATTTTCTTTTTTTTCAGGTTTTGCATATCCTATTGGTTCAATAATCTTAAGCGATTGCGATGTTGCAAGATTAAAATCTTGAGGACCTTTTAAAATTTTATCGATTTTCAAATCAGTTAGTGTATAGAAGTCCTGAATTGCTCCATCTCCAAAATACGTTGTAATATGTTCTCTTTCAGGAAAATCCATTGTAGGACTACCAACGAGAATTAAGTCTGCAGCTTGGTCTAATTGATTTACATCATTAAATAGAATATAATTTGCATCCATATTTATTGTCTCTGCTTTTTCAATGGGCGTACTTTCAGCTTTATTGTTTGCTGCCAATCCTGAAGTATTGATAATGGCAATAGTTAATGCTATCAAAGCAAGGATAATTATCTGCTTGCTGTTAAATTTAATTTTTTTCTTCAACACAATGTATCACCCCTAATTTTAATTTCCCCATTTTGCTTTAAGTTGGTTCTTGTCATACTGTTGAGGGCCAATTGTTTGAACACCTTGAAACATTACAGAATCGGTTATACCTGATTGTGTCGTATGAGCCAAAGATAAGGTATGACCAAGTTCATGAATTGCATTTGAAATTCTTACTGCTGATGAACCAGGAGATTCATATACAATTAAATTATTATTATAGCTTGCGAAGGTCGTAAATGCTCTTGGTACATTATTATTTACGGGATTTCCATTTGCATCGTAATAAGAAGATAATCCAAGAAAAGTAGGATCAGCTGAAAAGCCAACATAATATTTGTCTGGCAAGCCACTCGATGAGGTGGTTTTCCCAATGGCAACATTAGAAGAAATCCCCCCCCAACTTGCTCTTGCCGTATCATATATTCCTTCATATCCATATGTTACTACGGAAGAATCGTAATAGGCATTAAACTTTGCAGAAGAACGTCCGCCTGCAAAAAAATCAGCAAATGCACTAGTTGGAATGCTTATAGCCAAAATAAAAACGGATAGTAAAGCGCCTACTAATCTTGTTTTCTTCATTTAAAAAACACCACCTGTATAATTTTTTAAAGGAATTTATTTCTATTAATTAACTAACACTTCTTATTCGAGCATTTTGCATTAATCTAAACCCTTGTTACACAAAGCAATTTCAAGCATAAAAAAGGACTTCACCCCAACTTGGAGAAGTTTTCAAGTGACCAAACGAGAAAACCCAAGGGAGTGAAGTCACTATGTATATTCTCCAAGAAAGTCTATTTTCCTTTGAGGAGCTTCAAAAAATTGATTCCAAAGAACGTCTGCCCATCTTTTTCAGCGCACTTGACCTGCGTCCTTATGCGAGAGAATTGAGGAATCCTTCACCCCGAGGAGCGGATGGACACTGTCGGCAAGGCATTCTTCGCGCGTTACTCGCGGCTCCCTTAGAGAACATCGATACGTTCACCGGCCTAGCGCGCAGACTGGAGTTTGACCTTCGTTTCCGTTACCAATGTGGACTTCGGCTGGATCTCCCCGCCCCTTCGATTTCCACGTTAAGCCGAGTCTTTGCCGAGTTGACTCGCAAAAGCCTTGCAAAGCAGTTGTTTGAGGATCTTGTGGCTCAGTGCCAAGAGGCTGGAATCATCGCCGGCACTCATGTCGCGATCGACAGTGCAGCCATTCACGCCTACGAAAAAAAAGAACCCAAACGAAAAAGTGAACTTACCGGCAATGCCAACTGGGGTGCGAAATTTGATAGCTTTGGCAACAAAGTCAAGTGGTTTGGCTATAAGCTGCATCTGGCCGTCGATGCAAAGAGCGAACTTCCCATGGCACTCCAGGTGACCCCTGCCCATGTGAACGACGGAGACGAAGGGCCTGTGCTCATAGCGCTTGCCGCTGCGAAATCCAAGGCGAAATTCTTCATGCTGGATGCGGGCTACGACCAAATGAAAAACTACGAGGCGGCCCGGAACGTCAAGGCCCAAGCCGTTATCCCTCTCAATCCACGGAATGAAAAGGAACCGCCCGCTGGGATCACCCGCAAAGGCACCCCCTGTTGTTCGATGGGTTTTCCCATGACGTATTGGGGTCAAGAGAAAACACATTTGAAATTCCGTTGTCCGCATGCGACAGGTCAAGTAGATTGTCCTTTGGGCATGGCCGCTTGTTCGTCTTCCAATTATGGAATGGTCGTTAAAATCAATAGTCAAATGGATCTCCGGCGCTATGCGCTGCCGCACCGGGAAAGCCGAGGCTGGAAAGAACTTTACAATAAACGAACCAGTGTGGAGCGCTGCAATTCTCGAATGAAGACCTATTTAACCGCTGACCAGCTCCATGTTTGGGGTATTCAAAAAGTGACAACTTACCAATATTTAAATGCAATTGTGTTACTTGCCTCTGCGCTTGCCATCGCGAAGCAACGAGTACAAAACGCCGCTTAAAAATTTCAGCTTCACCGAAATTCTGTCCGTCTGCCTACTTATAACCCAAATATCAAAAACGGAGCTTTGGAAGTGGCCCGACTTTGACTTTGAATTGAAAATTGAATTATGCAAAATGCTCAAATAAATAAAAGGAGTCTACTATGTCGCGTTCAAAGAAAACTCTCATTGTAGGTGGAATCTTACTTTTGTTTGAAATCCTATTGCTTTTAAACTTAACTTTTCGTGAGGCCATTGCTATTAATTTTCTTTTTATTGCCCTCGCCGCAATCCCAATTTGGCTAATTGGAATGATTCTTCCTCAGAAAGTTATCTGGTGGGGGGATCCCAATAAACGAAACCGAAAGAGTGTTTCAAAGTACACTGGGATTCAGCTATTGATTTGTTTTATTCTAGCCCTGATTATTATACCTAAATCGCAAGATCCTGTTTTAAGTTCAGCAATACCATCACCTTCTCCGACTGGTAATAATGTTAGTACCATTGTTGAGGCATCAGACCAACCTAAAGTAGAAATTGCTTCAGGTACCGCTAATAAAGAGGTAACGCCTTCTAGTAAATTAATTGAAGCTAAAGTGGTAGAAGTAACAGATGGGGATACTTTTACAGTAAACATACTAGATGGATCTGAGGAAAAGGTACGACTCCTTTTGGTCGATGCGCCTGAAACCAAACTTTCCAATAAAGCAGCCCAACCTTTCGGACAAGAAGCAAATGACTTCACTAAAAAAACTCTAAGCGGAAAAACAATCGAGCTTGAAGTAGACGAATCTGAAAGGGATCAATACGGACGACTACTTGCATACGCTTATTTAGATGGTAACATGATAAATGAGATGCTCCTCAAGGAAGGATTAGCGCGAGTAGTTGTCTATCAACCTAATGTTAAATATGAGGAGAAGTTCCGTGCTATTCAAAAAAACGCACAGAATGAAAAGCGTGGAATATGGAGTATCGAAGGCTATGTAACCAATTCTGGTTATGATGTAAATGCGATAAAAGTAACGAAAAGTCCCCAGGCCACTATTATACCAACAGCAACCACCAAACCTGGAGTTTCAAGAAATAAAGTCTCACCAACTCAAACACCGAACCCCGTGGCTACTAAGAAGCCCGTTGCAACTAAAAAACCTGTTGCAACAAGTAAACCGACTAAAAAGCCTACGGATACAAAAGAGCCGATCCAAGATGTCTATTACAAGAATTGTGATGCCGTTCGAGCTGCCGGAGCTGACCCAATATATGCTGGAGATCCAGGATATTCACGCAAACTTGATCGTGATGGTGACGGAGTAGGCTGCGAATAAATGAATTTACTAGAGAGCGCTAGTTTATCCTTCAGTGAGCATTGACTAACAATCAAAAATACGAACACAAAAAACAAAGACTGTTATGCGCTTATCTAATTTGGGTCCTCTCAAATTTAGAGAAGGATTTGAAGTCAGATAAGTCTCTTCATAAGCATAGCGGAAAAGAGAACGAACAAAACGAATTCGATGACCAAGGCTGTTTGGCTTCAAACGTACTGCTTGTTCTGCTAAGTACTCCTTCAGTATAGTTAACGTTACCTCTGTGACATCGCGATTGCCTAGCTCCAGCACTAACATCTTGTGCTGCAAGGCGTACGCTTTTAATGTTTTTGAACTGAACCCTTGAATGCGTTTGTCAGCCTAATACAAACACCACAACTCATTTAAGTTCATAACAAAACCTCCCTTTAGAAGCTATTAAATCTAGTTTGCTTCTAAGGAGAGGCTTTAATCTGCCTGATGTATCAAACTAGTGTTTTCCGTTAGCTTAATCTGTTGCAATCGATGAGATCGTTTTAGGGAGACGCGAACCATTATATACGGCTTCGAGCCATTTTATTCGGTCTCTCTTTCCTTCGAACGTTTCACCGATGGTGTTAAGCAGTATTGCCCGAGTATCTGGACATTCATCGGTCCAGCCGTTCCCCGTATTAATTTCATCGACTTGAAATTCACGTTTAAAGAAAACACCGTTCTTCTTTCTACTCGTATATGTGACACCAATTCGCATAATTCCCTTCGGACCAGTAACAGTAAAATACTTCGTTCTTCCACTAGAACTTCTTCCGTTATGGGGCTCAATTTCCAATTAAATTCCTCCCTCGGTTATTATAAACGTCTCATCTTGCCCGTTAGCGCAATGACATTCACAAATCACTGGGCTTACGCTGCCGTGGCCGATGGGACTTAGCTAGTACAAGGTTTGCTACTGTTTCTGCTTCTTAGACTAAAAGAAGTTAGACCCAAAGAGTGAATGTAGGGGCATCAGAATCATTGCTTCTTCATTCTGCAGATCGAGGCTCCATAAAGGGCAGCCGCTTGAATATTATGTTATCGGTTGTCGTCAACTTTCTTGAATTAGTATTAAACCTTCCCATATTTCTTGGTTTGCATTTGCATTGAAATTACAGGTACTGCAAAATCCTCTTCAAACGGTCTATCACTAATTTGATATTCAGTAATTATTTCTACACTTTGCCCTACTAATCTTGAATAGTCTTTCTTCATTTGTTGAAAAATCTTACTATATGCTTTATGTAATCTAAATGCTTCATCAATTAAGCTTAATATCCATCCTTTTTCATAGCTACTGTACATAAAGATAGTAATAGGGTTTGGCTTGTTAATAATATCTTCTTTTCCACTTTCAAAACCATATTTATCTGCTGCTTCAAATTGAGCATGAATTAATGATTCGGGAATATGAGATGACCAATTACGATTATTATTTAGCTGAGCTAATATTTCTTTAATCTCTTCTGACAACTCATCAATACCTAATTGATCTTTTTTTCGTTCCATTAACTTTCTACACTTTTTATAAGAAGCTGCTGAGTTTGATTCATCTGCAAAAGTATTTAATAAATCAATGTGCAGCTTGCCAAGCCTATCAGAAAAATCATCATAGATATCACCACTTATAGAAGTAACATTTTCATTATGTAAATCTAAGTTTTTAACTAAGTACTCTAAATTCTTTAAATATGATTTGTATCTCTTCATCTGTTTATGAGTTGATATTATTAAGAATCTCAAGTAGATAATAAAATCTATTTTCTCCTCAAGCTTAAACACCTTAAAATTATTATTCGTCATTATAAAGATTTCCTTCCTGTAAGATATCTGATAGAGTTCTTGTATTACGATGTCATTTCACAGATAGCTCTTATCATAGAAAAATGCATGTTTCCTGCTGAAAATGCTCGCATCTCTACCGCCCAGTTCTAGACGGAGGGCTAATGCTCGAAGCTTGAATATATTAAGTGATATCTTCTTTCTCGAATCTCTAATAGAACTTGCTAAAATCATTCACAAGGTACTTATTGTATTTTTCTTTAGCATATTCAATTTTTCTTTAGTAATCTTGTTTGTTTTTGTGCCATTAAACCAAATCGATCTCTTTCCAATATTTTTCCCAGACTTATTTAATGCTGCTTCCTCTATAAACTCTTTGGAAGACAATATCCAAGTCTTTTTTAGTCTTTCAGAATAAAATACAAAATAATAATTTTCTCTATCTTTATGATTTATAGCTGCAAACAACGCAGCATCCCCAGGGTTAACATCTTGAGATCTGGCTTTAATTTGTATTTCAATGTAACTGCCGTCCGCTTTTTTAATTATTGCATCAATTGCATTGTCATCGACTAAAGGTACGTAGACATCTATACCTTCTTTTAGCATTAAGCCTATTAGATAGTATTCAATACGTTTTCCAAATCCAGAAGAATGTCTAAACGAGATACTCACCTTGGTAATCCTCCTATTTTTAGTATGGCTACTAAGCAATTTCTATTACGCCTTATTTACAAGCTTTGAAAATAGCTCTATATGTAGATTATTCGGCGAAGTCATTAAGCTATCCTGCCCGTTAGCTTAATGAAACTCCTGACAGTCTAATACATTATTTTCTCCGAACACTAGTCTAAAAGTTTATCTCACTATGATGATTAGCCAGTGATATTTTAAAGATATCCACACTAAAAAAGCCCATCCAGTATCGGATGAGCTTTTTTTCACCTGTTACACTTTCGTACTATTGACTGCGCTTATTATATCTTCCAGCGGTTACGACGGCCAGCAACATCCCCACAATTCCAATCCCCGTTAGCATCCCTTGCGTGAAATCCATTAGATTGCTTCCGTTTGACTGGATGATTTGGCTGGCGCCAATCGTTGTGGAAGAAGCCAAGAACTGCATTCCTACAGTTTGTTGTTGTTTTTTATTCATCGTTTCTATCCCTTATTAAAGATTAATATCACCGGCTAATCAAAATATCACTTCTGAGCGAGAGTCTATATTAATTTTCGATTACAGCCACCTAGAGCATCATTAACTTTCCTGGGTCTTTTTATGTTTATAATTAGCATAGTCAAGGAGATCTGATAGCGCTTCGGGGGAAAGCATCTTTATGATTTCAATAAGCTCTTCCTCATCATTTCTCCTGTCTTTCAAATCTATCTTCACCGATTGAACATCCTCAAATCCCTTCAAAATCAAGTTTAAACTAACTCCATATTTTTCATGTATAGACAGGACCGTTTCAACCGATGGATTACAATGGCCTTGTTCAATATCGCTCAAAGTTCCTTGTGATATGCCAATTTGTCTAGAAAAATCAATTTGGGTTAATCCAATCCTTTTTCTTAATGACCGAATGTTATCTCCAATTTTATTCATAACTCCCCCAAATTTCTGATTCGGAAAGTGCTATTTCATATTCAACCGTTTGGATTTTCAATCTTATGAAAAGACACTTTCCGAATACTTGAAATCTAAAGCAACAACCACTCAAATTCCTTGATATATCAGCTTTTATCTAGAATTCTTTTAGGATTTCTATGACAAACCTTCAGATTATCTATGACATTAGTACGTCCTGCGTGTGACAACATCACGTATTACCCACAATTGATGATTCCAATTAAATTTTGTAGGCCTTCATCGCTTTTCTGATCTCCTTGATGCTTGGGCGTTTGCCGTACATCAGCACTCCCGTGCGGTAGATCTTGGCGGCCAGCCAGCCGAACAGTAAGGTGGTTGCCAGTAAGATGAGAATTGAGACCAGAATCTCCCAGGTCGCTACCTCGCCAACACCAATACGCAGCAGCATGCTGAGCGGAGAAGTGAATGGAACAAAGCTTGCTACTTTAACCAGCATGGTATCCGGGACAGAGATGCTGAACATCGGAAGATATAAATTGACGAAGCCCAGCATAAGGATTGGCATGATCGCCTGCCCCAGGTCCTCGGTACGGCTGACAATGGAACCTACAGCTGCGTACATCAAGGCGTACAGGAAGTAGCCCAGAATATAGAGTACCAGTCCGTATAGAAGGATGCTGATGTCCAGCTGCCCCAGATCAAGATCAAAATCGGTCAGGATACTGGCATTATGCGGAAGCATAAGGTTCGCAGCTACGCTTGCGGAGATAACCGCAATTTGCAGGATGCCGACCAGGAAGATGCCGATTACCTTGCCGAACATTTGCGTCAACGGTGCAGCGCTCGTAATCAGGATCTCCATGATACGTGAGCTTTTCTCCGAAGTGATTTCGGCGGAGATCATATTGCCTGTCATCATAATCGACATAAAGAACAGCATAAGCAGGGCATATACAATCACGTAGTTGATAATTGGCGGTGATTCCTTTGCCGCACCTTCATTTCCGGCACCTTCTGAGCTGATCTGCTGGGTACCGATGGATACCGGGGTGTACATCGCAGCCACCTGTTCCGCAGTCAGCTTATCGCCTACAATCAGCTGAGTATTGGCTTGCTGCAGTGCATTCTGCAGATAGCTTTGCACATCCGAATCAATCTCACCGTTCTTGCTGTAGTAGGTAACCGCGGGAATGCCTTCACCGCTCTGTGCACCCAATGTGATATAGCCCTCAATGTTTTCCTCGTCCAGACCTTTCTTGAGCGCCGCATCATCGGCAGTAGCATATGGACTGATCGTTACCGGGGTCACGCCCTCAGGCGGACTATAGGCCTGGAGGAGCTCAGCCACGCGGTTGCCATCCTCTGCCACGACTCCGATCTGCACTTGGTTCTTTGCGGACCCGTCGTCTCCCTGGAACTGCTTCACCATATACGGAATGTTCATCCCGATGCTCAGCAGAACCACCAGAATCAGCGTAGTAATCAGAAAGGCCTTGGTTCTTACTTTATTCTTGAATGTAAAACCGATAATCGTTCCCATCTTATTCATTGGATTCACCCACCGCTCTAATAAAGATTTGGTTTAGCGTCGGTTCCTTGATCTCAAAATGCTCTACCTCGCCCTGTGCAACAGCATGCTGCAAAATGCGCTGGGCCACACTGATCTCGCGGATCGAAAGAACATATCCCCGTTCCTGCCGCTGGAGGGCAGTTACACCGGCGATACTTTCCAGGCCTGCCACTTCACCCACTGTGCGGAGTATAACCTCCTCGCGCGGGTAGCCTTTCTTAATCTCGCGGATATCTCCCTGGACCACTGTATTGGAACGGTCAAGAATAGTAATGTTTCGGCATAGCTCCTCAACATGCTCCATCCGGTGTGTAGAGAACAGGATGCTGGTGCCCTGATCCCGCATTTCGCGGACGGTATCCTTCAGCAGCTCCACATTGACGGGATCAAGCCCGCTGAAAGCTTCATCGAGAATCAGGATTTGCGGTTTATGGACAACCGCGGCGATAAAGCCCATTTTCTGCTGATTCCCCTTGGAGAGCTCTTCAATCTTCTTATTGTAATATTCCGGGACTTCAAAGCGGTCCAGCCAATAACGCAGGCTCTTGTCCGCATCGGCTGCTGCCATGCCGCGCAGGCGGGCCAGATAAATAATCTGGTCGCTCACCTTCACCTTCGGGTACAGTCCGCGTTCTTCCGGCAGATAGCCCATCAGATGCTGCAGTTCATTGCTATAGGACTTGCCGTTGTAAAGAATCTTGCCCTCGTCGGGATAGATCAGGCCAAGCACCATGCGCATTGTTGTTGTTTTGCCGGCGCCATTGGCTCCGAGCAGACCGTAAATCTCACCTTGCTCCACTTTTAGATTGATTTTGTTTACTGCGGTTTTGTCTCCATACTGCTTGACTACCTGTTCAAGCTTCAAAGCTTCCATTCGTTAGTCCCCTCTCTTCTGGTCGATCAGGATCGGACGATGTCCTTGTGTCCATAAGCTTAAAATCTCATCCAGCTCCAGACTGCGGCTCTTGATAACCTTTACGCCCAAGTCCTGAAGGCGTTTCTCATTCTGATTAAATTGCTGGGTTATAAATGAAGCGACTCCCGGTGTCTCCAGTGCAAACTGCTGAGCCCCCGGCAATTCAGCCGCCAGCTCCCTAAGCTCTTCCTCATCCTGCACGCTCACCCACACCTCGCTCCATGAACCAAACAGGCTGTCCTTCTCCGCCATTCCGAGCAGCTGTCCCCGATGCATCAGCACAATAAAATCAGCCAGCCGCCGAACCTCTTCGACGATATGGGTGGAGATAACAACGGTCGCATCGCTCTCATCCATATACTTGCGGATCGACTCAATCATACTCTTCCAGGCGAAGGGGTCGAGACCCGAGGAGGGCTCATCCAGCAGCAGCAGCCGGGGCCGGGAAGCCAGCGCAGCGGCAATCTCGAATTTTCGGCGTTCACCTTTGGACATCTTGCCCAGCTTGGCTCCCCTCGGTACTTCAAATTTATCCTGCAGCTCCTGAAAGTAGCCATGATCCCAGGAAGGGTACCAATGCCGGCGGAATTCGGCGGCCTCATCTGAGGTCCAGTAATTCTCCTCCGTTAGCGGAGTTTCCGGCACATAGGCAATGCTCTGGCGTAGTTCAAGCGGCAGACCTGCCTTGTGCTGCTGTTCAAACCAGAGGATCTCGCCTTCCTCCGGAAAGGTCAGCTGCAGCAGCATATGAAGTAACGTGCTTTTGCCGGAGCCGTTCTGGCCCACCAGTGCGGTAATATAGCCTTGCGGGAGATTCAGATTAAGCGGCCCTATTGTCCTGCTCCGCCGCTTCTTGCTTACATTCCGCAGCTCTATGGCCTGCTGTACCATGAGATGAACCCACCTTTCATTCCTGTTTGTTGTATTTGTCTTTTACAATCCCCACAAATATTCCTGTCAGTTCCTCTTCACTGCATTGGACCGACAGGCCAACATCCACCGCACTTTCCAGAGCTTTACGGACGGCATCCCGTTTGTATTCTTCCATCGCCCCGTCACCCACATGGGAGACAAAGGTTCCGGTTCCCTGTCTTGTCCGCAGCAGCCCCTCATTCTCCAGATCCTGATAGACCCGGCGGACGGTGATCACGCTGCATTTCAGATCTCCGGCAAATTCACGTATGGAGGGAAGCAGTGTCCCTTCCGTGATGCCTCCGCTGATGATCAGCGACCGGAGCTGGGTTTCGATCTGATGGTACAGCGGCTCGGCACTGTTCTCGTTAATCTGTATCGGTATCCACATATGTTACCTCCGCCCTCTCATACGAGATCGCGGCTTTTAAGCCGGTGTATCGTCAATTTGGAAAATAATTGCACGGATACCGTGCCCAGCAGCAGCGTTCCCCACATCAGCGGAGATAACAGCCCCCATTCCTTCGAGCAGGAGACGCTGTACAGAAACAAATTTCCATCGCCCCATTGAATCAGCAGCGCCACCCCGAAGGACAGCAGCATCAAGGTCAGGGTGATCCAAAAGTACGCTTTGCCGCTAACCAGAAACTCCACAACAATATAGATGCCAGTCATCATCAGGCCATAACCGATCCAGGTAAATGCAAACGCAACGTATGAAGTCCCTGACAGCTGGCTGCGTATATTGTCACTAATGGCGTACATTAAACCGAAGAACAATACGCCATTCAGACAAAATGAGAACATTGCATCCAGCTTTCTTTTGCACAGGATCACCGCAGCCGGAACAGGTAAACTCCGCATATAAGCCAACATCCGGGTGTAGGAGTCTTCACTTAAATATTTCATGGTACGCCGCGAGAACGTGAAGCCCAGCATGGGAATCATTGAAATCAGCAGGAAGTCGGACATCAGCCTTCCGTCAGTTCCGCTCAGCGTGTCTTCCGTGACCATTCCAGTCATAGCGGCCATATATCCCATAAAGATAATGGAAAACAGCAGGACCCTCACTATGTTCAGCTTGTCACCGCGGAAATCTGCACGGACCAGCACCCAGGCGTCTCTAAATATTGTCATTACCTTTAACCTCGCTTTGTTGTTTCTCCTGCGGTAGGCTGCAGCGGATAGACACGGTTCAGTGTGTATCTCTCTGTGCTTACTGTATATATCTATATACACAGTATATGACCTGTATTTTCCATTGTCAAGAATCATTTGTAATAAATTTCAATCGGCTATAAAGTAGGAATCAGCGGAGATTTGTAGGCTACTCGAGATACTCAGTATCGGGGAGGTTCATATGATTAGTGACCCATGGTTTACTGTTCAGCAAATGGATGAAGCCACATTCGCAATCAGCGAATACGGGCATTGGGAGAAGGTGCATTCCTTTCTGCTGCTGGGGGAGGAAAAAGCTGCGCTGATTGATACCGGTCTTGGCATCGGCAATATCAAAGAAATAACGGATCAGCTGACCCGCTTGCCGATTGAAGTGCTCACCACTCATGTACATACGGACCATATCGGCGGCCATGGACTATTCAGCAGTATTTATGTCCATGAAGCGGATAAGGACTGGCTGGTCCACGGCATTCAGGGTCTGTCTATCGAGCAAATCCGCTGGGATATCGGCAGAGATCTGACCCGGCCTGTGCCGGAGGGCTTTGACCCTGACGCTTACAAGCCTTTTCAGGGCGAGCCAGCCGGCTTATTAAGCGATGGGGACCTCATCTTTCTGGGCGGCAGAACACTTAAGGTGTACCACACTCCCGGGCATTCTCCGGGTCATGTATGCTTTGTCGATAAAGACCGCGGTTATTTGTTTACGGGTGATCTGCTGTATGATGAGACGCCTGTGTATGCTTTTTATCCTTCAACAAGTCCTGCAGATTTGGTCAATTCCCTGGAGAGAATGGCTGCATTAGACGGAATCAACAAAGTTTACGGTTCACATAATACACTGGGTCTAGAAGCGGAGATTCTGGAGGAAGTGAAGCTGGCAGTTAAGTTTCTGCGGGATCATGAACTGGATCATTTCGGCACGGGGATTCACCGGTTTGGCCGCTTCAGCGTGCAATTCTGACCTTTATGAGAACACAGCTATGGCCGGGATACCGCTAGGATGCCCTGGAGATTGCAATAATCAAGCGTGAAGCATATAAATTCTAATATTTAGAAAAAGCCTGTGCTGTCCGCTCCCCAGAAAGGTTGCAGATGCACAGGCTTATTCCAATTTCAGCTACGCGTTTAATATGATGTCCCAGACCGGCTTTGTGTGCCCGCCCGGATAAAAGATGTACAGCAGCACATACACAGCGACACCCGTAATAGCAGTAATAAACCAGATGACAGCAGTAAATCTTCCCCATTTCCGGTGTTTGGCAAATTGAGCCTTGAAGCCCAGCGTCAGCGTAGTGATGCCGAATACGGCGGCTACCGTCGCCAGCACGATATGGAAAATCAGAAAGATGTGGTAGAGCGTCGACAAATCGGCCGGTCCGCCCCAGGATGTGTTGCCTACGAATGCCGTTCTGGACACGTACACAATGAAAAACAAGATGGCAGCAACAGCAGCGGCAATCATTGTCTTCTTGTGCGCTTCGCGCTTGCCCTTAATGATTTGTCTCCAGCCAACCGCCACCAATAGCGCACTGATTACGATGAAAGATGTGCTGATCGTTGGAAACAATGTGAAAATATCCATGATTATCCCCCTCGGCGCTCGCCAGCTATGCACGAGCAAGAAGAAGCCGCTACATTGTTCTTTGCAGAGCGTATGCTTCCGATGCCAGCAATACTCTGTATCGCTCTCAGGTATCCGTTGTTTTAGAAATACAAGGATATTTCAGGCGTGTGACTCAACCTTCCTTGTATTTCAAATAGCCATCCCCCGGTTCGGCGGATGGCGCGGAAACCTCCGCATCGTCTTGCCCGTTCTCTTTTTTATACCAATGATAGAACACATAAGCAAGCATCGAAGCAAAAATAAATTCCTGAATGAACTTCATGGCGATGCCTCCCACCTGCTGATCGACCTTGGGCGACAGCCATCCGAAGAACGCCGGACCGCCGAACGTCTGCAGCAATGAAGCGGGATTTCCCGATACACAGTAGCCCATCGCCCGCGCCCAGGTGTCGGGATCACTGTACGTGGCATATAGTGGAGTCCCCGCAAAAATAATCAGCCCGCAGGCCGGTGTCAGCAGCACCATATTCAGGAAGATAAAGCCTACCTGACCCAGGCCGCCAAGTTTCCTGTACTCCGGCAGAGGATTTATCAGATTCCACCACATGAGCACAGAGGTCAGAAAAAGCAGGCCGTAATAGAGCCGGTGAACTGTAAAATGCAGCATCACGTAATCATGAACCACTGGAATATGGTAGAGCGAGAACAGTCCGTTGAACAGAAGGGCCGCCACCACCGGCTGTGCCAGAAAGGCAAAACGCCGCAGCGGGTTCACCTTAAGAAAAGCACGCCAGGCCCAGTCCGGAATCCCGAGCATAATCAGCGGCACCGCCACCAGATAGGACAGCGCCATACTGACCATATGGAAGGAAAAGAAGATATGGCCCAACAGGCTGACCGGCCCGCCCTGCGCAAGGTAAAGAGCCAGCATTCCGCTAAGAAACAGCCCCCTGCGCCATACCGGAACTGCAGAAGCACCGGAGAACCGACCGGCAAGCGGACCGATCAACACGAAATATCCGGCCGTCAGCAGCAGCAGGACCGCCAGAAAAAGCGGACTCCACAAATCCTCAAAGCTGAAATATTGTAATCCCAGCATGATCAGAAGCCTCCTTAATCCCACCAAACCCAATACAGTGCCATGATAATGCAGGTTCCGGCGATAAAAAAGCCGCCCAGCATAAATAGAATCGGTATCAAATGTCCCTTGTCCTTCAGATGCATCCAGAAGCCCATCTGCAGAAAAACCTGCAGAACGGCCATGACCAGCAGCAGAATCACGGCAAAGGTCGCATTGACTCCTCCGGCCGCAACAGCTGCGAAGGCAATCAGCGTCAGAATAACAGAGAAGATAAACACCACGATATGCCGCTGCGGCCCTTCCTGCCGGTGGCGGTGCTTCACCGCGCTATCCGGAGAATGCTGTTCTGTCGCCATAGCTAACCCACCTTTCCGAGCAGGTAAACAACCGTGAAGATAAACACCCATACCACATCGATAAAATGCCAATACATCGCGGACACATAAATCTTCGGTGCCGTGACCACCGTCAGCCCTTTATAGCTCAGCTGCCCGATCAGCACGGCGATCCACACAATCCCGAAAGCAACGTGAGCACCGTGGAACCCGACCAGTGTATAGAACGCCGAGCTGAATGCACTGGTAGTCATCCCGAATTTCTCGTGTCTTATATATTCGCTGAATTCGTAGATTTCCAGACCGAGAAAGGCCGCGCCGAGCACTACAGTAACCAGCAGCCAGTTCCGCAGCAAAGCGGGCTGGTTCCGGTGCATCGCCTGAATGGCGAATACGCTCGTCAGGCTGCTCACCAGCAGCAGGAAAGTTGCAGCGGCAACCAGCGGCAGATGGAACAATTCGTTCGCAGACGGACCGTCATTCGTCTGGTTTCGCAGCGCCAGGAAGGTAGCGAACAAGGTGCCGAAAAGCACCGCTTCTCCACCAAGGAACAACCAGAAGGCCAGCACTTTGTTGCGGCCTTCCGCCGTCGCTTTTTCCGGTTCGTGCGGGAGAGTGCCTTTTGCAGCTTCAGCATGTGCCGTTGTCATGTCGGTTCACCTTCCTTCCAGCTCTTCGGGTTCGATATGCCACCCATGATCGTCAAAGAGCGAGCGCATCAGCATCGACCCGAAGGTTATCAGAAGACCCAGCGCCGTAACGATATAGTTATTAAAGAGAAAACTCATAAAGCTGTTGCCAAAATCATCACGGCTGAACATAAAGCCAAGTCCGGCAATAAAGATACCGACCGACATCAGGAACGGGTGCACCGTCGCTGAAGGCATATGAATGGAGCCTACCGGTTCGGATGGCGTCATGCCCTTGTGCCCGGCTGTTTTTTCCTTCCAGAAAGCATCCAGACCGCGCACCAGCGGCGTTTGCTTGAAATTGTATTCCGGAGGCGGTGAGGAAATGGTCCATTCCAGCGTCCGCCCGTCTTCCCACGGATCATCCGCCGCATCTGCCGGCTTTCTGGAAGTGATGAAGACATTGGCCAGGAAAAACAGCATCCCCACACCCATAAGTCCTGCCCCGATCGTACTGATCAAATTAAGCAGATCGAATTGCTGATTCGGCAAATACGTAAATACGCGGCGCTGCATCCCCATAAGCCCCAGGAAATGCTGTACAAAAAAGGTCATGTGGAACCCGATGATAAAGGTCCAGAAGGTCCATTTGCCCAGGTGTTCGCTGAGCATTCTTCCGAACATTTTAGGCCACCAATAATGCAGGCCTGCGAACAAGCCGAGCACCAGACCGCCGACAATTACATAGTGGAAATGGGCAACGACAAAATACGTGTCATGAAACTGAAAATCGGCAGGAGCAGAAGCCAGCATGACACCTGTAACCCCGCCCATGGTGAAGGTTGGTATAAAGCCGACCGCGAATAAATTCGGGGTGGTAAAGCGTACTTGCCCGCCCCACATCGTGAACAGCCAGTTAAAAATTTTGATTCCTGTCGGAACGGCGATCAGCATCGTGGATACAGAGAACAAGGCGTTCGCTACCGGTCCGAGGCCGGTGGTGAACATATGATGCGCCCAGACCATGAAACCAAGGAAGGCAATCAGGATCGTCGCGAAGACCATGGAGCTGTACCCGAACAGCCGCTTACGCGAGAACGTCGGGATGACCTCGGAGATAATGCCGAAGGCCGGAAGAATCAGAATATACACTTCGGGATGACCAAAGATCCAAAAAATATGCTGCCAGAGCACCGGATTGCCGCCGCCGCTGGTCTCGAAGAAATTGGCGCCGAGAATCCGGTCGAAGGTGAGCAGCACAAGCCCTACTGTAACTGCGGGAAAAGCGAACAGGATAATAGCGGAAGTGATAAAGGTGGCCCAGGCGAACATCGGCATCCGCATAAATGACATCCCCGGAGCCCGCATCGTAATGATCGTAGCCAGGAAGTTAATGCCGCCGATTAGTGTGCCTAACCCGGCAATCTGCAAGCCAATTGTGTAGAAATCCACCCCGTGGGTGGTGCTGTAGGAGCTGGAGGATAGTGGGGTATAAGCGGTCCAGCCGGCATCAGGCGCTCCCCCCATAACCCAGCTGAGATTGAGCAGAATGCCGCCGAACAGAAACGTCCAGAAGCCAAGCGCATTCAGAAAAGGAAAAGCTACGTCGCGCGCACCGATCTGCAGCGGAATAACGGCATTCATCAACGCGAAAATGACCGGCATGACCCCGAGAAAAATCATCGTTGTCCCGTGCATCGTAATCAATTCGTTAAAGGTCTGGGCATCCAGAAAGGTATTCATCGGCTTGATCAGCTGGATGCGGATCAGAATGGCCTCCAGCCCGCCGATGCCAAAAAAGATCCCTCCGGCCCAAAGGTACAAAATTGCAATCTTCTTATGATCGACGGTGGTAATCCAGTCCATGATCCCGGTATGCCGTTTGACGCTGTGGCCATGCCTCAAGGGCTGGGAAGGATTCAAGGATTGCGCTGCTTGAGCCAAGGTACGTACCCCCTTTTCAAATATGCTGCTTCTGCTTTGGGCAATAGGCTTTATTCCAGCGTGTAGCCGGCCAGATATTCGGCAATTCCGTCAATCTCTTCATCACTGAGCCCCAGTTCCTTGGGGTCAGGCATCCGGTTGCCCGGCTTGACGCTTTGCGGATCATGCAGCCAGGTCTTAAGATTCTCCAGGATCGGCGCTCCGTCGACACCTGTGTCGTCGTTCAGCAGGATACCAGCCACAGACTCGCGGGACCCGATCCCGGTGAGGGACGGACCGTTGCTGCCTACCATATCACCCACTGCGTGGCAGGTCAGGCACGCGGACTTGAACTTTTCCGCAAGCGCCGGATCTTCAGGCATCACTGACGGGGCTTTCATGGAAGCAATCCATGCCGTGAACGCATCCTTGCTGACCGACTTCACTTTAAATTCCATAAATCCGTGGGAAGGACCACACAGCTCCGCGCATTTGCCGCGGTAAACGCCTTCATTTGGCGCACTGAAGCTGAAATGGTTCGTTGACCCGTCCGGGTTGGTATCGATTTTGCCGGAGAGAGAAGGTACCCAGAAGGAGTGCAGCACATCCTTTGTAGTCAGCTCAAAGGCGATATCCACGCCCGCAGGAATCACCAGATCCTGCGCCGTTGTCACACCGTAATCGGGGTATTCGAATTCCCACCAGTATTGGTGGCCGGTCACCTTGACCTTAACTGCATTCTTATCATCCGAATGATCATCTCCTGCGGCAAACACCGCCTGCACGGTCGGAACCGCCAGCACAATTACAAGGATCAGCGGGATGACCGTCCACAGCACTTCAAGCTTGAAGCTGCCTTCCACCTGTTCAGGGATCTCATGCTGGCCCGGTTTCCTGCGGTAACGGATAAGCACGTAGGCCGCAATGGCAAAGACGATCAGCAGCACGACAATCATGATGGTAATCGACAGCTTCATGAGTCCGAACGAGCTTTCCGCTGCAGGTCCCTGCGGTCTGAGCACCGACAAGTCCTGCCGCCCGCATCCTGCGAGAATGAGTCCAAGCGTTGCCGTCATGGGAAGAAGCCGTTTACCAGCCTGCCACGTTTTCATCATTGATCTACCCCGCTTTTCCCGATTTCGTAGATTAGAGGATTTTCCTGTCAATTATAACAATCACTATTAATATAAGTTTATGGGGGTCTTTTGTCAATCGTTCACAGCAAGTTCACAAAGCATTTTTTCAAACAGCAAAAGCTTGTCCTTACTGTATTTAAGAGCGCTTACAAAAAATGAATCTTTTATCATTTTTTCTTTAAAGCGCATACATATCTATTTGTGTCTATTAATTCATTTGACTATTTTATGATTTATGACTACGCAATAAATATGCGCACAAAAAAAACCGCTTCCTGCGGCAGCAAGCCGCCCGGGCACGGTTTATGAGAATCCTCATGGATGTAATTCCAAATTTGATGTCGTCAAATAGCAGGAAGTATTCCTGTCTGTAAATTAGGAGACGGATGAGTTTATTCTTCCCAGCTCATGCTCCACGACCATAGTCAGCTCTTCTTCATAGCCTCCTGTGATCCGATACTTCCGGACATACTCCTTCACAAATTTCTTGGGATCTTTGGGCCGGAAAATGCGTGTCATTTCCCGTAGACTTTCCTTCACTTCGTTATGACCTTTACTTGCCATGATCAGTTCCCTCCCAAAACATTGAAAATGAATGCTCCGTTGTAGAGAATGCATGATGAAAAGTCCGCCGTAACCTCGAAATGCAAGTCAAGAAACCGTAACACATACGTGGCTTGCATTATCCGCCTAAACGTTCATCCCATAAATATGGAGGTCCGCCTTGCCGGTGAAGCAGGTTCGTCGTGATTTGGGCTGAGAGTAAGATGCACCAAATGCGGAACACCTTGACACTTTACTTACCCGAAGAGCCACTTGCTGAATCACTCCTTTCGGGCCTTATCGTTATATTGTATCATATTCCAGTCCAACTTCCACCTTTCCTTGTAAAATTTACGTACGTAAAATATTTTTTTACTCTTCTCTACCACAGCAGATGAGGCTTGCACACTTTTGGTTAAAATAACGTATCCGCTGCCGCATCCTAGACTCCGGCAGGCAGCGTGGAAAGGGGATTGCTATGAGCCAGCAGCTGTCTTTACTACACACACCTAACAACCCGGCACCCGTTATAGCAGCAGCCCGTCCGGAAGACACCGGAACCTGCCCTTTTCGACTGGAGAAGGCACATCAGGCAGTTACGAAAGAATACCCCAAAATGCATAGTATGCTTGTCGTCCGCCACGGGCAACTGATATTTGAACGGTATTACGGGGGATATCATGCCGGAATGCTGAATGATCTTCGTTCGGCCACCAAAAGCTTCCTCTCTCTTCTTATCGGCATTGCCATCGGCAAAGGCCATATTCCGGGAGTCCATTCCTTTGTAGCCGAAGCGCTTCAGAGATATCTGCCGCCCCGCTGCTCTCCGCAGCTTTCGGAAATTACGCTGCGTCACCTGCTGACCATGACCTCCGGCTTCAGGTGGATTACCGGCAAGAAGCTCGGAGAACCGCTCGTACGTAATCTGCAGCGCAGCCGCCGCTGGACTTCTTACGCTCTTAGCCTGCCCATTGATCATGAGAATATTGGGCAATTTCAATACCGCAGCAGCGACTCGCATCTAATATCGGTAATGCTGAGCGAATTCTCAGGGCTGGACGCTTACAGCTATGCCAGAGAGCATCTGTTTGGACCGCTGGACATTCACCACACCGCCTGGCTGCCCAGTCCTGAAGGGCACAGCATGGGCCATATCGGCTTATACCTGACCTCGCGTGATCTGGCTAAAGTCGGTATGGTCCTGCTGGGCGGCGGCCTCTACAAGGGGCAGCAGATGATCCCGCAGAATTGGCTGGAAGATGCGTTCACAGCCCAGACCCCCGGATATCCGGCCTACGGTAATTACGGGTATCAATTCTGGAACGGCATGATGAGCAGCCAGCCCTACGTGCTGGCACATGGACACGGGGGCCAGCAGCTCTTGCTGCTGCCGAAGCTGGACGCCTCCGTTATATTCACCGCCGAGAGCGCGGTCAGCCGGTGGAAGCATCCCCGCAGACTGGTTGAACAATACATTATACCGGCGATGGAGCTTTAGCATGTCTAACGGAAAGGAAGAATGCTTTTTCACTTGAACCCCTTCCCGGTTCACATACTTTGCCGGGACAAATCATAGGCTCATAGAGAAGAGGGAACCGGTTAGCCGCCTTCTTCTCCAAGTACAAGGAGAGTGAGCCTTTTGTCCCCTTTCAGATCTTCCACCGGACTGCCCGACCATATTGCCGCCGCCCTATGCTACTTTTTCCCCTTTATTGGGGGCATCGTTTTTCTGGCCCTGGAGAAACGCAGCCGCTTCGTGCTCTTTCATGCGTTGCAGTCGCTGATCGCCTTCGGGACACTGATGATTGTCCATGTCCTCAGCGGCTTCATTCCGCTGCTCGGCGCTCTCGTCGCCGCCTTAATATCCCTTTGCAGCTTCGCCGTATGGCTTCTCATGATTTACCATGCTTTGGGCGGAAGATGGTATAAGCTTCCCTGGGCAGGGGAGATCGCCGAAAGCCAGCTCCGTCAGTTGTAGCCTTCCTCCTGCTGTTTATCCTTATTTTTAAGATTCCCTTTTGAACGTCCACTCCGTACAATGGAATCAGGACATAGAGGAATCTACAGGCTGGAGGAACATACATGTACTTATTGATCATAAATCCCCGTTCCGGCGGCGGAGCAGGCCAGCGGACATGGCACACGGTCGAAGGGATGCTGCATTCACGCGGCATCCCTCATGAGCCCTTGTTCACGCAAAACGCCGACCGCGCCGAAACCCAGGTGCTTGGGGCGCTCGCCCAGCGCGACGACTGGCGCGCCGCCATCGTCATCGGCGGCGACGGCACGATCCACAGCGTGCTGGGTGCGCTGCGGCGCAGAGGCGTGCCGCTGGCCGTCATCCCCGCCGGCTCCGGCAATGACACGGCACGCGGCTTCGGCATCCCGCTGGCCACAGAGGCCGCGCTGGAGGCTGCGCTGCAGGACCGCTGCCTCGAAGCCGATCTGCTCTCGGGGGCAGGCGGCCTCACCCTGACCGCCGTAGCCAGCGGCTTCGATGCACAGGTAGCCGTAAATGTGAACAACGGCTTCTACAAACGGCTGTGCAACGCCATCGGCGCCGGACAGCTGGCCTATATCATCGGCATTCTGCATACGCTGATGACCTTCAAGCCCTGCCGGGTGAACGTCACCTGCGACGGGAAGGAGCAGGCTTTCGAGAAAGCCTGGCTTGTCTCGATCTGCAACCTGCCAAGCTATGGCGGCGGGCTGCTGATCTGCCCGCAGGCGGAGGCCGATGACGGCCTGCTCGACGTCTGCGTCGTACACGGCTGCAGCCGCATGCAGGTGCTGCGGCTGTTCCCGACGCTGCTGAAGGGCACGCATGTTGCGCTGCCCTTCGTGACGATGCTGCGCGGGCACAGCGTAGCTGTCCACTTCGCGCAGGCCCGCCATGCCATCGGCGACGGCGAAGCCCTCGGCACGGCGCCGCTGGCCGTGCGCTGCGAGCCCGGCGCGCTGCGCGTGCTCTCGCCGCTGGCGGCGGCCCGCGAACAGGGCGCGGCGGGCCCATGCCAGGCAAGCGTGTAGGACGCGGCCGGCCCGTACTCAGTCAGCGTCGTGTAGGACGCGGCTGACTGGGGTACCCGCAGCGCGAGTTCCATCGCGTTTGCGAATAAATGGCCTGCGGTGGCCACGCTTCGGCGGCCTGCAGCTAGCCCGCAAACGCAGCTCCATTCTGCTTATACTTTGTTTCCCAGCTGCGGCTATGCTGCTGTCCTTTGGGGTCGCGGGAGATAATTGCAGTTTGTACAACTAAACGGGCTGGTTCCGCTTCCGTTCAGTACTTAACTGTACTCTGTACATCTAAATTCCGGTTTCTGGTCCATTTTCGGTATTAAGACGGACATCTACTGTACAAAATACAACTAAAACGGAATGCCGAGCAAATAAGGAACATTTAGTTGTACAAATTGCAATTACCGCGCAATACTACCTATAGCCACAGCATAAAGACCCCATACTCCGCAAAGCTGGAGCCTGGGGTCTTTATGAGCTATAATACTGCGGGGTCAGCCCGGCAGGCCGCCGGCTTCCTCCACGAAGGAGATCAAGCCATCGTCTAGCGAAGCAATCCGTACCAGCGATTCCACACGGTAGCCGGCTTCCTTCAGCAGCTTGTTGCCGGGCTGGAAGGCTTTTTCGATCACGATGCCGATTCCGGCTACGCTGCCTCCCGCCTGTTCTACGATCCGGGCCAGCCCGAAGGCCGCTTCACCGTTGGCAAGGAAATCATCGACGATCAGCACACGTTCACCGGGAGCAATGAACTTTTTGGAAACTGTGATATCATTGCTTTCTTTTTTCGTAAAAGAGTAGACCTTCTCCACATAAATATCTTCGGTCAGGGTCAATGATTTCTGCTTGCGTGCAAAAATGAGCGGAACCTCAAGCTCCAGCGCCGTCATAATGCCGGGGGCGATCCCCGAGGATTCGATGGTCAGCACCTTCGTCACCTTTTCTCCGGCAAAACGGCGGGTAAACTCGCGGCCGACCTCACGCATCAGAAACGGGTCCATCTGGTGATTCAGAAAAGAATCGACCTTGAGCACACCTTGACCGAGAACAATACCTTCATTGATAACCTTTTGTCTCAATAACTCCATTCTGTGCTCCTTCCTCTCCATCTCAAATGGACCCTGTCTTAGTTTTTACAGGCCAGACGGCTTCTGCGGCAGCAAATTGCCGACAATCGACTTCAGTTCGTTGTCCTCTTTGCTATTCGCCTTGCCGCTGTCAAAGCTCGTGATGCGGATTTCCGAGTACTTCTCTCCCGGATTCACAGGTTTAAAAATCAGCTTCTCACGGTCTTCCAGCCGAACGTTAAACTTCATGTCCTTGAACATGCCAATCAGTTCATTTTCTCCGGGAACTTTACCGTCTTCCAGAAACAAGAGACCTCTGAGTGACTTAATCCCTTCCGGATGCTGCACATCAAAATGAATAATACACTCCACGCTTTCACCTCCCCAGCTTAATTTCGGCTTGCGAGCAGCTTGCCCCTTGCCCAAACACGTTTCCTAATGTCCCGGCTCTTGCTGCTCTTCCGAGTCTTCCAATTCTTCATGTTCCTCTTGTTCGTCCGGTTGCTCCTGTTCGCCCAGTTGTTCATACTCCTGGTCATGCAGTACATATTTACCGTAAATGTGGCTGTAGCGTTCCCCGTACCTTCTTGTTAGCTCGGGGCCCATATCCTCTTCCAGCTCGAAGAGCACCATCTCCTGCGTAAAGTGGTTCAGCAGCAGTTCCACCAACACCTGATGTTCGGTTACGACTGCCTGTGCCGTTCCGTCCTCATACCGCATGCCGAGCATGCACCAGTTCCTGTCGATCACAAAGGAAAACTTCCGCCCGCCGCTCCGGCGCGGCTTGCCGCCCAGCGGCGGCCATACCGGATAAGGTGCGGGAACCTCGTTGCCGCCGTCAAAGGCCCACAACAGCTTCACTCCCCGCAGCTCTGCCTGCTCCAGCTCATTGCGCAGCAGCGAAGCTTCCTCACGCCATACATCTACTACGATTTCCTGCTCAGCAAGATTCAGTTGGCGGATCAGTTCCTCCATCACATTCCGGTCACCCTCCACATTGTAGAAAGAGGGATTGACCGGGCCGCCGCGCGGCATTTCACTTTCCATATAAGCCAGTGAAGCCGATACCCGTCCGGAGATCATGGTCGCGAGCTCTTCCGGATCCAGCACACTGTAACGCGCCGGTTCCCCTTCACCGCATCTTACATAACCTTGCTGAGTCAGACGCTGAAGCGCCGCATATACGTTGGATCTTGATACTCCGAGCTGCTTTGCCACTTCATAACCCGAAGCCTGGCCTTTGCTGGCCAGCTCGACCATAATTTTGGATTCCATCTCTGTGAAACCCAAATTGCGCAGATGCAGCAGCAACTGTTCCATCTATGTTGTCCCCCTAAGCTGACTGTAAATGCTGACTAGATTTGTTCTGATCCGCAACGCGGGCACCACATGGAACCCTTGGGCAAATCCGCCCTGCAGATCTGACATTTGACGATATCCCGCACGCCGCCTTCACTGGATGCAGCTTCTTCCGCAGGCTCACCGGCTTTCCAGTCGCGGATACGCCGGTCAAGCTCAAGCTGTCTTTCCCGCTCCCGTTCAAGCTCATCGGCTTCACGGCGGCTGCGTTCGGTATCCTGCACCGCTCCGCCATATTCCTCCTGCGGCAGTTCATCGTCTACCGGAAGCACTTCGGTATACACCGTACGCTGCTCCGATCTCATCGCCAGCTCTTTCTCCGCTTCCGTCAGCTCCTCCTCGCCATAATATTGATCTTCCTCTTCATCCTCATGAATGCTGTGCACTGTGACGGGCACCGCTTCTTTTCTTGAAGCCGGATCCTCCAGCTTACGTCCGCATTTCGGACAGAAATTGGCGTCCAGGGCTACAACATTCCCGCAGGTGCAGAGCTTTTCATTCTTCAGCTCGGCAATCCGGAAGCGCAGCTCCTCAATCTGTTCCTGAAGCTTCAGGCAGGCCCGGGAATGCTCCACCATCTTGCCTTCGGCCAGGGACAAATCCTTCGAACGGTATCCGTCGTAGAACAGCTTTCCCATTTTCATAAATTCAATTTCCATCTCATGTTCGATATCGGAAATATGCCCGTTAAGCTTGCCGATCTCCACCGAGCTTTGCGCTTTTTCACTCACCCGGCTGGCACCGTCTTTAATGCGTTGCAGAAAATTCATTGTAGTTCCTCCTTCTCCAGAGTGAGAACAGGGCCGATTTGCAGCCGAATATTATTCCAAATAAACCCTTAACGCTCCGTGCAATAGCGGAAACGTGCTTCTATCATACCAAATGTCTCGATTAGATTCATTATTTGTCGTTCTGTGTATAATAGTAAAAAATAACCATGGACAACCTTACCAACGATGGAGGGATCAATCTTGCCGGACGAAGAGAAAAAACGCTATTTCGTATCCGTAAACCACAGCCTTATTCAGGACGTGCGCAATGACTCCAATGAATTTGAAGTGCTGCTTAACGCTGAAGAGCTTACCCTTCTCCAGGATCTCCTGAACGAACTCGAACGCGGGGATGATTACGCCTTCCGGCGCGCCTTTGTGCCTTATAAGTCTGCCGATCACGATGAAGCTGCCCGGCAATTTGACGATGAGACCGTCAGACTGTACCAGACCCTGCACCGTTTTGGCAGCATAGAGACGCAGCAGACCATTGAGCAGCTGGGTATACTGCCCAAACTGGAGAATACCGGGTATCACGATAAAGGTTATGACGGAGGCTCCCCTACGAACAAATAATCAACGTAAGCGCCGTACTTTCTATCCCTTATGTGTGCTAATACGCTGCTGCGGGAAGAATGTTGCGCTATTTTGGGTTGGCCGGATTATAGTTGCAAACAGCCTGGACTCTTCGGCATTACAGGGGGGGCTGGGTTTTTTTTGCTTCTGGGGCAGTACATCGGTTAAAATAGGGATATAGACTGGTCCCGGAATGTATAACATATCTTTATTCATGGGTTCATTTTATCCAGTCACAAATAACTAAACTTGGGAGAGTCTCAGTGGAAGAATATGATAGTACACAGGTTACACTGAATCAGCTGCAGGTGCATGTCAAGGATCTGAAGAAGTGGCAGGTTAATGGGGATTTCGCCAAACAGATCGAGGATTTCAAAGCTTTGCCGGCGCTGTACCGCCATGCCCTGAATGAGCTTGAGAATAAAATTGATGTGATCAAAACGGAATGGCAGGTGCGCGACGGCTTCAGTCCGATTGAGCATGTCAAGTCGCGGATCAAAGAGCCGAAGAGCATCCTGCAGAAGATGGAACGCAAAGGGCATGAGTTTACCCTGGAAAATATGGAGCAGCACATTCATGATATTGCAGGCATGCGGATTGTCTGTGCTTTTGTGAAGGATATTTATCGTCTGGTCGATCATCTGTGTGCGCGGGAGGACATCCGTGTGCTGGAGATCAAAGATTATATTGCACATCCCAAACCCAACGGCTATCAAAGTCTGCATCTGATTGTGTCGATACCGCTTGTGCTGCTGGAAGGAACCCACTGGGTAAAAGCGGAAATCCAGCTGCGTACACTTGCCATGGATTTCTGGGCCAGTATGGAGCATATCCTCTACTACAAATTCGATAAGCAGCTTCCGTCGCATGTCGCCGAGGAACTGAAAGAAGCCGCACGTGCCGCCGATGAGCTGGATCAAAAAATGCTCCGCCTGCGCCGGGAGATTCTTGAGTTATCCGAGGGAAGCAGTGCGGGTGAACCCCCGTCCGGGGAGTAATGCCATTTCTGTTTATGGAACGTGGCTGAAAAGGTAATAAAAGAAGGCAGTGCCCTACAGCTGAGCTGTTGCGGCACTGCCTTTCTATTATTCTCAAGAAGGAAGCAGCAGGTTTCTCCAAGTGCGGCCCCCGTCTGCCGTGCTCCAAAGAATTTCCGGCCCGGAAATCCAGCCGGTTCGAGACGTAGAGAACTGTATCTCCGTTGCCTTATCGAACGCTGAACCTTTGGCAGCTTGCTTCCAGCTAACGCCGCCATCGTCTGTAGCAAGCAGCTTGCCGCCTTCCTGCAGCGCCCAGCCGAAACGGGCATTCAGCCAAGCTGTCCTTGACGCTTCAACCCCTTGAATGCCGGGGCCATGCTTCCAAGTCTCTCCGCCATTATTGCTGGTGTAAAAGACCATGCTTTTAACACCGTTCAGGACAATTTCCAGTGGCAGCACCCCATCCTTCTTATCCTTGCCGGAAAAGACAGGAGGGTAGCTGTTGCTATACGCATACCCCGAAAGCGCTGGCGGGGAGATGAGTTTCTCCGGCTTCCAGCTCTTGCCCCCATCAGCAGTTCTAAAGGTAAGAATGGACTTCTGTCCGTGATTACTGGAGGTTATCCAGCCGTTATCGCTATCCCGGAAGGTTATGCCCGTTGGATAGGAAGCAATGCTTGCGGTAAGATCGCCCACTCTGCTCCAGCTTGTCCCTCCATCCACCGTGCGGTATAACGACTTCTCCATCATGCCAAGTGCCGGTTCGGAACATAGCAGAATATACCCGCCCTGCTTATCGGGAAAATGCATAAACCCGCTGGCGTATCCTTGCTCCCAGCTTTTCTTCACCGGAAGGCGAATAGTCTTCCAGGACTTTCCCTTGTCTAGCGTATGAAAAAGGGTTGTAGGCTTGTGCGGGCCATAGGCGCTTAGAATCCACGCCTCATTGTCACCCGTAAAGTAATGCGCCAGTTTGCCAAGCTGGACATCATTACCGGGCATGGGCACCGTATTGCTAAGCGGATGCTTCCAGCTTAACGCACCGTCCGCTGTATGCCACACTCCGCCCAGCGTGATTCCCCAGCCCTCTTTCACGCCTGTCATTTGGAAATTGTCCGGATATCCCTTCAAGGCGATGCTGGAGCTTTGCGCCGGTGCCGCCCCGATGGTTGAGGCAGACATTAGAAGCGTTCCTGCTATGAACAGAGAAGCCAGAATTTTATAAACTCTCAAGTTAAGCTCTCCCTCATTTCCTGTTTGTCCTGTTATCATAAGACCTCAGCAGGAACATTAGGTTACGATCAGTTCATTCCGCAATGAAAATATTGTTAATTAAGAGCAACCAGAGCAGCCTTACAGCTTACCCAGCCCTGCCGCCCTGCGGGCAGCGGCTTCTGCAACGCGCTGCATGATGAGCACAAGCCCCTCACCAGCACGGGGTGTCTTGTCGAGCAGGGTACCCCAGTTTTCGGTCGGCCTCGCAACCGCCGGTGAAGCCGGAAACGGCCGGGCTGCGATTTCATGAAACATGGGACCCGGCTGGTGGAGCGAGCCTTCAGCAGCCGCTTCGGCCAGCCATTCTCCCGTCGGGACAGCCGGCCCTTTGCGCTCCAGCCGGGCCAGTTCGGCTGCAAGCAGGCCGGACGGGGCCGGTCCGGCATCCTCGCTGTCCTCCGCTTCCTCTTCCGCCCAAAGGGCAAAAACTCCGGCCAGCAGCGTCTCTTTGTCCAAACCGCGCAGTTCAAACGCCAGCAGCGGTTCCTCTTCCAGCTGCTTTTTGACCAATCCCAGCAGGGCCATCTGTTCCGGCCCTGAAAGCTTCTGTCCGGCCAACGCCAGTTCTTCATCGCCGGGCAGAAGCTTCATCGCCGCCAGGCCTCCACTCAGGTTGCCCTGCAGCAGGCCATACAGCTCACCCGGGTGCTCCGCAAGCCGGATCAGCACTTCCTGTTTCACTTCATCAGACCAGCGCGGAATTTCCAAAGAGAGAACCGTCGTTGGCGCTTGCCCTTGGGCGGCAGCAGCAGCAGCGGCCTTTCGCTTGGTTTGCCCCCCCGGCGCTTTGGCCGATAGCTGTGTTCCCGTCGCCTTAACCACCCCAGGCTCAATTTCCAGCCGCAGTTCCAGCAGTTCACTCATTGCCCATTCCTCCTTTATGCCAAGCTTGTTCGTCTACATCCAGTCCTGTCCCTGAAGCTCGATAAGCTCCTTAAGCTCATGATTGGACATCTCTGTCAGCCAGTTTTCTCCGGAACCGACAACCTGCTCCGACAGGCTTTTTTTACGCTCGATCAGTTCATCAATCCGTTCTTCCAGCGTTCCCTGGCAGATCAGCTTATGAACCTGCACATTCTTATGCTGGCCGATCCGGAACGCCCGGTCGGTCGCCTGATTCTCTACCGCCGGATTCCACCAGCGGTCATAATGTATGACATGGTTGGCCCTTGTGAGGTTCAGACCCACACCGCCGGCTTTGAGCGATAGTACGAAAAACGCCGGCCCTTCCCCCTCCTGAAAGGCATGCACCATCTCATCGCGCTCCCGTTTGGGGATGCCGCCATGCAGGAACAGCGGCGGCGAGCCGTAACGTTTCGCCAGCCTGCTGACCAGCAGCTCGCCCATCGCTACATACTGGGTGAAAATAAGTGCGGATTCTCCAAGCTCGGCAATGCTGTCCAGCACCTCGAACATCACATCCATTTTGCCGGAATGCTCACTGCGTTGGGTCCGGCCCTCCTCTTTGCGGTACAGCTGCGGATGGTCGCATATTTGCTTCAGCTTGGTCAATGATGACAATACCAGCCCCCGGCGGGCCATGCCGGAGCGTTCCCCGATGACACCAAGCATTTCATCCACTACACCCTGATACAGCGCCGCCTGCGTTTCTGTAAGCGGACAATAAGATTTCAGCTCCAGCTTCTCCGGCAGATCCTTGGAAATGTCCGGATCACTCTTGAGCCGCCGCAGCAGGAAAGGCGAGACGAGGCGATGCAGCTCGCGCAGCCGCTCTCCGCCTTCACCGGATACATACCGCTGGCGGAATGAATGATAAGTCCCCAGATACCCCGGATTCAAAAAGTGAAAAATGGACCACAGCTCGCCAAGCCGGTTCTCCACTGGTGTGCCTGTCATCGCAATACGATGCGGTGCTGACAGCTTCATCACACTCTGTGCCTGCTTGGTGCGGTGATTCTTGATATACTGCGCTTCATCCAGCACAACAGTCGACCAACGGACGCCTGCGAGATCCTCGCTGTCCCGGCCTGCGAGATGATAAGTGGTCAGCACGATTTCATGGCTGGTGGCCAAGTCGATGAAACCTTCCCCGCGAACCCGTCTTCCCCCGTGGTGAATATGCACACTCAGCGATGGTGCGAACCGCTGCAGCTCCCGCTGCCAGTTACCAAGCAGCGAGGTCGGGCAGAGAATCAGCACCGGCTCACGCTTCTCCTCCGGCGGAGCAGTCAGGGCGCGGTCCAGCAGACAGGTGATGACCTGTACCGTCTTGCCGAGGCCCATGTCATCGGCAAGGCATACCCCAAAGCCAAGACCGCTGAGCGCAGCCAGCCATTGAAAGCCGCGCTCCTGATAAGGTCTAAGCGTTCCATGAAGACCCGGCGGCACAGAGCGCAGCGGAAGGCCCCGCAGAACATCGCCATGCATGAGCGAAGCAAGCATGCCGGAGGTTTCCATGCCGGTCACCGACATTCCCTTCCAGAGCCGCTCGTCACCATCCTCGGCCTCCAGACGCATCCAGTCCGCCGCCGACATTTCTCCGCTTTCGTTGCGTTTCATATATCGCAGAACCTGGCGGATCTCCTTCGGATCAACTTCAATCCATTCTCCCCGGAAGCGCACAAAAGGCACTCCGGCCTCCACCAGCGCATTCAGCTCTTCCTCGCTGATCGTGTTATCGCCCAGCGAGGCCTCAATGCGGAAGGAAATCAGCTCTTCCATGCCAAGGGAAGGCTGGGTTGAACCATCTATGCTGCCGGCGGGCGGCTGCATCTTCATCTTCATTCCGATCCGCCGCCGGCCTTCACGGCTCCAGCGGGATGGCATCTGCACCGTAATTCCCCGCTCCCGCAGCTGCTGCACGCTCTCCTTCAGAAAGAAATAAACGCGGTCCGGCTCCAGTTGAACTCCATCCGGGGCCGGTCCGGCCAGCGCACGCTCAATATCCGGCGATATTTTCGCGGCCCGGCCGAGTGCTGCCAGCAGCTGCTGCTGAATATTGCGGTAGCGCTTGCCCCATAAAGTGAACTCCCGTTCCCTGCTGCTCCAGATTGCCGCCGCAGGAATCCAGAATTCTCCCTCTTCCCGGTTCTCCGCCCAGAAGGTTAAATTCCAGGCATCGCCTTCGTTCGCAGGCGGCTCCAGGCGCAGACCCAGACTAAGCTGGCCGCTGTGGACCTCCTCCGCCCCGGAGTTCGGAATCTCATTCTCAGCCGTACCGTTTACAGCAGCAAGGAGGTCCGCCACCTCGGCCGGAGTCCCCTGGACCGGGATATCACGGCTGCCGGTGAGCAGGCTGTTCCACCACAGCTCGGTCAGCGGTGAATAACCACGGCGATAATTCGCCTTGTATGGCCCCAGCTCGCTTTCCATTCCCGCAATAACCTTTTTGATCTCGGCCGTCATTACAGCCTGCAGAAAAGAATACAACACGTACGCTCCCGCTTCTTCACGCGACGACAAGTCCCCCTCCTCCGCAACATGGGTTCCCAGTGCCAGCACCGGCATGGAAGCTGCCATCTGCAGAAAGAACTCCTTATCCGCCTCCTGCCGAAAGGCCGGAGACCAGCAGGCCGCAGCGGCTTGCTCCCCCCCGCGGCGGCGCGAGCCTATAGGCCTCGGCGGCATTGCACCGGGCACAATCCCGCCTGTACCCATCAGTTCAAGGGCAAAACGGGCTGCAGCCGCCCAATAGCGCAGTTCACCGCCAGGCTCCACTCCCTGTACACGGCACATTTCCTCGTCCCAGGCCAGCAGCAGCTCAAAGGCGTCCTTCGGGGCCAAGGCAAGCCCTTCCAGCGTGCGCCCCGGCAGTCCGCGCCGCGTTGTCCTCCCTTCCGCAGAGGCAGCGGCCGGATACTTCACTTCCGCCAGCCGCAGCGCAGCACCCGCAAAAGGACGTCCTCCTCCCCGAAGCTCCAGCCGTTTGACCACACGTGTCCATGCGTCAACTTTCGGCTCTGAAGTTTCGCCGGAGAAGCAGAATAATACGTCCCCTAACCATATTGCATACAGATGCTTAATCATTGGTGATCTCCTGTCTTTTTATGCAAACAGAAAGCGCCAGCCGGTTCCGCTAGAAGAAACGGCTTTGCCGCCCTAAAGGACGGAATCCGTTTCTAACCTTGCAGAAGGCTGAATCCTTCTCTGCGAGAAATATATTTTAAACTGAATCAACAGATGTGAACCTTAACGGAAGAAATACATAATCCCCCATTATTCCAGAAGTTTTTTTCTTCATCCCTTCATCTTATACGAAAAAGTCCTGATTTAAAAACGTTTCTGTATATTTTCTGCAGATTTTATATTCCGGCACCGTCCGTAATTGAAAAAAACCCGCCAGCAGGCGGGTTCAAGTCGTATCAAAGGGTTCTAAAGTGTTACGGTTGCTGCTCTGCTACGTCCATCCGCAGCTCCCCGCCTTCCGGGTCTTCGTCCACTTGAATAATCACCGCACCGCTCCTGCCATTGCGTGCCCAGCCCCGCCGTCCTTCCTTAAGCTGCTCCAGACTGATTTCGGAGAGTCCTTCCACCGATTGGGTGAAGAAAAACGGATAACAGAGCGCGAAGCGCAGCATCTCCCTGCGGGGCGTAAATTCACGGACTGCATAAGACCAGCTTATCCGCAATGCCCCTGCTTCTCCGGCGGCCTGTACGTTGATTTGCGAATATTGCCCTCTTTTGTACCCGAAGCTGTGCCCGTCATCTTCATACAGGGTAAAAGCAGCCGAGAATCCTTCCTTGGCTTCCGCACCATACAGGTGAAATACCACCGTTTCCTCTGTTTCTTCGAGTGCGTATTGTTTGAGCGGACCTTCGGCGACAAAACTTCCGGCCTTCACATACATCGGCATAATGTTCAGCGGTGCATCTGCGAGGATATGGCGTCCGCCCTCATGAACTTCACCATCCCAATAATCCAGCCAGCACCCTTCAGGCAAATATACCGAGCGATGTTCCGTATCCGGGCGGTAGACAGGGGCGATCAGCACATTTTCCCCGAGCAAAAATTGATCGCACAGGTTGGTCACATAGGGGTCGCGCGGGTACTCCAGAATCAGCGGCCGGATCACGGGAAGCCCACAGCTTTCCGCCTCATGAAAAAGGTTGTAGATATGCGGCATCCAGCGGTAGCGCAGGCCGATGAATTCGCGGAGAATGCCTTCGACCTCCTCACCGAACGACCATGGCTCCTGGCGCAGGGTACCGATGGAGGAATGGTTGCGGCAATAGGGGAAGAAAACGCCCATCTGTGTCCAGCGCACCAGAAGCTGCGCGGAGGTATGGTGGGCGAAGCCGCCGATATCCGGCCCGGAGAAGGCCAGTCCCGAGAGTCCCATATTAAGCACCATAGGTATCGCCATCGCCATATGCTCCCAGAAGCTGCGGTTATCCCCCGTCCATACCGCGGCGTAACGCTGTATCCCGGCATAACCGGCCCGGGTCAGCACAAAGGGGCGCTCTCCCCCCATATGCTCCGCCAAGCCTTCATAGGTTGCTTTGGACATCATCATCCCATACAGGTTATGGTATTCCTCATGTGTAATCGGATGCCCGTTGTTGAAATGCATCACATCCAGATCCATCGTTTTGCTCTCATTAAACACCGCTGGCTCATTCATATCATTCCAGATTCCGTCAATGCCGAGGTCGGTATAGTATTTATGCAGATCGCCCCACCATTCAGCCGTCCGGCTGTCGCTGAAATCAGGGAAGGCGCTGATGCCCGGCCACACCTCGCCGAAGAATATATCGCCTTCCAGCCTGCGGCAGAAATGCTTTTCGAGAACCCCTTGCTTGTACACCTCGTAATTGGGGTCTTTCTTAACGCCGGGATCAACAATCGGTACGATCCGCACACCAAGCTCCTTTAGCTCCGATATCATCTTTTCCGGCTCGGGAAAGTTTACAGGATCAAAGGTGAAGACACGGTATTCATTCATGTAATGAATATCCAGATAAATGACGTCGCAGGGAATCTTCTTCTCACGGAAGGTCCGGGCAAGCTGCAGCACCTCCTGCTGGTTCATATAGCTATAACGCGACTGGTGGTAGCCGATCGCCCATTTAGGCGGAAGCGCAATCCGTCCGGTCAGCGAAGTGTATCTTGTTACAACATCCTTCATTTCGGGACCATTGATAAAGTAGATATCATAAGCTCCAGTGGAGCAGCCGATCGTAAAAGCAACCCCATGGGATCGCATATCAAAATCGCTCCGTCCCGTATTGTCGAGGAATAATCCGTAGGAGAGGTCGCCATGCATATGAATAATCAGCGGAATGGACTCATACAGGGCTTCTATCTCCGGCAAATGTGGCGCAAACACATCGGTATTCCAGTTCGTATAACGCTCCCCGCGTTTGTCGAGAAAGCTGGATTTCTCCCCCAGCCCGTAAAAATGCGAATCCGGCTGCATATCATACTCGGCATGACTGGCCCCGCGCGGATTCCAGCTTGTCAGGTTCTGCTGCATGATGACCTTGCCCTCTATATTTTCCACACGGAGAAGAAACGAGGTTTTCTCAAGGATCAGCCGAATCGCACTGGTAGTGAAGATCAGTGCATCCTCTGTCTCTTCTACCGGGAACAAATGCGGCACGCAGCTCTCCGCCAGCACTGCCGCAGATGTTGTCAGATCTGGAACGCTGCTGCGAAACATCTTCATCCGGAACATTTCATCATTCAAAAAAACAAATACAATCCCGCCGCGCTCCCCGCGGACGATATAAATATTCTCTGAACGTTCCCAGGATTCAATGCTCCCAGGGGTATTCCAGGTTTCTTTCATAACAAGCGGACCCATTTTTTCGGGACGTATTGCTTCGCTGCTCTCCATCGCCTCTTATCCCCCTCCGGCTGTTGCCGCTTTGTTAAAATTTCCTATTCTACTTCTATTACCCCGCTTATGCGGACGGCTATCCGCAGCTTTATGACCTGCAAGTCATTTTTTTGGGTAATATAGTCTTAACCGCTGATAAAGCGGGTATATTCTATGTAGACTCAGACTTCACCGTTATACAATTTACTTAAGTATCATACCTATTTCACACCGGCCGGTTATGCTTTTTCCATCTGGTCGCTGATCTATCTCCTGCTCGCCGGTTTTATCGTATATCAATTCCGCGAGAGCACCGGGTCACGGGATTCGGTTAACTCTTTGGGCATTTGGTTTGTGCTGAGCTGCGTCTTTAATATGGGCTGGCTGTTCCTCTGGCATTATCTTTACATCGAGCTGTCGCTGGTTGCCATGGTGCTCATGCTGATTACACTAAT
Source organism: Paenibacillus sp. FSL L8-0436 (assembly GCF_038593025.1). Classification (NCBI taxonomy): domain Bacteria; kingdom Bacillati; phylum Bacillota; class Bacilli; order Caryophanales; family Paenibacillaceae; genus Paenibacillus; species Paenibacillus sp. FSL L8-0436. The sequence continues at coordinate 567,962 of NZ_CP151955.1, read as the reverse complement.
CGTCATCTATCGTAAAACCCGCAGCGTCAACGATCCGACCACAGGCGAAAAATGGCTGATCAAGCTGCCCTTCAGTATTTATCTCGGCTGGATCTCGGTTGCCACAATTGTAAATGTCAGCGTCGTGCTGGAGAAGAACAACTGGGGCGGATTCGGACTCAGTGATCCCGCCTGGGCAGTTATCATGCTCTGCGTAGGCGTACTGCTTGCTGTAATGGTCAGTTTCCCTCACCGGGACAGCATTTATCCACTGGTCTTCGTCTGGGCATTTATCGCGATTGCCCTTGAGCACAGAGACACCGGAAATGTATTCGTGACCGCTTCAGTGGCGGCAGGACTCCTGCTGCTCTACAGCATTTGGCTGATATTTACTTCGCGCCGCCGGAGCAGCTATTAACGCGGTTCCCGGAGTTTCAACAACAGACTGTTTACAGCCCATTCACTGGTCAAAAAAAACCCGTTGCCTGCTTGTACCGGCAACGGGTTTTTGAATTCATTTGATTTCGTTCAGTCAGCTATCGTAATTAACAACTATAAGGCCCATTATTTTTTGCGCGCTACCGCTTCGATCTCCACAAGACCATCCTTCGGCAGTCGTGCAACTTCAACCGCACTGCGGGCAGGATAAGGTTCTGTAAAGAAACTGCTGTACACTTCATTCACAGCTGCAAAGTCATTCATATCCTTGAGATACACGGTCGTCTTCACAACATGATCCAGCGATGCGCCGGCCTCTTCCAAAATGGCCTGCACGTTGCTTAGCGACTGGCGTGCCTGCTCCTGTACACTTTCCGCAAGTTCTCCAGTTTCCGGATTCAGACCCAGCTGTCCTGAAGTGTATACCCAGTTTCCGGCTACAATCGCCTGACTATATGGCCCGATGGCTCCTGGGGCTTTGGTTGTAGCAACCTGTTTTTTACTCATGATATGCTCCTCCTGTGGGTACACGACATTAATGTCATGATGTACATATGAATTTATGTCCCATTGTACGTGCTGCACTCTGTTTAATGCAAACTTCCCTTCTAGCGGCGACCAATAACATGTATCACATCATTGGGATAAACATGTACGCCGCCTGTGTTGGCAAGTGCAATATTCACCATTGCTTTCGCCACTTTGGCACCGGGGATAGCCCGGTACTTCGCTGCTTTGCCGACCATTGCAAAATCAAGTGCCTTCATCACCACGGCAGCAGCACGTTCTCCCAGCCTGAATTCCTGACGTTCTCCCAGCAGCAATGAGGGCCTGAACAGGTGCAGGCCATGAAACCCGGCGGCGATTAACCCCTCTTCCGTCCGGCCCTTGGTACGGCTGTAGAAATTGCGAGATTTGGCGCTGGCCCCCATGGAGGAAACCGCCAGAAACTGCCTCACACCACATTCTTTGGCAATTGCAGCGGCCGCAAGCGGATACTGCAAATCCACACGTTCAAATTGCTCCTGTGAGCCTGCCTTTTTAATCGTGGTGCCCAGGCAGCAGAAGACAGCATAGGCCCCGCTGAATTGTTCCTTATATTGCCCAAGCTTTTCCCAGTCAATACTGGTTTGCTTCAGCTTGGGATGCTGCAGTTCCAGCGGACGGCGGACCAGCACCCGGACCTCATCCCAATCCCCGGTTAGCAGTTCCCCGGTAACTGCCTTGCCTACCAAACCGGTCGCTCCCAGCACTACGGCTATTCTAGTCACGTAATCCCTCCTTTGCTGTGGCACTGCAAATGTTTATATGATAAGTCTATTCATCTCTGAGAATACGGCGTCCCAGCAGCAGCGCCAGGGCGATCATCAGCACCCCGACAACCAGCTGCATGCCATAGACCTGCGTCCAGCGGGGCCATTCAGCGATCCATTCGTAAATTCTGCCCCCGATCAGCGGCCCGAAAAAAGCAGCCAGACCTGTAAGCGCCGCATACATTGCCATATACATTGGCCGTTCCTTTTTCGGCGTATCCCCGATAATGAAGTTAAAGGCCAGCTGGTTGAAGCCGCCTACCCCCATGCCGAATACGATATGGGCCGCAAACAGAACCGGCAGCATCGGGAGCACGGAGAGCATACCCCACAGCAGCGAGGATGTCGCGATAATCGGCAGTGTCCAGAGCAGCAGGCGCTTATTGCTGTATTTTGCATTCAAATTGCCCCACACGTAGAAGCTGGCCATCATAAAGAGGGTCTGCGACACGTTCAGCAGCGACAAGGTCTCATAATTGATATGGAGAAGCTGCAGCATCACATAGGAATAAAGCGGAACCGTAAGGTTCTGCAGCAGCAGCCAGGCGGACAGAAATAAGGTTGATTTCATAAACAGCGTATCATGTAGCGGTTTCCTGAACATCGGCAGAAAGTCCTTCTCCTCTGATTTCTCAAAAGGCACATCCGGATAGAAGAAGAAGACGATGATGTTCGAAATAGAGAATATCCATACCACGATATATAAAATAAGGAAGCCATGCCCGCCGGGATACCGGTCAAGAACAATCCCGCCGCCATACATCACAAGGCTCCCCAAAGCGTTCAGGAAGGTGTTGCGGATGCCAAAATACCGGCCTCTCACACGGGCAGGGACGAGATCGCTGATGACTGAGCTCCACAGCACACCACCCGCCGTGTTAGCAAGGAAAGCGATTGTATATAACACTATAAATGCAATAACCCAATGCTCTTTAGGAAAGATGAACGGTACAAGTCCGGTTGAACCCCACAGCAATCTGTGCAAGCCGATAAAAGTTACCATAGCCCACTTGCGGCTTGGCAGCTTCTGGATCAGAAAGGCTACGCCTATTTGCGCAACATTGACCAGGGTAGTAAGCGCCAGTACAAAACCAATCTGGCTGGAGGTGGCTCCTAAATATAATAGAAAGCCGGTCAGAAACTGACCTTGCAGCAGCACCTGGAAGATAGTAGACGGTATCCCCTCGAATGTAGCGATCTGCAGATTCTTGCGTTGTACCGAGGCTTTACGGATACGCTTTGGGCGAATGCCGGGCAGCCTGTTTCTCATGATGTTCATGGGGGTATTAACACTCCTTAGATGCGGCGTTTGCTTCATTCTACTCCGCATCATCGTCCTGTCAATACACCAAAATCACAAATTAAATTGGAGCAGAACTCCACCGCAGCGCGGAGCCTTACAAGGGCAAATAAAGGGAGAATTGACTGCCCTGATCCTCCTGGCTCTGTAAAGTGATGAATCCGCCAAGCAGTCTGGCCAGATCATTGCTGATGGACAGTCCCAGCCCTGTTCCGCCATATTTCCTTCCAATAGTCTGATCCGCCTGTTGAAAGGCTTCAAAGATGATATCATGCTTCTCTGCGGCTATTCCGATGCCGCTGTCTTCCACGTCAAAAACAATCCAGCGCCGCTCGAGCGCCCCCTCCTTACGCTCCAGTGTGCGGATGGTTAAGGAGACATGCCCCGACACTGTGAACTTAATGGCATTAGAGAGCAGGTTACGGAGAATCTGCTGCACCCGCTGGGGGTCTGAATGAATGACCAGCGGCACGTCATCATGCAGTTCGATGTTGAACTCCAGCCCCTTTTGTCTGGCTGATACACTGAACTGCACAGCCAGCAGTTCAGGGATTTCACTGACATTCAAATCTTCCTTAAGAATATCAAGCTTGCCTGCTTCTACCTTCGACATGTCCAGAATATCATTGATCAGCGTCAGCAAATCCTCCCCCGAACGGTGAATGATCCCGGCATATTCGGCCATTTCCTCCGGAGTCAGCGATGCCTCATTTTCTTCTATTAATTGTGATAGATTAATGATACTGTTCAGCGGTGTTCTAAGCTCATGCGACATATTAGCCAGAAACTCCGACTTGTACTGGGAGGCCATCATCAGCTGCTCAGCTCTCTTCTCCAATACGATCTTATTCTTATGCAGCTCCTCCGTCTGGGCAGAGAGCAGCTCATTCGCTCTGACAACCTGTCCGTTACGCAGCAGCTCTAATTGGAAGTCACGGATAATCAGCGCGAACAGTATGCTTAGACCCAGCCCGGCGGGCAACGTAACCGGCATAATATCCGTTATGTATTCCCGGGCAGGTATAACTCCAAAAATGGTGATATTGATTACGTTCATTAGGTTAACTACGATAATAGTGACTAGCCCTTTGTTCATCATGGAAGCGGTGGTACGCCGTATCCAGAAGCTCAGGCCCGCGCAGACGAAACCCAGGATAGATAAATTCAGCACTCCTACCACTGCTGCTTCATTAATGCCGAAGGTTAACCTCGTGAGCCCGGTTCCTACACCAATAATAATAAGGATGAAGGGATGCGGGTAAGCCAGAGTAGAAATAATGAGCGGCACAAACCGCAAATCAAAGATAACGTGCTCTTCCAGTCTGTACCCGAAGAAGGAGCTGATCCAGCCGGCAAAGATAGCGAGCAGCACCCAACTAACCTTTTTAACCCGTTCCGGAGCATATGTAATTGTGTGTTTATATATTAAATTCGCCAGATAAGCCAATGTTATGAGAAGGGCTGTGTTTATAAAAAATATCTTCAAATACTCCATAGCTTCACTCCTACATCATTTATGTAATAGCAAACATCCTTATCTATACTATCACAGTGGCGAATTGAATTCATGAAACTACAGCTTTATTGCTGTATATCCGGACAATGCGCGAAGCTAGTTTCTTACAATTAAAGAAGAGCGCAAATGAACAGGAGCGCAAATCAAATGCGATTTGCGCTCCTGTCTTTCAGCTCTCTTCCAGCTCTATAGTAGGCTCTTCCAGGTCATATTCGGCTTGTGTCCACATCTCTGCATCCTGAATCGTCCATAAGACACCGCCTGTTCATGAATATGGGATTACCCTGTCACGAGGCCTGATTGTCCGCTAGCTGCGGAACGACTTCTCCCAGGTGTTATATTCCGCCTCTGCAGCATCCTTGGTATGTCCGTAACGTTCCTGCAATTTACCGACCAGTTTATCCTTCTCGCCGTCAATTACGTCAAGATCATCGTCAGTAAGCTTGCCCCACTGCTTTTTGGCTTCACCTTTAAGCTGCAGCCACTTTCCTTTAACCACATTGTTATCCATTACATGTCATCTCCTTATCCTTATTTAGGTATCGTTTAGAAGCTCATGTCTAGTAAATACTTAACCGTGCTCCCCGGAGATGAATCTGGACAGTCTGCGGAATGAAGTCGTATTTTGTCACATAATAGTCTTTTAAAATGGGTATCAATATATTTTAAAAATTGATATAATCCAAATGTAAATTAATTTTTTGTTCATTAAGTGATTATTTTCACATGATATTTTCTTCCCTTGTGCTAAAATGCCATCGAAGTAGAAACAAGATGTCTAAATTTTTTTCTAATGCTGACCGATATATGTCAAGGTAATGCTACAACTAGGGTCTAAAGCCTTGGGTACACGTGACATATGTCATTTATAAAGTGATTTTTGTCACTTCCAACGACTATTAAAATGTTTTACATTTTAATATATATATTTTAAACTATTTTTGGAGGTCATATCAAATGAAAAAAGCTTCTGTAATCTTGTCGAGCGCTCTTGTACTCGGTACTCTGCTCGCGGGTTGTGGCAACAACAATGATGCTAACAACGCTGCACCAACAAATGCTCCTGTAGAATCTACTGCACCAGCTACCAACTCCGGCAGCAACACTGCTGGAACAGAGACTGGAAAATACAAGGACGGTACTTACTTCGGAACTATTGAAGCTGATGCAGAAACCGGCTGGCAAACCTACGCCCTGCTGACTGTAGAAGGCGGAAAAATCACCAAAGCTGATTGGAATGCTTTTAACGTTAAAAACGCAGGCGATCTGAAGAAAAAAGTTTCTGAAGATGGTAAATACGGTTTGGTTGAAAAGGGCGGGGCTCAATCCGAATGGCATGAGCAAGCAGCTAAAGCCGAGGCTTACCTGATCGAAAAACAAGATCCAGCAGCAATCACTGTTGATGCTGAAGGACATACAGATGCAATCTCCGGTGTATCCGTACATGTAAATGACTTTGTCGCTGCTGCTCAAGCTGCACTTGCTGCCGGTCCTGCCGAAGCTGGTGCTTACAAAGATGGCGGATATCATGCAGAAGGCGAAATGGATAAAGAATCCGGCTGGAAATCCACAGTTGACCTGACTGTTGCAAACGGAAATGTTGTTGCTGTTAAATTCAGCGGTTTGAATGCTGCTGGCGACGATAAGAAACAATTCTCTGTAGACGGCAAATACGGCATGAAAGCCGGCGGGGCTTCTGCTGAATGGCATGAAGAAATCGCATTGGCTGAAAAGTATTTCCTTGAAAACAAAGGTGCTGCTCCTACTTTGGATGCCGAAGGCAAAACAGATGCCATTTCCGGCGTATCTATCCACGTAGGTGAATACTTTACACTGGCAGAAAAAGCACTCGAAGGCGCGAAATAATAATTCGCACTCCTCTTGCAGCTAATCAGACGAATGAGGTGAGTTTCTCTTGAAGAAAATAGTCATTTTGGGCGGCGGCTACGGCGGCGTACTCACGGCTAAGAAACTGGCAAAGAAATTTAAGAACGACAAAGATGTAGAAATCAAACTGATCGACCGGAATCCCTATCACACTCTATTGACTGAGCTGCATGAGGTTTCAGCGAACCGCGCGCCCGAGGATTCAATTAAGATTGATCTGAAGAAAATCTTTGCAGGTCTTAAAGTAGATGTAGTTCTTGATGAGATCAGCAACATTGATTTCAAGAACAAGAAGCTTAAATCCGACAAAGCTACCTATGCTTATGATTACCTGGTAATCGGCACAGGCAGCAAACCTACTTTCTTCGGGATACCGGGAGCTGAAGAGAATACCTTCTCCTTCTGGTCCTATGACGACGCGGTTGCGCTCAAACGTCAAATCCGCGACATGTATACCAAAGCGGCTCAAGAAAAAAATGCGGCTGTACGCCGTTCCATGCTGACCTTCGTTATTATCGGCGCCGGCTTTACGGGTGTCGAGCTGGTTGGGGAAATGGCCGAACAACGCGAAGAATTGTGCAAAGAGTTCTACATCGACCCATCTGAAGTGCGGCTGATTGTAGCCGATATGGCTCCTAAGATTCTGCCTATCCTGCCGGATAAGCTGATCCAGAAAGCAGAAGCCCGCCTTCGCAAGATGAATGTAGAAATCGTTACAGGCGCCAAGATCACCGAGGTAGGCAAGGGCAGTGTGGCTCTCGGTGAGAAAAACATCGTGGATGCACAGACCATCGTCTGGACAGCCGGTGTTGAAGGCTCGGAAATCGTTGGCAACCTTGAAGTTCAGCAACAAGGACGCAAGCGGATTGTAACGAACGAAAACCTTGAAAGTGTAGACCACAAGAACGTATACGTTGTAGGGGATAACATCTTCTTCATCCCTGAAGGCGAAACACGTCCTGTACCGCAAATGGTTGAGAACGCCGAACAAGCAGCTCCAGTCATTGCCGGCAACATTACCGCCGACATCAAAGGAACTGCCAAGAAGGCTTACAAACCAGGTTTCCACGGTACAATGGTTTCCATAGGCAGCCGCTACGGTGTGGCCAACGTCGGCCTCCCAGGCAAGCTGTTTATGCTTACCGGCTTTATGGCTATGCTCTCCAAACACTTTATCAATATGTTCTACCTGTCCCAGGTTGTTGGTTTCAACAAAGTCTGGACTTATATGATGCATGAGTTCTTCCATGTGGAAAACCGCAAGAGCTTCCTCGGAGGCCACTTCTCCAAACGTTCGCCGAACTTCTGGCTCGTTCCGCTCCGCATGCTTCTCGGGGGTATGTGGCTGTATGAAGGTATCGACAAGCTGAAGAAGATATGGGAAGATCCGGATAAGATTTTCCTGATCCCTGCAGCACCGTTCGCTACAGATGCCGCATCATCGGCCAGCGTTGCCGTAGATGCTGTAAAAGATACAGTGGATGCACAGTCGGCTGCTTCTGCAGTTACGACAGCCAAAGAAGCGGTTGAAGCTTTGCCGGTTCCAGGCTTCGTATATGATATTACGAACTGGTTCATGGATCTAATGTTCTACAACAATGACGGAACTTATACGTTCCTGGCTAAATGGTTCCAAATCGGTATGGTTTGTGCCGAAATCGTCTTTGGTATTATGCTTATCGTAGGTCTGTTCACAGCAATTGCTTCGATCGCTACCATCGGTATGGCCGTCATGATCTGGTCTACGAAGATGGCGTCGACGGAAATGCTCTGGTATGTTGGTGCGGCAATCGCCACAATCGGCGGATCCGGCAGCATCTTCGGTCTGGATTACTACGTTCTTCCTTGGCTCAAAAAGCAGTGGAAAAGGATACCGCTCGTCCGGCGATGGTATCTGTATACCGACTGACGTTAGGCAGGAATGAAATACCGCTGCAGTTGAATATGATGTTCATAAGAGTAATGTGTCCCTAGGACACATTACTCTCCTTATTTACACAGGTGAAAGTATCTTTCACGTCCTAATTTGTATTTGATCTTCCAGCAAGCAGGCAGGCAATGATTCAAGCAAATGCCTGTCTTTGTTTTAAACAATGGTTTTGTAGGGATAATCAAGGCTATGGTTTCTTCCGGCAAAACCGACAAGAAGGAGAGAATATGGTGAACAAACAACTCATTGAAGATACCTTCCGGCTATTACAGACTGAAATGTCACCGATTGCCGGAATTCAGTTGCATCTCTCTCCGGCAGAATGTGAGCAGCTGCTCCCGGTACTGGAACGCCATGATCTGGAATATAACCGCAAAGTCCATTTGCTAGGTATTTACACGATTCTTACCATGGCGGCAGGGCGCCATATGGATTGTGTCCCACATCATCCCGGCCTGACCCGCAACATTTTGGATGGAGACTACTTATACAGCTTCTACCTTCAGTTTGCGGTGAAATGCCGCGAGCTGGATCTGGTTGCATATTTGGCTCCCTCGATCAAAAAAATGCAGATACGGCGTGCAAATGGAGACTTCACGGATCAAAATCCGGTTGCAGGAATTGAAGAATTCCTTCTCCAAGAGCAAAGGCAGCAGAACCGCACAAGCAAAGCCATTTGACAGGTGGGAATCTTACTATGAAGCTGCATGAAGCCTTGAATATAGACATTAATGAAATTAACCGCGAAATTGAAAACCTTGTAGTCCGTGACCGGGATGTGCCGAAAAAGTCACAGCTGGCCCAAAGTATTCTTGAGCTGATCGGCTCAGGCGGAAAACGCCTGCGTCCGCTGATGGTCATTGTGGGCAGCCGTTTCGGACGCAAGTCCCCAGGCCGCAGAGCGCTGCAATTATCCGCTGCTGCTGAGTTTATTCACGCGGCCTCTTTAATTCATGATGATATCATTGACGATGCAGAGCTTCGGCGGGGCGGGGCAGCGCTTCATACCAAAACCGGTGTATTATCCGCTGTGCACATCGGAAACTATATGTCCGCCCGCGTCATTGAGCTCTTAAGCAAATACACAGGTGACAAAAACCGCTACGTCCATGATCTATCCTCCGTAGCCACCGCTCAATTATGCCTGGGTGAATACCAGCAAATGGAGCATGCCTACGATTATGATCTGACGTTTGAACAGTACCTGGAGAAATCACGTAACAAAACAGCGCTGCTGATGGCCACCTGCCTCAGGGTAGGCGCACTGTCCGCTGAAAGCACTGAAGAAGTCGCGAATCTTCTCTATGCCTTCGGTGAAGCGCTCGGAATGTCGTTTCAGATCCAGGATGATCTCTTGGACTTCACCCAATCTGCCGAGGTGCTTGGCAAACCGGCCGGAAGTGACCTTCGCAATGGTCAGGTAACCCTGCCCACTCTCTTTGCACTACAGGACCCGGAGCTGGCCCCTCTCATCCGCAGGATCGGCCCCGGCTCATCCGGGAAGGAAGTCGCCGGGGTACTGGAGCTGATCAACCGCAGCGATGCCTTATCCCGTACCGAGGACGTCAGCCAGAATTACCTGGATCAGGCCTCAGCCATAGTGCAGCAACTTTCCGGCTATCCGGCGAATGCCGACCTGGAGACACTGCTGCAGTACTTCGCGGGACGTGACCGCTGAAGTCCGGCTTAGAGATCCAATGGATGCTGAATGGAGTAAGCCATTACCCTAAATACTATGTTCCACATACAAAAGAGAGCCCCACAGCGCGGGCTCTCTTTTGTATGTATTCAACTGTCATACTATTCTTCGCATCCTCACATACTCAAACTGGGTCTGGATTAGTATCCTTGGCCTTTTTGCTATGCTGAAAAATAAACGCAGCACAGTGTGTGTGCTGAGCGTACTGTGGTCCATGGGCGTCCGTGAGCGTTGAACGTCCATGAGCATGCGTGAGTCTACATGAGCGTGCATGAGTGTGTGTGAGCGTGCAGGAGCGTGCGTGAGCGTTGAACGTCCATGTGTGTGCGTGAGTCTACCTGAGCGTACATGAGCGTGCGTGCGTGAGCGTGTTTAGCAGTGACACTCGCCTATATTCAACTTCTTTTCTTTGTTGTCCAAAGTGCTGCTGTGATTAGCAATCGGACTCCAGCGACGTTATTTCGAGAATTAGCTCAACATCCGTGCTCTATCGGACCGTAGTGCAGTTATATTGCATTTTCGAAGACCATTTTGCTGCTTCCTGCGGGAATAAGGTCTCTCCAGTCCGCGTGCAAAGAAAATGAGCTAAGATCAGGTGAATAGCGTCTCCTTAGTCCGGATACAGGAATAATGGAAAGCTGTCTGCTTTGAATCCTCCTTCCCCACGCAAAAAAAGCGCGTCAGCCTAAGCTTTCCGCGCTCTTCTGCCACCCCCCGCTGGGTAGGCATGTTGTTTTTTTTGTGTTAGCCTTACGGGGTGCCAAGGCGGATTAGGACGCGGAGCGGAGGGGAAGTTTGGAACTGGAGGAGCGTTAGCGCCCGCCTTTATGTTTGGATTTCTACCGCAGACAGCGGAACAAAATTAGGAAATCCAAACATAACAGCGGCCGGAAGTCCAAACATTCACTGGAGCGCAGCCTCTCCTAATCGCCCGCCGCTTCCATACCCCTAGCTAACGTAAAAATAATCAATCAGCGTACACAGCAATATCACCATACTGATCACCTGATTCAAATTATAAGAAGCCACCTTCATCAGCTTCCGGTTCGACGGCTTGATGATCTTATGCTCCGCCATCAGGAGCAGCGTGGCAATACCGATGCCCACAAGATACATCCAGCCCAGATCACGCCAGAGATAGAGGAACAGCAGCAGCAGGATCATAATGAAATGCAGGCCTTTGGAGATCCGCAGTGCATTTTCGAGTCCGAAGAAGCTGGGGATCGACCACAACCCGTGCCGCCGGTCAAAGTCGATATCCTGGGTGCCGTAAATGATGTCAAAGCCGGCAATCCAGAGCATCACGACTGTACCAATCACAAACGGCGTAAAAGCAATATTCCCTGTCACAGCGAACCAGGCGCCGATCGGTGCCGAGGCAATGACGAAGCCCAGGTACAGATGGCTGAGAAAGGTAAAGCGTTTCGTGTAGGAGTAAGTAGAGATCAGGACAATGGCCACTGGCGACAGCAGCAGACAAAGCAAGTTCAGCATCCCGGCAGCGACTATAAACAGCGCGTAGTTGATGACAATGAACAGGATGACTTCCTTCTCCGCGAGCAGCCGCTGCGGCAGATGGCGGTGCGCCGTGCGCGGGTTCTGTTTGTCAAAGGTGCGGTCCACCAGCCGGTTAAAGGCGTTCGCGCCGTTGCGTGCCCCGATTAAGGCAATTAGCCCCCACAGCATCATATGGCCGGAGGGCCATCCCCCGGCAGCCCACACCATCGAGATGATCGCAAACGGCAGCGAAAAGAGCGTATGCGAGAACATAACCAGTTCGCTGAACATTTTCAGCTTGAGCGCGGTGGTTTTGAAAGCATTCAATATAACCATATCATTCTTCCTTTATCTTCATTTCCTGTGAGGGTGTGAGGCTTGAAGCAGCACTTCATTTAGTGCTTTTATCATACCATCAATATCCTCCGCTGTAACGATCAGCGGCGGTTGAAAGGCGAGAACATTGCGGTTCACACCGTTTTTGCCGATCAAATAGCCACGGTCCTTCATCTCTTCCAGCACATCGTCCGTCAGCTCTGCCGCAGGAACGGCGTCGCTGCCAGCCAGCTCCGCCCCTAGCATCAAGCCGGTACCCCGCACGTCGGAGATCAGTGCCGGATAACGCTCCTGCAGCTGCTGCAGACTGCGCTTCAGCCGCTCTCCAAGCTCTGCCGCCCGCTCCGCCAGCCGCTCGCCCTCAATATAATCCAATACGGCCAATGCCGTAGCCGCCGAAACAGGATTGCCTCCGAAGGTAGAGGCTGAAGGCCGGTTCAACGAGGCGGCAATTTCATCCGTAGTCGCGAAGGCAGCCACCGGAACCCCGTTGCCCAGCGCCTTGGCCATGCTGATGATATCCGGAACCACACCGAAATGCTCCATGGCGAACATGGCTCCGGTGCGGCCGTAGCCGGTCTGAATCTCATCATCAATAAGCAGCACACCGTATTGGTCCAGCAGCGCCTTGACTTCGCGGAAATACCAGGAGACCGGCATAATCATGCCGCCATTGCCCTGAATCGGTTCGACGATCATCGCAGCAATGTGGCTGCCTTTCTCCTGCAGCACATGTTCGAGGTTCTGGAGCGACCGCGCCCCGGCCTCTTCCAGCGTAAGTTCAGGATCATACGGGCGTGTAATGAACGTTACGTCCTCATCCAGATATTTGTCGGTTCTCCACATTTGGAGGCCGGTGACGCTCATCGTGAGATTAGTCCGGCCGTGCAGCCCGCTTTCCAGGGCAATGAACCCTTTGCGTCCGGTATGCATTCGGGCCAGGAGCAAAGCCCCTTCATTGGCCTCTGAGCCGCTGTTGACGAAGAAGGTCCGGCGCAAGCTGCCCGGCAGCAGCTGTTCGAGCCGTTCCGCCAAGTCCACACCCGGCTGTGTTAGGTAGACCGTGGACGTGTGCTGGAGCTGCTGAAGCTGCTTGATCGTGCGGGCTGTAATCGCCGGGTTGCAGTGACCACAGGCCACGACGGATACCCCGGCGAAAAAGTCCGTATATTGCTTGCCGTTCTCATCATAGACAAACTGCATGCTTCCGCGCACCAATTGCGGGGCATCACGGTAAAAGTGTGCGGTGCAGGGATAGAAATACTGCTTTCTTTTAGCGGCTACCCCATCTCTTCCAATGAATTGCTGTTGTTCCATCTATGGTCCCTCTCCTTCTGCTGCTTCTCTATAACTCTCTTAATATGGAAAATAAATCAGTACAAGAGTTTGTGAAAAAAATAACTTATCACTCTAGCATTTATCGTTAAAATTGCTATCCAGAAACCCTTAAAAATTTAAATATCAATTAAACTGCAGCGAACCCAGGGTATAACCTGCGTACACCGGCTTCAAACCGCCGAGCAGCTCTTCCTTTTCCAAAGAACCGTTGATTGCTGCCTGATAAGCCTTAATAATACCGCGCAGCTCTTCCACCCTATAGGTCGCTCCTTCAATCCGCAAGCTGGCAATACCAAGGCCCTTCATCTCCTCCACCATAGGCAGATAGCAAAGCTCCTTGGAGAACAGCAGGTGGCAGCGGCCATATTGGTCACGATACACCGGATTCTCGCCTTTATCCGTCTTCAGCACCAGTACCTCATTGCTTACATACAGGTTGTCTTCTTCACCAATCGGCTCCATCACCTCGGTATTCTCGAACAGATCATGCTCCATGTACATCAGCGCCGGTGTGCCGTGAACGACAACTTCGAGCGGCAACTCGCAGCGGGAGGTAAAGGATGCAAAATGCTCCATCGTCATTTCCGGTGAAACCGTAAGCTTAGCCAGTCCCAGTCCGGCATACAGCCCGGCAGAAAGATGATTGTATACATTCAGATTGGCGTCCCCGATCATCGGGTATCCCGTCTGGGCGAAACGGCGAATCGCTCCAAGGTTCGTAATCAGCAGCCCGTCAATCGGCAGGCGTTCCCCGCTCAGCAGATGATCGTATTGATCAAAATGCAGCTCCGTCATCATCCGCGGCATCCCGAGGTAGAGCTTTGTCTTTCCTTTTAATACGCCAAGTTCCTTAATGTCCTGCTTCGTAAACGGACGGTCCGGCTCAAATACATCACCTGGCAGATATAAATGATCTACACCCAGCTCAAGCACCAGACGGGCCTGCTCCATATTATTCACGCGTACTGCAAGCTCCGGTTTACTTTGCTCACTGCGTCTGCCTTCCGCAAGCCGCTCACGCAGCTGCATTACCCGGTCCGCCGATAGCTCCCGCTCTGCAGTAGGTGTACTGAATACCTTGCCAGTGCTGTAAAATTTGCCTGTACCTTCATAGCGGCGGTTGATGTTTGCCAGTCCCGGCTTGCCAAAAGCATACGCGGTGGAAAAGTCACGTTTCCGGTTTTGGTGCAGCATCTTGGTATCTACGGTACGGTCAAAACCGATTGGATCCTCAATATAACGGTCAATGGCTTCAGCATAGCTGTTCGATAGCATCACCATGAACTCTTTGTCGCGCATCCGGCCCTCAATTTTAAAAGAAGTAATGCCTGACTCAATCAGCTCCGGAAGATGCTCATACATGAACATGTCTTTGACAGCCAGCGGATATTCAGCCGGGAAGACATAGCCGTCTTTCTTGATCCGGTAATCCCAGCGGCAAGGCTTCATGCATTTGCCCCGGTTGCTGCTCATGCCGAAGACCTGGGAGCTGAAGTAGCAGTTCGCCCCGTGCACAGAGCACATATCGCCGTGAATGAAATACTCCAGCTCCATGCCGCTCCGCTGACCCAGCAGCTTTGCCGTCTGCAGATCCATCTCACGCGAGGTCACCACCCGGCTTACCCCAAGATCACGCAGCGCGTAAACCATCTCCAGATTGTGCACATTCATCATCACCGAGGCGTGAACCGGAAGCGTAAGCTCCATCTCGCGGATCAGCTCCAGCACAGCCATATCTTGAACGATCAGTGCATCGGGATGAACTCCGTCGAGAAAACGAAGATACTCTCTGGCTTCCTCCACATCGTCCTCACTGAACAGGTTGTTTACCGTAATATATACTTTTTTGTCCAGGCTGTGGGCGATCGCAAGGGCTTCAATAATCTCCTCATGAGACAGGTTGTAGCCTTTACGCATCATTCTCATGTTCAGCACAGGACCGCCAAAATAGACTGCGTCACATCCTGACTGCACCACTTCCTTGAAAATTTCAAACGTTCCCGCCGGTGCCAGCAGTTCGATTTCCTTACCATTAAAATAACGTGCCATTTTTGTTTCCCCCTAAAATTACAATAATGCTACTGCAACTCCCATGATGATGAACATAGCGACAAAAACAGTATCGGCCCAGCCCCACCTGAGGCGTTGATACCGGCTGCGCGGCGCATCCATGCGGAATCCGCGGGCTTCCATGGAATAGACCAAATCCTGAGCGCGCCGGAAGGCGCTGGAGATTACCGGCACAAGCAGCGAGACGAGCATCCGCCCTTTTTCCTTAAGCGGCAGCTCCTTCAGGTCGGCTCCGCGTGAGGCTTGCGCCTTCATGATGATCTGCGATTCGTCGAGAATCGTCGGAATGAAGCGCAGAGCGATACTGATCATCAGCGTAATGCGTTCCGGCGACAGCCCCAGCTTTTTGAACGGGGTCAGGATGCCCTCCAGACCCCGGTTCAGCTTCGCCGGTTTTGTAGTGAAGGTAAGCAAGGCCGTGAAGGTGATCAGGAAAAACATGCGGATGACGGAAAACGCGGCCAGCCGCAGCCCGCCTTCATGCAGCGAAAAAGAGCCGATAGAGAAAACCGCATCGCCTTCCTTAACGGTCAGGGCTTGAACGACAAAGATAAACAACATTAAATAACGCAGCGGCTTGGCCGCCTTGACGAAATATTTAAGCGATATTCGGGTTGATGACATGACCGCTATCGAAAATACGGCCAGCAGCGCCATCGCCATCCAGGAATGCGACAGTAAAATAACAACTAAATATAAGATCATCCCGATGATCTTGGCCCGGGCATCCAGCTTGTGTACCCAGGAGCCGGTCTCAATGCTGCGCCCGAGCAGCAGCCGATCATTCATAGCTATCCCTCTTTCCTGCAAGGCCCGGGCCTTCCGCTGCTCCAGGCAGCGAAGCAATCAGCTCGGCGAGGCTGCCCGCGGTCAACCGGGGCTTCTCCCCCGCAAGACCGAAGCGGTCGGCAACCGCCCGCCAGTAGCGGAGCGACTGCGGCACCGTCAGGCCGCAGCGTTCCAGAATATCCGAATCGGCAGCAAGCTCCTGGCTGCTGCCCTGAAAAGCCAGTTCGCCTTCCTTAAGCAGCACCCAGCGGTCGGCATAGGGAAGCAGCTCATCCATCCGGTGCGTCACGATGATAATCGTCCGGCCCTGCTCACGGCAGAGCCGCTCCAGCAGCCCGATCAGCTCCGCCCGGCTGATCGGGTCGAGTGTCGCTGTCGGTTCATCCAGCACAACGATATCCGGGTCCATGGCCAGCACCGAAGCGATGGCCGCCTTGCGCATCTGTCCGCCGCTTAGACGGAACGGATTGCGCTCCAGCAGTCCAAGATCCAGCCCCATGTCTGTCATCGCCTTGCGTGTGCGCTCCTTGGCTTCCTCAAGACTCATGCCAAAGTTAAGCGGGCCGAAGCACAGATCCTTCTCTACCGTCTCCTCAAACATCTGCTGCTCGGGAAACTGAAAGACCAGACCGACCCGGCGGCGCAGCGGAAGCAGCTTCGGAGATTTCTCGCCGGCACGGATAGTCACATCAAGGACACTGACCGTCCCCTCCGTCGGCTTCAGGATTCCATTGAACAGCTGCAGAAGTGTCGATTTTCCCGAGCCGGTTGCCCCGGCAATGCCCACCATCGATCCGCTGGGGATGTTAAGATTAATCCCGTGCAGCGCTGTCTGCCTCCAGAGGCTCCGGTCCGCGTAGGTGTAGCTTACTTGTTGTAGTTGTATGGCCATAATGTCTCTATAAGCTCCTTTTCACTGGCGGGAACATCCACCTTGATCCCCAGGTTCTGCAGTTCACGGGCAAGCAGCCAAGGATACGGCTCCCGCAGGTGGCACTTCTCCAGAAGCTCTTCATTCCGGAACAATTCCGCAGGGGTTACATCTGCCGCCAGCCCGCCCCCGTGCAGGGCCAGTACACGATCCGAGGCCAGGATTTCATCGGCATCATGTGTGATCATGAGCAGGGTATAGTTCCCTTCCGCGCGCATATCCTGCAGAATGCCCATCAGCTCGTTCCGGCTTCCTTCGTCCAACATGGAAGAGGCCTCGTCAAAGATGACGATGCCTGGCTTCATGGCTAGAATGGAGGCAATGGCGACCCGCTGCTTCTGGCCTCCCGACAGCTCGCCGGGATGTTTGGCCAGCAGATGGCCGATCCCCAGCTTCATGGCATAGGATTTCAGCCTTTCCTCCATCTCCGCGTAGGGTAAACACAGCCCCTCCAGGCCGAATACGATGTCTTCCTCTACCGTTGCCCCGATAAACTGGTTGTCCGGGTTCTGGAACACCATGCCAATGCACTGACGGATCGTTCCAATATTCTCTTCCTGCAGTTTATGGCCGCAGACGAAGATCTCTCCGGCACTTTTAGGCAGCAGGGCATTCAGCAGCTTGACCAGCGTTGACTTGCCGCAGCCGTTCGGCCCCACGATGCTTACCCATTCCCCCTGCTGGATAGACAGTGTAATATTCTGGAGGATCGGGTGCTCCGGGTTATATCCAAACGATACGCCTGCCAGTGAGATCACTGGCGGTTCCGCTCCAGCTCCCAGCTCATTGTTAAATTCATTCATGTTAGTCATCCTTCCCAGCTAGTGACCCGTTCCGCCCAAGAACTCTTCAAACAGCGATATTTTGGATAACGAGGCTACCACATACCGCACCGCGAAACCGACGACAATCCCCGTCACCACTCCGGTAATCAGCAGCATCGGAAAGTAGTAGAACGTGCTCGATGATTTCAACACTATGGAAGCGGCGAGCAGCTGCCCTGTGTTGTGGGCCAGTCCGCCGGCAATACTGATCCCAATAACACTGAGCCTTTTCCCGCCAAACCGGACGAGCAGGTACATGACTACAAAGCTGAACAAAGAGCCAAATAAGCTGAACAGCAGGCTTGAGAAGGTACCCAGCAAAAAAGCGGTAAGCAAGGTCTTGAGGATTACAAGTACAAATGCGTCACGTGCGCGCAAAAAATAAATGCAGGTCAAAATCATAATGTTGGCAAATCCCAGCTTGGCACCGGGCATCAGCCCCATCCCTGCGAGTGGAATCTGGGCTTCCACAATACTCAGCACAACCGCGACCGCAGCAAAGAGTGCTACAATCACCGTTCTTTTCAGGGCTGTTGAAGACTCACTACTGGACATAGGCATCTATATCATCTCCTCCCGACGCGCCTGCAATTTCTACTAATACCCTGTGCGGCAAACAGACGATCGTCTGCTTGGGCAAGGTAATAAACCCAAAACCTAGGCATACCTTGTCGGGACAGTCGGCGTCATACATTTCAATACCATAATCATGCACTTTTAAAAGGTTATACCCGCGATCGGTACGGACTTCTACCGTTTGATCTTCCTCTGTAAGCTGAACCGTCTTGAACAGCTTGCCGTCCACCATTATATTGGCCACAAGATTTTTCCCCGGGCCGCCTTTATCGTCTGAAAACCACCTCGGTGCAAGAAAAGCGAGAGCGGCAATGAGCACGATGGAAACCAGCAGCACATCTGCGCGTTTCATAAAATTCTCCCTTATTTTTTAATTAAAATCCAGACTTAATAATTATAACGGTCTACCCTCAATCCTTCAATGAATGTAGTCGTTAATTGTCGGTTTTAAAGACCAGTTCACAAAATAGGCACTCAACGAGAAGCGGATACCTCCATAAATTGGATGGTATCCGCTTCCGCAAGAAATATTAGGATAAACAGCAAGCAACACCCTGCTTGCCCGTTTCACCCCGCCCTTCCGGGAACATCCGCTTCTTCTGAACTTGCCGCCTTCCCGAAGTATGCCAGGAATAATCCAGCGAATTCAGGATCCCACTGGCTCCCTCTGCCCTGTTCCAGAATAGCCAGCGCCCGTTCATGATCCATCCCTTTCCGGTAGGGGCGGTCCGATGTCATGGCGTCGTAGGCATCGGCTACGGCGATGATTCTGCCATGCAGCGGAATGGACATTCCGACAAGGCCATCCGGATAACCTTTGCCGTCGTAACGCTCATGATGTGAGCGGACTCCACTTATGTAGGGCGCCATCTTCTCCACAGGCTCAATCTGCCGCAAAATATTTTCCCCAAGCACCGGATGGCTCTTAATCTGATCAAATTCCTCATCTGTAAGATTTCCCTCTTTAAACAGGACATTGTCGGGCACACCGATTTTGCCGATGTCATGCAGCAGAGCTGATTTCCGCAGGTCATCGAGCCTTTGGCCCGTCAGCCCCGCCAATTGTCCAATAATGACCGAGTACTCCGCCACCCGCAGTGAATGTCCCGCAGTATAGGAATCACGCGCATCCAGAGCTACGGCAAGCGTGGTGAAGTAGCTGTCCAGAAGCTGTCTGTTCTGCTGTTCCCGGGCCTGAAGCCCCCGCACCATCATATTAAAACCGGCCACCAGCTTGGAAAACTCATCGGAATATTCATCCTGCACCTGCAAGAGGCGCCCGTCCTTGACGTTATTCATTGCCTTGTATAGTTCATTGATCGGGTGTTGAACGCTGTTGGTCAGGAGCCAGGCGGCAATGGAGGAGAATAATGTACCTACCATCAGCACCATCCCTGCCCAAGCCCAATAACTCTGCAAGCCGGCAAGCGAACTGCTGTTGAGGCTGTCCATGCGGATATGTGTTGCCATGATGAAAAGAAACAGCGGAAACGTCCCGATCAGCATACAGCTGATCAGAAATTTTGGGCGGATGGCTACAAATACATGCCCTTCCAGCGAGAAATCCACATTATACATATCCAAAGCCCGGTTTCTGAATTCTTTAATTAGCGGAACAATGGCCGAGCAGGTCAGGAAAAATTCGATCAGCGCATGCATACACGCCACCAGAGTTGCCCCGACCATGGCCAGCAGCAGATAGAAATAAGGGAGGTTGATTAATCCGGTGTGAATCATCCAGAAGGTCATTAGGGCCGCAGGCAAGGATAACCCGAGAAGATGCGGGCCTAGAATCCGCTGTACTGCATTTCTGGGCATTCGATGGGTGTAGAGATAAGCTTCCTCCAGCATGGCCAGCGTAGGCCGCCGTTCTTTCATTGCAGTCCGTATCGGTTTGAGTTGATTCATGAACACACTGACTTCCGTGATTGCCATAATTGAAAAAGAGAGCAGCAATACGATTAGCAGGCGGGAATACTCCACCGCACTTATCTCCAGCGAAGAGAGCAGCAACAGGCTTCCCACCGCCAGCACGGCAATCACGGAGCCAAAAAAATAATTTCTGATCTGCTTCTTCAAAAACACCCCGTATATATTCATCTGTCCCCCCATTTCCAGCCTTACCCTGCTGCTTATGTTATACTTGCATTACTATATACTCTGTGATATAATAAAATAATATTTGTTTTCGTGTATATACATCCCCATCAAGAAGATGTCAGGCCGATTGGTTACTTTCTATTTATTATCGGCATTTTGGACACAAAATCTTACGTTTTCTTGCATGACTCTTCCTTTTTATGAGACTAAATTCGAACATAGCATTCCGATTCACACTGGCGCGGTCACGGAGCCGCAAGGACAAAAGAGAGGTAGGGCTTTTGTCGTTTTGGAAGGATTATTCTCGCCATACGGCTTCTGGAAATAACAGGGAATTACGACGCCCGTTTCGCTCACAAACGGCGGGGGATTAAATATACGAGAAGATATGGACGTGCCGTTCCCCGTTGCAAGGAACGCCGCCATATGTGGAACATATAAGCGCCCGATCTCCGCAGCTTGCGGAGATCGGGCGCGTCTACTTTCCGGGGGTTGATCCGGAACTAATGTACATAACGGGCAACAAACTGGCTTACTTTGCCGATGTATCCGGCCTTATCCTTGTCATACGCAAGTCCATGCCCCGCTCCATGAACCACGAATTTCTCTTTTGGGCTGTTACAAGCCTCATACAACTCATTCCTCATGTGGAAAGGCACGAAAAAAATTGTCTGCATCGCCGTGGATAAACATAATCGGCACCTTTGCCTTACGCACCTGCTTCAGCGCTGAGGCCTCACCGGAAATCCCCAGCCTTCATCCGGGTAAAGAAAGGGCTTTAGATCCTGTAAAACATCCAAATAATCGACATATTTTCACTATACTTGTGATATACTATAGATGGTAAACTTTTACAAAAGTCGTTTTGTATGGGATTTTGTAAATCCAATTAAATAAGTTTAAGTTTTTAATGACTCTAAGGAGGGCATATGATTAAAAAAGGCAAAACAGTAGCATTCATTTTTTTGGTACTTACACTGGCTTCAATTTTAGGATGTTCCTCATCTGGAGATGCTGATCTCGCGAAAGCTAACGAAAAAGTTAAGAAGCTTAGTCCTCTCACCGAAACACCCAAAATTGCTGGTTTGGATATTAAGGAAATAGTTGTTAAAAAGGGATTGGAAACCGATAAACTCCCTCAAAATACAGTTATACTAACTTACACCGACAATAAGGGTGAAAAAGAGAAAGCAGAAGCCTATGATAAAAGCATTGAGTTGCTTTATGGTCCATATGAGGGCGACAAAGTATCTACACTTTCTGTAAGCGACATTGAAGTAGAACTTGCTAATAACATGAACACAAAAACTGTAAATGGTCTCGAGCTTCTCTATACAGAAATTAATGATTCATTATTAATATATGCCCGTCATAATGGGCTCTCGTACACTTATGAAGCTCAAATAACAAATAAATACACCAAAGACAAACAGTTCGAATTATTCTCAAAAGCAATCACTTACAATGAAACTGATTAGAACATCTTTTTATCAATATGCTCCCCTCATTCTTAAAAGTATCATCTTTCTACCGTAAAGTACAAAGCGATAGAGAGATGATACTTTAATGATCATGTGAATACATTGCGCAATACATTAACAGGTACATAACTAATACACTCGATCGACTCAGGGAATAAACACCCCCGAACGTAGGCGCGTCTACTTTCCGGGGTTATTGGACTACTTCACGTACCGGTTAACAAACTCACTTACCTTGCTGACATATCCCGCCTTATCCGTATCATAAGAAAGTCCATGCCCTGCGCCATGCACTACAAACTTGTCCTTGGGGCTGCGGCATGCCTGGTACACTTTGTCCATCATGGCATAGGGTACGAACTTATCGGCATCACCATGGATGAACAGGATCGGCACCCGTGCCTTACGCACCTGCTTCAGCGCTGATGCCTCACCGAAGAAATAGCCTGCTTTCAGCCGGGTAATCAGACTGGCAATCTGCACGAAGGGAAAGCTTGGCAGATGATACATCCGCCAGAGCTGATAAGAGAGCTGTGCTTTGACCGAGCTATACCCGCAGTCGGCAACAACCGCCTTCACCTGCGGCGGAAGCTCTTCACCCGCGGTCATCATCACCGTTGCTCCGCCCATAGACACCCCATGCAGCACAATCTGCGCCTGCGGCCCATTCTCTTCAATGATGTATTCGATCCACTTTACATAATCCCGGCGTTCGGGCCAGCCAAATCCTATGTAATTGCCTGTGCTTTCACCATGTCCCCTGGCATCGGGAATCAGCACATTATAGCCCAGGTTTTCATAATAAATCTTGGCGTAGGCCCCCATATCCTTGGCTTTGCCGGAATAGCCGTGGGCAACGATTGCTGTACGTCCGGCTGCCCGCTCTGACGGCAGATAATAACCCCGCAGCTTCAGTCCATCCTCTGAGCTCATGTCGACATTCCGGAAGCTCTGCCGGGCGATCCACTCCGCCCCTTCTCCCCAGGATGCTCCGGCCACCGGCGGATCTACCTTCAGCGCGGGTGAATTCGCCAAAAACTCCTTAGGCGCCCGATGGATCGCCACTCCATAGAAAAAGAAACCCGCATAGGTCAATCCTCCGGCAATGACGATAATAATCGCCAGTATAATTACACTCCACATGAATATTCTCACCTTTCCTTCTCGTAGCTGTGGGATACTCCAGTCACAATCATGCGGGTTCCGCAATGATTTCTGCATAGTATAACATGGTAGCCTCGCCTGCGAGAAATGTACATATAACAGATGGATTAAATCTAAACGATTTGTTGTATAATAACCCTCCAAACTTAGGAAACACCCTATAAAAAGGCCGCTTCCGGGATTTCCTCTCCCGTAAGCGGCCTGAATTATGTTTAGAACATGGCGTCTGGACTGTTATTGGCCCGAGTGTGATTCAATGAAAGCCTCAGCGTTTTCGTCTGCTGGTTTTTGCCGTTCTGCTCAGCAGCAGACCTACTCCGGCAATAGCGAGACCGGTAATATAATAAGGTGCCGGGCTGGCTTCGCCCGTCTGCGGCAGACTCTCGGCTGTAACCACTGGCCCCAGCGGAATTTCTTCATCAAGAATAATCTCTTCATCCGGTACCGGAGCAGGTACTGGATCAGTCGCTGGAGTAGTCTCCGGCGTTGGCTGCACAGGCGAAGGTGTGGTCACAGGGCCCAAAGGCAGCGGATCCTCATCAATCGTAATCTCCTGATCGTCATTCGTACCAATCACCGTTGGTGTCGGCGCTGGTGTCGGGTCTACTGTTGGCGCTACACTCGTCGGCGCTGGCGTCGGGTCTACCGTTGGCGTTACACTCGTCGGTGCTGGCGTCGGGTCTACTGTTGGCGCTACACTCGTCGGTGCCGGCGTCGGGTCTACTGTTGGCGCTACGCTCGTCGGCGCTGGCGTTGGTTCTACCGTTGGCACTACACTTGTCGGCGCTGGCGTTGGTTCTACCGTTGGCACTACACTTGTCGGCGCTGGCGTTGGTTCTACCGTTGGCACTACACTTGTCGGCGCTGGTGTCGGCGTTGGTATTGGTGTTGGCGTTGGTGTTGGCACCGGTGTTAGTGTTGGTGTTGATGTCGGCGCCGGTGTTGATGTCGGCGCCGGTGTTGGTGTCGGTGTTGGCACCGGTGTTGGCGTTGGTGTTGGCACCGGTGTTGGCGTTGGTGTTGGCACCGGTGTTGGCGTTGGTGTTGGTGTTGGCACCGGTGTTGGTGTTGGTGTCGGCACCGGTGTTGGTGTTGGTGTCGGCACCGGCGTTGGTGTTGGTACCGGCGTTGGTGTTGGTACCGGCGTCGGTGTTGGTGTCGGCGCTGGTGTTGGTGTCGGCGTTGGCACCGGCGTTGGCGCTGGTGTTGGCGTCGGCGTCGGTGTTGGCGTCGCCGTTGGTGTCGGTGTCGGCGTTGCCGTTGGCGTCGGTGTCGCCGTCGGTGTTGGCGTCGCCGTCGGTGTTGGCGTCGCCGTCGGTGTTGGCGTCGCCGTCGGTGTCGGCGTTGCCGTTGGCGTCGGTGTCGCCGTCGGTGTTGGCGTCGCCGTCGGTGTTGGCGTCGCCGTCGGTGTCGGCGTTGCCGTTGGCGTCGGTGTCGCCGTCGGTGTTGGCGTCGCCGTCGGTGTTGGCGTCGCCGTCGGTGTTGGCGTCGCCGTCGGTGTCGGCGTTGCCGTTGGCGTCGGTGTCGCCGTCGGTGTTGGCGTCGCTGTTGGCGTCGCCGTCGGTGTTGGCGTCGCCGTCGGTGTTGGTGTCGGCTTCGGTGTTGGTGTCGGGCCGACTGGCGGCACCGTTCCCTCAAAGGTATGATGATGCATCTGAATATAACCGCTGAATCCTTTTGCAATAAGGGTACCATGCAGCTCAGCACGGCTGAACGCCACAAAGGCATGCGGCGCTAACATGGTGCCTTCAATGGTTGTGTTCCCATTAGCTACAGAAGAAGCTTCGTAGAAGTTGAACAGCACATTGTGAGATTTGCCGTTCCACATTTGAAAATCCGGAATGACGACCTTATTCCCGCTTACATTGATAATTACCGTGGCATTTCCTGCAATGTTGAACTGGAGACCGTTGGTAACCGCCAAATCCGCAGCAGTCAAATGAATGACATTAAAGGAATCCGGAGCGTTAATCGTCATTTTCCCTCCATCTCTGACAAAGGGCTGCGTTTGTTTCAGAGCAGCTAGTTCACTCGAACGCTGAATCAAAAATTGCTCCTCAGCTTGAAAATCAATCGGATGATCCTGCCGCGTACCTCCTTTAAGATCAGCTCCTGAACTTTTCATGCTGCCTCCATACACAGAGGTGCCATAAACTGTTCCATTTGAAAAGTCGATGTCTTTGCCGGCGATAAACACATCTCCGCCCGCAGCATCCTTGGATACTCCATATCCCTGAAGAGTAATGTTCCCTGCAGCAGCAAGCCGTCCATGGATCTGGTCATTGCTTTGCGCGAAATCTCCAAAGATAAAGGCGTTAAAATTCCCGGCGACTCCCAGCACCGGTGTTGGGGTGTACGGCATACTTGCCGCCGCCTCTACATTGATCCTCGGATGAAGCATATTGCCGATGGTTAAAATCCCCGTCAGAATCAAGGCTACTGATCTTTTCTTCAACAACGATATGTACCTCCTATGTAACTATTCTATGAATGCACAGATTAGCCCGTAACAACAAAAAGACCGCCAAGAAGGGTTAGCTTCATGGCGGCCGGACGATCGTGGCACCTTTAGAGTGCTGTAGATTCCTGACTTTGCGTCCCGCTCTTTCGAACGGTTTGCGATTATACATGAGAAGTTGGTAACAGTTGCATTCTATGTAGTCTATGACTTTTGTTACTTTCGGACTAGAATCAGTCTATCTCTTCACCCCTCCGTTTGTCAATCTATTCCTTATTTTTTTTGATAGATTCTCTGAAAAAGTCCTCAATCCCGCATCGCATAAGGGTTTAGTTGTATTCACCAATCACATGAAACAAATTTTTAATATTAAAAATTAGTATATTCGAACCACTTTTCAACTTTTGTCGAAACGGCAAAAAAACTGTCGCCAGCTCTTGGCAGCAGTTTTTAGTCATTGTCAATTTACATAAGTCAGCGGGCAACAGCCGGACTTAGAATTTGTATATTTTATAACAGCTGAACCCAGCCGATCATGGACACCCATAGTGGAACACTTAGAAACAACCCGAACAATAATCCGCGGCGGAGACTTCCCTCATAATTCATCACAATTCTCCTTTTTAATAAGCTTTATTTTTCAATATTTATTATTTCAATTTTAATATAAAATAATTCTTATAATTATTTTGTGAATTATGTCACATTGTTTCAACTGTTTAGAAATTCCATTGATTAATTTTTGAATAATCGGTTAAAATACGAATATACGTTCTTATTAGAGGTGATTGAATTTATGCATAGAGCGGAGAGTAACGATAATACACTGGTCAAATCCTATATATTGCTTCCGCTGATTTTATCAGCCTTTGAACGGGATTCAGCCATTATGTCGACACAACTGCGGACCCCCGCCCCATACATGGATGTTCTCCGTACTGCTGCGAATGCGGTTACTGCCGATCTGAGGGATGTGCGCGCCGAAATGAGGAAACGCGGAGTTAAGGTCTATGAACAGCAGCGGCTCCAGGTCGGCATCGAGGCCAAATTTATATGCCGGGGATATCATGAACGGATGCTGCTGCTGGATGACGTCATCGCTGCACAGGCTGCTATCCATATGCGCAAATACCTGGGACTCGATATCTCCGGCTACCACAGCTATGAGGAACAGTACAAAATCAAATCCGGCCCTCAAGCAAGCCTATAGACTTTGGTGCGTTGAAGAAAAAAACAGGCCTCGCCATGGGAGTCGGCAAGACCTGTAAAGTACCCGCTATAAATTACATTAAAACCTTCCAATAGCCCAATGTGCCGAAAATAACTACAAGCGCCACGGGATATAGAATCCTCCGGCTTACCTTATCCTTAAACGTAAGAAATAAACATAACATGCAAAGCCACGCAATAAGAAGACTGCCCATTTCCTATGCATACGCTCCTTCCTGAACACCTGATTGGCTCCGGCAGAGATAAGATACACAAAGCCCTATATTTAAAAAGATACCCGGGCAGCATCCCATTCATACCTGTATTCCAACGAACCGCCGGTACCGTCATAATATTTTCCGTCTATCCAAATTAGACTTGCCGATTCTGAAATTCCATAAGCGCTTCACCGCTCCCTTTGCGGAACAGGATGCTCCCAGAAGCCCAGCCGGCCCTTGGCCGGAATGTTGTCCTCCAGCGGAGTGACGCCCGTCAGTTCCCAGGCAAACCGTCCCTCCCTATAATCTCCAAAGATATATTCGCTGCCGTAGGGCCAGCCTTCTTCAGCCATACCAGCTGTAACTTCATAACAGTTTATCAGCGATCCTGTCGCTATAATCACTCCGGCAGGTAAATTGTCCGCCGTAAGACCATGACGGGCGAGCACCGATCGGAAAGGCTCCCGTAAGCATACTTCCTTATCAATCTTCAAACCGGCATGAATGGCGATTTCACCCCGGTAAGCTGTTCTCCAGGAACGGGTCTCGAATGATTTTTCACCAAGAGCAATGAGCGTCGCCCAAGGCTGCCGTATAGTCAAACATCGCATAACATCCTGCCCCCTTTCTGCAACAAAGGAAAGGCGCAGCCCACCGGGAATCCGGAAAACCGCGCCGCATATAGTTTTTTTGAGCTGCTGGTGAAGGAATTCGCCCCCGGCTTAAGCATTATGAGCGTAACCCACACCTATCTGTAAGGTTCAATTAGGTTCTGTATAATCTTTGCGGCGCTTCACTTCTCATTATAAGGTTCAATAAGGTTTTGTAAAGTTCCCCCCCGACGGTAGAAGAAATGGAAGATGGCTGGCTGCCTATTCTAAGGTTAAGGCTCCGGCTTTGCTTGATGCTGCAACTTTTTCCAAATCAGCAAGTCTAACTAAAAAAAAGAAAAGGATGGATCAACTTGAAAAAAACATTATTTTTTGTTTTTCACTGTAATGTTTATCTTTTCAATCGGCGGTACAGCGAATGCTGCTAACCCCCTCAAACTAAATGTAAACGGGGCCGTACAGGATGAGCTAACTTCTCCTTTGGTCAGGAAGAACGTGAGTTATGTTCCTATTCGCACTGCGCAGTCTTTGGGCTATAAGGTGAGCTGGAACAGCAAATCCAAAACGGTTTTGGTTGTTGACCCGCATACTTCGGACACATTGAGCCTTGCCGTCGGCAGCGGTGTTGCGAGGATGAATGAGGAAAAACTAGAATTAGATACGCCGCCTTTTGTTGAAAAGAACACCGTTTATGTCCCGTTACGGTTCATGAGCGGAAGTTTCGGAACGCTTGTTCATTGGGATTCGAAGAATAACGGTATTGTGATTATTTCTCCAAATCCGGAGACTCAGAAAGAATTGAACAGCGGCGATCTGGCTAAAGCAAGGTTAGCCGTCATTGGTTTGCCGCGGGTTCAATTTTACTATTCCACTGTGCATCCGGAAGGCCCTATGACTAGTTTTATTTATACTGAAAATGACTATTCTAAGTGGTATTTCATACACAGCGATAGCGTTTATTATTACGAGTTAAAGAATGGATACATGAGCCTTGTTTGGGAAGGTCAGATGTCGGCTAAAACTCAGGAAAACTCGTCTAGTCCTTTGGCCAAATTTTTGGATACAGGCATAGATACTCTCTGGGGGGAGCAACCAAAATTAACGTCTAGACTCGTCTACTTTAAAGATAGAATATTCCCTTATGATGAAGGAGAATATGGAATTATTGGTTTGGATGGGTCAGTAGAGTTCTCTCATAAGGTTGTAAACCCTAAACAATTGAGTGACATTATCGTTAATTTCAAAGAAGAAAACCAATGAACTTTCCCTCCTTAAGAATGTAATACATCAAATAATAATTAATGGGCATTCGCCGTCAACAATGTAGGTTATAGTCCATAGACTGTTGTCAGGATGTATTTATCTGAGGAGGTATTATTTTATGGAAGCAAATAATTATCAACAAGTCGCTTGGAGTTGCATGAATAAGTACGTTGGTGTAACTACTACGGATGGTCAGTCTCATGATGGGTTTATTGCCCATGTAGACCAGGATTTCGTTACTCTTGCTATTCCCACAAATGAGATGTTTCAGGGTATGCCTGCGCAAAACTCTACCTACAGACAATTCGGGTTCCATCCAGGGTTTTTCCCCAGACGCCGCTTTATCCAGAGACGGATCCCTTTTGGCGCCATTACTGCTTTGTTCTTACTCCCGTTTTTTATTTAATGACAGGAGGGAGGGAATTCCCCTCCCTTCTCCTATGCCATTCCCTCAAAATAACTGTTGTCGTGTAACTAATATCCCCCGCTGTGCAATCTCTACATATTGTGGTCCCCTCTGGAATCCGTTTACTCATTCATCCTGACCGCCATAATCCCGCAGTTCCCAATGAGACAAGCTAGTGAAGGATGTATTACAACTCTTGGCGGCTAGCCGTCTCTAAATGATTGCCTCCCTGCGGACGAACTCTTCGGAATAGCTGCATACCATATCTCAAAAACTATGGGAGGCTAGATATATGACACGTTTACTCGATGCTCGGACTTCTCAAAACGCTAGCATTGCCGGCAGCATGAATGGCGCAGGATTGACAGCAAACCAAAATGTATTAATTGGCCAGATTGGATTAACCACTGCCGGATCTCAGGGCCCTATTAGGGAGTGCAGCTACCGATCCCATAGTTGCTTCAAACCGGCTTCAATTAAATCCCGGTGCAACAACACCTACTAATTTGTTCCCGCTTTACTTAATAGGCTCTGACTACAATCCGGCTCCAGCAGCTGAGATCATCTATTCCTTATTTGTGAACAGCACTGTAAACGTTAACCGTGTCGGACCTGAAAGTTTTAATGGGTGTGCTTATTCAGACTAGTGCTTATATAGCAAATGAGCCTGTATGTTAATGTTTAACTATGTATGACTAGCCATAAATTATTAAATGATGATAACAACTATCAATGAGGTTTTGAAACTTTTTTATGACCACGTTTCTGTCTGTACGGATATTGATTGGATTATAGTGGGTTCAGTGGCAGTGATGTAGATAAAATCGTCAATCTACTTATGGATTATTTGCCGCCCCCCTCCCTTAATTTCAACAAGCATTCGGTTTCTTCAACGCGTTCATCAACATTTTCGATGAATGTCGGCAAAGAGAAATGGTCTTTTGCCCGACTGAACAAACGGGGCAAACCGGATCGTGTTAAAGCAACTAAGGAGGTCATAAGTTCAAAAGTCCGGATCTGCGATCCATGGAGAACTATCTATCTAACAGCGCCTAACAGCAGCTCGTAGAGTGAAAACAGCTATGTAATGCGTTAAAATTAGCAGCGGTCCCGTAAAGCAACTTAAACCTAATCCCCTTTAATCAGCAACTGGGACTGTCTCAGTTGCTGAACTACCGTATGTCCAAACCACGCAATATAAGCCCCATACAACCATTAGAAAAACCGTTAGTGTAGCAATGTTCCAAACAGGTCGCCTAGTTTGGGACAAACCCGTTGGTCAATATATTGAAATAACCGAAAGAGGGCTGGATGAGAACCGCAAACACGGGCCTGCCGACTAAGCATCCGGCGACCATCCCCAGCGCAGGAACACTGGATTGTACAAATAGGTCTGCCTGCTTGGTGCTTTGTGGCTCTAAGTCCAGAACAGTATAGCAGTAGTCGTTCATAGTCGATCCGATCCACCACGATTGACTATAATAGGACTTACATATATTCAAGGTGTTTACTTCAAGTCTTACAATTCGCTCAAGTTATCTTGAGTAAGTTCTAGCTCCTTACCATTTTGATTAACAATATAAATTTTGTCAGGTGGACTTTCTAGGCTTTTCCCCTTAATTAACAGTTGGTGTCCTCCTTCGATTTTGTACTTTCTTATATATATTCCTGATCCGATATCCTCAAAGGAATACTTGTCGAAATCCCCCCAATTCAGTGATACGCCTTTTTCAGCTAAGCTTTTTAATTCATCATACGAAATGTACTCCCTTGGCCCTTCTTCTTTGTTGCTTTGGCATGCTGAACAAATAATTAAAATGAATAATAATGTCATTGAGAACTTAAAGCATTTTGCTAGTGTCATTAGAACCCCTCCTTTTTACCATTATTTTACTGGTAATATTTAGAAAATAATTATACCATAAAAAGGTAAAACACACTAATAAATATAATTTAAAAAAAGGGGGGAAATGGAGAGTTCGGTATGTTAAAAAAAAATCAGGAGGTTTCTAAATGAAAAAGCTGCTGTCTTTGCTCACAACGGTAATAATGGTTTTTTTGCTTACAACACCAGTATTTGCAAGTACCAGTAATAACGAAAAAGATTCACTAAATGTTTCAACCCATCAACTGGAATCATCTGTTGATCCTTTAGCATCTTTTAATCCCGATCCGGAAAAGTGGTTGGAATGGTTTAACAGCTTGCCTGAAGAAGTGCAATTAGAAGTCAATTATAGACCTGCAGGATTTGATTCCACATTAAATAAAGCAGTTTTACCAAACAATGATATACCAATCAATGAAACGCAATATAGTCAAAATTCATCTGAACCAAAAGAGGATTCCAAAAAGTCCGTAGGATTGCAGTTACTTGAAACAATGGTAACTGGTGGATACGAACATCCTTATGATATTAGTGTTTGGGCACCATTAACAGATAAGGCCAATTGCTATGCTTATATGTTAAACATATCTACTTATTCTGGGCACAAACTTCAACCAGGTGAAAAGGCTGGGAATATTTTCTCAAGCTTAACAACTACAAGCATAATTAATGCTGCACAAGCTGATATGCCTTACCTGAGTAAATCTATTCGTAGTTCTAGTTATAGTGAAGTTCCAGGTTATCGGGAGTACAAAGTAGCATTGGTAATTGCTCCTAATTATGATTATCACTGGTATAGACAAGATGCTGACGGCGGCTGGTCACACAAAAGAGGCTTAACTGCAATTGATTTTAGAGATGCAAGCGGAATTTCAATTCGCAACCCGCAAACAGCTAATCGCAATTATGGTAATGGTCTGAATTATTCTACATTTAGCGGATGGTATATTATTAAGTATTAACAAAAACTTCGAAAATCAAAGAAGCCAGGGACCCGTTCAAAAAACTTGTAAGACTCAGGAATATAAAAGCCATCACGCACACCCCCTCTCCCTAGGATACCGGGCTTCTAAATTCCCATGTGAAATTTTAGGTGCATTCATTCCAATTGAGCGAAGCTAAATTACACTTGTTTCTAGGTGTAGCGGTTGGTAAATGCCTTCCAGTTTGAGTACGGTGGGGTAAAATAACTTTTTCAATGAGTTTAGTAATGTAGAATTGATATGCCATGAGAAACCGCCCTTTTAATAGAGCGGTTTTTTTGTTAATTCGCCAATTTATTTATCTCACAGCGAGTGTTGGCTTTTTTTATGCCGAGAAAGAGTTTTTTATGAAATTGACTCAAAACAAAGCTTTATATTATGTACGCTCCTTGAGTTCATTCTGTTATCAGCGCTGCCACCCGTGCCCAAAATCTTCTTATCCTACACAATATGCAGAGTACGTAGTCTACATTTAAGTAATAAACAATTACCTGCCTGGCAATTGAGGTCAGCGCGACTCAGAAATCCCCCTTTACTCGGGTAAAAATAAGAAGAATGGTAGAAAAATCAAAAAAAGCGCAGCCCCCCGAAATTCCAAGAAGCCGCGCCATGATTGAGTTGTTAAGGATGCTGGTGAAGGGAATTGAACCCCCGGCCTACGCATTACGAGTGCGTTAATTCCCCGTTATAACTTCGGATGCCTTACGCAGCCTATTACGGACATTCATACGATGACCTACGCATTTCACGAAGCCCTACGTACCGCCTATTATACCGCAGATTGGCCGCGAAATCAAAGCACGCCTTACAAGGTTTTGACGTTTATTTCCTCGTCCTCTTTAAAATACGAACAGTTCGGATCATTAACAGATATATTTTTCTGATTCGCATGTACAATCACTATATATTGGGATATAATTATTTTGTAATCACAATATGTAGAAAAGATGGGGGTTGTTAAATGAGAACATTATTAGTCTGTTATGATCTAATTAATGCCACAGAAGATCAATATCACGCACTTCATCAAGCCATTAGTTTGATCGGTATTGCAGAACGTGTTCAGTTATCGGTCTGGACAGTTCAAACATCTAAGTCAGTCGTACAAGTTCGTGATATTCTTAAACTGCACATTAGACAGCGTGACCGCTTATTCGTCTGTGAGTTTTCTGCCTACGCCTCTATAAACACACCTCCCGGTGCGGTAACACAGATAGCAAGAGCCTTTGGATTACCTAAAATGCCATTAAGCCCGAAACTCCCGTCATTGAACCAGCCTATTAACCCGTTGAGACGGAAGATATAGCAACAGGCAATTGAAAAGGCGTAGTCCTAACGGGTATCGATCCGCTAAGGCTACGCCTGTTTACATTTATTGACACCCCGAGATAAAAAATGATTCGCGGAGTTAGTGAGCAGCAGAATGCGGTCCTGGCGATGGGGGCCTTGGGGAAATTTTAGCGCAGTGCAGCGTCATATAATCGTATTGCATACGTTATACATTTATCAACCAACGTATAGTTACTGCGTAGGCCCTGCGTATATACCTCAAACCCGCGCCCCGCCTACGTTTGTCTCTCCGTTGCATAAACGGGCCTTATACGTTGCATATACATTTCCAGCGGTCGGACTCCGCGATCCTTACAACCGCACGGCTTTACGCATATCAGCGCTGGTAAATTATACATACGTAATGATTACGTTTATGCAGGCGAATATGCAGCGCAAACAAGCGGCCGGCAGCGGTGACCCCCGAAAATTCCGGAGGGGCCGTCCGGTGCGAGCCTCGTGCAGAAGAAATCGCCTTTTGTCCGATAACGGGACGTTAATTGTCCCGATATAAACGCAGAAAAGGCCGCGCCACCGCAGCGTTTAGCCACGATAACACGGCCGATCTATTAAACGGACTCAACGTTACACGGTACCGATTGCGTCGAAGAACCACGTCATATCCTGCGCTGTTCTCAGGCGCATACGTTCACGCGTTGCCCTCCGCCATTCATTCGCAATCCGCGTCTCTAACTTACGCAGCTCCCTATCGAAGTCCTTGCGCTGTCTCCAGCGTTGGAGCGTCCGTCTGTTCACGCCTATACTATCCGCTATCTCACAGTAACTCATACGTCCATCCACGAGCAGCGCTATCGCCTGGTAATGGCGCGCATCCATCGGAGCAACCGGCCGGCCACGCTTACTCTTCGCCATGTTGCCGCACCTTCAACGCCTCGATGCGGGCTCTTAGCGCATCCACGTCGGTAACATGCGGACTTACCTGCGCCTGCACCTCGACCTTATCCGTCAGCATACCGTGAACCTGTAACGCCAGCTTTGCCATAGCTGCGTTCTTCTCACGGATCGCAATCTCGGGCAGTGCCGCGACCAACTCCGGCAGCATGTCGAGGTTATTGCGGACAATCTGCGCCTTGAGCTCCGCAATGAAGTCCGAGTCTTTCTGCCACGCGTAAACGGTCGAGCGGCTTACGGACGCAGCGGATGCGATCTCGTCAATGGAAGGGCGCGCGGCTTTCGGAAGTGACAGGTATTGGACGGCCGTGTGCTGGCCCGCTGATAGTGATTTCATACTGATTTCCCCTTTACTGAATAAGATAAATAAACCTATTAATAGGCATTTCGTACACTACAAAAAGACCGCCCAATGGACGGCCGTAATGTGTGCGTATAAGGTTAGGTTCATCTTGAACCCGAGCGTATGTTATTCGCCGAGCTGCGCCTTAATCTCAGCTAACCGGGCTTGAAGGAAGGTAAGTTCCGCCTTATCCTCCTTAAGTTGCTTCTCATATTGCACTAGTGTTTGCTTTGCTCTTTCTCCTATTGCACCGTTAGTGCTTAAAACCTGCGCCTGGTCTCGTAATCCCGGTAACACATTCTCTTCAATGTCTTTTATCCCTCTTTCTAAGCGCTGAATATCTGCCTCTGCGCTCGCCTTTTTCTCCTGTAAATCTGCAGGTGTAGCGGAAACTGTCTCTGCTACTGCTGTAGTCGTCTCACTCATTATTATCTTCTTCCCCTCTACCGCCAGCCCTGTTCCGGTCGCCTCAGAGATAGCGCGCACCGGGGCGTAGGTCGATCCGTTTATGATAACCGCGTCTGCGATCTTCTTACCGTTTTGTTCTACTGAAAAGACTCCCGTTACCTTGGCACCAATTAATGACGAACTAGCTGTATAGCCGATAGAGCCACCGAGTAAAAGCGCAGCAGCCGCAATACCGATAACCTTCTTTTTCATGCCGCGACCTCCTAAATATAGTAATTTCCTTAAGTATATCTAAGAGGCGCACGATAGGATAGTCAAACTTACGAGACTGTAATCATTTCTTCGTCGCTTTTGGATGCGATTGTAACTGTGAAGCTAGTGTGTCACAATAGCTTATCCCGCCACTGCTGTCCACAACGCGTTAATTTCTTCTTGTAACGTGGTGTGTGAGCCCTCAGAGTACACGGATGACCACGACGGAACTCGAACAAAATCATTCCCCGGGTCCAACTTCACTCCGTCACCGTTAATTGTCGAACGTCCGTAGCCATTAAACACGAATCCGGATGCCGGTGAGTTATAAATGACGGATTGATTCCCGTTTGCATTGAAAATAATCTTACTCACGCCGCCATCATACGCCGGAATCTGAATACCGCTGTCTGCGCTAGCATATACGCCGAACGCTACGGACGTCGGATCGATTACTACGCGCGGATATACGGAGTTTGACGTTTGTATCTTGGCGCCGGTTATCGTGCCGCCCTCGATCTCGTTACCAATAATTCTACTAGCGCGGATAACGGTTGATATAACTTCACTATCAGTCATTTCGCCCGTCAACTTAATTGAGCGCGCGACTACGTTCCCTGCCATATCCGCCGTACTCGGGACCTTATCGCTAGGCCACGTAGGGTACTGTGTCTTACTCCGTATCCATAGCGAACTTTTAGGAACGATGATATTCCGTCCATCAAAAAAGAACGCGTGTAACTTACCGCCTACGTTGACGTCAGATACCCGCGAGAATGCCACCTTAACGAGTTCGGCTACGTCTTCGCCTGTTTGGAACAACTTCTCAAGCTCCGGAAGGATTAACGCAGAGTTAGCGCCCCATGCGAAGATGTCCGTCTCCGTCGGGATTTGCGTATTGATTTCGAAGTCATTGTGATACGAAAGCTGTGTATATCTCGCCTTGCCCGCTGTGATATCGTGGACTGCGACGCCGAACTCGATACCGTGCTCAAGCGCCTTGTACTCCGCTCGGCCTTCGTTCTCACTCTTGAAACCGTTATACGCTCGTCTCGCGATTCGCTGGATTTCGCGGAGAGTACTGGACGGCTTTACGAGTTGGAAAAACTGTTCAGCGATCGCCACCATTCCCGTTGTAAAAATGACCTTATCCCCGATACAGCGCGCTTTCGGGTAGGTGTCCGTTACTAGGTAATCGACCCCGTTACTGCTTGCTGAGATTCGTCCGTCTGCGAATACGTAGATTTGACCGCCCGAATAGATTGATACGCATAGACTCATATAATAATCTCCCCTTGTATGTTGAAATAGAGGCCGGCGATTAACCGGCGCTCCCCGTGTTTTAGCCCGCATTCTCATTGCGGGCTGGTGTGCCACTCCCGATTAAATACGCAGCATAAAAAGCCCCGCGCGTGGGAGCGAAGGGCTTGCGTTTAGGGATGCGAGTTAGTGCGTAGTGTGGTCCAAATTTTTTAGTCGATTGCAGCCAATGTTTCTCTGTGAAATAATTCGTCCGGCAAATATACTTTTCTTCCCGAAGGAAGTTTTAATATATTACTCCCTTCTTCCTCTTCGTCGTCTGCAAGGGTGATCGATCCCCAATCTTCATCATCTAAAGTAAAGGAGAACTGATTCCGGATAAAATCAATTTCTACCTCAGTAAATCCGAATTCTGCTATGATAATGAAATCTTCCATTATACGCACCGCCTTTTTTTCACTTTAGTATATCAGGCAGTACGAATTATGGTAACAAAAACATGAGTAAAAAAAGCCCTAAAATACAATTTCTTCTAAAATAGCTAAAAATGTTTATTTCACAGTATGGTCCGAATGTTAATTTATCAAAAATTAATAGGTTTTTATTTTTTGGAGTAACATTTATCTGGACAAGCATACTCTGTATATTTGTCAAATCTGTTATGAGCGTGCCAGTCGCTTTCCTCCTCTATCTCCCAAACAATAATAAATCCTTTTCCGCAAGAACAAGGCCTTCTACTCAATTCTTCTTTTCCAACTGTATGCCATCCATGTCCCATATTAAAACCTCCAGTTATCCATAGTGAACAAATGATTCGACATGAAATAACATTTTCCTCCTTCAAAAAAATTATGATTTCGCAGCAATCTCCGTTAGCGTAGAAGCAGCGTATCCGCAATCGTGCAGATCGCCACGTAATCCGCGCCGCTTGTCGGAGTAAGTACGCCGCCGCTGACCGTATACTTATCGCCAGGTGCAGTGCTCAACCCCCACGTATTAGCGTTGATGAATCCGGCGACTCTGACGGCCCCGACGTTACCCGGCGCAATATCCTCTAGGACTACGCCGAGAAATAAATCCGCAGTAGTTGCGGGCTGACGTCGAGCAGCTCAAGCCCGATCTCCTGTAAACCTCCGGCATCGAGTACAACGGTAACGTCTAATACGCCGTCCTGCCTCGCTGTTTCCCGTAGTGAGCGCTGCAAAGCGACATGTCCGCAAAAGGAATCGTCAAACCGGCGTTCTCCGGCTGTCAAATACGTTCCCTTAGCGATAATGTCGGTGTAGTTAGCAAGCACATACGAATAGGCCGCGCGCTTATCGTCGGCGGCTGCAGCGATGTATAGTGAATATTTCATTATTCAGCAGCTCCTACTTCCGTTTGTGCTTCGTATTCTCTCTTTGCGCTTGCATACCGGGCGATTACCGCCGGACTCGGATTCGCTTGCGCTGCTGCCCTCGCCGCCTCTACGTCCTCGGCCGTTACCTTAACTTCCGCAGGTGCTGGCGGCCGTTCCGACGGGTTCTCCTGTTCGCGCTTAATGCGGGAGTACAGCGCCACATTATCAATCGAGGCGTTCAACTTCGCGAGCCGCCAGGCGTCCCTTACGTCCTTCGGCGTGAGCTCATCGCCGTTCTGTAGCTTCGCGCGCAGGCTCGTCGCCGTCGTACGTAAATCAAGGTGCGCGGTCTTGTCGTCCTCGTACGCCTCGTACCGGTCGCGAAGGATGGCGGCACGGCTGATATCGTCAGCGTCTCCGGTCGTAGCTGCGTGGGCTTCGGCGTCCTTTACGTAGCCTTCATTTGGATGGCCTACGAACTCAAATGGTGCGTCTTGCGTGAACATAGCCGCGATTGTATCGTCATATTCACGTTTAGTCGCGATGTACTGCGCCATCTTCGCCGGATTGCCTTTCGAGAGCTTTTCCATCTCGCGGAGTTTAGCGAATTTCATACTCACTTACCCCCAGTGCTATAGGCCGCCGGACGGTGACCACCGTTGATGGAATGCAGATCATCACTGTTTAGCAAAATTGCAGACGCGGGGTTAATTTTGTGCAGCTTGTAGATTACTGTGTTATGCAGGTCATTACGTGGGTCCAACGTAAACACGACGCTCATGCGCTCAGTCTCATAAGCTTGCTCGGCCTCCCTGACTGCAAGGACTGCGTCAATGTATGCGTCACGAGCCGCGTTCGCTGCGTCAATTTTGGGCGCGATTACTTGGGTTGTATATTGATGGAGGTACTCACCGTTCCAGGCGCTAATCACTTCGTCATTTGCCGTCTTGGGGCGCAGGCTGTGCGTGGTGACCTCGTACGCCCGGCCCGTCCGTTCAGCTTTCCGGGTCAGCTCGGAAATCTTATCGGACAGTGCGTCTAACGCTTTATCGTCCGGGCGCTGGCCTGCGGATACAGATTCCGTCAGGGTACGCTCGTATAGCGCCTTTGTTTCTGTCAATTCATCGCGGGCCGTCAGGTATTCGTCCTGGAACGCCTTTTGCTGTGCCTGTACCTCGCCGCGTTCTTGCATAACCTTCTCGATTAGTTTAAATTTCATATTTACCGTCTCCTTCGATTGTTTTTAGTATGATACGAATAAAGCCCGCAATCACTGCGCGCCAGCGTGGCAACGGCGGCAAAGAAAGCAGAGGTTCGTCCGGAGATACTGGTTTGATATCATATAGCTCTATCAGAACAGCGCTGTTATCCTCGATTGCCCTCCGTGCCGACGCTGTATCTGACGGATGCTTAATCGCGGCACCTACGCCGGGCATCGCTAAGCACGCCGCGAAAATTCCGACATTTGCGGTCCATAACTCGACCGTTTCAAATCGGTGCGCTTCCGCCAGTTCTCGTACGGCTTCAACCGCGATATCCGGCGGTATATGCTCCGGCCAAGGATAAATAAGCGAGTCTAACAAGTGGCCGTCTTCGCCGTAAAGCTGTGCGGACAGAAACGTCATGGTTTCAATGGCGGCTGTCTCGACGATGATTAGAGGACGCATCATACGAGCGTGATGTTCTTTGCTACGGTACGGCCGGCGCGGTCAGTTGAAAGGTCGAAATGTACCGTCTCGTCGAGAACCAAATAGTCGAGACCGGGACCGAACGCCGAGCGATGGAAAAAGTAGTCGTCACGTCCGGCGCGAATAAATCCAAAGCCCCTCGTAAGGTCGTACATCTTAACGTAGCCGGTCATGCGTCCGCTTGGCTTGTGCGGCTTTCTTCGTGGCTTGGTTGATGCGGTACTCTTACCGAGACTTGTTCCGACCTCCAACTCGTCTCCGGTTCCAATGCCGCCGTTCCACGTGTTAACCTTTGGATATAGTGTCATTTAACTTGCCCCTTTGTTTTTATTGGTGTTGCTTTCTGCCATAGCAGCGGAGCCCGGCGGCGTATCAAGCGGTCAGACACGCTGTCACCGTAGGTCATTTCCCGTTGTTGGCCGGTGTCTTCGTTGAGCATGCGGACTATGCGCTGGTAATACTCGATCGGCGTAATTGAGAGAACGCGGATGCTGCCGCTCATGCTCATCGCTCCTTATCGTCTTGCTATTTGTGTGTTTAGATATCGGCAAGGTATCGAATCCTCTCCGCGCGCAGCCTTACATCGTTTATCCGTTTTGGTCATGGCGTGCAGCAGCGCACAGGTACTGTCAGATTTGTAGTACGGGCAATAAAGACGCGCGTCTTCGTGGCGTTCATTCATTACCGCGACCACTCCTCCGCGAACATCTCCGCGACCTTCGGCACGTTGGACGAGAAGGTTAATCGCGCGTTCTTGTCGAGCTTCTGCGCCCTTGCTGCGCCGATAGATAGCGACTCGGCTGCGGACTGGAATGGATCGCGCAGGAGATTCACCGGATACGAGCGCGGAAACGACTCGCGCGGTTTAACTGCGGCGGCCGAATCATATACGCTGACGCATTCGTTTACTGTTTCACCTTCGATTTTTAATTCGTGGACAATGTGCATACTACGTCTCCCCTTTTACGTGCATATATGTCGATTTCTCCGTACGAAACGCCGTAAATCAGCACGCCAAATAAGCCCGGAAGGTGTTTGTACCTCCGAACATTAGCGAGCCTTATTTCAGGCGATTATTACGTGATTTGAACACCGAACATGCGCCGGATCGTGCGGCTATACTCGGCCGGTACGCGGTACTGTAGCGCATAAATCGCACCTTCCCGCCGATATGTAGCGCTGATCGGAAAGTCGTAGCTTCGTTTTAACTTCGCCATAATATCGCGAGATTCCGTGTATGCTTGGATATTGCCGGCAGCATCGCGCCATAAAGCGTTATTCATCGTCATTTCCCATTCGTCGGCCTAGCGGTGTGCCGTGGATTGTTTCCCGCATGGAACCCGAGCAGTTTAACGTCATATCGTGCGGACGGCTGCGTTAATTGAATAGCACTTTGATTGCCGCTAACTTCTCGGCTGATCCCGCGAACACAATGCGCGGATTAACGACTATGCGCCGCTTCCTTTTATCATGGATATTGTGCGGCAGGTAAAAGACCGGCTTTCCGTCGAGCGTGATCGCTTCGAGCCCCTTCCGTAAGCTCTGCGTATCCCTGTAGTTAAGCAGCGCGGCCAGTCTATCCAAGTCCATTGGCTTGATACGCTCCTCGTCGCTCTCCTCCGGATTGAAGCTGACGATATTACACGCGAAATTCACAAACGGAAGGACCGCGTACACGAGTGCGAGCTGCTTAATCGTGCGGCCGTTATATCTCTCGTAGAGGTCGCGGACGGTTCCACGGAATAAGCGCGTATGCCGGTAATCGTCTAGCTTGAAGCCCGCATCCGCTAATGCTCCACGATAGAAGATAGACGGATTAACGTAGATGTCTCCGTGCTCGTCGCCGTCTGTTACGATTCCCTCCGCTATCAACTTTTTGAAGAACTCCAAGAACCGCGCACGACTCATGTTAAGTAGCGTTTCGAGGTTACGGCGGTCGATCGGGCGGCCGTTGTCATGTTGCAGGCGTCCGTCATAGTTGGTGTATGTACCGATAAACATTAGGCGCGCCAGGTCCGATTGTGAAAGCGATGGAAACCGCTCCGCTGCCGTCATGCAGCCATTAAACAGCGCGAATACAAATCCGCCGTTCTCTTCCGCGTGTGCTCCGAGCTGACCGATCGCTTGACGGCCGCGTCTTTGTGCCTCCGTTGGCTTGAGAGTGAGCTCATAATGCACGAGATGTTCGCCGAGTTCGTCTTCAAGCCGCGCCTTTTCTCCGATGAGTCCGCGCTTTACATTAGGAGTGAGATTCGCCCACCTCCGGTGCTCTGCTAGTCTATCGACTGTCATTTAACCCCTCCTATACTTTGTGAAATAAATAACAGGCTGGTTTTCAGATACAAAACACCTAAAATATACTGGTTTTCAGATACACACCAAAAACCCCGCAGCCCATACGTAGCGCGGTGTTTCGGGTTTTCGCGGGTTTC
This sequence comes from Paenibacillus sp. FSL L8-0436, assembly GCF_038593025.1. Classification (NCBI taxonomy): domain Bacteria; kingdom Bacillati; phylum Bacillota; class Bacilli; order Caryophanales; family Paenibacillaceae; genus Paenibacillus; species Paenibacillus sp. FSL L8-0436. Next base: position 525,798 of record NZ_CP151955.1, on the reverse strand, counting down.
TATCCCTCTTATATCAGTCATTCTTTTCTTTAAAACTTGCGCGGTTCTAGTATACGTGTACTGATTGATACGCCTATTACCGTTAGCTCCCGTCCGGTGTTGACACCGGTCGTTGAGCATAAGTGCTTTGCTGCCGCGTCGCTTCGCTCCTTGCCCGTTCGCGCTAAAAAGATCGCGCGTCCGAATATATAGTTATAACCTCTATAATACGCGCGGATAAAATAGGTTTGATGTGTTCGGATTCGTCCCGGTTTTGGACGGATACGAGACGTAGGGGCGCTGTTCCCCGTAGGCTACCTTAACGGATAATCGCGTTAATAAGCGCAGTTACTATGACCGCTGTAGTGTCTTAACATAAATCTGCGGAGGTTCTGGCGTCGGTTACCGCGCTAACTATTTCCCCGCATTAATCTTTCTATGAATGGTTATAATTTCGGTGATCTGCTCGTCCGTTAACGGAATTGCCTTTCTGATATTAGATTCGACATGCGGAAGCAATGGACGTTCGTCGCGTTCGATAGCGCCTAGCAACGGTACAGAAATCCCGGAGCGTTTCCCAAGGTCACCCTGCGTCCAACCTAAATTAACTCTACATACGCGGATTGTTTCAGGTGTTAATTTCATGCTTATCCTCCCCTCAATGTAGTAGCGTTTTATTCTTACTTGTTCCTAATAAAAAAGCCTTCATACCGCCGGGCAGACGATACGAAGCCGATATCTCTTCAATGTACATAGTCATGGAACTCAACAAAATATAGGTATCGCAGTGCATTTACCACAAATAAAAACGCCGTCTCCCCTTATTGCCCGCGAAAACGGGTGTTTTGGTACGTTTTCCCGCAAATAAAAAGAGCCTTTTGTCGGCCCTCTCACTTATGTATTATGTCGCCAGCTAAATTTCAGTATTCTACGTGGCGTATCGGCTTCTTTTTCCCGCCCATATTCCGCCGTCTTTCCCTGGCCGCGTACATCTGCGCCAGTTTGTCCGGGTCGTACGGTTTCTCGCGGTTCCATAAACGCCGCATGATCGCCTCTTCATCGTATCGGCGCGGCTTCTTCGGTGCTTGCGGCTGCCTTGCGCGCTGGTCCGCCTTCTGCTCCGTCTTTCGTACGGTCTTGCACGATGGTCCGCACACTTTGGCGTTGCCGGGCCGTGTCTTATCGCGGAAGTAGTAGTTACACGTCGCGCACCGCTTAACCTTCGCGTCGTCCGGTGGCGTGCGCATCATGTTCCGATAAAGGTCGCGCGCCTCTTCCAGCGTCATGCCCTCAGTGATCTCGCGCATGTATTCGAGTGCACCTTCGCCCGGTTCCATATCGCCACCTCCTTTCGGATAAAAATAACCCAATATACTGCGTATGTAAACTAGAACTATTTTATAAATTTTTGGAACCTATTAAACATACGTTCGTACTATTGTAATATAAAGGACAGGCAGTCCGCGTTGCCCGATTTGTTACCCGAGGCTGCCCGCAGTACAAGGCGGTGCCATCCGCTATATGTTAATGTAGTCTGCAGATTGCCACACCCGCAGGTACAGTAATTGGCGTAAGTAAATCCGGCCACACATTGGGCGTTGGCGCGCCCTTATCTGAGTGGCCGGATATGAACCGCAGTATTTGGCGCTACATACGGTTGTTACGCGTAGTTCTGCAAAACTACGTTGTGACGCTGAGAAGGACTTTACCCGCATGACGATCCGTGTTAGCGCACGGTACGGGGTTAGGGACACGGTGTCCCCGAGTTATCCGCGTGGCGATCCTCCGTCTGTAACCGGTAGGCGCGGAAAGGGTGTCGGTTGAAACTACACCCTAAGTTAAACATAGGCCGTCAATCGTTGACGCGATCGGCGGTCCGGTATACCCGGGTATACATATTGTGTACAGCAGCTTCTCCGGCGTTGGCGCGCCATCATCGAAGGTAAATGTATCCATGTGGATACACAACGTTATCCAAGCCGCACACCCTGCGGCCGTAAGTTAATCTCAGCGTAAATGTCGCCGGCCTGTAGTACGTAAAGGCGTCTACGTTCCCGGCGGACAATCCTTCTATTCCATTTCATCAAATCACCTCCTTCATATCAATCCGCGATATTCATACCCTGCCGGGGTATATTCGCCGTGCAGAGCTGTCACTCCAAGAGCCCGCGCGTGTACAATCGCTTTCTCAACGGCGAGCGGTAATAACTCGGCACCGGTTAGCGGCCGGTCCGTGTAAACGTTGGTTGTGATGCGCCGGCCCCTGCGGTCGAAAACGCACGAGTACCAGTGTTGGCCCGGCGTCATACGTGTAGTTCATCCGGACAGTCAAAGCGCGGCACCAGCGAAAGCAGATACTGCAGTGCGGTCATACCGCTGAGACGGTCCGCCAGCTTCGGCAAGGATTCGCGCGACAACAAAACTAGGTCAGCGCCTTTGATTCGGTATGAGTCGGCCTTATCCGCAGGTTCAACGATGCCCAGCGCTGTGCGACCGTCTTCTGAACGGTAGAGGGCAGCGTTATCGGCTACGAGAATACCCCGGCTATCTTCCGGCTCTACACCGCCGTCCTCCGGAATCCAGCGGACCTTAATGCGCGAGTACTTAGATTGCGATGAGTTGTTCATAGGCGACTACCTCCGTTTCTACACGGACGATGAAGCCGAGTTCATGCGCCTGGTTAGCGGTAATTTCAATGACATTTGCGACGGATCTACGATCAATGGAAGGCAATGCGCGGAAGAATGCGCCGGGAAGAACAACAATTTGTTGACGGCGGAATTTACTGTTTGCGGGGAATGCGTAGTCAATCTTTGTGACGATGAAGTTTCCGGTCCGGTGATCGCGTGCGTATCCAATTTCAAACGTTTGTGCCATGAATGACCTCCGCGTTTTAAGCCCGTCGGCTATTATATGAGTGCGGAATCCGCGACCGGGTCTTCCCGGTTTCGTGCGCCCCGCAAAGGCGCTACTCGTCAGGCGATTACAGAAACAACTCGCGGAATAGGATCGCGGAGATAGTAACGACCGCTTTAACGGTAGGCCATAGCGCAGCCTTAAGCATTGCGCGCCGGTTACGAGGTGCAACGCGAACACCTGCGCGGGATGGTGACGGGGAAACTTCAACGGTAATTAGTGAGATAAGATTGGGCATTGCAGGAATCCTCCTTTATAATGTTGAAACGTTATGGTATAATCTGCGTATTAAACATTGTAACAAGATACCTTGTAAACTAGATTACTTATTGTCTTGATTACACAATACCACCAGTCCGTAATCATGTCAACTAGTTTACGATTATTTATTTGGAGGAATTTTTGTGATTAGATTTTCGCTTGATAAGCTAATGAAAGCACGGGGATACGAACAGAAAGATATTGTGGAAATTACCGAAATCAATCGGAACACAGTCAAGGCGCTTGCTAACAACGCGAATAATCGGATTGACTTTCCGACGCTAGACAAACTTTGCCGCAAGCTTGGTGTAACACCGGGTGACTTGATCGAATACATAGACGAAGAGGACCGCGCCGAATAACGGTAGCGGTCTTTTCTTTTTTACCGCATAGCTTGTGAAAAATAAATAAACCTATTAATAGGCATTTCGTACACTCATCCGATCTCCCCACGTTGACCACAGAAATCCACGCATATAAACGCATAGCCGGCGAAGCTATATTCGAAATCGGGCGGAGGTTGAAGCACGTAAAGGATAAGAAGCTAGCGGAATCGCACGGTGGGTGGACGGTATGGTTACGCGAGATTGAGATGTCTACCTCACAGGCGGACCGGTTTCTGCAGGTGATAGCACGCGTCAGGCCTGACGAACTTCCCCACGTGGGGAACCTTGGGCTCCGATTACTGTACGAGATAGCGCTGGTTTCCCCCGAAGATCGCAAACGCCCGCACACAATTTCGTCAACTGGCGCAACGAAAACGGTCGACGAAATGACCGTACGAGAACTACGCGAGGTCAAGGCGGTCTTTCTTACGGGGAATTACCGTTGAATTAGCGCTTATAGCCCGTAACCTTACGCTTACCCTCCGGAGGCTCTAGCGGGGCTAATTCGCGGGCTTACGCAGGCAGAACGTGCGGTATATGTGTCCTGCGCGCCGCATACTCGATTAACTCAAACACGCGCATGTCGATCGTCGGCTTGGCGGGAATGTGCGTGGCTTCTTCCGTTAATTCTTCGCGTACAATCTCGCGTTTTAAGTCCGCGTGAACCGTTCCGACAGATACGCCTTCTTGCTGCGCAATGTCTCGGATAGTAAGTCCGGACTCATGTGCGGCTTGTATGCGTTCAGCGCGTTCAGTGATTGCGGGAGTGCTTGCGAGCGTTGCCGGATACGATTTTCCGTCCGCTGAGTCTGACGTTTGTTCAGCCGCTGAAAAATCAGCACCTGAACATTCGCTAACATCTCGCGTCCAGTTTAAAACCGTCGTATTATGAACGCCTAACCACTCGCCAATCAACCGGTAACTCTTGCCTGCCCGACGCAAAGTTACGGCGGCTTCCTGCTTCTCCTTCTTCGATATATCTCGGTGTAGCGTATTAAACGTGTACGCGCATTCCTCTTTCCTTTCGTCGGTTAATCCGAAATGCCTCGTAATTACTACGAGTACAATCCCGCAGTCAATCGCGGCGCGGTAACGGTGGTGCCCATCGAGGATAACGTAGAAAAAGCCGGTCGGCCCGCGTGGGTTTTCCGGCTTGATTGCGTTAGTTGAACATTGAGCTAACTGGTGAGTACTTACCGTGCTGCTTCGAAATATCCGCCTGAAACATCTCCGTGTAGAGTTGCGCCATGTGTAACGATTTATGGCCCATAATCCGCATAAGACTCACCACATCGCCGCCGTTCAGCACGTAGTTTCTGGCGAAAGTATAGCGCAGCGTATGGCATGATACACGAACACCTTTGATTCCGGCTAGTTTCCCGTAGTCGGAAATCTCCTCCTGAATAGTACGCCGTTTTAGTGGTTGGCTGTCAACATTTACAAAGAATACAGAGTGATCCGTTTCACCTCGTAACTCAAGGTACTCACGCATATGTACGGCAAGCACATCACTGAATGGGACTAATCTTTCCTTACGGCCCTTCCCATATACCTTTATAACGCGCTCCGTCCAATGTACGTCCTCTGTTCCAAAAGTTATTGCTTCTTCTAACCTCAAGCCCGTGTCGAGAATCAGAAGCATGAATACATAATTTCGATAGCCTGCCGGAGTCGAATTATTCGGTACGTCAAGAAGCACGCTCACCTGCTCGTGACTCAAGGTTCGCAAGATACGCTTTTCTTCGGCGAGATTGTCGATTGGCTCCATAGGATTCTCTGTCAAGTATCCAGCGCTGCAGAGGTAATTAAAGAACGCTCGAAGGCTCCTTATGTATTTGTTGACCGTTGGTGCACTGTTCCCCTCGTCCATTCTCGTTTGAACAAACTCCTGTATATCCTCAACTATTATTTCGTTAATCTTTCCGATATCATTTTCTTCAATAAAGCTATAAAACTTCCCAAGTGACTGCGTGTATGAGGCGGTCGTATTACCTGTAAGGTTTTTTAGTTTTCGCGACTTTATAAACAGCCCTATCGCAGAGTGCATGTCTAACTTTTCTTTTTCTTGACGCACCTCAAGTATCAACTTCCGTTTCTCTTTGTATTCCATATATGCAGCCTCCTCGTATGTGTCAACACGATTGTACGGGAAGCATGTTTATTTAGCAAAGAATCACTACTATTCCCTTTTTATTCGCAACGCAATATAAATTTAATAAATAAATATATACGGAATCGTTGTAACGTTCGCCGAAAAAGCGTACAATGAAAACTACAAAAGCCGATAACGTTGTCAGCGCTACCGGCTCTGCACCAAGATAAGGGTGCTCAAAAAATGTAGTTGTGAGAGTAGTCGCCACGGTCGAAGGTTGCGGCTACTTTTTCTTTGCCATTACAACTATTACAGAGAATAAGTTAACAACAAAAGTCATTGCAGTTAGCATAATAATTAACGTATCAGATACTGTCAGGAAGAACACCTCCCTGGCCGCTTATCTTGGGTAAAATTAATTATATACCACAATTTGCTGTACAGTATCTTTGATATTCAGTAATAATCTACCGTTTATATAATAATTCTATCAATTTACTACCTCTTGCTCGTTATTTTGATTATTTTAACTAATAATTGATGACGCCCTACCCCGATTATCCGGAGTCGAGCGTTATTTTTATTTCCGTCGTTTATTACTAAGCCTGGACACCGGCGAATACTGCGCGTGATTGTCCCTTATCGCGCCTTCATTCGGCCGGACGTACCCTTGCGTCGTCTTCACATCAGCATGCGAGACGATACGCTGGAGGGTAAATAAATCCCCACCATTGACGAGGTAATTCGTGCAGAAGTAATCGCGGAACCGGTGCGGAGATATGCGCGTCTCCTTCGTATCAATACCGGCCATCGTCGCGTATTTGCGTAATTGCTTCCGGAAGTGGTCCGCCTTCAATTGTTCCCCGTAATTGCTCACGAAGACAAATGACGTCTCAAAGTGTGCGCTAGTTTCCTGTATAAGCCGCAGCAGCTCCCGTAAGACCGCCGGCGACAGCGGTATAATTCTTGGCTTCCGGTTCTTATTCAACGCCGCAGGAAGCCGGATACAGCGCGCGGAGAAGTCTATATACGGAGTCTCTAACGAGAGTAGTTCATTAACGCGCAGGCCCGTATCTGCGAGCGTTAGCATAGCCGTCCGATCGCGTATGCCGACGTAGCTGCCCGTATCTGGAGCCGCCAGAAGCGCGTCGAGCTGTGCGTCCGTAAACACTGTCTTATCCTCCGTATCATGGCGCGGTGCCTTAACGCGAGCTGCCGCGTTCTCGTTTACGATATCTTCGTCCGCCCAAAACTTGCACATCGTCTGCAACGCCCGGAGCCTGGAAGTAACGGTCGCAATGGACAGCGGCTTGCCGTCCTTCTGCCGGTCCTCTACGTCTTCATAGCGCTTGTGGTCGTGCGTCATATAGCCGAGATACTCGCGCAGCAGCTCCGCATTAATCTGTGTAACGTCGGTAATCTCGTAGCTAAACTTCGCCAGCCATTCATTGAAGTAACGCCAATAGTTCCGGTAGTCGGATAACGTGCGCTCCCGCAACCCCTCCGACCTTTTTGCGCTATAAAACAAGTCGAATGCCATTTCGAGCGTCGTTACTACCGGTGACTTATTTACGCGGCTATTCTTCGAGTTAATGACGGCTTTCTTTCCTAATCGCGGATCAATAGACATAACAAAACCTCCCACATTTTACCGTAGGAGGCTTCGTAAATCAGCGCCTACGCACCGCCGGAATAACACCGGGAATACGTTGGCCTATCGTATGTCCAACCGTTACATTCAACGCCGACAAACGTTGATATAACGGGGAATTTTAACGCAGGATGCTGGTGAAGGGAATTGAACCCCCGGCCTACGCATTACGAGTGCGTTGCTCTACCCCTGAGCTACACCAGCTTAAAGCATTTTTTCTGTCAAACAAAAAATATTATACAACTTCCAGCCAAAAACGCAACATTTTTTTACAACATCTGGGCTTCAATTCTCATGCAGCTTGCGTTCAACGGATTGCAGCTTGCTGCGGCTTGTAGACGGCTTGTCGCGGCGGTCATCAATCTTCAGCGACGTGGATACCCGCTGCGCCCCGGCAGCGAAAGGCGACTCATGCAGCGCTTCTACGGCAGCGAGAATCCGCGGGATCGGCCCTTCGATAATCGTCCCCATGGATGTAAGCTCATAAGTGATTCCTTCCACTCCCCTGAGCACACGCTGCATATCGGCCACATAGCTGCTAAGACTCGTGCTGCCTGTGCCGATCGGAATTACGGTTACTTCGCCAATTGCCATCCTGAATCCCTCCTTAATATGCTGTAAAGAAAAACCCTTTATGGAAACTTCCTCGTGGTAACTCATTCTGGACTAGAAACCTAAAACTCCTGATACATGTCTCCGGCCTGTTCTTATTGTAGCAACTCCGCCGCGTACCCACAAACCGCCGCGAGGATTATGACTCCTCCAAACCACTTGTTGAAAGGTATTATTACGCTTCATCTCTATTTAACCCCCACCATCCGTAGCCCTTTATCCCCCCGTTTTTGTCCAGCAGGCACTCCAGTGTCACGCTCACAATATTTATGGAGTCTTTGTGGCATCTTTTAAGACAATTTATGACTTTATCCAGACACTTTTTGCACCCAACTTGTGGATTACCTGTGGACTAACTGTGGATCATTTGTGAGTAAAACCGCGGAACCCGCTCCCCGCGCGGAGTTTCAAAAAATGGTTTACAAACACAACATATTGGGTTATTTTTATCTAACGACAACAAAATATAGTGGAAACAGGTGTTTCGCTCTTTCATAGGGAGCTGAAGCTTAATAGGGAAACGCGGTGCAAATCCGCTGTGGTCCCGCCACTGTAACCGGATGCCTGCAGGCTTTCTGAAGCCCGCGAAGCAGCGTCTACCGGCAATAGCCACTGAGGGGCGGCAAAGCTCTCGGGAAGGCGCCGGAAGATTCACCGGAAGCCAGGAGACCTGCCTGTTTCGCCGACACCATCATTCATGCCTGCGAGGACCAGGTGAGGTGTCCGCAATGCGGCCTGCACAAGCAGACATAGCCTTCCCGTGTTTTAAGGAGCCAAGGCTGCCGATACCTGAAGGCGATAAACCGTTATCGCCTTCAGGTATCGGCTTCTGCGGAATATATAAGAACAGGACAGAGATTACCCCTGTCCCCTGCTTGTATGTTCATCAAGACAACCGGCAAATATCCTGGTAAGGATATTTCGTACGCATTCGGGCATTTTCCGCCTCCTCGGCGGAAGATGCTTTTTTACTGCTATCAGGAAGTATATACTTCGTTCTTACTATACCGAGGGGAGAGAGCTAGACAATGACGCTGCTGGAGAAACGGTACAACGGTGGACAAGCTGCACAGGAAGTTCTTTTGGAGGAAGTTATTCATTTGGGACGGGATATTATCGACAGCCGGGATTTGGATCTGTTGCGCGAGAATGCCAATTTGAACGGAGAAAGCTTCTCCGGCAAAATGAGCAAATTCGGCAGTGAATATTCCAAGTGGTATGCCCGCAACTTCACGATGCCCCCACAGCTCGTGCAGGCTATTCAGGATAATGTCGTGTACGTCCACGATTTGGATCAATACGCCATCGGAACGACCAACTGCATCTTCATCCCGTTTGAGCGCCTTCTCCGCGAAGGCTTCAATACCGGCAACGGCAGTGTCCGTCCTCCGAACTCAATTATGACCGCAATGTCGCTGGTGGCGATTATTTTCCAATCCCAGCAAAATGCCCAGTACGGCGGCGTATCCGCCAATAAACTGGATTACGATCTTGCCCCGTATGTGACCAAATCCTTCGCCAAGCTGTTCCGCAAGGGACTGGAATACTTTGAAGAAGGCCAAGCCGGTGATCACCTCGGCGAAATCACGATGAGCCGCAGCGATTTGGCAGAGCAGTATCCACGGGCCTTCCGCTTTGCGCAGAAAGAAACCGAAAGCGAAACACTGCAGGCAGCAGAGAGTATGATACATAATCTCAATACGATGTCCAGCCGTTCCGGCGGACAGATTCCTTTTACCAGCATCAACTATGGCACCTGTACCTCCCCCGAAGGCCAGCTTGTGATCAGCTCCCTGCTGACTGCCACCATGAACGGCCTCGGCAGCGGAGAAACACCGGTGTTTCCGATCCAAATCTTCAAATGCAAGCAAGGCGTCAACCAGCAGCAGGGCGATCCGAACTACGAGCTGTTCCTTAAAGCAGCCGAATGTTCCGCGCGCAGACTGTATCCGAACTTTGCCAATCTGGATGCTCCGCTCAACATGCAATACTATGATCCGGCTGACCCGGACACTGAATTTGCTACGATGGGCTGCCGCACCCGGGTACTGGGTGACCGTTTCGGACGTAATCACTGCTCCGGCAAAGGCAATCTGTCCTTCAACACCCTGAATCTGGTCCGTCTGGGCCTCGCTCACGGCACTGTGACAGGCCGCCGTCTTGCTCCCGACGAGGAAGGCTTCTACGACGACCTGAATCATTATATGGATATTGCACTGGAAGGCCTGCTGCACCGTTTCCGGATTCAGGCGGCCCAGAAAGCCAAAGCCTCCGATTTCATGATGCGCGAAGGCGTCTGGGAAGGCGGCGAACAGCTTGCTTCTGAGGACAGCGTAGGCGAGCTGCTGAAGCACGGTAGTCTGTCACTCGGCTTCATCGGTATGGCGGAGTGCATGAAAGCCATGTACGGCAAACATCATGGTGAGGACATGGAGGTCCATGCCAAAGCGCTCGCCGTTGTCCGCCATATGCGCGAGTACTGCGACCGTAAGAGCGAAGAACTTGATCTTAACATCACGCTGTTTGCAACACCTGCCGAAGGCTTGTCCGGCAAATTCACCAAGGTGGACCACAAGGTGCTTGGCTCTATTCCCGGCGTAACCGACCGCGAATATTATACGAACTCCTTCCACATTCCAGTGTATTACGAGCTCAGTGCGGCCAAGAAGATTAGCCTTGAGGCCCCTTTCCATGAATACTGCAACGCCGGAGCCATTTCCTATGTGGAACTGAACGGCAATGCCCGCAGCAACCCGGCAGCTTTTGTCAAAATCATCCGCTATGCGCTGGAGCAGGAAATCAGCTATTTCAGCATTAACCACCCGATTGACCGCTGCTCCGGCTGCGGCTATGAAGGGGTTATCGGCACGAACTGCCCTTCCTGCGGCGCTCATGAGCATGATACCCATATCCGCCGCCTGCGCCGGGTAACCGGATATTTGACCGGCGACTACCAGACCCGCTTCAACGCCGCCAAGCAGGCCGAAGTAAGAGACCGCATTAAGCATCTATGAATATTTGCGGCTACTACCCGGAATCAATTAATGAGGGAGAAGGCATGCGGGCCGTCCTCTTCCTCAGCGGCTGCCGCCACCGCTGCCCGGGCTGCTTCAATCCGAAAACGTGGAATTTCAATTTCGGTGAAGTGTTCACCCTGGAGCGGCAGCGTGAGATTATCGCTGAAATTGCCGCTAACCCGCTGCTGGACGGCCTGACGCTGGCCGGCGGGGACCCTTTTTTCTCGGCAGAAGAGGCTGCAGGCTTCATTCATGAGCTTCGCGCTGTGCTGCCGGATTTCTCAATTTGGATTTATACCGGTTATACGTATGAAGAGCTGACAGCTTCTCCGGGCTCGCCGGAATGGAATCTGCTGGCCTTGTGCCATGTAGTGATTGACGGACGATTTGTAGAAGAGCTTAAAGATACTACCCTTCCCTACCGGGGAAGCAGCAACCAGCGGATTATCGACATTCCGGCCAGCCTTGCCGGCAAGGAAGTCATCCATTGGCAGCCTGCTGTACTTTAGCTTTTTGGAAATATAAATTTCATGGTATACTTTAAGCTTCTGTTTTCCGCAGACTCGGATTCTAGCAGGCGATACGATCTATCGCCTGCTTCGAAGGCAGCTTTGAAATGCCGGCTGAGCCGCCATTTCCTGGCCGCTTTCTGCGCTATAATATATCAATTTTTAATATTGAAAATTAAACCCAAATATGAAAGGATGAACCCCCTATGCCAGAACTCGTAGTGAAACCCGACAACCGCCAATTGGCTTTTGATCAAATCCGCCTCTCCGTTTACGCCGACCGTATCCTGAACGGCCTTGAGCAATTAAGCAAAGAAACCTTGCTGCGCGGGGTACAGTCCAAGCTTCGCCGGAGCGAGGTCAGCGGAGAAGAAATCAGCAGCGCCTTCACCATGAGTGCCCTTGAGCTCGTAACCAAAGAAGAACCGGACTGGAAGTTCGCTGCCGCTCGCTCGCTTTTAACGACCCTATACAAAAAAGCCGCGGTTAACCGCCGCTATAAAGCATACCCGGATGAGCCATACGGCGAGCTGTACCCGCTGATTTCCGATCTGGTGAAGAAAGGCATCTACCGTGAAGAGCTTCTGACCCACTACACCAAAGAACAGATTGCCGAGCTTGGCGGCTGCATTGATTATACACGCGACCTGTTGTTCGATTACATCGGCTTGCTTACATTGTCCGACCGCTACCTGGCTCATGACTTTGACGGGCGTGTGATGGAGCTTCCGCAGGAGCGTTATATGATTATCGCTATGTTCCTCATGCATACAGAGCCGGAAGAGAAACGTCTGGATCTGGTCAAAGAAGCCTACTGGGCGATGAGCAACATCTACATGACGGCTGCTACGCCAACGATGTCCAACGCTGGTAAAAAGGTTGCCGGACAGCTCTCCAGCTGCTTCATCGACACCGTTGACGACTCACTCGAAGGTATCTTCGACTCCAACACCGACGTAGCCCGGCTGAGCAAAATGGGCGGCGGCATCGGCGTCTACCTCGGCAAGGTACGGGCCCGCGGCTCCGATATCCGCGGCCACAAGAATACCAGCTCCGGTGTTATCCCGTGGATCCGCCAGCTGAACAATACCGCCGTCAGCGTCGATCAGCTCGGCACACGCAAAGGTGCGGTTGCCGTCTACCTCGATGTCTTCCATAAAGATATTCTCGCCTTCCTCGACCTGAAGCTGAACAACGGCGACGAGCGGATGCGCGCGCATGACGTGTTCCACGGCGTCTGCCTGCCGGATCTGTTCATGGAGGCCGTAGAAGCGCGCGGCCACTGGAACCTTTTCTGCCCGCATGAGGTGAAGAAGGTAATGGGCTGGAAAGATGAGAACGGCCGCGCACTTGGCCTTGAGGATTTCTATGACGAAAAGCTTGGCCAAGGCGCATTCCGCGACAAATATGCCGAAGCTACCGCCAATCTGGAGCTGTCCCGCATTACGGTTCCGGCTATCGACATCATGAAGCGGATTATGAAATCACAGCTGGAAACCGGCACACCTTACATGTTCTACCGCGATACGGTGAACCGCTCCAACCCGAACCGGCACCAGGGGATGGTCTTCTCCTCCAACCTGTGCACGGAAATTATGCAGAACCAGTCGCCAACGGTCATTGAGAGTGAAGAGCTGGTTACCAAAGACGGCCAGACCCGGATCGTTATCTCGAAGGTTCCCGGCGACTTCGTAGTCTGCAACCTGAACTCCATCCACCTGGCACGCGCCATCCCGGCCGGAGTGCTGGAGCGTCTGGTGCCGATTCAGGTACGCATGCTCGACAACGTCATCGACATTAACAATATCGAAGTGCTGCAGGCGCAGTACACAAACAGCCAATACCGTGCAGTCGGCCTCGGCACCTTCGGCCTGCATCACCTGCTGGCGCTGGAGGGCATTCGCTGGGAGTCCGACGAAGCCGTAGAATACAACAATCACCTGTATGAGCACATTAACTATCTGTTGGTACGCTCCAGCATGGAGCTGGCCCGCGAGAAGGGCCGCTATCCGAAGTTTGCCGGCTCCGACTGGGATACCGGAGCCTACTTCGACTCACGCGGTTATACAAGCGGCGAGCAGGAAGGCAAATATGTGACAACTGAGCAGTGGCGTGAGCTGCAGCAGGAAGTAGCTAAAGACGGCGTACGTAATGCCTGGATGTTCGCGATTGCTCCAAACGGCTCGACCTCGATCATCGCCGGCTCCACAGCCAGCATTGATCCTCTGTACGAGCTGCTCTCCTACGAGGAGAAAACAACCTACAAGATCGCCAACCCGGCACCGGATCTGTCCGAGAAGACGATTTGGTACTACAAAACGGCGTTCCTGATTGACCAGAACTGGTCGATCCGCATGGCCTCAGCCCGCCAGCGCCACGTCGATCAGGGCCAGAGCTTTAATCTTTACGTGACGCCGGACATCAAGGCCACCGATTTCCTGAACCTGCATCTGAACGCCTGGAAGGGCGGACTCAAGTCGACGTATTATGTGCGGAGCCGTGCATTAACCATAGAAGAGTGTGAATCTTGCGCGAGCTAAGCCTTTCATTCCAACTTTAAAACCCAGCGCAATAACCGTCACTGCGAGGAATGTTTGGACCTCCGGCCGCTGTTATACTCATATTTCTTGATTTATACCGCATTTACGGTTGAAATCCGAGTATAAAGGCGAACGCGAACGCTCCTCCAATTCCAAACTTCCTCTCCGTGACTAAGCGCTGGTTTTTAAAGTAAGCATTCACCAGTTAGCTGCGCGAACGTTGTCCCAATATCAAGATTGGCGGTTGACCAATTCAGGCTTTCTCTTCCTTGTTCAATGCGCAGCATACCATTTTTTACCCATTTTTAATCAATAACGGGAATTCCTGCCGCTACCTGTGCCCCTGGATTGAAAATCCCACAAGGAACGGGAATTCTGCCCGCTAAATTTTCACAAAAGGGCTCTATTTGATAAACAGCCCATAATAGCGACATGAATTCCCTCTATAAGAATAAATAGAACCATTCATACAAAATTACCGGGTGACTTTCCCGTTACCCCCTTAGGAGCCAGGAAGCTTGCTCCCTCTCTCCATTTGGAAGCCCGTTCCGGCGAGAGGGCATGGCGGCGGGAACCCATCCACAGTTTGAGCACAAAATATAGGAGGGAATATAAATGCAACTGCAAAAGATTTTTAATACAGAAGCGCCGAATATGTCTACCCGCATCATTGACGGGGAATGCTCGGGCATTCTGAACTGGAACGATATCCGCATGCCGCATATGTATAAGCTGTACAAGGTGCTGCTGCTCAACCACTGGATCGCCGATGAAATTCCGATGTCCAAGGATGCCCAGCAGTTCCCGATGCTTGAAGCTGAAGAACAGCGTGTGTTCAAGATCAACATCTCCCTGCTCGCGGTGCTGGACTCCATGCAGACCATGTTTGTGGGCGACGTAAAGCGGTATTTTACCGACTCTTCCCTGGAGGCGATCTCCGCGATCATCGGACAGCAGGAGGTTGTGCACAACCAATCCTACTCCTACGTCCTCTCTTCCATCGTTTCGGACAGCGAGCAGAAGGAAATCTTCGAATACTGGAAACATGATCCGGTCCTGCTGGAGCGCAACCAGTTCATTTCCGATATTTATCAGGAGTTCCGCGACGAGCCGTCGAAGGAAACCTTTTTCCGTGCGCTGGTAGCCGATCTCATTCTGGAAGGGATTTTCTTCTACAGCACGTTTGCTTTCTTCTACAATCTGGCCCGTGACCAGAAGATGATGGCAACCAGCCAGATGATCTCCTACATCCAGCGCGACGAGAACCAGCATTGCTACTTCTTCGCGGAAGTGTTCAAGCAGCTGCTCGCGGATTTCCCAGAGCTCAACACTCCGGAGAATATGGATTATGTGTACCGCACCATCGACCGCGCCGTAGAGCTGGAAACCAACTGGGGTCACTACACGCTCACCAACGTGCGCGGCATTGACATGAACGAGCTGAGCGATTATATCAAATACACCGCTAACAAACGCCTGACCCTGATGGGCATGGAAAAAGCCTATAAAGGCGTGGACGTCAACTGCATGCCTTGGATTAAGCCTTTCTCCGACGAAGCGCTGAACGCCACCAAAACCGATTTCTTCGAAGCCAAGTCACGCAATTACGGCAAAGTCGGCGACGACAACGGGTTCGACGATTTGTAAATGCGGCGAAATGGCGGGCTACGCTAATCTAATGCAGAATGTGCACTAGATTAACCCGATCTCAGCCCAAAAAGACCATCTGCTGTATTTCATGCAGTCGATTGCCTGAAAAAAGCCATTTTGAGCCGGATGAGCCTTATTCCGCTGTACAAAATGCAGTCAAATCCGATTAGTGTCTGAAATGCGGCAATTCTGCTGCACAAAGTGCACTCAGCTTATGTTGCCTGCCCTTTTCATCCTTCTTTGATCCAGCCCACAGCCCAATGCGCTCCGCGGGCTGCGTAAAACGAACGACAGGAACGTAGAGCGCCTTGACAGGGGTGCTCTAGTTATCGACGGGAGTAGCGGTCCAGCCGTGCTTATTGGATCTAAGGTGGCCGTTCTTTCCACCTTAGATCCAATAGTATGAGCCTGTTCCCCTGCTCTTTTCCTGTTGTTCTTTAGCCTACTAACTTCCTGAAGTTTACGGAATAGAAAACTTAAAACATAAAAAAGGACGTCCCTTATTGCTCAGGACGTCCAAAATAAAGTGAATAATCTATTTAATTTGATCTTTCCTTACTTCACCGAAAATAGGTACAATAATATCCGCTAATACCGTATGACCTTTGGGTAAAGCTTGCGTTACCGACTTCTCAGCCCCTATTTTACCATATGTGACACTATGATCCACACGTTCTTGCAAAAAATAATATTGCGTTTTGTCTACCGGTGGTCGTTTCCCTTTTTCTTTCGTATACTTCCCTGAATCTTCTTCTATACCTTCCCAAACTAGATGTTTAACATCATCCTTAATTTCATAATAAGTGAGTAAATTGCCTACAACAGAGTAGTATCTTAAAGCCTCCCCTTCAGGGAAAATATATTGATAATAAACACTTTCCTCGGTATTCTGAAGCGTATTTTCATCATTCGAAGGAAGGTTTACCGCGATTTTACGTGCCGCCACCAAATCCGTACCTTGATACAGCTTCTTATATGTTTCTACTTGGTCAGCACTTCGAATAATGACAGTGTTCTTCTCCGCTTTCCACTCCACCTCTGCTTTAAAGGCTTCGCTGATAAAACGCAAAGGCACAACAACACGATTCTTGTTTAATTGAGCAGGCACATCCAAAGTAAGTGTTTTTTCTCCATAAGCAGCTTCTTTTTTACCGATCGTAAGTACAAGCCTTTCTTTCACCCCAGGAGCATTGACAGTCACCGTCTTCTTGTCCGTGTTCCAGACTAAATTAAGCTTTAGCGGCTTCAATGAAGCCAAAGAAACCATAGTCCTTCCTGCGACAGAAACAGGGGGAGCCTCTGAATGTACCACCTCACTATTGATAACCAATTGAATCGACGGTGCAGCAGAAAGCGGAATAGCAAATGTTAAGAGCATGCTTAAAGTAAGCACAGATGAAAGAAAGATTTTCTTCATACCTAACTAACCTCCAATAATTTGTAATTATACTAAATTATAAACGTTTCAAATAAGAAAAGTTTATTCCCTCCAAACTCCTTAAACCAATATAAATTTTCACATGGCAAGTATTGAATATGCTGAATTCGCTAAAAATCACCCTACTACAGGAAAATATTTCAGGTCTGCGTAACTTCACCTTATACAAAAGAGCTCCTTCTATCCACCGGATAAAAGGAGCTCTTTATATTATTGTACGACAGGCGTGGCTCGCGCAGCCGGTTACTCTCCGGCCTTGCGGGCCGCCTTATGCGCAGTCTCTTCCGCCAGCTCTGCCAGTACGCTGTTCAGCCGCAGCTTGAGTTCCTCGGCCAGTTCAACTATGCCCTGATCACTCCGCACAGCCTGTGAGTCCACGGCATATACGCCGCCCAGAATATGCCGTGCGCCCAGCACGGACAATACCGGCTTCAGTGCGTAGTCTATGGTGAGCAAATGTGCCAGGCTGCCGCCCATAAAGAGCGGGAGCACGATTTTGCCGGCCAGCCCTTTTTGCGGGATCAAATCGAGGAAGGTCTTGAGCACCCCTGTATAGGAGGCTTTATACACCGGACTAACCACGATTACTGCATCTGCTTCGGCTACAAGACCATTGGCTTTGACAATCGCTTCACTTTCAAACTTGGTATGGATCAAATCCTCCGCCGGCAGCTCAGCGACATTAATGCGCTCCACCTCAAACCCGCGCCCGCGTAAATCCGCCTCTGCATATTCAATAACCGCGTTGATCCGTGATACCAGTGACGGCGTTCCGTTGATCACAACTATTTTGCCCATTTCTCCACCTCTTCCGTTCATTTCACAATATATGCAAGATGCACCTGATCTCAAGCCTGAATACTTTAAATTAGTAATAATCCTATCAAAGAGCAAGGATTAATGTCAAACAGGAATTACCCTTGCACCCCGCAGAATCATGGGATATAATAAGCGGCAATACTATATCCCGACCAGGCCAATGAACGGCATCCAACCGCGAGGCGTCTGCGACCGGAGCATTTACTTGTTCCCTAAGTTTACCGGGTTTCGCCCGTTACCGCGAAGACCAAAGAGGATTGAATTCCGCTACTGAAGCAGCTTTACAGGGATTCGGTCAACCTGGGTGGCACCGCGAGCTGACGCTCCTCGTCCCATGGATGAGGGCGTTTTTCGCATTTTTTTAAACCAAAAGGAGCGAAGCGGTATGCTGGACATGAACTGGATCAGGGAGAATGAGGAACTCGTAAGAAACACGGCAGTGTGGAAAAAGGTGGATTTCCCGCTGGATGAATTGCTGGAATGGGACGATAAGCGGCGGGTTTTGCGCCGGGACACGGAGCAGCACCGGGCGCAGCGCAATACGCTGACCAAAGAAGTGGAACAGCTGCTGCGGCAAGGTGACACCCAGGGCGGAGAAGCTGCCAAGGAGCATGTGCGGAAGATCAACGCCCTGCTCGGCAAGCTTGAAGCTGATCTGGCGGAGGCGGACCGCCGCTGCGGAGAGCTGCAGCTGCTCGCGCCGAACCCAGTATCGGGCGATACGCCTATCGGCGACGATGACAGCCAGAATGTGGAGCTGCGGCGGACCGGTGCGCTGCCGGATTTCGGCTTCGTGCCACGCGATCATGTCGAGCTCGGCGAACTGCATGATATCATCGATATACCGCGTGGCGTCAAGGCTGGCGGACCACGCAGCTATGTGCTGAAAGGCGCGGGTCTGAACCTGCATCTCGCTGTGCAGAGGCTGGCCCTGGATGTGCTGGCAGCACGCGGCTTCACGACAATGGATGTGCCGGTCATCGTCCGGCCGGAGGCGCTGGAGCGGACGGGATTTTTCCCCGGCGGCATGGATCAGACCTATGAGCTGACCGGTGAAAAACGCTGGCTGGCCGGAACCTCGGAAGTGTCGCTTGTTTCATTATATAGCGATGAGATTGTCGATCTTGCGGAGCCTATGCGGTTAGCCGGGATGTCCACCTGCTTCCGCCGCGAAGTCGGCTCAGCGGGACGCGATGTGCGCGGCCTTTACCGCGTGCATCAGTTCTCGAAGATCGAACAGGTTGTGTTATGCAGAGGCGATAACAAGGTCTCGGAGCAAATGCTGCAGGAAATTTTGGCGAATGCCGAGCATATTTTGCAGCTGCTCGAGCTGCCTTACCGGATCGTGGCCGTCTGCAGCGGTGATATGGCGCTGAAAACGCATAAGCAATACGACATCGAGACCTGGATGCCCAGCAGAGGCGCTTATGGGGAGACCCATTCGGCTTCGAACCTGCTCGATTTCCAGGCCCGCCGTTCGGGCATCCGTTACCGGGATGAGGACGGACAGCTGCAGTACTGTCACACCTTGAACAACACCGCAGTGGCTACGCCGCGGATTCTGATTCCGCTGCTCGAGAACCATCAGCAGGAGGACGGAACGATTTATATTCCAAAGGCGCTCCAGCCTTATATGGGGGGCTTAGACTCCCTCCCTGCTCCGGCACAGACAGAGAAATAGCAGAATACGATCCTGCAAATCTTTTTATCGTTTCACAAATGCCCTTGGCCTTACCACGGCCGGGGGCATTTTTACGTTCTCTTCACATAAACATAACATATAGATAACACTAACTAACTCAGAAAAAGACAGTCGCAAACCTATCATTTCATAAATTCAACACAATTCTTTGGATTGAACGAGAAAAATATCATCGTCTTTTGTGCTCTGAACCGAAATTCCCAATATTTCTATGTTATTCAAACTATGTTTAATATATATTTAATGGTAGACAACCTATCATTTAATGAACAAATGATAGAGTTAGGTTAGGTTGAGTGATTATCGTAAACGAGAGGAGAAGATTCGAACAAATGAAAATCTCAACAAGGCAAAGAAAATGGTGGTCTGCGGCACTCTCAATGCTGCTCATTACCGGTATTGCCCTGCCCGCACCACAGACCGCTTCTGCGGCCGGGGATAACAGCTCACCCGTAATCTCTCAGGTATATGGCGGCGGAGGAAACTCCGGAGCCAAGTACAAAAATGACTTCATTGAGCTTTATAATCCGACCGATACAGCTGTCGATCTGACTGGCTGGAAGGTTAGATATGCCAGCAGTGCCGGATCATTCGGCGCCAACAACATCCCTCTCGCCGGTACCCTTCCAGCCAACGGTTACTATTTGATCATGGGCGCAGGAGGAAATACTGGAGATGCCTTGCCTACCCCCGATCTCATCCCTTCTTCGCTTATCAATCTGAGTGCCACCAACGGTAAAGTCGATTTATTGGACGGTACCGATACCCAGGTTGACCTTATTGGATACGGCACTGCTAACTTTTTTGAGGGTACAGCGGCGGCTCCTGCCCTGACCAACGCAACCGCAGCAACACGCCAACAGTCCCTTGTATTGCCGTCAGGCAACCGCGGATTAGATACTAACCAGAACTCTACCGACTTTATTACTACACAAGCACCAGATCCGCGCAGTTCCGGTTCCGGGGTAGTCGACCCCAAATCTCCGGCCGTTGCCGCATCCATCGCTTCCGGCCTGCTCGTGGGCAAGGGAACTGAACTTGCCCTTACTACTAGCAGTGTAACCGCAAGCGTATACTACAGTGTATATGCAAATGGCAGCACTGACGCCTTAGCAGATTACGCATGGTATAATGCCCCGATTGTTCTGCAGGATGACAGTATCCTGATCAAAGCTTTCTCTAAAGAAGAAGGCAAACCCGACAGCGATATTTCACAGTTTAACTATACAACGAAAGACGCAGTGAGCGGACTGACGATTCCCCAGATCCAGGGCACTGTCCAATCCTCTACTTATACTGGTCAATTGGTGAATGGCGTGCCGGGCATTGTGACTTACACAAGCGGCAGCACCTTCTATATCCAGAACCCGACGCCAGACAGCGATGTCCGCACTTCCGAGGCGATCATGGTCTACCTTCCCGGGAACAAGGTGAAGGTTGGTGATTCCGTGCTCGTGGACGGAACGGTCAAGGAATATAAGGAAGGCGGATATGATGGTGCCTCCGATCTGCTAACTACGGAAATTGCCGCAGCTCAGGCAAAAGTCATATCTTCCGGAAATGCTCTTCCCGCTGCTACCGTTCTTGGCACCGGTGGCCGCGCTATTCCCACTGCTGTCATTTCGGCCGGTTTGACCAAAGAGCTTGAACCTGCCAAATATGCGCTCGACTTCTACGAGAGCCTTGAAGGCATGCGCGTTCAGCTCAATACCCCAAAGATTATCGGACCTTATGATTATGAAATTCCGGTTACCGTAAACAACGGTACCAGCACGACAGAAGTCAGCTCTCCGGCGGGCGGTCTGGTCCTTACAGGAGCGGACTATAATCCCCAGCGGATTCTGATTGCCAAGAAACCAGGCAGCCCGGTCAAAACAGGGCAGGTTTTTGCCGGCAACATCACTGGTATTCTCGGCTATGATTACGGAAACTTCAAAGTACGTCCGGATGCCGAACTGCCTGCGGTAAACCCGGGAACCTCCAAGGAACGGGAAACTACCGCTTTGACAGCCGAAGTGGACAAATTGACGGTCGCTTCATTTAATGTGGAGAATTTCTCCAAATCCAACTCCTCCACTAAAATTAACAATGTGGCTAAATCCATTGTAAGCAATTTGAAAACACCGGATATCATCGGCCTGCTGGAAATCCAGGACAACGACGGTGCCGCGGACAGCGGCAATGTCGATGCAGCTGAGAGCTACAAAGCGCTGATCGACGCCATCACAGCACAAGGCGGTCCAGTCTATGCTTATACGGACATCTCCCCTGCAAACAACATGGATGGCGGTGCACCAGGCGCTAACATCCGTGCCGGATTTATTTACAACACTGCACGCGTTAAACTGGCTGGATCAGCCAGCAAAGGTGACGCAACAACAGCAGTTGCTTACACTAAAGACGGCGGACTCAGCCTGAATCCGGGCCGGATTGATCCAACCCACTCCGCATTCAAGAGTTCCCGCAAGCCGCTTGCGGCCGAATTTATGTTTAACAATGAAAAAGTTATGGTTATCGCTAATCACTTCAATTCCAAAACAGGCGATACTGGCCTTTATGGCGGCACACAGCCTCCGGTTAAGGCAAGTGAAACCCAACGGGCGGAAATCGCCAACGTGGTAAATGGCTTCGTGTCAGATGTCCTGACCAAGAATCCGGATGCCAATATCGTCGTTCTTGGCGATCTGAATGACTTCCAGTTCTCGAATACACTAAAGGTCCTGAAGGGCAGCGCATTGACCAATCTGATCGACACCCTGCCTCTGGGAGAGCGCTACTCCTATATTTATGAGGGCAATTCCCAAACGCTGGATCACATGCTGGTCAACAATAAGCTGGCCTCCAGATCCACACTCGACATCGTGCACATCAATGCCGACTTCCAGGAAGAAGAAGGACGGGTAAGCGACCATGACCCGCTGCTGACTCAAATTGACTTCGGTATCGACACTTTCAACCTGCGTGTGCTACACACAAATGATACGCACAGCCACCTGGAGAATGTAACCAGACGCACGTCGGCGATTAGCAGCGAACGAACAGGCAACACGGTGCTGCTGGATGCAGGGGACGTGTTCTCCGGCACCTTATATTTCACCCAGTTCAAGGGGCAGGCAGATATCAAGTTCATGAACAACATCGGCTATGACGCGATGACATTCGGCAACCATGAGTTCGACCTGAACAAGGATCAGCCGGAAGTGCTGAAGGACTTCGTGACGGCAGCCAAATTCCCGTTCGCCAGCTCCAACATCGATTTCACTACGAAGAAAAGTGAACTCGCGGAGCTCTATCACAATACGATCGGAACGCTGGAAACCGACGAGTCCCTGAGCACGGCCAAGGATGGCAACATTTATCCTGCGGTCATCAAGGATATTTACGGCGAGAAAATCGGTATTTTTGGCCTAACAACCGAGGACACCGTTGGACTGGCATCGCCAGGTGATAAAATCAGCTTCAAGAACCATGTGGAAAGCGCCAAAAACACAGTTAAAATGCTGGAGGACCAGGGAATTAACAAGATCATCGCCGTTACCCATCTGGGTTACACTGTGGATCAGGAACTGGCGAAGGCTGTTCCCGGAATTGACATTATCGTTGGCGGACATTCGCATACGAAGGTGGATAATCCTCCTACGCCAATTGTTAATGCCGGAACCGGCAAGAATGTACTGATCGTGCAGACCGGTGAATACAGCCAATTCCTCGGCGAATTGGACGTAACCTTTGATAAAGACGGTGAAATTCTCGCCTACAACGGCAAACTGCTGGATGTTAATCTATTCGGCGAGGATGCTGCAGCCAAAGCTTTGCTTGCTCCTTACGACGCTGAATTGGCAGCTGTCCGCAGCGAAGTCGTAGGCTCGACTGACGTCGACCTCTACACCAACCGCACCATCGACGGTAAGTCTGTACGTGTTGTGCGTCAGGAAGAAACACCGATCGGCAACATGATTGCCGACAGTATCGCGGAAAAAGTCAAAGAGCTTATGCCGAATTTTGTACCGGAAAGCGACCTTGCTTCCATTAAGGGCGTTGTGGCCATCCAGAATGGCGGCGGCATCCGTGCAGCCATCGACAAAGGCGACATCACGATGGGCGAAGTGCTGACCACACTGCCTTTCGCCAACAGCCTTGCTGCGCTCAAGGTAACGGGCTCGGAAATCATCTCCTCACTGGAGAACTCGGTCAGCGGCCTGAGCTCCGACCAAGGACGTTTTGCTCAGGTTTCCGGCATGAAATACACGTATGATTCCACGAAAACACCTGAAATTGTGGATTCCATAACAGGCAAAGTAACACAAACCGGGGAACGTATCGTATCCGTCGATATCCTGCAGGCTGACGGCTCCTACGCACCGGTTGATCCGAGCGCTTACTATCTTCTGTCCACGAACTCCTTCATGGCAGGCGGCGGAGACTTCTATCGTGCCCTGGCTGCTGCCAAGGCAGACGGACGTTATTATGAGCTTGGTCTTCCGGATTTCGAAGTTCTCTTGTCCTATTTGAACAAGCATAAACCGGTCAATGTCGAAGTCGAGGGCCGTATCACGGACCTGAAGGGAACTCCGTCACCGGACGAAGACTTCTCTTTGCGCATTCTGCACACCAACGATACGCACAGCCATCTGGAAACTGTAGTTAAACGGATGACAGCGATCAAGCAAGAACGGACCGGGAACTCCATCCTGCTTGATGCAGGGGATGTATTCTCCGGCACACTGTATTTTACGAAATTCGAAGGACTGGCCGATCTTGAATTCATGAACTATATCGGTTATGACGCTATGACCTTCGGAAATCATGAGTTTGATAAAGGACTGCCTGCATTAAGAACGTTTATTAATGAGGCCAAGTTCCCGTTCATCAGCTCAAATATCGACTTCACAAGCAAAGATAACGAGCTGAAGGATATTTTTGTAAATCAAACTGGCGGCACCACTGCCACACCAGCACTGGACGGCCACATTTATCCTTCGGTCATTAAGGATGTGTATGGTGAAAAAATCGGCATATTCGGACTCACCACTGAGGACACCGTGGGCTTGTCTTCACCAGGTGACAAGATTGCCTTTAAAGATTACAAAACAAGCGCAGAGAACACAGTGAAAGCACTGAAGGAACAAGGCATCAACAAAATCATTGCTGTCTCCCATCTGGGGTACAACATGGATCAGCAATTGGCTGTTCAGGTGCCGGGCATCGACGTAATTGTCGGCGGGCACACCCATACCAAGCTGGACGCTCCTGTAATCTTCAATAAAGACGGCGAACCGACACTGGTTGTACAGACCGGGGAGTATGGCCAGAACCTCGGCGAACTGGATGTTGAATTCGACGACAACGGCGTTATTACCAACTACACGGGCAAGCTGCTGGACGTAAGCAAGTTCGCCGATGATACGGCCGCTAAGGAAATGCTGGCCAAATATGACGCGCAGCTTGCGGAAATCCGCCAGACCCTTGTCGGCAAAACCGATGTGCCTCTGGTCTATGAACGACTTGTCGACGGAAAAACAACCCGTGTTGTACGCAAGGAAGAAACCAATCTGGGCAATCTCATTGCCGACGGCATTAACGCCAAAGCCAAGGAATTGGTAAGCAAGCTGATTTCTGCCGAAGATCTATCCACGATTAAAGGCTTTGTCGCTATTCAAAATGGCGGCGGCATCCGTGCCGGCATTGATCAGGGAGACATTACACTCGGTGAAGTGCTGACTGTAATGCCGTTCTCCAACAGTCTGGTGGCTCTCAAGGTAACCGGCCAAGAGATTATTGATTCTCTGGAGAACAGTGTCAGCGGACTTGAAACCGACCAAGGACGGTTCGCACAGGTTTCGGGTATGCGCTATACCTACGACTCCACCAAACCGGCAGAAAAAATCAATGCAACTACAAACGTTCTGGAGCAGGAAGGAGCGCGCATAGTTTCGGTTGATATTAAACAAGCCGATGGCAGCTACGTTGCCATTGACCCTGCAGCTTACTATATCCTGTCCACGAACTCCTTCATGGCAGGCGGCGGAGATTTCTACCGCTCACTGGCTACAGCTAAGGCAGACGGCCGGTTCTATGAGCTGTACCTCCCGGATTATGAGGTCTTTACCGACTATCTGAAAAAATCCGGCACTGTAAACCCTGCTACGGAAGGCCGTATTACCGATCTGAAAGGATCGACGCCAACAACACCACCTTCCACTGGTGGCGGATCGCTGCCAACGCCGACACCGGCACCTAGTGCAACACCGGCACCGTCAGCAGCACCACAGGTGACTACAATTACAGCAGCTGATCTGACCGGCAAATTGGCATCACTGCCTAGCGGCAGCAATGAGCTCGTCATTCCGGTTACCGCCACAGCAGGCGGAGTACAGGTTATACTGCCAGGCAGCGTGCTGGTCAAGCAGGTCGCAACCAACCCTGCGACAGTTCTTACGTTCACTTCACAGGGAGCTTCCTACTCGCTTCCGTTAAGTGTCCTGAACGGAACAGCACTGGCTGCGCAGCTTGGCACCACCGACTTTACGATTACAGTTTCCATGCTACTGGCAAGTCCGGCAACACTCAGCAGCGTGAATCAGGCGCTGGCTTCCCAAGCCGGTTCCGTCACTCTGGCGGCTCCGGTCATTGAATTCAGCATTACCGCACAAGCGGGAACTAACAGCGTGCCGCTCAACAGCTTCGGAAGCACTTATGTGAAGCGGAGTATCACTGCTCCAGGGAAACTGAACTCCGAGAGTGCAACAGCGGTATCCTTTGATCCGGCAACGGGCAAAATTTCCTTCGTGCCTTCTCTCTTTACAACAAAGGCTGACGGAACTACCGATGTCACCATTAAACGGAACAGCAACAGCTATTACACGGTTGTGAAATCAGCCAAAACATTCGGAGACATCACGGGGCACTGGGCCAAGTCGGCCATTGATCTCTTGGCCTCCAAGCTGATCATTACCGGAACCAGCAATACGGCGTTCTCCCCTGCCCAGAAGGTGACACGGGCGGAATTTGCGGCACTGATCACACGCTCCCTTGGCCTTGCGACTACAAGCAGCGGAGCAGCCTTCAGTGATGTCAGTGCAAACGCATGGTATGCCGATGCCATTCACACGGCAGCCGCAGCGGGCCTGATCACGGGCTACACAGACGGCAGCTTTAAACCGAACAGTCCAATTACCCGTCAGGAAATGGCCTCCATTCTGTCAAAGGCGATGAAGTACACCGGGGCAACCTTAACTGCCGATCCGGCCCGGCTTGCGAAATTCAGCGATGCCGCCGACATTGCCGCATGGTCGCAAAGTGCGGTAGAGGAAATTGCAGCAGCAGGCATCATCCAGGGCAGAGCGGACGGCTCATTCGCTCCACAAATGTCTGCTACCCGCGCGGAAGCAGTTACCATGCTGGAGAAGACTCTGAAGTCCCTTCAGTTCATCAACTAAGCTAAGACAACTTTTACAGCAGCATAAAAAGGCGGTTCCAAAGGCGCAAATGGCGTCCGGCGGAACCGCCTTTTTTTATTTTTCCTTTATATTGAAATTATTATTTAGTTCGCATATAATAAAACAAATATATAGTTCTATATTTATAGAACAATTATCTTGCCACACACATTTACAGAAGGAAATGAGGAACCCCAACAATGTACAAAGTAGAAGTCGACTTTGCGCCCATGTATGAATGTATCGCCAGCCTGAACGCTTTTCTCTGGAAGCAGAATCATAATGCCATGGATGGAGGAAAGCTCTGGGTCCGTGAGGTCCAGGCCAGATTTGCACCGGTGCAGCTCCAGAGAATGCGGGAGATTATTACCCTTGTCGAGGATTTCAGTTTGGCGCCGTATATTTGGAGTTGTCCGGGGGACCGTTCGGTCAGCGGCTTTATGCACTGGTTCGAGGATCTGTCTGCGGGTGAGCTGTTTGAGATTGCCGGACGCTTCGGACAATCCGTCCCGTCCAATCTTGATGAGCTGCGGAACTTCACCTCTGAAATTCTGCGTGCCTGGGATGCAGGTTATTTCAGTGGAATCAATCCCGAAATCCTTGAAGGGTTAGGCCGGGAGGCTGAAGCCAGACGGGCGATGCTGAACGGCGGGAATGATATGGAGGTCTTCGAACAGGCAACCGAGGGCATGCGGCTGTATCCTGCCGAGCAGCTGAAGCAGGTGATTATTATTCCGCAATATCATCCCCGGCCTCTGGTTACTTCCGCTATGTACGATGAATTTGTATTTACCAGCTACTCCTGTGATGTTCTTCCTCCGGAAGAAGGACGTCCGGCTCCCGCACTGCTCCGGCTTACCCGGGCGCTGTCCGATGAGACGCGGCTGTACATTCTCCGCCTGCTTGCAGGCAAACAGCTGAACTTCACCGAGATCGTCAAGCAGGTCGGCCTGTCCAAAAGCACGATTCATTATCATCTTATCGCTCTGCGCGCAGCTGGTCTCGTCATTGTCCACTCCAGCGGAAAAAGCGTATCGTACAGTCTGCGCCTTGAAGCACTGGACAATCTGCCTCATCAGATCGGGGCCTACCTGGAGAGCTGATGCAGTGATTGGAACTGATCTAGTAAGGTTTGCCTTGAAAGGGGAGTACATCCTGTGAAAAAACGCAGCTATTATGGTTTGCTGTCCACCATATCTTTGAGCGCCTTCGGGGATGCTTTTGGCCTGCTGGCCATGGAATGGCTGGTCTACGAGCTGACCGGCTCCAAGCTGGCTATGGGGGCACTGGCCCTCAGCTCCGGCATTCCGGAGCTGCTTCTGCGCCTGCTGGGCTCGCCGCTGTCCGACCGGCTGCACCGCGTGCGCTTCATGGCCTGCCTGGCGGCTATCCGCCTGCTGGCGATTGCGCTGCCGCTGGGCATGGGCCTGGCCGGGAAGCTGGAGCTCTGGCATCTCTTCGCCGCCGCCAGCCTCAGCGGGGCCTGCGCCGCGCTGTTCATGCCGACGGCCATGGCAGTGATTCCCGGCGTCGCCGACAGCCGGAAGCTGGTGCGCGCCTTCGCCATTATCGACGGCTGCAAGGGCGCAGCCGTGCTGCTGGGTCCGGCGCTGGCCGGTGTATTGACCGCCGCCAGCGGTGCCCTGCCGGCGCTTGGCATCAACGCGGTTTGTTATACCGCTGCTATAGCCACCCTGCTGTGCCTGCCGAAGATGCCGAAGCCATCGCCGCGCTCCGGCACCTTCTCCATACCGGCTTATATGCGGGAGATTGCCGAAGGCTTCACCTTCTACAAGCAGTTTCCGGCGATGTTGACCATTATGATGATGGCCTCCATCAGCAACTTAAGCTCCGTTGCCGTCTGGACTATGATGGTTCCCTATGTACGCGAGGTACTCCACCGTGACGCGGCGGCTATGGGTACACTAACAACAGCTTCCGCACTTGGAACCTTAACCGGACTCGGCATAATTTCCCTGCTGGGTGAAATCAAACGAAGACGTTTCGTGATGCTGGGCAGCCTGGGAGCCATCGGGCTCTCCACTGCGCTATGGGGCCTGATTCCGAGCTTTCCGTTTGCGCTCGCTGCCGTATTCGCCGCTGGAGCCCTGGGCCCCTTCTTCGGCTCGTTAAGCTCCTCCCTGCATGGCCGGCTGGTTCCCGGCAACCTGCAGGGCCGGGTCAACTCGATCCGCTTCCTGATCGGCGGCAGCCTGCAGCCCTTTGGCGCTTTTGCAGGCGGAGCCGTCGCCGAGCTTTACGGCGTGCCAGCACTGTTCCTGGCCGCCGGGCTGCTTCCTCTCCTTTGCGCCGGACTGGCGCTGCTGCTCCCGGGCCTGAAGGCGCTGGACGGCGACCTGTCCGCACTTGAAGCTAAGACCCGGCAGAGCGGCGGGACCTTTGTAGCACAAAACGCAATCGCCGAACAGTGACGAACAGATATTTCAATATATTCAGGTCAACATTCAGATCAGCCCACCGGAAACAGGCGATGCCGGATTCCCGGATCATCGCCTGTTGGCCGCTTCTATTCGATTAATAATCTACGGGAACACAAATCACGAATCAGCTAGGATTCCATTCCGGCTTCGCTTGTTTCATAATGGCTCGTATCTCCATGCAGCACAATTTCCGGCACACCGTCCGTAATATCAATTCTGCACAGGCAGGTCGGATAAATATAGGGCAGATCCCATAGCTGCTTCATTGCCCTGCCTTCAAAATGGGCCATCAGCACCTTAATCACTACAGTATGCGTAACAATGAGTACAGTCTGCCCTTCATGCTTGTCCACAATCTCCAGAAGCTTCCGCAGTGCCCGTTCCTGCACCTCCCGGAACGTCTCGCTGCCTTCAACAGAGAATTTCTCCGGGTCTTTCCAGAAATGATGATGCTGCTCCGGATGAGCAAGCTCAATTTCCGCAGACTCGCAGCCTTCCCACACGCCCATTCGGATCTCCTTGAATTCATCGCAGGCGATTACCGGGACCGTCCGTTCTCCGCGGATAATCTCTGCCGTCCGCAGGGTCCGCTCACTGGAGCTTGCGTAGACGGCATCAAGCTGTACCTTGTTTAATCCACGGTTCAACCATTCCGCCTGCTGCACGCCAAGCGGCGTAAGCGGCGAATCCTGATGTCCCTGCATCCGCTGCTGGACATTCCACTCCGTCTGTCCATGCCGCGTGAGATATATTGTTGTCGTCCCCATGTTCGCTTCTCCTTTTCCTGGCTCAGATTGTTCGTGCTTCATTCATTCCGGCGGAAAGATTCCGCTTCTTCTCCAGCCACTTCACCGCATAATCAACAATCTCCTGCTGCGGAATCAGCTGAGCTGCCGAGGCGGCAATCATACCATATGTAATGCGCCCCGTAACTTGGCCAAATTCCTCGCCAAGCGCTGCGAAGTCATCCGAATCCCAGTTGAAATCTCTGAATTCCACCCATTGTCTGGTTCCGTCCACCCTCATTGGCGCTCCGGCGGTGACCTCCTGCTTCCCGGCATAACTGGCCCGGTGTTCGGCCAGATGAAGTGAGGTATTGTTGACATGATCCACCCCGAGCAGCAGCACGCTTCCATTCAGATCATAGATCCGGGCGAGGGGAGAATGCTCCCCCAGGGCAAAATCCAGCGCATGGCTGTCAATAATCATATCCCGGTGTTTCCCCCATGCGGCAAAGGAATAGATCGGATGGCTGCTGCGCCTAACCCCCTTCTGCTTGCGGAAGCAGTCGGGTATGATCCCCATTCCCCTCAGCAGCGTCATGTCCGGATCATAGGCCGGCATCTGCTCCCGGATACTCTGCCACCATTCCTTGGGCACCGGCGGATTGCTCCAGCCGGCCGGATCGGTGAGATCGGAGGAATGGGTAGGCATCACGAGCGTCCCTTCCTCTCCCAGCACCTGCTCCAGGGCGAGAATAACCGCCACCGGTCCGCCGGCTACCCACTGGCCCAGCGATTTAAAGGACGAATGCAGCAGCAAAGTCATACCTTCGGTTACTCCCAGCTTCCGGAGATCTGCCGCAAGCGTCTCAACCGTAATCAAATTCCCTTGTATTTCTTCCACTTTAAACCCTCCAAACAGCTAATAGAATTCCTTGTTATCCGCACGGGAAGGCGTCCTCTCCAGCTGCTTCATCCGGAATTCCCCCGGGGAGATGCCCTCCAGTTCCTTAAATACGCGGGCAAACTGCTTGCTGTTCTCGAACCCGACAGCCTCAGACACCTCCGCCAGCTTGATGCGGTTTTCGGACAATAGTTTCTTTGCATGGCGGATGCGGACTTTTTTCAAGTATACGACAAAGCTCTCGCCGGTATAAGCCTTAAAGGCTTCACTGAAATAGGAATAGCTAAGCGAAACGTAATTACTGACCATCGCCATATTCAGCGGGCGGGAATAATGCTCCTCGATGTAAGTCAGTGCCTCTTCCATATCGGCATGTTCACTATGAGCAGTCCTAATGCCTATAATATAATCGTTTATACTGATGAGCAAATGCTCCAGTGCACGGTAATAGTCATGGAAATGGCGGTAATTGTACAAATCACCGACCGTACGATACAGCTTCAGTACCTCTACGGAGGCCTCTCCGTGTACCCGGAACACCTCATCCAGCACACGTTCATTCATACTCTGGCCCACACTCTCCAGGTAAGCCAAATCCAATTGCGGCAAATGCTCGATCTGAAAAATAACGCCCAGGAGATTCCTGATCTCCTTCTCACGGTCTGTGCCCAGCATGTTGAGCAGCTTGCGCAGTTCTTCGTCCGGTGACGGAAAGCTAAGCCGGTCGGCCTGGATATCGGTATAATCCATAAAGCTTGCCTGCGGACACAGGAAAGTATATTGCAGCGCACGGCAGGCTTCTTTGTAGCAGGTCTGGAATTCCTCCGGACTGCGGCCTGTGCTGCCTATACCAATGAGCAGCCCCTTCAGCTCCCTGGCCCCGGCTTGCCGGGACAGCTCCAGAAAACCTTCCCTGCCGCTGCCGACCAGCACCAGCTTCCCCTCCCAATCCGTCAGAATCTCGATAAATTTCTGTTCCAGCGGACCGACCAGCCGTTCGGCCATCCCCTGCACTTCCTCCGGCTTCATTCGCGCACCGTTACTGTAATAATAATTCAGTACACCAACTGTAAAAGGCAGCTCCAACCGGCCCAGTTCCTCTTGCTGTTCGGACGATGGCTGCACCTTCTGCGGCATCAGCAGTCCCTTCAAACGGGCCGAACGCAGCTCCCTGCGGAAACCCTCCGTTTCCAGCTCCAGTCTGTGGACGCCGGACTCACGCTCCTTCTTCTCCTGAACGATTTGCTCCAGAATACTGAACAGCTCATCCCGGCGGATAGGCTTTAGCAAGTAATCCTTGGCACGGTAGCGGATGGCACTTTTGGCATATTCAAAATCATCATAGCCGCTCAGGATGACAACAGCCGGGTCTTCACCCGGCGCTGCCTCCGCAGACAAGTGCTCCAGCAGTGCAATGCCATCCATGACCGGCATGCGGATATCCGTAATAATAATTTCTCTGTGTTCCTGCCTGAACAGCTCCAGCGCTTCCGCACCATTACCTGCCAGCGCAATACTATACTGCGACGGATATTCCCTTTCGATCATCGCTTGCAGGCCCTGGCGGATCATTCTTTCATCATCTACAATCAGCAGTTTCATCATGGTTGTTTATCCCCCGTCAAAAGAACTTTAGGCAGCGTCATGAAGACCGTAGTCCATTTCCCTGGCTCACTCTGCACTTCCAGCCCGTAAGCGCCGCCATAAAACAGCTGCAGCCGCTGGTGCACATTCCTTAGCCCGATTCCGCTTGCTCTAGGATTATTGGCTCCCGTACCGCTAAAGCTTGCAGCCGGCTGTTCTTCTTTGACAGCGTACACGCTCTCGTTCAAAGTGGCCAACCGCTCCGCCGTAAGCCCGATCCCATTATCATGGACAGCTATAAAGATATCGCCTTCGGATTCCGAGATATCAATACAGATAATTCTCTCCTTCATTTCCTCTTTATCTCCGGTCCAGGCATGCTTAACACTGTTCTCAACTATAGGCTGCAAAGACATCTTCAGCACCTCCAGCTCTAAATAGTGAGCTTCAATGCGAAGCTTCAAAACAATAGGATACTCGAAGCGGATATTCATCACTTCAATGTAATTTTCGATATGGCGGACTTCATCACGCAGCTTCACATACTCGCCAGACCATTTGAAATTATAACGCATCATGCCGCCGAGCGAGGTCAGTGCATCGGAGATCGTACGCTGATTCTCCATTTCAGCCAGCATTTTAATATTTTCGAGTGTATTATACAGAAAATGGGCATCGATCTGGTTGTGTAATGTACGAAGCTCAGCCTCCTTGGATAGAGCTTGCTTTTGTACGGCCTGAGCAACTAATGTATTAATCGTGCTCATCAGCTTTGAGAAATGATGCGCGAGTTCGCCCACTTCCCCCCCGCCCCGGATCGTAATCCCCGTGTATGCCTCACCTCTACGCACTTTTTTCATCGTTTCGGTCAAGCGGCGCAAGTTCTTAAGAATAAATGCATTAAGCACGTAAGCAATAACGGTCACTAATATAATAAAACCGATGTTAACGCCGATAATTAAATTCCGTGTATGTGAAATCTCCTTCATGACGCCTTCCATGGAGACTACATTAAGCAGGTGCGCATCAACCCGTTCCAGCGGAGTGTTAATAAACAGAAAAGACTTCCCGTTCTCCGTATAGTGAATATCCCAATTCCCTGTCTTATTATACGATTGCAGACGTTCCGTAATTGCTGCAGCCATCTTCCTGTTCTCTTGCAGAAAAGAGTGGTCTGGCCGCGTAAACAGCTGCATCTCCCCATCAACCAGAAACATTTGAGATTGGCTATCCTGTACAGTTGTATAAGTCTTAGGCGTAAACCGCTCCAGCAGCATGTCGACTTGAACCATCCCGATATGGTTATCCGCTGGAATACTCATTTCACGCAGCAGCGATACTTTTGGCACAAGCTTTGGTTTTTGTCCGTAATAACGCTCCAGCAGATCCCGGTCACTATTTAGAAAAGACCACGAAAACTTCCCCTTCAGCTTTTCTGCTTTCTGGTACCAAGGCTCAGAGGCTACACGGCTTTCACGGAAGATAATGGGCGAAATCTCATGAACATTACTATTCGAATACAAGCGCAAGTGTTCGATGTTCGGATTGTTAAATTGGATGCGTGTAATATTCGTAAAGACATTGGTGTTAAAATCTACTAACTCTACCAGATCCGGTTCTTCCGTATTTGCCAGATAATCCTTTACCTCCTTATCCTCATAGGCCATTTGAACCGCACGTTCCATCGCTTCGACCTGATTATTGATATGCAGCTTCTCCATCTGCAGCAGATAGCTGTTCTTGTCGATAGCATCCTTGAAGTAAGTATTGTTGATCGCCTTATACGAATAAAAGGACACCATTAAACAGGGGCCCAAAATAATAAAAATATATGCGGCGATTAAGCGGCTTTGCAGTGAACGCCTCCCCCACCAATAAAAAAATGACTCCCATATATCCCGAGTACGCTTGCCCAGTTTCACGCTGTAACGTTCACCTCACCGTTAGTACGACTACTTATTTTAAACGCCCAAAAGCCCGCGGTCAGCGGGCGTTTTGAACCTTACTATTTTATGCCGAGTTTCTTCTTGTTCTCTTCATATTTCGTTTGTTGGAAAGCCTGCACCTTTTCAAGGCCCAGATCTTTTTGTTTGTCGATGTACTCTGTCCAAATTTTGTCAAATTCCCCGTCCGAAGAAGCCATCAGCAGCTTCGGCAGTGTTTTGCTGCGCAGCTCTTTAACTTTGGCTAATATAATCCCTTCTGGAGAGTTGGCCAATGGATCAATCTGGTCAAACTCGGAGATACTGTGTGTTTTTCCCCGGGTCCAGTCTTCAAGCTGTTTGAAAGGCTCTACTGATTTAGGTGTCCATTGATCTGTAATATTGGTATTCATCAGCATCCAGAAGGTAAAAGAGGAGCCGTATTTCTTGTCGAATGCAGAACGGTCTTTATTCATCAGTTCAAATACTTCGGGTTTGAATTGATCTTTGCCATCGATGGTATCGTAGCTCACACCTTTTTCCCCTAAATAAAGGTCTTTATTGCCTTCCTCACTGTTCAGGTAGCTGAGGAACTTGATGGCACGGGCTTTATCCTTCACATCTTTGGAGATAAGGGTGACTGTCCAGCCGGAAATAGCAGGCCCGTTCAGCGTAGGCGCATCCAGGTTCGTGTTAGCCGGTCCGTCTACAGCGATATAGATTTTATTCGGATCTTGCTGATACAGTGTACCAAGCTGTGTTGCAAAGTCGGTACGTTGATACAGCATTGCGAAGTAACGTCCTTGAGCAATTTTTTCTTCCATTTGCGGACGTTTGTCGATAAAGATATCCTTGGCCAGCAGTCCGTCCTGATTAGCTTGGCGAAGTGTCTTCATCCATCTGATATATTCAGGATCTGTCTCGCGGTTGTACAGCTTGCCGTCTTTTTCTCTTGGAATAGCCAGGAAGTTCTGAATGTATTGCTCCAACGAATCGTTACCGGTTGCGGTAAACTCATGCAGACCCAGCGGAATCATCGGTTGTCCATTGATATCAGGGAATTTCTCTTTTGCAGCCTTCAGTGCGTTCAGGAATCCTTCCGGTGTGCGCATGTCTGGGCTGCCGATAGCTTCATACATATCCTTGCGGACAACAAAGGTTTGGTTGGATACATATTTATCGCCATATTTCTCGTAGTCGGCTGGAGAAGAGGAAGCATTAGGATAGCCGTAAACATTACCATCCGCTTGCGTATACCATCCTAATTTGTCTGGATCGGATACTTTGTAGAAATAAGGGTCATATTCATCAGCCAGCTTATTAAGCGGAAGCACAAGCTCGCCTTCGATCATTTTCTTAACAGCATCTTCGTTCCAGGCCAGCGTGATGAAGTCGGGCAGCTTACCGGAAGCCATAAGGGTATTCAGTTTTTCATTTTCATTACCTGCAGGAACGATGAAGTTAATATCTACACCGGTTTTTTTGGTAATATATTGGGAGGTTGGATCTACACCCCATTTATTAGGGAACCAGGCGAAATTTAGATACCAGTCAAAGGTAATCGGAGAAGTATCGGACTTCCATCCGGGTTCATCCGCAGATACGGGCGCTTTGGTCGCCTCTGCTGTTGCTGACGCATTGGCCGCTTTCCCGTTATTAGCCTTACCCTCGTTATTCTTCTCACCATTGCCGCTGGAACAGGCTGCTGTTGAAAGTGACATGATTAATGTCAGCAGCAGAAGCACCATTTTCTTTGGCTTACGTTTTATTCCCATGCTTTTTTACCCCTTTTCTGAGAATGTGTAATTATTAGCTATAACCCCAGAACCGTTGCGAAACGACTGGAGGAGTTACCTTGGTGTGCCGAAGCTTTGTTTTACAGGTCACTTTTAGCCCTTGATCGAGCCAATCATCATTCCCTTGACAAAATAACGCTGCAGGAACGGGTATACGAATACAATTGGAAGTGTAGTGACCACCATAGTCGCTAATTTAATCGACTGTGACGTTACCGTTTTGGTAAGGGCGCTGCCCTGAACGGCAACCATCATCTGGTTTGAACTGGACTGGGCCACCACACGGTACAAATAGGTCTGAATGGGCTGCATACTCTCATTGTTGATGTAAATCATCCCTGTAAAATAGTCATTCCATTGATACACACCATGGAACAACGCAATCGTAGCAAGGACGGGCATGGATACCGGCAGTATAATCCGCAGGAAAATCGACCAGTCATTGGCCCCGTCAATCCGGGCCGCCTCTTCCAATCCGTCTGGAATTTCCCTGAAGAAGGTCATCAGGATGATTAGATCATAGAAGCTGAACAACACTGGAATAATATAAACCCAGAAGTTCTCTAGTAGATGCAGATCCCGCATAAGCAGATAGCTTGGAATGAGCCCCCCCGCAAAGAAGAGAGTTACTGTACCCATCAGAATATAAATTTTGCCTCCGATCAGATCCTTGCGGGAAAGCGCATAAGCTACCATGGCTGTAAAGAATACATGGGCGACTACACCGATTGCGGTCTTAGCCACGGTAATCCACATGGCCCGCATGATGCCGGGGCTTGCGAATACCGCCTCGAAGTTCTTAAAGGTGAACATGCGCGGCCACCAGTAAATATTGCCCAGCATGGCGTCTTTGCCATCGTTAAAGGCGTTGATCAGCACGTACCAGATAGGATATAGGGTAATGAAACATATACATAACATGAAGACATTGTTGGCTAGATCGAAGATGACTTCGCCCTTTGTTTTGCGATTCAGTGCAAACATGTGCAGGTCCTCCTTGGCCTAAAACAACGATGTGTCGTTGATTTTTTTGGTTACTCGATTGGCAATCAGCAGCAGAATAAGAGCGATAACTGATTTGAACAGCCCGATAGCAGCAGAATAAGAGAAACGCGCCGAAAGTAGGCCGGTCTGGTAAACATAATAATCAATTACATTACTTCTGCTGTCATTAAGCGAATTGCGCAGGACCAGAATCTGGTCAAAGTTGGAGTTCATCACACCGCCGACCGCAAGAATAAACAGGATGCTGATCGTCGATTTGATCGATGGCAAAGTAACATACCACATCTTCTGGAACCTTCCGGCTCCGTCAATCGTCGCTGCTTCATACATCTCGGGAGATACACCGGCGATCGCTGCCAGATAGATGATAGCTGACCAGCCAAGCTCTTTCCAAATATCAGAGGTGATGATGATGGTCCAGAAATACTTGGGCTCAGCCAAGAAAGTAATGGGCTGGTCGATTAAGTGAAGCCCCATCAAGATATGGTTGATGATCCCGACATCCGCCAGCCATGTGGCGAGAATCCCGCCGAGCACTACCCAGGAAAGAAAATGCGGCAGGTAGGAAATCGTCTGAATGGTTTTCTTATACCGGATCGAACGGACTTCATTCAGAAAAAGTGCGAATATGATCGGCAAAGGAAAACCGACAAACAGCTTGATTAAACTGATTCCCAGGGTGTTTTTCATGACATTCCCAAAATTATCATCCGCTAGAAACTCCCTAAAGTGGGTAAGACCTACCCAGGGGGCCTCGGAAATCGACTTGACGATGTTGTACTCCTTGAAAGCGATGATGATGCTGTACATTGGAATATAGTTGAAAATGATCATCCAGACCACGCCGAGCAATGCCATTGTCTGCAGATGGCGCTGGGCCAGAAATCTCCTCCAGAGTGGCCGTTTGTTACCAAAACCGGTTTCGATTGCCGCAGGAATCAGCGGACGTTTCGCCGGATTTATTCCGTCGCCTCTTTTGTTCTCCATGATATGGACCTCCAAAACCAATCTATCTATATTTAAAGCGCTTACAGCTCTATGTATTTATTGTAATTGTATTCCGCTTTCCCGGAAAGGCCGCAATTTTCATATTTAGGGGCTCATTTTTCGGATAAGGACGAGATTTAAGATATTTTATACAAAAAGAGAAAGGCCTTTTCAGCCTTCCTCATTTGCACAGTCTCTTTAACCCATAACTGCACGGATCGCCACAATCTCTCCCCGGCGCAGGTCTTCAGCTTCCGCACCGCGCAGCAGCACTCCCGAAATAGGGGTAACGGTCCCGTCACGGTAGACCAGTGTAAGGTTCTGGATCACCGCCCGCTCTGCCCCAAAGGTATCGGCCCGTTTGGGGTTGTGATAGGTGACCTCCGTGCCCCCCAGGAAGGTGAACGACAGATTGCCCTGTTCATCGAACAGCCAGCCCGGCAGTGCCGGTGCAAGTGCCAGCGTCAATTCACCATCCTCTACTGTGAACACACGGCTTCCGGCCATCATCGTTCTCCACATGCTCAGGAACTCTGCGGTGGAACCGCTGAGTCTGGCTACAAATCCCCGGCCATGAGTACCCGGGTCCGGATTTCCGCCCGTAGCTATGAACGAGGAATTCTCCAGGGTGCTGCGCCCGTATACAGCCGGATCGAGGAACGGAATCAGCGAAGTCTTCATTTCACTGAAGAACTCCTCGTACAGCCCTGATTTCAGCAGCTCCAGCAAATATTTATAGGACATATGCAGGAAATTGGACTCCCGCTCCTGCCAGCCCGGAGTAAACGCCCGTATCCGCCCGATATCGTTCGACTCCTGCTCCAGCGAGACCGACGTCCGGTACATCGAAGTGACCGGATCGTATAGACCGGTATTTTTGACTCTGGTATAGATGTCCTTGGCCTGCTCCGGGCTTTCCAGCGTTTTGAGCCAGCGGGTTGGCCCCTCCAGGAAATACGGCAGGGCATAGGCCTCGAACTCTTCCACCACAGCCTTCGGCAAGCCGTAGCCGCTGATTACCGGTTTACCCGCCTCATCCGTCACCGGCTGAAAGCGCACGGCCTCGAACCGGAAATAAGTTGGAGCAAGCCCGCCGCCCATTTCTACGGCTCTATCAATGCCTTCGTTAATTTTGAGCAGGAATTTGCCAAGCGCCTCACGGATGACGGCAAGTGTGACCTCGGCCAATTCACCGGCAATTCCGAACCGGATGCTCTCCCGGTAAGCTTCACGTGCCGAAGCCACAGTATCCCAGTAGCCAAATTGGCTGGTCCCGCCAGCAAGCATAATTGTCACGGCTTGATGCACCCGCTCCAGCAGCAGCGCCATCTCCACCGGAAGCGCTACAGCTTCGGTGCCGTCCCCCCCGTTCTCCAGCGCTTCCAGTAAGAAGAGGATCATCCGTTTCAGCTCGAACGTCTCACTCATCCCTGAACCAAATAATCCGGGCAGCCCGTTCATGGCATCATTCCAGCCTGGTTTGTTGCCCTCCATTTCCACGCCCATGCCGTACGGATCAAGGGTCGCAAATTTGTTCAAGGCAAGTGAGATCATCTTCACGAACAGATTCGTGCGGTAAATCTCCCCGAACCCGCCTTCCGTGCGCAGCCAGTGGGTATCTCCGGCTTTGCGCTGCAGTCTGTGCAGCTTCTCCTCGTCCTCCAGCAGCGAACCGTACTGCCGGACCTTCCCGCCGCTCAGCACATATTTCTCGCTGCGCGGAAGCACATAAGCCGGACTGTCATAGAACGTGTAGGATTCATCCCCGAACAGAAGCTCCTGCTGTTGATCCGGGAATACATCCAGATAACCTTCGACCAGATCAAGATTGTACGTCCAGTGGTCGGACCAGAAGCCTTCGCCAAAGGCAGCCTCTATATTCTGCTGCGACAGGGCAAGCACACCGCTGAGCAATTGCTGTTCGTCTACCTTCAGCGTAACGTTGTGGTCGGCGATGTAATTGATCAGGCGGCCCGGTGTGAAGCGGCCTGCGCATAACTTCACGAGCTCCTCCCGGTGATCGGCTGCTGCTTCGGCAATCCAGCCGGTCAGCTTCTCCGCGTTCTCCGGCAGCACTTCAAAGCTGGTTCCCTGCACACTGAGCGGATTATAGCCGTCCGCCTGAATCAGGCTGTAGAACATTTTGATGTTGAAGCTGTCGACCTGCGGATGGAAAAATACATCGTTGCGCCGGTTCTGGTTCATATCGCGGAAATTCCCGTTGCCCTGGGAATAATATTCCGGTGCCAGAGAGAAGAAATTATAATCCCGCTCCATATCGCCGTGCTTGCGCGAGTATAGATGTACGACAAAGCCGTCTCCCCCGTTGTCAAAGATAAACGGATAGCCGCCGCGCAGAAAGTTGTCGAGATAGGACTGCCGGCAGTAGGCATCGAACACTGCTGAGGAGGTATGGGTGGCGATATCCGCCGTCAGCCCCTCGGTCAGGCTGGCTGCCTCCTGCGCCTTGGATGTAATATACTCCTCGCGGCAGATCTCTGCCGATTTCTGATTGATCTTCCCGATCTCGTTGACATGCCCGATGATCGTATTCAGCGTCAGCTTGCCGCCGGGAGCAAGCGTACGTGCTGTACCGCTGAAGCCGCAAGGCACCTTGTTCACCGGATATTGCGGCTGTTCCAGCAGCACTGCAAGCGGCTGTCCGGCGAAGCCGTCCGGGTAGGCAAGCGAGGTATTTCCACCAAACACAAGCTCGAAATCTACAATCGGCGCCAGCATTTCCCCCTCTGCTGTGAAGGAAAGATAGAAATGGCCGTTATTGATTTCACTGATTTCCGCATCATCATTCGTGCTGGAGCGCAGCTTGTAGAATGGAATGCCATTCTCCAGGTTGTATACATCCATCCAACTGCGCAGCAGGTTGCCCATTTCCTTGTAGCCGCTGTTCTCCACACCGTAAGGCAGAATCTCCGGCAACCCGTCCAGCAGCTCAAACTCCAGCTTCTCAGTGCCTGTATTTTCGATTTCCACCCGCCGGATAAGCGCGGCGTAATCATCATTTGGCAGGTTAAAGTAGTGTACGGTCGTCTTTAATCCATGCCCGGCATGAGCTTCCTCAATGGTTAGCCCGTTCGGCAGGATGGTCATGGTCCGCTTGGCTGCTGGATCAGGACGTGCCGACTGGAACGGCTCATAAATTTCCGGTGTATTGCCCAGCTTGATGAACGTGCGGAAGCCGGAAGACGCTACATTTTTATAAGAAATATTCGCCGGAGAAAATTCCATGATCGGCGAGTTTTTATCCCGTACCCCGAAGCTGCAGACCCCTTGGCCCCGGTTGACATAGAAGGTCCACATCGGAATTCCCTTGAGTCCCGCGAGCCCGGGCAAAAAGCTGGCAAACGGCTTGCTCTCGTGAAATTGCTCCATCACAAATTTGCCTGCATCAAAATAAGATTTGCTCATGACAAGCCCTCCTAAAAGTTTTGTGAGCTTATGCTTCCTGAATTAACTTCGTACAAAACTCACTTCGGAAGCATTTGCTTTAGTTTTGTGAGCTTATGCTTCCTGAATTAGCTTCGTACAAAACTCGCTTCGGAAGCATTTGCTTTAGTTTTGTGTGCTTATGCCTCCTGAATTGACTTCGTACAAAATTCGCTTCGGAAGCATTTGCTTTAGTTTTGTGAGCTTATGCTGACCTACGAGAGGACATGCGTGACGATGGAGTGCGGCGCAAGCCGGCATTCAGCCAGCTCTTCACCCAGACCCAGGGTCAGGGAACGTTCTTCCTCGCTCTCATTCATCAGCACCACGGCAATGCTGCCGTCCGGATTGCGGAAAGCTGTGGAAAGCACACCTTCTGCAGTAGATTCCAGCCCGATCCGCACAGCACCCGGAGCGATAAATTTACTGAAATGCCCGATGTAATAATAAGAGCTGTTATAGTGCACCTCGTCCGTCGTCGTATCGGCAATGATCGGAGCATCGCAGAAATTGTCTACATGGTTTGGTCCTCCAGTCTCATCCAGCACCAGATTCCAGTCCAAATACCCTTCGGTCCAGGCGTTAAGATCACCGATCATATTCCGCCCGTAGCGTTCTCCTGTGAACCACTCTCCAAGCCGTACGCCGCCCTCCTGGCAGCCTTCCGTGAACAGCAGATGCTTATCCGGGAAAAGCTC
This sequence comes from Paenibacillus sp. FSL L8-0436, assembly GCF_038593025.1. Classification (NCBI taxonomy): domain Bacteria; kingdom Bacillati; phylum Bacillota; class Bacilli; order Caryophanales; family Paenibacillaceae; genus Paenibacillus; species Paenibacillus sp. FSL L8-0436. The sequence goes on along the minus strand of NZ_CP151955.1, from coordinate 483,284 downwards.
ATGCACCTTGGCCACCTTGTCGAATTCCTCACCGCCGTACCAGTGAAGACCGCTGCCCCATACATATTGCGCCGCTTCGGGATCGGATAGGATAGGGGTTACACGTTCGACCATAATATCGCGGTTGTGGTCCCAAATCACGATATTCACATCCGCCAATCCCGCTTTGTGCATGACCGGCCCGAGGTGATTTTTAACAAAATCCCGTTCCTCTTCCGCGCTGTAGACACAAGAATCCCAGGTCTGAACAGCTGCCGGCTCATTCTGAACCGAGACCGCCCATACCGGAATGCCCTCTTTGCGGTAGGCTTCAATGAACTTTGTATAATAACGCGCCCAGGCATCCCCGTATTCCGGTTTCAGCGAACCGCCGTTATTCATCTCCCCGTTCGTCTTCATCCATGCCGGAGGGCTCCAGGGAGAAGCCAGCATCGTGAAAGGTCCGCCTTTTACCTCCATGGCATCCTTGATCAGCGGCAGCACCCACTTATGGTCATGGGAGATGTCAAAGGTAGCCAGCTCTGTATCATGGTCCTGCACATAGGTGTAATTGCCGAGTGCGAAGTCACAGCTATGAATATGCACGCGGCCCATACTGTAATTCAATCCCTCAACAGGGTGAAAATAGCGGTGTATAACCTCCGCCCGTTTGCCCGGACTCATATGCGATAAAGTATAGGCCGCCGCTTCAGTGAAAGCGCCGCCAAAACCTATCATCTTTTGAAATTCTATCTCGGGCTGCAGCTGCACATCGGCCTGCTGTCCGGCAATCCGGGCTTTAAACTGGATTCCCTCCTTCGGACTTAAACGTTCTCCTGTTTCTTTGGCAGTTACTACTGTGCTTACCTTTGTCATTTTGTCTGTCTCCTTTTGGATAAATTATGAATGCTATGATAATCGAAACCGGTTTCGATTATATCGAAAAAAAAGCGCACCGAGGCGAACTTCCTTTTATTCATTGCCTGGCGGTGCGCAGGAATCCCGCACGACCACTTCTACGGGAAGCACAAGCGCTTCCATTTCTTGCTGATTGCCGTCGATCGAAGCCAGAAGGATCTCAGCCGCCCGGGTTCCGAGATTAGCCGTATCCTGCCTAATAGTCGTCAGAGCTGGAGTAACATACCGGGCAAGCTCAATATCATCGTAACCCATAACGGAAATATCCGCCGGTACCGCCAGCCCCTTATCCTTGGCTGCCATAACCGCGCCTAACGCCAGCAAGTCACCCGAAGCAAAGACGGCTGTCGGGCGTTCCGGCAGTTCAAGAAGACTCTGCATCGCGGAATAGCCGCTCTCCAGGGAATAAAAAGCCCCCACTGAAACATACCCCTCCTGCACCTCAAGCCCGTGCTGCTTCATTGCAGCCTTATATCCATTCTCTCGCTGTTTGCCCGGGAATGTATTCTCTCCCCCGGATATATGAGCGATTCTCCGGTGTCCCAAAGAAGTCAGGTATTCCACCGCCTGCAGCGCACCGGCAATATTGTCCGAGCAGACCGTATGTGACTGCGTTGTCTCATAATCCAGTATAACCGTGGGAATATTGCTCTCCAGCAGCTCCTGAAAATAAGGATCTTCATAATCAGAGAGAAACACCACGACTCCATCCACGCCATGAATCCGGCAATTTTCCAAATACCCGCTTTGCTTGCCGCCGACATCCTTGGAGATAAACATCAGGGCATACCCTTTGGCCACAGCAACCTGCTTGAAGCTCTCAATCACCGCGCCGAAAAACGGATGGCGGATACCGACACCTGTGCCCTCTACGAACAGCACGCCAAGGGTCCATGATTTCTTCGTAGTCAGCGTGCGTGCATGTGCATTAGGTAAATAGCCCATCTCGCGGGCAGTCCGCAGAATCTCCTGGCGCGTCTTCTCCCGCACATCGGAGTAGTTATTAAATGCCTTTGATACCGTAGTTGGAGAGTAACCGGTTCTTTTGGCAATATCATATATAGTTGTCATTCCGGTGCACTCCCCCGGCTCAAATGAAAGCCCTTTATTTGTTCACTGCCATTCTAACGTCTTTCCGCACGTCCGTCCAGCATAAAATATCCCTGTACCGCAGGCAGCAGTGTAACAGCCTGAATCAGCAGGCCCAAGCTGGTATAGACCACATGGACAACGGATACGGCGTTCATCATGTAGGTCTGCACCATAATCCAGATAATTTGCCCGAAGCCGATATAGAGCGAAAGTGCCCACGCACTATGCAGTGTCCTGAACGGATTCAACGGGGCCGCCCACTTCCAATCCGGCTTCTTGACTAGGCCATACAGCACCAGCAGCGGCAGAAGTCCAAAGATCACCAGCAGCAGAATGCCAGGGATTGCAAAATTCTCAAAGGGCGATCTTTCCAGCACGGAAGACGGCATCCCGATCATTTCACCACTGGGGTCTGCCAGCAGCATCAGTCCTCCCCCTATCGCTCCGACTCCCAGAAAAGCCTGAAGAATATACAGTAAAATTACAGCACCCGGTCTTTTCCCGGCTTGTGTCATTGCTAATCCCCCCGTATTCATCGTCCCAAAATATCGATCTCAACTTGCTTTGAGTAGATTTTACAGGTTCTCCCTCCACCCTGCTAAGACAGATGTCACAAATTAGGGAATCGGCGAATTTTTATGCTTGCGGTGTGAACAGACGCACTTTACGTTATACTAAAGTTATTATCTGTTGAACAGGAAGTCTTTACTAATCCATAAAAAAATGAGGGGACCGGGTGACGCTGGCAAAGCATCATCCACACATGCCTATGACCGATACGAACCAGCCTTTATCCAAACAATGCGCCTATTGCCATAAACTAAAACCACTTGCCGAATTCCGCCGGCGGACCGGAAAACGCTCCAAGGGCCAGTCCCGCCGCGGGGCCTGCAGGGAATGCCGCAAGACCCGCGAAGCGGGATCCGCTCCTGCACTGCTCCGCGGAATGGGAGCGGTGTCTGTGTCCGCTGTTTCAGCTCAGACTTCCGAACCCGGACCTGTACCTGCGTCCCGCCGGTCAACGGCCCCATCAGCCCCGGCTCCTGCAGCTTCCAAACCGCCTGTACCCAAAACCCATCTGCACTCCTTGCCGGAGCGCTCCAAGGAGGGTAAGGCCGCAACCCTTACCTCTGCAGTCAAGGGAAAGACGCGTCCGCGCGGAGCCGAGCAGCGGCGGAAATCGCCGCAGCCGTTCGGACCGAAGCCCGATCCGCAGGACGCCTCCGCCCTGATCCCTTCATTTAAGGGGATGATTCTGATGCGCGGACATAGCGACAAGGGCCGCCGCTGGCACCAGGAAATCGATCTGGAGCTGGCTGTGACCCTTGTCAGAGAGCATGCAGCAGTAGTTGTGAACCGCCGCACGATTCGCCGCCTGTACAGCAATAAGGATTTTCGGGCGTTAATTCTAAACAGGGACAACTATACTTGTCATTTCTGCGGCTTGTACGGAGACACTATTGATCACTTGCTGCCGCGCGCCAAAGGCGGCCACACCACTCCCGACAACTGCGTCTGTGCCTGCAATCAATGCAACCAGACAAAAGCCGACCAATATGTAGAAGAATTTATGGGCCGTTAGGAGCAGCGGGGCAGCTTTAGAAATCCACCTGCTGATCAAGCTTGCTCTACCCGGCTCCATTCCACTCACACCCCTAAATTTTTACCATTTTATAACATGCTCTATTGTATTGTCCAATTCAAGCAGAGCTTGCTCTTCTCTCCAATGATCAACACCAAGTGCCTAAGCAACAATAAACGCTCCTTCCGCCGGTGGCTGCTGTGCTGTTGGGCAGCAGTAGCCAGGCGAGAGGAGCGCTAATGAAAGTTAAAGATAGGGATGCAACGACCTGTTCATTCAGCTGGTAATATTCTTAACCCGGCCGACTTGTCCGTCCGTCAGCCGCACCTTGATGCCGTGCGGATGGCGGGGCGAATTGGTCAAAATATCTTTGACCGTGCCATGCGTAAGTTTGCCTGTTGGCTGGTCTTGCTTGAGTACAATATCCACCTCAAGTCCGGGGCGGATGTCTGCTCTGGATTGCCCGCTCATGATGTTCTCCCCTTTCATAGGTTATAATGGAGTCAACAATTACTGAAAAGAATAGGGATGAGGACAGCTATGGCCTTCGGAATTAACAGAGAAGAATTAACCCGGTGGAAACAGGCAGTCTCTGCAGGAGAGATCGCTTTTCTGACGCATTATTGGATTGACCCGCGCTTTCCGGAAATTACTACAGTGACTAAAGTAGGCTGCAGTGACTTGCCCCGTCTAAAACGCTGGTGTAAGGAGAATGGTCTTCCGCCGCAGTATATCCACAACCGCAAGCCCTTCCCCCATTTCGATCTTATGGGTCCGAAACAGCCGGAAATACTCCGGCAGGAGGGATTATGGGAGCAGTTGGAGCGGTTCCGCATGATTTGATATATACCGTATTTGCATGGCCCGATTACTTCTTGTTCCGCAGATCCTTCATAATCTGGCGCCCGGTAGGGGTCTGAGCCAATCCGCCCCCTGCCGTTTCACGGTGCTTCTCAGGCATAGCGGAACCGACCTCCAGCATTACCTTGATCACTTCGTCTGAAGGGATCACGCTGCGCACGCCGGCCAGCGCCATATCCGCTGCGGCGAGTGCCGTAACGGCACCAAAGCCGTTGCGCACAATGCAGGGAATTTCCACAAGGCCACCCACAGGATCACAGATTAGGCCGAGTGTATTTTTGAGTGCCAGACCGACAGCATGTACTGCCTGTGCCGGGGTTCCGCCGCGCAGCTCGGTCAGCGCTCCCGCAGCCATCCCGATCGCCGAACCAACCTCTGCCTGGCAGCCGCCTTCCGCACCGGATACAAAGGAGTTATTGGCGATCACGTAACCAATGGCACCGGCGGCGAACAAGCCCGACACCATATAATCATCGTCCCAGCCAAACCGCTCCTGGCAGCTGAGAAATACACCGGGAATGATTCCGCAGGAGCCTGCGGTCGGTGTGGCAATAATGCGGCCCATGGACGCATTCACTTCAGATACAGCCAGCGCATAGGCCATCGCGGTACCGGCAGATCCGCCAAGACACGGTTCATCTGCCGCATTGTAGGCAGCAACCCGCTGCGCATCAAGGCCGGTCAGACCGCTGCGCGAGGTGGTATCTTCGTGCATGCCGCGGTGCACCGCCTCTTTCATCACTCCGTAGTACTGGCTCATCGTGGCGAACTCCTGCTCTGTGGAACGTCCGGACTCTGCGCTTTGCTCCTCAAGCATAAGCTGGCCGATACCCAAACCCCGTTCCTCGCAGAGTACCGCCAACTGGCTTAATGTTTGAAAATTCATGATGAGCTATCCTTCCCTTTCTTTACTTGCGTTGGTTCGTTTAAATCAACAACCTTTACCGACTTCACGGCCGGCAGGCCCGCCAGATCCTTGAGCAGCTCTGCTGTGGCTGGCTCATCCAGCTCCAGCACTGTCAAAGCCGCACCGCTGCGGTTCTTGCGGTCCAGGGACATATGCCCGATATTAAACTGGCCTTTGCGCATCACATCGGTAACACTCGCGAGTACTCCCAAATAGTCCATATGGTTAATCAGCACTGTCGGATACATTCCCGTAAGCTTTACCCCGAAGCCGTCGATATCTACAATTTCAATATTGCCGCCGCCAATCGAGATCCCCGTAAGCGTCATTTCTGTTCCGGTTTCCCGGCCGACAAGACGCAGGCGAACCGTATTGGGGTGGGGGAACAGCCCCGTTCCCTGCCGGAAGGAAATTTCCATCCCGTCCTCTTGCGCAAGCTCGATAGAATCAGGCAGACGGTGGTCATCCGTAGCGAAATCCAGCAGGCCACCGGCAATTGCCCGGTCTGTGCCATGCCCCTGATAGGTTGCGGCAAAGGAACCGAAGAAAATGACCTCAGCCTCGCTTGGCATTTCACCAAGCACCTGGCGGGCTGCTCTGCCAATCCGGGCCGCTCCCGCAGTATGCGAACTGGAAGGCCCGACCATCGCCGGGCCGATAATTGAGAATACATCTTTAAAGCGCATAGTTCAGATCGCCACCTATCAAAATTCGACAATATACTCACATATATTATACTGCACGAATGCAGAAGCTACACTATTACATTGGTATGTCACCTTACGAGAGATCATTATCAGGCCGATGCTCTGAAATCTCTCCGCCTGATTAAGTATCCTGTGAGAAAAGAACAATCCCGTCCCGTTCCTGCCAGCCGATGCCCGACCAGAAGCTGCGGCCCAGCTCATTCCCCTCAATAACCATCAAGTGGCATTTCACAATGCCGGCTTCCCGCAATCTGCCTAGACAACGGGAGACCAGTTCACGGCCGACTCCTGCTCCGCGGCATTCTCCGCTGACAGCTACATGATACATATACCCTCTGCGCCCGTCATGTCCGCACATTGCAGTCCCGGCAATTTTGCCCGCTTCATTCTCGCAGACTAGACTCAGTCCGGGGTTGCGCTCCAGATAACGGACAATTTCTTCCCTGGAGTCAGCCTGGCTGAGGTTCATGCCTGTAGTATTCCCCCATAAAAGATACGCTTCCTCATAATCATCTGCAACCATTGCTCTGTACTTCAATATTCCTTCCCCCGTTTCCATTGTTCATTGTATGTAGGGATAAGCCTTCTTGCACATGTGTTCCAGCTCCTCTTGACGAAGCCTGCCAAGGTCCAGCAACGCCTTATAAGGATCGCCTTCCAGCTTCAGCAGTTTCGCAAAAGCCGGTTCCGTCTTCATTCCGCCTGACTTCAGCAAAATAATTTCTTCGCGGAAACTTTCCCCCAGCAGATCCAATATCCGCCCCTCTACCAGCATATGCAGCCAAGCGTTCTGCTGCCGCGCTGGCTTGGCTTGCCCGAACAATTCAATCGGCCAGCCTCCGGCATAAAAATTAATCTTGGTGCGTGTTATTCCCCCAACCACCCGGGTTACGGCGGAATATCCGGTCCACTGCCCGAAATAACCGTGAACCTCGGCGGTAAAGCGCACGGGGTCATGTACCTCGCAGATCAGATCGAGATCGCTGCCTTCCACTTGAATTCCCAGAGGTATCGTACCTGCAAGCAGCGGTTCATAGTCCGCAAGAAGCTCCATAATCCGCAGTTCCTGAAGCAGATTGTATACCTCTCGTTGAAGTACCGTGCCCTGCTGCAAATAGGCAAGATTGAACCAGTTCACACGATCCGCCATACGTTCCTCCCAGGTAATATATCATAATTTTTTTCATAGAACGCCAGATTTGTCCCCCTGATCATTGCCCGCTTCAAATGCCGGATTCACACTGCGGAAGCGCACGCTTTCCTGGGCGCATGCATAAAAATATACGAATGACAGCATCCAAGGAGGATAACCGCGATATGAATCCCACTTACCCCTATTATGGGGAACAAACGGTATGCCGCAAGCAGCCCATTGCCTTTCCGCCGCAGCATCAGAACCGTCAGCCGGGCCTTGAAAGTCTGATGAACCCCCGCCCGATCAGCGAAAATCCCGAGAGCTTCGGCAGCCGAAAGCTGGAAGGCAAGGTGGCGCTGATTACCGGAGGAGACAGCGGCATCGGCAAGGCGGCGGCCATCGCATTTGCCAGGGAAGGGGCGGATGTAGCCATTGCCTATCTGTACGAAGCCTCGGATGCCGAAGTCACACAGCGGCGCATTGAACAATTGGGACGCCGCTGCCTGCGGATCGAAACTGATTTACGGCATAAGCAAAACTGCTTCCAGGCCGTAGAGCAGACAGTACAGACCTTTGGCAAGCTGGATATCCTCGTCAATAACCATGGCGTGCAGTATCCGCAGAAGAGCATTCTCGATATTTCAGAAGAACAGCTGCTCCAGACCTTTCATACCAACATTATTCCGTTCTTTTACCTGACACAGGCCGCACTTCCGCATTTGAAAAAAGGCAGTTCCATCATTAACACCGCCTCTATCACCGCTTACCAGGGCCACAAAGAGCTCATCGATTATTCAACCACCAAAGGTGCCATCGTCACCTTTACACGCTCTCTTGCCCTTTCGCTCGCCGATACCGGAATCCGTGTCAACAGTGTCGCCCCCGGGCCGGTCTGGACACCGCTCATTCCCTCCAGCTTCTCCGCGGCCGAGGTCAGCGTCTTCGGAACGGATACTCCGCTGGGGCGTGCCGCTCAGCCTTATGAATTGGCCGGAGCCTATGTCTATCTGGCCAGTTCCGATTCTTCTTATGTCACAGGCACATGTATTCATGTTAATGGAGGGGACATGGTCACAAGCTGAGCTGCCGCCGGCAGAGGCCCTGAGTCCGCTGTAGTAGCGTTAATCCCACCCTGAAAGGAAGTTATAGGATGAATAAAATCAAGGATTACGACCTTCCGTCCGTCCGCCTATCCGCAGGCATGTACGCACTGGCGAAACTCTCCGCCGCCGGTCTGACCTTTATGCTCGTCTCCCTGCTGATGCTGTTCTTTCCGCACGAAGGCGGAGTGCCGGAAGGCTGGCCGATATCGGTGCCTTATGCCATTTACGCTTATGGACTGCCGGCGGCACTGCTGGCAGATCTGCTGCTGCGCATGTTCCGTTCGTCTTCGCTCGGGCCGTCACTGGTCCTGTATGCGGCTGCCGGCTTTGGCGCAGGTCTGTGGCTGGCCTCGGAGCAGGGCGGAGAAGCCATGACCTGCGGCATCTACGGCATAGCTGTACTTCTGGTATTCCGGCTCGCCCAGGTAGCCGGCGAGCGGCAGCCGCTGCTGCTCCCCGTATTTGCGCTATTCATCCCGCTGCTCTGCCTGCTGCTGCTCTAGCCTGCAGGCAGTTGCACCGGGTGCCGGACCGGCATGCATCCGGCAGGATGCATAGTGTGATCAGGCTTCTCCACACAGCTTCCTGCAATCAGAGTGCTTCAATGATATCCCCGGCAATTAATGCCGCCGGATGATGCCGCAGGCGGGCTGCCCGTTCCCCGGCCAGTCCGTGCAGATACACGCCAAAAGCCGCTGCCTGTGCGGCATTCAGCCCTTGAGCCAGCAGTCCGGAAATGATGCCTGTCAGCACATCGCCCGCTCCGCCGGTTCCCATACCCGGATGGCCTGTGACATTTACATAGGCTTGTCCTTCAGGCGTTGCAATAACTGTATGCGCCCCTTTCAGCACAAGCACCACGCCATGCTCCCGGGCATAGTCCAATGCCAGACCGATCCGGTCGCGCTGCACTTCTGCCGTGGCAAGACCTGCCAGCCGGGCCATTTCTCCCGGATGCGGCGTCAAGATCACAGGCCCCCGGCAGGTCCAGGAGCTGTAATCGGCATCAGCCAGGATGTTCAAAGCATCGGCATCGATGACCAGGGGCATTTCCGTCCCCTCCCAAATCGTGCGGAGCCAATCCGTATCGCCCTCGAACCGGCCAAGGCCAGGACCAACGGCGATAACCTCCTTTCCGGCACCCAGCCGCAGCACCTCTGCGGCCGTGCCTGCTTTCCAGGTGCCATCCTCTGCGCTGCCGGCTGCAGCCAGCATCATTTCAGGGGCGGCACCGATCACATAGGGCAGCAGCCCGCCGGGCAGTGCCCAGGTAACCAAGCCGCAACCCGCCCGCAGCGCAGCCCGGGCGGAGAGCAGGCCTGCACCGCTCATGGCCAGGCTTCCGCCGGCCAGCAGGACATGCCCGTAAGTGCCCTTGTGGCCTTCGGGCGAGCGGCGGCGCGACACGTCGATCTGAAGACGTGTCCGCAGCACCTCCGGCGTCAGCAGGCAAGCCTGCACGCCGTGTTCCCGGGCCAAGGCAGCCGGAATGCCGATGGAGCGGACCACCACATGCCCGGCTGCTCCCGCGCCGGGATATTGCACCAGCCCGCGTTTGAGAAACGCGAGGCAGACTGTGACTGCTGCATGAATGCACGGCTCATGCAGCTCGCCCGTGTCCGCGTTCAGCCCGCTCGGGATGTCCGCGGACACCACCGGTTTGCCGCTGCCGTTCGCGGCGGCAATCAGCTCCGCATAGGCACCGCGCGGGGCTCCCGCGCTGCCGGTGCCGAGCAGCGCATCCACGATGCCGCTGCATGCGGCAAAGTCCAGCCGGTCCGCGCCGTAGACGGCGGCGGGCAGGCCCATGGCTGCAGCGGCATCCCGCTGCAGTGCGGCTTCGCCGGCCAGCGACTCCGGCGCGGCCGCGTACACCAGCGTGACGGCGATGCCCGCCTCACGCAGATGCCTGGCGGCGGCGAGGCCGTCGCCGCCGTTATTGCCTTTGCCGACGAGAATCAGCCAGTGCTCGGCTTCGGCAGAGTCCAGGGTCAGCGCGGCATCGCCGCTGACCGTGAATCCCGGCGGCTGAATCCCCGGGCCGCCGTTTAGCTGGATGGCAGCAACGCCTCTGCCGCTGCCACGCCCTGCTCCCGGTTCCTCTCCGCCGCCACGCCCCACATCCGTTCCCGCGTCTCTGCCGTTCTCTGCACCCGGTCCCGCGTTTATATAGCCGCCGCGCCCCGCTATATCTGCATCAGCCCAGCTGCCTCCCGTTCCGGCCCGTCCACCGTTCCGGTCTTCTCCGCCTGCGCCTCCGCCGTGCCTGCTACGGCACAGCGCGATAACCTCCTCGGCGATGGCCCGACCCGCATTCTCCATCAGCGCAACCGCCGGAATGCTTAAACCCTCAATCGTTTTGCGGTCCAATTGCCGCATCTGCTCAGCAGTTACCAGATCCATGACTCGCACCCCTTTCGCTACATGTCGATCGCAACAATAAAGGGTAAGCCTTACGGCATAAAATGCAATAAGTCTTACCCTTTGCGCATAGCCGGAATCCACTGTCCCGGCACTGTATCTGTCCTGTTGTTCAGTTCAAAGCAGCCTTACAACTGCTTCTGTTCTGTACCCGGTTCGGCTAATAAGCTACCGTAAATCTCTCCCGGCTGAAATTGCCTTCCTCCAGCTCATCAATGACCGCCACGGCGAAATCCTCCACGCTGATGCTGCTCTCGCCATTTTCATCCACGATAAGCCGGTCCAGTCCGATGCGGAACATGCCTGTCCGCCGGCCCGGTACGATGACCGCAGGCGGGCTGATATACGTATAATCAAGTGCCGAACCTCTATAGATTTCATAGGCGTTGGCATGTGCGGCTGCCAGCGGCCGCAGCTCCTCGGGGAATTCGGCCGTGTCCATCAGCCACTCTCCCGATTCCGTCTTCAGACTGCCCGCTCCGCCGACGATCATCAGCCGTTCCACCCCGGCTATACGCATCCCCTCCAGCAGCGAATCCGCTGCGCCAAGCAGATCATTTTCCCGCCCGGAATCCGGTCCGAACGCACTGATGACCTCCCCGTGCCCGCCAACTACGGCAGCTACCGAGGAAGGATTCAGGATATCAACGGTGGCAATCTGCAGCCGCTCATGCTCAATTTGCAGCGAATCCGGATGGCGGACGGCTGCGGTTACTTCGTGTTTTCTTTTTAGTGCTTCCTGTACAATTGCTTTTCCCAGCGTCCCCGACGCACCTAGCACAACAACATCCATCTCTAGTTTTCCTCGCTTTCTCAAGCCCTAATTCTAATTTATCCCATAGTGGCGTTCTGAAACCCTTCGGGTAGAAGCAGCATTCAAATACCCCCGCTAGGTGGGGGTCGGCCAGCCTCACTATCATAAGATTACAAGCTGCCATTCCGGCCCGTTACCGCCGCAGGAACATCCCTTGCGAATAAGGCATTACCGGAACAAAACCATACTGATCATACAGCTTCGAAGCATTTCCGTCAGCAATGAGGCTAACATACGACGGATTGGGCACCGTATCCAGGAATGCCCTGATCTCACCCATAATGACCTTCCCGAAGCCACGCCCTTGACGGGAGGGCTTGACGGCAATATCCGTCACCTGAAAGAAACAGCCTCCGTCCCCGATGACGCGTCCCATCCCTACCAGCATGTCCTCTTCATAGAGGGATACTGCATAACAAGAACGCGGAAGTCCGGTCTTAGCCCCCTCTATACTCATCGGACTAAGTCCTGCTTCAACCCGCAGCGCCAGATATTGCTCCGCCGAGGGGCATTCATGTCTAATTTCTACTTTTTCTGCTGCATCCATACGGTCCTTCCCTTCTCGTTCCTACTAACGGTCTCAGGATCTGCAATGCTGTTACCAATATATACTTAAGCATTGATTTCAAGCAAGGCCGGGTAACCGGCTGGCGGAATGGGTACATGCGGAGATTTGAAACGTTGAAGGAATTCTGACGTAACAGAACTAATAAATTGTTTAGAAAAGCAATACTATTATTCTCAGCCTGCATCCCGGGGTAACCTAGAGATAAAGCCAAATATTCACAATATCATAAAGAAAGGATTGGTGAAGCACTCATGTCTTCTCTGGGGAAATTATTGAAATGGGGGACTTTCACTTATGAAGCGTTCCTGGCCCTGCCGATCATTGGAGGGGTGTTCGTTGTAGCCAATGCATGGGTCCCGCTCGGCATCGCCTTTTTGCTGCACGCAGTGGCTGTTATAATCATGCTTAAGGAACGGGGGCCTTTTATCGGCAACGTCATTGGTATTATTACCTCGATAGTCGCTCTAATTCCGATCGTTGGCTGGATCATGCATGTGATCACGGCGATAGTCTTACTGCTTGAAGGCCTCTCCTCTTCCCGTCGGGGACCGCGTTATTAAGGCAATACTTATTTTAATGACCCGGATGGCAATAGCCTGGAATTGATGTGCTCTGTCGAGGTTCCGGCAGAACTGAAGCATATCACTGACAAATTGTCTTTTGACGAATGGGAAGCCTTAGTTAAATCAAAAAAAAGAAAGACCTTCAACTGATGGAGGTCTTTCTTTATACCTTCTATCCTCGTCCCGCAGAACGGGTATCGGTGCGCCGGCTTCCGGTCTCTCCACTATATCGTGCATTTGCAGTGCTGTTCTCGAAACGTTTGCGTTCCGTACGCTCCATCTGTACTATCTGACCTTCATGCACCACGATGTGCAATGAGCCAAACTCCATGTCATCCAGAAGTCCTGCAATCCGCGTCAGCCATACCTCATCCACTTTCAGTGGCTTAGCCATTCTCCAGCCTCCCTTTCCCCGGACAGGGGATGTTCTCCGCCTCGAATCCCGTTATTACCAACTTGTTTACTAAGATTTAACTTAGCATGGAATCAAAAGAGCTGTCAATGAGCATTTTTTCGTAACAGCCAGCTTTTGATGATCATCGTTACCAAGGCGAGCAGCAGCAGCAATGAAGCCACCGCGAACGATGCCGAAAATTGATATTCATTATACAAAATCTCGACATGCAGCGGCAGCGTATTCGTTTCTCCGCGGATATGCCCGGAGACTACCGATACCGCGCCGAACTCGCCCATAGCACGGGCATTACAGAGAATAATCCCGTACAGCAAACCCCATTTAATATTGGGCAGTGTCACACGCCAGAAAATCTGCCAGCCGTGCGCCCCCAGTGTAATTGCCGCTTCTTCCTCCTGTGTACCTTGATCTTCCATCAGCGGAATCAGCTCACGGGCCACGAAAGGAAAAGTCACAAACAGCGTAGCCAGCACAATACCCGGAAGCGCAAATACGATCTTGATATCATGGTCGCTGAGCCAGGACCCGAACCAGCCATGTGCGCCGAACACCAGAATAAAGATCAGCCCGCCGATGACCGGTGATACGGCGAATGGCAGATCAATTAAGGTAATGAGGAAGCCTTTGCCGCGAAAACGGAATTTGGTCACTGCCCAGGCGGCCGCCACGCCAAAGATTGTATTCAGCGGGACGGTAATCGCGGCCACCAGCAGCGTCAGCCGCAGCGCCGAAGCGGCGTCGGGATCAGTCAGCGCGGCCCAGTAGACATCCCAGCCCCTCTTCAGCGCTTCTGTCAGCACGACAATCAGCGGCAGGGCGATCAGCCAGAACAGCACCAGCCCGGCTGCGGCAATCAGCACCCACTTCACCGCAGGAGATTCGTTCGTCGCAGGCGAGGATACGCTGGTCTTCCGCCCTGGAGCGAGCATCGGCACAGTACCGGCCATAATTATTCCTCCTAAATTTTTGTGAGCGTTACCTCACCAAATGGGCTTCGACAAAAATCGCTTCGAAAGCATACGCTTAAGTTTTGTTAGGATAAGCAGCTTTGATTAATCTTCGTACAAAACTAGCTTCGGAAGCATATGCTTAATTTTTGTGAGCAATACCTCACCAAATGGGCTTCGACAAAAATCGCCTCGAAAGCATACGCTTAAGTTTTGCACTTCCCTTACCGTGAGCTTTTGCGGGCCCAGCGCTGCAGCAGGTTAATCACGAACAGCATCAGGAAGGAGATCAGCAGGAGAAGAAGCGCCACAGCTGTGGCACCGGCATAATCGAATTGCTCCAGCTTGGTCATAATGAGCAGCGGGGCAATCTCCGTTCTCATCGGCATGTTTCCGGAGATGAATACCACGGACCCGTATTCTCCGATCCCCCGGGCAAAAGCCAGTGCAAAGCCGGTGAGCAGCGCAGGGAACAGCTCCGGCAGCACAATCCGCAGAAAGGTCCGCCAGCGGCCTGCCCCCAGCGTCGCAGCAGCTTCTTCCATGTCCCTGTCCAGATCCTCCAGCACGGGCTGTACGGTGCGGACAACAAACGGAATGCCGATAAACATTAGCGCAAGCGTGATGCCCAGCGGCGTGAAGGCAACCTTCAGGCCGAGCGGCTCCAGCAGGGAGCCGATCCAGCCATTCTGTGAGTAAAGTGCTGTCAACGAGACACCCGCTACGGCTGTCGGCAGTGCAAACGGGAGATCGATCAGGGCGTCGAATACTCTTTTCCCCGGAAACTCATAGCGTACCAGCACCCATGCCAGCAGCAGTCCCAGAAAAGCATTCGTCAAAGCTGCCGCTGCCGCAGTGCCGAGGCTGACCCGGTAGGAAGCCAGGACGCGCGGGTCTGTGGCTACATCCCAGAATTTAGCCCAGCTGAGCCCGGTGGAGTTGAAAAGCAGCGCCGAAAGCGGCAGCAGGACAACGAGACTCAAATACAGCACACTGTAGCCCATCGTAAGCCCGAAACCGGGCAACACCTTACGCCGCACCGCAGCCGTAGTAGTGACATTCATTTACGTATTCATCCTTTCCTGCCTTCAGCTTATAGGCTGATCAGCACCCTTAACGGGACGAACTATCCGAAGCGTATCTTTACAGACTTCGGCTCTATCGCCAGCATCGAGATCTAAATGACCCGCACTTAAAGTAAGAGTTGTTAGCTGCCCGGCACATAAATCTTGTCGAAAATGCCTCCGTCATTGAAATGTTTCTCCTGCGTTTCTTTCCAGGTGCCGAATTTATCAGCCAGCGTAAACAGCTTGATATCCGGGAATTGGTCCTTGAACTGCTCCTTCACACTTTCCAGTGTGGGGCGGTAGTAGTTCTCTGCAGCTATTTTTTGACCTTCTTCGGTGTAGAGATATTTCAGATAAGCCTCGGATACCTCACGTGTCCCTCTTTTATCGACAACCTTGTCGACTACGGCAACCGGAGGTTCAGCCAGAATGCTCTCGGAAGGATTCACAATTTCAAATTTGTCCGGCCCCAGCTCTTTGATGGACAGATAGGCTTCATTCTCCCAGGCAATCAGCACATCACCGATTCCGCGTTCCACAAAGGTTGTCGTAGAACCACGCGCCCCGGTATCCAGTACCGGCACATGCTTGAACAGCTCCTGCACAAATTCCTGTGCTTTGGCTTCGTCATTATTGTTGTGGTCGAGCGCATATCCCCAAGCCGCCAGATAGTTCCAGCGTGCACCGCCGGAGGTTTTCGGATTTGGTGTAATCACCTCTACACCTTCCTTAAGCAAATCCGGCCAGTCCTTTATGCCCTTAGGATTGCCTTTGCGCACGAGGAAAACAATAGTCGACGTGTAGGGCGAGCTGTTAAGCTCAAATTTATTTTGCCAGCCTTCATTGATGAGTCCTGTTTCCTGCAGAGCGTCAATGTCATATCCAAGTGCCAGTGTGACTACATCCGCTTCCAGACCGTCAATAACGGCACGGCTTTGTTTGCCTGACCCGCCATGGGACTGCTTGACCGTTACTTTCTGGCCAGTTTCCTGCTCCCAATAAGCCGAAAAAGCCTTGTTGTAGCTCTCATAAAGCTCACGTGTAGGATCATAGGATACATTCAGCAGCTCTACCGGATCTTTAGACGCTGCTTTGGTCGCTTCTGCCGTTGCCGCCGCATTGGTGCTCTCCGGCGTACCGGTTGCTGCACCTGCGCTGTTGTTCGTATGGTTAGTATTACTTCCGCAAGCAGTAAGCCCTGCCGTCAACAATAGTGTAAATCCAGTGAGCAGCCCCTTCTTGATCCCTTTCTTCATCACAATCACTCCCCCATGTTTTCTCTTAAATAGATGATTGCAGAACTCTCTATGCGCTAATTTTTACAAAAAAAGGACGGAGGAAGGCCCACGTATGGCAGGTCAAATCGGTCCTGAAAGACACGTATCTGCGAGCCTGAATCGGGCGTTCCTCCGTCTGTACGGTAAGAACTATTATTCAATTATTCCTACCCGTTTAGTAGGTTATAAGGACATAATACTGAAAGCTCCTTACCCTGTCAAACCTTTTTTTAGAAAAAGACGGCAATCAGACATTCTCCGGCTGAGCGGCAGCAAGTGGCGGCCGTTCCTGCAAGATCCACTTGTCATTAAAGCTCTAAAGTAATAAGATTGCTACATCTAATAGGGGAAAAAGAGAGAGTGGAAATCACCGCAAAATGTCGGGGGAGACAATCATGGGAATGGATTTGGAGTATGCTCCGGCGCCGGGGAGACCGCGGCTGCACCGGAGGATACGCAGCAGCCTTGCAAAGCGAATTAGGGAAACTTACCGTTATGATACAGCACTATGGAGGATGGCAATTACCGGTCCTTGGATAATATGTGTTCTTATATTTACGGCGGCTATTCTGGGCATCCCCACCGGCCTGGGTGCCCCGGCGGATATTATATTGGCGGCCGGAACCGGGACCCTCTTCCTCGCTCTGGCAGCTAACATACTGGCTCTGGTGCTGGCATTGACCGGACTGCCTGTCCCGCGGTTATTTACGGGCTCTATATTGAGTGCGGCGGGCGCCGTTCTGCTAATCCTCTATTATGCTGAATTGGAGATTGAAGCAGCGGCTGCCGTTGCTGTTCTTGCCGCTTTATTCGGCGGGTTCGGGGGACTCGTATTTGGCCTGCTGCGCAGCAGGCGGATCGTTTCGGGACTGCTGCTCGCAGTTGCTGTCGCCTTATCTTCGATAGCACTGCCCATCAAGAGCCACGGCGGAGCGATGCCCGTGTTGGCAGCGTCCACGGTGATGGAGGATGATATCCCCGCCGCAAATCCGGGAGAGCCCGGTGACTATACCTATCGCAGCTTTACTTACGGCAGCGGCGAGGACTTACACCGTTCTGAATACGGCAAGGAAGTCGGTCTTCTCTCCTCCACTGCGGATGCCTCGGCCTATATCAAAACCTGGCCCAAGCTGCGGACTATATTCTGGGGATTCGACTACAGCTCGCTCCCGTTAAATGCCCGTGTCTGGATGCCCGACGGTGAAGGCCCCTTCCCGCTTGTGCTTATGGTTCATGGCAACCATATGATGGAGGACTACTCCGACGGAGGCTACACTTACTTAGGCCAGCTGCTGGCCAGCCGGGGATTTATCGCGCTCTCCCTGGATGAGAACTTCCTGAATTATTCAGCCTGGTCCGGCATTCCCGACAACGACTTCAAGGTGCGGACCTGGATGATTCTGAAGCATCTCCAGCAGATTGGTGTCTTCAACGAGCAGGCTGGCAACCCTTTCTATCACAAGGTGGATTACACCAAGACCGCCCTGCTCGGCCATAGCCGCGGCGGGCAGGCTGTTGCCATGGCTGCCGATGCGGAACGCTGGTTCAAAAGCGATCCCGTGCTGGCTGACGCCAAAAAGTTTTCGATAGCCTCGGTCATTGCCCTCGCTCCCACAGATAAGGCAATCGACGATCAGCAGGCTAAGCTGATTGACGTCAATTACCTGACCCTGCAAGGCGCACGGGACGGGGATGTACATGACTTCTATGGAGACCGCCAGTATATTCGTTCTAGTTATTCCCGCGGCTCCTCCGCTTTCAAAAGCTCTTTATATATCGCCGATGCCAATCATAGCCAGTTCAATACCGACTGGGGACTCTTGGATCAGTCATTGCCGGCAGGATTGTTCCTCAGCCGAACACATATTATGGACGGAGACGAGCAGCGGCAAATTGCTAAGGTCTATGTAGCCGCATTCCTGGAAACAACCCTGCATGGAGAGGCTGACTATCGCGGGCTATTCCGCAATTACCGCAGCGGAGCGAAGTGGCTGCCGGATACTGCATATTATAGCCGATTTCAGAGCGGAGAATTCATCCCGGTAGCCACTTTTGACGAAGACCGCAACAAGAACACAGCACTAGGGGGAACAGCAGCTGTCACGGGTCTTAGCTGGACGGAAGAAGTTGCCCGGGACCGTGAGCTGAAGAGCAAAGCAACACATGGCATCCTGCTTGAACGCAGTGCCGTCAACAGCGGCGAAGAAGCTGCTTACACCATCACGCTTAAGGATAGTGTCACTAGCGATATTGCCGAGTCCGATGCAGAAGGCCTGAGCTTTTCCCTGGCTAACCGCAACGCCGATGCCGATGCTGATGAGGATGAGGACACCGGCACTGCCGACAATACCAAGCCTTCCCTCTCGCCTGATGTAGTGGTCGAACTCACGGATAGCAATGACATTGCCGCCCGCCTGCCGCTGGATGAGGTGATGGAGGTTCTGCCGCTGCCCCAAACCCAGTTCACGGTAAATCCCTGGCTGGAAAAACGGATAAGCGACGGCAAATACGGTGATCTTTCGGAAGCCGTGTTCCAGACCTACGAGCTGCCGCTTGAAGCCTTCCTGGAGGAAGAGCCTGCACTTGATCCCGGCAAGCTGACTGAAATAACCTTCTATCTGCAGGAAGAAGGCGATAAAATCATGCTCGACGATATCGGATTTTATAATAGATCCGGCGAAATCAATGGATTGCACTAAATAGGGCCTCTCCCTTTTGCTGATTAACAGCGAAGGGAGAGGCCCTTATCCTATTATTCCTATTACAATTCCTTATTCTTGTTTCTTGTTACAGGGCTTTTATGCAGACCGGTGAAGGAACTTCCAGTTCATTGCCGGTAGGAATCAGCCTGCCACTCTCACAGTCGATTCTAAACGAGACGATATTGCCGCTGTTCTGATTGGCAGCGAGCAGCATTCCCCCCATAATAGCAAAGTTGCGCGGTGTCCGGCCGCCCGAATTGACCCAGTCTGCCGGTTCAATCAGACCTGTAGCTGCATCAATAAGGAATAGGGCGATACTGTCATGCCCGCGGTTAGAGGCATAAAGGAACCGTCCGCAAGGAGAAACATGAATGTCAGCAGCCGTATCATCACTGCCCGCTGTGTACTGCTCCGGCAGTGAGCTGACACTCTGGAGTACTCTCAGGTCCCCTTGCTGTTCGTCGCTTGCAAATACCGTAATGGTGCTGTTCAGCTCATTGATCAGATATAACCATTGTTCCGTGGGGTGATAGGCTAGGTGGCGCGGGCCTGAACCGGGAGGCAGGTCCACTTCACGATGTGTAATCAGCTTGCCGTCCTGCACACGGTACAGCAGAACCTGATCGAGACCCAGATCGCAGACCAGCACCCGCCCGCCGGTACTATCGGGAATTACCGAATGGGGATGCGGCGCTTCCTGGCGGTCTGTGCGAATCCCTGAGCCTTCATGCCGGACCTGGGCCGACATCTCTTGGAGAGAACCGTCCCCGCCCACAGGGAACACGTTGACATTGCCGCCCGTGTAATTGGCGACATATATGTAATCCCCTTGCGGATGAATGGAGACATAACAGGGGGCACCGCCTTCTGTACTTCTGCCGCCTAGAGGGTGCAAGGCTTTGGTTCCGGCTTCAATGGCAAAAGCATGAATTTCGCCCTCATCCTGTTCGCTCGCTGCATATAGAACAGTTCCCGCACGGTTTACGGCCAGATAGGACGGATTCTCAATGCCCTTAGTACCGTTCAGAACTCTCATTTCCCCTGTATCCTTGTTCAAAGCCCCCAGCAGAATAGCATCCTCTTCCTTGGTATTATAAGTCCCCACATAAAATAGTACTTCATTAGGCTGTTCCATAGCAGCGTCTCCTTTTAGTGTAATAGCAGCGTATCTTGCTTGACCCCGGGAGATCCGCTTTCGGAGCCATCGTTTGCAGGTGTATTCCCTTACTTCTTATATACCCTGCAAAGCACCCTGTTCACTCATATCCGCGCTTCATTTTCACTATAACATGTTTATATACCCAACACATTAGGCGGGTTAAACAGCATCTTTTGGGGCATACTTGAATACTGATAATAAGCAGCAAGACAATATTTTACACATGGTTTAAACGTTCCGCTTGAGGTTAATAGTAACCATCGAAGATAACAAACACAAAGGAGCTGAAGCATAATGAGTTTATTATGGATGTTAATTGTAGGCGGAGTAATTGGTTGGTTGGCAGGTCTGATCATGGGCAGAGATATTCCTGGAGGCATTATCGGCAACATTATTGCCGGTGTTCTGGGTTCATGGCTCGGTGGCATGCTGCTTGGAAGCTGGGGACCAAAAATCAGTGATTTCTACGTCTTCCCTTCATTGATTGGTGCCATTGTCCTGATCTTTATCGTCAGCCTGATCCTCCGTTCGGTCGGTGGACGCAGCCGTTCTTAAGCTTGCCGGCGATCGAAGCTGACCAGATGAGTTGAACATTTGGACACAATAAACCCGCCAGGGTCACCCTGGCGGGTTTATTGTGTCTGGACGATCAGAGATCCTCAGCATACCTGCCTGAATTTTAGTTTCAGCTGCGATTCTGAACATCACAGAATTTCTGCTATAATGGAGAAATAGTGACACAAATCACAGAGAGGAAAGTGAATCATGGGCAATATTAACCCCTCGCTTCTGCATGTGGGCTCCACACTGGGGGCCGTGTTTATGGCGCTGATGGTTATTTTTATCCGCCTGAAGGCAAGCGCGAGACCGGTAACCCTCCGTAAAATATGGATACCGCCGCTCGGCATGTCCACAGGTTTTGCCATGTTCGTTGTACCAGAGGTCCGGTTTCCCTGGTGGTGGGCAGTTACGGCTTTCCTGATCGGCTGGTTCATTTTCGCCTATCCGCTAATGCGCAGCACGGTCTTTGAAGAACGGGACGGGCTGATCTACGCCCAGCGTTCCAAAAGTTTCGCCTTCATTCTGCTCGGATTACTGCTGATCCGCACAGTACTTCATGAGTTTATCAACCGATATGTATCCATACCGCAGTCAGGCGGATTATTTTTCATTCTGGCCTTTGGCATGATCCTCCACTGGAGGGTGTACATGTATAAGCGCTATACCCGAATGGCTCTGCCGAAGGCACCTATTCCCCAGCCCCGCGGATAAAAATGAAGCATAAAATGAGTAAAAGAGCATTTCATTGACCTTAGGGCCGCACGAATGCTCTTTTTTTATTTCCGGAAGTCCACCTGCACGCTACAAGCATAGAATATTCTATAACTCTGCCCAGTCATTCCTAACCTCCCATGTCATTTGTGGCAAAAAACGTTCGGCAAAAACACTCTTTTTCACCTTCATGTCAGGTAACTTGCAATCAGATCAGTTAAAATATAAGCATACTTCACCAAGGAATAGGAAATGTATACTTTTTAGAGAGCGAGGAGAAGGCAATTGAAAACAAAATCGAGAAAAGTGGCGATCGTCGGCTCCGGTAATGTGGGCTCCAGCTGTGCCTATTCCATGGTCAACCAGGCGATATGCGATGAGATCATGATGGTCGACCGCACCTATGACTGGGCCATGGCACAAGCGCTTGACCTCTCGCACTGCATGGATTTCACAGGGACACGCACCAAAGTATATGCCGGTACCGCAAGCGATTGCGGCGGAATGGATGTCGTTATCCTGACTGCCGGGGCCAATCCCAAACCGGGTCAGACCAGACTTGATGTCCTGGATGATGCTGCGGTTATAACCAAGGCTATTATTACGGAAATTATGGCTAGCGGATTCGACGGTATCTTTGTAATTGCCGCCAATCCGGTTGATATTGTCACCTATATGGTATGGAAAATCTCCGGACTGCCGCGCCACCGCATTATCGGCACCGGCACCTCTATTGATTCATCGCGGCTGAAGACGCTGCTCTCAGAAGTATTCTCCATCGATCCCCGCAGTGTGAACGGCTATGCACTCGGCGAACATGGGGAATCCCAGTTCGTTGCCTGGTCGCATGTAACGATCGGCGGCAAACCGCTTCTGCAGATTATGGAGCAGCACCGCGAGCGGTTCAGGGATCTGGATCTGGAGGATCTCGCCCGCAAAACGAAGGATGCCGGCTGGGAGATCTTCACACGCAAAGGCTCCACGCATTTCGGCATCGGCAGTGCTCTGGCTTATATCACTCGCTCCATCCTGAATGATGAACACAAAATCATTGCCGTCTCGGCGATTCTGGACGGGGAGTACGGGCAAAAGAATGTATGCGCCGGAGCTCCTGCCATTATCGGCGGGGGCGGCATTCAGGAACTGCTGGAGCTGAATCTCAGTGATCAGGAGTATGCGAAGTTTGATGCTTCATGCGGCATCATCCGATCCGGCATCGAAAGCCTGCACCTGGAAGAGAAGGTTTAATTCTTAGCTCAAACGAAACAGCCCCCGGCTGCCGCGCTGCAATGCGCGAAGCCGGGGGCTGTTCTTATTTTATCTGCTGATTAACGGAATTTTTCGATCTCTTCTTTCAGCTCGGACATCATCAGATTCAGTGATTCCGCAGAATTGACTACCTGCTTCATTAGCTCCTTCTGATCCGTTGAGGCCTCAGCGACCGCCTGGGCGTTGTCCGCGGAAGTCTTGGCGATAATCAGCATATCGGAAATGGATGCCGTAATTTCTTCCGTGCCTGCAGACATCTCTTCATTAATAGCGGATACGTCCTGGATCTGCACTGAGACCTCACGGATGGAGGAACGGATATGGTCAAAGGCAGACCCAACTTTCGTCATCTTGTCCATACCATCGCCGATTTCGGAAATGCTCTTCTCCATGGATACTGCAGCATTCGTTGTTGAATCCTGAATTTGTCTGATTAATTCAACAATATGCACAATCGCTGTATTGGTTCGCTCGGCCAGCTTCTTCACTTCATTCGCTACCACTCCGAAGCCCCGTCCATGCTCACCCGCTCTGGCTGCCTCGATGGAAGCATTCAAGGACAGCAGCCCTGTCTGGTTGGATATCTCTGAAATCACATCGACGATTTGCCCGATTTGTTCCGATTGCTGTGTCAGTGTGCCGATGAGTTCAGCAGTCTGGCCCGCAGTAGAACTGATTACCTTCATCTGTTCAAAAGTCGCCTTGATCTCATGATAGCCGTTCTCGACCTCCACACTTACGGACTCCGCCTGATCGGATACACTCACGGAGGATTCAGCAATCCTTTGCAAGCCCACCGCCATCTCTTCCGTAGCCCGTGCGGACTGCTCCGAACCTCTGAACTGCTCCTCCATTCCCTGCGCCACTTCCTGAATCACCTCTGCAATCTCTGCCGAAGTGTTGGAGGACTGAGTGGCGTAATCCAGCAGACCTTCCGCAGATACCGCTACCTCCACTACGGTTGTATCGATCTTGCTGACAATTCCGGACAGGGATTCAATCATATGATTGATACTCCGGCTCATCTGGCCAATTTCATCCTCTGAGCCAACAGCCACCCGCTCATTCAGCCGTCCGTCTGCCACCCTTTTCATCACTTCCGAAATAGCGACAATCGGCTTAACAATCTTCCGGGTAAGGTAGAGGGACAATACCACGACAAGCAAAATAACGATGACTACAAAAATTGTCGTCAAGGTCTGGGCCGAATTCACTTTAGCGTAAACTTCGCTTTTGGGAACATTAATCAGCAGCTTCCAATCGGTGCCAGGGATGGTTTTGAAATATGTAATAAGAACTTCGCCCTCTTCGCCCTTATAAGTTACCGAACCGTCAGGCTTGCTCAATATACTTTTAACCGCTTTTTGCGTCCCGGGTTTCTCTGCATAATCCGCAATATTTTTCCCGATCTTGCTCGGATCAGAGGATGCATAATAGTTCCCTTCCCCTGAAACTATAAATCCGTACCCGGTTTCTCCCACCTTGATATTTTTGGCCATTTCCATCATTATTTCCGGTGTAACCGAAAAGGCAATACCGCCGTTAAACTGGTTATTCTTATCCATAATTGGGACCATAATCGTAATGATATGTTTATTCAGCTGTTTCAGAAAAGTCATATCAGCTATTGACGGTTTATGTGTCTCCTTGGCCTCTAAGAAATACGGGGAGGTACCCGAATCTGCCGTCATCCCCATCATATTGCTGAGTTTGCCTTCTTTACTGATAACGCTATAGCCTTCAGACTGAGTGTCACTGTCTTCGAGCACACTGATTACCGGAAAAATGCTCTCCGGCACTGCCGTATCGAACTCGGGATGCATAGCGATCAGTTCCTGCACCGCAGAGGTTTTAGACTCCAGCCATTCCCCGAGCTGGGAACTATTCATATTCAGAGTACTTTCCGCCAGCTCTTGACTATCCGACTTGGTTACACCGCCGAAATACTGCATAAAAAAGATGGTTGCTCCCAGCAAAGGCACGATGGAAATGGCAAGAATCACAAGCGACCATTTCGTCTGCACGGAGACTGGCTTTCTTTTCTTTGCTTTCATTTTCATTTTTTCCTGCTTCATTTCTGTCTCTTCCACCTTAAGTCCTCCTAGCAGTACTAGATACAATTTTCCAATTGCTGTAAATGTATACTAATATATCGGCAAAAACAGACATAAATCATTACATTCACGACAAAAAATAAGCCCTTAGTCCCACAATATGGAATCTAAAGAGCTTACTTTTTCATACTATTTTCATGTTTTTTCACATAATTTTCAAGCTAGCTGCAGGACTCCTATGACATTCATTCTGTTGTAGGCGCCTGCAGCGCCCTGATGCTGTTCAGCACAGCAAGTACGGTTACACCCACATCCGAGAATACCGCCTCCCACATTGTAGCAATCCCGAATGCACCCAGCAGCAGAAAGATCGCCTTGACCGCCAGGGCAAAAATTATATTCTGCCAGACAATGCTCCGCGTCCGCTTGGCTATTCCGATGGCTGCCGCAATCTTCGACGGTTCGTCGGTCATAATGACAATATCCGCCGCTTCAATCGCTGCATCCGAGCCAAGTCCGCCCATTGCAATGCCCACATCTGCCCTCGCCAGCACAGGGGTATCGTTGATTCCGTCGCCGACAAAAATAATTTTCTCCCGCTGTGACTTCTCCTTCTCCAATCTTTCGACAGCTTCCACTTTATGCTGCGGCAGAAGCCCGGCATGAATTTCATCAATTCCCAGCTGGCGTCCGACAGCCTCCGCTACCGATGAGGAGTCACCTGTCAGCATGACCGTCTTGCGGATGCCTAACGCCTTCAGTTTGCGGATCGCCTGAAGGGAGTCGTCCTTCACTTCATCAGATATGACCAGATACCCTGCATATTGTTTATCAACAGCGATATGAACAATTGTTCCGCTCACCTCAGGAGTCCGGCTGGAGATTCCCTCGCGCTCCATGAGCCGGGCATTTCCGGCGAGCACTGCCCTGCCTTCTACAGTAACAGCTATGCCATGACCGGAGATTTCATTGTAATCGGCAATAGCTTCACCTGGAATATCTGCGCCGTAAGCCGACCGGATGGATTCCGCAATAGGATGGGGCGAATGGCTCTCTGCATAAGCGGCAAGCCGCAGCAGCTCACTCTCGGCAATACCTTCCGCAGGAAAGATGCCAGTAACTTTGAACTGCCCTTTCGTCAGCGTTCCCGTCTTATCGAACACGACAATCTTCACATCATTCAGTGCCTCAAGATAATTGCTGCCTTTAACCAGAATGCCATTCCTGGAAGCCGCTCCAATGCCGCCGAAGAAGCCAAGCGGAATGGAGACGACCAGCGCGCAGGGGCAGGAAATGACGAGGAAGACAAGCGCCCGGTAAATCCAATCCGAGAAGGTGGCCCCACTAATAAACAGTGGCGGCAGTACTGCCAGCAGCAAAGCTGTAATGACTACAACCGGAGTGTAGGCCCGGGCAAATTTCGTAATGAAATTCTCTGTTTTCGCCTTGTTGCTGGAAGCATTCTGCACCAGTTCAAGAATTTTGGATACCGCTGATTCCCCGAAGGTTTGAGTGACCTGAACGGTAATCACACCATTGCGGTTGATAAAGCCGCTCAGCACCTGAGCCCCCGGCTCAGCCGAGCGTGGCACCGATTCTCCGGTAAGCGCGGACGTATCCATCATTGCACTGCCCTCGAGGATTGTTCCGTCAAGCGGCACCTTTTCACCCGGCTTGATAACAATGATGTCTCCGACGGCTACTTCCTCCGGCGATACTTTTCTCAGCTTCTCCCCTTCCTTGAGAAAGGCAAATTCCGGACGGATATCCATCAGCGCTGTAATGGAGCGGCGGGAACGGTTAACTGCCAGACCCTGGAAGAGTTCGCCAACCTGATAAAAGAGCATGACAGCAACGCCTTCCGGGTACTCACCGATGGCGAAAGCCCCGATCGTCGCCAGTGCCATCAGGAAATTCTCATCGAACACTTGGCCGCGGACAATATTCCTTGCGGCTGACCAGACGACCTCACCGCCGACAATAAAATAAGCGGCCAGGAAAATCAACAGCTCCGGGAATCCGCTGACCGGCAGGAACATTCCGGCTGCCGCTAGAATTCCGCCGGCGCCCAGCCGCAGCAGGATTTTGCGTGTATCCCCTTCCCCGTGCTCATGACTATGGGTGTGGCCATGAGCTTCATCCTGTGCATGTGCATGATTATAGGCTTCATCACTGCCATGAGTGTGACTGTGTCCGTGGGCCTCCCCCTGGCTATGTCCGTGAGTGTGGCCCTGATGTTCATGCTGGGCATGACTGTGGGCTTGACCTTGTGCTTCTGAGGATGCAGAATTCACAGCAGCAGCCTGTTGTTTCTTCCTTGCACCGGCAGTTTGCACCTCCTTCAGCTTCACATGCGGCTCAAGGGCAGTTACTGTCCGCTTTGCCTCTTCGGATACCGTGTCCGCATAAGCTGCGGCAGTCTCCAGTGTCATCATCTTCATAGCGAAATTTACGGAGCAGGATGACACTCCTTCAATCTTTTTCACCTTGTTCTCAATTTTCATGGCGCAATTTGCGCAATCCAGACCCTCGAGCACCCACTGACGTCTTACGTTTCCCTCCACCGCATTCAAATCACTCATCTCCCTTGGAAAAAACTATATATGAGTATCTGTTCATATGTTTACTTACACATATTATATTCTCCCTAAACTTGCAGTGTCAATGCAGATTCCGTATACTCCACCACTTTTTTTAAAATGATAAGAAGATCACAATTGTTTCCAAAATGGACTTGTAATTCAGCTGAGTTGCGAATACTATTAACATATGAGCAGTTATTCATATGTTATTTTAGGAAGGGGTACCTGTATGACAAATCATCAACACAACGATAGCCACCATAAGTATGAACATCCGGGGCATGAGCACGGACACAATCATTCGGAACATAATCATACCGGCCATTCTCATTCCCACTCTCACGCACCCGATAACCTCAAAGGCCTATTAATCGCTCTGATCATTACCGGAAGCATCATGCTGCTGGAGTTCTTCGGCGGCCTGGTTACGGGCAGCTTGGCCCTGCTGTCGGACTCCGGCCATATGCTGGGCGATACTGTTTCGCTGGCCTTAAGCCTTGTCGCCATGATCTTTGCTGTAAAGCCCCCTTCTCTGAAAAATTCTTACGGTTACTACAGATTCGAGATTATGGCAGCCTTATTCAACGGAGTTACGCTGTTTATCATTGCCGGATTTATTATATGGGAAGCATATCAGCGTTTCTTCTCACCTCCGGAGGTAGCAAGCGGTACAATGATGATCATTGCGGCAGTCGGATTGCTGGCCAACCTGGTCAGCGCATGGTCTTTAATGCGAAAAAGCAATGTGCAAGAGAACATCAATGTCCGCAGCGCCTACCTTCATATCGTTAGCGATGCACTAGGCTCGGTCGGAGCTCTGCTTGCCGGGTTAATCATGAAATTATTCTCCTGGTATATTGCAGATCCAATCATCAGCGTGCTTGTCGCACTGCTCATCCTGAGAGGAGCCTGGGGCGTAATTAAACAGGCATTCCATATTTTAATGGAAGGAACTCCGCTTAACGTGAATACCCATGATGTTCAAGAAGCGTTGCTGCGCATTGACGGAGTCGTCGAGGTTCATGACCTGCATATCTGGACCATTACCTCAGGGCTGGATGCGCTTAGCGGCCATCTGCTGATTCAGGACCCTAAGGATCATCAGCGTGTTCTCCAGAAGGCCATCAGCCTCGTGGAAGAAACTTTCGGCATTCACCATTCGACGCTGCAAATTGAGAACTCGTCCATGAAGCACAGAAGCCTGAAGGTTTAACGTGCATTAGCAGGACGGTGAAATCTCCTGACGCAAACAAAAGAAACCGTCCTTGCGCTAAGCCAGCGCAGGACGGTTTTGTGTTTACAGCTAAGTTCTCTGAAAATCTATTCATGTCTGATATGCTCATGCGTCTGCAGAAAAATCTGTTCCACATGCGCATCATTTAGTGAATAATAGACCGTCTTGCCCTCCTTGCGGCGCTTTACGATCCGTAGATTACGCAAATAGCGGAGCTGATGGGATACGGCCGATTGCCCCATGTCGAGGATGACCGACAAATCGTGCACACACAGCTCTCTCTGCGACAACGCGTAAATGAGCCGTACCCGGGTCGGGTCACCCAGCGCTTTGAACATTTCCGCCATTTTATCCGTTGTTCCGCGGTCCGGCAGAATCAGCGCTATAGATTCCGGTTCCAGCTCCGAACCATTGCATGTGTTGTCGCATTCTTCAAGTGCCGCTGGCTCCATGCTCTCGCCCTCCTCTAATATGCTTATCCGGTGTTACTGGTTGTTAATAGTATCTTCTACGATTAATTATAGAAAAAACTTCACCGGATGTCCATGAGAGGATTCAGCACAGCCTGCAGCATACGCGATATTATACCGCTTTGCGCCAGAAGTGGAGCAGGCCTCCCGCCAAAAAGAGAACCAGGCTTCCTGTAACTACCAGCATCAAGCTCTCCATCGGCAAATTAAAAGCTCCGAACTTATCTTCACCGTAAGGAGACATGGCCAGCAGCGGCTGCACCCAGGGATAATATGGGCCGTAGGTGGCTGAATTGGAAATGAGCATATTCGGTAAGGTCAGGCTTACATTCAGTGCCAGCGGTGCGCCGAAGCTGCTCCAGCCCTGGGATACTGCCAATTGCAGCGCGGCCAGCGGCAGGCAGGCGAACCAGCCGCCGAAGAGGCTGGTGAGAAGCAACTGCCAAGGCACGGCGCCTTCCGCACCGCGATATATCCCTAGGCCTACCACTACAACGATAAACAGCAGCTGCACGGCGGCCAGCATTCCCATAATCAGTGTGAATTTAGCCAGGTACACAGAACTTCGTGTTACAGGCAGGGACAACAACTGCTTCCAGCCGCCGTCGGTATGCTCGGAACGGCAGATTAGAGCCGCAAATATGCCGGCAAGCACGGGAAGGAACAACATTGAATGCATTAGCGACATTACACTCAGCAGCACCTGCCAGGTGATCTGCCTATCATCCTGCATATCGGCTAGCCCTCCGATAGGCAGCGCGACAGCCGGACTGAGCAAAATAAGCAGCCAGACATGAGATTTGGACATTTTTAGCTTCTCAGCCGATAGAACTCTCCAAAAGGTTCTCATCCTAGTCCACATCCTTTCGCGCAAAATGTATGGATCCCGGCAGCAGAATCAGCAGGCCAAGCAGCAAGCCTGCTCCGCTGAACAGCCAGGGCCGGGGAGCGCTCCAGGCTAGGGCCGGCCAGCTCAGGGGAACCCATTCCGACAGAAACAAGGAGAAGATGCTTAGCAGCGACAAGGTAATTCCCACCGACACCGGAAACGTCTGATTGCGGCTGGACAGGGAGAACCACAGCTGCAGTGAGATCACCGGGAGTGCTGCAGCATAAGAAGCAAAGCCGATTTGCAGCACCTTCGCATAAGGGATTGGCTGCGATTGGAACCCGAGGATCACACCCAAGCCCACCGTACCCGCCGCCAGCAGCAGACAGGAGACAGTAAGCAGCAGCAGGCAGAGCAGCAGCTTAGCCATAAAGACAGAGGTCCGGGAAATCGGCAACGCCAGGAGCTGCTTCCACGAACTCATTTGGTGCTCCACGTTGGCCATCATCGAACAGATCAGCGTGCCCCCCAGATAAAGGGCCACCGGAACGAAGTCGGCCACATTGCTGAGCAGTCCGCCCCATAAATCGGCACGATATTGCTGGGTCAGATAATCGTAACGCAGCCCAAAGTTCAGCCCCTGCATGGCAAGCAGGCCGATGGGGCCGAGAAAGACCAGGAACCACAGGCCTTTGCCGCGGATTTTCAGCCAGTCAGCGGACAGCGCCCGCCACATCATGATGCGCCTCCCTCAACAACCTGCAGGAAGAATTCCTCCAGTGATTGTCTGCGTTCTTCCACCCGGTAGATTGCATGTCCATCCTCGACCAGTTCCTTAATCAGGAGCGCCACTCTGGCATCGCTCATCCGCGGCAGCACGAGCCGCCCCTCCTGCATTTCACCGCCGCAGCCTCTTCGCAAGGCGAGCGCCAGTGCGGCTTCCGGCTCGGATACTGCTAGCCGGAGGTCTCCTGCCGCCTGCTGCTGCAGATGGGCAATGGAGTCCTGATAAACCATCTTGCCCTGGCGGATGATGCCGACCGTATCCGCCATCTGTTCAATTTCGCTCAGCAGGTGGCTGGACACAAGCACGGTAATTCCCTGCTCTTCCGGAAGCCGCTTGATCAGCGAGCGGATCTCCTGTATGCCTGACGGATCAAGCCCATTAGTCGGCTCATCGAGGATCAGCAGCTCCGGACTGCCGAGCAGTGCGGCAGCAATGCCCAGCCGCTGCTTCATACCCAGCGAGAAGCCCTTCACTGGCCGCTTTTCTTCTCCTGTCAGCGAGACAATATCCAGCACCTCAGCGATCCGCTGCTTCGGCACATTAAGAATCCGGCGGATCGCCTCCAGATTGTCCAGTGCGCTCAAATGCCCGTAATATGACGGGGACTCCACAAGCGACCCCACTTTGCGCAGAATCTGCAGCTTATTTTTACGAAGCTCCTGGCCGAATACCTTAATTTGCCCCGATGTCGGCTTGATCAGCCCCAGCAGCATGCGGATGGTCGTTGTTTTGCCTGCGCCGTTGGGTCCAAGAAAGCCGTAAATTTCACCTTTGCCAATATTCAGGTTCAAACGCTCCACCGCAGCCCGGCCGCGGTATTCCTTCAGTAAATCCTTTGTTTCAATCACAGTTTCTTTCATTCTCGTTCACCTCGGTAACTAGCATAACGTCCCAAGGTTAAAAGAGCGGCGGCAGCAAGTTTAAATTTCGTTTAAATTTTGTCCCGGCGCTGAGAAATGACAATAGAGGTACCCTGCTCACTGCTGTCGACCGTCCACTCCAGCTCCATCCGCTTAAGCAGCAGCTCTACAATAGACAAACCAAGTCCTGCCCCTTTGGAGTCGGAGTTGCTCATCATTCCCTTGCCATGATCCGAGACAACAATCACAGGGCGGCTGTCCCGGACTTCCAGCGCAATGCCTACATATAGTCCGCAGCGGGCGTGGCGCAGGATATTCTGAAACAGGTTGTCCAGAATCCGGCGGAACCAGCTCTCATCTATAGTCCAGTATAGAGGTTCACCCTCCAGGTCAATATCAACCTGGAACCCTTCCCTCTCCCAAAGCGGATACCAGGCAGCGGCACTTTCACGCAGCAGCCGCAGCACGTCCCTGCGCTCCAGCTTCAGCATTATCTTTCCGCTGCTGAGCAGATTATAAGAGAGCAGATTCTCGATCAGCACGCTGAGCCCGGCAATCCGTTCATCCATCAGTTCCAGCGATTCCTGCCCGCGCGGCGACAGGTTTTCCTTGCCCAGCACATGGAGATGAGTACGGATTACGGTGAGGGGAGTCCGCAAATCATGCGACAGATCCGAAACCAGGCGCTTGCGCAGTCCCTCCTCTTCCGCCTCTCTGGACCGGCTGGCAGTTAGCTCAGTCACCATCGTATTAAAGGCCTCCTCCAGACGGCCAATCTCATCCGTTCTGCCGCCGGAAGTAACGGGCTTCGGAATTCCGGCCCCGCCCGTGAAACTCATCGCCGTCTGCAGGCGCAGCAGCCGGGTTCGGATCCCTATGAAGAACAGCAGCGACACCACAATGAAGCCGGCAAAAAACAAAACCAGAACGATTAAATACCACGAGCTTAGCCCATCAATACTTTCTTCATCCCTCAATGCATCCGGAATTTGCATCACCATAAAACCTTCTCCGGCTTCCGCACGGTCTCCTACAAAGGCGACAATGGCGAGCGGATTAAGCTCTACGCTCTTTTTCATAAAGGCAACCGCTTCTGCAGCACTCCACTGCGCGGGCAAAACATCACCCTCTACCTGCTTCTGCAGCTCGGGATCTTCCGGCGTAAGGCTTAGCCTGGTTTTCCCGTGGCTGTCTACCCAGAACATCCCCGCCAAAGAATACTCACTGCTGAGTTGCCGCATCCGCTCATTGATCGCCTCCGGCGGTTTGCCCGACAGACCCAGCGCTTCCTCATGCCACATCTTCTCCAGCTTGGTGATGCTGGAGTAAGGGGCATATTCATCAGGCGGACCTTCCCGGGTCCATGCGCTGAATACGCCGTATCCGACAAAAGTTGCCGTCATCATGACAGGCAGGAACAGCAGCGCAGCAACAATAATCAGCAGATAACGGGAGAGCAGCGAGCTGCGCAGTTTGTGCGAGCGCCCGCTGGCCCTCATGCTCTCACCCGGTAGCCGATTCCCCGGACCGTCTCTATAATCTCCGGTGCCGCCGGGTCAAGCTCCAGCTTCTCGCGCAAATAACGGATATGTACCATCAGCGTCTTGTCCCCCTCTATGTAAGCCTCACCCCAGACGGCTTCATAGATCTGTTCCTTGGTCAGAATCTGCCCAAGATGGCGGAGCAGGTAGGAGAATATCTGAAACTGCTTGCCGGTTAACAGGATTTCTTTGCCGCTTGCCTCCTCTTGAATAAGGTGTTCTCCTTCATGGACGATCAGATGCTTAATCCTTAGCGGTGCAGGTGCCGCAGCACCGCTCCTTCTCAGCAGGACTTCAATCCGTGCAGCCAGCTCATCCGGGTGAAACGGCTTGGTCAAATAATCATCGGCGAATTCCAGCCCCTGGAGCTTATCGTCGATAGAGGTGCGGGCGGAGAGCATCAGAATTGGCAGCCCCGGGTACGTCCGCTTCAGCCGCTGCCCAACGGTGAAGCCGTCAAGACCGGGCAGCATGACATCGAGAATGGCCAACTGACAGCCGGCAGCCGCCTCCACTGCCCCTTCACCGCTCTCCAGCCAGCGGACGGCGTACTGGCGTTCCCGAAGATCGGCGGAAACCGCACTGCCAATCTCCCGGTCATCTTCAACATATAACAATGTAACGCTCATTTAGCTTTCAATCCCTTTCTCGGTGGAAATGGCAGGACATCATAAAATCCCCGAAGGCGGCGGATGACCGTCTGCGCTTCGGGGAGGATATAGGTTGTATTGATTATGCACGGTTTCCAAAACTAGCCGGGGGCTTGTCATCCGGCTTCCCGAAGAGATACCCCTGTCCCAGATCGATGCCGATGTCCCGGCAGAAGAGGAACTCTTCCCGCCGTTCGATTCCCTCGGCAAGCACCTTGGCACCAAAGGAACCGGCCCGGTTCACAATATCGAGTACGCTTCTCTGTTTCCGGTCGTCCTGATCGCAGAAGCTGATCAGACCACGGTCAATCTTTACATAATCCGGCTGTAATCTGGACATGACCTCCACTGTAGAGTAGCCCGCGCCCACATCGTCCAGCGCCACCCGCATGCCCTGCTGCCTGTATTCGGCAAATATGCTCTGGAGATGTCTGATATCGCTTATATTCTCCGTCTCCACGACCTCAAATACAAAATCTTCCGGGTCCTCTTCCAAACGATGAATCGCTTCGAAGGTATGAGTGAGACAATATTTAGGATTATAGATAGAGGAGGGCAGAAAATTGATAAACCGCTTGATGCCCTTGGGCAGCAGTCTTTTGCCGGTCTCAATCGCCGAGATTCGTGCAGCCCGGTCGAGAAACGAGTGGAAGCCGGTCCGGCGGGCAATCTCAAACAACTCATAGGGCTGAAAGGGGCTACCCTGCGGCAGTGGCCGCAGCAGCAATTCAAAACCTACAATTTCTTCGTTAAAGTTCACGATCGGCTGCAAATGGCTGCAGAAATCATGATTTGAAATGATCGTGACCAGATTATCACTGGCAAACCGGACGCTCAGCTGTTCCAGCGTCAGCCAGCGTTCCACAGGAATACGCCGGGTATGCCCTTTTATACATAGGGACAGCGGCGTAGCCCACTCATTCTGCAATCCATCCAGAAGCTCCAGCAAATCTATGAGCTCCTCTCTGGAAGCATAGGCGGCTAATCCGGTATCCGCTGAGCCTGTCAGCTTATAGCCTGCAGCCCTTATAGCATTGGCGAGCGGAATCGGGCAGGGCCGCATCTTTAATTCTCCTGCGTCCTCTACCGGTTCGATGTCAGAGCACTCACTGCAGTTCATGTGCATTCTCCTCGCCTCTAGATGTCAGATTTCAGTCCAGTAATTATAACATGATTTACCATAAGCCAGCTATCTTCCGGACGGCAAAAAGCCATCTATAAACCGTAGGGTTTAAGATGGCCAGCTGCTTCATATCTTAGGTTTATTTGCCGTTAACTGCGGACGTAGGCTGCCAAACGCCATGCTCTTCGTTTTTGCCAACATACTCTATCCGTGCCGGTGCAAGCTCCAGAATGACATAGTCAGGATCATCCGGTCCCTTGAACCATTGCTCCAGTGATTTGTTCCATACTTTGGCCCGTAAGCCTTCATCCTTGGTGACGGCAACTGTTGCTTCGATCTCCAGCACATCCTTACCGCCGCCCTTTTCATATCCAAGCAGCAGAAAAGCATGCGGATTATCCTTCAGCTCTTCTACCTTATGCGTCTTCCGATTGGTAGCGAGGTAAATGTTTAATCCGTCATGAAATACCGCCATATAACGCACCTTAGGTTTGTTGCCGGCTTCTATCGTGCCGAAGGAACCGAACTTATTGTCATCCAGCGCTTTGATGATATTTTGCTCCAGCTCATTGTTATCCATTGACGAAACAGCTCCTTTCCAATATGTGTGCTTATTATAGTGTACCCGTCCGGCTCAGAATGAATCCGGGACAAAATCATGAACTCACTTATGCTTTTCTCCGGCCCAAGGGCTGAAAGTATGTCATTGCCGTGGCTGCAGGCACTGGCCATTTTTGCAGGAATCCTATTTGTGCTCAGCTTGGCAGCCTGGAAATTAGGGTAATATAGAAGATGTCAATATCCTG
Source organism: Paenibacillus sp. FSL L8-0436 (assembly GCF_038593025.1). Taxonomy (NCBI): domain Bacteria; kingdom Bacillati; phylum Bacillota; class Bacilli; order Caryophanales; family Paenibacillaceae; genus Paenibacillus; species Paenibacillus sp. FSL L8-0436. Next base: position 447,590 of record NZ_CP151955.1, on the reverse strand, counting down.
TGCATAAGGGTGGAACCGTTAATGACTGAGCATTTCTCCGAACACACCGAACCTACACTACATACCGTTCTACTGCAGTTTATTTTCCCCTTCTCCATCAAGGACGGTGAGGACAAGAGCCTGGCCCGGCAGCTTGGGCTTGACGGCTTCACCCGTTTTTTTCTTGACAACAAAGAGCTGGAGGATGCTTATTACGGCGAAGGCTACTGCGTATCCCATGAGAAAATGGAGCGCAGCTATCTGCCGTTCGCAGCCCATGTCCTATTCCCGCGGGACAAGGATAAAGAAGATTCCTTCCGCCGGTTTTCCCGGGTAAACGATCTGGCCTGCAGGCTGGAAATGACACAGCAATCCGTAAACTTCCGGGTACTCTCGACGGATGTATTCATTTGTCCGTTTCAGCTTGGATTTCTGACCGTAAGAGTCCGCATCGAGGAAGAGAATCTGCCCTTCAGCACCGCGCTGGAATTCGCCGACCGTTTCCGCACACTCGAGGATGTCTCCTACCAGGACAAACATACGTATATCCATTGCCAGGACAAAACCTTCGATCAGGTGGAGGATTTTGTGTTCAGGAATCTGGCTGATGGCCTGCAGCCCTTTATGGACCAATCGGAAATTGACGGGGCCTATTTCGAGACGCTTCCCTTCTTCGTTGATGAACGAATGCTGGTCCAAGCCTTTTACGGCTTCAACCGGCAGGAGGATGCAGACGAAATCAGCGTGGAGCTGCGTTACCGCGCCTCCCAGCTGGATGGGCTGAATCTGGACGGAAAACCCTATATCAGCGCCAGTGATCCCGAGTACATCGAAGAGTACTGCCAGGCACATTCGTACAACCGCTGGGGGCCGGATACCTACTATATGACCAACGAGCAGACCTTCTGCTGCCTGAGCCGGGCCGAACCGGAGGTAGCCATTCCACTGGTCAATCAGATGTACGGGCAGTATTACTACGGGCTGCTCCTTAGTATTTTCCACAAAATCGTCCTGTTGAAGCTTTCCAATCTCCACTCCCGGCTGCGTATCAACCACGATTATGATGAAATTGAGAATCTGATCTTCCTGATTAACAAGTTTTCGGCCAAGTTTTATTTTCTGGAGCTGATTTCACAGTCGCAGGGCCGGGAGATCTTCATCCAGCTGCGCAAAGTATACGGCAATGACGCCCTCTTTGATGAAGTCAAAATGACCCTAAACGACCTGTTCCAGTACCAGGAGAAATTCCAGGCTAAACGCCGGGATACGCTGCTGATGATTCTGACCGTCTTCACAGTGGTGAGCGGCATCTACGGGATGAACCAGGTCATTGAAGATTTGAAGGGACGCATTGAATGGAGCAAAATGCTGGAATACTCTCCTTTTGAATATTTGGCACTGCTGCTCACCTTCACCGGGATCCTCGTCAGCATCCTCCTGACGCTGAAAGAACTGTGGAACGGAATCCGCAGCCGCCGCAGAAAAAGATTTTATTCCAAGGATTGATAAGCTGCCGGAAACCCGCATGAGTGATTTGCCCTCCGGGCGACGTAGTAATGAATAGTATATACGCCGGAGGTTGCCTATGACGTTCAATCCTAATGACAGCCTGGCATGGGCCGGGCGGTTCAAAAACAAAGATAAAAAAGCACTCGCAGAAGCGATAGATTTCTTTGGCCCTGATGTGCAAAGACTGGTCCGGCGTATTCTGTCCGGCACCGGAAGCGCGGAGGATGTTGAGGAATGTGTGAGCGATGTGTTTATGGCGGCATGGAGCGGAATCAGCCGTTATGAGCCCGAGCGCGCCTCCTTCCGCACCTGGCTGTTCCTGCTGGCCAAATACAAAGCGCTGGACCTGAGACGCAAGCTGCTGCGCCGGGGCGGAACCGGAGAAGCAGCTGCTGCCGGAGCTGCATGGAATGAGATTTCCGCCGAACAGGAGGTTCTTTCCCGCGAGACGGCCAGTGAATTGATCGGCTGCGTGCAGCAGATGGGCGAACCGGACCGCAGTCTGTTTCTGCGCAGATATTTCCTTTATGAGAGCCTTGATCAGCTTGCGCAAACCTTCAGTCTCAGTAAAAAGGCAGTCGAAAGCCGCTTATACCGTTGCCGGACGCTGCTCAAGCAGGCGTTAGGCCTGTCTGAGAGTCAGGGAAAGGAGGCGCAACATGGCCAAAGACATGAAAATTGAGGAACAGCGCCTGTTTGGGATGATTGATTCTATGGGCTTCAGCGATGCAGAGCTTGCCTTAAGTGTTCTGCCGGAGGTTGACCAAGGTCTGTATCTGGCAGACGAAGAGGAGGCAGCTTCGCTCGCCCGCGTCAAAGCACGTACACTTGCCCGTCTGGAGCCCGAAGCCGCTGTCCACACCTTCCGTTCCTTCGCCCGGAGATCCCGGAGGCGGAATATCTTCGCGGCCGCAGCGGCAGTAATACTCATCGCTGCCGGTATGCTCGCTTTCTCTCCTGAGGTACAGGCCGGGTTAAGAAAGGCGCTGAGTTTCCTTCCTGGCTTCGGCACCGTTGTGGAGAACAGCCCCGGTGACCGGATCTATGTACTGAGCAAACCCTATGACATTGCTGTGGGGGACGGAAGTCTGACCGTGGATGCCGTTCTCCTGCAAGAGCTTGGCGGGAGCATTACGCTTCGCGGCCGGAAAGTCCCTGAAGTCAGCGAATTTGAGGCAGATATCGGCGGCAACCGCTATACTTTCACCTCTTATATGCGTTCGTCCTCGGAGGGAGAGTGGTACGGCAGCTACAGTTCAACTCAAGCGGTGCAACTGAAGAAGGATAATCTTCTAACCCTGCATCTGGGCGGCACAACCGTTGGTCCGTTACAGCTTAACGCTCCGAAGACAGCTGAGGAGCTCGGGGAACTCGGCGCAAGCGATATACAGCAGGATGTGCGGATTACTGCTTTTCCGGTGGACCTTGGCGGCGGGCTTGTCCGTGTCCAGTTATTGCCCACTCTGACGGCGGAATCCGGGCTGACTGTCCATTCTTACGGACTGGAGCCGCTGGTGCCTGGATCAGGTCTCTATATAGAGAACGCGGCAGGAGAAAAGGCGGCACTGGAGCAGCCTGAATCCATGTCCTATCCTTCCGACCTCCGGTTTCGTGAGACTGCCGGGGCGGGCGCTTGGCCTTATACGGTCTTCATTCCTTATATTGAAGTTTCAGATCGTGACGCCGTATCTGCAGAAATAGAGATTCCGCTGCCTGAGATCGGCCAGGAGAAAAGGCTCCACACACGCGCGGAAATCGCGGGCTTTCCGGTAGAGTTCACCCGCATTGAACGTACCGGCGAGACGGCTGCCAGCGTCGATGTGAATGTGAATTTCAATGCCGCTAAGCTGCGGACGCTGAAGTATTTCCTTATTCGCTATCCGGGGCAGGCGGACAACAGCTCGTTCTCTTGGGTGAATACGGACCAGACCTACGGCGTGATGAAGACCCTCCATTTAGAAGCAAAACCCAGGGAGGATAAGCTGCGGTTTAGGCTGTCCGAGCCGCATTTTCTGCTCAAAGGGCCCTGGCGCCTGCCGCTGAAGCTTGATAGCTAAGCAGAGTTGCTACTGGACAACTATGGAGCGGGCGTCTATAATACACCGTAAGAACACAGCAATACCTATAACTTCATAGTACCAGGGGTGCTGGAATTGGCCGGCTGAGATTGTATCCCACAAGATACTGACCCTTATACCTGATCTGGATAATGCCAGCGTAGGAATCGTCAATCGCTTACGGCCGTTTATGGCCCAAGCACAACCTTGCGCAAGTAACTGGTGTCCCGATTCTCGGGGCGCCTTTTTTGTATGGGACTATTCAGAATTTGGAAGACTAGGGTTGCTGGAAGGAGAGAAGAAGAGAAATGGGAGTCACAAAAGTATTAAAGCTCAGCCTCACCTGCATGCTGGTCTTTGCCATTGCCGGATGCGGCAATAGCAATGGGAACTCTGGCGGGAATGCGGCAGAGACTGCCGGGAACAGCACTACTGCTCCTGAAACCACTGCCGGGGCAGCAACGGACGCTCCTAAGGAGCTGACCAAGGTCAAGGTCGCGCTGGACTGGACGCCGAATACAAATCATACCGGGCTTTATGCGGCAAAAGAGCTGGGCTATTACGAAGAGGAAGGGCTGGATGTTGAAATCGTGCAGCCGGGCGCTGCCGGGTCCGACACGATGGTTACCTCGGGCGAAGCCGCTTTTGGCATCAGTGCTCAAGAGGCGCTGACGCTGGCCCGCCTGCAGAAGGTGCCGCTCGTGTCCATCGCCGCTATCATTCAGCATAATACCTCCGGGTTCGCTGCACCGAAAGACCGCAATATTAAGACACCGAAGGATTTCGAAGGCAAAACCTACGGTGGCTGGGGTTCCCCTGCCGAAGAAGCGGCCATGAAAGCCATTATGGACCCCGAAGGCGGAGATGTGAAAAAGGTGAAGCTGGTGAACATCGGTGAAGCGGACTTCTTCACCGCCGTGAAACGCGACATTGATTTTGCCTGGATCTTCTATGCCTGGACCGGGATTGAAGCGGAGGTGCGCGGAGAACCGCTCGACATGCTCTACCTCAAGGATTATGCCCCCCAGCTCGATTACTACACGCCGGTCCTGACTACGAGCGAGAAGGAAATTGCCGAACATCCGGAGCTGGTGAAGGCTTTCCTTAAGGCTACCTCGAAAGGTTATCAATACGCCATTGATCAGCCGGAGGAAGCCGCAGCCATTCTATCCAAAGCTGTTCCCGAGCTGGATCCCAAGCTGGTCCTGGCCAGCCAGAAATGGCTCAGCCCGAAATACAAGGATGATGCCGTCCGCTGGGGCGAGCAGAAGAGCGAGGTCTGGCAGGATTACGCCGACTGGATGTATGGCCTGAAGCTGCTCGATCAGCCGCTGGATGTTCCAAGCACATTTACGAATGAATTTTTGCCAGCTAACTGATTAAGGATGAAACCATTTAAACTGAGAGGATTGATATATTGTGGCCAATACATTGCTAAGCATTCAGGTAATTCCCAAAACTCCGAACAACGAGGATTCGATTCCTTACGTGGACAAAGCGATCGAAGTGATTCAGAAATCCGGTGTAAAACATCAGGTGAACCCGCTGGAGACCACGATGGAGGGCGAAATCACCGAGCTGCTTGAGGTTGTGCGCCAGATGCATGAAGCGCTGATTGCAGCAGGCAGTCCGAGCGTCATCTCCCAGATCAAAATCGCCCATAACCCGAATGGAATCAGCATGGACAAGCTGACGGAGAAATACCGGCCGTGAGATCGTATTGGAAACAGATTTGGCCGCCCCTTGTGGCGGTCGTCTTTTTTCTGGGGTTATGGCAAGTTTCGGTATCCCTGTTCCATATCGAGTCATGGATCCTTCCCAGCCCAAGCGATATCGCCCGGGAAACCTCTGGCAATGCTTCCGGCATTTGGGCACATACAGCGGCTACGCTGCGCCTTACCCTGATCGGCTTCCCCATCGGCACAGGCGTGGGTCTTATTGTTGCCCTGCTGCTGCATCTGCTGCCTTGGCTCAAGAGAGCGCTCTACCCGCTGCTCATTCTCAGTCAAAATGTGCCCTCCATTGCGCTCGCGCCGCTGCTGATTATCTGGTTCGGCTTCGGGCTGCTGCCGAAGATTGTGCTGATTACGCTTGTCTGCTTCTTCCCGGTTTCAGTCGCCGCCATGGGCGGCCTGATGCAAAGCGACCGGACCATGCTGAACTATATGAAGATGGCCGGCGCGAACAAATGGCAGATCTTCACCAAGCTGGAGCTTCCGGGCTCCCTGCCCGCCCTGTTCTCGGGGCTTAAAATTTCGGCCACCTATGCCGTAATGGGCGCTGTTGTCGCGGAATGGATCGGCGCTGACAAGGGCATCGGCTACTACATGCTGCTGCAAAAATCCGCTTACCGCACAGACCGCGTATTCGTCGCCATTGCCATTATCGTGCTGCTCAGTCTTGTGCTGTTCGCACTTATCGCGCTTCTGGAGAAATGGCTGGTGCGCTGGAAACCGCGCAAAAGTTCCTAGAAAAGGAGGATGGCCGACAATGCCGCATATTACAGATAACCCGCCATCCGGCACTGAAGCAGCCGGCATTCCTGAATCCAGGACCTTACCGCCTGCACTTGAGGTAAATGGAATCTCCAAAACCTTCACCCACCGCCGCCGCGAAACCCGCGTGCTGGATAACGTATCCTTAACAGTGCAGCCGCAGGAATTCGTCTCGATTGTCGGACCCTCAGGCTGCGGAAAAAGCACTTTATTCCATATTATCGGGGGCCTGGAGCTGCCGGATGCCGGAACGGTAAGCATGAACGGCAACCTTGTTACAGGGCAGCGCGGAGAGATCAGCTATATGCCGCAGCAGCCCGCGCTGTTCCCTTGGCGGAGCATCGAGGACAACGTCCTGCTCGCCGGTGAGCTTAAGGGCGCGCCGCAGGCTGCGGCGCGGGAAACCGCCCGCCATTGGCTGGCCAAGGTCGGCCTTGGCGGCTTCGAGCGGGCCTACCCGCATATGCTGTCGGGCGGCATGCAGCAGCGGGCTGCCTTCCTGCGGGCGCTGCTCGCGCCGCAGGAGCTGATGCTGCTGGACGAGCCGTTCAGCGCACTGGATGCGCTGACGCGCAGCGAAATGCAGCGCTGGCTGCTGGAGCTGTGGGAGGAGAACCGCCGCTCCGTGCTGTTCATCACCCACAACATTGAAGAAGCACTGCTGCTCTCCAGCCGCATCTATGTGTTCTCCGGACGTCCCGGCTCCGTCCTGCATACGGTCGATGTCCCGTTTCCCCGGCCGCGCCGCGAGGAAATCGCCGATTCGCCGGAATTCCTCCAGCTCAAGCGCCAGCTGTCACAGTGGATGCGGGAAGAGCAGGCGAAGAGCGCCAAGTAATCTTAAGCGATATCCGCTTAACAGCCTGTACATTAAGACCAGCCGTCCGATGAACGGGACGGCTGGTCATATTAATATGTAGTTATTTCAAGATAACCACACCCGAATGCGATACTGATTCAGGCAGCGCAGGACTCCGCAACACAAACAAAAGGAACCACGCCCGCTATTTTCATATAAAACCTATTTTTATTGATTTAGAGGGAATTACTCCCTATATTATTCAATTACTAAGCCTTTTTTCCATTTTCCAAGGAATTACCGGTAGTAAATCCCTCTGATTGCCGCTCCATTAAGCATTCAACCTTAATAGAATTTATCCGGACGTAACCAGTAACAATCCACCTGTAGCACGCCCACCGCAGCATTCAGAAATATCAAGAGATAATAAACGCCTAAATCCAGCCCTTCTCCTCAGCCAGCCGTACGGCTTCGATCCGGCTTTTCACTTCCAGCTTGCCCAGAATTTCCGAGATGTAATTGCGTACCGTACCATAGGATAGGTGCAGACTCCCGGCAATTTCACCGGCCGTCTGCCCTGCTCCGGCCAGCCGCAGAATCTCCCGTTCACGGGAGGACAGCGGATTCTCTTCCCGCAGGCTGCCAAAGACCAGTTCCGGCGAGACCTCACGGTGCCCTTCCATGACGCGCCGGATCGCATCCGCCAGCTTGTCGACCGGCTCGTCCTTCAGCAGATAGCCCTGAATCCCGGCCTTTACGCCCCGTTCGAAATAGCCCGGCCGGGCAAAGGTCGTCAGGATAATGATCTTCGTCCGGCAGCCTTTGGCTTTCAGCAGCTCCGCCACCTCCAGCCCGCTCTTCAGCGGCATTTCGATGTCCATAAGACACACGTCCGGTTCCAGCCGCTCGATCAGCGCAAGCGCCTCCGCCCCGTCACCGGCCTCTCCGAGAACCTCAATGTCCTCCTCCAGGTCAAGCAGCGAGGCCATCGCTCCGCGCAGCAAACGCTGATCCTCGGCGATTACAATGCCTATCATGCCAATTCCCCCTCCTTATGTTCCTTGATAATCCTTGGAATCACTACAGATAATGCTGTCCCCCCGCCCGGATTGGAGCTTAATGTCATTGAGCCTTCAACGAGCGACAACCGCTCGGCCATCCCTTTCATTCCGTTGCCGTCGCGGCGTTCCCGTCCTGCTTCATCAGGAGTGAGGCCGATTCCGTTATCCTCAACGGTGATCCGCACTGCCCCCTCCGTCAGCGCAATTCTGATTCGGCAACGGGTGGCTCGGCTATGCTTCACTATATTCGTCACCGCCTCCTTGATGCAGAGGCTGAGGATATTTTGTGTCAGGTCAGGCACGTCCTCCAGCGACACCTCCCCCTGCACTTCAAGGGCGATCTCCGCAGCCCGCAACATTTTCCCGGCCTCTGCCAGTTCCTCGGCCACGGTAACTGCCCGCATCTCCGAGACCAGCTCGCGAACCTGGCGCAGTGCCGCACGCGAGGTGCGCTGAATCTCCCTGGCTTCGGCCTGCGCGCGCTCCGGGTCCTTGGCGACAAGCCTCTCGACAAGCTGGCTTTTCAATGTAATCAGCGACAGGGTATGACCCATCGTATCATGCAGGTCCCGGGCGATCCGCATCCGCTCTTCGCGTTTGACCAGCTCCTCGATGACTTCATTCGCCTGATCCAGCTGTTTCTCCAGTATTTTCCTACGGCCTAGAGATTTTATCCCAAACGGAGAGACCAGCATGATAATTAAAAAAGGAAAAAAGAACAGCAGGTCATGCAGATTCATCCCCCATGCCGCTATAACCAGCGGTACCAGAATCACACCGCAAAAAACTACATAGGCTATCTTGAACTCTCTCTTACCGGCATACCAGCCGACAAAGTTGGAAGAGAAAAAGCCCATAAAAAAATTAACCGGGTTGTAGCATAGGCTCAGCACCACAATCAGCAGCATTTGCAGCCCCAGCCAGTAGTTAAAGGCTTTGTCACCGGCCCAGTATAACTGGCGGTATGTCACGGCGAAGAGCAGCAGCAAAGCTGCTCCAATGATCAGCTTTAGGCCCCGCTCCTCCTGTAGATTAAAGGCCGGAAGCAACAAATAGAACATCCATACAAAAGGGAAAAAACCGTATTTTTGCGGGAACAACCGAAACTTCCTGCCTGACAACATGCATTACACCGCTTCCTGTTTTTTTCGAATATACAGCGATAGTAACATAAATATTGCCAGATAGCCGAGCAAAATCAGCACACCGCTACACTGTGGATGGCCACCCCGTACAATCTCCCACGCCCCGTTTCCATAATTATAAGAAGGCAGCCAGCGGCCGATCCGCTGCATCAGCTCCGGAAGAATATCCAGCGGCATCCACATGCCGCCGGCCAGCGCCAGCCCCATATAGAGCACATTGCTGACACCGCTTGCCGTATCTACCCGTTTCATAAAGCCGACAAGTGTGCCCAGCGCCAGAAAAGGCAGGGAGGCGACAACAATCCATAATCCGCTGAACAGCCACTGCCCTGCAGTCAGGGACACCCCGTTCATCAAATAACCGGCGGCAAATATGCATACCACGGAGAAAAGCTGCATAATCATCTGAGCAAACATTTTGCCGATGAAATAGACATAGGACGGCAGCGGAGTAATGCGGATAAAGGTGTTCCAGCCCTGGGTCCGCTCCTGCACAAGCCGGATGCCAAGCGTCATGATCGCTGACCCCATTACACTGAACGCCGCCATCGACATCAGATAATGAGCCTGCCAGAGGGCCGCGTCGTCCATGCCTGTATTCACCACTTTAGTGAAGATGAAATAGAACATGATCGGCATGACCAGCGACCAGAAAACATAATAAGGATTGCGGAAGATCCGCAGCAGCTCGGACTTGCATTGGTTGACAATTAGTTTCATAGCTTGACGCCCTCCTCCGGTTGAATCGTCAATTGCTCAAAGGCCTCATCCAGCCGGCCCTGGTCGATGCGTACATCCTTCACTTCAAGCCCGCCGGTAAAAATAGCCCGGAGCGCCTCGTCCGTATTCTCTGTCGTGACCACAATCCGGCCGTCCTTATCGTACATTTCCTCGACTGCCGCCAATTGCCGCAGCCGTCCGCGCAGCTCTTCAGGATCGCCTGCAGCCAGAAAGGACAGGGATTGCCGCACAATCCTCCCCTTAATCTCATCCGGGCTGCCGTCCGCCACCAGAGCGCCGCGGCTGAACAGCAGAATCCGGTCGGCAATATCCTCGGCCTCCTGCAGATAGTGGGTCGTGAAGAGGATCGTCTTTCCTTCAGCGGCCAGTCCGCGCACCCTGTCCCAGAAATGCCGCCGCGCTGTAATATCCATCCCGACTGTCGGCTCGTCAAAGAACAGCAGATCCGGGTTGCCCGCCAGGGCCAGCGCGAAATTCAGGCTGCGTCTCTGTCCGCCGGAGAGCTTCTCGGCATACCGCTGCAGATCGGCCTTGGCAAGGCCCGTCGCCTGCAGCAGAACCTCCATAGCCATTGGCTGCGGGTAATAGCTGCGGATCAGAGCGATGATCTCCCGGACCTTCAGCCGGTCCATTACGCTTACTTCCTGCAGCATGGCCCCCGTTTTTTCCCGGACCAACCGGCTCCCGGGCGGAAGCCCGAACACCTTTATGCTGCCTTCCGTCTGCTCCTTCAGTCCAAGCAGCATGGATAACACGGTCGTTTTCCCCGCCCCGTTAGGCCCCAGAATCGCAGTAACCGAACCCCTGCCAATCTTGAAGCTAATGCCATCCACCGCTTTTTTTCCGTGAAATATTTTACTTACCCCATCCATTTCGATCACTTTGTCTATACCGTCCATGTCCGTTCCCCCCGTATCTTAAGCCCTGATCTATATTTCTATGGTATAAAAAACGGGGAAATGAGATCAGTATGGACTGTCATTCCTTTGAGATGACAACTGTCACCTTGCTCATAAACGCATAGCAAAGAGCCCCACACCAAATTGCAAGCATTTGGCATGAGGCTCTTTGCATCGCTTCAAGAAGCTTATAACCAGGCTATTTTTGCATAAATCCCTTTTCTTGCAGGAATTCCTTCATATGCATGCGGGCCGGCTCTGCAAAACGTTTAGCCATCATAGCCGACCAGGGTGCATCACTCTGTCCGCCCGTCCGCTCGCGCATATAGGCACTCGTCACTTCGTCATAAGCTGCAACCTGCCCGGCAGTTTTGGCCTTGTCGTAGCCGTTCCGGTGCAGTACAGCTTCCAGCGGAAGACGCGGACGAAGTCCGGAGGCCCCGGCAGGATAACCGAGACACATGCCGAATACCGGATAGACCCGTTCAGGCAGATTCAGCAGCTCCGACAACTCGGCGATATTGTTGCGGACTCCGCCGATGTAGACGATGCCCATGCCTAGTGATTCTGCGGCAATGGCAGCGTTCTGCGCTGCAAGCGCTGCGTCAACGGTGGCAACAATGAAATTCTCGGTGGAATCGAAGGATTCGGCTGATTGCAAATGAGGTGCCGTTGTTTCATGCAGCCGGTACAGATCGGCACACCAGACTAGAAAGACCGGACACTGCTCAATATAAGCCTGATTGCCCGAGAGGACGGCAAGCTGTGCTTTAAGCCCGGGCTCAGTGACTGCAATGACACTATAGGCCTGGACATTGCTGGAGGTCGAAGCCATCTGGCCTGCGCCGATGATGGCAGCAAGCTGTTCTTCACTTACCGGCTTGTCCAGGTACTGGCGGACGGAGACATGCTGATTTAATAATTCAAGGGTTTCGTTATTCGGTTTCATGATCTGTTCGCCTCTCTTTTCTCCTTATTAGCACTTCGTTCTTTTCTGGACTTCAAGTATATTATGAACACAAATCAGTACATAAACAAATGAATACAGACCTCACTTTTACCATCCGCCCCCGCGCTTCACTTCCTGGACAATGGCCTTAACACCTTCATCGATCTGGTCCAGCCGGGCACGTGAAATACTGATCCGCATAAACTTCTCCCGATTCCCGTAACCGGTCATATAGAATCCCTTGCCTGATACGACGCTGATCTTTCTCTGCGCGAGCCGCTTGACCACACGATCCAAATTCACTGTCTCCAGCAGCTTATACTGCATGTAGATCCCGGAGCTGTCCGAAGACACTTCAATCAGACCTTCCGTATTGTGCCGCTGGAGTGCCTCGTACATTGCGCTGATTCTTTCGGCATACTGAGCTTTTATTTTGTGCTTGTGATGCTCATACATGCCATTCCTGATATACACCTCAAGGGCTGCTTGGGACAATAACGAATTGTCCGTGTATCCTTTATACGCGCAGAATGTCTTAAACAGGGTTTCCGGCACAACAGCCGCACCCAGCCGGAGACCCGGAAAAATGATTTTGGAATAGCTTTTCAAATAAATAACATGTGAAGTCTGGTCATACGCATAAATAGGATCAAAGCGCCGCTCTGCACCCAGGTCTGCCATATAATCATCCTCAACGATGTACACATCGTATTTGCCGGCCAACCGGGCAATGGCTTTCCGTTCCTCCGTACTGAGAGAGGTTCCGAGCGGATTATGATATCTGGGCATGGTATAAAAGAATTTGATTCCCCCGCCGCTGAACCTCTCCTCCAGCTCCCGCAGATCAATGCCGGCTGCCGAACGGGCAATCCCGCTCACCGGCATCCCCTCCGCCTCCAAATAACGCAGGTACAGATCATATCCGGGCTGTTCAACAAGGATTTCTGTCCCGCCATTCGGAAATGGCATCTTGGCCAGCACCTCCAGCGCCTGCTGGGTTCCCGAAGTGATGATGATCTGCCCCACCTTGGCAAAGACCTGATATTCGGCCAGATGGGGCACAAGAGTCTGGCGCAGCGTACCCAGTCCCAGCGTATCTCCATAGGTGAACAAGTGGTATTTGTGCCTGTCAATCGCTTTATTGAGACAATGCTGAAAATCCAAATACGGGAACACATTCAGATCGGGCGAGGCCGAGGCAAAATCAATCGTCTCACTGCCCCTGGCAGGTCCCGCATCTTCAGACCTTTCAACCATGTAGTATCCGCTCTGCGGAATAGAATAAATCGCATGTTGTCTTTCCAGCTCCCCGTATGCCCGCAGAATAGTGCTGATGCTGCAGCCGTAGAATTCTGCACTGCTACGCACAGAGGGCAGTTTTTGCCCCGGGCTGTATTGCCCCTCTCTGATCCGGTTTTCCATGTCGGACAAGACCGAAAGATACTTTTTCATGATGCGCCTCCTGAATGGCCTTCTACACTAACTGTAAGTTCATGTTACCACTATTCGTCTCTATTCATTATATAGCAATCAACGAACTGTATCGGTACAGTCATGGAAAAACAGTATTGTTCGGGCAGGCATTTCCCTTTAATTTTAAAGTAACAGATAAGACGTTTAGACGATCCTGTCCTGTTAACGAAAAGGAGATGCTACTATGCCGCAAAAAGGACTTAAGCTGGCTTATATATTTGCCGTGCTTAACGCAGTTATTATCGGATTCTCATTCTTATTCACCAAAGTAGCGCTCGGTCATGCCGGACCGCTCGATACATTGACCTACCGCTTCGCGGCTTCGTTTATAGTGATGTCGATCCCGGTCGCCTTCGGCTGGGTCAAAATATCCTACAGCGGCAAGCCAATTGGTAAAGCGCTGCTGCTGGCAGCCATGTACCCGCTCGGATTCTTCACCCTCCAGGTATTCGGACTCCAGCATGCCACCTCTGCCGAGGGAGGAATTCTCTATTCTTTCACCCCGGTTGTGACGATGATCATCGCCTCTATATTCTTGAAAGAGCGCACGACGCTTCTGCAGAAGCTGTGTATCTTCCTGTCCGTATTCGGCGTTGTGTTCATCTTTATTATGAAAGGGAGCAGTATTAATCTGTCCAACATGACCGGGATTGTGTTGTTATTCCTGACCTGTCTGGCCTTTGCCGGATACAGCGTACTGGCCCGGTCACTCTCCAAGCATTTCAGCCCCGCTGAACTCAGCTATTTAATGATGGGAATTGGCTTCGCCACATTCCTGATCATTTCGCTTACCGGACACGTGTCCAGCGGCACGCTTGGCGATTTCTTCAAACCGCTCGGCAGCAGCACCTTTATCTTGTCTACCCTTTACTTGGGTATTATAGCGTCGCTCGTCACCACCCTAACATCAACCTATATTTTGTCCAAAATCGAAGCTTCCCTTACGAGTGTGTTCACCAATCTCTCGACCATCGTCTCCATTGCGGCCGGGGCGGTCTTTCTCGGGGAAAACATCACTGTGTATCACTGGATCGGATCGTTCCTGATTATTGCAGGAGTTATTGGCACCAACCGTCTGGGACGCAAGAAAGCCGCCGGGGCTTAATGCCCGGCGGCTTTTTTTTCGTTCTGCTCCAAGAATGGAGCATTCCCCTTGTGGAGAAAATCATGAGATTTACAGCTTGACCCGCTGCAGCCGCAGCGCATTCAGCACGACCGATACAGAGCTGAAGGCCATTGCCGCACCGGCAAGCCATGGCGCCAGAAAGCCCAGCGCAGCAATCGGTATCCCAATGGTATTGTAAGCAAGCGCCCAGAACAAATTCTGCTTAATATTGGTCATGGTTTTGCGGCTCATCAGGATCGCATCCGGAATGCTCATCAGATCGCCCCGCATGAGGGTAATATCCGCTGCTTCCATCGCTACGTCGGTGCCGGTACCAATAGCCATACCGGTATCGGCAGTGGCCAGGGCAGGGGCATCATTGATGCCGTCCCCGACCATCGCCACCTTGGTTCCCCCGCTCTGCAGCCTGCGGATCTCGGCAGCCTTCCCTTCCGGCAGCACCTCGGCCAGCACCGTACGGATGCCGGCCTGCCCGGCAATGGCCTCGGCTGTGAGCTTGTTGTCTCCCGTAATCATGACCACTTCAATGCCCATATCATGCAGCTTGGCTACGGCAGCCCGCGAAGTATCCTTGATGGTATCGGCAACCGCGACAATCCCGGCAATGGCCCCGTCCACGGATACCAGCATCGCCGTCTTGCCTTCCTGCTCCAGCTTCTGCATCAGCCCGGTCCACGGCCCGGTGTCTGCACCGCTTTCTTCCATCATCCGCCGTGTTCCCACACGGATGCTCTGGCCGTCAACCACCGCAGAAATGCCGCGTCCCGGCACCGCCTCAAACTGCTCGGCACCCGGCAGGTCCAGGCTTCTTTCCGCGGCACCAGCCACGATGGCTTCCGCCAGCGGATGCTCCGACAGCTTCTCAGCAGCCGCCGTAACGGACAACAGCCGGTTCTCGGCCAGTACTCTGCCATGTGCAGCGATTCCCGTTGTCGTAATAATATCCGTCAGCACCGGCTTGCCGCTGGTTACAGTTCCCGTCTTATCCAGCACAACGGTCTTGATCCCCTGCGCGGCTTCAAGATGTTCTCCGCCCTTGAACAGAATCCCGAATTCAGCCGCCCGTCCCGATCCGGCCATAATGGAGGTTGGTGTAGCCAGACCCAGCGCACAAGGACAGGCGATAACCAGTACAGCAATGGCTTTCTCCAGTGCATCGGCGAACTGGCCCGGCGCTCCCCAGATATACCAGACTCCAAAGGTTACAGCGGCAATTACGACCACTATCGGCACAAAGATGCCGGAAATCACATCGGCAATCCGCTGAATCGGAGCCTTGGAACCTTGCGCTTCCTCCACTACTCTGATGATTTGCGCCAGGGCGGTGTCACGGCCAACTTTGAGTGCCTTAATCTTCAGTATTCCGTTCTTGTTCAGTGTTGCCCCAATGACAGTATCTCCCGGCTTCTTCTCTACCGGAATGCTCTCGCCTGTCAGCATGGATTCATCCACAGATGACAACCCTTCAACGACCTCGCCGTCTACCGGTACCTTGGTTCCCGGCTTAACCAGCACAATATCTCCCGGAATGACCTCTTCCACAGAAATGCTGAGCTCAACACCGTCACGGATGACCAGCGCCGTCTTAGCCTGCAGGCCCATCAGGCTTTTAATGGCGTCGGAGGAACGGCCCTTGGCCAGTGCTTCGAACCATTTGCCGACCAGAATCAGCGTAATCAGAATCGCGCTGGTCTCGTAATACAATTCCACCGAATGGCTCATGCCTGCCATCGACAAGGAATCTATCGTCAGGTACAGACTATAGAAATAAGCAGCCGAGGTGCCCAGAACAACCAGCACATCCATATTGGCACTGCCGTTCTTCAGCGCCTTATAGGCGCTGACATAGAACTGCCAGCCGATAATGAACTGCACAGGGGTCGCCAGCACAAGCTGGAACCAGGGGTTCATCAATATATCCGGTGCCGGAATCCATGAAGTGAAGGAGAAATGCGCCGCCATCGCCCAGAGCAGGGGAAAGGACAGAACTGCGGAAATGATCCATTTATTCCGCTTGCGCACAATTTCCCGGCTGCGCTGATCGGCCGTGTCCTTGCGGTCCTGTTTCAGCGCAGCCTTATATCCGATGCTGCTTACTTTCTCCATGATCTCAGCCGTGCTGATGTTTCCGGGTGTATATTCCACATGCGCCGTCTCCAGGGCCAGATTCACATTGACCGCCGCGATTCCAGGCATGCGCCCAACCACCTTCTCAATCCTTGCCGAGCAAGCGGCACAGGTCATTCCTGTAATATCAAAATCTGCCGACTCCTTCAGCGTATCGTATCCCAGCGAGCGGATCTTCTCTTCAATTTGCGGCAATCCCGCTACCGCTGGATCAAAGCCCACTGTCGCTTGCTCCAGTGCCAAGTTTACGTTGGCCCGCGATACCCCCTCCATCCGGGATAGCCCCTTCTCGATCCGGGCCGCGCAAGCCGAGCAAGTCATGCCGGTAATCTGCAGCGTTGTCTGCTGCAGGCCGGATTCTGTCGTCTTCTCCACGATCTCCGCGCCTCCTCATACCCCTTAGGGGTATATTATTGTGTAAAAGAAAAGGCTGAAGCCTACGGAACCTGCAAAGTTCCCCCGCCCCAAGCCTCCTATTCATTCATCCGACTTAAACCACATCGTATCCTTGGTCCTCAATTGCTGTCTTAATCGCACTAAGGCTTACCTTGTTCTCATCGTATTCAACAGCGACAGTCTTCGCAGGCAGGTCGACTTTGGCGGCAGCGCCAAGACCGCTTACGGCTTTCTCCACAGCACTGACACAGTGACCGCAGGACATTCCTTCTACAGTTAACGTTACGTTTGACATATTAAAAACCTCCTAAAAGTTTTGTGAGCTTAACTTCATTGATTCTACTTCGTACAAAACTGTCTTCGAAAGCATACGCTTAGTTTTGTGAGCTTTACATCGTTGATTCTACTTCGTACAATCCTTATTTCATAAGCTTGTTAACCGTGATCAGCAGCTCATCAATAACCTCATGCTCACCGGCTTCAATGCGCTCAATAATACAGCTCTTCATATGTCCTTCAAGCAGCAGCTTTCCGACACCATTCAACGCAGCCTGTACTGCTGCAAGCTGATTAAGCACATCGTCACAGTAGGTATCCCGTTCAATCATGCCCTTGATGCCGCGAATCTGCCCTTCGATCCGGTTCAGGCGGGTCGTGAGCCCATTCTTGAATTCCGGTGAATGGTGGCTCTTGCGTTCTCCGGGGGTATGACAACTGCTATCACATGATTCAGGAGACAGCTTCTCTTCTTTTGGCGCCATCTACGCACCTCCTTGTATCCTGGCTGCTACTTAAGTCTAATATACCCCCCATGGGTATGTCAAGAAAAATCATTTTCCTAAAAAAAGGTATTTTGACGAAACATAACGAATGAAAGACTCAGGGGTCCATTTATTTCATATTTTCCATTCTTGAACAGAGGCAGGTAGGGTAATGGTTTACGATGGCATCATTCTTGGTCTAATTGTAGGGTTCTTCCGGGGCGGTTTAAGACACGGCCTCGTCCAGTTCAGCAACATTCAGCTCAAGGCAGGATGGATCTTCCCGCTGCTACTGGTATTCCAATTTTTTATGTATTATATTCAGGAGCGGTCGTCCACTGTAGCCGCAGCCAGCGGTTATATCTTTACCGCTGTGTATGTGGTTGGGCTGATTTTTTTATGGTTGAACCGGCACAACAAAGGATTCTGGCTCATTATGACGGGTGTATTCCTTAACTTCCTGGTTATGCTCGTCAACGGAGGGAGAATGCCGGTATCCTTTGAAGCGGCTTCTGTACTCGATCCGGTTTATCTGGAGATGCTGCAGAGCGGCGATGTGGTGACCAAGCACTATCTGCTTGACGCCTCAACACGCCTGCCGTTTCTTGGCGATATCATCCCCCTGTCCAGCCCTTATCCGCGTACCCAGGCGATCAGCATCGGAGATGTAGTGATGAATCTCGGGATTTTCCTCTACATTCTGTCGATAATGACACCGGCTGCTGCAGACCTGAAAACATTGCCCAAAGTACAGGGATAAGCCGTTAACCAAGTGAAAGGAGGAGTTCCCATGAAAAAGAAACTGGAAGGCATCAAATATTCCCGTCTTGCGATCAATGCTATTATTGTAGCTTCCGTAGTTATCGCTCTTACTTCGGGTTTCAGAATCGGCGGACACTAATTCCTCCACAAGAAGCAGGCTGAAAACAGCCTGCTTCTTTGCAAATTACTATTCATTTATCCCTAAAACCATTATTATGTACACAGGCACATTTTGTTAATAAAGAGGGGTAATCATGACCAAGCTTAAAACGTTTGCAGGCAATATTAATTCAGGCCATATCTATGCACTGCTCATATCCCTTCTGGGAGTAGCGCTTTTCACGTATAGCAATCATTTGGAATTTCTGCAGTATCCAACCCCAAGGTGGGTATGGATTTATGCGCTTACCGGAGCCAGTTTAATACTCACCTTTTCCCTGGTGCAGCTTCCTCCGGAGGGCAACGAACTGACCATGGAATCAGCGGTGTATTTGGCCTGCATTTTTGTCTTTGGCGGCTCTACCACTTTGACTGTTCTTCTTCTCAACTGCCTGATCTTTTTCTTTTTTGACACAAGCACCAGCTGGTGGAAACACCTGACGAATTTCTCGATTTACTCGATTATGATCTGTCTTTCTTCCTACACCTTTGATTTGTTTGGAGGACATCCCGGACCGCTGATCAATGACGAACTGCCGGCTTATCTGATGACACTTGCTGTCTATTTTATAGGTAACACCCTCTTGATCGGACTATATTACTACATCATATATAAAGGCACCCTTTATGAGACGATTAAGGATATTATAAAAGATTCTTTCGTCGTTTATCTGTGCACATTGGTTCTTTCTCTGGTTCTCGTTGTACTGATCGTCCATAACAGCTTTTTCGGGCTTGTCCTATTCTTGTGCCTGAGCACGCTGCTCTGCTACTCCTTCAAGAGATTGTTCTCCATGTACCGCAGCATTGAGGAACGGGCCAATACCGATCAGCGGACCGGGCTATTCAATCACAGCTACTTTGAGGAAGCTTTGGAACAGGAAATCCAGAAATCAAGGGCATCGGGCGTTCCGCTTTCGCTCGCCATGATCGACCTTGACGACTTCAAGAAATATAATGACCATTTCGGCCATCTGCAGGGGGACAAGCTGATCGCATTTGTCGGTGAGACGCTTAAGAGCGAAGCCCAGCAGCATGGGATTATTGCCGCCCGCTATGGCGGTGAGGAATTTACGCTGCTCATGCCGGCCTACGATATCCTGCAAGCCCGTGTCTACATCGACCAGCTGCGCAAAAAGCTGAACAACAGCCGGTTTGACGGCGTTGAAATTTTCCCGCTTGGCTGCCTCGCCTTTTCCGCCGGCATTGCCTCCTGCACCAGCGATATCCACGATAAATCACAGCTCGTCGACCAGGCCGACCAGGCTCTCTACTATTCCAAGCGCCAGGGCAAGAATACAGTGCATACGTATGGAGCATACTCCTCACTGGAGCAGGAGCTTGACTTTAGCCAGGATGTACGCGACATCGAGCAGCAGCTGAACCTGTTTATGTATAAGGATATGGAGACCTTCCGCCACTCCAAACGCGTATTCCGCTATGCGATGGATATCAGTGAGCTGCTCGAAATCGACGCCCTTGCCAAAAGAAACTTCACACTCGGCGCGCTGATCCATGATATCGGCAAGCTGGAAATTCCGTGGGGCATCCTCAACAAGAAAGACAAGCTGGAGCCTGAGGAGTGGGAAATGGTCAAGTGGCATGTCACCTGGGGCAAAAAAATGGCGCTCACCAACGACAAATTCAAGGATCTCGCCCCCTACATCGAGCTGCATCACGAACGGTATGACGGCAAGGGATATCCCTACGGGTTTAAGGGTGAAGAAATTCCCCGCTTATGCCGGATGCTGACCATTATCGATTCCTTTGATGCCATGACTACGGAAAGGCCCTACCAGCCAACCAAGTCCGTGGAGGAGGCGATCATTGAGCTGAGAGCTTGTGCGGGTAGCCAATTCGACCCTGAACTGACTGAATTTTTCATTACCTATATTGAAGCCAGAGAGCTTAGCGCCGGAGATGCAGCTATATAGTTGCAGAGTTCCCCGGCCGTAGCTCTTTTTTTTGTTCCCTCGTCTAGAAGCCCCCAATCCTGACCACAATACAAAAAGCTATACTTTAATTACTTAATTCCCCCCTAAAAAAATAACTCTTGCCCCCCTATTCAAATTTGAATATAATGAATTCTGTTCCACTTGCCGTTTTTCCTTAAGGAAATCATTAACTTTACAAAAAGGAGCCTGCGAAGCATGCACACTAAAGAAAGCAATCTCAAACTCGTAGTTGTCGGTCTGCTGCTTGGTATTCTAATGTCCGCTATGGACAATACCATTGTTGCCTCAGCTATGGGTACTATTGTTTCCGATCTTGGCGGACTCGATAAAATCGTCTGGGTCACCTCGGCTTATATGGTCATGGTCATGGCCGGGACGCCGATCTTCGGCAAGCTGTCCGATATGTACGGGCGCAAGCGTTTCTTCATTTTTGGCCTCATCGTGTTTCTGGCCGGCTCGGCACTCTGCGGGATCGCAACAAGCATCACGCAGCTTAGCATCTACCGCGCTATTCAAGGCGTGGGCGGCGGCGCACTTATGCCAATCGCCTTCACTATCGTATTTGATATTTATCCGCCGCAAAAAAGAGGCAAGCTGACCGGACTTTTCGGTGCCGTCTTCGGCATCTCCAGCGTAATCGGCCCTTTGCTCGGAGCCTACATTACTGAGTATGTCGGCTGGCAGTGGATCTTCTATATCAACCTGCCGATCGGCATTGTCGCTTTTATTCTGATCTCCATGTTCTATAAGGAATCCGTCTCCCATGCCAAGCAGCGGATCGACTGGGGTGGAGCTTTTACCCTTGTAGGCTCTGTCATCTGCCTGATGTTCGCCCTTGAGCTGGGCGGCAATGAATATGCCTGGGACTCCCCGGTCATCCTTGGCCTATTCGCCGGCTTCGCAGTACTGCTGATTGCGTTCCTCTTTATAGAACGGACAGCAGCCGAACCGATTATATCCTTCGCCATGTTCCGCAAGAAGCTGTTTGCAACGAGCAGCATCATCGGTTTATTCTACGGCTCGGCCTTTATCGTAGCTACCGTGTATATCCCGATTTATGTACAGGGTGTATATGGAGGCTCCGCCACCAACTCGGGACTGATTCTGATGCCGATGATGATCGGCACGGTAATCGGCAGCCAGACCGGGGGGCTGCTCACCACCAAAACCAGCTTCCGCAATATTATGATGCTGTCAGCCGTTTGCTTTGTGGCAGGCGTCTTCTCCTTAAGCACCTTGTCGCCGGATACTTCCCGCCTGCTGCTTAATGTATTTATGGCGCTGACCGGCTTCGGTGTAGGTTTCTCCTTCTCCGTGCTCAGCATGTCCTCGATTCATCATTTCGAGATGCGCCAGCGCGGTTCGGCTACTTCTACCAGTACCTTCATGCGTTCTCTGGGCATGACGCTGGGCATTACCATCTTCGGAATTATCCAGCGCAACGGATTCACCAGCAGCCTTAGTGATGCCTTTGGCGGTGGTGCCGAAGCTTCCTCGTTCGGCGATCCACGCGCCGCCCTGACACCGGAAGCCAGAGCGCAAATTCCGGCACCGGTACTGGAGAAGATTACGGGCGCATTGTCCAGCTCCATTGCCCACACCTTTATGTGGGCGCTGATTCCGGCGGTGCTGGGTCTGGCCTTTGTACTGCTGATGCCTAAAGACCGGCTCACCGATCACAGTAAGGAAACTCAGCCTTCGGGCGGAAGAGGGTAAGCGGAAATGTCCATGAAGATGGTCATTCTCGGGCTGCTGCTGGAGAAGGACAGGCATCCCTATGAGATTACACTCGTAATGAAAGAACGCATGTATGACCGGATGATAAAGCTGCAGATGGGGTCGCTGTACTACGCTGTTGATAAACTGGCACAGGAGGGACATATCGAAGCTGTAGAGACCATCTCCAGCAACGACCGCCCGGATAAGACCATCTACCGGATTTCCGATAAGGGCAAAGCCCTGTTCGAACAGCTTGTCATTCAGCAGATCAAGAAGACCGATGAGGTCTTTCACCCGCTGTACATGGCTCTTGCGCTCTCGCGGTACATCGATCAGGGCAAGGTGGAGAAGCTGCTGCAGGAGCGGATACGCGAAGTTGAGCATCAGGTCAATTATGCTTATCAGGTGTACGAGGAGCATATCTCCATCGTCCCCCGGTCCGCGCTGCACTTGATGTACGGCAGATATGAGCATAGCCTCACTGAGCTGAAGTGGCTTAAGCGGCTCTATGACGACGTAGCCGCCCGCAAGCTCAGCGACATCGGAACACCGCTCGATTTGCAATAAACGTTATACACTGGAGGCCCTCAGGGGCCTCTTTGCTGTTTAACACCGGTCAAAACCGTTTATTAACGAGCAACTGCAACTGAACACCAGGCGGATATATAGGGCAACTCCGCCTCCTAACTTATAAGAGAGCGAGGAACTCACACATGAGTGAAGAAAAGAAATTTCAAGGAGACAAACGCGACCATCCCGAGCAGTATCCAACCGACACTCCCAGTCTGTTCGACCTGGACGAAAGCGAGCAAAATGTGGATCCGATTCCGCTGGAAGACCTGAAGCTGGAGAAAGAAGAAGAGAAGGATAAAGAGGGCACGAAACACCGCTCCTCCAGCGACAAAAAATACCATACCGGTTTCTAAAGTGTACAATATCCGGTATAACGTTAATCCTATTTCACGGAGGGATATTATTGCTGAAAACGCTGCCACTGCATACGCGCGGGATTCCAGCCAGCCGCATTGCTCTGGGCTGCATGGGACTGGGTGGAGGCTGGGACCATGAGCCGGTCACTGCCGGGAATGTCAGACAGGGACATGAGGCTGTTGAGGCTGCCCTGTCCATTGGAATCAACTTTTTTGATCATGCAGATATCTACACCCGCGGAAAAGCGGAGAAGGTATTCGGACAGCTCTTCAAAGACCGCCCCGGACTGCGGGAAGAGATTATTATCCAGTCCAAATGCGGCATCAAGCTGATTGAGCCAGGCGATACCTCTAACAGCTTCGACCTCTCCGGGGAGCATATTCTGAAGAGTGTCGACGGAACCCTCTCCCGGCTGGGCACGGAATATATTGATATTCTGCTGCTGCACCGTCCCGATCCGCTTATGGACCCCGAAGAAGTGGCCGAAGCGCTGAGGAAACTCAAAGCGGCGGGAAAGGTGCGTCACTTCGGCGTTTCCAACATGAGTGCCGCCCAGATCCGGCTGCTGGAGCATTATTGTGACGAACCGTTCGTCGTGAACCAGCTGCACATGAGTCTGGCCAAAATAAGCTGGCTGGATGCCATGGTCAGCGTAAACCGTGAACCCTGGAAGGACATCACCTTTCCCGAAGGTACCCTCGAATACTGCAGGACGCAGAACATCCAGCTGCAGGCGTGGGGTCCACTGGCCCAAGGCTTATTCAGCGGGCGTTCACTTACAGGCCAGCCTGAGAGTGTCGTGAACACGGCGGCAATGGTCCAAACGCTCGCCGAACAGAAGAACACCACCCCTGAAGTGATTGTCCTGTCTTGGCTGATGACTCATCCTGCGGCCATCCAGCCGGTAATCGGGACGGTGAATCCGCAGCGGATCGCCGCCTGTGTGGGCGCGGACAAGCTGGAGCTTACGCGCAGGGAATGGTACGACCTGTATGTCAGCTCGCGCGGCGGGAAGCTGCCGTAAGCCTCACATCCTCATTCGCATACCAAAAGGAGCGTCATCTCCGGTTCATGAAGGCGGAGATGACGCTCCTTTTATGTTCTATTCCTGATTCTAATTATTCTTCACCTGCTCAAAGTTGTTCTTGAAGGTGAAGTTAACCGATTTGCCTTGCAGGCTGTCATTATCAAAGCCGAGATCCGTATCGTCAACAAAAGTCACGTTATAGGCCAGATGCATCGTCTTCTTGGCAGGAAGAATCAGGTTCGGGAGGTTGGCATCCCGGCCTGCCCCGCTGTTGTACAAATCCTTAAGTGAACCTACATAAGCATCGGAAACGCTAACCAGTACAGTCTGGCCGTTATTGTCTACGCGGTATGTCCAATCGAGCACGGCTTCTCTGGCAATTGCGAAGGCTTCCTGTCCGTTGCGTGCCAGTGCCTTCAGGAAGGAAGGACCGTTAATCAACGATTTGAACAGCCGGTCTGCAGCTTCGTTCACCTCATTGAGTGCATCGGCATTAAGAGTGACGCCGCCTGGTGCAGCCAAAGCGGCTACAGTAACTACCGCTTGCTCACCGAATGCGAGCGCATCGGCCTGCTGTGCAGGTGTTCCTTCCGGGATGGCAATCAGATCGGTCAGTTTGGCATCCAGCGTTCCGGTATTCTTGATCAGCATGGCGCGGGTGTGGGTATCTTTCGGTGCCCACAATCCTGTTCCCATACGTCCGGCATCGGAGTCAGCCGTATAGAACATCGGGCCTTCAACCGGCACGTCATTGCGGTGAGTACTTAAGGACAACGTACCGGAAGCAAAGGTGTTGCCGGTGTTTTGGGCGGAGCTGGTGAACAAGGCATACGTGCCTCCACCAATGGCGGCGCAGAGCAGCACCACGGAGGAAAATGCGGCAATCAGCATTTTTTTCTTTTTCATCATTGAAATAAGTTCTCCTTATTAAAAAAGGGGGGCACCCCCTTTTTATTTGATTTTTAGTTATAGATCCGTTCGTTATAGTGCTTAGTTATTTTTAGTCTGCTCTGCATCTACTTTAATGGAGGCTGTACCCGACTTGCCTTGGTAGCTGTTGTCAGCTGCTTTCGGGAACTCAGCTTTGACATAAATCGTCTCCGATCCGCCCACAGCAAGCACACGGTCGGCAACGGTAAGCGGTACGGTTCCAGCCGCATCAGAGTATGCGGTAATGACCAGCGGGGTTGCTCCGCCGCCGAGGTCGCCGCCTACAGCCAGCGAGAGATCATAACGCAGCTCAAGCGTTCCTTTGTTGCTAACTACTACAGGCTGGATTTCAGAATCTCCCGGAGCCCAATTTGTGATGTTGAAATATTTCTGCTGAGCTTCATCCTTCTTATCCAGTTCAATCTTGAGCGTGCCAGCAGCAAACGTATTGCCTGTATTCTGTGCGGAACTCGTAAAGATAGCGAAGGATCCCCCGGCAATTAATGTTGCCCCCAGTGCTGTAGTCGCCATCGCCATTGCCATCGTTTTTTTGAGATTTGCCATTGTTATTTGTCTCCTCCTGGATCTCCATGAATGGAGTATGTTATGAATTATTTATTGAATCTTTCCTAACCACGTTAGGAGAAGCATCAACCGTTCGTAACAGGCGGGGATTCTCCGGGCGCAAGCTGCACCTCTACAGGATCCTCCATGCGCATGATCGATTTGAAGATTGTAATAAGGGACGAGATGACCAGAAAAATCCCCGGAATAACTATTACGACAATAATCCCGGCGGTCGATTTTACCCAGTTCATGAAATATCCCAGGAACGGAACGGTAAAGTCCGCATACTGTGCAACAACATTACTCGAAGGAATAGGATCTGCATCCTGCGCATCGTTATTGTCGCCTTTGGTGATATACTGGGTATTTTCCCCCGAGCCGAGCACGCTGACAATGCGGTGGGTAATCAGGCTGTTTGATCCATCCAGAGCTTTGTAAGTAATTACATCTCCTGGTTTAAAAGATCCCTGACTCTGTTCACTCACCGGTTTGACGGCAATGACAGCCCCCGTCTGGATTCCGGGCTCCATGGAGCCGGAGAGCACCGTTAGAATTTCCTTGCCGAGAATCTTGGGCGTCCCGCCATTCATCCGGCTAGTGATTGCAGATACCAGCGTAAGTAGAAAAATGAGAATTAACGCATACATCAATAGGTTACGAGTCCATTTAAGTATCACTGGAGAGCACCGCCTTGTTTAGAATACGCCTTGCTTTTCGCCTATTTTTACCGTTATGCTGTCAGGATTCGCGTCCGGGGCAGGGGCTTCAGGCTCAGCAGTCTTATCAGGCTTTGCTTGCTCCTCAGCTTCGAGCTTCGCCTTCTCTTCGGCTTCGAGCTTCGCTTTCTCCTCGGCTTCGAGTTTCGCCTTCTCCTCGGCTTCGAGCTTCGTCTTCTCCTCAGCCTCGAGTTTCGCTTTCTCCTCAGCTTCGAGCTTCGTCTTCTTCTCAGCTTCGAGCTTCGCCTTTTCTTCCGCTTCGAGCTTCGCCTTCTTCTCAGCCTCTTTCAGTCCTTGGATCACGTCAGCGGCCTCCGTATGCATCAACGAGGTTTCGTCCGCATAACTCCTAGCCTGTTCGGCCGCTGTCGATGCCTGATGATAGGCTGCCTGCACATAAGCGTCCACTCTTCTGATGGAGCTTAGCTTTCTAACCATCTCCTGAAATTCGCCCAGTGTTAGATTGGCTTGGCTGAGCAATTGTTCGAATACCGGGATATCGTTATTTTGTGAGGCTGTTAATTGATTAAAATCGACCTCATATGGAGAAAGTCTCTGGTTCACTTCATTGACTTGCTGCTCCAGCTCTAATTGCGAGCGTGTTAGATAGCCTTGAAGCTCAGCTAACAAAGCAGCCGCGCCGGCCGCAGCCTCACGCGTTTGTGCAGCAGCCTCTTGAATACCTCCAATACGTCCCTCTGCGGTCTCCGAGTCCGTATTCTTATCCGTTATCTCCGCTAGCACCTCTCTCGCCGCTTCACGCTGCTGGACCGCAAGCTTCATCGCTTCGCTGGCTTGGTTGGCAATGTGATCGACCGTGCTTGGAAACACAAATGCTGTGGTGATATTGGAGGATTCAGTTGCTGCGACGTTAGTCAGCAATGCATACGTAGGCGTTGTAATTTGGCTGATGCCATAAGCCGAAATCACTACGATCCCTGCAATTTGGGGAAGCGTATACCGACGGATGTTCCTATTCCGGGAAGAACGTGAAAGCCTCACAGGAGCCTCTCCTTTAGCTGCTTGCAATTTCCTGCAAACAAGGTAATCTATCAACACCCAGCCTTTATGACGAACGTTATTCGTTCGTTATTAAGAACCATGACGTAAGTATATGCCATTACTCCTACAAATCAAAAATCTCATTTTGTTGCAATATTCTTAATAAAGAACGTTTTATAGTTAATATTCTGCTTTTAGCTTCATTTCCCTCAGCTTATCGTACTTTTTAACGAACGTTATCGTATGAAAAATCTAAATGATACCGCAGAGGGAATAAAAATAATGGGAATGTGGAGTGGAAACGACATAAAAGGGGGATCATTCATACCGGAACTGATTCTATAGTGCTTTGTCCGTCTTCCGGTTATTTGTTATACTGTAACAAAAAGTACGGAGGGGCGTTTTTATCGTGCCAGATAATATGGGAAGTCGCATCCACCATCTCCGTCTGGAAAAAGGCTTGTCTCTTTCGGAGCTTGCGGATAAGGCTGATGTGGCGAAATCATACTTAAGCAATGTGGAAAGAAATATACAATCTAACCCCTCTATTCAATTTATTGAAAAAATCGCTGACGCACTTCAGGTGTCCATTCATGCGCTGCTTTACGGCGAGCCTTCCGATGTGCAGGAGTCACCTCTGGATGGAGAATGGTCCCGGCTCGTACTGGAAGCTATGGCTTCGGGTATAAGCAAGCGGGAATTCAAAGAGTTCTTGGACTATCAAAAATGGCGGCTGGAGCAGAAGGATTCCTGATTCATGCAGGTTTCTTCTACTTCCGGTCATACAGAAAGGGCACAGCGGAGAGATCCGCTGTGCCCTTTCTGTATGTACAAAAACTTTTAACAACCAACCGCTACATCGCCTGCAAAGTCTTCTCATTAAAAAATTGGCGGATTTCATCCGCTTTGATGCCCGCCTGCTTAGCCGACATCAGCAAATAGACCCATTCTAAATCCAGATCAACTGTCTGCAGTTCTCCGTTGTTCCCCTGGTTGGACTTATCCAAGAAATCTCCTCCTAAGATTACGCGTCCCCAGGCAGTCCGGCCGTCGTAGTATTTCTACATTAGACCCGAGACTTTGTGCCCCTGTCTTTCGGCAGGTTTACCCTTTACTGGATCCTTTACATGAAAGGATCTGGTTAGAAATTCATGAAACCGTTATCCGCAATAACATTATACAATATCTTACACGAAAAGTGTGTCGATTTATGGGAATATTGTATAATTAGAAACGGAAAATAATTGATTATTTTGCCAACTGCTTGTACAAATTACTCGATAATCCCAAAAAATTGTAGAACAAGCCTCTTTATCTATATATGTATATATGAAAACTGAAAACAACATTTTTATTTCGTTCATTTCAATCACACCGCTGCATCATTTTCATATAGTTAAGAAACCAAACTTATAATAGTTCTGTATGAATTAGGCACTGAATCATACCGTTTTGCGAACGGATTCAACCAAAGTATGAATTGATTACCCGCCTTGAAAGTTGCACAATAAGATGAGGAATGAAACCGCAAACATCGAAGCTCCACAAGGGCGCCGGCGAAATTTTGGCGCGCGTGGAGTTCATCCGTTAGGAGGATGTATTCATGGCAGCCAAAGATCCCTATAACGAAACTGTGTGGAGCAAGTATTACGGACCCAATCTGGGTTACATCCAAGAGAAATATGAGCAATTTGTAAAAGATCCAACTTTAGTAGAGCATAATTACCGCGATCTCTTCACCCTTTCCGGCCCCCCTCCATTGGCTCCCGATGCCGAGCAGGCACCGCTGCCTGTGGTTTCAGGAGATACTGAGTGGCTTAGAAAGGCCGTAAGGGCATCCAAGCTGATCGCCAATATCCGCATACATGGCCATATGACCGCCAATATCGACCCGCTGGACCGGGGAAACAATCCGATGGCGAAATATTTGGAGTACGAAACCTATGATCTGACCCGCGAGGATCTAATGGCTATGCCCGCCTCGCTGATCTGGGAGAATGCCCCAAATGACGTTCATACTGCTTGGGATGCCGTTCACCGGATGCGCCAGGCCTACACGCAGACCATTGCCTATGAATTCGGGCATGTGCGTGACGAGCAGGAGCTGCGCTGGCTGAACAGCCAGGCGGAATCTACCAGCTCCCCCGCGCCTCTAAACAATACAGAGCGCAAAGAATTGCTGAAAAGGCTGATTCAGGTAGAGCAGTTCGAAACTTTCCTTCATAAAACCTTTGTCGGCCAGAAACGCTTCAGCCTGGAAGGTAATGACGCCTTGGTGCCGATGCTGGATGAAATCGTGCGTGCTGCCGCTCATGACGGTGCCGAACATATCCTGATGGGTATGGCGCATCGCGGACGGCTTAACGTCCTGGCGCATATCCTGGGCAAACCTTATGATATTATTTTCTCGGAATTCCATCATTCGCCGAACAAGGAGCTGTTCCCTTCCGAAGGCTCCATGGGCATCAACTACGGCTGGACCGGCGATGTGAAATATCATCTCGGCGCTGACCGCGCCGTCCGTGAAGGAGAAACCGTCCGTACACGGATCACTCTGGCCAACAATCCGAGCCACTTGGAATTCGTCAATCCGGTGGTTGAGGGCTTCACGCGTGCGGCCCAGGAAGACCGCAGCACTCCGGGTCTGCCTAAGCTAAATACGAATAAAGCCATGGCTGTGCTGATGCATGGCGATGCTGCCTTCCCGGGTGAAGGCATCGTGGCCGAAACCCTTAATATCGGCAAGCTTAAAGGTTATCAGAACGGCGGTACAGTGCATATTATCGTCAATAACCGAATCGGATTCACGACGGAAAGTGAAGATTCCCGTTCTACCCACTATGCCAGTGACCTGGCTAAGGGTTATGAAATTCCGATTGTGCATGTCAATGCCGATGATCCGGAGGCTTGCATTGCCGCCGTCCGTCTGGCCAGCGCCTACCGCAATCTGTTCAAGAAGGATTTCGTGATTGACTTGATCGGCTATCGCCGCCATGGACATAATGAAATGGATGATCCGGAAACGACACAGCCGATTGTTTATGGTAAAGTGCGCAATCATCCTACTGTATACAAGGTGTACGCGGAACGGCTGCAGAAGGAGAGAGTTATCACGGCAGAGGACGTTACGGCAATGAACGCCGAAGCTGAAGGCGTACTACAGCAAGCCTTTGATAAGATGAAGGAAGGCAAGCATAAGAACGCAGAGGCCAAAACCTCAGTTGCACTGGACAGCGCACCTACACCGCAGCGTCCTACAGCGGTTCCGCTTGACAACCTGCAGGAAATTAACCGGGAGCTGCTGTCGGTGCCGGACGGCTTCCAGGTCTATCCGAAGCTGGAGCGGATTCTGCAGCGCCGCAAAGACGCTTTGAATGATGGAGAACGTGTTGACTGGGCACTCGCAGAAGCCCTCGCCTTCGCTACGATTCTGAAGGATGGCACACCGATTCGTCTCAGCGGCCAGGACTCCCAGCGCGGCACCTTCGCGCACCGCCATCTGGTGCTGCATGACAGTGACACAGGGGCACTTTTCTCTCCGCTGCATCAGCTTAAGGACTCCACCGCCTCCTTCGGGGTGTATAACAGTCCGCTTTCAGAAGCGTCGGTGCTCGGGTATGAATACGGCTATAACGTGTTTGCCCCGGAAACCTTTGTCATCTGGGAAGCGCAGTATGGTGATTTCGCCAACGCCGGACAGGTCATTATCGACCAGTTCATTGCTGCCGGACGCGCCAAATGGACCCAACGCAGCAATCTGGCGATTCTGCTGCCGCACGGCTACGAAGGCCAGGGGCCAGAGCATTCCAGCGGAAGGCTGGAACGGTTCTTGCAGCTGTCAGCTGAAGAGAACTGGACTGTAGCCAATCTGACCTGTGCGTCGCAGTATTTCCACCTGCTCCGCCGCCAGGCTGCCCTTTGCGGCAGATCGGATGCCCGCCCGCTGGTGGTCATGGCTCCGAAAAGCCTGATCCGCAACACACGCAGCACTTCCCCGGGAGCCGAACTGGCTTCGGGAAGCTTCCAGCCGGTCCTGCCGGAGCCCCTTCTGGGCAGCAAGCCCGGCGAGGTTAAACGGCTGGTTGTCTGCAGTGGTAAGGTCGCTATCGACCTGCAGACTGAGCTGGATTCAGCCAAGGGACAGGATTGGTCCTGGCTGCACATTCTCCGGCTGGAGCAGCTCTACCCGTTCCCGGAACGGGAACTGGCCGCTCATCTGAGCACCTTCCGCTCCCTGCAGGAAATCATCTGGGTACAAGAAGAACCTAAGAATATGGGCGGCTGGAGTTATGCCGAACCACGGCTGCGCGCCATCGCCCCGCAGGATGTCAAAGTGCAGTATATCGGCCGTCCGGAACGTTCCAGCCCGGCCAGCGGTTACGCCGATGTGCATAGCTTTGAGCAGCGGCGTATAGTTACGGAAGCCCTGAAACTAAATTCGCAAGTACAAGCGGCTGTACCGTCCTCCTGAAAGGGGACGGTGTCACGATAACGTTAACTATTATATTTGGGGAGGTAAGGGCCTGTGTCCGAAATTAAAGTACCCGATCTGGGCGAATCCATTTCCGAAGGAACGATCTACAAATGGCTGGTTAAAGAGGGCGATACTGTCGGCCAGGGGGATGTGCTTGCTGAGCTTGAAACCGACAAGGTCAATCTTGAAATCAGCGCGGAGGAGGACGGCGTCATCTCCTCCATCCTGCGCCAGGCCGGCGAGAATGTAGCCGTTGGTGAGGCTATCGGCGTGATCGGCAGCGCAGACGCTGCTGCCGGAAGTTCGCCGCAGGCCGCTGCGGGCGGCAAGCCCGAGGCGGCACCTGCTACAGGCAGCGTTGCACCTGCCGCTGCCGCACCTGTGGCAGCGCCTTCGGACGCTGCCGTTCCTGCCGCCGCACCCGAAGGTGCGGCAGGCAATGCGGCCCTGGCTTCGCCGGGCGCGCGCAAGCTCGCGCGGGAGCGGGGCATCGACCTCGGCGAGGTCAGTGCCCGCGACCCTATCGGCCGGATTGGCCAGGCCGATGTGAAGGACCATGGCGCAGCCGGCCCAGGGGCCGCTGTGCCCGTGTCTCCGGCGCCGCAGGGCAAGCCGGAGCCTGCCAAAGCTGCGGCGGGCAAAGCGCCGCAGCAAGAGGACGGCAAGGCCGTGGAGCGCAAGCGCATGTCGCGCAGACGGCTGACGATCGCCAGCCGCCTGGTCGAAGCGCAGCAGACCGCGGCCATGCTGACCACCTTCAACGAGGTGGACATGACTGCCATCCTCGACATCCGCAAGCGCCGCAAGGATGCCTTCAAAGAGAAGCATGAAGTCGGACTGGGCTTCATGTCCTTCTTCACCAAGGCCGTGATCGGCGCGCTCAAAGCCTATCCGCTGCTGAATGCCGAGATCGACGGCGAAGATCTGCTGCT
The DNA here is from genome assembly GCF_038593025.1 of Paenibacillus sp. FSL L8-0436. NCBI lineage: Bacteria > Bacillati > Bacillota > Bacilli > Caryophanales > Paenibacillaceae > Paenibacillus > Paenibacillus sp. FSL L8-0436. The sequence goes on along the minus strand of NZ_CP151955.1, from coordinate 414,900 downwards.
CAAGAAATATTATGACATCGGTATCGCCGTCGCTGCCAAGGAAGGGCTGGTTGTACCGGTCGTCCGCGATGCGGACCGGCTCAGCTTCCCTGAGATCGAACGGCGGATCGGCGAGCTCGCCTCCAAAGCACGCGCCAACACGCTCAGCCTGCAGGAGCTGCAGGGCGGCACGTTCACCATTACCAATGGCGGCGTGTTCGGCTCACTCTTGTCCACGCCGATTCTCAATACGCCGCAGGTTGGTATCCTCGGCATGCACAAGATCCAGCTCCGTCCGATCGCCCTGGACGAAGAAAGAAGCGCCAACCGCCCGATGATGTACATCGCGCTTTCCTACGATCACCGCATCGTGGACGGTTCCGAAGCGGTAAGCTTCCTTGTCAAGCTCAAGGAACTGCTGGAGGATCCGGAAGCGTTGCTGCTGGAAGGGTAATGTGATCGCACCCCTTAATACACGCACACTATTACAAAAGACAAAGACCGTTCAATCATTTGAACGGTCTTTGTCTTTTGTCTATTGCTGCCCGCCTGATGGCTTATCCGATTCCCTCCATTCCTCTCCCCCGGCCATATAATTTTGATCGGCTCTCGCGATGAGCAGCGGGGTAGCGAAGCAGCAGCAGCTTTGGCAAAGGAAGGCGTCGATGCACACTTTATCCAGCTTGATCTACAGGACCACGATAGCATTACAGCAGCAGCCCAGACTATTGCCAAGGAGTACAATGGGCTTGATGTGCTAATCAACAATGCGGGCATTTCCCTTGGAGGCGGTGCTGCTCCCAGCCAATTGCCGATGAGTGACCTCAAAGTCACATTCTACACCAACTTTTTCGGTACGATTGCCGTAACTAAGGCTATGCTTCCACTGCTCTTGCAATCTCCTGCTGGGCGGATCGTCAACATGTCGAGCGGTCTGGGTTCCTTAACCTTCAACAACGATCCCCATCACGAGCATGCCGAATTTAATCTGCTTGCCTACAATAGCTCCAAAGCAGCGCTTAACATGGCTACAATTACTTTTGCCAAGGAATTCAAGGATACCCCGCTCAAGGTTAATTCTGGCGATCCCGGCTTCACCGCCACCGATCTCAATGGCTTCACCGGCCATCGTAGCGTGGAGCAAGCGGCGGTTATTGCCGTACGTCTGGCGACGCTGGATGCGGATGGCCCGACAGGAGGATTTTTCGACGAGAATGGAGAAATTCCTTGGTAACATTATTCAAGGAGGTTTCCATGGATATCACTACGCAGGAAATTCCCGAGACCGTCACCTCCATCAGCCAGGCCGCCGAGCTGACGGGCTTGACTGAGGATACGATACGCTATTATGAGCGAATTGGTCTGCTGCCCTATGCCGACCGCAAACCTAACGGCCATCGTCACTACAGCAAGGATCAGATACTTGGCATTCGTTTCCTGATGCGCCTCAAGGCTACGGGAATGACGCTGGAAGAAATGCGGCATTATCTGACACTGACCCATCAGGGCGGGGGTACGCTATCCGAACGGTACACTCTGCTAGAGGAACACAATGATAAAATTCCCCGTAAGATTGCAAAGCTTCAAGAGACGCAAGAGGTTATCCGCTATAAACCCCGCCACTTTCGCGAGCTGGCGGAGAATCCGAATACCGATTCTTATGACTGTGAGGCTCCGGGAAGCAGCGGGCAATAAGTAACTCAGGAAAGAGTCAGACCGCTGATTGCCAGACACAGTCCCATACCGAACCCGGCTTTCACATCAATGTGGAGACCGGGTTCGATGTATTCTATTCCGTTATCTCCACACCACTACAAAAAAGAAATATCCGCCAGCCGTTTGCACGAAAGGCCGGGATATCTCTTTTTCGAATAACTATTCTCTTTGTCTGTGTACTTCTTAAGCCAACATGTTTGTATATGGTTAAGCCGTATGCCGTGAAGGCTTCAGGCTCATTCCTTTTTCTCTTGCCTGTCTCTGCACCGGAGGCTTTAAGGAAACCGCCAGAAGACAGGCTACAATACACAGTGCGCCGATGACGATGAAGGTAGGCTTGAACCCGCCGAGAGAAGCGGCGATGAACGAGCCGGACAACGCCCCGATTCCGAAGCCCTGATAGACAATGCCATAGTTCTTGCTATGGTTCTTAAGGCCGAAGAAGTCGCTGACAATCGCCGGGAACACCGTAATGTTGCCCCCGAAGCAGAAAGCAATGGTGGCCACACAAGCGAAGAACAAGCCGTAGCTCAAGGTCGCATAGCTTAAGGTTAGCATCGCCAAGGCTGTGACCAGAAGTGTGGCACTGACCAGCTTCAATCGGCTCATACGGTCGGACAACGCTCCAAGAATCAGGCGCCCTGCAGTATTGAAGATCGCGATCATCGCAACGGCATTGGCCGCTGTAGCGATATCCAGACCCGCCAGCTGCACCCCGATATCCTTAACAATGCCAATCAGGTAGAGGCCGCTCATGCAGGCGGTGAAGAAAATTACGAACAGCAGGTACGCTTCTTTGGTGCGCAGCATTTCTTTGACGGTATAGTCTTTCACTGCAGCCGGAATTGTTGCGGCTGAGGAATCCACCCCTCTGCTGTTTGCTTGTGCCAGTGCCGGAGCAGCCACAGGAGCTTCCCTGACCAGCAACGAGCCTGCGACAACCATGATCATGACGGCCAGGCCCCAATACAGGAAGGTATTCGATACGCCTGCCGACTCGATCAGGCTGCCGTTGATATATTTGAAGATCAGACTGCCGGTTCCGTAGGCGCCGACTGATACGCCGGAGATCAAGCCTTTATGTTTAGGGAACCACTTAATCAGATTGGATAACGAAGTAATATAAGCCGTGCCATCGGCATAACCCACGACTACGCCGGCCAGCAGGTAGAACATCAGGAGGGAGTTGGCCTGCGAGCTAAGCATCAGACCAAGTCCCAGCATAATCCCAGCGGAAGCGGTCAGCTTGCGGAGGCCAAACCGGTCCTGCAGCTTCCCGGCAAACAAGGTTGCGAAGGCAAGGGCAAAGCTCGTAATGGAAAAAGTTATCGAAACAGCGCTAAGCTCAAAGCCGAATTTGCTGACAAGCTGCGCATTAAACAGGCTCCATGTGTAGATTGTGCCCAGTCCCATTTGCATAATCACTGTACCCAGCACGATCATCCAGCGCTTGCTGCCAAATTTAGCCGTAGTCATGAGTCATTCCTTCTTTCTCTCTATTGTCGCTGCAAGGGCTTTCTTTGCTCCTTCATTGTAGCGAAACAACGCTTTCTTGAGAGAAATCGGGAATGAGATGACCGAATGCGGGAATGAAATGCCGCTACAGGCGCATGATCTGCCTGAATTCCTTGACCTTGCTGCGGCTTACCGGCACTTCAAAGTCCAGATCACGAAGCCGGAGCAGATACGTATTATTGAACCAAGGGATAATTTCCTTGATCTTGGACAGATTCACAAGATAGGACCGGTGGCAGCGGAAGAAGCTGTCCTGCGGCAGCCGGCTGTGGAACTCGCTGATGCTCAGAGCCATGCTGTATTCCTCTCCCTTAGTCATTACGCTCGTTGTCTTCTCCTGCGCTGAAGCATAATAAATCTCGTCGGCATCGACAACGATGATCTTCTCGTTTTTCCACAGATTGACCTTGTTGCTGACCGCAAGATGACCTTCTTCTCTGGGACGGCTACGCGCCGCGAATGCCGCTTCCAGCTTGTTCAGCATGGCTTTCATCCGCGATTCACTGTAGGGCTTCAGAATATAGTCGAATGCTTCAATCTCGAAAGCGTCGGCAGCATGCTCCTTGTAGGCAGTGATAAATACTATATAAGGTTTGACCGAAAACCTGCTGATATTCTGGGCCAGCAGCACGCCGTCGATGGACGGAATATTGATATCCAGAAAAATCACATCAACTTCCTCAACCTGCAGAAATTTCAGCGCATCCAGTCCGTCCTCAAACTCGGCAGTGATCACTATATCGCTGTGTGCTCCGATCAGAAAGGCAAGCTCACTCCTTGCCAGCACTTCATCCTCTACAATTATCGCTTTCATAGCTTCTCCTTTGTGACGTCGAAATAAATTTCCGTCCCTTTATCCAGCCGGTGAATGATCAGACCCTTGCCATAAATCAGCTTTACCCGCTGATGTACGTTATATAGCCCAATTTTGTTATCCGGCATGCTTCCGCTGTAGACCTTCTCCATCGTCTCCTGCGCGATGCCTGCTCCGGTATCGGCGATGCCGATCCGCACGGTCTCTCCCCGGTCTTTCACCGAAATCGTCACCGTGCCCGGTCCCTTCACTTTCAAAATCCCGTGAACAATCGCATTCTCCACCAGCGGCTGAATAATCAGGCTGGGAATACGCACCTCCACTTCGTCGATATCATACTCAACGGCCAGGCGGCTGCCGAAGCGGGCTTTTTCAATCTCCACATATTGCTGGACCTGCTGCAGCTCACGCCGGATATCAATGAATTCATCGGTCAGCTCCAGATTGTATCTCATATAGCCTGACAGGTTGATAATCAGCTCCCGTGCCTTATCCGGGTTAATCCGGATCAGGGAACTAATCGCGTTCAGCGCATTGAACAGAAAATGGGGATTAATGCTAGTCTGCAGCGCCTTCAGCTCGGCTTTGTTAGCCATCTCCTTAATGCCTTCGACCCGCGATACCTCCATCAGCGTCGAAATCATCTGCGACAGCCCTACCGCCATTGCCTGCAGCGAGTAAGTGATTTTGTGGGCTTTGGTATAGTAAATTTTCAGTGCTCCGGTCACTTCGCTTTTCTCTTTCAGGGGAATGATAATCAGCGACCGGATTGCCCGGTTCATATATTCAGTATCGTCATCGCGGATCGTAATTTCGCCGTCCCTCAGCGTCTTTTTCGTCTCTTCACTGATAATCTCGTTCGTCTCGGTGTAATATTCCTCTCCCACTCCGACATAGGCGCGGATGAAGCGGGTATCGGTGATCGCTACCGCATCAGCACCGATGTCCTCCTTGATAATCCCGCAAATGGTGCGCAGCGACTGGGGATTGATGTTGCGGAAATACGGCAGCGTCTTATTAGCAATATCCAGCGCCAGCTTGGACTGCTTCGCGGCAATCCGTTCCTTCTCTCCCTCCACACTCTGGACAAGCATAACAATAAGGCCGACACTGATCTGCCCCACAATCATCGGAAAAGCGATCTTCGAAACGATATCCACACCCAGCGATGAAGGATCTGCCATAACCAGAATAAGCAGCATGGTCAGTGCTTCGCAGCCCATCCCGGCCAGGATACCGGCAATCCAGCGGCGGTCAGCCGTGGTCCGGCGGTAAATAACGCTGGAGACAATTCCCGCCGTGACACTTGTAATCAGGCAGGGCACGGAGGTCACGCCGCCAATATCAATCAGAAAACGGTGAACCCCGGATATAATGCCAGTAATCAGTCCGACCCAAGGACCAAACAGAATTCCGCCGGCCATAATGGCGATAATCCGCACATTTACCAGTGAGCCGTCGACTTTAATGCCGCTGTAGGTTCCGAAGATCGCGAACAGGCTGAAGATCACCGTCACGATCACAAGATCCTGCGGAGCGTAAGCTCCTTTGACAAAAATCTCTTTAAACCGCGGCAGCCGGGTCAACACGAACAGGCACATCAGCAGCAGTGCCGCCCTTTCGAACAATTGCAGCAATATCGTCAAGTTATGTTCCACAGCCACGCCTCCAATGGTCAATCTATCGGTCCATTATAAGATGTGCCAAATCATAATAGCAATCCGCCCTATTGTCTTGTTAGAGTACCCAAGCCTGTAAATTCGGCCTTATAATAGAGGTATCAGATAAAAAAACCGTTGCTTTTATTTAATGCATGTCTTCAAACTGGAAGAGCTCTGGGGAAGCAGGGATTTAGTATTGAAAGTAGGGGCCCTAAAAGCCCGCAGCGGGTTCGTTTACTCGTAAACGGACTCAGGAGGCGCTAAGGAGAGTATAACACCTGTTTATTCTCTTTTGCGGACCCAGGCGACCTTATCTGCTCTGCGTTCTATCTAAAAACGGCCATCAGGGAGAAATAACTGCGCTGGAGTCCGTTGTCCTCCTGTAACTGGCTAAAAGCCCCAATTAAGTGCAACTCGGTCCGTTCGTAAATGCCTTTCTCCGCGTGTGATCAGAAAATGGTACTGTACCCATGATTCCTTAGGGCATACAGCAGCAGATTTTGGCGGGGAAGCGGTTTGAAGACACGCTCTAGTGCAACTATTTAAAGGAGGACCTATGCTGCTGATCCATACCGAGGAAGATCTCCTGCGGGCCGTGAGAGAAGACCCGTGGATGATGAATATTCTATCTGCCGCCCGAGCGCTGATGCTGCCCGATTCCTGGGTCTGCGCCGGATTTGTCCGCTCTAAAGTCTGGGATGTCCAGCATGGATTTACGGAAAGAACACCGCTGGCAGATATTGATGTTATTTATTATGATAGCAGCGACATCCGCGAAGAGACCGAAAAAGCCTGGGAAGCGCAGCTGCGGGCCGCCGATCCGTCCATCCCCTGGTCAGTCAAAAACCAGGCGAGAATGCATGTGGTTAACGATATTCCGCCCTATACCTCTTCTGTCGACGGCATGTCCAAATTTCCTGAGACGGCAACCGCTCTTGGGCTTTCGCTGGATGAACACGGTAATTTAAGGCTGGCCGCCCCTCATGGCATCCGGGATGTAATCCAAATGGAGCTCAGACCCACTCCGAGTTTTATAGCCAACCGCCAGTTGCACTCTATCTATGAGAAACGTATCGCCAGCAAAAATTGGAGGTTGTTATGGCCTCGGTTGCAAATTACAGCTGTAGGCCAGCTTGCCCAAGAAGATAGAAACACTTGGTAATATCACTTTACTTCAGAACATTTACGAGCAGCATCCTTGCCGCTTGTTTGCTGTCTCCGTCCAACCAGACTCTGACTGTAGGGGCGGCTGGAGATGACTCCACTATGGAGACCAGGCTGGAAATCGTACCTTCTTCGTAAGTGCTGATAATCTTATTTTGATCAGACGCCAAATGCCTGATAATGATTTTGGTTGAGGCACCTACTGGAATGGTACTATTTTCTTGCCCGGGTTCAGTTGTTTCCGCTGTTTTCTTCAGCATACTATACTTAGGATTGTTATATAGGGTTATTGCGTCAGTCTGGGCAGCGGTCAAATCGCCGAACAGATCCGCCGTACTCTCATCTACGCCTGTCATGATCTGCTTGTTCTCATCTATGTATTCCATCTCCTGATCAGCAAAAGGCAGCAAGCTGCGATCCACCACCCCCGTCACAACACCTCCGCCAATGCCTGCCAGTAAAAAGAATCCAATGATCGCCGCAAGGAGCTGGTTTCCGGAAGGGGTGATCTTCAAGAGGACTTTATACAAGGCTATGCCAATCACACCTCCGGCACAGTTCAACAGAATATCATCAATATCACTGCTTCCCAGCGCAAAGATATATTGAATGATTTCAAAAGCCATACTAACCGAGAAGACAAAAGCAACCTTAAATCCCCAGGTCCTGCTCTTTCCTATATAAGCTGCGGCAAGGCCTAAGGGGATAAAGATCCCGATATTGCCCAACACATTGGTCACCATTCTATCGCTGCCGATGGATTCATCTGTGAAAAATCCGTAAATCGTGTGGAATGGGATCAAGTTCACACTTCTTAAGGCCGTGTCCGCCTCAAATATGCTTGTTATAGGAATAGTTTTGAACAAAATTACCTGAACAGTAAATAATGCATACACAATAAAGAGCAAATACACTATCACCTGAAGTCCCCTGCTTTTGTCCTGCTTTGAATCCATTGCTGCATCATCCTCTCGAATTTACAATTATGATAATTATTGTATACCATATGAGCGGGAGTTCAAATGAGAGCTAAATAGAAAAAGGGCAGACTCAACGCAGAAATTCCTGCAGTGAGGCTGCCCTTCTTCACCTATTCTATTGTCTTTAAGCGCCGGTATGTTCCAGCATCCCCCGGGCAATCCATACCCCGGCGGCTCCGGCTTGAGCCAGACCGCGGGTGATGCCCGCACCATCTCCGCCGCAATACAGTCCGGAAATTTCCGTCTCCAGATTCTCCGTAAGCTTCGGACGGGCCGAATAAAATTTCGCCTCTACTCCATAGAACAGCGTATGTTCGGAGGCGATACCCGGGGTTACTTTTTCCAGGGCTTCGACCATTTCAATCAGGCTTTTCATGGTGTTGTACGGCAGTACCAGTCCCAGATCGCCAGGTACCGCTTCCTTCAGCGTCGGCTCCAGGAATCCTTCCTTGATCCGCGTTTCCGTTGAACGCCGGCCGCGGAGAATATCACCGTATTTCTGTACAATCACACCGCCGCTGGACAAATCGTTCGCCCGCTTGCATATTTCCCGGGCATATTCATTGGGCTTGTCGAAGGGCTCCGTGAACGTATGCGAGACCAGCAGGGCAAAGTTGGTGTTCTTCGAACCCAGTGCAGGGTCCTTATAGGAATGTCCGTTGGCCGCCATCACACCGCTGTGATTTTCCACGACAACATGTCCTGACGGATTGCTGCAGAAGGTGCGGACACGGGTGCCTACAGATGTATTGAAAATGAATTTACCCTCATAAAGATGTTCATTGATCTCCCGCATTACCACATCCGAAGTTTCGACTCTTACACCTACATCGACCTGATTATTGTACATTTTCAGCCGGCGTTTTTTCAGCACCTCGGTCAGCCAGGCCGATCCGTCACGGCCCGGGGCAATCATAACCTTATCCGCCTCATGGCTTTCCCCGTTTTTCAGCGTAATGCCTGTAATGCGGTGCGTTCCATTATCTTTTACGGTAACTATATCCTGAACCTCTGTCTTGAACAGCATTTCAATACGTGTTTTCAAATATTCATATATGGATTTAAGGATTTCCAGGTTTTGCTCTGTTCCCAGATGGCGCACCTGCGCCCGCAGCAGCTTCAGTCCGGCAGCATATCCCCGTTGCTCAATATTGCGGATGCTCTCGGTTGTCGGATCGGTAATGACCGGTGTTGCGCCATGCTCCAGGTTAATACTGTCTACATATTCGATCAGCTCCAGCACTTTGGAGGGTGCCAAATAATCGGTCATCCAGCCGCCGAACTCCGTCGTGATGTTAAATTTGCCGTCACTGTAGGCCCCTGCTCCCCCGAAACCGGCAGTAATTGAACAGGCAGGCAGACAGCCGGCGAATTCCTTGCGCCCCGAAGCGGGCGGACAGAGCTTGATCTTCTCCTCAAGGATCGGGCAATTGCGGCGGTAAATATCATGACCCTTGTCCACAAGCAGCACCTTCAAATCAGGCGCCTTTCGTGTCAATTCATAGCAGGCGAATATTCCGGCCGGACCCGCACCAACGACAATCACATCATATTTACTCATCTGTTTCTCTGTTCCTCCTAGGGAGAAACGGCATCGCCGTACTCATGTTGGCCATTGTCCGTTTCTGCGAAAATAGATAGTTTATTAACCACAACACAAAAATCCCGGATACTTCATAGGTATGCAAAATGCACCCTATTCGTAGCCAGGAATTTACGGTCCCCTGTAGAAACCCCCAAACCTTATCTTTGAGGATATACGAACAGCTTAACTTTATTATATGAGCCAATAGAAATTCTACAGATTATTCACGAATGTGTCAAGGACAAAACCATACAATAATTCGCCTTTAGATCTTAATTAGAGAATTTTTAGCTATAACCCCTTATTTTAATTCGCTTAAATACGAACATTATGCCGATCCCGGATTCCCTTATATTTGCTCTAATTCTCGTTTTGGAAGCTATCCGCAAGTGGAAGCCCTTGTCTTCGGAGTTTTCAAATTTTCGCCAGCCATATTTACGCAATTTTGATAATTTCAAATCTTAGCCCGGAATATCATGTCAAACCCCTGATCATGCTCCTCCCTTTGCTTGTCTCTATGATTTATCTGAAACAAAACTATATGAAGGTTTCCTCAGCCGTGCTGGCTGATTGAGCATCAGCAGAGCAACCCCTTCCCGATGCAGCTGGCGGTGATGGATATTGATAATTTCAAAAAGGTAAATGACCAGTATGGGCATTGGGTCGGAGATATCGTTCTTAAGCAGGTTGCAGGAATGGTACTGAAGCATATTGGCTCAGATGACTTTGCCGCACGTTACGGCGGAGAGGAATTCGTCATTATTCTGACCGCCAAGAAGCTGGAGGAATCAAGCGAGATTATAGGGCGGATCTTAAAGGGGATTGCAGGCATGCCGGTCAGCGAAATGGACGGTAAATCCATAACGGTGAGTATCGGGATGCATGACTATCGAGGGGAGGATTCCAAGAGCTCCACCTTTCAGCAGGCGGATGATGCCCTGTACGAAGCGAAGAAGACTGGCAAGAACAAAATTATCATTTTCTAAGCCGTCCAGTAGACATTTGAAGAGACTTTCCCCAGACTATTCCTGCGTGAAAATATAAGCGAGCCCGCGGACTGTGTTGTCCCGGGCTCGCTTTGCTGTGCAGCCATCTCTATTTCTATTTCAATAATGAGGCTCAAGCAGTTCCCATACTCCGCGCTCCGGAACCGGCCTGCTGATTAAATAACCCTGTACCTTATCGCAGTCGAATTGCTTAAGGAATTCCAGCTGTCTGGCATCCTCTACTCCCTCAGCCACCACATCAAGACCCATTTTGTGGCCGAGAATAATGATCGTTTGAACAAAGGATTGGCTGTAGGCCTTATCCTCCAGAGAATCTATAAAGATTTTATCCATCTTCAGTGTGGAAATTGGCAGCTGCTGCAAATAACTCAAAGAAGAGTACCCTGTCCCGAAATCATCCAGGGCGATGCGGATCCCGCGCGACTTGAGGAATCCCAGCTTGCTGACGGTGCTTTCGAAGGATTCCATAAAGATGGATTCCGTGATTTCGAGTTCCAGGCAGCTGGGCTCAAGTCCGCTTTCCGCCAGGCTGTCCAGCACCATTTCCACGAAATCATCCTGCAGCAGCTGAATGATCGAAATGTTGACGGATATTTTATATGGAATTGCGGTGCGGTCATGTACGCTTTTCATGAATCTGCTGGCTTCTCTAAGGACCCATTCCCCGATATATATAATCAGCCTCGAATCCTCGGCAATCTTGATAAATGACAGAGGGGATACAAAACCAAGCACAGGACTGTTCCAACGAATCAAAGCCTCAAAGCCGGAAATCATCCCGGTCCCGATCTCCACCTGCGGCTGATAATGCAGCTCAAATTCCTTGTTGTTCATCGCACTTCGCAGATGCTTCTCAACGTTCATCCGTTCATTAAATGCGGTATGCATGGACTTATCATAGACTACATACGTGCTTTTGCCCTCTTCTTTGGCCCGGTACATCGCCACATCGGCATTCTTCAGAATCTCCTCTGTGGTCTCTCCGTCTTCCGGATAGAAGGAGATCCCGATGCTGGCAGAGATATACAGATTGCTTTCTCCGATAAGGAAAGACCTGCGGAATGACCGCATGATGTCCTCCGCCAAATTCAGCACGGCTTCACGGTCATCCGTATCCTTGAGGAAAATTACAAATTCATCTCCGCCGAGTCTGGAGAGCATGGCTCTTTCATCCACAAGCGACTGGAGCCGTTCACTGGCTTTGCGGATAAGAATATCACCCGATTTATGACCCAGCGTGTCATTGATGTATTTGAAATTGTCGGTATCCACAAACAAGAGTGCCGCTTTGCCGCCAGGCCGCCGGAAGTAATTCTCCATCGTCTCCAGCAGGCTGAGGCGGTTGGGCAGATTACTGAGTGAGTCCACATAGGCCAGACGGTGCATATTCTTCTGATTTTCGACCAGCATATCATATTGTCCTACCAGTTCCTGCTGTGTTGCCGTAAGCTGCTCATACGTCGCCTCCAGCTCCTGATAGCTGTTACTCAGCTTGAACTCAGCTTGCTTGCGTTTGCTGATGTCAATCAGGGAACCCAGGAACAGCACAATCCTGTCTTTTGGATCGACAATCGCTTTGCCGCGCACCTCAAACCATACATAGCTGCCATCATGGGTTCGCATGCGGTATTCAGTCTCGTAAATCGGGGTCAACCCGGACAGATGCTCTTGTCTCGCCTTTCGTGCAGTCTCCTGGTCATCGGGATGAATGATACTGAGCACCCCGCCGACGAACGAGTTGATTTCTTCTTCATTGTAGCCCATCACTTCATACCAGCGGTCAGAAAGCTTGTAGACCCCTGTCTCCCAATCCAGCTCCCACATATAAGCACCGGAGCTTTCTGAGGCCAGGCGGAACCGGCGTTCACTGACCCCCAGCTTGTTAAGCTGTTCCTGCAGTTCTACCTCTGCCGCCGCCAGCTCCTCATAGGTCGACTCCAGCTCCTCGTAGCTGAGCTGAAGCTTAAGCTCACTCTCCTTGCGCTCATCAATATCCAGTCCAACCAGTACGAAGATGTCTTCAGCCTGATCATCCATCCCCTTAATCAGAGTAGTCCGCACGGAGAAATAGCGGGCATCCGGCACATGGTCGGGAAGCCGCAGTTCAACGTTGCCTGTGTAGTCCTTGTACACCGCCTTGATAAGGAGATCTCTGAGCAAGGCTGCGCTGCCTTCCAGACCGGAAATATCATCGAGGCTTTTTCCGAGCATGTCCTGCTCCTTCAGCCCTGTCATCTTTTCCGCATACTGATTGAAACGCACGATCCTCTTATCACCCTCCACCGCCCAGACAATCATCCCGGTATGCTCAATAACATCCTCGAAAAATTCCTGCTCGGAGTGGATAGTCCGGCGTAAACGCCTGATGTAAACCCTTATTAGAACAATACCAAAAAGCAGCACACAGAAGCCGATGATGATTCCTGAAATGATCCTCCCATTGGCTAGGGATTGGTAATCATCCGAATGAGCGAAAAAATATTGCTGGTACAGCTCCTCAAAAGCACCGGACCGCTGCAGCCGTTCCAGCCGTGCATTAACGTAGGAGACCAGCTCCGGTGCTGATTTGCTGATACCATAAGCGATATCCTCAGGATATAAATTACTCATTTTGCGAATAATGTCACCGGTTAATCCACGCTCAACAATCAAATAATCGACAACACCCTGGTTCTCGAACAAGAGATCAATCTCGCCTTTCTGCAGAGCCTCCAGCGCTTCTGGTACTGTTGCATATTCTATGTAATGTGAGACTCCTGCTTTGCCGTGCAGCACCATCTCGGAGTACTGACCCTCGCCCACTCCTACCTTATAGTTCTTCAAGGTGCTTAGCTTCACTTCTTCTTTCAGCGCCTGACGCGAATAGACAGAGATATAGCTTTTGAACACAGGCTTAGAGAACAATGCCTGCTTCTTTCTCTCCTCCGTAACGGCCATAAGTCCGGTGGTATCAATCTCTCCGTCAATTAGCCGTTTATACGTTTCCTCCCATTCGCCGGTGCTGTACTGAATCAGATAATCCTGCTTCTCAAAAATCATGCTTGTCAGGTTAATATCAAAGCCGGTCAGATATCCGTTCTGTATGTATTTATAAGGCGGATAACCCAACTCTGTCTGATATCTTATCTCTTGTCTTTCAGCGTGAGCGGCAGCAGGGGGTGCAATCATGAGCACAATGCTAATTAGAAGGATGAGTTTACACCGCTTCATCGCAATTCTCCTTTTTCCAAATAAAAATCGGGCTAAGAGCAGTTATAAGAAGCTGTATTCGACAAAAAATGGTATGGTTCCTGCAAATTACCCGACCAATTGTGATAAATTGTGCAAATATACCAGTTCACTGCCCCGCTTGAGCAAAGTGCTGAACTGTCCATTACAAAAACAGTTCATCTTTTTAATTTATTTATATTGCTTTTTTAGCTTAAAATGTGGATAATAGCAATAACAGTTGATAATGATTATCATTATTGAATATACAAATACATTCAATTCACTATATGGAGTTAAAAGGAGACTGAACACCCATGAACTCAGCCAATACCCGGACCGCTCTGCAGGTTGACGACTATCTGGATCTGCTCAATCTTGCTGTTAAAGTTGGAGATTTGAAATGGCAAAAAGAAATTAAATCCAGATTACAATATATTCTCTGCCTGCAAATCAGATAATGATCGTGCAGAATGCCGCATTCCCGGATTACGGGGTGCGGCTTTTTTTGTGCCATTTTAGAAAAAAACAATTGATAATATATAAGATGGACTAAAGAACTACCTAGAGGCAAAAGCAGCGGAGGGGAAGTTTGGAACTGTAGGAGCGATAGCGACCGCCTGAAAGCTTTCCGTAGGAAAGCTCGCTTCGAAAGCATAAGCAGTCTGCGGATTTCAACCGCACATAGCGGTATAAATCAAGAAATCTGTAGACAACAGCGGCCGGAAGTCCAAACATTCACCGCAGTTGCGTTCTATACCGGCTCGGTAAATCTAAAGTTCAACTTATATAGCTGCAAAAGGGCCATTAATTGCTTAAAAGTGCATCTGCAAAGCTTAGGATGTTTAATGATATAGTATAATAATCAGCATAATATACTGAACAATAGTCCTATAGATCGGAGCGTGCCAGTTTGAAAAAATATATTTCCTTGTTCCTGATCATCAGCCTGCTATGGATGCCAAGTATCTATGCGGCAGCGATTCCCGCTCAGCAGGGACTGGTTACCGATGAAGCCGGCCTGCTCTCGACGCAGGAGGCGGCAACTGTTGCCGCTATTGCTGAGGGAGACCGCTATACCATCCGGGTGCTGACTGTCGATTCTTTGGATGGCGCCGAGCCTGGCGCCTATGCCACTGACGTCTATAATTCCTGGGGCCTGACGCCGCAGGATGTTCTCCTTCTGATCTCTGCCGGAGACCAGAGAGTTGAACTGAACTTCAAGAATCCGGGCCTACAGGACTATATTAACTCCTGGTCCCAAGCTCAAGGCGGAGCCTTGGATACCGCAGCCATCACGGGGCTGCTGGACACGTATTTCAATCCTTATGCCCGGGAAGGGGATTTTGCCGGGGGAATCCGTTCCATGATTCAGAAGCTGGACTCCTTCGGCGGCACTGGCGGCAGCGGCGGCAGCGGCGGCAGCGGCAGCAGCAGCCCAGGCCTTGGGCTGCTGAAGATGGCCGGCATTGTCATTGGGATAGCGCTGCTGGCATTAGTGCTGTATGTGCTGTTCACCGGCCTGCGCAGACGGGGGCAGCTCCGCAGCCAGCAGGAGCAGCTGGCCGACTTGCTGGTCCGGGCGAACCGGGCGCTGGAATCCCTACAGCCGTTCCAGGGAATTGTTCAAGGCAAGACGGGAGAAATGGTCGAGGAAATCTCCAAGCGGCTGTCTGCACAGCTGGTGGAGATCTCCGCATTGCAGGGCAGCCAAAGCTCGCAGCCTCCCTTCTACCGTCTGAAGGCGCTCAAGGCTGCCAGCTCACAGTTGCAGCAGACTGAAACAGCTTTCCGCTCCTCGCTGAAGGAAGAAGAGCAGCACATTGCCGTAATCAGTGATGCTGACCGCAACGTTAAACAGCAGATTACCGAACTGAAGAAGGAAGCGCCTGAATTGAACCTCCAGCTTCAGAGTGCGGTCAAGGAGACCGGCTATGGGCTGCAGGAAATTGCCGATGATCTGAAAGAGCTGGCTGAAGAGACCGCCAAAGCGGATGAGCTGGAGCTGTTCGACCCAATTGCCGCACAGGATATGACCGGGGAGGCGCAGGAGAAGCAGGCGCAGATCGAGCAGGATCTGCAGGATGTCGATACGTATGACGACAAATTGAATGACTTTCCTGGAGTTCTGGCGGCTGCCCGCAGCACAATCGCCGCATTGATCGAACAGCATTCCCTCCACAATATGAAGGTCAAACCTTATGAGAATCTGGATCAGGCCTCCGTAGCCGCGGCAACACTTGAAGCTCCGCTGCGCAGCGGAGACATGGATGAGGTGCGCAAAATCGCTGCCCGTATGGATACCCTGCTGGGCGATGCCATTGCCATGACAGAGCGCCAGGCCCTGATCCGCCAGAACAACCTGAGGGATCTGGATACGATCCGCAGCCGTTGGAGCGAGTTGTCTCAGCGGCGTAATGAGCTGAACAGCCGGATCTCTGAAGCCCGCAGCCGGTTTGCGGAGATCCATCTGACCCATCTTGAGGAGGTAATGGAGACTGCGGGAACACAGCTCCGTCAGGGTGCGGGAGAAGTTCCGCAGATCGAAACCTGGACCAGTGACCAGCGGGGGGAATATGACAATGCCCGCAATAGCCTGGACCAGCTGCTCAAACTTCAGGAAGAAACCGCCCAGAAGTTCGACAATGTCGGCGAGAGTCTCAATATGCTGGGCCAACGCTTAGCTAACGTCACCCGGCTCCTGCCGGAAGGACAGGAGCGTGTAGATACGGCCCAGCGGCGGCTTCAGAGCAAGGGAATCGCCTCCAGAAGCCAATTCCAGCTCTCCCTGATCCCTGAGTATGGTGAACTGGAGCAGCGGCTGTCCATCCGGCCTTATAACCTGGATGAGCTGGAAGCCGTTGCACATGCCTACGAGTCCCAGATTTCCTCCTTCGTGGAGGAAGCGAACCGTCTCGTACGCCAAAAAGAAGAAGAGGAACGCCTGGCACAGCTGGCCATCCTGCGGGAACAGCAGCGCCGGGAGCAGGCACGCAAGCGTGGCTCCTCTTCGGGCGGCTTCGACGGCGGCAGATCATCTGGCAGTTCCTCTTGGGGAGGCGGCGGCCGCTCGACTGGCGGGTCATCCTGGGGCGGTGGCGGTGGCAAATCCGGCAAAAATTCCTCTGGCGGCTCCAAATGGTAGACAGCGAACATATCTATGCAAAACGCCACCGGCCCGGAATAACTGGCCGGTGGCGTTTTTGACTTGAACTCTTTTTCACTTTTCATTCGTTTTTTCTGAAATAACCAGAAATATCCAGAAAAACAATGGAAATGATAGAATGACTTCATTATATGAGTATACAAGGCCCCATACATATCAATATGTAAATTTATGTATTAATTTGAACATTGAGTAAAATGAACAATAGACTTACGATTGATTTGTTAATTAATTCCAGATAAAGACGAAGGAAGGCGATCAAACCATAACACTCACTCTCTCATGCACCGTGGTATATACCCGCATGTAAGTTTCTTAAACACAGTGAAAGGAATGTGAGAACTTGTGAAAAAAGTCGCATTGGTAAGCCCATTAAGAACAGCCGTCGGTTCTTTTAACAACGGACTTTCGTCAGTAAGCGCCTCGGAATTGGGGGCTAACGTGATGACAGCCTGCCTTCAGCAAAGTCAACTAGAGCCTGCATTGATTGATCAAATTTACTTAGGAAATGTCCTTCAAGCAGGCACTGGCCAAAATCCTGCCAGACAGGCGGCATTAAAAGCCGGCATCCCCATTGAAGTACCTGCATCCACAATAAACACGGTTTGCGGTTCAGGGCTTCATGCCGTCGCTTTAGCTTACAACTCTATTTTGGCAGAACAAGGCGGCGTCCTCTTAGCTGGAGGTATGGAGAGCATGTCGAACGCCCCTTATGTACTAAGGAATGCACGAAATGGCTACAAGCTGGGCAACAGTGAATTGATAGACACCGTGGTAGCCGACGGCCTTACGTGTCCCATCAACAACTATCATATGGGAATTACCGCAGAAAACATTGCCGCGAAATATAACATTTCAAGACTTGAGCAGGATGAATTTGCCTATGGGAGCCAGATCAAGGCTATAGAAGCAAAACAAAAGCAGGTTTTTGCAGAGCAGATTGTTCCCGTTCTGACCAAAACCAAAAAAGAGAATATTTGGTTCTCGGAGGATGAACATGTAAGAGGAGATGCAAGCAAAGAAAAACTTTCTAATTTAAAACCTGCATTTAAGACAAACGGATCGGTTACTGCCGGAAATGCCTCGGGGATCAATGATGGAGCGGCGGCTGTACTTGTTATGTCGGAAGACAAATGCAAGGAACATGCAGTACAACCATTGGCCTATATCAAGGGTTATTCACTTGTTGGCGTTGACCCTGCATATATGGGGATGGGCCCGGTCAAAGCCGTTTCGTCACTTCTTAAGGATCAGGGAATCTCCCTTGATGCCATCGATCTGTTTGAGATTAATGAAGCCTTCGCTGCACAAGCATTAGCGGTAATAAATGAGCTTGGGGTCAACCCGGAGAAGGTGAATGTCAATGGCGGCGCAATCGCAATTGGACACCCTGTCGGTGCAAGCGGAGCGAGGATATTGGTTACGCTTGCGCATGAAATGGTACGAAGCTCTGCGCGTTACGGCATAGCCTCGTTATGTATCGGAACGGGTATGGGAATTGCGATGCTGATTGAGAATGCACTCATCTAACACTCTTCTTCAAGAAAGGGAGATCCGATTGTTATGAATCCACAAGAAATTTTTTCACTGCAGTCCATGCCTGCGGCCAGCGCTAGTTATGGTCGTCCCCCCTACCACTTCATCGACAGGGAATTTTTTATAATTACCTATGAATCCGATCCCGCTGCGATTAGACAGGCGGTCCCGGAGCCTCTTCAGCCGGATGGAAGCAATACCGTTTCCTATGAATGGATCAAGATGCCTGATTCATCCGGTCTAGGAAGCTATGAGGAGAGCGGTATTGTCATCCCGTGTACCTTTCAGGGGGAACCCTGCAATTTTGTTGCCCAAATGTATTTGGATAACGCACCTGCTATTCTTGGAGGACGTGAAATTTGGGGGTTCCCAAAAAAATGGGCGAATCCCCGCCTGAGTGTTGAAGGTACTGAAACGCTGACTGGCACATTACATTATAACCATGTCCTGGTGGCCATGGGAACCATGCCTTTCAAACATAACATTCTCGACGAAAAGGACACGGCTACAGCCATCGCAAAAACCCAAGTGAATCTAAAATTAATTCCCGATGTTGATGGTACCCCTAAAATTGCGCAGTTAGTGGCGTACAATCTCGAGAATATTACAGTAAAGGGCGCCTGGTCAGGGCCGGCCCGGTTAAGTCTGACCCCCCACGTCCATGCTCCTGTGGCAGATTTTCCTGTTAAGGCGTATATCGGCGGCAAACATTTTATTGCCGATTTAACGCTGCCATACGCAAGAGTCATTCATGACTATCTCCAGTAAACTTTGCTTTCCAAGTAGAAACGGCTACGCCGTCCTTTTAAAGGACGGGGTGTTCCAGCGAGAAATAGAAGGATAATATATAGCGTGAAACATATAAATTCTATATTTTCAAAAAAATATACAAGGAGTCTGAAACCATGAACAACAAATTAATCTCCGCTGAAGACGCCGTTAAGAAGGTCAAAGACGGAGACACGGTGATGGTTGGCGGTTTTCTGGCCGGAGGCCATCCGGAACAGTTGGTGCGTGCGCTTGTCGAGACCCATTCCGCCGGTAATCTCTCCATTATTTCCAATGATACTGGCACCACGGAATTATCTATATATAAACTTGTAAAAAGCGGCAGAGTCAAGCGGATTTGTGCATCCTATATCGGCTCCAACCCGGAAACGGGAAGACTCCTTATGACCAAAGAAGCTGAGGTAAACCTCTTCCCGCAAGGCACGTTAGCTGAAAAAATACGTGCAGGAGGAGCAGGGTTGGGCGGTGTTTTAACACCTGTAGGTGTAGGTACCATTGTAGAGGAAGGCAAAAGGAAAATAGATATTGACGGAAAGGAATATCTGCTCGAACTGCCGCTCAAAGCGGACGTGGCGCTAATCAGAGCCCATAAGGCAGATGAAGCGGGCAATCTTGTGATCAACGGCTCCTCACGCAACTTCAATTTCGTTATGGCTATGGCGGCAGATTATGTAGTTGCCCAGACAGACGAATATGTAAAGCTCGGGGAGATTGATCCCAATCATGTCAACGTACCCGGAATATTTATCGACGCCATTGTAAAGGTAGGGGATACGCATGAATAACCGAGAATTCATTGTTAGAAGAATCGCCCAGGAATTCAAAGACGGTGATGTGGTCAACCTGGGTGTTGGCATGCCTACCATGGCAGTAAACTATATTCCCGATAATGTTCATATTATGCTGCAGGCTGAGAACGGAATCCTTGGTGTTGGCCCCAAAGCCACAAAGGAACAAGAAAATATCGATTGTATTGATTCTGGCGGAAGTTATGTTACAACAATGGCAGGAGCTTGCTATTTTGACAGTACACTTTCATTCTCCATCATCCGTGGAGGGCATGTGGACATCACCGTCTTGGGTGCCTTGGAGGTAGATGAGAACGGCAACCTTGCAAGCTGGATGATTCCAGGAAAAAAAGTGCCGGGCATGGGGGGAGCTATGGATTTGGTAGTCGGGGCCAAGCGTGTCATTGTAGCCATGGACCATGTGAACAAAGATGGGGAACCGAAAATATTAGAACATTGCAAGCTTCCCCTGACTGCTGTAAATGTGGTGCAAACCATTGTAACCGAAATGGCTGTCATCGATGTGATTCCGGGCACAGGGCTGATGCTGAAGGAAATTGCGCCGGGTCTGTCGGTGGAAGACGTTCAAAAGGCAACCAGGGCAAAGTTGTTAATCTCGCCAAACTTGAAGGCCATTGCTGTTTAAGCAAAACGGTAACCTACGGTATTTGGCTAATTCCAAACACCGCCGTCCCCAAAAAAACCAGCCCGCCCTCCCCAATCTGGGGAAGCGGGTTGGTTGGTCTTCGGTTAATGCGTATCCTTGGGCTTGTCATGCTCCTCGTCCAGAAACGGCTTGTTCACATAGTAATACATTACACCCATCAATACACCGCCGCCAATCAGATTCCCGATGGTGACAGGCACCAGATTGTGCACCACACCGCCCCAAGATATCGTACCGGGATGATCCAGCACCAGTGCAATCGCAAAGGTACACATATTGGCTATACTGTGTTCATATCCGGAAATAAAGAAGCAGAATACGAACAGGACCATGGCGAACATTTTGGCCCCGTCGCTTTTCATTGACATCGGAACAAAAAACGCCAGACAGACCAGCCAGTTACACAGGATGGCTCTGAAGAACAGCTCAGACGCCGGAGCCTCCATCTTATGGGCGACCACATTCAGCAGAAAACCGTTGACGCTGGAATCGTAGAACAGTCCGGTCAAAAAAATCAGCAGCGCAAAGGCTGCAGCTCCAAGAATATTGCCAAGATAGCTGACGGTCCACATCCGCACAACTTCGGTCCACTGCATCTTGCGTCTTAAGGCAGCATACGTGTAATAAAATGTATCCCCGGTGAACAAATCGCCTCCGCCGTAGGAGATCAGGATGATGGCCGCGCCAAACGTAATCGCAGCCATCGGATAGGTCATCGGTGATTGCTCCATGTAGAAAAAGTTGCCTGTCTTGAACGCTACAATTACGCCGAATCCGATAAACATGCTAGCCAGCATTGCTCTGGCGATATAACGCAATATGCTTTGCCGATAAATCTTCTGTTTCTTCAGCGCCAATTTCTCAACCTGCAGCAGTGCCTCGTTCTCCATATGACCTCCGCTTAATGCTTGTATTTTCCGCGATGATGGCAGGCTGATACAGCCTCCTGGGGTATTATACCCAATAAACCGCTGGAAATTGCTTGAATCACAGAGCGTCAATATATTACAAATTTTCTTTAGTGAGAATCCGTTGCCGCAGTGCTAGCTGCCGTCATCCGGATCATTCAGCTTGGCAATGGCTTCCGCCTTTTCGCTGCTGGCTACGACAATAAGCACAAATATCAGACATCCCAGAATCATCCGCAGTTCCTCACTTCCTCCATATGTTGCCTTAGTGACAACTTATGTAGGGGAGTGCTCTATTATGAATGCTCCTTAAGCTGCTAATACCCGAGGCTGAACCGCTATTCGCACAAAAAAGCCCGCTGAACCATTCCAGCAGGCTAGAACAAAATAGCTGTTTATCTATACTCGGACAAGGTGTCAGTTCAAAAAGCTGCTCAGCTCGCTGTCGCTGCCGGCTTGCTTCAGCGCTTGCGGCTGCGAGGTTTCGTTCAGCCCGAGGCGGTTGTTCAGCTGCGTGTTGATTGTCGTCATTTTGGACGTATAATCCTGGCAGCTTTCGATAATCCGGCGGTTGGACTGCTCGGAGGTATCCAAGGCACTGAGCAGATCGCCGATGGCCTGATTCACTGCCTCCAGCGACATGGAAGGCTTGGACAGCAGCTCTGTCGTCTTCTCAGTCGTGGTGCGAAGCAGACGCGCATTCTCCTTGAACTGGTCCTCAATCGTCTTGTTCGTCGCTTCCACGGCGGAAATGACATTTTCCTGATCGGCCAGGGACATTGCAATCATCGCGGATACGGTGATCAGATTTGACGTCTTGTCAATCGCATTGTTGACCGAATCAATCAGCTTATCATTATTGTCATTGATGATATCCGTAGCGGCAATAGCCTGATTATAGAGCAGAATCATCTCGGTCATGGACTGGATCCGCACCATGACCTTGCGCAGCCCCCGCTCCAGATAAGCCTTGCGGAATTCATTCTCCGGTTTGGCGATTTCCACCTCGAACAGCTCCTTCAGCTTGTTGCCAAAGGCAATCTTGGTCTGCAGGTTGTAGATTTCGTCCATGGAGGTGCGTTTCAGCTGCCGCATGTTGACAATGCTCTCTTCAAGCGTATCACGTCCGTCCCGCAGGCCGGTCACGATGGCATCAATATTGGTGCGTACGGACTGATATTTGTAGACATAATTCTTGAGCGGACTCTTGCGCAGCATTTTGCCGAAAAAGCTGACATTTTTGCTCTGCTGCAGATTCTCGCATTCATTACGCAGCTTCATAATCATATTCGGCACTTCGACGCGTTTGCCGGACATCAGATCATTGACCGGCCGATCCAGCAGTTTCAGGGTTTGTCCCGCTTTTTCCTGCGTCTTCACCCCAAGCTTGCCGATGTCATCCATTAAGGAATCCAGTGCAACGGTATCGGTCTTGGCTACCTTCTCAATTAATTGGGAAGCTTCTGCAACTACCTTCTGCTCATCTTCTTTTTTGAGCTCTATCAACTGCGTGGACATGGGTTTCCCTCCTATAATTCGGAACTGCTGTACCGCTGATGAATCAGTTCCGCCTTGGTTTGAAGTTCCATCAGGTCTTTATGCTCGATCGTAGAGGCGATCTCCGTAATTTTGGAATCGACATCCCGCAGACCGTTCAGCAGCATTCTCCGATTTTTCGTTTTGGCCTCACCGCCCAGCCGCAGGAAAGGATTGATGACCCCGTTCAGGTCCTTCAGCACCAATCTGCGGACCGTGTGGTTGATCTCCCCGTTGCCCAGCTCCTGAAGCAGCGGAATGATCCGCAGGAGCCTGGCGATCAGTGCCAGTGATTTCTCGACAATTTCATTGTCGAGCGTATCCTTCTGGCCCTCCGAAATAATCATATCCTCCAAAATGCTGAGATACTCCACCACCGGAGCAAATTCCGCTCCGATCCTGACCTCAGCCTGTCCTCTGCCGGACAAGGAATGTGGTGCACCGGTTTCCGATCCTGCGGGTGCAGCCCGGATCACTTCAGGACTGCCCGCAGCAGAAGCGGGGGCGATCGCTGCCGGCTCCTGCCCGGCCGGAAGCACCTCCGCCGGCAGGTTGGTTCGTGTGCGTTTGCCTCCAAGCAGCCCGATGGCAGCTCCGGCAACCGGGAACAGCAGAGAGAGCAGCTCTGGCAGGAAAGCGCTCGTCAGCAGAGCCACAACATAGCCGGCTCCTGCATACAACAATACTTTTGATTTCGAATAAATTGTCCTCACCTCTTGTGAGCGTGTGAAATCACACTCAATTCACGGGATCCGTAATAGCGGATTCATCGTGTATTCTCATGATCATAGGCTGCTCTATATGGCTGGCCAGTATATCACCGGCGAACTCGGCAGGCTGAACCTCGCCGCCCAGCGCGCTTTTAACCGCCAGATAAGGGAAGTTGATACCTGTCAGACAAGAAACATGCAGCCCGCCGGACATCCGGGGGTTAATCTCCAACAGCTTGGGAACTCCGCCGCCGTATTTCATTTGTATATTGTAATTATAAGGGATCTGATAGGTTTCGGCGACACGCTTCGCAATATTCTCCAGTTCGGGAATATGCTCCATAACCCGCAGCCGCCCGTTGTCCTTGCGGCGCGGCACGGCGGCAAGCAGCCTGCCGTTCTCGTCCGCCAGACAGTCGATACTGTACTCATACCCTTCCAGAAGCTCCATAACCATCAGGGCAGGAAACGAATCCACTCCGGAAAGGACGCGGTAAGCCTCATCAAACGAAATATGCTGCGTCACATAACCGAAGAGCTCTTCTATAGGGCTGCGGCTGTTATTAATGATGCGGAAGCCAAGTCCGCCTTCTGTTTCGGTAGGCTTGAAGCAGACCTCATGCCCTTTGGCTACAAGATCCTCGTAAGCCGCCTTGAATTGTTCCGCTGTATCAACGACATGATAATCGGGAATTTCCATTATCCCGCTATCTTTAACCTTGCTATAGAACTTGCCCTTATCCAGAATCATCTCCAGCAGGTCCAAATCGCGGCAGACCAGCACTTTTGTGCCGATGGCATCGAACATTGCAGCATGCAGGGCGATATCCATCATATGCAGACGCGGGATGAAGATATCAATCTCATTGCGGCGGCAGAAATCAACACAGAACTGCACGTATTCGATCCCTTCCAGAGCAGGTTCAGTTCCTGCAACGTCAGCGCCTTGCAGCGACATATGCCGGATATCGGGGTGGGTAGCAAAGATTTGAACAGGAATGCCGTCCTCATTATTCCGTATTAGATTCATATAATGAAAAGCCACGGAGAACCAGCGGTTGAAATAAATATTTACCTTTTTCATTGCGGCCCAACTCCCAATGTCGTTAGATTGTTATAAATCTTCTGAACATACTGCATGATTTCTTCCCCGGCATGGACGCCCGACAGCTCTGTAAAAGGATAGTTCAATTCTACTAGAGTGGCCTGCTGCTCGGCAAATATTTCCCCATGCCTCGGGGCAATGGCATAATCCGCACTCTCCAGCAGACATTTGTCCAGCAGGGAATCCCCCGAAGCAACCATCGGCTCCGAATGAACCGTGCGGCGCACATGAACAATCGCATCGCTTTTGTTCACAGCCTCCGGCACTACATACAGCTTGCGGCCCTGCAAAGAAACCTTCCAGCCCAGCCCAAGCAGACGTTCTGCCAGATGGTTAATCTCATCCAGGGGCAGGAGATCGCGGTACACCATAAATGTATAGAACAGCTCATCGCAATACCGTTCGTTGATAATCCATTCCGGACGCACCACCGATCGTACAAGCTTTCCCACTTCTTCAGCGGCAGCTGAATTGCGTTCCACCAGCCTGCCGATCAATGCCCGCCACTGCTGATCTACCACTCCGCGAACCAGAATGTTGCCACCGTTGCTGGTGACGGCATAATCCGGAATAATCGTCTCCTGGAACAGGTTGATCCGCTTATACTCCGCAATAGTCCGCGTAGTCACTGGCATGAAGATGATACTTGCGGTGAGCTCCTTCAAGCGTTGCAATGCTGCGTGTGAAATATAGGAGACCGTTTTGCCGTCAATAATTTCAGCCGGCACCAGTCCCGGTGAATCCTCCGGAACAAGCAGCGCGCCCAGGGAATAGATCAGGGTACGGTCTAAATCGCTGGCGTAAATCAATCGCTTTCCCCTCCTTTCAGCGGCTGGATAATTCCGCAGCAGGAATAGGTAAGCCCGGGATACACTTCTACCGGAACCCCCCGCTCCTCCGCCAACAGCAGAATGTGGCGCAGATTCGGGTTATCCATAGTATCGACAAGAATTTTCCAGGGTACTCTGCGCAGCAGCACACGCGTCGTCTCTCCCACGCCCGGCTTGACCAGATTGATGTTATCAATGCCGAACGTTTCCTGAATACTCTGGACATCACGCATTCCCTGCCAGGTAATCTCCGGCGGCGCTTTCAGCATGCCTGCAGCGATTGCCGCAGCATCTGCGGTTACGAAAGCGAAATGGGGGGTGATCGCTTCGATAAACACATTGGAGAGGTCACTGTCCAGCCATTCCCTATAGAATTTCGCACCATGGAACTCCTCCGGGCCGATCAGATCCTCCCGCAGCACCGTACGGCTTATGAGTCCCGACACCGTCGAATTCAAGCAGGCGCTTGGGATCAGATAATCCTCCCTGGTCCCGAAGGTCTGCGAACAGCTTCCCGGATCCGCAAGTACAGCAAGATCGTCATTCAGCGCAATCCCGTATTTCTTATAGAAATCGGCACAGGATTCAATAAGCACCTGGGTGATTGCGCCTTTGCCCGTCCAGCCGTCAATAAACTGCAGATTGGCATCCGCACCATGCTGCTGCAGCATGTAGAGAATTGCGTTCTCATCCATGCCTTTGCCGCGGATAATCGAGATGCTGTAGTGCGGCAGATCCACGCCGTACCGTTCGGCAATATAGCGTTTAATCAGTACACCAATCGGCGTTCCCGCTCTGGCCAAGGAGACCAGCACCGTATGGTCTGTCCCCCGCCGGGATACGATCAGCTCGGAGACAACCGCAACCGCCTGCGCGACCTTTACCGCAGAGTGCCGGAGTGTCTCCTGAAACAATGCAATATACGGCTCCGTCGGCTGGTATTCCACAGGAAGCATCTCCGAATAGCTCACCCCGGACTGGATGGCTTTCTCCCGCTCCGCCGTACCCAGCTCCAGGGAAACATTGCTGAGATCCTTAAGCAGAAAACGAACATCTGATGGAGGATAGCTGCCAAGCGGAACCGGAGGGGCTATTCTTTTGCTCATGATCGTTTCTCCGCTATCCGTTCCCTTCATCAGCGGGCACCTCCACTTCCAGTTCAGGGCCCAGTACAATCAGATGCACCTTGTTGCCGGCCAGTCCCTTCAAAATATCCATCATCGGCTCAATCCGTCTATGGGGTACATCCCGCTCCAGCAGCACGAAAATATCACCATATTGGCCGGGGTCCACATTGTAGATATAATTCGTAATCCCCGTGTCTGTGGCCGATGGATAAGCAGCCGCGCTATGCACGCCATAATCCGACCGGCGATCCGGATGAATCGGGCTGCGGGTAGACGACTGATAGGCAACCCCTTCCCCCATTTCGGCCGCAATCCGCATAGGCAGATACATAAATTCACCGACACCCATCACCAGGGCAGAGGGGCTCTCGCGCAGTTTGCGAAGCTGCGCCGCCACCTGTGCTGCGCCCTTGTCGATCCAGACATTATCCTCCGAGCTAAGGCCGAAGCGGCCGCTAAGCTTCAGATACGGCGAAGTGTTGATTTCCCCGCGTGAGTCGGTAGAGCTTACTGCCAGCCGCTCCAATCCGTCCCGGATATACGTAGTCACAACAGGCGCCTCACGGGCTGGCTTCTCCTGTCCTTTACCGGCTTCAGCATCCAGCATAGGCGTCCCCTTCACATCAATACAACCCTGCAGCAGAGACAACGCCTTAATCTGAATCCCGAGCTCCTGCTCCAGATCACGGTAAGCCTGAATATGCCCTTCGCTTCTCCAATCCAGCAGGGAAGCTACTACGTATTCCTTGCGAGGGAACTTAGACTGGATATCCCGGATCGTGTTGATCGCCGTATTACCGGTCGTAATTTCGTCATCTACGAGCACAATCGGCTCTTCTCCAGACAACAGGGCGGTGTCCAGGGCATAACAGAGATGATCAACCGCATGGGAATGCTCTTCTTCAAAGCTGATAATTGACGCCATCTCCGGAATGTCTTCACGGGTGGTATGAATATATGACGCGCCTCCGGCAAAAATGTTGTACATGCTATGACCCAGCGCCGTAGCAGTCTCGGCAAAACCTACAAAAACGACCGGCTGCGGAAGCACCAGCTGAGCGGCCAGCAGCTCATGATAGGCCTCCTCTGCCTGGAGGGGGTGAATGAGGCCGTGAACCGCCGCATTCAGCAGCTTGTCCATCGGCTCGTTGGCGGCAGCCTTAGTCCCGCCGTTCATTTCCCGGTACAAAAGCAGCCCTAGCGCAGCTCCGCTAAGCAGTGGCGTATAGGGCATTACCGGAATATGCTTGCCGAGCACCTTGCTGACAAAGAGAAAGGAACGCTTTTTATTGATCCGTGCAGCCATGGAGAATAAAGCTTCAACCGGCATATCAAAGGGGTTGGATGTTTCGGTTACCGTAACCTGCAGGTTCTGGACGATATTAAACGTGTGTATATTCGTTCTCGGGTAGAAGTAAGGTAAAATGCTGTTGTTCATGTAACACCCCGTATATTTGAGATCGTAGTAAAATACGTCTTGCCCAGTTCAGATGCGGCTTAATTTCATTCATTTTGTTGTAGTATTCGCTCTTGAATACTCCACGGCTGCCATCGTTGCTCTCTACAATGCTTAGTGCATCCACATATTCCTCATGCATCACTGTATACATGGCCTGCACGGGTCTTAGATGGGAAGGATGAATAATCGTCTTACCGACAATCCCGTTTTCTTTATCCAGAATCACTTCACGGATCAAGCCGTCCATGGCGCTGGAATTATAATTGCGCTGCATCTCCCGGCCCTGCCTGCCGAAGGCATCCTCAAAGGCAGTCTGACGCAGCTGCGGGCGGAGCCCCTGCTGTCTTTTGCCGGCAAAATACTCCCAGACCGGTCCTGAAATGACATACCCCTCATCCACCCGGCCAAAGACATTAATAATGTCCGATATACAGTCGCGGATCGGCATCAAATCATAAATGCTGATATCTGGACTGCGGCGCAATCCGAACAGACTGGAAAAATCAGTCGCTCCGATTCGGACATTCAGCACATAATCACGGTAGTCGCCAAGCAAATTACGGATGGCCAGCAAGCTGTCCGTCCGGGTCTCCCGGTAAATAATCGGGGCGCTTTCCAGAATCGGCATGCCATACAGCACAGGGGCAAGATAGCTGCGTGAGCTGTTATAATCGGCAATCGCCTCAAAGTACTCCACACCATTGTCCACTGAGAACTTGGGGAAGACAAAACCAGTGAGCATTGTAATAAACGATCCCAGCCGGAAAATCAGCTTCTGCAGCTGCTCTGGATTGCGGACGCGGATAAATAGCAGGGGAAGACTATTTCGGGGATCAGGCTCATTCTCGGCATAAGCCGACAAAAAGGAAAGATGCCTTACCACTGACTCTTCAGCGTAATCAACCTCTCCATCGCCTATCGCATCCTCCAGATCAATTATGACCGTCACCAGCCCCGCAGCTCTGAGCTTCAGAATATCCTCAGCCACAGTGGACCGGGTAGCCGGCATATAGAGGGCGGCCCCAACAGCGTAAGCCAGCAGTTCCTTGCTTGTAGTATGGTTAAATGAAACAGGCGGAGAGTAGAATAATGACGTTTCTTGCTCTTGCGTCAGGTAATCGAAGTATCTCAAAGGCCTTCCCCCTTATAGTTTTGCAAAGCGGAGCAAAACAAATAGCCTCTCCTTATAGAGAGCTGCAGAACCGGCTATGCCGTCCTCTCGGGGACGGCTTCCGGCTCTCTCAAATACAAGCAAAGGCCATGCTATTCCATATACGATTACCCGGGATAAAAGGGAGTCTCACCTTCCCTGTGAGGGTCCTCTTTATCCTATGAAACCTTGAAATTACGCGTTTCTGTTCATTTCTTTCTTTTTCTTTCCGGAACTGTACAGAATGGTCCCCACAAAGACCGCAATCAGAATAGTGAAGAAAATGAAATGCGGCATTTCAAATCCGAACGCTCCAGCAAGCATTTTGCCTGCAATCAGGGCAATTAACAGGAACGCCGTCTGCTCCAGTTCAGGGAACTTTGCAATGAGCTTCAGGAACACCTGCGCCACACCCCGCATCATCAGCACGCCGAGGATACCGCCCAAGAAAAGTACCCAGACTTTGTCGCTCAACCCGAAGGCAGCTACCACGCTGTCAATACTGAACGCAATATCCATCAATTCAACCAGCAGTACAGTTTTCCAGAAAGAGGTGCCTTTGTGTTCTTTCCCTTCTTCACCTTCGCCGGATTCATTTCGCTTGAATAATCCTTTATAAGCGATATAAAAGAGATATAATGCCCCAAGGACTTTGACGAGCGTAAACTTAATCAGGAATGTCCCTAATCCGATCGCCAGGAATCTAAAGAGGTAAGCTCCCAATATCCCGTAAAACAACGCCTTCTTCTGCTGTTCTTTCGGCAAATGCTTAACCATTACCGCAAGCACAAGCGCATTATCTGCCGATAGCAGCCCTTCGAGCAAAATCAAGCTCCCGATAATCCCCCAGCTGACCGGGTCAGAGAGCGTTCCTACAATGTCGCTCCAAGAGAAAAAGTGCCCATAATTCTCGCTGATACTTCTAAAAAAATCACTGAACCAATCCATTTTGCTTGCGCCTCCGGAAAAATTAAATTATTTACTACCCGCTACCCAGCGCAGTCCCCAGCCATAGGCCTGATCCATCTCCTGATGGCCGCTGAAATATTGCACAAGCCGTTCAATGCTGAATGTATCGCCTACGTTCCGGATCAATGCAATAGCGCACATGCCCTTCCGGTTGTTATGCTCGTCCAGATTCACAATAATCTCCGGACCCCCAGCCTGAGTGATGGTGACAACTCCATCGGCTTCAGACCAGTGCGTAACCCCCTTGTAAATAAATGAAAAGATTAAAATTCGTTCTATTTCCGCAAGCTTACTTCCGTTTATACGCAAGTTCTCGCCGGATGTTACGGTGCCTGTCCGGTCATCGCCATCGAGCACCACATAAGGCGGCTGCTGAAGATTTCCAAAAGCATTTCCCAGCGCTTGAACGACTCCTTTGCGGCCATTCTTCAACTCGTACAGGCAAGCGAGATCCAAATCCACGCCCCCTTTACGGCTGAACAACCCACCGCCTTGCTTCTGATTCCAATTCAGATTGATGAGCACTTCTCCAAGACCGGCAGCTGATTTCTTCAAATTTATGGAATCGCCCTTTTTCTTCAGCTCAATCTTCTTGAGATTGAGATTCAGAGGCGGCACAGAAGCCTCTTCAATCTTCGGTGGTGCAGGCGGTACAACTGGCGGAATACTCCGGGATTCTTGCACAGGCGGTACGGATGGCCGTACCATTTCCGGTGCAGGACCTTTCTGCGGTTCATGGAGTTCAGGAACCGGATCATCTTCGACCTCAATTCCATAGTTAGCGCACAAGGCTTTAAGTCCGCCGTTAAATCCAGCCACAATAGCACTGAATTTCCACTCACCGCCATATCTATATAATTCTCCTACTACAACAGCTGTTTCCACAGAGAAATGATTTTCAAGATTACAGCGCAAAATCTCCATACCCGTCGCCCGATCCAGAATCCGGCAATGGGCCTCGCTCATCTGCCCGAACATTTGATTGCGGTTTTCGCCATCGTACAGTGTAATTGCAAATGCAATCCTCATCGTCTGAGCAGGAATGGTATCCAGCTCGATTTCAAAGTGTTTAAGACCGCTTGATTTGGTACCGGCTACATCCTTATATCTGATGTACGCCGTAGATGGATTGTTGTAAAAGATCAGATCTTCATCGCTACGCACTTTGGCTTGTTCTCCAAGCAAAAATGCAGAGGCATCAATTTCCATAGAGGACGGAGCCTGCCAGCCAATCTCCACGATAATAGAGCGAAGCCCGGGATTTGCTTTGGTCAGGTCTGCCTTCTGGCCCTTAACCACTTCAATATTCATTCTTAAGCCACCTTTGTAAATGGATAAGAGTATAAAAAGGGCAGGATCGAAGAGATCCCGCCTTTCAAGCCTTTGAAGCTGTTATTGCGCGTCCAGTCCATAGTTTCTGCATAGAGCACTTAGGCCGCCGGCAAATCCGCTTCCAATTGCCTGGAATTTCCAATCGGCACCATGCCGGTAGAATTCACAGAATACAACAGCTGTCTCCGTTGAGAAATCTTCACCCAAATCATATCGCAGCACTTCGCGATCGCTGGAAGCGTCCACGACACGAACAAATGCATTGGACACCTGTCCAAAGTTCTGTGCCCGTGCATCACAATCATAGATCGTTACCGTGATCCCGATACGCTGAATATGTGCAGGAACTTTGCTGAAATCAACAATGATCTGCTCGTCATCCCCGTCGCCCTCTCCTGTACGGTTATCCCCCGTATAGGTTAAGGAGCCTGCGCCGCCGGTCGGATTATTGTAGAATACAAAGTCGTCCGCCCCTTTGGCCTTGCCGTCTTCATGCAGCAGGAACGCTGAAGCATCCAGGTCAAAATCCTTGCCGCCACTGTATTTGTTCGTATCCCAGCCGAGTCCCACCACTACCTTCGTCAGACCCGGATTAGTCTTGGTAAGATCGATCCGTTGTCCTTTAGAAAGACTGATCGTCACTGGCATCAACCCTCTTTCGTGAATGGTTTCATCTAAGGTCTAGATGTCTAGGTTGGCTGCAGTAAATTTTATTGCAGTCCGTAATCGCGTGTCAGACCGGCAAGACCGTCTTTGTAGCCTGCGCCGATAGCATTAAATTTCCACTCTGCGCCGTGACGGTACAGTTCACCAACTACCACGCCCGTTTCAACGGAGAAATCTTCACCAAGGTCGAAGCGGATCAGCTCCTCATTGTTCTCCTCGTTGACGATACGCACATAAGAACGGGATACTTGTCCAAAGTTCTGGCTTCTGGACTCCGCTTCATAAATGGTAATGGTAAAAGCAACCTTCTCCACATCAGCAGGGATGTTCTTCAGATCCACTTCAATCACTTCATCATCGCCATCACCTTCACCGGTACGGTTATCGCCGGCATGAACAACGGAAGCATTCTCATTCTGCTTATTGTTGAAGAAGATGAAGTTGCTTTCTTTCCCAACTTTACCTGCAGCATTTGTCAGAAAGACGGAAACGTCGAGGTCAAAATCCTTGCCGCCATCGTATTTGTTGGTATCCCAGCCGAGGCCGACTTTGATTTTGGACAATCCCGGATTGCTTTTAGTCAAATCGATCTTTTGCCCTTTGGATAAATTAATTGCCATAGTTATTAAACCTTCTTTCCGAAATTAGATTTAAATGTATCGTTCAGCCAATTGATTGATATGTGCGGCATGAGCACCTTCACCGATTGCGGCAAATTTCCATTCTTCGCCGTGCCGGTAAAGCTCTCCACAAATCAGCGCCGTAAAGCCTGTGTAATTGTCGGTCAGATTAAACCGGATCAGCTCGGTATTTCCGGCAGCATTGATAATGCGGATATACGCCGATTTGATCATGCCGAAATCCTGCTTGCGGTTCACGGCATCATAAATGTTAACTACTACAAGTACCTTGTGCACATCGGAAGGGATCGCCTTCAGATTGACATTAATTTGCTCATCGTCCCCGTCACCATCACCCGTCAGGTTATCCCCGGAATGAACAACGGAATTGTTCGGATTCTGCTTGTTGTGAAAGCATACCAAATTCATCTTGCTGGTCAGCTTACCATTCTCGCTCAGCAGCAGCGCCGAAGCGTCGCAGTCCACATTCGCCTGTTTCTTCGCACCGAAGAACCCGCGGGCAGGTTCGGCAGGGTCCCAGCCCAAACCTACAATAACGTTAGCCAGCCCGGCATTTCCTTTAGTTAAATCAATCTTCTGTCCTTTTACCAAATTAATTCCAGCCAACTTTACGTACCTCCGTTTCCGAAAAGAATCACAGCCTGTAAGTCTAGCATTTTGGATGTTATACCACTCATACGGAAAAAAACCCAATCCGTTTCATCCGATTAGTGGATATTTGTTCCTGTTTTAGAGACTGAATTCGCTTGGGCTTAGTCCCAGTACACTGCAGATATTCCGCACAACCGCTTTCTCATGCTCATCAAAATCACCGTCTGCTGCACCGATAGCCGAACACACACCAACAATTACGCGTCCAATTTCCGGCTTGCTGCTGAATTTAGCAATAGCTTTGAGTGCTTCCTGTTTGCCGATTTCCGGGGAAAACTCAAAATTGCTTACGTAGAAATTGAACTGGGCAATGACATCTCTCATGTCAAACACTTTTAGTTCATTGCTGAGATTCATATACCCCGCCATTTTGTTCTTTTCGGTTTCTTCAATCTTGCCATCAGCCGCCGCAACCAGCGCGCAGCCTGCAACTACCGCGTTCATGAAATCTTTATTTTTAAATTTCTTAACTTGTTCCGTTAACCCGCTCTTTGTTGTATTCAACCAATTTTTAAATGTGCTCATCGTATTCTCCTTCTATCATTATAGAGTATGATAAATAAAGATATCCCAGAGCCTCCTCTCCTTCTATTCGACAGATATTCTTAGTATTTGTCGATCCGTAAGTTTACTATTCTAATATAACCGATAGAAAAACAATATTCTAGTTTGCCACAATTTCACAGTACTTTCGACAAAAATTCCTTAGTTCTTTCATGTGAAGGATTGCCAAACAACTGTTCCGGAATACCCTCCTCAACCACCACGCCCTGTTCCATAAAAAGTACACGATCGCCTACTTCGCGCGCAAAACCCATCTCATGCGTGACTACAACCATAGTCATACCTTCGCGGGCCAGTTCCTTCATTACCGCCAGCACCTCACCGACCATTTCCGGGTCCAGCGCCGATGTCGGCTCATCGAAGAGCATGATCTTCGGTTCCATCGCCAGCGCCCGGGCAATTGCGACCCGCTGGGCCTGCCCGCCCGACAGGGATGCCGGATACATTTCCGCCTTCTCGCTTAAGCCGACCTTTTGCAGCAGTTCCAGCGCCTTCTGCCGCGCTTTGTCCGCAGGCCATTTACGAACCTGCATCGGGGCCAGCATAATGTTCTCAATGACCTTCTTGTGCGGAAACAAATTAAATTGCTGAAACACCATGCCAACCTCTGTACGGATATCGTTAATTCTTGTACTTTTGGCCATCAAGGAAGTTCCTTCAATGATGACATCACCCTCTTGCGGCTCCTCCAGCAGATTAAGGCAGCGTAAAAAGGTCGATTTTCCCGAACCCGATGGCCCGATTACCACCACAACCTCCCGGCCGTGGATATCCACGTTAATATCGGTCAGCACCTGATGGGCACCGAATGATTTATGTAAATGCCGTACCGAAATAATAGGCGTCATATAAGGTTACACCTTCCGTTCAATATAATTGAGCAGCTTGCTGAGTGAATAGGTAAGAATGAAATAGATAAAGGCAGCGGTCAAATAAGGCTCCCATATCCGCAAGTATTGGCCTTTCATCGTATTGCTCCAGTACATAATCTCTGGTGCGGCAATAAGCGCAAGCAAGGAGGAATCCTTGACCAGGACAATAAATTCATTCCCGAACGCCGGAACCATCCGTTTGATCGCCTGCGGCAGAATGATAAAACGCATCGCCTGCCATTTGCTCATTCCAAGCGACAACGCGGCTTCCCGCTGCCCAGGATCGATCGACTGGATACCGGCACGAAAAATCTCGGCGGAATAGGCGGCAGAATTCAGCGAAAGCGCGACAAATGAGGTCATCAGGACGTTGGTCGTGCCGTAAAAAAGTGGAATTACCCCAAAATGCACGATCAGGATCTGTACATACAGCGG
The DNA here is from genome assembly GCF_038593025.1 of Paenibacillus sp. FSL L8-0436. NCBI lineage: Bacteria > Bacillati > Bacillota > Bacilli > Caryophanales > Paenibacillaceae > Paenibacillus > Paenibacillus sp. FSL L8-0436. The sequence continues at coordinate 379,371 of NZ_CP151955.1, read as the reverse complement.
TGTGCCACGAAAGAAGTTAATATAGGAATGGAACGGCCAGCGGAAATACCATTTCGGAGCCATTTTGCCAAAGCCCATCCCCAAGCCCAGGATCGAGCCGCAAAGAATAGATACAATAGATACTCCAATTGTGAATAACGTTCCCTTCAGTAAGACCGGCAAATAATGAACGATGATGTCGAATCTGAAGTCCATAGAATTCTTCCCTTCTCTTCTGCTCTAAATTTCAAAAAAAGAAGCATGCGCAATAGCAATCATTACGCACGCTTTGTCGTCTCCCTGCTTGCTTACTCCGCGCTAAGAAGAGTGGCTGTATCCGGTTCTTCCCCGAACCAGGTTTTGTAGATCTCGGCATACTTCCCGTTCTCTATAACAGTTTTGATTGCCGGATCCAGTTTGGCTTTCCACTCACTGCCCTTAGGGTACAGAATGCCGTAATATTCGGAACCAAAGTTCTCCTTATCGAGGATGCCCGTTACTTTTTCTTTCGGATTGTTCTTAATGTATTCATTCACGATGGCGATATCAGCCACCACCGCGTCGGCTCCGCCGCCTTTCAGTTCCATCAGCGCTACCGCATTGCTTTCAAAACGTCTCAGCTTGGTGTTGTCGACCCCCATAATCCCGCTCATCAGATCATCGGCCGTTGTAGCCCCTTGTACCGCTACGGTTTTATCTTTCAGGTCCAGCGCATTCTTAATGTCACTGCCCTCTTTAACCATAATCATATTAGTGGATTCAAAGTAGGGGATAGAGTAGTCATAGGTTTCCTTGCGTTCGTCCGTAATGGATACCGAGGATAGACCTGCCTGATATTCCGTGCCCTGCTTCACACTGGAAAGCATCGTGTCCCATCCCGTATTCGTCACTGTATAATCGATACCCGCTTCTTCCATAACCGCCTTGATGAAATCAATGTCAAAACCCTTGATCGTATCCGTGTCCATATACTCCATTGGCGCGTAGCTGGCGTCACTTGCGAATTTGATCGACTCTCCTGCCACATCTCCGCTTTTGGCGTTATTGTTGGAACCACAGCCCACCATAGACAAGACCAAAAATGCTACCAACGCTGACATTGCCCACTTTTTTCTGATCCCCATTTTCCAATCCCCCACTCATTTTGTAAAATACTTAAGGAGATTTTAACAGATCACTGTGGTGATGACAATTAACTTTTCTCAAATGTGTAATGTTATATAACACTAAATTCATAGATTGTAACATTTATCGCTAGACACGACCCTCTTATCTCCCATGAACATGCCATCAAAGCAAAAAAGACACGGCCAAGAGATCATAATCCTCCCTGGCAGTGCCTTATTATTCCATGTTATATACTTCTGTTCGATTATTCCTTAAAAGGTTAAGTCCCCATCATACGAAGATATCATTCTGTACAGCTCCGGACGGCGGTCCCGGAAAATGCCCCACTCAATCCGGCCCACTTCCAACGCATCCAGATCGAATTCGCTGACCAGTACCGTCTGCTCATCCCGCCCGGCTTCGACGATTTTGTTGCCCTGCGGGCCGGCAATGAACGAGGAGCCGTAGAAGTTAATGCTGGAATCCTCATCAATTTCCTCGCCGATCCGGTTGGAGGCCACGACAGGAATCAGATTCGCCGCCGCATGGCCCAGCATGCAGGTCTGCCAGTGATCTTTGGAATCAATGGATCCGTCCTGCGGTTCTGAACCGATGGCTGTCGGATAGAACAGAATCTCCGCGCCCATTAGACTCATGACTCTGGCGGCTTCCGGGTACCACTGGTCCCAGCAGACGCCGACACCGATCTTGGCATAGCGGGTATTCCATACCTTAAACCCGGTATCCCCCGGATTGAAATAGAATTTCTCTTCATAGCCGGGACCGTCAGGAATATGGCTCTTGCGGTATTTGCCCAGCACCGTGCCGTCGGCATCAATTACCGCCAGCGAGTTGTAACGGGCATAGTTCTTTTTCTCGTAGAAACTGATCGGCAGCACGACTTGCAGCTCTTTGGCCACAGCCTTGAAATGATTCACTGCTTTATTCTGCTCCAGCTCAGTAGCGTAGACGTAATAATCAGATTTCTCCTTCTGGCAGAAATACGGGGTTTCGAACAGCTCCTGCAGCAAAATAATCTGCGCGCCTTGAGCCGCTGCTTCTCTGACCAGACTGTCAGCCTTGCGAATATTCTCATCAATGTCGCCGGAACAGCTCATTTGTGTAGCGGCTACTTTTACTTTTCTCATGATTCTGTCCTCCCTAGCGAGTAAATTACTTTGCAGCAGGCATCTGTTGGGTCGTGCAGTGCACGTTTCCGCCTTCGCCGATGACCGCCATACCGTTTACCGTACGGATTCTGCGGTCCGGGAATAAGGCAGCCAGACTCTGCTCCGCCAGCTTATCTGTCTCGGAAGCCGTCCCGCCGAATATCGGCAGTATAATGCCGCCGTTGACGAAATAGAAATTCAAATAGCTAAGCGTCAGGCGGCTGTCCTCATAGTCCACACGGGGCGGCTGCTGAATCTGGATAATCTCCAGCTTCCGGCCTTTGGCATCCACCGCATTCTCCAGAATACGGAGATTCTCCTGAGTGATGCCGAAGTTCTCATCCTGCGGGTCGCCGCAGACCTGAATGATGACTTTGCCCGGAGCGGCGAAGCAGGCAATATTATCTACATGGCCGTCAGTCTCGTCACCGCTGAGGCCGCGCTTCAGCCAGATGATCGACTCGGTGCCGGTATATTTCCGTACATATTCTTCAATGTCTGCCCGGCCCAGCTCCGGATTGCGGTTCGTGTTCAGCAGACATTCCTCCGTGGTGATCAGTGTGCCTTCACCATCGGTATGGATAGAGCCGCCTTCCATTACCAGCGGTGCGTCAAAACGTTTCATCTTCAGCTGCTCCAGAATTTGCGGAGCCACCTCATCATCCAGATCCCACGGCGAATATTTGCCGCCCCAGGCGTTAAATTTCCAGTTCACACCGGCGAGCACGCCGTCTTCACCTAGAACAAACGTCGGCCCGTTATCACGCAGCCAGGCGTCATTATGCCGGATCGGCAGCAGCGTTACATTCGCCCCGAGTTCCAGTTCCTCTACCATCCCCAGATCGTCCGGATTGACAACTACGGTAACCGGCTCGAACTCAGCAATGGCACGGATGATTTCGGCATAGCCGTCACAAACGGATTTATGGTTGTCCGGAAAAACCATGGACGCCTGAACCGGCCAGGAGATGAAGGTCCGCTCATGCTTGCCCCATTCCGCCGGCATTGTATAGTTCATATCTTTAGGATACATTTGTTGTTTACCTCTGCTGTTTATATTTGAAGCGGGAAGATCCCTGAAAGCTCCTTACCCATCATACAATAAACCGTCATTACGCTCAATGCCGCGCAGAATAAGGTCACCCTACAGTTTGAGATGCTTAACGACGTTGCCCGTAAAATCTTTAACCGTGAACTCCCCGTTCTCAAGAATTCCGTAGGAATTCGGGTTATTCTTTTTTGGCAGCGAGATTGAGCCTGGATTCAGCACATAGATGCCTTCTTTTATATCGGCTACCGGCAGATGGGTATGTCCTTGGATAAATACATCTCCTTCAGCAAGTGCAGGCAAATGGTCAATGCTGAAGCCATGCCCGTGAGTGGCATAGATTTTCCGGCCTTCGTGGAGAATCAATACATAATCCCCCATCATCGGGAACTCCAGCAGCATCTGATCCACCTCGGCATCGCAGTTACCTCTAACAGCCACCAGAGATTTCCCGTACGCGTTAAGCTTCGCTGCGACTCCCTGGGGATTATAACCGTCCGGCAGTGGATTTCTCGGACCGTGATATAAGAAGTCCCCCAGAATCACTAGCGTATGCGGCTGCTCCTCCTCTACTTTTGCCAAAGCCTGCTCCAGCCAAAATAACGACCCATGAATATCGGAAATAAACATCAGCTTCATCGTATAATCTCCCTTTCTGTTTAACCCGTTTAAATAGCTTATCTTTTATCTTAACTTTCCTTGGCCCCGGAACGCAAAGCGGACGCCCCGCCGGGACGTCCACATGAAGCACCTATCCAAGATATACTTAAGGCAAATTGGAGGCTCCCATCAGGAAGCGGTCGACTTCGCGTGCAGCCTGGCGTCCCTCATTAATTGCCCAGACCACAAGACTCTGGCCGCGGCGGATGTCTCCTGCGGCAAATACACCCTCGACGTTAGTCGCCTGCGCACCGAATTCCGCTTTGGCGTTGGAGCGTTCATCACGTTCTATCCCAAGCTCATTCAGCACCGTTTCTTCCGGACCGGTGAAACCCAGCGCCAGCAGCACCAGCTGTGCCTTAATTACCTCTTCGCTGCCCGGAACTTCTACCGGAACCATCCGGCCCTGCTCATTGCGCGTCCATTCGATGCGCACCGTGTGCAGCTCCTGCACATGTCCGCCGTCATCACCAACAAAACGTTTCGTGGAAACGAGGTAACGGCGCGGATCTTCCTTATACAAAGCAGCGGCTTCCTGCTGGCCGTAGTCCACTTTGAGTACTTTTGGCCATTCCGGCCAAGGATTGTTGGATTGGCGGGTCAATGGAGACTGTGGCATAATTTCCAGTTGGATGACACTGCGGCAGCCGTGCCGGATCGAGGTAGCTACACAGTCGGTGCCGGTGTCTCCGCCCCCAATCACAACTACATCCTTGCCGGCCGCAGACAAATATTCACCGTCAGCCAAATCAGAGTCAAGCAGACTTTTCGTACTCAGCGTCAGAAATTCCATCGCCTGATGGATTCCCCGAAGCTCGCGGCCTTCCAGCGGAAGATCGCGGGCTTGTGTCGAGCCGCTGCAGAGCACGACAGCATCATTATCTTCCTTGAGCTGCGAAGCAGTAATGTCTCTGCCGATTTCGGTCCGGGTTACAAAGGTAATGCCTTCCGCCGCCAGCAAATCCACCCGCCGCTGCACGGTTTTTTTATCCAGCTTCATGTTCGGAATGCCGTAGGTTAGCAGACCTCCGATCCGGTCAGCCCGTTCATATACGGTTACACTATGGCCTGCTTTGTTAAGCTGTGCGGCACAGGCAAGGCCGGCCGGTCCGGAGCCGACTACGGCTACTTTTTTGCCCGTACGGGTCAAAGGCGGCTCGGGAACAATCCAGCCCTCGGTGAATCCTCTATCTACAATCGACTTTTCAATGGATTTAATCGTTACGGGATTACCATGAAGGCCCACGGTACAGGCACCTTCACAAGGAGCCGGACACACGCGTCCTGTAAATTCAGGAAAGTTATTGGTCTTGTGCAGCCGTTTCAGCGCAACTTCCCAATTGCCGCGGTAGACCATGTCATTCCATTCCGGAATGAGATTATGAAGCGGACAGCCGGAGGCCATCCCGGACAGCAGCCGTCCTACATGGCAGAACGGTGTTCCGCAATCCATGCAGCGCGCTCCCTGCTCCCGCAGCTTCTCCTCTTCCAGGGGCACCGAAAATTCATTCCAGTTCTTAATCCGTTCTAAAGGCTCACACTCCGCAGGAGTCTGCCGCTGATATTCCAAAAATCCGGTTGCTTTACCCATTCCTGTCATCCTCCGAGTCTCTCTGATTGACCGCCGAAAACTTCAAGGGCGGCATGTTGCCCATTCGGCTCCAAAAAGGCAGTTACTCTCTGTCACCGACTGATCATTTGTCACTGTAAAGCAGCAAAGCAAAAAACTGCGAGGAGGCCAAGTTCCCCCTCCTTCACAGGTCCTGCCAGGTACTGTCGTGGATTGAAATGCCTTAATATTATCATTGTTCCACTATACCCTAAATGAGCAATGTCACTTTTTTAGATAAAATTCCGGAGAATGGGCAGAGCTGGCTGAAAGCGATATTTCACCTTAATCATTTTATACACAGCATTTAATTCTTCCAGCAAAATCGCTGTAACCGGGAAGATCACCCAGTTGATATCCCAGCGCTCAAAAATAAATCCGCTGATCAGAAAACAGCCGGTAACCAGCGGCCAAAAGATGGATGCGATAGAGCTCTTGAAGTGTTTTTCCTCTTTCTCTTCAGGAGCCTCAGTGTACTACTTCTCCTTGAGCAGAAAGCCAAAGCTTTCCTTGATACTCCCATAGTAGATGAACAGGAAGACAGGCAGCGCAATGAGCGCAAGCAGAATAGTGACCCCGTATCCGCTGGCATCCTCATTGATTGCAGACCAGGCAAGGACAGGAACCGGAGAGAGTACACACAGGGATACACCCAGAGTCAGAGACAGGGTATAGGTAGGGGCAAATGCACGGCTGCGCTGCTCGATCTCGGTCCGCAAAAAATAGGGCAGATTAAAACCCTTTTGCAGATATTTGTATCGCTCCAGCTTTGTGTCGCTGAATATGAATAGCCCAACCGCCAGCGCCACCAGCAGCAGCAGCACGATCACGCCAATAATTCCGGCAGTGTCTTCCGAAATCACCCCGCGGAGAAAACCAAATTCCGCCAGGGTAACAAGCAGAATTAGCAGTGCCGGGCCGATGATGCACAGCATTACACCAATCCCCACCATAAAACCGCTAGTCTTCTTGGCAGCCAGATACCCCCATGTATCCTCCGGAGCAAGTACAGGAAGCAGCGTATCCTCTCCCCCCACTGTAATCCCAAGCTCGTCAATCAGCTCATCGATGTTGCCGAACTCGGAGATGACAATGCCGACCGCCTCATTCTCTGATTTGCCTTCCTTCTTCAGTTCGTAATATTTCTCCTCCATACTAGCCAGCAGATCCTGCTTCAGCTTATATGTTTGCTCTGTCCTGGGCAGGGAAGTAAACATGTTGTTCAAATAGCCCCTAATGGTATCCATCCTGATCACAGCTCCTTTATGAATTTGTTGACGACCTCTTGCGTAACTTTCCATTCCTCGCATTTTTCCAGATAATAAGCCAGACCTTGCGGAGTTATACGGTAATAGGTGCGTCGTTTCCCAAAGGTCTCATCCATAAAAAAGGAATCGATGTACCCATTCTTCTCAAGCCGGGCGAATGCGGAGTACAGCGTAGTCTCCTTCATGATGTACTTCTCCTCCGACAGCTTCCGGATGTTCTTGGAAATCTCATAGCCATAGGACTCTCCGTCCAGAAGCATATAGAGGATGAGCGTATCGTTATATCCCCGTATGACATCACTGCTGATCACAATTCATCCTCCTAACTTATCCCTCATTACTTCATCTGTCGTAGTAATAGCATTGTAGCATAATTACTACGACAGATAAAGTAGTTTTGGGAAAAAATAGGCCGTCGGACTCCAGTGTCCTTATTGGGTGACTGCGGTCCGTTTATTACGGTTTGCGGACGCTAACGGCGTTATCTCTCCAGATTGCCACCTGCGTTCTTCCCTAACGGGCAGATAACGCCCACGGAGTCGCCGAATTGGGACGATATGGATCGACGCAAAAAAATGGATGCCACTCTCAACCGAGTGGCATCCATTTTTATCAAACTATTATATACAGTGCAGCTGGCACTTATTGCTGGACGGCCAATACAACCATTCCAATACCCTTGGCGGTCAGCTTGCCCCCGGCAAGCTTCGAGACCAGATCCTCGCCGAACAGGATGCTCCACTCGCCAAGCTGCGGCACATCCAATGACACTTCGGCTGTATTTGAATTATAAAGCACGTATAAGTGCAGCGCCGGATCGCCTCCGGCGTGATCCCGGAGTGTATAGGCTATTGCCCCGGCAGGCGCCTTCTCAAACATCAGCTGTGCGCGAATTTCCTCCGCGCTGCGCAGGCGAAATGCCGGGTGGGCTTGCCTTAGCGCAATCAACTGCTTCATATAAGTAATATCCTCCACATGCGCCGCTGCGCGTTCCCAGTCCATGCGGTTGATCTCAACGGGAGACTTAAAGCTGTTCTCCACCCCGTCCTTCGTACGCATAAATTCCTGTCCTGCATGAAGAAACGGAATCCCCTGGCTCGTCATTACCATTGCCGAAGCCAGACGATGCATCCCTCTGCGCCGCTCATCGCTTTCCCCTTTGGTGGAAATTACAATTTTATCCCAGAGGGTATGGTTGTCGTGGCATTCAACGAAGTTCACACACTGCTGCGGCTCATCAGCGAACGCCCCCATGGATTGACCGTACACGACGCCTCCGGTAATCCCCGTCTTCACCGCCTGTTCGAGACCCGTCTTGCCGCCGATAAATCCAGGCTCTTCATAGCGGAAAATATTCCCCTTTACCGCATCGCGGAACCCGTCGTTGAACTGTCCGATGCCCGGAAGCGCATCCGCATTGTTCTGGCTGGCAAGGCGCTCCGCCGGAAGCTCCGTATCCAGGATCCAGCCTTCCCCGATAGTCATCAGTGAAGGATCAATTTCGTCCAGACGGCGGCGGACCTCCTGCATGGTTTCTATATCGAGCAATCCCATCAGATCAAAGCGGAAACCGTCGATATGATATTCCTGAGCCCAGTACAGCACCGACTCCACAATAAAGCGGGTCATCATGATCCGCTCAGAGGCAACATCATTGCCGCAGCCCGAGCCGTTCGACAGACTGCCGTTCTGCTTATAACGCAGATAGTAGCCGGGAACAAGCTTGGTGAAATTTACAAGATAGCCGTCATACACATGATTGTAGACCACATCCATGATTACGCGCAGTCCGCGGTCATGCAGGGTCTGGATCATTGTCTTCAGCTCGCGGATTCGCAGAGCCGGATCATACGGATCCGTAGCGTAGGAGCCTTCCGGAGCATTGAAATTTTTGGGGTCATAACCCCAGTTGTAATGAGGCTGGTCCAGCTTAGTCTCATCAACACTTTCTGTGGAATAATCATAAATAGGGAGCAGCTGCACATGGGTCACTCCGAGATCGGATATATGATCCAGTCCGGTAAAAATCCCGTCCGGTCCGCGCGTCCCTTCTTCGGCCAGACCCAGATATTGTCCCTTATGGGCAATGCCGCTAGCCGGATGAACAGACAGATCACGCAGATGAAGCTCGTAAATCACCGCGTCCACAGGGTTAGCCAGGGGCGGCTTATCTTCTGTCCATCGCTGGGGATCCGTCTTGCGCAAATCGAGAATCGCCGCTCGATCTCCATTCACACCGACGGCCCGGGCGTAAGGATCGGCCGCTTCATTCCACTGCTCTCCGATACGCACACGATAGGTGTAGAACTTGCCCTCCAAGTTCCCGGCCACGCTCAAACGCCATGTCCCCCTGACATCACGGATCATCGGCAAGATATCTCCGGCGGCTTCGTGCCATGAGCCATAAAGCACAACCGCTGCTTCCTGCGCGGTAGGTGCCCACAGGCAAAAGGCCGAGGAAGCAGGCGTATACGTCACGCCAAGGTCATCCCCGTCATAACTGAAAAGCTCATCAAATTCCTGGGCGAACACGGATATTCCTCCGGTAGCCGCCGGATCACCATAATAAATCGGTTCTTTCAATTCCTTTTGTACGGACAAGGCCATCTGTCTCCTTTACCCTTTAATAATTGGAATTATATCCTAATTACCGATTTTGTGCAAACGTTTGTACTCGACGATTTCATCAAGCTGCCCTTCCTGCCGCCTGAAGGTTACAGCTGATGCCCTATGGAAGCTTCCTTGATATCCAAAGCCACCATGGTTATAACATCTTTATTGACGGTATAAGGGATAAGGCGTGCCTGGCCGGGGGTGAACCCGCCGTGCTTATGCCGCATCCCGTTATCATGAACAATAAGTACAGGGCCTGCTCCGCCCTCAGGCTCCTGATAACCGATTCCCAGCACCCAATGATAATCATAGGCGTATTTTCCCCGCCAGCGAAACGTGAGCCATTTATCGAATTTGAGCGCCACCGGCCGCTCCGCATCAATCTCTGCTTTGTACCGGTCTATATCATTAAACACACTTACGGAGAATAGTCCGCGTTCCTTCGCCTCCAGAGGAGCAGAAGACCGGATATAAGCTTTGACGCCTTTGGTAAATCTGCCCACACTCATTCCCCAAGGTGTTCCGCCATGATGGCTGTATATGTGATTAATATGCGCCGCTTTGGAAGCAAAATGACTTGCTCCGGGAATAAAAGTCCGGCCTTTCCGCGTGCGCCAATATTCCATTAATGCGGCGATGGTCGCCGGACCGCAGGCTGAGCCGGGTGAAGCAACACCCGGTTCCCACTGCGTATAAGGTTCAGCGAGCAGCTTGTGCTGCCGCGGTGCTCTCCTCATAAGGATGTCTTCTCCTGACGCTGCTGCAGTATCCGTTCAATGTCGGAGGTGAGAAACGGTTTGCTGATGAAATCTTCCATACCTACAGCCAAGCATCTTTCACGATCCTCCCGTCCGGCATTAGCAGTCACAGCCACCATAAAGGGCCGCTTGGCCTGGGGGAGCTGTTCTCTGATTCTGGCCGCTGCGGTAAGCCCGCTCATCTCCGGCATCTGCACATCCATAAATACCAGATCATAAGGCTGCTGCAGAACGGCTTGCAGCGCCTGCTGGCCGTTCTCCACCAGGTCCGCAGTATATCCGCGTTTCTCCAGCATAATCAATAGAAGCTTTTGATTAACGGGATGATCTTCTGCGACCAGAATCCGCAGCGGACCGTATTTCGGCTCCAACTGAGGAAGACCTCCAGTAAGCAGAAGGCCACTTCCTTCCTCCTCAATCCGGGAATTATCATCGGGCTCGGCATCATCAAGGCTAATCACCACCGGTACTGATGGAGTCTGCACCTGTACCGTCTCCTCCTTCAAATCACTAGGATCATGATCAATATCCAAGGGCAAGGTAAAGTAGAAGTTTGAGCCTTCGCCTTCCACACTGTCCACTGCAATCGCTCCGCCCATAAGCTCAACCAGCCGCTTGCAGATGGAAAGTCCCAGTCCGGTTCCGCCATACTTACGGTTAATGGACGGGTGCAGCTGGGAGAACGATTGGAACAGCAGAGACTGTTTCTCCGGCGGAATTCCGATTCCCGTATCCCTAACATTAAACTTCAGAGTCAGCTTATTCTGGTTAGGACAGAATTCCGTCCCCACCTCAATAGAGATATGACCCTCTTCAGTAAATTTCACTGCGTTGCTGACCAGATTCACCAATATCTGGCGCAGCCGGGCCGCATCGCCCATGATCAACTCCGGAACATCGGAAGCAGCTTGGCAGGTCAATTCCAGGTTCTTCTCTTTCGCTTTCAGCGAGAACAGCTCGGTTACGCTTTCCAAGACCCATTCAAGACTTACCGGCTCATGCACAAGGATCATTTTTCCGGCTTCTATTTTGCTGAGATCCAGAATTTCATTGAGGATATACAGCAGAGAAGTACTGCTCTGGCTAATAATCTCCGCATATCCGCGCTGCTCTTCATCCAGCTCGGTTTCTGACAGGAGATCCGTCATCCCCATAATTCCGTTCATCGGCGTCCGCAGCTCATGGCTCATAATCGCCAGAAACTCCGATTTCGCCTGATCCGCTTTCTCTGCCGATTCCTTGGCGCGGATAATCTCCTTCTCATCCGTAATGTCACGGAACACAACAACCGCACCCTTACGGTCTCCTTTATCAAACAGCGGAGTAACCTGATACTCGGCCAGAAAGCTTGAACCGTCTTTGCGCCACAATACCGCATCTTTGCTCTGATGGGATTCCCCGGCACGGACGGCCTGCATCAGCGGAGAATCCTCCGGCCGGTAATGGAGGCCATCCAGCGCTGTGTGCTGTATGTGATCCAGATAAGGATGTCCCATAATTTCACCGTAGGCGAAGTCCAGCATCTGCGCCCCCGCCGGATTGATGAAGGTTACCCTCCCCTCCGTATCAAGGCCAAATATGCCTTCGGAGACTGCATTTAAGATTAGTGTGTAATCATTGCCCAGCTTCTCAATCTGCTCGGTATACCGGATACGGTCCGTAATGTCACGGGAAATTCCGTACACGCCGACAACCTTGTCCCCGACAATAATCGGAATGTTGGTCGTACTGATTTCTACCAGATGGCCATCTTTATGAATAAGGGTCAGATCATAGCTTTGAGGCATTCCCTGGCAAGCCAGATTAAAATGATACTGTGTCTTCGCCTTATCCTTCTCATGCACCAGAGGGCCGAAATAGTTGCCTACCAGCTCCTCCATTGAATATCCGCTCAGCACCTCCAGATTGGAGTTGCAGGTTAAGTAATCCCCCTGCAGATTCATGGAGTATACGGCTGACGGATTATATTCAAACAGCGACTTATAGCGCTGTTCGTTCTCTTGAAGTTTGGACTCAAATTGCTTGCGCTCCGTTATGTCACGGCCGACGGCAATAATCTCCACAATCCCGCCCTGCTCATCTAAAATATACCTGCTGTTCGTCTCAAACCAGACATAGCTGCCATCCTTGCGCCGGTAACGGTAGACCGCCGCCGGGATGAAGCCGGTCTGCTCACTTTTTGCCATCATTTCTTTCATTACTATTAAATCGTCGGGATGCAGATAATCAAAAGCACTGGTGCCGACCATCTCCTCCGGCTCATAGCCGAGCAGAGAGCGGCTGGCCGGAGAGCAGTATAAGAATATGCTGTCTTCTATCGCGTGGCGCGAGATCAGATCCAGTGAATTTTCCGACATCAGCCGGTAATTCCGCTCATTTTCTCTAAGCTGCTGCTGCATCTGCTGGCGTTCAGTGATATCCTGCATCATTCCGATAAGCTGAACAGGCTGGCCGGCCGGTCCCAGTACCGTATCCCACTGAATATGCACCGCAAGCAGAGTTCCATCTGCAAGAACCAGCCGGTAGGTACTCTCACCGGACTTCCCGTTTTCCAGCGTCTCGCGCACCCTTGTGAACATGTCGTTGATGTCATCCGGATGAACCAGCTCCAGGAATGTCCGGTAATCGACCTCGGAAGCTCCAATACCATGCTTCAGCATCCGCTGCAGTTCTTCCGAGAAGGACAGCTTGCCTTTCGTCAAATCCCATACCCAGGAACCGATTCTGGCAACTCTTTGCGCCGTGGCCAAAGCCTCCTCATTATGTTTGCGGCCCGTCACGTTGCGGCCAATACCCATGATCCGGATGATTTCATTGTTTTCTCCCCGGATCACATGAAAAGAGCTTTCGAACCACAAATAATGCCCATCTTTATGGCGTAAACGGCGAACATAGATGTCATTCTTCAGAAGACCCTCAGACTTGTCCATGCCCTCGATATCATCAGGATGATAAAATTCCAGCCGGTTTTTGCCGATCATTTCCTCAGGGGCAAATCCGATTAACGAAAGAGATGAGGGGGAGATGAAGCTTAGTGTGCCGTCGGGCAAGGTGAACGAAATCATACTCTGATCGTCTTTTAGAAATAAATCGTACAAGTCACGGCTGTCTACTGTCAGCTGATCAGCGATTTTCCGGTCAGTAATATCCTGCGCGTATACAATAATATGTGAAGAGTCTTGTCCTGCATCAGCCCGCACGAAGGTAAGGGAAACCCATACAGAATGTCCTGCACAATTATGATACCTCTGTTCACTCTTTAAGGTATCACCGGAGGTGTATGAAAAACCCTCCAATACACTCATTAGTGTGAGCCCTTCCCGGTCTTCCTGTTCTGGGTGTGACGCACTCTTATTTCTCAATAAAGCTCCGGCTAGAAATTCCGTTTCACTGCAGCCGAGGATGTTGCAAAAAGCGGAATTGACCTTTATCCATTTGTCCTTTTCTGAGGCCAGGACGGCCATTCCTACCGGAGACATCATGAAGGCTTGATCCAAAATATCGCTATTATATGCCAATTCCATTAAACAAGGCCCCCTTCGTCATGAGCCGGCTCGTATGCAGCTCTCTGTTGTATTATTAACCAGTATACGATAAGAGAAGTTCGGAATAAACGCGCAGCCCGGTTTCCATGAAAAAAAGTTTAAATTACAAATATTGACTGGGTTTTGTCCTTCCCTTATAGTTTAGATAATATTTCATTCGTGACCTATTACGACGGAAGCACCCGTAATAAAGGCTTTATTGCCTTTACTGCGGGTGCTTTTTTGTTGTTGCGGAATTAGGGATGAGAATAAGGAGGAAAAAGATGAACAAGCTCAAGAAGATTTCCCTGGCAATGCTGGCACTTCTGCTTGCAGTATTATCTTCAGCAGGTGCGGTGAATGCATCAGGAACGGCGCTGACCCCTTCGATTCAAGCCTCGTTTGAACTGACTGCCGCCACTGCCGATGATCCAACAAGGACCCGACTTAAAGGGTATTACAGTGATTTATCCGTCCTGATCACCCAGTATGACAGCCGTGAGGCACAAATCCGCCGGCTGCATGACAGCAATACGCAAACGCTGATCATTGTCAGAAACCAAATTAAGGAAATTGATCAGTCCACCGTGACCCGGCTGTCCACAGCCGTAAGCAGCACCAAAGAACGTTACCAGCCTCTCTTTGATCAATACAGCGCGCTCAACCGCCGGATTAACCTCCTCAGAGGGCTGAAGGACAAGGTCTTGAAGGATGTGCTCCGCACACAGGCTGATGCTATGAAAATTCTCGTTCAATTCGCCCGTGAGGATATCCGCAATAAAGAAGCCCTGCTGAAAGCGGCCAAAGAAACCCGCGCCAAAAAGATGGCCGCCGCACGTAAAACCTTGGCGGGGATCGAAAGCCCCCAGGCCTCTATCAAGTCCCAGAAAAGCGTGGCAGCCTCCTTGAACAAACGGATATCGGCGGATTTCAGCGACTTCAAATCAGCTATCCGCAAGCAAAATCAGGCTTTGACCGCTCAATCCCTGTCATCCCTTGTCTCAGGCTACCGTCAAATGGCTGCCAGCAAGCTGAAGATCATTGAGCTTGAGCAAAAGATTGCCGGTGTGATTGCGGACGCGGCCAAGCAAATCGCAGCATGATTGCTGAAGGAATGTGTCTTCCGACTCTTGGTCCGCATATGGTAGGTAGAGACAATATCCATCAGCGGGCCTTGAGGAGGCTTATATTATGCATATCTGTATTATTGCACCGGAACAGTTCCCGGTACCGGGGAACGGTTCAGTGGAGATCTGCATCTGGGCGATTGCCAGAAGGCTGGCCCGGCGGCATATGGTAACGGTACTAAGCCGCAAGTCACCAGGACTGCCCGACTCCGCAGAGCTTGAACAGGTCCGGATTATCCGTCTGGCTTCAGGCAGTCCTTCCCGTTATCTCGCCTCGGTACTTAAATATCTTGAGAAGACGTCCTTCGATATGATTCAGATCGATAACCGGCCGCTGCTGATGGCCGCCGTGAAACACCAGCATCCCCTGACTCCGGTACTGCTGTATCTGCACTCTCTGACGTTCGTACCGGCAGAACGCCGAATTGCCCGCAGCCTGGCGAAGGCTGACGGCATCGCTGCCAACAGCCGCTCCCTGCAGCAAAGAATTTCCCGGCGTTTTCCCGGCTTGGACAAGAAACTCAGTGTTATTCCGCTGGGAGCGGACCTGTCCCGGTTCATACCTGCCGAAGAACCGGAACGGCAGCGTCTCCGGCGGTTATACAGGCTCCCGCAAGTGTTCACGGTGCTGTTCGTCGGGCGGGTGATCCCCCGTAAGGGAGTACCCGTACTGCTGCAGGCCATGCACATTCTCAATAAACGCCTGCCCTCCCATCTGATCATAGCCGGCCGGGGTAAACCTCCATATATCCAGCGGCTCAAAACCCTCGCGCGGAGACTGGGTGTATCTGTAACTTTCGTTGGTAACATCGCCCACGAAGATATCCACAGCCTGTATCAGATGGCCGATTGCTTCGTCTGCCCTTCCCAAGGGCATGAATCCTTTGGATTGGTCAATGTGGAGGCCATGGCCTCCGGGCTTCCGGTTATTGCTTCGAATAACGGCGGCATCCGTGAGATCATCACGTCAGGCCACAACGGCTACCTGGTGGACCGTTACCGTCAGGCCGCCCCCTTTGCCAGACGTTTACTGATGATCGGACGCAATCCGGCGAAGGCGGCGAAGATCGGGATGCAAGGACGGAGTGATGCCCTGCGGGCTTTTGAGTGGAGGCATACCACATCACAATTGGAGGAGCTGTACCACTCGCTTTTGCCGCAATAGCAGAGGTCTGCCGCAGGGGCGCTCCTCTGCTATGTGACAATGTGTAACAAGAAATTAGTGATCTTATTCGCAGGATATGGCCTACAGTAAATATTATACTCATATTGTAAGCGTTGCCATTAACGAAATGTATTGCTTATACCGCTATCATGAAATTGGCAACCCCCTACAACACACACTATTGGCTGTAGAAAGGGTGCATCGTTATGTTAATGATCAAAGCTATAGTTAGACCTGAGAAAGCGGATGAAGTCATGGCTGAATTAATGCTTGCCGGCTTCCCCTCCATCAGCAAGATGGATTTGCTCGGCCGCGGGAAACAAAAGGGAATTCAGGTCGGAACCAACTATTACAATCAAATTTCCAAGAAGCTGCTGATGATTGTTATCCATGATGATGAGAAGGACGATGTAATCAGCATTATTATGAGAACAGCAAGAACAGGTGAGCACGGCTCCTTCGGTGACGGTAAAATCTTCGTGCTTCCTGTGCTGGAAACCTTCACCATCAGCAACGGTAAAAACCAACTGTAACCCTTGTCCCTTTGATCAATAGGTCAATAGAAAAGAGGCAGCAAAACATCCCCCGGTTCCGGCTGTTCCGGTTCAAGGGTACGCTTTGCTGCCTCTTGATGTTGTAGTCTTCTGACTTTAGATCATCTGAATGACTGTAAGCACAAGTCCCACGACAAAGCCGCATACCGCGCCGTTGACACGAATCCACTGCAGATCCTTACCCACCTTGTCCTCCAGCATATTCACCAGGCTGTCATCATCCATTTGATCAAGGTTCTCCTTGACCAATACGCCAAGCCGGTAATGGTTAGCTTCCACGAAAGCGATTAATGAAGCGCGAATCCGCTCCTCCCAGCTCTCCGTCCACTCTTTTTCCGTACTGATGCGCCGGGCCAACAAGGCATACAGCGCAAACAGTTTGCGTCCTCCGGAGCCGCGGTCCTCTTCCAGCATGGCAACCGCCTTGCCGCGCAGAGCTTCCAATTGCTTAAACAGAAACGCTGAAGCCGCTTCGCCTTGCAGCTCCTCGAGCGCCCATTCCTTCAGTGAAAGGATCCGCGCCTCGTCGTTCACAAGCTGAAACAGGGCGACGCGGATTTCCTGGATGATCTGCTCACGGTAAGGATTATCCGCTTCACGGAAATCCCGGATACCGGATTGCAGCATGCCCTGGAGCATTTCTCCCAGCATATCTGCATCCACAAATCCGACAAATGCCTGAAAGGCCATACCTTTCAGCCCTCCCAGCTTCACCTCGGCCAGTTTCTCACTGGCGATCTTGCCCAGCATCGCCCGCGTCTCAGGGCGGCTGCTCCAGCCGGAGATGCCTTCAAGCGCATAATCGAGCGCGGCAATATCCTTGCCGTCGTTCATTAGTTTGGTGACGATGCTGTCGGCGGCGGTACCAAGCTCCGCTTCACGGATGTAATCTGCAACCGCCGTCTGAAGATAGGGAATCGCCTTATCTACCGGAAGCCGCTGAACAAAGGTGCTGAGCTGCTCAAGCATGTCAGCTCTTGCTTTTTTCCTTGCTACAAACTTCGTCAGCAGTCCGCTGCCGAGCGACACGAAGCGGATCTTGCGCAGTTTGTTCTCGATGCTCTCTTTGTTCAGCAGCTCATTCTCCATAGCGGAGATAAGAGACTGAATGATCTTATCCCGGTTCTTCAGCAGAAGCGAGGTATGCGGTATTGGCAAACCCAGCGGATGGCGGAACAGTGCGGTAACTGCAAACCAGTCGGCAATCCCCCCTACCAGCCCGGCTTCGAAGCCGCCTCTCAGCAGAACAACAGCCAGATTATCCGGCAAAAACAGTGTAAGCAGAAAACCGCAGGCCATGACAGCCAGCGATATCGTAGCTAAATTTCTGGATTTCATCTTTATCCCCCTTACCTAAAGCGTCGGACAGCTGTTTCCCTGGACAGGGAAATACCGCCAATCACATTGTGACCCTATGAACTGACGATTACGGCGGCCGTTCACTTGTTAGTCTGCCTTTCATTGTACCACGAGTAAACTCCTTTCTGAAAATGCAGTGCACTGCACAATTTTCTACGGTTATATAGATTGAACTTAAAAACTTGAGATAAGGGAAAGGAGCAACGGAGGGGGATTTTGGAACTGGAGGAGCGGTAGTGTCCGCCTGAAAGCTTTCCGAAGGAAAGCTAGCATCGAAAGCATAAGCAATCTTCGGATTTCCACCGCTAATTGCGGTATTGATCAAGAAATTCTTACGACAACAGCGGCCGGAAGTCCAAATATTCACCGTAGTTGCGACTGATCCTGTACTCTAAAACCTTAAGTTCAATCTATATGGTTTCTTTTCATGAAAATGGATTTTTTATTTTCAGAACATTAATGATAAGATACTAGGAACGATCTCATTGCCCTTGAAGGGGACAACCTGCGGTACAGGAAGGAATGCAAACGATATGCTTATAGCACTCGATATGGATGGAACACTGCTTAACGAAGAAGGAAACATTAGCCCGGAGAACAGGGAAGCGATAGTACACGCCCAAAACCAGGGACATATTGTAATCATCGCCACAGGACGCTCTTACATGGATGCCGAGCGGCAGCTGCGGCTGGCCGGGCTGGAATGTCCGGTAGTCAGTCTGAATGGAGCCGTAGTGACGCTGGCTGACGGGACGCTTGTGGCAAGCAAGCCGCTGAACAAAGAGAATATTATTCCCGCGCTGCGCTGGATGAACGAAATTTCCGAATTGTATTATGAGGTATACACAGAGGATAACGTGTATGTAGAGCTAGATAAACGGGTGCATCTGGAGAAAATATCGGAGCTTAAGGATGACGAGGTGCCGGAAGAACTCCGCTGGCTGCTTAAGGCCATGATCGACCAGCAGTTTCAGCAGGCTGCCGTGACCTATGTGGAGGACATGGAGGAAATCTGGGGCAAAGAGGACAAAGTCATCTACAAGACGCTGGCGTTCTCGCTGAACCTTGAGCTTCTGAAAGAAGCCTCTACACGATTCGCCGCCATTCCCGGACTTATTATCACCGCTTCTCATGCCAACAATATTGAGATTAACCATCAGGACGCTAATAAAGGGGCCGGTGTAACCATGCTGGCTGAGCATTTCGGCATGGCTCTGGAGCAGGTAGCTGTAATGGGCGACAGTTACAACGATCTGCCGATGTTTGAGGTGGCCGGCTACCGGATCGCCATGGAGAATGCTGCTTCAATCCTCAAGGAAACGGCCAATTTCATCACACTCAGCAATGCAGAACATGGCGTGGCAGCGGGAATCCGCCATCTTTTGAACAAGGCGTAGGGGGAATCTAAATGAACATGTATCCAGGCATTGCCCTGCTGTATGACAATCGGCTGCTGCGCACGGAGCTGGAGTGCGAACAGTTTGAGCAGGCCCTGGAAGGCCTGGCTGGGGATACGGAGGATGCTGTGATCCAGCAGATTTTCAAGGTGTTCGATGATGATACCGAACAGGAGGAGGTTATGTTCGGTCTTGTTCATTTTCTGGAGAGCTACCAAATGGAGATGTACCTGACCCAACTGCTGGAATCGCTGCCGGAGCTGCTGGAGACAGGCCGTAATTGGGCGATCATTCTGATCCAGAGAATACTGGGCGATGATATCTACCGCAAGGAATTTGCCGACATCGCCGCCGGCATGCCCCTGCGGATCAAGAGATGCCTGGCGTTCCTGCTGGAAGAAATCAAGGAAGACAAGCCGCGGCTGTTCGAGCGCAGAGCCAATTCTATTCTGGGGAAAATAAAGTAAGCACAGCAAAACCCCTTTCCCAGGATACTTCACTTTGCAAGGGAAGGGGCTGCAGAAGCCTATTATTGTTCAAAATCGAGATTGACCGGCGCAAGCGGCAGGGTGTCTTCCCCGCCTTCATCTGTCGTGGGCGTCTTGGCATCTACGACTTCGAAGCGGAACTGATCGACCCAGGCCTTGCCGGAGCCGTTCAGCAGGACCCCGAAAGCTATCGCATGGCTGTCCTGCGGAATATCCAGAATGACGTTGTATTGATTCCATTCTCTGGAACCTTTAATTGGCCTATGGGCCATATTATCAAATTCCAGCATTTCCCCGTTCGCGGCATCGACTCTCATCCATAAGCCGGCCCATCCGAAAATATCACCTGCTTTGACAAAAGCAGACAGCTTCAGCCTCTGCCCGCGGTAGGCTTCCGAGCTGAATATTTGCATGAGTGTAACAAATCCGTTTTCGCTTGCATTACCGGCTTGCAGCAACGCCGATGCCTTGCCCATATGCACTTCCGACTTGTCCACCTTAACATCATAGCCGCCGCCGTTCATGCCGGTTATGGTCCAGCCCTGCAATGCCTTTTCTGTACTCATCCTGATCTCTCCTTTATTAAGTTCTCTCGAATAGGTCCGGTATTGTCCGGGGGTGAGCCGGTATGCTTTTTTGAAAGCTCGGGAGAAGGCCTCCTGAGACTGAAAATGGTACTCCAGGGCGATATCGAGAATACGCTTATTGCTGTAGATCAGTTCACCTGCCGCTTTCGCAAGTCTTCTCCGCCTTACGTAATCTGCCAAGGTTTGCCCTACTACTGCATAGAAAATCCGGTAGAAATGGTGGGTAGAAAATTTGCTGTGCACCGATACTTCCCTTAGGGTAATCTGCTCTGTGAGGTTCCTCTCTATATAGTCCAGTGAGCTTCTCACCGTTTTGAAGTGCATTTTATCGCTCATTGGCGTTCCCTCCTCTGTTCCAAAAATAACATAGCGGCCAAACGGATATTTGATCTTTTATCTCATAAATCGGCTGTTCTATACAGAAAGGGAAATACAGTGGTATAGTGTAAACTGGCTAAAAATTAAACCAAACCCGCATTGTAAACAAACGAAGGTGAATCTAATGAACAAGCTCTTATTTCATAATATACCGCTGGGCGCTACCGGCGAACGGATTCCCCAGGCGGCAATCGCCTCAGCCCGGACCAGCCGCGACATGGTGAAGCCGGAGGACGGTGATGCGGCTTATTTCCGTTTGCTGGAGGAGGGCGGAATTCTGCTGAATCAGCCGCAGATCGCCGCAGTGCGGCATTACCAGGGTCCGCTGCTGACACTGGCCGGGGCAGGCTCCGGCAAAACTTCGGTTCTGATCTGCAGAACCGGCTATTTGCTGTCGGTGCGCGGCATATCCCCCAGCCGCCTGCTGCTGTTGACCTTCTCCAGCAAAGCGGCAGCGGAAATGCGCGAACGCATTGCAGTGCTGCCGGGCGTGAGCGAAAACGACGCAGCGCGCCTGCAGGCCCGCACGTTCCACTCCTTTTTCCTCTATTTCCTGAGGCGTCAGGGTCTGCGGCAGGACATCTTCCATGAGACACGCCGCCAGCACATTTTGCTGAAGCAGATCATGCGCGAGCTGGGGCTGCCAAAGGATGCTTATCCGCCGGAAACCCTGCTTGCCCTGCTCTCTTCCTGCAAGATGAATATGGGTGAGCCGGAGAATCTGCCGGAAACTACAACCGCCGAGCAGGAAATGAAGGCCGTCCTGGCCCTGTATGAACAGTGGAAACGGGATAATCACAAAATTGATTTCGACGATGTGCTGCTGATTGCCTACAGGATGCTGCGGAAGCAGCCGGCGCTGCTGCAGGAATTGCAGAATAAATTTCAATATGTAATGGTTGATGAGTTTCAGGATACGAATGCGCTGCAATATGAACTCGTCAAAATGATCGCCCATCCGCAGCATAATCTGATGGTCGTCGGGGATGATGACCAGACGATATACTCATTTAACGGAGCGCGCAGCGAGTTCATTCTTGAATTCGAGAAGCTTTATCCGGGCGCAAAGGTTATTACGCTGGATATCAATTACCGTTCCGGTCCGGCGATTGTCGGGCTGGGCAATGGAATCATCCGGCATAATACGCGGCGGCGCTCCAAAACGCTGCAAGCAGCCAAAAATGGCGGCAGCCCGCCCCGGTACCTGCGCCCGCAGACGGCGGACGAGGAAGCCGAGCAAATTGTGGAGCATATTGTAAGCCAGGTTGACGGCCATTCCCGGGAATACCGCGATTTCGCACTGCTGTACCGGGCGTCGAGCAGCAACCGGGCGATTCTGGAGCTGCTGCTGCTGCGCGATATTCCCTACATTGATTACGGCGAGGGGCAGCTGCTCTACGAGCATTGGCTGATTTCCCCCGTGCTGGACCACCTGCGGCTGTCCGTGAACCGCCGGAACTTTGCCGCGATGGAGAATATTCTGCCGACCCTCTATATGAACCGCGAAAAGGGCATGGACCATATCCGCCGGATGGAGGCCATCCAGCCCAAGCAGGGGCCGCTGATCCATCTGCTGTCGATGCCCGGCATGGAGGATTTCAAAGGGACCAAGCTGCGGGAACGGCTGGAGCTGATCCGGGGGCTGGGCAGCGTCACTCCAGTACAGGCTATCCGCCAGATCCGCATCAACTTCTATGATTACTTCATTGAAGCCAACGAGCGTCATCAGGCTACACTGCACCGGGAAACGCTAAAGGAAATGCTGGACGAGCTGGAAACCTCAGCAGAACGGTTCGACAACATTACCGTCTTCCTTGATTTTATCGATAACATTACCGAGCGGAATGAGCTAAGCCGCCAGACCGGCCTGAAAGAGCAAGGCAACCGGATTGCCCTCATGACCATCCACAAATCCAAAGGGCTGGAATTCCCGGTAGTCTTCCTGATCGGAGCCTCTGAGGGGATTCTTCCCCACAGTTCCGCGCTGGAGGGTGACCGGCTGAAGGACCGGAAGACAGCAAAACCGACAGTAGGCAGTCCCCTGAAGGCCGGGCCGGAGTCCGGCATTGCGGCGCTGGAAGAAGAACGCAGACTGGCCTATGTTGCCGTCACAAGAGCCCGGGAAGAGTTGTTCATCAGCTCGCCCGCAAGGCATCGGGGCAAAAAAGCCGAGGTCTCCCGCTTTATGCTGTCCGCCTTCCGCTCTGCGGTAGCTTCTTCTGCACCTGCTGTATCGGGACTAAGAAGCGGGTATACCAGAACAGAGCACAACTCCACCAGAACGTCAGCGGCAAGAACCCATACCGTTGCCGTCTGGAAATGCACCGGTGCAAATTGTCCGGGCTGGACCCGGATGAAAGCCGGCGGAGCCGAGGATCACTTACCCTCCAAGCCCTGCCCGCTCTGCAGCTCCCCTATGGAACAAAGCACACGGGTAGTTCCCGTATAACAGATATTTCGCAAAAAAAAGCCCCTTCAGGCAGCTTTGGCTGGAATCATGAAACCATGAGTTCCCTGCACTGCTGCCGGAAGGGGCTATTAATGTCTTCTTATACTTGAGCCGGAGTCTCCGCCGGTTCTTCAACTTCTTCATGTACTGTTTTGATCTGAATCATTACTGTGCTTGGATCCGTCAGCACCTCAATGCCCTTCTGGAAGATCAGATCGGAGACAGCCAACTGGTCGCCAATTTCCAGACCGCTGATATCTACTTCCATGGAAGAAGGCAGATCGCCCGGCATGCAGCGAACTTCTACTTCATAGATTTCAACTTGAAGTACCCCGCCAGCTTTGACACCAGCAGCTTCACCGGCAAAATGGATCGTTACCTTACTGTCCATGCTGATCGACATATTCACATGCTGAAAATCGATATGCTGCACTTTGCCTGAAATGGAGTCCTTCTGGATATGTTGAACAACTACCGGAACCACCGTATCGTCGGACAATTTCCCTTGCAGGATTGCCCGCGGATTGGTTCTAATCACGTTCAACAGCTCTTTCTCTCCCACTTCAAGGCTTAGAGTATCTTTACCAATACCATACAGCACAGCCGGGATCCGTCCTTGCTTTCTTGCGACGTTCAAGTTGGACTGTGTTTCTTCCGTACGATTGTTCAATAGAATAAATTTACTCATTTTTGTTTTCCCGCTCTCTTCGACCATAAATTCTTGTCATTAGAAGCATAACACGACCATAGAATCTAGTCAATTCTCACCCGTTTATTGCTCATACTCCAAAAAGGGATCAGGAAGTTCAATTCTGTAGGCTTCGGCATCGCTGACGCCCACTGACAATACCGCCCGGCCCTGCTCACCCCGTACCAGTCCGCCGCTAAAGATCACGTCCTGAAGATCCGGGCGTTTGCCGGGACCGATCGGAAAGTCACTCCTGGCGGCAATAATTTTGACCGGTGTAGTTTCAAACGTACCGGGATTAAGCGAGAAGACCATGGAGTAGTAATGTTTTTTTCCTAAGCGGTCAAAACAGGCGATATGTCCCAGAACGCCTACATGACCGTTCTTCAATAAATGCGCTTCGTTTGCCCCGCCCCACTCCTCGGGAACAAACTGATCTTGAAATATTTCCGCTTCCAGAAAGGTCTGCTCATTTAATTCCTCCAGCGAATCGATAATCGTGAAGCCGATCATCCCTCTTCCGCCCTTCTCTCCTTGCGGC
Source organism: Paenibacillus sp. FSL L8-0436 (assembly GCF_038593025.1). Classification (NCBI taxonomy): domain Bacteria; kingdom Bacillati; phylum Bacillota; class Bacilli; order Caryophanales; family Paenibacillaceae; genus Paenibacillus; species Paenibacillus sp. FSL L8-0436. The sequence goes on along the minus strand of NZ_CP151955.1, from coordinate 354,903 downwards.
CGAGTGAATACACCAATCCGGCCATCCTGAAGCTCTATCAGCCGGATATCCTTCATCAATGCCGGCCCGGACGAGAAGTGGCGCATGGAATCAATGCGGTACCCTCGGTAGAACTGCGTAACCCACGAGACAATTTTCTGCGGGTCATCCCCTGCGGTAATCACTTCAACCCCGCCCACAATCAGTTCTCCCTTGATGTGGGTTACACAGGGGTCCTGCAGATTATAGGTATGTGTATGCGCACGGGGTATCCAAACGCCATCGCAGAGTGTAAAAAAGAAGACTTGAGAGAACTCACTGTCCCGTTCCTCAACTCTTCCCAGAATCACTTCCTCCCCGTCATGTACAAACGGGGCCGTTATATTGTATACATCACGTTTCCCAACACCGGAAAAAACCAGCTTCTCCACGCTCACATGACGGAGCCTAGCATAAAAGGTGTCCAGCAGTTCGTTACAGGTTGCCGTCTTGAACGGTCTCCTTGTCATTGCCTTCCTCCTCATATTCGTTTGCTTTATCAATTGCCCAATCGTTCTCATCCGCTTCCATCCGGATCAATTCACCGGGCTGGATATTGAAATAGGTACAGAGCTTCAGCAGCAGATCCCGGGGATACTGCACCATCTCGTCTTTGTACATCCGCCGGACGGAATCGAAATGGTAGTTAATCTCTTTGGCAAGCTTGCGGATCGATAATTTGGGGTCATGTTTCTCCATAACCTCACTTAATTTACTGCGTATAACCGGCATTCCTCCACCTCCTACATCACTATATCTGGAGAACAGAGGAGAGTCAATAAATTGACAAGAAAAAATGGTCATGTTATAGTATGGGAAGGAAATAAATTGCAGAAGTCAAATTTTATACCACTTCCCTTTAGAAAATAAGAACTCCTTATTTTCTTTTTTTTTCATAAAAATTCTTAGGAGGCTCTTTATGTTAAATCATGACAGCAACAACCGAAACATTGTTTTCCTATCTACAAGCCTGCCTAGAGAATGCGGAATTGCTACGTTTACCCAGGATTTATTAGATCAATTTACCGGGCTGCCGGGCTTCAATACGCCTCGGGTTATCGCCATGAACAACAATGAAACTTACCAGTACAGCGACCAGGTCATGAGGGAAATTAACCAAGATAAGTTGTCTGACTATATAGAGGCCGCCGATGAGCTTAACAAATCAGACGCCCATTTGCTCGTTATCCAGCATGAATTCGGTATCTACGGCGGGGAAAGCGGAGAATATCTGCTGTCATTGATCGAAAGGCTCGAATTGCCGTATGTAGCTATTTTCCATACCGTATTAAGAGAACCTACAGCCAAGCAGCACCTTATTATCAGCCGGATTGCAAAGGGAAGTGTCAAGGTAGTAACGATGGCCCAATCCACCCTGCACGATCTGACCTCCATCTATAATATCGAGGATTCGAAGATCGCCTGTATCCATCACGGTGTACCTTATGTAAAAACAGCCCCTAGAGCGGAGCTTAAAGTGCAGTATGGTTTCGGAGAACGCAAAATCCTCTCTACCTTCGGCTTTTTAAGTCCCGGCAAGGGGATTGAATTTGCTATTCAGGCCATGCGCGGAGTGGTGAAGCAGCACCCGGATGCACTATATATCATCTGGGGCAAAACCCATCCGGTGGTCAAGCTGGAAACAGGTGAAGTGTACCGGCAAAAACTGACGGACCTCGTCAGCGAATTCGGTCTATCCGATAATGTGCTCTTTGTCGATAAGCTGTTGACCCAGGAAGAAGTTATTGAGTCGCTGGTGATGTCCGACATCTACTTGACCCCCTATCTCGGCAAGGATCAAGCCGTAAGCGGCACACTTGCCTATGGCGTTGGTTATGGAAGAGTAATTGTTTCCACCCCTTACCGTTATGCCGAAGAAATGCTTGCCGAAGGCAGAGGCCTGCTGGCAAAATTCCGTGATTCAGCTTCGCTGGAAGACTGCATCCTCGAACTGCTGGATGATCCGGCCAAAGTAGAGGCCATGGAAAAACGGACCCAAGAGCTGGGACAAACGATGATGTGGAATGAAGTCGCTAAATCCTACGCTGCGATTTTTCAGGAGAAAATTTCGCAAGCGAGCCTGGCAGACCGGAGTGTGATTTGATGCAAACCTCCGTTGCTGTTACGTTCAAGGCGGATTACATGCGCAGAATAACCGATGATACGGGGATTTTCCAGCATACCAAGTTTGGCGTCCCCGACCGTTCAAAGGGCTATACGACCGATGACAACGCCCGGGCTTTAATTGCTGCGGTTCTGTTGTATAAGAAGGATCAGGATGCCGTCTCGCTCGACCTGATTCACACGTATCTCTCCTTCATACATCACGCACAAAATGAGCAGGGCAACTTCCGGAACTTCATGGATTATAGCCGTTCATTTCTCGAGGACAACGGCTCCGAGGATTGCCAGGGGCGTACGCTTTGGGCACTTGGCTTCGCACTTTCCTACTCGTCGATCCTGCCCGACAACCTGCTGAATACCTGCCGTTATCTGATCAATCAGGCGCTGCCGCATATAGAAAAGCTTGGTTCGCCCCGTGCCGTAGCTTATGCCGTCGTAGGCCTCAGTTATCTGATCAAAACGCCCGGCGCGTTAACCTACTCCTTTCCCTATCCCCATACGCCAAGTACGGCAGAGGAAAAGGCATTTCTATCCAAAGACTTCATCACCGGCCTGATTGAGCGCATCGCTGTCCGGCTGCATAATCAGTATAACCGCACCAAGGGAGACGGCTGGAACTGGTACGAAGACAGCCTTACGTACGGAAATTCCATGCTTCCCTGGGCGCTGCTGAGAGCTTACAAGCTGTCCGGAAATGCTGCGCTTAAGCATACAGCTAAAGAAAGCCTTGATTTCCTTGCTTCACGGACTTTTGCCCGGGAGGGCTATTACAAGCCCATCGGCAGCCACGGCTGGCTGCTGCGCGGCGGGGAGCCGGCTCTCTACGACGAGCAGCCAATTGAAGCCTGCGAAATGCTGCTGACCTGCCGTGAGGCTGCCTCCGTGCTTCAGGACCCGTCTTATCTGCAGCAGGCTGACTTATGCTATGCATGGTATACAGGGCATAATTCCTTAAATCTGCCGCTGATTGATCCACAATCCGGGGCTTGCTATGACGGTATCCACAGCAGCGGGCTGAATCTGAATCAAGGCTCGGAAAGCATCATTTCCTTCTCCATTGCCCACCTGGTGACCCATCATGGATAAATACGCGACCATCCTTGCCGGCGGAGGGGGCACCCGGTTCTGGCCGCTGTCCAGACAGGAAATTCCCAAACAGCTGCTCAATATCAGCGGCAATGACATCATGCTCAACGATACGATTGAACGCTTCAAGGGCATTATTCCCCAGGAGAACACCGTCATCGTGACAAACCGCACCCAGGCCGTGCTGCTGGAGAGCATTATGCACAGCAGCGTGCAGAAGAGCAATATTCTGATTGAACCCGTGGCCCGCAATACCTCCGCCAGTATCCTGTTCGCTGCGTTCTCTATACAGCATATGGCCCAAGAGGATTCCTTAATGGTCGTCCTGCCCTCCGATCACTATATCACTGATGAACCGCAGTTCCGGCTTACGCTGGATGAGGCCTGTACGGTAGCCATGGAAAATGACCGGATTGTCACAATCGGCATCAAGCCTACCTTCCCTTCTACGGGTTATGGTTACATCGCTTATGACAAAGAACCCATCTCAGCAAGTCCGGTAGCGGTCTATGATGTGGCTGAATTTGTGGAGAAGCCGAACTTCCAGAAAGCCCAGGGTTATCTCGCGTCAGGCAATTATTTATGGAACAGCGGGATTTTCATCTGGAAGACATCCGTAATCCTTGATAATTTCAAGCGTTACCTGCCCCGGCTGTACAACACCATGCTGCCGATCAGCGAGGCGCTTGGCACAGATCAGGAAGCGGAGACGATTAACCGCATTTATCCCCTGCTTCAAAATATTTCGATTGATTACGGAATCCTGGAGCGTTCTGACGAGGTGGTAGTCCTGTCCGGCCAATTCGGATGGAATGATATCGGCAGTTGGGATGCGCTCGGCGCTATCTTCCCTCCGGATGAGTCCGGCAACATTATTAAAGCCAACCATATAGGCATTGATACCCGCAATTCGATCATTTACGGGAACGGGCGGCTGATCACCACGATAGATGTAGACGGATTTATCATTGCCGATACCGGGGATGCGGTCCTCATCTGCCCCAAGGACAAAGCTCAATCCGTCAAGGACATCGTCGATCTGCTCAAGGAAAAGGGTATGACTTCATATATCTAAATTCCGCCAAATGTAAGAATGGCTGTGGCTCCCGGCTTGTTTATTTCAAAAAAAGTGACCGTTGCTCTGATAGCAACGGTCACTTTTTAATGAATTCATTTATTTATGTTCGGGGTTCCCGCAATTAGGTCCATGCCCACAGGAAGCCGTCACGGTCCCAGGCAATCCTTCCGGCATGCAGCTTGCGGAAAGCCTTCTTCACATCCTTGGACAGCGAAGCATTTCCGTTCTCGTTCACAAATACAAATTGCTCGCCAAAATTCGCTTTCACATATTCAATCGCAGCGGCCTGGTACAAGGTTCCGGTAAATTGGATCTCCTTGACCATCCACTCCGCAACCTCTTGCGCAGTAACTTCCATCAGGTGTTGCCCCTTTCGATCATCCTCTATTTCAATGTTCCCCCATTATAGCATAAATAGCAACGGACTCTGGAAACGTCCAGATCAGGTGTAAGTGTCCAGATGAAACTTATATCACTTCACTGCGTCAGTATTTACAGAAAGTAAGATTCCGATCTTCCGGAGGAACTGAAAATGAATAAAGCGTACAAAGAGTTATTTCTGAATACGGTCTATCTCTCCCTTGGAATTAGTGCGGTTTTTGCAGGTATAGTAGCGACAGTTAACGATGAGTCCCCGCTGGGGTTCTCCTGGGGGTTTAATTTTCTCGGTATTTTTCTGTTTATATATTTTTATAATCTGATCGTGAGTGTAATAAACTTCGCACTGTCCCTTTTCTGCAAATCAACTATCTTGCGGCTTGTTCTGTTTAATATTGTGGGGCTGCTGTTGACTGCACTGCCTGCCTATCTGCTTCATCAGTTACCCATTTTTAGCTTGTATTCTTCATTTATCATCCTATCGGTTATGTCCGTGTATATGGCAAAAAAACAGCTGAGAGTGCGTAACTCTGCTTATTAGGGTTAATCGAGTAGGAAGGGGAAGGGCATTATTTCACTGCTCATTTAAAAAGCATCCCGCAGGATGCCCCGTATCTTCATCTTAAGTTAACCGGATCACGTAAGTTATGAACTGGTAAGCATTATCCTTCAAAATGCCGGAAGAAGCGAGCAGCTTCTTGCCGGAAGGGCTCCAGCGCAGCTGGTCGGCCACTTCAATGTCAGCCAAAACCGGTGTTTGTTCGCCCGTTTCTACTTCGGTGATAAATAAACCGTCCTGACCCGAAGCAGCGTTTCCGGCAGTCAGTGCATAAGCCAGCTTGCTGCCGTCCGGGGACCAGCTGGTTCCGAATATTTGCTGCGCCGAAGCCAGTGTTGACTGCTCATTGCCCTCCGTGTCGCAGAGAACCAGGACCATCTCTCCCGGCTTGGTCCGTTTTACAATAGCCAGCCTGCTCCCGTCCGGTGAAGGAATGACCCACATGACACTTTTCTTCAGCAGCTTGGATTGCTTCGTTTCGGTATTGTAAGCGTTCAACTCCGCCTCTTCACCTGTGACGTAATAGATCAGGCTTCCCGACTGCACCACCTCATGAACATACGCCGCACCGGGCTTAACCACAATTTTTTGATCACCTTTCAGATCGACTCTTAGGATGTTGCCCTCCATATCGGGAAAAAGAATCTGCCCGTTATCAATCCATTTCCCCTCTTCGCTCCTGAACTGCGTATCGTCCACCTGTACGGATACTCCGGTCTCCAGATTCATAATGTAGCCAAAGCCGGTGAAATCCTCCAACTCTTTGTAGAGAAGATGCTTCTTGTCGGGAGACAGCAGGGCCGAGCCGTAATTCTTCTCCCCTACCAGGAGCGGAGTATCTTCACCCGTGGATAGGTTATGCAGATAGAGATTATGCGGATAACGTTTCTGGCCCTCAACCGTCTGCGCAGGAAGCTGGCGATTCTCCTTATCCACAACGAGGCTGTCTTCACTGACAAAATCCATTCCACGGACATTCTCCACCTTGTCAATGCCCTCCAGCTCCAGCTTCGTGTAGACGGATTCGCTGGTATTGTCCAGAACGGTGATCTTCTGGCCGGATTTCTCTATGACCTGCCGGGACTCCGTTTCTCCCGTATTGCAAGCCGCCGTGGACAACAATACTGCCGTGCACAACAGAAACAGCGCCGCCTTGCCCGGCTTTCCGCCTATCTTTGCAGCCATGATCGTTCCCCCTACAAGCTTAAGTTGCTCCAAGCATACCGGAAGAGTATTTCCAAAGCACCTCCGGATGTTTCCAAATTGTAAATTAAGAGACCCTCGGAAAAGACAGTTCAAATGCCGCCCCTTCCCCTTCTGTCTCCAGCAGGGTAATGGTTCCGTTCTGCTTCTCCGCCAGATTGCGCACCAAGGATAGGCCCAGTCCAGTCCCGCCTGAGGCTCTGGAACGGTCACGGTTGACCGTGAAGAAGGGTTCAAAAATCTTGTCGCGGGCTTCGGATGGAATCCCGATACCGGAATCCTTGATGGTGATCCATACCCGCTGGTCTCTGACCTCGCTATGAAGATGAACGCTCCCTTGCGGAACATTATATTTGATCGCATTGTCGAGCAGATTGATAAAGATATGCATAAAGCTCTCCTTATCAATCCAGATATGGGCGGGCTCGGCGTCCAGCGTAATCGTAAGCCCGTAGCGCTCCGCCTTGCCGTTCATGCGCCCGCAAATATCCTGCAGGCCCTCAGCCACCTCCAGCCGTTCAGCCTGTGACTCGAAATCGTATTTCTCCAGCGCTGTCAGCTGCAGTACCTTCTCAACCATCTCATACAACCGCTCCGTTTCTTTGGCAATGTTGAGCTTGGCATCAAACAACAGCTTGGGATCATCGTCATACATATTCAACAGGTCTACATAAGCTTTTATGGAGGTCAGCGGCGTCTTGAATTCATGGCTGATATTGCCAATATACTGCTTCTGCTGCTGCTCCAGCGCCTGCAGCTTGGTGACGGCCAGCTGCAGCTTGCGCTGCTCCTCATCCTTAGCGGCAATGCTGCTCTCAATCTCGCGGCTCATGAAATAAATGCCATCGGCCAGCTCGCCCAGCTCATCCTTCCGCTTTACCGGTGGAGCAGAGATATATTCGGCGCGGCGGATCGACTCTGCCGCCTTCTTAAGCCGCCCGATCGCCGCAGCGGCGCGGTTGAAATATAGATAGCCGACGATAAAGCTGAGCACCAGCACGGCCGCACCGGTCGTCAAGAACAGGTTCTGTAAGGTTTGTTGGAAGCTTTGGGCGCTCTTCAGCGAATACTGCAGCTGCACAACACCCATCTGCTTCTCCGGTCCTTGCACAGGAGCCAGATAAAGCAGCTTATCATCCGCTGCGTTCTGGTAGGCAATTTTATTCTGCAGCGCATAGGCCAGCGCACCGGAGACATCCTGCCCTGCCGGGGCAGTCTCTCCTTGGACCGAGCTGCCAACGACCTGCCCCGCCGCATCGTAAAGTGTGACTTCCAGGCCGGTGAACCCGGCCAGCTCCACCGCCAGCGATCTGCCCCGTTGCTGCATGAATGCCTGCGGTTCGAGACGGGCACCCGTATAATACGTCTGCTTCACCCGCAGATTCACTGTTTTGACATGCTGGTCCAGGTAGTCTTCAGCCTGCAGCTGCTGGTTCCTGGCTACACCTTGCAGCACAAAATAGCTCAGCACACTTACAGCCAGAATGAGCAGCACGGCCAGGAACAGGCTGAATTTCAGCTTGATGCTGATCCTCATGGGTAACTCCCGGCAGGAATGGCTTTATAGCCGACCCCATAGACGGTTTGCAGCACATTCTGGTACGGCTCGCCCAGCTTTTTGCGCAGCCGCTGGATGTGGATGTCCACCGTACGCGTGCCTCCGGCGTAATCCATTTCCCATACCTGTTCCAGCAGCTCTTCGCGCATATAGACACGCTGCGGGTGGGACAGCAGGAGAAGCAGCAGATCAAATTCCTTCGGTGTCAGCTCAAGCTGCTGCCCGTCAAGCTCGGCGCTTCGCCGGCCGGGATACACGCGCAGCGCCCCGTATTCGATAATCTCGCCCGGAGTCTCTCCGCCTTGTTTGTCGAGCCTGCGCAAGAGCGCCTTGACACGGGCCAGCAGCTCACGGATTTCGAACGGCTTGGTCATATAATCATCCGCGCCCAGCTCCAGGCCGACGATTTTATCGACGATATCATTTTTGACGGTCAGCAGAATAATCCCGATATCCTTCCGGTTCTCCAGCCTGCGGCATACATCGTATCCGCTCAGCTTCGGCATCATCACATCCAGCACCATGGCATTCGGGCGGAAGGTCGACACCTTGCCAAGCGCCTCTTCGCCGTCAGCGGCGGTGTCCACCTCGTAACCTTCACGGCGGAGCGCATAGGCAATCGCACTCACAATGCCCGGCTCGTCATCGACAACAAGCACTTTTTTAGCCATCTTCGGTTCACCTTCCCGCTTCCGGTTTAATTATTTCTTGGCCAATTGTTCTATTTGTAGTATACCTTTGTTCGCCTGTTTGACCAAAATCCTTGCCTGCTTCCAAAAAAACGAACCCGCTTGCCAATTTAAACGTAGTAGTCGTCAGGAGCCCAATTTTTAGGTTATCTTAAACCAGACTTAAGCTTAGCCTCAGCTTCACCGTTTACAATAAGCTTAAGCTAAAGTCCTAATTGCCGTAACCTACGCCCCTTGATTGATATAACATTACACTTAAAGTGAGGATGACACTGATGAATATAAAAGACATGAACATTAAACGCATGAACATTAAACGGGTGATGATTGTCGGAACGATGATTGTGGCCATGTCCTTTGGAGGAACCACTTGGGGCAAGCCTGCTGCTGCTGCTGCTGCTCCGGTAGCCAAATGGTCCACTTCTACCAATGTGGCAGACAAGGATGAATTACTGGAGGCACTGAATCAATCCTCCGACGAGGAGTTGTACGAGGCACTCTATGACGGGAAGTCCTTACATGATATCGCTGTAGAGAACGGCGGGAATATTGACAGTGTTATTCACCTGCAGGTTACCCAGTTAACCCAGCAGCTTGATGCCAGACTGGCAAGCGGAAGCATTACTTCGGAGCAATATACCGCTCAGAAAGCCGAACTCAGCGAGCTTGTGGCTCAAAGCGTTCTTACCTCATTCGATTAACGGGAACTACATAACAAAGCCGTTAAATTTGAACAAAGAAAAAGTGGCATTCCAACTTTCGTTAAGTAGGAATGCCACTTTTTATTATGCCGCTAAGGAATCGGACAGGTTATTGAATCTTTTTCGCTTCAATATCCAGAGGTACCTGCTTATCCCGGGTAACATCCAGAATATCCAGGAAAAAGACGAAGATCGGAATGCCGAGAATAAGTCCCCATACGCCGATATAATGCTCGGAGAACAGCAGCACGATAAAGGTGTAGAACATCGGCAGGTTCATTTTGGAAGACATCAGCTTCGGATTGAGGAAATAGCCTTCGACAAAATGCAGTACTGCAATCATCGCCAGCACATAAATCGTCATTTCCAGCCCGCCGATGCTATAGCCGATAATGCAGAGCGGAATCAGGGAGATGACAAAGCCGACAACCGGGATCAGGCTGAGCATGAAGATCATGATCGACAGCGCGAAGAGGTACGGGAAGCCAAGAATCCACAGCCCGATGACCGTGAAGAAAGTATTGAACAATGCTATCAGAATTTGGGCTTCAATGACTTTGCCGAAGGAGGAGATGAATTTTTTGCCGAAATACTCCAGCTCCACATAGAACCAGGAAATCTTGCTCTCTCTCAGGCGGGAGGTGAAATTGACAATCCGGTTCTTCTCCAGGATGAAAACAAAGCTCAGAATGGTTGACAATACGAAGGTTGTGCCCCAATTGCTGATCTTGAGCACATAATCAATGCCGCTCTTCATATAGGACTCATAGTTCAAATCCTTCAGCATGTTGAATAAATACTGCATAATCTCATTCTGCGGAATATCTTCAGAGGTTAAGGTGCTGAGAAAATTGGTTAATTGCTTAATTTGCTCAAAAACCTTGGGCAGATATTTGACGAGGGCCATCACGATCATGCTGATTAAAGCAAGATATAAGATGATAATAATAACCTTACTGTTCACCTTAACAAATCTACTGGTCCGCTTGGTCAGCAATACCTGAAAGCTGTTCATTACATAAGCAATCAAAAACGTCAGCAGCACCAAATTCAGCATGTCTCGAATACTGTACAGCAACAGTGCGATCAGCGCCAGAATCAAAAACCGCCGGGCTGTTAAATTCGCGTAGTAACGCTTGAACACTTCCATTGTTCCTCTCCATTCGCTTGCAATTAGGACTTTTATTTATAGTCTACAGTAATGAAATCACTTATAGCAACTTGGAGAGCCCCTAAAATACGCGGAAATACAAACTTTATGTCAACTTATCATAGCCGAGCCCGTATTATGCTATAATGTGGAAAAAAATCGCTAAATATGCAGAATCATTTCTGCCACTGGAGGTCTTTATCTTATGGGAAAAATCATCTGTATTACCGGAGCCTCATCCGGAATTGGCCAGGCCTCGGCCTTGAAGTTCGCGCGTGAAGGCTGGATCGTCTACGCTGGTACACGAAACCCCGCACGCGATCAGGAACAGTACCGTGGAGAGAGCAATCTTCATTTTGTAGAGCTGGAGGTTACGAAGCCGGAATCGGTTCAGGCTGTGATCGAGCGGATTGATCAGGAGCAGGGCCAACTTGATGTGTTGTTTGCCAATGCGGGCTTTGGCTATCTCCGGGCGCTTGGACAAGCACCGCTGGAGGACATTCAAAAGGTGTTCGACACTAACGTATATGGCGTCATGCATACGATTCGGTCCGCGCTGCCGCTGCTGCGCCGCACCGGATATGGACACATTGTAGCCACTTCAAGCGTCGGCGGACTGGTTGGCCAGCCGATGAACGAGATCTACTGCGCCAGCAAGTTCGCGGTGGAGGGCTTGCTGGAAAGTCTGGCTACCTACTACAAGCCGCAGTTCAATATTGATGTCACGCTGCTTGAGCCGGGAGCCATCGCCACTGAATTCAACAAGACCGTGCTCGGTCATGTAGCCGACACCGGAGGAATTCTGGAGGACGAATATAAGCCGGTTCTTGATGCCTATACCGCGACATTCCTGCAGCGGAACGTGGTGCCGCAGACCGCTGCTTCTGTAGCGGACGTCATGTGGGACCTGGTGCATATGGAAACCAAGCCGCTGCGGATCCGCACCTCGGAACAGGCGGAAGCCTTCGTCTCCCGCAAGATAAGCACAGACCCTACCGGACTCGAAGGTGTGCTCAACACCCGCAAGACCCTGCTCAATCTATAAACGGCTTGAAAGAGGAGCTGGCTCTAAACTGCATTTCCGGTCTTTAAGTCTCACCGGCAGTTTCGGCCAGTTCCTTCTCTATCAGCTCCCTGTTGCACAGTCCATCACCCGTATGCCCCGGCGCAACATAGCCGTCAGCACCTTATCTCCGAATACTAGCGTTTGCCCATCCTGTAACACCTGCGCTTTTCGATTGTAACACTGATTCCCCTCCTATATAAATTGAACTTATAATTCTTCTATTTTGGGGTTGGCCGTGACTACAGAGAATATTTGGACTTCCGGCCGCTGTTAGGTTTGGATTTCCTGAATTTAACCGCGAATCGCGGTAGAAATCCAAACCTAAAGGCGGACGCTATCGCTCCTCCAGTTCCAAAATTCCCCTCCGCCACCTTTCCCTAAATATAATTCTCAAGTTCAATCTATATAATCCGGATTAACGTTCTATTTCATATTATATTTCAATAAAAAAAGATTGCCCCGGCAGAGCGCCGGGCACAATCTTCTCTGATGTCGATAAAACTTTATAAATGCCTTGTACCCCGTTTACCGCTGGATCGGCTCGATCCGGTATACTCCGGCCTCAGCCTGTCTTGAAATCATCTGCCATCCGAAGGAGAGCACCGCTTCCAGACGGCTTTTCTCAGCATCCGTCAGAGCCACCTCCACCGCTTCCTTGCCTTCCTCCAGCTCCAGCTGCCCCTCTTTGCCGAGGGCTACAGCAATCCAGCTGCGAATCCCGCGAATGGTATTGTACTTGATCTGGTAGCCATCCGTTACCGCGCGGCGGTACTCCTCCGGCTGCTCCGCAGCGAATGCTGCCAATTGCTGATAGTCAAAATGGAATTCACTCTCATCCACCGGCAGCTCTCCCCCGGAGGTTATTCCGAGCAGTTGCCCGCTCTCCCACCCCAAGGACCGCAGCGATTCCAGCAGCAGCGCATCCCATTGCGATAATTTAACTTTGCCCGATGTTTCTGTCATTGTATGACCTCCCTCCAGTAATAACACCATTAACTCAGCCTATCCTTAGTTCAAATCATAGCACGGCTGTCCTTTATTCCGCGAAGTCGTAAGCCACAAAGTGGCCTCGGCTCACTTCCTGCAGCTTGACGGCTTCGCCCTCGCCGCGCGAGACAGAGAAGCCGTCCAGATGAATTCTCTGATTCACCTTCATTGGGTCTGTCTCCAGAATGGAAGACAGCAACGCTTTGGTATACGGATGAATTGGGTTGTCGTACAGCTCATCGCTCTCCGCAACCTCGACAAGGCGTCCGCCGTACATGACGCCGATCCGGTCGGAAATATGCCGGACCATCGACAGATCATGGGCGATGAAGAGATACGTCAGTCCGAATTCGGACTGCAAATCCTCCAGCATATTGACGACTTGAGCTTGGACGGAGACGTCGAGCGCCGAAATCGGCTCGTCACAGACGACAAATTCAGGGCGCACGGAAAGCGCTCTGGCGATGGATATCCGCTGGCGCTGGCCGCCGCTGAACTCATGAGGGAAGCGGTACAGATGCTCTCTCTTGAGTCCTACCTTCTCCAGCAGCGAAGCCACCGCTTCTTTGCGCTCTTCACCCTGGTGCACGCCATGGATTTTCATCGGCTCGCTGATCAGCTCCAGCACATTCAGACTGGGATTCAGCGAAGAATACGGATCCTGAAAGATCGACTGAATCCGTCTGCGGAAAGGCTTCAGCTGCTTCTCGCTAAGTGAGCCGAGCGACTGGCCGTCAAATGACACCTCGCCGCCTGTATAATCGTATAGCCGGAGCAGGCAGCGTCCTACTGTCGACTTTCCGCTGCCCGATTCTCCGACCAGTCCGAAGGTTTCCCCCCGGCGGATTTGGAAGCTGACGCCGTCGACTGCTTTCAGCACGGCGGTGTCCCGTCCGCGCATATCTTTGCCTTTGGAGAAATGCTTCTTGAGATTGTTCACATCCACCAGCACATCGCTTTTACTCACAGGGCTTCCCCTCCTTCCGCACGAACTGCAGCAGCTTCCGGCGCGCCTTCCGCCAGCCAGCACATTGAGCGGTGGCCCGGAGACAGCTCGGTTACCGGAGGCCGCTCGCTGCAGCGGGCAAAAGCATGCGGGCAGCGTTCCATAAACGGACAGCCCGGCGGCGGATCCAGCAGATCCGGCGGCGTGCCCTCAATCGGAATAAGCCGTTCTCGCGAGCCGCCGCCACGTTTCGGAATCGAACGCAGCAGGCCCTGGGTATAGGGATGCTGGGGGCGGTAGAAGATATCCTGGACCGTCCCCTCCTCCATAATAAGCCCGCCGTACATCACGATAACCCGGGTGCAGACCTGCGCCACCACACCGAGATCATGGGTGATTAGCGCGACAGCAGTCTCCGATCTTCCCTTCAGCTCTTTAAACAGGTCAAGAATCTGCGCCTGGATCGTTGCATCCAGCGCGGTTGTCGGCTCGTCGGCAATCAGCAGCTCCGGCTGGCAGGAGAGCGCCATAGCGATCATCACCCGCTGCCGCATTCCTCCGCTGAATTCATGCGGATACTGCTTCAGCCGCTGCTCCGGATCACGGATGCCCACTTGGCGAAGCATGTCCGCCGCTTCGGCATAAGCTGCTTCTTTATTCAATCCGCGGTGTCTGCGGATGACTTCCGTTAATTGCTGCCCGATTCGCTTGACCGGATTCAGCGAGGTCATCGGGTCCTGAAAGACCATGGCGATCCGGTTGCCGCGCAGCTTGCGCCATTGCTTCTCCGAGAGCCCGCTTAGACTCTCGCCGCGGAACTCAATATTTCCGGCGGTGATGCGGCCCGGAGGCGTAATCAAGGACATAATCGCCTTGGCCGTGACACTTTTACCACTGCCGGATTCCCCGACGATTCCCACGGTTTCACCGGCATCTATATGAAAGCTGACTCCCCGGACCGCCTGGTTCTCCCCATCGCGGGTAGAGAACGATACTTGCAAATCCTCAACAGACAGCAGCCTCTGCGTCATGATGTCTTCACTCTCCTATCTCCGGATCAGCTTCGGTTCAAAGCCAACCCGCAAAATATCACCCAGCACATTAAAGCTCAGTACGGTTAACAAAATCATCAGCCCGGGAAACAGCGCCAGGTAAGGCGCCTGGGCAATATAGCCCTGCGCGCTGTTCAGCATGCTGCCCCAGGTGGCATTCGGCGGCTGTACGCCGAAGCCGAGAAAGCTCAGCGAGGATTCCATCATAATGGCCGAAGCAATGTTGTTCGTTGCCCCTACAATAATGACCGGCACCAGGCCGGGAAGAATATGCCGCCAGATAATGCCTGTGGCGCTTTGTCCCGACGCCTTGGCGTACAGCACATATTCGCGTTCCTTGATCGTCATCGCCTCCGCACGGATAACCCGGGCTACATTCATCCACATCAGGAGCGCAATAATGATGATTATGTTGCTGACGCTTGGTTTCAGAAACACGCTGAGCAGCAGCAGAATCAGGAAGGAAGGAATCGACATGATAACATCCAGCATACGCATCAGGAGATTATCCAGCCAGCCGCCGAAATAGCCGCTGATTACGCCCACTGTTACCCCAATGACGGTTGCCACAACCATCGAGGCGAAGCCAACCAGCAGGGATACGCGGCCGCCGTACAACGCTCTGGCCAGATAATCCCGTCCATAGTCATCCGTTCCAAACCAATGGGCGGCCCCCGGCGGAGTTAGTCTCGCCATCGCATCCATTGCATTGGGATCATAGCCGGACAGGAAGGCAAAAATGGCTCCAAGGGTAAATACAATCAATATTACGAGAGCGGCGACACCCAGACCGTTCGTAAACAGCTCTGATTTTAGATTTTTCCATTTACTGCGATTCATGAGGTCACCCCTTTAATTTAATTCTCGGATCAACGAAGCTGTAGAGAATATCCGCCACCAGATTGCCGATAATCAGCATCAGGGAAGAGAATAGCGTGATCCCCATAATGACCGGGTAATCCATTCCCTTGACTGCCGTCATTCCCAGCGACCCGATGCCCGGCCAGGAAAATACCGTCTCCGTCACGATGGCCCCTGCCACCAGATCGCCCATGGACATGCCGAGCAGCGTAATTACAGGCAGCAGCACATGCTTCATGACATGACGAAACAGTATCGTCGACTTCTTCGAGCCAAAGGCATACTGAATCTGCACATATTCCTCTTTCAGCTGTCCGATGGTGCTGGAGCGGATGTAGCGCACGTATGTGGCGAGAAAACCAAAAGCCAGAACAGAGCAAGGCAAAATCCCGTGCTTCAGCACATCAACCGCCGATTCCACGCCAATCGTACGCATCCCCATACTCGGCAGCAGATGCAGTTTAATGGCAAATAAGTACATTAGCAAAATGGCCAGCCAGAATAATGGCACCGAAATCCCGATGTAGGAGATAAAATTAATCAGCTTGTCGGCCCAGCGGTTGCGGTTCGCACCGGCAATCAGGCCAAGGGGAATCGCCAGCAGTACCGCAAGCAGGATCGCACTGCCCATGAGTCCGGCTGTCGCCGGCAAACGGTCCAGAATTTGATCCAATACCGGCTGATGGTTGACCAGGGAATACCCGAAGTCACCCTGGGCGATTTCTTTGATCCAGATAAAATATTGAATATACGCCGGCTTATCCAGCCCCAGGTTATGGCGGATGCGCTCAATATCATCGGCATGCATATTCGGTGTTACAAAGGACAGCACCGGATCTCCCGGAGCCAGCTTGATCATCGTAAAGCAGACAACCGACACGAAAAACAACATCGGGATCGTTTGCAGCAGTCTACGAAGAATGAGTTGTCTCATACGCATATTCTCCCAGCTCTTGATCAGCAAAAAATAAGCTGGATGTCCAGCTTATTTTTTGCCGTACTTATTTTTCGCTGCGCTTTATTTCAAATAGATTTTGGACAAATCTTCGAAAATAACGACAGGCTTCAGAACAGCTTCTTCAATTCCGCCATAGGTGTTGGACACGGCTACGACAGTTTTAGTATAAGCGATTGGGTAGATCGGTGCATCTTCAGCAACAATTTGCTGTGCTTTCTTGTAGATCTCGCCGCGTTTGGCTGTATCAGCCTCGCCGGCTCCATCCTTCAGCAACTGGTCAACCTCTGGATTCGCATAATGCGAATAGTTGGAGGAAGCGCCCGAAGTGAACAGGATGCGGTAAGCATCGGGATCATATCCCATGATATATCCGGTCAATGCCAGCTCGTAGTCCTTAGCCTTCAGGTCAATAAACTTCTGCACCCAGGCTGAGGAATCCATATTCTGCAGTTCAACCTCTACGCCGACCGCTTTAAGCTTCTGCTGCACATACAGGGAGATGGCTTCCTGAGTTTTGTTGCCGCTTTGCACAATATATCTCAGCTTGAGGTTGCTGACCCCAGCCGCTTCCAGCAGTTCCTTTGCTTTGGCGACATCATTGTCATACGTAGTCACGTCATTGGTGAAGTACAGCGCGTCCGGAGTCAGGAATGACTTCGCCGGATCGGCATATTCACTGGAAGTGTATGCCGTTTGAATCAGTTCATCACGGCTAAGCGCCAGAGACAAAGCTTGACGTACTTCTTTTTTAGCCAGAACACCTGTATCGCTGTTGGCATTGAACATCAGATAAGCCAGGCGGCCTTCACTGTAAGGCAGGATCTGAAAATTATTTGTAGCCTGGACAGTCGCTACATCCTTTGGATCCAGGTACTGCACGTTGATCTCGCCATTCTGCAGGGCAAGGTTGGCAGCGTTCGTATCCTTGGCAATCCGGTATGTTACGGAATCCAGGTGCGGCTTGCCGCCGAAGTAGTTATCGAATCTTTCCAGTGTAAGATACTCACCGGCTTTATATTCTTTGAACTTGAATGGGCCCGAACCTACAGGAGAGGCATTTTTGGTGCTTTTCTCCAGATCAGTTTCATTCTCAAAGATATGCTTTGGAATCGGGAATACCTGCACCAGTGCAGCTTCGAAAGCCGGGCTGACTTGCGGCAGCTGGAATTCTACAGTCACATCATCCACTTTCACCGCTTTGACCGGCTTGTCGCCGATGACAAAGCTGGCTCTGAGGAAGCTGTTCTGTGCCTCATCCAAAATACTGTCAATGGTAAACACTACGTCGTCCGCTGTCAGCTTCTCTCCGTCATGCCAGGTGAGTCCGCTTTTCAGCTTTAGTGTATAAGTAAGATTATCGGCTGAAGGCGTAAGGCTATCCGCCAGATAAAATGTTTTCTCTCCGTTATTAACCTGGAACAACGGGGCATACAGCGCCTGGTCAATCGTCAGGCTGACCCGGTCACCTGCATAGTTCGGATTAAGCACTACCGGATCGGAAGCCACCCCGATAATCAGGTTCCCGCCGTCTTTGGGTTCACCTGCCGCAGGCTGCTGCGAGGCGTCCGGTGACTGGCTTGCCTTTGTTGATGCTGCATTATTCCCCCCGGAGCACGCACTGATCATAACCGTTAACAATATTAGAACAATAACCCCTGATAATCCTCTACGCATTTGTTTCTCCTCCATGTCTATGAGCAACTTCACTACTTCTGTTAAGAATTATATATCGGAATACTCGGGATTACAATGGATGCAATTTCACAATAATGGGAGTTCGAGGGAATCGCCTGTAAAGACGGGTTGGGCGTCTAACGATTCCACACCTTGACCTCTGACATGACGTCCCCGCGCTTCAAGGTGTCCACATGCTCCATTCCTGCCGTGACTCTTCCGAACACCGTATGCCAGGGATCCAAATAATCAAACGTATCATAGCAGATAAAAAACTGGCAGCTGCCGGTATTAGGCCCGAAATGAGCCATCGACAAGGCGCCACGCACATGCTTATGGGGATTATTCTGTGTTTCACAGGGGATTTTATCGGTGCCTCCACGCCCCGTGCCTTCGGGACACCCGCCCTGGGCCACAAACCCGCGGACTACACGCTGAAAAGTCAGGCCGTTATAAAAGCCGCTGTTCGCCAGCTTTTCAAAATTGGCTACGGTACCCGGGGCTTCCTGCTCATGAAGCTCAAGCTCAATAACCTGTCCTTGCTCCAGTCTGATGGATGCCTGCTTCATGATCTCCCCTCCGGCTCTTCATTTCTAAAAGGGCCGCCAATATGGGCAACCGTCTTGGCAGCTTCCTCCGGCGCATAGATCTCCTATACATCCTCGTCCCGCAGCGGACGGTAGTTCCCCTCCGCATCATGCCAGAACACCTCGGCACGCGGATTCATTGCCAGCAGCAGATTGATCAGCTGTTGTACTTTCAGCGGTGATTTATCCATAGCGATAGTGCCACTCCTCCCGTCAGCCTGCCGACTGCCCGTTGCAGTCTTTAAGCGGTATTGTACAACAGGCCGTCCTCAGACACCAATCCATAAATTCCCACCCCCTATAAAAAATAAGGGTTAGTCTAGTACCTCTCTAAATATATTGAATACATATAATCTAAATCATCTATTTGTAAATCCAAGGGGATGTTCTATTAATGATGACCCTGTACTGGAATGGAAAACTATGAGCGGACCCCAGACACGCGTACTGCTCGGCAGCCCGATCCACCAAAAACCGCCGATCCTGCACCAATTTCTAAATTCACTGCTGCGCCTGCGGCTTGACGGTGTTGAGCTGGATTTCTACTTCATTGATGACAATGAGGATGAAGCGTCCAGTTCACTGCTGCAGGAATTCTCCAAAAGCGCCAATAATGTATTCCTGCAATCCTCCGGCTTCCGCGATACCTATGTCCGGGATGACCATACCCATTTTTGGAATTCGGGCCTGGTCTGGAAGGTGGCTGGCTTCAAGAACCTGATGATCCGGCGGGCTGAAGCCTTCGGCTATGATTATCTGTTCCTGATCGATTCCGATTTGATCTTGCATCCAGACACGTTACTCCACCTGATCCAGACGCAAAAAGATATTATCTCGGAGGTCTTCTGGACACAGTGGCAGTCAAATACGATGCTGCAGCCGCAGGTCTGGATGCATGACGAGTACAACCAGTGGGAGGCACTTCCGGGGGAGAAGCTTACCCACGAGGAGATCAACCACAGATTTCACGCCTTTCTGTCCAAGCTGCAGCAGCCGGGAATCTATGAGGTTGGCGGACTTGGCGCCTGTACGCTGATCAGCCGCCGGGCTATCGAGTCCGGGGTAAGCTATGATGTGATCCGGAATATCTCCTACTGGGGCGAAGACCGCCATTTCTGCATCCGTGCCGCCGCTCTGGGCCTTCCGCTGTATGTCGACACCCACTATCCTGCGCTGCATCTCTACAGGGACAGCGACCTTAGCAAGGTGGATGATTATATCCGGCTGACGTCACCCGCTCCGGAAGCAGCTGTGGACGGGACGGATGACGGGGCAGATGCAGCAGACACGGCGGGAACGATGGGAGACGCACATGAAACAAAGGCTGCCGCTGCACCGGGAGGCGTACAAGAAGCGGAGGCGGTTCCGGGAGTCGCAGAAGAAACGGAGGGTTCTGCGGCACCCGGGGACGTACTACAAACGGAGGCGGAGGCTGCCCAAGCAGCAAAGACCGCAGAGCCGGAAGCTGAATCCGGGGAAACGTCGGTTCAACAGGATTCACAGCAGCATTCTGCTCCGTGGACAGCGGCTGAGGCGAAGGTACGCCTGAGCAAAGACCTGACGGCACTGCCGGGAGATAAACCCGCTGAGGCAGAGGATCGCACCGCCAATGCCGTCCCGTCGGCGTCTGCTGCCTCTGCTTCCCCGGCTGCCAGACGACCAAAGCTGACTCTGACGATGGTCGTCAAGAATGAGAGCCAGCGCTTCCTGCGGCAGATTCTGCAAGAACATCGCAAGTATATCGACGAAGCCGTCATTATTGACGATGGCAGCACGGATAATACGGCCGATATTTGCCGGGAAGCCCTTCAGGGCATTCCACTCCATCTTATACACAACACCGTCTCCAAGTTCAGCAATGAGGCGGAGCTGCGCAAGCAGCAGTGGGATGAGGTTGTTAAGAGTGGGCCGGAATGGATCCTGAGCCTGGATGCGGATGAGATTTTTGAGGAAAGGTTTGCCGGGGACATCGACTCCCTGCTGCGGGAGGATGCTTGCGACCTGTTCTGCTTCCGGCTCTATGATTTCTGGGATGATCATCATTACCGTGAAGACAGGTATTGGCGTTCCCACCACAGCTATCGTCCGTTTCTGCTCCGCTACCGCGAGGGTTTCTCCTATATCTGGAATGAATCGCCGCAGCATTGCGGACGGCTGCCGGAGAATATTTTTGAGCTGCCCCATCAATTAAGCAATTTGCGGCTTAAGCATCTCGGCTGGTCCCGGCCAGAATTCCGGCTGGATAAATATTTGCGCTATATGCTGCTTGATCCGGATGGAATATACGGTTGGAAAGAGCAATATGCCTCCATTCTTGAGCAGCACCCCAATTTGGTCCCTTGGATAGAGTGAGTGGTTGTATACTGGACCCTATGCAGTTTTTTGTGCAAATTTCACTGCACGCATCAACTAAACGAAACTATATTCTGCAGCTGCTGACCGTGTTCGCCGGTTTTCTGATCTTCGGCTTGATGGCCGTTTCGGGCACGATAATGAATCTGTCCCATTTCTTCTACGGCCTCAGCTCGACAGTAGCAACACTGATTGCTCTACCGCCATTTGAAGACACGCGGTCAACTGCTCTAGGGCGCTGCTGTCCTCAGTTTTCTTGAGGAAAGAGCATTTTTAGTTGAAAGCTGCACAATTAACCTTACAGTTCCAATAGCACTGAAGAGCGTCCCTCAGCCATACATAGCTGGTGGACGCTCTTTTTGTGCCGGACTTGGACAATTTGATGCAGCAGATAGCAGTAGCTACCCTTAATCTGTTCCAGTAACTCTGATTCACCAAGTGCAATAAATGGATGCCTGCCGTAAGCAGATTGATTGCGGAATTGCGGAGTACAGAATTTCAATTCCAGATCTATAGCTGTATTTCGTGCAACTATCCCCAGCCAAAAATGCCAGAAGCGGCTTATAGTTGCAGTTCCTGCAATTAAAAAACCGTCATAAGGCTGAATGGGCGGGAAATCAAAAAAATAGCTGCACGAAATACAATTAAACCTCCACCGCATGTGAAGTGCACCCCTTAGAATAGACATTGGATTAAACCCCTGGTTTAACCGATGAAATTCTAGGGGGTGCATTTTTTATGCCAGCAGTTAAGGGACAGAAATTTAAAGAGTATCCGTACGAGACAAAGGTGGAGGCTATACGCCTTCATGTAGTAGAAGGTTGGACTTACCGTAGAATAATGGAGAAGTTTGAAATTACAGACAGACATCGTCTCAAAGATTGGATGAAGAAGTATAAAGAATCCGGTGAGTTTGGACTCATCGATCATCGGGGAAGACGAGAGGAATATGTGGATCAAGATAGACAGGTGCAGCGGCTGAAACGGGAAAACGAAATGCTAAAAAAGTGTTTAGAAATCTGGATGCAGGAGATGAAACGCAAAGGTATATAAGCATTGAGAGAGCTGCAAAAGAGTATCCCGTTAGCGAACTCTGTAAGATTTTTGGTGTCTCCAGAAGTGGCTACTACGCCTACCTTAAACGCAAAGATCAAGATCGGAATCAAGCAGACAAAGCGCTTGTAAAGAAGGTCTACGAGCACTACAACGGAGTATACGGCTACCGGCAGCTTCAACTGTTCTTACTGCAGGACCATGGAGTCTGGATGAATCATAAGAAGGTACTTCGGCTTATGCAGGTGCTAGGGATCCGCTCACGAATTCGGCGAAAACATCGCTGTAACTACGCTTCTTCGACCGAAGGGCGTGTCGCTAAAAACCTACTGAAACGGGATTTCAAAGCGGATGCCCCTAACCAAAAATGGGTTACCGATGTGACTCAATACCGGGTGGGGGAATCGTGGCTCTACCTTTCTGCGGTGAAAGACTTATTTAACAATGAAATTGTAGCCTACCATATGAGTCATAGAAATGACAATCCACTGGTTCTCCAAACCTTTGAGAAGGCCTTTAACCAGACAAAAGACGTGACCGGACTGATCGTTCACAGCGACCAGGGATTCCAGTACACGTCTCATGCATACCATGACATGCTGCCACAGGTTGGCGCCCGAATCAGCATGTCTCGCCGAGGAAATTGTTATGACAATGCCTCCATGGAAAGCTTCTTCTCGCATCTCAAAACGGAAGGGCTCTACCCTTATGATATCCGAAATGTGGACGAGGCACAAAGGCGAATTGAAGCCTATATTCAATTTTATAACGAGCATCGACCGCAGCGAAAACTAAATAAGCTACCTCCGGTAGAGTACCGGAAGCAGCTTATAGCCTAGGGGCTTTTTTTCAGTGTCTATAAAACAGGGGCTTGACCACATGGATAACGGGTTCATTTAGTTGTACGAAGTGCAGCTATCTGCTGATCAGATCGGAAGAACTGCCTTGGCGGCCAGTTCCAGCCAAGGCAGGGCATCACATAGTCTGAACTCAGCGGTGCGTGATGTGGAACGCAAAGTACCAGCGCCCTGCTTCGCAGTGCGGAGTGCGGCACCAGTAGTGTTTCGCAGCACAGAGTGCGGCACCAGCAGTGTTTCGCAGCGCAGGACGCCTCGTATCGCGAGTTTCTACGTGGCGCGGAACACAGCGCACCACAAGCGGCTTCGCAGCTCAGAACGCAGCGAATCAAGGCTGCTGCTCCCTGCCAGACCCAACTTATCTGTCAGCTTCTCACACCGTGCTTATTTTCTCCGCCGGCTCCGGCTTGGCAATGGAAACTTCCAGCTCACCGCCCGCATGGTGAACCTCCAGGACGGCTCCCTCCGGCGCCTCCCCGGCGATGAGGGCGCGCGCAACAGGTGTCTCCAGACTGCGCTGGATGAACCGCTTGAGCGGTCTTGCCCCATACACCGGATCAAAACCCTCCTTGGCGATGAACCGCACCGCCGCCTCGCTTAGCTTAAGGCCAACCCCCCGGTCGCTCAGACGCAGACGCAAGCCGTCGACCAGCTTGACAACGATCTGCTCAATTTCAGCCAATGTCAGCGGCTTGAACATTACGATATCGTCAACCCGGTTCAAGAACTCGGGACGGAAATGCCCGCTCAGTTCCTTCATGACTCTGTCCTTGACCGCCTGGGTAAGCTCCCCGTTATCATCGGTGCCCTGGATCAGATGCGGCGAGCCGATATTCGAGGTCATAATGATAATCGAATTTTTGAAGTTGACGATACGGCCTTGCGAATCGGTCAGCCGCCCGTCATCCAGCAGCTGCAGCAGGATGTTGAACACATCGGGATGGGCCTTCTCCACCTCGTCCAGAAGGACAACGGTGTAGGGCTGACGGCGCACCGCTTCGGTAAGCTGGCCGCCTTCCTCATAGCCGACGTATCCCGGAGGCGCACCGACGAGGCGCGAGACGCTGTGCTTCTCCATGTACTCCGACATATCAATACGGATCATGCCGTCTTCACGGTCGAACAGCGATACGGCCAGCGCTTTTGCCAGCTCGGTTTTGCCAACACCGGTCGGCCCGAGGAACAGGAAGGAGCCGATGGGCCGGTTCGGGTCTTTGATGCCTGCCCGGGCCCGGAGTACGGCATCCGCCACCAGCCGGACCGCCTCCTCCTGCCCGACAACCCGCTCATGCAGCGTATCCTCCAGCCGCAGCAGCTTATCCCGCTCGCCTTCGACCAGTCTGCTCACGGGAACTCCTGTCCAGCGGGAGACGATATCCGCGATTTCTTCCTCTGTCACGGCCTCGCGCAGCAGCCGGGTCTCCTGATCTTGCTGCGCCGCTTCCTCCGCAGCCTTCACCTGCCGCTCCAGATCCGGGATGATGCCGTAGCTAAGCTCCGCCGATTTGTTGAGGTCGTAGATTTCCTGCGCATCCACCAGGTCCTTGCGCGCCTGCTCCAATTTTTTCTTCAGCTCACGGATGCCTTGAATAGCTGACTTTTCCTTTTCCCAGCGCGCAGTCATCCCGAGATGTTTCTCCTTAAGGTCAGCCAATTCACGCTGCAAGGTTTCCAGTCTGCGCTTGCTGGCATCGTCAGTTTCCTTCTTCAGCGCGGCTTCTTCAATCTCCATCTGCATCAGGCGGCGGGTCACCTCATCCATTTCACCCGGCATGGAGTCAATCTCCGTGCGGATCATTGCGCAGGCCTCATCCACCAGATCAATCGCCTTATCCGGAAGGAACCGGTCCGTGATATAGCGGTTCGACAGTACGCCCGCTGCTACAAGTGCGCTGTCATGGATTTTGACCCCGTGATGCACCTCAAAACGTTCCTTCAGCCCGCGCAAAATAGAGATCGTGTCCTCCACATCCGGCTCGCTGACCAGCACCTGCTGGAAACGGCGCTCCAGCGCCGGGTCCTTCTCGATATATTTGCGGTACTCATCCAGCGTTGTCGCCCCGATACAGTGCAGCTCACCGCGGGCCAGCATCGGCTTCAGCATGTTGCCGGCGTCCATCGCTCCTTCGGTTTTGCCTGCTCCGACAATAGTATGCAGCTCATCAATGAAGAGAATAATCCGCCCGTTACTCTCGCGTATCTCCTTCAGAACCGCCTGGAGCCGCTCCTCAAATTCCCCGCGGTATTTGGCTCCGGCGACCAGCGCACTCATATCGAGCGAAAAAATCGTCTTATCCTTCAGTCCCTCCGGCACATCCCTGCGGACGATCCGGTGAGCCAGCCCTTCGACGATGGCCGTCTTCCCTACGCCCGGCTCCCCGATCAGCACCGGGTTGTTTTTGGTTTTGCGGGAGAGGATGCGGATGACCCGGCGAATCTCCCCGTCACGTCCAATGACGGGATCAATCTTGCCGGCCCGTACTTCGGCCACCAGATCGCGGCCGTATTTCTCCAACACCTCGTAGGTGGCTTCCGGCTCACGGCTCGTCACCCGCTGGTGCCCGCGGATATCCGCAAGCACAGCCAGCAGCTTGTCGCGTGTAATCCCGCGGCTGGCAAACAGATCGCGCAGCTCGCGGTTTTCGCTGCCGGAAACAGACACCATGGCCAGTACGGCATGCTCTACCGCAACGAACTCATCCTGCATCCCTGCCGCTTCCTTCTCAGCCTGCTCCAGTACGGCAATCAGCGATGGCGAAGCGTACCGCCGCATCGTGCCGGCACCCGATCCGCTGACGCTGGGCTTCCGCTGAAGCAGCTCATCCGTGCCCCGCAGCAGCTCGGCAGCGGGAATATTCATCTTCTGCAGCAGCCGCGGCAGCAATCCATCCTGCTGCTGGAGCAGCGCCTTAAGCAGGTGGAGGTTATCGATCTCCTGATGTCCGCCCGCTCCCGCCAGCGATTGTGCTGCTGCAACGGCCTCCTGCAGTTTTTGTGTTAGTTTGTTGAAGTCCATCTCCTTCATCACCTTTCCCTTTTTTCATCGCTCCTATATCTAATTACCCTCTGGCGGCTGTGCGCCGCTGTGTTCCGGAGCCTTGGCGTTTGGCTCCGGCCTGAAAGCTTGCGCCCTCGGCCAGACGGCGGTAAATGCTCTTCTCCGCTTCCGTAGTTCCGGGCGGGATGACAATCTCAATCGCGAACAGGATGTCACCGTTTGTGCCGTTCGGGCGCTTCAGCCCCTTGCCCGGAATCCGCAGCGTTTTCCCGCCCGTGATCCCGGCGGGGATCTTCAATTTGACACTGCTGTCATCGGGCAGCGGCACTTTGGCTTCTCCGCCCAGCACGGCCTGCCATGGGGCAATTTCCACCGTCCCATACAGATCGCCGTCTTCGGGCTCATAAATCTCATGCCGCAGGATATGCAGTGTAATCAGCACGTCTCCACCTTGCGCAGCAGCATTTTCACCGCCGGGAATCCGCAGGACCGTACCTTCGGATGACCGCGCCGGGATGCTGACGTTCACGTCTTTGCCAGCGACCTGCACCCTTACTTTCCCGCCCTTGTAAGCCTGCTCCAGCGTAATCTCCAGCTGGGCCTGCATGGTGCCCTGCGCTTGACCCCACGGTCCTCTCCCGCCTTGCCGCGCACCGCCGCTGCCGGAGAAAAAATCGAATCCGGCCCGGTCCGCCGCACCACGGCTGCCGAAGAACATGCCGAACAAATCCTCTTCGGAAATACCGCCGCCCCCGGAACCAAAGGGCGACTCCCAGGACGAGGAGGAGTACGCCCCGGAACCGGAGTGCTGTGTCCCGCCCGTATTTGCGCCGCCAAATCCGTAGCGGAGCTCTTCATCGTACACTTTGCGCTTTTCCTCATTGCCTAGCACTTCGTATGCTTCTGCCGCTTCCTTGAATTTCACATCCGCATCAGGAGATTTATTAACATCGGGATGCCACTTTTTGGCCAGCTTTTGATAGGCTTTTTTAATCTCCTGCCTGGAAGCCTGCTTGCCTACCCCTAAAGCCTCGTAATAGTTTTTTGCCGCCAATCGAACCTCTTCCTTTCTGCTGGCTGCACCCATCCTCCGGCGCTTTCCACTTGTATTCTTAAATATATTCTTCCCGTCCCATCAACTGGTAATTCGTCAGCCGGAGCAGCCCTGTGCTGCTGCTTTACCTTGTCTCTGTTGCTGCCCACAGGGGATATACTCTCAGAAAAGACGCACCATAGCCGGAAATCCCACTACAATGCGTCTTCTATGGTTACTGCTATATGAAAAGCCCGGTGAAGCCGCTGCAACTGCAGGGATCAGAGGGGCATGCGGCATAGGCCGCCCTGCCCGGGACCCCTTTTTAGACAGCTCATTCTTCCAGGCTTGAAAGTCTCACTTCACCTTCCATCCGCGTGCGGGACTCCCTGCTTCCCCCGGATGTTGTAGCCTTGGAATATGTTACTGAAGCTGTTCACCGGATGAACCATTATCCTGGATCTCAATGCGTTTGCCCTGAGATTTCTGCTGCTTCGGTACTTCCAGCGACAGCATGCCGTCTTTCAGGGAAGCCCGGATTTCATCTTCGGCAATATCCTGCACATAGAAGCGGCGCACATACTCCCCGTAGCGGCGTTCTCTGCGCACTACCTGATGCTCTTCGTTCTCTTGAGCATCCTCTTCCTTGCGTACCGCTTTGATCGTCAAATAAGGACGGGTATAATCAATGTCGATTTCCTCTTTTTTGAAGCCGGGAAGCTCGGCCTCGATCAGATAGGCCTGACCGCTCTCGCGGATATCCGTCCGGAAGGACTGGGCAGCGCCGGTCATCGGAGCAAAAAACTCATCATTAAACACTTCGTTTAAAGACTTAGCCAGCACACCAAACACATCATCTCTGCGTTTTCCAAAAGGCACCAAATCAAACATGATCCATTCTCCTCTCAATGTCTTGAATTTTGAACTCAATTTTGACTTTGACTTTATTTGACCTTATGGCTTTATTATAGTCCGGCTGCCGCTGGATGACAAAACCGGAATAAGCCGAAAATCCGGCAAATCCCGGCGTTTCGGCTTATTTTATATTACAAATTTTAGCTTTTTTAAATATTTGACCTTATTTGACCTTCATCGTAAATAACGCTCCCGGTACTCCTGCTCCAGCATGCCCATCTTGATCACATCATGATATTCATGGTTATAAAAAAGCGCCTCCCGCTGCACGCCCTCCCGGACAAAGCCGATGCTCTCATATACATGTATAGCACGGCTGTTGTAGCTAAAGACCTCCAGTTCGATCCGGTGCAAATTCAGAATCCCGAAGCCATAGTCCAGCATGAGCAGCAGAGACTCCCGGCCGTAACCCTGTCCCTGATGTTTCCCTTCACCGATGGCGATCCGAAGATTCGCATTCCGGTTGTTCCGGTCGATATCCTGAATCGCAATGTCGCCGATCACCTCGTCATTCTCCTGAAGGGCAATCAGCAGAAGCACTGCGCTGTCATCCCCGGCTTTTCGCTCAATATACCCCGTGATCTGTTCCTTGTTGATATGCTTCTGGGTGCCTGTGAGGTAGCGGGTCTCCTTATCATAGAACATGTGGTAGTACAGTTCGGCATCTTCCCCGTTAAGCGGACGCAGATACACTTTGTCTCCATTTAATAGCCCGGACTGCTTGTTCATTGCTGCCAACTCCTGTCTCTTAGTGTAGCTCTATGATATTGCAAGACTGTATACTATAAAATAGACAAAATCATTCAATTTCAAAGGACAGATGGAGAGGATAATATGCTGCTTGTCCCCGCTCTCAGCGAGAACCATGAAGTTCCCTACTATATTCAGTTATATCATTATTTCAAAAAAGAAATCATCAGCGGCTCCTTGCCGGCCGGTACCCGTCTGCCATCAATCCGTGTGTTTGCCGCCCAGCTAAGCCTCAGCGCTACACCGGTCGAGCTTGCTTACCAGCAGCTGCTGTCCGAGGGCTTCATCGCAAGTAAGCCGCGCAGCGGCTATTATGTTCAGCCTATGCATATGTTCAGCGGGCTGACAGCCGCCGCAGACGCTCCGCCGCTGCCCAGCCGCCCGATAACAGCCCGCGACTCCCGGCCGTATGCTTATGATTTCCATATGTCGAAAAACGACTTTTCCCTGTTTCCCCACAAAATATGGCGCAGCCTCTATCAGGAACAGCTCGCCAACCCTGATCTGCTGCAATATGGCGATCCGCAGGGTGAGCCTGCCCTCCGCGAGAGCATCGCCGCCCATTTACGGCAATTCCGCGGGCTGCGCTGCACGGCAGAGCAGGTTGTAATCGGAGGGGATCAGTATACGCTATGTTCTCTGCTCTGCCTTATACTGCAGGGCAGCAGCAAACGGCTCGGCATTGAAGATCCGGGCTATCATCTGCTGCCGGCAGCATTCCGCAGGCACGGATTTGAGATAATTCCCATACCTTTACAGGAAGATGGAATAGATGTGGAGAAGCTCTATACCAGCAGGGCCAGCAGCGTGTATATCTCACCTTCCCACCAGTTCCCCAGAGGCATGACCTTGCCGATCGCCAAACGCCACGCCTTGCTGGACTGGGCCCGGTCAACGGACAGCATAATCATTGAAGACGACTACGACGGTGAGTTCCGCTATCACGGAAGGCCGATTCCCGCACTGCAGGGACTTCTGGAAGACAGCCCCGTAATCTACATGTGCAGCTTCGCGCAGTCAGTAGCCCCTGCCCTTAGCATTCACTACATGGTTCTGCCTAAGCCACTGCTGCCGCTGTATCACCATTTGGCGAGGGAGCTGTATCTGGAGCATTCAGCCTCCCGGCTGAATCAGATCGCGATGCATTATTTTATGGAAAGAGGGCATTTCGAGAAGCATCTGCGGAGAATGCGGCTGCTCTACCAGAAAAAACACGACCTTCTCCTCCGCTCCATTCAGCGCTATTTCGGAGACCGGGCAGCTGTAAGCGGAAGGGACGCCGGATTTCACATTCTGCTCACACTGAAATCCCACGGCAGTGCACGGCAGCTGGCAGCTCTGGCAGAAAAGGCCGGCATCCGGGTTACCCCAATGTCTTATACCTGGTGGGAGCAGCCCGAAAACGATGACCCTGAGTTTATCCTTGGATTTGGAGGCATCCCTGAAAACCTGATCGAAGAAGGGATTCGGCGCCTGGCTGAGGTATGGCTCCCCTTGATTTAAAGAAGTTATTCAGCAAACCATTCAGGAAGGTGAATCCCAATGACCCTTAACCATTACCTTGGCTCGGACAGACCGCTGCCGGCCGGAAGCTTCGGATATGTATATACGTATCAGAAATATTCTGACATTCCGAAGTCAGATGATAAACATGCGCTACACAACATTATGGATTTATCCCATCTGAACGATACCTATGTCCAAGTGTTTGAAACGGAGCTGGATGCGTCAGGACTGGACATCGGGGATGTAAGCTCAATGCCCTGGAGGAAGGAGCTGCCCATATCCAAGCCGTACGTTTATGGATTTAATGGTTCTTTCACTCTCAGCAAGGAGATGAAGGCACAGAATCCGCAGGGTTATGCCTGCAGTCTGAAATGCATCCGGCTGCTGCTCTCCCATATGAATGAACATATGGCCGCAGGCGAATCTATGGAGATCTATTCCTGTTGGGACAGTGATTTCCCCAAGACCATAAACCCGGATCTGGACTGGACCCTTCATCTGCCGGACTTCGAGCCGGAAGGCTCCTTTAACCTGGCGGATAAGCAATTCATCCGTGTGACCAAATAACGAAGTTATCACCCGGCCCGCTGGGGTATGCTAATCCCCAGAAACAGCCGCAGCATTTCCTGTCAGCTGTATTTCTCCAGCATTTCGGCAAGCATACCCTTTAGTTCCTCCACCAGCTCCGGCGGTTCGTGGACCGTCGCCCCGTTTCCGAGCCCCATAACAAATCTGGCAAAAAAGCGCAGATCGCTTCCAGGCACCTTGCCTTCCAGCCATCCGGTCCCGTCTTCACGCCTATGCAGCAGGGATGCCGACCACAGCTCGGCCTCACAGCTCTGGACTCCCGCTTTCCCAAGCTCTACGTGAAGTTTGACCCGTTCCTCTTCTGGTACCTGCTCCATGGCGCTGTAAATCTCCTTATTTTCCAGGTGGATATGCCGCAAATCCAGCGGCGCTAGCCCCGAATGGTCATAGTCCGCCGAATGGATCCGGTCGCAGCGGAACACGCGGATATCCCCGCGCACAAAACAATAAGCCGGACAGTACCATAAGCCGCTGCTGGCATAAATACCGACAGGCTGTATTGCTCTGCACGACTGCTGCCCTTTGGATTCATAGTCGATCCGCAGCACTTTCTGATCGGTAGCCGCCTCCAGCAGGATCGGCAAAAAAGGAAACTCTGCCTGCCTTGACGGAGTCACGAAATCAATCCGGTTCTTCATCTCATCAATCCGGTCGCGGACATCGCCGGACATATAATTATAAAATTTGTGCAATGCTGATAAGGACTCTTCTTTAAAGGGCAGATACTGATAGTGGCGCAAGGCATGGCTGGCAAAAAAAATCGCCACCGCCTCCGCCTCCGTAAAAGCAATCGGCGGAAGAATCCGTTCGTTCAGCACCTGATAACCTCCATGGGGGCCTACTTGGGAATACAGCGGAACCCCAAGCTCGCCAAGCTCCTGTAAATCCCTGAGAATTGTCCGTGTAGAGACCCCGAATTCGTCGGCCAGCTCCCTGACGGTAAACTTCCGCCTGCGGTTGACGGTCATCATCAGGTCCAGCAGCCTTTTCGATTTGGACATGCGCCAGCCTCCATTCAGATGATTTCGAAATTGGCTTCATTTACTTTTCTATTCATGACAATACTTGTCACTATTATAGACTACAATGAAATCAAAGCCAAGCCGCAAAGGGCAAATACAGCTTGAAGGAGCGAATTAGAAATGAGTATCCAATTAAATCCTTTTATCCTGCTTGACGGTACGGCAGAGGAAGCCATTGCTTTTTATCAGGAGAGTCTGGGAGCAAAACTTCAGTTTAAGCAAACCGTGGGACAAGGCCCGCAGAATCCGGATTCACCATTGTCGGACAAAGAAAAAGCGCGTATCGCCCATTCTGTCCTGAGTGTGGGAGACACGGATATTTTTGTAGCCGATCTTGACATCGGACAGGTGCTGCAAACAGGCAACGGCATCAACATCTGCCTTTCGACGGAGGACGCCGGGGAAGCGGAACGGTTATACAACACCCTTAAGGAAGGCGGGCAGATTGACGTTGAACTCGGTCCGGTCTATTTCAGCCCAGCCTACGGCATGATCACCGACAAGTTCGGTGTAACCTTTCAAATCTTCACCAAGCGGCCACGGTAAAAAAACAGGCCATGGCTCCTGCCCTTCCATAGGCAGGCAGCCATGGCCTGTGTCTGTATTTAAGTGCCCCGTTTAAAACGGCTTGAACAAATGTTGATTTTGTTCCTTAGATTAAACTTCGGCGATAGTAACCTTTCCAGTACCGCCACCTAATGTGGATAGAACATAAATCAAGCTGTGCTGGTCCTCATTCGAAAGTCTTACGCAACCATGTGTTGGACGTAGTGGATAAGAAGGGGCACCTGTATCTGCTGGATCTCCACCATGAATCCATAGACCTGAGCGGCCATTTTGTTCTGCAATTATCGCATTGCCACTAACAGGGTCCATTATGATATATTTCGACGGGCCATAAGAACGTTTATTTTTAACCGTTTGGGGCATTGGCTCTTTCGATATTGTTGCTGAATATACCCCGGTTGGTGTATGTCCGTCAGTCTGAGACCAAGGATAACCGTACTCTGAGCGGCCAAGTGCTTGTACAGGACCAAATACTAAAGCCCCGCTATCATTATACATTTTCAGTGAACCCAGTTTTGTCCGGTTTGCGTTCAAGTTAACCCTAATGTGGTATCCCATTTATAAAACCTCCAATTGTTTTTGAAGGATTAGCTGATGGAGTGGCAGAGGCTAATAGATAACTCCATATCATTGTGCTCTGCATCAACCGCCTTCTATTAATAGGGAGATAGAGAAGGAGGATTTACAACCACGGATTACTAATTATCAACTTTATTTGGAAAATATTATTTATTCTCAAGTCTAATCCTGAATGTACAACTTTGATTATATCTGTGACATAAACTCCGTTTTATTCAAGAGATGTCTCTTTTAGAGATGTCTCTTTTCCTTTATAGATATAACTAATTCAGACGTAGCTTTGTTTCGATATTGCAGCGTCTGAGCTTATTTCGGGCGTTTTTGTATGACGCGTATCGGACACCCCGCATATTTTCCATATAATTAATTTTTTTGTACAAAATTACCTTTATGTGTGACATGGGTCACTTACTAGTAAGGGTGAAATAAAGAACAATGATTAGACAAAGAAATTCTTATTTTGTATTTTGTGGAATATATGGAGAAACTTTTTTCGCTTTTTACGGAAGGATGGATCATATTGGAGTTGGATCTTAACGGGATCAATGCTGATTCACTGGTTCAGATGCTACGGGCATCATTTACCCTTGAAAATTGGGACGGTATCCTCCAAATCGCCGATAGGCTATACAGCGAGATTAATCAATTCTACAGCATATATCAGCGGGAGTATGCCGACGGCCAGAAGGTGTGCAACTTCGGATTAAACCGAAGCATCGTCTATTACTTCGGCTATTCTATGTGTTTGAAAGGAATCGCGCTAGAGAAGCTGGGCCGATATGACGAGGCGAGAGCGTGCATCACGAAGTATGAGGATTTGGGATGGATTAACGGTATGAACGCCGAGGGCTGGGCCGAGGTTGAATATTATCGTGAAATTGCCCTAGCTAATCTGCACGTAATCGAACTGAACGAGGGGAACACCACCGCGCTTCCGGATTACCTGGTTTTCCTACGGCATAACGAAGAGGAAATCCTGCCAGGCATGATATACATCCTGGAGTCAGCAATCAAGCATAAGTACAACGTCGATGAGGTGCTGATCGAGTTCAAAGAGCAGATCGACTCGATGGGGGAATACTACATAACAAAAAGGAACATCCGGTATTACATAGATTACATTTATTTGAAGGCGAAATATTATTACATAAATGGAAATATATATGATTCTATAAATTCGCTTCTATGTTCTTTGGCATCATCAGTTAAGCTTAAAGATGATACAGGGTTCCGTAAGTCAGCGGTTCTCTTTGAGAAACTCCGAAATCAAACAACTTCCGGGCAACTGGACGAGTACCTCTGCTTGATGGAACAAATACAAGACTAGGGAGGATTTCAAAATGAAGAAAAAAGTGTTTACGCTCATCTTTATTGTGGTCGCTTTGGTAAGTGTTAATGCTGCTGTTGTCAGCGCGGACGCAGGATCCACCAGCACGGATAAGATTGCAAGCGGCGGCTTCGGACCGCTGCGCCACGGGGTAGACCATTAAATAAATCAATAGCCGGACGAGCCTCTGCAAACTCTGCAGGGGCTTTTTCGCGTGTAAAAAAGTATGGGGCTATCAAAGCTGGTCTTATTTCCATTGATGCACGGTTAACTGCTGGAGAATTATAAACCACTATACCTTTACCGATAAATAAATCATTGTATAGTACATAGCTAAATAAAAGAAAACATAGCATCTGGAAAATATACAGGTGACGAATTAATTTACCTGCAGATTGATTTAGAACGTGCGCTACTCCAGGCCCAACTCGTAGAGTTGCAGAAGTAACCACCTCAAATCTGAGGTCAATAAAACGGATCGTGCAAAACAAAAACCATACCCTAAACGAGTATGGCTTGGTATAATAATCCAGTACAATGGCATAAGGGCGGTCGGCTAATCTCCCGGAAGGGAGGTGATGCCTGTGGAGGTATACCAAGCACTGACGCTGATGATTTCATTTGCGACACTGGTTGTGCTTATACTGTCTTTTCACAAAAAAAAGTAGACCGCCCCGTCCTAGGATAGCGGTCTACTACTGACCAAACTCCGAAAGCCAACCGCTCTTATAGCGGATTGTACATGAGTGGGAGTCGTGTTGACGCACGGCTCCTTCTTTAATTGTATCTTAGCATATCGGTTTTTATACAACAAGGTGAAACAAAAACAACCCAAAACTATTGACCGATTAGAATACTCGTTCACAGGCAGCGGATTAGTCAATACAGCGCCCGCCACAAATAAAATGTGGCATAGGCTTCCCAGCCGCGCCAGGGTGCCGACAGTTCCAGCAGTTCCGCCGGGGTCGGCTTTCTATCCATGCCGGTGAGGAATTTCACCGCATTCTGCAGGCCGACGTCTCCTACAGGGAAGGCAGTAGCGTCGCGCAGGCAGCGCATCCGCACATACTGCGAGGTCCACGGACCGATTCCCCGGATCTTCAGCAGCCGCTGCTCGGCGGCTTCAGGGGACGGCAGGGCCAGCAGCTCCTCCCGGCTCAATTCACCGCCGGCGATCAGTGCAGCCACATCCAATAGGGTCCGCGCTTTGCTGCGGGTCAGCTGCAGACTACAGAGATCTTCCATCGAGACCTGTAGAAACGTCTCAGGCCCCGGAAAATGATAATAAGTATGCCCTTCATATTCCAGCGACTTCCCGTATTCAGCGGTGAGTTGCTGCTTCAGCCTGTAGGCAAAAGCCAGATTGACCTGCTGGCCGAGAATAGCCCAGCATAAAGCCTCGAACAGATCGGGGATGCCGATGATCCGCAAGCCCCGTTCACTCGCCGCGAGCTTCTGCAAGAGCGGGTCTGCGTCAGCCAGCCGGTAGAACGGTGCAAGATCGCGGTCCAGATCGAACCATTCCACGATATACTGCGTTAGTTCCGCCAGAGGTTTCGGGCCGGGAAAGGCACCGGTCAGCAGTGTGGCCTGCAGACTCGGCGTACCGGCTGCAACCGTCAGCCTCACCAGCGACGGCGTTCCTTCCAGCATGAACAGCCGGGTTACCCCTTCCCCATCGGAACGGAACAGGCATTCCAGCGGCGAGCGGTTCATGTATTCCAGACATGCGGACAAGTCAAAAAACTCCGGCAGCGGCAGCTCAAAAAGCAAATCGTTCATGTCCCGCCGCCCCCACATTCGTAATGCCTTCCAATTTCAGCAGCTCCTGCTTCAGCTTGAGGCCGCCCCGGTATCCGGTTAGCGTGCCGTTCGTGCCGATGACCCGGTGGCAGGGCAGCACGACTGGCAGCGGATTCTGCCCGTTAGCCGCACCCACCGCGCGGACTGCCTGCGGTCTTCCGATGCTTACGGCAAGCTCCTTGTAGGTCACTATTGCACCATGCGGAATAGCGGCCAGCCCCATCCAGACCTCCTGCTGAAACGGGGTGCCCCAGAGATCCAAAGGGATACTGCTGAAGCATACAGACTCTCCGTTAAAATAACCCTCCAGAAGCTTCGTGGCCCCGAATTGATCGAAGATGCTAGCGTCCTCGCTGAACTGATGTGACGGTGCATAGGTTTTCAGCCACGATGCCGGAAGCACACCTTGATCCTCCTGATAAGATATGCGGATTAGGCCCTTCTTGCTGGCCCACAACGTCCAGTGTCTATTCCCGGTGTTGAGGGTATGATGGAAAATCTCAATGGTCTTGAGTGTCTGGGTCATGCTGGATTCCTCCTTTGAACTCTTTACGGTATTCTGTCGGCGCAAGGCCGGTCTTTCGCGCAAACCATGCGGTAAAATGGGACGGTCCCTGAAAGCTGACCGCCTTGCCAACCTCAGCAATGGCGAGCCCGGTGTCCGCGAGCAGTCCGCTTGCTTTCTCCAGCCGCAGCTGGTCCAGCCTCGCGGCAGGAGACTGGCCGGTTACCCGCTTATAGGTTCTTTGCAGGTGAAACGGGCTGACTTTCAGCTGTTCAGCCAGTGACTGCAGCGTCAGCTTCTCTCCATAACGTTCTGCCATAACGGCATCTGCCTGTGCAGCAAGCACCGCGTCGGGTCTTAGCCTGCCGCCTTCCTCGGGGCGGCATCTTTTACAGGGGCGGAAACCTGCTCTCGTCGCCTCCTGCAAAGAACCGTAAAAGACCACATTGCCCGCCTTCGGCGTTCTTGCCCGGCAGGAAGGGCGGCAGACAATATGTGTAGTCAACACCGCTGTATAATAAACCCCGTCATAGGTTGATTCCCGCTTGACTACCGAATCGTAGACCTGTTCGAATAATGCCTGATCCATATGAAATCACCTCATACCGCCAGTATAAACGATTGCTTTAGCCTTATGCAGCCTATCGCAATAGGAGAGCAAGATTACGACAGTAAAGACCTTTGCAACCGTGCTCTGACCAGTCCACCATGCCGCGCGATATGCGCACAGCGGTCCGCTTCGGCCAGAAGGGAGCTTTCAACGCTGCCGGACTGGAGAGACGCTATTTATAGCAGAAAAACCCACTTTCATGCCCGGCGGACTGCATTGACGTTATTTCCTGTTTCCTGCGACAATTAGACGGTTTTTGTGAAAATAGCGGCGCTGAGGTCCGTTTCGCCCCCAATAAGACTGATTTTGCCGAAATAGGAGCGCTGGAGTCCGGCTGCTTCCACATGCCGGCTCATTAAACCCGGCAATCTAAAAAAGGACCCTCCGGCACCGCCCATTAGGCGTCCGGAAGATCCCAGCTTTTTGAAGCTAATCTTAGCTTTTGCAATCATTAATTATAAAGTATTTACGTTGTTATATGATGTTATTAGATTGCAGCTTTCTGAGTTTTTAGATCCACAGGGCCATCGGCAGCCGGGGGATTCTTTTTCCGCATATAGTCGGAATAGTATGCGGTAATGATCGGAACGAGAATAGAGGTGACAATGACGGAAGCCGCAACAAGTGCCGTGGCTGATTCTGCAGCCGGCAGGAGTTCAGGCTTCATATTTGCCACAAGCATAGGGTTGGCTACGGCTGCCCCGGCGGTGCTGGAGGCCGCAAGTCCGGCAGTGCCGTTGCCGCCGCCGATAAACTTATCGGCCAGAATCAGCGGAATCCCTGTAATAATGATGACTACAATACCCAGCAGAATGCCGAGCAGTCCGGTATCTACGATGACGCCGAGGTCGATGGAGCTGCCCAGTGCGAAACCGAAGAACGGAATAAGTGTTTGTGTCGCTTTGCCAAAGTAGGTACGGAGATCATGATCCAGGTTGCCCAGAACAAAACCGATCAGGAAAGGAAGCACAGCACCCACAAACACATGCGGTTCAAATACAGCTACCCCGGTGCTGCCCAAGATAAGCATCGTTACCAGCGGGCCGGATTCCAGTGACATCAGCACGAATGCGCCGGATTCTTCTTTGGTGCCATATTGCTGCATAATGGAGGCGTACAGTCCTCCGTTGGTCATATCCATCGCAGAGATAATAGCCAGCACCGACAATCCGGCGAAGAAGCCGTTTTGAATGCCGCCCTCCGGAAGGAACTGGATCGCGATCAGGGCTATTACCCAGGCCACGGCAATTTTGGTCAGTACCAATGTACCTGATTTCCGCAGCACACTTCCTGTAGCGCGTACATCTATAGCCGCCCCCATACAGAAGAACCAAACCGCCAGAATCGGTACAGTCCCCGTCATCAGCCCTTTGGTGAAGCCGCCAAAATATTCGCCCGCATTCGGGAAAGCGGTGTGAATGATCGCCCCGAGGAACAACGGTACCAGCATCATACCGCCGGGAATTTTGTCCAGCGCTTTTTTAATTTTCATATCTTATCAGACCTTTCATCTCGTATTCTTAATTCTTGCATAAATTGATGATTTTACCTGAAGAAGGCGCAGCAAATCAGCCCCAAGACCTTACCTGTCCACTAAAGGTAAATCATCAGTGAGCAGCAGATTCTGAGAAAATTTGCCTGACGGCGCTTTCATGTTACTTACGGCTTAGCCCTAGCTGCGGAATCATCCCGGAGAATAAATCGTCGCTTTCCTTCAATTGCTTGGAGAACGCTTTGCCGTCCGTGACCAGCAGCCCTAATCCGTTGATTTTCATATACTCGCGGAAGTCCCTGTCCTCTGTCCCTTTGATAAAGGCCCCGGCCAGCAGCTCGGCAATAGCGTCCGGCGTATCCTTCGGTACAGCTAGTCCCCTCCATGTACCTGTGAAATTGACATGTATCCCCGTCTCTTCCTCCAGCGTGGGTACGCCAGGCATTGCCTCCGAGCGCTTGTCGGCGTTGACCGCCAGCGTCCGCAGCTTCCCTTCATCCACATACTTTTTCACTTCGGCAGGGCTTACAGGCACTGCATCGACAAAACCGTCCATCAAGGCGGAGACGGCAGGGCCTCCCCCTTCAAAAGGAATATGTGCAAACTTCACACCGGTTTCCCGCTCCAATGTTACGGCAGCCAAATGCCAAATACTCCCCGTTCCTGCGTTCCCCATTTTCAATTCACCTGGATGCGCTTTCGCAAAGTCGAGAAACTCATTTACGGTTTGCCACGGCGCTTCGGCTCTTACGGTTATGGCGGAAGGATCAAAATTCGTTTGGGCGATCGGTTTGAACTTCTCATAGGTAATCGGAAGCAATCCCAGATGCGGCAGGATGGTGAGCTCGGCAGGAAGAAATGTGACCGTATACCCATCGCCCTTGGCATTGGCGCCCTCCATGAGTCCGACGGAACCTCCGCCGCCTGTCCGGTTGAGCACGATAATCGGCTGGCCCAGTACCTTCTCTGTTGCTTTAGCTAAAGCTCTTGCTGTGATATCCGTCCCTCCGCCCGCTGCATAAGGCACGATTAAGGTAATCGGTTTCACCGGAAAATCACCGCTTACATTCTCCCGGCTGTTATCGCTGGTTATCATGCGGTTTCCAGCCCATACCATCGTCAAAACTGCCAGGACGGATGCCGTCCAAATGCCTATTTTTGCTGTCCGTTTCAAGACCATCCCTCTTCCTTAATAATGACAATTGAGCCGCAGGCCACAATGGATCTACTGCCATGCGTGCGCCGCTTCACCCCCCAAATTTCTTCAATCACAGTCTCATTCACGAATCTGTGAAAGTTTTCTCAAATAGAACTTTAACGTAAACGGGGGGTTGCCATCAATCGTATAATCTTATTATGAATCGTCAGAAACGCCGGAATGGCGCGGTTTTGGCCGATCTGCATACTCATTGGGATATTTGCTGCTCTCACGGAACTTGCCCGGTGTAACCGATTTGATCTTCCGGAAAGCACGGATGAAGCTGTTCTCATTCTGGTATCCTACCCGAAGCGCAATTTCGGCAATCTTCAGGCTGCTGCCTTGCAGCAGTTCACAGGCTTTATCTATTCTCAGGTTGGTCAAATAATCATATAGTGTCGTACCCGTCTCTTCCTTGAAGATGGTGCTTACGGAGGAGACGCCCATTTTGACATGGGCAGCGATATCCTGCAGTCCGATGTTATCCTGCAAATGAGATTCCATGTACCGGATCAGTTCCTGTACCATCAGATATTCTTTGGACTGTCTGTGCACTTCAAGCACACCTGACATATGAATAACAATACTGCAGAGCATGTCCTCAATATCGGACAAATCCATCGTCATCACTTGATGCCACGTATAATCCGCCAGCTCGGCTGGCAGCGGATGCCCCCCGGAAGTCGCCATATTTAGAATTTCTCCTATTAAATCGTCTACAACACGAACAACTTTTTGCGGCTGCACGGCTTTCTTGCGGGTATCAGCCGACCACTTGCGGACCCATTGCAGGGCAGTCGCAGCATCAAAAGACTTCAGCGCATACAGCACCTCCAGCCGCCAGGCATCATCTGCCGCTGCGCCGCCTTCCTCATATTTGCTCTCCTTCGCCGAAAACTCACGGACATGACCGTAGCCTTCATACAGACGATAAGATAAAGCCAGCTCGGACTCCGAGTAGGACCGGGCTGCCTGTGAAATCGCGGAGACCGGTTCGCCGATACCTATGGATACCGATATTTTTAAGACATCGGACAGGATGGCAATCAGCTTCGCGGCATCCTCGCGCAGATGGATGCTGTTATCATCTTTGGGCTGCAGCAGTACCACGAGGTTGTCCTTCCGGGGAGTGGCTGTAACCGTCTGCCAGGCAGGCTCGAAGAACTCAACTACAATGTTATTCATCGCATATTTAAGCAGCAGCTGATCCTCTTCCACATATGCGGAGGTCCACTTAGAATGGCGGTCTACAGAGATTGTCAGAATTACGAAAGGGCCTTCCTTCCAGCCTCCAAAGTAGTGCTCCCATTTCGTCAACGTCTCCTGCGTCCCGATGCTCCGGGTAATCAGATCACTAACAAATTTGGACCTTAGCTCCGGCAGGCTCCATTCGGCCACCAGCGACTTGCTCTGAAAATCACCGACCAGTTTGCCGATGACCGGCTCCAAATCATAAAGATTTCCATGACCGGCCAGCTTCTGGTCAGGCATCAGGAGTTTATTGATCCGCTTCAGCGGCCGGAATGCGGCAAAGCTGTAATAATAAATCGCGGAGCAGCCAACAGCGATCGAAATCAGCGAGAGCATCAGCATCATATTGCGTGCCGTCTTCACATTCTTCAGCAGCTGCTCCATCGGAACAAGGGAAATCAGCCGCCAGCCGGTGACATTCGAGAACGTCTGGTTTGCCATATAGGCTTTTCCTTGAAGCTTCACATGGGCAAACGGACTTACATCAATGTCCGACAGCACATTATTCATGTCCGCCAGAGGGAAAGGCAGATTGAGCTTGGGGTAAATCAGCTCTCCCTCCAGGTTATATACAAATTGATAGCTGGATAAATGAGTGTACATCTTGGAGAACAGCATGTCATAGTCCAGATCGATCAATACCGCGCCTGTGACGTCCCCGTTCCGGACAATCGGCCGGGCCAGCGAAAGCAGCTCCGTGCC
The DNA here is from genome assembly GCF_038593025.1 of Paenibacillus sp. FSL L8-0436. Lineage (NCBI taxonomy): Bacteria > Bacillati > Bacillota > Bacilli > Caryophanales > Paenibacillaceae > Paenibacillus > Paenibacillus sp. FSL L8-0436. The sequence continues at coordinate 313,120 of NZ_CP151955.1, read as the reverse complement.
GGTCAGCCGGGCATCCGTGCCGGTATATACTCTTCTTTTAATCAGCAGCGGCTTCTGTTTCATTTCATCAATCCATGAGTTCCAGGCATGCTCCGGTGCTTCTTCCCAGAGAGCTCTATACCCGTAACTGCTGGAGACGACGGAATGATCCCCGAACTTGATTACACTGATGGCATGGACATCCGGCTCCGTAGCGAGCGTCTTCAGGAAATTCTGCGGCTCTGCAGCCGCCAGCGCATTATCCGCCGGATCGGCATCCATATATTTAAGGACGGCCGGGTGAAAGGCCAGATCGACCGCTTTATTATCAGATTCCCGGAATGCCCGGTTAGTCACATCCATGTTAATTTGCAGCAGCTCTACATTTGGCGTGTTCAGCTCAGTATCCAGCGCATTCCTGTACTCTCTATAGGAGAACAGGCCAATTAGAGTAATTAATAGAGATACACTGAATGTCAGCATCAGAATCAGCCGGGTCTGCTTATTGTTCAGCAAGTATTTTAATTTAAATCGCAGCATAGGTGCAGCTTCATCCTTCCGCAGTTCGCTTAGTTCAGACCTTAGAGTAGCATGTTCGCCTATACGGCAATATGGAGCATGTCATATTCTTTAAGATTTTAGGGAGTTAAGGATAAGATCGTCACAAATGTTATAATGAGAAAATGAGTCAAGACCAATTTGCTACAGGAGACCAAATGCGATGCAGCGAAATTTCTACATGGCCGATCAGGAATGGGACAAGCTTATTTCAGACGTAGCCTATCAATTCAGTGATATCACCCTCAAACGGGGATTTCAGTATTATAAGCAGGACCGTGTCCATGCGTTCAAAATGATCTCAGTCGGGAGCATTCTGGCGCTTGTGGAAGGCGGGGAAGACTACAGCGTAACTATTGATCTGGATACCCTGTCCGCCAGCCGTTGCAGCTGCCCGGTACAGCATTCCTGCAAGCATATGGCTGCTGTATTAATGAAGTATGCCGAGCAGCAGGGCCGGCTGGTGCATATGCTGGCCAATGCCAAGACGACAAGTCAATGGATCCGCAATCCGGTGGTCAAGGAGACTCCCGTTGCCGGTGGCTCCGCCCGCCGCAAGGAGCAGCTGAAGGAGCTGGCTGCCCTGGTTCCATCCGGAAATGTGGAGCAGTGGCGTGAATACTTAGCGCTGCTCACCGCACCGCTGGCGCCTACCGTGCGGAATTCCCAATACACCGACAGGGCGCTGGCAGCCATCTCCGAGGCCACTCCAGCGCTCCCTCCGGCCTCCGGGCTGTTATATAAGCTTCATGCCCATCTCTTTGTGCTGGAAAGCTTACTGAAACCGGCAGGCCCTCATGTCCCGGGAGCAGGTGCTTCTCTGGGTTATTATACCTCTGTTGCTGTCTCCGAGCTGCAAAAAGCGGTAACGGATCTCATGAAAAACAGCCTGCCGCTCGCCGCAGAACCGGAATGCTGGCCCCGGGTCAGCGAAACGCTGGCCTATCTGCGGCGGGAGATGCTGAATGAGCCGCGCGACCGTTCACGGGAACAGCCCTATTACTCCCTCTGCTACGATCTGATCTGGAGAGGCTGGATTGCACCGAATGCAAGCGGTCCGGCTATGTACCTGGAAGAGCTGGAAGCGCTCCGCCAGACCGGCGAGGAAGCCGGCATATCACTCTCGCGCCACTCGCAGCAACTGGCGGAGAGCCGGATGTATTTCTATCTGAACGATGACAAAGGCGCCTGGGAGCTGCTTGGCAAAGCTTCCGAACGCCCGGGCCTCTACCCGGACGAGCTGATGAGCTTTCTGGCTCCCCTGGCGGAGGCCGGGCATTGGTCCCGCCTTGCTCTGTGGCTGGCCGAAATCGGCCCTCTGCTGACCAGCCGCCTATATAACCTGAAGAACTATGCCGGATACTGGGAGGAAGCCGTCCGCCGCCTGCCGGAGACCGAACCCCGGATGTGGGATACGCTGATCGGCATGCTGCCGCTGTCCCGGGAGATTTATGAAGAAATGCTGCTGGACCACGGGCGCTGGCAGGAATGGATGGATTACCAGCTCTCCTCCGGCAAGGAACCCGCCGATTTCCGTGTCAGCGACCTCCAGCCGATCGAGAAGAACGCGCCGGAGCTGCTGCTCCCGTTCTATCATCAGGCGGCAGAACGGTTCGTGCTGGAGAAGAACCGGCACGGCTACAAAGCGGCTGTAAAACTGTTAAAGCGCTTGTCCAAGCTCTATAAAAAGCTGAAACGCGAGGAGCGGTGGGAACAATTTCTGGATTCCTTCACCTTCCGGTACAGCCGGCTGCGCGCACTGCAGGAAGAGCTGCGGAAAGGAAAGCTGATCCCATGAGCAAATATATGCGAAATATTACTGTCCAGCTTGCCTTAACCCAATATGGCGATGCGCTGATCTACGGGGTGGATGACAGGGATGATTATGTGCCCGGTGTTCAGCTTAAGCAGAAGCTGTTCTCCTGGCATGAGGAGTCTTTTTATGGAACGGAGTTAACGCTCCAGAACGCCGATGGGGTTGACCTTGTGGTTCTGCCCGCTGAGCAGGTCATCCCCTTCTTTGCCGAGCGCAGGCTGCTGCGGCATGTCGGCTGGAGCTGGCAGGGCGACGCCGAACTGCTGACCGGGCTGGCGCCCGCCATCGCCGGGCTGCTGGCGGAGAAGAAGTATGCGCCGAGCCTGTCTGCCTATCGCGAAGGCAAGCTGCAGTGGGACTGGGATGACAAGGCGCTGGAGCTGGCTGCGGAAGGCAATGGGAGCGCACAGTCTGCCCTGCGCCGACTTGCCGGGCGCCGGAACCTTGCGGACGGAATGCGCGCTGCCTTCTCGGCGGCGGTGTTCCAGCAGTATTACGGCACCGAGGCCGAAGCCGCAGACCTGCGCAGCGAATACCCGCTGCTGTTCAGCAGCAGCGCGGGCGCGGCAACTGCCGGCATGGACGACGACAGCTGGCTGATGTCCATCGGCTGGAAGGCGGACACGGCGCCGTTCCGGCCGGCCCTGCAATTGCTGGAGCCGGACGACGAGAAGTCGTACTGGAGGCTCCAGCTGCTCCTGCAGGACAAGCGCGATGAATCCGCGCTTGTGCCGCTGCGGCTCACCGGGGACGGCGAGCCGCATGGCCTGTGGCCGGCAGCGTGGACGCCCCACGTCCACGAGCGCGCGTCCGGGTGGCTTTCGCGCCTGCGCGAAAGCCTGGCCGGGGAGCACATCGGCCACGGGGACGATGTGCTTGGTGAACCGCTCAGCGACGGCGACGCCTGGCGGTTCCTGACCGTGGACAGCCGGCTGCTGCTGGAAGCCGGCTGGCAGGTGCTCCTTCCGGCGTGGTGGGAAGCCGCCAGCCGGAAGAAACCCCGCCTGCGCGCCAAGATTAGCTCCGGCGAGGGCAGCGGAAGCAGCGGCGGCCAGTCGCTGTTCGGGCTGGATTCGCTGGTCGATTTCGACTGGCGCATCTCCATCGGCGATGCCGAACTCTCCGAGGCGGAGTTCGCCGATCTGGTCGCACGCGGCGAGCGGCTCGTGCAGTTCAGGGGCAAGTGGATTCCGCTTGACCCCGCTCTCTTGGCCCAGATCCAGCGGGCCATGGCCGGGATGGACAAGTCCCAGGGCTTGTCCTTTCAGGATGTGCTCCAGCTGCACCTGCTGGGCGGCGGCGAAGAGCAGGACAACGAGGCGGCCGAGGCGGAGCAGGCGGAAGAGAATGCCGCCCGCTTCCGGCTGGAGGTCGAGCTGAACGAGCATCTGGTCCGGCTGATCGGCCAGCTCGGCCACCGCTCGGATTGGCCGAAGCCCGAGGTACCGGCTGGCCTGCATGCCGAGCTGAGAAGCTACCAGCATGAAGGGTATGCCTGGCTTGTATTTCTGCGCCGCTTCGGACTCGGCGCCTGCCTGGCCGATGACATGGGCCTCGGCAAAACCGTGCAGCTGATCTCCTACCTGCTCCACTTGAAGGAACAGCAGGGCGAAGCCGGCCCATCAGCAATGGGGCCCGGGCGGCAGACCGACCCGCCGGACTGGCCGTCGCTGATTATCTGTCCGACTTCAGTGCTCGGCAACTGGCAGAAAGAGCTCCAGCGGTTCGCTCCGTCCCTGAACATCATGCTCCACTACGGAAGCAGGCGCCTCGATGCAGGTTACTTCTACGGTGCCGCTTCCCAGGCCGACGTGGTCCTCACCTCCTACGCCACGGCCTCGCTCGACCAGGAGCTGCTGAAGCAGTTCACTTGGGCTACGGTTTGCCTGGATGAGGCACAGAATATTAAGAACGCCGGAACCAAACAATCTGTGGCGGTGCGCAGCTTCCCTGCCCTGCACCGGATCGCCCTGACCGGAACACCCATCGAGAACAAGCTGTCCGAGCTGTGGTCGATTTACGATTTCATCACACCCGGCTATCTCGGCAGTCCAAAAGCATTCCAGGACCGGTTCGCGAATGCGATTGAGAAGGAACGCAATGCGGAGCGCACGGCGGATCTGCAGAAGCTTGTAAAGCCGTTCATGCTGCGCCGCAAGAAGAAAGACCCGGCCATCCAGCTGGATCTGCCCGACAAAAACGAGATGAAAACCTATGTTCATCTCACAGCTGAGCAGGCCGCCCTCTATGACCAGAACGTAACCGGGCTGCTGGAACGGATGAAGCAGCTGGAGGGCATTGAGCGCAAAGGGGCGATTCTTGCTGCGCTGACCAGCCTCAAGCAGCTTTGCGACCATCCGATGCTGCTGACGAAGGAGGCGCTGCCTGATCCGGATGGCGAGGGCCAACTGGATACCACGTCCCTGATTGAGCGTTCCTCGAAGCTCGAACGGCTGCTGGCGATGGTGCGGGAGTTGCGTGAAGAGAACGAACGCTGCCTGATCTTCACCCAATATGTCGGCATGGGCAAAATGCTGCAGGCCGTGCTTCGGCAGGAGCTGCAGGAGCCGGTCCTTTACTTGAACGGCAGCACGTCCAAAACGGCACGCGACCGGATGATCGAACAATTCCAGACGCCGCCGCAGGAAGGCGGGGACCTGCTGGCGGCAGGCGAACGCCAGTCCGATCAGCCAAACGTCTTTATTCTTTCCCTCAAGGCGGGGGGCGTCGGCCTCAATCTGACAGCGGCCAATCATGTGTTCCACTTTGACCGCTGGTGGAATCCGGCTGTGGAGAACCAGGCCACCGACCGCGCCTACCGTATGGGCCAGACCAAGGATGTGCAGGTGCATAAATTCATTTCACTCGGCACGCTGGAGGAGCGTATTGATGAGATGCTGGAGAGCAAGCAGCAGCTCAGCGACGATGTGATCTCCGGCTCCGAGGGCTGGATTACCGAGCTGTCTACAGATGCGCTGAAAGATCTGTTCACGCTGCGGCAGGAGTGGGTTGGCTGACCCGGCCCTCTCCTTTTTCCTTCAAGCTCTTGAAGCAGCAGGCATCACCTATAATGTGCAAAAAAAGAACATCTGCTGCATGCTGCATGCGCCGGTGTTCTTTTTGTATGCCCGCATTATGGAGTAAGATTGCTGTTCCGCGCAGCTAACCCTACCATTGCTCCGCCATTCTAAAGGTGGCTGCCAGATTATCCTCCCCGGCGAGCGAGCTGACCACAAGCGTTACCGGTTCCTCCTGAAGGTCATATACAAGCTGCTGATTCAGAAGATTGACCACCACATCCTGATAAGCACCGGAAATCCCGGAGCCCAGGCCCTGCGTGATGACTCTGCCGCCCGTAACCGTCGAGCAGGTATAATTCACCTGCAGCGCCGTGTCATTCACGGAAAAAGCGGTAGTCGGTGTCGGAAAATTAACAAAACTGCCGTTAACGGTACCGCCGGCCACGATTTTGTAGCGGATGGGCGTTGATGCCAGAATTTCCACACCGTCAGGCCGGATGTCAGCGGCTACCCCTTCCGGAATCGTCAGCGCCCCATTTCTGCGGAAGCTGATTGCGGCGAAATCAGTACTGGTTACGGCGATGTTATCGCGAAACTCCGAGGTAATCCGGCTGACCGCAAGCTGCGTCAGACTGACCGGAAACCACTTCCCTCCACTATCCACAAGAAAAATCTGAACACCCAGCTTTTCCTGAGAATAAAGTACATTAAATTGAAAAAAAATCGGTGATATTGTAGGTTTTGCTCACCACCTCCCTGTAGTTCACCTCGAACAATTCCTGGGCAAAGAGGGTTGCCGGACTAACATCATTGTTGAGGACCGTTATATAGACCACTGTTTTGGCTGTTCCGCTATTTACAATTTTTATAACAGCCTGGCTGATCGGTCCTAAAACGCCGGTAGGATTCCTGGTGATTGTATTTGTAGTTAGAACTGCCATGGCTCATCCCTCCTTCCTATTAAGACAATTAGTATATTGTATGCAAACAAAGTAGGAAGTTTCTGGTTGAATGGCAAGTGGCCAAAAAGCCGCGAATTCCAGAAGGTGCTTGCAAAGGATCAGGATTGCCATAAAATAACTGATGTGCTAAAATGAACACAACTTTTAGGAACGGAGGGTTGCAAATGAATGTGATAGATTATATCCGGATTCGTACTTTACGCGGCTAATCAGCTTTTAATAGCGCTAAAGCTCTGCCTTGTGCAGAGGACTCAGGATAGGTCTATCCATTTTTAAAGGCAACCCACAGCTTAACCAGCGGACCGGGAACGCTCCGCCGCATTCGCCTTTAGAAATTCGCACAGCCATAGCCAAGGAATTACCGCATGCACCAGCGGTGGAATAGGCAGCTATTCCCCTTTGCGGATGCCGGTTCTTTCACTTTACCTTCTATGGTTATGCCCAGCTGGAAGAAGCATTGCATCCTTTTGCGGTGCTCTCCCAGTCCTATTCTGTTTCCTCTACGATATTAAGCACAGGCCGCTGATTGCCTGTGCTTTTTTATGCTTTCGAAGCCAGTTTTGCACGAAGTCTATTCAGTGGGGTTATGCTCACAAAACTAGGTGTATGCTTTCGAAGCCAGTTTTGCACGAAGCTTATTCAGTGGGGTTATGCTCACAAAACTTTTAGGAGGTTGATAAATATATGGAATCCACACCACAACACGCAGTAATCGTCGGGGTTCAACTGCAGAATGAAACTAATTTCGCCTATGCCATGGAGGAGCTGCGCAATTTGGCCGCTGCCTGCAACATCAAAGTGATCGGGGAACTCAGCCAGAAAGCCAGCCGGATCAACCCCTCCCACTATATTGGCACAGGGAAGATTCAGGAATTGTCCCTTATGCTGGAGGATGAAGATACCCTTGTTATCTTCAATGATGAATTGACCCCTTCGCAGATCCGTAATCTGGAATCGTCGCTGGACCGCCAGGTGATTGACCGCACGATTCTAATTCTAAATATCTTCGCCGAACGGGCCAAAACCAAGGAGGCTCAGCTGCAGGTGGAAGTTGCCCAGCTGCAGTATATGCTTCCCCGTCTGACCGGAATGCGCGAGTCCCTCGGCCGACAAGGCGGCGGGGCGGGCCTGAAGAACCGGGGGGCCGGTGAAACCAAGCTGGAGCTGGACCGCAGAAGAATTGAAGAACGTATCTCGGCACTGCAGACAGAGCTGCAGACCCAGGTATCCAGGCGCCAGATTCAGCGGAAGCAGCGGCACAAGAATGAAGTCCCGGTGATTTGTCTTGTCGGTTACACCAACACCGGCAAATCCAGCCTGATGAATGTCATAGTAGAGACGTATCATCCGGGTTCAGGCAAGCAGGTATTTGCCAAGGATATGCTGTTTGCCACGTTGGAGACTTCGGTCCGCAGCATTAAGCTGCCCGACCAGAAAACGTTCCTGCTTACGGACACCGTAGGTTTTGTCAGCCAGCTGCCCCATCATCTGGTCAAGGCGTTCCGCTCCACACTGGAGGAAGTGACTGAGGCCGACCTGCTGATTCATGTCGTCGATATTTCCGATCTGCAGCATGAGCAGCATATGGCGGTAACCGCCGAGACCCTGAAGGCACTGGGCGCAGACGGCATTCCAACGATCTATGCCTACAATAAGGCAGATTTGACGGACCAGCCCTATCCTGTTGTCCATGAGGATTCTGTTATTCTTTCGGCTAAGCAGAACAGCGGAATCGCCGAGCTTACCGGGCTGATCCGGGGGCATGTCTTCAATGACTATATCCAGTGTGAAATTCTGGTTCCGTTCGATCGCGGCAGCGTCGTCTCGTACTTCAACGAGCATGCGCATATTCAGAAGATTAGCTATGAAGAGCAAGGCACAAAACTTCAGCTGGAGTGCAGGGCGGCCGACTATGAAAGATTCCGCGGGGATTTCATCGAGCTCCCGCAATAAAAAGGTGAACACAGAATAGGAGCTTGCCTCAGGTCCGGTGACCAGGGGCAAGCTCCTTTGTGGTTTAACTAAATACAGCTATGGAAGAGACAATTTTATATTATATATTCGGTGTCCCTGATCAAATTTCACCTTGTGATGCGTAAGACGCTGCCACCCCGCTACCTTGCTACCTTGCTACCTTGCTACCTTGCTACCTTGCTACCTTGCTACCCTGCTACCTTGCTATCTTGCTACCTCGCTACCTTGCAGCTCACGGATTCATTAGCGGGATTTACTGCCGCTATATAGAGATTACTCCGACAATCGAACACCTAACGGAAATTGTGCCCGCTAATATTTTACAAAAAGGCTTTATTGAAGAATAAGTCCATATTAGCGGCATGTATTCCCTGTATATCCCTCAAAAGGGCTGTCTGCACAAATATAGCGGGCATTTTTCCCGGTGCAATCATCATTTGCTGCTTTCCTCATAGATGCCAGTATCTTCATTGAGGCTGCCTTCCCTGGAGATCAGCTGCCCTCGCCCTCTTCCTCTTCCTCTTCCTCTCCCTCTTCTTCTTCCTCCTCCCCCTCTCCTTCTTCTTCTGCTGCTTCCTCTGCCTACTCTTCGCCCGCAGCATGCCCTCCTTAAGCCTCAATAGGCCGCTGCTGGACCAGGCTCGCCAAGCAGCAGCGGAAGCATCTCCGTCAGGCTGCCAAATTCCTGCTGCAGCAAGGGCAGCACACCGCTGCTGCGGATATTGCCGCCGGTCACGCCGAGCGCTGCAAATCCGGCCAGACGGATCGAGATGACACCCGCCGCCGAGTCCTCAATGCCGACCACCCGGCGGCGCTTCTCCGTACTCAGGCCCAGGCCGATCCTTGCCGTCTCGGCATACAGCCAGGGATGCGGCTTCGGCGACAATTCACCCAGCGTGCCCGCCTGGCCGGGATGAAATGTCTGCCCGGCCGTAATGACCGCGTCGTATATGCCAAACGGATCCCCTAGATCCAGCGTCCGGAAGGCTGACAGAATTTCCGGCCAAGCCTTCTCGTACAGTCCCGAGGTTACAAGTCCAATCTTTACGCCCTTGGATTTCAGGGTCTGGAGGAACTCTCCCAGACCGGGCGCAGGAACAAACGCTCCCGGCTTCCCCCGGCCCTGCATAATCTCATTCATTTCATAATGAGTAATGTCAAAGTAAAGCTGCCGGGCCTCCTCTACACTGCGCTGCGGACAATATTTGGCTATGCAGTACTGCAGATGCTCCGACACGGAATGCCCGGAGACATGCGGCTCATCTTCGGGGCGCAGCGCGAAGCGGGGATTTCCCAGCAGCCGGGCCACCGTCTGCTCAATAATCCACATCCAGAAGCCTTCACTGTGGACACTGGTTCCGTCCAGATCCATCAGCACCGCTTCTGCCGGACCCTCGAAAGCTGCATCGTGAAAAGGATACAGCGCCGGGGAACCCATCGAAGATTTTACATAACAAAGCGTTTTGTCTTCGTATACGATAAACTCAGTCTTCCGGTCCTTCGGTGTCAGAATAGCGGCAACGCCGCCAACTCCCCTGCGGAATAACCCATCTCCTCCGCTCTCCTGCTCAAAGAAGCCGGCGGCCAGCTGTGACATTCCAAGACCAAATCCGGGCAGTTTCTTCTCCGTCATCTCGCCCAGGCCCCCATAGAGATCTTATAGCTGGCGATCTTCTTGGCCGGTATCGTCACTGTCAAGAGATTGGCAGCCAGCTGCAGCTCCGGCTCATCCAGAAGCGTTTCGTCCATCCGGCAGCACTGCACATGCTCCGGGGTGATACCGAATGTGATGTCCGCCTTCTGTTCCGTATCCGAACCGTTGAAGAGCCGGAGGATAGTTCCGCTGCCATCCTCCGCCTGCTTCACACAACTGACATGAAGGGCAGGGTTATTCAGCGTAAAGAAGCTGGCCTCTGCCGGAAGCGCACCCTGCCCACGGCCGGAGGCTGCGATCCGTACAGGAGTGTACAGCTGCGCCGCCTGTGCAAGCAGATCTGCCTCCTGCCAATCTCCTTCATGTACGTGGATGGCGTATTCGAAGCTTTGCAGGCCAGGGCACTGAATGCCCTGATCGGGCAGCTCCGTCAGCTTCTCTTCGCTCACTGCCAGCTTGATCCGGCAGGCCCGGATTAAGGTCAGCGCCAGGGTGCTGCGCTCATCCTCAAAGGCTTCATATTCATAGATCCCTTTGGGCAGAACCGCGAGTCCATCTCTTCCGTCCGTCATGCCGGCAAAGGTGCGCAGCGGATGAGTACCTTCGGCCCGTTCCGCCCAATCCGTGGAATCCGGCAGCGGGATGGGCCGTGACAACACATCATAATGGCTGTCGGCCCAAGTGACCCCGGTACGCAGCCCTGTAGGGAAATTGGCGCGCAGCCGGTGATCCTTGGCCCTATTATCTACCGTCAGCTTCACAAGTACATGCTTGGCGCCCTTTTCCAGCGTATAGGCTACCTTCACCGGAAGCTTTGCCATTACCCGGCTGCGCGACTCTCCGTCCCCGTAATCTGCCGGAACCGCAAATTCATACTCCGCTTCAATCGTACTGCTCAGGGGACCGCTTACCGTTACCGCTACCTGGCTCGGTACACCAAGACTGTTGTATTTGCGGTCATGCAGAGGAGACACATGCTTCCAGGCGTTTCCGTTCTCTCCCTGATCGCTCAAATAGTTGAGGCTGCTGTAGCTTCTGCCGGTTGTTTTATTGTGCATATCCAGCGTCCCGTCAGGATTCACCTGTACTTTCAAAAATTCATTCTCCATTGTGTCGGGTCCTGTAATCAGTGTGCCGCTGCTGCGCAGCTCGCGCGCCTCCGGCACAATCCGGTACGTGCGGTAGCCGAGTCCGGGCAGGCGGGTCAAGCGGGCTAACAACCGGATGCGGCGGCTCTCCAGGATCGTAGGCACATCCCAAATGCTATCCACGAACACGCTGGAATTGCCGCTGGCAATGGCCTGGCGTTCTACCAGCGGGTCCAGTGCCGAGCTTAGGCTGACGGAAAGGGCCCCATTGACTCTCGGCACCTCCAAATCGAGCAGCACGACTGCATTCCGTTCCATCGGCAATGGATTATAAACTACCAGCTGCATCTCATCCTGCTCCATGCCTTCGGGTGACAGCTGCGAGGCGATGTACGCCATCGCATCCTCCGTAACGATATCCCCGATGTCGCCTGCTTTCCGGTATCTGTACTCCATATCGGCGCAGACGTTGTCCGGCGCACAGCCGCCGTTAGCATCATGGGTATGGTTGGACAATAAATACCGCCATCCCCGCTCCATGTATCCTGCCGGATAGACAGACCCCAGCGCCGAGGCCAAGGAAGCGAGCGGCTCCGCATAATACACCAGTGCATTACTGGCCGAGAAGTCCATTTGCTTCAGATAGGTTCTCGCACTGATCGTTCCGGGGAACAGGAATGTCCACATGCCTTCCTTAAGGTAAGACCGGCGCTCCCCCGTGAGGACGGGAAGATGCTCCCGGTCCAGATGTTTTTTCGCCTCCTTCCAGAAGCCCTCCAGATCTGTCTGCTCGATGTTATATTTATCCCCCAGCAGTTCCCGGGCATCGGCAATAATCCGCGATTCCAGAGGATGGGCTACCGAGATATCGTGCCCATGCATCGCCAGGAACACTTCGGTCGTGAAGTGGCGGCCTTCACGCTCAATCATGTCCTCAACTGCCTGCTTCAACTTCTCCTTGTCGTATTGGACAACCGGAGATTTAATCTCGTAAACCTGATCCTCTCCGGACAAGGCATCCGACAGCCGGAAAGGCAGGTCATTCTCCTTGCCCCAATGATAGGTCTTGTCAAAAACCGTACCGCGGGTCACTGCACGGTGAACCTGGTAATACCAGTTATAACGAGCATACAGGCCAAAACGGCTGGCAAGCACCTGCGTTCCGTCAGGCGCGCTCCAGATCCATTCTGCATCGGCCTCGTGATGGGAGATGCCGCGGTAGAACATCATTTTATCAAGTCCGAAGTCCTGGAGAATCTGCGGCAGCTGCCCGGTCTGCCCCCAGGAGGACGGGGTGTAGGCGACCGTTCCTGTCTTGCCGCCGAATTTCTCCACCACACTCCGGCCCAGGATCAGATTGCGGACCAGCGCCTCATGCGAGATGCTGAACTCCTCGGCCAGCGTATAATACGGGCCGGCGATCAGCCGCCCTTCCTGCATCAGCTGTTCAAGCTGTCCCCTGCGCTCCGGCCGCATTTCCACATAATCCTCCAGCAGGATGGAATGGCCGTCCAGCGTAAAGGACGCATAGTCCGGATCAGCGGCGAGAATATCCAGTGTCGTATCCAGCATGGTCAGCAGATTCCGGCGGGTCCGCTCAAACGACCGCCGGAACTCCCGGTCCCAGTGTGTATTAGAGACAACCTTGATTTGTTTGATATGGGAGGTGTCTGGTTTCATGAGCTTCCTATCTCCTTTGTCATTCCAGTCTCGGGAATCTTCATTCTGCGGGACCCGGGCGCAGGGTCAGGGAGAACGCTTCAGGCTCCTCTGTGCTCCCGCTGATCCGCAGCCTGCCGCTGCTGGTCATCTCCACCAGCGGCCTTGGAATGTCCCCGTCCTCCTGAATATCCAGAGAGAATACAAACGCCGCTTGCCGCAGATGGGTGAAATTAATGCTTTTACGCAGGCCGGAATACAGCACCATATCCACCAGGATGGCATCCTCGCCCGTGTGAATCTCCCAGCTCCAGCTCCGCTTGGCTCCTGAATGTCCCGTGAATGCCGCGAACCATGTGGTTAGACGCAAGACGGTCTCTCCTATCTTGATCACAGCCCCGTCTTCTACAGTTTCAGTAAAGATGCCGTCCAGGCTGCCCCCGATCTCCAGTCTCAGCCGGAAATCCCCCGCTTCAATCTCACCGTCAATGCGGTCTAAGTTGGGATGGGTATCTCCCCCATTGGTCAGAAAATCCACTCCAAACAGGAGATGCCCCTGATCCTGTCTGGCTTTGAAACGGGCGGAACAATAGTCATAGCCGTCATGCAGACAGCGGAGCTGAATATAGGAGGGTGAACCGTTATTATCCACATAAGCCACCAGCGGTCTTCTCTGATTCCACAGGTCACTGTCTGTAAAGGAACCGATGCTAACCTGCGGGTTCATAAAGGTAACCGCCCATTTGCCGCTGCCGTCGTCCGCATTTCCTTCGTAGAGCTGCCGCACTTCTTTTGTCCCCCTAACCTTAAATGCATCCAGATAAGCGGCCGGGCAATAGAATTTGCTCTTGTACCACTCCTCTTCATAAGGCAGCTCCTCCCAAGGAAAAAACATAACCTCCCCTTGAGTTGCGACCTGCAGAAAAGCCTTGCTCTGATCATTCAGAAGCGTCTGATAGGAGCGTGAATGCGGCCCGGACCACTGGGCGGTCGCAGGATGATAATACCCGGCGACCGTCTGCCAGGTCAGCTCGATCAGCTCATCGCTGAGCCTTTTTACCGTGCTGTCTGTAGTCTCGGAACGCAGCTTGGACAGCTCCAGAATAGCGATATAGGTATAGACCGGGCTGTTGTACTCCTGAAAGGCCCCGCGCTGCTGTGTATACGCATACAATTTTTCCAGGCGCTTCAGGCCGTACTCGGCATAATCCTCACGGCCCAATTGCTCCCCGGCAATTCTCGTAACGAAGGCTCCAATAATGGCAATATTGGTGTAATCCGGACCGACATTCCGCTTCATAATCGCCTCGCAGGCATAATCAATGGAGCGTATGACGTCTTCACGCAGAGCCTCCGGAAAGCGCCAGCCATGGCGTGACAACGCCTGAATCAGCCGGCTGCCGCAGAAATCGGCCCAGTTCCAGTCCGGAGGCGACATTTGCGCAAGCGGCTCTTCATAGAACCATGACCAGATTCCGAAGGTAGCATGGCTGCGGTCCGTATCCTGCAGGGAAATCACCTGCCTGATAATATCAAAGGCCCGCTGCTCCATCTCAGCCAGTTCGGTATCCAGCAGCCCGAGTGCATACGAAAGCGAATCTCTGGTGGAATGGATAAACTCCGCCTGCTTCAGAGTTGTATGATAACCCGGGCTGCCGAACGGCGAGCGCAGCATGCAAATTCCCGGATCATAACGGGACTCCAGCATGCGCATTTTACGGATCAGCATTTGCTGCTGGTCTATCCCTTGTTTGGTATTACCGGTCCTCTTGTTCATCGATCTCCCTGCCTTTCTCTGATAAAACGGTTTGGCTGATCCTACTGGGCCAAGGCCGGATTACCGACCCAGACCCAGATCCAGATCCAGATTCAGATTCAGTGCCTGCGCCAATAATTGCATGACCAGCCCCTGCCCGTACAGCGAAGGGTACAGCGCAATTTCGTTATACGCCTCCTCCGACGGCATGACGGGGGTGCCTCCCGACACACCCTGCACTTCACCGTTATCCTGGATAAGCGGGAGGATGCCTTCAAGGGTGACCCGGGCGCTGCCGAGATAAGAAGGTTCGAGCATACCGTGCCTGACTGCCTGAATGAAGCCGCAGGCGATGCCTGCGCTCCCCGATGTTTCCTGGTAATAGTCCGGCCTGTCGAGCACCGTATGCCAGAGTCCGCCTGTGTCCTGGCAGGACCTCAGCGCTGAAGCAAGCTCCGAATAGCGGCTGTACAGTTCTTCGGGGACCGGTACAAGTCCCTTGATCCCGGCTACAATTTGCGGGACAGCAAGGGTAATCCAGGCGTTGGCCCGCGCCCAGCGGACGGCCGACATATGGCTGCCCTCCCGGCAGTTCCAGCCGTGGAACAGCAGGCCCGTCTCCGTGTCCTGCAGCAGCCGCAGATGAAGCAGAGTCTGTTGCAGCGCAGCCTCGGCCATGCCGCGGTCTCCGGTCAGACTGGCGAGCCGCGCCAGAAACAGCACAGCCATATATACCGTATCTGCCCATACCTGCTCAGGGAACAGGGCCGCTTCAGTGACGGTATGCTCCAGCGCGCCTTCCCGGGTCCTCGGTGCATCCTCCAGCATCCAGGCGGCGGTTTCCTGCGCTTTGTGCAGAAACCATTTATCCCCAGTCCGCCGGAACAATTCGGGGAACACAGCATAAGGAGCCATGGAATTAATGACTTTGACGCCTTCTGCCTTCTGCTTATTCCGCTCCATCCATTGCAGCAGGTAATTCATGGCCTTGTCCTGTCCGCCAGCCGTTCCATAATCCAGTATGGAAATCAGTCCGACCCCGGGAACCCAGTCCCAGTGATCCATGTCCATTCCCCAATTTCCCTGGTGCCGGGGGGAAGTCATGCATTCGAACAGCAGGTCCAGCTTTTCCTCCAATAACTGCTTAGTATCGGGCATGCTGAAGCCCCCTTGGAAGGGTGTTCATTCCCTCAGGATCTGCCTGCACCGGTGATACCCCTTGAAACGGAATCTCCCCGAACAGCGCCTTAACCGTCAACGCCACCGTATCTTCATGCAGTGAATACGCATTTACCAGCGTGTCGAGAAACGGCATATCCCGGAGCAGGTACGGTGTGGCAAAAGAGATCCCGATCGGGTGGATCGTCTCCGCATGCTGCATCGCCCAGATTGCCTTGGCTGCTTCCCCCACTGGACGAGCCGTGTTCATCATGCCGTGGAGCGGCAGAAAATAAGGCGTAAACGCAGCATCCCAGCGAATCCCGGATTGTTCCCACTTCTGCAGCGTATTCAGCGGTTCGAATTCATCCAGAATATCCACCTGCAGACCTCTGGCCTTCAAGTGCCCGACAAACAGCTCCATGCGGTCATATTTGCGTCCCTCTGTCACTTTGTTCAGCATAATGATGAGAACTCTGCGGGTCGTCTGCGGATTCAGGGGCAGGAGATTTCTCCGGTTGCGCACCAGCGTAATACACCGCCCGGCAAGTGTCGTGCTTAGTTCTCTGGCCTCCCGGTCCAGCTCAGGAAACAATTTGTCATTCAGCAGCGGCGCAGCGGAGTGATCCCGGCCCTCGGCATCCAGATGCTGCATACCCAGCTCTGCCTTCATCTCCAGAACCCGCCGGACACTCGCGTCCAGCCGTTCCATCGTTACCTTGCCGCTGGCGACTGCCCGTTCCATGACTTCAAAATAGTTCACACCCGGCCACAGCAGCACATCGGTCCCGCAGATGAAACAATCCACAATCCGCGTCTCATAATCACCCCAGGCCAGAAATCCGCCCATATCCAGCGCATCCGACAGGACTACCCCCTCAAACCCCATGCGGTTCCGCAGAAGCTCCGTTGTAATGCGTGCCGAGACCGTAGCCGGAACAGGTTTATTCCCCTGCGCATTCGCCTCCAGCCAGGGAAGGGCGATATGTCCTGTCATATACGACATCACGCCCTGATCAATCATCTGCTGGGACACCCGGCCATAAGTGGCGAACCATGCCTCTTCGGACAAACCGTTGATGGTGGTAATAATATGCTGATCCCTGTAATCCACCCCGTCTCCCGGAAAATGCTTGGCACAAGCGGCAATACCGAAGTCCTGCATTCCCCGCATCACGGCGCTGGACAGGCGCAGTGCGCGCTCCGCATCATCACCCAGACAGCGGGTCGTAATCACCGGATTCATCCAGTTCAGCAAAAGGTCCGTACCCGGCGCCAGCGCCCAGGTAAACCCGGCCGCACGTCCTTCGATTGCTGTATACTTGCCGTACTCGTAGGCCAGCGCTTCATCATCTGCTGCGGCAAGCGCAAGCAGCGGAGGAAAAGCGGTTAAGCTTTTGACGGCAGAGCCAGCCCCGAACTCCAGGTCACCCGAGAACAGCAGCGGATATTTGCTGACCTTCTGTAGCAGCTCCACCCATTCGCGGTATTCCTCCGCTTTTCCGGCAGCCTTCTGAATCACCTCTCCGCCAATAAAGAAGCTGCCCACCGGATATTTCTCTAAATACGCCCTTATAGTCCCTTCGTCCATCCCTTGGAATGGCAGCCTGCCCGCATGATCCTGCATCGTCTGCCCGATCTTTTCACGCAGGCTCATGGATCGTAAGGTGCGCTCTACCCAGTCCCGCTCTTCCTTAGCTAATGCCTTTCGCATGGTCACGATTCCTCCCGGTAGTTTCTAACCCCAGTGTAACGAAACCCGGCGCCACTCTAAATAAAGGCAACTACAAAATAAGTTCAAAATTCTATAAACATCTAGAATCTTCTATATTTAGCAAACTGAAAAACCCCGCAGCTTCGTAATCCAAAGCCGCGGGGGGAGGCAGGCCGATCCTTCGATCAATTCAGACTGATTTGAAGGGTCTTGTTTAACTTGTTATTCTCCTTGTTCATCTCCTCATATCGCCAGATATCGTTGACAAAAAAGCTGATAGTGAAGTCTCCAATGGTCGGCACTGTCCACCTTGGCGTTCCCTGGGCACTGCTGTTGGCCGTAAGGGTAATTTCCTCGCCCGGCTGGATGACCGTGTTATTCGTGTCCGACCAGGATACGACCCCGCCGTTGACAGAGAAGGCACCACCTGTAATCTGTCCCAGCCCGGTGGAATTGTTCAGCGGGGTAGGACGCACACCGACGTTTTTAACCTTGGCCCAGAAGATTAAGGAATCGCCCAGCTCGGGGGTCACATGACTGGAAGGTGTGCCGTCGCTGTTTACGATATTCCAGCCGATCTCCGTGACGGTCAGATCCGCCATCGGAGCCGGGAGTGTAGACTCATAGCCCTCGAACTCGAAGCCGTGGACCATTACCGTTCCGGTGTTATGGACGACCTCGATCCGGTGCAGCCCATAGTCCAGACCCGTCAGCTCATAGACGATCTTGTTGTCACCTTCCAGCCCTGCTTGGGGAATGACAACGGTCTCCTTGTATTGCCCGTCGACGTACACATCCGCGCTGCCCATATTGCTCTTAATATCCGATCTCCAGCGGACACCGATTCCGTTAAAGTTAAACACCGCCGACGAATCCGGCGAGTAGGTTACATGGGACACCCCGTTCGTTGCTGTTTCAAACCCGGTATAGTCAATATAGGCATGGTCATGCTCTACCGTGTACCAGGCGGACACCGGAATATAAAGCCCTTCCTCCAGCTTGAAATAATCGAGATTCGCTCCGTTGCCAGCGGAAGTGAAGCTGATCGTATTATAGCCAGGCTGAAGCGTAACACCAAACTGTCTGGCCGTAATGTTGCTGTTCCAGCTGCCCGTTGAAGGTAAGCTAACCGTGGACAGCCTTTGTCCGTTCACGACGATATTTTTCTTCGAGTCCTGATTGGAAGCGTATGCAATAGTCAGGGTATAGCTTCCGCCCACTTCCGAATACAATCCCTGGATGGAAATGCCGCCGCCATGGGTCTGTTCCACAACCTTTCCTCCGGATGCACTGCTGTTGTTACCGATTCGCAGAGGCAGGGCAAAGGAGGCTGCTTCCGCTTCAAACTTAGTGGGATCACCCGGGACATGCGGCGTGATCGGCATGGCCGATGTAGTTGCCGATACGGCCGGGCTTAATGCTGAAATATTGCCGAAATCATCCACGGCTTGAACCCTGTAGCTGTACTGCGTTTCCGGGGCCACACTATAGTCACTGAAAAAGGTTATCCGGCCCGGAACCGTCATCACTGGAGTAACCCCGCCGTCACGGTACACGTTGTAGCTGATCACCGCATCATTGTCGGCCGAGGCATTCCAGGTCACCTTGATCTGCTCATGGCTGAGCGCTACCGCTGCAGGACTTCCCGGTACAGTCGGTGCTTCTGTCTCCAGTTTATCCAGAATATACTGGACCGTTTCGCCGGCTCCCAGGGTAACCGTAAGGGTGATATCCGGCGTTGCCGTAAGCTGTACGGTGGAATGTGCGGCAGCATAGGAATTGCCCGCTCCGAACACTTCTCCGGCATATTGCCCGCTGCTAGGCATGGTTACCCGAACCTTCATCGTCATCGGCTTTTTCTCGAAATTGACGAAGTTCAGCAGGATTTTATCCGATTCTGCCCCGATAGCCGAGGTACCCAGTGCCGACGTATCTACCGCGCGGAAGTAGGCCTTTTTCATGTTCATGTTCGAGCTGCATCCACATGTATTCAGCACCTTGTAGCTCAGCGGACGGCCATGGGTAGCGTACGCGGCAGCCAGCCTGCGGAATGTCTTCAGCCGCGTTTCTCCCGCCTCACTGCTGTTGGCCGGTACCGCAACAGTATCTTCATAACGGTGCGTGTTCCAATTGATCCCGGAAGCAAACAGCCCAAATTCCGTGCCGTCGTTAAAGAATGCCGCATGCTGCATAATATGGTCCACATATCCAATATTCCCGCGCATCTCCCGGTCAAAAGCAGCAGCGAACCTGTAGGCATAGGTTCCATACTTCGTGTTGTCGGAATGGTTGTCATTGGCGCCTGTTTCACTCATCGCCATCTTTTTGCCGAAGCCGTCATCTGCGTCGTCATAGACCTGCAGAGTCTCATACAGGCTGCCGCCCGGCAGCGGCTGCACTCCCGTTCCGCCATAGCTGTGCCCATTCGTCACATCGGACAGCTCCTCGATCTCCCTTCGCTGCTCCGCGTCCCGCTCCCAGCCGTCGGGAGCTCCGTTATACGGCCAATACGCCCAACCCGGTGCAACAATCTTGAGATAGGGCTGACTGTTCGTTGCCCGTTCTTCATCCATCAGCTCATGCGTGGCTACCACGGCTTTCTGGGCCCAACCGAACAGTCCCGGTTCATTGCCGGTTTCGGCATACTGGTACAAATCACCGAACTTACTGACGAAGTTAGCGTAGTAACTCCGGAGTGCTGCCGGGACTGTGCCGCTGCTTAGCTCGCTGTTATTCCTCCAGTTGCCTCCTATGATATTGACCATCGGCTCAAGGTTCAGATCACGCAGCGTTGCCAGGTAGTTTCGCCCCTGCGGGTCCCAGCCAGCGCTGGTGTCAGACCAGAAAGAGGCCCGCATCCAGTTGCCGCTGTAGGCAATGCCCATCCACTTGGCCATAGGCCCTAAATGGCGGATCGCATGCTCATCGTATTTGAAGGTTGCCGCGGCAATTGTACTTCCCAGATGGACATACCGTCCATGGATTGGCTCGACAGCCGGTGCATTCAGTGACTCCAGCTTGAAGTAATCCCACTCGAACCATAAATATTTGTCTCCGTCATAGCCGGGAGCCTGCGGATCCGCATACAATCCGCGATCCACGGTTAGCCGGACTGCATTTCGCCCGGTCTTCAGCTGTTCCTTGGGAATGTATAGCCTGTAGGTTTGTTTCCAGGTATTCTCCAGCGTCTTCTCACCGTCATTCAGGCCGGTGATCTGAATAAGCCCGCTCATCAGACCGTTTGTAAATACAGCAAGCTGGGGAATAGCTGTGCTTGCATCGATAACTTTGAGGCTAAACTGGACTCCATATTCTGGGACCCGACTTAAATGGAAGGAAAGATTCATGAATCCGTTGGCATCGGCCTTCATGCCCTTGGGGACGTTGTCCCAGTGGCCCGGGGGTACGGGAACTTGGAGAGTTTTGCTGTAGACATTGTTAAAGACGGTAAATTCTGCAGAGCTATTATCCGAATCGCCGACCTGCCATAACAAGGTCATCGGAGGTTCATAGGTTGATGCAGTCACCGTGCTATTGTGTACGGAATTTGCGGCCGCTTCTTGTGAATCGGCCTGTTGTCCAATCACCTGACTTGTAGCAATTGCATCTTCAGCAGCGGCCGATGCCAGACCCATTGACCCATCAGGTATCCAGAAGGTCATCAGCATCAACGCCAGAATGAGCAGTAAAGCAATGTTTTTTTGAATTCGCACAATAAACACCCTCTTCTAATAAGGTAGATTCGGGGCACCCCAAGTGCTGGCTAGGCGAATATGAATACCCGAAATCCGGGCAAGCGGCCATTACGGCCAGGCTGTTTGCCGGATATCGGGTCTGCTACTGCTGCGGCTCCTTATTTGGCGGCCAAAAATGCATCCATTTGCGCTTGAATCTCGTTAATCACAGCTTCCAGTCCTGCAGCCTTCAGCTTGCTGTTCATTTCTTTGAGGATAGGCTCCGGATCTTGCTCTCCGGAGTACAAGGTATTCTTATACTGCTTCGTAATATTGATCAGTGCCCCAATCTGCGATTGCACCTTCGTCGAATCAAATACAAATCCGATAACCGGCGAAACTTTGGAGTTCTTGTTCCAGTCCGTGTAGAGCTGTACGCGTTTCGGATCTTCACTCTTGTTCAGGTAGTTGAGCAGCACGTTCCCGATCATCCAGGAGGATACGGAGTTGTAGCCGCTGTCCGGAATGAAATCGACAGTGTTCTCGCCAACCTTGTTGTAGTGTTTGCCTTCAATACCGAAGGTAAGCAAGTTGTAGAGGACAGGATCTGTATGAATCAGGTTTATAAACATCATAGCGCGTTCCGGATTCTTTGATGTTCTGGAAATGGCGAGCATCGAGCCCTGCAAGCTTTTGGTGCTTACTTGAACCGGAAGCAGCGTTTTGATGATCATCGGTCTCTCCGCGAGCCGGGTCCAGTCGTTGGTGGATGTAGGATTCATATTGCCGTACACGAACCAGGCTTTGCCGCTTTTCACCGCATCCTTAAGCTCGGTCTTGTCGGTGGCTCCGTTCTTGTTGATATATCCCGCTTGGTACCACTTGCGGATCAGCTTAAGTCTTTCCACAATTTCAGGAGTGTCATATTCGTTGAACACCTTCATGGTTTTGTAATCGAGCAGCGTTGGGATTTCATTGCTTCCGTCCAGATCTTCACTTTCCGGATACACCGTGAACCAGTTCAGGCTGTCTGTATGGTTCATGAACAGCGGCGACATGGTCGGCTCCTTCTCTTTAATGGTCTTCAGCATCGGCTCGATATCCTCCAGCTTGGTGATGCTGTTGACATCGAAGCCGTACTTGTCGACAATCGCCTTGTCAAAAGCGAACCCTACGGATTGGCCCAGCTCTTTTTCCGTTGGAACCGCATACAAATGTCCGTTTACAGTAGCCGCTTGCAGATAAGCAGGATTGATCTGTGCCTTGGTTTCTTTGGCATAGGTATCCAGCAGCTCTTCCAGCGGCAGATACGCGCCTTTGGCGGCATTGGTCATGAAGTTCCAGGTAAAGACCATGTCAAACACTTCACCGGATTGGATCATCAGATTCACTTTATCGGCCGGTTTATCCCAGCTCAGCTGGTTAATCTTGATCGTGGCATTAATTTTATCCTTCAAATAAGCATTGATGGCCTGCTCAACAGACGCTACATCCTTATCCGGACCGCCCGGGAGATACAGGGACAGCTCCACCTGCTCCAGCTCATTCGTTGTTTCGGTTGCTTCTGTTGCTTTGGCAGTTTCAGTGGCGGCTGGGGCTGCTGTGCTTTCCGCGGTTTTCCCGGGGGCGGCGGTTTTATTGTTATTATTATTCCCCGAGCACCCGCTGAGTGTCATTCCAATCATAAGTACAAGCGAAAGCAGTAGACCCGTGCCTCTTTTACCTGTCATTACTCTTTTCCTCCCTTTGACTTAAAAATATATGCTAAATCGGTGGATTCCGAGGTTAGCCTTTAATGGACCCGAGCGTTAAGCCCTTGATGAAATAGCGCTGGAAAAACGGATACGCCAGCACAATCGGACCGATTCCGATCAGCGCCATCGCCATGCGGATGGTTTCTCCCGGCAATTTGGCCAGTTCTGTAGCCGAACCTTGAATCAAGGCGCTGTTGCGGCTCAGATAATCCGCCTGCGAGATCATTTTATACATCAGGTATTGCAGGGAATAGAGCTTGGTGTCGGTAATAAAAATCATGCTGTTAAACCAGTCATTCCAGTAATGCAGGGTGTTGAATAATCCAATGGTGGCAAAGACCGGCAGGGAGAGCGGAAACACAATCCGAAAGAAGGTTCTTAGTTCCCCGGCACCGTCAATTTTGGAGGCTTCAATCAGCGCAGGCGGCACAGACATCTGGAAGTAGGTTTTCATAATCAGCACGTTAAAAGGCGACAGCAGCATCGGGATGATCAAGGACCATATGGAGTTTTTCAGATCCAGCACCTGGGTGTACACCATGTACCACGGCACCAGCCCCCCGCCAAACAGCATCGTGAAGAAGATCAGAAAGGCGAAGAAGCCGCGATATTTGAAATCCGTCCGTGAGATCGGGTACGCATAGAGCGAAGAGATAAAAACGCTGAGCAGTGTACCGACTACCGTCACAAAGATGGATACGCCGTAGGCTTTTGCAATGATGGTGTAATCCTTAAAGATATAGGCATACGCCTCCAGACTAAGCTTCTCCGGGAAAAATTGATAACCGTTGAGCACAATATAATCATAGTCGGTAATCGAGATCATAAAGACCAGCACAATCGGCAAGAGACAGGCTATCGTCAGGATAATAAAAATAATATGGAGTATCATATTCGTTACTTTGGATATTTCGTTATTGGTCACAGCTTCTCCCTCCTCTCACAAATTTAGAAAACGGCCTGGTCTTTGTCGACCTTGCGCACGATCCAGTTCGAGCCCAGGACCAGGAAGAAGCCGACCACCGATTGGTATAAGCCTGCCGCTGCGGACATGCCCAGATTGCCCATATTGATAAGCGCGTTGTATACATAGGTATCAATGACCAGCGTTGTCGGATACAGCGCCCCGGAGTTTAGCGTGGTCTGGTAGAACAGCCCGAAGTCAGAGCGGAAGATGCCGCCGATCGCCAGGATGGTCGTGATGATAATGACCGGCCGGATGAGCGGAATTGTGATATGAAGTATCTGCTTCCACTTACTGGCGCCGTCGATCAGAGCTGCCTCATAATACTCGGAATCAATGCCGATGATGGCCGCAAGATAAATGACACAGCCGTAGCCCACACCCTTCCAGAGGTTAATTAACGGCAGAATAAACGGCCAGTATTTCGGCTCCGAATACCAGTTGATTTCATTCAGTCCAAACAGGGACAAGACACCCTTATTAATGAAACCGTATTCAACATTCAGAAAGGCGAACACCAGATAACTTACAACGACCATAGATAAAAAATAAGGAAAAAACATAATACTCTGATAAAATTTCGCGGCCAGCTTATTTCTCAGCTCGTTCAGGGCAATCGCAATCGAAACCGCAATGACCAGATTGAGAATAATAAACACGAAATTGTACAGCACCGTATTTCGGGTAATAATCCACGCGTCCGAGGTCGCGAACAGAAATTTGAAATTATCCATCCCCACCCACGGGCTTCTCAGGATTCCATCAACATAGTTGATATTCTTGAATGCAATGATGATTCCGAACATCGGCAAATAATTGTTGATGAGCAGAAAGATCAAACCGGGCAGCAACATCAGCAGCAGCACCTTATGTTTCAGCAAATGCTTAAATATGGACCCTTTATGGGCTCCCGGCCGGACCGGTGAGCTTTGTCCAGTGTTGATCGCGCTCCTCTTCTCATTAGTAATCATCACTTCCGCCTCCTGATTCCTTAAGCAGTCTCTCTCTTCCATGACTTAAGTTTAGCCGGAGAGCGGCGGCTTCTAAATAAGGTGATCTATAATAAAAGTTCGAAATCCTACAGTCTTTTGTGTAGAAAAAGAGAGGGCTTGAAAACCCACGCACGCAAAAAAGAGCAGCCCACAATCCTGCTGTGGGCCACTCGTTTGTGAATACTTCAAAATAGATGTTCTTAAGTGAGTCTGTGAACAGACCATACAATACCTGAAGATGTGCCGCCCAGATCCAAAGGAACCGTCAAACCATCGGATACATAGAACAGACCAATCACATCTCCTGCCGTCAACTCGAATTCACCCGTCAAGGTTACTGTGCCGTTCCCTAGTATCGTGCGGAGCGTTAACAGGAGGGCAATGTTTACATTGAGCAACGGGAATAACCCGCTTACCAAATCTGTTGTTACAGGCGAGGTTCTCCGTACCACAAAGGCCGGATCGACGCCTGCGCCCAAAGCTACCGAAATCGCTGCAGTTGTAGAATAATTGACAGTCGCTTCAATGGAATATCTGCCTGTTGCCGGTATGGTATAGTTTCCTGTAGTTTCATTGAATGTTGGACTATCATAATATGGCGACGCCACAGTCCAAGACTGTTCCGCAGCCCAGTCGGCTTCAGCACAGTCTCTTATCGCAATACAGCACATTTTCAGTTCACATACATTCCGGCCTGCTGCTACTCCTGTCAGCAGCTTACTCTATCCATCCTAATCCTCACTTAACAGATTCTCCAGACTGTTACCCTTCAGCGGATCTTTAGGGTTGAACTGGGGATAAATATACTCCTCATGCTTAAAAGAATACCCGGTAGCCGCGATATCCAGCATCCGGTTCAGCCGCTGCGTCTCTCTGCGCAGCGCCTCCTTCAGCTCCTTCTCCCCGGAGAGGATCTGCAGGTACAGCTGCATCCGCGGGCGGTCGCCCGAGTCCCGCGGCTCGATCGAAACCGTATTGGGATCATATTGATCCATGATTTGCGGTGCGAGCGGATATATTGAATCTTCTGCGGTAGGATAAAATTCCGAGAAATGCCCCAGCCCCGGAGCCATGTTGGGGAGCTCCAGAATGCCGTCAACCACCGGCAGCGCCAGTGCCTGCTTGAATAAAATCGTCAAAAACTCCTTCGATTGCAGAAATTCCCAGACCTTCACCGCCGCCTCGCGGTTAGAGGCGGCACTGTTCACAACAAGCGGAGAATGTGGAATCATCATCAAGGCTCCGGCACCCTTTTGGGCCCTTGATGTTACCGGCGGCAAAGCCACTGCCCAGTCATCCTTTGGCATATATTCCTGCAATTTCACATAATCTTTGCTCGTTACATACATCATCCCGATATTGCCATCGGCGAACTGCCGCAAGGCGCTGTTGCGCTTCAGCAGCGTTTCTCCCGGATACAGGCTGCCCTGTGCCTTCATATCCAGCAGCATCTGCAGCCATGGGGCATAACCGCTCAGATCATAACGGCCGGTACGGTAATTATAAAGATAAGTCCCGCTGTAGGTACTCGACATCTCAAGTCCCGTCTGCAGACTATACTGGCTGTCTCCCGCCGGGAGGCCAAATCCGTATTTATTAACGCCTACCCCGGCCTGGCTGATCTTCCCGGCGAACCGCTCCATATCCGCAAACGTAACGGGCGGCTGCTCCGGATCAAGGCCGGCATTGCGGAACAGCTGCTTGTTGTAAATCAACCGTACCGTCTCAATACTGGAGGGCATAAAATAAATACCGCCCTTATACAGCGAACTGTCCGCAAAGTCTCTCGCCCAAACCGGGAACCTGTCTAAATCGCCGGGATTCAGAAAAGAAGATAATTCGGCCAGATACCCCTTCTCCACATACGTTGCCAGCCAGCCATTATCGACGCTGAACACATCCGGCCCTTGACCTGATGTCATCAGCATGTTCAGTGTATCCCCATAGACATCTGTTGAAAGATTCA
Source organism: Paenibacillus sp. FSL L8-0436 (assembly GCF_038593025.1). Lineage (NCBI taxonomy): Bacteria > Bacillati > Bacillota > Bacilli > Caryophanales > Paenibacillaceae > Paenibacillus > Paenibacillus sp. FSL L8-0436. The sequence continues at coordinate 286,432 of NZ_CP151955.1, read as the reverse complement.
TGATTATAATCTCAATGTGGTCCGGATTGCTCTTATTGTATTGATGGATCGCATTCTTCACTTCCAGGTTCTCCGTCCAGTCATATAGTGCTATTCTGATCTGGGTAACCGGGACTGCCTCAGGCGCAGGCTCGGAAGCGAAATCAACCAGCAGCGGACGGTCATAAGCGACAGCATAGGCCACAAGCCCGCAAAGGACCAAGGCAATTCCAAGGAAGAGGATTCGTTTCACCGTGCACCTCCTGCGTTGACATCAAGACTTATCGCGTTTTACAATGGATACCAACTATTGGGGTAAACTCGTTCAGTATTTAATATATTCCAATAATATCCGTTAAATGGCAAGCAAAGAATATTCACAGGGCCAGAGGAGGATTCAAATGAAAAAACTATTTGATACTCTTTCCAAGACCCTCTTCCTGTACAATTTCAGCATCCGCAGCCGGCTCATCCTCTACTTTCTCTTCCTTGTCCTTCTCCCGACTACGATCATCTCCATTACCGTTTACAATAAATCGGCGGATATCATCACCCGTAATGTCAATACATCGATTGAGAACAATCTTAATCTTGTACAGGATAATCTGGCACAGCGCTTCGAGAGCGCCAACACTTCCATGGTCTCGCTTTACCTCAATACCGAATTTGCAGATTTGATCTCTTCCAACCGCCCTACCGACAGCACCGGTATTATCAATGAGTTGGCTGCCCTGAACAAAATGCTGGAGAACTTCCCTGCAAACGGGACCTCGGGAAGCAGCTTTGTCCCTATGCTGTATATGCTGAACCGCCCGGAATATACCCAATACAACTTCTCCAGACGGGTCTTTAATATCGACCAGATCTCACTGAAGCCATGGTATCTCGGCATACCGGCCAGATCCGATTTCACCGTCGTCGGCCTAAGCTCACTGGACTCCCGGTTTACGCTTAAATTCGCCAAACGTCTGTTTGGCATACGGCATGCCCAGTTGCCTTATGTCGGGCTGCTCACCATCGATATTCCCGTGACGGAATTCGGTACATTGCTGGAGCACTATAAGCCAACGACGGGCAGCAGAATTTATATTGCAGACCAGACTGGAACCATTGCCATCAGCCCCGAGGAGACCCTGATCGGGCAGAACATCAGCACACAGGATTATTACGGCAAAATGGCTGCCGAACCCGCAGACCCCGGCATCTTTCATTCCTTCGATCATGTGATTCAGGGCGAAAATATGCTCGTGAGCTACAAAAAAATAAAAGCCACCGGCTGGACCATTCTTTCCATCTCGCCCATAAGCGAACTGAATGGAGAATTGGCCTCGTTCCGGCGGGTGATGTATGTCGTTATCGGTATATGCATGCTGGTATCCCTGATGATGGCCCTGTTGCTGTCGGAGAATATCTCTGCTCCTATACGCAAATTTATCCAGTCGATGTCACATGCCGAAAGCGGGAATTTCAACATCATTATCCGCTACCGGCGCAAGGACGAATTTTCCTATCTGTTCAACCGTTATAACAAGCTGCTGCAGCAAATCAAGGCGCTGATCGACAAGCTCTATGTCACTGAGCTGCGCAAAAAAGAAGCTGAACTAAAAACATTGCAGGCCCAGATCAATCCCCATTTTCTTTATAACACCCTGGATTCGATCAACTGGCTGGCCATCAATCATGATGTCCCCGAGATCAGCCATATGGTGACCTCCTTATCCGACTTCTTCAGGTACAGCCTCAGCAAGGGGAGGAATATCATCCCGCTGCGGGATGAACTGAAGCAGGTGGAGAGCTATCTGGAAATCCAGCAATTCCGCTTTCAGGATAAGCTCGCCTATGAGCTGGAGAAAGCCGACCCCCGGCTGCTGGAGGAATGCCTCGTAGTGAAGCTGAGTATCCAGCCGCTCGTAGAAAATGCGATTATTCACGGGATCCAGCAGCGGCGGGGGAAAGGTACAATCCGCATAAGGGTGGACTCTTCCCATGATATCCTTTGCATATCGGTTTTTGACGACGGCGTAGGAGCGGACCCGGAGAGGTTGAACCAGCTGCTTACCGATCAGCAAGGCAACCAGTCTTATGGCATCCGCAATGTACATATGAGAATCCAGCAGTTTTTTGGCGAGTCCTACGGTATCCGTTATTATGCCAACACCGAAGATCAGGCAGGCCTACTGGCTATGATCCGGTTTCCGGTCGTTACTACTTGGGATGAGGTGATTGAAGATGTTGACGATGATCATAGCGGATGACGAGCCGTTTATCCGCCGCAGTCTGATCCATGGGTTCAAGTGGCAGGAGGAGTTCGGCCTTGAGGTCATCGGTGAGGCGGCAGACGGCGAGGAGGCCTATGAATTATGTATGAAGCATACTCCGGATATTCTGTTCACCGATATTATGATGCCCTTTCTGAACGGCCTTCAGGTCGCCGAGAAGCTGAAGGCCGCCGGTTGTCCAACCAAAATCATCATCATCAGCGGCGCACAGGATTTCTCCTATGCCCAAAGTGCGATGAAGGTTAATGCCGAAGGCTATATTCTAAAGCCGGTTAAACTGGGCGAAGTCAAAGACATCTTTCATAAAGTCATTGCCCGGATTCACCACGAAAGAGATAACCAGCTGCATTTGAATCAGTTGAAGAAGCAGCTGCACGACAATATGCCGCTGATCCGCGAGAAATTCCTGCAGAACCTGATCGCCGGACTATACCGCAATGAAGGGGAGATTTGGGAGAAAATCGACTACTTCGCCCTTCCTTTTAAACGAGAAGACCCACTGACGGTAGGCGTATTACAGCTTGACGATTACGGGGCGGCAGTAGACAAATTCACGGAGGAGTATAAGCAGCTGCTCTATTTCTCCATCCAGAATATTATGAGCGAGTGTCTGAACAGCCACCCCTGCGGAATCGGCTTTGTAGCCAGCGAGAATGAGTTTATTATGATCTTTTGTCCGGGGGAGGAGCCTGCATCAGACTCCATCTCAAGCCTTTGCGAGCAGATTATCGCCAGTATCAAAGAATATCTGCGTCTTGACGCCTCGATTGGCATCGGCAGAACCTGTATGCTCGCCGGACAAATCGAGAACTCCTATAAAGATGCGCTGGCCGCGCTGGCTTACAAATTTTATACCGGCCATGCTTCCATTCTCCATATCAAGGATATTCAGCCGGATACGGAAACGCTGCAGAGCACTTTTTTTTATAAATTCCATGCCCAGCTGATGAATGAGCTCAAGGCAGGCCATACGGACAAAGTAATGGAGCTGCTGGAAACCCTGTTCACCATGCTTGAAGGGCCCAAGCTGCAAATCGGTTATGTACAGAGCATCTGTGCGGAGATCATCTTTACTTCTGCAAGAGCCCTGTATGAAATTGATGAGGAAATCGAACGGGTGCTGAATGACCGGATTACTATCATGGATACACTCTATATCCAGAAAAATATTGGCGGACTCAAAAGCTACATGCTCTCTCTTTTTCATGATCTAAGCGCATATGTGGCAGGCAAAAACACCTCAAAGAACAGCAGAGCCATCAACAAAATCCGGAGTATCGTGCAGGAGGGGTATGCCCAGGAGCTGTCCATCTCCAGGATTGCAGAGGAGGTCTTTCTGACCCCCAACTATATCAGCCTGATCTTCAAAAAAGAAACCGGTGAAACGATCACGGACTATATCACCAAAATTCGCATGGGCAAAGCCAAAGAGCTGCTGCAGACTACAGATCTGAAAGTGATGGAAATTTCCGAAAGGGTAGGCTATGAGAACCCCCATTATTTCAGCACCGTGTTCAAGAAAACCGTGGGCGTCCACCCGCTCAAATACCGGTCCGACCAGGAAGAGACGCCGTAATCCGGCTATTTATAAATATAGGATTTCACACCTATCCTGGAGAAAATGGTGTTTCTGGCACCCTTGTTCTCCGGCGTAGGGACAGCCGCCCTCATCGCCAATCCACTAATATAGGCAAAGTTGGGATGCAGCGCCTCGTCGGTAAAATAAGCAGAAATCCGGCTTCCCGGCACTCTGTGCCGGTTGAGTGCGGCAATCATTTCCTCCGAGCTTTTGATGCCCAGCCCATGCCCGTAGTAGCGGTCATCCCCAAGCATGATCGCATTCTCGCCCTGCCATTCCGGCTTATCCGGGTTATGGTCGGGATTCTTGAAATAGACCACATCTCCTGGCAGCATATCAGACTTCTCGAAGGTGGTAATCATCTGCAGATTGCTGTCATAATTCCAGTCCCACAGGAAGATGTCTCCGAAATGCCGGTCAAAGGCGGCGTCCCCGATCGCCCCGATCGTCGCTTTATAAAGAATCATCACCATAGCCATCGCGCATTCAAATGCATAGAGAGATCCGTTCTCAAAAATATCATTGATTGCCGCCGAGGGTGCGACACCTTCCTTCAACTGAAATCCGCCGTTGTCCGTACGGGTCCAATACCTTGGATTGCAGCGGGAGTTCTTAAAGTTGGAAAAGTCAGTTCCGCCGTCATTCATGGATTCCGCCGCCGCGATAATTCCCGCCCGCATGCTCCGTTCAAAAGACGGATCTCCAGGTCCATATCCAATCCCCATTCTGCTCTGCCCCTTTCATCTTAAGTTCACAAAATATAGGTTATTGTACGTGTCGGGACTTCAGTTGGTGCGGGGCAGCGGAAATTTAACGAGATAAACTTCAGGCACTTTATTCGGAGCTGCCGGTTTCCTCCAGAAACCAGCGGTTCACCCGTGCGGTCTCTTCGGTCAGAATATCCAGATAGATGGAGGTCCGGTAATCGGTCTCCTTGAGGCTTTTGCCCGTAATCTCGGCGATCCGGTTCAGCCGGTACATCAATGTGTTGGTATGGATATGCAGAAATGCGGCGGACGCCTTCAGATTGCCGTTCAAAGACAAGTAAACGGCGATCGTTTTGAGAAAATCGCTTTTGTGTTCACGGTCATGCTCCTTCAGCGGATACAGCAGTGCACTTCGGCGGGTCATGCTGCGTTTCTGCTCCATAATGGCCGGAATATACGCCCAGAAGCCGATTTCCTCATAGAGCAGCAGCTCGCGGGCATGATAGGGCAGCAGCTTTTTAAGCTCCAGAATGGACAGTGCCTCCCGGTAGGCGACAGCAGCAAGGGTATATTCCCGGTATCCCGGACTGCAGCCTGCCGCTAGCGTACAGCTTTCGCTTTTGCTCATATCGCGGATCAGCTTGTGCACGAATGAAGCCAGCCTCTCTGTCCCTTCTACCGGAAAAAGAAACGAAAACAAAATAATCAGCCGGTTCTGCTCCGCCGTCAAAAACAGCAGGCGCTGCCCGGCATAGGTGTCCATCATCTGGCGAAACCTCAGCAGAAAATGCTCGTCGATCACCCGGTTGCTCTCCAGCACGCCGATATAATAGCTTTCCGGCAACAGGATCGACCCGTTCTCCGCTTCCTGACGGATGCGCGGCTCATTTTCATAGTGCGAGGTCAGCAGCTTCCAGAAGAAATCTTCATGTGTCTTATCCTGCTTCATCTTCCACCCGCGTTGCTTCAGCAAATATCGCCCGGCGATGCCGGCGGCCTTCTCCACGATGCTCTCCGCATGGCCTGAGGCCAGATTGCCCCGGTCCACAACCCAGATATAGCCGAGGATTTCCTGCTGGTGTTTGATGCACACGGCAAGCCGGGGCCCCAGCCCAACCTCCATAACCGCCGGAATACGGATAGGATGTGCTGCGTTCTCCAGCTGATGCATCACACCTTTTTTCCGGAGACCAATAATAACTGTGTTCGGGACACGTTTGCCGATAATGGTGGAGATGCGGGCCGGGTCGCTTTCAAACTCATGGGAGCTGTACCCGATGACATGATGGTTGCTGTCTTCAATCGTTACCTGGGACTGAAGGGATTCGCTGAGGGTATCCGCCAGGGATTCCATGCTGTCAAAAAAACGGTCAAATATTGGCTCTGAATCTGTCATATTCCCACCCCAACCTGAAGAATAGCCGAATTTTCGCTACAGAGTGATTACATTATAGTACTCCGAGCAGCGGCTGACTATAGGGTGATGAAAGAAAACCTAACATGTCCTGCGATAAATGATGAGTGTACCGCTAACTCCCCTCAAATTCTCGATTTTCCGCCCCAAACCCGGCAACAAAAACAGCCCGGTAATTTCACCGGACTGCTTAAGATTAACCTTCTGCTCTTTTTTCGGTTCTATATACTAGATCAGAGTGAACTCTTGTTCTAATGCTTTCTCTACCGTAAAGTACTCTTCCCCGAGAGCTTCCGCTACGGCCTGGCAGGTGATCTTTCCATTGGCCACGTTGACACCGCTCTTCAGACCGGCATCGTCCTCAATCGCCTGGAATACCCCTTTATTGGCAATATGCAGCGCATAAGGAACTGTAACATTGGTTAATGCAATCGTTGAGGTTTTGGCTACAGCGCCCGGCATATTCGCTACCGAATAGTGCAGTACACCATATTTCTCAAATACCGGATTGTCATGGGTGGTGACCCGGTCGATGGTTTCAACGATACCGCCTTGGTCAATCGCCACGTCAACAATGACCGAGCCCGGCTTCATCGACTTCACCATTTCTTCAGTGACCAGCTTCGGAGCTTTCGCACCCGGGATCAGCACTGCGCCAACCAGCAGGTCCGCTTCAGCAACCGCTTTGGCAATGTTGTAAGGATTGGAGATTAGCGTATTAATCTGTGCGCCGAAGATATCGTCCAGCTGGCGGAGTCTGTCAGCGCTGAGGTCAACAATCGTCACTTCCGCGCCCAGGCCAATCGCCATTTTGGCTGCGTTTGTGCCGACTACCCCACCGCCGATAATGCTGACCTTGCCTCTGCTGACGCCGGGAACACCAGATAGCAGAATGCCTTGTCCGCCATAGTTTTTTTGCAGAAATTGTGCCCCGAGCTGCACGGACATCCGTCCGGCCACTTCACTCATTGGCGTAAGCAGCGGCAAGGTGCGCTCATGGACAACTGTCTCATAGCCGATGGCGAAGACGCCTCTATCTTTCAATGCAGCGGCGAGGGACGGTTCCGGGGCAAGGTGCAAATAAGTGAAAAGGATGAGGCCCGGGCGGAAGTAGCCATATTCGCTTTCCAGCGGCTCTTTCACCTTCATCACCATTTCGGCGGCATCCCATACGGCAGAAGCTTCAGCGATCAGCTCCGCTCCGGCGGAAACATATTCTTCATTCAGAAATCCGCTGCCTGCTCCTGCGCCGGCTTCCACCAGCACTTTATGTCCTTCGGCTACCAGGCTGATTACTCCGGCAGGGGTAATGGCTACGCGGTTCTCATTGTTTTTAATCTCTTTGGGTACACCAATAATCATCGTTAATCGCTCCCGTCTTATGTGTTTCTCTTATGTAAAGAATTATAACATGTGATTTCTCAAGACAATTTGGTGAAAAATAAAAACTTTATCTTCCATGATTGTGTTTTTACACAATGGAGGTGATGGACACCCGTTGATCATTTTACCAAAGCATTGGTGTATATAGCAAACCGGGGAATACCGCGCACAAAAAAAGACACCAGCTCAGGTGTCTTTCGTACTGAATTATTTTGTTAAGAAGATGGGTAACATGCCGGTCATAGGATGGATTTAAGAGAAATTCAAATTGAATGTCATGTTTAATAACATAAGTTACTTGGATAATACAGCCAGTACCGTTTCCAGTACAACATTCACCCCTTTTTCGCAATCTTCATAGGAGGTAAGCTCTTCTTCACAGTGGCTTTTCCCGTTCACGCTGGGCACAAAAATCATTGCCGCTGGCAGAAATCCGGCCACAAACTGCGCGTCATGCCCTGCTCCGCTGGCCATCTTTTTACTGCTGTAACCCAGCCTCGATGCTGCCTGCTGAGTCAAAGCGCAGATCTCCGGATCGAACCACACGGTATCGCGTCCCCATAGCTTGGTCTTGGACACCGAACACTCCAGCACCTCTTCGGGTAGGCCGCCTATGATATGCTCAACTTCACGGACAATATCCATATCCTTGTGTCTAGCCTCGACGGTAAAAATCACCTTATTAGGAATGACCGTATGAATATTAGGCAGCACGTTCATTCTGCCCATTGTATAAACCAGCTCCGAATCCAGCAACCCCAGCTTGCTCCGCAGCTCCGCAATCAGGTCGGTGGCGGCAAACAAGGCATCCTTGCGCATATCCATCGGCGTAGTTCCGGCGTGATCCGATTCACCCGTCACTTCAATCTCATAGCAGGCCATGCCTACAACACAGTCGACCAGGCCAATGGCGAGATTTTCTCTCTCCAGCACAGGTCCCTGCTCGATATGCAGCTCCAGATATGCAGCCGCTTCCTTGATCCGGTTCGCAGCCTCTCCCGCATAGCCGCTCGCTTCCAATGCCTCTCCGAAGGTCGCCCCCTCCGGGTCCTTTTTCTTCAGCATTTCCGTCTTGTCAAACTTCCCGGACAATACACCGGAGGCCATCATCGAAGGCTCAAAGCGTGCACCCTCCTCATTGGTGAAATTCATCACCGTCACCGGCAGCCGGGGCTTGATGCCATGGTCAACCAGGGTCCGCACTACTTCCAGGCCGGCTATGACGCCAAGCACACCATCGAAGCGGCCGCCCTTCTTGACCGTGTCCAGATGCGAGCCAATCACCACAGGCGGCCCTGCTTCCGTTCCTGCGAGTGTGGCGTACATGTTGCCCATATCATCCACTTTGACCGACATACCCAGCTCTTCACAACACGCAGCGAAGTAATTCCGCACCTTCACATCCTGCTCCGACAACGACAACCGGGTAACTCCGTTATTGTCCGTACGTCCAAAATCGGCAAAGGCCTCAATCGTATCCTTCAATCTCTCACCGTTCACGAATATTTGCTTAAGCTGCATGGGCCTATCCCTCCATTTTGAACGCATACTTATACAGATTCTTTGCTTTCTATATATGTTATACCATTGCCTCAGATTGTCATTTTACACACTGTAATAATTATTTTTCTGAATTGTTCACGATGTGTTACAACGCCGTTAAGGAAGTCTGTTAGAATATGAGCTGTCAGCAAGGAAGACGGGCTGGCCAACCATTGTGAAAGGGGAGTAATCTTATGAACACCATTTTGCGCAGCGGCTCAGCACAGGCTGAGATCAGCACCCTAGGAGCGGAGCTTGTCAGCTTCACCAGAAAAGACACAGGCACTGAATATATATGGAGCGGGGACGCCGCGTATTGGACAGGCCGTTCTCCAGTGCTGTTCCCGATTATCGGGGCTGTCCGGAACGGAGAGATCAAGGTTGGTGGACAAGCGTATAAGCTTGCCAATCACGGCTTTGCCAGACGCAGCGAATTTACAGTTGTTGAAGCGGACGAGTCCCGTGCGGTCTTCCTTCTCACCAGCAGCGAGCATACTCTGTCCAGTTATCCGTTTCAATTCAACCTGTATATTACATACACGCTGAACGATAGCACTCTTAAGCTGGATTACCGGGTAGAGAACATTGATGGAGGCAACCTTTCCTTCCAGCTCGGCACACATCCTGCATTCAACTGCCCGCTGGATGAGAACGGAAGCTTCATCGACTATGTGCTCGAGTTCTCCGAGGCCGAAAACCTCGACCGGGAGTTCCTGAATGATGCCGGACTTCGGATCAGCGGTAAATCAGAGCCTGTGCTGAGGGAAGAGCGCAGCCTTCCATTATCCCATGAAATGTTCAAGGACGGCGCGCTTATTTTCCAGAATGTGAACTCCCGGCAGATCACGCTGAAAAGCAGACTTACCGGAAAAAGCGTTGCTGTATCCTTCGAAGGCTTCCCGGATCTCGGCATCTGGCAGCCGCTGAATGCACCTTTTGTCTGCATCGAGCCTTGGCAGGGATTCGCAGACAGTGATGTCTTCGAAGGCGAGCTTTCGGAAAAAGAAGGCATTGTCACCCTGTCGCCAGGAGAACATTTCGCCAGCTCCCTGACGATAGAAATTAATTAATACTACATGCTTCATAACACCTTTCCGTGTTTTCAGTAAAAAAGAAGGCCGTTAGCCCACTGATGGGTTACGGCCTTCTTCGTACTTATATGATTTTATTGACTAAGCGTTTCTCCACCTTCAATCCGCACAGTGAACGTGTGGTTATTGGAGGCTTCCTCAATTTCAGTATAAGCCCAGTGTGTCGCTGGTACGTCGGGCCAGCTTGGTGTGGTGACACCGTATAACGGTCCGCGTCCGAACAGACGATTGACAACCTTTACGGCTTCAGCGCGTGTCAGGCTGCCGGTTGGACGGTACGTACCGTCCTCATAGCCATTGAGGATGCCAGCCTTACTTGCGGCCTCAATTTCTCTGGCGGCCCAGTGGCTAGCCGTATCCTTGAACCTGCCGGATGTAATAGCCGTAGTGTCCAGCTTCTGGTATCTCGATGCAACGGCAGCTATTTCTCCGCGGCTGATAGGGGCATCCGGAAGGAACAGGCCTTTATCGTTACCCTGCATCAACCCTGCCTCCTTGACGAATTGAATCGCACCCTTCGCCCAGTGACTGTCCTTCACATCCGGGTAAGTGGATGCAGCCGGCGCAGCGGCGTCATAGCCAAGGTTTCTCGCCAGAATTGCGGCCATTTCCGCACGGGTAATGGAATGGTTCGGCTTGAAGGTTCCATCTGTAAAGCCGTTGATGAAGGCTTTATGTTGGTTCAGCTGCTGCTGTTGCTGCTGCGCTGCCTCTGTTGCCGCCAAATACTGCTCCCAGCCTTCCATATTCAGAATGGTGAAGGTACTGAATTTGTTCACCTCGAACTGCAAGCCAAGTTCGCCGGATTTGTAATCAACAACCTTCGCCTTCTTCAGTTCCTTGTCGCCATCACTATGCTCGATAAAGATGACCAGATTGGACAGGAAGTCTTCTCTTTCCGAGAGATTGGCTGGCAGCTGCACGTCACGCAGAGGGAGCGTTAATGTAACCGGTCTGCTCTGCATATTGGTCTCGATTGTCATCGGACGGGCGACGACATCAATTTGTTTGTCAGCTGCTATTTCTCTGACAATCCGTTCGATTCTAGCCCGGTCTTCAACCTCTTTGCGCAACGTCTGGTCTTTAATCGGCACTACATGGAAATATAGATCTTCAGTGAAATTATCCAGTGATAATTGTGATATGAGAATTCTTACGTTCTCCGTGAAGATCTCCATGTTCACGTTGGAGTCGCCGAGCGTCTTAATCGCATCTTTAGGAACACTTACATTAATATCCGCAACCTGATCCTTCTCATCAGGGATCATGATCCGGGCCGTATTATCCAAGGATCCGGCAATTTTCCGGACAACCTCCTCCACCCGATCCGTGGTGAAGTTGACTACATCACGCAGGATTCCACTTGAATCCCGTGTGCGTTGGATAACCGTTTCAGCCAGCACAGAACCTTGACCCAGCTGTCCTGATTCTACCTTCACGGTTATCCGCTCTGTCGACGCTGTCGCAATTGGTGCGACAGGTACCGCCGGTTCAGCTGTCGGCGTTTCCGGTGCTGGCGTTGCTGTCGGTTCTACCGTTGGCGTTGCTGTCGGTTCTGCCGTTGGTTCTGCCGTTGGCGTCGCCGTCGGTTCTGCCGTTGGCGTCGCCGTCGGTTCTGCCGTTGGTTCTGCCGTTGGCGTAGCTGTCGGTTCTACCGTTGGCGTCGCTGTCGGTTCTGCCGTTGGCGTTGCCGTCGGTTCTGCTGTTGGCGTCGCTGTCGGTTCTGCCGTTGGCGTTGCCGTCGGCTCTGCCGTCGGTTCTGCTGTTGGCGTTGGTGTTGGTGTTGGTGTTGGTGTTGGTGTTGGTGTTGGTGTTGGTGTAGCTACAGGCTGGGCCTTAACAACTTTAACTGTGTATATCTTTAAAGTCCCATCCTCAGCAGTGACCTGAATATCAAATACGTTGTCCCCTTCAATCAGATTATCTAGAGAGGCCCCGTCTCTTCCAGTGATTTGGCTTTTCGCCTTTCCATCAGCCACTATCGGACTCAGGATGATGGAGTTCACATCATTTCCTACCTCTACCGTATAATCGGAAACGGCAGGATCAAAGGCCGGGTCCAAAGCTCCGACATCTACACCGATACTCCCCAAAGTAGCATCGGACGAACGTGATTGTCGGGTGATTTCCACCGTGTACACACTTTCTGTCTTTCCATCCTGTGCTGTAACCTTCAGGTTTACGATGTTTAGCCCTTCCACCAGCGAAATAGGCATCGGACTATCTACCGTGACACCATTTACGGTTATCTGTGCATTCATATCCCCTTTGGCAGCATCCAGTTCAACCCGATCCACTTCATAGGGTACCGACAAGAAGTACTTGAAGACTTCAGCGGAAAACTGGGGATTCAGAGCTTCTGTTCCTCTTGCAGAGCTGACGGTCAAATCAGTAAGAGAGGAGTCCTTCGGCAGAACGGCACGATTCACAGTAACGGAATAGGTTTTTGTAGTGCTGGCATCACCAGCCGTAACCTCTACTGTAATTTGATTCGTGCCCTCATCCAGTGCTACGCGGTCGCCTATTACGCCGGTAGAGGTTCCATTCTTCTTTAAGATGTAGGTTGCCAGCTCATTATTAGTCCTAATTAAAAAATCGACGTCACTTACATTGTTGTTCACATTGACCGAATAATCACCGATGCCTGCCTGGAAAACCGGTGTTAAATCGCCAGGGAAAATCGTCATATTCAGCAGAGTTGCATCTTTACTTGGATTTCTCACCAGATTAATGGTGTATACTTGCATGCTTCCATCTTGAGCCGTGACCTTAACTTCAATAACATTCAAGCCTGTGGTCAGAGGCACAGCGTTCAGGTCTTCGATCCAAACCCCATTCACAAATACGGAGGTGCTTGCATTTGCATCATCAACAACTGCACTTAGCTTAGCTACAGAAACTTCATCCTCGACCGTGCCGCTATAATTGAAAGTGCCCGGAGCGGATGTAAGGGTAATCGCATTATCCGATAAGTCAGTCATCGTCAACTCGAGCAAATTTGCATTCGACGAAGCTGCACGGACGATAGTTACCGTGTATTCCTTGATAGTAACTTTATCAGCGGCTGTAACAACTACTGTAACTACATTTTCTCCTACATTCAAAGGAATAGGCACTCCTCCTGCCGACTCCAGCCCATTGATGGTATAGGTTGCCTGTTCATCACTTGTAGTTGCTGCAACTGCCATGCTGGTAACATTGTTCGGCACATACTCATAATAGGTTGAAGTTCCGCGGTCGAAACCTCCCGATAATGTTTTGCCGGACAAAGTGATATTGGTCAAATCCGCATCGGAGGAAGCCTCACGGACAATCGTCAAAACATAATTCTTTGACGTTATCCCATCCTGAGCCCTGACCAAAATATTGAATTCGTTGACACCAACCTGTAGATTTACCAGTCTTGGCTGAGCATTCGCCGCTACATTTCCATTCAGGCTGATCTCTGCGTTTGCATCCTCAGGAGTAGGAGTAATCGTAAGCTGAGAGACACTGTTAGCCACGGTCACACCATACCCGGTTTGATTTTTGTCAAAAGAAGGATCGACTACTCCTTCTGAAAGGACCAAACTGGACAGATCGGCATTGGAAGAAGCCTTTCTGATAATATTTACGAGGGTTGTTTTTACACGGACACCGCTCTGTGAAGTCACCACGATCTCAACCGTGTTCAGACCAACATTTAAGTTCTTAGTATAGGCAGTATCATCAATATGAATATTGCCGTCCACTACGAGGCTTGCCGCAGCATCCAGAAGCTTTGGAGTAAGCTCCAGCGAGGACACCTCATTGGCAACCTCAACCGAATATCCCGTTTCGTTGTTATTAAAGGCAGGCGACAACGTTCCCGAAGAGACGGTCAAACCCGAAAGATCTGCCACATCCGAAGGTGCACGCAGAATAACCAGACTGTAAGACTTCTTCGTCACTCCATCCTGTGCCGTTACCTCGATCAAGTACTTGTTATTTCCTGCTGCAAGACCCGTAATGAGAAAAGGCGTACCACTCGGGTGATCCACGCCATTCACCTTAACGCTTGCACCCAATGCGGCTGTCGGAGTAAATTCCGCAGTCGTTACTGCGTTTGCGACATCCATTGTGTAGTCCGCCTGATTAGTATTGAAGACTGGCGACGGTCCGCCCGGCGAAGCGGTCAGATTAGTCAGAGAAGCATCCCCCAACAGCTTTCTCACAATCACAACGTCATAGGTTTTCTTTGTTTTCCCGTCCTCTGACGTTACTACAACGGAAATCAGATTCTTCCCGTAGGCCAAGCTGACATTCCCAGTGGCATCAACAGATTCCGTAGAACCAATAGCTCCACCGTTCAACGTCGCTGTAGAGAACAGATTCGACTTCTTCACGTCCACTTTAACCGAACTTACATCATTTTCGACGGTAGCGGTATAGTTGGACGTATTACTGCTGTAGCTCGGGGACAGCGCAATGGCTTGTCCGCCGCTGGACAAAGCCAGTCCATTCCCCGCAGCCAGATTGGCATCATTTCCCGGATAACGGATGATATCAAGCTGATATTCCTTGAAATTGGATGAGAATTTATCGGCTACTTTAATCTTTATGGGCTTATATACACCCACAATCAGGCCGCTGACAGTAAACGTAGGGTAGGAGCCAGTCACCGTGACGCCAGATCCATTGTCTGCGTACGCTGTTACATTTACATCAGCAGGATTCACCGCTCCTACATTTATATCGATACTGTTGTTCGGACTGCTTCCGCTTTTGTTGGGAACATGCACTTTATTGTAGATAATCCCCCGGTTAAAAGCAGGTGCCATCACACCCACAGAGGGCGAAATGAATTTAAGATCAAATTTCCCGGCCACAACACTCAATAAAAAGCTGCTGTTACTTGAAGTAATTCCATCGTTTACTGTGACTTTGATGGTGGAGGCGCCTGTCATGTTTGCTGCCGGAGTAAGATGGATACTTCTTTCCGGGCCTTCCCCTGAAAAGGTGATATTGCCATTCGTCAAAAGGGCCGTATTCGACGAGGTCGCAGAAAGCGTCAGCATGTCGCCGTCATCCACATCAGTCAGTTTAAACGGCTTAGATACAGGAGTGTTCACCGGTGTTACCACGTTGGTGTTGAACCCTGTGTCGGACTGCCATCTGCCACTTACAATGCTGCCATTTCTTGCTCCCGTGGAGGAATCCTTGGCGACCGCTCCATCACTTGGATTATTGAATTTGTAGTTGGCCATCAGACCCGCTTCAGCTCCGCTCAGACTGGTGCTCATCTGACTTTCAATCTCCGCCTGGGTCTTTGCCTTATTCCATATCCGGTAGTCTCTCATGCCCCCCGTATAATTGGCATCCTGGGACCATGTACTCTCACCTATAAAGTTATAAGCTCTCGGCAGATTGGAGTTCTGCGCCTTGGCTTTAGCCATGTCCGTCAGATCCATAAATCCGCTGCCTTTCAGAATTCCATTCCAGTAAATATAGGCCTTTTTCTCCACATGATTATATACGGCGGCCACATGAACCCATTGATTCAAAGGCAATCGCTCCGTTGTCCTTACCAGGTAAGCTTTAACTCTGGTACCCTTTTGCGGCAACGCTTCAAGTGCTATTCTCCCTGTATTTCCTTCAAAGGTAAAATGCAAATTAAAATTATCAGGACCGTAAGAGGTATCAAAGATACGCCCCCATGACGGAGCACTGCTGGCGTTCACCCACGTTTCAATCGTAAGGGAATTAGCATATATGTCCAGATCGGGAAGGGTTACGTACCCCTTACCGTCAAAATCAAGGTAATCATTGCCCCCAGACTCGGAAATATAAGGAGTATCGTTAACAGGCAGGACTTTGAGCTGCGCGGTTTCCTCAAATTCCCCAAAAGCCGGTTCTTTTCCTGTATAGGCCTCATTCACATTTACATAGTTAGGAGGATTTCCGCCGGATTCCGCTGGAATCAGCCAGTCGCGATACTTGATGCCTACAGTTCCGTTCCAATCCTTCTTCGGAACAAAGCGGATCATCACACCGCTGCCTAACACAACAATGTTGCCCGGATCAGGAGCTACAATCGACAGCCATACGCCCGAGTTGTTTTTGTACTGCCATTGCCCATTGGCGTTATCCACCTCGGTGATGCCAACTCCGCTTTGATTTAAATCTGAAATGTTTTTCCCTGCAGGTTCCAGCGTGTCCTCGAGAATGGTATCCAGCGGTATTGAAGTCTGTGCCCGAGCGACATGGGGTATACCGTAAAAATTGCTAATGATCAGGATGACAACCAAAGCCATGATTAAGTGTTTTGATCCTCTTTTTATTCCCACAAATTCAGCCCCATTTTTCTAAGATGTCCTTGCTGTTCAACTATGTCTGGTCTGCCCTCCCTGGCTTAGTCTGGAAAACGCTTATAATTAATATATCGGAATTTTAGGAAGCGCTGATTATGTCGAATTTATAGAATTTAATGTTAAATTCAAAATAATTGTTACTGCTCCAAGGTAGTCAATAAGTAAACTAAAGTAGTATATACAACCTTTCTCTGCCAATAGTAAGCTTAAGTTAGCTTATAATCCCAAGATTATTATGATTAATGTAGATGGGAGAATCGGATAAGGGAGTGGAGTATATGCAAGGATTGTCAGTGGCTATCTGCACGAGGAACCGGGTACAGGACCTGACACGGTGCATTCATTCTATAACTATACAAAGCATAGGCCGGACGTATCCTATAGAGGTCATTATCATTGATGACGGAGAGATTCCCGAAGGAACCCTCAAGGGGTTCGAAGCCTTATTGGCCGGTTGCGGTTATCCCCTTTTGTACCACAGCAAAACTGAGCGGGGATTATGGCTGTCCCGAATCAAGGCGGTGGAGCTGTCTACCATGGACAAGATCCTCTTCCTTGATGACGACGTCGAAATCCCCGATCATTATCTGGCCACTTTAATCCAAACCTACCTCGACCATCCGGACTGCGCAGGTGTCGGCGGGGTCGCCATCGGGATGCGCAACAGCTTCCTCGGCACGATCCGCTGTCTGCTCTCCTTCCAGCAATCTCTATCGAGCGGCAAGCTTTCCTTAAGCGGCCAGGCCGGCTCCATGTACAATTGGCATAAGGCACGGAAGATCTTCAAGACAGAGTTCCAGCACGGCTGCAACATGTCCTTCAAGAAAGAGGCCATTCGAGACCTCAAACCCGTCCCCTGGCTCCAAAGCTACAGCGTCGGTGAAGACATTCTTATGTCCCGTATCGCGCAAGGTTCCGGCCCCCTTTATATCAATCCCGAACTTAAACTTCTGCATCATGAGTCCCCGGCCTCCAGAGACAATCTTGAGAATGTAGCTTATATGAGAGTGCTGAACCATGTGCATTTGCTCAAGGATAAACGTTCGGGACCTGTCGGTTATCTCGCCCTGGTCTGGACGACGCTCTATCTGATTTTGCGGGAACAGCCCAAGAAGAATACAGCTGCCATCAGCGGCTACAAAAAAGGGCTGAGAGAAATATTCTCCAGACAAACCGCCGGTTAATCCATCAAACCTCAGGAAGGGAGTGGCCGCATGAGTGTGAGCATTGTAGTGCCCATGTACAATTTAGAACGTTATTTAACACCTCTGCTGCTCTCACTCCTGGAACAGAGCGGGAAGAGGTTCGAGCTGATTATGGTCGATGACGGCTCAACAGACCGGACGTATGAGGTGGCCGCTGACTTCCTGGAGCAGCATCCCGATCTGCGTTCGAAGCTGATCCGCACTCCCAATTCCGGAGTGAGCGCCGCAAGAAACACCGGGTTGGCCTCAGCTACAGGAGATTACGTGCTGTTCCTGGACGGAGACGATTACGCCGACAGCAGCCTGGTGCTGAGTATCGAGGGCGCCACGCGGACCACGGATCCGGATGTGGTCTGCTGGGGCTACAACCTCGTCCGGGAGGATCAGTCGACCATTGTAAGCTTCACTTCCGGTCAGTCCGACACTACGGGAAGCGAGGCGCTGCAGAATATTTTTGTACACAAAAGCCTGAGAATCTGGACCGGAAGCATTGCCTTCAAGCGGAGCTTTCTCCTGGAGAACGGCATCCGCTACACGGAGCGCTGTGTGAACGGAGAGGATCAGGAATTCATCTATAAAGCCTTGTCCAGAGCGTCCCGGGTGATCTCAATCCCCGACGTATTATCCTATTATGTGCAACGGACGTCATCTATTACAGGCACGTATAACGTGAATAAATTTGATGTGGTCGATGCCTTCAAACGGGTGGATGAATACTTCAAAGCCCATCCCTTCAGCGAGGCCAGCACCATCTCGGAGCTCCTCCTGACCCGGGAGATGACGGAGAACTACTTTTACAATCTCAAGACCTGCCTGAACGGCACTTCGGGAATCCGCATGCGTGACCTGCTTCATGACATTGAGAAGAGCTACCCTCATTTGAACCACGAGATGCGGCTCATTATGAAACGCTACAGCGGGGATGACAGACAGCTCGCCTTTAGAATCAAAGCCTTCTTAATTTCCCCGCCTTTATATGCGCGGTTGATCCACATGGACAGAAGCTGGCTCCAGTTCAAACATAAGCTCAAAACCATGATCACCAGAAAGGAAATTAAGATATGAAGAAGATGATGGTAAGCGCATATACAGAATTCAATTTGGGCGATGATTTGTTTATCAAGGTACTCTGCGAACGGTATCCGGATACCCGGTTTATGATCATTGCTCCCCGTTTATATAAGCTGGTATTCAAGGACATCAAGAACCTCAAGGTCTACGCTTCGGACTCCGTCCTGTTCCGGGGAATTAATTATGTCTTCAGAAAATTAAAGCTGCATAACAACTTTCTGCAGAGATTTCTGGGTGATCAGTCAGATGGAACCGTACATATCGGCGGGTCTATTTTTATGCAGGGAGAACACTGGGCGGAATATGTGGCGAACGCGGAAGCCATGCGCAACAAGAGCAAGCCGTATTATTTGATGGGCGCCAATTTCGGTCCCTTTACGGATGATGAGTATTACCAGGTGCACCGGCGGATTTTCCCGGAATATACCGACGTCTCTTTCAGAGAGCAATACTCCTATGATTTATTTAAGGATTTGGGCAATGTCCGAATGGCTCCGGATATCATCTTCCAGCTGAAATATAACGCAAACGAAACCTCATCCGGACAAAAACCTCCAGCGGGCCAAACGATTGCGATTTCGGTGATTAAGCCGTCGTCCAAGAACTTAAGCGGTTTTGACAACCTCTATTATGAAAAAATGAAAGATGTTGCAATCTATTTCATCAAGCAGGGTTATGCCGTGCATTTCATGTCATTTTGCCAGCATGAAGGCGACCAGGAAGCCATTGGGCAAATTCTCGGCCTGATTCCGGCAGAATTTCAGGAGCAGACCCATGTTCACCTCTATAAAACAAACATAGATGACATCCTCGCCGCGCTGGCAGGTGCCAGCTGTATTGTCGCTTCCAGGTTCCATGCGATGATTCTCGGCTGGGTATTTGACAAGCCTGTCTTCCCGGTGGCCTACAGCAGCAAGATGGTCAATGTCATGCAGGATGCCTATTTTACCGGAAAATACACCGATTTCGCCCATCTGTCCGAGCTTACACCGGAAGAGGTGTATGACAGTATGGCCACTAACCGGCTTGACGTGACGTTGCAGGCAAATCAGGCAGAGAAGCATTTTGAACAATTGGACGCTTATCTGTCACCGGCACCGTTGATGGAAGGGAGAAGAAGCTATGAAAGCTAAACGGAGCCTGCTGAACCTCGGCTTTGGCCTTACCAGCCAGGTGATCACAATTATTCTCGGCTTCTTCATTCCAAGACTGATTATGGTCAACTACGGCTCCGAAGCCAACGGTCTCATTGCATCCATCGTGCAGATCATCAGTTACTTCGCCCTGCTTGAAGCAGGGGTCGGTGCAGCTTCGCTGCAGGCTCTGTATAAGCCGATAGCCAACAATGACCGGGGTCATATCAATTCGATTCTCGCGGCAACCTCCAGCTATTATAAAAAAACGGGAATGTACTATTTTATCTCCGTCGTATTGCTTGCAGTCATTTATCCGCTGGTCATCCACTCGGAGATCAACAAAGTGAGCATCATGGCGATTATTTTATTCTCGGGTCTGGGCGGGGCCATCAACTATTACTTCCAGGGCAAATTCAGAATTCTGCTGATCGCCGAGGGCAAAAGCTATGTGGAGACGTCCATCGTCACCATCGCAAATATTCTGAACAATGTCGTGCGGATCATCCTGCTGCTGCAGGGTGTGAACATCATTGCCGTACAGGCTTCCTTCTTCGTGCTCACCCTGCTGCAGATCGTCGCTTTCTATTTCTATTCGAAGAAATATTATAAGTGGATCGACCTCAGCCACAAGCCGGATTTTGCAGCCATTGGCCAGAAGAACTCGGTTATGGTGCATGAGATTTCCTATCTCATCTTCCGCAATACGGACGTGTTGATTCTGACTATATTTACGAACCTGAAGATCGTCAGCATCTACGTGATGTACAACATGATCTTCACCATTGTCGACAATATCGTCCAGACGGTCAACGGAAGCATAAAGGCCGCCTTGGGCCAAAGCTATCATGAGGGCAAAGAGGCTTTCGTGAAGTTCTATGATGCTTACGAGGTCTATTTCATGGGTCTCATCTTTGCCATTCTGACTGTTGTCTATATCATCATCCTGCCGTTCATGAAACTGTACACGGCCGGCGTCAACGATGTGAACTATATTAATGCCTGGCTGCCGGTTCTATTCGTGGTGATTAAATTGTTGACCAATGCCCGCACCACCTCCAACAATATCATTACGATTGCCGGACATTTCAGAAACACCCAGTTCCGCTCTATTATGGAGTCGGCGATCAATCTGGGGGCTTCGATCATTTGCGTCATCTTCTTCGGAATTTATGGCGTGCTGATGGGCACCATCGCCGCGCTGCTGTACCGTTCCATTGATATTGTTGTCTATGCCAGCCGGGTATTGCTGGAGCGCAGTCCATGGATCACTTTCCGCAGATGGCTGATCAACGTCGTGGTCTTCACTGCCATCGTTTTTGTCACCACCAAGCTCGACCTCAGCATTACCTCATACACCGGTGTGATTCTGTGGGCCGTGCTGCTCGGCATCATCATTCTGCCCATCTATTTCCTGGTCGGATCGCTGATGGAACGCGAGGTATTCCTCTATACCTGGGGTTATCTCAAAGGCTTCCGTACGAAGCTCAAGCTGAAGCGCAAGGTTACGGCCGGGCAGGCTTAAGCGGAGTGGTGTATGCTTTCGAAGCAAGTTTTGCACGAAGTACATCAATGAAGCAGATGCTAACAAAACTTTGAGGAGGGCTGAATATGGATCACAGCGAGGAATTGCAACAGGCCGGCTACCGATTACTCCATCAGCTCCATGACGATATTCAGCATTTCTCCGCCGAAGAGCTGTCACGCGAAGCCATTGTACGCCGGGGCCGGGAGATTAGCAGCAAGGAAAGCGCACCCGCGATCCAGGAACATCTGGCAACCTTGGCTGAACTGATCGAGGCTTATTTGGCGGGGAGAGCGTCTGAGGATGCGCTGGAGTACTATTTATTGCGCCAATTTCATATTGAATTGAATACGATTGAGGGACTGCTTACGCAGCTTGCCAGACTCAGCAGCGGAACCGGGGAAACAGAGAACCAGCTGCCTGAATCCGCCGATCCTGCTGCTTATCCGAAGGTCAGCGTCATTATCACTACTTATAATAGAAAAGACTTCCTGCATCAGGCGATTCAGAGCATTCTGCGGCAGGATTATCCCCATAAAGAAGTTACCGTCATTGACGACTGTTCCAGCGATGGCACGGACGAGATGATGCACACGAATTTTGGCGGTGACCCGCGTGTCATCTTCATGCAGAATGAAACCAACAGCGGGCCGGGGAATAACCGGCGTAAGGCTTTTGCCGCTCATGGAGACGGTGAATATATTCTGTTCCTCGATGATGACGACTATCTGATTGATTCCAGTTATTTAAGCAGAGCTGTGAATTTTCACCTGACGCATCCTGAGGTATCATTTGTGGCCGCAAACGTATTTCTGGAATACTCCAAAAGCCGGAAGCTCACGATCTCCAGCCTGCAGCTGGCCAGCATTACCGGCAAAAAGGATTATTTCATGAATTTCGAGCAGAAGGGTTATCCCAAGCCTGCCTCTACACTAACCACAGTCTTCAAACGCGAAGCGCTGATGAGCATGGACATCCTGAACATGAACATGGTCAACGATGCCTCGATTTACCTGCGTGCCCTGCTGATCGGCGATGCCGGGTTCATCGATTGTTTGGCCGGGGTGTACCGGATTCATGGCAATAACATCACCTTTCATCTCAGCCAGTCGTTCCTGATCGAGAACCTGGAGGAGAAGCGGCTTATCCGCAATATGGCGATTGAACGCTACGGCTACAATAAGCAGGAAATGAACGAGTGGTTCAACCACAATGTGTATGACACGATCTCTTATTACCTGATGAATTCGGCCAAAAGTCATACCGACTTCAAGTTCATGTATAACTGGGCCAGCAGCCATTCCCCCAAAGCTTACAGCCAGCTGAAACGCCAGTTCCGCACCAAGCTGATGAAAAAGCAGCTGCTGCGGGTATCCTTCGTTCGTTCGCTGCTCAACCGGTAACTTCGACTGCGCCCATACTAATGTAGTAACCAGACACCTCGTGGGGTGTCTTTTTTTCGTGTAACCAATACCCTGTATAATCACAAAAACAAACTAATGCAAGACAAAAAACAGCACCCTCCTTCATCGGGAGGATGCCATTTGAACCTTGTTACGCTTGCTTTATCAGCTGATCCAGCAGTTCTACCGCTGCGCCAAGCTCTGCTTTGGGGATACTGCCATAGCGGTCACCGATATGCATCTCAAAAAAGCAGGAGGTTTCCCCTGTTTCCCTCAGCGATGCAGTCAGCCCCACTCCGGTTTGCTCATACACTGTAACCAATATCGGCTCAAGCTGCTCCTTGGCCATGGCAAAATGGACATGGAACATGTTCGAGACCGGCTGCTGCGGAAGCGTGGACACCTTATGGCAGCCGCCCAACAAAGCGGCAAGCTCCTTGGCCTCCTCATAGTATTGTCCCATCTTGCCGGTTCTCAGCCGGTAATAATATTGGGCCGGAACGATGTACGGGTAGAGGCTGACCAGGTCGCCGCCATGCCGCCGTTTCCAGATCTTCGATTCCTCTGTAAACTCCCTGCTGCCTGCGAGAATGGCACCGGCGATGCCGCCAATCCCTTTATAGAAGGAGATATATACGCTGTCAAACAGGCTGCATACCTCAGCCGCTGTCTTCCCGTAATACGGCAGCACCTCAAACAATCTCGCGCCATCGAGATGCAGAATAATGCCCTGCCCGCGGCAATAGGCGGAGATGGCTTCAAGCTCGGCATACTCGGGCAGCTGGCCGCCGATTTCGCGCTGCGGCAGCTCCAGCAGCAGGCAAGCAATGTCCTTTCCGATGTTCTTGACATCATCCAGTGTAATTAAGCTGTCCTTGTCCGCAAGAAGCAGCGGCTCGATATGATGCAGCTCTTTAAGCCCGTCCTGCTCATGAATCTCCAGATGGCATAAAGGATGATACGCTACCGTCTTCATCCCCTTACGGTCGCACCAGATTCTTAGAGCAATTTGCTGGGCCATAGTCCCGCTGGGGAAAAAGACCGCCGTCTCTTTCCCGAGAACTTCCGCCATTTCAGCCTGGAAATCCTCGATCAGCCCGCCCCCTCCGTAAATATCGCTGTCCGTCTGTCCATCCACTCCGGCAAAGGCCTCTTTCAACACTTCAATCTCGCGTTTCCCGTGTCCGGCCAACTTCATAGCCGTGGCGTTAAAGGCTTCAAGCAGTGATTTTGTCTCATACATCCCGGTAAATTCTCCCTTCATCTATACACCTACATCTGCATCGAATATCTTAAATTATATCATTTCAGGCTAAAACTCCTGAATTTTTTGAATGTTCACGTTTTATTCCCCGTACCGAGGTGAAATAAATTGACCGCTGTGCTACAATATTGAAATTGCAAAGGCAATCGCTTAGGGAGGTTTATTAAAACACCATGCTTATTATTGGTATCGCCGGCGGGACCGGTTCCGGCAAAACGACAGTAGCTCGCTCCGTCATTGACCGTCTGGGAACAGACAAAGTGACGTTCATATCTCAGGATAACTACTATAAAGACCATTCTTACCTCAGCATGGCTGAGCGCGGAGCAATCAATTACGATCATCCGCTTGCCTTCGATACGGAACTGCTGATTGAGCACCTGGATTGTCTGAAAGCCGGACAAGCTGCGTACGCTCCAGTGTATGACTTCACAGTTCACGCCCGTTCCACTGACAAGACGGTTGAGCTTGCGCCCAACAACATTGTCATTCTCGAAGGGCTGCACGTGCTTTCCGATGAGAAGCTGCGGGAACAGCTGAACATCAAGGTATTTGTAGATACAGACCCGGATGTGCGTATTCTCCGCCGGGTGCTGCGGGATATTGAAGAACGCGGCCGGACCATCCGCTCCATTCACACGCAATATCTGACGACGGTAAAACCAATGCATGAGGCGTTTATCGAGCCTTCCAAGAAATACGCCGACCTCATCATCCCTGAAGGCGGACAGAATCAGGTTGGCATCGAGTTGTTGTCCGTATTGACCGGGAAGTATCTTTCGGGCGATGAGCAGTGGAACGGAAACACGCGGTAAACAAGTGGAAACGGCTTCGTCGGCCTCAACAGGACGGTATCCGTTTCGGCGAGAAATAGAAGGATAATTTATAGTCTTATATTTTGAAATGATACGTAACAGGTACCGTCCTTTTTATAAGGAGGGTACCTGTTTTTTTGAGTAATATCAGTAATCCATGGAATAAAATCTCCACTTTCGCAGTGGATTCTAGTCAGGAAAACAAATCGGCATTCAACAAACCCCGCCCAATTCACACTTAAGAGTTATATTACCTTACACCAGTATGAAATTTTCATGTTTTTTCAGCAAAAAAATATAAAAAAACTATAACGAATGTTATTTTATTTGACTGGCAGCGCTTTATTCAATAAAATAAGGGTTGATTATTTCCGGTTCATCCACTATGATAATGTCATCAGGTGGATTTAAAAGTTAAAGCGATTAAACTTTATAAAGAATAAATACAGTAATATTGCCTTTTTACGACATTTATTTACGACAAAAGTTAAAGCGCTTATACTTTTAAGATCGAAAGGTTGGTGTGTCCGTGATTAAGAGTGAGAGCAGGCGTCGGATGTTCTACATGTATCTGTTTATTTCGCCCTGGCTTATCGGTTTCCTGGTCTTCGCGCTGTACCCCATCATATCATCGCTCTACTACAGCTTCGCCGATTACGACATTATTCACCCTCCCAGGTTTATCGGCCTGGCCAACTACACTGAAATGTTTCACAATGATCTGTTCTGGAAGTCGGTAACGGTCACGCTTAGATACACCTTTATCAGTGTTCCGATACAGATGCTGCTGGCTCTCGGCTTTGCGCTGCTGCTGCACCAGACGATTCCCCTGCGGGGCTTCTTCCGGACAGCAATGTATTTTCCCAGCATGGTGTCAGGCGTCGCGATGTCTCTACTCTGGTACTGGATCTTCAATCCACAGATCGGCCTCTTCAACTACATGCTCTCCTGGTTTGGCATTCACGGCCCGGCCTGGCTGATGAGTCCGGACACCGCACTGTATGCCCTGATCATCATGTCCTTCTGGACAGCCGGATCCGGTATGATTCTCTTCCTTGCAGGGCTGCAGGGCGTGCCGTCCAGCCTAATTGAAGCCGCCAGACTGGACGGTGCGGGCCGCTTTAGAATTTTCAAGAACATTACGCTGCCGATGATCTCTCCCGTGCTGCTCTTCCAGCTGATTATGGGCCTGATCGACTCCTTCCAGGTCTTTACCCAAGCGTTCGTCATGACGCAGGGCGGTCCCAATTATTCCACCTGGTTCTATGTTTACAATCTGTACAACACCGCCTTTAAGGAATACCGGGCAGGGTACTCGTCAGCTCTTGCATGGGTGCTGCTGATCGTTGTACTGGTGTTCACGGCCATCATTATGAAGCTGTCCAACCGTTATGTTCATTACGAAGGAGGGGAACGCCGATGAGTACCGTCAAGGCCACCAGCCCCCGGGTGCCAACTTCCCATTCCCGGCGGAAAGCGGATCCCGTAAAGATCACCAGCTTCATTACCTTGCTGATTACAACCTTCCTTATGCTGCTTCCGCTCTTCTTCATGGTCTCGACCTCCCTGAAATCGAAGCGGGAAATGCTGAAATTTCCGCCGACCTTTCTCCCGGAGAGCTGGGCCTGGAGCAATTACACGGAGATTTTTGATACACTGCAGTTCGGCACACTGTATAAGAACAGCCTGATCATCGCCGGACTCACCGTCATTGGCACCCTGCTCTCCTCGGCACTGGTGGCCTACGGCTTCGCCAGATACAGAGGCCGGGGCAACCAGCTCTGGTTCGCCCTGCTGCTGAGCACGATGATGCTGCCTTATCCGGCGATCATGATCCCGCAGTTCGTGCTCTTCTCCAAAATGAACTGGATCGACACCTTCCTGCCGCTGGTCGTGCCTGCATTCTTCGGTTCCGCCTATAACATCTTCCTCTTGCGGCAATTTTTCTCTACGCTGCCCGAGGAGCTGTTCGACGCCGGACGGATCGACGGCTGCAGCGAACTGAAGATGTGGCGTACCATTGCGCTACCGCTGTCCGCACCGGCACTGGCGACCGTCGCCATCTTCGCTTTTATTTACAGCTGGAACGATCTGCTCACACCAGTGCTCTACTTAAGCTCCTCGGACAAATTCACACTGCCGGTCGGCATGGCCTCGCTCACCTCGTCGCGGTTCCGCATCCCGCCTTGGCATCTGCTGATGGTCGCCTCCGTGCTGGCTATGGTTCCAATCGTCACCCTGTTCGCGGTGGCCCAGAAGCAGTTCGTGGAAGGCATAGTACTGACAGGCATCAAGTAATCTCCGCAGTACTCTTGGCGGCCAAATAGACTTGAAATGATGGAGGGATTCGCTCATGAAAAGGAACAGTACAAGGAAGTCATTCGCACTGCTGCTTGCAGCGTCCATGGCCTTGATGGTGATGCTGTCAGGCTGCGGAGGAGGAAAGTCGGCAGGCAATGTGGCCCCGGGAAACAAAAACACCGGAGACTCCGGCGCTTCAGAGAAACAAGTGACCATTACCCATTACACGATTGATTCGGAAGACCGCACCTTTATCGAAAAGCTGATTCCCGATTTCGAGAAGGAGCACCCGAACATCAAGGTCAAGGTGGAAAAAGCGCCGTATGAGCAGTTTGACAGCAAGCTCCAGACGCTGATTGCCGGAGGCAAATCTCCCGATGTCACCAGCCACTACGGCTACGGCGGGTTCGCGGAATATTACAACAAAGACATGCTGCTTGATCTGACCGACCTGATCGCGGAGGAAGGCTTCAAAGCCGGAGATTACCACATACCGGATAACCTGATGAAGATCTACACCGTAAACAACCGTACCTACGGCATCCCGGTCAATATGTATGTCACCCTGATGCTCTATAACAAGGATATGTTCGATGCTGCGAAGCTGTCCTATCCGCCAAGCGACTATGAAGATAAGAGCTGGACGTTTGAAAAGATGGTCGAGGAAGCAAAAAAAATGACGCTCGTCTCCGACGATATCGCTAAAACACAATACGGTGTCGACTTTACCTGGGCCGAGCGGGATATGCGGCCGCTGTATTTTGGGGCGGAGCCTTACTCCGAGGACACCTGGACCAATGGCGGCGTTCCTTCCGAAACTCATTTCGATTCTCCGGAGGTTATTGCCGCATACCAAAAGCTGTTCGATCTGATCTTCAAGGATAAAGTCTCACCGAACTCCGAGTGGAGCAAAAGCGTAGCCGGCCAGAACGGCGATCCATTCGTCGCAGGCAAAATCGGCATGTCGATCGGCGGCTCGTGGAACCTTGCGGGAGCCAATGATTTCCCGTTCAACATCGGCGTGGCCGCAGTGCCATGGGGCGGCAATGACAAGGTGCGCAGCACCCTGTTCGTCGACCCGCTAATGATTCTGAAGGACTCCAAACATCCGAAGGAAGCTTTTGAATGGATTAAATTCCTGCTGACGACTGAAGTTCAGGAGAAATCGATTGAGCTGAGCGGCGGCAACCCGCCTGTGAACACCGAAGCAGCAGAAGCCTACTACAAACATTTTGACGGCATTGATCCCGAGGATGTGAAGAAGGTATACGAAGGCGCTGTTAGATATGGCTATGAATCCTACAACCACCTCATCACTAAATATTCGCAGATCAATGATATGTTCATCAATGAGCTGCAGCCTGTCGAGACCGGACACAAAACCCTTGAAGAGGTGATGCCGGTCATTCAGAAAAAAGTTACCGAAATTATTAAGAGATAAGACGTTTAGCGGATATTCCGTAAGCCTTGTATACTAAAGATAGAATAAAGCTTCGGAAAATCCGCCGCAAGGAGCGTTAGCGATGAAAGTAAGTATTTTTGATGTAGCCAAAAAATCGGGATTGTCCGTTGTCACCGTCTCCCGGGTGCTGAATGGCGCCGGGACGGTGCGGGAGAATAACCGCCAGAAGGTGCTGGATGCAATCAAGGAGCTGGATTATCGGCCCAATGCGGCTGCGCGCAGCCTTGCCAGCGGCAAGACCGGGATTATCGGCCTTATCGTAACGACACTGCAGGATTCCTTCTTCGATGCCGTGGTCAAGGAGCTGAATGACGTGCTTGCCCTGCACGGCTACTACCTGGCCATCTCCATCTCGACAGGCATCGACTTCAATGAGAACCACTATCTGATTCAGGAGGACCGGGTAGATGGACTGATTCTGCTCTCCCCGATGCAAGAAGACAATTATATTGTGGAATTGAAACGGCGGGGAATCCCCTATGTGCTGATTGATAATCAGCAGGAGGGGAATGACGCCTATTCCATCACCATTGATAACTTCAAGGGCGGCTATGCGGCGGGCAGCCATCTGCTTGAGCTTGGCCATACCTCCATCGCCCACCTCTGCGGCAATGAGATGTTCCGCAGCACACGGGAGCGGCGCGGCGGCTTCCTGCAGGCCCTGCAGGAGAAAGGGCTGGAGCCGTTTGAGATTGTCCATGGCGATTTCGATATCGGCATGGGCTATGACACCGGCAAACGCTGGCTGCAGGCGGGCAAGCTGCCCACGGCTGTATTCGCCGGGGATGACAATATCGCGTTGGGATTGATCAACGCGCTGATGGAGGCCGGCATCTCTGTGCCGGAAGAGGTAGCCATCGTCGGATATGACGACCACTATATCGCCTCACAGCTGCGCCCGCATCTGACAACTTTGCGCCAGCCGGCGGATAAGATCGGGCTTGCCGCTGCCGATATGCTGCTCAGACGCATCAACGGAAATATGAAACGCGGTGCTAACATCCGGATTGATCCGGAGCTGATTGTACGTGACTCCACCTCTTCCAGGTAGAACCGCACCTGCAATCATTCCGCCTGCGGGCTTTCGAAGCCAGTTTTGTACGAAGAGATTCAGAGAAGTGATGCTCACAAAACTAAGCAAATGCTTTCGAAGCCAGTTTTGTACGAAGAGATTCAGAGAAGTGATGCTCACAAAACTTTAGGAGTGACGACCATTGACTTACTACTTGGGGATCGATGGGGGAGGAAGCAAAACCTATGCCCTGCTCTGCGATGAGCACGGCAATGTGCTTGGCAAGGGCAGGAGCGGCAACGGCAATCACCAGATTAGCGCTACGGAAGCCGCTGCGAGCATTCGCGAAGCCTCCTTCGCCGCACTGGCGGAAGCCGGGCTGCAGCTAGGCGATATCAAGCATGCTTATCTCGGGCTTGCCGGCGCCGACCGGAAGACGGATTATGATATCCTCCACCCGATGATACGCGGGATCGGATTTACAAATTATACACTCAGCGGCGACCCGATGATTGGACTAAGGGCGGGTACGGGCCGGCCTTACGGGGTCGCGCTGATCTGCGGCACAGGCACCAACGCCGCCGGACGCAATCCGCAGGGCCAGCATTATCAATGCGGCGGCTTCGATTATATGTACGGCGATTTCGGCGGCGGCGGCTCGCTGAATATCGAAGTGTTCCGCACCGTTATCCGCGCCTGGGACGGCCGGGAATCCCCCACCCTTCTAACTGCGCCGCTGCTGAAGCTGCTCGGCTATGAGCGGGTGGATGATATGTACAATGACTTTCTTGATCACGGCAAGCATGTGCCACTTGACGCTGCCCGCCTGTTGTTCCCGGCGGCCGCCGAAGGAGATGCTGCGGCGCTAGCGATTCTGCAGCACCAAGGCATGGAGCTGGGCAAAGCTGCCGCAGCAGTCATTCACAAGCTAGGCATGGAGAAGGACACCTTCGACGTAGTGCTTGTCGGAAGCCTGCTCACCCGGGGCGACCGCGGCTGGATCCGCGGACCTATCAGCCAGGCTGTACAAGAAGCGGCTCCGCTTGCTGCTGTAGTCACCTTATCCACTGAGCCTGTGGTCGGTGCTGTCTGGTCAGCCCTGGAAAGTGACGGCCTCACCATTACCAGCGATATTTATGAGAAGATGCGTGCGTTTCAGGATTTCGAACTTATCCCTATCACAACAGGACAGGAGTGATTTATCTTGACAGCTAAGCAAGGACTGAAAATCGCCGTTATCGGCGGAGGCTCTTCGTATACACCGGAACTGGTAGAAGGATTCATTCTGCATTACAAGGAGCTCCCCGTCCGCGAGCTCTGGCTCGTGGATATTGAACAAGGACAACGCAAGCTGAATATTGTCGGCAGTCTGGCTAAACGCATGGTCGAAAAGTCCGGCCTGCCGATTGAAGTCCACCTCACCACCGACCGCCGCAAAGCCATAGAAGGCGCGGACTTCGTCAGCACACAAATCCGCGTCGGCATGCTGGATGCCCGGGGACGCGACGAATCCATACCGCTGAAATACGGCGTTATCGGCCAGGAAACGACCGGCCCCGGCGGAATGCTGAAAGCGCTGCGCACGATCCCCGTCATCCTGGACATCTGCCGGGATATCGAAGAGCTAGCGCCTGACGCCTGGCTGCTGAATTTCACCAACCCGGCAGGAATGGTGACCGAAGCCGTACTGAGATATTCGAACGTGAAGAGCATCGGCCTCTGCAATGCCCCCATCGGGCTGATCAAGGAGGTATCGGCCAAATATAACGCCGCACCTGACCGGATCTATGCCGAATTTGTCGGCCTGAATCATCTGCACTGGATCACCCGCATTGATGTCGAAGGCGAAGACATGCTGGATGACATGCTGGCCGACACCGCCGGCTACAGTGCAAAGAATGTGCCCGCACGGGAGTGGAATCCCGAGTTCCTGCAATCGCTGCGCGCCGTGCCCTCTTATTATCTGAAATATTTCTATATGACCGATGCGATGCTTGAAGAGCAGCAGGAATCGTTCAAGGAAGGCGGGAATCGCGCCGAAGTGGTCAAACGTGTGGAAGAAGAGCTGTTTGAGATCTACAGCAATCTGGAGCTGAAGGAGAAGCCGAAGCAGCTGGAGCAGCGCGGCGGATCCTTTTATTCCGAGGCGGCGGTGAACCTGATGCGTTCGCTGCACAACGGCACGAATGACATCCAGACCCTTAATGTCGCCAACCGCGGTATCCTTGACTTTCTTCCGGAGGATGCCAGTATCGAGGTCAACTGTGTCGTGACCAAGACCGGACCGCTGCCGCTGCCGCTGACCAGAATTCCGCAGATGGCCAAAGGGCTCATCCATGCCGTCAAAACCTACGAGCAGCTTGCAATTGATGCCGCCGTAAGCGGTGACCGTAGCCTGGCTATTCAGGCGATGGCTCACCATCCGCTGGTCCCTTCGGTCGAGGTAGCTATTGCTATGCTTGATGAAATGCTGGAAGCGAATAAGGAGTATCTGCCCAACTTCTTCCCCTCCGCAGCGGTTCCCGCTCCGGCGCAATAAGCAACTCCTCCCCTAACTCAGAAGAGACTGCTCCCCCCTCGTATGATGCAGCGGGTGAAGCAGTCTCTTCATTTAATTGCTGATCATCACCCGGCAAAAGATTTCCAACATCGCCGAGCAGTGCGGATTCAACAGCTTCTCCCAGTTCAACCGCGTATTCAATAAGCTTAGCGGCATGTCTCCGTCCGCGTTCCGTAAGCATCAGGCCACGCCCAGTCCAAGCTCAACCCTGTTGTCCTACTCAGCTGAAGCTCATTTGAGCAGCTGAACCCAATGAAAAAAAGCTCCTGAGCTGTCCGTAGGGACAATTCAGAAGCTTTCTTTGTTGGTATGCGGTCAAGAGGACTCGAACCTCCACGATATTGCTACCACTGGCACCTGAAGCCAGCGCGTCTGCCAATTCCGCCATGACCGCAAAGTATTGTTTATTGCAGTGCAGGAATTAATATATCATGATTTTAACAAGAGGGCAAGTTAATTTTTATTTAGCATTTAAATTTTGGCGTTTAAGACTAATATCATAGGTGGACCGCTTTCATAGCTATATATTATTACTAACGATTTCCCATTCGGTCACAGATCAATAACGAGGTGATTCTGTATGAGCAGGCCTTATGTAACGGCAACAAGCACCAATAAGCTTCATTTATTCCTCGCGGAACTGGATAGCAGAATGAAGGATTTTGAATCTCTGGACGGCGTTCTGGGCATCACCTTGAACGGCGGATTATC
Source organism: Paenibacillus sp. FSL L8-0436 (assembly GCF_038593025.1). Taxonomy (NCBI): domain Bacteria; kingdom Bacillati; phylum Bacillota; class Bacilli; order Caryophanales; family Paenibacillaceae; genus Paenibacillus; species Paenibacillus sp. FSL L8-0436. Next base: position 253,667 of record NZ_CP151955.1, on the reverse strand, counting down.
CCGCGGGTATGCCGACGAGTTATCGGAGATCGATTTGGTTTTCTACTTGGAGTCCTCCCCGTATGAGCTGTGGAACAGCGGACAACCCCCTATCCCCCTAGGTATTACCAGGATCGGCAGCTATCTGTATGACATCAAGATCTCAGATCTGGAAGAAGAGCAGCAGCGGTCGTGGGAGAGTGTGGCACTGTGGGATTTATCCTATGCCAAAATCCTGTACGATCCCACGGGGCAAATCGCCAAAATGATGTCAGAAAAGCTGGCGCATACACCAGAGCCGCTGCATGCCGAAGGCTTGTTATTCAATTGCTGGTGGTATTTTCGGCTGGCCGGGGATATCTGGATTCACAGAGGTGATCCCGTGCAGGGCCACTCCATGCTCAATATGGCAGCGATCCGCTTGCTGGAGGCCTTATTTATTACCAACCATGAATATGTGCCGCATGAGAAATGGCTGGTCCACATGAGCAGAACGCTGCCATGGACTCCGGACTGCTGGGAAACAAGACTTAAGGAAATGATGAGCACCGGGGACCTCTCCAAGGAGAGTCTGATTGTAAGACAAGCCATAATCGAGCATCTTTGGCGGGAAGTCGATTCTTATATCATCAGTAAGGAATGTCCGGGCTACAACTTGAATGTAATGCACAAAACCTTCTATGATCTGCTGAAATTCCTGCTGCCTAAAGACAGTCTCCCCATCAAGGAATGGACGGATCGCATGGGTTTATCCATGTTGTCGCGAGAACCTTTTGTCCGCTTTACCTCCGTCACGAAAGACCAAATCATTGTAGATAAGCACAAACTTCTATCCATTCAACCGGAGGAACTAGACTCATGGTTTGCGGCCTTAGTAGAACAAATTAAGGAGGAGTCAGAGTGAATAGCCAGCGATTATGTGATAAAGAAGTTGTTCCTACGGAAGAACAGATCTATACGTTTATTGGCGCAGAGGCCAAGCAAGCATGGATCGAACTCAGCCGCTTTGCCGAGCAAAATTACGATCACCAGCCAGAACTCAATTTTGGCGGAAAAAATTATGGCTGGAACGTGAGATACCGCAGGAGCGGAAAGACCTTATTTGCTATGTTTCCGGAAAAAGAGGGCTTTACCGTTCTGCTTGTACTCGGGAAAAAGGAGATCGAAGCGTATACGGGCAAGATGGAAGAGTTCGGTGCACATTTTAAGTCGGTGTATGAAGCTGCTGCTCAATTCCACGATGGACGATGGCTATGGATTAAAGTGCATTCTATAGATGAACTTAAGGATATTGAGCAAATGATCCTGATCAAGAAAAAACCCAAGAAGCGGGGGTGATTGGATGAACTGGAGAATTAAAGAGCGGCTGCAATTCGGAAAAGAACTGAAGCTTATCGACGGCTACTGCCACTTTGGCTTTCATAATCCACAGGGTACACGCTATATCTTGGACCATGATACACACTGGGTTGGGGAAATCGCGACGGATACGGACACTCTGAACTGGACGGCCGGAAATCAGATCGTCAGAGAGCATGTTAGGCATATCTATGCGGATATCCTCAACCCTACTTATATTACCTTTCCGGATAAGGAGACCGTTATCGTCGCCAGCAGCGGGAATAACAAAGTATTCGCAATTAACCCTGCTGCCGGAGAAGCCCAGTTGCTGATAGATGGAGCGGCTTGTGGATTTAAGGATATTGGGAATTGTGAGTATGATTCTGCCGGCTTCTTGTGGATCAATGAAGTGACCGGCTGCCGGGTCCATAAATTTGATCTGAAAGGTAATTTAATGACTACGCTAGGAACGGGTGAACCGGGATTTCAGGCGGGCACAGTATCCTTTACACAGGTGCAGTTTAACTGGATTTATGATTTAAGACGGGGAGCGGATGGAAACCTGTATGTGCTGGACAGCAAAAACTACTGTGTGCGCAAGATTGATCCCGTTAATGAAGAAGTCACGGTGATTGCGGGAACGGGCCGCGGCGGTTACACCGGAGATGGGGGATCTGCGCTCCAGGCTACCTTCGGTTCAAGCAGCGGAGAACATTTTGACGGGCCATGGTCACTATCTCTCGACGAAGCCTCCAATCTGTATATCGGAGACACGCAAAATCATGTTGTCCGCAGGGTTGACAATAGCTCCGGGATCATCACCACCATTGCCGGAACCCCGCACATCGTTTCTCCAGCGGAGCATGCTCTGGATACTCTCGATCTCTTCAGCCTTCAGCTGCCAAGAATATGCAGCCTCGATTATTATGACGGCCAGCTGTTTGTTCCTGAATGGGACGGAGAACTGATTGTTCTGGAAAAATGCCCATGACTGTCGTCCGGCTCAACTGCCGGTTGGAAAACACCGCCCCTCTCCCCTCCTTGAATCCATGGTTATTCCATAGTCCGGGATTATAATGAAATTACGACTGATCTCCCCATTACCTAAGGTTACCCGCGCATGTGAATGATGGAGCAGAGGGCCCACACTCATGAAGCTAACCGGGATCGATTCAAGCACCGATTTTTCATGCTGAATGCAGGCTATAACAAAAGAAAAACTAGGAGGGTGTCCGAAATGTCACGAAGCAAGCGATTATTTCGCTGAATCCTCCAAATGAGAAAGAGTCGCCTGCAGGCCTGACATGTAAGGTTACACCCTGATGTTCTATCGGCTTTCCTATGACCTTGGGGGCTGGGAAACGAACGTTTGACATTCCGCTGTCCACACACCACGGGCAAAATCGATTGTCCTTTGGGTATGTCGTCGTGTTCCCCTTCCAATTATGGAACGGTGGTCAAGGTAGACTCTCGCAGTATCTCCGCCGGTATGCGCTACCGCACCGGGATAGGGGCTGGGAAGCCCCTCTACAACTAGCCAGCCAGTGTAGAACGCTGTAACTCTCGAATGAAGACCTATATAACCGCAGACCAACTGCATGTTTTGGGCAATCAAAAAATCACAAGTGCGATTTTCTGCTTTATTCTGCACTGGCGTTATCGGGACAACGAGTCACAACCACCGCTTAAATTTTGAAAATTCTGCCTTTGTCCATTTTACGTCTGGTTCTTTCAAAACCTCAATTTTAGCATGATTCTATCCTTGTCTCTTTCTGGGAAAATAAATTATGCAAAATGCTCAAATAAAAAAATAACCAATTATGTTACAGTCAGTACGATACGTCTAAACCTCTTTAGAACTGTACGAGCTTATAAACGTTAAGCAATATCAATCCTCTTCCTTTTGATCCTGACGAAAAGCTGACTTTGAAGCATTTTGATGAAATGTCCTGAGTATTAAATTCATGGTCTTATCAAGCTGAGCCAATCGCTTCTCTAATCCGTCCATTTGTTTATTGAATTTCACAAGAATCGTCTGAAGGAGCATCAGAGAAAGGGCGATTGGGAATCCAACGTTTCCAATTAGCTGAACAACCGCCTGTAAATCCATAAGTGAAAACCTCCTTTCATATTTATTATTATATATAACGTTACGTAACGCTATATATAATAGTAGCATATATCATATGTTACAGTACCATTTAATATATGCTATTATAGAGATAAATTAAAATAGGGTGATGTGAATGGAATCGAAAGTAAAGCCTTCTAGGCTCACTGTATATCTTCCAGAAAAATCCAGAATTGATTTACATGAGATCGCTCAGGAGACTGGGTTGTCTCAATCGCAGCTAGTAGTTTTGGCTACACACAGCTTAATAGCTAATCATAAGGCTAACGGCAATGCTATTTTTTCAGAGCTATTGGGTATTCGTTCATATTTAAATGGAAATGGGTTGCAAATGAAGGAATAAAATATTGTGGTACGTAACGAATCGCTATATAATAACCATAGTTGAAAAGGAGGATGAGTATGAAGTATAGCATCAACTTATTTGGACTTATAATAGACTGTGATATTAAGATCGATGGTGAGCATTTTGGGATCGAAATACCGGATGAAAATCAGAAGGCCTTAAAGAAATATTTAATACGCGTTTTACCCAAGTACGGAAGAGAAGCTTCTAATGATTCATCCTTAGAAGCTTTAGTGCGACTTGCCCTGGATGCTGAAAAGACATTAGATGGCCGCATGGTAGAACCTAAATTAAAATTACCCTATGAATTCCAGCCTGAAATTAAGGAGAAATTAATTGAAGCAGCTGCTTTACAAGAAATGTCAGCTACTCAATTATTAATCCGTATTATCGAAAACAAATACCAAGAAGTCATAGGATAGGGGGAACGGATAATGGCATATGGAAATAAAGTTAAATTTCATTATGACGTACCTGTGTACATAAAAAAACAGCTAGCTACGGCAGCAAAAAAACTGAATATGACAGCAACTGAACTGTTATCTAAAACCATTGAAGAAGAATATGAACGTGTAATAAGAGATAAAAAGTCTAAGTAAGATTAGCCTTTAAAACAAATTGATCCATCATATGGATCTGACTGGAAGAAAGACTTTGATAGGTATAGTCTTCTCCTATTTGATCACACGAAAAAATATGACAAATAGTATATGCCTCCAACGGGTTATGTTCGAATAAATAGACATAGATATTTGGAATTTCTGTTGCTAGATGGCAAAAGAATTGAGAAGTTGGGCTTGCATCAATGATGTCCATAATATGTTGATGTACCTCTTGTGGAAATTTAAATGGGCTTTTCACTGGGAACTGATTTTCATAGACTAACATAAGATAAGACCCCCCTTTTTTTGTCGACACCGATTCTAGACTAGATTTGCTCATTATACCAAACGTACGTTCTCGTGTTAAGGATTTAATTTCCATCGGAGTATATTTTTTACGTTATGGTTTAGCAATATGTTTCGATTTTACAGGTTACAGTTTTGAAATCTGGTTGTTAACCCTGCGAAAAAATACCTATTCTAAATATTCAAAGCAAATTCAAGCTCGCTTCGAATGTTATATATACTCCTTTTAATAGGATTTTTTTCCATCTTAACATATTGCGTAACAGTACGCTACGATATAATTAAAGTATATCTTTCTTTAATTTTGTATGTAATTATGATTTATTTGGAGATTTGAGCTACGTAACTTGAGTAATTAGAATTTAATTTATCATCTCAAGTTCTTGGTGAACACGTATTCAGCAGAAATATCCAGCCTTTAAGGAATAAAAAATCAAAATTCAAATGAATAGATTTTTTTAAGTATCATATTGCGTAACGTTACGCAATATGATACTATGAACTTGCAGGTTAGGAAATGGTAGATTCTAGTCGGACTAAGGTGCAGGGATACACCTTTGGCTGATATCCCAAATCGCCTCTTCTATAACCTCAAATTAACGCGTATAAAACGCGACTCTTGGAGGTGATTTTTCATGAAGGATACCGAATATGCAAAATTTGTACGTCTTTACGCTCCTACAGAAAAGGCCAGAGGCCGTGGGATGCAGGCGCAATTTAAGCTTCCATCCACAAAGTTGTTAGGTGGAGAATACGATTACATCAACTTTTACTGTGGCATAGGTGGATACGAAATTGGTATCTCGACAGCCCGGACGCCTCTTTTTCTGAGCAACGGTGTTTATAAGTGGCACTGGTTTGTTAACACCAGCAATGACGACCATAAAGTAGAAAACCAACCAGTTCAGTTTAATGACGGCGATACTGTCACAATTAAAATCTTGCTCGACCCAACCACAAATAAGCTTAATTTCTACCTAAACGGTTCTTCTAGCCCTATATACATTGGCACTCAGGTATACAAATTTTTACCAGATTGCCGTATCGTCCTCGGAGCCAGTCAATCCTCTGGATTCAAAGCACCACTGGCAGCATGGAGGGTTTTCCATGACAACGTAACTGTTTCAAACATCTACTACCGCAACACTGCTGACACATGGGTATCCATGGCATCCGGTACATTAACGGCATTTCACCATCCAGAAGGGGTTTCGGATGCAAACACTCCTGCTCCACTCAACTACCTTACTAGCGCAAACGGTAGTCACATGTATACTGGCGGTTCCTGGACTGCGAGACTAACAACCTAAAGCAAAATAGAAAGAGCCTGAGATCTTCAGGCTCTTTCTTGGAGGTTTTTGATTATGAAAGATGGTTCCATTTGGATTCAGGCCATATCCAAGGGGTCGGGCAGCAAAGGCTTTTTATCTAATGGTCAGTTACCGCAAGACCATTGATGATTTAAAAAGCAATGTCCAAGAGTTAAAGGAAAGTGTCTGAGACCCTATAGAAGCGCTCAAGGAAAAGGGCTAACCACTGAAAAAACAGGGAACTCGAAATTATCCGAATTCCCTGTTTTCATTAATTTTCTTCCGGAAAATTAATAATAATATCGCTCAATTGTTCAGGATTTGCAACCGTATGAGAGAACTCTACCGATCCATCCATACCAACAATCCCATACTCTCCTTTATCGTAAACAAACGCTTCATCTTCAAAATAGACTAGTCGAGACGTTAATTCAGGTTGTCTCCCCCAGAGAGTATCTATACCTGTATCTAAAAATTTAGCCAACGGACTAGACGAGTTCTTCTGATTGGAAGCCACCATTTGACCTTCCCAAACAAGGCTCATATATCCGTTTTTCATCTCGTAATAGTAAATGCTAGTATACAAAATGAAATAGAACTTAGAATAGTCTTTTTCATTAAAAATATAGCTGTAACTATGACTTTCCGGACGCACAGTGGATGTATAAAATTCCACCCTTGGCATCCTAATAACAGCTAATCTGGCTTTAGCCAGATCGCCGCTTTTTATCTGGGTTTGAGTTTCAGGATCTGGAGAAACAAGCACAATACCGTTATTTTTTGAATCCCAATCGACAAGCACTCCGAAATTTTCACTCATGAATCGCAGAGGAACATAAACTGTGTTCCCCTTCACAAGAGGAGGCCTATCTAAGTCTAGTTTTTTGTCATTCATCATCGCAACATCACTGTTTATGACAAGACTCAATCTATCAGAGGTGGCCTTGTTAATAATTAATACTGTTTTGGACCTGCTGTCCCAATTCACCCTGTAACCCAAAAATTGAACGGTACGAATAGGAACGTAACTAATACTGTTTTTAATCAAAGGTGCAGCCAAATCAGTTAAAAAGGCTCCATCTACATTTAACTGAATAGGCTTTGCTGCACTAGCTATACTGTTTAATGAAAATAAAATAAAGAAAGTGCTAAGAATCGAAATTAATGTTTTTTTCAATTTAATCCACCCTTTACTTTTTTTAGTTGATACATCCATTTTAAGAATATTTCAGTTTAAAGTAAAGCTAAATATCTAAACTGATGTTTTTAACAAGAAAGTTGCGTAACTCTTGTTACAACAACATTCCCTCGCTGAACAGACTCACCTAGGGGCCATAGAGTAGACCCTGTCTAATTCGCCTGTCCCCTCTGCCACTCCGAAGAGGCGGTAAAGCGAAACGGCCGTAATACGCCGCGTAAGATTGGTCATGTCAGCATCTTTGGTATTTACCAGATTGCCGTATCGTCCTCGGAGCCAGTCAATCCTCTGGATTCAAAGCACCACTGGCAGCATGGAGGGTTTTCCATGACAACGTAACTGTTTCAAACATCTACTACCGCAACACTGCTGACACATGGGTATCCATGGCATCCGGTACATTAACGGCATTTCACCATCCAGAAGGGGTTTCGGATGCAAACACTCCAGCTCCACTCAACTACCTTACTAGCGCAAACGGTAGTCACATGTATACTGGCGGTTCCTGGACTGCGAGACTAACAACCTAAAGCAAAATAGAAAGAGCCTGAGATCTTCAGGCTCTTTCTTGGAGGTTTTTGATTATGAAAGATGGTTCCATTGGATTCAGGCCATATCCAAGGGGTCGGGCAGCAATGGCTTTTTATCTAATGGTCAGTTACCGCAAGACCATTGATGATTTAAAAACCAATGTCCAAGAGTTAAAAGAACGTGTCCGCGACCTTATACAAGCGCTCAAAGAGAAGGGCTGACTACTGAACAAATCGGGGACTCGAAATTACCGAGTTCCCGGTTATCTTAATTTTCTTCCGGAAAATTAATCAAAATATCGCTAAATTTTTTAGGATTTACAACCGTTTTAGAAAACTCCACCGATCCATCCATACCAACAATCCCATACTCTCCTTTATCGTAAACAAACGCTTCATCTTCAAAATAGACTAGTCGAGACGTTAATTCAGGTTGTCTCCCCCAGAGAGTATCTATACCTGTATCTAAAAATTTAGCCAACGGACTAGACGAGTTCTTCTGATTGGAAGCAGCCATCTGAGCTTCCCAAACAATGCTCATATATCCGTTTTTCATTTCGTAATAGTAGATGCTGTCACCCAAAATGAAATAGAACTTAGAATAGTCTTTTTCATTAAAAATATAGCTGTAACTATGACTTTCCGGACGCACAGTGGATATATAAAATTGAACCCTTGGCATCCCAGCAACAGCTAATCTGGCTTTAGCCAGATCGCCGCTTTTTATCTGGGTTTGAGTTTCGGGATCTGGAGAAACAAGCACAATACCGTTATTTTTTGAATCCCAATCGACAAGCACTCCGAAATTTTCGCTGATGAATCTCAGAGGAACATAAACTGTGTTCCCCTTCACAAGAGGAGGCCTATCTAAGTCTAGTTTTTTGTCATTCATCATCGCAACATCACTGTTTATGACAAGACTCAATCTATCAGAGGTGGCCTTGTTAATAATTAATACTGTTTTGGACCTGCTGTCCCAATTCACCTTGTAACCCAAAGATTGAACGGTACGAATAGGAACGTAACTAATACTGTTTTTAATCAAAGGTGCAGCCAAATCAGTTAAAAAGCTTCCATCTACATTTAACTGAATAGGCTTTGCTGCACTAGCTATACTGTTTAATGAAAATAAAATAAAGAAAGTGCTAAGAATTGAAATTAATGTTTTTTTCAATTTAATCCACCCTTTACTTTTTAGTTGATATAACCATTTAAAAATACTTCAGTTTAAAGTAAAGCTAAATAAAGAGAAAGTAGACCCTGTCTAATTCACAACTTTATCCGTTCGAACTTCATCAGGAATGGATTGAAGCATTCCAACTAAAAGATTTGAACTATCGTCTCGCATGCTCCTTAAAACATCTTTTGAATCCACTCTACCATAGGTTACATCTTTTGAATCTCTCGCAAGATCAAAGTAAACCTCATTTTTTTCTGGTTCAGGTCGCTTTCCATACTCTTTTGAATACACACCTGATTTGCCTACTTCCTCTACTCCCTCCCAAACTAAATAGGTTAGATCATTTTTAATCTCATAATAGGAAACTAAATTTCCCCATACGTGGTAGTATCGCAAGACCTCACCTTCAGGGAAATACAACTGATGGGATGACATTTCTTTACTTGAGGATAGTTTATTTTCTCCAATCAAAGGAAGAGACAGGGCAATTTTACGAGCAGCGAGTAAATCATCGCCCTGATATAAGGTAGAATAGGTATTTATCTTATCCCAACTATGAATAATTATTTCATTTGCATCTTTAACCCATTTCACCTCTGCTTTAAAAGCTTCACTAATGAAACGTAAAGGGAGCATAATCCGATTATTTTTGACTTGAACAGAGGACTCCAATTTTATTGTATTCCCTCCATACGTAACCTCTTTTTCTCCTGCTTTAAGAACTAACTTATCCTGGTTCACTTTTGTTGTTACAGTAACTGTTTTATTTATTGAATTCCAATTCAAATTAAGATTTAACTTTCTCAGGGAATCTAATGAGACCATGGTTATTCCATTAATTATGACAGGTGGTGAATCTGAACTGACTACTTCACTATTGATAATAAGAGTAACCGGTGATTTTGCATATATTGGTATTGAACTACACAAAAATACTAAACACATTACTAATAAAATACTTATCATTTTTTTCATATTTCTACATACCTCCCATTTTTTAGACTCATTTATAATAGACGCAACCAAACATGCAAAAGTTTTTCAAAAAAAAAATTGCGAACGTTACGCATCTCCTCTAAATTCATTTACATGTGAGCATTTTGAAGAAGTTACCTCTTCTGTTCCTGAATGGGACGGGGAGCTGATTATTCTGGAAAAATGCCCATGACTGTCGTCCGGCTCAACTGCCGGTTGGAAAACGCTGCCCCTCTCCCCTCCTTGAATCCATGGTTATTCCATAGTCCGGGATTATAATGAAATTACGACGTCGAATTCAATTTCGGGAGAGGTAATTATGATCAGTAGCGAAAAAGTCGGCAAACGCATCGCCATGCTCCGTAAAGAAAAACAGCTGTCCCAAGAACAATTGGCCGAACAGCTCAATGTCACGGCTCAAGCCGTCTCCAAATGGGAAACAGGGAAGTCCCTGCCCGAAACCGCCACCCTTCCTTTGCTGTCCAGTGTACTGGGCCACCCCATTGACGGCATTTTGCTGCCCCAGGAATTAGTCGTACTTTCCGCCGTATACACAGACGGCCGGGATTCCCATGATGTCACCCACTTTGTGAACCAGTTCGTGGCCGGCAACAAACTGTCCTTCACCGTCAGCGATCATATCTTTCCCAGCTGTCTGTCCGGCGACCGCTCCAAGGTGCTGATTCTCAGATATGAGACGCCTGCGGGAATCTATTCAGCCTATGCGCTGAAAGAACAGCTTCTGACGATTGATGTCCATTCCAAAGGGTATACCTCCGGCAAAAGCGGACTGGAATTTGTGTACGCCTCCTATGGAAATGAGCTGATCCACCGGAATGTTTTGAAGAAGATGCAGCATTATGAGTTCTTTCAGTGGGAGCATTTCACGGTCAGCCACGAGCTTTTCCCAAGCCTTATCGACAATGAGGGCAACGATTATCTGCTGCTCCTCTACTTGAATGCCGAGGGTATTCATGCGGTAAGCTGTGCCGAAGGTGAGCAGATTCACTACAGCCCGGACCGGACCCGCCTCTTTGCCATCCAACCGTCCCGGCAGCATTATATTGTTGAGAATGTAGGCCGACTTGGCTTCGGCCAAGGAATGGACTGTTCATGGGCAGGAGCCTTCTATCTGTCTTTGAGCACAAGGGGGATTGAGACTACCTATGAGCAGGTAATGGGGGTGTCCGGGGCATGCTGGAGAATTTCTTTTACACCGGTGTGGGATTATAGCTCAGCCGATGCACTCGTAGCCTATGATTTTTCAGCTGCTGCCCATAAAGCCTATGGACTTACAGCCAGCCGGGCGAACCGGCTTACACCGGAAGAACGCAAACAGGAGAAGCAAAAACTAATGGACAGCATTCGGAAGCATCAGCTGCCGATAGCGATCAACCTCAGGGTTGCCCCCGAGTGGGGCGTAATTACAGGGTACTTGGACAATGGGGATACCCTTCTGTGCCGCAGCTATTTTGATGGGGAAACCTTCGAGAGTCTGCACGACGATCCAGAGTTTCAGAGCGATATGAGGGTCAGCAAGGGCTATTTATATGTGGACCATTGGCCTTATATGCTAATGCGCTTTGACAGCCAGGCTCATGTACCGTCAGCTCTGGACAACTTCTATGCTTCACTCAGGGTCAAGCTGGACTCCATGAGGGCCGATGATAATAGAGGTTACCAGCTCGGCTATAAGGCTTTGGATACCTGGTGCGAAGGTCTGCTCAGCAACCGGTGGTACCAAGATGCAGAAACCTCTGATTTTGAACGCAGGTTCAGCGTAAACCACTTTTGCATGATGGCACTAACCGATGCCCGTAGAAGCGCCGCAGCTTACTTAAAAGCATCGCTGCCGCTGCTGCAGCATCCTGCCGAAGCCGGTGCGCTGGCTGAGATGGCCGGGGTGTATGAACAGATCGATGCCTTACTTGAAGGTTTTTTCAAGGGAATGACTGATCCGGCCTCTATAGAGCCGGGTGTTTCCCCCCACCCATTCTGGACGAATGAGCACCGAAGCCGGCAGGCGGAGCTACTGCAAACCGTAAGCATGCTCGAACACCGTGGAGATGAGCTGGCTAAAGAGATACTGGAGAACAGCCAGCGCCATGCAGAGGCTTAAAGACTTTCTTCATAAATAGAAGTATAGGAACAAATGATAAAAGAACCTGCGGCCCTTGAACTGGGTGACCCTGCCGATACCAGCGAAAATTCTCATGATTCCTAACTTCAGTCACATTGCCATTCGGGTGCTTGCCGTCTATTTCATGCTGGCCTTGCGAGAGCTGAATGCTCGGTTTCCCGAGAGGGTTTCTCTGACCTACGAAAATACCTTCCTTCCATCCGCCTACCGCCCCCGCCGAAGCCTTTCGCTACCAAGAACCCGGCTGGCTGGCCAGACTTGTCCGCCCGGTCGCTAACGCCCAGTTGTGAGTACATACCATTTTTCCTATCTGTTCGCCCCGGCCCTGCGGTAGACTATCCTGGAGTTCATTTTATGAAGGAGACATGAAAGACCAACGGAAAGCCGAAGCCCTCGCCGCTGAGCGGATGCAGCTTCTCGCTCCCCTGCTTGCCGAAGGGCTGGACCCGGCCGGCGACCGCTCTTACCGCCTTAGATCGAGTAGCATGATTTCCCCGCTCTTTTCCGGTTGTTCTTCAGCCTACTGGCTTCAGAAGCATACGGAATAGAAAACTTAAAACATAAAAAGGACATCCCTTATTGCTCAGGACGTCCAAAATGATGTGAATAATCTATTTAATTTGATCTTTCCTTACTTCACCGGAAATAGGTACTATAATATCCACTAATCCCGTAGTATTTTTAGGTAAAGCTTGCGTTACCGACTTTTCATCCCCGACCTTACCATATGTGACGCTATGATCCACACGTTCTTGTAAAAAATAATATTGTGTTTTGTCTTCCGGTGGCTGTTTTCCTTTTTCTTCCGTTTTCTTCCCTGAATCTTCTTCTACACCTTCCCAAACTAAATGTTTAACATCATCCTTAATTTCATAGTAAGTATATAAATTTCCAACAACATAATAATATCTCAATGCTTCTCCTTCAGGAAAGATATACTGATAATAAACGCCTTCCTCGGTATTATGAAGCGTATTTTCATCCTTAGAAGGAAGGTCTACAGCGATTTTACGTGCCGCGACCAAATCCGTACCTTGATACAGCTTGTTATATGTTTCTACTTGGTCAGCACTCCGGATAATGACAGTATTTTTGTCCGCTTTCCACTCCACCTCTGCTTTAAGGGCTTCGCTGATGAACCGCAAAGGCACAACAACGCGATTCTTGTTCAATTGAGCAGGCACATCCAAAGTAAGGGTTTTTCCTCCATAAGAAGCTTCTTTTTGACCGATCGTAAGTACAAGCTTGTCTTTGACCCCAGGAGCATTGACAGTCACCGTTTTCTTATCAGCATTCCAGACTAAATTGAGCTTCAGCGTCTTTAAGGAAGCTAAAGAAACCATAGTTCGCCCTGCGACGGAAACGGGTGGAGCATCTGAATTAATAACCTCACTATTGATCACCAATTGAATCGCTGGCGCAGCAGAAAGTGGGATAGCAAATGTTAAGAGCATACTTAAAGTAAATAAAGATGAAAGAAAAAATTTTTTCATACCTAACTAACCTCCAATAATTTGTAATTACACTAAATTATAGACGCTTCAAACAAGAAAAAGTTCTGTTTTCCTAAAAAAAATATATTGCGTAACGTTACGCTATATAATATAATAAAAACACGGTAAGCGTTTGTTGCAGAATGATTGATGAGTGCCGGGAAGCACCCCATTCTGTTCCCCTCCAAACTCCTTAACCAATATAAATTTTTAGGAGGAGTAATATCATGCCAAGTTATGAATATGCTAAATTCGCTAAAATTTACCCTACTACAGGAAGATACACCAATCAAGGTTTTCAGGCCCGCGTAACCTTACCTTCGTCCAAATCACTCCCACAAGGGGGATCATACATTAATACCTATTGTGGTATGGCAGGATTTGAGTGTGGTGTTTCGGTTAAATACGCTCCTGAGTTTAAAGATTCCAGAACTGGAACCTATCAATGGCACTGGTTCGCAAATGGTCCTGAGGGACTACATGACGGTCCAATGTGCGAATACCGAGATGGCGATTCGGTCCATATTAAGCTGCTGCGCCTGGATAATGAACATGTACAATTTATCGTGAACGGCACTACCGTATATACGTCTAAAGGTACCTATGGCACGAGCACCTACAGTATAGATGGAACTTGTGCTCGCTATATCATTGGTGCTGAATATACTCGCTATTCATCTTTGCCGTCTAGTCTCCCAAATTGGAAGCTATCTTTTTCGAGACTTCAAATTTCTGAAATGATGTTTAAAAACGCGGCAGGCTCTTGGATTAACGTGAATTCAGGAAATGCGGTAGCGAGTTTGGCACATACTCCATCAGGAGTATCCACTCCTTCACCAGTAGATTTCAACGGGGTTAGTAATGAATTGGCAAATGGACGATATGCTGTTTCCATGAGTGTATAACAGAAACAGCTTCAAAAAATAGTGATTCGTTACCCAACAATCACTATTTTTGAAAGCAGGTGCTAATATGGAAAGTCTGGATCTGTGGGTAAACCTAATTAGCAATGTTGGATTTCCAATAGTCATTGCTATTCTTCTATTAAGAAATTTAATGAGCAGTATCCAAGAGCGCCTGGATGAATTGAACAAAACCATGAACGAATTGCTAGAAACCATTAAAAAACAGAATAAATAAAAGAAACGAAAATAACTCCATATTTATTGTGGAGTTATTTTCATAATAATTTTTTAGAATTTGAATCCTTTGGAAAAAAAGATACGTTTAAAAGAGTATCTAAGAGTATTAAAGGGAAACATTTGTTCGTATATAATATAAAAGAATACAAAAAGATACAAAATTCCCCAAACTATTTTGCGTTATTACACATAGCGTAATATAATTGAATAAAAGGAAATACGAGGGGGAAATAACTAACAATGGACTTCGTTTCTCTCAATGAAAGCTTTTTCCCGCTGCAGGAATTGCCACCTTCTCCGTTATTACTACATGTGCATGAAATCCTTAACACTGAGGATGCCGACACCAAGATTGCTATGAATATTGCTGACAAACCGGATTTTTTCAGTTTACTTCTAGTAACAACCAATGCAAAAGAAGATTATTGGAATATGCACCTTTTTTATATGGACCAGATAGAAAGGAATACTAAAGAGTACCGTTATCATAACTTCTCCATCACCGAGAGCATACACTTACATAATTGTCTGTCCCAACTCTTCAAATAATAAAAAAAGAGCAGGACTCAATTTGAGTCCTGCTCTGCCCCTTTTACTCTTTGATGTTCTTCTTCAATAATTCTAATTAGTAGTTCTGTAGCAGTAATTCCCAGTTTTTTAGCCGATTCTGCCAACTCTTTTTTGATATATGCGGGAACATCATAGTGGAATTTCACTTTATTTCCGTAAGCCATAGCTTAGACTCTCCTATCTTCATTCAGTTATTATTCATCACTTCTTGATACTTCTGATCAATGAGGCGAATTAACAATTGAGTAGCTGAGGTATCCTGTAGATCGGCACACTCGATAAGCTTTTCTTTGACTTCCGGAGCAAACTCATAAGGCAATTTGAGCTTGGGTTCGGACATCCTTCCCCCCATGCTTTTTTCGACTTGAATCGCTTTCTTAACCATTACCTCTAAAGAATTCTTATCTGTAGGATTTATTTCCGTATATTTTTGAAGCACTCTGGATAAGTACGATGCTAAAGCTTTCTGATTATCCTCGACTAATGTAATGGTCAAGGCATTATTTTGTACTTGCATTTCACAATCAAAGTTGTTTCCAAACAAATTGATATTATATTTCACAACTACACTCCTTATAAAAGATTAAATTTTTGTTACTTATAATATACTTTGTTTCGTTATGTTACGCAATATTTTAACAAAAATATAGTACAACAATTGGCATTTCAGATTAACTTGCCACTTTTTTTCTACATCTGCCCGTTTCACTAACCATATGGAGAATTTCCCCTTAGTGGTAATAAAAGGTGAGGAAGGATGAGGCATCTATGCCTTCAACCAAAAACCGGATTACCCCAAAGAAGAGAATGTATTTCCATAGCGAACTGCAGCAGTGTCCGCACTGCGGAACGAAACTGAAGCGGCACCATACCGCTTGGCATAAATACGTCAGCACCTTGAATGGAATCTTCGATATTTGGAATATGGCCTATGCCTATCCTCACCCGGATTGCCCCTACCCTAAAACCTACTATCGTTCTGCCAAAGCTGAGGCACTTGTCATGAAATATACTTCCTATGGATTCGACGTGCTTGCTCTCGTAGGTGAACTCTGGTTTATTAAGCCCGTCCAGCTGATAATTCTTCAAATTGAGCATCCAATTTTTTAAGCTTCAACTCTCTAAATACACGGTCCAACACATCTTGGCCAACATTCCCTTTAGCGGCTTCAATTAGAGAAATCCGTTTCTGTGTGGTCTCGGCCCGGTTCGCAAGCTCTTGCTGTGAGAGATTCAACTGCATACGCCGAGCATAAACCATATCCCCGATGATAACCGAGAAGCTGTCCAGATACTCCCGAACTTCCGGTATCTCTCTTGCCTCTGCCAACAACTCTTCAAAATCCTGCCCTAAGTGTTTAGTCATGGTTTACCATCTCCTAATAGGTTTATATATTGCTCTGGATGAAGTAAAAAGTTAGAATGAACGGTTTCTGTTTCCTTGACGATTGGCTCAAATTCCGGGTCATGCGTTGTCTGCTTCACAACGGACTGAACAAACAACAAAATTTGAGTGTCCTCTATCTGGTGTTCGAAAAAAACAGCCCTGAATGCTCCTGCAGCCTTCCAATTTACCCTGAATTCTATTAAAGGAACATGATGTCGAAGATTTTTTACAAGCATGATTGTATATAGTATAAGGTCTTCCATCTTCGCTGTGAGACTCAAAATACTTCTTGAAGGACTCTTGCAGGCCGTAACGCTTTAGAAAATCAAGTCCACGAATAATTAGTTTATAGAGCTGTAGTTTATCCGGATCATTTCGCCCCTCGGCGGCCATCTGACGGATAAACTCTAAAACGGGTTGCTCGCCCGTGGTGGAATCAGCGAGAAGCTCAATTACTGTTTTCAGTATATCCTACACGACATAATACCGCAATGAAATTGCCTTATATCTTCCCCCTCTCATTTTATTTTTTTCCATAATATTACTCGCACTATTTACAAACTATATAAGGGCGCACTTGTTCTAATACACTTCAAATAGATAATTTCAGCCTTAGACCATTGCATATTATGATAAGCTTTGCTGCGGGCGGCAAGTGTCATCCAGGCCGCGGCCTCCCTTTCCGGCTCCTGCAGTCTTTACGGGGTTGCCCTTCCGTGCCACCGGCACCCATGGTTGCGGAGCGTAAGCGCAGCAAAAAAGCCCAATGGAACGGCGTGTTCTTCGCCGGTCGCTTGAGCTTTTAGTGGGTGTTGGAGTTTCGTGGCCAATACTTACTTATCTTTGAAATGCACTAATACTGGCCTGGTTATCAGACAGCCTAATATTTCGAATTTTTCCTGCAGCATTATCAATTTCGATATTATAAACGAATACTGTTTCCCTTGGGGGATTTGGAATATTCTCCAGGACATCATTAAGTTCAGAATCATAAATGTAATTCACAGTAGAGCTACCGGCCGTTTGCTCAGGGCTTTGATTAAACATCCCCTTCACTTCTATATCCTGCATTCCTATGGTTAACCCGCGCTGTGTTTGGTAACTCCCCTCTGAAGAAGCCGATAAAATAATGCCGACAACCAATTCGGTTCTATACAAAACGTCTACACCTGAACTATAGGTACAGAGCACGGCGGAGTCATAGTTATTTGTTGCTGAAGGCAGTCCTAAAAACTCCTCAGCTTCAGACCGTTCCATGCCAAGGATAATAAATACTAGTAATACTTTTTCCCTTCTCTACTCCAAACATCATGATAAAATGAAGTTATTGAGACAATTGAGAGGGGTTGAATTATGAAAATGCTTTGCCCACATTGTAGCACTAGCTTTAAAATACAAGAACCTGAATCAACCTATCATGAAACAGGTGCAAGATATGTAGAATATGAAAAGTTATCTGTAGGCTATGAGGTGAAGAGTTTTCTTTGTCCAGAATGCAACGACATAATTATTATGTTAAGAAGGGGTGATTTGAGTACCGTAGGGAGTTATTACCATATGAATCCAGAAGACATGTTAGAAGAAAAAATGATCTATCCAAGAACAACTGACACGCATTTATCTGTTCTTATTCCTGAGAAGTATAGAAAGGATTATAAAGAAGCAGCTCTGATTCTTCCCATTAGTCCAAAAGCAAGTGCTGCAATATGCAGAAGAATGCTTCAACAGATATTACGCGAACAGTTCTCCATTGAAAAGAAAGACCTTTATCAAGAAATTGGGGAATTTATAAGTCTTCCTAACATACCTTCTTTTTTGGCAGATTCAGTTGATGCAATAAGAGTCATTGGAAATCTTGCAGCTCACCCACTAAAAAGTAAGCAAACAGGTGAGATAATGGAAGTTGAAGATGGCGAAGCTGAATGGTTGCTTGAGGTATTAGAAACTCTCTTTGATTTTACGTTTATCCAACCAATTAAGCTCCAAGAACGTCAGGATAGATTAAATACTAGATTGAGAGAGTTAGGAAAAGGAGAAATGCTTAAAAAATAGGTGCCCCCTGGGCAATGTCATTAAGATAAACTCAAAGATAAGACTGAGATAAAAGTGGAATCCAAAACGGCATGGGGAAAAGCCCTGTGTCGTTTGTTTTTTTGGTGCAAGAAGGGAAAAAGCGCACAGCAAGCAAAGCGGATGGAATATCCGCTTAAAAAATGTTCATGCGAAACGAATTATGCTGCTCTGTAGACGAAGCTAACGACAGATTTCCAGCCGATTTTGCGCGTATTCTTCTGCCCTGAGCGAATGGGTCGAATCGGCAAAATGTTTTTGTGAATCAGCGCTTCGACACCGGACGGGAAATCAGCGGCAGAAAGACTCGTAATGACGGTTTCATAAGCGCCATTCGGCAGGAAGAAACGAACAACAAGAAAGGAAATCGGATAAAAATAGTTCTCCTGCAAATCCAAAAAATCAAAGGTAGACGTGGAAGGGACGAACTTGTAAATCTCGGGATGAGCCTTGACCTCTTGGGTTCTTTTTTGGTGAGTGTCAGATGCACGTCAATATCAAACTCTCCGCTAGACGGCAAACGCAAGCTCGAAAGAATACCATTGGATTCCAAATCCTTTACCCGTATGACGTAGTTCCACCCTTTGCGTTCCATATGTGCGAAATGGTTGTAACTTTCATAACCCCTCTCGGCCGTAACAATGGTCTTGCCTTGGATAGGGGAACGGCAACCATAGCAGCCAGGGCCCTTCCCTCGTTTCACAACCTTCGTGGCGAACAAGGGCATCCACGTAAAGTCTGTTGCATAAGTCATAAGCTGCGTTCAAATGCAGAAGGTTATAAGCATTCATGTTCGGTTGACTTTGAAAATAAGTGTCCGTGTCCGCAGAGTCCGTAGCGATATGTAAATACGAACCATCAACGGCAAGTAATCGATACCCTCGGTAGTCTTTGATATCCGTATACGATTGCGTAAATTGATGAAACAAAAATTCCAAAGCAGACGGCAGGATTTTATTCCTCTGCTGGACAAAAGCAGAAGTGGTTGCGGTGTTTACGTCATAACCCTGCGATTCCAAGAGTTCCATAGGCTGTTTCCTCCCATGGAAATCAGGAGTTGCATGACCGTTTCAAAGGGCAGCTTTTTCTTTCAGGTAAAATATATTTCAGGTTTTTTGACAAAAGGTGCTGGTGTGGCTGACATTTCTCGTATGAGGGATGTCAGAGTTTTTTTAGCGAATTCGCGTACTCATTCATTGGCGTAACCTCCTCGTTGTTTCAAGGGGCTTCGCCTCACATTTCCATCCGCTTGTCAAGTCCTGTTTTTCTTTTTCGTGCAAAAAAGAGCGGGCTATCTTTTCGATAACCTGCTCTTTTTTTGATTTTTGGCCCTGCGCCTTAACTTAATGACATTGCCCTAAGGGTGTCTTCTGTGCAGTACTGCATATTATTTTGCACCTGCTGCGGCGAAAGCCTGCATAGTACAGCAGACGCTTCTTTATGCCTTCAGATCCAGCACCAGCACATTCACCGAGTTAGCAGGCAGATTAAGAACAATATTGCTGCTGTTTAGTGTAATCTCCCGCTCGTCAGGCACGATTCGCTCATTGTTCTTCTGGTTTACATTAGGCACATGTACAAGCTGGGCTTCGCCAGTCAAGGTGATCAGCTTCGCGGCTGCCCCGACCTTCAAATCTTCAAGCTGCAGCTGCGTTATTTTGTCTACATCATCGGCATTCACAAGCTTTACATACACATGCTTCGCGTCTTTTGTAACCGAGTTGAAGATCTCTCTGTTGTAGGCCTCCAGCTTGTAGTCCAGCACCTTGCTGGCTGCTCTGCCATCCGTATACAAACAGATCAGGCTCTCTCCGTTTTCACCACCGTAATTCACTGTAATCGTGTATTCCGTGTTGTCGGAAATCTCTTCATAGCTGGCTGCTCTAAGATTGCCTGCCGCCGTGCTGGAAGAGTAATCGCCCAGGGTATAGGCTTCCACGCCTTGCTTGTACACCTTCACACCGGTAGCATTGCCGCCATAGCTGATAGCATATTCGAGGACGTCCTTGTTCTCCGGTGAAATGTCAGTCAGCCCTGCGCCCACGTAGAAACCGTCCTCCCCCGCGATTCGCGAAGCAACAACCTCCACCTTGTAATCGGTCCAGCTGTCATTCAGGATGTACAGGCCGTTCAGCCCGCTGGCCTGCGCCTTAAGTACAAGCCCTTTATCCGCCTGAACGGTATACCCTGCGGAGCCGGGGATGGTCTGCCAAGCCGGATCCAGCGCCTGTGTAAAGTCCTGATCAAGCAGCACACGGCCATCCTTGTTCGACGTTACGGTCACGCGCTTCACCAGAATATCAGCATTGCCTGCCGCCACTTCAATTCCGCCATGAGGAAGAAGTGCTGCCGGTTTGCCGTTTCTATACGTAGAGAAGGACGTTGCCAGTACTTTATTGCCCAAATATTTGGCATACAGCTGCTGCACATAATAGTTCGGGGTGAACCACACCGTCTCATCGTCGAACCAGATGCAGTCCGGTGTCCAGCGGTAGGTCCCATCCGTCAGTACCTTGTTGAACAGCGGCGCATAGGCGGCGAGCAGAACGACATCCGCATTGTTTTCGAATCCGGTCATAACCGCTGCCTCTGCTACTGCGCCAGCCAGTGTGTTTTTGTCCGTAGAAGCATATTCCCCGACAAATACCTTGGAGGTTTCCTTCCAGTCGATGCTGCCGTCAGCGTTATACGCTCTATAGTAGTAATTATACCGGTCGGCATTCGCAAGCAGATAGTCATTGGAACGGTAGTAATGCTCATCGGCAATCGTGTCCATGTAGTTGCTCTGCTGCCCGTACCAGGTTACCGTTTCTTCAATTACTTTATGCCCGTCGGCAAAAGCCACCTCAGCCGATCCGCTGAGATTGCCGCTCAGGAACTTCCAGCCCTGTTGGTACGCATCATCGTCCGCTTGCGCGCCAACCGTGGAGATAATATGCAGCTCATGCCCCGGATAGTTCTGCTCCATATAGGCATCTATTGATGTCTTGAACACTTCAAAGTTGGCGAAGAACTCTGTACCCCAGTTCTCGTTGCCTACGCCCAGATAGCGCAGATCAAACGGAGCTTCATGGCCCATCTTGCTGCGCATGGCCGCCCATTCGTTATTCTCGAAGTCCATGCTGATGGCGAAGTCGATCAGGTCGGTAAAGTTCTTGATGTAATACTCCCGTAATTCGCCTCCGGCCGGATGGGCGTAGTCCGAACGCGCCTGGCACAGCACGCCGCAAGCCATCACCGGAAGCGGAGTTGCATTAAGGTCTTCTGCCAGCTGGAAATATTCCATATAGCCGAGGCCCATAGTCATCATGTAGCCCCATACGTTGTAATTTTCTTTGCGCAGCTCAACCGCTCCGATGGAATCCTTCCAGTCATACACATTCTCCCAAATAAAGGAGCCTTCAGAGATGCAGCCGCCGGGGAAACGCAGGAATTTCGGATGCATACCGACAAGCGCGTTCACCAGATCTTTTCTCAGCCGGTAGTTCGGGTTGCCCGTATAGTTGGCGTGAGCCGACCGGGAGTGCTCTTCCTCGCCTGCCCCCCATACATCCTGCGGAACCAGAGACACCATGTCGATCGAAATTTCACCCGCAAAAGCAAGCGCAAGCTGGCCAAGAGCCGTAGCCGAACCCGTCAGCACAAGCTTGGCATCCACTCCATATTTCTTCCAGGTATTTCTGCCCTCCACTTTCACGATTACAGAATCACTGATCGCTGACCCGTCCGCTCCCTGAAGCTGCAGCGTAATTGTACCGGCTGACTCTGCCTTCGCCCAGATCGTGAAATCGTACTTCGCGCCCGTTAGTATGGACATGGCACAATTTCCGTTGGAATCAGCAAACCCTTTGTTCTGAATCACGGCGCCATCCGCCACCGTCACATAATAAGCATTTACTTCCGGGTCCTTTACGCCAAAATGTTCATTTAGTCCGCCGCTGTGCTGCGGGAGCATCTTACCGGTATCTCCGGACCACGCGAATAAGGGCTCGCGGTTCCGGCCGGTGGAGCAGCCGCATTCCCCGGAAGTATGGGAATAGGTATCAAAAGCAAAAGATTCGAACGAGCGGTTCTGCACCAGCTCAGCATAAATTCCGCCGTCCGCTGCGTTGTTAATGTCTTCATAGAACAAGCCGTACATCACCTCGCTGACATCGAGGATTTCCTTATTCCCATGGATGGTCAGTGTATATGGAGGCAGGTCCTGCGGCAGCACTGAGACGTCGAAGCTTTTTTCCATAGAGACAGGCCCCCGGGTCAGAACTGCGGTAAGGGTTGCGGCTTGAGCAGAGCTTATTTCCTGAACCTGTCCATTATCCAGAAGCGCCGCAGGCTGGCTAGATTTCCAGCTCACTTCAACTTTTCCGCCCATCAGCGAAGCCGGCAGTGACAAGTCCTTAGTGATTATGGTCGTGGGGAAGGCAAGATACTTGTCTCTGGCCAGCCTTACGATCTCTTCATTACTCAAAGAATCGCACATCACCTCAATGACCTCGTCCATCGACAAACCCGCTTTATAAATCCGCATATCCGAGAGCGAGCCGGCAAAGTCTGCATCCGCAGCAAACTGCGAACGGCCGATAAAGTTGCTGCTGTAGTTGTCCGAATCCGTAAAGGTCGCAAACCATCTGCGCAGCTGGGCATAGTTGCCGCTGGAGGTCTGGCTGATCGAGCCGTCGGCCACGGCTTCACCGTTCACATACACCACCGGACCCGCACTGCTTAAAGTGCCGCCTTGCGTACCCGTTACCGACATGGCAATGTGCATCCACTCGCCCCCGGCAAATCCTCTGCCCGGATCAACGGCCAGATCGCCGCCGGCAGACAGGGTACCGCGCAAATTACGTGTCAGGAACAGATAAGGCCCTTTCTCCCCTTTGCCAAAGTCAAAGATCCGCTCCCATACGTTAGAGCCCTTGGCAAAGTTCACCCATGCAGCAACGGTTATCCCCGTGTTGTCGCTTACATCTTGAAGCAAGTCCGCCGGAAGCCGGACATACGAGGTTCCTGCATCACCACCCGCAAACGTTGCAGCCACTCTGCCGCTCACCTCGGAGATTACCGGTGCTACCTTGCCGAAGGCCTCTCCGTTCCGCCCTTGTCCAGAGCTGTCTTTAGCGATATGGTCTGCATCCTCGAATTTGTAATGTGCAATGATTTGATCGCGGAAATTAGTCATTAGGGTCTCTCCCAACCTTTTATTTAATATAAATATGAATCAGTTTATAAAAATAAATACCATATAGCTATACTACCTCATTAGGCGGTTATTTCTCAACTTTTTTTGCCATACTCGTGGAACTAGCACAAGCCGTATCCAATCCTCTGTGTACTATAGGAGTAAATAGAACAATGAGGTGATCTGCAAATGGGCAATTCAGCAAGAGTGCGCAAGCAGGCAAAACGATTGAAGGGCCGAAAGGTCTGCATTACGCTGCATGACGGGCGTACCTATGTGGGATGGATAACCGGACTCGATCAGGGGGCGCTCATTCTCTCCAAACAGCGCAGTAACCATAAACCACGTAGAGCTTCCACCTCCCGTTCGCAAAAGGCCACAACCTCAGCATTTCTGCCGATGCTCGGATCCTTGCTCGGAGGCTCGGGTGCCGGCGCTGCCGGACTGGGCGGGGGGCTTGGCGGACTGGGCGGACTGATGGGCGGCGGACTCCGCTTCTTCGGAATGATTCAGAAAGCTATGCCGGTGATGAAGATGGGCTACGGCATGATTAAGACAATCAGACCGTTTATGAGTGGGCTTAAGGGATTGATGGGGGGAGGCAGTGGGGTTTAGCAGCTTAGGGGCCGACCAAAGAAGAACCAGCTTTTCCTTCTTTAACAAAGAACGACATCCGTTTCTTCATATATTTTCATACAATATTAAAAAGACACCCCGGGGGTGTCTTTTTTGCGATGTATCCTGTTCACTTCATATACAGCTCAACCAGCTCATAGCATCTTTCCTTAGTGACCCCTGACTGGGTCGCTGCATATTCCAGCGGCTCCATCGTACCGCCTTCAAATTCTGCCGCTGCCTTCGCCGCCGTTTCATCTCTTTCTGTGATCCATTTTAATTGCTTTTCTTTTAATTTGGCCATTTCATCTTTCGGGAGCTGCTGCTTGAGCACCTGGTAAATCTCATTTAGAGCCGCATCCCACCGTCCGTACTCCTTGTCCGCAGCCTCGATCATCGACGCCGTTGTCCCTTCATCAGATAAAGCCTGCAAATCCGTAAGCCCCTCTTCAATCTTATCCAGCTTCTTCAAGTAGTCCTGCTTCATCGATCCGGCGGCAGGCTCCTGCCCGATTGCAGGCGACGTTTCCTCCGGTGTGGCTTCCGGGGTTGTTACCGGGGTTACTTCTGGCGTTGTTACCGGTTCCGGCACCGTTGCTGTTTGCTGCGCAGTCTGATCCGGCTCTGCCGAATTTACCTTGCTGTCTGCATTATTACTGCAACCGGCAAATACTAAACTGCAGGTCAATAGAGTCAATATCATTGTTTTTCTCATGCGTCCTCACCCTATCATCGGTTTATAGTATATATCGTGTGGTTTGGCTTACCTTTTAGCAGAGGCTTATTTGTATATATTACCTGCATTGGCAGCATTGTAATCATCGCAGGTATAGTTAAAGATATACTTTCCTTCCAAAAACTAAAATAGATATACTAGAAACATGAGACAACAACAAATTCTGATCGTTGAAGATGACGAGACTATTGCCTTTGGACTTAAAGTGTTCCTGCTGCAAAAGGGTTTTGGTATCCAACATGCCGATCGGGTCAGTACCGCCAAAAATATGCTGACCGCCAGCCCCCATGATCTGATCCTGCTGGACTGGAATCTTCCTGACGGCAACGGCTATGATTTCTGCTCTTACGTCAAACAGATGTCCGATATTCCGGTAATCTTCCTGACTGTGCGGGATGACGAGCATGATATCGTGCAGGGTCTGGATATGGGAGCCGATGATTATATCGTTAAGCCGTTTCAGCTTAGTGTGGTACTTTCCCGCATCCAGGCCGTACTGCGCCGGACAGGAATCGCCGCCCCTGCGTCAGCCCGCCTCACCTGCGGAGCACTTCTGCTTGATCCGGTCAAAACGCAGGTATTCTGCAGCGGAACAGAGGTGCCGGTGACCGCCGGTGAATACCGCCTGCTGCTGCTGCTTCTGCAGAACAAGAATCAGACGCTGACCCGCAGAGTGCTGCTTGAGAAATTATGGGATGCGGACGGGGATTTTGTCAACGACAACACTTTGACCGTGATGATAAAACGGCTGCGGGAGAAATTAGGCCCTTCCTCCAGCATCAAGACGATTCGCGGCATCGGCTACCGCCTGGAGCCGGATGATGAATAGACTCAGGTACAGCCGGTTTCTCCTTCTGGCCTTCGCCGCTGCCTTGTTTGCCGGACTGGTTATGGGGATTGGCATATCCCGGCTCGTCTCGCAGGCTGAATATACCCAAACGGCGCGGCTCACCGGGACATCCTACAGCCGCCACCCGGAGCTGGAACAGACGTTAGTACAGGGACTGCATGACGGGAATGCCGCCGATTTGCAGACCGGCACCGAACTTCTGCACCGCTATGGGTATACCCTCCACACTTTTAATAACATGAACCGCCTGCTGATCATCGCGGGAAGTGTAGGCCTGTGGATGCTCCTGTTTCTGCTGTTTGCAGCAGTTCAGTATCGACTACAAATCAAAAGAAAGGAAAGAATCGCCGGACTGACAGCTTATCTCTATTCCATTAATCAGGGACAGCACCATATTCTGCCCCGGACTGGTGAGGATGAATACTCTTTCCTGGAAGACGAATTATATAAGACTGTTGTAGAGCTGCGGCATACCCGTGAGACAGCCGTGCTGGAAAGGCAATCGCTCGCCGACAATCTGTCCGATATTGCCCATCAGATCAAGACACCGCTGACTTCTGTCTCTTTGATGGCTGAATTACTGGCAGACAGCAGGCAGAACAGTGCAGACGCCCTGTATGTGGAGAAAATCCAAAGCCAGCTAACCCGCCTGGAGCGTCTGGTATCTTCCTTGCTGACGTTGTCCAGGCTGGATGCGGGAACGCTGGAGCTGCAGCAGCTTCCGGTGGATGTGTACACGATGCTGGCCAGCGCCGCTGAACCTCTGGAGAATATCCTCTCCGGCAGAAGGCAAACCTTGACCCTTCAATCCAGCCCCGCCATCAGCTACCGCGGAGATTACCATTGGAGCTCGGAAGCACTGCTCAATGTACTGATGAACTGTTCGGAGCATATCCCTACTGGCGGCAACATCACTGTATCTTACGCACAGAACCCCGTGTACACACAAATTATAGTGGAGGATTCCGGGGCGGGATTTCCTGCGGAAGAACTTCCGCATATATTCAAACGCTTTTACAGAGGGAGCAATGCCCGCAAGGACAGCGTTGGTATCGGTCTTGCGCTGGCCCATTCCATCATTCAGCGGCAGAATGGCAGCATCCATGCGGAGAACCGGCCGGAGGGCGGGGCCCGTTTTGTCATCAAGTGGTATGCCTATTAATCTTCCACCGTCACCGGAATGTCACCGTGGGCTGGTAGAGTGGACCGTACAAAGGAGGCTCCACCCATGGAAATATTACGTTGTGAGAACTTGACGAAAGCCTACGGTTCGGAACATTCGCTCGTTACCGCCCTTGACTCCGTTCAGCTGTCGGTACAAAAAGGCGAATTCGTCGCCATTATCGGCGCTTCCGGTTCCGGCAAGTCCACTCTGCTGCATCTGCTGGGCGGCGTAGACCGCCCGACCAGCGGTACGATCATGATTGAGGACCGTAACATTGCACAGCTGAACGAAGAAGAATTAGCGGTATTCCGCAGAAGGAAGGTCGGGCTGATCTACCAGTTCTATAATCTTATTCCTGCCTTAAGTGTCCGAAAAAATATTGTACTGCCGATGCTTCTGGACGGAAGACCGCCGGATGAACAGCGGCTGCAGGACATTATCCGCAGCCTGGGATTGGAATCACGGCTCGACCACCTGCCGGGCCAGCTGTCCGGCGGGCAGCAGCAGCGTGTGGCTATCGCCCGTTCCTTGATTTACAGACCTGCTCTCCTACTGGCGGACGAACCGACCGGAAATCTCGACAGGAAAAATACAGAGGAAACGGTCGGGCTGCTGAAATTGTCCCATCGGCAATTCAATCAGACCGTTCTGCTCATTACCCATAACGAGAAGATTGCGCTGGAAGCGGACCGCATTATCACTCTGGAAGACGGCCGCATTGTTTCCGACGAGGTGATCCGGCAATGAATACTATCATCGGAGACTACGTCCGCTCCCATCTCAAGGCGAACAAGCGCAGCACAATGTTCATCTTCACGGCCATTCTGATCGCTGCCACCTTACTCTGCGCCTCTGGTTTTCTACTTTATTCCCAGTGGCTTAACGAGGTGGATACGACCGTCAAGGACCGCGGTAATTGGCATGCCCGTTTAGGACAACCGGTTCCGGCAGAACAGCTGAAATATATTCAGCTCCATCCGCAGGTGGATGAGGTCTATCTGGAATCGCAGCACCAGTCGCTACAGCTGGAGGGCACAAAGCGGCCTTATCTGGATCTGGTACAGCTGAGCGATGCCGCTTGGGAGAACAGCCCGCGTACAGGAAGACTACTGGAAGGCAGGATCCCAAAGAATAAGGGCGAGATCATCGTATCCAAATTATTTTTTGCCGAGAATCCCCAATACCAAATAGGAGACAGCCTTCAGCTTCCCATAGGGCAACGTATGCTGGATGGAAGGCCGGTGGCGGACTATGCCCCACGGCTCCAAGGTGAAACCTTTCAGCCTGCTGGTGAACAAGCATTCATCATTACGGGAACGATCAATGAATCCTCCGTATCCTCTTATCCCTGTTACTCTGCCTATGGCTTCGCGGATATGCAGACGGCTTCACCGCAAGAGCTGTTTAACGTCTCATTGCGGCTACGTAACATCGATGCTTATGAAACAGCTCCGCAGCTGGCCGGGAACATTGGCCAGAAGCCGAATGCTTCCGGAAGCTACGCCATTACTTACAATACACCGCTTCTCGCCTTGTACGGGCTCAAGGGGCCCGGTGTCCATGGCGGAATTGCCCTAACCTCCGGGTATGTACTCTCTGCCCTTCTAACGATGGGGCTGGTGATGCTCCTCTTCAGCATACTGATCTACAATGCCTTTACAGTTACAACAGCAAGCCAAATCAGGCAACTGGGTATTCTCAAAAGCGTTGGCGCAACACCGAAGCAAATTCGCCGCATTGTATTGTATGAAGCCTTGGGACTGGCCTGCATCGCCATCCCCCTGGGACTGCTGCTTGGTTATGCCGGAATGGCCGTTATTATCAAAGCGATCGACGCCCTGTTAGCCGATTCTGCAAACAACCATTTACGCATTGCATTCTCTTGGCCTATCGTAGGCATAGCAGGGTCAGCAAGCTTTGCTACTGTGTTATTGTCCGCATGGACGCCAGCCCGGAAGCTGGCCAAACTGCTGCCGATAGAAGCCATCCGAAATGTCCCGGCTACAAGGAAAGCGGGGAAGACACGCGAATACCGCTGGATACATAACAGACTAAGTGCTGAGGGAGGGCTTGCGTTCAGCGCCTTTGCAGCCAACAAAAAAGCCTATCGCACGACGATAATCTCGCTCACGCTGTTCATTACATTGCTAGTAGGCTTTCAAAGCTTCGCGGTCATCTGGATAGCCGACCAGAAGCTGGCACTGGCCCAGAAACAATACACTTTCGAACTGTCAATGACCACCGTGGAGCAGCCCAATCCGGCTATGATGAAGCTGCTGTCCGGCTTGTCCGGTGTTCAGCAGCAGGTGGTTTACCGGGAGGCTGAACACTCCCTTAAATGGGATAAGCAGCGAATCCATCCGGCCTTTGCCGCTGCCGGTGGATTTCAGGACAGCTACTATCCCGGTGATTCCGGCAGCAGCTTCCCTACCGATCTGCTGCAAGAAGAGGGGCAGCCGCGAATTTTTCTGGAGCTGAAAGGACTAGACAGTGCCTCTTTTGCCGCTTACTGCGCCCAGATTGGGGTAGACGCAGCTCTATTTGCTGATCAGGGTGAGTCTAAGGCTATCATAGTTAACCGGACCAGTGGCAATATTCCCTCTTTTATCGAAAAGTACAACATCCCGGAAACGGAGTATCTTCACCTTACCGCCGGTGATTCAATCACTATTGAAGAAGATCATTTCTCTGACCAGCCGCATACGGGTGGAGAGTATAAGCTTGCAGTTGGTGCGGTGACCGGCCAATATCCGACGCTCGACCAGCATTACTATCCCTTGGATCTGGTGGTGATCGTGCCGATGGACACGTATGAGGGTATTGTTCAGAAACTCAGTATGGAGCGGGCGCTGGATTACCAGAGTATTACCTACAAAATGAACATTCCCCGGGAACAGCTGGCTGTGGCCCGGCAGCAGGCCGGTGAGATCCTGAACCAGTACCTGCCGCCCGAGGATTGGAGCATTACCACCCTGCTCAGCCGGGAGGAAAGCAACCGGGACGCCATCCGTTCCATCGAGCTGCTGGTCGGCGGCTTTGCCATCCTGCTTGGCTGTATAGGCATCACAGGTGCTT
Organism: Paenibacillus sp. FSL L8-0436; assembly: GCF_038593025.1. NCBI lineage: Bacteria > Bacillati > Bacillota > Bacilli > Caryophanales > Paenibacillaceae > Paenibacillus > Paenibacillus sp. FSL L8-0436. Next base: position 223,347 of record NZ_CP151955.1, on the reverse strand, counting down.
TTTCCACCGTATCCGGCAACCTTTCAGCCCGAAGACGCGAGTTCGCGATCCTTCGCAGTATGGGCTTGTCTCCCCGGGGTATGAAACGTATGCTGCGACTGGAAGGACTATACTTTGGATTGTTGCCCTCCCTGCTGTCTATACCGATATTGGCCGGCGTCTGCGGTATTATGCTGCATTACGCAATTGCCGCTACGTGGAAGGACTTTCTGGCCGGGATCCCTTGGCTTCAATTAGCAGGCTGCTTTATCCTCGCCGCAGGCAGCATAGGACTGGCCTACCAAATCACCGGCGCAAAGATACGGCAGGAGAATGTGATTGATGCCATCAAAGATGAGAACTTGTAATTGCACAACATATACTACCCTAAAGAACAAAAGACACCCCTGGAGGTGTCTTTTGTTCTTTTATTACCTTTTTCCATCCTTATTTCAAAGGTGCTTCTAGTTTAGCTTCTTGAGTCCGGTGCCATCCTTCTTCACAACGTAGATATCTTTGTCAATGGAATAGGCGATCCAGTCACCGACAGATGTAGCATGATCGATCCATTCCCAGGTGTCGCCAAACTCCAAGGCCGTCTTCATTTACACTTGTTTGAATTCAATCGCGTTAATCTGCATGCCTGGTTTGACGAAATCAAACTTCATTTCATAGAGGCCTGCTTCCAGCTCAATCTTCACGAGCTTCAGCGTGATCCATCTGCCGTCCGTACCATTGGTTTGAATAGTCGTCACCACTTGATCGTTTAGAGTCATATTGGCTGCACTCTGAGCCAGCTCTGTATCCGGAGACATGACGCTTGCAAAGATCCGGTATACACCCGCTTGATCAACTTTTATGAAGGTCGATCCGGCTGCAGCCGTTTGGACCACTGCATTGTCAGCTACGGTTTGGGCTTGCCCAGCGGCAAGAGCCGGATTCGCCTTGAAGGCATCAACCGTTTCTGCAATCACTTGTTCTCTGGAGAACACAGGTGCCTGCATCAGGAACTCACAAATATTGATAGCGCTGCGCTGCAGCTCTCCACGGGTCAGAGTGCCATTGTCCAGGGATTCAATCGTGTTGTCTCCCCAGACATTGGTTTCTGCACCATAGTTGCTGACAACCATATACAAGTCATTTTGTGCACGGACCATCCAGTTTGTGTTCCTCCGGTCAGCAGGACCTCCATCCACGACATCGTTCATTATCGCCCACCAGTCGGTCATCACGATGCCCTTGAAGCCCCATTCTCCGCGAAGAACCGTAGTATTCAAATCATAGTTGGATGCCGCCCAATGCCCGTTCACCGGATTATAGGAGGTCATAATCGAATTGGCTCCACCCTGTTTTACCGCGATTTCAAAACCTTTCAGATAAATCTCACGGAGCGCCCGTTCGGACACAATCGCATCCACCTTACTGCGGTGCTTCTCCTGATTGTTGCAGGCAAAATGCTTCAGTGTGGCGTTCGAGCCGCCCTTCATAATCCCGCGGGTGCAGGCTGCAGCAAAAACCCCTGAAATCAGCGGATCTTCCGAAAAATACTCAAAATTGCGCCCGTTCAATGGACTGCGGCGGATATTCAGACCCGGTCCCAGCAACGCATCTACACTGTTGCTTAACAGCTCCCGGCCTTCCATGACATACAGCTCTTCCACCAATTCAGCATTCCAGGTTGCTGCCAGCAAGGTTCCAATGGCAACCTGTGTCGCCTTCTGCCCGCTGTCCATGCGAATGCCCGACGGGCCGTCTGCGGTGCAGCCAACCGGAATTCCATAACTGAACAGCTGATCGCTTACTCCACCGAAAGCCGAAGCCGTACCCGGTGTAACGAGCGGACTGCTCATGCCTTCGCCTCTGACAATCGCCGCCAGATCCTGGTCGCTAAGCTGGGCGATAAAAGTCTCCATGCTGACTTTGCCTTCATGGACATCTCTTAATTTATATCCTTGATTGCCGGTTTGCGCTAAGGCTTCAGGGAGATTGCTCTGAATACGTTCAGCCATAGAAACCTTTTGTTTCGGTACCTCTGCATAGGCAAGTTCATAAGAGCCATCTGCTTTGCGGGCTCCCGGGTGCATTCTTGTAAAGCTCTCTGTCGGCGCCAGCGCCTCTTGCAGCTGCTCCACAACCTGAAGAGCTTCCACGCTGTAACCGCTCTGTCCTTCTACGCCCACTTCAGCCAGCGCTTTAACACTGGTTCCCACGTAAAGGCGGTATGTCCCGGCTTCCAGCACATAAGCAGAAGCATGACCGGTCACTCCGGCGTCATCGTAAGAGGCCATCGATTGAACAGGGAATCTTACAGTCAGACGCTGCGATTCACCCGGCTGGAGAAGTTGGGTCTTCACGAAGGCAGCCAAAGCTTTGGCCGGCTGGCCCAGCTTGCCTTGCGGCGCTTCATAATAGACCTGAACGACCTCTTTTCCCGCAAAGGCAGTTCCCGTATTAGATACGTTTACTTCAATAGCAATGTACGCTTCTCCATCTTTGGTGATCACTTTGGCTTCTTCCGGCTTCACTTCAAACCGGGTATACGATAGACCGTATCCAAATTCAAATTGAACCCGCTCCGGGCAAAACGTCTCAAAATAACGATAGCCCACATAAATATCTTCCTGATAAAAGTTCTTGAGTTCATTGCCGTAATTACGGGTCGAGGGATAATCCTCGATGGAATAAGCAATCGTATCGGTTAATTTACCGCTTGGTGCCACTTCTCCGGCCAGCACGTCGGCAATCGCATTGCCACCCTCCATACCGCCCTGCCAAGCATAAATCACACAAGGGATGGGGTGCGCATAACCTTCATCGTTCAACCAGCTCATATCGATAATATTGGAGACATTCAGCACAACGACAGTTTGCTCAAAATAGGCCGTCACCTGCTTCAACATCGCTTTTTCTTCATCATTTAACTGGTAGCTTCCCGGTTCGTTGGCATTATCCTGGTCTTCACCGGCCGTACGTCCGATCACTACGATAGCTTTATTGGATTTAGCTCTTGCCTCTGATACCAGCTCATCGGTTAAAGGCATCTCCTTCTGGTGCCACGGCTCTGCAGCCCAACCCCCGCCGCCATTATCAAACGGGTTGCTCTCAATCCACGTTTCATATACAGCTGCCAACGGCTGGTTAATGGAAATGTTCTGTTTACTCCGAAGACCATCCAGCAGATTGGTTGTATGTGAAACATGGACACTGCCGCCTGAACCGGTTCCGCTACGGTAATAATTCACCTGGGTTCTGCCAAAAATGGCAACGTTGTCGCTTGCCTGAAGCGGAAGAACTTGTCCTTCATTCTTTAACAGCACTGCACCTTCTGCGGCGACGACTCTGCTGAATTCAGCAAACCCTTCTAATGGAACTCCAAAACTTTGTGTGCTCAATGTATTCTCTCCCTATGATCATCTCTATACTTATTTCATCAACTTAATATTAATATACAAGCTCAGCTTCTATAAAAGCAAAGTTTCATCTGTTAATATTGTGAATATTCGGCTTGTTCATCCACCAGACATTCCTAAATACCCAATCCATGAGCGGGTGTTTAGGAAAAGCACGAAGGGACGCGGTCCCCGGCGGCCTGATTTTTATTTTTTACGCCGTTGTTTCGTCATCCGGTTATACATCACAAACGCAGCTATAATCGCGCCGATCATGCCGACACTGGTCGCTGAATCATTGCCCATGCCAAACAGAAGGCACAGGTTGGTAACCACACTTCTCGTAAGCAGCGCGACCAATATCAGCATCAACGGACGCCAAATGTTATATCCTCTCATCCCTGCAACACCCCTGACCTAATTTTCACAAATCGGCAAACCCACGCAGCCTAAACCATCAATCTAATCTACTATTAGATGCTATTATAGCATAAGTAGGAATGCGCATACATTTTGGCCAGATTGCAGAGCCAGGAGTAACTGATTCCTTGGGAATAACACTTTCAGCCCCCCGCCCCGCTGCAGCCTACTTCAGTATCTTGTTCAGCTCTTCCACTCTTTTTCGGCTGTCTATTCTAGCGTAGAAATAAAAAGCTATGGTGTGCATTACAACCGACAATAACAGCATTCCGGGCCACCAGGGCAGAATAACGTGAAACATATCTTGTGAAAATAACCAGACAATCAGCATTCCGCCCGCTATTGTAATAATGGAGGAAATCAGAATATTCCAGAACGGCTTTAAGGTGAAATGATTCCATAGGGCATCGTACATAATTCCAAATAATACGGCCGATATTGCAGCAATCCCCGCAACATGCCACAGGTATACCATACTGATCGGTTGTTCCCTATAAAAAACCGTTAACAGTAACGTTACCCATAAGGATGTCACCGTAAATACTTGAAAAAAAGAATGCTTGAACTGGCTAATCATGATATCTCCCCCTGAATTGTTTAATGTAATAGCGGCTGACAAAATAACTGGAATGATCCATGAGCACCACTTGAATCCTTGCGTTGCTAGTGGATGAAAACTCTTTAATATAGCCCGTATTGATGATGGTTTGATTATTAATTTTCATAAAAAGGGCTGAATCCAGACTTTCGTCAACATACTTCAACCGTTTATTGAGCAAATACCTTTCTCCGGTAATTACACGTACGCTGCACATGCGGTCTTCCGCTTCAATTACAGCAACCGTACTCCACCCGATTTGAACATGGCGGTCATTTTTCGCGTTGATCACTACAAGCTTTTTCTCTGCGGTATGAATAGCCTCTTTAATGTTCCCCCAATATTCCTTTTCCGCAGGATGGGTACTTACTTTGGCGACACCCCGGTCTAATGCTGAATCGGCTTCAAATATAACGTTCAATGCTGCAGCCTCCTTTCACAACTAATCTTATAAGCAAAACCTTGCTAAAACTATAGTATTGCGTTTTCTTGCAAAATCCTGCGGCTTTGTTGCACGGCGCGCTGCGGCGCATATGCACTGACACGAAAGGACACCCTTATGTGTGTATTTTTATGTATTTGTTTGATTTTGACAAGAACATTTGTTCGGGTTATACTTTTCCCAAGTGAGGGGGATATGATCGTGGATATCATGGAGAAACTCGAAATTTTAACGGCTTCGGCCAAATATGATGTGGCCTGTACCTCAAGCGGATCAGAACGCAAAAGTCAGGCTGGAGGCATGGGCAATGCCGTCAGTATGGGCATCTGCCACAGTTTTGCGGCCGACGGCCGCTGCATTTCACTGTTAAAGGTGCTCATGACGAACAGCTGTGTTTATGATTGCGCCTATTGTATCAACCGCAAATCGAATCAGACGCGCCGGGCTGCATTTACACCGGAGGAAATCGCAGACCTCACCATGCAGTTCTACCGCCGCAATTACATAGAAGGCCTGTTTCTCAGCTCCGGCATTATGCGTAACCCCGATTATACAACCGAGCAGCTGATGGCCGCTCTGGAGCTGCTGCGGAACGTCCATCACTTCGGGGGCTATATCCATGTGAAGGCAATTCCCGGCGCAGATGATATACTGCTGTCCAGACTCGGCCTGCTCGCCGACCGCATGAGCGTCAATATTGAGCTGCCCTCCAAGGAGAGTCTGGGCCGGCTTGCTCCAGATAAGAGCAAACAGTCCATTCTGAAGCCGATGGCCCTTATTAAAGAGAAGATAAACGAGAATTCTTCGGACATTGTCAAATACAACCACGCTCCCCGCTTCGCACCGGCCGGGCAGAGTACACAAATGATCGTAGGGGCAACACCGGATACCGATTACCAGATTCTCAACCTCACGGAAGGGTTGTACCGGAAGTATGGGCTGAAGCGTATCTTTTACTCTGCCTACACCCCGGTGGTAGAGCATTCGCTGCTGCCTTCCCTGGACACCAAACCGCCGCTCCTGCGGGAACACCGGCTCTATCAGGCTGACTGGCTGCTGCGCTTCTATGGCTTTCAGGCCAAGGAGCTGCTGGATGAAGCGGCGCCCAATTTCAATCCGCTGCTTGATCCCAAATGCAGCTGGGCCATCAATCACCGCGAGCAGTTCCCGGTTGAAGTCAACCGTGTGCCGTACGAAACGCTGTTGCGTGTTCCGGGCATCGGTGTAAGGAGTGCTCAGCGGATTGTAAAAGCACGGCGGGCGGGGACATTGGATTTTTACGCGCTGAAGAAGCTCGGTGTCGTGCTGAAGCGCGCTCAATTTTTCATTACCTGTAAGGGGAAAATGCTGGAGGGGTTAAAAGTCGGCGAGCATACCCTGCTTCGTTCACTCATGTCCGGCCAAGAGCTGTCCCCGTTTCTACAGCCGCAGTACGAGCAGCTTTCCCTGTTCGATGACACGTATTTGGCAGCCTTGCCTGCAGCGGGAGCGGCAGGACTGAGGAAAGGAGAATCCTCCTGATGTTCAAGACGGCCGCTCTGGCTTATACCTATGACGGCAGCTTTGAAGGCCTGCTATGCTGCGTGTTCGAGAGCTACCAATGGAAAGAAACTCCGCTAACCATACATTCGGAGGGTGAAGGGCAAGGCCTGCTGCTGGAATCCAAATGGATTGAGACCGACAACGCCAAAGCAGACCGCGTGCTGCGCTCGATACCTCTGCGCATCTGTCCTGAGGCCGAAGAGCTTGTCCGTTTAGGATTCTGGACATGTACGCCAGACAAGGAACTGCTGCTGCTGAATTTTCTGTATCTCGGCTTCACGCATGGCCGCAAGGTTATGGACATGCTTGCCGATGATACCGTGAACGCCTTGCAGAAGGCGGTACAGCATCTGCGGCGGGAAGGGCATCTCTTTCTCGGTTTTGTGCGGTTTTCCGTTTACGGTCCGGTCATGGCAGCGGTGATTGAACCCCGCAACTACGTGCTCCCTGTCATTCAGGAGCATTTCTGCGACCGGTTTCAGGGCGAAAGCTTCATGATCTATGACAAGACCCATAGGATGGCGCTGATCCATCAGCCCGGGCAAGAAGCCATTATTCCACTCCAGGAATGGATACCCCCGGAGCCTGATGCGGCTGAGGAGGCCTATCGCCTCCTGTGGAAGAAATTCTATACTGCCATCGGTATTCAGGAGCGCCGCAATGACCGGCTGCGTTCCTCCCTGATGCCCAAACGTTACTGGAAGCATCTTACGGAAATGGACGGGGGCACTGCGGCGGTACCGGCGCTCACAGCAAAACAGGCGCAAACTACACGACTGAAGAGCAAGGAGCGGCGTGAATTGCACCAAGTAGAAACAGCTGCGTCGTCCTTACAAGGACGAGATCCGTTTCAGCGAGAATGATAAGGACAATTTACAGTACACATTTTCTCATCACACGCGGAGAAAGGCGTTTCGCCACCAGGTAGTTTTTTCGGTAGAGGTTTCTGCTCTAAAAGCACAAAGAGCACCCATCCAGGTGCTCTTGCTTATGCTTCTCCAGCTTGAAAGAGCAAGCTTGCTTCCGGGCTACCGCTCGTACCAGTATCCCGGAATGCCCCGCTCCAGCCGCATCAATGCTTCAAGATAGTAATAATCGCCCCAGATGGTGTAGTCATCCGGGGACTCGCCACCTCTAACGGAGTACGAACCATGCTTCAGCAGACCTTCCGCTTCCTCGGCACCCTGCGTGGAGTAATGCTCTGCCAGTGACTTCACTGATGCCTGCGGAGCGTCAAAGCTTTATTGCGGGCCATCTTGCTCTTAGGGCTTCATTCCATGGACCACATCCAAGATTAAGAGTATATTATCAGAATCCAGATTACCATATTTTGTATTATACTTAAATAAAGGACGATCACCACAATGTCCGTTTTACTTATGTATAGTTTATTTTCTCAACTTATTTGGCAGCCCTACTCAAATGGATAGGACTAACCAACAATTAATTCCAGCGAATTTCCAAAAAAGAAACATCATCACTGGCAACATGGTTATACGATGTTTCAATCATCTGTCGAAGTTCCGCGTTTTCCGGATACCTTTTCCAATTCCTGTACCCCATTAGTCCGTCCGTGAATATTTGTATACAATTCGGTCCACCGGAACCTTTTGCAAGATCCATAGACAGAATAGAAGGTCCTTCTCCCATAACACCATGACAAGTCGACCAACGGTTCCATTGGGAAAACCCGCTTACTAAGCCTGGAATCTCAGTGCCATAATCGAAGAAACGAATAGCTGTATCTCCCAGCCAGGCTACGGTGATCTGACCCTTGTTGCTGTCAGCCATGTAGCTAATCTTCCCGCATACAAATGTAGTCTCGCTGCCCTTCAAGCGTTTCTCCTCCAGTACTTCACGGAAGAGGCCGCCAATATGCGAAGGGAGTTCATAATGGTTGATCATATTTGTAGCCGGGGCGGTCATTTGCTGCAAGCCTGAAGATAACTTGTACTTTACAACTTCGCTGTCCGCAGAATTAAACCAATCGGATTCAGACATGAATTGCAGCAGAGAATCCCCTAGGTATTTTGCTGCTAAATTTCCGTAAAAGGACTGGCTGACCCCATCACATACACAGAACAGGATGCTGTCATCCGTTATTTTATAGGTTATATAGTCCTGCCCCATATCATCTCCCTGCCGTGTCTCTCTGGAACGGGCATAGGTGCAGCGTATGGAAAAAGGCCCTGCTTGCAGTGACGACAGAGGATATTCCAATCGTTGGTCAATCTGAAATAATCTCATCTCTAGCATCACTGTCCTATCGTATCGGAGTAGACGCAGATATCTGGAAGCCTAAAGATACCATTTCGTGACTGCTGCCAGGCAGCATCATCAGAGCTCCGCTCTGCAGAGTATAAGAGAATTCAGTCATCATCTTACGGTAGCTTTCCGGAAGTGCAGAAGACATGTTTCTGAGTTTAAGCGCATAGTCATCCTTCAGATTCATTCCGGGCAGAATCCCCTTCCAGTTCCGCGGGTCGTTAACAGGCTCTTCGAGAAAATGATCATTTATAAAAATGTTCTCAATAAGCACATTCCCATCAGGCACACTCATCTCCATGATCCGTTTGGCCACCGGCTCGGGATCCTCTCCGGTATGCACGCCGTCAGTCATGTGGCAAATCAATGGAGCCGGACACTTCTGCATAAGGGGCAACTGTTCCAGAAGCAATTCCTCCGCTCTTTGAAACGCAAGTGCTGTATCCGTAAATCGCATGGGTGTAAGCTCTGGCAGCGTCGCCGTCCTGGCAATTTGATCGATCGCCTTGATGCCTCCCAGCAAGTCGTCCACCTCGTCACTGTAAGGAAGAATAGCGATCCGATAACGTGCTGCAATCCGGCTCCCCTTAGTGGAGCGGTAGACCATTTGCTTTATGGTAGAAACCAATGCTTTTTTCACTAAATCTATTCTTCTGACATTATTCATTTCCAACCCCATTGAAGCACTAACATCAATGAGATAAATAATCAATGCCGGAGTGCTTTGCGTAGCCTGTACTGTATATTTTTCCCTGGGGGCTAATCCCCCGGTTAAATCTCCAGTCATTGGTGAAGCTCCATCGTGATTATTGATCATAACCGTCGGTTCAACGACCGGTGTTTTATCGATCATTAGTTTAGAGATGTTTTCTAAATGTTTTTTCACTTCACGCGCGCTTTGAACCCTTTGATCCGGGTCCGTTTCAAGTAATTTTTTAATCAGCTTCACATATTCCAATGGAACCTCAGGAGAGATGAACGCAAAGGTAGAGTGAACGGAAGAATAATATTTCCCACCGGTGAGCAGGAAGTAAAGTGTGGCACCCATTGAATACAAGTCGGTCCGGAAATCCGTCTGCCCATTTTCCAATTGCTCCGGGGCTGCAAACACCATTGTACCTAATGCTACCGTGTCCTTTAACTGCCCCTTCTTGAAGGTCCTTGCAATTCCGAAGTCGATCAGCTTCAAATTGTCGTGTTCATCTACCATAATATTTGAAGGCTTTAGGTCACGAAAAATCACCGGTTTAGGCTGTTCATGTAAATAGTTCAGAATTTCGCATAGCTGCACGGCATATTTAAGCGCACGCTGCACTGTTATCGGCGTCTTGTTATCCCCATATATCTCTTCAATCGTGTGCCCGTTCACATATTCCATCACCAGATAACTTCTTCCCTCAGCATCCGGCTCAAAATAATCCGCTATCTTCAGGATGTACGGGTGGGACAGATTGCTGAGAATCCGTATTTCTTCCAGAAAGCTGCTGCCATCGGTTTCAGCATCGATAATGATTTCCTTAACCGCCCAAATCTTACGATTCAATCTGGTATCCCGTACCCGGTATACAGCACCCATGCCACCTCTGGCAATAAGCTCTTCTACCAGATATCTCCCGCCAAGAATCTCTCCGTTTGTCAACATATTTCCTTCTCCTATCCCTGGTTCAGTGCTAATAAGGGCAACGGACATAGTCCATTACCCTTCCTTCAGAAGCTGTTATTTGAATTGGCTCGCATTGTTTTTTATCGCGTTTTCCGTATCTTCATATCCTTTTACTGTTGTATCCAAAAAAGTAGCATAGGAAATAATGACGTTCTTATATTCTTCAAAGCGGGGTTCCATCCCTTTAAATTTCTCACGAATGGTATTGCTTGCATCACTTTGCCAGGTGGAGGCAAGTGCGTTCATCTCCATTTTAATTTCGTCCAGTCTGGCGCTGAGATTTTCATTAATGGATCGGATCGTTCCGGCAGTATTCGCTACCTCAGGTAAAGAAATTTGAATTCCTTCCGTTGACATATATGCAGCCCCCTTTTTTAATTGGTTAATTTTTTAGCAGAATTGATAATTTCACTTTGTGTATCCCGGTACATCTTGGCGCTCAGTTTTAGAAATTCGGAGTATTTAAGCAGCAGATCGTACATGTTCTTAAAATCCTCCTCAAAGCCTTGAATCTGGGTAACATATGCCGTATTGTCGGCCCCTTTCCAAGCGGCACCCATAGCGTTTACCTCTGTGAATAACTTCTTGTATTGCGTGGCGTACTCAGACGCTTGACCATCCATCTTTTGTGCTGCTGATTCCAGCCGTGCAGGATCCACAGTAATTTTCGACATTATTTCTACTCCTTTCTGATTAAAAAAACATAAAATTTATATTAACATCAGCATGGAGCCGTTACTTAATCCCAGCTCCCTTGCCGATAGGTTAATATCAAGCACTGTAGCGGTCTCTTTATCGCAGATGACGGTATCTTCTGATCTGATATAGACCCCTCCCGACAGCTCCATGATTGCAGCTGCCAGCAGGCCTTCGATCTCATGCAGACGAAGATCTAAAGGAATGATCACATCGTGTGTCTGGCTGATTGCCGGAATATAGAGCTCAATAATGATCTTATCCAACGGGGACCTCCTCCTCCACGAGCGCACTGGCAGACAGCAGCTTCACCAGAACAGCCTTCCCGCGATGCACCACGTATCCGAAGTCGTCCCCAATCTCGCGGTACATCTCTTGGCTGAATCTGGCCGGCTTCATGTGGTACTGATCGGTAAAACCATCTCCAATCCATATCCCCTCACCTCCGGCCACATGCTCTTTAAACCAAGCTTCATAGGAGAATGCCGCGATATTAGCAGCCCGTTCAGCCAATATAAAATGAACCTGATAGGCGGCGTTCCCTTTTTCAAGCAGAACTTTCCACTTATCCTTAGCATCTACGGATAGCTTGGACAGCAAGGCCGATACCGACAGCACAATTACCGTCAGTTTATTGAATACAGGAACCGGCTGGCCGGCAGCAAGTGCATCCTTAAAGGCGTTATTCCGCAGCACCAGCATATTGAACAATTCAATAACTGCCTGCTCGGCAGCATCGCTATGGTCATTGATATAGCGGCATCTCCTGTGAAAGTCTTCCGTAAACTGTCTATTGGCATCTAGCACCAACAGCTCCGAATCAGAAGAGCCTTGCTCGGAGAGTACCTCGACCAGGCCCTGCATGAAAGTAGACATATCATGATCGCGGGAAGCTACCAACTGAATATAGCTTTGGCTGAGGTCCATATAGGATACTTTTAGGCTGTCTTTCTCCACCCCTACAGGAATCAATCCGTCCTTCCAGCGATGAACATCCTTCTTGAGGAAGGCAAGATCCACCTTGTCCGGCAATATCGGTATCTGTTCAGCAGTTGTTCCCGTCCATTGTTTCGCATAGCTGCTGCAGCTGCTACGCAATTCATTCAGCAGATTGTTGCCGTTTGCCTGAATATGGGCCAGCTGAAATTCATAGACGTTGTCTTTCTTGAAGATACCTCTGCCCTTCAATTTGGAAGGGTATACGCCCCCTACATTGCCGAGCACACCGGAATAATCGGATGGATCATTCAGCTGGAGCACGTAGAGCTGCTTGAAATTCTGCAAGGTTTTGTACCGTATAGCTCCCGTATTAAGTGCAGTCAGCATAAAATAAATTCCATACTTCAGGCCTTCTCTGCTAAGCAGCGAGATCACCTCTTCCTTGCCCTCAAAAAGCTCGGTAAATACAGAATAGTTATGAATGACGACTAATATAGATGGCTCTTGTTCCGCAGATACGCGATTATAAGAACCGAAGTCACCCCCATACGGCGAGAATATTTTCTTTCTTTGTTCTATTTTTTGCTGAAGCATCTGGAAGAGTTTATTAACCCTTTCACTGTCGTGAGAGAAGACTACATCACCCACATGCGGTGCTTCTGAGAAGGCTCCCAGCGTTTCCGAACCGAAGTCCAGAATATATATATTGATTTCTTCCGGAGTATGCTGCTCTATCAAGGAGAAGATAAGTGTCGTCAGAAAGACTGTTTTGCCACTTCCGGCCGTACCATAAACGATGGCATTGCCGTCCCGGGAGAGCGGGAAGGTCATGGGCAGCTGTCTCTGGTTCACCGGATCATCGACCTCGCCGATTACAGGATTAATCTCACCATAAAAAGAAGGGGAGTTAGGGTACTTCTTCTTCAATTCATGCAGATAAATCACAGCAGGAATCGGCTCCAACCACAGCGGCCGGATCTTGATGCCTTCTTCGGCAGCAATGTGGGATAGATACTCATTAATCTTGCTAATCTGCTTCTCCGGATTGGCCTGTCTGATTTTTCGTTTATTCACAGCTGTTTGCTTTACAATACGGCCCAGCGTATCAATTATCGTGAGGTTGTGCTCCGGTGTACGTTCCATCCGGTCCGATGGATCATACGGTGCGCCGGCCCATGCAGATTGCCCTAGTTCAAACAGCTCGTTAAAGCCTACCTGCACATAAAATCTGCCCGTAACGGACAATTCCGCGGCATCCGGTCTTTTGATTACATCCATACTGTCGGCCCTCTCCTGGACCTTCAATGAAATCCGGAATTTGCTGTTGCTCCAGATTTGGTCGTCTACGACACCCGCAGGCTTCTGAGTAGCCAGAATCAAGTGGATGCCCAGACTTCGTCCGATTCGCGCAGCACTTACCAGCTGTTCCATAAACTCCGGCTGCTGGGTTTTAAGTTCGGCAAATTCGTCAGAAATGATAAACAAATGCTGAAGCGGTTCGGATACCTGCCCTTCCCGGTAAAGCCTTTGGTATTTATAGATATCAATGTTGCTAAGACCAAGCCGGCTATGAATATCCTGAAATATGGCCTGGCGTCGTTTCAGCTCGCTTTGGATTGAAATCAGCGAACGTTTTACCGCAGCGCCGTCCAAATTGGTAATCGTTCCTGCAAGATGAGGAAGGCTAGAGAATGCGCTTGCCATCCCGCCGCCCTTATAATCGATAAGGATAAAGGCTACTTCATGAGGATGATAATTCACTGCCAGTGATAATATAAAGGTCATAATGAATTCACTTTTACCCGAACCTGTCATTCCGGCAATCAATCCATGAGGACCATGGAATTTTTCATGCAGATCCAGTTGAAATAAGGCTCCTGTGGTATCCACTCCAATGGGAGTTTCCAGTGACAGTACCGGATCGTTATCCTTCCAGCGGGTTAAGGCGTTAAGATGCTCTATCTTTCCGACGCCAAACATATCGAGGAAGGTTAACATATCCGGCAGATTATATTTAGACCCTGATGTGTCAAGCTTGATGTTAGCCAGCCGGACAGCAAGCGCAAGCTCATTACGGATCCCATAAGGATCAGGGCGGAAAGATACAGATTTCCCGGAAATATTATCTTTGTCAAAAATATTCGAATCTTCACCGTCGCACTCAATCACCAGAGAGCACTCTTTGGGAAGATGCATAAGCTGATCATAAAGATGCAAAATGCTGAAGCCAAGGTTCTTTTTCTGCTTTAATAATCCGTTGATTATTTCAGCTTTGCCCGCCAGCTGCTTGTCCGCAGCTATAATCACGTAATATGGCGACAACTCCCGTATTTCTTCATCAGATGAGAGCATTTCCCGGGCGGACAGCTCTTTTTCCAGATAACTGGACAGCTCTTTCACTTCATTTAGCTCCGTTGCGACAAACCGCAAACTGCCCTCTTCATTCCATACATGCGGCAGCCATTTCACAAATCCCCAAGTATCTTGTTCTTTTGTATCATAGAGAAAGACGAGCTTTAGTTCATCATAGCTGTGAAGTGCGGTAAGCTGCAGGATCAGCTGTTTCGTAAGCATAACGGCGGCTTCCCTGGTGCCGATAATTCCCGCTATCCAATCCTCCGTCAATAACAGCGGCAACGGCACATTTTTCAGGAGCTTCGGTTCTTTGATGAACGCTTCTAATTCCTCCCGCAAATCATCTTCATCCAAGCTGAATCTTATTTCGGGATGCTTAATTTCTGCCTGCAGGTTAACGGTTCCCAGTCCCAGTCTAAGCGATAAAAAGTCATTATGCCTGCGGGTTCGCTCCCATAAATTACGCTTCCTTTGTTCTATGCGGCCAACGCAATCTTCTACAGTCACTAGGTTCTCATGTAGAATATCGCTTTGATAGGCACACTCATCTGCAATTTTTTGCCGGAGCTCTTCCAAATAGGCCTTGTATTTCACATTTCTCTCCTGATTGCGCCGGCTTCTCCGCTTGCTCTCATGTCTTCTGGCCAAGATAGGCCATAATATTGTACCTAGCAGCATGCTCATAGACATTACTAGAGTAGGCATTGCATTTCTGACATTCCCCCCGGAACTGAGTGCATTCTGGAGGGCAAACAACCCTGTGAAAAGTGAGGCCATCCCCATAGTGATGGACGGACCCAGCATCAGCATGATTGGTAATTGTTCCATATTACCGAGTGAAGGTGGAGGATCAATTACAAATTCCGCCTGCTGAATATCCCGCTTAAACCGTGGAGAACGGTAAAAGAATTCAGGGGAAACGGCGATCTCCTCCAATTCCTCCTCCTCAACCACAGCTGCCGTCTGCTTAACATACGGCTGAAACGCAGCCCCTTTGATTTTTAGCTGACCGTCCGGATTGTTCACGGCGATAAAATCGGGGCCAATAATAATTTTGAGACCGATAATATAGACGACATCTCCTAGTTTCAGCACTTTGCTGGTGACCCGTCTCCCATTCACAAACGTTCCGTTTGCGCTGCTCTGGTCTTGAATCGTCAGGGTAGAGCCATTGATCAACAGTTCAGCATGAAGGGATGAGGTATACTTATTGGCATAATGCAGATTACAATTTTCTGCCCGTCCAATCGTTATTTTACTGTTTGCATGAAACTTCAGCTTCTTAAAGGTGTTCCTGTCACGGGAGACAGGCTCAGAGAAGAGCACTACATACTCATTCGTTCGGATAAGATGAATGGAGTACATGTTCATGGGTTCTATGGCAATTTCCTTAATAGTGGACTTGTTGCTGTCCAGAATAACGGCCTGTTTATTGGACTTTAGAATCCATTTCCCCTCAATGCCTTCAATGCTGATAACGTTCTCCTCATAATTCTGTTCATTTCTCTGGGTGATCCAGTATTGTCCCTTCTGTTTCTCGGGAAGAACACAAGTATAGATGACCGTATCTTTAAGCAGTGATAGCTGCATGCGTATCTTCACTCCCTATTCAAATCCACCAAATAGCCGGCACTAACTTCCTGCAGGATTACTATTTAATGAATACTGGATCAAACATGGCAAATTCCACTTTAGAAGCGCCTAGACTGCTTATCGCAAATGTAATCTTATCCACATAACGAAGCGGCACAATCAAATTTTGGGGTTCTTGGGTGGACGTGTATGTGTACGATCCGTATAAGGTCGTTTGCCCGCCCTTATTTGTAAGATAAACATCTACCGTGACCGGCTGCGTGCTGACGCTTCCTAGCTTATGCTGAATTAGAGCCGCTTTCGCATTAAACTGTCTGTACTTTTCATCCAGTTGATAGGTAATCTTTGCTTGTCCCTTGCTATCCGGAGTATAGTCTCCAAGCATCGTATAGATATAATTCAAATGGGTGGTCCCGTTCTGCTCTTTAATCACAGTGCTGCCGTCGTACATAATGCTGCTCTCTGCGTTCGTATTAACCACTTCAGGGGCTCCGATCAGGAAATCGTTGCCTGCCTCAATCGTGCCGGTGGTTGCGTAAACCTTCTTGCCCGTTGAATTTAAGATTACAGTCTTTCCGTCACGGGAACGCGAAGGTTCATAACCCAGCTCAGGCAGCATATAGCTGGGAAAATAAGCGTAGCCTTGGAATGTAAAAGGTTTATTTTTACTATTCACCGTAATCTTCGCGCCATCCACCTCAACACTATTAATATTGAATAGGGCTCCCTTTAAATCTGCCGCAAATACGGTAACACCTCCGAATAATAATCCACCGCAGATAAAGCCTGAGATAAACTTCTTCATATCTATTCCTCCTAAATGTTATATGTACTTTTGTATAACTACTCTCCTGTAAGCTCTTTTAGCATGCTTCGTGCCAGCTTGTTATTGCTATCCAGTGCTTTTAGTTGTTTAGCTAGACGGATAACCTTTTCCGTATCATCTTCAACGTTGTAGGCATAAAGAATGCTATCCTCCAACGCTTTGATTTTTTGCTTCTTCGCTACTGATTTGGCGGTTGCCGCCGGTTTAGTTGTCGGCTTCGACGTTGGTTTGGCTGTTGGTTTAGTTGTCGGCTTCGGTGTTGGTTTAGCCGTCGGCTGGGCTGTCGGCTTCGGTGTTGGTTTAACCGTTGGCTGGGCTGTCGGCTTCGGTGTTGGTTTAACCGTTGGCTGAGCTGTCGGCTTCGGCGTTGGTTTAACCGTCGGCTCAGCTGTCGGCTTTGGCTTCGGCTTTTCCGTAGTTACGGGCGCCAGAGCAGCCGCCGACGGGCTGGCGGCAACTGTTGGCTGGGCTGTTGCCGTTGGCTGCACCGTTGCTTGAGCGGCAACGTCAGCAGCCTCATTTGAGGGCTCCGATTCGCCCATTATCCCCCTTACAGTCAGACTGCCGCCGAGCACAATAGCTGCCGCCAATGCAATCAGCATTCCGAGCCGCCATTTCTTGCCTGCCGGGTGGCGCAGCTCTTCCTGTTCCGGCGCAGTTTCTTTCGAATGCTGTTCAGCCAGCAGAGACTGAATCACCTGTATGGAAACTTCGATTTCATGGCGGACAGAGGAATCAGCAACGGGACCGGCAAGCAATGCTGTGTAAGCCGCCAAGGCTCCCTGTAAATCCCCTGAACTTTCCAGCATTCTTGCTCTACCCAGCGGCGCTTCATCCCATTCTGACAACTCTTCCATTGGAGTTGGACGAAGAACGGATGGGAGGGCCGTTGAAGTCATTGTTCCTTCCGCCAGAACCTCTTCGGAGGAGTCCGTGTAGCCAAGGCTGACCGAGGATAAGGCAATATACCATTCTCCGAATGCTGGACATTGATATAGCGCGTCACTTTCCCATGCTTTACGAAAAAGACCCGCAACCTCGCCGCCGTAATTTTCAGTCAACACTCTATTAATTAAGGCTACTCTATCCTGGTCATTCTCCATCAACTCGGGGTCAAAATAACTTTCACCCCATGCCGCTTCCCGAATCTCAGGATGGAACCATGCCAGCATCTCCGCGAGCAGGATGCTGCCGGAATAACGATCTG
This sequence comes from Paenibacillus sp. FSL L8-0436, assembly GCF_038593025.1. Lineage (NCBI taxonomy): Bacteria > Bacillati > Bacillota > Bacilli > Caryophanales > Paenibacillaceae > Paenibacillus > Paenibacillus sp. FSL L8-0436. The sequence goes on along the minus strand of NZ_CP151955.1, from coordinate 205,433 downwards.
CATACTTGTTCCAAAGATGCTGATAATCACTTCTCCCGGAAGAGTATCCGGGTGATCCCATCGTCATATATTCAGGCCTGTCGAGGTGGACCGCATACATGTGCTCTATGTCGATCAGCTGAATGCATGATTTGACTAAGGGCATAATCTCATGCAGGAGTCCGGGAATCATAACGTTAGAGCCTGATAAATCCCCATGCGCCAACCCGCGCTGCTCCATGAAAGATAACACTTCAGCCAACGATCTGGCGGTATGAAGCGCCGTTTCTTGGGGAATATCTTTCTTTTCCAGTATGATATCCATCCAGGTCGGACCATTGATCCATGGCATAAGAACAGCATACAGCAGCTCCGGGTGACTTCCCAACAGTTGTACGTCCCGCTGAGGAATCAATACATCCCGTTCACAGACCTGAAGTCCATCAATCTTTGAAAAGGCCGCAAGCTGCTCTGACAAATATACATTAGAAGGCTGCCGGAAGACGGGTTTGAATACTTTCAGCGCTTTGGAAATGCCGTCTTGAATGCTGGTGAGTTTATACACCGTACCTTGCCTGCCCTCTTGGCCGTAGGGGATCTCACTCATGAGCGGATGCCCCTGAACAACATAAACCTTCCCGTCAATCACTAATTCTTCATTGGTTTCTGGATTGAATGCCATCTCCTTGCATCCTTTCTACATGCGGTTCAATTCGCTGATAACCGTCCTGTACCGCCGTTCACAGCCAAATTTCCTCAGCACTTTGAGCGCTGACTCCGATTTTGATAAACAAATAGGGTAATGTCCGGTCCCCGGAAACGATATGAAAAATGGGAGTCGTCTGGCGCAAATAATTGCTCTCCATATAGTGGAGCAGCTCTCCATAAGCGGTCTCCGTACTTGCTTCATAATCGGCAAGATCACAAGTAGAAATCATCCGGTCGATGCAGAAATAACTGTGGAAATGCATATCTTCTGTCACGTCCAGATAATCCTCATGGATAGGAATAAAAAATTCCGCATGCAGCATTTCATCCATTGGAATATTGTTTATGGAATAGAATAAGGGACCTTTAATCGTAGCCTTAAGCTGGAATACATCACTCATAAAATCAGATAGCTGCTGCTCCAGATCCTTATAGTAGAAATGATATTTTCTGGAGACAACACTGGTGTATTTTATCGAATCCTTTGGATTTACCACACTATCCCTCCTTGATGACCGGAGCAAAAATATCGATAATTCCATCCCCGTAGACATCCAGATAGATATTGTAAAAGGGTTCTTCAAGCGTTAGCTGATAGGACTCCGCGCATGACCTCAGAACAGCGTATGATTCTTCGATATCGTCGTCGAGATCAGCGTGTCTAAGCAGCAGCCCATCTGTAAAGTTCAACGTTTCTGTAAATTGATACTCCTCATTGTTCTTCATCTCCACAGGTGCATTTACAGGAACATAGAAGGAATAGTCGGCCTCCCCTGCAGCCAAATTCAGATTGGCAACTTGATAAATGACCGGACCTGTACCATATAAGCCACTGCTTACAACGGAATTACGAAGCTCTCTGGCCAGCTGATGCCATTCCTCGATTTTGCAGGTTTTGGTACAACTGATGACGTTATGGAATATGATCGGAGTCCGCTTTATTTTCATGCCTTGTGCCCCCCGCGTGGCTTCTGCTGCTTCGATTTACGCTGCTTGTATGGCTGGATATGAAAGGAGGGGAATCGTCGTTTGCAGTATACCAGCAGGAAGAATTCAGGCCAGGCCATGGCAATGGCATACTGAAGAACTACACAAAACACCAAGGCAATTGCAGGCTCCATGGATGTATATGAGCTATTATCCGAGAACATCTTAGGCATATGTCCGGCAATAACGGCTCCGAGATAAATAACAGGCAAACTTATGTAGGACTTGGACTCTTTGTAATTGTATAATCCGCTGCCGCCTCTTTGTAAATGACCCTTTTTTACCCGCTGCACTGCCCGCCAGGTGGAGAGGATCAGGAAAAGAATTCCGCCTAACAACATCAGCAGACCGAGTGATGTCATGAACGGCGCTGCCTCTCTGTCTTCACACATCAGAAAGTAAACCAAATAGAATTCCAGCGAAAATTTCAGGGTAATCAAACATAGTATGTAGGACTGGATTTTTTGATATTTATAGGCCCATTTCACATTATAAAATAAAAGTGCAGCCAGCAAATGGAATGCCCAGAGGACTATGTCTACAATTAAATAAATCATCCACCTCGAACCGGTGTTATCACCATAGAGAACCGCATTAAGCGAAACCGCGATCATTACAGCACTGAACACTAAGGTAGCTATAATAAATACAGATACACCATCAGGACGCAAGCGTTCACGCGCGGCTTCCTTTATTTTAGCGAAGTACTCCTCGTTATATTGCTTTAACATGTGAGCCTCCTACCATATCAATTTGTTCAAGCCCTTTCCGATGTTTGATACAGCACCACTGATAGCGTCGCAAGTAGCATCCACTGCATCGTTAACCACATCTTTCGTATGATCGACTACACTTTTCGGCGGCGGACCTCCGAACTTGGCATTGAGGGCAAAGTTTATAGCTACGCCTGTGGCGAGCCCCACTACAGTTCCCAAGGGTGGCACCACAAATGAGCCGATAACGGCCCCAGTTGCTGCTGCACCCGCTCCGGCGGCAACATCCACCGTGGTGTTCACAGCAAAAGTACCAGTGTTCTTCAAGTTAAAATCCCACTTCCCGCCGTCTCTGAAGGTCTCCACAAAGTTATCTCCTACCGCCAGAACCGTCCCGGCCGCACCTAGAAACTTTCCGCCCTTAGACAAAGCCGTCGTGTTTTTCCAGTTAAAATCATCCCAGAGTGTCATCCCGTCTTTATAAGAAGATTTGAATACATCCTTCATATTTTGTAATCTGTTGCTTCTTCCATTGATGAATTGTTCTACCGGAGCCAGTCTATTAAAACGGTCCATATTATCTTGGATAACCCCATGGCCGTCAACATACAGAGGTATTCCATCCCCGTTAATTAACCGGTTCACGTATCGCTTCTTGAAGGTTCCACTTTCCCCGCCTAAGAGCCGGACCAACCCGTCTCTATACTCCATATAGTGTCTGCCCGTAACCATTTCCGCATTGACGAGCTGAATGAGAATCTTCCCGTCTTTTTTAACGGTTTTAAACTGCAAATCTTTATACCGGAGTAATGTATCCGAGTTCGTAATGCCAGAGAATACATCATTCACGGCATTGCGGAAGGCCAGCAGAAAGAAAGGATCGCCAGCCAATTGAGACTCATACTGGTCTATGGGGTTTGAGCTGAATGACAATCCGACTTTAACCAAATAATCTTCAATATCAAAATATTTTCCACTTTCATTCTCCACAAACTTCTTGAAATTCCCCAGCTTTTCCTGTAAATCCCCCAGCTCTTTACACAGGTTGCCTAACCGGCTGCCTACATCACTTCGCGACAGAACTCTATTGTCAATTTGACCAAGCAACCGGGAAAGTCTGCTCACTGCGTCAGATAAGTCAGAGGTGTACTTAGAAAGATGGGTTGATGCAATTTGAATAAGATTCTCATCTAGGAAAATGGTATTCAATACAGTGTCCTCCCGGCACAGACTTTATTTAGTATGCGGACTATTCTTGAGCTGCTTCATTGCTGCCTCTCTAGCTGCGATTTCTGCTGCCTCCTTCGCATCTTCTTCTTGTCTTATCGCATTTGCCGTAGATATAATATCCGACTCAATCGCTCTAAGACTTGATGCGACCCTTCCAATACTCGTTTGAATCAGTTCCATAGCATGTGTCATATGTATAGTTTCATCTGCATCCCAGCTTTTTCTCAAGCTTTCCTTGTACAACTCGAGATTTTCTTTGATTGCGCCCAGAGAAACTTCATGCTGGCCGATCTCCCGGGCAATTCCGCTCTCCCTTTGGACATCAATTTTCATAAAATCATCCTTTCGCAGGGTAGATTAACTCCCAACCCAAATAAACACTAAATGTGATCTATGTACAAGCTTCCGTGGACCTAATGCATATACAGAATACATAAAAACTTAGTTGATTCATTATATAACCACACAATATACATACATTACCATCAAAAACGACATGTTAAACTAAATTTTGCGTATTACGAAAAAAAAGTCCTTCGGCACATCCATAAGGCGATAAACCCCTTCCGTTTCTCCGCCTTTATTAGAAGAACTTGAAAATTCCTTAGTTTGATATTCTTTGTTGTTTTTTCACAAATATGGGGTTATAGGTTGATTAAAACTATCTTATAATGAAATTGGGCCGGGAAACTTCACCTGTTTGTGAACGCGCGTTTATTGCCCTGCCCATCATCCACTTTATAGGAGGAATGGTTATGCAATACGGTCACTTTGACGAAAAAAACAAAGAGTATCTCATTACGAAACCGAATACGCCTGCCCCTTGGGCGAACTACCTGGGCTCGCCGGAATACGGCGCCATTATCTCAGGAAACGCAGGGGGCTACAGTTTTGTAAAGTCTGGAGCCAACGGGCGGCATGTCCGCTACCATTTTAATTCAAAGGACGAGCCTGGGCGCTACATTTACGTGAGAGATTTGGAGAACGGGGATTATTGGTCCGGTTCTTGGCAGCCCGTGGGTAAAGATCTGGATCAGTACAAGTCGGTATGCCATCATGGAACCGGATACACGAACATCGTCTCGGATTACGACAATATCCATACACAATCATTATATTATGTGCCGCTGAACAAAACCTACGAGGTATGGCGCATGAAGGTCCGCAATAATGACTCCAAAGCGCGGAAGCTGGCTCTCTTCGGATTTGTCGAATTAACCAACAATAACAATTACGAGCAGGATACCGTCAACCTTCAGTACACGCTGTTCATCTCCCGGACCTACTACAAAAACAATATGATCCTTCAATCCATCAATGAAAACGTTCCCGAGGATCAGAGCTGGAGATTCTTCGGTGCTGCAGGCGCAGAGGTAACCGCTTACGATGGCGACCGGGATACGTTCCTCGGCGATTACCGCAGCTACGGCAATCCGGCTTCCGTTGCAAACGGCCAATGTAGCAATACATTAAACTACAACACCAACTCCTGCGGTGCTCTGCAGATCAACGTAGAGCTGCAGCCAGGAGAAGAGAAAGAAATCGCCTTCCTTCTGGGACAATATGATGAGAAAGGTGCGTCCGAAATTCTCAGCCACTACAAAGATTTGTCTGTCGTGGACAAGGAACTCGAAGAACTGAAGGCATTCTGGCACAGCAAACTTAACCGCTTCCAGGTCCAGACACCAAGCGATAATCTGAACAACATGATCAACACCTGGAACGCATATCAATGCTTCATCACTTTCATCTGGTCTCGTGCAGCCTCCTTCCAATACTCCGGTCTTCGTAACGGACTCGGCTATCGGGATACCGTACAGGATATTCAAGGTATCATTCATCTGGATCATGAGATGGCCCTCGAGCGTCTAAGACTGATGATTTCCGCCCAGGTCTCCAACGGCGGTGGACTTCCACTGGTGAAGTTTGATCATAACCCTGGTCACGAGGGCACACCAGACGACCCGGAATACGTGCGGGAAACCGGTCATCCCCACTATCGCGCCGATGACGCCTTGTGGCTGTTCCCAACCATCATTAAATACTTAAATGAAAGTGGCAACTGGGACTTTACAGATGAGATGATACCTTATTCGGATAAAGGTGAAGGCACGGTGTACGAGCATCTGCGCCAGGCTCTTCAATTCAGCCTGGATCGTATGGGTGCACATGGCATGCCGGTCGGGCTTCATGCGGACTGGAACGATTGTCTGCGTCTCGGAGCCAAAGGTGAGTCGCTATTCGTCGCCTTCCAGCTGTACATGGCCTTCAAAGTGTTCATGGAAATCGCGCAAAACAAGAACAAGCCGGACGACGTAAAGTGGGCACAGGGCCTGCTTGATGAGCTCGACGGGAACATTCAGAAGCATGCTTGGGAGAACGATCAGTTCGTCCGCGGATTCACCGAAGATAACTATACAATTGGCTCCTGGGAGAATGATGAAGCAAAAATCTGGCTGAATCCGCAAAGCTGGGCCGTATTAAGCGGCGCCGCCCGCCCGGAACAGGCAAAGGTCTCCATGGATAAAGTGTACGACAATCTGCGGACCGATTACGGCACTATGTTATTCTACCCGCCGTTCCGGGAGTACGGCCTGCCAGTGGCTCTGATGGCCCTTTTCAACGCCTCCACCAAGGAAAACGCCGGTATTTTCAGCCAGCCGCAGGGATGGCTCATCTTAGCGGAAACCATGATTGGCAACGGTGAACGCGCGTTCGAATACTTCCTGAATTGCAGTCCGGCCAGCATGAACGACAAAGCCGAAATCCGCAAACTTGAGCCTTACGTGCATGGTCAGTTCGTCGAGTCCAAAGACAGCCCGTATCAAGGCCGGGCGCATGTCCACTGGCTCACCGGCACCGCCTCGACCGTGATGGTCTCTCTGGTGGAGGGCATCATGGGGATTCAGCCGCAGATGGATGGCCTTCGCATCAATCCATGTGTTCCTTCCAGCTGGAATGACTTCTCCATGGTGCGGGAATTCCGCGGTAAGAAGCTGAACATTCAGGTAGAGAACAAGAACGGCGTCCAAAAAGGGGTTACCCATATCGTCATTAACGGCGAAGAAATTCAAGGCGACCTGATCCCAATCGCCAAAATGAAAGCTGAAAACAACGTGCTAGTCATTATGGGATAAAGCTTATTCATGCAGAACGTTCTTCGCAGGTTGCCTCACGAAGACGTTATAGTAGCCGCAACCTCTATCCGCTTCGGACAGAGGTTGCTTTTTTTACCTCGGAGTTGAGCGCTAATATGATTTAGAAGAGCAATCATCGACTAGAATTTCAATCATCATCGCCGCTCCGGTCTTGAGTCCGCACACAAACGCAGCCGTCATATCCATCCCCTGCACTTGCGAATAGAACTCCAATAAAGACTCCAGTTCCTCAAAATCTCCTTGGGACAGCTTACCTTTCCAAGTTTCTATAGACTCGATGATTTGTTTGTTTAACGGGCGATAATTAGAATCTTTGGGGATAACGTGCTCGTTAGGGAACAAGCTACCGTGGTATAGGGATTCGAGAATGCTTGGCATGGGGGCCTCCTCTATAAGATTCAGAATTAAAAATGATATAAACCAGCGTAGCATATTTGCAGAATATATGTGGTACGCTTAGGCGTAAAGGTTGAAGTGAAAAAACATTTAAGGTGTCTTCACTGATACGTATCACCCCGAAACCGGCTATACGTTAAGTCAGCCTGATTATCCCCTTCTGCTGCCCCCAGAGGCAGAGACCAGACAGCGTATCTCGCTACTTGTTAGTCCCTATATGCAGGATAGAATCATACACCTAGATAGGTTATTAGGCAACGAAAGTTACCCCACATAATTTCTTCAATAAAAAAGGAGCATCCGCTCAATAGATGCTCCCTAATTATCTACTTCCTCAAACTATTAATTTCCTACTCCGTTAATCCAGTGGCTTTTGCAATGGTCGCTATGTCCAGATTCAAGGTCAGCATATTCTTTGCTACCTCCTTTATACCTGCCATTTTTGCACTTCCGAGCATAGATGCCTCATCATGCAGATACTTCTGTCTGGCCTCATACAAGCGTCTGGCCTCTGGATCCTGACTCAAATATTGCAGGGTGTCCATCGCCTTCTCCAAACCCGGCTCATTCATCTTCAGTACCTCCCTCCCAGGTGAAAAGGCTTGTTATATTATATTTTCCAAGTGAAAAAGTAGCTGCACTTAATTTATCGCTCGAATCTGACTTCATTACTACAGTAATTATACGAAGAACTTACCATAATTTGACTTTAACTGTCGAGATGCATAATAAGGCCAATGTACAAAACATGAAACCATTAGTAGGAAATCTCCATCCTTGTTTGAAAGAGATTTGTACACAAAAACGCTTGGGAATTTACTCTTTATCAGAGTTGCTTGCGTCCGTGATAGCTTCGGCTGTATGTACTTGAAATACAAGTGAAACTGATAGGAAAATAATACGTATTACTACTAAATTACCATTTTAATACATATAATAAAGGAGTTACTTGCTATGAAATGGTTTGGTATCATTCTTGTGCTTCTATCTACGCTTGGAATTGGCGCGCTTTTTGGGTTTACGCTTTTTTCAATCTTTATGGGTTTCAGCGGTGGACTTATAACTACATTTGCGATAGGAGGCTATTTAAATTCAGTTCAGAACGATTATCAAGACGAAGATATTAAGTATTAATCAAAACTATACTACCTTGTAAGTAAAGCTCCTCCTTTAATGACGGGGCTTTACTTATCATTTGTAAATAGTTATTCTTTGTTAATATATCCTTTGCCTGCTTCCGGATTACTCACAATTCCCCAGCACTACCAAGATACCCAGGACCGCATTCACGGCCGCTATAACCTCATCGTATTTTTCTGGGCCAATTGCAACCCGAAGATTGCTCCCACTGCCTGTACCCCTAGCAGTACGGCAGCCGTCAAAGAAACCCACCACTATAATTACTCCATTTACTGTTCATTTATTAATACCCTTTACTAGTGAGGGCCATTTTAAAAAAAGTATTGAAAACGAAAAAGAACCTGCTTCTCTCCGCCGATGAAGGTGAAAAAAGACAAGTTCTTCAAGAATACGTTGACCGAGTAGTTATTCAGCCGTCCGAAGATAACGGCACATAAGCTTCTAAGAGTGTAGTCACGGATTTGATGTCAACCGAAGGAACTTTAGTCCTCAATAACATCACTACTGTAACCCATCCTTCAAATCACTATCACGTATAACCAGAGAAACAGTATAATAACTTGTGGTTATAATCAATTCCAGAAAGTGCAAGAATAAGCACCCATCGTATAAGGAGAATCAACTATATTATGTGAGAACACTCCATTATGTCCCCACTTTGACTTAACTGTAATATTGGGTCCCGATCCTCCTCCAACATATGTTACAATGGCTGAATGATCTCCTGCTCCATAATCCACTTTGCTCCCAACTCTCGCCGTTCCACTGGTATAGCTACCATCCGTTCTATACCCACTTGAGCTATTCATCCAATGTGTATTAGCCGAACTTGTAGAATACCATGCATACGAGTGACAATTATAACTGGGATTCTGAGCACTCAAAACTGTTGCATTAGGAAATGCTGCTACGAACTGAGCTTGAATTGCAGCCCCTTGTGCCGATGTATATCCATGATCCGCCCAGGTCAGATCTTTAAATGTCGGCACACTAGTACCTCTAGGTGTAGTTACAGAACTGTTGGTGAAATTTGGAGTAATAACGCTATCTGAACTTACACGGCTATTAGAGCCAATAGCTGCAAGTAAAGTTTCGGCATAATAACTTTGAACGATTATTTTAGTATCTGTTGTTTTTAAAAGAGCAGTATTGCTACGATATCGCTCTAATTCAAAGGCTGCGTCAGACCTCTTTGTTAATTCCTGCAAACCATTAAAAGTACTGTAAACGGCATTAAATCCTGCTTGTTCGGTATCAAAAGCGTACATAGTAACCATTAATGGATAATTCATCACTGTTTCTACCAATGCTTCTGTCGTCATATTATATAAAATGGATTCTGGGATTTGAGAAACCTTAACTTTTTCCTCGGAGGATTGAATTTCTTTCCATTCCCCAGTATCTATTTGTAATGGGTACTCATAGGCATCAGTTATTGAATATCCATTATTCAGGGTTTCATCTTCACTTACTGAATTAGCAAAGGCTGCAGGTACTGCCAAACAGAAAAGCAAGGAAAAACATAGTGTAATTGATAATAAAAAATTCTTCTTCATTTATCATCTACCTCTCCATTATAAGATATGACTAAGTTTGGATTATGGGGTCTACAAGGATTTCCAACCTTAACATCTACCACCACCTTACATAATTGCCCTTCCACAAAAGCGGGATCTCTAACTGGTACAAGCTAACTTTTCGTCTTTCTTTGGTGCCAAGCCTCTATTGGGTTTCCAGATATCAGTTGAATTAATGAGGGCAATACTATGTATAATTTTTCTCAAAAGCAGATGTTGCAAATAAATCCCTACCATCACTTACATACCTCAGGTGATTTTTGTGAAACACTTCACAACCGTCCGCGTTTTTTCGTTTTTTCCAATTTATTACTTTTAGTGTAAACATATTACATATAAATTGCAACAACTTTTTTTATATTTAAAGGGACATGACATTAGCCAAGCTCAGGGTGACCGTAATATATATTGGTTATGAGGAACTCCAATGAATAGTGTGATCGAAATGGAACGTAAAGTCTCAAAGTTTGGAAATAGCCTCAGCATTACTATGACAGATGATTTAAAGCAGATAGGACTAGATCAAGGGGATACTGTTCTTATTGATGTAAACGAAGCGATGGGGGGATTATTATCAGAAAATCAAATAAAGTCGCATTGCCTAATAGAATCAGCAAGGACTTCATGGATTCTTTGACAGACGTTATGCATAAATACGATCAGACATTACGTGGGCTTAAAGTTAAAGGATGCTAACTCGCTATCTATCCATACAAGATGCAATTGCCATTAATCTAGCAATGATTCAACGGTATAGCCCTGAAGGACAAATTGGTGTAAAAGACACCGGGTTACTCGAATCGGCAGTCTTTCGCCCGCAATCTTCCGCTTTTAGGGATGAAGCTTGTTCTGCTGTTCTTGAAAAAGCCGCTGCACTGTTTGAATCATTAGGCTAAAACCATTCATTTCACAACGTAATAAACGGTCTGCCTTTACAGCACTTGTTGTTTATTTAAAGCTCAATAATTTGACCTTTGAGATGGATACGAAGAAAGCTGAAGATTTCACGGTAGATATGGTTAATCATAAATTTACGCTTAAGGAATTATCCAATATTATTGAAGCCCATTGTGTCCAGATTAGGGTATAAATCGGGTCTGTCAATACTTTTGTGTAAACGCTTTTAAGCATAGATTCCCCCGAGGGGGAAGTCGCGAATCTAACGCAAGTGTTGACCGACCCGATCAGGAAAGAAGACGGACAACTGGAGCAGCATTTGCCCCCAGTTTTGTACACGTCCCGTCCATTTCCGAGTGACGTCAACGGTAGCTAAATAGAGCATCTTCAGCAATGCCTCATCCGTAGGAAAGATGCTTTTTCCTTTCGTTACTTTGCGTAGCTGGCGGTGGTAACTCTCGATCATATTGGTGGTGTAGATGAGTTTGCGGATCTCAGGCGGGTACTTGAAAAAGGTAGCAAGTTCGTCCCAATTTGTCCGCCAGGAACGGATAATAAGAGGATATTTAGCGCCCCAGACTTCCTCAAAACGGTCGAGTTCAAGCAAGGCGCCTTCCTCAGTAGCGGCCTTGTATATAGGCTTTAAGTCGGCGGTCACCTTCTTAATGTCCTTGTACGACACGTACCGTGTGGAACTGCGGATCTGGTGAATAATACACTTCTGGATTTCAGTTTGGGGGTAGCAGGCTGCAATCGCTTGAGAGAACCCGGACAGGTTGTCCACGCAGATAATGAGAATGTCCCCCACCCCGCGATTTTTCAGCTCATTGAGCACGCTCAGCCAGAACTTGGAGGACTCGTTCTCCCCGATCCACATGCCCAGCACATCTTTGTTTCCGTCCAAATCAATGCCAATGACCATGTAGGCGGCCTTGTTGATAATGGCCCCGTCTTGTTTGACTTTAAAGTGGATGGCGTCCAGATAGACGACCGCATAGACGCCCTGCAGAGGCCGGTTCTGCCATTCTTTAATGAGAGGAACAATCTTGTTCGTGACATTGGAAATGAGCGTAGGAGAGACTTCAATGCCATACATCTGTCCTAGATGATCCTGGATTTCTCTTGTACTGACGCCTTTGGCATACAGGGCAATGATTTGTTCTTCGATGCCCGTTACGTTCGACTGATGCTTCTTGACGACAAGTGGCTCAAACTCACCCAGACGGTCCCTAGGGATAGCGATTTCCTGTTCACCGTACTCACTGACGACCGTTTTGCGGCTCTTTCCATTGCGACTATTTGGAGTGAGTTTGGCCTTTACTTCATGCTTTCCATAGCCTAAGTGAGTATCCATTTCGGCTTCCAGCATCTCCTGTATCGTCTCTGCAAACAGGTCTTTCAAGGCATTCTGTGCATCTTGAGCGGTGACCAGATTGTTCTCCTTTATGAATTCCCGAAGTTGCTGTTTTGACCAAAGTCCCATGTGTTCTCCCCAACCTTTCTCTTACTTCCATTTTAATGGGTTTGAGAGTTTACACAATATATTTTACAGACTCTATAAATCAAAAAAAGCGACCTTAACGGTCGCTTTTTTTGGTGATACTCCATATGGAGCCGAGGGGAGTCGAACCCCTGTCCGAAGATAACGGCACATAAGCTTCTACGAGTGTAGTCACGGATTTGATGTCACCCTAGAAGCCCCCCGCTCTCATAAACTTCGAACTGATTTGCTCCACATGTAAACCTACATACACGAAAGATAACTGAATCTAACTATGCATGGTTTAACGTGCTTTGTTTATAAAAACCACTTTGTTTTTTATTGATTTCTATTAGGAATCGTAATAACTTTCTGCAAATCAAATTCCAACTCACTACTTACATATTTATCAAAAAACTCACCATCTAGCCCTGTCATTTGCTTGAAAAAAGATACTTCAACCGTCCAATCCTTTTCTATCATTTGACGAATATCCATAAGTTTCCTGTTTGCCAAAAAATCAATAATCGTTTTAATTTTCATGGGCTTCTGGAGTGGGATTGATTTATCCAATGGTTCAACCTTTAGATAATTCTTTCTGTGTAATGCAGCATAGAAATTACGATGATCCTTCGCTTCAAAAATACCTAGTTTATAAGCTCGATAACCTAACACTTGTAATGATACTTTCCACTTTCGTTTTAATTCTAAGTACGAATCTGGATTTGTAATAGCAATAACTTCCGTTATATCTTTGATAAATTCTTTTTCAGGCAACAAAAATGCTCCTGCAAATAAATTAGCTTCATTCTCAAAATGTTTATGTTCTTTCCTATCTAAGTTTGCAAACTCAACTCGAAAATGAAGCAATAAATGACCCAACTCATGTGCGAGATCAAAGTTTCTTCTTGCAGCGGATTGTTTTATATTTCCCAAAATAATATAAGCTCTATTTTTTTGAGTCCATAAACTGTATGCATCAATATCTTCACCAATTGCTTTTTCAAATATAAAAATGCCACTTTTTTCAATTAAATACATTAGTTCATCATTTGTGTCATGTGAAAAGCCCAGCTTCTTTCGCGCTAACTGGGCCATTTTATTGATTTGAATCATCCTGTCGTCGTCTGTGCTGTTTAGATAATCTACTACTTCATCTCTTAACTGAACAATATTCAAGGTTGGAAGACTGATCTTAGCTGTAATTTGCTCTACAAATGCATCTAAAAATTCAACATGTTTTACTTCCGATTGCGTCTTTGAAAATGTATTTATGATCTTTGAACGATAAGCAATATTCATAACTTCGATATTCGATGCCACATTGTAAAGCGATACCATATCCCGAGTATAAAAATATTTACTCTTCACCTTAAATATTCTTTTTAGCTCGTTTACAATTTGTACTTTAGGTGATGTATACGAATTTTCATACTGCCAAATCGCTTGTTCTGTCACATCTAACATTTCAGAGAGCTGCTTTCTAGAATATCCATGCATGATTCGTAAATTGGTAAGATTCTCACCAATGAACATTCTTGCCCCCTCCTTACCTCTTAACTACTCAGCTTGTTGATCCTCTTCCAATATCCCGATATCATAAGCTGCTGGATCCATGATTTCCTCGCCCATTTCTGGTGCTACCACTTCTCGATCCTCATTAGTTAACTCTGCACCAAATATAAAATCAGACAAGTCTTCAACTAAATATGCCACATTGTCAGTTGGATTAGGTAAATAATTTTTCACTTCAGAAATTTGATACGCCTCATCTAGCGTATATGTTAGGATATGAAATTCAGTAAACGATGATTGGAAATCTTCCAATTCCTCTTTTACTTGGTTCTCAGAAACGAAAAACGAAAGTTGTTCGTATCTCGCGGCTAATTCACCATCCTCTGCAACAGGTTGAAATTTTGAGAACTCCACATCTTTATTGATTTTAGACAATTCATGTAAGTATGTCCGGTGAGATCCTTTATTACCTCTATTCGCTGGTAATTTAGATTGCGAAAAGCATTTTTCATTAAAATAAGTTGCATTCTTAACCAGGAAAAGAATCTTAGACTCACCATGAATGAATTGAAGATAGTCCCATGTTAAGCCTGCTTTTGATTTTCTATACCTAAAACCGTAATCAACACACTCTTCTGCAATTTTGCTTTCAATGAAATTACCTTTAGTCCAAGCAAAAGCAGAACTTATCTTCATCTTAGCTTTCCTATCCTTACGATGTTCAATGTAATCCCGATAGCCTTCAACGATAGCTTCAACAATCATTTTGTTATTCTCAGAGCTAAACTTATATTGTTCCAAATTAATCGCTCCTATTCATGATATAACAATTCTTCTTTAGTCTACTTCAAAATCGCACCAATGAAAATGATTTTTTTTAATTTTATTAAAGTTATTTCAGAATTATTGGCTATTTCTTAAATTATATATCTGCCAACCATGATCATTCACTGCCTCCCAAGAACCCTCGTTACTTGCCTCTTTGGGTAACTGTCGTAGTCAATTGTTACGGAGAATGCACATCCAGTCAACATCACTGAGGAACTTCTCAACCTCTGTAAACATAAAGCTAGAGCGAAGTAAAACCAGAGGCGGCGTAATTTATCATCCTTCTAGCTGAAACCTAGTGTTATCAAGGCTTTTCAACCACAATGCACCCCTGATTATCTCCTGAAAACATGAAAAAGAGTACCAATTAAGGTACTCTCTCATACTCCATATGGAGCCGAGGGGATTCGAACCCCTGTCCGAAGATAACGGCACATAAGCTTCTACGAGTGTAGTCACGGATTTGATGTCACCCTAGAAGCCCCCCGTAACCGGGTCCCCTTCGGGTCAGCCTGATTGTCTTCTTCAGCTCACCGCAGGCGGAGATGAGACAGCGTATCCCACTACTTGTTAGCCCCTATCCCTGTCACATGGGCGATGCAGGGTAGAAGCACGCACACAGTTTCTTAGGCTGCGAAAGCGTAGTTTGTTTGTTGTTTGCCGTTTAATAGGCTTTAGCGTTGATGAAGCGGACGCGTCCCCACTACTCGCTACTCATGCTCGAACTACCCCCGTCGAATCCAAGAACGGCCCCTCATTAAAAGGGCGCTTCGGATTAAGCGGACCAGCGAGCAAAAGTGATCCGATCCACAGTCTCTTCTTCAAGAAGACTGCATAGAAGCATTAAGCTTTACTTACACAGTATAGCACATTTATCAACACTTTAACACGAAGGTTAAAGGAATTGAAGGGGGAATCTGGAACATTGGGCAATCTCCTGCCCGGGCCTATCTTGCGATCTTTTGCTTGTCGCGCAGCACACGCTGAATATCGCGCTGAGCATCACGTTTTGCGGCAGAATCGCGTTTGTCGTACTCTTTCTTCCCTTTACCAAGGCCGATCAGCAGCTTGGCGTATCCATTGCGGACGTACACCTTCAGCGGCACGATGGTGAAACCCTCACGTTTGGACTGTCCCAGCAGCTTGTGAATCTGCTCTTTATGCATCAGCAGCTTGCGCGTACGCGTCGGGTCGGTAGGATTGGAGCGGTTCCCTTGTTCAAAAGGGCTGATATGCATGTTGTGCACGAAAATCTCACCGTTTCGGATCGTCGCAAAAGCATCGCCAATATTCGCGCGCCCATTACGCAGCGACTTGATTTCTGTGCCGGTCAGCACCAAGCCTGCTTCGTAAGTGTCCTCGATGTAATAATCATGGGAAGCTTTTTTGTTCTGGGCGAGCACTTTCCCGTCTGCTTTTTTACCCATGAGAGTCACTCCTTGAATCGTATTCCTAGGCAGAGATAATCAGATCGCCTTAACAAGCAGGTAAGTTTGATTATCCAAACGTCAGATCTATATTGTATCAAAAGCGCTCCGGGGAACGCAAGGAAGCAGCGCCCATTCACCATCAGGCATTTTGACATATGTATGTCAGTAAGACCCGCTTTGGAGGTGATTTATATACAATATGATGGATAAATAGAAATTACATGCTAGGATATAAGTGGAGATGGCGTTAATCCCAGTGTAGGGAGACTTTGATCTTGGAAGTTTATGCATTCCTTTTGCGGGAGACCCCGAACATAAAATTCGTTATTAGTAAAAAAGCGCTGCTCCCTTCACGGGGAACAGCGCTTTTCATCATCTCAGCTTACTCCTGAGGTTTTTTCTTCTTTTTCTTTCGGCGTACTGCGCCTTCCGCATTGCTGCCTTTGTCACTGCGCTTGGCAGCTACCTTGTCGGAGGTCTCCACGTTGCCTGGAGTCACGGAAGGGCCAATGAACACGCCGCTCTTGTTCTTCTTGCGGCGGCCCTTATTTTTGCCTTCTGTGCTTCCGCTGCGGCTCTCGAACCCGCGATCCTCCCGGCTGCTGAACCGGGTGTTCGCGTCAACGCCGCGCAGCTCGCCTGCACCTTGCTCGCCTGCGCCGCCGGCTGGCGCGCCGTAGCCGCCCTTGCCGGAGCCGAAGCCGAAGCTGATGCCGCGTCCCCCGGCACCGCCTCCGGCCTCTCCGCCGCGGCCACGTCCCCCGCCGCTACGCTCGCGCGGCGCACTGCTGCCGCCCGCTTCGCCGTTCAGGGCGGCGTAAGCCCGGCGTGCGGCCTCTGCAGGGCCGCCGCTGCCACGTTTAGCGCGTCCGCCTGCAGGCGCGCCGTTACCAGCCGCCGCGTCTGTGCGCGGCGCTTCCCAGGCGCCGGTTCCCACCGCGCCGGACTTGCCTCTGCCGGCGTTCAGCGCGCCGCCGGACTTGCCCTTGCCCGCGCCGACAGCGCCGGGCTTGCCTTTACCGCCGGTGCGGCCCTTGCCGCCGGCTTTTCCACCGGACGGCTTGCTGAAGCCGCCGGCACCCGGACGGCCGCCTTTACCGCCGCGTCCGCTATAGCTGCGGTGCTCGCTTGCCGCACGCGGCTTCATGTCGACCAGCTCGAAGTCGATCGTGTGGTCGTCCATGTTGACCTTGGCGACGCGGATCTTCACCTCATCGCCGATACGGAACACCTTGGAGGTGCGCTCCCCGATGAGCGCCATATGAGCTTCGTCGAAGTGGTAGTAATCATCGCTCAGCGCGCTGAGACGGATTAAACCTTCGACGGTATTTTCCAGCTCGATGAACATGCCGAAGCTGGTTACACTGCTGATCATCGCCTCGAATTCCTCGCCGACCTTATCCTGCATATATTCCGCTTTCTTCAGCTGCTCCGTATCACGCTCTGCTTCCACTGCTACGCGTTCGCGTTCAGAGGACTGCTGCGCGATGTCAGGCATCCGGCTGGACAGGTAATCATGACGCTTCTGGCTTAGGGCTCCACCGTTCTCGATCACCTCGCGCATCACACGGTGAATGACAAGGTCCGGGTACCGGCGGATCGGCGATGTGAAGTGGGAATAGTATTCCGCCGCAAGTCCAAAATGGCCCGTGCTCTCCGCATCATACTTAGCCTGCTTCATGGAGCGCAGCATCATTGTGCTGATGACTGTCTGCTCCTTGGTGCCTTGAATGTCCTCCAGCAGGCTCTGCAGCGCGCGCGGGTGGACAGAATTGCCGCGTCCCTTAACGTGGTAGCCGAAATTGGCGGCAAAGGCCATAAAGTTCTGCAGCTTCTCCGGGTCCGGATCTTCATGTATCCGGTAGAGGAACGGCACTTTTAGCCAGTGGAAATGTTCGGCTACCGTCTCATTGGCCGCCAGCATGAACTCTTCGATAATTTGTTCGGCTACTGAACGCTCACGTTTTACGATATCAACAGCTTTGCCGTTCTCGTCGACGATGATCTTGCTTTCTTCAAAGTCAAAATCAACCGCTCCCCGCCGCATCCGCGCATCGCGCAGCTTCATGGCCAGTTCCTTCATCAGACGGAAATCTTCGATCAGCGGACTGTACCGCTCCAGCAGCTCCGGATCTTCGTCTTCCACGATTTTACGGACATTGGAGTAAGTCATTCTTTCTTTGGTGCGGATTACACTCGTAAAGACATCATGCTTCACGACCTTCATATGCTCATTAAATTCCATCTCACAGGACATCGTCAACCGGTCCACCTGCGGGTTCAAACTGCAAATCCCGTTAGAGAGACGGTGCGGCAGCATCGGAATTACCCGGTCCACCAGATACACGCTGCATCCGCGGTCATAAGCTTCCTTATCGAGCTCCGAACCTTCGCGCACATAATAGCCGACGTCGGCGATATGAACGCCCAGCTTGTAATGCCCGTTCTCCAGCCGCTCCACATTGACCGCATCATCCAGATCCTTGGCATCCTCACCGTCGATGGTGACAATGTTGAGCCCGCGCAAATCGCGGCGTCCCTGCTGGATAATTTCTTCATCGGTAATGGAATCCGGCGCCTGCTCCGCTTCGGTCATCACTTCAGACGGAAAAGCCTCAGGCAGCTGGTGCTTACGGATTACGGATAAAATATCAACACCCGGATCATCCTTATGCCCCAGAATTTCAATGATTTCCCCTTCAGCCGCAGCGCGGCCTTCCGGATAATTTACAATGCGGACCACAACCTTCTCGCCGTCGACCGCTCCCATAAAGGACTGCTTCGGAATAAAGATATCGCGGTTAATCCGCTTGTCATCCGGCAGCACAAAACCGTAGGTCTCCAGGCTTTGGAATACCCCAACAGTCTGGAGCACACCTCTTTTCACGATCCGCACCACTTCGCCTTCCATCCGCCCGCCGGACGGACTTTTCGAAGTAACACGCACCAGTACGATATCCCCGTTCATCGCACCCTTTAAATCGTTGGCGTGTACATACACGTCGGGATGATCACGGTCGTCCGGGATTAGAAAAGCAAACCCCTTCGCATGTGCCTGCAGCCGTCCGCGCAATAAATCCATCCGTTCCGGCACGCCATAACGGGCATTCCGGGTCAGCACGACTCTCCCGTCCTGTTCAAGCTCCAGCAGCAAATCCTCGAACGCTTTAAACGACGCGCTATCATGCAACTCGAAGTGGCTTACCAATTCGTCATAAGTGAGCGGTTTATAAGCGGTCTCCCGCATAAAATCAAGCAATATTTCCTGTGTTATCAAGTTAGTCACCTCGGCCCTCCGCAGCCTTTAAGCGCTGCTGGCATATATGTATGTCTTGTCCTGCTTCACCCGAAATCATTCAAGTAAAATTTACCTTTATATACTTCATACCCTAGTATACACGAAATCAATCCAGAGCATCCCTGTAATGATTATCACAAAGTTAACGCAGTCCAAAAAATTGCACCAAAAAAGCCCACGCCCCATTCTATTCAGAACAGTGCGAAGGCTTATTGTAGACGTCCTAATCAACTACAATGGCAACAACGATCGCCATAATGAAGAATCCAGCTGCCAGTGCAACCGTTACACGCTGCAGTACAAGCTCCATACCGCGTGCTTTAGTTTTACCGAAAAGATGCTCAGCACCGCCGGAGATGGCACCGGAGAGACCTGCGCTTTTCCCTTTTTGCAGAAGAACGACCGCAATCAGACCGACGGAAAAAATCAGGAGAACTACTTTCAAAAAGATATCCATTCACTTCCACCTCCTACGTCCAAGCATCACTATCTATGCTAAATTAGGTTTTACGTTTCATAAACAGCATTTTTATTTTATCATAGCTACCGTATGAATACAACCTTCTGACTACGAATCTAGTTTGGAGATACCGGGTGTCAATCTCCTATGCCTGTCTCCTGAAAAACGTAAGAGTCAGCAATAACAGCGCGGAAATCACAATGATAGGAACACACATAAAGGCATAGGCAATCCCTTCCCAGCGCCCAATCACTGAAAAACTGAGCACGAGCAAGATTGCACCGCCAACCAAGCCGACAATCCCCGGATAAAACGTGAGCCCGGAATGCAGTCCCCGGATTCGTGTAAAAACTAAGCTTATGATTACAATCAGTATTCCAATCGCAATCCCGGCCACAATAGCATTCATTCAATCCACTCCTTCCAATTATCTACATTTATAGAATACCTATTCAGAGTGGCAGATGCAATTTCAAATCAGGACCACCCGTCCAACGGGTGGTTTGCTCTAGGGGTATAACCCCTCGTTGCCAAACTGCGCCTAAAGACGCTAGCCTGACCACACATTTGTTCAGGCTCAGTGTAATTTGTCATCTTCACTTACCCGTTAAACGGGCTTATTTCTTTTTGTTCCTTTTGTCACTGAATGGATCTTCGTATTCTTTTACACTCAATTTGTCTATGGCTTGGTCATGTGCTTCTTGTTCACGGATGTATTTGGCTACCGTGGCTTCATTTAAACCCACCGTGCTCACGTAGTATCCTTCCGCCCAAAATTTTCGATTCCCATACTTATACTTTAGTCCAGCGTGCTTCTCAAAGATCATGAGCGAACTTTTTCCCTTCAGATATCCCATGAACGTGGACACGGCGATCTTCGGCGGTATCGCGACCAACAGGTGCACGTGATCTGGCATCATGTGTCCCTCTATGAACTCGACTCCTTTGTATTTACATAAACGCTTGAAGATTTCGATTAAATCTTTCCTTACTTGATTATATATTTCTTTCCGTCTATACTTCGGGGTGAACACGATATGGTATTTGCACATCCACTTCTATAGCTCTTGTTTGCCATCTTTGACCATTCCTTTCCATTGAGCCTGAACATCTCAATTCTATCGGAATGGTCTTGGTGGTCAAACCCTCGTTCCCTCCACCCGCATAGCGGGTGGTTTTTTGTTTCGCGCGTTTCACGCACTCAACTGGCTAAAGCCATAATAAAAAAGAGCCTGCCGGAAACCGGCAGACTCTTTGAAAAGCTTGACTCAAAAATAATTATCTTTTGAGGTTGTAGAAGGATTTCAGGCCGTTGTATTGAGCCAATTCACCCAGTTCATCTTCGATACGAAGCAATTGGTTGTATTTAGCGATACGGTCTGTACGGGAAGGAGCACCTGTTTTGATTTGGCCGGCATTGGTTGCCACAGCGATATCAGCGATGGTGCTGTCTTCGGATTCACCGGAACGGTGAGAGATAACTGCAGTGTAACCTGCACGTTTAGCCATTTCGATAGCATCGAAAGTTTCAGTCAAAGTACCGATTTGGTTAACTTTGATTAGAATGGAGTTACCGATACCTTCTTCGATACCTTTAGCCAGACGCTCAGTGTTGGTTACGAACAAGTCATCGCCAACGAGTTGGATTTTGTTGCCGAGTTTCTCGGACAGCAATTTCCAGCCTTCCCAGTCATCTTCGGAGCAGCCATCTTCGATGGTGATGATTGGGTATTTATCAGCCCAAGAAGCGAGCAGGTCAACAAATTCAGCTGGTGTGAAGGATTTTCCTTCGCCTTCCAGGTGGTATTTGCCATCTTTGAAGAACTCAGTGGAAGCAACGTCCATACCAAGGAATACGTCAACGCCTGGTTTGTAACCGGCTTTTTCGATAGCTTCCATGATGGAGGACAATGCATCTTCGTTGGAAGTGAAGTTAGGAGCGAATCCGCCTTCGTCGCCAACTGCTGTGTTCAGGCCTTTAGCTTTCAGTACCGATTTCAGAGCGTGGAAGATTTCAGCACCTGTACGCAGTGCTTCTTTGAAGCTAGGTGCGCCAACTGGCAGAACCATGAACTCTTGAACGTCTACGTTGTTGTCGGCATGTGCGCCGCCGTTAACGATGTTCATCATTGGTACTGGAAGCTGTTTAGCGTTGAATCCGCCCAGGTATACATACAAAGGTACATCCAGAGCTGCTGCTGCAGCGCGGGCTACGGCCATGGATACAGCCAGAATTGCGTTAGCGCCGAGTTTGCCTTTGTTGTGAGTACCGTCCAAAGTAATCATCAATTTGTCAATGCCCAGTTGGTCAAGAGCGTCCATACCGATTACTTCAGGAGCGATGATTTCATTTACGTTCTCAACAGCTTTCAGAACGCCTTTGCCCAGGTAACGGTTTTTGTCTTCGTCACGAAGCTCTACAGCTTCATGAGCGCCAGTGGAAGCGCCGGAAGGAACGATAGCGCGGCCTTTAGCGCCGGATTCCAGATAAACATCAACCTCTACAGTAGGGTTACCGCGGGAGTCGAGGACTTCGCGAGCGTACACATCAGAAATAATAGTCATGTAAGTTAATCTCCTTTTATCATGGGTTTTGGTAGTGATGGTAAAGCTTAAATCCTGCTTATTTACGGCTGGCGATCATGGATTGTCCGGTCATTTCCGCTGGTTGCGGAAGTCCCATCAGATCCAGAATCGTCGGTGCCACATCGGCAAGGATACCGGATTCGCGCAGTACAACATTTTCGGTAGTTACGATGAAAGGAACCGGGTTAGTAGTATGAGCCGTGAACGGACGTCCGTTCTCGTCAAATACCATATCCGCATTGCCGTGGTCGGCAATGATGATTGCCACGCCGCCTTTGGCTACAACGGCATCCACAACTTTACCCACACATTCATCCGTCACTTCAACAGCCTTGATTGTTGGCTCCAGCATGCCGGAGTGTCCAACCATATCAGGATTTGCGAAGTTAAGGATAATAGCATCTTGTCTATCCGCTTCGATTTCCGCTACGCAGGCCGCCGCCACTTCGTATGCGCTCATCTCAGGCTGAAGATCATAAGTTGCTACTTTAGGAGAGTTGATCAGGATGCGGGTTTCCCCAGGAAGCTCTTCATCGCGTCCGCCGCTGAAGAAAAAGGTTACATGCGGGTACTTTTCAGTTTCCGCAATACGTAATTGCTTCTTGTTCTGCTGTACCAGCACTTCACCCAAGGTATTATCCAGGTTCTTCGGTGAGTAGGCCACGAAGCCCTGCACCGTTTCGCTGAATGTAGTCAGACATACGAAGTGCAGACCTTGCGGGAACAAAGGACCCCGGTCAAAACCACGGAAATCCGAGTTGGTAAAGACTTGGGACAGCTGAATCGCACGGTCAGGGCGGAAGTTCAGGAACACAACGGAATCGCCGCTTTCCACTACCGCAACCGGCTTGTCATTGCTGTCTACGATAACACTAGGCTCAACGAATTCATCATACACGGAATTCTGATAGGAGGCTGTGATCGCCTGCAGGGCATCGGTATATTTCGGGCCTTCGCCATATACCATAGCACGATAGGCTTTCTCTACACGCTCCCAGCGTTTGTCACGGTCCATTGCGAAGTAACGTCCGGATACCGTAGCAATCTTACCTACGCCAACCTCTTCAATCTTGGCTACGAGATCCTGAACGAACTTTTGTCCGCTGTCAGGAGGTACATCGCGGCCGTCCATGAATGCGTGAATATACACTTCGTGCATATCTTCTTTCTTGGCCAGATCAAGCATGGCAAACAGGTGGCTGATATGACTGTGTACGCCTCCGTCGGAGACCAGCGCATACAGATGAAGCTTTTTGCCGGTTGATTTGGCGTTTCTTACAGCAGCCACCAGCGTTTCGTTATCAAAAAATTCTCCGTCACGGATAGACTTGTCAATCCGGGTCAAATCCTGATATACGATACGTCCGGCACCGATGTTAAGGTGTCCTACTTCCGAGTTACCCATTTGTCCTTCCGGCAGACCTACAGCTTCACCGCAAGCAGTTAGTGTGGTATTCGGATATTGTTTCAGGTAACGGTCATAGTTAGGCTTGTTGGCTTGAGCAACAGCGTTGCCTTCAGTCGTATTGCGCAAACCGAAACCGTCCATGATGATTAACGCTACAGGTTTTGGTGCTGACATTCTTACTTCGCCCCCTCAACGAGTGAAACAAAGGAAGCTGGCTGCAGGCTGGCACCGCCGACAAGAGCACCGTCGATGTCGCTTTGACTCATGTACTCCGTTACATTCTCAGGCTTCACACTGCCGCCGTATTGAATACGCACAGCTTCAGCAGTTGCTTCATCATACAGACCTTTTACAAGGGTACGGATATAAGCAATAACTTCGTTGGCATCCTGGGAAGTGGAGGATTTGCCTGTGCCAATCGCCCAGATAGGCTCATAGGCGATAACGACCTGAGCAGCCTGTTCGGCACTGAGACCGGCAAATGCAGCTTCGGTTTGAACTTTGCACACATTTTTTGTTTGATTAGCTTCGCGCTCTTCAAGCTTTTCGCCTACACAAACAATTGGAGTAATGCCGTGACGGAATGCCGCATGCATCTTTTTGTTCACGATTTCGTCCGTTTCGCCAAAATAAGCGCGACGTTCGGAGTGCCCGATGATAACATACTCAACGCCAAGGTCCTTCAGCATTACACCGCTGATTTCGCCTGTATAAGCGCCGTTATCTTCGAAGTGCAGGTTTTGTGCACCGATCTTGATGCTTGTGCCTTTTACTGCTGCTACCAGTGCTGGCAGGTTAGTAAATGGAGCGCAAACAACAGTCTCTACGCCTGCTACTTCTGCTTGGCCTTTGACTTCAGCGATGAAGCCTTCTGCTTCCGGAACGGTTTTGAACATCTTCCAGTTCCCGGCGATAATAGGTGTTCTACTCATAGTAATGGATTGCCTCCTTCTACCTTCTACGTCTTACTTGTCGTTCAGTGCTTCTACGCCAGGAAGTGCCTTGCCTTCCATGAACTCGAGTGATGCGCCGCCGCCAGTGGAGATATGATCCATTTGGTCAGCCAGGTGGAATTTCTCTGCTGCAGCTGCGGAATCACCGCCACCGATTACAGTGTAACCTTCGGTTGTTGCACAAGCCTGTGCTACAGCCTTTGTACCTTCAGCAAAGATGTCGATTTCGAATACACCCATAGGTCCGTTCCATACAACCAGCTTAGAGTTTTTGATGATATCGGCATAAATTTCACGAGTTTTAGGACCGATGTCCAGACCTTCCCAATCCGCAGGAATGTCAGTTGTATCAACAATTCTGGTGTTGGCATCTGCGCCGAACTTATCGGCTACAACTACGTCAACCGGAAGCACGAAATTTTTGCCCAGTGCTTTAGCCTTCTCGATAAATCCAAGAGCGACATCAAGTTTGTCGTTGTCTACCAAGGAATTTCCGATTTCGAAGCCTTGGGCTTTAGTGAATGTATAGGAAAGGCCGCCGCCGATCAGTACATTGTCAGCCAAAGTCAGCAGGTTGTCGATAACGTCGATCTTGTCTTTAACCTTGGAACCGCCGATGATGGCAGTGAAAGGACGCTCAGGGTTCGAAAGAGCTTTGCCCAGAACAGACAATTCTTTCTCCATCAGAAGACCGGATACAGCCGGCAGGAAGTGAGCGATGCCTTCAGTCGAAGCATGTGCACGGTGAGCTGCGCCGAATGCGTCGTTGACGAACAGGTCAGCCAGTTCCGCGAACTGCTTAGCCAGTTCAGGATCGTTCTTTTCTTCACCCGGATAGAAACGGACATTCTCAAGCACAAGCACATCACCGTTGTTCAGTTCAGCAATTTGTGCTTTAACAGCATCGCCAATCGCTTCATCAGCTTTGGCAACTGGTTTGCCGAGCAGCTCGGACAGACGTACAGCAGCACCGGTAAGGCGCATGGAATCAACGAATTGACCCTTTGGACGGCCCATATGGCTGGCCAGAATGACCTTTGCACCGTTCTCGATCAGGTATTTAATCGTTGGAAGTGTTTCGCGGATACGTGTATCATCAGTGATTTTACCGTCTTCCACTGGCACATTGAAATCGACGCGTACGAATACGCGTTTGCCTGCTACTTCTACATCACGGACGCTCTTTTTGTTCATGATTAGTTTCCTCCACACCCATATTGGTTCACTCACGAATCCATTTAGAAAGAGCGGAAACAAGGAACTTCTGTTTCCGCTCTATAGATGCTGCTTATATAAAAACGATCTTACTTAGCAAGTTTAGCGAAGTGTTCCAAAGTGCGAACAAGTTGTGCAGTGTAGGACATTTCATTGTCATACCAAGCAACAGTTTTAACCAGTTGTTTGTCGCCAACAGTCAGGACTTTAGTTTGTGTTGCATCGAACAGGGAACCGAAAGTCATACCTTTGATGTCGGAAGATACGATTTCATCTTCAGTGTATCCGTAAGTTTCTGGATCGGAAGCTTCTTTCATTGCTGCGTTCAGCTCTTCAACAGTAACGCTCTTGTTAAGAACAGTAACCAGCTCAGTCAGGGAACCTGTAGCTACAGGCACACGTTGAGCAGCTCCGTCAAGTTTGCCCTTCAGATCTGGAATAACCAGGCCGATGGCTTTAGCAGCACCGGTAGTGTTAGGGATGATGTTCTCAGCAGCAGCACGGGCGCGTCTGAAGTCGCCTTTAGCGTGTGGAGCATCAAGAGTGTTCTGGTCACCAGTGTAAGCGTGGATAGTTGTCATCAAGCCTTCAACGATACCGAACTTATCGTTCAGCACTTTTGCCATTGGAGCCAGGCAGTTAGTTGTGCAAGATGCGCCGGAGATAACTGTTTCAGTACCATCCAGAATGTCATGGTTAACGTTGTAAACGACAGTTTTCATGTCGCCTGTAGCTGGAGCGGAAATAACTACTTTCTTAGCTCCGCCTTTCAAGTGTTTCTCAGCTGCTTCTTTAGTTGTGAAGAAACCTGTGCATTCCAGCACGATGTCAACACCGAGGTCGCCCCAAGGAAGTTCTTCAGGGTTACGGTTAGCCAGAACCTTAACTTCTTTGCCGTTTACTTTGAAGAATCCGTCGTGAACTTCAACTTCACCCTGGAATTTACCTTGAGTTGTATCATATTTAAGCAAATGAGCAAGCATCTTAGCATCAGTCAAGTCATTGATTGCTACCACTTCGATACCTTCTACATTTTGAATACGGCGGAATGCAAGGCGTCCAATACGTCCAAAACCGTTAATACCAACTTTTACACTCATTGAATAGTTCCTCCTAGATTTCGTTTTATTTATTCAAGACAGGCCGTTAAGCTTGTCAAGACAACAATGTTAAGTATAATGCAAAATAACTGCGAATGCTCTCCAGAAACTGGATGCTATAGGGCCTGCTGTATTTGTGCGTCGATTTCTTTGCCGATTTCGACAGCCGCTGCCTCGTCTATGACGAGTATGTCTTCTTGCCCAAACCGCAGCATCGCATGAATGGCCTTCGCCTTGCGTTTGCCTCCGGCGATTCCGATGACAACTTCCGTCCGGATAATATCCTCCAGTCGCAGTCCCATCGTCAGCATGGTATGGACAACCTGGCCGTCTTCATTGAAATAGTAGCCGAACGATTCGGCAACCGCGCCTTCTTCCTGTATTTCCGAGACCGTAGTCTCATCAAGCTTACGGCGGTGGGTCATTTCAATGGCATCGCCAATTCCATGAACAATAATACGCGATCTGCGGATAATTTGCACGATTTCTCCAATATTGGAGTCTAGCGCCAGTGATTGATAAGCATCTCCGCTGAGCAGATCAGGTACATGCAGCAGCCGGTAATTGGCTCCAAGCCGTTTGGCCATCGTCGAAGCAATGGTATTGGCTTGAATCTCCATACTTTCCCCAAGTCCTCCGCGCGCCGGAACAATCCAGGCGTTCTTATAGGAATGGGATAACGGCGGTGTCAGCTGATCGGCCATTTCGGCCAGTGTCGAGCCGCCGGTGACAGCAATCGTATCGCCTGCACGGAGCACACCCAGCAACGCTTTGGCGCCTGCCCGGCCCAGCTCACGTTTGGTAAACAGCGATGTCTCACAGTCGCCAGGCACTACTATGACTTTACTAAGACCGTACGTTGAGCGAATCTTCTCTTCCAGATCATCCAGGCCGAACAAGCTCTTGGCGATCGGCTCCAGCAGGTCAAGCAGTCTGCGCCCGGCATCGCTGATGCGCATGCCGACACTCTCGATCTCAATGAGCCCTTGCGATTTCAGAAGATCCGTCTCGGCGCGCAGTACCCGCTCAGTCATATCAAGCGAAGCGGCGAGCGTCCTGCGTCCGATAATATCGGACAGCATGATCTGATGTAGAATCGTGTACCGTCTCTTAAGGGTTTCCATGAGATCAGGCAGAAGCTGCTTTTGGATTTCTAATAAATTACGCATGCTTTCACTCCTGCAACTTCGTCTTTCTCTATTCCCTTGTTCGTGGTCTTAAAATGTCCCGGGTTAACTTTTTAAGTCCCACCCATATTCTACCCAAATATTACGCGGAGTGCAAGTCTTCCGAGAGTATAATTCTCAACCTCTTTTCATCTTATACATCTGCCAAGCCATGTAAGGGGCTGAAAGTCTTGTGCTGGCCGCACAAACGCCCAAGCTGTATACTTCCGGCCGGACTAAAAATGAGGCCACAGACATCCGGGAAAAGATATTTTTCAAACAGCAGGATGAATCCATTGCATTTGCATAATAAGTGTATTATAATAATTTCTGTTGCGCCCGTGGTCCAATGGATATGACGTAGGCCTCCGAAGCCTGAGATCCAAGTTCGATTCTTGGCGGGCGCGCCATTATTTTCTTATTTGTCTATAATTTAGCAACACCCATACTAATGATTAACCAAAGAGCCAGGTGATGGCTCTTTTTTTGCAACTAAGTTTGACTTTCTTTGACTTTTTGTTTGAATTTGTTTATCATGTGGTTAATACGGTAACAGTAAAAATGAACACATTCGAAGAACCAATTCAAGGAGGTTTTCCACGTGAGTTATATTCCTATGGTAGTAGAACAGAGCAACCGCGGTGAGCGCGCTTATGACATCTATTCCCGCCTGCTGAAGGACCGCATCATTTTCCTTGGAACGGAGGTTAATGACGTGGTAGCCAATTCCATCATCGCGCAAATGCTGTTTCTGGCTGCCGAGGATCCGGAGAAGGATATTCACCTGTATGTAAACAGCCCTGGTGGCTCCATTACAGCGGGTATGGCTATATTTGATACAATGCAGTACATCAAACCGGATGTATCGACGATTTGCGTAGGTATGGCCGCATCGATGGGAGCTTTCCTGCTGAACGCCGGTGCCAAAGGCAAACGTTTTGCACTTCCTAACAGCGAAATTATGATTCACCAGCCTCTGGGCGGTGCTCAAGGTCAGGCAACGGACATCGAAATCCGCGCCCGCCGCATCCTCAAGCTGCGCGACAAGCTGAACCGCATTCTGTCCGAGCGCACAGGACAGCCGCTGGAACGGATCGAAAAGGATACCGACCGCGACTATTTCATGACTGCAGCTGATGCAGCTGAATATGGTATTGTCGATAAAGTTATCGAGAAGACGCTGCCTGCCGGCGTTTAATACATGCAACAACAAAGAGGCTGGTTGGGACCACTAAGTGATCCCCGCCAGCCTCTTTTGCTGTTTTATAGTCCAGGTACATTATTCTATTGATGAAGAATTACCCCAGACGCCCATACCCCAACGTGTCCAGTTTCCCGGCGATAACACGGTAACCTCTTCCGTTAGGATGCAAATGATCTATTGACAGCAGCCCCCGCTCGTTGCCGGCAAATTCATTATATATAGAGGCGAACCGGCATACCGGGCTGCTATATACCGCAGCATAGCGGTTAAACTGCCGCACCCAATCCGTCGCTTCCGTCAACTGGGGATAGGGGTTATACAGTCCTACTATTCTAATAATATAGGGTCTCCGCATGCCCGCCTTCAACTGCGAAAGCGTGCCCATAATGTCATTCAAATTACGCTTGCATTCCCGGAGCGCTTTTTGCAGAACCGGAGCCAGATCGGCCGGCCGGCCGGCCGCCGCTTTGGCCGCCTTGATCAAATCGTTGCCGCCAATGGACATCGTAATCAATTCGGCCTCACTGATGGCAAGCCGATAGTTGTAATCCCCCTTCAGTCTCTGCTCCAATCCATCTGTGGTCAAACCGTTGACTCCCAAATTGGATAATTCGATCGGTACCCGCAGCCGTGCCTCTGCCATCCGGCGGTAGACCGGAACAAACCCATTGCCCGGCAGAGCTCCAAATCCTGTCGTTAACGAATCGCCAATCGCCGTATACTGAATACTCATCGTTACTTTCCCTCCCCGCTCCTAAGCTGGTTTCTCCTTTAGCTTATGAACGGTTAGGTGATCCGGTAACGGAGAAATGTCCGTAGCCGGCATTGGCGGATTCGCAGTCAGGTCACTGTATTTACTTCAATGCGGCAAATGGACTGCTTCCGCCGGGGAGCAGTTCCTTGAATGTGAAAGTAAACTCAGGGAATCCGGCAGCATATGCAGTGTATTCATACAACTGGAAGAAAAGTACTGCCTTGCCGTCTTTCAAATAGAAATCCTTCTCCGTATTCAGGCCGGTGAAGCCGCCAAGATACCCGCCATCTGCTTTCAGCAGCTTCGCCAGCTTTGCATTAAGCTCTTTTTTATAGTTGGGGTTGGCACCGAATAAATCTTTAAGCAATAGCTGCTTTCCGTCCTTGAGCGAGAAGGTAAAGGCATTGCGGTAGGTCATTCCATGAGCGCCGCCGGTATACCCATACTGGCTGGTCACAAGGCTGAGCACCCCGTCCTGATTGTACGTAACCACATATCCTCCTTCATATTCATAGGGGCGGTCATCTTTGGCTTTAATGGCAATTTCTTTCTCAGCCCCTTCCGCATACTTTAGGAACGTCTGCTTAAGGGTATTATTAATCGCTGCCTGCGCTTTGGCATTGTCCAAACCGCTGATTTGCGGGTAATCCAGCTTGATCGGTGCGTCCTTGTAGTCCTTGCTGTAAGTTTCAGTCGTTACCGTAATCGGATTTTGTGTTTTCTTTATCACATTTAACCGTCCGGAGGCAGCATTCCAATCCCCCTTATATCCCAAATAATCGCTGAGCAGATCAAAGGGAACATACAGTCGGTTATTTATAATCTTGCCTTCATACTCTCCCAGAAAATAATTATTGACCGAGATGGAGGTGCCGTAATCGGAGACCATCAGCTTGGTTCGTGTAATTCCGCTCCCGACCGTATACGTTTTCTCCGTTTTATCATAAGTCAACGGCATACCCAGAGTATCACGCATAAAAGCAACCGGCACCCATACTTTCCCTGCGCTTACAATCCCGGTATGCTGTGAAATCATTCCGTTTGTTTTTAATACAACAAGTGATGAATTGGCCTTAGCCTGTGTCTTGGCCGCTGCGGCCTGGCTCGTCTCTGCAGGCAGAAGAGCTCCGCCCAGCAGCAATCCTGCCGCCATTAATCCTGCGCCCCATTTACGGGCTTGTTCTTTCGACATATACTTCATACTTTTTTCCCCTTCCGCTGGTACGATATTGACTCTTCCCATTATAAGATAAACAGCAACCGTGGTTGTTACAACGTTCCTTACAGTTTCTTAAAGTTTCCCTGCAAATATTACGAGTCTTATTACATTACTTTAAACAAATTGAGAGATTTCACACCTGCTTCTGTACTTCAAAAGCAAAAAGAGGCGTTGCCTCCGCCATCACAGCGGAAGCAACGCCTCACCCGCCGCTTTCTTATTTCAGCTCGTACATTACACTAAGCTGGGTGGATACTTTAACCTCTCCCGCTTCAACCGAAGTGCCTGCAGCCATATCGGCCGATGCTTTGGACATTTGGGCGTTCTCCATATAGACAACCGGGTTATTACCGTCGTCATTCTGGATAACCGTAACGACCTGGCCCAGACTGCGTTTGGCCACTTTGGCAATCGCGGCTGCCTTCACATCTGCATTAGCCATTGCTTTCTCAATAACCTGTGCTTCGAATGCAGAAGGATCCTCGATGGCAAACCGTGCACTTCCGATGTTGTTCGCCCCCGCTGTAGAAGCGGCATCCAGCAGTCCCCCGACCTTAGTCAGATCGCGGTAAGAGACTTGCAGCGTGTGCTGGGCGTTATAACCCTTAACCTGTTGACCGTCTTTTTCAGTGTAGGCATAATTAGGCTGCACATAAAATTGGGTGCTCTGAATGTCCTTATCCGCAATACCCCAGGTTTTTTTCAGCAGGTTGGTCAGCTTGGTGATTTTGGCTCCATTCGACTTCTGTGCTTCTTCAGCTGTTGCAGCAGAAGTGCTGACGCCGATCGACAGATACACGATATCCGGCTTGATCGAAAGCTCGCCTTTACCTACAACACTAACGACATTTCTCTGCACGTCCTCAGCAGCGTAAGCCTTTTCAGGAGCCTGAAGCACTCCGCTTAACGCCGTACCCCCTACCAATAAACTTCCCGCCAGCAATACGGTACCGACTGTTTTGCCCCATTTCTTCATCCTTGCCATCCCCTTTCATTCTCCAAAAATTGTTGGTACCCTCTAGACGGAACTGCTTGGCAAAAGTTGCATATCCCCTAAAGCTTTTGAAGAAAAAATTTGCAGAGGTTACATTCTGCCTGCATTTCACGTCTCGAGCCAAAACCTCCGGATCATCCCTTGCGCTGCTTCTTTAAGATTTACGCCATCCGCGTTATCCTGCAAATACCGGACCATAGCCGCGAAGTCGGTGGGATCAATGCCAATTACCCAAGGGACGAATATCTCTCCACCTGCCAGCCATTCTTCGTAAAATGCCAAGTACTGCGGCGCCAGCTCTACTGTCGGCTCTGCTAAAGTCACCTGATTGTGCATGCTCATTCTCCTTGTAATTTCATCAAATTCAAATTTCCTAAACAAGGTAATAAAAAAAGCCCGCAAAGGGGCTTTTTAAACTGCCTGTCTCCCGGAGAGGGAGAGCAGCAACGTTTCTGGTGTACGAATAAGTAAGACCTTGCAAAATTATTGGTTCTCAAGCTCTTCCTTGCTTACAAGACTAGTCAAAGCGGTTACAGCTTGATCCGCATCGGCGCCATCCGCGCTAATATAAATCTCCGTGCCGGAACTGATCGCCAGGCTCATAATGCCCATGATGCTTTTGGCGTTAACCTTTTTATCGTCTTTTTCCACGAAAATCTCCGACGAAAACTTGTTAGCTTCTTGCACGAACAATGCTGCCGGCCGAGCGTGGAGCCCCGTCTTCAACCGTACAACTACCGGGTGCTTTGTCATGAAACGCTTACCCCCTATTTGAGATCTGCCCAAAAATTTCACATTAATTTTATAATATTATATCATTATAACCTCATCCACACTAGAAAAAAAATAATCAGCTTCCCCGAACCTTATCAGCCAGCTCGTCAATTTTGCGCAAACGGTGGTTTACACCGGATTTACTGACCGTTCCCTTCAGCATCTCGCCCACTTCCTTGAGGTTGATGTCCGGGTGTGCCAAACGGATTTCAGCGACCTCGCGCAGCTTATCCGGCAGGCTTTCCAGCCCCACTTCACGCTGCAGCAGCTTGATGTTCTCAATTTGCCGCACCGCAGCGCCAATCGTTTTGTTCAAATTCGCCGTTTCACAGTTGACGATCCGGTTCACAGAGTTGCGCATATCGCGCATAATCCGCACATCCTCAAATTTAAACAACGCTTGATGCGCTCCAATCAGACTGAGAAACTCAATGATTTTCTCGCCTTCCTTGATATATAGGATAAAGCCTTTCTTGCGCTCTATGCAGCGGGCGTTCAGGTGAAATTCCCCAGCCAGATCCACCAGCGCTTTGCAGTGCTCCTCATACATGGAGGCGATTTCCAGATGGTAGGAAGAACCTTCCGGGTTGTTGACCGATCCCCCCGCCATAAATGCACCACGCAGATATGCGCGCTTACAGCAGTTCTTACCGACGATTTCCTTGTCGATCCCATCGGTAAAGATGAAACCTTCGGAAACAATCCGCAAATCCTTCAGGATCTCCTGAACACGGTTTGGGATTCTTACGATATAAACGTTATTCTTCTTCAAACGCATTTTTTTACGCACGAGCAGCTCGATATGGACCTGGTAATATTTCTTAAGCAAAGAATATACCCGCCTTGCAATCGCGGCGTTTTCCGTCGAAATGTCGAGAACTACCTTTTTGCTCGAAAGCTGCACCGAACCATTCATTCGGATCAGCGCTGACATTTCCGCTTTCTCGCAGCAAGGCTGGCTCTCCACCATCGTCAGCTCTTTTTTTGTAAGGGCCGCAAAAGACAAGGGGCTCACCTCTTTCATGTTCATCCAAAAATCAAACCAGAACTATCTGGATTTCCAGTCCTTCACTAACTGGTAAATATGGTGACTGAGTTTATTCGTGTCATGCCGGAGATAAGTCTTGAATAAGACCAGCTTATCCGCAATGACCTTATAACCGTTGCCGTCCAGCACATCCCGGTCAAGCAGCACCGGTCGGGCGCCTTTTTCCGCATATTTGACCTGAACCTGCTCTGGAATCTCCCCGTCGTTGACAATAACGTAATCGAATAAGTGCAGGCCTACATGATCATATACCGCTTGAAGATGATCACTGACCGTGTAATTATCCGTTTCACCAGGCTGGGTCATCACATTGCAGACAAAGATCTTAATCGCTTCGGATTCCACAATGGCCTCCGCCAGCTTCGGCACCAGCAGGTTGGGAAGAATGCTGGTATACAGGCTTCCGGGGCCGCAGAGGATGGCATCTGCATTACGGATGGCTTCCAGCGCCTCCGGCAGCGGTTCCACATCAGCCGGCTCCAGAAAGACGCGTTTGATCCGTCCGCCGGCCTCCGGGATTTTGGACTCGCCGGTAATAATCGTGCCGTCCGACATCTCCGCATGCAACACCACAGCGTGCCCCGCAGCCGGCAGCACTCTGCCGCGAACGGCGAACAACCGGCTAAGCTCACGGACAGCGGTGACAAAGTCACCGGAGATATCCGTAAGCGCTGCAAGAATAAGATTGCCGAGGCTGTGTCCGGCCAGTCCTTCTCCGCTGCTGAAGCGGTATTTCATAATCTCCGCCATCAGCGGTTCTACATCAGCCATAGCCGTGAGCACATTGCGAATATCGCCTGGCGGCGGCATTTGCAGCTCGCTGCGCAGAATACCGGAGCTGCCCCCGTCATCCGCTACAGTAACTATAGCCGTAATATCAAGCGGCTTTTCCTTCAAACCGCGAAGCATGACAGACAGACCGGTACCGCCGCCCATCACGACGATACGCGGACGCTGCCCTTGTTCTTCAGCCACTAATGATCCCTTCTCTCGTTAATGCCGATCACGCTCGGAATCCCGATGGCTAACCGCTACGGATTCCGTCTCGCTAACTCCAAGCATTTTGCCCAAATATTCCGCGATCGCTACCGAACGGTGTTTGCCGCCTGTGCAGCCGATGCCGATAATAATCTGGGATTTGCCCTCCTTGCGGTATTGCGGAATTAGGAAATGAAGCATATCCAGCAGCTTGGTCAGAAACGTCTGCGTTTCAGGCCATTTCATTACATAATCGTAGACATCGCTGTCTTGGCCAGTCTTGGGCCGCAGTTGATCCACATAGTGTGGGTTAGGCAAGAAGCGGACATCAAATACGAGGTCTGCATCGATCGGAATGCCATACTTGAATCCGAACGAGGTAATGTTAACGGAGAGTGTGCTTTTTCCAAGATGCGAAAACCGCGATACGATCTTCTCCTTCAGCTGCACCGGCTTCATGCTGCTGGTGTCCAGACACAGTGTAGCGGAATCCTTCAGCTCTTCCAGCATCTGGCGCTCCAGGCGGATGCCGTCAAGCGGCATCCCTTTGGGAGCCAGCGGATGATGCCGCCGGCTCTCCTTGTAGCGCTGGACAAGCACAGAATCCGTTGCATCCAGAAACAGAATCTCGCAGCCGATGGTTGACTCGTTTTTGATGTAGGCCAGCGACTCCGACAAAGCCGTAAAAAACTCCCGCCCCCGCAGATCAATTACGAGCGCCACTTTGGCAATTTTCCCCTTCGACTGCTCTATCAGCTCGGCGAATTTCGGGATCAGCACCGGCGGCAGATTATCGACACAGAAGAACCCGAGGTCCTCCAGGCTTTGTACAGCAATGGTCTTGCCTGCACCCGACATACCCGTAATAATGATCAGGGTGGCACTAGCCGACGGAGATTGCTCCAATTCGGTCATTAAAGCGTCCCCTCCCTAAAATTAGTA
Source organism: Paenibacillus sp. FSL L8-0436 (assembly GCF_038593025.1). Taxonomy (NCBI): domain Bacteria; kingdom Bacillati; phylum Bacillota; class Bacilli; order Caryophanales; family Paenibacillaceae; genus Paenibacillus; species Paenibacillus sp. FSL L8-0436. Next base: position 169,296 of record NZ_CP151955.1, on the reverse strand, counting down.
TATGAATAATTCCAGCTTATTAAGAACGCAACAAAAGGCCGGCGGCCCCAATAATACCAGCGTCATTACCCAGTTCGGCAGGAACGATGGTAACGCCTTTCTGCAATGGTTCGGGAGTCAGCTTGGCGAATACACGACGGACCTCGTCAAACAGTATATCTCCTGCCTTGGAGACACCGCCGCCAATGATAAACACTTCAGGGTTAAGCACCGCAGCTACCGCCGCAATGGATTTGCCCAGATAGAACGCTGCACGGTTAACAATACGAATTGCAACTTCGTCGCCCGCTTTTGCCGCATCAAATACTTCCTTCGCCGCAATCTTCTCTACCAATGACAGAGAGGTGCGGTCCCCGCGTGCTACAGCATCATTGGCCATACGGATAATTCCCGTAGCAGAGGAAACGGTTTCCAGACAACCCATATTGCCGCAGCCGCACTGGATCGCTTCCAGGTCTGGCACTACAGAGATATGGCCCAGTTCACCGGCGAGACCGGCAAATCCTTGATACACCTTGCCGTTAATGATAATGCCGCCGCCAACACCCGTTCCCAGTGTATAGCAGACGCAATTCTCAATGCCGCGTCCTGCACCGCTCCAGGCTTCGCCCAGTGCAGCCACATTCGCGTCATTGTCTATTTTCACAGGCTTGTTCAATCGGTTCTCCAGAATGGAGCGGATCGGCACATCTCTAAAACCTATGTTAGGCGCAAGGATGATGATTCCTTCACGAATGTTCGTAAACCCGGCAAGGCCCGCTCCTACACCGGCAAGCTGATCCCAAGAGTATGGAGAGTCCTCCACAATCTGGCGCACATATTTCTCGATGTTATCGATGACGGCATCGACGCCATCCGCAGTCCCTGTAGGACCTTCATAAGTGTGCAGCAGATTCCCCTCGGCATTGCAGATTCCAACCTTAATCGTGGTTCCACCTAAATCCACGCCAACGTAGATATTTTCAGACATGTAACAAGCCACCTTTTTCTATGCTAAAATAGTTAATCCTACGTACCCACTATAATAGAAGCTTTCTCTGCGGTCAAGGAAAGGCGACACACCCGGCTAATTTGAAAGCTAAGCCATCCAGAGCACATGAATTTATTGGTCAGGCAAGACACATGGACAATGCACATGGCATAGTTAAGAAATGCAGAGACGGGATTAATTAGAACTAAAACAGGTTTTTGCGGGTTCAAAAAAGACTTCCCGGCCTTTAGGGGCGGGAAGTCAGGTAGATTTGCCGGGTTAACCGGCGAGGAACAAGTGTAGTAAATCAATCTTGTCATTATTCTGACAATATGCGTTTTTGCCCCTCCAGCGCACGAATCGGTGCGATATTCTGTGTGAACTCCAGCGTACCCATGTAGCGGCCCGCTTCATCGCGGACGGCGAAATAACGGATGTAGATAAATTTATCCTTAATCGCAATCCAGAAATCCTCAGCATCCTTGCGGCCTGCCTTAAAGTCTTCCAGTAATTTCTCGACCACATGAACGCTTTGCGGCGGATGGCAGTTCTGCACCGTGCGGCCTATAACCGCTTTGGTCCGGGCGAAAATCCGTTCCTTGCCATGTGAGAAATAGCGGACTACATCATTCTCATCAATGAACGTTAAATCGACCGGCAGATGGTTCAGTACGGTCTCCAGTTGATGAAGCGACAGCAGGCCCGTCTCAAAACGGATAAAGCCCTGCGGACTTTCGCCTACAGCTTCACTCTGCACTGCAGCTCCTTCCGGTTCGTCAGCACGCTCAGGAATCCACTCCTGCTCCGGTGCAGTCAGGCAGAAGCCGATCTCGTCGCTTTCTCTGGCTATCTTGACCCATTCATCCTCGGTCAGCTTGTCGAGCGCCATCGGCAGCAGAATATTTTCTTCCTTAAAGATCATCTCATTTACTTCCTGGATGATGTTCGTAAGCATAACTCCGATGTCCTCGGCTTGGCCGTTATACTGGCTGAGTGCAGCTTTAGCCTCTTTTATCATCGCGCGGATGCCGTCGTCCACACCCCACATGACCTTGGTCGGGCCATAAATTCCGTATTTCTCAAGATAAGGGAACAACAGGTTCTCTTTGCGGCTGTAATGCTTGTCGAGATCCAGCAGCAGGCTGAGATCCTCCAGCAGCTTGAAGATGATTTCTTCACTGGCATTCTTCAAAAATTTACCGGCATGCAGCTCCAGGCGGAAGTTGACCAGACGTTCGATTTCGCGGTTCTCCAGCTTGAAGGTATGCACGGGATGACCAGGCTGCTCCTCCGGCTTCGAGGAACGGTGAATCTGCTCAATGGAGCCTTTGAAAATGGCCGTATGCACCGAACACAGGCGCTGGACCTCCGCTACAGGAATACCCTCCTCCGTCATCAGTGAATGCTCCATCGCGGAAATCTCCGCTACCGTAACATCGCCTACCGCTTCCGCGAAGCGTGCTTTGACCTCTTCCACACTTTTTCCGGCATGAAGTTCCTTTATGATTTCTTTGAGCATCGCCTGCCGGCGTGTCTGCTCAGGCACATCTACTTCGCGGTTGTTAATCAGTTCACTCATTGGAATTCCGCTCCTTTTATCATATCGTCTTGCAGATAATCTCTATTCAAGAATCTCGAAGCCATGGCGCTGAAACGTCAGCTTTACGGCGTCCGGATTCATTTTCTTCAGTTTGATTCCTTTAGACAAGGTCATGAAACGGCCTGCGGTCTGCAGCATTCCCGGCTTGGCAATATCCTGGAAACCCAGCTCTGTCATAATGTCCACAACCTCGGGATGCCGGCTCACCAGCTCGAATATGGATTCATCCATCTTCAGCACTTTGTTCATATGCATCTTCTCCCTACTGAGAATCCTTCTCAACAACAGCTTAGCATAGCCGATAGGGGGCAATAGTGATTGCAATCACTAAGTGAAAAAAAGTTCAATCCGAAAGTCCGCACATCTCTGAAGATAAAAGAAAAAGCCGGCTGGTCCCTGATTTAGGGACCAGCCGGCTTGCCTATTCAAAAGATATTTTAGAAGAATCTGTACTTATTTATCCAACGTTTCGCTCCAGTCATGCACCATGGTGCCCTCCAGGAATTTCTCGGCATCCATCGCCGCCATACAACCGGTTCCCGCTGCGGAGATTGCCTGCCGGTAACGTGTATCCTGCACATCGCCGCAAGCGAATACACCCGGAATGTTCGTTTCCGTCGTACCCGGATTCACCACAATGTACCCATTGGTATCGGTAGTAATCTGACCGCCCAGGAACGCTGTGTTCGGTGTGTGTCCAATGGCTACAAATACACCGTCCGCTTCCACCAGTTCTTCAAGACCTGTCTCGTTGTTGCGCACTGTCAGCCCTTTAACCCCGGCATCGCCGACCGTTACTTCAAGCGGCGTGCGGTTAAGCGCCCAGGCTACCTTGCTGTTGTCACGCGCCCGGTCCTGCATAATCTTCGAAGCACGAAGCTCCGGACGGCGGTGAACCAAGGTTACGCTGGAGGCAAACCGGGTTAGGAAGCTGGCTTCCTCCATTGCGGAATCGCCGCCGCCGACCACGACAATCTTTTTGTTGCGGAAAAAGAAGCCGTCACAGGTTGCACAAGTGCTGACCCCGCGTCCTACATTCTCCTGCTCCCCCGGGATGCCCAAATATCTGGCCGAGGCGCCCGTCGAGATAATAACTGTTTCCGCCTCCAGCACACCCAGTCCATCTACAGTTACTTTAAAGGGGCGCTGCGAGAAATCCACGGATTCCACCCAGCCGTTCTTGAATTCCGCACCGAAGCGCTGCGCCTGCTTACGCATGTTATCCATCAGGTCAGGACCGAGGATTCCCTCAGGAAAGCCTGGAAAGTTCTCCACTTCTGTCGTCGTTGTCAGTTGTCCCCCCGGCTGCAAGCCTTCAATCACGAGCGGGCTAAGGTTGGCACGCGCCAAATAAATCGCGGCAGTCAGCCCGGCCGGGCCTGTTCCGATTACAATCGTTTTGTACATCACTTTGGCCTCCTTACAAGTGGGTTATTTATTTGGAAGAAACGGCTGTAGGGCTTCTCGGAAGCCAAGATGCGTTTCAGGTGAACAATATAAAGGATGCAGTATAATACTCACTTTATACTTCCTTGCTTATATTTTCTTACAGTCATGTTGCAAGTACCTAGATATTCTCCGTTGACGAGGGCAGGGTCTCCTGCCCGGGCAAGCTCCCGGGAATATCACACTCGTTGCTGATACGGCGTGCATACCGGCTTACCATGGAGGCAGAAACCCCATAATGCTGGGCCACCTCGCGATAGGTAATCGGCCGGTCATGCAGTTTGGCAGTCAGATATTCCAGAGCTGCGGCCCAGCCTCCCGTATGGCGGAAGTACGGCACATCGGGATACAAATCGCTAACAAACTGCTTCCATAGGAGCTCGGCGTCCTTCTTCTGGATGGCATCATACCGCCGGTCCATCATTGATGCCGTATGGTCCAATATCCGCTGCCAGTCTTCTTTCCATTCCGGCGGCCCTTTATGGCTTAGCGGCGGAAGCTCCTCCTGGGGAGCAGCATTCGCATCCGGGCTGCTGCCGATCAGCCGCTGCAGGCTGATCAGCGCCGCCTCCTGCAGCTTATCTTCCTGCAGTGGCTCCTGCGCCAGAAGCCCGTTCAGCACCTCGGACATCTCTTCGTCCTCGATCCAGCGCAGCGCTTCGGTCACCTGCAGCCTCGTGTTGGCATCACCATAACGCAGCGCCCAGAAGAACGAAGCACGCAGCAGCGGATTGTTCCGCATTTCCTCGGTAAAGCTGTCCGTGTTGTCCTGCCACTGCTTGAGCTGCTCCTGAAATGGCAGCTGGTAGTTGTAGCTGACAAGAGGCATCGGTCTGCCTTCAGTCTGCGCCCCCTGCAGCTGTGACAGGAAGAAGCCCGGCACAGCCGATTCGGGATCCAGCTTGGCTGCCTGTCTCCAGCAGCGCAGCGCTTCATTGTACAGGCTGCTGTTGCTGGCGGCCGCTGCACAATAATGATAGAGACCGGCGTCTCCGCCCACTTCTTCATCCTTCAGCAGGCGGCGGAAATGGCCATAGGCTGTTCTGTGTCTGCCCAGAATGCCCATCGTTGTGGCCATCTTGAACACATGCTCCTGATGAAACGGCACTGTCGCCTCAAGCATACGCAGCAAGACCGCCAGTTGTTCCTTGTCTCCCGCATACTGCATGAAGATGGCCATATTGCAAAGCGCATGCAGGTTGCCGGGATCCTGCTCCAGCACCTCGGACAGGCATTCCTTCGCTTTGGCAAAACGGCCCATGTAGAAGTAGGCAAGAGCAAGATTGTTATGAGCCGCCAGAAAGTCCGGCGTATTCTTAGTGATCTCCTCTAGCATCTTAACGGCCTGCGGGAACTTCCCCTCTTCCAGCAGCATGCGGGCCCGGTCATGCTCGACCACGCCTTCACGGCTGCGGATCCGGATCAGCGGGGCAGGGCGGTTCAGCTCGTATTGCAGCAGCTCCATCAGTTCCTCGGACTCTGCCAGATATTCGCCGCTGGCATCCTCCTCAAGATAAGTGACCAGCGACCGCTCCGCCTCTTCAAAACTTTCCATATTGGCAAAATTATTGGCCATATAGAAATGACATTCCGTCATTGCAGGGTCAATCTTCTCCAGCACATGGATCAAAATATCATTCGATGCTTCATAATCGCCCATCTCAGATAATATACCCGCCATGTTGCAATGATTCACAGGGTTTTCCGGTTCATATTCAACAGCTTTGCGAAAATTCTTTAATGCCTTATCATATTGAAAGCGGTCCAGTGACCGTACGGCTCTTTCAAAGAAAAAATTGGCATCCAGAGTGACGGAAATAACATTACTGCCTTCCGCAACATTCTCTGAAGTTCTCTCAATCATGGAAGCAAGGCACCTCCCTTTGTAAGCTTCCTTATCCTCACGAAAAATAGGAGAGCGGCGCCTTGCGGCACCCTGAGCTCCCATCTTAAGCGTTCTTTCGTTTCCATTTATGGTCCCGACTGTCTCCAAATAGTATACCACATGTGGCAGGGAGATTCTCAAGCGCAAGGGAAACCATTTGGAGGGAAAAAGCTTGCAGCCGTGAGAGGTTCACAGGAATGAATGAGAACATCAGCAAAAAAACGCGGGAAATTAAATCCCCGCGTCTCTGAACAGCTTATCTATAGAACCGCCTTCGATGATAATGCGTGTCGCCTCAGCCAGCATAGGTGCAACGGACAACACTTTAAAGCGGTTGGAATGGTCATCCGGAAGCGCGATGGAATCCGTGATTACCACTTCATCTATATTGGGATGGTCCATGCGTACAAGCGCGTCACCGGAGAATAAACCGTGAGTTGCGCATATGATGCTGTTCTTGGCTCCCCGCTCCTTCAGGCCTTCCACCACATTCACAATCGTCGTGCCCGTATCGATCAGATCCTCAATAATTATCGGCGTTCGTCCTTCAACATCACCGATAACATGCGTGATTACCGATTCGTTATGGGCCGGACGTTTCTTGATCATAATCGCGAACGGTGAATCCAGCCGGCTGGCCAGCTTCTCCGCCATGGAAGCGCGCCCGGCATCCGGCGAAACTACCACAAGATCGGAAAGTGCCTTCACCTTCAGATACCCGCTGATCAGATCAAGCGCTGTCAGATGATCGACCGGAATATTGAAGAATCCTTGTATAGCCGCTGCATGCAGGTCGATGGTAATGACACGGGTCGCTCCTGCAGTCGTAAGCACATCCGCGACCATCTTGGCCGAAATCGGCTCACGTGGAGCAGATTTACGCTCCTGCCGGGCGTATCCGTAATAAGGCACAATGATATTCACGGTTCTTGCCGATGCGCGTTTGGCGGCATCAATCATGACGAGCAGCTCAACGAACAGCTCATTGATCGGGTGTGCGAGGGATTGCACCAAAAATACGTCACAGTTCCGGATGCTCTCTTCATAATGCACATAAATCTCGCCGCTCTTGAAGCGGGTCAGCTTAATCTGGCCCAGCGGGGCGCCCAGACGCTCCGCAATATCTGCGGCCAGCTTCGGATTCGACGAACCGGAAAAAATACGCAATTGATGATGATGCATAGTACCCTCCTGGGGATCATAATTTATAGTTCAAACTGAACGGATGTACGGCGGCGTCCTTCGAATACCGCCAGCTCGCGGAAACCAGTGCGCCACAGCAGACTGCGCGCCTCCTGCAAACCGTCTCCCAGCTTTGCCGGATCATGGGCGTCCGAGCCCAGGGTAAGCGGAATACCGAGTGCCAGCGCTTGCTGCAGCACATGCTCTGCCGGAAACATCTCCGCGCAGGGCTTGCTCAGCCCGGAAGCATTCAGCTCCATGGCGATGCCGCTGCTTGCAATTGCTTTCAGCGCATCCAGCTCCAGCTCCCTGACCTCAGCCTTACCTTCCGGTGTCTGCGGACCATAACCGAATCGTTTGATTACATCCATATGTCCTATAATATCATATAATCCTGATAACGCCGACTTCCGCACAGCATCATAATACCTGCGGTATACCTCCATTACATCTTTGCCTTCCCAGCCATGGGTCTGCCGGTGATCCGTAATATCCCACTCCCCGAGAAAATGAACCGAACCAATCAGATAATCCCAAGGATAGGGCGACAAAAGCTCGTGAATCTGTTCTTCATAGCCTTCGATATAATCGGCTTCCAGCCCCACCCGCAGCTCAATCTTTCCGCGGTAGCGCTCCTTCAGCGTCAGGCATTCCTCCACATAACGCGGAAGCTCAGCAAGCGGCATGGCCATTTCAGGATAATAGGTATCCGGATTGACATGAATGAGCGGCAAATGGTCGGATAACCCAAGCTGCTCAAGCCCCAGCGCTATGCCGCGCTGCACGTACTCCTCCAGCTTCCCTACCGCATGGCCGCAGCGTTCATGATGGGTATGGTAATCGATATGCATGCGGAAAGCCCCCTTAGTCCCGGCGCGGCCGTTCGTGGCGGGCGCTCAGTTCCTCCAGAATCTCATCGAGCGGAAGCTTGCGCTCCTGGAGCAGCACCAGCAGGTGATAGATCAGGTCGCTGACCTCAAGGCGCAGCTCGGCGTTGTCTTTATTTTTGGCGGCGATGATCGTTTCCGAAGCCTCTTCGCCTACTTTTTTCAGAATCTTGTCGACACCTTTGTCAAACAGATAGGTCGTATAAGCCCCCTCCGGACGTTCGGCTTCCCGCTCGGCAATGACCCGCTCCAGTTCACCCAGTACAGCAAAACGTCCGCTGTCTGCAAGGTTTGCAGAAGGCTCTGTCTCAGCTGCCTTAGCGACTGGTGCTGCTGCCGAAGTATTCAGTGGAATCTCACGGAAGAAGCAGGAGGTTTCACCGGTATGACAGGCGGGTCCCTCCGGTACAACCTTTACGAGCAGCGTATCGCTGTCGCAATCATAATGGATCGAGGTAATGGCCTGGGTATTGCCCGAGGTTCCCCCTTTATGCCACAATTCACTGCGTGAACGGCTCCAGAACCAGGTCTGGCCGCTCTCCAGCGAGAGCCGCAGCGACTCCGGATTCATATAGGCAAACATCAATACTTCCAAAGTGCCGGCATCCTGCACCACAGCAGGGAGCAGACCGGATTCATTCCAGCGGATGCCCTCGACCGTTTCTTGTTGGTTCAGGGTTCTATTCTCTTGTTCTTGGCTCATCGGATCTCTACCCCTTTTTGCTTCAGTTCTGTCTTCAAATCGTGAATCGCAATCTCTTTATAATGAAAAATGGTCGCCGCAAGTCCCGCATCGGCTTTGCCTTCGGTAAATACATCATAAAAGTGCTCAATCTTGCCCGCACCGCCTGAGGCAATTACGGGGATGCTGAGCAGATCGCAGACCGCTGCGGTCAGCTTCAAATCAAAACCGTCCTTGGTCCCGTCCGCATCCATGCTCGTGAGCAGTATTTCACCGGCGCCCAGCTTCTCGGCCTCCTTGGCCCAGGCCAGCGCACGGATGCCGGTAGGCTTGCGCCCGCCATGCGTGTACACTTCCCATTCGCCCCAAGCCTCATTATATTTGGCATCCATCGCCACCACAATACACTGGGAGCCAAAGCGGCGGGCCCCTTCCAGAATAAGCTGCGGATTGTTGACCGCCGCCGTGTTGATGCCGATTTTATCCGCGCCCGCGCGCAGAATCCGCTTCATATCGTCGGGAGTGGAAATTCCCCCGCCAACGGTGAAGGGAATGGCAATCTCGCCAGCCGTCTGCCGGACCACTTCAACCATGGTCGCCCGTCCTTCCACCGAGGCGGAAATGTCCAGGAACACCAGTTCATCCGCACCTTCACGGTCATACAACGCCGCCAGCTCCACCGGGTCTCCGGCATCGCGCAGATTGACAAAATTAACGCCTTTGACTACCCGCCCGTCTTTCACATCCAGACAGGGGATGATACGTTTGGCTAACATTATGAAGTCCCTCCTTCAAAGGGTTCTGAGGGCATCCGCCTCGAATTCTCTTCGATCCAATTTTTCGCCCTATATTACAGCTGTCCTGCTGGACGTCCCAGCGCCTGCAGTGCCTCGGGAAGCTTGATGTTGCCGGTGTACAGCGCTTTGCCTACAATCGCTCCGCCGATTCCGCTGCCGCTATGTACGCTCAGGCGCAGCAGATCGTCAAGGCTCGTAACGCCGCCGGAGGCGATGACGGTTTTGCCGCTGGCAGCAGCCATGGCCACGATTCCCTCGATATTCGGGCCCTGCATCATCCCGTCACGGGAGATATCCGTGTAGATAAACGTCTCTGCACCTTTGGCTGCCAGCTCCTTGGCCAGATCCTCGGCGCGCACCTCGGAGGTGTTCAGCCAGCCATGCGTAGCTACGTAGCCATTCCGGGCATCAATGCCGATAGCTACCTTATCGCCATATTTGGCGAGCACAGCCTCCGTAAAAGCATGGTCATTGATGGCCGCCGTCCCGATAATGACCCGGCTGACTCCAAGACCGAGCAGCTTCTCCACATCAGCAAGACTGCGGAGTCCACCGCCCACCTGGACGGGCACACCTGCGTTTTTGGCAATGGCACCGATGATGGTATCATTGACCGGATGCCCGGCCTTCGCGCCGTCCAGATCCACAAGGTGAATGAACCGGCCTCCCTGCTCTTCCCATGATTTAGCGACCTGCACCGGACTGTCATTATAGATCGTTTCCTGAGCGTAATCACCCTGCTGCAGTCTTACACACTTTCCATCCCGGATATCAATCGCCGGATACACGATAAAAGAAGACATGTGGCGCTCCCCGCTTTCATTACAATATATTTATAGCGGGCTTACGCCCGCTCTCTCTTAAGCTTTAGAAAATTCCCCAGCAGCTTCATGCCAAGCTCTCCGCTCTTCTCCGGATGGAACTGCATGCCGAAAACATTGTCCCGCCCGACCACCGCCGTGACCGGATGCCCGTAATCGGTTACGGCAAGCAAATCGTTCTCCTGTCCAACCACTGCATGATAGGAATGGACAAAATACACATGCCCTTCTTCCAGTCCCTCAAGCAGCGGGCTCTGCGGCTGCCGGAAGCTCAGCTTGTTCCAGCCCATATGCGGCACCTTATAGCCGTAACGGGGCGCGAACCGTACCACCGATCCCGGCAGGATGTCCAGCCCCTCGTGCTCGCCGTGTTCCACGCTGCTGCTGAACAGCAGCTGCATGCCCAGACAAATGCCAAGCACCGGCTGTTCCCCGGCGGCGGCCTCCTTAACCACAAGATCGAGCCCGCTGCTCCGCAGCTGTTCCATCGCATCGCCAAAGGCACCGACGCCCGGCAGAATGACACTGCTTGCCGCAAGAATTTCCCCGGCATCGCCTGTCACAAGACTCTCGTAGCCGAGACGTTCCACCGCCTTGCTGACACTGTGCAGATTGCCCATGCCGTAATCGACGATAGCAACGGTCATGCTACAGCACTCCCTTCGTAGATGGCACACCCTTCACACGCGGATCAATCTGCGTTGCTTCGTCCAGCGCCCGTCCCAGCGCTTTGAATATCGCCTCAATCATATGATGAGTATTGGAGCCGTAGTGTACTATCACGTGCAGTGTAATCCGGGCCTCCAGCGCGAATTTCCAGAGGAACTCATAAACCAGCTCCGTAGAGAAGCTGCCTACCTGCTGCGACGGATAAGCCGCCCGGTATTCAAAATGCGGCCGGTTGCTGATGTCGATGACCACCTGGGCCAGCGCTTCATCCATGGGAATGAACACACTCGCATAACGCTTGATGCCTTTTTTGTCACCCAGTGCCTCGCGGAGCGCCTGTCCCAGACAGATGCCGATATCCTCCACCGTGTGGTGGTCGTCAATATCAATATCCCCCCGGCCCTCCAGAGAAAGGTCAAATTGGCCATGCTTCGCGAATAAATCGAGCATATGGTTCAGAAAAGGCACATCGGTCTCCAGCTCGGCAATGCCGCTTCCATCCACAGCCAGGGACAGCGTGATATCCGTTTCGTTTGTTTTACGGCTAAGGCCTGCTTTGCGTACAGCCTGTTCGTTATTGTTATTCTCCATTTTCTTCTCCGCCCTTCGCTTCATTCTCCAGCCTGATCTCTATCGCCCGTGCATGACCTTCCAGCCCTTCGCGTCTGGCCAACTCGATGATGGTTGCTCCATCACGCAGCAGCGCCTCCTTGCTGTAATAAATCAGGCTTGATTTCTTGATGAAATCATCCACATCAACCGGCGAAGAGAACCGCGCGGTGCCATTGGTCGGTATAATATGATTCGGTCCGGCGAAATAATCGCCGACCGGTTCCGAGCTGTACGGTCCCAGGAAAATCGCTCCGGCATTCTCGATGCTGCCAAGCAGGCCCATGGGATCTTCGACGACAATCTCCAGATGCTCCGGCGCCAGCCGATTCACTACGGAGATGCCTTCCTTCATCGAGTCTACGACGATGATTGCGCCGTAGTTCTCCACTGAGGCGCGGGCGATAGCCTCGCGCGGCAGCTCCTGAAGCTGCCGCTCCACCTCGGCCGCTACGGCCTCTCCGAGGCTCTGCGACGGCGTCACAAGGATAGCCGAGGCCATCTCGTCATGCTCGGCCTGTGAGAGCAGATCAGCCGCGATGTAAGCCGGCTCTGCGGTTTCGTCGGCGAGCACAACGATTTCACTGGGCCCGGCGATGCTGTCGATATCGACCGCGCCGTAGACCTCGCGCTTGGCCAGGGCAACGTAGATGTTGCCGGGGCCGCAGATTTTATCGACCGGCGCGATGGTTTCCGTGCCGAAGGCGAGCGCAGCGATCGCCTGCGCGCCGCCCACGCGGTAGACCTCGCTCACACCGGCTTCTGCCGCAGCAACGAGGATGTAAGGATCGATGCCGTCCTTGCCGCCGGTCGACGGCGGTGTGACCATCACGATCTCCGGCACTCCGGCAATCTGGGCCGGAATCACGTTCATCAGCACCGAGGACGGATACGCTGCCTTGCCGCCGGGAACATATACACCCACCCGCTTCAGCGGGCGGATGATCTGGCCGAGGATCGTACCGTCCGGCTGCAGATCCATCCAGGAACTGCGTTTCTGACGGGCGTGAAACGCCCGGATATTGACCGCAGCCGCACGAATCGCGGTTACGAACGACTCCTCAACCCGGCTATAAGCCGCCTGGAGCTCTTCTGCGGTTACCCGCAGCTGCGCCGGTGTCAGCGCCGCCCCGTCAAACCGCTCCGTATAGCGGAGCAGCGCAGCGTCGCCCTCCTGTTTGATGTCGGCTACGATTTGCTTCACGGCCTTGTTCTGCTCCGGCGTTCCGTATTCCACTTCACGCTGCAGATTAAATTCCCTGCTCGATTGGACCTTCACCGCTCGTTCCCCCTTTGAACATCCATACTCATTTTATTTTAACTGAAACCCCGGTTCTGTGATAACTGCCTGCAGACGGTCGCACAGCTGCTGGATCTGCTCATTCTTCATCCGGTAGCTTACACGGTTCGCAACCAGCCGGCTTGTGATTTCGAAGATGCTCTTCATTTCCACCAGTCCGTTATCCTTAAGGGTTTGCCCGGTCTCCACCATATCGACAATACGGTCGGCAAGGCCAATCAGTGGAGCAAGCTCAATCGAGCCGTTCAGCTTAACGACCTCCACCTGCTGGCCCTGCTCACGGAAATACCGCGAAGCTACATTCGGGTATTTCGTCGCTACCCGCTGCTGAATCCCTGGCTGCCAGTTTGGCAGCCCGATAATGGACATCCGGCAGCGTGCAATGCCCAGATCAAGCAGCTCGTACACGTCGCGTTCTTCCTCCAGCAGCACATCTTTGCCCACAATGCCAATATCCGCCACACCATATTCAACATAGGTAGGCACATCAACCGGCTTGGCCAGAATAAACTCCATGCCCGCCTCAGGCAGTGAGATCACCAGCTTGCGCGACTCTTCGCCATCCGGCGGAATCGGCAGCCCCGCTTGGCGGAACAACTCTGCCGCTTTAGTGTATATTCGGCCTTTCGGCATCGCTACCTTCAGTATCTGCGCCATCATCATTAGCCTCCGTTTCCATTTCCCTCTGCAAATTGTTCATTTCTGTTCTCTTACTATACCGATCACTAGCCGCAGGCTCTCCGCTTAGCCGTGTTCGCTGACAAAAGACACAAATGTATAGATTTCACCATACTGCTCGCCGTCGGCTTCCACCGTCTCTGTGTCAAGCCGCTTCACCGTCTTCAGCTCTTCCGGCCCCGCTGCCAGCTTGGTTACAACAATCCGGCCTTGTGCGCGCAGCCGCGCGGCTTCTTCCAGCCCTTCGGTCCGCCGCAGCGCATCGTACTGGATCAATACCGGCAGCTCCGCCTCTTCCGGCATGCCGGATACTCCGTCCAGAATCCGGTTCGTTTTGAGTGAGAACCCGGTCGAAGGAATCGGGCGCCCAAACTGCTGAAGCAGATTATCATACCGCCCGCCGCTGCATACCGGGAACCCCAGCTCGGAGGCATATCCCTCAAAGGTCATCCCTGTATAATAAGAGAAATCTCCGATCATCGTCAGATCAATCAGCACATGCTGTGAAACCCCGTAAGAGACAAGCACCTCCCACACCTTGCACAGATGCTCAATAGAGGTCCGGGCCAGCGGATGGCTGCTAAGCTCCAGTGCCTGCCCGCAGATTTCTTTGCCGCCGCGCAGCCGCAGCAGCCCGTCCAGCTCCCGCTTCTGGGCCTCCGTCAGGTCCAGCCGCCGGAGGGTTTCCCGGAAAGCAACATAATCGCGGTTCAGCAGATGGCTTTTCAGCTCCTCCTGGGCTTCCGGCAGTCCGGCGACCGCCTCTTGGAAGAGTCCGTCCAGGAATCCGACATGTCCCATCGCGATTTTGAAAGACTTGACGCCCGCTGCCTGCAGCGATGAAATGGCCAGCGCCACGACCTCGGCATCCGCCTCAGGCGAATCATCGCCTACAAGCTCCACACCAGTCTGGAAGAACTCCGCTTCCCGGCCGGCCTCCTCTTCGATTGCCCGGAACACATTGGCATGATAAGAAAGGCGGAGCGGAAGTGGCTCATCCTTCAATAACGATGAAACCACGCGCGCAACCGGCGCAGTCATTTCGGAACGCAGCACCAGGGCCTGACCACGGTTGTTAAGCAATTTATAAAGCTTCTGGTCTGATGTGGAACTAGCCACGCCGACCGTATCGTAATATTCAAGTGTGGGTGTAATCATCTGCTGGTATCCCCAGCGGCTCATACAGTGGAGCACGTCGTTCTCAATCTTGCGCAGCTTCGTTACTGCACGCGGGAGATAGTCGCGCACACCAGCCGGCTTCTCGAATCCCTTAGGTTTGGACATCTTCATTAGTCACCTCATCAGATATCATGCTAGTTATATATATCGTTCACTTTACTATGGTAAAGTGGTAGCAAAGTAAAGCATTTGCAACATCGTATCATGATCCATCCTTTTGCGTCAATAAAACCTTACACCATAGACATAATATCTTAACCACCAGCCTGAGGTTTACCTGAATTTTGCCTCAGCGTTTACCGGATAATATAATAACCTTATATAATTGTACTTTATTCCCTGCTTCCAGTGCTCCAAGTATCTATTTTCCAATAGAAAGAAGGACTATCCGTTGAATACATCCTATATGATCGGCGTTGATATTGGAACCACCAGCACTAAGGCAGTCCTCTTCGAAGAAAATGGCCGAATCGCGGCACAGTCCAATCAGGGTTACCCGCTGCACCAGCCCTCCCCATCTGTGGCTGAGCAGGACCCGGAGCAAATTATGAATGCAGTAACCCAAACCATTGCGGCGGTGATGCGGGACAGCGCTGTCCCCGCTGAAGCGGTGCTGTTTGTCTCTTTCAGTTCAGCCATGCATAGTGTCATTGCCGTAGACAATACGGGCAAGCCCCTTACCGCCTGCATCACATGGGCGGATAACCGCAGCGCTGCTTGTGCTGCCCGTCTTAAGAACGAGCTCGGGGGACATGAATTATATTTGCGTACAGGAACCCCTATTCATCCGATGTCCCCGATCACCAAGCTGATGTGGCTTGGCGAAGAGCAGCCTGAGCTTTTTCGCCAGGCTTATAAATTCATTTCCATTAAAGAATACATCTTCGCCAAACTGTTCGGAGAATATGTGATCGACCATTCCATCGCTTCCTCTACCGGCATGTTCAACCTGGAGAAGCTGGATTGGGATGAAGAGGCGCTGAGCATTGCCGGCATTACCAGGGAGCGCCTGTCAATCCCTGTCCCTACCACTCATATCATGCAGGGGCTGCTCCCGGGGCTGGCAGCAGAACTGGGCCTGCTCTCCTCTACTCCATTTATTGTCGGCGCCAGCGACGGGGTCCTCTCCAATCTTGGGGTAGGTGCCATTCAGCCTGGCGTTATCGCTGCCACGATCGGAACCAGCGGAGCGATCCGCACCGTAGTGGACCGTCCGCTTACCGATCCCAAAGGGCGAATCTTCTGCTATGCCCTGACCGAGAAACACTGGGTCATCGGCGGGCCGGTGAATAACGGCGGCATGCTGTTCCGCTGGGTACGTGATGAATTTGCCGCCTCCGAGGTGGAGACTGCCAAACGCCTCGGCATTGATCCCTATGAAGTGCTGACACGCATTGCCGAGCAGGTGCCTCCCGGCAGCGGCGGATTGCTCTTTCATCCCTACCTGACTGGAGAACGCGCACCGCTATGGAATCCGGACGCCAGGGGCTCCTTCTTTGGCCTGACGATGAATCACCACAAGGAGCATATGATCCGTTCAGTGCTGGAAGGGGTCATTTTCAATATGTACACCGTGCTGCTGGCCATGGAGGAGCGCATTGGCCGCCCGAGCAAGATTCTCGCCACCGGCGGCTTCGCCCGCTCTTCCCTGTGGCGGCAGATGATGGCCGATATTTTCGATCAGGAGGTTGTCGTTCCGGAGAGCTTCGAGAGTTCCTGCCTTGGCGCAGTGGTGCTTGGCCTTTATGCTATCCGGCGCATCGACTCCCTTGATCATGTATTCGGAATGATCGGCTCCACACATCAGCATCAGCCGATCCAAGAGCATGCCAAAGTGTACAAGCAGCTGCTGCCCATCTATATTTCCGTCTTCCGGAGTCTGGAAAGTCAATATGAGGCCATCGCCGGGTTTCAGCGTGAACAGTCGGGGGAGTAAAGGAGTACTGGCTGATGATACCGGCAAGATGTTATATTCGGCAATCTCATATCTTTGAATACATCTTCCTGATATCGGCTCGCCGCATGGCACTTGACAAAAAAACTAAAATATGGAATATTTGCCGCACATCGTTTTTTGTCAATTTTCAGGATTATTTCTTATTATTTGCCGTGTAAGGACTTACCCGCCAGACGTTTTTTTAGTATATTGAAACTTAGGGCCATAGACCAGCTATTTGAAGTCGAAAATTATGAAGAGGTGTTTGAAGAAGTGCTGTTTAACTCTTACGAATTTATATTTATTTTCATGCCGGTTACTGTGATAGTTTATTTTCTATTAAATCGCTTTCGTTTGATCTACGCCAGCAAGCTCTGGCTAGCGCTTAGTTCCCTGTTCTTCTACTGCTGGTGGGATGTGCGCTACCTTCCACTGCTGCTGGGTTCCATCGCCTTCAACTATTTTATGGGCAGAACCATCTCCCATATGCAAAATGCCACGGAACGAAAGCGCAAACTAGCTTTGGCTTTCGCCATCATCATGAATCTGCTGCTGCTTATCTATTATAAATATGCCGATTTCTTTATCGGCAATGTCAACGCTCTGTTCGATTCAGATGTTCCATTGCTCAAGATCGTGCTTCCGCTCGGAATCAGCTTTTTCACCTTTACACAGATCGCTTACCTGGTCGACGCTTATCGCGGTAAAGCAAAAGAATATAATGTGATCAGCTATGTATTGTTTGTAACCTTTTATCCGCATCTGATTGCAGGTCCGATTCTCCATCATAAGGAGATGATGCCGCAGTTCGACCGTTTACGGGGCAAACGTTTTGATTACAGCAACGTGGCCAAAGGCCTTTTTCTGCTGAGTATTGGGTTATTTAAGAAAGTGGTTATCGCCGATTCATTTGCACCCGTAGCCAGCAATGGATTTGATGTGCTGTCCCAGTTGAATTTTATTCAAGCCTGGACAACCTCACTTTCCTACACCCTTCAGCTCTATTATGATTTCAGCGGGTATTCGGACATGGCGATTGGTGTTGCCCTGCTGTTTAATATTATTTTGCCCATCAACTTTAATTCACCATACAAATCCTTGAACATTCAGGATTTTTGGCGCCGCTGGCATATGACCTTAAGCCGCTTCCTGCGGGAGTATATCTATTTCCCTCTGGGCGGCAGCCGTAAAGGAACTACCCGCACCCATATCAACTCCATGCTGACCATGCTCATCGGCGGTCTCTGGCACGGGGCGGGCTGGACCTTTGTCTTCTGGGGATTCATGCATGGATTTGCCCAGTTTATCCACCGGATTTGGCAAAAAGCCAACATCAAACTGCCGAAATGGGTAGCTTGGTTTATCACTTTCCAATTTATTAATCTGACCTGGGTTTTCTTCCGGGCAACCAGTTGGGACAATGCCATCAAGGTGTTGAAAGGAATGGTCGGCCTTAACGGAATCGGCATCGCTTCATTGGACAAGACGATTGTATTGGGACTGGCTGTCTTCATGATTGTGGCTGTGCTATGCCGCAACTCTATGCAGATGCTGGAAGGATTCAAGCCGGGCTGGAAAACCGCCGTTTTTGCCGCCGCTTTGTTCTGTATTGCTGTCGTCTATTTCAACAAAATCAGCGAGTTTCTCTATTTCAGCTTCTGATCCCGGCCATTTCAACTGATAAAGGAGATTTATTGAATTGAGGCATAAAAAAACGAAATACAAAAAATTTATATTTCAATTTATAACTATGGTTATCGCGTTCGCTGTTCTGATTGGTACCTTTAGTTATATCGTCGATCCCTTGCAGTTCTACCGCAAGGCCAGCTTCTACACTCCTAAACTGTCCTGGCAGGAACGATACCAGAATCCCGGTCTTGCCCGTAACTACAAATATGATACCATCGTTCTCGGCAGCTCCATGACGGAAAATTTTCTCCCCTCTGATGTAGGCGAGAAGTTGAAGGGCGACGTTCTTAAATTGTCTATTGAAGGCTCGACCATCGGAGAGCAGTATCAGACTGCAAAAGTAGCCTTCAAAACAGGCCAGGTCAAACAAGTATTATGGGGAATCGATTATTTCGCCTTCCGCACTAACAATGCAACCGGTAATGAAGAATTCCCCGCATATCTGTACGACAGCAATCCGCTTAACGATTACAAATATGTCTTCAATGAAACTAATATTAAGTCGGCGCTTACAGCTTTAAGTAAGTCAGAAGGACGAGCGAACCTGAAGCTGACATCGCTTGAGCTACTGTACAACTGGGACAAGTCAGTTACCTATGGACGCGACTTAGTTATTAAGAACTGGCAGTCGGCACGGAACAAGGAGGTCGCGTATGGAAATAATGAGGATCCGCTGGATTCCGTTAAGCAAACCTTTGATGAGAATGTGGTCAGCATAGTCAAAGCTCATCCAGAGACGAAGTTTTATTTCTACTATCCGCCATATTCGATTCTGCGGCAGCAGGTCTGGTATAAGACCAACCCGGAACGCTACGGCAACCAGCTAGAAATGAAACGTTATATGTTCGATAAGCTTAATTCCTATTCCAATGTTAGTATTTATGAATTCCAGACAGACACCGACATCACCTATAACCTTGATCTTTACAAGGATCTGTCCCATCACTCCGGCGCTGTTAATTCTATAATTGTGGATGGAATCTCTAAAGGGACCCATCTGGTCACAGCAGATAACCTGGAACAGGGGATCCAACTGCTGAAACGGCAGGCCGAGAATGTAATCGTTAATACAGAGGATGGCACAGTCTATTCCATAGATCTCTCTCTGAACGGTGAGCCGCAGAGCTTCGGTTTCCTTCCGCCAACGACAGGAGACGTCATTATGGCTCCTCTCAAGCTCTATGCGCAGATGCTGGGGATTGCCTTCGATTATGATATCGATAAGAAATTGATTACTCTCGCCAAGGGAGACAGCGTTGCGGAACTGACTGTAGGTTCGGACGAAGCCCTGCTCGATGGACAAACCGTCAAGCTGGCTGCTCCCGTTGAGAACAAGATCGGGATCATGGCCGCTCCACTGGAGTCCATTCCAGCCTTGTTCGGAGGTTCAGTCACTTTGGGGCAGGAGAAAGACAAGCTGCTTGAAGTTGATATCACCTTTGGGGAATAAAGCATACATCCGTAACTATTCGATCTTAGTGCCCGATAACCGGGAATATCAAGCCATTGGCATTCTTCATGCCGATGGCTTTTTGCTGTTTAAAAACTCGCTAAGCCTTTCCGTGGCTATTATCCAAAGTGAGCACAGCTTCCGGCTCCTGCTTAGGTTGTGGTGCAAGCGAGCGGGGAACACTTCCGAATGCGATCCAGGACCACCGGATTCGGCGGAACGAGATCTGAACGACCACCCAGCTTACCCCAAGAGCCACTATAAGCCCTCCATGTACGAATAATACATAGGCCAAGGAATCCAATGGAATGTTATACCGGAACCGGCGGTACAGCACCAGAATGAGCGGATGGAGCAGATACACACCAAAGGAGATTTCTCCAAGCCTAGTCATAAAGGCATTAACCCCTCGGGAAGCAGTGCGGTATATCAGGAAGGTGGCATGGAGCAGTACAAGCGCCGAAAGCATGGAGTGAGCATTCCAGAGCAGCTCGTACCACAGCGAGTTGACCCAATGGCCAAAATGCCGGCCTTGATACCATAGATGAATCTGAATGAAGGCCGCAGCGAGCCAACTCCCCCAGAGCACAAATGTCTCTCCTGTTTGTTTGTTGGACCACTCTTTGAAGGAGCGTTCCAGCCAAGGCTTGATTTTGTCAAAATGAATCGCAAGATAAGCCCCCATCATGTAGTAAGCCATATACGTTGGAGCATAGCTGGCCTTATCCACAAGTTGCAGCTGATATTTATTCAGGAATACAAAAGCCCACTGAATGATGAGACCGACCGGTATAGCCCAGGTGACCATTGTTTTTGATTTCTGCATCAGTTGCAGGATCAGCGGAAAGACCAAATAGAACTGAATGCTGATAAATACGAAGTACAAATGAGTATAGGCAGAGCCTGTAATGAGGGCGTACATAAAGGAGGATAGATTCGTTAACGGATCATCAAGCAATTGGCCGTTTATGTAGAGAACCATTAGATGATATCCGATGGAGGCCAGCAGATAAGGCAAAAGGATATACGTTAGTCTCCGGCGGTAAAAGTTAAGCATCAGCCCACGGGTAACCGGACGGCCGTAGTAATTATAGAAAAGAACAAAACTGCTAAGAAAAATAAAACAGGGAGTCCCGAATCTAAAAAAAATATTGACCCCGTTGATCCAAACATAATAAGGCGATTGAAGTGCCTGCTCTCCTGCTGCGAACGATGTGGCATGTACATGCAGTACACCAAGTATGGCCAAAGCCCGGAAAATATCCAACTGGGGCAGTCTTTCCTTTTTGATGGAATTCACTTTAAATCTCTCATCTCCTTCAGATTGACTATGCAAAGAGATACGATGCCTGTAACTTATCTGTCGCTGCTCCTCTATAACGAAAAAAACCGCCTTACGTAACTATACCCAAAAGACATCATAATGCATCCTGGACAAGTAAAATACGTAAGCGGTTTGTTTCTAACTATAGGTGTTCTGTACGGTCTAACCGGTCTGACGAGTCCCCCGGGCGCAGCTCCCGCAGCGGATTGCCTCCGACAAACGATCCGGCCGCCACATGCTTGTGCACAACCGAACCGGCCGCCACAACCGCGCCATCTCCGATCGTTACACCGGGGAGAATGGTTGTATTAGCGCCAATTAGAACATTTTCACCAATAATGACTTCACCGAGCCGATACTCTTTAATCAGGTACTCATGAGCCAAAATGGTGGTATTATAGCCGATGATGGAGTTTTCGCCGACTGTAATTTTCTCCGGAAAAAATACATCGACCATTGCCATCAGTCCAAATGCCGTATGTTTACCCACCTTCATGCCAAGGATCCGGCGATAAATCCAGTTCTTGAGCGGAAGAATGGGGCAATACCGGGCAATTTGGATAAAAATAAAATTACGGACGCCCTTCCATGGGCTAACTGTACGGTAAATGTACCAGAGTGAATTATGCCCCTCCACCGGATAGCGGGTTAGGTTTCTCACGATTCCTTCGTCCCTTGCCGGACTATCTCATATAAATCCGTCATGTCATGGATAATATAATCCGGCTCATATTTACGCAGCGTCTCTTCCCCTTTAAGTGACCAGGCTACAGCTGCTACAGGCACACCGGCCGCTTTGGCCGATTGGATATCTACAATGCTGTCGCCTACCATCAAGGTATGCTGCGGGTCAACCTCTAAGTTGCGGATAGCTGTCAGCACCGGCTCCGGATGCGGTTTAGGCTGTGTCACATCAGTAACCGTTACTATAGTTTCCATATACTTCAGCAGATCGAACATCTCCAGTGCCTTGAGCGTAGTCGGACGAATCTTCGTCGTTACAATCCCCATTCTAATCCCGCGCCGCGACAGCTCTTCCATCGTTTCATTCACACGCGGAAAAGAACCAATCAGCTCATCGTGATGCGCGTAGTTGTAAGAACGGTAGGACTTCTCCAATATGCTGGTATCCTCAAGGCCGGAGAACGCGCTCAGCTGCTGATGAAGTGTTGTTCCCATATGGGGGATAATCTGCTCCCGGGTCAGAGACGGAAGATTGTTCTCCTTCAGCGCATGCATGAAAGAGCCAATAATCAGTTCATTGGTGTTCACAATCGTTCCGTCCAGATCAAAAAGAACGCATTCTATCATCGGGTTACTACTCCTTCGGTTCCGCATCCTCAGACTTGACCTTGTCAGGCGGTGCCGCCTGCGGGGCTTTTTGCGGTGTGTTGACTGCATTCTCCGGGACCACAGAATCTGCCGCGGCCGGCTTGGTGCTGACAATAGGATCGGAATAATGAGCCTTAGATTGACCGGTTACCCGGCGCACAATAATAAGTACTACAGCAGCCACGATAATCAGCAAAGCGAGCAGCTGTGAGATACGGATATTTCCATAGGCAGGATCAAAGTACCCTTGTTCAAAGCCCATCCATTTCATCGGGCTCCACAGGCCGTTGACGAATGAAGCTACACCGCTGCTGCCGTTAAAGCCCAAGCTGTCGGTACGCAAGGCTTCAATGAAGAAACGGCCGATTGAATACCAGATAAAGTAGGATAAGAAGATTTCACCCGCACGGACAAACCTTTGGCGGCGCAGCACCATAAGGAGTAGAATACCCAGCAAGCTCCACAGCGATTCGT
This sequence comes from Paenibacillus sp. FSL L8-0436, assembly GCF_038593025.1. NCBI lineage: Bacteria > Bacillati > Bacillota > Bacilli > Caryophanales > Paenibacillaceae > Paenibacillus > Paenibacillus sp. FSL L8-0436. The sequence continues at coordinate 146,386 of NZ_CP151955.1, read as the reverse complement.
ACAGGAAGGTTGGATGATGGAACGCATTTTCTATGTACATTTGATTGACGATAAAGTCAGGCAAATGCAGCTTATCGCGCAGGAACGACTCCTCTACAACCCCACCATAAGCCTCCTGATTAATAAAGTTACCCCATCGGCCAATCATTTGTCCGGCCAGCAGTCCAGGCGCGCAAATATCCACAACACGCCAGAATGGGTACCCTTTATAACGGAAATAGATAATGGCGCAAATAATGGCCCCGATCAAGGCTCCATAGATGGCAATTCCGCCGTTCCATATTTTGAAGACATCTATAAAGTTATCCTTATAGTCCTCCCATTTAAAAGCCACAAAATATATCCGCGCGCCAATGATCGCCGACGGCACTCCAAGCAGCAGCATATCCATAAAGAATTCCTGGGAAATATTAAACCGTTTGCCTTCCTGAATCGCGAGGAATAATCCGGCAAGTGCGCCGAATCCAAGGATCAAACCATACCAGTGAACGGGTAGTGAACCGATGGAGAATACAATGGGATTAATCGCTAATGAAAAAAACATGCTCTCACACTCCTAGTCCAGATCATCCATGTCTTCAGATATGGTAGCTGTAAGTTTATTGGTAAACTGCAGAGCCGCGTTAAAGCCCATTTGCTTCAAGCGGTAGTTCATGGCCGCAACCTCAATAATAACGGCAAGATTTCGTCCTGGCCGTACCGGAATGGTTACGAGGGGAACGTCCGTATCGATAATCCGTGTCGTTTCTTCATCCAGACCAAGCCGGTCATATTGCTTGTCCTGCTGCCAGGCTTCCAGCCGAACCACCAGCGTAATACGCTTATGATTGCGGATTGCGCCTGCACCGAAGAGTGTCATTACATTTATAATTCCGACGCCGCGGATTTCGAGCAAATGGCGGATCAGCTCCGGTGCCGTACCATGCAGCTGGTTGTCGGAGGTCTGGCGGATTTCCACGGCATCGTCCGCGATCAGGCGATGTCCGCGTTTAACGAGCTCAAGTGCCGTTTCACTTTTACCAATGCCGCTGCTGCCTGTAATCAGCATGCCTACACCGTATACATCGCAGAGAACGCCATGAATGGTTGCTGTAGGTGCAAGTCTGCCTTCAAGGAAGCTGGTCAGTCTGCTGGAAAAAATCGTTGTAGCCATCGAGCTGCGCAATACCGGAAGCCCTTTTTCATTGCTTATGTCAATCAGCTCCTGCGGCACATCCAATGCTCTTGTAATGACAATACAAGGTGTATTCTCCTTACAGATCCCGCGAATCCGGCTCTTGCGCTCTTCCTCCGAAAGCATAGAAAAGAAGGCCAGCTCTGTCTTGCCCAGCAACTGTACCCGTTCTTCCGGATAATATTCGAAATAACCTGCTATTTCCAGACCGGGCCGATTCAAGTCATCCACTGTAATCGGTCTCTTCAGACCTTCATGCCCGGAAACAACCTCTAATTGAAAATGCTGTACCAATTCCGATACTTTTACCTTCTTAGCCATGTATGTCCGTCCTTTCGTCACCTAACGGTTATGTCCGCTTTCCTACATTTGGTTAACAACTCTTTCCATTCCATCCGTAGGTAATTCTCCTGCTATCTTAATTGATAATCCCCTTTAATGCAATCTTAATACCTGCTACCGTGCCCTTAGATCCATTGATATATAAGGAGTTGAACCCAACCCAAACCTGCTTATATTCTGCCCATCTATTCCTATAGATTAGGAAGTCATTAGGGGAAGACTCCAAGAAGACAAAAAAGCCGCCCTTTCAGGCGGCTTTCTTTAAAAGGGAAGATATGTCTATCTTAGCCCAACAATACGTTAAGTTCGGATTCTTTATCAAAGATGTGGATTTTGTTCATGTCAATTGCCAATTTAGGCTTGCTGCCTTCACGGGTAGTGGAACGTCCATCTACACGGGCAATTACAGTGTTGCTGCCCAGGCCGCTCAAGTAAAGGAGCATTTCATGACCAAGGTTTTCCGTAACATCTACCAGCGAAGTGAAGATTGTGTTCGGGGAAGCTTCCAGGAATACTGGTTCTTCATGGATATCTTCTGGACGAACGCCCATGATCACTTCTTTGCCGATATAGCCTTTGCTGCGCAGGATTGTAGCTTTGCCTCCTGGAACTTCAACGTCAAGGTTCTCAGCGCGGAAGCGAACAGCGCCGCCAACATCGGACAGAGTACCATTGATAAAGTTCATAGTTGGGGAACCAATAAATCCGGCTACGAACAAGTTGGTAGGCTCATTGTACAGTTCTTCAGGAGAAGCTGCCTGTTGAATGATACCATCATACATAACTACGATACGGTCACCCATCGTCATAGCTTCTGTCTGGTCATGCGTTACGTAGATACAAGTGGTTTCAAGGCGTTTAACCAGTTTAGTGATTTCAGCACGCATTTGACCACGAAGTTTAGCATCCAAGTTGGAAAGTGGCTCATCCATCAAGAAGACTTGCGGATCACGGACGATAGCGCGGCCTAGAGCGACACGTTGGCGTTGACCACCGGACAGTGCTTTAGGTTTACGCTCAAGCAAGTGCTCGATATCGAGAATTTTTGCAGCTTCGCGAACTTTCTTGTCGATTTCCTCTTTCTTCACTTTACGCAGTTTCAAACCGAAAGCCATGTTTTGGTACACGCTCATATGCGGGTACAGGGCGTAGGATTGGAATACCATCGCGATATCGCGGTCTTTAGGAGCAACGTCATTGACTACACGGTCGCCAATGTACATTTTACCTTCGGAGATTTCTTCCAGACCAGCGATCATACGCAGGGTAGTGGATTTACCACAACCGGAAGGTCCAACCAGTACGAGGAATTCCTTATCTTTAATATCAAGATTGATGTCGATTACTGTTGCTTTATCGGAACCCGGGTATTTTTTGAAAATATGCTCTAAACGTACGCCTGCCATTGTATTTCCCCCTCGAGTTATTAGTTGATTATAAATAAATCGCTTTCTTGTACATTTATCTTACCCCAGACGTGCCTCGCTGGCTATTTGTAACGTTCACAAAAATCCTATTTTCTTTTCGTCACTTTATACAATAACATGGTTAACTTTACAATTGCTGCGTCGCCAAAGCTCCGTACATCGGCTCCGGTCTCCTGTTTGATCTTGTCCAACCGGTATAGGAGCGTGTTGCGGTGGATGTACAATTTTTTCGCGGTCTCACTGACATTGCAGTCCATCTCGAAGAAAGTTTCCAGCGTCAGCAGCATTTCCTTATCCGCCAGCACCGAAGTATAGTCACCGATCTGTCCTAGCAGCTGCCTGCGCCGCTCATCAGGGATACTGTTCACCAGCCGCTCCATATGCAGCTCCCACGGGAGATGAATATAGTCGCCAACCTGAAAAATCCGTCCCAAAACAATCGTTTCCCGCAGCAGCGCAACCGAGCCCGTCAAACCTTTTACCGGGATGATCGCCGGTGCAACCGCCAGATGGAATACACCTACCCACTCACTGGCAATCAGCTCATGCAGCCCCATACAGGTCTGTGACAGAAGCTCATCTACACTCTCTTCCTCATCGTCCTTATCATCCCCGCCGGTCAGCAATTCCTTGCGGGCTAAAATTAACCATTCCTTCTCCTGCAGGGGGATCAGCAATATTTCGTTCTCAAAATAATTGCGCAGCAGCTTCATAAGCGAACGGTAAGAGATCTGCGGATTGTGGACATTCTCACTCACCAGCAGAAAAGGAATCATCTCGCCGAACAAACGTCCCTTCAGAGTGATTTCGTCAGGAATCTCTGCATCATTCTTCTCTTGCTCGAGCTGCGAATTCAGCCAGTTGCTCAGCTGCCGGGCCTCTACTTCTCCTTCTTCCTTTAACCCTGTGGCCTTGAGCGCGACAGCAAAATTCCGTGCCGCATAATTGACCAATTGCAATTCCAGAGCCGAAAGGCCATCCATCTCTACCCAAATCGCAGTTATTCTTCCCTCGTTCTCATACAATGGTACCCAAAGATGACCTTCATGAGTGACCGGCTGATCCAACTCTTCTTTGCCTATGCCAAAAAGAGAAGCTGAATGCTGCCTCCCGAGTTGTTTGATTCCGGTTCTCTTTCCGGTGAGCTGCTCCAATTTTTGACGCAATGCCTCACTATCCATCGTCACCATTCTCCACCACTTTTGCTCTTTTCGCCTATTTTATCATAATTCCCAACATTATGCGGCCTGGTCCCTCCGATTACTAAGACACAATCGACAATTTGAGGAATCATTTATTTTGTTTTACCATTTCGCTATGATTTTGCTTAGACGGCGGCAAGCTTACCGGGGATATCTTCTTTAACTCTTTATGCATCCAAATACCGGCTATCGCTCCCTCACCCATTGCAACAGTAGCTTGCTCTGCATGAACAGCGACATCACCAGCCACCCATAAATGCTCCACATTGGTCATTAATGAACGCTTATCCGCTTCGATATGCCTATTCTTATGAAGCTTCACCCCAAGCTCTGCCGCAAGTTCCGAATGTACCGCATTATTCCCAAAGGCGATGAACCCTCGCTCCGCAAGCAAAGTATTTCCGCTCTCCAGGATTACCGCTTTAATGATTCCATCATTCTCCTCATCGATTCGAGCAACTGCTTCCTCTACATATAAGATCCCTTGCTCTTCAAGACGTTGGCGGTTCTCTGCCGATACCGGCTGGCACTCATGATTGATATAAGTCAAATCACCCGTACGCTCACGCAAAACAAAAGCCATATTTGCCCCTACGTCACCTGAGCCCAGCAATAGGGTCTGCCGGTTCTGAATTTCGTAGCCATCACAATCCGGGCATACATATACCGTCTTCCCTAGTGTAGCTGCAAGCCCCGGCAGCTCAGGAAAGCGGTCCATTACACCTGTTGCAAGCAGCAATGTCTTTGAACTATAGCACTGATTCTCGGAACCGTTCAGCTGAAACAAACCATTCTGCTTCTCTGCCTTAGTAATCCTATCCGTAGCAAACTCCACACCGGCAACTTCAGCCTGCCGCCTGCCCCTTGCCCTAAGCTCTTCACCGGATATTCCCTCTGGCCAGCCCAATATATTATGATAATTGCGGCAAATGTTAGATCTTCCCCCTCCCGCGTCTATCACAAGCACATGGTGGGTAGAGTAACGTCCTAATTGAATCGCTGCCTGCAGGCCGGCAAAACCGCCTCCAACAATAATTGCATCATATATAACGGGAATCCCCTCATTTCTGCTCAGTGTTATAAACTTATAATTAAACGGAGACAGAAATTTTAAACTCGCTGTCAGCAATTTCAATTTCCTGCGGTATGACAATAACACAAAAAAGCCACCACCCGGAGGTGATGACTTTCTGATTGGGATGAGCCATGAAGGACTCGAACCTTCGACACCCTGATTAAAAGTCAGGTGCTCTACCAACTGAGCTAATGGCTCATAAAACTGGTGGAGGCTGATGGATTCGAACCACCGAACACGTACGTGAGCAGATTTACAGTCTGATGCGTTTGGCCACTTCGCTAAGCCTCCATATATGGTGGCGCGGGAGGGAATCGAACCCCCGACACAAGGATTTTCAGTCCTTTGCTCTACCGACTGAGCTACCGAGCCATAAAAAAAGCCATAAAACATAAAAAAATGGCGGAACCGACGGGATTCGAACCCGCGATCTCCTGCGTGACAGGCAGGCATGTTAGGCCAACTACACCACGGTTCCGCATTTGTAAAAATAATGGTGCCGGCGAGAGGACTTGAACCCCCAACCTACTGATTACAAGTCAGTTGCTCTACCAGTTGAGCTACACCGGCACGGTGTAAAAGTGTTGAAACGGTGTTGAATTGTGAAAATGGTGGAGGCTGAGGGGATCGAACCCCCGACCCTCTGCTTGTAAGGCAGATGCTCTCCCAGCTGAGCTAAGCCTCCGGGTTGTATGGTAGCGGCAGAGGGGATCGAACCCCCGACCTCACGGGTATGAACCGTACGCTCTAGCCAGCTGAGCTACGCCGCCACACTAACAATATTATGAATTTGAAATGGCGGAGAGAGAGGGATTCGAACCCTCGCACCGCTTACGCAGTCTAACCCCTTAGCAGAGGGTCCCCTTATAGCCACTTGGGTATCTCTCCAAACAAGTTGGTGCCATGTAAATTCATTCAGGAACCTTGATTCCTGAAAACTGAACCCGAAACAAATCTGCGTCTTAAATTGTTGGATAAGCCCTCGACCGATTAGTATTGGTCAGCTCCATGCATTGCTGCACTTCCACCTCCAACCTATCTACCTCGTCGTCTTCAAGGGGTCTTACTAATTGGGAAATCTCATCTTGAGGGGGGCTTCACGCTTAGATGCTTTCAGCGCTTATCCCGTCCGTACGTAGCTACTCAGCCATGCTCCTGGCGGAACAACTGATGCACCAGCGGTACGTCCATCCCGGTCCTCTCGTACTAAGGACAGCTCCTCTCAAATTTCCTGCGCCCACGACAGATAGGGACCGAACTGTCTCACGACGTTCTGAACCCAGCTCGCGTACCGCTTTAATGGGCGAACAGCCCAACCCTTGGGACCTACTTCAGCCCCAGGATGCGATGAGCCGACATCGAGGTGCCAAACCTCCCCGTCGATGTGGACTCTTGGGGGAGATAAGCCTGTTATCCCCAGGGTAGCTTTTATCCGTTGAGCGATGGCCCTTCCATGCGGTACCACCGGATCACTAAGTCCGACTTTCGTCCCTGCTCGACTTGTTGGTCTCGCAGTCAAGCTCCCTTATGCCTTTGCACTCTTCGAATGATTTCCAACCATTCTGAGGGAACCTTTGAACGCCTCCGTTACTCTTTAGGAGGCGACCGCCCCAGTCAAACTGCCCGCCTGACACGGTCCCCGTACCCGATTAGGGTACCAGGTTAGAACCTAGATACGATCAGGGTGGTATCCCAACGGCGCCTCCGCAGAAGCTTGCGCTCCTGCCTCTACGGCTCCCACCTATCCTGTACAGATCGTACCCAAATTCAATATCAAGCTGCAGTAAAGCTCCATGGGGTCTTTCCGTCTTGTCGCGGGTAACCTGCATCTTCACAGGTATTAAAATTTCACCGGATCTCTCGTTGAGACAGCGCCCAAGTCGTTACGCCATTCGTGCGGGTCAGAATTTACCTGACAAGGAATTTCGCTACCTTAGGACCGTTATAGTTACGGCCGCCGTTTACTGGGGCTTCGGTTCACAGCTTCGGATTACTCCTAACCGCTCCCCTTAACCTTCCAGCACCGGGCAGGCGTCAGCCCGTATACTTCGCCTTGCGGCTTCGCACAGACCTGTGTTTTTGCTAAACAGTCGCTTGGGCCTTTTCACTGCGGCCCCCTCGGGCTATTCACCCTACCGAGGCACCCCTTCTCCCGAAGTTACGGGGTCATTTTGCCGAGTTCCTTAACGAGAGTTCTTCCGCGCGCCTTAGAATTCTCTTCTCGCCTACCTGTGTCGGTTTGCGGTACGGGCACCTTCTCCTGGCTAGAGGCTTTTCTTGGCAGTGTGAGATCATGACCTTCGCTACTCTAATTTTCGCTCCCCATCACAGCCCAGCCTTAACGATGTGCGGATTTGCCTACACACCAGCCTCACTGCTTAGACGGACATCCATCAGTCCGCGTCACTACCCTCCTGCGTCACCCCATCGCTCATAGCGGATTACGGTGGTACAGTAATTTCAAACTGTTGTCCTTCGACTACGCCTTTCGGCCTCGCCTTAGGTCCCGACTTACCCTGAGCGGACGAGCCTTCCTCAGGAAACCTTGGGCTTTCGGCGGATCAGATTCTCACTGATCTTTTCGTTACTCATACCGGCATTCTCACTTGTATGCTGTCCAGCGCTCCTTACGGTACACCTTCAACCTGCATACAACGCTCCCCTACCCCAGATGCTAGTGCATCTAGCCATAGCTTCGGTGGTGTGTTTAGCCCCGTTACATTTTCGGCGCAGAGTCACTCGACCAGTGAGCTATTACGCACTCTTTCAATGGTGGCTGCTTCTAAGCCAACATCCTGGTTGTCTGTGCAACTCCACATCCTTTCCCACTTAACACACACTTGGGGACCTTAGCTGATGGTCTGGGCTGTTTCCCTTTTGACAATGGATCTTAGCACTCACTGTCTGACTCCCGGCAAGAAGTTAATGGCATTCGGAGTTTGACTGAGCTTGGTAACCCTTGCGGGCCCCGCACCCAATCAGTGCTCTACCTCCACCACTCCATTCACCGAGGCTAGCCCTAAAGCTATTTCGGGGAGAACCAGCTATCTCCGAGTTCGATTGGAATTTCTCCGCTACCCCCACCTCATCCCCGCATTTTTCAACATACGTGGGTTCGGGCCTCCAGTGCGTGTTACCGCACCTTCACCCTGGACAGGGGTAGATCACACGGTTTCGGGTCTACGTCCACATACTAAATCGCCCTATTCAGACTCGCTTTCGCTGCGGCTCCGGCTTCTCACCTTAACCTTGCATGTTAAACGTAACTCGCCGGTTCATTCTACAAAAGGCACGCCATCACCCATAGATCGGGCTCTGACTTTTTGTAAGCACACGGTTTCAGGTTCTATTTCACTCCCCTTCCGGGGTGCTTTTCACCTTTCCCTCACGGTACTGTTTCACTATCGGTCGCCAGGTAGTATTTAGCCTTAGCAGATGGTCCTGCTGGATTCATACGGGGTTTCACGTGCCCCGCACTACTCGGGATCCGTCTCGGAGAGAACACAGTTTAGGCTACAGGGCTTTTACCTCTATCGCGGGCCTTTCCAGACCTCTTCGCCTACCATATTCCTTTGTAACTCCATGTGAGACGTCCCACAACCCCAAGGGGCAAGCCCCTTGGTTTAGGCTGTTCCGCGTTCGCTCGCCGCTACTGACGGAATCACTATTGTTTTCTCTTCCTCAGGGTACTTAGATGTTTCAGTTCCCCTGGTCTGCCTCTATCTCCCCTATGTATTCAGAGAGAAGTAACTGCGAATTACCACAGCTGGGTTTCCCCATTCGGACACCCCCGGATCAAAGCTTGCTTACAGCTCCCCGAGGCAGTTTCGTTGTTCGCCACGTCCTTCGTCGGCTCCTGGCGCCTAGGCATCCTCCGTGTGCTCTTATTAGCTTAACCAATCGCTCTGGTATTTGGCTTATTCGCTCATCTTGTTTTAAACAGCGCTTCCAGATCTCTCTGTCCGCCAGTCTGTTTAAAGCCAAAAGTCGCTCACAATCCAAAACCTTTCCTTAGTATCACTATTAATTAAAACTTGTTCACACAAGCTTCAGCTAAAAGATGTTCTAAAACGCAAATTCGTTTCGGTATCCAGTTTTCAAGGATCAAGTTTGAAAAAGTATTGAGTTTAAATCATTGTGGTGGAGCCAAGCGGGATCGAACCGCTGACCTCCTGCTTGCAAGGCAGGCGCTCTCCCAGCTGAGCTATGGCCCCATAAAGGAATTTAATGTTATATGGTGGGCCTTGGTGGACTCGAACCACCGACCTCACCCTTATCAGAGGTGCGCTCTAACCAACTGAGCTAAAAGCCCATATAACATATATAACATTTTTGAATCAACCAACGAATTGGTTGTCCGCTTGGCAGCGTCCTACTCTCCCAGGACCCTTCGGTCCAAGTACCATTGGCGCTGGAGGACTTAACGGTCGTGTTCGGGATGGGTACGTGTGGAACCCCTCCGCTATCGCCACCAAACGCATACGAAAGAGACTTGCTCTTTCAAAACTGAACACGAGTGAGTGTTTTGGAAGCTAAGCTTCCGATTTGAATGTCACCGTTGCAGGTGACGATTCTCCATAGAAAGGAGGTGATCCAGCCGCACCTTCCGATACGGCTACCTTGTTACGACTTCACCCCAATCATCTACCCCACCTTCGGCGGCTGGCTCCCTTGCGGGTTACCCCACCGACTTCGGGTGTTGTAAACTCTCGTGGTGTGACGGGCGGTGTGTACAAGACCCGGGAACGTATTCACCGCGGCATGCTGATCCGCGATTACTAGCAATTCCGACTTCATGCAGGCGAGTTGCAGCCTGCAATCCGAACTGAGACCGGCTTTGCTGGGATTGGCTCCACCTCGCGGCTTCGCTTCCCGTTGTACCGGCCATTGTAGTACGTGTGTAGCCCAGGTCATAAGGGGCATGATGATTTGACGTCATCCCCACCTTCCTCCGGTTTGTCACCGGCAGTCACTCTAGAGTGCCCAGCCTTACCTGCTGGCAACTAAAGTCAAGGGTTGCGCTCGTTGCGGGACTTAACCCAACATCTCACGACACGAGCTGACGACAACCATGCACCACCTGTCTCCTCTGTCCCGAAGGCCGCCACTATCTCTAGTGGATTCAGAGGGATGTCAAGACCTGGTAAGGTTCTTCGCGTTGCTTCGAATTAAACCACATACTCCACTGCTTGTGCGGGTCCCCGTCAATTCCTTTGAGTTTCAGTCTTGCGACCGTACTCCCCAGGCGGAGTGCTTACTGTGTTAACTTCGGCACCAAGGGTATCGAAACCCCTAACACCTAGCACTCATCGTTTACGGCGTGGACTACCAGGGTATCTAATCCTGTTTGCTCCCCACGCTTTCGCGCCTCAGCGTCAGTTACAGCCCAGAAAGTCGCCTTCGCCACTGGTGTTCCTCCACATATCTACGCATTTCACCGCTACACGTGGAATTCCACTTTCCTCTTCTGTACTCAAGCCACCCAGTTTCCAGTGCGACCTCAGGTTGAGCCCAAGGTTTAAACACCAGACTTAAATAGCCGCCTGCGCGCGCTTTACGCCCAATAATTCCGGACAACGCTTGCCCCCTACGTATTACCGCGGCTGCTGGCACGTAGTTAGCCGGGGCTTTCTTCTCAGGTACCGTCACTCCGGTAGCAGTTACTCTACCGGACGTTCTTCCCTGGCAACAGAGCTTTACGATCCGAAAACCTTCATCACTCACGCGGCGTTGCTCCGTCAGGCTTTCGCCCATTGCGGAAGATTCCCTACTGCTGCCTCCCGTAGGAGTCTGGGCCGTGTCTCAGTCCCAGTGTGGCCGTTCACCCTCTCAGGTCGGCTACGCATCGTCGCCTTGGTGAGCCGTTACCCCACCAACTAGCTAATGCGCCGCAGGCCCATCTCCTTGTAGCAGATTGCTCCGCCTTTCATCCTTCGTCCATGTGAACAAAGGAATTATCCGGTATTAGCTACCGTTTCCGGTAGTTATCCCAGTCAAAGAGGTAGGTTGCCTACGTGTTACTCACCCGTCCGCCGCTAAGTTAATCCGGAGCAAGCTCCTTCATAACTCCGCTCGACTTGCATGTATTAGGCACGCCGCCAGCGTTCGTCCTGAGCCAGGATCAAACTCTCCAAATTGGTTTTTTCGAGCGGTTACTTCACCCGAATTACTCCGAGAAAATAACCATCCGAAAAAGATATTGAAAAGAGCGATTGCTCAATTTGAAACATCTGACGAGAATTTACATTCTCACGATGAAATTTCTAAAGCGTATAAATACGCTGTGAAACTCATCCGTTTTGGATCTCACTTGCGTGATTTCCCACTCACTCGTTGTTCAGTTTTCAAAGATCAATGCCTCTTTTTCGTTGTCGTTGCTTGTCAGCAGCGACCTTTATAATATATCACAACACCCTTACTTCAGTCAAGCGTTTTTTTAATTTCTTTTTTTCGCTTTCCTTATTGGCAAGTTATCAAGTGATATCTTGTCCAAAGGGCCGAGACTTAATGTATCATAAATTTATAACATGCGTCAACCATTAAAACAAAGTTATTTTTAAACCGAGCAGCATCAGGACTCCCGGAAGTCCAAGAATCGTTACTGCGCCTATGGTTGCCGGGTTTAAAGGAAGATAAACTTCCGTAAGCAATCCGGAGAAATTCACTATATAAATGCCCAGTGCAGCAAGAATAAGATGAGTTCCAAACAAACTGAGCCAGGCCCAGCCCAATTTTTTACGGAAAACTATTAATATCAATAATAACCCGGATAATATCAATACGCCCATTGCAGCCAATCTTAGCATTGTGCTCCCCCTTTACATGTCTTGTCCAAGCTTATAATAGACTGCGGTTAAGCCCCAAGCTTTTAGCATGCTTAAGATGAATCTGATATTTGCGTTCAGCTGCCTCCAGAATATATATCGCGTAATCAATTTGATCCTGACCCAGCGCCTCATCAAACATCAAATAGGCTCTTTGCCAGTCCGATTGGGCCTTACACACCTCAAGGTATACATTCCAGTGCTCATCCAAGTCTGACACCTGAACATCTTTTACATCGTTTCCCTGCTTTCTGGAGCCCCACCAACCCATTTGCGAATCCCCCTCAAGAATAATTCTATGCTTTGATAACGCGGCTTCCGCGTCTTGCATATTCTCATTCATATAAAGATGGGGACAAACTTAGAACTAAAAAAGTCCCACAAAGCAAGACGGCAGTTCATAGCTTATCTTGTATGTAATGTATCGTTCGGACGTATGCGCCCCCCCGTATATACAAAAAAGAAGCCCTCACGGGCTTCCTTCGCTGATTATAATGTCAGAACTGCTTAGAGCTCACGACGGCCTTCCAAAGCTTTGGATAAGGTAACCTCGTCCGCATACTCCAGATCGCCCCCCACGGGCAAGCCATGGGCTATTCTGGTGATTTTAATATCGAACGGACGAACCAGACGGGAGATATACATGGCCGTAGCTTCACCCTCAATATTGGGGTTAGTGGCCATAATAAGCTCTTTCACTCTCTCGTCGCTCAGCCGGGTCAACAGTTCCTTGAGTCTTATATCGTCAGGACCTATGCCCTCCATCGGTGAAATTGCACCCTGAAGCACATGATAGTAGCCGTCGAACTCTTTGGTTCTCTCTATGGCAACAAGATCCTTGGAGTCTTGTACCACACAGATCACTGAGGTGTCTCGGGTTTTGTCCTGACATATACGGCATGGATCGGTGTCCGTAATGTTGCAGCAGACCGAGCAGTAATGAAGATTGCGTTTGACACTGACAAGCGCTTTGGCAAAATCAATAACTTCATCCTCTTTCATGTTGAGTACATGAAAAGCCAGCCGGGCTGCTGTCTTCGGGCCGATCCCGGGCAAACGTGTAAAAGCTTCAATCAGCTTGGCTAGCGGTTCTGGATAATACAAATTGATGGTTCTCCTTTGGTCTGGAGTGGAGTAGGCCTAGAATAAGCCAGGGATCTTCATTCCGCCGGTGAATTTACCCATGTCGTTGTTAGCCAGCTCTTCAGCCTGGGTAAGGGCGTCGTTTACAGCGGTGATGACAAGATCCTGCAGCATTTCGATATCTTCCGGATCAACAGCCTCTGGTTTGATTTGCATGGACAGCAGCTTCTTATGGCCATTCACTTGAACAGTAACCACACCGCCGCCGGAAGAACCTTCGATCGTCTTGCTTCCCAGCTCTTCTTGGGCTTTGAGCATTTGCTCCTGCATTTTTTTAACCTGTTTCATCATTTGGTTCATATTATTCATAAGTCGTCTCTCCTTTGGAATGCGCTTTTTGCGCTCATAGGCTTAAATGCTACTCTTTTATGACAACAAGGTCTTCTCCAAAGAGCTGGATAGCCTCGTCAATCCATGGTTCAGTCTTTGTCTCCGCAGTTTCATGCTCATGCTCGAGACGAAGTTCCTCCTTGCCCGGTTGTGCAGCAGACTTCTGCGCCGCTTCATTCCAGTCACGCAGTAATATCGTGACCAGACGGTAGGGCTTACCCAGCCGTGCAGCTAACACATTCTCAATCACCTGTCTGTTGGCAGGTTTCTCTGTGGTATCCCGGTGAATTGTGTTCTTAAAGGCCACAAGCACCGCATCTTCCATTACGGACACAGGCTCACCGTCAACAAACCAGGCATGCACGGTTACCTTCTCCTCCTTCACCCCTTGCAAGACGACGCTCCATTGTTTAAACACCGAGGCGAAATCAGCACTGTCTTTACCGGCGATGAATTTATCCAGCTGCGGAGGCAGCTTGGAGGGTGAGGAGATTCGTGGAGCCGAGCTTTGGGCTGGCTTCTGGGCGGAAGCCTGATCTCTTGAGCCGTTACCGGATATCCCTCCGGACTGCATAGCCTGCTCGAGCTTCTTCTCCAATGCGGCAATCTGACGCTTAAGAAGCTCCAGTTCCCCCGGATCCACGGAGGAGCTGCCCCCTGAAGGCTGCAGGGAGGTCGCTGAGCCAGGGGCAGCCGCCAGAAGCGGAGCTCCTCCGCCCTGCTGCAAGCTGCATAACTTCATCAGCGCCACTTCAAACAAAGTCTGCGGATGAGTGGCATATTTCATTTCTCCCAGATAGCGGTTCAGGGTCTCGACAATTTCAAACAGCCGCTCCCGAGAGAACGCTGCTGCCATGTCGCGGAATTCAGCCGGATTGAGAACCCGGTCTGTTAGCTGATCCGCGCCCGGCACCATCTTGATCATCAGCAAATCACGGAAATAATACAGCAGGTTCTCCAGACATTTGTCGGCGCTTTTGCCTTCGTGCATAAGCTGTTCGACAAGTTCCAGAAGCAGGCCCATATCACCTTCCAGAATGGCTGTTGCAAGGCGGGCAAACTGCTCGGAAGGAATCCCCCCTGTCATCCCCAGCACTTGCTGGTAAGTCACATTGCCGTCTGTAAAGGAAGAAATCTGGTCCAGTATGCTGAGAGCATCGCGCATCCCCCCATCGGACAGGCGGGCAATGTACTGCAATGCATCTGCATCTGCAGTAATGCCCTCCTTCTCACAGATTTCAGTTAGTCGGCCACTCTGCTCTTCGAGCGATACTCTGCGAAAGTCAAAACGCTGGCAGCGGGAAATAATCGTCGCCGGCAATTTATGAGGTTCTGTCGTCGCCAAAATGAACATAACATGAGGCGGCGGCTCCTCCAGCGTCTTTAGCAGAGCGTTGAACGCTTCTGTTGTCAGCATATGCACTTCATCAATAATATACACTTTACGGCGTACTTCGGTAGGCGCATATTTCACCTTATCCCGCAGATCGCGAATCTCTTCAACCCCCCGGTTGGAGGCCGCATCAATTTCCTGCACATCCATTACGTTGCCAGCGGAAATCCGCACACAGGATGGACATTCATTGCATGGCTCCGGACCCGGACCGCGCTCGCAATTGACCGCTTTGGCGAGCACTTTGGCAGCACTCGTCTTGCCGGTTCCCCGCGGGCCGCTGAACAGGTAGGCATGCGAAACCCGCTGTTCACGAATCGCATTCTGCAGCGTCTGGATAATGTGCTGTTGTCCTACCATGTCTTGAAACGACTGCGGCCGCCAAGCACGGTACAGCGCGATATGTTCCACTATGCATTACCCTTTCTTAGGCTGCCGCTTTCCGGCATTTGTCGCTAATTTATTATACTATATTCCCCAGACTTTGACCAAAAACAAAAAGCATCTTTGCTTGTGGCAAAGACGCTATCATTAACGATATATTCATAATATAAAACCGTGCACCTGTTATTGATGGCTGCGATCCAAGCGGCAACCCTACAAGACTGCTCGGGCTAGGCCACCCTCCGGCACAAGAGTAAACTTGCTTATGGCTGCTTCCTTCCGGACCTGACCAGGTTCACAAGCACTCATTGCGGAGGACCCAACCGTCAACACAGTCCATAGGGACCAAGGCCTCACATCGACAGCACCTCTAACAGGAATTCAACCTCGCTACAGCGGATTGCGAGTTACAGGGCACCGCTACCTCCCCGTCTAGCACGGCGAAGATAAGTATAGCTCACCGCCCGGTAAAAATCAACCCGGCAAGCGGAAACGGCATTCTTTTCCTCTAGTATATAAAAACCCCCTGGCTAAAAAGCCAAGGGGCAGTCCAATCTTATGCAACTGAAAGGCAAGGCTGATTAGATACCGTATTTCTTCTTGAATTTATCAACGCGACCACCGGCATCAAGGAAT
This sequence comes from Paenibacillus sp. FSL L8-0436, assembly GCF_038593025.1. Taxonomy (NCBI): domain Bacteria; kingdom Bacillati; phylum Bacillota; class Bacilli; order Caryophanales; family Paenibacillaceae; genus Paenibacillus; species Paenibacillus sp. FSL L8-0436. Next base: position 130,456 of record NZ_CP151955.1, on the reverse strand, counting down.
TTCTGCTTGCCAGTGAAGAACGGATGGCAGTTAGAGCAAATTTCGACACGCAGCTCTTGTTTAATAGAACCGGATTCGAATGTGTTGCCACATGCGCAGGTTACCTTAGTAAGGTTGTACTTTGGTTGGATTGCTTGTTGCATTTGAATTTCACCTCTCATGCCCTAGGACTCATGCGGACCCAGAGTTATTAAACATACAACGGTATTTTAGCATGAAAGGTAGAAGTCTGCAATATGTTTGAAGCCCATATTTCCGTGCTACATATGGACTCTGCGCTGTTTGGGACGGGCCAAATCCGCTGGAGGGACATGAGTGAAGGAGCCTATAACCACACCCGGAAGTTCCTCGCGGAAAATCTCAAGCATGGTCTTCATACCCAGAATTTCGCCTTGCGCCGGAGGAATGAGTTCTAAATAGCTCTCAGGATCAATGTTCAGATTACGCATCTGAATCAGTTTCAGATCTGTACGTCTTACAAACTCCACCATCGCCTCAATTTCTTCCTCGCGATCCGTGACCCCGGGGAAAATCAGATAATTGATAGACGTATAGACACCCTGCGACGCAGCGTACTTCAACGACTTCTCCACATTCGCTAAAGTGTAGCCGCGAGGCTTGTAGTAAGCGTTGTAATGGTTATCCAAGGCACTGATCGTACTCACCCGCATCAAATCAAGCCCTGCATCAACAATCCCGCGAATATGGTCGCTCAGCCCGGCGTTGGTGTTGATATTGATGTAGCCCATATCAGTAACCGAACGCACTGCACGAATGGACTCAATAATTAATTTGGCCTGTGTGGAAGGCTCGCCTTCACACCCCTGACCGAAGCTGATGATGGACTGAGGCGTCTTCAGATGCTCCAGCATGACTTGAGAAATTTCATCCACCGTTGGCCGGAAGTTCATACGGGTCTGCGGCGATACAAACCCGCTGTCATCAGGCTGTTCGGAAATACAGCCAAAGCACCCGGCATTGCAAGAATAGGAGACCGGAACCGCACCTTCCCAACGACCTAAAAAGGTATTTGAGGAAGTCAGGCATTCATAGCCCAGCGCGCAGTTGGAAAGATGATCATATAGACGGTTCTCCGGATACTTGGCGGTCAAATCACCGACTCCGGCTTCCACATTCTCCCGGTCACAATTCAAAGGGTTCCATTGTTCGGGATCATCCGTAAGATCAGCAGCCACGTAGAAGCCGCCATCCTTCCACACTACAGCGGAATATCCGAACAGCGGAAGCTTATAAGACTTGTCTGTCTTGACATAACCAGGAAGACAAAGCCTTGTAAAACCCTGCGGCAACAGTGCGCCTACAGCCTGCGAACCTTCCGGCAACGGCAGCATTTCCCCTGTCTCGGGGTTCATGCCTACTGCCCGCGTATTAGGCAGTCCTACCAGCGTCGCGCCTTCCGGCAGCGGAATCAATTCTTCCTCCAGTATCTCAACAATCATATCTCCGCTGCGGGCAAGCCCGTACAGCTCGGGATGATCATATACGTTTCCTTGCCCGTCGGCATATACCAAATACATGTTAGTCTCCTCTTATATCAATTCTCAGGTTGTAGGGACAGTAGGTGTCTTGGGCCGTGTTGTCCGGCGCGCCGACGAACCGCTATTAGAAGTTCCGCCATTGCTGGCTGTACCGCTTGCCGATGAACCTTCTTTGCTTCCGGCCACATCAAAAGACGCCAGGAATTCGGCATTGGTCTTGGTGTCACGCAGCTTTTTGATGAATCCCTCTACAAAATCGTACGACTCGTTCATATTTTTGCGGATCGCCCAAATGGTGTCGAGTTCTTCCTTGCTCAGCAGCACCTCTTCGCGGCGTGTGCCTGAACGGCGGATGTCGATTGCCGGGAAGATACGGCGTTCCGCCAGCTTGCGGTCCAAATGCAGCTCCATGTTGCCTGTACCTTTAAATTCTTCATAAATGATATCATCCATACGCGATCCAGTATCAATCAGCGCTGTTGCAAGGATCGTCAGACTTCCGCCTTCTTCTACATTCCGCGCAGAACCAAAGAACCGCTTCGGACGGTGGAACGCCGCAGGATCTATCCCCCCGCTAAGTGTCCGGCCGGATGGAGGAACCACAAGGTTATAGGCGCGTGCCAACCGGGTAATGCTATCCAGCAGAATAACAACATCTTTTTTATGCTCAACCAAACGCAGTGCCCGCTGCAGGACAAGCTCAGCTACCTTAATATGATTCTCCGGAAGCTCGTCAAATGTGGATGCAACCACTTCGCCTTTTACAGAACGCTGCATATCAGTTACTTCTTCGGGACGTTCATCAATCAGCAATACAAACAGTTCAATCTCGGGATTATTAGTGGAGATACTGTTGGCTATTTCTTTCAGAAGGAGCGTTTTTCCTGCTTTGGGAGGTGCTACAATCAAACCGCGCTGCCCCAAACCTACAGGAGCAAGTAAATCCATTATTCGGGTAGATAAATGAGTAGGGGATGTTTCGAGCGGCAGCTTGTCTTGCGGATAAAGAGGTGTCAGCGCCGGGAAATGCAAGCGCTCCGCTGCACTGGCAGGATTCTCGCCATTCACGGCATTTACTTGAAGCAATCCAAAGTAACGTTCATTTTCTTTCGGTGTGCGGCATTTCCCGGAAACAAGATCGCCGCTTCTTAAATCAAATTTGCGAATTTGCGAAGCCGAGATATAAATATCTTCCGCGCTGGGCAAATAGTTAATCGGCCTCAGGAAACCATAACCTTCAGGCAAAATCTCCAGTACGCCTTCCATGAACATGAGCCCGCTTTGCTCCGCTTGTGCGCGAAGAATCGCAAAGATCAGTTCCCGTTTCTTGAGCGTTCCGTAGTAGGGAATCTGGTATTTCTTGGCCAGCTTATACAGATCGGTCAGCTTCATTTCTTCCAGATCGGAAATTTGAAGATCCATGTAATAACCACCTATTCAATTTTTGTATGAGTTCGGGCAAAATATGAGTCTATTAAATTGCTCATTAGGATAGGATTACCCAAATTGGAAGGAGATATGCAGTTTAGAGGCAAATATTACTCCTCCCAATTCCTCGGGCAACCTCAATTTCTATTCGTTCTCGCGCCAGACCTCGGCACCCAAATTGCGCAGATTACTAACAAGATTATCATATCCGCGGTCAATATATTCCACACCCGTGACCTCGGTAATGCCTTCCTGAACAGTCAGTCCGGCAATGACCAGCGCCGCACCCGCGCGCAAATCGGCAGCCTTTACTTTAGCAGCGTTAAGCTTGCCGCCTTCAATAATGGCTGATCGCCCTTCTACGCGGATCTTTGCGCCCATCCGCACGAGTTCCGGCACATGCTTAAACCGGTTGCTGTAGACAAAATCGCTAAGGACGCTAACTCCCTCAGCCTGGGTCAATATACTTGTCATCGGGGATTGAAGATCGGTGGCAAAACCGGGGTATACCAAAGCCTTAACATCGACATGCTCATATCGGGCTCTGCCGATCACACGAATGCTTTCGTCCAGTTCTTCAATTTCTACGCCCATCTCCAGAAGTTTGGCGGTCAATGCCTCCAAATGTTTGGGGATAACGTTATCTATTAACACGTTGCCGCGCGTTGCTGCAGCAGCAATCATATATGTCCCAGCTTGAATCCGGTCGGGAATGATGGAATGACGGCAGCCATGCATCTCCGTAACGCCTTCGATCCGGATGGTTTCGGTACCGGCGCCTTTAATAACTGCGCCCATAGAGTTTAATAGGGTAGCTACATCTATAATCTCAGGCTCTTTAGCCGCATTTTCAATAATTGTAGAGCCTTTGGCCCGTGAAGCCGCAAGCATAATGTTAATGGTCGCTCCAACGCTGGATACATCCAGATAAATTTTCGCACCGCGCAGTTCCTTAGCATAAAGATGAATCGAACCATGATCATTGGTCACGGTCGCTCCCAGCGCCTCAAAACCTTTAATGTGCTGGTCAATTGGGCGGGGTTCAAAATTACAGCCGCCGGGAAGACCAATTGTCGCTTCTTTGAATCTTCCAAGAAGCGCTCCCATCATATAATATGAAGCCCGCAATTTCTTAACGGGGCCGTTAGGCATTGGAATGGAGACGATACGGGAGGGATCAATTCTCATCTGGTTACCTGACCACGACACAGTCGCACCAAGCTCTTCCAGAATTTCAGAGTAAACAGCCACATCACTAAGGGAGGGCAAATTATCCAGAACAACTTCAGATTCGGCTAAAATCGCCGCAGGAATAAGCGCAATTGCGCTATTCTTCGCTCCGCTGATGGTTACAACGCCCTCTAGCGGACGTCCACCGCCAATCATTAATTTTTCCATAGATTTATCTGGTTCCCCCTACGTGTATTGCAACTTATCCGGCAATACCTGCTGTGGCATTTTTGGTGAATAAAATGGAAAGACACCGGCTAAGCGGTGTGCTTTCCATATCAAACTATTCAACTGGACAGCGTTAAATAACCTGTCCCGGTGCATAAAGATATTAATCTGTGCAGATGCACAAAGGAAAGAGCACTCTTAACAAGGGTAGCTCGTCCGCTAAGGGCGGAAATAAATTACGCTTTGTTGCTGGATCCGAACTCGCGGATTTTGCCAATAACGGTTTGTTTGATGGCATCGCGGCCTGGTGCGATAAATGTACGTGGATCGTAAGCATCAGGTTTAGCAGCAAGAACTTCGCGAACTACTTTAGCAAATGCGATTTGGTTCTCAGTGTTTACGTTGATTTTGGAAGTACCCAGGGAGATCGATTTCTTGATATCGTGCTCAGGGATACCTGTACCACCGTGCAGAACCAGTGGAAGTTTAACCGCGTTGCGGATTTCTTCCATTTCTTTGAATCCGAGATTAGGCTCGCCATGGTAAGGACCGTGTACGGAACCAAGTGCCGGAGCCAAAGTGTCGATGCCGGTTTCTTTAACGATGCTTACGCATTCGTTCAGGTCAGCATACTGAATGCCGCCGATAACGTCATCTTCTTGTCCGCCAACTGTACCTACTTCGGCTTCTACCGAAACACCTTTAGCGTGTGCATAGTCAACGACTTTTTTAGTCATTTCAATGTTTTCGCTGATTGGGTGGTGGGAACCGTCGATCATTACGGAAGTAAATCCGGCATCAATGGCTTCCTTACATTTGTCAAAGCTAGAACCGTGATCCAGGTGAATCGCTACAGGAACGGTGATTTTCATGTCATGAACAAGACCTTCAACCATCTTTACAACAGTGTAGAATCCGCCCATGTGACGAGCTGCGCCTTCGGATACACCAAGGATAACCGGTGATTTCTCTTCTTCTGCGGCACCAAGAATCGCTTGAGTCCACTCCAGGTTGTTGATGTTGAACTGGCCTACTGCATATTTTCCTTCAAGTGCTTTGTTTAACATGTCTGTCATAGATACTAATGGCATGGTTTCAATCCTCCTAAGAATGTTGGTTGCTTATATATAAGCCGACATCACATACAGGCTTATTATAGCACATCCTGTGTTAAATACTAAATAGGGCACACAAAAAAATGTCCCGGTGGGACGATATTCATCCAGCCCATATCCCAGCGGAACTCATCCTTTTTAGATTGTCCATTTCAGGAGCATCCCAAACCGCCTATTCCACACTAGCACTAGCTGCACTGGTCTATCGACTTGCTGTTAAGATGCATGTTCACAGCTACCCGCATCTCATCAATGTCAAAAGGTTTGGTAAAGTGCATCAGTGCTCCGAGTTTCGTCGCTTCTTTAATCATATCCAGCTCTCCGTAGGCAGTCATCATAATCACCTTGATGGCCGGATTGATTTCCTTCAAATGCTTCAGGATTTCGAGTCCGTCCATTCCCGGAATCTTCATATCAAGCAGAACCAAGTCTGGGGATTCACTACGAACAATGTCCAGTGCCAATTTTCCGTTAGCTGCTTGAAAAGTGGTATACCCTTCGCTATTAAACACTTCCATGAGAAGAATCCGGATTCCGTTCTGATCATCGACAATTAATACTTTCTTCTTTTCCATATCATACCCTCCCAGATTTAAGGCAGATTGACTATACCGCGCTCCGCACAGCTAACGGCCCACTACAACTTAGTCTATACGAAACCTATAATTCGTGCTTAACAGCCAAAATCCTGCTAATTGGATAAAATGGGTAAATACAATCCATATAATGGTTAAATATTGACTACCCGGGAATGGTAAATTCAAAACTATAAAAATTAATTCTCAACAGCATTAAAGGTATACAAACCCTTATAACCGAAAAAAAACGGCTTTGCCGTCCTTAACGAAGGACGACATCCGTTTTTGCAGAAATGAAGGAAAAGGTATAGCGCACAACCTATACTGTCCTATAGGATAATTTATAGCGTGAAACATATAAATTCTTATATTTTGAAGAAAGCCTCCAGATGGAGGCTTTCAAAGACCCGTGAGGGCCGGTTTGACATATGAATTACAGCTGTTCGGAATGAGTCAGCGAAGCTTTGACAAATTCACGGAAGAGCGGTTGCGGACGGTTCGGACGGGAAGTGAATTCCGGATGGAATTGTACCGACAGGAACCAAGGATGACCCGGAAGCTCCACAATTTCCACCAGACGTCCATCAGGTGAAGTCCCGGAGATCACGAGACCCGCTTTTTCAATATCGTCGCGGTAGGCGTTATTGAACTCATACCGATGACGGTGGCGTTCATAGACCAGTTCATCATCATAGCAGGACATAGCCAGTGAATCCGGCAAAAGCTTGCAAGGATACAGTCCAAGACGCATGGTGCCGCCCATATCTTCGATATCCTTCTGCTCAGGGAGCAGATCAATCAGCGGATGCGATGTAGTCGGATCAATCTCCGAACTGTTCGCCCCTGCCAGTCCCAACACGGAACGGCCGTATTCGATAACGGAAACCTGCATTCCCAGGCAAATCCCGAAGAATGGGATCAATTGCTTACGGGCATAACGGATTGCGGAGATTTTACCTTCAATCCCCCGGTCGCCGAAGCCGCCTGGCACCAGAATGCCGCCTACTCCGCCAAGCAGTTCGTCCACATTCTCGTCGGTCACCATCTCGGCGTCCACCCAGCGGAGCTTCACTTCCGCATTGGCTGCGAAACCTGCATGCGAAAGCGACTCCACCACACTCAGATATGCATCATGCAAAGCAACGTACTTGCCGACAATAGCGATCTCCACGGTGTGTTCCAGCTTCTGGATCCGCTCCAGCATGCTTTCCCATTCACGCATATCCGGCGCAGGTGTAGTCAGCTTCAAATGGTTAACCACAATCTCATCCAGACCTTCATCACGCAGGTTAAGCGGAACCTCGTACAGCGTGGAAGCATCGCGGCACTCAACTACTGCATTGGCATCGATGTCACAGAACAAGGCAATTTTGGCCTTCATGTCTTCAGAAAGCGGATATTCCGTACGGCATACGATCACATTCGGCTGAATCCCAATGCTGCGCAGCTCCTTGACACTATGTTGTGTCGGCTTTGTCTTTACTTCACCCGCAGCCTTAATATAAGGAATCAAGGTTACGTGGATATACATTACATTTTCCCGGCCGATATCACCCTTAATCTGACGGATAGCTTCCAGGAACGGAAGGCTCTCAATGTCGCCTACAGTACCGCCGATCTCGGTAATAACTACATCAGAACCAGTCTCGCGGCCGGCGCGGTATACCCGTTCCTTGATTTCATTCGTGATGTGAGGAATAACCTGAACCGTGCCGCCCAAATATTCCCCGCGCCGTTCTTTGCTGATTACGGAGGAATAAATTTTACCTGTCGTCACATTGCTGTTCTTTGACAGATTGATATCAATAAACCGTTCGTAGTGTCCAAGATCCAGGTCAGTCTCCGCACCATCATCGGTGACAAATACTTCCCCGTGCTGATAAGGACTCATAGTTCCAGGGTCTACATTGATATAAGGATCAAATTTCTGGATCGTCACCTTCAGACCTCTGTTCTTGAGCAGCCTGCCCAGCGAAGCAGCGGTGATGCCCTTGCCCAGGGAAGACACAACGCCACCCGTTACAAAAATATACTTTGTCACTGTAAAACCCTCCTAAATAAAGTCCAGAAATTCAGGCGACGCATTTGTTTATCGTAACCCTTTTTTCCATCATCAAAACGGGGAACTTAAAAGTTACTTCTGCCATCCAAAAAAACCTGGGATGCGTTCATCCAATCACGGAAAAACCATCTAAAAAAACAAAAAAGTGACACCCGTAGAGCCGGGGCACTTTTTATTTTAGAAAATAATATTAACGTTCATTATAAGCCCATGCAATAGTTTACTCTGACGGTCCTACCCATGTCAAGGGAGGAATTCTGCCCTAGTGCACTATTCTAAAATTTGTCGTTCTCGTCCTCGTCGGCATCTTCGCCTTCGCCGTCTTCGGAGTCATCTTCATCCACTTCGTCTTCGTCAATGTCATCTTCATCAATGACAACATCCTCGTCAACTTCTTCTTCACTGTCGTCGTCTGAATAGAGGTCGTCGCGATCTTCGTCGATAACGTCGAAGTCCTCTTCCTCAGCAGCATAGTTCTCTTCTTCTTCGGCAAAATCATCATCTTCCAAATCGTCGTCTTCATCGTTGATGATACGAACGCGTTTGGTGTTGCCGACAGGATCATCGGAGCGTTCCAGAGGGTACCAGCGTTTCAGCCCCCACAGGTTGGTTCCGACACAGGCAAAACGCCCGTCAATGTTAATCTCGGTATATAACTGGGCAATAGTATCTTGGCTTTCTTGCTCGGTCATACCGCGCAGCTTGGCTACTTCAACCATCAGGTCACGGTAATAAAAAGGTGTGTTGGCTGCTTTAAGCACCAGGAAAGCCAGGTCCACCATCGGTATTTCTTTAACTTTCTCAGGGTCCAGCTTTAAATTGAGTGGCGTACTCACTAAAGGACACTTCCTCTCACGCATTGTTCACTTTACAAATCATGCTTAATTTATCATATCCATTAACAAACCTAAGTAAAACCTATTTGCCAGCAAATTGCAAGTCAATTGCGGTGAGAGGCCGGAAGATTCGCTTTGCGGTCCTGGTATGGAGATTTGTTTCTGGCGTTCCGGAAGGTTTGAAGCGCTTTCGGATGTTTCAGCCGCTGCTTGCACCGGCATGAACAAAGCAGTTCGATCTGATCATATGTACCCGGCTGTCCCAACGCCAGGAAATCTGTGATAAACCTTCTTTTTTTGAAAGACACACACAGCCGGTTCTGTACAAAAGATATGAAGAAAGTATAGTGCCAAGCTTATACTCCTTATTTGCTAAAAAAGGCGGAGGAAATTCCTCCGCGCATGACTGTATCCACGCCAAGGATCGGCTCCTTACGGGATGTTGCAAAGAGAGGTTTAGATCTCTTCCGTTTATTTTATGTGAAGCGCCGCCTTTTGACACGATGGGCAGCCCATTTCGCTAAAAAAGGGCAAGTTCCCATTCGGACGTCCGCCTTCTTTCATACAATATGGCAGCACGGCACCGAGGAGGGGACGGCGTATAACTTATGGACTATTACGGATTTTGGCAGATGCTGCTTGATGAGATATCGGCTGCCCCCAAAAGTACTACTGAGCGGCGTATTGTTACCTTTAACGATGCCCGCCAGTATGCCGGAGCGCTGTCACAGTGGAAGGCGCTGAAGAAAAAGCGGCCCGGGCTGCGGCAGGTTCAGGTTTCCCCGCTGATTCGGGCCTTCTTTCTGCCTGCTGCGGGTGCAGAAAGACTGATGGATAAATTCTCCGATTTGCTGCGTATTGAAGATGACCTGCGGATACAGGTCCACTCCGTGTCCCCGGACAAGAGCGGAACCGCCGTCATGCCATGGGGGGTGAAGGCGATACATGCTCCCCAGGCCTGGTCCAAATCAACCGGAGTGCATGTGAAAATAGGCGTCATTGACACGGGAGCCGATTACCGCCATCCCGATTTGAAGCATTCCCTGGCCTCCGGTGTGAATCTGCTGCACCGCGGCATGCTGCCGCTCGATGATAACGGGCATGGCACTCATATTGCCGGTACACTGGCCGCAGCGGGCGGCACGCGCGGAATGATGGGCGTAGCCCCGCGGGCACTGGTGTATCCGGTCAAAGCCTTTGACCACAGCGGCTCGGCCTATGTGTCGGATATTGTCCTTGGGATCGACTGGTGTGTACAGAACAAGATCGACATTATCAATATGAGCTTCGGGATGAAAACAAGAAGCAAAGCACTTCATGATGTGGTGATCAAGGCCTATCGGGCCGGGATCGCCATCATCGCCTCCTCCGGCAATGACGGCAAACGGGGCGGGGACTACCCCGCCCGCTACCCCGAGACGATCGCCGTCGGCGCCCTTGACAGAAGGCACCGCGTAGCGGCCTTCAGCAACCGCGGTCCGTACATCGATGTGTACGGACCAGGCGAAAGCGTGCCCTCCTGCTGGCTGAGGGAGGGCTACAAAGAGATGAGCGGCACCTCCATGGCGACCTCGCATGTCACCGGTGCCGCTGCACTGCTGCTCGCGCTGCGGCCGTCGCTTACGCCGCGCGAGCTGAAGCTGTTGCTGCGCCGCACGGCTTCGCCGGTGCGGCTGCGCAAGGGCCAGCGCCGCGCTTCCCTGGGCGGCGGCGCGGCCGATGCCCTGCGCCTGCTGCGGGCGGGCGCACGGGCTAAGCCCGTTGCCGCCGCCGCGAAGGCGTAGGCAACGGGCGGCAAATGCCGCCGCTGCGCTCTGCGGCGGCGCGCAGCAGCAGGCCCCTCCGGCACGGGGCCTGCAACCAGCCCGGACCGGGGGCCGCCCAGATTGCGGGCGGTCACCGGTCCGGTGTTATTCAAGGCAGGACCCGGCAGTATCGGTACTGCCTCACGCAAAAAGCTCCGCCTTCCTATCACCGGAAGGCGGAGCTTTTAAGTTTGCTGGCGCAAGCTGCAGCTACATGCGGTCAGGCGCAGTGACACCCACAAGGCGCAGCACGTTGGCAATCGTCGTACGCGCAGCGCCCAGCAGGGCGAGACGGGCCACGGTCTGTGCGGCATCCTCGGTGATCACGCGCTCGGCTTTGTAATAGCTGTGGAACAGCGCAGCCAGATCGTAGACATAGCGGATCAGGCGGTGCGGTGCATAACCTTCGGCAGCAATGGCAATCTCCGCCGGTAATTCGCCGATTTTGCGGAGCAGATCATATTCATGAGCTGCCGTCAGCTTCGTATAATCGATATCGGCGTAATCCGGCAATGTGATGCCCTGCTCTTCCGCCTGGCGGAAAATGCTGCAGATCCGCGCATGCGCGTATTGGACGTAGAATACAGGATTTTCATTGGACGTGGAAATTGCCAGGTCCATATCGAAGTCCAGATGCGAATCCATGCTGCGCATCGTGAAGAAATAACGGATCGCGTCGAGGCCGACTTCTTCCATCAAGTCTTCCATCGTAACCGCTTTGCCGGTACGTTTCGACATTTTGACCTTTTCGCCGTTCTGGAACAGACTGACCATTTGGGCAATCAGCACCACAAGCTTCTCCGAATCGTTGCCAAGGGCCGACATCGCCGCCTTCATCCGCGGAATGTAGCCGTGATGGTCAGCGCCCCAGATATTGATCATTTTATCGTAGCCGCGGCTATATTTATCGCTGTGGTAAGCAATATCAGGCGTGAGATAGGTATAGGTTCCATCGTTCTTGATCAGTACGCGGTCCTTGTCGTCGCCGTATTTGGTCGTCTGCAGCCAGGTTGCCCCGTCCAGCTCATATACCTCTCCGCGGTCGCGCAGCTCATCGAGTGAACGCAGGACCTGTCCATTCTCATACAGCGAGGTTTCGCTGAACCAGATGTCGAAGTTGACGCGGAAGCGGCCGAGGTCGCGTTTGATTTTGTCCAGCTCCTTGGTCAGGCCGTAAGTGCGGAAGAAAGCGGCACGGTCCCCCGGAGTCATCGCAAGCAGGGAATCCCCCTTCTCAGCCACAAGCTCTTTGGCAAATCCCTTGATGTCTTCGCCATGATAGCCGTCCTCCGGCATTTCGGCCGGCTGGCCCAGTTCCTGCAGGTAGCGGGTCTCAATCGACTTGCACAGATTGGCCACCTGGTTGCCGGCGTCGTTGATATAGTACTCACGGGTTACTTTGTAGCCGGCATAATCCAGCACGTTGCAGAGCGCGTCGCCGACAGCAGCACCGCGGGCATGCCCCAGGTGCAGGCTGCCGGTAGGATTCGCGCTGACGAATTCCACTTCAACCTTCTGCCCTTGGCCAACATCTATGCGGCCGTAGTTGTCACCCTGCTCGTGGGCAAGAGCGATTACCGGATAAAGGTAGCTCTTGGACAAAGTAAAGTTGATGAATCCCGGTCCGGCAATTTCTGCTTTTTCAATAGAAGCACGGCCTGTGTCCAGGTGCTCAATAATCGCCTCAGCGATCTGGCGCGGATTGCGCTTCGCAATCTTGGTAAGCTGCATCGCGGCGTTGGTTGCCAGATCGCCATGCGCTTTGTCCTTCGGCACTTCCAGCACGATAGCGGGAAGCTCTTCTCTGGTCACCAGGCCTGCGGCAACAACTGCATCGGCGATGGCTTCTTTCACCCGTTCATTGGCAAGCTGAAGCGGATTTGAACTTTGTGTCATGATTGTGGTTCCTCCTGTATATGCAAACTGATCGCGAACTGTCCTGATAACTCCTCGTAAACGTACAGATCATATTCCCATGAAACCGTCAGCGACCGCCCGTTCCGGACCATATCCAGCTTCCGCGTTTCTGTAGAGAGATTGAACTGTGTGTAAGGGGAACGGTAGAATCCCGGCAGGCGGCGCCCCGGCGCAAAAGACTGCTCGGACTGGATTCCGCCGTGACGGATCAGCTTCAGCTCGCTGTCTGAAATCTTTATGGTGGTGCGGACGGAAACAGCCTCGCCCTGCGGGCCCTGACTGGACTCTTCATAACGGATATATAGCTGCGGCCCTCTGGCAGTAACTTCTCCGGCTGCTTTTACAACATTTCGCTGCCCGTCCCGCAGGCTTTCCAGTGTCACAGAAACACCGTATTTGTCGGACTGTACTTCAGCCATCACGTGTTCCTCGCTTATTCTTTCTTATATTTAATCAAAGTCATATTCGCTTTCCCATTGTACACTATATCCAGTTCAAGAGAGCAATTCAATGGCTAATTCGCCATGAAGAATAATTAAAGCGGACGCAATTCAAGCTTATCCTGGGCACGCAGAACTTCCACCATGGATAGCCAGGCCTCAGGCTTATCCTCCAGCACAGCATAATAGCGGGTCAGGAAATCGGCAACCAAAGATGCATCCAGCCGGTCCTGCTCCTCATCTGCGGGCATGAAACAAAGATCCAGTCCGGTTACCGCTTCCCCGTTGCCCATCCATGAGGGATGTACATAAGGAAAATCAAGACGTTTATAGCCTAAGTGCGACAGCACCTCCCGGCGTACAAACGGATCCATTGGCTTAACGCCTCCAAACTCATGATGCCTGGCCCGGTAAGGATCGTAGATTTCTGCGAACATACCATACAGCATTTTGCCGCTATCCGCAGCAAGCTTGTTCAGGTCTTTCAGCCGGTTCCGGGCCAGAAAACGCCCGATCCCCAGACCCTCCCGGCCAATGATGGTGAAGTCGGTCATTGCCACATTCCAGTCCGGATAATAACGGTATTCCGTTGTGCCCACCACAGCTCCATCATGGACGGCGGCAAATACGCGAATCCCGGGCTCTTCAAGCGGCGCTTTCCACAAGCTGTACTCCAGCACTTCCTCCGGCGGGAACACCTCTGCCAGCAATTGATGCACTTGTCTGAACAACGGGTCCCCAATATCGGTGATTCTTATATATTCCATATTCCATTTCCTCCTCCATCCGGTTATGAATTCACTACGACTTCATACACGTGAAACAAAGGGGTTGCGCCATTCCATCAGTGCAGCGAAATTGCCCGATTCTTCATCATCCAGATAATCGGCTACGACCCCGACCGGCGTCCGCCCGCAGCGCAGCAGGAAGGTAATCACAGGATCAGTTAGTGTGCCGGCGACCACTTCGGCCAGATACTTCTCCGCCGGCATCCGGGAAGCCTGCAGATGATAGCCGGGCATTCTTCCCGCTCCCAGTAGCCGCTCCAGCTTCTGCTCCACCACAACGTGATACAGCGACTGCACCAGTTCCTTGCCGAGACCCAGCTTGCGGTATTTGGGACGTACGCATAAATCGGCGATATACAGCGTATTTCCATCCGGCTGATGCGTGGTAATATAACCGTCTGCTGTAACCTCCGACCACGTATGATGAAGCCCTTCACCCTCCGGCTCAAAATTGATTTTCAGCCCTGTCACTGAGCCAGCCAGTTCCCCGTTCACTTCCACAGCGAGCGCGCCTTCCGGAAAAAGCGTCACATGATTCAGCAGCTGCGCCCTGTTCCACCATAATTCAGCAGGATAAGGCGGCGGAAATGCTTCGGACTGAATGGTGATCAGCTCGGCAAAATCGTCTTCGGTATACTGGCGGATAACCGCAGGCACCGGGATTTTTCCGTCAAAAGCATAAAAGGTTTTGTAGTACATACCGTGCTCCACTCCTTACTTCCAATCTGTGTAGAGATCTGTCCTGCGGTCCCGCCACGTCGTTACAGAACCTTTCTCGCGCACACTGTACAGCAGCTCCAGATCCAGATCGGCGGTAATGATCATATCGTCATTAATTTCACCTTCGGCAAGCAGACCTTGCGGCGGAAAAGGAATATCATTCGGCGTAATGACCGCTGCCTGGCCGAAATTGGCGCGCATCAGGTCGACAGTCGGCAAGGAGCCTACGGTCCCTGTCAGCACCACATAGATCTGATTCTCAATCGCGCGGGCGTGGCTCGTATATCTTACCCGGTGGAATCCATGGCGGTCATCCGTACAGGATGGACAGAAAATCACGTCTGCACCTTTGGCTCTGGCCATGCGCACAATTTCCGGAAATTCAATGTCATAGCAGGTCAGCATAGCGATGGTGCCTTTATCGGTCTGGAATACCTCCAGCCCTTCTCCCGCCCCCATATTCCAGCCTTCGACTTCCGCAGGTGTAATGTGCAGCTTGGCCTGCTCGGCAATTCTTCCGTCCGGATAAAAGAGATGCGCCACATTGTACAGCTTGCCATTTCTGCGCAGTACGTGGGTTCCGCCAATAATATGTACACCGTACTTCCGGGCATAACCAGAGAACATTTCCCGGTAGCGGCCGGTAAACTGCGGCAGGTCGTTAATTCCCAGGGCCTTACCCTGTTCATCACCTATGGACATTAGCTGCGTCGTCAAAAATTCGGGAAACAGGATGAAGTCGGCGCTATACTCCTCCGCTGTCTTTAGGTAGTGCTCGCATTGAGCGGAAAACTCCTCAAATGAAGAGATCGTATGCAGATGGTATTGCACAGCAGATACGCGAAAAGCCATATTGGAAGTCCTCCTAATGGTTATTCAAGATTGTTTGGATAAGCAACCCTTTCACACGCCGGGCGCCTTCCTTAGAAAGTACATAAAATTTTACCATACCGGCGAAAAAAACACACTTTCCCGGGGTAGTAACTAGATGTCCGCAATGCAAAAAGCGGCCCCAGAGGAGCCGCCATCCGTGCAGGACCATGCGGTCCCCTGCCGGATAATTATTCTGTTCCTTTAAAAGTCAATTTCAGCTTCCAGGTGGTACCGCCGTCTTCCGTAGCGTACAGGGAGGAACTATTGACGCCTTTCATGGCCATCCAGCCCGCTTTGCTGCCGGTAAAGGATATCATTCCGTCAACTCCAGGAATGGCCGGCTGATTTGACCACTGCTTGCCGCTGTTATAGGTCCTGCCAACGGCTACCTTCTCTCCCGCCGGAGAGAAGCCGAACAGAAAAGCGGTGCTGTTGCCGATCAGCTGCATGTTGCCCGGTTTGCCGGAAGCAGGTCCAGTCTTGAGCGGCTCGGCGCCGCTGCCCGGCGCAGGTCCGCCCCCAGCCGAATCCTCGGCAATTACTCTGCGCCAGCTGTTGCCCTTATTACCGCTGGCATACAGTGAATAAGAGGTCTGCGACATACCGCTCCCCCCGTATAGCAAGACGTATACTTGATCACCCTTCGCATAGATTCGTCCTGATTCAGGATAGTCAAAAGCGGACTTCAGGCTAAGCTTCCAAGTGGAGCCGCCATCCGTAGTCTTCATGATCCGGTAGCCGGAACCCGGTGCAGTTACAACTGCCCAACCGTTACTGCGGCTGCTGAACTCTGCACCGCTCGTGTTGGCCGGTGTTGAGATCTTGCTCCAGCTAAGGCCGCCGTCCGCAGTGTAGTAGGTAGAAGTCCGGTTGTACCCAAAGCCGTGCATCCTGTCTGTAAAATCGATTCGCTCAAAAGTTACCGCCTTGTCCGAAAGTCTCTTCCAGGTAGAGCCTCCGTCAGAGGTTGTAATCAGATAGACCGCTGATCCATCTTGAACTGATGCCAGCGCCCAACCTTTGACGTTGTCCGGGAAATCCATTTGGCGGAAGTTCCATTGTCCCTTGTAGATCTCCTGAAAGTGACAGCCGCCATCCGACGTACCGATCATAAAGCCGTTTCCTGCCGCCCGGCCTGTATCTGCGCTCAGAAACTGGAGATCGTTAAAGCTGGGCGGTGCGCTTTGGGTGCTGCTCAGTTTCGCCTGCAGTTCCTGCAATAACCCGTGATCGCCGCTGCCGCAGGCAGGTGCCGGTGCTGACGCTGCCTGCGCCGGTGAAGCGGATGCTCCCCAGCCGGAAACCGCCAAAAGGCCCGCCGAGAGGAGCGTTAAAGCCGTGTGGTGTATTTTATGGGTCCAATTCATGAGAACACCTCCTGTAAGATATATACCCATTTCAGTAAACACTACTCTGTTATACTCCCCCGCCGCTGCTCGATCCACCAGAGAAAATCACAAAAAGAAGACAATTTGGTCACCGTTCTTCAAACGGCCCCCTCTTGTCTCTTTTGAGGCAAAGTACAGGTCTTCTGAATATCTGATCCCATCCTTCCCCATAATGAAAATTAATGAGGAAAAAAGAATACAGCTGTCGCTTCCTATAATTTAGATATTTATAAAGAAGGAGCCTGATGCCATGCCGCGCGATTCTGATAAACCCAAGGCAAAGAAACACCGCTTCCGCGGGCTGTTCCGGCTGCTGGCCGTCATGACCGTACTGTTGCTGCTCGCTTCCGGGGCATTGATCGGCTATCTATATCAGAAAGACCTTCCTCCGATCGGAGATGATATCCGCTCCAAGCTGCTCGATTCCCGGGGCAATGTGCTGGCCACCTTCACCAACGATGGGCGCAGCCGGGACCCTGTAAAGCTGGAAGAGATTTCTCCGCTGCTCATACAGGCAACACTGGCCGTGGAGGACCGTAAGTTCTACGACCACTCCGGCTTTGATCTAAAAGGTATGGCCCGGGCTGTACTCGTCAATCTGGAGGCGGGCAAACGCACGCAGGGGGCCAGCACCCTGACCCAGCAGCTTGCGCGCAATCTTTACCTGACCCATGAGAAGACCTGGACCCGTAAGGCGAAGGAAGCTTTATATACGATGCAGCTTGAGATGAAGTTTAGTAAAGACGAAATCCTGAACATGTATTTAAATGAAATCTATTACGGACATGGAGCCTACGGCATTGAAGCGGCTGCACGAATGTATTTCGGCAAAGCTGCGGCGGATTTGGATCTGGCCGAGAGCGCCATGCTTGCCGGGATTCCCAAAGGCCCGACCTACTATTCGCCGTATACGCATATGGAGAATGCCAAGAAGCGGCAGGGCATCATTTTGTCCGCGATGGCCAATTTAGGCGATATTACCGATGCGGAAGCCCAGACGGCAGCCCGGGAAGGCTTGAAATTCAAACCTCAGGGTCAGAAGGACACCACTGTAGCCGCACCTTATTTTCGCGATTATGTGCGCAGTCTTGTCATCGACACCCTCCATATCAGCAGCGATGAGCTGGACCAGGGCGGGCTGAAAGTCTATACCACCCTTGATTCCGATATGCAGCAGGCGGCAGAGGATGCTGTCGATAAAGGAATGGACGGCAGCAGTGAGCTGGAGACCGCCCTTGTCTCCATCGACCCCCGCACCGGTTATATCAAAGCGATGGTCGGAGGCACAAATTACCGCACCAACCCGTTCAACCATGCCTTGGCCACAACGCGCCAGCCGGGATCTTCCTTTAAGCCAATTATGTATTTGACCGCACTCTCGTCCAAGACGATGACCGGACTGTCTGTCTTTAACAGCCAGCCGACGCTGTTCCATTACGACAATAACCGCAAAACCTATCAGCCCCGTAACTTTGGCGACAAATATCTTGGAGAGATCAATATGCGTCAGGCAATTGCTGCCTCTGACAACATTTATGCCGTGAATACCATTATGAAGGTAGGGGCGGATAAAGTCGCCGAAATGGCCGCTAATATGGGTATCGATAGCCCGCTGCAAAGCGTGCCCTCACTAGCGCTCGGCACCTCGCCGGTCAGTCCGCTGGAGATGGCCTCAGCCTTCGCGGTGATTGGCGGCGGAGGGGTTAAGCTGCCTGTGACGGCTATCCTCAAGATTACCGACTCCAAAGGCAATCTGCTCTATGAGGCTCCGCAGGGCCAGGGGCAAAAGGTTGTTGAGCCGGCAGCTGCCTATGTGCTGACCCGTCTGATGGAAGGTGTATTTGAGAGCGGCGGAACGGGAAATCGTGTTGCCTCCGTTATCAAACGTCCCGTGGCCGGCAAGACCGGCACCACTGATACCGACGGCTGGATGGTCGGCTTCACCCCCGAGCTGTCTACCGCAGTCTGGGTGGGCTATGATAAAGGACGTGAAATCGCCACGTCTGACGGAAGGCGGGCTGCGCCAATTTTTGCGGAGTTCACGGAAAAAGCGCTGGCAAACGTCCCGCCAAAAACTTTTCCGATTCCCGACGGCGTAGTCAGCGTGTACATTAACCCGCAATCCGGCAAGCTGGCCACAGCCGCCTGCCCCGAGAAGGAGCTGGAAACCTTCATCAGCGGTACAGAACCTACAGAATATTGTGACCAGCATGGTGCAGGCGAAGACACCGCTCCATCCGGCGGATCAAAGGACAACGCAGTGCCTGCCAAGGATGAACATTCCTTGTGGAGCGACATTAAACGCTGGTGGATGAACTGATCCTTGTTGCAGCCATTGCCCCGTCTGCGCTACGATGGGACCAATGAACGGCAGAAGCACAGGCTTTAAGCCCTGCTTCGCCAGGGAGAGGTGCCAACAATCTATGAATGCGAATAACGCTGCCAGCGGCAGGGAAGCGTTCCCTTCTTCTCCACTTCTGTCCCCGGAGATCTATGCGCATACAGCGCTTAGGGCCGCGCCGCTTCTTCTTGGCCAGCATCTGGTGCGGCGCACGGAAGACGGGGACATACGCTGCCGCATCGTGGAAACGGAAAGCTACGGAGGCGCCGAAGACAAAGGCAGCCATGCTTATGGCGGGCGCCGCACCGCCAGAACCGAAGTGATGTTCAGCTCCGGAGGCACCGCCTATGTATATCTCATATATGGTATGTACCACTGCCTCAATGTGGTTACCGCCGCGCAAGATGATCCGCATGCGGTATTGATCCGCGCGGTGGAGCCGCTCACTCCCGCCGATGCGGAGCGGATGGTATCTTACCGGGGCATAACCGTCAAGAAGCCAGCCGACCTGTCGGGCGGGCCAGGCAAGCTCTGCCGGGCGCTGCGGATCGACAAAAGCCTGAATGAAATCCGCCTGGACGTACCGGGCGGGCCGCTCTGGCTGGAGCAGGGCGCAAGCCCCGAAACTCTTGATATTGTACAGGCTCCCCGCATCAATATTCCCTATGCTGAAGAATATGCGGAGCTGCCCTGGCGTTTCTATCTCAGGAACAATCCTTACGTTTCGGTAAATGATAAGCAGGCCAGCTCTTTCAGAGTTTAAAGATCTCCCTGCCTGTTTCGGTAACCCGGAATTGGGTAAAAAATAATGAACCCTAATCAGCCTCTGCTAGCGGACCTCCGCAGGCAGAGGCTTTTCATCTCTTTATTCGCCAAATTCCTATAAATGTATGCGCTTCCCCCGTTCTCTTAACTTACAATTACTGTTATAATCATAGATATCCACACAAAAATATAAAGATGCAAATGAGGGACATGAGATGAAAGATACAGGCATGATCCGGAGTTTAGACAGTCTTGGTAGAATTGTGGTTCCCGTAGAAATCCGCATGACACGTAATATTGACATTGGAGATCCTATCGAGTTTTTCATTCTGAATGAAGAGATTATTGTGCTCAGAAAGTACACCTCTACAGAATGCACTTTTTGCAGAAGTCTTGATCATGTAACTTACTTTAAAGATCAGTTTATTTGCAACAGCTGCCTCAAAGAGCTGGGGGATCCCGGGCTTGTTTCCGATGCGGCAGAGCAACCGGTAAGTCCTGTTGAAGACAACACTGCATTACTGCGTGGCGGCCGGAGAACAAAGACAGAGGAAATGAGCCAGCGTCTCGAGAAGGCCATCGCGGACCATCCGTATGCCAACCAGAAGGAGCTTGCCGAGGTTCTTGGCATCAGCCAGGCCAGAGTCAGCCAGCTAAAGCGCAAGATCAATGCAGCAGGCAGATAAATGAACACAAACATCTTGATTCATCCCTCATGAGCATTCAAAAGGCTTGGCCTTTCCCGTTTCGGGAGGGCCAAGCCTTTTAGCTTGAAACAAAGTATGTTGCGGGGGACATCTCCTATTCCGACAGTGGCGCTTTCAGCTCTTCCGGAGAGGCATTCCACCAAGCTTCATTATGAGAAATCAGCAGTGATTTAAGCGCCGCTCTCTCCACTGTACCGAGCCCCTCCAGAATGATCTTCCGCTTCAGAGCAGCATCCAGCTTGTTCACATGATCGGCAAGAATTTTCCAGCCGCGCCGTGCTTCTGTATCAATCCACATCTCGCAAGCGGTAATTCCCCCGTAGAACTGGCCCTCCGCCGTACGGTCTACAGCTACCCAGACAACCCAGACCTGTCTGCCCGCCGGCACATCCTCGCGGTTCATGGAGAACTTAATCCCCTTCTCTACCTTACTCTTGGCATGCATGGCACCGATATCGATAACTGCTTCACCGCCGTCAATAATAACGGGCGATACATTGTTCAAATCAATGGAGCCTGCGCCGAAGCCTTTATGTTTGCTCTTGGCATTCACAATATTTAAGGCAATCTGTTTCTTGCCCTCCGGTTGTATGTTATCCACAAGTGCACATCCTTTCCTTTCACTAATAATTTAATTTTAGCTAATAATGCGGCGAATGCAAACATATACATCCCGTAGATGCTTGTCACGGGAGGAATCACAGTATGAAGCCACTGTCATTAAGGTACATTATCGTCTCTGCGGCCCTGTCCGCCCTCACTCTGCTGGGAGGGGGAATAGGGGTCCTTTCAGGGTATGGTGCAGAGCACAGCTCTGCCGTTCTAACTGCTGCTGTTCAAAAAGAGGCCAAGTCCCCCGCTGCCCTGCCTAAGCCCAAAGCTGTGCAGCCCGTTCTTCCCGAGAGCACTCCCCTTCCGGTCTCGAAAGCGTTAAGCCAGCGGGTAGTAGAGTATCATATCGACGTGCAGCTGCTGCCGGACACCACCTCTCTAAGAGCCTCAGAGACGGTGACCTGGACTCACCCGGGCCTAAAACCGGTACAAGAACTCTACTTTCATCTTTATCCAAACGCATTTGCTTCTGAAGATACTACGTTTATGAAAGAATCTGGAGGCGAACTCCGGGGTGATGCCATGCCAGCGAACGGATTTGGCAGCATGACCCTGACCGATCTCCGGACTACGGAGGGAGTATCGCTTATGCAGCGGCTGCAATACGTGCAGCCTGATGATGGCAATGTCAATGACAAGACACTCGTAAAGGTGCATCTCCCGCAGCCGGTTAACGGAGGGGAAAGCGTAACGCTTAAGGTCCAGTTTGAAGTTAAGCTGCCCAAAATATTCGCCCGCATGGGTTCCGCCGGCAATTTCGTGATGGCCGGGCAATGGTTTCCCAAACTGAGCGTCTATGAACCTGCCGGTACCCGGGGTGTACAAGAGGAAGGCTGGAATCTGCACCAATATCACGGAACATCCGAATTTTACAGCGATTTCGGTATCTACAATGTAACCATCTCCGTCCCCCCTAATTATATCGTTGGCGCAAGCGGGTTCCCGGTCAAGAGCGCCAAGCTGAAGCAGGATCAGAAGGTGTACCAATTTTATGCGGATGATGTGCATGACTTCGCCTGGGCCGCTTCCCCGGACTTTGTGGTAGCCGAGGAGGCCTTCTCTACAGACCATGTACCGGGCGTGAGAATCAAGCTTTATCTGGACCCGCTGCATAAACATCTGCAGGAGCGTTATTTCCAGGCAGCGAAGGCCGCCCTGACCAACTTCAGCAAATGGTACGGACCTTATCCTTACTCTACATTATCCATCGTCGTACCTCCCAAAGAGGGCAATGGCGCCGGCGGGATGGAATATCCCACGCTGGTTACTGCTTTTGGCGCAGCCGAGGCTTCTCCGGGGACCTCTCTGGAGCGCACGGTCATTCATGAGATCGGCCATCAATATTTCTACGGGATGTTAGCCAGCAATGAATTCGAGGAGGCCTGGCTGGACGAAAGCTTCACTTCCTACGCCGAAGACAGGCTGATGGAGCAGGAGTATGGGGTATCATCCAATCATGTCCTGCAGGCCAGCCTGGTGACATCCTCCCAGCCGCTTGACCTGGAAACCTGGAAATACACTCCTGCCGATTCCTATGCCCGAAATGTGTACATCCGCGGCAAGCTGGTGCTGAAGGATATCGAACAGCAGGTCGGAACCAAGACGATGGATACCCTAATGGCGGCCTATACCCGTAAGTTCCGCTTCCGGCATCCTTCTACCGCTGACTTCCAGAAAATCGTGGAGAAGGTGACCAAAAAATCCTGGCAAGCCTACTTCGACCAATATGTATACAGCGGCGGTTCTCCGGATTTTTCGATTGATCATATTAAAATCTCTGACCCTAAAAAAGAGGGCGGTGATGACAATGCCCGTTACGAAAGCTCAGTAGCGGTCAGCAATAAAGGAAATCAGTATGGTGACGTCCCCATAAAGTTCACCTTCCTGGATGGCTATACCGTCCAGCAGTTTTGGAATGGGAAAGAGAAGGAAACCACCTTTCAGCTAGCCTACAAAGCGCCTCTTTTGTCCGCAGAGATTGATCCGGAGCACTCCATTCTGCTGGAGAGTAAGCATATCAACAATTTTAGACTGGCGGAGCTGGAGCGAAAGACGCTCTCCCGCTGGACGCTTAGCGCAACGAAGCTGCTTGAAACCCTGCTCGGAACTCTTGTCTGGTGAGGTGAAGGATTGTGAAAAGATCGATAACCCGCGGCTGGTACAGCATGAAAGAGCAATTTTATATTCTGATTCTGCTTTTTATCTATCGGCTGCTTTGGGGCTATTTCCTGTACAGATTCGTCAGGTCAGCCCTCATCCCGTTGCTGCTCCGTTATCCCGATACACACGCCGGCGGCAGCGGAGTAGGCAGATTGCTGTATTACATCGAAGGACAGACTGCACTCGGCACAGACCCCGGGGTGCTGCGCTGGCTCTGGTTGCTGCTGGCCCTCTCAGCGCTACGGCTGCTATGCTCCCCCTTTATCCGTGCAGGGCTGCTGCATGAGCTGCACCAGGAGCGCAAAGGGGAGCGGGGAATGTTCTTTTTTCCCGGAATGAAGCTTTACGGACTCCCCGTACTGCTGTTCAGTCTAGCGGAATGGCTTCTGGCCGCAGCACCGCTGTATTGGCTTCTCCCCAAAATGTACGGGCTTCTCCTCAGCGGTATTCTCGATTATACCCTGCTGCTGAGACTGGTTCCTTATGTTCTGGCCTGGCTCCTGTACTTCTACCTGATCCGCATTCTGCTGCTGTACATGCAGTTTGGCTTCACCGGAGGAACAGGCATGTTCTCTTCCTTGCTGGTTGGCCTGAGGGTAATCCTCCCTTCCACCTGTATATCTGCACTGTTCGGCGCCTGCGGCCTGCTTCTGCTGCTGCTCTCCGGAGTGACCGCACTTTTCTGTCCAGGCCTGCCCGCACTGCTGTTCCGGCAATTTTCACCGCTTCCCTCAACGCTGTTCAAAATGTGGAGCATAGCGGGGCAGTATCACCTTTGGTGCAGCAAAACATTTCCATAATAATTACGCCAGTCCCTTGGCATAATAGAAGAGTCACTGCCCCAGATAAAGGGCGGGACTCTTCTTTTGGTTACAACGTGATTTAGGGTATTTGCAAAACTGTAAATCCTCTGGTACAATGATGCCTGTACCAGTAGTAACAACTTTGTAATCTTTTGAAACTAATTTGAAGTAAATGAATGTGCCTTTAAACATTTAACCTTGTCGATACGTCACTGTTTCGGTGCATAAAACGCCAAATTCCCGGCACCGGGAAGTGGGGGAACCATATTTTGGGTGAATTGATCTCGCTTTAGAGGGGTCATAGGGGAACCTTCTACCGAATCCTTAAGCTAACCTCGCAGGCCTTGGAAGGAGTACATCTTTTGAAAAGTCATAATTTTAAGAAGAAATGCACCGCAGCAGCATTAGGGCTGGTGATGGTGTTCACGCTTGGAGCAGGGAGCGCTTTCGCCGACTCCAGAATGGATACGGTTATTACAAAAACACTCGGAACGTCATATAAAACCGGGGGCATAAGCACTGCCGGCTTTGATTGTTCTGGATTCACCAAATATGTATTTAAGAACGTTGGCCTTACCTTGCCCCGCACTTCCAAAGCACAATTCAGCGTTGGAACCGCCGTATCACGGAGTAACCTCCGTTCAGGCGATCTGGTATTCTTCAATACCCTTGGCAATGGAGTCTCCCATGTCGGCATTTATGTCGGCAACGGAAAATTCGCCCAATCTTCTTCATCCCGTGGTGTAACTATCAGTTCAATGAGTCAATCCTACTGGGCCAACCGCTACGTTGGAGCCAAACGAGTAATGAGCACAACAGCTTACAAAGCTATCGCTTACGATTGACATCCCTCAGGAATTCCATCCTCTAATAAATAATTGTAACTTATAGAAATCCGGAAACTGATTATTGCCGTAATCATTTCCGGGTTTTTCCTTTTTGTCTTCCTTATTCTACCTTTTACACGTATTTGAGGTCTGTGAAACACCTTTTTACTAAAAATCCCAACAAATCTAAGTTAAAGCTTACTCAGCGCGTAAATATAAGACCTTTTTAGCAAAGATAACTCTTAAAAAGCGTAAATATTATGCATTAATATGTTTTAAGTGATTGCCAACTGGCGAAGTCTTTGTTACAATTATCGCAGTGAGTTTTTAGTAACATTTTTGTAATTATTGAATCGGGTTTTACAAAGGTTTTGTCATGTATTGGTTAACAAGCTAATCCTAATCAACAGTCATGCCGAGTTCCCTAACCATTAGGGAAACGGGGGAACCGATTTTGGGTGAATTGACCTCCTATTCACAGAGGGGTCATAGGGGACCTTCAACCGAACCCTTAAGCTAACCTCGTAGGCATTTGGAAGGGGTATTCACTTTTGAAGAAGAAGTTAGCAGCAGCAGTACTAAGCTTTTCCATTATGCTTACCATCGGAGCAGGAAGCGCTTTCGCGGATTCCAAAATGGATAAAGTCATCGACAAGACCATCGGAAGTAAATACGTATCCGGCGGTGTATCGACCAACGGCTTTGATTGCTCCGGATTTACAATGTACGTTTTTGATAAGATCGGTATCAATCTGCCACACCAATCCGGTTCCCAATACCAAATGGGTACTGCCATTTCCCGGGATGATCTGAGAGCGGGAGATCTTGTATTTTATAATACAAGCGGTAAAGGTGTTTCCCACGTCGGCATTTATGTCGGTGAGGGCAAATTCGCACATGCTTCATCCTCCCGTGGTGTAACCATCAGCACGATGAGTGACAGCTACTACGTCAACC
The DNA here is from genome assembly GCF_038593025.1 of Paenibacillus sp. FSL L8-0436. Classification (NCBI taxonomy): domain Bacteria; kingdom Bacillati; phylum Bacillota; class Bacilli; order Caryophanales; family Paenibacillaceae; genus Paenibacillus; species Paenibacillus sp. FSL L8-0436. The sequence goes on along the minus strand of NZ_CP151955.1, from coordinate 104,437 downwards.
GCTATGTTGGCGCCAAACGGATCATGAGTACAGATGCTTACCAATCCGTTACTTCTGATTCCCAAGACAATGATGACGTACAATAAGTTGTCGTAAAACGGGCACTCTTCCATGATTTTTGCCGAAATCTGGAGGGGGGGCCTGTTTTTTTTGTCTATAAAATTACTTACCCCTCCCAATATCCGCAAAACATAAATCTCCCCAAATTTCCTCCATTTTATAAAATATTTTTACCACTTTGTCAAGTTTCCGCCTTTCAGAAAATTTCTGAGTCGAATCAGGCCAGTTATGGATATAATTAGGTATAGCCAGTGCTGTTGCTCCCCATGAAAGGAGGCCGGTGGCCTTATGATTAGCTCCCCCGTTACATTCCATGTAGTCCCCATGGAGATCAGCCATGCCGAAGACATCGCCGCATGGAATTACAAAGCGCCTTATAATATTTACGAATGGATGCCTTGGTCCCAAATGGAGGCGCTTGGCATTGAATTTGGCGATCCAGAGCTACGCAGAGACCAGTATGTTTCCGTGGTCAACGAGCAAGGCATCCTTTGCGGCTTTGCGCAGTTGTTTCCGATGGAGGGTGTCGTCAGGCTGGGTATTGGAATGCGCCCCGAACTTTGCGGACACGGTCTTGGCCACATTTTCATGGAAGCCATCGTTCAGGCCGCGCTGAAGCGTTATCCCGAGCGGGAGATTGATTTGGAAGTATTGACCTGGAACCAGCGGGCGATCCGAACCTACCAAAAATGCGGCTTCACGATCACGGATACTTATGAACGCCTTACTCCAACCGGAAATAAGCCATTTTATTGCATGGTCTATGATAAACAACATAACGATCCATTAAATTGAAAATTTTAGTATTGAAATCGTCCACTTTTTTGACACAAATGCTATGATAACGCTTCACCATCCTATATAATGTAGGAAGCAGCTTACATGGAGGGGACGGATGAAGATGCAGAAATGGATCATGGGCGGTTTGTTTTTCGCAGCCTGTGCCTTTGCGGTAGTGCTCTTGTTCACATTACCCGGCAAAGCAGAGGTCGCCGAAGAAAATAACCCGACGATGCCGCAAGTCACACTGGATGCCGCAAGCGCCGAAGCGATTGTACAGGCAAGCTGCATTACCTGCCACGGTGATCAGCTACAGGGCGGTCTAGGCCCTAGTCTGCAGCAGGAAGGCGGCCAGCATAACGCAGAAGAAATCTACACCATTGTTACGAAGGGACGCGGCCAAATGCCGTCTTTCAAGGATAAGCTTGCTCCCGAAGAGATTGCGAATGTCGCCATGTGGCTTGCAGAGAAGAAATAAACCTGACCTTAAAAATACAGAATGCCCGTACAAAGGATATTCAGAGCATCCTTGCACGGGCATTTTTATATCCATTCCTATGATAGGTCGGTTTCTCCTGCGCCTAACGCGTTTTATCGAAAGCTTCGTTAAATTCATGCGCCTGGCGGAACTCTAGCGCGGCAAGCCCGCTCTCTTCTTTTGCGGACAAGCGCAGAATTACCGTTTTGTAATCAATTGTAATATGCGGATGATGATCGAAGGCTTCCGAAATCGCGGCCACCTCATCCACAAAGGCGATACCCTTCATATATTCACTAAACATATATTTGCGCACCATCATATTCGGCTCCAGCTTCCAGCCCTCCAGCTTACTTACCTGCTCACGCAGCTCTTCCTCCGTAAAATGCAATTTGTTTCCTCCCTTACTAAGTTAGCCGTAAAGTCCGTACAGCCCAGCTCCCCATATCCTTTAAACAAAACATCCCTCAGCTTCGGTAAAGTCCAAGGGATGCGCCAGGATGGAGGCTTTTTTTTTCGGTTTAATGTATTCTAAGATCCCGGCAAATAGTACTCGGCATCTACAATTTTACCACGGGCCGCAGACAGGGGGCAAACCCTCCTCCCGTTACTCTGCTGTTCTGCTGCTCTAAACGAGTACAACCGAGGCCAAATCCTCTTCACCCAGCAAAATATTGATACGGTGCGTCTCCTTGTCATAGATAACCACACCACTGCCTACCTGGATAACAGGCTCGTTGCCCAGCGCGTAGAACAGATCCTCTGCGAGCGCTTCCCATACCTCCAGCTTGGATTCCTGCGGCAGTTCCTGCCATTCATCCGGCTCCATCTCAAAAAACACATACCCATCAGAAATACGTCCGACTGCTTCTGTCAAATCACTAAGAATCTCGCTGTAATCTCTTCCATGTTTCACACCCACGTGTATCACTCCGTTTTCTTCACAGATGAATAATAACTTACCTTATCATTATAGCCGAAAAAATGACTTCACAAAAAACGGAATGCTGTCGATAAATAAGAATATACGTGATTTGGTTACGTGCAGGGTGTCCCGCCGCTGTTCAAGGATGAAATATGCGGTCTGAACGGATCACTTCTTAATTCTCATGGACGAGGTGCATAAATGGAAATTTCAACATTACTAGGCTTAGTATTTGGTCTCATCGCAGTTGTCTGGGGAATGATGCTCAAGCATGCCCCGCTTACCAGCTTGGAAAATCCGGCAGCTTATGTCATTATCTTTCTTGGTACGACTGCCTCAATCTTTGTGGCCTTTCCCATATCGGAGGTCAAGAATGTACCCAAGCTGTTCAAGATCCTCTTTATTAAGAAGAAGATGGTCAGCAAAGCTGAATTGATTACAATGTTCATGGAATGGGCTTCCATTACCCGGCGCGAAGGTCTGTTGGCGCTGGAGTCCAAGGTCGATGAGATCGAAGATAACTTCCTCCGTAACGGTATGCGGATGATTATCGACGGCAACGACCAGGAATTTGTCCGCGATGTGTTAATGGAAGATATTCATGCTACAGAAGATCGACATAAAGCGGGAGCCCTGATCTTCTCACAAGCGGGGATGTACGCTCCTACCCTAGGGGTATTGGGTGCCGTTATCGGGCTGATTGCCGCTCTGGCGGATATGAGTGATATGGACGTTCTGGCGCACGCAATTGCCGGAGCCTTTATTGCTACATTGCTCGGTATTTTCACCGGTTATGTAATGTGGCATCCTATGTCCAACAAGCTCAAAAGAATTTCCAAGCGTGAAATTGAAATCCGGCTGATGATGGTAGAGGGTCTGCTGTCTATTCAATCCGGAGTATCGACAATCGCTATCAATCAGAAGCTTTCCGTCTTCCTAACACCTTCTGAACGCGTCAAGCTAATCGAAAAGGGAGGCGGCTCAAATGAGCAAAAAGACTAGACATGAAGAACACGAAGAGCATGCCGATGAATCCTGGCTATTACCCTATTCCGACCTGATGACGCTTCTGGTGGCGCTGTTCCTCGTTATGTATGCCATGAGTGCTACAGACGCCAAGAAATTTGAAGACATGGCTGACGCCTTCAGCTCTGCGCTCAGCGGTGGTGGCGGTGTTCTGGAATATCGTTCCGATGCCCCGACAAATACCCAGCTTGATCAGGGTAAACAAGATAAAATGAACAGTGTTATTGATAAGAATACTGGCGAATCCGACATGGCCAAGCTGCGGGCGAAAGAGCAAGAGGATCTGGAGAAACTAAAAAAGCAGTTTGATCAATATATTGAAAAGAACGGGCTGACCGATTTGCTCAGCACCAAGCTGAATCAATCGCAATTGATGATTACCATCAGCGACAACGCCCTGTTTGCTTCAGGACAGGCTGACGTAAAGGATGATTCCCGGCAGCTTGCCAAATCAATCTCGAACATGCTGCAGCAATTTCCTGATTATGACGTCCTTGTACAAGGGCATACGGATAATATTCCGATTTCCAATAGCAGCTACTCATCTAACTGGGACCTCAGCGTAGACCGTGCACTACATTTCATGAAAATTCTGCTGCTGAATCCGAATCTGAATCCCGTTAAATTCAGTCCTATCGGATACGGGGAATACCATCCAATCGCCCCAAATGACACAACTGCCGGACGGGCCAAGAACCGCCGCGTAGAAGTTTCTATCCTGCGCAAATATCAAGAAGTTACTGAACCAAAGGGCGTTACCCTCCCTAACCAATAATAGGCACTCAGATAAAAGAGCTGTTCCAAAGATCCCGCGAGAGATCTTCTGGAACAGCTCTTTGCTTTCTTCGGCAGCACTTTCTTACTGGCTACTGCAGCTCATAGTTAAGCATTTCCCCCAGCTCTTGCTTCTCCTGAGGCGACAGCTCACGCCACTCCCCGGTTTGCAGCGTCCCAAGGCGGATATTCATGACCCGGATGCGCTGCAGCTTTCTGACCTCATAACCAAAGGCGCTGCACATGCGGCGTATTTGCCGGTTCTTGCCTTCAGTCAGGATAATGCGGAATACCCGCTCTGTCATTCTTGTCACTTCACAGGGCAGCGTTCTGCCGCCCAGGATCTTGACTCCACTCGACATCCCGGAAATGAAGGAAGGCGTGACAGGCCGGTCTACAGTGACTACGTATTCCTTCTCATGCTTGCCTTCGGCCCGCAATATCTTGTTAACGATGTCTCCATCATTGGTAAGCAGAATTAACCCCTCTGAGTCCTTGTCCAACCGGCCGATCGGAAAGATGCGCTCCTGATGTCCGACAAAGTCAACAATATTCCCCTGAATGTGGCTTTCCGTGGTCGATGTGATGCCCACCGGCTTATTAAGCGCAATGTAGACGATCTGGCTTCCCGTTTCCAGCGGCTTGCCATCAATCCGTACTTCATCGCCCGGAACGGCCTGGCTGCCGAGTACGGCCGGCTCACCGTTAATGGTAACCCTGCCGCCTTCCACCAGCTTGTCTGCTTCACGGCGTGAACAATAGCCTGTCTCACTGATGAATTTATTAATTCTCATGATTGTCTTCACTCCGTTCTTTATTCATGCCCTGCTCTGCAGCAGGTTCAACTGGTGCGGGCAGTTTAATAATAACCTCCGTCCCGCAACCGTATTCACTGCGGATCTCCAGACTGCCTTTGTGAGCCTGGATAATCCGCTGGCTGACCATCAGCCCCAGTCCCGTCCCTGACTCTTTATTGGTATAGAACGGCTCGCCCAGCTTGGGCAGCATATAATCGGGAATGCCGCCTCCCTCGTCAGAGATCACAATAACAACGGAGTCTTCATCCATATACTGCTCCAGTGTGATGGTTCCACCGTCCGGCATGGCTTCAATGGCATTCTTGACGATATTAATAAACACCTGCTTGAGCTGGTTCTCCTCGCAATGCACCGTTGCCGGCAGCTCTGCGAACCGTGACTCAAACTCTATGCCAAAGAGATGGGCCTGGCTGCTCAGAAGGGAAATTACATCATTTAGAATGTGCCGGACATCCTTTTGCTGAAAGTGAACTGCCTGCGGCTTGGCCAAAATCAGAAATTCACTCACAATAAGATTAATTCGTTCCAGTTCGGAGAGCATTAAGTCAATGTGCAGCGGAACCAGTACCTGCTTTTCTTGTTGAAGCTGCAGGAATCCCCGTAGCGTTGTCAGCGGATTACGGATTTCATGGGCAACCCCGGCGGCCAGCTGTCCCACCGTAGTCAGCTTCTCAGAACGTCTCAGCAGCTCTTCGATCCGGTTGCGCTCTGTCATGTCACGGGATACGTGGACAAAGGCCTGTGGGTGTCCCTCTTCGTCGCGAATGATCGAGGTGCTGACACTAACTTCGACCATCGAGCCGTCCCGCTTCAGCCTTACAGTCTCTACCGGAGGCAGAACAGCGCCATTCTTCAGCTCCCTCAGCCGTTCTTCTTCCTGTTTCTGCACCGTAGCCGGCACCAGATAAGGCGGCTTAACCAGGGCATCTGCGGCACTCCAGCCGTACAGATCCTCAAATGCTCTGTTCGTACTGATGATCCGTCCATCCATATCTACAGTATGAATCGCATCGGAGGTACCGTTGATCACCGATTCCAAATGTTCTTTAACCGCCCGGTTCTCTTCCAGCGTCTGCCCTAACCGGTTCGTATGCTGGGAAAGATGGGAGGTCATCGCATTAATCCTGTGGGCCAGCTGTCCCAGCTCATCGCGGCTGTCCACCTTTAACGGCGGCTCAAATTTTCCTTTTGCCACATCATTGACCTTGGCCAGAATATCCTGAATCGGACGGGTTACCACGCCGGCAAGCACATAGCTGCACACGAAAAAAATGATAAGCAGCAACATTGAAGTAGTGATATTATTGAACAATTGGTCTTTGATGACCGAAGAAATGACCGAATAGTCCATGACTACTGAGACGACATAATCATCTGCACCCGGCTGTTTGATCGGAATGAAGCTTTTGAGCACTCTTTTGCCAAGAGCCTCCGTATCCAGCGTGACCGGCTGCCCTTTGCCGAGGGCTGCCATCATCGCCGACTTATCCTCCTCCACATTGCCAAAGATATAGGTGCCGAATTTAATAGGACGGCTGCGCAGCTTCTCATTCACGCGGTCTTCACCATTAGGCATCATGCTTGCAGAGCCAAAGGTTTTGGGATTGATTCCTGTGACCTCCAGAAGTCCAGAATTGACCTCTTTGGACTGCTGAACGATCTCGTCGGGATTCATAATTTTGACGTAATCACTCACTGCTGTACTGCGTATGTAAGGATCTATGATGTAGTTAGTCGAGGCATCGTGATAATATCCCCACTTTTCAATGAACTTAGGATTGGAAGTCGAATATTCAAAAGGTCCGGACCAGAAATTCTCAAGGCTCTGCCCCTGCTGAACGGATACTTTCTGACCGGCAAACAGCTCGAGAAATGCGACGTACCAATACCCCATTCCTTTGGTAGGCAGTCCAATCTCATTAGGATCAGACGATTTGGCAACCACTATATCATCATCAGTCTTGACCAGAAGTGAAATATTAGACACACCGAGCTTATCCGCCAGGTACACCAGCTGTTCATTCTTCACGTTCTTGATATCCGGGTCAAGCTCTTCAGAGGCTAAAATGGCGGCCATCCGCAGGTTCTGGGCCAGCTGATACTGCACATAGTTCGAGCTATAGCTGCTCTGTTCGACTGAAACGGCAATCTGCTTGGCGGTCATCTTCATATTATTTTCACTTTCAATACGCAGATTATCCCGGGCCGCGTAAAGATTCAGTGTAAGATTGAGCGCCAAGATCAGCAGTACGGAACCAAAAATAATAGCCGATAATTTTGTTTTTATGGACAAGCTGCTTTTTCACCTCTTATCCGCTGGTAAATTCTAGCGGAGTGTTCATGAATATCATACCTTTTGCCTATCCATTTGAAAAGACATTTCAGAGACGGGGCATATTTTGCGAAGCATTGAATTTTATAGGGAGTTTCTCTACAATGGATAAGAAAAACATAAGGTTAATCCACAGGCTATACACATATAAACATTTTATTAAATTCTGATGTGTACAATATTGTGTATAAGTCGGCGGTTATCCACAGACTTATACACAATTTGTTCAGAACGAATATTTGTTCGTTGCACAAGGTACAGAATACGAAGGGAAGATACACTTGAATATATTACTTGATGAACTGCCGCCCGAAGAGCGGGAGGCTCATGAATATTGGATGCGGGAGGCGATTGCGGAAGCCCGCAAAGCAGAGGCACTCGGCGAGGTACCCATCGGAGCAGTAATTGTCCGCCATGGCGAAATCATCGGGCGCGGCTACAATCTGCGTGAGACCACAATGGACTCCACGGCTCATGCTGAAATGGTGGCCATCCGCGAGGCCAGTATAGCTTTGAACTCCTGGAGGCTGCTCGATTGCCGGCTCTACGTTACCCTTGAGCCCTGTCCGATGTGTGCGGGGGCCATGGTTCAATCTAGGGTCCCTCTCACGGTATATGGCACAACAGACCCTAAAGCCGGCTGTGCAGGCACCCTCATGAATCTCTTGGAGGAACCGAGGTTCAATCACCGGACCGAAGTCATTCAAGGTATCTTGCAGGAGGAGTGTGCGGATCTGCTGACTTCCTTTTTCCGCCGCTTGCGCCAGAAGCCGTCCAAGCTATAGTTATTCCCAGAAATGACCAAGGAGGACTATATGTCACTTAAACTGTATAATACGTCTCAAGGTATCTATCTCTCCCTGCTGCAGCTCCAGGATGCAGATGAGCTGCTTCAGCTGCGCCTGCGCAACAAGGTACAGCATCAGCCGTTTGAACCACTGCGCGAGGACGATTATTTTACCCTTGAAAGCCAGAAGCAGCTCGTTGGCCAGCGTTTAGAGGATGCCCGTCAGGATAGAGCCTATATGTTTGGCATCTTCCTGCTGGACGGACAATTAATTGGGCAGGTTACCATTTCCAATGTGGTACGTGGCGTCGGACAATATGCCGATATCGGGTATTTTATTGACCATGAGGTACAAGGAAAAGGGTATACCAGCGCCGCTGTAGGCTTAATCCTGGAGTATGCCTTCCATGCTCTTGGGCTGCATCGGGTACAGGCTTGCATCCTGCTGCATAACGAAGGCTCCCGCCGTGTATTGGAGAAGAACGGGTTTCAGGCAGAAGGAATTGCCCGGCGTTTCATTAAAATCAACGGTCAGTGGCAGGACCACCGCACCTACGCTATTCTGGCTGATGATACTCAGCGAGAAATAGAAGGATAATTTATAGCGTGAAGCATATAAATTCTTATATTTGGACAAAAAAATCCCGCATGAGCGCGAACAATACGCACGCATGCGGGATTTCTATGTTGCTTAGATTAATAAGTGCCCATTCCACCGAACTGCTGTTGCAGCTCTTCCATTGTAACTACATCATCGCCCTGCGGGATGCCAATCGTGAAGGTCTGCTTCTCATTAACTTTGCTGTATTGGTTGCTTCCGGTTAATGACAGGCTGACGTTCGTTCCTTGCTCAGGATCTTTAACGATGATATCCATCAGCAGGTTCTGGTATACAGGGAAGCTATCTTTGTCGAGAGCGGTATCGAGTTTGAATTGGTTGATCGTAAGATACTTGTTCAAATCAGCCAATCCTTTGTCGACCTCAGCACGGGTCTCGCTGGACTGCAGCTCTTCTTTGGCTTTGGCTAAATCAGCCTCGTCAATTTGCAGCATAGTTTTGTATTCTTCCTTACCCACAATATCAATAATCTTCGGCAGTGCATTATTCACGAGGATTGTAAGTGCTTCTTTGACATTGTCATTGGTCACCTGGAACTGAACCACTTGTTTAGCCTTGACGTCCTCCGGCAATGCTGCATCTTTAGGTTTGATGTCGGTAAAATATTTCTCTTCATCATACTCGGCCAACAATGTGCTTACCACTTCATTGGAGAGCTTTTGCATTTTTTGCGTGTCTACTGAAGCCGGGCTCCATTCGGTGCCGCCCTGCTCTGCCAGTTCCTTCAGGTCAAGCTCTACGTACTTCCCTACAATTGTCTCCGGAAGCGGCAAGAACGGAATCGACGGTACTTTGACGTACATCTTCTCTGCGGTCATTACCATAGGGATGTTAAAGGACATCGCCATATCACCCTTCAGGTTCAGTACCATAGTCATTTCTGTCTGCATCGGATCCGCCTGGTATACCCCATTCACGGAAATATCAGCGTTCTTCAGCATACTGAGCACCATACCTGTCGTGGCATCCGTTGTACCTTCACCGGCTTCCACAGTCAGGTTGTTAATGACTAGCTTGCTCTTCATTTCATATGAAGTCAATGCAGTCGCTTTAGCGGCGGCCGATTTCAGGGCCTCTTTTGGTGCCTCTTGCTTGTTCGCGCATCCCGGCAAAATAATTGCAGCTGCAAGCAGCAATGCGGAAGCGGATAACCCCCATTTTTTGTTCATTGTTGTTCTCCTCTCCCATGTAAAAAAATTGTTTCCCCTTCCTAATGATAAACCATTTGGCAAAAAGGGGAAACAGTTCATTTCTCCTTTCTTTTCCGAAGGTGTTATCCCTGCGGATTATGATGATCTACATGGTTAGCCTGTTTGACCTTTTTGGAGCCGGAAAGCGGCTTGGGCGCTGAAGAATGATGTTCTCCTCTAGGCTCATGATTGGTGTCTACCCCGGGAACCGGCATACTTTTAGGCTTGCTCATTTCTTATTCCCCTCCTATGGATTAGTTAAATCTTGTAGCGCTTGTGCACATTCATGAATCTGTCTTGTATACTGCTGGGCCAGTAATTGTACGGCATCGGTACGCTCATCGGTATTCCTTCCGCTCTGCTCGGCATCAATCAGATTCACAGCCACTTCACGGCTATCGACATAAGTGCAGCGAAAATCAAGAGAATAATCCTGCCGCCCTGCCGCATTGAAATGAATCAGCAGACTGTTCTGGTCAGCTGCATCTCCCTGCACACTAAAGCTGTCTCCATCTTCCATCAGTGCAGGCAGACGCTCCTGCCATGCGGTAACCAGACTTTGCTGGTCCAGTTGTAATTGTCGGTTCATTGTTCTTATCAGCCTCCCTTCTTTAATACATTGCGGAGAAAAGAGGATTTTTATTCCCTCTGGAACAGGTTCCATAAATAAGAATAAAAAAAGATCACTCCTTCTAAGAGGAATGACCTTCGTATATGCATGACTTTTATCCTTTAACCGATCTTCCGGATCGAGTCCAAATGCTCAACCAGTCTGTTCCAGGTCTCCGTGATGCCCTGCAGCATACCCATATCCAGCACCTGCTGCAATGCTTCTGCTGTCGCATATTCCGCGCGATTAATGACTTTAGTCCCATCTTCTGTTTCGACGAAGATTAGGGTAACGAGCGTCTCAGGCATATTATCTGCAAAGTTGCCCTCCGCATCGGAGAAATAATCTACATACACAATCTTCTCTGGTGCAACGATCTCACGGTACACACCCTTGCCCCATGATTCCATACCATAGAAATCACCCTGGTTCTTGTCCTCGCACTTCATACAATAATGCCAGACGCCGCCCACGCGGAAATCCATATGGCATACCGGAAGAGTCCAGCCTCTTGGCCCCCACCAATGCTTCAGATGCTCTGCTTGCGAAAACGCCTGAAATACCAGCTCCCGAGGGGCATTGAACTCACGTTCCAGAATAAGTACCTTATCCTCTACCTTGGATACCATTTCATTTGCCATTGTTAAATTCCTCCTCGATCTTCCTAGTGGGTTAAGACAGTTCTACCACAGCGTTCGCAAAGCTTAGCCATCATCACTTATTCAATCTTGCTGCTCTTCTACTGCTTGCTTTCCTTGTACTTTCTGTAAATAGTCATCCAGCCGGTCGAACCGTTCCTCCCAGATGTGGCGATAGCTCCTCAGCCAATCCTCCAGCTCCTGAAAAGGTTCCTGCAGCAGGCTATAGATCCGGCGGTTAGCGTCCACCCGGGCCTCCACGATGCCAGCCTCACTTAGAACACGCAAATGTTTGGATGCTTGAGGCTGGCGCAGCTGCAGCCTTTCAGCGATTTCCCCTACAGTTAGCGGGCGTTCGCGCAAAAGCTCAACAATCTGCAGACGGTTAGGCTCTGCCAAGGCACTCATGACATTCGAATTCATAGTCATCATCCATTCTTAGCTGTGAGGGTACGTACCCTTCATTAAGGGTCCGGCTTTTGTATTCCCTTGCTCGATACAAATATACCATTATGGGTATATTCCTGTAAAGGAATATTTAAAAAAATTAAATTCCACCACCTTATTTTTCTCAACCTGCTGTACAAAAAAGCCGCCTTCCAAGGAAGGCGACTTCTATCTGTGAATTTATTCAATTAAAAGGAATGGCGGAGAGGATGGGATTCGAACCCATGTGGGCTTGCACCCTAACGGTTTTCAAGACCGCCCCGTTATGACCGCTTCGGTACCTCTCCAATGCATCTAAATTTCACATGCATTAGGAATTATACCACACGATACAAACAATAAGCAACTGTTTTATTAAGAAACTTTAGGACTAATACATTTTACATTACGCATATACGGCTGAAGGGCCTCTGGAATCTGGACGCTGCCATCTTCTTGCTGGTAATTCTCCAGAATAGCGGCGACCGTCCGGCCGACAGCCAGTGCAGAGCCATTCAGCGTATGAACAAACTCCGGCTTGGATTTGGGTTCCTTGCGGAAACGGATATTCGCCCGGCGCGCCTGGAAGTCCTCCGTATTGGAGCAAGAGGAGATTTCACGGTACATGCCGCTCTCCGGCAGCCAAACCTCCAAATCGTAAGTCTTAGCCGATGTAAAGCCCATATCTCCGGTGCATAGGCCCAAGACACGGTATGGCAGCCCCAGAAGCTGCAGTACACGCTCCGCATCCGCAGTCATCTTCTCAAGCTCCTCATACGAGGTCTCGGGGGTAGTGAGCTTCACCAGCTCCACCTTATTGAACTGGTGCTGGCGGATAAGTCCGCGGGTATCACGTCCTGCCGATCCTGCTTCAGAACGGAAACAGGAGCTGTAAGCGACATGATATTTGGGTAGGTCTGCCGCTGTCAAAATCTCCTCACGATAGTAATTCGTCACTGGGACTTCAGCCGTAGGAATTAAGTAGTACTCGGTATCCCGCAGCTTGAAAAGATCCTCTTCAAACTTCGGAAGCTGGCCTGTACCATATAAGCTATCCTTGTTGACGATATACGGCGGCAGCATTTCTTCATAATTATGCTCTCCACTGTGAAGGTCCATCATAAAGTTAATCAGGGCACGTTCAAGACGAGCTCCAAGTCCCTTATAGAAAACAAATCTGGAGCCGGTTACCTTAGCAGCAGCTTCAAAATCAATGATATCCAGCTGCTGTGCCAGCTCCCAATGTGATTTTGGTGTGAATCCGAATTCTCTTGGCTGCGACCAGCGGCGCAACTCAACATTCTCTTCCTCGGATTTGCCTACTGGTACAGATTCATGCGGAATGTTCGGGATACTCATCGTCAGTTCGTCAATCTGAGTCTCCAGAACACGCACTTCATCATCGAGTTCCTTAATGCGGTCGGAAACGGTCCGCATCTCTGCAATTAAATCATCAGCCGGTTCGCCGTTTTTCTTCTTCTTGGCAACATCACCGGAAACAATGTTCCGGCGGTTCTTCAAACCCTCTGTCTCTTGCAGCAGCTCACGGCGGCGTAAATCCAGCTGCGGAAATCCGGCGATCAAATCGAGCGATTTCCCGCGTTTGTTAAGCGCCTCTTCTACCTTTGCGTAATCACTGCGCAATACTTTCACATCTAGCACAAAGTTTCCCTCCTGAAAACAGCCTAAACCCTTTCAAATTGCTGTTTTGCAGCACTGAAAGAGTCAGAATGTTCTTATATGCAGTTCTATTGTTTGGCTGCCAGACTTGCCTCTACCATATCGGCAAAATACTGGTGCAGCCGGTAATCTTCTGTCAGTTCCGGATGAAAGGAGGAGACCAGCAGATTGCCTTCACGGGCAGTTACAATCTCTTCATTGTAAACCGTGAGCACATCCACATTCGGACCCGTCTCATTAATAAGAGGAGCGCGGATAAAGACGGCACGCACCGGCTCATTTATCCCTTTAACCTCCAGATCACATTCAAAACTTTCCCGCTGGCGGCCAAAGGCATTCCGGGCAACGGTAATGTCCATCAGTTCGAGATGTCCGGGCTCACCGCCGGCGATTCTCTTCGCCAGTACAATCATGCCGGCACATGTTCCAAAAATAGGCTTGCCCAAGCCTGCAAAATCGCGTATCGCTTCAATGAAACCATACTTGCGCATCAGCTTGCCTATCGTTGTGCTCTCTCCACCAGGTATAATGAGCCCCTGGACCTCAGCCAGCTGCTCTACACGCTTGATGGGCAGGCCCTCAGCCCCGGTTTTCTCTATACTGACAATATGTTCTGTTACGGCGCCTTGAAGCGCCAACACTCCTATTTTCATCCGGACAACCTTCTCTCTATTAACGGCCGCGCTCCGACATACGTTCAGCCGGAGTCAGAGTTGCGATATCAATCCCCTTCATTGGCGCGCCAAGGTTCTTGGATACTTCAGCGATCAGTTTATAGTCAGTGAAGTGAGTAGTTGCCTCCACAATCGCCCGGGCAAATTTCTCGGGGTTGTCCGATTTGAATATACCGGAACCCACGAATACACCATCCGCACCAAGATGCATCATCAAAGCTGCATCAGCCGGAGTAGCTACACCGCCTGCGGCAAAGTTAACAACCGGCAGCTTGCCGAGCTCGTGAACTTCAAGCAGCAGCTCGTAAGGAACACCTAAAGTCTTAGCTTCGTGAAAAAGCTCGTCTTTGGACAAGTTGGTTACCTTGCGGATCTGGCTGTTGATAAAACGCATATGGCGCACGGCTTCAACAATGTTACCCGTTCCCGGTTCACCCTTGGTGCGGATCATCGAAGCTCCTTCATTAATACGTCGCAGCGCTTCACCCAGATCTTTCGCTCCGCAGACAAAAGGAACTGTAAACTCACGTTTGTTGATATGGAATACTTCATCGGCAGGTGTGAGCACTTCGCTTTCATCCAAATAATCTACGCCCAGAGATTCAAGAACCTTCGCTTCTACATAATGACCGATACGGGCTTTGGCCATAACGGGAATGCTCACCACTTTGATAACCTCTTCTACGATTGTAGGATCAGCCATCCGGGCTACACCGCCTGCTGCGCGGATATCAGAGGGTACGCGTTCCAGAGCCATTACAGCTACTGCACCCGCAGCCTCGGCAATTTTCGCCTGCTCTGCATTCATGACGTCCATAATGACGCCGCCTTTTTGCATTTCTGCCATGCCTCTTTTAACTCGCGATGTTCCAGTTTCCATGATTCAAGCCTCCCGATTGATCTTATCTAACTTGCCACTTTACCGCAAGGCGGCTATATATACAACCTATTTACTCGGATTATCCACTGCACCAGACATTACCGTCCTAGAACAGGTTCTTAATTCCTGTAAACAAATCGCTAAAAAATTCGCCTATTGCTCTCATCAGCAGCTTGAACCAGCCAGCCTTCTCCGCTTCCTCTGCGGTAATCAGATTGACCGTCTTCTCCTGAACCTGAGACATGCCTTCAACCTTGTAGGAGTAAGTAACCTTACCCACTTTGGAAGCATTGGCAATTGGGGCTACCAGTGTTGATGCATCATTAACGGTAACCGCTGTGTTAATCTGTGGTGCAACCGTTCCTTTAGGCACGATAAAAGTAACTCCGGCATCGGTAACGATGGACACATTTTTGTTTTTTCCTTTTTGCACAGGCACTGTTTCATTGCCGGCAATGACGGCTTTAGGGGCCACTACCTGTTTGATTTCGAAATTATTGAAGCCAAAATCAAGTACTTTCTTGGTTTCTGTGAAACGGTGTGCTTCTGAGTTGGCGCCCATAACGACACTGATCAGCCGCATACCGTCGCGGACGGCCGTACCGGTGAAACAGTTGCCGGCGTTGTTAGTATGTCCTGTCTTCAGCCCGTCAAGGCCGGGATAAGCGTATGCCTTAAAGTTGGCGATATCCTTGTTCGCTTCCAGCATCCAGTTGTAGTTAACCATTGGTTTGTCATCCCGTTCACGGAACTTGTAAGACTGAATGGTTGTGAATTCTGTGAAATCCGGGTGGTCCGTGACGATATATTTGGCAAGAATCGCTGCATCCATGGCTGACATTACGGTTTCACGATCGACTTTGGGCTGGAACTTAGCCGGCATATCGGCACGGTCAAGACCGGTAGAATTGATAAAGTAAGCCGTCTTCATTCCCATCTTCTTTGCAGTTTCATTCATTAGAGCTACAAATTCCTGCTCCGATGACGAAACAAGCTCAGCCAACGCTACGGTGGCATCATTAGCAGAACCAACGGCCATTGCTATGTATAGCTCTCTTACCGTATGTTCATCGCCTTCAGCCAAAAAAATACGCGAGCCGATCTGCTTGGAGGCATTTTCCTGAACAACTACTTTCTGGTCCCAGGAAATCTGGCCATTCTTCACGGCATCTGCAACCAGATATTCTGTCATCATCTTCGTCATGCTTGCCGGAGGCAGAGGCTTATCGGCATTCAGGGACAAAAGCACCTCGCCTGTAGTGGGTTCGATCAACACTGCCGAATCCACTTCGAGCTTCAGTGATTCTATACTAGGAATCTTGACTACAGCTTTCGCCGCAGTAGTGCCGGCGGCAGTACCCTTTTCTGTCGTTGCCGGTGTCTTCACTTCATCAGCGAACACCGAATGTACTGGAGAAGCTAACATATTTAAAAGCAGACCTACTGTCGCTGTCTTAATCACAAATTGTTTACTGCTAAATTTTCGCTTGTGCTTCAATGATTACTACTCTCCTTTTGATCCTCATATCCATTGCTTGTTCTATTCTAACACAGGGGTACCTGCAAAAAAAGACAGACAGGACGAATTTAGTCCTGTCTGTCCGTAATTTATCGAAATCGCCTAATTATAGGGAATAGTTGGGAGCTTCCTTAGTGATTTGTACATCATGAGGGTGACTTTCACGCAACCCGGCTCCTGTAATCCGGATGAAAGATGTATCATTGCGCAGATCCTCCAGCGTCTTCGTTCCACAATACCCCATACCAGAACGAAGCCCGCCGATCAGCTGATGAACCGTATCAGAGAGCGAACCTTTGAAAGCCACTCTTCCTTCAATACCTTCTGGAACTAGCTTCTTGTCATCATCCTGGAAGTAACGGTCTTTACTGCCCTGCTTCATGGCGCTCATACTGCCCATGCCGCGGTATACCTTGAATTTACGTCCCTGATAAATCTCAGATTCGCCCGGGCTTTCTTCCGTTCCGGCGAACAGGCTTCCCATCATAACCGCAGATGCTCCCGCAGCAATCGCTTTGGTAACCTCACCGGAATATTTGATACCCCCGTCAGCAATAATCGGAATGCCGTACTCACGGGCAACCGTTGCACAATCGTAAATGGCCGTAATTTGCGGAACACCGATACCGGCAATTACGCGTGTGGTACAAATTGATCCCGGTCCAATACCCACTTTAACTACAGAAGCGCCAGCTTCAATCAATTCACGGGTTGCGTCTCCGGTTGCCACGTTACCGGCAACAATCGTAAGATCCGGGTACAGTTCACGCAATTTGCGGACAGCATCAATAATATTAATATGATGCCCGTGTGCGGAATCTACCGTAATCAGATCCACGCCGGCTTTCACCAACGCCTCTGTACGCTCAAAAGTATCTTTGGAAATACCAATTGCCGCACCCACCAGCAGACGGCCGTGAGCATCTTTTGCTCCGTTCGGGAATTGAATTGCTTTTTCTATATCTTTAATCGTGATCAGACCTTTAAGAATGTTGTTCTCATCTACAAGCGGCAGCTTCTCGATCTTATGGCGTTGAAGGATACCTTCTGCTTCCTGGAGAGTAGTGCCAACCGCAGCAGTGACCAGATTCTCATGGGTCATCACTTCTTTGATTTGAATATTAAAATCATGAATGAAACGCAGATCTCTATTGGTCAGAATCCCAACCAGCTTGTTGCTTTCATCAACGATAGGTACTCCGGAAATACGGTATTTACCCATCAGGACTTCAGCATCGGAAACCCAGTGTTCTGGCGTTAGAGAAAAGGGATTAGTAATAACACCGCTCTCGGAGCGCTTTACGCGGTCTACTTCTTCAGCCTGCTGCTCCACTGACATATTCTTATGAATAATGCCAATGCCTCCCTCGCGGGCAATTGCAATCGCCATAGCTGCTTCTGTGACTGTATCCATGCCTGCACTCATCAGAGGGATATTCAGCTTCACATTTTTGCTCAGTACCGTGGCCAGATCCACTTCCTTCGGCAGTACCTCGGATTTGCGCGGCACCAACAGCACATCGTCAAACGTCAAACCTTCTTTACCAAACTTATCTTCCCACACCTGGGTCATTCCTCCTCGATTATCTTTATTCTAACCGCCCACAAACTTTATAAATGAAGAAACTCCGGTTTGAAGTCCATATCCGATAGACACTGAACTAAACAGCGAAGTTATACATATCCGTATCTTCAATTAACGTTTGAGATGCTTGTCCAAAAATATATTATTGCCATCTTAGCAAAGGGTTTTTGGCCTGTCAAGAATATTACATCATCAGAGGAGGGAATCGGAAAACGGTCACCGGGTAAGCGAATTCTTGGACGGAAGTCCGTATCCAGTGGACATAATCACTGTAATAACCCATTTATTGTATATGTACATTTGTAGTTTCAGGGCGTGGGATTAGCCTATATATTGCTTTAACTACCACCATTTGCACTTTAAGACAACAAAAAAGCCACTGTTGAGAAACTCAACAATGGCTTTGTGTGCTTGGCGGCGTCCTACTCTCCCAGGACCCTTCGGTCCAAGTACCATCGGCGCTGGAGGGCTTAACGGTCGTGTTCGGGATGGGTACGCGTGGAACCCCTCCGCTATCGCCACCAAACGGGCATTTGCGGTACAAATGCTAAATTCAGGTCTCAGCATCGCCAAATGCTGAAAACAAATCTTCATCACTTGGTCACTTGGACCTCATGAATCAGAACTTGATTCCTGAAAACTGAATCCGAAACGAATCTGCGTCTTACTTATTGGATAAGCCCTCGACCGATTAGTATTGGTCAGCTCCATGCATTGCTGCACTTCCACCTCCAACCTATCTACCTCGTCGTCTTCAAGGGGTCTTACTAATTGGGAAATCTCATCTTGAGGGGGGCTTCACGCTTAGATGCTTTCAGCGCTTATCCCGTCCGTACGTAGCTACTCAGCCATGCTCCTGGCGGAACAACTGATGCACCAGCGGTACGTCCATCCCGGTCCTCTCGTACTAAGGACAGCTCCTCTCAAATTTCCTGCGCCCACGACAGATAGGGACCGAACTGTCTCACGACGTTCTGAACCCAGCTCGCGTACCGCTTTAATGGGCGAACAGCCCAACCCTTGGGACCTACTTCAGCCCCAGGATGCGATGAGCCGACATCGAGGTGCCAAACCTCCCCGTCGATGTGGACTCTTGGGGGAGATAAGCCTGTTATCCCCAGGGTAGCTTTTATCCGTTGAGCGATGGCCCTTCCATGCGGTACCACCGGATCACTAAGTCCGACTTTCGTCCCTGCTCGACTTGTTGGTCTCGCAGTCAAGCTCCCTTATGCCTTTGCACTCTTCGAATGATTTCCAACCATTCTGAGGGAACCTTTGAACGCCTCCGTTACTCTTTAGGAGGCGACCGCCCCAGTCAAACTGCCCGCCTGACACGGTCCCCGTACCCGATTAGGGTACCAGGTTAGAACCTAGATACGATCAGGGTGGTATCCCAACGGCGCCTCCGCAGAAGCTTGCGCTCCTGCCTCTACGGCTCCCACCTATCCTGTACAGATCGTACCCAAATTCAATATCAAGCTGCAGTAAAGCTCCATGGGGTCTTTCCGTCTTGTCGCGGGTAACCTGCATCTTCACAGGTATTAAAATTTCACCGGATCTCTCGTTGAGACAGCGCCCAAGTCGTTACGCCATTCGTGCGGGTCAGAATTTACCTGACAAGGAATTTCGCTACCTTAGGACCGTTATAGTTACGGCCGCCGTTTACTGGGGCTTCGGTTCACAGCTTCGGATTACTCCTAACCGCTCCCCTTAACCTTCCAGCACCGGGCAGGCGTCAGCCCGTATACTTCGCCTTGCGGCTTCGCACAGACCTGTGTTTTTGCTAAACAGTCGCTTGGGCCTTTTCACTGCGGCCCCCTCGGGCTATTCACCCTACCGAGGCACCCCTTCTCCCGAAGTTACGGGGTCATTTTGCCGAGTTCCTTAACGAGAGTTCTTCCGCGCGCCTTAGAATTCTCTTCTCGCCTACCTGTGTCGGTTTGCGGTACGGGCACCTTCTCCTGGCTAGAGGCTTTTCTTGGCAGTGTGAGATCATGACCTTCGCTACTCTAATTTTCGCTCCCCATCACAGCCCAGCCTTAATGGTGTGCGGATTTGCCTACACACCAGCCTCACTGCTTAGACGGACATCCATCAGTCCGCGTCACTACCCTCCTGCGTCACCCCATCGCTCATAGCGGATTACGGTGGTACAGTAATTTCAAACTGTTGTCCTTCGACTACGCCTTTCGGCCTCGCCTTAGGTCCCGACTTACCCTGAGCGGACGAGCCTTCCTCAGGAAACCTTGGGCTTTCGGCGGATCAGATTCTCACTGATCTTTTCGTTACTCATACCGGCATTCTCACTTGTATGCTGTCCAGCGCTCCTTACGGTACACCTTCAACCTGCATACAACGCTCCCCTACCCCAGATGCTAGTGCATCTAGCCATAGCTTCGGTGGTGTGTTTAGCCCCGTTACATTTTCGGCGCAGAGTCACTCGACCAGTGAGCTATTACGCACTCTTTCAATGGTGGCTGCTTCTAAGCCAACATCCTGGTTGTCTGTGCAACTCCACATCCTTTCCCACTTAACACACACTTGGGGACCTTAGCTGATGGTCTGGGCTGTTTCCCTTTTGACAATGGATCTTAGCACTCACTGTCTGACTCCCGGCAAGAAGTTAATGGCATTCGGAGTTTGACTGAGCTTGGTAACCCTTGCGGGCCCCGCACCCAATCAGTGCTCTACCTCCACCACTCCATTCACCGAGGCTAGCCCTAAAGCTATTTCGGGGAGAACCAGCTATCTCCGAGTTCGATTGGAATTTCTCCGCTACCCCCACCTCATCCCCGCATTTTTCAACATACGTGGGTTCGGGCCTCCAGTGCGTGTTACCGCACCTTCACCCTGGACAGGGGTAGATCACACGGTTTCGGGTCTACGTCCACATACTAAATCGCCCTATTCAGACTCGCTTTCGCTGCGGCTCCGGCTTCTCACCTTAACCTTGCATGTTAAACGTAACTCGCCGGTTCATTCTACAAAAGGCACGCCATCACCCATAGATTGGGCTCTGACTTTTTGTAAGCACACGGTTTCAGGTTCTATTTCACTCCCCTTCCGGGGTGCTTTTCACCTTTCCCTCACGGTACTGTTTCACTATCGGTCGCCAGGTAGTATTTAGCCTTAGCAGATGGTCCTGCTGGATTCATACGGGGTTTCACGTGCCCCGCACTACTCGGGATCCGTCTCGGAGAGAACACAGTTTAGGCTACAGGGCTTTTACCTCTATCGCGGGCCTTTCCAGACCTCTTCGCCTACCATATTCCTTTGTAACTCCATGTGAGACGTCCCACAACCCCAAGGGGCAAGCCCCTTGGTTTAGGCTGTTCCGCGTTCGCTCGCCGCTACTGACGGAATCACTATTGTTTTCTCTTCCTCAGGGTACTTAGATGTTTCAGTTCCCCTGGTCTGCCTCTATCTCCCCTATGTATTCAGAGAGAAGTAACTGCGAATTACCACAGCTGGGTTTCCCCATTCGGACACCCCCGGATCAAAGCTTGCTTACAGCTCCCCGAGGCAGTTTCGTTGTTCGCCACGTCCTTCGTCGGCTCCTGGCGCCTAGGCATCCTCCGTGTGCTCTTATTAGCTTAACCAATGCGTTTTCCGTTAGGAAAATCGCTAGCATCGCTATTAATTAAAACTTGTTCACACAAGTTTCAGCTAAAAGATGTTCTAAAACGCAAATTCGTTTCGGTATCCAGTTTTCAAGGATCAAGGTACTACTTGAGAGCTTAAACTCTCAAAACTGACCAACGAGTGAGTAACAGGCCTAAACCTGAGTTTTGGAAGACATGCTTCCGATTTGAATGTCACCGTTGCAGGTGACGATTCTCCATAGAAAGGAGGTGATCCAGCCGCACCTTCCGATACGGCTACCTTGTTACGACTTCACCCCAATCATCTACCCCACCTTCGGCGGCTGGCTCCCTTGCGGGTTACCCCACCGACTTCGGGTGTTGTAAACTCTCGTGGTGTGACGGGCGGTGTGTACAAGACCCGGGAACGTATTCACCGCGGCATGCTGATCCGCGATTACTAGCAATTCCGACTTCATGCAGGCGAGTTGCAGCCTGCAATCCGAACTGAGACCGGCTTTGCTGGGATTGGCTCCACCTCGCGGCTTCGCTTCCCGTTGTACCGGCCATTGTAGTACGTGTGTAGCCCAGGTCATAAGGGGCATGATGATTTGACGTCATCCCCACCTTCCTCCGGTTTGTCACCGGCAGTCACTCTAGAGTGCCCAGCCTTACCTGCTGGCAACTAAAGTCAAGGGTTGCGCTCGTTGCGGGACTTAACCCAACATCTCACGACACGAGCTGACGACAACCATGCACCACCTGTCTCCTCTGTCCCGAAGGCCGCCACTATCTCTAGTGGATTCAGAGGGATGTCAAGACCTGGTAAGGTTCTTCGCGTTGCTTCGAATTAAACCACATACTCCACTGCTTGTGCGGGTCCCCGTCAATTCCTTTGAGTTTCAGTCTTGCGACCGTACTCCCCAGGCGGAGTGCTTACTGTGTTAACTTCGGCACCAAGGGTATCGAAACCCCTAACACCTAGCACTCATCGTTTACGGCGTGGACTACCAGGGTATCTAATCCTGTTTGCTCCCCACGCTTTCGCGCCTCAGCGTCAGTTACAGCCCAGAAAGTCGCCTTCGCCACTGGTGTTCCTCCACATATCTACGCATTTCACCGCTACACGTGGAATTCCACTTTCCTCTTCTGTACTCAAGCCACCCAGTTTCCAGTGCGACCTCAGGTTGAGCCCAAGGTTTAAACACCAGACTTAAATAGCCGCCTGCGCGCGCTTTACGCCCAATAATTCCGGACAACGCTTGCCCCCTACGTATTACCGCGGCTGCTGGCACGTAGTTAGCCGGGGCTTTCTTCTCAGGTACCGTCACTCCGGTAGCAGTTACTCTACCGGACGTTCTTCCCTGGCAACAGAGCTTTACGATCCGAAAACCTTCATCACTCACGCGGCGTTGCTCCGTCAGGCTTTCGCCCATTGCGGAAGATTCCCTACTGCTGCCTCCCGTAGGAGTCTGGGCCGTGTCTCAGTCCCAGTGTGGCCGTTCACCCTCTCAGGTCGGCTACGCATCGTCGCCTTGGTGAGCCGTTACCCCACCAACTAGCTAATGCGCCGCAGGCCCATCTCCTTGTAGCAGATTGCTCCGCCTTTCATCCTTCGTCCATGTGAACAAAGGAATTATCCGGTATTAGCTACCGTTTCCGGTAGTTATCCCAGTCAAAGAGGTAGGTTGCCTACGTGTTACTCACCCGTCCGCCGCTAAGTTAATCCGGAGCAAGCTCCTTCATAACTCCGCTCGACTTGCATGTATTAGGCACGCCGCCAGCGTTCGTCCTGAGCCAGGATCAAACTCTCCAAATTGGTTTTTTCGAGCGGTTACTTCACCCGAATTACTCCGAGAAAATAACCATCCGAAAAAGATATTGAAAAGAGCGATTGCTCAATTTGAAACATCTGACGAGAATTTACATTCTCACGATGAAATTTCTAAAGCGTATAAATACGCTGTGAAACTCATCCGTTTTGGATCTCACTTGCGTGATTTCCCACTCACTCGTTGTTCAGTTTTCAAAGATCAAGCTCGTTGTCAGTGTCGATTATCTCGTCACCAGCAACTCTTATAATATATCACATCCAGCCGATCAATGCAAGCTCTTTTTTTCAACTTCTTTTTCGAGCCCGGCGTTGATGTTTCGCGGCCAGAAATAGAATATATCATGTATGGTTCTACATTGCAAGCATTTTTTTGAATTAGATTGGATACACCACTTCTAAGCCATCATTCTAAACCCACAGCGCCCAAGGAACTTCTGTACAATACAGCGCCCCTTGGCTCTGTGAAATAGAACATTTGAAATTATTCTGTCTTGTTGCGCATATGCGGGAACAGCAGAACATCACGAATTGAGGCAGCATTGGTCAGCAGCATGATCAGACGGTCTACACCGATTCCCAGTCCGCCTGTAGGAGGCATACCATATTCCAGAGCACGGATGAAGTCATCGTCCATCTCATGGGCTTCATCATTGCCCTGCTCCTTCTCCTGAATCTGCGCTTCAAAGCGCTGACGCTGGTCAATCGGGTCGTTCAGCTCACTAAAGGCATTCGCGTGCTCACGTGCGACGATAAACAGCTCAAATCGATCGGTAAACCGCGGGTCTTGATCGTTCTTTTTGGCCAGCGGCGAGATTTCAACCGGATGCCCCATTACAAATGTAGGCTGAATCAATGTTTCCTCAACAAACTGCTCAAAGAAGGCATTCAGGATATGGCCGAAGGTCATATGCTTTTCAACCGGTACACGGTGCTCCTTGGCCAAACGCTGTGCTTCTTCATCCGTCATCTGAACGCCAAAGTCGACACCCGTCACTTCTTTGACGGCATCAACCATGGTCACACGGCGCCATCCTGGCGATAGGTCCACTTCCTGGCCTTGATAGTTAATCTTCTGGCTGCCAAGAACCTCCTGGGCGATATGAGCGATCATGCTCTCGGTCAAATGCATAATGTCCTTGTAGTCGGCATAAGCCTCATACAGCTCGATCATGGTGAACTCCGGATTATGACGCGTCGAAATGCCCTCATTGCGGTATACACGGCCGATTTCATAAACTTTTTCGAGTCCGCCGACAATCAGACGTTTCAGATGCAGTTCAATCGCAATCCGCATATACAGCTGCATATCCAGCGTATTGTGGTATGTGATGAACGGACGTGCAGCAGCTCCGCCGGCAATCGCATGAAGTGTTGGGGTTTCAACCTCAAGGTAACCAAGGGAATCCAGGTAACGGCGCATCGACTGGATGATCCGTGAACGGGCGATAAAGGTCTGCTGTACTTCAGGGTTAATGATCAGATCTACATAACGCTGGCGGTAGCGCAGCTCAACATCCTTCAGGCCATGGTACTTCTCAGGCAGCGGCAGCAAAGATTTGGACAAAACCTCAAGATTGGACACTTTAATAGAGGTTTCACCAGTTTTGGTTTTGAACACGATACCGCGCACTCCGATAATATCGCCCAAATCAAGAACATTAAAGGCTGCGTATTGCGCCTCAGGGATGCTGTCCTGGCGCACATAAATTTGGATTTTTCCGCTAAGATCCTGGATGTGGGCAAAACTTGCCTTACCCATGACACGTTTAGCCATAATCCGACCGGCAATGCTGACTTCCAGAGCCAGCTCGTCCAATTCCTCTTTTGTTTGTCCGTCATACTTAGCCAGAAGGTCCCCGGCACCTGCTGTGCGGTCATATTTTTTGCCAAACGGGTCAATTCCCAGTGCCCGCAGCTCGTCCAATTTAGCACGGCGAATCTGCAACAGCTCACTAAGCTCTTTTTCCGTGGTTTCCACGGTGTTCATTTCCTCAGTCATGTTCCTCATCCTCTCTAATGCCTCATGTCATATACACAAGAAGAAACGGCTCCACCTTCATAATTGAGGGCAGTCCGTTCCAGTACAAAATATAAGCTATATGTGTTCAGCCATATTTTTCGGGCGATATCTCTTCTTTATTTAGAAAAAAGCTTCCCTAAGGAAGCTTTCCGGGCCCTGTTCCTTCTTCTGCCAGTGCAGTGCAGTTCTCTGTGCGAGGGCAGCATGTCTATTCACAGGCGCAAAGCGCCTGTAGATTACTTCATTCGGATATCAAGAATTTTATATTGAATGACTCCTGCAGGTACACTAACATCTACAACAGTGCCGATTTTCTTACCGATAATAGCTCTGCCTACCGGGCTTTCATTGGAGATTTTATTGTTAAGCGGATCGGATTCGGCTGTACCAACGATTGTGTATTCCATCACATCGCCATATTCCATATCTTCAACGCTTACAGTAACCCCGATACTTACCACATCGGTAACGATCTCATCGCTATTGATGATGCGCGCGTTGCGGAGCATTTTTTCCAAAGTGATAATACGCCCTTCGATAAAGGCCTGTTCATTCTTCGCGTCCTCATATTCGGAGTTCTCGCTGATATCTCCGTAGCCAATCGCCACTTTAATCCGTTCGGCCACTTCGCGGCGTTTCACGGATTTGAGGGTCTCCAGTTCTTCTTCCAGACGCTTAAGTCCGTCCGGCGTAAGGATGACTTCTTTATCGCTCATCTCAACCGATTCTCCTGTCGTATACATTTATTGAAAACACCATACTATATGCGAATCCAGAGGGATAAGAACCCTCCATGCTGCATTGCCCTTGCTGTAACGGCGATTTTATACTGTGAAATTATATTGGAACCGCTACAAAATGTCAATGACGCCCCATATAATGTTCCGGTGTTATCTCTTAAAGCCAGTGGAGACGGTAATTAAACTGCAGAGAGAGACGTATTACGGTCCTCTTGTTCTTCTTCATCTTTAAGCTGTACGACAAAATCATTCAAGATCCGCACCATTTCATCGCGTTTGGTTTCTTCCATAATGACATCCTTTACGCGGGCAGCAGCCTTAAGACCTTTTAAATACCAGGCTAGATGCTTGCGCATTTCACGAACCGCTACCGCCTCTCCTTTAAGGGCAACCAAACGGTCCATGTGAAGAATCGCCACTTTAATCTTCTCTTCCGCTCCGGGCTCAGGCGTCAGCTCACCTGTGCTCAAATATTGAATGGTCCGGTAAAGCATCCATGGATTGCCCAGCGCGCCGCGTCCAATCATCACCCCGTCGCAGCCGGTCTGATCCAGCATCGCCCGGGCATCCTCAGGTGTGTTAACGTCGCCGTTGCCGATGACAGGAATCGAAACAGCCTCTTTAGCCATTTTAATATACTTCCAGTCGGCATGGCCGGTGTAGAGCTGCTCACGGGTACGTCCATGCACACTAACAGCCTGGCCTCCGGCACGTTCCACTGCGCGGGCATTCTCTTCTACAAAGATATGCTCGCTGTCCCAGCCGATCCGCATTTTCACGGTAACCGGCTTGTCAACGGCTTCTACAACCGCCGAGACCATCTCGTAGATTTTATCCGGATTCAGCAGCCAGCGGGCCCCGGCATCACATTTTGTTACTTTCGGTACGGGACACCCCATATTAATGTCGATAATATCGGCATTGGTCTCCTTATCCACAACTTTGGCCGCCTCAACGAGCGACTTACGGTTTCCGCCAAAAATCTGCAGGCTAAGCGGCTTCTCCCGTTCATCCACGAACAGCATCTCACGCGTACGCGAATTGCCGTGCAGAATAGCTTTGTCACTGACCATTTCCGCACATACCAAGCCGGTGCCGAATTCTTTTGCAATCAGCCGGAACGCCGGATTACATACACCGGCCATAGGGGCCAGAACGACCTGATTCTTCATCTCAATGCCGCCAATTTTCAGCACATTTCTTCACTTCCTCATAGTTCTATTTATGAATGGACGTCTTCCTAAGTAGAGGGATTGGCCAACTCTTCGACTGAAACCTCAAGAACATCCGCAATTTTATTTAAAATTTTATCTTCCAAATGCCGGTTTCCCCTCTCGACTGCGCCTAGCACAGCCAGTGAAATTCCGACAGAATCCGCCAACTCTTGCTGGGTGTATCCTTTCAGCTTTCGGAATGCTCTGACCCGCGTTCCCATACGTTTGATGTCCACAAGCGCATTCCTTCCTTTCCGTCTATATCCTGCAGCGCTGCTGTAATGATTCCCCGGAGTCCGGAAGAATCCTCATCCAGCAGTACGATGTCACTGAGCGGAAACAGCACAAACGCCCGTTCCAGCATCCGGGGATGCGGAAGCGTTAAATCTGCCGTATCATAGCTCTGTCCTTCTACCCACAATAAATCAAGATCCACTGTTCTCGGGCCATAACGGATATCACGAACCCGGCCTAGCTGCGCTTCAATGTCGAGCATCACATGAAGCAAGTTCTCCGGCGCAAGCGTGGTGCGGAGGGCGGCTGCCATATTCAAAAACTGCGGCTGGTCGAGATAGCCGACAGGCTCTGTCTCATATACATTGGAGCAGCGTACAACTTCAATCCCGTCATAATGATCCAGCCTGTTCAAAGCTTCCTTCAAGGTGCCTTCGCGGTCACCCAAATTGGCCCCTAAAGCAATATAAGCCTCTGATACCTCAGAGGTGGAGTGTATAGTCATGGGCCCTGTCTCACTTTCTCGTTCTATGCAGTTCTACAGTCACTCCCTGAAAATGAATGTCGAACGGCGGATGCGGCTTGGTTACTTTGACTGTTACTGCATTGATAATAGTATAAGTGTCCAGTACTGAGGATGCAATATGTTCCGCCAAAGCTTCAATCAGCTTAAAGGACTTTGTTTCAACAATTTTTTTGACGAGCGCATGCACTTCGGCGTAATTTACGGTTTGGTCCAGATCATCCTGAAGACCAGCCCCCCGCAGGTCAAGCTCCAGCTCCAGGTCAATATAGTAACGTTGTCCAAGCTTGCGTTCCTCTTCGAACACACCATGATATCCATAATACTCCATGCGGTGCAGCTTCATTTTATCCATCCTGATACCTGCTTTCTAATACAAAATAGTTCGTTCAGCAATAGCCACCTATTCATGCACCCGCGGAGAGGTGGCATAGAGCATCGCATCACACATAAGTACGGTACGTTTCATCATGGCCACATCATGCACCCGCACAATCTGGCAGCCTTGAGCAATGCCGAATGCAACGGTAGCGGCGGTTCCCTCCATCACATCATCAGACGGAAGGTCCAGCACGGTACGGATGAATTTTTTGCGGGAAGTGGCAAGCAGCATGGGATAACCCAACATCGCCAGTTCATCCAGTACCATCATCGCCTGCAAATTCTCCGCATAATCCTTGGCAAAGCCAATGCCTGGATCAAGGATGATATTATGCGGCTTCACCCCGGCCTCCAGCGCCAGGTTGATGCTGCCATTGAGGTCAGCCGCCATATCCGTGGCCAAATTCTGATAATTCCGGTCGTGGCGGTTGTGCATCAAAATAATCGGACAGTCCGCCTCAGCTGCCACAGCTGCCATATCAGGATCGGCTTTGCACCCCCAAATATCGTTGATGATATGCGCCCCTGCCCGAATCGCCTGACGAGCCACCTCCGCCTTATAGGTATCTATGGATAATATCAACTGAGGTGCAGCGCGGTGGATACTCTCAATAACAGGCAGTACACGGGCCAGCTCCTCTTCCAGGCTTACCGGTTGATGGCCGGGACGGGTTGACTCTCCGCCTATATCGATAATATCAGCACCTTCAGCAGCCATTTGCAGCGCATGCTTTACCGCTTGATCCGGTTCAGTCCATAGTCCGCCATCAGAGAAGGAATCCGGGGTTACATTTAAAATGCCCATAATTAATGTTCGGTCACCAAGGACCAGCTCGCTGTTGTTCCAGCGGTAGGTCCGCTTATAGATTACGGGTCTCATACCGGCTCTCCCGTCCTTTCCCTGTATAAAGTAATCAATTGCGCCGTGTGTGCCCCGCAGCGCCCTGTGCCTACAGTCAGCGCCTCATCACCGTGCCACAGTGTGGTAACCGGGACAATCTCCTGCACCGAATTGGTGAGAAACACCTCATCGGCAGCCTGAAGCTGTTCCCAGCGGTACAACCCCTCTTCCACACGGAGTCCGGCGGCAGGAGCCAGCTTCAGGACCATTTCCCGGGTAATTCCCGGAAGGATGCCTGTAGCCAGGTCAGGCGTATGCAGCACCTCATTGCTGATGAAAAAAATATTGCTCACAATTCCCTCAGCAATATTCCCTTCTGCAGTCAGCATAAGCCCTTCCGTGCCGCCGGCCGCAGAGGCATATCCGGCAAGCTCCCGCTTGGCCAGTATATTGTTCATATAGTGGAGTGACTTCAGCCTTACCGGTCCTTCGGGGGTATTACGCCGCAGCTGCAACAGCTGGATCCCTTTGCCTTCGCTGTAGAGCGCGGCTGGCTGGCGCGGCAATTCTTTGATATAGAGCAAATGATTCGGGCGGCTATAGTCACCAGCCGGAAGACCAAGAATGTCCTCCCCGGCGGTAACTGTGTACCGTATATAGGCATCCTTCAGTTCGTTTTTGTCCATCACCCGTGTAATCCAGTCCCGCAAGGATGCCTCATCCGGTTCAAATGGAATGCCTAGCTGCCTGCAGCCATCAGCCAGTCTGTCCAGATGACGGCGCAGCAGGAAGGGCACGCCGTTATAGGTGCGAAAGGTTTCAAACAAGCCCATACCGTATAAAAAACCGTGATCCAAAGTGGAGACCACGGCGTCTTTAGCCTCAACTACGCTTTTGTTGAGTCCTATATATTTCATGCCGTTTCCCCGGCTCTCCGTTTCAGGAAGTTGCGCAGCATGATGTGCCCATGATCGGTAATGATCGATTCAGGGTGGAACTGCACGCCTTCAATCGGGTACTCTTTATGGCGCAGGGCCATAATTTCGCCTTCCGCAGTCTCGGCTGTAATCTCCAGACAATCCGGCAGACTCTCACGCTCTACAATCAGGGAATGATACCGGGTTGCGGTAAAGGGAGATTCCAGTCCTTCAAATACGGATGTGCCGTGATGGTGAATCGGCGATGTTTTGCCATGCATCAGACGCTCCGCACGGATAACATTGCCGCCAAAGGCCTGTCCGATAGCCTGATGCCCGAGACAGACTCCAAAGATCGGTATGCTCCCCTTGAAATGCTGCAGCACTTCCAGACTGATGCCGGCTTCGTTCGGCGTACAAGGTCCGGGAGAGATCAAAATATGGTCCGGAGCCAGCGCCTCTATCTCCTGAATGCTGATTTCATCGTTGCGGAATACTTTCACTTCTTCCCCCAGCTCACCCAGGTATTGCACCAGATTGTACGTAAAGGAATCATAATTATCGATGACCAAGATCATTGTATTGCTCCCCCTTCGGCGCCGCCGGTCGTCCGCAATTCCTGCTGATGCTCGCTGCAGAGAACCGCCTTCACGACCGCTTTGGCTTTATTATGGCATTCCCGGTATTCGCGGTACGGATCGGAATCAATCACAATGCCCGCGCCCGTCTGAATATATCCGACTCCGTCCTTCACTGCCAGTGTTCTTATAATAATATTTAATTCCATATTGCCGTTATAGTCAATCCAGCCCAGTGATCCAGTATATGGACCACGCCGTACCGGCTCCAGTTCCTCGATGATTTCCATTGTCCGCACCTTGGGTGCGCCGGTAATAGTACCGCCGGGGAACAAGGCGGCCATGACATCATAAGCATCCTTGCCGGGGGCGATGCTGCCCTCGACCTGCGAGACGAGATGCATGACATGCGAGTATCGCTCCACGGTCAGCAGCTCCGGCACGCTGACCGATCCATAGGCCGCGACCCGGCCGATATCGTTTCTCTCCAGATCGACAAGCATAATATGCTCGGCGATCTCCTTCTCGCTCCCGCGCAGCTCCGCCTCCATGGCGGCATCCTCCGCGGGAGTCAGGCCCCTGCGCCGGGTACCGGCAATGGGGCGTGCGCTGACCTTGTCCCCGTGCAGCTTGACCAGCAGCTCCGGCGAAGCGCTGGAGAGCGCGAAGCCGGGCGAGCGCAGCAGCCCCATGTACGGGGACGGGTTAAGCTTGCGCAGCCATTCATACACATCCTCCGGCGAGGTATTCAGCTGCGCCTCCTGGCGCAGCGACAGGTTGACCTGGAATACATCCCCCTGGCGGATGTATTCTTGAACGTCAAGCACAGCCTGCTGGAATTGCCCGGGCGAGAAAGCAGAGGTCATGCCTGGCCATTCACCGGACAGGTCGGCGCTTGATTCAACAGCAGCGATAATTCCACGTTCCTCTTCGCGGTCTTCCTCCAGGCCGGGAGCAGAGCAGATCCCATGCCACTGTTCGACCATGCCTTCTGCCCTGACGGTTGCGTCTTGATACAGTAACTTCAGAGCGGCCAGATCAGACGAGCTGGCCGCAGCAACCGGCACATGCACAATGGAATAGAGCGTGTTCTCAAGATGGTCATAGATCCACAGCTCTTCCAGCCGCATGAAGAGATAGTCCGGAAATCCGGGATCATCCTGGGCAAGCACAGGGAGCTGCTCCAGAGAGCGGACTACATCATAGCTGAGGAACCCCGCACAGCCTCCACGGAACGGGGGCAGGCCGGCAACCTGCAGTTTGGGTGAGGAGAAGCCGCTCATCCAGTTTTGCAGCACTTTCAGCGGCTCTCCCTGCAGCTCCACAGCTTGCGGCACAGGTTCATTCGTTCCCGCTGCCTCCGGGGACAAGCTGAGCACCTCGGCATCCCCGCCTTTTCCTTTTAGTACTGAAACGGGCCGCAACCCCAAGTATGTGTATCGTCCGCCTTTCCCGCTCTCCAGCACCACTGAATAGGGGGAGGCCAGCTGCCAGGCCTTCATCCAGGAAGAGGGCAAGCCCTCCTTGTCCTGCGGTGATTTTATGATTAAAGGGAGGAGGCTCCAGTCCTCTTGTGCCCACTGCTCCCAATCCTGCCAAGCCGTTATGATTTCCAAAGCCATCCTCCTAAAAGTTTTGTGAAGCTGCGCTTCTTGAAATTGCTTCGTAACAAAACTTGCTTCGTAAGCATTCGCTTAAGTCTTGTGAAGTCTGCGCTTCTTGCATTAAGCAATCTAAAGTTTATTGCCTGTCAGTATACTGTACTTCGTGCTGCTTTGAAAAGCCTGAATTATGGATTTTCTGAAAAAAACCGTTTCGACTGACTCCAGCCTCATCTGCTGTGGAAGCACAGGAAAGATTATATCTTTCATCATGCACAAAAAAGAGCCTTCGTTATCCCTGTCTTAGCGGATGCGAGGACTCTTAGTGATTTGCTTTGTCAGCAATTATGCTTCGAAGTTATACAGCGGTGTGCTCAAGTAGCGTTCGCCGTTACTTGGGATGATCACAACTACTTTTTTGCCTGCGCCCAGTTCCTTAGCTACTTTAAGAGCCGCGAATACAGCTGCACCGGAAGAAATACCGGACAACACACCTTCCTCTTTAGCCACGCGACGGGCAGTTTCAAATGCCTCATCGTTCTCTACGTGAATGATCTCATCGTAAATGTCCTGGTTGAGGATTTCAGGAATGAAGTTTGCGCCAATCCCCTGAATTTTGTGAGGTCCCGGTTTGCCGCCGGCCAGAATTGGCGAAGAAGCTGGTTCTACCGCATAAATCTTCACATCAGGATATTGACCCTTCAACACTTCACCTGCACCGGAGATAGTTCCCCCTGTACCCACACCAGCGACGAAAGCATCCAGCGGTCCACCAATGGATTCAATGGCTTCCACGATTTCCGGGCCGGTTGTTTCAAGGTGGATTTTCAAGTTGGCTTTGTTCTTGAATTGTTCAGCCAGGAAGAAGCTTGGGTTCTCGCTTAAGATCTGCTCCGCTTTCTTAACCGCACCGTTCATACCTTCCGATCCTGGAGTCAGCACCAGCTCTGCGCCGTAAGCACGCAGCAGATTGCGGCGCTCAAGGCTCATCGTTTCCGGCATAACAATAATAGCCTTATAACCTTTGGCTGCAGCTACAAGCGCAAGGCCAATACCTGTATTGCCGCTGGTTGCTTCTACAATCGTGCCGCCTGGTTTCAGAAGACCTTCCTTCTCAGCCTCTTCTACAATACTGAGGGCAATGCGGTCTTTAACGCTGGAGCCCGGGTTTTGGTATTCCAGCTTCAAATAAATTTCCGCTGATCCTTCAGGAACAATACGATTGAGACGAACGAGCGGTGTGCCTCCGATCAAATCTGTTACACTGTTGACGACTTTAGCCATGAGTAAAAACCTCCTTGGAATGATAAATGATATATATGGGTGCATAACTTGTGACATACATAAGTCTTCAGCTTGTAATTCCGGGTGTGCACCAGGAGATTCAACACCGCAGCACCAAGTTATAGCGCTGTTCCACGGCCAAATATGATTCGCCGCCATCTATTTCCGACTAAAACAGTAGGTTTTCCATTTAATTTCATATTATCAATCTTGCAGGCTGTTGTCAATATATATCGCTGTATCATATTTAGCGCGCAAATCACTCTCCACCTGCTGTAATGGAGCCGCCTGCTCCAGTGCCAGCTCCCGGCGAACCTGCTCACGGATTTCCGTCTGATCCTGGCTTTTGGGATCAATCATTTTCTCCAGCCGGATAATGGCATAATCATCGCCCGTCTGCAGGGGACCTGCGATATCCCCTTCGTCCAGCTGCGCTGCCGTCTTCAGTAGATCTTCCGGCCAAAAGGGATCCTCCTCCTCCACCGTTCCGATGCTGCCGCCGCGCCCCCGGCTCTCCTCATCTATGGACAATTCCTTGGCAAGTGCAGCAAATTCCTCTCCATGCTCCAGCCGGTCCATTACACGCTCAGCTTCGCTGTAGGTGGCCACCTTGATTATCGAGAGCTGCATTTCTTTCCTCGGTGTGAACCGCTCGGAATTCTCCGCTAAATAATTATCAATTTCCGCATCAGTAATGGTAATGCCTGCAGTTGCGACTGCCTGAAGAGTCAGGCGATACACCGCTTCTTCACGCACTTCCTGACGGGAAAGCCCCAGCTCCGACTGCATCTGGGCATAGTATTGCTCTTCCGAACCGTAACCGGTCATGCTGCGCTTCAATTCCTGCTCAATCTCCTCATCTGTCACAGCAACACCAAGAGCCTTGGCCTCTTTGTCGACTACAATATGATTAAGCATGCCCAGCAGCACATCATTACCGTACTTTTTTTTGAGTTCATCCACCCAGGCTTGATCCGTTACCGGTTGGCCTCCCGCAGAGGCGATGTCCGGGGACTCGCCGTCCGCCGGCTCTCCTTTAAGAATGGACATCGCCCGCAAACTCCAGAATAAAAGACCTCCGAGCATCAAAGTCGCGACAGCCAGTAGAATAACGGCATTGCGCAGCGCGCGCTCCTGTCTTGTCATCATCCCCAGCCCTACGATTTCGCTTGATCCAGGATAACCTGCAATTCATCCTTATTAAAAACATAGGCCTCGTTGCAAAAATGGCAGACAACCTCAGCCTGATCATCTTCTTCAATCAAACGTTCCAGCTCTTTCTCACCCAAGCTGACCAGTGTCTGCTCCACCCGTTCACGCGAGCATTGGCAGACAAATTTGATATCCAGCTCATCCATAATCACTGCATCCGGTAAAAGATAACGGAGCATCTCTTCGGGTTCCAGCCCCTCTTCCAGTAAAGCGGTTACTGAAGGCAGCGCCCCTACCGCCCGCTCAATCTCGGTGATCTCTTCATCCGTAAGCCCTGGAAGCAGTTGTACAATAAATCCTCCGGCTACGCGCACGGAGTTATCGGTTTCAACCAGTACACCAAGACCCACCGCAGCCGGCGTTTGTTCGGAAACTGCAAAGTAATACGTGAAATCATCGCCGAGCTCACCGGAAATAATCGGCACACTTCCCCGGTAGGGCTCCTTCATGCCTAAATCCTTACTGATATCAATAAACCCTTCCGTACCCACGGCTCCTGCGACATCCAGCTTGCCAAGACTATTGCTCGGCAGATGAACATGCGGGTTGGTCACATAACCCCGTACCTCTCCAAAAGCATTTGATTCTGCAGTAATCTGTCCGATCGGTCCATTGCCTTTGACCATCACGGCGAGTTTCTCCTGACCTTTGAGCATTGCGCCCATCATGGCTGCAGCGGTAACTGTACGGCCCAGTGCGGCTGTAGCCGTTGGATACGTATCATGTCTGCGCCGCAATTCATCAACCAGCGCTGTCGTGCGCACAGCAAAAGCTCTGACTCTGCCACCCAGCGCCGTTCCCCGGACCAGCCGGTCCTTTTTGTTATCCATCGGGTGCATACTCCTCCTTTATTTTATTTGTTGCGGTCATAAATAATACGCAGACCTTCCAGCGTCAGCATTGGGTTCACTTCATCAATACAATCCGTTTCACCGGCAATGAGCGGGGCAAGTCCACCCGTAGCGATGACCTTCAGCACCGGCGCATTCATTTCCAGCTTAATGCGCCTTACAATCCCTTCAACCTGCCCGGCATAGCCGAAAATAATCCCTGCCTGCATAGCGTGGACCGTGTTCCGTCCGATTACCTTCTTCGGTTTCTCCAGCTCAATCCGCGGCAGTTTGGAAGCCCGCTGATATAAAGCCTCCGTAGAAATGCCGAGTCCCGGCACAATCGCCCCGCCAAGATAATTGGCACCTGCGTCAATGCAATCGAAGGTAGTCGCAGTTCCGAAATCAACAACTACGAGCGGACATTTATATTGCTCAATGGCAGCAACCGCATTAACAATCCGGTCAGCGCCTACCTCACGCGGATTCTCATAGCGCAGGTTAAGCCCAGTCTTGATTCCTGGACCTACCAGCAGCGGATCCTTGCCAATATATTTCACACACATCTCCACGATGACCTGAACAAGCGGCGGAACTACCGAGGAGATAATAACTCCTTCGATATCCTTCACCGAAAGGCCCGACATGCTGAATAGATTATGGATCAGAACTCCATACTCATCCACAGTGGACTGGCGTGCAGTATTAAGCCTGAAGTGGTGCAGCAGCTCACGCTGCCGGTACACACCGAGAACAATATTGGTATTGCCGATATCGACGGCGAGCATCATGACAGCGGGCCCTCCTTCTTCGCATTCAGATCCAGACTGATATCCAGACTGGAGAAAGAATAGGTGAGACGGCCCACTGAAATTACATCAACGCCGGACTCCGCGATACGGCGAACCGTTTCCAAAGACACATTACCCGATGCTTCAGTCTTGACATGAGGCGATTTCGCCTTAATTCTTCTCACAGCCTCCTTCATCAGTTCAGGAGACATATTATCAAGCATGATGATATCGGCTCCGGCAACAAGTGCTTCCTCCACCTGCTCCAGGTTTTCCGTCTCTACTTCAATCGTCATTGTATGCGGAATATTAGCCCGTGCACGTCCTACAGCCTGACGGATTCCGCCAGCGCCTTTGATATGGTTGTCCTTAATCATTACCGCATCATATAATCCGAATCGGTGATTCGCTCCACCACCGACCCGTACAGCGTATTTCTCCAGCATCCGGTGACCGGGTGTTGTCTTGCGCGTATCCACCAGACGTGTCGGCAAGCCATGAAGCTCCTGAACGAAGGAGGCGGTACGTGAAGCCACGCCGGACAACCGCTGCATTAAATTAAGTGCCAGCCGTTCCCCGGTGAGGATCGCATGCGTGCTGCCTTCAACTTCTGCGATGACCGTTCCCTTGGACACACCCTGGCCTTCTTGCACCAGTGCCGTGAACACAAGCGACGGATCTACAATCTCAAACACAAGCTCCGCTACAGGGATTCCGCAGATAATGCCGTCCTCTTTGGCATGAATAATACCCTTGGACTCATGGCCTGCAGGTATCGTCGTACGGGTCGTTATATCCCCGGAGCCGACATCCTCCTGCAGCCAGCCTTTAATTGCCTGTACCAGCTCTTCATTATATCCATTAAACATCATCACTTAATTCCTCCACTATTCCCAGTTCGCGAATCTGGAGCAGATGTTTCTGCCACTCTGCATCATTCCGCAGCGGATAGTCTTCACGGTAATGTGCTCCGCGGCTCTCCTCCCGCGCCAAAGCCGATTCCGTAATCAGCAGGCAGCAGGTTAGCATATTGGCGAACTCGTACTCCTCACGTTTGGTCAGCGCCGAAGCAAAAATCGGCAGCTGCCGTTTCAATTCCTCCAGCCCCTTGGACAACATCTCCTCATTCCGCCGCAATCCGGCGTAACGGACCATTACCTTCTGCAGCTTAAGCCGCCGCTCCACAATAGCTTGTGTGGGAGACTCAACACGGCCTTGCTGACTGCCTGCCGAAATCGTCTCCCGCCGGAGCGGAGGAAGCTGGCGAATGCGTTCAATAATCCTCCGTCCGAACACAATGGCCTCGGACAAAGAATTGCTAGCCAAGCGGTTGGCACCATGCACCCCGGTGGAAGACACCTCACCGCAGGCGAATAAACGGGAGATATTGCTCTCTCCGTTGAGATCGGTCTTAATGCCCCCCATCATATAATGCGCAGCAGGAGCCACGGGAATCCAGTCCGTTGTAATATCCAGTCCGTAGCCCATACATGTCTCATATATCGTGGGGAAACGATGTTTGACCATATCGGCCGATTCATGCGTAATATCCAAATAGACAAAGGTTGATTTGGTCAGCTCCATCTCACTGACAATGGCCCGGGCCACGATATCGCGGGGTGCCAGTTCCAGCAGCTCGTGATATCGTTCCATGAAC
The DNA here is from genome assembly GCF_038593025.1 of Paenibacillus sp. FSL L8-0436. Taxonomy (NCBI): domain Bacteria; kingdom Bacillati; phylum Bacillota; class Bacilli; order Caryophanales; family Paenibacillaceae; genus Paenibacillus; species Paenibacillus sp. FSL L8-0436. Next base: position 66,398 of record NZ_CP151955.1, on the reverse strand, counting down.
CGCTCTCCATTGATATTGCGCAGCACGGCGCCCTCGCCGCGTACCGCTTCCGAGATCAGAAACCTCGGGGCTCCCGGATAACTAAGCGCCGTCGGATGGAATTGGATAAATTCCATGTCACGCACATGGGCTCCGGCCCGGTAAGCGATGGCTACGCCGTCTCCTGTCGCAACTTCCGGATTAGTAGTATAGCGGTACAATTGTCCCGCCCCCCCGGAGCATAGAATCGTTGCATCGGCCTGCAGGAACAATCTGCCTCCGCCCGGCCGCTGTACCAGTACCCCAAGGCATTCGCCGCCCTCGGTAACGAGATCAATAACATAATGATCATCCCATACCTCTATATTGTCATGTTCAGTAACCTGTTCAGAGAGTGCACGCACAATTTCAAAGCCCGTAGCATCCCCGTTGGCATGCAGAATCCGGCGGTGGCTGTGTGCTCCTTCTTGAGTCAAAGCTAATATGCCATCTTCCTTGTCAAATACGGTGCCGAGCCGGATCAGCTCATGCACCCCGCCCGGTCCTTCATTCACCAATACATCAACAGCAGCCGAGGAGCAGAGCCCTGCACCAGCCATTAGTGTATCCTGGCGGTGATATGCCGGAGAGTCATCTTCGGCTATTACAGCGGCAATTCCTCCCTGAGCATATCTAGTATTGCTCTCCATCAGCGATTTTTTAGTAATCATAATGACATGCCGGTCTTCACTCGCTTTAATAGCCGTGAACAATCCGGCGATACCTGAACCGATAACAATGCAATCTGTCTTTATTGTGGGAAGCTCGCGAAGGTCGAAATCAACCAAATACTGTGGAATCATGACCGCTTTTCACCTGTTTCAACGAAAGAGTAGCGCATGCTACCGGACTTGTAGCATGCGCTCTAGGGAAGTTCTGGCTTTGTCGGCGACAGCGGGCGGTACGTAAATCTGCGGCTTCATCGTCTCCAGGCATTTGACCAGTTTCTTTAAATTATTGACTTTCATATTAGGGCATACAAGAAATTTCGTTGCAAAATGGAATTCCTTATCCGGACTATCCAAGCGGAGCTGGTATCCGGTACCGTCTTCTGTCCCAACAATGAACTGCCGGCGGTCCGATTTCCGGCAATATTCAAGAATCGAGGTGGTGCTGCCTACATAATCGCCCATGGCAACCACTTCAGGACGGCATTCCGGATGCACCACAAACTCGGCTTCCGGATATTTTGCTTTCATTTCCACTACATCTTTAACGGTAAGCATATCATGAGTGTTGCAATAACCTTCCCAGATAATCAGCTTCTTGCCCGTCTGATCCTGGACATATTGGCCCAGATTCTTATCCGGCACCCAGATAATTTCTTCCGCATCGAGTGATTCGATGACCTTCACAGCGTTGGCAGAGGTACAGCAAATATCAGTCTCTGCTTTAATTTCAGCCGACGAGTTGATATAAGTCACCACTTTAGCATTCGGATGCTGTGCTTTCAGCTTGCGCAAGCCATCTACATTGACCATATCGGCCATCGGACAACCGGCGCGTTCATCAGGAATAAGCACAGTTTTGTTAGGCGCCAGAATCTTAGCGCTTTCCCCCATGAAATGAACACCGCAGAAGACAATCACTTCCGCATCGGTCTCCGCTGCTTTTTGAGCGAGTAAAAAAGAGTCCCCCCGAAAATCGGCAACTTCCTGAATTTCATCACGCTGATAATAATGAGCCAAAATGATTGCATTCCGTTCTTTTTTCAGCTGTTCGAGGCGCACACGAAGTTCGCGATTTTGTTCCTGCTTGCGCTCAAGCGCCAGAGCTTCCACGGTTAGTTCTCCCCCTTATTTCTTCACGGCGTAAGCCGGCTCTACATTCGAATAGATTATATGTTCCTTGCGGATCTGCACAGCCACTCAGCTCTGCTATAGATAGTTATCCATTATTTAATATTTAATCACTAATGTACACAAGGTTCCACCCTCTGTCAATGTAACCGGGAGTCGATCAAGCTGTACGGCAGGAAGCCTAAAGGCGAAAAAAATCCGGAGAACTTTAAGGTTCTCCGGACGAGCTTGCGTAGCTTCATTCAGTTAAGGGGCTCTTTAGACGAGGCCTCCGCCGCCGTCTTTATTGCCGTCGTTAGAATCATTTCCATCCCCGGACTCCGGATTATTCGGAATATCCTTGGTCAGATCAGGAATTGTAGAAGAGGTGTCGTCCTTGCCTTGAATGCGGACACGCACATCACCGATAGAATCAATAACGGGTTCGCCGGCTTCGTGTGTCACACCCGGAGTCTCTTCCGGTTTACCGTCTTCAGTCAGATAGCCTTGCTCGATCAATTCTCTAATCTGATCCAGTTCCAGCGTTTCTTTCTCAAGCAAGGTGTTGGCAATGAGGTGCATTTCCTTGGAGTGCTTGGTAAGCAGCTCCCGGCAGCGTTCATAGCTGCTGCGGATAAAGTTCTGCATCTCCTGGTCGATTTCATAAGCGATGGAATCACTGTAGTTCTGCTCATGCCCGATATCGCGGCCCAGGAAGACCTGGCCTTGGGATGTACCGAACTGCATAGGTCCCAGCTTATCACTCATACCGTATTCCATAATCATGCTGCGGACAATACGCGTAGCCTGTTGGAAGTCGCTGTATGCGCCTGTGCCGATTTCACCGATGAACATCTCTTCGGCAACACGTCCACCGAGGAGTCCGGTTACTTTATCAAGCAATTCCTGCTTCGTAACAAGCATGCGGTCTTCTTTAGGAAGCATAATGACATATCCGCCTGCGCGTCCGCGCGGGATAATCGTAACTTTGTGAACCATGTCTGCATGTTCCAGGAAGTAACCGACAATCGTATGACCGGCTTCGTGGTAAGCTACAATACGCTTCTCACGGTCGCTGATCACGCGGCTGCGCTTCTCGGTACCTACAATTACACGGTCAATCGCTTCATCTACCTCACGCATGGTAATATCCTTGCGGTTGCGGCGTGCAGCGAGCAGAGCTGCTTCATTCAGCAGGTTCTCCAGATCGGCACCGGTAAATCCGGTAGTGCGTTTGGCGATAACATCAAGTCTTACGTCTTTCGTAAGCGGCTTGTTGCGGGAGTGAACTTTAAGTACAGCTTCACGGCCTTTAACATCTGGGCGGTCAACCGTAATTTGACGGTCGAAACGTCCCGGACGAAGCAATGCCGGGTCAAGTATATCTGCACGGTTGGTAGCTGCGACAATAATAATGCCTTCGTTGCCGCCGAAACCGTCCATTTCTACAAGCAATTGGTTAAGTGTCTGTTCGCGTTCATCATGTCCGCCACCCAGTCCGGCGCCGCGCTGACGTCCCACTGCATCGATCTCATCAATAAAAATGATACATGGTGCATTCTTCTTGGCATTTTCGAACAAGTCACGTACACGGGAAGCACCGACACCTACGAACATTTCCACAAAGTCGGAACCGGAAATACTGAAGAACGGAACGCCTGCTTCACCGGCAACTGCACGGGCAAGCAAGGTTTTACCGGTCCCTGGAGGGCCTACAAGGAGAACCCCTTTAGGAATACGTGCGCCTACAGCTGCGAATTTACGCGGATCCTTGAGGAATTCCACAACTTCCACCAGCTCTTGCTTCTCTTCATCAGCCCCTGCAACATCCTCAAAGCTGATTTTCTTCTTCTCTTCATTATATAACCGGGCCTTGCTCTTGCCGAAATTCATTACTTTGCCGCCGCCACCCTGTGCCTGATTGAACAGGAAGAAGAACAGGATGAACATAATAACCAGCGGAATGATGGAAGAAAGGAATGTCAGCCAAATGCTGTCACCTTCCATTTTTTTCGTAACCAGCTCTACACCGTTGACTTCGCTGGCTCCAATAAGCTCATCAAGGGCCTTGTCTGTAGGAGGAACAAATGTGGAGAAATTTTTCGATTTGGCATCTGACGGCTGCTCTCTATATTCACCAGTAACGGCAAAAGCATTGCCTTCAAACTGAATCGTCATGCTCTTCACATTATTGTCTTTCAATTCCTGCCTTAATTCATCGTATCTAGGGAAATCGGCGGATTCATTTCCATTGCTCACAAACTGGACAATGCCCACCACGACTAAAAATAAAATCAAATAAAAACCAGAATTCCGGATGAACCGATTCATCCCCTACCTCCTCTCACAACGCTCAAGTTATTGTACCATAGCCTGCCCAGAGTCCTCAAATGCTCAGAGGTCCGGAAATCTGATCCGTGGATCTAAGGCTGTCAATTAGCTCATTTGGAATAAATTTCAGGCTTCAGTACACCGACGTAAGGGAGGTTCCGATACAGTTCGGCATAGTCGAGTCCGTAGCCGACTACAAAAGCATCAGGAATCACAAAGCCGGTATAGGCAGCTTCGAGATTAACAGTGCGTCCTGTCGGTTTATCAAACAGGGTAACCACAGAAATGGAAGCAGCGTTGCGTCCTTGAAGCATTTCAATTAAATAACTGAGTGTAAGACCGCTGTCGATGATGTCTTCGACGATCAGTACATCGCGTCCTTCAACTGACGCATCCAAATCTTTGATAATTTTGACCACACCGGAAGATTTGGTGGATGCTCCATAGCTGGATACAGCCATGAAATCCATCTCAACAGGTACTGTGATGACTTTAACCAAATCTGCCATAAAGATAAACGCGCCTTTCAGCACACAAATTACCAATGGCGTACGTCCTGCATATTCTGCGCTCAGCTGGGCGCCGAGCTCCCTGATTCTTTGTTGGATTTCTTCTTCGCTGATCAAGATTTCTTGAATATCGTTCTGCAACTTGCGAACCTCCTAAGTTATACTATGAAAGACTTACTTCGACCATTACGCTTCTTCGTGCTGCTCCATGTCCTCCAGAGACAAGAGAAGAACCGAGGCCGTGTGCCGCCCTACTGCGGCATGCATCGAGCGCCTTACGCCCGGAATCCAGACGATATTGCCCAAACCATCACAAACGAGGGGAATCTCAGAGCGTTCGGAAGAAGGTATTTTATCATCAATGTAAATATCTTTTACCTTTTTGCTTCCGTTTAATCCCATAACCCTTATGGTATCTCCAGGCAATCGGGAACGAATGGTCAACGGCAGGACCAGCTCATCGCTGTCAAACCAAGCCGACATCTTCCCATAGTCCTCCCCCTGTACTAAAAAAGTTTCTTTCTCCAGCACCGTCATCGTCATTACTTTTCCTATTTCCGTCAGCAAAAGCCGGGAATGAGGCAAAGACAGGCGATATGTATAACTTACCTTCCGCTGCGGAGGCTTGGACGAGAACAAAATTGTATCATATTGCCGCACACAGATTAGACCTCCACCCAAATCCAAACTCCATACGGTGGGGTGTTCCTGCAGCGTACCCCGGCGTACAGCCTCGATCTTGGAAAAATCCAGGGTCGATGAATCCGCCGACAGATAATTTAATATTAGTTTAATCAAACGCCGTTGTAAAGCGGAGGGTATGGCCGCGAACAAAGCTCTCTTAAAGGTGTATTTTCCATGCTTCATCAAAACCAGCTCATCGAAGCATTTTGCTGCGTTCGCCTCCATAAATTCATCTTCGGCTCCGACAATTTCGGACAATTGCAGAAGCGACTGTTTGACTTTCGGGTTGTACTTTTCCAGTGAAGGTAGCACCTCCAGCCGGATGACATTCCGCTTGTATTTGGTCAGCAGATTGCTGGCGTCTTCGGCGTAGGGAAACCCTTCATCCCGGCATAACCCGACAAGAGCCGTTTTGTTAATACGCAGGAAGGGGCGGATGAGTTCCACCTTTTTTTCTGTCCTCTTCCAGCGCATTCCGGCCAGACCGGAAGGTCCGCTGCCCCGCAACAGTCGCATAAGCACCGTCTCCGCCTGATCATCGGCATGATGTGCCAGTGCAACGGAGCGTGCGCCATAGCGGTGCGCGGTCTCGATCAGAAACTGATAGCGTTTCTCGCGTGCCGTCCCCTCGGGGCCAAGCCCGCTGCCTTTGGCAAGGGAAGGGATATCAAACTCGGCCAGCTCAAAAGGCACCCCTAGCTCCCCGGCCATTTGCCGGACGAACTCCGCCTCCTCAACGGACTCGGCTCTGAACCCGTGGTTCACATGGGCACATACCAGGTTTAGCGGTATCCGGTTCACGGATATTTCATGCAGAATACGCAAAAGAGCCACAGAGTCCGGCCCTCCGGAAACTGCGACTACTATGGTGTCATGGGGCGCCCACAGCCCGTGCTCGTCTGCAGACTCCATTACGGATTCCACAAGCTCATTCATTTGCTCCATACGGTGCTCCCTTTCTTGCCCTATCATTTACACAATCTTTGACCGGTATGGCAAGCATTCCGGTATATGTATGAGGTCAAAAACGCAATACCCAATAAATCGTAAAAGCCAGCACAAATAACGATAACCCAAACGCACTTTTTAGCCAGCGCGGGGTCGCCATGGCATCCTTCGGCTGTTTGCGCGTTCCGTATATATGAATCTTCCAGATCTCAGCAGCCTGCGCGGAACCGGGAAATCCGCCTTTCAGTGCAAGACACAGCCAAGAGGAGAGCTTCCTGTCGGGCAAACTTTTGGCCAGCTTAATCAGTTCATCGACGCTTCTTGTCTGCGGCAGCTGCTGGGCAGCGGCTTTCAGCCCGTCTTCATTAAGCAAACGAAGGCAGAGAACGGCAAAAGCAAACAGATCATAATTCTCGTCGCCGGTACGGCTGCCTGCATTCCAGAATCCGCGGTCATGCCATTCGGTAAATTGCTTCACACTGCGTCCCATGGGACTTGCGCCGCCATAGTCGATCAGTTCGGCTTCGCCGTAATCGGATACCATTACATTCTCGGGCTTGAGATCACCAAACACAAAACCGCATTCATGCAGCGTTTGCAGCTTCTCTAACAGCTTCAGTCCTACCAGCCCCAGCCAGGAGATCCCGTTTTTGGCCAAAAAATGGTGCAGCTGTTTACCTTCAACGTAACGCATCACATAAAAAGGGGTATGCTCTCCATCTTTGAAATCATCCGACTCCAGCAGGTAAGAGGACAGCGCGGATTCACGGCGGGCGCGAAACTCACTTCGCTTCCGGCAGGATTGCAGCGAGGTCAGCACATTGATTTCTGACTGCAGCTCAAGCGTATCGTTTCCGATCTTGAGCGCATACCGCTCCCGTCTGCCTTCTCTTTGCACGAGATATACGGTTCCATTGGCCCCTCTTCCCAGCATCCGTTCAATGACATAACGGTTTCCCCGCCATTTGCCGCTAATAACGGTACCGACAGGGTAGGGCGGATTAGACGACATACCCACCAATCATCCCTTCTCTTTCATCGTGATCCCTGCCCGGAAGGCGGCCACGGTGTTCATCCAGTGTATCACAACGGTAATGTTCGAGCACCTTGAAAATAGCCGGTCCTGTAGGCGTGGCTCCCCTCATTTTCAGCTTGGAGAACAGCGAGCGGACCTCCGACACATTGCTCGTCCAGTCCATATCCAGCATAGCCTCCTCACTGCTCGAGCGCCCGGGAAAATGGAACACGGAAATCTCACTGCTTCCTTCCCGCGCTTCCAGGCTGAGGGCCAAATCACGGATGGCATCCTCTACGGCACCCAGTTTAGGCTTCATACTTGCGCTTGCGTCAATCAGCAGTGCGATGCGCAGCGGCGAGGTTTCTGTCAGCTCATCTACGACGGTAACGACCTGCGAACGTTTCAATGGCGGCAGCTCTTCCAGCGAGCCTTCGCCGAGTATTTTTTTTACCTCTTTATTAACCGCCTGCTGAATGGTCTGAACCACAGTTTTGCGGGTCATCATCTGGATGGTCTGCGCCAGCTGCGGCGTTCCGACAATCCGGCTCAGCCCGCCCCCTGCTTTGGCAATATCGGAAATCTCCCGGCTTCCCAGCTGGCCAATGGTTCCGTAATCGACCACGCCAACCACGTTAACGGTGATTCCCTCCTGCCGGGCATGCGCCGCAGCCATCACCGGACTCTCCCCCACATTGGAACATCCGTCCGTAATGAGCAGAATTTGCTTCATGACCGTTCACTCCCCTTTGCCTTGTTATCTGTTTATAGCATATCCAAGGTTGAGAGATTTCAAACGCCGCTTAGCGGAGATATTCAGATAAAAACAATAGTGAACTCGGGGAACTGCGAGGAACTTTTGGGCTTCCGATCGCTGTTGTCCCCGGATTTATTGAATTGGCCACATGGTGCAAATCCGGGGACAAAGGCGAACGCTGACGCTTCTCCAGCTCCAAAATTCCTCTCCGTCCCATAGATTCACGTTATGTTTGAAACCTGAAAAAGAACGCCGCCGAGCCAACGGCTTTTGAAACGGGGCGGCGCAAAGGGCGGCGGGGTAGATAAGGCCCCGCCGAATTAGGATAATCCATTGCTTCCATTTATAGCTCACGAAAGAATAACGTGAGTTAGATGATAGATTACCTTACTAGCTGACCGTGCGCGGGCGCTCCATCCGGCCGATGCCAGGCATATGCAGGCTGGACCACTCCGGATGATAATGATCGACCCGGCTGACGACAATGGTCATGTCATCATGGATTTCATTGCCTTGATAACGGATAACCTTTTCCAGCAGGCTGTCGGCCATATCCTGAGGATCATCTCCCTCCAGCTCCTGGATTAACCGCTTCATCCATATCTCTTTATTAACGGCATATCCGGGCGCATCATAAATACCATCGGTCATCATAATGAGAATATCACCCGGACGCAGCTGCATGCTGATCAGATCCACCTCAATGTCTTTTATGATTCCGATCGGAAGATTGCTTGAAGTAATCGGGATGACTTCGCTGCCCCGGCGGATAAAGGAAGGTGCAGACGCGATTTTCATAAAAGTGGTATGCGCCGAATACTGGTCGATCAGCGCCATATCCACCGTCGCATAGAACTCATCCGGAGAACGCAGCAGCAGAATGGAATTGACGGACTTTACCGCCAGCTTCTCGTCCATACCGGACTGCAGCAGCTTCTCCAGCATGGACAATGCGGCACTGCTCTCCATCCTGGCCCGCTCTCCGTTACCCATCCCGTCGCTGATGGACACAGCAAATGTGCCATTTCCAAGCTCTACGGTACTGAAGCTGTCGCCGGAGAACATATCGCCTCCCTTGGCCGCCCCTGCCACTCCGGTATTCACCTCATAGGCTTTGGCAGATCCAAAGGTGACCATCGACAGTCCCTCGCGGGGATGCACCGCGGTTTCACTTACGACTGCAATATTCTCCTCCAGAATATCGGACAACAGCGGTGCAACCATCTTGCGGCACTCATCAAAACCGCGGGTATAAGCATGAACCACTTCTATTTCTACCCGGCCGGGATCGAGGCTTAAAATCTCAATCGAATGAATGGACAACCCCAGCTTCTCCAGCGCCTCGCGGATCTGGGCCTCCTGCCGGTACATTGCCTGGCCTTCACGTTTGATCTCCTTCGCCAGGTCCTCCATCACCTGAGATACACCCGAAAGCTGCTCGGCAACAAATTGGCGGCTGTCGTATATTTGTCTTTTCCAGCGCATATCATGCTGGTATAGCTCATACTGGCCCTTCATCACTTCCAGTACCTCCCCTGTCTTGCCGCAAATCCGGCTCCACTCGGGCGGAAGCTGGGCTGCGGTGATATCCGGGCATTCTTCTACGGTCGTCATCATATCTGTCATATACCTGTACGTCTGATAAAACTTCGTGTCCCAGCAATGCGAACGCCGGATACAGCCGGCGCAGGCACCCTCAGTTACGGTACTCATGAAGTCTTCCATTTCACGTTCACTTTTACCGGCTTCTCCAGCCCGGGGAATCTGCCCGAAGCTGCTCGACAGCTGCTGGAATACCTGCGAGAACTGGGTTACCCGGTCTGCTGTAATATCTCTCACTCTTCGGGCATATTCATGCTGTGACCGGCTGTGATCCGGTGTGCCTGGCACATATTTGGCAATGGCAGAAATAATCCCCTTTGGTGTTAGAAGAAACAACAGCACTGCAGCGCAAGTCTCCCAAGTTGAGGCCATCACATCACCCGGGCCCAGGAAGTAGACCGAAAGTATAGTCGAGCCCAGCAGCATCCCGATCGAGACTGCCCCTTTGCGCCCGGACTGCATCATCCCGGCCAGCATTCCAGAGAAAGCCAGGAGACTCATCTGATAGATGGCTCCGATATCAGCCAGGCTGAGGATCAGTCCGGTGACTACCCCGACGGCAGCACCGAGCGGAGCTCCCCCGGCGAGAGCAAACAACAGAATAAGAAAGCGTGACAGAATATGTTCCAGCGACAAGCCGTTTATGGTCCAGCCCACAAGGCCGGTCATGACGGAAGCCAGCAGAATAATCAAGCAGAGAACTTCTTCATTCCGCAGCACCCGGCTCCTTTGCTTGTAAGTAAACAAAGGAAGCGCCTGCAAAAATACCAGTGTAAGCACAAAGCCAAGCAACGCATCGAGTGTCGCCATCATCAGCGGGTACCAGGTAAGGGAGGGGCCCATGATAATCCGGAACAGTCCGACCATAAATGAGGATACGAATACCATCAGCGGCGCATAGGATAGATCAATCCGCTGGAAGCTCTCAAAACCTTTGTACAGCAGGTAGAAGATAATTAGCTCTGCGGCAATCACTACTGCTCCGGGGAACGGGGTGAACAGACTGCCGAGGATCGTGGCTGCAGCCACCGGAAGTATAGAGTCTTTACGCATAAACACAATGACAGCAAAGTAAGCAACAGCAAAGGGTGACAGCTCGTCCAAAATCATGGCCCGGCCCAGCATAAAGCCCATTAAACTCAACAACAGCATCCATTTCTTCACTGTTAGAAACTGAAGCAGCGGTTGATTCATACCCCAGCTCTTTAGACGCATACCCCAGGCTTCCTTCTGCTCCTTGTCTTTGCTTCCCGCTTTTGTCCACTCCGGCAAATTGACCACATTGCTTTTATTCATTCTCTGCACCACCCGTTTAAGAATTTATGGTTCTCATTATATAGCGGGGGTCTTAAGAAAGTTTGTCAGAAACAGAGAGCAAACTGTAAAAAATTTCCGACAAAAAAGCCTGTCCCGACAAAGCACCCGCGAAGCCTCTCGATCCCATGCGGGGCATTGGATTGATAGACTCGACCATCGGATTGCCGCAAGACTGTGCAGAGGCCAGCGGCAGATTTTCGTCAGCGATTGCTCTGGTGTTATGTGAGAATGAGATAGATGCTGTCGGCAATTTGCCGGGCACCGACAAAAAAACCGCAAGGGCGAAAGCCCCTGCGGTTATTTATGATGTGCAAGTAGATTATACGCGTTTGGCTCCACGGCCTCCGCGCTTTCCTTCTGTGTTCTTCTTGATCGAAGATATCCGTTCTTCGCTGTCTTTCAGGAAGCGTGACATTTTATCCTCGAATGAAGGTTTACCGGCTGCAGGCTTGAATGGACGCCCTCCCCGTTCACGATTGAAACCACCACCACCGCCGCCGCCTCCACCACCACTGCCGCCACCGCCGCCGAAACGGTCTCCACCGCTTGGACGTTCTGGTCTTGGAGCTCTAGGGGGACGTACTTCCGATGCCGGCTTATCTACAGCCTGCTTGATGGAAAGCCCGATCTTGCCGTCCTTGTCAACGTTGATCACCTTGACAGTTACTACATCACCAATCTTTAAATGATCGTTAACATCCTTGACGTAGTTATCGGCGATTTCCGAAATGTGAACGAGACCTGTGACACCTCCTGACAGATCCACAAATGCTCCGAAATGCGTGATGCCTGTCACCTTGCCTTCTAACTTGGTGCCCACTTCAATTGCCATAGAATAAAATGATCCTCCCTTAAAAATATACAGACGAATATAAAGTCCATCCAGTCTGCGGTGATTTGATTATACAGTAAAGAGCAAAGCAAGGCAACACAGCGAAAGCCTCTTTTGGCCTGCTTTATTGCCCAGATTGCTCGGGACGAATAGGCTGTTCCCCTAACGGATACATATTGTACCATTTACGCGCCAATTGGCCGATATACTCGTCATCGTTAAGTCGCGACACTTCGTATTTCAGTTGATTGAGGGAAGCCGTAACTCCCTCGCTGGTCGCCTGCTTCTTGGCCAGCAGTTCACTCTTGTTCGCAATTGCCGCACTCTGGGCAAAGAAAATATAACCGGCCCAGCCCAAAAAAACTGTAACCATGACCGCCCATATGAATCTTCTTCTCTTCATGCCTGCAGCCAAGCCTTTGTTATTGCTACTCTTCTCTTCTGCAGCAAATCTGTTCATGCAGCCTACCCCCAGTTCAATCTCAGCGTTTCCACCATGCAGTCAACCACTCAGACAATCTCACCATCCAGGCACTGTGATAGAGCCGGGACAATGGCGGAGAGATCCATCTTACTGGAAGTACCCAAATTGGCTTCGTTAGACGCAGCAGCAGCTTCAGGATAAATAACAGGATCCGGCCCAAGAGCAGCAGCGTCCCCCTCAGGAGGCGCCAAAGCCAGCGAAGCGGCATGCCTATTACGATTTCTACAGCTCTCCATAGCAGCCTGCACGTATACTGAATCGACTGAATTAACATTACCACAAAATGCCGCACCGTAACACTGAAGAGTAAAAAATAAATCCATACGCCTAGAAATAGGCCAAGAAAGACATAAAACCTCAATTGTCCCTGATTTCCGGCATAAAGCATCCGGAAGACGAGGAGTGCCGCCCACATCCAATACAGCAGATCCAGCAGCGCATTCAGCCATTTGGGAAAGCTTAATTTCAGCGACAGCACCCGGTAGCTGTCATAGGCCAGTCCCATGGCTGTGCCGGCCAGCATCATGTAAAGCAGGGTGATCCACTGAATCGCGGGATTCATTTAAACAGTTTGCCGAGGATGCCTTTGTTTTTACTCTGCGCTCCGGGATCAAGGTAAATCAGGGAATGGACATTGCCCTCCAGAGACAAAAGTCCATTCTCCAGACTTAGATTCTTGATATGTAAATGATTTCCGCGAATGGTGAGATGGCCAAGTTCCGTGCGTAGCAGAAACTCCTCGCTGTCGAAGCTCTCCACATTCTGCACACCTGTTAGCTCCAATTGCTTGCGACTGCGCATGTGCAGATCGTGCTGTTTATTGACTTTGACTGGCTCGATCATAGCATGTACCCCTCCTTCTTGTTTCTAATCTATGGTGGAAGGAGAGGTTATAGAACAGAGGCTTTTAGAATTTCAAAAGACCGATAGAGCTCATGCAAGAAGCCAACGGAGTTCTATTATTATTAAAAACAAAGAGGGTGTTCCGGCCATTTCTGGCTTCAGGAACACCCTCTTGCTTATGATCTGCTTATCTTTACAGCGCTTTTACCAGTCGAGACCGCTGCTTTTGGCAACAGGCTCTTCACGGAGCAGCGTATACATACCGGCGGCCTCGTCCTTGCGGGTCGTTTCCACCAGTTTCTCCACTTTGACCGTTACTAGCTTTTGACCGAATTGCACTGTAATCTCGTCGCCGATCTTTACCGTACTGCTCGGTTTCGATTCCTTCCCGTTAATCAGCACCCGGCCCTGTTCGGACACATCTTTAGCCACAGTGCGGCGCTTAATCAAACGGGATACCTTCAGGAATTTGTCCAGGCGCATTAGTTGACGGCTTCTTTAAGCTTGTTGCCAGCCTTGAAGGCCGGTACAGTGGATTCAGGAATTTCAATAGGTGTGCCCGATTGCGGGTTGCGGCCGGTGCGGCCGGAACGTTTGCGGGTTTCGAAAGTACCGAAGCCGATCAATTGGACCTTATCGCCTTTGGACAGAGCATCTGTAATTTCGCCCAGCACGCCGTTCAATACAGTTTCTACATCTTTCTTTGCCAATCCGCTTTTTTCGGAAATGTTGTTTACCAAATCTGTCTTGTTCATAATTTGAAGTTCCTCCTAGGATACAAAAAAATAAATGAAACGCGATAAGCTGCTAAGATATGCCGCGAATCGTCATTTCGTCTTTAAGATATTCTGGATGCCGCCCGAAATTCCTGCCGCAAACACTCGATTTTAAAAAAATTAAGAGAGCAGTCCAGACTCAGGCACTATTACATTATAAACCTCTCACCGCATTCCAAACCAGAGAGTTAAGCCCCATTCACATCATTGCCTCTTCTTACAGCCCCTATACTGCAAAAGGCGGAGAAAGCGCCTCTCCTATATTAGAGGATGCTCGGAATCTATTGTTTTCGCTCCTTGATCTTAGCCTCCTGCCACAACGCTTCCATCTCTTCCAGACTGCTGTCCAATAGATGCGTATTCCGGCTTAGCAGCTGCTGCTCAATATATTGAAATCTAGATACAAACTTGCGGTTGGTGCGGGTCAACGCCTCTTCCGGATCCGCTCCGATGAAGCGTGCGGCATTGGTCGCAGCGAACAGCAGATCCCCCAGCTCCAGCATTTGCTCCTCCGCCGGTGCGCCGGATTCGATAGCCTCCTGAAGCTCATCAATCTCTTCGCGGATTTTAGCCAGCACATCGCCAACGTTGTCCCAATCGAATCCTACTTTGGAGGCCTTTTTCTGTAGTTTGTAGGCCTTCATCAGCGCAGGCAGATCACGGGGAACACCGCTCAGCACGGATTCTGCTTCCGGTTTTACACCCTTAAGCCGTTTTTCCTCAGCCTTCATGCCCTCCCAGTTCTGGAGCGCTTCCTCGGCATCTGCAGCATTCTTATCGCCGAAGACATGCGGATGGCGGAAGATCAGCTTGTCATTTAATCCTTCAATGACATCATAGACATTAAAGGTGCCCTGCTCCTCCTCCATCTGGGAATGAAGCATGATCTGCAGCAGCAGGTCGCCCAGCTCTTCCTTCATATGGTCCGGATCATCCTCATCGATCGTTTCCAGAACCTCATAGGTTTCCTCAATCAGATTTTTGCGCAGTGATTCATGCGTCTGCTCCCGGTCCCATGGACACCCTTCCGGACTGCGCAACGTATCGACAATTTCATGCAAGCGGGCAAATGTGCGTTTTCGTGCACTTTCCGCGCGGTTTGCCGGAACATAAATCAGCGAGAGATTGCCGTACCCTTCCAGACGGTCCAGCTCATACAGCGGTACCCGGAGAATACGTTCTTCCTTATCCACTCCAAGAGCATGCCCTACGATTACCTCATACTCCGGCGGATAACAATCCATCAGACAGAGCTTGGTTTCGGAAGCCGTGAAGCTGTCGTAGACCTGGCCGATCAGTGTATGCAGCTCCGGCTGAAGCTGGGAACTGCGGATACCGGAAGCATCCAGAAGCTGAAACCCTTCAATCGGGTCGAAGCCAAGCCGTACGAATGCCTCATCGAGAAAGCTCTCCCCGCCGAGAATGTGCAGTTCTACTCCCGCACCCGGGCAGCGCTCCCGCAGCAGGGATACCGCCGATTCTGCAACCATGGGATGCCCCGGGACGGCATAGACAATTTCCGTACCCTGCGGTGCGGAACGCGCCTCCTCGATTAATTTCGCCGTAATGGCTTCATACACCTCAGGAAACGAGGACAGCGATTCATACAGCCCGTCAAAGGACTGGGAAGCTATTTCAAGCTCTGTTAAAGCCGCCATCACCGGATGCTCTGCGGTCCGGACATAAACGGCGGATGCGGATTGCAGCTTCTTGATAATGCCCAGGGTCAGCCGGTCGGGATTGCCGGAACCGAGGCCAACCACGGTTAATGTTGCGCTCATACCTGTCTCCACTCCTTCTGCACTGCCTTGCCGCTGTGGCTAAGGCAGCTTTGTATGTACTGCAATATAGTAATCTCATGCTTAAGAGATAACGGTTGGAACAGCTAGCTGCGCCTTAAGGGAACAGGCGCAGCTTCTTCAGCTTGTCCGCAAGCCGCGGGCCAAAGCCCGGAAGCTGGCGCAGCTCGCTTTCGCTGAGCAGCCGCAGGGCAACAGCACCGGCGGCGAAGACGGCGCAGCCTGCCAGCACGCCGAGCAGGCTCTGCGCCAGGGCTGTGGTTCGCCCGCCGCCGAAGCCGGCGGCTGCGGCCGCACTGCCTACGCCGAGGCTTACAGCTGCGGCGGCCAGGCCAAGGCCCGCGAGCAGCAGCGCGGGCTTCACCAGGGCATCTGCGAAGCGTAGCCGCAGATGGCCCATACGGTGCAGCAGCAGCACATTCAGCGCTGCTGCGAAGAGATGCGCGGCCACGCTGGCGATGGCTGCGCCGGTAATGCCCTGCTGCGGAATCAGCAGCAGGTTAAGGGCCGCTTTGAGCACCGCGGCGGCCAAGAGATGTATCGCCGGCGCGCGCACGGCGCCCAGGCCCTGCAGCAGCGCGGCGGAGATGATGCTGACCGTACCGCCAGCGGCGGTAAAGGCCAGCCAGGTCATCGTGCCGCTGCCGGCAGCATCACCGTACAGAGCCACATTGACCGGCTCTGCAAGGACGGCCAGGCCAACCGAAGCGGCCAGGCCCAGCAGCCAGAACCAGCGCAGCGACAGGCTGCAGCGGGTCTGGATCAGACCGAGATCTCCGCGGTGCTTCGCCTCCGCGAGTGCCGGGATGAAGACCACGGATAACGAAGTAGCCAGCATCGTTACCATCTGAACAAGCGGCAAGCCGCGATTGTAGATGCCGAACTGCGCCATCGCCGCCGCTTCGCTGACAGTTGACGACAGCAACCGGGGGACGGTAAATACATCGACCAGCCCGATAAGCGGTATAGCCAGCGTTCCGAGCATGACTGGAATGCCATAGCCCAGCAGCTTGCGGGCCTTGGCTCCTGTCTGCTCCCGGACAGTGTCCGCAGCAGAACTCCGGGTCCAGGCGGTTTCGGAGGCAGCTGATATCGCCAGCTCAGCCGACTGCTGCGCTACGCTCACACGGCGGCGGTAATTCTGCCAATACAGCAGCATGACAATCAGACCGGCCGCTCCGCCGCCAGCCGAACCAATCAGTGCACCCGCCGCGATGGTGGCCGCGTCTGCTCCCTTCCCGGTCAGATACAGCAGCAGTGCGATCATGACAGCTACCCGCACCGACTGCTCGACAACCTGCGACACCGCGGTAGGGACCATATTATGCAGTCCCTGAAAATAACCGCGCAATGCGGCCATAAGCGGAACAACAGCAAGCCCTAATGCGCTGCAGCGCAGCGCGGGAATCACATGGGAGTTGCCGACCCACCCGGCGATAACCGGAGCCCCAAGATAGGCAAGGGCCCCAATCACAAGCCCGCTGATGACTGTAATGGCCGCTGACAGCAGCAGAACCCTCCGGCCTTCGCTTTCATCTCTGTCGGCCGAGGACTCGGCCACGAATCTGGCGATTGCAGACGGCAGACCCAGCATCGCTATTGTTATAAGCATCGTGTACAGGGGATTAACCGTGTTGTATATGCCAAACACGGCGTCTCCACCCAGATTTTGCAGCGGAATTTTCTGCAGCGTACCAATCAGTTTGGAGAGAATGGCTGCTGCGCTGAGAATAAATGCGCCTTGTAGTAATTTAGAGCCTTGTGTACCAGATTTCATAAAAGTACCTGCTTCTACAGCGATAACTGCCATAATGGGATGAATTTCTATATTATAACGCATGGAGGCTCGTAAGTAGAAACGGTTTTGCTTGCATTTACACGGACAACCGCATTTTTCTGCAATCCGCATCTTCTTATCTTTTCCAAAATGGAACGCTAAAACCCCGCCCTCCCTTTGTATCATACCAAAAGGAAAGCGGGGTCCATAGTATCAAAGCTCTTACTGCTCCATCTGCTTGCCCAAAAAAGCGGCTGCCGTCTCGGCCATTTTGATTTCCATTTGCGCCATTTTTACCGAATCATCCTTGTTCAGAAGCACTACACAACCGATGGGGTCCCCGCCGGAGATGATGGGAGCGGCTACATAGCTCGATATTAATTCTGCATGATCTTTACCGATGTCATAGCTGCCTGCATTCGTTTCGAGCACGGTCTTGCGGCTGTCCATTACCTTCTCCAGGAGCACACCCACCTGTTTCTCGAGATAATCCTTTTTGGAACCTCCGGCAAGGGCGATAAAAGTGTCCCTGTCAGTAATCATTGTAATATGCCCTGTGCCTTCATAAAGCGACTCTGCATATTCCTTGGCGAAATCACCCAGTTCACCAATCGGGGAATACTTCTTCAGTATGACTTCACCGTCGCGATCGACGAAAATTTCCAACGGATCCCCTTCACGAATACGTAGTGTGCGTCTGATCTCTTTAGGGATAACAACTCGACCGAGGTCATCAATACGGCGTACAATTCCAGTAGCTTTCATTTCACATGTTGCCCCGCTTTCTTAAGAAGTATGGTCCAACTACTGTCCATTATGGGAATGGATAATCCCAGTGATTTATCGTAATATCTGACCATAGTATTCATCTCTTCCCAGTTCCTTATACATCCTCTGGAAGGTATAACATTAAATATCCTTAATCCGCAGACTTCCGGCGCACCCCTCCCCGTTATGTGCTATTTATAACATAATTATTCATTATAATTTACAAAATAAAGCCATCCCTCGCTTTGAAGCGTCAGGATGGCTTGTCCGTGCAAATGGTTTATTTGGCTTCTTGTGTAGCCGCTGGTGAGGCACTTGGAGCTTCTGTAGCTTTAGTTCCGCTGTTTGTTCCGGACTCAGCGGCAGCAGCGGAGCTTTTCGGCAGATTGATTTTGACTTCCAGATCTTTCAGATTATTTTCGAGGAAGGATTCCAGGCTCTGCGAAGCCAGCGAGCTTTTGATTGCTTCCTTCTGTTCATCGGTCAGCTTGTCAAAGGTTGCTTCTGTGCGGCTCTCCACCTTAAAGATATAATAACCCAATTTTGTTAGCACTGGATCACTGATTGTATTCAGCGGCAGTGTCTGGGCTGCTGCCTTGAACTCTTCCGAATAATTGCCCAGCAATACTTCCTTCAGCTGACCGCCAGCTTCCTTGGACGCGGTATCGTCGGTGTATTGTTTGGCGATTTCCGCAAAGTCCGCTCCTCCGTCAAGCTTAGCCTTTACCTCCTTAGCGAGCTTAAGTGCGTCTTCCTCGGTACGCTCCTTTTTGTTGGCGTCGGTCAGTCCGATCAACACCTGACGCAGAGTAGCTACAGTGAAATCGCCTTTGATTAGTTCAAATTCCTTCTTTACTTGGTCATCGGTTACTTTGAGCAGCATATCCTGATAAACCGTAAGCACACGCACCATATAAGTCCGCACATCGCCTTCCTTCAGACTCTGCTCCTTCAGTAAGCTATCATAGGTGTCACCCAAACGGCTCTTAAGATCAGCTAATTGCACATCGGCTTCCTTCTCGGCCTGCTTCTTAGCCTCATCTGTTGCCTTGCCGGCCAGATGCTCAAAGGCCACTTCCTGGTTCAGAATGGATTCCTTGAAGGTATCAATCTCCAGGTACTGGGCCTGCTGCGGAGAGAGGAATTTCATGACACGGGTGTCTAAATCGAATTCCTTCTCAGTAATGGTTCCCCCTTTGTAGGTAGCGTACGCTGTGCTGCTATCATCAGCTGCATTATTATTTTTATTATTGTTGTTGCTACTGCAAGCAGAAAGCATAGAGAAGGAAAGAGCCGCTGCCAGTGAGACCAGCAGCACTTTCCAGGATTTTGTTTTATTTAACGACATCATGTAATTCTCCCTTCAATTTTAGAGACTGTTTAGCCGCAGCCAGAAACTGCTCCAACAGATCAAGCAACGCCTTATCGTCAAGATCCTTCGACTTGATGCGGATACTGGCTTTAGCATCCCTATCAAATTGTACACGTCTTTCGAAGCTATTTCCAACTTTGGCAAGCTTGGCCGTATCAAAGGCCCCGGTGCTGCCTTCATGGAAGTTCAACGAAACATCGTCGCCACGACGGATCATCGATTCCAATCCATAGAGCTTCCCATATACCTTGAGCCGGGCTACGGACAGCAGATTGACTACGGCCTCCGGCAATTCTCCGAAGCGGTCAAGCAGCTCATCCTCCAGTTCCCCAGCGTCCTCAAAAGTGGAAACCGCCGCAACCTTCTTGTAAATTTCGATCTTCTGGATGCTGTCGTAAATATACTCGGATGGAAGATACGCATCAATGGACAAATCAATGACCGTATTACCCTGCTTCAGCGAAGTATCCTCTTCTCCCAGTACAGTAACCTTACGCTTGCGGATTTCTTCCGCCAGCATTTGCGAATACAGATCGAAACCAACGGAAGCGATAAACCCGTGCTGCTCCGCACCAAGCAGATTGCCCGCTCCGCGAATGGAAAGGTCGCGCATGGCAATTTTGAAGCCGGAGCCAAGCTCCGTAAATTCCTTGATAGATTGCAGGCGCTTCTCCGCGACCTCAGTCAGCACCTTGTCCCGCTGGTACGTGAAATAGGCATAGGCAATCCGGTTGGAGCGTCCTACACGTCCACGCAGCTGATAGAGCTGTGATAGCCCCATTTTGTCGGCATCATGGACAATAAGCGTATTGACGTTCGGAATATCCACTCCAGTCTCAATGATACTTGTGCTCACCAGCACATCGTATTCTCCGTCAAGGAAGTCGAGTATGGTCTTCTCCAGCTCCGACTCCGACATTTGACCGTGGCCAATGCCGACCCTTGCTTCCGGAACAAGCATGGAGATTTGTGCGGCCATTTCCTGAATGCCTTGAACGCGGTTG
Organism: Paenibacillus sp. FSL L8-0436; assembly: GCF_038593025.1. Taxonomy (NCBI): domain Bacteria; kingdom Bacillati; phylum Bacillota; class Bacilli; order Caryophanales; family Paenibacillaceae; genus Paenibacillus; species Paenibacillus sp. FSL L8-0436. Next base: position 45,784 of record NZ_CP151955.1, on the reverse strand, counting down.
TAGAGATAATAGACCTGTCCTCCACGGGCCAGCTCACGTTCCACCGCTTCCCGGGTAAGCGTCTGACTATGTTCAACCACATACGTCTGCACGGGAAAGCGGTTCTCCGGTGGTGTCTCAATGACTGACAAATCCCGTACGCCAAGCATTGACATATGCAAGGTCCGTGGAATAGGCGTTGCAGTCAAGGTGAGCACATCGACATTGGTCTTGAGCTTCTTGAGTTTTTCTTTATGGGTTACACCAAAGCGCTGCTCTTCATCAACAATTAAAAGACCGAGATCCTTAAAGACCATATCCTGTGACAACAGTCTGTGTGTGCCGATTACTACATCTACCGTTCCCTGCCGGACACCCTTAATGGTCTCATTCTGCTCTTTACGGCTGCGGAAGCGGCTCAGTACCTGAATGTTCAGCGGATAATTGGCAAACCGCTCACGGAAGGTTTCATAATGCTGCTGTGCGAGGATTGTGGTCGGCACCAGCACGGCAACCTGCTTGCCTTCGATCGCTGATTTGAAAGCTGCCCGGATCGCCACTTCCGTCTTGCCATAGCCTACGTCTCCGCATAGCAGCCGGTCCATCGGACGGTTCTGCTCCATATCCTTCTTAATCTCTTCGATAGCGCGCAGCTGATCGCGGGTTTCGTCATACGGGAACATTTCCTCGAATTCGCGCTGCTCCTGCGTATCCTTCTCAAAACCATAACCCAGAGCACTTTGGCGCTCGGCGTACAGCTTAATCAGATCATCCGCGATATCCTGAACAGAAGAACGCACTTTATTGGTGACCCGCGTCCACTCGTTTCCGCCAAGCTTATATACCTTCGGTTCTTTATCTTCCGATCCGACATATTTCTGAATCAGATCTATCTGTTCAATCGGTACGGACAGCTTATCGCCACCGGCATATAGAATATGCATATAATCCCGGTGAATTCCGCTGACCTCAAGCGTGCCAATCCCCATATATTTGCCGATACCGTGATTCTGGTGTACCACGTAATCGCCGATTTTGAGCTCAGTATAGCTCTTGATCCGTTCTGCATTGTCAATTCCTTTGGAAACCTTACGCGCCTTACGCTGCTTCTGGGAGAACATCTCTCCTTCAGTGATCACAGCAAGATGAATGGAAGGCAGCTCAAAGCCGGAGCCCAGATTCCCGTGGACAATAGTAGGCTCTTCAATGCCATAATCGTACAGCACCCGGCGGACCCGCTCCATCCGCTCCTCGCTGCTCGCCAGCATCACAACCTGCACACCCGACTTATGCCAGCGCTCCATCTCTGATTTCAGCACATTCATCTGGCCGTGGAAATCCTGCATGCCGCGGCTGATAAATCCAAGGATGTTCTGCGGCTGGATATGTGGAACCTGGCGCAGGAAAATCGACATGAACAGGCTCTGGAATGGGCGGCGGTACATGATAGCTTCATTGTCTACGGAAAGATGAAGATCAGGCAGGTTTTTGCCGTTCTGCAGCAAATGCAGGTTCCATTCCGACTCGTCCCGCTCCAGCTGTTTCGCCGTTTCCAGCAGTCTGGCTGGCTCATCCATAATAAGGAGGGTGTCCTGTGCCATATAATCATATAAATGGCAGCGTTCAGGATACAAGAGACTGATATATTTATAGACTTCAGGGAAATAGGTTCCCTGCCGCAGCATCTCCAGCTCCCGGCCCATTTCCTCACGCAAACGCAGCTTTGCCTGCCGGTCGGTCATTTTCTCCAGCTGGCGTTCCAGCATCGCAGCCGCTTCAGAGGCTGCCGAATCCTGGCGGGACTGGTCTGCGATGATCTCCTTAGCCGGTGTGATCTTCACACTGCGCACCTTGTCGATGGATCGCTGGTCTGCAGGATCAAAGGTTCGAATCGAATCAATCTCATCATCAAACAGCTCTACCCGGTAAGCCAGCGAAGAGGTCATTGGATAGAAATCGACAATGCCCCCCCGCACACTAAGCTCACCACGGTTCTCTACCCGTTCAACCCGTTCATAACCCATCATAATCATAGACATCAGAAAATCATCCAGAGAGAGGGTTCCATCCTGTGAAACGGTTAATTGTGCCTCTGCCATCACATGGGGCGACGGAAGCAGACGCCGGACGCCAGAATAAGGCACAACCACAACGCCACGGAAGCCCTGGGCACATTTGGTCAGGACATCTATCCGCTGAGCAAGCGTCTCAGGGCTGGAGACAGCCGCTTCAGCGGCAACCAGCTCATTGGCAGGGTAAAGCAGCACGCGATCCGGAGAAAGCGCTTCCTGCAAATCCTCAGCCATCTTCTGGGCCGAGAACATATTATGGGTGACTATAAGCAGCGGCCGTTCGGTTTCTTCATGCAGCGCCGCCAGCATAATTTGTCTGGCCGAACCGGACAAACCTGATATTAGCTGCTCCTTCATCCCTGCGGCAACACCGCGGGTGACAGACTGAAAATCAGGATCTTTGGAAAAAGCTTCTATAAGACCTTGTAACAACAAAGGACACCTCTCTTACTGAACAGGCTGACGGCAGCCTAAGGCCGCCGCACCTATTATGATTAGAATCGAAAACAAGCCTCAGCGATAAGGCCAAGGCTTGCGGATGACGATAGAGACAGGCGCTTCCACCTTACTGAAGCGGACTGGCCAGCAGGCTGAGCTCAGGGTTGTTCTCCAAGGCCTGCTTGCAGTAATCGCAAGTAACCTTTACCGTGATCTCACCTTCTGAATCATACGCTATGATATCTCTGCGCTCCGCAGGGGTCAAAGAATGCAGACCAAGCTGCGCTTCTGTGATATTACTTCTATTGATGCTTCCCAGAAATGTCCGGCAGTGCCTGCATACGTAGTGTATTGCCATCTATATGCCTCCTGAAGGTAGTATATACCCTTCAGTATGCCCCGCTCCGGCCGTATTTAGCCTTAAGATGCAGGCGGGAGCGGAACGTTAGCCATTGAATTTGGCCATAGTCTGTTCAAAGGTATGCTGCAGGCTGAACTCCAGGGCATCACAGGTATCTAGGATCATGGTCTTCAGCCTGTCTCCGTCTTTCTTGGGAAAGGCAGAAAGCACATAATCTACAATAGCAAAGCCCGGTTCAGGACGGGAGATTCCCATCCGCACACGGTTGAAGCTTTGCGTGCCTGTATGCTGTATGATCGACTTGATTCCGTTATGGCCTCCGGCACTTCCCTGATAACGCAGCCGGATTTTGCCGATTTCCGTATCAAGATCATCATAGACAACGATCATATCCTCTAAATTCACTTTATAATATTCCATATATGCACGAACCGCTTCTCCGGACAGGTTCATAAAGGTCATGGGTTTGATCAGAACTGTCTTGACTCCCCCGATGACGCCCTCACCGATTACGGACTTGCACTTATTCTGGTTAAAGGTGATTCCGTTTCTGGCCGCTAGCTCGTCAAGCGCCATAAAACCGACGTTATGCCTGGTTTTGGCGTACTGCGGTCCCGGATTACCGAGTCCAACAATCCATTTCATGATGGCCTATCCTTTCCATCCGGTTCTCTTAAGCAGAAGAGTTCCGTTTTTGGTACAATGAATTTTATTAGGCTTACTTCTAGAGCAGCCGACGGCCACTTTACTCCAAAGACAGGTGATGAACAATGCCACATCAGGGCGACATCTTAACGCTTCAGCGCCATTTCCAGTACCATATCCAATATGCTGTGCCTGTCGAAATTTACAGAGACAAGGTACACGTAGCCATCGGTGTAGTTACAGCAGCGGATGAAGGCTTTGTTGAGCTGCAGGGTACTCTTTACAACCGCAGCCTGTTCACCTTTATCTCCCGGCCAGGGTATTGATGCCGCAGCAAAGCTGGAGGTCATCACGCCGACAAGGGTTACATCTTCCGTTACGGAGGTGTAACCCTTTTTGAATACAGGCGGGAACGGCAGTCATATCTCTACAAGAGCACTACCCGAATACTATTCGATTTCGAACAATTTGCTGATGGACAGCTCCTCATGAACACGAATAATCGCCTCACCCATAAGTGGAGCCACGGACAACACTTTGAGCTTCGAGGTCGGATTGCTGCTGCGGATTGGAATGGTATCCGTCACGATAATTTCTTTGATTGGTGAATTTTCCAGACGTTCATGCGCAGGTCCGGACAATACCGGGTGGGTACAGCAAGCATAAACTTCCTTCACGCCGCCTTCCATCAAGGCATTGGCTCCCAGTACAATCGTTCCGGCCGTGTCGATAATATCATCGATCAGGATCGCTGTTTTACCTTCGATGTTACCGATAATATTCATCACTTCGCTGACATTCGGTTCCGGACGGCGTTTGTCGATGATCGCCAGAGGTGCGTTAAGGAAATCGGCAAGCTTTCTAGCCCGCACAACACCGCCATGGTCCGGGGAGACCACAACCGGGTTCTGGATCTGCTTCGAACGGAAATACTGGGCAAGAATCGGAACACCCAGCAGATGATCGACCGGAATATCAAAAAAGCCTTGAATTTGCATCGCATGAAGGTCCATCGTGATAACACGGTGAGCTCCTGCTTTTTCGATCAGGTTCGCTACCAGCTTGGCCGTAATTGGATCACGGGAACGCGCCTTGCGGTCTTGACGAGCGTATCCGTAATAAGGAATAACCACATTGATGCTTTTCGCGGAAGCGCGTTTGAGCGCATCTACCATAACCAGAAGCTCCATCAAATTGTCGTTAACCGGACCACAAGTCGACTGTACGATATAGACATGGCAGCCCCGGACACTCTCAGACAGCTTGACCTGAATCTCCCCGTCGCTGAAGCTTGTGGTATGTGATTCACCCATCGGAATTCCGATATAATCGGCAATTTGACTAGCCAGCTTAGGATTGGAGTTGCAGGTGAAAATCTTTAATTTGGAATCGCAATAAGTCATAAAATATAAACCCTCCGTGACGGAATTTAGCTTCCAAGCAGCGCCGGTAAAGAGATCTCAGTTCTATCCGGCGCTTTGGCAGTGGCCCTTACGATTGACTCGACTGGTCTTTCTTTGCTTTGGCCCGGGAGCGGATCTTCTCGGCATACCCCGGCTTGTTCTCCTGTCTTACTCTGGCAATGGCCAAATCATTCTCCGAAACAGATCTTGTGATTGTCGACCCTGCAACAACAAAAGCGCCTTTGCCTACGGTGACTGGTGCAATCAGATTCACATTGCTGCCGATGAAGGCATCATCTTCAATTATCGTCTTGGATTTATTAAATCCGTCATAATTGGCAGTAATTGCACCACAGCCAACATTTACATTCTTACCTACAGAGGCATCCCCGACATAGCTCAAATGCGATACTTTGGAGCCGTCGCCGATCACTGCATTCTTAATTTCCACGAAATCGCCAATTTTGACTTCCTCACCGAGTACAGTGCCCGGACGCAAATAGGCAAAAGGCCCAACGGTAGTCCGTGCGCCGACTTGTGCCTGATTCAGTACGGAATGCTTCACCTCAGCGCCGTCCATAATCACGCAGTCTTCGATTTCACTGGAAGGCCCGATCACGCAATCTTCACCAATGACGGTTTTGCCTTTCAGCTGGGTACCCGGATATAGCACGGTATCTGATCCAATGATGACATCGGCTCCTATATAGGTGGAAGCCGGATCAATGATGGTTACACCGTTCAGCATATGCTGGCGGTTGATGCGCTGGCGCATATAACCTTCCGCTTCGGATAAAGCCAAACGGTCGTTAACGCCGATAGACTCCGCAGCGTCATGAGCCTGATATCCCATAACGATATCACCCTGTGCCCGGAGTATGCCGATTACATCGGTTAAATAATATTCCTGCTGGTTATTGCTGTTGGTGACCTTCTCCAGCGCCGCGAACAGCTTGGCATTATCAAAGCAGTAGGTACCTGTATTAATTTCGCCTACAGCTGCTTCCTCAGCGGTGCAATCCTTCTGCTCCACAATCTTCAGTACAGCGCCGTCTTCCCCGCGGATAACCCGTCCATAGCCTGCAGGCTGATCCATCACAGCAGTCAGTACAGTTGCTGCCGCATGCTGCCCTTCGTGCAGTGCCATAAGCCCTTCCAGCGTTTCCGCCATGACCAGCGGTGTATCGCCGCAAATCACGATGGTTGTGCCTTCCTCGCCGCCGATAAGATCCTTAGCCTGTTTGACGGCATGGCCGGTACCCAGTTGGGTTTCCTGCAGCACATATTCCGCATCCTGGCCTATATGGGCTTTTACTTGCTCTGCGCCATGTCCGACAATAACGACGGTACGCTGGCTTCCGGTCGCTTTAACTGTATTAAGTACGTGCCCTACCATCGGTTTGCCACAGACGGGGTGCAGCACTTTATATAATTTAGATTTCATGCGCTTGCCTTGACCTGCGGCAAGTACAACAGCCATTCTTTTCAAGAATGCCAACCTCCCACTTCTTGAGCTCACTACTGAATATATCTCATATCGGGAAAAAAGAAAAGAGAACCATGTAGCATGGTTCCCTTTTCTTCGAACCCCAATTAAAAAACGGCTTGACCTTACGCCGCCCTGGGAGGGCAGCTGGACATCAGAGTCAGCTTAAGACTTAAGCTCCCTCTTCGATGACCTCTTCTTCTTCCGTAGCGGCGCGATCGTACTCGGCCAGAACCGCAGATTGAATCTTCTCGCGTGTTCCCGAAGAAATCGGGTGTGCGATATCGCGGAATTCGCCGTCCGGTGTACGCTTGCTGGGCATAGCAACGAACATCCCGTTATTACCGTCGATGACTCGAATGTCATGAACAACAAACTCGTTGTCGATTGTAATGGATGCGATTGCTTTCATTCTCCCCTCAGAGTTGACGCGGCGGAGTCTGACATCCGTAATTTGCATGTGTGTGTTCACCACCTTTTTCCATCAGAGACTTGGTGTATAATTCCACACAGCAAAGCGAATTCCTTCTTTTTGATTCCAAAAAATGCCTGATAATGAAGATTATTTTTGCGCAACCATTGATTTCGACACCATTCGCGGGGTTTTCTAATAATCCCTTACGCTTTCGACATTTTACTGTTCTTTAGCGCAAAGTGACTGTCCAGCTCAGGAGGAGAAATAATTACCCGGATACGCTGAAATCCGCCGCACCTTGGAATCTACCTCATTCAGCTTCACCAGAGATACATAGTCATGCAGCAGACGCTCTTCCGTCTCCACCGCACCTGATTCCACGAGTACACCTACACCAGCCACTTCGGCATTGAACTCGCCAAGCAGATCGACCATACCGCGTACAGTACCGCCAGCCTTCATGAAATCATCCACGATCAGCACCCGCGACTTCTCACGCAGCGCCCTTCTCGACAGCGACATCGTATGTATGCTCTTGTGCGAGCCCGATACATAGTTGATGCTAACCGCAGAGCCCTCAGTCACCTGATGGTCACGGCGCACCAGCACCACCGGCAGCCCAAGCTGTGCAGCTGTGGCATAAGCCAGCGGAATGCCTTTGGTTTCCACGGTCATCACTACATCAATCTCTACCCCGTAGAAAGCCGTTGCAATGATCTTTCCGGCCTGTTCCATCAGAGAAGGCAGCCCCAGCAGGTCAGACATATATAAATAACCGCCGGGCAGAATCCGGTCGCTCTGCTCCAGCTGTCCGCACAAACGGTTAACGAAGGCCAGCGCCATCTCTGTTGGCATTCTAGGAATATAACGCACCCCGCCTGCCGCACCGGCCAGTGTCTGCAGCTCACCCATGCCTTCGCCTTCAAATACTTCTTTTATAATAGCCAAATCTTCGCTGATGGATGACTTTGCCGCGCCATACCGGTCTGCAAATGTTGACAGCGACAGCAGGTCATGCGGTTTCTCAAGCAAAAATTGGGTCATGTCTACCAAACGTTGGCTTCTTTTAAGTTTTTTCACGGAATGCTCCTCGCCAAAACCGAATATTATTATAAAATAATATCACTTTTGTACGGATTTACACAAGAAGAAACGGCTGTTCTGCCTTTGACAGGGCTAGCCGTTTCTCTGGAAGCTCTTCAGCTCAGCGAACGTACCGCGTAAACTTCCTTACAGAATCCGCGCAGTCCATTGTAAATTCTGGCTACCTTCGACTGCTTGGATACCAGACCGAAGACGGTCGGTCCGCTGCCGGACATCAGCACTCCATCTGCACCCAGCTTCATCATGGCTTCCTTCAGCTGCTGTACCTCAGGATGGAGCTTCAGCGTCACATCCTCCAGCACGTTGCCTAGCCCCGCACAGACTGCGTGGAAGTCGCCCGCTGCAATGGCCTCCTGCATCCGCGTTGCCGACGGATGCACCGCAATGTCATTCGCTCGTACGCGTCCATACACCTCAGCCGTCGACACATTAATCGGCGGCTTCGCCAGGACGACCCAGCACTGCGGCGGATTCTCAATCGGAGTCAGCCGCTCGCCTCTGCCCGTAGCCAGGGCAGTGCCTCCTGTGACGCAGAACGGCACGTCCGAGCCCAGCTCGGCGCCCAGTTCCTGCAGCTCCTGCGCCGGGATACCAAGGCGCCAGAGCCTGTTCAGGCCGCGCAGCGTAGCTGCGGCATCGCTGCTGCCGCCGGCAAGGCCGGCAGCGACCGGAATTCTTTTGTCCAGATGGATATGTACACCGCTCTTCACGTTATAACGGTCTTTAATAAGCCTCGCCGCCTGAAAGGCAAGGTTCTTCTCGTCGAGCGGAATATATCCCGCCTGGCTTGATATAATAATCGAGTCTCTCTTCATCTCTGATAGCTCCAAACGGTCCGCCAGATCCACCATGGTCATAATCATTTCCACTTCGTGAAATCCGTCAGGCCGCTTGTGAAGCACATCCAGCATCAAATTGATCTTGGCCGGCGCTTTCTCATACATTTTCAAGGCGTTCACCCACCTTCAGCTTTTCCCGTAAAAACAACTTAACATATTATATGAGAAACTTGTAACGAAGTCCATTATCAAAAGTTTGGACAGGCCGAAAAGGAGACCGCCGCAAGGACGGCTCCCCTTTTGTATGACCGTTTTTCCGCACAAAAGCGGTTAAGACTTCCGGGCAGCCTGCTCGGCAAGCTGAATGGCCCTCTTCACCATATTCCCTGCATCCTGGGCCCGGATTCCACCCCAGCCGTCCCGCTCCACCGTCTCGTAGAATCCAAGCTCCTTGGCCAATTCCGTCTTCAGTTCCTCCGACATCATGCCTCGTTTTCTGCGGCTCATTAGCGGAATTCCTCCTTAGGGTAGTAGATGATAAGCTTATTGCTCCTTTAGTATGCTGTACCGGGGCAATGATCATTCAACCCGCGAAGAAACCGTCCACACCGTTGTTATATTCAAAAAACAAAAAACAGCCCCCATAGGAGACTGTCCGTAACACTTAAGCCTTAATATACATAATCCGCATTTGCCCATCGTCTTCGCAAACTGTGATCTCCACAGACTCCGTAAGAATATCGGCATAGCTATAGGAGACACGCTTGAAGGTTTGCTGCTCCTGATCCAGTTTGACAATAAATACAGAAGGGTACGTTTCTTCCAGGACACCGGTGCGTTCAACGGTCTTACGACGTCCACCGTTTGCACGCAACGTGATCTTATGACCGACGTGAGCTTCGAGACTGCGTTTAATTTCTAACAGCGCGTTATTAGCCATTACCTGACGACCACCTCTTTCCTTGTCCATTATACAACTTTTCACAAACATTGTCAAAGCAAATAAATAATTATAGATGATGCCAAAATAGTTGTCAACGGAATTTTTTCGGAACGAAAGAGTGCCGACCGAGGCGCCTTGTTATCGGTAATAATATACCGGAGGCTATCACCGCTTGTCCGGCTTTCACAACAAAAAAAGGAAAAGAAAAGCGTTATGCTTATCCTTTCCTTTTTTTGTTCCTGCCATTCTGGAAATTATTGCGTATGGCCTTTCCAGGGCCACGATACTATATCGCCGACGGGGTAACTTTCAGCGCGGAAAGATTCTGCAGGCGAGGCATTCCGATCCGGAAGCTGCCGCGTGTCTCAATCCCGCCCATTCCCTGGTTGCCGCTGATGGTATGATTCAGTACATCACCTAGACTCACAGTGTCACGGATCGAGGTAAAAGAGGCTTTGGCCGCTATATAGACGGGATCCAGCGCATGAATCAGGATTCTCCCCGGGGAACTGGCAAAATTGGCCCCCGCCCCCAGCAGTGCCTCAAAATGCGACTGGCAGGCTCCCGCCACAATGGTCAGGGCATCAAAATTCCGTTCATATTCCCTTGCAACCCCAATAGCTGCCACAAAGTTCTGCGAATTTTTGTAGCTGCTGAGACTGTAGAGATCATAAGTATGCGGCTGTTTCAGCACCCCGTCGTGGCCAGTAATAACTACGATATCCGGACGCACACGGGGCAGAAGCCGGTATAACGTCTCCGCCATTTTGGACTCGTGAACATGATGTCCTTCTGCGGGAATCCGCAGCTGTTCATACAAGCTAAGACTTTTGTTCAAATAAAGCGCATCACCGTCCAAATGCAGCACTTTGCCCGGCACCTCGAAATAAGCTGCCTCCTTGGGAGATTGCGGCCAGCTTCCGGCAACAGTCTCTCCGCTGCGCTGGCTCTGTTCCTGACGGTCCTTACGCAACCTTGTCAATGATTCCTTCGCTTTGATCTGTGCCTGCTGTCCCCGTTCTGTAATACGGGTAGGCGGCACTTGAACCAAGTCGTCCAGGGGAGCATCCGCCAACAGGCGGAATTCTGTGCCTTTGATTACGGCTCCACTCTGCACGATGTTCTCCACCCGGAAAGTTACATCTCCACCATAAGATTTGCGAACGACCAAGTCTCCTAAATTCATGACAACACCACCTCTACCCCCATCGTATGGGCAAAGGTCATGGTTGGTTCTTAAACAGCCGCATTTTCAAAAGATAAAGCGCGATGTTTCACACTGCATACTCTAGGCGATTCCTGCCGCCAGCAGCACAGCACTAAGCCGGGCGTACTCCGCAATACTCAGCGTCTCCCCGCGGCGGGTTGGCTCTATGCCAGCCTCAGCCAGCAGCGCCTCCAGGCGCTCACGGCCTTCTCCCGGGAAGAAGCGGGCCTTGAGATTGTTCGCTATTGTCTTGCGCCGCTGGGTGAAGGAAGCCTGAACCACTTCAAAGAAATGCTTCTCATCAGCCACATCAACCGGAGGACGTTCTCTGACCTTCAGCCGGATTACAGCAGATTCCACATTCGGCTGCGGGATGAAGACCGTACGCGGCACAATACAGACCAGCTCAGGCTCACTGTAGTACTGCACGGCTATGCTGAGGCTTCCATATTCTTTGCCGCCCGGAGAAGCCGCCATACGCTCAGCAACCTCCTTCTGGATCATTACCACGATATTATCCAGCGGAAGTTTCTCCTCCAGCAGTTTCATCAGTATGGGGGTTGTCACATAATACGGCAGGTTGGCAACCACACTTACTTTGTCGACGGTTGCAAAATCCTCGGTGAACAATTCCTGCAGGTTTACCTTCAGCACATCATCATTGCGGATTTTGACATGCGGGTACGGAGACAATACATCCCTCAGAATCGGAATCAGTCTGCGGTCGATCTCTACAGCAGTCACCGCACCCGCAGCCATGGCCAGCCGTTCAGTAAGCGCTCCGATACCCGGACCAATCTCCAGGGCGCCCGCAGAGTCGGTTAATTCTGCTGCGTCCACTATTTTATCAAGGATATTCTGATCGATCAGAAAGTTCTGTCCCAGACTTTTTTTGAACGAAAAACCGTAGCGCTGAATAATTTCTTTGGTCCGTACCGGCGATGAGATCTTGTTATTGCCACTCATGAAGTAATGCCTCCCTGATCAATTTGTGCGAGAGCTCCGGAGAATTCTTCCCGCGTGATGCCAAACATAGCCAGCCGCTTGTATAGCTGTTTGCCGTTGCAATACCCGATGCCAAGCACGTTGCCCAGCGCCATCCTGCGCTCAGCCGCTCGCGAATGCACCAGCATGCCCGCCGCCATAAGATCCTCCAGCCCAATTAGGGCAGGGGCCCCTTCAAAGGAGGTATGTACATGCTGCAGCGCATGACGGATCGCTTCCGGTGATGCATTCTCAACACCGATATCCCCTTTGCGTGTAGCATCCTTCTCCGGGATGAATGCATGCTTGCAGCCTGGCACCTTGGAGGAAACAATCTTGCGGATGCGTTCGCCGGCATGATCGGGATCCGTAAGGATGATCACGCCTCTGCGTTCCATTGCCAGCGCTATCTTGGCGATAACCTTGCGGTCTACCGCTGAACCGCCAGTCTCTATCGTATCGGCCTCCACCGCCCGCTTGACGGCAACCGTATCACTCTTGCCTTCCACCACAATTAATTCCTTAATCATACACGTTGCTCCTTCCTGTAAAACACAAAAAGAAGAGGATTCGCTCCCCTTCTTTTTGGCTAAAGAATGTATAAGTGATGAGCGGCAGCCCGTTCTGTCAGTGCTACCCTCACTATAGCTTATAAACCGTTAATTTGCAAAAGCGGACCACGTTAATTCAGCTCTGGCTTCACTGGACCGATCACATAAATAGTCCGGGACTTGCGGCCGAAATTACGGGCATGGCTCAGTGAATCGTAATAAACATCTAACTTGTTGCCTTTGATGGCACCGCCGGTATCCTCTGCTCGGCGAAACCCTAATCCCTCAATGTACACCCACCAGCCGATAGGAATTACATTCGGGTCCACAGCTATAGTCCGGCCTTCTGTTACGCGTGTGCCAGAAGCCGTGCGGGTCCCAATGCCTGGTTCTTCTGAAGAATAGGCTGTCATCGACACATTTTTGATCATCTTTTTGTATTGGAAATCTACGCCTGCCTTGTGCACGACGTTACTGCTTTTTGCGGAAACTTTGGTTGTTTTGGATGCCGTACTTTTTTTGGAAGTTGTCACAGCAGCTACAACGGGCTTTGGCAGGGGCTTCGTACCAACATAAACAATTTTATGCTTGGTAACCGTCTGTACTTCCTTGCCAATCATGCGCATAGAAACCAGTTCTCCATCTTGGTAGACCTTCTCGATATGCTGGACCATGACGCCTGGTGCGCCTAACTGTGCCACTTTTACGTTCCCCTTGGTCAGGGAAGGATCTGAGGTCTTAATGACCTGGAATGGCAAATTTTGCTTCCGCTCCACAATCTGCTTGTTGATGCGGACAATTTTAATTTCCATGCCGGCCGATACTGTGGTGTCAAGCGAAGGGTATATCTTGTCACTGCTCTCCAGGCTTAAACCCAGTTTGCTAATGGCGTCACCGATAGTGTCTTCGGTGGTGTATAGCGTTTTTGTTGCTCCATCCGCAGTGAGACTAAACTTCTGCGCACGATTGATCACGACACGGTCGCCGTCCTGTATCTCATCACTAAGGCCAATAGATAATTCATCATGCGGCTGCAGCGAAATTTGTTCCTTAGCCAGCACATCACTGAGCAGCGCTTCGCGCGTTTCCAGCGTCTGTGCTTTCCCGTCTATTACTAAAAATATCTCTTTCTTGCTCTGACCGTGTACGTACAGCAGAATGAGCAGCGCGATAACGATTGATACCGCACCTGCAAGCGAAAGTAAGCGAGGATTCACTTGCTTCCACCGTAATGCGAAAGACCTGCTGGATGATTGCGAATCATGGGATACTTCTGGTTGGAATACGCCCACTCTCTCCATCCTCCTTACATAGCCCCGTCGTCAAGTAGTATATCAAGGTGACTGTATGATTGCTGACGAAACTAGGTTTGAGATTGCAACAGGATACGCCCGCATTGCTTCAGCGTTTCCTGCTCATGGATCGCCTGCCCGGCATAATTACTCCAGATACCTGTTATATAACAGTATGCTGGAAACATTCGCATTATTCAAAACAAAAAAAGCCCAAAAAAGAGTTCACAGAGGACTCTTTCGTGGCTTCTCCGGATGTCAGAATACGCGGGAATGTTTATGCACGAGGTTTCCTCTCTTACTTGCGCTTACGGGGTTAGCTGTCGGGTTCGGGCATAAGAGAGACGCCCTATCTTAGGTCACCCGCTCACGGCGGTTGCCCTCAAATTCACCCCAAAGACCACGTGAAGAAATCAAATAAATTCTGCGGCATTTCTGTGTTGTACTCTATGTACGGACATGCGGCAGGCATTATTGGTTCCCCCGTTCTCCATACGGAGACTCAGCGAGACGATCCATGATTCAGTGACTGTCACAGTAACAACAGCTCACTGCACTGAAAAGATGATATCCTGTTTTGATGCATGTTGTAAAGGACGATTCAACCACGTTTACGCAAAAAAATGATTAAAATATTGTAATATTCAGCCGTTTTTAAATTAAAAAAGTTTAATATATCGGCTATACTTCATTTTTCACCGCTTTTACTCCCGATTTCAGACAATCCCAAATCGTTCCAGTGCGTTCGCATACGTAATTTCCGCCAATTCCTGTAAATCAATCCCTTTTATTTCCGCGGCAGCCTCTGCTACTAATCTCACATGTGCGCTCTCATTTCGCTTGCCCCGGAAAGGGTGCGGTGTCAAATAAGGCGAGTCCGTTTCGATCAGCAATCGGTCCAGCGGAGTCTGGGCCAGCACCTCTTTTGGCACTCTGGCGTTCTTGAATGTAATCGGGCCCCCGAAGGACAGGTGAAAGCCTAAATCCAGGCACATTTTGGCTATTTCCCAGCTGCCGGAGAAGGAGTGCATCACTCCGCCTATTTCATCAGCCTTCTCTTCACGGAGAATCCGCACCACATCTTCATGAGCATCACGGTTATGAATGCAAATCGGCATTTTCAGTTCACGGGCCAGTCCGATTTGTTTGCGGAACACTTCATGCTGTACCTCTTTGGGAGAGGTATCCCAGTAGTAATCCAACCCAATTTCTCCGATGGCGACTACTTTTTTATGACTGCACAGTGAGGCAATCCACTCGAGATCCCCGTCCCTCATGTCTATGGCATCCTGCGGATGCCATCCGACGGCTGCATAGATATAATCATAGGTTTCAGCAAGCTTCATGGTTGTTGGGATTGTTTCCCTGTTAAAGCCAATATTAATCATTTTGGTAACTCCTGCCTCGAGCGCATTGGCGATTACCTTTTCGCGGTCCTCGTCGAATTGCGGAGCATCCAGATGGGTGTGCGTGTCGAACAATTGCATGTTACATCCCCTTTTCTGTCATAATTTCTATGATGAATTCCAAGTATTTTTGGATTACTTTGCAAAGATTTCTGCGATTGAAGAAGGCAGCAATGGAAGGGCTTTCTGCAGCTTATCCTGTGGAAAATACAGGTGATAACGGCCGCGGTGAATTCCGCTGATGGAGCGTACGATATCTGAAACTTCAGAGATCTCCCTCAGTTTGTCATGGCGGTCAAGCAGCAGAATTTGCTTGCTGTCAAAGCCTTGTCCCGGACGAAACACATCATAGGGTAAATCTGTCGGAAAATCAATTTCCAGATCATAATCGGCATCTAGCCCTGCCACGGCAAAGCTGCGGCGTATTTCGTCAATCGTCTCGGAATCAAGGTTCTCCATCTCTACATATTTATACAGTTTACGATGAATAAACCGGCTGCACAAGTCGCTTAACAATTCATCCTTCTCCAAAGTCCATTGCATAAAGGCGGTCTGGATCATAGCTTCGTCCAGCAGCAGATATTGTTCCACCGTAACCTCTCCGCGGAACAAATCACCTAAAGGATCAATCATGAACCGGAATTCATAACCGCTCTGGTACAGCTCTTTGGCTCTGCGGAAAATTTGCCGCAAAATGATTTCGGAACTGCGTGTGACCGGGTGAAAATATACCTGCCAGTACATTTGATAGCGCGACATTAAGTAATCCTCGATGGCGTGCATCCCTGACTCCTTAACCACTACCCTTCCATGGTATGGGCGCAGCATTCTTAGGATCCTGTCAATATCGATCGTCCCATAGTTTACTCCCGTGTAGTATGCATCGCGGAGCAGATAATCCATGCGGTCAGCATCCAGAGGGCCGGAAACCAAGTTGACTACAATTTCATGCTCATAAGTTTTGGAGATTACCGAAGCTACCTTGCCGGGAAAATCCTCTGCCACATCCCGCAGAATCGCGGTGATCTCCGTGTCCTCCAGAATGATACGGCAGGTCCAGTCTTCATGGTTCATTTCAAAGGCTTCTTCTATAGAATGGGAGAACGGGCCATGCCCCAAATCATGCAGCAGCGCTGCACATAGAGTGAGCAGGCTCTCCTCCGGTATCCAATCCTTATACCCGCTTCGCTCAAACTGCGAAATGATACGGCGTGTAATTTCGTAGACACCAAGGGAATGTGAAAATCGGCTATGCTCTGCACCATGAAAGGTTAGATAGGAGGTGCCAAGCTGACGGATACGCCGCAGACGCTGAAATTCCTTAGTGTTGATTAATCGCCAGATAATTGTGTCCTGCACGTGAATATAGTTATGAACCGGATCTTTGAAAACCTTCTCTTCTGTCAGCGGTTGCTTCATGTGTTCAACTCCTTCGAATAATATAATTAGAAATAAGAGGTAATAGGTAGTATAATAATGAATTATGTCGCACTTTGTCGAATTGTGTCATTTTAACGTTTTACAAATCGACAATTTAATTTTATCTGCATTTGTATGAATTTATGTGTAATGTAGGCGATATAAAAGTTTTATTTAAAAATTCCTTAAAATTAGCCTCAAAAAAGGTTGACTGTTTTGGGAATGGTTGGTATTATAAATATCATAAAACGGTGAACAATGTCGAATAATGACGCTTTTGAACATTGAGAGGAGCAACGATTGTAATGATGAAATCAACAGGAATTGTAAGAAAAGTAGATGAGCTTGGACGGGTTGTTATTCCGATCGAATTGCGCCGTACACTGGGCATTGGAGAAAAAGATGCGCTCGAAATTTACGTGGACGGTGAGCGGATCATGCTTAAAAAATACGAGCCAGCTTGCATTTTCTGCGGCAATGCTGAGAATGTAACCTATTTCAAAGGAAAAATTGTTTGTCATGAATGCATTTCTGCTATCCCTACCCCTGTGACAAACTAGAACAAATAGGTTATAATAGGAACTAATCAAATTGTTAATTCTAACCTTTTTATATCTCCTTGGCCTCCCGTTGATGCGGGAGGTATTTTTTATGCTTTTTTACCCTCCCAAACCCTCCCTACAGGGAGGGCCCCAAGGGCCCCGGCCCTCTGGACACCCGGAAGTTTGTCTAATTTGTGGCCGCGCGTAAAGGAGTAACTGTGACGGTGGACCGGCCCTCTTTCGGGCACGCCCTCAGGGCCTTGCCATGCGAGGGATTTCGCCATAGGCCGTGCGCCTATGGCGGCTGCGCGAAGGCGCTCCCATGCAACGTTTGGGCGATAAAGCCGCTCTCCCTACGGGAATCGCTTTACGGTGGCACGGGCCAGTGACTTTAGCGCTTGCTGGTTGCTGGCTGGTGAGCTGCTTTTTCTGCTTTTGCCCGCTCTCCCTGCGGGAATCGCTTTACGGTGACACGGGCCAGTGACTTTAGCGGTTACTGGTTGCTGGCTGATGAGTAGCTTTTTCTGCTTTTGCCCGCTCTCCCTACGGGAATCGCTTTACGGTGGCACAGGCCAGTGACTTTAGCGCTTGCTGGCTGCTGGCTGATGAGCTGCTTTTTCTGCTTTTGCCCGCTCTCCCTGCGGGAATCGCTTTACGGTGACACGGGCCAGTGACTTTAGCGCTTGCTGGCTGCTGGCTGGTGAGTAGCTTTTTCTGCTTTTGCCCGCTCTCCCTACGGGAATCGCTTTACAGTAGTGGGGGCCAGTGACTTTAGCGGTTACTGGTTGCTGGCTGGTGAGTAGCTTTTTCTGCTTTTGCCCGCTCTCCCTGCGGGAATCGCTTTACGAAGGCAAACGCCCTTTACTCCCTGTCCAACAATGCATTGTAAATATCGCGTTTGGCCAAGCCACGGTCTGCGGCGGCTTTTTTCATAGCTTCCTTCCGTGCCATTCCTGCGTTTTCATAGTGAGCGACATGCAGCTCAATGCTGAGCTCACGCCACCAGGAGGATTCAGCAATCTCAGCCTCTTCTTTGCTTTCCCCTTCAACCACGATGACATATTCGCCAAGCGGCGGATGTTCGGCCAGCCAAGCAGAACATTCCTCAATCGTTCCGCGCAGAAACTCCTCATAACGTTTTGTCAGTTCACGGGCCAGTACTACCCGGCGGTTGCCGAATGCCTCCTGCAGATGAACCAAGGTTTTGGCTACCCGGTGCGGCGATTCATAGAACAGCAAAGTCCCCTGCACAGAACGAACAGCGGATAATACACTACGGATATCTTTACGCTCCCTGGGCAGGAACCCGACAAAGGTAAAATTTGTGGTCGGCAAGCCGGAGGCGATCAAAGCTGACAAAGCCGCGTTAGCTCCGGGGATCGGAATGACCGGAATATGGTGGCTGACGGCCAGTGCTACAAGATCTGCTCCAGGGTCGGAAATTGCCGGCAGACCGGCGTCGCTGACAAGCGCCAAATTTTTACCTTCTATTATATAGCGGATCAGTTCCGGTCCACTGGCAGCCTTATTATGCTCATGATAGCTGAACAGCATGGAAGGCGTAATTTCAAAATGGCTCAGTAACTTACGCGTCTGTCTTGTATCCTCGGCGGCAATAATATCACATTCTTTTAAAGTGCGGACCGCACGGTAAGTTATATCCTCCAGATTGCCGATTGGCGTAGCGACCAGATAAAGACAACCGCATCCTGGCGGTTTAATTCCATCATTGTTATTTTGAAAGCTGCTTTGGCATGTTATAGTCATCATTTACCCTCTTTGTTTCCATAATAAATATCCATAATTTCCGGACAGTATTGATTGTCCTCATTATATACGATCAGCGGCGGTTGTAAACGCACCTCAGGCTTTCCATCGCGTGCAGCTTCAATCAATACCATATTGGCTTCCAAATGCGCTCTTGGATGCACGAAACGAATCAGCTTCGGCTCCAGTCTGTTTTGTCTCATCAGGCTGATAATATCCACCAGACGCTGTGGCTTGTGTACCATACTTACCTTGCCTCCGGTGCGGACCAGTCTTACACATGCCTGAATCACCTCTTCCAGCGTGCAGCCAAGCTCATGGCGGGCCATCGCTTGATGTGTATTCAGCTTGAGATCGCTTCCGTTAAGCGGCATGTACGGCGGATTAACGGTAATCGCATCGTATACACCGTATCCAGCCTCATTATGCAGTTCACGCAAATCCCCTTCATGTATCTTAATCCGCTCCTGCAGGCCGTTTAAGGCTACACTACGGCGGGCCATATCCGCCAAACGGGGCTGAATTTCAATACCTTCTATAGAAGCTTTGGTTCGTGTAGTGAGCAGTATCGGAATAACTCCATTGCCAGTACAAAGATCAAGTACTCTGCCGCGTGGCGGTATACCTGCAAACCGGGCCAGCAGTACGGCATCCATCGAGAAGCTGAACACTTCATCACTCTGAATAATCCGCAGATCATGAGTCAATAAATCATCCACCCGCTCCGTTGGCAGTAAAGGAACAGGTATTTCGTTAGAAAAATTCGTCATTGTAATCTCCTAAAAGTTTTGTTGAGCATACACTTCAATGAAATCCTGCGAAACAAAACATGCTTCGGAAGCATATGCTTAGTTTTGCCCGAACCTATGCCCGCTTTCATCAGTCTGCGCCCTTAAATTCAAAAAAAACCGTAGGCGTAAATCTCCTACGGCTGGATATCCTCATTTATTAAGAAAAGAAAGACAGAACAGACAATCACCTTCTGTGCGCAAATGGCCGAAATAGACATTGCAGATGTGAAAGCCTTCATGATACAGCCGGGCCAGATTGTCATAACCTTCCCCAACTACCTCTTCTGTTCCCTCTCTGGCGGCCAAAAGAGCTTCCGCCTCCGCAGTATCAACGGCAGGGTCCAAAGGTGCGTCCCTCTTCAATATTTTGCGGAGCTGTTCATTCTCCAGACTAAGCCTTTGATTGGTTTCCATCAGTTCCTTAACCGTCTGTTTCCAATCTCCGAGACTTGCGCGCATGCTTTCCATCTGCGCTTCCATCTCCTGCATGTGTGCAAATATATTTATCTTCTCCAAGTTTCCACCCCGAAAGTAACCTTATATGGTTTACTTGACGACAACATCATCCATTGGAAGTTCCTTAACTTTGCCCACTTCAAACAGCTGTACATGAACCGTGCGGGTTCCGGCATTAATTCCTACCACCTTGCCGTCACCGAGTGAGGTTACGACAATCTTGCCTACCGCCGGCATTTCTTCCTTCGTGCTTTCGTAATTATCATGCTCAAACTTCAGGCAACACATCAGCCGTCCGCACAAACCCGAGATCTTTGTCGGATTAAGCGAAAGGTTCTGATCCTTAGCCATCTTGATCGATACCGGCTCGAAATCTCCAAGCCAGGAGGAACAGCACAATACTCGTCCGCAAGGCCCCAAACCACCCAGCATCTTAGCCTCATCACGCACACCAATCTGCCGCAGCTCGATCCGGGTACGGAAAATACTTGCCAGGTCCTTGACCAATTCGCGGAAATCGACGCGGCCCTCGGCAGTGAAATAAAAAATAATCTTATTGCGGTCAAACGTGAATTCCACATCCACAAGCTTCATTTTGAGGCCATGATCGCGGATTTTATTTAAACAGGTGGTAAAAGCGTCCTTGGCTGCACCTTTGTTCTCTTCAACCACACGTGCGTCGGTTTCTCCGGCAATACGCATGACCTTCTTGAGAGGCAATACAACATCCGCTTCCTGCACCTCTTTTTTGCCAACGACAACTCTACCGTATTCGACCCCTCTTGCCGTCTCAACAATAACGCATTGATCGCGTTCAATCGGGAAATCAAGCGGATCAAAATAATATATTTTACCCGCTTTTTTGAAGCGGACACCTACTACGCTGTACAAAAATTAACCCCCTTGTTTGCCGGTAAAGGAACCCTTAAGCAAGTCCGCTCTCTGGTGATCCATGCTTGTCCTTCCTTATCCGTTAAACCCATACTTCCAGGCTGAAGCGACATATAGAGGATATATCATAACTAACCCTTTAACTTTCCAGTCGGATTAAGAACTGCTCCAGACACAGTTGGGCATTGGCATTGGACCGGAGCCTCCGCTTGCTCTCCGCCGCGAATTCCATATAAGCCACCCATTGTTCCGTACTCCGCTGACGGGCATGTCTGGAAATAAAGTCTAACTGATCTATGAAAACGATGCTTTCGTGTCTTCGGTACAGGAAGTAAAGCATATCTTTAAACCAAAGGTGGAACATGCTGAAAAGAATATCCAAATGTTCACCGAGCCCGGCCTTGAACAGCTTCTGCCCTACGGTTGCTACCGCAGTGCTGCCTTTGCCCAAAGACTCCTTAGCTAATTGTAACACTAGATTTCTCATTTCTGCAAACCAATTCTGTGCCAAAAGTTCCCTGCAGCCATCAAGGCCTGAAGTCAGCGACACTGCACACCGGGCTAGCGGCACGGGAACCCCCTCGCCGGATAACGCCTGGAGCATAATATCGGGATGCAGCGGACTAAACGGAATACGCTGAGTCCTTGACTGGATCGTTGGAAGCAGGGAACTGCTATTGTCGGAGATTAAAATGCCTACTGCCGGAGCAGGTGGCTCCTCCAAAAATTTGAGCAGACTGTTGGCGGCTTGCACCGTCATTTTATCCGCTCCTTCTATAATATAAACCTTCGGGTTAATTCCTTCCGAGCGGTAAGAAAAAACACGCTGCAGCTCACGGATCTGATCGATCTTCAGGCTCGCCCCTTCGGGCTTCAGCAGGGTTAAATCCGGATGGTTGCCATGCTCAACCTTGCGGCATTCCAGGCATTCCCCACAGGCATCGTCCTTGAGCGCGGTGCAAAATATGGCTTGTGCGAACATCAGCGCTGTCTTCATTTGTCCGCTCCCGGAAGGTCCGGTGAACAGATAGGCATGACTGACCGCTTCTTTACGCAATGCATTTTGCAGCAGGCGTTTGGCATCCTCCTGGCCTAATATATCATGAAAAGGCATAAATTCCTCCAACTCTTTTAAAAAGCAAGATTAATCAGCATTCCGCGGATCTCTCCAACCCGTCCCAGCAGATCAATACGGCCATGCTCACTTTCCAGCAAGTCATCCGCCAAGTTCAGCAGCGCGGCATCGATCTCCTCCAGCAGTTTATACCTTTTACTTCTGCCGCGACGGTCCCAGCCCTTCGTATCCTTCAGAATGACTCCGCGGCGCGCAGTCTCTTCCAGAAACTTTTTGATCATATTGCGGTAAATCGCCAGCTCGCGGACCGTCATGGATTTGGATAGCCGATCGCCCTGCTGCTGGATATCTTTAATCTGGCGGTTAAGCTCATCTATCGTTTTCTGTTCACCCTGCTGATGGAATACATCAGTGAATGATTTTTGCTGAATGGGCCTTCTACCTTCTTCGTTAGTCGGCAGCTCGCTTTTTAGGGGCCTGTAGCCCGGATTGATTTTCAAAGGTATCTACCGTCCTTATCATGGGATTGCACCGGTATTATGCTCAATAATGCTCAAAACGATCAACAGGAAGCACGAATACGGTTGCTCCGCCTACCTGTACCTCTACAGGAAGTGGTAAATATGAATCCGTCGTACCGCTCATAGGAGTTACCGGAGTAACAAGCTGCTCACGCACTTTGCAGCTATTGCGGATAACACTAAGTACAGCATCTACCTGAGTATCGTCTACACCAATCATAAATGTGGTATTCCCTGCGCGCAGAAATCCGCCTGTACTGGCCAGCTTGGTTGCACGGAAGTTTGCCTTGACCAGCTCACTGGACAACCGGTTACTGTCTTTATCCTGGATAATTGCGATGATTAAGTTCATCTTCGTTCCCTCCTAAATTTTAATGCCCTTGCGGGCACAATGTGTTATGAAAATAGGCTTGAGGTTTAACCGACAAGCATCCTGTACATACCAGATACTAAGCAGGACAGGTGAAGTCGGTAAACTTATTGTGTGTACGACCTCGACTCCTAAATTGAAATACGGCCGTCTTCGAGTACAATGTATTGTTGCCCCGAGCACCTCCATCAAATTTCACTGGATCGGACGGCCCGTAGCCCTGCCAAGAAAGGATGTTTTGTTTTGGATGCTATTCGTCAATGCTGTGCCGGCCTGGATGTTCATCAAGCCACGATTGTCGCCTGTCTTCTCAAAGGACCTTTAGACACCAAACCCACCAAACAGATTCGCGAATTCCCTACCGTCCTCTCCGGTCTTCTCTCCCTCGCCGATTGGCTGGAGCACGAAGGCTGCACCGACGTCGCGATGGAAAGTACCGGGGTCTTTTGGAAACCCGTCTTCAATGTCCTTCAAGATTCCTGTTCCTTGACCGTCGCCAATGCGGCTCATGTCAAGAATATCAAGGGACGCAAGACCGACGTCAAGGATGCGGAGTGGCTGGCCCAGCTTCATCGCTGCGATCTCATTCGCAGCAGCTTTGTGCCGCCTCAAGAGATCCGCAACCTCCGTGATTTGACCCGTTACCGCAAAAAACTCAAAGGCCACGAGGCTTCCGAACGCAATCGCATTCACAAGGTACTTGAGGATGCTAATATCAAACTCTCCAGTTTTGTCTCCGACCTCTTTGGTGTTTCGGGTCGCCTTATGCTTCAAGCCATTGTCAATGGCGAGGTCCTCGAACCTGACGTGATCGCCGACTTGGCTAAAGGCAAGCTTCGCGCCAAACTTCCGGAGTTGACCGCCGCCTTGAACGGGCGCGTTACCAAGCACCACCGCCAAATGATTTCCCATTCCTTGAAGCATCTGGCCTTTCTGGAATCCTCTATTGCTGAACTGGAGGCTGAGATGGACATCGCCTTTGCTCCTCATCTCCCGAAGCTTCAGCTCCTTCAGAGCGTTCCCGGTCTCGGTCCCCATACCGCCAAGATTCTCGTCGCAGAACTCGGGATCGATATGTCTGTGTTCCCGTCCGCTGCCCATCTTGCTTCCTGGGCCGGACTCAGTCCAGGCAGTAACGAAAGCGCCGGTAAAAAAAAAGTTCGGCTACCCTCAAAGGCAACTCCGCACTTCGCAGCGCACTCGTCGAAGCCGCTTGGGCCGCCAGTAAAACCCGAACGTTTTTAGGGGCAAAGTTCTGGGCCCTCGCCCGCAGGCGGGGTAAACCCAAAGCCATTGTTGCCCTCGCTCATAAATTACTCGTCATCGCCTATCACATCTTGAGAACGAATGATCCTTACCGGGAGCTTGGTACCGACTATTTACTTGGGCGAAATGCGATTTCTTCCGAAGATCGTTTAATCCGCCAACTGCAACGACTCGGGTACACCGTTCAGAAGCCGGGGCCCTCCCTATAGCCCTTTTTAAAAGGAGCTTTTTAAGCCTCCCGGGCATCCTATTGCCTTTTTTAGCGGTCACCTCGCAAGGGAGCGATTCGTTTGGACAAGAACCCGTAAAAGTCACTTCGTCTGTCCGCGTTATTTTCCCATCAAAAGTTTTGTAGGCGATACATTGGAGTGTTACCTCTCCAAAGGTGATGTGAAAAGTTCACACCTAAGTAATATTAGACAAAGCGCGTTAAAAATCCTTTAAAATGCGCTCCTTCAGCGTACGAACGATATCCTGTTCAACCATATGAATCGGACGATTGGCATCAAGGACAACAATCCGCTGAGGATCTGATGCAATAACGAGCTGATACCCTTCACGAACCTTTTGGTGAAAAGCCAGGTTTTCCAAATCAAGGCGGTTCACTTCCCGTTCCTGATTGGCAGCAATCCGTGACAGCCCCACCTCCGGGTCCACATCCAGATAGAAGGTTAGATCCGGCATCCGGCTGCCAATGGCAAAGCGGTTAATGCTCCAGACCTCTTCAATGCCAAGTCCTCTCGCATAACCCTGATACACGAGACTGCTGTCTACAAACCGGTCACAGAGTACGGTAATCCCGTCCTTGAGTGCAGGCTCAACTACTTCAGCCAAATGCTGGCTTCTTGCCGCTGCATACAGCAGCGCTTCCGTCCGGGCATCCATAGCAGTATGGGCGGGATCCAGAATAATGGATCGGATCTTCTCGGCGATTTCAATCCCCCCGGGTTCACGCGTAATCCTGTAGGGCATGGAGTGATTCTGCAAATATGCCGCCACCCGGCCCAGTACCGTTGTTTTTCCCGAGCCATCGCCTCCCTCCAAAGTAATGAAGAAACCTTCTCGTGCCACTTATACTTCTCCGCCCTTCTGAATGTTGTATACCTTGATATGCTGTAAGACCGGATCAGCGCAGGCCTGAAATTTGGCTCCGCCTTTACTGAGACCACTCAGCCGGTTGCATATGGCTTCGGTTATTGCTTCGCCCGGATAGAGCAGTGGAATGCCCGGCGGATAAGGAATAACCATCTCTGCCGCCACTCTTCCTATACTATATTCCAAGCGGATACTTTCTGTTTCACTTTCAAGCACCGGCCGTAAAGAGAACGGAACCGGATCTGAAATCAGAGACGTGGTGAAATTGTTCCACGTGGAATTATTGCTGTGAGGAGATTTCCTTCCCTCTGCCTGGCTGTCAGCCAAGGCTGCTGCGGGTGCTTGCTCCGCAGCAGCCTTGGACACCGCGGATGCCGGACCAGCATCCGCCCCAGATGCCTGCGGCACCGGGCATGGCCTGTCCACATCAATCTCCTGCAGCGCGCTCAGCAGCGCTGCGGCATCTTCAGCCTTCGAGCCGAGGCTGAAGGCCAGCACTACGTGCCGGGCATCGCTCATCTCCGGAACGATGCCCTTCTCCTCGAGCCTGCGCTGCAGCTCGAAGCCCCCCAGGACCCCGGCGGCGTCATAAATGACGGCCTTAAAAGGGTCCTGCATGCTGTACGCCGCCCCGCTATGCGGCGGCGTTCCCGTGCCGGCGGCTGCACCTGCCCCGCCGGAAGGCTGCAGCGGCACCGCTGGCTGCAGCAGCCCATAACGCGGCAGCTGCGCCAGGCCGCGCCGCAGGACGTCTACGGCGGCGAGCCCCGCCGTGAAGGCAGCGGCGCGCTGGCTGTGCACCAGCCGCCGGGCCAGATCGAGCGAAGCCATCACGGGGTAGGATGGGCTGGAGCTCTGCACCATCGCGAGCCGCTGCCTAAGCAGGGTGCGGTCAAGCCGCGGGCCCTGCACATGCAGCATGGCGCCCATGGTGAGCGCCGGCAGCATCTTGTGCGTGGACTGCACTACGCCGTCCGCGCCGCACATTAGCGCCCCGGCCGGCAGCGCGGGGTGCTGTCCGTAATGCGCCCCATGCGCCTCGTCAACCAGCAGCGGAACACCGCTGTCGTGACAGATCTGCGCGAGGGGCGCCAGGTCGCTGCCCATGCCGTAGTAATTCGGCATGGTGACCAGCACAGCTGCGGCTTCCGGGTAGGCTGCCAAGGCAGCCTGCACCGTCTCAGCCGCAGGAGCGACCGCAAGGCCGCTGTCCGTATCCAGCAGCGGCTCCAGAAAAACTGCCTGGACACCCGCCAGCATTAGTCCATGAATGACCGATTTATGCACATTGCGCTGCAGAATCATGATCATTCCCGGCTGGGGGCATACCGTCAGAATGAGGGCAAGATTACCGGCAGTGCTGCCGCCAACGAGAAAAAAACTCTCTTCCGCCCCAAAACAATCCGCTGCCAGCTCCTGTGCTTCCTTAATCACCCCTTCAGGATGATGAAGGTCATCTGTTCCGGAAATCTCTGTGACATCGTATTTCATGACCTCATTTAGATATCCTGCGCCCCCGAATCCGCTATAAGCCTCACCATTCTTATGGCCCGGCACATGATAAGATATATTACCCTTTACTCTATATTGTTCCAACATTTCGTATACAGGTGCCCTGCCAGGCTGTAAATTGTTCATGATCTATTCCTTCCCTGGGGGTTACCTTCTATTTTAACGCAAATATGTGCAAACGCCTATTATTCTGCACAAAAGCCTCTTCACAACAACAAAACGGCTCCTCCCGCCCTTTAAGACGGGGAAGCCGTTATATTGAAGCCTTCATATGCAGCCAACGCGACACATAACCACCGCCTGCTCTTTTTACCCCATCTTCATTCCATACCTATGTTTTGCTCAAGCGTTCTTCTGCAATCCGATCTTCTTCATCCGTCCAATAAAAAAACGGTATTTGGCATCTTCCGCCTCTGTATGCACCATTTCACTCTCACAATCCTCACAGATGAAATGCGAGACAATCACAATACCTTCCTCTTTCACTTGTCCGCAAATGATGCAGGGCTGTCCGGGTTGCTGTTCCATTACCATCCCACCTTGACTCTTTTAAGAACAGTATGTTACACCTTCTATCATTTTAAACCTTTTCATAGTTTTTTCCTAACCTTCAAGGCTTATAATATATATATTCCGTCATTTGTCTAAAGGTGAACCTGATGCCGAAGTTTAATAAATTGCTGTCATTCGCCGATATTAGTAACATGAGAACTAAGCGAGGAGGTCAAACCTTTCTTTATGGAACCTAACACCAAAGGCGCAGCCACATTCTATCAATACAAGCTTATCAAAAAGATTAATCTCACGCCTGTTAAGCTGCGGATATATATTGCGCTCCCCCTCCTTTTCGTAGTGCTGGAAACAGTGTTCCTTTCCTGGTGGAGTATCCTGTTCATGATTATTGCCGCACCTGTTGTGATATGGATTCAATATGTAATCTCGCGGTCAGTTCTGGTCATTACCGGGCATCCCATCGCCAAGCGGTGGAGATTATCCTATCGCCTGCCATGGCTTGGTTATATGCCTGATCAATACATCAGCTATGGCATCTTCCGTAAAGTGCAGATGCATAACTTCTGGATCGGCCTGTGCATCGCCGCGCTGTTTATTGTATGGTCTCCGCCGGCATTTACAGTATCCTTGATCATCTGTCATCTATGGGTGCTCTTCCCCCGTCTTTATACGCTGCTGAGACTAAATCGTGAAGAGAAAAATGGTATGCTTAAATTCACATCCACTGATGTTTCTTATTACTCTCAGTAATCAATAAGCCACATACATACAGCTATGAAATGCTCACACTACAACAAATAACCGCCGTCCTAATAGACGGCGGTTATTTATTTACTCTCCAGCTCTTTAACTATGTTTTCTTCTCCTTCGGAATCATCACAATGAAATAGTCATCATGGATCGTTAGGTGAACTGTGAGTCCATCCTTCTCAAAAACTCGCGAGCTTCCGGAGTCATCATCCTGTTGTTCTTCCCATCCCCAAGCCTTGATGGCTTCCAAATAAGGTTCTGCTACGCCATCCTTTTCTTTAAGTCCGGGCAATGAATAACGAACATAATCCATAGCGACATTGGTAGTGGTCCGATCAGGAGAGCTGGCATCCTTAGGTACCGGAAAGCTTTTTTCGTTAAGTGCACCCTCAAAGGCATCCCAGGCAGGCTCTTTCGTACCGCAACCAACCAGCATTACACAAACTATAGAAACAATAAATAATATCCACAAGGGGCGGGTTCGCTTCATACCTTAAATCCTCCTTACCTCTACCATGCATCTAAAGACGCAAGAAAATTCAAATTTAGAATTTATCAGTAGTTCATTCGTATTAAGGTTCTTCTTAATATTTGCACTTTTCTATTATACTTTGATCTGCTGTGGCGTCGGTAACAAAAATGTCACTCCATTGTAAGCGTTTTATAAATATATACTCCTCTATACCTATCTCTTACACTCTAAATAACAAAAAAGCCACTGTTGAGAAACTCAACAATGGCTTTGTGTGCTTGGCGGCGTCCTACTCTCCCAGGACCCTTCGGTCCAAGTACCATCGGCGCTGGAGGGCTTAACGGTCGTGTTCGGGATGGGTACGCGTGGAACCCCTCCGCTATCGCCACCAAACGGGCATTTACAGCGTAAATGCTTCAGGAACCTTGATTCCTGAAAACTGAATCCGAAACAAATCTGCGTCTTAAATTGTTGGATAAGCCCTCGACCGATTAGTATTGGTCAGCTCCATGCATTGCTGCACTTCCACCTCCAACCTATCTACCTCGTCGTCTTCAAGGGGTCTTACTAATTGGGAAATCTCATCTTGAGGGGGGCTTCACGCTTAGATGCTTTCAGCGCTTATCCCGTCCGTACGTAGCTACTCAGCCATGCTCCTGGCGGAACAACTGATGCACCAGCGGTACGTCCATCCCGGTCCTCTCGTACTAAGGACAGCTCCTCTCAAATTTCCTGCGCCCACGACAGATAGGGACCGAACTGTCTCACGACGTTCTGAACCCAGCTCGCGTACCGCTTTAATGGGCGAACAGCCCAACCCTTGGGACCTACTTCAGCCCCAGGATGCGATGAGCCGACATCGAGGTGCCAAACCTCCCCGTCGATGTGGACTCTTGGGGGAGATAAGCCTGTTATCCCCAGGGTAGCTTTTATCCGTTGAGCGATGGCCCTTCCATGCGGTACCACCGGATCACTAAGTCCGACTTTCGTCCCTGCTCGACTTGTTGGTCTCGCAGTCAAGCTCCCTTATGCCTTTGCACTCTTCGAATGATTTCCAACCATTCTGAGGGAACCTTTGAACGCCTCCGTTACTCTTTAGGAGGCGACCGCCCCAGTCAAACTGCCCGCCTGACACGGTCCCCGTACCCGATTAGGGTACCAGGTTAGAACCTAGATACGATCAGGGTGGTATCCCAACGGCGCCTCCGCAGAAGCTTGCGCTCCTGCCTCTACGGCTCCCACCTATCCTGTACAGATCGTACCCAAATTCAATATCAAGCTGCAGTAAAGCTCCATGGGGTCTTTCCGTCTTGTCGCGGGTAACCTGCATCTTCACAGGTATTAAAATTTCACCGGATCTCTCGTTGAGACAGCGCCCAAGTCGTTACGCCATTCGTGCGGGTCAGAATTTACCTGACAAGGAATTTCGCTACCTTAGGACCGTTATAGTTACGGCCGCCGTTTACTGGGGCTTCGGTTCACAGCTTCGGATTGCTCCTAACCGCTCCCCTTAACCTTCCAGCACCGGGCAGGCGTCAGCCCGTATACTTCGCCTTGCGGCTTCGCACAGACCTGTGTTTTTGCTAAACAGTCGCTTGGGCCTTTTCACTGCGGCCCCCTCGGGCTATTCACCCTACCGAGGCACCCCTTCTCCCGAAGTTACGGGGTCATTTTGCCGAGTTCCTTAACGAGAGTTCTTCCGCGCGCCTTAGAATTCTCTTCTCGCCTACCTGTGTCGGTTTGCGGTACGGGCACCTTCTCCTGGCTAGAGGCTTTTCTTGGCAGTGTGAGATCATGACCTTCGCTACTCTAATTTTCGCTCCCCATCACAGCCCAGCCTTAATGGTGTGCGGATTTGCCTACACACCAGCCTCACTGCTTAGACGGACATCCATCAGTCCGCGTCACTACCCTCCTGCGTCACCCCATCGCTCATAGCGGATTACGGTGGTACAGTAATTTCAAACTGTTGTCCTTCGACTACGCCTTTCGGCCTCGCCTTAGGTCCCGACTTACCCTGAGCGGACGAGCCTTCCTCAGGAAACCTTGGGCTTTCGGCGGATCAGATTCTCACTGATCTTTTCGTTACTCATACCGGCATTCTCACTTGTATGCTGTCCAGCGCTCCTTACGGTACACCTTCAACCTGCATACAACGCTCCCCTACCCCAGATGCTAGTGCATCTAGCCATAGCTTCGGTGGTGTGTTTAGCCCCGTTACATTTTCGGCGCAGAGTCACTCGACCAGTGAGCTATTACGCACTCTTTCAATGGTGGCTGCTTCTAAGCCAACATCCTGGTTGTCTGTGCAACTCCACATCCTTTCCCACTTAACACACACTTGGGGACCTTAGCTGATGGTCTGGGCTGTTTCCCTTTTGACAATGGATCTTAGCACTCACTGTCTGACTCCCGGCAAGAAGTTAATGGCATTCGGAGTTTGACTGAGCTTGGTAACCCTTGCGGGCCCCGCACCCAATCAGTGCTCTACCTCCACCACTCCATTCACCGAGGCTAGCCCTAAAGCTATTTCGGGGAGAACCAGCTATCTCCGAGTTCGATTGGAATTTCTCCGCTACCCCCACCTCATCCCCGCATTTTTCAACATACGTGGGTTCGGGCCTCCAGTGCGTGTTACCGCACCTTCACCCTGGACAGGGGTAGATCACACGGTTTCGGGTCTACGTCCACATACTAAATCGCCCTATTCAGACTCGCTTTCGCTGCGGCTCCGGCTTCTCACCTTAACCTTGCATGTTAAACGTAACTCGCCGGTTCATTCTACAAAAGGCACGCCATCACCCATAGATCGGGCTCTGACTTTTTGTAAGCACACGGTTTCAGGTTCTATTTCACTCCCCTTCCGGGGTGCTTTTCACCTTTCCCTCACGGTACTGTTTCACTATCGGTCGCCAGGTAGTATTTAGCCTTAGCAGATGGTCCTGCTGGATTCATACGGGGTTTCACGTGCCCCGCACTACTCGGGATCCGTCTCGGAGAGAACACAGTTTAGGCTACAGGGCTTTTACCTCTATCGCGGGCCTTTCCAGACCTCTTCGCCTACCATATTCCTTTGTAACTCCATGTGAGACGTCCCACAACCCCAAGGGGCAAGCCCCTTGGTTTAGGCTGTTCCGCGTTCGCTCGCCGCTACTGACGGAATCACTATTGTTTTCTCTTCCTCAGGGTACTTAGATGTTTCAGTTCCCCTGGTCTGCCTCTATCTCCCCTATGTATTCAGAGAGAAGTAACTGCGAATTACCACAGCTGGGTTTCCCCATTCGGACACCCCCGGATCAAAGCTTGCTTACAGCTCCCCGAGGCAGTTTCGTTGTTCGCCACGTCCTTCGTCGGCTCCTGGCGCCTAGGCATCCTCCGTGTGCTCTTATTAGCTTAACCAATGCGTTTTTCCAGAAGGAAAATCGCTAGCATCGCTATTAATTAAAACTTGTTCACACAAGTTTCAGCTAAAAGATGTTCTAAAACGCAAATTCGTTTCGGTATCCAGTTTTCAAGGATCAAGGTACTACTTGAGAGCTTAAACTCTCAAAACTGACCAACGAGTGAGTAACAGGCCTAAACCTGAGTTTTGGAAGACATGCTTCCGATTTGAATGTCACCGTTGCAGGTGACGATTCTCCATAGAAAGGAGGTGATCCAGCCGCACCTTCCGATACGGCTACCTTGTTACGACTTCACCCCAATCATCTACCCCACCTTCGGCGGCTGGCTCCCTTGCGGGTTACCCCACCGACTTCGGGTGTTGTAAACTCTCGTGGTGTGACGGGCGGTGTGTACAAGACCCGGGAACGTATTCACCGCGGCATGCTGATCCGCGATTACTAGCAATTCCGACTTCATGCAGGCGAGTTGCAGCCTGCAATCCGAACTGAGACCGGCTTTGCTGGGATTGGCTCCACCTCGCGGCTTCGCTTCCCGTTGTACCGGCCATTGTAGTACGTGTGTAGCCCAGGTCATAAGGGGCATGATGATTTGACGTCATCCCCACCTTCCTCCGGTTTGTCACCGGCAGTCACTCTAGAGTGCCCAGCCTTACCTGCTGGCAACTAAAGTCAAGGGTTGCGCTCGTTGCGGGACTTAACCCAACATCTCACGACACGAGCTGACGACAACCATGCACCACCTGTCTCCTCTGTCCCGAAGGCCGCCACTATCTCTAGTGGATTCAGAGGGATGTCAAGACCTGGTAAGGTTCTTCGCGTTGCTTCGAATTAAACCACATACTCCACTGCTTGTGCGGGTCCCCGTCAATTCCTTTGAGTTTCAGTCTTGCGACCGTACTCCCCAGGCGGAGTGCTTACTGTGTTAACTTCGGCACCAAGGGTATCGAAACCCCTAACACCTAGCACTCATCGTTTACGGCGTGGACTACCAGGGTATCTAATCCTGTTTGCTCCCCACGCTTTCGCGCCTCAGCGTCAGTTACAGCCCAGAAAGTCGCCTTCGCCACTGGTGTTCCTCCACATATCTACGCATTTCACCGCTACACGTGGAATTCCACTTTCCTCTTCTGTACTCAAGCCACCCAGTTTCCAGTGCGACCTCAGGTTGAGCCCAAGGTTTAAACACCAGACTTAAATAGCCGCCTGCGCGCGCTTTACGCCCAATAATTCCGGACAACGCTTGCCCCCTACGTATTACCGCGGCTGCTGGCACGTAGTTAGCCGGGGCTTTCTTCTCAGGTACCGTCACTCCGGTAGCAGTTACTCTACCGGACGTTCTTCCCTGGCAACAGAGCTTTACGATCCGAAAACCTTCATCACTCACGCGGCGTTGCTCCGTCAGGCTTTCGCCCATTGCGGAAGATTCCCTACTGCTGCCTCCCGTAGGAGTCTGGGCCGTGTCTCAGTCCCAGTGTGGCCGTTCACCCTCTCAGGTCGGCTACGCATCGTCGCCTTGGTGAGCCGTTACCCCACCAACTAGCTAATGCGCCGCAGGCCCATCTCCTTGTAGCAGATTGCTCCGCCTTTCATCCTTCGTCCATGTGAACAAAGGAATTATCCGGTATTAGCTACCGTTTCCGGTAGTTATCCCAGTCAAAGAGGTAGGTTGCCTACGTGTTACTCACCCGTCCGCCGCTAAGTTAATCCGGAGCAAGCTCCTTCATAACTCCGCTCGACTTGCATGTATTAGGCACGCCGCCAGCGTTCGTCCTGAGCCAGGATCAAACTCTCCAAATTGGTTTTTTCGAGCGGTTACTTCACCCGAATTACTCCGAGAAAATAACCATCCGAAAAAGATATTGAAAAGAGCGATTGCTCAATTTGAAACATCTGACGAGAATTTACATTCTCACGATGAAATTTCTAAAGCGTATAAATACGCTGTGAAACTCATCCGTTTTGGATCTCACTTGCGTGATTTCCATACTCACTCGTTGTTCAGTTTTCAAAGATCAAGCTCGTTGTCAGTGTCGATTATCTCGTCACCAGCAACTCTTATAATATATCACATCCAGCCGATCAATGCAAGCTCTTTTTTTCAACTTCTTTTTCGAGCCCGGCGTTGTTGTTTCGCGGCCAGAAATAGAATATATCATGTATGGTTCTACATTGCAAGTATTATTTATAAAATTCTTTCTAGAGTAACAGCTTGTACCGCCCCCTACTGCAAAGGCACCAGCATAAAGGGCGATAACAAAGCTTTCGTTGGACTCATCCTTGGGTTAGGCAATGATCTCCTGAATGTATAGCTCACGTTCCATCATCAGGTTGACGATCTTTCCCTCCACCTGCACCATAGGGCGGGTAGGGTTGCTGCGGTCTGTAAAGATAATCTCTCCATGACGCCCGTCGCTTAATCGTATTCTTGTGCCATTGTAGAGATCTGTTGTTTTCTGAATAAAGGTTTGAACGATAACCGGATCCAGCTTACCGAAGCTTTCGGTCTGTAGCTGCTCCAATACCAGATAAGGCGACTGAGCCTTTCTGTAAGCCTTCTCCAGGGTCATGGCGTGAAAGATATCAGCCACAGCAACGATCTTGGCGTAGACATGAATCTGGCTGCCCTCCAGATGGAGCGGATAACCAGTACCGTCTATTTTTTCGTGATGCTGAAGTGCCGCAAGTCTAACCCCTTCGTTAATAGCTGTAACATTTCTCAGCAGCTGGTATCCATAAGTGGTATGCCTGCGGACTTCTTCTAATTCCGCTCCATTCAGCGGGGTCGGCTTGTGCAGCAGTGCCCCATCTACTTTAACGTTACCGATATCATGCAGCAAACCGGCAAATGCAGCCTGCATCCAATCTTTCTGCGGATATCCGCACCACTGGGCGATTTTATAACAGGTTAATGCCGACAGCACTGCATTGTGATAGTTATAATCTTCATCATGCAGAATCCGTGGAGCAAACTTCAAGACATGATAATCTTTTAAATTGCCGATCAATGCTTCCAACTGACTGCGTAATTCAAAAATGGGTATCGAGGCAGCAGCAACAGAACGGTAGCTCTGCTTAATCAAAATCAGCATCTTCTCATATTCATCATGTAAAGAGGAATTGCTTTTGGCCAGCACTGACTCATTAATGAGTGTTCCTGCCTTGACTGGCAACGTCTTCGCGGCTGCTTTAACATTTTCAGCAGGTACAGCCTCTCCCTGGTTGCCTTCAATTTCCACCTGTTGAATTAAAAAAGCCTGCAGAATCTCAACGTCGCGTGGCAGTATTATTTTTCCCTTGGGAAATAATACTCCTCCTAAAGGGGTAACTACATCTTTAATAATTTTTGAACCTGGTTTAACTTCTGCTACGGATATATTTGGCATCCACTCAGCCCCTCTACTTCATGACACTTGCGCTCAGGAATGCTGCTCTATATAGAGACTGAACATTACCGGCTAACTGGTGTGCCGCTAGGCAGCACCGGAGTATTTGATTCCCTAATTATAGTATGGATAGTTGCAAGCGGCTAGATAGTGTATCGGCAATCCATAAAAATTATATTAAAAAGCAAAAAGAGAGCACGGGCTTCTTATAAGAAACCTGTGCTCTCTTTATAGGGTGCTATTCGAGAATATCCTCGTCATTGCCGGCGTCCATTTCAGGCTCAGCGGCTTCAGTAGTTTCAGCTGTTTCATCTATTGCTGTAACCTGGCCCTCTTGGCCGTCCTCGAGCTCGGACAATTCGTCTTCCTCATTCTTATCGGCTCTGCAAAGGGTGGCTACTGCATCATCCTCACGGATATTAATCAGCTTAACGCCCTGCGCATAACGGCCCATGGTAGAAATCCCATCCATACTCGTACGAATCAAGGTCCCGCTCGTTGTAATGATCATCAGGTCTTCGTCTTTCTTAACAACCTTCAAGCCAACAACCGGTCCATTCTTATCCGTAAGATTAATGGTCTTGATTCCCTTACCGCCACGGGTTTGTGAACGATAGTCGCTGGCAGGTGTACGTTTGCCGTAACCCTTAGTCGTTACGATCAACACCTCAAGCTCCTTGTCCACGCAGTCCATTCCGATCACATGGTCATTGTCGTCCAAGTTAATCCCTTTGACCCCTGTTGCACTGCGGCCCATAGAACGTACATCGTTCTCTGAGAAGGTAATCGACATGCCGCGGGCAGTACCGATAATCAGATTCTGCTCTCCGTCTGTCAGCTTAACTTCGATCAAGGAGTCTTCCTCACGAAGATTAATGGCGATCAATCCGCCTTTGCGGATGTTGTTATAATCTTCAAGCGGCGTTTTCTTCACGATCCCTTCGCGGGTAGCAAAGAACAGGTATTTGTCGCTATCCGCTTCCTCTACCTGGATGACTGCACTGATCTTCTCACCCTGTTCAATTTGAATCAGGTTGATAATCGGCGTCCCCCGTGCAGTACGTCCGAGCTCAGGAATCTCATACGCCTTGATCCGGTACACTTTGCCCTTATCGGTAAAGAACATGAGGTAATTATGGGAATTACTCACGAAGAGATGCTCCACGAAGTCCTCATCCTTGGTATCCATCCCGATCACACCGCGGCCTCCACGCTTCTGGCTGCGATACGTGCTGACCGGCAGACGTTTGATATAACCGGTATGCGTAATCGTAATGACAACCTCTTCACGCGGGATCAGATCCTCGTCAAGAATGCTTTCTTCGCCGACAGTGATTTCGGTACGGCGGTTATCCGAATATTTATCACGGATTTCCTGAAGCTCGTTGCTGATGATATCCAGCACGAGATGCTCATTGGCCAAAATTTCTTTATACTCGGCAATTTTGACTAGCAATTCATTATACTCGTTCTCAATTTTCTCCCGTTCTAATCCGGTCAGGCGCTGCATCCGCATATCGAGAATTGCTTGAGCCTGCTCAATACTGAGGCTGAATGTTTCCATCAAGCCTTCACGGGCGATATCCGCCGTACGGGAAGCCCTGATCAGCGCAATAACCTCATCCAGATGATCCAGTGCAACACGCAAACCTTCCAGAATATGCGCCCGTGCCTCAGCCTTCTTCAGATCAAAGATCGTCCGCCGGCGGATAACTTCGATTTGATGCTGTAAGTAGTGATACAGCACGTCGCGAAGATTCAGGATCTTCGGCTCGTTGCCTACAATAGCCAACATATTGATACCGAATGTAGATTGCATGGCAGTATGTTTGTACAAGTTATTGAGTACGACGCTTGGATTGACATCACGCCGCATCTCAATTACAACGCGCATACCGTTACGGTCGGACTCATCACGAAGATCGGTTATTCCCTCGATCCGTTTCTCGCGTACCAATTCTGCAATCTTTTCAACCAATCTCGCTTTGTTGACCTGATAAGGCAGTTCATGCACAATGATCCGCGCTTTACCATTGTTCTCCTCAATGGTTGCTTTAGCACGCATCGTAACCGATCCGCGTCCTGTACGGTAAGCTTGGCGAATACCTTCACGGCCCAAAATATAGCCCGCTGTAGGGAAATCCGGCCCTTGAATATATTCCATAAGCTCCATAGGTGTGATCTCTGGATTCTTGATCATCGCCTGTACGCCATCAATGACTTCACCCAGATTATGCGGAGGAATGTTGGTAGCCATCCCTACAGCGATCCCGGATACCCCGTTAACGAGCAGGTTAGGATAACGCGCAGGCAAAACTACAGGTTCATTCTCTTCACCGTCATAGTTAGGTGCGAAATCAACTGTTTCCTTGTTGAGATCGCGAAGCATTTCTCCGGCGATTTTGGACAGGCGTGCCTCGGTATACCGCATCGCTGCCGCCATATCTCCGTCAATGGAACCAAAGTTCCCATGACCGTCTACGAGCATGTAGCGCATGGAGAAATCCTGCGCCATCCGTACCATCGTCTCATAAACAGCGGAGTCCCCGTGAGGATGATACTTACCGATAACCTCACCGACGATTCTCGCTGACTTCTTGTGAGGTTTATCCGGAGACATTCCAAGTTCCGACATCGCAAACAAAATGCGTCGGTGAACAGGCTTGAGTCCGTCCCGCACATCTGGCAAAGCCCGGCTTACAATGATGCTCATTGCGTAATCCATAAAGGATTCGCGCATTTCCTCACCAATGTCCCGATCTTTGATTTGCGGGTTATTTTGTTCAGCCATGAGTTGCTGGACCTCCTTCAGTTAAAAACCGCTACCCTTTATTATATTACTTTCACAAAAGCAGCACAATTAAACACTATAGATTTATATCTTCTATATTCATTTCTTTTGGCACAGTCAGGGGTAAATGCCCTTTCCGCCAATGTCTTCGTTACATAGACTGTAAAGACAAGAAGATTGGTTATATGGCCCTGGTTTTGTCCAAAATGACATAACCCCATATCCTTATATTATAACATTGTTTAGTTAGCTTGTCCTAAAATTTCAGCTTTCCAGATTCATCATTCAGATCAACCCACAAAACTTTAAGTTTATGCTTTCGAAGCAAGTTTTGTACGAGGAGAATTCAATGCTGTTACGCTCACAAAACTTTTAAGGAGGAAGATAATGAGGATTCAACGGGTCTCCAGCAAATGGGCAAAAACTAAAGTTATCCTGCA
This sequence comes from Paenibacillus sp. FSL L8-0436, assembly GCF_038593025.1. Taxonomy (NCBI): domain Bacteria; kingdom Bacillati; phylum Bacillota; class Bacilli; order Caryophanales; family Paenibacillaceae; genus Paenibacillus; species Paenibacillus sp. FSL L8-0436. Next base: position 7,261 of record NZ_CP151955.1, on the reverse strand, counting down.
AAACCGCCTACTGGCAATCTTCATCCCTGAAACACGAAAGTACAGTTTGGCCGCTCTTAACGAATTGCTCGGAACCTACGGGACGGTATATATAAAACCTGACCGCGGGACTTACGGGAATGGTGTGATGCGAGCCGAGCAGCGTACGGTGAATTTAAGTCCCAGCGGACAGCAGCCGGTCAACGGAGATTACGGTACTGGAAGCAGTGAAGCCGCGGTTGAACAAAAAATAATGTATATCTTGCGCCATGGTTTGGAGGCAGAAGCATTCTCCACAACGGAGGAGCTGCATAATGCTTTGAAGCCGAAGATTAAAGGACGCTCCTACTTAATCCAACAGGGAATTGATTTGCTCCGGCATGCTGACCGCCCGTTTGATTTGCGGGTACTGACGCAAAAAAGACCGGATGGAGGGTGGGAAACAACCGGAATGCTGGGCAGAGTCGCCGCTCCGCAAAAGATTGTGACCAATTATCATAACGGGGGAAGTGTCTTTACCGTCAATGCGTTGTTTAAAGAACATATGGGCCCGGCAGAGATGGCATCCACGCTTCAGTCGTTAAAATCCCTGGGTGTAAAAATCGCCATGCAGCTTGAAACAGCCTACCCTGGGCTTAAAGAGATCGGGCTTGATATCGCCCTGGATCAGCATCATGATGTATGGCTGCTTGAAGTGAACACCCTTCCCTCCATCATTGCCTTTAAATTAATTCACGACAAATCTGTTTATCGTAAAATTCATCGTTATGCTGTGGCGTATGGACGGTTAAAGAGAAGAAAAACAACCGTATCCCGCCGCTAGCCCCTCTCCTGAGCAAAAGACTACCCTAACCGAAAGAACCTCCGGCTTCTATTCGCCACGGAATAGAAAACTGGAGGTTCTTTGCTAGGAACATATGCTTCAGGTCTGTATGAGGATCGGTGTGCGCATATGATTAAATATCAAGGTTCCGAACCGATTTTGCATGCTCTTGAATGAATTCATATCTTGGCTGTACATTATCTCCCATAAGTGTATCAAAGATACTGTCAGCTAATATTGCATCATCAATCGTTACCTGCAGCATCATGCGACTCTCAGGATCCATGGTGGTATCCCAAAGCTGGGTGGCGTTCATTTCTCCCAGACCTTTGTAGCGCTGAACATTAACCTTAACATTCTCGCCAAAGGTAGCAATGATCTCATCACGTTCTCTCTCACTTTGAGCATAGCGGATGACTTTGTTGCGCTCAATTTTGAACAGCGGCGGCTGGGCAATATAAATATAGCCAGCCTCGATAATCTTCCGCATGTAGCGGTAGAAGAAGGTCAACAGCAGAGTCCGGATATGGGCACCGTCAACGTCCGCATCAGTCATAATAACAATCTTGTGATAACGCGCCTTGGACAGATCGAAGTCATCGCTGATCCCGGTTCCCAGAGCAGTAATAATCGCCCGGATTTCGGCATTGGATAGGATACGGTCAAGCCGAGCTTTCTCCACGTTCAGGATTTTACCGCGCAGCGGCAGGATCGCCTGGAAGTGACGGTCCCGGCCCTGCTTGGCTGATCCACCGGCAGAGTCACCTTCGACGATATACAGCTCACTGATCGAAGCATCCTTGGATGAGCAGTCTGCCAGCTTACCCGGCAAGGCACTGACTTCAAGAGCGCTCTTGCGGCGGGTCAGTTCACGGGCTTTGCGGGCAGCCTCACGGGCACGTGAAGCCTGCAGTGACTTCTCCAGCACCCGCCGGGAAACCGCAGGGTTCTCTTCAAGGAATTCCTGCAGCTTCTCACCGAACAAGGATTCTACAATCCCGCGGACTTCACTGTTGCCGAGCTTGGTCTTCGTTTGCCCTTCGAATTGCGGCTCAGGAATTTTGACGGAAATAATCGCCGTCAACCCTTCACGAACGTCATCTCCGGTCAGATTGTTGCTGCTGTCCTTGATCACGCCGGTCTTGCGGGCATAATCATTGATGATCCGTGTCAATGCACTCTTAAAGCCAGATTCATGCGTTCCGCCTTCATGCGTATTGATATTGTTGGCAAAAGAGTAAATGTTCTCTGTGTACGAATCGTTATATTGCAGAGCTACTTCAACCGCAATCATATCCCGTGAGCCTTCCACGTAGATCGGATCCTCATGAAGTGCCTCTTTTTTCTCGTTCAAATATTTCACATATTCCACAATACCGCCATCGTATTTGAAGGTATTGGAAACGCCAGTCCGCTCATCCAGCAGTGAAAGCTCAATTCCCTTGTTAAGGAACGCCAGCTCGCGGATACGGGTAAGGAGCGTGTTGTATTCGAAGACTATCGTTTCGGTGAAAATCTCCGAGTCTGGATGAAAGGTTGTAGTGGTACCCGTCTCGTCGGAATCTCCGATAATCTTGATATCATATTGCGGTGCACCGCGTCTGTATTCCTGCTGGTAGACGTGGCCGTCACGTTTGACGGTTACAACTACCTTCTCGGATAATGCGTTCACAACCGATATCCCTACACCGTGAAGACCGCCCGAAACCTTATATCCGCCACCGCCGAATTTACCACCTGCATGCAGGACAGTCATTACAACCTCAAGCGTCGATTTCTTCAGCTTCACGTTCTCACCGACGGGGATACCCCGTCCGTTATCAATAACGGTCACACTGTTATCCTCATGAATAATCACTTGAATCCGGTCGCAAAAACCTGCCAGCGCCTCATCGATACTATTATCGACGACCTCCCAAACCAAATGATGCAGACCTTTAGCGCTAGTGGAGCCAATGTACATGCCGGGACGTTTCCGAACAGCTTCCAGCCCTTCCAGTACCTGAATCTGGCTCTCATCATATGTCGGTTGATTCATTGACATGCCTTCACCTACTTCTTTCTGATTATCTCTTGTAACCTGAAAAGCTTATATTTCCAACAAGATTTTGGCTCTTTTTTTGAGAGTGGAGGAGGAAATAGGGGAGTAGTACACAGTATTTTTGGTCACGACAATGGACTTCGCTTCCTCTTCACCGATTCGTTCCAGTTTTTTATCCTGCTGGGAATGAATAATGAACTGCTTCGACACCTTCGAGGACTTCTCAATTGATATATCAAATATAGCAATCAGCTCTGAGGATCGAATAATCTTTTCTCCGCCCAAATGAATATACATTCTCTTCCTCCGCTCTTTATAACTCCACTTTTCCATCATGAACATGGTATAGGCTTGCGCCTTTTAATTTATCGGCACTTAAACTTTCCACACCGGTGGCAGTGATGAAGGTTTGTACCTTGCTTTGAAAGGTTTCTATAAGCTGAGTCTGGCGGTAAGGATCAAGCTCGGACAAAACATCATCAAGAAGCAGCACAGGATACTCCCCGATTTCTTCATGGATCAGCTCGATTTCCGCCAGCTTGAGCGATAAAGCTGCCGTGCGCTGCTGCCCCTGAGAACCGTAGACCTGAGCTTCTCTTCCGTTGATAAAAAAGGACAGGTCATCCCGATGGGGACCCGTCAGCGTCATGCCGCGCCTGATTTCCTGATCTCTTGTTTGTGATAACTTTAACATAAATTTGTCTAATAAGACAGCTTCATCTTCCTCGTCCCGCTCGCCGAAAGAGGGGACGTACAGTAATTTCAGCTCTTCCCCGCCGTTCGTAATGCCCCGGTGAATGCTCTCTGCCCAGATTTGCAGCTTCTTTATGAATTGTTTCCTTTTTTTGACGATTTTAACACCATGCTCTATAAGTTGGGCATCCCATATTTCTAACAGCTCCTTGCCCGCGGCTTCCTTGCCCCATAGCTGCTTCAGCAGATTGCCTCTTTGCAGAAGCACCTTCTGGTATTGCTGCAGATGGAAAAGATAACTTGGCTGCACCTGGCCAATCTCCATATCAAGAAACCGGCGCCGTATTCCAGGTGTCCCTTTGACGATCTCCAGATCTTCCGGAGCGAACATCACCACGTTGAGCGAGCCGACGAATTCACTGAGCCTGCGCTGTTCCAGTCCGTTGATTCTGGCTTTTTTGCCTTGGGCGGACAAGGTCAGCTCCAGCTTCAAATCGCCATATTTACGTTCCACCTCGGCAACAATTTGCGCGGATCCTCCGGGAGCATCGAAAGAAATGAGTTCCCGGTCCTTCGAAGTACGGTGGCTCTTGGTCATCGCCAGGACGAACAGAGCCTCCATGAGGTTTGTTTTGCCCTGGGCATTCTGACCGAGAATCAGGTTCACATCGCCCAGGCTCTCCAGACGCAGCAGCCCGTAGTTACGGTAATGCTGCAGACCGATATTTTTAACAAACACGAACCTCTGCCTCCTTGGGTGAACTACTCTTTTATTCCGCCGCCTTCAATCTCGAATGCGCCGTTGTCCTGAACCTCTATTGTATCACCCGGATAAAGCTTTCTGCCACGTCGTTCTTCTTTTTCCCCGTTAACCTTCACGTAGCCTTCCTGCAGCAGCGCCTTCGCCATGCCGCCTGTGGATACGCAATCCGAAAGCTTCAAGAACTGGTCCAGCTTAATATATCCACTGTGGATAAGTATTTTTTTCATGTTTTTTATCCTTTCCACCACTTATCCACAGGTCCGTGAACAGCGGCGTTTAATTTGTTGTGCGGTACGGCAGAATGACATACAGACTGCGGCTGTCATCCAGCGGTCTAAGAATAATCGGACTCATCATACCGGTGAAGGCGATGACGAGCTGCTCGCTTTCAACAACTTTGAGGACATCGAGCATATATTTGGAGTTGAAGGAGATTTTGAGCGGTTCGCCTTTGAAATCAAGGACTTCCAGTTCTTCACGAACCTTCCCCAGCTCTGACGAGCTGGAAGAGATCTCAACGTCGCCGTTCTCCAGTGTCTGCATACGCACAATGTTTGTTTTTTCTTCACGGGACAGCAAATAAGCGCGGTCAATCGATTCGCTGAGTTTTTTTGTATCTAAAGTTAGTTCTGTTTTGTAGTTGGTCGGAATAATTCTAGAAGTATCCGGATAAATTCCATCCAGAATCCGTGAATAGAACAGCACTTTGTCGATTTTGAAGAGCACCTGATTATCGGCCACGACAATATCCACCAGCATATTCTGGTCCGGTATGATTTTGCTTAGCTCATTCAGCGTTTTCCCGGCAATGACGATGTTGGCGAATTGGACATTCTCGGTCCCTTCCAGATGCGCAGCTCTTGTGGCCAGACGGTGGCGGTCGGTAGCTGTAAATTTAAATTCATTCTCACTCAGATTCCACAGAATCCCTGTCAGAATCGGTGTTGTCTCTTGGGTGGAGATAGAGAAGGCGGTTTGTTTAATCATATTTTTCAGCAAATCACCTGGAATTGAGATCGTTTCGTTCTCCTCGATGCTTGGCAGCACTGGGAATTCCTCGGGGTCAAGACCGACGATCTGAATTTCCGTGGAGCCGGAAGAGATATAGGTTTGAAAGCCCTCTTTGACTTCCATGTGAATTTCTTTGGAGGGAAGCTTCTTGATGATCTCGACGAAAAACTTGGCTGGAAGCACAACGCTGCCTGGCTGTTCCACTTTTACGATGGTATGGCTATCGTTCTCTGCAGGTATGAAGGACTGGATGGAAATGTCCGTATCACTTGCAGTCAGGGTAACACCTTGATGGCTTACCTCCAGCTTAATGCCGGTCAGAATGGGGATCGTGGTTCTGCTGGAGATTGCCTTGGATACGTGCCCGATTGATTCGTTGAGTTCATTTTTAAGAATGCTGATTTTCATGATTTCACTCCTAGCTGAAAAATTGGGAAATAGGTGTACGTAAGTCCTCTTCGAAACCTGCTCTTAGAAGATGAATTATTATAGTTATTTAATAGTATTAGTAGTAGGGGCGCCGTTTATGTGGATAACCCCGAAAACAGCATAAAATTAAGCCTATCCACATGTGTATAGATTGTGCATAGGCTCTTTGTTCCTCTTAGGAAGGATTTTTAATTTTCTCCGCAAGATTATTTACCACTTTGTACAACTCCTGGTCTACCTTTAGTTGCTGCGTAATCTTCTCATGGGCATGTATAACTGTTGTATGGTCACGTCCCCCGAAAGCTTCTCCGATTTTGGGAAGCGAATAATCCGTTAATTCACGGGAGAGATACATAGCGATTTGACGTGGAAAAGCTACGGCTTTGGTGCGTTTGCGCGCCTTGAAATCTTCCATGCGCAAATTGTAATATTCGCCGACCTTTTGCTGAATATCATTCATGGTGATCATCTTCGGCCGGCTGGAAGGGATGATATCCTTCAGTGCTTCGGCTGCCAGATGAGTGGTTACGTCCTGGTTGGTAAGCGATGAATAGGCAACAACACGGATCAATGCGCCCTCAAGCTCGCGAATGTTCGTATCGATCTGGTTGGCGATGTACATCATGGCCTCATTGGGGATATCCAGGTTCTCCGCCTTGGCTTTCTTGCGCAAAATGGCAATCCGCGTCTCCAGATCAGGCGGTTGAATATCGGTAATGAGTCCCCATTCAAAACGGGAACGAAGCCGTTCTTCCAGAGTGGGAATTTCCTTTGGGGGACGGTCGCTGGAGATAATAATTTGCTTGCGTTCTTCATGAAGAGCGTTAAACGTATGGAAAAATTCCTCCTGCGTTGACTCTTTGCCGGCCAGGAATTGAATATCGTCAATCAGCAGAATGTCAACGTTGCGGTATTTGTTACGGAAGCTTTCACCGCGGTTGTCACGGATGGAGTTGATGAATTCATTCGTGAATTTCTCGGACGAGATGTAGATAACCTTATTGTTAGGGTTATGTTCCAGGACGTAGTGTCCGATGGCATGCATTAGATGAGTCTTCCCGAGACCCACCCCGCCGTACAAAAACAAGGGATTATACGCTTTGGCAGGCGCTTCCGCTACAGCGAGAGAGGCTGCATGCGCAAACCGGTTGCCGGAGCCGATAACGAACGTATCGAAAGTGTATTTGGGATTAAGCAAATGAGTCTGCGCTTCTTCACGCGATACTGCGGGAGAAGGCGTCATCTGCTGGATTACAGGCTCTACGGGCTTGTTCTCCTCAATCACAAATTTGACGTCAACCTGTTGTCCGGTAACTTCATAAACCGTAGCTCCTACCAATTTGGTGTAACGACTTTCCAGCCATTCTACGGCAAATGTTGTAGGTGCCGAGATGATAATGGCGTGCTGGCTCAGAGTTAATGCCTTCGTCGCCTTAAACCATGTATCGAAGCTCGGTTTGCTTAATTTGGTTTGAATAATCGATAATATTTGCTGCCATAATTCGGAAGTATGGCTGTCCAC